>OZ242180.1:0-4592500 GCA_965205485.1 Candidatus Latescibacterota bacterium
CGGGTTGGCTGTAAAGATTGAGACACGCTGTCGGGATTTTTTTCGCGCTCCCTGCATGTCCGCCGACCCCTAAGGCGTTAATCCATGGATAGATCAGGCACGCTGGCCTTTGTTACCGGCGCCGCCAGCGGCATCGGGGAAGCCATTGCCAGGCGGTTTTCCGACGAGGGGCATCGGGTCATCGCCCTGGATCGTTCCGGGCGCGCGCTGAAGCAACTGGCCGGATGCGTACCCAACACCATCCCGTGCGTCTTCGACCTGAACGACCTTGAGGCCATCCCTGACCGGGTGTCCGGGCTCGTCAAAGCGCACGGCGCCATCGATGTGCTCGTCAACAATGCAGGCGCCTGGTGCTACGAACCCCTGGTCGACATCGCCCTGGACCGATGGGAGGAAATCTACCGGATCAATGCGACGGCCCCGTTCATCCTTACCCGCGAGATCGCGCCCGGGATGATCGAGCGGGGCGACGGCGTGATTGTCAACATCGCCTCCCGCAACGCCCTGGTGTCCAGTAAGGGCTCCGCCGCCTACGACTCATCCAAAGCGGCGCTTGTCGCCTTTACCCGGACGGCCGCGGGAGAATTCGCACCGCACAACGTGCGAGTGAACGCCATCTGCCCGGGCGTCATCAACACACCGGCGAACGACGACCTGCTCGACGACAGGGAAACCCTGGACAACTACCTCAAGTTGATACCGCAGGGCCGCTACGGCGAACCCGAGGAAATCGCGGGCATCGTACACTTTCTCACCACCCCCGACGCCCGATTCATCACCGGACAGACCCTCGTTGCGGACGGCGGACAGATGGCCTTCTCGGACTGGAAGAAGCTATTTGACAAGCGCTGAGACGAACTCTCCTGCGGCGTCTGCGGACAAAACGGAGACGGGACGTCTTAAACAGCCTGTTGGAAAAAGTCCATCCGGCCTACGGCCGGCCCTTGCGGTCGAAATACTGCGTTGCGCTCCCTCGCCGAATCACTGGATGGGACTCGGTCGCGCGCCTTGTCTTCGACCACGCCTGCAGAGCGACTTTCTCAACGGACTGTTAGGCACGAAGAGAGGACTGATATGAGCCAAGGGCAATTCACGGGTAAGGTCGCTATTGTAACCGGGGCCAGCAGCGGGATCGGCAGGGCCGTCGCACTCGCCCTTGCAAACGAAGGCGCGTCTGTCGTGGCCACCTACAACAGCAACAGGGCAGGCGCGGACGCGCTAAGCGCAGAGGCCGCGTCGTCGGAAGGCCGCGTTGAAACCCTGAAAACGGACGTCTGCAGCGCCGCGAACGTCCAGCGAATGGTGGACCATACCCTGGAAGTCTTCGGCGGCCGCCTGCACGTGCTTATCAACAACGCCGGACAGTGGATGAACAAGGCGCGCATTGCGGAGTGCCCTGAGGAACTCTGGGACCACATGATGAACGTCAATCTGAAAAGCGTGTTCCTATGCTGCCGCGCGGCCATTCCCGCCATGCAAGAGAACGGCTCCGGCGCCATCGTGAATATCTCCTCCGTCGCGGGCCATACAGGCGGAGGGGGAGGCACGCTTCCCTACGGCACGGCAAAGGGCGGGGTCAATACCTTCACACGGGGACTCGCTAAAGAACTTGCGCCTTACGGTATCCGGGTCAATGCCCTGGCGCCGGGCGTGATCGACACGCCGATGCAGCACCGGCACTCTACACCGGAGCAGCTTGAGTCCTTCGGAGAAGCCACACCGCTGAAGCGGGTCGGCCGAGCCGAGGAAATGGTCGGGGCGGTGATGCTCCTCGCCTCCGACCAGGGCAGTTTCATCACGGGCGAAATCATCGACGCCAACGGCGGTATCTACATCCGCTGAGCGGGCATCGTTCGCCGGCGGGCTGTGAACGATGCCGCTCGCTGCGAATTCCGTTGCAGATGGAGCGGGGGCGGCGGGAAAATCACTCATCAGTCAGGAGAGTTCAATGAGAAAAGGATGGATATTGCTTGTTTCGCTGCTTCTTTTCGCCTGCGAGGCGGAAAAGAAGGATCTGGCAACGGAAGACGAGAGAGCCAGCTACAGCCTGGGATTCACGATTGGCGAGGAAGTTGCGAAAGGCCTGGAAAAAACGCAGATTGCGCTCGACGCCGACGCATATGGAAAAGGCGTCAGGGAAGCGGCGGCGGGCGGAGGGACCGTCTACACCCGCGAAGAAATCGAGCAGACCTTGCTGGATTTTCGCCAGGAGAAAGACGTGCAGGACAGCCAAAGACTCAACTATTCACTCGGGTACGCCGTGGGCAGGGACATTGTTAACGGACTGCGCCAGAACGCCGGAATTGAAGTGGATCCCGATGCGTTCTCGATGGGTGTCAAGGACCGGGTAACGAAGGCAGACGGCCGCATGAACGAAGAGGAGATCAAGGCCGCCATGGCGTCGCTGAAGCAGAGAATGATCGACCGGCAGCAGGAACAGATGAAGGCGCGGGGCGCAAGACCCAACATTGGAGACCTGGCGATGAAGAACAAAGAGGAGGGAAGGCAGTTTCTCGCGGAAAACAGGACAAAGACCGGGGTCGTGGAAACGCCCAGCGGTCTTCAGTACACGATAACCCGTGAGGGTTCCGGTAAGTCGCCCTCCGCAACGGACAAAGTGACCGTACACTACCGCGGTACCCTCCTCGACGGCAACGAGTTCGACAGCTCCTTCAAGCGCGGACAACCGGCAACGTTCCCGCTCAACCGCGTCATCAGGGGGTGGACCGAAGGCCTGCAACTGATGAAGGAAGGGGCCAAATTCACCTTCTATATTCCTTCCGACCTCGCCTACGGCGACCGTGGGAATCCGGCCATCCCGCCCGGGGCGACGCTCATTTTCGAGGTTGAGTTACTGAAGGTCAATCAGCCTTAACACGAACAAAGACAACCGTCTAATTGGCCACAACAAGCCTGAATGCGGGTAGTGGTGAGAAAATCGGGTAGACGCAAGACGTGAGACGGTAGAAGAAATCCTTGCCAGAAAAGATATTCCAAGCAGTGGCATATTCCTCGTTGCCTTTGGCACGAGAAGAATCGTCACAAGGCAGGTAATCTCTCCCGTTACCGTCTCCCGCCCTTCCGACCTACCCCCTAGCCCCCTTCCTGAAGGAAGGGGGAACGGTAACGGTTTGATGTACCGGGCTTGCAGACGTTTCGTGATGGCGATTCCCTTTCAATGTGAGCCTCAATAGGAAATCGGCGAGGCGATGTCCGGCCTTTCTCCCTCTTTCCTTTAGGAGAGAGGGCCGGGGAGAGAGGTCTGAGGGGCCGGGGGGTGAGGTCTCGCTCAGATCCAGTGGCTCTATGCATCTTTTACAGCCCATCGGAAAACACCGACTTTTCGAATTTCAATAAATCTGTTGTGTAACGTAGTGTTTTCTGTTACATTGTCTTGCTTCGAATCTTGACCTCATCTGAAGTGTCCGTTCCCGCATGCGGGAGCACCAAGGAGGTAGGCGTTGCCCACGCTCAAATCGTCCCACAAAAGGCTCCGGCAGAACCGAAGAGCCCGTCTGCGCAACAGGAGCGCGCGTTCCGAGTTGAGAACCGTCCTCAAGAGGGCATCGAATACGAGCGACAGAGGTGAAATGGAAGCGCTGATGCCGCAGGCAGTATCGGTCATAGACAAGAGTGTTAAAAAGGGCGTCCTGCATCGAAACACCGCTGCCCGTTACAAATCGGACCTCGCCCGTCGTGCGAATTCCATGTAGGCGCAACCCTGCAAATAAAAGACGCGCCCGATGTCCATCGAGACATCGGGCGCGTTTTTCTTTCCGGGATCCGAGTTACGAATAGAGATAGGCGCCTATATAGCGTTCGCCCGTATCCGGAAGGATTACCACCACGCGTTCAACCGGAGACATGCCCGCGGCGACCGCTGCGGCCGCGTGGGCCGCGGCCCCGGAAGAAATGCCTGCCAGGATGCCCTCCTCCCGCGCCAGCCTGCGTGACATCCGCCGGGCCTGCGTATTGGTTACGGGAACGACTCGGTCCAGAATTTCCACATTGAGCACATCCGGGACCATTCCGGCGCCCAGCCCGTCGATCTCGGTGGGCCCGGGTTGTCTGCCCGAAAGCACCGCGGAATCCGCCGGTTCAACGCCGACGATGCAGGTCTCCGGATCCTCCGCCTTCAAGACTTCCCCCACGCCGGTGACCGTGCCTCCCGTCCCAACGCCCGCGACGAACGCGTCGGGCGCTCCATCCATCTGCATCAGAATCTCGCGCGCGGTGGTCCGGCGGTGAATTTCCGGGTTGGCCGGGTTTTCGAACTGCTGCGGCAGGAAACACTCCGTACCACTCTCGACCAGTTCAAGCGCCTTCTTTATCGTGCCCTGCATTCCGTCGTACGTCGATGTCAACACCACCTCGGCGCCCAGCGCCCTGAGCAGCTTCTGGCGCTCGTCGCTAACGCCCTCCGGCATGGTGATCGTGAGCCTGTAGCCCTTCACGGCTGCCACCATCGCCAGTCCGATCCCCGTATTCCCGCTTGTGGGCTCTACAATCCTCATCCCCGGTTTCAGATCGCCCCGCGCTTCCGCCGCCTCGATCATGGCAAGCGCCGTCCGGTCCTTCACGCTGCCCGCGGGGTTGAACGCCTCCAGCTTGGCCCAGACAACCGCTCCGCCGGGATCGGCCACCCGGTTCAGACGGACCATTGGCGTTGCGCCAATCAGCTTCAGAATATTGTCGCCTGTTCTGAGGGCATCCATGGTTCAAACCGTGGGGGTGGCTTCGGGTCCTTCGCCTGCCTAGATGCGAAACACGATGCGGCCGCTTTGCAACCGGTATTTCCTGCAGAGGTCGCCAAAGGTAACGGTGGCGAGCACCTCCTCAACCGCCGCTTCCATCTCCTCATAGACATCCCGCAGCACGTCTGGCGCGCCGTCGGGGCCTTCCTTGTCTTCCGCCGCGAGCTGTACCGGACCTTCGAGGACCTCCAGTACAGCCCCCACGGTTATCTCCTCCGGGCGCCGGATCAGTTCATGGCCGCCCTTACGACCTCTGACGCTGCGCACCAGGCCGGCGTTACGCAATGGATTCAGCAACTGTACGAGATAGGATTCAGGAATATCCTGCCGTGAGGCAATTTCCGCGCTCTGCACAACCCCTTCACCGTAGTGCAGCGCGAGATCCAGAACGGCCCGCAGGCCGTAGTTGCCCTTCGAGGAAATATACATACACGGCCTCATTGAATCGGAACGGGAACAGACTTCCGCCGCGGTTGCCCGACAGTCAACATCGCCCCCCGGCGATGGCCGGGACGATTGTCACGCTGTCGCCGTCGCTGAGCGGCGTCTCCGTACCATCGAGAAAGCGAACGTCCTCGTCATTGACGTACACGTTCACGAATCGACGCAGGTTTCCGGTGCCGGCATCGACCAGATTCTCCTTGATGCCGGGATGTTTCGATTCCAGATCGTCGAGCAGTTCGCCCAGCGTCGCGCCGTTGGCCTCAACGTCCGCGCGATCGCCCGTGAATTTTCGCAATGGCGTTGGAATGCGTACGGTCAGACCCATCGTGTATTCCTCCTGATTATTAGTTGTCCTGAGTTGCCGTGATTGCAATCCGGTTCCTTCTGATCTGTATCTCACTCCCCTTCTGCGGCCGCGGCTCCGGATGTGGTCACAGTCACGTGCAATCCGTAACCTACCGGATTGCCGGATCGTATCCGGTCAGCACCGTCTCCGCAAATGTCTTCGTCCGTTTGTCCCATGCGAACCCGGCTGCCTCCCGGACAGCACCACCGACAACGGAGACGACCAGGTATACCACGTCCGGAAAGGCCGGCTGCTCCATAAACATGGCAGCCTGGCGATCTTCCTCGGAAAAGTACGCGTCGCAGTCGATGTGAGAGTGATAAAACGCCACCACGCGTCCGCCAGCGCCTTCCGTCTCCGAAAAAATCCGGTGGACCTCCAGATCGTCCATCCGGTAGGCGTTATTCGAAGTGCGCGGATGCTCCTCCGGATTTCGGGCATGCAACCGGTCCTGTAGATTCTCGCACGGATGAACGCTAAAGGCTCCGTCAGCGCCTTCCGTTACGATCCCACAGCATTCGGAAGGATAATCCCTTCGCGCGTGTTCGTGAATCTTCTTCCAGACCGCCCGATCCAATGCCGCCCCTCCTTCAATCAGGCTCATCCAGCCGCCACAGCGGCGTACTCATGTATTTCTCGCCGCTGTCCGGAAAGAGTGTCACGACAACCCCTTCCCGCGCCTCCTCGGCCACGCGCATTGCCCCGGCAAAGGCCGCGCCGCACGACTGCCCCGCGGGAACCCCGAGTTCGCGCGTCAGCCGTCTGGCGGCTTCATAGGCGTCTTCAGTTTCCACGCGGATCTTCTCGTCCCAGACCGAGGGATCGTAAATGCCCGGCACAATGGACACGTCCATATTCTTCAGGCCTTCGATGCCGTGAAATTCGGGCGGTTCCACGGCAATGATCTGTACATCGGGGTTGTATTCCTTCAAACGCCGGCCGGTGCCGATCAACGTGCCGCTGGTGCCGAGGGTCGCCACGAAATGGGTCACGCGCCCCCCTGTCTGACCCCAGATTTCCGGCGCGGTCTTCAGATAGTGGGCCCTGGGATTCGAAGGGTTGTTGTACTGGTCCGGCTTGTAATACCGCTCGGGGTTTGCTGCCAGAATCTCCCTGCATTTCAGAATGGCGCCGTCGGAGCCCTCCAGGGGATCGCTCAGAACGAGGCTGGCGCCGTAGGCCTGGATCACGTGCCGGCGTTCCACGCTCACGCTGCCGGGCATCACCAGTTCCACCCGGTACCCCAGCGCCGCGCCGATCATCGCGTACGCGATTCCCGTGTTGCCTGAAGTGGAGTCGATGATCACCCTGTCGGGGGTCAACTCGCCGGATGCAATGGCATCCTGAATCATCTGCAGCGCCGGCCGGTCCTTTACCGATCCTCCCGGATTGAACATCTCCATTTTCGCATAGATCTCAATGCCGTCCAGGTGGTCCGCAAACTTCCGGATGCGCAACAGCGGCGTCCTGCCGATGTGTTCGACCACCGTCGGCTGAATTCCGGAACCGACGTCCGTACTCGGAATCTGATCACCCACAGACAACCTCTTCCGGTTCGCGCGGGAGCGTGAAGCCAATGCCCCGTTCACGTACAAAAATGGCCCCGTGTTGCCCGGGACCAAGCTGCAGAAAATAATATATGCTGAAGACTGGCTTTGTCAAGCGCAAACGCGGGAAGGCGGGCACCCACAAGGGGCGCCCCTGCAAAACCACGTGTGGCGCGGAACGGCCCGCGGTTCCGCGAGATTTCCGTACAAAAGACATCGGCGGAAGCCGCCCGGGCATCCGCCGATGAAGATTCCTTCCGTTCAGCCCCGATCATCCCGCCGCCAGTTGCCCCTCCGCTTCGGGTATCTCGACTCCCTCCAACGGAACGTGCATGCCGCATTCCGTTTTGCACGTGCCGGCCCAGCGGCCCGCGCGTTCGCTTGCGCCGGGCGCCGCGGGCTGGGTGCAGGGCCAGCAGCCGATGCTGGAATACCCCTGGTCCATGAGCGGATTGTACGGCAGGTCATTGTCCGCGATGTAGTCCCACACCTGCTTCCGCGTCCAGGCGGCGAGCGGATTGACCTTGGCGATGGTCCTCCCGCCGCTGACCGGGTATCCTTCCACGACGCTTACGCCCGCCCGTGTGTCGGACTGATCTCTTCGCAGCCCGGCAACCCAGCCGTCCAGTCCTGCCAGCTTCCGTTGCAGCGGCTCCACCTTGCGCATCGCGCAGCAGCGATCCGGCTCCGTGCTGTACAGGTCCGGACCGCACACGCGGTCCTGCTCAGGTACGCTCAGGCGGGGACGCAGTGATTCGATCTGAATATCGTAACGCGCCTCGACACGCTTTTTCAACGCCAGTGTTTCGGAGAAGAGGTACCCCGTGTCGATTGTGAAGACGGGAAGTTGCGGGGCCGCCCTCTGCGCCATATCCACGAGAACCACGCCGCTGGGCCCGAATGCCGTGCTCATTGCCACCGCGGGACCCAGGTCCCGCCAGGCCCGCGCCAGGATGTCTTCGGGCGGCGCGTTCTTCAGTTCATCCGCGAGTCGGCTGAGTTCTTCCAGGTTCATATCCATGCAAATCCTCTACCGCCATAATTTACAATATTGTTGATCAAGTTAGTCAAGAATAATGAAATCAATCGGCCTTGTCAAGTGATTTCTGAATAATTCCGGTACTCCTGAGAGCCGGTTCACCCCCAATGGGCGGCCACTGACACCCGTATCTCAGCCTGAAATCGCCTTGACTTTTGGAACGTGATATGATAATTTACGGGACTAAATATCGCTGGCGTTTCGCAGCATCGCGGAACCGTCCGGTGCAGGAAACAAAAAAGCCCGATCGGTTGCGATCCGGGCCGTTTTATAATGCAAGTACTTTATTTTTAGAAATTTAAATGAGCCCGGAAGGATTTGAACCTTCGACCAACGGCTTAAAAGGCCGCTGCTCTACCCCTGAGCTACGGGCCCATTCCATTCCCGGATCAGACTGCGAAAACCAGTACTCGATCGGGCAAAGTGATGAATATAGACAAGCAATTCTCCCCTGTCAAGAAAAAGGGTTTACGTAATGATGCGCAGGCGACGCAGGCACCGCGTGTTGAAGTGGATGCTGTGGGTTGGGGGTGTGCTGGCGGCTGTTATTCTTACTCTGTCGCTGATTGAAATTGACGACGTGGTCATCGCCCAGGGTATTGTCGAGCCCGGGACGAAGATTTATATCGACTCGCCGCTGAAGCGAGTCATCGAAGCCATCCACATCGAGGCCGGACAGCCGGTAAAGGCGGGGCAGCCGGTGGTCCAGCTCTACAATGGCGACCTTCTTTCCGCTGCCGAAGCTGCCGGGAAGGAGGTCCAGCGCGGTGAAGCCAATCTGGAACACGCTCGGGCCAATCTCGCGCTGTTGAAGGAAAAACCCACGGCCGAAGCGTTAAAAATCGCGGAATCCAGAGTCGAACAGGCGCGAATTGCGCTGAAGGCCCGCAAGCAGGAACTCAAGCGCGCCGAAACGCTCTACTTCGGCGAACGGCTGTGGAGCATCGAGGAACTGGAACGCGCCAGGACCAACCAGCAACTCGCGGAATCCAACCTTAAGGTTGCAACCGAGGAACACAACCTCACCCGGCGCGGGGCGTCGCCCGCCGAACTCAGACAGGCGACGGCCGAGGTCCGCCAGGCTCGCGCAGCGCTCGCAAAAGCCCGCAGCAGCCTCGAGGGCGCCCGTGAAGGCCTCGAATTGACGACCATGAGGTCACCCGTCAGCGGGATTGTGGCCAGGCAGGACCTCCATCCCGGCATGCTTGCCGAACAGGGCCAGATCGTACTCATCATCGCCGGCGACGGCGGGGACGATACGATCGACGCGTGGGTTCCTGAAACTAACGCCTGGAAGATCCGGCTTGGACACCCCGTCGAAATCCTCAGCAATCTCTTCACCGACCGTGAGGAATTCGTCGGCGCCGGCGAAGTCTCCAGGTTCAACGGATACGCGGTACACGGCGGCGGCGTCCGTACCTTCGAGTTGGAAATCCGCATTCTGGAAACCCCGTTGCCGCTAAAATACGGCTCCACGGCTGATCTGCGAATTGTCGTTGGCAGGCGAAGCATCCTCAAGACCCTGCTGAACATAGAAGACCGAGACGTGGTCCGGGCAAGTCGCGCTGCACACGATGATCCGCGCGGGCAAGACAAGACACAAACGTCTCCAACCGGCCAGACCGAACCCGATTCAGTGATCACGACGACGTCCCGGAGCACCGCGTCGACCGATTCAGGCCGGGAACCGGCAACAGAACGGAATCCCTAACGTATACGACGAGGAGAAACATGTCGGAGCAGCTTTCGAAAACCGAGAAGTACGTCTATTTCTTTGGCGGCGGAGAAGCCGACGGCGACGGCCACCAGCGCAACTTGCTGGGCGGGAAAGGCGCAAACCTTGCAGAAATGTCGCTCATTGGGATCCCCGTCCCCGCCGGCTTCACCATTACCACGGACGTCTGCACCTTCTATTACGGCCACGAAAAGAACCACCCCGAAACGCTCAAGAGCCAGGTCGTAGAGAATATCGGAAAGGTTGAGCAGGCCATGGGCGGGCGGTTTGGAGATCCGGTTAATCCGTTGCTCGTTTCCGTCCGGTCCGGCGCCCGCGTTTCCATGCCCGGAATGATGGAGACCGTGCTCAACCTCGGTCTGAACGACGAGATCGCCGCCGGGCTGATTGAAAAATCGGGAAACGAACGCTTTGTCTGGGACGTGTACCGCCGCTTCATCCAGACATACGGCGACGTTGTGATGGGTATACAGCCCGAAGACCGTGAACACGATCCCTTCGAGGTCGCAATCGACAGCGTAAAGGCCAGGCGGGGCATCACGCTGGATACCGACCTTACGTCCAATGATCTTCGCGAACTCGTTGACGTTTTCAAGGATATTGTCAGAAATCGCGCCGGCCGGTCATTCCCCGAGAGCCCCATGGAGCAGTTGTGGGGAAGCGTAAACGCCGTATTCGACTCATGGAACGGCCACCGCGCGATCGTATATCGGAACATAAACGACATTCCCCACAACTGGGGAACCGCCGTCAACGTGCAATCCATGGTTTACGGCAATATGGGCGACGACTGTGCGACTGGGGTGGCATTTACCCGCGACCCGTCGACCGGCGCGAAAAAGTTCTACGGCGAATACCTGGTCAACGCACAGGGTGAAGACGTCGTGGCGGGGGTCCGGACGCCTGAGCCGGTCGCAAAGATGAGACGACAACTGCCACACGCCTACAGGACCCTCGAAGAGATTTATAAGAAACTGGAACTGCACTATCGCGAGATGCAGGACATCGAGTTTACCGTCCAGAAAGGTGAGCTCTGGATGCTGCAGACCCGAACGGGCAAGCGCACCGCGGCGTCTGCGCTGAAGATAGCGGTAGACATGGTGAAAGAGGGTCTGATTACCAGGGACGAAGCCATCGTCCGAATCGATCCGGCCCAGCTCGACCACCTCCTGCATCCCACCTTCGATCCCGACGCGCCGCGCGAAGTCCTGGCGACCGGCCTTCCGGCTTCACCCGGAGCGGCATCGGGCAGAGCGGTTTTCACGGCAGACGATGCCGAGACGATGGCCGATGACGGCGAAGAGGTCATCCTCGTCCGCCTCGAGACATCGCCCGAAGACATCGGGGGGATGAACGCCGCCAGGGGCATCCTGACGGCCCGCGGCGGCCAGACCAGTCACGCCGCCGTGGTGGCGCGGGGGATGGGAAAATGCTGCGTGGCCGGCTGCGGAGCAATCACAATCGATTACAACAACGACCTGTTCGAGGTCCATGGCACGACGGTCAAGGCGGGCGACTGGATCTCTCTCGACGGTTCCACGGGTGAAGTGATGCTGGGCCGCGTGCCCACGCTGAGTCCGAAGTTGTCCGGAAACTTCAATACCATCATGAGATGGGCGGAAGAGATAAAGCAACTCGACGTACGCACCAACGCGGATACGCCGCAAGATTCGGAAATCGCAAGGAAGTTTGGCGCTGAGGGAATCGGCCTCTGCCGCACAGAGCACATGTTCTTTGAAGGCGACCGCATTCTGGCAGTACGGGAGATGATCCTCGCCGCGGATGAAACGGGAAGAAGAAAGGCCCTGGACAAGCTCCTGCCGATTCAGCGTGAAGACTTCGAAGGTATCTTCAGGGCCATGAAGGGGTTTCCCGTTACCATCCGCCTGCTGGACCCGCCTCTGCACGAATTCCTGCCCCACGAGCGCGACCAGCAGCGGGAAATGGCGCGGCAGATGGGGGTCCCGCTGGGCACGATTCGCAAGAAAGTAAACAGCCTGCATGAATTCAATCCCATGCTGGGGCATCGCGGCTGCCGTCTGGGTGTCACCTATCCGGAAATCTACGAGATGCAGGCGCGCGCCATTTTCGAAGCGGCCGTGAACGTGCGCAGGCGGCGGATCAAAGTCATTCCCGAGATCATGATCCCCCTCGTGGGCGCCGTCAAGGAGTTCACCGAACTCAGAAAGATCGTCGACCGCGTCGCCGGCGAGGTCATGGGCGGGGGCAGGATCAAAATCGACTATCTCGTCGGTACCATGGTCGAGGTCCCCCGCGCCGCCCTCGTGGCCGACGCCATTGCGGAATCCGCCGAGTTCTTCAGCTTTGGCACGAATGACCTCACGCAGATGACCTTCGGTTTTTCCCGCGACGACGCCGGCAAATTCCTGCCCGCCTACATCGAACAGGGCGTCCTCGAACAGGACCCCTTCCTCAGCATGGACCAGGAGGGCGTGGGACAGCTGGTGATCATCGGGACCGAACGGGGGCGGTCGGCGCGCAGCACGCTGAAAGTGGGCATCTGCGGCGAACACGGCGGCGATCCTGACTCCGTGAAGTTCTGTCACGACGTCGGCCTCGACTACGTCTCCTGCTCGCCTTACAGGGTGCCCATCGCCCGTCTGGCCGCCGCCCAGGCCGCCATCGATTAGCCAATCGGCCGGACCGGGCTCGACGCCGCACAGGGTTTTCCATTTATGCCAAGAATCATTGCCATTGCGAACCAGAAGGGCGGCGTTGGAAAGACCACGACAGCGGTCAACCTTTCCGCCTGCCTGGCGGCAGCGGAAAAGAAAACCCTTCTCGTCGACCTCGACCCGCAGTCGAATGCCACCAGCAGTTTCGGCGTATCAGTGAATCAGGAGGACCCCAGTATCTACGAGGTTCTCGTTCAGGAGCACCCGCTTGCCGACATCACCAGGGAAACCGAGATTCCCTACCTGAACGTGGCCCCTTCGCATGTGCGCCTCACTGGGGCGGAAGTCGAGATGGTGAACCTTGGCGCCCGGGAACACCGGCTCAGGGTTGCGCTGGAGAAGGCTGGCGAAAGCTACGAATTCCTGCTGATCGATTGCCCGCCGTCCCTCGGGCTGCTCACCCTCAACGCACTCACCGCCGCCGGATCCGTCCTCATTCCGATACAGTGCGAATATTACGCGCTGGAGGGTGTGGGAAAGCTGTTGAATACCCTTCGGCTGGTCCAACGCCATCTGAATCCCCCGCTCAGAATTGAAGGCGTACTGCTCACGATGTTCGACACGCGGCTCAATCTCTCCAGGCAGGTCGTGGACGAAGCCCGTCATCACTTCGGAGACCGCGTCTACAACACCATCATCGGCCGCAACGTCAAACTCGGCGAAGCGCCAAGTTTTGGCAAGCCCATCATCCTGTACGACATTATGTCGCCGGGTGCCCGGAACTACATGAGCCTGGCCGGGGAGGTTATCGACCATGGCCAAGCGTAAGGCCCTCGGAAGGGGCCTCGGCGCCCTGATTCCCGGCGCCGATGAATCGCCGCTGGAACAGACCGCGGGACCGGCGGCAACGGGCGAAAGCCATCCGGGGGCGGGTGTACTCGACGTCGCGGTTGAAGACCTCCGGCCGAATACGCACCAGCCCCGGGAGGCGTTCGATCCGGAAGCCGTCCGGGAACTGGCGGACTCGATCAGGGAGAAAGGGGTCATCCAACCCGTCGTTGTCCGGCGCGACGGGACCGGATATCAGCTCATCGCGGGCGAGCGGCGTCTCCGCGCCGCGAAAGAAGCGGGTCTGGAGTCCGTGCCCGCCATCCTGCTTGACGTGGGTTCCGACCAGGAGATGATGGAAATCTCGCTCATCGAAAACGTGCAGCGGGAAGACCTGAATCCGATTGAAGAAGCCAGGGCCTACAGGGCCCTGATGGAAACCTGCTTCCTGACCCAGGAAGAGGTGGCGCAGAAAGTCGGCAAGAACAGGTCCACCGTGACCAATACGCTGCGGCTTCTGCACCTGGCGGAGGAAGTCAGAAACGCACTGCAGGGAAAAAAGATCTCCATGGGCCACGCGCGCGCGCTGCTGGGCCTGGAAGACGACCGGCTGCAGGCGAATCTCTGCGGGAAAATCATATCGGACGGCCTCTCCGTCAGGCAGGTCGAACGCCTTGTCAAGGCCGGTAGAGAGGGGCGCCGTGAGCCCTCCGGACCATTGCCCCGCGCCAAAGACCCTCAGGTCCTGTCGCTCGAGGAAGACCTGCAGCGCCGGTTCGGGACAGGGGTGAACATCAATCGCCGGGGCAAAAAGGGTAAAATCGAGATCGAGTTCTATACAGACGACGACCTGGAGCGCATCCTGGACCTCCTCAGAGAAACGTCTTACTGACAGTAGACCGCCCACACCGATGAATCCGCCCTGGGGCACGCCGCGCCGTGCCCCTTCTGATTATTGCCGATCACGGGGCGAGTCGGCGCGACACGCGAGAATCCGGCAGCATGCTCGGAAATTTCCTCTACAAATTCAAACAGGGCCTCTCAAAAACCCGGGAGGGCCTGTCCGGAAAGATCAGCGAGGTCCTGCGGCGCAGCCCCGGACTGGATGAGGAAACCCTCGAAGAGATCGAAGAAATCCTGATCCGGGCCGACGTGGGCGTCAACGCGACACTTCGGATCATCGACCGGCTTCGCGAGCGCCTGCGGGACGGGCCGGCGCCCGATCGGACCGAAGACTGGGTGCGAGCGCGGCTGGCAGACGAACTGCTGGAGATCCTCAGCGCCGCCCAGCCCCCGAACCGTGAGCCTCCCGGCGCCAGGCCCCACGTCATCCTGGTCGCCGGTGTCAACGGATCGGGCAAGACGACGACAATCGGTAAGCTGGCCTGCCGGTTCGGCGCGCGCGGAAAGCGGGTACTCCTGGCCGCCTGCGACACCTTCCGGGCCGCCGCGATCGACCAGCTATCGATCTGGTCCGACCGTTCGGGCGCGGACATCGTTCGCCACAGGTCCGGCGCGGACGCCGCCTCGGTGGCCTTCGACGCCGTTGCCGCCGCCCGGTCCCGCAACTTGGACGTCGTTATTATCGACACCGCGGGGCGCCTGCACACGAGCGTCAATCTGATGGAGGAACTCAAGAAGATCCGGCGCGTCCTGGGAAAGTGCCTGCCGGGCGCGCCTCACGAAACCCTGCTGGTCCTGGATGCGACGACCGGGCAGAACGCCGTTGCGCAGGCCCGGCAGTTTCACACGGATATCGGCGTTACCGGCCTTGTTCTGGCGAAACTGGACGGTACCGCCAGGGGCGGCGTTATCATTGCGATCGCCGACGAACTCGGCCTCCCCGTCAGCATGGTTGGCCTGGGCGAAGGCGAGGACGATCTCAGTGACTTCGAACCGGAAGCCTTCGTCACAGCGCTTTTTGAAGGGGATTGATGTCATAAGCGGGCACCCACAAGGGGTGCCCGACCGCCCGCATTTCTTCATCCTTCATCCTTCTTCCTTTTTCCTTCTACCCGATTCTCGACATGACGCACATATATCTCGACAACCAGGCCACCACACCCGTCGACCCCAGGGTCCTGGACGCAATGCTGCCCTTTTTCAAGGAGGATTTCGGCAACGCGGCCAGCCGTACCCACAGCTTCGGATGGGCCGCCGAAGGCGCGGTGGACCGGGCCCGGGAACAGATCGCGGAGCTGATCCATGCGGACGCGAGGGAGATCATCTTTACCAGCGGCGCGACGGAGTCGGACAACCTGGCCATAAAGGGCGTGGCCGCGTTGCGCCGGGACAGGGGCGGACACTTCATTACCCAGGCCACGGAACACCACGCCGTCCTCGATTCGTGCAAAGCGCTCCAACGGCGTGGTTTCGACGTTACCGTCCTTCCCGTAGACCCCTATGGACAGGTCGAGCCGGAAGCCGTTTCGGACGCGATCCGTGAAAACACCCTGCTCGTTTCCATCATGGCGGCCAACAATGAAATCGGTACCGTGCAGCCGCTGGACGAAATCGGAGCCGTCTGCGAGGAACGCAAGGTCCTCTTTCACTGCGACGCCGCTCAGGCCGTCGGCAAGCTGACCATCGACGTGCAGGCTCTGGGCATCGACATGCTCTCGATCTCCGCCCACAAACTGTACGGACCCAAGGGCGTCGGCGCACTGTACGTTCGCAGCCGGCCGCGAGTCCGCCTCGTGGCGGAAATCGACGGAGGCGGTCACGAACGCGGTATGCGGTCGGGCACGCTCAATGTGCCCGGCATCGTGGGTATGGGGGCGGCCTGCGAACTTGCGGGAGCGGAAATGGCCGCTGAAGGCGCCCGGCTCCGGGGGTTGCGCGAGCGGCTGAAAACCCGTCTGTTCGACAACGTGGACGATATCCATCTCAACGGACATCCGAAGAAGCGCCTGGACGGCAACCTGAACGTGAGCTTCGAAGGCGTGGACGGCGAGAGCCTGATGGTGGGCCTGGAGGAAATCGCGCTTTCGTCCGGCTCCGCCTGCACGTCGGCCTCGCTGGAACCCTCTTACGTACTGCGCGCGCTGGGGGTGCCGAACCGACTTGCCGAGAGCAGTATCCGGTTCGGCATTGGGAGATTCAACACCGAAGCCGAAATCGACCGGGCGGCAGGTCGCGTCATCGAGGAAGTCGGACGCCTGCGCGAGATTTCGCCATACTCCGGCCCGCAGGGTCGGCGAACCTAGATCGACAACGCATTCGAATCCCTACAATCAAACAACATTCAAGGAACGGACCCATGCAAATGCCACCCGGCATGCCGAAACCCCGCGCCATTCCCGACGTCGAGCACATCGTGGCCGTTTCCAGCGGCAAGGGAGGCGTGGGCAAAACCACCGTCAGCGTGAACCTCTCCGTCGCCCTGGCGCGCCAGGGCCAGGCCGTCGGTCTGCTCGACGCCGACATCTACGGACCGAACGTCCCGATGATGCTGGGCGCCGCGGAACAACCCCGGGCCGTGGGCGGCAAGATCATCCCGCTCGAAAACCACGGCGTGAAACTGATGTCGCTCGGACTCATCGCCGGAGAGGACACACCCGTGATCTGGCGGGGCCCGATCGTGGGCAAGATGATCCAGCAATTCATGTCGGACGTGGCGTGGGGCGCGCTGGATTTCCTCGTCGTCGATCTTCCCCCCGGGACCGGAGACGCGCAACTCACGCTCGCACAGACCGTCCCGCTCAGCGGCGCGGTGATCGTCACCACGCCTCAGGACGTGGCCCTGGAAGACGTAACGCGAAGCGTCGAAATGTTCCGCAAGGTGGACGTCCCCGTTCTGGGCGCCGTGGAAAACATGAGCGCCTTCATCTGTCCCTGCTGCGGCGAATCCGCTGCGATCTTCGGAACGGGCGGCGGCGACCGGATCGCCCAGGCATTCAACGTCCCGCTGCTCGGTCGGCTGCCCATTCTGCCGGCCATTCGCAAGGGCGGCGACGAAGGCGACCCGATTGCCGCGGGGGAATCCGACGAGTCCGAAACCTTTCTCGAAATCGCACAGGAGATCATGGACCAGATCGACGCCCACGAGCAACCTGGACCGAAGATTACGATATCGTGAAAAAACGGGGAGAGGGTAGACGGGAGCCGGTAGAAGAAATCCTTGCCCGAGTAGGTCGCTCCTACTTACCTACGGCCTGACAAGAAACCTTACAAGGCAGCCGATCTCTACCGTCTCACCTCTTCCGTCTCCCCGCATTTCATCCTTCTTCCTTTTTCCTTCTTCCTTCTATTTTACGCATTAACTTTTGCCTTCCATGCCGGAATTGGATACATTACCGGTAGGTGATTTCAATCATACTGCACCGGAGGGATATTATGAGCACGGCATTTGAAACGCTGATGCTAAGCGTAAGGAGCGAGGTCCGGGGCATCTCGCCGGAGGAAGCAAGGGAGCGGATGGACGGCGCCCTGCTGCTGGACGTCCGGGAACGGGAAGACTACGCCGGGGGTTATATCGAAGGCGCGGAGAACCTTTCCCGGGGGTTCCTCGAACTGCGCATCGAGTCCCTGTCGAACGACCGCTCAACCGCCATCATCGTGTACGGAGACGAAAACCAGGGGCCGCTGGCCGCGAGAGACCTGCAGAATATGGGATATGAAAACGTCGACTACATCGAGGGCGGTTTCGAAGCCTGGGTGGAGGCCGGTTATCCGGTTCAGCAGGACAGGGCGCTCAGCAAGGCCGAAGTCCAGCGGTACTCCAGGCATCTCCTGGTCCCCGAAGTGGGCGAAAAGGGCCAGGGAAAGCTGCTTGATGCAAAGGTCCTGATGGTTGGCGCCGGCGGACTCGGTTGCCCCGCGGCCTACTATCTTGCCGCAGCCGGCGTCGGCACGATGGGAATCGTAGACGCGGACGTCGTGGACGTCACGAATCTTCAGCGACAGATCCTGCACGGCACATCCGACCTGGGCAGGCCGAAGGCCATCTCCGCACGGGAGACCCTGCAGGACCTGAATCCGGGATGCAAGGTGGTCCCGTACGTCGAGTACCTGAGTTCCGACAACGTGATGGACATCATCGCGGACTACGACATCGTGGTGAACGGATGCGACAACTTCCCCACGCGCTATATGGTGAATGACGCCTGCGTCTTCGCACGCAAGCCCATCGTAGACGGAAGCATCTTCCGGTTCGAGGGGCAGGTGACCATCTATCCCTGCGACCAGGAGGGGCCGTGCTACCGGTGTCTGTATCCCGAACCCCCGCCCGCGGAACTGGCGCCGTCCTGCGCCGACGCGGGGGTCCTGGGCGTGCTTCCGGGCACCGTGGGGCTGATCCAGGCGACCGAAGTGGTCAAACTGATTCTCGGCCAGGGCGAACCGCTTATCGGCAGGCTGCTCATGTACGATGCGCTGGCCATGAGTTTCCGGACGTTCAAGATCCGACGCGACCCGGGTTGCCCGGTGTGTGGCGACAATCCCGAGATTACCGAACTCATCGACTACGTCGCCTTCTGCAGCGGCGTGACGCAGCAGGAAGCCGCGGACGACTGAAACAACATCCGGCATAGCCGCAAAAAAGAAACGCGCCTTTGAAAAAAGGCGCGTTTCTCTTTTACTTCGGCCTCCGGTACAGCTGACGGAGGCATCGCTTGTCTAGTGTTCTGTCCCGGAAATAAGTTGCCTAAATTCGACCGCCGAGTCGCCCGGCTCGCAAGGCGCCCGAGCACAGGCGACCTGCGTATGGTCGGCGAGCGAGGGGAACGTAGCGAGACGGGATGAATCGTCGGTCGAATGGTGAGGAATTTTTGGGACAGGACACTAGTACATTCCGCCGCCCGGAGGCGCTGGCGGAGGCTTCTCTTCTTCCGGAATGTCCGCCACCACGGCTTCCGTGGTCAGGAGCAACCCGGCAATGCTCGCCGCGTTCTCCAGAGCCGTGCGCGCCACCTTCGTGGGATCCAGCAATCCGGCGGCGTTCATGTCTTCGTACTTCTCGGTATCCGCGTTAAACCCATAACCGCCCTCGCCGGCGTTGACGTTCTGCACGACGATGGCGCCCTCCACACCGGCGTTGTCGGCGATCTGACGAAGCGGCTCTTCCAGCGCCCGTCGCACGATTTCCACGCCGATCTTCTCATCGCCGCGCGCATCCTTCCGGGTCCGGTCCAGCGAATCAATCGCACGGACGAAGGCCACGCCGCCGCCGGGGACGATGCCCTCTTCCACGGCCGCCCGCGTTGCGTGCAAAGCGTCTTCCACACGCGCCTTCTTCTCCTTCATTTCCGTCTCCGTTGCCGCGCCCACGTTCACCACGGCAACGCCGCCGGCCAGCTTGGCCAGACGCTCCTGCAGCTTCTCCCGGTCGTAGTCGGAAGTCGTCTCGTCGATCTGCCGGCGGATCTGTCCGACACGCCCGCGGATATCGCCGGATGCGCCGCCGCCTTCGACGATGGTGGTGTTGTCTTTGTCAATCGTGACCCGCTTGGCCTGCCCCAGATCCGCGGTGGTTGCGTTCTCAAGCTTGAAGCCCGCGTCCTCGGACAGCACACGGCCGCCGGTCAGGATGGCGATGTCTTCCAGCATGGCCGTACGGCGATCGCCGAAACCCGGCGCCTTGACGCCTGCAACCTTCAGCGTGCCCCGGATCTTGTTGACAACCAGCGTGGCAAGGGCTTCGCCTTCGATATCTTCGGCGATAATCAGCAGCGGCTTGCCCGTCTGGGCCGTTTTTTCGAGAACGGGCAGCAGATCGCGCATCGCAGAGATCTTCTTGTCGTGGATCAGCAGATAGGCCTCTTCCAGCGTCGCTTCCATATTGTCCGGATCCGTCACGAAATGAGGCGACAGGTATCCGCGGTCAAACTGCATGCCTTCGACAACTTCCAGGCCGGTTTCGATGGATTTCGCCTCTTCAACGGTAATGACGCCGTCCTTGCCGACCTTTTCCATGGCTTCGGCGATCAGGTCACCGATTGCCGTGTCGCTGTTGGCGGAAACCGTGGCGACCTGTGCGATTTCGGTGTGTCCGGCAACCGGCTTGCTGATATCCTGGATGGCCTTTACGACCGTGGCCACCGCCTTGTCGATACCCCGCTTCAGATCCATGGGATTGGCGCCGGCGGTTACGTTTTTGAGCCCTTCGCTGTAGATTGACTGTGCCAGCACGGTTGCCGTCGTGGTACCGTCGCCAGCCACGTCGGACGTTTTGGAAGCGACTTCCTTCACCATCTGGGCGCCCATATTTTCATAGGGATCTTCCAGCTCCACCTCTTTGGCCACGGTGACGCCGTCCTTGGTGACCGTGGGCGACCCGAATTTCTTGTCCAGTACGACGTTTCTGCCCTTTGGGCCCAGCGTTACCTTGACCGCCTCGGCCAACTGGTCCACGCCGCGCTTCAGCGCGTCTCTGGCCGCAACATCGAATTCAAGCTGCTTCGGCATATCGTCCTCCTTGACGTATCTTTAAATGAATCGCCTCAGTCTTCAATAATCGCCAGGATATCGCTCTCGGACATAATGAGATGATCCTCGTCGTCCAACCTGACCTCGGTTCCGGAATATTTGCCGTAGAGTACCACGTCGCCGGATGACACGGACGGCGCAATCCTTTTGCCGGAATCGTCCAGTTTGCCATCTCCGACGGCCACGACATCGCCGCGCTGAGGCTTTTCTTTTGCTGTGTCAGGAATAATGATGCCACCCTTCACCTGTTCCTCTTCTTCCTGGGGCCTGACCAGCACACGATCTCCCAGCGGCTTCACCTTGACTGCCATGTCTCTAACCTCCTTGAATAATTGAGACGGGACCGGCGTTGAATTTATTGATTTTAAATGGTTAACAGCCCGTTGTTAGCACTCTGGCATACTGAGTGCCAGCAGACAATCAATATATCACACCGGCGCAATCTTGGCAAGGAAAATCTGGCCGGTACACGAAAAAACACCGGGCATTCCGTGGAAGGCCCGGTGTGATTTTTTCTGCGGAATCGGGACGAAACAGGCCCGTGGTTCTTCATTTTTTCTTGTACAGCGCCTCGAACGCCCGCAACAGTTCCCGCGACTTCTTCACATGGGCCGTGTCGGTGGTCTGCTTGCATTTCATCGCCGAAACGATCATCTGATGAAGCAGCGCGAGCTTGTCGGAATAAGCCTTGCCGGCGGCCGGATCGTCGTTCGCAGGCGCCTTGATGCGCTGCGCGAGAAAGTACTGCGCCACAATCTCACGAATCTGATCCGCGTGCATTTCCTTGTTATTGACCCACCGCGCCAGTTGGTTCGCGTTCTTGCCCGCTTCGGCCGAAAGCAGGACAATCTGGTTCATGGATTTCTCAATGGTCTTCAGGTTTTCCTCTATAGCCGCGAACCGGGCCTCGTCGCCATAGATCCCGCAGGGGATTTCGCAGTGCGCGAACACGGGCCCGTGGAATGCCAACAGAAAAAGCGGAAGAAGAACCAACGAAAACGGACCTCTCATAACGAAGCTCCTTTAGTGATATTTTTCAGGTACAGGGCGCGAAACACAATACGTCGGAGTGATCTGCCTTCTGACCTCCTTCTCTCGAGGTGGAAATTTCGGATTTTTACGCCCATTTATTTTTGATTTTCTGCCTGTTAACTTATATATTTAACGCGACCTCGGACGGTCGCTCGAAAATAAGGAATTGACGCCGCTGCATCAAGGAAATAGCGGCGGCGCATGCCTTTCAGGAGGGTTTGGAAATTTACCGCGATCGGGATGGATTGACGCCATGTCCATAACCCGCGACCGGGTTCTGGATTTTATCCGAAGTGAATCCGGGCGCCCGCTCAGACCTCGCGAACTGAGCCGGGCATTGCGGGTGCCCGAAAACGACTATCGGCGATTTCGACGCCTGCTCGTCCAGCTCGAACGGGAAGGCGCCATCGTCCGGCTGCGAAACAACCGGTTCGGACCACCGGAGGGGCTCAATCTCGCAGCGGGTGTTCTCAGCGTCAACCCCGACGGGTTCGGCTTCGTGCGCCGGGATGATGGGAACCCGGACATCTTTGTCGGTCCGGGGGGATTGCGGGGCGCGTTGCACGGCGACCGTGTCGTCGTCCGGATTTCCCGCGGGCGCGGCGGCAAACCCGAGGGCGAAATAAGCCGTGTGCTCGAACGCGGCGCCAGATCCATCGTGGGGATCTATCGCGCGGGAACCCGTTTCGGCTTCGTCGAACCGGACGATCCCCGATTTCCGCGGGACCTCCACGTCTCCTCCGAAGATGCCGGAGCCGCGCGCGACGGCCAGCTGGTCGTTGTCCGGCTCCGGCCCTGGCTTCCCGGACATGCCAATCCAGAAGGCGAGGTCGTGGAAGTTCTGGGGCAACCCGGCGACCCGGGAATCGACACCCTTTCCATCGTCAAAGAGTACGACCTGCCCGTCGAGTTTCCCCCGCATGTACTCGCGGCCGCGGAGGCGTTTCCGGACCGGATTCCCCAGGCAGAAACCCTTAACCGGCTGGACCTGCGCCATCTCCACTGCGTTACCATCGACCCTGAAGACGCCCGGGACCACGACGATGCGGTCTCTCTGGAAGATAGGCCGGACGGCGGATTCCGGCTGGGCGTACACATTGCCGACGTTGGCTACTACGTCAAGGAAGGCGGCCCGCTGGACCACGAAGCCCTGGCGCGAGGGACCAGCGTCTACCTCGCGGACCGGGCGATTCCCATGTTGCCGGAGCGCCTCTCCGGACACCTGTGCTCCCTGCTTCCCGATAAGGACCGGCTTGCCGTCAGCGTACTGATCGACCTGGATGCGCACGGCCGGCCGCTGGAATCCCGGATCGCGACGTCCGTGGTCAGAAGCAGGGCCAGGCTTTCATACCGGCAGGCCCAGCAGTTTCTCAATGGAAGCCGGTCGTCCGATCCTGCGCCACACGTCGGCGTCCTGCGGAAGATGGACACGCTGCGAAGGTACATCACCGGCCGTCGAATGAAGCGGGGCGCGATCGATTTCAATATAGCCGAACCGCGTATCGTCGTGGATGGCACGGGCCGCGTCACCGAAATCCGCAGGAGCGAACGCCTTGACAGCCACCGGATTATCGAGGAGTTCATGCTGCTGGCCAACGAAACCGTTGCACGCCATCTGCGAGACCGGAATCTGCCGGGTCTCTTCCGCATTCACGAAAAGCCGGACGCGCAAAGGCTTGCGGAATTCGCAGACACGGCCGCCGCCTTCGGGATGGGCTTTCCGCGGCGGGAACGGATCGCCGCTGCGGATATTCAGAAGTTCCTGGCCGCGGTCGAAGGAAAGCGTTTCGGGCAGGTGCTGAACGCCAGGTTGTTGCAGTCCATGAAGAAAGCTGTCTATTCACCGGACAACATCGGCCACTTCGGCCTCGCCTGCGACACCTACACCCACTTCACCTCCCCCATTCGACGATACCCCGACCTGCTGGTCCATCGGCTCCTGAAAGAGGCCGCCGGGCTGACCGAAGAACGAAAGAACCGGCTCCGGGAACGACTCCCGGCGCTGGGCGACGTCGCAACCGGCAGGGAAGGCGTGGCTCAGGAGGCGGAAAGGGCGTCCGTCAAAGTCAAACAGATTCGCTTTCTGGAAGATCGCGTCGGCGACGCGTTCAACGCGGTTATCGTTGGCGTCCGGTCCATCGGATTCTTCGCGGAGCTCGACGACTACCTGATTGACGGGCTGGTCAGGGTCAGTTCGATCGGAGACGACTACTACGTGTATCACGAAATCGAAGGCGTCCTGATTGGACAACGTACCGGCAGACGGTTCCGGCTGGGCGACCCGGTGGTCGTACAGCTGGTACGGGCGGACAGGAGATTCCGCCGGCTCGACTTTTTGTTGAAGGAAGGCGGTTCAAGGCCCGAACGGGGGCGTAACCGCAGGAGTCAATCCGCCAGACGCAGGCGACGCAGGCACTGACCGACAGGAGGGCCGATGGATCAGAGTGTCAAACATTTTTGCGGCATCTTCGGCATCTATGGGGACAGCGACGCGGCGAAACTGACCACGCTGGGCCTGCACGCCCTGCAGCACCGGGGTGAGGAGAGCAGCGGCATCGTTTCCGGAAACGGAGAATACCTGTTTCGCCATACCGAAATGGGGCAGGTTGCCGACGTGTTCGCCGACGGGTCCGTTCTGGACCGGCTTCCGGGCCACCTGGCCATTGGGCACAATCGGTACTCCACCACCGGATCCGACACCCTCACCAACGCCCAGCCCTTTCTGGCGGAATGCCGGGACGCGTTTGTCGCCGTTGCGCACAACGGCAATCTCACCAATACCGCCGAACTCCGCAACGGGATGCAGGACGACGGCGCCATCTTCCAGACGACAACCGACAGCGAACTGATCCTGCACCTCGTCGCCAGATCCAGAGAAGAGAAGATGCCCGACCGGATTCTGGACGCTTTGCAGCAAATCGAGGGCGCGTATTCGCTCGTCCTTGCCACCGAAAACCGGTTATTCGCGGCGCGCGATCCCTTCGGATTCCGTCCATTGTGCCTGGGACAGCTGGGAGACGCCTGGATCGTCGCCTCCGAATCATGCGCGCTCGACATCATCTCGGCACGCTATATTCGGGACATCGAACCCGGCGAACTCATCATGATAGATTCGAACGGCCTGCGCGCCTTTACGACCGCGGAAGCCGATCGCCACGCATTCTGCATTTTCGAATACATCTATTTTTCGCGGCCCGACAGCATCATCTTCGGCGACAACGTGGACAAGACCCGGCGGCGGCTGGGCAGACAACTCGCCATAGAACAACCCGCCGTCGCGGACATCGTGATATCCGTGCCGGACTCCAGCAATACCGCGGCGCTGGGTTACGCCAACCAGTCGGGCATCAAACACGAAATCGGCCTGATTCGCAACCACTACGTCGGACGCACGTTCATCACTCCCGGGCAGGACAGTCGATCATCCAAGGTCCGCCTCAAATTCAACCCGGTCCGGGGCGTTCTGAACGGGAAACGGGTGGTTGTCGTGGAAGATTCGATTGTCCGGGGCACCACCCTCAGACACCTGGTGCGAATGTTGCGTGAAGCGGGTGCCCGCCAGGTTCACGTGCGTGTGAGCTGCCCTCCCATTGTGGGTCCGTGCTTTTACGGAATTGACTTTCAGACCGAAAAGGAACTGATCGCCAGCGCCAAGACCGTGGAGCAGATCCGCGAACATCTCGGCGTGGACAGCCTCGGCTATCTCTCGCTAGACGGCATGCTCGGCGTGGCACCCAACTCCTCACTTCAGTATTGCACGGCCTGCTTTACGCAAGACTATCCGATTCCAATCGAACACGAGGCCGGCAAACTGCTCCTCGAAAAACGGACGGGCGATCTTTTCTGATCCAAATCGTGAATCTGTCTGAATCCCCTTCCGTGCGGTCGCTCTTCCTGTCGGACAAACATCCTTCCGGATTCAACGCGTAGAATATGAACACACGTACAATTCTCATTCTCATCGGTCTCTCGGGCATTGCGGGTTGCGCCGCGCCCGGAAAGGCGGTCGATCCTCCCCTGCCCGAACCTCGCGGGACGGACTCCCGGGCGCTGGGTCATTTCATCGACGCCAAGAGGTATAAGATTGCAGGCCAGATTGAAGAAGCCGTTGAGTCGCTGAGAGCGGCCATTGCCATCGATTCCACCGCCGCCACGCTGTACAGTTCACTTGCTCGCAATCTGATCACTTTGAACCGCCTGGCCGAAGCAGGCGAAGCGGCACGAAAAGCCGTTCGGCTGGAACCCCGATCACCGGACCATCGATGGCTGCTGTACGACACCCTGGTCAAAGGACAGACGGATACCCTGCTGGCAACGGCTCAACTCAGGGCCATCACACGCCTGAATCCCTCAGATTTCAGGGCTTATGCCCACCTGCTCCAGATCTACACGGCCGGACGGCAGCGTCAGGAGGTTCTCCGGGTACTGGACCGGGCTTCGTCGGTACCGACGTCGAATATCCGTTTCGACCTGTTGATCGCCGACGGGTATGAGCGGCTGAATCTGCCCGACAGGGCGGGCGGCATCTACCGCCGTATCCTGCATCGCGATCCGAAACAGGTGCAGATCTGGAATCGCCTTGGCGACCTGACGCTCGCCGGGGGCGACACGCTGGAGGCCGCAACGATATACCGTTCCGGTCTGGCGCATTTTCAACACCGATTGAACAAGACCACGGTCACGCTCTGGAAGAAGCTGATTGCAATCTACGATCGTGAAGACCATCTGGAAGCCCTGATTTCCGAAACGCCGCTCGATACGGTCTTTGTCGACCGTTTTTCCGTCCACCTCCCTCGCAGCATACCTGAGTCGGACGCAGGGACCGATCTGGACACGCTGCGCCTTCGGCACACGGAAGCCCTTCTCAACCGTCTTATCCGGGAACTGCCCGAGCGACACGACCTGCTGGGGCGGAGGGCGTCGTTGCTGCTTTCCATGGATCGCCCCGAGGAGGCCCGGAAATCCTTCTTCAGGGCGATATCCATCAAATCCGATCCGATGTACAGCCTGGGCGTTGCTCATTCCTATCTGAACGAACGGGATTGGGACCCCGCCATCGGGATTCTCAACGGACTCCTCGGCGAGACACCGGCCGATTCCGAACTCTACGACCGTATCGTGTTCGATCTCGGGCGGGCGTACGCCTTGAGCAATCGCACGGCACAGGCGAGAAACGTCTACCGCCGGGCCGTTAACGACCGGCCGGAAGAGCTTCGCTTTCGACTGGCGATTGGCCGTACCTATCTGGCGGAGAAAGACTGGGAAGCCGCGATTCCGGAACTCGAAAGCCTTCTGAGCCGCCTCGAAGGCGAAACCGAACTCCTGGAGGACGTATTATACGATCTGGGTCACGGTTATGAGCGCGCAGGCCGGTTCGAAAGCGCCGTCGCCGTATTCCAGCGCCTTCTTGCCAGGGCGCCCGACAACCACCAGGCGCTGAACTATCTCGGTTACATGTTCGCGGAAAAAGGCGTTCGCCTGGGGGAAGCGGAGAGTTATATCGAACGGGCGTTGAAGGGCGACCCGAAAAACGGCGCGTACCTGGACAGCATGGGATGGGTGTATTTTCAACAACAGCGTTACAGGGAAGCGATGCGGTTTCTCAAGCTTGCATTGAAGGCCGAAGAAAGCAGGCTGAACGAGATTGAAATGGCGTTACGTACACCCGGCCAGCTTGAGAATCTGTCGATCATCCTGGATCACGTCGGCGATGCCGCCCGGGCTCTCGGCAACATCGACGAGGCCATCGAACACTGGCAGCGCGCGGCCGAACTGAACCCCGGCAACGAATCCATCCGGCGCAAACTCCAATCCGTCCGCACCAACAACGCAAGCGGACCCTGAAATGGCACGTCAGCAGAGGTCCGGAACGCGTTCCATCGCGTCAAAACCTGCACTTTGTCTCTTCCTTATCGCGCTTTCCGGATGCGCCGCGTCCCTTTCCCGCCTCCCGGAAGTCGCACCTCTATCGACCCCCGCCGACCTGCTGCGCATCGTCTCCTCGAGGTCCCACAGCCTTCAGGACCTTGAGGTACGAGCCAAAATCAACATGCGTGTTGACGGCGTTAAACAGAACGGGGTTGTCGTATGCTTCCACCGGTCGCCCGACGCTCTGAAGATCGAGATGAAGGTGTTATTCAGCAGCGTACTCTCCGCGCTTGCCCGCGGCGACTCTCTTGCGGTATACCTGGCCAGAACCAACCACTACATGGTGGGTCCTTCGGAGGACGTGCTGCGCACCGTCACCGGAGTGGATCTCACGCCCTACGGCGCGCGCGAGGCGATATTGGGCCTCGTCAATCTTTCTCCTCTGAGTCTGCCGCGAATCGGCGAATATGCGATCCACCGCGACAGTCTTGTCGTGGAGATTATCGAACCGCTGTGGACGCGCCGCCTTCGTTTCGACCCCCGCACGGCAGTCCTGCTCGAAGAACGGGTCTATTCGCCTGAGGGGATGTTGATTTCCCGCCGGATTCTCTCCGAATACCGGCTTCAGAACGGTGTCGCCCTTCCGCGCCGGATGGAGATCGTCCAGGGCAGCGACCGGATCCGGATTCACGTCATCAGCCGGAAAGTCAATTCCGGCGTTCCGGATCACAGGTTTAAACTGATAGTGCCCGGTGACGTCATTCGGATTGAATGACTCGGGACGAGATGCGGAAACGCCTCCTTGACACGTGGTCATTGAGCTTGTCGAAATGCCCGTGTACCTGGCCCACTTGGTCCTGTTTTGCGTCCCTTACCGCCCCTTCGACACCCCTCGACCCTTCGACAGGCTCAGGGACCGCAAGCTCAGGGAGCAACTCAGGTCGTAGGCGCCCTCCATAGACTGTCGGAGGGATAGCAGCCGAGTGATTCGGCGGCCGGGTTTCGGCAATCCATTTCCGGAACCAGCACCTTCCTCCTCTTTACTTCTGACGTTTTTCACTCCATCACCCGGAACAAAACGCGCCTCTCGTCCCCCTGACCCCCACTGTTCAAGTCCTTCAGTTCTACCGACAGGGCGTGCACTCCGGACGGCACCCTGTCCAGTTCAATCTGGAGATAGGTGAAGTCATCGGCCCGGTTGCCTTCGTAACGAACGGTCACCGCGGTCTCTCCCGTCTCGCTTTTGAACTTACGAAACATCCTTGATACCCTGTCTCGCTCGGCAGGAATGTACCTCACCTGATATTCGACGGGCCCGTCCTCCCGGACCGCTCCAATCCGCAAACGCACTTTCCCGGGCGGTTCCGCAAGCGCCACGGCCTCGAATCTCCCGGGAACCACCTCGTTCTCTTCCGGCTGCCCGATCCGATAGGTCATCTCGTATTTCGTCCGTCCGAAATCATCCCGCGTCAGATTGTAGACCTCGAAATAGATATACATGGATTCCGACCGGTAGTACGTGTGCAGCGGATTCAACGCCACTCTCAAATCCTCCCGCCGCTCGGGAAACGGATCGTCCATCTCGATGCCGGTCGCCACCAGCAGGTCGCTCATCGCGGGCAGGGAATCCGCTGTTGCAAGAGCAAACGTGTCTCTGAACGTCCCGATGGACCGCGTCCCAATGTCCTGCACCTCGGCGATGAGATGATAGTCCCCAGGTTCAACCAGCAGCGTGGACTTCGACAGAAGGTACCTTCCCCTGAGACTGTCGTCTCCCGCGTCCGCGAGCCGCCGGGTTGCGTACACGGCCCGCGAGACCTCATTCCAGGCGCCGTCAAACAAGAAGAGCCCGTCCTGCAGGTCGACGGCGCTCATTTCGGACATCCTCAGCCTCGCCTTGGCAATCGCATAAGCCACCTCGAGGCGAATCCTGCCGGCATCTCGAAACGCGGCCGCCTGGTACGGCATGCTGTATTTCAGGTCGCGATAGGGATCCACGAATCGCTGCGGCGTCCGCTTGAGGACCCATTCTCCATAGGGAAAAAACATAGAACTGACGTCGAAATACCACCCGTCCAGCCCGTTCCAGTTCCTGAACCGAAAGGAAAAGCCTTCATACGCCCACAGTTCGGTGTGCGCCTGAGCAGTTCGTCCCCGCTGGTCGACCTCGGGACGCGTTACATTCCGGCTGAGCGGTTCTCCGTATTTGATGTATACCCGACCCATTTCCGTCTGCCACCCCGCAATTCCCTGCCTCGGCTTGCCGAACCGCAAATTGGCATAGGCCACCCGGCGATAGTGCTCCATTCTCCGTTCGTTCCGTTCCGTCAGCAGCAGCGGTTCCTGTCTTCGCCAGAACCGCTCCCTCTCGGAAGTGTCCACCCACTCGCCCCCGGCCTCCCGGGACTGAGAATCCGCTTCAGCTACGCGTGCCCGTTCCTCGTCGTCAGCGACGGTCTCCAGCGACTCGATGGTCGAACGTTCCTCCAGGTCCATTCCGTCGAGCGCCCGGACGTAAAAATCCCATGCCTTTTCCGGATATCCGCCGGTATGGTAGCCCAACCCGACGAACAACAGTGCGTCCTTGTCCGCGGGATACGCCTTCAACAGCGAGTTGGCGACGCTGACCAGCGCCCTTCCCGCAGCCGCGGGAGCGGATCTCATATCCTCCATATAGACCAGGCCCAATTGGTAATAGGCGTCCTTGAATCCCGGATCGTACTGGATGCTCTGCTCGAGATTCCGGATCGCCAGCTCACGGTACTCGCGGGCGAAATGCCGCCACTCCAGCATCACGCTATGGCTATCCCCCTCCATGTCGATCATGTTCCAGTATTTCATAAAGTCCTTTACATAGTAAACTCCAAGGCCGAAGGCCGCCCGAGCGTTTCGCGGATCCCGCGCGAGGACTTGCTCATATTGTCTTTTCGCATTCGACAGGAACCCCTGCGTCCACATGAGATCGCCCAGCAGCGCCTGGTTTTCCCCATTTTCCGGATCCAGCCGGATTGCGCGCCGCAGGGATTTCTCGGCAATGCTCCTGGCAAGAGGCGTATTTTTAGAAATATGCAGCCTGGCGATTTCCACATGCGCCCGGACGTGGTTCTCATCCAGCGCCAGCACGCCACGCAACGCGCGGAGACTCTCTTCGGTCGAGACCCTTCCCAGCCGCTCGACCGCAATCCGGAAACGTTCTTCGGCCGTCTTCGGGTCGTTTTCAGACGCGAAAGCGCCGTTGCACCAGGCAAGCGCGCCGACGACCAGGCAAGCTGTCCCAGGTATGATCTTCACGTCCAATCCTCTAGTATCTTCGTAATCCGCAGTTTAATCGACTTTATCAACTTGCATATATTCGAATTAACGTCCACACAGACATACGAATCCTGGTTAATGTCTCCGCTTGAAGATTTCGGCCACCCACACCTGGCCCCGCTCGCGCGTCACGGCGATGCCGATATGCGTCAGCCGCGGATCGAGAATATTCCGCCTGTGCTCGGCGCTCAACATCAGGTGCCAGTGCGCTTCCTCCAGCGAGGGCGCTACCGCCAGATTTTCCAGCGCGACCTCAAATGTGATATTCAGTCGTTCCAGGCGGCTCGTCAGGTTTCCGTACATGGGCGACCGGTGTGACACGGAGCCGTACGCCAGCATGTCCTGCAGATGGGACGCCGCCGCGTAGGCCAGGTCGTCGTCCCACGTCAGTCTCATGCGTCCCTTCCTGGCGCGCACCTGGTTTACAAGCGCCATCAGCCGACGGCCCGTTGCCGCGTCGCCCGGATAGAACGAGACCTGGATTGCGGGCTTCGCCAGAGGCTTCGGATTACCGACCGTCAGCATGCGGTCTTCCAGCATGACAGCATCGCCGTTTTCAAGCTTCCCCTGGATCTGCAGCCGGTAGTGTCCCGTTTCGCGAATCAGCAGGAACCCTGAAAAACGCCCCGCCTTGTGATTCGTCGACATATCCAGGACGTCACCGTCCGGCAGCGCAAAAGCCGCCATTGACAGCGATTTGACGACGTCTCCAACCGTACCACGGATGGATGCTTCCATTCCGGGAGAGATTCGTTCCGGTACCCGCTCAAGCCCGATCAGGTCGCGCCGGATCGAGCCGCGGTACCGGAAGGGCTCCGCAAATTGCTTTGTGGCGGTACTGTCGGGGCCTGCTTCAATGCGGTTGCCCTCCCGGTCCGTAACCACATATCGATCCGGAGTCAGAAACTCGAGCCGCACGCCCGACGTATCGGTCTGCACGATCCTGCCGTCTGGAAATTCTTCGATCACCGTGCCATCCGCAAGCCGCGCGACGCGCACGCCGTCCGGACGGCGAACCGTTTCCGAACCGTCCGAATACACGGTGCGGCGCGATCGGTCCGGGAATACTTCCAGCGTCTCCCCCGATTGGTTTTTCTGTATCTTTCGTCCATCCGGATACTGTTCAATCGTCGTGCCGTCGTTCATCCGCGTAAACTGACGGCCGTTCGCGAAGACCCGTATCCGGTGCCCCTCAGGCGTTATTGCAATGACGCTTCCGTCCGGATAACGCGTCTCTCTCACCCCGCCGGGAACCACATTTTCCACCCTTCCGTCCGGATACCGCACATGCCGCGTTCCATCCGGGAATACCGTCCGTTCCACGCCGCCGGTTTCCACCGTGCGCACGGTTCCGCTGGCAAATCGGTGCTCCCGCCGTCCATCCGGAAATATCGTCATCCGGTTCCCCGACGCATGCCTCCATTCCTGACGGCCGTCTCCGTACACACGGTGCCGGTTGCCGCCGGTGTCTACGTACACCATCCGGCCGTCCGGATACGACCTCCTCATGCCTCCCAGCGCATCTTCGAATTGGACCGAACCGTCCGGAAACCGCGTTTCCCGCGTCTTATCGGGAAACTGCGTCACAATTTTCCCGTCGGCATAGCGCCACCGCTGCCTTCCGTCCGGAAACGTCGTCCATACCCGGCCGTCATCGTAATGGCGTTTCCGCACGCCATCACCGGGATGCGACGCATTCTTCGGCCTGAGCCAGACACCGGCCTGCACCCGGAAATGGCCTTCGGGCGGCAGGTGTGCCCGTTCGCCTGCCCTGAACGTCGACGTCCTGAACATATAGCCGTGAACCGCAGCCGCGTCTTCCAGCGTCTCGAGGTCCGCAACCGGAAACCCGGTCGCAGGGAGAAGCGATCCGTACCGATCGGGATGCATTGTAATATAAAGGTATTGAAACGGACCTGCCGCGCCCCCGGAAGCACGCCGGGTCACCTCCCCGTTCCCGAACACCACCGCCGCCACGACCCCTCGCTGCGTCGTTCCGAGCGCCGCTTTGCCAAGCTCCATACGATAGGTGTGGTCCTTCCCCTCCAGCCGCAGGTCCCTGACCGCCACCACCGTATCGAATCGGACCCGATACGACTTCAGTGGCACCGTGATCAGGTCGCCCGGCAATGGGACCGGGGCGTCTTCGACCGCCCATTTCAGGACGTTGCCGTGCGGCCCGGCTACCACGCTGTCCGCCGCATCACGGGCCAGAGCGACGCGGCCCGTATCCGCTTCGGCCAGATATCCGCCCGCCGCGGCCACGTAATTCTCCGGTTTCCAATCCGAACGGAATCCGACGTCGCCCGGCCGGCTTACCGCGCCCGACACGGTCACGGTTTCCCTGGGCGAACACGCGGCGAGGTTCAGCAGAAGCAGGATGACAATCGAGTTCGGTACTTGAGATCCCATATTGTATCCAGCGATAGGTGTACGGTAGTCAGGTAACGTCGAAAATCAACTCACACGAAGACACGAAGGAAAAACAAGCGATAAGCTGTCAGCGTTCAGTCGTCAGCCAAGATCAAAAACAAAACCAAATTCAATATCCCCTTTCCCAAATTCCCTGCCTACGGCGTGTTCCTCAAAAACGGGGAGACGGGAGAGGACCACGCCACCACCCCGCCGCTATCTATAGACACACGTCCTGAGGCATCGGTTCAGAAAACCTGCCAAAGGCACCAAAGTGGTTAGAGGGGAGCCGTGAGCCGGGAGAAGAAGCCCTTGCCCGATTGGTTCCTCCCGCTTGCCTCGGGCCTGAGTTGAAACATAACAGGCAGACGAAGTCTACCCTCTTACCTCTTACGTCTACCCGATTTTTCGAAAGAGGTTGCGGAATCTTACGAACCGGTTTAATTATCGGGTGCGCGATCGTCACAGATTCGAATCGTCTCTTCTCCCAACTCGAGGAAACAACCCTGTCGGAAAGCCAGACACGCAGTCACACCCCATTCCACTTCGGCTTTGTGCTGGCGTCGCTGGCCGTTGCGCTGACGGTCGGATTCGGCTACGCCGCCGTTCTGGCCGTGCTGATCGGCTTCCAGTGGCCCATGGGCAACTGGTGGGTCGCCATGCTCCAGGCCCACGGCCACGCCCAACTCCTGGGCTGGATCGGCCTTTTCATCATTGGCGTAAGCCTCTATTTCCTGCCCCGTCTGGCCGGTACGCCCCTGCGCCATCCCCGGCTTCCCGCCTGGATTCTCTCTCTTCTTGGTACCGGTATCTTCATCCGAGCGGTCTCACAGCCGCTGCTGGCCACGGGACTTGAGGGCTCGTTACATACCGGCCTGCGATGGACGCTGGGCTTCTCCGCGTGTTTGGAAACCGCGGGCGTCTTCTGTTATCTCTTCCTGCTGGTCGGTACCTTACGCGGCGCCGCGCCGGACCGCCCCGCGCTGCAGACCGTTCGCATCTTCCTGGCCATCACCGTTGCCGGATGGGCGTTGTATTCATTGCTCGCCGCCACGCTCGCGCTGCAAGCGGGTATCCGCGACAACCCGCTTCTTCACATCGCATGGAACCGATTCGGCATCGAGTTATTCACGGGATTCGTCATCCTGCCGACGGCGATGGCGTTTTCCGTCCGCACCTTTCCGCTCTACCTGCGCCTGCCCGCCGTCCACTGGCCCGTCGCACGTTACGGTCAGGTCTATCTCCTGGCGCTCATCCTGATCCACGTGCCCGTACTGGCGGAACTCACGGGCATGTCCTTCGCATCGTCTCTAGCCCATCTCTCGCCCATCGGAAAAGTAATCCGAGGTGGAATCCTCCTCCTGTTCATCTGGAAACTGGACATTCTCTTTCGCTGGTATCCTCCGTGGACCGTACACCGGATCGGCGAACCCGGGCCCGACAGACGCCCCACACGACCCGGCCTGCCGGACTATGGCGAATTCGGCCGGTTCGAACTCCTGCTCTATGCCGCGTTCGCCTTCCTGGCGCTGGCCGCGGCGGTAGAACTGCTGGATGGCGCGTTCGTCCTCTTTCGAACGGCGTCACCATTCGATCCTGACGCATTGCGCCACACGCATCTTGCGGGGTTCATCACCCTCCTTCTGCTGGGCATGGCGCCCCGAATGGTTCCTGGTTTCCTCCACAAACGCAGAGTCGCCTTTCCGGGTCTGGTGGTTGCCACCTTTGTATTCGCGACCGCTGCCGCGCTTTGCCGCATCGCGCCGCTGCTCCTGGCGGAGATTCTGCACAGGGTTCCCGGTGGCTTGACGGTCTCGATGACCGCATTCGGGATTTCCGGAGTCCTCGGGTGGCTGGCGGCGGCGGTGCTGGCATACAATCTCTTGCAGACCTGGCGCAATCCCGCCGCCGATACCCGCGAGTCCTGAGAGGCAGAAAAAAACGCTCCCGGCGGCGGAAGCCGCACAGAAGCGTTTCGATGGATTGCCGTCGCTCAATTCCGCGCGGCCGCGGGAACCCGCGGCCTGCGTTGCCTTTCCTTGACCCGCTTGAGCTGTCGTATCATCTTGTCGATCGCGCCCCCAAGCGCCGGATGGACGACATCCTGTTCGTCGGTGGCTTTCAGGATGTGGTTGTGCACGTGAACCACGATTTCAACCCGGTACATCCGGTTCTCACGCTCCAGTGTTATCCGCGTGTCCAGTATCGGTTCATAAAACTGTTTCAGTTTTTCTGTTTCTTTTTCGATATACTCCCGCAAGCGGCCGGACACCTCGAAGTGCTTCCCCCTGATTTCAGTTTTCATCGCCACCTCCTTGCATATCAGCCCGTTGAAAAAGTCCATCCGGGCTACGGCCGGCCCTTGCGGTCGAAATACTGCGTTACGCTCCCTCGCCGAATCGCAGGATGGGACTCGGTCGCGCGCCTTGTCTTCGACCACAATGCCTCGGCCTCGCCTACAGAGCGACTTTCTCAACGGACTGCATGGTTACACCGTCAACCGCCGACTTCAACTCGGGTACCTGCATTTCCCGATGCACCGCCGTGCTTCTCCAACCAGATTTCCGTTGCGACCGCGCACGGACCAACCAGGAAAAGCGCGTAGAACGGGGCATAAACCTGTTCAAACAGCCGCAACACGGCCTCGATCACAGCCACGGAAAGCGCGACCCAGCACTGGCCACGCCTTGTCTTAACCGTCGTCTTGGGATCCGTAATCATAAAAAAAATAAACAGTTGGTACATCGGACCGGTTATGGGCGCCACGCCGGCCAGATACGCCTGCCCCGTAACAAGACTTCGTACAAATCCAAGCGCCAGAAAACTTATCACGTACGTCAGGCAGATGTGCAGCCGGTTTACCCGCCAGACCGCCATCCAGCCAAATACCCAGATCACCAGCATGACCCAGACGGCATTACCCCACTGAATGCTCAGTCCCGCCGCCATTTCCGGCGCAAGGAAGAAAATCGCGCTCACGCCGAGATTGGAGGGGTTCCAGAGATGCCGCCCGCGCCAGCGGATCACATACTTGGACAGGATCGAAACCGCGCTGCAAAGCGCATAGGGCCAGAGCCAGAGCGAGCGGATCAGAATCCCCACGCTGATTCCGGTGATGTATCCGCTCACGAAATTCGGTTTGCGGCTCCCGTGCAGCCGACCCAGCAGGGCCTCCACGCCAACCGCGACCCCGATGGCCAATGCCGTTTTTGACAGACCCTCCAGAATTCCATAGGTGATCTGGCTGCCAATCAATATGCAGGTGATGAGCGCCGGCGGCAGGAATCGATGACCGTCGGCAGACCACCACGTACGTATCGACGTCGGGTGTGAAGCCAGGTCCGTGTCCGTTGTCAACCCAACACCTCCGTTCGACGCGCCGCCTGCTAACAGCCCGTTGAAAAAGCCCATCCGGGCTACGGTCGGCCCGTGCGGTCGAAATACTGCGTTGCGCTCCCTCGCCGAATCGAGTGATGGGACTCGGTCGCGCGCCTTGTCTTCGACCACAATGGCAAGTGTTCCGACCCGGAAATAGATTGCCGAAATTCGACCGCCGAGTCGCCCGGCTGGCAAGGCGCCTGAGCAAGGCGACCTGCTTACGGTCGCCGAGCGAAGGCAACGCCGCCAGACGGGATGAATCGGCGGATGAATGGTGACATATTTCCGGGACGGGACACCATGCCTCGCCTGCAGAACGACTTTATTTATCAACGGACTGCTAAGGCCCACGATTCCAAGTAAGTACAAAATTCCGTCGCGGGCAACCCAAAAAGCGGGGCGGGCGAACCGGGGAGCTTTCGTCTTTCACAAGCAAATCGATTCCCCTATCTTTCTGCCATCGCCCGAGGCCCGACTGACAGGGACCACGGACGGCGTCAGTGTTATCGTCTCGTGTAATTTTATACGCGTGCGGGTGCGATCCGGTTTCCTCCTGCATCTCCCAACCGCCCCGCAGACCTCTCTCCCCGGCCCTCTCTCCTAAAGGAAAGAGGGAGAAAGGCCGGACGTCGGTTCGCCGGTTTTCGATAGGGACTCTCATTGAATGGAAATCGCCATCCCGGAACGTTTGCAAGCCCGGTACATCCACCTGTTACCGTTCCCCCTTCCTTTAGGAAGGGGGCCAGGGGGTAGGTCCGAAACGCGGTGAATGAACACCGCAATCGGATGCAAGACTTGACCTGAAAGGACACGTCAATGCCGAAAGTCCTCCTACTGGGCGGCTTCCTGCCCGGTCAATCCCTCTGGAGCATTCAGCAGGGCTTCAAAAGCATCGGATACGACGTCCTCTATCAACCCACGCGCGGTTGTATCGAGGCGAATCTCGACGCGGACATCGCGCTGGCGAAGGAAGAGGCCGACATCATCCCTCCTCATGATACGTGGAACCTGAAATACAGGGACATCGGCGCATTCCGGGAAGGTCTGTTCAGAACCATTATCGAACACGAACCGGAAATGCTCATCTGGTGGTTCAGCAAGGACGACCGGCCGCCCGGGCTCATCGGCGAACTGCGGGAACGATTTCCCTGGTGCAAAACCGTAACCCATACTCAGGACGATCCGTGGGACCTCCTCCGAAGCCCTCAATTCACCCGGGAGTTCGAATTTGCCGCGACGTGCTGCAGGGAGAGCGTGAATGTCTACGCAGAACGTGGAATCAAGGCCATCGTACTCTATCCCCCGCCGGCAATGGAACTGCATCGTTTCGCCAGGCCGGCGCGACACGAGGAATGTGACTTCTCCGTCACCATCATGTCGCTATACACAAAAGAGGGCGGCAGCCCGGAAGAGTACCTGGAATCGGAAGACCTGGTCAAACGGATCACCCACACCATCCCCTTTCCCCGGCAGCGAGCGTTGAGACAGGAAGTCGTCGCCGCGCTCAAAGACCTGGGCAGGGTCCACGTATACGGGGGACTGGGTTTCGGCACGTTCCAGGACCTGCCCAGATATTCCTACCGCGGCTTTCGGAGTTACATGGAGCTACCGGGCGTGTACAGGGCCTCCAGGATCAATGTAAACCAGCACAATTCGCCGGACGCCAACGGTTACCTGAATCAGCGGGACACCGCGATTACAGGCAGCGGCGGATTCATGCTGACCGATTACGTGGCTGGCATCGAGGAAGTCTTCGAAATCGGCACGGAAATTGACACATGGACCGACCTGGAGGAACTCCGGCACAAGGCGCGATGGTGGCTGGAACACGAAACCCAGCGGAAGAACGCCGCGGCGCGGGCGCAGGACCGGATCCTCAAGGAGTACGGCAACGTGGCATACGCCCGGAAACTCTCGGAATTCGTCAGGGCATGAAGCTCACTTTCCACTCCCTTCCGGTGGATTCCTGTAAAAAACGCCCGCGGATGCGATGGTCCGGGGCGTTTGTCTTTCCGTGTGCAGCCGGCCTATCCCGGCACGGATTCACCCAGAATACGCAACGCGTTCCGATAGGTTATCTTGTCGTACGCGTCTTTGGGCAATGACAGCCCCTGGAAGAAATCCATCAGCGCCGTGTCGAAATAGTCGCGCCCCCACAGCAGTTTATCCTGAAACTCAACGAGGAATTTCGTTCCGGTTTCCGGGTCCCGCTTGAGCGCGTTGAGCGCGGAACCGGCGGACAGGTCCGCCCACAAATTGTCGTACCGGCGCATCATATCCCACAGTTTTCCGCCCGGAAGTACCGGCGCATCCGGATACGACTGCTTGTCGTAAAGATCGTCTCCCGAAATATGCGCCCAGAATCCCGGCGCATGTCCGATAAAGGTCGTTTCCGGACAGGCCGCGATCGCACGCTCGAACGCCTCGATACTCCCGCCGTACCAATAGTTCGGCCTGGGATAGTTTCCCCGGCCATGGTTGATGGGATAGTCGAGGTGGATTGTAATGGGCAATTTCATTTCGGCGCACGCATTATAGAGCTGAATCGCATCCGGGTCGTCGAACAGGACGCGCACTTTCATCTCGCTGGCAACCTGGATGCCGTGAATCTCATGCGCCGCACGAAGGCGGTCGGCGGCGTCCGGCCGCTTCGGATGCGGGAAATAGCCCAGTACGAAGCGGTCGCGCGCCTCCCTTCCCACCTGAAGCACATCCTCCAGCGGAATGCCCGTCCCGCCGGGAGGCAGCGCCTTGTGATAGGACGGATCGTATTCGTCTTCCGGCACCTCCCAGGTAAACAGCCACATCCTGTCAATGCCCTGTTCATCCATGTTGTTGAGAATTCGCCTTGCATCGTAGCCGTGCCAGTTGGGATGGTTGTGTGCGTCAATCAACATCTTGTCATACCTCCTTAGCGAAAATTCACACGCGGCGACATGGGAAGTCTCGGGTTACTGTCCTGGTTGGCGACAAGAAGTGCTAAGGCCCTGAAGAAGATTACAGAAACTCAGCCGCGGAGCCGCCCGGCTGGCAAGCCACCTGAGGCCTGAGCCGCTCCCTGAGCCTGTCGAAGGGTCGGCGAGGGGCGTTGAAGAGTACCTGCCACGTCAAGAAACGCGGGCATTTCGACAAGCTCAATGACCGCGTTTCCTAGAGTCGGCTCCATAGCCTCGCCGCAAACAGCGCAGCGAGTCGGAATGAGTCGCCGGATGAATGGTAACACATTTTGTGTTTGGTACAGTAAGCGCAGCCATCAACATCGGAAAGCCAGGCACCGGGCACATTCGAGTCCGGAATGCGGTTGTTTCTACGCATTCCACCGGGTCTTCGTACAGTACAAACAATCGACTTGACAAATCACCCACCGGGTAATATGGAATCCACGCTCCATTGAAAGGATTGGTATGGCCACACGATCCAACGGCCGACGGGTAAACCTCGCAATCGTTGGCTGCGGCGGCATTGCCGGAGCGCATCTCAGGGGATACGCGGAACTCATGGAGAAAGACGAGCGGCGCTTCCGCATCGTCGCAACCGTAGACGACGTTCCGGAACGTGCCACAGCCATGGCTGAGCGAATTGAAAGCCATACCGGTCAGCGCGTAAACGCCTACCGGACCGTGGAGGAACTGCTCAACGGCGAGAAGCATCTGGACGGCGCCGATATCTGCGGGCCACACGGGATGCACCACGTGCTGGCCTGCGAGCTCCTTTCCGGCGGCGTGAACATCATCTGTGAAAAACCCATCGGAATCACCGTAAAGGCCACGAAGAAGATAATCGCCGCCGCGAAGAAACACAAACGCATTGCAGCAACGGCCGAACAGTGCCGCCGCAGCGTCGGACAACGCGCGATCCATTGGGCGTTCAACGCGGGGGGGCTGATGGGAAAACCGCGCTTCTGGCTGGCTGCAAGCGCGTCGTGGCAGGACCCCAAGAACATCCAGGATTGGCACTGGCGAGTCGACCGCCGGCTGGGCGGCTGCGGCATGGTGATGGACAGCGGCGCCCACTGGGTGGACACGATGCGCTACTGGTTCGGCGAAGTGCACAGTGTATACGCGCGCGTGGAGCAAATCGAAAAACGCCCGCACAGGAAAGGGAGAAGGATCGTCAACGACACACGGGAAGACTTCTGGACCAGCATTTTCAACTTCAAAAGCGGGCTTATCGGAACCTGGTCGTGGACCAACAGCGCGCCCGGCAAGGGCTTTCTGCACCTCAGCCTGACGGGCAGCAAGGGCACGATCGTGGAATACGACATCTTTCATCCGGCAGCGGGCGCGCTCCGCGGCGAGTGCCAACTCCTCGACGGCGTTACCTACAGCATGGAACGGATTGTGGATATGTTCAGGAAGAGCCTGAGCAGAGAAGAGAACGAGCGCCTGTTTCCCTACGGCATCACCGGCGGAATGCCGCTGGAACTCTGGGACTTTATTGACGCGATAAGCACCGGACGCAACGTGGAAATTGACGCGGAGGAAGGCCTGCGCAGCAAGGCGGTGAGCGAAGCGCTGTACGAATCGGGCAAATCAGGCGAGATCGTCAAGGTCAACGATGTGGTCAGAGGGAAGGTGAACGCCTACCAGCGCGACATCGACGAGTACTGGAATCTGTAACAGTCCGTCGATAAAGTCGCTCTGTATGCGAGGTAGCAAGAGGGGATGAATCGGCGGAAAAGCTGCGTTTACCTACGGTGACACTATGACCTCTGCAGTGCCGCCCGCTCGGACGAAAAGGTCCTGAGCAGTTGATCGGTATCCTGCTGGAAACGCTCCAACGGCTCCCGGATCTGGTGTTTAAACTCCTCGCACGTGGCCTGGTAGTATTCCTGGGCGGCGCCCCGAAGCACCTTGGCGTGATGCTGCATTGTCCTGTGGTCGTCCTGAAAGTGCTCGAAGCGGTGGTGGACCGCCCTCATGAGCCGCCCGGCGTACGTGTCCGTGTTTTTTCGGTAGGCCGCACGATAGCCATTCTTGAAATGTTCCAGATGTTCCAGCGCCTCGTCAAGGAACGTCTTCACTTCGTCAACCTGCAACGCGCGCTGCGTTGTGAGGATCAGGTGGTGGCCCTGCACGGCCAGCCGCACCGCGTCGGCCAGGCTGCCGGGATGCTTGAGGAGCACCTGCAGCATGAATTTCCAGTATTGCCAGCGGTAGTTCCTGTTCCGGATGCCCTGCCGCCAGATCGACCGGAATACCGCCTTGATTTCGAGCATTCGTATGGGTGAGTTTGCAATCGGATGTCGCCCGCGGTGATTGAAAAACGTAAGGCATCGCTCGAAGAAGATCTCAGGGCTGTTCAGCGTTTCCACCGTCCACCGGTGCCGTTCCAGCAAGGTATCCGGATCGATTAGAGGCACGTAACTCAACTCGCGGCTGAAAACCCCCGAATCACCCGTGTATTTCGCGCCTTCCACCAGACGCCCCTGCCGGCTGAATCGTTTGTAATCGGGCGTATCCCGCAGCACCCCCAGGATGCCGACCATCGCCACGGGAATACCCGCCTCCCTGATGAACGCAAGGGTCCGCTCGGCAATGTCGTCCGGGTCGGTATCCAGGCCGATAATGAATCCCGCCTGAACTTCGAAGCCGGTTTCCTGCAGTATCTTGACTTTGTCCATCAGGGGGGTATTGCCCTGCAGGTTCTTCTGTGCGCCCATGAACTTCAGGCTTTCCTCGACGGGAGACTCGATTCCGGCGAACACCTTGTCGAATCCGGCCTGGTACATGGCCTCGAGCAACTGCGGGTCGTCGCTGACGCGGATGCTGGCCTGGGTGTGGAACTGAAACGGATAGCCGCGCTCCTGCTGCCACGGGACGACTTCGTCCTCGAGCGCGTGCCTGATTTCGTCCCGGTTACCCACGAAATTGTCATCCACCGCCATCACCGCGCCCCGCCAGCCGGCATCGTAAAGTGCGTCCAGTTCCTGGACCATTCTGCTCTTGCTCTTGAGCCGCGTAATTTTTCCATACAAGGAAGGAATATTGCAGAACGTACAGCTTTCGGGGCACCCGCGCGTGACCTGGATCACCATATTGCTATAGTCGTCGAAATCGATCAGGGACCAGCGGGGCAGCGGTGTTACGGCCAGGTCCTGAAACTTGCCGCGCCGGTCCACGTATTCCCGTTCAACGGTTTCCGAGCCCGTAGTGAGACGATCCACAATGTCCATAAACCCGTTTTCCGCTTCGCCCAGGTAAAAGACGGCGTCGCCCTCGATCTCTTCGTAATATTGGGTGGGAAGCGGTCCCCCGTTCAGAACCGGAACGCCAATCCGGTTGCAGCGCGCGATCACGTCTTCCAACGAGTGCCAGTGAATGATCATCGACGACGTGATTACAATATCCGCCCACTCGAGATCCTCGTCGATCAGTGGACGCGCATTCATGTCTACCATTCGCACGTCGTATGAATCAGACATCATGCCGGCAATGGTCAACAGCCCCAGTGGAGGAAATGCGACCTTTTTGTCGATTACTTTCAGGGCTTCGTCGAAGCTCCAGAATGTAACCGGATTCATGGGACTGACCAGCAGCGCATTCGGCATGTAGCAACCCCTTCGTGGTCTACTTAAAAAGACCGCCCCCTTCGGGAACGGTCGCCCGACCTTCGCAGATCGTCCGCCCACCCTGACAGGCTGAAACGTTGAGACGCCCGACGGGTGTGGGCATCGAACGTGTGTCATACTAAATATAATGTTTTTTCGATTTCACGCCACAGTAAAAAAGATGCGCATCGAATCCCGTCAGTCGGCATGAACCGGTTCTCGCGCGCGCATTCCACCATCCTCCGTCCGGACAGCCAGAATACCCTTGACAACGTGTCCGGAACCGCTTTAACATATCCGCCGATCCGTGGCGCGATTTACAAATGACGGGGGAATGCCTTGTCCCTGAGCGAAGAGGACCTCTGGTATTTCAATCACACCGGCTTCTACCGCGTCCCCGAACTGCTGCCGGCCGACCTGGTGGAACGGCTGAATGCCGTTACCGACCGGCAGATCGGCGGGATGATCGAGCCGGTGGTATGGGAGAAAACCGGCTCTCGCGAGCCGGACGACGTGCGGCGCCTCTCAAAGATTCTCTCCCGCGACCGCACGTACGTCGAGGCCGCCTCGCATCCCGTGATCCTGGGCCCCCTGAAATCCATCCTCGGACCCAATATCGAATTGCTCACGAACAAACACAATCACATCATGGTCAGGCCCCCCGGGTCCGAGCACGTTTACTGGCACAGCGGAGAAGAGCCCTACCACCCCACACTGGTCACCGCCCTCGTCTACCTCGAGGAGTCCACCCTGGAGAACGGCTGCATCCGCATCGTACCCGGCAGCCACCGGCGTCCCTTCCAGCGTCACCGGCGTCCTGGGGTCGGATTTGAAGAAAGTGACCTCTTTCATAAATCCCTGCCGGTACCGATGCCCGAAGGAGGTGTACTGCTCTTCAACGACTGCTGTTTCCACGGCGCGGGCGTCAACCGAACGGACACTTCACGCCGAAGCATGACACTCGCCTATCAGGCACACGACCCGCACGACGTCATGAAGGACGACCCGGAGAAGATACTCGCCGCCGGGGAACGCATCTACATCGGCCACCCTCACTCCTTCCCTCATCCCTCTTGACGGAAATATCGACCCATGTCCCTCTCACCGGAACAGGTACAGCTGTTTCGCCACAACGGCTTCCTGAAACTGCCGGATCGACTTCCGGAAGAAACCGTCGACAGACTCCTGCGGGCTGTGCTTGCGGACATCAGGGCCGAGGTCGAACCCCTGGTGAGGAACGCTGACGGGCGGGTGGTCCGGATTTCGAGCCTGGTTGACAGAGATCCGATTTTCCTCGAGACGGCATCCAGTACCATCGTACTGGATCCCCTGGAATGCCTGATGGGGCCCAATATCGAACTGGTCACGAACCGTCACAACCATGCAACGCTGAACACGTCTGTCGAGACCGGGCCGGACGGATTCCACCGTGACGTGAGACAGTGGACCCGGACGATCTTCACAGTCATTTTCTACCTTCAGGAAACAACGACAGAGAATGGCGCCACGCTTCTCGTTCCCGGCTCTCACCATTTTCCCGGCATCGAAGGGCGCCTATACGGGCACGACTGGACCCAATCCCTGCTGGACCAGGCGCTGGTTGCGCCCATGCCGGCAGGCGGAATGCTGGTGATCGACAGCCTGCTCATGCACGGTATCGGCGAAAACCGTACAGACCGCACGCGCACGAGCATGACCGTCGGGTACCACAGCGTGGACGAACTCTCGGACGTACCGAATCCCAAACGGATTCTGGTTCGCGGCAGACCCGTCTACGAAGGAAACGACGATTGAAGCGGGTGATGTAAGCGTCCGCCGCGGCGCGATCCATCCGAGATACCGCGGACCAGACAGGACTGACGGAAAAGGGAGCCACCCATGGACGGCATTCACGATATGGGCGGAATGCACGGATTCGGCCCGATCATTCGCGAAGAGAACGAACCTCTGTTCCACCACGAGTGGGAAAGACGCGTGCTGGGCATGGGTGTCGCCATACCCGTGCCGGTGCCGGGAGGTTCGCGCAACAACATCGAGAATATGGACCCTGCCCACTACCTGTCATCCACCTACTACGAAAAATGGCTGCATTCCAGGATCAGGGGCCTGATCGATGCCGGAGCGATGACGGCGGACGAGTTGGAAACGAGAGTGGCGCTGTTCCGGCAGAAACCGGACGCCGAAACCCCGGTCCACCCCGACCCGGATGGCGTCCGGGCGAAGTTCTCGAGGCGAAGATCCGTTTCGTCCGCGCCGTTGCGCGTGAATATCCGGCCGCAATTTCAGGAAGGCGACCGGGTACGCGCGAGAAACATCCACCCCGAGGGACACACGCGGCTCCCGCGGTACGTCCGGGGAAAAACCGGTACGATCACGCGCTTCTACGGAATCCACAACCTCCAGGACGCCGAGTTGCCTGCGGGGTGCGTGCGTCGCGAGCAGCCTCTGTATGCCGTACGCTTCGAATCGCGTGAATTGTGGGGGGAGTCGGCCGAAGCCGAAGACGCGGTCTATCTGGACATGTGGGAAGGCTATCTCACGCCCGCGCAGTCAGATTCGGCAAAGTGAGGATCCATGGACATGAACCGACAGCAAGAACCCGACCGGAGCGAGTCCGACGCGGCGTTGCGCACCCGGGCGCTGGAGTCACTCCTGGTTGAAAAAGGGTTGCTGGCGACCGACACGATCAACAAGGTCGTGGAAAAGTACGAGAAAGACGTGGGACCGCTCAATGGCGCCCGGGTGGTGGCCCGCGCCTGGTCGGACCCCGACTACAAACGCAGGCTGCTGGCGAACGGCACCGCGGCGATCGCCGAATTGGGTTTCGTCGACAGGGAGGGCGCCGAGATCGTTGTCCTCGAAAACACGTCGACGGTCCACAACGTCGTCGTCTGCACCCTCTGCTCCTGTTATCCGTGGCCGGTGCTGGGTCTGCCTCCGGGCTGGTACAAGTCCTACGCCTACCGTTCGCGCCTCGTACGGGAGCCACGGGCCGTACTCAGGGAGTTCGACCTGCATCTGCCGGATTCGGTCGAAGTCCGCGTCTGGGACAGCAATTCGGATCTTCGTTATATGGTCCTTCCGGAACGGCCTGACGGCACGGAAGATCTTACCGAAGACGCGCTTGTCCCGCTGGTCACGCGCGACGCGATGATCGGCGCGGCCAGGATCGATTCCCCATCGGAGTGAGCCGGACATGACGCGTCGAATCGACAGGAAAATCGCGGACGCGGAAACGACAGTCGCGCTCCCCCGCCGGAACGGCGAACTCGTATTCGAGACCCCATGGGAAGCCCGCGCCTTCGGCCTGGCTGTGGCGCTTAGCGAGAAGGGCGTCTTCGAATGGCGCGAATTCAGCACAGCGCTGGCTGCCACAATCGAGGCCGCCGAAAAAGCAAACGACCCATCGGGTTACTACACGCGATGGATCGCTTCCCTTGAAGAACTGGCTATCGAAAAGGGCCTTGTCGGCCGCGGGCAACTGAGGGCAAGGACCCGGCAAGTCGCGACGGACCCGCACGAGGATCACGACCACGGGTAGCCGGCGGACGCCGGCGGGCGTTGCCTGGATCGTCTTCCTGCGGCGGAGCCAGGTGGAGACGTCCGTGCGATTCGCGAATCACGCGCCGACGTTTATCGGCCCGCCCTTGCGCGCGGACGCGTAGATGGCCTCCAGCAGGGCCACCGTACGGCGCCCTTCCCTTCCATCGACGCGGAGCGGCGTCTTCCTCTCCACAGCGCTGACCGCGTCCTGCACAATATTCTTGAGCGGGTTCTCCACCGCCGCCAGCCGTTCCTCCAGACCCTCGCCGAATACCTGCATATTGCCGGTGAGTACGTCGGGGATCAGCACGCCGCCGGTCGTTCCGTGGACTTCGGCGCTGAAGTATGGACTTGCCGGGAACGTCGTCGTTCCAACAATCGTACCCTTCGCGCCGCTCTCGAAATTCACGATCGCCAACCCGATATCCTCGGTTTCGATCTCGTGGTTCATGATGGCCATTTCGCCATATACGGAAACAGCGTCTCCCATGAACCAGCACAGTACGTCCAGCAGATGCGCGCCCTGGTTGGCCAGCGACCCGCCGCCGTCCATCTTCCACGTCCCGCGCCAACCGCCGCTTGCCTCGAAGTAGGACTGGGCTCGGAACCACTTGAATCTGACTTCGCCCAGAATGGGTTTTCCAAGCCAACCCTGCCGCATCGCCTCGGCCGCGCGCCAGTTGTTGTCCACGTACCGGCTGACGTAATCCACGCCGCAGAGTACGCCGGCCTCGTCGCATGCCGCGATCAGACGGTCGCAGGCTTCGGTAGACACGTCCATGGGCTTGGTCGTAATCACGTGCTTGCCCGCACGGGCGGCCTGGATTCCCAACTCTGCGTGGGTCCCGCTGGGCGTCATCACCAACACCACGTCCACGTCGTCACGATCCAACGCCGCGTCCAGGTCCGTTGTGCCTTCCACGTCCAGTTCCGAACTCACGTCCCTGAGACGGGTCTCGTCCAGATCCACGACGATCTTCAATTCAGCGCCGTCGGTGTCCTGTATCATCCTGGACCGGTTGCGCCCCATACCCAGGCCAACCACCGCAAACCCGACCATATAGACCTCTCCATCCAGATTTGTTGTCGCACGCCCTGTGCGTGCTCCCTGACCGAACCCTGGATCCGCTCGATACTTCCACGGTGCGGGTCCGGCTTCAAGCCCCTGTCTTCCGCCCGCCCTCACGGATTCAGCCGAAAAGCTCCCGGATCCGGTCCAGTGATTCTCCGGAGAGTGTTTTCCCGGCCGCCCTGACGATACCGTCGAGTTGCGCGGGTGTCTTCGCCCCCGGAATGACCGTGGAGACCGCGGGATTGGAAAGCACGAACCGCAACGCCGCGTCGACCATCGAATCCGCCTCCTCAAGCAGGAAATCCAGCTGTCCGACCTGCGCCGCCGTTTCTTTCACCCTGTCGGGCGTGTACCTGAGACTTCGCAGGTCGTCTGCGGGAAACGCTGTATTCTCGTTGTACTTTCCAGTCAGCCAGCCCGAAGCCAGCGGCACCCGTGCGATCATCCCTACCCCGTTTTCCATGGCCGCGGGGAACAGGGCGTCACCCTCCTTCTGCTGAAGCATGTTATACACCAGTTGAATCGCTTCGGCGCCGCCCTCCATGGCGCGCAGGCCTTCCTCCACCACCACGTCCGACGTATCCACCGGACTGATCGACACGCCCCACGCCCGTATCTTGCCCGATCCTTTCAAGTCCTTCATCAGTCCAAACAACGCGTCCGTCATCCCGTCCAGCGGAGGGCCGTGCAGCAGGTAGAGATCGACGTGGTCGCGCTCCAGACGCGTCAGACTCGCGTCCAGCGCACCCAGGATATACGGTTCGGAAAAGTCCTGGCCCGGCGCCGCGAGACTCATGCCCACCTTGGTGCAGATCACGGCATCGTCCTTGTCGTCGTACAACCCCAGACCCACCAGCACCTCGCTCTTACCCCGGCCGTACGCATCCGCCGTATCGTAGAACGTCACGCCACGCGCCCAGGATGCACGGACGGTTTCGACGGACGCCATCACGTCCACGCCGGACCAGCCCGTCGGACTCCCGCCCCTGAATGAGGCCCCGCCGATCGGCCAGCAACCCAACCCCACCTCAGAGACCTGAATCCCCGTTCTTCCAAGCTCCCGGAATCTCATCCTGCCCCCCAATTACGAATCAAAAGCGTTTCCCTAACAGCTGAACCGTAGCCTGCGTGTCAGTCCGCCAGTACAACCGCTTCGCGCTCCCGGCGCAGCATCCCCTCTGGATCCACCCACTGGCTTACAACCAGGGAGATCAGCGCCAGAACCGCGCCGCTGAAGAAGATCACCTGGTAGCCGAAGTGATGCCAGACCAGCCCGCCGACCAACGGCGCCGCCACCGCGGCGAAATGATTCATTGTAACGCCCATGGACAGCGTGGGTTTGAGGTCCTCCGGTGGCGCAATCTTGTGCAGGTACGTGGTCAACGCAATGCCTCCGAAGAAAATAAGGTTGTCCACGCAATAAAGCACGTACAGCGTCGGCCGGTGCTCAATCGCGCCGTAACCGAAAAAGACGAACGTCAGCCCGATGTAGCTCCAGCTGAGCACGGCCCGTTCGCCATGCCTGTCTACCAGCCGGCCCATCAGCGGCGCCGTTAACGTAATCAGCGTCTGATTGATCAGTACGAGCGCCATCGTCGTTTCCACCGGCATCCCATGGACCTTCACCAGCGCGAAGATGGCAAACGTGATAAACATCTGCTTCCGGCAGCCCTGCAGAAAATTCAACGCATAATACAGTCCGTAGCGACGGTGGAAAACGAAACTCTTCTCCCGCACGTCCGGGCGTTTTTTGCTGGCAAAGAAGATCGCAACCCCGCCCAGCGCGGTGATCGCTCCGGCGGCCGCGAACAGCCAGTCGTAGCGGGCCACATGGAACACCAGATTGCAGACCCCGATGGTCAGCAGCCACGCGAATGCATGCACGCTCCGCAACTGACCCAGCCACTTCCCCTTCTTGCCTTCCGGAGAGAACCGCAACGCCATGGACTGTTCCATGGGGATCCAGCAATGGAACCCGATGCCCCACAGCGCCGAATATACCGCGAGGGCGAAAACGGTGTATACGTCCGCGTACGCGGCGAGGCCCGCACCCATTACCACCAGGGAAACGCCTGCGACGACCGGCGGGGCCAACCGCATCATCAGCGCGATGAAGAACGCGTTCAGGAATCCCGATAATTCCCGAAGGGCTTCCACGTAACCGAGTTCGTGCGGCTCGATGCCGAGTCGTTCCACGGCGAAGTTGTTGTATAACGTCAGTTGAACGCCGAAGAACACGCCCACGGAGAACGCCGCCGCGCCCAGAAGTCTGAAGTCCCGGTTCCATTCGGAAAACGGATTGCTGATCCGGATCAATCTTGTGTCCTGCGATGAATGCCGAGGCCATGAAGTGCGGGAGAAGCCCCGGGCACCAGGAAGAGGGGCGGAAAACTAATCCATCTGCACGATAACACGGCTGCCGGAAACCCGTACGGGATAGACCCGCACCCGGTATCGCTCGGGCTCGATCAGCGCACGGCCGGTTGCCAGATCGAATTGCCACCCATGCCAGGGGCAGGTAAGGATTTCCCCCAGACGTCCGTAGGAAATCTCCTGGCCGGGACGACACGGCAGGGCTGTACCGTCCACCTTTCCGGCAGACAACGGCGCACCCTGGTGAGGACAGGTATCGCGCAATGCGAAAAAGCGCCCGCCGCGCCGCACCACCATCAGCGCCCGTCCGCCAGCCTCGACCCGGTGTGGCCGGCCGGGCTCGAAGTCGTCGACCGACCCGATGTCAACCGTCTTCGAGACCATAGAAGGCCGCCGCGTTATCAGCGAAAATGCGCTGCCTGAGGGCGCCGTTGATAATCCGGGGCAGGGCCCGGTCGGGCGCGTCGAAGTCCCAGTGCGGGTAGTCGGTGGCGAACATGAGGAAGTCTTCGCGTCCGATCATATCCAGAATGGCGAGCAGGTGCCGGGGATTGGACGGCTCCTCCATGGGCTGTGTGGTCGCACGAAAGTGGTCCAGGATGTATTCGCTGGGCAGCTTTGTGAGCCACGGCACTTCGCCTCTCAGACCGCGGTAATTCTTGTCGAGCCGCCACATGAGTGCGGGCAGCCATGCGAATCCGCCTTCAACGAGAGCGACCCTGGCCGACGGCAGTTCCTCGAAGACGCCTTCGCATACAAGGCTGATGACCTGCGCCTCGAAGGCCTGCGACATTCCGGTGTGGTCCTCGATGTAATAGGATGGCCATCCGCTTGCCGTAATGGGGTTGCCGCCCCCGCCAAAGTGAATGCCAACGGGCAGGTCCGCCGCTGCCGCGGCGCGAAAGATGGGACGGAATTCACGCCGTCCGTAGGGTGCATGGGAGCGCACGAGCAGCAACACCTGCACAAAGCGGCGGTCGGCGGCCACTCGCTCGATCTCGGCGGCGGCCGCTTCGGCATCCTGAACGTTGACGACGATTGAGCCGCGCCACCGGCTGTCGGCATCCAGCCAGGCCTCCCGGGTCCATTCATTGACGGCCCGCTGCAGTGCGTTTGCAAGGTCGATATTGCGCACGGCCGACACCGCGACGAGGGGGTTGAGGACAGCGAAGTCAATGCCCCATCTGTCGAGCAGCTGTTCCCGGGCAAACCCGGCGTCCGAACCGGGCTTCCTGCCGTTTGAAGGCCACGCGTCGCGCCTTGCCGCCTGTGCATAGAGCTTGGGATAGATCGACACAGACGGTATCGTAAACCCGGACTGCTTCACGTATGCCTGCCACCTCCTGGACAGGTAGGGCAGGAGTTCGTCGATGGAATCGGGATAATTGTGGACGTCCGCGTCTATGAGCGAGACGCCGGATTTCCCGGCGCCGGCCGCCAATGCCCCGGATTCGGCAGTTGTTTCGAGCATGGAACGAACCTTTCAACAAGCGAGCGGTCACCGGACCGCGTCAATTACCCAACGGCTCCCACACCGCGCCGAAGATCTCTCTCAGTCGCGCCATATCGTCGTCAGGAAGCGGCGGACCGAGAATGGCCTTTACGTTCGCCTCCAGGTGATCGATGTTCGCCGTGCCCGTCAGGACCGTGCCCATCGCCGCATGTGACGCCACGTATTTGTACGCGGCCGCGGGCAACGAATCCACATGTCCCTTGACCAGCCAGCCCAGCGGATCGACGTCCGGCAGGGTATCCCGTCCAATCAGGCCCTTTTCCTTCGCATAGGCGATGCGCTCGGCCAGCACGTCCGGCCTGCTCAGCGCCCGGCGCACCGCCACCATGCAGATCACACCTACATTTTTTTCGTGGCACATTGGCAGGACGCGATGCTCCGCGGTTGGGCTGATCATATTGTATCCTACCATTGCCGTGTCGAAATGGTCGTCCGCGAGCGCCATTGGAAACATCTCGTGCCGGAAATCCTGGGAATATGTCTCGGATACACCCAGAAAGCGGAACTTGCCCTGTTCCTGAAGCCGCACCATTACCGGCAGAAAGATCTCGATCGTGCGTGCATAGTCGTCCGGTTTCACGCCGTGGAACTGCATAATGTCGATAACGTCCACCCGCAGCCGATCCAGGCTTCGTTCCACCGTGGCGACCACGTCTCCAGGGGTGTCGGTCCAATCGTCGCGCGCCACCTGAACCTTTGTGGCCAGAACGTAGTCCTCCCTCGGCACGCCCGCGAGCGCCCTGCCGAGAATGGCTTCGCTCTCCCCGTAACCCGCGGCGGTATCGAAAAAATTCACGCCCAGCACCAGCGCCCTGCGCACCATCCGGCTGACGTCGCTCTCTGACACGCCGGAATTCTGTCCGAACTGGCTCGGACCGCCCGTACCGATACCCAGGACGGAAACACGAAGGCCTGTTCGCCCGAGCGTGCGGTATTCCATACAGGTTTCTCCTGAAATCTTCACCTTATGTGGCTATTGTTGGGCTCTGCCGGGTTGACTTCGAAAAGGCATTGGCCACAAAAGGCACAAAAACACAAAAGGTCACATCCGTCCGGAATCGTCTCTTCCCATTCATCCCGGAAGGCAGTGACTATTTATCAAATATGGCGCCAACCGTCAAGGGGTTCGGCAAGCGGCGACTGACCGGCGTCCAGCCCGACAACCTCGTTCCGAAGCGCCCCGGCCATGCCGTCCCGGCGGTCGAAATTACGCTTGCGAATTCACCTCGCTTTCGAAATACTGTTGGGCCGATCATCGACGCCCGCGGATGCGCCGGCGCCCGCTTCCTTCAACGGCAGGAAGCGTCCGCGCCGGGCGAAAACGAATTCCAAGGAGCCCATGTGAATCTCTACACACAGGAACGGATCCGGCTGGCCCGGCAGCGCGCGGCGGATGACCCCGATGCGGGAAAAGTCGCCGGGCGTATCCTTGCCCAGGCGGACCCGTGGCTGGACCGAGATCGGGACGACATCCGCGCGCTGATGCCCGGTCCTGAAGTGCCGCGCAGCTGGACCATCAACTTCGTGAGCGGTTGTCCGGTCCACGGCAGCGGTCCGAATGGGTACGGCGGGTATGCGCAGGGCGGATGGATACACGATCCCTTCAAGGACCAGTGGCGCGTCACCTGCGCCATAGGTGGGGAATCCTATCCCAGCAATGACTTTGGGGCATTCTACCGGAGCGGAATGGAGGACCGCAGCCTGCTGACCGGCCCTTACGCCGACGATGGATGGGGCTGGCAGGGCGACGATACACCGTTTCGCCACTGGTTCATCGCCTATTGTTGTTGCAGTACGTGGAATACGGTTGTTGCCGGCCTTACCTCCCTCTCTCAGGCCTATCTCCTCAGCGGGGACGGCAGATATGCACACAAAGCGCTCGTCATTCTGGACCGGCTGGCCGAAGTCTATCCGCACATGGACTACAGCAGACAATCCATGTACGCCCTGGAATTCTCTCCCGGTTATACCGGTAAGATGAACGATCTCATCTCCGAATCCGGAACCGTACGTCGGCTTTGCCACGCGCTGGATGCCGTTCGCGACGCCATCCCCGGCGACCCTGTCTTCGGCTCAGACGCCGACGAGTTCGGGCGGAAGATCGAGGCGGGCATCATCGGAGCCAGCCTCGACGGAATCTACCGCGGCCATGTCCGGAGCAACTACGGCGGGCACCAGGAAGCCCTGCTGATCGCAGCACTCGCCTCTGGAGACCGGAACGAAATCGACAAAGCAGTAGAATGGACGTTGAATAACACGGGGGAAGCAACGGAACTGAAGGAGATGCTCACCCACTTCGACGGGTACATCTTTCGGGACAAGGCCGCCCATGCGGAAGGGATCAACTTCGCCCTTGACAACCTGATCTTCAGGGAAGGCATGGGGTGGGAGAGTTCCCCCAGCTACAACAGCAGCTGGGTCACGCACCTCACGGTCATCGCACGACTTCTGGAAGAACAGGGCGTACGGATCTGGGACAGGCCGAAGTTCCTGCGCATGTATCGCTGGGCAGAGGAAATGACGTGCCTGGACGATTTCACCCCGTGCATCGGCGACGCCGGGACGACAACCGGAGGATACGTATCCCTCGGCGCGGAGACCCTGCGGGTTGCTTACAGGGCGACGGGAGACGCCTTCGTCGGCGAGCTTCTTCGGCGACAGACGAACGGTTTCAACAGCTTCGAGTCGCTGATGGAGGAACCGATTGAACCGCCGCCGCACGCGGGCGCCGCCGCCGAACTGAAGGAGATGGCCACCGAGAGCCGGTTGATGGGTGGCTTCGGCCTGGCCCTGCTGAGGTCGGGACGAGGCCGCGAACGTGCCGCTCTGGCGCTCTATTATGGACGGGCGGCCACCGAGCACGCGCATTTCGACAGCCTCAACATCGAACTTTTCGCGTACGGCCGAAAACTCATCCCCGACCTCGGGTACGGCGAACACGCCGCGGAGGGAGACCGTCCCGCGGTATGGACGAAGAACACGCTGGCGCACGCCACGGTCGTCGTGGACGGCCGGCGGCAGGATTCACAGGGTCCCGGCAGGCTGGAGCAATTCGTCAGGGCGCAAGGCCTGACCTGGGTGCAGGTGGATGCTCCGGAAACCTATCGCCATACTTCCGAATACCGGCGGACGCTTGCGCTGGTCGAAATCGCAAAGGACGCCCGCTACGTCCTCGACTGCTTCCGCGTGGCGGGTGGAACGCAGCACGACTACAGCCTGCACGGATTCGACGGTGAGTTTTCCGCAAATGAAATCGCGCTCAACCCGCCACAGAAGCAGGGAACCCTTGCAGGCCGGGACGTGCCATTCGGCGCCATCTACGACGACGACGGTCTCACCGACCCGTTGAGGAAGGGACGCTCGTACTACACGTACCGTGGGGGCGGCTATTCCTATCTGTACGATGAGCGGCGCGGGAATCCGACCGCGGTGTGGTCCTCATCCTGGCGCGACGTGAAAACCCGCATCGGCCTGAATACCATCTTCCTTCCCTCGGACGAGGTCTTCGTTGCCCACGGAGACCCCCCCAGAAAGCCAGGCAACCCGAAGCAGCTGACTTACGTGCTGCTCCGGAACGTCTCTGTAGGCGCGGCCAGCCGGTTCGTGGCCGTACACGAACCCTTTAAGGGCACGCGAAAAGTCCACGCAGTAGAGCAACTGGATGTCGACGGCGAGACCCTCGCGCTACGGGTCGGCCATCAAACCGGCGAAGATACGATCCGCCACGCCGTCGGGCCGTGCGGCAGCAGCTTCGGTATGGCGCGACACGATGCTGTGGGGAAGCTGGTCTCCCTGCACCAGTCCGGCCAGGGGAGCATCAGCGCCAACGGCCATACCCTGTCCGTTCCAGGACCTCTTCGCGGGCGTATCGCGGAAGTCGATCCGTCGTCATCCGCCATAACCGTTGAACGCGACCGTGACAGCATGCCCTTCCGCAGGGCGGCTCTCAAGGGTGACGTCGCCCGCATCGGAAACGCCCGCCGTTGGGCGGCGTACAACATCACTTCCGTGGAAGGCAGAGGCAGGCGCTATCGCATCCGGTTCGGCGCCGACAGTTTCCGGGTCGGCCGCTTCGTCGTTACTGGCGTAAGCCCGGATGGAACCGGCCTTTCGACGAAGACCAACCTGTACATGGCGGCGCAGGGCTACTACCGGGGCGCCTGGCTCACGGACCGGGACCACGCGCGGTGGCTTCCCGTTGACGACGTGGACCTCGCTCCGCACCGGCCGGGCGTCCGCAGGGATGCGGGCATCCGGCTGCTTGGCAGGCACGACCTCTCCGCCGGGTTCAGGATTGGCGATATCGCCTATCTCTACGACGTCGGGCCGGGAGACACGGTGGAGGTCACGCCGTCAGCAACGGCTCTCCGGCAACAGGACGGGGGATTCCGGATCCAGGCGAATTGCAGGGCGATTCTGGACTGAATACCCGACTCCGTGGAACAAAGAAAAGGCGACCCGGTTCAGCTGGTCGCCCTCTTCGTTTGCGGGTTCGAATATCCGCTACCCTGATCCGCGTAGCGCCGTGAAAAAACGCACGTCGGACCGGGCCAGGTCAATCACCGTGTCCACCGGTTCCCCGCTGTATTCGCTGTGAAAACTCAGGGGTCCGTCGAAGTTGACTGCGCCGAACGCGCGCAGAAGAGCCGGCCAGTCTCCGTATCCCTCGCCAAGCCTGACGACGCGTGTGCGCCAGTTTGTCCTGCCGTTCTGTACCAGCGGCTGGCGGATCAGGTCCTTCAGCGCCACCACCGACAGGTGCGACCGGACGATGTTCAGCGCCAGTTCAATCGGCTCCCCGCAGATGGAGAGGTGTCCCGGATCGGCGAACACGCCGATGTGCCGGGGATCGAAGCCTTTGACCACGTTCATGGCCGCGCAGGAGTTGAGTCCCATCGAAAGCCCGGAGTGGTTGTGCACCACGGTCTGGACCCCGTGTTTCTCCGACAGGCTCTGGAATCCCTCCAGGTGCCCACGGACCGAATCCAGTTCCTCCCAGTAGTCCATCCCCGCCGCCCAGTGCCAATATCCCAGTTTGATATGACCCACGCCGGCTTCACCGCAGGCCGCGTACAGACGGTCCGCGTAGTCGATGTCCGGTCTGACGAAGTCACCCGGTGTGGTGACCAGGGGTATGGACAGCCCTTCATCGGCGAACAGCCTGGCCGCGTCCGGCAGGGCCTTTTCGACGTTCTCCGGATGTACCGGATAGCCCGGACGCACACAGAGGTCGGCGCCTTCCACGCCAACCGATTTCAACGCGGCAATAATACCGGGCACGTCCAGGCCTTCCAGATGTTTCGTGAACATGATGTATTTCATTTCGTCTCTCCATCAGTTTAGATCTGCGACTGGTAAATCAGATCCACCAGCTCCATCGTCTTCACCGCATCCTCGAAACAGGTCTCCGGCTGTTTCCCGTCTCTGATACAGTCCATAAAGTGGCCGTTGATGTCGTACGCGCCGTAGGCGCGCCACGTGTCGTCCCCGCCGCCAAGGCGGAAGGGATCGAGCACTTCCACGGGTTCGTCCTTGTTGTCCGCGAATACCCGCCCGCCTTCTTCCGGATCCCCGAACACCGAAATGCCGGGTGAGTGGATTTCAACGGAGAAGATGCGTCGCCCCGTCATCCAGTTCGTGAGCAGCACGCCGGTCGCCCCCGAGCTGAACTTCACCAGCGCAAGGTATATGTTGGTATGTGTTGCGCCTTCCCGCCGGACGTCGCTGGCAACGGACGCCACCTCGCCGCCGCACAGATAGCGCAGCGTGTCCACAGCGTGAATGGCGTCGGACGTGAGGATGTCGATCGCTCCCCTGTAATACGGCGCGCCGCCCACGGCATTCTTGTAGAACGTGGCCACGGCGCTGTGGACGGCCCCTCTTTTTTCGCAGAGTTCCTTCCCGTACCGGATGACCGGCGCGAACCGTCTCTGGAACGTCACGCCGGTGAGCACCTCATGCTTCTGCGCAATCAGCGCCATCTGACGGGTCTGCTCGGTTGTCATCGCGGGGGGTTTCTCAATAAACAGATGGCAGCCCGCCTCCATCACCGTTGCCGCGATATCGTACAGGTGATGGGGCGGCATGATGGCGTAAACGGCATCCGGCTTTTCCTTCTCGATCATCCGCCTGTAGTCCGAATACTGCCCCGGAATGCCGAACCGTTCGGCCGCATCGGCCATCCTCTGTTCGCTCAGCTCCGATACGGCCACCATCTCGACGCCGTTCAAGGCCTTGAGCGAGGGGTAATGCGCGCTGGTTGCGCGACCTCCGGCGCCAATCATGGCCACGCGAATGGTTTTCTTCTCGCGGGGCTCTCTTGTCGTTGCCTCTTCCCGTCGCTTTGCCATTCTCCCCTCCAGTGAAGCCCATCAGTGTCCGGGCGCGGATCGGTCAACGATAGACCGCCTGGATCAACGCCCGCATATACCCGACGGCAAACGCGCGCCCCGCCCAGAACGTGGAATCCGTGTTCGGGAAACCGGGCGTATGGTCCATCATGAACGGCCCTTCGAAACCCACTTCCTTGTAGGTCTGCATCGCCTCGTACATGTCCTGGTCTCCCTCGTCCACGAAAACCTCCTGGAAACTCCTGGGACCGCCCCGGATATTCCGGAAGTGCACGTAGACGATCTTGTCGCGGCCCCCGATATCCCGGATGGCATCGCACACGTTCACGCCCATCTCCGCGACGCAGCCCTGGCAGAACAACATGGCGTTGCTGCGGCTGGGGACCATATCGAAGATGTGATGATACTGTTCGAGGGTGGACACGATCCTGGCGGCGCCGGCCAGCGGTTCGGGAATCGGGGGATCGTCGGGATGCAATGCCATTCGAACGTTGTTCTCTTCGGCCACCGGGATGACGCGTTCCAGGAAGTATTGAATATTCTCCAGGATCTTCTCCTCGGAAATGGCCTTGTCGGGATAGTACGGCGGGTCCTCCATCATCTTCTCGTAATCGAACGTACTGTATCTGGCGCCCCCTCTGCCCGGGGGTACGGATTCGGTACGGAAATTCCCCGCCGGCTTGAAATTGTACCCCAGCGTGGGAACGCCGACCTCGCCCATGCTCCGCAGAAGCTGGCACCATGCGTCGATCTTTTCGTCGCGGTCGTCCAGCGCGAGCGATATTTCGTCCCAACCGGTTGCCGCCAGGTTCGTCAACTTCAACCCGTGGGTTTCGGCCAATCTCTTCACGTCCCGCCAGAGTTCGGTGCGATCCGTGCCCTCACGCACATCGTGAGGGATGGCGTTCACCGTCAGATAGTCCACGCCGATCGCCTTGAAAAAACTCAGCGTATCGTCGTTGATCTGGTCCCACGGAAGCTGTTCCTGTATATACATGTAATTGTCCTCCCGTCTAATGTCTTCCCGGTGATCGGGCGCCCACAAGGGACGCCCCTACAATACCAGACATTCACGAATTGTTACTGCCATGCCTATCTACCCATAGACCGCCTGTATCAACGCGCGAATATACCCTACGGCATACGCGTGCCCGGCCCTGGATTTCTCGTCGCCGGGGATACCCGGCGTATGATCCATCATGAACGGCCCGTTGAACCCCACCTCCTTGTACACCTCCATCGCCCTGCGCATATTCACGTCGCCTTCATCCAGAAACACCTCCTGGAAGCTGGGCAGGGCCCCGCGCACGTTCCTGAAATGCACGAAAACGATCTTCTTGCGCAGTCCCATCTCGCGGATGGTCTCGTAGACGTCCACGCCCATTTCGGTCACGCAGCCCTGGCAGAACAGCATCGCATTGCCGTCGCCCGGCGCAGCCGCGAAGATTCGCCGGTATTGTTCCAGCGTGGACACGATCTGGGCAACGCCGCCGAGGGGTTCCGGGATGGGCGGATCGTCCGGGTGGAGCGCCATCCTCACGCCCGCCTCCGCCGCCACCGGCACAGCTACCTCCAGAAAATGCTTCATGTTCGCCCAGATCTCCGCCTCGCCTACCGGAGGATCGTGCGGATCTGGCCTGTTGTTTGAGAACGACTCGTAATCGAACGTGCTGTATACGGCCCCACCCCGGCCAGGCGGCGTCGAGGCCGTGCGGAAGTTGCCCATGGGTTTGAAGTTGTATCCCAGTGCGGGTATGCCCGCCTCGCCCAGGCAGCGCAACATGCGGCACCACGCCTCGAGCTTTTCGTCCCGGTCCGGAAGGCCGAATGCCAGTTCGTCCCATCCCGCCATAAAGACGCTGAACAGCGCCATTCCGTGGGCTTCCACCTTCTTTCTGGCCGCTTCGAAGAACGGGCGGCTGTCCCGGCCGTCGCGCAGGTCTATCGAGGGATCCAGCCTGTGCATCGCGCGAATGTCCAGGCAGATCATGTCCGCGCCGATCGCCCGCGAAAAGCGAAGCGTGTCATCGTTGAAGTCCGCCCAGGATACGTGGTCCTGAATCGTCACGTCCTCGATCCTCCGGCCAGCAGCGGCGCGATGCCGAACATCCCGGGATCCGCCGCATCGGATTCGCCCATGCACATTTTCGCCACAATCTCTCCGATCGCCGACGAGAATTTAAACCCATGCCCGGAACACGGCGAAGCGACAATCACCTGCTCATATTCGGGATGGCAATCCACAATCCATCCGGTATCCGGAAGATTGGTATACATGCACACGTCGCTCTCGACGACGGGCCCTGCCGCATCGGGAATGAACCGCTCTACGAGCGGACGAATCTGAGCCTCGTCATCCGGAGACGCATTCCGGTCCATGGTGTCCGGGTTGACCCCGGCGCGCCCGCAATGCAAGGCCGCCTTGAAACCCCGTCCGAAGTCCGGCTGACAGTAGAACGAAACCCCGTTCTCGCAAACCCAGGTATTGTTCGGGCATCGGCCGGACGTGAACATTCCCGCGTTCCGCAGCGGCCGAAAGAAAAACAGCGTCATCCGCTCGATTTCCACCGGAAGCGCCAGGTCCGCCACCAGCCGGGTGACCCAGGCGCCCGCACAGACGACGAGCCTGCCGGCCGAGATTTCGCCCGACCGCGTCTTCACCCGCACCGCGCTTCCTTCCGCGGTCCAGTCCAGCACCGGGCAGTCGAAGTTCAGCTTTGCCCCCGCGGATTGTGCCAGCTTCAGATGCGCATCGATGCACGCCTCGGGAAAAACGGCGCCCGCCCTGGGCTCGAAGATGCCCTCCCAGCCGTCTTCGACCCGGAACATGGGATATCGCCGCCGCACGTCATCCGCCGAGACCCGCTCCACGGGGATATCGAACGCTCGCGCGCTTTCCAGGACACCGTGTCGTTCGGCCCCGCCATGCGGCCGCATGGAGAGGTGGCCGTACGTCCTGACCAGTTCCGCGCCGCTCTCGTCTTCCAGCGTTTCCCACAGCGCGTATGCGCGTCTGATCAGTCCACGTATGCAGGCCCGCTGGCGTAGGCCTCGCGGATCACCCGCGCGTGTCCGTGCGAGGACCCGCGGTTGTGCGGCGGACGGTACCGGTCGAATCCCGCCACCCGCATACCGCGTTTTGCCAGATGATATACCGCAGCGCTGCCCATCGCGCCCAGTCCGGCCACAACAACGTCGAACGTCGCGACGCCCTTTTTCATAAGACGGATCATATAGCCCGGTCCTGACAAAGTCAAGCCCGGATTGGGACGATCCCGGACAGGAATCCGACCCGCCGTGGCGCGCTGAACGCATCTCAATCGCGGAGCCGGTCCGAATGCGTGGGTTTGACGAGTTGAATAAAGTGTCGAATGAATGAATAAGCCGTGGATGGCGTGTGAACGTGGGTTTCGCCGGCGTACTGAACCCACGAAAAATTCCGCGAACAGAAGAATCCCTTATATTTCTACTGATAGCGCCGAATTCACGTAATTCTCTATTTCACGTGTGCTGAACATCCGAATAATGCTCCTGGTGCGATAGATGCAAAAGACTGTCGCACAATGCGTCACCTTATGATTCATGATGAATGAGTTCGAAAGAAAAGTGTAAATTTGCGGAGCATATGAGAAATATCAGGATGCGTTTATGTTTGCGCGGGGAGATTATTTGACATTATAATATTTGCTAATTGAACGGCAGTCATGGATCGTGGATACACGAAAAATGAATAATTGATATTGGAAGTCAATTATGGATCACCAGGTGTCCTGAAGCAACCGCGCAATTGTCTTCATTTAAAGAAGGGATCGGCCGCGCGGTTCATCAGGATATCACGATATTTCAGTTCGTGTTGAATTCGATCAATCGAAAAGTGCAAATTCGCGGAACAAATGTCAAATATAAGGATTCGTTTTGATTTGTGTGGGCAGATTATTCGATACTATTATGATCATAGTTTGAATCGCAGTCACGAGAAGTGGAGTCTTTACTGGGTTATTTGTTCATATCGGATATCGATTATGGATCGCCAGGTCTCCTGAGGAATCCGCGCAATCGTCGCTATGACCGGGAGGAATCGCCCTGGAAGTCACGTTTTGATTGCGCCTGATATGATACGGCACAAGGCCCTCATTCTAGAGGGAGACCCTGCAGTCAAATCGAGGCTTGAGGAACTCCTGGGTGAAGGTCCGTATGAGATTTTCTTCGCGAAAACTGCTTCCAATGGGCTCAGGAATTCAAAGTACCGAACCCTTGACATTGCAACTGCCGACGTGCGGCTACAGATCGTGCATGGTAAAACACGACCGGGGACTTCGAGTAAGGAGAGAATCGAGGCCAGGCTGTTCGTCGTCACTTCAGCGTCGCACCACGATCTGATAGAAGAGCCACTCGAGCTTGATTTTCTGGGAAAGTTGGATATTGCAAGGCAGAAAGAGGAACACCCGGAGACAACAGACGATTCCGTGAACTCACAGAGCTATTGGAAGACGGGGCTGGAGTCGTTTCTGGATGCGAATTACAGCAATCCGGACCTGAGTTTCGATGACTTCATTAGTGAATTCAGGTTCACTCGGTCATACGGTTGCAGGCTGTTCAAACAGCATCTTGGAAAGCCATTTCGGGAAAAACTGCGAGAGATCAGGATCGCTCGCGCAGCGCAATTGATCGCCGAAACTTCAATGTATATGAAGGAAGTCGCGGCTGAATGTGGGTTCCATTCATCCAAACGTCTCTGCGAAGCGTTCGTCCGGATTCATGGCATTTCCCCGGTCAAATTTCGTAACCGATACTTTAGGAAGGACTTGCCGGGAGCGTCTGACACCGGCGACAAAACTCGCTGACCGTTACATCTGCTTACCTGGCTTCGATGAGGAAACGCAACCGGTCTTACGGACGCCACGTCGCAGATGCTTCCTCGTCATCCGGGGGTGCCTCCAGGTCCACAGCGTATCCCTTCCAGCACTCCTTTGGTCGCGCGCATCCTCACTTTTTTGACTGCCATTTAGTCTCATTTGAGTGATACAGTTCGTCCATTCGGGACGCGGCAGAGGATCAGTTGTAATGAACTCAGGCGAAAGGACTAATCCGTATAAACGTACTCAGGAAGCCGAATCACGCGAAGGTACTGGCGCCCAGGAAGTACTTTCGACCTCAGGTATCGGTTTTCGGTTCGTACGCTTTTTCCTGCTCGCCATTCTGTGCGTTGTGGGATGCATGATCGGGCTCACCGTTCTGCTGGGCTGGCATCTGGGAATGGACGTGACGGTCAAGGGGCAGGGTCACGTGCAGCCAACCTCGCGAGAAATCGTCAAGTCTCGACGGCCCGGACTGATCAAGACCGTTCTTGTGAATCACGGGCAGGACGTCACAGAGGGCGATCTCCTGCTGACCCTGGATGATACGGATCTGCGCAATGAAGTGGAGCAGATCGAAAATGAACTTAGACTGAATGAGATTAAACGGCGTGCGGCTTTGCCGGCGGAATGGGAACGCGAGCGTGCGATCATCGAAATGGACATTGCAAGGGCCGAAACCGACCGGGACACCGAGATACTCCATATGGAGAGGGCACGTGTAGAATATGAATTCAACCATTCTGTCTTACCCTTCCACAAGCATGAAGATTTCGAACATCCGATCGATAAGCTCATTCCCATGCGAGAACACAAAATTAAACTCCAAAGGGCCAAAGTAGAAATCGAGCATGCAAAACGACGCCTGGCCGCGCTGGATAGTCGCAGACAGGAATTGAATGAGTTGAAACAGATTTACCGCAAACTTCGGGTTCGGTATCGTCTCCTGAAAACGCACGTGGAACAGATGAATATCCACGCGCCCGTTTCCGGTACCGTGTTAACCCGTGACCTGGACAAGAGGGTGGGGGATCACCTAGCGGCAGGAGAAGCTGTACTGGAACTGGCGGAATTGACCGGCTGGCAGGCGCAGGTGATGATTCAGGAGGTGGATATTCCAAAGATCAAGATTGGTCAAATTGCGCGACTGTACGTAGAGGCTTTTCCGCATATGCAGTACAAGATTTTTGAAGGCACTGTGACCGATGTCCCCAATAAACCTGAACCCACCGCGGACGTGACACAAGGCACGGTTTATGACGTAAAGATACATATAGAGGATCCAGTTATAATTGACGGTGAGAGGCGATATTCACTCGCTTATGGTATGGGTGTTGAGGCTAAGATTGTAACAGAACGTGGTCCGATTGCGGAGTTAATTTGGAAGAAGTTTCTAAAATCCGTGGGGAGATTTGAACGTCCTGAGATTTATCACCTGGACGAACATACCGAAAGCGTACAGGTTCTGAACTGAGCAAATTGATGCGGCAAATATTAAAGATTATTAAGTTACTCCGTCCCTATTGGCGATTCATTTTTCAATCATTTTTGGTGGGTATTCTGTTGATGTTTCTACAGATCCCAGGGCCATATATCACTAAGGTCTTAATTGATGATGTATACCCCCAAAGAGATTTCACACTAATGGTTTTTGTATTGGTTCTTACTGCTGTGTTTTCGATCAGTTTGGGACTCACGAATACTTTGAGTGAGTATTTTGGCGGCTATGTGGGTGTTAACATGGGCATGGATTTTAAGTCTCAGTTTTACACCCATGTTCAAGGATTGGATTTTGGTTTTTTCGACAATCGTCAAACTGGCGAGATTATTGCACGTTTTAATGATATGGACGATTCAATAGAAAACACCATAGATATGCTCAACAGCTTAATAATGAATTCACTCCAGTTATTAATCTTTCCTGCCATTCTCCTATACATTAATTGGAAATTGGCTTTGATAAGTATGGCTGTATTACCATTTGACACAATTTTGATAATGATTTCAAAACGATATATAAGCAGGATTTCACGAAAATTAACTGAAGCCTTGGCCGGTTTATCTGCAATATCGTTTGAGTCACTCTCTGGTATTCGAACAATACAGGCGTTAGGGTTAGAGGCTGCATTTTATGATAAACTCCGGGGACACATTTTCGGTGTTTCAAAGTTACAAATTAGGTCGATTTTATTGAATGGTGGATTTGGATTTATTGGGCTCTTGATAAGGACAACAGGAACCTTTGCCTATGGTTGGTACGGTTGGACACAAATCCTGCATGGTAATCTCTCTCTGGGTAGCTATATGGCCTTCTCTGCTTATGTGGGATATCTATATGGACCGATTAGCAATTTAATTGGTTTAGTGCAGCATTTGGAATTGACCCTTGTACATATTAATCGCTTCTTCGAAATCTATGAACTTCGGCCCGAAATTCGGGACCGCCCTAATATGTCAGCTTTACCTGAACTCCAGGGAGAGATTCAATTTAACGAGGTTACGTTTTGCTATCAAACAAATCAACCCGTTTTGCGAAATATTGACCTTTACATCTCTGCGAAGACTACTGTGGCTTTAGTAGGAAAGAGTGGTTCAGGTAAATCGACCCTCGCTAAATTGATTCCACGATTCTATGATCCTCAAGAGGGTGAAATATTAATAGATGGTCATGATATTCGTTATCATCGTTTGAGTTCTCTACGGCGACAGGTGGGATTTGCGATGCAAGGCAGCACTTTATTTCATGGCTCTATTTTAGAGAACTTGACATTTGGTGAGGATATTCCACTGAGAGTCGTGCAGAGCGCAACTCAAGTCACCTATATTGATGATTTCATTTCTACCTTGCCCGAAAGATACAATACGCTGGTGGGCGAGCAAGGTGCGCAACTCTCGGAGGGCCAGAAACAACGGATCGCCTTAGCACGGGTGTTGTTGATGAATACTCCAATTCTGATCTTAGACGAACCGACAGCTGCTCTGGATCTTGAATCGGAAGAATATGTCAGTGAAGCCTTAAAGGTGGTTCAAGAGAATAGAACTACGATTATTATCGCGCATCGACTCTCGACAATTCGCAGTGCAGATAATATCGTGGTAATTGATGAGGGTCAGATAATTGAGCAGGGCACACATGAATCATTAATTGCTGGTGAGGGCGCGTATGCACACTTGTATAACATAGCTGCGAGAATTTAGCCTTCGGGGATCTAACCTCTCAAAAAGGAGGCCAATTTATGCCTCAGCAAAATTCAGCACCAGAAGCACGCACGAACCGAAACCTGGCACGTGAGCAATTGGATGCTGCTCTGTCCCAGGATGGTGCGAACCTCGGTGGTGTCCGTGGCCTGAATGGTGTGGAGATAACCTTTAGGATGAATATTACTCCACCCATCAGAGTTCGACCCAATAACCCCAAACCTGTTACTGGACGTCCTGATTCCACGATTACTGAAGTTGATGTGTATAGCTATACGGAACGTCGTTCACGTACCACCGTTCGATTCTTTTTCCGTATTGCTACACCTGATTCAACCAACGGTGGTGGTGGTTGAAATAAGATAAATTGGTAGATCCCCGAAGGCTTGTTATATTCAAAAGTTGTGGATCAGATAAAAAAGAGCGTATCCTTACGTGTCACCAAAAACCCGCGAGGCCCCTCGGACGAGGGAGAAAGGGTACGCTCGATGAGACAATATACAGCCTCCGAAGTTGAGACGATAGTCAAAGATGAAGTGACGTTGAGCCTGGAAGCCCTGATCCGTGTTGGGGCCAGGCGGATGCTGCAAGCGGCGTTAGAGTTCGAAGTGGACGCCTACGTCGAGAACTTGCCGCGTGTGCACGACAAACGTGAGGGCAAAGCGTTTCGTTCAGCCATCTTGCCACGATATATGCGTCGTGCGCCTTCGATCGATGCGTTGATTCCGGCGCTGTATCTCAGGGGCGTCTCCACGTCGTCGTTCCCGGAGGCCCTTACCGCCATTCTGGGCGAGCAGGCCCCTGGATTGTCACCCGCCAACGTGGTTCGTCTCAAACAGATTTGGGAACAGGAATATGAGGCGTGGCGTCATCGGGATCTTTCGGATAAACACTACGTGTATGTATGGGCTGATGGCATCTATTTCCAGGTGCGGCTGGAACCGGACCGGCCCTGTGTCTTAGTCCTCATCGGCGTCACCAGGGACGGCCGCAAGGAACCTTTGGCCATAGAAGACGGGCATCGAGAAAGCAAGCTGTCCTGGCAGGACGTGCTGACGGATGTGAAAAGGCGAAGGTTGAAGGAAGCGCCCGCCCTGGCCATTGGCGATGGGGGTCTGGGGTTCTGGGCGGCACTTGAGGAAGTCTTCCCTCAAACCCATCATCTGCGCTGCTGGGTGCATAAGAGTGCCAACGTGCTGGATAACCTCCCCAAGACGATCCAGGCGCAGGCCAGAGCGCGCCTCCACCAGATGTATCTCTCACCCATCTGACAGGATGCCCTCGACGCCTATGAGGACTTCCTGTCCCTGTATGATGACAAATACCCCAAAGCGTGTGCGTGCCTGGAAAAGGACAAGGACGTGCTTTTCACCTTTTACGATTTCCCGGCTGCCCACTGGCGACACCTCCGGTCCACCAATCCGATCGAATCCACCTTCAGCACCGTTCGCCACCGTACACGACCGACCAAAGGATGCGGCTCCCGAAACGCCACGATGATGATGGTCTACAAACTGGCCGACCAAGCCCAGAAACACTGGCACAGACCACACGGTCACAAACTCACTCGTCGTCCAAGGCGTCGAATTCCAGGACGGAGACATTAAAGCCGCTGCTTAATCCATCAGGATGCGCTCCCCCCATCTACAACACTTGACGATATCTCAAGGCATGTGTGATGTGTGAGATTAGATTTTATCAGGGTATTATTCTGGTAATTGTCTTATTCAGCCTGTTTCAACTACTGCATATCGCAGAACCGTTCTTGCAATTGATTTTACAACCGTACGTGGAATATGGGTTTGTGGCTTATGAATTCGGCAAACATCTTTACAGAGATACCCAAATTCTCATTTTGTATATTTTTCGACTTATTCTCATTTATTTGATTGTTCAGAGATGTGTCGGAATTTCCATAAAGGCGTCATTGTTCTACAACCGACCTTCACTCTCGCAGAGTTTATATTGGGCCTCTGTTGGAGTTTGCCTGGCCCTTTATTCTTCAATGGTCGCCTGGCAGGAAAGTATCGAAGATCCATTTTATATAGTCCTCCTCAGTACAGTAGTTGCCGTCGTAATGAATATTGCGGCTCCACTTCAAGAAGAAATAGTGCATCGAGGTATCCTATTTTCGGCTCTGCGAAAGAAAGGACGTTTATTAGCCTACTTCATTTCAGTTACGTGGTTTGTACTTAGCCATGTCCCCTCGTATTCAGCTCTTTACTTTAAAGGGATATTGGGCCTTGAATTATATCATTTTATACTTCTGATCTTAATGGCGACCTTTGCCGCATATATTTATGAGACCACAAAGAAGCTGAGCTTGTGTGTTATCTTTCACAGTGCTTGCAATCTCACTACGGTAGTCAGTGCTTTCTTGAATTATTGTGTGGAGGGAGCATGAATTACCTCAAGCGAATTTGTATCTGGTCGGGTATTGTCGCAGGCATTGTATTCGGCAGTATTGTCCTGTGGCCGTACTTGAACTACGATAATCATGAATATTGGCACAATAGGGGTTTACAGTTAAAGCAAGAGAAATCTTATACAGAAGCATTGGAAGTATATGAACATTTGACGGCTCTAGATTCAACTGATCTCGGTGCCTGGGATTCCAAGGCGGATGTTCTCTATCGATTGGGGCGTTTTGAAAAAGCTATTCAGTCCTATGATCGGGTATTGGCAATCGACCCGGAGAATCACAATGCCTCTCTGCTGAAGGCCCAGGCATTGGGATTTATGGGCAGACCGATAGAAGCGATAGCTGTATACGACCGATTACTTAGTATCGGTGCGGACAATCCTGTAAAGGGGAGTGGATCGAACAAAGCACCCACTTTTGAAATATTGCTCCTTGAGGGTCGAGCATCTCAACTAATGCAAATTGAGCAATTTAGAGAGGCATTAAATACGGTTGATTATGCCATAAGAAAATCACCTGATGACGTTAATTTATGGAATGCTCGCGTTGCGCCTTTGTTGGCCTTAAAGCAATATGAGAAGATTATTGAAACCTCTGAGATCATACTTCAGATGAATCCAGATTCTCCAAATGCGGCGTCGCCTGGAACAGTAAGGGCACTGCTCTGTTCGAACTGAAGAGGTGTGAAGAAGCTCTTGAGGCATTTACCCGAGCTTCTCAATTCAATCCGAAATTTGGCGTTGCGTGGTATAACCGAGCACACCTTCACATATTAAAGGGCCATAGAGATTCGGCCGTCGCATATCTCAATACGGCTCTCAAATTGGACCCTACGCTCGGAACAGATATTACTCAAGATGAGGTCTTACAATCATTGGTAGATTCAAATCTGCTTGAACTGGGCACTATTGAACCTTGATTAAAGGGAGCGAATCATGAAATATTGGAGGATAATGGCTTGGTTGGTTGATAACCATCGGTTTTGTGATTCTTGTCCTAGCGCGGCTTCGCTTTGTTCAGCCGCAACGAAATAGAGTTTGTTAAACACGACCGGTTGTTTTTGGGTATGAAGAACGGCGTTCATCCTTTGTGATGGAAGTGCCAACCGCCATCGACACAAGGAGGAACGCCGTGAATGACTTCGTGGAACAATATAGTGTAAAAATTACCGGAGTGGTATCCTGTTTTGATCGGATTTTGTTCAAAGGGTACCTGTCCCTTGGATTTGGGCGTGCGATGGAGCGGTTCATCGGCAATCAGGGTTTGATATTGAAGGACTTCAAGCGTTTTGTGACGACGCATTCCAGACGATCAAGAACCACGCTGAGGCGATGGCAAACAAGCAGCAGCGCCCGCTCATTTATCTCGAGAGCAACACGATCAGAAGAGACGACGAAGCGCGCCTCAGGGCGCAAGGCGATGGGATCACACAAGGTCTCGTCTGTGTGTTCCGGGCCTTGGAAGGCTGCAAGAGTTTCAAGCCCGTACCAGGGGTAGGCAGGCCTCGCCTGATCAACGCCCGACGGAAATGCCTGTGTTGCTACTCTTACTTTATTGACCGGGAGTTCGGACTGATGCGCGACCACATTCAGTCCTGGTTCCCGCTGGTGGTTCAGGTCTGTCTCAACGGCCACGAGTTCCTAGCGCGTAAGATCGACAACCACGGCATCCCCTATGTTACGGATCGCCCTTTTGAGACCACCCATGATCGCCTCAATGGAGCCACGTGGAAGTGGCGATTCTAGGGTTTCGGACGGGGTATGTAGTTGGTGTTTTACTCGCGCCTGTGGTAATGGTTTGGGCAGCGATAGCTTTTTTCTTCAAGGATGACGCGATAGCCGCGGTGCCTGAGGCTGTCGAGCGTTGCGGCGCCGAGTAGTCGATTGGGGAAGGCGTGTCCCCATTCGGAGAAGTCGAGGTTTGAGGTGGCAATGGTTGCCCCAGGTAATGTCCGATCCCGCCTATTGTGTCCATTTCTAAACCGGTGCTTTTGTCAAAAACAAAACCGTTGTTGACACTGTAGGTGCGTTGAACCTCCGGGTCGTGGTAGCAAGTCCAGATAGAGACGTCTTTGGGGTTGTCGATCACCAAGCGCGCAGGCGCCCCACTGAAGAACTCGAAGGCACTTCTGTCGCAGGAATGCCTCGTCTCGTCCTTTTGATTCGGGACGATCTCGGCACACTGTTGCGAGACCAGCCCGGCAACATAACGAAAACCCACGTCGCGAAGCGGGCTTGCCTTCTGCCGTCCTATGAACCCCGAACGCGCGATCGCTCGATCCAAATCGCCCAAACGCATACGCGTCAATACCTGGCTATATTGTTATATCTCGAACCTCCGGTTTGCCATGATCTTCCCTCCTGGCTGTCGGGGTGACCATTCAGAAGGTAGATACGTTTCCGGAAAGTCCGAAACCTCAATCGCATCCCAGGTGGCCTGGTTAGGCCGATCTTCAACTGGCCTGATTAAGGCGATCCTGCAGTGGCCGCATTAGGGCGATCACGCAATGGCCGCATACGGGCGATCATTAACAAAGTAGATGGCCGCCAGCGGGACAGGTTCCCGTTTGAGCATCACCGCCACAATCGCCGGCACGGCGCCCTGACCATCACTGAGTTGGTTCTCACGAAGTTGAATCCCATCAGGCAGGTTCCCCTCGCCGCCACTATAGAGATGAGATAACGATTCAGTCAGCAGCACACCTGTCCAAAATCGTTTTTTGCAGCCGCTATCACGACATGATCCACTTGCAGCCGGAGCGAGGGCATCCTGCCCTCGAATTTCGCGTCACCTACCCCCACTCGCGCCGAGAGACTGACGCGTCCATTCAATCCGACACCGGTTCGCGGAAGACACCGTGTGCGACGAGTAATCCGATGCCGAGGGCAGGATGCCCTCGCTCCCGGGAACGCCAACCAAATCGGTTTCTGTCCTGGACATCCGTGGCAAAAAAGAGGGGACCTGCATTGGCGTTTCGAAGCGACTGACTAGAAAACCAGGCACTTACGCATCCAAGATGGTCTCCTTCAAACTATCTTGGACAGCTGTGAGTCAGCAGTTCAATTTAGCGTACACCTTCTTTCAGGAGGACTGGGTTATGGACGATTCTGTGGATTTGGGATTGGAGGAGCAGATTTTATACCTCAACGCAAGGATTGAAGTCATAAGCACGGTTCTCGAGGTTATTTGTATGGATCGAGTATCGAACGATGCATCTGAAGATCCCGTGAGAACGGCTCGAAAACTCAAGGAAGATTTACTTGCTCTTGTTGCAGATCGACCTGATGGTCGGTTTATCGAGCTGTGTAAGGAATTCTCGGCGAAATATATGGATGATACAATAGCTCGTGCGAAATCTCTTTAACCTCAATCCGAAAAAAGGCAACGGCAAAACTTACCACAAAAAGCACAAAAGGCACAGAAGGTATAAGCGCATAGGCGGGGCATCGAGGTCGTACAAATGGATGGAATTTCCGCTCTCGTCCAGTGACTTCAAGTATCCGGCAACTTTGACATCAATTTGCCTTTGTTCTTCTGCATATATTCGACATTCAGGTCCCAGGATAATTTCGAATCAAGGTTAATTGAAGGACCTGGGCTGGGCGAAACATTGCCCCACCCCGGATTTTCTCACCTGGCATTATTGTCCCATATTGAAGGTCGGGGCGTCGTCTGCAAAGACGACATCGTGGAGCGAACGGCACAACTGAAGTTATCCCGATCAGTGCACGGTTCAGGGCTCGTATTTCAATTCCATGATTGACGGTTGTTCTCGCAGGTTACGGACGAGTGCTCAGGGCAGCGCCTTCGCCGACCCTTCGACAAGCTCAGGGAGCGGCTCAGGGTGCCCGGTCAATGTTGAGTACGAATGCGGGGGGAGACCCGGGATAGTTATTGACAACCTTTATCAACTGACTTAATGTACTGGACAACCCAGAGGAGGTATCAAATGAATGCCCTATTCAAGTGGTGGTGCTGTCGATATTTGCTTCGGGTCGTTTGTGTTGATTGCAGCTACGACGATGGGAAAGCGTGTGTGTTCCACAAGTGTCGAGATGGAACTTACAATCCGGGCAGGCCCGGTCTGCTCTGCGAGAAGGAAGTATGTATGAATCCTCGCAGGAAACACGGGTTACCCAAGACGGTTCAAAAGCATTATTCGTAACAAAAAGCCCCTGGGCAGAAAGAGTCCAGGGGCTTTTTGGTCCTACTGGGTCGATGCAATTGCCCACGGTTTCCATAATGCCGCTGGTTACGGGCATGAAATTCCTTTAGGCGATTGGCCTCCAATAGAAAAAACAGCAGCGCGGCGACGCGCTGCTGTTTTTTTGTCTTTGGGTTATCATCGCAGGACCGGCGTCAACGGCATATTGATCACGGTCGAAATTGCGTTCCCCAATTGCCGTGAAAACGTGAGTGCCTGGAAGGCAAAATCACAGTTGGCAAAGGTGGGGTTTTATTTCTCTGATTCGGAGGCAATTGATCGGAGCCGGAGCCGAAATTCCAACGCCAGATGACTGTCTGATGGATGCAAAAAAAAATCGTGGGAATCTTCGAGGTTCGTGAGAAGCAGCCTCAGAATAGGGCGAAAATAGGCGAATTTCACGAAAAAATCAACACTATGGCCGATAAAATCAATGCTAATTCAACGATCTGTTGTTATATTGAAATCTGGTGTCCTGTACCAAAAATTGCTCACCATTCGACCGCCGATTCATCCCGTCTCGCTACGTTGCTTGCGCTGCTTGCGTTGAGCTTGTCGAAACGGCTTGTCGAAGTGCCCTCGCTCGCCGACCATACGCAGATCGCAGGGAGCGGGTTGAACAAACATATCAGGGCACGGGCATGAAGGCGCCGTTTGGAAAGTATCACCTGGCATGGGAAGAAGCAAGGATTCTACGCTCGTGCCCGAAACTATGCCGGTATTGCCCGCGTTCTTGAACGGAGGTTACATGAATACTGCGTTTCTGGTGATCAACGGGATGTTTCTGTTCTTCATCCTGCTGCAACTACTGTATATCAGCAAGACATTGAACAGGATCGGTGACGAGTTAACCGCGTTGCGGGCAAGGGTTGAAAAACATGAACAGGAATCCTAAGCATGGACGTGTATATATTTGGTTTTACGTCCCCGAAAAATTACAAATCAAGGTTTGACTCTACAAGCAGGCATTCAATTCCACGCGGTACCCAGGATCGAGCTCCTTGAGCAACCCCCTACCCGCTCAAGGGTCTGGTTTGTGGTCGGCAAATCTGGCGAGAGGAGCAAATGTCAGAGTCGCCTTTCCCGGGAGCGAGGGCATCCTGCCCTCGCTCCGGATACTGGTGGATCACGTCGTGATAGCGCGAAGATTGCCTCCGGTCGCAGGGCGTTTGTGTGAGGCTAATCTCACCTACCCCCCCAGACGATCCAGTACGTTGCGGGTGATCCGCGCCACCGGGCCGTCGTTCCTGTACAGCCCGTGCGACCATTCCATGGTTCCCGCCGTGAAGACCGTCCCCTTGAACTCCGTCTCGTTCACCGCAATGGTGGCGTAGAACCGGTCGTGGTGAATGCCGAGGTCCGCGTTGAATCCGTGGTCTTCGGCGTCACCGATCGCGATGATCCGGTAGTGCGGGCTGATACCGTCGCTGCCCGTGAAATAGGGCTTGCCGTCCCTGAACTCGATGTCGCCGCCGTCGCATTCCACGCCCACGATCGAGTCCTCGCGTCCGAACTCATCCCCTTCCTCCAACCCGGTCCCCTCGAACGCCCAGTGTTCCGGGCAGCTCACGCGGAAGAACCCGTACTCTTCGGTTGTCGGCGCAATGAACACGCCGGGCGTTGTCGTCTTCGCGTGGACGGCGGCCGAATACGAGACCCCGATGGTGCGCTGGCGAAGGTTGTCGATGCCGCGCAGCAGGGACGTGTGCGGGTCCTCCGGGGTGCCAAGCGGATGCTTCTTGTACCGGGTCTTGGCGCAATAGAGCTGACGTCCGTTGCCCCGCGTCTCCACCAGGTGCGAGAACGAGTTCCCCGCCAGCACGATCAGGTTCCCGCCGCGGGCGACGAAGCGCTGAAGCTGTTCGCACTCTTCACGGCTGGTATACTCGCCATGGCCGATCCTGAGATGTGCGGCGTAGTTGTCGAGAATTTCCGGTTCCCGGTCGTGGTCCGCGTTGACGCAGTAGTCCACGGAATAACCCTCGGCGTCCAGCCACGAGGTGATGAACTGGTCCCAGGCGTAGAATCCGCCCATGATGTCCGGCTGCAGCGGCCGCTCGAACGTCACCAGGTCGCTGTGGGTCCTATCGGTCGACAGATAGTGAAAGAGACTCTTGCCTCCCACGGGATTGTATGCGGCATAGGTATTGGTCTCTATCGTGAGAAGGACCGGCGCGGCGGGAACCCGCGGGCGAACCACGAACAGGATCTCCCGGATCCCCTGAGCGGTGGGAAAACCGGCGATGTAGACGCCGCTCTTCCAGTCGTGCGGAACCCGGAATCCCACCGTCGCGGGCCAGTCGAATCCGTCGCGATATCCGAACTCGGGAATCGGAGGAAGCGCGCCGCGCAGGTTGGCGATCTCCTTGACGAGACGCCGTCCGGCCCCTTCGTGATACACGAACACGTCGTAGTACGATCTGGAATTGGAGATATGAAATGTGATTTCGTCCCCCTGGAACACGCTCATTGGACTGGCGTAGCCTCCCTCTCTCAGCTTCCAGTACCGGGTCGCGTCCTGTTCGTAGTGGGCGAAGATGTGCTCGCGTTTCATATTGACTCTCTTGTGGCGGTGGATCAGGGGCCCTGGCGCGTTTTCAGAACGGCAGCGCGGTTGCTGAAACAACCTCTTGAGAAAGATGACTCGCCTTCGTATAATACTCGAAAGGCGTCCGGCGCATTTTAATGGTCAACGGAGTGTCACCGAGGTCAACCCACAATGAGGAGAATGTCGATGAAACCGATCAGATTTGGTTCGCTTTTTGTTGCTCTGGCCGGATTTGCAATCACCGGACTGAGTCATGCCGGGACACTCGATGACGTACGGGCAAGAGGACACCTTCAATGCGGTATCAATACAGGATTGGCCGGCTTTGCTTTTACTGACGACAAGGGCAACTGGAGAGGATTCGACGTTGCACTCTGTGATGCGGTTGCAGCAGCGGTATTCGGTGACGCATCGAAGGTCAAATACACCACCCTGACCGGAAAGACCCGCTTCGAGGCGCTGAAAGCAGGTGAAATTGACATACTTTCCAGAAACACGACGTGGACGTACAGTCGAGACGTTGATCTCAAACTGACTTTCATGGGCGTGAGCTTCTACGACGGACAGGGGTTTATGGTTCCCGCGTCGTTGGGTGTGTCCAGCGCAACCGAACTCGATGGCGCTTCGGTGTGTATTCAGACCGGTACGACGACGGAACTGAACCTGGCCGACTACTTCCGCCGAAACGGAATGAGCTACGAACCGGTTCCAATTGAATCGAATGAAGAAGCACGTCAGAATTACCTCAGCGGACGATGCGACGTCTATACGACAGACCGATCGGGACTTGCCGCAACCCGCGCAACACTGGACAATCCGGATGACCACGTCGTTCTCCCGGAAATCGTATCCAAGGAACCCCTGGGGCCACTCGTTCGACACGGCGACGATGAATGGGGCGACGTGGTTCGCTGGGTACTGAACGCTCTGATCATCGCCGAAGAGAAGGGGATTACCTCAGCAAATGTCGCTGAAATGGCTGGCAAAAAAAGCAACGACGCTGAAATCAACCGAATGCTGGGCGCTGAAGGCGAATACGGCGCAATGCTGGGATTGAGCGCTGACTGGGTTGTCAGCGTCATTTCCTCGGTTGGCAACTACGGCGAAATATTCGAAAAATACCTGGGTGTGAATACCGATATCGGACTTGAAAGAGGCGTCAATGCGCTGTGGACCGACGGCGGCCTGTTATACGCGCCTCCGTACCGCTAAATTAACCTATGTAGATGGTGTATGCAACGTGCATGCGCCGTCGTTGTTCGAGCCCCGCACAGAATCAATCCATCCACAGTAATTCCGCGTGAGCTATGCTGGGAAGCCTCTGGAGTGAAAAAAAGCCCCGGCAACTGATCATTCAGATCGTTGCGATCATCGTCGTACTGTCACTGCTCGGCTTTTTCGTTCGAAATATGCTCAGCAATCTCGAACTGATTGGCAGAGACGTCAGTTACGACTTTCTGTTCACGCCATCCAACTACGACATCAATCAACACCTGATCGAATACGATTCGCGCAGCACGCATCTTCACGCGACGATAGTCGGTGTGATCAATACCGCCCTGGTCGCGTTTTTTGGGATCATACTCGCGACCTCGATCGGATTCGCCGCGGGTGTCGCGCGCCTGTCCTCGAACTTCCTGGTCAACAAGATTTCCTACGGTTTCGTTGAATTCAGCCGGAACGTTCCGGTCCTGCTCTGGATCTTGTTGTGTCATGGTGTGATTGTTCACAACCTGCCTCACCCCAGGCAGGCCATGTCGACGTACGATGTGTTTTTTCTCTCCAATCGCGGTGTCTATTCGCCGAAACCGATTTTCGAACCTGCATTCTGGGGTGTCATTGCCGCGCTGACTGTCGCCATTGGCGGCGCCTGTTATTTTTACCGGTTCGCAAAACAGAAACAGGAACTGACCGGACGCCAGTATCCGGTGTACTGGACCAACGTCTCGATGATCATTGCGCTTCCGCTGCTGGCGTTCTGGCTTCTCGGGTTTCCCGTTGAGTTCGAATTTCCCGCGTTTGAGAGGTTTAACTTCAAAGGCGGGTTGGTGTTGAGTCCGGAGTTTCTCGCACTGACGCTCGCGCTCGGGGTTTATACCGGGGCTTTCATCGCCGAAATTGTCAGAGCGGGCATTCTGGCCGTCAGTTACGGCCAGACCGAAGCCGCTTACGCTTTGGGCGTCAGACCGAATCTGACCATGCGGCTGATCATCTTGCCGCAGGCGCTGCGGACCATCGTCCCCCCTCTGATCAGCCAGTATCTCAATCTGACCAAAAACTCATCTCTTGCCATCGCGGTCGGGTATATGGACATCGTGGCGACCATCGGGGGCATTTCGCTGAACCAGACCGGCCGCGCACTGGAATGCATGTCCATTGTGCTGGCCGTTTATCTTTCCATCTCCCTGTCCATATCCGCGTTTATGAACTGGTACAACAAGCGGATTTCACTGGTGGAGCGATGAACCGATGACGCAGCGTTCACCCGGGCAGGATATGCAACAGGAATTGCCGCCGCCGAGGACCCAGGTTGGCGTCGCCGGCTGGATTCGCCGGAATCTGTTTTCGAGCCCGATCGATATCGCACTGACGGCGTTGTCGGTCTACCTGCTGTACGAGATCATCCCGCCCATAGCCAACTGGATGTTCTTCGACGCGGTTTTTGCAGAAGTCGCACACCGCAGAGAGTGCCGGGAAATCGCAGGGGGCGCCTGCTGGTCCGTTGTGCGGATACGATTCGATCAGTTTATGTACGGATTCTATCCGGAGCATTTGCGCTGGCGGGTCAATCTGACGTTCGTGTTGCTCTTCGTCGCCCTGATTCCGCTGCTGGTTGACCGCGTGAGAGGGCGGAAATACTGGCTCTGGTTTACATTAATCTATCCGGTCATCGCGTTCTGCATGCTGTGGGGCGGGTGGTTCGGACTGGAGTCCGTCGAGTCATCCAGATTCGGCGGTTTCCTGCTGACAATGCTGATCGGCGTGACCGGAATCGCCGTTTCTCTTCCACTTGGAATTGCCCTGGCGTTGGGACGTTTTTCGTCAATGCCGGTTGTCAGAACGCTCAGCATCTGGTACATCGAATTCATACGCGGAGTACCGCTGATCACGCTGCTGTTCGTCGCCTCAACGCTTTTGAACTATTTCATGCCGCCCGGTACGTATTTCGACATGTTGCTTCGCGTCATCATTATGGTGATCATCTTCTCGGCCGCATACATCGCCGAAGTCATTCGAGGCGGTCTGGCGTCGATTCCGCAGGGACAGTTCGAAGCGGCCGACGCACTGGGTCTGAACTATGCGAAAAGCATCCGGTTGATCATATTGCCGCAAGCGCTGAAAATATCCATACCCGGTATCGTGAATACCTTCATCGGACTGTATAAAGATACGACCCTGGTCATCGTCGTCGGCCTCCTCGACCCTCTCGGAATCGGCCGCGCGGCGCTTGCCGACTCAAAATGGCAGGGATTATCGACTGAACTGTACATATTCGTCGCGATGGGTTTCTTCATCTCCTGCTTTGCCATGTCGCGATACTCACTCTACCTCGAACGCAGACTGGACACCGGCCACAGAAACGACTAAAGGATTTTCGAATGACTGATGACGCAACAGACCCGGCCGCCTGCGAACGCGATGACCGGATTGCGATCGAAATTACAGGCATGCACAAGTGGTTCGGCAAGTTCCACGTCCTGAACGACATCAATCTCACCGTCGAGCGGGGAGAGATCATCGTTATCTGCGGCCCCTCGGGTTCCGGCAAATCAACGCTGATCCGCTGTATCAACCACCTGGAGGAACATCAGCGCGGGCACATCACGGTTGACGGCATATCGCTGACCGACAATCTGAAGAATATCGCGGACATCCGGCGGGAAGTTGGCATGGTGTTCCAGCAGTTCAATCTGTTTCCTCATCTTACGGTCCTGCAAAACTGCACACTGGCCCCAATCTGGGCGAGAAAGATGCCGAAACAGGAAGCCGAAGAAATCGCGATGCGGTATTTGAAACGGGTACGAATTCCGGAACAGGCATCGAAGTATCCGGGTCAACTGTCGGGCGGTCAGCAGCAACGCGTCGCTATCGCCCGCAGCCTGTGCATGAACCCGAAGATCATGCTATTTGACGAACCGACTTCGGCGCTGGACCCGGAGATGATCAAGGAAGTGCTCGACGTTATGGTCGAACTCGCACAAAGCGGCATGACGATGCTGGTGGTTACGCACGAAATGGGATTCGCGAAAACGGTCGCCAATCGCGTTATCTTCATGGACGAGGGGCGAATTATCGAAGAGAATAGTCCGGACGCGTTTTTCGACAATCCGCAGAATGACCGGACCAGGCTGTTCCTCAGCCAGATTCTGTCACAATAATGGCGCCTGACTCAACCTGACCGTCAACCCATCGACTTTCCCTGGAGCGGTTCCCTGACCGCCCCTAATGGCAACCGGCGGCCCAAATGGGCCGCCGGTCTGCATTCCGGAAATCTCGTTCACGCCGGTTTTCTCAGGTCGCGCCGTCCGCCGGGACAAGCGCGGCCATCATCTCCGCTTCCGCGACGAGGTTGTCGCCCACGAACGCCCTGCCGGCAACGCGGCATATGTTGCGCCTTCTCCTCAACACTTCCACCTCGAGCCGCAACTGATCCCCCGGCGTTACGGGACTTCTGAACCGGGCCTTATCGATACCCATGAACATAGGGATCATTCCGGACTCGTCTCCCATCAGAACGGCCGCGGTCTGCGCAAGCGCTTCCACAATCAACACACCCGGCATCACCGGACGCCCCGGGAAGTGGCCGGCGAAGAAGGGCTCGTTGGCGGAGACGTTCTTCAGCCCCACCACCCTGCGTTCCGGCTCCAGTTCCAGGACCCGGTCCACCAGGAGGAAAGGGTATCGATGCGGGAGGATTTTCTGAATTGCTTCGACGTCGAGCACAGCCGGCTCTCCTCTCATCTCCGGACGGCGGCTATCGTATCGGACCCGGTCGGGCCTTCTGTTCGTCTCCTGCCTCCAGGTCTTTATTCAATGCTTCAAGCACCTTCTCGGTCAGGTTGTAATCTTCGTTGAAATAGACCACTGAAGCCGCATTCAGCACGAAGTCGTACCCCTCCTCCTTGGCCACCCGGGTAATCACCTCGTTGACGCGTTTCAGCAGCGGCGTGAGCAATTCCTGTTGTTTGAGCGCAAGCTTACCACGCTCGGGATCGGTAATCTGGGCAAGAAACCGCTGTAGATCTTCCTCCTGCCTCTTGAGGGCCTGCTCCTCCTCCCGCCTCCGATTCTCCATGTACATCACCTTCTGCCGCTCGAAGGTGGTCTGCTTCTTCCTCAACTCGCTCTCGAGCTTTTTGAGTTCCTTCTGCAGTTCCCCCTCGTACTGGTTGTACTCTCTCTCGGCCTCCTGGAAGGGCTTGTACTTGGTACGAATCTCGTTCGGATCGAAAAAGGCGATCTTCGCCTGCGCATGCGCCGTGGACGCCGCGACCAGACACGCCATCAGGCCGCACGCGGAAACCAGGAAGCGATATCTGAAGTCCATTTTGAATCTCCCCCCAACGTTTGGAAGCTGTCTTAAAATTCCCAGCGGTCTTCGCACGGCTGCAAAAGCGCCGGTCGGCGTTGGTCAAACCCACCCGTATAGACAAATATGGGCGGATTTTCCCGTCGGCGCTGCACGCCCTTCGCGCCTCATAACCGCAACTTTTTCGCTCGTGCTCGGGAACTCACCGGTAATTTTAAAACAACTTCTTAAAAGAACTGCGGACCGAACTGGAAATGGGTTACCATCTGCGGCTCCTGACCGTCAACCCGCCGCCTGTCGAAACCCCACGCAAAGTCAAATCCCATAATGCCCACAACCGGAGCAATCATGCGAAATCCGACGCCAACCGACCGCCGCAGGTCAAAAATACTCGCTTCGGAAATACTGTCCCACGCATTGCCGGCGTCCGCAAAGGCAAGGGCGTAGAACTGCTGCTTTACAATGGGCAGCGTGAATTCCAGGTTGAAGAGCATCTGCGAGTTCCCGCCGTCCGGAACGCCGTTGATGCGCGGACCCAGCGATTGCTCGGGGTAACCCCGCACCATGGTGCCCTCGAAGATGTTCACGCCCCCCGGAACGTAACGCTCGTTAAACGGCACGTCGGAGTTGTTATACGGCATCACGAGACCGAGGGTCGTCTTCAGATTCAGCGCAACACGCCATGCAACCGGAAAATAGAAACTGGTTATGATATCGTGCTTGAAGAAATCCGTATTTCCGCCCAGGGGGCCGCCGGCAAACGTCGGCGAGTAGGAAAACACGGAGCCGCTGGTTGGAAAAACCGGCAGGTCCCGGCTGTTGCGCGTGAAGTTCAGATTGACGCTGCTCGTCACATTGTCGCGAAAGGAAGTCTCCGCAGCCTCGTCGAAATCCTCGGCGAAATTCCGGAATTCAACCTGTTCGATGCGGTACCCGATGGAGACCCTGGAGAAATCGGGCCAGACCAGGCGGCGCCCGACACTGGCCAGGGCGCCCTGCCTGCGTTCGTCGAAGCCGCTGTAATACCGGCGGTTGGTTCTGAAGATCAGACCCTGCAGACTCGTTGGCGTGTTCAAGAACCAGGGCTCCGTAAATCCGGCCCTGAAGGACTGGCGCCTGTCTCCAAACTCCAGCTGAAATTCCAGTTGCTGTCCGTTGCCCATAAAGTTGGGAACCTGCAACGCGATGGTCCCAAGTAGTCCGTCGTACTGGCTGTAGCCCGCGCCAACGGACGCCGTGCCGGTGGACTTCTCCTCAACTCCAAAGATCACGTCGAGCTCGGACGTCTCCTCTACGGGTTTCAGTTCCGGCGCAACGTTGCTGAAGTAGTTCAGCTGCTGAATATTCCTCACGCTGCGTTCGATACCGGACCTTCGGAAGGTCTGACCCGGCCTTATCCAGAGCTCCCTTCGGATGACCCTGTCCTTCGTCTTGGTATTGCCCGAAATGGTAATCTGCCGGATCTTCCACGGCTTGTTCTCCACGATGTCGAAGTGCACGTCGATCGTGTGCGGTGTCTCGGCCAGTCTCTCCTGGACCGCGACCGAAGCCGTGATATAGCCGATATCGCTGTACAGATTCTGGATTTCCTCCTGGGATTTGTTCTTGAGTTCGGCGCTGTAGACCTCCCCTGCCTTGGCGACGATCATCCTGTCGATCCCCGCGTCCTTGACGCGCTCGTTACCCTCCCAGGTAATCTCGCCGAACGTGTAGAGGGGCCCTTCATCCAGGTACAGATCGATAAACAGATTTGCCTTCGCATCGTCGTAATACAGGCTGTCGCGAAGAATCTCCGCGTTCCGATACCCATTCGCCTGGTAAAACGCCAGCAGCGCCTGCTTGTCTTCCTGATAGGTATCTTCGGCGAACTGATTCCGGCGCAGTATTCCGCCGACCTGCTTGGTTTCCTTCATCGCCTTTCGAAGCTTCTTGCCTTCGAACGACTCGTTGCCGAAGAACTGAATCCGGCGCAGCTTTACCTTCCGCCCCTCGCTGACTTTGAACGTGAGGTTGACCTGACCCTCATCATTCGGGTCGCCCTGCGTACCCTCGACGCTGGCGAGGAGGTATCCCTCTTCCTTGTACAGGTCCACGATCTTGTTTTCCGCGCGCCTGACTTCGTGCGGCGACAGCCATTGTTTTTCGATGAAAGCCAGCGTCTTCTTCAGTTTCTTGGATTTGATCCCCTTGTTGCCCTCGAAGAGAACGTCGTCCAGCTTCGGATACTCCTTTACGACGATCAGAACGGCCACCCCTTCGTCCACGTCCGAATCGACGAAGACCTGGATATCCGAAAATATGTTCAATCGATGGAGATTGCGGATGACGCGCGGCGGATCGTCCGGCAGGATCAGGCGTTGTCCTTCCGCCAATCCCGAGGAGAACCTGATCAGCGACGCTTCGGTGATCCGGTTTCCGGAGACTCTGATCTCGGAAATGAGCGGCGGCTCCTGCGCCTCCGCCGTCCGGGGAGACGTGAAGTTCAACAGCACCAGAAGACATCCGAAGAAGATTCGCAACAAAGCCATTCGCCTCCGCAACACCGGTCAGAAAAGCGAGAATACGAGACTACGAGAAGGCAAAACCACGAGAATACGAAACTGCCAAAAAAACCCCTGGCTGAGATGAATTGCCACAATCGAACAAACGCTCCGTCATATCAAAAGTTCCTGCTATCGCCTGTACGACAAAATTGGGCCCGGCCGTACGTCCGGGCCCAACTGGTCATCATCGCAGTGTATCGAGGGCAAAAACTGACAGCCCGCCCATGCGCCAGGCGCTGTTTTATTCCTCCGAAACACGGTCCACCACTTTCTGGTCGGCGGCAACCGCATTGGCATCCACAAAATGGAGCCCGTCACCTTTCTTGCTGATGCGCACCTCACTCCCGGCGGTGTATTTGCCCTGCAGTATCTCTTCCGCCATTGGATCTTCCACCAGTTTCTGTATGGTGCGCTTCAGCTGACGCGCGCCGTAAGTGGGGTCGTATCCCTTTTCAGCCAGAAGCGCCTTGGCGCCCGGCGTCAGACTGATCGCGATATCCCGCTCCTTGAGGCGATCGAAGATTTCGGCAACTTCGAGATCCACGATCTGGATAATCTCTTTCCGTTCCAGGGGATTGAAGACAACCATCTCGTCCAGCCGGTTCAGGAACTCCGGATTGAACGTCTTCTTCAGTTCCTCCTCTACGCGCTCCACCATCTTTTCGCGAATGCTCTTCTTGTCGGACCGGTTGAAGCCAAGTCCTCCGGCCTTCGCCAGGTCGCGCGTGCCGAGGTTGGAAGTCATGATCAATATGGTATTCTTGAAGTTGACCTTCCGTCCGAAACTGTCGGTAAGACGCCCCTCGTCCAGGACCTGCAAAAGCAGGTTGAAGACGTCCGGATGGGCTTTTTCAATCTCATCAAGCAGGACCACCGAGTATGGCTTCCTGCGGACTTTCTCCGTCAACTGGCCGCCCTCGTCGTAGCCCACGTATCCGGGTGGCGCACCGATGAGCCGGGAAACCGCGAACTTTTCCATGTATTCGGACATGTCCACCGTGATGAGCGCATCCTCGTCGTCGAACAGGTACCCGGCCAGCGCCTGCGCCAGATAGGTCTTACCCACGCCGGTGGGTCCCAGAAACAGAAAAGTTCCAATGGGACGATTGGGGTCTTTCAGTCCCGCCCGCGTTCGGCGTATGGAGCGGCAGACCGTGTCGACAGCGTCGTCCTGGCCGACCACGCGGCCCTTCACCTTCTCGCCCATGCGAAGCAGCTTTTCCGATTCCTCCTGCGCAAGCCGGAACGCCGGAATTCCCGTCATGCTGGAAACCACTTCCGCGATATCCTGCTCGGTCACCTCCACCACTTCGTCGCGGACCTTCTGCTCCCACTCCTGGCGCATTTCGTCGACCTGTTCCTTCAGCTTGCGTTCCTGATCTCTCAGCTTGGCCGCTTCTTCGAACTGCTGGCTGTTCGCAGCCGCGTTCTTCTTCCGCGTGATGTCCTCGATTTCGAGCTCGAGCGTCTTGATTTCCTCAGGCGGATTCAGCCGGCCCAGGCGGACGCGGGAACCCGTTTCGTCGATCACGTCTATCGCCTTGTCCGGCAGGTGCCGGTCGCTGATGTAACGGTCCGCCATGCGGACGGCGCTATCAACGGCGGCCTCTGTATAGGTGACCAGATGGTGGGCCTCGAATTTCTCCTTCAGTCCCTTCAGGATATCAACTGCGTCGTCGACCGACGGCGAATCGACCAGTATGGTCTGAAAGCGCCGTTCCAGCGCGCCGTCCTTTTCGATGTATTTGCGGTATTCGTCAAGCGTTGTCGCGCCGATGCACTGTAGTTCGCCCCTCGAAAACGCCGGCTTGAACATATTGGACGCGTCGAGCGTTCCTTCGGCGCTTCCGGCGCCTACGATCGTGTGCAGCTCATCGATGAAGATGATGACGTCCTTGCTCTGCTGGAGTTCGTTCATCACCGCCTTGATGCGCTCTTCGAACTGACCGCGGTATTTGGTGCCCGCGACCATGCCGCCCATATCCAGCGTGACCATGCGCTTGTCTGCCAGCAACTGCGGCACCCGCCGCTCCACGATGCGCTGGGCGAGTCCTTCGACGATCGCTGTCTTCCCCACGCCGGGTTCGCCGATCAGCACCGGGTTGTTCTTCTTCCGGCGGCTGAGCACCTGCGATACCCGCTCAATTTCCCGCTCCCTGCCAATCACCGGGTCGAGCTTGCCCTCGCGCGCCAGTTCCGTCAGGTCGCGACCGAAATGATCCAGATAGGGGGTCTTGCTTTTCTTCTTCTCCCGTTTGCCCGTCGGTTTCCCTTGCAAAACAGCAATCACCTCCTCCTTCACGGTCTTGTAGTCGACGCCGAACCCCACAAGAATCTGCGCGGCGATCGTCTCCTTGTCCTTCACCAGCGCCACCAGCAGATGACAGGTCCTTACGTATTGACTCTTCATTTCTTTGGCTTCGGCGGCCGCTATTTCGAGAATCTGTTTTGCCCGCGGCGTGAAAGGCACGTCCCCCATGGTCATCGACCCGCCGGAGTACGCGACATAGTCGTCAATCGACTGTTTGATCTTGTCCAGGTTCAACCCCAGATTCAACATCACGTTAACGGCCGAACCCTTTCCCTCCCGGATAATGCCGAGCAAGAGGTGCTCGCTGCTGACGTGGTTATTGCCGAGCCGGGCCGCCTCCTCACGGACCAGCCGCATCACCCGCTTCACCCGATCCGAGAACCTGCTGTTCATAAGATAAATCTCCTCGTGGACCTGCCTGCCCCGGCGTCTCAAAACAAGACATCGACGCAAAATGCGAGCATGTTGATTCACGCTGTTGTTTGCCTGCGGAAGGGCGTTGAAACCCCGCACCGCATCAGCCGTCGCCGACGATTCTTCCGTCTTCCATCCGGATAGTCCGATCCGCCCTCGCGGCCAGCGCCTGGTCGTGCGTGGCGATGACGAACGTCTGTTTCAGACTGCCCGCGAGACGCCAGATCAGATCGTGCAATTCCCGGCTGTGCTCCGCGTCCAGGTTGCCGGAAGGTTCGTCCGCCAGGACCAGCCTCGGCCGCCCGACCAGCGCCCTGGCAACCGCAACGCGCTGGGATTCTCCGCCAGACAGTTCGGAGGGCAGATGCGCGCGTCGCTCGAAGAGCCCGACCGCATTCAACAGTTCCCCGGCTGCAGCCCGCGCTTCGGAGACGGGACGCCCCTGAATCATCAGGGGCAGCATCACGTTTTCTTCCGCGGTAAAATCGTTGAGTAAATGGTGAAACTGAAAGACAAAACCAACGGATTCGTTTCTGAACCGCGCCCGCTCCGTATCCGTAAGCGCGAAGACATCGTTGCCGTCCACCCGAACCGTTCCGCCGGTAGGGCGATCCAGCCCACCCAGTATGTGCAGGAGGGTACTCTTGCCGACACCGGAAGGGCCAACCACCGCAACCACCTCACCGCGCGCGACGGAAAGGGCGACACCTTTGAGCACCTGAATTTCGGAACCGCCGACGCGGTACCGCTTGACCAGATCCGCAGCCTCGAGCAGGCTACGCATCGCCGGCCGTCTCCGGTCGGCCCTCCTCGGGCCTCATATGCGGAAAGAGGATGACGTCCCGGATCGAACGCGCGTCGGTCAGCAGCATCACAAGCCTGTCCACGCCGAACCCCATCCCGCCCGTAGGCGGCATGCCATACTCCATTGCCCTCAGAAAGTCGGCGTCGAGGACCTGCGCTTCTTCATCCCCGCTCTCTCTGAGGGAGGCCTGGTACTCGAATCGTTTCCGCTGATCGATCGGATCGTTGAGCTCGGAAAACGCGTTGGCCGCCTCCCATCCGCAGATGAAAGGCTCGAACCGTTCCGTGAGCTCCGGGTTGTCCCGGTGCCGTTTTGCCAGCGGCGACATCTCCAGGGGGTAATCCGTTATGAACGTGGGTTGAATCAGACGGGGTTGAACGACCGCCTCGAATATCTCATCCATCAGATGCCCTCGGCGTGCGTTGTCGTCCACCTCGAGGTCCAATTGCCGGCAGATTTCTCTCAGCTCCTCCACATTAGCGCCGGCGACGTTGAAGCCGCCGTGAGTCTTGATGGCGTCCAGAAGCGTCATCCGCCGCCAGGGCGGGCCAAGATCGATCTCCGTCCCCTGATAGACGACCGTGCTGGATCCCGTAACCGATTCGGCGACCGACGCGAACAGCGACTCGGTCAGCGCCATCATGTCGGTGTAGTCGGCGTACGCCTGATAGGCCTCCAGCATGGTGAATTCGGGATTGTGCGTGCGGTCGATACCTTCGTTCCGGAAATCCCGGCTGAATTCGTAGACCTTTTCGAATCCGCCCACAATCAGACGCTTCAGATAGAGCTCATTCGAAATCCGCAGATAGAGCTTCATATCCAGCGCGTTGTGATGCGTGGTGAAGGGCCGGGCTGAAGCTCCGCCATACAGCGGCTGCAAAACCGGCGTGTCGGCCTCCAGAAACCCGCGGGCGTCAAAAAAATCGCGAATGGCGGAAAAAGTCGCCGTCCGCTTGCGAAACACATCCTTGACTTCGGGGTTCAGCGTCAGGTCGAGGTATCGGCGCCGGTATCGCAGTTCGGGGTCGGCGAAGGCGTCGTGGACAACCCGCTGACCGTCTTTCACTTCTTCCTTGGGCACCGGCAGCGGCCGCACGGCCTTGGACAGCATCTCCAATGCGTGCGCTTTCACCGTCATCTCACCCGTACGGGTCCGGAAAACCGGACCGCCGATGCCTACGAAATCTCCAATGTCGAGCAATTTCCAAAGATCGAACGCCGTTTCACCCACCGCATCACGTCTGACGTAGATCTGAATCCGGCCCGTTTCATCCAGGAGATCGGCAAAGGCCGACTTGCCGTGGTCCCTTCTGGCCATCAGACGCCCCGCCACCGACACGTCCCGCCCGTCCGCCTCGAGCGTCTCAAAACTCTCCGTGATTTCCCCGGAACGATGGGTCACTTCGAACCGATACGGAAACGGCTCCACGCCCATTTCACGAATCGAGTCCAGCTTCTGCAGACGCTGGGCGACCAGTTGCGATTCCGGGGCGGAAGACGCCCCTTCCTGAGCCAATCGGATTCCTCCCGACTTAATAAAACTGTCTTAAAATAACCGGTTGATCATCTACCGGCAGCGTCCGGGCTATACAATAAAAATAGTATAATCAATACAAAAAGTGAAGTCAAGCCCTTTGCCCGGACAATCAGGCCTCCCCTTTCCGTTCCAGAAATGCCCGCATGAATCCGTCCAGGTCCCCGTCCATCACGTCCTGAACGCCGGATGTTTCGTACTCGGTCCGAAGGTCCTTGACGAGCTGATAGGGATGGAGTACGTAGTTGCGGACCTGGCTGCCGAACTCGATCTTCTTCTTGTCCTTTTCGATCTTCGCGCGGGCTTTTTCTTCCTCCTCCTTGTAGAGCTGATACAGCCTGGCTTTAAGGATCTTCATTGCCGAGCTTCGGTTCTTGTGCTGTGACCGTTCGTTCTGACACTGGACCACAATGCCGGTGGGATGGTGCGTAATCCGCACGGCCGAATCGGTCTTGTTCACATGCTGCCCGCCCGCACCGCTGGACCGGTAGGTATCCACGCGGATATCCTCCGGCTGGATTTCCACCTCGATATCTCCCTCGGCCTCGGGATACACCGAGACCGACGCGAACGACGTGTGACGCCTGCGGCCGGAGTCGAACGGAGACAGCCTGACGAGCCGATGCACGCCCATTTCGGACTTGAGATAACCGTAAGCGTATTCTCCCTTCATCTCTATGGCCACGCTCTTGATGCCCGCCGTCTCCCCCGGCAGAAGGTCCAGCACATCCGCATGGAAACCGCGGCGCTCGGCCCATCGGGTGTACATTCTCATCAGCATTTGCGCCCAGTCGGCCGATTCCGTACCACCCGCGCCGGGATGAATCGTCAGTATCGCATCCAGGCGGTCCTCCTTGTCGCCCATCATGTGCCGGAACTCGAGCTCCTCGAGCGACCCGCCCAGCGCCCGTTGTTCCCGCTGGAGATCCTGCAACGTCTCGTCGTCCTGCTCCTCCCGGGCAAGTTCGTACAACTCCTCCAGTTCCGTGAGGCGTTCATCCAGGTCCTGCCAGCCGGTGACCCAATCCTTATGCCCGTTCACCTCATCGATGATCCGCCTCGCCCGCTCCCTGTCGTCCCAGAATCCGGGACGCTCCATCAATCGCTCCAGTTCGGCAATGCGGGTTTCCCGGGATTCCAGGTCAAAGATACCTCCGGAGATTCTCCAGCCGGTCGCGACATGACGCCATTCCGGATTTCAGATCGGTATACTGCATTTCGACTGCCATAAACGCCAACTCCTCTACGAATAGACGAGACTACGAATGGACGAGATACGGAAACGAAACTACGAGACTACGAAAAGGCGAAAAACGCGAATAGACGAAACTACGAGACTACGAAAAAGCGAAACTACGAAACGGCGAGACTGCGAAACTACGAGTAGACGAAACTACGAAAGAGCGGGAATACATCATTCGTCGTATGGTTTTCTCGTATTCTCGTATTCTCGCATTTCGGTCGCTGGGTTCACCTCAGGTCGATGACCTCGACGCCATCCGGCGGCACGAAAGTGAACAGGTCCGGCTTCAGCTTTCCGTCCACCTTCAGGCGCGAAATATCGTAGGTGGTTACATCCTCGTTCAGATTGAGATACTCCGCACGCCGGACCAGCCAGAGCTTTCGGTCCACCCACAACCTGACGCGGGTGATATAGCTCTCCTCCTGCAGGGCCGTCAATTCCACGCGGTAACAGCGCCTGCCATCCACGCTCTCCACTCCCGCGAGCCGGGGCTCGTAGCGGTCCTCGTACCCTCCCAGCAGAATGAGGTCGAAGAGCAGTTTTTCGTAGCTTCGGTCGCCCTTCGCCCGATCGTAACCGCTCAGCAGGACCTGTTCATTCTCGGGTGTATAGTTCCAGGCGCTTTCTCCATCCGACACCACGGTCTGAACCCGCGTTTCGAAGCGAAACCGGTTCGGTTTCTCCACGTACAGGTTGCCGCTCAGCTGTGTCTTCTGGTCCACGAGTTTCCAGTAGTGAGATTTCGTGAACCGGGCGGAAATGCTCGTGAGCTTTTCATATCGCTCCTGCTGACGGCGAATCACCTCGCGCCCGTCGATGCCCGGCACGTCCGCCGGTATCAGGAGCGCGCCCGTGAACAATATCAATTTAAGCCGTCCAGCGGCCATGCGCCTCACCTCTTGTCAATTGCCCGCGAAGGGAGCCCCGGCACCGTTTTCTTTCCGGTACTCACAGCGCATCCGGCTCATTCTCTCCGTGCCGGTCGAGATATTCAATATCAACAAGCACCTCGCGGCCCTTGCTGCTCCCGTCCGATGGACCGACGATTCCGGCCTGCTCCAGTTCATCCACGAGCCGCGCGGCGCGCGCATATCCCACTTTCATGCGGCGCTGAAGCAGCGAGGCCGACCCCTGCTGGTGGGTAACGACCAGCCGCAGCGCTTCGTCGAAACGTTTGTCGCGCGACCCTTCGGCGAGCATCAGTTCGTTCTCGTCCACACCCAGGTCCAACTGCGCCAGCTCCACGCCCTGGCCGCTCACCCATTCCACCAGTCGCTCGGTCTCCTCGGTTGTCATATTCGCACCGTGGACCCGCACCGGCTCCGCCTTGCCGGCCGGCATGAACAGCATATCGCCGCGGCCCAGAAGCTTCTCGGCGCCATTACAATCCAGAATCGTGCGTGAATCCACTTTCGACGCCACGCGAAACGCGATACGAGATGGGAAATTCGCCTTGATCGTGCCCGTGATCACGTTTACCGACGGCCGCTGAGTCGCCAGGATCAGATGGATGCCCACGGCGCGCGCCATCTGCGCAAGCCGCGCCAGGGAATCCTCGATGTCCGCGGGCGCCGTCATCATCAGGTCCGCGAGCTCGTCGACCACAACCACGATGTAGGGCAGGAGCGGGGGGACCTCGCCCCGGTCTTCCTCCGACTCCGCCTCCGTGCGCATCTTCTCCAGTTTGCTGTTGAAGTCCGTGATATTCCTCACGTTGTACTGCGCCAGGTTTCGATAACGGTCTTCCATCTCCGCAACCGCCCACCTCAACGCTTCCGAGGCCTTCTGCGGTTCAGTGACGACCGGCGCCAGCAGGTGCGGAATGCTGTTGTAGATGGACAGCTCCAGCATCTTCGGGTCCACCATGATGAAACGCACCTCTTCGGGACTACACCGCATCAGGATGCTGGTAATCAGCCCGTTGACACATACGGATTTCCCGCTCCCCGTCGCGCCGGCGATCAACAGGTGCGGCATGGACGCCAGGCTTGTGCAGACGGATTCTCCGGTGGCGGACTTGCCCAGCGCCAGCATCAGCTTCTCATCGGCATCCTGAAAGGCGTCGGACTCGAGAATCTCCCGCAGGAAGACGGTAGAGGGGTTCGCGTTCGGCACTTCGATGCCCACGGCCGCTTTGCCTGGAATCGGCGCCTGGATGCGGATGCTTCTCGCCTTCATCACCAGAGCGAGGTCGTCTGACAGGTTGACGATGCGGTTCACCTTGACCCCGCGGGGCGGCTGCACCTCGTATCCGGTAATGACAGGGCCCGGATTGACCTGCACGACCTTGCCTTCGATGCCAAAGCTGCTGAGGCTGTGCTCAAGTGTCTGCGCGCCTTCCAGCAGGACCGACCTGTCCGGCCCTTCCTCCGTTTGTGCCGGCTCATTGAGCAATTTCAGGTCCGGCAACCGGTACCGGACGTCCCCGCCTCCCGGCGAATGCGCTTTCGGCTTCAGGCCGGTCGACCTGGAAATCTCCACCGGATCCGCCACGATGTCGGGGTCGAGCGTAACCGACGGTTGATCTTCCGGCTCGTCCGCGTCGGCTTCGTACAGCGGAAAGGGCTCGGGGATGGCATCGTCAGTCTCAGCCGGCAGAACCGACCCGGCGTGGTTTCCGGATTCCGTCTCCCCCTCCGGCGGGTCCACTTCCGCGCTTTCCGGCGCAAGCGTCTCCACGGTCTGCGGCTGCTCCGGAAGCCCAGGCGTGGAGCCGCCGGAGATGTGCGTCGGATTGCGCTTTGCCCGCGACGCCCACAATTCCGGAATTCGCGAAAAGGACAGGCGGGTGAGCACCATAAAGAACACCACGAACAGGGCGCACAACAGGATGTACGACCCCACGAACCCCAGATACGGGACCAGAATCCTCCCCGCAAGGGTAACCCCCAGCCAACCGCCCATCAGAAACGACAGATGGGTCTCTCCCCGGGACGGTACGCACGCCGCGGCGCCGTAAACCACAACCAGGGCCAGCAATGCCAGGCTTTGCGTTACGAAAGGCAGGGCCGGACGTTCTCTGAAGCGATTCCAGCCCCACATCAGAACGATGGCTGTCAGCACGTAGGCGCCGTGGCCGACCGCGAACAATAGATAGAATGAGACCTGACTGCCGATCCACCCCGCCATATTTTCCGTGAGTTCCGGCGCACGACTCGAATTCGGTGGATCCTGCGGCGAATGCGAAACCAGGCTTACCACCATGAACAGCGCAACCGCGAACAGCAACACACCGCAGACCTGATTTACCAGGTCCGGTCTGTTTTGCGGTTCCTCTATAACCGCGTTCGGTTCCTCTATCATCTTTGATCCACCCTTGTCCTGGTGCATACAAGGGGAGAGTGCGCACGTGGGTCGATTCCGATGCTCCAGCGCAGGGGATCCGCCGGTACCGCGGGTTACAACCCTCTTGCCAGCACGACAGGGGCCTTCGTTCTAAAGATACGACCTTTGAGCGAAGTCTCCAAAAATAAGATGTAAATCCCGGGCTTCAACAGCGCGCCGTCTTCACCCGACCCGTCCCAGGTCACCCGCCGCCGGCTGCCTCCGGCGGCGGCATCGAGGAGCCGCTTTACCGGATGTCCGGACCTGTCGTACACCCACAGGTTCACGTCGGCGCGGGGCGTTGGAAGAAGATACCGTATTTCCACCCGGTCGTAGAAGGGATTGGGCTCGGCCACCAGGCGGACGCCTTCGATGCCGGTTTGCAGCGCCACGCTGTTTTCGCGCCCGGGCGTCGCGCCGTCCTCGTGTGTACTTGCGAGCCAGTTCAGCAGATCGCCGCTCGGTCCGGAACCCGAGATTCGTTCGAGCGACCGGCCGGTAAACGCCGCGGCATCGTAAACCATACTGTCCACAACCGCGCCGGTTGCATCGCGCAAGACAACGGCGTCACCGCTGTCGTTCAGACGTGCCCATCTCCCGGGCGCGACGACCCGAACGGTCCGGTCCGGAAACCGGCTGTAGAACCGGTCCATGTGTTCGGCCACAACCAGGTACGCATCGGGCTGCAGCCGCAAGGGGTTGCTCCCGAACGGGCCGCCCGGCGATTTCGCATCCTCGATACGCCACGCGATCACGTCCAGCGCCCGCCCGGAACGGTTGTGGAGTTCCACCCACTCCGGCTCACCCTCGACGGGAGCATACATCACTTCGTTTACGATCACCGCCCGGGGTGCTACGCCGCCGAGTACCGTCCAGGTCACCTGATTGTTCGACGTATCCTCATCGGCTTCGAACACGACCCTGGCCACGTACTCGTGCTGTCCCGGCGGTACGATTCCGATTGGCGTCTCGATCCGGAGATGCCCGGCAGGCTCGAGATCCGGAAAATCCCGATGCCACGCGACAACTCCCTGCACGTCCACGAAAAACGCCGTTGCCGGCCGGCGCCCCCGGTTGACCACCTGCAGGACAAAGTCCCGCGCGACGCCCGCCGGAACCGGAAACGGCGACTCCGATACCCGTTCCAGCGCCAGGTCGAAGTCTTTGGGGCTGACGCTGTTGACGCGTCCCGGCGTCCCTCCCTCCCAACGCGAATCCATCCAGTTCTCCGGTCCGTCGCCCCCGGCAGGGTCCACTTTCTCCTCGGAATACCCCGGCTTGTTTCCCGTCGTGTAGACCATCGCGCCTACGGTGTCGCCGGCCGATGAAACGAGTACGATCCGCTCCGGCGCTGAATTGCTCAGGCCCGAGTTCCCGATCGTGGCGTCAGCCACGGTGAGGATCAATGCGGACGGGGGAAGCGGATCGTAACGGGTCGAATGCGCGAAGTAACCGGAATCCAGAATCAGCCCGAACGCCCCCGGCTGCAGCACGGTCTCGTTCTCGAAGACCAGTTCGTCCGCTTCGTCGCCGTCTCCAGCCTGCCAGCCGGCGAGATCCTCGGGTTCGCTGCCCGTATTCTGAATCTCTATAAACTCGTCGTAAAACTCGCTGCCGGACGGGTCGAACATGACCTCGCTGATCACCACGCGTCCCTCCGCACGGACACCTGGCATCACCACAGCGAGCAGCAAGGCAATGCCGCCAACGACCAACCCGGCGCCAATGCCTCGATACCCGATGCTCCGACCGGCCGAAAGCCCGTTCATATCATCCCCCGCCTGCGCCTGACGGTCCATTCCACGCCGAGGAGTACGATGAGAACGAAAAGCGGCCAATGTTTGCCCCACAGCCGCGCCCGGTGCGACTCCGACACCGCCTGCGGCGCCAGGTCGAGAGCGTTCAATACCTCGCGCAGGCGTTCGGGCGGCGCATAGGCGCCTCCGCTCTGTACGCCAACGCTTTCAAGCAGGTCTCTGTTCAGCCGCATGTCTTCGAATTCCAGACTGTACCGGCCCACGGTAAACCGGCCCGTCGCACGCCCCAGATCGACGCCGCCCGACACGGCCCGGACGTCATACACGTACTCTCCCTGCGCGCCCGCCTTCATCTGCCCCCGGTAACGCCCCTCGCCTTCATCGTCCAGAATCGTCTGACGCACGCGGCCCTCGTCCACGACGGAAACCGCCACGCGGGCGCCCTCCTGCGGCTGGAGCAACTCGTTGAAGACACGGGCGTGGAACGTCACCGGGGCGCCGCTGCGATAGACGGGTTTATCCACCTCCACCTGAATCCGGTCGACGTCCTCCCGCTTGACCAGCCACTGCACCGAATTGGCCCAGAACGCCTTCGAAACTTCGTCGTTCCCGCCGACACCCCACAACATGAGACCGAGCCGCCAGAACGTCCTCGCGGCCACGGCCATCACCTTGCCCGTCCCCACGCGGCGCACCGCAACCAGCGGCATCTTCTCCCCGCCCGCACGCTCGATCGGATGATAGATGAGGGTTTCCGCATCGCCCTGGAGCCCACGGTTCACGTTGAAGGCCAGCATCGGCGGCAGATCGCTCCAGGCCTGCCGGTCCGCCAGCGGATCGTCCGAGACCCTTAGAATGGGATGCACGGTTCCCGACCGCGACAATTCAAGCCGGAACGGCGCCTCCCGGTATGTACTGGCGTCCTGGGTACACACAACCGGCAGCACGCGCGCGATCGGCGACCGGGCGTAGGCGTCGTTGAATCCCGAAGGGCCGCCAACGACGAGCATTGCGCCGCCCGATTCCACGTATTCGGCCAGCCGGTGTCCGGATTGCCCCCAAATGGTTTCTCCGGGAAGATCGAACAGGACAAGGAGCCCCGAGGTATCGGGGTCGGCCAGTCCGGCCCGTATCCGCATCGGCCAGTCGCCCGTTTTGCCGGGGACGAAGAGTTCCACGTGAAGATTCTCGTTGGCTTCCAGCACCCGGCGCAGATAGGCAAGATCCGCACTCGGGGATCCCGCAACGATCCGCACGCGCAGGCGATTCTCGATAACCTCCGCCGAAACGACCGCGGTATTGTTCGCCGTAGAGCGTTCCGCCGGCTGGGCCGCCAGATGAATCCGATAAACACGCCGGCCCGCCCGGTCCGGCGCCATCGAAAACCGGACCTCCTGTTCGCCGTCCGTCAGCGTGACCGGCGCCTCGGCCACCCGGCGCCCCTCCTCTTCGACAACCAGCAGCGAGCTTGCGCCTCCAAAGCCGCTGGACGTCAGGCCCACCGAAATCGACAACGGACGCCCGACGTAACCCATCGGATCGCATACGGCCGACAGGATCGCCGCGTCCCTTGGCGCGTCCGGGTTTCCCAGACCAACCGCGAAAACAGGCGCACCCAGCTCGAGCGCCGCCCGTTCCGGCCTCGCGCCCAGGTTGTGCGCCCCGTCGGAAATCAGCACCGCCGCGACCAGGCCACGGCCGGCCGTTTCCTCCCGCAGCAGATCCAGCGCCGCGGCCAGGTCCGTGGCCCTTCCGTCGAAGCGCAGTGAGTCCGCGCCCTCCTGCGGCAGGGGCGCCAGCCACTCGGAGAAGCGATACCTGGCAATCCGAGCGCGCGACGCCAGCGCTTCGAACACGCCGCTCTTGAGGATGTCAATCGCGAGATCGCCGCGCCTCCGCCCGTCATCCTCGATGCGCATACTCTCGCTGTCGTCAACCAGGACCGCCACAAGCGGCTTCCGCTCGCGCCGCAACGTGAGCGCCAGTACCGGTTCCATCATCAACGCCAGCAATAGAAGAAACGCGGTGCACCGCAATACGAGCAACCAACGTGCCAACCGGAATCCCTGTTTTCGCGTACGGTACACCTGCCAGGCCAGGTAAACGCAGACCGGCGCGAGCAGACCCAGCCACACTCCGTCGTGCAAACTCAGATCCAGATCAGACAGATCGAACATAGCTTACGTCAATTTCATCCTTGGATCGGCATCCAGGTCCCGTCCTGACCGCTCGCCCCTGCCAAGCCGGAAGCCCCCGGCGCACGCGATCATCGCCGCGTTGTCGGTACACAGGACCGGCGGCGGAAAACAGACCTCCACGCCTGATTCGGAGGCGGCTCGATACATCTCTTCCCGCAGACGCCGGTTCGCCGCCACGCCGCCCGTCAACAGAATCCGGCTCAGCTCCAGAGCGCCTGCCGCCTGGATTGTCTTTTCCACAAGCACATCGACGACCGCTGCCTGGAAGCTGGCGGCGATATCCGCCTGTTCCTCCACGACGTCGGCTTCAGACCGGCCCTTGATATGGTACAGGACCGATGTCTTGATCCCACTGAAGCTGAATTCGAACCCTTCCTGATTCCGGAGTCCTCGCGGAAATGCAAAGGCGCGGTCGTCGCCGTCGTCCGCCAGGCGGGAAATGACCGGACCGCCCATGGTCGTTTCACCCTTCTTCAACACGCCCAGCATCTTCGCCACCTTGTCGAAGGCTTCCCCGGCCGCGTCGTCCCGTGTTTCGCCGCAGACCTCGTACAGACCCCAGCGACGCACGTGGATCAACTGGGTATGGCCGCCTGAAATCACGAGGGCCAGAAAGGGCGGGCGCAGGCTGGCGTCGCCAAGCATCCCGGCGAAGAGATGCCCCTCGATATGATGGACGCCAATCAGCGGACGGCCGCTGCCCAACGCCAGACCCTTCGCGGTTGAAATACCCACCAGCAGGCATCCGACAAGGCCCGGACCGCTCGTGACCGCGATTCCGCCGAGCTCATCCAGCCCGATTCCGGCCCCGGACAACGCCTCGCGCACAACCGGCACGATCTTGCGCACATGGTTCCGCGACGCCAGTTCGGGAACCACGCCGCCGTAGAGACTGTGCTCCGTCTGGGAAAATATCACGTTCGACAGAATACGGTTGCCTGCCACAACCGCGGCGGCCGTTTCGTCGCACGACGTTTCGATACCCAGTACAGGGCGGTCCCATACGGGCTGAACGGATTCCCTGGATTGAAATGACATATCGTCGCTTTAAAGGCGGAGGGGAGCGGACGCCGGAAATAAAGCGCCACCCCCGTTGATCAGGGGATGGCCCATGGCGAGGCGGGAAAGAAATGAAAAACAGGTTGAAGAAAACGTTCAATTTCAGGAAACGGCAACCGGTGCGATCGATGCCTCGACGCCACACAGATTCCCACCGCCACGCGGAGGCCGGCCACATCGATACCCGGCGGCGGGGACATCCGCGGCCGTTCTGATTCCGGTGCGAACGCAGCCCGGCCGGACCGTCAATTGTGACAGGCTATCTTGACCCATCTTGAAACGCGTCGACCCTGCAGCCCAAAATCCGCGGACCGTCAGGGGGTTATTTGTACGACTCGGCGATGTTTCTTCCCATACTGATTTCGCCGTTATCGATTCGCAGGTTGAACCCGCAATCGGGATTACTGCAAACCCAGGCCTTATAGTGTATCGGCGCGCCGTCACGCCCGTAGTCCGATAAAGGGAGCAGAACGCCTTTATCGCACTTCAGACACTGTGTAAATTGATCCTCCATCCGGACCCTCCCCTCCACTGGAATTCTGGCTCCTACCGAAACAGGCCGCAATCTACCCGACCACGAGCCCAAAACAGCCGCCGGCAGCGTGAAACACGGACGCCGGAAATCACTGGCCCGCTTTATATTATCAGACATATAATTTTATGTAAACCTGCGTTTAAAGTCAAATTATTTCCTTTAATCTGCTCGTGGTTCCTGTCCGCGGGAAACCGATTGACAATTATACACCCCTTAGGTATCCTTATACGTCTTGCACGACGCGAATGACTCGGCAATCAAGTTCAGCGTCACAGCCACGGATTCATTCCCGAAGCACAGCGCCACGTCGATCCGGTGAGCACGGACCTCCCGGTACAACCTGCCGACCTTCCCGGCTTTCTCCCGGAGACTGCCCGCCTGTCTCCAGCCCCTATGTCATACGATTCCCAAAATCCCCTCATCGTGCAGAGCGACATGACCGTTCTGGCGGAGGTCGGCGGACCCCGTTATGAAGCCGCCAGGGACGTACTGGCGCGCTTCGCCGAGCTGGAAAAAAGCCCGGAATACATCCATACGTACCGCATCAGCCCGCTTTCGCTCTGGAACGCCGCCGCCGCCGGTCTCACGGCGGACGAAATTACCGGCGCCCTGGAAACCTTCAGCAAATACGACATCCCCCAGAACGTCTCCGTCGAAATCCGGGAGACCCTTGGCCGGTACGGTCGAATTCGACTGGAACGATCCGGAAAAGACCTCATCCTCTCCGCGGACGACCCGCTGCTCATCACCGAAATCTCCCGGCACAAGTCGGTGCGACCCTTTCTGAATCGCCGGATTGACGCGCGCCGTCTCAAGGTCGACTTGCTGTACCGCGGCCACCTGAAGCAGGCGCTCACCCGCATCGGCTTTCCGGTCAAGGACCTCGCGGGGTACGTGCCCGGCCGTCACCTGACGCTGCGGCGGCTTCCGAACACCCGCTCCGGCCTGCCCTTCCGGCTGCGCGACTACCAGCGGGAGGCCGCGGAGATCTTCCATGCGGGCGGGGGACCGGAAGGCGGCAGCGGGGTGGTGGTCCTGCCCTGCGGTGCAGGCAAGACCATCGTGGGCATCGCCGCGATCGAACGTCTACAGACGCAGGCGCTCATCCTCACCACCAATATCACCGCCTCGCGCCAATGGAAAGCGGAACTCCTGGACAAGACGGACCTGAGGCCGGACCAGATCGGCGAATATTCGGGAGAGGTCAAGGAGATCCGCCCCATCACCGTCGCCACCTACAATATCCTCACATATAGAAAGAAAAAGGGAGACCCGTTTCCCCATTTCGCCATTTTCAATCATGGCAACTGGGGCCTCATCGTGTACGACGAAGTCCACCTGCTGCCCGCGCCCGTGTTCCGTTTTACCGCCGAGCTCCAGGCCAGACGCAGGCTTGGCCTCACTGCCACGCTCGTACGCGAAGACGGCCTGGAAGCGGACGTCTTCAGTCTCATCGGTCCCAAACGCTTCGACGTGCCCTGGCGGGACCTGGAGTCCAAGGGCTGGATTGCCACGGCCGAGTGCCGTGAGATCCGTCTCCCGCTTCCCCAGCACCTGCGCCTGGACTACGCCGTTGCCGGCGGCCGCGGGAAGTTCAGGATCGCCTCTGAAAACCCGTCCAAGATTCCACTGGCCAGACAACTCATCCGGAAACACGACAAGGACCAGGTTCTGGTCATCGGCAAGTACGTCAGTCAGGTCGAGGCGTTCGCCAGGGAACTGGATGCGCCCGTCATCACCGGCAAGACGCCGAGTGAGGAACGCGATCTGTTGTACGCGCGTTTCCGGCAGGGCGATATCCGGCTGATGGTCGTCTCCAAGGTGGCCAACTTCGCCGTCGACCTGCCGGATGCGAACGTCGCCATCCAGATTTCGGGGACATTCGGTTCCCGGCAGGAAGAAGCCCAGCGGCTGGGGCGCATACTCCGGCCCAAGGCCAATGGCAGCCTGGCCCACTTCTACACCCTGGTGACGCGAGATACCCGGGAACTGGAGTTCGCCCGCAAGCGCCAGATGTTTCTTACCGAACAGGGTTACCGGTATTCCATTCGGGACGCCGCCGATGTCTTCAAGGAATCCGGCGCCGCTCCGGTCTGACCTTTCCGAAGCCGACGCCATCCGCGCGATATTTCAGATCACGCGCCCGCAGAACTGTCTCATCACCGTTGCCTCGGTACTGATGGGCGGGTGGCTGGGCGTACACGCGCTGCCCGAGCAACTCTGGCTCGCCGCATTCTCCGCGGCAGCCGTCATGGCCGGCGGCAATACGCTCAACGACCTGTGGGACCTGGATACAGATCGCGTCAACCATCCCCGCAGGCCCCTGCCTTCCAATCGCCTCAGCCCCCGCGCCGCCGCCATCGAGTGCGTTGTCCTCATGGCGCTGGGCCTCGGCCTAAGCCTCTTCCTGCCGCCTGAAGCCATCGTGACCGCGGTCTTCGCGTGCGGATGTCTCGTGGTGTATAATCGACGGCTGAAACACATTCCACTTGCCGGTAACCTCGCGGTCAGCCTCTTGTGCGGCATTGCGTTCTTCTACGGCGGATTCGCCGCCGGCGCCGCGGTACCCGCCGCCGTACCTGCCCTGTTTGCGACCGTCTACCATCTTGGCAGGGAAATCCTCAAAGACGCTCAGGATATCCCGGGAGACCGCATCGCGCCCGGCGGGACCCTGCCCCTTCGCTGGGGGCCGGCCAGCTCCTGCCGACTGGCCGCCGGGGTCTATGCGATCCTGATTCTGCTTACCCCGGTTCCGTACATCCTGGGCCTCTACGGGCTCCCCTATCTCATCCTCGTTTGCCTGCTCGACGTCCTGCTGGTTTGTCTCATGATCCAGGTTCTCCGCGTCCCCGATACACACCGCCTCCACAGGGTCAACCGGTTTCTGAAGGCGGGAATGATGCTGGGACTGCTGGCCATCCTTGCGGGTACGCTTTGATGCGGGGAGTGAATTTAACGTCGAACGAACTCCTGCCCTTCCCGCTGCGGGGAGCGTTGCAAAGCCAGCAATTGGCCTCATCCTCGAAAACGTGGACCCGGGCGAGAGACTTGCGATTGGCTGATGTCATTGTTTATCTTGACGCCAATGCAAAACCGGTTTGACACGAGGAACTTTGAAGGATAAAAATGTCGGAAAAGGCCAGTAAGCGGATCGAACAACTCGTCCGCGATTTGAACGAACACAGCTACCGGTACTACGTCCTGGGCGCGCCCTCGGTCTCCGACGAGGAATTCGATCGGTTGATGGTCGAACTCGAGGAACTGGAATCCGCACATCCGGACCTCGTTCCGCCCGATTCACCCACCCGCCGCGTCGGCTCCGACCTGAGCGGGTCATTTCCCGCCGTTCGCCACGAAGTCCCCATGCTCAGCCTGGACAACACCTACTCGGAGGCGGACCTGGTCGAATTCGACGCCCGCCTTCGACGGGAACTGCCGGGGGAAGCCCTGGACTATCTTGCAGAGCTGAAGGTCGACGGCGTCGCCCTGAGCCTTACGTACGAAAACGGGCTGCTTGTCCGCGGCGTGACCCGCGGCGACGGCGTGCAGGGTGAAGAAATCACGCCCAACGTCCGAACGATCCGGTCCATCCCGCTGCGCCTGAGGGGATCCGAGGACCGGTGTGAGATCCGCGGGGAAGTCTACCTGACCCGCGAGGATTTCGACGCCATCAACAAGGAGAGAGAGCAGCGGGAAGAGCCCCTGTTCGCGAACCCGCGAAACACCGCGGCGGGCTCCCTGAAAATGCAGGACCCCCGGCTGGTTGCCGAACGCAACCTCAGCTTCTTTGCGCACGGGCTGCGGACGCCCCAACCCCGACATGACAGCCATTCCGAAAGCCTGGATCGCCTGGAACAGCTGGGTTTCCCAGTGAATTCCGAACGCCGGCGCTGCAGTACCACCGACGACATCGTCGCGTACTGGCATGAGTGGGACCGGGACCGCGAATCGCTGCCCTACGAGATCGACGGAATCGTCGTCAAACTGGACGCCCTCGCCCAGCAGGCCAGGCTCGGCGCCACCGCCAAGAGCCCGCGCTGGGCATTCGCCTTCAAGTTCTCGGCGGAACGCGTTCGGACGCGGCTGTTGAAAATCGCCCTGCAGGTGGGCCGCACAGGCGTGGTCACCCCGGTTGCCGAACTGGATCCGGTCCTCCTTGCCGGCAGCACCGTCAGCCGGGCCACGCTGCACAATGCGGAGGAACTCGAGCGCAAGGACATCAGGGAAGGCGACACGGTTGTCCTGGAAAAGGGCGGCGACGTCATTCCCAAAGTGGTCGCCGTGGTCGAATCGGAACGTCCTCGGGACGCCCGGCCCTTTGATTTCCCCGAGACCTGTCCCGTGTGCGATTCCAGCCTGGTGAAAGACGAGTCCGAAGTTGCGATCCGCTGCGTCAACTCGGGGTGCGCGGCCCAGTTGAAGGGGCGGATACGCCACTTCGCCTCCCGCACCGCGATGGATATCGAGGGTCTCGGACACGCGCTTGTGGACCAGCTCGTGGACACGGAACTGGTCCGGGACGCGGGTGACCTCTACGCCCTCGACGTTGAGAAGGTCGCCGAACTGGAACGCATGGCCGAGACGTCCGCGCACAACCTGATGAACGCCCTGGAGCGCAGCAAGGCACACCCCTTCCACAGCGTCCTCTTCGCCCTCGGGATCCGCCACGTGGGCGCGACCGTCGCGCGTACGCTGGCTGACCACTTCGGTTCCATCGACCGGCTCCGTGAGGCTTCAGCCGAGGAAATCGAAGCCATTCACGAGATCGGCGGCGCAATTGCGGATAGCGTCCACGCGTTCCTGAGGGACGAAAACAATGCGGCCGTGATCGCAAAGCTACGGGACGCCGGGCTCACCCTGGAAGGGGAGAAACAATCCGACGCGGGCCCCAGGCCTTTGGAAGGAATGACCGTTGTTGTCACCGGCAGCCTCACCCGCTGGGGCCGGCAGCAGGCCCAGGACGCGGTGCGGTCCGCCGGCGGCAAACCCACCTCCAGCGTCAGCAGGAAAACCGACCTCGTCGTCGCGGGCGAAAACGCGGGCTCGAAGCTGGAAAAAGCGAAGGAACTCGAGATAGAAGTATTAGATGAAGACGCATTCGCCAGGTTGATCGGCGTCGCATGACGACTCCCGCGCGCGCCGCATTCGCCGCGCAAGGCGCAGGTTCGCGGGATCGATGTCCCCCGGCCAGACGCGCCCGATTCAGCCCTTTTCGCTTGACAGAAAACCCACGCTTTGTTACACTTCCTCCACATTGCCCAGCGGTGGGGCTGTAGCTCAGCTGGGAGAGCGCATGACTGGCAGTCATGAGGTCGTCGGTTCGATCCCGATCAGCTCCACCAATGAAATCAGAAACAGGCTTGCGCGACACCGCGCAAGCCTGTTTTGGTTTGTACGACCTCTCCCGGCGCTGCGCGCCACCCTCTCCCGCGGGAGAGGGTCTGGCTGCTGGATAGGTGTCGCGAAATGCGACAGTTGGTTCGCCTGTGGAAAGAGGGGATCGACTGATGGGCGCGTAGTGTGATACGAGAAGCCAGAGCTTGTGAGGGTGGAGCGGACATTCCTGTCTGCTCACGTTTGTCGAACCGGTAGGCAAACCTCGGTTTTCGTCAGATCCAGGTGGCCAGGCAACACTTCGGCTAATTCAGGAACCGAACAATAGAGACATCTGACAATCATTGCGCCTGGCCACGTGGCCCTCCCACGTCACTAACCCATTGAGGGCGACCTCTCCCGGCGCAGAGCGCCACCCTCTCCCACAGGGAGAGGGTCTGGCTGCGCGACAGGTGTCGCGAAATGCGACAGAAAGTTCGCCGGTGGAGACATGGATCGACTGGTCCCGCGCGCAGCGCATACGAGAAGCCAGAGCTTGCCAGGGTGGAGCGGACATTCCTGTCTGCTCACGTATGTCGAACCGGGAGGTAAGCCTCGGTTTTCATCAGATCCAACGATCAAGTAAGACTTCGACTCACCCAACTACCTTGTAATCGGTCCATCTAACATCCTCCCCCCTACCCACCTCACCCTGCCCGCCTCGCCAGGACATCCCGTGTAACTAACCAATTGATTATGAGTGATTTGAATAGGTGCATTCGGTAGGTACGTCGCCAAATGCACCTGCTCCCAATTGAATGGCAAATTGCTCAGCCCCCAGGTGTCGCAATATGCTACTGTTGTCGCATTTTGCGTTGACGCAAAATGCGACGTAGTATACTTTAAAGGTGTACATTAAGTCAGCTTTGGAGCGAATACACGGAGGCCAAACAGAATGGCGAAAGGCAGACGTAAAAAATCGTCGACGCAGGCCAAATCGGGCGACGGAAACGAAGCTTCTGATTTTCGGTCCGAACTCTGGGCGATGGCCGACGCGTTGCGGGGCAGCATGGACGCCGCGGAGTACAAGCACGTCGTGCTGGGCCTGATCTTCCTCAAGTACATTTCAGACGCGTTCGAGGAAGCCCACTACCAAACTGGTGGAGGAAGTCGCTGAAGGCGCGGACCCGGAGGATCCCGACGAGTACCGCGCCCAGAGCATCTTCTGGGTCCCTCCCGAGGCGCGATGGCCAAAACTCCAGTCGCAGGCCCACCAACCCACCATCGGACGTACTCTAGACGATGCGATGACCGCCATTGAGCAGGATAATCCTGCGCTCAAGGATGTCTTGCCAAAGGACTACGCGCGCCCAAACCTGGATAAGACGCGATTGGGGCAGGTTGTCGACATGGTCAGCAACATTCAGGTAGGCGGCGAGGAGGCGCGCGCCACGGACGTTCTGGGCAGCGTCTATGAGTACTTCCTGGAGCAGTTCGCGATCGCCGAGGGCCGAAAGGGCGGCGAGTTCTACACCCCGCGCAGCGTCGTTCGCCTACTCGTTGAAATGCTGGAACCATATGAGGGAAGGGTCTACGACCCGTGCTGCGGATCATCGGGTATGTTCGTCCAGTCTATGGAATTCATTGACGCTCACACCAGCGGAAATGGCAATGGCGGCAACGCCAGAGAAAAAATCTCCATATATGGCCAGGAATCCAACTACACAACGTGGCGAATGGCAAGGATGAATCTGGCGATACGCGGCATCGAGGGTCAGATCGCACACGGGGACAGCTTTCACAACGACAGTCATCCCGATCTGAAGGCCGACTACATCCTCGCCAATCCTCCATTCAATGTTTCCGACTGGGGCGGCGAACGTCTGCGCGAGGACAAACGATGGGAGTTCGGCGTTCCGCCCGTCGGCAATGCCAACTTCGCCTGGGTGCAGCACTTTCTGCACCACCTGTCACCTCGCGGCACTGCCGGGTTCGTACTCGCCAACGGCTCCATGTCGTCTAACCAGTCAAACGAAGGGGAAATCCGAAAGAATATCATCGAGGCCAACCTGGTGGACTGCATCGTCGCCCTGCCCGGTCAGCTATTCCGGTCCACGCAGATACCTGCGTGTTTATGGTTTTTGTCTCGTGGCCGAGCCAATGGGGAACATAGGGACCATGAGGACGAGACGCTTTTCATCGACGCCAGGAAAATGGGCCACCTGATCGACCGTACGCGAAGGAACCTATCGCCGGAGGACATCGCCAGGGTCGCGAACACCTATCACGCCTGGCGCGGCGGCGAGGGATCCGGGGAGTACGTGGACGTTTCGGGGTTCTGCAAGAGCGCATCGCTGGAAGAGATTCGCAAACACGGCCACGTCCTCACACCGGGCCGCTACGTCGGCGCGGAACCGCAACCCGATGATGGAGAGCCGTTCGAGGAAAAGATGGCGCGCCTTACAGCTCGGTGGCGGGAACAACGAACGGAAGCGTGGCGACTGGATGCGGCGATTGAGGAAAATTTGAAACATCTGGGATTTGGATGAAAGGACCGGTGAAAGCCCGGTTCTTGTCAGTAAAAATAGTCCAACATCTCCGAATCCGGCAGTGGCAGGAATATCACGAGGCCGAAGCGACACTCAGTGAGTTGCGTCATTCAATTTCACAATATATAACTGATAGCTCCCTGTAAATGACAAACTGCGAGACATTGGGGAAGTGTGAGAAGAAAGAGTCGTTCGTCGAGGAAGGGAATTAGGCGTGACAGAACAGGAAGAAGTGACGTTGGGCAAGGTTGCAGACGTTGTGATGGGCCAATCTCCTCCTGGCTCGACATACAACGAGACCGGAAGAGGTCTGCCGTTTTTTCAGGGCGTCAAAGACTTCAATTACCGCCACCCGACTCGTCGTGTATTCTGCTCGGAACCATCCAGAGTCGCATATCCTGGGGACATACTTTTTAGTGTGCGAGCACCAATCGGACGGGTAAATGTAGCAGATAAGAAGTGCGCCACTGGTCGTGGGCTTGCGATAATCAGACCCCATTCGCAGTCAGACGGTCGCTACCTCGAATTCGTCCTCAGGCAATTGGAGCCCAAATGGGACGCACTTGAAACGAGTGGTTCAGTCTTTGGCAATGCTACAAAGCGAGATCTAGAGTCTCTGGTTATGCGATGGCCCATGAACGAAGGTGAACGCGTCGCAATTGGCCATATCCTAGGTACATTGGACGACAAGATCGAGTTGAACCGGCGGATGAACGAGACGCTGGAGGAAATGGCGCGGGCTCTGTTCAAGTCGTGGTTTGTGGACTTCGACCCCGTCCGTGCAAAGGCAGCGCTTACCTCTACCCCTTCGGATGGCAGCGATTGGACAGTGGATCGAGCGCGGGCGTATCTCGACAGCATTGACTGTAGCGTGGCCGACCTGTTCCCCGAACGGTTTGTCGACTCGGAACTCTGCGAGATACCGGAGGGTTGGGAGGTCAAAGCAGTTGGCGATGTTGTGGAAGTGGTAGGGGGAACAACGCCTAGCACAAAGGTAACGGGGTACTGGGACAGTGGAACGCATTGTTGGGCTACGCCCAAAGACCTCTCAGACCTGTCTTCGCCCGTGTTAATGAACACCGAACGAAAAATCACGGATGCTGGCCTAGCAAAAATAGGTTCGGGACTATTACCGAAGGGTACATTGCTGTTGTCGTCCAGGGCGCCTATTGGATACGCTGCAATAAACGAAATGCCGGTAGCAATCAATCAGGGATTTATAGGTATTCCACCGGGCGATATTGTATCAAATCTCTTTTTGTTAAACTGGTGCAGAGCGTGTCACGAGGTGATTATCAACCATGCAAATGGCTCAACATTTCTCGAAATCAGCAAACGGGACTTCCGACTAATCCGAATAGTTATGCCGGATGAAGCAGTTATGTTGTCGTTTGACGAGGCCGTCCGCCCACTTTACGATTACATCGTCTCGAATGAACGCGAGTCTCGTATACTCACCGCTAAGCGGGATGCGTTACTGCCGAGACTGATGTCAGGGAGGTTGACCGCATTAGAAGGGGCTAACAGTGGCAGATAACATAGTTTATTTGTATCCAGACACAAATTTGTTCATCCAATGTCGTCCCTTAGATCAACTCGACTGGAGTGACTGGTCGGAGTTCGACCAGGTTAACCTGATTGTCTGCCGTCCAGTTCAACGGGAAATCGATTCACAGAAAAACCGCGGAAATGACAGAGCCGCCAAGCGCGCACGGAAGACCTACAGCATTTTCCGGAGAATTATCGAAAGTAACGACGAATTCTTGCAAGTATCTGATGCGAATCCAAGAGTAAGGCTTTTCTTGGAGGCGCCGAGTTTGCCAAGCTCCGACCTCAAGGATGTCCTTGATTACAACAAACCCGACGACGAAATAGTGGGGTGTTTGGATCGATTTTGCAAGGAGAAACAGGACGAGGATGCCCGGCTACTCACACATGACACTGGACCGATGATGACAGCAAAGACACACGGCCTAAAGGTCGCCGCTATCGGGGATAAATGGCTTCTTCCACCAGAAAACAACACGAAAGAAAAAGAGAATGCCCGCCTTAAACAACGCATAACTGAGCTTGAGCAAAGAGAACCTTCATTTCGAGTTAACTTCCTAGACGGCGATGGATTTATAGTTGACTCTCTATCCATAGTACATCCTGTCTACGATCCACTTTCGGACGATGAAATATCGTGCTTCATGAAGTCAATAAAAGGCCTGTTTCCATTGGCTTCAGAATTCGAGTCCGGTGAACGGGCTGAGACAGTCGGCGATAAACTTCAAGACCAGCTCTTGCGCATGACTGCGGTATACAGACCGGCTACGGATGAGGCTATCTCCAAGTATACCGACCAAGATTATCCCGCTTGGATTGACGAGTGCGAAGAGGCGTTTTCTCTCTTACACAGGTCGTTACAGAGTGAAATTGGCCAGCCGTCATTTGCGATTTCCATTCTCAATGATGGTGCACGTCCGGGCAAGGACGCGTTGGTTAAAATCACAGCAAGCGGAAACTTTAAGATCAGGCCGCCTCGTACAAACGACGACGAAACGGGGAGAAATAAACGAAGCAAGATATCTCTACCCCACGTACCACAGGCACCACAAGGAAAGTGGATTCGCGCAGGACTCGCGCTGAATCCGTTCGAAGATTCACTCAAAGAGATGGTAAATCTCGCAAGTATAAGCACTAATCCGTACGACTTTCGCAGCAATCTTCAAACTCCAGTTTCACTAGACTATCGGGATTTTCGGCGAGATTCGAACGCTTTCTATTACAAGCCGAAGCGTCCAAAAAAGGCACAAGAGTCATTTAGTCTTGAGTGCGAACAATGGCGACATGGGATTGGCGAGAAACGCTTCGATGGTCGAATCTTGTGCGATCAACATGTAGAATTCATTCAGGGTGAACTATCGTGCGAGGTCCATGCCGAAAACCTATCCAATCCAGTGCGAATGACAATTCCCGTAGAAATCACCATTAAAAGGGTGAGTTCGGCAGACCGTGCTCGGGCACTAATACAGGATTTGGCAGACTCAGCCCAGTGAGCTTGATCGGACGCATACCACAACATTCTGACTTGCCCTGAGGAACAATGCCACGAAAAAACACGATTAATCGTCCCATTCCCATTCAAAAAACCACCATTTGCCTACTCTTGGAGACGAGGTCCGTGAAGGCTCCTGCTGAAGTAATCCTTCAACTATTGCCAAGGCCGCGAGTGATCATTGAGTTCAAGTTAGAGCCAATTGATTACGAAGCCTCGAACGAGATGCGGTCGAAACAGTGTATGCGGATCCATTTAGACGGAGGCCCGAGTATAGATGTATTGGTCGGAGATAGGTGGTTCATTACCAGCTAGAAAATATCCAATTTTCTTGTCCCCATTGAGCAGCCGGTAACCGTTGTTAACGAAAACACTCCAATTAACAGGTGTAAGTTTGCCTTAATCAACTTTCCAAGTATCTGGGGAAAGCAGGATATCACTGAGAAACTCGGTGATAGGAACTATGATGTGACACAACATTTAATCTTGCCAGCCGTCCCTTGGTCGATTGAGATTACGGCCGTAGATTCGTTGATGGTTATCGACCACAAGATGAAACTGGACGGCGGGTCGGCTATCACTCATTTGGGGTCCATCCGGCAGCTGAATGGCCAAGACTTCCGCGTAAGGGAACTCGAACTCCTGGTGGAGGGACTACATCTGTTCCTCTCCTTTGCGCGCGGCTCGTATTGCGGCTTGGCGTTCCTCTCAGCACGAAATTCAAATGACAAACGAGTCTGGCAGCAATGGGGTACTCGTAGAGTGGATCCGTGGCATCGAGAGTTACCGACTTGGGTCTGCGGTCTCCAAAGTGAGATGTTAACCCCGGTTTTTGAGGGTTTTTGGAGGCGCTTTACTGACCGAAGATGGAATAGAGCAATCGCAAATGTGATCCACTGGTATTTGAGAAGTAATGCAAGCGATTTGCCCGAAGTTGGTATAGTACTCACCCAATCTGCACTTGAACGATTGTGCTTTGAGACGATTGGCCGTAAATCTAACACGGAAAATTCAGGAGACTGGATAGCCAAGGCTCTGGAAAACTTGGGAATCGAACATCAAATTCCCCAAGATTGCGGAAATTTGGTTAAACTCGGCAGACAGTTTAATTGGACCCACGGGCCACACGCCATAGTCGATTTACGTAATGACTTGATCCACCCTGAAGATCGACATCCCCGCTTGTCACAATCCGTCTATAATGAGGCCTGGGACTTGGGACTGCGCTACATCGCTGGCCAACGGCGCCCCTGATATCGGCAACCGATCACAGGCCGCCTTGAACGCAGTTGATGTTGCTAAATCTCTTTGGACATACAGGGCAGCATATGAACCGATTGATGCGTGAACAAGGGTATGGTGCGGCGGTGGAAGTTGTACCTTGGGTTGTGGCGGGAGAGCCATAAGCCAAATCACCTTTGCCAATGCACTCTCCAGATTCCTGGCGTGTGAGAATCTGCGAGGCGATTCTCGTACAGGTGCCGGCTACAGCTGGATGACATTATCGGAGGATGCACAATGAACGTCTGGGTTATCCGAGCGGACTTCGGGGTTTTTACACCCCATTTTCTGGCGGGTGGATACGTCGCACTTGGAGGCATACCGAACCAAGATCTGTCAGCGATAAAGAACCGTGACGAGCTGTATCCGATCTATCGAGAGACGCATCCGGACGACAAAAGCAATATCGTCGTCGGTCAGCAAGTGGGTCAGTTTGCGCGGTTTCTGCTGGAAATCAAACCGGGAGACTATGTAATCACGCCGCCCAAAGACACGGAATGGCTGCATTATGGCAAGGTTGCAGTCGACCCGTACTACTTTTTTGAAGAGAACGACGGATGCCCATATCAACACCGGCGCAAAATCGAGTGGGCCGAGCGACGCGTGAAGCGATCGGAATTCTCAATTCCATTTCAGAATACGATTCGCTCTTCGTTGACTGTGTTTTACGTGTCACATGGACAGGAGTTTCTCACAAGAATTGGAGTACTCAATGGCGAATCCAAGCCGGGGCCTGGATCAGAAGATCCGTATCGGGTGGTCCTCAATCAGATTCTCGAACTTGATGCCGGCGAATTCGAGATCCTGGTTGGACACCTTCTGACGGCCCTCGGATTTGAAGGTTCCGAGGTCGTTGGCAAACCGGGCGACGGTGGCGTAGATGTCACCGGCGAGTTAAACGCATCGAACCTGGCTACGATAAGTGTTTTCGTTCAAGCGAAGCGATACAGCTTGCAATACAAAGTCTCGGCGAAAATTGTAAAGCAACTTCGCCAAGCTATTCCGTTTGGTGGTCAAGGTGCATTTATCACCACTGCGGATTATCAGGCCAATGCTAGAGAAGTGGCGGTTGAGGAAGGCTTTCCGCGCATAGGCCTGATTAACGGCCATCAGTTGGTCGACCTACTTGTCGAGCATTGGGGTTCCATTCCTGAGGAATTCCGAGACAGGCTGGGACTCAGACCAGGTTTAGTTCGTGTATGAACGACAACTCCAAGGGGGCGAATCTCCACTCTCCGTTTATCCAATGCGATATCTCGTTTACGAGATTCTCTCTTGCCGAAGTTGTTGTCCAGGTATATGCAGGTGAGGGTTCGCTGCAATCGGACGCAGAATAGACAACCGACATTTTATCGGAGGTTAGAGTTATGGCCACCAAGCGCGCATTTATCAGCTTTGACTTCGACCATGATGAAGACCTGCGTGTCCTACTCGTTGGTCAGGCGAAGAATCCAGATTCACCTTTTCATATACTCGACTGGTCCGTAAAGGAACCCTTTACTGGAAATTGGAAAGATAAGGTCCGTCAACGCATTCGCAGAACCGACCTCACAATTGTGATCTGCGGCAGATACACCCATACAGCAACTGGTGTCGCAACGGAGCTATCAATCACACGAGACGAGGGTAATCCGTATTTCTTGCTGAGCGGTCGTACTAGTACGACGGGGAGAAAACCGACGTCTGCCTTCAGTTCAGACAAGATATACAATTGGACGTGGGACAACCTCAAGCTGCTGATCGCAGGGCGGAGATAAGATATGGATAAAGAGCAGCGAAATCGACTATTCAACTTCACAAAGGAAACCTACGAGGGTTCCTTCAAGCCAGACCTGCTTGAGCAGTACAAGCTGTACGTGCAGTCTGTCGACAACGTCAGTGCCCGACGGATCGGGTCTAGCAGGTATCTCTTGACCGTAAACGCCGCTCTAATTGCCTTGTACGGCTTCCAATCGGCGAATACAGGTCAAATATTCTTGATGGTTCTTGTTGCCATTGCCGGGATCGTTGTCTCGCTGCTTTCTTACAATATCATCAAATCACATAGCGATCTGAACGCGGTTAAATTTAAAGTGATCGACGAACTCGAGCAGCAATTGCCCGCAGCTCCCAATGATTACGAGTGGCAGTTGCCGAAGGAAGGAGACAGCAAGGTGTACCGTTCTGTGTCGCAAATCGAATTTAGGATTCCGACTGTGTTTCCATTTTTGATCCTTGTCGCCCGATCCGTGTGGATAAGCGTCTTTCGAAGAAAATCTTGCACACGGGTAGCGTATATGTTCTGAATTCTACTGATTGCAACACTCGACGAAGCCATCAATCGATACGGCGTCGAAATACATTGTCGTCAGAATCAATAATTCGGTGCGTCCAAAGCGCGAAAGTTACGTGCGGCCTTTGAAAAGGATACCGTTTACCGAAGCCGATGTTGGGCAGGCAACCCAAAAAACGGGTTTCGGATTTCGCTTAGCAGGTCTTGCACGGTTCGAACTCCGCACCTGAAATGCCGAATGCCGAGGGAGACAAGTGCGGGCAAGTCGTGCCTAACCGCAGGCTTCGCGATGCAAGCGCCGAGATCAAACCTACCACCTGCCTGAAATGGCAGAACCAAACACCTACCGTCGAATAGGAGGTACCGATGGCGACGAGGAGAGCGTTTATCAGTTTCGACTACGACCACGACAATGACCTTCGGGGCGACTTAGTCGCCCAAGCCTCGAATTCCGACTCGCCTTTCAGTATCACAGACTTTTCGGTGAAGGCGCCGATAGACGAGAAATGGAAAAGAGAGGTTCGCGAGCTAATTCGAAGCGCCGACCTTGTGATTGTTATCTGTGGAGAACACACCCACGATGCGGCGGGTGTGGCAGCCGAAGTGACTATTGCTCGGGAGGAGGGCAAGCGATATTTCCTGCTGAAGGGACGCAGAGAAAAGACTTGTACAAAACCCAGAAACACTCGCACGGACGACGAAATGCACAAGTGGACCTGGTGGAATCTGAAGAATCTGATTGAAGGCGCGAGATAGACCGATGCCCGAACAGCCAGTTAAGCGCTTGATCCATCATACAAATGAAACTTACAGTGGCTCTTATTGTACGGATCTATTGGAACAGTACAAGCTCTACGTGCACTCTGCCGAAAACGTGAGTGCACGTCGAGTCGCTTCGAGCCGGTACCTACTGACCCTAAACTCCGCCATCATTGCACTCTACGGACTTCAGTTTGCGGGTTCGGAGGGAAGCATTTTGGCACTGCTTATTCCGATCATGGGTATACCGGTATCGATAATGTGGTATATGATTATCAAGTCCCACACGGATCTGAACCGCGTGAAGTTTCGTGTGATTCACGAATTCGAGGAGCATCTCCCGGCAGCGATGTACAAGTATGAGTGGCGATTAGCTGATGAAGGAAAAGGCAAGACTTATCGGGCAGTAACGACCATTGAACAATGGATCCCCTTCCTTTTCGGTGCATTGCATGTGGCTCTGGCGACAATGCTTGTCCTTAGCCCTTGAGTGGCTTTCGGGTCTCGGTTGGCAGGTTATCCATGGTCCGGACATCGCGCCGGAGATGCCGACTGCCGAGCGAGACGACTACGGGCAGGTCGTGCTCGACCAGCAGGCTTCGTGACGCCCTCGCCGAATTGAATCCATCCCTTCCCCCATCCGCCTTGGACGATGCCTACCGAAAGCTGACCCGTCCCGAAGGTTCCACCCTCGAAGCCCGAAATCGCACGTTTCACCGGATGCTCGTGGACGGCGTGGAAGTCGAGTATCGAGATACGAAGATGGACGCGTGCGCGGCGATCAGGTTCGCGTCATCGATTTCGACAATCCCGATACAAAACGACTGGTTGGCGGTCAATCAGTTCACGGTCACGGAGAACAAGAACAACCGCAGGCCGGACGTCGTGTTGTTTGTCAACGGTCTTCCCCTCGGCTTGATCGAACTGAAGAATCCAGCGGACGAGGACGCCACGATCTGGACGGCGTGGAACCAACTCCAGACGTATAAGGCCGAACTGCCTTCGCTGTTTTCGATGAACGAAGTGCTCATGGTGTCGGACGGGACGGAAGCGCGCATCGGAACGCTGACATCGGGAAAGGAGTGGTTCAAGCCCTGGCGCACGGTTGCCGGGGAGGAACCGGCCGACCGGCTCTTGACCGAACTCCAGGTGATGCTCGAAGGCGTCTTTAATAGAGGTCGTTTCCTGGCACTTGTACGCGACTTCGTTGTTTTCGATGACGACGGCAGCGGCGCGCTGGAGAAGAAGATGGCCGGCTACCATCAGTTTCACGCTGTCAGGGCCGCCGTCGATGAAACGCTTCGCGCAACGGAACTTCAGCTAGCGACGCCAAAAGCAGCCGAAGCAGGGCCTCTCTATACCGGTCAGACGAAGCCGGGCGGAGATCCCGGCGACCGGCGCGTGGGAGTCGTGTGGCACACCCAGGGGTCGGGCAAGAGCCTTACAATGGCCTTCTACACGGGGGCGATCATCCGTGAGCAGGCGATGCAGAACCCGACGATCGTGGTTCTTACGGACCGAAACGATCTGGACGACCAGCTTTACGGTACGTTCTCCCGCTGCCAAGACCTGTTGCGGCAGCCGCCGACACAGGCGGAGAGCCGGGCCGACTTGAGAAACAAGCTGTCGGTGAACGCCGGGGGTGTGGTCTTCACGACCATCCAGAAGTTCTTCCCGGAAGAGAAGGGCGATACCCACCCTCAGTTATCCGACAGGCGCAACATCGTGGTCATCGCGGACGAGGCCCACCGGAGCCAGTACGACTTCATAGACGGGTTCGCCGCTCACATGCGAGACGCGCTGCCCAATGCCTCTTTCGTTGGATTCACGGGAACGCCGATAGAACTCCGCGACGCCAACACACGGGCCGTGTTTGGCGACTACATCAGCATCTACGACATCCAGCGCGCCGTTCAGGACGGGGCCACGGTGCCGATCTATTACGAGAGCCGCCTGGCCAAGCTGGCCCTGGACGAACGCGAAAAGCCGAAGATCGATCCGGAATTCGAGGAAGCCACAGAGGGCGAGGAGGTTGAGCGCCGGGAGAAGCTGAAGACGAAAGTGGGCGCAACTGGAGGCAGTGGTCGGCGCGGAAAACCGCGTCCGGCAGATTGCCGAGGATATTGTGGACCACTATGAGCAGCGGCTGGAGGTCCTGGATGGCAAGGCGATGTTGGTCTGCATGAGCCGGCGTATCTGCATCGACCTCTACCGCGAATTGGTCCAACTGCGGCCCGACTGGCACGATGACGCTGACGAAAAGGGAGCCATCAAGGTGGTGATGACCGGCTCCGCTTCCGACCCGTCGATTGGCAGCCTCACATACGAAACAAGCCGCGCCGGGAAGCCCTGGCAAAACGCTTCAGAGATGCTGACGATCCCCTGCAGGTCGTGCTGGTGAGGGACATGTGGCTGACGGGGTTCGACGCGCCCAGCCTGCATACGATGTACGTGGACAAGCCGATGCGGGGCCACGGTCTGATGCAGGCCATCGCCCGGGTGAACCGGGTGTTCAAGGACAAGCCCGGCGGGCTGGTGGTGGACTACCTCGGATTGTCGCAGGATTTGCGACAAGCGCTGGCTACGTACACCGAGAGCGGCGGCACTGGCAGTACGGCTGTGGACAAGAAGGAAGCCGTGGCGGTCATGCTGGAGAAGTACGAGGTGTGTAGCGGGCTGTTTCATGGTTTCGACCGGACGGCATGGACAAGGGGTACTCCGCAGGAGCGATTGAATCTGCTGCCCGCTGCACAGGAACACATCCTCGCCCAGGAAGACGGCAAAGAGCGCTGCCTGAACGCGGTGCGAGCGCTGTCTCAGGCCTTCGCACTCGCCGTGCCACACGACGAAACGACGCGCATCAGGGACGACGTGGCGTTCTTTCAGGCGGTGGCGGCCGCCATATCGAAGCGCTCCGCATCTGAGAAGCGGACCGAGGAAGAGTTGGACCACGCTGTGCGGCAGATCGTATCCAGCGCGGTCGCCTCAGAGGGCGTGATGGACATCTTTGCCGCCGCTGGACTGGACAAGCCGGATATTTCGGTATTATCGGACGATTTTCTCGCCGAGGTCCGGGGTATGGAGCACCGCAACCTGGCCGTGGAATTGCTGCAGAAACTGCTAAAGGGCGAAGTCTCCATCCGTCGGCGCAAGAACGTCGTTCAAGCCCGGTCCTTTGCCGAGATGCTGGAGCAGACCCTGCGGCGTTATCAGAACCGTGCGATAGAGGCGGCGCAGGTGATCGAGGAACTGATTGAACTGGCGAAAGAAATGCGGGAGGCAAACGAGCGGGGCGAACGGCTGGGGCTGTCGGAGGACGAGTTGGCCTTCTACGACGCCCTTGAGACGAACGACAGCGCGGTGAAGGTTCTCGGCGACGAGACCCTGCGCGACATCGCGCGACAACTCGTCGAGACGGTCCGCGGAAACGTGACCATCGACTGGACCCTGCGGGAGAACGTCCGCGCAAACCTCCGCCGCCTTGTCAGGCGCATCCTTCGCAAGCACGGCTACCCGCCAGATAAGCAGGAAAAGGCGACGCAGACAGTAATCGAGCAGGCGGAAGCGCTTTCGGCGGGTTGGGCGGTGGCGTGAGGTAAACTGGCGGACATCCAAACCCCTGCTCAGGAAATTTTGACATTGACGGAGGAAGTAATGGCGGAGAGCGAAGAAAGGACCGATCCACAGCAAATTCAGTTCGTAAAGGGATCAGGTAGCACGATAACCATTGGCAACAGGGACAGGGAAGAGAGAATCCGCGAGGCGATTGTTGACCTCAGAATTGCAATTGGTGGATGCGCAGCTCAACCCCAAGATCGGCTCAATGACACGGTAGGATCCCTCGCGCGGCACAGTTCCATCTTCCTGAGAAAGATGGTGCTTGGCGACGATCGGAACTCACGCTTGCTGGACGCCGAGTTTTGTCAGAAAGCGAAACTGCGATTCAACAGAATCCGGAAGGTCCATGGCAACCGGCGATTTTTTACTCTCGTCCCTGTCGACGTCACCAGAGGTTACTTGCAGGCTACCAAACTTGATGAAGAGACCGGGGAACCAGAGGTTACGCATGTAATTCCCGTGGGCCCTCAGCGGCTTTGTTTTGTAATCGATTGGCCCTTGTCCGGCATGACGGATTGGCTCAACCAGCCGACGGAGGAAACTCCTTGGGCGATAAGGCCCAACGGCTTGTTTGAGACGAAGTCGGGACAAGGGCTCGACTGCGACGAATGGCTCGGACAGCAACTGGTAATGTTCGACAACCGGGGGATCACTTTAAAGGATGTCATAAGGGTAACTGTCAACACAGAAGCGGCTCACTCCCCTCCTTTGATGCGGCTGTCGCTGCCGGATGGAACCGAGGACAAAGCCAGGTTCAGAGTCATTAAGGATCGTGAGATTCATATTCTTAGCCACATCTTGATCTGTGGTGTGCGGTACAGCCATGCGATCGTGATTCAGGCGGCTATGGATCTGTACCAAACGCTGGCTCAGTACGCGTCCGATTTGCAGCCAAAAGACGATGTGGGCATCCCGGTTTTCTGCTTTATACCAGATGACGTATTCTCGCCAGACCAAGCCTGGCTACGTTTCGATGGGGGACTCGCGATGTCTTTCGGAGGCACTGGGCAGTCCGTGACCCATCGAGTTCGGGCGCCCCGGTAACGTGATTGTGTGGACATCGCCCGCAATAAGGACTCGTCTTCATCGCCACTAGAAAGGTGCGAGTGTCGAGAACCCCGTCGCATCCGCCACCTTCCGTCCGACGGGCTTGCTCGTCTCATGTTGCGGCAGAGCATAGCGACATCGAGCCATGAGCCGTGCGCAGTATGTTTCAGGCAAATTCGATGCCTATCGCCAGAAACTTCGGGAATCTCGTTAGCTGTGTCCGGTCTCTTCGGTTTGTTTGTCCCGGCTGCGCTACACACTTGACTAACTGGAGGAACATATGGGCGGAATCGCCAGCCTAGAAGAGGCTTGTTTTGCGAAATGGCAAGAACGCCGCCCGCTCGCCGTTCCTGACGGGGCTGTACATCCTGCGACATATGAAGCCAGCGACCCAAAGCTCCTTTTCATTCTCAAGGAAGTGAATGACATCCATGATCCCAATTGGGACCTCCGCGAATTCCTGCGCAAGGATTGTGGGCGGCGACAAACGTGGAATAACGTGGCGCGGTGGGTGACAGCGCTAAGCCTGGGAGGCGCAAACCGCCGATGGGATCAAATACGCGACGTTGAGAACGTCAGACGCTGTCGCCTTAGAGGCATCGCAGCGATGAACGTAAAGAAGACCACCGGAAGTGGTTCGTCAGACTGGAATGAGCTTGCAAAGTTCGCAAGCGAGGACGCTTGTCATCTGAAGGAGCAATTTGGAATCTACGAGCCAGATATCGCTGTCTTGTGCGGCGTTCCGCTCGATTGGATCCCGCAGTTTAAAGGGATCGATCCTCAGCATACGAGACGGGGCATCGAGTTTCGAGAATACAAGAAAGCGAAGTTCGGAATCAGGTTTTGGCATCCCCAGGCCCGGTATCCCGCGCAGTTTCTTTACTACTCGCTGGCAGACGCTGCTACCGAAATTCGAGAGCAAAGCCGGATTTCGGCTACTAATGGCAATTGACTATTGACCTTCCAACGAGGCGGCCAGCCGCTGCTCATTCGCATTCTAAATCGTTCTCTAATTTCCATGCGGAAAACGCCGCACGGACATTTTCGCAAAGGGAGCAGGAGCGGCGTATTCCGTAGAGCAAGCCAATTGAGCAGTTGATCGGCAGTTCAGGTATCGACACAGGATCGGCAATCATGGCGCCGACACTGAAGGAACTGATCGACCACGCTCGCTGGCGAAAGGCGGTTACCTATCGGGATACGTGGCCCCACGAATACGTGATGTCCGAAAGTGACCGGCAGGACGAACTCCTCAGCGCAATCTGCGAGCGGTTCCGCGCCGGCGAGGGTGTGGCTTGTCGCTTCTTCAGCAGTGACAATTCGTACCTATTTATCGGCAATTACAAATACTGGCTGATGACTCACTGGGACGCTATAGAGCCCGGTGTCAACTACGTGATTAACCGGGCCAGGCTGTACCGCGACCGCAGGGACTTCGTTATCCAGCATGGGGATACGGGGAAGCCGGATGACTATCCTGTTACGCCGGCGAACGACGGTCACGACGATTAGAGCAGTTCCGTCGGGTTTAACGGATGCGATTGAGGAAAACTCGCCGCTATTTCCAACCGCCACACCACACGGGCGGTTCCCGAACCGCCCCTACAACAATCGGCGATGGCCGTTGTTGAAATCGTCGTCGAGGAACACGCGCAATTGGTCCGCCGATACAACCGCTACGTCCATGACCGCAGATCCGTCGGGTTCAAGGGATACGATTGAGGAAAACTCGCCGCTGTTTTCAACCGCCACACCAAACGGGCGGTTCGCGAACCGCCCCTACAACAATCGGCGATGGCCGTTGTTGAAATCGTCGTTGAGGAACACGCGCAATTGGTCCGCCCATACAACCGCTACATCCATAACCGCAGATCCGTCAGGCTCAAGGGATACGATTACACTAAGCCAGGCGCTTATTTCGTTACCGTCGTGACACGCGATCGCAAGTCCTGGTTCGGCGATGTCATAGACGGAGAAATGCAATTGAACAACATGGGACAACTGGTAACAAACGCATGGGAATCGATTGCAACACAATATTCGTACGTCAAAATGGACGCTTACATTCTCATGCCGAACCACTTGCACGGCATTATCGTGACCACAGAGCAAGACACTGATCATGCGAAGAAATCCGTGCCGTCCCGCAAGTCGCTGGGGCGGCTGATTGGAGCGTTCAAGACAATGTCGACCAATCGGGTCAACCTTAATCATAGAACACCCGGTCGGACTCTATGGCAGCGCGGCTTCTACGATCATGTCATCCGAAACGACGGAGAACGGAACCGGATTCGAGAGTATATCGTCCACAATCCCAAAACGTGGCAATCCGATCTTGAGAACCCCTATGCCGTTAAGAAAGACCCCGATCTACCGCGCAACGCACAGTGGGGACAACTATCATGACCGGTCATACCACTGCCCCTCCGGAATGACGCAACCCCAAACCACGCGTGTCGACCGTGTCCTGTACGAATCATTTTGAACCGTATTATACATTCTTCCAATGCGTTTCATGACGCGTACAGTAAACGGAATCCCTTCGGGAACCATTACGATGTAGGGGCGGTTCGAGAACCGCCCGATTGTCATCAGCAATGTCACGGAAATCAGTGTCGTAAAATGCGACAGTCGTATCGACGAGATGGCATGCCGGTTTTTCCGACATTCCGGTCAATATTCCATCTTCCCAAAAGACGGCCGGGGGCGTATATTCGATAGCGGGGACGGATAAGGGCATCCGATACGGTACCTGCGGGATCTGAAACGGCATTCAACGAATTGAAGGGATATGCAGAGATGGCTCATCTAACTGAAGCGCAGGTCGCGGAGTTCGAGGCGCAGGGGTATCTGGTCGTCAGAGGTCTGTTTGACCCCGAAGAGGACCTGGATCCGGTGATCGAGGAGTACGCCGGTGTTCTGGACCGTCTTGTATGGGAACTGTACGAAAACGGAGACATTGCTTCGACGTACGATGACCTGCCGTTCGGCGACCGGCTGACGAAGGTCTACGTGGAGTCGGGCAAGGTGCACGCCCAGTATTTCGACTTTTCGCTGCCGCAGAAGAACGTCCAGGCGGATACGCCGATGTGGGTGGGACCGGAGGTTTTCCGGCTATTGCGAAATGAGAAGCTGCTGGATGCCGTGGAATCCCTGATCGGTCCCGAGATCTATTCCAATCCCGTGCAGCACGTCCGCCTGAAACCGCCGGAGCACCTGTGTCCGGTCAACGATGCGGGGCGCGTTCAGCTGGGCGCCACGCCCTGGCACCAGGATACGGGCGTTGTGAGGCCCGAAGCCGACGAGACGAATATGCTGACCGTGTGGTTCGGCCTGTGGGACGCGACAATCGAGAACGGCTGCCTGGAGGTCATTCCCGGGAGCCATCGGGAGGGACTGCTGCATCACTGCCACGCGACCGCCACGATGTCACGGGGATTCGGCCTGCAGATTCCGGACCGCCTTCTGCGCCAGGGAGACGGCGTGGTGCTTCCCATGAAACGGGGGGACGTGTTATTCTTCCACCGGCTGAACTGCCATTCGTCGCTGCCGAATAACAGCGACAATATTCGCTGGAGCTTCGACCTGCGCTACAACCCCATCGGCCAGCCCACGGGGCGCGGGTCGTTTCCGGGATTCATCGCCCGCAGCCGCTCGAATCCGGAAAGCGAACTGCACGACCCTGAGGAGTGGGCGAGGCTGTGGCACGAGGCGAGAAGCAGGCTGGCCAGAAGCGCGGATCCGACGTACAATCGTTGGAAGGTGGACGATCCGGTCTGTGCGTGAGCGCAGAGTGCGGGACGGGAACGCCAATCGCGAGACGATTGTCGCCGATAGCTTGTTTTACGACGTTGCCGGGCGTACGGCTGACGAAATTGAACCCGAATCCATCCTGTCGGGGATTCTGAGTACGATACATAGACGGTACTGCGTCACTTAGATCCATTCCACCGCAGCACAGACCTTTCGAGGTTGTTCGAACTACCCCTCCTTCGGAATCAAAATATCCCACCTGATAGCCAGCTTACTCCCCCGCGGACTTTCCAAAGTCCTTCGCGAAGATCAGGAAGTCCGAGAATCCCACCTCGCCATCACCATCCAGGTCGTATCGTGAGTCGTAGCCCAGGTCGCCCAGGCTTGACCCGAAATTCGCCGCGAATTGAATGTAGTCGGGAAAGCCAATGGCGCCATCGCCATCGAAATCGGGATCGGGCGTTTGGGAAACCCGGTATGGGGTAAGATCCCAGACCAGAATCGTGCCATCGTAAGATCCCGACGCGAGGGCCTTTCCGTCGGGCGTAAACAACACGCTGGAGACCCAGCTATTGTGTCCTTCGAAAATTGCGATGATTTCGCCCGTGGACATGTCGTATAGCCTCACAAGGTCTTCACTTGTTCCTACGGCGAACATCGTCCTGTCCGGGGAGAATGCCACGCAATTGGGCCATCTTGCATTATGCGTGGCAGTGGTCAGGCCTGTCCCAAGGTCCCACACGCTGACGAAATCGTCGCGTGAACCGGCAGCCAGTGCTGTTCCATCCCTCGAAAAAGCCATCGAAAAAACCCTCAAGGAATGTCCTTCAAGGTCGTGGGTGGTGGTTCCAGTCGCTACGTCCCACAGTCTGATCCCGCCGTCGCCTGTTCCGGCTGCCAGTGTGTTTCCATCCGGCGAAAAAAGCAAGGACGTGACCGACGCATTCAGGCCCGTCCACCTGTCGATATTGCTTACAGTTTTCGGAATCCAGAGGTAGACGTTTCCCTTGACATCCCCCGAAGCGAGCTTCGTCCCATCGGGTGAAAATGTCACAGGTCCGACATCGAATCTGTGCGGGAGTATATTGGAGCTGCTGTGTGTGTCCATGTTCCATAGCCGAACCGTGCCGTCCTGTGATGCGGACGCAAGGGTGCTTCCATCGGGCGAAAAGGACAACGAATTGATCCGACCGTACCCGTGCCCCACAAGGGCTGCGTCCCTGCGCCCCGTAGCCGCGTCCCAGATATTGGCGATCCCGTGGTACGCATCGGAATGGGAAGCCAGCGTGGCGCCGTCCGGCGAAATCGCCAGTGTCGAAACCACACCCAGGTGGCCGGAAATCGTCGTGAAATTCCCGCTCCTGTAGTCCCATAGTGAGACGTCTCCATCATCCGAGGCGGTTGCGAGGATCGCGCTATCGGGCGAATACGCAATCGCGCGTACCTCGCCTCGATGCCGATCGAACGTGGCGATTTTTAGCCCCGTGCGTGCATCCCAGATTGGGACCGAGCCATTGAAAGTCCCGTAGGCGAGCGTGGCGCCATCAGGAGAAAACGCGACACACAGTGGCTGCCACCCGTTATCCAGAGGGGGCGCGGCTATCGTGCGTGTCGCGACGTCCCATAAACGGACCGTTCCGTCACCTGAACCCGAAGCCAGTTTTCTTCCGTCCGGTGAGAAGGATACGGTTCGGACTTCCCTCTCGTGGCCCTCAAGGGTGGCGATCCTGGTACGCGTCGCAACGTCCCACAGCTGAACCGCATTTTCGTCACGCAAAGCGGTCGCAAGGGTCCTCCCGTCCGGTGAATAGGCCATCGAGATGCCGAAGAGCCAGTTTCCCACGTTTCCCTGGAGTTCAGTAGAGGTGAGTGTTCCGGTGGCCGGATCCAACCGTTCGAGTATTCCGCTACCAGAGGGAAAAATGAAGGATTTGCCGTCTGGAGATGGCACGAGATATTCTATCACCGAACTCTGAGCGGCGAAGGTAAAGGTTGTAATATTGGATGCCGTTGCGACGTCCCAGAGCCTCACGTCTGCATATTCCCCCAGTCTGCCACCAGAGGCAAGCGTGGCGCCATCGGACGAAAAGGATAAGGAACTCACACTCCCTGAAGGCAGGAGCGCGACTGCTTCAAGATTCTCCACGGTGTAGAGCCATACGCCGGTGCCACTGGCTACAGCAAGGAGTTTTCCGTCAGGCGAAAAAGCGACGGCCCGGTCCGAACCGCCAATTCTTCCCTTCCCCATACGAAGTGTGGCACCTCGTGGCAAGTGCCAGGTCGGAAAGTCTTCGGAAGCGTAGACGTCCTGATGAAAAGGCGGTTGCAGGCAGACAAGAATAAGAACGATCGCACAAGCGAGATGCCTCATAGCCTGGCTCCTTTCTCAATCGATACCGGTCGCGCGACGGCGAGAAAGTGATTCGCGGCGACGTCAATGCAAACTGAATGTAAAATTCCCTCGTTAACAAACCTAATTCGCTGCGGTACTTCCGAAGTGTTCAGTCAGGATAAGCAAATCCGCCAGGTCGACGGTGCCGCTGCCATCCAGGTCGCAGTCGGGATCGTCTGTGCCGAAGGCCTTCGCGAGGAGAGCGAAGTCGGAAAAGTCGATCTTGCCGTCGTCATTCAAATCGGGCGAGACCTCAGCGATAGCGGTGAAAAGCACGGCGTCGAGTCCGGGAACTTCTGCCGTGACCTTGATTGCCCCGCGATCGGGGCCCAGAGTCAAGGTAGTTGAGGCCCTGCCCGTCGAGTCGGCGGTCGCATTCGCCATGGTGAGGGCGCCATTTCCTTCGGTGACCGAGAAGGCGACCGGAACGTCTCCCAAAGGTTGCCCATACTGGTCTCGTATCTCGACGATCAAGGCGCCGGGAAGACGCACGCCCGGCCTGTCCTTCTGCCCGTCGCCCGAGACGACCGTCAAAGCCGACGGACGCGGCTGCCATGCCACGGCGTCCCACAATTCGAGTCCCCTCCCGGTCCCGGAGGCAAGGGTCCTGCCATCGGGCGAGAAGGCAATGACAACGACACCTCCTTTGTGCGCCAGAGAGTCGATCTGGGATCGTGTTGCCACGTGCCATAGTCTGACCAACTCATGGGACCCGCACGCGAGTATCGCGCCGTCAGGCGAGAACGCCATCGGTTTCCCGCCCAGTTTATTGTAGAATGTGGCGAGATGACGCCTGGTCCGAACATCCCAAAGCTTGACGGTACCGTCCCATCCTGCCTTGGTTGCAAGTGTCGCGCCGTCTGGCGGTGAGAAGGCGATGGCGCCGACCCAGCCGGAATGCCCTTCCCAACGTGTCATGTGTTCGCCTGTCTTCGGGTCCCAATAGTGTACAGTTCCTTCCGCGGAAGCGGTTACCAGCCTCATCCCATCGGGCGAAAACGCCAAGGAAGATACCTCGGCATCATGGTCAAGGTTGGCGAAATTCTCCTGGGTCGCCAGGTTCCAGAGCTTCACCGTGGTTCTTCCCGAAACACCCGCCAGAACACCGCCATCAGTCGGTGAGAAGGCTACTGACTTGAAGCTGGAGTTTCCCCAGAGTTCTACCTCGAAGGTCAGGGTGTTGGCTCCCGTGGACACATCCCAGAGTTTGACCGTGGTATTGTGATGTGTGGCAAGCGTAGACCCGTCCGGCGAGACCGCAACCCCCAGGGCCGAGTGTTCCGCTCCAAAGCTCGTAATGGTCTCTCGGGTCTGCAAGTCCCAGGATTTGACCGCTTCGTAATCAGCTGCATAGACCAATACTCCCGTGGAGGGCGAATACGCCAGCGCGTTGATCTGGGTCTCCTCGATGGAGGCGATATGTTGTTCGGAAATCTGATGCAGCGGTATATATAGATTGGATACCCTGCCGGAACTGTCGACGACCCACAATTGCGTCCTGTGTGTAATGGGACTGGAAAGACTCGTGCGGTCATTGGAGGGAATCAAGCCGTCGTAGTCGAATTCAACGTGCACAGCAGGTTCGCCGGAAAAGGATCGGCACGCCTTGACTTCAGGGTAACCGCAGGCGCCGTGCCCATACGTTGTCTTCGTGTAGAGAATAACCTGGCGGAGCCCTTGCGCGTTATTGAATCTGGCTCTGATCGGGATGCTCCCGGACCCTTCAGGATAGGCGAGGGGCGAGAGGAGGTCGATCGTCGTTGAAGGTGTCCGCTGCGTTACCAAAACACCGTCGTTGAAAAAGCCGCGTATCGACAGGAACTCGGCTGCGCAGGCGGAAAGCCTGGACCGGTTGCCCCCGCCGTAGGACATGATATATTCGTCGTCTCTGAAGTCGTGCTCAAGCTCGAAGGCGTGGCCGAGTTCGTGGGCTAACAGTCTCCAGGAAAACGAACTCGGAACCAGCACCGAAGCGAAGGATTGATCGCCTTCACTGGACAGGTAGGTTACACCGCCTGCCGGGCCGCCCAGAAAAGGTACTGTATCGGAACCGAAGTCGCGGACAATAATTTCAACTCGCGATCGTCCAAGGGCTTGCCAGGTTTCTCCTCGGTCGTCAGAGCTATTGTAATAGTGTGCAGCAGGGTGTTTGCCATCCATACGATGGACCAAAGGCTCACCCTGTGAATCGGTCTCGAATGTAAAGGTCCGATTGCCGTGGCCATGCCTTTCCATCTCTGACGCGAAAAGGCGCTGAATCTGCAGGATCGTACTCTTCATCGATTCGACGACCTCGGGGCGAAAGGGACGGTCATTGGGCAGGAAATAGACCAATCGCACCGTGTTAGGGACGTCCTCATCCAGAAACGATGGCTTTGCGGCGCCAGTGAAGTCTGTGTCTCGGGTATCGATAACCCGACAAAACGCCACGCCCTCCGCCCCCGTGTTGATCGTGGCGGCATGTCCCTTCGACATCCACGCGAGGAATGTGATGGCCAGTACAATCCACCCTGAGATGTGGGTCACTGTATGACTTTTCATCGCTCGCCTCACTTTCTTGGCCTGCGGGCCTTGACTATTGTGTTTCCTACCTGTCGCGTATTCCTGATTGAGTTTGAGCCTGGATTACAGATGAACTGAAAGCTCGGGTAAAGAGGCGATGTACGTTTAGTACCACCGTTTGCCAGCCGAATTCCAACAATTTCGAGCTAACCCACCTCACAATAGCCTAATTCCCCGAGGTTTTCCCAAAATTCTTCGCGAATATCAGGAAGTCCGAGAATCCCACCTCGCCGTCACCATCCAGGTCGAACTGGGCGTTATAACCCAGGTCACCGAGACTCAATCCGAAACGAGAGGCAAAGTGAGCGAAGTCGGCAAAGTCCACGGCGCCATCGCCGTTGAAGTCAGGGTCGGGGGTGCGAGAAACGCGGTACGGCGCCAGGTCCCACAGCAGGATGGTTCCGTCATAAGATCCCGATGCAAGCGTCCATCCATGGGGAGAAAACAACATGCTCCTGACGATGTCTTTGTGCCCTTCAAGATCGGCGATAATTTCCCCCGTGGATATGTCGTATAGCCTGACCAGCGTCCCCCTACTCGTCGCGAACATGGTCCTGTCCGGAGAGAATGCCGCGGAACGGCCTGTCCTGTCTTGCAATGGCGCGGTGGCGGCACCCGTCGCCAGGTCCCACACCTTGAGGATACCGTGGGCTGGAGCGGTAGCCATTCGCGCCCCATTCTGTGAAAAGGCCATTGAGACAATCCGTTCAGCATGCCCGCCAAGGTCATGGGTGGTGGCGCCGGTGCTAACGTCCCACAGCCTGACCTCTCCTTCGGTCGTGCCCGCGGCCAGAGTTGCGCCATCCGGTGAAAAAAGGAGCGTCTCGACCCGTGAATTAAGGCTGGCAAACCTCTCAATCGTCTTTGCGGTCGTCACGGGCCAGCGGTAGACATTTCCTTCGAAGTCCCCTGAAGCGATGGTCGTACCGTCGGGCGAAAAGGATACCGATCTGACCCGATGGGTGTGTGGGAACGTGTTGATGCGGCTGTGTGAGTCGAGGTCCCACAGCCTGACCGTTCTGTCCTGCGATGCCGAAGCCAGGGTCGTACCGTCGGGCGAAAACGACATCGACGTGAACACACTGGAATGCCCGCCTAGCGTTGCTTGTAACCGTCCGGATCCAGCGTCCCATATATCAATCTTTCCCCTCCCCGCCAGGGTGTGTGAAGCCAGGGTCGCGCCGTCCGTTGAAAACGCCATACCCCAAACGACTCCCATGTAGCCGGAGACGGCGGTGGAGTTTCCCGTTTCCAGGTCCCACAGGAAGACGCCACCCGCTGATGCCGTGGCGAGCGTCTCGCCATCGGGAGAAAATGAAATCGAGACAACCGTGTCACTATGGCGGTCAAACGTGGCGAAATCTTGCAGCGTTGCCGTGCGCCAGATTCTGACCAGGCCGTTATAGGCGCCAGTGGCGAAAGTGGAACCCGTTGGAGAAAACGCGACAGCGTAAAGGGCGCTGTTGTCTTTGATCAGCGTGGAGGAAACGGTGCGAGAGGCGACGTCCCAAAGCTTAACCATACCGTCGGCGGAAGCCGACGCCAGGATCTTTCCATCCGGAGTAAAGGCCACGGAAAGGACCTCCCTGCGATGTCCATCCAGGCTAGCGGTTTCGGCGCCGGTTGCCACGTCCCACAGCTTGATGGTTCCGTCCTCGCGACCCGAAGCAATCGCTTTACCATCGGGAGAAAAGGCCGCCGAGGTCCCCACAGACGAGATTCCATCTAAGGTGGCGAAATGCCTGCCGGCCGCAAGGTCCCATACTTCAATCCGTTCACCACTTGAGCCGAAGGCGATGGTTTTCCCGTCCGGAGAAAACGACAGATACTTAATCCATACACCCGTCTCTATAGTTCCGGTCTGTGTTCCCGTTTCCAAGTCCCACAGCTTGATCTCACCATTATCAATCCCAGAACCCCTGGCACTCCCCCAGGCGAGGGTTGCGCTGTCCGGCGAAAAAGCCACCGAATGGGCAATGTCGGACGGCAGCAGAGTGAAATTGGACGGGTCTTCCACGGCGTACAGCCATACGCCGAGCGCGCTTGTCACTGCAATTAGCTTTCCATCTGGAGAAAACGCAATTGCCCGGTCACCCTGGCCAATTTTCCCCTTCCCAATACGGACGGTTGCGCCTCGCGGCAAGTGCGACGTCGGATAATCCGAGGGGTTACCCGGCCAAACAGGGATTCGAACTTCCCCGGCGTCGGATGCCTCGGCAATACTCCTGGGCATGAAGCCGCAGGAAAAAGCTGAGAGGAAGAGCACAACCCCCACGAAAACGCAAGTATTGAAGGTCTTAATCGAGGTGAGGCGACAAATGGAGTTCGACATAAAAAGCCCCTTCTTTGTAAAAACCGGCTGCACTCAACGTCTGATTGACAGACCCCTTTGCAAAATGCAACAGTGTGCAGGCCAAATGCCACCTAACTCCCCGTGATCTTCCCGAAGTTCGTCGCGAAGATCAGAAAGTCCGAAAATCCCACTTCGCCGTCACCATCCAGATCGTATCTCGCGTCATAGCCGGAATCGCTCTGGCCTAGTCCGAAATTCGCCGCGAATTGAATGAAGTCGGCAAATCCAACGGCGCCATCTTGGTTGAAATCAGGATTGGGAGTCTCACTACTGCGATACCGCGCCAGGTCCCATAGAAGAATAGTGCCATCGTAAGATCCCGATGCGAGGCTTTTGCCGTCGGGCGTGAATGACACGCTAGTGACGAAGTGATTGTGTCCCTCAAAAGTAGCGACAATGTCGCCCGTGGACATGTCGTATAACCTGACCAACTTTTCTTGCGTACCGGTGGCGAACGTCGTTCCGTCGGGGGAGAACGCTACGCAGTCGATCCATTTTGCTTCCCGTGTTGCTACAATTGAACCCGTCGCCGTATCCCAGAGCTTCACGGTACCCTGGTATGAACCGGTAGCCAGGGTTTCACCGTCCTGCATAAAAGCCATGGAGAGGATTCGGCCCGAGTGTCCTTCGAGGTCGCGAATGGTGGCGCCCGTCGCGACGTCCCAGAGCCTGATCGCTCCGCCGTAGGTTCCCGCAGCGAGGGTGGCGCCCCGTCGCGAAAAAACCAGACTCTTAGCGGAATGACTGAGGCCGGAAAGCGTCTTGATCTTCTCTTTGGTCGTCATGTCCCAGAGGTAGACCCCTCTTTCAGCATCCCCCGCGGCCAAAGTCGTCCCGTCGGGTGAAATGGAAACCGAGACGACTTCAATGGAATGGGGCAACGTGGCAACAGTGCGGCCAGTTTCCAGGTCCCACAGTGTGACCGTCCCGTCAAACGATGCGTTCGCGAGGGTCGTCCCATCGGGGGACACGGCTATTGACCTGATCGGCGCACAATCGAGCGTGCCAAGCCTGGCAACCATCCGTCCCGTTTCAACGTCCCACACCTCGACCTTTTTCATGAGTGTTGAAGAACGGGAGATAAGCGTCGAGCCGTCTGGTGAAAACGCCATACCCGATATCTGTCCGGAGTGGCCGGAAAGGGTGGTCGCATTTCCTGTAGCGAGGTCCCACAGCTTTACGGTGCCATCATTTGAAGCCGAGGCCAGGACGCTGCCCTTCGGATTGAATGAAACCGCGTAGACGTTGTCCCCGTGGCCATTGAACGTTGCGATATCTCGTCGTGCCGACACGTCCCACAGTGTGACGTTTCCATCCCACCAGCCGACAGCGAGGATCCCGCCGTCGGGCGAAAACGCCACACTAATGGGCTGCGACGTTTTGCGCACAGTGACGGACATCGTGCCTGTTGCGACGTCCCAAATCCTGACCGTACCGTCGGCGGAAGCCGACGCGAGGGCTCTACCGTCTGGTGAAAAGGTCACGGACTCGATATAGCGACGATGGCCCTCCAGGATGGAGGTGGTGTTTTTCGTCGCGACATCCCACAACCTGATCGTTCCGTCATCGTGCCCGGATGCGAGGGTGGCTCCATCCGGCGAATACGTGAGACTTGTAGGATGGTCCGTAAACGCTTCGTACGTCCCAATGGTCCATGCACCTTCGCCCGACGCCACATCACGTAACTTCAACGTCGCATAGCCTCCAGGGTAGGCGAGGGTTCTTCCGTCCGGTGATAGCAATAGATTGGCAAAGTCACCCTCTTGCATGGGTATGCGGGTATAGGTTTCCGTTGCCAGGTCCCAGAGCCTGACCTCTCCTTCGCCATGCCACCCTCCGGATGAGACAAGCGTTTTTCCGTCCGGTGAAAAGGACACTGAATGGACGACACCTGAGGGCAGAAGGGTGAATCTTTTCGGGTTTTCCACGTGGTAGAGCCATACGCCGATACCACTCGCAACAGCAACAGACCTTCCGTCAGGCGAAAAGGCAACCGCCCTCTGGCTCTCGCCAATGGCGCCCTTTCCAAGACGAAGGCTGGCACGCCCAGGCAAATGCCAGGTAGGGTAATCCAGCGCGTTGCCCGATTCGACACGGGTTCCAACGCCCACGGCATTGAACGTCTCGACTACGAGTTCGGCGATGGATGCCCTGACGGTATTCGGTCCCGGATTGGGACCGAGGGTGAGGAGGACCTGCGCCCTGCCGTCCGGACCGGTTGTTGCGTTCTCGGTGTTGAATCCGCTGCTGAAACTTCCATCCCCTCCAACGATCGAGAATGTGACCTGCGCACCTGATATGGGCTCGCCGAATTGGTCCCGCACTTCCACGATCAATGGGTTAGTCAATACCCCTCCGGTTGCGCCCTCCTGATTGTCACCTGAAATGATCGTCACGGTCTGCGCGCGCGGCAGGGTCCACGTGGACGTATCCCATAGCTCGACCGTCTTGTCATCCGAAGTAGCGAGGAATCTTCCATCCGGTGAAAACGACATAGAAGCGGCAGCTTGTGAATGTCGAAAGGTAGCAAGACTCGCGCCTGTGGTAACGTCCCATACGTTTACTGCCTGGTCCATTGCCGCTGAAGCCAGGATCGATCCATCAGGCGAAAACAACAATCTGGTGACCCCGTTCTCATGGCCTTGTAACGTAGCTATGGCCTTTCCCTCATCTGCTCGCCACAGCCTGACTGTCTTGTCGAATGACCCTGAGGCTATAATCTTCCCATCGGGCGAAAAAGACACCGAAGAGACTCCCCGTGCGTGTCCCTCAAAAGTGTCGATGAGTTCTCCTGTAGAAACCGCCCACGTGCGAACGTTGTTGTCGCCCGCTCCGGAAACGAGAGTCGTCCCATCGGGCGAAAAGGAAACCGACGAGACTGGTTGTGAATGCCTAAGCGTTGCAAGGCTCGTGCCCGTCGCCGCGTCCCACAGCCTAATCGTATTGTCCCGTGACCTGGACGCTAGAATCTTACCAACCGGAGAGAACAAGACCGACAGCACCCCATCCGTATGACCGACGAGTGTGGAGATTGCCTCTCCTGCACCAACGTCCCACAGCTTGACTGACTTGTCGTATGACCCGGAAGCGAGCGTGGATCCATCCGGCGAAAACGCTATGGATCGGACTTCATCCGTATGCCCCTTGAGTGTCAATGTGTGTTTGCCCGTCGCGACGTCCGATAGTAAGATATTTCCATCGCTTAGCCCGGAAGCGATGGTCGTCCCGTCGGACGAAAACGCCATCGAAACAATGGAGCCTGCATACGAAAGGGTGGAAAGAGTCTTGCCCGTGGCGACGTCCCAGAGCCGCATCGTATTATCGTATGAACCGGAAGCTACGACCCTTCCGTCAGGCGAGAACAACACGTTGAAGACCCAGTGCGTATGCCCCTCGAGTGAGGCGGAATGGTTTGGCGAAACACTTACGAGATTGAACCATGCCAGCCCGACATTTCCATCGGTGTCCACCACGTTGACGTGAATCTTCTCCAGATCAGGGTTTTGTATCATCCCTACGGGATCTCGTTCGTACTCGATGTCCACGACAGCATTTCCCTGCTGAGCCATTCCGCGCCACGCCTTTACTTCCGGAAATCCCCCACCCCAGTTCATAAGCGGAGTCGTGGCAAACAGGATCAACTGGTGAAGTTCATCAGTGTCCGCCACGTTGAATTGAAGGGTAATGTCTTCCTTGTTCGGTGGAAATTTACGCGACGAAATGAGTTCGACGGCGGGACTGGCCGTCGATTCAGTTGGAATCCCTGGATTGAAGTATGGATGCACGGAAAGGAATTGTGCGTTGCATAACGACAAACTGATCGGTTCGCTTCCATATGACATGACGTACGAATAATTCCGAAAATCGTGGTGTAAGCCAAACCCGTGACCCAGTTCATGCGCCACCGTCTGCCAGTCAAAGTCCAAGCGCATGGACGCCTCTCCACCGGTTTTCCCGTTTCTGCCTCCGCGCGGGGTAAAGCGACGGCTATTGTCGATGAACGCGATATAGATGTTCTCCCGGGTGTCGTAGTCCTGGCGAATCTCCCTGAAGACCGCGGAATGCATATTGTCGTCGTAGTGGTGGTCGCCGTGCTGTCCCGTAACACGATGGATCAGCGGCTCGCCGTTGTCGTCCGTTTCGATCTTGATGGGGTCGTGGTCAAACCCGTGCGCCTTCATGTGTTCGGCGAAAAAGCTCCGCACCTGCCGTACCGCCCTTTTTATCGAGTCTTCTACGGTGATGGAAAACGAACGGTCGTTGGGAACGAAGTAGATCACCCGCACCGTGCGTGGGTCGCCTGTGTTCAGGCTGAATGCCCGCTTCCCCGCGGCTTCAGAGCCCTCGGTCTCCACCTGCGATAGATCGATAGGCTTGCAGAACAGCGGGTGTTCGTCCGGATCGGCGAACGCGTAGCCCACAAAGACAGGTGAGAGGAGAACGCAGAATGCGGCAAAGAAGCAAAATACGACTCCATTCCGCGTGCAGTAACGAGATCTGGTTGCCTGCATTGCGAAGTCCTCCTCGTCCGTACCTACTGGCATAGAATACAGTCCCAATCGCGGCCAAGGGTGGGTCGGGGGCTGATGTTGTGACGCCTGCCCGTTGCGGATCGATTCCTCTCGCGCGGCAGGCGTTCAATTGAATCGGTCGATCCGCCATCGCCAATGGCTTGGCGCCAAATGAGTTAGCTATCGTGGCGTTACCGTATGCGGAAAATAACTGTGTTACATCAAGAAACCTAATGAAATTTTGATGAATTTCGCTGGTTTTTGATGAATTTCCTTGAATTCGCGAATCATGGCGGGTCCCGGCGTCGCAGTCCGGTTTCAAATACCTACCACCGCTTCCGCCATCTCGCCGAGCGAGAAGAAGACGTAGTCGGTCTTCGGCATCGTTTCCACGCTTTCGGTCGCGCCCCAACTTCCGCCCTCCGACAGACGTTGCCGGTCGATCCAGGCGGTGGCCAGACCGAATTTCCTCGCAGGAACGTGGTCGTGAAACAGGCTCTGCGCGGTGTGCAGGACGTCCGGGGGATCCAGACTCAAGTCAGACTTCAGGTGGGCCAGCAGGTACTCGAAGTTGGTGTCGGCGGGCTTGTAGGAACCGATGTCTTCCGCGGTGTAGATGGCGTCGAACTCGACGCCCAGCTTGCGGTTGGAGGCGGCGATGCCGGCGCGGTGGACGTTTGAGAGGATCACCAGCTTGAAGTGTTGCTTTAGGATTCGCAGCGCGTCGGCGGTGTCGGGGAACGCGGGCCAGTGCGGCACCGAGGCGCCGAATGCCGCGTCGAGTCCGTCGTCGGTTTTCAGGTCAAAGCGCTCCGCGACGCGCGCGTGTACCATGGCGAGCAGGTCCGGATAGCGCAGGCCGGGCGTGGTCCGCTCCTGCGTACTCTCGCATTGCGCGAATGCGCGGAGCGCGTCGTCTCTCGTGAGGCGTGAACCCGGGTTGCACATGATCAGGGGCTGCAATGCGTCCCAGATACCGCGCTCCCAGTCGATCAGGGTGCCGTAGCAGTCGAACGTGAGGACACGGTAGTCGGTCAGCGGACGCATTCGCCTGTCGCTATCTCCTTCGATCCCCGGGGGCGTGTCGTCTATGCGGCGGCGATGGTCTCGCGCAGGTGCCGGGCCGCCAGCCTGAAGGTCTCCCTGTCGTCGCATTCGTTGACGTCCTGCCCCTCGAACGTGATCGAAACCACGCCGTTGAAGCGTGCTGACTTGAGTATACCGACGATGCGCGGGTAATCCAGCCAATCCTCCCGGCCGCTGTCGATCTTGTAGATCTTGGCGCGGACGTGGGACGCATACGGCGCGGTCTGTTCCATGAAGCGGTAGATGTCCACGTCCGGATCGCCCACGCCGCGATTCAGCCCCGGCGACCCCACCCATTGGCCGGTGTCCAGGATGAAGGTGAAGTTCTCGCGGTCGGTTTCCCGCAATATGCGCAGGACGTTGTCGCCGGTGCTCGGGTGATTCTGAAGGCCTACGATAATCCCGGCGTCGGCCGCAAAATCGCACACTTCCTGAAAGCAGCGGATCTCGCGCCCGGCGTCCCCCACCCCCGGCGCCCCGCAGAAGAGCCGGATCATCGGCGCGCCCAGATAAGCGGCCACTGCCACGTCGGCCTTCGCCTGCGCCACCTTCTGCCGCAACTCCTCGTCCGTCCCGACGAAATGGCCGCCCGACGCGAGATAGCCGATGGGAAGCCCGGCTTTCAGGCATTTTATCTTCAGACCCCGAAGATAGTCGCGGTCCAGGGAGCCGAAACCCACGTCCACCCTGAAGTCGATCACATCCAGCTGCAGTTCTCGCGCAAGATCGATGAATGACTCGACGTCCGGAAACGTCTTGGGTTCGTCCTTGCCGAAGTACGAAGCGTATATGCCGACCTTCATTTCGAGTCCCTCCGATAGTAGGGGCAACCCTTGTGGTTGCCCGCGTTTTGGCGCAAGGTGTACACATAGGGCGACCGGCCGGTCGCCCCTACGAAAACCAGACATCCGGTAATTGATATCGCCAGGCCGTATCGCAAACCCGGTTTTGGCTGATAGCTGACGGCTGATCGGCTGATAGCTATCGGCTCCTAGCTTTTTCTGTCCCGCCCTAAACCGCCCGGTTGGCCTCGTCGACGTACTGGTTGATGCCGGGTACTTCCCTCATCCCGTGCCAGACCCCGCGGAACAGCGTCTGTCGTTTTGGCGGCAGGGACGCGATCACCTCGGGCGCCGGGCAGCCCTTGCCCCACTTGGCATTGACCGTGTTGTAGCAGGTAAAGAGACTCAGCCGGTCGCGCGACTCGTTGGTCCAGCGCGTGCCGGTGTGGCACAGGGCCTCCGTGAAGATCACCGCCGATCCCGCGGGACAGGTGTAGGTCTCCCACAGCGGACTCTCGCGGCCGCTGATTTCGTCGGGCCGAGGAAAGGCCGCCTTGTGACTGCCGGTCAGGAACATCGTCCCGCCGTCGCCGGGGCCCACTTCGTTGAGCTCCCATACCACGCGGGTCAACCCCGAGTGGACCTGCCCCGGCAGCATCTGGTAGATGTGTGAATTGCCGCAGAAGGAAAAGTAGGCGCCGCCGCCGTGGGGCCCGAAGTTGTCGTGACCGGCCTTTCGATGGCTGGTGTACGTGTGGTCGTACCGGAACCCGTAACAGTCTTCGGTCGCCAGCGGGCGATGCGAGAGGATTTCATTGAGCACCCCGACCACGGCCGGATGATCCAGCAGCACCTGCGACGGACCCCCGTGGTTGTCCCGTTCTTCCGGCGGAAGCGTGTCGCGCCGGTAGAGAAAATCCATCTGATGCTGCCGGATGCGGTCGAGTTGCTCCTCGTCGAACAGATCGGGGAGGCAGATCCAGCCGTTCAGATCGAAGATGTACTTCTGCGCGTCGGTCATCGGTACAACCGGCAGACCGTCCGCGTTGGTTGTGGGGACCAGTTCGGTATCCATGTGTCCTCGCAGATTGGTTGAGGTTGATCAACGCACGCGAATTTCCAATTTGCGCTACGATTGAAGCGTACTCTTCGAATTCAATCGAGCCAGCGACGGGTCGGGGACCACGCTGAAAGCCTTTCTTCTGTCTTGTTTCCGGGAGAAATCCAACGATGCGGGCAGACAGGAATGTCCGCCCCACCTTCACACCGACCGCTTGAGTGTCCCGTTCTAAGATACTTCCGAGACACCGAAATTTCAAGACGCGCGGCGCATGAGGTTGCGGCGTTTCACCTGTTTTGAGGTCGGTCACAGGCGCCGTTCGAATTATCGCGCGTAAAGCAGCGAAAAAACTTTGAATCAGGCCGATTTCCGGCTATATTTCAGAAGCGCCAGGAAACCGTGATTCGAAACACCCGTTGCGAGCGCCGTACAAATCTGAATTCTCCCCAACATATCTGCATTCAGGACAGGAGCCAGGTACATGTCAGATCAGTCCGGCGGTCACGTCACGGTCTACGTCGGCACCTATACAGACGATCGGACCGAGGGCCTGCACATTCTCAAGCTGGATACGTCGTCCGGAGAGCTCGAAGCCGTATCGAAAGTGCCGGACGTACACAACCCCTTCTTCCTGACCGCCGACGCCGGGGCGCGTTTCCTGTATGCGGCCTGCGCCGTGGACGAATTCGACGGCAGACCGGGAGGCTGCATCAAGTCGTTCTCGATCGATCCGGAATCCGGCGGCCTTACGCTGGTCGATGAACAGCACGCCGGCGGAGACCTGCCCTGCTATCTCAGCGTCGACCGGACCGGCCGTTGCCTGCTTTCCGGAAACTACGGATCGGGTAGCGTGAGCACGTTGCCGATCGACGAAGAAGGGCGTATCGAACCGGTTGTCCAGGTGGTCCGGCACGAAGGATCCAGTGTGGATTCAGGTCGCCAGGAGGCGCCGCACGTTCACTCCATCGTCCTTTCTCCGGATCATCGTTTCGCGTTTTCCGCGGACCTGGGTATCGACAAAGTCATGTCCTATGTTCTGGACGCATCCTCGGCAACCATCGAGCCGACCGGGCAGGGGTTTGTATCCACCCGCGCCGGCGCCGGACCCAGACACATCTCCTTCCATCCCGACGGCAGCCGCGCGTACGTGATCAACGAACTCGACAGCACCATCGCCGCCTTCGACTACGACGTCGAATCCGGGGCCCTCTCCGAGCGCCAGACGCTTTCCGCCCTGCCGGGCGACTACGACGGGGAGAACTTCTGCGCCGACGTCCGGGTCCATCCATCCGGCCGTTTTCTGTACGGTTCCAACCGCGGGCACGACAGCATCGCGATCATGTCGATCGACGGAGAATCGGGCGATCTCACGCCGCTTTCCCACGAGCCCTCGCGCGGCGCGTGGCCCTGGAACCTGGAATTCGACCCCGCGGGAGCGTTTCTCCTCGCCGCCAACCAGCGCGGCAACCTGGTCTCCTGCTTCCGGATCGACCCTGACACCGGCGCCCTCGAGCCCGTCGGATGTCCCGTGGAAGTACCCGGCGCCGTCTGTGTCGTCATTCCATCTCCGACCGTTTCCTGAAATGGCACCGTCCCCTAGCGCCGGACCCCTCTCCGGATGTCGCGTACTGGAAATGGGAAGCACCGTTTCCGGACCGTTCTGCGGCCGTCTCCTCGCGGATTTCGGCGCGGAAGTCATCAAGGTGGAGCCGCCGACGGGCGACCCCGTGCGCCAGATGGGCAAACGCAGCCGGGGACGGTCGCTCTACGCGGCCAGCATTCTGCGCAACAAACACCTCATCTCGGTGGACTTGAGAAGACCGGACGGGCAGGATGTCATCAAGCGCCTGGCCAAAGCGTCCGACGTGGTCGTCGAGAATTTCCGGCCGGGAAAGCTGGAAGCATGGAACCTGGGCTTCGACGCCCTCTCCGAGGTCAACCCGGGCATCATCCTTGTACGCATCAGCGGATACGGACAGACGGGCCCATACCGGCATCGGCCCGGATACGGCGTTACGAGCGAGGCCGTGGGCGGTCTCCGGGAGATTACGGGAGAGCCGGACCGCCCGCCGAGCCGTGTGAGCATCTCCCTGACGGACTGCATCACCGGCCTGTACGCCGCTTTCGGCGCCGTTATGGCGCTCTTTTCCCGGACCCGGACGGGCACGGGCCAGGTCGTCGACGCGGCGCTGTACGAGGGCGCGTTCAGCTTCATGGAACCCCATGTTCCTGCATTCGCCGAACTCGGTTCGGTGCCCACTCGCACCGGGTCCCGCTTGCCGAACAGCACACCCAACAATCTCTATCCCACGGCGGACGGCAATTTCATCCACATCACGGCCGGTAACAATGCGACGTTCGAACGCCTGGCGGCCTGTATGGGCGCCCCTCACCTGGCCGGGGACGAGCGCTTCCGGACGCCCACGGCCCGGTCACGCCACGAGGACGACATCGACGAAATCGTTGCCGACTGGACGTCGGGGCATCCGCTACCGGAACTCGAGAGCAGGCTGGACGCGAGCGCCGTACCCGCCGCCCGGATCTTTACGCTGCGGGACATTTTCGCCGACAAGCACTACGAAGCGCGGGATATGCTGCTGAAAACGCCGGATGACGTCCTGGGTACGGTTACGCTGCCTGGCGTGGTGCCCGTACTCTCGGAAACGCCGGGCGCCGTGCGTTGGTCCGGGCGGGAAGTGGGTGTGGACACACGGATCGTACTGGAACGGGTGGCGGGACTGGAACCCGACGAAATCGACGCCCTGGTCCGGCAGGAGACCGTCTACCAGGGCTGACAATCTAAAGAAGCGGTTCCAGCATCCCTGGCGGCAATCGCTCGGCTGCTAGAGCGTCGGATAACACGGACGGGGAACCAACGGATGGCGCACAAGCCGTCGTACTGGAGGTCCGGATGAGCTGGGAGAAGGAGAGCGAGGAACTCGACGCACGCCGGTCCTGGTCCAGAAAGATGGGCGGGGCCGAGAACGTCGAGCGCCACCACGGACAGGGAAAGCTCACCATTCGCGAACGGATCGATGCCCTGGTGGACGGCGGCTCGTTCAGGGAGGTCGGGAGCCTCACCGGCACAGGCGAGTACGACAATGCCGGTAACGTCATTGACGTACAGCCCGCCCCCTATATTATGGGCGTGGCCCGCGTCAACGGAAGACCCGTGGCCATCGGCGGGGAGGACTTTACGGTGCGGGGCGGCAGCAGCCCCGGCACGCACCGGCGAAAGGGCGGGCAGGGCGGTTTCATCGAAGACCTCGCGTCCAAGTATCTCATTCCGCTCATCAACCTCGCGGACGGGGCCGGCGGTTCGGTCCGCGGCGCCGCAAAACGGGGATATACCGTATTTCCCGGCGTCAGCAGTTTCGGCCGCTCCGTCCAGCTCCTGGGCGAAGTCCCCGTCGTATCCGCCGTACTCGGCAGCGCGGCGGGCGGACCCGCCGGACGGGCCATCCTCTCGCACTGGTCCGTCATGGTACGACGCACGAGCCAGATATTCTCCGGCGGTCCTCCCCTCGTCAGAGCGGGCGCTGGGGGTAGAGGTATCCAAGGACGACCTTGGTGGTCCTCACGTCGCTGTGGACTCGGCCGGCACAGTCGACAACGCGGTGGATACCGAACGCGAATGCTTCTACATGATACGGCGGTTTCTGTCCTACATGCCCCAGAACGTCTGGGAACTGCCCCCCGCCGAGTCCAGCGACGACCCGGTCGACCGCCGTGAGGAAGAGCTGTTATCCATTGTCCCTCGCGAACGCACCTCACCCTACTCGATGCACCGCCTGGTCGAACTGGTTGTCGACAAGGGCTCCGTCTTTGAGATTCAGCCGACGTTCGGGCGCGCGCTCATCACCTGCCTCGCACGGCTCAACGGCCATCCGGTGGGAATTGTCGCCAACAACCCGATGGTTTCCGGCGGGGCGATGGGCGCCGGCGAAGCCAGAAAACAGACCCACTTCATCGAACTGTGCGACTGTTTCCACATCCCGCTGGTCTTCTTTGTGGACATCCCCGGATTCATGATCGGCACCGCCGCCGAGCAGGAGGCCACCTTGCGGGAAGGGATGAAAGCGGTGTTCGCGATTCACCGCGTCCAAGTGCCCATCCTCACCCTGGTGATCCGGAAGTGTTACGGCATGGCCGGAATGGCCGCCGGCGACATGGACGAACTGGACTTCAAGATCGCCTGGCCCTCCGGAGAGTGGGGCTCCCTGCCCATCGAAGGCGGGGTGGCCGCCGCCTACCGGCGGGATATCGCCAACTCCGAGGACCCGGCCGCCCGCGAAAAGGAACTCGAAGAGGAACTTCGACAATACGCGTCCCCGTTTCGCTCCGCGGAAGCCTTCGCTGTCGAGGAAATCATCGATCCGCGCGAGACCCGCCCCTTTCTCTGCAACTTCATTTCCCTCACGCGCAATCGCCTCCAGGCCCTGCTCGGGCCAACCGACAAGAGAGGCGTATCGCCTTAGATGGGCCGCACATCCCCCGCCACCGTACCCAACCCGGCCGTCAGCTGAGAACGAAAGGCAGAGTCGAAACCGACCCCTCCTCCCTGCCCCGCAGACCTCTCTCCCCGGCCCTCTCTCCCGCAGGGAGAGAGGGAGGAAAGACAGGTCTCGCCACATCAATGTATTTCACAGCTGGCGACCGGGGGTATGGGGGGTTTTTCCGTGCTGATCCGTCCATCGCATTGGTATTGGCACTGCTGAAGTGTTGGCAGGCCACCCCATTCTCATTATTGCCTCCGGAGTGATTCACGGAAAAACCGACCCCCTGCCGAAGGGCGCGCTTCTTTTTGGTCCTTTTTCTTACGCAGATAAGAAAATGGACGTAAATAAAATAAAAATAATGATTTGAATGTAAAAATAGCGACCTGTATTAAACAAACCCGTCTATTGTCTTTGCGAGGGCATGCCTACGGCCCCTCGAGGCATCGGATAACTGCTCGCACACGGTGTTACCTCTTCCGTCTAACCGCCTCTTCGACCTGAATGACCTACACAAGGCGATCAGTCTCTCAGCCTTCAGCAGTCAGCTAATAGGGGAAAACCAAAGTCAAAGGCAACCCCTCCTCGTGACGCGAAGTTCCCACGAGGAGAGAGGGAGGAAAAACAGCTTTCGCGTGCCCTCGCTCCGGTTACGGGTGGATCATGTCGTGAAAACGGTTCAGAAAGGACGATTTTGGGGAACAGGTGTGACTTAATTTGATATTCATGTATAAAATCTTGTATATTGATACAAAAATATGATATCACCCATGGAGGCGCAGATGGCCAATGACAGGACGCTGCACATCAAGATCGACAGCGAGACGGACCTGACGCTGAAGAGACTCTCGGAGATCCGTCGAAAAAGCAGGGGACAGCTTGTGCGGGACGCGATTTCGGCCTGTTATCAGACCGCGTCCGCAGAGTTGCCGCTCCGGCAAAGCCAGGCGCTGGCCGCCTATCAGGGCGGGTTCATCAGCATCGGGAAGCTCGCCAGAGAAATGGGAATGCACGTGTTGCAGCTGAGATCGTGGCTCGAGGAACACGGCATCCCCCAGCGCAACGTCTACGGCGACGAGGATGCCGCTCGTGCCTGAGACAGGCTGCGATTATTATTTCGACACCGTAACCCTGAGCAATTTCGCGCTGTCGGGCCGCACATCCACCCTGCCCCGCCCACGACCCCCAGCCGTCAGCTATCAGCCGTAAGCTGCCAGCGAAGTACGAAAGGCAAGACCGAAACGGCGGGCGACCACAAGGGTCGCCCCTACAAAGCAAACGTCGTTGCGGAAAGAAGTGACAGAAAACAAAGTTACCGCTGCTTCTTCCTTCTTCCCTTTTCCTTCTTCCTTCTTCCTTTTTCTTATTCTCCCCAAATTCCCTGCCTACGGCGTGTTCCTTTTGAAGCGACCAAAAGGAACCAAAAGTCGCCGCTGGGCGCGGGGCCTGCCTTATGCATGGCGCGAATTACCCAACCGGATACACTCGATCCTCTGGCCTGCCAACCCCGGAGGATAACGTAAATTGGTGGGGGACGGAACAACGCGCCCTGCTCTGAAAGTACTCGCGAGAGACTTCGCGCTCGATAACCGAAAAACTACCTGAGTGCGAGACGTTCCACCCCGGTCCCTCAGAAAAAGCCGTCAGTTGTCAGCAAAATCAGAAAACCAAATCAGTCGACGTCAGCGCTGTCGTCCGATCACGGGGAAACATCGAGGGCGGACCGCCGGTTCTCTACTGCGATGATGGCGGTAACCAGCAGGGCGGATCCGTGCAGCCAGACCCGGTATGCGCCGGAAGGCGTCAGAAACAGGACGAGCGCGGCAACCAGCAGAATGCCGCGTTGCCACGTATTGACGGGCCCGAAACCGAATCCCGATATGGCCACTGCAAGGGGTAGAATCCCGGCGAAGGCGACGAGCACGTTGCCGAGGGTCGACGCAACGTTGGAGGAAACGAGTAACAGTTCGGGATGCAGTACAAAGGCGTAGGGAAGGGCGAAGCCGACCAGTGCGAAACGAAACGCGGCGACGCCGGTCCGCATGATGTCCGCCCTGGCGATCGCCGCGGCCGTGTATGCCGCGAGCGCCACGGGCGGCGTCACCATCGACATCATCCCGAAATAGAAGATGAACATATGCGCCGCCAGGGGAACGACGCCTAGCCCGCCCAGGACGGGGCCGACAAGCGTGGCCATGAGGAGGTAGCATACGGCCGATGGCAGGCCCATTCCCAGAATGATCGTGGATACCATCAGCAGAATCAGGGCAAGGACCAGGTTGTTCTGGGCCAGCGGCAGAATGGCGCCGGGCAGTTTGGCGCCGATACCCGTCAACGTGACAACCCCGATGATGATTCCCACGCAGGCGGCAGCCGCGATGAGAGAAACCCCGCCGTGGGCCGCGCTCTCCACCGCGCGCAGCAGCGCGCGCGGCCCCATTCGCGTCGACGGCATCAATGCGGCCGCCAGGAGCATGCACGCCAGCGCGATGCTGACCGCCCGGAACGGCGTATAGCCCGCGACGATCAGCAGAATGAGACTCGCGAGAGCCACCAGAAAGACAAGGCCCTGAGCGCCCGGCGGACGACTCGACGGGCGCTTCATCCCCGGAGGCAACCCGGATGCGCCGGGCGTGGAAGTGGACGATCAGCAGAAGCGCGGTATAGTAGAATACCGCAGGGATGAGCGCCGCTTTTACGATCTCCAGATAGGTGACCGCCGGCTCCACCATCTCCAGCATCATATATGCGCCAGCGCCCATGATCGGCGGCACCAGCGCCCCGCCCGAGCTGGCCGCCGCCTCGATCCCCCCCGCCGTCACGGACCGGAATCCTGCCGAACGCATCATCGGGATCGTGAACGTACCCGTTGTGGCCGTGTTGGCGACCGCGCTGCCGGAAAGCGATCCCATGATCCCTGAAGCGACGACGGCAACCTTCGCAGGGCCCCCGGTACGCTTCCCGAAAAACCGGCGCGCGGCATCCAGCACGTAGCCCGTCGCGCCGGTCCCCTCCAGCGTCGTGCCGAACAGGACGAAGAGAAACACATAGGTGAACATCACCTTCAGCGCGATGCCGAATACGCCCTGGGAATGCAGAAAAGCCTGGGAGACGATCCGCTCCCAGCCGTAACCCCGGTGCGGGAAGAGCCAGTCCGGCATGACGTGACCGAAGGCGGCATATGCCAGGAACGCGAGGGCGAGCAGCGGAAGGGTGGGGCCGATCGCCCGTCGGGTCGCCTCCAGGACCAGAATGAGGCCGGCAAGACCCACTGTCCAGTCCAGCGGATGTTCGAGCCCCGCACGATTGCCAAGGCTTCGGCCGCCCGGCCACCAGCTCCTGAAGACCGGTTCGGTCTGGACCAGCACGTAACCGAAACAAAGGAAAACACCCGCGACCAGCAGGTAATCCAGAATCCGCGGAAGCGCCGTCCGGGCGGCGCCGGCGCATAACGGGTACTTCAGGAATACAAGACTCAAGCCCAACATGGCGAAGAATGCCAGTTGGGCTTGAGGCGTCAGTCCCGGATAGTTGACCTCCGCCAGGACAAAAACACCCAGCAGGGTCGCCAGGACGCGAAAGAGCCACATTTCGAGCATGTCAGTTCGGCCAGATCCCGATTTCCCGGTAATACCTGATCGCGCCGGGATGGAAGGGCGTTCCCGTATCCCGAATCACGTTCGCCGGATGAATCGCTCTGCCCGCGGGGTGCTTCCTGACCACGTCCCCGCGGTTCTCGTAGAGGATCTTCGTGAACCGGTAGACGGTCTCCTCGTCCAGGGCGGCCGGCGTCACCAGGTGCATTGCGCCCACGTTCATGCCTTCGAAGACTTCGGACTGGCCCCGGTAGGTTTCCGCGGGAATACTCGCCGCGTTGAAGAACGGATAGTCCTGAAACAGGCGTTCCTTTTCGGGGATTCCGAAGGGGATGAAGCGGATGTCCTGAGACGCGCTCGCCTGGGTGATGGACGCCGTTGGAACCGCGCCGCCCAGAAACGCGGCCGCTGCGGAGCCGTCCGCAAGCATATCCACGGCCCCGGCCTGCGTATTGTGCAGCGGGCTGAAGTCATCGTAGGTGACGCCGTGCGCCTCCAGAATCGGCGCGAGAAAATACTCGAAGCCGGCCCCGGCCGGGCCAACGACCACCCGTTTGCCCTTGAGATCGCCGATGGAGCGGATCCCGGATCCCTCCGTCGTAACGAACAGGGCGATATTCGGCGCCAGCGTCATGACGGCGTTGATGTCCTGCTTTACACCCCAGGCGCCCTCGCCGCGCACCGCGAAATAGGAAATCGCGGCATTGGCCAGGGCGAAGTCCAGTTCCCCGCGCACGAGGCGCCGGATGTTCTCCTGCGTCCCCTTGGTCGCCTCCGCGGTCACGTCCCACGACAGGGCTCCCCCGTGGTCGTCCACGACCTGTGCGATCGCCCCGCCAACCACGAAAAACGCCCCGCCGGGCGGCGCCGTGCCCACGCTCAGAAACCGGCGCGCGGGGACGGATCTTTCCTGCTCATTGTCCGGGGCCTCGCATCCAAACGTACCCAGCAGGATGATGGCGGCTGCGACGCCCGCCGGTTTCAATGCCAGGAAGCGGTTCATCGAAACTCCTCTCTCTATTCGGCTGCGCGTTCGAGGTCTGTCAATTCGTCCGGTCTTCCGCGATACAATAGAGATGGCTGCGTCCTCTCAAATAGAGTTTATCCCCCACAACCACCGGAGATGCACCGCTCCCTTCATCCAGGGTATTCGTCGCCAGGATTTCGAATTCAGGGCCGTTCCGGATGACGAGCGTCCTGCCCTCGAGGTCAGAAATGTATACGCGGTTGTCCGCGCCGACCAGCGACCCGTAGATGAAGCCCGTTCCTTCAAGGCGTATGGGCCCGAAAATCGGCTTTCCGTCATCCGCGTTATAGCAGGACAGGAACGCTCCCCTGCCTTTCAGCATGAACAACCGGCCGGCGTATAGCAGGGGTGAAGACACATAGGGTGTATCCCGGGTGATGGACCACAACACCGAGTCCGAACCGGAGATATCGCCCTTTGCGCGGTCCAGCGAGATGGCCTGCATCGCGGGACTCCTGTGACCGCTGGCCACGTATACGACCCCGTCCGCATGTAGCGGAGTGGGGATCACGTTCGTGCCCAGCCCGCCGCATTCCCAGATCAGCGCGCCGGACTTCAGGTCGTAGCTCCGTGTGCGGCGCGACGCACTGACGATCACCTGGGTCTGCTCGCCGTGGTCGACGGTCATTGGCGTGGACCAGGAAGTCACTTCATCTCGTGCGTTGCGCCACAGCTCCCTTCCCGTTGTCTTGTCCAGCGCGACGATGAACGAATCCCCTTCGTGGTCCCAATTGATCACCAGGGTGTTGCCATGGACCGTTGGCGAAGCCCCCTCGCCGAACGCGGCCCTGCTCCAGAATTTGCCCAGATCTTTCTCCCACTTCAGATTGCCGTCCATATCGAGGCAATAGAGTCCCTGCGATCCAAAAAACGCATAGAGGTTTTCGCCGTCCGTAATGCCCGAGGGCGAGGCGAACGATGCCGTCCGGTGCATCCCCTCGTGAGGCCTGGCTTCCCGAACCGTCTTTTCCCAGACCCTTTCCCCGGTCCGCCGGTCCAGCGCGATGACTCTGTACTGGAACAGATTGGGCGGCGGGCGGCGCCTTCCCCTGCCGGTGTCCGTCACAACTTTGTCAGTCTTTACGGCGGTCTGCACGAAGATACGATCGCCCCAGACAATCGGCGTCGCGTGGCCCAGACCCGGAATGGGCGCCTTCCATCGGATATTCTTCTGTTCGCTCCACTGTACGGGCGGACTCCCGTCGACCAGCCCGTTGCGGTTCGGACCGCGCCAATGCGGCCAGTTCGACGCCGCCGGTCCGGCTTCAAGTACCAGACAGAAAGCGGCCAGGGATAAAGTCATTCGGTTCATTCCAGGCTCCTTTCGCCACGGAAAGACGGAGAACGCGGGATCTGCGTATCCTCAACTGAATATACGACGCGCGATTCCAAATCTGAAAACCTATTGTCGCCGCACTCTCGAAGCGGCTGCTACGCGCCCTCCCGTTTCAACGCCGGCAACAGCGGGGTCCTCAGCGCGACGAAGATTCCCGCGGCGCCGGCAGCCAGGCCCGCGCCGAGTATAAGACCCAGCGTTGCCATCAAAGACATCCATGGCAAGCCTCCGGAAGCATGGGGCACGGTCGTCACGATCGCGGCGGCGACGCCAATTGCCATGCCCGTTGCCATCAGAAATCCGTTCTCCACGAACAAGAGTCCGGACAGCGACAACCTGCGAAACCCGAGTGCCCTCAGCGCCGCCAGCTCGGTGCGACGTTCGATGACGTTGCGCACCATCACGATCCCGAGGCCGATCGTACCCAGCAGCACGCCCAGACCGCCCAGCGTCTGAAACGTCGACAGGTACGTATTCTCCACCGTCCGGAAACGGGCCAGCCTGGCCGAAGCCGTCGTGGCATCCAGACCTGCGTCCTGCAGCCTGCGCTCCAGCAACTGCCCCAGCTCACGGGGTCGGTCGGTCTCGATGAGAAAGTACCCATAGCCGCTCCGGTCGGGGAAATGCGCGGTGAAATTCGACTCGGACACAAGCAGTTCGCTCTGGAAGATACTGTTCTTCAGCAGTCCCATGAGACGCAGCCTGACGACCTCACCCGTGTCCGTTCGGATCGGGATCTCGTCGCCCAGTTTCCTGTGCAGAATCCAGGTCACCGAGTTCGCGTCTCCGAATGCGGGAATCACATCCGGTTCCAGACGATGCGTCAACAGAGTCCACGGCGCATCCGTTTCCTGCAAGAGCCCGTCGAAGGCAAAACCGCCGCGTCGTATGAACGCTTCCGGCGCGCCCAGAACTCTGGGATGGCGGGGCCTGTATAGATTCAGACAGCTCACGTCCTCGCCCGGCAGGACGCGGAACGGCATGACACGCGCGCTGTCCAGGATTCCGGCATCGCCAGCGGCAAACCCCATCTCAAACCGGCCGTCCTCCGAATTGAAATCGTGGTAGAGCGGCACATCCGATTCGGCAACGAGTTGAAACCCGCCTCCACCCGACGTCCGGCTGTTCAACGCATCCGCGCCGGCATCGATACGGCGATGGGCGCCAACCGCAACAACCACAAAACAGGCGCTTGCGATCAACGAGGCGCACAGAAGGCTCCGGCCCGGATTGCGCGCGCTGTTCCGCACACCCATGCTCCAGATCCCCGGCACCGCGGCGCGGCGCCGTCCGCGTAACCAGATGGCGAGGGTACACATGCCCGATATCAGCAGAAATGTCCCGCATCCGAAAAACAGCGCTATCGCCGCTTCGCGCCCCGCGCCTGACGCGCCGGCGAGGCAGACCGCCGCCAGTCCGAAGCTTCCGAGAGCATACGCCTTCATGCGGCGCCCGCCGCCGACGGCCGCCTGGTGAACGGTCCCGGACAGCAAGGAGCGTACGGGCATGCCGCCCAATCGCCGGACCGTCATCAGAATCGTGAAAAGAACCACAACCTGCGATATCAGGTACCCGGCCGCCAGACTGGATGCGTGCACGTGCAGCGCGAGTTCGCCGGTTCCGACGGCAGGGGCCCACCATGTGCGCAGCCCGGCCATCATGATCCATCCGTACGCCAGCCCTCCCGCAAGCCCGATCGCACCCCCCAACCCGGACAGGCAGACCGCCTCACGCATGAAACGGCTTCTGATCGCGCCTGTCGCAAAACCCGACGCCATCAGCACGCCCACCTCGTTTGCGCGTTGTTCCACTCCGAGCCGGAAGAGGAGACCCACGAGCAACGCCGCCGAGACGATCAGGAACAGACTGAATCCAACGAACAGCCCACCGAAGTCCGTAGACCCCGAGGAAGCTGCCAGACCCTGTCTTCTCACGGGCTGAAAGACCAGTCCGGCGGATTCGGGCGTGAGGGCATCCCGGATTCCGGACCGAAATCGCCCGGCGGATTGTCTGACGTCCATTCCCGGCGGGGGACCCAACCGTATGGAGGTCAGACTGCCGAATCGACTTCGCCAGAGCCGCTGTCCCGTGGCGGACGACACAAAGGCCTTGGGGGCGGCGCGGTAGGCGTCCCAGTAGGCCTCGTCCGCGGGCCGTATGCGCTTCAGGTCCACCGGGAAGGGCGGGTCCCACGCGTGCATGTCGTGCGCGTCGTTGAGGCCCGGAATCGCCGGCGTCAGCAGCGAATCCGCGCCCAATCCCGCCATGGCGACGACGCCGGCAGCGCGAAACGTGACGTGCCGCGTGTTCAATGCCCCCTTCGGTCCGGCTTCGAAATAGGCCACTTCCAGGGTGTCGCCGGTTTGTGCGTGAAGGTCCGCTGCCGCCCAGGCATTCAGCAACACTTCACCCTCGTCGAGGACCGGCGCCGGTCGCCCGTCCGCCAGTCGCAGCGATCCGACGCCCCCCGCGTCCATCGAGGCAATCGTCGAATAGGGCAATTCGCGGTTCCCAACCCGCATGGTATTGGCCAGGTAGGTCAGTACCGCCATACGGGGCATCCCCAAACGATCCGCCAGACCCAGAACCACCTCCGAAACGTGGGGTTTCAACAGATATCCCGTGCTCTCAACCGAGAAATACCCGGCATCCACCCGCATCGAAAGCCCCAGATCATCCAGCGTTGCGGCCCGGGAAAGCGCCTGCGTGAGTTTGGCGGCGGCCTGCGGGTCCTTTGAGACCAGGAGCATATTCACCCGGCCGGGCAATCCCAGCGTTTCCTGCAAAACGGGCAGGGCCACGAATGCATTGAGCGGCACATCCTGACGCGCGCGCAGTCCGAAACGACCCATTCCCCGGTCCGGCACGACGCCTGCGAGTCGCACGCGTACGGTCTGAATTGACTCTGAAACCTCCTCCCGGCCGAATAGCGATTCCCTGTGGATATCGGCCGGAAGCTCGAACGAAAGCAGGACAGCATCGCCCACACGGGCATTCAGTTCGCTCCTGAGTGACTCATTGGCGACGAATGGCGTCGCTGCCCCGATGCGGTCCAGGCCGGGACCCTTCGCGCCAAACAGGTCTCCGAACCGGGAATCGACACCCAGAATGGTAACGCGGGAGGCCCGGGTCCCCGCGCTCGCATGCACCGCCGATCCGCCGAGGGTCACCGCCGGCACAACGGTCAAACCGTCGCTCGCACTCTCGATGCCCCGCGCGAGACCGGCACGAAAAAAGCGCTCCGAAACGAGCGCGTGGTCGATGTCGCCCAGACGGTCGAGGGTCAGGTCAATCAGGCTGTCGCGCACCGAGTCGCCGACCAGCAGCGCGCCGGTGAGCACAGTGGTGGCCACGGCCACACCCAGCAAGACGGACAGATGAATTCGCCAGAAGAACGTCAGGCTTCTACGCAAGTTCCCTCCCGCAGCGACATCCGGCGATCGAATCTCGCGGCCATTTCCGGACTGTGCGTAACGCCGATCAGAATGGTCTCCTCCTGAGCGTGCAACTCGAAGAGAAGGTCGCAGACTTCGTCGGCCCGGGCCCGATCCAGACTGCCCGTCGGCTCATCGCAAAGAAGCAGCGCCGGCTTGTTGACCAGCGCTCGCGCCACCGCCACCCGCTGGCGTTCACCCCCCGACAGGGCAGCCGGGCGGTGGTCTGTCCGATGCCCGAGACTGACCCGTTCGATCAGGTCCTGCGCCCTTGCAGCGGCGTCCCGTTTCTCGTCCCGGAATGCCAGCGTCGGCAGAAGCACGTTTTCCAGCACGGAAAACTGAGGCAGCAGATGGTGGTCCTGGAAGACGAATCCGATCCCCTGGTTCCGAAAACGCGAGAGCTCCTTCCCGGGGAGGGCGTAGGGGTCCCTGCCGTCGAACGCCACCCGCCCCGACGACGGCCTGTCCAGCGTGCCGATCACGTGCAGCAGCGTGCTCTTGCCCGACCCCGAAGGCCCGACGACTGCAACCGACTGACCTCGCGACACTTCGAATGAGACGTCCCTGAGAACGGACACGTCTCCGTACCGCTTCGAGATCCGCTCAGCCCTCAGCGTCATCGTCCCCCTCCACTTCAGGAGATTCCTGGATCTGATCAGCGACAGAATCCGGGATGGGGATGGACCGGAACGGCTGCCCCGGTGCGCATTCGCAAAACACCGTACTCAACCTGCCGCGTGCAATCAGGACGTCGCCGCGCCGGAATTCAAAACCGTACGTCATCGAACGGGTCCCTTTTCGTATCACCTTCAATCGTACATCCAGCCGGTCCTCGAACCGGGCGGGATTCAGATAGTCGCACGACGCGCCGACACGGGGCCATCCGACGCTTCGTCCTTCCAATGTGCCCGCCACGCTGGTGCCGAGCGAACGCAGGAACGCGTGCTCCGCCGCCTCCATGAAGACAAAAAACCGGGAGAAGTGCACAATCCCGGCCATGTCCGTATCCGAAAATTCTACGCTTCGCGTGGTCCGGAATTCACTTGGCATACGACTTCCTCTCAGGGAATCATCCACCCCCCGGTTGCCGGCTATGACGCCGGCTTGAAGAGCGTCACAAGGCACCCCCCCATCGCCGCAAGCACGATACCCAGCACGAACTGCCAGTTCAAGGCGCCCCATCCACCGGCGGGCGGGTGCACGGCCATCGACACCACGGCGTTGACAATGGGGGCCCCGGCGAATACGATCGACATCACCACGGCGGGCGTACCCCGGGCCCCGAACGCGAGCAGGACGCCGAATGCGCCGATGGCGCCCACAGTGCCGGCAAGCAGAGACCATGTGAACCCGCGCGCAGGAAACGACCAGTCCGAGCCGTTCACCCAGAGAACGACCATTGAACCGATGACCGCGGTCAACAGATAGGCCACGCCCACCAACAGGAAGGCTTTGTACCGTCCGTTCACGGGATCGGCCATTGCAATCTGCCCGGTATGCAGAAAGATCCCGTACAATCCCCACGACCCTACCGTCATGGCGGCGAATATCAGCCAGGTCAGCCCTGGCGTGGATGCCTGTTCGGCCGGCATAGAATCTCCTCCTTCTTGCGTTGGTCGTCGTTCGCCGGCGGGACCTCCGTCAGCGAAGGGATCACACCGCGACGAAATGTCGATAGACGTTCAGCATGGCGCCTGCCATGCACGCGTCGCCGGCCGTCCGGTGCACGGCTTCACGGCCCCGCCTCCCCATGGCTTCCCGGGCCTCCCTGTCGCTCATCATACGGAACAGCCCCTCCGCGAGCGCCGCCGGGGAATCCGGTTCGACCAGGATGCCTCCTCCGGTGCGTTCGAGAAGCTCCGGGAATGCGCCGTGACGGGGCTGCACCACCGGCGTGCCGTTGGCCAGCGCCTCCAGTACGAACAGCCCCTTCGGCTCGCGGTACGGCGTCGGTACGGACAGAACATGGACGCTGTTCAGAAAATTGATCTTCTGTTGACGGTCCACCTCGCCCCGGTACTCGAACGCGTCGGAAAGCCCTCGGGACTCAATCAGCGAGACGACCTGGCGAAAATAAGCCTTCTCACGCCCGCCCAGATAACCCGCCGCCAGCAACCTGATGTTTTCTCTTCCCGCCTGCTCCGCCAGCAGCCCCGCGGCATCCGCAAGAAGATGCAGTCCCTTCTCAGGCGCGATGCGGGCCATATAGCCAATCGTAAACGGCGTCTCCGGCAAGACCCGCTCGCCCTGACCGTGGCCGTCCAGACGGATGCCCAGGGGAACCACGCGGAAGCGTTCGCGCGGCGCATTCAGATATGCGGCCATGGACGCGGCGTACCAGTCGCACGTTGCCACGAAGGCGTCGACGTCGCGCGCCCGGTCGCGCATCGCATGCATCGCCTCGTCTCGATACGGTTTCACCAGCCCGTCGAGAAAGACCTCCTCACCCTGCACGGAACACAGAACGGGAACTCCAAGTTCCCGTTTTAACTCTCGTACCATGCCCAGGAACATGGAATTCGTCAGATGAACAAGGTCCGGCCGCAGGTCGTCTTTCAGCCAGCGGACCAGCTTTTTCAGTTCCTTCCTCTGGCAACCCTGTTCGCCCTTCAGCATTGAGACCGTGAGCGCCCCCAGCTCTTCCGCACGCGTCGATCCGCTGAACCACGAAAGGGAATTCAACAGCGTCCGCGTGTTCATCAGCCGGTCGACGAATTCAGGCGCGCGACGAAAGAACGCCATCTTCTGTTGCAGATAGACGTTGATTCCGCCGTAGAACACCCGGTCGATGCTCGCGTCGGGACCGTCGGTCCGCAGCGGCGTGTACGTTGGAATCAGCGCCAGATCAACGCCCTTTAGCCTGAGTGCCGAGGCCAGCGTATTGTCGTTGATGCAACTTCCGCAATACATCCCCGCGGCGCCGGCGGCGATATAAGCAATTCGCATGGGAAAAGGCAATTTAGAATTGAGAATTACAAATTAAGAATTAAGAATCAGAGTCAGAGTCACGCGCTGCGTTTGTCCTTCGCGGTCTTCTGAATCGCTGCGAGCAGCCGACAGAGTTCTTCAGCATCGGAGTGGATGCTAACGAAACGCAAATCCATAGCCTTTTACCTGGACAATGTTATCATCCTTCATTTCGTCTTACATCTGTCCAAAATCGTCTTCTCGAACCACTATCACGACATGATCCACCTGCAACAGGAGCGAGGGCATCCTGCCCTCGAACGTCGCGTCACCTACCCCTATTCGCGTCGAGAGACTGACGGGGCCATTCAATCCGACACCGGGTCACGGAAAACACCGTGTGCGACGTGTTATCCGATGTCGAGGGCAGGATGCCCTCGCTCCCGGGAACGCCAACCACACCCCTCCCAAATCGGCTTCCGTCATGGACAGCACCATTCATTTCTCTATTCCTACATTCTTAATTGCCACGGCAAACTTGCTGACAAAGTCGGCACCTGGACAATGCTATCATCTTTCATTTCGTCTTACATCTGTCCAAAATCGTCTTCTCGATCCGCTATCACGACATGATCCACCTGCAACAGGAGCGAGGGCATCCTGCCCTCGAACTTCGCGTCACCTACCCCGATTCGCGTCGTGAGATCGACGGGGCCATTCATTCCGACACCGGGTCACGGAAAACACCGTGTACGACGAGTTATCCGATGTCGAGGGCAGGATGCCCTCGCTCCCGGGAACGCCAACCACACGGGTCCCAAATTGGCTTCTGTCCTGGGCAGCCATGGCCAAAAGAAGGTGACCTGCATTGGCACTTCGAAACGACTGTCAAGAAAACCAGGCACTTACGCATCCAAGATCGTCTTTTTCAAACTATCCTGGACAGCAGTGATTTTGTCTCCAGCACTTTATAATTCTTAATTCTCAATTCTTAATTTTTAATTGCTTTTTCGTAGTGCGCCTCGTCTTCGGGCAGATCGCACATCTGTCCCATCGGTCCGAAGATGTGCGTGACGTCGTTGATGTAGATCTTCCCGCTCAGGATATCCACGATGCCGTCGAGACACTCCGGATGGGCGTCGAGGAACCGGCTGAAGCTGAATTCCTTCGTGTAGAATGCGTAGACCAGCTTTCGAACGGCTTCCATTCCGGGGATGAATTCCTCACCCCATTTCCCGAGTTGCTTCGCCGAAAAATCGTCGTTCAGAAATGCCTCGTGAATTGCATCGGCAGCCATCTCGCCGGATTTGAGCGCCAGGAATACGCCGGAGGAATAGACGGGATCCAGAAACCCGTAGGCGTCGCCGACCAGCACCCAGCCATCACCGGAAACGGAATGGGCCCGGTAGGAAAAATCGCTGGTCACCTTCATGGGAAACAGCTGACTGGCGCGCTCCAGCCGGTCCTGCATCGGCGGACAGCGGTCCAGCTCCTCCTCGAATATCTCCTGGGGCGTACCCGCACGCTTCTGCAACAGGTAACCGATATCTCCAACCACGCCCACGCTGACGACGTCGTCTGCCAGCGGGATATACCAGAACCACGCGTCCTTTGTGCGGGTGTGCAATATCAGGGTCGCCCCTTCGTCGATCCCCGGGTCTCTGGACCCGCCTTCGAAATGCGTGAACAGGGACGCCTTCTTGAGGGTGGGCTCCTCGGTCTTGATTTTCAGCTTGCGGGAAATCAAGGCGCTGCGGCCCGTTGCATCCACGACCACGCGGGCCGGGAGGTCACTCAGGCTGCCGTCGTTGTTTTTCGCCCTGACGCCGACGGCCCGCCCTCCGTCGAAAAGGACTTCCTGAACGGCGGTCCCCTGCCTCACGCACGCCCCTTTCTCGCGGGCGTTGTCCAGCATCATCCGGTCGAACTCGCTTCGAAGCACCTGCCACGTGACCGAACTCTCGTGCGGGTCGTGCCGGTGGAAATGGAATGGCGCCGATCCCTTGCCCGACGCACCGAAGAATTGCACGCTGTACTTCCTGACGAACGCGCTCTTCTTCAGTTTTTCCAGAACGCCCAGCCGTTTGAACGACCAGTAGGTACCGGGCATCAGCGACTCACCGATCTGAAACCGGGGAAACCGCTCCCGCTCGAGCAACAATACGCGATGGCCGTATTCGGCCACCAGCGCCGCGGTGGTACTGCCCGCGGGGCCGCCGCCGATCACAATGACATCGTAGGAGTCTGAACCCATTGGAACTTCCCGCGGCAACTCAGTCTCGATGGTCCGTAAACCGTCTCGCCTTCAGTTCGAACCTGGGCAGCGTGTTCGGGCCTACCGCACGAACCCCCACGCGGAATCCCAGATTCCGTCTCGCTTCCCGCGCCACGTCACCGGCGACGGAATCCGGTGATTTTCCCCTGACTTCGACGCGGATCTCCAGTTCGTCCAGGGAGCGACGCCGGTAAACGTCGACTGCAAACTCCGTTATTTCCGGAAAGGACCTGACGACGTTCTCAACGGCGCTCGGGTAGATGACGATCCCGCGAATAATGATTCCGCCGTCGATGCGACCGATGACGCCGTTTTCCAGACGGAGAAACCCGGACCCGCATGGACATGTGCCTTTCGCGCGACTGACGCGGTCGCCGGTCCGGTAACGGATCACCGGCATCCCCACCCTCCCCAGGTTCGTCAGGACCAGTTCACCCTCGTCGGCCGGTTCTCCAGAATCCGGATCGATCACTTCGGAGATGAACTCGGCTTCGTTCACGTGCATGCCGTTTCGGTCGCGGCACTCAAACCCCCACGCCCCCACCTCTGTTGCGCCCGCGTGGTCGTAACACCTGGCGCCCCAGGCTTCTTCGATCCGCCGCCTCGTCGCGGGCAGACCGGCCCCGGGTTCCCCGGCGTGGATCGTGGCGCGAATGCTGGAACCCGCGATGTCGATCCCCTCCGTTTCGGCCACCTCCGCCAGATGAAGCGCGTACGTCGGCGTGCAGACCAGAACCGTTGCGCGGTGTTCCTCGATGGCATGCAGCCGCTGGGCCGACGACATGGACCCGCCCGTAATGGCCATCGCCCCGATCAGCCGGGCGGCTTCGTGCGCGGTCCAGAACCCGATAAACGGTCCGAACGAGAAGGCGAAAAACAACCGGTCTCCGGACGCAACGCCGGCGCCATCGAAGACCCGGCGCCAGCAGCCCGCGAACCAGTCCCAGCTTTGCCGCGTGTCCAGCCAGCGCAGGGGCCTGCCCGTCGTGCCCGACGTCTGGTGGACCCGGATGTAATCCCGCAGAGGATACGTCAGATTGGTTCCGTAAGGCGGGTGCGCGTCCTGGTCGGCCGAAAGTTCAGCCTTGGTTGTAAACGGAAGCCGCCGGTAATCATCCAGGGACCGGACGTCCCCGGGAGAGGACAGGCCGGCGCCGTTCAGCTTTTCTCTGTAAAACGCGTTGTCCCTCATGACGGGTACGAGCATATCTCTCAGGCGACGGATCTGCGATGCGCCCGATTCTTCCCCATCATGTTCCACGCTTACGGAACTCATAGGTCGACCTGGATGGCGCCGTACAGGCCGAAAGGCGGCGCCGGAATTACCGACACCGCGCCGAACCCGCGCGTCTCGTACTCGCGATTGGTCAGATTCCTGGCATTAAACCTGATTGTCGCATGCCCGTATGTGTACGATGCGGAAGCGTCAAACGTCAGCACGGCGCCGATACTGTAATGATTGTCCTCGGCGATGAACTGGCTGCCGACGTACCTGGCGCCCAATCCGAGTTCGATTCCGCTCTCGAAGCCAAGCGCGCTCCATACATTCAGAATGTGTCCGGGCGAGAAGGCCGGCCTGTTGCCGGACCGGTCCAGGTGTCGGAATTGCATCCCGGTGGGCGTGGGTACGGCCAACATCTCTGTAAACCGGGTCAGCTCCGCGTTGGAATACGCGTAAGTCAGAAAGACGTGGCACCCGCCGCCGGGATGCGCCATCACTTCCAGTTCCATGCCCCGCGACCGCTGGTCCCCGTCCTGTTTTGTCACGCCGGTCTCATCCGGAATGCCTATGTCGTATTTACGCAGATCGAAGACCGCCAGTGACGCGTGAAGGCGGTTGTCGACGAGGTATTTCTTCGCTCCGGCCTCGAACTGCGTGGCCGATTCGACGTCCCGTGGCCCCGCGACGAGGCTCGACGGCGGCGCGAAGGCCTTGCCTGCGCTGGCATAGAGGGTCAGGTCTTCCGCGGGATTCAGCGCCACACCCGCCATCGGGCTCAACTCGTTGAACGCTCTCGACGTCGACGTGACCGGGTCGTCGTACCGGATCCGGTCGAAGCGAACGCCCGCGAAAGCCTGGAAGAAATCGGAAAAGACAATCCGGTCGACGACAAATGGCGCAACAACCCCGCTGGTCGCATCGGCCGCGCGGGACTGACCCGGTACGACGAAATACGGCAGCGCGGCCGTTTCGACCGGCGCATACAGATCAATATTCGGCAGAACCGCGACGTCGAGCGTAAACGTGTCCTGCCACCGCATCAATTCCAGACCCGCCAGCAGCGTATGCCTCGCCTGTCCCGTGGAGAACGAGAACACAAACTCAGACTGATTGCCCAGCACCTTCTGCCGGTCGTCGAGGAGCAGCAGCGTTCTGACCAGGTCCTGGCTTCCCGCGGCGTTGGGATACACGCCGTTGAACAGCGTACCATTGGAGATCCAGGAAAAATCCGTAAAATACAGCTTATTGCGCAACGTAACCCGCGGAGACAACCGGGTCTGGACATCCAACCGCACCCGATAGATCTCCTGGTCCGAAACATCGAACGGGGACTGATAGGAGCGGGTCCGCGGCACGTCCGCCAGTTGCTCTCCCGTTACGGGCAAACCCGAGTCGGACTTGTACTCGCTGGTTACGTATTCGAAGTTTGCCGTGGCTGTCGTCCTTTCGTTTCGCACGGTAACGGCCGGGTTCAACGCCCAGATCCCGCTGCTCTTGTCGTCACGGTAGTTGTCAGAGACCTCGCGGAGGCCGTTGAAACGCACGGCCGCGCCCGCGGCGGGGTCCCCCCAGCCGGCGTCGACGCTACTTCGTACACTCCCGTAGGGTCCGTAAGCGCCCCTGGCCTGAAACAAGCGCTTGAAGACGGGTTGCTTCCGGTTCAGATTCACCGATCCGGACAGCGGATTGCCGCCGTAGAGAAACGCGCCCGGTCCCTTCAGCACCTCCACCCGGTCGAGGTTGTAAAGATTGTAGAACGTGGCCTCAGGCTCGGAAGCGCCGTCCGTCAGCACCAGCCCGCTGGACAGCGAGTCGAATCCGCGAATCACGAAAAAGTCCGTCACACCGAACACCGTCTGCACGTTCACGCCGCTCACGTTTCGCAGCGCGTCCCCGAGGACCACACCGCTCTGATGTTCGATCAGCCCGCGGTTGACCACGCTGACGCTGGCGGGCGTTTCACTCAGAGGTACGGGGATCTTGCTGGCGACGGAACCGATCGTGGCGACTTTCTCCTTGCTCTCGGTCACCACGATCTCTTCACCCGCGTAAACCGGCAGGTCATCGCCGGCTTCCTCGCCGGCCTCATCGTCCGCGGAAAACGCCGTGTTCAAAGCCAGACCCAGAAAAACGGCGGTCAGCAAACCCGTTCGCAAAAACAACATGAAATATCCTTTCACCAGTACATCCTATCCACCGGACCGGAGATCCAGGCAGACGATCTTCCGCATATCCCTGACGAACACGCGGCCGTTGGCCAGCGTCGGCATCGTCCAGCTTCGGCCGTCAAGCACTTGCGCGCCGGCTTTTTCCTCGAATCCTTCCGGCGTCGCCTTTGCAAGGGCCAGCCTTCCGTTGTCACTCATCAGCAGGAGATGGCCGTCGGCGTAGATCAACGCCCCCTTGCCAAACCCGCGGTGTTTCCACTGCTCTTTCCCCGTCCGCGCTTCGATGCACTTCAGGATGGCGTTATCGAATCCGTACAGATAGTCCCCGACCAGCACGGACGTGCCGAAATGGTTCTTCATCCGCCGGCTCTCCCAGACCCGGGCCACCGAGAACCCATCGCCGTTTGCCTGGATTCGCAAAAGGGCCGCGCCGTGGTCATAGCCCGAGGAGATGAAGACCTGGTTCGGCGGCACGAGGATCGGCGTTGCGATGTTCAGATCGTACGACGTCTTCCAGGGATACCTCCAGTAAAGGGAACCGTCCGCCGGCGAGAGCCCCACCACGGCCTGCCCCGAGAAATAGATGATCTGACGCGCGCCGGCGAGATCCACGGCGATGGGCGATGAATATGATGCCACGTCCTTCTGTGAAGCCCAGGCGACCTTGCCGTCCGTCCTGCGCAGCGCCAGAAACGTACCGTCGCGCGTCGCCGCCTCCAGGAAAAGGAGGTCGCCTTCCACCAGCGGCGACGTGGAAAACCCGAACCTGGGAAACCGGCCGCCGAGTCCGTCGACCATGTTTACGGACCATATCGTTTCGCCGTTTTTCGCCTTCAGCGCGTACAGGCGACCCTCGGCGCCGAGGACGTAGAGCCGATCTCCATCGACCGTTGGCTGCGACCGGGGTCCGTCGCCCCCCTGCCACTCCTCGAACATGCCCCCCGTCCTGAACCGCCAGATTTCGTCGCCCGACTCCTCATTCAGACAGACGACGAACTCATCGTCGCCCTCCGCAAACATGGTGAATACGCGGCCATCAGCCACCGAAATCCCCGAAAACCCCGCACCGAGGTTTTTCTTCCACAGAACCTCAGGACCGTTTGTCGGCCAGGTCTTCAGGAATTCCGTTTCGGTCGAAATACCCGTTCGGTCGGGACCCAGCCACTGGGGCCAATCCGCACGAGCGGGAGAAAAGCACAGTACAATTGCAAACGTCAACAATAGTCTGAATTTCATAGACAGACTCCGCAAGAAGGTGAAGCTACAGTAAAGGCGTACCTTGCGCGGCTTCGCTATGCTCAGCCGCGATCAAATGGGTGGCACGAAACGCCCGCGCCGGCTTGATGGACCAATCACTCCCCCTTGAGGGGGAGTCGCAGAAGCCGAGCCGTCCCCTGAGCTTGCGGTCCCTGAGCCTGTCGAAGGGTCGAAGGGCCGGCGAAGGATCGAATGGCTTTTGAATAGCGGGCATTTCGACATTTCGACAAGCTCAATGCAGGCATGCTCAATGACCACGCGTTATATGGTTCATTGGACGTCATTAAACCGCTGTCAGGAGACCCATAACCTGGATGCCCTCGCTCCCGGGAACGCCAACCACACCGGTCCCAGGTCGGCAACTGTCCTGGAGAGGTGTGAAATTCGGCATGCCTCATGTATAACGCGAATTGCGGTATTTTTCGTCGTAAAACTCCGGCAGCAACTGGTCGACCCGCAACAGACCGTTGCGAGTCAGTCTGATCTCCTTCGCGTCGAATTCCAGCATGCCGGCATCCCTCAGTCTTGCGTAGGCATCGCCAAACCGCTCCAGGATATTCACTTCGAATCTGGCTTTGAAATATCCGGTCTCGATCCGTCCAAGCTTGAGCTGCAGGATCATCTCACGCACCATGCGTTCCTCGCGGGTCGGAACGAAGGACCGGTTCAGCGGCAGTCGTCCGTGCATACAGTCGTCGACGTAGGGGTCCCACTGCGTGTGATTCTGAAAGTGTATCCCGCCCACGTGTGAAAACGAAGCGACGCCCGCGCCGATCAGGTCCGCACTCCGCCAGAGCGCGTCCCGGTAGATAAAGCGCTTCGGTCGACCCTTCTTGACCATCGTATAGGCGCTCGAGATCTCGTAGCCCGCGTCGCCGAACGCGTCGATCGCATGGGCGTGCCACGCCCGCTTCGTCTCCCAGTCGGCAACCGTCACACCGTTGCCATCCAGGAGCGCCTTCGAATACGTCGTGTTGAACGGAAGTTCCATCTGATAGATCGTCACGCTGTCGGGATCCAGATCAATTGTGCCCTGCACCGTCTCCCTCCACGTCGTCCACGTTTCGCCCACCATCCCCGATATCAGGTCCACGTTCACCTGTTCGAACGCCTGCGCCTTGACCCAGCCCATGGCCCGGTAGATCTCTTTGCCCACGTGCGCCCGGCCGTTCTCCCTCAGGATTTCGTCATTCAGGTTCTCCAGACCCAGGCTCAGTCGCGTCACGCCGATTTCGCGAATGGCCGCTACCTTCGGCTGCGTGAGCGTGCCCGGTTCGCACTCGAACGCGACCTCTTCGGCGGCGTCCCACGGTAATACGGCCTTGAGCCGATCCACCAGCGCCTTCAGGTGTTTCACGCTGATGTACGAGGGCGTCCCCCCGCCGAAGTAGACGAATTGCAGCGTGCGTCCGGCAATCCCGGGCAGTCGGGCGTAGCGTTCCACCTCTCTGGCCAGCGCATCCAGATAGACCTGGATCTCGGAACTGTTGCGGTCCGTATACACCCGAAAATAGCAGAACTTGCACCGTTTCCTGCAAAACGGAATATGCAGATACAGTCCGAGCGGCACGTCCGTCGCCGACGGATCCGGGACCTGTAACATCGCCTCAACCCGCGGATTGTGTTCCTCACTCCAGAATGAATACGGAGGATAGTTGGACACGAATACGCTGCCGACCGCTGTTTCGCTCCATTCTTTCCTGGAGGTCGCGGGCTCGGGGACGTGAACCTGGGTACTCATTCCCTTTCCTCACTTCCAAAACAGTACAAAACCCCGTCCGTCGTTCCGATCACAAGCCGGCCGCCGGCCACGCTCGGCGAAGCCAGTACTCCCGAACCGGTCTGAAATTCCCATCCCGGCTCACCGGAATCCAGATCCAGCGCCACAATCCTCCCGGCGGTGGTGCCCACAAACACCCGATTGCCCGCAATCACGGGCGATGAATCCAGCCGGGAGCGAAACGCGCGTATCCAGATCACCTCACCGTCGTCCGGACGCAGCGCGCGCACCATCTTGTCGCGCCCCGCGACGATCACGTGATATCCGGTCACTGCCGGGGACGCGTAGAACGGAAACTTGCGATCCGGGTGTTCGTACCGCCACAGGACTCTCGCATTCGTCAGATCCAGGCCAAGGACCTGGTTTCCGAAAGTACCCGCGTAGGCCCTTCCTCCGCGCACGGCGACACTTGCCGCGACGTAATCGAATAACTCCACCCTGGAATCTTCACGTCCGCTGGCGGCGTTCACCATGCGCATCCGGCCGTCGCAACCGGCGACAAGTACACGTCCTTCCCAAAGGGCCGGGGATCCATGAACGTAACCCTCCGTCTCCACCTTCCACGCCAGGGTCCCGTCCGCCATTGCAAGACAGTAGAGGAATTGATCGTAGGAACCGAAGATCACCCGCCCTTCGTGCGCCGCGGCGGATGAGATGATCTCTCCTCCCGTCCGATACGTCCACAACCCCCTTCCGGATGCCGCGTCCACGGCGTGGAAGCCGCCGTCTCCATCACCGAAGAAGACGGCGTTGTCCGCCACCAGCGGCGAAGACTTTATCTCCCCGCCTGCCGAGTACTTCCATTTCAACGCACCGGTGCCGAGCTCAAACGCATAGAGATTTCCGTCCAGCCCGCCGACGAAAACCGCTCCATCCCGGATCGCTGCGGTGGACTCGATGCCTTCCGGCACGCGGGCGGCCCACATGACAACCAGGCTGTCGGGAAGCGATTCCTTCGCGAGTCCCGTGGATTGCGCATCGCCCCGGAACCGCGGCCAGGACGTCTCGGCGGCCGCGCAGGCGGAAACCGGTACGTACAAGATGCACAAAGGGAGCAAAACGTTCCATATGTACCTTGCTCTTCGCCTCGCGCGAACCTCAATATGCCTCTTCATATAACGCCAGAAAGTCGGTTTCCCGGACCGGCCGCGGATTGAACGTACCCGTCCACTCCCGCGCCGCATCCGACGCCAGTTCGGGGAGCCGTTCCGCTTCGACCCGCAAATCCCGAAGGTTCAGCGGCAGATTCGCCGCGCGCATGAATCGTTCGATCCGTTCCGCGAGCGCACCGGGCGCCAGCCCGAACCCTTCGTAGCGCGCCTCCTCGGTCTCCCCGTTGAACCGGATCACCTGCGGAAGCATTACGCCCACCGCGACGCCGTGCGTGATGCCATAACGGGCCGTCAGCGGGTTGGCGCAGGCGTGGGCGGCGCCCAGCATGGCACTTTCAATCGCCACCCCCGCGAAATGCGCGCCCAGAAGCATGGCGGCCCTGGCCTCCGCGCCGGCCGCCGGCGCCAGCGCGGCTTCGAATCCCGATGCGAGGAGGCGCCACGCCTCCAGCGCGTACATTCCGGACATCGGGTTCCGCCGCGTGCACACGCAGCTTTCCACGGCATGGGCGATGGCATCGATTCCCGATGCGGCAACCACATGCCCCGGCGCGCTCGAGGTGAGTTCGGGATCCAGGATGACGCCGCGGAATCGCGCCTTGAGGTCGCCGCAGGCCATCTTTTCGTGGGTATCCGGCCTGGAAATCAACGCAAAGGACTGGGCCTCGCTCCCTGTACCCGCGGTGGTCGGTATGCCGATTGACGGCAGCATCGGACGCCGCGCCCTGCCCATCCCGCGGTAGTCCTCCATGCGCCCGCCGTTCGTGAGGATGAAATTGACGCCCTTGGCGCAATCCATCGCGCTGCCGCCGCCCAGGCCCACGATCAGCCCGGTCCCGCCGTGCGCCGAGGCGGCCTCCACACCCGCGTCCACGTGGTCCGTCGTCGGGTTCTCGTCCACGTCGTCGAAGACGAGGACGTCGCGCCCCGCGCCCCGCAGCAGGCGCAGCGCCCTGTCCGCGATGCCCGCTTTGACGATCCCCGGATCGGTCACGAGCAGAATTCGTCCTCCGCCAAGTCCATCCGCCAGATCCGGAAGCTGCGCCAGCATGCCTTCCCCGAAGATCACTCGCGGCGCAGGATGGTGGTCGAAGGGTGCCATCCGGCCGACCCTACGCTCCCCGAGCGAACTGAAACGCCCGCTGACGGTAGAGGTGATCGAACAGATTTCCTTCGTGCGGCTGGTCCCATGAAATCCGGTTCGTGGGAATCGGCCCCACGTTCAGTCGATCCACGTGGGGTGAATTCAGCAGGTCGCCGACGAGGTCTTCATCCTCTGTCAACACCGTGACCACCAGGCTGGGGCCGATCCGATGGACCACCTCCGCCTGCGGCGCTTCGACCACGCTCGAATAGGGAAACAGGAATTCCGTATTCGCAAGAGGGTGTTCCGGAGACTCACACCATACCAGCGTCGGATTCAGGAACGTGAGGCCGTCCAGCTCTGCGAGCCGGCCGCCGCGCAAGCCAGCGGTCAGATCCTCCGCTCCGCCGTTCTTCAAATTGATATCGATGATATTGGAAATCCCGGCGGCCGCGGCCGGATTGGCAAACGCGGCAATCCGGGCTTGTGGGTCGTTCAGCGGCCGCGCCACGATTCGCGCGAGCCGGTTTGCAATCGCCTCCGCAATCTCGCGTCCGTATGCCGGCGTCCATACGCCGGACGCATTGATGCACGAACGCCCCCCGTTGGCCGCGATTGAAACCAGGATCACATCCAGGAAATCCTCCCAGCGGTCGACCACGTCTTCTCCCAGAATCACCTTGCTGCGGCCCGGTCCATGGACGGATACCCGCGGATCGTGCAGCCACGGCGCGACCGTGGCGCCGCCCCCGAATAGAAGAGATCGCCCGCAACGCAGGAGGATTTCGTTGGCGCCGGCATGCCCGGTCGGATAGATGCCGAACGCTTCGCCCGGGCATCCCGAGGCGACAAACGCCTGTGCAATGCGATACGGGGTCCAGGGGTCCTCCCGGCCGGGCTTCAGCACGAGGGGCACCTTCAGCGAAATGGCCGGAACCCAGAGCGAATGCACGCCCGGCGAATTGCTCGGCAATACCGCGCCTAGCGCGTCGGTCTGGCGGACGTAGTTCAATGGCCGGCCGTTATCCTGAGCCCACCCCTCGTCCAGCACCGACACATCCAGCCCGCGCGTCAGACCGGCGAGCACGTCGTCGATCTGGCTGCAGGCCAGCCGGATCTTTTCCATATTCTCCCGGCATAGGGTTTCTGGAATTCCCGTTGTCCCGGAGACCTGGCGGACGTAGTCCCCGGGCGATTGCGTCTGGCCGTCCAGCGGCAATTCCGCCTCCGCGAACAGCCGGCCGGCGCGGCACGTTATGGCCGCAAGATCGGAAACGCTGAACGCATCCAGGGCCCGCTTATTCGCCTGCGCGGCGTTGAGGTCCCTCGCGACCAGACCCGGATTCGCCTGGCTGACCCGCACGAGCGGTTCTCCGGTCCGGACGTGTGGGATTTCCTGGACGTCCAGACTCGTGTATGGCTTTCCCGCTCGCAGTACCGGGATATGGGTCACGCCGTCCTCCTGGATCGCTATCAGGCCTTCCCGTTAGTATACGCCAACGACGACTGACTCCCGCATCTCCGAGAACAGACCCAGATTCCTCACGCCGTCCCAGGGAAACGCTTCGATGGGTTCCGCCCGTTCGCCCTCGTCCCGTTCCAGAAACCGCGGCATGAAGAACTCACGGGTAAGGGTCGTCAGCATGACCCTGCCAACCGCGTTATATGCCACCTGTTTGTCAGGATCATCGGGGTCCACCAGTTCGATCACGGCCCGCGGGACCGGCGGATAATAGGTAATGGCGTAATTGTCCGAGGGTTCGAGCGGCTTGGAGTATGCCAGGCCCATCAACGTATTTCCATACGTGGGCACGAAGTCGATTCCGGGAACCAGTTCTTCTCTCGCGAACCGGTTGAACTGCGCGTCCATCTCGGTCCCACCGCAAAATATCCCCGAAATGCCGGCCTTTTTCAATGAAATCTTTTCGCAGATCGCTTCCAGAAGCTTCGGCGTTGTGAACATGCACTTCACGTTGTCGTTCACCCGCAGAATGGTCAGCGCCTGATCGATCACGTGGGCCTTGTAGAGATCCAGCTCCTGGAGGGCGCCCCGCGCGATCAGCTTGTTGACCCATCTGGGGTCCAGGTCCACCAGGAAGCAGATCCCGCCCCGGATCTGGCAGAGGTACTCCACCGCCAGCCGCAGCCGCCTCGGGCCGGTGGGTCCCAGCATCAGCCAGTCGGCCCCCCTGGGAAACGTCTCGTCCGAAAGGCGCCTGCTGAATATCTCGTAGTCGGTCTGGAAGTCTTCCTGGCTGATCCGGTATTTCGGCACCCCCGTGGAGCCGCCGGTTTCGAAGACATAGGTCCGTTTGCCGGCGCTTCCACGGGGAATCCAACGGCGCACGGGACCGCCGCGCAGCCATTCGTCCTGAAAGTGGCCGAGGATTTTCAGGTCCTCATAGCCCCCGATCTCCCGCCGCGGATCGAAGTCCAGTCCGTCCGCGAATTCCAGCCAGAACGGGCACCCCGTGTCCGGATCGAAATGCCAGGCGACGGTTTCCCGCACGTGGGCATCCAGTTCGTCCCTCGCCGCATCGACGCTTTCGGCAATCGACATGTCTATTTCCGATCCGAGTCTGACGCTTCACTTCGCCACGCTTCCAGGGGATGCCGGCGGTCCGGGAGCGGCAACGCAACGCGGCGGCCGCCCATCCTGTGGGACTGGTAGATACCGAGAATCATCTCGAACGCGGTCCGGGCGTCGGCCCCGCTCGAGGGCGGTTCCGTCCCTGACTCGATCGCCGCGACCACCCGGCGATACATCCTGGAAATAGAGTCGCTGTCCTCGGCGTCGCCCAACGGCACCGGCGCCCAGTCCCCGTGTCCCCCCGGCAATCCCTCCATGGGCCTGGGAAGGCGCCAGAGCGCGTGCGCAACGCGGCCTGAAGCGCGGACCGAAAGCTGCCCTTCGGTTCCGACAACGTCCACGCCGTAGTTCTCGCTCATGGACGCCTGGAATCCCGGGAAGTGGATTTCTCCCAGAACGCCGCCCTCGAAGCCGTACTGCGCCGCCGCCCGGTCGCCTGCTACAAGGCCGGAATCCCGGTCTCGCGGTGACATTTCCTTTGCTTCCATAACGTCGTTGACGTCGGCCAGGCGTCCCTGATACCAGACGTTGCCGGAACACCACGAGGGCACACCGCCGAAGCGCATCATCATGTCGGCAACGTGGGTTCCCATTTCCGTAAACTCGTTTCCACTCTGGCGTCCGGACTTGTTTCGCCCGCGCACGAGCACGACCTGACCGATATCGCCTCTGCGAACCATATCGCGCGCCGTCAATACGGCTGAACTCACGTGGCTCTGCTGGTTGACCGCCAGCTTCGCGCCCGATGCGGCGGCCGCCGCGACCATCTCGTCCGCCTCGGCGGGATCGATGGCGATTGGCTTCTCGCAAAGAACGGATATCCCGCGCTGAAGCGCCGCCACAGCCGGCGCGCGATGCCCCCGCGTCTGCGTGGCCACCACGACGAGATCGGGCCTCGTCTCGTCGTACATCCGCTTGAAGTCGGAGTAGCGGCCGGACACGTTGAACGTGTCACCGGCTTCCGCGAGCGCTTCATCGAACACGTCACAGATGCCGGCAATCTCGAATTCGGGCATCTTCTGAATGATCTTCAGATGCTGGCGGCCCATCCCCCCGCAGCCGACAAGGACCGTCCGACATGAATTCGCCATACCGTACCCTTTTTTACTTAAGTACCGTTTTTCCAGCCTCTTGGCCGCCGTCTGGACAGCGGGTTCTGGCGGTGGCACTCTTCCATCACCGCCACCTGCACGGCAACCTGTTCCGGCGTGATATATAGTGGCTCGCCGTCCTTCAAAACCTTATACAGATGATCGTAGAACGCTCTGGACATGTACGTAAACGCATCCTTCTCGGCTTCATCGGGCGCCCACGATTCCTCGGTCCACGCCAACTCCTCCCTGCAATAGCTCGGACCGGGCAGCGGCGTTCGTGTCAGCCGCTGTCTCGGCGATGCCCCCGGATCGTAGAACCGCCACCTGACACCGTCGGCGCCGCCCGCCAGCCCGCCACGGGTCCCGCAGACGTGGTACATGTCTCCGGAAAAGGCATCGCACGAGGATATCTCCAGATCGATCGTGGGCGACCCCTTCCGCTGCAGCAGCACCTTTACGTGGTCCTCCGCGTCGCCATAGGTATTCGTCCGGTCCATGATGCATTGCACGGCGGGTTTCTTCCAATCAAGCAGACAGAGCGCCTGGTCCATCGGATGCGGCCCCGTATTCAAGAGGTTTCCGCCCTTGAATTCCTGGAGGGTCTGCCAGTCCCATCGCCGCGCGAATCCGTTGAACGCGATGCGGATCTGCACGATCCTCCCCAGGACGCCCGAGTCGATCACCCTGCGTATCTGCTGAAAGTGCGGCGCGTACCTGGACTGCTGAAACGGCGCCAGGATTCTGCCTGACCGCCGGGACGCAGCCACCATGCGGCGAAAGTCTCCCGTGCTTGCCGCCAGGGGCTTTTCACAGACGACGTGACGGCCGGCCCGGAATGCTTCCACGGTGCTCTGCGTATGCAGATGGCTGGGCAATGCGTTGACGACCAGGTCGACGTCCTCCCTCGCCAGCACGTCTTTATAGTCCGCGTAGGCGTCGCACCCGAACTCGCGTTCCGCGCGGTCGCGGCGGTCCCGCAGCAGATCCGACACGGCTACGATCGCATATTTCCCGGGCGAACGGCACAGCCATTCCGCGTGAATATCGCGCCCGCTGCGCCCCTGACCCAGAATCCCAACCCGAACACGTCCCGTACCGTCCATCTTTACAACCTCCATCAACGGGTTTTCGTCTGCCCGCGACGCATGGCCGCCGGGACGACACCCTGGATTACGTTATTCCTCTCCCATCCCGGCATGGGACAACGCACCGAGAAAATACGGCACGCCGAAAAACAGGAGGCTGATGTGCATCGGACTCATTTCCACCGCCCCGTGGCGTTTCGGATCGTCGCCCCAATCCTGGCCTTCGATCAGCACCCGCAAAACCGCCTGGCCGATCTCCAGGTACTTCCGGTTTCCCGTCATCCGGTACGCGTAGCCCAGGTGCCGGCACAGGACGCCGCCATATCGCTGCTGGATGGCATGTTCCACGTTCGGCCCTTGCGGATAGCCGCAGAACCAGTCCACCGCCCCGAGGTAGACACTCGCAACGTCTTCCCGATTCGTGAGACGGTGGAGCAGTTCCAGCCCCACCATCAGGTAATGCGTCTGGTATCCCTTCTGTTCCGAGACCGGCAGGACCCGGTGAGTCGTCCTGGCATCCCCTCTCAACTTGCGAAACTCGGCGTCGGTAAACGGCGCCGCGGTGCCCATTTCCACGGCCAGCGTGGTGCCCTCCGTGGCCATCCCGTACGGCCTCTGGTCCGACAGCCGCTCCTCGGTGGAGATCTGGAAGCGCTTGTGCCAGCTTCCGTCTTCGTTCTGGCCTCGGGCAATCGCCTCGTACACCTCCAGCGCGCGCGCCCTGAACCGCTCCTCGCCGGTGACCTCATGCACATAGAGCAGGCCGCGAAGCGTATTCGCAATGCTGCGCAGGCTAAAACTGAACGCCGGATCTTCGGTCCACCGGTATCGCAGCAGAAACTCGCCGGCCTCCCGGATCACTTCCAGCGTCCGCAGGTCGCCGGTCAGGTAGTAATAGTCCATCCACCCGTCCAGAAACGTATGGGACGCGCAACTCTCATCTCCGAAATGGTCCACGCTGTGCCGGAAACAGCCGCCCGCCATATAGGGCCTGAACGGGTGATAGTGGCAGGTATCCACGTCCGTCGAATGGCGGGTCATCGCTTCGCCGAGCAGAAAGTCACCGGCGCGGCCGGTACGCATATACTGCACCCATACGCCGTGCCTGGGGTCCCACTCGCTGTTGCACCAGCCCCACCGGCCGTAGAAACGCCAGTCGTCCGTGCCCTGGTCCCACGCCACCAGCGCATCGCCCCAGTCGTGATAACCGTACCATGCGCCCAGTTCGATATTCCGCCGCAGCCAGTCGACAAACCCCGCCATCATCCGCTCGGATTTCGGGAAACGCGCCTCGTCGACGGGCTGAAAGCCGCCCGTCGCCTCGCAGGCCGCCATCCATTCCGGATCCACGGACACGTGCGGCGCTTTCAGCCAGCCTCTCAGGCGCCCCGGTACGCCCGCGCCGTCGGCTGCCCGGTAGAAGCAGACGAAGAACTCGGTGGTTTTGGCGGTACCGGTGCCGTCCGCATAAACCCCTTCGCCCTCATCCCACGCCACGGCCTCCGAATACCGCTTCAGAGAAAGGCATTTTCCATCGGGATCCTTCCAGCAATACACGTCGATCCCATCGCCCGTGCCGGAGACCCCAAGCGCTTTCGGATATTCCTCGGGCATATGGCGCAGGCCGACGCCAATGCCCACACTGCCGTCGTCGCAGGCGATCCATCCCTCCGTCCGGTCTCCTTCGGCAAGCGTTCCCGTGCGCTGGCCCTGACGACGGTCGAGTCGAAAGTGATTGTGAAGCCGCTGGGAAAGCAACAGCGATTCACCGGCGGATGCCGAACCCGCGATCTCCCGGCTTGCGGAGACCCGGTAATTCACGGAACCGGAAAGCGAGACCGGCACCCGCAGCCCGATTTCCTCCACTTCGGTCTCTCTCGGATTGCATGCCGCGATTACGGTGTGCAGCACGCGCAATTCGGTCCGGCCCGCGTACGCGCAGATTCGGGTCACGAAACGAAACGGCCGATACCCGGCGTAGTGGTGCATCGGCAGATCGGCCTCGAATGCGCCTTCACACCGGATCACGGCCCTGAGCGGACCGGACTCCTCCACGCTCACGTCGTACACGGCCTCCGCAAGGGATGCCAGGCAATCGCCGCCCATGCCGTAAACGTACCGCTTGCCGTCGTCGTCCAGAAACGACTCGCGGATTCGCACCCAGGCGTCTCCGCCAGGGCCCGCGACCTCCACTTCCGGCGTAAACGTCCCGTCCGGCCCCGTCCGCCCCAGCGCCGCCGTCTCCACCAGAGAAAACCTCCGGCGATTCACGGCGAACCGGAGGGGACCGGTTGATACAACCCATCTTTCGTCATCCTCGTGAACACGGACCCGGTCGCCCTGCCCGGCACCTATACGGTTCTGACACACCGTATATGTCGACTCGCCGCCCGCCGGTACATCCGCCTGGAAGTCGGTCAGAACCCACTTCAGACTCCCGTCCGGCCATCGGCCCAACACGCGGAACTGCGCGGATACCGGGCGACCGTCCGCATCATTCACGCCCAGCGCGGACGGATCGGAGATCGCGCCCACGGGAAGCGGGACTCCCCTCGTCACGGGCCAACCGCGCCTCGCAACGCCCGCGGATTCAACCACCTGAAGTCTTATTGAAATGGGATCCTGCATGAATTAGCGCCTTTCCGCACAACTGTGCAAATTCGGCTTCGTACCTGGACACCACAGGTAAAAAAGCTATTGCTTTCCTTGCAACCGAAAACCCATCGGTCGCGACATCCCTGGTTGGCTGGTCATCCCGCCCTGAATCAGTCCATGATCTACCAGTTTCCGGAGCGAGGGCATCCCTGCCCTCGAACTTCGAGCAACCGACGAGTTTCCACATCAAGGGCCATTCGAGACGCTTCCATCCGAAAACTCATCCTGAATGACGGCGCTAAGACCCCTCCTGTACGCCATCGAGGGCAGGATGCCCTCGCTCCCGGGAAAGGCATTCATGGCTACTTCGCCTTGACAATCTGTTTCCTGTTAATCCTATTTATGTTTCAACAAGATACGGAATGGTCAGAGGGCCATCCGGCAGCACCGCCACCCGAGCGCCGGCGCCGATCGCGTGAATCTTTTCCCGAAGGGCTGCGTCCAGATCATCCACGGCGGCCAGCTTGCACGCCTCGATGTCGGCCCGATCCATACGGGAATACACGCCAACCTCAACCCGCTCCAGGATCGCGGCCAGGGTCTGCGCCTGCCACTGGTCCAGTACGGGTTCACGGTCGTACACCGCCTGCATGACGTCCCGCGGTCCCTCCCCCGTCCGCATCAACTCCGCGAAGTTCCCGTGATCCGGCACGCCGTCGCTGCATTCGCTGGCCACGAGTACGGTCCCGCCGTCTTCCACGATGCGGGCTGCCGCCGACATGCCCTTGACGGCCTGGTAGAGGTTCTGGTCCAGCGGGAATCCGCTGTTCGAGGTCAGCGCGACCTGGAACGGATTCTCCACCGGCGCCATCGAGGCCGCTTTCGCCCCGGCGCACCCCCGACGATGGGCCTCCAGGTAGTTCCCGACGTAGATCCCGGACATCTGCTTGTCCCCGTTCAGCGTCACGTTCACCAGGAAATCCGGCGGGCAGAGCGCCACGGCTTCCCGAACCTCCCGCTGCAGGGGGTTCCCGTCGAGTACACCCCACGTACACATGGGGTCCGCGATCAGATCGGACCGATGCAGCCGACAGATCGTCTCGATTCCCGCCACGCCAGGCGCCACGCCCTTCGGACCGCCCGAGAAACCCGCGAAGAAGTGGGGCTCTATGAATCCCAGCACGATCCGCGTGTCCGCTTCCACGTATGCCCTGTCCAGCCACACGTCCGTTCCGCAGGCGGACGCGCCAAGAAACACGTTCCCGGATTCATCGTAAGCGTCGTGATTCCGTATCGCCAGCCGCCCGGCTATGTCGCTGCCGAACATCTCTTCGATTTCATCGTCCGTATTCGCCCGATGCGTGCCGTTTCCCAGCAGTACCGTGACGTGCGATTCCGGCACCGGCAGGACTTCCAGAATCCACGGAATCAACTGCCTGTTGGGCACCGGACGCGTACCGTCCGAAGTCACGATGACCACCCTGTCCCCGGGCGAGACGATCTCTTTCAGCGGCCTGCATTCCCCAGGCTCTTCAATTGCCTGCCGGAACCGACGTTCAGGATCCGGCAGGGCTGCCTCGAAGACAGGCCGGATCACTTCCCATTCCGCCAGATCCGGGTCGGCCGTGATCGACACGCTGCCATGGCCGAACGCCACGTCGACCCGATGTTCATCCGTGAGCATCACGATCTCCCGTTCTGCCGGCTCCGGATCCCGTTCCGGCGCCGCACGTCGCCGCGAAATCTACGGTCTCCACAACCCTTTGTCAAGCCCGGCAGGCGGTCCTGAACCGATACCGGAGACATCCGTCCCATACCGCCTGACAGACCGCCGAAGGGTCTCCGGAAGGGCAATTGGCGCGTTCGGCGGTTGGCCCCTCATTTCCGGCGATTGCATTGACACGCGAAACGGGGTACGCTATATTGGCCGTACCAGGTCGCGCGTTGCCAAAGAGCTTTTCCGCCGGGCCTGTCGCCAAAAGACGGTAGAAGAAATGCGGGTAGACGGTAGAGGTGAGCCGGTAGAGGAAGTCCTTGCCCGATATTTTATTCCTTCTTGCCTCAGGCACGAGAAGAGACCTTACAAGGCAAGAAATCTCTCCCGTCTAACGTCTTGCGTCTCCCTGCTTTTGAGGGGCCGGGGAGAGAGGTCGCATAGAGGCGGGGAGACGTTAGAGGTGAGACGGTAGAGAAAGACGGTGAGAGGGGAGAGGTTAGACGGTAGAAGAGGCCATTGCCAATATGTTCCTCCGACTTGCCTGCGGCATGCAAAAAAACCTACATGGCATGCGAACTCTACCCTCTCCCGTCTCCCCTCTTACCAGGTGGTGTGGCGGGGTGTGTTCCTCTTCCGTCTCACGTCTCCCCTGATTTCCTTTTTGTCTTTGTGTCCTTGTGTCTCTGTGTGAGTTAAGCGTTGCATTTGCTGCTTTCTGCAGTTCGTCATCTCGCGTGATATCGCATGTCGGAAACCGTCATTGTCGTCCCGTGCTACAACGAAGCCGAACGGCTTCCGGTCGAAGCGTTTCAGGGCTTCGCCGGGCGGACCCGCGGCATCAGGTTTCTGTTCGTCGACGACGGAAGCACGGATGCCACGGCCGGCGTCCTGCGTGCCCTGAAAGCATCGGCGCCCGAGAGCTTCGACGTCCATACGCTTGCCGCCAACGCGGGCAAGGGCGAAGCGGTAAGGCATGGCTTTCTGGCAGCGCTCGAAACGGATCCGGACTACGTCGGATTCTGGGATGCGGACCTGGCCACACCCCTGGAAGCCATCCCGGAGTTCCGGGACGTTCTGGCCGCCAGGCCGGACATCGAAATGGCCTTCGGCGCCAGGGTCCGCCTCCTGGGCAGGGCGATCCGGCGCAACAGGTTGCGGCACCTGCTGGGAAGGCTGTTCGCAATGACGGCGTCCATGTTTCTTCGCGTGGATATCTACGACACCCAATGCGGCGCGAAGCTCTTCCGGGTAACGCCGGACCTGCCGGTCCTCTTTCAGGAGCCGTTCGCCACCCGTTGGATTTTCGACGTTGAAATCATCGCCAGGCTGATGCGCGCCAGGACCGGCACGGAGCGACCGCAGGTGCGGGACATCGTCTACGAAGTACCGCTGTCGGAGTGGAGGGACGCGGCGGGGTCCAAAATCAAGGTTCGCGATTTTGTCATCGCCATCTTCGGCATGATTGACATTCTACGTAAGTATCGATAAATCCGACACTTATACTGACAGTATGCTCATTATCGGGAAAATTCGGAGCCCATACGCGCTCCTTCTATTGATCGTGGCCGTATCGGCGGTCGTGAGGTTCTACGGGATCGGATGGGGGACCGATCCTGAGACCGGCAGGTTTCACGCCTTCCATCCGGACGAACGAACGGTTGTCGAGAGCGCCGGCCTGGTGGGCGTGGAGGTGACACGGGCGGTGACCGCCTACGCCAAGGGCCCGGCCTACGTCCTGTGGATACTGGCGAAGGGCGCCGGATCCATCGCAGGCATCGAACCGTTCGACAAAGACGACAATCGATCGGTGAGATTCACCCACCTCATGGGACGCGGGATCTCCGCGACGCTTGGCATCCTGACCGTATGGGTCGTCTTCGCCATCGGCAGGCATCTTGCCGGTCTCTGGACAGGGGTTCTGAGCGCGGGCTTTCTTGCCTTCTGCGCAGGGCACATTCAGCAATGCCACTTTTATACCGTGGATATTACCCTGGCATTCTGGACGACGCTGGGCGTCTACGTCATCCTGAAATTGCCCTCCGATCGCACCGCACCCTACCTGGTTTGCGGGCTGGTCTGTGGAATGGCGATGGGCACACGGCTGATGGCCGGAATGCTGTGTCTCCCTTTCCTGCTGGCGCACGTGTGGCAGGCGCAGGCGCCGGAGCAGGCCGGCGGGAGTCATCGCGAGACGCGGAAGAGCGGTTCGAACCGGATCGCAGCGGGGGCCTTGTCGGTCTGGACGCGTGTGAAAGGGGCGTTTACAACGAGAGCGCTGCTTTGCGCCGCGGTCGTCGTCGTGGTTGCGGTCATCTGCGAACCCCTGCTCCTGAAGCCCGGCGAGTTCCTGAGTTCGAAAGACATGCGGAATTTCCTTCCCAGCATGAGGGTTGCCCAGGGGGAGACGATCCGCATCTGGGGGCTTTACGATTTCTCCACCACACCCTATCTGTTTTTCATCACGCACCTCTTCCGCTATGCGCTGGGGACGCCCCTGGAAATCGCTGCCCTGTGCGGCGTCGCGCTGGCCGTTTGGAAGCGTGAAAGAGGATGGTGGGTTTTGCTGGCATGGCTGGTACCGTACTTCTTTATGGTGGGAGGGCTCCACACCAAGCCCCTGAGATACACCACGCCCATGCAACCCCTCATGGCGGTGATGGGCGCGTGGGCCTGCATGGAGGCCGCGGGGTGGATCCGCACTCACCTGAACAAGGCCTGGGTCTACGCGCTGCCGGTGGCGCTTGTGGTGGTTCCAACAGCCGCCTACGGCATCGCCACGTCCCGGGTCTACCGGTCCAGCAGCCGCTTCGAGGCCGCGGCATGGATCAAGCGAAATATCCCTGACGGGGCAGGCGTGCTGACGGAGCGGGGCGGATATCCGACGTCGTGGATGGCGCCGGCCGACCGGTACAAGCGAAAGCTGGATGAGGCGGCGTGGTTTCTTTCAGCCGACGGCAACCTGCCCTACGAGTCGCACGTCGAATTCATACAGAACCGTCTGGCAGGCGTGGACTGGATCGTCCTGATCGAGGAGAATCGCATGCTGCCGTTCATGAAAGTACGGCAACGGTTCCCCATCGCGCACACCTACTACCGCCGCCTCGCCGAGGAGAGCCTTGGATTCGAACGGGTTGCGCAGTTCAAAGTACGCCCGGAAATACTTGGATTCACCTATTCGGAAGCCGACGCCGAACCCACAATCACGGGTTTCGATCATCCCCTTGTTGCGGTTTACCGGCGGTCCGGCGCGAACGTGGAGGAACTGCTTCAGAGGTGGAAGGCGGAAATCCGGAGAGATCCCGCGCTCCCGGACAGATACGCCATCGAGGGCGTGGAGGCCTACCGTCGCAAGGCCTGGAGGCAGGCCGAGAGATCGTTCAAGCGCAGCCTGGAGGTCAAGCCGGAATTCGCTCTGGGGCGGCTTCTGCTGCGAGAGGTTTACGTTTCGGAGGGCAGGCACGCGATCGCTAAGCGGGAACTTGGCAGAATCGCCGCTTCCGGTATGACCGCCGGCGCCTACGTGGGCATGATCCGGGTTGGCCTTGTGGCAAGAGGCGCGGCGTACCTGAACAAATATGTCGAACTTGCAAAAGCCAATAAATCGAACGATCCCTTCCTGCAGCAATACGGTTGGCTGATACATAAGATCAACACGGAACATGCCGCAGGTCGTGACAAGACAGAAGAAACCGCCAAAGATTCGAAGCAGCCACCGAACTGAACGCTACGGCGCGGACTATACGGACAGACTCACGACTCGCTCGTCTCCGTCGCCAAACAGCACCCGGACCGTCGCCGCCGTCCCCTCGATCGAAGCGTCGAACTCCGGACGATCGGAAGCATCTCCCACGTGAATGCCCCATAATACGTGGATTTCCCGGCAGGGATGAAAGTGCCCGAAACTCCGGTATTCAACGCCCACCCGCCTGGGTTGAAACTGGTTGGACTCGGTATAGGTACTGGTGCGTTTCACGTCGCTCATCCGCCAGCATTCCATGTGTTCCGGAATCACCCTGGTCAAAGACAACGTCACGCCGTTCCGGGTGAATTCAGTTAACCGCTCGTCGCCGGACACGTCGGCCCGGTGATGAAACAGCCACTCGAACAACCGGGGCTCCTCGGACGAGACACGGTCGTAGACCAGGAGCACGTCGGGTTTCAAAAAAGCCAGGGTTCGCAGATATTGTTTCAGCCTGCCTCCGTAGGCCGCGGTAGCATCGGCAACCGTCACGTCCACCTCCTCACTCCCGTCGAACGAGACGATCCTTCCAGGATAGTCCGCCCCGTAGCGCTGCCCCTCGCCGTCCACCATCAGCGTATTGTGACCGATCGTCCCGTTTCCGTCGAAGTTCCACCGCTTCCCACCACCGCTGTCGAAGAATCCCAGGTCGTGGCCGTAGGGCCAGATCCCCTCGTCGATCAGCAGCCGTTCTCCGCGTGAGGAAACGACGAATGAGTTCGCGTCCAGCTGCGAATGGCCGACGGCGCTGGAACCGGACTTCAGGCCCACGAACGTGGCCTGATCATCCCACCCGCTGCGCATCGTTACAACGCCTGTGGTGGGATAACTGCGGGACGTCTCCCCGGGAATCGCGTCCTCCAGCGAGGGATCGTCCCAGACGAGACGCTCCACCGTCGCGTGATCGCTGGCCCGCGCGGTTCTGGCCCAGTCTCCCCGGCGGTTCAGATTCGCCAGCAGCAGCAGATAGTCGAGGCTGGGGCCAAGGGAAATGCCGTTGTCATTGAAATTGTAGACCTGCCCGTCGGGTTCGGTCACATGGACGATATAGTCCCCGGTTTCCCGCAATGCCGGATGCTGGAACAGGTCCACGGCTCCGCCCGTTGCCCGGCGCAATCCGATGCCGAATTTAACACCGTGCCCCAGTGTGCCAAGCCAGTAGCCGGGGCCCTCCGCCCAGTCTCCTTCCGGCGGCACGAAATCCAGAATATCCAGACACCCCGCAAGCGACGCCCGCATGACCGCGTCAAGATCCGAAATCGCCTCCGCGCACGCGATCGCAGCCGTACCCATCTCGCCGCAGCACATGATCTTCCAGTTCCAGTGGTAGCTCGGGCTCGACCAGTGCGCATCCTGTTTTTCCCAGGTTTCCAGGAACCGAGCGACCGTGTATGCGTTGACCCGTTCTGAAATCGACGCGACCGCATCGGCCGTCCAGAGCGGCGAGCAGAGATCCGTCGAAATTCCGATCGCCGACGCCACGTTCAGCATGGCGTGGTCGCATCGCATGGGACGGTGCGGGCGCGCCACCCACTCCTCCGGCGGAAACGAGAACATCACCTCCACGCCCTCCAGCGCCCTGGCCGCGAACGCTTCGTCCTCCAGGATGAAAGCGGCATTCGCCAGGGAGCGGAGCGGCGTCTGGCAGAAATACGGAAGCTCCGGATCGGCGCCGAACAGGTCGTCATTGGCGGACGCTCCTCTCGCCGCTTCGACAAGGCTATCGACAAACCCGGGTGTCGCCCTCGCCCGTTTCCGGACCCCGTCCACCTCCTCCGCGCCCAGCAGGACTCTCGGCCGGGACACCGGAGGCGCCACCGTCGTATTCGCCAGCTTCGCGAGCAGATCTTCAGAGAATGGTTTCATTTATGGGTCCTCGATTAATGCCGCGAACTCTCTCGACAAATTGGTCGTATGATAATTTCCATTCAGGTGGCTCGAAAGGTGGAATTAGTAAACCAATCCCCTCTGATGAAATAGATTGAGAGGCCCATGTCCGATAGATTGTCACTTCAGTTTTATTCAATGGAAATGGGAGTTGTTCAATACGGTCCCGGAGAACCTGGTAACTGCCAGAATAACCAAAAAGCCCAGGGCGAAAATCGGCACACCCCTAGGCTTTCTCCTTGTGCAACTGCGCTATAGGCGACGATGAGACAATGAATCCAGCATAGGTACAATCAGGCGAGCGTCCACAATGTTCAACAAGAAAACCTGGCCCTTGATATGCTCATTCTTGTTGGAATCAACCGCCCGGATAGTCTGATTTAAAGAAGACAATACTCGGATTCTTCGGAACTTCGACCCTTATATTGTCCGGCATGGTAGCATACTCTAACGGCAGATCCTTCTCCGACGTAACCATTGCGACAGTTACTTCAGCCATTTCCCCTCTCCTGTCTAATCTGCCCCCACACGCAATGGTCCCGTTAGAATTCCTTTAAACCTTCCGGTGTGTTTGATGATTTCAGGAAACCGTCCCGAATTTTGTCAAGAACGGTTGAAGATAACCTCTCCATTTTCCCTTTTTTTCAAACAACTCCTCAATTTCACAGCACCTCTTCTTGTAAGCTCCTCTATAAAAGACAGCGGAAGGAACTCTTATGAACGGATGATCACCCCTGTGCAATATAGTTGTCGGATCGCTTCTGATATTTGAAGTTATGTTCACGACTATGACTTCGTTATCCCGACCGATAGGAGGACACAATACTATATGGAGGTGCGGGCTGCCCGTTACTAAATGCGCAGTGTCACCTGGCTGAAGGCTACAGGCACAGCAGTTCTTCTTTCGCCGATTCATATTTGAGCTCATCTATAATCATTTCTTTCTCCTTTGGATCTTTAACCACGACATGCAAAATATCCTCAAGAGTAATAACTGTTGAAGGTAATCTGGGACTTTTCCACTCCGGCAAATCATGAACAAAAGATCTCAATTCAGCAAAGTTCCTGTCCTTATGTTTCTGGTACAACTCCTCAATCAACTCCATCTCCGACTTAGGAAGAGGACCGAAATTCGGATCTCCCGTCACCAACTTAACAGAATTTCCCTCAACGGAAAAATGAGCAGTCCAATGATCATCCATTATACTACCCTGCATTAGACTATACGTCTCACCCAAAACAGGGCCATGCTGCCTCCGCTCATAACGATCATAGGTCACAGGGTAACCCCATTTCTCCAACGCGCCACGATCCAGCAGGTAAAGCAACTTTAACAGCTGAAACTTGTCGCAAGTCCCGCCAGCCAGAGAAACAAAATATGCGGCAGCAGCAACTGTGCAATCTAATCGAAATTTCGGTGGGGTCCATTCCATTTGACGCCTCCAGCAAAACAACAACCAAACGAATTGTGATAAATCCAAGATACCAAACTTCCCAACGAAAGCCAAGACCTAACGCCTAACAATCCTGCCTCTTGACTGTTGATGATCGGCCGTTCAAGGAGGATGGGTCGCCAGAGAGCCAACGCGCACCGTGAGGTGGCTTGCCGTTTGGGCTTTCCGGGTATAACCGCCCGCCCAAATGGCTCAGGGGACCATCAGGCCAGCAACTGGTCATCTCCACATCGCGTCATCTACAAGATGGAAGTGACTCCCCAAGGATACCATTTCCGCGCCAGAAACCAGATACGTTATGCTTTATCCTTCTGATCGAACTTTTGCCACATTTCGTTTCGTACTTCATCAATGTCTTCAGAGGTTATCGGATTCTCCTGTTCCCACAAGCCTTCGGGATTGAAGAGCTTGCCCTGATCGAAGCCAGACGAACCGGGTACCTTCTACAATAGAACGAGTTTAAAGGCCAGACCGTTTTCCTCGGTGATAATTGCGTCCTCGCCATTGGCCACCTCTTTGACCAATGACGCAAGACATGTCTTCGCTTCGATGAGATTAATCTTGCGCATGTTTTGCTCCGTCGAGAAGAAATCCGGAGAGTCGTTCCGGTCGATCGTTTAGTTCCTGTCAAATGGCGTATGCCGGATCAAACTCCCGCCACATTTCGTCTCGCACTGCATCAATTTCTTCAAAGTTAATCGGCTTCGCCAGTTCCCACAAGCCCAATGTACAAAAGCCCAGGAGGATTTCGCCTCCTGGGCCTTTACGCTGTCAGGTTTTCAGACCGATTATTCAGGTGATTTTTCTTAAGCCGTGAACATAGAGTTTCCCTATAAAGTCCGGTGGCCTGATTATGCCGATCTTGCAGTGGCCGCATCAGGGCGATCATTGACATGCTCTAAATCCTCATCCATTGCCATCTCACCGTTTTCTCGGCCATCTAAGCATTTCGTCAACGATCAGATTCGCCGCTTGTATCGGGTCAATCTCCGCAGCCTCGGCCTGAGTATACCCGAGATTCTGCAAGACCAACCACGCGCCGTCCGGCGACGCCATAATCCCCGCAAGTATCGTTGCGACCAGTTTGCGCCGCTCTTCAATTTCCATATTACTTCACGTCTTTCATCGTCGAAACCTGCCGCCTGGCCGAGCGCTTGACCGGCGTCTGCATAAGCACTCTTGCGACGATTTCCGGATCGGGGTCGATCCTTTCCGGCATGAGCTTTTCGACTGGCGTTCCTCGGCTTCGACTTCCGTTTTTCCCCCGCATATGAACCCCCGTGTTGCTTGCTTGTTTCTTGCTCTTAGGGACGGCAGGACAGTAAGTCAACCCATACGCCAACGGGAGAGGTTGCGTATGTCGGCTGCCCTTAACCCCGCGATGCGGCGAAGGTTTAACCGTCCCTAATTGACAAAATAACACATAAAAAGGACCTGCTCATGCCACCCTGATCCACTCGTCATCCTGTCTATAGTGTCCACATTTAAATCGGTGCATTTATCAAAAACAGAACCGGTGTTGACACTTCAAAACGTCCCTATCTAACTGTAATAGATGTGCTCCGTTTTCGGGATCCCATTCTTTCTACGAGGGTTGACACAATTTTCCTTCTCACACATTGGACCGGAGCGATCCCGCTTGTACTTCATGTCGTTGCATTTGTGAAAGATACCGGCGGATGTGTCGGAGAAGCTGCAATCAACGCAGAATACTCGAAGCATATATCGGCAACACCACCACTTGAATAAGCCAAACATCCGGCGCCTCCTTTGGACTTACCAGATTATTCAGTTCGGACAGCGGCAAAAGATCGCCTGTGCTTTCGAGTCGGTCTATTTGACATGTGAATCAGAATTGCTATATTGTTTCCGCAGATCCATCACGTTTGAACAGACCTGTTGCGCTGACAAACCCGCGCTTCCGCATTTCAGGGTAAATTTACGGAGAAATTTGTGACGTTGCTGTGGAACTTCGATCTATAATGGTGATCCATGAGTGAAATATCGCCAGGCGGTTACATTTGCAGAACGAGAGGGAGGACGCGGAAGGTCTCGCTACGCGTCTGATGAAGTATTGAGAAACGGGAGCCGTGCCGCCCTCGTGGGAGAATTGGATGAATCCGGCAAGAGACCGTGAACGAGAGATTGATGAACTAAAGGAGCGCCTGAACACCTTGAGCGAGGCGTGCTTGCGTATCAACGAGGACCTCGACTTCACGGCCGTCTTGCGTGGCGTTCTGGAAAGCGCGCGGTCATTGTCCGACGCCCGTCACGGGATCATAATACTGTTGGAAGACGGGGAGCGGGTACGGGAGTATCTTGACTCCGGCCTGCCTCCCGATCAAGCCCAACAGATATATGGTGAACCAGAAAACGAGCTCCTCCTGGAACACTTCGGCTTCATTGAAGAACCCCTGCGGTTGCAGGACATCGAAAGCTATGTTCAGAAACTGGGTCTGTCAGTGTTCCGCCCGCCAATGCCCGTCAGTCCTGCAATGACGCTTCTTGCGGCGCCTGTCCGCCACCGTGGCGAGAGAGTGGGGACTCTGGTGTTGTTGGATAAGGAGGGAGGCACGGCGTTCACGCCTGAAGACGAAGAGGCGTTGATGATGTTCGCGTCTCAGGCGGCGTTGGCGATCACGAACGCACGGCGATACCGGGACGCGCAGCAGGCGAGTGCGGATCTCGAAGCGCTGATCAAGACCTCGCCGATGGGCGTCCTGGTCTTCAACGCCAGGACCGGAGAACTCATTTCGTTCAACCGGGAGTCGGCAAGGCTCTTGCGTGTCCTGCGGATACCGAACGGTCCCCTCGAAGACATTGTAAAGGTCGTCAAGGTCCGTCGCGCGGACGGACGCCAACTGTCGTCCGAAGAGTTGTCCGTCAGCAAGGTGCTTGGCAGCCCCGAGACGTTACGTTCCGAAGAAATCGTTATCGAAGGTCCGGACGGGGACCGGGTCACGGCCCTGCTCAATGTTACTCCCATGCGATCGGATGACGGCGACGTTGCATCGCTCATCTTAACCGTGCAGGACATGACTCATTTGGAGGAACTGGAACGGCAGCGGTCCGATTTCCTTGCCATCGTAAGCCACGAACTGAGGGCGCCGCTTGCCGCCATCAAGGGCTCGGCAGCGACGGTGCTCGGCGACAGCCTTGCTCTGGGCAGGTCCGAAATGCTCCAGTTTTTTCGCATCATCAATCAACACGCCGATCAGATGAGCGGACTGGTCAACGACCTGCTGGACGTTGCGCGTATCAGGACGGGTACCCTTCATGTCAATTGCGAACCCACGTCGGTTATCGGACTGGTGGACAGGGCCAGGAGCATGTTTATCGGCGTTGGGGGCAGGAACAACATTCAGATCGAGTTGGACGCTGAACTTCCGCCTGTGAGTGCTGACGGAAGGCGCGTCAGTCAGGTGATGGTGAACCTGCTGTCGAACGCTGATCGGCATTCGCCTGACAATTCACCGCTGAGGATTACGGCTTCACAGGACGGGGCGCACGTGACGTTTCGTGTGGAGGACAAGGGATGTGGGATTTCCGCGGAGCTTCTTCCGCACATTTTTCGCAATATTACTCCGTACGACGGCAAAGTGGAGCTTGGCAACGATCAGAAATCGGGATGGGGCCTGTCCATCTGCAAGGGGATCGTAGAAGCCCACGGCGGCCGGATACGGGTGGAAAGCGACGGCGTGGGTAAGGGAACCAGCGTCACGTTTACCATACCCATCGCTGAGAACGCGGGAGATATTACCGATGGCTTTTCGGAATCGGATGCCAAAGTCGAACGCCCCAGGCGGCACGGTCGAGCGCCCATCCTGGTCGTAGACGACGACCCGCAGACCTTGCGGAACGTACGGGAAGCCCTTACGAAGGTCGGCTTCGTGCCGGTGACCACGGGCGACCCGGACGAAGTGCCGGGACTCCTGGAACAACACCGTCCGCAACTGGTCTTGCTCGATCTGGTCCTGCCGGGAACCGACGGTATTGAGATGATGCGGACTCTCTTCAAGAACTCAGACATACCGATCGTGTTTCTCTCGGCATACGCCCACGAAGAGGCGATTGACCAGGCGTTGGAGGCAGGCGCCGCGGACTACGTGGTCAAGCCCTTTTCGCCGACGGAACTCGTGTCCAGAATCCGGGTGGCGCTACGTAAGGCGTCGTTGACCGTTCAGCAGGCGCGGAGGGCGCCCTTTGTGCTGGACGAACTGACCATTGACTACGCGCGGCGCCGCGTCACCATGGGAGAGCGGGACGTGAGCCTTTCGCAAATCGAGTACCGGCTGCTGGTTGAACTCTCAGAGCACGCCGGCGGGGTATTGACGCACGAACATCTCCTGCAAACCGTCTGGCGCAGGAGTGTCCCCGGGGATACCAGACCGTTGCGATCGGCGATAAAGTCCCTGCGCCGCAAGCTGGGTGACGAGGCAGGCAACCCCGCCTACATATTCAACCAGCCACGCGTCGGCTATCGATTGGGGGCAAACATATAGAAAGTCAGCGGGGGCAGACTTAAGCGGGAGGGAGGGTTTGAGTATGCACCTGTGGTATTCGCGGGCGGTAAGAGTAAGGTAGAATCGTCGCAGGAAAGTCGGAAACCGGAATCGGACCCCAAATGGCCTGATTAAGGCGATCCTGGATTGGCCTGATTATGCCGATCTTGCTGTGGCCGCATTAGGGCGATCATTGACAGGTGTTTGGCCGCACGTATCATACGTCGTCGTCGGCCGGCGGCGGGTTCAGGGGGATGCCCAGGATCTCGGAGGCTTTTTTTTGGATCTCGAGGAGGGTCTGCGCCTGTTCCAGCCGTCGCTGCAGCCGCGCGTGTTCCTTGCGCAACTGCTCGTTCTCGATGGCGACCTCGTCGCGACGTCGCCCCCTGGGTCCCCGCGGCCTGGAGAGCGCCTCGAGCGTCCCCTCACGACGCGCACGACGCCACTGGCTCAACTGCGAGGAATACAACCCTTCGCGACGCAGCAGCGCACCGACTTCACCAGGGGCCCGGCAAGCATCCGCCTCTTCCAGAATGCGAAGCTTGTACCCGGCGGTGAACCGGCGACGCTTCGCACGCGCCGGCGCCTCCGGATCCGGCGTCTTGCTGCCGTTTTCTCCAACATCGATTCTTGACCCCATCTCTTGCTCTCCTCTCCCGCCCATTATACGACATTAAACTCGGAGGGGGAGTTGTCTCAATCTATATTGGCACGTAGGGGCACCCAAACAACGGAAAGGATAGATGCATGTTACGCTCACTATGGGGGTTGGGATTTTTGCTGGTCACGTTTCCCGTATCTGCCGAAGATGCGGAGATATCGCTAATAGAATGTGGAGCCTCTAAGGGTTGGATGTATCGTCATCCGGCAGTATTCGACCCCCGATCTAAGGCAAAATGGGTAGAAACCGAAATTCAAAAGGGGAAAATCTGGCTTGCGAGAAAAGGGGATATGTGGAACATATATACAATAGACGCATTGGGAGAAATTGAGTCTTATGTTGACAGCGGTGTAAAGGTACAGCGTGTCCTATCAAACGAAAATTGGCTTACCCAGATCGTCACAATCAGCCCCTTCGCAGTTGAACATTATATGTTTTATCATCCACCAGGAAGAGAGTGGTCTGTTTCTTGGTTCAGTGGGAAAAAAGCACTCGGTTCAAATCTTCTTATGGTGGCAAAGTGCAAAATGGGGACGCTGAAACCGGTGAAAGAACAAACACAATAGGGGCAGAAAATGTCAAACCGAAAAACAATAACGCTTGATGACAAATTCAGGCACGAGCATTTGTGAGCCGAAGTCGAATCGGCACAGGTGTTCGAAGTCTCCAATCTCCGATCAAAGTTGGCTTTGGCTATTCAGTTCGATTCAATCCGAAATGATCCCAAGACCCCTTACAGAATTGGTGGAATAATATACTATCGAGAGGCAACTGAGACGAAGGATTGAACCGGTTCCGGTTTAGTGGTTCGAAAGTTCTGGCGGCTGGGTTCGTTCCCCTGCACGTCAATGCCAGCAAACGTAATCGGCGTCGGCAGTTCCCACAAGCCTTATGTATAAACGCCCAGGAGGATGTCACATTCCTGGGCGTTTACAACGTCTGGTCTTCAGACCGGATATTCAGGTGATTTTTAAGAGCGTGGGCATGGAGTCTTGCCAATAAGATCCGGTGGCCCGATTAAGGCGATCCTGCAGTGGCCTGATTATGCCGATCTTGCTGTGGCCGCATCAGAGCGCAAACTTTCCGCATCGACATTCTGGAACTTAAGTTTTGATCACCTTGCGATCTGAACTGGCAATCTTCTCCACCGCACGAACCAGCCGCCACATCAACAACAGAAAATAAATCGCGGCTGCAGGAGTGATCAGTGAAGCGATAATACCAACTACACCGTGTGTTACGGCAATATCTTCCATCACAATCCTCCTTGAAAATTGCCCAGGGGCTGACGCTGGGTGTGACACAAAAGCACTGACAGCACCGTCACGAATTTCCACGTCGCAATGGTCTGTTCTGTGAAGACGTCCTCAATCGTGGAACCGCGCCCAAAGTCCACCTGCGCCGCGTCGCCTGGATCGAAGTCCGACACTGTCGGGGAGACACTCAGAAGGTAGAAACATTGCCGGAAGGTCCGAGACCTCAATAGCATCCCTGGTGGCCTGATTAGACCGATCTTCAACTGGCCTGATTATGCCGATCTTGAAGTGGCCGCGTCAGGCCGATCTTACAGTGGCCGCATTAAGGCGATCATTGAAAGGAAACGGCGCGACCGATCCGGTCCCGTTGGATGTGGCTTGCGATGACGATAGACCGACACTCGCGCCACACCCAATGCCCGGCACGCCGAAGCCAAACCCACGCTCGGGGCGAGATGTTCGGCCGCACGTATCATACGTCGTCGTCGGCCGGCGGGCGGTTCAGGGGGATGCCCAGGATCTCGGAGGCTTTTTTTTGGATCTCGAGGAGGGTCTGCGCCTGTTCCAGCCGTCGCTGCAGCCGGGCGATTTCCGTGGTCATCCGGAATCTCTCGTATTTGTCTCCCTCCAAAACACCTTGCCTTCCTCGTTGCCTACTGGCCCTTAACCCAATTTTCAAAGTTATCTCTGAAATCTGCAATGGCTTTTCGACGTCCTTCCTGAACGCCCTGTTCATATGCACAATACGCACATTTAAATTTGCCGTGTCCACTTTGGTTGTAAGGCAAAGATAACATTATATCTTCTAACGCCGCTCTGCTTTTTATATGATCGGGCCACGGAGCAACGCTCGCAGAGTGTTTCATACAATACGTATTATTCACACCGAATCTCCCTGTGTTGATCAATGATTAGTAGCAGCAAATTGGGGAGACCCAACCCGCCCGTCAAGCAAGTACCACACCCCTTGGGAGAGGCGAGTGGTTCTCTCTTTGAGCCCATGGAATCATCCAACATACGTGTTCCACATGAGATATCTTCTTTAAAACTCCCGACGTGTCAGAATCGGTTTTAAGTTAGACAGAAACGACGGTTTAAAAGTGAACACTTCCGTGTAAGATCACTGTATTACGTACGGAAAGTCGGAAACCTGAATCGTACCCCAGGTGGCCTGATTAGGCCGGTCCCACGTTGGCCGCATTTGGGCGGTCATTGCTAAGAAGAGGCGCGACCGACCCGGACACGTTGGATGTGGCTTGCGATGACGGTATACCGAGGCTCGCACCACACCCAATGCCCGGCATGCAGAAGCCAACCCCACAGTTGGGTCGAGATGTTCGGCCGCAGGTATAATACGTCGTCGTCGGCCGGCGGCGGGTTCAGGGGGATGCCCAGGATCTCGGAGGCTCTTTTTTGGATCTCGAGGATGGTCTGCGCCTGTTCCAGCCGTCGCCGCAGCCGCGCGTTTTCCTTGCGCAGTTGCTCGTTCTCGACCTCATCTCGTGCTCTCCTCTCCGCCCATTATACGACATTAAACTCGGAGGGGGAGTTGTCTCACTCTATATTGGCACGTAGGGAGGCTTCCATCGAAGACATCTGCAATTGTGCAGTTCCTTGGCTCCATTACGCCCTCCGAAAGATTCCTACTGTTCAACGGAATTTTCACATCCGCCGATAATGTCGGCGGCCTGGCATCGCGCCAACGTGCGTTCGGAGACGTGATGAATTATAGGAATTGAGCGAAAAGTGGTTTCGAAAATGAAAATCCCACGGCCACGGGACCATTACCGCCCCCGAGCGAGGTTGTGAATAACAGCGAAATAGTGTCTGCAGGCGATTTAGTCAGGCAGTATTCTTTTCCAGAATTAGTTGTCGCACTTCACCTAAAAAATCCTCTCCCAATTTTATTTTTGTGGGTTGTCCTACTGAAGTGTTGACGCATAGCCGCAGGGTTTTTAGTGATCCGTATTTTAATAAATCATCGACGATAGCTTCTTTGATGTTCGGTTGTTTATCGTATTCCAGTAGTATCTGCGTGTGCTCACCATACTCGATTCTTCTTGGTTGTAGTGTTTCCTTTAGAATAAGCGAATATGTATTCTTCCGCCTGCCAATCGTAAATGCCACGTTATTGACAATTACTGCCCTATTGCCAATGTTGGTTATGGAGATGGAAAGCGCTTCTGAGGTCGAACTGCCAACGACCACAACACTTTGGACTGCCTTTATGCGTAATTTTACTTTCTCAGCAGATCGGGCTAAATATAGGGCGACGACGGCCGCTGTAATTGTACCTATCGCACTTAACAGATTGATTCCATTAGATATAGAGAATGTAGAAGATTCCATTCCGTTTACCTTTAGGCCTAAAGGCCAGACCGTTTCCCCGGTGGCAATAACTTCCCCGCAACTAACTGTTTCTTTGTCCAATGACGCAAGTCATGTCTTCGCTTTGTTGAGACCGATCTTGCGCACGTCTTACCGCTTTGAGCAGGAAGCCGGAGGATTGTGCCGGAAAATCGCTCAGTTCCCTTCAAATCGAAATCGAGGCAGATTGAGACGGTTCACCAGCCGCACGCAATTCGCTGCCTCAAGACGCTTCGACGCCGACGTGAAGCCGATCCCGCTCATCAGTCTCCCCAATGCCGTCACGCGCATGCGTCACGGTACTTTTATAGAGGCTACTCACGTCTTCTTTCGACGTCGCGGTTGGCGCGAGCACACGACGGTTCATATCCCGCTTGCCCTCCATCAGGCTGTCGAGCCGGATATCGAAACTGTAATCTCCGAACTCCGGATGACGCGCGATCGGCAGGTACACGTACACCGTCTCCCGCTGGCCGATGCGAAATACCCTGTCAGTACACTGGTCCTCGACCGCCGGGTTCCACCAGCGCGAGAGGTGAATTACGTGATTTGCTGCCGTCAACGTCAAACCGACGCCGCCGGCGCGCGGCGACAAAATCATCACGTCGAACCCTGTCCGTACCTGGAACTCGTTAACGCGAGTCTTGCGGATCCTGCCTGCGACTGAACCGTTGATGACAAGCACGTCCTCGGACAACGAATAACGGCGTCTCAGAGCACCTACAAGGAAATCTTGCATCCAGAGCGTCTCGACGAAGAGCAACGCTTTCTGTCGGCGGTTCTCAATCTCATCCAGAATCCTGAACGTCTCGGACAACCGTGCCGACGCCTGGATATACTCGTCGAGGTTGAACTCGCCTGGAGGCGCAGGGTGGAGCGAGATGCTTCGAAGTTGATGAAGCGTCTGAAGCATGTTGCCGCCACTACGGTTCCGTACGATCCTTTCGTACGCTTCCGCCTGGAACGGCGGCATCAGTACAGGGCGTCGGTACACTTCTTTTTTCGGCAGTTCCGGGACATGGTCCTCCTTGAGCCGCCTCAGCATCAGCGCTGGCGCCTCGGTTGCAGACGTCAACCTTTCATGCAGTTCCGCAAGCATCGAGGCGCCGACTTTACCGTCAACTTCATACCGCTGGCTGAATTCCTTAAGAGTTCCGAACATCCCGGGCTCCACCCGGTCGAGCATTGACCAGATTTCCGATGGCCGATTCTCAACCGGGGTGCCGGTCATCAGCAGAGCGAAATCGATGTTCATCGCGAGTGCGGCATCGGTCACGCGGGCGCCGGGGTTCTTGATCTTTTGGGATTCGTCGAAAACGCCTGCGCGCCAGCGGACACGACCGAAGCTGTGTTGATAGTCGCGGAGAGTTTCATAGGTGGTGAGTACCCAGTCGGCGTTCTTTAGAGGCTGTAGGTCCAGTAGCGGTTGACCGCAGGCGAGCTCGCCACTGCGACCGGCAACCCTTCCTTTTCTGAGGCGTCGTAGAACACTTCCGTGTGCTTCGACGGCGACGCCGAGTCCGACACCGGACAGATGTTTGTCGTGTTCGTCCTTCCAGTTCCGGAGCAGGCCCGTTGGCGCAACGATAAGTATCGGTCGATGCGGCAGATCCTCAGCTTCCGCGTACCGTTTCAGACAAGAGAGAAAAGCCAGTGCTTCGAGCGTCTTCCCGAGCCCCATGTCGTCGGCGAGCAGGGCGCCCCAGTTGCCGGCATCCCAGTGACTCTTCAGCCACGCGAGACCGTCCTGTTGGTGGGGCAAGGTTCGGGTCCGCAAGTCGGGGGCGGTTGCCTCGATGCCTGCGGCACGTCGTTTGCGTTCGCGACGAAATCGAAGGTCATCCAAATTGTCGATGACTTGCAGAACCTGGCCCGTATCTTCGGGTTCGACATGCCCCTCGGGGTCTTTTCGTCCTAATGCTGGTTTCTGGTCAATCCGAGAAAGCAACTCCTCGAGAGCGCGAAGGGTGGCCTGGTCCGCAGGGATTTCGATAGACTCGTTACCGATACGGGTCTTAAGGGTTGGTTCGCCGCACTCGATCGCATTCTTGATTTGCCCATAGATTCCTTCCAGTTCTTCGGGCGGAATGATGATGCGGCGTCCATCGACCAGAATTCCGAATTCCTCGGGCGGTAACCATGGCTCCTTCGCCAGCGTGATCCAGGGTAGCACCTTGTCGACCCAGATGCCTACGCCCTTTACCCGTTGGCTCAATCCCTCGTCGTTGAATACGCTGTCCAGTTCGATCGCGTCGCTGCCATCGTCTTCGAACGCTTCGCGCAGATACCCGCTGGTGTTCCTCAGAAAGTCGCGGCGCTCATCGGGACTTCCATCCTGAGCACGCCGAACCACGCCGAGTGCCCGCTCGACCTCCGGCGTCAGAACAACGTAGCTGGCACCGCCCGCCGCGTACCGATGTTTCACGGTGGATAAGCCGCGGAAACGACGAGCAAATTCCTCCTGCCGTGCCAGCGGCAAGGCGCGGGCGAACACCTGCTCCTCCTCACCTGTCTCGGTGACGAGGGTCTTGCGCCTTCCGACTACCGGATCGAAGTCGGGCTCTCCGACGTCGTTGACGAACGGTTCAAGCTCGAAACTCGACGCAACGGTAATTTGCAGCGAACGCAGGTTGCCGTCATCGACAACGACATCAGCTGGCAGGATCTCCGCGATCCGTCCCCATCGAAGCATCCGCGATTCGAGATCCTTTTCTCCTGCCTCGTTGAATTGTTCAATGGCTTCGGCAACAGAGTATAGCGGATCGAGTAGCACAAAGTCTTCGTGACCAGCGTGCAGCCATGCGCCCTTTCGCTCAACGGCGAGGACGCGCCGGCCATCGCGGATATAGCCGCAGCGGATTTCGAAGCGGGGATCGTGAATCGCGCCATTGGCCACGACTTCGAGTCCAAAGGGCGCGGCGTCGGGAAGACCGGTGTACCGCAACTCGTCCGACGTCAGTCCTGCGACGCTCTTCCACGAGACGCACAATGCGTTGCAGCTCTCGTGCTCGACCGCACCGCCGTTGTCACGCAGTCGAATCAAGGCACCGGCGCCGGTTACATGCGCGGTCCACTCGCTGACCGGGGCCAAAGGATCGCCTTTCAATTCGACGATCAGGCCGTCGGATGTCGGGTCAAATGTAAAGTGGTTAAGCATCGGAGATACTCAAAGTTTCCTAGATTACACGCGCGTCGGTCTAAACTGAAAGTACCCTCGTGTCAAGTTGGGCGATTTCCTGCCCGTTTTTTTGAACAGAACACCAGCACGATCAGGCGCCCCAGGTCGACGACTCGTTCGTCAGGCGTTCAATCGTCGTGTTCAGGAACCGGAGCACCGTTCTCCACCGCGTCCCATAGCCCGGTACCCCGTGGTCCTCTGTGTAAGCGGCCCATGCCGGCGACGTCGGTTTCATGAAGGCACGTAGATCCACTCGACTCTTGTGTGAGACCCTCACAGCGTTCCGAACCCTCTGCAACTCCCGTAGCGCTACTGCGGCCGTTGCTGTCCGGATTTTTGGCGACTGAGCACGAATGCGTGAACTAGCAATTGCCGGGCTTCGTGATCGCCGGGTCGAGGTTTTGGTGCGAGGGGATTTTTCGTATGGCCTTTCGCGCAGCCGATCAGGAAAGTACTCGTTGCGACCTATCTCCACACCGGTATTTTCGCGCAGCCATTGTGCAATTGCGTCCTGCCAATATCCGCGGTCGCTTCCTTGATGCGCCTGTTTGAAATCCGCACCGCCGATGAGATCATATCGCGAATATTTGGACTCGTAAAACCCTGGTGACCCGTTATTTCCATCGAGCCATATTCGACACGAGCCGTTGTGGCTCCACTCTGCGATTGTCACGCCGGGAATTCGCAAAACAAGCACCGATTGGTCGCCCTGGGCGCCGTGGAGATCCGCGCTCGTTTCCGACTCGTCGTTTTTCTGGTTCGTCTTCCGCAGGATGTCTTTTGCGCGGGGACCAAGCACAAACCAGATGTCATCGATCAGACCGTGTTCGTGAAAAGCCCGCCAGAAAGCCTCACGGTAGCGCCAGTGTCTGTCAAATGCCGTCTCCTTGACGAGCAGGAAGAATTGTTCGAGCGTTCGTTCTACGAGCCATCGGATCACGACACGGCGGATTTCGTCCGGAATCCCTGACCACCTGTGCTTCCCCGTTCCCAGGCGAGGATCACGAAAGTGACGCAGGAAGAATGGCTGCAGGCATTCCTTCGTCGCCGGTTCGGGAGATCGTTCGACAAAGGGACGGAGCAGTGCCCTGGCGACTTCGGTTCGCATGGCGGTGTCGTCGAATCGCAGTTTACCCTCGAATTCCAGCAGTCTGAGCAACCGGTCAATGTGTGCGGCATCGAGGCGTTTCTGATTCAGTTGCGATTCCGCGCGCGGGAGGTAGGCCCGGATACCGGAATTCAGGAAACCGGCGTGGGCGAGTCCGGCGTCAAACCCCGCTTGTAAGAGGAAATCGTCAACTGCGTCGGACGCAGAGAGTAGCTCTTCCACGAACGACCGATCGCCCCCCGCACTGAGAAGCCCCCAATCGCCGCACCGATTTCGCCATTTCTGCAGAGACGGAGGCGGCGATGAACCATTGTTGACGGCCCTATACAGCATCTCTCGCAAATCGCCAAAGGTCCGCAGGCCGACAGGGTATACACGCAAGAACTCGTGCAGCAGCGCCAACACGGAGCGAGTCCGTCGGCCTTCGAACAGCCAGTGACGGTACAATTCCAGGAGGCGTGGGTCCGCGCCCAGCCAGCGGTTTCGGCTGTGTCTTGGCGGGTAAAACAGAATCCAGGGCAGGCGCCGCAGATCGCGGGGCTCGATTCGAGAAAGAGAGCGGTTGCGGCGCCACGATTCCACCACTCTATGATGCAGAATCTCCAGGTCGTAGACCTGTGGCTTTGTAGGTACGACGTCGCCCAGCGCTTTCGCTGCTTCCGCGGCCGCTTTGCGCGTTCTTTGCGGATCGAAGTGGTGCGGGAGCCCTTGGGGGCGGGTCCAGCGCTCCAGTGATTCCTTCAGGGAGATTGCGCTCACTGTGAATCCTCATCATACCTTTCGTGGACATCGGTCTGGACCTCCGGCTCCTTCTGGTGCAGTGCCCCGGCAGGTGGTTCGAGCAGGAATCTCAGATCGATGCGCCGGTTATCGTCAGCACGCTCCGGGTCGCGGGTCACAGGCCGTGTGTAACCGTACCCGCTTGTGCTCAAAATGGGGTACTTGGCGGTGTTCAGAAGACCCTCCAATCCGGGCTCGCAGGCGACGATCATTCGATGGACAGTCGCCGCCCTCATCGACGCCAACTCAAGATTGTCCCGAAAGCGATTGCCAGCCGCGACCGGCACGTCGTCGGTGTGGCCCTCGATCAGCAAGGTCTCGAGTAGCCAGGGATAATCCTGCTCCCTGCATGGGTAGGTCGTGGGATCGGCCCGGGGTTGGCAGTACGGGGATGAGTCGTCCGAGTACTCCACGACCACAACTTCATCATCACCCCGAGCGTGCGAGGCCGCCTCCGGAAGAGAGACATAGCATGGTACCACCTCGGCAATTGCTTGCGCGAGGCGTCCGACGTTTACATGGTGCTCGAGAACGGGAATCTCACTGCCCGACGGAAAATTGATGGCATTGTCCGACAAGCGCAGGACACCCTGGTTTTTGAGTATTTCGACCCGCATTCCGGATTCTTCAAGCCTACTCTTGATGTCTTGGAGCATTCGGTTGCGCGTTTCGCCCGAAGCCGTCAATTCCGCCCTGACTTTGTCCTGTTTCTCGATAACGTTTGCGAGTTGGTACGCAAACACAGCCAGCATGATGATGAATACAAATATGAGCGCCGACACGAGGTCGCTTACGGTGGCGAGATAGTTCTGTCCTTCGGAACCCGCGTCCTGAATCTGTTTATCGCCGCTCGTCATCGCGACGATCCCGTAAGACGTGGAATCAGGTCCTCGATGGAATCGCTGAGTTCTGCGGTCGCTCCAGCCAGATCTCTGATGGTCCCCGAAGTCGTCTTGTCAAGTTCGTTGGCAAACTCACGTACTTGCTGGCAATACCCCGACAGACCTTCGTCAATCTGGTGGAAAACCGCTGCGAGTGACTTGTCGATATCTTCGAATCGTTCCTGGTATCGCGTCCAAGCGCTTGCTATGGACTGCTGGTGCTGCTCGAGCGCATTCGCGACTTCGTCCACGCGGCCGACCAGATCGCTCGTCGTCAACAGCGTTTCGGCTGTTCTGTCGCTCGCTTCGCGGATCTCACGGGCGGCGCGTACGACAGGCGCAGCAGCAGACTCAATTTGCCGATGTGTCGACTCTATGGTACCGCGTAATTCGTTGAGTTCTTCAACGAACGAGGTCATGCCACTCAAGACCTGTTCACTCCGTCGTGCGGACTGACTGAGACTCTCCGCTGCGGACTGCAGGTATTGAGTTACGGCCCCAACGGTATTCGACATTTCAGCTGCAGCCGTCGCACTGGATGTCGTCATGCGTTCTGCCATTTGTTCAGATGCAGCAGCGACGGCGCTTGTGATTTCACCCAACGACTCTTGCAGCGATTTATTCATGGCGCTCGCACTGTCATCCATGGACGTCCTGACCGTTGAGAGGACCGAATCGAGCGCTGTTCGGGCGTCCTGTTGCGACTGCGCCAGTCCTGCGACCGAATCCTGCAGCGTACGGTTCAAATCGGCAACGATAGACGCCATCTCATCGAACTGCGAACCCGCCCGATCTTGCATCGCGGCCGTGAACCTGTCGAGCGCATCGTTGATCATCTGACCGCTGTCAGTCGACCGGTCCGTCCGGAGCCGCTCGACAGCTTCAACCAGTTGGTCGAGTTGAGGCGACAGCCGACCTGCGATCTTCTCGTCGAGCGCCTTCTCAAGGGAGAAAATCAACTCACTGTTAAATCGTTCGAGTTGTGTCGTCGTGCGCCTTGCCTGTTCGAGCTGTTGCAGCGCGACACCCTCTGGCGTCACCCGCTCCAAGCGAGATTCAAGGGCTCCGACCCAATCAACAAGCGCTATGTGAAGTCTTCGAGTGACAGATCGTTCGCCAACGACAAAAAGAATAGAACAGACTATTCCGACAATTGACGTCCAGAACGCCAGCGATGCCCCTCCCAGAAGTTGTTGTAAGGCGGAAGTGATCTCACCCGGATTGCTTGAGGCCAGACCGGAGCTCGCTGATCCGACGCCCGCCGCCAAACCAACAAAAGTCCCGAGAATGCCCATTCCCGTCAACAGATTCGGGACCGCCTGGTAGAAACCGGTCGATATATTCGGAAAGATAATGGTAGCGTCGTTCAGGTACCGCGACACGTCGCCGGTGTTGCGGATGGGATCACCAGACTCAGGTTCGGGAAGAAGCAGAGTCTCTACGAATTCCGTCCACGGTAGACCCAATGCCTTCTCGACATGGGCATTGTAAGCTTCAAACGCGACAACGAAATCCATTGCTCCATTGACATCTGCCAATTCCTTTTTCGCGATCCGAAGCCTGCCGTATAATGGAATCGCGTGCCACGCCATTTTTGCAGCGAAGAAAGTGGCGATCACGACAATAACGCCGCAGTACAGCCAGACGAAATCTTCTGTGAGAGCAAACTCAATATTCATAGTGATTACCGATCCAGTGGAAAGAGCCGCTGAACAGAACACAGGAACGCGGAAACCACGTGGCCGCGTTCCTGTGTCGCAAATTGCGTCAGAGTGAGTGACAATATAATTAAGTTTTATTGAATTACTGCTGAAAAATTCGGTGCGCTCGTTGGTTTTATGATGAAATCCGGTGTTTTTTCGTGGAGACATGGAGTTTCGACAGAAACAGGAATCATCCGGGAACCGCAATCTCGGGAAGAAGCGGCTGTTCTGCCTGCTTGGCATGCTTCAGCAGGCAGGGCGGGCGGGGGCAGATAGCGAACGCTCAGGTTCATCCCATGCCGAAGGAAGCCTTTCGTCTGCCTCACGGCTTCCTCAGGATGACGGGACGGTTAAACGAGCGGTCGAAGCCATCGGTACGGTCTTCTGGTAAACGCCTCGTCGGCCGTTACCGCGGCATGAACGTGTGGGGGATTGAGTACGGATGTTGTCCGGGGTGTTCTGGAGTGCGAGGATGAGGTAGAGGCAACCAGGCGAGAGTTGGGTAGGATAAAGAGGGGCGCGATTCAAGTGAAGGACCGCGACGACAAAGGACGGGAATGCCTCCAGGCCGTTCTCAGAAGCCGGCGCCCGCTAAACGGGAGCTGCAGGATCTCTCAATTGAGACGTTCGATCGGTTCGCGTTTTTTCGCATCTCTTGTGGTGGGTGGGCGTTTAAGGCACAGACCAAAGGAGGTGCGTCATGCGCATGTTGTTTCTGGCAGTTTTTGTGTTGCTGGCGGGTTGCGGCACAAGCCCTACTGGTGAGGAGGGCGAGTCCGGAACTCGGTACCAGATCTCCGAGACCGCCAAAGAGGTGCGTCAAGGCGTGGAGCTTATTATCCGGTTTGACAGTGCCAAAACCGCATTTACAGGAACTGTCAAAAACACTACGTCTTCTGCTGTAGGGCAAGTAAGAGTTGAGGTACATCTCTCAAACGGCGTCGAACTCGGTCCCACTCCCCGGGTAGAGTTGAAGGCTGGAGAAACGACGGATGTTCTTCTGGACGCCAGAGGGCAGTCTTTCACGTGGTATAGCGTCCATGTAGAACTGGGCAGTGGTGACCACGGAAGTGAAGGAGGAGACTGAAGAACCTGGAAATTGCGCACCAGGGAGTCCGGAGAGGAGAGGTCTCTCCGGGCTTTTTTTTCGCATTGCACGGTTGAGGGCTTAAACACGAGGCAGGCAGGCTGAAGCCGCCTGAATGAGGTGACCCGTGAATGTACAGACAGCCTGTGGTAAACGTTGACGGCGAATTCCTGAATTAATCTCCGCTTCCCCATCGAGGGCAGGATGCCCTCGCTCCGTTTACAACGGACAAACCAGTTGCCCGTCCAGCAGCTTGTGGTTTCCGGAATAGTCCACGGGCACGTCGATCAGGTGCACGCCGCCGGCGTCGAGGCAGCCCTTGAGCAAGCCGGCCAGCGCGTCCGTCCGTTCCAGCCGGTGTCCTGCGGCGCCGTAGCTCTCGGCATAGCGCACGAAATCCGGATTCCCGTAGTCCAGACCGAAATCGGGCAGACCCATATCGGCCTGTTTCCATTTGATCATGCCGTAGGCGTTGTCCCGCAGAACCAGCGTGACGAGATTCAGGCCCAGCCGGACGGCGGTCTCCATCTCCTGCGAATTCATCATAAAGCCGCCGTCGCCGCAGACCGCCACCACGTTGCGGTCCGGGTATAGCAGGCTGGCCGTCATTGCGGAAGGCAGACCGGCGCCCATGGTTGCCAGGGCGTTGTCCAGCAACACGGTATTCGGCTCGTGGGCGCGGTAATTCAGCGCGAACCAGATCTTGTAGACGCCGTTGTCAAGGGCAATCAGGCCGTCGTCCGGAAGCACGCGCCTCACGTCCGCCACGAGCCGCTGCGGCAGCACCGGAAAGCGGTCGTCGTCATCGCCGGCTGCCAGCTTCGCATCCGCCCATGCCTTCACCCTGAGGAAATAGTCGAACGACCAGTGAGACTGGGGCTCGATCTTCCGGTAAATCTGCCAGAGACTGTTGCCGATGTCGCCGATCACCTCGAGCTGCGGGAAATACACGGGATCCACCTCGGCCGAGGAAAAGTTGACGTGGATGACGTGAAGGCCGCCGTCCTGCATCACGAAAGGCGGCTTTTCAACCACGTCGTGGCCCACGTTGATGATCAGGTCGGCCCGTTCGATGGCGCAGTGGATGGCGTCGCCGGAGGACATGGCGGCGTTGCCCACGTAAAGCGGGTGGCGCTCGTCCACAACGCCCTTGCCCATCTGCGTATTGAACCAGGGTATGCCCGTTTTGTCGATGAACCGGACCAGCATATTCGACGTACGCTTGCGATTGGCCCCCGCGCCCACCAGAAGAAGGGGGCACCCGGCTTCCTCGATCATCGCAACGGCCCGTGCGACCGCCTTTTCCTCCGCCACGGGCCGCCGCACGCGGTCCCTTGGATAGAGGTGCGCCGCCGCCTCTTCAGCGGCGATGTCCTCGGGCAACTCCAGGTGTACGGCTCCCGGCCGCTCCTCCTCGGCAACGCGGAACGCCTCCCGCACGCGCGGCGGAATGGTCGCGCCGCTGACGATGCGGGTGGTGTACTTGGTCAGCGGGCGCATCATCTCAACCACGTCCACGATCTGGAAGTGGCCCTGTTTGCTGGATTTGATGGGCTTCTGACCGGTGATCATCAGCAGCGGCATGCCGCCGAGCTGCGCGTACGCCGCCGCGGTGACGAAATTCGTGGCCCCGGGCCCGAGGGTGGACATGCACACCCCGGTTTTGCCGGTCAAGCGACCGTACGTGGCGGCCATGAAGCCCGCGGCCTGTTCGTGGCGGTTCACAATGACGCGGATACTCGACTCGCGCAATGACTCGAGCAGGTCCAGGTTTTCTTCGCCGGGGATGGCAAAGACAAATTCCACGCCCTCGGCCTCGAGGGCTCTTACAAACAGGTCGGAAGCTTTCATTGTCATCCATTCAAATTGGCGATTCGGAATTGCGTTCGTTCAAATCTACGATTCCACTGCTCGCATCCGCTGAATCCAGGGATCCTCGATATTCAATATCGATTCGCCGTTATACTTCCGGCGAAATTTCAGTGAAAACAGCCGTCATAGTTCGAACTAAGATTCATTGTCTTATTGCGGAACATTGTGATCCGCGCCATTGCGCATAGCGTGAGCCTTCGTAGAAATAGTGACTGTGATGCCACGGAACATAAATCGGATTTGTAGGCCGACCTTGAGATTCTGGTAGTTTGTTCATTTTTTCGTTTTGGGTAGAGATTGTGGAATCTGGGACAAATTTCGTACTTTCGGACAAACTTTATGGCTTGATGTTTTCAAGTTTGAAGTGATATATTCGTTAAGCACGTAGAAGACCTCCGAAAAACCAGTCCGAGGAGAGTTGATATGTTCACGAATATACGAAGAATAATAGCACTCCTGGTCATGTTATCGCTGGGTTCTTGTCAAGGTTCCTGTACCTGGATGCAACCGGAAATAACAAGGAGAAATGTAAACTCATTGCAAGAAAGCAAGAGTACACCATTGGCTATTGCGGTCGTAACTGTGCGGCAACGCGACATTCCGGTGGGCAGTACAAGAATAGAACTCTCCCGTCCAGTTGCAACGCAAGCCAATAATAATGTATGGTCCGCAATCACCGATGAAAACGGTCATGCACGGATAGAGGTCGCTTCGGACAACAATGTATCAGGTAGTTATCTCATTAGAGCAACGGCGAACGGCAGCCAGATAGGTTCATGGTCAAGCATCTCAATCAAAGAAGGATACGAGGTCATGTTTGATCTGCCGATCGGTGAAGAGGCGCAGATCACAGGTTCATCTCTATTGCTTGATCAAGGCAAAACTGATTGAGGCGTATACAGTTCAACGATTGAAATATCATCTATTGGCGATCAATTGTCCTTTTGGGGCCAGTTGGGATAAAACGGGTTCCTGCAAGGCATCTGGCGCTACATTACGGAATAGAACAGGTCTTTGTTCATTGCTTATGGAGAGAAGCTGCCGTACTCACTGCGCTGCAGCTGTTGCTATTGAAGGAACCGTAGGGGGTGCCGACAACACCTGTCTTTGGAGGTATGCCAGGACAGGTCGTTGGGTTGCAGCGTCGCGAGAGAATGTCGAAGCGTTGACGGGCTGAGGGGAGGGCGTTTTTTTTTTGGTTGGGAGCGCCTCGCAAGCTAAAACGTACTCCTCTGTATCAGGGAGGGAAATGCCACTATTCAGCGCTCGCGGCTTCTATGGGTAAACACGGGCCTTTTTTCATTCCTGCCAGCACGACTTCTCAATCCAGACGATTCAGAAACTCGTCCAGCCATTCATCGGGGCCTCCGTGCCCGGCGAACCCCGTCTCCACGTCCTCATCGGTATGAGAATCGGACCCGCCGGTGGAGAACATCCCGTGGCGTTCGCAATATTCCCGGTATTTCACGGTAAACTCCGGCGGCACGCTCGGGTGGGCGCACTCGATCCCGTCCAGTGAACATTCCACGCGAAGCGCATCCATCCGTTCCACGTCGTCTTCCCTGAAATAGCCGAACGGGTGCGCGATCGCCACCAGCGCGCCCGCCTCCTTGACGGCCGGCATCGCATCCCTTACGTGGGGATACGGCGGAAACCGTGTCGCCGCGCCCGCTCGCGCCATCAGGTCCGCATAGTCTTCGGTGCGGTCGATGTAACCCCGCTCCACGCAGTACCGCTGGATGACGCCGCCCTTGACGTGCGTGTTTCCCTGCAACTCGATCGTCTTCGACGGTCTGTACGACTTTAAAAGTTCGAGACGTTCCGCATCGGAGAAATCCAGTCCGATCCCCTGCAGGCCCGCCGATATCGCCGCGCCGTAGTCCCGCTGCCAGTCGTGATACGCCTCGAGTACCCGTACCATCGACGCGGGCAGTTCCGCGGGAAAGCCATAACACAACAGGTCCACAGACCCGATCGACGTGGTCATGGTCAGTTCAGCCGAGGGTACGACCCGTATCTCCGAATAGCCCGAAGCAATCTCCAGCACCTCCGGCAGCGAATCCAGAACGTGGTGGTCCGTAATCGTGAAGCACTCGACCCCGAGTTCCCTGGCGCGCTTAAAATGGCTCTCGGGCTGCGCGAGCGCATCGTAGCTCCAGTACGTGTGCAGATGAAGATCGTATCGCGCTGTCATCTCTGCTTCCTCCATTGACCGTTCCCTCGATTCATTGGCGGAGAAACCGGTCGAGAACGTTTCTCACGGTTTTCTGCAGAATCGGGTCGACGACCAGGCTGCCTCCAAAGGCGATCGACCCCACCGAGAACACGCCGCCTCCGCCCGGATGGTCGTAATACGTCATATGGGCCCCGCCCGACCCGTCCCAATCGTACCCGGCATCAGGGTAGACCGCGGATTCTCCCTGTCCCATGTAGTCTTCCGGGTTGATTCCCCTCGCCAGCACCGTGAGATTGTCCGGAGACCAGCCCTCTCTCACCTGGTCCGCCTCCCAGCCGCTCGCCGCGCCCCCATTGATGCCCTTTTCGCCGATCAGGTCCCCGTCTTTCAGACCGAGGCCCTCGAATATCCAGTGCGACGCGGCCTCCACCCGGTACGGCGCGAACGTCATGTATCCCGGCCGCAGATACCCCACACCCAGCACGGCGTGTTCGGGCCGGCCAAGATTTCGCCAGAGCCCTCCCTCCTCGCCATTCTGGTAATGCGGCTTGCCGTCCTTCCGGATTTCCATGGTCCGGCAGGTGGAATCCCAGGTCACCTTCCAGTAAACGCCGTTACCCGACAGATAGAGCAGGTTCCCGCCCGCGTCCAGCCAGGCGTCCAGGTGGTCCCGCATCGGCTCCGACCAGTACTCGCTGTGCGTATTGATCACGAGCGCGCCGTAGTCCGCCAGCCAGTCCCGGCCGCGATGCAGATCGAGGTCCGAATAGACGTCGACCGCGTAGCCGCACGCCGCCAGCCAGTCCAGGATCCACATTTCGGCCCGCAACAGATGGCTTCTGCCCTCTCCTTCGGGGGTCGCGGTGGGCATGGGACGGTCCAGGCTGAGCGCCACGGGCTGTGGCTCGCTGTATGCGGACTTGCCCCCCCAACCGTTGTACGCGTTCCACGTATTGGTCGAGGCAAGAACCGCCACGTCGCCCTTTCGGCGAAACCGGGGCTTGATAACGAACGGAACGTGAAACGTCGCCCCACGTTCATCGACGAACTCCGCAGTGTAGATCCACGACCGCGTTTCCTCCGGCACAATCCAGTAGAAATCCGACTCCCAGTCGCAGCCGTGCTCCCAAGCCCTGTCGGGACACGCCTGCATTCTTCCTCGCATCCCCTTCAACTGACCGATTTCTACGTTCGACTTGCCCGCGCTGCGGAAGGAAACGTCGTATCTGCGCGCGTTCGTAGTCATCCTGAACGCCATATTGTCGTCGGGCGACGCGCTCAGCCGGGAAGCGTAGCCCTGCATTCTGCTGACGTCGGGAGGAGGATGAACCGCGGGGACGATGCCGTGCGAATTCCGGGTATCCTTCTTCATCTCGGGTCCCCTATCTGTACCGGGCCTTCATCGCCTGTCCCCGCTTCGCGCTCTTCGCGGCGAGGTCCAGAATGTGGATCGGCCTCCTCGCCCATTCGGGCGTAATCACCAGGGTCTCATCTTCAGTCAGGTGCCGGGCGATATTGTCGTAGAACGCCTCCCAGCGGCTGGGCATATTGGCGCCTTTCGTTACCACCTTCTCGTCTCCGAGTTGACGGATCATCTCGTAGGTGCGACCGTCGAAGATGTATGTGCCTCCGGTTCCCGAGATCTCCAGTTGCCCCTGTCGGGGATTGCTCTCGAGCGAGGAGACGGTCAGGCTCAGCCATGCGCCGTTTTCGAACCGGACCACCGCGCACGCCACGTCTTCGTTCGTATCGTCTTTCCACGGCGTTTCGCCGGCCCAGAAGCCCGTCTTTGCGTACCCGGAGACCTCGACGACGGCCGAGGGTACGATCTGGAGCCCGTACTCCAGCAGGTGCACCCCCCAATCGTACATGACGCCCCCGGAAATCGACCGGCTGCTCCGCCACCAGTCTCCGGGGTGACCGTATCCGCCGATCCGGGCGTCGACGCGGTAGATTTCGCCGATCGCCCTCTCCTCGTGAAGGTGCTTCAGCGCTTCCAGGACACAGCCGTCCCAGTGCCGGTTGTGGTACGCGGTGACCAGCAGGTCCCGCGACGCGGCTTCGCGAATCATGGCGTCGCATTCTTCTGTCGTAATGGCGAAGGGCTTTTCACTGATGACGTGACGCCCCCCGCGGAGGCACTGCAGGGCCAGCTCCGCGTGGGTGTTGTGCGGCGTAATCAGCACGACCAGGTTCACGTCTGACTCTCGCAGCATTTCATCGACGGTGGGGTACAATTCGACACCGGGAAAATCCTTTCCCGCCGCGTCCAGCCGCTCCGGATCCGTCTCCGCCACCGCGCAAGGCGACATGCCCGCTTTCCGCGTATCGGTGAGATGCCTCCGGCCCATATCAAAGGCCGCGCCGTATCCGACCACGCCGGTCCTGACGTCGGACGCCCGTTCGAAATGCGCCATCAATTGGCCCGTAGACGTGGAACTACGTCACACATCAAAGACGAGTCCCGGCATCTGAACACGCCGGGACTTCGATATACATTGTTGAGCACAATTATCATCCGACATTACACCTGTCCGAAATCGTCTTTTCCAACAGCTATCACGACTTGATCCACCTGCAACCGGAGCGAGGGCATCCTGCCCTCGAACGTCGCGTCACCTACCCCTACTCGCGTCGAGAGACCGACGGGTCCATTCAATCCGACACCGGTTCACGGAAAACACCGTGGGCGACGAGTTATCCGATGTCGAGGGCAGGATGCCCTCGCTCCCGGGAACGCCAACCGCACCGGTCACAAATCGGTTTCTGTCCTGGACAGCCGTGGCCAAAAGAGGGGGACTTGCATTGGCACTTCGAAACAACTCTCAAGAAAACCAGGTACTTACGTATCCAAGATCGTCTTTTGCAAACTATCTTGGACAGCAGTGGTCCGGCATCTAAACTTAATCCGAAAAAAGGCAACGGCAAAACTTACCACAAAAAGCCTGAATGCGGGGCCGGGGGGAGAGGTCCCGAAGGCGGTCAGGATCCATCGGTTTTGTCCGGAGGACTTCCGTCTCCGTCAGGTGGACCGCCCTCCGCCTCTTCAGGGTAGAGCACGAAACGCGCATAGTTCTCCATATTGAAATGCTTCCGCGCGGCGTCCCGGATGATATCGGACGTCAGACCGTCCACCAGATCGTCGTGATTAAGGATGTTGGTGGGATCCAGTCCCAGCCAATAGTTGGACGAGAGCGTCCGTCGCCAGAATCCGTTTTCCTTCAGCGCCGCTTCCCGCGCGCGCCGGTCCGCCTCCTGGACTTTCTCGATATTGGTATCCGATGCGCCGAACAGCTTGAGACTGTCGATCTGGGCGAAAACCGCCCGCGTCAGCTGTTCGACGCTGTCGGGCGCGCAGCCGAAGCTGATCCGGATACGGTACCGCTGTTCGGGATAGCGAGACGTTGACAAGCCCACGCCCACGCCGTAGGTCCCGCCCATCTCTTCCCTCAGGACCTCGCGAAGCCTGAATCGGAGTACGTCGATTGCCGACCCCAGGTTGTAACTGTTTTTCCGGCTCCATTCGAAGGGCCCGGTGAAGACAATCCGATTGCTGCTCTTCGGTTCCAGCCCCCTGTGGACGGTTTTTTCGATGACGCCCCGGGGAGGCCGGATACCCACGTCGCGCCACGTCTCGTTTCGCCGCGTTGCGGGCAGCCCGCCCAGGTAGGTCTTTACGAGCGGACGGATGCCGTCCGGATCGACGTTGCCGACGAAGAAGAACGTGAAATCGCTCGCGTCGGCGAACCGATCCTTGTAAATCTCGAACGAACGATCCAGGTTCATTTCATCCAGAAGCGCTTCCGACCACACCCGCGCCCGATGGTGGTACTGCGCCATCGTGACCTGAATCGTATCGCCGAATGCCGCCCCCGGGCTGGCGCTGCGGTTTTCCAGCGATCCGCGGATGCGCTGCACGTAGGCCAGAAACGCCTCGGGGTCCTTTCGCGGCGCCGTAAACGTCAGGTAAACCAGCTGAAACATCGTCTCCAGATCTTTCAGCGATGCGCTGCCGCGAACGCCCTCCCTCAGTTCTCCGATCCACGGGGACACGCGCACCACTTTTCCTGCCAGCTTCTTCTCCAGTCCGATCGCATTGAAGGTACCCAGGCCCCCCTCCTGAACGACGGCCGACGCGGTCGCGGCCGCAAGATAGTCCCCGTCTGAAACCAGCCCGTGTCCGCCGGGGCTGAACGCGGAGAACAGCACCTCGTCGTTCTTGAAATCGGTCGGCTTCAGCACGACCCGCACCCCGTTCGACAGCGTCCATTCGGTCACGTCCAGCTCAGCGATCTTCTTCTCCGCGACGATTTCTCCAGGCGTTGGCGCCGCCTCGACGAGCGGCCGGGCCGAGGCCGCGTCTTCGTAGGGCTCGACCTCCATCTCGTCGACCCGTGCGATGACCCCCGTGAGTTCCTCTTCGGTGGGCATCGTCACGCCCTGCTTATCCGGACCGTCGACCAGAACCACGCGGTTATGCCCGGTGATCCACTCGCCGGCGAGGCGGTTCACCTCGGTCAGCCGGATTCCCGGGACCATCTCCTGGAACATCCTGTATTCATGATCGATTCCAGGAATCGGCTCACCCGTCAGAAAATGACGGATATACTCGGACGCATATCTGCGGGAACGGACCTTGTCCCGCTCCGCGTAAGCACGCTCCATCCCCCGGAGCGCCTCGGTTTTCTCGCGGTCGAGTTCCGACTGAGTAAACCCGTGCAGGCGCACCCTTCTGGCTTCCGTGAGTACGGCCTCCAGCCCCCGCGGAATCCCACCCTCTCGGACGACGGCGCCCTGCAGGTAGAACTCGCTTGTCCGGATGAATCGCCCCTGGCTGGAGTACGCGAACAGAAAAGGCGCGTCCGGTTTTTTCGTCAGTTCACGCAGCCGCGCGTTCAGCATCCTGTTGTACAGGGACTCGACGATGTTCTGGCGATAGGCCCCGGCCGAGTCCTGTTCCCGCACGGGTTGCTTGTAATAGATGGAAACGTTCGTTCTCGTCGCCTCCGGATCGGTGGCGATGGCGAACAGGGTCTCCTCGTGCCCCGGCAGCGGATACAGCGTCCGCTTTCTGGGTTGGCTCGCCGCGGGAATCCGCCCGAAATGTTCCTGGATCAGCCCCTCGATCCATGCCGTTTCGAAATCACCCACGGCAATGACGGACATCAGGTCCGGGCGGTACCACTCCCGATAGAACCGCTTCATCGCCTCGTGCCTGAAGGTATCCAGCACGGCCTTCTTCCCGATGGGCAGCCTATTCGCGTAGCGGGAGCCCTTGAGCAGGATCGGGAACTGCTTGTCGCGCAGCCGGGCGCCCGCGCCCCGGCCCAGGCGCCATTCCTCGATCACCACGCCTCGCTCCTTGTCGATCTCCTCCCCATCAAACAGAATGCCCGATGCCCAGTCCTCCAGAATCTGGAACCCCTGCGTCACAATCAGCGCGCTGTCCGTGGGCACCTGAAGCATGTACACCGTCTCGTCGAAGCTGGTGTACGCATTCAGGTCGGGCCCGAATCGCATGCCGATCGATTCCAGGTAATTCACCAGGTCCAGTTTCGGGAAATTCCGGGTCCCGTTGAACGCCATATGTTCCACGAAGTGAGCCAGACCCTGCTGGTCCTCGTCTTCCAGAATCGAACCCGCGTTCACCACCAGCCGCAACTCGGCGCGGTTCTCCGGCCGCCGGTTCTCCCGGATGATATACCGGATGCCGTTGGGAAGCGTGCCAAGCGTCACATTCGGATCCACCGGCAGTCTCGCCGGGGGAGGCGGCGGCGCAACAGCCTGCGGCGGAGCGGCCTTCTGCGGCGCGGCACATGCGCCGAAAAGGATGAGAGAGAACAGGAGAGGAAACCGCAGCGCGTGTTTCATCGAAAGGACCTCAGCTTTGGGGAGTCCACGTCTCGGCGAGGGGTCGATGGGTGAACGCCTTCGCGTCTTCGCCGAGATAATCTCCGGCAATCTGCCCGTTCCCCTCGATGATGTATTTGTAGATGACAAGGCCCTCCAGCCCTACGGGACCCCGGCTGTGCAGCCTGTTGGTGCTGATGCCCACCTCGGCGCCCAGACCGTAGCGGAACCCGTCGGCAAAACGGGTCGACGCGTTGTGCAGCGTGGACGCGGAATCCACCTCGCGCAGAAACCGGGACGCCGCAGCCCTGTCTTCCGTGACGATCGTATCGGTGTGATTGCTGCTGTAGCGGTTGATATGATCGACCGCTTCCCGAACGCCGTTCACCACTTTGACGGAAATCACCATGTCAAGATATTCCGTACCCCAGTCCTCCTCTGTCGCCCGCGGCAGCTCATCTCCCGCCAGCGTTCGCGTCAGATCGTCGCCCCGCACATCGACGCCGTTCCGCTGGTAGATTCCCGACCATCTCCGGCAGGAATTCACCCGCAATATCTCTGTCAACAAGCAGGGTTTCAGCCGCGTTGCACCCTGAGGGATTCTGGGTCTTGGCGTCCAGACAGATCCGCTTCGCCTTCTCGATGTCCGCCGCCGCATGCACGTACACGTGGCAGATGCCGTCGGCGTGCCCCATCACCGGAATCCGGGTATTCCGCATAATGTACTGAACCAATTCGTTGCCGCCCCGGGGGATGATGAGATCGATCAGATGGTGAAGGTCCAGAATTGCCTGCACGTCCTCACGCGCCTCCATCAGATGCATCCAGCCGTCCGGAATGCCGGGCAGGCCGCGCGTGGAGCCGATGAGGACGCGTGCCAGCGCGCGGTTGGTATGAAACGCCTCGCTGCCGCCCTTGAGCAGCACCGCATTGCCCGACTTCAGGCAAAGCGTGGCGATCTGCACGAGCGCGTCAGGCCGCGATTCGAAAACGATCCCCAGGACACCGATCGGTACAGATACTTTGTACATTTTCAACCCCTGGTCCATCTCGGTTGCGGCCAGCGTCCGGCCAATGGGGTCCTCCTGTGCTTTCACGCTGCGCACACCCGGGATGATTTCGTTGCGCAGCTTGACCTCATCCGTCTTCAGCCGCCCCACCAGCGCGCCCGTCAGCCTGCCTTCGGTCAGCAGGACCTCCGCGGCTTCCAGATCCCTCCGGTTCGCCTCCAGTATGGCGCCCGCGTTGGCTTCCAGTCCCTTCGCGATTGCCTCCAGCGCCCCGTTTCGTTCCTTCTCGGATGCATTGCTCAATTGCAATGCCGCAGCCCGGGCGCCCTCGGCTCTTGATCGAATTTCGTCTGACACTTCCAACATCCTCCTTCGTTACCGGCTGACAGATTCGACAGTCCGAGCCCCCTACAGTTCGAGGCCCACCTTCCGCCCCGTTTCCACAATTTGCGCCCAGGTGGCATCGGGCACGGGAATGCCGGACTGCGATCGCTCCTTCCGGGTGCGCCACGAACGCTCTCCCGGCACCAGCACCTCGTCCGACCCCGGCGCCGGTTCGGCGGACTTCACGTAGTCGACGAACCGCTTTACCTCCGCCTTGAAATCCTCAAGCGGCTGAAACGCTTCGATGTCAATTGCCTGCACAAAAAGCGCGTTGCCGGTCACTTCAGAGTTTTCTCGTGAACAACCGGCAGGCGACAAGGCGCCCGAGAGAATATCGATCACGAAGGCCAGCCCGTATCCCTTGTGGGCTACGGGGCCGCCGAATGGAAGCAGCGCGCCCTTCGGCTCCGTCATATACACCCGCGGATCGTTCGTGGGATAGCCCTCGTGGTCGATCATCCACCCGTCCGGCATCCGTTCGCCCTTCGCCAGCGTCACGCGAACTTTGCCTCCGGCAGCCACCGCGGTTGTGAAGTCCAGTGCGATCGGATATTCGCCGGCGGACGGACACGCGACCGCCAGGCAGTTCGCGGGGAGTATTCTCCCGATCCCGCCCGACGGGGGCATCGCCAGATCGGCCCCGTGTCCGTTGTTCGCCAGCATGCCGATCATGTCCGCTTCCGCGGCGAGCGGCGTAAAGGCGCCCAGCCGGCCGACGTGGTTGCACCTGTGGACCGTAACCAGCCCGACCGAGGCCTCGCAAGCCTTGCGGATGGCCGCCTTCATCGCGGCAACCGCGGTTACGTGCCCGAACCCCCAGTTCCCGTTCAACACAGCCGTAGCGGGCGTTTCCCTTTCCACCTCGACCACCGCGCCCGGAACGATCTGTCCGGACTCCACCCCCGCGACGTACTGCGGCAGACGCTGCATACCGTGCGAGTCGTGGCCGGACAGGCTGGACTCCACCAGCTGCCCCGCGACCGTTTCCGCTTCTTCGGGCGTGGCGCCCACGCGCTCATAGATCTCCCGCCCGATTCGTCGCAGTTCGGCGGCGGAAAAAACCGGCATACCAGTACCCCTCGATGGGAATTTACTGCCCGTTCGGTGTCTTCTATCGCGCATCTCTAACTGGAATACGCCGCCTCGACGCTGTCACGGTACTGTTCCAGAATCGCCCCCGGAACCACCTTCTTCAGGCCCCGCGTCAGCGTACCCGCCTCCTCGCTGAGCGCGTCGGGCAGCACGAGAATCCTCTGGGGACGCTCGTGTCCGGGCAGGCCGGCGGCGGTCGCTTCGTTCAGCAGGAGTTCCCGCAGTCGATCCGCCACGCCCGAATGCCTGCGTACGGCGTCATCGTCCTCCGGCAGGTCCTGGATATCGGATAACGTCCTCGCCTCCTCGACGTTTACCGTGACAACGGGCATGGGAAAGGACCCGCTCTGATCGCCGTAGATAATCACGTGTTCCACAAGCGATACGCGTGCATACAGTCGTTCGAGCATTTCGGGATTCACGAACTCCCCGTTGCTGAGTTTGAACTGCCGCCCCAGGCGACCCCGAAACGTCAGGTAACCGTCACCGTCGATGCTGAAGAGGTCCCCCGTCCGATACCACGTTTTGCCGGCTTCGTCCGTCACCAGCGTCTCCGCGGTACGATCCGGGTCGTTGAGATATTTGCGCATCACGTGGGACCCGTGCACCCAGAGCTCACCCTCTTTTCCGTTGCTGTCATGGTAGGTGTGCGTGGCAGGATCTCCGGACCCGACTTCCTCGCCCTCTTCCGTGATCAGCTTCACTTCCTGCAGCGGCCTTCCCACCGTACCGGTCTTCTGTGCTTCCAGCGTATTGACCGCGATCAGCGGACAACACTCGGTGGTGCCGTACCCCTCGAGCGAGTTGATATCCAGCACGTCCTGGAAGAAATCCAGCGCCTCCGGGTCCGCCTTGGCAGAGCCCACGATCAGAAGTTCCAGCCGTCCACCCACGCGCTGGGACAGCTTCTCCTTTATCGCGGCGACGACCTTCTTTCCGATCAGTCCGTACACGGCCCGGTCCCCGACGGACGACGTACCCCTGGAGATGTTTCGCTTGGCCCGTACCGCGCGCTCCACGAGACGGCCCTTCAATCCACCGGCGTCAATTTCCTTTCGCACGTTTCCGTATACCTTGTCCAGAATCAGGGGCACGGTGAGGAAGCCGTGCGGCTCGGAATAGCGAATATCCACCAGCACCCGGTCCGGCGAACGCGCGAGATCCAGGGTCCAGCCTTTCATCAGGGGATAATAGATATTCAGGATTCCCATGGTATGGTAGTCCGGCGCGGACTTGAACAGAACCGGTTGTTCACGGAGAGAGATCCCGTCCCATACCGACCTGACGTTGTCCACCAGGTTGCGATGGGTCTGCACCACGCCCTTGGGCAAGCCAGACGAACCCGATGTGTAGACCACCTTCGACTCGTCGTCCGGGTAAATCTCCACGTCGGGAGGAGGCGCCTCGCCTCCGTCCTGAACCAGGGCGAAAAACGACCGGATGTCGTCGGACTGGCCCTCCGTCAGGATCAGTTTCGGAGATTTCGCCAGACCCGGCAGCACCCGATCCACCTGTTCGCGGCTCCTGCTGTCCAGGAAGAGCACCTCGAGGCCCGAATGCTCGATCATGTATTTGAGAATATCGTCCGGAAGCTTGTTGCAAAGCGGCACGGAAGACAACCCCAGCATATCCGCCGCCAGGAAAATCAGCACCGGCTCGAGACCGCCGTCCGTCAGTATCCCCACGCGGTCGCCCTTTGCGTAACCGGCGCGAGCCAGTCCGGAGGCCAGCCGGTCCCGCTGTTCGCGGAGCTGCGCGTAGGTCATCGGAACGTAGCGCAAGCCCCGTTCGCCCTGCTGATCGGACTGCCTCAGAACGCGCACGGCGGTCCGATCCGCGTGCTCCGTGAAGCTCTCGTTCATCAGGTCTTTGAGTGTCCGATTCATATCCGTATGTCTCCTTTTTTCAGGCTCCGGTGTTGGATCCTCCCTCAGGATCGCGGGCGTCAGCCGATCTGACAACCATTCCCGGAGCCGCGTCATAACCCGTCGCTCTATGATGACGCTCAATGTCGTCCCGTCGTGGACCGACAAGCGTGCTAATATAACCATGCGTCCGGGCCGCCGCAATTGTTTCCCGTCATTTGATATCGTCGTGCGCCGGACGAAAGGCCAATTGCGTCTTGCGGTCATCGCCTTCGCCGCGATGCAGGTAAATCGCGTCTACCGGTACGCCGATTTCGATGGATTCCGGGTTCCGGGAATCGACGCCTTCAATGCGGGCGACGACTCTGGGACCCTCGTCCAGTTTGACGACGCCGGTACAATAGGGGTTTTCGCGATCGAAGCCCTCCTCCTGCATGGCAGGCGGACCGATGGATATGCTTGTGATGGCAACGAGCCTGCCGGCGCCCTTCATTCGGGCCCACTGCATGTCCGTGTGATGACATTCCGCGCACAGCGGACGGGGCGGAACGAATGTGGCCCCGCAGCGGCCGCACGTGGACCCCATCAGCTTCTTCTTGCCGAGGAACGCTTCGAACCCGTAATCGCTGATCGGGGGAGTTGTCACTCTCTATCGCCTTTCAAGGATCGTAAACGTGCTTGTGCCGCCGGTGCCGCCGAGGTTATGCGCCGCGCCCAGGCGCAGGTCCCCGTTCGGCACCTGTCGCGCGCCGGCCTGTTGCCTCAGCTGTTCCCATACCTCGATCAACTGCGCGATACCCGTCGCTCCCACGGGATGACCCTTGCATTTCAGCCCGCCGGAGGTGTTGATCGGCTTCGGCCCGTCCAGCCGGGTCGCACCCTCGCCGGCGGCCCTGCATCCGTCACCCGGGCCGAAGAAGCCGAGATCCTCGATGTGCAGGATCTCCGCGATGGAAAAGCAGTCGTGCACCTCAGCGAACTGTATGTCCGCGGGACCGAGGTCCGCCATGGCATAGGCTTCCCGGGCCGCCCGGCGCGTGGCCTCGAAGCTCGTCAGATCCGGCGCGGCGTGGAGTCCCCTTCCGCTGCCCTGGCCAAGGCCCGCCACGTAAAGGGGATCGTCTGTAAACTGCCTGGCCATCTCTTCACCGACCAGAAGAATACACCCGGCGCCGTCGCTGATGGGACAGCAATCGAACAGATGCATGGGCCAGGCGACCGGCGGGTTGACGCCTGGGTCGCGCAGGAAGTCCTTTTCATCCTCCCATCGCGGCGCCGGATTGCCGATCGCTTTCGCGCGCGCTACCTTCGATTCCATTATCTCGGCGATTGAAGCGCGGAACTGCGCTTTCGGATTCAGCGGCGCATTGTCATGGCTCTTGATCGTCACGTCCATCAGGTGCTCGCGCGTCGCTCCGTACTTATGGAAGTACGCCGTCGCGATCGCGCCGAATACGCCCGGAAAAGTGAAGCCTGACTTTCGCTCGTAGGGTACCGCCGCGGACGCCAGGCCCTCCGCCACGTCGGCCGTGGAGCGTTTCGACATATCCTCCACGCCGCCCACCAGGACCATATCGTAGAATCCCGACGCGACGGCAAAGACGCCTTCCCGGAAGGCGATTGCGCTGGAGGCGCATGCGCCCTCCGTGCGGGTCGCAGGTCTGGGAACCAGGCCCAGCGCGTCGACGAGAATGGCGCCCCAGTGGGACTGATGCACGAAGAAGTCGTTCGTGAAATTGCCGATATAGAGCGCATCGATATCGCCGGGATCCACACCCTTGTCCACCGATTCGATCATGGCGCGAAAGGCGTCCACGAACAGGTCCCTGGAATCCCGTTCCCGGAACATGCCGAACGGTGACATCCCGGCGCCCACAACTGCGACACCGCGCCCCAGTTTTCGTTTCTTGATCATACGGGATACGCCTTTAGATCACCCTGCTCTCCCTGCCACCCCAATACGGCGCCCTGATCAGATTCTTGACGACCTTGCCGTAGTTGTTTTTTGGCAGTTCCTCGACGAAATCCACGGACCCCGGTTTCTTGAAGCTGGCGATCCGCCCTTTGCAGAAGTCGATCAGCTCCTCACCGGACACGTCGCGCCCGGGCGCTTTGACGACGACCGCCTTGACGGCCTCTCCCCACTCGGGATGGGGCACGCCGATGACCGCAACCTCGAAAACGGCCGGATGCCGGATGAGCACCTCTTCGATCTCGCGGGGGTAGATGTTCTCGCCGCCGCTGATGATCAGGTCCTTGGAGCGATCGAGCAGAAAAACGTAGCCGTCTTCGTCCATGTACCCAACGTCGCCTGTATGGAGCCAGCCGTCTTTCAGAGCGGCCGCCGTGGCGCCCGGATTGTGCCAGTATCCCTTCATGACGAGGTCCGAGCGGGTAACGATCTCGCCGATGGCGCCCGGCGGGAGTTCAAAGTCCTCTTTGTCCAGGATCCTGATTTCGACGTCGGTGCGCGCAAAACCCACAGAACTGAGTCTCTTCATCTGTTGCGGGGTACCGTTCAAAACGTGGTCGCGGTGGGGCAGGCAGGTGATCGTCATTGGAGATTCGCCCTGACCGTACAGCTGCACCAGGCACGGCCCCAGCTTTTCGATGGCAACCCGGAGGTCATCGGCCAGCATCGGTCCGCCACCGTAGTTGAGGATCTTCAGCGATCGCAAATCGTACCGGTGCAGCGAAGGGCTCTCCGCCATACGTTTGACCATCGTCGGCGCCGCGAACATGTTCGTTACACGATACCTCTCGATCGCCTCCAGGACGTTCTCGACGTCAAACGAAACAGTCTCCGGAATGACGTTGGCCGCGGCCTTGCCGACGTTGGGCAGGGCGTACAGGCCGCTCCCGTGGGACAGCGGCGCCGCGTGCAGGGCCACGTCGTCCGGACCGAAACCCTGGCAGATGTCCGAATAGAAGTTCATCGTCATCGCCAGCAGATTGCGGTGCGTCAGGAGCGCCCCCTTTGGCTGAGCTGTGGTTCCGGACGTGTAGAACACCCACGCCACGTCGTCGGAGTCCACGTCCGCATCGTCAAATCCGGCGCTTTCCGCGCGGATCAACGTCTCATAGTCCAGCATTCTCTCGTGTGCATCCGCGATGGTGACGACGTTCCGTACACGGGGCAGGCGCTCCCTGATCTGCGAGACCGGCGCGTTGAATTCGGAAGAGATGATAACCAGTTCAGATTCCGAATGGTCGATGACGAACGCGTATTCATTGGCATGCAGACGGAAATTGATCGGCACGGCCGCGGCGCCGACCTTGAAACACGCGAACATGGATTCGAGCATTTCCGGGAGATTCTGCATGAGGATAGCGACGTGGTCTCCGCGGCGGACGCCCATCCTGCCAAGTGCGTGCGCCAGCCGGTTCACGCGCTCGTTGAACAGGGCGTAGGTCCACCGCCCGGGACCGCACGCCACGGCCAGATTCTGAGGATACGTGCGCGCGGATTTCGTCAGCAGCGTGCCGATGTTCATGGGCAACCTAAATTCCTGAGAGATCGATCTACACGGCAGACGCAGAAGCGTCTCAATCACTCGAGGGACCGGTCCCGATCGGAATCTTACCGCAAGGGAGCAACCGATTCAACCGTATATACAGAAAATGCCTCAGCCAGAAAAGGAAATTCAAGGCGTGAGGCATCGAAACGTTATGCTCTCGGACTGTTATGCGGCAGGGATCATGGTGATGCAGACCGGCTGCGGCGTCTCGACCTGTTGTCCGGTGGCCGTGAGTTTCCCCGTCTGTCCGTCGATTCGATACGTGACGATGTTGTCTGTATTCTGATTGGCGGCGAAAAGGAACCGTCCGGAGGGATCCAGCGCGAAATTACGCGGAAACTCGCCGCGGGTCGACTCGTGGTCCACGACCGATAACCTCCCCGTACCTGAGTCGACTTCAAATATGACGATACTGTCGTGCCCCCGGTTCGAGCCGTACACGAAGCGCCCGTCCGGCGACACGTGGATATCCGCACAATAGCTGGTATCGGTGAAGTCCGGGGGCAACGTGGAGATTACCTGGGCCGTCTCCAGGACCCCTCGATCTTCATCGTACGCGTACGTCACGGCCGTATTGTCCAGCTCATTGATCAGGTATGCGCGTTTCCGGTTGGGATGAAACGCGAAGTGCCTGGGTCCGGCGCCCGCCTGAACATCCACCCCGGGGGGATCGTTCGGCGCTATCGTCTGCTTCTCCGCATCCAGCCGGTAGACCAGCACTTTATCGATGCCCAGGTCCGCTGAGACAGCGAAGCGATTGCCCGGATCGATGGTGATGGAATGCGCATGCGGCCCCTGCTGTCTGCCCGGATTCACGCTGGAACCTTCGTGCTGAAAAACGGAAGTGGCCTCGCCCAGACTGCCGTCGTCCAGGATGGGCAGCGCCGCCACGCCGCCGCTGGAATAATTGGCCACCAACACCACCCGACCGGTTGCGTCCACGCTCACGTGACAGGGACCGGCGCCCATGCTGGACTGATGGTTCAGCGAACCCAATGCGCCGGTGGCCCGATCGATCTCGAACGCATGTATCGCCCCTCCGTCATCGACTTCCGCTACAGAGTAAAGGAACCTGTTCGACGGGTGGACGGCCTGGAATGAAGGATTCTTCACGTCCGAAACCGTACTTTGGAGCGCCAGGTCACCCGTGGACAGGTCCAGACGGTAGACCGAAATGCCGGTACCGCCCACGTAAAACCACATTGATTCCACCTGCTGTCGTGTCATATCCCGATCCTCCTGTTAAATCTGTCCCGCCAGGTCCGGCGGTATAACGGGCTGCTTTCTGCCCCTCGATTACGCTCCAGACGGAAGACGCCCGCTGCTCACGGCGCGGTCGATCAATCCACGGACGTACGTCCACAGAGCAGGTGCCCCCGCTTCGATATGCCGATTCCGCGCAATTACCTGCTCCGAACTGATTCCGTGCTCCTGCCACGCGATCCCACCTGATCCGTAGTTCAGCAGGATCGGCTGAAACCGGTCCAGCGCTTCCGCGTATTTCGCCTCGGGAGTCTCGCCCGCCTCGAATTCCTCCCACAACGCGAACACCTCCCCGGCCAGATCGTCGGGAAGCAGGTTGAAAATCCGGTCGGCCGCAAGGCGCTCTCGTTCCGCCTTATCGACGTGGGCCGCCTCGTCGTAGGCAAAAGTATCTCCGGCGTCGATCTCAACGACGTCGTGAAGCAGCAGCATTTTCACGACTCGCGCGAGATCCACCTCTTCCCTTGCATATTCGGACAGCAGTACGGCCATCGCGGCCAGGTGCCACGAATGCTCCGCGCTGTTCTCCCGGCGTTTTCCGTCGATCAGGTACGTCCGCCGGAGTACCTGCTTCAGCTTGTCGATCTCGACGATAAAGGCGATCTGTCGTTCAAGCCTGTCGGCATCCATCTATTGACTCGCCTTAGAAGCTGTCTTAGGTGGCAGCGGCCACTTCTCGCCGGCCATGAATCCGCCGTCCACGTAGATGTGCTGGCCGGTCACGTAGTCCGAAGCCGCGGATGCCAGAAACACGGCGGTTCCCACCAGGTCGTCCGGTACGCCCAGCCGCCCGGCCGGAGTCCGGCCCTCGCCCCAGGCCCGCATTGTCGGATCGGACCATAACTTTTCCGTGAGTGGCGTCAGAATGAAACCGGGGCAGATCGCGTTCACCTGGATATTGTGCGGGCCGAGTTCCAGGGCCTGCGCCTTAGTCAACTGACCGACGGCGCCCTTGGTGGCGGTATAGACCGACACGCCGTGCAGGGCGATTCCAGTGGTCAGGGAGCCGATATTGATGATCTTGCCCTGCTTGCGCGGGATCATGTCTTCGGCGGCCATTTGCGACAGGAAATAGAGACCCTTCAAATTCACGTCCATGATCCGGTCGTAATGCGCCTCCGCAACCTCCTGTAGCGGCTCCCGGATATTCATCCCCGCATTGTTCACCAGAATGTCGAGTTGCCCATATTGAGCAAGGGTCGTTTCCATCCCCCGCCTGACGACGTCCAGATCCGCCATATCCATTTCGACGGCCAGCGCGTCGCCGCCCGCCGCCCGTATGGCCGCCACCGTTTCGTCCAGTTGAGAACGGGTCCTGGCCGCGCATACACATCTGGCGCCGTGGGCCGCAAGGCCCTTCGCGATGCCCTGTCCGATCCCCCTCCCCGCGCCCGTCACCAGCGCGACGCGTCCTTCAAGTGAAAACAGACTCACCGCGTCCTCCAGTTCACAACACCCTTCACTCGCGGATATCCGCCCATCAACCCCCCGTCACGCGGTGGAAAGCACCGCCTGCATCATCGCCTTGATATAGCCGAACTGGAAGGCGAACGCCTGCTCGAAACTTCCCGGCGCGCTGTGGCCCGGGGCGTGGTCCGGCACGACCATGTGCGGATATCCGACGTCCTTCAGCGCCAGCATCAGCGTGTACATATTCATGTCGCCCTCGTCGGGCCAGACTTCCTGAAACTTGTTGCGGCCGCCGAAGATATTCCGATAGTGGATCAGGTGGATCTTCTTCCGTTCCCCGAAATAGCGGATGATGTCCGGGACCTCCGTGGCGGGATCCTCCACACTCTCCGCCATGCAGCCCAGGCAGAGGTTCAGGCCGTGATAGGGACTTGGACAGATTTCAATGAACCGCTTGAACCCCTCCGCCCCGCCCAGGACGCGGTCCACGCCCTTGTACCCCGGCGGCAGCCACGGGTCGCATGGGTGGCACGCCATGCGGACCTTGCATTCCTCCGCGACGGGGATCACCCGCTCCAGGAAGAACGTCACCCGCTCCCAGTTCTCTTCAGCGGTCACCGGCTTGTCGTATCGCGGCGTATCGGCGTCTGCCTTTGAGAGATCCCACGTGGAATACCGGACGCCTCCTCGGCCCGGCGGCACACTCTCCGTCCGCTGGTTCTCCATTTCGCACAGGAAATACTTGATGGCGGGAATCCCGGCTTCGGAAGTGGCCCGCACCATCCTGCAGACGCGATCGATCTCTTTCTCCCCCTTCTTCCAGTTCCCCAGCATGTAGTTGGGCACCGATCCGCCGTCTTCGTTGAACTGATGGAGGGGCAGCGCTACCATTTCCAGATTTACGCCGTAAGAAGCGCACTTCTCGCGTTTCTGTACGAGTTCCTCCGCATCCCAGCCCCGGTCGCGGTGGAAGGTGATGTCGTTCGCGGCCATATTGTTCACGCCGTGACGCGCGAGAAACGCCAGGTGCTCGTCGGTTGTGTCGAACCGCTGCGTGCCCACGTGCATGCGGGGATTGTCCGTGTCCCAGAGACCGTGAGGGTCCGACCTGCCGTTATCGGTTGATTCCGCTGCCATCAGTAATTCGCCTCCCTCCGGCCCGCAACGCAACGACTGCGGACCCGTTGAATGCGTTCTGCCAACCGCGCCGTCTCCGACTTCACGCGCCTTCCAGCACCCGCCGCATTTCCTCACCATTTGTCCGGAACCAGTCCATCAGAATGCTGACGTCCGTTCCGATACAGAAGTGTTTCACGCCCATATCCAGATAGCGCCTGGCCTGGTCCGGCGCGCTGATCTCCGCCCGCGGCGCAACGCCCATTTTCAATGACGTCTCGATGACGAACTTCTCAGCCTCTTTGACTCTCTCGGATCCGTATTCGCCCGGATGGCCGATACTCATCGAAAAGTCCCCCGGGCCGAACTGTACCATATCCAGGCCGCCCACGGCCAGGATCGCCTCCAGGTTCTCCACCGCCGGCGCTTTTTCGATCATGACGGCGATGACGACGTCTTCCATGGCATCGACGAACTCCGGCAGGCCGCCGGCCATCCCGAACCCCATGGTCCGGCGCATGCTCGCCCCGTGCTGCCCCCCGGTCTTCGGCGTCTCGGCCCGAACCGCGTTCACGCACTCGCGGGCGTCGGAGACGTTCCGCACGTCGGCGAAAAGCACATTCTGGATGCCCGCGCCGATCGCCCGGGAAGCCAGGTGCGACCTCGGCTCTTGTTCCACCTTGATCATGGATGACATATCGTAGAGTTCGATCGCCCTGGCGAGGTTTTCGAACGTATGCAGGTCGTACGGCGCGTATTCCGATACGTATTCCACGTAATCGTACATTCCGGTAAGCCCTACGAGTTCCATGACCGTCGGCCAGGGGCTGTGTACGTGGGTCCCGATACTCGGCTTGTCGGCCTTCAACAACTCACTCAGTTTGTTTCTGCGCATGCGTTAACCTCCGCGTGTATTTCCATCCTGCCGATTTCATTCGATCGCCTTCATTTGCCACCAAAGATGACCGGAATCTGTTTCGGTTTGTAAACTTGACGTCGGATTTGCAGGATACCTGTGGGATGTACTTTAGCCGAACGGCTTCAGGGCCCGGATCTGTCTGACGTGTTCGGCCACCTCATCCGCGGAAGCGTCCAGCATTCGCTCGCCGTCCTCCGCGCTCGCCACCGTCGGGTCGCCAACGCCGCCGTGCCGAGTGCGCTGATCGAACCGGTAGTAGGACGCCACACCCGGCACCCGCATGCCGTCGCGCTCGCCATCGGCGTCCAGCCTGTCCGTTCGCACGAGTTCGGGACGGATCGCCAGGATCATCGACGTCTCCGTCTCGCCGGCGTGCCCGGACCCACCGGAACCCAGTTGGCGTATTTTGTCCAGTGCACCGCCGGAGGCCCACGCCCAGCGCGAGTAGAACTCCACGTCGCCGTCGGGGTACCGTTCCATCAGCCGCTGCAGCAGCACCGAGACATTCGCGCCGTTTCCGCCGTGGCTGTTCTGAATCAGAATCTTCCGGAACCCGTGACCCACCATCGACACCACGATGTCCATCATCAGCAGCAGGTGGGTCTCGGACACGGCGCTCACCGTACCGGGATAGCGAATGTGGTGCTGGGAGTACCCCAGCCACTGCACCGGCAGCACGAGCACGTCGTCCGGGCAGCGTTCGTGTACCCGCCTGGCCACCTCGCCGCCGATCAGACTGTCCGTAAACACTGGCAGGTGCAGGCTGTGCTGCTCGCACGAGGCCACGGGCATCAGTACCACGATATCCCGCGGCAGGGCGTCGATCTCGGGGGAGGTCATTTCAGCGAGGATCATGTCTTCCACCTTTCGCCTGCGGACGCGCAAGCCGACGACACGATACCGCCGGAATTGCCCGCTTCCGTCTGGAAAGTCAGGACGGACAATAAACGCCTAACGCCCAAACGCATCAAGCACATTCTGCACACACGCGCCAACGCTTTCCAGGTCGTATCCGCCCTCCTGCACCAGCAGCGTCGGAAGGTCCGCCCGGGCGAGCCGACATCCGATTGTCTCGAATGTAGAGACCGGCAGGTCGAACTTGCCCAGCGGGTCTTCCCTACAGGCGTCCACGCCCAGCGAAACCACCAGGAAGGCGGGCGCGAACCGGTCCACCTCGTTCAGCGCTCGGTCCAGCGCCTCCAGATACCGCGTTTCATCCGACCCGATGGCAAGCGGCAGGTTCACGTTCAGCCCGAGCCCGGCGCCTGAACCGGTCTCATCCGCGTGTCCGCTGAACCAGGGATACTCGAAGTCCGGATCCGCGTGGATGGATGCGAACAGAACCGCGTCCGACCCGTAGAAGATCGACTGCGTTCCGTTCCCGTGGTGATAGTCCACGTCCAGCACGGCCACGCGACCGGCCACGCCAAGATATTTCGCTGCGGCGGCGGCGTGGTTAAGGTAGCAGTAGCCGCCATAGAGATCGCCCGCCGCGTGATGCCCCGGAGGACGGCAGAGCGCATAGACCGAGGTCTCGCCCTCCAGCAGCATCGCCGCGCCGGTCAGCGCGCAGTACGCGGCCTCGCGAGCCGCCGTGAAGGTGTACTCGAGTATCGGGGTCTGCGTCTCGAAGCCATAGTACCCCGCCTGATGTACGAGATCGCGGGGCCTGCGTGACGAGGCGCGCGCCGCGAACGTGTCGGGGATCAGTCCGGTTTCGCCGCCTCCACCCCGGTCCACCCACGCCGCGTGGACGTGCTCCAGGAAGCGCAGATAGCCCGCGTCGTGAACGGCACGGATTGCATCCATCGAGAACGTCCGCGGCGGCAGCACTTCGTACGTGCCCTGAATCGCGCGCAGAATCGCCTCGGCCCGCGCCGGGATTTCCGGATTCGGTCTCAGTCGGCCGCCGATGAACTGATCGCGCGGCGCGTGGCGTTTGTGATCCGGCGAATAGATGACTTTCATTGCATCCCTGGAAGGCGTGAGGACGTGAATCTCACGCGATTTCGTAAGGACTTCTGAGTTTCGCGGGCATTGCTTGAATTCTTTCCGGTCGTTTCGATATATTATTGGCAGAATGGGTGGGGAAAATATACCGTTCGCGTGTCTATATCTACAAAAGGGCCTTACACATGAACAATGACGCACACCTGATCCAACTTATTCTGACGGGTGATTCGCGAGCGCTCGAGCAACTCATTCGTAAGCACCAGGCGTCTGTTTACTCCCAATCGCTCTATTGGATGAGAAATCCCGAAGATGCCCGCGAAGTCGTTCAGGACGTCTTCCTCAAAGCGTATCAGAACCTGGCTTCACTCAGGCGCCCCGAACGTTTCGAGGCGTGGCTGCGTCAGATTGCCCGTAACGAATGCCGGAACCGGCTGCGCATCAGACAGCCCGGCGCACGGCCGCTCACCCGGGAGGAACCCGCCAACGAACAGTCCGCTGAAGCGCGGCTGATTCGAGATGAGACGATTGGTAGAGCCATTTCCGCAATTGACAGACTCCCCGCACTGGAACGCGACCTGCTCAAATCCCGCTATCTGGACGAGATCCCGTATGCGGACCTGCAAAAGATCCACGGCCTTTCATATAAGGCCCTGACGATGCGCATACTCAGAGCCAAACGCAAGGTTCGTACTCAACTCCATCAGAACTTCGCTGATTTCCAGGTCACGCCGGACGAAGATGCCATATCGCCGGCAGCCGTTCCTTATCCGACGTCGAAACATCCGCAAAGAGGAGAACCCGCCGTGCCTCACACGCCCTTTGAATTCACTGCGCCGTATGCCGCGAAAAAAGACGGCAAGTTCGGGTACATCGACAAAAACGGGGAAATGATCATCCCGCCCCAGTTCGAGAGAGCCCTGGGCTTTGTGGAGGGCCTCGGACGCGTGGGCATTGGCGACAAACAGGGATATATCGACGAAACCGGGAAGTTCGTCATTCCCCTGAAGTTCGACGAAGCCCACCCCTTCAGTGAAGGCCTCGCGGGTGCTCGAATCGGGGAACGATTCGGTTTTATCGACAAATCCGGCGCGTTTGCGGTGCCGCCTCGTTACGAACAGGTCGAGCACTTCTCCGAAGGCATCGCCGCTGTCATGGAAAACGGCAAATGGGGATACATCAATCGACAGGGCGACACCATTGCCGAACCCCAATTCAACACCTGCTGGCCGTTCAACAACGGTGTTGCGCCGGTAATGGGAGACGGGAATTGCGGCTATATTGACAATACGGGAAAACCCATCTATCTCTGGAAAACCGGTTCTCAATAGGCGTCTTCACGTCCGCCTCTACAGCCTTTCCAGCCGCCCATCCGACAGAACAAAGACCTCATCCGCCACGCGGGAAATCAATCGCCGGTCATGGCTGACGACGAGGAATCCGCCGGGAAACGTCTCCAGCAGTCCTTCGAGCACCTCCACGGACTCGATGTCCAGGTGCGTCGTTGGCTCGTCCAGGACCAGAAACTCCATCCGTTTCAGGATCATCTTTACGATGGCGCCGCGCATGCGCTCACCGTAACTCAGGGTTTGCACCGGCCGGACCACCTTGTCGGCCTTCAGCCTCGCCGCGCCGAGGTACTGGCGCACCTCGCTCTCCCCGTATCCGGCATCGATGAAATTGTCCAGGAAAATCTCCCTTTCGTAAAACCCGTCCAGACCCTGCGTCAGATAACCCACCCTGGCGTTTGTATTGAAGTAGACTGCGCCCGAGTCGGGCGGCAGTTTCCCCGTCATCACGTTCAGGAGCGTTGTCTTTCCGGCCCCGTTCGGGCCCATCAGCGCAATCCGGTCTCTGGTCTCCACCACGAGGTCCAGGGCCTCGAGGACCGGGTCGCCGCCCATCCGCCTTCCTGCAGATTCCATCCTCGCCACGAGCCGCCGGTCCACCTCGTAAGGCGGGAAATTCAACCTGACTTTCTTTTCAATCCAGGGCTTTTCCTCTTCCAGCGCGGTCCTGTGCCGATCCAGGCGCCGTTCCATCGCCTTCCCGCCTTTGGTCACCTTTGCCGCCAGACGACGGCTTGACGAATCCCTCGTCTCGTTCTCCCGGCTCGCCCCCCACGCCATGCGCCGGCGCATGGCCTCCTGGAGGCTGGATATCTTCTTCCCGAGTGTCCTGGCTCTTTCCGACCGGTCGTGAAATTCCCGCTCCCTGTGCTCCAACGCGGTGGAATAGCCGCCCCGGACCGAGAACAGGCTCCCCCGCTCCAGGTAAATCGTCCTATCCGCGACGTTGTCGATCAGCTCGCGGTCATGACTCACGATCAATATGGCCCGTCCCCGTCGCTTTGCGAGACCGATGGCCTCCTCGAACGCCGTAATGCCCCGGATATCCAGATAGTTCAGCGGTTCATCGAACAGCATCAGGTCCGCGTCCAGCGCCAGAGCACCGGCGAGGTCCACTTTCCGCTGCTGCCCTCGGGACATTCTGCCGTACCCCAGTTCCAGCTCCACGCCGAAGTTCGCGGCATGGGCTCGAATTCGGTCTTCTCGCGCGAACCCGCCGGACTCGTAGTAGTCCTGATAGTATTCGTGCCGCCCGTCCTGAATGCCCCTGTAAAGCCGAGCCAATTCAGCGTCAAACGACAGCGCGCGCTCCATCGCAGGCCCGTCCAGGTCCACCGGGCTTTCCTGGGGCACGCAGACCGGCGTGACGGACCTGTCAAGCGCGACTTCGCCCTCGAAGTCCGTGATTTCCCCGGAAAGGCATTTCATCAGCGTGGTCTTGCCGCATCCGTTTGCGCCCACCACCGCAACAGCCTCGCCGCCGTGAAGGCTTAACGAAATGCCGTCCAGCACGGTTACAGCGCCGTAGGAAACGCGAAGATCATGAACCTGAAGCACCAATTCACCTCCTTCCATTCAAGATTTCGAACGCCCTGCACCCGCGACCTGAGCCGCTCCCTGAGCTTGCGGTCCCTGAGCCTGTCGAAGGGTCGAAGGGTCGGCGAAGGCCAGGAAGAACGCCAAACAGCTAACCATACGGGCATTTCGACATTTCGACAGGCTCAATGCAGGCATGCTTACTTCGGCAGGCTCAGCACAGGCAATGACCACGTGTCAAAAGGCCGTTTCGAAATCCATAATGCAAGGCTGGCCCAATGCAGTGCGCGCCTTTCGCCGCACTGACACCCCCGTACCTTCATCGGAATGGAGGCACCGCTTGCGCGCCCTCAGGTGTCGACCCCGCCGCGACAACGTCGGCGCAATCCGAATCTGGATCCCCCTCGCCCGCGGGACCTACCCCCTAACCCCCGTACAGCGCATCCTGCCGCGACAGGAAGGGGGAATGGTCCGCCGATGGGATCAGATGTACGGGGCTTGCAACCGTGGCGGGATGGCCGATTTCCGCCATCAATCATAGTATATATAACAGGACCGTCGGAAGATTACATCCAGCCTTTCTCCGCTCTTTCCTTTAGGAGAGAGGGCCGGGGAGAGAGGTCGTCCAAAAGGCGGTGAGACGGTAACGTAAAGAGGTGAGACGGATATATAAATTTGGTCTAAATGACAAGAATTACATACAATAACTCAGGCAGACGTTGGGTTACCTCCCTCTTTCCTTCAGGAGAGAGGGCAGGGGAGAAAGGTCTGCGGGGGTAGAGGTAAGAGTACTCAAATATCCTTGCCCGGTGTGTTTTTCCTTTCTGCCACCGGGGTTGGCACGAGAAGAACCCTTACAAGGCTGGAAATCTCTACCGTCTCACGTCTTGCGTCTCACCAGATGGTGGGGCGGGGTGTGGTCCTCTACCGGCTTACGTCTACCCGCTTCTGGCTGACTCCCGTCATGTCTGCGTGGCCGCGGGGTTGCGTGGCCGAGTTCGCGACTTTTTGCCGGACTGTCTGTTGCTTATATTGCAGGCAATGATGCGCAGGCAGACACCCGCCGGGTACCTTTCATCCTGTCTATCCTGTTCATCCATATTGCATAATTCCCCATCGCGCATGCTCACGCAAACGGAGCCACAAATGACCGACATCTCATTCGACGACCTGCTGGAAATCCGAAAAGGCGGAGACGGCCTCACGATGGGCGGCGGGGCGTCGCACATCGGCAGAATCGACACCTTGGAAGAGTGGGAAACAAAAGCGGACGCGCTTCGGACCATATTCCGTCAGACCCTGGGTCGAGGCCCGTCAGAGACGTGTCCCCTGGACGCTGAGGTCGTCTCGGAAACCGACCACGGCGACCACGTCAAGCGAAGCATTGCGTACAACGTGGCGCCGGATGAGCGGATTGTCGCCGACGCGCTCATCCCCGCGGGCCTTAACGGAACCGCGCCGGCCGTACTCTGCATCCACCCCACCACGCCGTACGGGCGAGAGCAGGTTATCGGCAACGATCCGTCCGAGAAGGGCCGGGACCGCGCGTACGCGCTTCATCTGGTCCGGCGCGGCTTCGTCACGCTGTCGTACGACCTGTTGAGCGCCAACCAACGGAAATACAAGGGCCTGCGCGACTTCGACACCGCGCCCTTCTATGAGAGATTTCCCGAATGGTCCGTCCGCGGCAAGGACCTGTGGGACCTCAGCCGCGCGGTCGATCTGCTCGAAACCATCCCCGAGGCGGACGATGGACGCATCGGATCCATCGGCCATTCGCAGGGGGGCGGGATCACCATCCACGCGATGGCGCTCGAACCGCGCATCTCTGCCGGCGTGGCAAGTTGCGGCGACTGGCCCGCCCGGTTCTCCAAAAACCCGTTCAACAATGCGCGCACCGGCTGGTGGGTGGGGCGCCCCTTTCTGAGGCCGTACTGTCAGACCGGCAAACCCTTCCCCATCGAACTCCACGAATACCTGGCCCTGGCCGCGCCGCGCGCCATCATGCACATCACGGCGCTCAACGACTTTCAGTACAGCCTGGAGGAAACCCGTCTCACGCGCCCGGTGCTGGCGCGCATGGGCGAAACGGTTTCCCGCGTCTTTTCGCTATATTGCGTCAAAGACAACTTCCGCCAGGTCCTGCACGAAGAGGGCCACGGCTTCGCCGACGCGCACCGCGAAATCGGGTACGCGTTTCTGGAAAACAAGCTCTCAGCGGATAGTCCGAGGGATTTGTAGGGGCAGGTTTCAAACCTGCCCCTACTGTTCTGTCCCGAAAATTCCTCACCATTCGACCGGCGATTCATCCCGTCTCGCTACGTTCCCCTCGCTCGCCGACCTTACGCAGGTCGCCTGCGCTCTGGCGCCTTGCGAGACGGGCGACTCGGCGGTCGAATTCAGGCAACTTATTTCCGGGACAGAACATTACGTTCAAGAATGCAACACGAAAAGGGCCCCGGAAAAACCGGAGCCCTGTGCATGTACGAGTCTCTAATGTATTGGCTTACTTGAAGACTTCGAAGGCGCCGTTCCGCACCTTCAGCACAATGGGATTGTAAACCGCGTCGCCATCGGGATTGAACGAGAAACGCCCCAGAATGGTATCGACCTCCCGGGTATTGATCATCGCGCGTTTGATCGCACTCGCGTCCATCGATCCGGTTTCCGCGATTGCATTGGCGAGAACAAGCAGCGAGACATAAGAAATCGCGCCCCATGGATGCGGTTCATAGCCGTACCTGGCGATGTAATTTTCAACGAAGTCCTGGTTCCCGGGTGTGGAAGCGTTGCTTGCCCAACTCAATACGGAAATCGCGCCTTCGGCGGCGTCGCCCGCTTTCCTGACTTCGGCCAGGGACAGTTCAGGCATAATCATAGGAATCGTTGAAGGGATGCCAACCTCACGGGCGTTGACCAGAACTTGAATCATCTCCGCCGCCAGACACGAGACAAACACCGCCTGTGGCTTCAGAGCCATTATTCTGCTCAGCTGGTCGGCAAACGAGGTGTCGCCCGTTGCAAACGTCTCCCTTGTCAGAATCCGGACCTCGTTCTCGGCCAGGGCGTTGCGCAATTCCTCGTCCAGGCTGCGGGAATACACGTCGGTCGAATCGACCATGATCGCCACTCGTTGATACCCCAGTTTCTCCTTCGTGCCCTTGACGGCGCCTGGAGCGAGCGTGCCAACGTTGAGGCCTGTGCGGAAGATATAGTCGCCGATCGCGCTAAGGCCGACGGCGGTCGATGTCGGACTCAAAGCCAGAACCCCGCTCTGTTGAGCGATCGGAAACACCTCCTTCGCCACGGTGGAGATGCCGGGACCCAGGATGACGGACACACCATCCTCTTTGATAAGTTTATTGAACGCTTTCGTGGCGGCATCAACCGTGCCTCGGGAATCCTCCCTGATGAACTCGATGCTCGAGCCCCCGAGTATCGATGAACCGTTGATTTCTTCAAGGGCGAACTGGATGCCTTCCCACGCCGGCGCGCCGTATAAGATCTGCGGGCCGGTCAGCGGGAGTGCGACGCCGATCTCGATCTTTTCGGGCAGAGCATCCGCCGCGCAGCCCCAGCTCACGGCAGCGACGAGCGAGAAAACGAACAGACTGCGAATCCTGGTTAACAAGGCTGACCCCATCGGTTAGGACTGCAATTGTGTATTTCAGGTCCTGGCGGTCCACGAATGACTGAAACACCGTCTTGGGACGCCGCACTCAATTACTGAATGTAACGGATTTTCCGCCATTTAGCAATGATTCGGATTTCGCACAGACTCAGTCCTGCAGCTTGAAGTGTATGGGAATTACGAGCCACACCTTTACCGGACGATCACTCTGGCGGGCCGGTTCGAACAGGAACTTGCCGACGGCTTCCCTGGCCGATGCCCGGAAGATCTCCTCGCCTTTCAGCACCTGGATCTGTTCCGCCTTTCCGTCCCGGCCGAGAAGCACTTTCAACATCACCGATCCTTGCAGGCCGGCACGCAGCGCAAACGCCGGATAATCAGGGATCGCCCTCCTGATCAGCCTGGGCTTCTGCTCCACTTTCCAGACTTCCAGGATTTCCTCCTCTTCGATGAGAACGGCTTCGCTTTCTGCCGTCGGAGGCGGCGGCAGATCCAAAGGCACGTCTTCCAGTTCGAGATCGGTGGTCTCGATCGTCATGTCGTCCGGCACGTTCTCGTCTTCGGTTTCGATGGGAATGGCCGGACGGGGCGGCGGAGGCGGACGCGTGATCTGCCGGGTCTCGGGAAGGTCCTCGACATGAATGATAATCTGTTCCGGTTTCGAAGTTGTGGCCTGAATGTCCAGGGTTGGAAACAGAACGGCAATTCCGGCATGCAGCGCCACGGAAAGCGCGAAGGAAAGGCCGAGAACCTGGCCATATCGCCGCTTCAGGTCCGCCTCCGGGTCCTTGTCCCGTTTTTCCACCTGGATGCCGGTCCGCCGATCCGCAAGAAGCAATTGAAAGCGCTTGCGTTTATTCCGCTGGGCGGCCAGTGTCGACAGGATGGATCCTTCAAACCGATGCAGCACGAACTTCATCTTGTCCCCCCTCGATGTATCTACACCAAACCGCGACAAAAACCATCAACTGCAGAATGTATATACTTATCGATGCGGGCCGCTAACGTCGAGGTCGTGAATCGACATCTTCCACGGAAGAGCCGACATCGAAGTGTGGCTTTTCGACTTCGCAGAACGCTTTTTCGTTCCAAAAATCCGACGTTGAGTATGTAAGCAGACGGTGCGAAGCATTCCGGGCGCCGGCCGACGAAAAGCAGCTCCGCAGACCCTGTCCCCACTTATTTTCGTTTTAATTGACGGCCCTCAACCTTATACTTGAACCGGCACGCGTTATCAACGACAAACCGGAGGCGAAGACCATGGATTCGACGATTCGATGGGGTATCGGCGGCGCGGGAGGCGCGTACTTTCTCGCCGAGCCCGGTGAGCTTGTCATCGACCTGCAGAAACGCGACCGGAACGTCCACAACCGCCGCACGGACCTGCGCGCGCTTCTGATTGCGCCGGACCGAAAGGTCATTCAGGAGGTGACGCTTCCCGATTCCGGTCCTGGCGATGGCGACGGCCCTCTTCAACATACACGGTTGTCGACGCATGTCAACCACAAAGGCATCTACAAGCTCAACATCACGATTTCCAATGACCGGTACGGCGAGGAGATTGTCTGGGCGTTTCGGACCAACTGCAGGCATTACCTCATCGAGACGTCCCGCGGACACAAGGACGCCCGGCACCAGGAACCCATCGTCCTGCTCGCGCCGGAGCATCCCGGCGACGTCTGCTTTCTTCCTCCACAGGGCGCGTTCGACCTTGAAGTCGAAGACCTGCCGGAATCCGTGAAAACGCTGACCGTGTTCGATGTTTCCGGAAACCCCGTGGATACCCTGGCAGTTCGGGGCGGTCGCGTTACACATACGTTTCCTGCACACGTGCATCGTACCAATCCCTGGCGACTTCACATGCCCGTCCAGCAAGCCGTTATCCACATCGACGGCGTCACGCGCTGGTCCGACGACGACCCGCACGAGAACATGTCTTACTGGACCCCACACCTGGAATCTTTCTTCCCCCTCCACGCCTGCCGCTGGTTGCTCACACCCTGGAACCGAAACCTGTACGTCCGCCCGGGAGCGTCCGGCGCGATCGACTTTCAGATTAGAAACAGTTCCAACAACCCTCAAACCGTGCGGTTGTCGCTCGAAAGCGATGGAGCAGCCACCCTCCCTGTCCGGCTCTCCACGGACACCGTCGATCTGGGCCCGATGGAACGCGCTCGCGTCTCCGCCCGTTACACCATGCCGGACGCGTCCGGGGAAGACGACATCCTTACGTGCCGGCTCAGGGCCACATCCGAAACGTACCCGGAAATCTCCACCTATTCAACGCTGACGCTGAGGACGGGAACCTCGCCCGTCCGGCGACCCGTCAGCCTGCCCCTCGTATTGAAACCCTACGAACATGAGAACGCGCAGTTCGGTTTTGTGCCCGATTGCCCCGTAGAGAACCAGATCTATTTCGATCTCGAAAACCGGCCATTCGTAACGACAGAAAATGGGATCAGCGCCTTGCGCAACGGTCGCTGGATCGAATCCGACTTTGGAAGTTCCGTACGCGGCTTTGACAACGCCGCTGATGGAACCGCATCCACCAAGATTGCCTTCGACGCAGAGAATCTACTATATATTGTAGCCAATGTCAACGGTCAACCCAACCTGCTGTATTCCTCGGACCAGGGCCGCACATTCTCCGCGTGCGCGATTCCCGGCAGAGAGGATTGTCCTCGTACTTTCGATATCGAATGGTTTACCGGCCATAATTCCTGTAACGGACCGCCTCCCGTTCTCCGCTACGCCCGCACCGCGGAAGATGCGCGCCTGTTCTGGCGGAAAGTCAATGACCTGGAGCTTTTCCTGCCCGAGAAGACGTCCCACGGCCTTTCGCTGGGCGAACCGATTCTCGTCTCAGATCAGTGCATCGGCCTCTCCCAGCACTCCGGGATCCCGGCTTCGGTGGTGTCGGGGGAAGGCAAGGTACACGTCATCTGGGCCGAAGCGACCGACCCCGATGAAGACGTTCCCGGAGTCCCCACGTACGTCGCCACCGTCGACAGGGAGACGCGGCAGATGGGGGCGCCCGCACTGGTCGGCTACGGTCCGCCCGCGAACGACATCCACAATTCTCCCAGCATCACCATGGACAGCCGGGGTTATCTGCACGCGCTGTCCGGTACCCACGGATGCCCCTTCCCGTATGCCCGATCGCTGGCCTCGAACACGGCTGACGCCGGCTGGACGGAACCCCGCGATGCCTGGCCGGACGCCCGTCAGACGTACATCGGTTTCGTTTGCGACCCGGAAGACACGTTGCATTCTGCCTTCAGGCTCTGGTGGAACGGCACCAGTTACTTCCCGGCCGGCAACTATGCGACGCTCGCCCATCAGCATCGCCCCGCGGGAGACGGCTGGCAGGAGCCTCGGGTCCTTGTCGTGCCTCCGTTTTCCGAATACAGCGTGTTCTACCACCGGCTCACCATCGACCGTATCGGGCGGCTGTTCCTCTCGTACGATTACTTCTCCACCTACTGGTTCTACCGGAACGACCACCCGGAAAGCCGCCGTTCGCTGATGATGTCACCAGACCGCGGAGAAACGTGGAAACTGGTGGAGACGGCGGATCTCACAGGCACCTGATCACCGTGATCGAGGCCAAAGAAGGGACTGCAGGCGATGGGGAAGAGAACGTCCAGGAGGAATGGACCGGCCCGGGATGACGAGACCGCCGGTGTCGCCGAAATCTGCACGGCAGCGCGCGAGGGCGACGCGGACCAGGTGCGGGCCATCCTGAAGCGCAAACCCGAACTCGTGCGGCGAGACGGTGTACAGGGGTATCAGGCCATTCACTACGCGGCGCGGGAGGGTCGCCTGGAGGTGGTGAGGCTGCTCCTGGAGGCCGGCGCCAGTCCGACCCGGATAACCTACCGGGAACGCGTCTCCGCGATCGATATGGCCCGCCACCACGGGCATACCGACGTGGCGGAAGCGATGGAAGCCTGGCGGTTGCGGCAGTCCGGAGAGACTGAGACCGGAGTCGAACTATGCCAGGCCGCGGGCAGGGGTGATTGCGTACACGTGACGGAACTGCTCGAGTCGGACCCTTCCGGAATACACTCGGTGAACCGCGCTGGCGACACGGCGCTTCACGCCGCGGTGGAAAACCATCATGTCGAGATCGTCCAGGAGCTTCTGGATCGGGGCGCCGATCCGAATCGAACGAACGCCCGCGGAAAGAAGCCGATCCACCTCGCCCTTGGCCCGCGGCCCAAACGCGGGTGGGACCCCCCGCCGAGTCCCTTATGGCCGGTTATCGGCGGCATTCTGCTGGGTCGGGGAGCGGAATACGATCTGTGGGCGGCCTGCGCGATCGGCGACGTCGAAGGCGCCCGCAGGTTCCTTGATACCGATCCCGATGCCGTGAATGACTGGGCCCGCAACTATCCAGGCATGGACGCGTATCCGATTGCGATCGCCGCCGACAAGGGACACCTCGAGGTCGTGCGCCTCCTGCTGGAACGGGGCGCGGATCCGGACACACCATACGACAAGTACGAAGGGTACCCCGTAGCCGAGCGGGGCGCCCCGTTACACGCGGCAGCGCTCAACGACGATCTGGATATGGCAACGCTGCTCCTTGAGAACGGTGCATCGGCGCATACCGTGATGGACGCGTCCGGCAACGCGTTGAACTGGGCGATCGCGAACGGGAACGACGCGATGGAAAAGCTGCTGTTGCGGCACGGCGCATTTCCCGGGTTCGACGACGGTGTCGCGCCTGGATTCTACGCCTCGAACAGCGACAACATCGCCGTCGATGCCGCGCTCGTCAACTCCGATCCATCGTGCGCGAAGGACGTTCTGAAGGGCGCCGTCCACGGCGGCCATCCGGATCTCGCGGCACTCTGTCTTTCGCAGGATCCGGATTTTTCCGAGAGCGAAATGCACGACGTATTATGCCTGGCCATGCGGATGTGGCGGTTACGCTGTCCGGCCAATCCCGGTAAGGCCCGCGCCGAACACTTCTACGCCTGCTTCGAATGCCTTCTGGATCACGGGTTCGATCCGAATGCGCGCGACAGGAAGGGCGGTCTCACCCCCCTTCACTGGACCGCGGAAATCACCTGGCACGTCACCGAGCAGGACAGGATCGTGTTCGCGGAGAAGCTGATTGGCCGTGGTGCGGAGCTGAACGTGCTGGGCGGAGAGCGGCAATCCACGCCGCTCGCAATGGCGGTTCGCTTCGAGTGGCCCGAACTCGCCAGGTTCATGCTGGAAGCGGGCGCAGATCCGAATCTGGCGGGTGCGCCATGGGCGACGCCTTTGGCCTGGAGCGAGAGCCCGCAGGGTCATAAGGAATATGCTCGACTCGACACGAAGATAACAGACATGGGCGCTTTGCTCAGGCGATACGGCGCGGAGAATTAGAGCGGATTACGCGCCGGGACAGTCAACGACCGCTCTGCCGTACATCGCCTGCCGGCAATCGACACAGGTGGAGTGGACACACCGTGCAGAATTCCACACGGCAGTCCAACAGGGACCGTCTCCGTCTCGAACAGTATGGAGATACGTCCAATCTCAACGCGCGATACGAACTCCACGCACGATTCAGTACGAACACGCGCGGATGGCACCCGTGGGTATTCGATCGACTCACGGCGCCTTCCGGCGGGAAGATCCTGGAGGTCGGATGCGGCGCGGGCTACCTGTGGACCCACAACGCGGAAAGGATCCCGGCGCACTGGCAGGTGACGCTGTCCGATTTCTCGCCCGGAATGGTCGGGGCGGCGAAAGAGAGTCTGTCGAATCTCGGCGCAGAGTTCGCCTTCGTCGTATGCGACGTCCAGGCGATCCCCTTCGGCGACAAGAAATTTGACGTGGTCATCGCGAATCACATGCTCTATCACGTACCGGACCGTCAACGTGCATTCTCGGAAATCCTCCGAATTCTGAAACCGGGTGGCCGTCTCTACGCGGCAGCAAATGGCAAGGGCGACAAGAGAAGCATCACCGAACTCGGGCGCAGGGTGAATCCGAATGCATTCCAGGACAAGGGTGGAAATTCGGACTGGTTCAGCCTTGAAAACGGCCGCAACGAGCTTGAAGAATGTTTTTCCAACGTGCGTTTACGAAGGTACGAAGACGCTTTACGGATCACTGAATCCGGGCCTCTCGTCGCTTATTTCAAGTCGTTCGGACGACTCAGCGACCGGGAACTGCAGGAACTGGAAAAATTCGCGGACCGGGAGATCGCCCGCAGGGGCGCTATACACATCCGGAAACAACCGGGCCTTCTGATAGCCAAAAAGCAAGTTTGATCCTGCTCAACAGGGGGGTGTGCATGATCTACCAACTCAAGATCACCATGCTCAACATCGAGCCGCCAATCTGGAGACGCGTCCTCGTTGACGGGCAGAGGTCTCTGGACGACCTCCACGTTTACGTACAGATCGCGATGGGATGGACCAACACCCATGACCACGAGTTTCGCATAGGCGACTTCCGCTACGGGATGTACGACCCGGAATTCGATGATTTGGGTGAGGGCGTGCGGGAAGAAGAAATGTTCACGCTGGAGCAGGTGGCGCCCTTCGTCGGCGTCGAGTTTCTCTACGAATACGATTTCGGAGACAGTTGGAAGCATCAGGTGAAAGTCGAAGCAATCGAAGAAGCTGAAGAGGAGGAGTTCAAGCCCGTGTGTCTCGCGGGCGAGCGATCCTGTCCGCCGGAAGACGTGGGCGGTGTCTCGGGATATGCAGAGTTCCTCGAGGCCCTGGCGGACAGCGATCACCCGGAACATTCCTCGACGGTCGACTGGATCGGGAGTAAATTCGACCCCGAGTACTATCCCATCGATAATGTCAACAAATATCTGGCTGAGTTCGATATTGACGCATTCTACGATTCCATAGTTGACACCTCCTATACCTATCGACAGGGTCAATATCTGGCCTTCATTCACTACTACACCAAGGTGAACGGCATTCCGCCCGCCCAGGCCGATATCCAGCGCTACTTCGGCGTTACGGCCCCGTCGGTCAACAGCATGCTCAAGCGATTGGAAGAGCAGGGCTTCATCGCGCGGGTTGCGCGTCGCCCGCGCTCGATCAGGGTTCTCATCGACCAGGCGAACCTGCCGGAACTGGATTAGCCTGGCGGTGAAGCTCTTGCACGAAACGGGTACCCATTTCTCCATGGCGCGCGCTTACGGTCTGGTGTCTCTGAGAACCAGGAAGCTCCAATTCCAGGATACAGGAACGCAATGAAGACGCTCAGCGATCAGGACGTCGAAGCCTTCAGGGAACAGGGTTACCACGTAGCCCGCGGCGTATTCGGGCGCGACGAGATCGGACGATTGCGCGAAGGTTACGACTATATCATCGAACTGGCTTCGCGGACGGACCTGCCGGATGAAATCCTGAAAGGCAGGCGGAACGACGTACATATACACCTGCAGACCCCCCGAGCGATGGCCGGCCCCGCCGCAGTACGATATCTGCGAAAGGTCCAGTGGCCCGCGCTGATTCATCCTGCGTTCGAAGAGGTCCGAAACAGCCCAAGATTCCCCGCGCTCCTGGCGCCCCTGATCGGAACGACGTTGAAGCAGTTTATCAACCAGATCAATTTCAAGATGCCGGGCGGGAAGATCGAGTTTCCGTGGCACCAGGACATCCGACCCACACCCGCGTTTCGCGATCAGGTGAATAACTATGTGCAGACCATCGTCGTGGTGGACGAAGCGACCGTCGCCAGCGGGTGTCTGTACGTTGTTCCGGGGAGCCACAAACTCGGTAACTTGAGAGTGAAACGGTACGCCAAAGGGAGCGTCGAAGCGCACGTGGACGTCTCCGCGGCTGTGCCGTGCGAGGCCGTGCCCGGCGACGTGCTGATGTTCACGTCCTACACGGTGCACGGCTCATCTCCGAATACGACGGGCCGGCCCAGGCGGTCCTACATCAACGGATTCGTCCGCGCATCCGCGTGCGACGTGGGCAGATGGGCGTTTCTCGAAGGGAAGCCCGTGCCGATCACAAGCGACTACGACCATCACGAGATACGGTTCAAGCCATCGTGAACACGACTGAAAGGTTGACACGGGAAGATGCAACGGCATGACTTCGACCGGTTGACACGGCGGCTGGAGGCCGTGGACCTGGCGGATATGGTGATGGAAACGGCCGGATTCGTGGACGATTACCCGATCTACTGTATCCGGTTGGGCGGCGACCCGCGCAGCAGGAAACGCGTTCTGCTCTCGGGCGGCGTCCATGGAGACGAACCGGCCGGGCCCGAGGCGGTTCTCGCGTTTCTGGAGCGAAATCCGGCCGACCTGCTCCGGCACTTTACGTTTCTCGTTCTGCCCTGCGTCAATCCCTGGGGATACGTCCACAACACGAGGGAGAACAGCGCGGGTGACGATATCAACCGCTCATTCTCGGAGTCCGGCGTTCCAGAGGGCGAGATTGCCAGGCGGATACTGGAAGGAAAGCGCTTCGACCTGTACGTGGATTTCCACGAGGACTGGGAGGCCACAGGATTCTACATGTACGAGGGCCGGCGCGACGAAAACTGGGCAGGCCCGAATATCGTCCGCGAGGTCGAAGGGACCGGCGCCATCGATCCGGACGGAGAGGACGATGAGAACGACATCCCCGTCTCCCGGGGCGTCTACAGAGTCGCCCCGTCCTGGGGCACGGGCGGCATCGTCCCTTACGTCTTTCATCATCACGCCGACCACGTGCTCATCTTCGAGACCCCGACGGAATGGCCGATGGCGCAGCGAACGGCCGCGCATCTGACCGGACTCGATACCGTCCTGGAATGGACGCTCGAGGATTCCGGCCGAGATGTCTGACACCCCGCGATTCCCTTCGGCGACGCCATGCCCGCACCGATACCCACCTGGATCTTCTTCGATTGCTTCAATACGCTCCTGGACGACTTCGACGAAACCGGAGACGAGTCCGGATTGAGCTCGATTCTGGATCTACCGGTCCGGGACGGATACTTCGCCACGAAGCCCGACTTCGTGAATGCGTATTCGCGCTGGCGGCGAAAACGGTTGACCGGCGACGACTCGAGGGAGGTGTTGCTTCCGGACCGCCTGACGGATGTTCTGGCGGCATCGGGAATGACCGGTCGAAAGCCCGTTCATCGGCTCGTACGGGAAATGATCGAAGAATTCGAAGAGTCCTATCCGAAGCAGGTCCGGCCGACCTCCGGCGTCGAGGCGATGCTGGCGGCGTGGCGGGGCAGAGTTCGAATGGGCGTCGTCTCGAATTTCTACCTGCCCGGATGGCCGGAACGGCTGCTGGCGAACCACGGACTGCTGCAGCATTTCGAGTTCGTCATCGACAGCGCCGCCATCGGATTCAGGAAACCCGGCGCCGAAATCTATCGCGAGGCGCTTCGTCAGGCCGGTCTCACGGACGACCGGGCCGGCGACGCCCTGTTCATCGGAGACAACCTTCGCAACGACGTCCTGGGACCGAGGTCGCTGGGCATGAGCGCGATATACTTCGATCGTTCGCTCGACCGTCCGATGGCGAAACGGGAAACGTGGAAGGACTCCATTGCCAACTGGGATGCGTTCAGGCCGAGATAAGACCGTTTGCCGGCCCTTCGACACCCTTCGACAAGCTTGCTTCGACAAGCTCAGCACGAGCAGGGCAAGTGCTCAGTGAACGGCTAAGGGCAGGGCTTCGTGGCCACAGGTTCGAAGTGCCGGTCCGGGATGCGCTCGAAATCTGAATCCGGCACCTTGCATTTGACGTAGCTGATCATTATATTCGGGTACCGAAAGGCGTCGACGGCAGCCCGATCCGACTGACCCCGGCATCTACAGACACCGGATGAGACAACCGAATGCCCATGGAAACCTTCCATCCCATTGTCCGGGAGTGGTTTAATCAGAATTTCAACGGCCCGTCCGAGATTCAGTCGCTGGCCTGGCCCGAAATCGCGAACAGGCGGAATGTGCTCCTGTCCGCGCCCACGGGATCCGGGAAAACGCTCGCCGCATTTCTGGCGGTCCTGAACGACCTGTTCGAGCGGCGTCTCAACGGTACCCTGGAAGACCGGACCCAGGTCGTCTACGTATCGCCGCTCAAGGCGCTGAGCAACGATATCCATCGCAATCTGCAGCTTCCGCTGAAGGGCATCAAGGCGCTTCTGAAAGAAAACGGCTGCCCCGATGCCGACGTACGAGCGATGGTCCGTACGGGCGACACGCCTGGTACCGAACGGGCAAAGATGGTCAGGACGCCCCCACACATCCTGGTGACCACGCCCGAATCCCTCTACCTTCTCCTGACGAGCAACGGCGGCCGGGAAATGCTGAGCGACGCCGGCACCCTGATCGTGGATGAAATCCACGCGGTCGCCGGAAACAAACGCGGCGCGCACCTGTCGATCTCCATGGAACGACTGGCGCGGCTGACCCGGAAACCGCTGCACCGGATCGGCATCTCAGCCACACAGAAGCCCATCGATCGGATGGCGCACTTTCTCACCGGAGGCGCGGAATCCTGCGAAGTCCTGAATATCGGTCACCGGCGCGAACTGGAACTCCGGATCGAACTGCCCGAGTCCCCGCTCACGGCGGTGATGGCCAATGAGGTCTGGGAAGAGATCCATCAGTCCCTGGAAGATGCCGTCTGCCTACATCAGACCACTCTGATCTTCGTACCCACACGCGCGATGACCGAACGCCTGTCCCACCATCTGTCCGAACGGCTGGGCCCGGAAGTCGTCTCGGCGCACCACGGGAGCATGTCGCGCGAAAAGCGCCAGGACGCGGAGACGAGGCTGAAGGCAGGCACGCTCAGGGCACTGGTGGCCACGGGATCTCTGGAACTGGGGATCGACGTGGGCGCCATCGATCTGGTCATTCAGATTGGATCTCCCAAGTCCATCGCCACGCTGCTTCAGCGCGTGGGCCGGTCCGGCCACACGCTGGAAGGAACGCCCAGAGGGAAGTTGTTTCCCCTCACGAAAGACGAACTGGTGGAAGCCGTAGCGCTGCTGGACAGCGTCCGCCGGGGCGAACTGGACGCCCTTCCCTTTCCTGAGAAACCGCTGGACGTGCTTGCCCAGCAGATCGTTGCGGAAGTCTCCTGCGAGGAAGACACGGCGGACGCGCTCTACGACGTCGTCCGCAAATCGTTTATATATAGGGACTTGAGCAAGAAAGAGTTCAACGGCGTCGTCCAGATGCTGGTCGAAGGGTTTACATTCCGGCGCGGAACGCGGCGGTCCTACCTGCACTTCAACCCGGTCACGCGCTCGTTGAAGGCCAGGAAAGGCGCACGTCTCAACGCGACCGTCTCCGGAGGAACCATCCCCGACCAGTTCGATTACGACGTGCGCCTCGAACCGTCGGGCGTCCAGATCGGATCCGTCCACGAGGACTTCGCCGTCGAGAGCCTGCCGGGAGACATCTTCCAGCTGGGCACGGCGTCGTGGCGGATCCTCAAAGTGGAAACCGGAAAGGTGCGCGTCGAAGACGCCGACGGACTGCCTCCCACGATGCCGTTCTGGATCGGCGAAGCGCCGGGCAGGTCCGCCGAACTTTCAACAGCGGTCTCCCGCGTCCGGGAAGAAGTGTCCATGCGGCTGAACCTGGACGAACTGGATGACAACGGTTCGGAAGAATGGAAGCGGGACGCCGTCACGTGGCTGACGGACGACGTCGGCGCCAGCGCCACGGCAGCCGATCAGGTGGTCACGTACCTGGGTGCCACGAAAGCATCTCTGGACCTGGTGCCCTCCCAGAGTCACGTTGTGCTCGAACGTTTCTTCGATGAGGTGGGAGACCAGCACCTTGTCATTCATTCGGTCTTCGGCAACCGGTTGAACCGCGCGTGGGGGCTCGCGCTGCGGAAACGATTCTGCCGCAAGTTCAACTTCGAACTCCAGGCGGCGGCCAACGAGGAGAGCCTCGTGCTTTCCCTCGGTCCCACCCACAGTTTTCCTCTCAAGGAAGTGGTCGGCTACCTGAACGACCGGACGGTTCGCGATGTCCTCGTACAGGCCCTGCTGGATGCGCCGATGTTTCAGGCGCGATGGCGCTGGAACGCCTCGACCGCCCTGGCCGTGCTCAGGCGAAGGGGCGGTGAAAGGGTGCCGCCTCAGATTCAGCGTTCCGATGCCGAAGACCTGCTCGCTCTGGTCTTCCCCGATCAGCTGGCCTGCCTCGAAAACATCCCGGGCGACCGCGAGGTGCCGGACCATCCCCTCGTATATCAGACCATTCACGACTGCCTCCACGAGGCGATGGACGTTGAGGCGCTCGAACGTCTTCTCCAGCGGATCCACACCGGTGAAATTGACGTGTCGGCCCGCGACCTGCGCGAGCCTTCTCCCATGTCCGAAGGCATCCTCAACGCGAGGCCCTATGCATTTCTGGATGATGCGCCTCTGGAGGAAAGGCGGGTACAGGCCGTCAGAACACGCAGTTGGCTCGAGCCCGAAGACGCCCGGAAGCTGGGCAAGCTCGAGAAGGGCGCGATCGAGGCGGTACAGGCGGAGGCATGGCCCGCGGTTACGGACGCGGACGAGTTGTACGACGTCCTGGTGATGCATGGTTTCCTGACCGACGCGGAAGTGATGGAAAGCGGAGAAGGGACGTGGGTCCCGCTTCTGGGGTCGCTGGTCGAATCGGGCCAGGCGGCGCCCGTCGAGCCCAAGAACGGCCCGAAACTATGGATTGCCGTTGAACGGATCCCCCAGTTCCAGGTCCTGTACAAGGATGCCGTCGGGCGCATCGAGACGGCGGTACCGGACTCCTTCCGTGCATTCCCGTCGGAGCAACCGGAAGCGGTACTCACGGACGTTATCAGGGGCAGGATCGAGCTGCTGGGGCCTGCGACCGCGTCAGGAATCGCAGCGGATATGGGCCTGCCCAGCAACAGGATCGACCAGGCGCTCTACGCCTTGGAAGCCGAAGGTTTCGCGATCAGAGGCCACTTCTCGCCGGACCTGCCTTCCGATGCGGAAACGGAATGGTGCGAACGGCGCCTGCTCGCGCGCATCCACAGATATACGCTTGAAAAGCTGCGGAGAGCGATCAAGCCCATTTCCTCATCGGACTATGTGCGGTTCCTGCTCCACTGGCACAGCCTGACGGAGGGCACCCGGAAGGAAGGTCCCGAGGCGCTCAATGAGGTTCTGGACCAACTTGACGGCTTCTCCTGTCCGGCCATCGCGTGGGAAAGCGACGTGCTGCCTTCGCGGATCAAGGATTACGACCATATCTGGCTGGATACCAGCTGTCTGTCCGGGAAGACCATGTGGGGCCGTTATCTCAGGACACAAAGCGTCAGGGCCGGAAACACACCCATCCGCACGACGCCGATCACCCTGGTCAACCGGACGACTTTCGCGGCCCGGTCGTTCCGCCCGCCGGACGCCTGCGCGCCGGTCCTGACCCCGTCCGCGCAACGGGTGCTCGAATGTCTGGAAGCGGGCGGCGCGCTGTTTTACCACGACATTCTTTCCCGGTCGAAGATGCTGAAGAGCGAGATCGAGAGCGCTATCGCCGAACTGGTGGCGGCGGGAATGCTGACGTGCGACAGTTTCGCCGGGTTACGCGCCCTTCTGATTCCCGAAAAATTCAAGGTCCGGTCCCGGCGGAATCGAGGGCCGGTCTTCGGCATGGAGCAGGCAGGCCGGTGGTCCCGGATCGAGCCCGAACTCGACGATCAGGCCGATATCGAGCAATGCGCCAGGATACTGCTGAAACGGTACGGGGTTGTGTTCAGACGGGTACTGGCCAGGGAAAACGGCATCCCGCCCTGGCGCGATCTGGTGCGGGTATTGAGGCGGATGGAGGACCGCGGCGAGGTGCGGGGCGGCCGATTTGTGGAGAGATGGGGAGAGCAGTACGCGCTCCCGGAGGCGATTACCGTCATCCGGTCGTTGAAGCGGGAAAAGAAACAGGGCGAACTCGTATCAATCAGCGCCTGCGATCCCGTCAATCTGGTCGGGATCGTCACGCCGGGCAAACGTATACCCGCGACTCCCGGAAACCGGATCCTCTATCGCGACGGCGAACCCGTTGCGCGGTACGAAGGAAAATCCGTTCATTTCGAGAAGAAACCGAACGCGGAAACGGCCTGGGCGATGGAAAAGAGTCTGATTCGGAAGCACGTTCCGCCCAAGCTCAGGGAATATCTGGGAAGAATCGCGGTTCCCTGAGCGCGTTGCCGGGCGGCGTTGTCTATATTTCGATTTTCCGCATCATGGCCTCGAGCGAATCGTTATTTCAGATCCGTCCCGAGGGCAGATTGCAAAAATACCGATTTCTACGGGCGGAAAACGATAAATCTCTTATATTAAGAAAAATAAGTGTAGCTATTATTGAATCATGGGCGTAAATGCGAAACCGTAAACCGGTGGTGGACCTCGTTCATCTAAAAGACTGCGTGCGGCCGGCCACGGAGCAGGAAGTGCGTGAGCGTTCGGCCCGCGGTCGCGAATGGAAAAGGCTTATAGAGCAGGGGATGTGCCATACCTGCCACTGGATCGCCGGTCGAGAAGCAACGTCGAATTCGGACCGCGCACTGTTGTTCGAAGACGAACGGTGTTTCGCGTTCCTCGAGCAATACCCGCGCGGCCTTGGCCACACGATCCTGATCGCCAAACCCCACGTTCCGGACATCGCCGGTCTTTCGGACGAATTCGGATCGGAGTTGATGGCGGTCATGCTTCGACTGACCCGTGCGCTTAAAACGGTTACCGCCTGCGACAAAGTCTATCAGGTCACGATGTGTTCAGGACCGCTCTCCCACCTTCACTTTCAATTGATACCGAGGCTCCCCGGCGAACAGGTCGGCGGCGGCGTCTTCTCGAGCACGCGCAAATATCTCGCTTCTGCCGAACCATTGGCGAGTGCGATCAGGGCGGAACTCGCCCGCGCGCAGAACAGGGACGACAGCATGGCGCCCGTATAACCCGCCGCCGTTACGGCAGGGACTTTTGGAAATAGACCGGCGGCTGACGTTCCCCGTGGCCGGAGACCCCAGGCTCCCGAGATCATCCCCATAGACTCTCATCCACCGTACACAAGCCGCAAACCTGAATGTCAAACGCAAGGAGTCAGTTTATGTCATCCGCAAGAACGGTACTCGCCCTGCTTCTGTGCTGCGTCACATCCGCCTTCGCCCAGGGCGCAGGTTCCATCAAGGGACAGATTACCGGCGTAGACGGCGACCCCCTGTTCGGAGCCAACGTCGTTGTCCAGGGATCCGTACTATCCGCTCCCATGAACGTGACCTCCGACGAGAACGGTATGTACGTGGCTGCGGGCCTTCCCGACGGCGTCTATCAGGTCTCGGCATCCTTTGTCGGATACGAGACGGTAACCCGGAGCAACGTCAGGATATCCGGCGGCGGCGAGATCAACCTCGACTTCACCCTGGACGTCGAGGTTCTTTACGGAGACCAGATCATCGTCTCCGCGTCCCGACGGCGGGAGAAAGTGCTGGATGCTCCCGCGTCGGTCGCGGTTGTCGGGACCGATGACATTCAGACTCAACGCGGATTGAGCGCCGCGGACTACATCGTGGGGCTTGCGGGCGTGGACAACGCGCAGACCGGCCTGTTCCAGGCCAACACCGTGGCTCGCGGCTTCAACAACGTCTTCTCCGGAACCCTGCTTACCCTGGTGGACAACCGCATTACACGTGTGCCTTCTCTCCGGTTCAACGCCCATCACTTCATTCCCATTACGAACCACGACGTCGACCGTGTGGAGGTCGTCCTGGGTCCGGGATCGGCCCTTTATGGCCCAAACAGCGCAAACGGCGTGATGCATATCATCACCAGATCGCCCTTCGGCTCTGAAGGCACGTCCGTCAGCGTGATGGGTGGTGAACGCGACATTCGAAAGATCTCGTTCCGGCACGCCGCAACAACGGACAAAGTAGGCGTCAAACTTTCCGGCCAGTACTTTTCCGGAACGGACTGGGAATACGAAGACCCTGAAGAGGTGCGGCTGCGCGGCCGGAATCCAAGGGACTACGACGTGAGCCGAATCAGCGGTGAATTGCGACTCGACGTCCGCCCGACCGAGGACCTCACGGCCATCTTTTCCAGCGGCTTCGCGCGGCTCAACAGTATCGAAATGACGGGCATCGGCGCGGGCCAGGCCGATGGGTGGACCAACTACTCTTTCCAGGGTCGCCTGCTCTTCAAGGACGTCTTCCTGCAGGCCTTCCACAACGCCAGCGACGCCAAGGACACCAAGCTTCTCCGTACAAACGACCCCATTGTGGACACGTCCTCCTTTACTGTCCTTCAGGCCCAGCATAGCCTGAGCGTGGAAGACCGCCACCGGATCACTTATGGGGTGGACGGCCTGTTCACGCGCCCGAATACCGGAGGCACGATTAACGGCGCCAACGAGACCCGCGACAACGTCGACGAATTCGGAGCTTACGTGCAGGGCGAGATCAGCCTGAACGAACAGATTACCGTATTAGGTGCCGCACGGTTGGACGACCATAACCACGTCGACGAGCGCGTCTTCTCTCCCCGCGGCGCCGTTGTCTTCAAACCGGATCCGCTTCAGACCCTCCGGCTGACGTACAACAGGGCGTTCAGTACGCCATCCACGGGCAACTTCTTCCTGGACATCGTCCAGGCCAGGGACGCCTTCGGTACGGGTCGGGCTTTTCAACCGGTCCTGGGATTCAGCCCCAGTTTCGACATCCGCGCGCAGGGCACCGAGGATGGATTTACATGGAGCCGTGACGCCAGCGGCGTACCCACTTTCCGGTCGCCGTTCGCCCAGGTGATCGGCCTCTCGCCTTCACACCAGATCGGGCTGAACGACGCGAGATTCAGCAACGTCATGTGGGGAATCGGTCGAAGCGCGGTCATGGCCGCGGCCCTGCCATCCCTGAAGCAACTTGCAACCGCTTTGATCACGGGGCAGCTCACTGCCGCCGGGGTCCCGGCGGAACAGATTCCTGCCCTGGCGGCCGCGCAGGTGGAGGTGCTGGCTGCAGGTTTTCAGAGTATCATACCGCAGACCCTTCCCGGCCTCCGGAACACACTGAGAGTTTTGAATCCAACAACGGCAGCCTTCGACCCGCTTCCGGACCTGGGCGCTTCCACCATACGGGATATTGAGAAGATCAGGCCGACGATCACTGAGACCTATGAACTCGGGTATAAGGGAATCATCGGGAATCGCTTCGCCCTTGCTGCCGACGTGTACCGTACCCGCACCCACGACTTCGTGGCGCCGCTGCGTGTAGAAACGCCTAACGTCTTCCTGGATCCCGATGCGCTATCGGCCTCGCTTTCCGCCGCTATCGCGCAGGCCCTGCAGGACCCCTCCGCGGCGCTTCTGGCCGTCGCGCTGGGTGTCCTCGATTCGCCTGAACAGGGCGGCAACGGAAACAACACGCCCATTGACGAAATCACCCGCCTCTTCGTAGCCGGCACAAATGACAACGGCGCCGCCTTTATCCCCTTTGGCACCGTCTCGCCCCTTCAGGCTTCCGATCCCCACGCCGTCATGGTGACTTACCGTAACTTCGGCGACGTGGAATTCTATGGCTTTGACGTCAGCTTTGCCTATTACGCCGACGAAACGTGGACCTTCTCGGGCAGTTACTCCCACGTCAACAAGGACCTCTTCAAGAATCTCGGCGGCATTGCGGATGTCGCGCTCAACGCGCCTCGAAACAAATTCACCCTGGGCGCAACGGCCAATGTGCAGGATCGCGGGGTCCGGGTCGGGTTCCGTCTCCGCGGGCGCAGCGGATTTCCCATGAACTCCGGCGTCTACATTGGCGACGTCAAGTCCGCCCTGGTCTTCGACGCGAATATGAGGTATGAACTGCCGTCCGTGATAGAGGATGGAACCGTCGCCCTTGTCGTGAACGCTTCCAACATGTTCAACCAGAAACACCGTGAATTCGTAGGCGCCCCCGAGATCGGACGTCTCCTGTCCGTCGGACTGACGGCGGATTTCTAAGCAATGAGCTGTCAGCTTGAACCGGCAGGCTATATGGCCGGGCGAGATCAACAGAGATATGGATGTTTCCATGCAGGGGCGACCCATGTGGTCGCCCTTGTGTTTATCAGCCCGTTGAAAAAGCCCATCCGGGCTACGGCCGGCCCTTGCGGTCGAAATACTGCGTTGCGCTCCCTCGCCGAATCGAGGGATGGGACTCGGTTGCGCGCCTTGTCTTCGACCTCGCCTGCAGAGCGACTTTTCCAACGGACTGCTATAGGAAGGGACTCACCCGCTTTTGAACAATATTGACAAGAAAACCGTTGCGTCCTGGGCAATGTACGACTTTGCCAACTCCGCCTTCACCACGCTCGTGGTCACGTTCATCTATTCTACGTACTTTGTAAAATCCCTCGCGCCGGACGAAATCGCCGGCACCACGCTCTGGTCCAGAGGCGTGACCTTTTCGGCCATCGCGGTGGCGCTGGTCTCGCCGTTGGCCGGCGCCGTGGCTGATCGGGGCGGTTTCCGCAAGGGTTTTCTCCTCCTCTCCACGATTGTTGCGGTCGTTGCCACCACCGGCCTATACACGGCATTGCCGGGCGAGGTCCTGAAGGCGCTGCTCTGGTTCGCCGCGGCGAATTTCGCCTTTGAAATGGGCAACGTCTTCTACAATGCCTTTCTTCCGGACATCGCGCCCAGGGAATACATCGGTCGCATTTCCGGTTACGGCTGGGGGTTGGGCTATATCGGCGGACTCCTCGCAATGGCCGTTGCGATGGTCGGCTTTGTCAGTCCCGAAACACCCTGGTTCGGTTTCACGAAAGAGGCGGGCGCGAATATCCGCGCAACCAATCTGCTGGTGGCCGCCTGGTTCGCGGTCTTCAGCATCCCGATTTTCCTCTGGGTCAAACAAAAAAAAATCCGCGCCTCACAAATGCGCGGGGTCCTGTCGTCCTCGTATCGCCAACTCGTCCGGACGTTTCGGGAGGCCGGGCAGTACCGGGAAATCCTCAAGCTGCTTATCGCCCGCCTGTTTTACAACGACGGTCTTATCACGATCTTTTCGTTTGGCGGAATCTACGCGGCGGGGACTTTCGGTTTCAGTTTCACCGAAATCATGGTCTTCGGAATCGTCCTGAACGTCGCCGCTGGAATCGGCGCCTTCGCGATGGGTTTCCTGGACGATCTGCTGGGCGGCAAACGCACCATTCAGGTGAGCCTCGTGTTTCTCATCCTGGCGACGCTGATGGCGGTCTTCACCCACGACAAGAACGTCTTCTGGATTTCCGGCATCATGGCAGGTTTTTTCGCGGGTCCCAACCAATCGGCCAGTCGTTCGCTTCTCGGACGGTTTGTGCCGCCTGAGAAGGAGAACGAGTTTTTCGGGCTATTCGCCTTTTCGGGCAAGGCCACGGCTTTTCTTGGACCTCTTGTCCTCGGCGAACTCACCCGCACCTTCCAGTCCCAGCGCGTCGGCGTTTCGATCGTGGCTGTATTGTTCGTAACCGGAGGCGTGATTCTGAAGTGGGTAGACGAAAAAGAGGGCATCCGCGCCGGTGGCCGTGAATCTCTCAACCCGGCAGCACCGCCCACGCGGTAACGTGGGGCGGAAGCATGAACGCTCGTTTGGTCGACACCACTTCGTTACGAAGCCTGTCAGCCAGCGTATCCAGATCCACCTCTTCTGCGGTTGCCAACCCAAACTCTTCGATGAGCGGAACCATGCTGCGAAATGCTTCCACCACGAACCGGTACCCCGTCCAGTACTCCGGCCCGCCCACCGGCGCCGAGAGATCCATTGTCGGCTCGGGCAGTCCCGCGTCTACAAACGCACCGAACAGGTTTAACCCCATATCGGTGTGGGCGCCGGATCGTTTGAAAACAGAGATGGCCCATTCGATCAGATCATTCGCAACGGGCGTATCGGGTTGCTTGTGATAGTAGCTGAATTCGGCCTCCTGGAAGGCCACGATCCCGCCCGGTCGCAGCCGGGTTGACAACTGCTTCAGTGCTTCGGCAGGGTCGCCCATATACATCAACACCAGCCTGCCCATCAACACGTCGAAGTCGCTGCCCACGTCCAGCGTCCGGGCGTCGCCGTCCCTGAATTCCACGTTTGAAAAGCCTGCCGCTCGCGCCCGGTCCCGAGCCGTATCGATGATGGCCGGGTTGACGTCCACCCCCACGACGGCCCCATCGGGACCTACCAGTTCAGCCGCCGTCAGCGAGACGTCGCCGGGACCGCAGCCGATGTCGAGTACCCGCATACCGCTTACGACACCCGCTTCATTCAGAAGACGCCGGGTGATGGCGTCGTACAGCTGTGACTGGTGAATCAGCCGCTCCTCTTCCCCCTTGCTGCGCCCCATTGTATATCTCGCGTCGCTGTTACGTTCGGTCATAAGGCTCCTCCAGTGGCGCGCCCTTCGGTTTCTCCACCGGGATTTCAGGTTTCTCGAGGTTGCCCTCGGGTAGTTCGACGTATTCAACTCTCAGCGTCTGTTTGATGCGTTTCTTCAGTTCCTTCAGATCGGACCGGCCGTCCGGCAAATCCTTGATCATCTCTCCATCCGGATAGACCGTGGCGGTAGTTGTCATTCCCATGAAACCCTTCTTCGAGGTCCCGCGGACAATCTGAAGACCGTCGGCTGAAACAGCCATCCGGGAGTGTACGATTCGACCGTCGCCGATAATCCGAAAGATGAACCCCAGCAATCCTGAGGTCGGACGTCCACTGAGCCCCCTGATTCGATCGCAGACGAACCAGTCTCCAAAATCCAGCAGCCGGTATGAAATCAGCCGACGAATCGTAATCTTGAGAGTGGGCGTTGACAGCGTATCACGGTATGAGTAACGATCCGCGTTGTCCGTCCGGTCTTCCCACCAGATACGGACGTTCAATGCCAATCCGGGCGCCGGCCCTTCGATCACCCTCCGGATCACTCGATCCATTCTGTATTCCACTTCCATATGCTGCTCGTATTCATAGGACAGCCTTGCGTAGAGGGGCATTTCGTCTTCAGTGCGTCCGGTGGCCTCCATAAACGCCCGAAACCAGTCTTCCGAATCGATAAAGAGCGGCGCACCACGCGGGTTGCTTTCCCACGCCCGGTGCGCGAGATGGAAAATCACTTCCCACTGAAAACGGGCGCCGTTCGTCGTCGCCGTCGGATCGTAATCGTTAGCATGCCGCATCGCATCCAGTATTTCCTGCCGGCTGGCCACCTGGTACGCCGGACGTGACGCACCCGCCTCCTCGCACCTGGTCTGATCGATTGAAAACAGACAGACGAGGACGGTTGCCAGATTCAGTCCCCGAATATAACGGCGTTTTGTCATATCGAAGATCTTCAGGCCTGTCCGGCCGCATGGAGAGTCGTTCCGGCCATCGAAGCACGTCGTCAATGGGAACGCGGGCAACGCGTCACGGGTTGGCCGATTATCGCCTAACAGCCCGTTGAAAAAGCCCATCCGGGCTACGGCCGGCCATTGCGGTCGAAATACTGCGTTGCGCTCCCTCGCCGAATCGAGGGATGGGACTCGGTCGCGCGCCTTGTCTTCGTCCACAATGGCTCGGCCTCGCCTGCAGAGCGACTTTCTCAACGGACTGCTAAACCGGAGCCTTCACCGCTACTGATTTTCAATATAAAGGGCGTCTGAAAAGTTGTCAAGGTGCGGCGCCGTTTTCGACCGATTGTCCTGCCGGAGGTGACTGACAGGTTCCTGCCTCCCGCAAAGCCATTGACAAGACTGCTTCGAAGATGCAATTTGCCCACCTGCATTTCCTGTGGACGACGCGAAAACGGCGGCCGCGCGCGCTGCAAGTCAGCTCGCGGATTGTTCTTCCCGCAACCTGTGATCAGAACGGATGCATTTGGAAAACGATCATTTGCCACGTACCCGACGTCGACGGGTCATTTGAAGGGAAGGGAACGATGGACATCGTGAGATATCCGGACAGCCGCGTCGAAGTGCTCGACGAGCGCTTTGCAAAGTACAAACTCGGGACCGCCGCCATCGAAATGCTCTGGACGGGCGGCAGGTGGCTTGAAGGACCGGTATGGTTTGGAGACGGCCGCTATCTGCTGTTCAGCGATATTCCCAACAACCGCATCCTCAAGTGGGAAGAAGAGACGGGGGACGTCTCGGTCTTCCGCAAACCATCGAACAATACCAACGGGAATTCGCGCGATCGCGAGGGTCGACTGCTATCCTGCGAACACGACGCGCGGCGCGTCACCCGCACGGAATACGACGGTTCGATCACGGTACTGATGGACAGTTTCGATGGAAGGCCGCTGAATGCGCCGAACGACGTTGTGGTCAAATCCGACGGTTCGATCTGGTTCACGGACCCGGGTTACGGGATTCTAATGAACTATGAGGGACACCGGGCCGAATTCGAGAACGACACGAACGTGTACCGTCTCGATCCGGACACCGGCGAAGCGACCGTTGTCGTGAGTGACTTCCAGCGGCCCAATGGCCTCTGCTTCAGCCCGGACGAATCGCTGCTCTACATCGTGGATACCGGGCGGTCTGACGGGCCCCAATATCCGACTCACATCCGGGTTTTCGACGTTGAAGGCGACCGCCTTGCAAATGGACGCGTCTTCACTGACATGGACCCCGCGTCGGCGGACGGGATCCGCACCGACGTGGACGGCAACCTGTGGGCAGGGGCATGCTGGGCCGGCGACGGGTACGACGGCGTGCACTGCTTCGCGCCCGACGGCGCCCTCATCGGCAAGATCCACCTGCCCGCCCCCTGCGCGAACCTTTGCTTCGGCGGCGCCAAGAAGAACAGGCTGTTCATAACCTGCTCCCAATCGCTGTTTTCCGTATACGTGGAGACGGTGGGGGCGCAGGTGCCTTGAACCGGAAGAGTCACGTTACAGAAAGTAGAAGGAAATAAGTGACGGATTGGAGAAGAGAAAAAACGAACCGACGCGTTGTAAAAGGAAAAGAAGAAGCCGTCTGCATATATCATGGACGGCTTCTTTCTGGTTCCGGTAGAAGACTTGCACGCAGAGATCTGAGGGTCGCGGCGCGAGCTAATTTGTCTTTAATGCCTGTTACGTCGCAGGTTCATCGGCGACTGGCACTGTTACTCTTGCTCTCCCGATGTTGCTGTCAATTGTCGCTGGGAGCAGCAACTCCTCATCGGCTCCGGTCGAGATATTTCCGCCCGCCTGGTACTCTTTGCCGTGAGGTCAATGGCGCTCGTTTTACGTTTTCCGGGATCTCATCGACCGCTTCCGGTGACGTTCTGGCGATCGGGCGTTCTGTCTTGCGCTTTGTCCTGTTCCTCTTTGTCGTCATGGCGTTTCCTCGCTAACGCTAACGTCGATTCGCTGGCGGTCTGACATCAGCCTCCTTTAGTCGTTCCTTTGCAATTCCGACATAGTTTCCGTCGATATCGCAACCGCTGAAGCGTCTTGAAAGGCTCAATGCAGCAATCGCGGTGGTCCCCGATCCAAGGAAAGGATCAACTACCAAATCGCCCTCATTACTGTGTTTTTCAATTAGCTCCCGAAACAGCGACATCGGTTTTTGCGTCGGGTGATGTCTCTTTCCGTTGTTCGGTATGGGAAAGGAGTATATCCCGTTGTCGTATTCACTATGAAACGTAGGATTCCCTGACCGGACACCCGATACGGCAATCTCTCTGCTGTTTGTGAGGTAGTTGCGTTTGCTGTTCAGGGGAACGGGATTTTTCTTAACCCATTCGATGAAACGCAATTGCTTGAAACCGGCATTGTTCATGCTGTCAGCCAGATAGCTCATCTTCCATAAATCGTAGAAGATTATCGCTGTACCACCTCGACGGAGTACACGCAATGCCTGTTCAGCCAGGACGTCCAGGTCGATTTTGGCGTGGTCCCATGCACCGAAATCCATGTCCACGGCGAACCGCTCGACACTCCTGGGCCCAACGTGCTTGAATCCAGTCTTTCGGCTTATGGTATATGGAGGGTCGGTTAAGATCAGATCGACACTCTGATCCTCCAATTCCGACAGAAATCGGACGTAGTCCGAAGTCTTTATTGTACACCTTCCATTTTCCATGGCGGACACTGTCGAGACGGGTGAAAGGATTCCGGGCTGTATGCGGAAGGATTCAGGTCAGGCAGATCATGGTCTGAGATCGCGGACGGCGGGCGCCCCCAAGGGACACCCCTACAAACCCGCTATGGAGAGGTACTGCCGAGTACTATCGCGGAAAACGGACGATCTACCTATATTTATCACTTCCCTTTTAATATACGCCGGTTTTTCCGGAAAGACGACCGGCAAGTTCGTCTGATCGAGGTGAAATATAGGGAAAGGCGTCAAGATCCCCCCACCGCATCAGCCATCGCCGGCCCTTCGACCCTTCGACAAGCTCAGGGACCACAGGCTCAGGGCAACGCCTTCGACATGCTCAATGAGGGCAAACTCAGGGCATCGTCTCAGGGGCGGCTCGGCTACTGCGACTCCACCTCAAGGGGGGAGTGATAAGGATGTGCAGCCCAGCTGGTCGGGTCGAAGTCGAAGAATCTCGCGTCCACTCAATCTGACGTGTGGCATGAGCTTACACTGGTGAAATCCCGCTGACGCGACGCCGACACTGAAGTTGTAGAAACGGGATTCCGAGACGTGGTCATTGAGCTTGTCGAAATGCCCGTGTTTCCTATCCTTTGCTGGCGCTCTTCAGTGACCTTCGCCGACCCTTCGACATTTCGACAAGCTCAATGCAGGCAGGCTCAGCGAGCGGCTCAGGTCGTGGGCGCCAGTTCCTGAGCCCGTCGAAGGATGCCTGACGAGGGACCATGTTGAACTGACGGACGGTATGCGCGAAAAAAGAAAAAGGGCCGATCGATATTCAGATTCGGCCCGTTTGTGCGGATATCTGCAGCAATGTGCCGCGTATGCCGCGGTAAGCTCATGCCTTTCGCACAGAAGTCCGCGTGGATTGTAGCTTCTTTTATTTACAGCAAATAATGACCGACCGACTAGCGCCGGCGCCTGGGGCGGTTGCCACCCGTTCTGCGCTTTCCGCCCGCATTTTCGGGTGGGGGCAATCGGTGCAGCCAGACGATGCGGCCGCGATTCAAATCGTAAGGCGAGGTCTCGATCGTGACGCGGTCTCCCACCAGAACCCGGATATTGAACCGGCGCATTTTGCCCGACGTGTAACCCAGAATCTGATGCCCGCCCTCCACTTCCACCATATACTGCCCGTCGGGAAGCGTATCCGCGACGGTTCCTTCGAGTGAGACCTTTTCCTCTTTTGCCATGCTACCTCCAGCTTGAGTTAAGTAGACCTTCTTCAGGTCGAGGTTTCAATGTATGTCAATGAACAGCCGGTGTCAAGCAGCATCTTCCAAATACGCAACCGCCGTTGCCAGGGCCTGCTCCGCAATCCGTTCGCGAATCGCATTTCGGTCGCCTCCGAACACAAAGCGTTCACATCGGACACCCTCCGGCGTCCAAAGCGCGATATACGCCGTCCCCAACGGCTTCGGCGATCTTCCGCGAATCGGCCCCGCGATGCCCGTTTCAGCCAGCCCCAGCGTTGAATGACTTGTCCTGCCCACGGCTTCCGCCATGGCTGAAGCCACTTCTTCACTCACCGCGCCGCAGCGTTTCAGCAGAGATTGGGATATTTCCAGCGCCTGGGTCTTGGCCGTGGCACTGTAAGGCACCAGTCCGCGCTCGAAAAAGGCCGAACTACCCGGCACGCTCACAATGCGGGCGCTGATCAACCCGCCCGTTGTGGTCTCCGCGACCGAGAGGGTCCATCCCAGATCGGTCATCAATCCGCATAGCCGCACTTCAAGAGATTCAGACAAAGAGACCGGACCCCCGTTTCACACCTCAACCCTACCCGAGCGCGGATGCACGCAGCGACCGAAACATCCGTCTTCGCGCCAATACACGCTAATACGGCCTTCGCCCGAACGGGTCCATCGCCCGCAGTTCCGCCTCACCTGTGGGTCTATATGGCGTATCGACCAGCGCGCCGTCTCTAACCGCGGAATCGCCGCGCTCAAGGAGGAGCTCGATCAACCGGTTTCTCCAGACGGAAACGCGGGCCTCGTCCCCGGCCAGGTTGTTGACTTCGTTCGGATCGACGTTGAGATCGAACAGATACTCCCTGCCGCCGAGCCGGAACCACATATACTTGTACCGCCCGTCCGTCAGGCAGTGGTGGCGGCGCTGTTCCGCACCGATCTCTCCGTGGAAGATCCGGTCACCGACCGGATCGCCGCCTTCCAGCGCAGGCAGCAGCGACACCCCGTCGGCCTGCTCGGGGACGCGGCCGCCCGCCGCCGAGACGAACGTGGGCAGTATGTCGACGAGCGATACCGGCTTCTCATATCTGCGGGCGGGATTTGCCCCCTCCCATCCTCTCGGCGGCCGTAAAATCAGCGGTACGCGACCGGAACCTTCAAAGAAGTGAGACTTGAAGAAGAGTCCGAAGTCCCCAATCATATCTCCGTGGTCCGAGGTAAAGATCACCAGCGTGTCGTCCCACAACCCCTTCCAGCGGAGCGCGGCGAAAAACCGCCCGATCTGATGGTCGATATGGGTAATTTGCCCGAGGTAGTGACTCCGTGCGCGGGCGATCCTCGAGGGCGACAGGCGGTCCCAATCGTAACGCAGCGGCGCCTCCTGCAGTTCCGGCGGGAGGAAATCGTCATCGGGCGCGCGGATGGGCGGCGGCACGTCTTCCGGGTTGTACCAGGTGTCGTACGGCGCCGGAGGATCGTACTGCGAGTGCGGCCTGCTGAAAGACATCCACAGAAAAAACGGACAGGTGGGATCCCGCCTGTCCAGAAATTCGATACACTCGTTCGCCGTCCACGTGTTCACGTGGTGCGTCTCGGCAACCACCGACCTCCGGGAAAACACGTCGTTATTCCCGATGCTCGTTGCCCGCTCAAGACCCGCGTACGGCGTTTTCCTGAGCCACCGGTGATAATCGTCACCCTCACGGTACCGGCCCGACTCGTTGATGATCGTATTGTCGAACCCCAGCCGTGCCCGCTGCGGGCTGAAGTGCGCCTTGCCAATCAGTTGAGTCTGATACCCGAGTCCGCCCAGAATTCGGGGCAGGGTGTCTCTGGTTCCGAGCGCCCTGCTCGAATTGGTGAAATACCCTGTATTGAAGGGAGACCGGCCGGTCATCATCACCATGCGCGCGGGCACGCACACCGGACATGGCGAATACGCCCTGGGAAAATACACGCCCTCGTTCGCAAGCTGGTCCAGATGGGGCGTTTCGAGAACAGGATGACCGTCGATCCCGGTGCAGTCGCCCCGCTGCTGGTCCGTGGTGATGAAGACGATATGGGGTCGCTCGACGGAATCGGCCATCGGAAAACCCCTTCCTTCAGCGCGCCGGCGCCCTTCGCACAGTCTACCCGGCCTCCACGACCGGCGGATGCGCAAAATCGTGGTAGCGTTCGGTGATCTGACCTTCGGACGCGTCACCCTTGTGCACGTAGAACCTGTATCGACCGGTCAGGGACTCGCCGGGCGGCAGCACGTGGTTCCCGCGCCGTCTCGGGTCGGCATAGAAATGGGAATGGCCGAAGGGATTGGCCGTCATCAGGCCGTAGTTGCGCACGTGCCAATAGGTGGGATGCCTGAAGCTATCGGGATGGTCCATAATGGCCACGCCCACGCGATTGCCGTTCACCGGGCCGGTATAGTGGCACCAGGCCGCCCGTTTGCCCCATGTCTCGTCCTCGTTGACGCCCCCGATCGCGTTTTCGATACTGCCGCCCTCGCCGGACCGCACTTCCATGGATTCGGCGACGCGAATCGACGCCAAACCGCCTTCCTTCGTATCTCCGAAGAGTACGTCGATCTTCGGTGCGGTCAGCGTGACGTGCAGGTCGAAGATCCGCACGTCCGACCCGGTACGGTAGAACGTCCAGGCCGCCCGTTCCTCGCAGATCACGTTCGATCCGTGCTCTCCGCGCCAGGCGTCCGCGCCCTCCCAGTTGCTGATGGATACGATCCGGCCGTAGACCGGTCCGCTCCCGAGTTCGTCGAAACGCTGATGACGGGTCCACGCGTGCCCCTCGCCTTCGCCCCAGTTGTTCCATCCGTTCACGTGGCCGTGCGAAATCCAGACGGACCGGTGGTGATGATGGTCTCCTTCCCCCTCGTTGATCAACGGTCGCGTGATTCCATCGCCGTACGGCCCAATCAGCGGATACAGGTGCGGGCGCACGAGATCCTTCCCGAAGCAATAGCTCGTAAAATCGGTACCGTCGATCCGCACCTGAATTCTGCTTTCGGCCTCCGACAGTTCCACCCCGCCGCCGGACGATGTCGACCCCCCGGAATCCAGCTCATAGTCCGCTGTCTCTCCCGCCGGCATATCGTCCACAATCCAGCTTACGCGAACGCCATCGTCTTCGCTTTGTATCTGGCATGGCGTTGCGCCGCGCGGACCAGCCAGACCGACATTCCCTTCCCCGGTCCCGAGTCGTTCCAGGAGGTCGACGTTCCGTTGCATCGTGCCCGGCCTCTTCACGAATACGGAGACCGGACAGTTGACTCGCCGGTGAGGTCCGGCCTGAACCTTGAACTTTAGATCCGACACATTACCCCCTTAAAGAAGGAAGAAGGAAAAAAGAAGAAAGAAAAATTCGCTCCCGTCTTACGTCTCACCTCCTACGTCTCACCGTCTTTAATAATCAATCGACCATCGATGTCAAGCGGATTCGCTTGACGGAGCCCGGCCGAACCGCTATCTTTGTCCCTATAAAACGCAGGGGTGCTCGCCCGCCGAGCTGAGAACATACCCTTTGAACCTGATCCGGATTATGCCGGCGCAGGGAGTCGAGGAACCGCACCCCAGCCGCTTTTCGACCAGATCGAGGGCGGCGGCTTTTTTAGAAGCTGTTTTCAAATTACCGGCGAGTTCCCGAGCGCGAGCGAAAAAGTGGCGGTTAAGAGGCACGAGGGGCGCGTAGTGCCGAGGCGCGAGGGGCGCGCAGCGCCGACGGGAAAATCCGGCTATGAGAGGCGAGCAAGCGCAGCCTCGATCTCGTACGACGGGTGGGTTTGACCAACGCCGACCGGCGCTTTTGCAGCCGCGCGAAGACCGCTGGGAATTTCAAGACAGCTTCTTAGGACTGTATCAGTTGACATCGGACCGGATCATTATCGTCGGCGCCGGCATCATCGGACTCGCCATCGGCTGGCGACTTGCCCGCGCGGGGCGGGACGTCCTGATCTTTGACCGGGACCGTGCGGGCCGGGCCGCCAGCCGGGCCTCGGCGGGTATGCTCTCGCCCCTTGCGGAGGTGCATCACGAAGAGGAAGCACTGCTGCGGCTTGGCCTGAAGAGCCTCGAGCAATTCCCGAGTTTTGTTACGGAACTCCAATCCGAGAGCGGATTGTCCGTCGGCTATCGCCCCGACGGCGTCCTTCTGGTGGGTGTCACACGAGACGATATCGAATATCTTCGTTTTCGCTACGACTACCAGCGGCACCTCGGCCTTCCGGTGGAATGGATGAGCGGCGCCCAGGCGCGCGAGCGGGAGCCGCAGCTCTCGCCCCAGGTCGGCGCCGCGGTATGGTGCCCGGGAGACCACCAGGTGGACAATCGCCTCATGGTAAATGCCCTGCGGGAGGCCTTCCTGAAGGCCGATGGATCCCTCATGGAGTCCACGCCGGTCGAAACCATCGACATTGCTCAGGAGCAGGTCCGCGGCATTGTCGCAGGAGACAGAGCGTACCAGGCGGCCACGATCATCCTCGCCGCTGGATGCTGGTCGCGTCTCATACCGGGCCTGCCCGGTGCCGCAAGACCGCCGGTCCGCCCCGTCCGCGGGCAGATTCTCCGCCTGCAAATGACCGGCGACTGCACCCTTAAGTCCATTGTATGGTACAACCGGGCCGCGTCATCGACGGTCGCATACCTGTGTCCAAAGGACGGAGGACGTCTGGTGCTTGGGGCGACTTCCGAAGAAATGGGTTTCGACGACAACCTGACGGCAGGCGGTATCTTCGAACTCCTGCGCGCCGCGTGGGAAGTGGTTCCGGGAATCTACGACCTTCCCATCGTTGAATCCGCCGCCGGTCTTCGCCCGGGGAGCAGGGACGATGCGCCCATCCTCGGCAAAACCCCCATTCAAGGCCTCATTATGGCCACGGGCCATTACCGCAAGGGTGTCCTGCTTACCCCCGTCACCGCGTATTCCATTGCGGAACTGGTGCTGACCGGCAACACGCCCGAAGACATCCGGCCCTTCAACATCGACCGCTTCGCCGCCTGAGTCCTGACGCCATGCAGATCACTTTGAACGGAGAAGACAAAAACGTCGAGAGTGGCATCTCCATCCGGGATCTGCTGATCGACCTTGCGCACGATCCGGACCGCAGGGGCATCGCGGTTGCGGTCAATGCCGAAATCGTTGTCAGGGCGAATTGGTCTTCAACGCGGCTCGGCAGCGGGGACCGGGTGGACATCATTGCCGCGGTCCAGGGTGGATAGTGTTCTGCCCACGGCGGGCGTCCGCTTCAGGTGGACCGTGTTTGCAAACTGTTGTCGCAAGAGGGACATATGTCTGATGGCCTGACGATTGCCGGTACGACCTACGGCTCCCGGCTCATCATCGGGACCGCCCGGTATCCCAACATGCAGGTGATGCTGGACGCGATCCGGGCAAGCGGCGCGGAAATCGTCACTGTGGGCATCCGTCGAATCAACCTGGAGGATCCCTCCGGCGAGAGCCTGATCGATCTGATCGACCGGGAAAAGTACGAACTGTTGCCGAACACCGCCGGATGTTTTACCGCCCGGGACGCCGTGCTTACGGCCAGGCTCGCGCGCGAAGCCCTGGAAACCGACCTGATCAAACTGGAGGTGATCGGAGACGAGGACACCCTCTTCCCCGACGTCGCGGGGCTGCTGGAGGCGACGGACGAACTGATCCGGGACGGCTTTACGGTGTTGCCCTACTGCAACGACGACCCTGTGACCTGCAAGAAACTGGAAGACGCCGGCTGCGCGGCGGTGATGCCGCTCGGCGCGCCCATCGGTTCGGGAATGGGCATTCGCAACCCCTACAATCTCCGCATTATCCTCGACACGGTCAACGTCCCAGTGATCGTCGACGCGGGGGTGGGAACCGCGTCCGACGCCGCCGTGGCGATGGAACTGGGATGCCACGGCGTGATGCTGAATACGGCCGTGTCAGGCGCCCGCCATCCCGTCCTTATGGCTGAAGCCATGGGTCAGGCCGTTCGTGCAGGCCGGCTCGCGTACGAGGCCGGACGCATCCCGAAAAAGCTGTACGCCACGGCCTCCACCCCGATGGAAGGCACGGTCACCCATGAATGAGCCAGAGGATGTACAGAGCCTGCCGCCCGTCTATCTGATTGCGGATCGGGCGACGTGCGCGCCCCGCAACCTGGAAGACGTCCTCGCGGAGGCGCTGGACGCGGGTGTCCGCCTCGTCCAGTTGCGTGAAAAACACCTCGAAATGCGAGAGCTCCGCCATCTTGCGGCGCGTCTCCGGAGGCGGGCCTCGAACTACGAAGCGCACCTGCTCGTCAACACGCATGCCGGGCTCGCGCGTGATATCGGCGCCGCGGGCGTCCACCTCCCCTCATCGGGGCCGGCGCCGTGGACAATCCGGAGACAATACGGGGACCGCATGCTCATTGGCCGCTCAACCCACAACCGTAAGGAATGTGGAGAGGCCGACGGCGCGAATTTCGTGACGTTCAGCCCGATCTACAGTCCGAACTCCAAACCCGGATACGGTCACGGGGCGGGACCCCTGGCCCTTCGCCCCGTCACAGAGGGTTCGTCCCTCCCTGTATACGCACTGGGCGGCATCACGCCCCGGCGGGTTGCGGCATGCAAGAGAAACGGCGCCGCGGGCATTGCGGTGATGTCGGGAATTCTCGCCGCCGGGCACGTCGGGTCCGCGGCGAGGGCCTATCTCGAGGCCTGGGCGTCCGCACCCGGCCCGCGCCACCCAAAGTTGTCATGAAACAGGTCCTCACCATTGCCGGGTCCGACTCCGGCGGGGGTGCCGGTGTTCAGGCCGACCTAAAGTCCTTTCACGCCAACGGCGTCTACGGCCTCTCGGTCGTCGCGGCCGTGACGGCGCAGAACACGAGGGAGGTCATAGAATCGTTCGAACTGCCCGCGGACGTCGTCGAATCGCAGATCGACGCGGTTTTCGATGACTTCGAAGTCTCAGCGGTCAAGACCGGGATGCTGTCTTCGAAGCGGGTTGTCGACGTCGTCGCCGGGAGACTCGCCGAACGCGGCGCACCCAACCTCGTCGTCGATCCGGTGATGATCTCTTCCAGCGGCTTCGACCTGCTTGAACCTGAAGCCGTTGCAAGCGTCAAGGAACGCCTTCTTCCCCTGGCCTCGCTCGTCACGCCCAACCTGCGCGAGGCTCAGGCGCTGGCGGGCATGCCAGTCGACAATCTGGACAGCGCGAAGCAGGCGGCGCGCACCATATTCGAATCGGGTTGCGGGGCAGTGCTGGTTAAAGGCGGCCATCTTTGCGATCCCCGTTCCGCGGTTGACGTTTTGTTCGACGGGACCGGCGAAACCATTTTCTCCGGGGCACGGATTCCCGGCGCGAGCACGCATGGTACGGGTTGTACCCTGTCCGCCGCGATCGCGGCGAATCTCGCCACGGGCCAACGTCTGGTACCTGCAATCGAAAACGCGAAGGCCTACGTCACCGAAGCCATTCGCCACGGACTTTCCATTGGCAGGGGACGCGGCCCCACTCATCACTTTTTCTTCCTCGACCGCGAACCATGAAGAAGATCGGCGCCCTCCACGTTCTCACCGACACCGTTCTGCAGTCCCGCCACACCCACGCCGAACTGGCACGGATGGCCGTCGCCGGCGGCGCGGACGCCGTGCAGTACCGCCAGAAAGGCGGAGAAACCCGCGGGATGATCGAGACCGCGCGGGCGATGTGCGACATCTGCGCGGCGTCGGGTGTCCCCCTCATCGTCAACGACAGGGTCGACGTGGCCCTCGCCGCTGAAGCCGACGGCGTTCACCTGGGCCAGGAGGATTTCCCGGTTGCGCTGGCCAGAAATCTGCTTGGGGCCGGGCGGATCATCGGCGTGTCCGCCGGGAATCCGGATGAAGCGCGGAAAGGCATCGCGGACGGCGCGGATTACGTGGGTTTCGGACCCATCTTTCCAACCGGCTCAAAAAGCGACGCAGGAGAAGCACAGGGACTCAGAAAGCTGGCCGATTTCACCCGCGCCGTCCGGGCGCCCGTCATTGCCATCGGCGGTATCGGTGCAGGAAACGCGGCAGGTGTGTTGCGATCGGGCGCCGACGGCTTCGCGGTCATATCGGCCGTCTGCTGTCAGGCCGACCCGGAAACCGCAACCCGAAATCTGGGCGTACTCATCAGGGAATCAGGAATTCGGGACCGTGACGACCAACATCTTCGACCTCCCGACCGCTCTCGGGGCTGATCCGCCCTGTTTATGGATTGCTGTACACGGGAAGTTGACATGAGGGCAAACCGGCCACCACGCAGCGTCAGATGGACGGGCCTTTTCCCGTTGACATCTCGTCCACACGGTTCTATCTTTTTGCGCAAGCCATTGCCCAGGCACCAGAGGTAGCCAACCTTCAGCGGCACCTGAAAATCGTTCAGTCGATCGTCAGCCCGCGTACACCACTACCTTGGGGCCTCTGGTAATGGCCTTTTTTTGCGAGTTGATGTTTATGGTATGATCCTGTGGGCCGATCGCATGACCGTGAACCGGTCGCCCGCATTCAGATCGCATGCCATGAACCTGTCTCCGACGTTCAGGCCGGCAACCGAACATTGGTCGTTGAACCGGAAATAAGTCAACGTATCGCTCGCCGGCGCTCCTTCGCCCGACGTTGTCGCAAACCGGCGTTCTTCCGGCTTCAGGATATTGGGACCGGCCGTCTCGATCGCCCCAACGGCTCTTCCTCCCGCACGGATCGCCTTGCCGTCAAACAGTCCCGGGCACGCTTTCAGCTTGGTCATACACGTGTCCGTCGCGAACAGGCCTTTCGCCCGGTCCACGGACTGCACCACGCCCTCCGACAGATTGAACGACATGTGCAATCCCAACCTGTAACGGTTCCCGTCCACCGCTTCAGCGGTGAGGACCTCGTAGCTGGAATTACAGGTGTACGCGGGATTCCTGAAGACGACCATATCCCCTTCCGCGATCCTGTTCCCCGAATCCAGAGCGACAATGACGGACCGGTCTTTCGGAGCGATTGACTCGATCCGTCCGGCCGGTATCGCGCCGCACTCGAGGACGTCGTCTCCAAATCGCAGCCGGATACCCTGCACGATCTGCAGGTCGCGCCGGCCCGACTCGTGTATGGCAATCCTCGCCACCTCCCCGTCGAAGGCCACGGGAATCCCGTCGATCTCCGCCGTGCAGACCGCCCCGTTCTCCATCCCGCGAAACACGCAATCGACTCGTCCGTCCACACGGATCTTTACGCCGATGCCGCCGGAGACTTCCAACGCTTCCACCGACCTGACGAACGGTTCGCTCTGGAAGGGCTCCAGCACGCCAGTGAAGACCGACTCGCCACCGCCCGATTGTCTGACCGCCACGCTGGCGTCCCATGGGCTCTGACCGAAAAACCCGAATCCTTCTCCCTTGCCGTTTACAATTTCTCTTTCGGCCTGCCCGGCCATCGTCAGCCGGAACCCCGTATTCTCCTCGTCCCCCGCACGCCACGTGGCAGACCATTCGCGATCGCACAGCGTCCGGCTCACATCCTTGATGTATCCCAGGCCCGGCAAGGTCGCGAATGCCACGTCTTCCCCCGCTGCGGTGCCCCGGGCCTGGCGCACCGTGTCAGTATCCGCCGGGAATTCCATCCTGAAATTCTCACCGTCATCCCCGCTCAGGCTTCGGAACATGTAGTCGTGCGTGGATCCACCTTTTACACGGAATAGGTCGACGATATAGGCGTCCGAGCCGGGCGCGTCCACCATCACAAGCGTCCGTTCGTATACCTCAGCGCATCCAGGATACGCCGCTTCTCCCGATGCGCAGACGGCCTGCATTCCCGGAGTACGCCCGTAGAACCGCAGGCTGCCCGTGGCGATCTCCTGAGCCTGCCCGTCGATGCAGACGGTGGCATGGCTGGCGGTATGCTTCTCCCAGCCGTCCACCTTGTCGTGGGTAAAGGTCGTCGGATACCCCAGATCGCAAGCGAGATCGTACCCGAAGGTGATCAGGTTGATCCCCAGCTTGTCCCGGTGTCCGTGCCCGCTGCTGCCCTTGCCGTAGTTCAAAACGAGGTGCTTCCTCGTCGCAACGTCGCATCCCGTTCTCAGGATCGCGATACCCGAATCGTGAAAGAGGGTCGTACGCGGAACGTACGGCGCGGTTGTTCCCCGGATCGACTCCGCGTGGAACAGCAGATTGGCATCGGCGTACCGCTCTCTGATCCCGTCCACGTCCCCATCGGACATGGCGAGCAGACGGTTCCGATATTCGTCATCCCCTGTGTGGATATATGCCAGTTCTTCAACATCGCAATTCGCGAGCGGATCCAGCACCTTGATCCTCAAATCGCCGCCGCCCGTATCGCCGATCGAGGGAATCCTGCCGTCACAGTAAATGTCCCGGGCGAATTCTATGGACTCCCGGATTCGTAGGCGGGAATCCAGATGCCGGTCCGTGCCCTTCATCGAAAACAGGCGATCCAGAATCGTCCGCGTAATCGAACTCACCGAGTACCCGGGCGCATCGTACCACCATTTGCCGTCCCTGAACGTGTTGTTGGTCAGATTGACGGCCAGTCCGTACCGGCCTTCGATGGCCTCCTCGACCATCTCCTCGTTGCCGAGCATGGTTCCAAGCGCCCAGAGTACCAATCCCTCCCGAATGATGTAGTCTCCCGTCTGGATCGCCATCGCCCGGTGCAGCCACTCGTACATGTAGCCGAACAGATTGTGACGGATATTGTAGCGGATGTCCTCGAAATCCACGCGCCCGTCCCCGTTGTAGTCGCAGTCGCCCTTTGACTTGAAGAATTCCAGTAGCGCTTCGTCACGCAACATTGAGTCCGTCACCAGGCCGTAAGCCGTCATACAATTGTATATCGGCATTTCCTCCCAGCTCACCTGCACGAGGTAGCCGCGTGTTAGCGGACGTTGTTCGTCAACCGTGCCATTGTAGGACCGGTAGACCTCCGCCAGCCTGTTCAGCATGACACCGGCTATATGAGCGTACCGGTCGTCGCTCGTGATCGCGAAGGCGCGCGACAACTGAAGCAGGGCCGTGCCGCCGGTATAGGCCTCGGGAGAAGCGATCGTCAACTCATAGGGATGAAAGAACAGTTTCGAGAGAACGTAGTATCGCCACGCGGAATTGAAGTGGTAGATGGTCCCCGGATTGGCGAAACCCTCCGGCGCGATCCAGCCGTCATCGTCGTCCCAAACCTCCACGGGCTTGCCCGTGGCCGGATTGTGTACGACTGCCCCGTTGTGCCACCACTCGCCTCCGATGACGCACTGCCAGCGGTACTCCAGCGCCGTATTCGTCCGCATGCACTTGCGTCCGCCTCCGTGGATCGGACAGCCCCGCTCGTAGCTGGGCGAGATCGCGCGCGGATTCTGCGTGGGTATCATCCTGTAGATGAACTCATCGTCCTTGTCCAGCCACCACGACGCGTCCTTCAGGATTTCCTCCGCCTGCGCCCTGCCCCACTTCGAGGAAGCACGGTTCCGCCTGGCTCTCGCGATTTCCGGGGCACCGACCGGTCCGACTGTCGGACGCTCGACTGGCGACCGGTCAATCCGATCCAGCACCTCCAGGGTGATCTCACGCCTTGACCTTCGAAAATTGTCCTCCCATTCCACGCGGAGCGAGTCCCGGATCTTCAGATAGTCCACCGCCCGACCTTCCACGAATTCGCCGTATACCTCAAACTGCGCCACGTGCATCCGGCCCGGCGTGGATTCCGGTCCTCCATCGGCGTCCTGCCATACGCGTACCGCCTCCACCTGAACGGGTTCGAATGACAACACGGTCTTTGGCTCCGGCTCCGGTATCCGCGCAGTCGCGATGGTAATCCAGGCGCCTTCAACCCATCCCTGAACCAAGACCGTACGTGAGGACTCGGGGATACGCCCCCTCCCCCAGTAGATCTCAACACGCTCAACGCGGCCGACCCTGGGAAACACGATCGCCGCCCACTGCGGCAGTTGTTCCGCCGCCGAGACCCAGGCCGTGTCGCTCGTGGCGGCTGCTTCACCCGGCCTGATTCCATCGTTGATCCTGGAGGCGTGGTGGTTGTACGCGATGCTGCTCACGTACGGCCTGCTGCCATTACTCAACAGTGCCAGATTCGACATGACTCGACTCCATACGAGAAATATCAGGTTCGATGCGCCGAAAAATCGCAAGAAAGTGGATTCCAGACCAAGTTTTGTACCGGAGGACAAGCCTTCTGACTTGACATCATGGGCGTTTCTGTATGATTCTATTGCAGATCACGGCTGTCCAGGAACAAAGTGGCCTTCCCAGCGACCAAGATTGTGCTCATTCGGTCCCGAGGTAGTCACGAATGCCTTTCCCGGGAGCGAGGGCATCCTGCCCTCGACGGCCAATTCACGAGGCTCTCGCGGCGTCATCTTCAATATTGTATCGGATACAAAGGAAACAAAATGCCCTTGAAGGGGGTACTGATCGGTCACGAAGAGTCCGAGGGCAGGATGCCCTCGCTCCGGAAACGGACGTTAGATCGTCCCGTCGGTACCGCGATGTGTAAACTATACTGCAACCGAAACGATCTGCTGCATGGACTCATTTGATGCCAAGGGAAATCGCACGAGGTGAATTGCAGAATGACCCGGAGACCGTTTTTCAATAGCCTTCTAATCTTGTGTTGGGCGCTTCCCATGTTCGACGCGCTTCCCTCGTTCGCGGAGCAGAGGCCGAAGGTCGCGCTTGTACTCAGCGGGGGCGGCGCCCGGGGAGGCGCCCACATCGGCGTGCTGCGCGTACTGGAACGCGAAGGCGTACCCATCGACATGATTGTCGGGGTGAGCTATGGCGCGCTGGTCGGGGGACTGTACGCCGCGGGATATTCCGTTGACGATCTCCAGCGGGTGATCCTGGAAACAGACTGGTGGGAGATTACAAGCAACAGCCCGGACCGGCGTCTGTCGAACATGAACCGCAAAGCGATGGCCGACCGTCAGATGCTTGCATTGCACCTTGAGGAGCTGAAACTGAAATTGCCTTATGGGATTTTTGCCGGACAGAAGATCCATCAATTCCTCAATCAACTCACGCTTGGCGCAACCTACAGGGCGCGCAACGACTTTGATCGACTTCCAACGCCTTTCCGGGCAATCGCAACAGACATTCTGTCCGGAGAACAGGTCGTGATCGACAACGGCTCTCTCGGCGCTGCAATCAGAGCGAGCATTTCAGTTCCAGGGGTATTCGCGCCGCTGAGTACTGAACATACCCATCTGGTTGATGGCGGCATCGTCAATAATCTGCCGGTGGACGTCGCATTGGACGCCGGCGCCGATTTTGTCATTGCCGTGGATTGCGCCACGCCCCTGCGTACCTTAAAAGAAGAAATTCAGGACATCATCGACGTTATCGATCAGGCCGTCAGTTTTCGAATAGAAGAAAGAAAGATCGCGAACCGGAAACGCTCCCACGTGTTGATATTGCCCAAACTGGATGATTTCGACGGTGGCGATTTCAATCGTTCGTATACCCTGATTCCGATTGGCGAGACTGCAGCCCAGGAACAAATGGATGCGATACGTAATGCGTTGCGGACGCTTGGCGTACCAAAACGTGTCGGAGAACCGAGAACGTCCAGATTGCCCGTTGAGTTCGACGTCCATACGTGGGCGGATATACCGCCGGATGTCGTGGTTGACAGAGTTCGGATTGAAGGCGTAAAGCGTTATTCGGAGGGTCAGTTCAAGGTGCGGCTGGAGAAGTTCGTCAATAAGCCAATATCGTTCCTGGAACTGGAACGCGAGTGCGGCCGGTTGCACGCGACCGGACTGTTTCAGACGGTCGATTTCCATGTTGTCTATTATGAAGGACAGACAGAGCTGGTCTTTCACGTGCTCGAAAACCCCCCGAGCGAGCTGAAAGTGGGGATTCATTACAACAACGATTACCGGGTTTCGGTGCTGGGCGAGATTGCGCATCAAAGTACACTTGGCCGCATATCGGAACTCCATCTTCGCGGCCTGCTGGGCAATTTGAATTTCGCGGAAATGGTCATGATTTTCCGGACCTCCGGGCGTCTCGGTCTGCTCGGGGAGGTCCAGGCGTGGGACCAGGACCGTTTGTACTTTCGAAATCGGCAACGAGACGGCGGGTACGAGGAAAGGCGTTTTCGCTCCCGACTTGGATTACAGAGATTGTTCCACAGCTGGGGTAGCTTCCAGGCAGGATACCAGTTGGAGCATGCCCGAGTCCGCTATGCCGCCCGTTCGATTGGCGATGCATCCGAATTCCTGCCCGGATTGTGGTTATCCGCGGGCATCGACACGCGAGACGACTCGATGGTGCCAACTAAGGGCGTCTACTTTCAGACCCGTGCAAAATGGATCGATCGGACGTTTTCACACAAGCAGATTCAATCCCAACTCGCGTTCTTCGCCAGTCCGCGGTCACGATGGAGCGTTGGCCTGTGGTCCTACGGCGGTTATGTGACGCAGCCCGCCCCGGTATTTGATTTCTTCCCGTTGGGCGGTGCTGGACATTTCAGCAGCGCGGCGTTGCCGGTCGTTGGACTCAAACGGGATGAATTGAGGGTTCCCAGATTCGCATCGGTAGGCCTATCCGTATGGAGACACGTCAAATTCTGGGAATCCCTGCCGCGCAGCGGGATCGGGATCTTCTATCAGGGCGGAATCTATGATATGAGTTCTAATCCGGAAGAGGATTTCACGCCCATCCACGGTTTCGGTGTCGGGGGCTATGTCAATACAACGCTCCTGGGGCCCATTCGCATTGAAATTGTGAGCACGCAGGAAAAGGACGTCAAGTTCAATGCGGCAATCGGTTTCGGGTTTTAGTGCGAAGGATCGCTTGTTCCCGGGTGCGGACGAGATATTGTTAAATATCGACGTATTTCTTTTGCCGAAGGCTTGCACGTTTAAGCATTGAGAGTTTCCGGCTCGGAGAGAATGCCTTGGAATTCAAAGGCTCCCTGTTATATATTTGCAACTAAATATTAGAATTTACACATATTATAGTACCGATATTATGATATAATCGTGATATTTAGATCGTTTTTAGTGATAATTTTGTGATAGTTCTCACAGTACGGCATCTTTGATTGGTACCGGCGGGAGTTCCGGCTCCGCCTGGCCGGCTGCCGAGACAAGCTTCAGGTTGCCTGAACCACCCTGAAACGCAAAGGACAGGAATGGTACTTTCCAGGTGGAACCCCCTTTATATCCTGCTCGCGCTCGCCTTCTCCGTTCCGGCAGCATCCGCATCTCAGAAGGAATCACAGGCTCCAGGGTCCAGGATTCACCGGTCCGTTCCTCCGCCCGGTGCAAGTACCCATAAGGTGATTCCTGGGGAGAGATTTCGCGCCGCCGGATTCAAACGCTGGTTCTACGGCAACAATTACAGGGACCTCTGGAATACCCCGATCGAGGTCGCGGTTCTTGACCTCGACGGCGTGGGGGGAGGTCTGACGCCCCTTCGCACCGGCGGATTCGGACAATCCATCTCCTTACACTTTACCGGCCGTGACGGCCGCAGATACACCGTGCGCTCGCTGGATAAGGATGCGACCAGAAGGGTCCCCGACGAAATCGCGAATACGGTCGTGGGCGAGGTCCTCCAGGATCTGATCTGCGCGATGCTGCCAACCGGCGCGCTTGTGGTCGATCCGCTGATGGAGGCCGCCGGTATCCTGCATTCCAGGCATAAGCTCGTGGTCATTCCCGATGATCCCAGATTGATGGAGTATCGCGGACGCTTCGCCGGACTTATAGGAATGCTGCAGGAACACCCGTCTGAAGGGGTGGACGACACGCCCGGGTTCGCGGGATCCCGTAAGGTCAGTGGAACGGACAAACTGCTGAAACACCTGGAAAGAAGCCCCTGCGACCGTGTGGATGCCCGCACTTTTCTGAAGGCGCGACTGATGGATTTCCTCGTCAACGACAAGGACCGCCACTACGGCCAGTGGAGATGGGCGCGGTTTCCCGATGGCGACTGTTACACCTGGCTTCCGATTCCGGAGGATCGCGACCAGGCCTTCATCCATTTCGAAGGGGCCGCCATGGCGATCGCGCGGCGGCGCTTTCCAATTCAGATCAAGTTCAGGGAGACGTTTCCCAATCTGATCGGCCTGACGATGACCGGATGGGAAATTGATCGTGAATTCCTGGCCGAACTCGATAAGGCCGCGTGGGACGCGGTGGTGTCGACCCTTCGCGAGGAACTGCCTGACCCGGTCATCGAGGACGCTGTGCGGAGGCTCCCGCCGCCGTATTACGCGATGGTCGGCGAGTCTCTCACCCGGGCGCTGAAGTCGAGGCGCGACGCGTTGCCTGAATTCGCCGGAAGGTACTATCAGCTGATAAACCGCGAGGCCGAAATCAAGACAACCGACAAGGACGAGTACGTCCACTGCGAACACCTGCCCAATGGTGATCTCCGGGTACGTGTGGGTCTGGTGAAAAATGCAGGTTCAGAAGAGAAAAAGCCGTATTTCCAGCGGACCTTCCGGCCAGGTGAGACCCGGGAAGTGCGGATTTTCCTCCGGGGGGGAGACGACCGCGCGGAAATATCGGGAACCAGGGGGCGGATTGTCGTTCACATCGACGGAGGCGGCGGGGACGACACGCTGAAGAATCTCTCCGCTGCCGGCGCCTCAAAGACCAGGCTATACGATTCACGTGGAACGAACAGGTTCGCGCCAGGCCAGGGAGCCGGGATCGACGAGCGAGCTTACAAGCGGCCGCATGGGACCCATACGCCGAATGCCAGGTACGCGCTGGACTGGGGCATGCGGACCGGGAATCTGCCAATATTCATGGTTGATCCTGACCTGACCGTGTACGTGGGCGCACTCCATAGCCGGCAGTATTTCGGCTATCGGAAAGACCCTTTCTCTTCACAACACACCTATATTGCCGGGCTGGCGGGGGTGAACGGCTTCGAGAGTCTCAGACCCTTTTTTTCCTATACCGGCCACTTTCGCAAACCCTTGCGCGACTTCGATGCCAACGTCCAATTCGATTTCTCAGGAATCCGGTCGCTGCGGTTCCACGGACTCGGCAACAAGACGGAAATTCGACGACCATCGTCCTTTTATAAGGTGACGCGATATTCTCTCGATATCGCACCGGCGCTTGAGTATCGAGGCGCGGACTACGTGGGAGAAATGTCCGGTTTCACACTGGCTTCGCTCCGGTCGAGACTGAACATCCAGTTCGGACCGGTCATCAAGTATTCCAACACGCCATCCGGTTCCAACAAGGGGACGCTTATTGGCTCGCTCGATGACCGGCTGTACGGTATGGGCGCTTTCGGCCAGATCGGCGCGCAGGGCGAAGTCACGTTCGACACGCGAGACAACCCGGGGTATCCCACTCGTGGGGTCAGGATCAGAATTGGTGGCGCGATCTACCCCGAATTCTGGAGCGTGGATTCCTCATTTGGCAGCATTAGAGGAGAGGCCAGCACTTACCTGACTGCACCTGTTGCGACCCATCCTACACTCGCCCTGAGAGGCGGCGCCAGGAAGGTCTGGGGAACCTATCCGTTCTTTGAAAGCGCCTTTCTCGGCGGGACCGGCGTTATCGGCTCCGGAATTTCCGGTGGCAATCTGCGAGGATTCCAGAAGAACCGGTTCGCCGGAGATACCGCGCTGTATGGAAACTCCGGGGCTTTTCGGCATCGCCGATGCCGGACGGGTGTTTTATAAGGGAGATCCTGCAAGCGCAGACAGGTGGCACACCAGTATCGGGGGTGGATTCTGGGTGTCCTTTCTGCAGCGCAGGCACACGTTGAGCGCGGCTGTTGTAAAGGGCGACGATTTGACGGGTGTGTATCTGCGTAGCGGTTTCATGTTCTAGTTCCTGCGCCGAACCGCAATCTTACCCGAATGCCATTCGATTTTGTCGGTAAACATCCAGTGAGAACAGCGTATATTGTCTCCATGCTGTCCCTCCCGTATTTCGATTGTATGTGTTAATCTCTGTGTCGCATATCCGACTTGCCAGTGAAGGAGTATACTGTGCCTAACAACATCATCGTACGGCTGGTCATTTATTATATTACCTGGATAGTGGTTCTCAATACGGTTTTTCATATTTTCCCGGAAATCCTCTATTACGTCGCCCAGGAACGTGAACGCATATTCGTGGGAAAATCGCTCGGGTCCGGCGCCGATTCCGCCATTCCTCTGGGAAACATCAAGGAAGGCGTCAACCGCCTGCTCGATCCCGCGCACACAATTCCCGTGGTGGTCGCTCTGGTACTTGCCTTCGCAGTCACGCTCCCGATCACATGGGTTTATGCCTGGACGCGGCCACTCAAGAAATACAGCCAATCCTTCGCGCACACGCTGCTCGTGATGCCCGTCGCCATCGCGCTGGTGGTCTTCCTGGTCAAGGGCAGCCTCGCGCTTGCGTTCAGCCTGGCGGGCATCGTGGCCGCCGTCAGTTTCCGGATATCGCTCAAGGAAACGATGGATGCCGTCTACATGTTTATGGTTATAGGAATCGGGCTGGCCGCCGGCACCCAGCTCACGACAGTCGCTTATATCGCATCGTTGGCTTTCGTAACCATTACACTGAGCGTGTGGAAGACCAACTATGCAGCACGTCCTCCAGTCCTTTCCGGCTGGAGAATCGTCTCACCCACAAAGCCGGCGGGGTCCTCCGCAACCGGGGACACGGCCAGTGGAGATACCCGTGAATCCCGAATTGCCGTGCACGCTACGAACGTCAATGCGGCGCAAAAGGCAGCAGCCCCTATCCTTGATTACAGCGCGATCAAGTGGAATTTGTCCGAGGTAATCGAGAATGAAGATGGGACAGTCGTCGTTGTGTACGAGGTTACTTCAAGTCAATCCGTCGACATTTCTTCACTAATCAGGGACCTGGGCAAGAGAGGGAAAAAGCAAATAAAAGACGTGGAATTAATGGAAGATGAGACAGACCAGAGCCTGTAACCACTGAATCAGATCGCGATCAGGTAGCGCGAATTGCCAATTCGCGGCCCCTGCGAAACGGCGCAATCGGATATGAAAAACATCGAAGCCGAATTTCCGCGTAACTTTCTTGGTCCCTGTATTCTTCTCTGCATGCTGTCGATGGGATCAGGAGGGGATGCATCCGCACAATTTATCGAAGGACAGTCCGGCACAGTTGCGGGCATTTCAGGCGTCAGCCCTCTGGCGGATGCATCGGCCGCGTCGAAGAAGAAGGTATCTCTCGAAAACTATACCCTGGATCCTGACAGCGCGACCCACTGGAAGCTTCCCAGGGAGCTTGAAGAAGTCTCCGGTCTGGCGATGACGGGAGACAATCGTCTCCTTGCGCACAACGACGAACGAGCGATCATATACGAGATTGACTACCGGAAAGGATCGATCGTAAAGGCATTTCAGCTTTCGGACACGAATTACCCTGCAGCCGGTGATTTCGAGGGCATCGCCGCAACAGACGACGGGATTTTTCTTGTCACAAGCAACGGGCGGCTGTTCCAGTGCCAAGAGGGTAATGCAGGTGAGTCCGTACTCTTCAATGTCTATACGACGGGGGTGGGCAGAGATTGCGAAATCGAGGGACTCGCGTACGATCATTTCCGCCGGGAACTCATACTGATTTGCAAGGAGGCCCGCAGTCTGGAAATGGAAGGTCTGTTGGCACTATGCCGTTGGTCAATCGAGAATAAACAGCTCGACAAAGACGGACAGACCGTAATTCCGGTGGATGAATTCTCTCGACACATCAAGGGAAAAAAGTTCAATCCCTCGGGAATCGAGCGGCATCCGGAGTCGGGGAATTACTATGTTGTCGCAGCTCGTCAGGAGTCTATAGCGGAGATTACGCCGGGCGGGAAGGTGGTTGCCGTCAGGAAGTTTCCTGCAAAGTGGCATCGTCAGGTCGAAGGCATTGCCTTTGCCGCGGACGGCACGCTGATCGTCGCCGATGAAGGTGCGGGAAGGAAGGGAAGGCTGACTCTATACCCGGTTTCGGATCCTTCGAACTAGTGTCCTGTCCCGAAAATTCCTCACCATTCGGCCGCCGATTCAGGCAACTTATTTCTGGGACAGAACACTAGCAGAAAACTTGTCCGTTCTGATTCTTACGAATAAAAGAAAGCCCGGGGAATTTCCCGGGCTGATTTGTTTGTTCGCTGGAGTCCCGCGCCTATGATGATATCGCCCTGCGCTCCATGTATGATCGTGTAACGTCGATAATCAGCCTGATATCGTCCCGCGCCTCCGCCACAGGCGTCCGGCATGCCTCCTGTCCGGTAATACACGCGTGAAAATGACGCAGTTCGCGCACGAAGGGGCTCTCCCACGCCAACGCCGGCTGCCGGGTGGACGTCTCCCCGCCTCGTTGATCTCATGCAGCAGCAACCGTGGACAGGATGCCGCGCGCGAATCCGGTCGGATACGAAACCAGTACCCTCCGGTCGCCGCCGTACACTTCCAGCGTTTCCTTGAAATCCCATAGCTCCGGCAGGTCGACCCAGGATGCGACGCAGCGCGCGCCGTTGCTGTACGACAATACGGTTGAAATCGCCCGTCCCTCGTTCCACACCTCCGTACTGACGACCGACTCCGGTATCCCCAACAACGCCCGAAGACAGTAGAGATCGTGGATCATGCTTCCCGAAAGCGTATGAAAAGCGCGGACCGCATCGTCGGGCGCCTCGCCGATCGCATCCAGTACCGCCGCCTTCCTGGCTGCTTGTGTTTCCGCCACGGGACCCGACGGCAGATCGTCGAACCGCTTCAGCCTGAACTGGCGCAGATGAAGCCGGTTGTCCGGATGCAGATGATTCACCTGGACGAAACGAACGTCAGTCATCCGGTCCACTTCGGCCTTTGCTGTCTCGAATGCCGGATCGTACACCTTCATGTATCCGGCCTGGGCAACCACTCCCGCCCGCTCGGCGGCGCCGGCGATCGCATCCGCCTCCCTGAGGGAATAGCAGACCGGTTTTTCGATGAGCACGTGTTTGCCCGCGTCCAGCGCGGCCACGGCAGCATCGGTCTTCGGGTCTGAATGGCAGAGGAGCACCGCCTCCACGTCGTCCGACCTGACGAGCCGGCGAAAATCCGTCATCGCAGCGGGCACGTGAAACGTCTTCGCGGCCCAATCTGCCAGTCGGGACGAAAGGTCGCATACGGTCGTGACCTCGAACTCCTCAGTCAGCCCCGCCAGATTCGGCAGGTGCTGTACCTGTGCTATCGCTCCGCATCCGACCACACCCAGCTTGACGGGAGCCATCGAGTTTATCCTTTCTAACCGTTGGGCATCCGTTCGACCCGGTCCGCCAGCCCGTTCCAACCGTCCGCAAGATCGTACACCTGCCGGAACACCCTGTAAAGCGCGCCCCATACAGCCTCACGGGCCTCGACGGCGTCCTCCCTGCTGCGGCCACGAAGTTGAACTGCTGCTTCCTCCTGTGCCCTCGTGAGAGCCGCCGCATCCCGCTCCAGCGCCCGACCGGCTTCCAGGCATGTGTCGACGACCTCACCCATCGACGCCGTATCGTCGGGCTCCACGTCGTACGAACGCGATGGTGAGAAGCGCGTCGGCATCCGCTCGCCATCCGCGGTCCTCCCGGTATGCGTGGGCTGGATGTGCGGGGTGACGGACAGGTACATCGTCATCGGTTCATCCCCCACGGTCCGCACCGAATGGATCTCATCCGCCAGCGCAACGCAGAGTTGCCCGGGGCCCACCTCCCGAACACCGCCATCGATCGTAAACTCGGCCCGGCCGGCCAGCACGAGAAAGATCTCGTGGCCCAGATCGTGGCTGTGCAGGGCTGCGGACTCACCCGGCTCCATCCGCAGGAATCGAGACCGGATCCAGGGGGTAACGAGCAAGTTACAAATGTCGTTGCGATAGTCATACACCTGAAAACTCACAACTTCCTCCTTGCGATCCCGCGTTCATCCCACTGTTCTAAGTTTACGGATTTTCCTGTCTGGTCGGCTTCTGGCCAGGTCATGATTTCGCTGAAGGTTCAACCATAACTCCGGCGTTGTGCCCAGCGCTTGCGAAAACAGCCACGCGGTTTCGGGGGTTACCCCACGCTTTCCATTCACGATTTCGTTAACCCTCTGAAGCGGTACCTGAATGTGACTGGCGAACGCCACCTGGGTCATATCCATGGGTTTCAGGAATTCTTCCAGGAGGACCTCCCCTGGATGCGTTGGAATGCGATTTTCCGGTAGCATGGTTGCCTCCTGATCTGCTAATGATAGTCTGTAAGAGTTACTTGATGTGCGGAACTTTCGGTCCATCGAAAGATGATCCGCCATTGTTCATTGACCCGGATACTGGTACAGAAGCTTCACACAGGTCCGATCGTCCCGTCTTCCAGCATGGTCAGCAGCGCCGAGTCGTCGACGTCCAGGGGCAGGTCCACCCGTCCGCGGCGGCGGCTGGACTCATAGGTCGCAAAGATCAGCTCCGTCGCCTGCAGCGCTTTCCGGCCGCTCAACACCGGTTCCCCCCCGGTTTTGACGCAGTCTATGAGATCCAGCACCGACAACACGGTTGGATTCACCTGGGGCCCCGGCAGTTCCGGGACCTCCCAGTCCGAGCCGGAACGCATGATCCGGATCGGCGGCCTGTCGCGCCCGCCAATCACCTCGATGACGCCGTCCGTGCCGATCAGCCGGTTCGCTACGCCGCTCAGGGCCGCGTCGCCCGTCGCGAGCAATCCTTCCAGCCCATTGCGCCAGCGCACCCACGAAATACCGCCCGCCTCCAGTTCAACACCGAATACCTCCCGCTTCTCCGACGCATCGATCTGCCCGAGCACCCATTCGGCGGGCGCGTCGTCATTGTAGAAGAAGAACATGTCGAACCAGTGCGTCCCCCAATCGAGCAAATTGGGACACGCGCCCTCCACCCGCACCAGCCGCCCGATCGCCCCTTCCCGTGCGAGGGATCTTGCCATTTTGAACGATTCCTCGAATCGCCTCTGGTGACAGAACGTAATCGTGACGTCGCGATCGACGCACGCCCGGTACATCGCCTTTGCATCGCCCCAGGTGGGGGCCATCGGCTTCTCCGCGTGGATGGCCCGCGCGCCGCTTTCGGCCGCCGCCACGACCATCTCCCGATGCATCCCGATCCAGGTACACACGCTGACGAAATCGAGGTCCTCCCGGTCCAGCATTTCCCGGTAGTCCCCGTAGGTCCGCGATACGTCGAACTGCTCCGCCAGGTTCGCCCTTGCCTCCTCCACCGGATCCGCGCACGCTGCGATTTCGACTTCGGGCGATGCGGCATACCCCTGCGCATGCCCGCGGCCCCTGCCCCCGCATCCGATGATGCCCGCCTTGAACTTCGCCATAGACCTTTCAACCCTCCTGTTTCGATTCAGCTTGAAAAGCCGTCACGCAATGTCAACACATCGGGAAATGGATATCTTGCCGAAGTGCCTCGCGCTCCGTTCCCCTCCCGAAATCGAACAACGCCGCGTCATTCGACACGGCGTGCTCGGCGAAACTCAATCCATCTGTTGAATCCGTCCGTTTACGCGGCGGCCCGTTTCCCGCCCTTCTTTTCAGCCATTCGCTTCGCGGCCTCCTGCACGGCCTCCACGATCTTCGTATACCCCGTACAGCGACAGAGATTGCCGGCCAGCGCGCGCCGGATATCCTCCTCCGAAGGTTCGGCGTTCTTCTGGAGAAGGCCGTAGGACGAGACGATGAACCCCGGCGTGCAGAAACCGCACTGCAGCCCGCCCATACTGACCATGGCCTCCTGAACCGGATGAAGCGCGTCAACATCCGCGACGCCCTCCACGGTCGTCACTTCGCGTCCCTCGGCGGCAACCGCAAGCACCAGGCACGACGTGACGGGCTCGCCGTCAATTAACACCGTACACGCGCCGCAGTCGCCGGTGGAGCATCCCTCCTTGGTGCCGGTGAGCCCAAGGCGGTCCCGCAAAACGGCCAGCAGGGTCTTGCGCGGCTCCAGTGAGAGGTCATAAACCGTGCCGTTGACGTTCAATTCGATCTGATGGTTCACGTCGCCCTCCTCTTGTTGCCCGACCGTTCCCGCGCGTTCCCGAATGCCGCGCTCACCATCCGCGCCGTCAGCACCCGAACCATCTCGCGCCGGAAATCCGCCGAGCCTCGAACGTCGCTGATGGGCCGGGCTTCCTCCGCTGCCGTCTCCGCCGCCTTATCGATCAACGCCCCGGTCAGCCGCTGTCCCTTCAGCATTCGCTCGGCGGCCTTCGCCCGAAGCGGCGTGGGCGCTACGGCGCCAAGCACGATGCGCACATCCTGGCAGGCGTGGGTACGAGGCGCCAGCGTCACGGCCGCACCCACACCCACCATCGCGATATCCATTGCGCCCCGGGGCGTATGCCGAACGTAGGCGGACCCGGTTCGCGGAGGCGGAGCAGGAACGTGAATGCCAACCACGAACTCGCCCGTGCCGAGTGTGGTCCGGCCGGGGCCGGTCATGAAATTCTCCACGAGCATCGTGCGCCGTCCGTCCGGACCGGCGATCTTCACTTTCGCGCCATGCACGATCAATCCCGGCGCCGCATCCGCGGAGGGCGCCGCATTGCAGATATTGCCAACGATCGTGGCGAGATTCCTGATCTGGAAGGAACCCACCACCCGGGCGCCCTCGGCGAGTCCGGTGTAGTGCGACTGCGCGGCCGGCATGAGTTCCACCTGCCGCATGGTCACGGCCGCCCCGATCGTCAGCCCGGTCTTCCTGTCGAAACGGAGCTCGTCCACGCCCGGAATCCTCCTGACGTCCACCAGCGTGTCGGGAGTCCGCGCCCGTTCCTTCATTTGCACAAGCAGGTCGGTCCCTCCGGCCAGCACCCTTGCACCGGGGTGGGCCTGCAGCACCTCCGCCGCCTCCCGGACGGTTTCAGGCGCGAAATATTCGAAGCGATTCACAACTTCAACCTCCTTTAACGGTCAATTGCCGGCTTCCCGCAACGCCGCCACCACGCGCTCCGGCGTCATGGGCAGTTCCCGGACCCTGGCGCCCACCGCGTCGTAGATCGCGTTTGCGACCGCGGCGCCACCGGGAATGATGGGCGGTTCACCCACGCCCTTCCCCCCATAAGGTCCGTGCTCGCAGGGGTCCTCGACCATAACCGTCTGAATGTTCGGCACATCCAGCGCCGTCGGGATCGCGTAGTCCAGCAGATTGGGATTCAACATCCCGCCCTTCCCATCGTACCGATACCCCTCCATGAGTCCAAAACCGATGGACTGAATGGCGCCGCCCTGCATCTGACCCTCCACGAGCAGCGGATTGAGCGCGCGGCCCACGTCCTGGCCTGCTACCAGATCGAGCAGCCGCACCTGCCCCGTGCCCGGATCCACCTCAACGGTGGCGACGTTTACCGAATATGAGGGATAGGTGGGAACGCTGCTCAGCACGCACCGCCCGTTGACCGCGCCGCTGGACTCGATCGCTTCGGCGGCCAGTTCGCCAAGGCCGATGGCATGGTCCGGAGAACCCACGAATTGCACCTGCTGGTCGGCGATGACAAGGTCGTCCACGGCGGCCTCCAGCTTTTCCGATGCCATCCGCAACAACTGATTCCTGGCTTCGCGGGCAGCCTCGCGAGCAGCCGTACCCGCGGAATAGGCCGCCTTGCTTCCCGCGCTCAACGACGCATAGGGCACCGTGTCCGTGTCTCCCAGCCGCACCGTCACCTGCTCCACGGGCACGCCCAGTTCCTCGGCCACAACCTGCGCCATCACGGTATGCAGGCCGGTGATGTCCACCTGGCCGGTCACGAGGGCCACGGATCCATCCGCCGACATCGTCACGAACGCGTTGGTCGGGCCTGCGGCGTTGTGCCAGTCTCCCACGGCGATACCCATGCCCTGGTTGGGTTTCAGTTCACGGCGGCCCCATCCCGCGGTCTCCGCGGTTTTCCGGATGGTGTCTTTCAGCCAGTCGTGCTGTATGAGCGGCTGATCGCCCTTGCCAAGCCCGTTCTTCAGACGGATCTCCACCGGGTCGACCCCCAGCTTACGGGCGACCATGTCCAGGTTCGACTCCCTGGCGAGCGCCGTCTGCGGTCCACCGGGCGCCCGATACGCTCCCGGGCCCGGTTTGTTCGTGCGCACGGCCATGCCTTCCAGCCTGAAGTTCGGAATCCTGTAGGGTCCCAACAGGCGATTGGCGGCCCCGCCGCTGCCCGCAACGCCGCCGTCCCACACAATTCGCCCTTCAACGGCCGTTATCGTTCCGTCCTTGCTCGCGCCCGTTTTCAAGCGTACCCAACAACCCGGTCCCGGGCGGCTGTCGCGAAAGTCCTCCCCGCGGTTTATCGTCAACCTCACGGGGCGGCCCGTGCGCATGGCCAGCAGTGCCGTATGCGCTTCGATATTGATCCGGTTCTTCCCGCCGAAGCTGCCGCCGGTTTCGGTCATGATGACGCGTATGCGCCCCTCGGGAATGTTCAGCGCCTCAGCGAGGCCTTCGCGCTTGGTGAACGTGCCCTGACCGGCGGCCCAGACAGTCAGCCGTCCGTCCGCCTCCACGCGCGCCGTAGCCGCATTCGGCTCCATGTACGTCTGATTGAAAAAGGGTACCTGGTACTCCGCCTCGACGATCGCGTCGGCCTCCGCGAATCCCTGCTCGACGTCACCCTCTTCCATGACGTTGTAGGCCGTCACATTCCGCAATCTGCGTCCGTCCGGCGCCCTTACGTCCTCCGTCGGCGCGCCCAGGACGGCCTCTGGAGCGTCCGGATCCAGGGCGTCCACCGGATCCACGACCGCGGGCAAAACTTCGTAGTCCACCTCGATCAACGCAAGGGCGTCCTCCGCGATATCCGGGTCCACGGCAGCCACGGCGGCCACCTTCTGACCCTGATAGCAGACCTCTTTGGACTCGAAAATCGACAGTTCCGGCACGTCTCGGCCGCACACCACGTCCACCACCCCGGGCAGCGCTTTGGCTTTGGAGGTATCGATCTTTCGAATGCGCGCGTGGCCGTGCGGGCTGCGCAGAATGCGGCCGTATAACATACCGGGAAGCTGGATATCGTCGGCGTACTGAATCCTGCCGGTTACGATATCCGGCCCGTTCAGCCTGGCCACCCGCTGCCCTACGGATTTCAACTCGCCTGGGGCCTGCATGTCCCGCCCTCCTCGTTCTCGAATGTCGCAATTTGACAAGGTATCAGGAATCCAATATCAAAAGTTAATACTCGCTGAGTAAAAGTCAATGAACAACATGAAGCGGTGAGACGTTAGACGGTAGACGGTAGAAGACGTCCTTGCCCTATTGGTAATTCCTTTATGCCTACGGCAAGTGATGATACCGTACGGGGCAGACAATCTCTCACGTCTCACGTCTTACGTCTACCCGTTCTTTCACTTCCCTCCGCCGCTGATGCAGCACCCGTTCGGTGTAGCCGTTCGGCTCTGCCGCGCCCTCGAATACCAGGTCCAGCGCGGCCTGGAACGCGACGCTTTTTTCGAAGTCCGGCGCCATATTCCGGTAGTCCGGATCTCCGCCGTTCTGCGCGTCCACCAGTGCCGCCATTTTCTCGAACGTCGCACGCACCTGCGCCCGGCTCACGATTCCGTGTTGCAGCCAGTTGGCGATGTGCTGGCTGGAAATCCGCAACGTCGCCCGGTCCTCCATCAGTCCCACGTCGTGGATATCCGGCACCTTCGAGCAACCCACGCCCTGGTCCACCCACCGCACCACGTAACCCAGAATACCCTGGGCATTGTTGTCCAGCTCCCGCTGGATCTCGTCCTCCGTCAGGTCCCGGTCCAACAGAGGCGGCGTCAGGATTTCGTCCAGGCTCGCCCGCGCCCGCCTGGCAAGCTCCGCCTGCCTTGCCGCAACGTCCACCCGGTGATAGTGCATGGCGTGCAGCACCGCCGCCGTGGGAGACGGCACCCACGCCGTGCTGGCCCCCGATTCCGGATGTCCGATCTTGGTCTCCACCATATCGCGCATCTCGTCCGGCATCGTCCACATCCCTTTCCCGATCTGCCCACGGCCGCTGAAACCGGTCTCCACACCCACGTCTACGTTCCAGTCCTCGTACGCCGCAAGCCAGGGTTGCGCCCTGATGTCCGCCTTCGGGTGCATCGGACCGGCTACCATGCTCGAATGGATCTCGTCTCCGGTACGGTCCAGAAAACCTGTATTGATGAACACCACGCGATCCCTCGCCACCCGGATCGCCGCCTTCAGATTCACCGTGGTTCGTCGCTCTTCATCCATAATGCCGATCTTGATCGTGTTGCGCTCCAGACCCAGCGCCGTCTCCACGCGTTCGAACAGGTCGATCGTGGCCGCGACCTCCTCCGGGCCGTGCAGTTTCGGCTTCACGATGTAGATGCTGCCGGCGCCGCTGTTGACGAATTCCCCCTGCCGCTTCAGATCGTGTTTGGCCGCGAGCGCGGTCACCATCGCATCCAGGAATCCTTCGGGGATTTCCTCTCCGTCGGCAGTCGTCACGCTATCGGTGTACATATGGATGCCGACGTTCCGCACCAGCAGAAGACTGCGTCCCGGCAGGGTGAGTCTCCCTCCATCCGGAGCCGTAAACTCCAGGTCCGGACTCAACCGGCGCGTCATCTGGCGGCCGCCCTTTTCGAAGGTCGTCTCCAGCGTGCCCCGCATGATGCCGTTCCAGTTTCCGTATACCAGCGCCTTGTCCGCGGCATCCACCGCCGACACCGAATCCTCGCAGTCCTGGATCGTCGTCACCGCCGCCTCCAGAAGGACGTCCCTGACCCCCGCCGGATGGGCGGCGCCCACAGGATGGCTCGGGTCGATCCGGACCTCGATATGCAGTCCGTTGTTCACGAGCAATACCGCGGTGAGCTCGCCCTCCTCCGAGCGATATCCGCGGAACTGATCCGGATCCGCCAGGCCGACGTCCCTGCCGTCCCGGAGCGTCACCACGAGTCGACCGACACCGTCTTCTTCCTCAACCGCAAATCGCGCGACCTCCGAGTAGCGGCCCGATGCCAGACCCGCCGCGTCGTCCAGAAACGCCTCTGCCGCGTCGATCACCTTTGCGCCGCGGACCGGGTTGTACGCTTCTCCCTTTTCCGCCCCGGGCTCCTCCGGAATCACGTTCGTTCCGTACAGGGCGTCGTAAAGACTGCCCCACCGCGCATTGGCCGCATTCAGCGCATACCGGGCATTGTCCACGGGAACCACCAGTTGCGGGCCGGCCACCGTCGCGATTTCGGGGTCAACCCGGGCGGTGGTTAGCTCGAAATGGTCGCCCTCCGGCACCAGGTAGCCGATATCGGCCAGGAACGCGCGGTACTCCTCCCCGTCAATCCGCTGACCCTTCCTCTCGCGATACCAACTGTCCATCTTCTCCTGGATCCGGTCGCGCATGTCCAGCAACTCCCGGTTTCCCGGACCGAGGTCCCGGACGATCTCTCCCAACGCCGACCAGAAGGCCTCCGGTTCCACGTCCGTGCCGGGCGCAATCTCGTCTCTCACCAGGCTGTAAAGGACTTCGTTGATTCTCAGGCCGCCAATCTCAACCGCCATCGTTCCTCTCCTTTGTGCTCTCCTGGAAAATGGGTTCCCGCCGTCAAGATAATCAGAACAAAATGGCGGCACAACAGGAAGCCCCAACCCGGTTCCTTACAACCGGCGCCGCGGGCTCACCTCGTGGATTTCATCTGAGCCGCCAGATCGCGCGTTCGCTCTTTGTAGCCCTCCACACCGTCCTGCGAGTAGGTGAGATCGGCGGCCGGGTCCACCTCCCCCGCGTCGTTCACGTGCTGGCCTTGCAGTCTTCCCTTCACCGCAACGGTATCCATCAGCACCCGCATCAGTGCGCCAAGGTGCCTCTCGTCCCGCCTGGCCACGTGCAGCGTCGCGTTCGGAATCCCGCGCGCGGAAAAGTCCCGGGCGGTGCCAAGGTACGAAGCAGACTGCGCCTCGCACATACGCAGCCCGCCGAACGCGGCCATCTCGCCTCCGATCTCCGTACCGTCCGGAATCCGCAGATCCCGGCCCAGGTTCTCCCAGTGTATGAAGAGAACCACCCTGTCCGCACGCCCGCCGGCAATCCCGTTCAGGATGGAGTGGTTGGCCGCGGGCCCGACGGCGGGAACGACGTGGAGGCCGCCTCCCCGCTCCTGCAGCGATTCGTCGTAGAGCTGCTGGAACCAGTCTCCCAGGCTGCGGTTGTCCGCGTAGTTGTAGAATACCAGCGCCCGTTTCCGCACGTACCGTTCCTGTATATGCAACCACCGGGCGAGGCGGCAGGCGATGTTTCGCTCGTCCCGCCAGGACAGGCGCCAGCGCTCCTCCGCCCACCGCACCCCGTCGAGCATCTCCCGAACGCGAGAACCGGGTGACGTCCCCGGCCCGGCTGTCATCGCCAGAAAGAACGTCCCCACCGGTGAAAATGCCGAAAACCTGCCGCCAACGCCTTCCGGTACGGGCAGCAGCGCGTCACCATAGAACGGATGCTTCCGGTGCAATTCAGACAGCGCGCTCCCGGCATCCGGGGCGGTTGTAGCTACAATATGGCTATCCCAGTGACTTTCGCCGCCTGGCGCGTGTCTGACCAGCCAGTCCCGCACCACCATCAGCGCACTGACGGTCTCGCCCGTGCGCCCGGATTTGCTGATCACGTTGAACAGCGTGCGATGCTGCATCCCGCGCCGGGTCAGCATGTCCAGCAGCGCCCCCAGCCGGCGGGGGTCGAACGTATCGCCAGCGAAATAGACTTCCGGCGCGCCGCCCCGTTCGTCCGCCGGCAGGAGGTTGTGGTAAGCCGGATCCAGCACATCGTGAAAGACGCGCGCACTCAGGTCTGATCCCCCGATGCCTAGAGTGACCAGCGCGGCGAATTCGTCCCGCGCGCGATTTGCCAGGTCGGCCACCTGTCTGATATCCCTATCCTGCAGATGGCTGCGCGTCCAGGCCCGCCCGTACCGCGCGAGGACGTCCGGCGCGAGCGACGCCTCCAACGCAAACAGATCGTGGATTGCGCCCAGGCTCCTGTCGACTTCCCGAATGTCTGATGACTGGACGGTAGGCGGCAGCGCGACGTCAGCCAGTTCCAGCCGGATCCCGTTTTCACCTTCGGTCATTCAGCCTCCCGATTTCGTTCGTCTGGTGCGATTTTCCTTGATTCTGCGCGCGTCGTGGGCCCTACGCGCCAGCCCCGAACGGCGCCCCTCCCAAACCGTGTTCGCGAACGATTGCGCTTGACATTGACACCGATATTGCCATAAATACCCAACCGCGGACACCGTGCGGGGTGTGGGCCGGAAACCGGATGCACCGAGCGACGATCCAACGGACCGATTTCGTTCGTCACCAGTCACCGAGGAATTGAAGCCATGTCGCTGAAAGCGGGCGTGTGCGGCGTCGGTTCGTACTATTCCAATGCGTTTGCCCGGTCCGCAATCCGTAACCCGGACATCGAACTGGTCGCGTACGCGCACCTGGATCAGAGCGACGAAACGCTCGACAGACTCGGCATGAAGTCCAGGGAGGCGTTCGGCGCCCAATACGGAATCCGGGCGTACGCCACGGTGCCGGAGATGGTCCGCGCCGAGTCCCTCGACCTTGTCTTCGTCACCTGTCCGGATAACCTTAAACCGGAGCAGGCCGCCGGCGCGATGGACGCGGGCGCTCACGCCTATATCAGCAAGCCCATGTGTATGACCCTGACCGGCGCGGATGAAATGATCGACGCGTCCCGTCGCAACAACGTACTGCTTTCAGCCCTCCTGCCCGGACGGGAAGACGGCGCCATCCGCGCGATGGGAACACGGGTGCAGAACGGGGCGGTCGGGCGCGTCATCACGTCCAGGGCGTGGATTCAGCACGGTTGTTTCGGCCCTGGAACCGTCTTCGACGGCAGCGGTGAGTTCGGCCCCGGTCAGGGCGGCATCGGGCTTTCGCTGGGCGTCTACGCGGCGGACCTGCTGCTCTGGCTCATCGATTCATCCGCGGTGCGCGCGTTTGCCGAATACGACAACCTGGCGACGCCGCACAGCATCTGGATGGATTCCGGCAAGGGCACCGTCCGGTTCGAAGACGGCCGCATGGGTTCCATGGACATCATTTTCAACGTCAACTGCGGCGCCCCGGCCTGGGAAATGGAAGTCGTCGGCACCGAAGGTATTGCCCGCGCGCACCTGGACGTCATGGAAGGCATCGTCTGGCGCAAGGACGACGATGGCGCGCCCCGCGTTTTCTACCGCGCGCAGAACGACACGATCGACGCCGCGGTGGAACGGTTCGTCCGGAGTGTCCGGGACGGCCATCCGCTTGACGTCACGCCTGAGCACGCGCGAAACGTGCTGGAGCTCTGCCTGGCCTGGAACCGCGCCGCGGCCGAACACCGCGTGGTCGATCTCCCATTGGCGGACGGCGGCCTGAATATTCGCTACTTCTAACCCTGTCCCCTCGGCCGCCCTACCACCGGGTGAGACGTAAGACGGGAGAGGGTAGAGGACCACACCACACCGCACCACCGGGTGAGAGGGGAGACGGTAGACGGGAGAAATTACCTGCCTTGTGACGATTCTTCTCGTGCCAAAGGCAATGAGGAATATCTCATCTGGCAAGGATTTCATCTACCGTCTTACGTCTTGCGTCTACCGGATTTTCTCGCCTCTACCCGCATTCAGGCTCTTTGTGGCCAATTTGACTGTTGTCTTTGAGAGGAGTCGATATGCTTATTGCGACCCGAGACACGGTATACGCCCTGAATGGCGACCCGACCTCACCGCGAAACGTCCTGGCAGACGGTGAAGTCCAGGCGATTGCGGAAGGCCGGTCCATCCGCCTCGCGGCGCTCGATGGAGGCGACGTCGCTGTTCTGTCGCAAAACGGAAGGCGGTCGCTCGCCACCGGCATCGAAGAACCCATAGAGTGCCTTCTCATCCTGGATGAAGATCCCCTGCGGTTCCTCGTAGGCGTGGAAGCGCCGCACGTTTATGCCGTGACGGAGGACGGGACCCGGCGCCTGGATTCTTTCGACGCGCTCGAATGCCGCGGGGACTGGTACACGCCCTGGGGAGGACCCGCGGCCGTCCGGAGCATGGCCCGCACACGTGACGGCTGGGTGTATGCAGATATCCACGTGGGCAGCATCATGCGGTCCCCCGACCGGGGCCGCAGCTGGGAACCCGTCACCCCGGACCTGCACCAGGACGTCCACCAGGTGGCCACCTCGCCCCGGGAAGACGACCGGGTCTACGCGAACACGGCACACGCCGTGTTCGTCAGCGGCGACCGCGGCGCATCCTGGCAGCACCGCTCCGACGGTTTTCCCTACTACTACGGCCGGGCCATCGCCGTGCACCCGGAAGAACCGGACTGCCTGCTCGCCTCGGTCAGCACCGGACCCCACGGCGACGCTCAGGGGCAGCTCTACCGGACCGATAACGCCGGCCGCGACTGGTCGCACGTGACAGACGGCTTCCCCGACACCACGGCAGGCAACATCGACACCTTTCACATTGGCTTTACGCCCGACGGCCGCGCCTGGTCGGTCGCGGACGACACCCTCTACGTCAGCCGGGACCGGGGCCTCACCTGGGCACCCGCGTGGAAAGCGTCCTCGAAAATCCGCATGATCGCGGTGCAGCAGTAACGAACCTGCCGTAGCCGGACGTCCGGACGAGGATCCCTTCTTCAACCGATCGCCCGGCCGCCCCACCCGCACCCTCTCAAACAGGAGTATCCATGGCTCACCATCACTTCGTCCCTGAAACCTACCACACGGCTATCGGCGCACACGACCCGGTGCTGAGCGTCGCCAGCGGAGACACCATCTCAACCACCACGGTTGACGCGGGCGGAAGCGATGCCACGGGCAAGCCGATCACACCCGCCGGCAATCCCCAGACGGGACCCTTCTACCTGGAAGGCGCCGAGCCCGGCGATACGCTGGCCGTTACCTTCGACAAACTGGCGCCCAACCGGAAGATCGGGTACACGTCGGGCGTTGTCGCCGCCAACGTCCTGGATTTCGGTTACATACCCGAATTCGACGACAACCTCGGCCGCCTCCTGGATTGGGAAATTGACTACGAAAACAATACGGCCACGCCCGTCGGCTTCGATGAACTGCCCATCGGCAGGCTCCGGATCCCGCTGAAACCCATGGTGGGCTGCTTCGGGGTGGCGCCGCCACGCGGCCAGGCCATTTCCACCGCCACCTCCGATACCCACGGCGGCAACATGGACTACAGGGAATTTGTCCAGGGCGTAACCGTGTGCTTCCCCGTTTTCGTCGAGGGCGGCCTGTTCCACATCGGCGACGGCCACGCCGTGCAGGGCGACGGGGAAATCGCGGGCACGGGCATCGAAATCTCCTTCGACGTGACCTTCACGCTGCGCCTCATCAAGGGAAAGACAATTCAGTGGCCCCGCGCAATTAACGACACCCACGTGATGGCGGTGGGCAACGCCCGCCCGCTGGACCAGGCGACGCAGCACGCCACCACCGAGCTGATCCGGTTCCTCCAGGAAGACTTCGGCCTGGATGCCCGGTCCATTCACATCCTCATGGGCCAGGCCGTGGAATACGACGTGGGCAACGTCTACGACCCCGCGTACACCATGGTCTGCAAAATGCCCCTGGACATCCTCGAAAGCATCGGTGCAAGCAGGCAATAGCCAAAAAAGCCACGGGGGGAATCCTGCCTGGTGGAGGACCCTGGCGCCGCACCCAGGGTACCAGTCTTGCAGACCCCCGGCGCCTGCTGCCATTGAGACGGGGATGGCGGCATTCCCTGGCCCGGAGCAGTCGACGAACTCCGGAATTCCGCATTCTTCCACCGCGTACCCTCCAACCACCCCATAGTCAGGTATCATGTCTCCGGACGAGAAGGCCCGCCTGAAAGACCTCGACCGCCGGCTGGTGTGGCATCCGTTCACCCAGATGCAAACCTACGCGCGTGAGGACCCCATTGTCATCGCGCGCGCGGACGGCGTCCGCCTGGAGGATATCGACGGCAACAGGTACCTCGACGGTTACTCGTCAATGTGGTGCAACGTGTACGGTCACCGCGTCAAGGAAATCGACGACGCCGTTCGCGGACAACTGGACCAGGTCGCGCACAGCACTCTATTGGGTCTTTCCAACGTCCCCGCGATCCGGCTGGCCGAAAAACTCGTGGAAATTACGCCCCGCGGCCTCAACCACGTGTTCTACTCGGACACCGGCGCGTGCGCCGTGGAAATCGCCCTTAAGATCGCCTTCCAGTACTGGCGGCAGAAACCGGATCCAAAACCGGAGAAGACGAGCTTTCTCAGCCTCGAGAAGAGCTATCACGGCGACACCGTCGGCGCCATGAGCGTGGGGAATATCGACCTCTTCCGCGAGGCGTACGGACCACTCCTCTTTCCGACGCAGAACGCGCCGTCGCCCCATCCGTACCGCTGCACGTTCTGCGCAGGTGATCGCGGGTGCAACCAGGGTTGTCTGCGAGCAGTCGAAGAAATCCTGGAACGGGACGCCCACCGTATCGCCGCCTTCATTGTCGAACCGCTCATTCAGGGCGCGGGCGGGATGCTGGTCCATCCGGAGGGCTATCTGAAGGACATCGCCGACCTATGCAGGGCCCACGACGTCCTGCTCATCGCCGATGAAATCGCCACCGGCTTCGGCCGCACGGGCGCCATGTTCGCATGCGGGAAAGAAGGCGTCGCGCCGGACATTCTCTGCCTGGGCAAGGGCATCACCGGCGGATACCTGCCCGTGGCCGCCACACTCGCCACCAGCGAGATCTTCGATGCGTTTCTGGGCGAAGACATCGATGGCCGGACGTTTTTTCACGGCCACACGTATACGGGCAATCCGCTCGGCTGCGCGGCGGCGCTGGCGGCCATCGAACGCTTTGAAACCCACGACGTACTGGCGTCTATGCGCCCCAAAATCGAGCAACTCACGCGCCGGCTCGGCCGCTTCAGGTCCCTTGCCCACGTGGGCGACGTTCGCCAGTGCGGCTTCATCGCAGGCGTCGAACTGGTTGCCGACAGATCCGCCGGACGGCCGTATCCCCCCGCGGAGAGGATCGGCGCCAGCGTCTGCGGCGAAGCCCGAAAACGGGGTCTTCTCATCCGCCCGCTGGGCGACACCATCGTCCTCATGCCGCCCCTGGCCATTTCCGACCGCGATCTTGAAACGCTGCTGGATATCGTCTACGAGTCCATCAGCGTCGTGACGAACCCGGCCTGACCCGGCCCGCGCCAACTCGCGCAAGGCTGTCGAACGGCCGCCTTACGGCGGCCTGATGCATACTCTCGGCATACCAGCGCGGACTGGTCCGAATCTGCGGGAAAAACACGATTATGGGATCCAGGGGAGTCTTCGTTACCGCCACGGACACCGGCGCGGGCAAAACAGCCGTAACCGCCGGGATCGCGGCGTTGTTGCGCAGACGCGGCGTCGACGTGGGCGTTTTCAAGCCCGTCTCCTCGGGCGGAACGGCCGACGCGCGATTCCTGGCGAAAGCCGCGGACGTGGCCGATGCGCTCGAACTCGTCAATCCCGTCCGCCTCGCGGCGCCGCTATCGCCCAACGTTGCGGCCGAACTGGAAGGCCGCAAGGTCCCCCTGGAACCCATCGATGATGCCTACAGCCGCCTGACACGCCTTCACGATATCGTCCTGGTGGAGGGCGTGGGCGGCCTGCTGGTTCCCATTCGGGACGACTTTCTGGTCGCGGACCTTGCGCGCCGCCTGGATCTGCCCCTGCTGGTGGTCGCCCGCGCCGCGTTGGGCACGATCAACCACACTCTGCTGACGCTCGAAGCCGCCCACCGGCGCAACCAGCAGGTTATCGGCGTCGTCTACAACACGACCGGCCCCGGAGATCCGCGAGCCGCCCGCACCAGCCCGGAAGTGATATCCCGACTGTCCGGCGTCCGCTCCCTGGGCATCGTTCCCCATGATCCCGGCCTGGACGTGGATGCCGGAAACCCGGGATGCCTGCCCGACCTCATCGATCAACACGTGAACCTGGATGGCGTCTTCTTCTGAGTCCTGTCCAGGTCTTCCGCCTTCAGTTCACCGGCCTATCCTTTCTCCTGCTTCGCCACGCCGCGCGTTACCAGGTATTCGACAATCTTCGGGTTGATCAGATGCAGCCAGGGCAGAAATCTGAGCTTGAAAGGAATGATCAGTTCCCGCTTCCTTTTCTTCATGGCTTCGATGATGGCCTGGCTGGCGTCGTCCAGAGAAATGGACTCCTTGCTGTGCTTGCGGCTGGACGCGCCTAAAGAGCCGCCGTGCTTGCCGAAGGCCGCTTTGCGCAGATTCGTGCCCCGCAGCCAGTGGGGCAGCACCGTCAGGACGTCCACGCCGGTGTCGAGCAACTCCGTCCGCAGCGACTCGAAGAATCCCTGTACGGCGTGCTTGGATGCCACGTACCCGGTATGCATGGGGACGCCGATCTTTCCCTGGATGGAAGAGATCGCCACCACCATCCCGTCGCGCGCCTTCAGATGCGGGAGCGCGTAATACACGCAGTGCACGATGCCCAGGTAGTTCGTTTCCATCAACTTGCGAAAAATGGCCAGGTCTTCCACCTCGTCAAACCGCGCCCACATGCTGATGCCCGCACACGCAACCAGGTAGTCCACGCCCCCGAACTCGGCAACCGCCGCGTCGATCCAGGCCTCGCAGTCCCCGGGTTTTCCGACGTCGCCCGTGGCCGTAACCGCGCGTCTGCCCCGCGCTCGACACGCTTCCGCGGTATCCTGTACACCCTCGTCCAGGGCGAACAGGGCCAGGTCCGCGCCCTCGTCGGCGAACGCCAGCGCCAGAGTTGCCCCCAGGCCCGATGAAGCGCCGGTTATCGCGACGATCTTTCCGTTGAACATTAGGAAACCCAATCTCCAAACAGCCGTCAGTTATCAGACGTCAGCTAAGAACAAAAACAAAACGAAAAAACCCCTTTTCCCAAAATTCCCTGCCTACGGCGTGTTCCTTTTGAAGCGACCAAAAGGAACCAAAAAGTCGCCGCTGGGCGCGGGGCCTGCCTTATGCAGAGCGCGAATTTCCTTACTGGATCCGCATAGCACGTTGCCCTGCCAGCCACAGAAGAAGACCCATTTTCAGTGTGGGACGGAACCACGCGCTCTGCTCTGGAAGCACTCTGGAATGCAGTCGCGTTAGAAATCTGACTGGCCTGCCGAGTAAGAGCAGCAATCAGCCGCCAACTTAAGGCGAAAGGCGGCACCAACGCAAAACCGAGCGGTGGACATTCTCTCTCAGTAAAACCACCGACCGCACGGTCGTGGTGAGGGGGGTTTTTCCGTGCAAATCCGTCCCGCACCCGTCGTATTGGGACACGGGGCGCTCAGGCCACCCAATTTCCATTTTCGCCACTGAGGTGATTCACGGAAAAACCGGCCCCGCGCCGAGCGGCGCCGTTCTTTTTGGCCCTTTTTCTTTGGCGAGAAAGAAAAAGGGCGTAAAAAATTAATAATAAATGATTTAGGATATAAATCACGTGGTCTAAAAGCGAGACTATTTAATCCTGATGCCTTAGCCTGTTTCTCCGAAAACGCCGTTCCGTATTCCAAATATATTTTTCGGATCCATCGCGTTTTTCGCCTGGCGCATGACCTGCATGCTGTTATCGGTCTGGATCTGAGGCAGGAAGTCCCGCCGAACCTTGCCGACGCCATGGTGGTGCGACAACGACCCCCCGTTGTCAAGTATCACCTGCCGCAACTGGTGTTCGATCGCGTGAAACGTCCGGCCGGGTTGTTCCAGGCCCTTGCCGTAGATGCCCATGGTAAAATAGATGCAGACGCCCGTATGGTAGGTCTGCGTCACCCTGTACGAGAGATAGGGTTTGCCGGGTACGTCGTGCTTGTCTGCCTGGGCGACCAGTTCGCCGGATACCGCATCGCACACCTGGTGAATCCGGTCCCAGGGCACGGACGTTTCGAAGGTTTCCCCGAGAATTCCGTACTGGTTCAGGAAGTCCCGGATATAGGCGATGCCGAACGTCAGCGAGTACCCCCTCTTGCCGTTGCTCGCGCCCGCGCTCTTTGCGCCGTATTTTTTCGCCAGGCTGAAAATCGTGCGTTCCTGCTGACCGACCTCGTCGTGCGTTCCCTCCATCACGATGGTACATGCCGCCATCTTCATGGGATCGAAACCCAGCAGCTTCAGCAGGACGAACTTCTGAATCCGGTCCTTGACGCTTTTAAGAAACGTCGGCGCCGGTTTCAGCGCCTGGCCGAACCGGAATTCGTTGTTGTTGACCAGGCGGATACTGGCGGGCAGCATACCGGTCTGCCGGAGCGCCTTCAGGTACGCGACGCCCTTCTCGAATGCCGGAAACACAAGCGCGCCGTACCTGCGAGTCTCCGGGATCGGATGGATCTTGATCACCGCCGTGGTGATGATTCCGAAATTGCCTTCGCTGCCGAAAAGCAGACCCCTGGGCTGAACGCCCGTGGAATTCCTGGGCGTCACAGCTCGTGTGGCAATCTCCCCGGTGGGCGTCACCAGCGTCGCCTCGAGTACGATGTCTTCGATATTGCCGTAACGGTTCTTCTTCATCCCGCTCGCGTTGGTGGAGATCCACCCGCCCATCGTGGAGAGTTCCACGCTGTCGGGATCATGCCCCGACGTATACCCGCGCTCCCCCAGCGCCCGCTCCATCGCCTTCCCCGAAATGCCCGATTCGACGCAGGCCTGAAGATTGTCCTCGTCAATCCACACCACCCGGTCCATGCGACGCATATCCACGGAAACGATCGTGCGCCGCTCATCGGGCGGACACGCCAGCGCCCCGCTCACGTTCGTCCCTCCGCCATAGGGCACCAGGCAGACGTCGTGCGCATTCGCCAGGTCGATGATGGCCTTGACATCGGCCTCTTCCTTCGGATAGAACACCATATCGACCAGGCGCGGCAGCGAATCCCCGTACATCACCCGATACACTTCCTCAACGCTCAGTTGTCCGTGGCTGTGTACCAGCCTCGTTTTGGGATCGAACGAAACCTGTCCCTCGCCAAACTGCTCGTTCACCGCGTCGCCGAAGGCGTCGTCCACGTTCGGCTCGGGCGCTTCGACGTCCCCGCGTTCCGCGTACGAGTCTTCCCGCCGGATTGTAATCCCCAACACGTCCTCCACAAAGTCCAGCAGAAACGGCATCCGATACCCCGAAATCGGGTACCTGCTCCCGGTTACCTTCACCGTCCGATCGCCTACGAACTCGAAGCGCGTATCCGTGTATCCCCACTTGTGGGGGAACCGTTCCCCCTCGGAGTGATCGAAAAAATCGTCCGTTTCGTTTCCGGATCGCCTCCGGTTCGACAGGTGCGCAAATATCAGGACAACGGCTACGGCAACCGCTGCTGCTCCCCAGTCAGGCATAACGGACTCCAGACGACCGCAAGCGGCCGTACCATACGTTTGCGACAGCGCAATTCAATGACGGTTGTTCGGTACGTCCCGACGCATCACCGGGAGGGCTCCGGATTCAGCAGGTTGGAAATATGCACCGCCTGAAGCAGATTGGCGGCTTCCAGCTGGATTCGCAGCGAGCGGCGACGCGGCAGCAACGTGGTTTCGCCCGGCATAGGGGGCAGGATCACCGCCTCGATCACACCCGGATTGATATTCAGATTGCGCGCCGGGCACTTCGGCCATAGCGCATGGCTGCCGCGAAATACGATGGGAATCATCACCACGTCCGCGGGGAGTTTCGCGAACAGCGCGTGCTGGAGCGGGAACAGCTGTACGTCGAACGAAGCCGTTGTGCCCATCGGATAGATCACCCCGGGGCGGTGTTCCATCTCCTGCAGGATGCGTGGAATCGTATGGGACGAGATATCCACGCTGTCTCTGGTGATGAAGCCGTCGACGGTTTCGAACATTCTGTCGAATTTGTCAGGGGACATTCCGAAGATGCTGATCTCGCGGGATCCGATCTTCACCGACGTCGACTTCGCCAGTCCCGTGCGGGCCAGTTGGACCACCGGACGGGAATGGTCCCACCCCATCGCATCCAGAAACACCGGGTCGTTGAAAACCGAAAACACAACGAAGTGCTCCAGCATGCTCTGGTGGGAAGGCAGGAACAGAATCCTCTGGCCGCCGCGGGAAAGTTCCATTTCCCGGACCAGTGTCCGGAACATCGGATCAATCGTCACTTCCAGCCGGATGCCGAAGGCATTCATCGTGTCGCGGGACCAATCCAGCCAGACTTCCCACGCGCGTTCGTGCCTTTGTGACGGCGTGAGGTCCTCTTCAGCGATCCGTTTCCGGCGCCGCCCAACCCGCCAGCAGCGCCTCGCCCACCGCACCATCCTCATTTTGCGCTGGAGGGACGTCAATTCCTCCGTGACGCCCACATGAGCATAGTCCAGAAATCGACCCGTATGAGAACCTGCCAGCAGCGGAGGGAGCGCCGTTTCAGTCAATCCGTCCCCGTCTCGAACCGCGGAATTCACCGCATCCACAATCCGGACGCTCAGATCGACCATATCCCGTGTCAGATAACTGTACGGCTGCCCGTACCAGTAGTTCTCGGGCCGCAGACGGGCGGGGTCCTCCCGGTGCGCCGCGAGAAACTCCACGAGCATACTCCGGCACAGGTCCACGTCCGCCTTCAGGGACGCCATGCGCTCCGCGTCCGAATCCTCCATCTGATACAGCCGTACGTCGGCGTCCGCGACCACCTTCCAGACCGAACTGCCGAACCATCCCAGGTTATTGTACGTGTTGTAGCGCGTGGCAAGCAGTTCGCCGGCGGCAATCAGGTGCAAGGTCCGCTGCGCCACGTCTTCCAGGAGTTCACGGAGGGACCCGTTCCATGTATCGCCATTCACCTCGCAGGCGTATTCGACCAGCCATCGCGGGTCCTCGTCCGTGGCAACGCTGGGCAGGGCTTCCGCAACGGCCCTGGCGTGGGACAGCGGCACCCTCGAGATCCTGGCCTGTGCCAACGCTGTCTCGGCCAGGTCGGGCGAGAAATCGTCCCCTTTTGCGAGCGCCTCAACGTATAGCGACTGGTACAGTTTCAGGAAATCCTGTCCCGTTCCGGCGCCGCTGCCGACGAATTCGTCCCGCAGCCGCAGGTAAATCCGGTTTCCCTCGTGGTAGGCCGGCGTCAGTTCGACGAAGTGGTCGTGCGCCTCCTTCAGCCTCCGGTCCCTCAGCGCCGGAACACCGACATAAATCGCGTCCACGATTCGCGCGCGCTTTCGCAGCCCTTCCAGGCCGACCTTATCCGCGCCGCCGGCCGGCCACGTCAGCTCCCCGGCCGTCCAGCCCTCGAAATAACCCTCGGGCTGAACCGCTTCGATCAACTCCGACGCGGCCTGATCGTACGCCGCACGCAGCCTGTCCGGATCCTGCAACAGCATCCGGTGCACCGGGACCGTCTTGTTTCGATCCATTTGTTGTCACTTCGGAAAAAAGCCGACAGACCGTCAATACATGATTCGGATTCGCCCTGTTCGCATCCCCGTCGCGTGAACATACGAGCGATGACGATTCTGAACCTCGAACCCCTCCATCGCCGTCAATCGGCCTCGGCGGAAACCACTGAAACCGCCCCGTCCCCCTCTTTCAATACGTGGTGTTTCAATCCCGGAATGTGGATCTCCTGGATATATTCCCGCCAGTCGATGCGCGTCACGTCAAAGTTGAATTCCCTCTGATCTTCGGGATTCAGCGCCTCGAACAGCCGGCGGGTATTCTCCGTTTCGAACTCGCAATCGAGATGGGTGTACCCGCAATAGGTATCGACCAGGGACTCGAGCCGCTCAAGCACGGCTTCCATACCGGACACCCGGCGCCTGTAGCGGGAAACCCATCGGGCGGGCAGATAGTCCACGGCCGCCTTCAACAGGCTCAGGGGAAGCTTGTACTTCAGGGCGACCAGACAACGGAACCGCCGCTGGCTGATGAACTTCCAGGGCCGGACGTCGATGGGCCGCCCGGCTCGGTCCTGCATCGGCGAAGATTTGAAATACCCGTATACCAGTTCGACCATTTCGCTGGCCCGAACCGGGTTCTGTGAGCCCGAGGCCACGTGGTAGACCTTCATCTCCCCGGACCCGTGTACCTGCGGAAGAACCGCGGTGACGGCGTTGCTCAGGACGTCCACGGGTATGATATCCAGCACAATCCCGGGATCGATCGGGAAATTTGAAAGCCGGCCCTTGCCGTAGTGGACGATCAGCGGATCGGCGACTTTCAGGTCCTCCACCCAGCCGGGTTCCGGGTCCTCCAGGCTGCTCTCCACGATCGCCGGCCGGACGATGACCGTCGGAAGGTCTCCCCGCAGTTTCACGACCAACTGTTCGCCCATCGCCTTGGTGAGGGTGTAGCTGTCGTTCCAGCCGTGACGCCTCGCACGCCGCATCCCTTCGTCCACCATCTGCTTCCGGATCCATCGCTGGCGAAGGGCTTCTACCTGGTGTGCCTTCCGGTAGTCGGTCACGCGTTTTCCGCGGTCCTGCCGCCGGAGCTGCTTCAGGAACGCCGCCTCGAGGCCGGGTTCCCTGGATGCCTCCTCGACTTCCCGTGTAAAGGCCCGGATAGCGTCAATCTCGTCCTGCAGGTCGAACCCGGCGGCCCTTCCGTTGATAAGGTCCGAAACGCTCTTGTTTTGGGGAAACGGCACTTCGGGTATCCGGCCGGTGCGCTTTCCGCTCACGTACGCGGTTGATACATGAACGAGCGCAGCTTTCCGGCAGGCTTTCGCGAAGGCGACGACGCGGGCGGCGCCCATCGCATTCTGTTCGAGGGCGCTGTCGATGGGCTCGTCGAAGACCACGGTCCCGGCGTAATTGACGACAAAATCGACGTCTTCGGCGAGTCGCTCGCGTTGTTCGGTGGAAATCCCCAGTCCGTCTTCGGTCAGATCGCCGGCCACTGCCACGACCTTCTCGGACATCACCGATGGAAATGCCGCGCCCCACTTCGCTCGCAACCTTTCGAACGCGCGGGACTGAAGGATTTCGGACTCCAGGCGTTCCGCATCCGAGACGATCTGGCCGTTGGAACGCGACCGGGGACGGATCAGGAGATAGATCCGCGCCACCTCGGGCGCGGAAAACAGGACCTTCTCCACGAACCCCTTCGCCAGGAACCCCGTCGCGCCGGTTACAAAAAGCGTCTTGCCGCTCAGAAACTCTGCAATGGACTGCATAACTTCCCGAATTGGACAAAAAACCCGTTTCCCCTACCTCATTAGTCAGCCGCAACAATCCGGAAGAATCTCCGTCGTTGTTCTTCCGTCATCGCGCCGCGAGGTCGAGTGAACGGGACGTCATAAAATCGCTGAATCGCAATAACCAATGGCAACCGTAAACCATACCACCGGTGTTCGTTTACCAGATAAGGAAGGAAAGCCAAGATCCGCTTGGAGTCAAGGGAAATCTGGTTACGGACACTTTTGATTTGTCCTTTGGATTCTTTCCTCGTATATTTGGTATAAATGAGGAAGTGATGTCTATGAAATGGCTAAGAGAAAATGCAGCAGCAATTATGGCTATAATGGCTATTCTGACTCCTTTGCTGCTTTATGCTTCAAGCATAGATGGACGACTTGATAGCATAGAAAAGGATGTTTTGGTCATAAAGAAGGATCTTTCAGCGTTGAAGGGAGATCTTTCGGCGTTGAGGGGAGATTTCTCAGTGTTGAAGGGAGATCTTTCAGCGTTGAAAGGAGATTTTTCGGCGTTAAGAAAGGATCTTTCAGCCATTAAGCGTCATATAGGAGTTTCGTCGGCTTCAATTGCAACCAGCGAAAATTAGACTCAATCAAACCCACTAAATGGAAACTTCATCCAGTGGGTTTTAATCATTCTGGCAAAACAAACCGCTCAGTCACTCAATTGTGACTGAGCGGTTTGTTTTGCTGACCGGGAAGTTCATTACTCAATACAGGATGTCGGGATTTTTAGGTCGTTTTTGGACATTTCGAGACTTTTTCGGGATTTCCCATCAGTGTCTTGCCTGAATCCTCCCATACCGCTTCATCTTCCGCCGTTGCTTCGTATTCTGTCTGTGATTCGTAATGTCCCAGAAGGCGTCGGACACGGTCCTCGTCCCAACCATCCGGAAATCTGGTCGCGTTCTTCATCTTCCTCTCCTTCTCATCCGCCTGCGATACGCAATTGGCGATTTACCGTTCAGTTCGTAGGCGGTAATGACAAATGCACAGTTCGGTTCGGGATCCGGTACATAGATTGGTCGGAGATATCAACCTCCTCGAATCCGTCCAATTGCAACACGCGATCCTTCTCGACTTGGTCCGTTTTTGACCGGCACAGAGGATACCGTCTCGGCTGGATGATCACTTAAAAATACTTTCTGCGAATCAACTCGTTTACTGTTCGCTGCAGATCTGCCAGAAATTTTCCATCAATATTGGCCGTCCACCAATGTGCAATATCATTCCTGTATTCCGTCAACTCCTGTAGGGTCTTTTTGCCGGCCACAACTACATTGTCATTCCTGATATTTCCCCCATAGCCTAGGTACTTCGCTCCAGCCTCTACCAACGACTGCCACAACCGCAAGTATTGGAGGCGCTTGTAAGAGTCGTCTTTTTGCTCATCGCAATACATTGAGTTAATTAGAAGTGACACGTGCGGAGTCTCAACGTCCTGCTTCATAGCAACAATCGCTTTCCCAATCTCTGCCACCCTGCAGCCGAACGACTCGGCATCCATCATCTTCACTGTTTCCACCTGTACTGACGCCATAGTTTGCTTCATGACGACGAAACGGCCGTCGTCGGTTACCAGACAGCGCTGATCCACATATCTCTTTATTGGATCCGGTGTCCTCTGTGCTACCCGGATTCCTGCAAGTATCAGATTCACCGTCTGCTGGCTGTTGGGAAGTTTCGGCCACGCACCGTCACTTGTAGCCCACGCGGAAATGTACTTCCTATTCTCCCTACCTCCAATCAACGCAGGTATCTTCTCGCCATTTCGGACGAATACTTCGTCCGAAATGCTACATTCACCCTTAATCATCTCAACCGGCTCCAAAGCACGATTCTCCTCAATCACCAAAAACACAGGTACGCGACCCTTTTGTTGGGATCTGACATTTTCGTTCGTCTGGCCAACAACGTGTCGCAAGCAAGGACTGATAGAGTAATGCCTACCACGTGTCCACTTTGCAAAGTAGTCGATCAAATTTGACGTGACACCCGCTTTAACAGACGACGAGTCATAAATCTTGTAATGATGTTCGCTTGAAGCTGGATGCAGATTGATCCTTGGAAACTCGAAAATCTGGGTTCGGCAATACCCTGTGATTGTACAACAGAACTTCGTTTCTCCTGTGTTCGCATACCCTCTCTGCACCCATGCTAGCGTAGTGCTCGCCTCCTGAGAGACCGTTTGGAGCGACTTCTCACGATCCGCTACTGTTCGGTTATTTCTAGACATAATGGATTTTTCCCCTTGGATGCTAAGATTCGAGTTCAGCCACCATCACTTCGCCACCCGAATTGTCCCTCGATTTTTCGTAAGGTAATATCGCGTAATATGGGACGTATAGGGTAAAGATTAGACGTACCCGCCCCGCCTCACAAACTCCAGCCAGTTTCTGAACTCGATCTTCCTGAAGTTATTATCTTCCCTCTCTTTCTTCTTCAAGCTCTCCAGCAGATTCCGGAAGTCATCCTCCGTGAACATCGACGTATAATTCGACGTCCAGTGCAGCATCAGCTTACCGATGTAGTCGTAGGGCAGTTCGGGATGGTATTGCGTGCAGGTGATGCGCCGGTCCCTTGATACGACGGCCTGCAGCGTTGTCGCATTTTCTGCGACAATCTCGAACTCCCGCGGCAGCCGGGCAGTCTCGTCGAAGTGATGGGCCGGCGCATCGAACGTGTGCGGTTTGCCACGATACAGGGTCCTGGAAAAGTCCAGCGATCGTACCGTGATGTCTCGTGCGATGCCGATTTCCGGACGGCGCGCCGGCGCCACCTCCCCGCCGCAAACGGTCGTGATGACCTGAAATCCCCAGCAGCTTCCCCAGACGTGGGGTACATCCGTGAGTACCCGCTCGCCCAACTCCAACTGACGCCTATTGAATGGATTGTCTTCGTAGATGTTGCCGCCCCCGCCGGTCCAGACCACGCCATCGTACCTGCTGAAGTCCAGGTCTGACGTTCCGGCGTCGCCATACGTGTGGACAATCCGAACTTCGGTTTCAGGCTGGTTTTCCCGAACGAGCGCCTCGAACACGCGTGCCTGCTCCTCCACCCCCGCACGCGCGTGCGACCGATTCCCTTCCCGGGTCCAGCCGTCGACGATCAGGATCCGCATCTCCCCGTCACCTCTCTGCAAGAAGCCATTCGTCACCGATCTCGATCTCTCCGGTTGCAGTCAAGACGGCAGGGCCGCCCACGTCCACGGAAACGACCTTTCCGTTGCGCAGATGAGCCGCCGCGTCCATTCTGCTGGGGCGGCCGATTTTCACGCCCTGCGTTACCGACAGCTCCAGTACGCCCGATTGGATGCCGCTTCTCAGTCCGGCGACGCGGACAAGCGCGGCGACTGCGCTGCCCGTGGCAGGGTCTTCGTCAATGCCGTGTGAGGGCGCCGACATCCTCGCGTAGATCTCCGCTCCGGATTTCAGCTCGCCCGCGAAGAAAAAGATATCCGACGACCGTGCATCGGAAAGCGTTCTGCCCCACGCCTGCTTGTCCACGGATGCTCGGTCCACGGCCTTTCTCGACACCAGATGCGCGAAACAGAAGTTCAGTCCCACGCCTGCGAAGAACCCGTCAAGGACGTCGCCCGCGTCGAGGGACAGGACTTCCGCAAGGGACGCAGTCGAGGGTCCTTCCGCCGCGTAATCCAATGGCGCATCGCTGGTCAATGTACCGTACAATACGCCGTCCTGATTTGAGATCCTCACAGGAATCCGGCCGACATTCTCTTCGAGAATAACGCAATCCGAATCCGCATGTCCGCTATAGCGAAGAGCGCATGCCGTACCGACCGTGGGATGACCCGCAAAGTCCACCTCGGCTGCAGGCGTGAAAATTCGCACCCGGGCCGCCGCGAAATCATTTTCGTGCGGAAACACGAACGTGGTTTCGGAAAAATTGAATTCGCGGGCGACCTTCTGCATGCCATCCGCGCTGAGACCCCTCGCATCGGGCAGGACAGCCAGCTGGTTTCCCCCGAATCCCGTCCGGGTGAAGACATCCAGGATGTAGAATCGATATTTCAAGGGTGTCCACACCTGTTCAAAATCGTCTATTTCAACCGCTATCACGACATGATCCACCTGTAACCGGAGCGAGGGCATCCTGCCCTCGAACATCGCGGCACCGACCCCTACTCGCGTGGAGAGACTGACGCGTCCATTCAATCCGACACCGGTTCGCGGAAAACACCGTGTGCGACGAGTTATCCGACGTCGAGGGCAGGATGCCCTCGCTCCCGGGAACGCCAACCAAACCGGTCCCAAATCGGCTTCTGTCCTGGACAGCCGTGACTAAAAGAGGGGCACTGCATTGACGCATCGAAGCGACTTTCAACAAAACCAGGTGCTTACGCATCCAGGATCGTCTCTTCCAAACTATCTTGGACAGCATGGATGTGCGTCATTTCAGATTGTTCGTGGCCTGGTATTGGGGGTCGTTTCGCGGTCCCACAATATACGCACGAAGAGATTCCAGAGAAAGACAACTCGTCCAACGCAGACTCCTGGGCGGCAGCCGCTGAATCTTTGGTTCTCCCTTTGTGGACTACGGGCTTATATTATCCGGTAGATCGCAGCTGGTGTGTCCGGGCTGAACCAGCCTTAGCTCTGGTCATCCAGCGGATCGGCATCTTATCACGCCTGGACGCACGTGGTCAATACGCGACTTTGCAAACAATAAAGGGAGACGAATCCATGGCAGAACGGAATTTCGACATTACTGAAGCCACGGAGAACCCGATTTTCGACCTTACGGTACCTGTGACCCGACCATTTCGCGGAATCTGGACCGGTTTGGGGATCATATGGGTTGTTCTTGGCTTCTTGAATTTGGAGGACAACACCATTCTTGGCGCCATCCAACTGGCGTTGGGACTGCTCGTCTTACCCTTTGTTGGTCTCGCGCAGCGTCTGAACAGGTACATCATCGCGTTCAAAGATGGCAATCTTGAGATTGACGAAGGACTCTTCATACGCCGAAGGATTCCATGGACGTCGATCTCCGAAATTCGCATTGAATTGATGAGATTGGAATTTGTAGTCGACACAGGGAAGCGCCGGAAGATCGACTTCACTGCATTGAGCTATAACGACAACCAGACTATCAAACCGCGGATCATCGATGCGGCCACGGCATTCGCGGAAGAGAAGGGGATCCCGGTTCAGGACGGCCGATCCGGGTAAGCTATCATCCTGCGCGAAGGAAGTCTGGCATGCGGGCGACCACAAGGGTCGCCCCTACAATTCCAACACAGGCAAGGATATAGTTGATTGATATTGCGTGTCCGTATCGCTGACCGGTTCAAGCTGATCGCTGACGGTTGACCGCTGATAGCTGCCTTATGCCTTTAATCAAATTCATCGCTTCCACTGTCGTCACCGTGATCGTCGTTCTGGCTCTGGATACCCGGATGGGCGGGTTTCCCGCAGCGGGAAGATTCCTGAGTCCGTTCCACGGTTTCTGGCAGAACGCCGAGACGCAGGACCCGCCGGCGGAAGGCGAATTGCGGCTCGCCGGACTGATCGAACCCGTATCGGTCCTCTATGACGAACGCAGGGTGCCGCATATCTTCGCGAAGAATGACCGGGACCTGTTTTTCGCGCAGGGATATATTACAGCGAAGGACCGCCTGTGGCAGATGGAGTTTCAGACGATGGCCGCGGCAGGGCGGCTTGCGGAGGTCCTCGGAACCAGCGCACTGGAGCGCGACCGGTACCAGCGGCGGGTCGGCCTGGTTTACGGCGCACGGAATACGCTCAAGGAAATCATGGCCGAGCCGGAAACCCGGCTTTCCGTCTCCGCGTACACAGACGGCGTCAATGAATACATCGGCAGCCTGCGCGTGCGAGACTACCCCATTGAGTACAAACTGCTGGGCTACGCCCCCGAGCCCTGGACGCCATCGAAATGCGCGATCCTGATCAAGTCCATGGCGTGGACACTGCGCGGCGGGAACGCGGAACTCAGGATGACCAACACGCTCGACCGGTTCGGCGAGGAGGTTGTACGGGACCTGTTCTCAAACCCATCCGGAGACGACACGATAATCCCGAGGGCAACGCCGTGGGACTTCGAGCCCCGAAAAGTCATCCGGCCGGACACGCGTTTCATCAGAGGGTCGATCGGCGCGGAAAACGGTAGCGGAATCGGAAGCAACAACTGGGCGGTCTCCGGATCCAGGACCGCCAGCGGGTATCCTATATTGGCGAACGACCCGCACCTGAGCCTTTCCCTGCCGTCGCTGTGGTACGAGATTCAACTCGCCGGACCCACCGTCAACGTGTATGGCGTATCCCTTCCGGGCGGACCGGGCGTGGTTATCGGATTCAACCGGCAAATCGCCTGGGGGTTCACGAACGCGGGAACGGACGTAACGGATTGGTACAAGATCGCCTTCAAGGATGACACACTCCAGGAATACCGCCACGGCGGCCGGTGGCGTCCGGTGGAAACTGTCGTCGAAGAATTCAGCGTGCGGGGCGGCGAGACCTTTCGCGACACCGTGCGCTACACGCATCACGGCCCGGTCGTATGGGATTCCAGCTACAGGCCATCCGACTCGCGGGTGCCGGAACGCCATGCGTTCCGCTGGACGGCTCACGACGGCGGAAACGAGTGGCTGGCCTGCCACCGCCTCAATTCAGCGCGCGGCTACGACGATTTCGTCGCGGCGCTCCCCCACCTCACCGCTCCCGGGCAGAACTTCGCCTACGCAGACGTTGACGGGAATATCGCAATCTGGCATAACGGCCGATTCCCGGTAAGGTGGGAGGGCCAGGGCGCCTTCATCGCCGACGGCTCGGACCCCCTCCACGACTGGCAGGACTGGATACCAAACGCCCACAAGCCCCACGTCAAGAATCCGGATCGCGGGTTTGTGAGTTCCGCCAACCAGCGCCCGGCGGATGAATCCTATCCGTATTGGCTGGCCAACGGCTATTCCTCACCGGTTCGCGCGCGTCGAATCAACGAACGTCTGGCCGAATTGAAGGACATCACGCCGGACGACTTCCGGAAACTGCAGCTCGACACAAAGCACCTCCGCGCCCAGGCCGTCCTGCCCGTCCTGCTGGCGTTTATCGAACCTGAGTCCCTCGGTCCCGATATGGCGGCGGTCTACCAGGAACTTCAGAACTGGGACTACTTCGCCGATGCCGCCAGGATCGCCCCCACCGTTTTCCAAACCTGGTGGGGAAAGCTCTACCGGGCAATCTGGGACGATGAATTCAGCGGATCGGGCCCCGGTCTGCAACGCCCTTCCGCGGATCGAACGGTGAGCTTGATCCTCGACGAGCCGGACGCCAGATGGTTTGACGACACGCGGACCGAACCTGTGGAGTCGCTGGCCGACCTTGCCCGCGGCACGTTTGCGGCATCTTGCATTGAATTGACGAAAAGGCTCGGTCCGGCGGGCGAAGCCTGGCAATGGGGACGCTTCAAAGGCGCGGATATCAGGCATCTGTTGAGGATACCTGAATTTTCGCATCTGGATCTGTTCGTACACGGCGGCCGCGACATCGTCAATGCGACCCGGGGGGGGCATGGCCCATGCTGGCGAATGGTCGTGTCCCTCGGTCCTGACGTACGAGCATGGGGAATCTATCCCGGCGGGCAATCCGGCAACCCGGGCAGCAGGCACTACGACGACTTTGTCGACACCTGGGTCAATGGCGAACTGGATGAACTTCTGTTCATGAAAACGCCGGAAGACGGCCAAGGGCGTATCGAGGAACGGTTGACGCTGGTCACAAGACCGTAAGACGGAAAATCGCGGGCGAATTTACAAAAAATGCCGAGACCCCAGTGACGGATCGCGCACCGGTGCCACGACTTCATTTTACTCCCATCATATTGTTATTTATTTCTTTACGCCCTTTTTCTTTCTCGCCAAAGAAAAAGGGCCAAAAAGAACGGCGCCGCTCGGCGCGGAGCCGGTTTTTCCGTGAATCACCTCAGAGGTAAGAAAGAAATGAGTGCCCTACATGCCCCTGAAGCATATCAATATTAAGGTGCTGGACGGATTAACACGGAAAAACCCCCCACGCCACAACCGAGCGGCAAGGAGTTAGACTGGTAGGGACAGCCGCGTGGTGTTGCGGTTCTGCCGCTGGCTCCTGCGACTCCGGAATCGAGGGCATCCTGCCCTCGTTGGGCCTCTTCGGGTCCTGCCTAATCGTGACGCTGACATCGACAGGTTTGTTTTTGATTCAAGCTGATTGCTGACGGCTGATAGCTTTCTCTATATGATCTCAACCGCTCTATACGTCCTTGTATTCGGCCTGATCGCCGGCCTTACGCTACCGTGGTGGGGCATCGGCGTGGCAGGATTCACAGCCGGGTTCTGGAAGTCGCCAACCGCGTGGAAAGCGCTGGGCGCGGGTTTCAGCGGCGCAGCGATCCTGTGGCTGGCGGCCGCTGGCTATATCCACCTTAAATCCGGCGGCATTCTCACGGCGAAGATCGCCGGCATTGCAGGCCTTTCGGATCCATCCCTGCTGGTCGTAACAACGGCGCTGATCGGGGGCCTTGTCGCGGCGCTCGCCGCGGCGACGGGATACCATCTGAGATCGCTGCTGAAGAAATCCTGACATCGGGAATCGCGAGGGCGACCACAAGAGTCGCCCTTACATTTGAGACACAAGCGTCAGGATCAACTGACCCATGTGGCGCAACCCGTAGTTTTCCACCCTCTCTCCCGCGGGAGAGAGGTCGCCATTTGCGGTCGCACCATTCTGGCACTGACATCAATAATTGGCATCGCGCATCCGTTTCGCTAACCGGTTTGGCTGAAAGCTGATGGCTGATGGCTGACAGCTTGTTTCCTGGCCGCTGACCGCTGGCCTCTGCCTTTCCCTTTGTGTCTTTGTTTCTTTGTGCCTATGTGTGAGCCGATTCTTGCGTGCAGAACGACGGGCGACCGGCCGGTCGCCCCTACAAATCCGATACGGGCGCGGATATCACCGGTGAACGTTGCTGAACCGTATCGTTAACCGGTTTTGGCTGACGGCTGATAGCTGACGGCTGACAGCTTAAAAACGAAGTTTGATATTGACAAATCCCCGGAGAAAATCTATCTTCTTCATCTTCAGCGTGATACGCGAACTTGACTCCTCGAACCCGGATGGAAAGCGCGGGCGTCGATGCCTGAAAACACATTGCTGATCATCAAACCGGACGCGGTTTCCCGGAATGCCATCGGCGCCATCGTCAAACGCGTGGAAGACAAAGGGTTCAGGATTCGACAGTTGAGAATGACGCGATTCACCCGCGAGGAGGCCACCCGGTTCTACGCCGTACACGAGGGACAACCATTTTTTGACGGCCTGATCGATTTCATGTCTTCGGGTCCCATCGTGCCGCTGGCGCTGGAGCGGGAAGACGCGGTGTCGATCCTGCGCGAAATCATTGGCGTAACCGATTCGGCGAAAGCCGCTGAAGGCACCATTCGCAGGGATTTCGGCACAACCGTACAGCGCAACGCCGTGCACGCGTCGGACTCGCCGGAAACAGCGACATGGGAGATTGCCTTTTTCTTCGGAGAAGACGCTTAGCCTTAATTCCGCAAAAACAGCAACGCGGCGACGCGATAAAACCCTCCGAAACAGGGCGATATCGACGTTTAGAAGGACGTTTTTTCCGTTCACGTCCAGTGACTTGGTGTATCCTGGAAATCCGCCGTCTAATCGCCTTTATTTACAAGCACATATTCGAATTAACGTCCCCGAAGACTTAGGAATCAAGGTTAGAACGGACACGCGTAATCCAAATGGACACCTTTCGATGATTGTCGCACTCAACGAACTCGAAGAAGGCACGGCCAGTCTGGACTGGGAAGAAACTCCCGAAGAGTTGCACATCCAGGATGAAGATCTGCAATTTGTGGGTCCCATCAAGACGCGTATCAAGTTCGTCAAGATAGGCGAATCCATATCTGCAAGCGGCCGGACGAATGCCGACCTTCGGCTCGAGTGCGTGCGATGCCTGGAACCCGTTTCGTTCTCCCTCTCCTCCGATTTCAAATTCGTCTTCCAGAAAAACCGTCCGGAATCCATGGCAGATGATGAAGACGAAACGATGATCTGGCTGGACGAATCCGGAGACAAAGTCGACCTCGGCGAAGAAATCAAGGACTACATACTGCTGGAAATGCCGTTGAATCCCCTGTGCAAGACGTCCTGCGAGGGGCTTTGCTCAATTTGCGGTGAGAACCTCAACCTGACGCAGTGCAACTGTTCGTCAACTCAGATCGACCCCCGTTGGGAAGCCCTGCGAGCGTTGAAAGAACAATCCTGAAGGAGCATTTCAAAATGGCACACCCGAAACGCAGGAGTTCCAATTCCAGAACCGGCAAGCGACGGACCCACTGGAAGCTTTCGAGACCCGCTTTCTCTGAATGTCCCAACTGCGGCCAGCCTCGCAGGCCTCACCGGGTCTGCTCGAACTGCGGCCAATACAACGGACGTGAAGTAACCGAAGGCGAAAGCGTCTGATCTCCGGAACGAGCGGCGTAACCCGATAACGAATCCCCCAATCGTCACCCTTGCCTATGAAAAAAAAAGTCAATGCTTCCGTCACCGGCGTCTCCCGCTTTCTCCCCGAACGCCGGCTGACGAATGCCGACCTTGAACACATGGTGGATACTTCGGACGAATGGATTCGATCACGAACGGGTATTGCAGAACGCCGTATTCTCGACGACGGCCTGGGCGCCTCTCACATGGCCGCCCGGGCGATGGAGTCCCTGCTCGAACAAAAGGGTCTGGATGCGAATGAAATCGATCTGATTATCGTTGCAACGGTCACGCCTGACATGGTCTATCCCGCCACCGCGTGCCTGGTGCAGCACGAGGTGGGGGCCGGGAACGCGTGGGGGTTCGACCTCTCCGCGGCATGCTGCGGGTTCCTGTACGCGCTGGTCGTAGGCGGACAGTTTGTGGAAAGCGGAGCGCACAGGAGAGTGGTGGTCATCGGCTCCGACAAAATGAGCTCCGTTGTCGACTACACCAACCGTGAGACCTGCGTCTTGTTCGGGGACGGCGCGGGGGCTGTCCTCCTGGAACCCGACGAGACCGGCGCCGGCATCCAGGACTTCATCCTGAACGTGGACGGATCCGGCGGCCAGTATCTGTGCCAACCGGCCGGCGGCAGTCTGCATCCCGCAAGCCACGAAACCGTTGACAAGAAAATGCACTACGTTCACCAGGACGGGCCTCGCGTCCTCAAGTTCGCCAGCAGCAGCATGGCCGCGGTTTCAGCGGAACTGCTGGAACGAAACGGACTCAGCGGCGACGATATCGCACTGCTGGTACCGCACCAGGCGAATAAACGCATCATCGACGCGACGGCGCGCCGAATGAAGCTGGCGCCGGAACGCGTACTGGTCAACATCGACAGATACGCGAACACGACCTGCGGCACAATCCCAATCGCCCTATCCGAAGCGGTCGAACAGGAACGTGTGAAGCGGGGCGACTACATTGTCGTGTCAAGCGCCGGAGCCGGCTATACCTGGGGAAGCGCCCTGCTGAAGTGGGCGTATTGATCGGAGTCGATGGTTGGAATCCACAAGCAGGTACGTTTTTGGACCGTCATGTCCCTAGCATTCTTATTTCCCGGCCAGGGCGCGCAATACGTGGGGATGGCCAGCGATCTTTACAGCGCCTCACCGATCGCACAGTACGTATTCAATCTGACCGACCGCATCTCCGAGACCGGTCTCAAGACATTCTGTTTCGACGGTCCGGAAGAATCCCTGAAACAGACGGCCATCACGCAGCCGGCCATCTTCGCGCACAGCATTTCGGTATTTGAAATCCTGAGAGACAGGGGCATCAACCCGGATTTCGTGGCCGGACACAGCGTGGGAGAACTGGCGGCCCTTGTCGCCGCCGGGGTCATGTCCCTGGAAGACGGTGTGCGCATCGTGGGAATACGCGGGCGGGCCATGCACGCGGCGGGGAAAATGCACCCCGGCACGATGGCGGCCATCATAGGCCTGGAAGACAGTGCGGTCGTGGACATCTGTGAATCGCCTGGGACGGGTGTGGTGGTCGTGCCCGCAAACTTCAACTGCCCCGGCCAGGTCGTCATTTCGGGTGAGCCGACGGCCGTGAAACGGGCCATGATCAAGGCATCGGATGAGGGCGCCAGGAGGGTTGTCGAACTCCAGGTCAGCGGCGCCTTTCACTCGGGCCTTATGCAATCCGCCCTGGGCACGCTTGAAGGCGCCCTCGCGAACGTTCCATTCTCACCGGCGCGCATTCCGGTGGTGCCGAATACGACGGCGGAACCCACGACCGATCCGGACGTACTCAAAGACCTTCTCATCAAACAGGTTGTCTCCCCCGTCCGATGGACGGATTCAATGGCGCGGCTCGTTTCGGAAGGTGTTGACCGCGCGATCGAAGCTGGCCCCGGAAGTACGTTGAAAGCCCTGATGCGGCGCATCGAAAAGGGGGTCGCCGTAACGTCCGTCGGAACCCTCGAGGACCTGGACAGTCTTACGGTATGAATCGACTCAAGGACAAGACCGCGATCGTCACGGGCGGGTCCCGCGGCATCGGCGAGGCCATCGCCGGCCGCCTGGCCGAAGAAGGCGCAAGGGTGGCGGTGTGCGCCAGCCGGACCCTCGAAAGCGCACTGGCGGTGGCGGAAGCCATCGAGAGCCGCGGCGGGAGCGCGTTCGCGCTGAAGGCGGACGTTTCGAACGCCACCGACGTCGCCGAGCTTTTCAAGTCCGTCCTGGACCGCTGGGGCGGGGTGGACGTTCTGGTCAACAATGCCGGAATTACGCGCGACGGTTTACTGATGCGACTGAAGCCGGGGGACTGGGACGACGTTCTCAACGTCAACCTCAAGGGCGCATTTCTGTGTACACAGGCCGCCGTAAGACCGATGATGAGGGCGCGGTCCGGTCGGATCATCAATATCTCATCCGTAACGGGGTTGATGGGAAACCCGGGACAGGCCGGGTACACCGCCGCGAAATCCGGGCTTATCGGCCTGACAAAAACCACCGCGAAAGAACTGGCGAGCAGGGGCATCACTGCCAACGTGGTGGCGCCCGGATATATCCCCACCGAAATGACGGAAAAGCTCCCTGAACAACTCAAAGAGAAGATTCTCGAACAGGTCCCCCTGGGCACACCGGGAACACCCGAAGATGTCGCGGCGGCGGTCGCGTTTCTGGCCTCCGGCGACGCTGCATATATCACCGGGCAGGTCCTGGTCGTGGACGGCGGGATGGTCATGTAAGCCGAACTGAACCGTCTGGCGACAGACGCGAACGGAGAGTCGCGCCGGGGTGTACAGTGCGACAAAAAAGGGAGACAGTTGCCATGGCTGAAGATATTCAGCAGAAAGTCGTCGATCTCATCGTTGATCAGTTGGGCGTGGATGCCGACAGCGTAACACCGGAAGCCCATTTCATAGATGATCTTGGCGCAGATTCCCTCGACACGGTCGAACTGGTGATGGCCTTCGAAGAGGAATTCGATATGGAAGTTCCGGATGAAGACGCCGAGAAGCTGGAGACCGTCAGCGACGTCACGGTTTATCTCAAGCAACGCCTGAACGAATAGCCGGCCGCAGACGGGACGGGCAGTTTCAACGGCTGGCGGCGCCCGTGAAGCGACGTCTCGACGTCAGGACTTGAGCGCAAGACACACGGTGGGCGTGGATTGTTCGACGATGCCGAAGTTCCGTGCCGATGCAAACACGATACCAGGGAGAAGGTGCCCTTGAACGGAAACCGAAGGGTTGTGGTGACAGGCCTCGGCGTCCTCGCGCCGAACGGATTGAACACCGAAGCCTACTGGGAGGCGTTGCTCAATGGAGAGAGCGGCGTCGATCACATCGGCAGATTCGATACGACGGGATTCAGGGTTACGTTCGGCGCCGAATTGAAGGATTTCGACGCCCAACGGTTCGGTCTCGACCGTAGACTGGCCAGGCGCAACGATCTGTGCACCCAGTATGCCATCTGTTGCGCGCAAATGGCTGTAACGGACGCCGACCTGGACGTGGACGCCGGAAACCCCGACCGGATGGGCGTGGTTTTCGGCTCGGGCATCGGAGGTATCTGGACCTTCGAAGATCAACACACCGTCCTCCTCGAGAAAGGCGCCCGGCGGATCAGCCCGTTCTTCATCCCCATGATGATTCCGGACATGACGTCGGGGCAGGTTTCCATCCTGCTCGGCGCCAGAGGGCCGAACTATACCACCGTGTCCGCCTGTTCCTCGGCCGCCCACGCCATCGGATGCGCCTTCAGGGAAATCCGCCACGACGAAGCCGACGTCATGGTTACCGGCGGCGCCGAAGCGGCCGTCAGCGCCATGTCGCTGGGGGGTTTCGCTTCGATGAAGGCGCTTTCCACGCGCAACGAGGACCCGCAAGCGGCCAGCCGTCCTTTCGACCTGGAGCGTGACGGATTCGTGCTTGGCGAGGGGTCCGGCGCGCTCATACTCGAAGAACTGCAACACGCGCGGCGGCGGGGCGCACGAATCTACGCAGAGATTTCAGGAGCGGGTTTCACTGCCGATGCGTATCACGTCACCGACATGGCCCCGGGCGGCGAGGGCGGCGCACGGGCGATGAGAATCGCACTGAACCAGGCAGGGCTGAACCCGGAGGACGTGGACTACATCAATGCCCACGGCACGTCGACCCCGATCGGCGACCGGACCGAAACCGCGGCCATTAAATCCGTCCTGGGAGATCACGCGCGACAAGCTGCGGTCAGCTCCACCAAATCCATGACGGGCCATCTGCTGGGCGCCTCCGGCGCGATCGAGAGCATCGCCTGCCTCCTGGCCATCCATCACGGCCGCGTGCCACCCACCATCAACTACGAACATCCCGATCCGGAGTGCGACCTGGACTACGTGCCCAACACGGCACGGGAAATGCCGGTCCGCGTGGCCATGAACAACTCCTTCGGGTTCGGCGGGCACAACGCCGTGCTCGCGATGCGCAGCTACGACGGCCGATAATCCCCGCAGGTAAAGCTCATCGGACTTGTTAAAATCAGACATACGGTTGCACGCTGGCTCGGGCGCGACCGGGTAGCGCACACACCGGAAAGTCTCCAGGAAAAACTCGGCTATCGTTTTTCGGATCCCGATCTCCTGGTCCAGGCGATCAAACACCGCTCCTACGTCTACGCCGTTGACGAAGGGAGCATCGCTTCGAACGAACGGCTCGAGTTTCTCGGCGACGCCGTACTGGACCTGCTGGTCACGGAAAACCTCTATCGGAAGTTTCAGAACAAACGTGAGGGCGACCTCACGCAGATCAAATCCGTACTCGTCAGCAAAGTCATTCTCGCGCAACGGGGCCGCGCAATCGGACTCGGTCACCACATCCTGCTCAGCAGGGAAGAAGACCTGGCGGGAGGAAGAGACCGGACGTCGATCATCGGAGATGCTTTCGAGGCAATTCTGGGCGCCGTCTATCTCGACGGCGGCCTCAAGGCCGCGGACGCCTTCGTTCAGCGCCACCTCCTGAGCAACATCGAGGGAATTGTCGCCAATAGCAGCTTTCTCAACTTCAAGAGCGTCCTTCTGGAGCATACGCAGGGGGAAGGCCGGGGACACCCCCGCTACCTGGTCAGCTCGGAAGAGGGTCCGGACCACCACAAGACGTTCAGTGTCGAGGTGTTGATCGCCGGCGAACGAATGGGCTTCGGAAAGGGACGAAGCAAGAAGGAGGCGCAACAGATGGCGGCGAAAGAGGCGTTGCAGAAGCTGGGAGTCTCCTGATTCATGCAGGAAACCGGATCGCGTTCATGGCGTTTCCTGAACACCGGGTCGGGGAACGCCTTTTTCAATATGGCCGTGGACGAAGCCATCGTGCGCGGCGTTGAGGCGGATACGTCGCCGCCCACGGTACGGACGTTCGGCTGGACGCCGCCCGCGGTCTCTTTCGGATACGCCCAGAGGATCGGCCGCGAAGTCGACGCGGACCGATGCCGGCAGCGCGGCATCCACCTGGTCCGCCGGCCGAGCGGTGGGCGCGCCGTCCTCCACTGGAACGAACTCACGTACAGCGTCACCTGCCGCGCCGACGACCCGCTGCTGGGCGGCTCCATTCAGGAGTCCTACCGGAAAATCAGCGCCTGCCTGGTTGCAAGCCTGCGACTTCTGGGCGTGGACGCCCGATTCGAGCCGCGACGCAATCCGGTTTCGTCTCCCCGCGGAGAAGGCCTCACTTCGCCCTGTTTTTCGAGTACCACGCAATACGAGGTTACGATTCACGACCGGAAGATCATAGGCAGCGCCCAGCGGCGTCTGGGCGGCGTGCTGCTTCAACACGGCTCGCTGCTTCTGGGTCCGGAACACAAGCGTCTCATCGAACTCATGCCGGACCGTCGCGAGCCCCTGAAGGAACGCTTTCGTCGGGAACTGGACCGGCACACCGTCTCCCTTGCGGAAGTGGGCCGCCCCTCGGACTTCAACACCGTGGCGCGCGCACTGCGGGACGGTTTTGTAGAGACCCTGGGCATCTGCCTGACAGGAGCGACGTTGTCTCCCGAGGAAACCGCAGACGCCGAACATCTCGTTGAAACCAGGTACGGCACGGAATCCTGGAACCTGGGCGACGGCCTGCGCCAACCCCGCATCGTCCGCCGCATCATATAGCGTCAATTCGAAGAATCAGCCTGGCCGTCTCCTTGCCGACTCCCATAACAGCCCGTTGAAAAAGTCCATCCGGGCTACGGCCGGCCCTTGCGGTCGAAATACGGCGTTGCGCTCCCTCGCCGAATCGAGGGATGGGACTCGGTCGCGCGCCTTGTCTTCGACCACAATGACTCGGCCTCGCCTGCAGAGCGACTTTATCAACGGACTGATAAAGCATGGACAAACCGAAGACGTCCGAATCGGCACCTGAACTCCGCTGGTCGGTCCATCCCCTCCTCGAAGAACCGCCCGCGAAAACCGGCCTGCTCATCCTGGTCATCCTGGCGCTGTCGGTTCTGATTGCCATTGAATTCGGCGTGCCGGCGTACGGTTTTCTTTCGACGGCGCTGCTCACGGCATCCATGTCCCGTTACTTTCTCCCCACGCGATACGCGCTCCTGGAGAGGCATATCCTTATAGCGCACCTTGGCGCGCGGCGGACCATTCCGTGGAACCGGATTCGCCGGCATACCGTCGTCCCGGACGGCGTCCTTCTCAGCCCGTTCGCCCGTCCAAACAGGCTCGATCCGTTTCGAGGCTGTTTCCTGCGCGTTCGTGACAATCGGGAGAAAATCATCGAGTATGTCCAGACCCGCCTCGCGGATGCAGCGCCTTAGAACCTGGTGCGAACACGCTTTCGCTGTCAACCCTCCGGAGAGCCGAATCACGGAGGAAGAACGCGCTCTGGCTGCCAAAATGGCGGAATTCGTCGTTCGCCGGCAGATGACCACACCCGCGTTGATGGTTCTGGAAGCCGGCAGGCCGTTCAACTTTATAGGCAGTCAGTTTTTGGCTTTTCTTTCCCCCTTTGTCACACTTATCTTCTCAGGCGCGGAATACGGTCGATTCGTGCGTTTTCTGGAGAAACGACAGAGCGTCCAGACACTGATCGATACCCTTGTGGAGACGGAAAACAGACGGAATGGATAGACCGGACGTCATCATCGCCACGGACTGCGGCAGCACGACCACCAAGGCCATTCTTATCGAGAAAAAGGAGGAATGCTACAGGCAGACCTTTCGCGGCGAGGCGCCCACCACGGTCGAGGCGCCGTTTGAAGATGTCACGCGGGGCGTCCTCAACGCCATCCAGGAAGTCGAGGAACTCTCCGGGCGCGCCATCCTGGACGGCGAACGCATCATCACGCCCGCGGCAGACGGCCGCGGCGTTGACATTTATGTGTCCACCAGCAGCGCCGGGGGCGGCCTGCAGATGATGGTGGGCGGCGTTGTCCAGGCGATGACGGGCGAGAGCGCCCAGCGTGCGGCCCTGGGCGCCGGCGCCATCGTCATGGACGTGCTCGCTTCCAACGACGGCCGCCTGCCCCACCAGAAAATCGAGCGCATCCGCCATTTGCGTCCCGACATGGTACTCCTGTCCGGAGGAACGGACGGCGGTACCGTGAGCCACGTGGTGGAACTGGCGGAGTTCATCGCCGCGGCGGACCCGAGGCCGCGGTTCGGCGCCGGCTTCCGGCTCCCGGTCATCTATGCCGGAAACAGGGACGCGCGGGAGGACGTTCAACGGGTTCTGGGCGAAAAAACCGCGCTGAAGACCACGGACAATATCCGCCCTCAACTCGAACGCGAGAACCTGGGACCCGCGCGCCAGGTAATCCACGACCTCTTCCTCGAACACGTGATGGCGCAGGCGCCCGGGTACCGTAAACTGATGGAATGGACGGGCGCGCCCATTATGCCAACGCCCGGCGCGGTGGGCCTGCTCATTCAGACCGTCGCCCGGCGCCGGAACATCAACGTCGTGGGCGTCGACATCGGCGGGGCGACCACCGATGTCTTCAGCGTTTTCGGCGATCCATTCAACCGTACCGTTAGCGCCAACCTGGGCATGTCCTACAGCATCTCGAACGTACTGGCCGAGGCAGGCCTGTCGAACGTCATGCGCTGGGTCCCATTTGAAATCGAAGAGGCCGACCTCAGAGACCGCGTCAAGAACAAGATGATCCGGCCGACCACCGTGCCGCAGACGCTGGAGGAGCTGCAGCTCGAGCAGGCCATCGCCCGCGAGGCATTGCGCCTGGCGTTCGAGCAGCACCGTGCACTGGCCGTAGGACTGAAGGGGGTGCAGACGGAACGCACCCTTTCCGACGCTTTCGATCAGACCGCCGCGGGCGAGAGCCTGATTCACATGCCGGACCTGGACCTCCTGGTGGGCAGCGGCGGGGTTCTTTCCCATGCGCCCCGGCGCGCGCAGTCGGCGGCCATGCTCATCGACGCCTTCCAGCCCCGGGGATTCACGAGGCTGGCCGTCGACAGCATTTTCATGATGCCCCACCTGGGCGTCCTGACAAGCGTCAATGAACAGGCCGCCGCCGAAGTGTTCGAACGGGACTGCCTGGTCGATCTGGGCACCTGTATTGCGCCTTCCGGGCAGGGAAAACCGGGCGAAGTCTGCGCCACGTACGAGATCTCGCTCGATGACAGCACAGAGTCCGGCGACCTGAAAGTCGGCGCCCTCCATATGTTCCAAGGGGACCCCGACCAGGAGGTCGACGTCAGCCTGCATCCCGAATCGGGTTGGGACGCCGGGGCGGGGGCCGGTCAGTCGATCCGACGCACGGTGAAGGGCGGCGTGGCCGGTCTGATCCTGGATGGGCGCGGACGGCCGCTTCCGTTTTCGGACGGGGACGGGGTGGAGCGGGTTGCCGCCTGGAACAGGGCGTTGGACCTCTATCCCCGTCAATAGCAGTCCGTTGACAAAGTCGCTCTGCAGGCGAGGCTTGGTGTCCCGTCCCGGAAATATGTCACCATTGGTCCGCCGATTCATCCCGTCTGGCGGCGTTGCCTTCGCTCGGTGACCTTGCGCAGGTCGCCTCGCTCAGGCGCCTTGCCAGCCGGGCGACTCGGCGTCCGAATTTCGGCAATCTATTTCCGGGTCGGAACACTTGCCATTGTGGTCGAATGCAAGGCGCGCAACCGAGTCCCATCCTGCGATTCGGCGAGGGAGCGCAACGCAGTATTTCGACCGCAAGGGCCGGCTGTAGCCCGGATGGACTTTTTCAACGGGCTGACAAGCGTTGCAAGGGAGGCAAGAGATGGCTAGAGTGTGCGGATTGGTAATCCTTGGATTGTTTTTCGTCTCTGCAGCCGCAGGCGAAGACGAAACCCCCTGGGAGAAAGTTCAGAGAACGCTATTGGATACGAAGGAAGCTCCCGCTATCGTACTGGACGGAACGGAACGGGTACCCGCCAGGTACGCCGGCGATATCCAACCGGAATACGGAGACTGGATGGTTCGCCACTTCCTTTCCGATCCGGAGAATTTCAACCCGTACGTCTCAAACGACAGAGGCGCTTCCATCGTACACCAATACATCTTCGAATCACTCCTCGAGATTGAGAACGAATCGCCTTACAATCTCAGAGGGTTGGTTGCGAAGGGGCCCCCCGAGGTGTCCGAAGACAAGCTCACCTACACCTTCGACCTGCGCGAGAACGTCCATTTCGCGGACGGCAAGCCCCTCTCGGCGGACGACGTCCACTTCAGCATCAAAGTCATCAAGAACCCGAAAGTCCTGGCTGCCTCGCTTCGGAACTATTACGCGGCCATCAGCGACGTCGAGCAGGAGGGCAAATACAGAATCAGTTTCGTCTGCCGGGAACCCTATTTCAGGAACAACATCTCACTGGGTTCCATGGAGATTCTGCCGAAACATTTCTACGACCCCGACGGCCTGCTGGACCCCGTTGACATTGGAAGTCTCATCGACGGGTCCTGGGAAAACGGGCCGCACGCGGAGCGGGTGGAGCAGTTCGCCGAGACATTCAACACCGGCTACCATCGGAAAATGCTCGGCTCCGGGCCCTATCTCGTGGCAGACTGGGACGCAGACGTGATCACAGGGCAAAAGGTGATACTTACCCGCAATCCCAACTACTGGGGAGGGGGCCGGACCGATCTGATGCCCAAGGGATACGTGGAAAAGGTCGTCTTCAAAATCGTGAACGACCCTGAAGCCGCGTTCATAGAGCACACCAACGGAAATATAGACTACTTCGGGCTCAGGCCGCTTCAGTTCAAGGACAAGAGCTGGTCTCCGGATTTTATCGAGCGATTCAAGAAGAGCGTGATCTATTCTTCGGGATACGTGTACATCGGCTGGAACAACGCGCACCCCATCTTTCGCGACCGACGCGTACGCAAGGCCATGACCTACCTCACCGACCGTGAAAGCATGGTGGTGAACCTCATGTTCGGTCTGGCGGAAACCGTTGAGAGCCCCATCCACAAGTTCCGCCCGGAATACAACCACAGCCTGGAGCCCCACCCTTACGATCCCGACAGGGCGCTTGACATTCTGGATGAGGCCGGATGGACGGACAGCGATAACGACGGCATCCTGGACAAGGTCATCGACGGAACGATACACCCGTTTAAATTCGAGTTCCTGGTCAACTCAGGGAACCAGCTCCGCAAAGACATCGCCCTGGCGCTGCAGTATGAACTGCAGGACATCGGAATCGTCTGCGAGGTGCGCGAACTGGACTGGACCATCTTTCTGGACCGGGTGGTTCGCAAGAAAGACTTCGCCGCCTGTACGCTGGGGTGGACCGGCAGCCTGATCATCCCCCCGGACTCCTATCAGATCTGGCATTCCTCACAGTCCGAGGGACAGGGGTCGAACTATATCGGCTTCAGGAACGAGGAGGTTGACCGCATCCTGGAATCCTATCGACGGGAGTTCGATATGGACGAGAGAATCCGGCTCTACCGGCGTTTCCAGGAAATCCTGTACAACGAGCAACCCTATACGTTTCTCTGGAAATCACGCGCCGCCACTTCCTACAGCAGGCGCTTTGCGGGGGACAGCTGGTACGCCGGTGGCCCGGATACCCAGGAATGGTGGGTAGGCGCTTCCAACCGGTTGTATCAATAGAGTTGGCCCCAATAGGAAAAAACGGCATCCGGGCGTCGTGATAAAACCCTCCGAAACAGGGAGTTAACGTCGTATGGAAGGACATCCTTTCAGTTGACGTCCAGTGACTTGGTGTATCCTGGTAATCCGCAGTTTAATCGCCTTTATCAACTTTCACACATTCGGTTTAACGTCCACGAAAACATACGAATCCTGGTTAACGGACGCCGGCACGGAGAGGCCTGAAGGCAGATGATCCAGTACATCCTGCAGCGCAGCCTGCTGATGATCCCGACGATGATCGGTATCACCCTGATCTCGTTCCTGGTCATGCATCTCGCTCCCGGAGACCCCGTGGACTTCTTTCTCGGCGGCATGGCGGGGGAGGAGGGCATCTCGACAGAAGGGCAGTCCGATTTCGAAAAAACGCGCGAGGACCTTCGGCGGCAACTCGGCCTGGACCGGCCGGTTCACATCCAATACCTGAACTGGCTGTCCAGCCTGGTTCTGCACGTGGAGCCGCTCAACAACTTCGAACGCATGGGCCGCCGCGTCGACGTCTATCTCTCGAAACTGGACAGCGGGGAAAGAAGCGAGTTGGCAGCGCTTGAGAATAAGGCGCGTAAGGCCCGGTTTCTCAGGAGTTTCGAGAAACATCACCCGGACGAGGCGGAAGCGCTCGTCCTTTCCTCTTTCTGGGAGAGCAAGACGGTCAAACTCGAGAAAAACTATGAGTACACCGGCGCCGGCCTGCTCCTCTTCCACCTCTTCGACCGGCGCTTTATCACGCTCAATTTCGGCCGCTCCTTCAAGGATCAGCAGCCGGTCATCTCCCATATCCTCGCACGCGTGCCTATCACCATCGAAATCAACGTCATCAGTCTGATCGTGGCTTACATCATCGGTCTGCCGCTGGGTATATGGCTGGCCGTGAAACAGGACACCCGGACCGACCGCGCGCTGACCACGGGAACCTTCATCCTGTGGTCCATGCCTTCATTCTGGGTGGGCATGCTGCTCATCGTGTTTTTCTGCAACAAGGAATTCTTCTACTGGTTTCCGGCCTCCGGCATCCAGTCGCTGGACGCCTCTTCCGAATGGGGATTCTGGCGGCTGTTGACGGACCACGCCCATCACATGGCCATGCCGGTCCTGGCCTCGAGCTACGCCAGCTTCGCGGGTCTTTCCCGGTTCATGCGGACCAGTATGCTGGAGAACATGAGGCTGGATTACGTACGCACGGCCCGCGCAAAGGGGCTTTCGGAAAAAGTCGTGGTCCTGAAGCACGTCTTCCGCAACTCGCTGATTCCCATCGTGACCATTCTGGCGAATCTGCTTCCGGCCATCATCGCCGGCTCGGTCTTCATCGAGACCATCTTCACCATACCGGGGCTGGGGTATCTGGGCGTTCAATCCGTACTCGTGCGCGACTATCCGATGGTGATGGCCATTCTGACCATCGGTTCGTTTCTCTCGCTGCTGGGTATTCTTCTCGCGGACATCCTCCTGAAAGTCGTGGACCCGCGCATCGAGTTTTCCCGTCTTCAGGGATAGATCCATGCCTGACGCTACAGCCCGCGACCTCAACGAACCGGACGTCGCAACGCCCGAACCCGAACCTGTCGAGGAGGGTCAGACCTACTCCAAACTGGTCTGGCGGCAGTTCAAGAAGAACCGTCCGGCCCTCATCAGCCTGGCGGCGATCGGCGTTCTCGCGTTCACGGCGGTGTTTGCAGATCTTCTCGCGGGCAACAAACCCTACTATATGGAGTACAGGGGAAAGACCTATTTCCCGGCCTTTCGCCAGTATGCCGTTCATCTCGGGCTGGCCGACTGGCCGAAGCCGCTCAGACGAAGGAAGAATTTCAAACGTCTGAGGTCGGAATCCGCCATATTCCCGCCGGTTCCCTACGGTCCCAGCGACGTTAACCTCAGGGACAAGTACCAACCGCCCGGCGCAGCGCATTTCCTCGGTACGGATCGGCTGGGACGGGACGTGCTTTCGGGGCTGATCCATGGAACCCGTTACGCGCTCACGATCGGACTGGTCTCGGTGGCGATCTCGATGATTATCGGCGTCGCCCTCGGCGCACTCGCGGGTTATTTCGGGGGCTGGACCGACCTGGTTCTCTCGCGTCTGTTCGAGCTCTGGGCCGCCATACCCACCCTCTTCCTGATCATCACGGTCGCCGCGTTCTTCCCGCCCAGCCTTTTCTTCGTGATGATCATTCTCGGCTTTACGGGATGGGTCGGGATCGCCAGGCTCACGAGGTCGCAGTTTCTGCAGGTAAGGAGCTACGACTTCGTTTCCGCGGCCAAGAGCCTGGGATACTCCAGCGGACGAATCATGTTCATCCACATTCTGCCGAACGCGATCGCGCCGGTACTCATTCCGGCTGCTTTCGGCGTGGCGGGGGCCATTTTGGCCGAGTCCGGCCTGAGCTTCCTCGGGATCGGCGTTCCCGCGGAGGCCATCACCTGGGGCGCGATACTGGCAGGCGCACGAAACAATACCGCGGCCTGGTGGCTGGTCATCGTACCCGGTTTCGCCATCTTTATCACCGTAACCCTTTACAACCTTTTGGGCGACGGCCTGCGAGACGCCCTGGACCCGAAGATGAAAGTTTGAAAAGCCGTGTGAAGACTCCGCAGGCCGTAGATCGTTGCCGCCGCCGGCGCGGCATGCCGGTTACGCAAATTTGAAGCCATGGCTCATACGTACACACCGGGGCTGCGGGTCACCCGCAGGGCAACCATACGAAAGAGACGCCAGTTGCCGCTCGCAGGAGAGGTGCTGGTTTCTGAAGGGGAAACCGTGCAGCGCGACCGGGTGGTGGCCCGGACCGAACTGCCCGGCGACGTGACCACCCTGAACCTGGTCAACAGGCTGGGCGTCACCCCGGACGAACTCCCGGACTTCATGCTCAGGAAGGAGGGTGAGCCGGTCGAGTCGGGAGAGCCTCTGGCCGAGACCCGCCCGTTCATCAAGTGGTTCAAAACCACGGTGGAATCGCCGGTTTCAGGCACCGTGGAAAGCGTGTCGCCCGTTACCGGCCAGGTTATTCTGCGGGGGCCGCCCCGACCCGTACAGGTCAGGGCGTACGTGGACGGCGCCGTTGTGGAAACCATTCCCGGCGAAGGGGTCGTCATCGAGACCGCCGGCGCATTCCTTCAGGGTATCTTCGGCATCGGCGGGGAAAGCTGGGGCGCTATCCATCCACTTGCCGCCACACCGGACGAGCGGCTCTCGGAAGACCGGATCGACGCCTCCTGTGCCGGCAGGATCTGCATCGCCGGAGGCCTGGTCACCCTGGACCTGATCCGGAAAGCGCGGGAAATCGGCGCGGCCGGCGTCATTGGCGGGGGCATCCGCGACCGCGACCTGCGGAGCCTTCTCGGTTACGACCTGGGCGTGGCCATCACCGGCACCGAGGAAATCGGTCTTACCGTCGTGGTTACCGAAGGATTCGGCGACATCGCCATGGCGACGAAGACCTTCGACATCCTGAACGAGAGAAACGGCGACGAGGCCTCGATCTCGGGCGCGACCCAGATACGAGCCGGCGTGCTTCGTCCGGAAATCATCGTTCCGGATACGGGAAGTACAGCGACCGCCGAGGAATCCGTCGCCACGGAAGGCCTTTCCGTAGGAGACCCGATCCGGACGATTCGGGCGCCCTTTTTCGGACAGACCGGTGTCGTCACGGCTCTGCCGTCCAAACTCGCGGCCGTTGAGTCGGAAGTTCGGGTACGTGTCCTTGAAGTTCAATTCGAGAACGGACAACAGGCCGTGATACCCCGCGCAAATGCCGAAAGGATCGAGGCATGATGATTTGGAGCGTCCAGGCGCGCCTGATTAAAACCGCCAGGAGACACGCAATGGCGCATCTATTCCTCAGTTTCGCCCTTGCCATCGCTGCCGCGCCGGCCGCCGGCGGTTCGGCGCCCACCGACGTCCGGGCTTTCGACACGCCCAACGACCAGGGGCACAGCATCACGCTGACGTGGCGCCGCCTGGATTTCCTGCCGGACAGCGCGCGATATCGCATCGGCGTTTCCGAACAGGCGGACGGGCCGTTCCATCCGGTTGCGGAACTGGACCCCAAAACGGCTCCGACCATGGCCGACGAGGCGGTCACGTTCGGCAGGGGGAAGGAGAACCGCAACCACCACTTCGTCCACATTGAATCCTACTTCGACCCTCTGGGACAAAACCGGATCCGGATCGAGAACGACCGGCCCTATTTCGTTCGCATCGGCGTCCACGGCGCGGGCTACACGGTTGTGGAAGCCCGTGCCCACGGCAACTGGTTCAACTGGACCAAGCGCAACAATTTTCTGCTGGCCGCGCTGTTCTCCATTCTGATCCTCGTCTATATCCGTCTCGCCCGGCGCAAAAATCTCTATATCCGGCGGCTGGCAGGACTGGACGCCCTGGACGAAGCCCTGGGTCGCGCAACCGAGATGGGTAAACCGGTGCTTTTCGTCCACGGCCTTCAGGACATGGGCAGCCCCTCCACCATCGCCGCCGTGAATATTCTCGGACAGGTGGCGAAGCGAACCGCCGAATACGATACCCTGCTCAAGGTTGGCAACCGGGATCCGATTGTGATGTCCGTGAGCCAGGAAGTGGTCAAGGAGTCTTGCATCGAAGCCGGACGACCCGACGCGTTCAACCCTGACAACGTCTTTCTGGCGGCCGCGGACCAGTTCAGCTACGCGGCCGCGCTCGATGGGCTGATGGTGCGGGAGAGGCCGGCGGCCAATCTTCTGATGGGGTATTTTTACGCCGAATCCCTGCTTCTGGCCGAGACCGGCTCGACGACCGGCGCAATTCAGATCGCCGCTACCGACGCCTATACACAGCTTCCGTTCTTCATCACAACCTGCGACTATACCCTGATGGGTGAGGAACTCTACGCGGCGAGCGCCTATCTCTCCAGAGATCCCAAACTGCTGGGAAGCCTGAAGGGCCAGGACCTGGGGAAGGGAATTCTCATCCTGATGCTGGTGCTGGGTTCCTTATTGGCCGGCATCGGCTTCTGGCCGATCCTGATCTGACAGCATAGCATATACGTTCAATCCTTCGGGAGAAAACCGAATGTACTTCCTGCAACGCACCCTGCCGCTCCTCGTTGCCTTTGCCGCGGGCGTGATCGGCATATTCACCTATTATATCCCGGTTGCGCAGCCGGTGGAGATCACAACGTCCACGTGGTACCGGATCATCGCCGCGTTCGCGCTCTTCCTGGGAATCCACAGTCTGTTGCAGATGCACTGGAACCGGGTCAAACGCAAACAGGCCGGATGGGCTTTCAGCGCCGTCGTCTTTGTCGGCTTCATCGTTACGATCCTGCTTGCCCTCTACAACAACGGCAGCGGACCCCTGCAGCCGCTCGCCGGGGGCGACGGTCTGGATCTGAACTGGATGTATACGCACATTCACGTCGCCGGCGGCGCCACGATGTTCTCTCTGCTCGCGTTCTTTATCGCCTCCGCCGCCTACCGCACGTTTCGCGCCCGGTCGGCCGAGGCCGTTGTGCTTCTCGTTGCCGCGCTGCTCGTCATGCTGGGCCGGGTGCCCATCGGCGCGCTGATCTCCGAACACCTGCCCGCCATTTCACAGTGGCTGATGGCCACGCCCAACCTCGCCGCACGACGCGGCATTCTGCTGGGCGTGAGCCTGGGCGCAATCGCCACGGCACTTCGCATCATATTCGGTATCGAACGATCCTATCTTGGAGAAGAGGGACAATGATCGAGCGCCTCCTGAACATCGACCGCCGCATTGTGTACCTTGCCGTCTTTCTGGCTGTATGTATTCCTCTGCTTATCGGGTTCGAACTGCCCATCAAGGCCACACCAAACGTCCGCGCGGTGTACGACACCGTCGAGAGCCTGGCCGGAAATCCGGATGCCGTCGTGCTCATCTCCTTCGATTACGGACCCAGTTCGCAGCCGGAGCTCCAGCCCATGGCCCTGGCCATTCTGCGCCACTGCTTCAGCCGGAACATACGGGTGGTGGGCGTGACCCTCATTACAGAAGCCGTAGGACTTGCCATGCAGGCTTTCGAGACGGCGGCGACGGAATACGGGCGGGAAAACGGGACTGACTATGCGTTCCTCGGTTTCAAGGCGGGCGGCCCGATCCTGATCCTGAACATGGGTCAGGACCTGCACGCCGCGTTTCCCGAAGACATCCGGGGCGCCGCCACCAGCGAAATGCCTCTCACCCGCAATCTGCGTTCGTTGAAGGATTTCGATTACGTGATCGATCTGGCCGCCGGGTACCCCGGCGTGGACGAATGGATCGCTTACGGGCAGGAACGTTACAGGTTCCCCCTCGGCGCCGGTTGTACCGCGGTAATGGCGCCGGATTTCTTCCCCTTCCTTCAATCCCGGCAGCTCAACGGCCTTATCGGCGGGCTGGCGGGCGCGGCGGAATACGAAGCGCTCGTGGGCAAGAAAGGCCTGGCCGTAAGCGGCATGCGTCCACAGTCCGTCGCACATATCGTCATCATCGGGTTCATCCTGCTGGGCAACGCGGTCTACTTCCTGGGCCGCGGCGCTTCGAGGACGTAAAGGTACATCGGTATGCAAAGAGAACACCTCGTCTTCCCGATCTTCCTTCTGCTTTTTGCGGCCGTGAATGTCTATCTCCTGGCCGCCGGCAGCCTGGAAGCGAGCTGGTCGGGGTTCGGCATCATCCTCGCCGCGGGGATCACGCTGGCTCTGTACAGCTTTCTGTACAGGGACAATCCGCTCTTCAAGCTGGCCGAGCATCTCTACGTGGGCGTCGTCGCCGCATACGAACTCGCTCTGGTCTGGTACCAGAGCATCCTCGTGGACGTCGTCAATCCCCTGTTCCGACCGCATCCTGACGCCGGCGTCGACTGGTGGGTGATCGTTCCGGCGTTGCTCGGTCTCTTCCTGATGACCCGCTTTGTCGGCAGGGCGGTATGGCTCAGCCGCATCTCGTTCGCCTTCTTCGTGGGACTCGGCGCCGGGTTGGCCATCCCCCGCCGCGTCGCCGCGTTCATCATCGAACAGATCGAGCCCACCATCCGCCCGTTTTCACAGGCGTCGGCGGACTTCGGGTGGGCCGTGCTGGATCCGGCGATCATCCTGATCGGCGTGTTGAGCGTACTGATTTACTTTTATTTCTCCGTTGAACACAAAGGGGTTGTGGGCGGTATTTCCAGGGTCGGCATCTATTTCCTGATGGTTTCCTTCGGCGCTTCATTCGGTTATACCGTCATGGCGCGCATCTCCCTGCTCATCGGACGCGTGGATTTCCTGCTGGAAGACTGGCTGAATCTGAATCCGCCCCTCTTCTGACCCGCGTGTACCGGCGGTGAGAGATTCGGCGGTACGAATTGCTCTCGCGCGCACGCGCCAGGTTCGGACGGAATCCGGAAAGATCGCATTATACACAAATGGCAGGTTTATGTCGGAACCCCTCCTAACTGTCAGAGATCTGAAAACATACTTCCATACGGACGGCGGTGTCGCCAGGGCTGTGGACGGGGTCTCCTTCACGCTGAAGAAGGGCGAAACCCTGGGCCTGGTGGGAGAGTCAGGCTGCGGCAAGAGCGTCACGTCTCTGTCCGTAATGCGTCTGGTACCCGAACCGCCGGGGGAAATCGTCTCGGGCGAGATCCGGTTCAACGGACGCGACCTGCTGAGTCTGGACGAGGCCGCTCTCCAGGGCGTGAGGGGCAACGACGTCGCGATGATTTTCCAGGAGCCGATGACCAGCCTCAACCCGGTTTTCACCTGCGGAGACCAGATTGACGAAGCCGTAATACTCCATCAGGGTCTCGGCAGGGACGCCGCCCGGTCCGTCACGGTGGACATGCTGAACCTGGTCGGCATTCCGGATCCCGACCAGCGGGCAAACGAGTATCCTCACCAGCTTTCCGGGGGGATGCGCCAGCGGGTGATGATTGCAATGGCCCTGTGCTGCAATCCTGAACTCCTCATTGCCGACGAACCGACCACGGCGCTGGATGTGACCATACAGGCCCAGATTCTGGAACTTCTGGACCGGCTTCAACGAGAATTGGGGATGGCCGTCCTGATGATTACCCACGATCTGGGCGTCATTGCGGAGGTGGCGGACCGCGTGGCCGTCATGTATGCCGGAAAGATCGTGGAAACCGGAACGGTGGATGAGATTTTCGCCAATCCGCAGCACCCCTACACGGTGGGACTGCTGGAGTCCATCCCCACGCTCAATGAAGAGAAAAGCCGGCTGTCAGTCATTCCGGGAACCGTGCCCGACGCCACCCGATTTCCCGCCGGATGCCGTTTTGCGCCGAGGTGTTCATTGGCGGAGGACGTTTGTGCAGCGGACGAGCCGCGCCTGGAGCCGACCTCGGGCGGCCGCCTTGTGGCATGCTGGATGGTCGAAGATTATCCATCTCCCGTGACGCGATCGGATTGACATGTCCAGACCACTCCTCGAAGTCCACGGCCTCAAGAAATACTTCCCGATCACCCGCGGGGTATTCTCCCGGACCGTCGGCTACGTTAAAGCCGTAGACGGCGTCTCTTTCACGATGCAACGGGGCGAAACCCTGGGCCTGGTGGGGGAATCCGGATGCGGCAAGACAACCGCGGGCAGGAGCATCCTGCGGCTGATCGAAGCCACGGCGGGCCGCGTACTGTTCAACGGCACAGACGTCTTCGGCCTGAAAAGCTCCGAACTCAGAGCCGTTCGACGGCGCATGCAGATCATCTTCCAGGACCCCTACAGTTCGCTGAACCCGCGCATGACGGTGGGTGGCATGCTGTCCGAAGCGCTGAAAATCCACAAGCTCACGGACGGGAGCGACACCCGGGAACGCGTGGCCGAACTCCTGGAAACCGTGGGCCTCCGGCCGGAATACGCCCGCAGGTATCCCCACGAATTCAGCGGTGGGCAGCGCCAGCGTATCGGCATCTCCCGGGCCCTGGCCGTGAATCCCGATTTCATCGTTGCGGACGAACCCGTATCGGCCCTGGATGTGTCGATTCAAGCCCAGATCATCAATCTTCTCCAGGACCTTCAGAGCCGGTTCGGCCTTACCTTCCTCTTCGTCGCGCACGACCTGAGCGTTGTCAAACACATCTCCAACCGCATCGCGGTGATGTACCTCGGACGCATCGTGGAGATCGCGGAAAGCGGTACCCTCTGCGGCAATCCGCAGCACCCCTATACCCGCGCCCTGCTATCGGCCGTACCCGAGCCGGACCCGCGCGTAAGGAAACAGCGCACGGTATTGACCGGTGACGTCCCAAGCCCGGCCAACGTCCCCTCCGGCTGCCCGTTTCATCCGCGCTGCCCCGAACGGGAAGACGCCTGCACGAAGATCGTGCCCGAACTGCTCGAAATCGACGGTACCCACAGCGTCGCGTGTATTCTTCGGACCGGGCAGCACCTCCGTACGGCCTGAAATTGGAACTGTTCGTTGTCTTCGCAAGTCTAATTGTATACTTTTAAGGCCGAACCGCGGCCGGCGCCGGCAAGACGAGATTATCAACCTGCGCCCACGCGCGTCTTACGGGCGCCCGGCGGCCGCCCATTTCAACACCCGAAGTCCAGGAGAAGCACGTGAACCGATCCACGATCCTTTCCATCTGCCTCTTCGGCGCTGTACTAATCGGCATTTCGTCCGGCGCGCCGTCCCCTTCCGACGCCCAGCAGTTTCCCAGAAAATTCAAACACGGACCCACCGTGGACATTGCCGACGTGCCGTTGAACCGCACCATGCCCGATTATACATGGGAGCGGCACGAGCGTCATTTCTTCCCTTCCCTGCTCGGCCTGCACGTGCCGGGCGCACGGGCAATCCGCACGAAGTATTTCGCCATCTATTACGCGGAAGCGGAGAATACGGCGCGCCGCATCGCGGAAATCGCGGACGACACCTTCGAGAAGATATCCCGCCATTACCCCGGTTCCATAGAACGCTACGCCCCGATTCACGTGGTCGTTTCCGACATTGACATTCTCGGAAATGCCTTCTCCTTCTACCTTGGAAATCTCATCTCGTTCGGTTCCACGCCCCTCAACTGGGACTCGCGAGGCACCCACGACTGGGTGCGCGACGTTTTTACCCACGAACTCACCCACCACATCACGCTCAAGGCCTCCCACAACAGCATGCCCTTCGTATTCGGCCTTCTCGGCAGCAGCCGCTCCAACCAGAACCCGGACTTCGGCTTCTTTCTCCCGCTCTACCACTCGGCCATGCCGAACTGGTACGCGGAAGGTATCGCACAATTCGAAGCTGAAGAGTACGGGGGTGACCTCTGGGACACCCACCGGGATATGATCCTGCGGATGGCCGCGCTCGAAGACGACCTGCTTTCATATACCGACATGAACGTCTTCGGCAAAGACGGCTTCAAGTCGGAACAGGTCTACAACCAGGGCTATGCATTTCTGAACTACCTGGCCGACACCTACGGTCCGGATTCCGTGCGAGCCATGTCCCGCGACCGGCCGATCGTCAACTTCAAATCCTCCGTCAAGAAGAGCACGGGAATCTCGGCGCCCGATCTTTATGACGAATGGACCACGCATCTCGATCGCAGATACGGCGCCCTTGCGGACTCCATCCGGGCTGCCGGAGAGCGCGAGGGCGAACTGCTCTCCGACCGGGGCGACGTGGAACACTTCCCCACTTACTCGCCAGACGGCACGAAGATGGCGTTCATCAGCAACGAGGGCGGCGACTACGCGATCATGGAAATGCTCGTGATGGACCTGGCCACGCGAAAACTGACAAAGGTGGCCAGGAGCCGGAAGTACGGGAAATACGTCAACCTGCCCTTTTCCTGGACACCCGATGGCAACAGCCTGGTATACAGCAAATCCGTCGGTGGCAACTGGGACATCTTCATCTACGATCTCACCACGCGCAAGGAGCGCCGGGTCACCGTCGGTCTGCGCGGGAGAGACCCCGCCGTGTCTCCCGACGGAACGGAAATCGCCTTCGTGGGGAACCGGGACGGGACATCCAACCTCGGCATCGTGAACCTCGACGGCACGGACATCCGCTATCTGACCAACAACAACAACGGGACGCAATACTATACGCCCAGGTGGACGGAAGACGGCAGCAGACTGCTGTTCAGCATCTTTCGAGGGGAAGACCGGGACATTGCCGTAATCAACGCGGACGCCACGCCCAGGCCGAAAAAGACCGACACGAAGAAAACCGCGAAAGAAGAGCTGGCCGAACGCATCGCCGAAAGGAAGAAAATCGAAACCGAGGTGGACAGCGCCCAGGCGGAGGCAGACAGCCTCGCGCTGGCGGACGCCGCGCGTCGCGACAGCATGGTCGCGTTCCCCGACAGCCTGGCCTATGCCAACAATGCGGGCTTCGAAGTGATCATCAATACACGGGCCGACGAACGCGACGCGGTATGGCTGCCCGGCGGCGGCGGAATCGTATACGCCTCCGACCGGACCGGTATCTTCAACATCTACGCCCTTGACCTCACAACGGGCAGGCAGGAGCAGCTCACCAACGTGATCGGCGGCGCCTTTTCCCCCTCGGTTTCGCCCGATGGCAACGAAGTCCTCTACTCGGGATACCACGCCGCGAATTACAACATCTACCGCATCCGGAAGTCCGGCGCCGCCGAGGCCGCGGGGGCCGATTCCCTGGTGCGGGACTACAGCAGCATCTACAAGGGCAAGAAAGTCGGCGACCTGTTCAACACCGGACGGTACGCCCCCCGCCTGGCCTCCATCGGCGTCGTACCCATCCTGGTGCTTGGACCGACCTTTATCGGCAACCGGTTCGGCCTGGATCAGCTGAGCGCGGGCGCGGAAGCCACCTGGGGAGACCTCCTAGGAAGCGACAATATCTACGCCGGCTTTACCATTGGCAAGAACCTGAAGAAAGGCGTGGATCTGAACTCGAATTTTTCCGCGTTCTACACGAAGGGCCTGCCGGCGGTTCACACCGAAGACCGGACGTACGCTCCCAGGTTTTTCATTGGCGCCAGCCAACAGACCATCAACAGCCATATCGATCGCGGTATCGTGGATTCCCGCCGCGACACCTCCTCGGGCACGTTGCAGATCGTGATCGACGACACGCTCCGTCTGGTTCCCGGGGTGACCAGTTTCACCAACCTCTCGCTCACCCAGGAAGACATGTACAAAAACCTCTTCAGCGATTTTGTGGTGGGCGTTGAAGCCAGCATCGGCAGGCGTCAGGTGCTGTCAATGACCTGGGGCCACAGGAGGTACAAGGAGAGTACCCAAACGAAACAGGTCATACTGGACAGCACGAGGCTGGTCCAGAACAGAGCCGGCGTCATTACGGATATAACCGATCAGATTCCGGGCCTGGGCGAAGACGAGGTTGTTTTCGACGATTTCCTGTATCGCGACCTCAGCTTCTTCAAGAGCAACGATGTCACGGTCGGCTGGCGATATTTCAATTTCCTGCCCGCGAAGGACATGTTCGTGAACCCGTCCAGGGGCAGGGCGATCACCTTGAGGTACCGGCGCATCAACGCCTCCGTCACCGACTCGCTTTTCAGGTCCCAGCTGAATCAGGACGGCGTTGCCGCCCCGACCTACATGTCGGACCCGACCAAGCTGGGTATCAACGAGTACATCTTTTCCTGGAATGAATTCATCGGTCTGCCTGGAAGAGCCACGCTGGCGCTGCAGGGATTCCTCGCCTACAAGGACAAGCCGATCAAAGACGTCCAGGAGAACACCTCCTCCGCCGAGGGCGTGTTCTACTATCCGCTGAGGTATTACCTGGGCGGACTCGGCACACTCCGAGGGTATCCGTATTTCTCCACGGCCGGCGGGAAGGCCCTGCTCGCGAGAGCAAGCCTGACCTTTCCAATATTCAAACATGCGGCCAAAGAACTGCCGCCCTTCCACTTCGACAAGATCTACGGGACGCTCTTTGTGGAAACCGGCGCCACCGGGAATTTTGAAAGTCTCCGCGCATGGCTTGATTCAGAAGACAGGTTCAAACGTTCCGCTTTCCTGACCGACTGGGGTTTCGAGCTCCGCATGCAGATGTTCACACACTACCGCATCCCCCTTTATGGTTATTTTCAGATCGCCTTTCCCACCCGCGATACCATTCAGGGCCGCGAGATCGACAAGAACCGGATCTACTTCGGCCTGACTATCTGAAACGCGTAGCCCTGGTACCGATCGGGGATCGAATCTGCAGCAGATCGATCCCCGTTTTCGCGCCTCTACCTGAAAACTCGATTTCAGCCACGGATTTTTCGTCTCTTCGCCGTTCGTTCTTGCACGTTTTTCGCCTTTCGTTTTCTCGTAGTCTCGTCTTTTCGTATTCTCGTCCTCTCTATGCTTCCTCTCATTCGATCCCTCCGGCCGAACCAGTGGATAAAGAGCGTGTTCGTACTCGCCCCGCTCGTCTTTTCGGAACACCTGCTCGACGGGCGCTATCTGTTGCGCAGCGGCGGCGCATTCGTTCTCTTCTGCCTCATGTCGAGCGCGGTCTACCTTCTGAATGACATTCGAGACGTCGAATCCGATCGGCGTCACCCCGAGAAGCGCAACCGGCCCATTGCATCGGGGCTGTTAAGCCCTGGCGCGGCGTCCGCAGCCGCCATCGTTATCGCCCTCTCGGCGCTTCCGCCGGGTTTTCTGCTGAGTACCTCATTTGGATGGGTTCTGTTGGCCTACGGGCTGATGAACGTCGCCTATTCGCTCTATTTGAAACACGTCGTCATTCTGGACGTGATGATCATCGCTACCGGATACCTGTTGCGGGCCATCGCGGGCGCACTGGTCATCAACGTGGCGATCTCCTCGTGGCTCATCCTGTGCACGGTGTTGCTGGCGCTGTTCATGGGTTTTGTCAAACGCCGGCAGGAACTGATCCTCCTGGAAGCCGGCGCGGCCGAACACCGGCGCATTCTGGATGAATACACGCCGCGGTTCCTGGACCAGATGATCGCCGTCGTCACGGCCGGCGCTCTCGTCTCGTACGCGCTCTACACTATGTCACCCGACGTCGCACAGAAACTCGGAACGCCGCATCTCAATCTCACCATTCCCTTCGTGATCTACGGGCTTCTGCGCTATCTCTATCTGGTCTATGCCAGGAACCAGGGCGGTAATCCATCCTCAACCATTCTGGGCGACCCGTCGCTGATGATCAACGGCGGCCTCTGGTTTCTTGCCGTCTTTGCCCTGCTCTATTTCAAATAAACCGGACCTTACCAGCGTTACCGCGCCGACCCCCAGGTCGGCAACGCTCGAAAGCGCTCATTATGCAGAGCCGGGTAGCTGTTCTGAAAACCAGACCTGAAACGGTCTTGAGAGACTATCACAGGCTCTTGAACCTGGCGGGGTACCAGGACGTCCTGGACAGGAAGCTCGACACCGCCCTCAAGGTCAATATTTCATGGCACTTTTTCTATCCGGGCAGTTCCACGACACCATGGCAACTCGAAGGCGTGATCCGCGCGATGGCAAGGGACGGCTATCGCAAAGACCTGATCCACGCCTGCCACAACCGAACGGTCGTCATTGACGCCCGGCTGGGTGAGCGGGAGAACAAGCAGGTCCACGTTGTCAACGCCCACGGCCTGCGGAACATCCACCTCTACGAAGGCGAGGAGTGGATCCACATACGCGATGCAGTGGGCAATCTCGCGGACGGGTTCCTGTGCCTGAACCAGGTCTACCCCGACGGCTTCCATATTCCCCGCCGCCTGATCGGGGAAAACATCGTCCACCTGCCCACTGTAAAGACGCACGTCTTTACGACCACAACCGGAGCAATGAAAAATGCCTTCGGCGGCCTCCTCAACGAACGGCGCCACTGGACCCATCCGGTTATCCACGAGACCCTCGTGGACCTGCTGATGATTCAGAAGAAAATCCATCCCGGCGTATTCGCGGTGATGGACGGGACTTTCGCCGGAGACGGGCCCGGTCCCCGATGCATGATACCCTATACCAAAAACGTCATCCTTGCGAGCGCCGACCAGGTCGCCATCGATGCGGTTGCCGCCAGGATGATGGGGATGGATCCGCTATCCATCAAATACATCCGGCTCGCCCACGACATGGGCCTGGGTTGCGGCGACCCGCGCGGGATCCGGATTTTGGGTGATACCTCCGCGGCCGAAGAAAACTGGCAATTCGCGGGTCCCTTCCGCAAAATGACGTTCGCATCCCGAATGCAGCACAAGATCTATTGGGGACCACTCAAGAAGCCTGTCGAGTGGTCTCTCAAGACCTTCCTTGCGCCGTGGTCCTACCTGGCCAGCGTCCTCTACCACGACACCTTCTGGTATCCGTTTCTGGCCCGAAAACGAATGCGGGATGTTCTGGAAAGCGAGTGGGGCCGGCTCTTCAGGAACTGGGAGCGTCTCGGCTCCACGGACGACGGCTACGACACCGTGGGAGATACCGCCGCCGAGATCCGCCGGACCGGATTCAACGCATTCAGGCGCTCTCTTGGCGTCCTGGTTTCCTGCATTCGAGAGGCCCCGGAATTCCTCACGCTGCGAAAGCGGCAGATGCATGAGAAGTAGTGCAACCTCCACGATCCATGCGCGCGCCTTCCTCCGAGCCGACGATCGAGGTCATCAGACGGATCGCTCCCACCAACCCGGGCGGCGGGTCCCCGGTTGAAGATGTCCGACCCATCCCCGGTCACCCTGACGTCTGGATAGTCACCCTCGTCGACGGTTCATTCCTCGTTGCCAAACAACACGCTTTCGCTCCTCTGGTACGCGGCGAACCTCACGACCTGCTGGCCGTTGAACGGCTCGCGCACGCACGCCTGTCCGGGGCGCCAGTCCCGACGCTATATGCTGCCGACAGTGACCACGACCTGGTCTTTTTCGAGTGGTGCGGCGACCGCACGCTCGACGACGTCTGCCAGGAGGGGGCTGCGGGAGTCTACGGCCGTCTGGTCGTTGATGGCTTTACCCGGATTCAATCCGCGTTTCACGAACATGTCGACGATTTCGCCCCGCGTACCTTTCCGGGGTGTTACCCGCAGGACCTGCGCCGGACGTGGCGGCGAACAACCCGAAATCTCGCCGGATCCCTGACCAGCTTCGCCGAACGGCTTTCTCGATCCGTGCATCGAAGGCGTTTCACCGCGGAATCAGATACGCTAACCGAGCTTCTCCAATTCCTCGAACAGGCAGCGCCGCTGGCCGGTCCAACCGACTACCACGCACGCAACATCGTCATCAACCGGGCCACGCGATCGCTCCGTTTCATCGAATTCTCCAAGGTCGGCTGGGACTGGCCCGAACGCCGGCTCACACAGTATACAACCTCCCACGGCGCCGGGCGACTGACCGGCGGAACTGTCAGCGTGCTGACGCCTGCCCTGACCGGGCGATATGCCGCGCTTGCATCGAAATACCGCGAGGAGCCACCCGAGCAGATTGCGGCCCTTCTGGACGGGCACCATTTCGTCTTTCACCTCCTGGCCGCTCAATCTCTCCTCGACGCCCTGCCCGATCCCCGGCATCCGCTGCTGGACAGGTGGCGGAACCCCGAGGCGCGCCTGGAACAACTGCGACGAATCCTCTCGATGCCCCTCTGCGACGATCCCCGGACGTCCGAGCTTCGATCCTGCTTTAAATCCTGATCTCGCCACGAGTCCCGCCCACGATTGACCACCACATGGTGAATAATCTTCCGCTCCGTTTGCCAGCGAATCGGCAGATGGCGTATCACGACATGAACGCCCAAAGTGGTTGACATCCCCCCGCAATTGGCCTATCGTAATTTCCGAAGGATCGAGCGCCCCTGTCTCCCTTCATCTCATAAAAATTACAAATATGTGCGCCTTCCTGCCACCCGGGAAACTTCCGCTGGAAATGCTCTCCGGCCTGCTGCGCGAATGTACCGCCGAAGACGAGCGCATCCTGGTCGGGCCCCAAGTGGGCGAGGACGCCGCCGTTATTGACTTTGGCGGCACCTGCCTGGTCGTGAAGACCGACCCGATCACCTTCGCCACGGACGAAATCGGCCACTATGCGGTCCACGTCAACGCCAACGATATCGCGACGATGGGGGCCGTTCCCCGCTGGTTCCTGGCCACCCTGCTCCTGCCGGAAGGCCGGACGAGCGAAACGCTGGTTCGGACCATCTTCGACTCGCTCCAACATGCCGCGGGCAAAATCGGCGTCTCTCTCTGCGGCGGCCACACCGAAATCACCGTCGGCCTGGACCGGCCGATCGTCGTCGGCCAGATGCTCGGCGAAGTCTCCCGGGAGCGCCTCATCCGGTCCAGCGGCCTGCAGGCGGGCGACCGTATTCTGCTGACCGGGGGGCTGGGGCTCGAAGCCACGGCCATTCTGGCGAGAGAAAAGGAAGCCGAACTGCGCGACCGGGGGTTCGATGCCGGCCTCCTGAAAACAGCACGCGAATACCTGCATACTCCGGGGATCAGTATTCTCGAGGAGGCGCGCATCGCCTGCGAAACTGCGACCGTACACGCGATGCACGACCCTACGGAGGGCGGCGTTGCCACGGCGCTACGGGAACTGGCCGCCGCATCCGGCTGCGGCCTCTCCGTAGAAGCGGATGCGCTTTTCGCCTCCGAAGAAACGCGCCTCCTCTGCGATGCGTTCCAGCTCGATCCGCTGGGTATCATCTCATCGGGCGCGCTGTTGATCGGCGTCGCGCCGGAATACGCCGACCGAGTCCGCGAAGCCATCCGAGCCGCGGGCATCCCCTGCGAAATTGTCGCGCGTGCGGAACCATCCGAATTCGGGCTCAAGCTCCGCATTAACGACACTGTCGGCGACCTTCCCGAATTCGACCGGGATGAAATAAGCAAGATCTTCTGACTCGGATCGGTTGTCCTGTCCCGAAAGCTCCACCACCCCTTGGCGCGGCTTCACTCTGCTTATCCGAAAATAGATAGGCGGAAGGGAACCCGCGCGCTTGAAGGACCAATCACTCCCCCCTTGAGGGGGAGTCGCAGAAGCCGAGCCGTCCCCTGAGCTTGTCGAAGGGCCGGCGACGGCTGATGCGGTGGGGGGATTCCAATTCCATATGCATGCAGCATGATTAATCAAGTACGTATCTTACGCTGACATCAACGGTTTGTGTTCTTGATTCAAGCTGATGGCTGAGAGCTGACAGCTGATGGCTAATTTCCCTGACTGCTGAATCTGCTTGTCCGCAATTGGCGTAACGCCTAAATTAGACACGGCAGCTCCGGATTCCATCGCACTTTTGGGAGTACTTGACGTGACGGACCAAAACGGCTTCACCTTCCATTCCCCCACGCGCCTCTTCGTCGGCCGCGGGAGCGTTTCGGAAATCACTGGGATTCTCTCGGAACGAACAGAAAAAAAGGCCCTCGTCGTTACCGATAAGGGACTCGTCAAGGCCGGTGTGGCCCAGCAGGCCACCGGCGTCCTCGAGGCCGCGGGGATCCCGTTTGCGGTTTACGACGGCGTGGAAGAAAACCCTCCGGCCCACGTCGTTCAGGCATGTTTCGATCTTTACGAATCAGCGGGTTGTGACTGGCTCCTGGCCATCGGCGGCGGTTCTTCGATGGACACCGCCAAGTGCGCCGGGGTTCTGGCTGAAAACGGGGGCCGAATCGAAGACCACTTCGGTCTCCTGCAGGACCGGAAACGGGTGCCCTTCCTGTTGTGCGTGCCAACGACCTACGGCACCGCCAGCGAGGTCACCCCTTTCGCCGTCGTCACGGACGACAACCATTTCAAGGCCGCGGTTGGTGGCCCGCACGTCATTCCGGACGTCGGCATTCTTGACGCCGATGTAGCCGTCGGCCTGCCGATGCCCATCGCCGCCGCAACCGGAATGGACGCGCTCACCCACGCGGTGGAATCCTACGTCGCACGCGCCTCCAACCCGATTGCCGACGGCCTGGCGCTGCACGCCATCCGTCTGACTGCACGGAACCTGCGGCAGGCCGCTTCAAGCAACCACAATTACGAAGCCACCGAACAGATGCTGCTCGCGAGCAATATGGCGGGCATCGCCTTCTCGCAGACGCGTCTTGGCAACGTGCACGCGATGTCACACGCCGTGGGCGGCCATTACGGTGTCCCTCACGGCGTCGCCAACGCCATCCTGCTCACACGGGTCATGGACTTCAACAAAGTCGCGTGCCCGGAACGCTTCGCCGACATCGCCGTCGCGCTGGGTGAGAATATCGAAGGCCTGTCCCACGTGGAAGCCGCCGACGTTGCCGTGGAGGCGGTGCAATCCCTGGCTTCCGACGTGGGCATTCCCGACACGCTCACCGAAGTGGGCGTTCCGCCTGAAGGTATTTCCGTGTTGGCGGAAGACGCGATGAAAAGCGGAAATATCCAGATCAACCCGCGCCACACCACGCTCAAGGACATCATCGCGCTCTACGAAGCCGCCATGTGATAGTCCCGCGCATCCGAACATTATTCGTACGGCTCTTGGTGCAAGACCCGAATTCTGAACTTTGTCCTATTTGACCGGAGGCCCAACATGCAATACCCCCACATGTTTCGGATCCGCCAGCGCTTCGACGCGCCTCGCGTCGACGACATTCCCGGCGCCACCCGGCGCGAAATCCGGAATCTCAATCCCGGCGAGACCATCAAACCCGGTCACACGGTTGCGATCGCAGCCGGATCCAGAGGCATCGCCAACCTGGACACGGTCATCGCGACAATCGTCGAAGAAATGGTCGCGCTGGGCGCCAGGCCCTTCATCGTTCCGGCCATGGGCAGCCACGGCGGCGGCACTGCCGAGGGTCAGGCCGGCATTCTCGCCGAATACGGCATTACCGAAGCCGCGGTGGGCGCCCCCGTCAGATCCTCGATGGACGTGATCGAAATCGGCGTCACGGATTTCGGCATGCCTGTCTATTTCGATAAATGCGCCTCCGAGGCAGACCACGTGGTCGTCGTCAACCGCGTAAAGCCCCACACGGGCTTCGTGGGTGAGATTGAGAGCGGCCTGATGAAGATGATGCTTATTGGCCTTGGCAAGCACAAGGGCGCGACGATCTACCACCGCGCCATTATTCATCACTCGTTCGACAAGATCGTACGCGTTGTGGGCAAGACGGTGCGGGAGAAGATGCCGATTACGTTCGGCGTCGCCCTGCTGGAAAACGGCTACGACGAAACTGCGCAGATTGCTGCGGTGCCCGCGCGGGATTTCGAAAGCGCGGAAAAGGAGCTTCTGGTCAAAGCCAAGGCCTGGTGCCCCCGGCTGCCGTTCGACGAAGTGGACCTGCTGATCATCGACGAGATGGGCAAAGACATCAGCGGCTCCGGTATCGATACCAACGTGGTGGGACGCAAGCGCAACGAACGCCGCGCGATGGACGGAGACACGCCCAACGTGCTGCGGATCTTCGTGCGGGACCTCACGGAAAAAACCCACGGCAACGCCGTGGGCGTGGGCATGGCCGAATTCACCACGGACCGGCTGATTGAGAAAATCGACTATCACGCAATGAACATCAACGCCATTACCGGGCAGCACCCCCCGGCCGCCTCCATCCCCATGCATTTTCCCACGGACGAGGAGGTTCTGCAGATCGGGCTCGAGTCCATCGGTCTCATCGAGCCGGAGGACGCACGGGTGCTCTGGATTAAGAACACCCTGGATCTGGGCGAAGTCGAAGCCTCCACCGCCTACCTCGAGATGGCGGAAATGCGGGACAACCTGGAGATCCTGGTCGGCCCCCGCCAGCTCGAACTCGGCCCGGACCGCAACCTCCCGCCCATCGATACCTTCGCGCGCAAGGCCCCCGAAATGGTCCCCGCGGATTGAGGGAATGCCGCACGTTTATTGAAGTTTCCATTTAACCGGATCAGTATTCATTAAAGAGGAGATGACGTCTTCGAAAAAGCACCAACGTTCGACGAAGAGGATTCGCTGGACTTGTTCCCTTTTCCATGGGAAGAAGCGAGGTTGTTTGATCCAATTCAGCTTGCCGGAGCCTGGCCAGGCGATGAACCGATCGAACAACTGCTTGCCCAACTCGATTGAAAAAACGCCCGCGCAAGCGGGCAAAGCTACTATCAACGGATAAAGACTTTCAACACCTTGACGGAATCTGGTTCCAATTCATCTACATTAATCAATAGCACTGCTTTTTTCACCCCAAATTTGTCAGAGGGATGTCGACAGAGTGCGAGCAAGTCTATGAACGCACTGGACCTGGGCGCGCAACTCAATGATCTTCACGAGTTGCAGGACGGCTGGCTCGATGGTGAAGGAATAAAGCCGCCCACCGATGGCCTCCAGTGGTTGCGACACGCTTTCGAGTGCAATTACCCCGATAAATTACCCCTGCCGCACCTCTATCCCACCGAGAACGTCGGAGTGCAGGCCGAGTGGTCTCTCGGACCGAACGAGATCACTTTCGATGTCAATCTTGAATCCCATTTGGGCGAATGGCACTTGCTCAATATGGTGTCTGGCCACATCTCCGAGCGCACGCTGAATTGCGACGATGACGGCGATTGGCGTTGGCTGGTCGACCGGATTAAGGCATTGGCGGTTAGTCACGGGGACCTGTAATACCGTAGTTGCCGTGGACATGCAGATCACGATTGAATTGGCGAATGGTGCGCCGTTTCAAACGAATGGAATTCTTATGGTGTATGCGGGATTCTGGAAAAGATTCGCGGCGGCGTGGATCGATTACCTGGTTATTTACACAGTAATGTCGATCTGGGGAGTCCTGTACGCAATCTACGTCATATTTCCCATCATAGCGGAATATGAAGGAACGTACGATTACGTAGACGCAAACGTAGACGCACTCATTTTAGGGACGGTAATGTGGCTGGCGATCGCGTGGATCTATTTTGCGGTATTCGAGGCTTCGAGAAAACAGGCGACACTGGGAAAGTTGGCCGTCGGAATAAGGGTTACGGATCTGCACGGCAACCGCATCGGGTTCGGCAAGGCGTCGGGACGGTATTTCGGAAAGTTCATTTCTTCGACGATTATCGGTATCGGCTATTTGATGGCTGCATTTACGAAGAGAAAGCAAGGGCTTCACGATATGATGGCCGGGTGCCTGGTGATCAGGCAGGATGCGGGTCCAGATTCCGTATCTGTTGAGCGCTGAGCTCTCGATGCCGCGGCGAGTCCATCATCGAAACGCATCTTAAGGCAGATGGTTACGTAACAGCGGACGCAGGTGGTTTCGACCGTATACCTGGTTTTATGGCCTAACAGTGTCGTATTGTGTGGCTAACACGGGAATCATGAAAACAACGATTGATATTCAAGACGAACTGCTGGCGATAGCAAAGCAGTACGCGAGGAAGTCGGGTCGTACATTGAGCGCGGTGGTCGAGGAAGGACTGAGAGAGGTACTCGACGGACCGAAGCCTCGAACTCAATACCGGCTTCCTGATTTAAGTACGGGCAATCCGAGTTCTTCCGATCCGTTAGAATCCTGCACGAGGCAGGATCTGCGCGAAATCATCTATGGAGACCTGGATAACCGGTTTACATGAGATTAGGCTGCCTGACGCCAGAAAAACAGCCATCCCTCCGCCGATTCCATCCTGCGCTACCCGCCCTCAGGCTCGAACACAAGCTCCGGTACCACAACCTCCCAGGTATCGCATTTTGCATGTTCACGGAACCCCGGTTCCGATGCTTCGCGGGTCCACGTCACGACCGCGTAGACCGTGGCGGTCTTGCACTGCATGTCCGGCGGAGGTTCAAACGCCTCGGCAAGGCGTCCCACCACCGTACCCGACCTGTCCAGCAATTCCCATCGCCCGTATTCGTCAATCCTCGTATCGAGCCGATCGCCGGTTGACAGTGCGGCGATGGCGTGATGGACCGGATCACTGGCGTGGCGCCGTCCGGCAAAGCCTAAGTTGACCTCACTCAGAGTCGGTCGCCGATATTGGCGGCTGAGTTCGCTGGAATTTTCCGTGACAGCATCAGTCTTGCGGTGCAGAATTGCGCCGTTATCGGGAAATCTATAGGGCGCCGGGTTGAGCGGCTCCAGGTACGCTGCTGGCACTGTCTCACTGACGATGTCCGACCGTACGGGACGTTCTCCGCCTCGGGATTCCTGAAAGCGAACAAGGGCGAGTGTCTGTCTGGCGCGCGTCATGGCCACGTAGTAGAGCCTGCGCGGCGCGTCGGGGTCTTCGCCCGCGTCCACCTTGTTCCAGCCTCCGTCGAGCACGACGATGTGATCGAACTCCAGACCCTTGGCACGGTGCGCGGTCGACAATAATAGCCCGCGCTGGCGGCGGCGTACATCACGCCCCCACTCTGCCAGCCACTCGATGAAGTGGTCCACCGGCACTTCGCCATGTCCGGCTTCCAGGGCGTGCTCGTCGAGTGCCTGCCGCAGAAGTTCGGTCCATGTCCCCTTCGGCTGAGCTCCCACCCACTCAGTCAGGCCCGATGCATCCACAAGGCGGGTGTCCCTGCCGCGCAGCCATTCCACAAACGCGCGGGTTTCCCGCAGGTGCCAGAAGCTGGGAATTCCCTCATTCGCCATTTGTACCGGGATACGATTGACTTCGCAGAACGCGCGCACCGGGTCCAGGTATTTCCATTCGCGCGCAATCACGGCACATGCGGGCCAGTCCCAATTCGGAGATACATCCTCGAGGCGCTGAAGCTCTGTCATCGCGACCTGCACCTGCGAAATCGGGTCCGGATCCGAGGGCAGAACCTGGACTCTTCCGCGTGCAATCGGATCCAGCCCATCCCAGTCGCCGCCCGGCGGTTTCTTCGCTCTTGCACGGTCGATGCGGATCGGGTGTCCGGTCTTCAACCTTTGTCGAGCCGGTTTGATCAGGTCGTTGGCTGCTGTAATGATGTTGCCGGTAGAACGGTAATTGTCGATGAGGTAGCTGGGTCTCGGCCCATAATCCGCTTCAAAGCGACGAATGAACTCTACCGATGCGCCATTGAAGGCATAGATGTTCTGATCGTCGTCACCCACGGCGAAGAGTGTGAGTTTTCGGTCCTCATCCTGCAGGGTCCTTCCGGCGAGGGCCGATATCAGCGCATATTGTTCGGCGCCGATGTCCTGGTATTCGTCCACGAGGATCCAGCGGAAGCCCCTGAGCAGCCGTTCCCGCCGATCGTCCGCGTCTTCGGGCTCCAAACCCTCACCGCGCAGTAGAGCCACCGCCTGGCGCAACACCTCACGGAACGCGTCGTCGTCCAGCGGCCGCCGTTCCCTATCCTGAAAACTCACACCGACGAGTCGCATCGCCAACGCGTGGCAGGTGAGGACGGTCACACCCCGGGCGTCGTCTCCAATCAACTCCTTCAGTCGTTTTCGGATTTCGACGGCCGCGTGCCGGTTATAGGCCAGCGCCAGAATACCGCGGGGATTCTCGCGACGTGCGCGGACAAGGTAGGCGATGCGATGCACCAGCACGCGCGTCTTGCCGGAGCCTGGACCTGCGAGCACGAGGACGTTCACCTGCTCCCGATCGTCCGCGACGATGCGCTGCTGATCGGGATTCTTGAGGCTCTCGACGATCGCCCGCCAGGATTCGGGCGTGGTCTCGCGCTCGATCTCCTTGCCTCTTTCCGGCAACCATCGGCTGAGGAAAGCTTCCTGTGTGAGACTGAAATATTCGAGCGCCAGTCGCAGCGCGTCGGCCATATTGTCGAGTCCGCGCTGTGCGAATTCGGCCATGACGTGGATCTGCATTGCCTGGCCTTTGTAGTGAAGCCTCAGTGGTTCGAAGTCAGGCGCAGCAAAGCCTCGCTTCTCATCCGTCAATTTGATCGTCATCGCCTGACGGAATACCGCAAGGCCCTTGTGGAGTCGAATGACCTCCTGCTCGTGGAGCCACAAAAGGGCGCGATCCATCAATTTTTCCGGATTCCTGCTCTTCAGGACGATATCCGACGTGATCGCGGCCAGAAGCTTGCCGAGGGTCGTCTCGGCGAGCAGGTCCGTGCCGCGAGCGTTGGGGGGCAGGCACGACAGCAGGTGATCGAGCAGGAGTTTCGCCCCGGCACGCCGGCGCGACGCGAGTTCAGCGAGGCCAGTCCATTCACGTCGCAGTTCAACGTTCACCGTATCGGGGTCTCGCCGTCGGATACCCAGGCTGCCCGCGTCACCGCCTTCACCGCGTCCGTCATTGGCGATACTGCGCAGAATGCGCCACAATCTCTCGGGAAGGGGATCGGCCGCTCCTTCGTCTCGCAGCTTCTGAGAGGCAAGGCGCAAAAAGAGTGGCCACTTGTCTCCCTTGCTCATATCAGGTGCGGTCTCGCGCATCTGCGCGATCAAACCATTCTCCAACTCCACCGCTTCATCAAAGCGCTTCCGTGAGTTTCGCGCTACGCCAGCGTGAACAAAGGCAGTGAGTGCAGTATCATTGCTGGCGATACCGAGCCGCTCGAGATCGTACATGGCGCGACGTACGCCTTCGGGACTCAACCCGGACACGCCCATCAGTTCGTCCGTGGTGATACCTTCGTCGGGGTCCGCATCGATAAGTGCTTCGACGATTCTCAGCAACTGCCGTCGATATCCCTCTGCAATCCTTCGCCTCTGGAACCTGGCACTTGCCTCCTTCACTGTGTTGACTCGCAGAGACGATGGGAATACCTGTACCCGGTTTTCCTCCCGGGACAACAATACCGTTTCTTCCAGCCAGGAGACGGCGGTCCGCACACGGGTATCGTCCGTGGCGGAGTCCCGTTCGAAGGCATTTTCGTCGTCCTCTCCGAGTATTTCACCTGACGTTGCGACAACTTCGCCGCCAAGCCGTTTCTTCCGGTCCAGATTGCGGAGTGCCCACAGTACACCGTGGATTTCCCGCCGGGTCAGTCGGGACGCTGCAGACATGCCGAACTGCCGTTCCACGTCTTCCGGGGTATAAAGGAGTACGCATCGCGCGGTTTTCCGGTCCCGCCCCGCGCGGCCGGCCTCCTGCATGTAGTTCTCCAGCGAACCGGGAATGTCCGCGTGAATCACCAGGCGCACATCCGGCTTGTCGATGCCCATGCCGAAGGCATTGGTGGCGGTTATCACGCGCAGTTCGCCCTCGATGAATCGCTGTTGCACACTCTTCTTCGTCTCTGGGGGCAGCCGTGCGTGAAAATGTTCCGCGTCGACGTCCTTAAGCTGCAGGAACTGCGCCGCCTCTTCCGTCTGGCGTCGCGTTGCGCAATAGACGATGGCGCCCCCGGGGGTATCCGGTGGCAGGTCCGCCATCAGTATCTGATGGATGTGCGCGAATTTCTCCGGTTCGGTCGTCTTCACGACCACGAATTCCAGATTCGTACGCTGGGCCCCGCCGTCGAACACGCTTAACTCGATCTGTAACTCGTCCTGAAAATGCTGTCTGATGTCTGCGACGACGTCGGGCTTTGCGGTCGCCGTCAGGCAGATCACCGGGGGGATCGGCTCCTCTCCCGCCTTCTCACGGATGAACCGTCCTATATAGCGGTAATCGGGACGGAAATCGTGGCCCCACCGCGAGAGGCAATGGGCTTCGTCCAGCACCCACGCGCCGATTTCGCGCTGGTCCAGGACACGACGGAAGGAGTGACTGCGGAGTTGCTCGGGCGAAACGAGTACCATCCCGGCGTCCCCGAGACGCACCCGGTCCAGCGCATCGGCGCGTTCGGGCATCGATAGCAGTCCGTTGATGGCCACACAGGAGGATATTCCCCTTGCTTCCAGCCCGGCAACCTGGTCAGCCATGAGTGCGACGAGCGGCGAAATCACCACGGTCAGGGCGCCAATCTTGTCGTAGCGAGACAGAGCAGGAATTTGGTAACACAGTGACTTTCCGGTTCCGGTTGGAAGGATGCCCAGAACGTGATCGCCGGCCATTGCAGCTTCGCAGATGTTCTGCTGCATCGGGCGACCGTCTTTGTCGGCCGGTTCCGGTCGAAAGTCGTCGAATCCGAACCATCGCTTCAGTTCCTTACACGGGTCGTGCCGCTCATTGCACCATTCGCAGTCCGACTCGCCGCACGGCCTGTCCCGCAACCGGCGAACGAGCTTACCGGCATCCGGGAACTGATGCCGTACCCACGGCGGCATCACCGAATTGCCCCCGGCGACCGACAGCCAGGCGATGGCGTAAGCGAGAGGCCAGCCGAACTCTCTGGAATTTTGAATGACAACCTGGCCGATGTTCTGACAGGCGTTGCCATTCAAGAGGCTGCCTATGGCTGCGCTTGCCTCGGCGTCCGAAGGCCGTTGATTCCGTCGCAGCGCGGAGAACAATGCGTCGAGACCGGAAGCTTCATTTCCGGAAAACGCGTCGATGCCTGACCCGTCACCCGCGGTCGACGTGAGCCAGTGCCACGCCAGGGGCAGGTCCGGGGTGTCCCGAATGACTGCTTCCAATGCACCGCATTGGTCACGGAAGAGATCCAGGGCGAGGCGCGCGTCGAGTTCCGGGTCGTTTAAGCGCCCTTGTTTGAGCTGTGGGTCCTGGTAGTGCTTCACGAGGTGGTGATAGGGATTGCGAGGAAAGGCGAGAGGGTTCAGTTTCAGTGTATCGACGGCAGGCAGTTTCAGCAGCCGCAGGTTCGAATTCGCCGCTGCGAGATGCGGCAGATCGAAGGCAATCAGGTTATGGCCGAGCAGGAAGTCCGCGCCTTTGGCGAATTCGTCAAGTTCGGCCAACGCCGTTGTCAGATCAACCTTGCGGGAGGTCATGGACCGATCGGTATCCGTGCGGACCGCGGCGAAAGCACCGATGCGGCCGTCGTTCTTCCCGACCTCCAGGTCAATTGAAATGTAACGATGGGGCGAATTGGAATACATGCTCAAGTATCGTGAAAATGATGCCGGCGGCGAAAACCGGGCGCCCACAAGGGACGCCCCTACACGGCATCGGGCATTTGGTCGGTCGGACAGAGATCAGCGATTTGAAAGCGCCCGTCACATCGTCTCGGCTTTGTGCATGGTGAGGATATCCTCGCCCGTTCTATTGACGTCAAACGCGTAACATTCGTTGCCCGCCCCGATCACGAATCCATTCTCGTCTGCTGTCACCTGCGCGTTCAGGCTGTGATCCACGAACGCGAAGACCAGGACGTCGCCTGATGTCGACAGTCGCACGCGCATGCCAGGATCGCGGCCGCCCGGGAGAAGCTCTTCAGGCTCCCCGCCGCCAGTCCGGCGGGTGCGAAGGGGACCTCCTCCTGCTCGAAACAGGCGTCCTCACCGAAAAGCGGCATCACGTCGACTGTGCGCTCTCCGGCCCCGAACTGCGCGAGGTCTGTCCGTACGTCGCGCAGGTCCACCGGGTTCAGCTTCCATCCCATCGCCGCGCTTCCCGTTTCGGGCCCCATGTCCGTCTCGAAATCCACCTTCAGTCGCCTGCGGCCTGGGCATTTCAGGTCAAGCATGCCAAGGTCGCATTTCAATCCCGTCCCCGGCATCTGGACCGCGCCGCCGAAGGCGAGCACCGTATTCGATTTGATGTAAAACGTCCTCGGCTCGGCGCGCGATTCGAGGTTCTGCGAATCCACGCCCAGTTCGCCGAAGACCGCGGGGTCGTCGAACCGGTTCCGGCTGCCGTCGACTTCGATCTCGATGAACGGCCGGTCGCCCCGGCGGTTGAACCCGCCCCAACGGATGGCCGCGTCGTGCCAAAGGCCGGTTTCGATCTTCACGGGCGACGTCACCTCTACCGACGTATTCCGCTGGCTCTGCACGACAAACTTCAGCGCGCTGCCTTCCATGATCGCCAGCGAGTAACTGTTCACCCGGTTTCCCATCACGCGCCCCACGCCGATTCCTGTATTGAAAAGGACTCCCGGTCCGTCTTCCCGGCTCTCGCCATTCAGCCGGAAACGCATCTTCAATTCGCCTGCCCTGGGATTGAAGAAAGGGCCGCGTTCGTACTGCAGATAGTCCCGTCCGTTCAATCGCGCGAATCCCCCGCCCCGTTGTCGCGCCAACTTCACCCCGCGGCGACGGCGTCTCAATGCCGTGACCAGGATTGGCGACGGCCTCTTCAGCAGCCAATACTCCTGGTCCGTTCGAACGGAGCGGACGCGCAGCCGGTCGCAACGCTCATCCTCTTTCAACCGCTTCAGGAACGCGACGATCTCGTTCTGTCCGCCCACGAAGGGAAGACTCCCGCAGGCCACCGGCTGCGCTTCTTCCGCGGAGATCGACTTCAGTACCGGATGTCCGGACCACTGCGCGTGCAGGTTCAGATACCCGTGAGCGCCCCCGCCCTTGTATCCGGTCACGCTGCAGACCACCGCATCCCTGTCCCATCCGCTTCTCAGGAGCCCCGCCTCGCCATAGTGCGCCCGCATAAACGTCCTGGAATGCGGGAGTTCCTGCCTGCGACGGGACGGATGGAACGCCGGATCGCAATAGCAATACGCATACGGACCGTACGAGATCATGCACTCGGCACTGGTCCCCTTCACGCCCATCCCGAATCTGTAGAGCCTCCCCAATCTCGGATCGCCGAGGGCCACGTCGCACATCTCCACGTCTCCCGCCTCCTGCGCCAGGCGAAGCAGGGTCACCGAACACGCATTGAGCTGACTGCCCGTGATCACGTTCGAATTCTGCGGATAATAGACCCTGTCTTCAATCAACCTGGGCGGCGCCAGGTGGTAACGGAACCACTTCAGGGGCCGTTCCAGGCGCTTCGGGAACTCCCTGTAGAGATCCTCGCCGGTCACATTTCTCAGCGCGTCGGCGAAATGAAGCATCCAGAGGTTCTCCCACGGCCAGAACGAGGCGCCGTCTCCGGGCTCGCCGTCACGCCCGCAGCCGTTGGGCATCACCCCGGCACGAAACCGGTCGACAACGGCCGCCACCCACGCTTCCGCATCGGGATGTTTTCCAAGCAGATGCAGGGCAGCCGCGCCGAAGTGCCCGTTATCGACCACGGCGTGGTGCCGTCCGTCGGACGAATGCCTGGACCTCTCCACGTCGGGCCACCAGCGCTCCATCAACCGGACGAGGCACGCCGTCGCCCGTACTTTTTCGCCGTCCGGCAACACATCGTCCAGCAGGTCCAGTGAGAGCGCAAACGCCTGCATATAGCGATTTGCGGTATAGAAATGCTCCTCCACGCGGTCGCTGTGTTCCCACTCAGACGCCGCCCGCATCCAGTCTCTGGCGCGTTTCAGCCAGCGCGGCTCACCGGTCAGCCTCCACGCGAACGCATAGTTCTCCATGAGCGCCGTTGCGTGCATCCCCGTATAGAAGGTGAGGTACAGCTGGTGGTACGGGTGCGGGCTGTCCGGCCGTTCGGGGATGCGTTTCCACGGACGCTGAGAATGGTATTCCTCGCAGTCCGCGAGGAGGTTTCCCAGAATGCGTTTTCGGGCCTCATCCTCCGGCGGGTTGAACCTGTACAATGGATCGTCGGCCGGACGGTACAGCCGGGGATGTTCTTCACGCAGAATCCGGGTCATTTTGCGACTCCATTATTGTGGTTTGGATCTGTCGCTGAGTTGGAGCACTGTAGTGGGATTGGTGGGTTTGTACACGTTCAGTTTCCCCCCACCGGCGTGCCTTCGGGCTGACGCCCTTGGCTTGCCGACTCCCCCTCAAGGGGGGAATGATGCGTACTGTCCCGGCGAATCAGGCTCCGCATATTCTCCAATCAGCGCACTCTCGCCGCCCTGATCGCATCCACGGCAAACGTGCCTTCCGGGCAATAGACCGACACAATAACTTCCGGCCCGACTGCCTGAAACTCAAGGACGACCTTTCTGTCCTCCCTGCGAACCGAAACAACCCGCGCTGCCTTCAGCGGAGACGGCTTGAGGACGGGCGGGTTGACGTGCGTACTGTAATATTCGATAAGTACACGACACGGCCCGGGCGTCCTGATGGACCAGGTATGGAAGCCTGGCGGATACGTGCCGCCCAGGTAGTGGCCGCCCGCATATGCGGGCCCGTTCGACACCAACCTCAGCACGTCGTTGTAATTCCCGTCCGCTTCACCGATCCACATTTCTTCCTGTACCGACAGGTCCGCGTCGACGGGAAAGGACACCGGGTCGTTGTGTCCGTAGGCGACCGGAAATGTCTCCGCGAGGTATTTCCGGTAGAGATCCAGAATCGGCGTCTTGTACCTGTCTTTCAGGTAGTCCGCCTCGACCGCCATAACCCCGTGAGACCGGACCGTATCGTCATACCGGCCGATCCAGGGCCGTTCCACCACCTTAAACGCCGTCCAACGGTCCTGCGCCATCACAAGATCGTGGAACGACGCAACTTCCCCGGTGCCGTCATACGCCTTCTTCGAGTAAAAGAACAGACCGAACGTAGGATCCAGCAGATGCCATTTCCCGTCGTAGTACACCTCGCTGATGGCGTGACTGCCCATGATCGGACGGAGATTGAACGCGCCGATATACCGGGAAGGTAGCCCCACCATCCGGCAGAGTACCCGGTGTACGTGCGAGAGCCCGCCGCAGATCGCATAGCCCTCCCTGATTATCTTCGTGGCCGTCCCGCCGTTGTTCTTCAGTTCGAGAGCAGACGACGCATAACGCAGAATCGCGATCCCTTTCTGCTCGTCCGTCAATCCCCCGGTTCCGTCCGGGAAGATGCTTTTCAGCACGTTCTCCAGGAATGCACGGTCCTCTTCTGATGAAATCTCCAGGTCTTCAGGTACGGGCATCGTACGAAAAGGCGGCATTGGACCCTTCTTCGTTGAAGCCATGGCCGATGCGGGACCCAGCAGCACCACGAAAAAAACCGGCGCAATCAGAAACACGGAAAACATGGCAGGCCTCCATTCGTTTTCGATGACGATTTTCAGCAAGATAAGCACCGTCCCGCGAAACAGCAAGCCGCGAGACGCGGATACGCCCTTCTATGAAGCTGCTTTAAAATTACCGGTGAGTTCCCGAGCGCGAGCGAAAAAGCGGCGGTCAAGGCGGGAAAATCCACCTATGAGAGGCGAGCAAGCGCAGCCTCGATCTCGTAGGACGGGCGGGTTTGACCAACGCCGACCGGCGCTTTTGCAGCCGCGCGAAGACCGCTGGGAATTTTAAGGCAGCTTCTTACATGGAATCCGCTTGACAGAAACATCCCCCGCCGGTAACTTTTCATTCAAAATCCCTCGCCGCACCACCATCTTCTAATGAGCCCGGCCACGCCAATTCTCCTCAAGAACGGACGAATCATCGATCCAGCCAATGCGGTCGACGCGTCCTCGGACCTTATGATCCGCGATGGGCTCATCGACCGCATCGCCCCCGGAATCGAACCCCCAGCCGACGCACATATCATCGACGTCACCGGAAAGCTGGTCGTCCCCGGACTCATCGACATGCACGTCCACCTTCGGGACCCCGGGTTTCCCGAAAAGGAAACGGTGGAATCCGGGTGCCGGGCCGCGGCTTCCGGTGGATTTACCGCGGTCGCCTGCCTGCCCAACACCGACCCGCCGATCGATACTCCCGCAACCGTCGAATACATCGTGAAGAAGGCCCGGAAGGCGGATGCGCGCGTCTATCCGATCGCCTGTGCGACAAAAGGGATGAAGGGTGAGGAACTCACCGACGTCGATGCCCTTCTTGATGCCGGCGCCGTGGGGTTTTCCGACGACGGGCTGCCGATTGAATCCGATGCCGTCATGCGCGATCTCCTGCGCCTGTCGGACCGACGTAGATTTCCGGTCTGCCCGCACACCGAGGAATTCGCGCTCACAAGGGACGGGCACATGCACGAAGGCGCCGTCTCTCGCGAACTGGCCATCAAAGGCATGCCAGGCGAAGGCGAGGCGGCCATGGTCGAGCGGGACATCAACCTGCTGCGCTCGGTTGGCGGACGGCTGCATATCCTCCACATAAGCGTTCGGCGCGCCGTGGACCTGGTGCGACGCGCAAAATCCGAGGGCCTGCAGGTTACCTGCGAAGCCACGCCGCACCACGTCGCACTCACGGACGAAGACGTACGCGTTTACGGTACGCAGGGCAAGATGAGCCCTCCCCTGCGTTCGGCCGACGATCGCTATGCCCTGCTCGAGGGACTCGCCGACGGCACAATTGACGCACTCGCCACGGACCACGCGCCCCACACGGTTACGGAAAAAATCCGGCACTTTCCCGAAGCGCCAAACGGAATCCTGGGGCTGGAAACCGCCGTGGGGACTTTCTTCACCCATCTTGTTGAACCCGGCATCCTTTCAGCACCGGACGTTATCCGGATGCTTAGCGCTACACCCGCGCGGATCCTGGGTATACCCGGGGGCACGCTGACTCCCGGAGCGCCGGGGGACGTGTCGGTCATCGATCCATCGCTTGTCTGGGTCGTCGACGCCAATACATTCCGCTCCAGGTCCAGGAACACACCGTTTCACGGGCACACGCTGACCGGCAGTGCCATTTTGACGATCCTCGGCGGACGCGTGACCCACGACGCGGGTGACGACGGAGACCTGGCAGCCCCAACCGCGTGACGCGGGATCAATGCGTTACACCGAGCCGGAAGCCATCAGGCAAGCCTGTGTTCCGGCACCTCTGAGGAGCAACTCGCATCCATGAAAGCCATCCTTGCCCTGGAAGACGGCACCTGCTACGATGGAGAGTCATTCGGCGCGCCCGGTGAATGTGTGGGCGAGGTCGTATTCAACACAAGCATCACCGGGTATCAGGAAATCCTCACCGATCCCTCATACAAGGGTCAGATCGTGACGATGACCTATCCCCTCATCGGGAACTACGGCGTCAATCCGAACGACGTTGAGTCTGCGCGGCCCCAGGTGGAAGGTTTCGTGGTCAGGGAATACTGCGAACTGCCAAGCAACTGGCGTTCGTGTGAATCTCTCGGCGACTACCTGAAACGCAATGGCATCCTGGGCATTCAGGGGATCGACACGCGGGCGCTGACGCGGCGGATTCGCAACGAAGGCGCCATGAAGAGCGCCCTGTCCACGCTGGATCCGGACCCATGCAGCCTGGTCGACAAGGCCAGGAAGTCGCCGGGTATGGCGGGGCGGGACCTTGCGCGAGCGGCCGGCTGCAACGAGCCGTACCGCTGGACCGAAGGCCTGTTCAACTATGAGCAAGGACGGACGGAAACGCTCCCGGGAAGCCCTCGTTTCCGGGTCGCCGTCTACGACTTCGGCGTCAAGCGAAACATCCTTCGGTACCTCGTCAGCCGCGGCTGCGACGTCACCGTGTTTCCGGCCGACGCGCCTGCGGATCAGCTGCTGGAAATCGACCCCCACGGAATCTTCCTGTCAAACGGTCCGGGCGACCCTGAGCCCCTTACCGGTGCGGTGGAGAACATCCGGCAGCTCATGCGCGTCAGACCGACCTTTGGCATCTGCCTCGGCCATCAGCTGCTGGGTCTGGCCCTCGGCGGGCGGACGTACAAACTGAAGTTCGGTCATCGGGGCGCCAACCAGCCCGTCAAGGAACTGGATACGGGCAAGGTGGAAATTACCTCACAGAATCACGGGTTTGCCGTCGACGCGGACTCGCTGGACCTCGGCGAGGTTGAAGTCACCCACGTCAACCTGAATGACAACACACTGGAAGGGTTGAGACACAAGCACCTGCCCATCTTCTGCGTACAATACCACCCTGAAGCGTCCGCGGGACCGCACGACGCCGAATATCTCTTCGATCGGTTTGTGGAACTGATGAAAGAGGCGTAGACACCCGGCAGCGGAAGAACGGCCAAGTGTCCGCGAACATGTCGGGGCGATCGGGACAAATGGCGGAACGCGAGACGGGATGAATGGGTGGATGAATGGCGACATATTTCCGGGACGGGAAACCATGCCTTGCCTGCAGAGCGTCTATATAAACGGACTGTTATATGGAACGCATTTCGTCCATCAGACGTCCAACAGGTGGAATCGTGATTGACGTCAATAGCCCTTGACAAGCCATTTTTATTGTCGTATTCTTTGTCACGTTCATTGAATGTGGCGTTACAGGCCGGGAATGCAGGAGGAAGACCAGATGAAAGTGCTTATGATTTTGCTGGCCATTTCGTTGCTTGCGGTTGCTTCGGTTTCGGCTGAACCGTTGCTCCAACCTCAGCCGGCGAAACTCCCCTCCCTGAAAACCATCGATTTTTCGCCCAAACCCGTCGGATTGGGTGAAAAGTTCAAGGGCCTGTTCGACTCAGGCAGGCTTTCGTTCCGGAACACGGTCGGGTTCAACTTCCGTTCCGGGGCCTTCGGCGGCGCAAGCCAGTACTATCTCAATACCATCTCGTACCGCGCAAATACGGAGAAGCCCCTGCTGATCGAGGCGCAGGTCGGCCTCGAACACGTTCTCCAGGGCAACTCCACCTTCGGATCCGCGCTGGGTAACAGTAACAGCACGAGGCTCGTCATTCCCTACGTGGGCATGTTCTACCAGCCCAGGGAAAACATCCAGATTGAAATCCAGTTGAGCAATTCGCCCTATTATCGATCCGGCAGCCGATTTCGGTATTGAAAGTCGTCTCCAGGTCACTTTTACATACGGGACATACGCCCGGTCGTACCGGGCAGTGTCCCGTTCCGTTTTTCGGGCACAGCAGCCCGTTGAAAAAGTCCATCCGGGCTGCGTCCGGCCCTTGCGGTCGTAATACTGCGTTGCGCTCCCTCGCCGAATCGCAGGATGGGACTCGGTCGCGCGCCTTGTCTTCGGCCACAATGGCTCGGCCTCGCCTGCAGAGCGACTTTATCAACGGACTGATAGCAGATGTCACGGAAGATCATCCTGCTTGCTGTGGGGGCGTTGACATTCGCAGGGATTGCCGTCTTCGACATCCAGCGGCGGTTGCCGTCAGAACCCCCTTCAGCCGTAACGGAGCCTGAACCCGTCGCCGCGCCGAAGCCGGAATCATTCGCCGTTTCGCAACCGGAATCTCTCGCGAAATCAAATCCGGATACGATGAAGGCGATCCGCATCGAAGTACTCAACGGCTGCGGCGTCGCCGGGGTCGCGGAAAAGGTGGGGCGTTACCTTCGGGAAGCGGGTTTCGACGTGATGACGTGGAAAAACGCCGACAGCTTCAACTATCCCGAAACCATCGTCATCGATCGGACCGGCAATCTCGAAAGCGCCCGCATCGTGGCCGGCGCCATGGGACTTCGGACGCACATACAACAGATCGTACACGACCCATATCGCATCGAACAGGTCGCGGTCATCATAGGCCGGGATTACGATCGCCTGGATATGTTTACACGCGACCGGCCGCGACAGTAGCCCCCAACGCGCCACCCCCGGCGATATCGAGTCGTTCAGTCAAGGAAACGTAACCGCATTGTCCAATCAGATACGTGAAATACTGGACCTTTGTATCGAGTGCCTTCAGTCCCGAAAGGGTGAAGACCTGCTCTTGATCGATCTGCGCACGGTCTCCGACGTCGCGGACTACTTTCTCATCTGTACCGGCAATTCGGACGTGCACGTCAGGGCCCTCGCGGACGCGTTGCAGGAAGGCACGAAAGCGGCCGGCTACCGGCCGTGGCATATCGAGGGACAGGAATCGCGCACCTGGGTTCTGTTCGACTATATCGACGTCGTTGTACACATCTTCCAACCGAAGGCGCGGGCGTTCTACCGCCTCGAGCGCCTCTGGGGCGACGCCCCGTCCGAGCGAATCGAAGAAGATCCGTCACTCGCCGAAGCATCCTCCGTTGAACGTCCCGCGGAACTTTCCTGACGACCTTGCGTCGCGGGAACAGAGCTACTCACTACGACCGATGCCCGTTCCAACCATCGCCTGGGAAGATGATACCCTCCGGCTGATCGATCAGACCGTTCTGCCCGAACGATACATCCGGATCGACTGCGGAGACGTCGAAACCGTTGCCGAAGCCATCGAGAGCCTCAGGGTCCGGGGCGCTCCCGCGATTGGCGTGGCCGCGGCATACGGCGTCGTTATCGGCGCGCGGGAAGCCCTGGCATCGGGGTCAGATATCGTTTCAGAGACAAGGAAGGCAATCGAGAGACTGGCTCGCACCCGGCCCACCGCCGTGAACCTCTTCTGGGCGCTGGATCGGATGGGCAGACGGCTCGATGAAGTCGCCGATCGGCATCCCGCTCAGGTCCTGGACCGGTTGCTGGAGGAAGCGCAGGAGATCTTCGAGGAAGACAGGAGGGTCTGCAGGCAGATTGGAAAGAACGGCGCCGAACTGCTCAACCCAAACGCCACCGTACTCACCCACTGCAATGCGGGCGCTCTGGCCACCGCGGATTACGGAACGGCACTTGCGGTGATCTATGCAGCCGTTGAAGCCGGGAAACAGGTCGCTGTGTTCGCCGATGAAACCCGCCCCCTGCTGCAGGGGTCGCGGCTCACGGCGTGGGAACTCCGGCAAAGCGGCGTCGACGTCACGGTGATCTGCGACAGCATGGCGGCGTCGGTCCTGCGGCAGAAGAACATCGACAGCGTGATCGTAGGCGCCGACCGCATTGCCGCCAACGGCGACGTGGCCAACAAGATCGGCACCTACGGGCTGGCCATTCTGGCACGGGAACACGACGTGCCCTTCTACGTCGCCGCCCCGCTCTCCACCATCGACATGTCCCTGCCCCGCGGCGAGGAGATTCCCATCGAAGAGCGGAAACCGGAAGAAGTCACCCGCGGGATGGGCAGACAGACCGCGCCGGGTGGCGTCAACGTCTACAACCCGGCCTTCGACGTCACGCCCGCACGGCTGGTCACGGCGATCGTCACCGAGAAGGGCGTAGCGCACCCTCCATACGAGCCAACCTTCCGCGTCTGGTTCCACGACGAATAGCACGTCGACGAATACACACGGGGAATCCGATTCCAGGCGCTATTGCCACATATTCACGCCGTCGCAGCCGTATGCCGGCAGCAACACGAAATGGTCGCCGGTCTCGATCAACCGATCCCTGAGAAGCCTGTGGTGCCGCGCGATTTCGTCCCTGTAGTCGGGGTGATCGATCAGGTTCCGCCGTTCGTACGGATCGGCTTCCAGATCGAAGAACTGCCATGCGCCCGCGCCCATTTTGTCTCCCCGGACGGTATATTTGTACCGCCGGCTGCGAAACCCCCGCCACACCCACCTGTTGAACGCCATTCCCTTGCGGAGTTCCGCCACGAATTCCAGCAGAACGCCCTCCCGATCCAGCGATTCGATCTCACCGCGCATCAGCGGGGACAGGTCCGTGCCCGGCAGGTGTTCGCCGGGGGTCATCCCCGCCAGACCCAGTAACGTGGGAAACAAGTCCTCCGTGCAGATCGGATCCTCGACGGCGGCGCCCGCATTACCGGGGAAACGAGGGTCGCAGACAATCGCGGGAATGCCCACGGATTCCTCGTATGGCCACTGCTTACCCTTCAGTCCGTGGCTGCCGCCGAGTTCACCGTGGTCCGAGACAAACAACACAACGGTATTTTCCGCCAGACCCTGCGCCTCCAGAAATTCCGTCATCCGCCTGACGTTGTCATCCAGGTTCTCCACCATCGCGTAATACCGCTTGCGATCCAGCACGAATGCCTCGGACCGCGCCGCGTCGGGCGCCTCGAAATTGGGCGGCAGTTCAATCTCCCTGGCTTCCCAGGCCGCCTGAACGTCGGGCGGCGCTTCGAACGGGTCGTGCGGCGGCTCGACCGAAATGACCATACAGAACGGCCTGGAGCGATCCCGTTCCTCCGCCAGGTAGTTCATTCCGATATCGTACAAGCCGTCGGTCTGATAGCCTTCGACGGGCCGGGGCGTCGGGTCGTCGTCCTCGAAATAGTACGTGTCGAAGGGCGCGTTTCTGAGTTCGAATCCGAACCACTTCTCCCAACGGCCCTGGTACGCCCGGGGCACGGGCGTACGCCCGCACTCGAGCGCGGAACCCATTCTTCCGTGACCGCCGTCCAGGTGCCACTTCCCCACGTAGACCGTTTCGTACCCCGCCTCGTTGAACGCATCGGCCAACGTATATTCCGTGGGCGACATCCGGTACTCGATACCGGGGACCTTTCGGCTGTGGGCGTACTCTCCCGTCATGAATGTAAAACGGAACGGCACGCAGATCGGATAGGTCGAACACGCGTTTGAGAATCTGACGCCCCGCGTCGCGAGCGCGTCGATATGCGGCGTTTGCAGGTTCGCGTCGCCGTGGATCGACAGCGCGTCCCGCCGCAGCTGGTCGCACATCAGAACCAGGATATTGGGTCTTTCGGACATTACGTTACCCGTCCTCCCGCCGGTATTCCGGATTCACCAGGTTCTCCGGTTCTTTTCCCTGCAGCACCCTGCGGGTCTCCATAGCGGCGCGTTCCCGAAGTTCGATCAGGGATTCCGCCGAATAAAACGCCGCATGTGGCGTATGGATCACCTGGGGCATCGCAATGAGCCGGTCGCCCTCGCCCGGCGGCTCGACGACGCGGACATCCAGGGCGGCCCCCGCGATCTCGCCGGCGTCCAGCGCATCTGCCAGCGCGGACTCGTCCACAATATCGCCTCGTGAGGTATTGATCAGGCAGGCCGTGGGTTTCATCTTGCTCAACGCGTCCGCATCGATGAGCGCCCGCGTCGCATCCGTGGAAGGACAATGGAGCGAAACGTAATCCGACGTGTCCAGCAACACATCCAACGTCACGGCCTCGACGCCGCCGGCCGCGACGGTCCCGGGCGCCAGCGACGGCGCCGTCGCGACTACGCGAAGCCCGAACGGCGCCGCACGGGCCGCGACTTCACGGGCGATGCGGCCGAAACCGACAAGCCCCAGCGTCCGCCCGGTCAGGCGATTCAGGGGCAGGCATGCCTGTATATCCCATACATCCCCCCGAACCGAACGGTCAAAACCCGCCACTTTGCGAGACAGCGCCAATAGCAGCGCCATCGCGTGTTCCGCCACGTCCGCCATGCAATAGTCCGGCACGTACGCCACGGGAATCTTCCGGGCGGTTGCGAAGGCCACGTCGATATTGTCCAACCCCACGCCGTATCGCGTGACCACCTTCAGACCCGGCAGCGCGGCCTCGATGACCCGCCTCGTGGTCTGGGCCCAGCAGGTCATGATGCCGCTGGCGCCGACGGCCAGCCGCGCCAGCGTTGCTTCGCTGCCATCCGGCGCGGCTACAAGTTCGACCCCGATGTCCTCAAGGACGACCTGTTCCACGCTGAGGTCGGCCCACGCATAGTCCGTAACCATGACCCGCATCAGAATCCCTCCGGTCGATCTCCTACACGTCATTCCTCGACGGGTTCTGCCCGCAAAAGCGACAAACGATATCGAAGAGCACGCGGGTAGCGAAAACCAGGTTCTCCACGGAGGTTCGTTCGTCGTGTCCGTGAATCAGCCGCCATTCCTCGTCTCCAGGGGCTCCCCTGTAGGGCATGAACCCGTACACCTGCGTCGACGGCCTCCGCGGACAGATGTGTTTGGCATCCGTGCCCCCCGTGGATTGCGACGGCACGACGCGCGCGCCCGGATCGTGATCCGCCATCACCTCCACGATTGTCCGGTACAGCGGCGAGTCGATCCCGGCCTCCAGAGGGGGGCTGTACTGGTCCACGTCGATCCGGATGTCGTCTCCGATGAGCGGACGGATCTCCTGAAAGAAACTCGCATCCGTCTGTCCGGGCGCCAGCCTGCCGTCCACCCACGCGGAGGCCTCGGCGGGAATCACGTTAATCTTCTGTCCGGCTTCCAGCATCGTCACGGAAGCTGTATTTCGCAGCGACGCGCGCAGATTCGACACGATATCGGACGCCAGCGGAAGCGATTCGAGCGCCTCCTCGCTGTGTTTGGGCTCCAGGACACGACGCAGCCGGTTCGCGGTGCCGGCATCCTGCGTTCCGGCGATGTTTTCGAGAAACGCCCGGACCGTTCCTGAAGGATGCATCGGCAACTCGGCCCGTCCCAGCGCGGCGACCGCTTCCGACAGCCTCACCACGGCGTTTTCCCGGTGCGGCCTGGAACCGTGTCCGGGCCGCCCGCCGGCCGTCATCCGGAATCTGCAGATCCCCTTCTGCCCCGTCTGGCAGGTATAGAACCGGGCATCGCCCACCCTGAATTCCGCGCCGCCGCCCTCCGTCAGCACAAACGGCGCCTCCACCTGCTCCGGATGGTTGTCCAGCAGCCAGCCGACGCCGTGGTCTCCCTTGCCCGCCTCTTCATCCGCCGTGGCCGCGAATATCACGTCACGCTTCAGACGGATCCGTTGTCGCTTCATCAACAGAAACACCATCAACTCCGCCGCGACCATGTTCTTCATATCCAGCGCGCCGCGGCCCCAGACGTACCCGTCGTGCACCTGCCCGCCGAACGGCGGATGCCGCCACCGGTCGGGTTCGACCGCGACCACGTCGGTATGTCCCAGCAATAACAGCGGTTCGCCGCCTCCGGACAGCCGCGCTGTCACGTTTCCCCGCCCCGTCTCCGACTCGGTAACCAGCGGATCGACACCCTCGCTTTGCAACACGCCGGCGAGGTACTTTGCGGCGAGTATCTCGTTCCCCGGAGGATTGGTCGTGTCCAGGCGGATCAGGTCCAGAAGATATCCCGTCACCTCCTCACGGACTGCATTCCAGTCGATCTGTTCCAATCCTGCCTCCCGGAGAAACTGCCTTCATTGCAGCCAGGGTTCCTGAGCAGCCTCCATCCGGCGCGGCCCCGGAAACGCACGCAACGCGGTCGGCAGACGATTCTCAAAGATCCAGCGACGACGCCGACCAGTCTTCCAGTGGGGTGAACCGCGTGGTGTCCAGATCGAACCCGTAACCGAATGGCCCATCGACGACGCTGCCGATATCCAGCCGGCCGCCATGCACGTCCAGCGTTGGAAATCCGGCTTCGTGTCGCCGGTAGAGCGTTCCGTGATGCCGGAGAACCTGCGCCTGCACGTCCCGGGGATACATGCTCAACCCCGTGAAATAGTGATGACCGTTGCGCTCCGTATGCCCCACGCCGAGGTTTGCTGCCACCGCCAGGTCCTGCAGCAGCGCGACCGGGCCGACGTTCCCAAGATCTTCGCTGCTCAGCACGTATTTCCGGCCGGGTTCCTTCTCTCGTCTGTCCGCGATGAGACAGGCATTGGCAACGCCTTTGAAGATCCCCTTGCAATTCTTGTGACTGGTTCCAGCGTAACCCAGTTCCAGGGCCTCCGCCGCACTGGCCAGCGTCCCGTCGGACTCGTCGATAATCATCGGCGGACTGTCCGGCCAGTCGCGCAGCGCGCGGCCCACGGCCGCGCCCAGGGCGACGTCCCTCCTCAGCGGCTGCTCCACAAACAACAGCCTTCCCATGAACCCGTCGAGCGACGGATCCGCCGTAATGGATTCCCATAGGGCGCGGAACGGATCGATTTCGGTGTACTGCTCGTTCCCGTCCAGCGTAAACGCATAGCCGGAACCGGAATGTCGATCCATCAATGCCGCAATGTCCTTCAGCCGTTCCGCGTCCTGATCCGAATCGCCGCACAGCTTGATTTTCAGATGCGATAGACCGTACGTCTTTATACTGGCTTCGAGAGATTGCGGAAGGCCGTCGTCCACGCGTTCGTCCGCCTGGATGTCCGCATCTGTCAGGGGATCGGTCAACCCCACGGTATGGCGCGCCACAATCGACCTGCTCGCGCGTTCGGGCAGCAACGCCCGGGGTTCGACTCCCTCCAGGTCCGGCTGAATCTCTCCCATCCGAAAGCCGAAACCATTCTCTCGCAGCGCGATTTCGAACGCGGCGCCGGTTGCCCGGCAGAACGCGTCCATAAGAGCCCGCTCAACAAGGCTCACGCCGAAACCCCACAGCAGCGGCGGGTACGGCGTGGATGCAGCCCATTCATCCTGACCGTTGTAGATTTCCCGCCAGAAACCATAGACGGATTCCGCCGGGTCCGCCGCCAGAGCAAGCCGGCAGGCCTGACGGATGACGGCCAGCATTTCCTCGAGGTCGTCTTCGAACGACGCCTCGGGGTTCTTGGTAAACCACTTGGGCGGCAGCCCGTCCGCCGCAAGTCCCACTTCCCGGCGTCCGTCCATCTCCGCGGTCACACGGACGAACAGATGGGGGACGGCGACGAGAGATGCGATCCCGTACCGGAAGGGCATCCGCGCTCTCATGTTCAGGACGTTGAGGTCAATTTCCTTAATCGCGATTGACATTGATCGATCAATTCCCGTCCAATCCTAACACGCGCACCGCATTGCGATGCAGGATGTCCTCCAACGCCTCGGGATCGTCCACCATCCGTTTCAGGAAAGGCAGACTCTTCGCCGCAAAACATCCCGGGGGATAGTCGGTTCCCCGTCCATCCACACAAGGGCAATCCGTGGCGAACAGCAGCTTCCTCCGGTGGCGCGTCAGAAAGTCCCTTCCGAATGCCTCGTCCCGCGTAATGGCCCCCAGTCCCGACCCGGCGGACAGGTCCGCATACACGTTCTCGTAGTCGCACAGCAGCCGGTCCGCCAGTCCGCCCGGAACCACTGGACCCGTAGGGTATAGCGTCTCCTCCGGCGGAGGCACTTCAGCGCTGATATTGGCCCACCATGACTGCGCGTGTCCGATGAACCTGATGTCAGGAAACTTGCGCACGAGCGTCTCCAGATGCACGATTCCCTGGTTGTAACCTCGTCTCCCCTCCTGGAAATGCCACGTAACGGGCCAGCGCATCTCGTTGCAGAAGGCCAACACGCGCTCCAGACCGGGATGATTCAAAGGCAGGTGCTGTTTCTGCTCCCCGTATCCTCTGAACACTCCCGTTGCCGCGCGTCGTTCGAGCTCCGCAACCGCGTCGTCCCGCGTCACGTCCACGTGGCAGAAGGGAATGACTCTGTCCGGGTACTGCTCATGCGCCTGAGCCACCGTTTCGGTGAGCCACTCGTACTCCCTGTCGGCCGTCTCGATCGGCAGGAATACGGCTTTCTCCGCCCCGATACCGTCGATATGCCCGATCGTATTCTCGATACTCCTGCCCAGATGTCCGATATGCAGATGGGCATCGATCATCGGCTAAGCTCCTCCTTCAATCGACGGCCGACGATCTCCTCATCGCCGGGCGTCAGCGTCATCGGATCCACCACGATTCCACTCCCGCTTGAACGGACCACGACCGGCGGCTCCCCTTCCCGCATAGCCCGTATCACCCGGAGGGTTTCACTTTTATCCAGATCAACGTACGCCCTGGGTGCGAAATCGGGAGAAGCCTGCTGGCCCTCGCCCAATACATACGTTGTGGCGCCGGGTACCTCCGCCGCGAGTTCAACCACCCGCTTCGCCTGGCGACGCCAGGTTGTCCGGTCCTCCTCGTCGCTCCCGTCCAGAAACAGGTCCACCGCCGCCAACAGCCCGAGGATTTCTTCCTTGCCCACCTTCATGCCGCGGCCCACGGCGCTGAACGGACTGGCATTCAATCGGACCGCGTCCACGTAATCGCTCTTTCCCAGGACCAGACCCGTACACTGGGGGCCCCGAAGACCCTTGCCGCCGCTGAATACAACCAGGCTCGCGCCGACGCCTGCAACCTCCGTGAGATTTGTCCTGGGCGGAAGCTGCGCCGCGGCGTCTACCACCACCGGGACTCCTATCCGGCCGGCCCCGGCAACCACCTCTTCGAGCTGCGCCTTACTCTGCGTACCCAGGAAGTGGACCACGGCCGCCGTCCGCTCCGTGATCCCGCCCAGAATGTCCCCGGCCGTCACTTCCGTCGTGCTGCCCACCCGCACCAGTCTGCCGCCGCAGACCTCGATCCCCTGATGAATATAGGTATGGGAGTCCACGAGACTGACCACGAACTCATTCCGCCAGCCTTCGGTATGCGGCAATGCCCGGGCCCTCTTCTCGTCCGTACCCGTCAGGCAGGCTGCCGCGCTCAGCTGCATGCCGCTTGCCGCGCCGCACGACACGAACGCCGCCTCGACGCCGATCTTTTCCGCCAGGTAAAGGCCCGCCCGTTCGTTCAGTTCAGGAAGATCGACGAACGCTCCCGCCGCCGCCTGCATGGCATCCAGCACTTCGGCCGGCATCAGACTTCCGCCGAGGGTCGTAATCGTCCCACTTGCGTTGATGAACGGTCTTACCCCCAGGTCCTTGTAGTTTACCATGATATCCTCTGGTGTTGACGTTGCGAAAAGCCGTGTCTTTTAATCTTGATTCGAAATTATCCTGGGACCTGAATGTCGAAAATCCACAGAAGAACAAGGGCGAATTGAAGTCAAAGTTCCCGGATACTTGGGGTCACTGGACGTGAGCGGTAGATCATCCATTTGTACGACCTTGATGCCCCGCTTTTGCGCTGTTACCTTTTGTGCTTTTTGTGGTAGATTTCGCCTATGCCGATTTCGCCTATGCCTTTCTTTGGGATTGAGGTTACGCATAGGGGAAATTCCGATTCCTGTCGGCCCTGGACAGTTCGACCAGAAACCTGCCAGTGCCTTCGATGCTCGAATCGATGACGATCCTGCCCTTTTCCCGGGATGCACGGGTTGCGTCCCCGCCGGCGGACGCCGGCATGTAAAGGTGCCAGGGCCTGACGAAATCCACCTGGAACTCCGTCAGCACCTCCAGCGCCGGCTGCATCCGCGGATTATCGCCGATCTTCGCCTCATGGACGAGGTCGGGCCGCAGATAGAGCATCTGAGAGGTCTCCTCCTCGCCCGCGTGGTCGCTCGGCTTTTCGCAGGCCTGCCGCGCCTCCCGTGACGCGCAGGAAGACGCCTGTATCATGCAGACGAATGCGCCGTCTTCGGCGGCCAGGTCGCGCATTGCCGCCCGGATCACGTCCGGATTGCCTCCATGGGCGTTGACGAATACGACCTTGTCGATACCATCCGCCTCACACATTTTTACGAGGTCCTTCAGCAGGGCCATGAACGTGGACACACGCATGCGACAGGCGAAAGGAAAGGCGCGAAAGTTGTTGTTCAGGCTGATACGGACGGTGGGCAGGCAAACCACACTCCCGCCCTGTCTGTTCGCCGCCCGGGTGGCGCCGTAGGCGATTGCCTCGGCGCGATAACTGTCCGTACCGTATGGCAGCGCGGGCCCGTGCGGTTCCGTCGACCCAACCGGTATTACGGCAACGATCGGCTTCAGCCTCCTGACCTGGTCGATCGTCATTTCTTCCAGAATTCCGGAAAAACTCTCGGCCATAACCTCCCCCTGACTGGAATTGGCGAGCACAAGATAGGCCCGCGCCCCGACCCTGTCAAGGTGTCGCGGATCAGGGCTTGCGCCGCGTCTGTCCGTGCGCCAAAAAGCGCTCTCACACACAGACTTTTGCTTGACCCCGATTTGCGGATTCGGTAAATTGAGGCCGTTTCCGGCGGGGCGGGACAACGGCTTCGCGAGCCGGAAATCCAGGGAAATTCAGGCAGGAGCGAACGTCGCATGGGCAACACATTCGGCCGCCTCTTCCGCATCACCACGTGGGGCGAGTCTCACGGCGGCGGAGTGGGCGTTGTAATTGACGGCTGCCCGCCGGATCTCGAAGTAACGTCGTCGGAGATCCAGACCGAACTGGACCGGCGCAGACCCGGCCAGAGCAGGATTACCACCCAGCGCAGGGAAGAAGACCGCGTCGAAATCCTTTCCGGTGTCTTCGAAGGCAGGACCCTTGGTACGCCCATCTCGCTGATTGTCAGGAACAGAGACGCCCGATCCAGAGACTACGAGGAAATGCGGGTCAAGTACCGCCCGTCCCATGCCGACTTCACCTATCAGGCGAAATACGGAATTCGGGACTGGCAGGGCGGCGGGCGGGCCAGCGCGAGGGAGACCATAGGTCGCGTGGCAGCCGGCGCGATCGCGCGTAAAATCCTGCATCAGGCGCTGGGGGTCGAGATCGTGGCCTTTGTCAGACGAGTGCGCAACCTGACGGCCGAGGTCGACCCCGATGTGGTTACGCGGGACCGGATCGAATCCAACATCGTTCGCTGCCCCGATTCCGACATCGCCGGTCAGATGATCGAACAGATCGAGCAGGCCCGCAAGGACGGCGACTCCCTCGGCGGCGTCGTGGAGGCCGTGGCCCGGAACGTGCCGCCCGGTCTGGGTGAACCCGTATTCGACAAACTGGAAGCCGACCTGGGCAAAGCCATCCTCTCTCTGCCGGCATGCAAGGGATTCGAAGTCGGATCCGGTTTTGCAGGCACGAAACTCACCGGTTCCAGCCACAACGATCCGTTCTACAACGACGGAGAGAGGATACGCACGCGCACCAACCGTTCCGGTGGTATTCAGGGCGGCATCTCCAACGGCGAGAACATCGTGGTCCGCGCCGCATTCAAACCGACCGCAACCATCCTCAAGACTCAGGAAACCGTGGATATTCACGGCAACCCCGCCACGTTATCGGGCCGGGGCCGCCACGATCCCTGCGTCCTGCCTCGCGCGGTGCCGATGGTCGAATCCATGATCGCGCTCGTCCTGGCCGACCACTATCTTCTCCACAGGGGGCGATGCGGAACCGGAGGGACCTGATCAGGCTTACCGGCGCCTCATCCGGTTCCGATGGCTGACGGTTCAATCAGCATGGATTCCCGGATCTTCACATGCATCAAGAACGGCCGCCCTCACGTCTATCGCTTTCCGTGGAAGAACTTCACGCACCTTCTTCGGCACAGGGCATCGCACGGCAAGGATCACGCGGCAATCGTCTTCCGCGACCTGGACCGGGAAGAACGGTCGATTGTCACGTACGGAGATCTCAACCGGCGGACGTCCGCGCTGGCATGCCGGCTTCACGATGACTATGGCATCGGCCCCGGCGACCGTGTATCCCTGGCCATGCCCAATTGTCCCCAGCTACTTTTGATCACCCAGGCCCTCTTCCGTCTTGGCGCGACCGCCGTCCCGCTGGATCTCAGGCGCGACGCGCCGGAACGGAAACGATACAAGCTCGAGGACTCCCGAGTCAAATTGCTGTGCGTCCTTCCTGACCACCTGGACTCCGAACGGAAAGTCGCGCCGGAAGTCCCGATCGCGGCCACGGACAGCCTTTTACGTGGCGACAACGATCGGCACGCCGACCTCGAACCGGAGTGGAGCGGCGACCCCCTTGAAGAACAGGCGACGGGGATCATCCTCTATACGTCCGGAACAACCGGCAAGCCCAAGGGCGTCCTGCTCACGCGGCAGAGCATCGTGAGTAATGCGGACGGCATCGGCCGGTGGCTGCATTTCGACGAAAACGAACGTCTGAGCCTGGTTCTGCCGCTGCATCACGTAAATTCCACCGTGTTTTCGATCGCGCTGTTCATGGCAGGTGGAACGCTCATTCTCAACTCCCGCTACAGCGCCTCGAAGTTCTGGCCTGTGATCGCAGACGAGAGAGCCACTTCCTGCAGCATTGTTCCAACGATCATGCGGGACCTTCTTGCCAACGCCGGTACGTTCGAAGCGGCCGGACACGACATTTCCGCCCTGAAGAAGATCATGATCGGCAGCGCGCCCGTTCCCGCTGGCCCCGCGGTCCGGTTCCACGATCGTTTCGGAGTACGCCTGATCCAGGGCTACGGCACCACCGAAGTCAGCCTTCGGGTGACCGGCGTTCCGCCCAGCCTGCCCGATGACGAATACAGGGAGGCACTGGAACAGAACGCCGCCGGGGTGGAACTGGAAAACAACAATATCTGCCTCGAGGGCGATCCGCCGCCTGGCGAACCCGGTGAGATTCTGGTTCGCGGACCCGTCGTATCCGGAGGGTACCTCAACCGGCCCGCGGCAACGGAGGAGGTCTTTCAGAACGGCTGGTTTCACACCGGCGACATCGGCTACCGGCGCACGATCGGCGGGCGGGACTACTACGTTGTCCACAGCCGAAAAAAGGAAATCGTTATCAAGGGCGGCGTAAACATCTCGCCGATAGCCGTCGAAAACGCCCTTGTGGAAGCCTTTCCCGATCTCGCCGCGGTCTACGTTACCGGCCTCGAGGACGAACGGTGGGGACAGGACGTGTGTGCCGCGCTCGTCTTCCGCAATGGCATGGCTCCCGAAATGCAGGAGGAAGCAGCCAGGCGTATACTCGACGCGGGACGAGCAGGAACCGTTGCTAACCTCAATCCCTTCGAAGCACCCTTCAAGACCATACCGTTCGACCCGGACCGCCTGCCGATGACTTCCACGGGAAAGGTCCAGCGCAGCGTCCTGCGTGAAATCTTACAGGATATGGTTGACAGAGACGAAGCATAATCGGGCGGGTTTGACCAACGCCGACCGGCGCTATTGCAGCCGTGCGAAGACCGCTTGGAATTTTAAGGCAGCTTCTTAATTAACAGAGGAATCGCATGTCACGAAGAATCCTGTTGTCCGCCAATATGCGGAATCCCGAATTCGACTCGGACAGCCGCCGTAAAGGGATGGAGAAACTGCGTGAGTTTGCCAGTGTGGACTACTATACAGGCGAGCTGACGGAAGACGAAGGAACTGGAGTGGTTGGGGTAATTGCGAGCTCATCGCATATACACGATGGCTTCTACGAAGCCGCGACGGACCTGCGAATCATCTCAAGATGGGGCGTCGGCTACGAGAAAGTCAACCTGGAGGCGGCCGCGCGGCACGGTGTGATCGTCACCATTGCCCCGGAACACATGGTCACGGTGGCCGAATACACCATTGCCCAGTGGATGGCGACGTTGAAGAGGCTTTACACCCTCAACCGTCTCTCTCACGGCGGCGACTTCTCTCTCATCAGAACCTACGAAGCCGCGGAAACCACGCTTGGCCTTTACGGATTCGGCCGGATCGGCCAGGCCGTCGCCGAACGCGCCAGGCCTCTCCTGGGCGAAAGGGGGCGCCTGCTCGTCTACGACGTCCGCCCGGACATCGCCGAACTCGCGGCACGATTCGGGGCGGAAACAGTCGGGGATCCGATCGACCTGTTCAGGGAGTGCGACACCGTCTCCCTGCATGTATCCGGAGCCGACACCCTCGTCACATACGATCTCCTTTGCGCCATGCAGCCCCATGCCACCCTCATCAACCCCTCGAGGGGCACTCTGGTGGATGACGTCGCCGTCAACCGCGCCATTGTCGAAGAGCGACTCTGGTACTACGTGGTAGACGACCCGGTGGACGGCCCGCGCGCTATCCACAAGGGGCATCCACGGATCATTTGTACCAACCACAACGCCGGAATGACCGACGCTTCGGCGGTACGCCTGGACCACAGGACCTTCGGCCAGGTCGCCGACGCCCTGGAGGGCCGGGAACCCGCGCACATCATCAATCCGGACGTGCTGGACCACCCCAGGGTCAGGTCCTTCCTGGGCAGGAGTTAGCAACCCGAACGACGACGGGTTCGCGTCCATCTGACCCCGACCGCTACTGCCATGCGCGCTACTGCGCGGCCTCATCTCCATTCTCTTTCGCCTGCCCCAATACATCAGACTCTCCTGGCGTCTGATGAAAGATCCGCGCGTGCCATGGTACAGCAAGCTTCTTGTCTACGTCATCATTCTCTACGGGATTTCTCCCGTGGACCTGCTGCCGGAAGCATTGTTCCCCCACCTGGGCTATGGAGAAGATATCCTGTTGTTCCTGCTGGCGCTGCAGCAGCTGATCAGAAGCAGCCCGACGGACGTCGTCACCGGGCACGCCAGTGATATTGCCGAAGAGAAACGTCGCCGGAAAGAAGACCGTCCCGGCGCGGCGACGTGAGGTTCACGACCCGAAGACATGGCGATCAAACCATCCAAACGCGCGGCGATTAAACGTGGCCTGCTCGCCTGGTATCGACGGGAAAAGCGGGATCTTCCGTGGCGCGGTACGACCGATCCATACCACGTCCTGCTCTCCGAGTTCATGCTCCAGCAGACGCAGGTCGAGACCGTAATTCCTTACTACCGGCGTTTCCTGAGGGAGTTTCCTACCGTGCAGGATCTCGCCGGTACGCCGCGCGACCGTGTTCTCAAGGCCTGGGAGGGCCTCGGGTACTACACCCGCGCACGAAATCTGCACCGGACGGCCCGTTACATCGTTGACAGATTCGACGGCGCCGTGCCCGATGTCTACGACGAACTCGCCTCTCTGCCCGGTTTCGGACCGTATACCACGGCCGCGGTCCTGAGCATTGCCTATGACCGCGACTACGCCGTACTCGACGGCAACGTGATCCGGGTGCTGTGCCGCCTCTTCGGTATTCAGGACGACGTGGGGCAAACCCGCACCAGAGCGATTCTTCAGAAACTGGCGGACAACCTGCTGCACCGCGGCGACGCCGGCGAACACAACCAGGCGATGATGGAACTTGGCGCAACCGTCTGCCGTCCTCGCGCGCCGCGTTGCGGTTCGTGCCCCGTAAACAGACACTGTGCCGCGTTTCACGCCGGCATCGTGGATTCGCTCCCGGTCAAAGCACGAAAGAAACCGCGTCCTCATTACATCCTGGGCGTTGGAATCGTATCCCGGAAAGACTGCGTCCTGATCGCCCGGCGGCCGGAAAACGGACTTCTCGGCGGGCTCTGGGAATTCCCCTCGGCCCGTCAGGCGAACGAAGAGTCGTTGAGTGACACCTGTATTCGCGCCGTACGCGAGGCAGCCGGCGTCGACGCGGCCGTACGAAACCGGTTCAGAACCGTCAAACACGCATTTACCCATTTCAGCGTGACCATGCACGCCTTTCAATGCGACTATACGGGCGGAGTGGCGCGCGCGCGCAACGGTTCTGACGTGAGATGGGTCGAGCCCGACAATCTCGGAGATTTTGCTTTCTCCAGGGCGAACCGGAAACTCATCGAATACCTGGACTGAACTGACCCTATGTGGTGTGAGAAGGGAGAGGGGAGACGGGAGAGACTTCCTGCCCCTCGTGGTCTCATTTGTTGTCGTTGACATAAACGAAGAACCGGTCGGGCAAGGACGCCTTCTCACGGCTCACGGCTCCCGTCTTCCCGATTCAAAGCTCTCCCTCTTCCGGCTCGCCTCTTTACGAAGTTAGACGTAACCGATTGAGAGAACGACCATGACAAAGTCGTTTATGGACCTCACCGGCCGCGTTGCGCTCGTGACCGGCGCCGCCCGTGGCATCGGATCCGCGATCGCGGAACGCCTGTCGAGCGCGGGCGCGACCGTCGCCATCGCGGACCTCGACCCGGCGACCGCCCCGTCTTCCACCATCAGCCTGGCCGTGAAGGCGGATGTATCCTGTAGCGAAGACGTGACCCGGATGGTGAAAACCGTTCTCGACAGCCTGGGCCAGATCGACATCCTGGTCAATAACGCCGGCGTTGTGGGCCCGGAGGCGCCGGTGCGGGACCTGAGCGAAGCCGACTGGGACCGCGTGATGAACACCAACGTCAAGGGCGTCTTCCTCTGCTCGCGCGCGGTCATCCCACACATGGCGGAACGTAAGAAGGGCGCGATCGTATCCATCGCCTCGATCTCGGGTAAGGAGGGAAACGCCAACATGGCGGCCTACTCGGTCTCCAAGGCCGGTGTCATCTGTTTTACGAAGGCTCTGGCAAGAGAGGTGCTCGACGACAACATACGCGTCAATTGCGTCGCGCCGGCGCTCATCGAAACCGAAATGACCCTGAGCCTGGATCCGGAACGGGCCGCCGTTCTCACGTCCAAAATACCGATGGGCCGCCTCGGCAAACCCGGCGAGGTCGCCGCATTGGTACACTTTCTGGCCTCCGACGAAGCCACCTTTACAACGGGTCAGTGCTACGACGTCAGCGGCGGACGCGCCACGTACTGAACGGCGTACCCGCCCTGGAGGAAAGCAAAAGGCCCGGACTGCTGTCCGGGCCTTTTCGCGTTTGTCTTCAACGAGCCGTACTACCCCAGCGGCTGGGCGGTCCAGACCTCGCGCAGATAGACGATGAGGGCGGCGAACAGCGTGACCACAATCGCAACGGCAACGGCCAGCAGCACCAGGAACACCCTCGAAGGAGGACGCCTGGGGTCGCCCGGCGGATACGATTTGAAAGGATCGGGGTCCATTTTGGCTTTCCGGGACAGGAAATTACGACCTGATTGCTTCAACGGGGTCCAGCGCGGCGGCGTCTCTGGCAGGGAACAGCGTGAACAGGTAACAGATCAGGGCGGCGGAAACCGAAATCGCCAGGAAATCAGACGCCTGCATCTCCACGGGCAATGCATGGGTGATCAGGACGTCTCCCGGAATCTTCAACAGTTCGTACCGCTGCTGCACCCAGCACAGGGCGAGCCCCAGCAGATTTCCCAGCATCACGCCGGACAGCCCGACAGCCAGGCCCTGCCAGGTAAATATCCGTCCGATCCTGTGCGGCGGCACCCCAAGGGCCTTTAGAATGCCAATCTCCCGGCGCCTTTCCGCTACGTTCATGGTCAGTACGCTGACGATGTTGAAGCCGGCGACGACAACGATCAGCCCGATACCCAGAAAACTCGCCCACTTCTCCAGGTGAATCGAAAAATACAGATTGCCGTGGTCCCGCATCCAGGGACGCACGATAAGCGCCGGGTCCAGCCGCCGGACCGATTCCTCAACGACCGCACTGATTTCCTGTGCCCCAAACGCATCGTCGAACCGGAGGCGGGCGCCTGTTATCTGGCGCTCCCAACCCAGGTCCCTTCGGGCCGCGTCGAGCGAGACATACGCCAGACCGCTATCGATCTCCGGATTGCCCGAGCTGAAGATGCCGGTGACCACGTAACGCCGGAACCGGGTCTGCGCGGCGAAGATATCCTGCGGCAGGATCCAGAGATGTACTTCCGATCCCACCCGAACGCCCAGTTGATCGGCGAGATAGCGCCCGATCACGATCCCGAATACGCGCCCGCGGCCTTCCGTTTCCCGGGCGCCGAGATCCAGCGCGCCTCCCCATATATAGTCCGCCAGATCGCTTACCGCCTTCAGTCCGTCCGGCGTTACGCCCCTCACCATCACACCCGCGCTATAGACGTCGTCGTCGAAGGAACGGTGCAACAGGGCGCCTTCCGAAGCCACAAATGGAGAAACGGCAGTCACCTGCGGATGGGCGGACAGCGCGTTCAGGAGTTTCCGCGGGGACTCGATCCGCTGCCCCGCCTCGTTCCTGACCGTCGCATGCGCGTTCACGCCAAGCAACCGGTCCCATACCAGCGTTGAGAATCCGTTCGACACGGACAACACGATCACCAGCGCCGCCACGCCAAGACCTACGCCGGCAGCCGCCACCACCACCGTAAACGAGACCCGCTTCCGACGCCGCATCGAGCGAAGATACCGTCCTGCAATCAGGAACTCATACATCACGCATCCTTCGTCCGGGTTCGGAGACATCGCCGGGGACGACGCGGCTGCCCCGCGTGTACGGCGCCGCCGCGCGCCGCCGATCACTCATAACGGATTGCATCCACCGGATCCAGGGCCGCCGCGTCCCTGGACGGAAAAAGGCTGAACAGGTAACAGATCAGTAAGGCGCACAGGGATACGAGCCCGAAATCCTCGGGGCGCATCTCCACCGGCAGCGAACTGACGTAATAGACCTCACCCGGCACCCGAATCACCTCGAATTGCTTCTGAACCCAGCAGAGCGAGAACCCAAGCAGATTCCCGATTGCGATTCCCGCAACGCCAACGACCACACCCTCCAGGGTAAAAATACGGCCGATTCGTCCCGGGATCATTCCCATTGCCTTCAGGATTCCAATTTCCCGGCGACGGTCCGTGACATTCATCGTGAGAATGCTGATGATGTTGAATCCCGCCACAACGACGATCAGGCTCAGAATGAGGAAAAACGTCCACTTCTGCAACTGGACCAATACGTAGAAATTCCCGAAGTTTCGAATCCACGAAGACGCGAAGAGACCGGGATGGGTCTCACGGAGGAGCTGCCTGAACGTCGCGTCCAGCCGTTCGGCCGCCATCGGATCCCGCAATCGCAATCGAATCCCGGTGACAGCGTCCCGCCAGCCCAGATCCCGCCTCGCGGCTTCAAGTGAGATATATGCGAGCCTGGAATCGAACTCGAAATAACCCGTGCTGAAGACCCCGGTCACCCGGTAACGCTGCCAACGGCGCCCGCGTTCGCCGAAAACCTCTTTGGGTACCAGGCCCAGGTACAGGTCGTCCCCCGGGCCCGCATCCAGCCTCTGCGCAAGAACCTGGCCCACCAGGATGCCGTGAACCGCCCGTGAGCCCCTTTTCTCACGTGGACCGAGATCAATCGTTCCGTCCCGGATGTACGTGCCGATGTCGCTGGTGCGCACGAAGGCCGACGGGTCCACACCTCGCACCAGAACGCCAGATTTCACCACAGCCCCTTTGCCCGGTTTCCGGAAGACAAAACCCTCCGCGTGAATAAACGGAGACGCCGCAAGCACTTCGGGCTGGTCTTCCAGGGTGCGGATCACTGGCTTATAGTCCGCAATGGGCTTGCGATAGGACCTGCGCACCGTCACGTGCGCGTTCACGCCCAGCAGACGCTCACGGATCATATTGGCATAACCGTTCATGACGGACATCACGATCACCAGCGACCCCACACCCAGCGCCACGCCTACAGCCGCGATACAGATCGTAAAGGAGATTCGCCTCCTGGCGCGCAAGGACCGGAAATGCCGGCGCGCGATCATGAACTCAGGGTTCATCCACAGCTCCCTCCGAGTCGGCAGACCCATCGGTTGTGAAGGGCGGGAACGGCAACGCTTCCACAAACAAAAAATCCGGATCTGAAGACGAACTGCTGTTCAGATTCGGAATTTGCGGTTTTATCGTCCACCCGGCGCTGGGGCACCGCCTGGACATCCTGTTCACTTGTTAAAAACGAATTCAGAAGTTGTATTTAAAATTACCGGTGAGTTCCCGAGCGCGAGCGAAAAAGCGGCGGTTATGAGGCGCGAGGGGCGCGCAGCGCCGACGGGAGAATCCGCCCATATACTAATGTATCGTGGCTGCGCGCCCCTCGCCACTCTTGGGTGGATTTGACCAACGCCGACCGGCGCTTTTGCAGCCGTGCGAAGACCGCTGGGAATTTTAAAACAGCTTCTTAGTTCAGTCCGCGAAGCCGGTTTCTCAAGATCGCGGCCTGTTCGTAACGCTCCCGTGCGACCGCCGTCTGGATTTGTGCCAGAAGGTCTTCCCTGGCGGGAACGGGATATTGCCGCCGAATCTCCTCCTCCCAGTCCTCCAGCGTACGAAGCTCATCGCTGGATTCGAGCGAGTCGGGTTCCCCTGACCCGATCAGGAAGCTCCGAATCTCCTCGATACCCTCCCGGACCACCTCCAGTGCACCCTTGGAATCTCCATTCTGCAGACAGATTTCCCCCTTCGACCTGGTATGCACCATGAGCACACATGTTCTTGAACGCTCGAATTCACACTTTATCTCTTCATCGCCTGCGAATGTCCTCACCAGATCCAGCAGTGCCAGATTGTGCGTTGTGTCTCGCAGAACCCCTTCGTAATCGCCCAGGTGCATCAGACAGACGTACCGCTGATAGAATTGCACGCCCTCCGTCCACAACACATTGCATGCCTGTTCATCCAGACGGAACCCTTCGTCTGAACCGTGTTGCCCCCGGTGGGCTTCCAGGCGATCCAGGTACGCATCGAGGGCCGACCCATATCCTTTGGGTGACTTGCCGTCAGGGCGACCGGTCATTTCCATCTGAAGGAGGCCCAGTTCGAAACGGACCTGGAGCTTTTCCCTTCCGTCGATTCCCACGATCTTTCTGGCGCAGGTCTTTTGAGGATCGAAGATCCAGCGTTTGAAAATCGGTGACAGATCCTGTTCCACAATAAAATCTCAATTCGAAAAAAAGATAAGCGCCAAATTGGCCACAAAAAGCCTGTATGCGGGTAGAGAGAAGAAAAAATGCGGGGAGACGGGAGACGTAAGAGACGACCTGCCTCGTTGGGTTTCAAATTATGCCGGAGGCATAGAGGAGGAACAGATCGGCAAGGATTTCTTCTCCCGGCTTCCGTCTCACCTCTTCCCGCCTCTGGAAGAATATACAAATGGCTGTTTAAAGTCAACCCGTTTCGCCGGGCTTCCCGCGGTCGCAATCCGGAATATGCGTAGTGAAGTCGTTTTTCTTGACAAGGACTTTCCGGCTAAGTATTTTCCGTGCCCGGCGACCCACGACTCGATGACTCACATCAACCATAAACCGTCTTTTTTCAGCACGTTGGAAAGTCCAGGATTCCCGGCGCAACAGGCGAATCGGAACACCATCAACTGTCCGGAACCGCTATGGAGCACATCGAAGGCATCGTCATCAGGGAACACCGGAGGCACTACTATGTCGCCGCCGAAAACCGGGTGCTGGACTGTGCCGTCTCGAGCAAATTGAGAAAACAGCTTCACTATCCCGAAGCGGCGCCCGGTTCACGGAGAAAGCGGGTACAGGCCGTCCGACGCACGCGAGTCGTGGATCCCGTCGCCATCGGCGACCGGGTACGCATTGATACAGGAGAAGGAAATACCGGTCTGATCCGTGAGATTCTGCCGAGGCGGAACAAGATATCCAGACGGGCATCCGGCAGTTCACGGAAAGAGCAGATCCTGGCCGCCAACATCGACCAGCTCATCCCGGTCTTTTCCGTGGCGGAACCGCCTCCGGACTGGCGTATGCTCGACCGTATGCTGGCCGTCGCGGAATGGTGTGAGATCCCGGCCGCCGTCTGTCTCAACAAACTGGATCTGCCCTGCCCCGCCGCGTTCGAGACGACGGCTTCGATTTACGAAGAAATCGGCTACCCGGTTGTTTATACGAGCGTCATTTCCAACAGAGGCGAGGAAGCGTTCCTGGACCTTCTCAGGAATCGGATTTCGCTCTTCATGGGACCTTCGGGAGTGGGTAAATCCAGCCTGCTCAACTGGCTGCAGCCCGGACTCGAGCTGCGGACGAGCGAAGTCAGCGAGACCACCGGAGAAGGCCGTCACACGACCACCCACACGGAACTCGTCGAACTGGAAGCCGGCGGCATGGTCGGCGATCTGCCGGGCATGAGGGAATTCCACCTTTGGGAAGTCGATACGGAAGAAATCCCCGGGCTCTTTCCGGAATTTCGGAACCTCTCCGGACACTGCCGATTCCGAGACTGCACCCACGTCGGCGAGCCGGGCTGCATCGTCAGGGATGCAGTGGACCGCGAGGAAGTTTCCCGCCAGCGATACGAATCGTACCTCCAGCTCCGCAAGAATCCCTGAAGCAACCGGGAAACCGCGGTTCGAACCTACCCGTATTTCTCCCTAAGCTGTCGCGCGGCCCCTGCCTCGTTGCGCAGTTTGGCGAAAGCCTCTTCAACGGGGATCTCCGCCGCATTGCCCGGGGCAAAGCCGCAGTCGGGATTCAGGAGTATCTGTTCCGGACGCAGGAATTCCAGAGCCATTTCCACCCGATGCGCAATCTCGGCAACCGGATCGATGCTGGGAGACCTGCAGTCCACACAACCCAATCCCACCTGCCTGTCTTGCGGGATCTGTTCCAATACGTCCACATCGCCCGCGGCGGGGACGGTAAATTCCATTACGTATTGATCCACGTTCAATCGCAGCAGGGCGGACAGAATCGGTCCGTATCCGCCCTCGCCGACCCAGCCGGCCCGGCCCTTGTTTCTCCGGCACAGATGCACGGCCAGGGCCAAACCGTCAACGCCGTCCACAATCTGATTCAGGAGATCCACGCAAAGGTCCACCTCCCGGTCCGGGTTCTCGTACTTTCCGCGAACATCGGGATCCACAAACAGACAGAGATGCGGATCGTCGAACTGGACCACGTCGGCGCCCGCGTCCCGCAGCAGCAGCAGTTCGCCCCTCAGAATCGGCACCAGCGCGCGCATAAACGCCTCGCGCGTGGGATACGCGTCAATCGAACGTTGCGGATGCCACATCCGCTGGCCCAGCAGATAGGGAGAAGGCAGACACACCTTGATGGCTTTACCGGTCCGCGCCTTCAGATATTTCGCCTCTGCCGCGGCAAGACCCGTCCGTTTCGCTTCGACGGGTTCCACGACCGTGTGCCACCAGAGTCCTTCCTTCCGTTCGCGCACGAACCCGTCCGCGACGTCGGCTATAATGCCGATATAGGAACGGCGGCGGTACTCCCCGTCGGAAACGATGTCCAGCCCGGCGGCCTCCTGCAACGCCAGAACGTAGTCAACGGCGGCATCCATCCGGACGGAAAACTCGTCGGGATCATGAGGCGCTTTACCGGGGTCCAGCAAATCGCGCACAAACTGCGACCGGGGCATGCTCCCGACGACGCCCGCGGGGAATAGAACCGGGTTGCTTCCCAAACTACCACTCCTCCCGTGCGATTCGAAAATCCTGATTCGTATCGATCTCCATGTACCCTCCGTCCGTCTCCATCAGATGGATCGGGATTTCCGCGTCCAGCATCTCCTGGTACAGGTCGATCAGGAACGCCTTCTGAAAGGTGGCGGCCGATTGAAAGGGCCGGCCGTTGTACAACGCCTTTGCCCGGTGATACGCATCCCGCAACTGCACGGTTCCGTCCGGTCCGAAACGGGCGATACCCGTGTACTCGCCGTGGGCGATTTCGCCAGGCACGTTCCTCCCGATCGCCACCACCCGGTTGCCTACGCTGGCCATCTTCTCCGCATCGGTCTCCGGATGCTCGCTCCGCTTCTGATATCGGGTACGCCACGCCGTGTCGCAGACCAGCGTGATCTCGTGCAAACTGCGCATCAGGTTCGAGACAATCTCCGGTCTGTAGAGAATATCCGAATAGACGCAGACGAAGCCATCGTCCATATGAAACTCCGCGTGCATCAGCGAAATCAGGATATTGTTGTTGGGCCAGTCCGCATTGTGACAAAACGTAAGGCCGGGATACCCGGTCTGCACCTGTTCGATGCGGTAGCCGCCGACGAACACGATCTCGCGCAGACCGGCCGAACGTAGGGCGTCGAGGCCCCAATCCAGAATGCGCCGGCCCTTCACTTCGGCGAGGCATTTCGGCGCGTTCTTCGTGTGCGGCATCAGGCGCATTCCTCGTCCCGCACCGATGATGATCGCTTTCAACGTCTGAAACCCTTTCACTAAACCGCTTCAGGAAAAACCCGGGACAAAAATAAAGCCAGAAAGCGACTGGCGTCTACATCCAACGCGCATCTGACCGGCAACCCCTTACGGTCCCCGTCCACCGTGAACGACCGCCGGTCGGCCACGACCTGTCCCGCGGTGAGATCACCCTCTGTCTCCACGTCCGCGAATACCGTCTCGAATCGGAAAATGGACGGATCCGTCGCCAGCGCAACGGCCAATGGATCGTGAAGAAAAAACCGGCGCCCCGCCTGTAGCCGCATGGCAAGATCCATGGCCGGCCGCACCGCTTCCTTCACAAATCGGCCCTCCGGCGTTGCAGGCATCTCCGCAAGGTGCGTTGCCGCCAGCGCCACCCGATGCGTCACGTCCAGCGGCGCCAATTTAATACTTGCACCGGAACGAACGACCTGCCTCGCGGCATCGGGGTCCGCGAAGAAATTGAATTCGGCCACGGCCGTAACGTTACCGGGCTCGTCAACGGCGCCGCCCATCACGCACACCTCCCGGGCTTTTCTCAACACTCCGGGCGCCCGCGCTTCCGCCAGGGCCAGGTTGGTCAACGGCCCGACGGCGATCAACGTCACCTCCCCCGGCCGTGTCGAAAGGGTTTCAATCATAAACGAGACCGCGTCACCCGATGGCGAGCGGTCCGGCAACGGCAGTGCGGAATCCCCAAGTCCTCCGGGACCGTGTACCTCGGTCGCGTAAACGGCTTCCTTCCGGAGAGGACCTTCAGCGCCGCTGTATACCGGAATCCCGCCGCGACCGAGCAAATCCAGCACCTTCAGCGCGTTCCCGGTTCCAATGTCGAGCGGCACGTTGCCGCTCACGGTGCAGATTCCAAGCACGTCCAGTTCGGGGGAGCCCAGCGCCAGCATGATGGCCAAGGCGTCGTCGACACCCGGATCCGCATCCAAAATCACCGGCCGGCTGTCGGATGACTCAAACCCCATACAGCGGTCCGAACTTTGCCTTCAGGTGCGTCATCAATGCCCGGTGACCCAGGGGTTCCCCTGAAACCTCCTCCACCAGTTCCGTTGCCCGGTAGTGCATCCCGTGCCGGTGGATCCTTTCCCTCAGCCAACTCAGCAGCGGGTTGAACTCGCCGTCTGCAAACTGCCCTTTGAGATCGCCCAGGTCCCTGCGGGCCGCTTCGAAAAACTGAGCGGCATACAGATTTCCCAACGCATAGGTCGGGAAATAACCGATCAGTCCGGCGCTCCAGTGCACGTCCTGAAGACATCCGTGCGCATCGTCCGGCGGTCTCAATCCGAAATCCCGCTCGAACCGCTCGTTCCACGCGCCGGGAACGTCCGCTACCGCCAGATCGCCCTCCACGAGCGCCTCCTCCAGCGCGAATCGCAGCATAATGTGCAAATTGTACGTGGCCTCGTCCGCTTCCACCCGGATAAACGACGGCCGCACGTCGTTGACCGCGAAATAAAACGCATCCGGTGAGACATCCGCCAGAGCCGCGGGAAACACGTCCCGCGCTTTCGGGAAGAAATGCGTCCAGAACGCCCTGCAGCGCCCCACGAAATTCTCCCACATGCGGGACTGGGACTCGTGAATTCCCAGAGACACTGCATCTCCCATCGGCGTTCCCGAATGCGCGTCATCCAGTCCCTGGTCATACAGGCCGTGACCCGCCTCGTGCAGCGTTCCGAAGAAAGCCTGCGCAAACCGGTTGCGATTGTACCTGGTGGTTATTCTCGTATCTCCGGGGCCGATCCCGGTACAGAATGGATGTACGGTCTCGTCCAGTCGCCCTCGCTCGAAGTCGAACCCGATGGCCGCAGCCGCCGCGATTCCGAATGCGGTCTGATCCGCAATGGGATAGTCGCGTGTCAGAATCGACGCGTCCGGCGCCCTTCCGGAATCCACAATGGCCGCGACCAGCGGGGCCAGTTCGTCACGGAACGCGCCGAAAACCCTCTTGAGATTCTGCGAGGTCTCTCCGGGTTCAAACCGGTCCAGGAGCGCGTCGTATGCCGAGCCTCCGGTCTTTAGCGCCTCCGCCGCCTCCCTGGTGAGCCGCAACACCTCCTCCAGGTGCGGCCGGAACGTCTCGAACGCCGATTTCTCACGCGCCTCCTGCCAGGCCTGCTCCGCCAGCGTGGTCGCCTTCGCCAGCGCCACCACCAGAGACCGCGGCAACTTCGTCCGCCTGTCGTATTCACGCCGGATTTCCCTGACGTTAACGGCGGGCGCCGAATCCGGCGTGAATTGCTCGTCGCCTTCCTCGATGCGCGACAGCAATTCGCCAATCTCGGGCGCCGTCGCACGCTCGTGCGCAAGGCCGGCAAGCAACGCGTGCTGCTCGGCGCGGTGCGCGGCGGCGCCGCGGGGCATGTAGGTGCGTTCGTCCCACCCCAGCACGGCCGCGCAGGACTGGATCAACTGGAGTTCCTTCCAACGGCCGACGAGGTCCTCGTAAGCCCGCTGCATGGACATTATACTTCTCCCTTTACCGACGACCCTTTCGAATGCCGCCGCAATCTAACCTACGCCACGTCTACGGTCAAGCGGATTCACCATATACACCGATACCACGGGCCTGACATTGACAATCATGGCTGTACGGGATATATTAGAAAGCGAGGAGTGGAGAGCCAAGAGAGAGAAAAGAGGAGTGAGGAAATGCAGATCGGGAGCCGCGGTAGGGTAGAGAAGCGAGAGGCCCTCGACCCTCTCTTTTCTCACTACTCTCCGCTCTCTCCTCGACTTTCTTCTCTTTCATCCGCACACGTCAAGGAGGCGCTGCATGCCCAGAATCGACATCGAATACTGCGCGGCTTGAGGCTACGAAGATCAGACCGTCAGTTTGACGGACAGGCTGCTGAGAGAATTCAAGCAGGACATCGATAGCTTCACGCTGATTCCCGCCGGCGGCGGACGTTTTGAAGTCACCATCGACGGGGAACTCGCTTTCTCCAAGCTCAAGGAGGGCCGATTTCCCGATTACGACGAGATCCAGCCCGAAGTCTCGAAACGCATATAATACATGATGTTGTAAACCAAGGGTCGAGACTGTTGATGACCGTCTCATCACTTTTTCGCGTTGGATCCTATAATCGTCGCCGAACGCCGATTCTGCGGAACTCGTCATTACAACCGGACCGGAGCCCGATGAACAGTAAGTGTCTGTGTAATCTCATACTCCTGTCGGCCCTTGTCGGCTCGGGATGGATTGCAGGTTGCGCCGGCAGGAACGTCTCCATTCTCGTAACCCGTCCGGCTGAGATCAACCTGAGCCAATATGACAGGATCACGATTGGAGAGATAACAGGTTCGGGGAGCGGAATCGTCTCCAGACTCAGCGATCTGGGCAAGTTCCTTCAGGGCGTGGAATCCAGGGACACGTGGGTCCGACGACTCTCCGCCGAGATGTCGCAAGCCCTTTCAGCTTCCGGGCGATTCGAGCTTCTTGACTATGGAAACCTGCAAACCGGACGCGGGCGGGACGATGAAAACGGGAACATCGTCCTGATTACGGGTGGCATCCTGGCGTACGACTACGACGAAGAGGAAATCAACGAAGACGTCACGAAGAAGAACAGAAAGACAGAAGAGGGAACCACCGGGCGGGAATACAAACGCAAGGGTACCGCGCGGGTTGAAGTCCAGCTTCGACTCGTGGACTTGCGCACATCCAGGATTCTGGCCAGCAGAAATTTCATCCGGCGTGAGACAATAAGAACGTCCGGGAAGACTCCGGAGAAAGCAGGCATCGACAACGCCGATCGCAGGCGCCTGTTCGCGGCATGCCGCGCAGATATCGTACGGGCTATTGGGCGGATGATTGTGCCGTATACCGAGCGCGTATTCGTTTCGTTTGAAACCGACAAGAAAATGCCGGAACTGGAAAACGGGTTCAGAACGGTTCAAGCCGGTAACTGGGATTCCGCGGTCGAGATCTTTCACGCGGCTACAGAGACCTATTCCAATTCAACCGACGTCCACAAGGCCTATTACAATCTTGGCCTGAGCTACATGTATACGGACCGGTTCGATCTGGCTCGAACCGCTCTGCGGGAAGCCAGTGCCGGGAAATCCAGCGGAAAATACCGGAACGCCATCCTGGAACTGGAAAGACGCAAAGAAGAGAAACGACGGCTCGAAGAGCAGACGAGGATTGATCGAGGAAACGGGGAAAACTCGGAACCGGTGAAGGAGGATTGAATAGATGCCAGTCACCAGAAGACAGTTTCTGAAGTCGGCGGCCGCGGTCAGCATTGGATTCCAGGGTCTGCAGAGCTACGTGGTCTGGGGGGAAACTCTTGGGGAGGGGATCGCCGTGGGCTACGGCCCTATGCTGCCGGACCCGGGCGGGATCATCGATCTGCCCAAGGGCTTCACCTACCGTGTGATCTCCCGCACCGGCGACGAGATGGACGATGGTCTGCGGGTGCCGGGCCTGCCCGACGCAATGGCCGCCTTTCCCGGCGCGGAGGGACGGACCCTGCTGGTCTGCAACCACGAACTCAGTGCGGGGGCCCACAAGGTCGGCGCCTTTGGCGATGAGAACGAGCGTCTCCGCAAAGTGCCGCGGGAGCGGTTCTACGACTGGGGCCACGGCGACCCGCCCCAGGGAGGGACGACGACCTTCGTACTCGGCCCCGACGGTGAGTTGGAGAAACATTACCTCAGCCTGGCAGGCACCGTGCGCAACTGCGCCGGCGGCCTCACCCCATGGGGGAGCTGGATCACCTGCGAGGAAACGACCCAGCGCGCCGACGACGACCACGAACAGGACCATGGGTACAACTTCGAGGTCCCGGCAGGACCGGATACGGGGCCCGCGGAACCGGTTGCCCTGAAGGCAATGGGCCGCTTCAACCACGAGGCCGTGGCCGTCCATCCGGCGACGGGCATCGTCTATCAGACCGAAGACGCCGGCGACGGTCTCATCTACCGCTACCTGCCCGACGAGCCCGGACGTCTCGCGGCCGGTGGCCGGCTGCAGGCCCTCATGGCCAGCGACCGGCCGAGCCTGGAAACGGACAACCATAAGTCGCAAACCGTCGCTCCCGGGGACCGACTGGCCGCGGCCTGGGTCGACATCGAGGACGTCGAGTCCCCGGACAATGACCTGCGCGACCAGGGATTCGACAAGGGCGCCGCCCGCTTCGCCCGCGGCGAGGGCATGTGGTACGGCCGGGAGGCCGTCTACTACGCATGCACCAGCGGCGGCAAGAAGAAGAAGGGGCAGGTGTGGCGCTACGAGCCGAGCCCCCACGAGGGGACGCCCCGCGAGACGGCCACTCCCGGGACCCTGGAGCTGTTCATCGAGCCCAACGACGGCAACCTGGTTGAGAACTGCGACAACCTGACGGTGGCGCCCTGGGGCGACCTCGTGCTTTGCGAGGACGGCGGGGGGGACAACCACCTGGTAGGGGTCACTCCGGAGGGGCAGCTCTACAAGCTCGGCCGCAACGCCTTCAACGAGTCCGAGTTCGCCGGCGCCACGTTCTCGCCCGACGGCCGCACGCTCTACGCCAACATTCAATCGCCCGGGATCACCCTGGCCATCAGCGGGCCCTGGACGGGCTGAGCCGGGGCCTCAGTCAAGTCCCGGTCGCCGCGACGACCGGAAGAAAGACAAACGGCGGTGTGGCGTGGAGGGTATACGTTCACCATGTCAATGCTAACTACACGCAAGGCGCCCGACCCCAAAGCCTGCGCCGTCGCCCGCGCGGTAGGCGAGGAAGTTCGCCCCGACCGGGTCATTCTGTTCGGCTCCCGCGCCCGAGGCGACTACAGCCCGCATTCGGATATCGACCTGCTCATCATCACCGACTCCGACTCCGCGGATCGGCAGGGGTATCAAGACACGAGCGTGGCAGCCCACCGCAAGGCGGAGGAACTGTATGGCGACTTAATCGGCGTCGATCTGGTCCACCTGGGCGAAAAAGCCTTCCACGACGGTCGACGGGCGCGAAACCACGTGGCGGGCCAGGCCGTCCGCGACGGTTTTGACGGGAATGGCGACAAGGTAGACTACGACAACCCGGAACCGTCCAACTGGCCCGATATACGACAACGTGTCGCCAATGCCCGGCGGAGTCTCGGAGATCTGGTAGTCCTTGTGGAAGACTCCCGGTCTTCTCAGGAACTGATCGGGTTTACCGCACAGCAGGCGATGGAAAACGCGCTGAAAGGGTGGATTTCGGCGCTCGACGCCGACTATCGTAACACGCATGATCTTGCGAAGCTTGCCGCAATCGTGCGACAGCATCCCAATGAAATCCACACGCCGGCCGGTGAGAAGCTGGCGTGGCTGACCCGGTACGCTGTGCGGTACCGCTATGCAGACGCGCATGTGGTCATCGAAGACCGCGATGCGCTGCTATCGGCAGTAAAGGAGACCGTCGAAGCCATTATCGCCCGCATCCGTGCGCTGAACGCAACCGCAGCAGAGGAGCCTGGAACCGAGTAGGGTCGACGGTAGGTCAAGCATCCAACGCTTTATTGCGTTCGTGCATCAAGAATGAGGGTCGGAGCCGCTCGAGCTCCGACCCTCGTTTTTCTTGAGAATTCCTACCGCTGCTGCCGTCCCGGTTCTTGTTCCCTTCCTCACGTCGCTTTCGCCTGCCGCAAAGCCACATGCCATGACACCCGATGCCGCCAATCGGCTGGCATCGCGCTTCCTCGTCAATGACCCCTGCGAATAACCGGATTGAACCGGGCGCGTCCTGCGACTGACAAGAACATCTTAAACGTCGACTCGGGCGCGCTCACTTCCTCTACTGGCTGAACTGCGGGATCCGTCTGGACCGATTTCCGCGCGTGGTCATTCTTCAAGACCCCATGCATAAATGGGTTCAAGTGGCGAAACGACTGTGCCGAGTATGTCCATGGTGGAAATTTCAGCAATAAATCAACAAAAACGTCCAAGAATTCAGCGCAAGTTCATCAAAAAAGTGTTAATTTTACATGCGGCGGGATTTTGCCCAACACCGAATCGTTGGCAGATTCCTGCCTGAAACGGATTTCGCCGGGCTCAAGAGGCAACATTGTCAAATGGTCTGTTAAATGCAACACAACGCGCCCGTATGATATCGGTAAGAGGAGGATTAGTCATGTCATTGACACGAGGATTGCTGTTGACGATAGCCGCCCTCGCGCTGCTGGCGCTGCTGTGCCACGCCGCTATGGGTTCCGGTGCAAGCAATGGCGACGCGATGGCCCATGCGATCGGCGACGATGCCGCGTCTATTCCGGATTTCGACGGCGACGGTACCATCGGCTTTGGCGATTTCGTGAAGTTTGCTGCGAAGTTCGGCCTGGGGCAGGGTGACGACGGATATGACGCGCAGTATGATCTGAACGGCGACGGCGAAATCGGGTTTTCCGACTTTGTGCTCTTGGCGCAGAACTTTGGGAAGGACGTGCCTTCTCCAGTCGTCTCGATCCCCGATGCCAACCTGCGGACCGCGATTGAGTCTGCCCTGGGCAAGAATAGCGGCGCACCCATCACCCAGGCTGAAATGGCAACGTTGACCCACCTGTGGTCCAATGGTTCGGGAATCATCGATCTGACCGGACTGGATTTCGCCACCAACCTGACGTCGCTCAATCTTTCGCACAACAACATCGTGGATGTAAGGCCTCTGCAAAACTTAAGCAACCTGACGTTTCTGAACCTTTACGTCAACGACATTACCGATCTATCGCCACTGGCCGGCTTGAGCAACCTGACATATCTGAACCTTGCCTTCAATACCAACATAACGAATTTGTCGCCACTGGCGCGCTTCCCTAACCTGGTATTCCTGTCACTTATCAGAACTAATGTTTCGGATTTATCGCCTCTGGTCGGCTTGAAGAACCTGGAAGAATTGCGTCTTGACGCCACCTACGTCACGGATCTTTCGCCACTGGCCAGCTTTACCAACCTGACCGAGCTGTGGCTTGGTTCCACTGAATTCGTGGACATCTCTCCCCTGGCTGGATTGACGAACCTGATGGTACTGCGACTTGACTTCGCCAAAATCACGGACGTTTCGCCGCTGGCGAACTTTGCCAACCTGACGGAACTAGACCTTGCGAACACCGATATCACGGATTTAACGCCGCTGGCCGGCTTGACCAACCTGAGGGTACTACGTCTTGAATTCACCAGAATCGCGGACATATCTCCACTTGCCGGTTTGAATCAACTCACGGAACTGGACCTTTCGGGAACCGGAATCGCTGATTTACACCCGCTGGCAAACTTCACGAACCTGACGAGACTGGGCCTTGCTGGCACCGACATAACCGATATAATGCCTCTGGCGAACTTGACAAATCTAACGCAACTGAACCTTGGGAACACCGACATCACGGATATAACGCCGCTGGCAAGCATGACTAACCTGGCGGAACTGCACCTTCACTCCAACAACATCGCGGATATATCGCCACTGTCGAACTTTACACACCTGACTAGACTTAACCTTGCCAACAACAACATTACGGATATGTCGCCGCTGGCGAACTTTACCAATCTGACATACCTATCCGTCGCCTATAACAATTTTACGGTCACTGACATGGCGGCACTGGCAGGTTTGATCCACCTGGTTGAATTGGATCTCCGGTTCAACGGCATCACGGAAATCTCGGCGCTCTCCGGTTTGACCAATTTGGAACGGCTGAATCTTCGAGGAAATCCTCTTAGCGAACTCTCCATCTCCGAGCATGTTACTACCCTCGATAACATAGGGGTTGAGGTAGTCTTTGACTCGTTTCGCAAGGGCGACTTCGACATTGAACTTATCTTTACGGGGTCATTTGAAAAAAAGCATATGAATATGCTACAATACGTATCACGGCGCTGGATGGCGGTCATTATAGAGGAACTGCCGGACTATGAACTCATCGAGGGTTGGTCGAACAGGTGCGGCGATCACTCATTTGAGATTCCGGCAGGTGAGCGGATTGACGACCTTCGGATCTTTATAACGACGTTCGACGTCGACGACTACCCAAACGCAGTCGGTTGGGGCGGTCCCTCCCTGGTTCGGGAGGAGACCGGTCTGCCCGTCGTGGGATGCATGGGATTCGATCTGGGACGGGCGGATCTGGAGATCACGGGGCTCCACGAACTAGGGCACGTTCTTGGGTTCGGTACGAATATATGGCACGATCGCGGCTTCCTTAGGGAATTCTCCAAGGACGACCCGAACGCGGACACACACTTCAATGGCGCTCTCGCGATCACCGCTTTCGACGACGCGGGTGGACGGGACTACTCGGGAAAAAAGGTCCCAGTACAGCAGATGGATGGGACCCACTGGAGGATACCCGCTATCAATTTCGAACTCATGACTCCGTATGGAGGCGGGTACCTGAGCGCGATCACGGTTCAGTCCCTGGCCGATCTGGGCTATGGCGTGGACGTCACGCAAGCGGACCACTATGCCCTTCGCGCCTTGTCCGGCGCCGGCGTTGGCACGACTGCAGCAAAAATCACCCCAGACCAGACCTCGGCCACCTATCCCATTTTCGATATCAACGTGCCGTTTCCTGGCGTCAACCAAGGCGTCGATACGTACGGGCAAGAGAGAATCGGGAGGCGCTTCCATTCGACTGCCGGGAACGTCGGCCGCACCGGTCGCATGGAGAGCGCTTTGCGGATGTGGGGCGCCGACGTCACGTTCGATCTCACGGGACACCGCCAGATGTGGGACGCGGGATCGACTGCCCACACGGCGCCTGAGCTAACCTGCGGCGCCGGGCTGATGAATGAGCCCATTTACGTAGCTGACACGCAAGGTCGTATCGTCCGTACTATCAACCGTTGATACTTGACATCCTACAGTCGCTCCATCCCGTGTCCTCGAATTCTCGCGGTTCATCGAAACGTCGTAATTCGGCTTGTCGAGACGATTTTTCAATTTGACCGTTCTCCTGCCGCCAAGACGACCGCGTGAATGGAAAACGGCCGTGCGGCCCGGAAGGTCTACGTTTACCATGGCAAGGCTCCCGACATGCAACGTACCCGACCCGAAAGCCTGCGCCGTCGCCAGGGCCGTTGGCGAAGCAGTCCGCCCGGACCGGGTCATTCTGTTCGGCTCGCGCGCCCGCGGCGACTACAACCCGCATTCGGACATCGACCTGCTCATCATCACCGACTCCGATTTCACGGATCAGCAGATGTATCAGGACACGAGCGTGGCGGCCCACCGCAAGGTCGACGAACTGTATGGCGACCTGATCGGCGTCGATCTGGTCCACCTGGGCGAGAAAGCCTTCCACGACGGTCGCCGGGCGCGAAACCATGTGGCCGGCCAGGCTGTCCGCGACGGTTTTGACGGGAATGGCGACAAGGTAGACTACGACAACCCGGAACCGTCCAACTGGCCTGACATTCGGCAGCGCATCGCCAATGCCAGGCGGAGTCTCAGAGATCTGGAAGTCCTTGTGGAAGACTCCCGGTCTTCTCAGGAGGCCATCGGGTTTCACGCCCAACAGGCAATGGAAAACGCGCTGAAGGGGTGGATTTCGGCGCTGGACTCCGACTATCGTAACACGCACGATCTGGCGAAGCTTGCCGCTATCGTTCGGCAGCATCCCGATGAAATCCACACGCCGGCCGGTGAGAAGCTGGCGTGGCTGACCCGGTACGCTGTGCGGTACCGCTATTCAGACGCGCAGGTGGTCATCGATGACCGCGATGCGCTCCTATCGGCGGTACCGGAAACCGTCGAGGCCATTATCGCCCGCATCCGTGCGCTGAATGCAGCACCGGCAAGAGGAGCCCGGGACCGAATAGGGACGACCGTAGATCCAGGCTTAACACACGGTTGCATTTGAACAACAGAAACGAGGGTCGAAGTCGCTCACGCTTCGACCCTCGTTTTTCTGATGTATTCCTTCCGTATCTGCCCGCCTGATTCCTGTTCCTTCCCTAACGATCGGCTGACGCTGCCGCAAAGCCCCACTCCCTGACGCCCGACGCCGCCTTTCAGTCTACGCCTGCCTTCCTCGCAAATTTCCCTCGCGAATACCCGGATCGCACCGAGTGCGACAGGCGACGGATGTGAAGACCTCGAACGTTGGATCGATCTCGTCCATTTCCTTCCCCGGCTGAATTCGCGGTTCCATGTGAACGAATCTCCACGTCCAGTCATTCTGCAACGTCCGATGAATTAGCGGGGTCGATCGGCCTGAATTTCGAGCACCCACCGGTAATTTCAGCAAATTATCATCAAGAATGCGCGACATTTTAGAGCAAGTTCGCCAAGAAAGCGTTATATTCGTGTTTCTTGGGACTCTGCCCAACACTTGTTCGGTGGCGGACTCCGGATTGAAACGAAATCCGGTGGGCTCATCTGGCAATATTGCCGGAAGGTCGGCAGGATTCAAGACGTGGCGCATGGACGATAGCTGTGAGAGGAGGATTGGTCATGTCACTAACACGAGGTTTACTGTTGTCGATAGCCGCCCTCACGCTGCTGGCAATCGTGTGTCACGCCGCAATCGACGCCAGTTCAGACGATCGGGGCGCGACAGCATCTGCCGCCACCGTCGACGCCGGCGGCGACGAAACTGCGTCAATTCCCGACTTCGATGGCGACGGCACGATCGGCTTTAACGACTTCGTGAAATTTGCAGCCAAGTTCGGCCTGGGTCAGGGCGATGACGGATATGACGCGCGGTACGATCTTAACGGCGACGGCGAGATCGGGTTTTCGGACTTTGTCATCTTCGCGCAGAACTTCGGCAAAGAGGTGGCTTCACTGGTCTCGATCCCGGATGCAAACCTGCGGGCCGCGATTGAGGCGGCTCTGGGCAAGGCCAGCGGCGCACCGATAACAAGGGCTGAAATGAAGTCTTTGGACGCTCTAACCGCGCCAGGCTGGGAGTGGCCCGGCATCGCCGATCTGACAGGGCTGGAGTCGGCGATCAACCTGACGTTCCTGCATCTCAGCCATCAAGAGCTGACGGACGTGTCGTCACTAGCCAGCTTGACGAAACTGACAGAGCTGCATCTCGGATTCAACAGGATCAGGGATTTATCGGCACTGAGGAACCTGGCTGACCTGAAAACGCTCTACCTGAGAAGTAACAGGCGCGTGGATCTGTCGACTCTTGCCGGTTCCGGCTTGGCCAAACTGGAAACCCTCTGGCTTGGGATCAACAACCTCACGGACGTATCGGCGCTGGGAAACTTGGCCAGCCTGACAGAATTGGAACTTGATCATAACAACCTCGCGGATGTAACCGTACTTTCCGGCTTGACCAACCTGAGAATCCTACGGCTTGACGACAACGATCTTACGGACGTGTCGGCTCTCGGACGCTTGAACAAACTGGAAACCTTGAGGATTGGTTTCAACAGGATCACGGACGTATCGGCACTGGGAGACCTGGCTAACCTGACAGAGCTGGACCTTAGAGCTAACAGCCTCCTGGACGTGTCCGCGCTGGGAGTCCTGACCCGCTTGACAGATCTGAATCTTGCATTCAACAACATCACGGACGTTGTGACACTGAGCGGTTTGACGCGGCTGACTGAGCTGGATCTTCGGGGAAACCCTCTGAACGTATCCTCCATCAGCCGACAAATCCCCTCGCACAAGCGCAACGGAGCGACGGTACACTTCGACTCATTCCAAAAAGGCGACTTCGACATCGAACTCGTTTTTCTCGATGAATTCACTGCAGGTCAGAAAAATGTGATCCGATATGCGACTCGGCGCTGGATGTCGATCATTACAGAGGACCTGCCGGATTATGAGTTTACCGAAGGTTGGTCGGACGGATGTGGCGATCAGTCGTTCGATATCGCATCCGGGGAGCGGATAGACGACCTGCGAATCTATGCGGTCAGCCACGAAGAGGGTCCACTCGGGTGGGCTGGTTCATCGGTGTTGCGAGAGACCCATCTGTCCGTCGTCGGATGCATGTCCTTCAACATGCAATCCACTGATCTGCTGAACGTAGCGCTCCATGAAATAGCGCACGTCCTTGGGTTCGGTCCGATCTGGGACGATCTCGGCTTCTATCAGAATCCGCCAGACGGAGACGAGTACTTCAACGGTCCACTTGCAATCGCGGCCTTCGATGAAGCCGGGGGACGAAACTACCCTGGTGCGAAGGTGCCGTTGGCTGATCCTGGGCACTGGAGTTACTCGGTGCTTGCGGGCGAAATTATGGCGCCTTCTGCGATTGGGGGGGCGCTGAGCGCGATTACGGTTCAGTCCCTAGCCGATCTCGGCTACGGCGTGGACGTCTCCCAGGCGGACCCCTATACCCTGCCCGGCGCCAACACAGGAGCGAAGATCGCCGTCGCACCGCCAGGCGATACAGGCTTTGGCGTAAAGAGCTTCCGCCCGCACGTCTTCACGCAATCGGGCGCGATTCAGGATGGTCAAGAATCAATCGAAGGGAGACTGCACTCAGGTTCGACAGACGCCCGGACCAGTCGCCTGGAGAGCGTTAAAAGGCTGTCGGACCGCGGCATCACGTTCGATCTCGCGAGGAATCACCAGATGGGGGACGCGGGATCGACTGCTCATGCAGCGCCTGAGCCAACCTGCGGCGCCGGGCTGATGGATGAACCCATCTACGTCGTTGATCAGCAGGGGCGTATCGTACGGACTATCGTACGCTAATCGATCGCGTTTCCGCACCGACGGTTTCTCGATCCTGACACGACGACAGTAGATACAAGGTCTAACGCGTAATCGCAGTCATGAGACAGAATCGAGGGTCGAAGCAAGTCAGTGCAGGCTTGTAAACTGCCCCTACAGATGGGGCATCCCAACGCCCCGGCGACGCGTCGCCCTTTGTATCATCACTAACCCGGGTCCGCCGTTATTGCCGTGCGGTGGGGTTTCCGGCGACCAAACGAATAATACTATTGAAGATGGTACCACGACAATGCACCGTTAGGAGAGTTCGGATAATGTCTACATCAAGAGGCATGGTGTTCATCGCCACCCTCACGTTGCTGTCAAGTGTGTGTCACCGCGCAATGGATTCCAATGCAAGCGACGGCGACGCGCCAGCACATGCGTTGAGCGTCAAGGTCTCCGTCGACAATACCGCGTCTATTCCCGACTTCGACGGCGACGGGACGATCGGCTTCGGCGATTTCGTGAAGTTCGCGGCAAATTTCGGCCTGGTACAGGGCGATGACGGATATGACGCGCAGTACGACCTGAACGGCGACGACGAGATCGGGTTTGGTGACTTTGTGATCTTTGCACAGAACTTCGGCAGAGAGGTCCGTTCTCTCGACCTTACTATGCCACAAATTTACAATGATAATGTATTCGTCCTGCCCGTTGAGGAAAATCTCGCCGCCCTCTGGACAGAGTCCGGTAATCTTCCACCACTGGAAGATTATGCTTCGCGTTTCTATGAGTTTTTCAATGATGAGTTCGATTTTCTGATTATATACCCAAATGTGGATTATGCCGACCTGGAACCCGAAGCTATTTCGGGAGCATACTACGAAAGTGTAAGAAACGGCGTGCAGGGTATCGGCTTGGATATTTTCGCCAATAATCGTAGTTGGTCGTCTGCAGGAAGACTTCAGGGTGTAGTTTTCCATAATTTCGACGATGAATCTACCTTTAGAGGGCTTCTGCTGCACGAACTTATGCATCGGTGGGGCAACTTTGTTGTGCCGATCACGAGTTTTCCTTATGGCGCGCATTGGGGGTTAAGCACTTCTGGGGGATATCTGGACTGCTATGATATTTCCAACTGGACCGATCACGGCGATCGGGAGTATTCGGCTCCGGATCCGATCTACATTACGTCGTCAGAACAGTACAGCCCTATAGAGTTGTACCTGGCGGGCTTCATACCCCCGCACGAAGTCCCCGAATTTCAAGTTGCAGAGAACGGTGAGATTCTGAGGTGGGTCCCACAGGAGGACAGACACAATACTATGGTGTTTACCGCCAGCGGGTTCAAGACGCACACAATTGAGGGCATAATCGCCGAACATGGGCCGCGTGTTCCCGACTACCTGCAAGCGCAGAAGGAATTTCGTGCGGCGGTTATTTTTCTGATTAGCGATAAATATCCTGCGACCCGAGAGAGACTTGAACGGCTGAGCAACGACGTAACATGGTTCAGCAAGAAGGGAACGGACGAATCCGACCCTCCTGTCACCAACTTCTACGAAGCAACCGGCGGAAGGGGGACGATCACCATGGACGGGCTTTCACAGTTAAAACGCAGAGCCGGCGCAAAAATAACAGTACCGAATTCGTTCGGTACGCCCCCTTTGCCCGTAGTGGATCAATGGAATTTCGGAAGCGATCCCAAAGATGACGCCGCGAACTTCCAGGCGGAACCGGAACGACCGTAACGGGGTATGAATCGTGGCTGGCGCATGAATCTGCGGCCGATCGTTCGCGTTTCCACACCGTGCATCCGATCAGTCCTCTCGTGACGATGGGAGATCCGGGCCCCCGCCCGAAATAGCAATTATCCAAAAAACGAGGGTCGAAGCCTCTCATGTTTCGACCCCGCTTGTTTGTCTAAACGCCGTTTCCAGCTACCGCAGTCGGGTCTACGGTATGTTCCCACGCAGCCGAAACTGTATGAAGCCAAGGTGCGCTGCAGAACCATCCGCGAAATGGCCCCCTCACGTCTGCGCCCACACTTTCAGGAAGATTGTGGGAAGGTGGGGCGGACATTCCTGTCTGCCCGCATCGACGTCGTTCTGCCGGCCTTTCGGCATTACCCGTATCAAAGATCTGAATTGTGTTGCTCGGAACAAACTCAGCACAATTCGACAAACAGCCGATGTTGAACGCCGATTCCGCGATTTGTTCCATTACAGAACCTAAGGAACTCTACAGGAACCAGATTTTCCGACCAGCCAGAATGTTGAGTCGCGTCGCACCATTCCTGCGGCATCGATGACTCTGGCCGCGCAGAAATCTTGGAATCGCGAACAGGAGGGTTCGCATAATGACTTACTCAATGGTCGCGATATGCACTGCCGCCCTCGCGGTGTTGGCATTCGTATGCGTCCTCGATATTGGCGCGAGTTCAGCAGATGATTCGGCGGTGTCCAATGTGGTTTCCGTCGATGCCGTTGGCGACGATACCGCGTCTATTCCCGATTTCGACGGTGACGGGACGATCGGCTTTGGCGATTTCGTGAAGTTTGCGGCAAAGTTCGGCCTGGCGCAGGTCGATGATGGATATGACGCGCTGTACGACCTGAATGGAGATGGCGAGATCGGGTTTTCGGACTTCGTGCTCTTCGCGCAGAATTTCGGCAAAGAGGTGCCCTCCGAGCCAGTGACTATCCCGGATGCAAACCTGCGGGCGACAATCGAGGATGCTCTGGGTAAGGACGGCGATGCTCCCATCACCGAGGCCGAGATGGCAACACTGGATAGTCTTGAGGCAAACGACGCCAACATCAGCGATTTGACAGGGCTGGAGTTTGCCACCAAACTGTCATACCTGAACCTTGCCAGTTGGTCAAGTGACGACCTTCCTGACAACAACATCACGGACATCTCGGCACTGGCAGGGTTGACAAGCCTGGAAACACTGCGGCTTGGAGATAACAACGTCACGGACATCTCGGCACTGGCAAACCTAACCAACCTGAGACGCCTGGATCTACAATTCAACAGAATTTCGAACATCTCGGCGCTTTCAGGCTTGACAGAGTTGACATTCCTGAAGCTCGGCTACAACAATCTTACACTTTTTGAAGAGGACCTCCGTCCGACGCCTGAAAACAGCGGCATCGCGGATATTTCGCCGCTTTCAGGCTTGACCAACCTGACTGTGCTTGAGCTTCAGTACAACAACATTGCGGACATCTCTGCGCTATCGGGTTTGACCAAACTGGGGCATCTCATCCTTCAGGTCAACCCCATCGAGGACATCTCGGCGTTGTCAGGCCTGGCCAACCTGTATAACCTGATCTTTGGGGCCAACGACATTACGGATATCTCGGCGCTTTCGGGCCTGACCAACTTGCGATGGCTGATACTTGAAGCCAACAGCATTGCGGATCTATCGCCATTGGCAGGCTTAAGGAGAATCGAATCCCTGGACCTTAACCGCAACGACATCACGAATATTTCACCATTATCCGGCTTGACCGGTCTGACGAGGCTGAATTTATCCTACAACAAGATTTCGGACATCTCGGCACTAACGGGTCTGACCAACCTTACGCGGCTGGAACTCTGGTTAAACAAAGTCAAGGAGATATCGCCACTTCGTGGCTTGACCAACTTGACTGAGTTGGAAGTTCGTTGGAACCCCCTGAATGACCGTTCCCTCAACGAACACATTCCCGCCCTCGAAAACCGTGGTGTTTCGGTATTCTATACCAGGCTTGGTAAGGGCGATTTCGACATTGAGCTCGTCTTTACCGATGACTTCAGTGAAGATGAGAAGGATGTACTACGGCTCGTTGCCCGGCGCTGGATGTCTGTGATTTCGACGGACCTCCCGGACTATACATTCGCCGAGGGCTGGTCCGGTCAATGCGGTGACCAGTCGTTTACGATCCCCGCCGGCGAGCGGATAGACGACCTCCGCATCTATATGACCACGTTCGACGTCGACGACAGCCCTAATGCTGTAGGGTGGGGTTCCCCCCGTCTGGTGCGCGAGCAGAACCATCTGCCCGTTTTAGGATGTATGGGGTTTGACCTGGAACGGGCAAATCTGCTGATTACAGGGCTTCACGAAATTGGGCACGTCCTCGGGTTTGGTACGACCTGGAACGATCTCGGCTTCTATCAGAACCCGCCGGAGGGAAATGAGCACTTCAACGGTCCGCTGGCGATCTCGGCCTTCGACGACGCGGGCGGGCGAAATTACCAGGGTGCGAAGGTTCCGTTGGCTGATCCGGCGCACTGGAGCGGCGACGTGTTCGGGCATGGCGAACTCATGTTGCCCTGGGGCGGAGGCGCGTTAAGCGCGATCACGATCCAATCTCTGGCCGATCTGGGCTACGGCGTGGATGTCACGCAGGCCGACCCATATATGCTGCACCAGCACGGTGCCGCCGGTAAGGCAGTCGCGACGATCGCCGTCGCAACGCCCGCCATTCCAAGCCTTGGCGAAAACGATTACCGGCTGGACATCCTCATGCAATCTAGCGCCGAGCGGTACGTCCAAGGATCGATTGAGGGGAGAAAACCCTTGGGTCTCGCAGATGGCAGAACCAGTCGGCTGGTGATCGCTGAATGGATGTGGGGCCACGGCAACACGTTCGATCTCGCGGGAAACGTCCAGGCGTGGGAGGCGGGATCCACTGCCCTGGCGGCACCTGAGCTAACATGCGGCGCCGGGCTGATGGATGATCCCATTTACGTAGTCAATCCACAGGGACGTATCGTCCGCACGATAAACCGGTGATATTTCAATTTCCATAGCTCGCTGAAATTGAAATCCATGCGGGCCGACCGCTGGACCCCCCGTACAATTGCAGGCCCCGTCTTCTGATCGGCGGTGAGCCAACGTCCGCCGGGCGTGTCCGTATGTTTCGCGGCTCGGTGGTGCTTTCCATCTGTGTTTGCGTTTTTGAGCGACCTTTCATTGCGTAATTTCGGCCGTCATATTGCCCCGTGTGTCCAATTTCCGTATTTTGATTTGACTTACGACGAATACAGATGGGTTGCATTCCCACGATAGAAAGGAAGACGGCTGTGCTGCGCGGAGGGTCTACGTACACGATGACAAAGTTCCGGACACGCAACGCACCGGACCCGAAAGCCTGCGCCGTCGCCCGTGCTGTCGGCGAAGCGGTCCGCCCGGACCGGGTCATTCTGTTCGGCTCTCGAGCCCGGGGCGATTACCGCACGAATTCGGACATCGACCTGCTCATCATCACCGACTCCGATTCCACGGATCGGCGAGAGTATCAGGATACGAGCGTGGAAGCCCACCGCAAGGTCGAGGAAGTGTACGGCGTTTCAATCGGCGTCGACCTGGTACGTCTGAGCGAGCGGGCCTTCCACGAGGGTCGCCGGGCGCGAAACCACGTGGCAGGCCAGGCCGTCCGCGACGGTTTTGACGGGAACGGTGACAAAGTAGACTACGATAACCCGGAGCCGTCCAACTGGCCCGACATACGGCAGCGCATTGCCAATGCTGAGCGGGAACTCGGCGTTCTAAAGGTCCTCGTAAAGGCCAAATCCGCTCAGGAAGCCATCGGGTTTCACGCACAGCAGGCAATCGAAAACGCGCTGAAAGGGTGGATTTCGGCGCTCGACGCCGACTATCGTAAACACGCATGATCTTGCGAAGCTTGCCGCAATCGTGCGGCAGCATCCCGATGAAATCCACACGCCGGCCGGTGAGAAGCTGGCGTGGCTGACCCGGTACGCTGTGCGGTACCGCTATTCGGACGCAGAGGTGGTGATCGAATACCGCGATGCGCTGCTATCGGCAGTAAAGGAGACCGTCGAAGCCATTATCGCCCGCATCCGTGCGCTGAACGCAACCGCAGCAGAGGAGCCTGGAACCGAATAGGGACGACAGGTCTTCTGCAGGCTTCCAAATACATCCGATGTAGGTGGCAGATTCAAGGGTCGAAGCCGCACAAGCGCGCTTCGACCCTTCTTGTTTTTCTGAACGCCGTTTCCAGCGACTGCGAAATCGCGGCTTCGCTACATTTGGCCGCAGCTGTTTACTTCCACGATGCGTCGCAGAATCATCCGCGAAGTGGTCCCCTCAGATCTGCGCAGACTCTCTCAGGAAGCCGGTCCGAGGGTGGGGCAGACTTTCCTGTCTGCCCGCCTCCAGGTCGTTCTGCCGGCCATTCTCCATCACCCGTACCCACGCCTTCCCATCTCAATTGGGTCTTTTTTCCGATGTATGCGTCGGCAGCCCGCCATGCGGCGCCGGACCCATCCGGAGCCGATCAAAAATGCTGCATTGGATAGATGGCACGTATTTATCATAAAAAATATCTATATATCACTATATTATCATGTATCTGGTTACTATATTATGGCTTATTCGTAAACAGGTCGCACGGAGTCCCGGATGTCCAGGGCATCCTGAAGGACCCCGTAACTACCGATGCATGGATTCGCAAGATTCCCGTGCGCAATAACGGCTACAATCAAACAATGACCAAACGAATAAACCTTACAGTAACAACATGCCTGACCCGGCAGAGTAGAGCGCCGCGTCTCTCCATTCAGGCAGCATCGTAGACTTTGGCCGTATCGAAATCTCCGACTCACGAGAGGGGGATGGAATCATGACTGTCTGGAAATGCGTAATGGGTATTGCCACGCTCGTGCTGCTGGCAGTCGTGTGCTACGCCGCAATCGGCGCTGATTCAGTCGGTGGTGCGGTAACAGCACACTCGATCTCCGTCGACGAAAGCGGCGAGGATACCGCGACTATTCCCGACTTCGACGGCGACGGGACGATCGGGTTTGGCGACTTTCTGATCTTCGCGGGCGTGTTCGGAGCGAGCCAGGGGGACGAGAAGTACGACGCCACGTACGATTTGAACGGCGATGGGGAGATCGGGTTTTCCGACTTTGTGATCTTCGCACAGAACTTCGGAAAGGACGCACCCTCCCCGGCCGTCGTCATCCCCGACGTCAACCTCCGCGCGGCGATTGAGGCGGCCTTGAACAAGGCGAGAGGCACGACGATCACCCTGGCCGAAATGAAGACTCTATACCACCTGCAGGCAAGAGACGCGGATATTAGCGATTTGGCTGGCCTGGAGTCTGCCACTAACCTGACGAGCCTTGATCTCTCGAGCAACAACATCACGGACCTCACGGCGCTTGCGGGCTTGACCAACCTGAGATCATTGAACCTTTTCCGAACGAACATCTCTGACCTCTCTGCACTTGCGGGCTTGACCAGTCTGACACGGCTGTATCTTTGGTACAACAATATCACCGACCTCCTGGCACTTGAGGGCCTGGCCAACCTGAGACAATTGGCCCTTAACGACAACAATATTTCGGACCTCACGGCACTCTCCGGCTTGACCAACCTGACGTGGCTGGACCTTTCCGGAACCAACGCTTCGGACCTCACGGCGCTTGGGGGTTTGACCAACCTGAAGTGGCTGGACCTTTCTGTAACCAACGTCACGGACCTCACGGCGCTTTCCGGCTTGACCAACCTGACAGAGCTGGACCTTTACCAAACCAACATCACGGACCTCTCGGCGCTTGGGAGTTTGACCAACCTGACGTGGTTTGACCTTTCCGCAACCAACATCACGGACCTCTCGGCGCTCTCCGGCTTGACCAAACTGACATGGTTAGATCTTTCCATAACCAACATTACGGAACTCTCGGCGCTTTCCGGCTTGACCAAACTGACAGAGTTGGACCTTTTCCTGACCAACATCACGGACCTCTCGGCGCTTTCTGCCTTGACCGACTTGAAAAGGCTGTATCTCTCGGGAACCAACACATCGGACCTCTCGGCGCTTTCCTCCTTGCCCAACCTGAAGGAGCTGACCCTTTGGGAAAACCCCCTGAGCTTCACCTCCATCAACGATCATATTCCCGCCCTTCGGGCTCGAGGCGTTACAGTACTCTTCGACCCGACCCCGTTGCGAGAGAGAGAGTTCAACATCGAGCTCGTGTTCCTCACCAACCAGTTCGATGAGACCCGGAAGAATGTGCTCCGATTCGCGGCACGGCGGTGGATGTCGGTGATAACAGAGGATCTGCCGGACTATACATTTACACAGGGCTTGTCGGGTCAGTGCGGCGATCATTCCTACGCGATCCCTTCCGGGGAGCGGATAGACGACCTGCGTATTTACATAACCAGCATTCCTCGCGAGCAATACTTCGGTGCGTGGGGTCGGCCACATCTCTTGCGCGAGGAGACCCATCTGCCTGTCGTGGGCTGCATGGCGTTCGGCTTGCGCTTCGCCATTTCGCTGATTTCAGGGCTTCACGAGATCGGGCACGTTGTGGGGTTCGGCGGGCCGGTCTGGGCCCAGACCGGCTTCCGTCAGAACCTGTCCTGGGACGACCCGAATGCCGACACGCACTTCAACGGCCGGCTGGCAGTTGCGGCCTTCGACGACGCGGGCGGGCGGGCTTACACGGGTGCGAAGGTGCCTGTGGCGAAGATGGATGGGTCGCACTGGAGGGGTTCTGTGTTCGGGTCTTTTGGGCCGGAATCCCAACTTGAACTCATGACGCCTGGCGGGGGAAGGGCGCTCAGCGCGATCACGGTGCAGTCCATGGCCGATCTCGGCTACAGCGTGGATGTCTCCCAGGCTTACCCATTTACCCTGCCGTTGGTGCCTTCAGGCGCGAAGACCGCCGTCGCAACGCACGCCGTTCCGGACGTCCAGGGTTCAATCCAGGCGAGACCGCTCTTGGATCCCGCAGACGACCGGACCAGTCTGCTGGAAGGCGCTGAACGGGTGTGGGGCATTGGCATCGAGTTCAGCGATGGCTACGCGACGGGGCATCCCGGCGTGCCAGCCGTGGCAGAGCATGAGCTTAAATGCGGCGCCGGGCTGATGGATGAACCCATCTACGTAGTAGATCAGCAGGGGCGCATCGTACGGACGATCAGCCGGTGAATGTTCGCGCCCCGCATCGACGTCGTTCTGCCGAGCTTTCGACATTACCCGTATCGCACATCTGAACTGTGTCGCCCGAAACAAACTCTGCACGATTCGACAAACAGCCGATTTAGAACGCCGATTCCGCATTTCGTTCCATTACAGAACCAAAGAAACTCTACGGGACCCAGAATCTCCGACCAGCCGGAATGTTGAGTCGCGTCGCACCGTTCCCGCGGCATCGATGACTCTAGCCGTGTAGAAATCCTGGAATCGCGAACAGGAGGGTTCGCACAATGACTTACTTAAAGGTCGCGATATGTACTGCCGCCCTCGCGCTATTGGCATCCATATTCGTCGCCGCTATCGGCGTCAGTTCAGACTATGGTGGCGCGACAGCATCTGCGATCTCCGTCAACGGCATCGGCAACGATACAGCATCCATTCCCGACTTCGACGGCGACGGGACCATCGGATTCGGCGATTTTCTCATCTTCTCGGGCGCGTTTGGCTCGCGCCAGGGCGACGAAAAGTACGACGCCACGTACGATTTGAACGGTGATGGGGAAATCGGGTTTTCCGACTTTGTGATCTTCGCACAGAACTTCGGAAAGGACGCGCCCTCCCCGGTCGTCGCCTTTGCTGATCCGGAGATCTATAATGACAACGTATTTGTCTTACCTGTAAAAGAGGACCTTGCCGCAGGTGGTCTTCCACTGCGCGAGTATGGTGCGCGATTCTTCAGGTATTTCAACGATGAGTTTGATTTTCTGGTGTTCATCCCCAGCTTGCGTATAGATCAGCTTGATTCCGGAGCTTTCGTAGGAGCCTTTTACAGTCATGTAAGAAACGATGTGCAAGGGATCGGCCTGGAGTCTTTTTCCAATGGAGATTGGGGATCTTCCAGGAAACTGCAGGGTGTGGTATTTCTCTCCCACGGTGTAGTCACGGAGTTCAGCCGGGGCCTTTGGGATTCCGAGCGTCTGTATTCCAATTTGATTGAGGGGCCGCTTCTGCACGAATTAACTCACCGCTGGGCAAACTTCCTTGACATTGTACCTCGACCATATACCGTGCATTGGGGCTTCAGCAGCGCCAACGGCGTTCTTGGGGGTTTTGACATTGCCAGCTTGGTCGACCATGGGAACGGGCGGTACCGCAGCTCTAGTGAGTTCAATCCCGTAGGGGTCTACAACAAACTCCTTAGTCCTATCGAATTGTACCTGGCGGGATTCATACCACCGGTTGAAGTTCCTGACCTCTGGGTTGCGGAGGACGCCAAGCCGGTTGCTGAGGACTGGGGGCCGCTTTCCGACATAAACGAAAACTGGGTTTCCTGGGATTTCAGGTCTTTCTCGGCAAGTCAAGTAAGGACGTATACAATCAAGGACATCATCACCAAGAAAGGCCCGCGTGTTCCCGACTATTCGCAGGCACAGAAGGATTTCCGAGCAGCCGTTATTCTTCTGATCACTGAAGAGTACCCGGCGACCCGATGGGTGCTGGAGAATCTGAGCGGGGACGCATCCTTGTTCAGCTACGCGGGTGAAGACGAGTTTGACTTGTGGTACAATTTCTATGAAGCAACCGGCGGCAGGGCCACGATCAGCATGGACGGTCTGTCACAATTCCGACGAAGTGCTGGTGCAAGCAAGCCCGCGTCCAGTTCATTCGGTACGCCACGACCGCCTGTCGTGGATCATTGGGATGATCGCGAAGATCCCGGCGGCACGTCGAAACACTATTCGGCGGAAGTGGAACAACCGTGACACGCGGTCGAATTCAAGATGTAGGCACGTTGTTCGTACGAAAAGCCGGTGATCGATTGCGATTCCGCACCTGTGGACCCAGCTTCCGCTCATCAATTTTTGGAGGTCCAGCACCAGGCGACTGATGACGGCACATAGACCGCACATCAAGCTATAAGGATTGAGGCTTTGTCTAGAAGCCTCGACCCTTTACTACAAAGGGGAAAATTGGCGCAAACCGCAAATTGCCGGGTGATCTCGGGGGCTTGACGTACATAAGCACAATTAAATACATTTGTGCATTGAATTCCCGAACCAGGTGACTCGGCAATTCGATCGTGTTCGTGTCGCCAAGACGACAGAGTGAATGGAAAACGGCCGTGCGGAACAGAAGGTCTACGTCGTTTATGGCAAAACTCCCAACACACAAAGCACCCGACCCGAAAGCCTGCGCCGTCGCCCGGGCGGTTGGCGAAGCGGTCCACCCGGACCGGGTCATCCTGTTCGGCTCGCGCGCCCGCGGCGACTAGAACCCGCATTCGGATATCGACCTGCTCATCATCACCGACTCCGATTCCACGGACAAGCAGGAGTATCAGGACACGAGCGTGGCAGCCCACCGCAAGGCGGAGGAATTGTACGGCGACTTGATTGGCGTTGATTTGCTCACCCTGAGCGAGAAAGCCTTCCACGACGGTCGCCGGGCGCGAAACCACGTGGCTGGCCAGGCCGTACGGGACGGTTTTGACGGGAACGGTGACAAATTAAACTACGAAAACCCGGAACCGTCCAACTGGCCGGACATACGGCCGCGCATCGCCAACGCCGAGCGGGAACTCGGCGTTCTAAGAATTCTCTTAGATGCCAAATCCGCTCAGAAAGCCATTGGGTTTCACGCGCAGCAGGCACTTGAGAACGCGCTGAAGGGCTGGATCTCCGCGCTCGACACAGACTACGGAAATACCCACGATCTGGCGACGCTTGCCGCTATCGTGCGACAGCATCCCAATGAAGACCCTACCCCGGCCGGTGAGAAGCTGGCGTGGCTGAGCCAGTACGCTGTGCGGTACCGCTATGCAGACGCGCAGGTGGTCATCGATGATCGCGATGCGCTGCTTTCGGCGGCGACCGAAACCGTTGACGCAATTATCGCCCGCATACGTGCGCTGAATGCAGCACCGGCAGAGGAGCCTGGAACCGAATAGGGACAACAGGTCTTCTCCGCGTTTTCGGATGAGTATGATGTACCTAGCAGATTCAAGGGTCGAAGCCGCTTACGCGCTTCGACTCTTTTCGTTTTTCTATACATTGATTGCAGTCTATAGCCCGAAGGTGGGGCGGACATTCCCGTCTGCCCGCGTCGATGGCGTTCTGACAGTGTGGACATAGAAAAAGGATCTCGCCGACGACGCGAAACGGACAGTATCCCATGTCGCACTTTTCTCGTGGACAAAGAAAGTAGGGGCAGGTTTAAAACCTGCCCCTACAGTTTGGACATTGGGACGCGCCAGCGATGGGTTGCCCGCCTGCTCTCACTCTCCCGAGCCCGCCGTAACGGCCGGACGGCGGCGGTTGCCGGCGCGGACGGACGGCCTGCTCCCTGCGGTCCCCGAGCGGCGCTTGGCCGGCGCCCTTCTCGTTTTGACCAGCGCCGTGTCCAGCACCTTGTCCATCTGGTTCGCGAACACCAGCTTCACGTCCTTGCGAACGGCATCCGGCACTTCTTCCAGATCCTTCCGGTTCCTTTCTGGAAGAATCACCGTCCGGATGCCGGCCCGGTGGGCCGCCAGCACCTTGTCGCGAATGCCGCCGACGGGCAACACCTTGCCTCGCAACGTGATCTCCCCGGTCATCGCCACGTCCTTTCGGACCGGCCGGCCCGTGAAGACCGACGCCAGAACGGCCGCCATCGTGATCCCCGCCGACGGACCGTCCTTGGGCACCGCTCCCGCCGGCGCATGGACGTGCACGTCCTTTTCCTCGTTGAACTTTTCGGGCAACCCAAGGCTCTCCCACCGGGAGCGCACGTACGTCATCGCGGCCTGGACCGACTCCTGCATCACGTCGCCAACCTGTCCGGTCAGCTTCAGGTTTCCGCCGCCGGGCATCAGGGTGGCCTCCACGAACATCACGTCGCCTCCCGCGGACGTCACCGCCAGGCCCGCCGCCACGCCCACTTCATCGTTATCCTCGGCGATTTCGTGCTGGAACTGCCGGGGCCCAAGGTATTCCTGCAAATGCCCTGTCTTCACCCTCACCTTGCGCTTCCGGCCCTGGGCGAACCGGCGCGCCACCTTGCGACAGAGCGTACCCACGGCCCGCTCCAGGTTACGCAGCCCCGCCTCGCTGGTAAAGTACCGGATCAGGGCCGTTATCGCTTCGGTGTCGATCTCCAGCCGCCCGGCTGTCAAACCGTGCTCTTCGATCTGCCTTGGCACCAGATAGCTGCGCGCGATCTCCAGCTTTTCCTGCTCGGTATAGCCCGGCAGTTCAAGGACTTCCATCCGGTCCAGCAGTGCGGGCGGAATCGTGTGCAGCGTGTTCGCCGTGGCGATGAACATCACCTGTGAAAGATCGAACGGCACGTCCAGATAGTGGTCTTCGAATCGGCAATTCTGTTCGGGATCCAGCACCTCCAGCAGAGCCGCCGACGGGTCGCCCCGGAAATCGGCGCCCAGCTTGTCGATCTCGTCCAGCATGAACACCGGGTTGTTCGTTCCCGCGCGACGCAATCCCTGAATGATCCGGCCTGGAAGCGCGCCGACGTAGGTCCGCCTGTGGCCCCTCACTTCCGATTCGTCCCGCACCCCGCCCAGCGATATCCGCACGAAGGTACGGTCCAGCGCACGCGCCACGGATCGACCCAGCGATGTCTTTCCCGTGCCCGGAGGACCCACCAGGCACAGAATGGGCCCGCGCATGTCGTTTTTCAGCCCGCGCACCGCCAGATACTCCAGGATCCGGTCCTTCGGCTTCTCGATCCCGAAGTGGTCGTCGTCCAGTATCTTCTGCGCCCGGTCCACGTCGATACGGTCTTCGCTCGCCTTGCTCCACGGCAGTTCCACCAGCCAGTCGAGATACGTTCGAGACACGGTATATTCCGCGGATTCGCCCGGCATCTTCTCCATTCTCGAGAGTTCTCGATCGGCGGCCTTTCTTGCCTCGTCCGGCATTCCCGCGGCTTCGATCTTGTCGGCTAACTCCTCGATCTCTTCGACTTCGTCTTCGCCGTCCCCAAGTTCCTCACGGATGGCCTTGAGTTGCTGACGGAGGAAATACTCGCGCTGCGCCTCATCCATGGACCCGGCCGCATTGCTTTCGATCTTTTGCCGCAGCTCCAGGATTTCCACTTCCCTTGTCAGGAACTTGTGAATCAACTCGAACCGCAGACGCAGGTTGAGTTCAGACAGGACTTCCTGGCGTTCCTCGAACCTGAGGTTGAACTGTGAAGCGATAAAATCCGCCTTCTGTTCCTGTTCACTCAGAGAATCCAGCGCCGCCATCAGCTCTTTGGGCACGTTGGGCACCAGATCCATCGCCCTCTTGAACAGACCAAGCACGTTCTGGGAGAGCGCTTCCAACTCGTTGGTCTTTTCCGCCCAACTCTCCAGCACCCTGATCCGCGCCAGAGGATACGGCGTGGTTTGAACCAGCGCCTCCAGGCCCACGCGCGCAATTCCGTTGACCAGGACCTGCAGCTTGTTGTCCGGAGTTCGCTGCATCCGGACCACCTGCACGGCCGTTCCCACCTGGAAGAGATCTTCGGCCTGAACCTCCTCGCCGGCGCCGTTCTCAGTTTCCGTGTTCCCCTGTTCCGGGCCCGGTTTCTGCCCGAACAACGCAACGACCCGATGTCCCCCGTTCACCGCGGTGTCCACCGCACGGATCGCCTGCTCGCTTTCGATAAACAACGGCGACAGCATATGGGGAAAGATCACCACTTCCCTGCTTCTCAACACGGGTACTTCGACCGGGACGTGGGTCCGGTCGATGACTTCGATGCTTTCTGACGTTTTCTCGCCCGACATCCGTTACACTCCTTCTTCGTGTCAACCATCTCGATGCGCTCAAATCGCCCTGATTTCGCTACTCGTGAGTGAGAATCTCCCCCACTCCTTGAATTCCCCGATTCCCTTGCCCTTTTTCTTGCTGCGCCCCAAGAAAAAGGGCGAAAAAGAATGGCGCCGCTCAAACGCCGCGGGGCTGCTTTTCCGCGAACCACCTCGGCGGCAAGAATGTGAGCCGCTGCCCTGCGACCTGTGCAGGCACCCCTGGGCGATGGTGCTGGACGGACCAGCGCGGAAAAGCCCCATCCGCACCGCCGGGCGCGCGGTTGGTCCGCGTGAGCCTCAATTCGATTTGTAATGTTGACGATAAAGAGCGTAATCCATGTCCACCGGCGTCTTGTATTTGTAGGGGCGACCCTCGTGGTCGCCCGCCTTGTTGGTTTTCCTCCCCCTTTCCTTTAGGAGAGGGGGTTGGGGGGATAGCTCGCCGTAGGGATGATCGTGAATCTGTTATAGGCCCATAGAGCATGCAACATCTGTACCTGAAAGAGTGTATCGTAATTATCATATTGGAAATTATCATGTTACGATATATCAAGCCGGTCGACAAAACGGTTTCGATTTCAAGTGGACCACGCGAATACCAGGGAACTGCCATTTTGGCAGATCGAACTGCGTCAGCCAGCCTCGATTTCCTGTTGAAGCGAAGACGCCGAATCCATATATTGGCGATCAAACGCCGAACCGTATCGAAGCAGACGCCAGTGACTTCGTGTTGCCGATGCATTGGTGGTTCGCTTTCTCACAATCCGATCGTCCGGCCCCGCCGCGTCGACTCCCTTCAATCCAGGTTGGTCCGAATGAAGATTACCGGCATCGAGACAATCGGCCTGAGGGGCGCAACGCCTAAATCCGGTTGGACGGCCGAAACGCCGCCGTCGGAAAACCTGCACACGCTTGTCGAAGTGCAGACCGACACGGGCCTGACCGGCCTTGGAAGCGTCGCGACCAGCCAGGCGCTGGTCGATGCCGCCCTGGACCTTCTGAAACCCCATTTCATCGGAGAGTCGGCCATCGAACCGGAGCGCGTTTCCGAAAAGCTCCATCAGTCGACCTTCTGGCAGGGCAGGGGCGGATCGGTCACGCATGCGATTTCCGGCATCGACATCGCGCTGTGGGACCTCCTGGGCAAGGCAAGCGGACAACCCGTGGGGCGCCTCCTGGGCGGATACTACAGGCAGAAGATCAAGCCCTATGGCTCTCTCCTGTTCGAGGCGGACCTCGCTGCATTCAAGCAGACGCTCGAGTCTGCTGTTTCACGAGGATTTCGCGCGCTTAAGCTCGGGTGGGGACCCTTCGGCCGCGTGGACAAGCATGCCGACGAGCGGCTCGTCAAACTCGCTCGTGATACCGTGGGACCGGACGTCGAACTGATGGTCGATGCCGGCGGGAGCGATCAGTTCTGGCCTCACGGGTACAAGTGGGCGCTCGAAACCGCGCGGATGCTGGCTGACTACGACGTGGTCTGGTTCGAGGAGGCCCTGCCCCCCGACGATCTGGAAGGATTCATCGCCCTCCGCCAAAACGCCCCGGTCCCCATCGCCGGAGGTGAAGTCCTGACCAGGCGGCAGAGCTTCATTTCCTGGATAGCGCGCGGCGCCTTCGATATCGTTCAGCCGGACGCCACCAAAGTCGGCGGCCTTTCGGAGACCCGCCGCATCCTCTGGCACGCCTGCAATCACAACGTGCTGCTGGTCACCCACGGATGGAACACCGCCGTTGGCCTGGCTGCCGACCTCCATCTTGCCGCCGCCCATCCCACGGCCCGCTGGGTGGAATACATCACCCCGTCGCCCTACATAGAAGACATCCTCACCGAACCTTTCCAGCTCGACGATGCCGGCCTGCTTTCCATACCCACCACTCCGGGACTGGGGATCGAGTTGGACCGGGAAAGGGTGAGACGTTATTCCGGGTAGGAGTCAGAAAATGAAAATTGGTGCTATGGGCGTCCACTACGGACACATCGGCAGCATGTTCCGGTCCGCCGTCAATGCCCCCAACGCGGAACTGGTCGGCATCGTGGAACCCGACGACGCCCTTTACGAACAGTACACGCGCGACGTCGACGTCCCCCGCTATCCCACGCTGACGGACATGCTGGACGCGACCAGGGCCGACGTGGTGATGGAAGGCGTGGGCCACCACGAGAAGGTGGAGATGATCGAGACCTGCGCCGCGGCGGGCGCCCATGTGTTCCTGGACAAACCGCTTTGCCGGTCACTGGACGACTGGAATCGCATCCATACCGCTGTCCGGGAGCACAATATCCGCCTGACCATGTTCTACACCTCACGCAGTTATCCGCCCTTCATCGCACTGAGGGAAGCCATTCTGGCAGGAGAACTCGGCGAGATCGTCAGCCTCATCTCCACCCATCCCCACAAACTCGGCCCCTGGGCACCTGACTGGTATTTCGATCCGCAGATCTATACGGGCACCTTCAGCGACGTCGCGTGCCACGGCGTGGACCAGGTCCGCTGGCTCACGGGCGCCGAATGCGTGGGCGTGCATGCGCTCGGCACGTGCAAGAGGCATACGCACGGCCCGCAAAAGCTTGAGATGGACCACATTCAGGCATCGTTTCAATTGAGTACCGGAGCCTGCGCGCTGCTCACCGCGGACTGGCTGACTCCCGAAGACTCTCCGTCATTCGGCGACACGCGCTTCATCATCATGGGTACGAAGGGATCGGCCCACCTCCGGGCGTATGCGTCAGACAGCCTCCTCATCGTTGCCGACGGCAAGGGCGCGTACGAGCCCGAATTCCCACCTGAGCGCAACAGCAGCTTTGTGGAAACGATGGTCAACGCGTTCTCCGGCGGCGAGGAGAACTTCATCTCCACCTCCGACGTGCTGGCCGTTGCCAGAGCATGCATCATGGCGGAAGAATCCGCGCGCCGGGGCGGCGAGTTTCTGAGTATCGAGTAAACCTGCCACAACAGGAGAACTCAAATGGGCGCTTTACAGGCAGGCGCCGCCACGGCCAACATCACGCCCTGGCTGGGCGTGACCATTCCCGGAGGGCATCGGCCGGGATACGCGGAAGACGTCCACGACGAACTCCTGGCCAAGGCCCTCGTCCTGGACAACGGCCATACCCGCGTCGCCTTCATCACCTGCGATCTCATCGCCATGCCGCGGAATATCGCGGACCGCGCGAGGCAGCGCGTGGCGCAGCGGTGCGGCATCCCGATCGAAAACACGATGATCAATGCGACCCACACACACAGTGGGGGCGGCATCGCCGACTTGCTGGGTACGGACGGCGATTCTGACTATATCGAATGGCTCCACCTCAAGATCGCGGACGCGGCAGAACTCGCGTGCCGTCGCATGTACCCCGCCCGAATCGGCTTCGCAAGCGTGGAGGAAGACCGCATCGCATTCAATCGCCGCTGGCGGATGAAGGACGGGACCGTGCGGATGAACCCGGGGGTGGCCGACCCGAACCTGATCGAACCCTCGGGCCCCACTGACCCGGAACTCGCAATGTTCTACGTGGAGGACCTGAACGGCAATCCGCTGTCGGCCGTTGCCAGTTACTCCCTGCACTACATCGGCGCCGGAGGTGGCATCTCGGCGGATTACTTCGGGCACTTCTTCAGGCTGATGCGCCGTTATCTGGGCGGCGAATGCGTCCCCCTGCTGTGGAACGCCGCGTCCGGCCAGATCAACAATATCGACTTCAGCGGGCGCCGAAGGTGGAAGGACCGGGGCCACGCACACGCGAAGAAAATGGCCAACGTCCTGGCCGGTCACATGCTCACCGAAATCCAGCTGATGGATATGCAGGATAGTCTGGATCTCGCGGCCGCTACCGGTTCGTTCCATTTCTCGCCCAGAACGATCACGCCCGAAGACCTGGAAATGGCCGAAAGGATCCTTGCCTCGCCTGGCGAAATGCCGGAATACGACGAAGGCCCCTTCAGCTGGGTTGTGGGCCAACCCATCCCGCGGTCCATCGTGGATATATACGCCATGGAATGCCAACGCCTGGCGAAGCTCCCGTCCAGAATGAGCGCCCAGGTGCAGGCATTCAGACTCGACGACGCCGCCATCGTTGCGCTTCCGGGCGAGGTTTTCGTTGAATCGGGCCTGGGTATCAAGTCGCGGACGTCCGCCAGTCCTGTCTTTATCACCAGCCTTGCCAACGGCTACATCGGCTATATCTGTACCGACAGAGCCCTTACCGAGGAGGGCGGATACGAAACCTGGGCGGCCAACTCCTCTCTGGGCGGCGTGGGCACGGCCCCGGCCATGGAGACCCTCGCAGACGACCTGCTGGCGCAACTGTTCGGATAAAAAAGCCGCCGCGTCGAGGTGTCAGCGAAGAGGTGGGCTCAGCGTTTTGACAATGGCTATCGCAATACATGTCACTCTGAGCGAGATCGAAAATTCCTTATCAAAACGTGGTCATTGAGCTTGTCGAAATGCCCGTATTGCGGCGTCCCCTGGACATCTCTCGCGAGCATCGGGGTCCAACCGAAGACCGGGCAGACAGGAATGTCCGCCCCACCTTCACACACTAAAACCCCGTCGCATTCTCTGCCTGCGACGGGGTTTTTTCGAAGGTTATTGACGGGTACGATTTCCGGCGAACCTGTTCTTATGAGCGCGGTCGAGGCGTCCCCTTATTCAATCACCTCCCGCATCGCTGTCACCGCATCCAGACGTTCCTGCACCGGATCGAACCCCACGCCGGGCGTTTCGTCCAGTACGACATTGCAGCTTTCGTCCTGTTCGACCCATCGATCCGTAATGTCCTCAGCGTAGAATTTGGAAGAGGGAAACACGTCCGCCGGATAGGTGAATCCCGGCAGCGTTCCCAGCGCAGCGCAGATACCCGCACCCACCCCGCTTTCCAGCATCCCGCCAACCCACGCCGGCATCCCAGCGTCTCGCGCCATATTGTGAATCCGCACCGCGTTGTACAACCCGCCAACGCGTCCCGGCTTTACGTTGATCACGCGGCAGGCGTCGATTTTCAGCGCCAGCTCGAAGTCGCGGGGGCGCGTGACCGATTCATCCAGACACACCGGCGTCTCGATCCGACGCTGCAACTCGGCGTGGTCGATGAGATCCGTATGGTCCAGGGGCTGTTCGATCATCGCCAGGTTGAACCGGTCGAAAGCCGCCAGCGTATCAAAATCCGCCTCCAGGTCGTATCCGGAGTTGCAGTCCACGTGAATCACGGGACCGGGAAAGGCCGACCTCACGGCTTCCAGCATCTCAATATCCCATCCGTGCTTCACCTTCAGCTTGATCCGCGGAAAGCCCGCGTCCACGGCGCCCTGGATCAGCGCGAGAAGCTCGTCTATCGTATCCTGGACCCCGAAATCGGCTCCGCACCGCACCACCGGCTCATCCGCCCCCAGCGCGCGCCACAGCGGGACGCCTTTCAACTTGCTGTCGAGCGCCCACCAGGCCGTTTCCACCGCGGCTTTGGAGAACGGATTCCCCTTGAAGATCGACAGCCGATTCAGTACCTCTTCGGCGGAATCCAGAGTATGGCCCACGATCCGCGGCAGAAAGAACTCCCGGGCCGTCACATATAAGGACCGCGCGGATTCGGGCGAATAGGTGGGGGCGTAGAACGGCGCCGCCTCGCCCCAGGCCTCTGCCCCGTCGCCGCACAGTCTGACCATCACGGAATGTATCGACGCGTCCTCGCCGTATGCGGTCCGCCACGGCGATATCAGCGGCAGTTCGACGTATCTGATCTCGGCAGAATCGATCTTCACGGAGCGAACCTTTCCAAATGCCGGGTTTCATTGGCTGATGACATTCGTATTCGAGCGCGCAGGTTGCCCGAGGTTCTGGTTTTGGGTATATTGGGCGACAGTCGAATGTTGCAAAGTCTCAAGGTTGTGAACAAATCGTGGAGACCCCGATGGACGATACGAACATGGACGTAAGAGAAGCCGCACAAGTGGCGAAAGAATATCTGATAGACCTCTTCGACGGCGAGGGGATCACCAACGTCGGTCTCGAGGAAGTAGAGTTTGACGAGAATTCCTTTGATTGGAGAATAACCGTCGGCTTTTCACGACCGTGGGACCAAAAGAATCCTCTAACCGCAGCGCTCGGTGAAGGACGCCCGGCGCGGTCCTATAAAGTCCTTCGAATCAACGACGAGGACGGCCGTGTCATATCGGTGAAGGAACGCGTCTTTGCGGCTTCGGAATAAGCCGATGCCACGTACCGGGTTATTCATTGACGCGAATCTTCTTGTTCTGTTCGTCGTGGGTAGTGTCGACCATGAACTGATCCGCAAGCACCGTCGCCTTCGAGGATTCACCGCGGAAGATTACGAACGTTTGGTTAACATCATAGACCAGGTGGCGAGGGTATATGTAACGCCGAATACACTCACCGAGACATCCAATCTGCTCGCCCAACATGGAGAACCGGAGCGATCCCGCTTCTTCGACCGGCTCCGATTCGTCATAGACGAAAGCGAAGAAATCGTCGTTGCAAGCACCACCGCCGCGCACCGCACTGAGTTCAGACGACTTGGCCTCACGGACGCCACATTGCTGGAAGTCGTTAGCGGGGAAACGCCGCTACTTACCGTCGATCTGGACCTTTATCTCGCCGCCATCGAAAAAGATCCGTCGTCCGCCTTTAACTTCACACATCTTCAGGATCTCTAAGACCAGATCGGCGGTGCGTTTCCTGCGGTCTTGCCCAGCATAACTCCAGCCAACGCCAGCTAACCCGTCCCCTCTCTCACAGCCAGTGCGCGAAGGGCCACAGGGTTGCCGAACGGGTGAAGCGCGCGTCCAGCAGCTTTTCGGGCGCTTCAACGGGGTCGTGGCCGTAACGGCGCACGAACTCCGCCTCGATTTTTCTCTCGAGTTCGGTGGGTTCACCCAGGGGCAGGTCGACCCAGGTACTTCCCCTACGCGCGCTTTCCCGCACGGCAAGGCAGATTTCCCAGTCTTTCAGTGCGTTCTCGTGCCCGTACTGCGGCCGGCCGCCATTGGTAATCGCATTGTGAAAGCTGACGAGAATGCTCGCCTTGGCGACGTCGTCAGCCGAGCCGATTCGCCACTTTCTGTAAGGATTCTCCCATGAGACCGGCGGATCCGCTTCCACGTGCGCGACATCCAGAACGTCGCATCCGTCGACTTCCACGTAGCGCTCCCGCAGAGCGTACGCCTGCGAAGATTTCTCGCCGTACAACACGAGTTGACTCTGGTCCAGGTATCCACGGGTCCCTTCCACGTGCCAGCCGGTGGGGAAACCCTGTGCCGGGGAAGGGAAGGCGCGCGGCGGCTTTTCGAAGAGGCAGGCGATACCGCCTTCGAACTCGACCACCGCGTGGTCCCACATCACCGTGGTCTCCGCCTCCCCGCCGTAGGCCTCGTACGGCAGCGCCGGCGCCTCTCCACAATAGCCCAACACCCGCTTCGCCTCTCTGTCTAACAACGTACGGACGCCGTTGAACCCGTGATATTGACCGGTCAGGTACCACAAGCGCGAATGCGTCAACTCACCCAGCAGGCCGGCCTCGATGATTTTTCTCTTCAATCGCTCCCGCGGCCACAGCCACACCTGCTCCGCCACCTCCCAAAGCACGCCGTGTTCTTCGCACGTCCGCGCAACCGCCCTCGCGTAGCGCCGTGTGAGCCCCACGGGAATCTCGGTGATGACATGAGCGCCGTGCCGCGCGGCCGTCGCCGCGATCACGCCGTGGGAGTCCTTGGGTGTCATGCTCAGCACCACTTCTGGTGTGGCCGAAGCGAAGAGAGATCTGATGTCCTGAAAACATGCTGTAGAAGCGCCCGCTGAAGCTTCGGCCAGCGCGCGTTCGTCCCGGTCGCAGATCGCGACCAGTTCATAGTGATCCGTCAACCGGGTGATTGTACTGAGGTACTGACGCGCCCGGGAGCCCGGATCCGCGCCCACACCGATCACCGCAATCCTGAGCTTTTGCATGAGTGCCGTTTCCTTTCAAAGGCCGTTGCCGGCATCCTTCAATATACCGACCGGTTTCACGGGGTGTCAACCCCTTTGCGCCTGAAAGCCGGTCCCTCGTCATGGGCCTCAATCCTCTCCGTTCCCGGTCCGATCTTCCGGCTCATCGTCGAATTGCTGTCTTCCCGGACGTCGGGACAGTGGCATTTTCCCATCCGCGGTTGACTTCAATCCCCTAACAGAGTATATTCTAACCTTCTATGAGAGGTGTGTAGACGGTTGAATTTTTTGAAGTTGTAAATATTGTCCTGACACAGAAATATACCGCCCACTTCCGCCGTTTCGTCCCGCCTCGCTACATTGGGCAGACCTCGCAGAAACGCGTTCATTGAGCTTGTCGAAATGCCCGCGTTTCGTAACCTGTGAGGCCCTCTTCAACACCCTTCGCCGACCCTTCGACAAGCTCAGGGAGCGGCTCAGGTCGCAGTCGCCGGCTCCAGGGATGGGACGTCAGTTACAGCGTTTCCCGTGTATGAATACCCGGAATATCAGAAACTTCTGCATCATCGCCCATATAGACCACGGCAAATCCACCCTGGCGGACCGCCTCCTGGAAACGACCTCGACCCTCTCTCAAAACGAGATGGTGGACCAGGTCCTGGACGATATGGATCTGGAAAGGGAACGCGGCATCACCATCAAGTCGCATGCCGTCCGGATGGAGCACGTGCGTCCCGACGGTCGGCGATACATCCTCAACCTCATCGACACGCCTGGGCACGTCGACTTTTCATACGAGGTTTCCCGGAGCCTGGCCGCGTGTGAAGGCGCTCTCCTCCTGGTAGACGCAGCGCAGGGCGTGGAGGCGCAGACGATCAGCAACGTGCTGCTCGCGCTGGAACAGGACCTTGAGATCATCCCGGTTATCAACAAGATCGATCTGCCCAACGTGGACGTGGACAGGGTGGTCCTGCAGATTCACGACCTCCTGGGCGTCGAAGAGTCCGAAATCCACAAGATAAGCGCCAAAGAGGGCGCGGGCGTGGCGGGTGTGCTGCAGGCGATCATCGAACGGATTCCACCGCCGGAGGGCGACCCCGGTGCGGCGCTCCAGGCCCTGATTTTCGACTCGATATTCGACCGGTACCGCGGGGCGGTCGCTTCGGTCCGCGTTTTCCAGGGCAGCCTGCAGACCGGCATGCCCATCCGGTTCTTCTCCACGGGGCGTCAATTCGAGGCCGAGGAAATCGGCGTGCTGCGACTCAAGCGCGTCAAGACGGGCACGCTGCAGGCCGGGGAAGTCGGTTATCTCATCGCCGGCGTGAAGGACCTGGAAGAGCTCCATATGGGTGACACCGTTACCGGGTGCGACCGGCCGGCCGGCGAACCGTTGCCCGGGTACAAGGAAGTGAAGCCGATGGTCTTTTCCGGCGTCTATCCGGTCGACGCGGAAGACTACACCGACCTTCGAACGGCCCTGGAGAAGCTGCGCCTGAACGACGCGTCGCTCCGTTTCGAGCCGGAAACATCCACGGCCCTGGGATTCGGCTTCCGCTGCGGCTTCCTGGGCCTGCTTCACATGGAGATCGTGCAGGAGCGCCTCGCCCGTGAATTTGACATGGACATTATCACCACGGTTCCCAACGTAGAGTATGAAATCCTGCTCACCAACGGGGACGTCGAAGTCGTGCACAATCCCGCCGAGATGCCCCCGGCCGTACAGATCGAAGAAATCGCGGAACCGGTGCTCAATGCGCAAATTCTGGTTCCGGCGGAATATATCGGCGCGGCCATGCAGGTTGCCCAGGACCGCCGGGGAATCTATATTACCACCGAGTTCGTGGATCCCGCGCGCGCCCTGCTGCGGTACGAACTCCCCCTTTCCGAAATCGTATTGGACTTTTACGACCGCCTGAAATCCGTCAGCAGGGGATATGCCTCGTTCGACTACGAATACAGGGAACACCGGGCCGCCGACCTGGTCAAACTCGACCTGCTCATCAATGAAGACCCGGTCGACGCGCTGTCCGCTGTCGTCCATCGCGACAAAGCCTACGAATGGGGACGGGCGATCTGTTCCAAGCTCAAGGAACTCATTCCGCGACAGATGTTCGAGGTTGTCATCCAGGCCGCCATCGGCAGGAAAATCATCTCCAGAACGTCCGTACGTCCCTTCCGCAAGAACGTCACCGCGAAATGTTACGGTGGTGATGTGACCAGAAAGCGGAAGCTTCTGGAAAGACAGAGGGAAGGGAAACGGAGGATGAAACAGGTGGGGAACATCGAGATTCCACAGGAGGCGTTCCTCGCCGTCCTGCGTATGGAAATGTAGAGGATACCCGCGGCCCACGAGCCGCTATACCAGACAGATGGCAAAATCCGCACGTCGTACGAGGGCCGGTAAGAAGGCCCCTCCCCGGAAGGCACGGAAGGGACGCACCCGCAGAGGAAAAAAGTCAGTGGCCAGAGAATACCTCGAAGCCATACTGGTCGCCGTCGCCCTGGCGCTGTTTCTGCGGACCTTCGTCGTTCAGGCCTTCAGCATTCCCACGGGCTCCATGGAGAACACGCTGCTCATAGGCGACTTTCTGCTGGCAAACAAGATCGTCTACGGCGCCAGGATTCCCTTTACCAACGCGCGACTCCCCGGTTTCAGGGATCCCGAACCCGGTGATATCGTCATTTTCGAGTATCCGAAGAATCCGGAAAGGGACTTTATCAAGCGTGTGGTGGCAGGGCCCGGACAGGAGGTTGAAATCCGCGACAAGATCCTCTACGTCGATGGAAAGCGCACCGTGGATCCGCCGCTCTCCAAATACACGGACCCGGTCATCCTGCCCGCTTCGTCTCTCGGGGGGATCCGCGACAACATGCGCCTGTCGAGAGTTCCCGATGGCCACTATTTCGTTATGGGAGACAACCGCGACAACAGTGAGGACAGCCGCTACTGGAGCTTTTTGGACAAAAGGCGTATCCGGGCGCAGGCGAATATCATCTACTGGTCGTGGGCGCCGGACCCCGGGGCGCCGTCGTTCGAAAACATCCTCTCGATTCCCAAGATTGCCGTCTATAACCTGATTCATGGATTCGGGCGCGCAAGGTGGAGCCGTATCGGACGGATCGTGAAATGATGACATTTTGAATCCAGTACTACCTGTTCCCTCATGCCCAGCCTCTACGTCCACATCCCGTTCTGCAAATCCAGGTGTCCCTATTGCGACTTCGCATTCGACGTGGGCAAGACGCACATGGCGGACCGATACACGGCGGCAGTCATCCGTGAGTTCCGGACCCGGCTGCCGGAGATGGGCGACCGCACAGAGTTCGACACGGTCTATTTCGGCGGCGGTACGCCATCGGAGGTTCCGCCGGAGTCGCTGCGTCGAATTCTTGACGCCGCTCGATCGATGTCACGAATCACGCCCGATGCGGAGATTTCCGCCGAAGCCAATCCCGAGGACCGTTCGCGGTTTGCGGAGATGGCTGCTATGGGCATCAACCGTCTCAGCCTGGGCGTACAGGCCCTGGACAGCGCTACGCTCCGGGCCCTCGGAAGGCGTCACACGCCCGACGATGCCGGGGACGCCGTGGACGCCGCGCGCCGGGCCGGCTTCTGCAATCTCAATATCGACCTGATGTTTTCCGCGCCCCGGCAGACGGCATCCGTGTGGAGGGAAACCCTGGACCGGGCTATAGACCTTTTTCCCGATCACGTCTCCGTTTACGGGCTGACTGTCGAGCCGGGCACCGCATTCGGCCGCAGATTGAAGGGAGGCCGCCTTCCGCTGCCCCCCGAAGACACCCAGGCGGAAATGTACGAGGTCGCGCAGGAAAAGCTGAGCGAGGCCGGATTCGTCCAGTACGAAGTCTCGAACTTCGCGCAACCCGGCTTTGCTTGCCGCCACAATATCGCTTGCTGGGAGAGGCGCGCCTACCTTGGCGTCGGGCTTTCCGCCCATTCCTTCTTCAACAACCGCCGGACCTGGAACATCCGCCCGCTCATGGCGTATATAGATAATGTGGAATCCTCCGGTGTCGCCATTGACGGGGAAGAGGTGATCTCCTCACGTGAGAGGCGCCTGGAACAGGTGATGCTCGGTCTCCGCCGCGCCGACGGCATTCCGGAAGGGCTGTTGGGGGCGGGCCGCAAATCGACCTCTTTCATTCCCGATCACCTACTTGAACGTGGTGACGGGCGTGTCCGGCTCACCCGCCGCGGACTCCTGCTGGCGGATCTGATCTGTGCGGAACTGGTAAGAAGCTGTTTTAAAATTACCGGTGAGTTCCCGAGCGCGAGCGAAAAAGTGGCGGTCAAGGCGGGGAGACCCACCCGTATCTGAAGACACCGGTGGGTCTTACCAACGCCGACCGGCGCTTTTGCAGCCGCGCGAAGACCGCTGGGAATTTTAAGACAGCTTCTATGGAGACGGAATGGAAATCCGCCTGAGAGCGCCCGGCTCCACCTCCAACCTGGGTCCCGGATTCGACGCGCTCGGCCTTGCCCTGACCCTCTACAACCGGGTTGTCATTCGAACCCGGTCCGATGACCGTCGCAGGAGGATGTTCATTACCGGAAAGGGCGCCGGGAAACTTCCGCTGGACGGATCCAACCTTTTCTTCCGGTCGGCGGACGCGGCCGCTCAACGTGCCGGCCGGTCGCTGCCCGGGCTGGAAGTGGAGATGCACAACGGCATCCCGCTCTCCCGCGGCCTGGGAAGCAGTTCCACCGCTATCGTAACCGGCGTGTATGCGGCCAACCTGCTCATGGACGAACCCTTTTCCGGTCCCGCCCTTCTCAATCTCGCTACGGAACTGGAAGGCCATCCCGATAACGTCGCGCCATGCCTCCTGGGAGGCCTCGTCATCTGCTCCTGCGAAAACGGTCTCGTCGAGACGATCCGGGCCCTGCCGCCTCGGGAACTTCGTGCCGTGGTCGCGGTCCCCCGCTTTGAACTCCAGACGGAAGCCGCGCGAGCAGCCCTTCCGGAACACGTGCCGCACAGGGACGCGGTGTTCAACGTGGGCCGCGCGTGCCTGGTGACGGCGGCGCTGATGAGCGGTGAACTGTGCACATTGAAATCCGCGATGCGCGACCGCCTCCATCAGCCGTACCGTGCATCGCTCGTGCCCGGAATCGAAGACGTACTCGAAGCCGCGGAAAAAGCGGGAGCCATGGGCGCTTGCCTCAGCGGCGCCGGACCGACGTTGCTGGCCTTCGCGACCGATGACGCCACGAATATAGCGGGCGCCATGAAGAACGCGTGGGCGCGTCGGAACATGCACGTCGACACTGCCGTCCTGCGTGTCGATCATGACGGGGTAACCACGGAATGACCGGGTTTTTCTCCTACGGTAAGCCGACTCTTGTCCTGCGTCTGATTGCAATCCTGCTTTCCTTCGGTCTCGTCTCTGAACCCGTCATGCTGTTCGCGCAATCGGGACCCGGGCGGGAACTGGGCCGGAGGAGGTCCGATCGCAAACCCATCGGCGCAACGCTGCAGCCGGACGAAATGCAGGGCCTGGACGTGAAGTGGATCGGTAAAATCGCTTACGACGCCATTATCCGCTCCGAACGCTACATTGTCGGTCCAGGCGATACCTTCAGCATACACATCGAAGCCGGCGAGGAACCGGTGACGCACCCCGTTCTTGTCAATGCGGAAGGCAAACTGGTCATTCCGTACGTCGGCGCAATCCAGTTGGCGGGGCTCAACCTTGGAGAAAGCCGGAAGAAGATCCAGGAAGCGGTCAGCGAAAGCCTGAACCGGCTCGATATCCAGATCTCGCTCACCCGGCTGCGCAGTTTTCCGGTCAACGTTGTAGGACAGGTGACCCATCCCGGTACATACATGGTAGAGGGGACCGAACAGGTTTCCGAACTGATCAGCCAGGCGGGCGGGCTGCTGAAGCCACCGGACGGCAGAGCTTCGCACCGGAATATTCAGATTCAGCGACTTTCCGAAACCGGCAGGCCGATGGAAACGGAACGCAACGCGGACCTCGCCCTGTGGCGGCTTTCGGGCGATATCGCCCACAACCCCTTCCTGCTGGATGGCGACCAGATCTTCGTGCCGGCGCTCACGGACTCAGTGCGTATCTCAGGCGCGGTCTTTAAACCCGGGAGCTACGAATTCGTCTCCGGCGATCGTGTTTCCAACCTGATTGCTCTGGCCGGTGGATTGCACGGAGATGCCGCTACCGCCAGCGCCGGCCTGCTCCGTTCTCTTTTCGCCGAAGGAAGCGAAGAACGGCACGCGATCCGGATTTCGCAGGCGCTGGCCGGCGACCCGGATGCGGACCTGCCGCTTCGCGCGGGAGACAAACTCCACGTGGCCGTGAAGGAACGGCGGGTCAACCTGGAGGGCGAAGTGTACTTTCCCGGAACCTATTTCATCGGTGCGGGGATGACGCTGAAAGATCTGATCGGGAAGGCAGGCGGATTCACGTCCAGAGCCTCACTCGCCCAGTCCATCGTAGTCCGCCGCGTGGAGTTTCCGAAAGGGGTGGCCGGTCCCAGACAGCTGCAGAGCGTTGGTCCCATCAGCCTGACCGACGCCCAGCGGACCTATATGGCCATGCAGAAACAGCAGATGTCGGGGCGCCTGCCGGTCGATTTCGTCGCTCTTTTCGAGAAAAAGGACGATTCGCAGAACATCCTGCTCAGAGACGGGGATATCGTCAGGATACCCAGGCTCGTACCCTCGGTTGCGGTCAACGGATACGTCATCACGCCCGGCGCGATTCCCTACGAGCCGGATCTGGGCGTTCAGGACTACATCAGCAGGGCGGGCGGGCTTAACGAACAGGCAGAAAGAGGCGAGATATACGTGATACAGGGCAGCACCGGCAACTGGACAAAGGCCTCCAGGGTTCAGCAGGTCAATCCCGGGGACACGATTTTTGTCATGGGCAAGAAACCCGTACACGGCTGGCGGCTCTTCCGCGAGACGCTGGTCGTGCTCTCGCAGGTGGCCGCCCTGGTCATTGCGGTACGGAGCATCAGTCGTTAATGGAACCCGAAAAGAACTTTCTCGACCATCTGGCCGTCCTTGTGCGCTGGCGGCGAATGATACTTGTCACCTGTATCACCGTATCCGTCGTGACGGCGGGCGTCAGTCTGATCATCACCCCGGTCTACCGAGCAAACGCCGTCCTGTTTCCGCCCAGCGAGAGCCAGGGAACGCTGGGCATCTCCGCCATTCTCGAAAAACTGCCGGTGGGAATGCTGGGCATGGGGGAAAGCGTCGTTTCGGCTACGGAATTCGTGCCGATCCTGAAAAGCCAGCGCGTGGCCGAAGCCATCATCCGCCGATTCAATCTTCAGAAAACGTACGACGCCGAAACCCGGGAGGAACTCCTGCAGATGGTCGACGACCGGCTGGAAGTGGAACTCTCCCGCGAACAGTTCCTGACCGTATCCTACGAAGCGGAGTCACCGGAAACGGCCGCCGAGATTACCAATGCCTTCGTCGAAGAGCTCGATCTTGCGTTGAAGCACCGGCGCGAGCAACAGGCGCGCGACCTCCGCAGCTACCTGGAGAAACGCCTGGCGCAGGCCGAACGCAGCATGATCGAAGCCGAAGTGGCGTATAACGCGTTCCAGAAGGAACATTCGGCCATCGACATAGAGAGCCAGACCAAGGCGCAGATAGACGCTTACTCCTCCCTCATCACTTCAACGCTGGGCGAGATGTTCATCCGCCGCGAAATCGCCGCCCTTCAGATGAACCCCGACAACAGCAGGGTCCGGCAGCTCGAGATCGAGATCGAGGGTGCGAGAGAGGCCCTGGACGGCATCCTCGCGGGGTCGGACACCGACAGCGTAGGGAGCACGGTTCGCGATATGCCCGGCATCATGCTACCGATGGACCGGATCCCGGACCTGGGACTGCAGGCCATGCGACTGATGCGCGAGATGGAAATCCGAAACCTGATCTATCAGTTCGTACTTCAGGAATACGAAAAAAGCAGTTTTGAAGAGAAAAAGGAAACGTCCCTGGTCGTGGTTCTGGACCCGGCCGTGCCGCCCGACTTTCGGAGCCGCCCGCGGCGCGCGCTGATGGTTGGCACCGCCGCCGGTCTGAGCCTGCTCCTGAGCATCCTGGTCGCATTCGTGATGGAGGCCCTGCGAAGTCCCGCTCCGGAAAACCGCAACCGGCTGGAGGCGATCCGCCAGGAACTCAGGCCCCCGAAAACCCGGCAAGAGTAAATCCCATCACAAGTTGCCGGTATTCCCCACAAAACTTCTGCCATGTCCCATCGCATACTCACCACCGTCGTTGGAAGCTATCCCGTGCCGGACTGGCTTCAATTCTCTCCCTCCCGACAGACGTTGATCGATGCCATTCGTGTCGTGTTGAAAACCCAGGAAGACGCGGGAATAGACGTCGTCGCGGACGGAGAACTCTACCGGTTCGACGTCAATCATCCTGAAACCAACGGCATGATCGACTATTTCGCTCGAAGACTGGGCGGTATCGCAACCCGGTTCGGACGTGAGGACCTGGATGCGTTTCGCTCGGATGCCGGCCTTTCCTATCGTGCGGACCCCGCGGGCATAATCGAGCGCGAACTCGACGAAGGCACGCTCAATCTGCCAGAGGACTGCCGCATGGTCCGGCCTCTGACGCGGTCCAGGTTGAAATTCACCCTCACCGGACCGCACATGTTCAGCAAGGTCCTTATGGATCGCCACTACGGAGACCCGGCGGCCGCGGCCCTGGCGCTTGGCGAACTCCTCGCCAGACAGGTTGCCGATATCGACGCGGACGTGATCCAGATCGACGAAGCCAATATCCCCGGACACCCTGAAGAAGCCGACTGGGCTGCCCGCGCGATAAACACCGTACTGGACGCGGTTCAGGGAGAGAAAGCGGTGCACGTCTGCTTCGGGAATTACGGCGGCCAGACCGTTCAACGAGGCGCGTGGCAGGACCTGGTCCCGTATCTCGCCGCGTTGAGGGCGGACCATCTCGTCCTTGAATTCAAACGCTGGGGAATCAAACACGCGGCATGCCTGAAGGACGTTCCCGAGTCCGTTCGGATCGGGATCGGTGTGATCGACATCAAGACCAACGCGGTGGAGACCCCTGACGAAATCGCATCCGACATCGAAGCCGCGGCGGGCCTCCTCGGGCCGGATCGAATCGCCTGCGTCCATCCCGATTGCGGCTTCTGGATGCTCCAGCGCAGCGTTGCCGACCGGAAGATCGAAGCCCTCGTAAGGGGGCGGGACCTCTTCGAAGGGCGTTGAACCCGGCGGCCTTTTTGCTGAACCAATTCACTGTCGCCCGAATCCAGTCTATGCGTTCAATTCGAAAAAACCACAGTATACTGTTCATCCTTGGCGTTCTGCTCGCGCTGGCCGACGCGTCATTTGCCCAGAATCGCGGTTCGCTGATTACGATTGCAGGCGGCGGCGACCGGGAAGGCGAGAATATCCCCGCGACCGACCTTGCCCTGAGCGTCCCCCTCGGCGCCGCTACCAGCGCCGACGGCCACGTCTATATCGCCGATACCGGCACGCACCGCATCCGCAGGGTGGATGCGGTCACCGGGCAGGTCACGACCATAGCCGGAACCGGAGAGGCCGGATTCGCGGGCGACGGAGGACCCGCCGCCGAAGCGCAACTGGACAGACCCCAGGGCATCGCGGTCGATGAGGCCGGCAACGTATATATCGGCGATACGGGCAACCGGCGCGTCCGGCGCATCGACGCCGCAACGGGGATCATCACCACCGTCGCGGGAAGCGGCGAGTTCGGTTTCGACGGCGACGGAGGTCCGGCTGTCTCCGCCGTACTCGGCGAAATCGTCGCTCTGACTATAGGCCCTCGCGGCGGACTCTATATCGCTGACGGGCTGGACGGACAGGCGCGGGGCAACAACCGGGTGCGGAGGATCGACCTCGATACCGGCGTGATCACCACCCTTGCAGGCGACGGCGATTTCTCATTCGGCGGCGACGACGGCCCGGCGGTTGAAGCCGGACTGACGGTAGAAGACGTCGCAGTCGACGCGTCGGGAAATATCTTCATCGCGGACTTCAACAATTATCGCATCAGGCGTATAGACGGTGAGACAGGCATAATCAGCACTGTGGCAGGCCGCGGTCCCGTATTCGGAGGCGGCGGCGCATTCTCAGGCGACGGCGGACCGGCCACCGAGGCACGGCTCGATCTGCCCGGCGGCGTGGCCGTCGGCGTGGACGGAACCCTCTATATATCGGATACCGGCAACAACCGCGTCCGCGCCGTGGATTCCGGTACCGGGAATATCTACACCCTGGCGGGCACAGGCAATTTCGGATCCGCCGGTGACGGCGGGCCGGCGCCGCTCGCCGAACTCCGAGAGCCCTCTCGCGTGGTCCTGGACCCTGACGACAACCTGATCGTCGTGGATACCGGCAACAGCCGCATCCGAAAACTTCTCGACCCTGCTTTCCAGTCGCCCGTTCTCAGTCTGACCGCCGCCCGTGTCGACTTCGGAGCGGTCGTTGTGGAAGACCAGACGACGCGCACGTTTGCGATCGGAAACGTGGGGAGGCGCACCCTCACGCTGTCCAGCGCTTCGACCGACCGGCGGGAGTTCGTCCTTCTGAACGCATTCCCGGTCGAAATCGATCCGTCCGGGGAGACTGAAATTCAGATTCGGTTCAGCCCCCTGGACGAAGGTGTCGTGCAGGGAACGCTCACCATCAATACCGACGATCCATGGCGTCCCGAAGTCACCGTCCCTCTCTCGGGAACGGGCGCGGCGCCGGACATCGGAGTTTTCCCCGAAAGCATCGAATTCGATCGTACGTACGTGGGCCGTGAGCAGTCAATCGTCCTGCGGGTCGCAAACCTCGGCGCAGGCGTACTGACGGTCTTCCGCGCCGAACTGACAGACCCGGTACAATTCTCCGTCAGCCTGGACGATACCCTGCGCATCCCGTCGAGCCTTAGACAGAGCCTGGACGTCGTGTTCCGACCTGTCAACACAGGCACGCAGCGAGCGGAACTCACGCTGTACAGCAACGATCCCAACGACCCGGAGCTGGTCATACCCCTCCGCGGCTTCGGAAGGGAATCCCGGCCGGGCGGTTTCCTCGACGCGGCGGCAGGCCTGAGGATGGCCGATAGCGGCGCCGGCTTCGGCGCCGCCTGGGCGGATTACGACGGGGACGGAGACCCCGACCTGTACGTGGTGCGCAGCCTGCAGTCCAACCTGCTCTACCGGAACGACGGGGACGGCTTTACGGAGGTGGGCTCCGTGGTTGGCGTGGCGGACGACGGCGACGGCAGCGCGGCCGCCTGGGCGGACATCGACGGAGACGGCGATCTGGACCTGTACGTCACGAACTTCGGACAGCCCAACCGGCTCTACCGCAACGATGGCAACCGATTCTCCGAAATCGCCGCGCAGGCCGGCGTGGACGACGGAGGAGACGGGTACGGCGCCGCCTGGGCGGACGTGGAGGGAGACGGCGACCCCGACCTGTACGTGGCCAACTTCGGCGATAACCGGTTCTACCGGAATGAACGCGGCCGCTTTGTCGAAGCCGCCGCGGATGCCGGTCTGGACGACGACAACAGCAGCCTGCAGCCGGCGTGGGCGGACTACGACGGGGACGGCGACCCGGATCTCTTTCTTGCGAACAGCGGGCCGAATCGACTCTTCAGAAACGACGGCGGCAGCTTTGCGGACGCTTCGTCGGACGCGGGCCTGGAGGAACTCGGACTGGGCGGAGCGAGCTTCGGAGCGGCCTGGGGCGATTTCGATAACGACAGGGACCTGGATCTGTACGTGACCTATTTCGGCGAAGGCAACCGCCTTTATGTCAACATCAACGGCCGGTTCGAGGAGTCCAGCAGCAGATTCGACGTGGCGGGACCGGACACCGTGGACAGCAGGGGCGCGGTCTGGGGTGATTTCGACAGTGACGGCGATCTGGACCTCTTCGTCTCCAATGCCGGAGTGAAGAACAATCTCTACCGAAACGAAGGCGGTACCTTCACCGACATGGCTGACTCCTTCCGCGTGGCGGGCGGCGCCAACAGCCGCGGCGTGGCCCTGGCGGACTTCAACGGCGACGGCGGGCTGGACATCTTCGTGGTCGTTCAGGACGACGCCGACCATCTGTACCAGAACCGGGAATTCAATGGAAACTGGCTGGCCATTCGTCCGCGCGCCACAAGGAGCAGTCCGGATGCCATCGGCACGCGATTTGAAATCGCATTCGACGGCACGGCCGCGACCCGGGAGATCACGGGCGGCGCGTCCTATCTTTCCCAGGACGCCCTGACCGCGGTCTTCGGCCTGGGAGACGCCAGCCAGGTCGATACCCTGACCGTTCGATGGCCGTCGGGCATCGCGCAGCGCCTCAGGAACATCGCCGTAAACACCGTCCTTGAAGTCACAGAAACGGCCCCGGCCCCGCCCGTACGCGTCGCGCTGGATGCCGCTGTGCCCGTTCTGGCGGCCAACGGCGAGGCGCGGACCCGAATCCGCGCCCGCGTCCTGGACGCCAGGGACGAAGTCGCGCTCATCGGCAACCGCCGCCTGATCTTCAGCGTCTCATCCGGCGACGGCGCGTTCGTGGGGAGCGATACGGCGGCGGTGCGGGACGGGCTGGCATCCATCCTCTTTCAGGCCGGTATTACACCTGGCGACGTATCGGCAACCGCGCGGTTCCAGGGCCTTCCCCCCGCGCAGGTTACGATCCGCCTGCTGCCGCCCATCGGGCCGGACCACACGTCCATGCTCACGCTCGCCGGAATCGGCGGGAGTCAGAGCAGCTTCGGGGGTGACGGCGGCAACGCCGACCAGGCTTTCCTGAACACCCCGAGGGGCGTCGCGGTCGCGGCAGACGGCGTCCTCTACATCGCCGACTCGGGCAACAATCGTGTGCGACGGGTCAACGCGGATGGCTCGATCAACACGATCGCCGGAGATGGAATCGGAATCTCCATCGGAACGGGGGGGCCGGCGACAGAAGCCAGTCTCGGCGATCCCCGGGGCCTCGCGCTCACTCCGGAAGGCGATCTGATCGTTGGCGAAGTGAGCGGTCATATCGTGCGCCGGATCGACCTTTCGAGCGAGAACATCCTCGCCTTCGCAGGCAGGGACATCCCCGGTTACGGCGGCGACGGACGCGCGGCGGCGGATGCGAATCTGTCGGGCCCCGTGGGGGTTGCGGCGGACGCTCTGGGAAACATCTGGATTGCGGAACGCTTCAACCACAGGGTCCGCAAGGTGGACGCCAGCGGCATCATCTCCACTGCTGCCGGCAGCTTCCAGGAGGGTCACGCAGGGGACGGAGAACCCGCGACGATGGCTGCGCTGAACGGACCTGAAGGTGTTGCCGTAGATAGTCGCGGCCGCCTGTACATCGCCGATACGGGAAACCATCGCATCCGCATGGTGGATACCGAGGGCATCATCTCCACGGTGGCCGGCACCGGAGACGCCGGCTTTTCCGGCGACGGCGGACCCGGCAAAACGGCCCTGCTGAACGGCCCTGTCGATGTGGCGGTGGACGACAACGGATACGTTTATATCGCGGACACCGGCAACCATCGGATACGGGTCCTGGACTTGAACCTTGGCATCATACAGACCGTTGCCGGGACGGGATTTCCGGGATTCAACCAGGCCGAAGGCGCCGGTACCGAGACGACGCTGAATTCGCCGTCGGGCCTCGCCACCGATCCCGAGGGCAGGGTCTACGTTGCCGATACGAACAACAACAGCATCCTTCAACTCACCGTAGACTTCCCCCCGGAATACCACCGCGAGGCCCCGCCCGTCCCGCCTCCGCCGCCACCTCCGCCTCCCGTGGATGGTCGGGCCGATTTCAATGGCGACGGCGCGGTTGACTTTGCTGACTTCATCCTCTTCGCGCGGGCATACGGTTCCAGCGATATGCGTTATGACCTCGACGGCGACGGAACGGTCGGGTTCGGAGATTTTATCGCCTTCACCAACGCCTTCGAACAGACCCCGCCTACAGTGCGATTCCGGCCGGGAAGCCGTTTCTGACGATGCAACGGGCGCTCATCCTGCCGGCCGACGATCCGGGAATCGTCCGGACTGCCGATTGTATCCGTTCCGGTGGCGTGGTTGTCTATCCTACCGAAACCGTGTACGGCCTGGGCGCCGATCCGTTCAATCCCGTCGCTTTCGAACGCATCTTCAGCCTCAAGGGCCGGGAATCGGAAAAGGGCCTGATCCTGCTCATCCGCGGCAGTCAGGACCTGGACGCGCTCGTCGCGGACATTCCACGGGCTGCTGAATTCCTGATGGACGCATTCTGGCCCGGTCCGCTCACCCTCGTGTTTCCCGCATCGCCCAGCCTGCCGGATCACCTGCTCGGGTTCACGTCCACAATTGCCCTCCGCGTGTCCGATGCGCACGTCGCCAGCTCATTACTGCAGCATGCCGGCGGCCCAATAACCAGCACCAGCGCCAACCATTCGGGTCTTTCCCCCGCCCGAAGCGCGCAAGAAGCCGCCAACGCCCTTGGCGGCGACGTCGATCTGATCCTGGACGGCGGTTCGGCGCCCGATTCTCGTCCCTCCACCCTCGTCGACGTCTCCCTGCCGCATCCACGAATCCTCCGACCCGGCCGCATCGCGGAATCGAAAATCAACCGGGTACTGACTCTGGAATCAGATTGACGCAGGCAAGTTGTGAGCGTATTCTTTGATCGCGGCATGAAAGGAAGAATATCACTGCTGTCCAAGATAGTTTGAAAAAGACGATCTTGGATACGTAAGTACCTGGTTTTCTTGAAAGTCGTTTCGAAGTACCAATGCAGGTCCCCGTCTTTTGGCCACGGCTGTCCAGGACAGAAACCGATTTGTGACCGGTGCGGTTGGCGTTCCCGGGAGCGAGGGCATCCTGCCCTCGACATCGGATAACTCGTCGCACACGGTGTCTTCCGTGAACCGGTGTCGGATTGAATGGACCCGTCAGTCTCTCGACGCGAATGGGGGTCGGTGACGCGAAGTTCGAGGGCAGGATGCCCTCGCTCCGGTTGCAGGTGGTTCATGTCGTGACAGTGGTTGGAAAAGACGATTTTGGACAGGTGCGGAAGAATATGAAACTGAACGTCGACAAGGAAGCCGACGCCCTTTATCTGCGTCTCGACGATTCTCAAATAGTCGAATCCGAGGAGGTTTCCCCGGGAGTTGTACTCGACTACAACGCATCGAATGAAGTCGTGGGCGTGGAGCTGCTCCATCTATCAAAGCGCTCATCCAAGCTGAATCTTTCCGCATTGCAGTTCGAGACGGTCTGATCGCGTCAGCGTGTCGGAGCAATTGCCCAGGCGATTCCCACGCCCGCAAATCGGTCGAGTGATATCACGCTTCCAGCCCGTCGGCAAATCCCTGACAGTTTCCCTGCCTCAATCCTGCCTCCCTGACGCACCATTGCCGGTCTGGTCGTGTCACGGGGACCCCGGCATCCCGTCCTGATACAGGCGTCCCGATCTATTCCTGACGTAGAGGAAGCCGGTTTGAGGGTGGGGCGGACATTCCTGTCTGCCCACATTGATGCCGTCGCTGTCTCGGCTTGCACGTGGCGAAACCTGGGAGACGGCACGTCGGCTGGCTTTCCGTTGGGCTCAGATTGACTGGTCGGCCGACCAACGCAAGCCGAATGGCAACTTTCTTCCGAAGGACTTACGATGCGATTCTCACCGCGAAAAATGGTGCAGCGCCCCCTGCGTGAGAGCACGGGCAACAGGGCCCTGCTGGTACTGGTGGACAGCAGGGGCAGCTATACGGACACGAGCATCGTGGATCAAACCGTACTCGTCGCGTTGCAGCATTTCGGATTTCCATTCAGGATCCACGATCTTGCCGCGGGGCCCTTGACTGCCGACCTGCTTGACGGTTGCGCGGCGGTCGTTATCGCACAGTCGCGCCTGGGAAATACCCTTTCGTTCGAGGAAACCGAACTGCTGGCCTCGGGCGTGGAGGAAGCCGGGATGGGCCTGGTCAATTTCGACGGTGAGCTGCGGCTGTACAAACCGCCGCTGCTTCGGCTGTTGGGTCTGGAGGTCGACCGGATTCCCATGGCATCGGACCTGCTGCGCATTGGGGGCGACGACCACTTCATCAACTGGACGCAGCAGGCGGGCAGAATGGTCCGGCTGAAGCGACCGGTGACCGTTGCGCAGATCAAGCGCATGGGTCGGCACGTCGTGGAACTGGCGCAGGCCGCGATGGGCAAGGAACAGCTCATCTTCTCACGCCACAACGTCCCGGGCACGGCCTACGAGCCGGACCAGTATCCTGTCGTCCTCGCCGGGGTCTGCGGCATCGGCCGGGCGGTGCAGTTCGCCTGTTCGCCCCGGATCTGGCACCAGGAGTTTCTGGGCCACGCGATGGGGCTGGACGCCTTCTTCTGGCGCGCCATCGTCTGGGCCGCGCGCAAGCCGTTCATCGCGCAGATGATGCCGCCCTATGTGACCATCCGTGTGGACGACGGCAGGGGACGCCATGATTTCCGCTATACGGAGGTGATGAACCGGCACGGTTACCGCCCGATGATCTCCTGCTTCCTGGACCTCGTACCCGGCGAAGTCGTACCGTTCATGCGCGAGCGTTACAAGGCGAGACAGGTGGACTGGGACGCGCATGCATTCGACTATTACAAGCTGATTCCATTCGAATTCGGCATCGGGGAGTACAGCGAGGCGGAGTTGAAGGAAATCTTCGAACGGGTGGACCGATGGTACGACGAACGGGGCATGAAGCCGCCGCGCCGGGCCGCGTTTCACTGGGGCGAGGTGGGCGTGCGCGTTCTGCCCTATCTGAAGGCCCGGGGGCGGACGTTTGTCTATTCGACCTACCACCTGGGACAGGTGAAGTGGGAGCGGCTGTTCCCCAACTGGTGGCCGTACGGTCTCAACAGCCTGTTCTACGACTATATCCCCGAGGACCCGGAGATGTACAACATCGGCGCCATGCTCCCCCGCCACCTCGTGGAGCCCGACGTACTGACGGGCTGTACGACCTGGGCCGGGGACAATCCGACCAACGATATGGATAAGGCCGCGGATCGGGCGGCCGGCTCGGTCCGCCTGGCGCTGGACAGCGGGTTCTTCTCGGAGATCACGACGCACGAGCAGAAGTTCGGCGTGCTGTCGCTGGAAGAGATCGACCGATGGCTGTCGCTGGTGGCGCAGCGGACGGAGCGATTCGATATCCGGGGCGTGAGCCACGACGAAGCCGCGGAGTATACCCGCTCCCGTGACGAGTCGTGGATCGGATCCGCGTCCACGCCCGACGGCAAGTCAGCGTACCTCGCCCTGGATGGCAAGGCGAGCGTCGACCAGAAACTGGCCGTTTTCGAAAACGACGGAGACGGCGTGGTCCAGAGGTGGGAGTTGGTCGCCGGGTTTGAGGGGGAGGTCCGGGTCGATCTGTGACCGTCAGGGCCGGAGTCCGGTCTTCCGGATCGAGGACGGCCTGCTGAGGAGGAACGGCAACGCAGGATCGCGAATGCGCCGGAGTTATTCCGAATTGCCTGTGATCAGGATACGAATGACGATGTTTGCACGGCCCCCCTTCCCGTCGCCGGACCGCACGATCACGGTATATCCGCGTTTCCTGTTGAAGTCATACGTGCCCTTCGTCAACAACTGCCCGGAGCCGGGGTCAATTTCGAAGTACTCCGCATCGGTGCCCCACAGGCTGTACGTGAGCACGTCACCGTCCGTATCGCTCGCAGTGATCGGATCCCCGATCGGTTCTCCCGGTGGCGTGCCGCCGGCCACGGCAAGCGTTGCGGGCTGCACGGGCGCAAACGCGGGCATGCGGTTCACGCGTTCTCCGAAGCGCCGGGCGAATGCGACGAAATCGCCAAACGTGATCCGGCCGTCACTGTCCAGGTCAAACCTGGCATCATGCCCCTCATCGCCCTCTGCGGATCCAAACGCGCCGGAGAACAGCACAAAGTCGGCGAAGTCCACCACCCCGCTCCCGTCGAAATCAGGCGATAGCGGCGCGGGAGCATGAAGCAATACGCTCACCGTTCGCGTCATCGCCTCCGGATGCTCCCCGCGCACCAGGTCCGCTCCCGCCAACCGGACCTCCGTCTCCCTAAACCCCTCCGTCGTCCTGAAGCGCACTGTTCCCACCTGCCCGCTGTCGACCGCGGCCCCGCCGCTCAGCGACGAAACGCCGATCTGCACGAACGTCGAGTCCTTCGCCACCAGCGCCGTCACGCCCGGCAACGCATCGCCCGCGTCGAAGCCCTCATACACAACCTGCGTCGTGTCATAGCCCACCCGGAAATCCACACCGCGCGTTCCCCGGATATCCGCGCCGAATATCTGTATGGAGACGACTCGACCTGATTCGACGCGCATCGTCCGGAGGTCCTGGTCTTTCTCCGACGCATCCAGGTCCAGCGAGAGGGAGAACAGGTCATACAGGACCAGGACCTCCGTCCGTACCAGCCCCAGGGTCAACCAGTCGCCGTCACCCGATGCGCTGTTCGACCGCACCTGCACCTCGTATTCCGTGTCGGGGTCCAGACCCTCGATGATCGCGCTCGTGTCCGTCACGTCCTGGGGCCCGTCCTTCCATACGCCTTCGCTGCCTTCACGATACCGCACGTCGTAGCCCGTAACGGGTTCCCCATCATCATTGGTCGGCGCCGCCCAGCCGATGGTCACGCTGCCCGGCGACGTCTGTGTCACCGCGGGTTCCACCGGCGGTGGCGGCGGCGCGAGCGTACTCACCGGCTTCAGGGACGTCCACGCGCTGTGCTCCGAGTTGCCGCTGGACCGCACCTGCACCTCGTATTCCGTGTCCGCGTCCAGACCCTCTATGGTCGTGCTGGTTCCCCTCACGTCCTGGGGGCCGTCCTGCCATTCCCCCTCGCTGACTTTACGGTACCGCACGTCGTAGTTCCTGATCAGAGGACCGTCGCCGGTCGGCGCCTTCCATTGTAACGCCACGCTCGTTGTCGACACTCCAGTCGCCGTCGGCGACACCGGAGGCAGGGGCGGTGTTGGCGGCGGTGGCGGGGTCGGAGGAGGTGGTGGGGGAGGAGGAGGTGGTGGTGGAGGTGGCGGAGGAGGTGGTGGGGGAGGTGGCGGCGGCAGTTGCTCGTTAGCGTCCTCGCCGAAGACCCAGGGACGGGCCTGCTTGATCGCCAGGATATTCTCACTGGTGATCTTGAACTCGATCTCCATCGCGAAGGGCTCGCCGGATGCGGGGTTGTACAACCCCTCGAAGTGGTCGTGGATCACGTAGAGGTGATCGCGCAGCTGACGCATCTGGTCTCGGCTCATCAACAGTTCCCCGCGCTCTACCAGGTTCGAGAGTGCTCGGATGATGAGTCCATCTCCCGGCAGGAGGACGATCTCCTCGGGTACGGAGTGCGCCTCGGGATTGGTGACCAGGTCCTCGCCGAGTTGCGAGTTGACGTAGTGTCGGCCCACAATGGAAGTGACGGGGTCGAAGCTGACCGCCACCCCGTTTACCCGCTCATCGGAGAAGTTGGGATGGACCAACACGCCCATCGCGGCCGCGAGGTGGTCGACGCGGTGAAACTCCCGCTCCGAAAACGCCCGGAAGGTCCAAAGGCCGGCGAGCACCTGCTTGAACGACTTGTCAATCCCGTCCTCCGTGGTCTCCTCCGGGTGCTGCGTCTTGGAGTCGTACAGCCCGGCGCCGTTGAACCCGGGAAGGTCCTCGTTGTTGGTGCTCGACCGGTACCGCAGCGACGTCTCCGCAGGGAAGGTTGCGTGCATGGCGGTGAGGGCGTCGACCATCCACTGGGGCGTCTCGGCGTCCTTGATGGCATCACGCAGGTCGTCGAGCATCTCGTCCTGGATATCCAGATCGGTCCGGAACTTCGGGTGGGCCAGAATCGCCTCGACGGCCTCGACGAGCATCGTGTCGGCCGCCAGTGTGAGTTTCTCGTCAGCGGGCGCGCTCCCCATGCCAAAAACGGTCTCCTCTCCCAACGTTTGTTTCATGAACTCGTCATAGAAGTAGAAGGGTATGGCGAAGCCGTCGCGTACGGTGCCCTCCGGGAATCCGAGCGTCCGCAGGACCGCCAGATTGGCCGCCTTGACGCCGAAGGCCTTCCAGTCGTCGAAGCCGATCTGGTCGAGGGGCGTGATCTCCGTAATCGAGAGATCGCGCTGCGGCGTCTGGGTCTCGGCCGGGCGGGACGACTCGTAATGGGCCTCGACTTCCTGAAGGGTTGCCGCCCGCAGCTCCCATTGGCGCTCCGTCACTTCGTACCTGACGTAGCTCCCCTCGAGGGAAATGACGTCGGCGTGGTCGAGGGCGTCCTTCACGTAGGCGTTGGGTATGCCGTCCTGCACCGCGCGCAGGTTTACGTGCGAGAGCGGCGTCTGGGGCGCGGCGGTAAGGATGCCGGCCACGCGGGGCAGCTCGTTGGGCAGCGTCTCGGAGACGATGATCTCGCGAGGATGGGGGCGTTCGTCCGCCTCCAGGATCCTCAGCCGCCCGTAACCCGTTCCGGTGTTGAGCGCCAGGAACTCCACGTCGCCGAAGAGTTCGGAATCGTACACCAGGGGGATCCGGGATGCCCGAAGCTGGGACAACCGATCCTGGACAAGCGGAAGCAGAATGCTGTCGACGTGCAGGGTGAGGTTGTTATCAATCACGCCCATGCTGGCAGCGAGCACAGTGTGCAACTTCTCTGCCTGAGGGACCGACTCTGCAGCCAGCCGCGGAAAGTATTCGTAGTAGAAGCCCCCGACAGCGCGGCCTTGCACCGTGAATCCCGGATCGTAGGTGATGGTGCCGGTAATCGCTCCTTCTCGCTGCAGGCCCACCGCATCAAAAAAGTACCGGTGGCTCTGGTACCGCTTCGTGTTCATGAAGTAAACCGCCGGATGCGCGGTATCCAGGTTCACCAGAACGAACTTCAGTACGGTTCCCCCGTAGAGCCCGGTTCCGAGTGCCTGAAACGCCGCGAGGTCGGGGACGGCCACAGCGCCATCGTTCGGATCCGAAATCGTGGCAGGGTTGACGGGGTTCATGCTCCCCAGGTTGTCGAGTTCGGTGACGTCGTCGATGCAGTCGCCGTCGACGTCGGCCGGGTCGGCGATCTGGTACTTCTCCACCCGGTAGCGCTCCGCGGACAAGGCCGCGAGGTTTTCCGACAGCGTGGTCGTGCCCGCCTCCCCCCGGGTCACCGCCACCGGAACCTGCAGCTCCGTGCCGTCCACGTCGAATGTCACGTAGAGTACGAAGTAGTCGTCGGTCGTAGACGTGACCACGATGGGAACCGCCGTCACTGTGATCTCCGCCGGCGTCGGGTCATAGCCGCCGCCTTCACACGGCTCCTGCAGTGTTCGAAACGAAGGGAAGAAGCTTCGCCCTTCAACGGCGACAGTGAACAGAGTTAAGGACAGCACCAAAACAGGAGGAATGGTCCGTACGCTTGTCAATGGCATGTCATTTACGTGAGATGCGACTTCAGGGAGGTTATGGATTGAACGTGACAGACAGGTCTTGCGCACGTGGGCAGACAGGAATGTCCGCCCCACCTTCACACCGGTCCTTCGCGGTAAGGGCGCCGTCGCTGTCCAGATCGTCGCATATTATATATTATTATTGTGATAATATACTAAATTATGATGACTATATAGTGAATAATGCGCTTTATTATCGTGACGTTATCGTGATTTTTCGCTGAAACAACACGGCTTCCCGGCGATGCCGGTCGGTAGACCTGCAGCAGAGGGTTGCCGTCGGTCGCTGACCGGATCGCCACGTGGTAGAATCAGGTGTACAGTGGGAGGGTATGGCGTCCGGGGAGAGTCGTGAAGCGACATTCGGGTTGCTGAACCTGACCGTCGAGTGCGAGAAAACGTGGGCGTCCGTGGGTGGGCGCTGCGTGGAATTGATAGCAGATAGGTATTGTCGCCGGATGTGCTCCGTTTCAGCCCGGTGGGATCGCAGAGTCGTACAGAAGAAAGGCCCTGCTGACATATTCTCAGCAGAGCCCGTGGGAAGAAGCCAGTGTTCTGTCCCGGAAATAAGTTGCCAAAATTCGACCGCCGAGTCGCCCGGCTCGCAAGGCGACCGAGCGCAGGCGACCTGCGTATGGTCGGCGAGCGAGGTGAACGTAGCGAGACGGGATGAATCGCCGGTCGAATGGTGAGGAATTTTTGGGACAGGACACTATGTCCGAAAGCAGGGTCACGGTGTTACGGCACACCCCGTTTCGCACCAGTACCTTCTGTGTCTCGTGTGCTTTTTGCGGCCGATTTAACGGCTATCTTTCTTCGAATTGAGGTTGATTCCTGTCTCGTGACTCCTCACCCGCGCCGGCCCGGATGCGTTGGGGCAGCGAGGTGTACCGGTCGGCAACGCGGTTGTTCTTGATGGCGATGGCCATGGCTTTGCGCGTGCCGACGATGACGACGAGGTTCTTCGCCCTGGTGACTGCGGTATAGAGCAGGTTTCTCTGCAGCATCATGTAGTGCTGGGTGGTCAGGGGCAGCACCACAACCGGATACTCCGATCCCTGGCTCTTGTGGACGCTCGTGGCATAGGCCAGCACGATCTCGTCCAGCTCCGTGAAGTCGTAACCGACGGTGCGCTCGGGATACCTCACCGCGAGCGCGTGGTTCGTCATATCGATCGCCGCCACCCGCCCGATATCCCCGTTGAACACGTCCTTGTCGTAGTTGTTGCGCACCTGCATCACCTTGTCTCCCACCCGGAAGCGAACGCCCCCGCGAAGGAGTTCCTGCCCGCCCGGATTGAGCCGCTCCTGCAGCACCTCATTCAGATTGATCGCGCCCGTCTCGCCCCGGTACATGGGCGCCAGGACCTGGATATCGTCAATCGCGTCAACCCCGTATGCGCGGGGCAGCCTGTTCCGGCAGAGACCGCAGACCGTGTCCACCACCTCCTCCGGGTCGTCCACCTCCGAAAAGAAGAAATCCGATTTCCTGCTGTTGTCCACCTCCGGAATTTCACCGGCCAGGATGCTGTGCGCGTTCGTCACGATCCGGCTCTCCCGCGCCTGCCGGAAGATTTCGTTGAGCGCCACCGTTTCGGCCCTTCCGGATCCGATGATATCTTTCAGGATGTTGCCGGGCCCCACCGAAGGCAACTGGTCCACGTCGCCGACAAGAACAACGGAAGCATTCAGCGGCACCGCCTGCAGCAGGCTGTTCATCAGGCCCACGTCCATCATCGAGACCTCGTCAACGATGACCGCGCCCGCGGAAAGCTGATTCTCGAAGTTCTTCTCGAATCGATTCTCTCCGGGACTGAACTTCAGCAGCCTGTGGATGGTACTGGCTTCCCGCCCCGTGGCCTCGGCCATGCGTTTCGCCGCCCTTCCCGTTGGCGCCGCCAGCGCAACCTCCTTGCCCCGCGCCTCGAAGAGGGCGATCAATCCCCTGATGGTCGTCGTCTTGCCCGTGCCCGGTCCACCCGTAAGCACCAGCAGGCTGTTGGCGAGGGCCTTCTCAAGGGCGACCTTCTGCCGCGCGGCAAAACGGACGCCGTTCCTTTTCTCGATGGCCGCTATCTCCCGGCCGATATCGCCGGTTTCGATCCGCTCGATGCTGGAAAACTGATGCACCCGCGTCGCAACGCCCTTTTCGGCAAAGTAGAGCGGCGGAACGTAGATGCGGTCCTCCTCCACGACGACTTCCTCGGCTACCTGTAACCCGTCGATGCACGGGGCGATCAGATCCGGCGATACGTCCAGCGTCTCGGCGCAGACCGTCGACAGTTCCTCCCTTGGCAGGTACACGTGCCCTTCTTTTTCCGCGGCCGTATCCAGCACGTATCTGATTCCTGCCATGATCCGTTGATCGGAGTGGGTCTCAACGCCCATTTTCTGCGCGATCCGGTCGGCGCTCGTGAACCCGATTCCCCACACGTCGGCCGACAACCGGTACGGATTCTCCTGGATCAGCCGGATTGCGTCCTGGCCGTATCGTTTCCAGATCTTTACGGCATGCCCCGTGCCCACGTCGTGCGACTGCAGGAACACCATCACATTGTGAATTTCGCGCTGTTCCTTCCAGGCATCCTCGATCATCCCCGCGCGCTTCCTGCCCAGCCCTTCCACCTCGATCAGCCGCTTCGATGCCTTCTCGATCACCTCCAGGGTCTTCGCGCCGAAATGGTCCACGATCCGTCCGGCCATGACCGGTCCGATCCCCTTGATCAGGCCGGAGCCCAGGTACTTCCTCATCCCCTCGACCGTCGACGGATGTACCTTTTCGTAGGAATCGATCTTGAACTGACGGCCGAACTTCGCGTGGGTCGTCCATTCGCCTTTCACGGCCACACACTCGCCCGCTGTCAGCGAGAGCGTATTGCCAACCACGGTCACCGGCTCCCCCCGGCCTTCGGGCTGGAATCGGGCAACCGTGTATCCGCTCTCCTCATTCTGAAACGTGATCCGCTCCACGACACCGTGGATCCGTTCCATGGTTTGAACCCCCGAATCCTCAATAGGAGATTTCACGCCCTGTAGACGACCTCACCCCGGACAATCGTCGCCTCGACGGACAGGGCGCGCTGCCCCTCCGTCCAACGGAACAACGTGAGGCTGGCCTCCATCCCGGTCGACACGCTTCCCAGCCGGTCATCCACGCCCAGCAACCGCGCCGGGTTGGCGGATGCCATCTCCACCGCGTCTGCCAGCGCGGCGTCCGTGTACGCCACCGTATTGGGAATCCCGTAATCCAGAAACAGCGACGCCCCGGCCAGATACGGCGTGCCCGCCAGGGAAATCTTCCCGTTCTCGTGAATCTCCACCTCGTCGGTCCCGTAGCTCCGGCCGTAAATGCCCGGCGGGAGCCCGGCGATGGACGACACGTCGCTAACCAGGCAGATGCGCTCTTTCTGCTTGGCTCTGCAAAAACTCTTCACTACCGGCGGCGGCAGATGGTGCCCGTCAGGAATGATCCCCGCCCAGAGTTCGTCCGCGGCTAGCTGCTCCCAGATATAGTTGTCGTGGCGGGGAATCTCGGCGTGGGCACCGTTGCCCAGGTGCGTGGACATCCGCGCTCCGGCCGCCACCGCCTCCCGGATCCTGGCCCGGCTGGCGCCCGTATGCCCCAGGGCCACGATGACACCGGCCTCCGCGGCCTTCTCGATAAAGGCCAGCGAACCCTCCCGTTCGGGCGCGAGGGTCAGAATCCTGATCCGGCCCTCCGCCGCATCCTGGTAGCGGCAGAACTCGTCCCAGTCCGGGTCCCGCGTATGCTCCAGGGGATGCGCCCCCCTCGGACCGTCTTCGGAGGCGATGTACGGCCCCTCCACGTGGAAACCCACAAACGATGCATTCGCTGCAGCCGACTGTTCGCACGCCCGGGCCAGCGTCCGCAGTCCCGCAATCGCCTGCTCCGCCGGGGAGGTTGTGACCGTGGGACAGAACATCGCCGTTCCGGCCCGGTACGGCCACTCGCTGGCCTGAAGCACGCGCTCCACCGTCAGGTCTCCGGAGCTGTAGTTGATCCCGCCCGCTCCATTGACCTGAACGTCGAATATCCCGGGCGAAATCCACACCTCGTCGCCTCCGACCGCCGCGGGTGCCCCTTCTTCGATGCCAGCGATCCGGCCGTCTTCAATCGATACCGACACGGGGATTTCCGTGCCCACAATCGTTCCGCGAAGAACCATTGTTTCTCCTTTTATTTACTGTGCAATAAAGCGGTGAAATACTCTCACTTCTACTGTCCCACCTCTTCCGGCTCTTTGAAATTGCGTTCCGGGCCGACACATGCTCCTGCTTTTCCTTCCGCCCTTATTCTTCTTTGACCTTCATCCTATTCGCTTATACGGACCGATCAGATTGGCAACACATGCTCGGGCATCCGGAGGTCTTTTCTTTCTTTCTTATTGATTTTTATTATTTTATGCCCTTTTTCTTTTTCGCCAAAGAAAAAGGGCCAAAAAGAACGGCGCCGCTCGGCGCGGGGCCGGTTTTTCCGTGAATCCCCTCAGAGGCGCAAATGGGCATTTGATGGCCTTAGGGCGCCTCGGGCGTGCCCATACATCGGCGATGGACGGATCAACACGGAAAAACCCCCAACTCCACCTCCGGACGGTCATGCGTTTTCCTGGCAAGGATCCCCGTTTGGATTCGCATATGAACCGCTCTCGGACGACTGATTTTCTTCGCGCCTTCGTGTCTCCGTGTGAGCCCGGTTTTCTTGCATTTCCCCCGTTCCTTTAGGAGAGGTTGCCGGGGAGAGAAGTCCCGCGCTGTGTTGCCTCTGTAGGGGCGACCGGCCGGTCGCCCCTACAAACACATACCAATCGCTGCTTGCACTCAGAATCGCCCGACGGCTGTCTATCCCGGCACCCGACAAAAGCGCTACCAAAGCAGAGCGCGCGGTTCCGTTCAGCGCTGGAGACTGGACGACCTCCGTAGTCAGCAGGACAGAGGATCGGGTGCATCCCGTGAGGGTATTCGCGCTATGCATTTGGCAGGCCCCGCGCCCAGCGGCGACTTTTGGTTCCTTTTGGTCGTTTCAAAAGGAACACGCCGTAGGCAGGGAATTTGGGGAAAGGGGTTTTGATCTGGGTTTTCGACTTTTGCTTTCGTTTTTGATCTGGGGTTTAAGCTGATGGCTGATAGCTGCTTTTTCTGACGGCTGATAGCTGATAGCTCTGTGTGAGGTGTGCGGGGGGTGACGCCGCCTAACGATAACACCCGCGCAACCGTTCCGCAATATGTTTTGTCTTGACATCCCCTGGGGAATTTGGTATACTCATTGACTGTTCGATCCAGGCTTGAGAACAGTCGCATTAGTCCCGTAAAAACATAAATTTAAACACTTTACGTCGAAGGGTTCATGAATGGGTGACGATCAGGTTTTCGAAAATAGAATCAACAACTTCAGTAGAACCGATAATGTAGACGAACACACGTCGCTCGCCCTGGCCATCGTGGCCGAGACCCTGGATATTCTGCACGATTTACAGGGCGATGCAAGCGGATCCATGGTCATCCGCACCCGCGAGGGCGACTACAAGGATTGGGACGCGGAGATTTTCGGAGTGGACGAAGCCGCGGAAGGCGCATATATCGGCAGGCTTAACGAGAGCACGCATCCGGTCGTGCTGCTTTCCGAGGAAGCCGGGATGGTGGACCTCACCGGCGGCAAGGAAGGCGAAAAGATCTATGGCGTTTCAGATCCGTTCGACGGGAGCTGGCTGTACAAGAGAGGGCTGCCGTTCATGCAATACAGTTCCCTGGCGCTTTTCGACGCCAGCTTCAATCACCTGACGTCCGTAACCGGCGACGTCTTCAACAGAGACCTTGCCTTCGCCAACGGAAACGGCGCCTTCATGGCCAGGCTGGACGGAAACGCGTTGACCGGCGTTGAGCGGCTCGACGAAAGCTATCGCAGGGAACGGCACGGAGAGCCCGCATCCGGCCTGGATGACGCCTGTGTCGAATCGTACCTTCTGAAGCCGGCCAAATTCCTCATGCCGCTCATCGACGAATACAGGCCGGTCATCGATGCCTTCAAAATGCTCCATCCCAACGGCGGCCCGTATGCTTTTGCAGAGGCGGCTGCCGGGCAGATCGACGTCTATTTTGCCAGGCAGCAACCCTACGTCGACGTCTTCTCCGGGATCGCCATCGCTGAACAGGCCGGTCTGATCGTCTCCGATTTCGACGGAAACGAAGTCGAGACGCCCACGGAAGACTACGAGACCGTTTTCGACGTCCTGGTGAGCCGGACGCAGGCCCTGCACGATCAAACCCTCGAGAAAATCGCGGAATGCAGAAAGGAATGAGCAATGGCCATTAACGGAACCGGCACGAAGGACAATCCGGTCATCGTTACCGAACTGGCGGCTGACGAGGTCCCGGCTGAATTGAGACCGTCCAACTTTTTCGACCTGGACAAGTACCCGTTCGAGCACCGCTCGCTGGTCGACGGCGCCCGGTCGGTTGTGGACCTCATCGGCAAGGACGGCATCGAAAAATACGCCAGGGAGTGGCTGGCCGAAAAAATCGGTTCGGCCGAGGGCGCGGAAGAACGCACCGGTCTGACGGGCGTCGGGAACTACACGGTGCTGGTCGAGCCCGGGGGCGTCTGCGAACCGCTCTTCGTACACGGTTCCCTTAATGGCGCAGGTCATACGCTCTACGTCGCGAAAGACGCAAAGGTGGTCGGGGCCGTGATCTACCTGGACGGCGGGGACATCTACGTCGGCTCCGGCGCCGTAATCGAGCCGACGGCCGGCGTCAAAGGCCCTACGATTATCGGCCCGAATAACGATATCCGGCAAGGCGCCTATCTTCGGGGCAACATCGTTCTGGGCGGCCACAGGAAACACGGTGACAACGCCATCCGCGGCGAACTCAAGAACGTCCTCATGCTGGACGAGGCCAATTTCCCCCATCCCTCGTATCTCGGCGACAGCCTCTGCGGGTACGCCACCCACTTCGGCAACCAGGCCACGGCCGCGAACCTGGGCATTATCCAGGGCGTTCGGGAACGCGACAAGCGCGTCAATCTGAAGGTCGAAATCAACGACAAGTGGTACGACCTGGGCGGATCCAAAATGGGCGTCGTTCTCGGCGACAGGACGCAACTGGCCTGCGAGTCCCTCACGGACCCCGGAACACTGCTGGGGCCGATGTGCATCTCCTACGGCCTCGCTTACGTCAAGGCCGGCTATTATCCGGCAGGCACGATGTTCAAGACCCGGTCCGAGCGGGTCGTGGATACGCAGAAAGGCATCTTCGATCCGGACAAGTTGTAACTCGCCTTCCCGCTACGAAAAAGAACGACAACGCTTCTCGAATCCATTGGAGGCGTTGTCTTTTTCTTTTAGAGTTCCCCTTGCGTCGTTTCGATATGTTCAGCTGCAGCCCGACGGGCGGAAGTGAACGCCAGTACACACTTGATGAGCCGAATGAGGCCGCGTCCCGACGTGCAATTGCGGAAGGATAACAGGATGATTGGCCAGCAGAGTACAAATGGTTGGGACAGGGCGATTCGGAGTCGCAAGAGCGATCTGATCTCACGGTTGGAGTCCATCTACGGCAACAATGAAGACCTGATTGAAGAACGCCTCGGCGCCCTCCTGGAGACCGTGACTCAATTCGGAGAGACCTTCGGCGAGAGGGACGTCAGCTTTGTCAGGGCGCCGGGCAGGCTCAACACGGTGGGTATGCACGCCGACCACCGGGGCGCCTTCATCAACCCGATTTCCCTCGACAAAGAGATACTCATCTGTTTCTCCCGAAGAGAAGATGACCGCGTGGAAGTCCGCAATCTGGACCCGGCCTATGGAGACCGTCGATTCCGGTTGTCAGACATTTATCCGGAAGCGCCAATCCGTTCGGACGCCGAGTGGCTGGACTGGACGCAGGAGAAAACCGACGAACGCAAGGCCGCGGGTGTGAACGAAGACTGGATCACCAAGCTTCAGGCGCCGCCGGCCTACCTCTACACCCGATACCCCGCGAAGCGACTCCGCGGGTTCGACGGTGTCATGGGAAGCAGCCTGCCCGACATGGGTGGGCTGAGCTCTTCGTCCGCGGTCATTGTCGCGACCACCGAAATCATGACACAGATCAACGATATCGACCTGGACGACGGGCAGTTCGTGAGGTACGCGGGCACCGCGGAGTGGTACGTGGGCACCCGCGGGGGTTTCGGCGACCACGCAGCGATAAAATGCGGGCAACTTGGCAAAATCACCCACATGAAGACCCTGCCGGAATTGATGATCGACGCCTATCTTCCGTTCCCGGACGGTTATCAAATCATCATCTTCGACTCGGGCATACAGGCGAACAAGACCGGCGGCGCGGGGCAAAAATTCAACGAGAAGACGGCGACGTATGAAATTGGAGAGGTCTATCTCCGAAGCTATCTCGAAACGCACCACTCCGATGCGATCCGGGGGGTAGTGGCGGCCAGGAAGGATCTGGATATCGAGAAAAAGTTCCACCTCGGCGACGTTATCGAATGTCTCGACCAACCCGAGATCTACGCGCTGATACAATCCTTGCCGGAACGGATCGACCAGCGTGAGCTCCTGCGCCAGCTACCGGACCAGGAAGCATTTCTCAAACAGCATTTCGCCACCCACGATGAACCGGCCGGCGGCTACGAGATTCGCATGGTCATCGCGTACGGCATCGCCGAATCCGCGCGAAGCAGGAATCTCAAGGACGTCCTGAACAGGAACCGCGTGGATCTGTACGGGCAACTGATGAACGTCTCCCATGACGGCGACCGCATCCACCTGGACGCGCCCCGATTCGACCCGGAGAAAGACCTGCACCTCCAACCGGGCGACTACAACTGCAGCATCCCCGAAATCGACGAGATGGTCGACCTTGCAATTGATGCGGGAGCGGTCGGTGCGCAGATTTCCGGCGCCGGTCTTGGAGGCAGCATGATGGTCCTCGTCGAATCAGGAGGCGTCGAAGGTATCGTCGAGGCCATGCGGGCGCGGTATTATCAACCCCGCGGGATCCTGGAAAGACTGACGGTCGCGTCTCCGGTTCAGGGGGCAGGGGTGTTGTAGAGTGTTGTCGCGCACGGTCGAAAACAAAAAAGGAGCCGGAAATTCCGGCTCCTTTTTTGTTTTGCCAACCCGGCTGCGATTACTTGAGCAACATCAACCGCCTGGTGCCCTGAAACTTACCCGCAACCGAGATCCGATAGAAGTAAATTCCACTCGAAACCGATACGCCGCGGTCGTCCATACCGCTCCACTGCACCGTATACCGTCCGGGCGCCTGGCGCTCGCGCACCAGCGTTCGAATTTCCTGACCCAGCAGGTTGTAGATCCTGAGTAACACGTCGCCGCCTTCAGCCAGGTCGTACGGAATGTTGGTCTGCGGGTTGAACGGATTCGGATAGTTCTGGTGCAGCGCGAACTCCGTGGGTGTGCTCTGCACGTCCAGCGCGCCAAGCGTCACCACCGGGTTCTGCAGCTGATTCCCGTCGAACACCACGCCCTGTGCGATCTCGAAGCGGGCGACCTCCTCGAACTCTCTCAGAACCTGGAACGTGAAGGTCACCAGGGCGCCTTCGCCGCTCACCGTTCCCGACTCGGTAATGAGGTTCACCACCGAGACCCGACCCTCTTCAGGCCAGTTCCTGAACAGCGGCGTCTCACCCCCCTCGGACTTCAGCAGATCGTTGTCGGCGGGTACGGCGCTGACGAACTCAAACTTGTCAGCGTCATACATCAGCTCCAGACCGTAGCCGTTTAGCGATTTGGCGTTGGCCATGGACACCGTCAACGAAATCGTCTCGCCAACCAGCACCTTGTCGCCGGCCAACTCGAGCGTCATCTCCGTATCGGCGTTCGCACCCGGACGCCGCGGAACCACCGCCAGCTTGCTGCCGGCAGGCAACACCGCCGTGCGACCGAATGTCGCTGCCGCCGCTACGAAGTCCGCGAAGTTGATCACGCCGTCGTCGTTCACGTCGGCCTGCGGGTTGTAGTTTTTATCGCCCTTCCGGCTGCCGAAGGCCGCACCGAAGGTGACGAAGTCCTCAAAGTCGACCTCGATGCTGCCGCCTTGCGCAGGCAGCGCCATCAGGTAGACGGGATCCCCGTTGGCGTCCACGAAGGACACACGGACGGAGATGCCTGTAACCGTGATCAGATCGCTCATCGCGACGTTGTTATCGTCGAATGCGTCGATGCGATAAACCAGCGAGCTTACGCCGTCCGGCAGGTGGTCGTCGGTGAACCGGTTGGATCCCGGAGCCAGCGTGGCGATCTGCTTGAGGCCGTCGGCAGAAGCGCCTCGCATCACCGTGTAGCCCTTCACACCCAGGATCGGGACGTTGTAGCCGTTATACGGAATGGAGCCAACAACATGATCGCTGGCCGAGGCCGTCCACCGCAGCACCACACCGCCTGCGCCTTCACCGGAAGCGTCGGTAACCGCGGCGGGAGCGATGTCGTCAATGGCTGCCACCGGCTCCTCCGTGGCCGTGCGGGCGGACGACAGAAAACTGCCCGCGGACGCATGGCCGGCGGTCCGGATGTTGGCCGGAATATTGGCGCTGCCGATCAGCCCGCTCACGTCGGGATTCGCCGGCGCGAAGATGACATTCTTCCGATCGCCAATGAGCGCCTTGACGTAGTCTTCAGGCGCGTTGAACCGATCGTTCAGCTCTTCGTCCGTCAGAAGCTCCGCCTCGGGCATACCCAGCAACTGCACCGTCTGCCGGATGCTCTCCTTCGTGAACACGCGCTTGCCGGCCGTGGTCACCTCGGATTCTCCCGTACCGGTCACCGCCGTGACGCCCCAGTTGGTGGCCACGTTGTCAATTGCGGGAACGATCACGGTCTGCATGTCGCCGCCCGCGTCGCCCATTTCGTCACCGGCGTCAGCCGAGAAGCTGACCCTCGTCCACTCCATCCACTCCATCCTGGGCGCTTCCAGATCCACAAGATTGCCATCTTCATCCGTGGTCTGCGTGACCTCAACTTCACGCTCGATCCGGTAGTGAGTCACCGCATCGTGCTGCGCGGAGTTCGGGAAGCTGACCACGACAATGCCGCCCTGGTCGCCCTGCCCGTCCGCGCCCCTGTAGTCCTGCACCACGATATTGGCCGGCGCTGCAGGCGCGCCCGGATCCGGGCCGTCTCCGTCGCCGGATACGATGCTGACCGTTACGCTGCCCGCGAGGGCGCCGGTTGTCGCGTCGTCGCCCGTTCCGGTTTCATAATCCTCTGCAACGGTCCTGACGCTGATCGTCGCGCTGCCGCCCGCGTCGGAGGCCACCGCCCCGTACGTGGCCCCTTCGATGCCGGTCACCATCTGCTGGCCGGAAGGCACGGTCACCGCGGCATTGCTGGACGCGAAGGTGAAGGCAATCGATTCATAATCCTTCGAGTCCGTATTGTTGTCAATCCTCAAACTGGGGTTGGCGAACGAGTCGGTCGGTACCACGTGGACCGAAAACGCACCGGCCACGTTCTCAGTCGAGATCTCATCCTCGATGGCCGTGAGGGTGAACTTCGAAAACTCCGCGACCTCGATGTTGATCGGCTTGGCCGCCTGGCCGCTGATACGCAGCGTGTAGGCACCGGTGGCGGGATCGTAGTCGCCCTCGGCCGCGTACAGGATCACGCCGGTGAGCGGCTTCTCGGACTTGAACTTGACGGTCCGCGAACCCGCGTGCCAGCCGTCGCCGTTCAGGATGGCGGCCTTCGCCACCATCCCCAGGGCGGCCAACTCGGCGGGTAGCGCGAACCCGGGCGCCGGAGACACGCCGGCGCCGCTGAAGCTCGCGGCTTCAAGCGCTTCGGCCTGGTCGCCGGAAACGATCGCGGCCAGCGCTGACGGCGTGTGATACGTCACCGCCCGAACGTCGGCGGCGTCACTATTCTGTTCCTTTTCGATACGTGTCAGCGTCGTGTCGAGCACGGACAGCGATATGGCGACGTCCACGCCGGCGACTTGCTTCTCTTCCAGATCAGGATCCGGCACAACCTTGAACATATCGGCGTCCGGATTCCCGAAACGCTCGGTGAACGTGAGCGTACCGCCGTCCGCCATTCTGACGTTACCCGCCAGGTCGAACGCCAGAATTTGCAGATGATACCGCTGGCTCTCGACGAAGCTGGTATCGTCTACCGGCCAGGTGACCAGTTCGTCCACCGTTTCCAGCCGGACGTGTCCGGGTCCCCAGGCCTGCACGATGGCCGGCCCGCCGCCCTCCTCGTGATAACGTATGGACAGCGAATCCAGCTCTTCATTGATCTGGAAGACCGGATTCTTGGTGGTCAGGTTGATTGTGGGCGCGTCCTCGTTGTCCGCGTCCCCGGGCGCGGTCGGGGCTATTTCTTCGCCGTCAGCGCCCGCCAGGCCGGATCCCGTGGGGAACAGATTGCTGATCGTCGGAGCCTTCCAGTCGTACCGAATGCCCGATAGGCTCATCTCGGACGCGTTGCCGAGGCTGTCCCAGACCTCGATCTTCAGGTCGTTTTGTACACCGCCAGGTTCGTCGTATCGCCAGAAAATCCGCGGCTCGTATGCGGTAGTTGTTGCGCGATCGTAGTCTTTCTGGGTAGGTGGCAGACCCTCGTCAGTAGAGGTGGCCGGATCATCGGTACTACCTTGACTGTACGTGCTGTCTCCATGGGTAATTATGACCGAATCGGGCACTTCACTCAAATCAATCCTTAGATTTTTTCCTGTATAAAACACCCTTCTTGCCTGCTCACCCGGCAATGGAATGTAGTTGCCGATGGTCCTCCCGAGAATCGCGATCAGAGGATCGTGCGATCCGGCCGCGATACTATCGGGATTGGGATAACTGACCGTTATCGTCGGCGCGGTCGCGTCTCCGATAATCGGGACGTTTGTCGCGGTTGTCGCATCGGCTGCGACTGTCGGGAATGCCGTATCGGCTGCGAGAACGCCATCGGTCCCGTGGAGGACTTTCCAATCGGCAGCGGCGGGCGCCGTAGCCGTACCGCCCACGTTACCGGCTTCGTCCACGAGATAAGCGAAGAGTTCGAGCCGCTGATTGTCCGCAAACTGCCCCGCTTCAATTTTCGTCTCAGCGCTCGGATTCGGGCTGTACAGCCTGTCCCCGCGCAGCGTGACCTTCAACCGCGCATCGTCCCTGAAAGCGGCGGCTCTCGCCCCTTCCTCATTACCGACAAAGGGGCGATCCGATTCCTGCAGGGCCAGGATCGAGTCTGTGGGCACAAGGCCTACCTCGATCCTGTCCGCCCTCGCGCCCAGAATCGAGGCGGTATTCAGTTTCAGCACCGCTTTGAATACCTTGTCTGTGATGATCTGGATCTCTCGGACGAGTTCCGGGTTGCCGCCCGTCGTATCGGTCAGTACGGTGTTTAACCCGGCCAGGTCCAGATCGATACTCGTAAATACGCCTGCATGAATCGGGCGAGCGCCGTCGACGCCGAAGAGTACCCCGTCACCCACGCGTGTGGCGCCGAAACCGGCGGTTGCGGGCGTGATCTTCCGGTTCCTCATCAGGTTGTTCAAGGGTTCTTCGTTGTCCGGATCCACCACAACCTTCAAGGCGTGGTTGGTGGCGCTCTCCAGACCGGCGTTGGCGACAACACCAATCTTGACCTTGAAAGTATCGACGCCTGACGTCGCACCGTCGCCCTTTACGATCTGATCCGTGTCGGTTGTTCCATTATAATTGTAACTGTAATACACCTTGGTCGCAAAATCGCTGGCGACAGTGGTGATATCAACGCCTGTGGCGGTCTCACTGACGCTGGAGTCGATCACCGCCAGTTGGAAACCCTGATCGAGCCGGCCGTCGTAGCACAGGACCCGAACTCTGATCGTATCACCGATCGCGGCCCATTCATTGGCCTTCGGCGTGTCGACGCGAATCAGGATACCCGGCGTGGCGGCCACCTCAACCTGCGCCGGGGCTGCACCAACCATTCCGAAAACCAGCAGAAGCGCTATACTTAGACCTGAAACTGTCCTTAACAGCATTGCTCACCTCCATGTGAAACAGGACGTTTGGATTTACACTCTTTGAACCTCTCTTACCAGGCTGAATCAAGACCTCTGCATCTGCGAGGCAGCCTCGGGAAAGCGACGGCGACTCTCCGGGAGCGGCCGCAGAATCCCTTCTACACCCGCTCTGCCGGTTCCCGCGTCTACCTGCGTCAAGGAGGCCCATACCGGATATAGTGGGAGCGGCAGGGCAACGTCGGCCTCGGTTGCCACCTGCGCCGGCGGCCGCCCTCGCGGGGGAGGTTGGTCACCTGCGGCAAAGCCCGCTTGACCGCTCCCACGACACAATGTTCACAAATAGCGAGTTTCAATCGTTGTATATATGTGATATAGAAACATATGAGTTCTCATATTATACATATTCTCATGTAAATATCATAACTTAAATCTGAGTCGCCACTTCGGACGTGTCAAGCAGGAAGGTTTGTTCAGAAGTCCAAAAATTGTCTTGGGATACTTTTTCTTGTGTATGGAGGTGCGGACGGGAGTGTTTCGGGAGCGTCACATTTTGACAAAAAAAAAGAGCCGGAAATTCCGGCTCCTTTTTGTTCGGTCCAACCCGAGTTGGCTCTCTATTATTTACCGCCCTGATCGTCGTAAGTCCGTTCAAGCTCCTCTGCAACGGACAGCAGGACCGTCTGCGGGTCCCCCGGACGTTCCCGCCGCTCACTCCACTGCCAGTGGGCCAGGTATGCGTCTGTTCCGGTCAGTCCCTCCACCATCGCTCGGCGGTCGATCGCCTCCTGAAATTCCGGAGGCATCTGCCGCGCAACCCGACGCTTGCCGTCGAAGACCCGCACCTGCGCGGGGATGTCCTTCCAGTACAACACCTGGTATTCGGCCACCGGTCATCCTTTCCGTTGTCTCCCGTTCATCATCCCGTGGAAGGCCCGGATATGCGACGGCCCGGTCCCGCAACAGCCTCCGATGATGGCGGCGCCGGCGACGATCAACTCGGGGACGGCCCGTGCCATGTCCTCGGCGGTCTGGGAATAAGTCGTCCGTCCTGTCTCTCGCTCCAGTTTCGGGAGCCCCGCGTTGGGATAGGCCATCAGCCTGATCCCCTGGACTCCCCGCGACACCATTGCGTCTCTGAACTGCCGGATTCCGTTGATCGCGTAAGCCATCCCCGTATGTTCCACCCGCCGGGTCTCCGCTCCGCAATTCATCCCGACGATCCCTACGTGCTCCAGCAGATTGTCACCGTCCGAAAACTCGCCGGAACCCAGGAAATCCAGGAGATCGCCCGGCGAATGCCCCCAGTCCGTCCGGTAGATCACCTCGCCTGTTTTCCGGTCCTTCGTGTACTTGCACGTGAGATTGATCGCGACGGGCAATCCGGTCTTCCGGGCCACGTCAGCCGCAATGGCGGCCTCTTTTGCGGAAAACATGGTCTCGATGCAGATCAGATCCACCCCGGCCTGCGCGAGCGCATGGATGACCTGCTCGTGCGCATCCCTTACCTTCACGTCCGCGATGCCGAAGTCGATATCCCCCGCGTCCGACTCGATAGCCCCGGGAGACGGTCCGACGGATCCCGCGATATAGACTGCCCTGTCGCTTTTTTCGACCGCCGTTTTCGCGTGTTCCACGGCCAGCCTGGCAATCTTTCCGGCATCGTTCGCGGCTTTCCCGGCCATTTCCAGGTGAAGCGGCGAAGCGACGAAGGTGTTGGTGCCGATGACGTCGGTTCCCGCTTCAATATAGGCGGCATGAATATCGACCACCGCAGCCGGGTGCAATTCATTCGCGAGCGCACTGTTCGTCAGTTCGATGCGCCCCTTGAACAACTCCGAACCGAATCCCCCGTCGTAAACCATAGGCCGGGCGTCTTCCATCCGATCGAGAAATTCCTTCATCTTCTCCCCTGTTCCCCCCTTGAGCGTTAACGGTAAGCGTCCAGCGCACCCTTCCGATACGCACGCAAAAATGCCTTGCACATGCGGTCCCTGCCCAGAAGCATGTCTTCCGCTATCCGGTACGGTTCCGTGTCCCGGTCCATGGTGAAAACGCGCTGCGGGCTGCTGGTTACCGGGTCGACAAGCCCGCTGTCCGCCCCGGCCTCGACGGCCAGAATGGTGAACACGTCGTTGATCAGGCGCCGGCACGGCAGCCCGAATGAAACGTTGCTGAACCCGCCGGTGACGTGAATCCCGGGGCCGAATCTCGCGCGAAGCCTGCGAATCGCCTCGAAGCAGTGGTTGCCGAAACCGCCGTCCACCGATATCGGAAAGACCAGGGCATCCACGAAAACATCCTCGATCCCGATCCCCCTCGACAACGCCGCGTCCACCATCCGGGACGCGTTTTCGACCCGCTCCTCCGCGTCCTGGGGCATACCGCTCTCGCCGGCGGCCGTCACGACAACCCTGGCGTTGAACCTCAAGGCCAGGTCCAGCGCCTCCAGGCGCTCCAGCGATGCCGAGTTCAGCAGCGGCCGTCCAGCCCCGCCGTTGCAGGCCCCGAGTCCTTCTTCAATGGTCTCCACATTGGAGGAGTCAACGGATATCGGAACGGGGCTTACCTCCTGAACGGCGCCCACCAGCCATCGCATGGCCTTCTTCTGTTCGTCCAGTCGCAGTGAGACCTCGTCTACGTTCAGGTCCAGGTAGTCCGCCCCCGCTTCCACCTGGCGCTGAATCATCCGGTGCAGGTACGCCAGCCCGTCGTCCGCCTGTGGCGCAAGGCCGGACATCGCCGCCTGCACCGCGATCTTGACGTACTTGACGCGCCCTTCTTCGTAGTCCTGCGTCCGCTTGAAATCGTCGGGAATGGTCAGGAAGCGCCGCCTCTTGCGGGTGTCGTAATAGCGGACCGCTTCCACCCCATCGGGGTTCTTCACGACGAGTCGTCCCTTTCTCAGGACAATCCGTGTCGTGTGGATGTTCTCACCGATGACGATGAACTCGCCGTCCCGACCCTCCAGTTTCATCGTATACCCCTCATTCTCTGCGTGCGTGGTGGTCCCGCTCCAGAAACGCGTTCGCCCAGGCGCTCGTGCCTTTGAGAGCGCCGTCCCTGAAGACCGCCGGCCCGTCCAGCATCGTCTCCTCCTCGCCGTACGCCTTGAGCCGCTCGTAGGCCAGCGACCAGATGCATTTTTTCTCCCCCACTTCGCACCGGCCCCCTCGGGTTCCGCCGCAGGGACCGTTTCGCTGATTCTTGACGCACTGAGACTCGGGACACAGGAACGCGATATCCGGCAGCGAACAATCGCCGCAGTCCCGGCAATCGAAGCACGGAATCTTCACCGCCTGCTCGGCGCCGTGCAAAACCCTGCGCACCCTGCTTCCGGCGCGGTCGACGGCCTCGAAGAACCTTCTGCCGATGCGAAAGGCCGGACGATCCTTCTCGAAAACCTGTTCGTGCACGAAGCGGTTTATCTTGTAGGCCGTGGATACGCGGCTTCTGGCGGCCCTCAACAACTCGGGTTGTTTCGAATGACGATACGCGCGGTTGACCTCGTCCGAACTCAGCCCCGTTTCCCTGTCTGGTTCGAAGAAGAAGAACTCTTCCGGCTGCTGGAAGCAAATCCCTGAAACGAAGTCTTTCCAGTCCGCGTCTCCGTAACCCCCGCAGATGTCCAGAATCCGCGCATAGTCCTCGAACTTCAGGTGCCCGCCAAGGTACACCCCGCGGTACCCCAACCCCCGGGCGATTGCGCACTGCTTCGCGGCGAACTCCAGAAAGAAAGCCTTGCCCTTGTCGCGGGAACGGGAATGCTTCCGCGTGAGTTCAAGCAACTCGTCGGTTACGATCACGCCGGGGATATTTCCTCCATGGAAGAACCTGGCCGAGGCGGGGCTCAGCACGTACACGTTTGCAATCGCCGGCGTGCGAAGGCCGCAACGAGCCATGTACTTCAGCAGTTCGTCCTGCTTGCGCGAGTCGTACCCGATCTGGTTGATGATGAACCCCGCGCCGTTCCGGATCTTTTTTTTAAGCTTGAAGTACTGCGGCATCACCTCGCGTTCGTACCGCTTGTGGTTGTTTGCCACCGCACCCAGGAAGAAACGTGTGGGCTTCAGGACCTGATCGCCTCTGACGCCTTCGAGCCGCATGCCTGAATTCATCTCCGAGAGCATCTTCAGGAGGCCGACCGAATCCGTATCGAACACGGCGCCCGCCTGCCCGTGATATCCGGTTGCGGGGTAGTCGCCTGAGAGCGCGAGTACGTTTTCGAATCCTTCGCTTGCCAGCTCCCAGCCCCGGCTGAGCAGCGCATTCCGGTTCCAGTCCTTGCACGACAGGTGAATGATGACTTCCTTGCCCCGGCCCAGCAGGTCCATCCCCATCGCGTCCGGGCTGTTTGTGGCGTTCCCGCCGGGATTGTCCGTGATGCTCAGGGCGTGTACGCCGGGGTGGTCGGCCAGCGCCCGCGCGAGATTCAGAACCTGGCGTCCGCGACGCTCGGTGATCACCCCCCGGGAATTGACCAGTTCCACGCAGACGACGAACTCGTCCGTTTCCTCGAGCAGATGGCGCAGGGAGCGTTTCTTCCCGTCGTCGGGGGCTGGATCTGATTTTCCTAAAGTTGCCGCCATGCGAATTTACTCGTGTTTTTGCGGGGGACCTTGGCGCACGGTCCCTCAAAGGCGGGAAGAAGTGAGCCGGAAGAAGGTAGAGATAACCTGCCTTGAAAGGCTTCTTCTCATGCCGGAGTCAAGAAGGTATAACATACCCGGCGAAGATTTCTTCTCCCGTCTTGCGTCTTGCGTCTACCCGGCTTTTAGAGAAGGCATCGGCTTGAACTGGCAGCCTTCCACGAACACCTCGAAGAAGTCCGGCGTCGTTTCGAGTTCGACATGCTCGATTTCCTTCACGAGCGCCTCGACGGTCGCCCTTTTCTCACGCGAAAGCAGGACCTCACGGGCGCCCTGGACAGCCGCATTTCCCGTCTTCACCACGCGTTCCTCGTCGACCGGCGCCAGGAATCCGATCTCGATCGCGTTCCGCACGTCCACGTAATTCGCGAATCCCCCGGCCAGGTATAGTGTGTCGATATCTTCCGGCCCAACCCCGAGGTGTCGCATCAGGATGAACTGTCCACAGAAATTCGCGGCCTTGGCCTGGGCCAGGTTGCTGGCGTCTTCGCGGGACAGCGTGATCCCGTAATCCGGGACAACCGGGATCTCGAAGGACCGGTCGGCAAACATCCCTTTGGGCGCCATGAGTTCGTGCCGCCGTAACTCCGCCAGCAGATCGATCAACCCGGACCCGCACATTCCCTCCGGCTCGACGTTTCCAATGGTCCTGTACTGGAACCCGCCGTCTTGCAGACGGATCGACTCGATGGCGCCCTCGTGGCCGGGCATCCCGTACCGGACCAGCCCGCCCTCGAACGCGGGCCCGGCCGGACACGAGGCAGTGAGCAGTCCGTTGGCGCCTCGCACCACCACCTCGGTATTGGTCCCCACGTCCACCAGCATCACGACGCCATCCTGAGACATCAGGTCCGTCGCCAGGAGGTCTGCCGCCGTATCCGCCCCCACGTGGCTGGCGATCAGGGGCATCCCGTAGACCTTTGCCCGCGGATTGGCGCGCAGCCCCAGTCGCCTGGAACCCTCCAGCAGGGAAGTCGTCTCCCGCACGCCCTTGAGAAATGCGTGCTCCACGCGGGACTTGTACGGTCTCTGGCCGATGCTCTGCACGTCCAGCTTGAAGAAGATGTCCCGCATCGTGGCGTTTCCCGCCACGACGATCTCGTAGATTTCCTGCCGGACAAACCCGAATCTTCTTCCCAGATCGAGGATTTCGTGGTTGATCGCGTTGACGACCGCTTTCTGCAGTTCACCCTGAAACTCCCCGTCGTAGGAGATGCGATTCATCACGTCGCTGCCGCCGAAACGCTGCGGGTTCTCGAACGAACTCACGTGGACACTCTTGCCCGTGGCCAGATCCACCAGGTCCATGACCACCGTTGTCGTGCCCAGATCGATCGCGATTCCGTAAAGGTGGCCGCGATACCTGTCGACGGCGACGCCGTCATAATAAACAACGTCCCCCAGGCGCGTGACCAGGGGGTCCGGATCCAGCGATTTTTCCAGGGAATGTGAAAGAATCCTGGGTTTGCGCCTCAACGGCGAGAACTCGATATCGGCTTCGTCGTTTTCAACCACCGCCTGACAGGCGAGGCGGTAATTCTCCCGCAGGAACGACTCCACGTCGTTCCGCGGCCGCAATGCGTCCATCCCGCACCCGATTTCAACCACGCACTCGTGACAGTGTCCGGTGCGTCCGCAGGAAGTGGGCACCTGGACCGCCAGTTCGTCCGCATAGTCGAATATCGTCTTCCCGGCTGCCAGCGCCCGCCTCTTCCCGTCGTGAGATATGGTACCCATGCGTACTATTCGTCGCCCCCGACGAATGCGCCCAGTTTCTCCTCCGTTTCCCAGGCGCCGCGGTAGTCCAGCTTGTCGTCTCCACCGCACATCAGCAGCGTTCCGCCCGGACGCGGCCTCCGCTGATTTCTGCAGCCGAACCTGGCGGTACACTCGTCGAAACGGTTCTTGTACGGGCACCGTACGGTTGAGAGTTCATCGGCATGGGCGATCATGCCGGCAAACAGTTCCGTGATCCTGTCCAGCCGCTTCTGATATTCCTCTTTTTCGATCTTATGCACGGTCGGGCTCAGGGGTTCAGGTTGGTCTCTACCTTCATCTCTTCGAGCAGGTCTTTGGCCAGGGCCACGCACGCCATCGCGTCTTTTCCGTACCCGTCCGCGCCCATATCGTCGGCGAATTCCTGCGTGACGGGCGCGCCACCCACCATGATCTTGACGTCTTCACGCAAATCCGCATCGATGAACGCCTCGATCGTCTTGCCCATATTCGGCATGGTTGTCGTCAGCAGCGCCGACATCCCAAGCAGCGGAGCACCGTGTTCCTCCACGGCATCCATGAATTCGTCCTCCGACGTGTCCACCCCCAGATCGTGAACGACAAACCCCGCGCCACGAAGCATCATGATGCACAGGTTCTTTCCAATGTCGTGCAGGTCGCCCTTTACAGTTCCCATGATGACCGTTCCGATCGGCTCGATGCCCGACGCGGAGAGAATGGGTTCGATATAGGCCATGCCGGCCTTCATCGCCCGGGCGCAGGCCAGCACTTCCGGAACGAAGATGAAGTTCTCCCGGAACTTGATCCCGACAATGCCCATTCCCGCGATCAACCCGTCGTCCATCACCTCCAGCGCCCCGGTTCCTGCATCCAGTGCGGCTTTGGTCAACGCGTCCACTTCGTGATGGTCGCCGTCGATCAGGGCCGCGGCAATGGCCTGCATATCGGGAGTGACTCCGGCAAACGTGGCGATCGCCCGCTCCCGTTCTTCTTCCCGCTCGAGGAACTCCTCGATTTCGTCGCGGATGAATTCGTTTCCAATATCGGTAATTTCCGCCATTATTCACCTGCCCCCTTAGAAGCTGTCTTAAAATTCCCAGCAGTCTTCGCACGGCTGCAAAAGCGCCGGTCGGCGTTGGTCAAACCCGCCCAAGAGTGGCGAGGGGCGCGCAGCCACGATACATTGGATATGGGCGAGTTTTCCCGTCGGCGCTGCACGCCCTTCGCGCCTCATAACCGCCGCTTTTTCGCTCGCGCTCGGGAACTCACCGGTAATTTTAAGACAGCTTCTTATCCGCCGGCGTCTCCCGGTGCCAGTCCCGGACCGCACCTGGAATCTCCTTCAGGTTTTCGATTGACGTCTGCAGCGGGATGGCGCACTCCGGACCCACGAGATGCACGCCTGCGTCCAGGTTCCTGAAAACCTCCTGCCTCACGGCTTCAGGCCCTTTTGAAAACAGCGTTTCCGGATTGTTGATGTTGCCCACCAGCGAGATCCGCTCCTTAACCGCCGCCATGGACTCTCCCGGTTCGTTCTTCGAGTCGTAATGGAACGCGGACATCCCGGTCTGCGCGATGTACTCCATACGATCGACGGTCCGCCCGCAGATGTGCAGAATCAGCGGAATGGGGATCCTCTCCACGAACTCGATATGCAGGTCACGCAGATACCGCTTGTAGTATTCCCCGCTCACGAGGTCGCCCGTCGCGTGATCGGGCAGCGTGAGCGCATCAGCGCCCGCCTCGATCTGCGCCACCCCGAAGTCCACCGTCACTTCCTTCATCCTGTCCAGACATGCCTTTGTCTTGTCCGGGTCGTCCAGCGACATGAGCAGAAAGGGCTCCACGCCGAAGCAGTGGTATCCCAGCGACCATGGGCCCATTGTCTTGCCGATGACGGCCACGGCGTCTCCGTATTCCTTTTTCAGAATCCGGATCGCGTCCAGTACGCACTTCGTATCCTGGTGCGTGAGCAGGTCCGGCGGAATCTGAATGTCGTCCACGTCTTCCCAGATGGGCTCGCGCATCCTCACGGTGGGCCAGTTGTCTTTCTGCTCCCACTGGATCTTGCAGCCCATTGCGGACGACTCCTGGATAATTGTGAACACCGGCATGATCGAATCGAACCCCAACTCCGTATGCCCGGTGGCGGCAAGACGGGCCATCAGTTCCGGATCGCGGTTCGCATCCGGAAATGGCGCGTCCACGAGATCCATCAACTCCACGGTCGCCACCGACGTTGGATTGCACACGGGCGTCCGGTCCACCGGCTCCCGGTTCAGCGCCGCCAGAACACGCTCGCGGCCGGTCATTGGACCCACTGTGCGAGTCGCCATGTTCCAAGTCTCCTGTCTGTAACCTCGTTTACGCGGCCCGCCGGCGCTACCGCTGCTGGCTGGGCGCAGCCAGGACGCCGCGGGCGCCCGACGTCTCCTGTTCGCGAACCGCCGCCCGGACGTTTGGGGCCCGGACCAGAAGCAGTCCCACAACAGCGTCGTGGTCGTATCCGCACGAAAACAAGACCGTATCCGGGCTTAGGGACTGCATTTCACCGAGCTTGGCCAGCCCGCCCGCGATTGCCGAAATTCTCCGCGCGGCGTCCCTTCCCTCCCCCTCAGCCTCGACGCGGTACTCGCCGCTGCCCGCACGGGACACCCTGATGTTCAATCCGGACTTCCTGTCGACGATCGTCAGCGGACGGGCTTTCAGTTCGCCGCCGGAAGCCAGCTTGCACGCTTCGAGAAAGACCCGCCGGCAGGCCAGTTCGTGCGCTTCTCCGCACGGAAACCGCAGCAGCCCGTCGGGTGTCTGCACCATTCCGCCCAGCACCGCCATCCCATTGGTGACGAATGCGATCCGCTGGTCGGCCCCTGCTCTTCCGCTGTACGTATGTACGCGATACACGGGAGCCCCATCGTGATCCTGGCTGTAGAGGCCAATCGTGATATCACGAAAATGCGGATCCATGGGCACCAGTTCGATGCGCGTTCCGATATCGATGGTTTGGCCCATTGTGCCATCCTCCGGCAAGTTTTCCCTTGACAGCAGGGAACCCCGTCTGTTCTTTTACTGTTATGATGATGGTCAGACCAATTCTGGATTTAAGGGTAACCTAAATAGAAGCCATTGTAAAGCGAAATCTTTCTGGCGCGACGAACTGGCGGCTTCGCGCATCAAGAAGAAAGGTTTAAGATATCGTGACTCGAAAACCGAAGGCCCCGGCACTCGAGCAGATGACGCCCGTCAGACGCACGTCGCTGAGCGACGAAATCGTCGGCCAGATCATCGACCTGATCTCTCGGGACGTGCTGAAACCGGGCGATCAGCTGCCGCCGGAACGAAGCCTGTGCAAACAGTTCGGGGTCGGCCGGACCTCCCTCAGGGAAGCCCTCCGTACACTCTCCGTGATGGGCATCCTGGAACCCCGGGTGGGTGAGGGTACGTTCGTCAGCGACAATACTGGCCGATACCTGGAGAAATCCCTGAGCTGGGGCCTGCTGCTGGATCCGAAGGAAGTCACGGACCTCGTGGAAACGCGGCTAATGCTGGAATCCCGTAATGCATTCCTTGCCGCCGGGCGCGCCACGGAAGCCGACCTCCTTGAATTCGAGCGGACGACCCGTGGAATCGAGGCATCTCTGAACCGGCCCGGCGAATTCCTGGAATTCGACGTACAGTTCCATCTGGCCATTGCCCGGGCAACCCAGAATTCTATCCTCTGCAACCTCCTCGTGATGATTCGCAACTACCTTCAGGAATGGATCCGGGCCAGCCTGGAGGAACCCGCGACCCATACGGTGGAGGTGCGGGCCCGGATGTCGGTGGAAGAACACGTAAAAATCGTGCGGGCCATCCGGAAACGCGACGCCGAAGCCGCACAGCGGGCCATGGAGGAGCACATTCTGTCCAGCAGCGTGGACCTGCGGGCGCGTATCGACGGTGATTCCGAAAACCGATCGGGGTGAGACGCTAACCGTCCGGCAGGTATACGGTGTCCCGTCCTGGAAATATGTCACCATTCTTCGGCCGATTCATCCCGTCTTGCTTCGTTGCCTTCGCTCGCTGACCTTGCCCAGGTCACCTCGCTCAGGCGCCTTGCCAGCCGGGCGACTCGGCCACCGAATTTCGGCAACCTATTTCCAGGACAGAACACTCGCCACGGTCTTCGAGAACCCTTCATGCTCCAGCGGTTCGCACGTCCGCACGCCCGCCTCGGCGGCTGAATCCCTGGTCAGACGGTCCGCGTTTCCCATCAGCACGCCGATGCCCGCCGCCTTCAGCATCGGCAGGTCGTTATCCCCGTCTCCAATCGCAAGCGACTGGGCAAGGGCGACGCCGCACGCATCGCAGATCTCCCGCAATGCCACCGCCTTGTTCACGTCCGGATGCATGATCTCGATCCGGTCGTCGCCCGTGCGGGCGAGATAGAACCGCCGCCCGAACGCCGCACGCATCCTCTCGAACAAGTCTTCCCGTCGACCGGGACCGGGCAGCAAGATCATCTTCGGCGGGGGAACCAGATCCCGCGCCATGGACAACAGGTCCGGCTCCAGCACGATATTCACGCCCGTCATCCGCACAAGATTTCGGATCCACGCGGTCTCTTCGTCCGTAATATAGGCCTCGCTGAGGCCGGTCTGATCGGTCTCGCACCGGCAATAGATGAAGTTCACACCACTATTGCCGACAAAATCAACAAGATCGGGAAAGCCATCCGCCGGCAATCGCTGTTCGTGCAGCAACGACCGCTCGTTATCCGCGCCGGTTCCCAGCACCATCGCGCCGTTGTAGCTTCCGACACTCAAAACCGGCCGGACATCCGGGGGAAACGGCGCCAGGCTCTTCCCCACGTTTCGACCGCTGATCGACGCCATCGCGATTCCGGCTCGCGCCAGCCGTCGAAGCGCCTCGACAGTCGTGCTTGACATCCGGCCCCTGTCGTCGAGCAGCGTACCATCCAGATCGAACGCCACGAGCCGCACGTCACCCATTCTGCCGACCTCCCGACGACATACCGATATCCCTTCAGAAATCCGTGACGACCCTGGCGGGCCTGCCGGTCTTAATCGATTCCACAACCGCGAAACACGCCGCCATCGTCCGGGCGCCTTCCTTTACGTCGATCATCGGCGTTTCGCCCGTATCCAGGCAGTGCAGGAAATGCGACAATTCCTCCGCGCAGGCGTGTACCTCTCCCAGCACAGGAAACGGGATCTCCGCGAATTCCTCGATGTCACCGAACTCTTTGAGATAGAGCCGGTTTTCCTCTACCGTGCCCTCGGTGCCATAGAGATTGAACGTCATGGAATAGGGCCGCGGCGCACCCACGGACACCAGGCACTTTCCCACCGCGCCGTTCCTGAATTTCAGCGAAGCGATCACCGTATCGTGCCAGTCGACGTCGTGAAGGACCTTCGTAACACCATAGGCCGACACTTCCTCCATTTCCCCCACGATCCAGCGCATCAGGTCCAGCGGGTGGCACGCCCCGCCGATCACCGCGAATTGACCCTCGTCAGGGTGCCGCCACCACTGGTGACCAGGACCGGTGAGAAACGGCTCCAGCGAATGGACGTAGTCCGACTCACAGAAACAGGCTTCGCCAAGCTTGCCCGAGTCGAACAGGTCCTTCACGGCCCGGTGCAATTGCCTGAAACGCGCGCCGTGGCCCACCATCAGCTGCCGGCCCGAACCTTCGACCGCGGCAACCATGCGGCGGCAGTCCTGCAACGTGGTCGCCATCGGCTTTTCACAGAACACATGCTTACCGGCCTCCAGCGCGGAAACGGCCTCGTCGGCGTGCAGCCGGTTGGGCGTGCAGAGGTACACCACGTCAACCGCCTCGTCCGCGACAATCTCTCCGAAGTCCGTGGTCACCTGCTCGGCCCCGTATTCGGCCTTCATCTCCTCCAATCGACCCGCGCCGCGCGACGATCCGCAGATCGAACGCAGTTTCGCCCGCGGATCGGACGCAATCGCCTTGATGTGCTCCAGGCCGATATACCCCGTACCCACTACCGCGATTCGATATTCAGCTGCCACGACAACGGTCCTTTCGGATCATGCGATCAGTCCACCAGGGGCAGATGCACCACGCCGCCCCGTTCCACGGATCGGAAAACCGCCTCGGTAAACGCCATGTACTTCAGGCCGGCTTCGAAGGTCGTATCACCTGGAGGTCCGCCCTGGATCGCGCTCACGAAATCCTGCTCCACGGTCCACTCGCGCGCTTCGTCATCGGGAATTGGCATCACCGACAGCTCACTGTCTCCGGACCGCCCGCCCAGAATGGTGTCGCTCTCCAGCTTGTAGATCAGTGTCCCCTCGCTGCCGTAGAGCTCCACCTGCGGGTCTGTGCCAAAGCGCGCCACGGAGGAGAACAGAAACGCGGCCTGCGCGCCGTTCTCCATCTGTCCCAAGATATGCACCGAATCGGGGCGTTCCACCGGTCCCGTTCCCTGGCCGTCGGCCAGCGGCCGCGTCCTGGTGAACGTCTCCGCGTGCGCCGATATCGTCTTCATCTGGCCGGCCCAACGTTGCACGATCTCCACCAGGATGCCCATGTTCAGCGCGTTCAGACCGGAAAACCGGTCGATCTGCCGCCAGTGCAGCGGCTGTTCCGGATCGCAGTTGTCGCCGCTGAACGACCGGGTATAGACATGGTAGATATCTCCCAGGTATCCCTCCCGGATCAGCCGTTGGATGAACCAGTCGCCCTTCATCGCCATCGGCGACGGGCAGATCTGCGTGACGAGGCCCGTCTCCCGCGCCCTGGCGTACATGGCCTTTGCCTCGCCAAGGTTCATGGCCATCCTCGCCTGCACGAAGACGTGCTTTCCCGCGTCAAGGGACGCCAGCACGTATTCGCAGTGGCGGTACGGCCACGTACCGATCATCACCGCGTCCACGTCCTCGCTCCCGATCAACGCGTACGGATCCGACATCAGTCTCGGCGACAAGCCGAATTCGCGCGCGATCGCGCCCGCGCTTGCCTCGCTCCGGTTGCAGATGGCAACCACCTCCGCGTCCCCGATCTTCGCCAACCCGGGGAAATGACGGCTCCGGAAAATGCCGCCGGCGCCGATAATTCCAATTCGAATCTTGTCCGACATTTTTCCTCCTTGGAAGCTGTTTCAAAACCCCCATCGTATCACGGGTCTACGCCCGGTACAACCTGTCCAGCAACTCAACGGCCGCTTCCACGATCTTCTCGCCGGATCCCGGCGTGAAGAGGGCCGCTTCGGGTTCGTAACCGCCTTCTCTATAGGCCTGTTCGTCCGGCAGATATCCCACACTGTCGTTGGCCAGTTCCAGGACCATCGTCTGACCGAAAGGAGACCGACGCTTGATTTCCAGGCCGAGTCTTACCAACAGTTCTCCCGGTACACCCACGAGGGCCAGGTTTCCGATTCGAAGCGCCTGCACCCATGTTCGCGACGAGTCCGGCACTTCCGCCATCCGACGCAGAATCCGCCGGGCGAACGCCCGCTCCGCCATGGTCCCTCGACCCTCTTGGTCGATTTCCCTGGCCCGGGTGATATCGGCCGGCGAAGGGCCGGCCTTGCGCTGAAGCGCCACTTCCACCATTTCAGCGCCGAGAGGCAGGTCGCGGGCGAAATCCATCCCGTTCCATGCCCAGAAGGCCTGGGCAGCCACCAACGCGGCGACCCGTTCCGAATGCTGGTGCCGGTCGTTCGCGCTTCGGCTGCCTCCAATCACGTCGTGGTTGTTGATGTCGCCCGAAGCGCCGTTCGAAAGTGCCGCCGTAAACCGTTGGCCTCGCATGCGCTGAATGAGACTCGAAAAATATCCGAAATAGTCTGCCGAGATCTCCCGCTCGTGGTCGCCGCCGCCCACGTAGTGCAACGCGTAGTTGCACAACAGTCCCACGGGTGCGCCATCCGTTTTCTGAATACAGAGCACACCCACGTCCGGGTCAACCGGGCCCGCGGCCCTCACCACGTCGGGATTGCCGGTACCGGGGTTGGTCCGCACCGTGCCGTCTGCCATATGAAACCGCCGGTTGAACACCGGCCGGCCCTCTTCCGCGCGCCCCCAGCCTGCGCCCACCGCATCGCGTCCGTCCCAGGCGATGCGCACGGAATCGGCAATCCGTTCCACCAAGAATGCCGTATATGCGTCATCTCCCGTCTGGGCGCCGGAGTGGGTGTGGGTACAGCAGATCATCACCCGTTCGGGAGCCAGACCGGTGGTCCCGGCAATTCGCGCCCTTGCCGCGTCCAGGTATGTCCGCGACACACCGACGAGATCGCAGACGGCGATCGCGATGCCCGCACCGTCACGCTCCAGAACGAAACTGCGGACGTTCAGCGGATCGTGGATCCCCTCCGCCCTGCGTTCGTGAAACAGGCCCGGAATCAGCGTTCCCAGCGGCGGTGTGATATCCAGTGTGATCGCGCCCCCGTTCAGCATGTCATCTCCTCAGGATCATGTACGACAATATCGGTACGCCGGCTCAGCTCATCAGCCGCCGCAGCCAGGCTTTGCCGCGGCCTTCTCGCTGTTTGACAAGCATCACCGACGTCTTGGCGAAGCGTCCCACCCGGTCCGGCACCTCGCCGAACAGAAGTTGCTGGAACAGGCCGGTATTGGCCGCGCCCATCACGATCAGATCGAAATCCGCGCCTGCCCTGGCAATGCCCGCCGGAACGGACCGGGAACGGATCGCACGGCTTTCCACGTCGCCCAGATTAGCGTTCGTCAGGGTCTGATCGATCCACCCCATGGCCTCCCTCTCCCGCTCGGCGGCCGCATCTTCGGGTATCACGGAGCAGGCTGTCACGCGGGAGCCGTAGGCCGCCACGATCGGCTCGAGCAACTCGACGGCGAACCGCGTATGGGGCCCGCCGGCCGTTGGCAGCAGAATGCGATCGAACCTGGCCTGGTCCTGCAACTTGACAACCACCACGTCCGCGGTTGCCCGGTTCACCACCCTGTCCAGCACTTCGCCGAAAATCCGCTCACGCGTGGTGGTAAATCCCTTCCATCCGATAACCAGCAGGTCCGCGTGCTCGTCCGACACCGCCGACAGAATGCCTTCGTCCACGCGATGCGCCACGCGAATGTCCGAAACCATGCGGAGGCTCTGCTTCTGCGCGTAGGCCTGCGCTGTTCTCAGCAGCGGCATCCGGTGGTTGATGTACTTCATCCCTTCCTGGATCGGCAGCTGAATCGGGACCTCCACGGTGGTATTGACGATCAGGTCGCCGTTCCTCGCTTTCACGATGGGTATGGAGATATCCAGCAGCGATTCGATCGTACCCGGATTGGCCACGGGTACCAGGACCCTGTAGGGCGCGCGGGCGGTCTCGAGGGGCAGCGCGTCCAGCACGTGGGGCTCGGCCTCGCCCGATTCCTTCCGGAAATGGATGGTGTACGCGAAAAACCCCGCCACGATCCATACCAGCGCGACGTACCACGCCATTGGATCAAAACGAAACTGGTAGACAGCCAGCAGCATATTCGACGCCGCGCCAAGCAGCGGCAGCCAGGGGAATAGCGGCACTTTGTACCTGCGCTCGATTTCCGGCATCCGGCGCCGCAGGACGAGCAGCGACAGGTTCACGAGCGTAAACGTAAGCAGGAACATCAGGCTGGCCGCCGACCCGACCACGTGGATGGGCAAGAGCAGCGCGATGCCCGTCAGAATCGCGCCGGTGACCAGAATCGCGACGTGCGGGGTCCGCCTGTCGGAATGAATCGCGGCCATACCCACCGGCAGCCACCGGTCCCTGCCCATGGAGAAGGCCACGCGGCTGGAGGCCAGCACGGTCGCGTTCAGCGCGGACATGGTGGAGAGCAACCCGCCGAAAACGATGGTTGCCACGCCGAACGCCGGCATGAAGCTGTCTGCTGCCTTCACAATCGCCGTTTCCTGGTACCGGCCCAGAAATTCCCACGACGTGGTGCCTTCCGGTTGGACCGCGGCCAACGACACAAAGACGATCAGCAGATAAACGACCACGGTTACGCCAAGGGAAATGAACGTGGCCTTGGGAATATTGATCTCGGGCTGTTTGATTTCTTCCGCGACCGTCGCGATAAGATCGTACCCTTCAAAAGCGATAAACGTCAGTCCCATGGCCACCAGCACGCCCCCCAGTCCCTTCGGGAAGAACGGAGAGAAGCTCTTCGCCGCCTGTACGGGCGTCGCGAAGATATGCGCCAGCCCGAACCAGACGAAAACCAGCAGCACGAGAATCTTGGACATGGTGATCACGTTCTCCGCCTTGCCCGTGACCTCCGTGCCGCGCACGTTCAGCCAGACAAAGACGCAGCTTACGATCACCGTTACGAACGCAACAGACGGCTGAACCCCCGTCGTCGCCTGGATCGTATAGCTGACGTCCGGCAGGTACTTGTGGAAAAACTCCCAGAAGTAGCCTGCAAAGCCCAGCGCATAAAGGCTGCACGCCACCGTGTAGGCGAACCAGAGCATCCATCCGGACAGAAACCCCACCGGACCGGGAAACGCCTTCTTGACGAACGAATATCCACCGCCGGCCTCGGGAATCGCAGAGGCGAGCTCGGCGTAGCAGAACGCCGTCATCAGCGTCACGAGGCCGTTCAGCGCAAATGCCAGAATTGACGCCGGCCCCGCCTCACCGGCGGCAATCCCGGTCAGAACGAAGATCCCCGCGCCGATCATCGCGCCGATGCCGATCATCGATGCGTCGAAGCAACCCAGACTCCTGGCAAAGGTGACCCTGTTGGATTCCGGCGGAAGGGAGGATACTGCCACTGAGACCTCGGTCTGAAAAGCAAAAAGGCCAGGGACGCGAGACACGCACCCCTGGCGTTGTCGGCCCGCGACGACTTAAGACGCGGGATTGGAGATATCTTCGTAGCCCGTCAGACGATAGTCGAACTCCAGGTAATCCAGAAGGCGGCAGAGACTTCGAAATGCCACGCCGAACCCGTCCACGCCGCTGACGCCGCCGAACTGGCCGCCGCCCTTCACGTGCGGCTCCAGGTCCACGAATACGCCCGGCACACCCAGCGGAGACAGGCGCTCGTGAATCTCAGGCACCAGCGTCCGGAAATCCCGCAGCACCTGCTCGTGGCCCGAATCGCCCCGGTCCACCGGGATGAACCGGGTCAATCCCCGCTCCCCGGCCGCATCCAGCATACCCTGGTTCGACGGATTGTTGAAACCCTTGATGTGTATCCACCCCACGCCGGGCTTCATTTTGACGTAGTGCTCGTATGCGCTGTCCGGACTGTGACCGCTGGATTCCATGTTTCCCACGTCCGGAATGATGCAGACATAGGGACTGTTGACTTTTTCATACAATGCGATCAACGTGTCCCCGTCTCCGCCAATCAGGTCGGCCTCCACCTCCATACCGTAAACCACGCCTGCAGAAGCGCATTTCTCGACAATCTGTCCGAGTTGATCCGCGGCCTGGTCCAGGTACGGCCATGGATCCTGCCCGTGTGGATGGTAATAGCTGAACCCCCGCAGCAGTTTGGTATCGAAGGCGTGGGCCAGGTCGATAGCCCGCTGAACGTCGTTTTTCAGATAGGATTCAAACGGGACGTACCGGTTCTGTGTGCCGTCGTCCTCGTCGACGAGCTTGACCTTACCGAGTGGAGATCCCACGCTCGACACGCCGACCTGAAACGCGCCGTGCAGGTCCTGAAGCCGTTGTACTTCTTCGTCTGAAAGCTCCATGACGTTCTTCACGCCGTTGCCGAGATCGATGAACCGGATCGTGTAATAGGATAGGCCGAGCGCGGACATCATTGTCAGTTGCTCTTCGGCCCGTTTGCTCACCGGACCCTCATCCGCAAATCCGGAAAGAATCACTTCGGATGTTGCCATATTCAGACACCTCGACGTTAGTGAATAATGGATGATTTACGTTCTGCGTTTCGTGACCCGATCTCTCACGTAGTCAGTTCCGGCGTAAGATGAGCCACGCGAGCCAGATATCGCATCTGCACCCGGCCCTCACCATCGAAATCCAGGCGGCTGACGGCCGTGTTGGGGCTTTGGAAATAGACTCCGTCCGGCATACCCGCAAACACGGCGTGGAGCAGGTCGTTGGCGAATCCGCCGTGGCAAACCAGCGCTATCCGTTCCTCGGTACCGGCAAATTGATTGTGGATTACGGATGCCACCGTCCGCGCCCGCGCCCGCCACTCCTCCTTTATCTCGGGCGGCCGGTTCCACCAGCCCTCGTCCGTGACCGCTTCGGGTACCGTGAATTCCGGGAACCGCCCCTCAATCTCGCTGCGCGTGAGACCGGGATACCCCACCTCTCCCCTGCCGTCCCCCTCATCCAGCCAGATTCCGCCCTCTTCGTGAATATCGATCCAGATTTCGGGCCGGACCCCCAGCGCCTTTCCTACCGGCGCCGTCGTCTGAATTGCGCGCAGCATCGGGCTCGAAAATATCCGGTCGAAGACAAAACCGCCGCAATTCTGCTGCATCCCGGCGGCGTGGATTTCCTCAACCCCTTCTCCGGCCGAGGCCAGGTAGTGGGCCAGCCGTTCGGCCTGAGCTTCGCCGATTTCCGTGAGCGGCGGGTCGCAGACACGCTGACCGACGTCCGCCGTCGCGTTATTCGCAGACTGCCCGTGCCGGATAATATAGAGCTCCATCCATTCCTCTCCGGGCGAAAAAAAGCCCGGCAACGTTGCCGGAGTGTAAGTTCCTGTCACCGGGAAGGGGTCGGAACATACCACATTCATGGAGGGCGATCAAGGCATTTCTGGCCTAACAGCCCGTTGAAAAAGTCCATCCGGGCTGCGGCCGGCCTTTGCGGTCGAAATACTGCGTTGCGCTCCCTCACCGAATCGACGGATGGGACTCGGTCGCGCGCCTTGTCTTCAACCACAATGGCAAGTGTTCTGTCCCGGAAATAGATTGCCGAAATTCGACCGCCGAGTCGGCCGGCTGGCAAGGCGCCTGAGCAAGGAGACCTGTCCGTGGTCGCCGAGCGAAGGCAACGCCGCCAGACGGGATGAATCGGCGGATGAATGGTGACATTTTTCCGGGACGGGACACCATGCCTCGCCTGCAGAGCGACTTTCTCAACGGACTGCTAACCGGATACGGGATCGAACGTCGCCACGTTCCTGAGTCCTGCGACACTCTCCCGGGCCTCGAATTCCACGGTCAACGTCACGCGCCTGACGTCGCCCGGCTCCATATTTCCCTCCAGCCGTCTCGACGTCTGCCCCACGGTATCGTTCTGATCGTCCACCAGCCGCCACGTCAGCACAAACGGCTCTTCGATCGGCACGTCCCCAACGTGCACCACGTCCGCGTCGATCCGCACCGCGACGATCTGGGGCGGATCGCCCTGATTGAGCACCGGGTGCGCGGACAGGTTCGTTATCGACAGCATATTCGACAGTTCTTCCGCCTGCAGACCTTTCGGATTCCTCCCGCACCCCGCCACTACGACCAGGACAACAAGGCATATCGCCATTCGCATACAGAGCCCCTTCACGAATCCAGCCAGAAGATCGTCAACGCCGTGAATCCGATCGCCCAGCAATAGTACGAGAACCGGTCCAACCGGCCGCCCTGCAACAGGGCGAACAGCCACCGGATTGCCACCACGCCGGAGAGGAATGCGACACCAAGACCGATCAAGAGTGGACCTGCGACGTTCCAGTCAGGCGGATCGGCGATGAGGCTTCCCGCCTTCACTACGGTCGCACCGAGGATCACGGGAATCGACAACAAAAAAGAAAAAGACGCCGCTTCCCGGCCGTCGATACCTCGCCATAACCCTGCCGAGATTGTCAGGCCGGAGCGCGAAATCCCGGGCAGTATTGCAAACGCCTGTGCGAACCCGATAAGCAGCGCATCGCCAACCCCGATCTCTTCCCGGCTGCGCGTAACGTAACGGGTGCTCCAGAGTACGGCTCCCGTTGCCACCAGGCATCCGGCCGCCGCCGCGGGATTTTGGAACGCAAACGTCAGATAGTCCTCTAAAAAAAACCCGACGGCGCCGGCCGGTATGGTGCCGACAGACAGCAGCAGCACCATGCGCCAGGACGCAGGGTCCCGCCGGACGCAGCCGGCTGCCAGTGCCCTTATCCGGTCCCCAAGTACCGTGAGCACTGCGAGCAACGTGCCGAAGTGGACGATCACCTCGAAAACCAGGTCTCCGGGCTGCATCCCCAGCAGCGCCTGTCCCAGCACGAGATGCCCGGAACTGCTCACCGGCAGGAATTCGGACAGTCCCTGCACAATTCCCAGAAGTAACGCTTCGTGGAACGTCACCTCAGACGCTCCCCCATCGCGACTATGGACGACGTTGCGGCGAATAAGTCGTTATAAAAATAACCCTTAACGGTCCTCCCGGCAAACAGAAACCTCCACGGTAGGGGATGTTTGGGATCTCGAGGGAGCATTGAGTAACACATAGCCGGTTGGATGTCCTGCGAGATTTGAAAACCGATTGACAGGATCAGCGAACTTTCATTTAATGTCCATACGTTTAATGTATCCCGAAAACGCACATCCTGGATTCCCGGCGCGCACTGTCGCGCCAGTGATCTGCGAGATAAGATTTGGAAATGCAGCAAACTGTCCGTGCCGCCGTATAGTCGAACAAACACCTTGCAATCAGCGGGGTAGTCTACGTCTGGGAGACTTGCCTGTGTGGCCCGATACGCATATCGAACACTCCGTAAGCGCGAGGTAGCGCCGAAATCAACGATATTGCGGGGTTGGTCTGTCTCTTTCAATCCATTTCGAGTGAATCTCTCAATGCTTCGAATCGTCATATCCTCCGCTCTCGTTCTCGCGCTGATGTGGCCGCCGTGTCCGGCCCGGGCTCAGATCGACAAACGCGACATTCATATAGGCCTGCTGCTGGATTTCGCGGCTCCCGCAATCGATACCGGAAACAGACTCGTTGCCTTGAAGGAGGAAATACACAAGGTACTTGGAACCGAAAAGTCAGTCCACCTCCTCACCGAGCACATCCACTTTTCCGCTGCGCTCGCAGACTATCTTTCGTTGACCAACGACCCCGCGGTCGATCTGATCATCGCCGTCGGGCCCGCCAGCGCCGGGATTCTGATCGCCCATGGAGACTTTCCGAAACCGACGATCGCCGTTGGAATACTGGACGCCGAACTACAACAGATTTCCCTCGCCGAAACCGGCGCTTCCGGCGTCGCCAATTTTACCTATCTCATCAATTCACATCCGATCCGAAAAGACCTGGAGGCGTTCAGGCGCATTCATCCGTTTCGACGACTGGGCGTCGTCGTCAGTGGATATCTGAAGGGCCGGACGGGGCTTGAGAGTTTCTTCAAACGTCTGGTTTCCGGTTACGGGTCTGAGATGGAATTGGTCTTCTGGGGTTCGGAAGAGGCCCTCCCTGAACTGAGCGACGCGGTCGATTCAGTCTACCTGGCGATGGTGCTGGATCGAACACCTGAGGAAGTCGCCAGGTTGGCGTCAAGCCTTGTCGATCGCAAACTGCCGTCTTTTTCCCTGAGCCGGTCCTTTGTGGAGGCGGGGATGATGGCGTGTATCGGCAACGAGAACGGCCAGGATCTGATCATCCGCAATCTTGCGCTCATCGTCGAGGCAGTCGTGCTTGGTGAGGAACTTGCTACGATGCCGGTAAAGCGCAGTCTCGACGATCAATGGGTGCTGAATGCGGCAACGGTCCGACGAATCGGTCTCGACCTCCCCATTGAAACGCTGTATTCCGCCCGCTTCCTTCAGGTCGACGAACCCGCGGCAGATCGACGCTTCAGTTTAAGGGAAGTCATTGCGGAGGGCTTGAAGACCAACCTCGACCTGCGCATCGAACAACGCGGTGTCGACCTCGCCGGTCAGGACGTTCGTCGCGCCAGATCGCCCCTCCTGCCCACCGTGGATGCCTCGGGCACGATCTTGCAAATCGATCCCCAGGCTGCCGAACGCGCTCGTGGACAACAGCCGGAGCGGACGATAGCAGGAACGGGGACTGTACAGCAGGTGTTGTTTTCGGAACCGGCTTTCGCCAATCTCGAAATACAGCGTTACCTGGCCGAAGCCGCCCGGCATCGCGCCGACCTGGTCGCGCTCGACGTGGTGTTGAGTCTTGCGACGGCATACTTCGATATCCTGCTGGCCAGGACAGGGGCGCGCATCCAGGATGAGAACCTCGAGGTCTCGCGCCGCAACCTGAAGATCGCCCGTATCAGAAACGCGGTCGGCTATGCCGGCGTCGCCGAAGTATACCGCTGGGAAAGCGAAGTGGCCCGGACCACGCAAGCCTCAGTCGAGGCATTTAACAACGTATACCTGGCCAAAGTACGGCTCAATCGACTGCTCAACCGGCCGGAAATCGGCGAGGAGTTCGAGGTGGAGGATGTATTGCTTTCTGACGAACCGTTCAGCCGTTTCGACCCGGCTCGCATCGGTCCGTTGATCGACCGGGCAGGCGACGTGGAAATCCTGACCGACTTTCTTGTCGAGGAGGCCCTGCAGAACATGCCTTCGCTAAAACAACTGGCTGCCAATATGAAAGCAGCCGAACGCCAGCAGCGGATGAACCGGCGTTTGTATTACCTGCCCACAGTGGTTGTGCGCGGACAGGCCGACTATACTCTCTGGCGCGGCGGCAAGGGAATGCCGCCGGTCTCGTCCGATCCTGCCAAAGGAACCTGGCGCCTGGCCCTCAACTTCACGTACCCACTCTTTCAGGGAAACCAGCGCAAGATCGACGTCGACAGAACCGCGATTCATCAGCAGCAACTCCGCCTTCAGGAGGAAAGTCTGCGCCAGCAACTCTCCCAGGCCGTCCGGGTGCGGATGACGAATCTGGTGTCCCGGCGCACGAATATCCATTTTGCCGACGTGGCGGCCAGGAGCGCCGCGAAGAACCTGGACCTTGTACAGGACGCTTATAAAAAGGGACAGTTGGAAATCGCCCAACTCGTGGACGCCCAGCGAGTCGCACTCTCCGCCCGTCAGGCCGGGGCTGCGGCTGTTTATGAATATCTGGTCAGCTACCTGCAGTTGGAAAACAGCGTCGGAGGCTACACCATGTTCATGACTTCGGAGGAGCGGGAGGCCTTTGTCGGGCGTCTGAAGAGCTTCTTCTCCAAGAGGAAGAATTCACAATGAAGCGAAGAGCCATAACTACACGGACACTCGAATCCGCGGGGCTTGTAATTGCGGCAACGGGAATGTGGGCCGGCTGCGACGGCGAACCACAGGTTGCCGAATCCATCCGCCCGGTAAAATATGCCGAAGTCCGTCCCGCCAGCGCCGTACAGGTCCAGCGTTTTGCCGGAACTGCGAAAGCGGGCATCGAAGCCCGGCTCAGCTTCAGAGCGGGCGGTCTCATTGAATCGATCGTCGTAAAGGTGGGCGACCGGGTCAAAGCGGGGCAGCGCATTGCCATGCTCGACAACCGGGATGCGGTCCTCGCCCATCAGCGGGCAAGGGCGGCGCTGGATAACGCCCGCGTGCAAAAAGCCAACGCTCAGTCCAGGCTCATACGCGTACGGCAACTCTACCAGGCCGACAATGTCTCACTCGCCGAGTACGAACAGGCCAAGAACGGCTTTGCCTCGGCCACTTCAAGTTACGAATCGGCCCGGAAGAGTCTGGATTTGCAGGTGCGCCAACTTCGATTCAATGAGATATACGCTCCTGTCACCGGTATCGTCACCGCGATAAACAACGAGGTCAACGAAGTGATCCAGGCGGGTGCGCCCCTCGTGGAGATGAGCGCGGGCGAGGATATCGAAATGGTGGTCGGGGTCCCCGAGGGCTATATCGCCCGGATCCAGGCAGGACAGCCGGTACGCGTGCGTTTTTCTGCGCTGCCGGGAGTCGATTTCGCCGCCCGGGTTCGCGAAATCGCCTACGCGCTCAGCGCCACAAGTACCTATCCGGTCATCGTCAGGCTCGACGCCCCTTCCGCCTCAATCCGCCCCGGCATGGCCGGCGAGGTGGAATTTCGTTTCGGCGCCGGGGAGCCGTCGGAGGACCCGCTCGTGGTGCCCGTACAAGCGGTAGGGGAAGATGCCGGCGGCCAATTTGCCTTTGTCATAGACGGGGTCGTCAATGGCGTGGGGACAGTTCGCCGGCGGCCAATCCGGATCGGCCAATTGCTGGCCGACGGTTTTGTCGTGGAAGCGGGCCTTGCCGACCGGGAGTTGGTCGCCACCGCGGGTCTCAGATCGCTCTTGAACGGAATGAAGGTGCGCCTCTTGCAGGAGTGAGACGCGCCCTGCCTTGAGAGACGTCTCTATGAACCTCACACAAATCGCCCTGGAGAATAACCGCGTCACCATCGTGGTCTTGCTCGTCGTTGTGCTGTTGGGCTTGGTCGGCTATCAGACGATGCCGCGCGACAGTATGCCTCCCTACACGGTCCGCGTCGCATCGGTGGTGACTGGCTTTTCCGGCGCCGGTCCCGAGCGGGTCGAAGCTCTGATCACCAGCAGGATCGAAGAAGCCGCGCAAGAATTGCCCGAGCTGAAAACCGTCACGAGTGAATCGCGGACGGGGCTGTCAGTCGTTTCCGTAGAGCTCAAACAGGAAGTACCTCCGGACGAACTACAGGCCGCATGGGACCGATTGCGCCGCAAGATTGAGACCATCCGCCCGGACCTGCCCGAGAGCATCCGTGGCCCCGAGGTCAAGGACGATGGGGTCGGCGTGGTGTACGGCATTGTGATCGGTCTGACCGGGGATGGTTTCACCTTTGCTGAACTGGAGTCCTACGCAAAGGACCTGAGAGACGACCTGATAAAGCTGCCAGACGCTGCCGAGGTCAAGATTGGCGGCATTCAGAAAGAACGGATCTACCTGAAATTCAACGACGCCCGGCTGGCCGATTTGGGCCTCTCGGCGCAAAAAATCAAGAACAGCATTGCCAGCACCAACATCGTTTTTTCCGGCGGCGAAGTCAGCCTGGAGGATGAACGCCTGGTACTCGAACCGACCGGCAGTTACGCCGACCTGGACGAACTGGGGAGGACGTTGATTTCAGTAGGCAAGGGCGGGAGCGTGTACCTTGGCGATGTAACCCGCATCGTGCGGACCTACGAGACGCCCCGGCAACGCCTGGTCAAGATCAACGGTCAGCCGGGGCTGTCGCTCTCGGTGGCGCTCAGCGACGGGGCCAACATCATCAAGTTGGGTGAGGAGATCGACCAGCTGGTAGCCCTCCACCAGGCGCGGCTGCCTCTGGGCATAACCCTCAACAGAGTGGCTTCCCAGGACTTTGAGGTAGAGAAATCGGTCGACAATTTCACCAACAATCTCTTGCAAAGCGTCGCCATCGTGCTGTTGTCCATGCTGGTCTTTTTAGGACTGCGCACTGGCCTGGTGGTAGCCAGCCTCATTCCCATGACCATTATCGCGACCCTTTTCGTCATGGGGATACTCAATATTGGTCTCAATCAGGTGTCGCTGGCGGCGTTGATCATGGCGCTGGGCATGCTGGTGGATAATGCCATCGTGGTGTCCGAGGCGATCGTGGTCAAGATGGAAAAAGGCACCGACGCCAAAGAGGCTGCCATTAAATCGGCTCGGGAACTGTCCGTACCGCTTTTGGTCTCTTCGCTGACCACTTCAGCCGCGTTCCTGTCCTTCTTTTTGGCCGCGTCCATCATGGGCGAGATGATGGGGCCGCTGTTCAGTGTGATTACCATAGCCCTGCTTTCTTCCTGGGTGCTCTCCCTGACCATGGTCACTTTGTTGGCGGTGTTTTTCATCCGGGTGAAACGTCAAGCATCCCAGTCCGGGCAAAGCACTTTTATCGATCGTCTCAACAGCCAGTATAAAGAACTGCTCCTCAAGGCCCTTGGTCGCCCCTATTCATTTATGGGGATCATCGCCGGTTTGTTTGTATTGTCGCTTTTCGGTTTTGGCTTATTGCCGTTCATCTTCTTCCCCGACAGCGAGCGCAACTTATTGACGGTAAATCTGAATTTGCCATTGGGCACCAAGATTGAGACGACGACTGCCCGGGTGGAACAGCTCGAGTCGTATATTGCGGATAGTCTCTTGGTGAGCAAAAACCTCCAGCGCGGGGTAACGGACTGGGCGACCTTTGTCAGCGAGGGGCCGCCCTCATACGATCAGGGTTATCAGCCGGGCGAAGCCAACTCCGGGTACGCTCATATGTTGCTCAATACCAGTTCGGGCGACGACAACCAATGGGTCATTGACCGTCTGGATGCCTTTTGCTTCCGCTCCTTTCCCGATGCCGAAATACGAGTTTCGCGGTTGGCGGGAGGCGGAGGCGGGAGTGACGTGGCCGTGCGAATAACAGGGCCGGATCCAAACGAGCTGTTCGGCCTCGCCGAGCGAATCAAGAAAAAAACAAACGAAATATCCGCTGCGCAGAATATCAGCGACAATTGGGGCCCCAAGATCAAGAAAGTCGTCGTTGACATTGACCAGTCCAGGACCCGGAACGCCGGCCTGACCAGCCAGGATATCGCCCTTTCGTTGCAGACCGCACTCACGGGGTTCAATACGGGAGCATTCCGCGAAGGCGATCAGAGTCTCCCCATAATCCTGCTCAACGAAAGCAGCCAGGATGTGGATGTGCGCCAACTGGAGAGCATTAACATCTACGCACAGAGTTCCGGCGAAAACGTGCCGCTGGGACAGGTGGCCCAGATCGTACCTGTGTGGCAGCTCGCCAAGATCAAACGGCGCGACCTGTACCGCACCCTGACCGTGACCTGCGACGCCAAGAGCGGTTTTACGGCGCAGGATATCACCGACGTACTCTTCCCGTGGCTCGAAGAAGCCAGCAAATCGTGGAAGCAGGGCTATCGCTACGAATTGGGCGGCGAGTCGGAACAGAGCACCGAGGCCATGAGCGCGGTGGTCGCCAAACTGCCTCTATCCGGCTTTATCATTCTCGCGCTGTTGATTGTCCAGTTCAACTCCTTCCGCAAGACCTTTATCGTGCTGAGTACCATTCCTCTTGGTCTGATCGGAGTCATTGCCGGATTGCTTATCTTTCGCTCGTTCTTTGGTTTCTTCGCCTTTCTCGGATTGATTTCTCTGGCGGGTATCGTCATCAACAACGCAATCGTGCTCATTGATCGCATACAAATCGGACTGGACCGATCCGGGCGGGCGTCTGTCGAGGCAATAATCACCGCGGCTCAGCAACGGTTTCGCCCCATCCTGCTGACCACGTGTACGACGACGCTGGGCCTTGTCCCCCTCTATCTGGGCGGTGGGTTGATGTGGGAACCGATGGCGTTGGCTATCATGGCGGGCTTACTGTTTGCCACTGTGATCACCTTGTTGTTCGTGCCGGTGCTTTACAAGATTCTCTTTGCAGTCGAGAGCTGAAGTACGCGACCAATGCAGGGTTCTCTTACCGCGCCTGCCACCCTGTCCTCCCACTATCCGCTCAGACCCTTAGACGGAATCCCAGGCAACGCCTCGCCATACACGAGATATCCGGATCTGATGTTCGGCCGTCTCGACATTCAGAGCTCTGCAGAGGGACGATCGAACGTGCTGCCTCTCAGGCGCCGCCACTTGCAAGTCGCGCAGAGATGATCCCATGCCGCAGTAGATCCTTCGTCGGCCCGGGGGACTCCTCTGGATGACAGCGGGAAGCACGTGTAGCGGCTGAGTCTTACGACCGATTCTCAGTCGATGCAACGACCCTTCTCCCGTGTTCTGTCCCAATGTTGACTTATATACTTCGCGACGCCGTCCTCTTCATTGCTGTCGATGATCCCCGTGGCCCGTTCCTTGACGGCTGGAACGGCATTCGCCACCGCGAGGGCCTCGTCCGCCAACCTGAACATCCCCAGGTCGTTTTTTTCGTCTCCAAAGACGACAAGACGACGGTCTTCCAGGCCCTTCAAGCGCTGAACGTATCGTATGCCGGCTTCTTTCGTGGCGCCAGCATCCAGAACGGTCAGCCAGTGCCAGCCCGGAGAAGGCAGATTCTCGAAACATTGGGTCTGGATCCGCCCGGCGAAAGGCTGGCTCATTTCATCGGCAAGTTTCTCCATTTCCGGGCCCGTTCCAATGACCCTCAGACAGACCACCTGCTCTTCCAGGCCGCGCTCCAGGTCGTCCAGATAGTGCATTCGCGGGTCCTGGTTGAGCTTCCTGTCTCTCACGTACCATGCCATGCCCCCATTGGTGATATCGCGGTAGTAACAGCGGTCGGCATTGCCGTCATACGTCGAGATGAAGGGCGCGTGGCCGGACCGAGCGATCAGTTGCCACAATCCGGGCAGTATATCGCGGTGCAGTTCGTGGACCACGTAGTGCCGACCGCCAGCCAGATCGGAGACGAAGGCGCCGTTGACTTCAACGACCGGCAGACAAAGGCGCAGGCCAGCCAGCACGTGGCGCATGGAGGCGACACTGCGTGCGCTGGCCACAGTGAATAGCAGTCCCTGATCCAACAACGTGTTAAGGGTATCCCTGCTGTATCGAGATAGAGTCGTTTCGCTATCCAGAAGTGTGCCATCCAGATCGGAGACGAAGAGGGAAGGATCGGGGTACATCAAGTTTTGCCCTTGTTCCGCTGCCTGCTCATGTGTTTATATTTCTCTTGGAGATGCCGAGAATATACCGCTGAGCGGTGAAATCTACAATGTTCGGAACGGGCGATTCTTCCTGGCTGTAGCATGTGCCCAACCGGACAAACATCCGATCTCAGTCGAATACTCGGCAAGACTTGTCGAAATCCCAAACCATAGGGTATAACTGTGACCCTGAATTTTGGCGCTTCTCTAGAATCGGAGTCGACCGCAATGCAGGGCTCTCGCTTTCGAAGTTTCCTGTTTCACTTGGCGAGTATCTATTGGAAGGTGTTTCGCCCGAAGACTTTCGGTGTAAAAGGAATTGTCCCACATCCGGATGACGATCGGCAGATCCTGTTGATCCGAAACGCATATGGGAACACAATGCTATGGAATCTTCCCGGCGGGGGCTATCGTCCGAAACGAGAGACGCCCGAACGCGCAATCGAGCGGGAGATCAGAGAAGAGTTGTCGGTTACGCCATACAGCACGGAACGATCGGGGGAGTACCAGACTGACGCGGAGGGCAAACGTGACACGGTAACCATATTCCTCTGTCGAATACCTTCAGAAAACGTGGAAGGCGGCTCCGAGATTGCTGAAGTCAAGTGGGTCTCGGTGGACAAGCTCCATTCGCTTCGAAACATCTCGAAGGTGGCGCGTCACGGAATTGAGCTCTACAAACAACGACCAGATCTAAAATAGGTCTCCCGTTGTTACGGGTCTCGCAGTCAGGCGACCCAACTCCGGAATGGGTTCGCATTTATGTGGAGGGCACACGCGCCGGAGCGAAAGGTGACGCCACCGCAAATGCCCGAAGTCTTAGAGTAGCCCGAGAGCTTCATTCATACTGGAGAATTGCAGGACATGAAAAAAGCCGGGGCTGTGATTGCCCCGGCCTCCAGGTTCGCGATTGGGTGTGACTTCAGTTCTCATTTCCATTCTTGAGAAAGGGCGGATCTTCTTTGAATCCCTGTTCCCCTTTCTTCCTTTCTTCCGCGATGCAGGCGGCGTATTTTTCGTCACGTTCCCTTATCCCTTCCGTGCGCCCTTTTTCAAACCTGCGCCTGGCAAATGCCTCGTATGCAAATCCCATCGCGAGCCCACCGCCGTCCGCAAAGAAAAAAGCCGTGGTGATTGCGAAAGCAATGACAGATGTGAAATCTCCAACAAGTGCGAAAGATCACGACCATTCATATGGTCCGTAATATCGCAGGAACATCCCAACCGCAAACAGGACTATCGCCAGACTGAAGAATCTGTCGCGATTCGCAGCAGATGAGGGATCTGTCAGAAACGCGGCTTGCGGTTGTTTCCGACAATGGCCTTACTCAATCGGCGGCGTACTGCTTGAGCTTTCTTTGTAGCGTTCGCAGGCTGATACCAAGTATCTCCGCGGCTTGGGTGCGGTTTCCGCCGGTATACTCGAGCGTATCCAGGATCAGTTTACGTTCGTGTTCTTCGAGTGTCCTTTGGCCGAATTCGCGATCGCTCTCAAGCGACAAACCTGAAGGGACAACGGAATTCGGCATGATTTCCGCAACGACGTCCACGGTGATTTCAGATCTGCCGTCTGAGGCGCGAATAACAAGGCGCTCGGCTACATTCTTGAGTTCTCTGACGTTGCCAGGCCAGTCGTACTCGGCCATGAGTTCAAGGCAGTACTCCGGAATCTCTACGTGCGCCACTCCGTTCTGTTCTGCGAAGCGATCGGCGAACACCCTTACCAGAAGCGGTATATCCGCCTTTCTCGCCCTCAATGGCGGAACAACGATTGGAATAACATTGAGACGATAGAACAGATCTTCCCGGAATCGGCCGTCTCTGATCGCATCGGGAAGATTCGTATTGGACGCGGCCACAACCCGTACGTTGACATCCAATGCACGAATCGCGCCGAGACGGCGAACTCTTTGTTCTTCCAGCACTCGAAGGAGTTTCGTCTGTGCCTGCATCGAAAGATCACCAACCTCATCAAGAAAGAGCGTTCCGTTGTCCGCGGACTCGAAAAAACCCTGCCTGGTTCGCGTGGCCCCTGTAAACGAGCCCTTTTCGTGGCCGAAGAACATGCTTTCCACCAGGTCTCGCGGCAGCGCGGAGCAATTGACGGCTATAAAGGGGCCACTGCTTACGGGACTCAAAGAGTGAATAGCGCCCGCTACCAACTCTTTCCCCGTCCCGCTTTCACCTGTAATAAATACCGTGGACCGAAACGGCGCCGCGCGGCGTATCTGATCGTACACGGTCTGCATCGATCGGGAGACCCCGAGCAGTTCGCCGAATCCCGTCTCCTTCACGAAACTCGCAGATACGGGGGACAGCATTCGCTTGCGTTCGAGCGCATGGTCAACCGCGGCCCGGAGATCGTTTGCGTCGATCGGCCTTATCACAAAGTCGACCACACCCAAACCCATCGCAATGACCGCCTGCTTCACGGTCGAATATTCAGCAATAATCACAACAGGTACGGGCGGCGTCATCGTAACCGCGGTCCGCAGCAACTCTCTTCCACCCGGCATTTGTATGGCGATTACAATTGCATCAGGAGTTTCGTCCCTGAGGAGGCGCTCAGCCGAAGTAGCCCTTGACGCCTCATGCACTATATATTGACCGGTGCCCCGGAGAATATCTGCCAAAGCCGCCAACTGATGAGGATTGGCATCCGTCACGCAAACCGTTCCATGCACCGGCTGCCCGATCGATTGTGGTCGTGTCGTCATTACTGCTTCTTTCGCACGGATTCTCGTCTCGTGACAAATCTCGGGCAATATGACAAATCGGCACAATTGCGACAAAATGTCGCAATTGTGCTTTCTCGTGTCAAGAAGATATGAGCGCATTCAAGGTCCAGTCACGCTGATTTCTGGCGTTACTTCCATACAATTACAATAAAACAGGTAGATTCAGGCAAGACGACTGCCACCTGGTCTGAGTTGGTATGATGTTTGCGTTAACCTGCGACAGATAGTCCACATCGCCCAACCGGCCATCAGGCTACGCGAATTCGTCTGTCCGGTCAAATCACAAGGATGGATTAAGCGAATCGTGCGATGTGGTTTCCCGAAGCCTTATGTCGGAGGAGTGCGCAATGTCACATCTTGAGGGGCTGGTACAGTGGTGGGAGCGGATCTTCCTGTCTTTTGGCGGCGTTATCGTCCCGCTGGTCACGCTTGTGCTTGGATGGCTGGCGGCCTACGTACTGTCATTGGTCGTCCGGCGAATTCTGCACAAAACGCAGCTGGACGATAAATTCCTCCGACTCGTAATGGGAGAAGAGGCTGCATCGGAGGTCCGGCCGGAACGATTCATCAGCAGGATCGTGTTTTACGTAGCGATGCTTCTTGTTCTGGTAGGCTTTTTCCAGATGTTGGGGATGACGGCGCTTACCGAGCCGCTAAACGCGATGTTGAACCAGATTTTCGCCTTTATGCCTAAATTGCTCAGCGCCGCCGTTCTGCTCTTTATCGCATGGGTAACGGCGAGCGTGATGCGGCGCGTGGTGAGAGGAATTATCGCTCGGGCTGATCTTGAGAAACGGCTTGCCGAACCTGCCGGTCTGGCGACACCTGACCAGAGCAATCTGCCGGAATTCATCGGCAACGCCGTCTACTGGCTTGTCTTCCTTGTCGTCCTTCCGGCGATCCTGGCCGCGCTGGATCTTCAGGGTCTACTCCATCCCGTACGCGACATGGTGACTGAGGTCGCCATATATATGCCCAATGTGCTTGCAGCGGGCGTTATCCTCTTCTGCGGCTGGCTCGGGGCGCGTATCGTACAGCGCGTTGTCGTCAATCTGCTGGACGCATCGGGAGTAAATGATCTCGCTGACCGCGTCGGGCTCGGCCAGGGTGTTGGAATCGGACTGCTTTCCCGTGTCGCGGGCAAGCTGTCCTTTGCCGGCGTCATTGTCCTCGCTGCGATTGCCGCCCTCGAGTCTCTGAACTTCAGTACGATTTCGGAGCCGGCCAGCGGGATGTTGACCAACCTGTTAGGGGCCGTGCCAGCCATTTTGTTTACAGGAGCGATCCTTCTCGTAGGATATCTCGTTGCGCGTTTCGTCTCGCGTTTAGTCGACGACGTGCTCAGGAACGTCGGCTTCAATTCTGTCGTACAGCGTCTGGGAATCGCGGAAGTCAGCGTCGCGGAAGACCGCACCCCGTCCGTAGCGGAAGCGACGTCCGGCGACCCCCCCGCGCCGACGCAACACCGCGCGACCTTTCTGCTGACGCGGCCACCATCGCAGGTCGTGGGATACCTTGCCATGGCGGCCATTCTGTTGTTTTCTGCGACGGAGGCCGCTTCGCAACTCGGGTTTGATGATCTCGCCGCAACACTGGTTAGATTGACGGTGCTTTTAGGTAATTTTGTGTTGGCCGCGCTGATAATCGGCTTCGGTCTCTACCTGGCCGCCGTCTTCAGTCAAATCGTAGCCCAACGTGGAGGCGTTTATGCCTCACTGCTGGCGAATATAATCCGTGCAGGAATCGTCTCGCTGTCAGTGTTTATGGGGCTCAAAGAAATGGGCATCGCGGATCAGATCATCAACCTGGCATTTGGACTGATCCTGGGTTCGGCCGCCGTCGCCACGGCAATTGCTTTTGGAGTTGGCTGCCGAGACCTGGCCAGAAACCATATGGAGAACTGGTTGACGAGCATCAGGAAGAGTAGGGACGAATAACGGCGGTAGCCGCGCGCCGTCGCGTTCCGAATACCCAAGCACCTGTGATCGGGCAGGTTTGGTCGAGTTTTGTTTTCTCGATCGAGAACCGGGGCAAGTTAACTGTTGCGGAAATATACTCCAAAGTAATGAGCGGATGCCTTCTACCTGGAACTCAACCTGACTCTCGAGTACCGCCTGCGTTGGTGACGATTCTACTGAAAATCGGATATCTTGCGCAATCGAGCGGAGCCGCACCCGTATTCGACTCAACTGCCGACGACCGGGTGGCTCCGCTCAGTTTGTACTTGAGAGGCAGGAATCCAGGGCCGGTGTGGCGGAAACCGGGCGAGAACAGGTCGAAAGACTCGCCGACTTCCTGTCTGATTACTCGACTGACGGCAATTAAACGCAACATGCGAATTATCGATCCCAGGTTCAGATGACGGACTGCGGGATTTTTCATGCCACGATTCTATTTCATGCCGGGCGGTTCCGCGTGTCCAGTATTCCAATATGTCGGGTGCTAGTCAGCAGTGGGAACATTAATGCGGCTCGGACGACGATGCAGGCATGCGAGCGAACTGCCGTTGGACGTCGTTCCGTCCACACTTTCCGTTTACTCCACTGACCGGGTTCGTTTAATTTAAGATGTTACCCCGATTCGGTTGACAGACGTCATAACTTACGGTACTTTTTGCGTTTATGCGATTTTCTCAATCTCCATTCCAATTTCCACTTGAAAGGGAATGTCAGTGACCGCGAAACAGGTTCAAGCGCCTTCTGCACGAACTTCCGCATCCGCCCAAACGGGCCACGGATTTGGTACTGCGCCTGTCTTTCTCGCATCGATCAGCACCATACTCGGTGCGATTCTCTTCCTTCGATTCGGGTACGCCGTTGCACACGTCGGACTTTGGGGCAGTCTCATGATTATCGTCCTGGGGCATCTGGTGACTATTCCCACGGTCCTGGCAGTATCAGAGATAGCGACGAACCGCCGCGTTGCGGGTGGAGGCGCCTATTACATCATCAGCCGCTCCTTTGGAACCAGCATAGGGGGAACGATTGGAATAGCCCTGTACCTCTCACAGGCAATATCCGTTGCCTTCTACCTTGTCGCATTCGCGGAAGCGTTTCAACCGGTCTTTAAATGGGTGGCGGAAGTCTACTTCATCCAGCCCGAGTCGCGTTGGATAAGTGTGCCTTTTACGTTTATTTTGATCGCAGTGATGCTCACCCGGGGCGCCGCCATCGGCGTCAAGGCGTTGTGGATCGTCAGCGCAATACTGGTGGCGTCGATTCTGTCTTTCCTTTTCGGGCAGGGTCCTGACTCTATCCGCCCCGACGCGCTTCGTCTGACCGACAGCATCGAGAATGCGGACACGTTCGGAGTTGTCTTTGCCACGTGTTTTCCGGCCTTCACGGGTATGATCGCCGGTCTGGGTCTTTCCGGCGACCTGAAGAATCCCCAGCGGAGCATTCCTCTGGGAATAATCGCCGCGACGCTCGCAGGCATGTTCGTATACACACTGGTCGCGATAAAGCTCGCCCAGAGCGCCACACCGGAAGCACTCGCTGAGGACCAGTTCATCATGGCTCAGATTGCCTTGTGGGGCCCGGCAATTCATATCGGATTGGGCGCCGCCGCAGTTTCATCCGCCCTGGGCTCGATCATCGTGGCGCCGAGAACCCTTCAGGCCCTTGCCCGGGACAGAGTGCTGCCGATTCCGAAAGTGAACCGGTTGCTTGCGAAAGGCTGGGGCAAGGCGCAGGAACCTGTTTACGCAACTTTTGTTTCAGGCGCCGTCGCGGTTGCCTTCGTGGTTCTGGGAGACATCGACTTTATCGCGCAGATTCTTAGTATGTTCTTCATGGTGACTTACGGCGCTCTTTGTCTGGTGTCGTTCCTGGAGTACTTCGCGGGGAATCCATCTTACCGCCCCACGTTTCATTCACGTTGGTACCTGTCTCTTCTTGGCGCGGTAATGTGCGCGCTGATGATGATCCAGATGAGCTTGATGTATACCTTTGTCTCAGTCATGCTTATGGCAGTGATTTACGCAGGACTGCGACGTACCAGGAAGGGTGAGCGCGACCTCTCGGCGATCTTCCAGGGAACGATGTTCCAACTGACTCGAAGGCTCCAGATCACGCTGCAAAAGAACCAGGTCGACAAGTCCGACGGTGGCTGGCGGCCCTCGATTGTTGCTGTAACGCGCTTCGGCGAGCGCCGCCTGGGTCACTTCGACCTGTTGCGATGGATCAGCCACCGGCACGGATTCGGGCATTTTATTCAGTTCTATCAGGGAGACTATTCGTTTTCCTCCGAGAGCGAAGCCCGGACACACGTCGACAAACTCATCGAACGGACCGATGTAAGCGGGGCCGGTGTATTCGTCGACACATTGATCTGTCCGACGTTCGAACTGGCGCTTGCGCAGACGCTGCAGCTGCCGGGAATCTCCGGCTTGCCTAACAACTGCGTATTGCTCGAATTCGACAAGGAACGTCCGGAAGAGATAAACGAGACCGTACAAGGAGTGCGTCTGGCAGCGGAATCGAAATTTAACGTTCTCACCCTCAGGTCTACGAATTACAGGTTCGGTTACAGATCATCCATTCATCTCTGGGTGACCCAGGAAAACCTCGCGAACGCGCCGCTGATGCTGCTATTGGCCTACATTATTGTTGGACACCGTGATTGGCGACGTGCCGAAATCAGACTGTTCGCGTGCTTCAACTCAGGGGATGCGGAGCGTGAGACCGACCGGCTTTCGAGCCTGATGACTGCGGGAAGGTTGCCGATATCCAGACAGAATGTGACTTCCGTTGATTGCGCGGACTCCGAGACCCTCGAGAAGGAAGTCTCCCTCCGGTCTTCCGAGGCCGATCTGGTCATCGCCGGGATGAACGTGGAAAACACCGAATCAGACGAATTCGAGCAGCTGCTCAGGCGCTTCGACGGCGCTAATGACGTCTTGTTTGTCCACGCATCCGAGAAGGTATTGATCGAGTAATCTCCAATCCGAACGGTACGGCGGCTGGTTTGTGTCACCTGAATGTTCTCCCGGATCGCACGTATCTGTATTGCCGGCGATGGTCCATGGCTCCCTAATGTGCAATTCGCGCAAAATTCCAGTCTTCATTCATATCCCGTGGCCTGTCGTCCTCGCGACGTTGGTCCTGTTCCTTTCTTTCAGCGACTCGACCAATGCCGCAGACGCCGACCATCACCTGACCATCCTCCACACCAACGACCTGCTCGGGAGACTGCTTCCGGAGCCCTATCTCGGCCAACCTGACTGGGGCGGTTTCGCGCGTCTTGCCCACGTAATCGAACAGGAACGAGGCGCCCGCCACGACTCGGTATTGATCCTGGACGGCGGCGACGCACTGGGCGATTCACCGATCGCCGCCGTAGACGACGGTCGGTTGGTCGTCCACCTGATGAACCGTATGGGATACGATGCCATGGTGTTGGGAAACCATGAGTTCGACTATGGTATCGACTCTCTATACGCTCGACGCGATGAGGCGACGTTCCATCTGCTGGGTGCGAATCTGGGCGTCGAGTCGGACCGCCCGCCTCTCACCGCGCCATACGTCCTGAAGGAACGGGCCGGCCTTGAGGTCGCCGTGATCGGTCTTGTCTCGCCCGGCACAGCAAAATCGATTAACAAGATACAAAACCCCGCCCTGAGCATTGGAGACCCGAGGGCAGCGTTGCAAACTCTGCTGAAGGGACCGGCGGGGCAGGCCGACCTGCAGATCGTTCTGGTCCACATGAACGCCAGGGAGGCCGGGGACCTTGCCCTTGACTTTCCGGAAGTTGATCTATGGATTGCCGGAAGCCTCGCGAGGGTAACGCCGAAGGGTACCTATCAGCACGTGGTCCGCTTTGGTGGAGGCGGATACCTGGTGACCACACCCGGCAGGGGCGTCAAACTGGGGCGCATAGACCTGCGATTGCGACGAGACTGGTCGGGGATTGAACTGGTGGACGTCCGACCCGCGCTGGTGCCGGTTGACCCTCTTGTGTTGCAGGACAGGCACGTGTCGTTCCTCATCGACCGACAGCACGAGATCCTGAAAAAAGCGCTACGTGAAAATATCGGCCGCGTTGATGGCCCGATCGTGGACGCGCCGCAGTGGGTTGCCGATCTCATTCGCACGCGCCTGGACGCCGAAATAGGCATCATCAATCATGGCACACTCCGGGAGCTGAACCTCGACGGCGATATCCAACTGGGAACACTCTTCCAGCTGGTGCGTTACGACGACATTCTGGTTCGCGTGGAGGTAACCGGGAGGCGGCTACGGGCGATGGCCGAGAGCAGCGCACGACGCACGCGTAAGGGAGAGCGACTGGCATTTTCCGGATTCGAACCCAAATCCGGCCGGGTTGGCGGCAGGATGCTCAGTCGGAAGGAGCGTTACCAGGTGGCCACAACCGGCTTTCTGGCCTCCGGCGGTGATGACTATCTGAGTTTCAAGGGATTTCCGGAGCCGATATCGGGCCGGGAGATTACGCTGCTTCGGCTGCTCGAAGAACACCTGCGAGCACATCCCGCTGTCGGCCGTTGGGATGGCGCGAGGCAGATTGGACGCGGGGTGTGGAAGAACAGGACAAGCCTCAACGGGTCGCTGTCCCTTACCACTGTCGATGCATCCGCGGACCAGTATACCGGCGTGTCGTTCCTTCGAGGAGACGACGCACTGGCCTGGAACGGGCAACTGGAAAGCCACAACAGCTACGAGAGCCGGCGGGGCACGCTCGCCGGGTTATTCCGAACCGGATTCGGCCAGGTGGTCACTCGCGACCGCCGTCGCGATGCCGTCGATCGCATGGAAGTTGAAGTACTCTATACACTGGCTGGACGCCGCCCGGCCCCGTTCCTGGGATTTGACGTTAACACGGTCTGGACGTCCGGACAGGGCGAAAGACATCCCGTAACGCTGCGGATGAAGGGCGGCGTGTACCGGTCTCTCGGTACCGATGCCGGCGTTCGAGTGGGTCTCGCCGTCGAGAGGGACTTCGTTACGGCGGACTATGTCGCCGGACTGGAAATCGCGCCGAAGTACAGAGCGCAACTGCGATCGGGCAACGTCCTTGCGTCGGAAACCAAATTCTTCTGGGGAGCAAGCCAGAGGAGTACGTTGTCGTTGCAGAATTTCAACAGTCTTCAAGTCCGGCTGGTTGGCAATCTGGCCGCCACGCTGGATGCCAACCTCTTCCTGCATCGAGACAGCAATGTCCAGGCGCTGGCCGTCAAATCCGAGATACACTTCGGAATGGGCTACTCGTGGAGTAAGAAATGGTTTTGATGGATTCCCTTTTTTTCAAAATCGACAGCGAAGGAGCGAGAGATTGCACCTCCAGGAGTATCATTCAGACGCTACGCTACCCCATCGTACATTCGAACACTTTGGATTTTACGCCACCAAATTCCCTATCCGATATGTAACATACTGTTTTACTTTCTGAAACGTCTGATCCTCGTCGCCACTGGCATCGACGTATTGCAACTTCGGTCGATCCAGATCCTGCAGGTATTTCCAGATATCGCGGACCTTCTGCTCATTCCTGTAGTAGGCGGGAGCGGCGTACGCCTCCGGCATCGCCCTGTGCCGCGCCTCGAGCCGCTCCAGACACAATTCGTGTGAGCATTGGAGTACGACGGGCAGGAATTGAGTCTGCGGATGCCGTTCGAGAATTCCGTCCAGTTTCCGCCATTGGAAGTCCCACCCCAGGGTCAGGTCGAGAATCACGGTGGCGGAAGCTTGGATGAAGTCCTCGCAGAGGCGGAACAGCACGTCGTACGCAACCCGGTACGCGTCAATCCGCCCTTCTCCGATTCCCTGCGATCCTTCGATCGTTCGACCGATGGAATCCGAACTCAAGCATGGCAGATTGAACTCACTGCAAAGCCTCTGGCAGATCGTTGTCTTCCCGGCTCCCGGGAACCCGCCTATCGCAATCATTGCCATATGATTCTCCGTGACCGGGTCATTGAAGGGGTGATTCGACCCGGTAGCGGGAAGGCGTTCCTGATTAATCCGCGGCTAAGCCAACTCCACCTTGAACAGGAAACTCGCGCGGAAGTGGTTGTCCGACTCGGCCACGATGAATGTCTTCGCGTCCACCATGCACATATGGTGCGCCAGCCAGCACCGCGTTCCGTCCCGCGTATCCTGAATGGGGCCCAGGTTTTCGAACAACCCCGTCACGCGATTGTACGTGAAGAAGTGCGTATCGTAGTCTCCCCCGCTGACCCCGTAGATCAGCCCGTCCGGACCCTCGATCAACCCCTTCATGCGCGGCGCGACATAGGGCTTTCCCAAATACACGACATTCACCCCGGGCCCCCGGTGATCCACCCGCGCAAGCGCCCCTGCGGCGGTACCGACGTACACCGTCCCGTCCTCCGTCAACAGCGACGAATCCATCTGATTCGACCCTTTGATTCCCGGCGAAACGTCCGGCAGGTCCACGTTCGTAAACTCGATCTCGTCCCGGTCAGGATCGTATCGCAATAGTGGATAGCGCCCGGCCCATTGCATCAATTCGTACGTGTGCCAGGCGCCGCCGTCCGCGTCCAGGGCGAGATGCTCGGTGGACACGTCACCCAGCATGGTCAGCACGCGCGCGCTGTCGCTTCCAATGTCGTATCGAAACATCTTTCGTCCGGGAAACGTATCGCCGTAGATGATGCCCCGGCGGCGATCCATGACGAATCCCTGGACGTAGTCGTGCTCGATCGGGATACACAGGAACTCGTACTCACCGGTACGGGGGTCGTATCGGAAGATCGGTCCGCCCGTGGCTTTCGGCCAGATATCGGCGTCGCCCAGCGTGGCGACACCCGCGTACACACGTCCCTCGTCGTCCACCTCCAGGCCCTGATGGATTTTGCTTCCGTACCGGTCCCGTTCCCCGGGATAGTTCAGGGACGTCCACGTATCCGTTGCGGGGTCGAATGAGTAGAAGATGTCCCTGTCCAGCGCGGTCAGCCCCACGTAGACAAGGCCGTCGGTGGGGTTGTAGCACACGCACGTGGGAGAGATCCACTTCCTGCCGAAGACCTCGTCTTCAATCCAGTCTTCGCTCGCCTTCCACTTCGTAAAATGCGACCACTTCTCCATGCTGATTTCGCATTCCCGAAGCCGATGGGCGGTGATTCTTTCAATCTTCATGACATCCTCCTCGTGTGTAGACTCGTGGTCGCATGCGTGCGCCTTGCCGTTACGCGGTCGATCAGCTGGTTTCTGTCCGTTGCGATGGAAGGACGGCGATCAGCCGGCAGGGCGCCGCGCATGCGCCTCGGATCTTCATCGGCAGGGCGATCAGCCGAATGCGGGGAACGGCAATCTCCGCCACGTTCATCAGCGAACCGATCACCAGAACGCCGGACCTCATCAGCATGGGCCAGAAACTGGGTTCTTCCTCCCCGTCGTGCCAACTCGCCATGTCCGACGCCAGGATCGAAGGCTTTTGACTCACCGCCCAGTCGATCGCGTCGTAGCTGAAATGCGGCGTCAGTTCGCAGCGAATGTCGCTGCTGCCAAACCGGTTGTATCCTGTGGCGACCAGTATCGCGTCCCCCGGATGGATCGTCTCTCCCAGGTCCGCCAGAGCTCGGTCCAGGTCGGCGGCGGTCACCTTTTCGTCCTTCCCTTTGGTAACGTGCATCACCACCGTGGACACGAACAGCCGTTCCAGGCCGACATCGGCAACCGACTCCATTTCCGGATAGAGGTGTGCTCCCGTTTCCAGATAGTTGCCGGCCTGGACGCACATCCGGACTTCCTGCGTGTAACTGCGGTACTCACGTCCCAGGCACAGGGCCTCCATTTCTTTGTCCAGTTCACGCATGTGAAACGACGGCAGGGTTCCCGTCATATCAACCGGCATCCCGTTGAAATAATCGCAGGTGAGGTCGACCAGCCGTCCCATATCCCATTTCTGGTTCAGCTCGACACCCGAATTTCCGCCGCCGCTCTCTTCCTCTTTTCTTTCTGACTTCACTTCTTTCCTCCGTATCGTTCATCCTATCGCTGAAGCAAGTATTCGGTGGTGGCGATGGGCGCTTTTATTCGCGGCATGAAGCGGGAAGACGTAAGCCGGTAGAAATAGGAGGTCCAAACCTCACCCAACCGGCTCGCACTCCCGTGCGCAAATCACGTCTTTTGATTCTTGCGCGAGTCCATTGTGGTCGTTTCGTACGGAAGAATTTCCGCCTCCTCTTCCTTCTTCCTTCTTAATTCTTAATTCTTCCTTGCCCCCTTACGCATATGGAAAGAACGCATTGGAGACCGCCCCCGTAAAGTAGTCCACGGCAATCCAGAGCCCGGTACAAACAGCCTCACCCAGTATGATTCCCATGAAAAACGGCCGGGTCGACCGGTACATCCTGGCGCCCCCGAACCTCAATACCAGGTCTTTTACTCCCCAGGCGAGAAACACATTGATAAAGAAGTAATCCGTATACGCAATTGTGCTGACGGGAAGCGCGACGGGGTGCAGGGGCCACCACACGAACCGCGCCCGCATCGCCGCCAATGACGCCGCAATGGCGCCGCCCAGACCCAGATACAGAAACCCTCTGGTGAAGATCGGACTCGGCTCGAGCATGCGCCGTCCAACAAAGGCATCGAATGGAAGGCGCGCGTAGTCCAGAAAGTGCCGGTCCAGATTCAGCCCGCCGTGCCCGTAGCCGAGCTTCAGGGTCATCGTACTCGCGGTGATGAGCCCCACCGCAAGCGCCAGACCCATTGCCCACACGAGGCACCGCCTCCGTGCGAACCGGCGCGCAAGAAAGAGGGCACCCGCCGCACGGGGCATCAATGTGCTCGTTCGCGTCATCGTCCACGCGTAACCGAACCCGAGCGTAACCAGCCCGGACGGGCCGAACGCGGAAGACCCGATCATGCATACGGCGAACTCGGAGGGATTGATGGGCGAGTACGCGGTGACGAATCCGGTCTCGCTCACAATCCGGGCTATCACCAGATATACGATGAAACAGGAGGCGAACAACACCAGAATTGCAGGCGGCGACACCCCGGCCTGGTACAACCAGCACCCCAGGTACAGGGTTCCTCCGGCGATCCCGAACACCGCCGCCCGGTAAGACATCACCTCCTTTGAATCGTCCGCCGCGGATGGTCTTCCCAGCGCTTTCGCAGCGACCTGGCGCAGGTGTTCGCGCCCGACCCAAAGGCTGTACGCGGCAAGGACCACCATGTAGCCCATGCCCATCAGTGCCAGCGAAGCGTGTCCCTGGGAACTGAACCTGCCCACCACACCCGAGACATTGTAGCGTTCCGCACCCAGGATTGCCAGTACTCCCCGGGCAATCTTGGAGATCACGTTGAAAACCCAGATGCTCAGGCTCACGTCCGTATTCACGAAATAGGAGTAACCCAGAATAGCAAAGTGGAGCCTGAGGCGCAAGGGCGTCGTACCGTCGAAAATCCAGATATCGTGGACGAGGCCGATCCGCGGGACCGAGTGAAAATAGTGGTGCAGCGCGTTGATCGACCCTATCGCGAACGGAATCGCGAAACCCGCCCACATCAACCGGCTCCTGAAGAGCCGTCCCATCCTTCCATTTCGGGTTTCGCTCACCTCCAGGGGCACCTGCATGATCGGAAACGCGAACCGTTCGTGGTCCTCCCACTGCTTCCGCAGGATTACCGCCAGACAGATCAGCACCCCGAGAAGCGCCAGCAGAAACGCGCCCCAGCTTACGAGCGGGACGAGCCACGCCTCCCACGGCGGCGGAACGCCGTCGGGCAGCCCCTCGTAGAGGCCGCGGACGACCTCGGCGTCCCGCGGCGCCGTCCAGGAGACGATATTGGGCAACACGGCTTCCAGGTCGCGCCGTTCGGGAGAAGCGTAGTAGGTGACGCCGGTGAGGTACGAGATCAGGTGCTTGACCATTTGCGAGACGGGCAGCAGAAAAAGAAACATCACGTAGATGGCCAGCAGTTCGCCGCGATTCAGGGCGAATCTTCTCCTCAGCGCTGCAAGAAGCGGATTGGCGAACAGCACGAGCAGGAAAAGGAGTACCAGCGCACCGCGGTCTATAAAATACGCGTTCAGCCACCGGCCCTGGATCACCATGCGATTGTAGGGCAGCACCACACCCAGAAACGCGCACAGTGCGATACCTATCATAAAGGCCCGAGGGCTCAGGCCGTCCCGCCCATCCCCGTCGGGCGCGCGGAAGCGTGGTTCGCGGTTCATCCCCGATCCGCTCCCTTCGCTTCAGAAACGCGTCACTCCCACTCCGCCACCAGGGGGATGACGCCGTCGGCCAAGGTGATCACGTCAGCCATTCGTCCGGCCGCGAGCGGAGGAATTCCGGTTCCAGAGATCCGTGAGCCCGGCCCATCTCGGCAGGGCTTCCCCGGAACACGTGGAAATTCACCGGTCCTTCACGAAGCAATACCACGGGACCACGCATTGAACTCTCCTCAAGTATCGCGGGTACTCACAGAAAACGGACAATCCGGAATGCGAGGAGCCGCAAGACAGAAACGGCAGCCCTCTGAGGCTGCCGTCCGTACGGCGTGCATCCTGATAAAGACGCCAAAAACCAATAATAGGCATCCAAAGGTATTGGCAGGTCGTTGTGCCGCCCCGAAAGGGTACACAACCCGGCCTGTTCAACGAGTGAAAACAATACATCGCCTGGGAACAAATCCGTCCTGGGCGCCCGTCGCGAGACTTCCTGTCCTGTTGAACTAATTCGCGCCGGCTGCTACCGTATCGTCAATAGAAAATTCGCTTCGTGGATGTTTCAGGTTGCCTCGAAGTGAATGACCTGACCGCGCTTCAAATTCGGCAAGGCTTCCAGGATGCGGGGAACCAGGGGCTCAAGGTGATCTTTCCGACTCCTTTTTGCGTTTAGTACGATAATTGGAATATCACGATTGGTTATGTTCTGTTGATGTTCCAGATTCCGGTCGAGCGTGATGAACGCGTCGAATTCGTTACGGGCGAATTCCAGGAGTTCACCGTTGCTCTTGCCGCTCCATCCCATGTGCCTGACTGTCGAAACGTCTTGGCCAACTAACTCCGCCCTTGGTTGCGTTGGCACTGACTCATCGAGCAGCAGTTTCATAAGCGATACTCTCCAGGACTTCCCTCGCCATATCGATCGTCTTGATTGCCTGTTCTCGACTTACACCCGGAAAATCATCCAGAAATTCGTCCAGATTGTATCCACCCGCCAGGTAATCAAACAGGTTTTTCAGTGGCACTCGTGTTCCCACAAAAATTGGAGTACCACTGACAAAGCCTTCCCGGCTGTGAAATACGCCTCGCTCGATCGCGGGAATCAGTTCTTCGGTTGTTTGTGGCATGTTATTCCTCCACGAGACTGACCAAGAATAGCGCCGTGACTCGCCGCACTTTTCCGCACTCTTATCCCGGTAGATATCGACAACTTACCGATATTCCCAACCGAGTCCGGTAGTTTTCAGTTTGATCAGATTGCGGTATGTTCCTACAGTACGATGCCCGCGACAATATGCGGTCAATCCTGATGGGCAAACCGAATGGAACTCCACATATTCCAGAGTGGAATTCCCTCACCACTGCTCAAATATGTGCCTTTTCCGCATATAGCTCAAGCGGTTTTTGAAAGCCGGTACGTTCATTCCAGATCGAAAACCGCCAACAAGATCGCTATGCCTGACAGTCAAGGACTTCGGATGGTGTTGTTACGCCAGATGGAACTGTTCTCAGCGGTATGAAAAAAGAGAACCCGTCCGAAAACCCCGCAAGCTTCGTGATAGAAGCTCATCGGGTGTTCCCGGACGGGTTCTCAGGAAAACGCTTTCGCCACGCCTTCCGGCACTACTTGAGGTACAGCAGCCTTTGCGTCTGCGCACCGCCAGGATAGCTCAGGTGGGCAATGTACACCCCCGTCGACAGCAGCGTGCCCCCATCGTCACGTGCATCCCACCTGACCTGGTACGAACCTGCCGTTCGTGTCTCATTCACCAGCGTCCGTACGGGTTGCCCCAGCAGATTGTAGATCACGAGCTTCACCGGACCTGGGCTGGACAGGTGGTACGTGATCACGGTCGCGCTGTTGAACGGGTTGGGTGAATTGGGCGCCAGACCGCTGGCTTCCGGCACTGCCTCTTCTGAGAACGCCGGCTTGGCAGCGGCTTCAGGACTGGACGCGGCCAAGGCCTCGGCACGTACAACCCGCGCTGTGCCGCCCAGCGTCAGTTCCAGAACCTGGCGCTTATTGAGATTGAGCGGAATGCTGTTCCACTCCCCGACGATCTCGCCTTCGGTGTTCCGTGCCCGCGCCCTGTAGTATCCAGACCCCACATCCGCACCGGAAATCGTCAGGTAGAAGGAGCCGTTCGCATCGGTAACGCCGCTCCAGGCGTAGTCGGACTGCCGACCGGCGATGGCGCGGGAGAACTCCACGTCCAGCCCTGCAACCGCATCACCCAGCACCGTGGCACGCACGTCCGTACGGCGACCCGCCGCGACGTCGGATGCACGACCATAAAAGCCCGATCCGACGATGACGTCAGCCGAGACTGTGCTTCCGTCCGGTCTCTGTAACTCGACGGCGAACTCACGTGCGTAGCCCACCTTGGGGATATCGGCGCTGTCGGTGTGGTCGGTGGGATCGTCGAAGAAATACTGTACGAAGCCGCCTTCCGGGTTGCCCTTGGCCGCTTCGATGACTTGCGGCAGAATGAACTCTCCGGTCACGGCGTCATGGACGGTCGGCACCAGAGGCCGATATTCGTATCTGTCCGGAAACGCTGCGTGAAACAAGATGATGTTGCTGGCAAGATCCAGGACGTAGAGATACACGGAGCCGTGTCTCCAGGGCCCGTCCGGATCCCGCAGAGCGATCCTGGCTTTCGAGGCGCCGGCAGCACCGCCTGTCTTCATAAGGCCAAGGAAGTATTCTCCCGCCCCCGTGACGAAAGCCTTCAGGGTCTCGCGGTCCACCACGTCCTCGGCAGTGACGTCCGGGTCGCCGTAATCGATCTCTTCATCAACCACGTGAGATTCGTCGAGGTCGAATCCCATGAGCAGCACAACCGGAGTCCCTACATTGGGCGAGACATATACGGCGGCATGGCCCGAGGCGCCTGGCATACCAGGCTGAACGAATGGTCCATCCGGTTCCTGCGACAAAACGCCCATGACGGCGCCGAGGGCCTGGCCCATAACGGCGGGATCGGGAGATGCCAGATTTGCCAGATCGGCCAGGGATACGCCCAGTGCCCGGAGGATCGCTCCATAGATCACGGGGTTGAGCAGACGGCCCGACAGCGCCATGTCCTTCGCGTGAATGTAAATTCTTCCATCCAGCGTCAGGCTCACGATGTACGTGGAACCGGAACGCCAGATCCCATCATCCTTCCTTATAATACATCCGATATATATCCCCTGCTCCAGGGTCGCAGCCCCCGCGGCGTATTCTCTGGACCGCTCGCGCACTGCCAGCGCGAAGTCCTTGAGTGTAGCGCTTCCGTCTTCCACCTGTTGCGCTGTCACACTCGGGTCGTCAGGGTGCGTCGCACCTTCAGGGAGTGGACATACTGCCACGGCCGGACGCGCGAATGCAAAGACGGCGGCCAGTATGAGCAGACCTGCAAGGGGGTTTACGTATGCCTGCACGAACAGTGTACGAAACTTTATCATGACGGTTTTCCCTCCCGTTAATGACAAGGCCGCACGAGCGGCCACGGCTGATTTTCGTCTTTCCGAGACCTCGGCCCATCGCCCGGGACCGAACATTCAATCGGGGATATTAATTAAAATTCACTTGAATTGCAAATTAAAAATCCTTTTGCAACACTTCGCAGTCACCTCCTTCCATTCGGGCGGTGCTTTATTTAACGTCTTGGATGCGAGTTACTAATGTTGTACTCTTGCCCGCTGGAAGATACTGGATGAATTAAAAGGAACCCGTCCGAATACCCCGAAAGCCTCTTGCTAAGGCGTTGCCGGGTATTTCCGGACGGGTTCTCAGAAAACTCTTGCTGTCTAAACGTCAGGCGTTACTTCAGGTAGAGCAACCGCTGCGTCTGCACACCGCCAGGATAGCTCAGGCGGGCAATATACACACCCGTCGACAACAACGCACCACCGTCATCGCGCGCGTCCCACCGGACCTGATACGAGCCCACCGTACGGGTCTCATCCACCAGCGTCCGTACGGGCTGACCCAGCACGTTGTATATCACCAGCTTTACCGGACCCGGGCTGGACAGGTGGTAGGCGATCAACGTGGCGCTGTTGAACGGGTTGGGCGAATTTGGCGACAGACCGCTGGCTTCCGGCATAGCCTCCGCCGCGAACGCCGGCTTGGCAGCGGCTTCCGGACTGGATGCGGACAGGGTCTCGGCACGTACAATCCGCGCCGTGCCACCCAGTGTCAGTTCGAGAACCTGGCGCTTGTTGAGATTGAGCGGAATGCTGTTCCACTGCCCCACGATCTCGCCTTCGGTGTTCCGTGCCCGCGCCCTGTAGTAACCAGACCCCGCATCCGCACCGGAGATGGTCAGATAAAAGGAGCCATTCGCATCTGTGACGCCGGCCCACGCGTAGTCGGACGGACGCCCGGCAATGGCGCGGGAGAACTCCACGTCCAGCCCCGCCACCTCGTCGCCCAGTACCGTTGCCTGCACGTCCGTACTGCGACCCGCCGCAACATCGGACGCGCTTCCATAAAATCCCGACCCGATGATGACGTTGTATCGGACCACCATCTCGCCTCTTTCCCATCCACCCTCGAATTGGCGGGCGTAACCCACCTTGGGGATATCGGCGCTGTCGGTGTCGTCGGTGGGGTCGTCGAAGAAATACTGCACGAAGCCGCCTTCAGGGCTGCTCTTCGCTGCTTCGATAACCTGCGGCAGCACGAGTTCGCCGGTCACGACGTCGCGGACCGTTGCGATCAGAGGTCGCAACTCGTATCTGTTCGGATTAGCGCCGTGAAACAGGATGATGTTACTGGCAAGATCCAGGACGTAGAGATACACCGAGCCGTGTCTCCAGGGACCGTCCGGATCCCGCATGGCAACCTTGGCTTGTGAGATGGCAGCACGGCCGCCGCCGCTCCCGAGTTCGCCAAAGTAACGTCCTGCCTCCGCGACAAAGGCCTTCAAACTCTCCCGGTCCACGACGTCCTCTGCAGTAACGGCCGGGTCGCCGTAATCGATGTCTTCTTCAACCACGTGAGACGCGTCGAGATCGAACCCGGCAAGCAGTATGAGCGGGTCCGACCGCCGAACACTGACGTAGGCGCTGGCATAGCCGGAGGCACCCGGTATACCCGGCGATACACCTGGAATAGGGGCGGTCGCATCAAATGCGCCGTGCGGTTCCTCTAACAACGTGGCCGTGATGGCAGCCGGGTCGGTTAAATCTCCCGGGGAGACTCCCAGCGAAACCAGGATTCTTGCAAGAATTGTGCGATTGAGGAGTCTGCCCGACAACGCCATGTCTTTGGAGTGAACGAACACCCTGCCGTCCAGCGTCACCTGCACAAGGTAGGTGGAACCGGAACGCCAGGGACCCCCCTCCTGTCTGACCACGCATCCAAAGTGGTACGCTTGCTGCCCTCCCGCCTCGGATATTTGCTTGAACTGATCTCTCGCAGCCTGTGCGAATTCATCCAGGCGGGCACTACCGTCTTCCACCTGTTGTGCCGTCACACTCGGGTCCGCCGGGGGCGTCACACCGGGAGGAAGCACACAATCTCCCTGCGCCACGGCGCGGGGCGCGTCGAAAAAGACGCCGGCCATGACGAGCAGACCGGCCAATGCCGGATTGAACAGTGTTCGAGCCTTCACCATCACGGTTCTCCTTTCCGGAAAGACTAGCTCACTCGGGTGACGACAACCGATAGTTCTCGCTCTGAGAAACGAGGTGTGTCGCCTCGGACCGAATCTTGCAATCGCGCATATTAAGAGAATTCTATCCGTAATGCAAACGAAATTTACGTCAAAGATACTTTCGCGCATTTGTCTACGAATCGGACGGAGTGACCGCCCAAGGGCTATTGAACAAGTGCCGCACCTGTCAATTTTCGGTACGGTCGCACGACCGCATCCGCTTTCACCGTGTGGAAAACTGTAGCAAATTGCGACAGTTGGGTCACAACGTAGGAACGGTCGATGCCGTCGGAGCGGCACGAAAAAAGAACCCGTCTGAAGACACAGCAAGTCTTGTGATCAGGGTATATCGGGCGCTACCAGACGGGTTCTCAGGATAATGCTTTCTGCCTCAACGTCTGGCGCTACTTGAGGTACAGAAGCCGCTGCGTCTTCACGCCGCTGGAATAACTCAGGCGTGCAATATAAACCCCCGTCGACAGCAGCGCGCCACCGTCGTCGCGCGCGTCCCACCTGACCTGATAGGTGCCCGCCCCACGGGTCTCATCCACCAGCGTCCTTACGGGCTGGCCCAGCACATTGTAGATCACCAGCTTCACAGGGCCCGGGTCCGACAGGTGGTACGTGATCAGCGTGGCGCTGTTGAAAGGGTTGGGCGAATTAGGCGACAGACCGCTGGCTTCCGGCACGGCCTCTGCCGCGAGTGCCGGCTTCGCCGCGGCCTCAGGACTGGATGTGGACAGCGGTTGGACACGCACAACCCGCGCGCCGCCGCCCAACGTCAGTTCCAACACCTGCCGTTGATCGACATTGAGGGGAATGCTGCTCCAGCGTCCCACGACCTCGCCATCGGCGTTGGTTGCCCGGGCTCGATAGTAACCGGTCACCCCGTCCGCACTGGAGATCGTCAGCGAAAGGAGGCCGGCTGCATCGGTGACGGTACTCCAGGCGTAGTCGGACTGGCGCCCGGCGATGGCGCGGGAAAACTCGACGTCCAGCCCCTCGACCGCGTCGCCAAGCACCGTGGCCTCCACGACCGTGCTGGGACCCGTCCCGACATCTGCCGCGCGCCCATAAAATCCCGACCCGATGATGAAGTTGTACGGGACTACCCTTCCACCTAACTCGGTTTTCGTTTTGAACTCGCGTGCGTATCCCACCTTGGGGATATCGGCGCTGTCGGTGTCGTCATTGGGATCGTCGAAATAATACTCCACGAAGCCGCCTTCCGGGTCACTCTTCGCCGCTTCGATGACCTGCGGTAGTATGAGTTCTCCGGTGACCGCGTCTCGGACGGTGGCTATCAGAGGTCGAAGCTCGTATCTGTTCGGAAACGCAGCGTGTATTTGGATGACGTTGCTGGTCGTATCAAGGACATAGAGGTACACGGAACCGTGTCTCCAGGGCCCATCCGGATCCCGAAGTGCGATCCTGGCTATTCCACCGGGGAAATTGCCGGTTTTCCGAAGTTCGATACAGTACTCCCCGGCTTCTGTGACGAACGCTTTCAGGGTTTCTCGATCCACCACGTCCCTGGCGGTAACGGCCGGGGTAATGTGATCGATCTCTTCTTCAATTACGTGAGTTTCATTGAGCTCGAAACCGGCGATCATCACAAGCGGGCCTCTAAAAAAGTCCGAAAAATATGCGGCGGCATAGCCGGAGGCGCCCGGTATGCCAGGTCGCAGGCCTGGTAGAGGGGCCGTCGCGTCGAATGCGGCATCCGGTCCTCGCGTCAATACATTAACCACATCTGCATTAGCCTGGGCGGCAATGGCAGAATCGTGAGATGCCAGGTTGGCCAGAACGGTTGAGGGTACTCCCAGGGCAGAAAGGATCTCTGCATAAATAGGGGGGTTGAGTCGCCTGCTCGCCAGTGCCATGTTCTTTGCGTGAATCAAAACACTGCCATCGGCCCTCATAACCACGATGTAGGTGGAACCGGAATGCCAATAGCTCCCTTCTTCCCGAAAGAGACATCCATAGTAGACCACTTGTCCCAGATTCTCAGCCGTATGGAGCTGCATAACGAATTGTTCCCTCGCGGCCAGCGTGAAGTCCTTCAGGCTTGCGCTGCCGTCTTCCACCTGCTGCGCCGTCACGCTCGGTTCCTCGGGGGTAGTCACGCCGGGAGGGGGTGGACAATATGCCAAGGCGGGAGGCGCCTGGCCAAAGACGGCGGCCATTACCAACAGGCTGACAACAGGAATAATGGATGCCGAAGTGAACAGTGTTCGAACTTTCGTCATGACGGTTCTCCCTCACGTAAAGACAAGCTCTCTAGCGTGAATGCGGCTGGTTGTCCTCGCTCTGAGAAATGAGACTGTCGCTACGGACCGAATCTTGCAGACGCGCATGTTAAGACCATTCCATCCGTCATGCAATCGAAAAATACCGTCTACGATACTTCCTGAATTGTCCCGATGATGCTAAATTGACCGCCGTAAGTTCGTGGCTCCGGTACCCCATCTGGAAGTTCGCAATGCGGTCGCACGACGGCATACGTGTTCAGCGCACGCAAAGGAAACACGGTCAAGCAGGTCCCGTTGGGTATCAGGTCTTTTCAGTGAGTGTCCGCCACGGAAAAAGAACCCGTCTGAAATCCCCGCACGCCTCGAACTAAAGGCTGAATGGGGCAATTCCAAACGGGTTCTCCGGGATAAGGCAATCTATCCAACCGTTCGACGCTATTTCAGGTACAGCAGTCGCTGTGTATGCACCCCACCGGGATAGCTCAGCCGTGCGATATACACCCCCGTCGACAGCAACGCGCCGCCGTCGTCGCGCGCGTCCCACCTCACATGATAGGTGCCCGCCCCACCGGTCTCATCCACCAGCGTCCGTACGGGCTGGCCCAGCACATTGTAAATCACCAGCTTTGCCGGACCCCTGCCGGCCAGGTGGTAGGTGATCACGGTGGCGCTGTTGAACGGGTTGGGCGAATTCGGTGACAATTTGCTGGCTTCCGGCACGGCCTCTGCCGAGAACGCAGGCTTGGCAGCAGCGACCGGCGCCGCCGCGGCCAGCGACGCGACTCGTACGACCCTCGCACCGCCGCCCAGTGTCAATTCCAAAACCTGCCGTTGATTGACATTGAGGGGGATGCTGCTCCACCGGCCCATAACGTCGCCATCGGCGTTCGTGGCACGGGCCCGGTAGTAACCGGTTGCGCCATTCTCACTCGAGATGGTCAGTGTGAACAGCCCGGCGGCATCCGTAACAGCGCTCCAGGCGTAATTCGACTGGCGGCCGGCAATGGCGCGGGAAAATGCCACCTCAGGATGATGTTGCAACCCCTCCACCGCGTCACCCAGCACCGTTGCCTCCACGACCGTGGCGGGATCCGTCCCTACATCAGCCGCGCGCCCATAAAATCCCGACCCGATGATGAAGTTGAGGGGTATGACCCGTCCGCCAATATCGAGTTCGGTGGTGAACTGGCGGGCGTAGCCGACCTTGGGGATATCCGCGCTGTCGGAGTCGTCATTGGGATCGTCGAAGTAATACTCTACGAAGCCGCCTTCCGGGTTGCTCTTCGCTGCTTCGAGGACCTGCGGCAGGACGAATTCTCCGGTAACGACGTCCTTGACGGTCGGTGTCAGGGGTCGAAGCTCGAATCTGTCCGGAAACGCGCCGTGAATCAGGATGATGTTCGAAACAAGGTCCAGGACGTAGAGGTACACCGAACCGTGTCTCCAGGGCCCGTTGGGATCCCGCAGAGCAATCTTGGCTCTGTCAATATCGTCTCTCCCCCGGAGTCCGATACAGTACCGTCCTGCTTCGTTGACGAAAGCCTTCAGGGTTTCGCGGTCCATCACGTCCATGGCGGTAACGGCCGGGTCTCCGTAATCGATCTCTTCCTTCGCCAGGTGAAATCGTTGGAGATCGAATCCGGTGAGCAGGATGAACGGCTGCCGTACACTGCCCGAGACATAGGCGCTGGCATGGCCGGATGCGCCCGGAATGCCTGGCGTCAGTCCCGGAATCGAGATGGTCGCATCGAATACGCCGTCCGGTTCCTGCGACAAAACTGCCATGACCGCGCCGAACGCCTCGGCGGCGGTAGCAGGATCCGGGGAGGCCAGATTGGCAAGATCCGACAGGGAAACACCCAACGAAGCGAGGATTGCTCCGTAAATGGCGGGATTGAGCAGCCCGCCCGATAATGCCATTTCCTTCGAGTGAAGTAACACCCTGCCGTTCGGCGTCAACATCACGACGTAGGTGGAACCGGAGCGCCACGGCCCGTTCTCCCGCCTGACGAGACATCCGAAGTAGGATATTTGCCCGAAGCTCGTTACCGCTTCCGCATGGCTGCGATTCCTGAACGCGTCTCTCGTGGCCAGTCCGAATTCGGTCAGGCTGGCGCTGCCATCTTCCACCTGTTGGGCTGTCACAGCCGGGTCCGGCGGGGCAGTCACGCCTGGAGGAAGCGGGCAAGGATCCTGCGCCGCTGCATGGTGTGCGGTGGAAAGCATGCTGGCCAGCACGAGTAGCCCGACAACAGGAATCATGGATGCCGACGTGAACAATGTTCGAATCTTCATCTTAGCGGTTCTCCTTCCAGGAAAAACGGGTTCACCAAGGTGACGTGGGATGGTTGCCCTCTTTCTGAGAAGCAGTTTTAATTTTATTCTGGCGCTACTTGAGGTAGAGAAGCCGTTGCGTCGATACACCGCCGGGATAGTTCAACCGAGCGATATACACCCCCGTCGACAGCAATGCGCCGTCGTCGTCGCGGGCGCCCCACCTGACCTGATAGGTGCCCGCCACACGGGTCTCGTCCGCCAACGTCCGTACGGGCTGTCCCAGCACATTGTAGATCACCAGCTTCACCGGACCCGGGCTGGACAGGTGGTAAGTGATCAGGGTCGCGCTGTTGAACGGGTTGGGCGAATTGGGCGACAATCCGCTGGCTTCCGGCGCCGCCTCTGCCGCAAGTGCCGGCTTGGACGCGGCCGCTGGCGTGTCTGTAGCAAGCTGTTGGACACGAACGACCCTCGCACCGCCGCCCAGCGTCAATTCCAACACCTGCCGTTGATTGACATTCAGGGGGATGCTGCTCCACCTGCCCACGACCTCGCCGTCAGCGTTGGTGGCGCGGGCGCGATAATAACCACTCACGCCATACGCGCTGGAGATTGTCAGGGAGAACAGGCCGGCAGCATCGGTGACGGTACTCCAGGCGTAGTCGGGCCGTCGTCCGGCGACGGCGTGGGAAAACTCGACTGTCAATCCCTCCACCGCGTCGCCCAGGACGGTGGCCTCCACGACCGTGCCGGGACCGGTCGCGGCATCCGCCGCGCGACCGTAGAATCCCGACCCGATGACGTAGTGAGTTGGGACGACACTTCCGTCCGGCCTCTGGATTTCACCGGTGAACTCGCGTGCGTATCCCACCTTGGGGACGTCGGCTCTGTCGGTGTCGTCGTTGGGATCGTCGAAGTAATACTCCACGAAGCCGCCTTCCGGACTGCTGGCCGCCGCTTCGATGACCTGCGGCAGAACGAGATGTCCACTCACGACGTCCCGGACGGTCGCTACCAGAGGTTGGAGCTCGAATCTGTTCGGAAACGCGCCGTGAAGGATAATTGTGTTGCTGGTACGATCCAGGATGTAGAGGTACACCGAACCGTGTCTCCAGGGCCCGTCCGGATCCCGAAACGCTGTCCTGACCTTCGAGATAGCGGTTATACCTCCGGTTTCGTAGGCTGCGCGAAAGTGGATCATCGCTTCCGTAACGAAGGCCTTCAAAGTCTCGCGGTCCACGACGTCCTCGGCGGTAACGGACGGGTCGCCGTAATCGATGGCTTCTTCGGTCACGTGAGTCTCATTTATATCGAACCCGGCGAGTATCACGATCGGGCTCTTGAAGCCGAGTGAGAAGTAGACGCCGGCATAGCCGGAGGCGCCAGGTATGCCGGGTCGCAGGCCTGGAACAGGGGTGGTCGCATCGAATGCGCCGTCCGGTTCCTGCATCAACACGCCCATCACGGCGCCGATTGCCTGCGCGGCGGTAGCAGGATCGGGTGAGGCCATGTTGGCCAGATCGCGCACGGATACGCCCAGCCCCGAAAGGATCGCTCCGTAGATCACGGGGTTGAGCAGCCTGCCCGACAATGACATGTCCTTCGCGTGAATGAACACCCTTCCGTCGGGCGTCAGGCTCACGATGTACATGGAACCGGAACGCCAGATTCCATCGTCCTGCCTTGTGAGACACCCGATGTACGCCGCTCGTTCAAGGCTCGTTCGTCCCCGGGTCTCGGTCCTGAAGAAATCTCTCGCGGCCAGCGCGAATTCCTCCAGGCTCGCGCTGCCGTCTTCCACCTGTTGCGCCGTAACACCGGGGTTATCAGGAGGCGTCACGCCGGGAGGAAGTGGACACGCTGCCAGGGCGGGAGGCGCATTGGCAATGACGCCAGCCAGCACGAGAAGGACGACAACGGTAATCATGGATGCCAGGGTGAACGATGTCCGGGTTGTTGTCATAACGGTTCTCCTTTCAGGAATGACAAGCTTATTGCGATCTCCGATCATTCGGCAAAGATTGACGGCCAAAACTCGTCGGCATCTTTAAAAAGACAGCCCCCGAGTCCCGTTACGACGGCGAATCGCACAATCGCGGATTGTCCCTCAGCCCGCACACACTGGATACCCACCAAACCGCGAGGGGTAACGGGAGACAGCGGTCGCCTTTATACACGGCCTATTGACAAGATAACGAAAAAGCGTTGAACTAGCATTGAATTCGGACGACCAATCGTTGATTTTATGATGAATTTTGCCCTTTCGTCCAAATTCGAACGGTGTTGGGCACCAGCGGTGACCAAACTTACCCGCGTCAGGTCCTCTTTCAGCAAGTTGGCGAGAATCAAATTTCAGGGGTGGGAGCGAAGGAGGCTGAATCACGACAGAGATGTCGCAGATTGAGTTTCTGATTGAGCCGGAGCGGAGGTGTGTGGGTGATGAATGCTCCAGATACGTAACTCGGCACATCGTCAACTGGACGACGAATTGTCTCCGAACGCGCCCGCGAAGATCAGAAAGTCGCTGAATCCGATCGCGCCGTTCCCGTCAAGGTCGAACAATGCATCATAGCCCTCTTCGCCCTTGCTGAGCCCGAATTTCGCCGCGAACTGCACGAAATCGCCGAAACCGACGGTCCCGTCGCGATCAAAGTCGGGATGAGCCTTTCCTGTTGCCGTAAAGACCACCGGATCGAGATCTGATACTGTCGCAGAAACCGTGTTGGCACCTGGTTGACGACCCAGAGTAAGGATTGTGGCTGCGCGGCCGTCGGCATCCGTAATGGCGGTGGTTACGGAAAGTTCCCCACCACCGGCGATAACGGCGAAGGTGACAGTCGTCCCCGAAACAGGATCTCCATTCCGGTCCAGCACCACAACGACAAACGGTTCGACAAGGGTATTCCCCGCACCCCCATGCTGCTCGATGCCGGAAAGCTTGCCCAGAGTTTTTGGACGCGGCCCTAAGTCCCACATCAGAATCGTGCCGTCAGTCATCCCGGAAAGCAGCATTCCGTCGGGAGCGAACACCACGGAGGTCGCCCCAACGGCAGGATCCTGGTCCAGGGTTGAGGTCACCTGTCTTGTGGCCACATCCCATAGCTTGATGTGCCCGTACAGCCCGCCGGCGAGAGTCGTACCGTCGCGCGAGAACGACAACGATTTCGGGTATTGCCACGATTTGTCGCTTCCCGAGGCTTCCAGGGTAGCGATCAGCTCTCGCGCCGACACGTCCCACAGCTTGACTGCATTATCCCTCGCCGCTGTCGCCAGCAGGGCGCCGTCGGGAGAAAACGAGACGTCATCGATCATTGTCGAATGCCCTTCCAACGTGGCGACAAGTGTTTGCGCCGCCACGTCCCACAGTCTGACAGAATTGTCACTCTCCGGAGTGCCAAACGCCGCCGTAGCCAAAAGGGCGCCGTCGGGAGAAAACGACATGGCGCTGATCCGATCGGGATGTCCTTCCAGGTTGCCGGTAAATACTCGCGTTTGCACGTTCCACAGGCTGACAGTCCCAACGCGCGACCCGGAAGCCAGTAGAGCGCCCACAGGCGAAAAAGCCACGACACTCGTCGGGACTCCACGCCGTTCTTCCAAAGTGCCTATCGGGCGTCGGGTCGCCACGTCCCACAATTTGATCGCAGGATCATTGAAAGACCCGCCAGCGAGGGAGGCGCCGTCCGGGGAAAAGGCCACGGAGACGACATCTGTAAGTCCTGTCAACGTGCCAACCAATTCCTGGGTCCTCAGGTTCCAAAGCCTGACCTCGTAGCTTCCAGATCCAGCGCTTGTAGACGCCAGGAGCGCACCGTCTGGCGAAATCACCACCCTGTTGCCCCAAAGCGGCCCGTCGTGACCCGGCAGCTCGGTTACATTGCCCGTCTCCGTGTTCCGCAGCCACACGCCGTCCTGAGCCCCGAAGACGAGGGTTACGCCATCCCGCGAAAACGACACCGTCCCGATCTGAACCGGATGGTCCAGCGTGTTGATCGAAGTCCTGGTCGCCAGGTCCCATAGCCTGACTGTGCCATCCCGGGAACCGGAAACCAGGGTGGCTCCGTCGGGCGAGAACGAAAGGGAACGGACTTCCCGCTCATGGCCTCTCAGTGTGGCGACCTCCTCCAGTGTGGCCGTGTCCCACAATCGGATGGTGGCATCAGAGACGAGGCCGCTGCCCGAAGCAAGGAGGGCTCCATCGGGCGAAAACAACACCGAACTGACCTGGTCCGCATGACCTCTGAGGATGACCACCTCCTTTTGGGTGACCACGTCCCATAGCCTGACCGAGCCGTCGTCAAACCCCGAGACCAGCTGCGTCCCATCCGGCGAAAAGGCCACCGGGGAAATGGCCACCGAACCAGAACCATAGAGACCCCCCACCCCGTCAACGTTCCAGGTACCGACCCGACGCCTGGCTTCCCAATCCCAGAGCTCGATGACCTCATCCTGTGACGCGGAAGCCAGGTACATGCCATCGTTAGAGAAGACCACCGACGTGACCCGGCCCCGACCGGAATGGCTAAGCGTGCCGATCCCTTCCCCTGACTGCAAGTCCCAAAGACCGACCTGGCTGTTACTCAACCCCGCGGCCAGGGCGCCGTCGAGGGAGAATGCTACCGAGTGGACTTCGCTGTCACTCGGCAGCAGCACCTGAGGGCGGAACGTGGCTGCCTCATAGAGCCATACGCCGATGGCGCTGGCCACGGCCAGAAAACGGCCATGCGCCGAATGGGCAACCGCCCGGTCTCCTGACGCCACTCTACCCTTGCCAAGACGTGCCACTGACCCCTTGGGGAGATGCCAGGTCCGGTAGTCATCCTCCATCTCGGTCACGGTAGTACCCACGCCCTCCGCGGTGAACCTCGCCAACTCGACACCCCTGATGGAGACCCCCACGGAGTTCACGCCCGGATAGGGGGCCAGGGTGAGGATCAGTGCGGCCCGGCCGTTGGCATCGGTGGTCGTGTGCTGAACCGCGAATCGGTCACTGAGCTTGCCGTCGCCGGCCGTGACTGTAAAGGTGACGGGCGCGCCGGGCATGAGGTCGCCGTACTGATCCCGCACTTCCACGACCAGGGGGTCGGCCAGCGGCGCCCCGGGCGCTCCCGTCTGGCCGTCGCCGGAGATGATCGCCAGGCTGAGTGGACGGCGGCGCGTCCACTCCGACGTGTCCCACAGCAGGACCGCGCCGTCCCGCCCCCCGGCTGCGAGCAGGGCGCCACCGGAGGAGAACGAAACCGAATTGACCCCGTCCGTATGCCCGAATGCGGAGATCTTCTCTGTTGTCAACAGATCCCACAGAATGACCGTTCCATCCCGGGATCCTGAAGCCAACGTGCCTCCACCCGGCGACGGAAACGATACCGAACTGACCGCGGAGACATGCTCTTCCAAAGTGGCGATCAGTTCCCGGGTCTCCGCATCCCAAAGGATGACGGTGCGATCCCCCGACCCGGAGGCCAGGGTAGCGCCGTCGGGAGAAAACGACACCGCAGTGACCTCATCCGCATGGCCTTCGAGGAAGGTAATCTGTCTTCGTGCCGCGACGTCCCACAGGATGACCGTGCGGTCCCACGACCCGGAGGCCAGGGTGGCGCCGTCGGGAGAAAACGACACCGAGGTGACCCCGCCGCTATGCCCTTCCAGGGTGGCGATCCGTTCTCGATGCGCCACGTCCCACAGGATGACCGTGCCATCCCTCGACCCGGAGGCCAGGGTGGCGCCGTTGGAGGAAAAGGAGACTGAATTGACTGCACCCGCATGGCCTTCGAGGGAGGCGGTCCGTTCCCGGGTCTCCATGTTCCGCAGGATCACTGCGCCATCCCGTGACCCCGAAGCCAGGGTGGCGCCGTCGGGTGAGAAGGCGACCGCAGTGACCCCATCGTCGAGCGTGGCGGCCCGTCTCCCTGTCTCTACATCCCACAGAATCGTCCTCCCATCCAACGCCCCGGAAACCAGGGTGGCCCCGTCGGGGGAAAACGAGACTGAATTGACCTGGTCCGTATGGCCGACGAAACTGTCAACCTGGTACGGGGAAACCTCCGCAAGAACGAATCGTGTCCAGGCAACGTCCCCCTCAGTGTCGACGACCAGAACGCGGATCGGATGGGCCACCGGATCGGACAGGCTGGAGGCAGGAAGAGAGGATGGAATAGTGCCGTCGTACTCGAAGTCGACGACTGCGCCGCTCCCGCCCGACAACCCCCGGCACGCCACGATTTCGAGGCCTCCCGCACCTCCGATGCCCCCCCTGCCGGCGGCGAACAGGACGACCTGGCGAAGACCTTGCGAAGCCGCGGCTTCGAGTCGGATGGGGACGCTCGCGGTGCCGGCGGGATAGGATGGCGATGAAACGAGCGCGACGGCCGGTAGCCGTGCCGTGTCACTCTCCAGGGAGCTGTCGGTGTTGAAGTAGGGATGCACGGCCAGGAATTCCGCCGCACACGCCGACAACCGGGACCATCCCGGGGCGGAGAGCTCGATGCCCGGGGTTGGGCCGTAGGACATGATGTAACTGCCGTCCCGGAAATCATGCAGCAATCCGAAGGCATGGCCCAGCTCGTGGGCTACTATTCCATATCCGATTACGCCAGGGACCAACGCTCTGCTGCCGGGGAGCAACACCCAGCCATCTTTCTTCTGGCCCCTCGACCCGGTTCCGTTCGCCCGGGCGCCGCCGCCCAACCCGATATGATCAAGCAGGCTGTGGTCGACGAAGACGATGTAGATGTTTTCCTGGAGATCGAATATCCGGCCGATCTCCTCAAATACAATATGGGTCAGGTCGAGGTAGTGACTGTCGGGGTGCTGGCCATCAACGCGATGAATCAGCGGCTCGCCCTGGGCATCGGATTCAAAGCGGAAAGTCTTTTCGCCGTAGCCGCGCGCCTGCATTTGCTCGGCATAGAAGCTCTGAACCTCGCGAATCCTGACTTTCATCGAATCGACCACGTCCTGCCGAAAAGGGCGGTCATTGGGCAGGAAGTAGATCATCCGCACCGTGCGCGGCATTCCCGCGTTCAGATTTGCCTGCCGCTTGGCCGCAGGTCGGGTGTACTCCCGCTGCAACTGCTCGTGGTCGTGGAACGCGCAGAAGTGCACGTTGTCCGACGGCGGGGATGATGCGAGGGCGGGCGAAACAGGCAAAAGTCGGATTGTGAGCGACAACAGAAAAGTAACGCAGAGAGTCAGCTTCATGGGTACCTCTAAATGTGAGTTAACGAGAATGCGACGAATACGCCCGAAAGCTCGGCACTTCTACTCCGAGACTTCCTGTTCACCGACGACGTCGACGACGCGTCCGTTCTCATCAACCACGTAGACCGGCGCCTCCGCGGTGCAATCCCTCCAGTTGCCGGCATTGGCGATCGGCCACTGCACGCCGGACGACCCAAACCTCGATATACATGGATCGGAATTGCTGCCTACGAGCCGAATGCATCGATGAATTTGAAAAAGTCCGCGAAATCCACCGTACCGCTTCCATCCAGGTCGAATTTCGCGTCCGTCCCTCCGTACGCATCGGCAAACAGGAAGAAGTCGGCGAAATCGGTCTTCCCGTCGCCGTTGAAATCTGTTGCGGCCGTCGCGGGTCCGGTATTCGCGTTCCCCTCGGTGTCCACCGCCAGGACCGCCACGTACTGGGAGGCGGAGAGACTTGAAACGCCTTCCGATGGGATGATGCCGTCGTAGTTGAACGTGGCGACTGCCTGATTCTGGCCGGCGAAAATCTGGCACGATTTCACTTCCTGTAATCCATCGGCCGGGTGGGGCCACTTCGTCTTCAGGAAGAATATCACCTGGTGAAGGCTCCTCGCGCCTGATGCCGCAATCCTGAACTGAACGGAGAAGCTCTTTGCGCCGGCCGGATAACTTAGCGGTGAGATCAGTTCGACTTTCGGCGAGTTGAACTCCCCCATGTCATATCCATGGTGGAATCCCTTGACCGCAATTGCAGGATTGAAATAGGGATGCACCGACAACATGCCGGCGCTGCACACCGCCAGGCGGTTCCATCCCGGGCCATACGACATGATGTTGGCGCCGTCGTTGAAATCGTGCTGCAGGCCGAAGGCATGGCCGATTCATGCTCCGCCGTTTCAACGCTGAAGCCGGACGGCAGTAGCGCGTAGCCCCTGTTATCCGCCCACCGGCCGCCAAACCCCGCTACGCTGCCCCAGCCCAGGTTGTTGTACGTGCCGTGGTCGACCACGATGAAGAAGATGCCCTTGCTCGTGTCGAACGTCGGTCTCATACTCGACTGTCTTGCTGCCCTTGCCGTTCGACTGCATCTGGTCGCGGAAGAAGGTCCGGATCCTTGGAATCCTTGCTTTCATCGTGTCAACCACGTCCGGGTTGAACGTCCGATCGTTCGGCAGGAAGTAGATCAGACGCAGCTTGCGCGTCTCTCCAGAGTCCGCCGCTGCGGGCCGCTTGGCCGCCGGACCGGGGGCCAGTTCGTGCCCCAACTGCTCATGATCGGGCGCCTTGCAGGAACGGGTCCAATCGAACTCGAGGGAAGAGCCGTAGGCGACCGAGGACAACAGCAGGACAGCCGGGCAGGTGGGAAAGATGAAACTAAGGACGGAGGTTTTACGGTACATTCGTACCTCCAGATGAGTAGATGTCAACGCACGACAGTCGCGTGCCCGTGGACGGCTGGTGGAAACCCAATGGACAATCGTCGGGTACGCCTGGCCATGACACGTGGGGAACTGTCGCAAAATGCGACAGTTGTGACATACATAAACAGCGCTGTTTCCACTCCTCGACTCAACGAAAGGCGACGAGGAGTCACCGAACGACAATCGGACCGCCGTTACCGTGCCAACGCCATATGGCCAGACGGCGGGCGACGGCAGTGACGGATTACTGGAGCGAGCAGAAGGCGCCGGCCTCGATACGCCCGCCGCCACATCCAAAGCAGATCCTTCGGCGGCAAATGATCGCCTTGCAAAACCGAGTAATCCAAATCCGGTGCAACGTCAACCAGACGAGGTACTCTTGCCAAACGCACCGGCGAAGATCACGAAATCGCTGAATCCGATCGCTCCGTTGCCGTCCAGGTCGAATCGACCGTCAAAACCCGAGTCGCCTTGAATCAGCCCGAAATTCGCCGCGAACTGCAGAAAGTCGGAGAAACCCACTGTCCCGTCGCCGTCGAAGTCGGAAGTACCCAACGACGTTGCGACGAATGTCTCAATCTGACCAGTACCTGGAAGTGTCGCGGTAATGGTAATCGTGCCCGGTTCACCTCCAAGCGTCAGGGTGCTGGACGCCCGTCCAGACGAGTCGGTCATCACGGTTTCATCAGAGAGCGTTCCATTACCATCCGTGACAGAAAACGTAATGACTGCCCCGACATACGCCGATCCGCTTTGGAACGAGACCGAAACCACAAACGGCTCGTCCAGTTGTGAACCAACTGGGCCCTTTTGGTCATCGCCGGATATTTTCACAAGTTCGGGAGGGGGCACATCTCCGATCTCTATATCCATTGCGACGTTCGGATTCTGACGCAATATTTCACCAAGCGGAGACATATCGGCTATCGGATTTCCCCCGATCCACAACAGGTTTAGGTACATCAAACCAACGAGAGGTCTTACGTCTCTAATCTGATTCCTCGCAAGATTCAAATCCCCCAACAGCGACAACTCCATGAGGGGTGAGATGTCGCTAATCTGATTGCGTTGTAGAAATAAGCCTCTTAACTTTGTCAGTTCTGCCAGTGGCGCGATGTCACGAATCTGATTGCCGCCAAGGAGCAGGTACGTTGTATTCTTCAATCTTTCAAGTGGCGTCACATCGCTTATTTTGTTGTCCGAAAGCCATAATTCACTCATTTTCGACAGTCCCGCGAGCGGCGCGATATCGCTAATCTCGTTTCTGATTATCAGGAGTGATTTCAATCTTGTTAAACCACTCAGTGGCGTTATATCACTAATCTGATTGACGCTGAGGTCAACATATTTCAGCTTCGTCGCATGTTCAAGCCCATCGAGGCTTGTTATTCCGTGATTGCGCGCAAACAATGACGTTAAGTCCAGCATGTCCGGTTTGGTGATAACATCATGATCGGCGAGGTCGAGGTTTTTACGTATCGCCACTACCAACTCCGAATCGGGGATCGATATAGCTTCGAAGACTGGCCGCATTGCGGCAATATCGACATCGAACCTGGCCATCGCGAAGTTTCCATGCACATCGATCACATCGAGCCCGACGTATCTGCTTCTCGACGCCAATTCAGGCGTGACAAATTCAACCGCCACATCGTTGCTTGCTCCAATCAACGATCTACAGTCAAGCACCTTGTCGCCCTCCTGTTCTTTCTTTCCATCAATCGTATTCGTAACCAATCGCGCTTGATGAAGTCCATCGGGATCAGTCACCGTGAATCGAAGACGGATGGAATCGGGAGGAGACGCGAAGGAGGCTTCAAGCATCTGAATTTTCGTGGACTGTCCGTCAGATGTCCGGCGTGCGTTAAAAAAACGATGAACGTCCAGCCATTCGGCGGCACACCGCGACAACTGATCTTGAAGGACTTGGTCGCCGTAAGACATGATGTAACGATCGTCGCGGTAGTCGTGTGGCAATCCGAAGGCATGTCCGAGTTCATGGGCCATCGTTGTCCACGTACGAAAATAGAGACTCGTGGGGGCCGTCTCGAAGTTACTGGCTGCAATCCGTGCCTCGCCGCCAAACGAGTTACCGAAGGCGTTACCCCCGATCTGACTGGATCCCTCAGGGTCAACCAAATCTATCCAGATGAAATAGACCAATCCATCCGGACGGTGAAACTGTTCGTTGATCTCCAGGCTCGCTTCCGAAATCGCCTTTCCGTATGAATAGAAAGAGTTATCGTGCTTCCCGGTAACGTGATGGACTACGGTTTTTTCATTCTCATTGGTTTCAAGCCTGAATGTCTTTCTGCTGAATCCGTGCCGCTCCATCTCATCGGCAAAGAACAGCTGCACATGTTTAAGCAGCACGTCCAACTTCGCGTCTATGTCTCTCGAGGGCGTTCGATCCCTTGGATAAAAATAAAAAACGCGCACGACATACTCGGACAGCGCCCGAGAGGTGATCTTGACGGCAGGGCGATTCTCGCCAGACTTCGTCTCACCGAAACGACCGGATGGGTGGAAGTGTCCGTGTTTGGCGGGCGGAGGCGACGCATGGCCGGTTGACAGCGGGGCGAATACGACAGCGAGAAACACCAGAAAGACGCCACGCGAAGCCAGATTCATAGTATAATCCTCCCGTCAGACAGCTATGCGGTCGACGAGACCGTACGTAGGCATGGAACTGCGGAAAGTCAGCCAGATTCCTGTTGCGCGGGTGTAATCAATGCGTCTTGAATGACACCTTCAGATTGCAAATCCCACATATGGTCAGTTGGATGTAGTTTTTTCCGATCGCGCCCGCAAAGATCGGAAAGTCGCTGAACCCGATCGCGCCGTTTCCATCCAGATCGAATCGGGCGTCAGATTCCGAGTCGCTTTGGCTACGCTCAGATACAGCACACCGTTGGCTATTTGAGGGATCACGCGGCAAGCCTGTCAGGCACCTTGCCAACTGTCTTTCTGCCTGGCCAGGCGCTACGAGCCGAACGCATCGATGAATTTGAAAAAGTCCGCGAAATCCACGACGCCGTTGCCATCGAGGTCGAAGCGTGGGTTCGTGCCGCCGTACGCGTCTGCAAAGAGGAAGAAGTCGATAAAGTCCGTTTTCCCGTCGCCATTGAAATCGGTCACGGCCGAGGTCGTTTCGCCACCGGACGGCATATTGTAGGCATATATCTTATCGTCAAGGGCGTCCGCGACCCACATGGTCCTGCCATCCGACCAGATACCCGTCGGGTTGTCGTTTCCCGCGGCCTCCAGCGCATCGAAGTCTTTGCCAGGGTCGCGGGCTTTGGTGGTCATGCTATAGGCATAAATCTTGTTTCTCCAGACGTCCGCCACCCACATCGTCGTTCCGTCCGACCAGATACCCGTCGGCTCGTCGTTTCCGGCCGCCTCCAGCGTATTGAAGTCCCGGGTCCGGACACGATTCCCGGTCGTCACGTCATAGGCATATAACTTTTCGTCAGATTGGTCCGCCACCCACATCGTCGTTCCGTCTGACCAGATGCCCTCCGGATCGTCGTTTCCCGTGGCGTTCAATGAGTTGAAGTCTTTGCTCGGGTCCCGGGCCCTCGTGGCCAGGACGTACGCATATATCTTATCGTTGTCTTCCTCAAACCACAGCCCCTGCGCGTCGTCTGCCACCCACATCGTCGTTCCGTCCGACCAGATGCCCGTTGGCTTGTCGTTTCCGGCGGCGTCCAACGTACTGAAGTCGTTCGCCGAATCGCGAACGCTGGTGGCCACGTCGTAGGCGTAAATCTTGTCGTTCCGGAAGTCCGCCACCCACATCGTTTTCCCGTCCGACCAGATCCCCTCCGGCGCGTTGTTTGCCGCGCCGTCCAAAGTATCGAAGTCTTTGAGCGAGTTTCGGTCGCAGCAATCGGATAAGGCCGGTTTCCGTGAGGCGCGTACACTTCCGTCCTCGCCGCCGCTGCCCGCAGCCGAATGGGCAAATATTCCCAACGCTACTGCGATTGCCCAAATCGCAGACCGTCGTTGGCAAAAGACGTACTTCATTGGTGATCACCATTGGGTACGGTCCGTTCCCAAGCTACTTGCACTATTGCTCAGGACCCGAACGCGTCCACAAACCTGAAAAAGTCCGCGAAATCCACCGTGCCGCTTCCATCCAGGTCGAATTTCGCATCCGTCCCGCCGTACGCGTCGGCAAAGAGGAAGAAGTCGGCAAAATCGGTCTTTCCGTCGCCGTTGAAATCGGTTACGGCCGTCGCGGGGGCGGGCGGAGCGGTCCCCGTCCACTGAGACGCGTCCCAGAGCTCGATGCCGTTCATCCCGACCGAGGCGAGCAGAGACCCATCCGGAGAGAATACGCCGTTGATCCGGAAGCCCCATCTGTCCTGCAGGTGGTCCGGATGCCCGAGACTGGCGATATTCTCCTTTTTCGCCACATTCCACAAAAAGACCTTTCCCTTTCCGGCGCCGGCGGCGAGGACCGATCCGTCGGGGGAGAACGACGGCTGCCCGTAACCCGGAAGGGTTGCAATCGTATCCCGCGCTGCAACGTCCCACAGCACCATGGAAACGTCGGTACTCGAAGCGAGTATGGTGCCGTCCGGAGAAAACGCCACGCCCAGGACCCGGCCGGTGTTGCTCTGCAGAGTGGCAGTATTGGTACGTGTCGCCGTGTTCCAGAGTTTGACCGTGCCGTCGCGGGAACCGGATGCGAGCGTCCCATCGGTTGAAAATGCGACAGACCAGACGTGACTCGTATGCCCCGTTAGGGTGGAGATCAGGGTCTGATTCGCCACGTCCCACAACTTGATCGTCTTGTCTCCCGATCCTGAAGCGAGGGTGTCTCCGCTGGGCGAGAATGCCAGGGAATGGACGCCTGTGGGGCCTCCCGGATGCCCCGGCAGCGTGGCGATCAGCGTCCGGCTCGCCGCGTTCCACAGCGAAACATTGGACGGTGCGGATGTGGTGGACCCGGATGCGAGCATGGTCCCATCGGGCGAAAACGCCACGGAATTGCTGCCCACCCTGATTGTACCGGCGTGGGATCGCGTGGTCGTGTTCCATAGTTGCATCCCTGCGGACGAACCCGCGGCGAGAATCGCCCCATCCGGCGAAAACCGGGCGTCATAGACCTCCGGCGACGTATCCCGCGTGTATCTGAAAAGCGTCGCGAGATGGTGTTCCGACGCTTCCGCAAATATGAAGTGAGTATCCCGAAGCGGTCCGGTATTCGCGTTCCCCTCCGTATCCACAGCGAGGACCGCCACGTACTGGGAGGTGGAGGCGGAGAGACTCGAAACACCTTCCGATGGGATGATGCCGTCGTAATTGAACGTGGCGACAGCCTGGTTCTGACCGCTAAACATCTGGCACGATTTCACTTCCTGTGATCCATCGGCGGGATGGGGCCATTTCGTCTTCAGGAAGAATATCACCTGGTGAAGGCCCCTGCTGCCTGAAGCAGTTACCCTGAACTGAACGGAGAAGCTCGTTGCGTCGGCCGGATATCTCAGCGGTGAGATCAGCTCGACGCTCGGCGAGTTGAATTCCCCCATGTCGTATCCATGCTGAAATCCCTTGATCGCAATTGCAGGATTGAAATAGGGATGCACCGAAAGCATGCCGGCGCTGCACGGCGCCAGCCGGTTCCATCCCGGGCCATAGGACATGATGTTGGCGCCGTCGTTGAAATCGTGCTGCAGGCCGAAGGCATGGCCCAGTTCATGCGCCGCCGTTTCAACGCTGAAGCCGGCGGGCAGCAGCGCGTAGCCCCTGTTATCCGCCCACCGGCCTCCAAGACCCGCCACGCCGCCCCAGCCCAGGTTGTTGTACGTGCCGTGGTCGACCACGATGAGGAAGATGCCCTTGCTCGTGTCAATTGTCGGTCTCAGGTCCCTGAACACGTTTCCAACGCCTACCATCCGGTAGGCACGGAGATAGCTGTCATCGGCGTTCGGCGCGTTCACGCGGTGCACCACCGGATCGCCCTGGTCGTCGGTCTCATACTCGAATGTCTTGCTGCCTTTGCCGTTCGACTGCATCTGGTCGCGGAAGAAGGCTTGGATCCTGGGAATCCTTGCTTTCATCGTGTCAACCACGTCCGGGTTGAACGTCCGATCGTTCGGCAGGAAGTAGATCAGACGCAGCGTGCGCGTCTCTCCGGAGTCCGCCGCCGCGGACCGCTTGGCCGCCGGACCGGAGGCCAGTTCGTGCACCAACTGCTCATGATCGGGCGCCTTGCAGGAATGGGTCCAATCGAACTCGAGGGAAGAGCCGTAGGCGACCGAGGACAACAACAGGACAGCCGGGCAGGTGGGAAAGATGAAACTAAGGACGGAGGTTCTTCGGGACATTCGTACCTCAAGGTGAGTAGATGTCAACGTGCGATAGTCGCGTACTCGTGGACGGCTGGTAGAAACCCAATGGACAATCGTCGGGTCCGCCTGGCCTCGACAAGTGGGAAACTGTCGCAAAATGCGACAGTTGTGACACAATAAACGGCGTTGTTTCCGCTACTCGACTCGACGAAAGGCGACGAGGAGTCACCGAATGACAATCGGACCGCCGTCGCGTGGCTAACGCCCGATGTCCTGCCGGCGAAGGAATCCGATCATTGTCAACTCCATCACCGCCCTAGCCGGAATTACCGAATGCGTCCACAAACTCGAAGAAGTCGGCAAAGTTCACGATGCCGTTGCCGTCCAGGTCATATTTAGCATCTGTGGTGCCAAAGGCGTCCACGAAGTCGAAGAAATCGGCGAAGTTGACGATGCCGTCGCCGTTGAAATCGGCCGTCTTTTGTCCGGGCGGCGCCGGAGGCGCGGTAGTAACGGGTGCCGCCAGAACCAGCCAGAACGGTCTGTCCAGTCCGTCGGCGCTGGTGACCAGGTCTTCGACGTTCGTACCGTCCAGGTCCGCGCGTTGGATCTTGCTGGCGGTCCAGTCCGACCAGTACATTTTGCCGTTGCCCAGATCCAGAGCCAGCGCGACCGGCTCGTCCACACCGCTGGTGACCAGGTCTTCGACGTTCGTGCCGTCCAGATCCGCACGTTGTATCCTGGACCTCTCCCGATCCGTCCAGTACATCTTGCCGTTCCCCACGTCCAGCGCCAGCCCGCTCGGGCGGCCCAGACCGCTGGTGACCAGGTCTTCGACGTTCGTGCCGTCCAGATCCGCGCGCTGAATCTTGTCGTTTTCTCCGTCGGTCCAGTACATCTTGCCGTTGGGCACGTCCAGCGTCAGCCCGCCCGGACTCACCAGACCGCTGGTGACCAGGTCTTCGACGTTCGTGCCGTCCAGGTCCGCACGCTGAATCTTATCCGTGTCCCAGTCGGTCCAGTACATTTTGCCGTTCCCCACGTCCAGCGCCAGCGCGACGGGCCTGTCCAGCCCGTCGGAACTCGTGACCAGGTCTTCGACGTTTGTGCCGTCCAGATCCGCGCGCCGGATTTTTTCGGCGATCCAGTCCGCCCAGTACAACTTACCGTTCCCCACGTCCACCGCCAGCCCCCACAAACCGCTCTGACCGCCGGGACCGGTGACCAGCACGTCCTTTACGTTCGATCCATCAAGGTTGGCGCTTTGGATCTTGTAATTGACATGAGTCCAATACATTTGTGGCGCCTTCGTGGCCGGCGGTTCGCTCACGTCCGTCAGGTTGATCGTCACGGCGATGGTGGCGCTGCCGCCCTGGCCGTCGGACACGCGCACGGTAACCTCATAGCGGTTCTTCACTTCGTAGTCGTAGACGACGCCTGTTTTGGTCTGTAGCTGACCGCTTGTTGTGATGATTGTGAAACTCGCAGCATCGGTACCCTCCAGGCTGTAGGCCGGCGTACCGCCGTCGTTATCCGTCGCGGTCACCGGATTGCCTATGTTCTGTCCCGCGCCCGCGTTTTCGGCGAAGCTGCGCGTAGCGCCGGCGCCCTCGCTGAACGTGGGTACCTGATTGGTCCCGCCACCTGTCTCCGCGGTAACCGGCAACGTCGCGGTGAGCGGATCGCCGTTGTAGTTCGCGATCGCGTCCGCGCCCACAGTGAACGTCAACGTGCCGTCGGTGTTCATGTCACCGTTGAATTCGAGTTCGACCGTCGTTACCGTGTCGCTGACGCGCCTGATTCCGAATCTCCCGATGCTCGCCCCCGCAATCCCCGACAACGACACGGCGTCCCGAATGTCCAGGGCGGAACGCGTGTAGAATGCGCCCGAAAGCGTCAGCGTCACCACGCTGCCGTCCAGCGTCGCCTCGGTCAAGGGAGACGTTGTCGTTGCAGTGACCGATTCGATCCCCGCGCTCACCGGCAACTGCGCCGTCAGCGACGCGCCGCTGTAGCTCGCGATGGCGCCGGCCGCCACCGTAAACGTCAACGTGCCGTCTTCGTCGATGTCGCCGCTGTACGAGAGCGCAACCGTGACCTTCGTGTCGCTCACCCGCTGAATGCCGAACGTACCCACGCTTACGCCCGCAATCCCCGTTACCGACACGCCACGCCGCACGTCGAAGATCGAACTCTCATAGGATCTTCCTGTAAGCGTTAGCGTCACCACACTCCCGTTCAGCGTCGCCTCGGTTAACGTCTGTGGGGTTGTCGCAACGAATTTTTCTTCCAACCCAGTCACAGACACCTGGTCGGTCAGAGCGACGCCGTTGTAGTTCGCGAGGGCACCCGCGCCTACCGTGAACGTCAACGCACCATCCTCGTCGATGTCGCCGTTGAACGATAGTTTCACCGTCACCTTAGAGTCGCTTACACGCTGCACCCCGAACGTGCCCACGCTCACGCCCGCGATTCCCGACACGGACACGCCGCGCCGGACGTCAAAGATCGAACTCTCGAATGCCCGTCCAGCCAGCGTCAGCGTCACCACGCTCCCGTCCAGTGTCGCCTCGGTCAATGGCGACGCGGTCGACCCATCCACCGTCTCTTCCACGGACGGGACAGATAAATCCCTGGTGAGCGCGGCGCCGTTGTATGCCGCGATCGCCCCCGCACCAACCGTGAACGTTAGTGTTCCTTCTTCGTCGAAGTCGCCGTTGAAATCCAGTTCTACCGTCAATTTGGTATCGCTTGTGCGCGTAATCCCGAACGTCCCCACGCTCACGCCCGCAATGCCCGATACCGACACCGCCCGTCGGATGGAGAAGATGGATCGCTCGAAAGTACGCCCCGCGAGCGTCACGGTAACCTCACTGCCGTCCAGCGTCGCTTCGGTCAACGGCGACGCTGTCGACACGGTGATCGACTCCTGAACCGCGGGAACGGGAACCTGAGCGTAGGCCGAAACCGGCAGGGCAATTGCCGCCAAAACGACGACAAATACCACCGGCGCGAATCGTCGATCCACTACTGGCCGTTTCATAAGTCAGTATCCCCTATTTAAAGGTGCCAAGTGTCACCCGTCCGCCCTCGATACTGCATCCTCCGGCGGCGATACAGGTATATCGTGTCCCGTCCTGCAGCTCGATCAGACCGCCGTTCTGGAAGCTAAGTACCGCGCGCCCCCCTTTAATTGTAAGACTTGCTTTCCGAAGGAGCTTTGGTACGAAAAAGCCGGTCGGAAAATTCGGGAGCGCGTCACCAACGCCATAGACTCCTCTCCCACTGATTCCGCTGAGTGCACCAACGGCGAGCCCTGATGGATCGACCAGTCCGTCGGCGCTCGTGAGCAGATCCTCGACGTTGGAGCCGTCCAGATTCGCGCGCTGTACCTTGTCGGCATCCACGTCCGTCCAGTACATCTTGCCGCCGGACACGTCCAGGTCCAGCCCGTTGGGGCTCGTCAGGCCGCTGGTCACCAGGTCTTCCACGTTGGAACCGTCCAGACTGGCGCGCTGGATCTTCTTAGTTCCGCGGTCGGTCCAGTACATCTTGCCGCCGGACAGATCGAGAGCAAGGCCGGTGGGGCTGCTCAGGCCGCTCGTAACCAGGTCTTCGACGTTGGAACCATCCAGTCCCGAACGCTGGATCTTGTCCGAACCGGGATTCGTCCAGTACAATTTGCCGTTGGCCGCGTCGAGTGCGATTTCACCCGGAAACGCCAGGCCGGCGAGAGTGAGAATGTCCTCCACGTTGGAACCGTCCAGATCCGCACGCTGGATCTTGCCGTTTTGCCGATTTGTCCAGTACATCTTGCCGCCGGATACGTCGAGCGCAAGACCGTACGGCACGCTCAGGCCGCTGGCGACGAGGTCCTCCACGTTGGAACCGTCCAGGTCCGCGCGCTGCACCTTGTTTGTGCCCGCGTCGGTCCAGTACATCTTGCCGCCGGCCATATCCAGGGCTAACCCGTCCGGCCCGTCCAGCCCGCCGCCGGTGACAAGGTCTTCGACGTTCGAGCCGTCCAGGTCCCCGCGCTGGATCTTATCCGTACCCCAGTCGGTCCAATACAGCTTCGACGTTCCCGTGACGGGCGGCGGCACCGTCGCGACCGTGATGCTCACCGCGGCTGAGCAGTTGTTTCCGGTATCGGATTCGCCGGTTAATGCATCCACGCAGGCGCCGTAGTGGTAAGTGCCGGCGGATGACGGCGCCGTCAGGTTGATCGACTTGGCGCTGGTGCCGGAAGCGGCGAGCCCGCCCACTGCATCCGTTCCGACTTCTGTGTCACTCGTGGAAATGGTCGCGTCCGCAGAACTGAAGTACCGTAACGTCGATGCCGCGGAAGGACCAGTGCCACGGTTACGGACCGTCGCACTCAGCGTGAACGTTGCACCCGTATCCGGGCTGCTGCTGCTGACCGAAGGCGTATCCACGATCAGGTCCGGCGAAGCGCCGCCGCCACCGCCCGTCCCGGGACCGCTTCCTCCACCATTGCCCGGCGCGGTCGCCACGGCCACGCCCGACGGATCGACCAGTCCGTTCGTGCCGGTTAACAGGTCTTCCACGCCGGAGCCGTCGAGGTTCGCGCGTTGCACCTTGTTCGTGCCCGCGTCCGCCCAGTACATCTTCCCGCCGGACACGTCCAGCGCCAGACCATTCGGACTATGCAATCCGCTCATGACCAGGTCTTCCACGTTGGCCCCGCTGAGGTCCGCACGCTGAATTTTGTCCGAGCGCCGGTCCGTCCAGTACATCTTGCCGCCGGATACGTCGAGTGCGATTCCGGTGGGACTGTTCACGCCACTGGTGACCAGGTCTTCGACCCCCGAGCCGTCCAGGTTCGCGCGCTGAATCTTGTTCGCGCCCGGATTCGTCCAGTACATCTTGCCCCCGGACACGTCAAGCGCCAGTCCGCCGGGGAACGTCAGGCCGCTGGTAACCAGGTCTTCCACGTTGGCGCCACTCAGGTCGGCACGCTGGATCTTGTTCGTCTGCCTGTTCGTCCAGTACATCTTGCCCCCGGACACGTCAAGCGCCAGACCGTACGGGATTCCCAGGCCCGTGACCAGGTCCTCCACGTTGGCGCCATTCAGATCCGCGCGCTGGATCTTGTTGGTTCCAGCGTCCGTCCAGTACACCTTTCCCCCCGCCATATCCAGCGCCAATCCGTCAGGCCCGTCCAGTCCGCCGCCGGTGACCAGGTCTACGACGTTTGAGCCGTCGAGGTTGGCGCGCTGGATCTTGTCCGTGCCCCAGTCCGTCCAGTACACATTCGACGTTCCCGCCGCAGGCGGGGTCACGGTCGCTACGGTAAGCGCGACGGAAGGCGAGCAGTTATTCCCGGAATTGGACTCGCCGGAAACCGCGTCGACGCATGCACCGTAATAGTAGGTTCCGGGACTCGATGGCGCCGTCAGATTGATCGATTGATTACTGGTCCCCGACGCGGCGAGCCCGCCTACAGCGTCCGTGCCTACTGCCACGTCGCTCGTTGAGACGGTCGCGTCCGTCGAACGGTAGTACCGCAACGTCGTCGCGGCAGCCGGGCCGCTCCCACCATTACGCACCGTGGCGTTGAACGTAAAGGATGCCCCCGCGGATACGCGACCGCTGCTTAGGGAAAGGGCCGAAACGACGAGGTCAGGGCCGCCTCCACCCCCGCCGCCGGATGGGGGCACGGTGTCGCCGAAGCTGTCGGCGAAGATCAGAAAATCCGTGAAGTCTACCGATCCATCGGCATTCAGGTCCTGTGCGGCATTGTACCTGGCGTCACCCTGCCGCGACCCGAACGTGCTTCCGAAGATCAGAAAGTCCGAAAAGCCCACGGCGCCGTCGCCGTCGAAGTCGGGAGACGGCGCGGCGTTGAACATGACGCTACTGCTTGTCCGGAGTACGTCGCTCGACGTGAGACTCTCCGCGAGAGTAACCGACTCAAGCCCAATCGAAAACTCACGGCCCGCGACGTCGGCAACGGTCCTAAACTCCGCGCGAGCCAGAAAACCCGAAGACGCCAACGTGACGGCGTTGCCCGCTGCCAGGTTGGCGCCGACGGCGCCCTCGGGAAGCACGAGGGGGAACGCGCTGTTTTCGGCCTTTACGAATGACAGCAGCGTAGCGTCGAAGTCGAATTTGATGATCATCCCGGCAAGGGACGTCCGCACGCCGGTAGCGAATACCTCAACGGCGATGGTTGTGCCCCGACCGGCAACCGTACCCGACGTGATCCCGTCATCCGTCCGGTTGCCGGCGCCTCCCCCGGGAATCAGGTCGAGCGACAACACGGCATTGGCATTGGCGCCGGCCAAAGCCTGCCCGGCAAAGGCGACGACCGCGAGGGCCGCAATCAACGACAAACTTCGTTTTGGAAGCATCGGGGAACACTCCTTTGTTTCGACGACGAGTGTGTTCAGGTACTTTGACCGTGGGTTAAATGCGGCACATGCGGTTTCGGTGTCAGGAACGCCCCCCTGCCTCGGCGCTGCCACCGGAATGCCGTGCGATACCGCGGACTGACCGCGACACCGCGTCCATGAGATCAAAGACGTTTGCTTGCCGTTGAACCTATTTCAGCAACAGCATCCTTTTGGTCGCTGAGAAACTGCCGGCCTGAATCCGATACAGGTAGATGCCGCTGGCAACGTGCCTGCCCAGCGCGTCCGTCCCGTCCCACGTCGCCGTAAAAGATCCGGCGCTTTTTTGTTCATTCACCAGTACGCGCACTTCCTGGCCCAGAAGATTGTAGATCGCCAGCCGGACCACTCCTGCCTCTGGCAACTGGTAGCCGATGGCGGTGGAGGGGTTGAACGGATTCGGCATATTCTGCTCCAGGCTGAATCGATCCGGCAGCGGTTTCAGATCGCCGATCTCAGCGTGGTGGAGCATGTCAACGGCGCCATCCACGCCCACCAGAACGCTCTCCGATACCTGAAAGTCGGACGACAACGGCGTTCCGCTCGTCCTGAAAACAAGCTCGACGAGCTTCCCGCCGCCGCTGGCGCCCTGCCCGTCGATCTTCACCGCGCCGACGTCCACCTGCCCCGGCGTCCGGTTCGAGGAAAGGAACAGCGTCTCCTGTCCGGAGCCGGATTTCAGCAAATTCCCGTCCAGTTCCGTGGCATTCACGAACTCGTACTTCACTGGATCGTACTGCAGGGATAACCCGTAACCCTTCAGGTCGGTGGTCTGCGCCACCGACACCTGCAGCTTCAGAATGTCGCTTTCCGCGTCCGGGTCGTTCACGCGTTCCAGCCTGAGCGTAGCGGCGGCGTTCCGTCCTCCGGTGATGGTCAATCCTCTGGTCATCTCACCGGCCGATGCCGGTCCGATCAGCACAAACGCCGCAAGAACCGTTGAAACAATGTGAGTCCACATTGCAAACTCCTTTTTTGTCACCGGTTCGGTGACGTGGTGAATACAGCAGACAGCGGGGAGCCCGCGAACGGGCGAGGTTTCTTGCAGAACACGGCATTCCTGGCGTCAATGCGCCCTGAATCATTTGAAAAGCCTGCTTCCGGCAGATTCAGTCCTGTATCTCTCCATCAGTGCAGGAAGCAAATCTCGTCTCTTCTTGCCTACTGCCAGCTTGGATGCGCCGGATGACACATAAACCCCTCTGCTCTCAAGGGCGGGGATGTGCACGTTGATCGACAGAGCGCTCAGGGGGTTGTTTCCAACTCCAACGAAGTCTCCATTTCCCAGCCCCGTATTCGCGACCAATGGCAAGAGGTCGGAAATGTTGTTATCATCAAGCCCCAGGAATACAAGACTCGTCAGACCGGACAGTGCCGACACATCCGATATACTGTTGTCTTCAAGAAACAGCCCTGCCAAGCGGGTCAAAGCGGAAAGTGCAGAAACATTGGATACGCTGTTGCCGGAGAGATCCAGCACTTCCAGTCGGGTCAGGTTCGATAGCGGCGTCACGTTCGATATGCTGTTTTCGGAGAGATACAGGACTCTTAACCTGGTCAAGTTCCATAGCGGCGTCACATCCGATATGCTGTTGCTGGGGAGAGCCAGGACCTTTAACGTGGTCAAGTTCGATAATGGCGTCACGCTCGATAAACCGTTGTCTTCAAGGTCCAGCCATTCCAGACGGGTCAAACCGGATAGTGCAGACACATTCGATATGCTGTTGTGGGAGAGATCCAGGACCTTTAACCCGGTCAAGTTCGATAGCGGCGTCACATTCGATATGCCGTGGCTGGAGAGATCCAGATATATCAGGTTATTCAAGTCAGATAGAAGCGACACAAGAAGTGTCACGTCCAGTGTCACGTCCGAGATGCCGATGCCGGAGAGACTCAGGCCTCTCAGATTGGTCAAGTAAGATAGCGGTGTCATATCCAATATGCCGTTGTAGGAGAGACCCAGCCAAACGACGCCGGTCAGGCCTGAGAGTGCTGACATATTCGATATGCTGTTGTAGGAGAGATCCAGATCTTCCAGGCTGGTCAGGTTAGACAGCGGTGTCACATCCGATATGCTGTTGCTGGAGAGATCCAGAACTTCCAGGTTGGTCAGGTTAGACAGCGGTGTCACGTCCGATATGCTGTTGCTGGAGAGATCCAGCCATTCCAAACGGTTCATATAAGAAAGTGGCGTCGCGTCCGATATGCTGTTGTCGGAAAGACTCAGGATTCTCAGATTGGTCAGGTTCGACAGCGACGTCACCTCCGATATGCCGTTGTCGGAAAGACTCAGGATTCTCAGATTGGTAAGGTTCGATAGCGACGTCACGTCCGATATACTGTTGCCGGAAAGATCCAGGACTTCCAGATTGGTCAGGCTCGACAGCGGCGTCACGTCCGATATGCTGTTGACATAAAAGAGGTTTGTCCTAATCAATGATTCAATTGAATCGGTCAAGTATTGCGAAAGGTTGTCGAAAATTTCATTGATATTCACCTCCCATAACCGCACTTCCTGACCACCGAGGTCCAACTCCGTGAGGTTAACCGCGAACTCAAGCCCAGTGAGATCGTAAATACCCTTGCTGGATGCATCGAGATGGGTTAAGGTCGCCATCTCCTCCCGGGTGATCGGCGTACCCGTCGACTTGCCGAGGCTGTCTTCGATAACAGCGCGCAGATTTTCGTCCGGAATATCAACTGCCGTTGCGCCATCACCTCCGCCCGTTGACGGCGGCGCGCCGCCAAAGCTCTGCGCAAAAATCACAAAGTCAGGAAACCCGATCTCGCCGTCGCTGTTCAGATCGTACCTGGCTTCATACTTGCTGTCGCCCCTGCGCGAACCGAACACGCCTGCCAGCGCCAGAAAGTCGCTGAAACCGACCGTCCCGTCGCCGTCGAAGTCGGGGGAAGGACCGGTATCGGTCGTAATCACACCCGCGGCTGTGCGCTTGGCAGCCGCGATGATCGTGTACTCAGCGGAAAATTCGACAGATGCGGCGTCGCCAATCGTACGGTTAGCCGATCCGTTGCTGCCGAAACGATCCAGCGATCGATTGTCCGCCACGTCATCGCCGCCAGATGCAGAAGCGGAAGCGACAAGGACTGCCAGGGCGCCGATCAACAGCAGGCTTCTTTTCCGAATCATTGGTAAATCCTCCCGGTTCAATGATGACGATTTCGTCCCTGAACTCTCTCGGGGTGTGACGATTTACGTGCCATTCTGCCGACCGGATTGCAGACAAGACCGGTATCGCTCCGGGTCGTTGAACTGCGTCCCAGACGCGTACAGCATCAGTGTGCCGCTGCCGGCGTCCGGACTGTCCAGACGCTGAAGCGTGAGCATCGCGGATACGGGTGTGACCGGATATCACTATTAGCTCTAAAGATACAGAAAATTTTTTGAATTAATTCTGAAAAATGAGACCTTATTGATGATATCTTGTTGAAGTTTGTCCAATTATCCATTAAGATTTGTCGATTTGTAGACATAGCCGTACATGACTGCGCGCAGGCCGCGAAGATCACTACCCGCTTCGGGGCATCTTCCAGTCAATCGAATCGGGTCGAATTTTCGGTGGCGGGAGGCTGAATACAGACGGAGGAATCGCAGAAAAAGCTTCTAATTGAGCCGGAGTGGATGTGGATGGGGGAAGCTGCCGCGTCGACGAAGGCGCTCGCGCCTTGCGGGTTCGCAAACAAAAAAACCCCGGCAAAAACCGGGGTTTTTCTTGTGACTTGAACCAAGGGGATGAAACGGTGTCAGACGTCCGTCAGAACGATCCGCTCAGGCTGAAACGAAGCGGCGGTTCGAAGTCGTTGCCGTCGCTGTACGCGAAATCCACGCGGACGACCTTGCCCTGCACGGGCTTGACCTTCAATCCCAGTCCCAGACTGTACACTTCCGTATCGTATCCGGGTTTGACGCCGGCCCGCAACGCGAATGCGTTCTGCAGCCACAGTTCGCCGCCGATGCGATACCGCGGCTCGGAGTAATCCGTGGCGTAGTGACTCTCTCCTGTCAACGTCAAATATGAGAGATCGCCCCCTCTTTCTCCGAAGACTTCCATCGCGAAGCCGAAATCGAACGCGACCGGCATCTGATAGTTGAGTTCGCGGGACTCGATGTCCTTACCCAGGTTCTTGAACGCCATCCCGAGCCGAAGGCTCCTGAATCCGGTGTTGAACGTCGTGCCGAAATTGAAGTCCACGCCCGTCAGCTTGTCGACGTCGATGGTTTCCTGCGTCCACCTCACCTGGAATCCGAACGAGAGCTTGTCGGTCAACTTCGTCGCGTAGGAAGCGCCGATGCTGAAGTCGCCGATTTCCAGCATCCGGCCCGTCCCGACCGGCTGATAAATCGTCGTCTCTTCCACGTCCGGAACCGAAAACGCCATCACGGCCAGCCCGACCACGCCGCGGGTCGTATTGTAGGCCAGCGCGCCCGAATAGAACCGGGTGTCGACAAGCCAGCGTGTGTACGAAAGCGTATACTCCCTCTCTTCCACATTGGTGAGTCCAGCCGGGTTTACGAAGATCGTACTGATGTCGTCGGCGATGGCCGTAAACGCCCCGCCCATGCCGGCGACACGCGCCCCGTGGTCCACCTTGTGTACGGAGAATACGGCCTGGCCGAGCCGCTTCTGTGTGTCGCTGTAAGCGGCCTCGGGAAACAGCATCGCGTATCCCGCGCACGCCACGATTCCAATCCACAAGATCCGTTTCATAGGTCTCTTCCTTCTCCGTATCGGTTGATTGGTTCCACGAGAAGTTGAACCAACATCTCAAGATCCTGGACTTCGGCCGTCTCACTTGCTGATTACGAAAATCCCCCGTTGCGTCTTTCCGGACGTGCCATCCACCAGCGATTCGACCACGTAGAAGTAGACCCCGGCCGAAGCCGAACCGACGTTGTCGATGGTGGTCTGGCTCCAGGTGGTCTCGCCCCGCCCCTGGTCGTCGTGATTCACCTCGGCGATGAGGTCCCCGGCAACCGTGTATATCCGGATCTGGCACTTCCTTGGAATATTCAGAAACCGGATCTGTCCCTTGGTCTCGTAGGCATGGGCGCCGTCATCCCGGTATGGATTGGGTGTCACGATCACCTTCCTGTCCAGCTGGTCCGACTGAGCCGTGGAGGGGACATAGGGTGTCGAGACCTTCACGCCGTTCACCCACTGCTCCGGCGAGCTGTTGCCGCTCTCCAGTGAGGGAATGGCCATACCCGTCCCGTTCCAGTCGTTGTGCGCGGCGCTGTAGGTGCGGACGCTGTAGTCATACAGAAATCCCGCAATTGACTTTTTGTCGACGAATTCGTACTTGCCGCCGCTGTAGAATATGTCTGACTTCGCCGGGATTTCCACCATCAGTTCCCAGTCGTCACGCTTGAAGAGAGACCGGTAGACCCGGTAGCCCAACACGTCATTGGCCTCGGCGCCCGAATAGTCCGGGTTGGCCGCACCGTCGGCCGTGTCGTCCCAAACCAGATTAATGAAACCCTCGGTCGTTACGCCTGCGTCCACCTTCACGTCCGGCGGCGCGTCGGGGAGGTCGTAATTCCACTGAAAAGCTTCCTTGGCCCTGTTGACGTGCTTGACCAGGTTGTTGAACGCCTTGTCCGTACGCATCTCGTCCTGTTTGCCCTGCTTGGCCCAACCCCAGATATTCTCTTCCACGGGCGCGGCCGCCGCCAGGACGAAGACGAATTTCGCCTTTTCGCCCCGGGCCAGGTCGTAGGGACCGTATGCGATCGACCCGTGCCAGGCCCCGACGATTGGAGGGTTGTCCTTGATATCGGACTCGGCGCTTATCAGCATGTCATAGATTTCCTGGTAGGAATGGTTGTCCTGGTCCGGCTCGTCGAAGTCGCCGCGATTGCGATATTCCCACCACCTTACCGTGTGGGGCTGGTCTTCGATCCTGGGGGCGACATAGTTGTCGTCGCCTTTTGTGTCGTAGGAGAAGGTGGCTGGATCGTTCAAGGTTGACGGCAGGTACGCAATGGGCGCGAATCCCGCGTACTGAAATGCGGTCAGTTCGCCCGGAACCCGCACCTGCGAGGGCCGCCCGCGATAGCCGGGATTGGCTGTTGACGGGTTGTAAGGCTTGCCGATGTCATCCCCGGGCATCAAGGGGTTGTCGCCGTCAAAGGCGTACCACATTTTCATGCCCGTTCCCGACGACGGCCCGTCGTAGTTGGCCGCCTCGGTGAACTTGAACCAGTCGTCGTTGTCGGTCGGCCGGGTTCGCCGGTACCAGGCATCGTAGTTCATCCATCCGTGCCCGGCCTGGGAGATGAAGAAGCGGACGGAAAAAGCGAAAAAGGTGTCGTTCAACTGCAGCCCGGCGCCGCCGTTAAGGTCCGCCGCGCCGTCCCCGTCCGAGTCCCCGGTATTCTCGAACTCGTACTCCATGATCTGGAAGTCGTCGTAGTCCGGATAACTCCAGGTGTAGACCTTTTTGGTAACCGTGACCCCCCGCTTCGTGGTCCAGCGCATGATGAGCAGGCTCTCGGGGAAGTTATCCTTATCGGGATCCATATAATGACCGTACCGGTAGTTGTGAATCTCGGTGACGTACCTGTTTTCCACCGGAGACTCGCCCGGCCACCAGTTGGCCATCGCCGGCCCTAAGGGAGAATAGTTCGGGTACCCGATATTCGCCTCCGGCCCCATGGACGCATCGTAGGCCATCATTCTGATGTCGTCGGTAATGGCGCGGGGCTTCGATATCGACACGTAGTACTCGCCCTCGGGATCGTCCCCTACCCGCGTCGCTATGTACGTGCTGAAGCCCGGCATCGTGGCCGTGGATTCGAACAATGCCGCGTACGCCGGATGCAGGGAACCCCAGTTCCGCTCGCCCCAGTAGTCCTGAAACTCCGTGGAATACTGTCGCGTCCACACGCCGGGATACTGCATGCCCATCTGGCGGTAATAGCTCAACCAGGCGTCCGGGTCTTCGGAAACGCCCTGGGTTCCGTAGTTCCAGAACATATCCCACACCTTCGCGCGGGTCTGGAACCTGTGGTTCTCCTGCGACCCGGCGGGGTCCGGCACGCACAAGAGCAGCGCCAGTAGCGCAGCCATCGCCTCGATCCTGGGAATCTTGTTCATGTCGAAGATCTCCTCCGTGTCGGCATCCATAATTGCTGCGTTCGTTCCTGACGCGTGCTTCAGAACCGCATTCGTATACCCACGTGCGTGATGCGGGGATCGCCTACGTACCGGCTTCGGTCCTGGAAATCGCCGTAATTGAGATAGTTGGCGTCGTTCGGCCGTGGCCTCTGCAGCCCCCACCACATATAGTCGGTTCCCGCGGCCAGCGCGTCCTTCTGGTTGAACAGATTGAAGACCTCCAAAAAGACGTCCGCGCTGGCGCCGCCCAGTTCGAAGCGTTTCTGCAGGTTCAGGTCCATTACGGTGCGCAATGGTCCTCTTGCAATCTGTCGCGTGCCGTCCAGGACCAGATACGTGAACTGAGACCCGGTATAGATCCGGTAGATCAGGTTGGCGTTGATGCCGCCAAGCGGCGTGCTGCCCCCGATCTTGGGCCCCGGGCCGAATTCCTGCGGCGTGGACAGGAACATCTGAAGACTGCCCTGGCTTCTGCGGCCCACGTCCGTGCCCTCATTCGCCCTGTGTCCATGCACGATCCACAGGCCGCGGGTCCCCTCCCGTGCCGCGTCCGAGAGCCAGTCTTCCTCCCAGGTGGGCACAATGGCGTCCCTGTTGGTTGAAAAGTCGTAGACATAGCCGCCGGCGACCCGCCGGTCCGCCTGGGCGGCCCTTATGGCCTCGTTGGCGCCGTGACCGATGATCCGGATCTGTTCATCGGTAAGGGTGACGGGACGCTCCGAGCTGCCCGTGACCTCCCATGCGAAGAAGTAGTTCCCGCTGGCGATGTAGTTCGAATCCGGGATTACCGTTGCGCCGTTGCTGACGGCGCCGCCGCCGCCGAGACTGTAGTCGCTCCAGGCCACGTTGAGGGCCGCACGGAACGAGAAGTAGTGGCTGAAGCCCTTCCGCAGACTGAATTCCAGGCCGCGCGTGTCTTCGAGGCGGATGTTTGAAAGGGTACTGGAGAGACGCTGGCGGAGGCGGACCCCCGCGCCGCGCAGCTCGGGATAGAGGAATACGTCCCAGCCCCCGGTTTCCTGGAACGAGGCGCTCTTGTAGAACGTCGCCAGCGCCAGTGTATAGTCCGACACGAAATTCCAGTCCGCGCCCAGTTCGAAGCTGATCGTTCGCGCCGTGTTGTCCCATATCGGCCTCGAGATGGACGTGGGCGCCGGACGGTAATGGCTGGTGTATTCGCTGTAGCCGATGCCCGGTATTCCGTCTCCCGAGCCGAACCACTGGTCGTGGAACATCTGGTAGAAACTCGGCAACTGGTAGAAATGTCCGTAGAAGAAATGGAGGCTGGATCTGTATGTGATGGGGTGCGAGATCCCCAGCCGCGGACTCCAGTTCACAATGGGCTTCATGGGGAACCTGGGCGCCGTGAGATATCGCGACATCGTCGTATATTGAAACGCCCGCAGCGCCCCCATCACCGGAACGTCGGCGCCCCAGAAGCGGTCGTAGCGGATGCCCGCGTTCACAATGAAGCCCTCGAACTCCATCTTGTCCTGGACGTAGGCCGCAAATTGCTTCGGCGTTATCGGCTGTCCCGGCTCAGGGTTGCCGATATACAGGATCTGCTTCCGCGCGTCGCCGGGCGTATTGCCTTCACGGATGAAATGATTGCTGTAGCCCGTGAAGTCGATCCCGATCTTGGAGAAGTGGGTTTTCGTAAGCTGGCTGGAAATGTCGAACTTGAGCGCGCTCCTGGTCTGCCGGCCGAACGTATACGCGCGCACGCTTCCCCGGCCCGTGTAGAACCAGCCGTCCGTATCGGTTCCGATATCCGCCGTCGAGTTCGATACGCCGCTGGTATCCTGTGCGCTCTGATACCGCGAGAGCCTCATTTCGTAAAAGGTCCGTGGGCTGATCGTGTGCGTTATCACGCCGTAGACGACGCTTTCGCTGTTGATCGTCTCCCCCGCGGGCGACCCTTCGGGCAGGAAAATGTCACGGCCCGGTCCTCTGAGGACATTCCGGACGGACGGGGTTGTTCCGCCCAGAGCGCCGTTGTTGAAGACCTTCCACCGGTCGTAAATCCAGCCGATCTGCATCTTGACGCTGTCGTGCGCCCGGACGGTCAACTTCGCCGTGTTCCGGGTATTGTACGGCCGCACGGACCATGCCCCCGGGAATCTGGCGGCATCGCGCCGGAGCCGCGAACTCGCGAAAAAGGATGTTTCAGGCAGGAGCGGGCCCCCGAGATAGGCGTCGAAATAGTGACCCCGCTGGTCCGTGTAGTTCGTCCGCTGGTGAACGAGCGCGCCCGTCTCCGGATCCACCTCCGACATCCACGCGGGATCGTTCCACCGCACATGTCCCCGGTGTTCCGGAGCATCGTAGACGTTGGCGCCCCAGTGCTTCTTGCCCCCGGGTGTCAGCCGATACTCGGCCTCGCCGTGATAGTTGGATCCGCCGTCCCGTGTCACCATCTGCACCACCCCCGCCTGCGCGTTGCCGTATTCGGCGTTCATCCCGCCCGTGATTACGGAGACTTCCTGCAGCGCCTTCACATTGGCGCCCCACCACTGGCTGCCCGTGGAGGTGGGGCCCGCGCGTCCGTCCTGGTTCTGCAGACGTATGCCGTCGACGTAGATCAGATTGTCCTCCACCTGGCCGCCGCGGATCACGCCGCTGCCGTCCACGGCCACGCCCGCTTCGAGCGCCACGAATTCCGAGGCGTCTCTGAGGATCGGCGTCCGGGCGATGTCCTGGGCGGTCACCACGTACCGGCTCTCCGTTTTGTCCGGCTCCACGGGTGGCGCTTCCGCGACGACAACCATCTCCTCCAACTCCAACTCCGTCTCGCGAAGCTGAAAGTCCACCGTATTGGTGAAGTCGGACCGGACCTGGATCTGCTCCTGCGTCACCGAGTGGTAGCCGACCATGGAGGCCGCTATCTTGTAAACACCGGGATCGACGGAGATGATTACGTAAAACCCCTCTGCATCGGTGGACGCGCCCAGCCGCGATCCTTCGATGACCACGCTGGCGCCCGGCAGCCCTTCACCTTCTTCGTCGGTTACCTTCCCGACGATTTTACCGGTCGTGCCGGCCAATGCCGCGCCCGCCAGCGCAAACGCAACAAAGAGTGCAATCACGACGGCAAATCCGGTCTTCGATCTGTTCATAGCCGTATCCTCCATCCGCAATATCCGTCCAGATTCGACGATTCGGAGCCAAAACGAAATCGTGCAGGCAGTTCGAGCCCAATGCGGGAAAAATAGCCCACAATGTGACTATTTGATAGTAACTATCAAAAAACCTAATTGTCAAGGAAAAAATCGTCGGATCCAAAAAAAAAGACGGGCTCTTCCAATCCCGTCGTTGAGGCTGTTCTACAATCCTGTCAGAAGGCGCCATTCGGTAGTGCGCCCTGCGTCCCGGGAATTCTCACGTTGCGTCCAACAGCGAGACCGCTCCGTCGACGAGCGCCTCACCACTCCCCGGACCCACCGGGGTGAACGCGGTCTCGTAGCCCCCCTGTTCGAAAGCTTCTCTTTCGGCGATGTAACTGACGGCGCCGAACTCGTTTGCAAGCGCGGCGATCAGCATCCTGCGAGATCCGGATCGAGCCCGGATTGCCGCGCCGAGGGACACAAACGGCTCTCCCGGGAGCCCCAGAAAGACCCCTTCGCCGACCCCGAGCGCCTGCACTTCAGTAAGGTGATGGCATTCGGGCGCCTCCCGCTGCCAGTCGGCCAGGAACACGTCATCCACGTGGTGGTAACCTTCCTTCAGCGGCAGCGCCACTTCCTTCCTGCGGGCCCAGAGTTCCGGCGCCCCGTCCCAGCCAACGATCCCGCGGACGGCCGCCATCGCCCCGTCCGTCACACGACCGCCCAGGCGCGCCAGTTCCCGGTCGAAACCGCGCTCCCTTCTTGCGAGACTTGCTTCGGTGTCCTCGTCGGGTCGGGTCCTCCATACCGCGTCGATATCGACATTCCAGATTGGCGTCACGTCGCCCTCGGGGCCGGACGTATACAGAACAACCGGCGGTTCGCCCCCGCCCCGTCCCCACGTATTCGCCACACGATCGGACGCCGCGCCGGCGATCTCGGCGGAAATCCCCGATCCGCAGAAAACCCACGGATGGGTACCGTAGTTGATCACCGCCGCCAGCGGCGCTTCCGTCCCCTGCTCTCTCAAAGCGAATACTCGCACCTGCGGGTCGATATTCGTGCGGGAAACCACGCGGACGCCCTCGACAGGGTCACGCCTCGGATCTCCCCAACTCCCGTCGGACATCAGCACGCGCCTCGAACTGGCCACGCCGTCGATCCGGGCTTCCCCGAAACCAACCGAAGCCGGCCGCAGCGCACCGTGCGCCTCCTCCACCGCATCCACCACCTGCGCGACAAACCACGATTTCCATTCCACGTCCGTCTCGCCCACCCAGCTGGCTGACGACGACACCGACGTCACCTGGCCCATCGCGGCGGGCGCCGATCCGTCGGCCTTAATTGTGAGACAGGCCATATCTTCAGGGCTGTACGCGGTGGCCACCGGGCAGAAAGCTGGTCCCGAATGGGTATGGGTCGCACATACCATGATCGTGTCGGGACTCAGTCCTGTCCGCTCCGCGGCGCCGTGACGGATCTGCTCGGTCGCAACCGCGTCCACTCCGGAGAGATCCACGGCAACCAGGGCCCACGCACGACCACCCGCGGACAGCACCAGCGCCTTTGCGTAGAGGTCGTCCCGCACGTACCGAGCCTTGATATCGCCCGAAGCCCGCGGGTTCCAACCCGACATCGACACGCCCACCGGCGGTGTGATCACACGTTGGGCCGCGCCTGCCGACAGATGCTGACGATCCATATCTGAAATTCCGGCTGATTCATCCATTCTCGCTGAAACGCGGTCATTGCCTGTGCTGAGCGTGTCGAAGCAAGCTTGCCTGCATTGAGCTTGTCGAAATGTCGAAATACCCGCGTTTCACTCTTCTTAATGGGCCAATCGATATCCCTTCGCCGACCCTTCGACAATCCTTCGGCAGGCTCAGGACAACGGCTCAGGGAGCGGCCCACAACCCGCGCTACCACGGACCTACGGCCTTCATCACTTGTTCCGCGTCCATTCAAAACAGAACACCCGCCCGTCATACGTTCCCACAACCAGGCCGCCATCCACTGCGCATGGAGACGCCGTAATCGGAGAGCCGAAGGCAGCGCTGTCCAGGCATCGGCCGGAAGCTGGATCCAGCACGTACAGAAATCCGTCGCACCCGCAGACGATAAGGGATCCTTCGAACATCACCGGCGCCGCCAGTATGGACCGCACTCCCCGGCGATAGGGTACCATATCGAGCAGGTCGTCTCCCGTCCGGAAACGCCAGTGCAGCGCACCGTCGCCCATGCCGAAACAGAGGGCTTCGCCATCGGGCGTGGTCGCATAGACCCGATCGTCGTAAACGTGCAATCCCGTGGGATACCTGGAGGGCAGAATCGGCCTTTCCCAGACAACCTCACCTGAGTCTTTATCGACCGCGACGAGAAACGAGGGCTCGCCGGAGAAGTGGTGGAGGTCCTTCGAGCCGCCCCCGCTCACGATCAGATCTCCCGACAAAACCGGCCTGGCATAAGGGAATTCAACTCCCGCCGGACGTTCCCAGACGACGTCCCCCGTCGCTCGGTCCAGCGCCACAAGCCCCCGCCGCTGAACGAGCAGGATGAGAAGGTCACCGGAGACCTGCGGGCTGGCATAACACGCCCAGTTGTCGCTGTCCGGGTTCACCGTATGCCAGAGCCTGCGACCCGACTGCAGATCGAAAGCCACGTAACCCGCCTTGGCGCCCGCGTAGACTGTACCATCCGCGATAACCGGAGCGGAATAAATCCAGCGTTCGGGATAATCAGGCAGGTCTGCTTCCAACATAGAACCGCCGGACGCCACGTCCAACAGATGCACTCGACCGGTTATCGACACCGCGGCGCAGGCGCTGCCTTCGACGGCCACGCTGTTCTTTACAGCCGCATCCGTCCGTGCGTGCCAGACCGGCTCCCCGCTGGCGGCATCGAGGCAGCAGACGCCGGCCTGCACCGGCCAGCCTTCGTCGCGCAGGCTGAGAAACACGCGTTCTGCGGACGAGACCGGCGCCGCCCGGTGAATCCCGCCCGGAATCTTCCGCTCCCATCGCAGGCGGAGCGAACCACTGGCGAATCCGATGTCTCGCGGGAATATCTCCCCGGACTCCGGTGCGGCGCCGGCGGCCTGGAGCACGCGAAGGCCAAGGGCTGCGCCGTTGTCACTGAACCGCACCACACGGTAACCCCGGGGAGAGGTGTCGATTCCACCGAAACAGACCGGCGGGGCAGCGGACACCACCATGTCGCCGTAGGAGAAAACCTTGCTTGAGTGCCAGTGTCCGTGAAGGACGAGGCGGACGTTGTACCTGCTCAATTCGCGCAGAAATGACCCCGGCGGCGGTGTATGGACGACGACCACGATTTCACGGTCCGGGGGTTGCAGCGCGAGGTCCGCGCGCAGCCACTGCGCCTTGCGCTCTAGGTCCGCCGGAGGGTAGTACGCGTCTTCATTCGGATAGAACGCGAAATGGCGTCCGCCCCAATCCAGACTGTAATACGTCGGACCAAGGAATGCCTCGTAGTGCAGCGTCGCCGGAAGACCGGCGAACTTCCTGCCGATCTCCGACAATTTCGGATTGTTCGGCGTGGCTTTCAACTCAATGAACTCATCGACTGAAATACCGCCCATCCGCTCCTGGTTCCCGTCGTGACCGCCGAACAGTGGGTAAACCGGCGTCGAAATCGTCCGAACGGCGTCGCGAAAGGCCGTCAACTGGTCAATCGTCCCCCAATCCGTAAGGTCTCCGCTGGCGAAAATCAGGTCGGGCTTCGCCTCCTGTTCGATCTGGCGCAGCGCTTGCGCAAGCACGGGACCGGAAGTATGCGTATCACCTTCCGTAACGATGTGGGTGTCGGTAATCTGCGCGAGCGTGAACGACGGCCGCGCCCGTTCTGGAGACCGCGAAAGCCGGAAATCCACCCCGTCTTGCGCTTCCGATCCGTCCGACGTGGAACGATAGTACCCGTCCGGCGCGGAAAAGCCGTCCGGAACCGTGATAAACACGAACCGCTGCGTCCCGGTCTCCACGCTGATTTCGTATCGACCCTCTTCGTTCGTTTGTACGATCTGTTCACCGTTCGAAACCGAAACCCCGGCCAGGCCGTGCTCCGACCGGTCATCGATCACATGCCCTTGAACCGTTATCGTCACCTGCCACCTCCATTTCCCGGCTCTCCCGGCACTTCACGCTGCCACCGGTTGCCAGATTTCAATAGGGATACCGTCGGGATCCAGAATGTAGAACGCGACGGCAGCCACCGTCCCGTCTCGGACGATTTCGGTGGGCGAGCTCATTGCCGGCGCCCCGGCCGCTGTCAGGCGTTCGTATTCGGCCGCGGCGTCTTCCACCTGCAGCGCCAGGCTGGAAGCCCCCACGTAATTGTTGCGCAGTTCGCGCGAAACGGACTGCGGGTTCTGAAACTGAACCAGGCCTACGACAAACCCCGTTGGCCGGTGCAGGAGCATCCCCACCCGCAATCTGACGTCCTGCATTTTCATGATCGTGTCGTAAGAAGCAAGTCCGTCCCGATCGGCCACATAGGTGACTTCGAACCCGAGCAGGTCCCGATAAAACGCGAGCGACCTGTCCAGGTCGCCCACCGAGTACTTGACGTGATGGACCTTTGTAAACGCCATCGGCAAGCCTCCGCCTTCCGCCTATCCGGCCGGCCAGGCCCGGTGGTGCGTGCAATATCTCTCCAACGCGTCGTGGTCGACCTCGACACCCATGCCGGGACCCTCGGGAATCAGGACGTGGCCGTTTTCGATCCTGAGATCCCGGGTCAGCAGATGCGACTCACGCAGCCACGGCCCCGCCTGGTCGCCCGGCAGCGTACAGTTCGGCGCACTGGCCGAAAGGTGAAGTTGCGCCGCCGTGGCAATCCCCAGATCGATCCCGCTGCCCTGCCAGACCTGAAGGTTCGCATGCGCCGCCGCCGCGGCCTGCAGGCGCCAGTTGTACAAACCACAGGCCCCGTCGATGTTCAGCCCTCCCGCGGCGCCCGACGTCAGCACGTTCCACAGCGACTCGGGTGGATCGATATGCACGACGACGCGCGCGTTCAGGCGACGGCGCAATTCTGCGAATTCCTCAAGATGAAACCGTGGAAAAGGATCTTCAAGAATGGCCATGTTGCCCACCCGGTCCATCTCCCGGAGTACCGATATCGCGTCGTCCATCCGGTAGAACCGGCCGTTGGCGTCAACGGTAACCTGCCAGTCCGCCGACGCGTGCTGAATGGCTTCCAGCCGCTCGACATTGGGGTCTTCCAGCGACGTCTTCAGCTTGACTCCTGTGAATCCAAGTGCTTTACCCCTCTCCACACACCTCACGGCGTGGTCGGGTGTGGTGCGCGGCATCCAGTAATCAACGGGCACCCGGTCCCGCCACGCGCCTCCCCAAAGCGCACACATGGGAAGGCCGGCGCGCCTGGCGGTGAGGTCGCTCAGGGCCATCTCGACGAGCGCCTGCAGCGGGTGGCGCAGCCTGTGCTGCAGATTGGCCGCATCGGCGGCGTACGGTGACGGCGGAGGCGGGCGCTGCCAGTAGAGCGTACCCTCTGTCCACAGATCCAGGAAGGAAGACCTGAGAGTCGAAACCGGCCTGTCCACGAGACTGGACAGTGCCTCATCGTTAGACGACCGGGAGCCGGACCGTACAGCCTCTCCCCACCCTTCGAACCCGTCCCGGTCCCTGATGTACAGCACACACCGGTCGTCGTTACCGGCGGGGTTCGCCCCGAATACGGGGCTGGCGGCCCATTCATCCAGCAAAGGAACCGTGACTTCCCAGACCCTGACCTGTGCGATGACCGGTGACGAAGCCACTTCCTGTTTCCAATCTTATGATTCGGATTCCTGGCGAGCCCGGAATGACTCCCGATCTCCGAACACCTTGACGTAGTTCTGGCCCGACATCTGTCCCCCGTCGGCCACGATGCCCTGACCGGTGACGAACGCGGCCCCGTCCGACGCCAGGAAGAAGATGATGTTGGCAATATCCACGGGCCTTCCAATGCGGTTGAGCGGTATCAGCCTGAGGTAGTTCTCCACGAAAACCCGGTCTTCAAGCAGGTCCCCGTGAATCGGCGTGTCGATAAATCCCGGCAGCACCGCGTTCACGCGGATGCCGTCGCCGCCCAGTTCCACGGCCAGCGTGCGCGTGAGCGCCAGCAGCGCAGCCTTCGCGGCGTCATAGGTCGCCGCGCGCGGGCTGCTCGACAGGGCGTTTCGCGAAGCCACGTTGACGATCGCCGCCCCCTCCACGCCCTTCATCCCGGGTACGAACCCGCGGATAAGCGCGGAAGCGCCAACGAGATTCGTGTTCAGGGAGGTCTCCCACATCTCGTCAGTCGTTTCGGTAATATCCGCGTAGAGGCAAACCCCGGCGTTGTTCACCAGCGCGCGCGCCGGACCGAGTTCCTCGACGATCCGCCCGGCGAGCGGCGTGAGGGTCCCCACGTCGGACAGGTCGCAGGGGAACGCGTGGACGTGCGGGCCGATTTTCGATTGCGTCAGCCGGTCCAGCCCCTCCCGCGAACGGTCCAGAGCCGCAACGACGAAGCCCGCGTCGACGAAGCGCTCCACCGTGGCCTTGCCGATACCGCTGGCGCCGCCGGTCACCACGGCGAGAGGTGCGGATGAGCGTTGGGACATATGGTACTACCTATATCTCGAAACGTCGGTTTGCGGCTTCACCCCAGTGCGTACCGCGTGAACCGGTCGAGAGACGGGAGCCCTTCGTTCAGCCACATCTCACGATTCCTGCTCACCAGTATCACGCCGAAATTCGTGATCATGTTGTTTTCGTTATTCCGCGGTCGCTGGCAAAGACCGCCCGGATTGTGTTCATCCATCAGGACCTCCCGCATCTCCCGCAGCGTGAGCGATTTCCCACCGTTTCCGAATCTCGCGTAGAGGTAAGCGATCCGGTTCAACGAATTCTGAAAATACCGTGTGCTGATGAACCCGGGATCCCATTTCCAGCCCACCGCCTGCATTTCCTTGCTGAAATAGTGGTTCGTGGAGAACACGACCCCGTGCTCCGGACCCCGTACGCCGTTCATGTCGCAGGCGTTTTCCGTAGCGGCCGCGTTCCCCTCCACATCCGCCATCACAATGTTGATGCCCTTGCCGGTCAGCGTCGTCCGCCTCAGCAGATCGACGGCTTCCTTGACGTTCGCACACCGCTGTAACACGAGGCGCGGGGCGATGTGCTGGGGCACACCGGACCCGTCCTGCGCCTTCATTGTGGGATGACCGGAGTTCGTCCCGATGCAGAGCCCCGCTTCGTTTACGCCGCATTCGGTCCACACCGTCCCGATCTGGTTGACGCACAAAACGTCGTACCCCTCGTCCGTACGTGTCGTCAGGATCGTCAGACCCCCGAGGCGGTCCGAATCCGGGCGAAAACTCCCGTCGTCGGTCTTGCCGAGGATGGGCCCCACGTCGCTGGCGGCAAACGCAACGCTGCTGCAGGCGAGATCGTCGGCCATCGCGGGACCGACGGCGTTATAGGTACTTTTGTAGAACGCTTCCTCGTCGGATATCTCCGCCCCTCGCGCGATGCCGCGAATCTCCTCGATGATCTCAGGGAATTCAGCCTGCAGATGCCCGCGCATCGCCTCCGTCAGCGCGGCCTGCCGGGTACGCACTTCGCTGATCCCTGAAAAAAGGGGGAGACTTCCTCGAATCTCCGCCCTGAACCGGCGGCCGATCTGCTCCCCACGCTGAAAAGGCGGCCCCTTCACTTCAAATTCGGGAATCATCGTTTGCTCCCGTGACTGTGCAGGTCGTTCTCCGGGGCAGGTCCGCCGCAACCCGGATCTTGTGCGCATACTCGAACAGGCGCCGGAAACGCCGGACCGTCTTCTCCCGGCCCGATGCGTCGCGGACCTCCACGAAGAGGGGGCCGCGGGTGATCTGATGCGTGGACCACGCCCACAGAAAACCGGCAAAGGAAATCCGGCTGCCGAAAAGCTCCTTGATCTCGTGATGATTGGAAAGCGCTCTCGACCCGGGGTCCGTATCAACCTGGTGGATGTGATATCCCAGGATTCGCCGCCCGAGGCTGGCATACCAGTCGCCGAGGGGTTGCAGATTGTCCAGATCGCCCCCGTTGTTGCGCGCGTGGCCCACGTCCAACAACGCGCCTACCCTTGCATCGGGAATTTCTCTCATATCCGCTGCCACCGCGTCAATCCATCTCAGGTACTCGTCGATCCGGGTGGCGAATTCCCGCTCCGGCGAGTCCGAAGGCGTATCGGCGGGATTGTGGATGTTCTCAATCGCGATCCCCACGCCGGCGCCGGCCGCTTCTCCAAATAAACTCGCGAAAGCTGCCACGAAATCCAGGAAACATCCGGTGGGTTCCGGTCGATCTTCCCGAACGCGCTCCATTGCGCCGGCGCTCGCCCTGGGGACGTGAACCGTCAAGCTGTCCGCGCCCGCCGCCAACGCGCAATCCACGTGCGCCCGGACTATTTCCGCGCCCTCGACGCGTCCGGTACCTGAATTCCATTTGAGATCGGGCAGATGATAGGACAGATACAAAGGACCCCGATTTCGAAGATCACGAAGCGATCCGGAAAGCGCGCGTCGTGAAAAATCGAGGTCCACCGGCCGGATTTCGAGGCAGGGCAGGCCGGAAACCAGGGTCTCCCCCGCCGCCATTACCGGATCGCCCTGAATCGACCATCCGACGGGCAGCATTCCATTCGGCAGGTCCGCGGGCAGCAGCCGGATCGCGGGCGACCAGGGGATGAATATCTCCGTCCAGGCTCCCTTTCGAATGCTCTCGAAAAGGTTGATCCCCGGAAGGTCTCCGATCGCCTTGTCCGGATCCAGCCCGCGGACCACGGCCTCGACGAAGCCGTTTTCCTGCCTGGTCCGTTGGACGTGGCTGTGCCCCGCGACGAGAAGCTCAATGCCGTTCTCGGAGAGCCAGCGCGAAAGCCACGCCCGGGACTCTCCGTCCATCCTGTCCAGCGGATAGTGGGTGATGACCAGGCGCCGCGGTGCGCGGCTGCCCCGTAGGCTCCGGTTCAGCCAGGAGCGCTCTTCGTCAGGAAGACTTCCGGTCGACGTATCGGGCAGGAGAACGAGCAGGTCGCCGAACACGGCCGCACGGCGTTCGGGCGACGCCAGGGTTTCGAACTCCGACATTGCGTCCCCGCCCCGCCGTTCCGCGTTTCCCGGGGTGAAGAGAACCGGGACTTCGACTTGGTCCAGCGCCTCCAGGCAGCGTGCGGCCGAGACGGCCGTTGCAAAAGTCGTGACGTCTCCGGCCACAGCCAGGAAATCCGGCCTCTCCCGGTTCACCCGGTCGACAGCCCACTGAAGCGCCTGATAGGCAGCCGTATCCGGGTTGTCCGAAAGATGGAGGTCGGCAAGCAGAACAAATCGATGCGCACGCTGGGTCATATCGGGTATTTTCTCACACCGGTTATCCGATAAATTAGTTCACGTATTTGTGGCGGCCCGGATTTCCTCGTGCGAGATAGAGACGGAGCCCGTCCCAGTCGAACCCGGACGGAGAAACGAACGTGCGGTCGATTTCGGCATGGGTGGAGATGTATTTCAACGTTATGCCGCAACGCCGCCGGGACGACCTGTTGGGATTGGATCCGTGCAGAATCCAGGGATCGTGAACGGAATACTCACCCGCGCGCAACTGTACGTCTCTTGCGTTCGAAAGATCCAGGTTTTCCAGTGACATCGGCAGCGTCGTGCCGGAATCGAGATCCACCGTGTGCAACAGGACGGCCTGCTTCCGGTGGGTACCGGGAAGCACCCGCATGCAGCCGTTCTCTTCGTCGGAATCGTCCACCGCCAGCCAGAGCGTGAACGTATCCATGGGCTCGATTGGAAAAAACGCGGCATCCTGATGCCATTCTACCGCCAGGCCGTCGTCCGGGCGTTTGCTGATCACGTAGGAGGTGAACAGCGCAACGTCCGGCCCAACGATCTGCGCCGCCACGTCGATGAGACTGTCGCTCAGGAAGAGATCGCGAAGGTACTCGTTTTCGTAGTGGAGCGACGGCATGTTCTCGGGCCGCCGGTCCGGGGGAAGACTGTCGATAATGGAATCCAGTTCGCCCCGCAGCCTTGCAAGTTCGATGTCATCGAGAATCCGTCCGCCGGCGGCATAGCCCTCGTTGCGGTACTGTTTGAGTTGGGCGTTGGTGAGCGACATAGTGCTTCCCTTTTGCGTTTCCGTTTGCATCTGGTCTTGAATCGCGCCAATTCGCAGTCCTAGGCGCCCGGCTTCTTCGAGACCTGAAGGTACCTTGTAATCAACTTTTCGTAAATGCCGACGAAATCCGATCGACCGTTGTGCAGATTATAGAAATAACACATCGGGTTTGGATTGATTTCGATCACGTGGAATCCCGCTGACGACCGAATCACATCGATTGCAAAGAAACCCAGCTCGATCACGGCCGATACGCTCGCCGTCAACCGCGACAGCGCCTCGATCAGTTCAGGCGCATCCTCCGGCCTTGCAAATCCGGTCGGCCGGTGCAGCGGATTCAACTCGCTGCACGGCGCTTCGCAGACTTTCTCGTAGGCCAGCAGCAATTCATCCCGGGCGGCGACGATCCGATACTCCGGCCCGCTGACGTGCTCCTGAACCAGCACCAAGTTATCCAGGAATCCGCTGTTTTCGAACAACGTCCGCAGACGTCTCTTCAGGTCGCTCCGCTCTCTCTCCAGGAATACGCCCTGGGCAAGCGACCCCGTGTTCCGCTTGACAACGACGGGAAAGGTAAACCGGCGCTCAACGTCCTCAACCACCGCATCGACGGACGCATGGGTGCGGTAACGCGAGAACCGTTCGTCCGAAAATGGATTGAAGGCCACCATGGTTTCAGGAACCGGAAGCCCGGCCCGCGTAAACAACTCGTACTGGTATGCCTTGTCCTCCGCCAGGCGGGCCGCCACGTAGTCGTTGAACGGATGCCTGTTGCGCAGAAAGTAGACCGGCCCGCGTCCTGGCGGCCGGATACGGAACAGATTTCCGTCATCCGATGCCGCTTCAATCCGAAGGTCCAGGTTTGCGCAGGCTTTCGCGAGGCACGCGAGACTCTCCTTGTGCAGATCTTCCCCGAACCCGTCCCGATCGCATGGCAGCCCCAATGCTTCCCGCGCCCTGCCAATGAGATGCAGCGATCCCATGATACAGACGGGATTGTCCTCCCGCAACCCTGCGCGTCCGAGCGCCTCCACGACGTCCTGCGCGCAACAGGCGGAAAGCCCCGCGGGAAGGCTCTGCCGCAACACGTCGACAGCGAGGGCTTTCGGGTGGTCGGATCTCGTCAAGACCACTTTTTTTGCCAGCGGCCGGATCGCCACGAGTATCCCCGCGGCGTCGTGACCCGCGCTCACCCCCACGACGAACGTCCACTGCTTCGACAACCTGACCAGATCGCCCGCGAGGGCCGCGGCGCCGGAAGGGTTGTGTGCACCATCCAGCACGACCAGTGGCGATCGCCGGGCCACCTCGAACCTGCCCGGCAGATCGAGAGCGGTCAGGGCATCGCTGATCCGGGCATCCGTAAGGTCCTTTCCCATAAGATGGCGCCCGACCGCGATCGCCAGCCGGGCGTTCTTCCGGAATACGGACCCGCGGTCCGATACCTCCTGATGTGGGGATTGCGACCATGTGCGGCAACAATCGCCGTCCGTTTCGCCGCCGACAATGCGCAGATCCACGCTCCGTTCACGGCACTCGCGACGCAACAACGCGAGCACTTCAGGTTTCTGTGTGACAGGTGTGAAGAGCGGTCTGCCGGCACGGGCGATTTCGAGCTTGTCCAGCGCGATCGCCTCCACCGTATCGCCCAATACTTCGGTATGATCGAGATCGATCGACGTGAGGACGGACACACCGGCATCCCAGGCGTTGGTTGCGTCCAACCTGCCGCCCAGCCCAACCTCGAATACGCCGAATTCGACGCCGGCATGCGCGAATGCGGATGCCGCCAGCGCCGTCAACGCCTCGAACCGGGTGTAGGAACCGTATCCCTCCCGTTCGAATCCGCGCGTACGATCGTAAAGGTCTGAGACCCTCTGCGCCCATTCGTCCTTGTCCAGAATCCGGCCGTCGATCCGGATGCGTTCGCGGATCGTGTGCAGGTGCGGTGACGAGTAGATACCGGTCCGGCGGCCGCATGCCTGCAGCAGGGCGGCCAGGACGCTCGCCACCGTACCCTTGCCGTTCGTACCGCCCACGATGACCGACGCAAAGTCCTTCTGTGGGTTTCCCATCCGGCGCAACAGAACCCGCATCCGGGGCAGATAGTCCTCCGGCGAACCCGCCGCCGTCCCGTCCCGTTCCCAATCCTGCAGCGTATTCAGATAGCGTTTGGCGCGAAAGTAATCCATCCAGACAGAGTCCCCGTCCGTAACGTCAGGTCCGATTTCGGCACCTTGCATGCGGGGTTGGCGCGAGGAGGCCGACCCGCCGGTAACATAAAAAAAACCCACCTGGAAACAAAAGGTGAGTTTTTCCGGTCCTGCATCCCCGTTCGGCGCCTCCCCGACGCATTGCAGGGAATCCACGGGGGACGTCTGACGACGTCGGCTGTTCCTTACGCGGCCTTGTTTACTCGGCCGAGCTTGATGCACTTCGTGCAGACCTTGATCCTTCTGACCGTACCGTCCACCAGCACACGCACACGCCTGAGATTCGGATTGAACCTCCGCTTCTTTTTATTGTTGGCGTGACTGACGTGGTTGCCGACCATCGGGCCCTTTCCGCAAATGTCACATCTGGCAGCCATCTCCAGTACCTCCGGAATTCCTTTATTGTATTCGCTCTGTCATCTTGAAGTTGAAACCGATTCGCGCCCGCATCCCCCTGCGCCGTCCGAAAAACGACGAGACGCCCCGGTGGCGCGCTGCATCCAACACAACAAATATACCTGTCAGACGTCACTTGTCAAGAAAGAACACTGATCCGGATCCCTTCCAGCGACTCGGAATCCCTGCCGGGAGCACCGACCATTCCACGCGTGCGGGCGGACATTTCGCGGGTTGCGTCTTGCTCCCGGCGCCCGGAGTACCTGGAGGCCGGTCACCGTGGATGCCGATCGGATGTACGGAATCGAATGAACCAGAGGTCGACTTCCGGAAGCGTTCCGCTGCTGAAAACCGCGCATGGCTCGTCGGGTATCAGGCTTCCGCTGGCAGTTGTGATTCCATAGAGGAAGAAAGTATTCCTCAGTCCGTAATCCTCGAAGCCCTTCAGGACCACCGCGGACCAGCTTCGGCCGTCATCTTCGCCGCGGTACAGCCGGAGCGCGTTTCCTGCGGTGCTGGGCATCAACATACGTCCTCGCTCGTGCGGACTTTCGAAGGTCGCGGCGATTCCCGCGCTTCCGGTGAATACGGCCCTCCACCGGCGCAGATCGGGATCCCGCCGATAGACGATCAGCCGGTTCCTCCCGTCGCCGGCCCGGCGCGTGGCTGTGACAAGCAATGCGCCGTCGGCCGCCCGCAGGATCGACTGGGCGAACGCCAGGTTCTGCCTGATGGGGTTGGCGTCAGCGACCACCTCCGTGACGGCTGACGCCGGGTCTCCATAGGGCACATACAGATAGTTGATCCGGTTGTAATACGGACTGAGATATGCGTTGTTACTAACGACGAGGTGAAAACCCTCGCCGTCCGGGACGATCAATGGATACAGCCACGTCGTCCACGGTTCCTTCGACCGCTGCTCCCGCGCCAGGACGAACGGCCCGGACCATGAACCGGAATCCAGGTCGATCCAGGCGACCTGAAAGGAATAGGACCCGGGTCTCCCGATATATCCGAGTACGAGCCGATCGCCATCCATGGCCGCACCGATATAACCGGCGCGATCCAGTCCGTCCGGCAGCGCGATCGGGGCGAATCCGCGCGGATCGCCGCGAAGGCGCTGATGCAGAATCCGGGGGCCGGCGTCGCGACGTGCGTGGATGAGTACGAGACGCCGTCTTGAGTCCAGCAACACCATACCCGGCTGATGGTGGAGGCCCTCCCATTCAAGGAAGGTCTCCCAGCCGTCTTCCGTACTCCGGTAGACGATCCCCCGGGCGACATCCTGTTGCCGGCCCCATCTACCCAGCGTATAAAAGTGATCCCCGTCGAACACCAGCTTCGGCGCGTTATAACCCCAATAGGGGCTGACCGATGCTTCTCCACTGTCGATGTGGTTCAGCTCGAAGTCCATTTCCGCCTCCTGCGCGGCCAGAGGCAGGACGCCTGCCAGAAGTACGAACCAGCCGCGGGAGATCCACTGAGTAATCAGATGTATCATACGCACTTCGAGGATCTGCAACCATCTTCCGCTTGACAAAATCCGGCGCATCGACCATTTTTTTCCGTGAGCCCTGCGACGAAATCGTTCAGAAGCGATGGCGTCCGCCCGCCACCCGTCGTGACCGGGAGTTCCTAATGCCCTCGGTAAACCTCATAACGCTCGGATGTCCGAAGAATACGGTCGACTCGGAACGTATGCATCGTCTACTGGAATGCAACGATTACGTGGTGGCCGAAGAACCCGATAACGCGGACATCATCGTCGTGAACACGTGCGGCTTCATCGAACCGGCCAAGGAGGAGTCCATCGCCACGGCGCTCGAAGCCGTTGACTACAAGGAGACCGGCAACTGCAAGGGTCTGATTCTCACCGGATGTCTGGCCGAACGCTATCGCGACGAACTCGAAGAGGAAATCCCCGAGGCCGACCTCGTCGTCGGGCTGGCCGGCGAACGCGAGATCGTCTCCCACTGCGACCGGCTGCTGGGAATCTCGCGTCCCCGGGTCTACCGTGACGAGGGCGCCCGTCACCTGCTCACCCCCGGTCACTGGGCCTACCTGCGCATCTCCGACGGCTGCGACCGGACCTGCGCCTTCTGCGCCATTCCCGGCATACGGGGCGCCAACCGCAGCGAGTCCATCGAGGTTCTGGTCGCCGAAGCATGGCGCATGGCCGCCGGCGGCGTGAAGGAGATCGCCCTGATCGCCCAGGATACGATGCGCTACGGCGCCGACCTCTACGGCCGTCCGCGGCTGGTCGACCTCCTGCGCGAACTCGTGCGCATCGACGGCCTCGAATGGATCCGCCTGCTCTACGCGTACCCAACCGGCTGGCGGGACGACCTGATCGACCTCCTGGCGCGGGAGGAAAAGCTGTGCGCGTACGTGGATATGCCCATCCAGCATGCTTCCAATACAATGCTCAAAGCGATGAATCGCGGCGCCACGGTGGAGAACACGCGCGCGTTAATACAAAAACTCCGGGACCGGGTGCCCGGCCTGACGCTGCGCTCCTCCGTAATCGCGGGTTTTCCCGGCGAACGTGAGGAACACGTACGGGAACTTCTGGAGTTCATCGAGGAGATCCGCTTCAACCGGCTGGTCGGCTTCCTGTACTCGCACGAGGAAGGCACTCGCGCGGGTCTCCTCGAGGACGACGTGCCGGAGGTCGAAAAACGGGACCGGCTGGATCGTATCCTCAGCCTCCAGGCCGTAATCTCCTCCGAAATCACCTCCGGATACGTTGGCCGGAGTCTCCGCGTGCTGATTGACCGTCCCGCCGACGATCCTTCCAGCGACTATGTCGGTCGAACGCGAATGGATGCTCCGGAGATCGATGGCGAAGTATTCGTTTCAGGCGAAGCGAAAATCGGCGAATTCACCGACGTCGAAATAACCGAAGCGCTCGATCACGACCTCATCGGACGGTCGACGGCCGCCCCGCGCCTGCTGGATATCGCCGCGCCGGGGGCCCCATGACCGTCATCGCCGCCATGGCCGACAATCGGGTAATCGGTAAAGACAATGCGATGCCATGGCACGTCTCCGAGGAACTCCGGTGTTTCAAGCAGATCACAACCGGCGGCGTTCTCATCATGGGCCGCAGAACCTTTGAATCCATCGGATGCAGGCCCCTGCCGAAACGTCCACACGTCATCGTCAGCCGTTCATTCCCGGAAACCGCCGGCATCGACGTCTGCCGCACTTTCGAAGCGGCGCTCGAAAAAGCCAGGTCCTACGGGAAGCCTGTGTTCAGCGCGGGCGGCGCCGAGATATACCGGCAGTCCATTCCCCTCGCGAATCGAATGTATCTCTCCCGGATCAGGGGCGACTACGACGGCGACACCTGCTTCCCTGAATTCGACGAGAGCGAATGGCGACTGGCAAAGGAAGAAAAACGCGCCGAATTCACCCTGTGCGTCTACGAAAGGCGGACAGAAGCGGGGAGAGGGGAGACGTAAGAGGGGAGAGATTGCCTGCCCTGTGAGGTTTCTTCTCTTGCCGAAGGCAAGCTGGAACAAAATATCAGGCAAGGATTTCTTCTCCCGGCTACCCTCTTCCGTCTAACCGTCTTCCGGCAACGCCTGACAGCCGAAGGCTTTTCCGGCAGGAATAATATAATGAGACAGTATCTCGATCAGCTACGATATATTCTGGACCACGGCGTCAGAAAAGAGGACCGGACCGGCGTCGGCACGATCTCCTGTTTCGGCCTGCATGCTCGGTACGATATGGGAGACGGATTTCCCGCCGTCACCACGAAAAAGCTCGTGTGGAAATCCATGCTCTCCGAACTCCTCTGGTTCATCTCGGGATCCGACAACATCAATGACCTCAAGAAAATCTATCCCTACAACAAGCTCTGGGACGGCAACTACCAGGACTACCTCAAGAGAATCGGCCAGGGTGACAACAGCGGCTCGATGGGGCGCATCTACGGCGTACAGTGGCGGGATTGGCGAGGAGCGGAGCGGAACGTGGACCAGTTGACCGAAGCGATCGACCTGATCCGCAGCAGTCCCGATTCAAGACGCATGATCGTGAACGCCTGGAATGCCGCCGAAGTCGCTCCCGGGGACGTTGCCCTTCCACCCTGCCACTCCTTCTTCCAGTTCTACGTTGCCGAAGGCAGACTTTCCCTGCTGATGTACCAGCGTTCGTGCGACATGTTTCTCGGCGTCCCGCTCAACATCGCCTCTTACTCACTCCTGCTGCACATGGTCGCCAGAATCACAGACCTGGAACCGGGTGAATTCATCCACACGCTGGCCGATGCCCACATCTATTTGAATCACCTGGACGCGGTCAGGGAGCAACTGTCACGCGAACCGTTCCCGCTTCCGCGCATTCATATCGAGGACCGTGGCCAGAAGACCATAGACGAATTCGTCTACGACGACTTCCGGCTGATCGACTACCGCTGCCATGCCGCTGTCAGGGCCAGAATGGCGGTGTGACCGCGAGGCTGGAGTCGATTTCAACCGAATCGCAGCTCCCCTTTGCCGAGGAAATTCGCCATGCCAGAGCCCGCAATACCCTGGCGCCCCAGGGTAATCCTCCCGGGACGCAGCTTCCGCCTGCCCGTTCAGGCCCCCGACGACAACGTCACGCTGTCTGCCGAACATTTCGAGACGATCGCCACGAGGTGGTCCGATCGGGACGCCGCGCTCTACCATTATCTGCGTTCTCCCGCACAGGCGGGGGAATACACTCTCGGCGCCACACACGGCGGCGGCTCAGCGGAAACAACCATCCGCGTCAGCACCCTGGACGACCTGCGCCGGCCGCACACCTATAACGGCGCGTGGTGGCCACGCCGCTGGCCTTTGGAGAGCAATTACGAGCCGACAAAGACTCGGCAGACGCTGCAGGACGAACCCGTATCGGAACGTCTCGACGACAGGACCGTCGAGTGGTGGTCCTCCCAAACGGACGAGATCCTTTGGGCACAGCTCCCCGGCGCGGAACTGCCCAAGGCCCACTTCGCCAACTGCCACCAGGGTTGCCCCAACTGCGGGACGGCGATCTTCAAATACAGCGGTTTCTATCCCTGGGTGCGCAGCCACCTGCCGTGTGATTTCAAGTCCGAGTGTCCCAACTGCGGTTCGGTCTATCCGAGCAATGACCTGGCGAACGAAGACTATCTGTCGGGCGAATATCCGGATGACGGATACGGCTTTTTCGACGCCGAAGGCCACATCTACCTCTTCGCCGCCACCTATCACCGGGACCAATGCCGAAGCTGTAATTCCGGAATCGACACGATGACGAACGCCCTCCGCGCCGGCGGGTTCGACGAAGCGCGGGCGAGGCAACTCGGACTGATATTGCTGCGTTATGCAGTAGAAGAGCTATACGTGGCCTCCGTGCCCCAGTTCCGATACGGTCCCTCGAAAGGCGTGGAAGAACCCTGGGACTGGGGCCAGCCGGACTGGGCGGACGAACATGACCCGGTCCAGGCGCTGCGGGCCAAGGGAAGCATCCGTTACAGCATCGATACCCCGTATCTGATCGAGAGCCTCGCGCTGGCCTACGATACGGTTTGGCCGTTGATGCGCGAAGATCGCGAACTCGTCGAGCGAGCGCAGTCCATGGGTCTTTCCGTGCAGACCCCGGAAGACGTCTGTCAACTCACGGAAGAGATGCTGGCCGCCCTGCTTCAGGTCACGCTTGACCGGGGCGCGTCCAGCAACCTTCCGAGAGAAAGCCAGGGTGCGCTCATCGTGCTGCGCTGCCTGGACCGACCCGATGCGCGGGACGTGATGGATTGGGTCTACGACGAGGGGCCGGACACGCTGCGGGTCTTCACCACCAACGACTTCTTCCCGGACGGCACGCCACAGGAGGCTACTGGAGGTTATAACGCCATCCACAGCGACGGTCTGTTCGACCTGGAGCACCACCTCCGCAAACTGCGCGGATCGCAACCTGAGGCCTATCCCGAGTCCGACTTCCCCTCGCTATTCGAGGATCTACGCGCGGCGCACGTGCCCCGCGCGCTGCAGGAAATCACGATGTGCGGCAAGTCGTATTTCCAGTTCGGGGATGGGTCCGCGCCGGGTTCCGCGGGCTTCAAGGGAGAGGGAACGATCCGGCTGGAGGACGACCTCTTTAACCCGCCGATGGATCCGAGTCTTCTCACAAGAGCCGTTGAGTTCACGGACGATCCGCTGGTGCGGGAGATCCGGTCCGCTGCAGAGGACCGTCGGCACCGGGCCCTGGGCCCCACGGTCCACGACGGCGTCGGCATCGCGATTCTCAGAACGCACGAAGCGCCTGAACGGGCCGCGGCCGGCATCGTATACGGCGATACCCTCCACCATCGCCACCGGGACCTTCTGGACGTGCAGTTGTACGCGTTCGAGCGTCCCTTTCTGACCGACCTGGGATATCCCCAGTCCTGGGCCAGCATGTCCCCCTGGGAGTCCCACTGGGCGACCCATAACACCGTCTGGTCCGACCTGCCTCCCGGTGAACCCGTCGCCGCCGGCCGGGGGCGCCTGGTGCGCAGCCTGTTTGTCGACGGACTGCAGGTCCTGGACGTCGAGGCGCACCGATGGTCGCACGAGGAGTCGCAAGGCTGGCGCAGGCTCGGCGTTTCCTTCCGCCGCCTCATCGCCCTTGTAGAGACCGACGGAGACGGCGTCGCCCTCATCGACCTCTCACGGATCACGGGAGGCGCGGAACACTGGCGCACCTGCCGCGGGCTCGAAGGCGTATTCCAGTCGGTCAACGCGGGACTTCAGCCGCAGACCGGCACCGTCGCCGGTCCCCGTATCGAACGCGCGCAGACGGACGACCTTCCTCACCCGGACCATACGGCTCTGGCGTACATGGACGATGTCAAGACGGCCCACGCGCCACCCGCGTTCAGCGGGACCTGGCGATCGCGAGCCGAACCCGCCGTCCGCCTGGATCTTCATCAGGTCAACGTCTCCCCCGGTACCCGCCTCTTTACGGCCCGTGGGGCGCAGGCGATGGGGACACCGGATGAGTCCAATTACCTGTATTCTCCGGTCCTCTGGCGACGGACGCCGCAGGACGACACCACCTGCGTCGATCTCGTATTCGAGCCCCGAACCGGTGAAGCGTCCCTTGCGGAGGCCGTGGCCGTATCCACGGATGATCCCGTCGCCGCCGGCGTGAGGCTGACCACAGCGCAGGGCAGGCAGATCGGCCTCTACTGGTCGCCCGGTGCCGGTCCGGCCGACGTCACGCGCTTCGAAGACGGGGCGACTTTACACGGCGCCCTCGCGGCCGTGGTGGACGGGCAGGTATCTACCGTGGGCGCTTCCGCGTTCCACTCCTCGGCGACCTCGATTGCAGTCGATCAGGCGCGGCAGACCGGCCGCATCGTCGCTCTCGACCGGGACGGGTACACGATCGACGTGGAAGGGCTCGAAGGAATCGCCGCCGGCGACCGGGTTACCGTCAATCCCGACGAACGCGCCCACAGCTACCGCGTCGAAGCTGTCGAACCCGTTGGCGCCCCGATCCTTCGCCTGACGCTGGACGTCACCTCGCTGCTCGGCCGGGCGAACGTTGTCGCGGCCCAGGAGGGTAGAATCGACTTCGGCTTTCACATCCTCGCGAAATCGGGCAACCTCAACGGTACACGGATTCAGACCGGCGCAAACGACGACTGGGCGGTGATATCCAACGCGAGCAACGAGCGTTCCTGGCCGCCCGGCCCCGTGCGCACCACGGTCCACATCGACCCCAACAGGGGCGACGGAGACCGGCTTCAGAATCTCGCGACCGGCGCCTGGGTTCAGATCGTGGACTACGTGGTTGGCGACACGGTCCTTTTCGAGCCGGTCGGGTCGAACGGATGACCGGTACATGAGAGACGGCATAGACGATCAGTCCGAACGTCATCTTGACAGGGTGGGGCGGACATTCCTGTCCGCCCCACCCTCAATCCCGCAACCAAACGTGGTAAGATGAACGAACCCCAGATCCAACTCGACGGTGACCCGCGCAAGCTCGCGAGAGCCATCTACCAGGCCGCGCGGGAGTCCAGCCGCGAAAAACACAGTCGCATGGCCGACCGGGACGACGTGAAGGCCGGCGTGGAAGCTGAAATCCCCGCGCTCGCGAAACAGATGGCCGAGGCCCTGGACAGCCGCGCGCGTGACGTCTACCTGATCAACGCCCTCGAAGTCCTGGCGCTCTACTATGCCCGGAGGGAGTTGGACCAGGATTCGAACCATACGAAGTGAACCTGCGGCGCCGCGAAGTGAAAATGAAGATAACTTTCAAAAAATAAAGAAATTGACGTGTCCACACACACTTGTGTGTGTTCATCGTGACTCATCTGAATGGTGACGACGTTACCGAATGCGTAATATTGCGTTCGAGGGAGCCTGTCGCAGCTCTATGTGATTTCGGTAGAGATCGGGAAGGACTCTGCGGCGGATGTGTCAGTGGCGGTCTTTTTTTGCTAACAGGGCTTTCACCATTCGCCAGACCAGACCGGCGCCGACAATCAATACCAGCGCCGAGGAGATCAGCAGAACAGTGCGGATGATAATTGGAAGATCGTCAATGATCGGCATATTGGGAGACCGGCAACCGGCAGTGCGAAATGACTGAACGAAACCGGGCGGGTTACGGGACCAACAACAACACCCGGCCCCGTCAGTCGGAGATAGGCGATGAAACATGCCACAATACTGGTCGCGCCGCGCGCGGATGACAACTGCCTGATTCAGGTTGTGGATGCGCTTGCGCACCGGGGAATCGCGGCCGAGGCGGGGGTTCTGGACGGCCGTCCCGCGATCGAAGACGTGTTGGCGGCGTGCGTTCAACGCGGATCGAAGCGGATCGCGGTCCTGCCGTTCCTGTTTCGTGAGGACGAAGGGGTTCTGCATCGTATCCGAAAGCGCCTGGGCAGGTTTCACAAAAACCATGCCGATCTCGAAATCCACGTCGCGCCGGCGGTCGGCTTCGACGCGAGGCTGGTTGAAATTGCGCAGGATTACATCGACCAGACGGAATCCGGGCTGCACGGCGACGACACCGCGCCGTTGCTGACGATAGAGGGATGTCTCCCCGCGCGGACGGTTTTCACGTACACGGACCTGCGAAGTGTTTCCGGGCAGATCGAGGACGTTGGCCGCATCATTCCCGGTCGTCGCGGATCCGCGGTTTCCGTCGCCGAACTTCTGAGGGAGGCGGCCGTGGGCAACGGGGCGAGTCAGGCCGTTTTTCATTCGGCCGAAGACGGGTTCTTTGCCCGGGTCTCCCTCGCTTCCGCAGTCGAAAACGGCATCCTCGTCTACCGCGTCGGCGAACATCCGCTTCCGGAAAGACTCGGCGGCCCGATACGACTGTTCATTCCCGAGACCGACGACAGGTGCGCGAACGTCAAGAATGTGGTCCGTATCGAGTTGATTCCATAGGACCGCGCCCCGCAACCTTCAGCGCGGTCCTGGCCGCAGCCGAAAAATCCCGCCTGTTCTGATCGCCGGGTATTGCCTCGAAGTCAAGAATCGGTTATTCTTTCATGAATCAGGACGCGGGCCTCTGTCTTACGCTCCGTCTGCCGTCCCCCCGGCAGCCTGAGTTGCGGATAGAGGCCCGAATCAATCGAGGACCACGCAACGTAGGAGTCTCAGATCTGCCCGAAGGCTTCCGCGAACTTTACAAAGTCGCCGAAACCGATGGCGCCATCCTCATCCAGATCGAATTTCGCGTCGTACCCCGCATCTCCGTCACGCAATCCGAATAATGGCGCAAACAGTACAAAGTCAGCGAAGTTGACGGCCCCGTCATTGTTGAAGTCGGCACTGGGAATCTGCGGGGGCACTGGCGGCGGCGTCACGTCCTCGGAAAGGTCCCAGATCAGCATCGAGCCATCCCTCGATCCGGAAACCAGCGTGCTCCCATCCTCCAGGAACACCACCGAATACACCCAGCCTGCGTGCCCTACCAGCGTCGCGGTCTCCGTTCCCGTGGCCACGTCCCAAATGCGGGCCGTGCCGTCCTGAGAACCGGAGGCCAGCATGCTCCCATCCTCCGAGAATACCACGGAATACACCCAGCCGGTATGCCCTTCCAGCGTGGCGACTTCGGTTCGCGCGGCCACGTCCCAGATACGGACCGTGCCGTCCTCAGATCCGGAAGCCAGCGTGCTCCCGTCCTCCGACAACGCCAACGAATAGACCCATCCACGGTGCCCTTCAAGCGTGGCGACCTCCGTTCGCGCTGCTACGTCCCACAGCTTCACGGTTCGATCGCTGGACCCGGAGAACAGCCTGCTCCCATCCGGTGAAAACACGACGGAGGCGACCCCGCCCGTGGGCTCGTGTCCTTCGAAAACGGCAATCTCGGCGAGCGTCGCCAGGTTCCAAAGGGTCGCCGTGCCGAGTCGCAACCCTGCAGCCAGTGTGCTCCCGTCCCGTGAGAACGCCACTGAATACACCCAACTGCGGGCGTCTAGGGTCGCAACACCGGATCGGTTCGCCACGTCCCACAGCCTGACGGTGTGGTCGCTCGACCCTGTGGCCAGGGTGGCGCCGTCGGATGAAAACGACACCGAGCGCACCCAGTCAGCATGCCCTTCCAGTGCGTCGACCTCGGTTCGCGTGGACACGTCCCACAGCCTCACGGAGTTGTCCATCGAACCGACGGCGAGGATGCTCCCGTCGGGCGAAAGCGCCATTGACGTCAACGACCGGTGCCCGTAAACCGTAGCTGCATTCCCCGTTTCCTGGTCCCGCACGATGACGGTGCCGTCCTCCGCGCCGGAGGCGAGAATGGTGGCATGTCGCGAGAACGATACGGATATGACCGCGTACGCATGATCTTCCAGTGTGTTGATCAACTCTCGCGTGGGGACGTCCCACAGCTTGACCCTGCCGTCGGCCGAACCGGAGGCCAGCGTGGCGCCGTCAGCCGAAAACGACACGGAGCCGACCGGACCTCCATGCCCTTCGAGACTGACGACCTCGGATTGCGCGGCCACGTCCCACAGTCTCACCGAACGGTCGCGTGATCCCGAGGCCAGCATGCTCCCATCCGGGGAAAACGCCACGGAAGTGATGCCATTCGCATGTCCCTCGAGAGTCGCGACCTCGGATCGCGCGGCCACGTCCCACAGACTGATCGTATTGTCCGCCGATCCGGATGCCAGCCTGCCGCCATCCGGAGAGAACGCCACCGAAGCGACCCCAACCCGCTTCCGTTGCAGGATAGCGACCTGCGAACGCATGACCAGGTCCCATAGCCGGACTGTGCCATCCTCCGACCCGGAGGCCAGCGTCGTCCCGTTGGACGAGAACGCAACGGAACGGACGCCGTCTGCATGCCCCGTGAGGGTGGCGACCTTCGCGCCTGATGCGACATTCCAGAGTTCGATCTGTCCATCGTACAAACCCGCTGCCAGGTTCTCCCTGCCGGAGAATGCCAGCGTACGGACACGACCTGCGCCCGGCAACAGCGCGGCGGCGCGGGACGCGTTCACGTCATACAGCCACACGCCGACTCCACTGGCGACGGCCAACGTTCGTCCATCCGGAGACAGCGCGACTGCCCGGTCGCTCTGCGCCATGGCGCCCTTTCCGAGGCGCGCCGTCGCGCGCCGGGGCAGTTGCCATTTCCGGTGGTCTCCGTCCATCGTGACCACGGAAGCGCCGACTGCGTCAGCGTTGAAGGTCGCCAGTTCCCGGCCGCCAAGGGTTACCACGACGGAGTTCGTGCCGGACCGGTTCCCCAGGGTCAGAGTCACGGCTGCACGGCCGTCGGCGCCCGTGCGGGTATGCTGGACGGTATAACTGCCGCTGAGCTTGCCCTGGCCGGCGGTAACCGCAAACGTGACCGCGACGTCCGGCAGCGGATCGCCGTTCCGGTCTCTCACTTCCACGATAAACGGGTCGGCAAGCGGCCCGCCCGGTGCGCCCGCCTGTCCATCTCCGGAGATAACCTCAAGCGCGAACGGCCGGAGCCCCGGCCACGCCGAAAGGTCCCACAACAGCACCGTGCCGTCCTCCGAGCCTGACGCGAGCGTAGCCCAATTCGACGAAAATGCCACCGAATTGACATTGGCGGTATGCCCCTCCAGCGTCGCGACCCCGGTTCGCGCGTCCACGTCCCATATCCTGATCGTGTTGTCGTCCGATCCGGACGCCAGCCTGCTCCCATCATGTGAAAACGCCAGGGATCCGACGCCGCCCGCGTGTCCCTGCAGGGTGGCGGTCTGCGATTGCGAGGCCACGTCCCACAGCCTGATCGTGTTGTCGCTCGACCCTGAGGCAAGGATACGCCCGGCCGGCGAAAACACCACCCCATTGACACTTCCTTTGTGCCCTTCGAGCGTGGCGATACGGGATCGCGAGGCCACGTCCCACAATATGACCGTGCCTTCCTGCGACCCGGACGCCAGCGTCTCCGCATTCGGCGAAAACACCACCGACGCGACGCCGTCCACGCCCCCGTCCAGCGTTGCGGCCACTCGTCGCGTGGCGCCTTCCCACATTAACACCTTGCCATCATCCGATGCGGTAGCCAGCATGGTCCCGTCGGGCGAATACGCAGCCGCATTGACGCCATCCTCATGTCGTTCGAAGGTGGCTGCCACGGTCCTGGTGGCCATATCCCAGAGAATGACCGTACTGTCCTGTGACGCTGAAGCCAGCGTATCCGCATCCGGCGAGAACACCACGGACGTAATACCTCCTCTATGCCCTTTGATGCTATCGAACTGCATACGCGTGTTTACATCCCACAGCTCGATCGCTCCCTGGATGGAACCGGTCACAAGGGTGTCCCCGGCCGGCGCAAATGCGAGTGACGTGACCGCGGATTTGTGGCCGCCGAATGCTACAAAGTAGCCTGTCTGTACATCCCAGTACCTGGCCGTGCCATCCTCCGACGCGGTGGCAAGTACTCTTCCGTCCGTTGAAAACACGACCGCGGTGACGCTGCCCGTATGGCCTTCGAGGACGTCGACCTCTTTTCCTCTGTTGACGTCCCACAGACCCACGGCGCCGTCCTCCGATACGGCGGCGAGCGTGTCCGCTTCCGGTGAAAACGCAACCCGCGTGAAACGACCTGTTTCCGCTTCGAGGGTGTCTGCCGCGGATAGCGAGGCGACGTCCCACAACAAGACCACACTGTCGCCTGACGCTGTGGCCAGTGTGCCGCCGTCTCTCGAAAACGACAGCGAGGTGACGTCTTCCGGAACCCCGTCGAGGCTGCCGACCCGCATCCGGGTGCTCACGTCCCACAGCAAGACGGCGCCATCCTCCGACGCCGTGGCCAGCGTGCCGCCATCGGGTGAGAATTCGACCGAGTTGACGCCATCCGTATGCCCGTCGAGGGTTGCCGCCGGTGATTGAGATGCCGCATCCCATAAGGAAACTGTGCCATCATCCGAGGCAGTGACCAGCGTGTCCCCGGTCGGTGAAAACAACGCCAATGAAACTTTGCCCGCATGCACATCGATAGTCGCCGCCTCGGATCGCGCCTCAACATCCCAGAGCGATACCGTGCCATCCTCCGATACGGCCGCCAATGTCCCCCCGTCCGGCGAGAACGATACCGAATTGACCCGGACGTTACCCGGCAGCAGCGCCAGGGTGCGGCCCGTGGCGCCATCGTACAGCCAGACGCCGATGCTGCTGGCCACGGCAAGCGTATGCCCGTCAGAAGAGATATCCACCGCACGGCCGGCAAATCCAATGGTTCCCTTTCCCAGACGCGCGGTCACACCGTCCGGCAGATGCCATGTCCGGTTATCCTCCTCCGCGACCTCGACAGCCGTAACGGACGCCGGTAAGACGCAGAGCATTGCGATAAGCGCCAGAATGGACACCGGCGATTTTCTGTTGAAATCCGTGTAGCGCATGCCAGACCCCTTTTCTGATGGCGCTGGGGAGGAAACCTCCGCCTGCTTCGCGCGTGGTGGCAGGGTCAATTTCCGAACACGGGGTGTGTCCTGTGCCGAACCTGGTTCAAACCATCAGCGCCGCAATAATATAGGTGAAGTTCAGGTAAGTTTGTGATCTTTTTTCACAAAAATCCCGCTCACCAGGCCGATCTACGCACACAAGTGTGTGTAGATCGGGATCCGCGCCTCGGGTCACGATAATTAGACGCGTGGGCCTTGACTCGCATTCGGGAATCGGATATATCTTATTGTGATTCAGGACGCGGGCCTCTTTCGCGTACTCAGCCTGTTCCTCCCTCCCGGCGGGCGGAGACTCGGATAGAGGCCCGTACTACATGGTCCAGTGACGACGCCGCGACCGTGTGTTGGCGCAGCGGGCTGACCCGTCCGTCACCACACGGCGGGATGGCTGCCGGAAAGAATAAGTGGACGTCTGGACTCGGAACGGCATTGAGCGCGTGTTATCAGCCTGTCATTGAAGAGTTCCTGGAGGAGGCTGTTTCGCAGTTCGAGGGCCTGTTCCGGGTCGACCACCGGCAACACCGTGTCGGGAAAGCGGGCAATGTGGAATAACAGGACGGCTTCGCCCGTGGTCAGCCGGCCCGGAGGTACGCCGAAGTAGGCAAGGGCGGCTCCTTCGAAGCCCAGTACGGGGGTCTTTCGAGGAAAGGCGAAGGGCGTTCGATCGAAAAAGATAGCCAGCAGGCTCTCTCTTTCGTATTTGAGGATGATCAGAAACGGGTAACAGTTCCGCCTCAACCAACCTGAAGGCCTGGAACTGTCCGGGCGAACGAGTTGTTCGGCGAGCACGGCGGCCAGGTCCTCTGTCGACAACGCCTCTGCAACTCTCTGCAGGATAGGGGGGAGATTGGTAGCCGAGGGCGCGGCCGGCTCAGTGCCAAGAAGGCCATCCAGTTCCCTGGAAAACCCATTGAGGACAATGCCGGCAAGTGAGGCCGCGAGCGCAACCGTAACCAGGATCACCAGAACGGATCGGAAGGAGGGTCCTGCCATCATCCGTTCTCCAGAATCCACGCAGTGGCGTCGGCCAGGTCGCCGGCAACGAAATCCGCGTGTCCGGGAGGCATTTTCGCAAGCGCGTTCGGACCGGAACCCGTCTTCACCAGTATGGACGCTCGACAGCCGGCGTTGCGCCCGGCGTCTACGTCGGTCTTCCGGTCTCCCACCATCAAGGATCCGGACAGGTCGAGGTCGAGATCTTCGGCCGCGGCGTACAGCATCGCGGGACTTGGCTTCGTTTCAGGACGATCGGTGTGATGTTCCGGCACCACGGCGTTCTGACTGCCATAGCGGCAGTAGACGCCGTCCAATTCCACGCCCGACAATTCAAGCAGGGCGGCCATGTAGTCGTTCACGGCGCCTACCGTTTCGGTGGTGACGTATCCCTGTCCCACCGCGGTCTGATTTGAGACAACAACCAGGGCATATCCGGCTCGTTTCAACTTCGCAAGCGCTTCCGCTGCGCCCGGCAGCAGGCTGAAGGCCTCCGGACCGGTGCGGTAGGCGGGAGCAGGGCTGAGCGTTCCGTCGCGATCCAGGAAGACCGCCCTGCGTCGTTGCATTGCCGACGAACGCATCTCAAATCCGTGTTGATCGATGCCTGCCTCGCTCATTTCGTAGACGTGAAACGGATGCGGGGGCTCCCCGAACGCGGGCGCGTTGGCGAAGTGAACGTGGCCTTCCCTGAACAGGCTGTCCCCTTTGTGATAGTGGCCGCTGAGCACCAGTCGCACCCGGGAGTCGGCAAGGAGGGCTTTCTTGATGCTCCCGGCCTCCCGGTAGGCGTGGGGATAGCCGCCCGTGCGTTGGGGCGTGACGAGGTAGTGCTGGAGGTGGATCTGCGGCGAAGCGTCGTCGTCGTTCATCGCGGCGATAAAGCGTTCGCGCTGCGCCCCCATGCGCTGGGGAAAGTTGGCGTCCACTTCATCGTCGAAAAACAGCAGAACGCGGTGGCCGGCAACGTGAAAATCCGCGGGAAGGTCGCCGTAGACGCGGTGGAAGGCCTCTGGATGGTCGTGGTTGCCGTAGAGAAAAGCGACCGGGCAGGTCAGCGGCGCGAAGCATTCCCGGACCAGCCGGAGATCTTTTTCGCTGAGCGCGATGAGCTCCGCGTCGTGCATTCCATAAAACGGGTGGTCGACCAGGTCGCCGGTAATCACGACGAGATCGGGGGATTCCCTGCGAATGCGGTCCACGGCCTGTGATATCAGGTCCGGCATGTGCCGGCTCAGGCGCCGGGATATGGTGGAGGTACCCGGCAGGTGGTGACGGAGGTGAAAGTCGGAAATGTGGGCGATCTTCATTCGGTCGTCCCTATTGCGGGGGTGATCCGGAATTCGTAATCCAGTCGTGCAACGCGGTCCGGTTGACTCGGCGAGAAGAGATCCGCAGTTCCCGGCGGCCCTCCGCGGCGCCGTAAAACGAGCGGAATTCGTCAATGGGAAATTCCATGCCCGCGTTGTGGACGTAGAGCGGCCCGGGTGCGATCATCGCCGCGGCCGTGCGCAGGTCGCCGGCGGCGCGGACTGCCGGAATGTAGAGGTGTTCGGCCCAGTGGGCATCGTCACCGGCACGGAACCGGTTTCCGTCGATGATCGTGCGGCCGACGTCGGGCGCGAGGGCCCGCGCGAACAGGCACCATAGACCGGCCTCGCCCATGCCTGCCAGGTGGCAGACGCTCACGTCCGCGCGGGACCGAAGATAAGCCAGCGCCGTCAAAATGTCCTGGATTCGGCAGGTTGCATCGCTGGGGTTATAGGTATGGAAGTGCGGCACACTGGTGTCCCGGCTGCCGGTGTTTGAAACCGATGCCCCTGCCAGGAACGGACTGATGGTCAGAACACGCAGGCCCCTTCGAATCAGATCGTCGACAGCGAGGCCGGGCGTGCCGCTTTCGGGGTCGGAGAGGGCGTCGATGCCGCCAGGGTGCACCAGCAACGCTCCGGGCGATGTCTCCCGGCCGTTTTGCGGCAGAAACAGCCGCGCGGGAACGCGGTCGGCGAAATCCGGCCGCCCGATCAGGAGCCGCTGGACGATATATCGGCTGTTCCTTGTTCGCCCCATGTCCCTGGCCAGCGCCTCCTTCGGATACACGGCGGCGACAGCATGCCGGAGCGCCGGCGCCAACCGCTCCTTGAACCTGCGAAGGGAGACAGCGGTGTCGGGCAGGGCGTCCTTGAGGCGCGACTCGGACCGGGCGATCAACGACTTCGTGAGGCTGTTTGAATCCAGCGCGCCGTCGGGCGGTTTCCGGTCATGGAAAACCAGCAGGCTCTCATCGGGTTCAACGGTGAAGGGTGTTTCCTTGAATCCCTCGTCCCTGCCCAGCAGCCACCGTCCGAACCATTGGTAGACGAATTCGCGGCTCTCGCGGTTATAGTTGTGCCCGGCATCCACCTGTGCGGTCGCGACTCTGACTGCGGCGTCGTACAATCCGTAGATCTCCCGTATTGCAGGGTATTCCAGCTCGGGCGTGTTGCACGTCCAGTCGCCGGAGGCGGAAACCAGGAAGAGCGGGCGCGGGGCCATGGCGGCAGCGATCTCGACGTTGTTGACATCCAGGCGGAGATGGCCCTGGTTTTCGCAATTGCATCCTCCTTGCATATGGGCCGAAACCATATTGACCGGGGCCGCCACACCGACCCTGTGGTCCACGGCCGCCAGCAGGAAAGTCTGGGTGCCGCCGCCCGAAGCGCCCGTGCAACCGATCCGGCCCGGGTCCACGTCCGGAAGCGACTGCAGGAAGTCGATTACGCGGATGCTGTTCCACAGCTGCAGCCCCAAAACGCCGATCCCCCACAGATCTTCCCTGCGTCCACCGAACTCCCGATGCTCGATCTGGCTGCTGTCGTTGTACCCCGCCATGTCGTACGAAAATACGACGTGACCCTGCCGGGCCAGGTTGATACAGCGACCTGGAATCGATGCGAATGCCGTGTCGTCGTTCTCGAGGCGTCCGCGGCGGCAGTGGCCGTGCGGGCAGGCGATCCCCGGATGGGGCCCATCTTCAGACGGACGGTACAGGTTGCCGCACACCAGGAAACCCGGCAACGACTCGAAGAAGACCTTCTCCACGGAATAGTCCCCGCGTTCCAGACGTCCGAAGATGCGCGCGTTGAGGGGGCTCTTCTCAGGCAGCGGGTATAGACCCGCGACAACGAGGATGTGGCGGCGAATCTGCGCGACGCGGGTTTTCCATGCATTCAGGGAAGGATAAGTGGCCAGCGTCCATGGCGTGTGTACGTGACGGGACTCGGCCAGGCGCACGTCGGGTACGGCTTCGGAGGCCTGATCTGCAACGGTAGCCACGTGTAAGTGTCCCTTCACTGAAATGGATTGCCTGAATTCGGCCGTCGAGGCGCCCGGTCGTCGCAAGACGCGAAGGAGTCCTTCCGGACGCTGGAGATTTCGCAAAGATAAAGCCCTCGTCGGCGAAACGCAAGGCGCATCGCGGCAATATTCCGATACGCATTCCGGCTGGATAGATACATGGGAATTCGCTATATTGACGCGTCAATTCAAAGAGGGGATACTCAACCATGGGGGACAGAACAATGGGAAAACGGGAAATAAAACACCCGGACAAGCAGGTGGATACCGGGGCGTATTCGGCAGCGGTGGAAGCGGACGGCTGGGTCTACGTGAGCGGACACGCGTCGCTGGATCTGGCTACGGGCGAGGTGATCGGCGATGACATAGAGACACAGACGCGCACGACGCTGGAGCATATCCGGATGGTCCTGCGGGAAGCCGACTGTACGATGGACGACGTGGTCAAATCCACGTGCCACCTGGCGGATATCGGTGATTTCGCCGCATTCAATGGCGTGTATTCGGAGTTCTTCACGGGTATTCGACCGGCCAGGACCACGGTGCAGTCCGTCCTGCCGGGAATCCTTGTGGAAATCGACGTGGTCGCCAGAAAGCCGCAACAATAGTCCGATGCGGGCCGGCGGTCGGGTGGTAAGATATTCCCGGGACCGGACACTGATATGGCTGTCATGGAAAATGAAATTGCCTTTTTCCGATACCGCAACAGGTTGATGGCGGGAGTCTGCCTGTCTGCACACGGCGGAAAACTGCGTTTCGCTACAGCCCGCAAGGAAACGGTGATCACGCCGGTCGAGAACGTGCTGCTCCGTACCTGTGAAACGGCCGGAGACTGGACCGGCGCAGCCGCGTGGATGTCGCGCGCCGAGGAGGGGAGCGCAACTATAGATCTCGAGGACGCGTGGGAACTCCTTCGTGATGACGCGGATGTCTGGTCCGTGGATGAATTGGCGGATCTCTATTTCGGCGGAAACGTCACGGCAGACCACCGGGCTGCGCTGCTGGTCCATCTCGAGCAGAACCTCTATTTCGAGGCGGAAAGGCGGGGGGGCGGGTACCGCGCCTTGAGCGAGGAAGAGGTCCGGGACCGGCAGGCCTCGGCTGTCCGCCAGGCGGCGCGTGTCGACGAAAGGGCCCGATTCGGGCGTTGGCTGCGCAAATGCAGTGAAGCTTCGCCGGCGTCGGCCGAAGGATGGATCGATCGGCTCAAGGATTACGTGCTGAACCATGAGAAGAGTGTTCACGCTGACTGGGTCGAACGCATGGCTGGCGCGCGGGTGGACCCGCATACTGTTTTCAATCGGCTTGTCCGCGACGGCATATGGGGTCCGGATGAACACCTGGACCTGATCCGGGCCGGGGTGCCGGTCGAATTTCCGGCTGTTGTCATTGAGGAGGTGGACGGTATGTGTCTGGCGCCGTTGCTGGATGACGGCAGGCGTCGGGACCTCACGGATCTTGCGGTATACGCGGTCGACGACGCGGCAACGACCGACATGGACGATGCCGTGTCGGTCCATGTGCGGGCCGACGGGACCAGGCAGGTAGGGGTACACATCACCGACGTTGCGGGGCTGGTTCCCCTGGATTCGGAAACGGACCGGGAGGCAGCCTCGAGGGTTTCCAGCCTGTACTTCCCGGACCGGAAGATCCCGATGTTTCCGGAGACGTTGTCAAGCGATCTGGGCAGTCTGCGGCCGGGCGCGCCGCGTCTGGCTCTGAGTCAGCTGTTCGACGTCTCGGCGGATGGTACGGTCGAAAGCGTTGAGATCGTACCGTCGGTCGTTCGTTGCTCCGAAAAACTCTCGTATGAAGCCGCGGACGGGATTCTGGCGGATCCGACCCATGCACTGCACGGCGATCTTTCGGAGCTGCAAACGGTAGCCGAGTGGCACTGCATAGAGCGCCTGCAAAACGGCGCAATAGACGTGGAACATCCGAATCGGCGGATCCGGATTACGGATAACGGGGAAGTCCAGGTATCGTTGCAGGACGGCAGGTCCCCTGCAAACCTCCTCGTGAGCGAGATGATGGTGATGGCCAACACGGCGATGGCGAGGTTCTGTTGGGACCGGGATATTCCGGTGGTGTACCGGGTTCAGACGGCGCCGGATCCGGCCGACTTCCGCGACGTGGAGAACGAGGTGCTACGCCGGTACAGGGTGCTGCGCCGAATGCGGCGTGCGTCGATGAGCCTGACGCCGGAACCGCACGGCGGACTGGGTGTGGATGCGTATTGTCAGGCGACTTCGCCTTTGCGCCGGTACACGGACCTGGCTGTTCAACGTCAGGTCGCGGCGTATCTGCTGGATCAACCTCTTCCTTATGAGAGTGAACGCATCCAGCGTGTGGTTTTCGAAGCCGAAGAACGGATGCGCAACCTGATCCGCATCGAGCGCCGGCGGGAGCGGTACTGGCTGTTCCGTTATCTGCAGGATCGCGTGGGAGGCGTGTTTGAAGCCGTGGTGCTGGATACGCGCGAGCGGACTCTGCGCGTTGAAGTGCTGGATTTCGCGTTTCAGACGGATATCAGGGCTTCCGCTGACGTGGCGCCCGGAGACACGGTGTCCGTCCGATTGGGGCGCTGTAACCCCTGGTCGGGCGAGATTTCCTTTTCTCCGGCATAGTGTCCCTTCCCGGGAACATGAATACACCCACTCGCCGCATCATTCGGAGTGTCCTCCTGTCTCGTTGATATCCTGCGTGGCGGGAAAACCGGTTTTTTTCGAACGGTAGCTCAACATTGGCCACAGGATCATTGCCCGTTTTGTTCCTTTTTGTATATTGGAAACTGGAGAGGAGTTGACGTCCAGATTCCTGGCGGGCGACGGTCTGTTTCTATTGCGAGCGCATCCATGACAGGCAACATTCTGGTGGTTGAAGACGAAGTCGATATTCAGGAGATCGTCTCCTACAACCTTGAGAAGGCGGGATTTGCGGTGGCTGCCGTCGATTCGGGCGAGGCGGCCCTCGAATCGATCCGGAAAGAGCTTCCCGATCTGGTCGTACTGGACCTGATGCTGCCGGGCATGGACGGGCTGGAGGTCTGCAGGCTGCTGAAGCAGGACGCAGAAACCCGGGACCTGCCCATTCTCATGCTGACCGCGCGCGCCGAGGAAGTCGACCGCGTCGTCGGGCTGGAGCTGGGAGCGGACGACTATGTCATCAAGCCGTTTTCCGCACGTGAACTGACGTTGCGCATCCAGGCCATCCTGAGGCGGCTGGTGGAAGGGCGGGATTCAGCGGAGGAAGCGTCGGATACGGACGCGATGACATTCGGTCCTCTTACCATCGACAAAGCCGCCCACAGGGTAACCGTGGACGGCGACACACTGGCGTTGACATCCACCGAATTCAGTCTGTTGGCTACGCTGGCAGAGCGCAGGGGGCGTGTGCAGTCCCGCGAAGAATTGCTGAACACGGTCTGGGGTTACGAATACGCCGGATACGGCCGGACCGTGGATACCCATATCCGGCGTTTGAGAGAAAAGCTGGGCGGCGCCGGCGAATTGGTGGAGACGGTTCGAGGCGTAGGTTACCGATTCATGGAAGAACACTGAGAAGCTGTGTTAAAATTACCGGTGAGCTCCCGAGCGCGAGCGAAAAAGTGGCGGTTATGAGGCGCGAGGGGCGCGCAGCGCCGACGGGAAAACCCGCCCTATAGGCGAGCTAGCCTATCTCGGGTGGGTTTGACCAACGCCGACCTGCGCTTTTGCAGCCGCGCGAAGACCGCTGGGAATATTAAGACAGCTTCTGAAGGATTGAGATGTTTACATTGGCGCCTTCACCTGAGAGCCAGGGGATACCCTCACGGGCGGTCCTGAATTTCCTCAAGCGGATCGACTCTGAGCGCATTTGCATGCACGGGTTCCTGCTCGCGCGTCACAACAGAATCGCGGCTGAGGGTTACTGGGCCCCGTGGACGGCTGAGCGCAAGCACCGTATGTATTCCGTCAGCAAGAGCTTCGTGGCGCTGGCTGTCGGACTGATGATCGACGAAGGCTTGCTCGCCCTCGATGATCGGGTCGCGGACTACTTTCCGGACAAAGTGCCCGAAGACCTTCATCCGTGGCTTTCAGTTTCGACTGTACGAGATCTCCTGACGATGTCGACCCCCCATACGAGAACTTCCTATACGAGGGACGACCCGGACTGGGTCTGGACCTTCTTCAACCGGACTCCCTCTCATCCTCCCGGAACGGTCTTTTCTTACGACACCGCGGCAACCGTTGTACTCACGGCCCTGGTCGAACGGCTTGCCGGTATGCCCTTTCTGGACTATATGCGGCCGCGTTTCCTGGATCGGATCGGCTTCTCCGCCGATGCGTGGTGCATCCGAACGCCCGAGGGCGTGTCGTGGGGCGGGTCGGGAGTCATCTGCACGCTTCGCGATCTGGCCAGAGTCGCGCTCTCCTGCTTGAACGACGGCTTGTGGGCCAACGAGAGAGTGCTTCCCGAGTCTTACGTACTGGCCGCCACCGCCAGGCAGATCGACAACACCATCCGGGGGAATTGCGGATACGGGTATCAGATCTGGCGGGAGGAGGAAAACGGGTTCTCATTCCGCGGGATGGGCAGCCAGTACGCCATCTGTTTTCCCGACCAGGCGTTTCTGTTCGCCTGCATCGCCGACACGCAGGGCGCACCGGCCGGCAGCGCCATTCCCACCGTGATGCGCGAGGAACTCCTTCCCCACCTCTCGGGCTCGCCGCTTCCGGAGGATCCCGACGCGCAGGCGGAACTATCCGATAGAACCGGTCGGTTGGAGGTTCTGCCGGTCCCCGGAAGACGCGACGCGACGGCGGCCTCGGACGTCCACGGAACCTGGTATGTTTTGGTGGGCAACCCGATGGGGATCACGCGCATGCGCCTGTCCTTCGAGGGCGACCAGGGCGTCTGGGAGTACACAAACGGTCAGGGCGACAATGTGCTGCGGTTCGGAGTCGGACGCGTGCAGTCCGGCAGATTCCCGCAACGCAACTACTTCGGTGAACAGATCGGCGTGGTCCCCGGCATCGAATACGAATGCATGGCCTCGGCCGCATGGATCGACGATCGGACGCTCAATATGGAAATCCTCATTACGGACATCTACCTTGGAAGGCTCATGATATCCTTCGCCTTCAAGGGCGAGGAGATCGGCGTCTTCATGACAAAGCAGGCAGAGTGGTTCCTCGACGAATACAACGGGTTCGCCGGAGGAAAGCGCTTCCAAGAAGCTGTTTAGAAAATAAGAAACAATACTATAGACTACGAAACACGCGAAAAATCGAGACTACGAAAAATCCGTGGGTGAAATCAATTGGCACAAGAGGCCCAAAATAGTGTCATGGTTTTCCGGCTTTTCTTATATTTGCAATAGGCCGGTCCGGACTCCATTCGGATGGCGAAGATGAATTGGCCCTTTTGGTGGAAATGGGAACTGGAATTCACCCCACACCACGGCTGTCCAGGACAGAAACCGATTTGGGACCGGTGTGGTTGGCGTTTCCGGGAGCGAGGGCATCCTGCCCTCGACATCGGGTAACTCGTCGCACACGGTGTTTTCCGTGACCCGGTGTCGGATTGAATGGCCCCGTCAGTCTCTCGATGCGAATAGGGATAGGGGACGCGAAGTTCGAGGGCAGGATGCCCTCGCTCCGTGTGAATTGCTTGTCATTGTCACCGCCTATCCGGTCGAAGAGAGAAAAGAGCAATGAGAGACAGATATCTGGAAATCACGTTTCGAAACGGGCGACCGCTGGCAGCGTACCTGTATTTTCCCAGAATGGTCAGGGCAAGGAGTGTAAGGACAGAGAAGATTCGGAAGGGATTGTTGGTGGATTACGAGGCGGAAGGACACCCGATCGGTCTGGAGATCACGGCTCCGAACGAAGTGACGTCGGACCAGATTAACGAAGTGTTGAGGGAGCTGGACGTTCCGCTGCTTGATCCGGAAGAGTTGGCTCCATTACAGGCAGCATAAGGCGGTCCGTAACCCGCGAAAACATGTCGCGACAGCGCATCAAGACCAGGTGAAATCCTGTATTCCGGATTGCACTTCTAAATGGCCTGTGTCTCTCCATTTTCGAAATGGCACGGGTCATTTTTGTACATTTCCGGACAGAGCAGTTCGAGAAAGGCGAGTGGGATGCGACTACATTGGCGGTTGATGCTGCTCTGCGCTGCGGTGATCGCTATTGCCATGGCCGCCGTGCATCTGTACGCAAACCGTACGATTCACGAAATCCTGCTGGCCTCCGTGCTGGGGTTGACCCTGGCGCTGCTGCTGACCTATAGTGTCTCCCGATCGGTGTCGCGGCCGTTGCGGAAACTGACCGGGATCGCGCGCTCCATAGGGGCAGGCGACTTCGATAAACGGGTTCCGTCCGATACCTCGCCACGAGAAATCAGGGATCTCGCGCGGGCCCTGGATTCAACCCGGCGGCAGGTCCGGGACCGGATCGCGGCCATCCTCGGTGAAAAGTCGCAGCTCGAGACGATCCTCGCGGACATAACCGCGGGGATCCTTGTTACGAGACCCGACGGCCGCGTTCTGCTGACGAACCGCACGTTCGAACGCCTGTTCGGCGTTACGTCCCCTACGGACGGACGGCCCCCGGTGGAAATGATCCGCGACGTACAGGTTCAGGCGGCAATCGAAAATACACTGAGAACGGGCGAGGCCCTGACGCATACGATGACGACGTCGGGTATGCCCGAACGACATTTCGACGTTCACGTGGGACCCGTTCGCCGGGATGGCGGGGGGATGGGTGCGGTAGCGGTCTTCTACGATACGACAGAACTGCATCGGCTGGAGCGCGCGCGCAAGGATTTCGTGGCCAATGTATCGCACGAGATACGTACGCCGCTAACGGCCATAAAAGGGTGCGCGGATACACTGGCCGAAGGTGCGCTTGAAGACCGCGCAACCGCCGATCGATTTGTGCAGACCATCCTCACGCATTCAGACCGGCTTCAGCTTCTGCTGGAAGACCTGCTCGACCTGTCGCGGCTGGAGTCCGACAGCCTGAAGATAGAAATGGATGACTTCGCAATCCGGCCGGCTGTGGACCGGGCGTGCGATTCGGTCCGCCAGCAGGCCGCCGGCAAGGATATCTCGATTCTGATGGAGGTTCCGGATGAATTGACGGTTCGCGGCGACCCGAAACTGATTGAGCAGGCTCTGGTGAACCTGCTGGACAATGCGGTGAAATATACTCCGGGAGGCGGGAAGGTGCGGGTTGCTGTCAGGCGGTTGGGTAAGGACGAGGATGTCGAGGGTTCGGACAACACGCCGGGGTTTATTCTGACGGCGGAAGCCGGCCGCACGGACTCTGTTTCAAGGCCGGCCAGAGTTGTGGTGCTGGAGGTCGTGGATAACGGTATCGGAATCCCTTCGGATTCGCTGCCGCGCGTGTTCGAACGGTTTTACCGTGTGGAAAAGGGACGCTCGAGGAGTCTGGGTGGAACCGGTCTGGGGCTCTCGATCGTCCGTCATATCATCGAATCCCACGGGGAACGGGTTTACGCAAAGAGCGTACTCGGTGCGGGCTCGACGTTCGGCTTCACGCTGCCGATTGTATAGCAGAGCGAACGAAATGGAAGACGGGGGATCGCAAAGGCGTCCCCCGTTTTTTTCTGTCAGGCTTCAGCCTGATGGCGCGGCCGGCCCGTTGGCGGCGAAGAAGTCCGGTATCTCGAACCGTTCTCCTCTGGCCAGCCCCATCAGGACTTCCTGTGAGGAAACGTCTGTCCGTCCGTTCGTGGCCTCCACGCGGCGATGGTCGCCGTCCGGCAGGACTTCACGCGCTTTGACATTATCCGCCAGACACGGGGAGAGAATCCAGGACTGGATTTTCCGGATGAGAACCGGATCTTCGATGGGACAGAGGATTTCCACCCGTCGACGGAGATTACGAGGCATCCAGTCCGCGCTCCCGGTGTAAATCTCCGGTCTGGATCCGTTTTCGAACATGTAAATTCGGCTGTGCTCAAGATAACGCCCGACGATGCTTCTCACACGTATGCGATCGCTGATTCCGGGAATGCCCGGGCGGATACAGCAGATCCCACGGACGATCAGGTCGACGTCAACGCCGTTCCGGGAAGCCTTGTAGAGCGCTCGCACGACCCTTGCATCCTGAAGCGAGTTCATTTTGCAGACGATGCGGGCGGGTCGTCCGGCCCTGGCGTGTTCAATCTCCCGATCGATTTTGGCCAGAATGGAATCCATCATATTGAAGGGCGCGACAAGCAGCTTCCTGACTTCAGGTCGTTCAGACTGGGTGGTGAGCAGGTTGAACACCTCGGCCACGTCGCTCGTGATGTCTTCCCTGGCAGTCATCAGACCCAGATCCGTATATATCCGCGCCGTCGAAGCGTTGTAGTTGCCCGTACCGATGTGGGCGTACCGGCGAAGACCGTCCGATTCGCGACGGACCAGCATGGAGAGCTTGCAGTGCGTTTTTAAGCCAACCACGCCGTACGCGACGTATACGCCGGCATCCTGCAGTTGCCGAGCCCATCGGATATTGGAAGCCTCGTCGAACCGGGCCTTGAGTTCTACAATAACGGTAACCTCTTTGCCTGCCTCCGCGGCTTTGAGCAGCGCGTCCATAATGGGAGAATCTTCGGTCGTACGATAAAGCGTCTGTTTTATGGCCAGCACATCCGGGTCCCGGGCGGCGGACTGAATAAACTGCACGACCGGATAAAACGAGTCGTATGGATGGTGCAGCAGGATGTCCCGTTGCCTGATCTCGGCGAAAAGCTGGTCGTAGTCTTCGGCGAAGGGGTATTCCGCCGGGTGGTACGGCGCATCCTTCAGGTCCGGACGTCTCGTGGCCGCGTAGAGCATCATCAGGCGATTGAGATTGACCGGTCCGTTGACGCGGTAGACCTGTTTTTCGCGCAGATGATAAATCGCCCGCAGCCTCCGTTCGATCTGCTTAGGCGCCGCCGCGTCGATTTCCAGCCGGACCGTATCGCCTTTGCGCCTGCGTTTGAGTTCATCTTCGATGGCCAGGAGAAGGTCGTCGGCTTCTTCTTCATCGAGGTAGAGGTCGCTGTTGCGGGTGATGCGAAACGCGGCAGTGCCCAGTATTTCATAACCGCGGTAAAGCTCCGGGACGTGCGCGCGCACAAGGTCGGCCAGAAACACGTAATCGACGCGCCTGCCCTCGTCTTCCCTGGGCAGACGGATGAGACGCGGCAGCACGCGCGGAACGGTAACGACACCGAACAGGGTGTCGCCCTCGCCGTCCTCGAGCAATACGGCAATGCAAAGCGACTTGTTCACCACGCGTGGAAATGGATGGGCCGGGTTGACGGTGAGGGGCGTGATAACCGGATGCAGTTCATCCAGCCAGTAGTCGCGTATGAATGCCTGTTCCGGGTTATTCAGGTCTTTCAGCGAACGGATATGCACATCGGCCTTTTTCAGGGCGGGCAACAACTCACCATTCCAGCAGGCGTATTGTTCGTCGACCATCCGGTGGGCTTCAATGGATACGGCTTCATACAGCTCTTCCGGTAACAGCCCGTCCGGGCCGGCATCGGGAACGCCGGCTTCCATCTGCTGAAGCAAGCCCGCAACGCGGATTTCGAAGAACTCGTCCAGGTTGTTCGCCACTATGGCGAGGAACTTCACCCTCTCCAGCAGAGGATTCTTCGGGTCCCGGGCTTCCTCGAGGACGCGTTCGTTGAAACGAAGCCAGGAGATTTCCCGATTGGTATACAGTTTTGGATCGTCGAGGTTCATACCGCGAGTCCCGTTGTTGACCAACGTCATCTGCGTCTGCAACGCGCCAAGATAATCCAACACTATGCCCCAGTCAATCGGAATCGGGCTTGCAAGTCACTACAGTTCTGGAGTTTGGCGGACCCCGACGTCGCCTGTCAACGTCTCCACGCCATCGCCTTCAATTCATGCCAGAGGTCCTGATACGCGTTCGCGGCAGGCGAACCCGGAGCGAAGCATGGGACCGGTTCCCGGTGGATACCCATCTTTTCAACTTCCGAGGCGTAGGGAATCTGCGTATCCAGAAACCGGTGTTCCCGTTCTCTGCCGGTTGTCAGGATTTCGCTGTGCATGCGCTTCCGTTTCTCGACCATTGTGAAAAAAGGGTAGATCCCGGAGACGTCCCGGCCCCTGGACAGGAAGAATCCTACCAGCTGCTCATAGGTACGCATGGATAGCGTGGTCGGAATACAGGGAACCAGAACGATGTCGGAGGCAAAGAGCATATTCTCCGACACCAGGCCGATGCCGGGCGGACAGTCGAGAAAGATGAAGTCGTATGTCTTGCGATAGGGTTTCAGAATGCGATGAAGCCGCTTCGGTGAGCCTTTGAGTTTGCTCAGCGCCATGTCCAGGTTTCTGAACGACAGGTTCGAAGGAAGCAGGTCCAGGTTCTCATAGTCAGTACCGCGAATGCGCTTCTCTATCCTGCGCCCACCTCGAAGGAATTTTCCGCCCGGCAGTTTCCTGGAGGGTTTGATGCGAAAATAGAACGCGGCCGAACCCTGGGGGTCCAGATCGAACAGAATGGTCTGCGCGCCATCGCGCGCCGCGAGGTAGGCCAGGTTCACCGCCGCGGCGGTCTTTCCCACCCCGCCCTTGATGTTATACAGGGCGACTGTTGCCATAGGCGTCGCTCACGGTCTTCAGGCGAACAGGCGTCGGAACGTAGCGGCGACCTCCGCCCGGTTGAATTCAGTAAATGTCTTTGAAAACGCCGCGCGGACGGTTTGCTGTTCGCGGTACAGGCAGCCGATCAGCCCGCCGATGGCGGCGAAGGTTTCCGGGTGAGTCCTCGCCGGGGACGATACTTCCAGGTACGACTTCAGGTCGTCCTGTTGAACGGAAAGGTCGTTGAAGTCGCCCAGGTTGTCCTGCAGGTTCTTGAGGTGTTCGACAATCAGGCGGACTTCTCCCGAAGGAAAAAGGGACGTGAAGAACTCGAGGAGGTATCGCAGTTTCTTGCACTCGATGCGAAGCCGGTGCAGTTCGGCATCCGGCGTGGACGTTTCAATCCCGGCTCCCAGTTCGATTACGCGACCGTATCTCTTGCCGATAAACCTTTGCGCCAGCGCGATCGCCGGCGCTTCCGCATTGTCCGGAGAATCGGCGTCCGGCGGGCCCTCCAGGAACGCCGCCCAATCCGCGGCGATTCTCTGGTAAGTGTCACCGTCCAGGGCGGCGGCCAGACGCCTGTGTTCACCCGTACGTTCCGCTCGCAGGGATTCGAACAGGGGATCCAGGCGAGGCCGCAGATATCCTGGCAGGAGAGACCGGTACGCGTCTTCCTTGAGCAGGGTGACGTCCAGATCGCGCAGGCGGTTGGTGAGTTTTCCGAGCCAGGAAAAGTCTTTCCGGAAACGACCGAGCGGGACTTCCGGAAAAACGGATTTGATCTGGCTGAGCGCCGATCGGGTACGCCGGACACCCACCCTGAAATCATGCAGAAATTCGGTATCGACGTCCTCTTTGATACCCGCTTCATTGCGCCTGATCGTTCTGAACAGGTGACCCAGAATTCGCCTCGCCGCCTCCGCGCCGTTCAGGTTGGGTTCCAGCACGATATTGAGTTTCGAGGTATAGTCCCCCGGGTTTCTGCCGGTTGCCCGCATGGCGGCGTGGAACAGGTCTTCGGTCCCGGATTCGGCGCCGGCGTCGCGCAGCGACCGGTCCAGCCTGCGCGAGTGTTTTTCATACCCCCTGACGGGCCGCAGCGACACCGTGTTGATCGGTTGTCCGTTACGAGAGGTGTCCGCCACCCTGGCCTGTTCAAGCTCTGCGATAACGACGGTCTTTTCACTCCTGTTGAGGACGCGCACGGTCTGCCTGCGGGTTGTGGCGCGCGCGAGGGGCAACAGCGCCCGTACGCTCACATGCGCCTGCAGGGCCTCTTTCAGGGATCCCTCGGGAAAATCCGTGCTGTATACCGGTTCGGTTCCACACGGCACGCTGACCGATGCGACTGTCTCGCGGTCCGGCAGCCTGTAGAGAAGGTAACGGTCCTGATCATGTAACAGCACCAGGTTCTTGTTGAAAAGGCGCCAATCGAAAGTGTCGAAAAAGGTCTGGACCCCCACTCTGTCGTCCATGGGTTCGCAGGTATGGGAACCGGCGGCCCGCTCCCAGATGCGGCGTGGATCGACCGATGCCGGCAGGCGCAGAGTACATCGTTTGGTTTTCACGGCATCTTTCCCATCAAAGCTCGCCCGGGACGTGTAACGCGGACGCCTGTTTCAATCCGCGAAGCCAGGCGGTGATTCCGCTTTCGCCCGCGCGGTCGCCCCGTTGACGGAGATACGTGGCGTAAGCCAAACCCAAATCAAGCATAAGTTGTTGGTATAAGAATACGTTGAACCGATGCAAAAAACAAGAAAGTCCCAACGCGCGAAAAAGCAATATCCCTCCCTGACCGTACTCGCCCCGGAGTGGGGAGAAACGCAGCGCATTTCCGCCGCGTGACGCCAGGACCGGACATCGTAACCATTTTGTAACACACGAGTGACCATTTCGTAACAGAAGGGGCGCATATTTGGACTATACTGATTTGATACATTCAATTTTCGTTATCCCGACGGCGACGGAATGGCGATCCAGCCCTGGCAGTCGAGTCGCCGGCTCGGCGCAAGAAATCCGGGGAACCGCGAGTACCGCATGGAAGGAAGTTCCGGTCGGCCGATTAACCGCCAACACGGGGAGGTGCTATGCCTCTGAAGGGGATGGACTTGGGTATTGCGGCACTGTTGAGCCTGGTTTTTGTCGGGCCTGCGGAGGGCGCCGAAGGCAAGCTCAAAGGGATTGCCTTCGGTGATTATTATTTCGTTGTCGCGGGAGCGGACAGGAACGAAAACGGATTCAAATTTCGGAGGATCTATCTGACGTACGACCTCAAGTGGAATGAACGATGGTCCGGACGGGTGCGTTACGAAGCAAACGATGCTGGATTCGGCGGCGAGGACAAGATGAGGCCGTTCGTGAAGCACGGGTATTTGCGATACGGTGCGAACGGCCAGAAGGTGTACATGGGGTTGTTCGGCACACCCACCTGGAACGTATCCGAACGAATATGGGGTTACCGATCAATTGCAAAGACAATCATGGATATGCGCAAGATCGGTTCTTCCGCGGATCTCGGGGTGGGATATAAGGGAAAGCTGGATGGAGCGGGCAGGGTGAACGTGCAGCTGATGTTCGGCAACGGCAGCGGGCAACGCCCGGAGACGGACAACGGAAAGAAAGTGTACAACCTGATTCATCTGAAACCCACGGACGTCGTTGAAGCCACAGTCTACGTCGACTGGGAAGGCAAGCCCGAAGGCAGGGATCGCATAACGTTCGCCGGGTTGCTGGGTGCTTCAGTCGAGAGTTTTCGTTTCGGTATAGAGGGATTTATACGTAACAACAGAAAGGCACAGTCGGGCGGCGACGTACAATTGCGGGGTCTGTCCGCTTTCGGTAACGTAAACTTGAAGCCCAGGGTCGATGTATTCGGACGTCTGGACTTTTTTGATCCCAACCGGGACACGGAACAGGACGAGGAGTATATGATTATTGGCGGAATCAATGTGGCGCCGGCCGGGAATATCCACATCATGCCCAATGTGGTGGCGACGATCATGCGGTCTCCCGACGCGGAGACCGAAGTGATTCCCCGGATGACGGTATGCTACCAATTCTAGTAGCACATGTACCCCTTCATTCCTGTTCCGCCCGTTCGTTGTGACCATTGTTCCATGCATTTCTGCCGCGATCTTCCGATTTCCCTCGCGATTGAAAAGAGATTGTGACATTCGACATCACTGCTGTCCAGGACAGAAACCGATTTGTGACCGGTGCGGTTGGCGTTCCCGGGAGCGAGGGCATCCTGCCCTCGACGTCGGATAAAGCGTCGCACACGGTGTTTACCTTGAACCGGTGTCGGATTGAGTGGACCCGTCAGTCTCTCGACGCGAACAGGGGTCGGTGACGCGAAGTTCGAGGGCAGGATGCCCTCGCTCCGGTTGCACGTGGATCATGTCGTGAAAGTGGTTGGAAAAGACGATTTTGGACAGGTGTGATTCGACATATTAATCGATCGTTCGTACTCAATCCGACAAAGAGACTGCATAATTGGGAGGCACAGAAAGGATGATGCGTACTATTGTCGTTGTAATTTCGCTGATTGTCACCGTGGTTCCGGTCCGCGCGCAGACGCTTGAGGTCGATCCGCGAATTCCGGCTTACACGAAAGTGCGAGGAATTTTTGGGAGCGCCAGCAGCATCGGGTCGGATACGATGAACAACCTGATGGCGCTTTGGCTGGAGGGCTTTCGGAAATATTATCCCAACGTCAATGTCCAGATCGAAGGCAAGGGATCCAGTACCGCCCCACCCGCGCTGATCGAAGGCGCCGGGCAGTTCGGACCCATGTCCCGTGCGATGAAGGCAACGGAGGTGGACAAGTTCGAGCAGGCGTTCGGGTACCCGCCCACGCCGTTGCGGGCCGGGCTCGATGCCCTGGCGGTCTTTGTCAACAAGGACAATCCAATTGAAGGACTGACCCTGCAGCAGCTGGACGCGATATTTTCGAAGACCCGTCGACGGGGGCATCCAAAGGACATAAAACGCTGGAACGAAGCGGGATGGAACGGCGATCGGGCATCGGCGCTGATCAGTATGTACGGTCGGAATTCTGCATCAGGCACGTATGGTTTCTTCAAGAAGAACGCCCTTTCCAAGGGCGATTTCAAGGATGAGGTCAAGGAACAGCCGGGGTCGGCTTCCGTCGTGCAGGGGGTCGCGGAAGACCGGTTCGGAATCGGTTATAGCGGAATCGGATACAGGACGTCGGACGTGCGCGTAGTCCCCCTTTCGGATGATCCCACGGATGGGTTCAAAGACGCCGGCATGGACAATGTCCTCGACGGCACCTATCCGCTCGGCCGTTTCTTGTTCATCTATATCAACAAGACGCCGGGAAAGCCGCTCGACCCGATGGTACGAGAGTTCTGCAGGTACATTTTTTCCAAAGAGGGTCAGGAAATCGTAATCAAGGATGGCTATATGCCTGTTCCCTATGAAGTCGCCGAAGAGGAACTGGCGAAGCTTGAAGCGGATGGATCGCAGTCCGCAACATTCCGTTGATAGAGCCGTTCTGCAGGCGAGCCCGTATGGGCTTGCTCAATGGACTGCTCAGGGTGAACGGCTCCTCCGTTCCCGGAGGAACAGATCAAGGTTTTGGGGTATGGCGCAACCGAATGACGCAAACGCAGGGAAGTCCCGATCGCTACCGGGCATTACGCCGGCGGCGCGCACCATGGACCGCATCGGACGCTGGGTGATCGCCGTAGGCGGAGTGGGGGTGATCCTGGTTGTGCTGGGCATTCTGGCGTTTGTGCTCCGCGAAGCATATCCGCTCTTCCTGTCGCCTGCGCCTGCAACGATCGTGACGAGCCACACCGTGGACGGCAGTGCGGATCAAAGACCGCTGGCGGCGGGCGCCGACCCGTATCGCGAGGTTGCCTATCTGGTGCGTCCGGACGGGATCGAGTTCATCCGGCTGGCAACGGGGGAGACCATTCGTCGGGAACGCGGCGACATTTTTCAGGATCGCCGCGTGGTGTCAGCTCGGCCTTCGCTTACGGACGGAACCCTTGGTCTGGGCATGTCGGATGGTCACATTGCCGCGGTCAAGGTCCATTATCGCGTGACCTACCCGGAAGGCATACGTTTCGTCACGCCGGAGCTGGATATTCAGGGAAACGTGGCGCTGGACCGGGAGGGCGAACCCGTCACCCGTGTTTCTTATCGGACCGACGGTGCGCGCCGGTCGACCGCCGCGGGGATCACGTCGTCGGGACGGCTTCTGGTGGCGGGAATGATGAAGAGGAGGGGTCTGCTGGGCGGCGGAAAGCTCGATACATACACTTACGACCTGACGGCCCAGGTCGACGGTACGCCAACAACCGTGCTCGTGGACGGGAGCGGTCGGCATCTTCTGGCCGGCACGGACCGTGGAGAAGTGTATTGCTGGGACGCACAGGACGTGCGGGCGCCACCTTCCCTCGTGCAGCGGTTCCGTGCTTCGGACCTGGCGATTACGGCCCTCGCTTTTGTTCTTGGCGACGTATCGGTGGTTGTGGGCGACGCCGGCGGACACGTCAGCACCTGGTTTCCGGTGCGCGGTCCGGACGGCAGTGTTTACGCGTCGTATCGAAAGATACACGTCTTTCGTTCGCATCGTACTGCCGTGAGCGCGATCGCGCCATCCGCGCGCGACAAACAGTTTCTGACGGGCAGCGCCGGCGGACACGTGATGCTGCATCACATGACGTCCGCCCAGACGTTCTTCAGCGTGGCGAGCGGATCGAACGTAACCGGTCTTACGTTTGCACCCAAGGCAGACGGGTTTCTGTGTCTGGACGGCGACGGACGGTTGAACCACTATCGGTTGTCCAATCCGCATCCTGAAGTGACGCTGAAGACATTGTTCGGCAAAGTCTGGTACGAGGGATATGGCGAACCCGAGTACGTCTGGCAGTCAACGGGAGGGACCGACGAGTTCGAACCCAAATTGAGTATTATTCCTCTGGCGTACGGTACGGCGAAGGGTACGTTTTACGCGATGTTTTTCGCGCTGCCCCTGGCTGTGCTCGCCGCCATCTACACGTCCGAGTTCGCCCACCCGCGAGTGCGCGACGTGGTCAAACCCACGGTGGAGTTGATGGCATCCCTGCCCAGCGTGATTCTCGGGTTTCTGGGTGGTCTCTGGCTGGCGCCGTTGCTGGAGCGCCACGTGGTAGGGGTTTTGCTGCTTTTGCCGACCGTGGCGCTGACGATCGTCTCCGCTTCCTGGGTCTGGTCCAGGCTGCCCGGCCAGCTGAAGAACCGATTGCCGGGACCGGAGGTGTTCTACGTGGCGGTGTCCCTGGTGGGCATCTGGTTGGCTCTGGCGCTCGGGCCCTGGATGGAAGGCGCGCTCTGGGGCGGTAACTTTCAACGCTGGCTGTCGGACTCCGCCGATAGCCGCTATGACCAGCGGAATTGCCTGGTTGTGGGTTTCGCCATGGGCTTTGCCGTGATCCCCATCATCTATACGATCTGCGAAGACGCACTGACAAGCGTACCCGCGCACCTGAGGGCCGGATCTCTGGCTCTGGGCGCAACGCCATGGCAGACGGCCGTTCGCGTGGTGCTCCCCACGGCCAGCCCGGGGATTTTTTCCGCGACGATGATTGGCTTCGGGCGGGCGGTCGGCGAGACGATGATCGTCCTCATGGCAACGGGCAATACGCCCATCATGGAATGGAGCATCTTCAACGGGATGCGCACCATGTCGGCCAACATCGCCGTGGAGATTCCCGAGGCGCCGCACGAGGGTACGCTCTACCGCGTGCTCTTTCTGACCGGTGTCCTGCTTGCGGGTGTGACGTTCATCGTCAACACCGTAGCGGAAATCGTGCGGCAGCGGCTTCGGGAACGGTACAGCAGGATTTAATATCAAGCGCCTTCGCGCCTTTCAGGCGCGAGTTTGGTAAAATGTACAGCGTATTGTCCTCGGCGGATCCTCGTTTCCGCTTACCGGTCGCCCGAAGACCGCGTCCGGAGTCAATCGAATGAACGGTTTCTGGAAGTCCGGACAGGCGTATATCTGGCTGACGGGCGGCGCGCTCGCGTTCTGCGTCCTGATGATTGCAGGTCTGATCGGCCTGGTGGTCTATAACGGACTCGGCTTTTTCTGGCCCGCCGAGCTGACGGCGTTTCGTCTCAATGGCGGCGTCCGCGTGATGGGACAGATTTGGGACCGTCAGGAGATTCCCGATCGCGACGGGGAACACCGGGTTCAATTGAGGGTGGCGAACCGGGACGCGTACGGAATTGACTTCAGGTGGGTCAACGAATCAGGTATACTGGAACGAACGCAGCCAGTGGACGCGGTGGTATTCGAGCGGCGGGAATGGGGGCATCTTTTCGGTTTCCTGGAAGCCGTATACGAAGGCGAGGACAAAGTGGCCGGAGGCGGCCCTGCCGGCTGGGCGGCGTTTCAGAAGGAGTTGCGGCGTACGGGCGCGCTTTTGAATCAGGTTCGGGACATCGAGCACAACGCGATTTCGGACCTCAACCGGCGGATCGAGCAGCTTCGTCTGGAAAAGCGAAGGCTCGAACTGGCGCCGGACGCGCGGCAGGAACAGGTATCTCGACTCGACGTCAAAAACCGTGAATATTGGACGCGGTACGAATCTCTCGCGGCCGAACTGAACCGCCTGAGGGCCGAGAGTGAAGTCCCGCAACTGGACGTCCGGCTGGCGGGCGGGGAGATAAGACGGGTGGCGGTGGCGGACGTCGTGCGCGCATATCGGCCCAACAGTCTGGGCGTCTTCGGCAAGACGGGCGTGTACCTGGAACGGTCCTGGGAATTCCTGTCTGCCGAACCTCGTGAATCCAACACCGAAGGCGGCGTGTTCCCGGCGATCTTCGGTACCGTAATGATGGTCATTCTGATGAGTCTTGCGGCGGTGCCGTTCGGGGTTCTGGCGGCGCTCTACCTGCGCGAATACGCCCGGCAGGGCCCACTCGTTCGAGCGATCCGGATCGCGGTCAACAATCTCGCCGGAGTTCCCTCGATCGTCTTCGGAATGTTCGGTCTGGGATTCTTCGTCTACGGCGTTGGCGGCAACCTGGACCGGCTCTTCTTCCCCGAGGCGCTGCCCGCCCCCACGTTCGGCACGGGCGGGATCCTCTGGGCGTCGCTGACCCTGGCTCTTCTGACCGTACCGGTGATGATCGTCGCTTCCGAGGAAGCCCTGGCCTCCGTTCCGGGGGATGTGAGGGAGGGCTCGCTTGCGCTGGGCGCCACACAGTTTCAGACCATCTGGCGGGTGGTCCTCCCAGCGGCGCTGCCGGGCATTCTGACGGGCATCGTTCTCGTTGTGGCCAGGGGCGCGGGGGAGGTGGCGCCTTTGATGATTACGGGCGTGGTCAAGCTTGCGCCAACCCTGCCGGTGGACGGCGCCTGGCCGTTTTTTCACCTGGAGCGCAAGTTCATGCACCTGGGTTTCCATATCTATGACGTGGGCTTCCAGTCGCCCAACGTGGAGGCGGCCCGTCCGATGGTCTATACCACGACCCTGTTACTGATGTTCATCGTGCTTGCGCTGAACCTGACCGCGATCCAGGTCCGGTCGCGCCTGCGCAAGCGATACCAGAAAATCGGTCTGTAACGGCTTCGCGCGTGGAATCATCGAGATGCGCGATCTGAACGGATCTCAAGAGGGACATTCAATCAGGAGTCAACAAGGATGGACGTTGAAACAACGGCGCAGGACGCAGGTTTGGCGCAGGACGGCTCTGAAATCGAGAATCCCGTCGTAGAAGTAGATTCTCTGAACCTGTACTACGGCGACGCCCAGGCCCTGCACGACGTCAGTCTGACCGTGCCTCGACACAACGTCACCGCGTTTATCGGACCCTCGGGCTGCGGAAAGTCGACGCTGCTCCGATGTATGAACCGATTGAACGATCTGATCGACTCGGTGAGGATAGACGGCGCGGTCCGCATCGAAGGGGAGGACATCTATGCCCACGGCTACGATGTGATTTCACTTCGACGGCTGGTGGGGATGGTGTTTCAGAAGTCGAATCCGTTTCCCAAGTCAATCTACGAAAACGTGGTGTACGGGTTGCGGATCGCCGGGGAGAATCGACGTACCGTCCTGGACGAGGTGGCGGAGCGAAGCCTCCGCGCGGCAGCGCTGTGGGACGAGGTCAAGGATCGACTGGAAGAGTCGGCGCTCGGGCTTTCCGGAGGGCAGCAGCAGCGGCTTTGCATCGCCCGGGCGATCGCCGTGGAACCTTCCGTGATTCTGATGGATGAACCCTGTTCGGCGCTCGACCCGATTGCAACCGGGCGAATTGAGGAGACGATCGAGGAGTTGAAGAGACAATACACCATTGCGATTGTTACCCACAACCTCCAGCAGGCTTCCCGTATCTCGGACTGGACGGCCTTCTTTTACCTGGGAAAGCTGGTGGAACACTCGCGTACCGAGGAGATGTTCACGAACCCGGGGCTGAAGCAGACGGAGGACTATGTGACCGGCAGGTTCGGTTAGCAGCCCGTTGAAAAAGTCCATCCGGGCTGCGGCCGGCCCTTGCGGTCGAAATACTGTGTTGCGCTCCCTCGCCGAATCGAGGGATGGGACTCGGTCGCGCGCCTTGTCTTCGGCCACAATGGCTCGGCCTCGCCTGCAGAGCGACTTTCTCAACGGACTGTCAGTCGAAACGCCGTACTGCGAATTAACGCGGGGTTTATCAAACAGGATGCGCTATGGAACGGACACTCGATCAGAGGTTGGAGCATCTTAAAAGCGAATTGCTGAAGATGGGCGGCGCCGTCGAAGCGTCCATTGCACAAGCCGTCAAGAGCCTGGAATACAGAGACGATGATCTGGCGGAGGCCGTAATTTCCGGCGGCAAGACGATCGATGATTGGGAAGTGGCAATTGAAGAGGATCTATTGAAGCTGCTGGCCGTGACCCAACCCGTTGCAGGCGATCTGCGCTTGATCGCGACCGTCATGAAAATCAACTACGACCTCGAACGGATCAACGATCAGTCGGTGAATATCGCGGAACGCGCCTTTGCACTCAACCGGACGTCCCCGCTGAAACCGCTTATCGATATCCCCAGGATGGCGGAACTCGTCCGTGGCATGGTCAAGGATGCGCTGGATGCCTTTGTTAACAGAAACGTGGAGTTGGCGAACGACGTGCGGAAGCGCGACGACGTGGTGGACGGCTTGAGGGATCAGATTTTCAGGGAGTTGCTGACGTATCTCCACTATCGCGCGGAGACAGACGCCATCGATCGTGCGATCCATTTGATTCTGGTTTCCCGGCACCTGGAGCGCATGGGAGACCATGCGTCCAATATCGCTGAGAACGCCGTGTACCTGGTGCAGGGGCGGATCGTGCGGCACCAGAAGGAGAAGATCGGCGAAGAGGAATAGCCGATTGGAAGGGCGGCCACTTGCGGCGAGAGGCTTCGCGACTTCGCGAGGGTGGCAATCCTTGTACGAGCAGGTCTGAATTCAGAACCGCGAGCCTGGTAACGGCTGCGGTTTTTTTATGGATCACGGATGCCCTCCAGGAAGCGAAAAAGGCTTGTGAAGCGGTTCCAAACCCGTATATTTAGACGATCGTACCCATTCTGCCGGAGGGTTTCTTCTCAGTGGCGAGCGACAATAACGCGCATCACCCGGGCGGTGTCCGTTTCTGCGAACGATGCAGCGCGGCGCTCGTGCTGAGACCGGTCGAAGGCCATAGCCGCCCCGTCTGTCCGGCCTGTGAGTTCGTGGTCTACCTGGACCCGAAAGTGGCGGCCGGCGTGATCGTGACGCTGGATGACGAGGTCGTGCTCCTGAAACGGGGCATCGAACCCGGGTTGGGGAAGTGGGTCTTTCCCGGCGGATATGTCGATCGGGGCGAACCGGTTGAAGCCGCGGCGGCCCGGGAAGCAATGGAAGAGGTGGGGCTGGAGGTTGAGATCGAAGACCTGCTCGGCGTCTATTCCTACCCGAACGTAACCGCGGTCCTGGTCGTGTACACGGGCGTCGTGGTCGGAGGCAGACTGGCGGGGAATTTCGAGACGCTGGAGGTGCGGACGTACCCTCCAGGACGGATTCCCTGGTCCGAACTTGCATTTCGCAGCACGGTCGAGGCGCTTCGCGCATGGATGGCGCGATACGTGAAAAGCGACGGTAAAAAGTCGGTCCCTGGGCAGCTTCTGTGAGAGGGGAGATACGGGTCGGATGTTAAAGTCAATAGAGGAAGTCGAGGCGCGGTTTGGCGGGGAGGGATATATCGCGGATCGGACGCTGGCCACAACGGTCTATCTGGCCGTGGCGCTTGGAAAACCGATATTTCTGGAGGGCGAGCCAGGGGTAGGCAAGACAGAGGTCGCCAAGGTCATGGCGCAGATCCTGGAAACGGATCTGATCAGGTTGCAGTGTTACGAGGGGCTGGACGCGAATACGGCTCTGTACGAATGGAATTACCCGAGACAGATGCTGGAGATGCGCCTGGAGGAGGCCCGCGGCATCGAAAAACAGGAGATTGGCCGCAGCATTTTCAGCGAGGATTTCCTTCTGAAACGGCCACTTTTACGGGCCATTCAGGGTAGCGGAAGCAACCCGCCGGTGCTGTTGATCGACGAGGTTGACCGGTCCGACGAAGAGTTCGAGGCCTTTCTGCTGGAAGTGCTGTCGGACTTCCAGATTACGATCCCAGAGATCGGCACGATTGCCGCCCAGAAGGTGCCGTTCGTCGTGCTCACCTCCAACCGTACGCGCGAGCTGCACGATGCGCTCAAACGGCGTTGCCTCTACCTGTGGATCGACTATCCCACGTTCAAGAAAGAAATGGAAATCGTCGCGTCGCGGGTTCCGCGGATTCAGTCCGGGCTGGCGCAGCAGGTGTGCGGGTTCATGCAACTGATGCGCACACGCGATTTCTACAAGCGGCCGGGCATTGCGGAAACCATCGATTGGGCGCTGGCATTGATGCAGATGGAAATCGACGAACTCGATACCGATACCGTGAACGCCACACTGGGCTGCGTGCTGAAGTACAAGGAAGACATAGAGAAACTCCAGGAGGACGGTCTGCCGCAGATCATCGAAAAGGCGCGGGCGCTCAAAGATCGGGCGATGCGGCTGAAGAACTAGCGAAAAGACGGACTCGGAGGCCTTCCCATGGGTTGGACCGAATGAATACGGTACGGGTTGAAGACGGGAGCATGATGGGACGGGTGGTTGCCTTTTCGCGCGCGTTGCACAGGGCGGGCGTGGACGTGAATTCGGGCAATCTGATCGACTTCTGTCAGAGTTTCAGGTTCATCGATATCGGCAGGCGCGGAGATTTCTATGCGGCCGCCCGTGCCACGCTGGTCTCCCGTTTCGACGACCTGGAGACGTTCGACCGCGTATTTCACGCATACTGGAGTTCCCCCGTCAGCACACTTGAAATGGAGGTCGGCGAGGAAGAAACCGACGATCAGAATCTGGATGTGTCGGACCAACTCGACGAGCCGGTCGAAACCGCGGAAGAGGAAGAGCAAGACACGGACGGCGAGGGAGATTCCGACGAGATCGGTTACAGTCCCGACGAAGTATTGATGCGCAAGGACCTGGCCGCCATGAGCGACAGGGAAATCGAGAAGGCCAGGCAGGTCATCGCGCAGATCGTCGATATCATCGCAAACCGGCGCAGCAGACGGCGGGAGCCGCAGAAGCGGGGCGTGGAGATCGACTTCCGGAGGACGTGGCGAAGGAACGCGCTCTACGGACGGGACGGCGTGGCCCTTGCCAGGCGACGGCGGCGGATCAAGAAAACGAAGCTGATGCTGTTGTGCGACGTCAGCGGGTCGATGGACTGCTACAGCCAGTTCCTGATTCAGTTCATCTACGCGCTGAAGCGGGAAATCCGCGACGTCGAGGTGGGCGTATTCTCCACGCGTATGACCCCGATTTCCAGGCTGCTGAAGAACAAGAGCGTGGAAGAATCGCTCCGGGAGGTGGCGGACACGGTACACGACTGGGCCGGCGGCACGGACATCGGCGGCTGCCTGCGGGAGTTCAACGACCGGTTTGCCCGTGAGATGTTGAAAGCCAGGACCGTGATGATCATCGTCAGCGACGGCTGGGACCGCGGTGACGCGGACCTCATGCGGCGGGAGATGGAGCGGCTGCGAAGACGCGTACATAAACTGATGTGGCTGAATCCCCTTTTGGGCAGCCCCGGTTACCAGCCGCTTTGCCTTGGCATGAAAACGGCCCTGCCCTATCTGGATCATTTCATGGCCGCGCACAATCTGGAAAGTCTTGTGCAGCTGGCGAAAACGTTGCGTTCGGTCTGGCGATGAACTGTTCGATATACCACAAAACGGAATCCCGATCCGGCATTGGTGACTGGAGGAGGTGGTTCTGATGAAGGATGTGTTCTCAGAAGCCCTGGATATGATTTCGTCGGGAGAGAATGCGGCTCTGTCGACGATCGTCTCCAGCAAGGGTTCCCTGCCGATGAGCAAGAAGGCCAAGATGCTCGTGCGTCCCGATGGCGAGATCGTGGGGACGGTGGGCGGCGGCTGCCTCGAGGCGGATGTCTGGGCCGAAGCACGGGAAGTGATGGAAACGGGCGTACCCACGCTTCAGCGGTTTATACTGACCGAAGAACATGCCGGCGAAAACGGGTTGAATTGCGGCGGCAACGTGGAAATCTTCACGGAGCCGCTGTTCAGGGGCCGTTCCGAGACGGTACTCGAGGCGGTGGCCAAGGTCCGCAAAACCAGGGGATCGGCGGTGCTGGCCACCCTCGTGTCCGGAGGGGATCCCTCGAAATGGAGCGCCAAGCTGCTCGTCCGCGCAGACGGGACGTCGGTAGGGTCGCTGGGATGGCCGGACGCCGACACCGCAATCCTGAGCGAAGTCGCTGAAATGGAGACGATTCCGGAGGACCTGCTCGAGGTGGTTTCGCTGGACGCGGACACATCCGAAGGCCCGCTGAAGGTCTTTATGGAGTCGATCTGCCCGGAGCCCACGCTCTACCTCTTTGGAGGCGGGCACGTTTCGTTCGCCATCGCCCGTATCGCGTTCACCGTGGGCTTTCGAATCGTCGTAATCGATGACCGTCCCATGTTCGCCAACAGGGAGCGTTTTCCCATGGCGGACGAGACGCTCACGCTGGAAATGGAAACGGCGTTCGAACACCTGCAGATCGACGACCTTTCCTATATTATCGCGGTGACCAGAGGACACCAGCACGACAAGCCGATTGTGGAGCAGGCGGTATGGACCGATGCCGCCTACATCGGCATGATCGGCAGCAGGCGCAAGATCGCATTGATGTGGAAGGAACTGGAGGCGAAGGGAATCAGCAGGGAGCGCCTTGAGGAGATCCACGCGCCCATCGGACTGGACATTGGCGCGGATTCCCCTGAGGAAATCGCCATCAGTGTGGTCTCCGAGCTCATTCAGGCCCGCCGTTCCGGTGGCAAGCCCTCGCACGGGGCGAGGTCATTGGCCGGAGCCGCCGCGACATCCTGATCTCAATGCGGGAGTAGAGTTAAGACATAAGGGAGAGGTCGCCGCCGCACCGCGCCCGTATCGCGCCCGCTTTCGTGATCCATTCCTGTGTCACCACGAGCGATAGCCCGGCATCCAGGGCATGATACGGGAAAGTGATCTACCCTTCCTTTTCCCTTTTCCCTTCTTCCTTTTTCCTTTTCTGAATAGGCGCGTTCGGCCGCTCGGGTTGGCGTTTCACGCCAAAGTCCCGGGCGGTTTCTTTTTTGTATTTGTGGTATATTATTAAAAAACAATTATTTAATTTTAAACGTGATTCTTGGCACGGCATTTGTATTGTACGGAGGCAGCGCGGAGAAGCACATACGCGGGAGGAAACACCTCACCAACTATTGAAAGGAGACCGGCATGGCCGCTGGGGCACTCTCGAGGATCGCGAATATCATAAAAGCGGACGTGGACGATCTGCTGAACCGGATGGAGGACCCGGAAAAAATGTCGCGCCTGATGCTGACGGAGATGGAGAACGCCGTCAACGATGCCGTTGCCGCCGTGGCCGATGCCATAGCCGGCAGACGGCTTCTCGAACGAAGGCTGAAGGCGCGGAGGGAAGATGCTGCGACATGGGATCGGACGGCCGAACGTTCCGTCTCGCACGGCGACGACGACCTCGCTCGCATGGCGCTGGAGCGAAAGGCCGACGTCGAGGCGGAAGCCGGAGAGATCGAGAAAGCGCTGGCCGAGGCCGGGAAGGTGGCCGATCAACTCGAACGGCAATGCGCGCGTTTGAAGGTTCGTCTCAACGAAGCCAGGGCGCGCCGGAGGACCCTCGTCGCCAGAAGCCGCGCGGCGGGAAGTTGCGTTTCAGCCTCGGATACCCCAGTCCGGATTCGCGAAGAGGCGTTCGAGCGTTTCGACGCACTCTGCCGGAAGGTCGACCATGAGGAAGCCGCTGCCGAGGCGTACGAAGAGATGGCCGGTAACGCCACGGACGCGGACGAACGGCTCGAAGAGATGGCCCGGAAGGAACGGGTCGACGCGCAGTTGCGGGAGATGAAAGAGCGGTTAGCTGATCGCTGACAGCTTTCTTGGGAGGACAATTCGATGGCAAAATTTCTTGGATTCTGCCTGCTGGCTGCAGGAGGGTTGGTTGCGCTGTTTCTGCTGGGCGGACTCATCGGAATTGCGCTGGGGCTGATCTGGTTCGCCATCAAGCTCGCCGTTCCGATTTTGTTGATCTACCTGGGCTACCGGCTGATTGTCCGCGACAAACATCGAATCGCGTACTAGCAGATCGGATTCGAATCACTGGATCCCGACATTTCAGAAAACCGTTGGTAGCGATGCCGGAAATGCGTATTTTGGGCCATCGAATATCGGCGGTTTTTTTGTGCCCGTAAGTGGATTTGCCAGGTAAGCAAATCAGGGAGACGGCAATGTCCGTTGCTGAGAAAAAAAGCCCGGCAACACCGGATGACGTGGCGTTTTACCGGGAAAATGGTTTCATAAGGTATCCGGAGTTTTTTTCCGGAGACGAGGTTGCCGCGCTCGGTGAAGTCATCGACCTGGCCATCGAGACCAACCGGGAGCGGATTGTCGGCGCGCCGGGCGGCGGCCGGACGTCCGAAGCGTACGAGAAGGTCTTCAACCAGATGGTAAACCTCTGGACGGATTCACCGGACGTGACAGCCTATTCGTTCAACCACGCCCTGGCCGAGACCGCGCGGCGACTCTCGGAGTGCCGCCACGTGCGGATCTACCACGACCACGCCATGGTCAAACCCGGCGGGTCCGGCAGCCGCGCGACCAACTGGCACCAGGATCTACCCTACTGGCCCATGGATCCGGAGGGCGCGCTATCGGCCTGGGTGGCGGTGGACGACGTGACGGTTGATAACGGGTGCCTTCACTTTGTTCCCGGCTCTCACAGGCTGGGCCCGCAGGAGCCGATCGCGCTCGGGGTGGCGGGTGAGAGCATCGTGGACAAGATGGCTGAGAAGGGGCACGCGGTGTCCGACCCCATCGCGATGGAAATGGCCGCGGGCGGGGTAACCTTCCATCACGGCTGCAACTTCCATCACGCCGGCCCAAACCTCACGGGCAGGCCGCGGCGGGCGTTCGCCGTGATTTATATCCCCGACTACGTTCGCTTTACAGGGGGCAGGGACGCGGCCGGCGCGGCGGATGAAATGACGCCGGGGGGACCCTGGGAACATCCGCTTCATCCCATCCTCGCGGGTTCGCCGTGACCCAGGATTATTGGATTTCCGACCCTGAAGGGGGAATCAGCAGATGCTGACTGGAGCTCAGATCACCGATTTCCACAAAAGAGGATTCCTGAACGGAGGGCGCCTGTTGGACGACGGTCAGGTCGAGACACTGCGGCGTGAACTGGCCCGGGTGATCGAGGACCGCGACCGGACGGACGTACCGCAGCCCGTTCACCTCCGGAACCTGAACCGGGACCCGAAAACGCCCGTCTGGCAGATTGTCAATATCTGGGCTGCGAGCGATCCGTTTCGCGAACTCACTGGTATGCGAAGGGTCGTGGAGGAGGTGGCGCAGCTGACGGGTGCGGAACGGCTTCGTGTCTGGCACGATCAGATCCAGTACAAGCCGGCGGAGCGGGGCGGCGTCACCATGTGGCACCAGGATGCGCCGTTATGGCCGATACTCGCGCCGATGACGGAGGTGAGCGCCTGGGTCGCGCTGGACGACGTGGACGAGTCGAACGGGTGTATGAGTATGGTCCCGGGGTCCCACGAGTGGGGAAATCAGATCGACTTCATACGGTCGGTCGAGAATTACGACGACATGCCCGGGGAGTGGAACGGACACCGCGTGGAAATCGTCCGGTGTCCCGTGGAAAAGGGCGAGGTGCACTACCACCACGCGCTGACCTGGCACGGATCGCACGCCAACACCAGCAACCGCCCGCGTCGCGCCATCGCCATCCACTACATGACCCACGAGACGCGCTACGTGGCCTCCGGACAGCACGTGATGAAACCCTTCGTGGAGGTCGAGGACGGTGCGTTGATGGAAGGCAAACACTTCCCGCAGGTCTGGCCGTAGGTCCGCAGCACGTCAGTTTTGCGCGTTAGCCACGGTTGGACCGTAGCGCGAAATGGCATTTCGCGCAGGCAGCCCACCGGCGGGACCGCGGGGAACTCGCTGAAGCTGCCATCCCGGATCCACAGAATCCTAATAAACGTCAGACCGCAATACTGCGAGACGTCCAGCGGCGCTATTGGAGAAACGGGGTCGGGTAGGTGAGTTTTGCAGGGTTCGTTAGATCAAATGAAACGACGTTAAAAGCCCAACGGCCGCAGTCAAGAGGACCGTTGGGCTTCTTTGCCGATATTGTCTTCTATTCAGTTTTGGAAGGAAAGAAGGGCGATCGCGGGTCCGTGCGGATTTGCGAGCGCTATACGATCTTCATGAGTCCACGCATGTGGCATTCTCGCAGATTGACGGTCAAACGTCCCTGAATCATCCGCATCCGATCCGATTAGCAGCGATTCCTGATCGACACGGCTAAACCTACGATTCTTGAGATTTCACCGGGGCATTGGCTCGCGAAAATTGACGCTTTAGCCACAATGTCGCTTCTTTCTCTCGTAAATCCACAATCCAGGTTAGCGGTTCGTCCATTTAAATTGCCGACGCCTCAAATATAGCCACCAACCGATGAAAGGAACGCCAATTGCGGTCCATAACCACTTCCAATCTAGAGGAATAAAGTGTTCCAAATTGCTTCCGTCAGTTTCAGAATCTTCAATTATCGCCAACGATTCAATCGAGATATGTTCACGTACGTTGCATCCTAATGTATCGGATAGAGCCGATGAAATGCGGACATTGCCACCTTGCAAGGATTTCACGCCGTACGCGTTGTAGACAAAAGCCTTGACGACGGTGTTCATGAATCGAATTTGGACAGCGTTGTAATTTCCCTTCCACCCAATATTGTCAAGTTGCATTGCGCTGAGTCCGATCTCCAACCGGTCTGACAGATCAATAGCCCCCACGCGCGCATTGACGGGAAGATCGATCTTGCCCCACGCTTGTCCAAATGCGACTGTAGCGTGAGACTGATTGTAGATTGCACTATTCACAAACAGAACGCACAGTAGAGCAACTGTGTTATTTATCCCGATCCGAGAAAGCCCTTGGGCGTTCATCCTTAATGTTTGATCCTTCGCACACATGCCATTACCTCCAAATTGGTGATTTACAACCAAAAATGTATCGTCGATCTTCAAAGATAATATCACCCTCCTCTCAAAGAAGAACCGGATCTCATTCCATCATGGCACTCGTGGTGGCGGATGCAAACCATGTGGCTTCCCGCCGAACCGCTGACTCTAATCTGAGTCTCCCGATGTCTTGTTCGCGGCTGACGGCCAGGCAGAGGATGTATCGCTATTTGCAATAATCGGCGCATCTTGAAACGTCAATCCCAAATCCAAAAGAGTTGTTAAGTAACGCGAACTCAACAACGATGCGACTCCATCCACTTGACGGATTCGAGAGCGGTCACACCGAGTGCTAAGCTGTTCAGGGTCCACAGATTGCCGATCTTGGCCAGGTCCCGTTGCTTTCACGACGCGACGCGGTGGATATATGGGTTTTTCGTTATTGGCCTTTCGAGCCAAGCTGAATGCAGACAGCTGAAAGCCGACAGCTTGTTTTTACGGCGTAAACGTCCGGGCGACTCGGAAACCCAAAGTGCTGCCCCGATCGTCTGCGGGGGTGCCCCAGCGGATGGAGGCGCGGAGAACCTGAGGGCTGCGGTACCACGAACCGCCGCGCACAATCTTACCTGAACAGTTGCCCCTATCCCACGCAGATCCGTCCGCTGGCGCTCCATTGTAGCTGTCGTTCCAGCAGTCCTGCACCCATTCCCATACGTTACCGTGCATGTCGTGAAGTCCCCAAGGGTTGGCGGGAAACGAACCCACAGGCGCCGTACTCTCATCATCCCACCGGCTGCCGCAGCCATCGCAGTTCGCCCGGTTGCTGCCGATCTCATCCCCCCAGCTATACGTCGTCGCCGTACCCGCGCGCACCGCATATTCCCATTCCGACTCGCTCGGTAAGCGGTAATCCTCCCCTGTCTGCGACGAAAGCCACTTTGCATAGGCCACCGCGTCATCCCAAGAGACATTGATAACGGGACGCCGGGCCCTGCCCCACCCTTCGTCGTCCGGCCGCTCGCGCCCAGTTGCCGCCGCGAACGCATCGTACTCCTCAAATGTCACTTCGTACTTCGACATTTCGAACGATCTTATCTGCACAGTACGCACTGGTAACTCGTTGCTGTCGCAATCCCAACCGCCGAAGCATCCCATTTGGAAACGGCCTCCTTGAATCTCCACCATCTCAGGCATCGGAATACGCGGCTTGGCTGTTTCGACGATGATTCGCGCTTTCGATCCTGCGCCGCCACGGTGTCGCCAAACCTGCGTTTCCGCATTCTCACCTGTAACGCGGATCTCGCCGGTGTTTCCATCCGCGTAGCTGCAGTCTCCTTTAAACCCCGTCCCGTTGAGCGCGGTCAGCTCCACCGCATAGCTTTCTCCGCCACGGACCTCTAATGTTTCGCACACCCATTCGTTGTTGATTTCTCCCGAAAAAACTGTCCTCCCTTCAAAATCGACGCGGATTTCATCTCCATCTTCGCACTCGTGATCCCGGACGCACACTTCTATGCTTCCTGTACCGCCCCGGATCTTAGGTCGAAAGTCCGTGATGCCCTGATCGCCGGTCACAATCAGGCATTTGCTTAGCGTTAGATCAGCGTCATTGGTACGCGTCGACCGTGCATCGCTATAAATGGGGCCCGCGGCTGAGGCGAATAGTTCGAGTTCCGATGCCGGCCGGACTTCAATCTCGAATCTCCCATCGGCACCCGTTGTTGCCTTAGAACTCCCCACGTAGTCTTTTCCACGGGCAGTCACCTCCGCATACTTGACCGGCTTGCCGTTCCCGTCCTGGACACACCCCTTCAAAGTGACCGTATCAAACGCGACGTCCGCATTCCACGTCGAAAAGTGCCCCACGCTTCCTGTATAGGCCCACTTTCCATCTGCGGTCTTCTCAAGCACCGCCGTGCCCTCCTCAACCCAATAGCCCGTTTCATTGGACCAGTAATACAACGGCATCGATTTGGGGGCATCCTCGGGGCGACGTCCTGAAGCCAGGGGAATCGATATCTCGGCATGCTTCCCGTCGGACAGATTTAGACGACTGCCATCTGCACTCGCAAATTCCACGTTCATCGCACCGAAGGACTCAATGGGTTCGGCCACTCCACTATCCGCATTCCACTGTTCCAGATCGCCCGGCATCACCGACGGATCTTTCGTTGCGTCCAGCACGGTGACACTTGCGGTCGCCTCGCCCGCCGCGACGGCGCCCGTGGCAGTCACCAGCGCGTTGGCGGATAGCGATACGACCTTCTGACCGGATACCTTTATCGCGGCATTGCTTTCCGGTCGAAACCGTTGCGTGGTGTCGACCGGTACCAGGGAAATATCGGCCGTTCTTGTCGACGCATCGGAAACGTCAAGAATAATGGATTGGGGTGCGAAGCCCCTGGCGTTCGTGTTGACAATCAATCTGCCCGGACCGACCCGCACCTGAACGGAATACCTGCCGTCCCTGCTCGATTTGGCTTTGCCCACCTGCCTTGAGACATCACCGTGGTACTGGCTCACGGTTATGACTGCCCCCTCAATGCTCCGGTAGGTGGAGTGGCTCTTGACGGTCCCTGACAATGCAATCCCCAGTCTGCCGTACACCATTAACCCTACGACCACCTCATTGGATGCGACAGCGCCGTCATCATCCAAGACGGTCAGTCGAAACGTCGCCGTCCGGGTGACTTTGACGTCAGGCACGACAAAGGTGGCGGTCGCCATATCCGCGTCGGACAGATGCACGGAAGGACCGTCCATCTGCTCCCAGCGATAGATTAGGACTTTGCCATCGGGGTCGTACGCCCAACCACGCAGCGTGACTTTCTCGCCCGCGTCAGCCGTCTGCTCGGACCCCGCCCAGACCGTCGGCGGTTGGTTTGGCTTACCGACTATCGTCACGACAATTTCATCGGACGCAGTGGCATGGTCGTCGTCTACGGCAGTCAGCCGAAACGTCGCGACCTGCGTACCTTTGACTATCGGCACGACAAAAGATGCAGATGCCTCTTCGGCCTTCGCGATTGACACGGAAGGACCGTCCACCTGCTCCCAGCGATAGGACCGGACTTCGCCGTCCGGATCCGACGCACTCCCGCGCAGCAGAACCTCATTGCCAACGTGTACAGTTTGATCGGCACCAGCATGGACCTCGGGGGGCTTGTTTGACTCACAGCCGGAAAACAGGATCGTCGCGACAAGCAACACAATGTTGCACAATCCGGAACTTTGTTTCATGCACGGTACCTCATCGCAGTTGCCCATCGAATTCAAGAAGGATTGTCTTCCAGGATGACCTGGGATTTACAATTCCGTCCGGCCCATGTTCCGGCGACACATAAAATCGTGTTCGTCCGTAATGGAAAGTCTTGAATTTCAAAGACATTGTCGCTTATTATTGTTTATAATATAACGAATCAAATGTGCTAAATCTGTGATATTTACATTTTTTTTGGTGCTATTTTCGTGATATATCGACCTCATTGCAATTTTCATCGGCCTGGCGCACACATCAACCGCTGGCGAACGCCCGTTAGTGCACGATTGTCCTACTCAAAGACTTGGCGTAGATGAAGAATCTCGTGGCATAGTGTCTGACGCCGGGCGAAATTACACGGCCGTGAGAGATACTAGGAGCCGTGACGTTATCCGGCTTCTTCAGTGACATTGTGGTACCTGTTAGACTGCGGGACAACGCAGGACGTCTTCCTTCTGACGGCTTTCAAGCGTTCAACAAGGCCATATCGGTCTCACCCTCCATGTCCGCTTCAAAGGAACATTCTTGGACTGTCACGATACCAGTCTTAGAGTAAGACTTCGACACAAGACGCGTGCCTGTATCATCTCGCCGCTCGCACACGGTATGGTGTTGGAATTCCCCCAACCGCATCAGCCATCGCCAGCCCTTCGACAAGCTCAGGGGACGGCTCGGCTTCTGGGACTCCCCCTCGAGGGGGAGTGATTGGTCCATCAAACGGGTACCCGCGTTCCCTGCCACCCGTTTGTTTGCAGCTGAGCATTGCGAAGCCGCGTTAGGGATGGCAGAGGATGCGTCGCAATTTGCAGCGGTTTTCGTCCACGAGACGTAAGGAGCGCGGCTCCGCCGAGGACGTAAGGCAGAATGATTGTGCGTCCTAATGTGGGCAGTCAGCAGGTTTTTCAGAAGTAACTCTCTGATCAAAAGGCCCACCGGTTTGGAAACAGCGGTTGGGCCTTACCGAGTATCGCGATTTCTGAACCCCTTGGCGTTGTTGGGAATTGCAGTTGTCTTCGGACCGGAATTCCTTGTTCCGCCAATTCGGCCGCGATGGTCCGGATCTTATTGACCTGCCGGGGTCGAGTATGATTTCCCGATAAATTTCGCGATGCAATTGACTTTTCTCCGTGATCCCGTATCTTGTCTAAGCGGAGCCGCTCCCTTTCCCCCAGGGCCCCAGGACGTCCTGCATGGCAGAATTCGATGCGATTTCCAAACACTTGATCCAAACCTATCCCGAAGACCTTGTCGGCTTTACGCTCGGGCGAGAGGACGTGGAGGTCCTCGAGGTCATTGACGCACAGCAGCCCACTGTCTCGGCAAGCCACGCCGACAGTCTCATTCGCGTCCTCATCGATGGCCAGGAGGCACTGGTCCACAACGAGTTTCAAACTGCCGACAGTACCGACCCGCCCATGCCGCGACGTATGGCCGGCTATATCGGCCGGGCCGTCGAACGCCATGGGTTACCCGTCTACTCCAATGTCATCTACCTGCGTTCCGACGCCGGACTACGGGATCCCGGTCAATATTCACAGTCACATTCAGTTTATCGTGTGCTTGTGCAGTACCGGGTAATCCGATTGAGCAAGTTGGACGGTCAACGCGTACTCGATGCGGACCAAGAGGGGCTGATCCCCTTTACGCCGTTGATGAAGCCGCCTGAAAGGATGGATTCGCGGGCGTGGTTGCTTCACTGTTTGCACACCGCTCACGCGCGTCCGATGGCGCCACCGGTGAAAGCGGATTTCCTGGCCGGGATGTCGTTGCTGAGCGGGTTGATATTCGCACCGGAAACCATATCCGATATCATTTCGAAGGAGGGCATGATGGATCTCTTACGTGAATCATCCTTTGCCCAATACCTCACCCGACAGGGCATTGAGCAAGGGATCGAACAAGGGCTCCGTGATAGCATCCTCGCCGTACTGGAGGTCCGATTCGATCTCCCTACGTCGCATCCATACGCCGCGCGGGTAGGGAACGTCGACGACGCGAAGCGTCTCAAGGCGTTGCACCGCGCCGCGGTTCAGGTATCCGATCTCGACGCGTTCGGTCAAGTGTTGGATGAAGAACCGGGATGAACTCCATCCCCTGAATTCTGGTTGTTTGTTACGAAAAAACAGGACAACGCACGCTACAGGTTTGTTGTCCTGTTCTGATTTTGGAAGTGAAAAGCCCAACGGTTGTGTGACGCCGTTGGGCTCCTTTTTGTATCTTGATTGTTTTATCGTATTTGCGAGGAGTCAGGACGATCCCGCTCCCTACGGGCTCGCTATAGGCTTCGCAGAATCTGATCAGCCGATTTGTCCCGGCCGAAAGGTCGTCAATTCGAGTTCGTTGATTGCGCTGTAGTGTTTTCTGTTTGCCGTGCAGAGTGTCTGGTGATGTTCGACGACGGTTGCCGCGATCAGGGCATCCGCGAGGGAAAGCGCCGTCTTGAGGGTATATTCTTCCATGTATACGGATGCTCTATGTCCGACGTTTTCCGTGAGCGGCAACATCTGAAAGGCGTGATCATTCAGGAAGGACTTGATTTCCCTTAATTCCTGCCTGTTCCGCGCACCCTGGATCAGTTCCGCGTACGTAACGAGCGATATCCGGCGGTCATGGTGCCTTTCGACAAGTTGCGCTGCCCCTTCATGGCCCCTGAAGACCCGGATTAGAACATCGGTATCAAAGATCATCCAGGCGGCCCTTTCTCAAATTCCGGACGTAAGCGTCCACGTCCGCCATATCTGTCCTGTCCCGCCACATCCCGAAGGCTGAATGGTCCGCTACTGATTTTTCCGTTCGCCGCCGGCTGGGCGACAGGATGGCCTTCTCCTTGCCACGATAGTAGATGGTGACTGACTCGCTGCGATCCAGCGCGAGCAAGACGTCTTTCATGCGTCGTCTCAGGTCCAGTATTGTCGCCTTCATGACGCCTCCTTAAAGTGCACACTTAATATGTGCACTTTAAGGATCGAATGTCAAGCCCGAATACGATCGCGGAACGGCGTGGAATATGACTGGACGTGATTGAAACCTCGAGGCTTCAATCCTGCCTATCCTGTCCATCCATGTAGGTTGATTCGGTTCAAGCGCCGTAATAGGACTCGACGGGGATGCCGGGAAGGATTTCGCGCGTGGTCAGGGCGATGCGGTCGACTTCGGCGTCGCTCAGGGCGGTGACGTACGATTCGGCGGGTTTTCGGGCAACCGTGTAGATCTGGATGTTCTTGAGCTGCCCACCCTGTTCCAGGAGGTCGGACAGGACGCTGCAGAAGGCGAGAATTTCGTCGTCGGGGGGCGGCTGGCCGTGGACGCGCATGAACAAGCTCTGGATCACCAGGGGCCACCTTCGCGCGGCCAGATTCAGATTGTCCACGATCCGCTGGAAAGATATCTTCGTACGTTCTACCAGGTGATAATATTCGGCCGTGCCCGCTTCCAGCTTGGCCCAGATTTCCCCGTTGTTCCTGTGCATGACTTCAAACGCGTCCAGAACCGCGGGGACGTGGAAGCGGGTGCAGTTCGTGATGGCGGTGATTTTGACCTCCGGCAGGTCGAATGCGCGTTTGACGTCCGCGGTCCTTTCAACGATCTCACGAAACCGGGGATAGGTTGTGGGCTCGCCGTCGCCTGAGAATGCGATATCGTTGATCCGTTTCAGGCGGTCCGGAATATCCCGAAAGGCCGGGTGTTGAAAGAGGCTGCCGGAAAGCGTGTCGTCCAGCAGGGCCGTAAGTTCCCGGATGATCCGGTCTTCGTCCACCTTGCGCAGCACGGGCGGGACCGTGCGGTCCACCTGGCAGTAGATGCAGTCGAAGTTGCAGATCTTGTCCGGGTTCAGATTGATGCCGACGGAGATGCCGCCGGAGCGCCGCGAGAGTACGGGATAGACGTACCGGTTGTTCTCGAACAGCCTTGGGTGAGAGGTAACGGCCCGGCGCACGGCCGTCTCGCCGGATGGAGTCGACATCGTTTCTTTTTCATCCATGGGGATTGCGCATCCTCGTAGTTTCCAATGACAGCGTTGGTCGAAGGGGCCTGCCCTACAGAAGTACCCCAATATACCAAAATTGACCGTGGCGCGCACGTTTCAAACGGTTTTCAGCGGAATTTCCGCGGCGCCGTTTTCCGCTTGTGTCCGAATACAAAAAACGATACCTTGTAAACCGTGATAAGGGAGAGGCAAGAGGAGAGAATCGTGCGACCGCAAGGGTCACCCCTACAACCGCAATTGAAACGTGGAAATTGGGATCAGGTTTTTGGTTTTGCTTGTAGCTGACGGCTGAAGGCTGATAGCTGACAGCTCTGTCGAGGGTTTATGTCCACCTTTATTGGCAGCCTGCCGGAACGGAAGAAAGTCTGCAAGGTTACATTCACCAATTGGGACAAAACAGTCGAGTGCAAACCGCACACCAACCTCCGGCAACTGGCAATCGATAACGATATCGGTCTGTACAACGGGATCACCCGTTTCGTGAATTGCGAAGGCAACGGGTTGTGCGGAACCTGCACCGTCGAAGTTGTCCCGCAGGACGGCCTCACCGTGAAGGGCGCCCGGGAGAACCTGCGGTTTCTGCTGCTGAAGGGGAACCTGCGCCTCGCCTGCCAGGTGGAGGTTACCGGAGACATACAGGTTACCAAACACGCGGGCCTGAAGGGCAATAAGGGATACGTACCGGGAATCGACCGAGCCGAGGTGGTGCGCCTCTATCGGGACGAAGGCAAGACAGTAACCGAAATCGCCGAGCGGATGCAGTGTTCGGAGGCCAGGGTGGTCACCCTGCTCGAACACGGGCGCGTAGAATTACGCCGTCCGGGCTCTGCAGCATAGGCGCACGACAGGTGGGTGGAACGGTGTACTCAAGGCGGCTATATGTCGCCTTTTTTGTGTGGCCCCGAAATCGAATGTCTCGCCGCCGCATGACAGTTCTTCAGTTGCCACGCGCAGGTTTTGGCTTACATTATAATCCCGGTAGCGCGTCCAAAACAATGTCATCCATTTTCTACTCCGGCAGATAGAAGAGACAAATCTTCAGCTGACGTTTCATACCTAACGACATCAGACGTTATGAACTGCCGCCTACTCCCGTCCGTCTCACGAACCTTGTCTTTCCTCGTACTTACGATCGGCCTGGCAAACTTCCCGGCGGGCGCCCAATCTCAGGCCACAACGGGTGTAGTCCGGGGTTTCGTTTGCGATCAGTTCGACAATCCCATTGAAGGCGCCACGGTCATCCTCAGAGAGACCGGTACCAATTACCGGAGAGTCCTGGCGTCGTCGGAAGCCGGTTTGTTCACCGCCACCCTGCTGCCTCTCGGGTTCTATGACGTGACGATACACGCGGAGGGATGGGCCGAAGCCCGTCAGACGGGCGTGCAGGTCCGGGTTGGAGAGACCGTTGAACTGACGATCAAGATGATTATTGAAATGGAAGAGTTCGTCGTTGTGGCCAGAAGGCCGGCTGTGGACGTCTCCCGGACGGAGACGGCCACCCGCCTACCTGAAGAAGCGGTACAGGACCTGCCCAACAACGGGCGCAATTTTCTCAACCTCACGCTCCTGACGCCCGGTGTGAGCATCGTCCAGGGTCCGGACGGAGACGAACTGACCATTGGCGGCCAACGCGGTATCCACAACAACATTTCGGTGGACGGCGCTGACTTCAACAACCCGTTTTTCGGCGAGCAGCGCGGGGGTCAGCGTCCTGCCTTCACCTTCAATCTGGATGCCGTCGCGGAAATCGTCGTCGTCCCGCAGGGCGCAAACGCGGAATTCGGGCGCTCGAGCGGCGGCTTCGTCAACGTCATCACCAAATCGGGCACCAACACGCTCAGCGGATCGGCGCATTTCTTCGGCAAGCACGACGCGCTCTCCGAAATCGCGAGGCACAATGGCACCGAGCGCAGGCCCAGCTTCAGGCAGGGACAATTCGGCTTCACCGTCGGCGGTCCGCTGAAGCGGGACAAGGCGTTTTTCTTCGCCGCGTACGACCAGCAGGTGATGAGGGACACCCGTCAAAGCGACGCCGGGCGCATGGACCGCCGCCTGCGAGACTTTATGGACACGGGTTTCGAAGGTGCGTTGAGGGACGATTACGGCCCCATCGACCGTACCAACGACGCCCGTGCTTTTCTGGCCAAGGTGGACCTCCGCCTCTCAAAACGCCACTCCGCCACCTTCAAATACAACTATACGTGGTCCGTTCAGGAAAACGGCACCTTCGACGTGGACGCCTGGGCGCGCAGCGCCAACGCGATTGAAGAAGACTGGTCGCACGCCTTCAACGGCAGCCTGGTATCGCTTCTCTCGCCGACCACCGTCAATGAGTTCCGGTTCCAGTTTTCCCGCGAGGAACGTCCGCGCCCCTACGAGGGTCCGATAAACCCCTATACCGGGCGCCCCTTCCCGGATACCGGCATGGACTTTGAGTACGGTTATCGCTTCGGGATGCCCTTCTTCATCCCGGTGGAGTACTACGACACCCGAGTCCAGCTGCTCAACAATATCTCCTTTGCCAGAGGCGGCCACCTGTTCAAGGCCGGCGTCGAGTGGAACCGTGTCGAATCCGTGCAAACCTTTATCGGTTTCGCCAACGGTCGGTACATCTTCGACTCGGTGGACGGGTTTCTCAACTTCGTAGAAAAGGGCAATCGATACGTCGAATGCTCCGACGGCAGTTTCAGCATCCAGGGCGCATGCCCCGAAGGCGCACGAATCACGGGACCGGTCCTGTTCTACCTGGAGCAGGCCGGCGTGGGCGGGTTGTCTGTGGAAGAAGCGGGCACGCAGAGCATTCCGCAGCACGAACTGGCGCTGTTCGTGCAGGACAGTTGGCAGGCTTCCGGCAGACTGACGGTCAACTATGGTTTGCGCTGGGAGGCACAGATCCAGCCGGACCCGATTACCGATCCTTCCCGGGTCTTCTTCGCCGATTTCATCGGCAAGACGGTGACCAATGACGAGGGCGTCCAAAGGTTCCCGTCCAACGGCAGGATTCCCTCCGACCTCGATATGATCCAGCCGCGGATCGGCCTGGCTTACGACGCGCACGGCGACAGCCGGACGCTCCTGCGCGCCAGCGCGGGGATCTACTACGCCCGCATCCCGGGACTGAATCTGGCCAGCACACGCTCCACAAATGGCTCGAGAGGGCAATCCCTTTTCCGGTCCAGCGAGTTGACGCCTGTCCTGGGGCCGCCTCCGACGTTCGGCGAGTTGCTGCCGTCACCCATGGGCGACCCCTTCCAACCCAACATATATGTCTTTGACGATCGCTTTGAAAACCCGCGGACGATCAGCCTCAACGCGGGTATCGAGCACGAGTTTCAAACGTCGGGGCTTGTGGGTTCCATCGACTATACCTACGCCCGTACGGACAATCTCACGCGTTTCGTCAACCGCAACGATGCCGCTTTCGGATCTCCCTGGTCAACCGGTCTGGGACCTGACGGGGTCAACGGCATCGGCAACCTCACCGTTGCCGAAAGTACGGCACGGTCGCGATACCGCGGCCTCAGTCTGGGGCTGCGGCAGATGGCGAACGACAAGCTGCAGTTCCAGGCGAACTACACGATGTCCTGGGACAGGTCTGACGACGACAATGAACGTGACCCGTTCACTTACCGCTACGTCGATCCGACCCGGCTGGATAGGGAATGGGGCTGGTCCGACAGGGACCAGCGCCACCGCTTCAATGCCTGGGCGCTGGCCGTACTGCCCGGCGAGGTCTATATGAACAATCGTATGAGCTTCCATTCACCGCAACCGGTCTCGGCGGCCTGCGGCGGCAACAACCGGGCTTCTTCGAGTCACACGACGAATCCGTGGGGGCCCTCGTCCGATCGCATCTGCGCCGACGGCAGCATCGTCCAGCGCAACACCCTGCGCAGGGAAAACGGGTTCTTCTCGTGGGACGTGCGCCTCACCCGTCCGTTTCCGATGGGTAAAGGTACGCTGGAAGGCATCGTGGAAATCTTCAACCTGCTCAACACGGACAACTACCGCGATCCCTCTACCGCCGGCCTGCTGTTCAACTTCGACGGCACGGTCCAGTCCGGCCTCGGCGACCCCCGCGAAGTCCAGATCGGGATGCGATACGTGTTTTAGCCTCTTTTCACCGCCCAGCATCACACTGACAATTCGGATTCCACATTTCTTTCGATGATGTCGTACAAGACTTCGCTGAATTTACCGAGATACAGCCTGTCACCCAACGCAACCACCGATATTCGTCGATAATTCGCCATAGGTGTATACAACGTTAGCAGATGTCCGGTCCGTACAATATGTCACGTCGTGTCGATAACCTGATAGATTGAGGGAGAACATGATGACAACGCTGAAGAACGTGGAGATAAAGGGTTTTCGGTCGATCAAGGAAATGGAATTGGAACTCAGACCGCTCAATGTCCTCATTGGCGCCAATGGAGTCGGCAAGAGCAATCTCATCGCCTTTTTCAAGCTGGTGAATGAACTGATGGGAGGACGCCTCCAGCAACACATCGGCACGACGGGTCGTGCCGCGGGTATTTTGCATTTCGGCCCCAGAGTGACCCCGCAGCTGGAAGCGAAAATGGTGTTCGAGGTGGAGAACGGAATGGACACCTACCATATGAGACTCTTCCACGCCGCGGGCGACTCTCTCATTTTCGCGGAAGAAACGGTTGCGTTCCATCAGGAAGGTTATCCCAGCCCCAAGACGGTAGAGCTTGGCGTCGGGCATCTGGAAACGAAGATTGGAGAATTGGCGGAACGGGGCGAACCCACGGCGAGAACGCTCAGGGCATTGTTGAATCGTTGCCGCGTCTATCACTTTCACGATACGTCGCCGACTTCGAGAGTGCGTCAATACGGTTACATGGGAGACAACCGCTGGCTCAAGCCCGACGCGGGCAACCTCGCGGCGATGCTTTACGCGCTCAAGTCCACCAGCGAAACCGATTACCGGCGGATTGTCACCACAATCCGTCAGGTGGCCCCGTTCTTCGATGACTTCGATCTGGAGCCCGCGGAGACGAGAGACATCATCCTCAACTGGCGGCATCGCGAGTCCGACCTTGTCTTTGGCCCGCACCAGCTTTCGGACGGCACCCTGCGCGCCATCTGTCTGATTTCGCTCCTGTCGCAGCCTGCCGAGAAATTGCCGACCCTGATTGTGGTGGACGAACCCGAACTCGGACTGGACCCCTGCGCGGTGGACGTGATCGCTTCCCTGTTTCGTTCCGTGAGCCAATATGCCCAGGTGCTCGTCAGCACGCAGTCGAGCGCATTCGTCGACAGCTTCGACGCTGACGATATCGTGGTCGTGCAACGAAATCAGGAAGCGACGGAGTTTGAACGACCCCAGGCCGAAGAACTCGACTCTTGGATTGAGGAATACGCGCTCGGAGAAATCTGGGAAAAGGAAAGTGCCGGCGAAGAGACGGAGTGAGGGTACGAATTCTGCAGGAGGATCGAACAGAGTATCTCAGGAAGGGAATTGCGCTCGACTATTCTCGCAAGGCGCCCAAACGACACGCCTCATCCATTTTCGCACGATGGGCAGCGAAGTCACAGTATCGGGAAACCGCGTACCCTTCACGTGTCGTTGTCGCCGCCAGATCACGGGAAAGGACACGTATGCCGTCGCGCAGCACGTGGTAGTACAGAGCCGGTGGGGCCTGGTTGAGAATCAGGAGATCGATGTCGTTGCTATGGAGGCCGGCCATGAGCTCCGTGATGAGTTGCGCCCGATATCCGAATGCGCCCTCTTCAGCGAGTGATTCATCGATGTAAACCGCAACGTCGATATCGCTGTGGGGCTGCGCCCGGCCGAGCGCGTGAGATCCGAACAGATACGCCTCAAGAACCTCCGGGCGAGGTTCGAGCACCCTCGCGATTCGCTGTTCCAGGTTCTGGCAGGACTTTATTCGCATAATGACAGTCTGTATCGGAAGCGGAAGCCCTTGCCGTAGTGAATTGGGAATGAGTGGCCAGGGAGTTCGAAAGGCCGACGCCGAATAACTCGACACATGGTTGTAGGATTAGGCGAACGGGGAGACCTCGGAAGAGAACGCCGTCGGAGAAGGGCCGTATTGAACGTCCTTCCGCAATCGGTACCTATCTAGCATGTCATGAATTCACTTGGCAAGTAAGCGATGAGAATAAAGGGCATTCTGTCGATGTCCATACGCGTTGCGACTTGATTTGTTATGAAAAAACTAAAGCCTGACCCGATTATCGCCGAAGTCCGTGCTGTGAGGGATGAACACGCGGCGAGATTCGGCTACGATGTCGAAGCCATATTCAAAGATATCCGAGCAAGACAAGGGGCTTCCGGACGCAAGTACGTGCGCTACCCTGCTCGGCGCATATCCACTGAGACGGATATATAATCGTCCGCTTAAGTCGAGGAACGGATTTTGCGGACGAACACGCGACTTCTCGACGCAAGGTATTGTCGATTGTGACAGTTCACTCCACGGAAAGGGAGTACCTGTGACATCGGGTGACGGCGTGAACGAAGTTATTTCAGACGAGCAACAACATCGGCGAAACGTGTTGAGAAATACGTTTTTGTGAAATTGCGTTTCGGTGAGTAAACAGATCGGTTTCTGGGTCGTGACGGAATACGTTAGACGAGGTCGTAATGGGTGCAGGCACTGTTTTTCTGGGATGGATCAATCGAGTAGTAAGGGGTGGTGAACGTCCGGAGGACGTTATTGCGGAATTTGAAGAGGATAACTCGTGGGAGGGGAGACGGGGCAAACATCTGATGAAAGAATATCGCAAGGGTAGGATAAAGATGCTTTCGGCAGACGAGACAAGGAAAGTCATTGATGATTTAAGGCGTAAGTGGTCTTCCTGATGGCCCTGTATACGTTGTCGGACCGGGCCGTGAAAAATCTTGGAAAGATGTCGCAAAAGGATGCCGTGGACAAGCCAAGGGATTTGGAATAGCCTCCAAGCCGCCAGCTTTGTAAGTGAAATACCCAAGTAATAGGATATTGCAGATTTTTCTGACGGATCGAGGCTCTTATATGCCTCAGTTTTCTCAAGTCTTCCCTGAATCGAAGGAGTCACGTTTGAAGAAAGAATGGCGGTACGGTAGATCATCTCTAATAGGGATTCATAACCATGTTGAATTACTTCGGTCCAACTCTTACGTCCTACCGTAATTGCCGCCCAGACTAACTCAGCCATCGAAATCTCTAACGAATGTGGGCCATTAAGTGGCGACCCCACTTCACCAGTAAATCCAAGCGCGGTATAATCGAGTTTCGGCATTGTTCTTGCTTTAAACTTTCAAGAATCAAGCAGGTGTACCCGGCACTCGAGATTTTCGTGTACCATTAATCCAACATCCATCGGCTCGACTATGTCTTCGACAGGAGCGCCTGCCACTCGTGTTATCGCTCCGGGTCTTCGCTGTTCCGCAATTTACGGATACTCGATCCACTGCCTTCCATCCAGCGTATTGCCACCCGCTATCGGCGTTCGTCCGCCCCATTGCTTGAAGAAAAAGGCCACGTGTTGGGTTTCGCACTGATCCCGTAATTCTCGCACCCACTGCGCCTCAACTGGACGAGCTCTGGGTCCGCTCTCCCCACCCGCAATTACCCAGTGGATGTTTTCCAGATCGACCGTACCCACCGAGCCGAGTAATGGCTCGAATGAGACGAAGCGTACAGATGCGTTGGTCAGGTTGGCCCGATTATCGCCGAAGACCGAGCTATCGGGCATCGGAATTGACGCTGGGTTCTTATTACACGATCGACTTCTCGCCAATATTTATCTCCTCTCCGTCCCCTGGCCTTGTTTTCTTGATCAATACGGCATATCTTTTTGTAAAATGGGAGGAGCTGTGTTATGGTGTGGCTTTTTCTATTCAGTTTAGGAATTGTAGAAGCAAGATGGCATATTCATGGCAGTAGCGATTGGAGCGATCATACTGGAACGCCACGTAGGTCTGTTACTTGCACGACTTGGGAAAAAGGTCTAAGTGACAAATGGGATCGACCCGTTCTGACCATTTTCAAACAAATGAACGAAGGAAAAATCGACTTGCATGTTATGATGACATCACAGCATAGATTAGGTTCATTGGATTCGTATAAGAATAGAGAGCAGCCTGCCGAAGTGTCTTTACAATTCGGTAATGAAACTCCTTTAGTGTTTACAGATTGGACAGGTATCGTGGTCCTGGGTGTGCCGAATGTTGAATTTGAATGGGTGCATGAGAAATACCGTTGTCCTGATCGATTTATCCCTGAAATCTTGGATAAATTGAACACAAATAACTATCAGACATTGCTATTTCAAGTGACTTCTCCCTTTAATCAGCGGAAATGGAAGGTTGAATTTGATGTTCGTAATAGTCGACGTCCGCTCCGTCGAATTGGATGGAGACAATGATCTTACTTCTATTGATTATAATTATTGGTGGATCTTGGAGTGAAGAATCAACTTTCGAAGCAGGTGTTTTCAGGATATTTGGAAAAGGGAGCGACAGAATCCCGGAATTAGTGGCGATGGGAGAACGAGCTTTCGAAGAAGCAGTCTTTGCGTTAAATTACCGAGGTTCTGGATTTCATTCTTCACATGCAATACGTGTGCTTAAAGCATGGATACAGCAAGAAGATAGCTTTCTTCATGCCGACTCAACAAAGCGAGCAATTGCCAGAGAAGCACTAATAAGGGCAGCCGCCGCCTATGATCCACACTTAAGGGGCACAGCTGTTGATGCTTTGAAGTATTTCACTGATCCGAAAATTCGCCACATACTGGAATACATCAATAAGAATGACCCTGAAATTCGAAGTTGGACAGAACGCGCGCTTGAATACTACAAGGTATATAGTCAACCATTGTCCACGCTAGAGCGCGACTTGCCCGAGGAATTTCGAATAGATCCAGAGAGTCTACTTGCAGGGTTTCATTCTAGTGCAAAAAGAGTTGGTGAATATCTGAATGAGTTTGCGGATTTTACGGAAATGCTTGCGCAATATTCAGATTCAGAAAAAATACGAAATTTCGGCAATTTTACATTTCCTGTGTCCAACGATACATTGACGATTAAAGTGCCGGTTGATCGACTGGAAAAATACGAAGTCTTAGGATGGACAATACAGAACATCGGATTTCATAATTTGGCATTGGGAGTTGAGGGATATTATCTAGCGACCAAGAAAGAAATTTTAAAATTGCAGATCGAAAACATGATCTTACGAAATGCTGATGCTGACACTATTCGTCAAATGCAATCCCATTATCGCAAGGCCAAGAGGGAACTTGACTATTTCATAGCAACGAACAGCTGGTCGGATTAATCCAGGAAGAGGACGGCAGCCATGGCTATCTCCAATCCTGTGGTCAAATTTACCTACCAGGACTATCTGAATGCGCCGGAAGACAAACGCTTTGAGCTATTGGACGGAGAGTTGATAACGCCCCCCATTCCTGGAGAACTGCACCAGAGTGTTTCCGCCCAGCTGGGGTGGAGAATGGTCCAATTCGCATCTGAGAACAAGCTGGGACGGGTATACCATGCACCCTTTGACGAAGTGTTATCGGACTCGGACGTCGTGCAGCCCGACCTGCTCTTCGTCTCGCATGAGCGCAGCCAGATTATTACTCCCGAGAACATACAGGGTGCGCCGGACCTGGTTGTCGAAATCCTTTCACCATCCACGGCCACACGTGACAGGACATTCAAACGCACCCTCTATGCCAGGCATGGCGTGAAAGAGTACTGGATGGCGGACACCACCGAAAAAGACGTAGCGGTCCTGCTGCTAGGCGATCCAGGGTTCGAGGTCGTGGAAGTCTACAGCAGAAGTGAAGTGTTGACTTCGCCCACGTTGCCGGGCTTCAGATTAAGGCTCTACGATATATTCGTAACAGCGTGAGGTCGTGTATCGAGGATTCAGCGGGTCAAGGGTCCCGAAACTGAGACGACGAGGGACCGGTTAATGGTCCCACGTCTCTCGTCGATCCTTCTGGAAAACGCTTCTCATTCAAATCATCAACAACAAAACCGGGGCTATGCAGTCCCGGCTTTATTAGTAATTCACCCACGGGCCAACATTGATCACCTCGAATATGCCTTAGACAGGCGCGCCTGCGGCTTGTAACCCTGCACGGAATGGTCTCCCGCGTTCAATCTCCGGAAATTCCATCCACTGCCTTCCATCCAGCGTATTCCCGCCCGCTTTTGGAGTTCGCCCACCCCATTGCTTGAAGAAAAAAGCGACTTCCTGGGTTTCACACTGATCCCGTAATTCGCGCACCCACCGCGCCTCGACCGGACGGGCTCGAGGTCCGCTTTCCCCACCCGCAATTACCCAGTGAATATCGTCCAGATCGACCGTACCCACTGAACCGAGAAGCGGCTCGAATGAGACGAAGCGGACCGATGCGTTGGTCTCTTTGAGATGCCTGAGCCGCGTGAGTGCCGCGTCGTTCTCTATGGAGACGCCGAGCCAGATATGTGACGGCGCGAACCCTCCCGGGTAGCGCTCCCGGACAAAGCGGCGCATCAAGGAACTGCGCTTGGTGAGCACCTGGTAGACGTGCCAGTCGGCGCGTTCCATGGTGTCGAAAACGCGATGGATGTACTCCACAGGAATTTCCTTGTGGAAGAGATCGCTCATCGAATTGACGAAAATGAGCTGGGCACGACGCCATTTCAGCGGCTGTTCCAGGCGCGCGGGTCGCAGGGTCAGATCGAATCCGGTCTCGAACGGATGCCCTTTGACTCCGCGAAAACGCTCGGAAAGCCGTTCTGCATAGCAATTGTCACAGCCAGCGCTGACCTTCGTGCATCCGGTCACCGGATTCCAGGTGCCGTTGGTCCATTCAATGGCGCTATTGCGGGACATGGAGACTCCATCTGCGTCAGACAGGAAACATGGATGCACAGGATGAACAGGATCACACCCGTCCAAGATCGTCTTTTCAAAATAAACGTGGGCAGTGGTGATCGGACCTGAAAGTCCTACCTTGCGGGCGGCCGCTGAACCTGGCGAAAACCCGAAGGCGTTATTCAGGACACGAGCGCCGTGTGACCGAAGGCAATCTGCCCGCCATCACGGCATGATCAACCCGTAACCGGAACGAGGGCATCCTGCCCTCGTACTTCGCGTTACCTACCCCAATTCGCGTCGAGGGCAGGATGCCCTAGCTCCCGGGAACGCCAACGACACCGGTCCCAAATCGGTTCCTGTCCTGGACAGCCGTGGCCAAAACAAGGTGACCCGCATTGGCATTGTAATACGACTCTCAAGAAAACCCGGCACTTACGCATCCAAGATCGTCTTTTCCAGTTTATCGTGGACAGCAGTGTTCAAAAATACTGCACATCAGTATAGTATTTTTCGAGCCTTCTGTCAAGGTGGGGATTTGTACGATGTGGAAGAACGAGGACTATGAATTTTCGTAATGGGCAGGATACTAAAGATTTTCGTCGAACCAGTCGAGGATGGCGTTGCAGAGATGCTCGAATTTCGAGCGTTCCCACTCCGGCGTGAAATGGTCTGCCCCTTCATATTGAATCCATTCGACCTTCCGGCCGAGTCTCAGCAGGCCGCTGTAGACTTCGGCGGCTTGCCCGGCCGAAGCTGTATCCTCACTGCCATTCACGAGTAATACGGACGCCTGAACTTTATCCAGGAAGAACAATGGAGAATTGCGGACGTACGCATCGGGATCGCTCCACGGCGGCTTCCCCAGGCCACCCTGTCCACTCTCGAACCAGAACCAGCTGCCACGGCCGTAAAAGCTCGACAGATTCGCAATTGGGGCGTTGGATACGGCAGCCCGGAACAGATCCGAGCGGGTGATCAGCGCCAGGACGGAGTACGCGCCATAGCTGTGACCGTAAAGCCCGATCCGATTGGGATCTATGATTCTCCGGTCGATCAAGTGTTCGATCACAGGCGTTGTCCTGTCTACGATCTGATCCATCGGGTCCCCGTCTGAAAGCTCGGTATCGGGGTAAACCACAGCGTATCCACGGTGTGCCAGAAAGTGGGCATTGTCTTCGGATACCGACCACGTAAATCCGAATCGGTTAATGTCTTCCGAGTATGAGTAGTCACCGTAGACCACGGTGATTGCCGGAAGAGGATGCCTGCCATCGTAACCAGGAGGCAGCATCAGGGCCGCCTTGAAATCCTGTCCGCCATTCTCAAATTCAACAAGCCCCGGCGTGCCGAATTCAACGGAATCGATGGAAGACAGCGGCTTGAATACGCGCTTAGTCTCGCCATCTCTGCTTACCTTGATGACTTCAGGAGGTTCTGTCGCAGACTCCCTGGCAATGAATATCTTATCGCCATCGCTGGTCGCCTCATTGAGCAGCGTGCACGGCTGGATTGCACCATCTATCGTGAGCTTTACTCGAAAAACTCCGTTTTCAAGATCCAGTTCAGCAATATGAAGCGTCTGGTCTCTTCCGGTTACTGCAAGGGGCACCCTTGCCGAACTCAACATGGGCGTCTCTTGCGGGAGAAGCCAGGTGGATACCGTGTAATCTTCAGGTACCGTTACCTTCCGTTGACATTCCCCGGATGCCCCAAAAATCCAGATGCCATTGGGTACAAGTAGATATACGGCCTCTGAATCCGGACGCCACCTCGGAGGCGGTTCATAGAAGGCATCGACTTTCCTGACGTAAACGCCGCTCTCGCCTGTTAAATCAACCTGACCGCTCCCTCCGTCTTTCCCAACCACAAACGGATGACCGGAGTTCTCCCCTCCCCAGGTCATATAGCACAGTCGCGTTCCATCCGGCGACCAGCTGAACGCGGTCGTGTACGACTGGCCGATCCCGCCCGCAACACAAACAGTCTTTCCGTCGGCGACGTCGACAACCATCAGATCGCACATGTTCTTCCCGGATACCTCGTCGTGTTCGCTTAGACGAAGGCAGGCAACGTGCGATCCATCGGGCGACGGCCGCCAACACCTGAGCAACCAATCTTCGGCCAGCAGTGCGACTTCCCCTGAACGCACGTCTACGGATACCAGGTTCGCGCGTTTCTCTGTTTCTTCGACCGGGACGACGCCCGACGCGTTAGACGTTCGTCGCTGAATGCCACTGTCATCGGGTTTGCCAATCATAACATCCGGCTTGCCGGGTTCCATCTTCATCAGAATCAGTCGTCCGTCGTCAGTCCATCTGGGAACCTCAAAAGCATAGTCGCCAACATATTTTGCGTTGTAGTGTACTCTCATGTCCGAAGTACGCCTGTCCCATATCGCCAGGCACGCGGGGTTGTCGTTTTCCTGAAGAAAGGCTGCAAGATAACGACCGTCAGAGGACCATTGCGACCCCCAGGACACGTTTGTTTCACCGAATGGATTGACGAAACTCGAGTCCTCGGTGTTGACCACCACGACCGAAGGCCGCATGACTTCCTGTGGAACATTGGTAGATTCTCCCGATCTCAATACCGTTGGGTTGCTGCCGACGCACACCATCGTAAGACCCAGAAAACGCCCATCGGGGCTCAGATCGAATGGTATACGTGCAGCGGGCACCTTCAACTGAAGCAGATGATCTGCGGTAAAGCGCAACATTGCGTTTCTCGTTTGTAGTGCGTTGAACGATCCCGCCGGAATGACCGCAGCAAATATAGCTTGTTTAACAACACGAGGAAACCCGCGATGTTAAATTCGGTCGTCGAGCATCTCTCCAACACGCGATCCACAACTCCGCGGCACTGATCTACGTGAATCCGGTCCTCCTGGTTCCAGGTACCGTCGGTCCACTGGAATGCGTTCTGCCGTGTTATTGCTCCACTTGAACATCGTGATTGCCGGGTCTATTGTTTTAATTTCGGTTTTTCCGCCTTTATCCTGTCCATCCTGTCCATCCATGTAAGTCTTGTTTCGTGTTCCCGCACCCGCCCGGGTCGCGATCCGATGTTTCGGGTTGACAGGGTGTCCTCCCCGCCGTAATTTGCCATCCGTCCCGCCATTTTTTAAAACTTCCGGGTCCCCCGTGTTGCGCAGGTGTGACAGGCGCGTATCGCCGGGTCCGGCTCATTCTGGAGACGACATGTTTCGACTCGCCACCTTTCAATCCGACGTAACGCCGCCGCTGGGTTTTCCGCTCTGCGCGGGGTGGTATCCGCCGGCCAAAGGCATCCTGGACCCGCTTGCTGCCCTCGGGCTGGTGATCGTGCCGGACGACCAATCGCCCATGGTCCTGTGCGCACTGGACTGGGCTGAGTTGAGCAACGGCGATTACGACCGTTGGCGCGAAGAATTGGCCGTGGCCGTGGGAACGGATGCCGATCGGGTGGCCGTACACTGCACGCACGCGCACGACACCCCCTGGCCCGACCGCGATGCCCAGGACGTTCTCGACGCCTATGGCCACCCAGATGTCATTATGGCCGGATACTGGGCCGAAAACGTGAGGGCACAGGCGGCAAGAGCCGCTGGCGAGGCTTTGGACAGGCTGCAGCCCTGCACGCATATCTCCACAGGCGAAGCCAGGGTGGACCGGATCGCCTCCAACCGGCGGGTGATGGGGCCGGACGGAAAGGTGGCCCACGTGCGCTGGACCAAGACGCCAGACCCGGAAGTGCGGGCAGCGCCCGAGGGCGTCATCGACCCCATGCTCAAGACGATCGGCTACTACAATCAGGAGACACCGCTCGCCCTCGTTCATTACTATGCCACCCATCCCACCAGCATGGACGGCACCGGGCTGGTCACGCCCGAATTCGTCGGCCTGGCGCGGAACCGCCGCACGGAGGAAAGCGGGGTGCCGCACATCTACTTCACCGGCTGCGCCGGTAACGTCACCGCGGGCAAGTACAACGACGGCGTGGCCGACAACCGCGAATTGTTTACCGGGCGCATCCACACGGCCATGCTGGAAGCCGAGCAGGCCAGCACGCGCCAGCCCCTGGAACGCGTGGCCTGGACCGTGGAGCCCGTGCGGCTGCCGCCGAGAGAGGACCTGGACGAGGAAGACCTGCTGGCGAAGATTGCAAGGGTACGCAGAGGGGCAAAGGTTCACAGCAAGAACGCCCTCATGCTGACATACGTGCGCCGCCGCGAGCGCCCGATTCCGTTTACCTGCATGCGTCTCAACGAGCGGGTGGCGGTGGTCAATCTCCCGGGCGAGATCTTTATCGAATACCAGTTGCACGCGCAGGCCAGCCGCCCGGACGCCTTTGTCGCCGTGGCGGGATACGGAGATCTCGGGACGGGGTATATCACCATGGAAACTTCCTTTGAGGAGGGAGGATACGAGCCGAATGACGCCTTCGTGTCAGGGAAGTCGGAGAAAATCGTCCGCGCCGCCATCGACAGGGTTCTTCGGGAGACAGGATAATCCCATCAACTACATGAATTGCATCTAAAATCCAGGTCCCCGTTGCGCGACGTGTCCAGGGCGTGCCGAGTCAGATCAAGATATCCGAGGTCTCTGGCGGAAACGTAACTTAAGGCCGGCTTGTTGCTGGTCTGTCCGATAAAGCTCCATGTCGACGTAACAGTTCAGAAGCCAGATTCTTCAGACGGGGTTTCAAAAGCGGATTTCGACGATTCATCCTCTTTTTTGTTACTTTTTTGTTCTCTAACAGAAAACATACTGAATGAACTTTGTTGACAAATAGAGATCTTTGGGTAAATTTAGTTAATGTACGAAGTCCGCTACCAGAGGCAGGCCGCACGCCGGCTCTTTGGCATGCCGAGCAGCACCGCCCGGCGTATCTGCACCAGGATCGACGCGATTGCGGCGGACCCGTATGGCAGACATCCGAACGCCACACAGATTCAGGGCAGAGACAAAGACTTTCGGCTGAGGTTGGGAAGCTGGCGCGTGATTTACTCGATCAACGACGAGCAAAGGGTGCTGCTGGTCGCGAAAATCGACACGAGGGGACAGATATACCGATGAATGAACAGGACGTGCAGATCATTGTCAGGGACGGGGCGCCCGAATACGCGGTTATTCCGATCGAGGCGTACCGCCGTATGGCCGCCGCGCTCGAAGATGCGGAGGATTCCGCGGCCATCGACAGAGCCTGGACGGACGACGCCGCGGGCGAAACGGTTCCCGGCGAAGTTGTACGGGGTATACTGGATGGTGGATCGCCCTTGCGCCTTTGGCGCAAATACCGCGGGTTGACGCTGGCCTCGCTGGCCGGTCAGGTTGGCGTTTCGAGGGGGTACCTGTCGCAGATCGAGAACGGGCACAAGTCCGGAACGCTCGAGGTTTTTCGCAGACTCTCAGGTGCGCTTGACGTGTCGATGGACCAGCTGGTCGAACCGGTGTCGGACGCGGTCACAGACCGGGATGGGTCCGAGGCGACAGGCTCTTCTTCTGTCACGCTACCGACAGAAGGACAATGACGCCGGCAGACAGGAATGTCTGCCCCACCTTCAATTCGGCATCCCCACCAGGACGGTATTTGCCATAGAAACGAGACAGGAGCAGCGGTGTTACGGCAATTCATCCATGGCGCGTTTGTGTTCGCGGTGGCGTTTCTCCTGATGGGTCCGTTTTCGCACGCCATGGTCGGGAAGTCGGGCTGGATTCACGCGATGGGGTTGGGCCTGGGATGGGGGCTGGCGCTCGGACTGATCGTGGGCATGGGCAGCGACATCAGCACGGGCATCGGCATGGTGCTGGGCCTTGGCGCCGGGGCCGGAGTCTACTGGGGCCCGTTTGACGGGGTGATCATCGGGTTTGTCGCGGCCATCCCGGCGGCCATGGGCGTCGGCCTGGTGTCGGTACTGCTGGACTGGAGTCTCGGAGCCGGGCTTTTCTGGGGCCTGTCGCTCGGCATCAGCGCCGTATTGCTCGTATTGCTGGAGGGCGGATGGGTGGTTTTTGCCTCCGCCGCCGCAGGATGCATAACGGGCCTTGGCGCGCGGGTTCTGCTGAGGCTGTGGTCGGCCCGGCCCGGGTATGAGAAGGAATGACTCAGGTCTTTCCGAGCCGGAATACCATGTTGAGGAAATACCGCCGTACGCGCACGTTCGATGCGCCGTCAACCAGTGGATCGCTGACTTTTTTCGATACCGGGAACCTCATCAACCTGTCAGGAGGACAGGATGCGCCCACTTGCTATCTGGTTCATTCACATCTTCATTATCTGCATATTGGCCGTAACTGTACAGGCGGAAGAAACCAAACCTGACACCACGGCAGCGGACACCGCGAAAGTCAAGGCCAAAGAGACAAAGGCAGACACGACCGCGAAGAAGGAGAAGAAGAAAAAGAAGAAGACCTTCGAAGAGATCACGAAGGACTTCGAAGTCGTCCCGGGGCTCTTTACGATTTACCGAAAGGACGACGAAGCCAAAGTCTACATGGAGATCCGGCCGAGACAGTTAGACAGGCTCTTTCTTTGCGCCGTTACCCGCGAGGCGGCCGACGGTTATTTCTTCGACGCAACGGCCCTGATTCCAAGCTTTATGAATTACGGCTTCCCTTTCATTCTCAAACGTGTCGGAAAGAACGTCCAGTTCCTGCACAAGAACCTTTACTTCCGGGCGGATGAAGACGCCCCGATCGCCGGCGCGTTGGCGCGCAGCGTCACAAATTCCATCCTGAGCGTTGCGAAAATCGTGGACAGCCAGCCACACCCTGAAAGGAAGAGCATCCTTGTGGATGCGAGCGGCTTTTTCCTGCAGGACCTGGCAATGGTGGCTGCCGCGTTCAGAGATCGAAAGACGAAGTATCGTTTCGACGGCAAGAACAGCTACTTCGGAAAGGTGAAGTCCTTCCCGCTGAACACCGAGATCGAGGTTGTCCTGCACTTCAACACGTCCAACCCTGATTTTGAAGCGTACACCTTCCCCGATCCCCGCAGTTTTCAGCACGTCTATCGCTTCAGCCTTTCAACCCTGCCCCGGACGGGTTATCAACCCCGGCTGGGGGACGACAGGGTGGGCCACTTCCTCACCATGTACCAGGACTACAGCACGGTACAGAAGGAGACGCCCTACAGACGTTACGTGGAGCGGTGGCACCTGGAGAAGGAGAATCCGCGGGCAAGGCTCTCGAAACCCAGGAAACCGATCGTATTCTGGCTGGAAAATACGGTACCTGTAGAATACAGGAAAGCGTTGAAAAAAGGCCTCCTGATGTGGAATGCGGCCTTCGAGCGCATCGGCTTCAAGGAAGCGATTGTCGTAAAACAGCAACCTGACGACGCGGAATGGGATGCCGCCGACGCGCGTTACAACATGGTCCGCTGGTTTGTGAATCCGCGAAGGGTATATGCCCAGGGGCCCTCCCGCGCCAATCCGCTCACCGGCGAACTGTTCCACGCGAGCATTCGCTTCAGCGCCGATTTTCCGCGTTCGATATTCCGCGAATACGAGGAATTCGTGGATCCGCTGTCTGAAGCCGGCGGCCCGTTTCCGGAGCATGATCGAACGCGGGACTATTCGCGGGGATTCTGCGACTACGCGGAAGGCGCCGCACACCAGGCCGCGTTTACCGGAAACCTGCTGGCGGCCCGGGGAGAAATCGACCTTGCGGGGGAGGACGGACAGAAATTCATCAACGACTATCTGACGATGATCGCGGCGCACGAAATGGGGCACACCCTGGGCCTGCGCCATAATTTCCGGGCCAGCACCCTGCATCCCACGGACCGCCTGCAGGACAAAGAAGCGGTGAAGGACGTGTCGAGCTCGGTGATGGACTACCTGCCTCCCAATATCGCGCCGGAGGGACAACCGCAAGGCCACTTCTTTCCCACCACACTGGGCCCCTACGACAAGTGGGCGATCGAATACGCCTACAAACCCATCGACGCGGAGAGCCCGGAGGGGGAACTGAAAGAGCTGAACGGAATCGCCGCCAAAGTCGCCGACCCCAGAGTCGCCTACGGTACGGATGAAGACGCATTCGGCGCGCCCCGCGGCATCGATCCGTGGGTCAATCGATGGGACCTCGGCGCCGACCCGCTGGCCTACCACCGGAATCGCATCGGCCTCGCGAAGGAACTCTGGCGAAAAATGGAAGGCGAGTTCGAGGTTCCCGGCAGGCGTTACCAGAAGCTTCGTAGGGTGTTCGGCCAGGGCCTCACCGAGTATTTCCTAGCCGCGCGAAACATTACCAAGTATATCGGCGGCATCCATCACCGGCGCGACCACGTGGGCGACCCCGGAAACCGCCTGCCGTTCGAACCGGTGGAGGCAGCCAGACAGCGGGAGGCATTCGACTTCCTCAAAACGCACGTCTTCGGACCGGATGCCTTCGAATTTTCCCCCGCGGTGATGCGGAAACTCGCGCCTGAACGCCTCTGGGGCTTCACAGGCGCGGTCTGGCGCATGCAGCGCCTGGACTATCCGATCCACAGCCGGATTCTGAGCATACAGCGGGGTCCCTTGAGCGCGCTGTACCATCCGCTGCTGCTGGGCAGGCTGCAGGACCTGGAACTCTGGGCAGGCGAGGACGTATTCGGCATGTCCGAACTCTTCGACGGCCTGCGGCAATCCATCTGGGCGGAACTGGAAACCGCCGCAAACATCAACAGCTTCCGTCGAAACCTCCAGCGCCTGCACCTGGACCACGTCGTCGCCCTGGTCGTGAAACCGCCCCGCGACGCACCGGCCGACGCCGCCTCCCTGGCCCGCGCCGACCTCGCTGCCCTCGCGAGCGCCATCCGGAGCGTCCTTTCCGAGGAGGGGCTGGAACGCCAGACCCGCGCGCACCTGGAGGAGAGCGTTACCCGCATCGACGCCGCTCTCGAAGCAGGTGTTCAGCGCCACCTGGGCGGATAGGCATTCACAAGGCGGTAATGGCACGACGACTCTACGCGTGCCGATCAACGGAGCGACTATGCCAGCATCGTCCGATATTCGCATCCGCAACGTCGAACTCGACTTTGAGGCATATCCCTACCGCACACCTCTCAAGTTCGGCGGCGTGGTTACAACGCACTGCAAACTGATGAACGTAACCGTCGACGTGGAAAACGGCGCCGGTGTCCGGGCGTCCGGGTTCGGATCCATGCCCCTGGGGAATGCCTGGTCCTTTCCATCCCGGACCGTCGGCTTCGATGAGTCCATGCAGGCGATGGTCCGTCTCGGTGAACGGATGGTCGCCTGTACCCACAGCTACTTGGATCTCGGTCATCCTGTCGACATCATGGCCGACCTGGAATCCCGGTTTCTCGAACTCGCCGTGGAAACCGGCGCGGAGCTGAACCTGGCGGAACCGATTCCCAAACTCTGTACCCTGGTCACCGCGAGTCCGATCGATGCCGCGCTGCACGACGCCTACGGCAAGGTCAACGGGATCAACGCGTACGACGGTCTCTCAGCGGCATGGATGAACCACGATCTGGCCAGTTATCTGAACGATGACTTCAAAGGCGAACACCTGGACCGTTACACCCTGCGCGAACCCAAACCCCGGATGCCGCTCTACCATCTCGTTGGCGCCCTCGATTCACTCTCAGACGCGGACATCGGTCAGCGGCTCGACGACGGCCTGCCCGAAACCCTGCCCGAATGGATCCGGGCCGACGGCCTGACCCACCTCAAAGTCAAACTCAACGGGGACGACCTGGCATGGGACGTAAACCGCGTGTGCGGCATTCACGCCGTCACTGCCCACACGCAGGGCGAACGCGGCGTTTCGAATTGGGCCTACTCACTCGACTTCAACGAACAATGCCGTGACGTGGCCTACCTCCTGGACTTCCTCGCGCAGATCCGGGAAAAGAGCGGCGGCGCCTTCGAACGCGTGGCCTACATCGAACAGCCCACGGCCCGCGACCTCCGCGCCAACCCGGAGAACAAAATGCACGAAGCCGCCGGAATCCGGCCCGTGGTGATCGACGAGTCCCTGGAGGACTTCGAAAGCCTGCTGCTCGCACGCGATCTGGGCTATTCCGGCGTCGCGCTCAAGACCTGCAAGGGTCAGTCACAGGCCCTCCTCATGGGAGCCGCGGCGGAGAAATACGGCATGTTCCTCTGCGTGCAGGACCTCACCTGCCCGGGGGCCTCGTTTCTGCACTCCGCCGGCCTCGCCGCGCGGGTGCCCGCGGTGACGGCCATCGAGGGCAACGCACGACAATACTGCCCGGGTGCCAATGGCGACTGGGCGGATCGATATCCCTCGGTTTTCGACATAACCGACGGCACGGTGGATACATCCGGGCTGACGGGAATCGGGCTCGGACATTGACGCGCCTGTTACCCTGCCATCCGGTGAGAAGGATACGCTCATGAAGGCCAGACAGCTTGTATTTCCGGATAGGATGAAAGTCGAAACGGTCGACGTCGATATTCGGGACACCCCCGGACCCGGCGAAGTCCTGGTCGAGAACCGGTACGGCCTGATCAGCCCCGGCACCGAACTGGCGATGTTCACACAGACACACGTGGGTTTCACGCGGGTGGACTTCGGCTACGCCAGTTTTCCCTTCCACCCCGGTTATGCCTCGGTGGGCCGCGTCCTCCTTACCGGCCGGGACGTGGATGGCGTACACGAAGGCGATCTGGTCTACGTGAGGGGGAAGCATGCCTCACATGCCCTCGTGCCTGCCGGCGGATCTCTGTTGAGACTTCCTGAGAACCTGTCGCTCCAGCATGCGCCGTTTGCGGTCATCGCGAAGATCGCGCTCACCGCGGTCCGCCTTGCAGACGTCCGGCTGGGGCACACGGTCGCCGTTTTCGGGCAGGGCCTGGTGGGCAATCTCGCCGCTCAGTTGATGAATCTGGCAGGCGCCCGTCAGGTCATCGGCATAGACGCGGTTCCGGAGCGGCTCGCCATTTCCAGAACCTGCGGCATCGACGCCTGCGTCAATCCGGAAGTGGAGGACCTGGCGGACCGCGTCAACGCCATCACGAACGGAGAGGGCTGTCAGATCGTCGTCGAGGCAACGGGCAACCCGGAAGTCGCCCCGCCGGCGATCAGAACCGCGTCACAGATGGGACAGGTTGTCCTTCTGGGCAGCCCGCGCGGCAGCGCCGAAATCGACCTGTATTTCGACCTTCACCGCACCGGCGTGTCCGTTATTGGCGCGCATGGTTCCAGACAGCCCGATGCGTCGCAATTCGGAGATCCGGACCCCGATGAACTCATGCTGGACTATATCGCCCGCGAACGCCTGAAGGTTGCCCCCCTGCTTACCCACGTCCTGCCGGCCTCGCAGGCCGACGCGGCATACCGCGGACTCCTCAATAAAAAAGGCGCCTTCCTCGGCGTCCTCCTCGACCTTACCCGCTGGGAGTAACGCGCGCATGCGAATCGTGCACGCCGATCTGGAAATACAGCGTCAACCCTTCGCGAGACCGTTCGCGTTCAAGGGCGCCGCCTTCCACGAAAAATGGAACCTGATCGTTCGCCTTGTAGAAGAAGACGGTACCGAAGCCGTGGGCGTGGGCGGCACGGCCGTGCTCTGGTCCGACGCCGACGTGTTTTCAAACCATACCGAAGTCGGCGGCAACATCCTCATGGCCGCGCTTCTGGAGTTCGCGCTTCAGCAGGCGGTGGGCCGGGAGTTCCCGGACCCGCCCTCCTTGTTGGAGGATCTCTTGCCGCCAGTGCACGAATATGGCGGAGAAGTTACCCGGAACCGCGGACTTCGACTCACGTTCACGCTGATCGCGATGGTCGCCCTCGACAATGCCGCGTGGATGCTATATGCGAAGCGCAACGGAATCAGTACGTTCGATCAACTCATACCCGTTACCTGCCGACCCTTTCTTTCGGACCGCCAGTCCCATATCGGCCTTGCCCCGGCCGTCGGCTACGGGATGCCCGTCGATGAACTGCAGGCCATCCTGGACACGGGCGTTTACATCCTGAAGATCAAGATCGGCCAACCCGGCGCCGAGGATGACATGGTCCGGAAGGACATCGAGTGGCTCGACCGCATCCATCGCGTTGCCGCGCGATACAATACGCCGATGTCGGATTCTGGAAAAGTCCTCTACTATCTCGATGCGAATGCCAGATACGCAAAAAAAGAAACCATGTGCCGTCTGCTGGACCACGCCATCAACACCGGTATACACGAGCACATCGTCCTCATCGAAGAGCCTTTTCGGGACCCCGATGAATTCGACGTGGGCGACCTGCCGGCCAGGTTCGCGGCCGACGAGAGCGTTCAGACGGTGGAGGACGTGGACACACGGGCCGGCCAGGGTTACGGGGCCATCGCCATCAAGCCTGCCGGCAAGACCCTCTCGCTCGCGTTCCGGATGGTGCGCGCCGCGGCGGAATCCCGCGTGCCGAGCTTCGTGGCGGATAACGGGTGCATTCCCCTCCTCGTCGAGTGGAACAAGAACGTCGCGGCCCGCCTGCCGGGATTCCCGGGAATCCGGGGTGGGCTGATCGAATCCAACGGTCCCGAGAACTACGGCAACTGGGCCGACATGCTTGCGGCGTACCCAATGCCCGACGCGCCCTGGCTCACGCCCCGATCGGGCGCATTCGTCCTGGACGAAGGCTACTACCGGAACAGCGGCGGCATATTCCTGGATCCCTTACCCTATTCGGCGATGTTCCGCACCAAAGCCTGATTCACTACGCCCTCTCAGACCCGAACGGCGCATGGTGACGGAATGCCCTGAGCGGTTCGGGATTTCCGGAGAACGCCATGCAATCGCCACATGGTATCGGCCACCACGCGTTTCGTCCATCCGTGATGGGAAAAAACGGGCTCGTCGCCTCCGGCCATCCCCTGGCATCCCAGGCAGGCATCACCACGCTGATGGCCGGCGGAAACGCCATCGACGCCGCGGTGGCGACGGCCGCGGCGCTGGGCGTGGTCGAGCCCGCGGCATCGGGCGTGGGCGGCGACGGCTTTCTGCTCATCTACCGGGCCGATACCGGCGCCGTTTCCGCCGTCAACGCCACCGGCGCGGCGCCTCAGGCGGCCACTCGGGAGTTCTACCTGGATCGCGGCGGAATTCCCATGAGAGGTATTCTGAGCGTCTCTGTTCCCGGACTCGTGGACGGCTGGCTTATCGCCCACGAGCGCCACGGCCTCCTCGGACTCGACCGGGTCCTGGAGCCGGCCATCTCCCTTTGCGAAGAGGGGTTTCCCGTCAGCCACAAGCTGTCCGGCAGCCTCACCGGCTGGAGCGGGAACTTCGCATCCGACCCGTTCGCCCGGAATGTGTTTACGAAGAACGGCCTGCCCTTCGGACCCGGCGACGTCCTTCGCCAGAGCGACCTGGGCGCCACGCTGCGACGGGTCGCCGCGGAAGGCCGGGCGGCCCTGTACGAGGGCGACGTTGCGGAGGCCATCGTTGCATTCAGCCGTTCCAGGGGCGGCCTGCTGACCATGGAAGACCTGACGAACCACCATGCCCACTGGGCAGACCCGATTCACACTTCGTACAGGGGCCACGCGGTGTATGAAACGCCGCCCAATTCCAGCGGCCACATCCTGCTTCAGGAGCTCAACATCGTCGAGCGCTTCGACCTGCAATCCCTTGGCTGTAACACGGCCGAATGCATCCATCTGATGGTGGAAGCCAAAAAGCTCGCGTTTTCCGACAGGGAAGCCTTTGTCGCCGATCCGGACTGGCTGGATATCCCGCTCAGGGGCCTTCTCTCCAAGTCATACGCCGAACAGCAGGCGCGGCGCATCCGCCCCGATCGCGCGTCAACTGACGTGCCGGCCGGGCGTCCCGAGTCCCACGAGGACACCACGTGCTTCTGTACGGCGGACCGGTGGGGAAATGCCGTCTGCGTACTGCAGTCCATCCAGTCCGGGTTTGGCGCCGGCCTGATTGCGGGAAATACCGGTATCCTTCTCAACAACCGGATGACGTACTGGCATCTGGAGGAGGACCACCCCAACTGCCTCATGCCCGGGAAACGGGTGCGCCACACCATGAACCCGGTCATCGTCACCCGGGACAACAAGGCCGTACTCGTCTGCGGTACGCCGGGTGCGGATACCCAGGTACAGACCAATCTTCAGCTCATCACCCATATTCTGGATTTCGGGATGTCCCCGCAGGAAGCGGTGGAGGCCCCCCGCTGGCGCAGTCTGCAGAACCCGATGGAATCCACCGTACCGCATGCGTGCGAAGACATGCTTCAGCTCGAGGGCAGGTTTTCCGAAGAGGTACGTGAAGGCCTCGCCCGGCGCGGCCACGACCTCCGGATCCTGGGCGACTGGGACGGTCCCGGGAGCGCCCAGGCGATCGCCATTCATCCGGAATCCAACACGCTCATCGGCGGGTCGGACCCGCGCCGGGACGGCTATGCCGCAGCCTGGTGAGATCAGGGAGAGACAAGAGGAACACCCCATGGCACGCCACGAAGATTACCTGCGCGACGGCTACGTTATCCATCCGCAATCCTTGATTCCCGCAGAACTCGTGCAACGCTGCATGGTTGGCATGGATGACGTGCTGGCCGGGCGATACGAGACCGGCATTCCCCCGCAGCCCTCTTATTGGAACCCCGGCGACGACCCGAACAAGCTGGGCAAGGTCGAAATGCCCCAGCTTGCCAATAGCGCCATTATGGAGCTTGTCAGCCATCCCGCTATCGGACGGCTTGCAGCGGAAGTCACCGGCGCGAGGAGGGTACAGGTCTGGTGGGTCCAGCTCCTTTCCAAGCCGCCCGTAAGAACGGAATCCGGGACCGGCGTCAGCGTCGGATGGCACCAGGACCGGCAGTATTGGAAGACCTGGAAGGAGGGCAGCGAGCTGTTCACCGCGTGGGTCGCCGTGTCCGACGTGAGCGCTGACACCGGCCCCATGGCCTTCGTGAAGGGTTCGCACAGATGGGGACTGCTCAACCAGGGCGATTTTTACTTCGACGACATCGAGATTCAGCGAGAGCAGATCACCCTGCCTCCAGGCGAAACGTGGCGTGAAGAGGAAGCGATCCTTCCGCCGGGGGGCGCCTCGTTCCACCACTGTCTCACCTTCCACGGAAGCCGCCCCAACCGCTCCGGCACGCCCCGGCGGAGTTTCGCCATCCATATGCGCACGGAAAACTCGTGCCCCGTCGCCCCGTCGGAAGGCACCCTCGCACAGTTCATTCACAGGCAGGACCACTGCCCGGTCGTGTACGACGCCGATAGACCCGATTTGCCTCCGCTCGGCTGACGCGCCGTTGCGCCATCCCCCGATGCAAATGAAAAAAACGCAACGGCAATACATCCTGCCGTTGCGTTTTTTTGGTTCCGTGAGAACCGACGCGGCGGTCCGGCCCGCGCCAGTCTCATTCCCGTTCTCGTGTTCTGTCCCGGAAATAAGTTGCCTGAATTCGACCGCTGAGTCGCCCGACTCGCAAGGCGCCCGAGCGCAGGCGACCTGTGTAAGGTCGGCGAGCGAGGGGAACGTAGCGAGACGGGATGAATCGGCGGTCGAATGGTGAGGAATTTTCGGGACAGGACACTAATAATGGAAGCTGTATTTCGCGTACCAGAACGCGCCGCCGAATCCGAACGGGCTGAACTGGCTGTACCTGTTGCCCGTCCTGTCCCTGGCCTTCTCGTGTTCGTCGGGATAGGTATTGAAGATGTTCTGCGCGCCGATCGCAATCTTCGACCTGTAGTCGTCAAACGAGACGCTGGTCTCGGCGTCGATCAGGACCTTGCCGCTGTAGACCTGATCGTCTTCGGAGTCGTACCACTCGCCGAAATAGCTGATGCGGCCCAGCACGTCCCATCGGCTCGTGAGCGTCTGGGTGATGGTCAGGTTCCCGCGCTGTTTGGGAAGATTCTCCTCCAGTTCCCTCAGCCGCAGATCGTCCAGGATTTCCGGATTGTGTTCCGTAACCTTCGTACCCGTGTAGTTGTACGCGATGTTCATCACGCCCAGACCCACCGGCGCCGAAATCACAACGTCGATCCCCTGGGTCTTGGAGTTGAAGTCGTTGGTGAAGAAGCGGAATTCCTGCAGGCCGGCCGCGCTGGTGAGGCCCTCCCTGATGAGTTGCTCCCTCTCAGGATCGGTAAGCGCAAAGTCCTGCGAAACCGTCAGGCGGTCGTTCACCCTGATGTCGAAGTAATCGACCGTCATGCTTGCACTGCCCAAATCCAGGACGACACCCAGCGAGAGGTTCTTGGACTTCTCCGGCACCAGAGGCTTGGCCCCTTTCAACGCGGCCGCCCGGCTGGTGGAGGGGACAGTTCCGTTGTTCACCAGGTCGTTCTTCTCGAAGTTGAACTCGGTGGTGATGTTGAAGGCGCTCTGCTGGCCCGGCGTGGGCGCCCTGAAGCCGGTGCTGTAACTGCCGCGCACCCTGGCGTCCTCGGTTAAACCAATGTTGAAAGCAGCCTTGTAGTTGCTGGAATTGTACGTCTCGGATGTCAGCGGCGGCGTATTCGACAACGTCTTCAATTCGTCGAAACGCTCCTGGCGCAAAGCAAGGGAAAATGACGCCCGGTCCGAGGGCTGAATGTCCCCTTCCGCGTAAACCGCTATGTTCGGTCTCGACCACCTGCCGGCGGCCACTTTGCTGAAGCCGGAAAAGCCGTTCGTCGCCGGCTGAAATCCCTGGCTGGCCAGCGGCTGGCCGATAATATAGGACTCGATCTGGCCCTCGACGATCTCAAACGTTTCTTTCCGGTATTCCAGACCCGCCGCAAGGAAGACCTGCGGGTTCACAGGATAGGTCACGCCCAGGTCCACGGTGACGTCCGACTGGACGTAGGAACCCGGATCGAAATACGTGGGCGTTGCGGGACCCATGGATGCGTTCACGGTATTGAAGATGAAGTAGTCCGCCTCGTGACGCCCGTAAGACATGCTCAGGTCCCACGATCCTAGCGCCTGCGCCCCGATTCCGGTGCCCTTGATGCCCATAAGAATCGATTCATCGGTTGTAAACGCGCCGAATCGCGGCGTGAATCCCCCGGGAAACATCTTCAGGAAGGAGAAGCAATTGGGATCGTCGCGAACCTGGAGCCATGCGTTCTGTTCGGGTCTGTTGTCAATGATGGGGACCGGCGCGCATTCGCTGCCCTGACCCACGCCGTCGAGATCGCCGACCAGCAGGGATGGCGTTTCGGCCTCGCCGTCCCCGTCCAGGTCGATCAGCGGCCCCTTGAACACGCCGCTGCGGGTATGCGGATTCCGGAAATAGAACCCGCCCTCCGTCTCCTTGTCGGCATAGTTCGCGTGACCGTAGAAATCGACGCTTTCGCCCAGGGTGGCGCCGTAGTTGGCGAAGATCTTCAGGTCATCCCGAACGAATGGCTGACCCCAGATCTGGGCGGGATTCGCCACCTCTGTGTTGCCCGCCGAAATCAGCCCCGCGGCGTCATTGCGCTGCACGGAACGGATCGTTTCACCGGTATTGCCATATTCCAGGCTGAGGTTGGCCCAGGTGTTTTCATTGCCCAGACCGATGTTGAACGCGGCCGTGAACATCTCGCCGTCGCCCAGGAACTTCCCTTCTCCATCCTGAAAGCTCCCCACTTTCACGTCCGCGGCCATTCCCTCGTGGCTGTCTTTCAGGCGGAAGTCCAGCACGCCCGCGATCGCATCGGATCCGTATTGCGCCGAGGCGCCGTCGCGCAGGACCTCCACGCGTTTCAGGGCGATGGCGGGGATGGCGGTGAGGTCGGGGCCCTGCGCGCCGTCCGCGACGCCGTTGCCCAGCCAGTGGATCACGGCCGCCCGGTGCCGGCGCTTGCCGTTGACGAGCACCAGCGCGTGGTCGGGCGCCAGGCCTCGCAGGTTCGGCGGACGGACCACCGTTCCGGCGTCGCTGATGGGCTGCGTGTTGACGTTGTAGGAGGGAATCACGTTTCTCAACAGGTCGGTCATGTCCGTGCCGCCCTGCTTGACGAAATCCTCGCTGGTGACCACGTCGATGGGCACGACCGATTTCGTCGCCGAGCGCGGTCTGCGAGACCCGATCACGACCAGCTCTTCCAGTTCGACGATCTCATCGAGGATGATTTCCGAGGAATCGGAATCGGCCGTCCCCTCGGTTTCCTGCGACTCCGAGACACCGGTCGTCAAATGAAGGATGGATATTGCAAACACGACGGGCCACATAACGAACTTCGTCATTTTGAAACTGAAACTGGATTTCATAGCGCAATTCCTTATGTTTCGGGTTTCGCGAATCGGGCTGATGATGGGTTTGATTTGCCGTGAATGCTGCCGCCGGCAGCGGCATCGTTTGCGGTGAATTGGCTAATGACGACCCAAATGGACTCAAACCTGGAGTTGTCCGTCACGACCCGGACCGTGTGACTACCGGATCCCGGTCGTTATCGCGACAGAAGTGCGTACAAACGACTCCTCCCTCATCACCATAGGCAGTTTCTCCTATTGCGGTGTGACAGGATGTCATCGAGTGTCTCTTGACCGCAAAGAGATTCCAGGGGAGGTGGTACCTGGCGCGTTTCGGAAATGAGAGCCCTCGGGGAAAACCGCGCCGAGTAGGCCGAAATACTGCAATTCTGTTACTAATATAGTAAAATCGCCGCAAATGGCAATGAAGGAGCGAAAAAATTTCCGGTATTTTGCGCAATTCAAGGCCGAATTGCGGCTGGCGATGACCGGCCCGCGGTCCCACGGGCGCGAGTGATCCGCCGGATATTCGAATCAAGCCGTCGCCTGTCCGATAGTCCGGCTTGTTTCCGGTTGTCACCGGGGCGGTTGTACCAACAGTCGTCGCTTCTTGACTTGCAAAGCCGAAAGAAATATACTACTGCTCTGTAGTGTCCTGTTCCAAAAATTCCTCACCATTCGACCGACGATTCATCCCGTCTCGCTACGTTCCCCTCGCTCGCCGACCATACGCAGGTCGGCTTGCGCTCCGGCGCCTTGCGAGCCGGGCGACTCGGCGGTCGAATTTAGGCAACTTATTTTCGGGACAGAACACCAGGACCGCGGAGTCGTGCTTCCGGTGCGGCCGGGAGGCGATTCCATTCGCAAACCTGAACGCGACGCCGCCCAATCGTCGTCCTTTCGTTTTGCGCTCCATGAGGGATTGCAATGTCAACCGTTAAAGTCGTCATGATGGCCGGCCCCTGGACCGAATGGCAGGAACAGCTCGAATCCGTTTCGCCGCGCGTGAAGGCGGTTGCCGCGCATACCGACGAGGATCTGCTGCGGGAAATCCGGGAAGCGGAAGTCGTGTACGGTCGGCTGCCGCGAGCGCCTTTTCTCGAGGCCGGAAAACTTCGATGGGTCCAGAGTATCGGCGTGGGATTCGAAACCATGCTCTATCCGGAAATGATAGAGAGCGACGTGGTCATCACCAATACCGCGGGCGCATTCGACGCCGCGATGGCGGAACAGGCCCTTGCATTCATGCTCGCCCACGCGCGCGGGCTCATGCGCTACGAACGCGACAGGAAGGACCGCATCTGGGACCGGCATACGGACACGGTCTTCCAGATCCACGGGAAAACGGCATGCGTACTCGGCCTGGGTTCCATCGGACGCAGCATCGCGGCCCGGCTCAACGCCCTCGGACTCGCGGTGACCGCTGTAGACGCCCAGGTCACGACGCCGCCCACGGGCGTTGAACGCCTGTACAGGGCCGATGAACTACTGCATGCCATCGCCGATGCGGACTACGTCGTTGTGGCGCTTCCGCAGACCGAAAATACCACAGGCCTTATCGACGAGACCTGTTTCAGCCGGATGAAGGAATCCGCCTTTCTGGTGAATATCGCGCGCGGACCCATCGTCAACGAAGCCGACCTGGTCCGCGCCCTCCAGGAGAAACGAATCGCCGGAGCGGGCCTGGACGTTTTCGAAGAGGAACCGCTGCCGGATTCCAGCCCGCTATGGGACATGCCCAACGTGTTGTTCGCTCCCCACTCCGCCGGCTACTCCCCCGAGGGTCGCGGAAATATCCTTCGCATCTTCAAGGAGAACCTTCGGCGCTACCTGGCTGAAGAACCCCTCATGAACGTGGTGGACAAGCACAAGGGATATCTCATACAAACATCCTGAAAGCCGGTTCCGGAAAGCCATTCCATTCGGCAATGTGCGACCGCCCTGGCTCTTGCATGACCAGGGTTTCGGCCACTCCAATTGAGGAAGCCTGATGTCATCCCCTGCCGCCTTCTCCGTGGGCGAAGCGGTCGCCCGCGCTTTCGAAGATCAGCCGATCGTCGATATCCATACCCACCTCTATCCGACTCAAATGGGTCCGCTCTGTCTGATGGGGCCGGACGAACTGCTTACCTACCACTACCTCAAGGTCGAAACCTGCCGCCAGCTTTCATCCGGGACCTCCGTCGCACAGTTCAATGCGCTGTCGAAACCCCGCCAGGCCGACGTCGTCTGGCGCACCCTCTTCGCGGGGACCGGCAGCCCGCTCTCCGAAGCCCAACTCGGCGTGGTGACCGTCATGTCGACGCTGGGCCTGAACCCCCGGTCGGACAACCTGGCCGAATTCCGCGCATTGTTTTCGGAGACAAACCCGGAAGACTACGTCGATCTTGTCTTCCGCAAGTCCGGCGTCTCCCGCGTCTATATGACCAACGACCCGCTGGACGACCTGGAGGGTCCGGCCTGGATCGCAGGATTCGAGCGGGACCCCCGTTTTGAAGCCGCCCTCCGGCTGGACAGCGCCCTGGCCAGGTGGCCCTCGCCAGTGGCGAAATTAAAGGCGTTGGGTTACAAAGTGGAAGACGATCTCTCGGCCCGGACAGTTGAGGGACTTCGGCGTTACCTCGCCGACTGGATCGAGAGAATGGATGCCCGCTACCTTGCCATCTCGCTCCCGCCAGACTTCGCCTATCCTTCTGAATCCGCTGTTTCGAAACTTCTGGACGTCGCAGTCTTCCCCACGGCCCGTGAACGTGGAATTCCGGCAGCCATGATGGTCGGCGTCAGACGCGGAGTCAACCCCCTGTTGCGGGACGGTGGCGACGGCATGGGGAAATGGAACGTCGCCTTTCTCGAGAACATCGCCCGGGAATGGCCCGATGTGAACTTCATCGTCACGCTGCTTTCCCGCGAGAACCAGCATGAACTCTGCGTGGCCGCCAGGAAATTCCCCAATATCACGCCTTTCGGCTGCTGGTGGTTCCTGAACAACCCCAGCATCATCCGGGAAATCACTGCGGAACGCCTTGAATTGCTCGGATCCGGATTCGTGCCCCAACACTCCGACGCCCGGGTGCTGGACCATTTGCTCTACAAATGGACCCATTCCATCAGAGCCATCGCCCCGGTATTCGTCCGCAAGTACGAAGCGCTCAGGAACACGGGCTGGCCGCTGACCGAACAGGATATCCAAAACGACATCGCCCGGATGTTCGGCGGCGGCTCGCTCTTTGCACAGGAACCGGAAGGAGAGTCGGATTGATGAAAATGAAAGCGGTGACCGCCGCCAGCCTTCTGGCAAACGTCGTCCTGCTCGCCGTTCTGCTGTCGAACGGCGACGTCAGGGAGGAGCGATGGCGGACGGTGGCGGGCGACAGCGCGGATCTCTTCGACGGGGAAACGCTGGAGGGGTGGTGGCCGCTCTCGGAACAGTGGACCGTTCAGGATGGAGCGATAACGTGCGCCACCTCGAATCGGATACACTACCTGATATCCGAGAGGATCGTCGACCGGCCGTTTCGACTCCGCTACCAGATTCTGCTCCTCGAGCGGTCAAGGAGCGACGGCAAGATCGTTGGATTCGTCGACGCCGCGAACGACAACATGCTGGTGGCGATAGATGACGACAATCCGCACACGATTCAGATCGACAGCGGCCGCAAGGTCTTCGACGAATCCGGTATCTACGGACCCTGGAAGGTCGAATCCAATGCGGATTTTCAGATCGAAGCCGGCCGATGGTACGACGTGGTCTGCACCGTGGACGGGTCGGACTTCACGGTCAGTGCCGGCAACGTGCAGATGAGTCATCCCTACAAACCTGAGTTTCCCGTATCGATCTGGCTGGAAGTGCAGCGCACCGGCGCAAAATACCGGAATCTGACGGTCGAAAAACTGTAGGTGCCCGCTGCCGGCCTGCTTTCAGGAACGCGCTGGCGGTTTGGCCCCCCGTATCCGGTGACCGCGTTGCCGGTTCAACGAAGCCACGACCACCGCGCGGTTACCTCGTCCTCCTCGCCGTGCCGTTCTCTGAGCATCGCTTTTTCGGCAGGCGGCGCCGCGAGCAGCCCCACCAGCCGGTCGCACGTCAGTTCCACCTCTTCGTCCGTCATTTCCATCGCATCCACGGTAAAATATCCCTCGTCCGTATGGTGCGCGCGAAGACGGATGGACGGATCTCCCTCCATCATCGCGAGGTTGATCACGGATGCGTTCAACCCCGTTTTCTCCGCATCCACGGTCACCCTTGCGCGGCTGAACGGGTTGCCGTTGGGATCCGGATCCACGCTGAGACCGACGCCGTCAAAACCTTCAAGGCGCGCCATCACCCGTTCCATCTTCCGGTTCTGCTCCGCCTCCCAGCCCGCCACGTCCAGACGCATCCGATATTCCAGCGCCGCCATCACGCCGAAGATTCCCTCCTTGCCCACCTTCATCGGCCTCCCGATCCCCCGGTTCTGAAGGTTCAGCGCCCGCACGAGATCCTCCCGGCCGCACACCACGCCGGCCGTGGTTCCCGAGAGATACTTGTGGCCGCTGCAAACGACCAGGTCCGCGCCCGTGTCCAGGATCTTCCTGATCACGAACGATTGCGCCGCCGCGTCGACGATCACGGGCACGCCGTGATCGTGCGCAATCTCGACCACCCGCGACAGCGGCAGGGCGCCGTACCGGACGGTATGGTGCGACACCACGAAGACCACTGCCGCCGTCCGGTCGCCCATGGCGTGCCTCAGATGCTCTTCGGTGGAACGGTGCACCGTGCCGATCTCCACGGCGACGGCGCCGGCCAGCCGGATCATCTGCGTTACCGGAGCGCCGAAGTTCACCGCGTGGCCCTTTTGAATCACGACTTCGTTGGCCATCCCGGTTGTGTCCGGCAACTGCCAGACCCGGCCCAGGTCGTTTCCGGTCATCGACGCGGCCACGCCCAACGTGATGCCTGCCGCTGAACAGGCGGTAACGCAACCCCATTGCGCGCCCGTGGCGCGTACGATCACCTCTCCCGCGCGCTCCTGGAGCTCATCCAGATCGTAGAAACAGCCCATCGCGTGCGTCACCTCTTCGATCACCTCGGGCAATACGACAGCCCCCGCCAGATGCGTCATTTTCCCGCAGGCGTTGATGACGCGGGTCAATCGATACTTCTCATACAGATCCATTTTCGTTCCTCCGTACAGAAAGATAGCGAGCGACGATCCCGATCGCCCGCCATTTCTCATGACTCATACCGTTTCGACCCGACGGGCTGGGCTTCCCGTCAAACTACTGCAGCCTGGTCCACGGCCTCGTCCACCGACTCTCCCAGAACCGCCAGCCCGTCGGCCACGGCGTCTTCGGTTATGGTGAGCGGCGGCGAAATCTTTACCGTCTGCCCCCAGGACCCCACCGGCGCGAAGAACAGCAGGCCCTTGTGAAAGCAGCGTTCCACCACGTCGAATGCCAGGTCAGGATCGGGCTCCTTCACACCCGGCCTGACCATCTGCAACCCCGCAACCAGTCCCTTCCCCGTACAATTGCCGATCACGCGCGGATGACGCGCCTGAATCGCTCGCAGTCCGTCCATCATCACCGGCTCCATCCTGGCGGCGTTGCCCGCCAGGTCGTCCCCCACGATTTTCTTCAGGCTGGCCAGCGCCGCCGCCGCGCAGACCGGATTTCCGGTATGGGTGCTGGTCATGGACCCGGGCGGATATTGATCCATCACTTCCGTCCGGCCGATCACGCCGGAGAGCGGAAGGGAACTGCTCACGCCTTTACCGAACGTAATCATGTCCGGAGTAACGCCGTAGTGCTCGAAACCCCACATGGTTCCGGTTCGTCCAAACCCCGCCTGGACCTCGTCTAAGATCAGCAGAGCCCCGTGAGCCCGGCACCATTCGGCCAGAGCCCGCGCGTATTCGACCGGCAGGAAGTCCGGTCCCACGCCCTGGTAGGTCTCCACGATCACTCCGGCGACGTCGTCGGCCTTCATTCGCTTTTCGTTCAGGGTTGTGCAGAAATGGTCGAAATCGATATTCCCGGTCCAGTATCCGTCCGGAAAAGCGGCCTGTACGATGGCGGGATCCTCATTGACGATCCAATCCTTCTGTCCGGGCATGCCGCCGGCCTGCTGCGCCCCCAGCGTCCGTCCATGGAACCCGCGCTCAAATCCCACGATCCCGATCTTTCGGCTCCCGCCCTGTGCGATCCCCCACGTACGCGCCAATTTGATCGCATTTTCAGTGGCTTCCGAACCCGTTGTCAGCAGAAACACCTTGTCCAGCCCCTCCGGCGCCAGCCCAACCAGAAACTCGGCGAGCTCAGCCCTCGCGGCGTTGGGGAACACGTAACTGTGCAGAAGTCCGTTGTTGACCTGATCCAGAATCGCCTTCCTCACCTCCGGCATCCCGTGGCCCGCGTTGGTCACCAGCACCCCGGAACTCCAGTCCAGCCACATGTTTCCGTACCTGTCGTAAACGCGGACGTCCTCCGCCCGATCCCATACGACAGGCGGCTGCCCCCGCATGGAAGTGGGCTCGAAAGTTCGCAACGCCTCGAGCACGGGAACCGACTCCGGATGCGGCAATCCGGAAACGATTCGCCTGTATTTCGTGTCAACGCGGGGAACGTCCCGGGGTGTGATATCGAACTCCCTTCCCATCGCATCCTCCTGAAAAGCTTCCTGAATTGAACAGCGGGCCGCAAGCTGCCGTCCGAACCCGTCGGCACGGCGTCTCACGGCCCGCTGTTCCCCTCCCCTATCAGTCCGTTGATAAAGTCGCTCTGCAGGCGAGGCATGGTGTCCCATCCCTCGATTCGGCGAGGGAGCGCAACGCAGTATTTCGACCGCAAGGGCCGGCCGTAGCCCGGATGGGCTTTTTCAACGGGCTGCTAAATCGGCTTTTCGTAAATCCGCTGAAAGACCGCCTCCGGCCCCTCGTCTATCCTGCAGGGATCGATAATGGTGATGCCGTCTTCGCCGAACCGGGCCGTCACCGGCGTCCCCTTGCCTTCCTGCAGATGCTTGAAGTTCAGATCCCGCACCCGCCTCGCCGCGTCCACGATCGCAACCGTAATCCGCCCGTCCGCCGCGGTAGGGTAGATCCCGTCCACGTCCTCGCGCGTCTCCCCCATGAACTTGATGCGGCAGGCGGCGACCAGCCCAACCGTGATGCTGTCCACGCCGTAGCCGATATACGCCTCCGAGCCATCCGGGCGCCTGACGTCACGCGTCATATGGTTGTTCACCGTACGGCTGCCGCCCCCGTTGTACCAGAAACGTAGTCCCCGGTACTGCTGATCGGACTCCACCTTGCCGTCGGTACCCACGATTTCATGGCCCTGGTTCACCGGTCCCTCGAAATCGTCGGGCGTGATCCAGTTGTTGTGGAAATAGATGCTCATACCATTATCAAACTCCACGCGCACCTGAACCGCGTCGTAGGCGTCGATGCCTTCGCGAACCAGCCGTTTCTTCTGCCCGACAGCGGAAAGCGCGACCGGTTTGCTCCTGAAATAGTTGTAAATCAGGTCCGTCCAGTGTGGGCCGACATAGCTGAACGGGTCGCTCTGCTCGGCCCATTTGAACGTACTCGTGGACACCTCCAGCGGCTCTTCGAGTACTGCCTGCCCGTAGAGCGGATCTCCGATGCGGCTGGAGAGATCGTGCTGGACGCGCAGATGGTCGGGATCGTATCGCTTGTGCATATCCACGCAGACCACCAGCCCTTTCGCGTCGGCAAGTTCGATGATCTCGTCCGCCTCCTCGATCGACAGGCACATCGGCTTTTCCATGACCACGTGCGTTCCGTTCCGCAGTGCGGCCAGCGTCACCTCGGTATGCAGATGGTCCGGAGTGACCACAGCCATGACGTCCAGATCGGGAACGTCGCGCAGCACGTCCTCCCACGGCTTTTCTCCCCAGTAGGCGCGCGGCTCGCGCCCCGTTGATTCCCTGAAGTTCTCCCGCGCCCGTTCCGCGGACGACCGGGACCGCGTGGCCACCGCCACCAGGTCGAACTGTATATCGGCAAGGTCCCGCGCCCACGGATCCAGACCGACCCGCCCGAGGTTTCCACTGATTCCCATCCGCTGCAGATCGGCGAATGCTCTGGCGTGTACGTCGCCGCCGAACATCCCCGCGCCGATCAGCGCGATCTTCATCGTGCGCTGCATTCGCTACCTCGCTTTTCCGTTTTGCCGGTCCTCTTCCGGTGGCCGGCATTACCGGTATATCGCTTCATCGTTTCAAGCCGTCTCCACAGGCACGCGTCCGGAAACGGGCGACTCGTGACGGGTCATCTCGTAAAGACGGTACCCCTCACGTAGTCCGCATCGTCCGAAACCAGAAACGCCAGCACCCTGCCCACACCTTCGGGCTTTCCCAGCCCCGCTCTCATTGTTTCCAGACACCGCCCCTCCCGGTCCGCCTGCTTCCTGAGTACTTCCATCTTCAGCGGGGTATCGAGGCTTCCGGGACACAGCGCATTCACCCGGATTCCTCTGGAGGCCAGCTGCGGGGCGAGCACGAGGGAAAGCCCGTGTACGCCGCCTTTGCTCGATCCGTATGCCGCCGAAGAACTGCCTCCCCGCACCCCAGCGCCTGAAGACACGAGCACCAGCACCCCCCCACCGGACCGCTCCAGAACCGGCGTCACGTGTTTGCACAGCAGAAAACTGCCCTTCAGATTCACGTCCAATACGCGATCCCATATATCCGCTTCGAACAGGTCGACCGGGACCAGCGCCCCTTCGAGAATCCCTGCGGAGTGAATCAGACCATCGATGCGTCCGAACCCACGGGCCACGCTATCCACCATCGTCCGGACCTCGCCCTCCGCGCGAACGTCAACTCCGAATCCCCGGGCTTCGCCCCCCGAACCGTCGATTTCACGAACCGTTGCCGCAACTCCGTCCCTGTCGCAATCCGCCACCGCCACCCGCGCGCCTGCCCGTGCACAGCAGACCGCCGCAGCGCGACCGATGCCCGAGGCGGCTCCGGTTATCAGAATCACCTTCCTCTTCAGAGACATCTCAGCCTCAAGGGTCGCGATAGGACTACCGGGCAAGGCATCATTGCCGCCGTGTTCTATTCAGCTATAGCGTAAAGCGTATTCCGGGTCCCGATGTACAACACGCCGTCTTTCGCAACGGGTGTTGTGTACACCGCGCTGCCCATGTTGATTTCGTTGATTTTCTCGAGCTTCTTCGATGCCTTGAAGATCATCACGTCACCGTCTTCGTCGCCAATGTAGACCTTTCCGTCCGCCACAAAGGGCGATCCCCAGATGGCGGCGTAGGCATCGTAGGTCCAGTGGGGCTTTCCCGTCTTCAGATCAAGGCAATAGATGAATCCGCTCAGGTCCGCCGCGTAAAGCAGCCCGTCGTGGATGGCGACAGTTGACATCGTCCGGTTGAAATCCCTGCCTCCCAGATGCCAGACGGCGTGGGTGCCGGTGACGTCGCCCTTTCCGGTGGCGTCAATCGCCCAGAGATGCCCCACCCCTTCGCCGTGCTCGGGATCCTGTCCCACGCCGATAAAGACCTTGTCGTCGAATATCACCGGCGTGGCGATGATCGCGTTGCGCGTGCCCCGTCCGCCAAGCTCCCACACGGAGTCCTTCGGATTGCAATCGAACTTCCAGATCAATTCGCCTGTCTTCGGCGCCACCGCGTAGACCCAGCCGTCCCCTCCCGGAAGGATGACCTGAGGCGCTCCGTTGATCTTTCCGTAGGCCGGGTTGGACCACTGCCCGTGCAGGATATTCGTGCCGGGATAGGCCTTCTCCCAGACGAGCTCACCGGTCTTCAGGCTGAGTGCGAGAAAGCTGGGCGCAAACGGCGAAGGGATGGCCACGTGGCCTTCATCCACCCCGTTGCTGGTTATCACGAACAGCATCCCGTCCGCGCCAACAGGCGAACAGGTGGCCAGGTTGTGCGGGAACACATCCAGCTCCTCCATCATATCGTATTCCCAGACAATATCCACGCCATTGGCGCCTGTAACGTCTTCGCTCCGGTACGGGCCGTCGTTTTCCGCGTCCAGAAAACCCTCGGTATCGGCGCAGACCACCCGGCCCTGGTTGGAAACGTAGAACAGACGATCGCCCTGGATAAACGGCGTCGAGCAAACGCCCTGCAGCGGCCAGTCGTTCACCCGTCCCGCGGGCAGCTTAGGGTGGGCCGACTGCCACAGGAATGCCCCGTCGGATTCCCGGAATGCCATCACCACGCCGCGATCGCCCTTGATATCGGGATTTCGTTCGGCGTGGTTGTTGGTCCCCATAAACACCTTGCCGCCCAGCAGAACGGGCCCCGCGTAGGATTGCGAGCCGAGGGCGGCCTTCCATTTGACATTCTCTCCCGTCTCCGTATTCCAGTCCGCTGGCAGATTCTTCTCGTTCGACACAAGGTTTCGGGAGGGTGTAAATCCCCACATCGCGGTCTCCTGGGCGCACGCGCCCGAAGCCGGCCAGAACAGCGAAAATGCGACCAGGTATATCCATCCAGATGTCATTTTTGTCTTGTTCTCCGGGTATCGTTGTTCTTGTTGACGCCAATCTGGCGATTGACCCGACGTCCGGATGAATGCCCTTAGTCTTCGCATCCGGCCGGATGCCCGTTCAGTACACGCTTACGTTGTCATAGTAAATGTTCGCCGGCGAGTACCCGTAGAGCCCGGGACTTCCTTCCCGAATGGGAAGCGGGTCCTCCGCCTCGATCGTCCATGTGTCCGGCTCCCTGTCGCTCCGCTTCCAGACCTTTCCCCTTACAATCGCCCGACCGCCATCGATATCCACCCGCATCTTCATGGTATACCAGACGTCCGGTTCCCATTCAAAAGCCACGCGATGAACCATCCTCAAATCAGACGACCAGGACCGCACTTCCAGTCGCTTGTAGGCGCCCTGCAGATCCAGGATGTATCGGTGAGCGACCAGGCCCATGTCCGGCAGCCAGCGTCTGCGTCTGCCGCCCATCAGGTCAGCCTGGACGGTATATCCCGACATTTCAGGCGGTCCGATGTACAGATTGGACCGGTCCAGTCCGCGCGCCGCGGGCGGCTTCACCAGGACCTTGTTTCCTTCCTTTTCCTCGACCCTGAACCCCCGGCCTCCCCATACCCAGTGGCGCGGATTCTTGCCGTCAGGGACCCCCTCGAAGTCCTCGGTCCAGGGTGGCTCGGGCGCCACCCGTACCCATGCCCTCGCGGTCAGCCCCCCGGTCGCGGCAACCACCCATCCGGCCTGTCCCCGTTTCGCCGGTGAAAACCGGCCGTTCTCAATCCGTCCGTCCAGCGATTCGAGGGACCACGTCACGTCAACCTCTCCAATCAGCCGGCCCAGGTCGTCGTACGCCCGTGCGCTGAGTGGCAGCACCTCGTCAGGCGTGATTGTTCTCTCCGCGGGGACGACAAGAATCGTCGCCGTTTTGCCGCCCGACGGCGCCCGGGGGCGCCTTACAGACGGAGTGGACCCGGTCGCGAACGACCCATCCTTGTCGCCCAGGCAGAACAGTCCCGCTTCGGTTGCGAAGTAGACCCGACCGTATGCGACGGCGACCGAACCGTAGATCTCTGCGGGCCTGCCGGCGGGCATCATGATCTTCCTGTCATTCAGTACCCGCGCACCTACAGCCCCCACCTTGAGAATCCGGAATCCGCCGTTGACTTCGGTGACGTATAATTTACCGTCGGCCCAGGTGGGAGAGCCCTTGCCCACCGTACCGACGTTCTGCTCCCAGTATTTCCGCCCGGACTCCGCGTCAAGGCAGTGTACGTTCGCCGAATTGTCAATGACGTACAGACGCCCGGCATGAAGGGCCGGAGAAGCATACCCCGCGGCGATCCCGTCCTGGCGCCAGATCTCTCTTCCCGTTCCGGCGTCGAGGCAGACAACCCGACCCATCGTCGTATTGTCCACGTTCTCTTCGCTGTGGGTCGCGTACACGCGATTGTCAGCCGCAACCGGAGATGTGTTGATACCCCGCCTGCTCAAGGGGAACCCCCATACCACTTCACCCGTCGCGGCCTTGAAAGCGAATATCCCGCCGTTTCCGTTCCCTGCGATCAACAGCCTCCGGCCGTCGACGGTCGTCGCTATCGGCGTGGAATATACAGTCAGGTCGGCCTGTCCGCCCCCGCCCGGCCGCGCCATCCAGACGGTCTCTCCAGTGCGCTTGTCGAAGGCCATGTACCGGTGAGACGGAGGACGGTCCGCCCAACCCCGGTTTCCCATGCTGATGACGACCAGGTCTCCGTCTACCACCGGCGTATGCAACCTGCCGCCATAGCCCGAAAACCTGTTGAATTCCTCGGTCAGTGACCTGCTCCAGAGGATCCGTCCATCACCGTCGAAACACAGCAGGAGGCCGTTCACCAGGTGCGCGTACACATTGCCGGTTTCCCCGTCGGCGCCAAGGTTCGCCCAGCCCAGGCGGTTGAACGTAATGGTGGAGTGCCATACGTTGAACTTGCGTTCCCATACCAGCCGGCCGTCCTCCGCATCGAAACACGCGACGTGTTCCTGCCTGGTTACCCCCTCCCCTGTTCTTCCGATCACGTAGACCCGCCCATTCAGGATCACCGGCGTGGACCGGCCGATGAACTCCGACCGCCAGACCAGGTTTTCACCGTCCGGAGACCAGCTGGAAATCAGGCCGGTTTCCGGAGACGCGCCGGTCTGCATGGGCCCTCGCCAGTGGGTCCAGTCCGACGCCCCGGCCGGCATAGACCAGACCATCGGCAGGGCGCCGACCAGGCAGGCCGCGAGAATGCGATTTTTTGTCCATGCGTACATCGATACAATACCCCCGAATGTCCTTTCCCGGTCAGATTCCAATTCTCCCAAAGATCCTTCCCTCCGTGAACCGCTGCCTGGGCTCAACTTCTCCGTGCAACCCTGTCCATGTCGCCTGATCAGCGAAACGTGCCCTCCGCAATATCCGATTCACCGACGAATTGCTTGAGATGTGCTATAGCCCTCGCCAGATCGCTCCTCACCCACGGATCTCTCTCCGTCCGCATCGCGAGTTCAAGGACGGCAATGGCTTCGGGCTGTTCGATATGCATGATTGCGACGGCGGCCTGCTGGCGTAACCGGCGGCTGCCGTCTCTGAGGAACGGCACCAGATCGGGAAGCGCTTCGCCGGCGCCCAGCATGCCCAGCGCCCAGACAGCCTTGGCCCGCACTTCCGGAACCGTGTCTCGCAGTGCCTGTCGCAGATGGGGAACCGCACCGGGTATGCGGTGCGCACCCAGATAAACAGCAGCATCCTCGCGTTCTCGCGGCGTTCCGGCTCTGAGCCGCGTAAAGTGATCGCTGCCGCCCCCGCACGCCGGCAAACCGAGCAACAATATGAGGATTACGCCACGCATTCTTTCAGGGCCGTGTATTGCGCTTTAACCGTTCGGTCTATATCCTCGTCGGTATGCGCCAGCGAGACAAACGTGGCTTCGAACTGGGAGGGCGCCAGATACACGCCCTGCTCCAGCATCCGACGGAAGTAACGCGCGAAGGCGTCCTGGTCGCACGCCACGGCGGCTTCGTATCGTGTCACCGCGCGGTCCGTAAAAAACAGCGTCATCATCGACCCGACCCGGTTAAGGCGAAAGGGCAATCCGAGCGACTTCAGGTTTTCCCGGAAACCGGCTTCAAGCGCGACTGACTTACCCTCGAGCGCCTCATAGGCGCCCGGTTCACGGAGTTGCCGGAGCGTCTCGTAACCGGCCGTCATCGCGAGAGGATTTCCCGACAGCGTCCCGGCCTGCGATACCCCTCTGCCCAGCGGCGAAATGTGGGACATGATCTCGCGCCGGCCGCCGAACGCGCCCACCGGCAGGCCCCCGCCGATGATCTTCCCGAGCGTGGTCAGATCCGGCGTAATCCCGTACAAACCCTGGGCGCCGCCCGGATGAATGCGGAAACCCGTAATCACCTCGTCGAAAATCAGCACGATGCGAGACTCGACAGTGAGTTCCCGCAGCCCCTGCAGGAACCCCTCCGCCGGCGGAATCACCCCCATGTTTCCGGCAACCGGCTCTACGATGATCGCCGCGATCTCGTCCGGGTTCTCCGCCACGATCCGCTCGACCGCCTCAATGTCATTGAAGGGCGCCGTGACGGTACCCGACGCCGTTCCGGCGGTCACGCCGGGGCTGCTGGGCACTCCCGTGGTCAGCGCCGACGACCCCGCCTGAATCAGGAAGCTGTCCGCGTGCCCGTGCCAGCAGCCTTCGAACTTGATCACCTTCTCCCGTCCCGTATACCCCCTGGCCAGGCGTACCGCGGACATCGTGGCCTCCGTGCCCGAGTTCACCATGCGCACCATATCCACGCCGGGCACGAGTTTGGTGACAAGCCCGGCCATTGCCACCTCGATTTCCGTGGGCGCGCCGAAACTCGTTCCATGTTCGCAGACCTTCCTGATCGCCTCGACGACGACAGGCGGCGCATGGCCGAGAATCAGCGGGCCCCACGAGCAGACATAGTCGATATATTCCCGCTCGTCCGCATCGAAAACCTTCGATCCGCGTCCTCGCGTCACAAAAAGCGGCTGGCCGCCCACCGGGCCGAACGCCCGCGCCGGGCTGTTCACACCGCCGGGAATCACCCGCTGCGCCGCTTCGAACAACGCTGCCGAACGGTTTCCCAAGTAACACCCCCGTCTTTATGTCGGCTGCCGGATCATTCCTTGTTCCACACCAGCCCTTAACAGCCCGTTGAAGAAGTCCATCCGGGCTGCGGCCGCCTCTTGCGGCCGAAATACTGCGTTGCGCGCCCTCGCCTGCAGAGCGACTTTCTCAACGGACTGTTAATTTTCAGATTTTGACCGCCAATGTCAAGTGGCGATTTTTGGGCTTGCGACGCGGCCCGCGCGACGTATATTTCGACGTCATTTTCGCGGCAGCAGCTCAGCATCCGGCTTTGGACCGGACGGTAGGGGTTCGAGTCCTCTCTGCCGCACCATCCGGAGCCCCGGTCATCCGACCGGGGTTTTGCCTCCCCGATCCGGCATGCCACCCGCCAACGAAGCGATCCGCATTAGAGGCGCCCGCCAGCATAACCTGCGGGACCTCAATCTCGACATTCCCAAGAACCGGTTCGTGGTCATCACGGGACCGTCCGGCTCAGGGAAATCCTCGCTTGCATTCGACACCATCTACGCCGAAGGACAACGCAGGTACGTCGAGGCGATGTCCGCCCACGCGCGACGGTTCCTGGAGGTGATGGAACGACCGGACGTGGACAGCATCGACGGCCTTTCTCCCGCAGTCGCGATTCAGCAGCGCCGTGCCTCGGGAAGCGCCAGGTCCACGGTCGGGACCCTTACGGAAATCCACGACCATCTGAGAATCCTGTTCGCGCGTGCCGGTCGGCCGCATTGCCCGAACTGCGGCGAACTCCTTGCATCCCAGACCGTGGGCGAGATTGTCGACGCCGTACTGGCCCTGCCCGACGGCGCGCGTCTTCGGATTCTGGCGCCACGGATTCGAGAACGAAAGGGTGGTTTCGATCAGGAACTGGAACGTCTTCGGCGAGACGGATACGTACGCGTGCGAATCGACGGAGACGAACGCGCCCTGGACGAAGAAATCCGCCTTGACCCAACGAAACCGCACACGATCGAAGCGATTGTAGACCGCCTGGTCGTCCGCCAGAAGATTGAACGCCGGCTGGCCGACTCACTGGAAACCGCCCTTTCGCTTTCCGGTGGTACGGTCGTCCTGGATATCCTCGAAGGCCGCGAGTTGCACTTTTCCACCCGGCTGATCTGCAGAAACTGCGACATCGGCTTTGTTGAACCGTCCCCTCGTCTGTTCTCGTTCAACGGTCCGCACGGCGCCTGTCCGGCCTGTAACGGAATGGGCGTGAGGACAGAAATCGACCCCGATACCGTCGTCCCGGACCCGCGCCGATCCATCGCCGAGGGCGCCATTGCGCCCTGGGGCGTCCCCAAGGGCCGTGCGACCCTCGATCTGCTCAAACGGCTTTCGGAACGATTTCGTCTCGATCTCGCCGCGCCGTTCTCGTCCCTGCCGCCCGAAGCGAAGGAAGCCATTCTGTCGGGCGATCGCACTCTGGGCTACGAAGGCGTAATCCCTTCCCTGAAAAAAAGGCTTGCGGATGCCGGGTCGGACAACGCCGGATCGAGGCGGGACCCGTATGCCCGTACCGTCGACTGTTCCGACTGCGGCGGCGCCAGATTGAGAGCGGAGGCCCTCGCGGTCAGGATCGAGGGCATGAACATCGCGCAGGTCTCTGCCCTGAGCGTCGATGAAGCCATTGATTTCACGGATCGCCTGGAGGGCAGATTACATCCTCGTGACGTCGTTGACCCCATCCTTCTCGAGATCCGCAACCGGCTGGTCTTCCTTAGGGAGGTGGGCGTGGGCTATCTCACCCTGGAACGAAACGTCGCCTCGCTCTCGGGCGGCGAAACACAGCGGATCCGCATGGCCACGCAGATCGGCGCCCGCCTGTCCGGAGTACTCTACGTTCTGGACGAACCCAGTGTCGGGTTGCACCCCCGGGACAATCGGAAGCTGATCCATACGCTCGAAACGCTCCGCAACCAGGGCAATACCGTTCTGGTGGTGGAGCACGATCGGGAAACCATGCTGGCCGCGGACCATCTGATCGACCTCGGTCCGGGAGCGGGCGAGCAGGGCGGCGAACTGATGGCGGAAGGCGCGGCCCGGGATATCATGGCCGCAGGAGAATGCCTCACGGGCGCGTATCTGTCCGGACGGAAGACTATTCCTCCGCCTCCCGACAGACGGAAACCCACCGGCAGGATCGTATTAAAGGGCGCGAGAGGTCACAATCTCAAGTCCATCGACGTTTCCCTCCCGCTGGGCATTCTTGTGTGCGTCACCGGGGTTTCCGGGTCGGGCAAGAGCACGCTGATCAACGGGACGCTTTACCCGGCACTGGCGAACATGCTGCACAACGCCTCCGCCGAACCTCTTCCGCACGACGGTATCGAGGGCCTGTCGCAAATCGACAAGATCATTCGTATCGATCAGGCGCCCATCGGCCGCACGCCCAGGTCGAACCCGGCCACCTACACCGACCTCTTCTCGGACATCCGCGACCTCTACGCGCAGTTGCCGGAATCCAGGGTTCGTGGCTATACACCCGGTCGTTTCAGTTTCAACCTCAAGGGCGGCCGCTGCGAGCCCTGCCAGGGCGACGGCCTCAGACGGATCGAAATGCACTTCCTTCCCGACGTCTACGTGACCTGCGAGGCCTGCGGCGGCAGCCGGTACAACAGGGAAACCCTGGAAATCCGTTACAAGGGCTGCACGATCGCCGACGTTCTGAATATGACGGCGGAGAGGGCGCTCACCTTTTTCAGGGACATACCGGGCGCAAGCCGGAAACTGAAGACGCTTTCGGAAGTCGGCCTGGGATACATCCGTCTGGGCCAATCGGCAACCGCCCTCTCCGGAGGCGAGGCGCAACGCATAAAGCTGGCCGCCGAACTTTCCCGTGTGGCGACCGGAAAAACCATGTATATTCTGGACGAACCCACAACCGGGCTGCACTTCGAGGACATCCGGTCGCTCATTGCCGTTCTCGACCGGCTGGTGGACAGGGGCAACTCCGTCGTTGTCATCGAACACAACCTGGATGTGGTGAAACGGGCGGACTGGATTGTCGACCTCGGCCCCGACGGCGGCGATTCCGGCGGCCGGATTGTTGCCGAGGGTCACCCGGAACGCATCACCGCGGCGCCGGCCTCCCACACGGGCCGCTTTCTTAAAGAGGTGATCGAATCATGATCCGCATCGACTTCGGCACCCTGTACGAATTTGAACGGGAAGACAATAATCGCCGGCGGGAAAACCGGAAAAAGATCCAGGACTTTCTCAGCCTGTGCGAGACCCACCAGGCCACCATTGTCGAGCAGCGGGACTGGAACACGCGCGACCTCATCCACTTCCTGGGCATCTCGCCCAACCTGGTCTTCACCATTACGATATCGGAAAAATACCTGGGCGTTCAAACCAGCCAGATTCGCGAGAAATTTCAGACGTTCCGGGCCGAATACGTCTCCGTACCGGACCGGCAGGCGATATCTCTCGAGCAGCCACCGGCGGAAAAGCTGGGCCTTCACGACGTTGTGAACTGCCCGTCCTGCGGGAAGAACACGCCCTACGACGGGTACTTTCAGCACTGTGTGCGCTGCGGCGAAAAGCTGGATACGATGGTGAAGTCATGCAAAACCTGCACGAACGGCGTCCTCTATCATCCCTCGTACGCCTGCTGCCCCATCTGCGGCAGTGAATTGCAACCGGATTACGACAGCCCCCCTCTGAACGAGCTGGACCCCCACGGCCTGATCTGGGGCATCTCGAACAAAGAAGAAACCGCCGAAGAGGGCGAAGACCTCTTCGGCGGCGGCGGTCCGCTTGGGTAGGATCGGTCCGAACCCGTCATTCCCGCTTCCCTTTCACAAACCCTCGCCCATATCGAATTCGAAGTTATTCTCTGCGTCGGCAAGCGCTGGGAGTTCCAGGTCCTTTCCTGACAGGATCGGATCGGATACCGGCCAGTCGATGCCGACGGCCGGATCGTTCCACAGGATGCCCCGGTCCAGGTCGGGCGCAAACTCCGCCGTGACCTTGTAGACAAACTCCGCCTCGTCGCTCAGCACGCAGAACCCGTGCGCAAAACCCTCCGGAACGTAGAACATCCTGAAATTCCCTTCCGACAGCACAACCCCCTCCCACTTTCCGAAGGTGGGCGCATTCCTGCGGATATCCACGGCAACGTCGAACACCTCGCCCCTGACAACCCGCACCAGCTTGGCCTGCGCCGCGGGATGCAGTTGATAGTGCATTCCCCTCAGAACGCCCCTTTCCGAATGGGAATGGATATCCTGTACGAACTCGGCGGCAATTCCGTTGGCCTCGAAATCCGACTTCTTGTAGGACTCCATCAGAAAACCGCGACTGTCCTCGAAGACCCGGGGTTCAACCAGAATAAGGCCGGAAATTCCCAGTCTTTCGAACCTGAACGGCATACAGTTTCCTTTCGAGGCAAGTCCGCACGACCCGGATCATGACTTCCGGGACGTCGCCTGCTTCCATTCTTCCTCGTCCACGTCCAGACGTTTCAGCAGAGGTTCCCACCACGCCCGGTTATCGGTGTACCAGAGCACCGTCTCTTTGAATCCGCGTTCAAATGAAATTTCCGGACGCCAATCGAGTTGCGTGCGCAGCTTGTTCGAATCGAGAAGGTATCTGCGGTCGTGTCCGGGGCGGTCCGGAACGTAGACCTTGTGGGATCGGTCCAGCCCGAGTACATCCAGAATGGTGTCCGCGATCGTCTCCACGTCCACCTCCATGCCGCTGCCGACGTTGTACGTCTCCCCGATTATACCCCGTTTCAGGATCAGGTCGATCGCCCGGCAATGGTCCTCCACATGCAGCCACTCCCGCTTGTTCCGGCTGCTCTTGTAGAGCGTCATCTTCTTTCCGTCGAGCAACTGCGTGACGAACAGCGGGACTACCTTTTCCGGGAACTGATACGGCCCGTAGTTGTTCGCGCAATTGGAAATCGTAACCGGCAACCCGAACGTGAGATGGTACGCCCGAACCGCCAGATCGGCCGCCGCTTTCGATGCGTTGTAAGGCGTACGCGGCTGATACGGGTCCGTCTCCGAAAAGCTCGCTTCAGAGTCCAGCGGCAGGTCCCCGTAGACCTCGCAGGTGGAAATGTGGTGAAACCTGGGCACTCCTGCGTCGTGAGCCGCCCGCAGGAGACGCTGGGTCCCAAGCACGTTGGTTTCGAAGAAGACGTCGGGATTGACCACAGCGCGGCTGTTGTGCGACTCGGCGGCGAAGTTCACGATGCAGTCCGGCTTGTGCCGCTCGAGAAGGTCCCGCGTCATCCCGTAGTCGCCGATATCGCCCTGAACGAACTCGTACCTGCCGGCACAGGCGCCGGCCACGTCGGCCAGGTTTTCCGGAATCCCCGCGTACGTGAGCAGATCGTAATTGATGACGGTGTCGTCCGGGTACCTGGACAACCAGTACCGAATGAAGTTCGATCCGATGAACCCTGCCCCGCCCGTCACGAATATCCTGCCCATATTGGACCCCTATAAGAACAATACCCCGGTTAAAGCCAGGTACGCCCCGTACATCGCAAGCAACACGACGCCCTCGAGCCGGGTCAGCCGGTGCCCTGTGCGCATCATGATGAGCATCGCGAAGACGATCACCAGCATCGCTGGAAATGAAAAGTGGATTACCTTTTGCGTCACCACGAGCGGATTGACCACCGCGGATGCGCCGGCGATCCAGCAGATATTCAGGATATCCGCTCCCAGGATATTGCCGACCACAATCTCGCCGTGCCCTCTCCTGGCAGCCGTGACCCCGGTGGCGATCTCCGGCAACGACGTGCCGATGGCAATCACCGTAAGCGCAATCACCGCTTCGCTGACGTCCAACGCCTTGGCGATGACCACGGCGGATTCCACGATAAAATGACTCGAAATCAGCACCCCCACCAGCCCCACGCAGAACCAGAGCATCAATGTCCCGAGACCTCGACCCTCAATGGACGCTTCGATCTCCCTGAGATCCTCCATTCGGTTCCCTTCGGCCTTGGATGAACGACTGCGCGTGACATAGGTAAAGACCGTGTATGCCACGAAGAGCAGGAGCAGTACGCCGCCCTCGATCCGGTCCAGAGTACCGTCGAACGCCATCGCGTAAGCCGCCAGGTCCACGACGATCAGGAAGATCCCTGTCGTCCACAGCAGAAATGGATTGATGAGGATGGGCGACCCGGCCACGAGGACGCCCAGCGCGAGCGCGACGCCGTCGTCCACGATCACCGACCCAATGGCGTTTCCAAGCGCCATTTCAGGATGGCCCTCGAGTGCGGCAAGCACGGAAACGGCCAGTTCGGGCGAGGTCGTCGCCAGGCTCACCAGCACGATGCCGATCAGCATTTTCGGCACATTCAGGTACTCGGCAATCCCTACGGCTCCGTCCACAAACCAGGACGCGCACTTGGAAAGCACCACGAAACACACCGCCAGAACGCCGACTGCAACCGTTATACTCATATAAAACAATCCTTTATTAGTCCAAACAGACACTCACCATCTGGCCCGTGCAGGGGGCTCCGACGACGGTGGCGAAACGCGCCGCTCATCTGCCGGCCACCCGCGCCACCCAGATGCTGAATTCGTAGAGCAGCACCAGCGGCAGCGCCATCATCAGCTGGGAGATCGGATCCGGCGGCGTGAGCAACGCCGCCAGTACAAAGCCGATCACCACTGCATACCTCCTGCCGCGGCGCATCAGTTGCGCGGTCAGCAGGCCGATCCGGCTCAGGAAGAACGCCGCCACCGGCAGCTCGAACACGACGCCGAAGGCAACCAGCAGTCTCAACACGAAACCGATGTAGAAGCCGATGTCGAACTGCGGGTCGACTCCGGTCCCTTCGCCGATCAGAATCAGGAATCGAAAGGACAGCGGCACCACGCTCACGTAAGCGATAGCGCCACCCAGGACAAAACAGATCGACGATGAAAAGACGATGAAAGATACGTACCGCCGCTCGGTTGTCAACAGACCCGGCGCAACGAAGATCCACAGTTGATACAGGAGAACCGGCAGCGCCAGGACCGCGCCGCCAACAAGGGCGATCTGAAGTTTAACGAGAAACATCCCCATTGGTTTCAGATAAATCAGCTTGACAGGCGGCTCAACGGGCGCCACCCCCAACAGCTTCATGACCGGGGTCGCCTCCCGGACCGGCAACACGAGCCACCCAAGTATATTGTCAGAAAATATCCCGCAGATCACCGCGCCCACAGCGAGCGCGGCCAACCCCTTCAGCAGACGCCAGCGGAGTTCCTCCAGATGGTCCAGAAAGGGCATCGGTCTGTCGTCTGCGCCCGAAGCCGGTTCCGGCGCGGGTTCCGCGGACATGTCCGAATCGGGGGGCAGAATGGAATGCTCTGCAACCACCGCGCGACGCCGGAAGGCCATCAACACCAGGACCGCGCCCAGGACCAGGCAGAGCTGCGAGAAAAGGTCTCCGTTTCTCGTATAAAATGTCTTTGCGGTTCGCGGCGTCACCCCCTGAGTCAAAACTGCCGGATGGAAGATCCCCGTTGTCCCCGACTTCCGTCCCCATGCGTCGATAAACGTGGAAACGCCGGTGTTCGCGCAGCGCACAACCGCCCGCCGGTTCTCAATGGCGCGAAATACCGCGGCCTCGGCGTGCTGAAAGGGTCCGGAGGTCCGACCGAACCAGCCGTCGTTGGTGATGATCACCAGGAATTCAGCGCCCAGATCCACGAATGACCTGACGAATCCCGGAAAGACCGAATCGTAACAGATCAACGCGGAAAATCGCGCGCCGGGGCCGTTGAAGACCGTGCGGGTCTCTCCGGAATCCCAGTTCCCACCCACGAATCCGCCGCCGGTGAACCGGATTTTTCGCAAAAAGGGAAGTATTTCCGGGAACGGCGCCCGTTCGCCGAAGGGCACCAGGCGAGTCTTGTCGTAGTATCCGGAGATCCCCTTTCCGGGCACGAACAGAAAAGAGGAGTTGAACACCTTCACCGGTTCGCCGGCTTCCAGTCTGTAGGCACCCGTATAAAGGTAGATGCCGAGCGAGTCCACCATGGCCTGCACCCGCTCGCGATGGCGCCGGTACAGCTCCCCTTCAAGGTAACCGACCGCCGTCTCGGGCCACACGACCAGCCGTGCCCCCTGACTCGCGGCTTCCGCGGTCATCGGCTTCAGTTTGCCGAAATTATAGTCGAATCCCCGGTATTCCTTGGCCACCGGGGGCATATCCGGCTGGACCAGGCCCACCGCCACGGCCTGTTCGTCCGGATCGTTCTTCAACGCCAGATACCCGTTCGCCGCCGGTCCCGCAAAGAGTACGGCCAATGCGGCTGCCCACACCCGGCGCCGCGCCCGGTTCCTCCAGAGCATCATGATGCTCAGATTGACAAGCACAATCCAGAACGACACCCCGTACACGCCCGTAACTTCCGCGTACTGGATCAGCCTCAGATAGGCCGTCTGCGAGTTTCCCAGCACCACCCAGGGAAACCCCATGTCGCCCAGAGAGTTGAAATACTCGAACCCGACCCAGAGGAAGGGCGCGCTCCACATCCCCGCAATGCCGTACCGCCTGACCACGCGGGCGAACGTCCACAGGAACAGTCCGCGGAACAGGGACATGTAAATCGCCGCCCCGGCCATGCCTGGCGGCGTGATCGATCCGATCCAATAGAGTGTCGTCCCGTAGAAGAAAATCCCCTGGACGAACCCGGCGCCGAAGGCCTCCCGGCCGCGCACCCGTTCCGCGGAGAACAACAGCGGAATCAGCGCGACGTAAGACAGGAAGCCCAGAGGCAGCGGTGGAAACGCCGCGCCGAGGACAAGGCCCGAGACCGCAGGAAACAACACCATCCATTTCCAGTCCGTTCCCTGTCGTGCCTCGGTCATCGTGCCTTTTCCTCCGAACCCGCCTGCCGGAACGTCGCCGGCAGCGGTCTGAAGATTCAGATTGGATTAAAGAAAAACCGGTTGGCCGCAAGCTGTGAGTCCCGCCAACCGGAATGGTTGAACCCCACCCAAAAATCACGTTAGAATATAAACGAACGGACCCTTTTGTCAAACCGGTACCATGGCCTCCCCTTTGCTTGACAAGCCAGGGGGATTTCCATAATTTCCGTCCACATTTCATCCCCATTAACCCTGTGATTCATCGGTATCCTGACAGTGCTTCCCCATCTCGACACGGAGCTGGACAGTCTCAGATCCCACGGGCTCCACCGCAGCCTCCGCCTCGTGGAGGGTGCGCAGGGTCCCCGGGTCCGCATCGACGGCAAAGAACGCCTCCTTTTCTGTTCCAACAACTACCTCGGGCTTGCAAACCACCCGGCGCTCAAGGACGGCGCGGACGCTGCGCTGCATTCGTACGGATTGAGCGCTGCTGCCTCCCGGCTCATATCCGGAAACATGGAACCCCACCGGATACTGGAACACCGGATGGCGCATTTCCTGGGTACGGAATCCGCACTCTGCTTTCCCACCGGATACATGGCGAACCTTGGCGTCGTTAGCGCCCTCGTCGGCGCTGAAGACGCAATTTTCAGCGACCGACTGAACCATCGCAGCATCATCGACGCTTGCCGGCTCTCCCGGGCGAAGACGTTCGTCTATCGCCACCGGGACGTGGACCATCTGGAATGCCTTCTCGGTTCCCAGCGTGAGTACCGGCGCCGGCTGATCGTCAGCGACGGGTTGTTCAGCATGGATGGAGACCTGGCGCCTCTCCCGGGGCTCGTGGAGGCAGCCCACCGGCACTGTGCCATCCTGATGGTTGACGACGCCCACGGGACCGGGGTCCTGGGCGCTTCCGGCCGGGGCATACACGAACACTTCGGCATCACGCAAGGCATCGACGTTCTGACGACCTCCGGCAGCAAGGCCCTCGGCGCGTACGGCGGATTCGTCGCCGGAAACGAGAAACTCGTCGACCTGCTGATCAATCGGGCCGCGGCATTTATCTTCACCTCGGCCCTGCCGCCCGACGCCTGCGCGGCAGCGACGACTGCATTGGCGTTGATCGAAACCTGTCCGGACCTTCGGGAAGACCTCTGGCGTAACGTCCATACCGTACAAGACGCCCTGGATGACCTCGGCTTCGATATCATGGACTCCCGATCCCAGATTGTTCCGGTCCTTATCGGCGACGCGGCACGTACGATGGCGATTTCCGACCACCTCTTCGAGGAGGGCGTCTACCTCAGCGGCATCCGGCCGCCAACCGTACCCGATGGTGAGAGCCGCCTCCGGCTTACGCTGATGGCCGACCACAGCGATGATGATATCAACCGTCTCATCCATGCGATGGCAGATGTTCGTGAGGCCTTTTTTTAATGTTCTCGCGGGCTTTTTTTTATTGCACCTCGTTCCGGCGCCCGCGAACCCGGCGACGCTGACCGGCACGGTACGGGACAGCGCGACGCGTGCGCCATTGCCGTACGCGACGGTCGTTCTGCCTGGTTTGAAGCGTGGTGACCACACGGACCTCTATGGTCGCTTTTCCTTCACGGATCTTCCTCCTGGCCCGATCCGCGTTCAGATTTCGTTTGTCGGTTATCGGACCGTGCGCGGTGAGATCGTAGTTCCCGGCGCCGCCGGAAGCCGGCCGGACATCCTGCTTTCCCCGTCTCCGATGTCCCTCAAGTCCCACGTTGACATGCCGCGCCCGTCCCTGGACGCCCTTCTCGAAAAAATCGGTCGGGAACCCCGTGAAAACGTCTTCCACACGCGCTACGCGGACCTCGAGTCACATCGATTCGCATTGAACGGGACCCAGACCCTGTACGCCCACAACCGAGCAGGCGCTCACGTCCTGGCGCGGATCGACTACGACGGTCGGGGATTCTATCGGAACCCGGGGGAGATCGTCCAGGACATCACGGCGTACCGGTCGCGTCACGCGCCGGCGCAGCAATTCGGCATGCATCCCGGCGTCATCATCAACATCCGCAGCGGCCGCCTCAACGGCCGGGATTTCGACGTGGGTCCTCTGCCGCTGGAGACGGACGCCAGGCGGGATTACCGCTATCGTCTTGTCAGTACCGTGCAGATGGGCGACGTGGCGGTGCACAAGATTCACGTCGAACCACGGAAAAGGCGACGCCCCGGACTTGAGGGGGCCATCTGGGTTTCCGCGAACGACTTTTCGCTGGTGGGCTACGACCTGCGCCTGAACAAAAAGGGCCGACGTCCGCTCGGCGTCCGGGAACTGCGCACCTATCAACAGAACGCGCTGTACTACGACCGATACTGGCTGCCGGTTCTGCAAACCGTGCGCATTACGACCGAGTCCGGCGCCCTGGCAGAACAGACCACGCGCATCGGCGGTTATACGTTGAATCCCGCGCTTGAAGACTCCCTCTTCAACCGGGACGCCTTTTCGATGCGTCCGGATGCGACCCGGCGAGGCGCGGCTTATTGGAACGTCCGCGACGACAGCCTGGAGACCGCGCAGAGGCGGTCAGTGGAGATGCTGCTCGAGACAAATACCGTTCCCCAGGGTTGGAAACGCCTGTTGAGCCAATAGTTGACCGGCCGCGTGAACGGCGCGCCGGTTATCAGGCTGACGCGATACCGGATCGTGCCTCCAAAGGATGACCGCAGGCTGTGAGATCAAACGAGGAACAACAGATGCTGCAACAGACGACCGCACCGGAAGTACTCAACCGGATCCGCGTTGTCCTGGCAGGCGCCAAGGAGCCCGGCAACGTCGGGTCCGTAGCGCGCGCGATGAAGAATATGGGACTCTCGCGGCTCTACCTCGTGGATCCGCCGGACCATACCTGCGGCGACGCGCGAAAGATGGCTCACGGCTCCGGTGAGGTGCTCTACGGCGCCACCGTCTGTGAATCGCTCGAAGAGGCCCTTTCGGGAACGGTACTCTCTGTGGGCACAACGCACCGGAAACGGGAGCACTTCGACGTCCTGTACGGCCCGCGGCACGCGGCGGAAAAGCTGGTCTCCCTGCCCTCGGAAAAAGAAGCCGCCCTCGTTTTCGGCCGGGAGGAAAACGGTCTGACCAACAATGAACTGGGTCTTTGCAGCATAGTCGCCAATATCCCCACCGCACACAGATATCCCTCGCTGAACCTCTCGCAGGCCGTCCTCATCTTCGGCTATGAACTCTACCGCGCGGCTGCGAAGCCGGTCGAGCAACCGGAGCTGGATCTGCCGACGTTTGAAGAGATGGAATCGCTCTACGCCCACGTCGATTCCGCACTGGACAAGCTGGGCTTCCCCGCCGACTATATGCCCAAGGCGTTCCCCCGGTCCATCCGGCGCCTCTTCGGCCGCACATCCATGGATCGTCGGGACGTTGCCACGCTGCACCGCATCTTCCGCCAGATCGACAAGTTCGTCGCCGTACACAAATCAGACGCGGAATCAAGATGATCCCACGTCCAAATGTGTGCTCCCTGCGTGCTCCGTCACGCAGTCGCCCGATTTTCCACTACTTCCCCACGACTCTGCTTCGCCGTTCCATCAGGACGACGTCTCGCCAGACCCCGTTGAGCTTCCCCAATCGTTCCTGCCTGCCGACCTCCCGGAACCCGAATGCCCTCTGGAGCGCGATGCTGGCGGCGTTCTCCGGAAACACCCCTCCCTGAAGGGTCCAGATCCCCTCTCGCTCTGACGCGTCGACCAGTTCCCGCATCAGGGCCTTGCCGACGCCCTCTTCCCCTGAAGCCGGATCCCACGTACACGCTGACTTCCGCGACGCCCGAGTGGACGCACCGGCTCGAGACCGGACTCAGGGCGGCCCACCCCGCAATCTCGCCGTCTATCCGGGCGACAAGCCGGCACACCTCCAGATGACTGCTGTCCCAGGCGTCCCAATCGGGGACTTCCGTGTCGAATGACGCATGTCCCGTGGCGATGCCATCCTCGAGAATCCGGCGCACTGTCTCCCAGTCTTCAGGTATCATTGGCGTTACGATAGGATTCATCGGCGAGTTTCCCGTCGCGTGATGATTAAAGGCGGTGGGGCAAGTACCTGAAGAGATGCGTCTGCCACTGCGAAAGGGGGCTCCTGCCGGTCCTTTCGTAGAACGCCAGGGAATCCCCCGCATTCATGGCCTGAGAGCGTCGTAATGGATTGCAGAATTCGTACTTGAACCCTCCCCTGGACTCTTCTCTCGCGTACACCTTCAGGGCGTTCAGAAGGTCGGGTCGCCCGAGGTCGAAAGGGACGCACGCGCTTCTTGCCAAGATTCCTTCGTGGAAGAACCCCGGGACGTCGCGCTCCAGCCCCGCAATCCTTCGACGGCCGTATTGATACGAAATGCTGAGGAAGACCAGGCCGCCGTCGCGCAGAAACTCCCGGGCGCCCCGCAGGACCGTCCGTCTGTATCCGAATCCGTCATCGTCTTCGCTCGAAATTGGGTTGGCGATCAGGAAATCTGCGCGGCCCTTGAGCGATTCGAGAGTACGCCTGTCGCCATCCGCGAACGGCGCGTAGGAATCCGACCGCATGAACTCTACTCTTCCTCCGACGCCGTTCAACCTGGCGTTCCTACGGGCGACGGACACGTTGGTTTCGTCGATTTCCAGCCCGACGACGCGGGTTACCCCGGGTGTCCGCGCGGCCATGATGGACAGGCATCCGCCGCCGCTTCCCCAGTCGATGCCTGATCCCTCGAGCAGGTGTCCGTGGCCGGCGATCGCTTCAATGGAAATCATGCTGGCCGGCGTAATGGGCGTGGTGCCCGGTGGATGCATGAGCGTGATCTCGCCAAGGCCAGCCGTGACCTCGTCGCCCAGCGTCGTCTCATTACTCTTTCGCGGAAAGGAATCATCACTGCCGGAAGCCGTTCGTTCGTTTCTCCCACGCTTCGCCATCAATTTCATCTCCCAACTGAATTCATCCATGTGTCTGTCGAATTCTGACTACCCGCTGGTACCGTCGTTTCTACGATGGATGCAGAGCAGGTTCCCCCACGGGTCCTTGATCCAGGCCATGCGGCAACTTCCGCTATCGGCCGGCTCCATCACAATCCTGACGCCCTTCCCGCGCAATTCTTCCACCGCCTCGTCCACGTCGTCCACCGCAAGCGCGATCCCAGGTCGTCCCGCCTCCTCGTCCCATCGGACCAGCGCCAGGCTGACTGGACGCGTGTCGAATTCCGTCCACGTGTCCCGGCTTCCGTCACCCTCGATCACACCGTCGTCGATGAAATCCTGATCGATCCCAAGACTTCGCGATAGAAACGAACCGCCTCTCTCGTATCGGTCACGTGGGAAATTACGAAGTCGATCGCCTTGACTTTCACGGATCGCACCCTCCTCCGAGACTGTCGCGTCGCACAGCGCCCTGACATTCCTCAACTCTTCAGCTTTCTTCTCCATCATGATGACGTCCCGCACGATCCCGCAGGACAACCGTTCCGGAGACCGGCCTGCCTCTGTGTATCCGTTGGCGCGGTAGAAGCGGGGCGCCGCGACGTTGTATTCCGTATAACACAGCCGGGCGGTGTGATGACCGGCGAGCTGAATCTCCTCCTCGGCCACCTGCAACAGTATACTCCCGATGCCGCGTCTCTGGAAGGAGGGATGAACCCACAGATCGGCGACTTCGCGGCCGTCTGTGCTCGTCAGACCGAGAATTCGTGACTGGTGTTCCGCGACCGTGACCTTCGGCCAGATTTCCGGAAACCGCGTCCGTTCGAAATCACCCTCGATCCAATCGCGCACAGCCTCGATCGGCGCCAGTTCGCAGTTTCCGGACAGCCAGGACCGCTGCGCCAGGTCGATAAGCGCCGGTACGTCCGCATCAACCGCGCGACGGGTCTCAACCGCGAGTTTCATTGACTTCTCTCCGCGTGTGCCAGCTGTTTCATCAGAACGGTCCATAGGCCCGGGATGCCGAGGACTTCGGCGTCCTTGGGACAAGCCTTCATCTGCCGTAATTCGACGACCGCGAAATAGCGCTGCAATATGCCTCTCAATCGATCTTCAGAGTAGCCGATGCCCGGGGGCATCTCTCCACGTTTGTATATTTCCCGGTCTTCGACGGGCTGACCGCCAGTCGTGTCGAAGCAGGCCATGCCGAAGAATCCATCCGGCTGCAGCACCCGCCGAACCAGGTCGAGATAGTATTGCCTTTGATGAGGCTGAAGATGATGAAACAGACCGGAATCATACGCGATGTCATAATGGTTCTGTGGTAACGATACGTCAAAGACCGACCCGACGATGAACTTGACGCGAACCCGCCCTTCCCCTGCGGCCTGACGACCTCTCGTAATCGCCGTCCGCGACAGATCGATGGCGTCAACCCGGAAGCCTGCTTTCGCCAAATAGATCGCGTTCCGGCCGATCCCGCATCCCAGATCGATTGCCCTTCCGGACTCGAGGCGCCCCTGCTCTACGAATCCGACCAGATTCTCATCCGGGACATTCCTTAGAAATGGCGGCGTCCGCGTACCCTCTGCGTAGAAGGACTCCCAGTCCACCTTCGTGGCAAGAGAATGATCGAGAAACGCCGTGGTTTCATTTTTAGGATTTGGTTTCCGGGCACACATGTCCAAAATCGTCTTTCCCACCGCTATCACGACATGATCCACCTGTAACCGGAGCGAGGGCATCCTGCCCTCGAACTTCGCATCATCTATCCCTATTCGCGTCGAGGGACTGACGCGTCCATTCAATCCGACACCGGTTCACGGAAAACACCGTGTGCGACGAATTATCCGACGTCGAGGGCAGGATGCCCTCGCTCCCGGGAACGCCAACGACACCGGCCCCAAATCTGTTCCTGTCTTGGACAGTCGTGGCCAAAAGAACGGAACCTGCATTGGCACTTCGAGACGACTTTCAATAAAAACAGGTACTTACGCATCCAAGGTCGTCCTTCCGAACCTATCCTGGACAGCAGTGCTCGCCAATGTTCAATTTGAACCGCGTTCAGTTCGTCGCGAGTTGCGCGTTTCAACATGAGTTGTTCGACAATTCGGGTGCGAAAGGGAATTCTCCCCGATCCAGCCGATCCGAACAGTCGATCATGAAATCGATCAACCGGTGTCGGCTGCTGCCTGTAAACGGATTGCACATTTGGCTTTCCCAATAGGTGGCCGGCGCGTTGTCTTTGAGGTGATCCACCAGGGCAAGAAGATTTCGTGCGGCGGGCGATGCCTCAAACGCCTCACGATCTTCTTCGTTCATCATGTCGTCAAGCGCCATACCCAAGAAGTGCGCCATGGCGATCAGGCTGTTTCTCCGGTCGTGTTCCTCCGCAGACATCCGCTGGAATCTGACGCCCCTTCCGGCGATAAATTCGAGAATTCGGGGATCGGGATCGCCAAAGCATCCGCCGGCGTGCACCCCGAACCAGCGACACTTCAAATTCCGCATCTTGTACTCAGCAGAAATCCTTGCGGAACACATGTCGAACACACAGGCATCCCTGCCTATGCAACGATTCAGTCGTTGGACGTAACCCTCAAGAGCAAAAACGGGAACGGCGAGGAAGACATAGTCGGAACTCGCCGCACAGGAATCGAAATCCGTCACAGGCGTGCAACCCGATTTCGCAATGTCGTCTCCAACGTCCCGAAGGGAGTAGACGTGAACATCGAACCCTCGGGTGAAGACCTTCGCAAACTTCCGCCCCATCCTGCCGTAGCCGACAACCATCAGCTTCGATTTCGACATCGAATTTTCTCCTGAAGATGCCGACCCATGTCCGCTTTCTTGATCTGCGCAGCGCCTGGATATTCAGATCCAAAACGTCACTCGGGGATGCTTGCCGGCCGATTCAAGTCCAGCCAAAACATGCAACCCCGAGATTTCATTACCCTAATCATCATGACACTGGTAAACGCTGGCGATCGCCGCCAGAGCCGGACGACTCCGTAGTAAGTGGTCCGGCACAATAGCGAATCTACCCGGCGGGGAAGACCCGCACCACCTGACCAGGTCGAATTCTCGAAAGCACTCGTTCGAGTTCCGGTACGACCTGAATCAGGTCGTCAAGCGCTTCGCTGGATGTACGCAATACCGCCACGGCCAGGTCGAATTGTCGAACCGGCTGTTGATAAGGTAGATTGTCGTCCATTGTAACCAGAACATCGAAATGTCGTTGAGCTACACGAAGTAATTCGCCGTTTTTCAACCCCTTCCAGCCCCGGTACTCCACGGTTTCGACCTCTACTTCCGAACGAAAGTAGAGCCGTAAGCCTACGGGTATATCTTCAACGAGAAGCACCCGCATTCTGCATCCTCAAGTGATCCAATCCCTCCGCCGAGAGTTCGAGATATGATTCGATCTGCCATCGCTGTACCGAAGGAAATTCCTTGAGATACTCCTCGATCGAATACCCCCCTTTAAGATAACACACAAGGCTGCCTACCGGAACACGCGTGCCTGCGAAAACGAGGTCCCCACTGTGAATTTCAGGATCACGTGAAACGACCTTTTGCAAGTTGATCGTGTTTCGTTCTCGATCCGCCATTGCGCAGTCTCCGATTCCAGTCAACTCGATTGTCAGACGTCTGAAATGCCCTGAAAATATACGGTCCGTCGAATCAAGATACAAGGGGCCAGGACAATTATTCGAGAGGAATCCCGTTCTCCACTGGCAACTCACACCACTACCAATGCGAATCCCCGAGATGGCCCTTCATATCGAGATTGAGCGCGCCGGCGATTCTATGCGCGAAGGCGCGTACACCGGGCAGTTCGGTATAGTTGTGTGAATACACCAATACGTTGACGTCTTTATATTTCGAGTACTCCAGGAGGTAGAGATTCGTCTCCCCGGTGACGTAGAGGTCGATATCGTGACTCAGCGCATCTCTTACAAGCGTGGTATAGATTCCCGCGCCGGTTGCCGCTGCCACCCTCAGCACAGGACGGCCGGCGTCGTGCATTCTGCAGGGCTCTTCGGACAACAGTGATGTGAGGCTCGCGCGCACCGTAGCCAGACTGCCGGGTTCGGAGAATTCGCCCACTCTCGCTTCAGCATGAGGCAATACCGCCACCTGAGAACAACCCAGCTCCGACAGCAGCGTTGCGGAGGTCCCGAAATCCGCAAGGTCCAGAGGGAGGTGCGCCCACACGTGCGTGAGTCGGTATTCCTTCAACAGGGATTGGACCTCGTCCCGCTGCTCGAACATGAAATCCCACGCGTCGTGGTGAGTGACGATGAGGTCCACGCTCAGTTCGACGGCCGTCCGAATCGTCTCAGGCGTAATCGTCGTCGCATAGCCCACGGTGGAGGGGTGGTCGCAATAATCGGCAATTCCCCATTCATCCGGGTGGGCGTCAAGCAGTTCCCTGCCGAACAGGTCATCCAGAATCTCGCTGATCATAAGTTCGCCCCGTGTTTTCCCGGTCCATCTCCCGCAGCCCGGGTACCGATCTGTACCCCAACCGACGAACCATAGAAACAAGACCACACACACAAGTGTGTGTGGTCTTGTTTCTCCCCTGTTTCACAGCACCATCCACACGCCACCCACACAGAGTACCACGCCCGCCACCAGCGGCAGCGTCAGCTTCTCCTTGAGCAGGAACACCGACATCAGCATCCCCAGGACCGGAGACACAGACGCCAGGGTGGCCATCTTGGCGGGGCCGATCCGGGCGATCGCCATCACATACAGCAATGACCCGGCGCCCACGCCCACAATCCCGCTTGCGGCAACGACCAGCAGCGCCCGCCGGTCGATATCCCGGATGCGCATAACCGGACCCGCCCATGCCCGTGTCAGGAAGAGAACCGCGGCCGTGAGCGGCACCCGGACGCTGTTGGCCTGTACCGACGTCATATTCGCAATCGCCGGTTTGAGCATCACCGTACTCAGACCCCAGAGCAGGCAGGCGAACAGCGCGAGGAAAACGCCAAGGACGAGCCGGTCCGGCCGCTCGCGCTCAGGCTGTCGAGACCGGCTGGATAGAAAGATGACCCCCACGGCCACCAGGCAGATCCCGAGAAAGAAGCGACGGCTGAACGGGTTGTCGAGCAGGGCCCACTCGAAGAAAAAAGTGGACAGAGGGAAGGTTCCCGACAGCGCCATCGCGCGCGATACGCCGATCTCCCTGATCGCCGCGAGGTACATCGTTTCGCCAACGGCCATTCCGATCAGCAGGCCGCCCAACAGAAGGGCCCATTCCGTTCCGGTTACCAGCACGTAGCTGGAAAGCGGCGGCCCGAACGGAAGCAGCATCCAGAAGAAGACTGTGGCCACGGCGCACCGGATGCCGTTCATCATCGCCGGCGGAATGGCCTGCGACTGCGTGCGGACCATCAGGCTGTTCACCGCCCAGACCAGCGAACAGGACAGGCCAAAGATCTCACCCGCTGAGATTGAGAACCCCAATTTGAAGCCCCACGCGAGTTCTGATGTATCAGTACCTGGCCAGTAAGGGAGGTGATTTCGAGATTCGTTACCGGATGACAGTCGGATTGGCCACAAAAAGCCTGAATGCGGGTAGAGGGTAGACCAAAGGCGGTGAGACGGTAGCCGGTAGAGGGTAGAGATTACCTGCCTTGTGAGGCTTCTCTTCGTGCCGGAGGCAAGGAGGGATAAATTCGCCGGCAAGGATATCTTCTACCGTCTTACGTCTCCCGTCTACCCGCTTCTGAGGTGACGGGGGGGAGAGGTTCCGAACATGCCCAGCGACCTGGTGTATCCTGATAATCCGCGGTCAAATCGCCTTTATCAACTTGCCTGTATTCGAATTAACGTCCACGAAGACTGCCGAATCCTGGTCAGACTTCGTACTTCCGGGTCGTGTCAGGGCCGCCGGGCTCGTTGGCGATAACGTAGAAAACCAGATCCTCGGAGTCGCTCCCATTCCGGATCCGGTGCCGGGTGCCGGCGGGCTGCATGAAGCAGTCTCCGGCGACGGCTTCGGTGGATTCGCCTTCACGATCGACCACGGCTCGGCCCGATACGACGATGAAGAACTCCCACATCCGGGCGTGTGAATGCACGGGGCATGGGCGCGCGCCGGGGGGAAGACGCGTCAGTTCCACGTCGAATGGATGTGGCGATTCCGGGGTGTTCCCCAGTGCGACCGAGACATGGCGACGATAGCGTTCGTAGTTTCCGGTGCTCCAGGTCCATTTCTGATGTTCTTCAGGCACGTCGTCCAGATTGATCTTCCACGGCGTCATGAGTCGCGCACCTCCTGGTGTGGTTTGTTGTTTTTCAATCGGACTCCTCCGAAAAGGTCTCCTCGCCACGTTCTCTCTGTTTCCGTCTGATCTCCGTGATGTCTTCGTCGGTCAATCGTTCATGGTCCGATACGATCGTCTTTTCGATGAATTTCAGTTTCAATTCACGCCTGGTGAGCCACTCCCAGCCGTCCGCGTTCGCGGCGTGGGGATGCGGATAGATATCCTCAGGGCCGATCTCCTCGGAAACAGTATAGAGAAACCCCGGTGTGACGCCATTGTGCTTCACCCGATAATCGTCAGACAGGAACTCCCCCGGGCAAACCCTGCTGACAAGCGAGGGTCTATGCGAAAACGCCTTAGCGAGGTCGCGGATCTGCGTGATCGAACTGCCAACGCGAAGTTCCGTCAACTTTTGCTGGGAACCATGGTACCATGTCTGACTGAAGTCACAATCTGACATTAAAGTCCTCAACTCCCGAGTCGTACGGAAACCGCAATCAAAAACGCCGGATAAATCCTACATAAACCTCGTAAAATTAAACATTTGTCTATCTAGGCGCATCCACGTCCTTCTGCATCAGAAAGCCCGCGTCACGGCGGTCACGACGATAGGTCGTACAGTACAGAATCCCGAAACCCGCCGCAGTCAGTTCCTCGCGATATCCCTCCATGCTCTGTGAGCGGCCCATCAGGAATACACTCTTGCCATTCACGGCCTCCCAACGGTCTCCCTGGCGCTTCTGGAGAGGGACGCCGGACGTATTGGCGCCCGTCTTCCTGCAGAATTCGACGAACGACCCCACCGGGCCCTCGCAGGCGTCCGGGTCATGCGAACCGAAAAGGATTAAATGACCTCCGTCCCGCATGGCCCGTCTCACGTTTCCAAGGTAGTCTTTCCTGTGCGCGTCGACAACCAGCATATTTAAGCAATAGCAGTCCAGGACGATGTCGAACCCGTATGCCGGCAAGGTATCCGGATCCAGCGCATTCGCAACCTCGAATTTCGCACGTGCACCGGCTTCCGCACACCGCTGTCTTGCGCGTACGATGGCTACCTCCGAGATGTCGATACCCAGGTATCGATATCCCAGCCCGGCCAGGATGAGTCCGACCGTGCCGTCCCCGCATCCCACGTCCAGTATCCGGGTTTCCGGCGGCGAATGCGTGATTTTTCGGAGCATTCCCTCCAGGCGCCGAAGTACCCCCTGCGATCCCCCTTCACCAAGAAACGCCAGACCTTCTGCATACGCGACGCGATAGTTGTGATCGTATGCCTTATAGTACGACCTGTCGTCGAATTCCATATGACATTCCGGTTGCCAACAGGCCAGCGTACGGAACTCAGCCGCTTTTATCTATCCGAGAGTATGAGGTGGACACGCTCCTGTTCCCGATGATCGCTGACAGAATTCCAAGGAACAGGGCCAGCTTCAGGGACGCAAACCACGAGATTTCACCCGCGATGAGCCCCTGTTCCACCGCACCGGGAAAGAGATCTGGAATCGTCCACGCCCAGAGGATCTTGATGAGAAACAGGGCGGCAAAGATGAGCCCTGCCGCCAGAAGGAGAAATCCCTGAAGCGCTGCCGCGAGGCCCGCCGCGAGCCATCCCTTTTTCATATTCGTCTCCGTTTGAAATGAGATCTGTCGAGATTTGCGGTTTACGATCCTGACTTCAACACAAAAGCGACCTCGACGTGAGGCCGCTTCTTCTCTTCCCAATCCGGAATATCCGACCCTGGAGATCGGGCCAAATGGCTCATCCAGTTACCCTGTCTACGGAGTCGATCCGCGCCGCCTGCGGTGAGTCACCTACAGCTCGACGGGTTTCAGGGAATGGGTACGGGATTCAAACTCACACCCGGTAAGCAACCTGGAAAGCGTGTTGGTCATCCGGACGACAATGCGGTTTTTCCCGGGTTTCAGCCATTCCGTCCTGGCCGTCCACTTGAACGGCGCCCATGCCCTCGTCCCGAGGGAGCGGCCGTTGATGGCCACCTCAACAATATCGGTAACGTCCTTGAGTTCCTCCTCGAGCGAGAAGACGAACTGATCGGACTCGGGGGGCTCGGCAAACGTCATATCCTTTGTATACACAACCGTGCCCGCATAATACGGCATTTTCTGATCGTCGAGTTCGCCTGGGAAACCACGGTCGACCGGAGCGACCATTCGCAGATTGTGGTTCAGCCAGCGCCTGACGCCGAATTTTCCGAAGAGATAGAAGGCGTCGACCAGGCCCTGATTGAGATCGTCGAGCTCCACCCGGATTGCAAGGACGTTCCTGCCGGTGTTTACGCGGCGCACAACCGCGCAGGTGACGTTGTTGTGGTCGTAACGAAACGTGGGACGGAAGGCCTTTCCCGGCAGGCGGACACCGTTCAGATAGATCTGGTAATCTCCCAGAATGGCGCTGCGGTCCATCACGAGTGAGAGCTTGGACGGCACGACGTCGGCTGAGAATGCCGTCCTGAACCAGCAGACCAGTGGAAACTCGATGCCCGGACCCGCCTTCTTGCCCGGGCCGGCGCTATTGAACGTAAAGGGCAGGCCGGAAAGGGACGGTAGATCGCCGATCTGTTCAACCACCGGTTTGGGAGTTACGGACGTCCAGCGGTTGTCTCTGTAGCCGGGTTTGTGCCAGCCCTGTTCGATCCCCTTGTTCTGCGGATCGAGTTGCATCTGGAACCTGTCCATACGCAGACAGTTGTCCTCTTCGGCATCGACTTTCCACGCGCCATTCGCGTCGGGACGCAAAACGACCGCCGTTTCCGATTCCGGCAGCGACTGGGGTTTGTCTTCCGTTACGACGATCAGGTGGGATTGCAAGCGATCGAAGTTGAGATTGAACTTTAACCGATCGGCGTCCCGCTCCGTCGTCAGCGGGGTCCGGCGGCCGGTTTCCAGGTCCCAACGTTCCACCTTTCGCCGATGAGACGCCACACGTACCGCGACCCTGGACGTGAAGGCGTTTTGGTCCGTATTCGTAAAGAAAAACAGATCTCCGTTTGACGTTTCTCTCCTCTGCGACATAACCGCCGACCCGTTCTTCTTGTCGGTCTCCACGATCACGTCGGGAGGAAGGATTCGGTGGAGTAGATCGGCCAGCATTCGCGCGCCGCGGTTCTTTTCGACGGAGCCCCCTGTTCTGATAAAGTAGAGGTCGCCTCTCTGAATGAGATGTACGCCCAGTTCGTGGCCGATGTAGTCGCGCCTCATTCTTCCGGGTTCCATGTCGGTCAGGCGGGAGAATGCCTCCACGACCGAGGGGCCTTCCTGGATGTCTTCGATGGGAAGCAGGCCGAGACAGATGACTTTGCCGCCTGCATTGATAAACTCCCGGATGCGCTCAAACGCGTCTCGCTCCAGGTTTGTAATGGGCGGCACGATGAGCACATCGTAGCTGGCTGCCTCGGTCTGAAGTCGGCTTCCGGCAACGCGCGCCGCCGCCAGGGTTTCCGGATCCAGGGAGTCGAAATCGCGCTGCATCTGGCAAAGGGACTCGATGAGATACGCCCAATCCGAAGCGAGACGATCGGTAAGCTTGGCCTCGTCATCATCGTATCCGATGTATTCCCAACCGAGGCCCGGACTGCCGAGGTGCGCCCAAAGGCTCGTTACCGGATCGAGAAGGGCCAGATTGGCTCTTCGGCGTCCCTGGCTGAGGGCGTACGAGAGACGGCCGGCGTAGTCCGCGAGCAGCCGGAAATGTTTCCAGTAGGGGTTCTGGTGAAAAATCGACGGCGGACTGTGGTGCTTGCGCAGTCCGTCGAGGGTGTAGGACAATCCCCGTGCATGAAACAGGTTGGCGCCGAGGGCGCCCATCCGGTCAATCGTCCACTTCATATCCTGGAGCGTCAGCGACCACCCGGTATCCTTGAAACACGTGTTGAACGCGCGGCCACCGTCGTGGACGGATACGGAGAACCTCGGGTTTCGACGGTAAGCGGCGGCGTGCGCGTCCCGGTCTCTGAATCCGCCGATCTTTTCCCCGCCTCCGCAGGTACCGGGAATGTGGACGTGTCTCCTGTGGGCGTTTCTGAAGACCGTCACGTCGGACGCATGCAGCACATTGTGTTTCGCGCACCACGTCTCGAATGCCTTATGGAAATTGTCTCTGAGCATCTCACTCAGCGTCTGGAAGTAGTCGTACCGGATCCGGGCCGTATTCGGACCGAAATAGGTCATCAGCGCGGGCAGACAGTTGAGGAGGTCATACTGGTTGCGCTCCCGGAATACCCGGGGCAATGTCGGAGACCAGGGCCATCTGCCCGGTATGGAAAACGCCTCGGTGGTCAGAATGCCCTGGATCACGCCGCCAAAGCTGTCCGACAGCCCGCCGGCGTACCGTCCGTGGGTGGTCTCGAGATAACAGGCCACGGCTTCGGCGTTGAATGGATCGAAGTGGATACCATGGGGTTCTTCAGCATCGCTTTCCCTCTGGATGAAGACAAGCACCCTCCAGCGTCCCGGCGGCGCCTTCCAGAACAGGCGATGCGTGAGATGGCGGGCGAGAAATCTCTTGTTGTGGTATCGCCCGTCGGCAGCGTGTTCCCGGTAGATCTCCTGTCGCTGGTTCGCACCGATGTACTCTCCGATGTCCTCAACACTCTCCCACAGGCACCGGTCGCGTTTGAGCGGCACTGCCAGGGCGCGCAAAACGGTGCCCCACGGCAGTTCCATGTCGACCTGCTGGCCTCCCTGAACCGTGATCTCATCGAAGGTAAGGTGCTGACCGCGATAATGGGGATGGCCCAACGATACCTGGCCGCCGCTGATCGCGTGCGGGTGGGGAAACTCATCGTGCAGCCAGACCTGAAGTCCGCACTCCCTGGCGGTTTCGACCGCCAGCCGGACCCGATCGAACCAGACCCTGGAAAGGTACGGTATTCGAAGCCCCGGCCCCGGAGAAAGACAGAAACCCCCCAGGCCCTTTTCGCTCATCTCCCGGATCTGGCGCACGATCTCACCCTCCTCGATCGTGCTGTTCCACGCCCAGGAAGGCAGGACCCGATATGGCGCCGGAGGATTCAGGAATGTGCTGGTGTCCATCATGCGGCTGTCCGGTTGAGGAAGCGCCCGTCGGCTTAAGAAGCTGTCGCACAGGTTTCACACAGATACGTTACCGTCCGATAGCGTTCCGCGAGGCGGGTGAGCTTGATCCGTCCTTCATTCTCTCCGCAGCGCTCGCAGGGACGCTCCAGGCCGGTATTCGACCGGTCCGCAGCCAACGCTTCGCAGACTTCGCAACGATATGTGACCTGTTTCTCGCCATTCAGAACCCGGGTGGAGACCCGTGTGGCGGTACGCGTTTTACACGTTTCACAGAGCACCTGTCAAGGCTTCTCCGGAAGCTGACGCTGCGCGAAATTCGACTCTGTCGATATTTCAAAGAAATGTAATGTACAATTTAACGCAAAAAAGTCAAGTCAAAGCGTAATTCAACAAATTTTATTATTTGTTTTTACGCTATTTATGAATAATCGGATTTCGTTCTCACGGATCTGCGCACGCACGCCCGGCGCCGGTGCGTTCTTCATGTCCCCGGACATTTGAATTCCCTTGACTGTTGCGATTAAGTGTTTGTTTTTTAACGTGGAGCAACCGCATCGAACCGCATTTGCAGTCGCAGGTCGGAAGTTGTGGTCTCACGACCTTTTTTTTATTATACTTGACGTCCAAATGAAAAAACGCATCTGCGCGCTGGTGCCGGCTGCCGGATTGTCGACGCGTATGGGGTCTCCCAAACAGCTGCTGCCGTTTGGCGAAAAGACAGTACTTCAGACCGTGGTGGATACGCTGCTGGAAGCCGATCTGGATGGCATCCTGGTCGTGCTCGGTCACCGGGCGGATGCCGTGCGGGAAAGCCTGGCCGGTCGCCCGGTATCGTTTCATCTGAATCCCGATTATCGCAAGGGCATGTTTTCGAGTATCCTGTGCGGGCTTTCCGTCCTGGAGAAATCGACGGACGCCGCTCTGATCGCCCTGGGGGATCAGCCGAACGTCCGTGCGAGCGTGGTCAGGAAGGTGGCAGCGGCGTATCGGAACGGCAACAAGGGGATCGTCGTTCCGGTTTACCGTGGAAGACGAGGGCATCCGGCCCTGGTGGATCTGGGTCGTTATTTTTGCGAGATCCGGTCTCTGGCCGGCGAGGAGGGGCTGAAACCCGTCATGCGGGGGCACCCGGGTGACACGCGGGAGGTGGAGGTGGAGGACGGCGGCGTCCTGAGGGATATCGATACGCCGGAGGAATACCGGGCGGAACTGGATCGACTCTGACCGACGACGCATTCAACGCCGTCCGGAACCGGTCTACGCGGGAGAAAGCTGCGCCCCGCCGTCTACACGCAGGATCTGGCCGCTCACGAAGCTTGCCAGCGGCGAAACGAAGAACTGCACGGCACGCGCGATCTCATCCGGATAAGCGTAACGGATCAGCGTGGGCCGGTTCATTGCGTCCAAAAATTCCGGGTCCGCCTGACCCGTGGCAAGAAAACGGCCGCTTGGGGAGTCGCCCGGCGCAACCATGTTCACGGTGATGTTGTGCTGGCGGAGTTGGGCTGCCAGGCAACGGGTATAGTGGGTCTGCGCCGCCTTGGCCGTGGCGTAAACGGGGCCTCCTCCGGGCTCGCCGGTAAAGCTGTCCACCGAACCGATGTTGACAATTCTGCCTCCCCCGCGTTGAATCATGCCCGGAACGACCGCGCGGCAGCAGTGCAGGGTCGTGTCGAAGTTTCTCTTGAACACGGCCTCGATATCTTCCAGCGGGATACCGATCGTATCGTTAGGATTCGGTTTGCCGCCCGCCGCGGCGATGTCACCTCCGGCGTTGTTGACCAGAATGTCGATCGGACCGAGTTCGGATTCAATGCGTTCAACGGTTGCCTTAACCTGCAGGGGATCCGATACGTCGGCGAATACGGTGATCACCGCGTTGCCCGTTTTCGCGATTTCCCGCGCCGCGTGAGTCGTGGAGGGGGCTTCGCCGAACTCGGCCGCGGTCCGGTCGGATCTTGCGTGAACGACCATCGAGGCGCCGCAATGGGAAAGACGTTCAGCAATTGCCCGGCCAAGGCCCCGCGCGGACGCCGTGACCCAGGCGACTTTGCCGGCCAGTAGTTCAGGATTTACGTATTCCATACAGTTGTGACCTCCGTATGTGACAGCGAGTCTCGCAACTCGGATCAATGGCGTCATGTCCCGATCAGATGCTCCGGCGCGACAGGCGGCCGATCGTCCGGAAAAGATACACCGCCCGCGTGTTTCGGACAAGCCTGGGTGAACCGGTGGCGACGCATCGCATTCGGGCCGGCGGCGGCGCCAGGGGAACCTCATAACAGTTTGGCATAAGCTCCTGGAGGATTCGTCTATGGGCCATCGGAATATCGGTTTTGCAATGATCGGATGCGGCGTGGTCGCGGACTATCACATCGGCGCCGTGCAGGATACCGACGGGGCGGAACTGGTCGCCGTATACAGTCGAAGCGAATCACGCGCCAGGAGTACTGGAGAAGCGCACGGCGTGCCCTGGTTTACCGATCACGAAGCCATTCTCCGCCAGCCGGAAGTGGATGTGGTCTGTGTCTGCACGCCCAGCGGCGTCCGCATTCCAATCGTGACGGACGCGGCTGATGCGGGAAAGCATCTGATCGTGGAAAAGCCTCTGGATGTATCCATAGAGAATATGGATAGGATCATCCGAGCCGCGGCCGTCGCGGACGTGAAGCTCATGGGGGTATTCCAGTTGCGGTATGGTCAGGCGGTCAACAGGGTGCGTGACGCCGTGCAGACCGGCGCTCTCGGCAAAATGGTGCTGGCTGACGCCTATATAAAATGGTTCAGGCCACAGGCTTACTACGATGCGGACGACTGGCGGGGCAATTGGGCGATGGAGGGCGGCGGGGCGCTGATGACGCAGGGCAGCCACACCGTGGATCTGCTCCAGTGGATTATGGGACCCGTTAAACGCGTCTATGCCAGAATGGGTACATTGATCCACGACATCGAAGTGGAAGATACGGTGGTTGCCACGCTGGAATACGAAAACGGAGCGCTGGGTGTGATTGAGGCGTCTTCCGCGGCGTACCCCGGATTGCCGGCACGGATGGAGTTTTCCGGAGACCGGGGTACGGTTGTTGTGGAAGCGGACCAGATAGCCAAATGGGACGTCGAGGGCGAGAGCGTGGAGGAGTCGGCGGCGGACACGACGGACGTGGCCAGGGCGGCATCGGATTCGAAGACCTTCGGAACGGAGGGACACAAGGCGCAGATCGCGGAGATGGTTCGTATTCTGAATGAAGGCGGTGAACCGGAAATCGACGGGCCGGAGTCGAAACGGGCGATCGAAATCATCCTGGCGATATACGAGTCCGCCAGGTCGGGCAATCCCGTGACGCTGCCTTTCCGCGGGTGAACGAGCAGTCCGTTGATAAAGTCGCTCTGCAGGCGAGGCCGAGCCATTGTGGGCGAAGACTAGGCGCGCGACCGAGTCCCATCCCTCGATTCGGCGAGGGAGCGCAACGCAGTATTTCGACCGCAAGGGCCGGCCGCAGACCGGATGGGCTTTTTCAACGGGCTGCCAGGATTTTTCAATCTACCGGGAGCGTTTTATGGAGCCGATCAAGATTGTGGTGACCGACTATATCGAACCCGACCTGAAATGGGAAGTGGAGGAGCTCCGGAAATACGGGCACGTCACCTTCGAATATCATCAGCTTAAATTCCTGCCGGAGTCCGAACTGATCGAAAAGATCGTCGACGCGGATATGATTCTGGTGAATATGGTGAAGATGACCGAGGGCGTGATCAATCAGCTGGAAAGGTGCAAGCTGATCCTGAGGCACGGCGTCGGCTACGACAACGTGGACGTGGGCGCTGCCACGAAGAAGGGAATCCGCGTCGCCTACGAGCCGGACTATTGTTCGGACGAGGTGGCTGAACACGCCATTACGCTGATGTTGTCCGGTTGGCGCAAGCTGAACGTGGGACGCAGGATTCTGGAGGCTTCGAGTCGGAACGGAATCTGGGATTTCACCGAGGTCTATCCGGTCTATTCCGTCAAGGGCAAGACTGTGGGTATTATCGGATGCGGCCGGATCGGCAGCCTGACGCTTCGGAAACTGGCCGGGTTCGAGGTGAATATCCTGGTCTGCGATCCGTATCTGTCCGAAGAACGCCAGAAGGAACTGGGTGTGCGGGTGGTGGAACTCGAAACGGTACTCAATGAAGCCGATATGATTACGGTTCACGCGTCGCTCGACGATGATTCGTATCATCTTATCGGCGAGAGCGAGCTCCGGGCGATGAAATCCCACGCCTATCTGGTGAATACAGCCAGGGGCGGTCTGGTGGACGCGGATGCGCTTGCCCGGGCCCTCAGAGAGGGCTGGATCGCCGGGGCGGCCGTCGACGTATACGAGCAGGAGCCGCCCGATCCTGAAATGGACCTGTTCAATCTCGAGAATGCGCTCCTGGCGCCGCACCTCGCGTGGTATTCGGAAGAGGCGAACTGGAGCATGCGAGAAAAGGTGATGGAGGACTTTGTGCGATTCATAGAAGGGCGTCCGCCACGGTTCCTGATCAACAAGGAACTCGAATAGGCGGATGCCGAATTAATCTGTCGGGAGATCCGAAATGGCGCTGGTGGCGAACGCGATGAAATTGGATAAGCGAGAGATTCCGGGACCCCGCTCCGCCGAACTGCTCGAGGTCTCCAGGGAATACGAGCCGCCCTGTATGGCCGACCAGGTCCCTGTGGTGTGGGACCGCGGCGAGGGCGTCTGGGTGTGGGACGTGGACGGCAACCGGTTTCTGGACTTTACTTCCGGCGTCCTGGTGACCAATCTTGGCCATTCGCACCCGCGCCACGTGGAGCGGATCCGGGAACAGGCCGGGCGGCTGATGAACTGTTATTCGTTCCCCACCCCGGAGCGGGTGACCCTGTCAAAACGCCTGACCGATCTGCTTCCCGGCAATATCGACCAGACGTTTCTGCTGACAACCGGCGCCGAGGCCACTGAAGCGGCCATCCGCATTGCCAAACGGTTCACGGGCAAGCACGAAGTGCTGTCGTTTTACGGGGGATTTCACGGACGCACGTACGGGCCGATGAGCGTTGCCGGCAATATGAACACAAAGCGCGCGTTCGGGCCCCAGTTGCCGGGTGGAATACTGGCGCCGTTTCCCTATGTCTATCGGGACTTTTACAGCAGCGATTCCGAAGAAGAATGCGCGCGGCGCTGCCTCGAAAACCTGGACAGGATCATCGATTCCACGTCCACGGGCGACGTGGGCGCCGTAATCACCGAACCCTACCAGGGAGGCGCGGGTTTCATCTTTCCGCCTGCCGGCTGGCTGAAGGGGCTCGAAGCGTGGGCTCGGGAGCGCGGGATGGTCTTCATTCTGGACGAAGTGCAGTCGTCGTTCGGACGAACCGGAAAGCTGTTCGCGCTGGAGTGGGAGGGCCTGCGGCCGAATATGGTCTGTCTGGGCAAGGGTATCGGCAGCGGCATGCCGGCATCGGCGCTTGCCGGCGAGAGTCGGATTTTCGAATGCATGGGAACCGGCGAGATGTCCAGCACCTGCGGCGGGAATCCACTGGCCAGCGCCGCGTCCCATGCTGTTCTGGACGTCATGGAAGACGAGAGACTGCCGGAAAACGCCCGACGTGTTGGCGATTACATGATGGCTCGGTTTCAGGCGCTGAAAGCGAAACACCAGGTGCTGGGCGACGTGCGCGGGCAGGGCCTTGTGATCGGTCTGGAGTTTGTACTGGACCCCGAGGACAAGACACCCGCGCCGGAACTGACGTCGAATCTGCTTCTGAGGGCGGGAGAGTACGGCCTTCTGCTCGGCAAGGTCGGACTGTACGGAAACGTCGTAAGGATCGCGCCCCCTCTGGTTATTAACGAAGAGGAGGCGGGATTGGGCATCGACATACTGGACCGGGCCCTGGAAGAACTCGCCGGATGACACGGCAGGTGGTTTTCGGATACCCGGAAGGTCGGTCGTACCGTACCCATAACAAAGGATCCGGAATTCGGGTGCAAACTCGCCGGATCCCGGGAGTGCGCTCTTGGACAACCGGTTATTGAAGTCCGCGATCGAGTCTCACAAGGAAGATGCGGTAGCGCTGCTATGCGATCTGATCCGCATCCCGTCCGTGCGCGGAAATGAAGCACAGGCGATGCGCGTGTTGCACGCCCGGATGCAGGAGGTCGTCGACGAACGTGAGCTTGTGCCCATTGCGGACACGATTCAGGAGGACCCGGACTATTCGTTCAGGCTGCCGGACCTCAGCTATGCCGATCGGCCGAATCTGAGGGTGGTAAAAAGGGGAACCGGCGGCGGACGGTCGTTGATCGTGAACACCCACCTGGACGTCGTTCCCGCCTCGTCGGACCAGGACCGTCCGTTCGAGGGGCGCGTGGAGGACGGGGTCGTCTTCGGTCGCGGCGCGTGTGATTGCAAGGGACAGGCGGCCATGTTGTACCTGGCGCTCGCCGCCCTGAGAGAGATGGGCGTGGCGCTTAAGGGAGACCTGATCGGGCACCTGGTGATCGAGGAGGAATGCGGCGGCAACGGAACGCTCGCGTTCGTGCGTGGAGATGACCGGGCCGATGCTGCGCTGGTCCTGGAGCCCTCCGAAATGAAGATCCTGCCGTCGATACGCGGTGCGGTTTGGTTCACGGTGAATGTCTACGGTCGGGCGGGCCACAGCGGACAGGCGGGGCGCACGGTGAGCGCGCTGAAGGAGGCCATGCGCGCAATCGAGATTCTGGAGGGATATCACGGTAGACTGTTGGCTGAATCCAAAGGACATCCGCTTTACGATGCGTATGAAAACCCGATGCCCATCACGTTCGGTACTCTGGAGGCCGGTGACTGGCCGGCGATGGCGCCGAGAAAGGCGACATTCAAGGGCGTTCTCGGATTCCTGCCGAACAGGAACAAGGAAGAAGTGATGCTGGAGATGGAGGGAGCGCTGAAGGACGAGGGTGGAGACTGGCTCCCCGACCATTTCGATATGGAGTTCATGTACCGTCACGACTGCAACGAGGTACCCGCGGAGGATCCCATCGTGAGGACGCTGCAACGGGCCTGTCTTGCAAGCGGACAGGCCGCCGAGGTGGCGGCGATGCCCGCGTCGTGCGATGCGTGGTTCTATTCGAACCTGATCGGCGTCCCCGCGGTCGTGATCGGCGCGGGAACGCTCGGCGTTGCACACTCAAGCCAGGAACAGATCCCCGTACATAGCCTCGCAGAGGGTGCGGAAGTCCTCGCACGCGCTATCGTGGACTGGTGCGGATGAATGTACACCGCCGGAGACCGCGGCCGGGAAGGCGCGGCCGGCCCAAACGGAGAATGCGATTCGATGGAGCGGCTCGGGGTTGGGATAATCGGATTTCATCACCTTCATTCCCTGGATTATCTGCCGCATTTCGATGCCATCGCACGGACAGAGGTGCGGGCCGTCGCGGAATCGGATCCCGTCTGTCTGGAGCGGGTGTGCGGGCAGACCGGGATCGATGGATACGTGGATTACAACACACTTCTTTCGCGGGAGGATATCGGCCTGGTGGTGATCCTGCTGCCGCACGCGGAATGCCCTGACGCGGTGGAACGGGCGGCGTCGGCGGGCAAGCATGTGATTGTAGAGAAGCCGATGGCGGACACGTCCGAGGGTATCCGGCGCATGATCGCGGCGACTGAAGGTGCGGGCGTGACGCTGTCATCGCCCTACTGCTGGCGCGCGCATCCGGCATCCAGAAAGATCAAGGAGCTTGTTGATCGCGGCATTTTGGGGCAGATTGTCGCGCTCGAGGGCCGGTGCGCGGCGGGTTCGCCCCTGCGCTACCTGGAAAACGGGATTTCACCCTGGCTGAACAAGAAGGCGGTTGCGGGCGGCGGACCGATGCACAATCTGGGTACGCACTGGATCGATCTGTTCCGGTGGTTCCTCAAGGACGAGGTCCGGCAGGCGACAGGCATGGTGAGCCACCTGCAACACCGGCTGGATATTGAAGACAACAGCTTCGGTATCGTAAGATTCAGAAGCGGCGCCACAGCCACGCTGGATATCAGTTATTCCGTACCGAAAGCCTATCCCGCCGGCAGGGATCTCTTCATTGGCCTTCGAGGCAGCCTGGGCACGGTGTCGTGGAGCCCGGCGTGGGGGGGAACCGCCGACGAAGTCTTTGTGGTCAGCGATCATCCCGACTTCACAGACGGACCCCGGACGACGTTGAAGATCGCTTCTGAAGCGGCAGACGGTTACGGCGGTGTTTCCGGCCGGGTGTATCTGAGCGAGACGGTCGACGCCATACTGAACGGGAAGCCTTCCTGTATTTCTGGAGTGGACGGGCTGAGGGCCGTGGAAGTCGTGGAAGCGATTTATGCCGCCGCGGAAACGGGCAGGGTCGTGACGGTGGAGAACTGCAGCGCCTGAATATGCCGGACGTCAACAAGAAAAGGAACAGCCGCACGTGAAACCGGCTGTTCCTTTTTGTTTTGCCAGCCAGGAAGCTGTCTACCACGCGTCCATCACAATCTCCCGTCCGGTCCGGGCGGATTCGTAGATGGCCAGGATCAGGTCCACGGACTTCCGTGCGGACTCGCCCGGGATGTGGGGCTCACGGTCTTCCAGTACGGCGCGGGTAATATCGTCTACGAGAAAGCCATGGCCGGGCGCGACGGCGCTGGCGGCGCCCACGTTGCCTGCCGCGGCGATCTGCCGCGGGGGAAACGCGTCGGCCGCGCGCCCGTCTTCCTCGGTCGTGGTCGCCCAGCGCGTGATCTGGGTGCCGCTCATGGTGATGGTCCCGGAATTGCCGTGGAGTTCGATACGAGACGCCTCTCCCGGGTTGCAGGACGTGGTGCCGATGAGCGTCCCGAAGGCACCGCTTCGGTATTTGATCGTGGCGACGGCGGTGTCTTCCACTTCGATGTCGCGCACCTTGTGTTCGGCGCGCGCGAACACGGATTCGACGTCGTCATCGATCAGCCACAGCAGAAGGTCCACCCCGTGTACCCCCTGGTTCATCAGCGCGCCGCCGCCGTCGTCCTTCCACGTACCGCGCCAGCCGGCACTGTTATAGTACGCTTGAGAGCGGTAGTTCTTCATCAGGGCATCTGCCAGCACCAGTTTGCCGAGTTCTCCGTTCCTGATGGCGTTTCGAACTCTGATGGCTTCATCGCTGGTTCGACTCTGAAAAATACAGCCGAGCTTGACGCCTGCATCGCGGCAGGCATCGATCATCCGGTCCATCTTTTCGCGTGTGACGTCCAGCGGTTTCTCACACAGGGAGTGCACACCCGCCCGGGCGGCCGCAATCACATTGTCGGCGTGCATGCCGGACGGGGTACAGATACCGGCGATGTGCACCCCGGGATCCGCGACCAGGTCCTGATAGTCTTTATAATATCTGATTCCACCGGACTCGGTAGCGAATTTCCTTCCTTTTTCCTCATTGTGATTGCATACCGCGACCAGTTCCGCGTCGGGACACGCTTCGATGCCGGACCGGAAATGGGCTGCGATCATGCCGGCGCCGATGATTCCCCATCCGAGTTTGCTGTTTTTCGCCATTCTTGCATCGTCCCCTTTCGGGTGTTGGAGAGCAGCGTTCCCTGAGGTGGCCGCGTTGCATCAGCCTGCGTGCCGCACTTCGACTTCCCTGCCGGAGCGCGCGGACTCGTAGATCGCCAGAATGAGATCGACGGCCCCACGGGCGGACTCGCCGGTAACGTAGGGTTCACGGTCTTCTCTGATTGCCCGGACAAGGTCATCGACCAGGAATACGTGTCCCGAACTTCCGATGTCACTGGGGTCGGCCACCGCGCCTTCGATTTCGATTTCCTTCGGCGGTTCGCTGTCTTCGGCGCGGCCGTCTTCCTCAACGGTACTCGCCCAGCGGGTAATCGAACTGCCGCTGACCGTGATCGTACCGCGATCCCCGTGTAATTCGATGCGGCGGGCCTCGCCGGGGTTGCACGAAGTGGTTCCGATGAGCGCGCCGTAAGCGCCGTTCTTGAATCTCAGATTGGCCACGGCCGTGTCTTCCACTTCGATGTCGCGCACCTTGTGTTCGGCGCGCGCGAACACGGATTCGACGGGGCTTCCCATCAGCCACAGGAGAAGGTCCACGCCATGCACCCCCTGGTTCATGAGCGCGCCGCCCCCGTCAAGCGCCCAGGTGCCCCGCCAGCCCGCGCTCCGGTAATAGGCCTGGGAGCGGTAGTCCTTGAGATAGGCGTCGGCCAGAATCATCCGGCCCAGAAGACCGTCCTGAATGGCTTTGCGGGCCCTGATCATGTCCGGACTGGTCCGGCTCTGGAAAACGCAGCCGAGTTTCACCCCCGCATCGCGACAGGCCGCCGTCATTTCCGTCAGGCGGTCGGCGTCGATCTCCAGAGGCTTCTCGCACAGCACGTGCTTGCCCGCCCTCGCGGCCGCGGTCACACCCTCGCAATGAAGTCCGGAGGGCGTGCAGACGCTGACGATTTCGACCTGTGGGTCCCGAACAAGCTCTCTGTAATCTGAATACGTGCGAACGCAGGCCGCACCGCCATCCATACCGGCGAGGAATGACCGGATCTGGTTCTCATCGGTATCGCAGACCGCCACCAGTTCGGCCTCGTCGCAGGCATCGATCGCCAGGCGATGGGTGGGCGCGATGACACCGCAGCCGATGATGCCGAAACCGAATTTGCCGTCCGCCATTCGCTGCCTCCGTATCCAGAAGCTGTTTGATAATTCCCGGCGGTCGAAACGGAAAGTTGCCGCGCCGGGAAGATTTCGAGCCGTGTGCAATGTAGGTTACGCCCGCCGGGATGTCAACGGGCATTTTACGCTTTTCAGCAATCGGGCCGTGCATATATTAGGCGGTCGGTGAATCGCCGTCTGTCCGGGGGCCAGATATGGAGAAAAAGAAACCATCCGGCACGAAAATGCAGAGAATCGGTCTGATCGCCGGACCCGTTCTGGCCATCGCGCTTCTCCTGTTCACCGATCTGGAACCGGGCCGGCCGGCCGTGACCCGGACGGCGGCCGTGGCCCTGCTGATGGCCGTCTGGTGGATGACGGAAGCCGTGCCGCTCGCGGCAACCGCGCTGCTCCCCGTCGCGCTGTTCCCGCTGCTTGGGATCATGGACGGAAAGAAAGTCGCGCCGATCTATTTCAACCACGTCATCTTTCTCTTTGTCGGCGGCTTCATGGTGGCTCTGGCCATGCAGCGCTGGAACCTGCACCGTCGGATCGCATTGCGCGTCCTCCTCTGGTGCGGCGTTCGCCCGCGCCGGATTCTGCTGGGATTCATGGTTTCGACCGCGTTCCTGTCGATGTGGATCTCAAATACGGCCACCACCATGATGATGGTTCCAATCGTACTGGCGGTGGTGTTGAAACTGGAGGAGGGAGCGGCGCAGGGCAGGCTTGCCACCGGTCTGTTTCTGGGCGTGGCTTACGGCGCCTCCATCGGCGGCGTGGCGACGCTGGTGGGCACGCCGCCGAATCTCTCGTTCGCCAGGATTTTGAATATTCATTTCCCGGACGCGCCGGAGATCTCCTTCGCGAACTGGTTCCTGTTCGCATTCCCGATTTCCGTGCTGTTCCTGGTTGTCGCATGGATCCTGTTGAGTTGGCTCCACGCCGGCGGCAGGCAGGAGAGGACTCTCGACCAGAGTGTGCTTCGGGATCAGTACAGGGCACTGGGGTCCCTCTCGTACGAAGAAGCCGTGGTTCTGGCGGATTTCGTACTGCTCGCGTTTCTCTGGCTTTTCCGGAACGAGATCCGCATCGGCGAAGTAGAGATCCCGGGGTGGTCGGGGCTTTTTCCAGGCGGCGCGTATTTGAATGACGGCTCCGTTGCAATGGGAATGGCGCTTCTGCTTTTTCTGATCCCGGCACGCAGCGGTTCCGCGGAGAAGATCCTGGACCGGGAGACCGTGGCAAAGTTGCCCTGGCATATCATACTGCTCTTCGGAGGAGGCTTCGCCCTGGCGACAGGGTTCATTGAATCGGGCTTGTCCATGTGGTTCGGTCATCGCCTGGCGGGGCTCAGCGCCGTTCATCCCCTGCTGCTGGTGGCCGTCCTCTGCCTGATGATAACATTCCTCACCGAATTGACGTCGAACACCGCCACGGCCGAGATGTTCCTGCCCATTCTGGCTGCGTTGGGCGTCGCGATTCAGGTGAATCCCCTTCTCTTGATGATTCCTGCCACATTATCGTGTTCGTTTGCATTCATGCTGCCTGTCGCGACGCCGCCGAACGCGATCGTGTTCGGAACGGACCGCGTCCGGATGACCGACATGGTCCGTGTGGGGCTGATATTGAATCTGACGGGGGTCGCCATCGTCGCCGGCGCCATCTATCTGCTGGGCGGGTCGGGCCTGGGAATCGAGCTGACGGGCTTGCCCGAATGGGCGAAATAGTTCCTGTGCGGCAGCAGGAGGCCGGAGCAGATCCGGTTTCCGCTATTGGGAACGAGGACTACAATGTACGAACCTATTGACACGATCAGACTGACGTCGGGCGAACGGGTGGAAGCCGGAGTTGTGACAGGGCCGGACCCGGATTGGGCGGAGCGGATCGAAGCGCTTCTGGAACACAAGGGCGAGATGTGGCGCTGGGGTAACACGATGGTGCTCCGGGAGCGCCTGGACGTCGAGGCGTACTTTTATATTCTGCATCGCGGCGGGATCCCCTTTGCCAATATGAGTACGGTCGAAACGCGGGGTGTTGGGATATTCGGACACGTGTTTACAACGCCGGAGGACAGGCGGAAGCGCGCGGCGATGGAGCTGATGCGAGTGATGATGGATCATTTCAGACGGCGGGGCGGACGGGCGCTCTACCTCGGGACGGGTTATGACTCGCATCCTTATCACATATACAGGGCCCACGGATTCACAGGCCTGGAACCTCGCAGCGGCTATATGGATTACCATACGACTTCAAGGGAGGCGTTCGAGAAGGGCTATTTCGCGAGAGGACCGGTGGAAGTGGCCGCACTGGACTGGCGGGACTGGCCTGCGTCGACGGCCCTGTTTACCGGTGGATTTCCCGGTGTGACGCGGTGTGCAGGCATGCGGATCTTCGGACGGCAGTCTACCGAGAGCCCGCTCTTGCCGTTCATTCGGGACGCGTCGACGCGCAGGGCGGATGGCAGAAGCGCGCGGGTGAAGGTGTTGCGGCAGGAGGTGACCACGGCGGTGACGGGCCTGGCGATGTGGTCGTTCGACAGTCTGTGGCCGGGAAGCTGCGTGGTGGACGTGTATTGCCATCCAAGCTTCTGGGACCGCTCGCACGAACTGCTGGGCGCGCTGGCGCTTCCGGAAGCGGAAAGGTACCTGGCTTATTGCGACGCGGGTTTCGAACCGAAGGCGGCAGCGCTGTCCCAGGCCGGTTTCCGCCCGTCCGTCATATACCGACGGCGCGTCGCGCGCGACCGTGCGCGAACGGCGTACGTCGACGTGGAGGTCTGGGAGAAATGAGCGCGAACCGGCAGGCAGCGACCGCCGCTGGATTACGCGCGGCTGGCATCGGGGCGATCCGACAGATCGTCCCGTTTTTCTTAATCGGCGGCGTTCTCCCGGGCCTGGGGAATACGCCAGCCGCGTGAAATCTCCTGCGTACGCACCATGCGGGCGTAGAGACCGTCCCGAGTCATAAGGTCCTCGTGATCGCCTGATTCGACGATGCGTCCGCCATTGCAGACGAGAATCTTGTCGGCATTGCGCACGGTGGACAGCCGGTGCGCGATCACGATCGTCGTACGATGGCGCGTCAGGCGTGCGATGGCTTCCTGGATGAGGATTTCGGTCTCGGCGTCCACCGAGGACGTGGCTTCGTCCAGGATCAGGACCGGGGCGTCTTTCAACACCGCGCGTGCAATGGACAACCGCTGCTTCTGGCCGCCGGAAAGCCGGATCCCCCGTTCACCGACGAGCGTGTCGTAGCCTTCCGGCAGATCCAGGATGAAGTCCTCCGCGTTGGCCGTTCGGGCCGCTTCCCGGACCTCCCGGTCGGTCGCGTCCGGTCGGCCGACGAGCAGATTCTCCCGTACTGTGGCGTGAAACAGAAAGACATCCTGGAACACGGTTGCGATCTGCGAGCGCAGGTAGGCCAGCCGGAGAGTGCGGATATCGTACCCGCCTATGTAGACCCCGCCTCGCTGAGGGTCGTAAAAGCGTGGAATCAGGCTGGCGACGGTGGTTTTGCCGGCCCCGGTAGGACCGACGAGGGCGATGATTTCTCCAGCCTCGACATCGAATTCGACCCCGTGGAGCACGGGATTTTCTGGATCGTATCCGAATGTGACGTCGCGGAACCTGATGTCCCAGTTCATGGCTTTCGGCGCAATCGCGTCGGGGGCGTCATCGATGTCTGATTCGACGGCAAGGAGCTGGAAGACGCGGTCTGTGCTTGCCACGGCTTTCTGCAGGATATCGTTGAACGAGGCGAGCTGAAGAAAGGGCTGGTAGATATGGCCCATGTAGACGATGAAAACAAATAGGTCCGCAACCGAAATGACGCCTTCCAGCGCCATATTGCCGCCGCTCCAGATGACCAGAACGATGCCGATGCCGCCCGCGGCCTCAATGATCCCGGCGGGCAGAAGGGAAACGCGGTTGGCCGTTACGCTGCTGTCTCTGAACTTCCGGCTCCGGGCTTCGATCAGGCGGACGCGACGGGTTTCCTGCGCGAAGGACTTGATAACCGGGATGCCGGAAAAGCTGTCCTGGACCAGCGCGATGAGATCGGCCAGATGCGCGCGCACGGCGCTCCAGAGCGCGCGGACCTTCGAGACGTAACGGTAAATCAGCAGGGTTGTCAGCGGAATGGGGATCAGGGTAATGAGTGCGAGTTCGGGGTTCAGAGTAAACAGCACGACAATCATCGAAACGGGTATGATCGCGGCCAATGCCGTCTCCGGGATGCCGTGGGCAACAAAGTCCTCAAGCGCTTCAACGTCGTTGATTGAACGGGAAATGAGATTGCCGGTCCGCTGTTTGTTGAAGAAGCGATGGGGCAGGCTCTGCAGGTGCCGGTAGATCCTCACCATCAGGTCGTGCATCACGCGATAGGCGGCAATGTGTGAAAAGTAACCGTAACCGTATCTGGTTGCGCCCCGAAAAAGGTAGACCCCTATCAGGAGCAGACTGATCTGAATCAGGTCGGCGCCATGGGCGCCTTCCGTCAGCCACCGGATGAGTTCCCTGATCAGCAACGGCGGCAGGAGGTTCGCGGCGGCAAAGAGGAGCCCGCAGGCGACGGTGAGGGCGATAAGCAGTCGTTTGCCCGCCAGAATGCTGTAGAGTTGTGCGAAGAAGCCCATGGACAATGACGATTCCTGCCGGAAGGAGCGATCCTGTGTTCGTACGGAGTCCGATGCAGGTTCGTTCGGGTACGGACCGGAACTCACGTGTGAGAACATAAACCTAGGTTTCCACGGGAGTAAAGTCAACTCCTTTGGCTACGGAGGAGTACGCACTCGAATTTTCAGTTGTGTAAGAAGAACTTACATTCTATATTGTTTTCCAGCGTACATAAATTTAGTGCTTTTAATAACTGTGTGCGCATATTTAAAATATACGCTTATGGAATTCCGTTCGCGGATTTTCCCGCCTTGACCGCCACTTTTTCGCTCGCGCTCGGGAACTCACCGGTAATTTAAAACAGCTTCATAGAGGGAGCGGCGATGGAGATGTCGAAGTCTAGCATTGATCCAATAGAGACCGAAACGGCGCTTGTCGATCGGATGACCGAGCCGGTTCCCGAGGTGAGGGATGCCGTATCCAGAATCAACGGCGAGGTCATGATTCTCGGCATCGCCGGCAAAATGGGGTTGACGCTGGGCGAACTTCTGGTGCGTTCCGGCGCCAGCGGCGTGATCGGGGTCTCCCGGTTCTCCAGTCCCGGTGACCGGGAATACCTCGAGGCGAGGGGCGTACGGACGGTACGGTGCGACCTGATCGACGACGATTCGCTCCGCGCACTTCCCGAGGTTGGCCACGTAATCCTGCTTGCCGGGCACAAGTTCGGCTCGACAGGAAATGAACCCCTGACATGGGCAATGAACGCGCTGCTTCCCGGCAAGGTGATGCAGCGGTTCCGGGATTCACGAATCGTCTATGTTTCTTCGGGAAACGTCTACCGGTTTGTGTCTCCGGATTCCGGCGGTTCGGTGGAGTCGTCGCCTCTGGGCCCGGTCGGTGAATACGCGCAGTCCCGTCTTGGAGGGGAGCGGCTGGCGGCCTACTACGCGGAACGGAACGGTACTCCCCTCGCGATTGTGCGGTTGTTCTACGCAACGGAGTTGCGCTACGGGGTATTTCTGGATATCGCGCAGATGGTCTGGACGGGACAACCGATCGATCTGAGCATGGGATATGTTAACCAGATCTGGCAGGGAGACGCGAACGCCTATCTTGCGCGGAGCTTTCCGCTCTGTGAGAGCCCCGCGCGGATCCTCAACATGACAGGGTCCGAACAGCTTGAGATCCGCGACGTCGCGTTGAAGCTGGGCGCGCTGATGGGGCGGACACCTGTCTTTGAGGGCGAAGAGAGCCGCACTGCCCTGCTGGGCAATGCGAACGCGCTGTTCAGCCTCCTGGGACCGCCCCGGGTCTCGTCCGGAGAGATGATGGAATGGGTGGCGGCCTGGGTGATGAACGGGGGTCCGACGCTGGGCAAGCCCACCAAGTACGAATCCCGGAACGGGCAGTTCTAGTGTACGGCCCTGGATAAACGGTCTGCAGGAGCGGGTTGGGAGATTCCGGTAATGGGCGAACTGAAAGCCGGCGTTGCCGAGGTCACGATCACCCCGCCCATCGGTATTTCCCTCTGCGGGTTCGGAAACCGGAAGGGGCCGGCCGATACGGTTCACGACGATCTGTTCGCTCGCGCGCTGGTATTGGACGACGGTCGGACACGGCTGGCGATCGTTACATCGGACCTCATCTCCTTCGCGACCGACCTGGTTCATCGGCTACGGGACCTGGTCGAACGCGCTTCGGGCGTGCCGGGCGAGGGTCTGCTGCTGAACGGATCGCACTCTCATTCCGGACCCACGGTGATGTCGTTTCGCAGCATGGGATCGCGCGACGCAGCGTACGAAAACGTGCTGTGCCGGCAGGTCGCGGGCGCCGTCCGGATGGCGGCGGACCGTCTGGAGCCCGTTTCGCTCGGGGTCGGCCGGGCACCCGTCAGGATCGCCATTAACCGACGCGCCCGCCGTAACGGAAGAATGACGATCGGCCATAACCCTGAAGGCGCCGAAGCCCCCTGGGTCGACGTGCTTCGCATCGACGCCCGGTCCGGTTCACCGCTCGGGCTCCTGTATATGACGGCGGCCCATCCTGTCAACCTTCGGGGCCTGGCGTTCAGCGCGGAATTTCCCGGATACGCGGCTCGGACGATTCGGCGGGAACTCGACGGCGCGCTTCCGATGTTCGCGCAGGGCTGTTGCGGCGACATCAACTGTACGCCGATGGACGGTACATTGCGGACAACCATGCGGCAAGGCGACCTGCTGGGAGGGGCTGCCGTGAACGCCGCCCGTCACGCGGAGCCGTTGGAATCGAACGTCCTGGGGGTGGCGCGCCAGGTGATTTATCTTCCCACGAGAATCCCTTCGGTGGATGAGGCGGAACGTGCCCTCGAGGATCAGAAGACACGTGTGCAGGAAACGGAGCAGGACCCCGAAGCAACCGACTATCTCATCCGCCAGTACCGAGGACAGATCGAGTGGGCTGAAGATTATCTGCGCGCGGCGCGAAACCGCCGACCCCGGCCGGAAGCGTTCGAGATCCAGGCGATGAGAATCGGAGAGGCGGCGATTGTGGCGTACCCGGGCGAAATGTTCGTGGACTATCAACTCGAAATGGACCGGGCGTCGCCATTCAAAAAGACATTCACCCTCGCGTACAGCAACGGATGCATCGGATATGTGCCAACGGCGAAGGCATTTCCTGAGGGGGGTTACGAAGTTGACCACGCTTTCCGATATTATGGTACGTTAATGATTACTTCGGCCTGTGAACGGATGATTAAATCCGCGACCGTCGAAATGTTGAACGGATTGAAATGCAACAACTGACTCGGGCCACGTTTATGCGTCTACTGCTTCTGTGCGGGTTGGTGTGCATCTGGGCGACACCATGCGAAGGCGGAAGCATAAAAAAAGAGTCATTCGCAGAAGGGACGAATTCCGCGGAGGCGGCGTTTGCGAGGTATCGCCCGAGACGGATCGGGCTCATGGTTCTGGCGTCGGACCGGGACCCTGATCCCGGGCTCCAATACGCCGGCCGGGTTGTACTGGGATACACGCGCCAGTTGCAGGGGGACCCGTTTCGGATGCCGCGCAGGTACGAACTCCGCTTGTACGAAGCCATCCGTTCGGCGCTGCAGGCCAGGGGATACGTGGTCCGGCACCTGGGCAACTGGAGTGGATTGCGTCTGGGAGAGGTGATCGAGCGAGCAACCGACGTGGATGTGGTGTGCGCGGCGCATTACTATATAAAGCGTAACCACAGGATCGGCGAATTCGACGGCTTCAGCTGGTCGTCTCCCTTCGAGGGAATGCATCTGAATGTCCGTGCGGTGTTCTATCACGTCGGGAGCACGAAATCGATATACAGTTTGGAGGCCGACGCGCTTGGGACCGAGGAACTATATGCCAATGTGGGTGAGATCGTGGCCGAGGAACCGCTCTATCCGGACGGTTACGACGAGCACGGGAGTCCCAATTCGTACAAGATCGCAGTATATCAGACCTCGCTGCGGGACTTGAAGCTTGCAGAACATCCAGTCCCGATAATACGCACGGCGGAAGGCTCCCTCGACATAACGTACGACGGGGGGTGGCTCCGTAAGGGAAGAGTGCGATTGAAAAACGTGATGGGACGTCTCAATATTCCCATCCCGGAGGATCTCGCCAGACAGAACAGCGTACTCGCACGGATGCTTGAATACGTTTCATTCCGCCCCAGGGACGATGATCGGGAATATTTCGATCTGCTGGGCGTCGCGCAGATGGGCCGTTTGGTTCAACGAAGAATCCCGCAACGTAGTCCATAGCAGGATCCGTGGAACAGGTTTGCTTCGCCCGGCGTCAGAATAACGCGCTCACGGGTGTACGTCCGGCCGTCTGAGGCTAATTCCAACGAACAGGATACGGTTATATGGATAAATTCAAACTGAAAGAGTTGGAACTGGCGCCGGACATAACCGGAATTAAGCTGGACACCGATTTTTTCTCGATGGTTGTCGCGCCGGAATTGGGCGGAAAGATAACTTCCCTTGTCAATAAGGCGACAGGGCGAGAGTTTCTTTCGCGCACCAATATACCCTACCGCAGGCGCACCTACGCGGACCGTTTCGAGAATTACGAACGGGACGGCGCGGACGAGTGTTTTCCCACTGTCGAAGACTGCCCCTATCCCGCCTTTCCGTGGGAAGGGGTGCCGGTTCCGGACCATGGAGAGGTCTGGATGCTGCCCTGGCAGTACGACGTCAAGCAGGGACGCCTGCAGATGTGGGTAAGGGGCGTGCGGTTTCCATATGTGTTTCAACGTGACATCCGCTTCGAGACGCTGGCGCGCGGAGAAAAGCCATATATCCGGTTTTCTTACACCGTTAGAAATGAAAGCCGGTTTGATTTGCCGTTTGTATATGCGTTCCACCCGCTGTTTAAAGTGGAAACCCGTGCGCGAATCCTGATGCCTTCCGGTACGGACGTGGTTTCCTACATGAGTACGGAAGACCGCCTGGGACCGCCAATGACACGACATACCTGGCCCAAAGTGACGGATGTGACGCTGGACAAGGACTATAACCGGTCCTCGATCCGGTCCAGCCGTACAAAAGAGGCGGAGAAGATTTACTCCACGCGCCTGGAGCAGGGCCGCTGCGCGCTGGTCTACCCGAACGGGGAGTTTGTCGGCTTTCTGTTTCCGGCGAAAAAACTCCCCCATCTGGGCTTGTGGATCAACGAGGGTGGATGGAATAACCTCCACCACGCGGCGCTGGAGCCGTCCACGTCGCAGGTCGACCGCCTGGATACCGCGTGGGGACTCAAGGCGTGCGGGGTCGTGCCGGCCAATGGCCAGTACGAATGGGATATCAGCCTGATTCTGGGCGAAGGCGAAGAGCGCCAGGAATTGCTCGGGGAATTTTGAGGTGCAACGTCTATGGATCGCGGTTCTGGTTGCTTTCACTCCGGCGGCGGCGCCCGCCCAATCCACCGGAGATGAAATGGTCCTGGTACAGTCCGGCCAGGAACGGTTCTACATGAGCAGGCATGAAGTGACGGTCGAGCAGTTCAAAGTGTTCGATCCGGACTATCATCCGGCGTACACGTATTTCGATGATGCCAATATGCCGGCCACCGCGATCACGTTCACGCAGGCGAAGGCGTACTGCGAAGCGCAGGATAAGCGCCTGCCAACGTCCGACGAATGGGTCGTTGCGTGCGGCGGTCTGGAGGGAACGGCCTACGCCTATGGAAACAACTACGACCCGAACCACGCGCGGGTGGGACGAAGGAACTGGACCGACGGGCCCAGGGCGGTGATGAGCTACGGGAAGAACAAGGCGGGACTGTACGACATGTCCGGAAACGTGTGGGAGTGGGTTGAAGACGGCGGCGGAGAAGGCGGGATGCAAAAGGTGTACGGCGGATCCTGGACGGATGGACCCAGGTTGACACGGTGCGGTTCGGCGAGGCGGGCGAAAGTCGATCTGAAATCGCTGAACTATGGTTTCCGGTGCGCCCGCTCTCTGACGGAGGCAGACCGGAACCGCCTGGCCAGGGCGGAGGCGGAGGCGCGACGGAGAATTCAGGCGCGTGTCCGCAGGGAAGCCGCCCGCCGCAAGGCCGCGATCAAGGCCGCAGAGGCGGCCCGAAAGGCGAAGATCGACGCACAGGCGAAGACGGCCACGGAAGCCGAACTTGCCGAAGAACAGGCTCAGGCGGCAGAGGCGGAGCGAAGAGCCGCGGCTTTTGCCAAAAAGGTCGAAGGCATGCTGAAGGTTGAGACCTCCGCTTTCCAGACCTTTTACATCGATCCTCACGAAGTCAGCGTTGAGGCATATCGGGCGTTTAATTCCACTTACAGGCCGGACGAATTCTCTAACGGTCCACGAATGCCGGCCACCGGAATAAACCACGAACAGGCGCGCGAATACTGCGGTTCCCTCGGCAAGAGGCTGCCTACATCCGAGGAATGGGTTGCGGCGTGCCTGGGTGAAACGGGCAATATCTATTCGTACGGGAAGCGCTACGATCCCGCAAGGGCCCGGACCGGCCTGGCGTGGAATGCCGGTGCCGGCGAAGTGGCCAGGGGAGACCCCAACGTCTATGGCGCTACGGATATGGTGGGCAACGTCTGGGAATGGGTGGACGGTTGGTATGGAAACAACAGGGAACTCCGTGCGATATACGGGGGCTCATGGCTTGACGACGAAAAGCGAGCAAAATGCACTGGCGCAGGTTGGGCGGAACCCGATGACAAACGGTCGGACGTTGGGTTTCGCTGTGCGGTGGGAGTCGAATAGGAATGCGTAACTCAAGACGGAAGCGGCCGCCTGTAGTCTGGCGGACTGCCGGGTTCATTCTGATCTGCATCGGTGCCTGGAGTTGCGGTGTCAGCCGGCAGGAAGTCGAGCTGGCAGAAAGAGACGCGCTGAATACCGTACTCAGTCTTGTTCACAACGGCGATCTGGATGTCGCCCTCGTTGCGGAGGGCGTATCGGTCCTCGGGAGTCTGGATGGCATTGATGTTCGATCCGCATTCCTGACCCTTCTGGAACATCCGGATGAAATTGTCGTTTTGCGGGCGGTGGAAGCGCTTGGAAGACACGAAGGTCCCGGCGTCGTCGACGCGCTCAGAGGTGTGTTCGAGAAAACCGAAAACGCCCTGGTGAAAGTGGAGGTTGCGGCCGCGCTGGAACGTCTGAACGCCGAGTCAATGGCTCCCTGGCTGGCGGAAACGCTCGGAAACGGCCAGATGGCCATGGTTCGATCCAGGGCCGCCGCCGCATTCGGTCAGCTGGAGAACCCGACGGCCGTCCCGGCGCTCAGACGCGCGTTTGGAGAAGATCCGGATCCGGTTGTCCGATCTTCCGCGGCATTGGCGCTGGCCAGGCTGGAGGATCTGCAGAGTCTGCCTGTCATCGCCGATACCCTGCTGGAAACCCGTCAGCTTTCCACCTCGCTGGTCATGGTGGAGGCTCTGGAGGAATTCGGAACCGCCGAGGCGATCGAACATCTTGAGACTGTAGCGAAACAGACGTCGTGGCAACATTCCCTGCGAATCCGTTGCCTGGAAGCACTGGGAGGACTGTCCGAGAGGACGATTGGCGTCTACCTCAAGGAACAGCTGCTGGAAGAAGGACACCCAATGAACCGGTTGCTGGCTGTGGACGGGTTGGGGTGGATTCAGGACTCAACGGCGGTGGAACTCCTGCGGTCGGCCTTTTTCGGCCCTGAAAACCAGCCGCTACGGCTCAGCGCGGCATGGTCGCTGGCCCGGCTTGGCCACGGGTTCGAAATTTCGGAGGAACTGGAAGACGACCTGAAGAGCAAGCACATTCCGTTTCGAAGGCGCGCCGCGGAGATCTTGGGTATCATTGCAGATGAACGACGGATCCCGGCATTGAGGAACGCGTTTTCGGAAAACAGGGGATTCTCGGTTCGTCTGGCGGTTGTGCAGGCCCTGGGCAAAATCCATAGCGCCGGGTCGGTCGAGGCGCTGGGGTGGGCGTTTCATCAGGACGGGTCGCTGGAAATCAGGGAGTCCATAATTGACGCGCTTGGACAGATTACCCTGACAGAGGCGAATGAAGCGCTGAACGAAATCCTTTCGGAGAACGAAGAAGCGGTTCTACAGGCGGCGGCTTTGAGAGGATTGGCGCGGTCCGGCGACATCAATCAGTTGAAGACGCTTCGCACTTACATTAAGAACGCCGAACCGGGCTTGCGCCTGGAAGCCGCCAGAGGAATCTTGGAGCTCGCCCGCGGGGAGATTCAGCAGGGCTGACGCGGGAGTCTTTTCATCCGGTTATTCTGCGGAATTCTAGTGTTCTGTCCCAGAAATAAGTTGCCTAAATTCGGCCGCCGAATGGTGAGGAATTTTTGGGACAGGACACCAGTTGCGAAGGACAGATGAATATACGTTCCAATATACCTGTCTGGTTGTTTGTGGTCTGTTTCCTGTTATCGACCGCATCGGCGCAGACAACGACCGATATCGATTTCGACGGCAACCATGTGATCGATTTTGGGGATTTCGTCCTCCTCGCGCAGGCATTCGGGACCGGGGACGCGCGGTTTGACCTCAACGGCGACGGTGCCGTCGATCTTCAGGATTTCCTGATCTTCGCGCGCCTGTACGACAAAGCCCAACACACGGTGATGCATTCTCATGTCGACGAAGAGCTCGCTGTCGGTTCGGTCGATGTCTATGACGTGCCGACCCAGGGAAGCCAGCCTCAGGATATCGTGGTCGACGTCCTTGGCCGCGTCTGGTTTACGCAGCCGGGCGCAAACCAGATCGGACGTTTCGATCCCTCAACCGAGACATTTGTCGAATTTCCATTGCCGACCCCTGGCGGTCGGCCGGCCCGGCTTGCCGTTGACGGCCGCGGTATTGTCTGGTTTACGGATATTGTCGCGAACGCGGTCGGCCGGCTCGACCCGATTTCTGAAGAAATCCGGACGTATCCCGTTCCCACCCCGGGAAGCCGGCCCAGCGGCCTGGTTTTCGATCGCAAGGGTTACCTCTGGTTCATGCAGGAATCCGGCAACCAGATCGGCCGTCTCGATCCTGATCGCGGCACGTTCGAAGAGTATCCTGTGTTCACGCCTTCGGCTGGTCTGGACGAGATACAGATCGACAGTGAAGGCATATTGGTGTTTTCGGAGCGAGCCGTCGGAAAATTCGGCCGGATGAATCCGGAGACGAAAGAGATTGCCGAGATCGAAATACCCGTCCAGGATCTGACCATCAGACAGTTCGTGTTGGACGCGGGAGATCAGATCTGGTTTGCCGCGAATTCTTTCCAACTGCACATGTGGGACCTGCTTGCCACGGGTAACTTCGCAAGTTATATCCTGCCTGAAGATGGGCCCGATCCATCCTCGCTGGCTGTGGACCTTAACGGACGTATCTGGTACGCGGCCGATCAGTCCAGGTATTCCGCCAGGTTCGATCCGGAGGCTACCAGCATCAGGATACTCGAACTGCCGAATTCGGTTTCAGGAGTGGGAAGGCTGACAGTGGATCGGCTCGGAAAGATCTGGTTTACCGATCCTACCGGGAACCGGATCGGAAGCGTGGAGGACATCGGTCCCTGAGACGTCTCTCTCATTGCCCGACGTGTACGTCTCAATCTCAGAGATTGCGGCGTTTTTTTGTGTAACGATAGAAAGAAATTGACACGGCGGGGTGGCTTAGGTACCATTCCGGCCGACGTTGCAGTTGTAGAGTCAAACCCCGAATAGAAGCGAATGGACCAGCCATGAAGCACCGAATTCTACCCTTTTTCTTTTTCTGTATACTCATTCCCGTCACAATTCAGGCCGCGACCGAACGGCTGGTTCTGATCTCGCCCCATCCGGACGGCGTCCAGAACGAGTTTGAAGCGGCCTTCAAGTCCCACTATTCCAGGCTGACGGGCAGGGAGGTTGTCCTGGAATGGCTCGACGTCGGCGGTGGCACGAGCTCGATTCTGAGATACGTCAAATCGGAATTTCGCCGTGCGCCCGGCGGAATCGGTATCGACGTCTTCTTCGGCGGAGGCCTGGACCCGTTTATGGAAATCGCCGAGATGGGCCTCTGCTCTGCCCATCGCCTGCCTGAGGCCCTGCTGGATCGATTGCCACGAAAAATCGGGGGCGTACCTCTGTTCGATCCGAACTATCGCTGGTACGGCGCCACCCTGGCCGGTTTCGGAATCGTGTACAACAGGGCCGTTCTCGACCTTGTGGACCTGCCGGCCCCGCGGACCTGGGCCGACCTTGGAGATCCGGAGCTCTTTTCGTGGGTCGGGTCGGGAGATCCACGAAGCAGCGGCAGCGTACACATGGCCTATGAGTTGATCCTTCAGGCATATGGCTGGGAGCGAGGCTGGGAGGTCATTACAACTCTGGGGGCCAATGTGCGCAATTTCACCTCGGGCGGCTCACAGGCGCCCAAGGACGTCGCCGTCGGCGAGGTGGCCTACGGCCTGTCCATCGACTTCTATGCCTGGGCCCAGGCCGGCCAGGTGGGGGAAGATTATATCGGATTCACGATGCCCGACAACCTGACCATCGTCAATCCAGACGGGGTGGCCATCCTTAAAGGCGCATCCAACCTGCGGGCGGCAAGGCGTTTCGTCGAATTCGTCATGTCGGACTCGGGCCAGAAACTCTGGTTTCTGAAAAAGGGTGTGCCGGGCGGCCCCCGGGAAACCGCGCTGAACCGGTTTACGGTATTGCCCGATCTCTACCGGCGGTACCGCGATCAGGCCGCCGTTGCGTTGAACCCATTCGAGTGGAAGTCCGACCTCGTCTATGACTCGGAGAAGGCGTCAAACCGATGGCGCGTATTGAACGACCTGATCGGCGTCATGGTGATCGATTCCCACCAGCAGCTTCAGACCGCATGGAAAACGGCGATTATGGAAGGAATAACCCCTGAGCGTGTTCGACGGCTCGCGAAAGTACCCGTCAGCGAAGAAGCCTGCGGCCGTCTGGGCCCCCGTTGGCGGGATGCAGAACTGCGCAACAGGACCCTGGCGTCATGGACGGAATTCGCACGGAACAAATACGGAGTGTCAGAGCCTCCGTTTCGAAGGCGTCTTCTGGACAGGCTGACGCTCCTGTTCCCGTTGGGCCTTGCAGGCGCCATGGTGATCTACCTCGCAAAGACATCGCTTCCCTCGTTCAGACGGTAACTCGCCCCCGGCCCCTCAGAAGCGGGTAGACGGTAGACGGAAGAAGGTAGTAGACCACACCCCGCCCCACCACCTGGTGAGACGTAAGCCGGGACAGGTTAGAGATCGCATGCCGCGTAAGATTTCCTGTCATTCCGCAGGCAAGACGGAGGAACACATCGGCAAGGGCTTCTTCTACCGTCTCACCGCTTCCGTCTCACCGCTTTTGGTCTACCCTCTACCCGCATTCTGGCTCTTTGTAGCCAATATGACTGTTGCCTTTCTTCGAATTGAGGCTAAAAACAGCCTCCAGAGGACATGAGGGCGTACCATGGTGCGTGTTCGACTGCAGGACGTCACAAAACGATTCGGCAGCGTCGTCGCTGTTGAATGCGTGGATATCGAAATTGAGAAAGGCGAATTCTATTTCCTGCTGGGACCTTCCGGATGCGGCAAGACCACGTTGTTGAGAACGGTCGCCGGATTCTACAGGCCGGAACGCGGACGCGTGTTTTTTGACGATCGGGACGTTACCGGTGTCCCGCCTGAAAAGCGAAACACTGGAATGGTCTTTCAGAACTACGCACTATGGCCCCATATGACGGTCTGGCAGAACGTTGTTGAGAACGGTCGCCGGATTCTACAGGCCGGAACGCGGACGCGTGTTTTTTGACGATCGGGACGTTACCGGTGTCCCGCCTGAAAAGCGAAACACTGGAATGGTCTTTCAAAACTACGCACTATGGCCCCATATGTGGAGTACGGCCTTTCCCTGCGCGACATTGCGCCGCGAAAACGCGCCGATCGGATCCGGAGGGCGTTGCAGATGGTGAGAATGGAAGGCTACCGGGACCGGTCCCCCAATCAGCTGTCAGGCGGGCAGCAGCAGCGCGTGGCGCTGGCGCGGGCACTCGTGATCGAACCCGACGTGGTGTTGCTGGACGAACCGCTCTCCAATCTCGACGCACGGCTGCGGCTGGAGATGAGGGAACAGATCCAGGCGTTGCACCAGAGCCTGGGGATCACCATGATCTATGTCACGCACGACCAGAAAGAAGCGCTGGCGATGGCCAGCCGCGTCGCCGTGATGCAGGCGGGTCGGGTCGTGCAGTCCGGTTCTCCCAGGACGTTGTATTCGAAGCCGGCCAACCGGTTTGTCGCGGACTTCATCGGTGAAATCAACCTGATTTCGGGCAAGGTCGTTCTGATCGACGAGAACATCGGCGTCAAAACGGGGGTGGGTGTCCTGTACGGCGGGCCGGGCTACGACGGCATCCGGAAAGGCGACCGTGTATTGTGCGCCATCCGCCCCGAGGCCATGGAATTCCACGCGGGCAGTCCGGGCGAGGCGGACCATGTCGTCGCCGGGACGGTCCGGAACGCGATATACCTGGGCGAAATGGAACAGTATGTTGTGGACCTTTCGGACGGAACTCAGGTGAAGCTCTTGGAGAGCCATCCGCGGGTCCGGAGAGCATTTCCCGGCGATCGCGTGAGCATCCGGTTTGCCCGGGACTCGATATCAATACTACGGGACGAAGGTGAAAACTCTGCTTGATCGATACGATCTGACCGGGTCCAGGGTCCTCTTTCTGGCGGGACTGTCTGCCTTTTTTGTGTCTTTTCTGTTCTATCCGCTCTGGTACGCCGTTGTGCGAGCGCTGTGGGTGAACGGAGAATTCTCGCTCGTTTTCTTTGAGTTGATGGCAGGCAATCCGGTCTACACGGAAATGATTCTGAACAGCTTCCGCCTCGGCATGTTCACCACAATCGCAACGACACTGCTGAGCCTTCCCGTCGCATTCCTGCTGGTACGATATGACTTCAGGGGCAAGAACGTCCTCAACGGTCTGATCCTGGTGCCCATGGTCCTCCCGCCGTTCGTGGGCGCGATCGGGATGAAACAGATGTTCGCCCGCTTCGGATCAATCAACCTTCTGCTGCTCGAGCTGGGTATCGTCGACCAGCCCATCGACTGGTTCGGCGGCGGGTTTACGGGTGTGGTCATTCTGCAGGTGCTGCACCTCTATCCCATTATGTTCCTGAACGTGGCCGCGGCGCTGGCGAACATCGACCCCAGCCTCGAAGAGGCCGCCCGCAACATGGGGGCCCGAGGTTTCAGGCTGTTTCGAACCGTGACCTTTCCGCTGATGTTGCCTGGCTATTTCGCGGGTGCGATCATTGTTTTCATCTGGGCGTTTACCGACCTTGGTACACCGCTGATCTTCAACTATCGCCAGGTGGTGATGGTCGAGATATTCAACGCAATATCAGATATCAACGAAAATCCAATGGCGTATGCGCTCGTGGTTTTTCTGTTGTTGCTGACCGTGTTGTTTTTCTACCTGTCCAAGCTGATGCTGGGCAAGGGACGGTACGAAATGGTTGCACGGGGACACGTGGGATCGGCCGTGCGCCGTGCTACGCCAGGGATGACCGCGTTTATCTACGGAGTAATGATCTCACTGACAGCCATCGCGCTGATCCCTCACCTGAGCGTATTCCTGACCTCGATCTCAGAGCGCTGGTTCATGTCGATCTGGCCGCAGGAAATCACAGGCAAGTACTATCCGCTCGTATATCGGCACCCGATCGCGGGCCCCAGTGTAACCATGAGCCTGATGCTGAGTTCTCTAAGTACGATTTGCGACGTGGTACTCGGCATATCCATAGCCTATCTGCTTGCCCGCACCCGGATCCCGTTCCGAGGCGCGCTGGATGCGGTCGCAATGCTGCCCCTGGCATTGCCTGGCCCGGTGCTGGCTTTCGGGTATCTGGCCGGGTATTCCGGCACCTTTCTGGATGCAAGACACAATCCGGTGCCTCTGCTGGTTATCGCATACGCGGTGAGACGCCTGCCGTATATGGTCAGGTCTGCCTACGCCGGATTCCAGCAAAGCAGTGTCGCCCTTGAAGAAGCGGCCAGGAATCTGGGCGCTTCTCCCCTGCGCACGACTTTGCAGATTACCTTCCCGCTCATTCTCGCGAATCTGGTCGCGGGCGCCATTCTCTGTTTTTCCTTTGCCATGCTGGAAGTCAGCGACAGCCTGATACTTGCGTTGAAGACGCAGTATTACCCCATTACCAAGGCCATCTACGCGCTGATGGGCAGGATTGCGGATGGGCCATACATCGCCAGCGCGATGGGGATGCTGGGCATGCTGCTTCTCATGCTCAGCCTCTTCCTGGCAGGACGCTTCCTGGGCCGGCGCATGGGGGAGTTGTTCCGTGCGTAGCAAAAGGAGAACATTGGAGATGGTCTATATCGCTGTGATCGTCCTGTTGATGCTCGCGGTTATATTCACTCTGACGCGTGAACGGGGAACGCGAGGTAGAGAGATTCCGGAAGGAGACGATGCACTGGCCGCAGACATGGCGGACCTGGTGATCGAAGGCCGGAAGGAGTTCCTGCCCGTTGCCAGCCACCCGGTTTTGGAGGGTGTGCTTCGCGAATTGATGGACCGCCTGGGGATAGAAGCAGAGCAGGTACTGGTCAATCGAGGCTTTGCGCGAACCGCGGGCGTGACACGCGTGGATGACGAAAGTACCAGAATTCTGAGGGTATTCGATCCTGCAGAAAACATGATGCAGGTTGTAGAACGGGCGTTTCTCGTGGGAATTCAGTTGGCGCGCGCCGACGATGACTACGCCGGTGTGGGCGATGACCACCTGGACCTCGAGGCGCTGGTACGCAAGGCCGAAGCCATTGAAATGGATCTGTTCGGCGACGGGAAGCGCGATCGTTACGTATTCTACGGGAAGGCTGCCCTGGCGCTGCAGGATATGCTTCAGGATGAAAGAGAAGCCGCGCGACGGGAAGTCCTGCGAGGACTGCTGGAGATGGTCGACGCACAGATCAATGCCTGCCAGGAGGCGCTGGACAGGTCGATGGCGTACGTCCCCGAGCCGGATACGTTGAGGTGGGGCGACCGGAGGGATCGGCAGTTGTATTATTTCAAGATGGGCGTAACGAATTCACTGAGACGAAGCGGACAGTTGGAGAGCCTGGGACATCTCTACCGGTACCGCGGGGTGAATTACGACGTCCTGGAAGCATATGACCTGGCGGCCCAGGAATGTCCGCAACTCTTCGCGGCGGATGTTATCGGGATCGATGGATTGCTGCGACTGGCGTCGGGAGAGGTCCGGGCGTTGGCGCGGAAGTCGCTGCCGGATGGCGGAAGGCGTTAGTGTACTGTTTCGGAGTACAATGAGCGAAAGCCGCCACGCGTGCGTGGCGGCTCTTTTTTTCTACGTTGCCCTGCGGGCATTTTCGTAATAGGGACGAACGCGTTCGATGACCTCCGTATCGAGTTTGCATTCAGACACGATTTTCGTGAACTCCTCTGCCGGCAAGCCGAGTTCCTCCAGGAACTTCTGGTCGGCCGGTCAGGGGTAGACGTAGTCGCCGATGTTGTTCTGCAGCATCGCCCGGGCCTTGTCCGTAATCCTCGGCAGCCATGGGATGCCGCCCATCGCAAGCGTTCTGCCCCGCGGGCGGAATTCGATGGATTCGTGCATGGTATCCATCTGTTCGGCTCCTTTCCGAATGGTTGTTGGACAATTTAAAGAATACAGGCAACACCGTTCAAATGCAAGTCGATATTGACGTCAGGGGCTCACTCTGCCCCGCGCGTTTTTGGTAGATGGACAATGAAGTGCCGCCGTAGGTCTTCCTGACGTTCAGTGAAAGGCGTTGGCCAGTGTCGGGCATGTCAAGGTCTGCAGCGTGTTGAATGAGGATATGGGCGGAAGAAGCAACGAGGTCCGATCCGCTCAGGCGGAAGAGTACAGACCGTGCCGCAGGAACGCCGTTCAGTTTCAGCTGGTACGGAGGGTCAACGTAAATGACATCGAAAGGCCGTTGTTCAGACTCCAGCAGCGGCAGGAGTCTTTCCGCACGATGGTTCGTGAGGCGGACCTGTTTTTCAGCCCCCCATTCCTTCAGCAGTCTCGAAATAGAGCCGTGCCTGCGACGATCCGGTTCATTCAGAAGCACGCGTGCCCCGCGGCTGTACGCCTCGAGGCCGATCTGGCCTGAACAGGAAAACAGATCGAGAAAACGAAGATGATCGAGCCTGGCGCCCAGAATGTTGAATGCGGCCTCTTTGATCCTTGACGGCGTTACGCGGGCGTTACCGTGTTTTCTGACGTCAAAGGGGATGGTCCGGCCCTTGAATTTGCCGGTGATAATGCGCATGAGAAAGAAAGAAGCGAATGAGTCGGATGACGGTGGCGGTATCGCGGGCGGTCAGTGAGTCATGGACGGCCGCACCTTAAAACCCCTCCAGTCTGCTCAGGTCCGCAACGCCGTCGGCGAGAGAAGCGATACGCTGAACCAGTGCCAGGCGCGCCTGGCGAAGTACCGGATCTTCATCCATAACCAGGACATCCTCGAAGAAGCGGTTGATCGGACCGCGAAGGTCGGCCAGCACGATTCCAAGGGTACCGATTCCGTCATCCGAAGTGTCCATTAAGCGTTGGGCCGATTCCCATTTCAGATGCAGGGCCCGCGAGGAAGGGTGCGGGTCTGCCTCAGGATTCAGGGAACAGGATTCATCCAGGTCGCGAACGATGCGCTTGCATCTGGCGTATGCATGGAGCGTTTCCGTCCAGTTCTCCGAACGGGCCATCTGATCGAGTCCTTCCACAGTGGTCCGGATCCCGAAGGGGTCGTCGCATCCGCCCCCAAGCGCCGCCTCGACGACGTCATGTCGAAAACCTTCCTCTTTGAGCTGTACGCCCAGACGTCGCAGGATGAACGTATACGCTTCGTCCAAGCGATTGGCATCAACCCGGATTGGAAGCCCGGCTGCGGCGGCCTTCAGACCCTTCTTCAGTGAAAAGTGACGACGTTTCCCGACAAGGAGCGCCAACAGGCCCAGCGCATCCCGACGCAACCCGTAGGGGTCGGCGGTCGACCGGGGTTTGATTCCGGCGCAGAACAGGCCGGCCAGGCTGTCCAGCCGGTCGGCGATGGAGACCGCGAACCCGGATTCGCCTGAAGGCAGCATATCGCCGGGAAACCGGGGAAGGTAGTGTTCCTGGATGGCTGTCGCCACTTCATCGGTCTCCTTCGACAACAAGGCGTAGTACCGGCCCATCACGCCCTGAAGGGACGTCATCTCCACGACCATACCGGTGGCCAGATCGGCTTTGCACAGGCGGGCGGCCCGTTTGGCCGTGGTCATATCCCCTTCCTTGAGGTCCAGAAACGACCCGACGACAGGAAGCAGTTGCTCGACTCGAACGCTCTTGTCCCTCACGGAGCCCAGTTCTTCCTGGAACGTGAGCGTATCCAGACGCGGCAGGTAGTCCTCCAGGGCTTTCTTGCCGTCTTCCCTGTAGAAGAAGGCGGCGTCCGCATATCTGGCGCGAACAACATTCTCGTTCCCCCTGACGACTGGATCGGGATCGGTCGGCCGGCCGTTGGACACGGCCACGAACCAGGGCAGCAGCCGACCTGTTTCCGGGTGCGCCACGGGAAAGCAGCGCTGGTGCTTTTTAAGTACGGTGACCAGGACCTCTTCGGGAAGTTCGAGATGCGATTCGTCGAAACCGCCGCGCAGCGCGAAAGGCGCTTCGACCAGGTCGGTCACTTCGTCGAGCAGTTCGGGATCTTCCGGAACGCTGCCGCCGACCTCGCGCGCGCGCTCGAGTACCTGATTCCGTATGGTTTCCCTTCGCCGTTCGCGGTTGACGATCAGGCCCAGTTCTTCCATCTGCGGGCGATAGGCATCGGCGGACGACAACTGAACGGGCGGGTCGCCATCGGGCCTCAATCCGTGGCTGGTACGTCCACTCCGGATCCCTGCGAATGGAAACGATATTATCCGGCTTCCGAAAAGGGCGACAATCCAGCGCAGAGGACGGGGATAGGCGAACCCGTCGGAGTCCCAGCGCATCGTCTTGGGAAAGTTCAATCCGGCGATCAGCCCCGGAAGGAGTTCGGTCAGGACGTCCGGCGTCTCAAGTCCGGGTTCGTGGCGCCGTGCATAGACATATTCAACGCCCTTGTCGTCTTTCCTGTGTTCAACCGCACAGGTAGAGATGCCCTGACCGCGGCAGAACCCTTCCAGAGCCCGTGTCGGTTTGCCGTCGTCGTCGAAAGCGGCCCTGACAGCCGGACCGCGTACCTCGCGTTCCCGGTCCGGCTGGCGTCCCTGTAGATTCCTGACGCGTGCCACAAGCCGTCTGGGCGTGCCCGTTACTTCGATTTCGTCACAGCCAAGCCTCTGTTCCCGAAGAAGCTCGGGAAGGGACCGTTCGAGTTGCTCGATGCCGGACCGCACGTCATTGGGCGGCAGCTCTTCGGACCCGATCTCCAGAAGCAGGTCGGCGCGCTCCTGTGAACCATCGCCCCGATCGGGTTTCGGGGCGTCCGCCTCACCGGTTTTCCTGATGAGGGGGTGGCCTGACGCTTCACGCTGTTTTAAAAACCCCTCGGCGACCTGCCTCGCGAGGTCGCGGATCCGGGCGAAGTACCGCGCACGCTCGGTTACGCCGACGGCGCCACGGGTGTCGAGCAGGTTGAAGGTGTGAGAGCAGCGCAATACGTAGTCATGTGCGGGAATCACGAGTCCGCGGTCTATAGCGGCTTTCGCTTCATCATGGAACAGATCGAACATGGACTGCAGGCGCCCGACGTCCGCGTGGTGGAACTCGTAATTGCAATACTCCACTTCCTGCTGCCGGAGAATGTCGCCGTAGGAGACCCGTTCGTTCCAGCGGAGTTGCCAGACTTCGCGGACGTCCTGCACGTACATGGCGATACGTTCCATGCCGTAGGTGATCTCCACGGGTACCGGGTCGAGCTGCTGGCCTCCGGCCTGCTGGAAATACGTGAACTGGGTGATTTCCAGGCCGTCTAGCCAGACCTCCCAGCCCAGGCCCCACGCACCCAGGCCGGGCGATTCCCAGTTGTCCTCGACGAAACGGATGTCGTGGCGCCTCCGGTTGAGACCCAACGCCTCCAGGCTGTCCAGGTAGAGTTCCTGGGGGTTGCCCGGCTCGGGCTTGAGAACAACCTGGTACTGCGTGTGCATCTGCATCCTGTTCGGGTTCTCGCCGAATCGACCGTCGTCGGGTCGAAAGCTGGGTTCGACGTAGGCCACGTTCCAGGGCTCCGGCCCCAGCACCCGAAGTGCGGTACCCGGGTTCCATGTACCCGCGCCCACCTTTTCGCTGAGCGGCTGCCAGATAACACAACCGTGATCCGCCCAGAATCGTTCGAGGCGAAGAATGAGTTCCTGGAAACTCGGTGCGGCCTTCACGGGCCTTTTCCTTTCCGTGTTCCCGGCGGACGATTTCCAAATGGGCAATCTAACCTGTCCCCGAGATCCGCTCGATGGGTGTTGTGGAAACTCTGGCCTTTACGTTTTTCTGTATCTGCTTGATGGTCCGCTCGACGTTCCGGACTTTTTTTCTGCTGTCGTGAACGCCAACCGTAAGGTCCATCCGGCGGGTCTCGCCGGCGCTGAGGCTGACGACCCGGCCCTGTTTGCGCTCGAAAGGCTTCGGGTTTGGGTAATTGGTGGCCGGTTCCAGGCCCGTGACGTATCCGTCTTCGCTAGCGGCGGTATTCTTCCACAGCGTAAAGCAGGGCAACTGGTTGAGCGAGCAGCGCAGACTGGAACCCAGGTTTCCTTTGGCATTCTTGAGCAAGACCGCCGTCTGTCCGCTGCCCCGCTTTCCCGCCAGTTCGTAAAAGAAGACCTGTTCGACAAAGCCGGATTCCGGCGCCCCGAACTTGCCGTATGTGGAGGCCCCCTTCCGCGCCGTGGCGTCTCTCGGAGATACGGACTTCACGGGCGCCACAAGGGCGCTGCCCTCTTCCAGCAGCGGAGGGCCGAAATTGCAGTGGTATAACATCTGCATCTCGGCGGGTTTGTTGTTGAGATTGGTAATCCGATCTGAAATGGTAAAGCAGTTGGAGCCGGGCTCCGTGGAAATGTGCGTGGTCAACCGCAGCGCGGGGCCGAACATCATGGCTTCGTCCACAACGCCGACCACGGTGATGCGATGCGGCGGAGACATGTCGATGCGTACCTCGACGTGACGCGCGGGGATGTTCGCGATCTTCCCGTGTAGCGGAAGGAATACCGTCGCCTCGTTTCCGTTGTTGTCGATGACAACGTCGTTCGTCGGCGCGCCGTTGCTCTCCATGCCGCAGCGAACGATCCATTCGTTGAAGCCCTTCAGCCAGCCGAGTCCGCCCCGGTCGTTCGCATCGACGTGGGCCGGATGGACCAGGTCGCGAACCGGGGATTCCCAGCCGAGAGGGATACCCCGGTACACGCCCTTCCAAATCCCCATTCCGCGGGTCGGGACGATGGTGAACGAGAAAGCGCCGTTGTCCAATTCAACCAGGTCGATACCCGCCTGCAGGCCGCCGTGAAGGGTTTTCTTTTTAACGCTCCACGCATACCCGGTCCCCAGGGAGAGGGTTTCCTCATCCACGCATCCGGACTCGACCCATTGGCCGCGATCCACGTCGGTCAGCACGTAACGAAACACGCCGCCCATGTAGAACTCCTTGAATAATAGGAGGTTGTAATACAAGACGTGCCTGAAGCCCAGAGGCCGAAATATACTGTACACCTGACTGCGTGTCAATGAAAGAAGCCTTCCGATACCCGTCCGGATACGGTCGCACGGCTTCCTCCGCCCGGGCCGACCGACGATTTTCGAGTATCGGATTCACTTTGATTTTCCGGTATACTTGACAATCCCTACGCCGGTCTTTAGCATGGTGTCAATCCGCGCGTTGGTTGTAAGAAGCTGTTTTAAAATTCCTGGTGAGTCCCGAGCGCGAGCGAAAATGTGTCGGTCAAGGCGGGCAAATTCGCCCATATTTGGGTATACGGGTGGATTTGACCAACGCAGACCGACGCTTTTGCAGCCGCGCGAAGACCGCTGGGGGTTTTAAGACAGCTTCTAAGGTGAAAGGAGAGGACGTGGCGGCCCTCAAGACGGTTTTTTTCTGCGGCATCGGGGGAAGCGGTATGAGCGCGCTGGCGCAGGTGTTGCGCCATCAGGGAATTGCGGTGAGAGGGTCCGACCGTCGCCGGGACAACGGCCAGAGTACGGAGCTGTTTGAGAGACTCCGCGCCGATGGCATCGCGTTGTTCCCGCAGGACGGGTCTGGTGTTGACGATTCCGTGGACGAGCTGATCGTGTCTGCCGCGGTGGAGGAACATGTCCCCGACGTGCGCGCCGCACTGCGACGGGCGATTCCGGTGCGAAAGCGCGCGGAAGTGTTGGCCGAACTGTTCAACAGGGCCGAGGGCGTAGCCGTTGGCGGCACGAGTGGAAAGACGACTGTTGCCGGCATGATCGGCCATATCCTGAAGCAGGCGGGCCGAAACCCTACCGCGATTCTAGGGGGTTCGCTGCTGAACGACGCGTCACCGCTGTCGGGCAACGCCATCTGCGGCGACTCCGGTCTGCAGGTAATCGAGGCGGATGAGAGCGACGGTACGATTGTCCTGTACGAACCTTCAATTTCGGTCCTGACCAATATTTCGCTGGACCACAAGCCATTACGGGAACTGCGCGAGATGTTTCTTGAGTTTGTCCAAAAGGCCCGTCGGGCGGCCGTGATCAATATGGATTGCGAGCGATCCGCGGCGCTCGACGTGGAGAGGATCGGTTTTGGCGTGGACAATTGCCGCGCACAGGTCTGCGCTGGAAATGTACGGCCTCTGGCGGATGGCGTGGCGTTTGACGTCAGCGGGACCCGCTTTCGCCTGATGGTGCCCGGCAGGCACAATGTTTCGAATGCCCTCGCGGCAGCGGCCGCCTGCTCGGCATTGGATGTTCCCCTGGCGCAAACGGCCGACGCCCTGGCGACTTTCCCGGGTATCCGACGGCGCCTGCAGGTACTGGGTACCGCGGGCGGCGTGACGGTGATCGACGATTTCGCACACAACCCCGACAAGATTGCGGCCACGCTCTCCACGCTCAAGGAACTGCCCGGAAGGCTGCTGGTGATGTTCCAGCCAACCGGATTCTCGCCGACACGGTTCCTGAAGGACGGGCTGATCGCGGCTTTTTCAACGGGGCTGGAGTGTGGAGACGTGCTTGCGATGCCGGAGATTTTCTATGCAGGCGGAACCGCGGTGCGTGATATTTCGTCGCGGGATCTGGTCGAAGCGATCTCAGGTCAGGGCGTTAATGCGGTGTTTTTCAACACGCGAACGGAAATCGCGCGCTGGTTCACTGAAGTAGCGCGACCCGGTGACCGGGTGGTCATCATGGGCGCGCGTGACGACACGCTGACCGATTTCGCCAACGGGATATTGAGGTCATTGGCCTCCTGAAGTCCCACGCGCGTCGCCGATTTAACGTCATTTGATCTGGATTCTGGAGTGTTCATTGATTGTTCCGCCGAATATACAGTCTGGCGACCTGATCGGCATCGTGTCGCCATCCGGATCGTTCGAACGGAAACGATTGCGTCCGGGCCTTTCGTATCTCCGGAAGAGGGGCTTCCGGGTGCGGGTCGGAACGGCGGTTTACCGCCGGGATCGGTACCTCGCGGGACAGGATCTCGATCGCGCGAAGGATCTGAACGCCATGTTCGCCGACCCCGAGGTCCGGGCCGTCTTTGCGGCTCGGGGGGGATTCGGTGCGGCGCGGGTACTCGGGTCTCTGGACTATGGGACAATCCGCGAATGTCCGAAGCCCCTGGTGGGGTTCAGCGATACGACCGCGCTGCAATTGGGGATTCACAATCGCACGGGGATGGTGAGTTACTCCGGCGTGACGTTGTGTGGTGACGTTACGGCCTCCGGAATGCCGGAAGCAACGGAAACGTCTCTGTGGAACGCGCTCATGCGGGGGCAATTTGACGACATGGCCGGCGTCACGGCGCTGAGAGGGCGGGGCGCGGAAGGGACGTTGCTGGGCGGTTGTCTCTCGGTTATCGCGTCGCTTTTGGGTACAGGATATCTTCCGGATACGAGTGGCGCTCTTCTCTTTCTGGAAGACGTGAACGAAGCCCCCTACCGGGTTGACCGCATGCTGACGCAGCTCCGGATGGCGGGCGCGTTCGACCGCGTGGCCGGCCTGGTGTTCGGGCAGTTTGAAGGTTGCGAGCCGGAACGGGAGGAGGAAGGTACAGTGGACGACGTTCTCCGCGATTTTTCAACTTCAGTCTCCGCCCCGGTCTTTTGGGGCCTGCCCTATGGGCACGGCGAGGGACGGCGCGTGCTGCCGATCGGCCTCCGGGCCATAGTGGACGGAAGCCGGGGGACGTTGACAATCGAATCTCAATGAAGGTCCGCTCTCATGACGTCAGGGATGACTTGCTTGCGTCGGCTGATTACGGTCTGCCTGGTTGGATCGATGGCGTCGTGCGCGACGATCGGCCGCATCAATGTATTGAGCACGGAACAGGAAGTAGAAATCGGCCGGGAGGCGGCTCAGGAGATCGAGCGGGACCTCAGGCTCTACAACGATCCCGCCGTGACGGCGTACGTCAACGAGCTTGGTCAGACGCTTGCGGGGTACTCCAGTCGTTCCGGTCTGACGTACTATTTCAAAGTCGTGGATTCTGACGAGGTAAACGCATTCGCGCTTCCGGGCGGCTGGCTGTACGTGAATCGTGGGCTGATCACAACCGCTGAGAACGAATCGGAACTGGCGGGGGTTATCGGCCACGAAATCGGCCACGTAGACAGGAAACACGGCGCCAGGGCCATCAGCCGCCAGTTCGGCGCCGCCGTCATTGTTGAAGCGACCCTGGGCGGAGAGAACGCGTCTGTGCGACGGCAGGTGCTAAGGCAGGTCGTTGCCGTTTCAACCGGAATTGGACAGTTGAATTATGGTCGGGACGCCGAGCGGGAAGCGGACCGGTTCGCCGTGGAATCAACATACGCTACGGGGATCGATCCGGAAGGGACGGCCACCTTTTTCGAAAAGCTGATGGCGATGCAGAAGAAAGAACCCGGACGGCTGGGGCGTCTGTTTTCCACCCACCCTCCCAGCCGGGAGCGGGTTGAGAATGTGCGGGCACAGATCGGCGGGCTGCCTCCCAAAGCAGGTTTGACGAAGGACTCAAGTCGGTTTCAGGCAATTAAAGAGAGAATCTTAAAACGCGAGCGGATACGGCGCGGGCAGGAAAGGCGGCGACGATAACAATACGGACCGGGCCACGGGTCGTATCTATCCCCGCAGCTTGTCCAGACATTGAAAGTACGACGGGAAGGACTTGTCGACGCAGCCCGGATTCCGTATCGCGATACCAGGCGTTTTCAGGCCGATCAGCGCCATGCTCATGGCCATGCGGTGGTCCTCGTACGTGTCGACTTCGGCCGCACGGATGCGCGCGGAAGGATAAACCGTCACAGAGTCGGGCCCGGCGACCGCACGGATCCCGAGTTTCGTCAGTTCGGCCGCGACGGCAGCGATGCGGTCGGTCTCCTTGATGCGCAGGTTGGCGATGTTGCGCACCGTTACCGGCCCGGTTGCAAATGGAGCCAGCGCGCAGAGGGTCTGGACCACGTCGGGCATCGCGTTCATATCCACGTCGATGCCCGAAAGCTGTTCAGGCCCGCGGACCTCAATGCCGTCCGGCCGGTTGCTGACTGCGCAGCCCATTCTGCCCAGAACCTCCACGAATCCCAAGTCACCCTGTGCGGACTCCGGAGAGAGGTTGCGGACCTTGATGCGGCCTCCCGTGATCGCCGCGGCGGCGAAGAAATAGGAAGCGTTGGAGGCGTCCGGCTCGATGGGATACTTGGCGGGCGTGTAGCGCTGCCCCGCATTCACGTGGAAGACGTATGGGCCGCGTGTGTCGACATTCACGCCGAAATCGCGCATAATATGAATGGTCATGTCGATGTACGGCCTGGAGACAAGGTTGCCTGCAACTCGGATCCGGACGTCCTTTCGCGCGTATGGCGCAACCATGAGAAGGGCGGAAAGATACTGGCTGCTCCGGTTTCCCGGCATAACCGTGCGCCCTCCCTCGAGGCCGGTTCCGTTGACGACCACGGGAGGACACCCGTTTCCAGCCAGGCTCCGCGCGTGAACGCCCAGGGGTCGGAGGCCGTCGATCAGGTCCTGGATCGGCCTCTCTCTCATGCGGGGGTCGCCGTCCAGAGTATACTCGCCATAACCAAGAGAGGCATAACCCGTGAGGAAACGGGCCGTTGTGCCCGAGTTGCCAATGAAGAGTTTGGCGTTCGGGACCGGTATCCGGCCGCCCGCGCCGTCGACGATGAAGGTGCCCTCGCTTTCAATCCGAATACGGACGCCAAGCGCGGACAGCGCATCCGCCATATACCGTGTATCGTCGCTTTCGAGGGCGCCGGAAAGACGGCTACGGCCGTTGGCAAGCGCCGCGATCAACAGCGCCCGGTTGGTGTAGGACTTGGAGCCTGGCACCGACACGTCGGCGTCGACGCGCCGCTGGATCGGATGGATTTCAAGAATATCGGACATCGTGAGGAGTCTGAGTTGAGGCAGGGGCGTCGTAACAGCCTCGTCGTGGACCGGAATAAGGTAACGCAATGACGCGGGAAGTCCAATTGAAAAACGCTATTTTCGTGCGGATGCACCCAGGACACCGTGTAGATCCGGATGCGGCATTGCAGGCGATTTCCAATGATAGCCCGGGTCGTCTCAGTGAGGCAAACCTGTCAATCTCTCGCTTGACATTCCGGCGGACGGGAGGTAAGATTATTCAATAGCCGGGATATCCGTGCTCACCGCGGCCGACGCGCCTGCGGGTTTCACGTTCTTCCCCTCCCCGGCACAGTTCCCCCGTTTCCGGCAGTCCTGTTCTCCCTAAAAATTCCACCCGACCCGGCACATCCGGAGAATCCCTCGATGGCCGAATTCGTGCATCTCCATAGTCACAGTATGTACAGCCTGCTGGATGGCGCTTGCAAGATTGACAGTCTTGCCGCAAGGGCCGCCGAGTGGGGGATGCCCGCTGCCGCCATTACGGACCACGGCAATCTCTTCGGCGCGGTGGACTTTTACCGTGCGATGAAAGAAGCGGACGTCAAGCCCATTATCGGTTGCGAGGTCTATTGCGCCATCGAAAGCCGGTTCGACAAGAAACCGTCGCGAGGCGTGCCCAGCGGGTCGAACCATCTGGTATTGCTCGCGAAGAATGCACACGGGTATTACAACCTGGTAAAGCTGGTCTCGGCCGGTTACATGGAAGGATTCTACTACCACCCCAGAATCGACAAGGAGTTGCTGCGTGAACACTCCGAGGGTCTGGTCTGTCTGTCGGGATGCCTGAGCGGCGAAGTGCCGCATCTGATCGAGCGCGAGGGCGTGAATGTCGCGATGGCCGCCGTGGAAGAGTACCTCGACATATTCGGCGAAGACTATTACCTGGAAATCCAGCGGCACGGCATCGATAGAGAACCCAGAATCAACGACGGACTCATCCGGATTCACGGCGAAATGGGCGTGCCGCTCGTGGCGACGAACGACTCCCATTTTCTGGGCGCTGACGATCACGAGGCTCACGCCGTTCTCGTGGCTCTACAGACCGGAAAAACCCTTAACGACCCAGGCAGGATGTGTTATCCGGAAGACGTCTATTTCAAGTCCGCCGACGAGATGCACGCGCTCTTTTCGGATCTCCCGCAGGCTTTGGAGCAAACGCTGGAGATCGCGGAAAAGGTCGATTTGGAACTGGCGTTCGGCGATTACCTTGCGCCGGAGTTTCCGTTACCGGCTGAGTTCGAGACGGCCGACGACTACCTCAAACATCTGTCCAGACGCGGTCTGCAAGACCGTTTCGATCTCATTTCGCAGGACCTGCGGGATCGCCTGGAATTCGAACTGGACCTGATTGTAAGCAAGGGACTCGCGGGATATTTCCTCATTGTCTGGGACTATGTCAACTATGCAAAGGGACATGGAATCTCGGTCGGGCCGGGGCGGGGCTCCTGCGCCGGAAGCCTGGTGGCCTATTCGTTGCGGATTACCGACCTGGATCCGATAAAATACAATCTGTTGTTCGAGAGATTCCTCAACCCCGAGCGCGTGAGCCTGCCCGACATCGATATCGATTTCTCGGACAAGAAGCGCGACCAGGTGATCAGATACGTCTCGGAAAAGTACGGCGAGCGCAACGTGTGTCAGATCATCACGTTCGGTACCCTGAAGGCCAAAGCGGCGATCCGGGACGTGGGTCGCGTGCTCGACATGTCATTCGGCGAGGTCGACCGGATTGCCAAGCTGGTGCCCAACGATTTGAAGATGACGCTGGACAAGGCGATCCAGCAGGTACCGGAGTTGAAACAGATGGCGGACGGGGAAGGCGACGAGGCGCAGCTGATCAGGCACGCGCGGGCGCTGGAGGGGCTGGCCCGGCACGCTTCCGTCCACGCGGCGGCTGTAATTATCGCGCCGGACAATCTGACGAACTTCGTGCCTCTTTACAAGGCCCCGAAAGACGGCAAGGTGACTACCCAGTTCGACGGGCCGACCTGCGAGGACATCGGCCTTCTGAAAATGGACTTCCTGGGCCTCAAGGAGCTTTCGCTTGCCGACCAAACGGTCGATCTGATAAAAGCGAAGGAACCGGCGTTCGACCTGACAAAGATCCCCGAAGACGACGAAAGTACGCTGGATCTGTTCGGTCGCGGCGAAACCGTGGGCGTATTTCAGTTTGAGAGTCCCGGAATGAGGGAATACCTGGTACAGTTGAAACCCGATTGCATCGAGGATATCATCGCGATGAATGCCCTCTACCGCCCCGGACCGATGCAGTACATCCCGAATTTTGTCGCGCGCAAGCACGGAAAAGAAGAGGTGGTCTACGACCATCCGAAGATGGAACCCATTCTGAGGGACACGTACGGGATCATGGTGTACCAGGAGCAGGTGATGCAGATCGTGCAGGTTCTGGCAGGGTTCAGCCTCGGCCAGGCCGACATCCTTCGGGACGCCATAGGCAAGAAAAAGCCCGAAGAAATGTCGCGGCAGAAGGACGCGTTTATCGATGGGTGCGAAACGCACGGTGTGAGTACGAGCCTGGCCCGGAAAATTTTCGCCGATATAGAAGTCTTCGCGGGGTATGCGTTTCCCAAGGCGCACGCGGCGGCGTATGCGGTTGTCGCATACCGGAACGCCTACCTCAAGGCGAACTATCCTCAGGAATACATGGCCGCCAGCCTGAACGGTGAAATCGGCAATATCGAGCGAATGGTGGTCGTGATCGAAGAGTGCCAGCGGATGAAACTGGAGGTCCTGGCCCCGGACGTGAATACCTCCTACGTGGACTTCGTGGCTTCAGAGACGGCAATTCTGATGGGAATGGCTGCTGTGCGAAACGTGGGTCGCGGCGCGGTTGATGCAATTGTCAGCGCAAGGGAAACGGGCGGCGCTTTCAACACCCTGTTCGAGTTCTGTGAGCGCGTGGATTTGCGCGCGGTTAACCGCAGGGCCATCGAGAGCCTGATTCGCGCCGGAGCCATGGATCGCCTGGACGGACATCGAGCGCAGCTTCTGCAAGGCCTGGACCGGGCCCTCGACGCGGGTCAGTCCGTCCAGGCAGCCCGGCAACGTCGCCAGATTTCGCTGTTCGACATGGAAGCCCTTGCGGACCAGTCGGCGGTCATCAACAACCACGTCCTCCCCGAGGAGCCGGAATGGACCGAGCGTGAAAGGCTTGCACACGAAAAGGAAATGCTCGGATTCTATCTTTCCGGCCATCCGCTGGAAAGGTACCGCACGGACCTGGCGGCACTGGGGATCCGATCTTGCCAGGACGTCGCCGCCTTGCCCGAGGGAGCGGAAGTGAAACTCGGCGGGCTGATCTCCGAAACCAGGTCGCATACCGACCGAAACGGACGGCCGATGGCGTTTGGCACCATCGAGGATCTGGACGGCGCCCTGGACCTGGTTGTGTTCCCGGATACGTTCGAAAAGGTCAGGGCTTCGTTTGTGACGGACGCAATGGTGGTAATCCAGGGCAGGCTCTCCGGACGCAACGGTAGACAGTCCCTGCAAGTGGAGAAGGTACTGTCAATGGAGCATGCGAGGGAGACGCTCGCGGACGCGCTGAATGTCAAGCTTCCATCTGAAATGCTGGAATTGGAGACCCTTGAACACCTGAAAGCGTTGCTCGAAGGTCACCGGGGCGGGTGTACGGTTTATCTGCACCTTGAACTGGGCGATGGTAAAACGAAAGTCATTCGTTCCCGGGGGCTTAGCGTCAACCCCTCTGAAGCGTTGATCTCGGAAATCGGCGCATTTCTCGGTGAACGGCGCGCCTGGGTATCCCAGAAATCCTGATTACGCTACTCAAGGCGGCCCGTTAAGCACCCTGCAATTCGGCCCACGGGTTCATGATTTCGGGCGAGAGAGAACGCAAAGAACGAGGCGACCGGACGGTCGCCTCGTTCTTTGCGTAAAGGAATCAGGACGGCGCGTACTAATAGTATTCGTGCCTGTAGGCATAGATGTTAAGCAGCAGACCTGCGAGAATCAGATTGACCACGAGTTGCGATCCGCCGTAGCTGAAGTACGGCAGAGGAAGGCCGGTAACCGGTACGACGCCGACAGTCATCCCTATATTGACAAAAACGTGAAAGGTCAGCATGGCAGCCAGACCGATGGCCACAAGACTTGAAAACCGGCTCTTTACAAGACCTGCAATATGAATGGCGCGCCAGATGATTAGAATAAACAATGCGAGTACGAGAATTGCGCCAAGGAAACCGAACTCCTCTCCGATTACGGAAAACACAAAGTCGGTATGTTGTTCCGGAAGGAAGGAGAGTTTGGTCTGCGTCCCCTGCAGGTATCCTTTACCGTTAAGTCCTCCCGATCCGATTGCGACCTTGGATTGCATGACCTGGTAGCCCGCGCCGAGTTTGTCCATGTCCGGATTCAAGAACGTCAGAATCCGACGGCGCTGGTAGTCGTGCATCTTGTTTTCCCACAGATACGGCGCGCCAACCGCGACCGCGAGATTGACGACGACAATGGCGGCAGTCATCAATCGACCTGGTCGAACCAGAAAGACGACCGCGGCAATCATCAGCACGAGGACAACAAGCGCTACGTAGTGGAAGGCGCAGATCACACTCAAAAGGGGTGAAATCAGGAAAAACAGGACAACGGGTCTCATCCCGGCCCAGTACAACATCGGCAGAAGCACCGAGATGAAGACAAGCGCAGTGCCCAGATCGGGCTGTCTGAACACGAGAACCGCCGGAAGCAAGACCAGAAAGAACGGCGTAAACAGCGAACGAGGCCGGTCCAGATCCAGGTTGCGCGCGGAGAGGTATCGTGCAAGTGCAAGAATGGTTGCGATTTTGGCCAGTTCCGACGGTTGCATATGAAATGGGCCCAGATCGAACCAGCGACTCTCTCCGAACAGCAGAACAAGCACCAGCAGACAAATTGAGGCGCCGTAGAGGATATACGCGAATGCATAATAATATTTGGGTGGTACGAACAGGGTCAGCAGGAGCGCGCACGCGGCAATCGCGCTCCAGATGATCTGCCTCTCGTAGATGCTGCCGGCGGCGCCGTATTCCCAGTTGTAGGTAGCGCTGTAGATTGCACCAATTCCGAACAGCGTGGCAAGAATCACCGAAAGCAGCAGCGGAAGGTCGAATTCCTGTTTGAGAACGCGCGAGAGAATCACGTGAAGATTCCTGCGAAACGGATGTTGCAAAACGGAACACCGGGGTCCGGATGTTCCGCCGGACCCTGCTATCGCAAGACGACTGCCGGAGCTGTATCGCCCGATTGCGTAGGCTCGACGTCCTTCGCTTCCGCGGCAGGTTCGTCGTCGACGTGCGAGGCGACGATGATTTCCGGTTTCTTCTTCGGCTGCGCCAGGTCAAAATAAGCTTCCAGGACCCGTCCTGCGATCGGCGCCGCAACCGCGCCGCCGTGGCCCGCGTTTTCGACCACGACAGCGACGACGATTTCGGGGTAATGTGCCGGCGCAAGGGCGGTGAACCAGGCATGGTCTTCGCCGTGGGGATTCTGCGCGGTGCCTGTTTTGCCAGCCACACGAACGCCTTCCACCCGGGCGCGTTTTCCGGTACCGTACGGATCCTCGATGACGTCCAGCATGATGCTTCGTATGGTCTTCAGGGTCTGTGCGGAAATCTGGACCGGCGTGGACTCGGGCGTCGTTTCTTTAAGGACGTGGGGCCGGGGTAGCCTTCCGACGGCCAGCGCACTGATGTAGCGGGCTATCTGGACGGGTGTTACAGACGTCTCGCCCTGTCCGATTGTCAGATTGAGCATGTACCCCTCCGCCCAGTGTCCGAAACGTTCCTTATAATACGAACGGTCGGTCACAAGGCCGGCGGCTTCACCGTCGCCTCCCGCTGCGATGTCGATCCCGGTCGGTCGACCGAATCCGAGCATTCTGGTGTAGCGACTCCAGTTGGCAATGCCCACCTTGCGACCCAACTGGTAAAAATAGACGTCGCAGGACCGGACGAGCGCTCCTCGCAGCGACAGCCGCCCGCACCCTTTGGCATTGTGGCAGCGGAAAACCCTGTCTCCGAACTCCATTCTGCCCCTGCACGGTCGAAAACGCGCCGTTTCCGAGTCGATCAGGCCCATTTCGAGGCCGGCAATCGCCGTAATCATCTTGAATACCGAAGCAGGCGGGTATTCACCCTTTATGCTTCGGTTCAGAAGGGGATTTGACGTATCGGCCTGCAGGGTCCGCCATTGGCGCAAATCACGAATGGACCGCGGATGAAAACCGGGTTTGCTGACCATGGCAAGGATCTCCCCGTTGTTCGGATCCATTGCCACCAGGCTGCCTCTCAGCGAATCGGCGAACGCGAGCTCCGCTGCCTGTTGCAATCGCCAGTCCAGGGTCAGGTGAATGTCGTTGCCGCGCACGGGCCGGGTTGTTTTGTCGGGAAAGCTTCCGACCTCCCGGCCGAAGGCGTCAACTTCGATGAATCTCATGCCTTCCCGTCCCCTCAATTCCGACTCGCACAAGCGCTCGACGCCCCGCTTGCCGATCTGATCGTCCAGCCGGTAACCCATCTCCCGCTTGCGCTCATAGGTCTTCGCATCCATCAGGCCTACATATCCGATGATATGGGGCGCCAGGGGAAGGCCGCCGTTGTAGCTCAAATAGCCTCTCCGTGATTCGAACTGTATTTCCACGCCTGGCAGATCGTGGCGTTCTTCTTCCACGACGGACACGATATTGAATCCAGCGTCGCGCAAGATTCTTACGGGCTCGTGGAAACGACGGTTTCGGTCCGCGATCCGTCGGTTGATGTGTTGCACAGGCAGACCGGCAACCTGACTGAGTCGGCTGACGACGTGCCCGTGATTCGCCAGATCGGAATTTCGGCGCAGTCGCTGGGGAAGCACGGAAATGGTGTACGAGGGACGATTGTCTACGAGGACCACGCCGTTGCGGTCCCTTATGAGACCGCGGCCGGCTTCAATAGGCACGACTTGCATCGTATTCTTCTTGGATTGGATGCGGTAGCGTTCGCTGTTTGTAATCTGCAGCCGAAAAACCCCGACAAACAGCATGGCGAACAGAACGATCACCACCGACATCATCCATCGCGCACGGGCCCTCCGAAAGCCGTTATCCATAAAGTCGTCGTGCATCGAGGTAAATCCCCCTGTTGAAACGAACGGACAATACCAGCGAAATGCCGACTCCAACGACCGCGGTGTACAATGCCGTCCCGAATCCGAACCTGAAAATCAACCCCAGTATCGCATCCGGATTCGAGAGAATGTTGGCGAACAGAAAATAAATCAGATCGTGTAGAACAACCGCCACGAACAATAGCAGAGCCTGTACCCGGAAATCTTCGACGCTGACACCCGTCCGAAAGTGTCCGACGGAGAACCCGACCACGCTGTTTGCAAGCGCATTGACTCCCATCGTCTCCGGGCTGTAGACATCCAGCAGAAAACCGGATGCGAATCCGTAAAGGGTGCCTTCAATCTGTCCGCCGTTTAGGCCCAGGTATACCAGCACGATGATCACAAGGTCGGGGCCGATATCCAGAATCCGGACCGAATGCGCCCAGGAAGTCTGAACCAGCAGCGCCAGGGCGATGAGCAGAAGGTTTCGAACGACTCTCACAAACGACGAATGGGGCGTGGGCGAATCCTCCCATTGGTTCTGTCGGTTGACTCAGTCCACCGTCCGAAACCCGGTTGGGCGTATCAGGAGCCGGGCGCCCACCCTGAGGTTTGCGGGTTTCCGGATACGGTTCCATTTTTTAAGGTCGTTGACGCGGATGCGGAAATTGCGGGCAATGTCCCAGAGCGTATCCCCCCGTTGCACAATATAGAAGTCGCCGCGACGCAGGTCCGCAGGATTGGCCGCGGCAACCTGAGGCGCCTCAGGTCTCCAGATAACCAGACGGTCTCCGGGCGTTATGTACTTCCTGACGTTGTTCCACGCCCGGATCTGACGTGGCGTGACGCCATACCTGCGTCCGATTCCCCAAAGGGTGTCTCCCTTCCTGACACGGTGCGCGACTTTCCTGTGGGTGTCCGGATCGGGTGCCGCGTCCACGCGCGCAAGGTTCCTTGCCGCACGGCTGGATTTGCCCCTTGGAAAGATCGGGATCTTCAACAGCGTGCCCACGCGCAGGCGTCTTGGATTCGATATGTTGTTAGCCTCGAGCACCGTGCGAGTTGAAACGCCCCAGTCACGCGCGATGCCGCCGGGGGTTTCTCCGCGGCGCACTCGATGTTCTGCCAGCTGGACTTTCCGGCTGGCGGGAATTCGGGCGAATCTGGCTTTGAACCTGTCGGCGGTACCCGCCGGAATTTTCAGGCTGTAGGCTCCGCGCGACGAAGGCGGCGTGTAGCCTGACCGGAGTTCGGGATTGAGGCTACGCATGCGTTCGTACGTTGTGCCGGCGCATTCCGCGGCGACCCGGAGGTGGACGCATTCCGATACCGGTACCAAATCGAATCCCGCGGGCATCTGATAGACCACGTCATCAAAGCCGAACCACTCCGGGTCCCTGGAGATGATCAGGGCCGCCATAAACCGCGGCACGTGCCTGCGTGTTTCCCGTGGAAGGCCCTTCAACTTCCAGAAGTCGTCTGTGCCCGAACGCCGGATAATGCGTTCCAGGCGACCCTGCCCGCAGTTATATGCCGCAATGACAAGGCGCCAGTCGCCGAACAACCCGTACAGGTGCTGAATATGCCTGATTGCCGCGCGCGTGGACTTCTCGGGGTCGCGGCGTTCGTCGATAAATGTGTTGCTTTTGAGACCGTAGAGCCGCGCCGTGCCACTCACAAACTGCCAGATCCCGGCGGCCCTGGCTCGTGAATAGGCCCTTGGGTTGAAGCCGCTTTCGATCATTGCCTTATAAACGAGGTCCTCGGGCAGACCCGCTTCACGCAGGGCTTTGCGAATCATCGGGACATAAAGAGGTGATCGTGAGAGCCAGGCCTTGAATGCCTTCCGTGCGGTCGTCTGGAAATAACGGATGGTCTTGACGACCTCGGAGTTGTAGTCGACCGGAAGGTCTGCGGAACCTGCCAGTTTGCGCACATAGAGATCTCTGTAGTTAACGTCATCACGCAAGTGCGGGGCGAGGCTGTGTGGAACGGCGTCGAGAAGCCGCGCCAACACGGAATTCGGCAGCACGAGCGCCGACGGAGGGAGCATCTCCCGATAGCGCTCAAGCGTCGCGCTGAGCAATTCGAGGTGGCGCGCCGGCGAAAGGGATCCGGTGACCGCGGAATCGGCGAGCAGAATGCTTATGCGTTCCACGGATATCGCCGAGCTGTTCCGCCGGACCTCGTTGAGTGTTTCCAGGGCTCGCCGAAGTCGTTCGTCGTTCGCCAGACGGCGATCCGGAGTGACTGCCGCGGAATCCACGACGGCCTCCGGCGGCCTGGAGGCTTGCGCCGGTGCTTCCGCTTCGGGAAACGTTGCAACCTGCTTCGTCGTTGAACACCCCGAAAGCAGCCACATCAGGAGAAGGCTGCAATACGCGACGACAGGGTTCAGCGTACTGTCTCTCATCTGGACATTCTGGAAAAGTCGATCCATAAACACGGCCACCGGAGACTCCGATGAACGAGTAGCGGACCGGTCGCGCAATGCAGCCCTTCATTCGCGGCGGCCACGGCATCATGACCGCTCGCGGTCATACCCGTACGCGTTCAGTTATCGGTTGTCTGATCCGTAGATGCTTCGATCTGTGTCCGGACTACAAAGGGTGTATCGTACCCGTAAGTCTGCAGCCTTTCCACGAGCCCTTCTGCGGCTTCCCTCGTTCGGAAATTACCAATCCGTACCTTGAAGTACGGAGGCTCGGATTCCATGTAAACGTCGTCCTGACCCAGGGTGTCCCGGACCTTGGCCATCTCGCCCAAAGCGGCCGCCCGGTTCGATGTCGCGAAAACCTGGACGCGGAAGCCGAACACCGGATCCGGACCGTAGACATCGGCGCGAGGCAGTTCGATCCTGGTTCGTACGATGAATGCTTCCGGATACCCCTGGCTCTTGGCCAGGTGACGCAGGGATTCAACCTCCGTCGCAGTTCGTCCGTTTCCGGCGTGAATCTTATGCAGGCCTGTGTCCGGGTCACGGTAGACGTGAACCCTTACGCCCAATTTGGTTTCCGCTTCGCCTTTAACGATTCCGGCCCGCCCGGGACTCGATACGACCGCGATCTGCACGCGATATCCGTCGAGTCGGACGACGGACGGCGCTTCTTCGGCAGTTTGATCGACCGAGGGCGTTTCCGCCCCGGCAGTCGGTTTCAGCAGGAAGTCATCGTCGTTGAGACTTTGCGGATCGAAGGTCTCCTCAACGACCGCGGCGGGGTGAGCGATTCCCCGGCCTGGAGCCGCGCACGCCGCGTTTAACGCCAGCAGACCACCCAGGAAAAGAACGCCGAATCGTCGTGTGATCGAACAGGACACGGCCAGCCGTCCCAACATCTTGTTATATCGAGAAATGTACTATACCATATATTACGGCACAAAGTCGACTTTGTCAATAGATTGAGCGTCGTTATTTACGGGAAATAAGGCATTTAGACTGCTTTTTCACAATTGCCGGAAGGGATGGTCCCGGTATCTTCACTCGGGCGCCGGAATTCGGCTCCCGCGAACGGCCCGACCCTTTCCCTGAAGGGTCGGATGACGTGACGGAGACCGCCATGGAAAATCACGAATATGTACAGCCGTTTTTCACGCCGGCAGCGCCAGGATCAGGACCCACATGGACTGTTTACCCACGGTATAGGTCCTTAAAGGACTCAGCCGGCCGGTTTGTGCGTCAATCCGGTATGACGCCAGTTTTCCGGAATCCTGGCCGCCGGCAAAGAGAAAATGACCCGCGGGATCGATCCCGAATGCCCTGGGTACGGGTTCCGTTCGCTGAATCCCGATGCCCGTGAGACGGCCGGTCCCGTCGACCGCAAAACACGCGATGCTGTCGTGGCCCCGGTTGGAAACATAAAGAGACCTGCCCGACGGGTGGATGTGGATTTGCGCGCACGTGTTTTCTCCTTTGAAGCCCTCAGGCAGGGTGGACAGCGTCTGCAAAGGTTCGAGTACGCCTGAACTGGCGTCCAGCAGATATGCGGTTACGCTGCTGCCCTGTTCATTGGACGAGTAGACCGTATTCAGTTCCGGATGGAACGCCAGGTGCCGGGGACCCACATCGGGTCCGTGGGACGTCCGTGAGACCTCCCGTAACGCGCCCGTTTCCTCGTTGAAACGAAATCCTATAATCGTATTGGATTCGCCCACGTGAGGCAGGAACGCCAGACGATTCGACGGATCCGTCAGAATGAAGTGGGCTTTAGGCAACGTATTGGTTGTGTGGACGGGCGAGTCGCTGAGCGTCCCGTCTTGCCGGATGGCGTGCACATACGCCATCCCACCACCGTAGGAGGCTGAAAGCAGAAAGCGTCCATTTCGATCCGTACTCAGATAACACGCGTCGAATTCCACGGATACCGAGCCCAGAAGGGTAAGACCGCCCGTGCCTGCATCGACTGAATAAGCTGAGATCTCGCGCGCGCCGCGCCTGCTCAGATACAGGTATTCTCGATCCGGGTCAACGGCAAGCGGTCCGGGCGCGCGTTCTGCGGGGATACTGTACTCGAAATCGAGATCGCCCGTTCCGGGATCCATCCGATACTTCAGAATCCTGTCTTCGCTGGAAACAGTGATGTACGCATGGTAATTCATCGTTTGTCCGTTCAACGACGGGCATTCAATGCCGTTCTCATTTTGTTTTTCCGGGTGGGAAAAGGCGAAGTAACGACGGCCCCCAAATGCCTTCGACAGACTCTATTAATCCAGATTCGGACCATTATAACTTGCCTGAATCATGCACGCAAGTGTTTTCTGTATCGGTATTTAGACCGAATCCCCGCTTCGCGCAGCCCTCCCCTGACTGCGGACTTTGGGGGGTTTAGACCTATGTCAGAAGACCACTCGGAACGGCCGTTCAGGGTTCGGGTTGTGGTATAAGTGCGTATGGACTGCAAAGTTCAGCGTGCGATTGACCTTGACCACGCTTATATACTCCGATATATTATACATTGTTCCCGGACCGACGTATACAGATCTTCGAAACTAATGCGAGTCTATCTATAAATCATTGAAAATAATTAACATGAAAACATCACTCCGCGCCTTCAGGGCAAAACCGAAGTGCCCTGGGGGCTGAATATACGGCGGCCTTTCGGAGGCCAGGCCCGGTTGACGGCTATCGCCCGTTGTCGAGGTTATCTCGACAGCGGGCTTTTTGTTTGCTGGTCGCAGCCGCATGCCAATTCGGAAAGGAAGGAGAGCGACGATGCCTCACATTCTCGTTGATAGACTGGTGAAGACGTTTCGCATCGCTGAACGGAAACCTGGCCTCCGGGGCGCGCTCACGGGCGTGATCAACCGGCGCCACCGCACCGTAAGCGCGCTGGGCGGGATCTCATTCACCATTCAGCCGGGTGAACTCGTCGGTTACATCGGCCCCAACGGCGCAGGCAAGTCCACGACCGTCAAGGTCCTCTCAGGCATCCTCGTGCCCGATTCGGGCCGCTGCGAGATCCTGGGACGCGTACCATGGAAGGAACGCATTTCACACGTTCGCGATATCGGCGTCGTCTTCGGACAGCGCACCCAGCTCTGGTGGGACCTGCCGGTTATCGAATCCTTCGACCTGCTCCGCGACATATACCGCGTCTCACAGTCCGACTACGTCCGCGCCCGCGACGAACTCGTCGCCCTGCTCGATCTGGACTCGCTTCTCGACGTCCCCGTACGCCAGCTTTCCCTCGGCCAGCGCATGGGCTGCGACCTGGCCGCAGCCCTCCTCCATTCTCCTCCGCTCCTGTTCCTGGACGAGCCCACCATCGGTCTGGACGCCGTCTCCAAGCTTGGGGTCCGCGACTTTGTCAAACGCCTCAACAGGGAACGCGGCGTTACCGTCATCCTCACGACGCACGACATGGACGATATCGAAGCCCTCTGTACCCGCGTCATGGTCATCGGCCAGGGAAGAATCCTCTCCGACGGTACACTGAAGGACCTGACGGAACGCGTCACCCGGCAACGGCGGCTCACCGTGGACCTGGTCGACGGTACTGAAACCGTTCAGGACCCGGACGCCGAAGTTGTCCGGCGGGACGGACACAGGATTCACCTCAGCTTCGATCCTGAGCGGGTCTCCGCGGCAACCCTCATCGGTCGTATCGCTGCCCGGCACCCTGTCCGGGACCTCTATGTGGAAAGCCCGCCCATCGAAGAAGTCATCGCCCGGATGTACGAGCAGGAGGAGCTATGAAAGCCTACGCAGCCGTGATCAGCGCCAGGTTCCGGATGATGCTGCAATACCGGGTGGCGGCCCTCGCGGGACTGGGCACGCAGGTATTCTGGGGCCTGATCCGCATGATGTTCTTCACCGCATTCTATAACTCCACCACGGCCCCGCAGCCGATGAACCTGACCGACGTCATCACCTACGTCTGGCTGGGCCAGGCACTTCTTGGCATGCTGCCCTGGATTATCGACCGGGAAATGCGCGAGATGATCCGGTCCGGGGCGGTAGCCTACGAACTCGTGCGGCCGCTGGACCTGTATGCCTTCTGGTTCTGCCGGGACCTCGCCAGGCGAACCGCCCCGACGCTGCTGCGTGCGGTCCCGATGTTTGTCATTGCCGGGCTCTTCTTCGGCCTTCAGCCGCCGCCCTCGTGGGCGTCAGCCGGCGCGTGGGCCCTGGCAACCCTCGGAGCCCTTATGCTCGGCGCCTCGATAGCGAACCTGCTCAACATCTCCATGTTCTGGACCGTCTCCGGACAGGGTATCTCCACCCTGATGGTTGCCGCTGTCGCGATCTTTTCCGGCATGTATGTCCCGCTGCCGTTTTTTCCGGAATGGGCGCAGACCGTACTGAACATCATGCCGTTCCGAGGCCTTGTCGATGTGCCTTTCCGCCTCTATATGGGTCACATTTCTCCTTCGGAAATCGTCTCACTCTTCGCGCACCAGTTGGCCTGGACGCTGGGTCTGATCGTTCTGGGACGCCTTCTGCTTGCCCGGGGGACCCGCCGCCTCGTTTTCCAGGGAGGATAATGCGATGAAAAACGCCCTTCGTCTCTATATCAGCTACGTCGCAATTTCCGTTCGCGGCCAGATGCAGTACCGGGCATCGTTCGTGATGCTGGCCGCGGGGTACTTTCTGATGACCGGGCTGGATTTCGCCGCTCTCTGGGTGCTGTTCGATCATTTCGGAAGCATCCATGGATGGACCCTTCCGGAAGTGGCGCTGCTCTACGGGTTGGTCAATATTGCCTTCGCCCTCGCCGAGGCTACTGCCAGGGGATTCGACACGTTTGGGACGTGGGTTAAGAGCGGCGATTTCGACCGGCTGTTGCTACGCCCTCGAAGTACGGTTCTGCAACTGGCTGGCCAGGAACTCCACCTCCTGCGCATCGGGCGGTTGCTCCAGGGTCTCGCCGTACTTCTTTGGGCACAGTACACGCTGGAGGTGCCCTGGACGGCCGCCTCGGCCGCGCTCGCGGCAGGCGCCATTCTGGGCGGGGTCGGCCTTTTTGTCGGCTTGTTCATTCTTCAGGCCACCCTCGCCTTCTGGACCACGGAAGGCCTGGAAATCGCCAACGCGCTCACCAACGGAGGCACAGAAACCGCCCAGTACCCTCTGGTGATCTACCCCCGCTGGTTCCGCCGTTTCTTCACGTACGTGGTCCCACTGGCCGGCATTTCCTACTTTCCCGCCCTCGAGATACTGGACCGGGCCGATCCCCTCGGGACTGCCGCATGGGTGCGGTGGATGTCCCCTCTGGCCGGCATCATATTCCTGCTCATCGCGCTGCGCGTCTGGAATCTGGGCGTCCGCCACTATCGGTCGACCGGAAGCTGATCCACCGGTAAACCCCCGTTTCTGCCGGTGTCCTTCCGGAACAGCGCTTGTGCCGGCTCTCGACGGATTCGGTTGAAATACCCTCGCGATTTGGCTAATTTCCATACGTGAAGAGAGCCATCAGCTATCAGTCCTCAGCTGTCAGCAAGAGGCGGAACCTCTCCCCGCGGCCGCCCAGACCTCTCTCCCCGGCCCTCTCTCCCGCGGGAGAGAGGGAGCAAACCGATACGTCGCGTGCCGAGCCTCTATAAACATTGTGATCGACAGGATTTCGCCTTCCGGCACATTTCCAATCACAGTGCATCGACCCATCGCCATTCCCCCTTCCTTTAGGAAGGGGGCAAGGGGGTAGGTCCGACCCCGTACCGAGTTGTTCGTACAAACGAAATGATCAATCTCTCCCTATATGACACGATCTGGCTGGTAGGCGGAGCAATCGCCGCCGGACTGCTCTGGGGCATTTTCGTATCCGCCATTAAGCGCAGGGGCACGCCGCTTCCGTTGCTGCTGTTGATTGCTGCGGGTGCCCTGTGGTATACGGGCGATGCGCTGCGGATCCTGATAGAACAAGCGTCGCCGGGTGCTCTCGCGGCGGCCTATGCGGCACAGGTCGCACGCTTTGGAACGTGCTTCCTTCCTTCAGCTTTACTGGCGACGGTCCTGATTTCAGCTGATGAACAAAGGAACAGGATCGCCGACGGGTTGCGACGCAATCTCGTTCCATTCGCGATCGTCCCCGGCTTGATCGTATTCGCTATTGGACTGTGGGAAGTGCCGCTGAAACGAGTGACCTTCAGCGTATACGCCATTGCCGCGCTGCTGTCTTCGGCGTGGCTCTGCCGTGGGTTCGCCAGGCAGTTGACAACCGAGGTGCAACGGTCGTTTTACCGGCAGACGGCGCTCGCGCTGACCGGTATCGCCATTCTGGCCTTTGTCGCATATCCCCTGGGAGGAATCAACCTCCCTCTCGCCGGACCGGCGTTCGACCTCGCGCTGTTTCTGTCGCCGATCGCGCCGGCCTACATTCTCGGTTACTACATCTACAGGTACAGTTTTTTCCGGATCGTGGTGAATCCCGCGCTGCTCTATTCGGCGCTGACGGGGATCGTGCTCACAGTCTATCTGCTTGTGATCCGGCGCGTCGCCGAAGAGCTCGGGCGCCTGGGCGGCGGGTTCCGGGTGGAAGTCGTCGAGGCGGTTCTGATCTCGCTGCTGATCTTCCTCTTTCAGCCAGTCAAGAATCGGTTGCAGGGGGTCATCAACCGGCTGTTCTTTAAAGCGCGGTACGAATACCAGCACCTGCTGGGGACACTGAGCCAGACGCTGAACGTGCCGGATGCGCTGGAGAGCCGGTTGAAGGCGGTTGTGGACGCCGTGGGTACAGTACTCAAGGTCCACCTTGTTTCGCTGGTGTTGTTTGACAGCGAGGACGGGCGCGTCGATCACGTGAGGGTAATCTCGGGAGGCGGACTGGCCGGTTTCGATCCTCCCGCGTCGCCGTTCAGCCGAAGTGAGGGGAACCGGGAGCAGGTTCGGCAGGTGGCGGACTGGATGTTGTCCCACCGCAGAGCGCTGGACGTGGGCGAATTGCATCGTCCGGCGCTCGCCGCGATCCTTGCGGAACAGGGCGTCCGGCTTTGCATACCGGTATTGCATGAGGAGAGGCTGGCCGGTTTTCTTTGCCTCGGAGAGAAGAAACGCAGCGTTCCCTTTTCGTCAGAGGAATGGGAACTGCTCGGTACGCTGTGCAATCAGATTGCGCTGGCGGTGGAGAATACGCGCCTGGTGGAGCGCCGGCTGCAGCTGGAACGGCGCATGTACGAGGCGGAGCGGCTCTCCGGGCTGGGACTGCTTTCTGCGAGCATCGCTCACGAGGTGAAGAATCCACTGAGTTCGATGAAGGCGATTACCACCGTGCTTCGGGAAGACCTCGAGACCGACCCTGACAAGGCCGGCGATCTGACAGTCGTTTTGAACGAAATCGACCGGTTGGGCCACGTCGTGGACAGGCTCCTCAGGTTTGCGCAGCCGAAACACGGGGATACATTTGAGCCCGTGGACATCAAGGGCGTTCTCGACGACGTCGTCCTGATCCTGTCGCACGAGGCGGAACGGCGGAAGGTGGTAATCCGGGCGGAGGTCGCCGGCGGCCTGGTCGTTTCCGGAGATCCTGAGGACCTGAAAGAGGTGTTTTTCAATCTGATCCTGAACGGAATTCAGGCGATGGACGACTCGGACCGGACGACGGACCGGCAACTGACAGTACGTGCGGGGCGGTCGGACGGGGGCGTTTCGGTTTGGGTATCGGATACCGGGCCGGGAATTTCAGGGGAGGCGCTGCCTCACGTCTTTGAACCGTTCTTCACGACAAAGGCTTCGGGGACGGGCCTGGGGCTTGCTACCGTGAAACGGGACCTGGAGCGCATGGGAGGATCAATTGGAGTCGAGAATGGGGAGCAGGCCGGGGCGGTGTTCGAAGTTCAACTTCCGGGAGCGAACGATGCGGCATAGGATTCTGGTTGTGGACGATGAACGCGCCGCGCGGCTCGGTCTGAAGCGGGCGCTCGCGGCGCTGTCCTGCGAGGTTGTCGAGGCGGGAGACGGTGTGGCGGCGCTCGAGGAAATCGCACGCGGCGGTCCCGATCTGGTGATCTGCGATATCCAGATGCCGAGAATGGATGGTCTGACGCTGGTGAAGCGGCTGGCCGAACGGGGAGACCCGCCGCCGATCATCATGATGACCGCGTACGGATCGGAGCGGATTGCCGTGGATGCGATGAAGGCGGGCGCGTACGACTACCTGAGCAAGCCCTACGACGTGGATGAACTTCGCTGCCTCGTCCAGAATGCGCTCGAGACGATTCGGTTGCGGAAGGAGAACGAAACGCTGCGCGACGAGCTCCGGCGGCAGTCCGGGTTCGGACTATTGGTCGGCCGCAGCCGCGCCATGGATCGGGTCTGCGACATGATAGGCAAGGTGGCCGGGACCGACGCGGCCGTGCTGGTAAACGGCGAAAGCGGGACGGGCAAGGAACTCGTGGCGCGGGCGATTCACGAACAGGGTGGTCGCAAGGACCGTCCGTTTGTGGCCGTGAATGCCGCGGCGCTACCCACCGAGTTGATCGAAAGCGAACTGTTCGGCCACGAGAAAGGCGCATTTACAGGGGCTGCTTCAAGGCGGCAGGGCAAATTCGAGTTGGCGGACGGCGGAACACTTTTTCTGGATGAAGTCGGGGACATGCACCTCGAAACCCAGGCGAAGCTGTTGCGTGTGGTGCAGGAGCAGCGTTTCGAGCGGCTGGGCGGCTCGGAGACGGTGGCGGTGGACGTTCGGATGATCAGCGCCACCAATCGGGACCTTCCCGGCGAGATCTCCGGAGGGAGGTTCCGGGAAGACCTCTACTACCGGCTGAGAGTGGTGGAAATTTTCCTGCCCCCGCTGCGCGACCGCCGGGAGGATATCGGGCTGCTGGTCCGGCACTTTCTTGAGCAATACAATCGAAAACACGGAAAGGCAATCAAGGAAGTTCCGGCCGGTGTGATGAAGCGATTGACGTCCTATGCCTGGCCGGGCAATATTCGCGAACTGATGCACGCCGTCGAACGTGCGGTCATCTTCGCGGAGGGTACCGTCCTCAGCCGAGACCTGCTTCCGGAGGAAGTCCGGTCGCACGGTACGGAATCCAGCGCCACTGGAGCGCCCGCATGGCGGGACGGTATTTTCTTCCAGGATGCAAAGCAGGAGGCTGTACAGAACTTCGAAGCCGCGTTCATACGGTCGGCGCTGGAGCAACACAAGGGCAATATGAGCAGAACCGCGCCGGCCATCGGCATGAAGAGGCAGGCGCTGCAGCAGAAGGTCAGGGAACTGGGGATCGATCCGGGGATATACAGATAAAGGAAGACGGAAGAAGGTCTACGGAAGAAGGTAGAAGGAAGAGGGCCACACCGCACACCACCGGTCATCAATACGGCCTGGCGATATCAATTCGAGGATGCTTGGTGTTGGTAGGGGCGACCGGCCGGTCGCCCTTACAGATTCCGCGGTGGCATGGGATTTCGTGCGGCCGGCCTATCGCTTTGGACCGTCGCACGCACGAAACGCAGTTCCAAAGAAACCGAAAGGCGAAAGAAGGCGTGAGATTGTAATTGCATAAAATAAAACCTGATGTTATTGCCCCAAACGATGCCCGAAGACGGAAGATTTGTCTTCGGGCTTTTTTCGGTTCCTCGTCCGCTACCTGCAAGAACCGAATTGCAGGTGCAAGTTTGGTATTGCACCTGTCATCCTTTTTTCGTGTCGGATTTCCGTGGAATCGGCCTGTTTTCGGGCTCAATCCGCTATGGCACGAGGTTTGCACAAGGTGTGCTGCAGGAAAGGAGGACGTTATGTCCACACACACATTGACGATTGCAGCCACCCTTCAACGCCACACCGCCAACCTGATTACCGCCTTCCGGGTCGTGTGCCTGTTTCTGGCTGCGGCCTTTGCGGTCACCGGAGATACCGTGCTGGCCTGGATTGCGGTTCCGCTCGCGTTCGCGGCGCTTTTGATGGACTGGCTGGACGGGTACGCCGCGCGCCGGCTGGGTTGCGAAAGCAAGGTGGGCGGCCTGCTCGATATCGTGGGGGACCGGATTGCGGAGAACGTGTGGTGGGTGGTGTTCGCGTGGCTGCATCTGGTCCCCCTCTGGGTGCCGCTGGTGGTACTCAGCAGGGGATTCGTGACGGACGCCATTCGGAGTTGCGCCCTTACGCAGGGAAAGACCGCATTCGGAGAGACGACGATGATGCGTTCGCGCATCGGTCACGGACTGGTCGCCTCCCGCGCAAGCAGGGCGGCCTACGGCGTTGCAAAGGTCATGGCATTTGTCGCGCTGTTCATCCTGAACGCGGTGCAACGTTCGTCCAACCTGGCGCCGGGGCTGGAATCCGGGGTGGAGACGGCCGCACTCGCGGCGACTTATCTGACCGTCGCCCTCTGCGCGATAAGGGGGATACCCGTTATCACCGCCGCAAAAAGGGTTGTCTACTAACGTATCGATATTCGAGGAGTACGCGATGAAACAGGAAGCCTATATACTGCTCTGGCTGCTGGGCCTGGCGGGCCTTGGCGTGCTGCTTCACCAGCTCGGTGAGCCGGAAGTGTGGCAGCACGTGGTGATGATGGGCTGGGGATATGTCCCGATAATTGGAATAACCCTGGCGGCCTATATGAATAACGTCTGCGCGTGGCGGGAGAGTTTTGACGGTGGGACCGAAAGGCCTCGAATGAGACCGTTGCTCTGGGTAAAGCTGGTCGGCGAAGCCCTGGGCAACGTGATGCCGGCCTCGCAGATCGGCAAAGAGGTCGCCAAGGTCATGATGCTGCGGGAGAGAATGGGCGTAACGGCCGGGGTGTCGTCTCTTGTACTCACCAAGACGGGCGAGATGGTCAGCGGCGTTCTCTTCGTCGTGGGCGGCGTTCTGGCGGGTCTTCGCCGATACGTATTTCCAGAGGAAATCCAATGGGCGCTGTTTGCCGCACTGACGATCGCCGTCGTTGGCGCGGTATTTACCGTGGTGAGACAGCGCCGCGATCCCTTCACCGGGCTTGTGAACTTCCTGGTGCGGATGCGGATCTCGTTTGTGGCGCGGTTCCGCAATCGTGCGACGGAGATCGATCGCAATCTGGCCGGGTTTTACCGGCTGAAAGGATGGCGTCTGGCGGGCCTGCTGGGTATTCACCTGGTGACATGGGGCCTCGGAACCCTTGAGATCTACGTGATCCTTCGTGTGCTGGGCGAGCCGATGCCGTTTGTTTCGGTTTACCTGTTCCACTCGCTGATGATGGTGATCAATTTGATTTTCGGTTTTGTCCCGTACGGCATGGGGGTCTTCGAAGGTGGGCACGTGTTTCTCTTCCATCTGATGGGACTGGAGCCGGGTACCGGATTGGCCGTGGGCATCGTCCGGCGGATCCGGAAGATCTTCTGGATGCTGCTCGGCCTGCTCCTGCTGCTTCTGGGGTCCCGCACCATCCGGTTCAGGACGCCGAAGGAGAAGGACGGTCTCGAACGAGTGGAGACGAAAGCGTCATTGCACCACGGGTAAACATCGTAAGGAATCATTGATCGGTACTTTCACCTAAGACACTGGAGGAAGATCGTGAAGATTACCGCACTCGTCCTGTCCGCGACAATGGTGTTTAGTGCGATTATCCCGTCCGTAGTACAAGCGGCATCGGATTCGACTGCGGAAGCGGCCATTCAGAGACTCCATGCGAAGGCGGTCACGGTAATGTCCGGTAAGGAGGTTGATCTGAACAGGCTCTCTCCCGGCTGGTATGCTTACGTGGTGTTCATATTGAACGAGGCGGAAAGCGCGGCGATGGGCCGGATTGTCTCCCGCGAATCGAATCGAGTCGTGATCGCACCAGGCGAGGGGAAAGGATGGGAGATAGCACGACAGGATATCGCGGTCGTCGCAGTCGCCGACAACCCCGGCGGCATCGAGCTGTGGCGAATGGCACGGCGTGAGATGTTGGAGGTTCAGAAATCGACGATGACGGTGTTGTCCGGCGAAAACCTCGACCGCGGGAAGCTGAGAATCGGATGGCACGTACACATCGATTACCGGTCCACCGGGATCGACCGCTCAACTAAGGGAATGATCGTGCGCAAAGACGCAGATCAGATCGAGATCAAACCACAGAAGAAGCAAGGAATCCGACAGAGAATCCGTATGGACGATATCGAACGAATTTTCGTTACCCGAAGACGCAGCGAAATGGATCGCTGGCGGAAAGCGAGAGCGGCCATGCGTGAACTCCAGGGTCCCAGGGTCCGGTTGAAGGCGCCATCGATATCGCCGCATTGGATGATCGGAAGGTTTGCAGGCGCCGTCCGGGACTCACTCGAGGTCCTGTCCGAACGCGGTACCGAACGGATCCCCCGTGCCCTGGTCAAAGAACTGGAAGTCAGCACGGGTCGTCATCGAAACACGATCAAGGGTATGGCCATAGGGGCTCTTGCCGGACTTGGCGCTGCACTTCTGATATATCCATATGATGTATCTGACGACGATAGAAGAGGGGAAGTTGAAGAAAGGGACCGCGCCGACCGATTCTTCTACGCCGTTCTCGTAGTGCCTCTCGCGACAGTCTGCGGCACCCTGGTCGGCGGCAGGACGATTACCGAAAAATGGGTCGAAGTTCACCCTTCCCGGATCAATTTAAACATATCGCCGACAAGGAATAACGGCCTGAGGGCCGCGCTGTCTTTCCACTTTTAGGCGTCGGCCAGGGCGAGAGGATGTCGTGTTTTACTGTGCCGGTAGATCGTCAATCCAGTTGGCAAGACGCTAGAGGTGGGGAGAGGGAAAGGGGAAGAAGGAAGAAGGAAAACGGACCACGGTGGGGGAAGGAACCAGCACAGCGGAGATAGTGATCCATGCTCAACCGGGTTACTCTAGGCCGTGTGAACACGCACCTCTTGATCGAGCCTGCCAGACAGGGTGTCGCGGGCGGCTTCAAGGTCGTAACGGGTTTGCAGATTCATCCAGAACTGAGCTTCCATTGAAAAAAAGCGCCCCAATCTCAAGGCTGTATCTGCAGTAATGCGCCGCTTCCCGTGTATGATTTCATTGATGCGGCGCGGCGGCACATTGATTGCCTTCGCCAGGCGATACTGACTCATCTGCATCGGCTTGAGGAAATCTTCCAGCAGGATCTCGCCCGGATGGATCGGTGAAAAGTCGCGGGTCGTCATCGTTGCTCCTCAATGATAATCGACGATCTCGACGTCGTAGGCATTTTCGTCTCGCCACACGAAACAAACACGCCACTGATCGTTGATGCGAATGCTATGCTGCCCTTTACGATCATGGCTTAACGCTTCAAGTCGGTTGCCACGAGGTACGCGGAGCGTTTCAAGGATCGTCGCGGCGTTAAGTTGCTCGAGCTTGCGTGCGGCCGTTCTTTGAATATTCTGCGGCAATTTCAGGGAATACCGGCCGCGAAATATCTTTTCGGCTTCCCTGTCCCTGAAGGATCTGATCACCCATTAAGCATAACAACTAAGAGTAATAACGTCAAGCGTTATTGAATGAAAAAACAAGGATGAACTCGCAATCGCGACAGGAGGGCAGTTTAACATGTGGAATAGCAGAGAAGCCAACCGGCGCATCAGAAACCCGATTGCTGTCTGAAGCTGCCTGACGGTGCGACTGCCCGCGAACTCAAAAGGTTCATATGTAGCAGCCAACGCCAACAATGACCAACCTTTAATGGGAGACCCGGTAGTCCAACCCGTGCAGGCTGATTCGCTGACCGAATACGACGGCCGCGTCGTCGGGTTCTGCAATCCGGGCTGCCGCGACGAATTCCTGAGCGCGGTCCCTATTTCGACGAAGTGACGGTCGCGCGAACCTCACCATAGATCGTTTCCCGGCCGTGCCAGGCCGCCTGCGAGTCACCTCCCGCCCGCGATCGGCATCCCCACTCATTCCTCAATTTCATCCTTCCTTATTGCCAACACAATACCCTCCTATACCGATTTCCTATCGTTTACGCCGCATCCATCGATCCGAATCCCGCCGATCAAAAGATCCGAATGTGGGCAGTGCACCCCGGATGGCGTACGACCGCATCAAATGCCGTATGGGGACAACGGACGTCATAATTTAGCCACTTCGCCGGATCTCCGACCCAAAATGCAACGAAATTCATCATTAAATCATCAATATAGCGCTATAAATCAACGTTATTTCAACAAGATTTGGTTATATTAACATAATCCTGATCGTAAGATTCTCGCTCGTCACTTCGGTCGAGCTGATCAGGCTGTGATGCACGATGCAAAACCCGGTCGCCAATAAGGACATCCCGTCGTTCAGTTCACGGCGGTTCAGTGGTGGACCATACACATCAGGAGCGAGATTGTTGCCGCGAATGCTAAGAATCCGAGTGCCTGAATCGTCGAACGCAAGACCAGGGAGATTCTGGATCTTCGAGAGACTGGTATTGCGACTAATTAGGAAAGTCGAGGGATAAATTATCTCACAAACTGCACTGTGGATTGATCTTGTCGTTCTCCTTTGTTTGCCGGCGGTCTCGAGAATTGCCATTTGCCTGCTTCATCTGGCGCATCGGTTAGCGGGTGCGGTTGAGAGTATCGCCGATAGATGTGAGTATATCGAGGGATGCAAGATACAGACCGCATCGCGTTGACATGACGTGTGAGAAATGAGGATTGCAGGAGCCGTCGGCGGAAGAACGGTATTCCGAAGACGGTTACGATCGACTATTGAGCCCGGGGCATCTTTCGATCCGGAGGGAAGGCGAACAAGCACGTAGCCATTGATCCCGTTTGCGATGTCGGGGCCTCACGTGGTGTTTACGCGGAAATATCGGTGGCCGGCATTGATGAAGAAACAAAATTCGTAACTCCCCAATCGGATTTGGGAAATCCTCGGATGAATTCTCGAACTTATCGCGGCAGAGATTACGTTGCCCATGACAGTCGCAAGATGCGGAAGTGCCTGAAATGCGCGAGGATGTTTAACAGCGCCGGACCCGAAAACCGGATATGTGGAAGGCACGGAACAAAACGATCAAAATACGAAGAATGGGCGGAGGGGCCTGGGGAGGGTCTCTTGAATCCCGGTGATGACGACGTTTGAGTGAATCACAGGTCCGGATGGTCCATACGGGACTGAAGACGCCGACATTGTCCAGCTAAGCAAACAAGCCTCTGTATCGACCCCCTTCTGCGCCATCGGCAAGCTTCAGACTTCCTTTCCATGCGATGTCCACTCCGCCGCGATGCGCCCGGCCGATCGCACATACACGCCTCCTCTTTTCCACAGTCTTTGACGATCGGTTCCTGGCCCCTCACTCCGTGTCCCGGCCTTCCCGCCTGGTCTGTCTGTAATCACGATATTATAGATCAAGTGCTGTCATTTGTATCTGCATCTCGCGGATTTCGGACCTTCGCATGTAAGATAAGCCAAAATTCATCATAAAATCATTAGAAATGTCGAATAATTCAACATTAGTTCAACAAAAAATCGTTAAGTTATCACCTTACAAAGAAACGACTCGTGGAAGTCTCCATCTCAGATGGCTTGAAATCTGCTGGTGCCGGATAGAACGGATATACGGGTTGAACCAAATGTGGTGTTCTGTCCCGGTTAAAGGTTGGCCAAATACGGCGGGAGACTCAGGGAACAGGACAATGGTCCCGTTCAAACCGGACCGCGGAGGAAGCTGAATATGGATTCCAGGAACGCGCAAGCCCGTCACAGGAAACAGGTCTTCGTTGTCGCCTGCACGGTCGGATTGATGGTCCTTGTCGGCTATACAATTCGCAACTATCTGAGCGGCGAGGTACTGGCGATGTCGACCCACAGTGTCATGACGTTGCTCGTGGCTGGCGGTCTGGCCGGACTCCTGCTGGGCGCGGAAGCTCGAAAATCCTATCGCGTCGTCTTGTTGGGAGTCGGGATCGGGCTGCTTTGGCTTTCCGCGTTTACACATAACTTCCTTTATTTTCACCTCCTGATGCCCTTGCTGTTTTTCTTTTTTCTTGGCAGACGCGAGGGCGGAATTCTGACAGGTTTCTTCTCTCTTGTAGCGGCCGTGTTGTTGCTGGCGCCGGGGCTGGCCGGCACGTTCGTCTACGAAACCGAGCAAGTTATCAGGTTCCTCGTCGGGTTTGTCTTCGTTACAATCATCGCGTGGGGCCACGAATCTTCCAGCCAACGCCTTTATGACCACCTTCTGGCAAACAACGAACAGCTCGAAAACGAGCGGAGACAACTGGAGCGGGCCCTGGAACAGATCACTGAAACCGAAGCCCGACTGGAACAGACGGTCTCCGAACTGCACGACCGAAGCCAACTCATGAAGACTGTCTTCGACAATATGGATGAGGGCGTGGCGGTCGCCGATGCGGACGGCAAATTGCTCCTGTTCAACCCCAGCGCGGAGCGCATTCTGGGCATGGGCCTGATGGATGCGACGCCCGATGAATGGTCGGACACGTACGGCGCCTTCTATCTGGATAAGGAAACCCGCGTTCCAACCGAACAACTTCCCCTCGTGCGCGCTCTGCAGGGAGAAAACACGAACAATCTGGAATATTTCGTGCGCAATGAGAAAAAGCCGGGCGGTACCTACGTCAGCGCGAAGGGCCGATTCATACGAGGCACCAACGGTACTGGCGAAAAAGTCAAAGCCGCTGTGGTTGTGTTTAGCGATATCACCAAGCATAAGGAGCAGGAAGCAGCACTTTTGGAAAACATCGGCCAGCTGAAGAAACAGGCCCTGCTTATGGAAACGGTATTCAGAAGCGTCAGCGACGGCGTGGTCGTGACCGGTACGGATGGTGAATTCCTGTTCGTCAATCCCAAAGCCCAAGACATTGTCGGCATGGGACCGACGGAATCACCGGCTGATGAATGGGCCGAGACGTACGGAACGTTTTATCCGGACAAAGTGACCCCCGTTCCATCGGAAGAACTCCCGCTCATGCGCGCCATGCACGGCGAGACAACCGACGACGTCGAGTTGTTCATCCGCAATCAGGAAAGACCGGACGGGGTCTACATCAGCGTGAGCGGAAGACCGCTTCAGGACGATTCCGGCGAGATCGAGGGTGGGGTCATCGTACTCCGCGACGTCACCGTACAGAAGGCGACCGAATCGAAGTTAAAGAAAACCGTCCGCGGCCTTCAGGAGCAGACCCATCTGATGGAAACAGTCTTCGACAGCATCAGCGATGGTGTGATCGTTATCGATAAGAATAAGAAAACTCTGATTTTCAATCCCAGCGCGAAACGCATTCTCGGCTTGCACGTTCCGGATACGAGCTTTTCAAATTGGTCGGATACATACGGCATTCACACCATAGATGGAGAAACGGTCCTGCCGCAGGACGAGCTTCCGCTGGTGCGCGCCGTCCGCGGGGAGCCGTCGGATGGTGTCGAGCTGCTCGTACGCAACCGGGAAAAGCCGGAGGGTGTCTACATCAGCGTCAGCGGCAGACCCTTGCGGGGCGAGACGGATGTCATTACGGGCGCGTGTCCACTTTCCGGGACGTGACTGAGATCAAGGAAGCAGAGAGAGATCTGAAACGAACGGCCGACAACCTGCGAATGCAGACTCACGCCATGGAGACCATATTCAACAGCATCAGCGACGGCGTGGTCGTTGCCGACGAAGACGGGAACTTCACGATCTTCAATCCCAGTGCGGAACGGATGGTCGGAATCGGGATGACGGAGACCGGCCCCGATCAATGGACGGACCAATACGGTATTTTCTTTCCCGATCGGGAAACGCCCTATCCAATGGACGAACTTCCGCTGGTTCGCGCCATTCAGGGCGAACCCTCCGATGAAGTGGAAATGTTCATTCGAAATCCGAACGTACCGGAAGGCGTCTACATAAGCGTCAGCGGCAGACCCCTCCGGGAGTCGGGTATCGCCAAAGGCGGCGTGATCGTATTCAGGGACGTCACCGAGCGCAGACTCGCGGAAGAAGCGCTTTCTCAGGCGTTCGCGCAGGGAAGGCTGGAGATTGTGGACACGATCCTCCACAACATCGGAAACGCGATCAACAGTGTCGCCACTGGCCTGGGGACGATTCACGAGGAGTTGTCGAGAAACGAACTGTTACGTCGCCTGTCCGCGCTTGCAGCGGCTATTGAGGCGCATCGGGACGATTGGATAACCTATCTGAAAACGGACCCGCAGGGCCAGAAAGTGATGCCGTTCATTCTTGGCCTCGCCCATGACTTTGCCGAGCAAAACGCGCAGCTGACTCAGACGGTGGGACGCGTGGAGAGCCGGGTTGCGCACATCGTCGATATCATCCGAACCCAGCGAACGATCGACACGGGAGCCCTTGCGCGAAAGGACATCAGCATTGGAAAGGCCATATCCGACGCCACCAAGCTGCTCCAGGATTCGCTCGGCAAGAGAGGAGTCCGGGTTGAGGTCGACTGCCGGAATGCGCCGGAAGAGATTCGAATCCAGGAGAGCAAGTTTCATCAGATGCTGGTCAATCTCATCAAGAATGCCATCGAAGCCATCGACGATCTGGAGAAAACCGTCGGAGTCCGGGAGAAGCCCCGCATTCAGATCCGGTCCTACGTTCAGGAGGACTACCTTGTCATCGACGTCATCGACAACGGCATCGGTATCGAAGAAAAGCGCCTGAAGATCATCTTCGCAGCCGGATATACGACGAAAGAGGTGGGGAGCGGGCTGGGTCTTCACTCAATCGCGAATTTTATAATCGGTTCAGGCGGGCAAATTTACCCGATAAGCGCAGGCTACGGCAAGGGAACCACTATGCGCGTCAAGCTGCGGCTTTCTTCGGTGGTGCCGGGGTCCGAGGCTGAGGACGGAGATTCGCTTTCCTGAATCGCCGTCGACAGTCATGTGTAATGGGACACAGCGACAGATTGTGCGCCATCGTCGAATCCTGGAACTGATGGTGCAGTTCTAACGATATGAAACGCAGGACAACAACGCAGAGGTATTCGATGGATTTCAGTAATCTTAAAACCCGTCGCGTGTTGATCGTCGATGACCAGAAAGAAATCCACGACGACTTTGCGGAAATGTTGCGGCCTCGATTCATGGAAACCGTCACGGATGAGCTCGCGTCAGCCTTCACGCAGCAGACGGTCGGATCGTTTCTTCCGGAATTCGAGCTCCTGCACGCGAACAGTGGCGAGGATGCCTGCGAGGTTATCAAGTCGGAGAAGGCAGCCGGACGGCCCATATGCGTCGCATTCGTTGACATTAGAATGCCGCCGGGGATCGACGGCATCGAAACGATCCGTCGGGTGCGGACCATCGATCGTGACATCGAGGTCGTCATCATGACCGCTTACACGGACAAGTCACTGGCCGAAATCATCCACGATATGGAGTTACTCCACAAAGTGCTCTATATCCGAAAGCCTTTCGCACGGGAGGAAATCCAGCAGATCGCGCTTTCACTGGTTGGGAAATGGAACGTGGAACAGGAGTTGGCGGCAAGGCGAAGCCAGCTGAATGACAGTCATCAAAGGCTTGAAGCCGTACTCGATGCCACTGGAGACGCGCTGGCCATGTATGACGTCACCGGCAACCTGGTGTTTGCCAATCGCAGGTACGAAAGGGTACTCGACCTGCCGAAGAGCGAATTGCAAATGATGTCTCCGAAGGCCTTCAAGGAGCGGTTTGATGAGAGATTTCGAGAACCTGATCTGACTGACATGGAGGGAAGGTTCATTTTCGGGAGCAAGGGTAAAGTCGTAGAAAGGGCCGAGGCAGACAATTTGCCCGGCAATCGTCTGTTCTATCGATCCGTAGCCCCGGTGAGCGATATCCAGGGAGAAATCATCGGCGATCTGTACGTGTACCGCGACGTGTCCAGAGAGATTCAGGTCGAGCGTATGAAGGCCGAAGTACTTCGCCTGCGCACCGAACTCAAGACGACCTACTCCTTCTCAGGCATGGTCGGCTCCAGCGCCCCGATGAAGCAGGTGTACGCGCTGGTGAAGCAGGCTGCCGAGAGCGACATTACCGTGTTGATCCAGGGCGAGAGCGGCACCGGCAAGGAACTTGTTGCGAAGTCCTTTCATTTCAACAGCCACCGCAAAGAGGGTCCGTACCTCACCATCAATTGCGCTGCCATTCCGGAGGCGCTGATCGAGAGTGAACTGTTCGGACACGAAGAGGGCGCCTTTACGGGGGCGACGAAGCGGAGGATAGGCGTCTTTGAACGAGCCACGGGGGGAACGGTCTTCCTGGACGAGATCGGAGACATGGACCTGGCCCTTCAGGCCAAATTGCTGCGCGTCCTGCAGGAGCGAGAGATCCAGCGCGTTGGTACAACGACCCCGATCCCGGTAGACATCCGGCTGGTCGCCGCCACCAACAAGGACCTGGAGGATGCGGTAAAGACCGGCAGATTCCGCGAAGACCTGTTCTATCGAATCTCCGTTTTCCCGATCGCGATTCCGCCGCTCCGCGAACGCCGCGAAGACATTCCGTTGCTGGCGAAACACTTCCTCGAAAAGCACACGAAACGCAACGGCAAAACCATCAGTGGCATTTCCACGGCCACGCTGCGTCTGTTGTTGCAGTACGATTGGCCGGGCAACGTTCGCGAACTCGAGAACGCCATCGAACGCGCCGTATTGCTCGAGACAACCGACGTTCTGCAGGTGAATAACCTGCCGCCGCAACTCTCGCCGATCGTAGATTCCGGAACGGGCGGCGCGGCGCCAATGTCTGTGCTCCCACTGGCGGAAGTCGAACGGCAGGCGCTGGTCAACGCCCTTGAAGTATCCGACAACAACGTAACCGAAGCAGCACGTGCCCTCGGTGTCGGACGCGCGACACTGTACCGGAAATTGAAGAAATACAACCTGATTGCCGGTCACTGAACCTCGGCAGTTGCTGGTACGTCCCTATACTCGGGTTCTGCCAAAGACAGTTGAAATCCTACAGGGACTGTGAGTCATGGAAAAACAACCGATACGCGCTATTTGTTTCCTGGCGGTCTCTGTCTTGTTGGCTTCCATTGTCATCGTTGTTGGCGGCTTCCTGATTGCCGAGCGGGTCTATCGTTACGAGAGAATCTCGATATATCCGGCCGGCTCGGATCAACCAACGGAGTATGTGTTGAATCGGGATGAAGGTTCTATCTGGATATTAAAGGGGGACGTCCTGCATCCAACGCGAAAGACCCCCACGGTGATGGCGGATCGAGGGGTACGGTAGGAACATCCAGATGCCAAAAACCGGACAAATCTGTCAGACCGCCGGAATCTACCGGGCCTTCGGCTTATGCCCCTGCAAGGATCGAATCGAGGTCCGAAAGGGACAACGATTTCCTTCCTGCAGGGAACATGGATGGAGAGTCCTGTGGGTCTTTCTTCAGGCAAACGGACAGCGAACATAACCTGATCCGGCTTAACATCCATTGTGGGATGATTTAAGCGTCGTCCGGCCGAACCCTTCAATACAAAGCCCGGTGCAATCAGAGATTGCACCGGGCTTTGTATGTGGAGAATCATGGGTTGCCAGTCTTGTGTGCCGGCGAATGATGGCCGATTTCGTATACATACTATAAAAAATATGCCATTTTGGCCCTTCGTACACGTTATTTAAATATACATATTATATTTAATATATACTTCCGGGGACCGGCGCCGGGTCGATGGACCAGGCACTGGCGAATCCCGTCTCGGCGGGCCTGAGCTGACAAGACAGCAATGTGTACTCGTCTATATGAAAATAGCCAGGCTTCAAGACATGAAACTCCGCGCCGTCCGGATCGCAACTTGCGAGAACCAGGTGGCGATATCATGTTCACATTTCCGGGCCCGTCCGGGCATGAAGGCGAATGACCGGTCAGATTATCTTGCTTTACGTCAGGGTTCATCCGCCCGGTTGTTGTTTGTCTCAAATTGAGACTTGCGTTTCGATTCGTGACACATCAAATGGGATTGGGTATAACTTATTGTATTCATTTGTCTTGTATGGATCACGGTCGGTCGGATCGCAACGCCGGCGTTCCATTTCGAAACAAATGCGAATAATGTCCTCTCTGCGAGAAATAGTTCATAAGTTCTTTGTTTAAAAGGATTTAAAGATATCCTGCGGCTTTGGCACGGCTTCTGCTTGCAATGGCGGAGCGAACATTCCGCGCGCCCTTTACGGGCTGCAATCATCCATTTCAAGAAGGAGCCGGCAATGCACGTTGGATGCTTAGAGATTCTCTTCAAATTTCACGGTCTGTTACCTTATTTCAATCTCTCCAGACGGCGCCCCAGTCTTGCGAGGTCAACAGCGCTGACGGCGAAGACCTTCCTTTTCGGAGCCGCCATCCTGTTGATGCTTCCTACGAACGCGATCGCCAACGACCCCACGGTCAGCCTCAGCGGTCCGACGTACACGTTGGGGGGCCATCCATTTGTTGTGGACATCACCTTTTCGGTGTCGGTGACCGGGTTCGAGCAGAGCGACGTGGCGGTGGGCAACGCTTCGGTTATGGCCTTCTCCGGTTCAGGGAGCAGTTATGAGATCACGCTCCATCCGTCGGCCAGCGGCGAGGTGACCGTGGACGTGGCCGCGAACGTGGCTAACGATATCGCCGGCAATGGCAACAGCGCGGCGACACGGTGGACGGGGACCGCGGACCTGGATCCTCCATCAGTCGATATCACGGGTCCGTCGGTCGCTCAGACCGGTTCGTTCACCGTGAACATCGCGTTTTCGGAGCCGGTGGGTGTGCACGGGCATCCCTTTGAGCAGGGGGACGTGACGGTGGGTAACGGGTCGGTGACGGGATTCTCCGGTTCGGGGGCCAGCTATTCGATCACGATCACGCCGTCGGCCAGCGGGACGGTGACCGTGAACGTGGCGGCGGGCGGGCGTGGCCAGGGACGCAGGTGGCAATGCCAATACCGCGGCGAGCCAGTTTTCGGTACAGGCCACATTGAATTCTCCGCCGCAGATCTCGCTGCCGGGCGACCAGACGTACGAGCAGGGCCAGACGATCTCGGGAATCGATTTCAAGGTGACCGATGAAGACGGTGACGAGGTGACCCTCACGGTATCGGGGCTGCCCTCCGGATTGTCCTACACGAACTCGCTCCTGCAGGGCACGGTCTCCACCAGCGCAACGGCCCAGGACTACACCGTCACCGTCTCCGCCAACGACGTCGTGAACCCGGCCGTGACCGGGACCTTCACCATCACCGTGACCGCGCCCGCGCCGCCGGCGAACAGACCCCCGGAGATTTCGGTGCCGGGCGACCAGACTTACGAGCAGGGGCAGACGATCACAGGAATCGATTTCAAGGTGACCGATGAAGACGGAGACGAGGTGACCCTCACCGTATCGGGCCAGCCTTCCGGGTTGTCCTACACCAACTCCCTCCTGCAAGGCACGGTGTCCGCCGACGCGGCGACGCAGGATTACACGGTCACCGTCTCCGCCGATGACGGCGTGAACGCCGCCGTGACGGGGTCCTTCACCATCACCGTGACCGCGCCCGCGCCGCCGGCGAACCGTCCGCCGCAGATCACGGTGCCGGGCGACCAGACGTACGAGCAGGGGCAGACGATCACGGGAATCGATTTCAAGGTGACCGATGAAGACGGAGACGAGGTGACCCTCACCGTATCGGGTCAGCCTTCCGGGTTGTCCTACACCAACTCCCTCCTGCAAGGCACGGTGTCCGCCGACGCGGCGACGCAGGATTACACGGTCACCGTCTCCGCCGATGACGGCGTGAACGCCGCCGTGACGGGGTCCTTCACCATCACCGTGACCACACCCGCGCCGCCGGCGAACCGTCCGCCGCAGATCACGGTGCCGGGCGACCAGACGTACGAGCAGGGGCAGACGATCACGGGAATCGATTTCAAGGTGACCGACGTCGACGGAGACGAGGTGACCACAACCGTATCGGGCCAGCCTTCCGGGTTGTCCTACACCAACTCCCTCCTGCAAGGCACGGTGTCCTCCAGTGCAACCGCCCAGGACTACACGGTCACCGTCTCCGCCGACGACGGCGTGAACCCGGCCGTGACCGGGACCTTCACCATCACCGTTACCGAGCACGCGACCACGCCCCCGGCGAATAGCCCTCCGCAGATCACGGTGCCTGGCGACCAGACTTACGAGCAGGGGCAGACGATCACAGGAATCGATTTCAAGGTGACCGATGAAGACGGCGACGAGGTGACCACAACCGTATCGGGCGCGCCTTCCGGGTTGTCCTACACCAACTCCCTCCTGCAGGGTACGGTGTCCTCCAGTGCAACCGCCCAGGACTACACGGTCACCGTCTCCGCCGACGACGGCGTGAACGCCGCCGTGACGGGGTCCTTCACCATCACCGTGACCACACCCGCGACCACGCCCCCGGCGAACAGCCCTCCGGAGATCACGGTGCCGGGCAACAAAACGTTCGAGCAGGGCGAGACGATCACGGCTTTCTGGCCTACGGTAAGCGATGCGGACGGCGACGCGGTAAGGCTGACACTGTCGGGTCTGCCGTCAGGGCTGTCCTACAGGAACGGCATGGTGCAGGGCACGGTGTCCGCAACCGCGGCGACGCAGGATTACACGGTCACCGTCTCCGCCGACGACGGGGTGAACCCTGCGGTCACAGCGACCTTCACAATCACCGTGACCGAGCCGGGGGGCACTCGACCTGCGAACAGGCTGCCGGAGATCACGGTTCCTGGCGACCAGACGTACGAGCAGGGACAGACGATCACGGGAATCGATTTCAAGGTGACCGATGAAGACGGTGACGAGGTGACCCTCACGGTATCGGGCCTGCCCTCCGGGTTGTCCTACACGAACTCGCTCCTGCAAGGCACGGTGTCCGCAACCGCGGCGACGCAGGATTACACGGTCACCGTCTCCGCCGATGACGGGGTGAACCCTGCGGTCACGGCGACCTTCACAATCACCGTGACCGAGCCGGGGAGCGCGCGACCTGCCAACAGGCTGCCGGACATCACGATGCCGGGCGACCAGACGTACGAGCAGGGACAGACGATCACGGGAATCGATTTCAAGGTGACCGATGAAGACGGAGACGAGGTAACCCTCACTGTATCGGGCCTGCCCTCCGGGTTGTCCTACACAAACTCGCTCCTGCAAGGCACGGTGTCCGCAACCGCGGCGACGCAGGATTACACGGTCACCGTTTCCGCCGACGACGGGGTGAACCCTGCGGTCACAGCGACCTTCACAATCACCGTGACCGAGCCGGGGGGCACTCGACCTGCGAACAGGCTGCCGGACATCACGATGCCGGGCGACCGGACGTACCAGCAGGGAGAGACCATCACGGCCATCGATTTCAAGGTGACCGATGAAGACGGAGACGAGGTGACCCTCACTGTATCGGGCCTGCCCTCCGGGTTGTCCTACACGAACTCGCTCCTGCAAGGCACGGTGTCCGCAACCGCGGCGACGCAGGATTACACGGTCACCGTCTCCGCCGACGACGGTGTGAACGCGGCCGTCACCGGGACCTTCACGATTACGATAACAGAGGCAGTGACGGTCACCCTTTCAGGGCCGACGAATGTTCAAAACGGTGCATTTGACGTAACCGTCACCTTCTCTGAAAACGTCACCGGGTTCCAGCAGGGAGACGTGACGGTCGGCAACGGGACCGTGACGGCCTTCTCCGGTTCCGGAGACAACTACACCGCCACGATCACGCCTGCAGCCTCTGGAACGGTGACGGTGGACGTGGCGGCAGACGTCGCCATTGGCGCCGCGGGCAAAGGCAACGAGGCAGCCGACCGGTTTTCAGTAATGGCGGACCTGGATGCGCCAACGGTCGGCATTACAGGGCCTGCGGATGCGCAGAACGGTCCGTTCGACGCAACGATCACCTTCTCGGAGGACGTTACCGGTTTCGAGCAGGGTGACGTGACAGTCGGCAACGGGGCAGTGACGGCTATCTCCGGTTCGGGTGACAGCTACACCGCCACCGTCACACCGGCCGCCACCGGAACGGTCACGGTGGACGTCGCGGCCCGCGTGGCCAGGGATTCGGCGGGCAACGGAAACACGGCAGCAACCCGATTGTCGGTTCAGGTGGACGTGGATCGCCCGTCCGTCAGCATCACGGGCCCGGCGACCACGCAGACCGGCGCGTTTGATGTGAGCATCACATTTTCGGAGGAGGTCACCGGATTTCAGCAGAGCGATATAATAGTCGGCAACGGGACGGTGACGGCTTTCTCCGGTTCGGGTGACAGCTCTACCGCAACGATCACGCCAACGGCAACCGGACTGGTGACGGTTGACGTGGCGGCGAACGCGGCTGTTGATGCGGCGGGCAACGGCAACACCGCGGCGGGCCGGCTTTCGGTAACGGCGAGCCTGGACGTTTCGAATCCGGTGCTGGAGATCATAGCGCCCGAAGATAAGACGTATGCTCAGGGCGAGACGATCGCCTCGTTCGGAATCCCGGTGATAAACACGGGCGTCGGCGTGTCGCCGGGCGGCGCAAAAAGGGCATTTGCCAACGCGGATCCTCTGACGGCGATAGAAGGTGATCTGGCAAAGGTGACGGTGGGGGGTCTGCCTTCCGGGTTGTCGTTCACGTCCAGGAAAGTCGGGGGCACCGTTTCGGCGGACGCGGAAGTGAAGACCTACACGGTTGATATTAAAGCAGCCAATGTCAACGGACAGCTTGACGACGCTACGTTCAAAATCACGGTGACAGCGTCGACCGAAATGACGGTGTCCGACGCGACGGCTATCGAGGGCGATGTGCTTTCGTTCACGGTCAGCCTGGCCGACTCCATACCTGGCGGTTTGACGGTAGCGCCAGTCTTCGGAATCGGCACGGCCAGCGCGGATGTGGACTACACGCCGAACACGGCCCCGCTCAGCTTCAAAGGCACTGCGGGCGAAGAACAGACGTTCTCGGTGGCTACAATTGAGGACGAGGTCGTGGAAGCGGCAGAGACATTTTCAGTAAGCCTGGCCGTCTCGGGCACGACGGCGAAGGTAACGGGTACCGTTACGGCAACGGGGACGATCGTTGACGACGATGCGGGAGGCGGTGCGACCGTGACGGTGGCCGACGCGTCCGCGGTGGAGGGCGAGGCGCTTTCGTTCACGGTGAGGCTGGCCAGGGCGGTTCAGGGGGGTCTTACGGTGACGCCGGCCTTCCACAACGTTACGGCGACGTCAGGTACCGACTACTCAGAGAATACTTCACCGCTCAGTTTCATCGGTGCCGCGGGCGAGGAGCGCACCTTCACGGTATCGACCGTCGAGGACGAGCTGGAGGAGGAGGACGAGACGTTCACGTTGAGTCTCGTCGTGTCCGATGCTCCCTCCGGTGTCAGAGCCGGCGGCGCCACGGGCACGATCATCGACGATGATGGCGCCCGCGTCTACGTATCGATCCATGACCCGGAAAGCCCGGTCGCCGAGGGTACCAGCGTGGAACTGCCGGTCAGAATGACCTCCACCGTCGAGGGAAATGTCCAGGTGCCGTGGACCACCGACGGCGACGCGGGTCCGGCATTGGCGTCAAAGATCGCCATCGCGTCGGACGAGTCCGGCAGTGACATACGACCGGCGCACGAACACGTACCCAGTTCCGGAACCGCCACCCTTGCGGCCGGCCAGTTGGAGACAACCATCGAGATTACCATACTCGACGACGAAGAACACGAGGACCTGGAGAGCTTCGGGATAACCCTGGGCGAGCCAACCGTCGCGAGCAGTGTCTCCCGGAGGGTATCGGTGGATCGGCGGACCGCAACGGTGACCGTCCTGGACAACGATGCGCCGCCGGTATTCGACGAAGGCGATGCGGCCATCCGCTTCGTGGTTGAGAACACCCCGCCGGGCACTGCCATCGGCGGGCCCTTTCTTGCGACGGACGCGGAAAACGACCCGCTTTCGTTCGCGCTTGGCGGGGCGGACGCAGCCGCCTTCGCCCTGGATCCGGACTCCGGCCAGTTGAGGACCAGAGAACCGCTGGACTTCGAGACAAGAAACTCGTACGACGGACTCACAGTCACCGTGGACGACGGGCACGGACACACGGACGTTTTATCCCTTACGGTCAATGTGACCGACGCGTCGCCGCCCGACGCGCTTGACGCACCGGCGGTCGTCCGCTCATCGAGCGATCCCGAAAGTTCGCTGGACGTCAACTGGAGTGCGCCTGCCGACAACGGCTCGCCCATCAGCGACTACGACGTGCGGTACAGAGAAGCGGGCACAGCTACATGGAGAGACCATGCGTTTGACGGCGCGGGCGTTCGCGCTACCCTCACCGGCCTGAAGGCGGCTTCCACCTACGAGGTGCAGGTGCTGGCGAAGAACGTCGAAGGCGCCGGCGAGTGGTCGGTCAGCGGTCGCGGCTCCACCCTCGACCCTTCCGCACCCAGGGAGACGGTGACGACTGCAGGCGCAGGCGCTACGGAGGGTGCGACGTTGACGTTTGCGGTGACACTGAACCGGACTGTACAGGGCGGTCTGACGGTCACGCCCCGATTCAGCGACGGGACGGCCGCTCGGGGCTCGGAATACGCCGCGAAGTTCACGCGCCGGTTCAGCGACCGGAGGGCTACCATAGGCACGGACTACAACACGAGCGCAACGGGCATGCGTTTCGAAGGGACGAAGGGTGAGAGGCACACGTTCACGGTGACGACGATCCAGGACGAGGTTGTCGAATACAACGAGACGTTCACGGTGCGCCTGGACATCTCCGGCACATCGGCATCCGGTTTGACAGGGGGCTCCGCGACCGGCACCATCACAGACGACGACAGCGGCACCGTTACAACCGGGAACAGGAAAGCATCTGAAGGCGATGGGCTAACCTTCAGGGTGACGCTGAACCGGGCGGTTCAGGGCGGTCTGACCGTCACGCCTGTTTTCAAGGACGGTACCGCGACGGCGGGAATCGACTACACGGCCAGCGCGTCACCGCTCACCTTCGCCGGCGCGGCGGGGGAAGCGCACACGTTCACCGTGGCGACGACGGAGGACGAGGCCGTTGAAGCAAACGAGACATTCACCGTCAGCCTGAGGGTGTCCAACGCGCCGCCGGGGGTGACGACGGGCGACCCCGTAACGGCCACGATCATCGACGACGACGGCCGGAACGAACCGCCGGACTTCGACGACGCCGGCCACGCGACCACGCGCGCGGTGGCTGAGAATACGCCTGCAGGCGGCCCGGTCGGCGCCCCGGTCGAGGCAACGGATCCGAACGGTGACGTGCTGAGCTATTCGCTGTCGGGGTCGGATGCCTTTGGCATCGATTCGGAAACCGGTCAGATTGCCGTTTCCGAAGGCGTCAATCTTGACTACGAAGCGGGGCCCCTGTCCTACGCGGTTACGGTGACCGTCAATGACGGAAGAGAAGGCAGCGACGTCATCGAGGTCGCCATCAGCGTCACCGACGCGGCCGAACCCCCGTCCGCCCCGGCGGCGCCGAGGGTTACCGCCGCCTCGCTGGCAAGCGTCCGGTTGGACTGGCGGGCCCCCGCCAACACCGGCCCGGCGGTGAGCGTCTACGACGTTCAGTACCGGATGCAGGGTGCAGACGACTGGACGTCCCATGCATTCACGGGCACGAAAACGACCGCTGAGATTCGGGAGCTGGAATCCGCCGCGACCTACGAGGCGAGGGTGCGGGCAAAGAACGCGGAAGGTACCGGCGCCTGGTCGGCGCCGGGCTCCGGTCGAACCCGGGTCAACAACGCGCCGGTGGCAGTAGACGACGCCGTTACCGTGTTTCGGGGTCGCAGGACGACGTCGCTGTGGACCGGCGACCCCCGGAACGGTACACGAAGTCCGTCTGTCCAGCCACCCGAAGATTTCGACGTACCGGAACCGGAGGCGGGCGCGAAGATTGCGCCGTTGGCGAACAGCGTTTCGGCAACCGATGACGGGCACATCAGCGTATTGGCCAACGACGTCGACGCTGAAGACGACTGGAGTCTGTTGACGGCGATACTGGTCGACCCCCCGGCATACGGCCACCTGACGCTGAACGGGAACGGGACCTTCATCTACACGCACGACGGAAGCAGGGCGCCCGAAGACCGCTTCACCTATCGGGTTGAAGACAGCGGGGGCGTCAGCAGCGATGAGGCCACGGTGACTATTTTAATAACGGGAGTGAACCTGGGGCCCGCGGTGACGGGAACCATCCCGGACCAGGTGCTGACAATGGGCACGAACGGAAGGGTCGACCTGACGGGGCTGTTCGTCGATCCGGATGGAGACCCGCTCAGTTACGAAGTCTTGTCGGACAACGGCACCGTGAACGCAAGTCTTGTGGGCAAGGTGATCGCCCTCACGCCTGTGGCAGTCTCGACCGACCGCGTTACGGTTACGGCTCGCGACCCCTATGGCCTGAGCGCGAAGCTGTCTTTCGCCGTCACGGTGGAGAACATCCAGACCAACCGCGCCCGCGCGCTGGAGCTGTCCCTGGCGGCATTCGGCCGGACGGTGCTGAGCCAGGCCGTGGATGCGGTCGCAGGCCGCTTCGAAGCCACGTCCAGGGCGCTTCGCGCCACCCTGGACGGAGGCAGGCTTGTCCTCGGACAGGCATTCAACGCCATGGAGTGGGTACACGTTGCCGCACGTCTGTTTGGCATCCCCCTGGACGCCCCGGCTTCCAGGTCCTCCATCGCAACAGCGGAGGCGTCCGGTCCGAACGCCGTTCCACCGGCCCTGAGGGCGCCCTCCGGTCGGAGTATACTGACCCGCAGTTCCTTCCAGATGGCATTGGACCGGTCCGGATCCGTAGAAAACGGATGGACGCTCTGGGGACGGGGCGCCGGCAGCAGGTATTCCGGAGATCCCACTTCGGATAATCGCCTGGACGCCAGGGTTACGGCAGCGTACATCGGCGCGGACTACCACTGGAATTCGAAGCTCGTGGTGGGTCTGGCCGCCTCGTACAGCAACGGCGTACAGGACCTGGACAATGCAGGAAACAGTATGGGCACGTGGAAGACCCGGCTGACCAGCCTGCGTCCCTACGTTCACTGGTCCCCTACCGGGAAGCTGGGCCTGTGGGGTATGCTGGGCTTCGGGAGGGGCGACGCCATACTGAACAGCGGCTACGGCGGCCCGCTGGCAGGCACGGGCAGCAGTACGATCCAGACGGACATCAACAGCCGCTCCGCGGCGCTCGGCGGGCGGATGGACCTGACGCGGGTGGGCGACGTCGACCTGGCATTGACGGCGGACGCCTTCGCCGTGAGCACCGTCTCCGAAGCCGGGGCGGGGCTGAGGGCCGCCACGGGCGACGCCCAACGCATTCGCATGATGGTCAACGGCGCCACGGGCTGGTCCGTAACGCCTGATTCGCGGATGGACCTGAGCCTGGCGCTCGGCGCCCGCGTCGACGGCGGCGACGTCGAATCAGGGCTGGGCGCCGAACTGGCCGGCGTGCTCTCGTTTTCGAATTGCCGCATCGGCCTGGACGTGGAGGTGCGCTCGCACTGGCTCGCGGCGCACCAGGATCGGGACTTCAGGGAAGGGGGCCTTAGCCTGGCGCTGCGCCTGGATCCCGGCTCTGACAAGAAGGGATTGGCGCTGTCGCTAGCGCCGGAGTGGGGAGAGAATGCCTCCAGAGGAGTCGATTCGATCTGGAAAGGCGGGCGGATGCCGGCTTATCAAATCGGCAGCGACGGTTTGGACTGGCGCCCCAGTCGGACACGCGTGGCCCTGGGTTACGCACTGGAGACCTGGGAAGGCCGCGGCCGGATGGAGCCCTTCGTGGAGATGGACGTTGCGGACCGGGGACTACACCGCCTTGGCGGCGGTCTGCGCCTCAATCTACCGGGCGCCTCCGTTGGATCGGCGGGCGCTGGCAACAGCAATCTGAGGATGGAGTTGCTCGGCGAATATCGACTCACCGGGCTGAACGCCGCGACCGGAGAGTCCGCCACACGCGGCGGGAGTCGAGACTATCGTCTCGGATTGTCCCTCTTCCGGGATTTCTGAACCGCCGCGACCGATAGCCGAATGCAGGCGTCGCTACTGTGTCCTACCCAGTCGATAGCCGACGCGCGGCTCGTTGAATATCCATTTGGGGTCCTTTGCGTCATCGCCCAGTTTTCGCCGGACGTTTTTGACCGCAGCGTGGAGCGGCCGCCTGTCGGTGTTGCCTCTCTTGGCCCAGATACGTCTTAGCATGTCTTCGTAGAAGACGGTCTGGCCCGCGTTGAGGGAAAGTTCCTGGAGTACGAAGTACTCGATTCTCGTCAGATCCACGAGCTGTCCGGCAATCATGACTCTGCGGCGGGTGTAGTCGATCTTCAGATCCGCCAGTACGAACGGTTCTTTGGGTATGGCCTTGAATCGTGGGGCCCTGGCGCGCAATACCGCCCTGATCCTGGCCACCAACTCCGTGGGCGAAAAGGGTTTGGTCAGGTAATCGACAGCACCTTCGTCCAGAGCCCGGGTAACGGCGTCTTCGTGCCCGTATGCGGAAAGGAAAACAACCGGTATGTCCACGCGCTCGAAGATTTCCTTCATCAATTCGATTCCGTCGCTGCCCGGGAGCACCAGGTCCAGCAGGGCCAGTCCCGGACCATGTTCTTTCAGAAGGTCCAGAGCCTCATTCGGATTGCCCGTCACGACGGGAACGTAGCCGGCACCAGAAAGGGCATGGCGAACGCTTCGCAGCGTCTGGGGATCATCGTCCACAACGAGTATCCTGGTCCGGTCCGCACCCACCAATCTCGCGCCCGCGACGGCGTAACGGGAATCCGCACTGACAATCGCACCGGCTTCTTCGGCAACCGGTATGGTAAACGTAAACCGTGTACCCTTGTCCGGTCCATCGCTATCCGCCCAGATCCGGCCCCCATGCGCCTCAACAATGCCCTTGCATATCGACAGGCCCCAGCCACCTCCGCCGTCGTTTTCGAGGCTTGCGTCTTGCCTGCTTTGGGAGGACCTGCGGAAGAGTTGCGACATCTGCTCAGGAGACACTCCCCGCCCCCTGTCGGTTACACTGATCGCAACCTTGTCCCCATCCTGGGCGGCTTCGACACGTATGGGCGATGCTCCCGGCGAATTCTTCGCTGCGTTCGTAAGCAAGTTGACCAGAACCTGTACGATTCGGCCAGGGTCCGCCATAACGGGCGGAAGGCCGGGAGCCATTTCCATGTGGATATTGTCCCGGTCCCATCCACTCAGAACGGTATTCCGCGCCTGATCGAGCATCGCCATGACCATGGTAGGCATGGGATTGACAACGAGAGTGCCGGTCTCGATACGCGCCACGTCCAGCAGGTCATTGATCAGGCCGGTCATCCGGTCGGCCTGTTCGCTGATTATTCTGAGGAACTGGACCATCTCGGCCTGACGGAACGGGAACGTGTCGCTCAATGCCGTCGTAGCGGAACCCTTGATTGCCGCCAGCGGCGCCCGCAATTCGTGACTGACCTTGGCAAGAAACTCAGCCCTCATATGTTCGAGTTCATCCATAGGCGCGGTGTCCTGCAGGGTCACGACAGAGGACGACACGCGCCCGTCGTCCGAACGAATGGGCGTGGCGTTCAGGAGCGCCTTGACGCTGCGTCCGTCAGATATCTCAAAAACGACTTCCTCGGCACGTACCGTCTCGCCCTCGCTCAGCGCCTGGGCGATAGACAGTTCTTTCAGGGAAACCTGCCGCCCGTCGGCCCGGCGGATGGTCACATCTTCCAGGAAGTCTTCCAGCCGCGGTTCGCCAGTCAGCAGGCCCCCCAGGATCCTCACCGTCTCCCGGTTGTACGACACCGGCTCTCCGCTGACGGCGTCGAAGACAACCACGCCCACCGGGGCTGTGTTGACCACGGCTTCCCGGTCGGCCATTGCCCGCTGCTGGTCCCTGTAGCGCCGGGCGTTGGCGATTACCAGCGCCGCCTGGGAGGCGAACATGACCAGTGTCTCTTCGTCTTCATCGGTAAACTCCGGACCGCTCACCTTTCCGGCCAGGAAGAAGTTCCCGACGCTCTCGCCGCGGTGACGGATCGGCGCGGCCAGGAAGGACATGGTCTCGGCCGTCGATCCGGGAGCCCTCACTACCGGGAGTCCGAGCGCGCCGACGTGGCTGTATAAGTCTCGCAGACGCAGGGGTTCCTCAAATCCGCCGAGGTACTCGTGTAGCGGCGCCGCCTCCGGGAAGTTTCGCATTTGTCCGACCCAGTGAGGCGGTATGCCGGAGACAATGAATTCCTGTACTTGTCCTTCGTCGTCAGGCAGTGTGACAACGCAGTACCTCGCGTCAGTCACGGACCTGGCGCTGTCCACGACTCCCTGAAGCACTGTTTCGAAGTCAAGGCTTTCGTTGATGCGCTGGCTGGCCTGGCTCAACCGCGACAGACGCTCCCGAAGCTTTCCGTTCTCCGCCTGAAGTTTCTCTGTGAGTTCCATGCTTTTTTCCTCCTGCGACTCCCGTCGCCTCCCGATTATCCGGCTGGACGCCGTCTGATTGGACGGCCGTGAAATCCAATCAACCTCGCACCGCTGGCACCGACACGGCAACCAAGGTACAATTTGCGCCAAAATTCACCAAAAATCAACAAAAAATACGGAAACTTCAGCGCAAATTCAAACAAATTTTCCTATTGTATTATAGCCATCTTGCTTGAACGATACCAGGAACACGGCAGCCACGCACTTTGCGTAGATTTCGGGCAGCATGATTCAAAACCCCACAACGGTCAGGAGGTGCAGAATGTATCGGACAGACGTGCGGAGGATTGATATTCTGGAACATAGATTGCGTTGGCAAAAGCGCGCGATCATCGGTTTGCTTCTTTTGTTTCTCTTCACGGCTTCACCGGCCTTGAGTACGGCGACGAAATGGTTTGCGCAGCTACAGACCGGGAACGTGCCGGTTCCGGGATTATCTGCGGACCGGTCTTCGGCAGGCGTCATTTCGAAATGGGTGCCGTCACCTGAGTCTGAGGCCGGCGGGTTGAGCAAGACTGCACTGGCTGCTGACGAAGTCCTGAAGATCGGCAGGTTACAGATCGTGAATGAAGAGGGTAACGTTGTCGCGTTCCTGGGTTACGACGAGGCAGGGGACGGGGTGCTGGCCATCCGCAACAGTAAGGGAAAGTACCGTATAATGGCCGGCTTGGACGAATCCGGAGGAGGCTTGTTGAACGTTTTCAACTCAACTGATCGGCCCGTTGCGGTCATGGGCGCTGACGATACGGACCAGGGCAATGGATTTATGAATGTCAGCGGCGGATCGGGGACTGTTGCCGGTGTGTTTTTTGGCGAGTCGGGAGATGCGTCTATGACGTTTTTCAACAGCAATGGAAACCCCGCTTCCGCCTTTGGATCGGATGCAAACGGCAACGGTTTTCTGGTTACCCTCAGTGAGTCGGGACTGCCGATCGGCACGCTTGCAGCCGATCCCGGCGGCATGGGTACTCTGGCGATTTCGGGGGGTAAGTTCAGGGCTTACGTAGACGAAGACGGGAATGGCGCAGCGGAGACGCTGGGAGACGACGGAAGCGTCCGGTGGACTTCTGAAATGAAAACGGGTGGTACTGGTGTTTTGTTGGGAGATCTCGACGGTGACGGCGACGTGGATTTCGAAGACTTTCTCACGTTTGCCGCAAATTTCGGGAAAACCAGCGGGTAGAACGTACGCACTCGAGCCTGAGGACAGCCCGAGGGATCGAAGCGTAGAAGTAGGGCCTACCTGCCGGGCCTCTCTGCGTACTTACCCGCGCAGGCAGGCGTTTACGGTTTGAGGGTGGGGCGGACATTCCTGTCTGCCCGCATCGATGCCGACGAAGCGTCCGCGCAGATGCGTTCTGTGCGCACTTCCGCTCCACGTCCTATCGAGAAGACGGGAGATTCTTCGCTCCGCTCTGAATGACATGCTTAGCCATATCAGTGATCGACAGGCATCCTTTACACGTTAGCCCGAACTGTCATCCTGAGGACTTGCCCTGAGCTTGTCGAAGGGTGCCCCCTTGGCCGACGAAGGATCTACTGCAGCATGAGATGATCCCTGTACGCCATGCACGTGACGATATCCAAGAGGCAGCACGTCCGCCTTTCCATCCTGCGATGTCGGTTCCCCTAAAATTCCTCGATCGCTGTTGCAGAAAACGTGGCCTGCTTCAAGTCTCCGTTGATGTGAATCCGTGTCTCCTTGGACGAAAAAACACCGGAATTCACCAACAAATCATCACAAATGGCTAATTTATCAGTGATAGTTCAAAAATAAAGTGTTATCTTATGCCCTGCGCACTGACGCAATTTGCGACACATTTGCTGACGATAGCGTCGCGAGGTCATTCTCGAACGGGGTATCGTCTGAACAATCGAGCCGGAATGTCGTCCCGGGATTCCACCGCCCTGAGCAGCACCGTGCCACTGTTGTGGTTCAGGATACCTCAATCTGAGACGGCCGTCAGCCTGGCATCCCCGTCAGGTCAACCTGAATTGCCGGCTTGTTCGGTTGGTTTCTTCCCGTCGACAAACCTCCTTCCTCTCTTTATTCCTTCTTCGCATTTTCCATCGATCCGCACCGCTGCGACCTGCGCCGGTTTGCACGGCAGACACGCCGCCCGCGGTCGGATCGATCCATATACAGCACCCGGGAGTGTCCCTTCGACGGGCATCCGCCCGCGGCGACGCTGTCCTCGAAACGCTTTCATCTTCGAATTCAACCTGGGCCGGTCCCTGAGCCTGTCGAAGGGCCGGCGAAATAGATCTCAACTCTTTACTGTACACGGCAATACATCCGGCGGCTACTCATTTGGTAGCGGTCACACACCCGGCAGTACCCCTTCGTGTCGCCGCTCGGGTGACGAGTAAATGGGAGGTAGCTATGCAGAGGGGCCTGGTGGTTTCGGTATGCGCGGCACTGACTCTGGTCGCAGCGACGTGGACAGGTGATATCGGCGTAATAGAGCCGCAATCCGTGTCTGCGCAGTCCGCGACATGCCCCGGCGACTTCAACGGCGACGGGAAGGTGAATCTGGCTGATTTTCTGGCTTTCGCCGGTGGCTTCGGCATGCGTTCCGGAGATGCCAATTTCAACGCGCGTTTGGATATGGACGGTAGCGGCTCGGTCGATCTGTCCGATTTTCTGGCATTCGCCGGGGTGTTCGGGACCAACTGCGAAGACCGGCCTCGCGGTTCGGTCAGCGGGGACCGGGCGGCGCTGGTTGCGCTGTACAATGCGACCGACGGGCCGAACTGGGTCGACAACACCAACTGGCTGACCGACGCGCCGCTCGGAGAATGGTATGGGGTAGAGACGGATGCTTCCGGGCGAGTCGTGGAGCTGAATCTCGGCGGAATCCTTGACGAAAGTGGATGGCCCGTGCCCCATGGCCTCCAGGGACGGATTCCGCCTGAAATCGGTGATCTCGCGAATCTGCAGCGTCTTATCCTGTATCGAAACAACCTATCCGGCTCGATTCCCTCAGAAATCGGCCAGTTGGCGGCATTGCGCGATCTGTATCTCCACTCCAACGAACTGAGCGGTACAGTTCCGCCGGAACTGGGGAGACTGGGTCAGTTGAGGATTCTAGATTTGAGTATTAACTACCTGGAGGGAGGCATTCCACCGGATCTGGGAAGGCTGGTTCAGTTGACTAGCCTTGAACTTAACTCCAACCCGATGGGCGGACGAATTCCGTCGGCATTGGGCAACCTGAGAAAACTGGACGTATTAAGGTTAGAATTTTGCCTGCTCAGGGGCCCGATCCCGCCGGAGTTGGGCAATCTGAGAAATCTGCGCTATCTGAGTCTAACTGAAAACGAACTCACGGGCGTCATTCCGCAGGCGCTGGGAAACCTAGGGGAGTTGGAATCCCTACATTTATTTCGTAACAAGCTTACGGGCCCGATCCCGCCGGAGTTGGGCAATCTCAGCAAGCTGCGCTCTCTGAGTCTATATGAAAACGAACTCACAGGCGTCATTCCGCAGGCGCTGGGAAACCTCGAGGCGTTGAAATACCTATATTTATTTCGTAACAAGCTTACGGGCCCGATCCCGCCGGAGTTGGGCAATTTGAGAAATCTGGTTGACTTAAGTATCAGGAACAATGAGCTTTCCGGACCTATGCCGGCTGAAATTGCGAAACTCGACAGACTACGTAGTTTGAACATTTCAGGCAATCGATTGACGGGTTCGATTCCACCGGAACTGGGAAGTCTCGCGGCGTTGGAAGACTTGAGTCTTGCAGAAAACCGTTTAAGCGGGCCGATTCCTCCCGATCTCGGCAACCTCGGCAATTTGCAGTACCTTACTTTAGGGGACAATCTGCTGGAAGGCTCCATTCCACATAGTTTTTTACGCTTGAACCGGCTGATAGATATGGGCTGTCGAAATACCCGCGGCGTATGCATACCTGCGACGGAAGCGTTCAGGGAATGGGAGCGAGAGGTTGTAGCGCGTGGAAATGTGCACAGACCCTTACTTATCCCGCATTGCGACGAAATCGACAGACGCGGCCTGGAGGCCCTGTACGAGGCCACGAACGGCGACGGATGGACGCGGTCCAACGGCTGGCTCGAAGACAAGAATCTGAGTCGTTGGCACGGGGTGAGGACCGATGCCGTCGGCCGGGTCTCCGGTCTCGATCTGAGCGGCAACGGGTTGTCGGGATATCTTCCGGTCGAGTTGGGGCTGCTTGCCAACCTGAATGAACTGCGGCTCCGAAACAATGCGCTATCCGGCCGACTTCCGTTGTCGCTGACAGGTGCGCCACTGAAAGCAATTGACTACGGAGGCACGTCTCTGTGCGTGGTCGATAATGCCGATTTCCAGGAATGGCTAGACGGCATCCCGCGCCACGTCGGAACAGGGATCCAGTGCCTACCGCTTACAGACCGCGAAATCCTCGAATTGTTGTACCGTAACACCGATGGCACGAACTGGGACGAGAGCGCGGGTTGGCTGACCGACGCCCCACTGTCCGCGTGGCACGGCGTGGGCACAGACGAGGACGGCCGCGTCATTAAACTCCAATTGCCAAACAACATCTGTCCGGCTTGATTCCCGTGGAAATCGGGCAAATGGGCAAACTGCGGATACTTGACCTTAACCGAAACAGGCTTTCAGGCTCGATTCCTCAGGAACTGGGTACACTGGCCCGTCTGAAGCGGCTCGAACTCTACGGGAATCAACTCAACGGCAAGATCCCGCGAGAACTCGGGCAACTGCGGGAATTGCAAGTGCTTCGTATTGGCTGGAACCAGCTTTCGGGTTCCGTCCCGTCAGAGTTGGGTCATCTGGACAGTCTGGAGCGACTCGATCTTTACAGGAATCAACTCAACGGCGAGATCCCGCGGGAACTCGGCAAGCTCGCTAACGTGACCGACCTGAACATCGGTAGGAATTTCCTCTCGGGCACGATTCCACCGGAACTGGGTGACCTGGGCCGTCTGGTGTGGCTCAATCTTGAACGTAATCAGCTCGTGGGTGGCATCCCCCCGGAACTTGGCAAGCCGAAAACGATCGAGTCCATCAATCTTGCCGACAACCGGTTGACCGGGCGGGTTCCGCCCCAGCTTGGCGCCCTGGTCCGCCTGTCGGCTTTGAACCTGTCGGCCAACCAATTAAGCGGTCCGATTCCCCCGGAACTCGGCAGGCTCGGCGATCTTCAGGAGCTTACGTTATTCGGCAACAATCTCTCGGGGCCGATCCCTGAGGAACTGGGTGAGCTCGCGAACCTGACTTCGCTGAATCTGGGCGACAATGGGTTCTCCGGACCACTGCCTGGCGAACTTGCGCAGGCCTTGAACCTCGAGAGTCTTGACCTTCGGAACAACGCGCTTTCCGGTCGGGTTCCGGCCGAGTTGGGCAACCTCACACAGTTGACGTCGCTGATTCTCGCCGATAATCCCGCTCTTGCCGGTCCATTGCCTCTCGTATTCACGGCATTGGAGAAGCTCGAACGGTTCATGGCGGGTGGGACTGGACTGTGCCGACCGGCGAACACCAGCTTCGATACGTGGTTTGGCGCAATACCTGATCGACGTATTGTGCGCTGCGCGGGTGGGGCAGCCGTGTATCTCACCCAGACGATACAGTCGTGGGACGATCCGGTGCCGCTGCTGGCGGGCGAACCCGCGCTGCTGCGTGTGTTCGTGACTGCGCCAGGTGGGGGCGCGGCCACAATGCCTAGTGTGCGTGCCACATTCTTTGGGAATGATACTCAACGCCACACAGTCCGTATTGTCGGGGGTATGCAGTCGATACCCACGGAAGTTTTCGAGGGCGATCTTGACATGTCCGCCAACGCCGAGATTCCGGGATGGGTCATTACGCCCGGCCTCGAGATGGTGATCGAAGTCGACCCCGAGGGTACCCTGGCTACGGCGACAGGTGTGACGAAGCGAATTCCGGATTCCGGCCGCATGGTCGTCGATGTTCGATCCGTTCCCCCGTTTAGATTGACCCTGGTCCCGCTTCTCTCGACGAGTGACTCTGACGCATCTGTTGTCAAGACCGTGACCGAAATGGCGTCGGATCCGCATAATCACGAGTTGCTCCGTGACCTGCGGACGCTTCTGCCAATAGCGACGTTCACCGTCAAGGAGCACGAGGCCATAGTCATGTCGACACCGGACCCCAGAGAGAAGCTGAACCAACTTCAGGCTACGCGACTAATGGAAGGCGGTACGGGATATTGGCTGGGAATCTTTGTTGAGAGAAAAACAGGTGATCATATCTGGAACTCGGGAATTGCCATACTTGGAGGCTCAGTGAGTGTCTCACTCCCCGTTGCGAGTACGATAGCACATGAACTGGGGCACAACCTTTCGCTCGATCACGCGCCTTGCGGCCAACCCGGAGCTATTGACCCCTGGTTCCCCCACGAAGGCGGTCTAATTGGCGCCTGGGGTTACGACTTTGGAAAACGTGCAACGGTCAACCCCAATACGCCCGACGTGATGTCCTATTGTGGTGGACGCAACTGGATCAGCGATTACTTCTACAGAAAGGCGTTCCGACACCGTCATTCCAACGAGGTTGCTGTGAAGTCAGCGCTGGCCGTCGCGAATCACGATCGCACACTTCTGCTGTGGGGCGGACGAGACAAGGTTGGGGTCCCGTACCTGGATCCCGCTTTCGTCGTTGACGCAGTGCCCTCCCTTCCTCCCGCGGGCGAAGATTACACGATCGAGGGAGCGACCGCTGACGGAATGCCTGTCTTCTCATACACGTTCGACATGCCGGTCACAGCAGACGCTGAGGGCGAAGAGACGAACTTTGTATTCGCCCTGCCTCTTCAGCCCGAATGGACCGGCAACCTGGCGAGTATCACGCTGTCCGGCCCCGGCGGCTCGGCCACGCTGGACGGGAGTACGGACCGTCCGATGGCCATCCTGCGCGATCTGCAGACGGGCCAGGTAAGCGGATTCCTGTCTGATCTTACGGCAGAGGAAGCGGCGCAGGCAGCGGAAGGCGCGTTCGCGGCCAAGCCCGGAACGGAAGCGATCTTCAGCAGGGGAATTCCGGATCTTCGGTAGATGGTGAGCAGGATTCCAACAGCTGGCGGACTGGTGCGTCAACGCGGCCGGCCGTGCGCTCGTTCGGAACGCCGCCGCCTCCCATCGTGTGTCATCCGGATCATTAGCCGATTTATGAGCATTGCCTGGTCTTCGCAACTGGCAAAAAGCCGCTCCGACTCGTAATTGCGTTCCGATCGGCCGACTTCGGTCTGCTTGCCGCGGCGGTCCCGACAGGGAGCAATTCCGCTCCCCTCTCCGTGCCGGGGAGGGGCCGGGCGAGGGGTCGCCTTTCCCGACGTGAGGGTGGGGCCTGCCGGCTCCCCGCATGACCCGTTTTCTTCCCTTCCAGATCCGACGAACCCAATCCGTTTGACTTTCAGACCGACGCATCACTTCCACGGCGAGAAAACCAGTCGTTGTTGGATCGGTACGTTCCGGGCGGAGCGAAGTGACCCGAAATTCATCATAAAATCAGCAAAAAGGACCAAAAATTCAAAGCTAATTCGAAATAATTTCCGTATCTTATTAGTTTGTTTGGAAAATAAGGTGTATACCCGAACAGTGATCGCGTCGGCCGCCGCGGTCGGTTCTGGTTCTTTTAGACAGCCTCGCCAGCCTGGTCCGTACCTCTCATGTGGTTGGCTGGGAATACAGGTACGTCAAATGAGATTTTCGTTTCCAAACGCCGCCTCGTTTCTGCCCGTAGATTGAAGCCCAAAGCCGCCAGACAGGAGATCGCATGCTCATGTTTGTTCTGGTCGTTTCGATGATTTGTCTCCTTGCCACATTGGTCGCATTGAGCTATGTGGTATCCCTCTCAGTCAAAATGGATCATCTGCTCAAGCGCGTTGCTGAGATCGAAGGCTATCTGGCCGTCAGCTCCGGACCGCACAAGGAAATCTGACGAAGTCCGGTCCGGAATACCGCAGATCCAATACGCGCGGATAGCTGGCAGAACGCACAATTCCGGATCCCTGCCGGAGGTTTAACCTCAATTCCGCAAAAGCCGCAACGCGGCACCACGACGAGACCCTTCGAAACAGGCCGAAATGGTCGTCATGAAGGACATTATTTCAGTTCACGTACAGTGTCCTGGTGTATCCTGGTAATCAGCAGTCTAATCGCCTTTTTTACTGACACATATTCAAATTAACGTCCTCGAAAAATGAGGAATCAAGGTTAATCGGGGCGCGCGGCGGCTTTTGTGGAACAATCCAGGTCCTGATTCAGGAAACGGTTTCCAGTAGATTTCCAAGGAGTGGACAATGGAACTGACGAAACTGGAGTTTTTCGCCGGGATGGCGCTTTGCGGGGCCGCCAGGTCTGACAACACCTGGCACGAACAGGCAACCGTAGATACCGCAATTGAGATCGCGCGGCGAATGATCAAGACGCTCGAAGAGGAAAAGACCACCGGCGAAGCGTCATAGTCGCGGCATTATCGGTGTTGTTTCGTAATGAAAGGCGCCTGATCCCGATTCGTACACACGTAATCGGAGGCGCGAAACGACCGGTTAATGTGAAAGTGATTTCCCGAAACAGAACTGATCATTTCGGACTGGTCGGCTCTTTCTATTTCGATGGGGCGGTTAAACCGGGGACGCTACTCATTCCCGCAAGGGCAGCCAAAGCCGGAAATTCTTCCAGGATACCTCCGTTGACACCCGGCGTTGTCCTGCCGCCCCATCGGTATGGACCGGAAGTGTACGTGAATTGTGCCGGGCAGTGGTCAAACCGGGCGTGAATGCCTGCAAGGGCGGCCACACGCCGGGCGCCCTTCCCTCATGACGGTTCTGGCGTCTGGCGCCGTCCTGCCGCTGCCCGGCAGCAGGTTGATTGTCACTTCCGTCGCCGGAAAGCGTCACGCCCAGTGAGTATTCCCTGCCCCGAAGTCCTCGATTCACCCCGCCATTCAACTGACGTACTACCTCTCCAACCCGCCGAAAAAACAGATTGAAGGCGAGAAATATGGCGAATTCACGCATGGAAATCATCATCGTCGCACAAGAACGGGCAGTCGCAATGCAATTGGAAGCGGTTCTGGCAGAATTGGGTTACACGGTAGCCGCGGTCGCCTCGCGCGGGCGCGACGGCGTTAAACTCGCGTCAGATGTACGACCCGACCTCGCCGTCGTCGACCTCGGCCTACAAGGAGACCTGAATGGCCCCGAAGTCGGCGACCAACTACGCGGCGGGTCCGACGTACCGGTCGTTTACCTGACCGACGTGGCGGAGGGAGACCTATTCGATCGGGCGCGAGCAACGAATCCGTACGGCTTCGTGCTCAAGCCATTCGATGCCCGCCAACTCGAACTAAACATCCAAACCGCCCTGTGCCTGCACGAAAGGGAAAGAAGGCATCGAGAAACGCGAGTCCGTCTGGAAGAATCCATCGAAGAATCGAAATGTCATTCTGAATTGATGGAGACCGTCTTTAACAGCATGGGCGAGGGTGTGGTTGCCGTTGGTGAAGACGGGACGATTCTGTTTCACAATTCAAGCGGTCCGCGCATCGGGGGCAGGCATCACCTGGTGAAGGACATCGCAAGATGGCCCGAAGAATATGGTGTTTTTGAGCCCGATGGCGAGACCGTCCTCAGCGAGGACCTGAACCCGCTGTTGCTTGCCCTCAGAGGTCAGTCGACGGAAGAAACCGAGTTTCTGATCCGCAACCCTCAGAAGCCCGCGGGTGTCCAGGTGAGCGTCAACGCCAGACCTTTGCGTGACAGGGCCGGGTCTCCGATGGGTGGCGTAGCAGTCATACGTGACGTCACGAAATTGAAGCAAGCGGAAGCTGAGTTGGAGCGGACGGTCGCCAAACTGCAGGAACAAGCCAATTTGATGGAGACCATCTTCAATAGTATCAGTGATGGAATCATCGTTGCAGATAACGCGGGAAAGTTCCTTTACGCAAACCCCGGGGCCCGTCAGATTGTCGGCGTGGATATATTGGACGGTTTTCCGGACAATTGTGCGGAGAAACTCGGTTTGTACTTTCCGGACCGGGAAACGCCCACGAAGACGGAGGACCTGCCGCTGATGCGAGCCATACGCTTCGGCGAGTCCACGGATGAGGAAGACGTGTTCTTGCGGAACGAGAAAAAGCCGGACGGCGTTTACATCAGGATGAGCGGACGGCCCTTGCTCGATAAATCTGGCGGAATCAAGGGCGGCGTCGTGATTTTTCGTGATGTTACAGAGCGGGTTCTCGCAGAGGATGCACTGGCGCGGGCATTCGACCAGGGGCGGTTGGAGATGGTCGATACCATCCTTCACAATATTGGCAATGCAATGAATAGTGTCACGACGGGAATTGAGACCCTCCGTCGCAATCTGACGAACGACCGTGCGGGACGCCGTCTGTTCGCATTGGCTGCCGCAATCGGCGAACACAGCAACGATTGGATCGACTATATCGCACACGACCCCCAGGGCAGGAAAGTGTTCCCCTTCATCATCAAGTTGGCGGACGACTTTGGCAGAAGGAATGACGAACTGATTAAGACAGTATCCCGAGTCAGGGATCGGGCGAATCGTATCGCGGACATTATTCGCACCCAGAGGGCATTGGACGGATCCGGAATGGACCGCAAGGACATAGAACTCTACAGTGCGCTGTCTGCAGCGTTCAGAGTATTGCGAGACTCCCTCAAAAAGAGGGGTATCCGAACGGATGTCGACTGTGGAAACGCGCCACAGCACATTCGCGTCCGTGAAAGCCAATTTCACCAGATGTTGGTCAATCTGGTCAAGAATTCCATTGAGGCGATCGACGAACTTGCCACGCTTCAGGGACTCCTTGAAACGCCCCGTATATGGATCAGGGCGAGTTCCGCGAACGGGCATCTCGTCCTGGAAGTTATCGATAATGGCTTTGGCATTCGGGAGAATGACCTCCGGGCGCTGTTTACTCCCGGCTTCACGACGAAAAAATTCGGCAGTGGACTCGGCCTCCATTCGGCGGCCAATTTCGTGATCGCTTCCGGCGGAAGAATTGAACCGATTAGTGAAGGAGCAGGAAAGGGAACGACAATGAGGGTTACCTGGCCGATTTCCTCGGTGGCCGTACGAATAGGGGCGGAGAATCTATGAAGTAAAAAACACAGAAAAACACCCACCGGGCCGATGCGTTGCAAAAGGCAACATCTGTCGCATTTTGCGACACTCATTGAATAGTTTCAGAGGTATGTTCTCAAAGATAACTTATAAACAGACATTTATGAGTGCTTCGTCGAGTGTTCACCCAGTTGCGCAGGAGGTCTTCAGTGGCGCGTTTTGCTACGAACACAGATTCCAGTGCCATTCAGAATCCGTTCTAACAACCTAATTATCAATGAATTGATTTCGTTGAACAACAATTGGCACGAATTGTGCATTAAGCCGCAAAGGGCGGGATGAGACGTGAATGCGCCGTGTTCAAAGAGTCCGTCAGTCGGGCGATGGCGAAGGTGGTCGATGGAATCCCTAAAGTACGGAAACAATCGCGTTCTGATCGTCGACGATCAACCCGAGATACACGACGATTTCGCGGAAATGCTTAGTTCAACCATCGAACGTCCTTCCGATGATGATCTTACGGCTGCGTTCGTACGCGAACAGGAAGGAAACTATCTCCCCGAGTTCGAGCTGCTGCACGCAAATAACGGAGTGGAGGCTTGCGATATCATCAAGAAAGGAAGGGAATCGAACCGTCCGATCGCTGTGGCCTATATCGACATTCGAATGCCCCCTGGCATCGATGGTATTGAAACTGTGCGCAGGGTCAGGCAATTCGACCGCGACATCGAAATCGTGATCATGACCGCCTACACCGATAGATCGTTGCCCGAGATCGTCTGCGATATGGAACTGTTACACAAGCTTCTTTACATAAGGAAGCCCTTTACGCACGAGGAAATACAGCAGATTACCCTCTCTCTGGCAGAAAAATGGAATGTCGAACAAGAGTTGGCGAAACAAAGGCGACAACTTGCCGTCAGCCATGGAAGATTGGAAGCCTTGCTCAACGCAACCGGCGACGCAATCGGCATGCACGACGTCGCCGGCAGGCTCGTATTCGCCAATGAAATGTACCTGAATCTTCTGGGTCTTGAGGGAATCGAACTGGGAAAAATCACGCCGACTGAACTCTCGGCGCGTTTCAGGGTACGATTCCGGGAACCTGAACTGAGCCACCTGAAGGGCAGATTCCTCGATCATCGCGGTGACGTGGTCGAAACTACGGGAGCTGAAGGCTTGCCGATACAACGGTTGTTTTACCGCTCAACTGCACCGGTAAGCGATCAACAGGGCAACGTCATCGGCAATGTCGTGCTTTTTCGCGACGTGTCCCGGGAAATCGACGCCGAGCAGATGAAGGCGGAAGTCCGTCGGCTGCGCACCGAATTGGAGACGACTTATTCGTTTGCGGGAATGGTCGGCACGAGCCGAGGTATGCAGCGCGTGTACGCGCTGATGAAGCAGGCTGCCGAGAGCGACATTACGGTGCTGATACGTGGCGAGAGCGGCACAGGCAAGGAGCTTGTCTCAAGGTCGTTTCACTTCAACAGTCCGAGGAAAGAAGGTCCGTTCGTGGCTCTTGACTGTGCCACCATACCCGAGTCGCTCATCGAGAGCGAACTGTTCGGACACGAAAAGGGAGCATTTACCGGGGCGACCACCCGGCGAGTCGGCGCATTCGAGCGTGCAGACAGGGGTACGATTCTGATAGACGAAATCGGAGACCTCCCGTATGCGCTGCAGGGAAAACTACTGCGCGTACTGCAGGAACGGGAAATCCAGCGGATTGGGGGAAGAGCCCCGATTCCCGTCGACATCCGGGTGATTACTGCCACCAACAAAAACCTGGAGCGCGCGGTCAGCAAGGGCGAGTTTCGCGAAGATCTGTTCTATCGAGTCGCAGCCTTCCCTATCGCGATTCCGCCGCTACGGGAGCGGCGTGAGGATATTTCCCTGCTTGCTGAACATTTCATCGGGAAATATGCCGAGCGTATGAACAAAGCCATTGGCGGCATTTCCCAGGCTGCCATGCGTCTGCTGCTGCAGTACGACTGGCCCGGTAACGTACGCGAACTGGAAAACGCTATCGAGCGCGCCGTGCTCCTGGAAATGGGAAATGTCATCCAGGCCGGCAATCTTCCGCCTCAACTTTCACCGGCAATTGCGTCCGGACAGGAACACGCCACGCCGACGTCGGTACTCTCACTAAAAGAGGTGGAACGTCAAGCCCTGTACGTGGCCCTCGAAGCCGCTGATGACAACGTTACGCGTGCCGCGCATGCGCTGGGCATTCATCGGGCGACTCTGCACCGCAAACTCAAGAAACACAACATGGACAGGGATTGAAACACATACGGCATTCGGGCTGAGAATCCGTGAGAACAGCGATCGAGGGGACGTCCGGCCTCGACCCAAAATGCGGTCCTCTCCCCTCTCAGCCCGGCATTCGGAATAACCCGCTTCCGCCCACGAGCCTTATCCATAGCTCGGCCCTACGCCTTTCTCGCCACGAAAAACATCCTGCCCCTGCAATCAGGCGCGCCTTCCATAATCGGATCCTGTTCATCATAGGTCCGAATCCTCTCGAATCCGGCGCTCCTGAGGCGTTCCGTGATGTCCATCTCGGAGTACCACCGCTGAATGAGAGAAACGTCCGTCCGATTCCAGCCCGTCCCCTCCGACTCGAACACGGTCAGGTCCATCCTGCCGATCCGCTCGTTCTCATTCCTCGAAGATCGCGCCACGCATACGAGATCATCCTCCACAATTCCGAAGCTGCCTCGCCAGCGCTGTACGTAGGCCTCTTCCATGTTGAGGTCGAATTCGAAATGACCGCCGTCGTCCAGGACTGTGTGGACGTTTCGAAACACCCGCGCCAGGTCGTCCAGGCTCATCACGTGGTTGAGGCTGTCGAAGGTCGAAAACACCGCTGCGAAACGTCGTTCGAGAGAAAGCTGCCGGGCGTCCTGAACGAGGAATTCTACGCCCGGCGCTTTTTTCCGCGCGATCTTGATCATCCTCGCTGACCCATCCACGCCCGTAACGGCGTATCCCTTTTCAGATAGTACGGCTGCAAGCTGTCCGGTACCGCAGCAGAGATCCAGAACGGCGCTTCCTGGCTGCAGGTCACGCATCACGAGACGATCCAGAACCGGATAAATCCGGTCTGCAAAATAACCCCAATGCCGGTTGTAGACCCCGGCAATGGGGTCATACGCGTCGTAGCGTTCCATCGTGGAATTCCCTTCCGGCGATGCAGGTTATGCCTATATGAAGACCGCGGGTGAAACGCCGAATCGGTCGGACAGCGCTCGAATCTGCCGGACGATTGCTTTTGGCGATGTCGGGTCGGTTTCACGCCTCAATTGGCGTCAGGCGAAACACCCGGGCGACTTGTGACGCGCGCTCCAGATCGCCACTCTCCAGAGCCTCGCGAACATCATTCAGTTTATCCGCGTCGCTCCTCGAGAGGTATGGAGTCCATCCCGCGTCGCCATCGATCAACTCCACCTCGACCTCGGCGGCATATTCTCCGACGCGTACCAGTTTTTGGGTCGTCATCGCGGTGATGTTCTCCATTCAACGAAACGCTTATCCGGATAATGTAGACTCGCTGCTCCCACGTACCAAGTATTGTGGGTCCGCTTGCAGACTGTCCATTGTGCTTTTATTTTGGTAATTATCAGTGGGAGTCAATATATCTTTTTCGCTCTTGAAACCCACCCCATTTCCGATGCGCTTTCTGCAGTTCCACGTCGATCGCGTGAAAGGTACTTTCTCCGACCTTCTTCGACGCTTTGATCAATTCATCGCCGCTGGAGTCGTACGTGAGACAGGCGAAGACAAAGGTATCTTCATCTGAAGGTCCTGCTGTGGAATTAAACGCTGCAATCAGCGGCGCCTGTAACCAGAACGACGCGGATTGACCTGCTTTACGCAGGACGGACCGATTGTGCGGCGTCCAGAAATACTGATCCGTCGGGGCCAATATCAGGTCGGGCTCATGCTGTCCGGCCGCCAGCGCCGTTTCCGGCAACATCCAGTCCGCACAGGCCAGGATTACCACCTTGTGGCAGCGAAAAGGAATCGGATGGATCTCCTTCCCGGACGAGAATATGTGCGGACGGGTCGGGTTTCCCGCGAAAACCTTGCGTTGAACGCCACAAAGTTCGCCTTCGTACGACAGGAAATGCGTGAGGTATAGTCTTTTGCCTTGCCGCTCGATGAATCCGACGCATACCGCTGTGGAAAAGTTCTTCGTCAGTCTGTTTACCATCCGCAGTACTTCCGGTGTATTCGCGTCGCCATCGGGCTGGGAGTTTCCGTCGTCCAATCCTGTCAAGACCGCTTCGCCGAACACGAACAGGTCTATATTCTCGTCAGCTTTCTCTTCAAGCACGCGCTCGACCGTCTCTAAATTTCGTGAAAGCGCATTTGCTTCGACCGGGACGGACGCCAGGCCGACCCTTAATGCGGACATGCTTGGCTTCTCTCCAATCGGCGCACCGTTGTGGTGAGCCCTGTCATAAGCGTTCTCAAACAAAGCCGATTCAGTTGCAGGTAACGATCAGAATCTTCCGTTCGGGAGCCACTAAGGCCGCGAGGCCTTTATATCGTTGTATCTGCGTCGTGGAGACTCTCCAGACCGGATACCGCGGCGCCGAGGAAGTCAGGCGTCCTCGGGTGGAGAAGGCGGCCGCAGTCCCAGAAAAACCGAATCCCACGGATATTCTCTACAGCTGCAAACAGTCTTTTCTCTTTTGCCGACAGCGAGGCGACCGGTTTTTCGATGCCCGCCTGGTAGGAAGATCGGAATGCCTCCAGATATCCAGGTTCATGGGAATCCGAACCGGGCCTTGCAACGGCTTCGCCTTCGACCTGCTGCAAGTCGCGAAGCGGGGGTCCCCATCCGGCAGACTGGAAGTCGTGAACGTTGGCGATACGCAAAGAACCGCCGTTCTCCACGAGCACGTTGTGAAGTCCGGGCTCTCCCCACAGAAATACGCTACCACCGCGTAACCTGACCTGGGGCGCGGGGTGCAGGGCGGCCAGAAACCTGTCCCACAATTCGGGCAGCGCCGCCTCAATTGACGAAGCCAGTGCCGCGTCCCCGAATAACGCATCCCCGACGGTGGCCTCCCACGACGCCAGGTCTCTCGTATTCTCCGACCGAAGCGCTTGCGGACAGGTCTGACTGTGTACGCGCGCCAGGGTCTCGCCAAGGAGGGCGCCCAGCCTCAGTCGCGTCGATCGGGACGCACCCCGGTAGAAGCCGATGCCCGGCTCACCCGGTTCGTAGGGAATCAGGAGGCATTCGAAAGGAAGCGGTTCCCCGTCGCCGTCGAACAACAGGTACCCGGACAAGGGAACGCCATCGACGGCCTGCAGCGCCCGCGTGGCGATGTATTCGGTCTTCAGACTGAAGCCACGGGAATGCCGGAACTGGATCTTCAGGAAAATCCGTCCATGGGACCGGGTCTCTACGTCGAGCGTCAGATTTGTGAAATTACCTTCCCGTCGCTGAATGGAACCGGACGCACTGAAACCATGTTTCTGCAGAAATGCGTCGATCTGAGCGCGGGAGACGTCAGGTTTATCGTCGGATAGGGCCCGGATATCCTCCATGCTGGCCAGTCGTGTTACCATTCGTTGCAATCTCTGTGTATCGTTCCGCCCGATTCAGCCGCGATGAATCCCATCCCACTCATGTATCCCGCCGCATCAGGGAATAGCTCTGCGCGGTGGGGCCGCCGTGGGGTTGGGTCGCCAGAAAGAGCGCCATCGGCACCACGTCTTCAGGCGATTTGAACCACTCGCCTTCGAAGTGGAGTTTCGAGACGATATCCGTTCGTACCGGCCCGGGGATGAGTTCGTTTACGCTGATGTTGTGCTGCCGGAGTTCCTGTGCGAGAACGCGCGTCAACATCCAGAGACCGGCTTTCGAACAGCAGTAGGCCGAACTCTCAGCTAATCCGTTGTGGCCCATGCCGGATCCGATGGTGATGATCTTCCCGCCGCCCCGCCGCTTCATGGCCGGAATCGCCGCCCTGGCGCAATAGTACCCACCAAGCAGATTCGTGCGAATCGTCTCCTCCCAGGCAGCGGGATCGCCCTCCTCAACGGATCCATGATCTAGGTTCACACCCGCATTCAGCACGACGACGTCGATTCCGCACAGTTCCGCTTCCGCGAACTCGAAAAGCGCGTGTACCGCATCCTGTTGCCTCACGTCCGCCAGGAACGAGACCGCGGTCCCGCCCTCTCCGCGAATTTCCCGCACGGTTTCCTGAATCTCGGATTCGGACCTCGCCGAGCAGCAGACCGATGCGCCCGCCCGCGCGTAGCCCAATGCAATCGCACGGCCGATGCCGCGACCCGCGCCGGTTATGACAGCGACCTTACCTGCGAGTGAATTGCTTACCTGTTCGCCCATTAAGTTTACTCCCTTCGCGCAACACATTCGGGCGTGCTGTTCGTCGATTGCGTTGCCCGCACTTAATTTATCAAATCCAGCCTTGTGACGCGTCATTGAGCTTGTCGAAATGCCCGCCTGTGGAGCTTGACCCCTTCGAAATGCCCGCCTGTGGCTAGCTCAGGGCATTCGACAAGCTCAGGGCAGCCTTCCCTTCGACAAGCTCAGGGCGCCTTCGACAAGCTCAGGGCAGCGCCTTCGACAAGCTCAGGGCAGCGCCTTCGACAAGCTCAAGGAGCGGCTCGGGATGCGCAGCGCATCTGGTCACTGACCCACGGAAAAGTGCAACTTTCTCCCGATCGCTTCGGCATACTTGCGCAGTGTTGACAGCCGGATGTCCTGGGCATGGTTTTCCATTCTCGAAATAGCGGATCTCCTGGTATTCAGCTTTTTCGCTACCTCCTCCTGTGTAAAGCCGGCCTCCTTTCGGGCTTCCCGGAGCAGGACACCGATCTTGAATCCGAGATAACCACTTTCGTAATTCTCAGCGAATTCAGGGTCTCTTGCTTTGCGTTTCCCTACATACACCTTAAGGTCGCTCATTGGTCCTACCTCCTTCAGTCGATTTTTCGTAAGATACGATGGTCATTTTGGAATTAACAGCGCGAGGGATTCCGGTTCTCCGATAGCCGTTTTTCTCGTAAAAATAACAGTTGCCTTTCTCCTGCAGGATGGTTTCGAGTTCCCAGTGCTCGGCCTGAACGGCACCTTCAACAAGCTCAATAGCTTCTTGGCCATAGCCCTTTCCCTGATGTCTTGGGACAATAAACATCGGGCTGATTCTCGCACTCTTGACCCTGTCATCGATTATTACTCTGATCGCACCGATCGGCACGACATCGAGCACGACGATAAAGAAACTCGTTTGGGGTTGTTTCAATCTGGCGATGATACGCTCAACACTGTCGTTAGCCGGGTTCGTTTCGAAATCTTGGTATTTGCGGAGGAGCGGCAAAAAAGACTCGACTTGAAGCTTGTGAATTGTCTCCGCATCTGCAATAGACGCTCTTCTAAGGCTGATTCCCACAATCTCCCTCACTTATGCTTGAGTGCAACCCATTCGCATCGCAAGAGTCCGCACCTGACCGTGTTTCTGAATTCCCCTCTCACGTATTGGTCCTGGCGCGACACGCCCTCGCGGATCATGCCAAGCTTTTCCAGGACCCGGAGGGAACCGGCGTTCCGCTCATCGGTCGTCGCCTGGATACGATTCAGATCGGGCCAAGCGGCAAACGATGCGTCGATCACGGCGCCGGCCGCCTCGGTGACCAATCCTCGCCCCCAGAGGCGTCGGGCGATACTATAGCCGATTGTGCCGACACGATTCTTGAGGTCGAATCCAATATTGACGCCACCGACCGCAGATCCGGCGTATTCGATCGCCCAGGACGCGCGTTTCGTGCGGTCCTGCGACACCTGGGTTGCCAGGAATCCCTCCGCGTCGGCTCTCGTATAGGGTTGGGGAACCGGGCCAAGATAACGTGCCCACTCCGGATCGGACGCGTACGACAGGACGTCTTCAACGTCGTCTAGACTGTATGGTCTGAGTATCAACCGGTCTGTTTCGATCACTTCCGGGAGCATTCCCAAACCCTTCCTTTTTTAACAAGAGTGTGAATTGTAGGGGCGTCCCTTGTGGACGCCCGCCTATTCGACGATCGCCAGGAACATCCACAAAACCCACGGTAACCACAAGGGTTGCCTCTACGCTGGATTCGGAAACACCCCAAGTGACAGATCGATCACTCCGCGAACTGGGACTCGATGGCACCGACAATGCCAGGCACGTGCTCGTCGTAGCCGTGATTCAGGGCGAAGAAGAGGACGAAGAAGAGCTTTCGCTTCGACTGGTAATCCACCCGCATCCAGAAATCATCCCCCAGCGGCAACCGGTAGGCCTCGGCCATATCCACGGCGAACGGTTTCCCGAACCTGCGGTAGAAGGTAGCGAAATCCGTCGCCGGATCGTTCAGGCTGATGTCGCCGAAGTCAATTATCCCGGTAAGCCGGGATCCCTCTGCGTCGATCAGGACGTTGCCGGTTCCGAAATCCGAATGGGTAACGACGTTCGGGTACGCCGCGGACGCAATTTTCGACAGCACCCGACGGAAGTAGCCTTCGGCCTTGTTCCGGGTAGAGGGCTGCAGACGCGGCGCCGCGGCCGGCCACAACTCCTCCCAGAAATCGCCGCCACTGAACGGCGCGGTCTTTAGGTAGCGATGCTCGAACGTTACGGCATGGAGACACGACAGGAAGTCGCCCAGGGCCGCCGCCAGTTTCGTTCGCTCGTTCCTGTCGTGACGCTTGAATATCGCCTCCGAAAACTTGAAACCCTCGATCTTTTCGTAGGCGATAAAGTTGGTGTCCGAGTACCGTATTTCGGGGATCGGTAGGGGCGCAAGTCCCTTGAAAAGAGGCAAAAACGCCTGCTCAACGGCAAGCTGCGTATTCGAAGGGTCCCGAACGAAACGAAATATCCACTTCCCGTTTACCTCCAGGACGATATGCGTCCAGCCCTCATCGATCCGAACGATAGATTCGACGGAGTCGTCCAGACAGTCCCGCACGGTCGATTCATATGCATCCATTCAGCTCGTCACCATGAATCTCGTCCGCTCGTCTCACACGTGGTAATTTTCGGCGTAGGGGCGCCCCTTGTGGGCGCCCGCTCTTTCAACGAACGCCGGGAACCACGTGAAACCCAAGGCAACCACACGGGTTGCCCCTACACGGTGTGTAGGCGTACGGCGCCTGGCTGATCTGCAATCCTAAGGACTTGCCTTTCGTTTCCAAATCTCAACCGCATGCCGAAAGCCTATTTCCGGACTGCTGAGGATCGGAATGGGGATTTCCGGACACAGATTCGCCGCTCCTGCCATAGAGGCCTGCGCCAATACGATGACGTCTCCTTCGGACGCGCGCTCCTTCAATTTGCGGGCGATTTCACTGAAATATCCTTCGTTGTCGCCCTCCTCGAGCCTGCTCCACGCATTGTCACATAGAACCTCGATCACATCAATGCGTTTCTTGCGCGTCCTCGCGACTTCAAGAATCAGGTTTCGAGTTGGCGCGAGTGTACTTTCGAGAGCCGCGGCAATGATGATTCGCGATCCGATTTCGACGGCTTTTTCGGCCATCGGACGGTCGACACGAACGACGACGCCTTCCGCCATGTCATTTGCGCTTTCCGCACTCGCTCCGATTGTAGAACAGGTGCAGAGTACCACGCGCGCCCCTTCTTCGATCACGGCGCCGATACGGCCCTGAATACGTCCATCCAGGTCCTGACTGATCCCCTTCTCGCGGGCTTCGGTCAGAAATCCCTCTTCCACAATGTGCCTGACAGGCAATTCCGTATCGGCTTCGGCTACAAGCCGATCGAATGTATCGATCAGCACCGGTGTTGTGTGAAGAAACGCCAGATGGGATTGCATTCGATGAATTCCTTTCATTGATTGATAACCTCTTGATGCGGAGAAACCCAGGGCAACCACAAGGGTTGCCCCTACACAAACGAGGTATCCGTCGCTGGTAGGTGGACGTTCCGGACTCCTATTTTTTACGGCGCCGATGCGGCGACGGTCAACCAGGCAGGCAGACCGGCACGCGGATTCGCGCGCCAATCCAGCATCGAATCGTCCCTGTCGACCTCACCATTGCCTCCCCGCCAATATCCGGAATCGCGAGCCGGGCTTTCGATGACTTTCTTCAACACCAATCCGGCTTGCGCAAGCGGATTGAGCAAGTCAGCGAGGGTCCAATGGTGCTCATACGACTCCTCTTCGGACCCGTCGAAAGGACCGGTATCCCAATAGGGTTTCACGATTTCAACAGGTGCGACCTGCTCCTTCCACGGGCGTGTGAAGGGATGAACGTCGTAGAAGACGTACGCGCCTCCCGACTTCAGGATGCGGGCGACCTCCGAGAATACGCCAAAGAGATCGGCAATCCATACAAAAAAGCCGTTCGTCGAACAGACCAGATCAAAGCTCGAATCGGACAGCGAATCCAGACTGGCTGCATCGGAACGCACGAATTCCATCGACAGACCCAGCGAGTCCGCCCGGTCCGACGCCAGGCTCAATCGCTCCTCGGAGATGTCCGTTGAAGTAACCCTGGCGCCCAGGCCCGCAAGCGCATAGGCCGCCAGATTGTCCCCGCTGCCGATCACACAGACTCGCCTTCCGTCAACCGTTCCCACCATTTCCCGGAGGGTCCCAAGCGCCCCGCCTTCGAATGCCAACTCGGGTTCCCGGTGACACCGGCGCCAGAGGCTATCGCGATTCAGACGTTCCTCCCAGTCCCCGGCCATATCGTTCCATCGCCGGCGGTTGGCTTCGTGTATTTCGTTCATGGACTTTTCCCGCGAAAACACCTTCTGTGTGTCGTTTCGAATCGTACAAAACGTAAAATACCTTGAAACAGTAGATCGGGTGGTCTCGTATCAGGACCTGGGCAGAATCTGCTTCAGCAACGCAGGATGTCGTCGACGCAATTCCAGAAGTCTTGCGGCCGTCCCGACGGGCCTGAGCCGAGCGGAACGCGGTAATCGCACCCGTTCCTCGATGATCCCTCCCTGCGCCTCGAGGCGCTCGATTGTGAAAGATTCCACTGCGAGGTCATAGAATAGTCCGGGTTTCAACGTCGCGATGGCCGAAAGATCGCCCGGTTCCGCCCGACCGATCGCTCGGCCGGCGTACACCGCGACCTTTGCGCCCGGGACATAACCCGGATCGTTTCCTTCCCACAAGAATTGAACGCCATCCGGAACCTTGCCCGGCGGAAGCGGCGACACGTTTCCGGCCGGGTCCATCGAAAAGGGTTTCACAGAACCGTCGAGCGCGACCCTGCAGCCGATTTCTTCCATCGCCTCCCTGCGCAAGGCGCCCTCCAGGGACTCGCCTTCCTCAATCGTGCCGCCGATGCAGCTCATGCCGATCTCGATAATCCCATCCTGTCCGCGCTGCCATTTCTCTTCTCTCTGGAGTTCGAAGAGAAAACCGTCCCTCTCCGTTAGGATAATCGCAACGCCTATGATCAGAAAGTCTGACATCTCATTGTCGACCGACTATGCCCGCCGCGATGGTGCGGGAAAGGTGTTCTGTTCACAACATTCCTTTTCTGATCAATTCTCTTGCGCCCGGACCGCTCTGGACCCTGTAATGCGTTTCCTTTCTGTCCGAAAAGAAGTCCTCGATACGTTCCACCTGTTTCGGTACTGTGTTGTTGGGGATACGATCCAATGGAAAGTACTCGATCCGGTCCGCCTCGTCCGTGAGTCGGGCCGCGCCTCCGGTCACCCGGCAGAAGAACGAAAAAACAATCTCGTTGCTTTCCGGTTTGCTGTAAACGCCGCTGAGATGGACGGGCGCCGCTTCCAGGCCCGTTTCTTCTTTGATCTCCCGCACAAGGGCATCCCACGGGCTCTCTCCAGTCTCGACGCCGCCGCCGGGCAGGTTCCACAGGTCGAAATCGCGCCGGTGGCAGAGAAGAACGCGATCTTTATCATCGGTTATGATGCCGAAAACGCCCACCCTGAACACGATCAGGTTCCTTCGATGAAAAATCGCAAATATCCTAATTCGGCGTCGGATATTCCGAGACTGTCAAGTTCACCGACCGGGACAAATGCCGCCGACTCCTCATAGTCGTCATCGCGTATTGAATCCGGCACATGCTCGGAAGCGCGGGCAGCGTAGACGAACTGAAAAAAGTGAGGGTGGGGAAACCGGTATCCCGTCGGTTTCGGCCCGAGATGTTCCAGATGGATGAATCCCAGTCGCGAGACCGTTTCAATCGTCCAGCCCGTCTCCTCCGCGACTTCTCGACGAAGCGTCTGCTGGAAACTTTCCCCAGCTTCGCATCGGCCTCCCGGCAAAATGTGACAGCCCTCTCGATTGTGGACAACGAGAACGGAATCGCCCGTCAGGACGAGACATCGAACAGACGTCACCAAATGTTGCGGCGGGTTTTCATGGGAAAGGTAATAGCGCACGCGCAGAGGGAGAGCGCCCTCGGCCCACCGGGTTTCCGTTTCGCAAAAAGGTGTCTCACCGTCAAGAACTGCGCGTATTTCGTTGTCAGGATTCAATCGACGACCCATCGGCATATTGAATCAGGGTGACAGGAATGGCAACTGTCCGCCCGGTCTACGGACCCATATCCCAATGCTCCAACCCGAGGAATTCGTCAGACAAAGTCCAGATACATGCGACTGGACTGAATGCCTCTGTTATTCTGATATTTCGCGCTCTTGTAGGTTTCGAAATCGCCGTCCAGGGTATGATAGTAGATCTGGCAGATTTCCACGTTCGGATAGATCCGTACGGGCTGAATGCAGAACATCTCCAGCGTCCAGTACCCGGCGAAACCCACGTCGCCGAAACCCGCGGTAACGTGCACGAACAGCCCAAGTCGACCCACCGACGAGCGCCCCTCGAGCATGGGGACGAGATTATCCGTTCTGGTGAATTCCGCCGTTCGTCCGAGATAGAGCTTCCGGGGTTGCAACTCGTAACCGTCGTTGGGAATCCGAATGGACCGCGTGGGATTTTCCTTTTTCATATCCAGAAGCCCGTCCTCGTACACGACGAGTTCATCGGCCAGAGAGAGATTGTAGCTGTTCGGATTGAGCCTGGCCGGATCGAACGGCTCTATGGCGATGTCTTTTCCAATTCGCTCGTGGATCATTTTACCCGATAGGATCATTTATCAGTTCCTTGCTGTGTCTGAGAATGCGATATGCGTCAGACGTATCCGAAGGGATGGGGCATTTCAACCAAATCGAATGTATCTGTATATGCCATTTTCACTAACCTCGACAAGAGCAATCTGGAGTTCTTACTCTTTACGGCCACCGCTGTCCGAGAGAGAAACCGATTTGAGACCGGTGTGGTTGGCGTTCCCAGGAGCGAGGGCAGGATGCCCTCGCTACGGTACTACTTTTCAAGGTTACCCGGAAAAGACAATCCTGGAGAGGTATGGTTTTCGTCACGTGTTAATTTACGGACGTGAGCTACCGTGTTCAATAGTGTTGTTCCGCCAGGCGGTCCGACAACACGCGCGTAAGTCAATTCAATTCTTTTTGTTGGTCTGTACCTTGCAGAAAGCGGCGGAATTCATTATGTATAAGGTGGAACGACGGCGAGGCGTCCAAACCCCATTGTAACGGTCAAGAAACATAACGTTCAACGAGCCAACGACAAGAAAACGGTTCCCGGCGGGACCCATCGGGGACCCAACCGTCAACCCAAATATGGGAGATCATCGGATGAACAGGCTTTTCTCCGTTCTTTCCCTCGCACTCCTTCTCTGTATCGGCCTGACCGCCTGCGGGGAAAGCGAAGTGGAGAGACAGCAACGTGTAATTGCGCAGAAGGAAGCCAGCATCGACTCGCTCGAAACCGAGATGGGAAGCGCGCAGGCCGAACTCGTCACCCTGAAGACGCAACTGGATAGCCTCACCAAGTTCGAGATGCTCTTGCAGGAGAAAAACCAGCAACTTCAGAAGGAAGTGAAGAAATATCGTGCTATTGCCGCGCAGCGCAAACGCAAGAACGAGGAACTGCAGCAGGCAATCGCCCAGCTACAGGATGAGAAGAAGGCCGACGAAGCGAAAATCGACCGCCTGCTCACCGAGTCCGACAGCCTCAGCGCGGCGCTGCGCGTACAGAGAGACGTCACCGTGAAGTTGACGCAGGACCTGGCTGCGGCGAACGAGGATATTGAAAGAACTCAAAAGAAACTCGACGAGGCCAAGCACGCGGTACGCGTGGTGGTGGGCACGGAAGACCGTCTCAAGGCGGACGGATTCCTGGAAACGGGCCGGCGCTTCTTCCGCAAAGGATACAAGTTGGTGCAGAAACCCGGTCACGACGACCTGAAAGTCACGCTCTTCTCCATCGGCGAAGGCCCAACCCTGGATCGGGGGCAGAAACTGAAGGAGTTGATCGGCCGTACGGGCAAGCTGAAGAAAGACAAGGACTATACGGTCAGCCTGAGCGCGGACGGTACGCACATCACGCTGGTCAGCGAACTCCTTAAAGGCGAGGCCGTCCTGGTGGTCGTCGAATAACGATCTGCTTCATTCACACCCCCTGCGCCAGCCGGTTATCGCTTAAACAATTCATCCATCGACTCGCCAGATACACCCGGGCAACCCTCAACGCATCAATCTGCGGGGGTTGCCCGTGCTTGTATGCAGGTTGCAGTTGTAATCGCTGTCCCGTTATCGCCTCCAGCGCATCCCTTCGGGCGGCGAAATTCGCGATGCGTCCCATCCGCGCGTCCTCCTCGAGGCGTGAGGCAATCCTCTCCACGAAATCCGGAAACGCCATCTTCCTGGCGAGATGAAGAGACTCGATTCGGACATCCAGGCTCAAATCGTCGAAGCAATCCGCAAGAGACTCCCGGCATTCAGACCAAAGATCCAAGCGGTGCATCAACAGGTACACGCCGGCCATGCGGACGACAGGCGAGCCATCGCGAAACGCGCCTGATATAAAGTCTGAATCCACCTGGGACGATTCGCCGCCCGCAAGCGCGCACAGGGACGCGGCGCGAATGGCGGCTTCAGGATGACTGGTGCGCTTGTATATTGCACGTACTGCACGTTGCGGGAGATCGACGCCGACAAGCGAGAGGATTGCATCCCTCACTCTGTCGTGACTGGCCATCTCCAGAATTGCCAGCCTGTCTTCCACTGACTCCCTACGCAAAGACGACCACGTCCTGAAAGGACTCTCGGCAGGTCCTGGTCCAGCCATTGGCGTGCCTCCGGCCACGGCGTCGCTGACCGAAACCAGGCCTGCGCGGAGATCCGTCCACTCCCTGTTCTTCAGCGCTGACGCAGCAAGGGCCGATTTCATTTCCCGCGCGGACCAGTTCGGATGCGCCTGCCAGACACAGGCCGCCGCCCCGAGGAGCGCCGGGCCCGAGAATGAAGTTCCGTTGGTTCGTGCGTAGCGGACCGGCAGGTCGTCCATCTTTCCAAAGTAGTGGGTCTCGATCTCTTCGGCGTTTCTGTGGGGAAGCACGACGTTCTGCGCCGGCGCCAGTATTTCCGGGACCCATTTCCCCTCGAACGTCGTTCCCCGGCACCCCGGATAGACCCTTGCGCGGTCAGGATCTCCATCCGGAGGAATCGCGACGCCTCCCACGGACATCACCGACGGCGCAGCGGCTTCCGCTATGGCGGTCGTCTCGTCCGGTCGATTCCCGGAACCGGACACCACGAACAGGCCCTGGTCGACCAGCTCTTCACACAGCACCCGCCGCCGGTCGGTCTGCCACGGAAGAACGCCCGATCCAATCTGACTCTTCCGCGAGGACAATACGCCGCGTATTTCGTATTTCCGCCAATTGGCGCGGACCCATTCCAGCGCTTTGATGTGCGCTCTTTCACCATCCCATCCCGGTTCCCGTGAGTACATCGCAACAAGAAACAGATCCGCTTCCGGCGCCAATCCCGTGTAGATGCCTCTTGATTCCGCGCCCGATCCCCCCGCGGCCGCCGCGGCGCAGAGCGCATGCCACCCGCCCTTCCATGGTCCCGGCTCCGCCTCGAACACTTCGGGTTGCGCGTCAGGATCCGACATGCCCGGCACCAGATAGGTCGTTCGCCGCTCATCCGTGCTGATATCCGGATGGTGTGGGAATTCTCCGTCTATGACGGCAATGCGGATGTCCTTGCCGGTAAGTTCACGGGGGACCCGGAGAAACTGCCGCATCGAAGGCCACATATTTAGGGACTCAACAACGTGATACACAACATCAAGTGCCCGTTCCGGATTCCGATGACTCCGATTTGCCATAGTTACGTAAACCGGCTTCCTTTCTGATCCGGTTGACACCCGGCAAATTGATCACCCGGCCATCACAGTGCCCCGCCTGAGTTCCCGGAGCCCTTGCAGGATCTCGCGGCCCACGTCTCGTTTGAACTCATTCATTTCTTTCTGTTCTCCTCGAGCCAGGCGACTGCGAAATCCACAACGTTGCGTTGCGGCATGAGCTGACAGTTCGCGATGCCGACCTTTCCCCTGCGCACCCCCTTCCCCTCATCCGACTTCAGGAATTCCTCGCCGATACGATCGAAATCCGAACTGTCCGGTTCGACTTCCTCGAAGGTTACCCATCGCCGTGATCCCGATGCATAGATTGGAGCGCCCTCCCGCACAACCCTTCGGGTCGGAAAGTTCGCCCGGTTTTCCGCCAGATGCATGGACGTATTGGATCCGTGGCTCGCGCCGAGAAGAAGGACAGAACCGTTCAGGTCGTAGATTCTCGCGAGCGGCGAACCCTCGCCCAGGCCGAAAGCCAGTGAATGATCGTCCACGATTCGGGATGCCTGAGGTCCGCACGCACAGAACGAGACCTGTGGGTGTGAACTGCGGAGAACACCTCTCTGCTTCCGGAAGGTCTCGGCGATTTCGCCCATAGCATGAGTGGGCGTCAGTTCAGGATCGTATGCCGGCATATGCTCGCGTATGACCGGCCACCAGGACCCGGGGACCGGAGGGTTTTCCCACTTGCCGGGTTCGGACAGTCCGGGCGAGTGGGCCGGCATCACAAGTGTTCCGGAAGATCCCAGAACCCCCTGAAGCGCGGCTATAACCGCGACGGCGCCACCGCACACCCATCCCATCGCGCTCAAGGATGAATGTGCCAGGACAACCATGCCGGGTCTAATGCCAAGCGCGCGGAGATCCCTCTGTAAGGATTCAACCGTGGCGGGCGTTTTCGTCTTGTCTACGACGCTGTCTTCACCCATCATCCGGTTCCCGGGTTTCCTCCTGTTTTGCGGCGATGGCCACGATCTCAACAAGGGTATCTCCCTCCAGCCCGACCTCCACGCATGCGCGCTGGGGCCAGTGATCGGGCCCGATCCAGTCATCCCAGACCTCGTTGAGGATGGGCTTTCTGGACATGTCCGTAATGTAGACCGTGGCGGACAGCAGCCGTGTTCTGTCAGTTCCGGCCTCCCTCAGGTTTGCATCCAGCTGTTCGAGCGCCTGCCTCGTCTGGTCCCTGAAGTCCGCCGACAGGTCCGGCGCAATCACGGCTGTATAGACGAGGCCGTTATGCTCAACGGATTCGCTCCGGCCTTCCGCCTTTCCCGGGTATCTTGTGATGGACATCGAGACTCCTTTGCTGTCGCGCGAAATGTGAAAAGAGTTGGTCTCCGTGAAGTAAAAATCCTATATTGCGAGGAAATCGAAGCGGACTCTTATCCGAAGCACGAGATGCCGCGTGGCATCATTCCTTCCAGTCCGGTGTCGCCGGACGTTTGACGTGAGGCGCTGGAGAGAGAATTGATTCATGTCGCTATTGACGTTTAAACTGCTCGCCGCTGTCGCAATACTGGCCGTTGCCGTGATCGGCGGGGTCATCCCCCTGCTGGCAGCACGTCACGATTATAGCCGGCGGTTCTTTTCATTGGGCAACGCCTTTGCAGGCGGTCTGTTCCTCGGGGTCGGATTCATTCACCTGCTGCCTGAAGGGATGGAGAAGCTGGAAGGGGTGGTGGAGTTCCCGCTGGCGGCTCTGCTGGCGGCATTGGGCCTGGGCGCCCTCTTGCTGATCGACCGCGTGATCTATGGCGATCATCATGCCGATCATTCGCCGGGTAGCGCGCAGTTGCAGCAATCCGTATACCCGTACGTCCTCCTGGCGCTCCTGTCGATCCACTCCATCATCGCCGGTATCACACTCGGACTCGAATCGAACGTGATCGGCTCGTTCGTCATCCTGCTCGGGATTCTGTGCCACAAGGGGTCCGCGGCTTTTGCGCTCATGGTGTGCATCTACGAGGCGGGTATCCGGGCGGGAAAACAGAAATCCATGCTTGCGATCTTCGCGATAATGACGCCATTGGGCGTGATCATCGGCCTGTTGATGGCGGCGGTCCTGGGCGAGCATGAAAACGTTGCGGCCCTGATCGAGGGGAGCTTCAACGCGATCGCCGCCGGGACCTTCATCTATGTGGCGGCCGTTGAAATCATCGACGCGGAGATGTCAACGCGGGAAATGCGCCTGGCGAAGTACGTATTGAGCGCGCTGGCCGGGGACGACGACGTGCCCATGCCCGTGAGAGATTCCGACAGGGTGGTAAAATTCGTACTCATCATAATTGGGATTTCCCTGATGGCGCTGCTGTCTGAATGGCACGTGCATTGAGAGCAGACCGCCGGCGCGGCGTTTACTTTCTACAGATGATGAAGTGTTCCATCCAGAAGTGCCAGATTTGATCCACCGATCCGAAACCCGCCTCTTTCAGCCATTCAATCTGGGCAGCTAAGGGAGATATTCTGTCTCTCTCAGGGCTGTCCTCTTCAGTCTCGCCGACGATCCCGTCCACCCGATTGGCTTCCTCGAATTCTATCCCCGCACTTTCGAATCTCTCTTTCTGCCGCTTCCCGTGCCGCTTTCGACCCAGTTGAAAAACGTCGTCGTCAAAGTGCGCGGACATCGCATCGATGAAGAAAAACCATCCAGCCGGATCCAGCACGTCGTGAATCTGCCTGAATACGCGGGCCTTGTTCTCGTCTGTCAGGTGATGTATTGTTGAAAACGAACTGACCAGTTGAAAGGACCCCAGACCCTCGGGCACGCCTTCGCTGAGATCATACTGCTGGAATTCCACCCTGTCGGAATGCGCGTTCAGCTTCCGGGCTGCAATCTCGATCATCCCGTCTGAAAGTTCGACAGCGATACAGGTTGCGTTCGCATATCTCTCCAGAATTCGCTCGATGAAGGCGCCCGTCCCACAACCGAGATCGAGCATTCGGAATTCAGTCCCGGTATCGAACGGAACGAAGTCCAGGGCCAGGCTGTGGTAGAATTCATACATCTCGATGCGAACCGGCTGAAGGCGGTCGTAATCCGCGGCGCGCGCCGAAAACTGCACACTTCGAGATTTCTGATTCACGGTCATGACCTCGAGTCGCAATATCGGTGGGCGGTTCGACTACACGTACTGCTCCAGCCACGACACCATCCTGTCCAGGTATTCCACGTGCAGCGCCGGGTGGCCGCTCCTCCTGAAGCCATGAGACGACTTTGGAAAGCGCACAAACTCCGCGGTCTTCCCCTGCCGCTTCAGCGCGACGAAGAACTGCTCGGCCTGCTCAATCGGACATCGGTAGTCTTCCTCGCCGTGCATCAGCAACACCGGAGTACGCACCTCCGGCGCATAGGTCAGCGGCGACCGTCTCACCAGCGCTTCCACGTTCTCCAACACCGAACCACGCCACTGATTCTCGCCGAACGAAACCCCGACATCCGACGTTCCGTACATACTGTGCAAATTGATGCACGGCGCGCCGATCACCGCCGCCTTGAAACGGTGGTCGTGACCGACAATCCAGCTGCTCATAAAGCCGCCGTAGCTGTATCCGTGGACCCCCAGACGATCCGAATCCACGTAGGGCCGTTCGCAAAGCAGGTCGACGCCCGCCATCAGATCCAGGAAATCTTCCCCGCCCCAGTCCGCCAGCACCGCCTTCAGAAATCCCGGTCCGTATGACGAGGATCCCCTTGGATTCACAGCGAGAACGATATACCCCGCGCCTGCCAGAATCTGATGGGTGACGTCGTAAGAGTCCGAAAATCGCCCGTGAGGCCCACCGTGGATATCCAGCACCAGCGGATAGGACCTCGCCTCAGTGAAATCGCAGGGAAACAGCACCCGCGCCTCAATCGCCTCGCCTTTTCGCTTGAACACGAGCTTCTCCATGCGTCCAGCCGGATGGGCCTCCAAAAACCCGGCGTTCACGGCCGTTACCGCCCGCTGCCGCTTCGCAGCCACTTCCAGCACCGCCACGTCGCACGGACAGTCCGGTGACGACATCACCACAGCCGCCTTCGCGGCGCCGCGGTCAACCGACAGGCCGGTGAACTCCCGCCCGCCGCCGTCCAGAACCTGCGTCCGCCCGGCGGACCCACTGCAATTCACCTCGCACAGGAACGACTCGCCATTCCTGTCACCGATGAACAATATCCCGCCGCCCGTCGTCCAGCACCGTGACGCAAGAGGTTGTACAACGGTATATTCATCACCCGCCACGCACACCGGCTTCCCGGTCTCATCCAGTACGTACAGCCACGACTGCCTCGAATCCCACACGTCCGGGTCGTGAGAGCCTGCAACTGCCAGGCGTTTGCCATCCGGTGACCAACCTACGGATTCCGCACGACTCAGTCCCGCCGACCAGCAACACGACGTCCGGGTGGCCAACTCCAATACATGCACCTCGAAACCCAGAACAAAGTCACGCGCCTCTATGCAGTCGGTCACGAACGCAATTCGGCTTCCATCCGGAGACCACACCGGCGCCCCGTGATTTCCCTCCCCGTCCGTTATCTGTTCCGCGGTGCCGGTCGCGGCATCCACCAGGAACAACTGCGTAAAGGCATCACCCCTCCAGCCGTCGCCGTCATCACGGTATCGCACGCGACGAGCGACCCGTGTCCTCGGCATCGTGTCTTCATCGTGATCGTCGGGAGCGCGATCCGGGTCCACCCGTGAGACAACGACGAATTCCATTCCATCGGGCGACCACGCCAGGTCCTTCACCCCGTCCGGAAGCGTCGTCAACTGGCTCGCGCCGTTGCCACCGACCTGCGTCATCCAGACCTGCCTCCTGTCGTCCTCTCCTGAACGTAAAAAGGCCAGCGTCTTCCCGTCTGCCGATAGCCTTGGCGCCCCGTCCCGCGGACCCTCCGTCACATCGACGGCTGTACCGCCCGCAAGCGATTGCATCACGATTCGGGACTCCCGCTTTATCGTCTTCCTGTTGATCTCCTGACGCACGAAAACAACGGCGGAACCGTCCCCCGCAATCTCCACGTCCGATACGTCAACAAGGTCGTAAGTGTGCTCAGGTTTAATTGGTGACGACATAAGCCTCCCGCAATATCGCGTCATTCTTCTTCCGTGTGACGTCGTGTATACACCCGACCGCCCTTGACGACGGTCACTGGCGCCAGATTCCGCTTACCCGTCCGGACCTCCCCCGTCGAGTCTTCGAGACGAAAGTCCCCTTCCCGCAGCTCGAACACCACGGCGTCACCGAACGCTCCCTTCGCCAACGTCCCCACCTCCCCCTCCATCCCGATTATCTTCGAAGGTACGGACGTCACGCGCGCAATCGAATCCTCAATCGACAGGCCCAGGTGCAGGAACTTGGTGACCACCGAAGCCAGGTCGTAAACGGGTCCGTTGACATTGTAGATGTGCAGGTCCGATGAAATCGTTGTGGGAAGCACATCCTGCGACAGCGCCTTCTCGACGATTTCCCACGAAAAAGACCCGGCGCCGTGGCCCACGTCGAACACGACGCCCCGTTCGATCGCTTCCAGGACCGATTCGCGGACACGACCGTCATCGTCGAGAATCCCGCACGGGTAGTCGTGAAAACAATGCGTCAGAATGTCTCCACTTTTCATCACTCCGAGTATATCGTCAATCGAACTGCACCAGGCGTCCTGCGGATGTACCATTATGGGCAGTCCTGCCGCGTCCGCCGCCTCCCTTGCCCGGTGGAGCGGAATCATACCCGACCGTTCACTGACGATGGTATTCCTCGTCAGCCGGACTTTCACCCCCAGAACGACGTCACGGTGTCGCTCGATCATTCGGCATGCCTTGTCCACGTCCGCGTATTCGGGAATCTCGAACTCGCCGATCTCCGCGGTGAGCATACCCTGCGACGAGATATTCATCTGCGCCAGGATCCGCGTCTCGCTCACGTCGATCACGTATTTGCGGAAACCCGGAAAAATATCGGCGCCCGCGGATCCCGCGTCGACCACCGTCGTCGCGCCTCGAGCCAGACACGTGGGATCGGGTTCGATGCCATAGTGACTGACGCCGGCGAATACGTGGACGTGAAGATCGATCAGCCCCGGCGTCACCACGCAACCCGAAGCGTCGATCACCTCGCGGGCGTCGTCCTTATCAAGACACTCGCCGGCGGCGGCAACACGCCCGGCCGCGAACCCCACGTCCCGTACGCCGCTGAGGTTCTCCGCCGGATCGACCAGCATCCCTCCCTTGATGAGCAGATCGTACTTCATGGCAGGCTCGAATTCCGTGTGAATTTTCCTGCGGTGGGCCGACGCCAGGTGCGTACTTGTGGCGTCAACCGGTCAAGCGGATACTTCGGGTTCACCCCGATCGGAATAAACGAAATCATAGGTCAACGCATCCCCCACCGGCCAGTAGCCGATATTTTGATAGATGCTGTTGGACGTGGGATTCAGCTGATCTGTAAACAGGCTGCAGAACCCATATCCGTCCGAGAGGAGCTTCTTCGTCAGCGACCAGACGCACGACGTTGCATATCCCTTATTGCGATGCTCAGCAGGCGTATACACGCCATTGATGGTAATGCCGTTCCTGGTTGCACGTGAGGTCTTCGCCATGGAAACCGGACCACTGCGGTCCCAGATGTACAGCTGTTCAGTCTGAATGTACCGTTTGGCGGCGCCGGCGGCTGCCTCGGGATCGGTCGGCTCACCGATCTGCTCCGAGAACTCCGCAGTCCACCTCGCCATCAGTGTGTGATCATCCATGGACGCCAGGCGCATTGTACCCGCGGAAAGGGGCACGTCGGCGACCTCTCTGATTTCGAAGGCACGCATTCGCATGGCCAGACTGGCTGAACTGCCTGGCACAGCCCCGGTCCACCGATCGGAAAAAACGCGGGCTTCGTCCTCCGGACCGACGACGCCGGGTACGGAGACCTCGTTCATTTGCAAATGGCGAACCAGTGGAATCACCGCATCCTCAGTCTTCGCCTCGAATCTGCTGAGGATGAGTTTTCTTCCCTGCGTCAGGATTGCCATCCCGACGGCCCGGCTCCGATCCATGACACTCAGCATCACGGGTGGCTCGACGCCGTAGCGCTTCGGATTTCCGACAAGCCCGTACATGAGGCCGAGCGGCAGGTTGTGTTCGCTCTCCCGCAATTCCAGGTACTCGGCGGTTTTGGATATCAGGTCCTCGGCACGGTTATGGGATAAGATCTCGATCATCGCGCTGTCCTTGCGAATTCACAGGCGAATATATGTGGGATTGCGGGCATCTTGAAAGGCGGCGGATATGGCCGAATCGCGTTGCGCGACGTTATGACAGGATCCGTCGTCTTCTCAGGTGGGTCCTCAACTGCCCTGAATTGCGAAAGTGTATGGACGGCAGGCCAATCGACACTGCACTCCTCACGTTCTGGATCCGATCGTCGATAAACAGACACTCGTGAGGACCGTACCCCAGGGAATCGAGAATCTCCGGAAAGACCGACGGGTCGGACTTGGTCTTGCCCAGTTCATAGGAGTAAAACCGGTCGTTGAACAGGTTCAGGAATGGATGAATCGACCTGATGTATGGAACCCATTCCCGAACGTGGTCCGACAACAGGGCAACATGATATGTTTTCACGACCTCGTGAAGAATAACGAGAGAACCCTCGATCCGGACGTGGAAGTTGTCCCTGATCATCCGTTTGAGCGACGCCAGGCCAAGGTCCCAGCCCGTTCGCTCCAGAATCCCGCCCAGATAGGAATCCTCTGATATTTCCCCTCTCAGGACCTGCATCACCGGTTCTCCCCCAAAGCACTCCAGGAGACCATCTTCGGAAATGGAGAGCGCTGCCGAGATTCGCTTCTCGATCCCGGGAAGCCCTGCGATGAAAACTTCCGACAGATCGAAGATGATACAACGAGGAGTGTTTTCGTTTTTCATTCTAATCGGCCTCGCCATGCAGCCATCGAAGCCCTCCCGGCCAGCCCTTGTTCGCCATGGTCAGGATCGCGCGATAGTAGTCATTCAAGCCTGTTACGGTATAGTCATAGGAATCCGAATGCTGCACGCTGTAGTTGGCGATTCCGGCTGATGCAAACTGGGAAGGTCGCATATGCCGGCCTTCAGGACCCCCGTACCGCATGACCAGTTCGGCGTCGTTCATCAGGTCCCACGTCGTTGCCGGCAGGCCGTCGGCCATTCGATAGACGATCCCCGAATTCGTGTCGACGGCGCCCCAGGTTCCGAGTCGATGGACTTCGACGATAACGTGTCCGCTGTAGGCGGCATTGAGATTGAAGAGATTCACAATTCGGCTGGGGAAGCCGGCAATCTGATACAGCGTGCAGCCCACGCGCGCCACGTCGGTACACCAGTCCGTGCCCCTCGCGATGATCTCCTCTTCCGTTCCTCCGAATTCCAGATCGGCCAACTCGTCAGGGGCATCCTCGTGATCCAGGCCCAGAGTGAGTTCAGCGATCCGGGCAACCTGCCGTTCCTGATCACCAGTGGGTAATTCAGCCTGCGCGAGCAACGCTTCCAGTACCGGTCGGGAACCTTCAACATAACCTGTCGTCAGGTCCGTGAAATCCTGGTAAAGGTACGCCTCGGTTTCGCTGCAAAGCCTGATCATGCCCGACGCGATCTCGCGATCAACGCTTCCATCCGCGTGAGGGTCGTTGTCGAGCATCACCCAGTATGCCTTGCCGAAGGCCTTCGGGCCTGTAAACGTATGAAGTTCCATTATTGGCAATCAGAAATGCCTGAAGTACCGTTGTAAAACTCCGCCGGGATCGTTATATTCCGCGAGACCGGGCTTCAAGTCGTTTCTTTGTTTCCGAACACGGATCGCTGTTTTTTCCTTTGTGCCTTCGTGTCTCCGTGTGAGCCGTATTCCAATGACCGATACCCAGCTATTGCAGGAATTCGAAGCCCTCGCCGAGCGCCTGGACATTCCCGTCACCTACGCGAATCTCGGAGACGGCAACGGCGGCCTGTGCGTCGTGAAAGGCGAGCGACGCTTTATCCTGAACCGGAGCGCCGAGGCAAGAACACGAAATGAGATCTTCGCGCGGGAATTCGCGCGGCTGTCCCTTGACGAAGTGTTCATCCGGCCCGTCGTTCGTGAACGCATCGACGCCCTCAGATCCGCCCGCGAATAATTACCCCCCAACACCACGACTTCCGTTTACACGTACCGAATATTCTTCCCGAGCATCGCCACCGCTTCGCCGGTTGCGACCATCGGCCGTAACGACCGCGCCCAGAAAATGGAATCCTGGGGGGCATAAACCGTTTCGAGTACGCTGCCGAACGGGTCGGTCACGTCCGCAACGGGATCTCCCTTTTGTAGATGATCGTACAGGGCGGCCCGGTACTCCAGAAAACCGCCCCGGGCGGCGAGGAGCGAAAGAAAGCCGTCCACGACGATCTGTCGACGGGGGGTCTGGGCCCGGCCGTCGACAAAACCGTAGTGCTTCAGTATATTTTCCACGCCCGCCACGCCCTTCTCTATGCTGCCCTCATCCCAACCGAGACAGCCCCCCAGTTCCGGATCGATCGTCGGAATCCCTTCGTCGGGGGCCGCCCGCGCCAGCTGACCTTCCGGACCCCTGCAGTCCAGAATGTACCCGATATCAAACACGCGGGCCATTTCCATACACGCCCGATGGATGCGCTTGCGCCGGTCCACTCTCACGCGGACTTCGTCGATCATGGGCCGGACGCCGCCCTGGTGCAGGTCGATACAGTAGTCCGCCTGTTTCACCGCACGATGGAAGAGCCGATACGCCACCCGCTCGCTCGACGTTCCCTCCTTGCGGCCGGGAAAGCATCGGTTCATCTTCTTTCCGTCTACGGGATTCAGCGACTCCCCCGCGTGAAAGGCGTGGAAGTTAACGATCAGGGTCGCAATCAACCTGCCCTTCAGAACCGCAGGGTCCAGCCGCTTCAGCACGCGCCGGATCACCGCGATTCCGTTCAGTTCGTCGCCGTCACTTGCGGCCTGCATGTACAGCGTCGGCCCCGGCTTCGCACCGTTCACCAGCACCATAGGGAGGCGCGCCGGGGAGTTATCCTGCATCTCTCCGACCGTCAGGTAGCCATCCCGCCGATGCCCCGGCTCCGCTTCGATATGCTCTACCTTGAGAATGTCGCTCATATCGACCTCAGCGTCGAACTTCGTATGTCCGGATTCAACAATAAACATGCACGGTACCATCGTCTTTTGTCAACAGAAAAGGGGCCGAAAAGAAGCCGCCGGGTGGACCTACCCCCTAACCCCCTTCCTGAAGGAAGGGGGACGGTGATGGGTCGCCGAAATACGGTGAGACGGGGTGTGGTCTTCTACCCTCTCCCGTCTCGCCGAATTATTGTTTTTATATTATCTTTAGCCTATATATTATTTAATATGTGGACTATCGTCGAACATCGCAGGATCGGCAGGCAGATCGAATCCATCCCCGCGAAGACCCTGAAACGTTACGAGACGTGGAAGGACGTCACAGCCCTTTCCGGCCCGGATGGCGTCAGTTCAATCGAGGGTTTTCATGACGAGCCACGTCCGGGAAAGAAGAAAGGACGGCGACAGTCCTGGCTGGACGCCGGTTGGCGCGTTGTCTACAGAATCAGGAAACGGGAGATCCGCGTGAGAGCCATACGCGGACAGTGATCACGGGAGAAAACGAGATGGGAAAGAATCGCAAGGCGCCGAAGCGCGCGGTTGTCACGGTCGGGGAGTCGGTCCGCACAATCCGCGAACTTCAGAAACTCAGCCAGAATGAACTCGCCAGGCGCACCGGTATCCCTCAGCCGACAATCTCGGCCATCGAAAACGGGCGCATCAGGCTTGGCGTCGAGCGCGCAAAGATGCTGGCGCGAGCGCTTATGTGCCATCCGGCCGTCCTGGTGTTCCCGGGCTGGGAGATCGAAGAGCGTTCCGGCGCCTGATCCGCCTACTTAACTAAGAACCCGGAAAGTGTCGCATGAGCGACCGTGCCCATTTCCGTACCCTTCCGATGGAGGTCTGCCATGAAGCGGATCGCAATCAAGGTCTTTGCCATTATCGGCGGCGTGGCCACACTGTTCGTCATCGTACTCGCGGCAGTTGTCATCGCACTGATCTACGAGGATGAAGAACAGGTCCCGCCGTTGACGGTACTCGAAGTGAACCTTGAACGGAATATTCCCGAGCACGTGCCGCGCGATCCGATTGCCGAAATCCTGTTTCCCGACATGGTAACTGTACGGGATCTGGTCGAAGGCCTTCAACGGGCCGCGTCAGACGAGCGCGTCGTTGCGCTTCTGGCAAGGGTAGGGAACAGCGGCATGGGCCTCGCGCGGCTGCAGGAGGTGCGAGACGCCGTTCACGCCTTCGGCGAAAGCGGAAAGCCGGCGGTCGCTTACGCCGAGACCTTCGGCGAATTCGGCCCGGGCAATGGCGCCTATTATCTCGCAACGGCATTCGACGAAATCTATCTCCAGCCTTCCGGTGTGGTTGGGCTGACCGGCCTGATCGCCGAGACCCCGTTCATTCGCGGAATGCTGGAAAAGCTGGGCATCGTCCCCCGTATGGACCATCGGGATGAGTACAAGAGCGCGAAAAATGTCTACACCGAACGCCAGTACACGCCCGCCCACAAAGAAGCGACGCAGGCGGTGATGGATTCGCAATTCGATCAACTCGTGCGGGGAATCGCGGACAGGCGCGGCTTGTCTGCGGAAGCTGTCCGCGATCTGTTCGACCAGGGACCGTTTCTGTCGAAAGATGCGCTGGAAGCCGGGCTGGTGGACGGGCTGGCATATCGGGACGAGATTTACGAACGCGTGAAGGACCAGGTCGACGCCGGAGCGAAGTATCTGACGCTGCGAAAATACCTCAAAAGGCTGGAGGAGTCTCACGAACACGCCGAGACCGTTGCGCTGATCTACGGTGTCGGCGACGTGACGCGTGGCAAGAGCGATTTCGATCCCGGGTCGGGTGCGACCACAATGGGATCGGATACGATTACCAGGGCCTTCCGGAATGCAGTCAAAGATGACGACGTCAAAGCGATCCTCTTCCGTGTGGACAGCCCCGGCGGGTCCTATGTCGCCTCGGACGCGATATGGCGCGAAACCGTCCGTGCTCGCGAGGCCGGCAAACCAGTGGTCGTATCCATGGGAGACGTGGCAGGCTCCGGCGGGTACTTCGTGTCCATGGCCGCTGACAAAATCATTGCGCAGCCGGGGACGATTACCGGTTCGATAGGCGTGGTGGCGGGCAAGATGCTCACGTCGGGGCTGTGGGAGAAGACCGGGATCTCCTGGGATGAAGTCCACACCAGCGCCCATTCGACCATGTGGACGGGCACCAAAGACTACTCGGAGGAAGAATGGACGCTGTTCCAGGAGTGGCTGGACACGGTGTACGAGGATTTCACCGACAAGGTGGCCGAGGGGCGTTCGCTGCCGAAGGAGCGGGTACTCGACATTGCCAGGGGGCGGATCTGGACCGGGGAAGACGCCAGAAAGCTGGGGCTGCTGGACGAACTGGGCGGCTACGATACGGCGTTGAAACACGTTCGCGAAACCGCACAGTTGCCGCCCGACGCCGAACTCCGTCTCAAGGTCTTTCCCAGAGCGAAATCCCCCTGGGAGTATCTCCTGGAACATGGCATTATCCGAAGCAGTGAATCCGCCGTCGCTTCCGCATTCGCAAAGTCCATGCAAGAGCTGCAACCGGTGGTCGCGCTCGCGAGACGCCTGGGGCTCATCCCTTCGACCGGAGTGTTGACGATGCCGGACATTGGTCCGTTTCGGTAGGGTCATTTCCATGACGTCCGGGCAGACCTATGACGCCATCGCCGAGCAATACCGCGACTCAAAGCTTCTCCCGTTCCGTCACGCCATCGAGCGCTATACGGTGTTCCAGCTATTGGGCGACCTGCGAGGGAAGACGGTTCTGGACCATGCCTGCGGCGAGGGGATCTATGCGCGTCAGTTCAAGCGAGCCGGCGCGTCCGAGGTAACAGGGGTTGACGTCTCGCCCGAGATGATCGCGCTTGCGGAGGCCGACGAGCGGGCGAACCCGTTGGGCTGCCGGTACGTGTGTGAAGACGCCGCACGGTTCGTGACTGACGAGCCGGTTGACGTTGTGACCGCCATCTATTTGCTCAACTACGCCCGGACGGATGACGAACTGGCGTCCTTCTGCCGAGCCTGTTTTCGCGCCCTGCGTCCGGGCGGCCGTCTCGTGGGGTTCAACGACAACGTCCGCAACCCCCCTCTGCACGATCGATCGCTGTCGAAATACGGTCTTGAACGGGCCTGCCGCCACCCGTTGCTCGAAGGCGACATCATCCGCTATCGGATCACCAACCCCGACGGCCAGGTGTTCGAGTTCGACAACTACTACCTGGCGCCCGCCACCTATGAGCGGACGATGCGAGACAGCGGATTCGACGACTTTCGCTGGATCGACGCCGCCCTCGACCCCGCCGAGCCCGAGGCGGCTTTCTGGGAAGACTTCCTGGCGCAGAAACCGCTCGTCGCCTTCACCGCGAGCCGGCGTTAGCTACGCAAAGAGAGCGCATGGGCTAATCGGCACCGTCGATAATATCGATGTTCACTACAACGCTCTGACGCCCGCCCTTTCCGTCGATGGCGCGCACGATGACCGCGAATCCCTTCTTTTTCACAGAGTCGTACGGCCCCTTCGACAGGATCTGGGCCGTGCCCACGTCGATGGCGAAGTGTTCCGCATCGGCGCCCCACAGGCTGTAAGCCAGCGCATCGCCGTCCTCGTCGGTTGCCGGGACGGGGTCACCTATCGGCTCACCGGCCGCCGTGTTTACGGGCACCGACCGCTTCACCGGCGACGCCACGGCGAACACCGGCACGCGGTTGACCGTATCGCCGAAGCTTCCGGCAAACGCCACGAAATCGTCAAATCCGATACCGCCGTCGCTGTCAAGGTCGAACCTTGCGTCATACGCATCATCGCCCTCTACGGATCCGAACGCGCCCGCGAACATCACGAAATCGGCGAACCCCACCTGCCCATTCCCGTCGAAATCCGCGGAAGGCGGCGCGGCTGCCTGCAGCACGATGCTCGCCTCGGACGAGGTCCGCACCGGCCAACCTGATCTCCGTTTCCGTCAGCGCGTCCGTCGTCCAGAGCCGCAACGTCCCCACCAATCCGCTGTCGACCAGGGCCATCCCGGCCAGCGAAGCCACGCTGATTTTCACGAAATTCGAATCCTTCTCCACCAGCGCCGTCGCGTCCGGCAACGCACCGCCCGCGTCGAACCCCCCGAACACAACCTGCGTCGTGTCATAGCCCACGTGGAAGTCCAGACCTCGCGTTCCCCGGATACCCGCGCCGAATACCTGAACATGCGCCGCGCCGCCGGGGGAGACACTCAGCATCGACACGTATTGGTCCTTCTCTGATGAGTCCGGGTCCAGTGAAAGAGAGAACAGGTCATAATGGACAAAGACCTCCGTCCGTACCGTCTCCAGCGCCGTCCATTCGCCGTCGCCAGCCTTGCTTTTCGACCGCACCTGTACCTCGTAGCCCGTGTCCGCTTCCCGTCCGTTGATGATCGCGCCGGTCTCGGTCATGCCCTGAGGCCCATCCCTCCATTCCCCCTCGCCGCCTTCCCGGTAGCGCAGGTCGTAGCCCGTGATGGGTTCCCCGCCATCGGTGGAGGGCGCGGTCCAACTGATTGTCACGCTGCCCGGCGACGTCTCCGTCACTGCGGGCCCTGCCGGCGGGGGCGGAGGCGCAAGCGTCCGCACCGGCTCCAGTGACGTCCACGCGCTGTGACGTGAGTTGCCGCTGGACCTGACCTGCACCTCGTATGCCGAGTCCGGCTCAAGACCCTCTATCGTGGTGCTGGTACTCCTCACGTCCTGCGGGCCGTCGGTCCATTCCTCATCGCTGACTCTACGGTACCGCACGTCGTAGTTCCTGATCAGAGGACCGTCACCGGTCGGCGCCTTCCAGAGCAAAGACACGTTCGTCGTCGTCACGCCCGTCACCGTGGGCGACACCGGAGGAAGTGGGGGAGGAGGCGGCGGCGGTGGCGGGGGAGGTGGTGGCGGCGGTGAAGCTGAGGTCGACGCGCCCTCGAAGACCCAGGGCCGTGCCTGCTTGATCGCCAGGATGTTCTCGCTCGTGATCTTGAACTCGATCTCCATCGCGAAAGGATCGCCGGATGCGGGATTGTACAAGGTCTTGAAGTGGTCGTGGATTACCGTGAGATGCCGGCTCAACTGGTACCTCTGGTCGTCGCTCATAAGGAGTTGGCCAGGTTCCGCCAGACTTGATGTCGCCAAAACTCTGGTCCCTCCGGACCGGTCCAGTATGACTTCCTCCGGTACCGAGTGCGCATCGGGATTGGTGACCAGGTCTTCGCCGAGCTGCGTATTGATATAGTATCGACCGTCAATTGCCATCTATGAGGTTGAAGCTGACCGCCACGCCGTTGGCCCGTTCGTCCTTGTAATTGGGATGTACAAGCACCCCCATTGCCGCCTCGAGGTGATCGATGCGATGAAAGTCCCGTTCAACGAAGGCGCGGAAGTTCCACATACCCGCAAACACCTGCTTGAGTGACTTGGCGATGCCGTCCTCCTCGGTCTCGTGCACGTACTGCGTCTTCGATTCATAGAGACCCGCGCCGTTGAAGCCCGAGAGGTCTTCGTTGTTCGTGCTGGACCGGTAGCGCAACGACTGCCCTTCGGGATACGTGGCGTGCATCACCGCCAGCGAATCGATCATCCACTGCGGCGCGGCCGCGTTCCTGATCGCTTTGCGCATAGCATTGAGCGAATCCGACTGAACATCGAAATCCGATTGAAAATCAGCACCGGCCAACATCGTCCGGATGCGATCGTAGAATCCATGCGCCTTCATGAACTCGTCATAGAAATAGAACGGAATCGCGAACCCATCGGGGACCGTTCCCGTCGGAAACCCCAGGGTTCCGAGCACGGCGACATTGGCCGCCTTGACGCCGAACGCCTTCCAGTCACTGAAGCCTATGTCACTCAGAGGCGCGATCTTCCGGACCGACAGGTCCCGCTGCGGCGTTTGTGCGCGGGCCGGCCTGGAATCCGCGTAGTGTTCGTCAGCTTCCGTGCGGGTGGCAGACCGCAGGCTCCATCCGTCTTCGTTCACCTCGAAGCGAACGTAGCCGCCCAGGTGGGCATTGATTTCGGTCTTGTCGAGCGCATCGCGGATGAAAGCGTTGGGAATGCCGTCCTGCACGGCGCGCAGGTTGACGTGGGAGAGTGGCGTCTGGGGTACGGTGGAGATGATGCCGGCGACGCGTGGCAACTCGTTCGGCAACGCCTCGTAGAGCACAATGTCGCGCGGGTGGGGCCGTTCGTCCGGCCGGATGACCCGCAATAGGCCGAACCCCTCTCCAGGATTCAGTGCAAGAAAACCGGTCTCGGTGTAGATATCATCGTCGAACACGAGATTGATGCGGGAACCCCGGTACAACGGCAGGGCGGATTGGGAAAACGTCAGCGCATAATTCGGCAGATGCAAGGCCAGGTTGTCATTCAGCAGCGGCATGTTGGCCGAAAGCACCGTATAGGAACGCGCTCCAATGTCGAACTGATGATAAGAGCTTTTCTGATACAACCTGTACCGGTAGACGCCACGGTTGCCATCCGGGGCAACGAGGTCCGGGTCATAGGCGATCTCACCCGAGAACATGCCGTCCTGGCCCAACTGGAGTCCGACGGCATCCAGGAAGCGCGCATGCGCGGAAAACGTGTTGGTGTTGATGAAATAGACAGCAGGACGGGTGGTGTTGAGGTCTGGGATAACAAACTTGAGGTACCACGTGAGACGTTCACGGAAGGCGAGCCTCTCGAATGTGTTCCGATCCGAAATGACTACAGCGCCATCGTCAATCGGTATGCCCGCGGCGGCGTTAAGGGGATTGAGACTGTCCGGCGCCGCCAATTCGGTGATGTCGTCAATGCAATCGCCGTCCACGTCGGCCGGGTCCGCTACGAGATATTTCTCTACCCGGTAACGCTCCATTGGCTGGGCTTGCACATTTTCCTTCAGCGTGGTCGTGCCCGCTTCCCCCAGTTTCACCAGAACCGGCAGCTCCACATCCGTGCCATCAACGTCGTGCTTCACATACAGCACGAAATAGTCCGCGGCCGTTGACGTGACCTCGATGGGCACCGACGTCACCGCCACTTCCACCGAGTCCGGGCTGTACGCGCCGTCGCACGGGTCACTGCCCTGGGCGAAAGCGGAGGTGACCAGGGAGACCGAAGCAAAGAGCAACGGAACCACGCCTCGCACGACGCGACGTACAATCCGGATGAAAGGGGCAACGTGACGGATTTCGAACACGGCGATTGGAGGGAAACACGGCTTCATCTCGGTACTCTCGTTCTCCGGAATGGATCGAACGTCAATCGGCAAGGCGAACAAGCGGTGTTCTCCTGGTGGCACCGTGAAACGCTGTGTACCGGACGCGTACCACACCGTCGGTCCCGCGTATTCAATGGCGGGCGCGGACGATGCGGCGACCGTACCCGGCAGGCACAGCAGCACCAGGCAGCACGTCGCCAGCCAATACGAGGCGGGTGACCGAGGTACATAGCGTCTCTTCATGACGTTATTACTCCTTTCGCGTCAATCACCCGTCGTTCCGGTATTTCCCTTGCCGCCACCAACACGCGCTGCGGACCGAGACCCCTCCCCCGGCCCCTCCCCGGCGCGGACAGGGGTGCAGTGCCTGACGTGCTGCCTCTCAGGTATCGACATGCGCAAGTCGCGCAGGGGTGATCCCATGCCGCAGTAGATCCTTCGTCAGCCGGCCTGCCAATGATTCGCCTGGCAGGCCGGCTGACGAAGGATGACAGGTTGTGCCAGCGGGTGATGGACTGGTTTCTCCTATGGCTATCGCAAAGCATGTCAATGTGAGCGACGTCGAAACGCCCTTATCAATACGTGGTCATTGCCTGTGCTGAGCTTGTCGAAGCAAGCTTGTCGAAATGCCCGTATTTCGGGATCCCGTCGACACCTCTCCCAAGCCTCGCGTCTTCCTCAGAGGGATAGCGAACCGGGCAGACAGGAATGTCCGCCCCACCCTCACATGCGCGTCCTGACAGTGCAGGCGCCCACAAGGGACGGGCCTACCCCCCATCAGCGTGCACACCGTCGCCGGCATTGGCCCTGGCGTGCCGGTTGAAGTCGCCCGGCGAGAGCCCACGGCGGGAAGCGGAGAGCGATCCGGACCTGGTCGCCCCCGGCAACATAGAGATTCCGGGTGAGGGAGAACCCCCGGGGTGCGCAAAGGGCGACCAGGTTGCGAATTCTGATTTCCAGTAGAGCGGCATTCCCTGTCAAGACCGGCATCCGGTTCAGCGCATAGTTGTGCATCTCGCGTGGCCCTATATAAGGGCAATTCCTGTGCCATGCGTATCGCGGGGAATAGGAATGATTGTAAGATACTGTTTTTATTCAGGATATAATCGCATCAAGGCACAACAACCGAAAAACAAAAAGCCAGGCTGACCGCAAAAGGTCGATATATCGACCATTCACAATCAGCCTGGCTCGTTTATTGCCTTAAAAACAGTAAGTTATGCGTAAAGGGCGATATATCGCCCTTTACGATATCTCGACCCTTGCTGTTGAACGGCGGACGCCGTCATTCAAGGCGGCGATACGGGCCTCGGTGTACGTTCAACCGTCAACGCTCTTTCAACTGAAGGACTGACGCGCTCGATTGATGATGCCCAGTTTCTTCATGCGGCTATACAGCGTGGAAGACGGCAGTCCCAGCCGCGCAGCCGCACCGTCTTCCCCCTTTATCTTCCAGTTGGTCCCCTGTAGCACCGCAAGAATGTAGTGGCGTTCAAGCGCATCCAAAGGCACGAGTTCCAGGTCCGGGAAAGTGGGCCGGGCGCCTGGCGGGGGGAGATCCGAACGCTCAATCTGAGGATCAATCTTGCGAAGTCCAAGGTCCTCCTCTCCGATCCGAGGACCCTGGCACGCAATGACGGCACGCTGCATGGTGTGCTCCAGTTCACGTACATTCCCCGGCCAATGGTAGGCCTGCAGCGCCTCCAAAGCCTCCGTCGTCAAGGCGCCGATCCGCCTGTCCAGATGCGCCGCCATCCGATCCTTGAAATAGTTGGCGAGGAGGTCTATATCCTCCCGGCGCTCACGCAGTGGGGGCAATAAGAGAGGAAACGCCTGAAAGCGGTAATAAAGGTCCTCGCGGAAATCGCCAGCGCTGACCAACAGCTCCAGATTGCGATTGGTCGCCGCCAAAACGCGCGTCTGCAAAGTCAGCGTCCGGCTTCCCCCTACGCGCTCGAACGTCCTTTCTTCGAGGATTCGCAGCAGCCTGGCCTGCGTTTCCAGAGACATATCGCCGATTTCATCCAGAAAGAGGGTGCCGCCCGTGGCGAGTTCCACTTTGCCCAGCCGGCGGGAAACGGCGCCGGTAAAAGCGCCTCTCTCATGACCGAAGAGCTCGCTGTCGATCAGCCCTTCCGGCAAAGCGCCGCAATTGACCTGTATAAAGGGTCCGTCGCAATTGCCGCTGAGCGCATGCAGCACGCGCGCAGCCAGCCCTTTGCCCACACCCGTTTCACCCATGATCAGAACGGTGGAATCCGTGCTCGCCACCCGTCTGAGCTTGATTTGGAATTCCTGCATGGCCGGACTCTGACCGATGAATTTCCGGTTTTCCTGACTGTTGAGCTCGATGGTCAGAGCCTCAATCCGGGGATCGGGCTGTACCGAAAGTGGCAATTGCGCGATCTGGGAGTAATTGAGGTCACGATCCACGGACCTCGCCTCGAAGGTGTAGTCTCCCGGCGGCAAGTCCTGATAATAGGCCCGCCTGTCCCTGGTCGCGGGCTGCCAGTCCGTATCGTGCCCCTTCAACCGGTAGATGTAAAGCATGTCTGAGGACGGGGTGGAAAAACTCTGACCTTTGTACTCGAAGACCACCTGCCGGTCGGGTGTCGCGTGGATGACCTCCTCCGGGTCCTCATAGATCCGATCGGCAATCACCTGAAGCAAGCGAATCCCCGGAGGGGTGTGCCGCGGGCGGTAACGTACGATCGTACCCGTGCTTGTGCCAAACCAGAAGGTCCCGTCGTCGCTTTCGAGTATCCGGGACGTCGGTCCTATATGCGGCGACCTTATGGCCTGGAACAACCGGCCATCGTACCGGACCACGCCGCCGTCCGTACCCATCCAGATATGCCCTCGGCTGTCCTCGAGCAGGCAGTGGACACAGTTGTTCACCAGGCCGTCGTCAACCGTGAACATACGGATGGCGCCGCCATCGAAGCGCGCGAGACCGCCATTGGTGGCGATCCAGAGGATTCCGTGGCGGTCGATCAGCAAGTCATTGACCGTCGGATCCATCAGACCGTCTTCCTGTCCAAAAAACCTGGTGCCATCTTCGGGATGCCAGCGCGCGAAGCCGCCGCCGCTGGAATTGCGGCTTTTCAAATGGAAATAGACCTCGCCGTCAGTCCCGGCAATGACGGAACCAATGCGGCATAAGGAATCCTTTTCCTCATCCTTCACGAAAACGGTCCGCAACTGTCCGTTCCGAACGTAGGCGATCTTCAGTTGGCAGACGTTGCTGTCTTCTGTTTCGTAGCTGGGTCCGCGTTCCCAGTAGCCGAACAGAAATCGCCCTTCGTGGTCCTGAGCAATCGCGCAGATGCTCTTTTTCTCCATTCCCACTATCGGACTGCTCTTTATCAGTTCCCGTCCGTCGTAGCGGAACAGGCCATCGAGCCCGCCGAACCACAGGTTTCCCTCGAGGTCCTCGCAGACGGCCAGACAGTTATTGATGTCATGGCCGCACGCGGCTTCGACGAAATCAAAGTCCTCGCCATCGAAGCGGGCAATGCTCTTTCCCGGCGCCTGGTAGAAGACGGGAGACGCATACGTGACCCATATGTCATCTTCCCTGTCCCGAACGAGTTGCGAGATCACGTTCGGATTTGTCGGGCATTTCGCAGTGAGGTCGAAAACGCTGATACTGTGTGGGTCGTAAAGCCCGACGCCGCCCCGGGTGGCGAACCAGAACCGATGCTCCCCATCTTGAAACACGGCTCGGACTTCCGGACTCGGGAGGCCGTCGGCAGGAGTGAATCTGCGAAACGTGTCGTCATCCTGGTAGAGTACCCCTCGCTTGGTGCAGAACCACCCCCTACCATCCCGGTCGCATTGAATTCTCGCGAGGCCGCCTCCCACGTCCACCTGAACAGACTCAAAAGCGGGATCGTCATAGCAATAGAGCGCGTCTTGACTTCGGGGAAGGCCAATCCACACCTTGCCGGCGTGGCCCCGGCCGACGACGTAGCCGATTTGTGCCTGGGGGAATCCCTCTTCCTCCTCATAGCGGCGGAAGGACTCGCCATCGAAGCGTACGGGATGGTCGAATCCGAACCACAGATGGCCTTGGCGATCCTGGGTAATACCTCGACATTCGTTGGACCACCGGGGAGACGGCGGTTGCTTGTAGCGTTGGCGATACAGCGCAATCAGATCGTGGAACTCAGAGCCACTGTAATACCCCACGGTGCCGATACCACCGCACCATATTCGGCCACGATCGTCTTCGTAAAGGGACTGCACGGACCGGCCGGAAATGCCGTTGTCTTCCAAATGGTGAAAAGAGGTCCCATCGTACCAGCAGACACCATTCATTGTAGCGAACCACAACCGGTCCTGGCAGTCTTTGAGTACGGAATAGACCCAGTTACTACACACACCGTCCTGCGTCGTTAACGGCAGGAACTCCTCTCCGTCATAACGGACGACGCCATTGTCGCGCATGGCAAACCAGAGATGGCCCGCGCTGTCGTCGGCCACGTCATGGACGCGCATGCCGGGCAGACCGTTGTCAACGGTATAGGTCCGCCAGGTGCCGGTGCGGTCAAGGGGCTTGATCATGGTAAAGGAGCCTTGCAATCGAGTGAAATCCTGCTGTTGTCACACAGCCAAGATACAAACAGTAAAACGGCGCGGGCAACCTGAAACGATCACGAGGCCAACACCATCTTCAGCAGCGCCATCCGAATGTACAGGCCGTTGTGCGCCTGCCGGAAATATGCCGCGCGGGGGTCCGTGTCCACAACCGGGTCGATCTCGTCCACGCGTGGCAGGGGGTGCATCACACGGCCGTCCTCTGACAGCGCCTCCATTACTTTCGTATCGATGACGTATCGGCCTCTGGCCGCTTCGTAGTCCACCGTGCGGTCGCCGAACCGTTCCCGCTGGATCCGTGTCTGGTAGACCACGTCGACCTTCTGTACGACCTCGATCAGATCTTCCCGTTCCTCGAAGTACACACCGTTCCGGACCAGGTATTCCTTGATGTCGGCCTTCATGCGCACCATCTCGGGCGCCACGAAATACAGCTTGACGTCGTCGTACCGGGTCAGCAGATAGGCCAGCGAACGCACCGTTCGGCCGTTGGCGAGGTCGCCCACCATCGCCACCGAAATACCGTCCAGCCGCCCGATTTCCTTCTGTATGGTATATACGTCGAGCAAAGCCTGCGTGGGATGCTGGCCGGGGCCGTCGCCGGCATTCAATACAGGCACCGACGCTACCTCTGCCGCGCGTTTTGCGGATCCCCCTTCGTAGTGCCGAAGGACGATCACGTCCGCGTATCCTTCCACAATGCGGATCGTGTCCTCAAGGGTCTCGCCTTTCGCCGCCGAGGAAAACTCCCTGGCCGACTCCGTCGTGACCACGCTCCCCCCCAGACGAATCATTGCCGACTCGAAAGACAACCGGGTGCGGGTACTGGGTTCGTAAAACAGCGTGGCCATGATCCGGCGGTTGAGAATGCTGGACCCGTAGACGCTCACCACTTCCTCCATCTCCCTGGTCACCGCGAAAATCTCCGTCAGCAATTCCCGATTGAACTGCTGCGCCTCGACCACGTGGAACAGGCTGTCCATCGAGTACCCTTTCTCATAAAAAAAACTCCCCGTCAGGGGAGCTGAATGACAGCAGCCGGGGAGCCGGAAATCCGGGAAATTCGATTTCGTATAGAATAGATTCCCATCTAAAGGGCAAATATAGTCCGGCCGCACGACGTTTGCAAGTGGAAATTTTCGGAGCGGATTCAGCGGGCAACGCATGCGATATGGCAAATGCCGCCAGCCCCGGAGAGTCGTTGCGGCGCGATAACCTGCGGGGAGGGCCTCCCACCTCGAGATTCTGCCAAAAATGGGTTGACCGGACACCGGAAGTCCGATATATTGATGTGCCGCGCGGCACCACGCGACGGTGGGGCGGATAGACGCCGCAAACCACCGCCAAGTGGAGAAAGCCGAGTCTGAAAACGAGTCAGTCCCCGGGCTTGCCGTACTGTTTTCCCGCCCGGGTTTTATTGTGTCCGGTCGCCGCCGGACGCGGACAGTCCATCAACCGCGTGTGGGAGACAGAGAATGGTTCATGCAACACCTACAGCCGATATGAAACGCCCGGCATCGCCTCTTGCCAGGTATCTTTCCGATTCCGCCGCCAATGGCAATCCCGCGGATCCCGGGTTTGTGGCCTGCCTGGCGTCACTCGAACAGATCAACGCAGTCTCGCCCCAGGTGGCGGCATCCATCGTTTCCGAACTGGAAGACCAGCGCGGCAACCTGAAGATGATCGCCAGCGAGAACTACTGCTCGTTGGCCGTACAGCTCGCACAGGGCAATCTCTTCACCGACAAGTATGCCGAAGGCGTGCCCGAACGCCGCTTCTACGCCGGCTGCGACAACGTGGACACCGTGGAAAAACATGCCGCGTCCCTGGCCCGAGACCTCTTCGGGGCGGACCATGCGTACGTACAACCGCACTCCGGGGCAGATGCAAACCTCGTGGCGTTCTGGGCGATTCTTTCCGCCCGCATTCAGGCGCCGTTCATGGATCGAACGGGACACACCGATCCCTCGGCCCTTTCCGGCGACGACTGGCGGGAACTGAGAACCGCGCTGGGCAACCAGAAATTACTGGGTCTCGATTACTACTCTGGCGGCCACCTCACCCACGGATACCGGCAAAACGTCTCTGCCAAGATGTTCCACGTAGAAACCTACGGTGTGGACCCGGAGACCAAACGCATCGATTACGACCGGATCCGCAGCCAGGCCAAGGCGTTCAGACCCCTGATTCTGCTGGCCGGGTACAGCGCGTACACCCGCAAGATCAACTTTCGCATCTTCAGGGAAATCGCGGATGAGGTCGGCGCGGTCTTCATGGTGGACATGGCGCACTTTGCGGGCCTCGTTGCGGGCAAGGTCTTCACCGGCGACTACGATCCCGTGGCTCACGCCGACGTTGTGACAACCACGACCCACAAGACCCTTAGAGGACCGCGGGGCGGTATGGTCCTCTGCAAGGACGAATTCGCGGAACACGTGGACCGGGGGTGCCCGATGGTGCTGGGCGGTCCGTTACCCCACGCGATCGCGGCCAAGGCCGTCGCTTTTCAGGAGGCCGGCGCCGATGGGTTCAAAGACTACGCGCGCCGCATTGTGGAGAACGCTGCGGACCTGGCCGAAGCCTGCGTCGCAGAGGGGCTCGACGTACTCACAGGCGGCACGGACAACCACATGGCCCTTATCGACGTGACACCGCTCGGTCTGACCGGCAGACAGGCGGAAGCCGCTCTCCGAAACGCCCGGATAACCCTCAACCGCAACGCCCTGCCCTTCGATACGAACGGCGCGTGGTATACAAGCGGCCTCCGTATCGGCACGCCGGCGCTCACGACGCTGGGCATGGGAGCGGAAGAAATGGGAAGAATCGCCGCCGTGTTGCGCATCGTACTCGCCAATACCCGGCCGCTCCGGATCAAAAAAGGCCGGCAGGCCGGAAAGCCGAGCAAGGCGCGCTGCAGGACCCGGCCGGATGCGCTCAAGGAAGCCCGCGCTGCTGTAGCGGACCTGCTCCAACGTTTCCCCGCGTATCCCGAACTGGACCTCGAAATCCTCAAACAAGCTCTGAGATGATGTCCCGGTGCGGGACTTCGCGACCATTCCTGCGCCAGTCGATTCCGACCCGGCCTCCCGCGCTTAGAATACCGCTGCTTCCATCACCGCATCGTGAAACTCGGGGCGCAACCTCCGAATCCGCTCGTTCTCGCGGGTAGGATGCACCCTGTTGGTCAGAAGTACCACGCCGACGTCCCGTTCGGGGTCCACCCAGACGGACGTCCCCGTGAATCCGGTATGCCCGAAAGAACGGGCCGAAAAGTGCCGGCCCGCTGAACTCCCGGCCGCCGATACCGTATCCCACCCGAGCGCGCGCGTACTGCCGGGCGCCAATCCCGCCCGCGACGTGAATCTGCGGATGGCAGCTTCGGAAAACACCCGGGTTCCCTCGCGTTTCCCCCCGTTCAGGATCACCCTCAGAAATCGACCCAGGTCCGCCGCCGTCCCGAAGAGTCCCGCGTGCGGGGCCACGCCGCCCATCGCCCAGGCGTTTCCATCGTGCACCTGGCCGTGAATCAGCCCCCTGCGTTGTTCGGCCTGAAACTCCGTCGGCGGAATCTTGGCCAATAGCTCGGGGCCCGGCAGAAACGTCGTCTCTTCCATCCCCGCCGGACCGAGGACGTACCCCCGAGCCAACTCCTCCAGCGGCGCCCCGCCCGCGCGCTCGACGGCCGCGCCCAGCAACAGAAAACTGAGATCGCTATAAATCGTCGTGGTCCCCGGCGGGTACGTGAGCGGCGTCCCGCACGCAGCCGAAAGGACCGCCTCCCTGCCCCTGCAGGTCTCGAAAAAACGCTGATGGGCCGGCAGTCCCGCGCAATGAGCCAGAAGATGCCTGATCGTAACGCGATCTTTGCCGTCCCCCTGGAACGACGGCACGTATCTGTCCACCCGCTCATCCAGGTTCAGCTGGGGTTCAAGCGCCATACAGATGGAGGTTGTCGCAACCACCTTCGTCAGCGACGCGAGATCGTATATGTCGTCCCGGCGGACTTTCGGTGAATCCGGCTCGTAGTTGTGCCGCCCCGCCGTCCAGCACGCGACCTCACCCGCGCCTCGCACCAGGATGCCTACCGCACCTGGCGTACACTTCGCCCGGACGTGACGTTCCAGGATCTCCTGGACGCGCCTCAGCCGCCGCGGATCCGGTCCATTCCTGCGGTCCGTTCGCTCCGATTGCATTTCGCCTGAATCCCTCAAGTACTCGCCGAATGTCGCCGTCGACGCCTGTTTTCCTGACGTCGATTCAAACCCAATCTCACCTTGACTTTCCCCTCGTTCTGCATATCTTCCGCGATGCGAGTTTCCGGGTTTGTCCCGGCGTTACGAGGCCGGCCACGGAACAGCAGGCCGCCGACAGTGCGTATTACAACGCTTCCGGTATGGCTTTCCACCTTCGGAGGGCATTCCATGTCTGAAGTAACGAACTACGTCGTGTTCGTCACCGCCCCGAACGAAGCGGATGCCGCCAGGATCGGCCGCACACTTGTTGAAGAACGCCTGGCCGCGTGCGCCAATATCACTGGACAGATCCGATCCATATACCGCTGGCAGGATGCCATTGAAGACGATGCCGAATGCCTGATGATCCTCAAGACGTCACAGGCCAGCCTCGACGCGCTGATCGACCGGGCGAACGAATTGCATAGTTACGAGGTGCCGGAGATCATCGCGCTTCCCATCCACCAGGGTTTTCCGCCTTACCTGGACTGGATCGCCGAGAACGCCTGATCCGCCTTCCCGATCCTGCCCGAGCAACCTCGAATCGTGTCCATCGGTCTCTTTGACAAAGCCAGCGCTTCGAGACCTGTATCGACATACGCCAGAAGGAAGGACCTGCGGTGACCGGTCATCCTCAATATGCGGTCGGCATCGATCTCGGCGGGGGAAGCATCAAGGGCGCTCTTGTTACGGCCGACGGTCGAATCGAAGCCCAGGACCGCTGTCCGACCGACGTGGAAAGCGGCGAACGTGGCGTGGCGGACCGGATCGCGGCACTCTTCGAGTCCCTCCGCGACGGGCATGGCCTGTCGAACGATGACATCGCGGGTGTCGGTATCGGTGTGCCGGGGGTAACGACATCGAAGGGCAACGTCATCATCGCGCCCAACCTCCACTGGCGCAACGTCCCGTTCAAGAGAATCCTCGAGGAGAGAATCCGGCTGCACGTTGAAATCGATAACGACGCCAGCGTCGCCGCCATGGGTGAAGCCCATCTTGGCGCGGGCCGGGGACGCGAGTCCCTCTTTCTCATCACCCTGGGGACGGGCATTGGCGGCGGACTCGTCCTGGACGGCGACATTCACCACGGCGCCTCCTTCGCGGCGGGTGAAATCGGCCATATGTGCATAGACCCCGACGGCCCCGATTGCGGATGCGGAAAAAAGGGATGCCTTGAAGTCTTCTCCTCCGGCCCCGCGATGGTCCGCTACGTTCGCCGGCGCCTTCCGAACGCGGCGTCCACCTCTCTCCCGGACACGGAATCCCTCTCACCGGAAACCATCTGTCTGGCCGCGAAAAACGGCGACAGCCTCGCCCGTGAAGCCGTCGCCCGCGTCGCCCGCTATCTGGGCATCGCCATAGCCAATATCATAAACGTCATCAGCCCCAACGTGATCGCCATCGGGGGCGGCATCTCCGCGGCCGGCGGTGTTCTACTCGACCCCATCGCCGCCGCCGCCCGGGAGTACACCCTTGAAGGGATGTTCGATCACACCCGGATCCTGCCCGCCGAACTGGGCAACGACGCCGGCGTCCTGGGCGCCTCGCGCCTGGTCCTGAAGTAACGCGCCGCGCCGACAGGGTTCAGATTCCCGATGGTTGACCCGACACCCCTCTTACGCCCACGCCAGATCTTCCAGCACGGATTTCAGATACGCGATGTCCTGCTGTGCGAACCACTCCCTGTCGCCCTGCCTCGGGGCTTCGATACACAACGGACCGCTGAAGCCGGACCGCTTCAGCGCCAGCAGATACTCCCGGTGGTTGATGATCCCGTCGCCCAACCCAACGGCATTCCGTCCGTCTCCGGCGGGCATCGAGTTTTTCAGATGCACCATGAACAGCTTCTCTCCCAGCGTGGAAACGGTCTCGCCGATTGAAGGACAGGATGGGAAATACACCATGTTTCCATAGTCCAGGTTCGCACCGACGAACGGGGAGCCGATCATATCCAGAAGTTTCATTGTGGGCGCCGGCATGTCGTGAACATAGCCCATGTGGATCTCGAACGCGAGTCTGAATCCGATCTCCTCGGCGACTGCGCCGAGTTCCCTGAATCCTTCGGCCGCCCATGTGTAGTGATGGGCCGACGCGGCGCCGGACCCATGCAGATGATGCGCCGACCCCGCATTGGGGTCCGAACTTCGAAGCGTCCCGGCCATGATATTGCAGACCGTGAGGTCCAGCCGTTCGCCCGCGAGTCGATAGAACCTGATCCCCTCCTCAACCTGCGCCCTGCGGATGCCGGCGTCTTCCTGCATCAGTTCCACCCCGGGTCCACCGAATAGCACGTGTTTCAATCCAGCGGCTTCCGCGGCCGAGGCGATCGTATCCAGGTATTGTTCCGGCGTCTCCTCTTCGCCCCTGCGATGACGGCGGAACTCGATCCCGTCGTACCCCCAGCCCACTGCCTTCCGGCACATCTCCGGGATCGTCTGACCCTGTTCACAGTAATTCACGTGCATGATGATCGGTAACGCCATTCAAACGCCCCTCCGTTAAAGAACTCCTCACTAATGCATTTGCCTCACCCGCGGATCGTGGCTAAAATGCCAACGTACCCCGGGAATGTCAACCTCAACCACCAGTCATCCAGGAGACCTGTCAATGGTCAGCTGGTTCTATCTTTTTCTTGCCATCGTTCTTGAGGTAGCAGGGACGACGTGCATGAAACTCTCGGATGGATTCACCCGTCTGTTGCCCTCATTCGGGGTCGCAGTTTTTTATCTGGCCTCCCTGGCGGGCCTTACGATGGCGCTCAAACAGATCCCGGTCAGCATTGCATACGCCGTATGGGCCGGTCTGGGAACGGCCATCATCAGCGTCATCGGTTTCTGGTACTTCAAGGAACCGGTCACCGCGGTCAAATTGCTTTCCATCGCGTTGATTGTCGGCGGCGTGACCGGCCTGCATCTGTCCAACTCGTCGCACTGATTGGCCGCCAAGGAAATCTGTCCGGGTCGGCACGCGGGTGAATCACAACTTTATACTATACAATCTCCCCCAACCCCGTAACGTCCCCTATTCTCTTGCCCATTTTCCAGAGGCGGTGAGACGGTAGAAGAAATGCGGGTAGAGGTAAGAAGGTAGAGGGTAGAGATTACCTGCCTTGTGAGGCTTCTTTTCGTGCCGGAGGCAAGGAGGAATAGATTAGCGGGCGAGGATATCTTCTACCGTCTTACGTCTCTTACGTCTCTCGTCTACCCGGTTTTCTCCCCCTCTCCCGTCTCACCCGGTGGCTGACGGGTGGACGGGTGGTTTGTTAGCTGACGGCTGAGAGCTAAGAGCTGTTTTTGCAGCTTATGATCGGCCGTATCCAGTTAACCTGTTGCCGGGACGGAATAAGCTGGCAATCGAAAAATCAGCGAAATGCGAAAAAATGAGTTGACAAACGATCTTGAAGCAATTAACTTTGTTTGCAGTGTTGTAAATGGAAGGACGTTGTTTCTGTCTCCTGTGCAGTCGAAAAAAACGATGCGGCAAGGATCAGAATTTCCGGTCCTTGCCTTTTTTAATTGCCTGCACATTCAGTTCAAGGTAGAAAGGTGGTGAATTAGCAGTGGCTGACGGTCGAGTTAAGTGGTTCAACGACGCCAAGGGCTTTGGTTTCATCGAGCAGGACGGCGGAGAAGACGTGTTCGTGCATTTTTCGGCAATCCAGGCTGAGGGTTTCAAGTCTCTGGCCGAGGGTGATGAGGTCGAATTCGACATCGTCGAGGGTCCCAAGGGGCTCCAGGCGGCGAATGTGACGAAACGATAAGGTAAACGGAAATTTCGTACGTACAAACGGACGCCGACGTGTCGGCGTCCGTTTTTTGTTTAATAAAACGCAATACGGCCCAATCCACGCGAACAGCACGCGAAATGACATTTCGGGCTACCGGAAACGCTGCGACGCCCTGACGCAACTGCCGTAACGCGAACTGCCAGTTCGCCAAAAAAAACGCCCGATTACCAGGCGTCTCTGTCTACCTCGCACAAACTAACGGTTCGTGTTACGTTCGGAGATCCTCTCCAGCCGTCATTATCTATTCAATCTTCAGGACCACGTCCAGTATTTCAGGCAGCCAGGTGGCGCGGGCAAGGTTGGATGCCGACTTGAGATTCAGAAGAGCTGCAAGGAGAGTCTTCTTCGCTTGCCCATCCTGACGAGCCGCGACCTGCGCCCTGGCAAGGTCCGTGCAGGTCCACGTGGTGATCCCCGCCGCAATCGTGCCGGTCAATTCCACACCGGCGGTTCCCAACGTCCTGCGGGAACCGGTGAGGTCGCCCGATTGGGCCTGCGCCCGCGCGATCTCAGCAAGCGCTCTGATCCTCTTGTTCGCATCCCTGATGGACACGGCGGTTTCGATTGCCGCCGCGTATCGCCCGGCACGCGCCTGAGCGCTTGCGATTTCCATCAAAACGGCGTCCCGCCTCGATACCCGGTCGATCATTCCCGCATGGTGAAGGCTGCGACGGGTCTCGCCCGTCTGCGCCTGGCGCATCGCCACGTGATAGACCAGATTTCTCTTTGCCTCGATATCCCTGGGGTTTCTCGCCGCGGCGATTTCGAGCAGCGTCTCAAGCTGGTCCGCAGGTATATGATGGACCAGATCCTGCGCGAGATCGTCATCGCCGGCCGACTTGATGCGTTGCCTGGCCATGTCAATGGACCGCCGCGCCCCTTCGGTATCTCCGGCCGCGTTCTGCGCCGACGCGACGTTGAACAGCCATTTCACCTGTGACGGCGACGTATCCTCGCTGACAAGCTGCCAGGCCCGGTCCAGGGTCTTCCGGGCGCCATTCGCGTCCTCGACCTTCATCTGGGCCCCGGCAATCTGGATGAGGACGAAAGGGTCGACGTCGGCCAGCGAAGCAATCGTCGCGCCGGCGCTGTAGATGTCCATCCCCTGCCCCCCGGCCTGCAGGGCTCTCTCCAGCGTCTTCCGGGCGCCCGATTCGTCGCCCGCTTCCGCCTGCGCCCAGGCGACCCTTCCGAGCGCGATAGCCCGTCGATATCCGTCGATGATGTTAGCGGCGTCCTCAACCGCCAGATCGAAGAAAGTCCCTGCGTCTTCAGTCTTGCCTTGCTGCGCCAGCGTCGACCCCACGCCGGCCAACGCATCGATCCGAACCTGGAAATCGCCAATTGACCTGGCCGTGGCGCGGGCGGAAGCCGTGTATCCAACTTTCGCCTGGGCAAGGGCGACCCTGTTCAGACTCCTCGCCCGGCGTTCGCCAGTTCCATTCGAGCGGGCAGCCGCGACGGCGATGCGGAAACTCTCCAGGGCAGCCCCAAGGTCCCCGTTCTTCGCCGATGTGGACGCCACGCCGACCAGTGCATCGATCCGCCCCGGAATGTCTACAATCGACCTGGCCGTGGCGCGGGCGGAATCGACGTCCCCGGCATCAGCCTGTACGGACGCGACGTTTCGCAACGCGCGCGCCCGCGCGTATCCGCTCTTTACCTTTCTGGCCGCCGCCGCCGCAAGATCGAAGTACTCCCTGGCTTCCCCTGCATTTCCTTCAAGGGCAAGCGCCGCCGCGCCTGCGGCAAACGCGCCGGCGCGTATTTCGAGTTCCCAATCGGATCTCGCGACGAACGCTCTTGCGGCCTGGAGCGTCAGCTGCGAGACGCAGTCCGGACTTGCCGACCGCCAGCACGTCTCGGCTGCTCCGTCGACGGCACTCCCAGCCTCCGCCGGCGAGGGATTAACGATGCCACTGACCATCGCCAGCGCTGCGGCCAATGCGGCTGCGATGACCCTGGAATTCAGCTTCATCGTGCCTCCTCTAACACACAAAGGCAGATCTCGCCGCATCATTGCACCCCGTCCGTCCGATTAATCTCAATTCGAAAAAAGACAACAGTCAAATTGGCCACTAAAAGCACAAAAAATATAGACGGATCCGGTGCCAAACGGGGTTTCGAGGTCGTTCATGAGGACGATATTCTCGATCACGTCCAGCGACCTGCTGTATCCTGGTAATCCGCCGCTTAATCGCCTTTTTCAATTTGCATGTATTCGATCTAACGTCCCTGAAACCATGCGAATCATGGTTAATATCGAAACGGCGACACCTGCGCGTCCGTGACCTCCACACCGAACCCCGGCCCGTCCAGAGGCTTCATTCGTCCGCTCCCGGGTACGGCAACGCCAGGGGGCCGCGCGGCCTCGTCCGGGTCGACGCCCGGTGGGCTGGCGATGTAGCATTCTGTCCACGGGATAGCCGGCATCGCGTAACAGACGTGCTGCCCGTACGGCGTATTGCCGCCGCCATGGGGAATGACCGATATGCCGGCCGCCTCGGCGATGGCGCAGATCTTGACGATCGCGGTCATCCCGCCCACCCAGTTGATGTCCGGTTGGAAAATGTCCAGGATGTGGCGGCTTGCGGCATGCTGAAAAGGAACAGTTGTGTACCAGTGTTCACCCGTGGCCAGGGTCGCCCACGGAAGCCGGCGGCGCAATTCGGCATGGGCGTCGAGATCCTCCGAACGGAGCATTTCCTCCATCCACTTGAGTTTGCTCGGGCGCAGTTCCTCCGCAAGGCGAACGGCGTACTCCACGTCGAACGCCATCCAGCAGTCCAGCATGAGTTCCACGTTGTCGCCGGCGAGTTCTCGCGTGCCAGCCACGAGATCAACGTTTTTCTTCAGACCTTCCAGCCCGTCCGCCGGACCGTACGGGCACGGCAGTTTGATGGCCTCGAAGCCCAGTTCGAGGTACCAGTCGGCGTCGCCGCCCGTGGCGTAGCAGAACATCTCGTCGCGCGCCGGCCCGCCCAGCAACTCGTACACCGGCCTGTCAAGCAGCTTACCCTTCAGGTCCCATAGTGCGAGGTCGATGGCGCTCACGGCGTAGGCATGCAGGCCGGTGGCGCCGTACGAGGCCCCCATCCGCACCATCATGTCGTAGCATTTTTCGGTTGCCAGGCAGGGCTCGCCCACCAGACGCGGCCCGAGATAATCGTCGATGATCGCCGCAACCGGACGCCCGTGACTGGCGCTGGCAAAACCCAGGGTGCCGTCTTCGGCTTCGACAATGCAGCCGAAGCCGCCCCAATTCGGCAACCAGGAGGGACGAAATGCGGCGTACCGCGGATAGCGCGTCATGGGGTTGGCAACGGGCCCCTGAACGGCCCACGACGGGCGGCGCGCCGTCTTATATTCCACCGCGCCGGGCTTCGTGCGTCCGTACGTATCGGGAAAATCCACGTTTACGGCGCGGATGGACTTGATCTTCATGATAAGATTCCTCCCAATTGCGATCTCACCCCGGAAACCCGCCGGTGCAGCGGCAGCGACGGGGCGTTCCGATCATCCCTGCCAGTCCGATGGGAGCTCCAGGGACCAGACTTCACTGTTCAATGGCCTGGCATGCCCGCCGGCCAGCCAGATTCTGTCCTTGAAGACATAGGCCGAATGCTCGTGGCGATTCGTCCAGATCACGTCGGATTTGAGTTCCGTCCAGTTCGCGCCGTCCTTCGAGTACCACACGTCGCCGAAGTCACCATCCTTGCGCGACCATCCACCCAGGACCCACATATGGTCCCGGTAGACGACGAGGGAAAACCACATGCGCTTCTTCCAGGGCGCCTCGGAAGTTACCTGCGTCCAGTTCGCGCCGTCTTCAGAGCACCATACATCGTTGAGCGGGATGGTTTCCGGCTGCCATGCGCCGCCGCCCATGATCCAGATTTTGTTCCTGAAAACCACGGCCTGCGCGTGCGTCCGTTTCGACCATGCCGCGTGCTCGACGTCGCATCTCCAGTACCTGCCGTCGGCGGTGGACCAGACGTCGTTCTTGAGGTTTGCGTCATCGTCCTGGTAGAAATTCTCGGTCCCGCCCATGATCCACATCCGGTCTTTGAACACGACGAATGAGGGCGACACCCTGGGGCACCACCCCGGATCGTCCGTTTCCAGGACCCACTCGACGCCGTCGGACGACGACCATACCGTGTTTGTGTTCTCCGCGCCTGGTAGTTTCCGTCCCCCCATCAGCCACATCCGGCCCCTGAACGGCATGGTCGCCGGAAGGTCGCCGTGTTCCCACGGCGCAACCTCAACGGTTCGGGTCCAGTTCACCCCGTCGGACGACTTCCAGACGTCGCGCGGATTGGGCGTCTGTGGGGTGAACCAGCCACCAAAAATCCACATGTGACCGTCCCACACCATCTCCCCCTGCGAGTCCCGCGCCTGCCATGCCGCCTTCTCCGTCACGCATACCCAGTCGGGGCCCTTCACCACGTTGCTCATATCGGTTTCTCCCGGATTAAGATTCGACGCAGCCGCGATTTTCTGTACAGCCGATTGTTTTTCGATAATCCCGGCGAAGTCCTTTGCGACGTCATCTGATGAAATGGGGAATCTGATGCGTCATTGTGATGTTGCCCAGTTAACCTCAATTCGAAAAAAGACAACAGTCAATTTACCACAAAAAGCACAAAAGGCACAGAAGGTGACGGTGCGAAAACGGGGTATTGTTGTCGTTCAAATGGATGACCTTCACTCCAGTGACCTGAAGTATCCACCCTTGACGTCCGATTGTTCTTCGTATATATTCGACATTCAGGTCCCCGAATAAGAATCTAATCCTGGTCCGTTTTGGCCTTAATCCCGTCCATCCTGTCAATCCATGTTAAGTTTGGGTTTTGGACAAGTGAGGTTAACTCAGCCTCCAGCCCGATTCGTCGACCGTCACCTGTGCCCCCGGTAGCGATCGTAAACCGCGTGCATTTCCTCGATGCTGTCAAAGTAGCCCACGATGTGTGCCGCGCTGAACGTATCGCCGGCGTTTACGGACAAGCCATGCATTTCAAGGATCATCACGATGATGTCTCCCGGCCGCTGGCTGCACCACGCCTCGTAGACGACGGAAGGATCGAGTGTAAGGCCGCCCAGCCAGGGCCCTTCGCCGCCCGTTTCCGGATCCCGAAGCCGGTACGCCCGGATGAAATGCCCGGGCATTCTGTTCAGGTCGCGGCGATACCCGAACTTCCGGTCCGGCGGGAATGGATCGAAGAACTCGCTCGAAGGGATGCGCAGGCCGTCGGGACCGCTCAGATAGCTGAGATAGATTGCGCTGAACGTATCTCCCCTCGTATGCCGTACGCAGCCGGGCGTGTCGTTCCTGAGAAACATCTCCGGGGAGTCGTTCACGCTTTCGATCCGGTCCATCAACACGAAATACCGCTTGCCCCTGGGAAAGACGATCAACTGCGTCCACCTTGAACCCGTGTTGCGGCCCGGCGCCGAATACTCGAAACGGTACCGGGTCCTTACGGCGATAAAGTCCTTCCCGCGAGTCACATCCGGCTGTACGGGCTTCATCCTGTGGCAGAGCTGCGGCCCCTCGATCATTCGCTTCCGATGACTGCTTCCGTGCGACAGGATGGCGTATTCCCTGCTCCCGGGGTCCGGCTCGTTCTCATGCCAGCGGTATCGCCCCACACCGTGCCCGTCATCCGCAATCACGCTACCGCTGTACGATTCATCGCTGCCCGCCTCCATCAGCCAGTCGACAACCATCAGGCCGTCGCCGATTTCGGAGAATCCGGTTTTCTTGTCGACAAACGAACCCTTTTCGATCCCCGTCATCCATTGCTTCGGGTTTCGCTTTGGAATCGCGGCTTCGAGTTCGGCGGTTTCGATTCGGATCCTGCGATCGTCTTCGAACACGGTTGCCCATGCGGAATCTTGCATTAATTCAGTCCTTTTATGTATTAATTCGAGTCAGAAACCGCACTCAAAACTGATGGCACGGGAAAACACAGAATGACGGATTTTCGTCCTGTGCACCTGCCTGTTTTCTCAGTATCATATTGTTTTTTTCTTTTTACGTCCTTTTTCTTATGCGCCAGAGTGTGCAAAAACTCTCAGTATAATCACAGATGGGTCAGATTGTCTCCAGGGTGTGTCTCATGATCAGGTCAAGGTCGTTGCGGATTCCCAGTCATCGGTGCTACGGTCAAGAGGTTCCTTGCAAGTCTTTGAGATCCGGCCACGAAGTGCCTCACGTGGGCGTCTAAACCCATAGTCTGACGGGCAAGGCAATGTCGGATGAGCTTCTCAGCCGACGGCGTCAACCATTTTGGGCACACCGACGAGGTTGATGGCGCGCTTGATATTGTAAGCAAGGGTCATCAACGAGAACTCGGCTTTGACCTTGTCGAGGCCTTTGACAAGAAAGTGGGCATACCCATACCAGAACTTGAGTGTGCTCGAAGGGATGCTCGACCATTTCTCGTCGTTTGTGAAGCACCCCGGGGTTTTCTTCCAGACGCTGCGCCATCTCATCCAGGAGGTGTTCATGTACCCACCGCGTGAGAATGCGTCCATTCTTGTTTGTGGTGCATAAGGACCGCACCCCGCAGGTTGTACACGCCGATGTCGTGTAATGTTTTTTGACGACACCAGGGTCAGCTTTTTTCTTCCGATACGTGGCGTCATAAGCATAGGTGAGCACTTGCCCGGCAGGACATAAATAGTGATCCTGTTGGGGATCATAGATGAAGTCGTCTTTACTATATAAGCCTCTGCTTTTGCTGTTGGATGTATCGGGTTTGGGCACATACGGCTCGATATGTTTCTCAACGCAGGCTTTGATCGTTTCACCATTGTAATAGCCACCATCGGCAACCACGCGGCAGGCCTTCACGTCCGCTTTTTGGCACCGATACTGATTTTGCTCAGCTGTGCCTTGTCATTGGCCTGATTGGTCACATCCTCTTCCACAATGAGCTGATGCTTATCGTCGGTGGCTGCCTGGACATTGTATCCCACTTTGGCTTTCGGACTCTTAGGCATCGCTCGAGAGTCCGGGTCCGTCAGCGAGACCTGGGTTTCTCCGCGCGCCTCAAGGTCCTCCAACAGGTGCGTATACGTCACTTTTCGTTCTTTCAGGCGTTGCATTTTCTCACTTAGAGAAGGATCCGCTTCCGACGATGACGCTTTTGCGTCTTGAGCGTCCTGGTCATCTAATTCTTGAAGATATCGCTCGATCTTTGCATCAAGTTCTTGAAGCCTTCTTTTCAACTTGTCCTTGGTAAAATTGCGTTGGGGACTGTTGACGGCTTTGAATTTACTACCGTCAACGGCGATCAACTCACCCCCATAAAGCGACAACCGCCGACAAACGACAGTGAAGGCGCGAAAGACCCCCTTAAAGGCTTTGGGATTGTCCTTACGAAAATTGGCTATCGTCTTGTGATCCGGACGCAGCCGCCTGAGAAGCCACATCACTTCCACGTTGCGATGCGTCTCACGCTCTAATCTGCGAGAAGACCGAATCTGATTGAGATAACCATAGATGTAGAGCTTGAGCAAATCACGCGGATCATAAGCCGACGCCCCGTCCAGGCAGGGGCGATGCGTTGAAAACCCAACGCGCTCAGTTCCAGGTCATCAACAAACACATCGATAAAACGCACCGGGTTTTCTTCATCGATGTAATCGTCCAAATGCTCCGGAAACAACGTGCCTTGATCTCTTGACTCACCGCGAATGAAATCCATTTTTTCCACCTTTTGGATGGGAAACCGACAAGGACTTCATAACGGTAAGCATGATCAACGATAGAAACAATCTATAATTACTTTTGACACACTCTGGCGCGTAAGAAAAAGGACCAAAAAGAAGCGCGCCCTTCGGCAGGGGGCCGGTTTTTCCACGAATTACCTCAGTGGCATAGACTGGCGACTGTGTCCTGCGACCGCAATGGGACACACGTCGCGATGGTGCTGAACGGAAAAGCGTGGAAAAACCCCCCTCGCCACCACCGGGCGGTCGTGAGTCTTTAAGGCAAGGATCCCGGCTGGGATTTGCGATCGTACCGGCTCTTGTTGAACGCTGACTGCTTTTCTTTGTGTCTTTGTGTCTTCGTGTGAGGCCGTTTTTCTCACGTTTCTCCCCCTTTCCTTTAGGAGAGGGGGCCGGGGGGAAAGGTCCCGCCTTTGGCTGACGGCTGAGAGCTGACCACTGATAGCTGATAGCTGAATTTTAAGCCATCGCGCCACCAATATCAACAGACATCCACGGTTCAGGACTGAACTTCGCGAAGATCATCGCTCTCTGCGGTGATCTGCAGGCTTCCGTTGTCCGTGATCAAGAATACATCCTCCCATAGCATCTGAACGCCTTCCGCGGATAATCCGGGCTCGGTGCTGAGGACCATCCCCGGCGCCAGCGGCGTATGATCGTCAGGATGAATGCTCGGCGGCTCGGTAATCAACATGCCCTGCCCGTGGCCCATGCGGGAAGGTCCGAATCGCTCCAGCCCTTCCATCCGCGAACAGGCTCTGTCGATCGCGTCGTTCCCGACCTGATAGATCTCGGAACATGGTACCCCGGGACCCAGGGCCGCGGCCATGCTTCGGTTCACCTCCAGAAGTGCGTCATACAAGCGTCTCAACGCATCCGTTGCCGCGCCCAGGACACCCCACCGCGTATAGTCGATGGTATACATTCCCACGCGGGCGCCCGTATCCACACCCACAACCTGGCCTGCTTCAAGCGGCCTGTCGTAACCGAACGGGTTCCGCGATCCCGCGACGCCCAGGAGCAGCATGACGAACGAAGTCCCGTCCCCGCCCTCTTCCAGAATCAGCCGACGCATCAGGCGGCCGACTTCGCGTTCCGTCAACCCGGGTCGAATCATCCCGAACAGCCTCTGGCGGGCTCTTGCCGTCACGTCTCCCGCGCGATGGATATACTCGATTTCTTCCTTCGACTTCACCATCCGCAATCTCACGATGACATCCGCGGCGTCCACGAAAGCGACGTCGGGCAACGCAGACGTCAGGTCCTGATACGCGCCCGGCGGCATTCCCATCCGCTGCTCCATCCCAAGCTCCGCTCCCACGGACCCTCCGGCCGTCCCCGCATCCCGAAGCGCCTGGATTACGACGTCATGGGGAAACGCGAACAGGTCGGAATACTCGCGCACATCGGTCACGTAGGACCCCAGCGCCAGGTTGTCCTGACCCTGCGTGACAACGATCGGCTCTCCCGCAAGGGGCAGGATGAAGACCGACGGCCGGGTCAGAGAAGCGTGCAGAGCCGCGCTCGCCGCCGTGCCGGCGAAATACTGAAAGTTCTCCTCGCCGGTGACGAACAGCGCGTCCATCCCGCGGCGGTCCATCTCCTCACGCGCGCGGGCATACCGCCGCTTCATCTCTCCGCGGGAGAACATCGCATATTCAAGATCGACAGTTGGCATTACACTACACTCTTGGAGGACCTAAAAGGAATTAGATATTTTGTATTTTAATTTATTATTATTGTCAAAATATGAAGAATTAGAATTAAATTTAATATAGTTATTGACATATTTGCAATTCATCTGTATATTCTCGGGACAGGTATCGGTCGTTGAGCGTCGTACGGTAAAGGGTTTCGAAGGTAACTGACCTATAGGTTGATGTAAACAACCCGCTCACGAAATTCGATGATTTCTCTGGCGGCGGCATTCAATGACATATATAGGAGATGGCCCCTACTGTTATGCGAATGCTGCCTCAATGCTCCTGTCCTCCATTGGAGAGGACATCTCACCCTCCCAAATCGAAGTCCTTTCGGGTGTCGGCCTTAATGCGAATACAAGAGGAGGGGATTCTTTCTGGTTTGACAATCTGGGCACAACACCTGACATCGGGATCAGCAAGGCGCTACGAATTCTCGGATTTGATTGCATAGAAAGATCAAGACAGGAAGCCGAGCCCGTTCCTCTGAAAGAACTGAGCGAAGTTCTGAAACAAGGTCCCGCTGTTCTCGGACCGCTCGATATGAGTCACCTCTCTTATCTGCCTTTTGACGCTCCTCTGGCCGATCACTTTGTATTTGCGTTTGGAATAAATGAGGAGGAAATACAACTGCATGATCCGGCAGGATATCCTCATGTCTCGCTACCACTGGATTACTTGAAATCGGCCTGGAAGGCGGAATGGATTGGGTATCGTCGTGGCCATTATCGCTATTGGACCGCACCCAGGCGAATTCATCATCCAACGGAAGAAGGCATCTACGACCAGGCTCTGGGATTTTTCAGATTTTGTTACAAAAAGACAGAGCGCGTAGCGCAGGATGAGAACCGAATCATTGGTCGCGATGCGATCTCTTCATTTGCCTGTCAAATAAGGAGCGGTGAAGTTTCCGATGATGAGTTCAGTCATATGGTATTTTTCCTCTTTCAACTTGGGGCGAGACGGGCGCTGGATTTCGCCGCCTTTTTTGACGGTCACAACGCGGAGTTGGCGAGCCTCAAGCGGAAACAGGCGAGGCAATTTGGTCAATGTCACACTTTTGCCGTCAGAAAAAGCTACGTTGACCTTGCCGACATGCTTGAGCAATTGGGTACAGTCGAGGAGGATTTTCGCATCGCTCTTTGTGAGTAGGAATAAGAGATAGAATAAGGTGTGAATTACCGCTCAAAACGCGGTGGGTATGCGATGCGTCATCTGGTGTAAAGATCCCGATTTCTTATTTCGATCGCCAGTTTAATATAGTACGAAAGCTTGAGATCGAAATCGTCGGTGCGACCTGAAGGACGGTCCTCGACGGTACTCGCCAGTTCCAGCAGGCGAATAGCGGCATCCAAGATACCGCCGGGCCGAAACAGGTGCAAGCCACTTTGCTCGAACAGCAGGCCTGCGCGCCGCCGACGAGCGGGAATTTTATTCATTCAATCGCATGCCGGTTCAACGCAGCCAGTTCACATAAGGAGTAACCCAACCGTGCGGAAAGTATTGGAAGGATGTCCGACGTGCGGCGGCGAGCTGACGATATCGGGATTACAGTGTCACGCCTGCCACACCAGAATCGAGAGTCAGTATTCAACGTGTCCCTTCTGTCGTCTGAAGCAGCAAAGCCTCGACTTTATCGAGATTTTCGTCAAGAACCGGGGCAACATCAAGGAATTGGAACGCGAACTGGGAATCTCCTATCCCACGGTGCGCAACCGTTTGAATGCCGTCATCGCCGAGCTTGGCTACGACGTGGGGGCGGAGCCGGCCCCGGCGGACGATCGGGCGGAAAAACGCGGCGAAATCCTGAAACAACTCAACGAAGGCGAGATATCCGCGACAGAAGCGGCCGAACTGATCAAGCAACTGGGGAGGAAATAGCGATGAGTACGGAAAGACTGGAAATCCTCAAAATGCTCTCCGAAGGGAAGATCAACCCCGAAGAGGCCGAATTGTTATTGCGTGCGCTCGACGAGCCATCCGGCCCTGACGAAGAAACTGACACGGTAACGGGCCGGCGTAAGGAGAGCGAAAAGCCCTTCGACAGATTCACGGAGGTCTTCGGCGAACTCGGGAAGGAGATCGAGAGCGAGGTTGGCAAAGCACTCGACTCGGTCCGGTTGCAGGACATCGGGAAGATGGTGAGCGAAGCGGTCAAACAGGCGACCTCGTCCGTCGCCGACACGTCCGATGAATGGGAAAGGGGCGCGCGAAGACGCCGGGCGGGGAAACGGCAGGAATGGACGTTCGACGCGGCTGGCATAGCAACGATCGACGCCAGGACCGTAAACGGCTCGATCTCAGCCAAAACCGCCGATGGCGACAGGATCGTCGTCCGCGCCTGGAAAGCGGTTCACGGACAACGCGAAGCGAGAGAAGCGTTCGATCAGGAAGTCGAGGTGCGCGCCGAGCAGGTGGGCGACGTTCTCCGCGTTTCCGCCGACCATCCGAGACCGCCCGGCGGTGTGAGTCTGGCCGTTCACTACGAAATCGAAACGCCGCGCGCCATGTCTGTGCGCCTGCGCACCGTGAACGGTAAGATCAGTGTCCAGGGAATCGAGGGCGCGATCGATGCCGAAAGCGTCAACGGCGTCGTGGCATTGGCGGGCGATACCGGCCCCTTCAAGGCACAGACCGTCAACGGAAAGATCAGGGCGGAAATCGGACGACTCCTCAATGCCGCGACCTTCCTTACCACCAATGGAGCGATCGACCTGGACGTGGACGAATGCACGGCTTCGGCCACAGCCAGGACCAACAACGGCGCGGTCAGAATGACACTTGGTTCGAATTTCTCGGGCCAGATCGACGCTAAAACGAACAATGGGCGCGTCCACTGCGATTTTCCGGTCGTCGCCGAGCACCAATCAAGAAAACGCATTAAGGGCGTCATCGGCAGCGAAAGCGACGCCGTAGTAAAACTGCGGAGCAGGAACGGAAGCATCAACCTCATGCGGCGTATAGACGGTTCCAACGCAGACGGAAACGCCGGTTAAAGCCGAGACTCCGGTCGCGCGGAACCGGCTCTTTGCCAAATTTACTCTTTACCCATCTCCCGTTTCTGTTTATATTCGCCCGGTCTTTGCAGCGGCAGAACGAAACTGTGAATATACGAGCAAAGGAGCAGGAGATGGCGTTGGAGTTGTTCACCCGAGTTTTCGACGTTGAGAAGATCAGGCTTTCCGGAACGGAGGAATACATCGTCCGCGGCGGTCGGGACCTTTTCGAAAAGCTGCCCCATGCCCTCGAAGGCATCCGCCAGATCGGCGTCATCGGCTGGGGCTCGCAGGGTCCCGCGCAGGCGCTGAACCTCAGGGAGTCCCTTCAGGACAGCTCGATTACAGTCAAAGTGGGCTTGAGAGAGGGATCGGGTTCCATGGACCAGGCCCGGGCGGCCGGTTTTACAGAAGAGAACGGTACGCTCGGCGAAATGTACTCGGTTATCTCCGAATCCGACCTGGTCCTGCTGCTCATCTCCGACGCCGCTCAGGCCGAGAACCACGAACGCATCTTCGATGCCCTCAAACCCGGCGCGACCCTGGGTCTTTCACACGGGTTCCTGCTTGGCTACCTGAAAACCGTGGGCGCCGCCTTTCCGCCGAACGTAAACGTCATCGCCGTGTGCCCCAAGGGCATGGGGCCGTCGGTGCGTCGTCTGTACGAACAGGGCCGGGAAGTCAACGGCGCGGGCATCAACGCGAGCATCGCGATTCAACAGGATATCGACGACAAGGCTACCGACTACGCCCTGGGCTGGTCCATCGCCCTCGGGGCGCCGTTCACCTTCCAGACCACGCTGGACAAGGAGTACCTTTCGGATATCTACGGCGAGCGAGGCATCCTGCTCGGCGCCGTACACGGCATCGTCGAGAGCCTCTACCGGCGGTTCGTTTCACAGGGACTTGCCGAGGAAGACGCCTTCGTCCAATCCTGCGAGTCCATTACGGGCCCCATTTCCAGGTGCATCTCCCACCACGGGATCCTGCGTCTGTACGAAGACCTGGACGACGACGGCAGGGCCGAATTTCGAAAGGCCTACTGCGCGGCCTACCGGCCCGCACGGGAAATCCTACTCGAAATCTACGACGACGTGGCCAACGGGAACGAGATCCGCAGCGTCTACGCCGCCCACAAGAGAGGCTTCCCCATCGGCGAGATCGACGGCACCCGGATGTGGGAGGTCGGCAAAGGGGTCCGCGACAGGCGCGTGGAAAACGAGATTCCCATCAACGCATTTACCGCGGGGGTCTACTGCGCCACGATGATCGCCCAGGTGGACATTCTGGCGGAAAAGGGCCACACCTATTCCGAGATCTGCAACGAATCCGTGATCGAGTGCGTGGACTCCCTCAACCCATACATGCATTTCAAGGGCGTCTCGCACATGATCGACAACTGTTCCACCACCGCCCGACTGGGCGCCAGAAAGTGGGCGCCGCGTTTCGACTACAACCTCACCCAGCAGGCCTACGTCGCCATCGACAAAGGCGAAGCCCTTGACGATGGCATCTTCGACCGGTTCCTGGCCCACGAGGTTCACGATTCGCTGGCAACCTGCGCCGAACTGCGCCCCTCCGTGGACATTTCCCTGGTGGAATAAAGCGAAAGATCTTCCCCGCGCAAGTTATCGCGGGACATCAGCGGGACATCCGTCCGGACATCATCTCACCAGGCGTCTGAACAGGTCCTCGCGCATCTCGCAGTGCAGCAACGCATCCAGCCGCCGGTTCTCCAGTCCATCCCTGATCACCGCGAAACTCTCCCTCACCACCGCTTCGGTGTGGTCCAGCGCCTCATCGTCGTGCGCGCAGTTGAAGAAGAAGCCCGTGGACAGGATCAGGCCTCGTTTCGCGTTCTCCTGAATGAAGAGCGTGGTCACCTTTCTGGCGGTCTCAGGGTCGTCAACGTGAAAGCGGATGCCAGGGTGGGCGGCAACGCCCACGCATTCGGCATCCACGCCTGCATCCCCCGCCGCCCGGTTGATCCTCTCCTTGAACGACGCCCCGATCCGTTCGAAATGGCTCACGGCGTCCCGCCGTTCCAGTTCCCTCACGGTCGCCAGCGCGGCTACGGTTCCGATCGGGTCGTCCCAGTAGGCGCTTGAAATAAACATTCGCGAAACCGGCTCCATCACCTCCCGTTTGCCAACAACGGCAGCCATCGGATACCCGTTCGAGATCGCTTTCGCGAATACGGACACATCGGGCACCACGCCCGTGTACTCCTGTACCCCGCCCAGCGAAATCCGGAAACCGCAGGACACTTCGTCGAAAATGAGCACCGCGCCATACTTCGTCGCCAGCGCGCGCACTCCCTCCAGATACCCCGGCCGCGGCAACTCCGTGCGCATCGGCTCCATGATGATGCAGGCCACTTCGTGACGGTTCGCCTTCAGCAGGTCCTCCAGCATCTGCAGATCGCCGTACTCGAACGGTATCGTCGTTCCTTCCAGAGCTCCCGGCACGCCGATCGGCTCGATTCCCGGCCTGAGGTGACCGTCGAGCCGCTCCTCGCCCAGATTCGCGGCCAGGTACCAGTCGTGCCATCCGTGGTAGCCGCAGAACAGCACCCGGTCCTTCCCCGTCACCCCCCGCGCAATCCGTACCGCCACGGTACAGGCCTCGCCTCCGCCCTTTGCGTAACGCACCATCTCCGCCGAGGGAATCAGGCGGACCAGTTCTTCCGCCAGTTCCACGGCGCTTTCGTGGACAATGCTGCAGATGCCGCCTCTTTCAATCTGCTGTCTGACCGCCGCGTCGACGACGTCATCCGCGTAGCCCAGTATGATCGGACCCACGCCACTCATCCAGTCGACGTACTCGTTGCCGTCGACGTCCCATATCCGACAACCTTTGGCCTTCGCGGCATAAACCGGGCTCACGCCCAGCGCCGCCTGCGTGGGACGGCGGCTGAGCAACTGCGTCACCCCCGGAATCACTGACTGCGCCCGCTCGTAAACGGCCATCGACCGCGCAACCGAATGCGCAGCGGGCGTTGGTTTCGTCTCGTTCATCTCCGGACCTCCCGAACGTACGTTAAGGCGGGACCCACCCAGGTCACCCGTCTACCACGCGGTCCATCCACCGTCAATGGTCATATTCTGCCCGGTCATGTAGCTGCTTGCATCGCTGGCGAGAAACACGATCGCCCCCTTCAGTTCGTGCGGCTCTCCCATACGTCCCATCGGACTCTTCGTACACAGCCGGTCCACCATTTCGGCGGGCGCCGTGCTCATGTTGGGAAAGGGCCCCGGGCTCAGACAGTTCACCCTCACCCGATCCGCCGCCCAGTAGACCGCCAGATGGCGCGTCACGTGGATGATACCGCCTTTCAGCGCGTGATATGCCGCGGGGCTGGCCGGACACACCCCCGCGTATGCATCCGGATAGGACGCCACCTGTCCGTACATGGAACCCAGCATGACGACGCTCGCGGGCGCGCCGCGTTCCACGGCGTCATTGCGCACCAGCCGGGCAAGCGTGAAGTATCCGGCCACGTTCCCCTGCTGCCACACGAACTGCTCGTGCGTGACGTCCGTCCAGTCGTTCAGCACGCCCTCGTTCCCGTTGTTGACCAGAACGTCGATCTGTCCGGCCGCTTCCACCGCATCGGCAAAACCGGCCTCGATGGATCCCCCATCCATATGGTCCAGCCGCACACCCACGTGCGCGGCGTCGCCGGGCAATTTCGCGACCGCCGCCTCGGCGCGGCTGCGCTCCCTGCTACTGATGACGACCCTGGCCCCCGCCTCGGCCAGCGCAGTGGCGAACGCCGTTCCCAGGAACCCCGTACCTCCGGTCACCAGCGCCACCTTTCCACTCAAATCGAACAGTCTCTGTACCGTCGGTTCGTTCGTTGCCATCTTTTCCTCCTGCATACAAAGGGCTTTCAGCTTCAGCTGTCAGCTTACCCGTTCCCGACCCACACATGGTTCCGGCTGAAAGGTCTGACGGCCGGATGTTGGACGCTGGTCGAGAAATCGCGATTTATATTCTATCCGTTAACGCTCAATCTTCATCCGGCGGCGGAATAACAGGCAGCACGATGTGGGAAGGCCGCGCGAGGTCCATGTAAACCGTATTTCTGGCGACAACCGAACGGGTGTGACGTCCCACGGGTTCGCCGGTATTCGGATTCACGTCGAAACGAGGGAAATTGCTGCTGGAGATATCCACGCGGATCCGGTGGCCGCGTGCGAACAGATTGCTGGTTGGCGTAAGATCGATCCTGACGGAATACACGTCGCCCGGGTTCATCATCTCGGGCTTCTCCCACCCGTTCCGATAGCGCGCGCGGATGATGGAATCCACGAGATTCATGTGATATCCACCCGGATAGTCTTCGCTGGAAGGGTAGACGTCGATCAGCTTGGCCGTGAAGTCCGTGTCTATCGCGGTCGAAGAGATCCAGAGATTCACGGATAGCGGACCGGTGACCTCGACGTCCTCGACCAGCGGCTCCGTCTGAAAGACGAGCACGTCCTCCCGGGACGCGAGCGTCCGGTACGGCGGCCGTGCGCCGACGATGCCCGGCGCCTCCTGCTGGTGGGCGGCCCCGTCCAGCACGATGCTGCGCATTCGGGACCTCGGTGGCGTGTACCGCTCTACCATCCCTTCGCCCAGCGGCACCATTTCGTAGAAGCCGGTCACGTTTCCCGCGATGGTGGGAACCGGGTGTTCCGGATCGTGAGCGTAACCGGCCGGCGCGCCGTCCACCCCGGGGGTTGCGGGGCTGAGGCCGCCGCTGCCGTGAAAATAGTACGGCGTGTAACGCGTGCGGGCAAGCGGCCACTCGCGCTCGGACCGCCACGAGCCGCCGTGGTTGAGGCGGCCGGCGTCGTTCCTTCGGCCATCGCCTCCTCCCATCACGAATATACGAACCGGTGGGTCGTCCTCCACGTCGTTGCGGACACCCTTCAGCCATCGATCGAACCAGCGCAGGCGCTCCCGGTTGTACAACTCGTCGCCCCAGGCTGCGCCGGGACCGAAATCCACGTCGCCGGCGAACGAGTCCCCCTCGCCTCGTATGCCGCCGTGGTTCCACGGACCCATCAACAGCCGCTGGGGCGTTTGGTTCTGTTTTGACATTGCGGTGAAATAGTTCGTCGTCGCCCCGGCAAACGGATCGTACCAACCCCCGCTGAAGACGGAAGGAATATCTCCGTGCCGGGCGAAATAGCGCTCCTGGTCGCAGCAGTCCTGCTGCCAGAACTCGTCGTACTCGCCGCGGTGGTAGTAATCGAACAGCACCCGTTCGAGATTGGGCACCAGGGCCAGGGGCGTGTCCCCGTGCTTGAACGGCGTGGCATGGACCAGTTCCCTCATCCGCGCCATGGCCTCCACGAACGCGCGCTGCGCGGCGGGCTCGTCCCTGATCTCCTGCGCATCGTGCCCGTGCAGAAACAGGGCGCCGAACATGTGCAGCGCCATCGCGCCGCCCTCGCGGGAGCAGTGCGCGTACATATTGGTCGGCCCCACGTCCTGCCACATCGCCGCGAGATTCGGCGGCCGGTACAGCGCCATCACCGCCTGGACGATGGCGCCGTGCGAACTGCCCACCGTGCCCACCCTCCCGTTGGACCATGCCTGTTCCGCAATCCACGACACGGTGTCGTATCCGTCCATCCCCTCGCCCGGATTGGCGGTATGGAAGTACTGCCCCGTGCCCTCGGACCTGTGCCGGCCCCTCAGGTCCTGGATAACCGCCACGTATCCCCGCCGGGCGAAAAACATCCCGACGGGCTCCACCCACATCTGAGGACTGCTCTTGTCATAGGACGTCCGCCCCAGAATCACGGGATATCTGCCAGGCGCGGGTTCCCCCTCGACGGCGGGGCGGTAGACGTCCGTAGCCAGCCGCACGCCGTCGCGCATAGGCACCATGACGTCAGTGGCAATTACAACGCCGTATTCCGGTTCCGGGTTCATGTTCTTTCGGCTCCTCCAATTGGCGAATGCCAGTGTTCTGTCCCGGAAATAAGTTGCCTGAATTCGACCGCCGAGTCGCCCGGCTCGCAAGGCGCCAGAGCGCAGGCGACCTGCGTAAGGTCGGCGAGCGAGGGCAACGTAGCGAGACGGGATGAATCGGCGGTCGAATGGTGAGGAATTTTTGGGACAGGACACCAGGACCGACTGTTATGCCAGAATTCCGTTTCCGGCGACAATGGCGGGTACGCCGGATTCGAGCCGGAACTCCACGAAATCGGTCTCAATTTGCAGATCGAGCGTGGTATCGCGAACGTGTACCGTCTTACCCTTGCAGATTGCGACCGACAACAACTCGCCGCCGCGTCCCCGTCGAACCATGCAAAGCTCCGCGTCGGTCCGGATGTCCGTGTCCTCCTGCAGCATCCACCTGCCTTCCCGCCCCATGTCTTCCGCGTCCATCGCCAAGATCACGTCCCGGCGACCATCGGCGAGTTCGATTTCCACGGCAACGTCCGAATCCGAAGGGACCGGCCCGTCTTCGCGTTCCACGGAAAGACGTCGTATTCCGGAGATGGCCGGCTCATCCTCATAGGGTTCGATGACACCCACGAACGTGGAAGCCAGCGGACCCGTATCCGACTCGCGCCGCACCATCACCCGCGGGATCCAGTCCGTCTCATTGCCTCCAAACCCCCGCAGCGCAACCCAGGCCTCGGCAGTACAGGCCTGCGCGCCTTGGGTCAGGTCGGTATACCGAAGATGGATATCGCGGTTCGCGTCCAGATATCCGTACCGGTCCTCCACCTTCCAGTCCGCGTGCCATCCAGGCGCCGGTTGTTCATCACTCATAAAACTGCGCATCTGCGTTTCGTACCCATAATCGGCGGCCGGAACCAGCGCGAGCCCCCGTGTTGAAATCTTCCCGAAATGACTGTGCATGAACTTCGCGTGGTCTCGTCCGCCTGCAACGCGGAATACGTCCAGAAGGTAGCTGCTGTTGTCCGATGTGTCCACCATTGCCACGGTCCGTTCATAGCGCGGTATCCCGTACAGGGCTGAACCGTTCGCCCGGATCGCCCGGAACCCCTCGCCGTCCGCCCACAACGTGGACTCGCCGTCCGAAGGACGCTCCTGGTCCTTTCCGTCTACAACCACGGTGTTGTGACCGGCGGTACTCACGTACCAGTGAAACTTCGGCCCGCTCCACCCTCCGAAATGTACCGGCGGATATCCGAAGTCCGGCATCAGATCCAGACCCATTGCGAAGAGTCCGAGGTTCATCCCGTCGGCGTGTCCGTGAGGTCCGCCGGAGTCGTAGTCCAGCCACGCGGCGCGGCGGCCATCGCCCCGGCCCGACCGCAGGATGGCGAGACGCCACTCCGTCTTGTTGGCGCTGGCCTGTTGGATTTCCGTCCCGCTGGCGTCGATAACGGCCTGCACGTCGGCCTGAAATGCCTCCGGATCGTCCACAAAGAGATCGTGCGGCAACCCGTTGACCGTACTGCCGTTCGCCTGGTACAGGGCCTGCACGTAGGCCGAATCGCCCGTTTCCCGGTACAGGTCCCACAAAAAAGCGTACATCGACGGCTCCAGCCCGGGATCATCGGAGAAGGAGACGCCCACGTAATTGTCGACCTTCCCCGCGTAGTATCCCGTGTCGCCGGCCTGGGGGTAGTATTGCTGCAGGCACCACGTATCGATATGAAACCGGTACGTCTGCCGCAGCTTCGGGTGCCTTGCCAGCATATCGCCCAGGAATCCGGGGTCGACCCTGCTGAACCGCGCCAGGAACTGCGCCAGGCTCTGAATTACCCCTGAACAATAACCCGCAAGTCCCTTTTCCCCCGTCACGCCGTCCACCGCCGTGGCGCGTTCCATCATCTCGGCGATCAATCCGTATACCTTCTCCCGGTTTCCCTCCCAGTCAAGGACCGAGTGAAGCGTGATCAACGCGATTTCCTTGCGGGGATAGTTGGACCGGATCCGATCATGATTAACGACCGTATCCAGGAGTATACCCTCCTCGATATTCCGCGTTACGTCCGCCGGCGACGCCTTGCTCGCCTCAATACCGTACTGCGCGGCCTTGCCGCTCAGGAATTCCGCCAGCGCTTCATCCTCTCCCAACGCGTCCCGGACCTGATCGTAAGCCTGCGCGAGCGCCCTCGCTTCCTCGCACGCGTCGTGCCAGGTGGACACGTACCCGGCGTGCGCGGGACCTTCGTACATCATCGCCTGATCTTTGAAATTGAACGTCGTGTACAGGTCCGCCACCCGGTCGAGCAGCACGCCCGCCTTGTGGGCAAAAACGGGCTCTCCGGTTGCCGCGTAAGCCTCCGCCAGCGCCCTTATCCCCCCATGTACGATCTGCTTCCACTGTCCGTAGACCAGGTAGGTCCCAACGAACCACCAGGTATTCTCTCCTTCCCGATACCCCTCGCCGTCGTCCACCCCGAACAGGTGCAACGGATCCGCCGGATCGGGATGCTCCGTATTGAACAAGAGGGACCGGTCCGCAAGCTCGTGCTGAAACACGCCGTGTTCATCGAGACCGGAGCGGTAGAACGCGTGGAAGTCGTTTTTGGGAAACAGCTCTTCGCAGTGCGGGCATCGAAGCTTCCACGGGAGGCGCAACGCCTGGATACGCCAGTTGTACATGGGCACGCCCTTCCCGCACGCCGGGCAGTGCCCGTTGGACCAGACCATCCAGGACCTCCGGATGGTACTGCCGAACATCAGGTCCCACAGCTCATCGTCAGAGAATTCCATCCACGGCTGAGCAGTCTCGACGATCCGGTCCCTCGCTCGCTTCGCCCACGCGTGGTTCTCGGCGTTGCGCTTCGCCCTTTCAATCAACGCCGCCGGGTAGAACAGGCTGCCGTTGCTCACGTCTGTGCCTCCTCGTTGTGTTGCGACGCCGGGTCGTTCCTGCTTGATCGGCCCGGCACGGCACCCTATTTTCGCTCAGAATGATTGCACTGGAAACCCCACGGACCAGGAAACGGACCCATGCTGGTTGCTTCACAGGACTTCCGCTGGCACAACCGCGGTGAAGGAGGCGTCTACGTCTTCGGAGAAGACGGCTACCTCACCATCGACGGTTCACGAGGCCGCGCGTGCTGTTCCCGGCGTATCGAAAACCTCATCCGGCGCACGGAGGATGCAATCGCGCTGAAACTCCGGGTCGCCTTGGGAAGATGCTACCATATCCTCTTCCATGGCGCGGACGACCGGATTGCACTGGATTGCCGGATCGACGTCGACGGCCGAATCCAGCTGACCGGAGAACGGGGAACCGTCGACGCCGGCGTATCCCTGACCTTTCACTACGGCAAGCCCTACGCCGATCCGGCCGTTCGCCCACCCTACTGCGTGCCGTCGGACGAACATCGCCTGACCTTTTCGGGATTCGATTTCGAAAAGGGGAGGTTTTTGTTCACCCTTGACAATAACGACCCGGTCGAGATCTCCGGATGCATTGGGCCGAACATCGACGAAATACGCACGATCGAACTCACCACGGTGACCATTGAAACCGGCAGCCTCATCCGTCTGAGGGAATACGCCGAATACAGAGGCGATTCGATCTCGTTCAGGGAGACCTTCCCGTTGCACTGGGCGCCGGTTCCTCCCCCTCGGGACGGCATGCCGGACGACAACGTCTGCGAGACCGTGATGCGTCCTGTGGACTACCGGTGGCTCGAGACGGCCACGAAGTACGGCTATGTCAAGGTCCGCATCCCGCCGCTGAGAGCGGGCGCATTGGAATTCGAAATGAAGCCCGCCGACGCAGAGCTGGAGTCATGCCTCATCCTGGAGGAGTACCAGGGCATCATCAAATACGGCAACATCCAGTTCGGGTTGCTCGGGGGAAAGATAATCATCTGCACCGCTGAAGGCATCACCGAATTCGATCAGGCCGTCGAGGTTGCGAACGACACGGTGTACAGGTTCCGGATTGAATGGGATGCGCGAAGCGGAGTGGTGCGTTTCCAGATCAACGGCGAAACGATGACGCACGGTGGGTCGGACGCATTCTCCTTCGCCAACCTTCCCGGCAACGGTATCGACACCATCACGCTCCATCCCGGAGACGTGCGGGCGAGACGAAGTCTGATACAGAAGCGTCAAGGCGTAAGGGAGCAGGACGTGCCCACGTCGATCGTGCACTGGGGCGCATTCCGGGTATACGATCTGGCAGGCAAACAAGCTGATTCACATTGACGATACGGCCCGGCGAAATCAACTCGCGCGCGATCGTCCGGCTAAAGGTTTCTGGAACCTGCGCCCGGTGGAGTTCGTCAGCGAGGTACATGGCTCGACGGTAGCGATCGAACTCGTTGACATCTGACTTCAATCATCCCGCGATTCTCTGACAAGCTGGCACGTTTATGGGAAAGATCGTGAGTTTTCACCGTAAATCAGATAAAGTATCCGCCCTTGACTTTCCGGTGGCATTGTTTAATTTCCGTTCGGCCCCCGGCGCTCGATCGTCGGACCGGACATTGGGATCCCGCACAGTCAGACGGAAACGGCGAAATGCTGCGCGCCGCCGTCAAGGGAAAATCAGGGAGGAATGATTGTGCACGTCGCGATAATCGGCAACGGCGTCACCGGCGTTACCGCTGCGATCAGGCTGCGGCGAAAACAGCCGGACTGGCGCATCACCCTTATTTCCGGCGAATCCAGATTCCACTATTCGCGGCCGGCCCTGATGTACGTTTTCATGGGTCATATGACCTATAACGGCACCAAGCCCTTCGAGGACGACTTCTGGTCCATCAACCGGCTGGATCTGCGCCGGGACTGGGTCACCCGGATCGACGCTTCCGGCAAATGCCTTTCCCTCCACCGCGGCGGAGACTTTCACTTCGACAAACTGCTCATCGCCACGGGCTCGAAATCAAACAAATTCGGGTGGCCGGGACAGGACCTCAAAGGCGTTCAGGGACTCTATTCACTCCAGGACCTTCGCACCCTGTACGATAACGCGAAGCACACGCGACACGCCGTCATCGTAGGGGGCGGCCTCATCGGCATCGAACTGGCCGAAATGCTGCATTCGCGCAACATACACGTCACCTTTCTCGTGCGCGAACCGTCTTACTGGGGCAACATCCTCCCGATGGAAGAGTCCGGCATGATCAACGAGATCATCCGGGAACAGGGGCTTGGTCTGAGACTCCGGACCAGCCTGAAAGAGATTCTGGACGACGGGAACGGCAGGGCAGGCGGTGTTGTGACGGAAGACGGCGAGACTTTGGAATGCCAGTTTGTGGGCCTGACCGCCGGCGTGTCTCCAAATATAGACCTTGTAAGGGATTCCGATATCGAAACCGGCAGGGGGATCCTGGTCGACCACAGTTTTCAGACCAGCGTTCCAGATGTGTATGCCGCGGGCGACTGCGCCGAAATCGTCACCGGCGGCGAGCGGAATCTGTTGCAGCAGGTCTGGTACACCGGCAAGAAACAGGGTGCGGTCGCGGGCGACGTCATCGCGGGCGAAGACTGTACCTACGACCCGGGCATCTGGTTCAACTCCGCCAAATTCCTGGATCTGGAATACCAGGTCTACGGCCGCGTCAACCTCAATGTGCCAGGCGAAAAGAACCTCTACTGGCAACACTCCGCACAGCGCCAGTCCGTGCGCATCGTACACACCGAACCGGACGTGATCGGGATCAACCTCATGGGTATCCGCTACCGCCACGAAGTCTGCGAACGCTGGATTTCGGAACAGCGCCCGGTCGACTTCGTGCTCGACCACCTGGCGGACGCCAACTTCGACCCCGAGTTCTTCGACAGGCACGAATCCGATATCGTACCCGCCCTCAGGGAGCAACTGTCATGATCGATACCGCCACCCTCGACTACGACTTCGACGAGGAAACGCTTGGCTTCGAGGAACCGCCCGAGCAGCCCGCGCCGCCGGCATCCTGGCCCGAAAGGCTCTCGATTGCGGCCGTCTCGCTCGGCTTCCTGACCCTCATCGTCACCCTGCTCGGTCCGCTTTCCGGTACCTGGGCCGGCATCCTGCTCAGCTTCGGCCTGATCGTGCTGGGTTCGGCCGCGTATTACTGGTTCGCCTACATGAACACCGTCCCGGGGATCAAGCACGACGGCATCATGTTCGGCAGCGCGACCCATCTGGGGCTCATCGGATGGGCCCTGGGCATCGGAATCACCGGATTCTACGTGGTGCTCTACTGGTTTCCCGAATACCTGGAACGCGGCGTCCGGCTGGTGGACCCGCTATCCCTGGCGCTCGCCGGGGGTCCGGCGGACCGATGGTTCTTCTACGGCTTCCTCTACACGCTCGCCATCCTCGTGTTCGGCGTCCGCATGTTCATGAAGTACCGCCACAACCGCTACCAGATCGTCCGCACCGCGTCCGTGATGTTCTTCCAGCTCGGCTTCGCCTTTCTCATTCCGCAGATGCTCAAGAGCTTCAACCAGCCCGAGTTCTATTTCACCTATTTCTGGCCGCTAAAATACGACTACCTCTTTCCCTCAACCGTGGGCAGCCTGACCGGCCATCCCGGCGCACTCGGCGTCTTTATGGTCTTCTGGGGCGCCGTCGCGACATTCATCGCCACGCCCGTGCTCACCTACTTTTACGGAAAACGCTGGTACTGCTCCTGGGTATGCGGGTGCGGCGGCCTCGCCGAGACGCTGGGCGATCCCTTCCGCCAGCTCTCGAGCAAGACGACCCGCTCCTGGAGAGTCGAGAGGGGCATCATCTACTCGGTCCTCATCTTCATCACCGTAACCACGATCGCGCTCTGGGTCAACTCCGCCACCGAAGGCCGCGTCTTCGGCCGCCTGTCGGGACCGCTTGCCAGCGCGTACGGATTCTACATCGGCGCCCTGTTTTCCGGCGTCATCGGCGTGGGTTTCTATCCGCTGATGGGCAGCCGGGTCTGGTGCCGCTTCGGCTGTCCGATGGCCGCGATCCTGGGCATCTTCCAGCGTTTCTTCTCCCGCTTCCGGATCACCACCAACGGCGGCCAGTGCATGTCCTGCGGCAACTGCTCCACCTACTGTGAAATGGGCATCGACGTCCGGGCGTACGCACAGCGCGGCGAGAACATCGTTCGCGCTTCATGCGTGGGATGCGGCATCTGTTCCGCGGTCTGCCCGCGCGGTGTGCTCAAACTGGAAAACGGCTCCACGCACGCCGACAGGTACCCCGGCTCCGATCGTCCGCTGGCTGCTTTCCAGGAAGCGGTGAGCGCCGCCAAGGTGTACGAGGGAAAAAACGGGGCGGCCGCGCCGGAACCGGCCGATCCCGCCCTCCTCAGCCAGCGCAGGCCGCTCAAATCGCAGTTTACGCGGCGTCTATAATAGCGTTGAGTGTCCGGCTGGGACGCATTGCGCCGGCGGTCAGGCCCGGATCGGGTGCGTAATAGCCGCCAAGATCCACCGGCTCACCCTGGGCGGCCAGCAACTCCGCGCTTATCCGATCTTCATTCTCCTCGAGTTTTCCCGCAACGTTTCCGAACCTGGCTTTCAGCTCCGCGTCGCTTTCCTGTGCGGCCAGGGCCTGGGCCCAGTACATCGCGAGATAGAAGGTGCTGCCCCGGTTGTCGATCTCGTTCACCTTTCGGGAGGGCGACCGCGAGTTCTCCAGGTATTTCGTAATGGCGCGGTCCAGCGTGTCCGCGAATACCGTGGCCTTCGCGTTTCCCGCGGTCTCGGCGATCAGGCGAAACGAAGGCACCAGGGCGCAGTATTCTCCCAGCGAGTCCCACCTCAGGTGCCCCTCCCGCAGGAACTGTTGGACGTGCTTGGGCGCCGATCCGCCCGCCCCGGTCTCGAAGAGCCCACCGCCGTTCATCAACCTGACGATCGACAGCATCCTCGCGCTGGTCCCGAGTTCGAGTATTGGAAACAGATCCGTGAGATAGTCGCGAAGCACGTTGCCCGTCGCCGCGATCGTATCCTCCCCCCTGCGTATCCGCTCCAGCGAAAACCGCATTGCGTCCCTTGGCTTCATCACGCGGACGTCCAGGCCCGCGGTGTCGTGTTCGGACAGGCAGGCGTTCAGCTTCCCGATTATCTCGACATCGTGCGCCCTTTGACGGTTCAGCCAGTACACCACCGGTGTTCCGGAGACCCTCGCCCGCCTCACGGCCAGCCCGACCCAGTCCCTGATCGCGGCGTCTTTCGTCTGGCACATCCGGAAGACATCCCCGGTTTCAACCGACTGGTCGAGCATCACGTTTCCGGACGCGTCCACAACGCGGATCTCACCGTCCGCGGGCGCTTCGAAGGTCTTGTCGTGCGACCCGTATTCCTCCGCCTTCTGCGCCATCAGACCCACGTTGGACACGCTGCCCATCGTGGCGGGATCGAACTGTCCGCGCGCCTTCGCGTCTTCCAGAATCTCCTTATACATGGTCGCGTAGCACCGATCCGGCACCATGGCGATCGTATCCTGCAGCTCGCCGTTACGGTTCCACATCTTCCCGCCGTCCCGAACCACATTGGGCATCGAGGCATCGATGATAACGTCGTTCGGCATGTGGAGATTCGTGATGCCGCGGTTGGAATCGACCATCGCCAGTCCGGGACGAGTCTCATATACCGCGGCGATGTCGGCCTCGATCTCCGACCTTCTGCCGGCGGGAAGGCGATCGAGCCGTGACAAAACGTCCGCCAGGCCGTAGTTCACGTCGGCCCCGATCGCTTCCAGCGTACCGGCGTGTTTTTCCAGCGCTTCCTGAAAATAGACGGAGACGCAGTGACCGAACATAATGGGATCAGAGACTTTCATCATCGTGGCCTTGAGATGCAGCGACAGCAGCGCCCCGTCCCGCTTCGCGTCGTCCATCTGCTCGGCAAAGAACCGTCTGAGGGCTTTCACGTTCATCACAGCGGTATCGACAACCTCACCGGCTTCCAGTGATATTTCGTCCTTGAGCACAGTGACCCGACCGTCGGCGGCCACGAACTCGATCCGGACCCGGACCGCTGAGCTCACGGTGGTCGATTTCTCGCTCTCGAAGAAGTCGCCGCCCGTCATGTGGGCGACACGCGCCCTGGACCCCGACTCCGGCCACGGCCGCATCATCCTGTGCGGATTTCTCCGGAAGAATGCCTTTACCGAAGCGGCGGCCCGCCGGTCCGAGTTGCCCTCGCGCAGGACGGGATTGACGGCTGAGCCGAGAATCACGGTAAACCGGGACTGCAACTCTCTCTCAGCGTCGGTTTTCGGCTCGTCAGGATAGTCCGGGATGTCAAATCCCTTGCCCTGCAGTTCCTCGATGGCCGCTTTCAGCTGCGGGACCGTCGCGCTGATGTTGGGCAGTTTGAGGATATTGGCCTCGGGTTTCCGGGTCAGGGCGCCGAGTTCACCCAGGCAATCCGGAATCCGCTGCGCATCGGCCAGATTTTCGGGAAAATTGGCGATGATCCGGCCCGCAAGAGAGATGTCGCTGAGTTCGACGTCGATGCCGGACCCCCGTGTGTACGCATGAACAACCGGCAGCAATGCGCAGGTTGCCAGCGCGGGAGCTTCGTCGATCTTGGTCCACATGATTTTGGCTGTCGCCATTTGCTGTCCTCTCCTTCCCATGATCGAAAAACCGGCCGCGAGACGGGCCTCGGATTGCATCATCCATCGACGCGCAGAAATCGCAGTTCGGAATTCTCGCGTCCGAATATCAACTCGTCCTTCACTCCGTCCGGCCGGCGGACCTCCAGGCGTTCACCGTCCCATCGGCACTCGGGCGCCCCGGTTCCACGCGTATCCGGCCAGATGACCGTCAGCAATTCAACCTCGCGTCCGGCTTCAGCGGTGGCATGAAGCGCCCGGTCGGTGAGCTGCGTCATCACGCAGTCCGGAGACGCGACGCGGTCCAGCGTCACGGCAGGTCCCGCAAAGGCCAGAGACAGTCTTGTCTTGATTCCCCTGATTTCGCAACCCCGATCCGTGCTGGTGACTTCCCCGGCCGTATGCGCCATGAACGTCACCCGGACCGGCCGGTCACTTCTTACTTCGTCCATTACGACTACGTACCGCCCGTCGACCATGACGACGTGGCGGCGTGCCCGCCCGACATCGTCTCCGAACGACCTGTCTGCTTCCGCCGCGATCGCCAGATGCCGGGACGCCTCCTCCCAATACAGAAACGTACCCGTTCCCGGGCCCTGCGGCCTGCCGTCCACCAGCGTGGTGCTGTATCCCTCCGGCGGCGTACTGTAGTCGTGGCTGCGCCGGATCAGCGGTTCTCCTCCGGCCACCACCTGGATCGCGTTCAGGTCCCGGCTCGTATGCCCGAAGCCGGGAGCGGCGTATCCGCTCTTGAACGACACGTACAGCGCCGGATCGGGCCATTCAGAAGCGAGCGCGGCCCAGCGGATCTCCTCGTAGACCCGCAGGCGCTTCAAACCCGTCATAATGGATCCCAGCAACACCGGCGCCGGCCTGTCGCCCGCGTCGGTGCGCGGCGCCGCGGGCTGATAGGGAATCCCGGGGGAACGCCAGATTACTGTATTCCAGTCGGAACGCCTGTTTTCGCCCGAGCCGCCGTACGCGTCGGCGTAGAGCGAGAAAAGGGGTTCGTCATACCGGCGCGCCAGAAGATGCAGAAAAGGCGCGGCCCCGGTGTTCATGCCGTCGTTGAATCCCGCCGGGACCCCGCGCGGCGTAAAATAGATCGGAAAATACCCCGCGTCGCGCATACCCGGCAATGAGAATACGCCGTCGTCGGCGCCCGTTGCGGACTCCATCGCCGCGCCGTGCAGAATGACCCCGCGCAGAAACACCGCCCAGTAGTTGACGGATTCCGGCCAGGACCCATCTGGCGGAAACGCGCGCATCGGCGTTCCGATGTCTTCACGTGCGATCCTGAGAACGGCTTCCGCGTCCAGCGTTTCATCCCGGAGGCACAGCGCCAGCACGGTCGCCACGCTATCCGAAATCGGCGTCAGATTTGCGATTCTTCCCTTCCAGTAGGCCTGGTCGTTTTCCATGGCCCACAGGTACACCAGCAGCCCGTTCTCGATCAGCCGATCGTTGAAGTCCCTGCGTTCATCAGGCGGGATCAGGTCGCCCAGCCAGTCCATCGCCAGCGCGCAGTACATTGCCTTCCACATCAGGTCGGGGTCCGGGCCGTACACCCTCGGGTCTCCCCAGAGCACGTGCTCCACGAGTATCCGGACCATCTTCCGGGCGAGCAGCCCGTACCGGTCGTCTCCCTCGATCAGATAGACCAGGGCAGCGGCCATCATCTGGTGAGGGTCCCGCTGAAACAGCGTATCCTCCGCGTGACCCTGCATCAGCAGGTCGTTCCCGGCGAGCAGGTCGTCGATTGCGATCTCGCGGATCTCCGTCGCATCGGGCGTGAGGCTGCACTCCTTAATTGTCCCACGCCGAAGCACCTCGTCCACCTGCGCCTTCATCGTGTCATAATGCGGTTTCAAGCCCCCTTCCTTTGCCTGCGCCCGCAGCCGATCGACGTCCCCGCGGCGCAACAGAACGCGTGGGTGCGGACTGGTACCCATGACGTTGCAGGGACACTCGATACCGGCCGTCGCGCCCATTCCGACGGGCACGAGGCGCAGCCTGTAACGTCCCCCTGGCACTTCACCGATACATATATCAAAGTCCGTCTCGTCCGAATCCGCAACGACCCTGCCCCTGTCCAGGGTCTCGCCCGCGTCGTTCACCAGGAACGCCTGCCATCGCGTGCCCCCGAGGCCTTCCCCGGCCATCCGGAATCGGCCGCGTCCACGCTGATCGTTGCCCAGGCGCAGCGGGTCCAGGCGGATCCGCCGGGGCGGGATGAACTCGCATTGCGCTTCCGCCAGCATCGCGCCGGTGTCTGGATCGGAAACTGCAACCGCGAGGCGGTATGGATACAGGAAGCCCCTGAACGCACCGAACATGCAGTCCAACCGCAACCGCGTTTCGCCCTCGCCGCGGGCCTGGTCCACGAAAACGGACTCGCGACCGCGGGGATCTGAAAGCGCGACGCGTACGTCCAGTGTTTCAGGCAACGTGTCCACAGGTCTGAGATTCATCACCACTTCTTTCTGTGCCAGACCCTCGTCGCGCAGGCTCAGATTCTCGATCCTCAATCGCGGACTCAACACCAGGCGGCCCAATCTGTCGGTGCGAAGCGGATCGCCGACGATCGGATACCGTACCGCCCGGCTCAGCGTGCTGACTTCCAGCCCCGGCTGGATGCGCGAAAGTCCGTTGACCACGAATCCGTCGGGCAACATCGTTGGAGGCGGGATATCCGTCCAATCCGTAAACCGCGAGACGTTCAGAGGAATCTGGAGTCCGGCCCGGGGACGAACGCCGAGCATGCCCCAGGGCAGCGTCAGACGCGCCGACCAGCCGTTGTCTTCCTGATCCGTATCGAATTTCGCCCGATCCGCGCCGTCGGGTAACCGGACCGTACCATCCGAAAGACACTCCAGCTGAAGAAGCCTGTCTTTCCCCGTCGCGATCGACACCACGACGCGGTCTTCCCCGTCTGCCCGCCGCTGGCAGGCCGCCGAAACCACCAGCGCCTCACGGGTCCAGAACGCGGAGACGCGTGTACGTCCCCGCGGCCGATCCAGAAGCGGGCGGGAGGGATCCATCATATTTCGCGTTCCCCGGCGCTTTGCGTACTCGAATCCGGTCAGCTTGGAACTCTGGCGGCTGTCCCAGATGTGCTTCGCAATCTCCATCCGGGCCAGTTCACCCAGCGCCGTGGATTCCCGCCCCGCGGGCCACACGTCTTTCTGGTTCAGTTCTATTTCCATATTTACGGGTCAATTTGGCCGGGTGCCCTGCGTTTCGGTTGTTTTTGGGTTCCCTATGTGCCTTCGTGTGAGCCGATTTTTGTCTGCCCGAACGCACTGAATCCGGGAGAGGTCCCCGGACAGAACATTAACTGAATCCAATTCAATACAAAAGCGAATAGTTGAAATAGATTATATTCCGATAAGGAATAGATCGTTACTACGTGCTATGAACCCGTCGAGAGCGATCAAGGCGGATTATATATGTTTAGAATCGTGGCAAGAAGGGAAAGAGCGTAGAGGCTGGTGGCGACCCGAAAGAACGGACAACAGCGTTCTTGAAAAGAGCAAAGAAGCCGCCAGAGCAAATTTGACTCTGAAAGGCAAGCGGGAGTCCCTCAGTGGGGGAATACCTGCAAGGGGTTCGGGAGCGGTCGAACTCGGGGTGGGGTTTACCTGGAGCGATTCAGAGACTCGTAAACGACGTCATGTTTCCCGACAATGAGAAGGCGGCCTATCCCGCTGCCGAGAATTTTAATGGCAACTCTATACTTCCTGTCCAACCTGATGCTGAAAACGTCATGGTAACCGGCCACCAATTTGAATCTTCTGTTTTTCCCCAATGTATTTGTTGCAAGTTCCCGGATCGTATCGGACAGGTTGTCCTGCACCTGCGGGGGCAACTTTCGGGCCTGTTTGACGAATCTCCTGCCTGGCTCCTCCAATCTGACCGGCAAATGGGGGTGACTTGCCATTCCATCATTCCCACAGCTTTTTCAAGAATTCCTCCGGCGACTCGCAGACGTTTTCGGACGAAGGTTCGTTATGTGCCTCATGAACCATGACTTGCCATCGAAGGTCCTGGCACATACCTATCATCGTTTTTATGGATTCTATCAAAGTGCTCAGTGCATCTACCTTCCTGGTGTCGGTTTCCGGTCCGGCGCTATTGAGAAGCCGGACGAACGTCTTCAGACACTTTTTCAGCATCTCTTCGGAATTTTCTAGATGCTCGACGGACGCGTCCATGTCCTCATAGGGCAACAGCTGCATTAATCTGTCGGGATTCTTAACCACCTCGTTGTAGGTGTTCTGCAGGAACGCGGTATGTCGCTTCGTATCCCTGTTCATTTCATTTATAATTTTAACAAAGGATATGTCGGCCTTTTCTCTAACGTCCCCGCTAACCCACGGGATATCAACGCTTAACATACCCTGATTAAATGCCATAACGGTTGGCGCGAAAGCGATCCCTGCCATATTTCCCCCTCGGTTGTCTCTTGCGCAACTTTCGAAAAATTACGTCAAGGACCCAGGGTTTGTCAAGTCCATTTGCATAAGTTCTGGGCGGTACGAGCGGCTGTAAGTAAGGTCGCGCACCGTAGTCAACATCTCTTTACAGGCGTCAGCCAGCCTCCGTAATCCTGTACAGCGGCTCCAGCCCATTCGCGATGCGCTCCACGTTCTCCGCGCAGGCCTCCCCGCGCCTCCTGGATGTGCCATACGTCTGTCCCGCGGTATGGGGCGTGGCGACAACGTTTGGCAACTTCATAAACGGATGGTCCTCGGGCAGCGGCTCTTCGGCGTACACATCCAGCCCGGCGCCCCGGATCCCCCCGTTCTGCAGCGCCTCGACGAGCGCGTCCTCATCCGCGATCTCCCCTCTCGCCACGTTGATCAGCACCGCCGTTGGCTTCATCGCCGCCAGCGCCTGTCTGTCGATCATGTGACGCGTTTTCGACGTCAGCGGCACGTGCAGCGACACGTAATCGGCCTGAGCGAGAACTTCCTCCAGTTCCGACGGCGCCGCGAACACCTCCACCCCCAGTTCATCCAGCCTTTCCCCGGGGATATCCACGGCATCGACGGCCGCAATCCGCATTCCCATCGCCTTCGCCCGCGCCGCCAGCGCCTGTCCGCTCGCGCCCAGCCCGACAAGCGCGAGGGTCTTCCCCTCCAGCTCCTCGCTCACCGGAAAGTAGAACACCTGCGAACGGAGATTCCGCACGTGCTCGTCGAACTGCTTTGCGAAGTAAAGCATAAGGAACATCGCGTGTTCCGCCAGCGCCACCGCGCTGAACGGGCCGGGCGTATTGGCCAGCATCAGACCTTTCTCAAGGAAATACGCCACATCCACGTGGTCCACCCCGGTTCCCAGCACCTGCCAGAGCTTCACGCGGGCAGCCAGCGCGGCGTCGATCAAAGCTCGCGTCCCCACCGACCCTCCCTGGTCAACCACCACGTCCACGTCCTCGAACTGCCCGGCCATGGGCTTCGCGGGATCATACAGGCATACCGTATGCCCTTCCCCGATCGCCGTTCTGAAATCGTCGTACCATGGCTGGAGCATACCCGGTACGTTCAGGTACAGGACCTTCATCTGATATCAACCTCCCGATTGCGTTAAGACATTCGTTAAATTGATTCTCACCACCCCCAAACGACCCCATTCGATTGACATCTCTCCTGAAGGCGGGTAGCCGGTAGACGTAAGTCATTATGTTAAAATGAAGTTGAGCCTCAGCTTGTGAGAGTATACTTTGCCGTTGTCAACAACAAACACTTTCACAAGGAGGCTCGTGATGGCAAGGTATACCGTTGAAGCGTGGGATGGCAAGGATCTTTTCGTGGGCACCGACATGCATCTCGATTGCCATACACGGTTTATTTCGCTGTAATCCCAAGCCCCCGAAGCAATTCGAAAACCTCATCAGGCGTTGTATCCTGGTGGGTATCCTTTTCCGTTTGGCACGCATCAAAGCGCGATTGCAATTCGCAACCGTCGATTCCACCTGCCTCACCGATAAAAACCAACTGTGTTCCCGGTTTCTCGTCGCCCCATGGCTCACCCATGATCAGACGCGCCCGTTGGCCGGCAACGTGGACGATTCCCTTGCGGCCGGGAATATCGTTGAGGTAGACAAACCCCTTGGCGCGGTAGATGGTCGCAGGCAGGTTTTTCACCGCATCACGCACGGCCCCACGTGACAGAGGTTGGTCAGTCGTATAGCGCCACGTGTTGAAAACAAGCGTATGGTCGGCATGGTGTTCGTGATGATTCACGTCAACATTGTCGTGTTCATGCGCCTCACCGTCAGCATGAACGTGAACATCCAGACCCGATTTCCCCGAAAAGCGCTGGAGGTCGTATTTCCCGACACCGAGTACCAGATCGAGCGGAACCTTTCCATATGTAGCCTGTAGGATTCGCGCTCCCGGAACGAGATCTCTGACAAAGTCTGCCAATTCCTCCCGCTTTTCATCATTGACCAGGTCAAGCTTGTTCAGTACCAGAATATCTGCCATGGCGATCTGGTCTACCGCGAGCCGACGATGCATTTCATTCACCTGATAAATCTGCTCGGCGTCAACCACGGTCAGCACACTGTCCACTCGCGTCCGAGACTGCAATTCGGTAGCCATAAAGGTCAATGAAACCGCCACGGGGTCGGATACGCCGCTTGTTTCAACGACGATATACTCCGGCGGGTCCGGGCGTTGAATCAATTGAACCACTGCCTCAAGCAGGTCATTGCGAATCGAGCAACAGATACAACCGTTGGACAGATTGATGGTTGATTCCCCGGAGACGCCGGAGACTAACGCGGCGTCAATGTTAATCTCTCCAAAATCGTTGACCAATACCGCCACGCGCAACCCGTGGTCGGCGTTGAGAATATGGTTGAGCAGGGTGGTCTTGCCCGCGCCCAGGAAGCCGCTGATAATTGTTACTGGAACAGGTTCTTTCAAGTCTTGAATTTCAGCCATTGATTCCTCTGCGGCCGAATTGAGGATTGGTCAAGTCCACCAGGTGTGACGCGATTACAGGCGGCTTTATGTTTGAGCGGCAGGGCGTGTAGCGCTGGTCTCGGGCGCCATCTGCTGGATTCTCAGCAATGATTGAATGCAATTGCGACAGGTGATCGGTCGGTCTGACAATTGATCAGCGCGACATCGCCCCAGGTGCCTGGCGAACGCTCTACTGAATGGAACCGCAGGCGGTGGACGATCCCCAGCCACCCTGTGTTTGGGTATGCGCCCGGATTGATGACGCTACGGATCATGCTTGTTCCCCCCTGGATTTACGCCGGTACGTGCGCAACTTCACATAGGCGGGGCGGATGATGAAACCCGTTATCGCCAGCACCAGGACGGCGATGCTCAGCGCGTCCACATAGATCCACTCACCCTCGGGGCCGAAGAGGGCTTTGCCGGTGTGCAGGTCCAGAACCAACTTGCTGAAGCTGACAACCTCGGGAAGGGGGGTTTCCGCCATGGTTGCGTTCACGGCGGTCAGCTCCGTCCAGGTCGCGCCCAGATCCCCGGTAACGAAGAGACCGTTGCTGCCCTGGATGTGGACGATGCGACCATCTTCGGCAAAGGTTGCCGCCCCCCTGAAGTTGGAGATGCGCTTCCACCGCTCCGCCTCAAAGAGCCAGGTGCTTTCCCGCGTGCCGACCAGGATGCGCTCTCCCTGTTGGTCGATGTTGAAGATGTCCAGGCCCTCCAATTCCGGAACGCTGCGGTAATCGCTCCCACTCAGGTGAAGCAACCCTTTGCGCGTCCCGATGTACACCTCCTCATTGCCGGTAAGCAGGGCGCACTTGATCTGTCCCAAGCGACTGGCGGTGGTCTGGTAGCCGGGAAACCACCGGCTGGGCACTCCGACGCTGCCCAGGCCCCAGCCACCGAGATGCTCCAGCAGTATCGCGGTCACGCACACGAGAATCGTGAAGACCAGTGCGAAGATGGAGGTCCAGGCATGCCAACGGCGAACCCCTTTCTTGTAGCGTCCCTTCACTTGCCGGCGGCCCCTGTCCGTGCTCTCGTTCATCGATCTTGTCTCCTCAATGGACGCATTCACAGGCTATAGCCGAGTGACAGCAGATAGTTCCTGGGCGTTCCCGGCATGATCCGGTCACGACGCCAGGCGTTCTGGTAGTACCCCACGTCGGTGAGATTCTTGACGCTCAGATCCACTCTCAGGGTCTGCAGCCGGTAGGTGACGGTGGCATCGACCCGCACGTAGTCGTCGAGGATGAAGTCATTGTCCAGATTGCCCTGGCGCTCCCCCGTATAGATCACGCCCAGTCCCACGGCAAGGCCATTCGTATAGCGGTAGTTGCACCACACACTGGCGCTGTGTTCGGGAGTATTGTCGAGATGGTTGTCCTCCCACGCGGGGCGGTCAGCGTCCCTTTCGACGCGCGCGTCCACATACGCGTAGCTGGCGATAGCACGCAGCTGGGGGATCGGCTGCGCGGTCAGGTCGAGATCGACGCCCCGGCTGCGCTGGCACCCAATCTGAACTCGGTAAATGCGGTTGCGGGGATTGGTTTCGACGACATTCGTGCGCGCCAGATCGTACAGCGCCAGGGTCGCGCTCAAGCGGTTGTCGGCATCGGTCCACCGCCCTCCCACCTCAAATTGCGCCGCCAACTCGGGGTCGACCGGTCCGACCATATCGGGAGTTATCCGTGTGGCGCCGTCCTCCGGTTCATTGAGGATCTTCTCGCCCGACTTCGGTCTGAAAGAGCGGCTGTAACTGGAGTAGAGGGAGAAACCACCACCTGGCTTGCAGACGACGCCCAGGCGTGGGCTCAAACTCCCGTTACTGCGGCCGTGGGTTCTGTAGCTGCCGCGCTGATTCGTGCGTTCGTCGAAGTCGACCCCGTCATAGCGCAACCCCCCCAGCAGAACCCATTGGTCGCCGAGTTCCACCAGGTCTTGCAGATACATGCCCCAACTGGTCTCTTCGCGCTCGCGGTTGCGGAACAGGGCGAAATCCTGGGGTATGGTCAGCCCGTAGTACGGCTCCGGATCGTAGATGTCGATTTTCAGCGCATCGGCATCCGCCGCTTCCGGCGTGCCCTCGCGATGGACACGATCGCCGAGCACTTCACGCTCTTTGTAGAAGGAGAGTGCCACGCCCAACAACAGCGTATGCCGCAGAGCGCCCCGCTCCTGTTTGTAGCTCAGGTCGTGACGCATCGTCGTCTCGCGATAGAAGATCTCGTTGTCGTAAATGGCGCGATTAAGCAGGTTGGTGTCGCTGTCCGGATGTCCTGCCCCACCGGGCAAGCCAACGACACCGCCCCGCGTGGCTTCAACCGACATTTGCTCGCGATCCCAGTTGGTCTTGTAGTGGCTGAGGGCCCACGTGTGCTTCAGGCTGCGCGTCCAGTGCCGCGTAGCGCGCAGGGTGACAGCGCCGTTGCTCATGGTCTCCTTGTTGTAGAGCGGGTCTCCGTAGAAGCGATCGATGGGTACCGACGCAGGCTGATCGAGGATCGCGACGATGCCGGCATCGGCCGTTCTTTCGTCGCGCAACAACTCAAAATTCAGTTCCAGCGTTGTCGATTGAGACCAGCCCCAATAGACGGAAGGGTTGACGTACCAGCGATCCTGCTCAACGAAATCGCGAAAACTCTCCGTTGTCAATCGAGAGCCGTACAGCCTGTAGAGCACCCTGCCCTCCCGGTCGAGCGGACCGGACGCCGAAAATCGGGGGCTCATGTGGCCGTAGCTGCCCGCGCTCAGGTACAACTGGCGCGTGGAGATTGTAGACGGCTGGGGGGTAATGGTGTTAATAATCCCCCCCGGCTCAATCGCGCCATAGAGGATGGAGGCCGGGCCCTTGAGCACCTCCACCCGTTCGAGATTGCCCGGCTCAGCGGCAAACCGATTGTAGTACGGCACTCCATTGTGGTAGTAGTTGCGCCTGGGATCCAACCGGAAGCCGCGAATGACGAAATCTTCGGAGACTGCCGAATTCGTACCGCGACTGAAAACGCCGCTCACATTTTTCAGGCCGTCCCAAAGGGTGGTGGCCTGCTGATCTTCGAGTACCTGTCTCTTGATGGTCAGAACGGATTGCGGTGTGTCTTCCAGCGGAATGGGAATCCCGAGAGCCGTGCCGCTGTGCGTGGAGGAATAGCCCGTATCGGGTTCGGCGGAGACGACCAACTCAGGCAGTGCGTACACACTCGTTTCCTGCGAGGAATAGCCCGTGTCAGGTTCGGCGGGGACGACCGCGCCAGTCTTGACTGCTTCTTGCTCGGCCCAGACGGGACTGCACAGGGCGCTGAGGATCACGGCCGCGGAAAGGGGAATGGATCGGACCCTTGAGGCGTTCGGCAGCAACGAAATCTTCCGGAATTTTTGCATTTCTCCTCCTGTAGTGTGCGCAAATGCGCGTGATGTTATGATAATGAGTGCTCATTATCAATAAGTAGCCGAGGGAAGCTGCCTGCGGTCACTCCCTCAACGGTTCCCTTCGCCGTGACTTCACCCCTGCCACACGGTTCAAGCGTGTTTCAATTCCCCGCGCTGCAATCGCGGCATTGTCCGTAGAGCGTGATCTCGTGCTCTTCGAGCTCGAAGCCCGGCGGCGCCAGGTTCACGATACCCTCCGGGCACCCGGGGATGTCGAACGCTTCGTCGCACTCACGACAGAGAAAATGGTGATGATGGCCCCGGTCGGTCGGCTCGTAGCGCACATCATTGACGCCCATTTCCACGGCACGCACTTCACCGGAGTCTTGCAGGCGCCTGAGTTGCCGATAAACCGTTGCAATGCCCAGCGTCGGCACGATAGGGGACGCCAGGTCGAGGATTCCCATGGGGCGAAGTGGACCGGGGGCGTCGCGAATAACCCTCACGATGGCGCTGCGCTGGTTGGTGAGTCTGTTGCTCATGTGTATGCCTCCTTTGGCCGCTTGACGCCGGTTTGGCTCGACGGTCTTCAGTCGCCTGGCTCTCAGAGCGCACACCTGATCCAAGCCCTGGTGATCGTCAGTGGCGTTAGATGAACACGCCCAACCGCCTGCAGTTGCCGCGAATTGACGGTGATTCAAGGGAGAGCACAACCCTTGAAGTGATATTGATAACTCATTATCATTTGTTGGCAGGCAGGAATGTAAGGGATACGATACGGGAAGTCAAGTGGTAAATATCGATTTCAATTCGCATAGGGTGTTTGTATTTCAATAATTATGAAACCCGTGTCCCTGGCCGGGAAACCAGATCAGGTCGACGACCTGCGCGATGCCGATGCCAACGCAATACCCGATGACGGTCCCGTAGAAAAACGGCTTGGCCTTCTCGTACATCCGTGGCCCACCGTAGTGCACGATCAGCAGTTTGGCCGCCCATACGAGCATGATGCTCAGCACATAGTACCGGGGTCCCGTCGTATACTGGAACGCCAGGCCGAGCGGGTGCAGCGGCCACCAAGGAAACCACGTCCGCAGCAGCGCGAGCAGACCCGCCTCTCCAGCGCCGATAAGCCAGATCCCCAGCTTCTGCGGGTCGAAAACGGTTCGGTCCGTTTCTCCGATGGACGTCGCCAGACCGTTGAATATGCCGTGCGGCCCCTCCCACAAGGTCCACGACCGCAGAAAGAGTGCGGACTCCGTATAGCAGTAAAAGACAATGAAGCCAACGCAGACCAGAAAGCTGACCACGAATCCGACAAAGACCGTGCCGCCGACCCATCCCCGGCGGGACTTCAGATGGTCCATCGCCTTCAGATGATGGGGAAGCATCTGAATCGTCTGCAGCCGGCCCCCTCCGAAGAAGACGCTGCTGTTCAGGAGCCCCAATCCGACCAGGTTCCGGGTATCCATCGTGGCCGTGCCCGTGATGGACTTGAGCCACCATCCGCCCTTGCCGCCCACTGGGACCAGATATCCGAACCCCGTCGCCGCCATGTATTTCGCCACCGTGAAATACGCAATGAACATCAACGTCATCTGACCCAGGGCAAGGCTGAACGAGAGGCCCACGGCCATGAAGAAACCACAGACGAAACTCGCGCAGACCAGCAGCCCCGCCACCGCGGTCCGGTAGGTGACCGGACCCTCCCCCTCCCCGCCGCCTTCCCAGGCCTTCTTCCAGACGTACGCGAGGTGACGCCTGGCCATCCACAGGGACCACACCACCAGGACCGTCATTGCCCCGTGGCTCTCCAGATTGACGATCTCGTTGCCGGTCGAGGGTTGCCCCGCCATGCCCACGGTGAACCCGGTCCGGTTCATCACGCCCACCTTCACCACCGCCAGCAGGCCCATGAACCAGAAACTGAACAGCAGGTCCAGGCGACACAGATAACCCAGACCGATCACGAGCGGTAAAACCCGATAGTAGACGCGGGGAAAGTTGTGGGCCACCACCATCCACTTGGTGTTCACCGAGTCGAACAGCGTGACGCGCGGCACCTGGGGGTACCAGAACGTGATGATGTTCCAGCAGATGATGCCGGCCGTCCAGGCAAAACCCAGCCAGAACAACGGCGACCGGAAGAGCCTCGGAATGGCGCGGCCGGGTCCGATTCCATCGGTCAGATCAGAGGGAAAACTGACCAGCGGATAGGTCAGCCGTTCGGCGTCGGCCCACTGTCGATGAAAAATCGTGGTAACGAAAAAAGCCACGCCTACCATGGCGAGGCTGCCTGCCAGCCACCATCCCACCGGCGCCAGCCACCCGGACCAGGGGACTGACTCCCCCTTGCGCAACCCGAAGTAGAACCGGTCCACGATTTCCGGCACGGGCTCGGGGAACGCCCAGTGCGGCAGCTCGTCGAGGAACAGGTCGGCCCAGCGGTTCTCGGGGGTCGCGAAGAAATGCGGCGCGGGCAGCGCGCCCGTCATATACCCCGTCCACCCCACTCCGGGCATCATCCCCGCGATCCAGGCCATGGCGAAGATAACCATCATCTCCGTGCGGGAGAGCACGCTACCGGGCGCGACCCGGGCGATCACCATGTTGATGACCACCCAGATTACAAATACCAGTATCAGCGATACAGGGAAATTGGATTTGACCAGCGACCCGACGTGCAGAACCATCGACCCGGCGATGCCGTAATAGGCCGAGGCGGCAGCCGTCAACAGACCCAGAACCACCGACCGCGCGGTGATACCGCTCCCCGCGGAATCGGGTTCTTCAGAACGGTTCCGGTGATCGTCAAGACGCGCCTGAGCCATAATTACCGGTACCCCGGCGAAACCGGCGGGCTGCCGGTGGTCGGGTCATCCCCGTCGTCTCATCCGCCAGGAACAAACCGCCTCAGATAATCCACGGCCTTGGGGACCGCCGTGTCCTCCGCCTCCACCGCCTGACCTTCGTAGACCACGGAAACCCAACCATTGAAGTTTACGCCTCTCAGAATCTCAAAAATCCTGGGATAGTCCAGCCAGGCTTCCTCGCCGGTCTGAATCCGGTAGATCTTCGCGCGCACGTGCACGGCCAGAGGCGCCGTTTCCGCGATGCTTCCATAGAAATCCAGCGCGGGGTCCTCCCTGCCGTTCGCGCCGCTGGCGCCGGGCGACCCGACGTACTGACCGGTGTCCAGGATATGGGACAGATAGGCGTTGTTCACCGTTTCGATGATGCGGCGCACATCCTTTCCCGTTCGCGTCACGCACCCGTGGTTGTGGTTGTGCAGGCCCAGCACCACGCCCTTCTCTTCGCCATAGGCGGCGACCTCCCGCATACACGGCATCATTCGCGCCCACACCTCCTCTTCCGTCGCGCCGCCGCGCACCCACGCCGCGAATATCCGCACCATCGGGACCCCCATGAAGGCCGCCACGTCCACCCATTCCTTAACCTCGGAAACCGCGACGGCAAGCTCCGGCTCCGGCCTGCCGAAATCGTTGCTCACCCCGATATAGGAGATCGCCAGCCCGCGCTTCAGACACCGCATCCTGATATCCCGCAGGTACGCCGGTTCCGTGGAGGCGAACGCCCCGGTATGGATATCGATGCCATCCAGTCTCAACTCATGCGCCCGGTCGATAAACCCCTCAAGGTCCATCGAGCCGTCCGCAAACCGGTCCTTGTAGCTCAGCGACATACAACCCAGTTTCATCATCCCGTCGATCTCCTCGCTAGTGCCCGACAACGGCTCGTCCCGGACTTTTCACAGCTTATATCCGCGCCAGGACTTTCAGAAGCCTGTCCACGTCCGCGCTTCCGTTGTACAGATGCGTGGACACCCGCAGCCGGCCGTATTCCCCCCAGCACAGCACATTATGCGCCGCGAGAGCCGTTTCGAGCCCCTTCGCGTCGTCCACCGCAAAGCAGGTGTTTCCGGACCGCGCCGCGCGTTCCCTGGGGCTGATCACCGGGTATCCGAGCCGGTCAAGGCCCGCGCTCACCTGCTCCGACAGATCGCGCGCGTGCGCGTCGATCCGGTCCATACCCACGCCCAGCAGGACCTCCAGCGCCTTGTCCAGGTGCATCACCACCATCATCGCCGGATTCCCCGGCTCCATCCGGTCCGGCATCGGCTTTTCGTCCACGTCGGGATGGCGCTCGGCGCGCTGGGCCGGCCAAACTGCCAGGTTCCGCCAGCCGAAACACGTCGTCCCAATCTGGGACTCCGCGTGCTCGCTCACGTAGCACGGAGCGACGCCGTGCGTCGCCAGCAACCATTTGTAGCTGCTGCTCACCGTCATATCCGCCAGCGCGGCATCGACCCGCACCACGCCGGAGGCATGGGTGGCGTCTACCGCCAGCAGCACGCCCCTTCCACGCGTCGCCTCGGAAAGCCGCGCCACGTCCAGGTTCTGCCCCGTGTAGAAACTTACCTGGCTCACGGCCAGCACCCGGGTTCGTGAATCCACGGCAGCCAGCAGGTCCGCTTCGTGGACGAACCAGTCGCGGTGCGGAACCAACCGGACTTCCACGCCCAGCCGGTCCAGTTGCTTCCACGCGTAAGCCACCGACGGGAACTCCAGGTTCGTGGTCACCACGTTATCCCCGGCACGCCAGTCCAGCCCCCTCGCCAGCCAGTTGATGCCCTCGGCCGCTGACGGCACGAACGCAATGCGCTTTGCGGGCACGCCCCACAAATCACCCATGCGGCCGCGGCATCTGTTCCCGATCGTGTAGATCACGTCCCGCCCGTCGTATCCCCCGCTTTTCAGGCGCGCGAACTCTGCATAGACCGACTCCTGCGCCTTCAGCCACGGACTCTCTCCTCCCGTACACAGATGCGTAATCCCTTCAAGCCCCACAAATTCGTCGGGCGAAATCAACGGCTCGATCTTCATAGACCCTCATTCTGATATTGGCGCCGCGCGCCCGTCACACGTGAAAGATGTACAGATCCCGGTCTACTTCGGAAGGCGCCACCCGCGCGCCGTTCCGTCGATGGCTCTCGGCCACGGCGAAACAGACCTCCGTGACGTGGTGCGTGACCTCCACGTTGCCCAGCGAGGGCGCTCCCGATTCGTAGGCGGCCGCCAGGTCCTCAAGGCACTCGACCACGGCGCTCCGCGGTTCCACCTCCGGAAACGCGGCAGCTTCCACGGACGGGCGAACTCCTCTCCCGGGTTCCACCTTGCGCAATTCCCAGCCTACACCGTTGTTCCGCGACCGGATCGCCCCATCGCTGCCCACAACCTCGAATTCCCAGTGGCCCGCAGGAATGGTCCACGCTTCGACGCCGTCTTCGAATTCCAGATGATACCTCGACACCGGATCTTCATCCAGGCGGTTGTTCTCTATTGCCAGGTCTTCCGGAAGCAGCTCTCCCCGCACCCGCGCGATCTTCGGATCGCCCAGCAGATACGAAAGCGTGTCTATCGAATGGACGTGTCCGTGCAGAAGATTCGAACGGGAAAAATGCACCGCCACACTGACCTTGCCGATTTCCCCCTGCGCGATCAGCGCCCTCGCCGCGTGGTAGCGGTTGTCGAACCGCCGCAGCACGCCGGTGTTGAACACGGTCCCGTGTTGCCGGCACGCATCCCGGACCGCGTCGGCTTCGGCCATCGAACACGCCATCGCCTTCTCCAGGTAGAGCATCGGTACGCCCGCGCGGGCGACCGCCACCCCCATCTCGGCGTGCAGAACTCCCTTGGTACACACCGCGACCATATCGGGCCGTTCCACTTCGATCATCTCGAGATAATCCTCGTACAACGCCTCCACCCCCCACTTTTCGCCGAATGCGCGCCGCTTTTCCTCCACGAGGTCCGATCCCGCCACGAGTTCCATGCGCTCGCTCGCCTTGCACGACGCCGCCACCGAATACGGCAGCGTGATGGATGGATAGCCAACCACTTCCTCGTCGATCGTACTGCCCATTCGCCCCAAACCGACAATCGCAACACGATACGTCTTCATAGGTCTGCTCCCTTTACCCGTCCGTAAATAAAGCCCATCCGGGCTGATGATCAGCTTTCAGCCGTAAGTGTTCAGCACGCCCCGCCCCTCAACGCGGGCCTTCGTATTTCAGCCTTCCACGGGTGGTACTTCAGGGGTCGGAGAGATGCATTTTAACACCCCAAATCGGAAGCGTCAAGGCGAAAAACACACTTTCAGAGTCCCCGCTTGCGCCAGCGCCGCCAATGCCTTATTTTTGCGGAACAACTCAAATGCTTCAGAGCGAAACAGATGGGCCGTCAGACAGGGGCGGATCAAACCGGAACGGGCATCACCATGCAGGAAGGGCACGTCATCGAATCCTGTTCGATTGAAGGAACCGAGACCCGTTTCCGGTATCCTCGCTGGAACGACCTGGACGCCTTCATCGACATGCACCGGACGCTTACGCGCGAGAAAGTCATGTGCAGGCGCCTTGAACTCGACGCGCTTCCGGGGGCCGCGAACTCTCGCAGGCCCTGATCGGGCTTAAACAGGAGCGGTCGAGTTACCTGCTCGTCGAACAGGACGGCGTTCTGGTGGGCGAAGGATTCACATCAAGAAGCGGGCACGACTATTGTACAATCGGCCTGGCCCTGGTGGCACGAGCGCGCGGCCGTGGAATAGGGACTCGCCTTATGCAGATCCTGGAAGACGAGTCCCGGAAGCTCGGCGCGCGCAGGCTGTATCTTACCGTGTGGTCCGCCAACGTCTCTGCGGTCCACGTCTACCGGAAGGTCGGCTACGTCGAATCCGGCCGCCGTCCGGATTGGGTGTTGATGGACTCCGGCGAGACCTGCGACCTGATCGATATGGTGAAGAACATCGAATAGGAAGAAACAATCAAAATCGGGGAGACGGAAGCCGGGAGAGGGGAGGCAACCACACCCCGGCCCACCACCTGGTGAGACGCAAGACGGGAGACGGGAGAGATTTCCTGCCTTGTGAGGTTTCTTATCGTGCCGGAGGCAACGAAGAACCATTAATCGGGCAAGTGCTTCATCTAACGTCTCCCCTCTTACTTCTCACCGCCTTTAGGCGACCCTTGCGGTCGCATTTTCAATCATAGTATTCTCAAGAGTTGTCGGGGACGCCCATGAAGTTGACGTGTGAAGAGAAGGCGATGCTGGCAGGAGAGATGGGACCCGCCGCGGCGGAAGCGCTGAAGCGGCAGATGGAGGTGGGTACGTTCTTTCGCGCGGAGGACTTCGTGCCGGTCCAAACGGTACACGCGATGGCGGACATCGAAGCGCTGGCGGACCCGGGGCTTCGCTTTCTGGAAGAAACCGCCGCCGCGGGCGCGCGGTTCCGGGTCCCGGTGACGACCAATCCCCGGAGCGTGGACTTCGCCATGTGGCGTGACGTTGGGCAGGACGAGCATACCGTTAACAGGGAACGCCGTATCGTGAAGGCGCTGACGGCGATGGGCGCGCTGCCGTGCAACACCTGCATCAACTACCAGACCGTGGACCCGCCGCGATTCGGCGAACACCTGGGCTGGGGCGATACAGGCACCGTGATCTTCGCGAACTCCGTCGCCGGCGCCAGATCGAACTTCGAGGCCGGGCCCGCGGCCGTGTGGGCAGGCCTTACGGGACGGGTGCCGCGCTACGGGTTCCACCTTCCCGAAAGGCGGCGGGGCACCGTTCGCGTGATGGTTGAGGACCCGCCGAAGTCAAACAGCGATTGGGGCGCGCTCGGCTGCGTTGTGGGGCGGCGGGTGGACGACTACTGGCGTGTTCCGGTATTCGAGGGCATCCAGGAAAGGCCGTCGACCGACGACCTGAAGCACCTCGGCGCGGCGCTGGCCAGTTACGGGTCGCTGGCGATGTTTCATATGGTGGGTGTGACGCCCGAGGCCCGAACGGCCGAAGAGGCTTATGGAGGTCCAGAGCCGGAGGAGACAATCGTGATATCCCCCGGAACGCTGCGGGCGGCGTACGATTCCTTCCAGCCTGAGAAAGATGCGGTCGACCTCGTCGTGTGCGGTACACCGCAACTTTCGCTCTTCGAACTTCAGTCGATCGCGGAACTGCTGCGGGGCCGGCGCGTGCATCCCGACACGACGCTGTATCTGACCACGAATTATCAGATCAAAGCGCTGGCGGATCGGATGGGATACACGGAAATCGTGGATAAGGCGGGCGGGAGGATTCTTGCGGGAGTCTGTTTCTATATTATGAACGCCCGGGTCCTGCAACAGCGGTTTCAGTACCGCACGCTTGTGACGAATTCAGCGAAACTTGCGAATATCATTTCCGGATATGGATACAATCCGGTATTCCGGCCGGCGGAAACGTGCGTGGATGCCGCGGTGACTGGAAGGATCAGGTAAAGACGGGGCGGAGACGGAAACTTTCCTTCGGACGCTTCGCCGGTTGATCGATAGATAGCAAAAATGACTGAGACAACTGTACTTCGCGGGCATCCGGGTGTCGGACCCAACGCGGAAGGGGTCGCGCTTGTATGCGACGAAGGCTTCAGCGCCCGGTACGACTATGACCGGTATCGGGGCGTCATCAGCCGGGAGACCCATCCGCTATACGGGCAGTCGATCTCAGGAAAAATCGTCGTGTTCCGCACGTCCAAAGGGGGCGTGGCCACGTCGTGGATGATGCTCGACATGGTTGAGAGGGGAACCAGCCCGGCCGGGTTCATCTTCGGTCGTACCAATCCGGTGATGGTGCAGGGCGCGGTGCTGGCGAACGTGGCGTTAATGCACGAACTCGAGCCTGACCCGCTGGCGACCATCCGGACCGGCGATACCGTCCGCATGTGCCCGGCTGACGGGGTGGTGGAGGTGGCGAGGAAGCTGTCAATCGGCTGAAGACGACACCAAATGGCGTTCTCCTTTTGTCTACTAAACATCATCGCTTCCTTTTGTACGCCCCTTGCCGGGTTTCTATACTCAGGACAACAGCCTTTTATTTTCCCAAACATAAAAGACTCTGTAACTTCCGGCCTTGAAATAAAAAGTGGGGCCCGCCTTTGGCGAGTCCCGTTTCTTTCTGGAGCCTCTCGTCGGAGCGCCTACCTGCAATGTTTCCAGCTTTGAAACAATCTGTGCCGCGATATCATCCCTTAGATTCTCCAGCACCTTTCCTGCAGCCCGCGAAAGCAAATAATCAGCCACTATTTCGACCGTTTCCTCTTCAAGTTCTCTACGAGTTTTTTGGTCTCGTCGGCCGACATAATCTCGATCTTGCCATCCTTATAATCTCGATACAGCTCAGTACCACGTTGGCGCTCCCAGGAATCGTCAACAACCTTGTCAACCTGGTCCACAGGCCGCTCTCCTCGTATTACTCTGTCAATCAGCCTCATCGCCCCGTCAACAATCGCAAGGCCCACAACATTACCTCCTCAAATGTCTATCGTTCTCACTCGCCAAGAACCTGCCTGTGCGCACCAGAATGGGCTCCCGCGCGTTCTTGAGTCCAGCCGTCTCAACTGCACAATTACACATTTGGAGCGACCACCGCGCTCATTCCATCAAGTAGTCCGTCGTTCCAATCCATCGGCGATTCAATGCCCTAACAACAAGATAACGTCTTTTTCAGAAAAATACAATTCTCCATTGGTAGTTTTCGATTAAATTCGAGTATTCAGCATCTTAACCACTTATAAAGAGCACGCAGGTCGGATTGTCAGGTTGGCGCGAAAAATTCACGAGCCATATTGCACCTGACCAATTCGGCGATTTATAGCTGTTTAATGCATGATTGCCATTGACGAGGCACGATAAATGATGGAACAGGAAATCACGGCTGGGCAGATCATCATTCTGAACGGCGCTCCGCGATCCGGGAAGTCAAGCATTGCCGCCGCGATCCAGGAAGCGTCGGATGAACTCTGGATGAATCTGGGTGCAGATCGTTACATACGCATTACACCCGAACAGTATCGTCCGGGCATCGGGCTGCGGCCGGCCGGAATTGAGAAAATGGAAGAAAAACCGTTCGCGCGAAGAAAGAAGATCGAAGCCTTAGTGCCAACAATGTATGCAGCGATGTACGACTCGATTGCGGCACACAGTCGTCTGGGTATAAACGTCGTTGTCGACGTCGGTCACCATGACGACTACACAGTTCCTCAGGGAATCCTTTACGATTGCGCGCGGCGAATGGAAGGCCTGCCCGTTTGGTTCGTTGGCGTGCGTTGTCCTGTTGAAATCGTATGGGAACGTCGGCGCAACACGTGGCTCAGGGATCAGCGAATTTCGGATGACGCGCCACCGCCCTACAGCGTGCATCGATGGAATCGCGAAGTGCACAACCCCGGCATCTACGACCTCGAAGTCGATACCGCGAAGATGAGTCCGGAGGAATGCAGCCAGGTAATACTGAAACATCTGAAGCACGGCCCCGAACCCACGGCCTTCAAGAGGCTTGCCTCAGTGTCGGCGCGCGACCGAAAATAGCAGCGATGCCGAGTTCGATTTGTATAGACTCTTCGGCCCGGAAATCGGGTGCTGACGCCCTGGAGGATGAATGAAATGAGCCTACGCGAAATGCCTCTGTGTCCCGGCGACCTTTCTCAGTTCCGGTGCAACATAACCGCGTATTTTTCTATCGTACCGATGGATCTGTCGGCAACTTGCCTGCGAGGTGGTCTCCAAATATACAGGAATTCTTGCGCGGCGGTGATGGCTCCCATATCCACACCGTCGTGGCTGAACGGCTGAAGGAGTCCACTCGTAACGTCATCCAGATCAAACACATCAAGCGACCCGGACGGATTTATCATATACACGACCCATTCCCTCGTTTCAAGAGATCCTTTTTGGTCGTACGAGACGAACAGATATTGATCCCTGACTAATGTCATCGATCCTACAAGGGAAATATCCAATTGTTTCGCTTCGTCAACAGTTCCGCGTCCAATATCGTGGTAGCGATCGGGCAACGCGACGTATCCGTTCGGGCGCCGGCCGAATTTCGCCGTAATTTCGCCTGTTATCGCATCGATCTCTTTAACCATGTAGTCATTCGGGCCCAGATAATAAAACACCTGTAATGAAGCATTGTAGCACAGCCTCGCGAATTTCGGCATCCGGATCGACACAACACTCTGATTTCGATTGGAAAGCGGTGTACTGCTTAAAACGCCCCACGTCGCCGGGTCCCGGAGGCGTAATTCCATGATAAGGCTTGTTGGGTTTACGCGTAGGGAGTATACCTGTCCCTGGCGACCGGCATGTATCTTCGTTGCGCCGATAGATTCGGTTCGATCCAGATATTCGCCCTTGCGATCATACCGGAGGATCTGCCCTCGAACCCCATCAAGGAGATAGACCCTGCCCTCAGGATCGATCGACATACCGTAGGCCGACCGATGCTCACCGGGGCCTCTGCCTGTCCGCCCAAATGAGCGAATGTACTGATTGTCCCGGTAGTTGATTTCGTGCGCCTGATTGCTATCACGGTCGGTAACCAACAGGGTTCCCTCAGGTGAAATACCCATCCACTCAACGTACCCAATCCCGGGCATGTCCTGATCAAACCCAAGCTCGAAGGTTTCTTGCAATTCAAGCGCTACTTTCCCTGCAGATCGCAGCGGCCTTTCAGGGATGCGCTCTTCATCCGGTATCCCTTCCAAAACGCGATCCCCTCCGCACCCGGCAACAGTACCCACGATGAGGGCGCCAGCGATCCAAAAGACGCGAACAGGAAATATCGAGCTCAAATCAGTGTACGTGCGAACCCTGCTCATTGGCGTTCTCCACTCATTGATTGTACCTTGCCGCTGTCCTCGACGAACCCTTCGGTCGCAACCCACGGCCTTCAAGAGGCATTCTGCGATGACGGGGTGCGACTGAAAATAGCAGCGATGCCAATTTCGATTCGTTTAGACTCTTCGGCCCGGGAATCGGGTGCTGACAGCCTGGAGGAGGATGAGTGAAATGGAACCCTCGCGATATCCCTGAGCGTCCTGGCGACCCTTCTTAGTTCAGGTCCAACGTAACCGCGTATTTTTCTATCGTACCGATGGATTTGTATGCAACCTCGCTACGAGGCGGTCTCCAAATGAACATGAACTCTTGCGCGGCCGTGATGGCTCCCATCCCCGGCACACCGCCGTGGCCGCTGAATCGCCGAAGGCGTCCACTCGTAACGTCATCCAGATCAAACACATCAATCGTCCCGGACGGATTTATCAAATAGACGACCCATTCCCTCGTTAAAGTTTCCGGGTGGTCGTATGAGACGAACAGATATCGATCCTCAACCAATGTCATAGATCCTACAGTGGTAATATCCAATGGTCTCAATTCGTCAAAAGTTCCACGGCCGATATGGTGGTAGAGATCGGGCACCGCAACGAATCCTTGCGGACGCAGGCCGAATTTCGCCGTAATCTCACCTGTTACCGCATCGATCTTCTTGATCAAGTAGTCATTCGGGCCCAGATAATAAAACACCTGCAACGAAGCGCTATAGCACAACTTTGCGAGATGTCTCATCCGAAACGACACGTAACTCTGTTTCGGATCGGAAAGCGGTGTACGGCTGACGACTGCCCACGTCGCTGAGTCCCGGCGCTGCAATTCCATGATAAGACTTGAATTCACGCGTAGGAAAAACACCCCATCATTGCGACCGGCGTGAATCTTCGATACCCCGAAAGATTGGGTCCGATCCAGGAATCGGCCCTTGCGATCATACCGGAGGATCTGCCCTTGAACCCCGTCAAGGAGATAGACTCTGCCCTCAGGATCTATCGTCATATCGTCAGCCGACAAGTGTTCCCCGGGACCTCTGCCTGGACGACCGAATGAGCGAATGTACTCTAAGTCCCGGTAGTTGATTTCGTGCGCCTGATGGCTTAACCGGTCGGCAACCATCAGGGTGCGCTCAGGTGAAATACCCATCCACTCAACATCCCCGATCTCAGGCATGTCCTCATCAATCACAAGCTCGACGCTTTCTCGCAATTCAAGCGCCACTTTCCCTGCATATCGCAGCGGCTTTTCGGGAATGCGCTCTTCATCCGGTACTTCATCCACAACGCCAGTCCATCCGCACCCGGCAATAGTACCCACCATAAGCGCGCCTGCGATCAGAAAGACGCGCACGGGAAACATCGAGCACAAATCAGGATACGTGTGAACCCTGCTCATTGATGTTCTCCATTCCGGTTTCTAATCACTGCTGTCCAAGATAGTTTGGAAAAGACGATCCTGGATCCGCAGGTACCTGGTTTTCGTGAGAGTCGTTTCGAGGTGCCAATGCAGGTCGCCATCTATTGGCCAGGCTGTCCAAGTCAGGAACCGAATTGGGACCGGTGTTGCTTGGGTTCCCTGGAGCGAGGGCATCCTGCCCTCGACGTCGGATAACTCGTCGCACACGACATTTTCCGCGAACCGGTGTCGGATTCAATGAACACGTCAGTTTCTCGACGCGAGTAGGGATAGGTGACGCGAAGTTCGAGGGCAGGATGCCCTCGCTCCGGTTACAGGTGGATCATGTGTTGTTAGCAATTGGTAAAGACGATTTTGGACGGGTGTGGTTTCTTATGCTTCTTGAATATCAGGTTCAGATTCCAGACCGAGCGCTGCTGCAGGTTCGTCTGAGATACCACATTTGCTGCTTTGATGGCCCGCAGAAACATCAGTTCAACTAATTTCAATATAAGTAGGGCCACTTGACAGTGCAACGTCCCGTGACAACGACCGAAAACAAGAAACGCTCCCAAGTTTCTAATCTCAGGAGCGTAAATGTCGACGAAATATCAAAAACGGAATCCGCTTTTCGCTGCACATTATCCGGCTACGATTCCCGGCCTACCACCATCCGTCATTCAGCCTCAGACAATCCAATCACCCACGCCAGCTGATCTTTGATAGTTGCTTTGAAATCGCTGCTCAGTCCGGTTTTTTCGTACCGGATGTTTCCTTCTCGATCCACAATACACGTATACGGTATCTTATCGAAACCGAATTCACGCCGCACTTCATCATTCCCCATCAGATAAGTCATGCTGGGCGCCAAACGCGCCTTTGTGCTCAACACCAGATCCTTCCGATTCTCCTCCTCGTCCTGTGAATCCAGATTGACGGCCAGAAACGCTACCGACTTCTGCTTATAGGTACGCGTCAGAGCTTCGAGTTGAGGCAATTCCTCAAGACATGGACCGCACCAACTGGCCCAGAAATTGATCAACACAACCTTCCCTTTTAACGCGTCCAAACTCATTGATTCATCAGTCAAGGTCTTCAATGTAAACATCGGCGCCGGTCGCCTCACGCGTTTTTCAACCAACCGGGCTTTGCGCGATTCTTCAATCTCGGCCTTCAGATCCGCGTACGCGTAAATGATCCCGTCCGCAGAACCGAACTTCCCGATATACGCTCTGCTCCAGAGTTCGTAGACGGGTTCGCGGATCACCGAGTTCTTCAGAAGGTCACATGCCAGTTCATATGCAGGATTCCATCGGTCTTGCTCGATGTATAGCCTCAGCAGATCCAGCCGAATCCCGTCTACGGTTTTCTGGCGGGTTGCCTGATCCGGAAACGCCGTCACGGGCAGCGCCTCCACCTGCCGCAAGCTGCGACGGATTACCTTCAATGCCTCCCCCGGCTGATTCGCCAACTGAAAAGCCCGGCTTAACAGTCCATGTCTTCGGATAATAACTGGCTGGTAACCGTCACCTGCATTGGCATATACGCTCTCCGCGATTGCCAGTGACTTTTGCGCGAAAATGAGGGTTTTACCGGGGAAAATCTCCTTATCAATAAAGGTCTTCACTATCTGTTGGTATAAACCGTTCCGATTCGGCTGTAACGCGATAGTTTCCTCAGCTAAACGAAGGAGGAACCCGGGATCATCGACTACGATGCTGTAGTGAATAAACAACCATTCCAGCGCATCTACCCTCAAATTCGTCTGCGGATATTCTGTGCGGAATTCTTCGAGGGCGAGAATCCCATCCCAGTGCTCTTCTGTTTCTTTCGCGCGTGCAAGCTTCATTTTCGCCTGTGAAAGGCGCCGTAGTTCTTCCCAGGAATAAGTCGGCGCGCCTGCATAAGCGTCCGAATTCAGAAATATCGCAATCAAAATCAGAACAGCGATTTCCACAAGATGACGACTTCGATATTTCATTTCTAACATTGATGTCAACATTCGGGCCTCCCATTAACGCCTGTCCGCCCAAAAGAGACTAAATGTCCTCTGTGCGGCATGCGCTCTAGACCGGTTTAACTTGAGATCGACGAAATATACGCCGTCCGACAGGCGACGTTTTTCGAGTAGTAATGTATGACTTCCCACGCTCTGGATGTCGTCTACAAGCAATGCAGCCAGCCTTCCAGACATATTGTAGACTTTGAGCCCAACGTGCACGGAGTCCACAAAGGCCGAGTCGGGAATTGTGTATGCAATCGTTACCACGGAATCCGCCGGCGAATCGGACAGTGTCAGCGTCGGCCTGGCAGGACTGTCTGTTGAAGCTTTGCGTTGCTGCGTGAATCTCGTGGTGTCGGCACTCTCGGTCTGCCCTACTGCGTTTCCCTTCGTTGCGCTTTGCTGAAGGGAAGCTACCGCCTGTTTGCTGCGGTTGACGGGGTTAGACGAGTCGTCTTTTTCAATTTCGATTGTCATCTCTGCGGCGGTCGCACCCGGCTTCGGTGACGAATTCGAACCGTTTTCCCACTGGACAATGGCGACGAATCCGGAATAGTATATCCCCGTTCCCACAACCGCCGCCGTCAGGATACCGCCAGTTCGCCAGTACGGACTTTGGGAAAAGAACCGTTTTGCACTTGCCCAGATCGAATCCGGTGTCAAAAGGAGCATTGGCGGTAGTGCGGCCATTACCTTCTTCGTCAGTTCAGACGTCGGTTGGCGCTCCTTCAATGTCTCCTCGACGATCGGCATCAGATCTTCCCGAAGCTGGTCGCGGCCCACCTGAAGCCTGCCGAGCACGGTGCTTTCCGGAACTTCCAGCATCTCGGCGATCTCCCTGTACTTCAACCCCTCCATGTAGTGCAAAAGCACGACCTCTCGATACTTCTCCGGAAGCCGTTCGACCGCTTCAAGGATGTGGTTTCGCATCTCCTCCATTTCGTATTCACTGTCCGGCGAAGTCGGCAGGCGAACGAACGCATCCGGCAGGACTTCGCTATGAAGAGAGGCTTCCTTCGTATCGTCCAAATCACCAACCGGTAAGTTCGTCTTGCGTTTTCGAATCCATTCATTTGAATTATTCATAGCAATACCCCGAACCCACGCACGAAACTTCGCGGGGTCCTTCAACGTTCCAAGATGCCTGTATGCGTCTACGAAAGTCGCCTGGACGATGTCCTCCGAAGCGTCGAAATTTCCCGTCCTTCCCACGACTTGGGCGTACACCGTCCCCTTGTAACGTTCAACAAGCGGTTCAAAAGCGTCTTTGTCGCCCGACAGGACTCGCCTGACAAATATGCTGTCTGCCACGTCCATACAACCTCCACATTAGAGAAATCTGTCCGGGGACATCGCCAAAGGTTCGTGTATCGATCCCTGCTCCTACCATAATAGTGACGTAGGAACCCAAATACTAAAAAAAACCTTTGAAATCCGCGTCGCACCAACATATCGGATGCCTGCCGGACGCAATAGCATTCTACGTTAACGCAGGTCAATTGTGGACTGAATCGCCCATCGCAAGGGCAACGCGGATTCGCCGATTGACGACGCGCACTTTGTTCAAATCCGGCTGCGCAATCTGGAAGAGTCGGTGATCGAGAGACGAGAAGAGTCGGTGGATACGCTCACGGCCGGATTGTCGGTCTGTCTGCGCCAATCTTCTCCAACGCCGGATGCGGATACCGGCGCTGTTTTTGCGCTTGACAACCAGCGAACGATGCCTACATAATGACTGCGGTGCGAACCCGTACGCTTGCACCTGAGAGAGGGCAGGAAACGCAATCCCAACGCAGTCTCTTCACCGTCGGAGTCGGGTGAGCGAATCCAATCGAAAAGGCGATTCGAGGACCATCGGGGACATCCGCGTAACCGCGCTGGACGCCGGGCGGTTCAGTCTGGACGGGGGCACGATGTTCGGCGTGGTCCCCCGGTCGATCTGGGAGAAGAAGATCCCGCCCGACGAGCGGAACCGGATTCAACTCGGCCTGAACTGCCTGCTGGTTGAGACACTGGCGGAGACCGTTCTGGTTGAAACCGGCGTGGGCGCCGATAAGCTGTCAGGGAAACACCGGGATATTTATGGTGTGGACCCCTCAAGGGGCGTAATCGAAGCGCTTGCCGATGCGGGCGTTACGCCGGAGGCGGTGGACCGGGTGGTACTCACCCACCTTCATATGGACCACGCCGGCGGGACGACGGTTCAGACGGACGAAGGATATGTGCCCGCGTTTCCGAACGCCAGGTACATCGTGCAACGACAGGAATGGGTAGACGCCGTTGGCGCTGACCGGCAGACCGTTCACGGGTACAACGTCGAGTCGGACCTGTTGCCGCTGGAACGCGCGGGCGTACTGGAGCTTGTGGAGGGCGACGTGGAGGTCTGCCACGGCGTGCGCGTTTTTCTCACGCCCGGGCACACGAAGGCGCATCAGTCCGTCCTGGTACAATCGGGTGACGAAGCCGTCTGTTTCATTGGGGACCTGGTCCCCACGCGACATCACATGCACCCGGTCTACATCATGGCGTTCGACCTGTATCCCAGGAAGACGTTCAAGGTGCGCCAGCAGGTGTTGAAGCAGGCGGCCGGCGAAGGCTGGCTGGTGGCGTGGCCGCACGATCCGGAGCAGGTCTGGGCATACATCACGATTGACGACAGGGGTGAATACACTCCGGTGGAGGAGCTCTGATATGGCGGTGAAGATGGTGTTCTGGCCGGCGTTCAAGCCGGATTGGATGGCGCGCATCAGGGAACTGGGCGTGGAGGCGTGCGAAGCGGACTCCGATGCGGAGGCACTGGACCTGATCGGTGACGCGGACGCGTATTACGGTCGCATGACGCCGGCGCTGCTGGCGGCCGGAAAGAAGCTGCGGTGGATACAGGCGACGAGCGCGGGCCTTGACGGTTACTATTTTCCTGAGTTGAGAGACAGCGACGTAACCGTCACGAACCTGCGCGGGATCTACAGCGACGTCATTGCAGAACACGTGTTTGCGTTGCTGCTTTCCATGGCCAGAGGCATTCCGGCATATTTCCGGAGCCAGCAGGAGGGTCGATGGGAGAGTAAAGACGTACCGGTAATCCACGTGGCGGGCACAACCCTCGGCGTGCTGGGTCTGGGCGGGATCGGGCTGGCAGTTGCCGAACGGGGCCATGCATTCGGGATGCGCGTACTCGCCCTGGATCCGGCCCCAAAGGGACGTCCCGACTACGTGGAACGTGTCTACGGCGTACACGAATTGCACGAGATGCTGGATGAGGTGGATTTCTTCGTCATCTGCGCCCCGCATACCGGCGAGACCGACCGGATGATCGATGCCGCGGCGTTGAAGGCGATGAAATCGAGCGCGATATTCATCAACATCGGCCGTGGAAAAGTGGTGGACCTCGCCGCGCTCACCCGGGCGCTGGGAAACGGCGAAATCGCGGGCGCCGGTCTGGACGTCTTCGAAGAAGAGCCGCTGCCGGAAGGGCATCCGCTATGGGCGATGGAGAATGTGATGATCACCCCGCACGTTGCGGCAATCTCGGACCGGATCGAGGATCGACGGATCGGTCTGATTCTGGAAAACATACGGCGGTTCCGGGACGGCGAACCGCTGTTGAACGTGGTAGACAACAAGAGGGGATACGTGGTTTCCCTGAGTGAGTAGCCGAACCGAAAAGGAGGCTGGCGATGTTCGGAAGTGAAATGGAACCGCTGGGACAGACCTGGACCGAAATCGAAGGCGAATCCTGCGGCGCACGGGAAGACGAACGCGGCCCCATCGGCGGGGGCGAGGGATATGAATGCGCGGTATCCGCAACGGGGGAGGCAATTTCCACGCTGGACGACCTCCTCGAGGCGCTGGCGCAGGCGAAATCGGGGGACGTTGTATACGTGGACGGATGCGCTGAGATTGACTGCACCGAACGTGTGTACATAGAGTCCCTCGTGCTGGAGATCCCTGAGGGCGTCACCCTGGCCAGCGACCGGGGCGTTGACGGCTCGGATGGCGGGATGATCCTGAGCGACACGTTCGACACGAATCCCCTGATCCTTGTGACGGGGCCGAATGTGCGGGTCTCCGGGCTCCGCATCAAGGGACCGAATCCCAAGCGGTGCCTGGAACACCACAACCGGTCGTTCCGCGAGGGCAGGGGGCACGAATACTACTATAAATTCCCTACATCGAATGGGATCACAACCAGACAACCGGGGTTGGAGGTGGACAACTGCGAGCTTGCCGGCTGGAGCCACGCGGCGGTCTATCTCAGCTCCGGAGACGGGCATCACGTCCACCACAATTTCATCCATCACAACCAATATAACGGCTTGGGGTACGGTGTGAGCCACGACGAGGCGTTCTCGTTGATCGAATACAACCGGTTCGACTACAACCGGCACTCACTGGCAGGAACGGGCAGATCGGGCAGTGGATACGAGGCACGGCACAACGTGGAAATCGGTGAGTCGTTGAGCCATTGTTTCGATATGCACGGCGGCAGGGACCGGAAGGACGGGACGGACGTGGCAGGCACCTGGATGAACGTGCATCACAACACATTCCGCTGTCCCAAGACCGCCGTCGTCGTACGCGGCGTCCCGGAAGAAGGCGTGGATGTCCACCACAACTGGCTCTATCAGCGACCCGACGAACTGTCGGTTCGGTCCGATGGAAAGACCCGGGTCCGGAATAACGCCTACGGTCTCACGGACCCGGTCCTGGTGGCCAATGCCGACGTGGGTAACTGAATAAATCCCTCATTGTTTCGTAAGTCGGTCATCGTCTCTCTCAGCGATGGCCGTACCGCTCCGCCGCCGCGTAGCGCGCCGGGTTGTCCTGCGCCCCGTCGGGCCCGCCTTCACCGGCTACCGGTTGGCAGTTTCCTTGCCGGAGTTTTCGGATGTCGCCGATTCTTCGCGTTGCATTTGCATTCATGGTTCCCATTCTACTGGTGCTGGGCGGCACGCTGGGCTACGCGTGGATTGAGGGATGGAGATTATGGGAAAGTCTGTACATGACGGTGATCACGATTACGACCGTCGGTTACGGCGAGGTGCATCCGCTGTCGCCGATGGGTCAGCGATTCACGGTCCTGTTTCTGATGTTCAGTTTTGTCGCCGTCGGGTATTCGGTGACAACAGTAATCAGCTTCGTTTTCGAAGGTCAGATTGTCCATGCAATGCGGGGGCGCAGAATGAAGCGTATGGTCTCAAACCTGAAAGATCACTACATCATCTGTGGCGGCGGGGTCGTCGGCAAGGAGGTGGCGCAGGAGCTGAAGCGGGCGGGAATGCCTTTTGTCATCGTGGACAAGGATCCAGCTCGCTCTGAATTGGGCCGGGACGAAACGGTCCTGTTCGTCGAGGGCCGCGCGGAGGACGATGAGGTGCTCGTCGAAGCCGGCATCCATCGCGCAAAGGGTCTGATTGCCGTGCTCAGGGAGGACGCGCTCAACGTGTTCGTGGTGCTCTCAGCGAGGCAGGCGAATCCGGACCTGACGATTGTCGCGCGGGCGGCGGAGGAGCGGACCATCGGAAAGCTGATGACGGCAGGCGCCGACCGGGTGATGTCGCCCTACCAGCTTGCGGGGCGGCGGATCGCGTCGGTGCTTCTGCGTCCGTCTATCGTGGACTTTCTCGACGTCGTCGTTGGGAAGGGCGATGCCGCGATGCGGCTGGAGCAGTTTCACGTAGACGAGGGGTCTCCACTGGTCGGCAAGCAATTGAAAGATACGGATATCGGTCAGCAGACCGGTGCGATTGTCGTGGGCATCCAGGGTCCGGACGGAAAGCCCAGGGTTGACCCCGCAGCCTCGGCCGGGCTCTGGGGCGTCACGATTCATCAGGACAACGTACTCATCGCACTGGGCAGCGACAGTCAACTGAACCGGTTGAAGGATATGGCAGAGCAGTAGTGCGGGTTTCCCAAAGAAAGGGATTGCCGATGGCTGCCGAATTCCATTTTTGAATGCCTTCTCTTACACAACGGGTCGCCGCGAACAGAAGATCGGGCGACCCGTTCTCACACCTGGAGATCATCAATGAACCTTCCCTTGTGCGTCGTAGCGGACCCGGATGGGCAGACGGCGCCGGACGGAACGCGGTATTACGGCGGGTTCTACATTCGGGAAATCCTCGCGCACGCGGGCATTCCCTTTGATGAGGTCGAACGTCCCCTGTCCGGCCTGGATGGCAGTCGCGTGGTAATGCTGCCGTGGCATATGCCGCTGTCAGAGTCGGAGCGGACGTTGCTTGCGGAATTCGTGAAGTCGGGCGGCGCGCTGATCGGCCTGGGAGGCATGTCCGGACTGGATGACATATTCGGCGCGGCGGACAGGGGCGAGATGGCGGACGGATACGTGCAGGTGGCGGCGAAGGACCACCCCGTCACCTCCGGGTTGAACAGCAGCCTGCACTGTTTCGGAGGGCGGCGCATCAAGGCCGCGGACGGTACGGCGCTCGCGCGCGTGATGGGCGCCAGCGACGGGGTGGTGGAGCACCGCGCCGGGAATGGTCTGGCGCTCGCCGTGGGCCCGGACGTGGTCCGGTCCATCGTGCAGATCCAGCAGGGGCACCCCATTCCCCCCGCGGTCGGTCCCACCCGGATCGACGTGATCCAGGGGCTGGCGCTCGACCTGGACCGCGACAGGTCGCCCGTGCCCGGCGAGGAGGAAAACCTGGTCTTCCTGGAGCCTATAGCTGACGAGTTCCGGGAATTGATCATCAAGGCCGTTCTTTACGCGTGCCGGGAATGCGGCGTCGCGCTGCCCGTCCTCTGGTACTGGCCGGAGAATCTGCCCGCCATCGCGCACATGTCGCACGACTCGGACGGTGGAGACGAAGCGCTGGGATGGTCCCTGCTCCGTCTGACGCAGGAGGTGGACATCCGTACGACGTGGTGCAACATGGCGGGACACTACCAGCCGGCATTCTACCGCGCCATCCAGAACTACGGCTCGGAGGTGGCCCTGCACTACGACGCCCAGACCTGGCAGACGGCGTCGGACGATCAGAAGCCGGACACCGCCCATCTGAAGTGGGGATATGAAGAATTGGCGGGGCAACTGAATACGGTCACGGAAGCGGCGGGACGTCCGGTCACTACGAACAAAAACCATACGCTGCGCTGGCAGGGCCGGCTGGAGTTCTTCCGCTGGTGCGAACGTCTTGGTATCACCCTGGAGCAGAGCCGCGGTCCGAATACGCCATATACCAACGGCTTTCCCTTCGGGGGCACCCACCCCTGGTTCCCGATTGACGACGAAGCGCCCGGCGGTCCGCCGATCGACGTGCTGGAAGTGAACCTCACCGTGCAGGATATCCACAAGCGGTGCTCAACCCGCCTGGCCCACTGCTTCGCGGACCGGGCGTTCCAGCATCACGGCATCGCGCACTTTCTCTTTCACCCCGCCCACGTCGGGGATCCGGCGGTTCGAGGCGGGCTCAGGGAAATCGTCGGATACACGAGGGACAAGGGGATGCCCTGGTGGACCGCGGCCCGGATCGACACGTGGGAGCGCGCGCGGCGCACGGTGCGCTTCGGACTGCGCGATAACGGCGCGTACGAGGTCTCCTCGGACGCCGACCTGAAAGGCGCGACTGTGCTGCTGCTTGACGTAGAAGGCGACACGCCCGGGAACGTGGTGGAGCGATACGGCTTCCCGTTCCGCGCCGTTACGATGGACCTGGAACCGGGGACCAGCGTGGAACTGCCGGGGGGATGAATACCGGCTGATGATTGGTCAACAGGTGAATCGGCTTCGGAAAACGGGTCCGTACCCCGGTTACGGCTTGACTCGCTAGGTGAGATCCGGTACCTTGTACTTGTAGGCAAGGGGATAAGACCCGCATCGAGTAAATGCGACGGGGTTCATATGACCGGGGAGGTTTGCCATGGTCAGTGATGCGACTCGAAGGATGGCCTGGAACGAATATCTGGACGTGGAGCGGGCAGCCAGATATTACGATAAACTTTCCCGCCAGTATCGCAGGCGGCACAATGCAGTCATGGTTGGTCTTGCCCTGTGCGCAATAGCAGGAGCCGGCCGCTTTATGTTTTCGGACTACATAGGTCAGCTCGCGGAAGTCATCGTCGATTTAGGCATTATCGCTGTCAGTGTGTTCGGTCTACTCGGGAATCATGCGAGAAAATCCGCCAGTCTTCATGCGGTAAGCGTGATGTGTTTTGACTTGCAGGACAAACACAAAGCGTTGTGGTCGAAGATAGAAAACAACGTAATAGGTAACGACGAGGCCTACAACATACTGATGGATCTTATCGAGGCTGGCGAGAGGGCAACAAGCATTCCGGGTTGGGCTGATATTTCGGTGAATGACAAATTGAACAGACAGAGTCAAAAGGAAGCTGATGATTCACTTGTCGATCAATATTCGATAAGGGAGGCATGATGGCAGGAAGGGGCACCGAAGAAAGGGCCATAAGGCCGCCGCGCAATCCCGATCGCCCCAGACCCGCACCGCCTCCCAGGCCTGAAACAACCCCACAAGTTCCACCCAGGCCGCAATCACCGCCAGCGCCAAGAGAAGACAGATAAAACAGTAGCCGAGGTTTTCACCTCGGCTTTTTTGTGACCGTCCCAATCTCCGATGTGTCCGCGCACAAGTTCACTTACAAAGGGCATGTTATACACGTACAATCGAGAATACGGGAGATTCTTCGCTGCGCTGTAATTGATATATTTCGCGATAACTATTGGCGAAACGCTGAACACACACCTTCGCAGAACATGTCATCCTGAGGAGGCCAGCGCGCTCAGAATGACATGTTTTGCGATTGTCATGTACGTGGCTTCCCGCTGTCATCCAGACGTGGCTTCCGAGCCGACGAAGAATCTACTGCAGCATCGGATCATCCCCGTGCGATTTTCGCGTGTCGATACCTGAGAGGCAGGACGTCGGCCCTCCAATTGGCCCCATGATCAGATCCGAATGACCGTGTTCCTGCAGTTCAGCCTGACGGACCTGGCGTAGTGCCAGACGCTGATGTCATCGGTCAGCGCCGTCGGTACCCTCACGAGAAACTCGATCCGGTCCGGAGAGTTGAACGCCGAAAACGCGAGTTCCATCCCTTCGATCAGTTCGTCGGGCTCCCGGCCCAGGTCCGGGAAAAGCAGCGGCCCGGTGTCGGTCTGGAAGAACCCGTCCCGCTCGTTCGTGTTGATTGTCCGGATGGGATAGTCAATGGTAGCTGCATACCGATCGTCTGCGTATTCGGTGCGGGCGACGAGTTGTCTGTTGTCGGACACCGCCCGGAAGACGTCTTCGGCATTGCCCAGCACCCGTCCCTGCTTCCATGCGATATCGATGCGTACGTCCACGAACGTCTCCGCGGACAGGCCGGTCTGTCGTTCCGGTTGATCGCCGAGCGAGGGAGGGTACGCCGGTACTCGCCGTCCGACGCGGTCGTAGGTCTTGATAATGAGGAAGCGGTCATGCGTGAAGATGGGTACGAAATCCGCGTTGGGGCTCGTCCAGATATCCTTCGGCACACCGACGCGTTCCGTCTTGCAGTTGGCCCCGAGGACGAATTCCCGCGACGCTCCCGACGCCTTTTCCGTGACTCGGCACCGGCTTTCGATCGGGATCCGGACGTCGTTCAGCGTCCAGGGTGGTCTGTGCGAAGCGGTTCTGGGAGGAAGGACGTCCCAGTCCGTTCGCCAGCCGAGGTAGGAGTTGTGGAAGTCGATGGCCTGCATGCGTGCATTCTCCGTTCCATTGTGCGGTTTAACCACAATTTAAAAAAAGGACAACGGTCAAATTGAACACAAAAGCCTGAATGTGGTAAGAGGGTAGAGGGTAGAGAAGAGTCACGGTAGAAGAAGCCCTTGCCCAATGTGTTATTCCTCCTTGCCCTTGGCGGGAAGGGAGTCCTCACAAGGCGAGTAATCTCTCCTCTCTCACGTCTTCCGTCTCCCTGCTTCCGGGGCGCCGGGGGGAGAGGTCACAGGCGGAATCGCAATCGGACCGGCCGGCGCGGCCGCTACGGGAGAATTCCTTCCTCGCGCAAAAAGCGTTCGACCTCCGCCCAAAAGGCCTGCCAGTCGGGAGGGCAGTTGTTGTGACCGGCCTCGTAGGTAATGAGACGGCCGCGCCGGGACGCCTCACGCAGCGCGACGCCGTGGCTGAACGGGATCAGGGAATCCCTTGTGCCATGCGCGATGAGTACGGGCCCGGGATAGTTCCTCAGTGTCTTCAGATTGTTGAAAGGATCGCGGGCGAAGAACGGGGGGACGAAGAATTTCTCCGCGGCCATGGCATTGACGCTCTTGAAGGTGGAAATCAATACCAGCGCGGCGGGCGGGCGTTCGGCCGCGAGCGCGCACACCACGCCACCGCCGAGCGAGCGACCCAGGAATACGGTCCGGTCCGCGTCTACGTCTTCCCGGACCGCCAGCATGTCGTGCGCGGCCACGAAGGTTTCGGTGACGCTGGCCTGGGTCGGCGAGCCCTCGGACCGTCCGTATCCGGGGAATTCGACGAGAAGGACGGCGAATCCCACGCGCCTGAGCGCCGCCATTTCGCCGACCCAATGGTCGATGAGTTCGGCGTTGCCGTGAGCGACGATGACCGCCGGAGCGGGGCCTGCGCCGGTTTCGGGCGGAAGCAGCCAGGTTTCCGTTCGTCCGGCGCGCGATTTCAACCAGATGCGTTCGATTCCCATTGTGTCCGTCGCGTCGGCCGGCGGCGTCCGGACCAGGTGGCGCGGAAATATGACGCGGCGTTGCATCAGGAACAGGATGGTGCAATAGAAAATATAGAGCGCCAGGCCGCCGAGGAGGATCCGGATCAGGATGTGGAGTTTGGAGTCCATATTGGGAAAAAGGCGAAAAAGGCCCCGGTGGAAAATTCACCGGGGCTTATTCGATGGAGCATGGGAATCTGTGGGAGCGTCAGCAGGTAACGTCCTTGCCCTCACTGCCGAATACGGCCAGGCGTTCCTGTGACGTGGTTTCTTTCACCCGTGCAGGGAAATAGTGGAATTGAAGGGCACGGCGCCGCTGTGGCGTGGTGTTGGCGGGGGTGCCGTGATGGATCAGCCCGGACCAGATGAGGCAGCCGCCGGGTTCGAGCGGGACCGCCACGACGCGGTCTCTGACCACGTGCGTATCGCACAACTGCCAGTCGCGGCGCTTGAAATGGACCACGGGACCCCGCAGGTGCGTACCGGGTATCACCCTCATGCAGCCGTTTTCGGGCGTGGCGTGATCCAGTGAAATCCACATGCTTACAATCTGCGTACCCATGGGCAGATTGAAATAGGCGTGGTCCTGGTGCCAGGGTTTCTCACGTCCGACCAGCGGCGGTTTGAGGATGGCCTGGTGGGAATAGAGCGCCGGTTCCTCGCCGATGATCCGCCCCATGATGTCCATGATCTTCGGGTGTTCGGCCACAGCGGTCAGGCGGTGATCGTAGCCCATGAAGTACTGGAGCTTGCGCACGGCGTCCCACCGTTCGTCGTCCGAAAGCGTGTCCAGGGTGTCCTTGTAGCTGACCTCGAACTGAACGCCTTTGAACTCCGGATTCTTCCCCTTGATGAGATCCATGAGGCCGTCGAGCATGCCGTCGACCTCGGCGCTGGTGAACGCGTTCCTGACGGCCAGATAGCCGTTCCGATGAAAGAAATCCACGTCCGCATCGGTGGCGGCTTCAAGACTTTCGATTCCTTCGTCGATTTCGTGGTATTCGTAGAGGTCCGCGGTGTAGCCTCCGTCGTCGACGTAATTGTCGAAGGCCACCCGTTCACGGGTCTGTTCCATTGGTGTATCTCCTGGTGTCCTGCCCGGAAAAAACCTGACCGCTCTCTTGCCGATTCGTTCCATATCGCGTTATTCAAACCTAAACCAGGCGCGCATTTCTGTCAACCCAAAACGGGATCACAGGGTAACCTCTTGCAATATCCCGTCCGTGACCTTATCTTCCCGAAACGCGGTGAGAGGGGAGACGTAAGAAGAAATGCGGGGAGACGGGAGACGTAAGACGGTAGAAGAAATCATCGCCCGGAATGTAATTCCTCCTTGCCTCCGGCACGAGAAGAATCCTTACAAGGCTGGAAATCTCTCCCGTCTCACGTCTTGCGTCTCACCAGGTGGTAGGTCGGGGTGTGGTCCTCTCCCCTCTTACGTCTCACGTCTTACGCCTTTTTTGGAGGTTTCGAAATGGAAACGCGCACGCTTGGCAGGACGGACATGGAGGTGACCCGCCTGGGGTTCGGCGGCGCCAGGATCGGACTTGAAGACGTGGACCCTGAGCGGGTCGGGCGATTGCTGAACCGCGTGCTGGACGACGGGATCACGCTGATCGACACGGCGGCCTGCTATCACAACAGCGAGGAACTGATTGGCCGGTACATCGGCGATCGGCGGGACGAATACGTGCTGGCAACCAAATGCGGCCACGTGACAGGCGACGCAACCGGAGAGCCGTGGTCGGGTGAGGTGATCGACGAAAGCATCGACCGGTCGCTGAAACGGCTGAGGACGGACTACGTGGACCTTGTCCAGCTTCACACGTGTTCGGCCGACGTACTCAGGACGGGGGAGGCTGTTGACGCTGTGATGAGGGCGAAGGACGCGGGCAAGACGCGGTACGTGGGGTACAGCGGCGACGGGGAGGACGCGCTGGTAGCCATCCGGATGGGGGTATTCAGCACGCTGCAGACCTCGTTCAACCTGGTGGACCAGAAAGGACGCGCCGACGTATTGCCGGAGGCGCAGGAGGCGGGGATGGGCGTGATCGTCAAACGCCCGATCGCCAACGGAGCGATCGGCAAGTCCGCGTCGCCGTACGGTTACGCCGATGCGTACTGGGAGCGGGCGCAGCAACTCGAAATTCCGGATGGGGCCCCGGAAGATCCCATCGAGCTATCGCTTCGTTTTACGCTCTCGCAGGAGGCTGTCGACACGGCTATCGTGGGGACCACGAATCCGGACCACGCACGGAATAACCTGGCGCTGACGACGAGAGGACCTCTTGCAGACCCTGTACTGGAGGCGTTCTACGGGCAGTTCGATGCGCTGGGAGCGGAGTGGAACTCGTTGACGTGAACCGTGCGCGGCTCGCCGCTTCGTGATTTCCAACTGTCCCCTACCGGCGTTCCCACCGGCTGGGGTTGAGTCCCGGCGCTTCGCTGGCCATACCGGCCGGTTTGTTGCCGCCGTGGAAGTTCCAGTGGCGGGTGTTGGGATCGGCGAACAGCGGGCGCACATTGTCGGGCAGGGCGGCGAGGTCGGCCTCGTCCCACGCGGGGACTTCGTCGATGGGCCCCGCCCATGCGGGGCGGTAGGCGATGGCGAGCATTTCGCGTGCGTGGGCGCCGGTGTTCGGGAAGTTCCCGTGAAAGACCTTGTGGTTGATCAGAACGGCGCCGCCGGATTCAACGGGGACCATCACCTGTTCGGGATGGTCCTCGTAGCGTTTGTACGGGTTGGCGTCCGCGTGCATGGACAGATGGGAACGGGGTATTACGCGGAACGGCGAGACATCCCGCGTGAGGTCGTCCAGGTAATAGAGCACCCTCACCATGAACGGTACGCTGCCGCCGTAGCCGAAGATCTGTGAACCGTAGGGCTGCCCGTCGGTATGGAGACTGATGCCGGGATGGCCGGGCTCCGAGCGCGCGTAAGTGCATGACATGAAGATGGTCGCGCCGCCGAAGAGTTCGTTCAGGAAGACGAGGGTGGGAGGATGTGCGATGAGTTCGGTGATGGGACCGCCGGTGAACTGCAGGTTCGGACAGACCTGCTGGTGTACGCTATAGTCCACCGCGCGGGTCTCCAGCCTGGCGGTCTCCGCCTTGAGCCGGGCAACGTGTCCTGGCGCAAGCAGATCCGGCAGGACCACGTATCCGTCGAGTTCGATCTGGCGAATGCGTTCGCCCAGCGTGAGTTTAGACCAGTCCCGCTCGTCGACGCGGACGGAATCCATGCCTCACCCCTCAGTTCGGATTGGAATCCAAGGCGACATATGCGGCCGTATCCTCCCCTGGCGCGAGACGGATTTCGGACCGCATGAGGATCAGACCCGGTACTTCTCGACCTTGGATTCGTCGACTTCCACGCCGAGACCGGGCCCGAGGGGAACCTTCAACTGTCCGTTTTCGAACCTGAACGGTTCGGCGAGAACGTCGTCGACCAACCCGTGGTAGCACGTGTCGTTGGGCCCCGAGAAGTTGGGCGTGGCGGCGGCGATATGGGTGATCGCGGCGGTCTTGAGGCCCAGGTCGTGCGAACAGTGCATCAGGCACGGGACATCCCACGGCTCCGCCGCGTCAGCGATTTTCCTGACGCGAAGGAGCGCGCCTGCGGCGGGGGTATCCGGCATTAGAGAGTCGGCGCATCCTGCCTCGAGAAAGGGCCGGATGCTGCCGGGCAGGGCCACGCCGCCGTTCACGAGGATGTGAGTGCCCACTTCGGCCCTCACCCGTGCGAGCGTTTCCACGTGTTCCGTGTCGCACGGGTCTTCGAAGTGCCTGACGCCGAGGTCGGCCATTTTCTTCATGATCTCCAGCGTCTCTCCCGGGGGATATCCGCCGTTCGCGTCCGGCCGAAATGCGGCTTCGTCTCCGATCTCCTTACACGCTGCTTCGGCAATGGCCAGATCCTGCACGGGGTTGTTGCCGGCTTTCGTCTTGATGACGCGGAACCCCCACCGGTCGATGTATTCACGGGCCGTGGCGGCCGACTCTTCGGGTTCCTTCAGGCCCATGCACGCCGTGAAGTCGACCTCCGTACGAACGATGCCCCCCATAAGGCGGCAGAGGGGCAGCCCCGCGTGCTTTCCGAGGAGGTCCCAGAGCGCCATTTCTATGCCGGACATCGGGCCCCTCGGGATGCCTGCACTATCCATCAGGCCGATTGCCTTTTCGATGTCGGATACGTGGGCGCCGGACAGGATGGCGTTCGGATCAGTTGCGAAGCCGCCCGTGCCCTCGCCCCATCCCACGAGACCGGAGTCGCTTTCGATCCTGACGATGAGCCCGGTGCCGCCGAGCGTGCCGCCTCCGGCGCCGCGACCGACGTACGGCCCGACGGGCGCGGCGTAGGGGATGCTGACGCTGGTTGCCGTGATATTCTTAATGATCATCGTTCCGTTCCTCTTCGACGGGGACGCACGGTTCCAGGGTGCGTGAAACGGACTGACGTCTGAATGTGAGGATCACAAAGAAACCTCAACAGTCCGTTGGAAAAATTGCTCTGCAGGCGCGGCCTAAGACAAGGCGCGCAACCCAGGATGCAGGCCGTCACTCGGTCGTCGTGCAGCTCGCGGCGATGTGTCCCTTGATTTTGCCCGTCATCTCTTCCGCGGGGTTCTTCCGGGTCAGGGTCTCCACGACCGATTTCTTCTCGGGATCGATGAGCAGAACCAGGCCCGTCTTGTTGTTGGCCTTGAACGGCTCCTCGAACCCGAGCGCGGCGGCCAGAAGGCGGGACTGGGCGGTGCGTTTCGCGTCGGTCACGTCGAGCTCGAGAAAGAGGACGGGCTTGTCCGCAAGAGACGTACGGACCTCGTCGAGGACGGGAATCAGCGCCGTGCAGGCGCCGCACCAGTCGGCGTGTACCTTCACGACATACAGGGCAGGATCGCCATCGCCCGGCACCTCCACGGCGCCCGCGAGGCTGGATCCGGCTATCAGAAAGAACGAAAGGGCTGCGAGGGAAAGCGTGTTTCGGATGCGCATGGAACAACTCCTTTGAAACGGCATGAAATAGGACCAGGCCGGCGGCGGCCCGATGATGGGCGCCCCGCCCTGCCTGGACGGGCTTCGGAATGGACGCATTGCCGCTGCTCCGGTCCCCCTCATTGGGGACGAAAGGGTCAGCAGATATTTGCGCCGGACGGCCCGGCGTCTGCCGGGTTGCATTCCGAACAGTCGACAGGTCACCGCGACTGATGCCATATATACGACGGTTAAGGGCCGCGGGTTCCCTGAAACCACGGAAGAACGTCAGACGTCAATGTCGCATGCGCAATTCGTCGCGGAACGAACGCACGTTTGATATTGTCGTAGCCGATGTTATATTGATCGGTGTTCTGACTTGCGAACCAATTCGTTTACGATTACCATCCTCACGATCTTCGACAATCGGGGAGTGAAGAAACATGGGCATTGTAATGGGGCACCACCATGGATTTACCGTCTCGGACCTGGATCGTTCGGTTGCGTTCTACCGGGACCTGCTCGGGATGGAACTGGTGCGGATATCCGAGCGCAGGGACCTGCCTTCGTACGATACGATTCTGGGTTACGACCAGGTCCATCTGAATATTGCGATTCTTCGGCATCCCGTGAACGAGTTTATACTCGAACTCGTTCAATACGTTCATCCGGTGGTTGAGGCGCGGCCCCAGGAAAACAGGTACCTGGGCGCATCGCACGTGGCGTTCGAAGTGGACGACGTGGACGCGATGTACACGCAACTTATAGAGGCGGGGTTCGGGTCCATCAATCCGCCCACTGACGTGGACCGCGACGGCGTGGTGGTTGCCCGCGCGATGTATGCACTGGATCCGGACGGCATCAGCATCGAGATGTTCCAGGAGTTCGAGGACGTAATCAGGAGATGAGCGGGAAGCGGCTTTCAGCCGCCGGCGAAAGACATAACATCAACGCCTGCTCCTATTGTGCCGTTGTAGGGGCAACCCTTGTGGTTGCCCATGCCCCAGCGAGGCCCCGGGCGAGAGGTCTCGCCGTTCGCTCGCAAAATCACGGCGTTGACAGGGCCAACTGCCGTAGCCTGTCCTTATCGGTACCCGGCTTTTGCTGACGGCTGATGGCTGATAGCTCGTTACCTGATTGCCGACAGCCCGGCATCTGCTATTTTGATATCCTGAGAAGTACCTGCGGCCCGTCGGGATTCGCCACGCGGACCGCGTGCCCGAGATTGATGTCCTGAATCCGGGCGATTTTGTGTTCGATTGTCTCGGGCTCGCGGTCGTAGAAACCCAGAATCAGCCGTCCGTCGTCTTTCACGCTATCGTAAGCGTGTGTGAGCAGATCGATCCGGTCCTGGCAGTCGAATGCGTAATTGTCCCAGACGGCCCAGTAGATGAAGTCGTATTTGGCGGGAAGTCCGTGAGCGTCGATTTCACCCAGCCGCTCCACGGGAAGCCGGGCGAAATGGTCAGGCTGCGACGGAAAGAACCTGGCGACGTCGCGAGCCCTGCCCGCGCTGGAGTCGATGCCGAACGGCGTGAGCGCGTGATCGGACCATTCCTGGAGACACCGCAGGAGGAAGCCGTTCGCGCACCCGATATCCAGCACGGCGCCCGGCCGATGGATCTCGGACGCGATGAACGATCGCGCCCGCCTCCAGGTCTCGAAGGACGGGCCGTCGACGCAGCTTCCGTTCAGGGCGAACCTGAGGAGGTCGGGGTCTGCGTCGAAGCTGGCGAGGTCGATCGTGTCGGTCATCGATAATCCTCTAAGTCTTGAGCCGCTCCCTGAGCCTGTCGAAGGGTCGGCGAAATCATATTGAACAGCCCCCGGCGGTGCATCCATAGACTGTTCAAGGGTATCGAAACGCGTGCATTTCGACATTTCGACAAGCTCAATGCAAGCCTGCTCAATGACCATGTTTCGGAAAACTCCACGAACAGCGGCGCATCCAATAGGGATAAATCAACAGAAGAGTGACGATGCGTTTTCGTGACAAGCTCCCAAGGGTCAAATCTGCCGGGTTTTTCGTCTCCCGTCGCGAATGCTACTGCGGTTCGTACGTATCGGATCCCTTTGACGGAAGCGGAACGGCCCAGATGTTGCGGTAGGCGACGCGGTCTCCGTGGTCCTGCAGGCGCAGCGGCCCGGAGGTTCCGACCGTCATTCCGGAGGCGGATCCTGTGGGGCCTGAGATCTGCACGTTGTTCTGGATGACGATGCCGTTCTGGAGAACAGTGGCGCGGGCGTGTTCGGACACGTCGCCGGATTCGTCAAGGCGGGGCGCCCGGAAGCAGATATCGTACGTCTGCCACTCCATGGCGGGTCTGCAGGCGTTCACCAGAGGAGCGGACTCGAGGTAAAAGGCGCCGCAGTCGCCGGTGCCCGGAATGTTGACGTGGGAGGAGTCCAGGACCTGAATCTCGTAGAGGGCCTGCAAAAACACCCCGCTGTTGCCTTTGGCCTGTCCCGTGGCCTCGGGCATGTCCGGACAACGGAATTCCAGGTGAAGATAGAAATCGGACAGGGGCTCGGTGTGGATGATGTCGCCCGTCCGGGGCACGACGTGGAGGATACCGTCTTCCACGGTCCATCCGGGATCGCCGCCGTCCCGGGCGGTCCAGTTGCTGAGGTCCCTGCCGTTGAACAGAATAAAGGCATTGGAGGGCGCCGCCAGTTGCAGTGTATCCATTGAAGAGTCCTTTCTCGTTATTTGGGTCCCGGCTGCTAAGGGCGTGGAAATCCGTATGCCGCAGCCGGTATAGAATAATGCCGCCCGACACGGCGCACAAGACGGATTTGCGTCGGCGGGTTTTGGGAAATCCGGTGAGGGCGTTTCCCACGCGGTCTACACACGTGTGATGTGATCGTAAGCGCCAACAACCGTCCGGAGTCGTAAATGTCACAGAAGATGGGAGTTCGAAATATGGAACACGTCGTCATCTACAGGAAAAGGGGGCGATACGCCGGGTGGCCGGCGAACTACGGGATCTGGTCGTGGGGAGACGAGATCGTGGTGGGCTTCACGCTTGGGTATCACAAATCGGACGGGGGATTTCACCGGCGCGACCGTGACCGGCCGTTCGAGACGATGCAGGCCCGCAGCCTCGACGGAGGCGCAACCTGGACCGTCGAACCGGTACCGATCGCCTCTCCGGAAGGCAAGGGGGTATCGGCGAACGAGCACGTGAACCGCTCGCTGGAGATCGAGGTGGCGGCTGCGCTGCCGACCGGGCATCCCGACGGGATCGACTTCAGCCATCCGGATTTCGCGCTGATGTGCGCCCGGACGGGACTTGCGGAGGGCGCGCGGTCGTGGTTCTATACGTCTATCGACCGCTGCCGGTCATGGGACGGACCGTTCGGCCTGCCCATGTTCGGGTTGCCGGGCATCGCGGCGCGGACGGACTATCTGACAGAGGGAACGGACACCTGCACGTTATTTCTGACGTCGGCCAAATCCAACGGGCGCGAGGGTAGGGTGTTCTGCGCGCGCACGGTGGACAGCGGGAGGACCTTCCATTTTCTGTCGTGGATCGGAGAGGAGCCCGCGGGCTTCGCCATCATGCCCGCCAGCGTCCGGCTTCCCGGAGGGCGCATCCTGGCGTCCGTGCGATGCCGGGGCGGTGGCGGAAGCAGGGAGGGCAACTGGATTGACCTGTACAGTTCGGACGACAACGCGGCGAGTTGGCGCTACCTCAACCGGCCGGTCGCCGAAACCGGGACCGGGGGGAACCCGCCCGCGATGATGCTTCTGGCTGACGGGCGCCTGTGCCTGGTCTACGGGTATCGCGACGCCCCCTCGGGGCTGCGGGCGGTATTGAGCGAAGACGAGGGAGCGACGTGGTCCGACGCCATTATCCTGAGGGATGACGGCGGCGACCACGACGTCGGCTATCCACGCGCGGTGCAGCGGCCGGACGGCAGGGTCGTTTCCGCGTATTACTACGACGACGAGCCCGACGGCGAGCGGTACATCGCCGCCACGATCTGGTAACGGGAACCCGGAGAGAGACCGGATCCCGCGACGATCCTGGGAAGAGAATTCCGATACGCCGTGCCGGTATCGGGGCTTGACATCCCGTATGCAGACCTTATTTTGAATGGACATTTTCAGGTAACACTAACTCACACGGAGGAGAGCAAATGGCGGAATTGCACAGTTCGTGGAAACGGGATTTCGACGTTTACGACCGTTTGGAGGAACTGGGGATCGATCTGGGAGCCAGGGAGGACGCGTGTCCGGCGCCTCAGGGTCGGCGGATCTGCATGGCCACGTTTACGCCTTCGGGCCTGGTGTTTACATCGGGCACAGGCGGTGGGGTCGGCGCGGTCACCAACGACGATGCGGACGTGGAAGCCGGTTTCGAGGCCGGTAGAGAGGCGGGCATCTCCCACGTCGTGACGCTGCATTGGGCGCTGGACCCGTACGGCACGCTGAATGACGTGTGGTATTGCGTAAAATGCATCGGGATGGTGAATTCCGCCGGTGGGGGATCCTTTTCCAAGTCACCCCAGGTCGTGGACGGGTACAGCACGGTTTTTCACGACGTGTTCGGAGGTCCGGGTTCGCGGTTCGGGGAGGACGGGATGGACGCGTCGCTGTCGGGATGGCACGCCCGGAGCGCGGTGGCGGGGTTCGACCTTCCGGGCCATTGCAAGATCGAACCGGAGATGATCGTGCAGATCGATCCGGATTTGGCGTTGCGGATTATCAGGGAACGCGGGCCGCACGTATAGGTGCGGAGAAGAAAAGCAAAAGAGAAACGGGGGCGAGATTGAGCGTCCCCGTTTTCATTTGATCAGATAATGAGATAGACCGTCGGCGCAAGATGGCAGAAAGACAATCATCTCACACGAAGACACAAAGGCACAAAGAACACAAAGATAAAGCCGGAATCAGCGACAGGGCAGGCGCTCGCGAAAACCAAGAGGCTACCGCCCGTCGGCCTCGGCCCTCCGCTCCATTTCACGACGATATGACCTTCAGCTTTTCCGCGATCCAGAATTTGATGATCGACTGCCGGGTTACGCCCAGACGACTGGCTTCCCTGCGATTGAACCATCCAGATCGGGAAATCGACGTTTACCCGCTTTGGTTCCTGGGCAGGCCTTCGTGCCCGATCGAGGTCCAGGTACCCGGTTATATCTTCTCCGCTGTCGAATTTTTCGTCAAGTTCCTTCGCTTTCATAGATTTCGATCTCCTCCTTCCTGGACCGGCGGACGGAAATGATCCGGATCTTTTCAGCCCGATACGTGATGATGCCCGACCAGTGCGTCCCCCTGCACCTGCCGATTACCAGAAACCTGGGTTCATCTACTGCCCGAGCCGGAATCTCAATCAGCCCGGAATCCTCCCAGATCTGTTGGGCTTCAATGAAATCGATGCCGTGTTTTACCTTATTTTTCACGCTTTTCCGGTCGTCGAATTCGAACTCCATTGACAGGGTCCCGTCTGTTGGCTTTTATCAAGTGTTCGATTCTGCGGAATTTGATAGAATATATACAATAATAATATATTTTCAATATAATAATTATACTATTTTCGGAATATTTCACAAGGCGGGCGCCCACAAGGGACGCCCCTACAACTGCAACATCGGTGCGCACGGGATCTCTCTCCTAAAGGAAAGAGGGAGGAAAAGCGGGTTTCGCTCTATCAATGCATTTCACAACCGGCGACAGGGGGTACGGGGGGTTTTTCCGTGCTGATCCGTCAAGCGCATTTGCACTGGCACTGCTGAAGGGTTGGTAGGCCACATAAATCCCGTTTATGCCTCAGGAGTGATTCACGGAAAAACCGGCCCCCTGCCGAAGGGCGCGCTTCTTTTTGGTCCTTTTTCTACACGCGCATAAGAAAAAGGACGTAAATAATTGAAAACAAATTATATATGAGAAAAATTCTGCTTGCAAATGACAAATACGTTTTTTTCCTTCCATTCAAAATCATCCCTACGGCGTGTTCCTTAAAAGCGGGGAAGACGGGAGAGGGTGGAGATTACCTGCCTTGTGAGGTTTCTTCTCGTGCCGAAGGCAATAAGGAATGAAGTATCGGGCAAGGATTTCTTCTAACGTCTCCCCTCTCCCATCTCACCGCCTTATATACCTTTCCTCATCTCCAGGTTCAACCGTGTCTTCCGACATGGACACGTTCAGCCGGTCCGCGCAGTCCGACAACGCATCCATAATAGGGCCCGGTACGTCGAATCCGTCACGAAGGCGTTGTGCGCGTGTGCGGTGTTCGAAGTCCCCAGGCACGAGGACCTCGTCGAAGCCTGGCGCCGGGGGGATGGCCTTGATCATGTCCAGGAAGGCCCGAATCCCGCGCTGGTAGGGCACCAGCGGCGTGAAGGAACTGACGCGTATCACCTGCATGAACGCGCCTGAAAGCGTCCCCTGCTCCACTTCCGGAACGCCTGACAGGCCGCTCAGCAGGCAGGTCAGCAACAGGAGACCGGAGCCCTTGTGCGCCCCGAAAGGCAGCAGATATCCGCCGTCGTAGAAGTCCAGCGGGTTTGTGCTGGGCTTGCCATGTTTGTCCAGGATATAGCCTTCCGGAATCGACGACTTCTCGGCGCGGGCGACCTGTAGTTTGCCTTCGGCAACGACGCTCGTGGCGATGTCCAGGATGAACGGGGCGGCGTCGCCCGTCGGTACGCCCACTGCGATCGGATTGGTCCCGAGAGGGCCTCGGGTTGCGCCGTACGGCGCGACGGCGTCCACCGTCCCCACGCCGATGGTGATGATGGCGATGCATCCGGCGCGAGCGGCGACCTCCGCGTATTCGCCGAGCCGGCCGAAGTGGCCGATGCGTCTGAAACTGATGCAGCAAACGCCCGATCCCGCGGCTTTGTCGATGGCCAGGTCGATGGCCTTTCGCGCGGTGTAGATGCCCATCCCGTTATGGCCGTCCACAATCATCGTGTTCCCGCCCCGTTGGACAATCTCGGGTTCCGCCGCCGGCACGATGGAGCCCCCTCGATACCGTTGAGATACGTCGGTATACGCAGCACGCCGTGGGAATCGTGGCCACAAAGGTTGGCACCGACCAGGATTTCGGAAACGACGTCCGCAACGTGGCGGGGCGCGCCTGAAGCCATCAGCAGATTGCGGGAGACGGCGTGCATGTGCGCGGGGCGGAAGCGTTGTGCGGTGGACATGGTCTGCGCTCCGGGAAGGGCGTGGGGCTGCCAGGACGAACGGCAGGGGCATATTGGATTCGCGTTGCGGTTTCGAATTCGCGAAGATCCGCACGTTACGTCCAGCCAATTTAGCAAATCGGATAGACACTTTCCATTAGAACGAACGGGGCGCGACGGGACCTCTCCCCCCGGCCCCCTCTCCCATCGGGAGAGGGGGAGGAGAATAAGGAATTCCGGTGCGTTGGTGCCGTGGTTGCAACGGCGCGCATCAGGCGCTATATTGGCATCGCTCAGACGATCTGAACAGCGGGAGAACATGTGACCGGGTTCCGGCGACGGTAGAGCGGTTTTCTGCCTTCCCACAAATCGATCAGGAGGTCTGCCATGAAAGTACTGGTTACCGGCGCGGCGGGTCAGGTGGGCTGCCGGCTGGTACGGCAGCTTCTGGACCTGAACCTGGAGGTCCGGGGCTCCGTATTGCCGGGCGATCCCTGTCTGAGCCGGCTGGACGGCCTGGACGTGGAACTCGTGGAAGGGGACCTGACGGACGGAGAGTTCACCAGGGGGGTGGTTTCGGGGACGGACGCCGTGGTCCACACGGCCAACCTGGTGGGACCCCATTTCGAACTCAACACGCAGATCAACCTGGAGGTATCGCGGGCGTGCGGGCAGTTCGCGGACAGCCTGGAGCGCTACGTGTACGTGAGCTCGTCCGGCGTGTTTCCGAATAACGGCGAGAACATCGCCTGCGCCTACCATCCCGTGGATGAACTGCATCCCAAGCGGCCGGATAACGAGTATTCCCTCTCCAAACATATCGGGGAACTGATGGCCGAACGAACGTCCCGGGAGACCGGGCTGCGGATTTCCATCGTACGGCCCAGCCACGTGTTGTCCGGCAGCGCGATTTTCGATCAGTTCACGGCCGGACGGGTCTGCTCGATCCTGAAAGCGGGACAGGTGGGGCCGCGTACGGAGATGTATATGGCCGACGGAACCGAATTGTGGCACGAAGTCGAGGCGCGGGCCGAAGATCCCGATCAACCGTGCGCCGCTCGTGACGAGGCGGGGCGGCCCTGGTACTACCAGCCGAACGACGCGCGGGATATCGCGCATTGCATCGTGTGCGCGCTGCGGTCTCCGGATGCGGTTGGCGAGTCGTTCAACGGCGGCGCCCCGGCCCCGTTCACGTATCCCGAGGGCGCCCGGCTGCTCGGGGAAATCAGGGAACGGGAACCCCTGGAGGTGACGTTACCGGTGCGCTGGATGTACGATCACGACATCACGAAAGCGAAATCGCTGATCGGCTACCGTCCCAGGGGAGACCTGGAGACGATGGTGGCGTCGGCGGCTGCCTTCGAGGCGGGCGAGCCCGACTACCGGTGGTGAGAGCAGGCGTTGGAATGAAATCGGCGTGACGAAGAGAGTGACGGTCTCGAAAGGCCGGGTCGGTTTTACGTTTCGTGGATCAGGATGCCGGCGCGGGCGCGCCGAGGATGATGAGATTGCGGTTGGTGATGCGCTGATCGATGGCCGTGATCTTGTAGGCCCTGTACCGGCCTGCAATCACGCCAACGGCCGCCGTGTATCGTGCGTCGTCGTCCAGGTGGTTGATGCGGCGCAGGTAGAGCCGGTCCCGGATGCAGCAGGGCATTGCCGCGAAACACGCGTTCGCCGCGCCGGCCATATCCAGGGCATCCCGGGTGCCTTCGTTGCATGCGTGGATGCAGATGACGTAGGACCTTGGGTCCAGTTCCACGTCATTGAAGTCGGATTCGATGTACTCGACGTTCTCCATCGGCACTGCCTGTTCGCGCACGATCTCCAGGTAGTGGTCGAAGGCCGGCCGGCGTTCCCGGTCCACGCAGACAACGCGAAGCGCAGGGAACCGCCAGGCAAGCAGAATGCCCAGCAGACCGTGGCCGCAGGCCAGGTCGTAAATCGTCTCCACGTTTCCCTCGCGCCACTGTTCGTAGATGGCCTGGCCGATGCGCCTGTATGCCTCGAAGGTTTCGAAGAGTTCTTTCACACGCAGATACTTCGGGTGACGATCCACAATTCCCGATATGAATGTGGATAGGGATTCGCTGCGGCCCGTTTCCGCCACGTAAGTCAGGAGAAGGTCCAGCCGTTCCTCGTCCAGGTCCCGTACCATGACGTTCGGATTCATTGGATACCGGTCCAGCAAATCGGGATGCCAGACACCGTCCATTAATTTTTCGGCCATATCGGGTTCCGGTCGAGAGGATCGGGCATTTGCAGGATCGGACTAATATAGACAATCCGAACTCAAGACGCAAAAAGGGCGGAGAAGAGTGACAGGGACCGCGGATTTTTCGAGGCCCGCGCAGAATTAAAAAAAGGGAGCGTATCTATGGCGGAACAGTCATCCTCCCATCGGATTGTCGACGCGCATATCCACGTCTGGACCGATGACTTTGCGCGTTACCCGCTGTCCCCCAGGGTCAAAGCAGAAGACCTCTGGCATCCCACCTTCACGCCGGACGAGTACTTCAGCTACAGCCGGTCGGTGGGCAACGTGCGCATCAACCTCGTCCAGATGATCTGGTACGACTACGACCACAGCTACATCCTCGACCTCATCTCGGACGATCCGGAAACGTACGCGGGCACGGGCATGATCAGCCTGGAGGATCCCGAGCCGGACAGGACCATGCTTGAACTTTCGCAACAGGGATGTTTCGCCTTTCGCGAGCCGCCCTCCGCGCTGGATCATCCGGCATTCGAGAAAATGTTCGCAGCCGGAGCGGAACACGAACTCGCCCTCAGCTTCAACATGCAGGTCGATCTGCTGCCCGATCTGGACCGGCTATGCACCCGCTTTCCGGAAACACCGGTCATTCTCGACCACGTTTGCCACGTGGGCATCCGGGAGGCGGACTACAGCGAACAAGACCTGGAAGCGCTGCTCCGTTTTGCCAGGCACCGCAATGTGATGGTCAAGATCGGTCCGCTTCAGGCGTTGTGCTCGCGCCGGGCGCCCTACCTGGACGTGCTGCCGCTGATCCGGCGGGTGGTGGAAGCGTACGGCGCCCATCGCTGCATGTGGGAGTCCGACAGCGGCGGACCCATTGAGATGGAGGACCCGATGACCGATTTTCCTGCTTCCGTCGCCCTGATCCGGGACCGCGCGAGCTTCCTCAGCCCCGCCGAGAAAGACGCCATTCTATGGGGCACCGCGCAGCGTTTCTTCTTCCGCAATCTGGCGTGATCGCACACGACGCAAATTATCGAACCTGAACCCTGAGCCGCTCCCTGAGCTTGTCGAAGGGTCGGCGAAGGACATCCGCACCGAAACGCAATTCGCCAGGCTCGGCACAAGCAGTGCAGGAAACACAGCGAGACGTTTCAAACGCACCTGACAGAGAGGAGTGAATTTGAAGCCTTTCAAGGATTCCACTGACATCGCGGGAGACGGATCTCTTCTGCGACAGCGTATGCATGAGGACGGATACCTCTTCATCCGCAGCCTCTTGCCGGGAGAGATCCTGGAGGCACTGCGGCTCGCGTTCCTCAAGACCGCCCGCGAAGCCGGATGGGCGAGGTTGGACACGCCGCCGGAGGATGGCATCGCGGATCTCAACGGCTTCTGCGTGGAGCCGGAGGCGGCCTACATGGACGTCTACGCGGATATGTACGCGATAGAGGCCTTTCATAAACTCCAGCATCACCCGGACGTCGTCAGGCTCCTCAAATGTATGGCCGGCGAGCCGATTCTGCCACATCCGCGGATTATCGCGAGGACCATCTTTCCTCAGCGGGAAGCGTATACGACCCCCGCCCATCAGGACTTCATCCCCATCCAGGGGACAGCGGAAACGTACACCGCGTGGATACCGCTAAGCGAACTGCCCGCGGAGATGGGCGGTCTGCAGGTCGCCGCCGGTTCCCATCGCAAGGGCGTGTACGACTTCAAGCCTGCCATGGGAGCCGGGGGTATCGAGATTACCGATCCCCTCGAAGGCGCCTGGGCCAACAGTCCGTTCGCGCAGGGGGACGTCCTCTTCTTCCACAGCATGCTCGTTCACAAGGGCCTTCCGAACCGCTCAGACCGGCTCCGCATGTCCATCGACGCGCGATATCAGCGGATCAGCGAACCCATCGCACCGGGCAGCATCCTCCCCCACAGCCAGCCGAACACCTGGGAGAACATCTATCGGGGCTGGAAGGACGAATCGCTGAAGTACTACTGGGAGAAATACGAACTGGAGATCAGTGAATACGACAACAAGTACCACGACATGCGGGACCGGATGGCTTTCGACATGGCCGAAGCGGGAGACGAGACGGCCATCTCCGCCCTCCAGCGCATCATCGCGCGGCACAACGACCCGGCGATGAGGGAAAGGGCGGCCCAACTGCTGGCCCGGTTCGAGGGAAATTGAGTTAAGTGCCGCGGACTTCAGTCGACGACGCCGTAGGCCCGGTCGAGGTCGCGGGAACACGCTTCAAGCATCTGTGTCAGCGCGAAGAACTCGCTGCCGTGGGCGATCAGGCGGGCGCCCATGTCGTAGAGTTCCTTTACGTGATCCGGGGATGCCGCCGGACAGCCCCACGCCAGCCCCCGTCCTCCCGCGACGGTCGCCACCTTCCTGATGGCTTCGTCAAGTGTGTATCCCGGTTTCAGCCGGTCGATCCTCAGACCGAGGTCGCCCGGCCCGATGAACAGGCCGTCGACGCCCTCGACGGATACGATCGCGTCCAGGTTTTCCATAGCCAGGGGCGTTTCGATCTGAACGACAAGAAATGTCTCGCGGTTGGCATCGTCCACGTATGTTTCCCCGCCTGACATATAGAAGTCGGCATCGAGCCCGGCCGCGTCCTGGCCGCGGTCGCCAACGGGCGGAAACTTGACGGCGTCCACCAGCATCTGCGCCTTCTCCGGCGTCGAGACGTGGGGTATCATCAGGCCGGTCGCGCCGTCCTCCAGGTAACGATACAGCCTCGTTTTCTCCGTGGTGGGCGGCCGGAACATGCAGTCGATGTCGAACAGGTGGAAGTAGGCGAGCATGGACTGGATTTCCCGGTCCGTGAAACACCGGTGCTCGCCGTCCAGCCAGATACAGTCGTAGCCCGCGTTCGCGGCCATGCGGATGTACGCCGGTATGAAGTGACCGAGTCCGCAGATCCGGGCGGGCCTGCCATCGCGTATCTTCGCAAGCAGTTTGCTCTTGCGCATATTGGTGACTCCTGGCTTGTGGATTGGCTTCTTCCGGGACCCTCGAGCCAGATTTTGAGCAACGGGATCGGAAATTGGATTGATATTCGTCTCGCAGAAGTGTATACCATACAGGATACGCGACAGGAACACCAGAAACTTCTGACGTGGATGCCGGAAAGTCGGTGAGACGGGAGAGGTAAGACGGTAGAAGAGATCCTTGCCCGGAATGTTTTTCCTCCTTGCCTCCGGCACGAGAAGAAGCCTCACAAGGCAGGCAATCTCTCCCCTCTCCCGTCTACCCTCTCACCCGGTGGTCGGGCGGCCGGGTGAAGTGTGGCCCTCTACCGCCTACCCTTTACCTCTAACCGACTCTGGCTGACGGCTGATCGCTGATTTAACCGACCGTTGATCTCTTTTTTCCTTTGTGTCTTTGTGTCTTCGTGTGAGTTAATGTTCGATCGTAGCTGACTGAGGTTTGTGCTGTTTACGCTTTGATGTTCGACCTTTGGTTCTTGCTTTAAGCTGATGGCTGACGGCTGATAGCTGACGGCTTCTTTTCAAATCATATCGACAGGAGATACCATGGCCAAATACCGAGCAGCAGTCATCGGCCTGGGATGGATGGGCATGCTCTACGATCTGGCGGAGCGTATCCCGGACCTCTTCGAAATCGACGACGTGGACCGCCCGACGCCCGAACTGGACGTCCATCGCCGGTTCTATCACCACGACCATCCGGGCACCGAAGGAAATCCGACGTCCTATGCCGAGGCGCTGCACAACCGTCCCGAGGTGGAGCTGGCGTCTGCGGCCGACCGGGACCCGAAGCGACTCGCGGCGTTCACCGAACGCTACGGGATCGAGGCGACTTACGAGGATGCCGAAGCGATGCTGCGCGCCGAGCGCCCGGACATCGTGGCCATTGCCACGAATACAAAAGGTCGCGCCGACCTGACGTGTCTCGCGGTACAATGCGGCGCACGCGGCATCGTTACCGACAAGCCGATGTGCCACACGCTCGAAGAGGCGGACCGCATGGTTTCAACCTGCGCCGATGCGGGCGTCCCCCTCAATTGCGGTGCGATCTCGACGACCCACCCCTCTTTCGGAAAAGCCAGAGAACTGGTGCAAAGCGGTGCCATCGGGGAGATCCTGTCGATCGAGGCGAACTCACCGTTCGCGCAACATCAGAACTGGTCGTATTTCCTGGATAGCGCCCCTGCCTGGGTCTCAGGAATCGGAGACCTCCCCCGTCGTGGAGCGGGTACCGACGAGTTCGCGGGACCTGGAGGAAGCGACGAATTCAGGGGCCAGGGAATCATGGTCACGGAAGACCAGACGGTCGTACACTTTCGAGCGGGAGCGCCGGGGGTCCGGCTGGAGGGGAGTACGGGTGAGATCGAGTTCAGGGCGGGCCGTCGATGGCGGCTGAGCCAGCAGCTGGAGACGACCGGCAATATTCGCGTGGAAATGCCGTGGCCGGAGCCGCAGTTCGTGCATCCGTACGGCGCTGTCTACTCGCTGAACGACGTGATCGACTGCATGGAAGGCCGCCTGGACGAGCCGAAGAACTCGGGCCGGCGGATTGCCGTGGCCCTGGAAGTGGAGATCGCGCTGAAGCTCTCCTCGGCGCGAGGCGGAGAGCGCGTGGCGCTTCCTCTTGAAGACCGTTCGCTTGGGCTGAACTACGACTGGTTCCGCTAGAGAAGAGGAATTGCGTTTCAGAACGCGCGGCCGAGCCCTACGCCCACGGTACCGGAAGCAAGAACTCGCGGGCGAGGCCCTCGAGCGACCTTACCGCTTCCGCACCGACGGGAATGCCGTTCTCCCGGTAGTCAGCCTCCTTCTTCCAGGCCCTCTGCCCCGGCAGACCCGCATCCGAAAGTCCTGGCAGCGGCTGCATCTTCGCGGTCTCGTCCATCAGGTAGCCCATGTCCGCTTTGAAGGCGTCGGGAGAGGTGAAGCGGCTCACGTCCAGGGCCATGTGAAAGCCGGACTGGTCGGCGCCCTGGAACTTCGTGGATCTCCGGTCGAATTCCGGCAGCATCTGTCCGCCCAGCGTCCCCGAGAGGATGTTGGCCACGTGGGACATGCCGATGGCCTTCACGAATACCGCAGGATTCCTGCGGACGTCCTCGTCGTCCGCCTCGAAATGGCTGGCATAATCGAGCAGGAAGTTGGGACGACCGGGGCCCGCGGGCATCCCGAAGGCCAGCGGCGGGCTGCCCTGGATGGAGCCGCGGATGCTGTCGGCGCGATTGTAGGACGGCGCCGCGTTACGGCCTGAGAGGCTGATGCCGACGAGGTCCTCCTTGAGGGCCATCCGCACGTACTTGCCTGAGCTTCCCAGATGGTCGTGATAGACAGTGGTGACCGCGCCCACGCCCAATTCTCTGGCTTTGGCAATGGCCATTCGCATCGCCCGGGTGGCGACGATCATCCCCAGGCCGCCGTCTCCGCTGAGCGCGGCGGTCGCGGGGCCTTCGTCGAGCACCCGGATGGTGGGATCGGGATTGGCGCGCCCTTCCTGGAATGAGCGGACGTAGCGCTCCACCTGCATTACGCCGTGGCTGACCACGCCGCGCAATTCAGTGTCGACCAGCAGGTCGGCGATCAGCCGGGCGTGCTCCGCGGGCAGGGGTACAGCTTCGTAGATCGCGCATACCAGGCGCCGCAGGTCTTCAGCGGCAACGCGTATGCCGTCTTTCGGCGGGACGTTCACTGAAACGCTCCTTCATTGGTTGTGAAGTCGGTCGTACCGGACGACATGCCATATAAAACCTCAGTGGCCGCCGGTGTCAAGGACGTAGCGACGCGACCTGCACCCCAATTGTGTGGCTTCGCTCCGCTCAGCCGCGCTTGATGAATGATTCGCGGGTAAAGCAGTATATATGGACGTTAAAAGCGCCTCGGCTCTTCGCCGGGGCGCTTTTCACGTTTGAATGCGAAAATGTTGCTGCAGCAGTCCAATATTTCTGCCGCATACCAACGGCAATGTCAATCGAAGTAATTCTGCCTGATGGATGCGGGAGGGGTGCGTTCGATGGGATCGTCCGACGCGAGTTCGAATGCGAAACCGATGGGCGCGGGGCCGGGGTCGTCGAAGCGAACGTTGTAGGTGGTGCAGCCCCACCGGTCCCCGGTCGCGACGGCATCGAAGGCCTCGAAGGTCTGCCGCAGCGGATCGTACGCGAGGCGCCCATACAGTGTCATATCGAGACCCCGGGGCTTGTCAACCGTCAGGCCGCTGTGGGGATTGGATTCGAAATTGGGTTCCCCTTCCAGGTGGATGCGGCCCTCCATGCGGAGCCGGACGAGGTCGGATTGGACAGATTCGACCGTCAGGCTGATCTCTCCGTCTTTCAGGTCTTCATCCTTCCATCCGTGCGATTGACCGCGTGCCGTGTCGATGAAGTGGCGCAGTGCGAGACGTCTGGTGAAGAAATCCGGCGCGCGCCAGGTCTGGCCGGGCACGACATTCCCGGGCACGAGAGACCCGGTCTCCTCCTGGGTAAACCACGCGAAGTCGATGTTGTGCCGGGGGTCCACGCCGCCGGAGTTCCGCGGAAGGTCGCGCACCGCGATTTTCAGTACAAGGCCGTTTTCCGGATAGGACCAACCGAGCATGGGATCGACGGGATAGGTTTCGGGAATCTCGGGTGACTCGCCGGTATCCGGGCGTTTCCGCCACCGTTCCAGGCTTTGCTCGAGCACTTCCAGGAGCGGCTCCGCATCCCGCGTGTTGATGGACCCCAGCAACTCGCCGTCCGAGGTACACGCGTACAGGCCCTGCCGGGTGGCCGTGGGTTCGGTTCGACCGCCGTAATGGCCCTGTTCGGCCACGAGGCGGAAGAACTCGCCCTTGGCGTCTTTCTGCGTCTGGGTATAGCTGCAGTTGTCCGCAACGGGAATGTAGGATTCGTTGAGGATTCGGATAATCCTGGGATGGGAAAAGACGGACTCACGGCCCGCGATGCCGTTGTTTCAGACGCAGCCGAGCGGGTTTCCGTTCATCGCCCAGATAAACAGCGGTCTCCCCACCGAAGCCGCGCGTCGCCGGGCAGTCCAGAGATCGGTCTCCCAGCCGATATCCGTCCACCGTACTTCCTCTGGCTTTGACCTGATCAGCGAGGACAGAGATTCAATCGTGTCCGGACCTGGCTTCCATTCCTTTTGTCGATCAGTCATATCGATCTCCTTTGTATTCTCAACTCTCGAGACCTACCCCCGTCGCCCCCTTCCTGAAGGAAGGGGGAACGGTGATGAGTCGATGTACAGGGTTAAAGACGTGCCGGGATGGTGACATCCAGTCAATAAGAGTGTCTTTCGGTGACCGGCACGCGAAACCTGCCTTTCCTCCCTTTCTCCCGCGGGAGAGAGGGCCGGGGAGAGAGGTCTGCGGGGCTGGGTGGAGGAGTTGCTTTTGATCTTGCCTTTCATTTTTAGCTGATTGCTGACAGCTGAGAGCTGATAGCTTCTCTTAACGTTTCAATATCCCCCCGTTCACGTCGATCGTGGCGCCGGTGATATACGCTCCCATCCGCGAGGCCAGGAAAAGGGCGGCGTAGGCGATTTCCTCGGGTTGGCCCACGTAACCCAGAGGAATGAGTTCGTTGATCCGGCTGCGGGTCTCGGGAGGGATTTGCATGCTGGTTTCGATGACGCCCGGCGTGATCGCGTTGACCGTGACGTTGCTGGCAGCCAGGTCGCGGGAGAGGGTCTTTGTCATCCCGATCATCCCGGCCTTCGAGCTGCCATAGTGGACGCCGCCGGCGACACCGCCCGTCTGGCCGCTGATGGATGATATATTGATGATGCGGCCGCTTTTCTGTTTTTCCATGTAAGGAGCCGCTGCCAGGCAGCAGAGATACGCGCCGGTGAGATTCGCGCCGATCACCCGCTGCCACTCGGCATGGTCGACACCACTATAGGGTCCCGGGCTCGACACCCCGGCATTGTTGACCAGGACGTCGACGCGGCCGAATTGGTCGAGAGTCCTTTGGACGAAGGCGTTGACATGTGTCTCGTCCGCAACGTCGGCCTGCGCGGCGAGTACGTCTTTCCCGGCAGACAGCGCATCGGCGACCGCTTCCAATGGACCCGCGTTGCGCGCAACCAGCGTGAGGCGGGCGCCCGCCTGATGGAACACCTGGGCGATGCTCCTGCCGATTCCCCGGCTTGCGCCGGTGACAATGGCGACCTGTCCGGAAAGGTCCAGAAGGTCGGCAAGAGGTTTCTGGGACATTGGGTATTCTACTTCAGTGATGCCCGGAGACGTAAACAGAGGCTTTTCCGGCCGTGTCGACCGATCCCGTTAGTCTCCCGGGGTCAGATGAACTTTACGCTCTTCACTTCGCGGTTGGCCAGGCGGATTCCCCGGGCCCTGTTGCCGCGAACGGGATAGTCGGCAATGGCGAATTGCTCTTCGGTGATTCTCACGCGTGGTTTGGGCTTGAAGTTAGCCTGTATCGTACGCCTGGAGTCGGTGGTGAGTTTCAGGACACGGCAGCCTTCCGGCGCCAGTTCGTACCCCCGATTCAGGATGAACTTGCCGATTTTGCACCGTTTGATGTAAAGATATCCGGTCCGGTTCTCCTTGTAGAGTATGTTGTAGACGCGGTCTTCATCCACGAAATCGCAGAAAAGCATGCCCTTGTCCACGAAAAGCTTCTCGGGGGCGTCCACGACGGAGTACGTTCCGGACTTGCGGATCACCAGAACACGGTCGTACGGAGACACGTCGAAAAGGGCGACGCCATTGACCTGGTGGCCCAGGTAACCGGTATTCCTGTCGTAGCGCAGCTTGAGATTTCGCTGGGCGGCTTCCCGGACGTCGACCTTCTGGATGCTTGCGATCTCTGTCCTCCGGGGGTGATCGGCCCGGTATTTCTCTATGATCCCTTCGACGAACCCGATGGCGTAGGCCTGGATGCCGCGCAGGTTGGCACGGACCTCCCTGAGGCGCTTGCGGATTTCCTGCATTTCCTCCTGGGCCTTGTTGATATCGTAGAGCGATATGCGCCTGATGGGGATCTTGAGCAGGTTATCCACGTCCTCACGCGAGACTTCCGCCCTGATGCTCTCCCTGAAGTGTTCAAGCCCTTCGAACACCGCACGGTACACATCCTCGGAGGTGGTCTCCTCCTCGATGTTCTTGTAAATCCGGTTTTCGATGAAGATCTGTTCGAGCGTCTTCGCGTGATGCCGGGCGGTCAACCGCCGCTCTTCGAGTTTGAGTTCTTTCCTGAGCAACTCAACCAGGCGGTCCGTATTGTATTGGATCACATCGGTCACGGTGGTGATCTGCGGCCGGTTCTCGCGTATGACCAGCAGATTCGCCGCAATTGACGTCTCGCAGTCCGTAAATGCATACAGGGCGTCGACGGTATCCCTGGTATGCACGCCGCGGGCGAGCTGGATTTCAATCTCCACCTGATCGGTCGTATAGTCGCTGATACCCGAGATTTTGAGTTTGCCTTTTTTGGATGCGTCTTCGATGGAGGCGATGAGGGTCTCGGTTGTCGTACCGAACGGCAGTTCGCGCACGATGATGCGTTTCGGATCCTTTGTATCCAGCCTTGCCCGGGCGAGGACCTTTCCGTTGCCGTCGTCATATTGGGAGACGTCAACCATCCCGCCCGTGGGAAAGTCGGGAAAGAGACTGATGGGTCTGTCCTGCAGACAGGCGATCTGCGCTTCGAGCAGTTCGATCAGGTTGTGCGGGAGGATCCGGGTAGTCATGCCCGCGGCGATGCCCTCGGAGCCAATGGCGAGCAGGACCGGGATCTTCGCGGGAAAAGCGAGCGGCTCGCGGTTGCGGCCGTCGTACGAATCTTCGAATTCGGTCGTCTCCGGGTTGAACAGGACCTCTCTTGCCAGAGGCGTGAGCCGGCATTCGATATAACGTGCCGCGGAGGCCTCGTCGCCCGTGAAGATGTTGCCGAAATTGCCCTGCCTGTCGATGAACAGCTCCTTATTGGCCAGATTGACGAGGGCGCCGAAGATGGAGAGGTCCCCGTGGGGATGGTACCTCATGGTCTGGCCCACGACGTTGGCGACCTTGTGGTACTTGCCGTCGTCCATCTCGTGGAGGGCGTGCAGAATGCGCCGCTGAACCGGCTTGAATCCGTCGTCGATACTGGGAATAGCCCGGTTCTTGATGGAATAGGACGCAAACTCGAGATAGTATTTTTCGTAAAGGGTGTCGACGTATGCCACGGTTTCTCCTCGTTACCGCGTAAGAACTCAGGGGTCAGGGAAAGACGGGACCGCGGTTTTCTCCTGACCCCTGTATCCTTGAGGGGATTGACCCGGAATTCAGATCAAATTTTCGATGATGTAGTCCCTGCGTTCGGGGGTATTCTTGCCCATGTAGAAGCGGAGCGTGTTGGCGATTTCGGATATGGAACGGATATTGACTTTGACCAGCCGCATATCGTCGCCGATGAACTGGCCGAATTCCTTCGGCGAGATCTCCCCGAGCCCTTTAAACCGTGTAATCTCGGGGTTCTTGACCTCCTCCAGGGCGCTTTCGCGCTCCCGGTTGTTGTAACAGTAGCGCGTGACCTTGCTGTTCCGGACGCGGAAGAGCGGCGTTTCCAGGATATAGAGATGGCCGGCCAGCACCAGTTCCTCGAAATAATTCAGGAAATACGTGAGGAGCAGGTACCGGATGTGGTAACCGTCGTGGTCGGCGTCGGTGGCAATGACGATTTTGTTGAAACGCAGGTTTTCGATACCGTCTTCGATACCCAGCGCCATCATGAGGTTGTACAGTTCCTCGTTCTTGTACACCGCGGCCTTGTTCTTGCCGAATACGTTCAATGGAACGCCCTTGAGGCCGAAGATCGCCTGGGTGAGGACGTCGCGCGCGGCGACCATGGACCCCGCCGCCGAAGGGCCTTCGGTAATGAAGATGGTTGAGTCTTCGCCATGCTTCTTCTGGCCCAGGTGGAATTTGCAGTCTTTAAAGTGCGGAATCTTGATTGCGATCTTCCGGGCAGCTTCCTTGGCTTCTTTCTTTACGGCGTTGAGTTCCTTTCTCAACGTTTCGTTCTGGGCGATTTTCTCGGACAGGCGCCCGGCCGCGGCCTGGTTCTTGTGAAGGAGGTCGACCACGGCGCTCTTGACCTCTGCGACAATCCAACCCCGAATATCCGTATTCCCCAGCTTGTTCTTGGTCTGCGACTCGAAAACAGGCGCTTTGAGCTTGACGGCGACGGCGCCGGAGATGCTCTCCCGAACGTCGATGCCGTTGTAATTCTTCTTGTAGAATTCATTCACGCCCTTGAGGATGCCCTCCCGAAAGGCGCTCTGGTGGGCCCCGCCGTCGCTGGTGTGTTGGCCGTTGACGAATGAGAAATACGTTTCCCCATAACTGGCCGTGTGGCTGAACGCGAACTCCAGGTATTGGGACTTGTGATACAATGGCTCATAGAGGGCGGTCTCGCCGACTTCGCGTGTGAGGAAGTCCAGCAATCCGTATCTGGATACGAATCGTTCCCTGTTGAAGACGAGCGAAAGTCCCCTGTTCAGGCATGCGTAGTTCCACAGTCGCTGCCGGACGTAATCGAAATTGAACGCAAAGTCATCGCCGAAGATCTGAACATCGGGCAGAAACTCGAAACAGGAGCCGTCGGGTTCCCCGGGTTTCCGTCCCTTCAGCTTCTTCTTCAACCGGCCGCGCTCGAAGCGGGCTTCGAAGTACTCTCCTTCCCGGAACGCAACCGCCCTGAAATCGGAAGCAAGGGCGTTGACGGCCTTCGTGCCCACGCCGTTGAGGCCCACGCTGAACTGAAACACGTCATCGTTGTATTTCGCGCCGGTATTGATGATGGAAACGCAGTCGATGACCTTGCCCAGGGGAATGCCGCGGCCGTAGTCACGAACCCGGACCCGGTTGTCTTCGATGCTGACGTCGATCTTTTTTCCGAAACCCATGATGAATTCGTCTACGGCATTGTCGATGACTTCCTTCAGCAGGACGTAGATGCCGTCGTCCGGATTGGACCCGTCGCCAAGCCGGCCGATGTACATGCCTGTGCGGAGACGGATGTGTTCCAATGAGCTGAGCGTCTTGACCTTGGACTCGTCGTACCCGTGTCCGGGCGATGCGCCGTTGTTCTTCCCGGCGGTGGATCGACGGGCGGGCGCGGCTTTTCCATTAATGGAGAGCGAAAGTTGATCCGAACTGCGCACTGACGATTTCGATTCAGGCATAACCCACCTTTTCGGGATCGCTTGAAACCGCAACCCCGCACGGCAAACTTCCAGCCGGGGAGACAGACGAACCTGACGCAGAGTCAGGCCTGAATGGGGCTCAAAAAGGAACCTAACTGTGGGGAAATAAAGGGGAAAGACAGCACTATAATATAGTGCATCTTTGTTCATCTTTCAAGGTGTTTTTTGCGCAGGCGCGCCAGACGGTCCGGAGGGAGTAAGGACGGGGAATGGCCCTTTCAGGTCTCCTGGATCGCGTAGGTGAGGACGTCAACAACCTGTTCGGGCGTTTCCGCCACCGCCAGCGCCGCCGAGTCGACTTCCTTGAGCGCGTGGGCGATGCCTGCGTCGTGTATCACAATTATCGGTTTGCCCAGGGCCGCGGCGAAGCCGGCGTCGAACGCCGCGTTCCACTGCCGGTAATTGCCTCCGAAACGCACGACCACGACGTCGGCGTCGCCAATGAGCGTCCGGGTCCGGATGGCATTGATCTTCGCGCCCTTGTGGTCCTTCCAGAACGAGGATTCCTCGGGGCCCAGGATATCCACGCCGCAGTTGTCGCTGGCGGTGTGGTCGGTGACCGGCGCCGTGAAGGAGACCGGAAGCCCGGCTTCCTCCGCGGCACTTACGATCCGGTCCCGCCAGTCGCTGTGGATTTCCCCGGCCAGGTACACCTTCCACCGCTTCGACATTCTCCGGACTCCTGTTATTACGGGGAGCGTTAAATGGTTGACGCTACCAGCCTTAATTCGAAAGAAAACAACCGTAAATTTACCACAAAAAGCACAAAAGACACAGAAGGACCCAAAGCCAACCCGGGTGATGATACGCCAACCTTCCGGATGGAATCCGGGCGTTGTTCGTTACCCCCACTCGGTCGGTCACAGAATACAACCCTTCCCATTTTGTGTTTTTGTGCCTTTTGTGGCTATTGCTTTTGGTGGAACAATGGCTAAAAGAAGCACATAAGGCACAGAAGGATAATTACGGGTAGCGTCAAATAGTTGACGCTATTGGTCGGCGAGGTATCGTACACATGTAACCTGAGAACAGCGCTTTTTACCAAAAGTGGCAAATGATCGACGTCTATGCCCCGTACGTCGGAATACGCGCATCCCGGCTCTGAATCGGCCCGGTTCGCAGGCTGCATACGTCGCGTTTACTTGCACAACTGTGGAACGACGGCCCCTTCGCTCAGTCCTTCACGACCCGGGTATGCGTGTACTGGTTTGAGTAGTTTCTCATATTTCCCGTAGCGTAGACCTGCTTGATGGCCGTAGCCGGGAGCCAATGGATAAACCAGTTGTTGTAGACATCGCAGATATCCCGCGGTATGCCCCGGATGACCACCGCTTCGACGTCGACGGCGAGAAACGTGTTGTGGTGGATGAGAATGACGTTCCCGGCAATGTCCGTTCCGTCTTCGCGGTCTCTGCCGCCGTGCATATCGAAGCTGTGGCTGTTGGCATTCTCCAGAACCATGTTGTATCTGGCTTCGTAGCTGGTGTTCGGCCTGCCCGTGCCCGCGATGTGGTGCCGGCACCAGTCGAACAGGTTGGCTTCGATGAGCGCTTCGGAATTGTCCATCACCACGCCGTAGCCGAGGCCGTGGCGCTGATTGTGGTGGATATAGTTGTGGTGGATGTGGTTGTCCGTGGAATTCCTCCGGAGGAAAATCGCGCCGTGGCTCCAGCCCCAGAGTTCGCAGTTGTCCACCTTCAGCCTCGGTTGGAAGGTCTCGATGGCCCTGGAGTTGGGTATGCTGTAGAACCGACCCTCCCTCAGGAGCTGCGTCATCTGTTCGGTGCGCCTCATCGAGTCCGGTCCCTCCAGCCTGAGGCCGGTCAGGCGAACGTCCGGACCGATGGCGACAAACAATGGCGCGGTATCCAGCTGTTCCGAAAAAATAAGGCCGCCGTCGGAATCGGGCTTGCCCCGGCCGCTGGCCAGCGTGACGCCCGCCCGGATCTCGATGTCCGTATCCCCGGTCAGGTCCACCCTCGCGGTATCCGCCAGGTAGACCACCTGCCCGCCCGTCGCCTGCTTGAGCGCATCCAGCAACTCCGACCGGCTGGTGACGAAGTAGTCATACTCCTCAACCAGTTGATCGTATCCCTCGCCGCCGCCGATGGGATTGCCGGTGGGGTTCGAGTCGGCCCCGAACTTGTCGTCCGATAGCAGGGCGCGGTTGCTCAGGTCCCGTCCGCCCGTCGTCGTTTCGGTGGGCTGCGGTTCGGGCGCAGGGGGCGTTTCCTCTCCGCCGCAGGAAGGGACGAGAAACAGCAATGCGAGAATGGCAAGCAGCTTGTAAACGGATGTTGACAATGTTGGACCTCATCCCGTGGCGAAAATCGACACGCTCACCATCGCGTATCTCTTCAGCAGACCGTCAATCGCAACTTTCTCAGTCCTTGGCGACCCGATCGTTGGTGTACTGGTTTGAGTAGTGGCGGACGTTGCCCTTGGCGTTGGTCTGTTTGACGGCGACGCTCGGGACAAAGTGGATGAACCAGTTGTTGTAGATGTCGCAGTATTCCTCGGGAACGCCCCGGATGACGACGGCCGCCACGTCGATGGCCAGAAACGTGTTGTGATGGATGGTAATGACCGTCCCGGCGACGTCCGTACCGTCGCCCCGGTCCCTGCCGCCGTGCATGTCGAAGCTGTGGCTGTTGGCGTTTTCCAGGACGAGGTTGTAACGGGCCTCGTAGCTCGTTCCGGGCCGACCCGTACCGGCGATGTGGTGCCGGCCCCAGTCGAACAGGTTGGCTTCGATCAGCGCTTCCGATTGGTCCATCACCACGCCGTATCCCAGACCGTGGCGCTGGTTGTGGTGGAAATAGTTGTGGTGAACGTGGTTGTCGGTGGAATTGGCCCTCAGGAAAATCGCGCCGTGGCTCCAGCCGAAGAGTTCACAGTTGTCCACTTCCAGGCGGGATTCGAAGGTCTCGATGCCCCTGGAGTTGGGGATGCTGTAGTACCGTCCTTCCGCGCTGAGTTGCCTCATTTGCTCAGTGCGCCTCATCGTGTCCGGGCCCTCCAGCCGGAGTCCGGTAACGCGCACGCCGGGACCGGTGGCGACAAAGAGCGGAATCGTCTCCAGTTCCTTTGAGTAAACCAGGCCACCCTCGGTATCGGGCTTGCCCCGTCCGCTGGCCAGCGTGACGCCGCCAGCGATCTCGATGTTCTGGTCGCCCGTAAGGTCCACCCTCGAGGTGTCAGCCAGATACACGACTTCGCCGCTGGTCGCCTGCTCGAGCGCATCCAGCAACTCAGCGCGATTAGCGACGAAGTAGTCGTATTCCACGACCAGTCGGTCGTAACCTTCACCCCCGCCAATGGGATTGCCCGTGGGGTTCGAGTCGGCGCCGAACGTGCTGTCCGACAGCAGGGGCCTGGGTTGCCGGGGCGTGTTATCCGTGGTCTCGGCGGGCGCGGGCTCCGGCGCCGGGGCGGGGGGTTTTTCCTCCCCGCCGCAGGCCGCAAGGAGAATCAGTACGCCGAGACAGGAGAGCAGCTTGCACAACGTTGTTGGCATAGACACCTCGCGTACACAACTCCCGGTAAGTGGGTATACGGGAGACGTTAGACGGTAGAAGAAATCCGTGCCCGTTATGTTATTCTTCCTTGCCTCCGGCACGAGAAGAAACCTAACAAGGCAGACTATCTCTCCCCTCTCCCGTCTTGCGTCTAACGGATTCAAGTCTCCATTCTCGATAACCGGCCCCGCAACGCGCGATTGGAGTCCCGATCGGAATGCTGTTTAATACAGATCTTCCCGCGTCGTTATCGGACACCACCTGGCCGTGTTGAGATGGTCCAGGAGGATGTTGAGCGCATCGGGCGTGCCGATATACTGAAGCGCAACCGCGGCGTGCCCGGAGGCATAGCGGTTCTCGTCCTGCAGGGCTTCACTCAGCGCGGGGATGGCGGATTCGCCGTCGGCTCCAAAACGCGCCAGGGCATACGCCGCGGTGTAGCGGACCTGGCCGTCGTCGTCTTTCAGCGCGTTCGCCAATGCGGGCACGGACACGTCCGGATTGCCGGCGATGGTACCCAGGGCCTCGGCCGCGTGGTGACGCACCCATTCCGATGGATCGTTCAACGTGTTCGAGAGAGCGGAAACGGCCTCGGCGGCGGCCGGGCCCGCGTCGCCCAGCGCGAAGGCGGCATGGCCGCGCACTCTCTCATCGTCATGACCAAGCGCAACCTTGAGTTCGGGTACGGCGGGCTCTCCAATTGCGCCCAGCGCGTAGGCGGCGTTGAGTTTGACGTCGTCGTCCTCGGCCTGAAGGGCCCGGCAGAGGGGACCGACAGCCGGCTCTCCGGTTGCGGACAGTTCGTAGCCGCGTTAAGCCGGGCATGTTCGTCGCCGTCTTGAAGCGTACGGGAGAGCGCGTCCACGTTGCCGGCGTGTCCGTTGGCGTTCGACCCGCGCGACCACTCCCAGATGCTGTTCCAGACAAACGGGTGCCTGTCGCCCACGTCCGTGTTGCTCCAGGCCTCGTCGGTGTGGTTCCACTCCGGCTGCGTGGGCTCGGACATGCGGGTAAACTGGAATTTCATCATATACCGTCTCATGTCCACCTGGTTGGGCATGGCCCGATGCCAGATGTCGAAGTGGACAATTGCGATCGTTCCGGCTTCGCCACACACGGAAACTCCGGCGTCGTCCGGATCTTCGAGGCGGTCCATGTAGCAATGCGTGTGGGGAATGACCCCCGTCGGTCCGTTGATCAATTCCACGTCCTGGGGATAATAGAAGGCCATCGCCCACCGGTTGCGGTGATAACGCAGCTTGTAATACCCCCAATAGCTGTCCTTGTGCCATCCTCCGCCCTGGCCGTTGGGCTTGTTGAAATGACAGTGCCGGTGGATGTGCATCGCGTGGTCGTGCCCGAGGATGGACGAAAAGGCGCCGTGGACTTCCGGCTGGTCGAAAACGGTCTGGATTTCGGGAATGCGCGGCAGCACGTTGTTGCCGGGGTTGCCTTCCTTCATGAAGACTTCATCGGTCTTCCGGTAGATTTCTTCGTGGAACTCGGGCGGGAGGTCCACCTTGATCGTTATAAACCCATTCGCGATGAATTCCTGCATTTTCCGGTCGTCGAGGAGGTATTTCGGGTCCGGCATGGCTCAATTCTCCGTAAGGATGGTGAACAGGGGCAGGGCGTGTTCGCTTTCTTGCGCCTCAACAACGAAAAATTACGGATATGGTATATAGGCGTCAAGGGATTATTCTTCGGCAGGCGGCGGGCAGCCTCGTGGCGAATGGAATCTGCAGGACTGCTTTTCGTTTCCGCGCAATAACTGTTGCTTTTTCAAGCGATCTGGCGAATTTATACTGAACCTCCCGGACGATAACCGTGTCTTGCAGGGTGTGAGTCCGGGTACACAAAGCTTCTTCTGCCGATTCCGGGTAAAAAAGTGTTATCCGCAGAACTTCAAAATCAACTCACGATACCGATTCCTCAGCGCGCCGATACGCCGGAGTCCCGAATGCCCCAGGAACGGTTCCTGATCCAGCAGTGTCTCTCGGGAAATCAGGACGCGTTCCGGAGGTTGATCGAACCCCACCAGGACTTCGTTTTCCGCGTTGCGCTCGCGGTTCTGGGCAGCCGGGAGGAGGCGGAAGAGGCCGCTCAGGATGCGTTCGTTCGCGCTTACAGGGGGCTGGGTTCGTTTTCAGGGAAGGTTCCGTTTCAGGCGTGGATGTACCGCATTGCGGTTCGGACCGCCCTGAACGTGCGCAGGCGGAGGCGACGGCGCCTGTTCGAGCGACTGACGCCGCCCGCCTGGTTCGGTGGACTGGCGTCGTCGGATACAGAAGCGCCCGACGCCCTGTTTGCGAAACGGGACGCGCGGGTTCGGCTTCGTGCGATAATCAACAGGTTACCCGCGAAACTCCACGAGGTTGTGGTTTTGAGCTATCTGCAGGAACTTGCCAGCAGGGAGATTGCGGAAATACTGAACATCCCTGAAGGCACGGTCAAGTCCCGGCTCCATCGGGCGCGGGAAAAACTGCATAAGGAGATCGAAAGGCAGGGTCTGCTGGATTGACCGAAACGAAAGAGGGTTGAAAACATGCCGAATCTGGAATGTCGCGAGACAAGGAAGCGAATGCACAGCTATCTGGACGGCGATTTATCGCCGACGGAAGAAGAGGCTATGCGTACACACGTTGCGCGGTGCGGGGACTGCGCGCCCGCGTTCGAGCGGCTGCAGCAAAGCGAGAACACGGTACGGGGCCATTTTGCGGAGACCGTCGCGAATGAGACGGCGCCAGCCGGGCTTTGGGATGGTTTGTCGGAACGGTTGCGTACCAGGCCGGGGCGGGTTCCATGGCGCCTCCAGGACCTCATCGAGAGGATACCCCGTGGGGTGCTTGCGCCGGTTGCGGTGGCCGCGGTGCTGATGCTTGCGGTCTGGGGAATGGAGGTGTATGAAACCAACCCACCGCCGGGAAACGGAAGAACGGCGCCGGTGCGGAAGGAACTTGCACAGATCAAGGCGTCAATCCTGGACATGGAAGCCGAACTGGAGCAACAGTGGAGATAGCGGCTATGCGACACGCGATTTCAGTCGTCCTGGGCTTTGCGTTATTGGCAGGCACGCATTCAGCCCGCGGGGATACGGTGGACGTGCAGATACAGGGAATGGCGGGACCGGTGGACAGCGTCCATCTGAAGTGGGACGGAAGGCGGTCTGTTCCGACGGAAATGACTGTGCCCGAGACACCGTCCACCACGGGCGACTTCAGGGAGATGCTCAAGGACCTGCGTATCCGGAACCGCAAGTCGCTTCTGGAGCTCAAGCGGGACGTCGACGCGATGAACGTTGCGCTGGAAGCGGGCTCTGTCGGCGCCGACGAGACGCGGTTGCTTCTCGCCGACATCCGTATGCGCCGCATAGACGCGCGGGTGAGCCTGAACCTGATGGGCTTTATGAACCGCGTCGCGCAGGATGAGGATCTGTCCGGATTGTGGGGCGACCCCGTGCGCCTGTTCAGCCCGGCGACGGCGACGCCCAACATCCTGATCGTGAATCGCACCCGGGGACAATTGGCGGCGGACGTCTGGGACGCCGATACCATTCGCGTGGTGTATGTTCCCGCGTTCTCCGGTTTTGCGAAGGAGGCCATGCCGGACGAGAATATGCTGGAGAAAACGGCGAACGTGAATGCGGATGTCTCCGTACATAGCGCCGCGGCGGTAGCCGTGGCGACCGAGGGGCTCGATGAAGCCCGGGGCGGGGGCATCTCCGGGTCGATAACCGTGGTCTCGGTCTCGGATCCCACCGGGATGTACGCGCCGCCCGGGGCGCCCGCGGATGACCCGCCCGCGCGCGGGATGGTGGTCTTTCCGTCCACGATGGTGCCGCGCCCCGAACGGCTGTTGCTGGATCGCGCGGAGCCCGTGGCAATTCGGGACATGGAAGGCGTCCACGTGGTCCATCTCGTCGACAGCGACATGCTGCTGGAGCGCCTGAAGGCCGCGCCGCGGAAGCGGACCGCAGCTTTCGAGCGGACGACGGGCTTTGAAGAGGGATACTGGGCGCAACGCGGCGTGCTGCCCGATCCGGCAATGCGCAAGCCGGGTTCTTCCGGGCCCGGTGTCGCCAGACGCACGGCGCCTCCCGCGGCGCTGGTAACGGACCCCCGGGGACCGGCGGCATTCAACCAGGGTGTCGGGCTGCTGGTTGCCGGCAAATACGATGAGGCGAAGCAGCGGTTCGAAGATGCGATCTCCGAAGACGATGGGTACGCGCCTTCCTATGTGGGGCTGGGCAGGGCATATATGGAGCAGGGCGCCGGGGAAGACGCGGAATACTATCTGAAAAAAGCGTTGAAGCGGTCGCCCGGGTCTCCTTCGGCGTTAAAGGCGCTCAGCGACGTGGCGATGCGGGGCGAGGACTGGGGGGACCAGAAGAAATGGACGGGAGAGATTCTGGCCCGGGATCCGCAAAACCCGGAAGCGCTCTACAGGCGGGCGATCGCCTACCGGGAATCCGGCAAGCACAAAGGGACGGTCGCCCGCTGGCTGGACTGGCGGCGGTCGGAAAGGCACTTCAGACAACTTCTGGATACAGCGCCGCGATACAGGGACGCGTTGTATCAGTTTGCGGTGCTCAGACGATATGACAAGGCGTTTGTCGAGGCGGTTCGCCTGGGTGAAAGTCAGGTGCGGATCAAGCCGGATGAATTCAAACACCGGCGCAGGCTGCGGCGTCTGTACCTATATTTCCTGGACAATAAGGATCCGAAGGACGCATTGAAATGGCTGCGCAGGCATGGTACCGAATACGCGCGATACTTCGAGGGCGAAGCCCTGCGACTCGCCGGACGGACGGCGCGCGCCGACACGGTCCTGCGGTCCTGGCTGGCGTCGGACCCGTCTCTGAGCGAAATACCGGCCTATCTTTCTCTGGCGCGCATCGCGTACGGAAGCGATGACGTCGAGACCGGAGAATCCCATTACAACAAGGCCGTGGAAAGCATCCGGGACTCGCTGGACGCGCAGCTGATGTACGAAGACGTCAAATATGTCGTAACCGTTGAGGAAATGGATGCGTTTTCCAAACTCGAAACGCCGGAGGCCTATCGCGAGTTCTTCCGTAAGCTCTGGGTGAGCCGGGACCCCACCCCCGCCGTGTCTCCGAACGTGCGCCTGGCGGAGCACTACCGGCGGATCCTGTATGCCGAACGGTATTACATTTACGATGGATTTCGCACCTGGTTCTACGACCCGGACCAGGGCGACGACATTCCTTATCCGACTACGGTTGAATTGAATGACAGGTTCAACGATCCGGGTCTGATATATATACGTCACGGCCGCCCGTCGGATACGCAGAAGTTCTCCATGGCCGAAGTCTGGCACTACTGGAAGACGGATGCATTTCAGAAGATGGTGTTCAATTTCGTCGCAACGCCCAGCAGTATGGGCTCCAACTGGCGTCTTGTGGAGTCCCTTTCCGGTTCGGGGAACTATGGACGGCGCCTCAGGTGGGAGAATGAGAAACTCAGGCGCGAAGTGCACCGGTCCGTGGAGACGGGGCTGCAGACAGATCGGCATACCTGGGAGGACGACGTGGATGATCTCGATTACGAGTCCTACCTGGCGTACTTCAAGGGCGAAGGGGGCAGGGGCGACGTCGAGCTGTATTACGGAATGCCATTCAAGGCATTGAAGAAGGACTACAGCCAGTTGTCAGATACGACGGCAATCTACGAATACGGGCTGGCGCTGCACGACCTGCAATGGAACCGGTACGAAAACCTGACCGGGCACGTGCGTAAATCCCACGTCGAACGGTCGCGTTACAAGGACCGGAGCTTCGGCGTACTCCGGTTTTCCGCCGACCCCGATTCAGGCCACGCGGCGTTTTTCCTCAGACCCTCACGGGAAAATCTCCTTGGCGGATGGAAGCAGGACCTGCGAATACCGGAATTCTCGAAGACCGAACTGGATATGAGCAGCGTCGTGCCGGCGCATGTGATCCGGGCCGGCGTTGAGGGATCCCATGGGTTCAATCTTCGAGGAATCCAGGCCGTACCGAATCCCTCGCTCAGGTTCTCACGCAGGGATCCGGTGTACATCTATTTCGAGCTTTACAATCTGACGCCGGACGAACGCGGCACGACGTCGTTCGAGGTCTCGTACGGGTTGACCCGGCTGAAGAGGAAGGGAATCAAGCGGCTGCTCAGGATCTTCGGCAGCGGCGAAAAGCCCGCCACCACCGTCACGGTGGAGCGACTCGGCGATTCTCCCGATACCCGGGAATCTCTGGCGCTGGACCTGAACAAGGCCGGCTCAGGTGAGTTTCTGCTGAAGGTAACGGTCCGCGACATTCACGCGGGCACGGAGCGTGATCGGTCGGTGGAACTGGTTTTGGAATAGGAGCACCTGAAACGGCTCCAGATTACAGCAAGAACTGTTTAACTCCTGGAGGTTCCAAAATGAGACCAGCGACGGTTTTGAGGGTTCTGGTCATTGCCGCGGTGACGTTGTTCAATGCGGAGGCTGCAGCGACGGCGAGGTCCGATGGGGATCGGACGCTGGCGCAGAGTCTATACAGTGAGGGGATGAGTCTTCTCGACGGCGACAGCCTGGACGCGGCAGCTTCAAAATTCCGCGCTGCGATTGAGATTGACAGCAAACATGCGCCTTCGCACGTCGGTCTGGGCCACGTATACCTGAAGGCGGGCGATTTGAAAGCCGCCGAACGGGCCTTTATGGATGCGCGGCGGAGACAGCACAGATACGCTCCGGCGTACAACGGGCTTGGGTTGGTGTGGCGAGAAAAACCGAAGGGCCTGTACACGGCGATCGACTATTTCAAACAGGCGTTGCGGTATGATCGGAATTATCTCGAAGCGAGGTACCATATCGCCGAAGCAAGGTACGCATTGGGGGAACACGATGTGAAGCGCGAAGCGGAAAAGCTCATCCAAATGGATGCAACGTTTGCGCCAGCGCATCGACTGCTCGGTGAATGGTATGAGACGTTCAAGGAAGATCATCAGCGCGCGACGGAGCACTACGAACAATACCTATCTCTAAGGCCCGATGATCTGGACGTCACTTTGCGTCTTGCCGGAGCGCTTGCCAACGTCGGCGACCATGCGCGCGTTGTGGACCTGATGCGCAGGCAGATGCTGAGCCATCCGGATGCAATCGAAATGTCGCCCGTCCTCGCGTACGCCTACATGGAAATGGATTCCCTGGACATGGCGGAGGCTGCGTTCGAGAGATATCTCGAAGTGTGTGATCCGGCGGAACGGTTGCTGTACGAGGATATCCGTCTCCTTGCTTCTCCGGACGAGTACGAGGCTTTTGCCAATGCGCCGGATCGAGACGCCTACCTGATCCGGTTCTGGGGAGACCGGGACCCGGATCTGACAACCGCCGCCAACGAGCGGCAATTGGAGCACTACCGGCGCGTGTGGTTCGCGCGACGTCACTTTTCCAAATCGCGGCAACCCTGGGATACGAGGGGAGAAGTATACGTGAGATTCGGAGAACCGGACCATCGATCGAGGTCCGACTGGGTTAATTTTCAGCAGAGTCTCGATGTCCAGCGTGTGAAGGAGGCGCTTGCAGGACAGATCCACGGAGCGGCGGACGTCGCGAGTTGGGGAGACATCCTGGTTGCCTTTCCCGTTCGCAGTATCCCCGAGGGGCACGACTTCGGCGGATTCATGGCTCCCGCATATCGACCGGTGATTGCGAACGGAGCGGACGAATCTATTGTACCATGGGAAAGCTGGGTCTACGTCAATAACGGCGCAGGAGGTGGCATGGAGGTGACGTTTACAGATGAGATGTTGAACGGGAAATTCGACTTCGCGCCGCCGCCGATCGACGTGGATATCGACATCCAAATGCTTGCCGCGTACAACCGGTTAAGCCCCCGAAATGTGAGTATGCGAAGCGCGGCGCGATACCCCGACTACTACCAGCCGCCTGCGAACGAAGATCCGCTGGAGTTCTCCTACGATCTGGCGGATTTCCGAGGTCAGGCTGACGCGGCGTCTGCCCTGGAAGTCTATGCGGGGATTCCACAGAACGTAGCACAGTACATGAAGACCGAAGACGCAACCACGCTGGACGTCGAAAGGACAGTTGCTCTATTGAACAAGGAAACGGGTCAGGTGTACCGCAAGAAGGACGACGTTCATTTCCGGCGGCAGGGAGACGTGAGTCAGACACTGGGTGCGTTCGTCCCCGACGTCGTTCGGCTGGACGTTCCACCTGGCCACTACCGAATGGAGGTAAAGGTCAGGGACAAACGCACCGGAAGGCGCGGGAGGTACCGGCAGATCATCCACGTGGAGGCCTACCCTGAGTCCGGTCTTCGGATAAGCGATCTGGAATTGGCATGGCGGATCACTGAGGACAACGCGGAAAGCAAGTTCAGCAAAGGGGAATTACACGTCGTCCCGATGCCGACCCGCACCTACGGCAAGGGACACAGCGTCTACGTGTACTACGAAATATACAATCTGGCCAGGGATACGTTCGGGAGAACGAGATACCGGATCACCTACACCGTAGGCAAAAGAGGTGAATCCGACGTTGGCAATATCGCACGGCTCGTGAGGCTGCGAGGGAAACGGCAGGTGGAGGTCGAGGTGGCATCCGAGCAGGTCGGTACGGACCCCACAGAGGTGGAATACGTCGCGCTGCAACTGGGACAGCATAGCGAGGGACGGCAGGTGCTGCAGGTGGCGGTCACGGATCTGAACAGCGGTGAAACCGTGACCAAGGATGCCGGATTCGTGGTGAAGTGATGCAGTCCGCTGGTCCGCGCACACGTCTGTTGGCTTACCGGACGGTCTTGCAAATGGACGACTTGAATTCAGCCCCATACCGTCGGCTGGTCAGGCTGATGTCCGGCCTGGTCGTCATGGCATTGGTGCTTCTGGCGATATCCGAAGTACCAGCCGGTCCAAAACACGCCCGCGTGGATTCGCTGTATCGCGAGGCACTGGCGCAGGTCGGCAAAGTGCGCCCGGAAGCAAGTATTGAGGCGTTCGAGCAGGTCTTGAAGCGTGACTGGAAATTCGCGCCCGCGCACTATGAGATTGCTAAGCTCTACATGGAATTGAATACGCCGCTCACGCGCCAGAGCGCCCGCAAAGCGCTGGATGAAGCCATGCGCATCGACCCGGAGAACAAGGACTATCATTTGACATTGGGCGAACTTCTCAGCAGGCAGGGGTTCACTTACAACGCAGACCGGGAGTATCAAACTCTGGCAGCGGCTGACACCGGAAGCGCGGAAGCGGCGTATTGGGCGGGATTTTTCGCCGTACAGGAGTATCTCGCGTTGATCGATAAGGTTGAGTTCGTCCGCTTCGACAGAAGTAGTATGGGTACTGGGAACTACGATGTTACCGGTAACATGCAATATGAGAGTATCGGAAAGGTATTCTACTGGAAGACCTTCGCCATGCAGTCCCTGGAACGCGCGAGAGGGTACCTGACGCAGAGCATCGTTGCGGACCCTGAATTCCGTGGCGCGTACAACCTGCTGGGGCTCCTGCATTTAGAAATCGGAAAGCCGGAAGCGCTCGTTCTGTTATTCAAGCGTTTTCTGAAACACTCTCCTGAGGACAAGGATGCGTTCATGTTCTGTGGTCTGGGATATCAGATGCTGGGCGAAATGGACGTAGCCCACAATTATTACCGGCGGGCACTCGAGCGAATGTCCGGCGACGAGCGGTCGATGATGGAGTCGGTAGACGTACTTGCATCAAAGGACGAGCGAACGCGAATGGCGCAGGCGATCACATACGGTGACACTGGCGGAGCGTATTGGACGAGCGACCGCCTCGACCGCTTCTGGCGCAGACAGGACCCGCTCTTCCTGACGGCGTTCAGCGAGCGAAAGATGGAACACTACGGGCGGGTCGCATACGCCAATCTCAGGTTCACCCGGCATTTTAAGGAAGTCGACGGTTGGCAAACCGATCCCGGAAAGGCGTTTATCAAATTCGGACGATATTCGGGACGAGATGTCTTTACCAGCCGGAAGGTCTGGTATTACGGGGAGTTTCGAATCTGGTACGAGAACGGCGACGGATTGGACGCATGGCGCTTTGCAAGGGGATCGAACTCAGGCAGGAGTGCGAGACAGTCGACGGCGAACTACAGAGTCCCGGTAAGACGAGGCTGGGTCTACATAACGAGAATGCGAGATGATCTGGGCGACTTTTATTCAGGTGAGAGTCGACGGGAACGTCTGAGGGGAACGCGGCCACACGCACGACATGTATTTCGAGATACGCCCCAGCGGTATATCGACCCGTATCGCGACCGGAAATATCAGATGCCGTTCCAGGTCGCGGCGTTTCAGGAGCGCGACAGTATTCGCGTGGAATTCGCATACGCGATTCCGAAGGCGAGGGTCCGGTTATCCGATCCGAACGGGTTTGTGGATCTCGAGGACGGCGTGTTTCTGTTCGATGAACGCTGGGACCAGGTTTACCGAAGAAAGATGGACGTCGCAATGCAATGGCCATTGTTCGACAAGGCGATTGATACTATGAGCGACAGCCTGCGGCGCAACCACATCGTATCCTTCCGATCGCTGCGTGTGACGCCCCGCCAGCACCGGCTCGTGGTCGAGGTCCGGGACCGCGGCACGGGATCCATCGGGACGTTTCGCGAATTCCGCGAGTTCCGGACCGTGGACTCTCTATTGGCCATGAGCGATCTGCTGCTGGCGTCCGGGATTGAGCCGACAACGGCGTTTCCCGAAGGACGCAACGATCTCCACGTCACCCCCAATCCACTCCACACCTACGGTCGATCCGAGCCCGTCTTCATCTATCTGGAGATATACAATCTCAAGAGGGACCGGTTCGGCGGAACCAAATATCGGATCTCGTACCGGCTGACCCGGCCCGACCGCGAGGAAATCCGGCCGGAACGGTTCGCCGCCCTGGATGCGCCGGGCGCGGGCGCCGCGGTGGAAATCCAGACCATCGTGGAGGAAGCGATCATCGAGAGCGAGGAAGACCTCTGGCGGGATGAACCTGAAGAGACCGTGAGCTATCGCGTCAAATACATCCTGCCGGAACGAAACAGGATCTCCGAGGAGATCAGGGATACTCCCCGCAAGCAAGATGGCGCCGAGACGACGGTCACGGCGCAATACCGGGGAAATCAGGAGGACGACTTCACCTTCCTTCAGATCGACGCGACCCATGCCCCCGCCGGTTTCCACAAGCTCATCGTCACCCTGAAGGACCTGTATACCGGCCAGATCGCGGAACGGGACGTGGTGTTCCGGGTGGTGGAGTGAATGAACGACTCTGCGGCCGGATTGGATAAGGCGCTGGCGTTCCCGGGAGCGAGGATCATGTCGCAACAGCTGTTGGAAAAGACGGCTTTGGACATGTGTGATATTCAATAATATTCAAATCTGATTTGGATGGAGGGGCATTTGCTGCATAAAACCAGAAATCTCGTCGAGGATTGGCGGGATGGCGACGCCCGGAAGCTCGCCACGCTCGAGATGGAAGCAGACGTGGGATGGCCGGGCGGCGGCGGATGGCAGACGACGGCCGAGGAGCAGGAGCGAAACATCAAAGAGAGCAACCTGCTGGGGGCGATCGTCACGGAGAATGAGGAACGGATCATCAGCCTCTGCCTGATACGAGCGACGCCGGGACAGAAGGCGAAGGCATTCATTCCGCACCTCAACTGCCATCCGGAATTCCACGGGAAGAAGCACGGGAAATCTGCGCTGTGGGGCGCGATGGAACGCGCGTACGAAACTGGCTACCAGCGGGTCGACCTGTACACGTGGCCGGGAAACCTTCAAGCCGTTCCCCTGTACAAGAAGATGGGCTTCATGTGGAGGCCGGACTCGTCAGTGCACATGGAGAATTTTATGCCCGCCGCCCGCCGGCATCCGCTCGCCGCCGCTTTTTTCGCCCGGCACGACTGGTACGAGACACAGGTGCGGGAGCTAAGCCCCGAAGAGGACGTGATGACGCGGGGCAGGGTGAAGGTTTACGAATACCTCTGGCGCGCCCAGGACGGCGACCTGCTCAGGCTGGTGTTCGACCGCCAGAGTTGGGGGATCATCGAGCTCGAGAACAACGACCTGACGGTATCGTGCAGCCTGCCCGACGAAAAGCTGGTTGCGGGGGTCCCCCACGCTGTCCGATGGCATATCGTCAACAAGAAGCCGCACCCGGCACACGTCTTTCTCGCCGCTTCGGGCGATCCGGGTGTGAGGGTCGAAAAGCGCGAGGTGCTGGACGTTGCGGAATCAGCCGAAATAGGAGATACGTTCGTCATCGACCCGAATATCGAGGAGAAGCCGCGCGAACCCAAAGCGGCGGTTCTGCGGACCGACCTGGTGATCGACGGCGTGGGGATCGAATTCGCGGCGGGGATCGATGTACGCCAGGCCGTGGATGTTTCGGTCGATGCACCCCACTCCATCCTGACGCCGGGCAAGCCGCAGGAAACCACGCTGACCCTGCGTTCCAGCCTGGACGAGGCGTGTACGGCGAAACTCCGGATCATGCCCGTGGGCGGCGCGGATGTCAACGCCGGCGAGCGGGAGGTGGCGCTCGATCCGAAGGGCGGGGCCGAGCTGACGGTGCCGGTAACGGCCCCGTGGGCAGGGCCTGTTGCGATTGACGTCGAGACCACCGCGACGGCGGGGGGCAGGGCAGTTCCCGTCAAGATCAAACGTCTCGACCTGCTGGCCGTCGACCGAGGAGGCGTGTCGGGATGTGTCGGAGAGCGGAACGCCCTTCTTTGCGGCGACGGACTGACCGTCAGCGCCGATTTGCGCAGCGGCGAGCTATATATCTATCACACGCTACGGGCGCTGCGGTCCCGCCGGCTGAAGCTGCAGGCCCCCAGGCTCGGCCCGCCATTTGCCGGTGGCGATCTGTTTCAGGAGAAGGCCGAGGCGCGAGTCGAGCGGGATGTCGTCGGGGTCGTGCTCCGCCTGCGCACCCGTTCAGTGACTCGACCGGGCGTGTGGCTGGAAAGAAGCGTCCTGGTTGGACAGGGCCCGCTGGTCAGGGTGCTGGATACCGTCGTCAATGGAACTTCGCTGCCGCTGGACCTTTCGGTGTCGCAAAGCTGGTGGATGCAAATGGGCCGCACCGCGTCCCTGGTCGTGCCGGGGAAACACGGCGTGTCCCGGCAGGCGTTCGGATCGGGAGGACGGGACCTGGACGACCTCCGGCTATCGGAGGAGACGTCAGCCTGGCCAGAAGGATGGTTCTGCGTGGAGAAAGAGGATGGCTGTGTCACCGGCATTCTGTGGGACCGGGCCGAACGGGTGAGCCCCGGCCCGTGGGGCAGTCTTCGAACGCGAGCCGTTCGCGTGGAGCCTGGAGCGTCGAGGGCGCTGGATCCTGTCAACGCCTTTGTCGGCGACGGGAACTGGCAGACGGTCCGTTCCTGGTGGCGGACCCTGTTCGACAGCGTTCCGGAGATCGAGGCATCCACGGCGCCCACGCGAAGGCCGATCGAGTGCCGCATCGAGCCGCGCCCGCTGATCGTGGCGGGAGAGCCGGTGGAAGCGACACTGCGCCTGGACCACGTGGGCAGGCACGAGCTGGACGGGGAACTGATCCTGGAGGATTCCGACGGTCTGCACCCGGACGTAAGGGCGGTCAAGGTCACAGGGCTCTGCGAGTCCAGGCCCGTCGTGCGGAAGGTGGCCTTTCGTCCCCAAGCGCGAGTCCGGCCGGGCACGAAAGGCATCCGCGCACGTTTCGAGACCGAAGAGGCGGTCTACCGGTTCACGCAGAAAGCGCTGGTACTCCCCGCCGGCGCGCGCGAGGTCTCGGTGTCGCGCCGGGAGAAGGGCCGCGTCCTTGAGATCGACAACGGGATATTGGCCGCGAAGGTCGCGCCGGCTTTCATGGGATCCGTTATCTCGCTCAGGTACGACGGTATGGAGTATCTCAACTGTCCGTATCCCAACGTGGAACCGCGCGCGTGGATGAATCCATGGTACGGCGGCCTTTCACCCGAATACGACAGGCTCGAGGATACGCTCTACAAGGAACGGTTCCGGTACCGGGTGATCGAAAGGAAGGGTCGCCAGGGCCTGGTCTGGCGCGGGGTGCGCGTCCACTGTCGGATCGCTCAGGAGCACGCCCGCGGTCAGTCGATCGCGTGGGAATACCTGCTCGCACCCGGCGCGGACGTTCTGGCCATTCGCGTGACGTGCCGCGACGAACTCGGAATCGGCGCTGAAGGGGACCTGGGCTTCGGCGTGTGGCCCGCGTTTGCCGCGTCACCGGGGACCGCGACCTTCTACAATACGACCGAAACGTCCGTTTCGACACTAGCGGCGCCCCACTGGACCAGCGGCGGCAACTGGAACTGGGGCGGGATCGTCGGGAAGAACGGAGAGGCGTTGTTTCTGAGCGCGGCCGGGGAGGGCGCGCGCGCCGGCGGGTTCGCCCTGGGCGAGGTCGGATGCTTCCTGCTGGGCAACCTGGACAGGTGGATGAAGGCGGGGGAGCGGATCGAGGCGCTGTTCTTCCTCCTGCCAACCACCAGCCTGGAAGAAGGAAAGGCGGGCGCGATCTGGAGTGAGTTTGACGCGCTGCCGTAGCGGGGGAAGAAGGCGATCCCCGCGAGGAACCAAATCGATCAAACGAGATCGCCAGTCTTGAAATACCTGTTCACTTTGTAACGGAAGAGGACTTGGGACAGGAGGATCAGACTCGCAAGTGCCCCAAACTCAAAGTGATCGGGTATTCGTGGAGCCGCTTTGAGCGAGTACCAACACAATATTGTAATGCCTATAAGGAGACCGAAAGTGATCACATACCCCCTGACACTCGGAGAAAGCAGAGGGCCAGATCGCAGGCGAAGCCACAAGAAGAAGGGAGTCAATATAGACATCAGGGATACAGGACGGATAAAGTCGTAACCTGCGAATTGTTCCATCAGGACGTCCCTGAGCAGAAAGGCAAGTATCAGGGTACCAAAAAAGACGACGCTATATAGGAGCCCACTCCAATAGATCAGTCTTGAGAATTGCATCCGTGAGATGGGATAGACCCAACCCTTCTGGAGGAATAGACATTCATCCAGGCAATAGATCAAAGCGCAAGTCGCGGGAACAACGGTTACGATTATGTTTAGTACGCGCTGGAAGGCTACGGAGTTCTGTTGCAAGGCTTTACCGGGCACGTCCGTCAGGACAAACATGCACGCTGACGCGCCAAGAACGGCTATGGCCGGGATGAAGGGCGCTCTGGCCGGCCATCCTATTCGTTTGAAGCCAAAGTTTTCGTACTCGCCGGCACGAATCCAGTCAAACAGTCCCGTGAACGGCCCCGTATGTTGCCATTGACGACGGGATTCACCCTTCAAGCTCTGCGCGTGCGTCACTGGGCCAAGTGCGTTTGCTCTGGCAACATTGACGTCAAAGAAACGATGAAGGCACAGCGACGCGCCAGTCAATGCCAGGAGGACGCACAGAACGGGATGAACTGCGTAAACTTCGACGATGCGATCGACCGTATACATCGCGGTGAACAACAGGATCCAAATGAGAAAACCAAGACCATATCGACGGATGTCCCTGAACAGTGTGGGCCAAACGGGATTCATTCCCAAAATCAGCCCCACACTGTACCAGAGAAGTACGGATGAGAAGATGGTGTGCCAGGGGGCAATACCACCAGCGGATGTGTAAATCCACGTTTGGAAAAACGCCGTGACAACACCGGCAAGGAGCAGCGAAAAGAAGAGTCGCCGACGCAGGTTTGGCAAAGTCCATGAAAACAGCGTATTCCGGAGTTCTTGTACGATTCTCCCAAGCAATACGCCGCAAATTACCGGCGACAACAATACAAGAAAGTTGTCATCTAATCCAATCTGGACTAAAAAGTACGCGACTATAACCACAGACATCGCGATGTGCAATGGACGCAACAGCAATCCGAATAATGCATGGATGCCCATGAGACGATCACCTTAAGAGCAAGGCTGATATGCGGATTAGACGAGATCGCCGAATTTGAAGTGTTGTCGGATTTTGCAACGAAAGAGGTACTGGGACAGGAGGATTAGACTCGCGACGGTTGCGGCCTCGTAGGCGAACGAAATGCAGCAGCCAAACTCAAGCCATATCGTAATCAGGATCGAATAGCAGATGATGAAAACAGCCAGAATTACGTATGAAAGTACTTTGAATTGTTCGTTCCGAAAGCGTACCCATTGGATGACAGGGTTACAGATGAACATCAGCAGGACAGGACGCGCGAGGTCGAGCCCGGTGAAGATTCCGGTCAGGCCATCCAGCAGAAGAAACATCAATAACATGACCCCGCAATGTAGAGCGTTATGTAGAAGGCTACACCAGTACGCGAGCCTCGCCAGTTCAAGTCTCGAAAGAGGATAGAGCCATCCGGTTTTCACGTACAAGGACAGTTGCAGCATCCAAAGACCCAGGGTGATAGGAACGATAACGGCTTCTGCATGGCCGAATAACTGAATCAGGACCGCCACGGTAGCCAGAATGACAGTTGAGTACAGGAACGCGCTGCCCAGCCATCCCGCCCATGCGGTACCGTAATTCTCGTATTCACCGGCCCGGATCCAGTCGCCCAGACCGTTGAGCGGAGCCGCGCGTGTCCATTTCCGCCGGGAGTCGCGTCGTGCCGTCTGGTGAGGTCCGAACGTGTACCGATGGAACACCGGCATCGAGACGAGCGATTTTTCTCTTGTGACTCCGACGCCGGAAGTGCGTTTCAGGTAGAGTATCGCGATAATAAGCGTAACAAGGGTACATAGGAGGGGTTGGGCTATGTAATAGTCGGTAACGTTATTGATCGAGAGGATGCCGAATACAAGGATAAGAATCGTAATATACGTGACGACCGAACTGCGGTACCGGAGTGTTCGGGCGTCGACGAATTCGTAGGTCCCGATCGTAAATGCCAGGCTGTGCCACATGAAACAAGAAGCAAGAATCGGGATCACAGGCGCAGGACCGCCCAACCAATCGTAAGTCCAGGTTGTCAGGGCGGCGAGTCCGATTCCCGTGATACATACCGAGGAAGAGAGCAGCCTGCGAAGACGGGGAAGCGACCAGGAAATGGGCGTGTGCTGGAGCTCGCCAATACTCTGGCCGATGAAGAAGCCTGCGATTGAAGGCAGTGCCATCGTGATCAGAATGAGGCGTCCCGGTTCTGACAGGGCGGGGAGTCTCGTGCCCGCGGCCCAGAGCAGACCCAGAATCAGCCCGGCGAATATCAGGTAGAATGCAAGAATCACCGGCCGCCAGAGCAGGCGGTACAGCGCGTAGATTCCCATCAGCAGGTCTCGTCCAGGAGGAGCGGGAACATCTGCTCCAGGTTCAGCGGGCGGCTGGACACGTCAACGGCGTATTTCGCCTTGAAAGCGTCCAGGTTTTTGGAAGCGCCGTTCACGAGCAGACGCGCCTGGCTGCTGTCACCCTCCCGGGATACGACGAAGTCCTCTTCAAATTGCGCGGGGAGCCTGCCGTTCCGGGCGGTCACCCGCCATTCGGCGAAGCGTTCCTGGAGATCGTCCAGCGATGCGTCGGCCCTGATCCGGCCCCGGTCGAGACAGATTACGCGGTCGATGACCTTTTCGATGTCGTGCAGGACGTGTGACGAAATCACGATCGTATTGGCGTCCTGCTGCAGGAGCTCGAGGAGAAATTTCAGGAACTGCTCGCGCGTGATGGGGTCCAGGCCGCTGACGGGCTCGTCGAGGATCAGCAGGTCGGGCCGGTGACATACGGCCAGAATGATGCCCAGTTTCTGGGCGTTCCCCGGAGAGAGGGTCCCGACCCGGGCAGTGGACTCCAGTTCCAGTTCGTCCAGCAGGCGTTCCTCGAGGTCACGGTCCCAGTGTTTGTAGAAGGTGGAGACATAGCGCAGTTGCTGCTCCACTTTCATCCATTCCAGGAACCGGTTCTCCTGGTGCACCACACCGATGCGGGAGAGTTCATCCGGACCCAGTTTGTCGCTGGGGCAACCAAGGGTGGTGCATGTCCCGCTGGTCGGCAGATACAGGCCGATGACGTGCCGGAGCATCGTGGTCTTTCCGCTTCCGTTTCTGCCGATGAGACCCACAACAGCCGGCTTCGGGACGGACACGCTCACGTTGTCCAGCGCGGTGACGTCGCCGAAGGACTTGGTGAGATTCTTGACTTCGAACGCGGATTCCATATTATGGCTCCTCCTGATTGCCGGCGTCGTCCAGCATCCGGCCGAAGATTTCCAGGGCCCGCGACTTTTCAATGCCAAGCTGTCTTGCGATGGCGACAATTGGCGCGAGGCTCTGACGGAGCCGGTTGAGCTTGTGGACCTCGACCGTCTCCGGCTCCAGGTGACTGACGGTCAACGGCCGCCCGCGCCGACGCTCCACGATGCCCTCGGCCTCCAGGTACCCGTAAGCCTTGCTCACGGTCATCGGATTGACGCCGAGTTGCGCGGAAAGCGAGCGCGTGGCCGGCAGTTTTTCACCAGGCTTCAACAGGCCGCTGGCGATATGAAACTTGATCTGGTCCATCAACTGCCGGTAGACCGGCACGCCGCTGTGGTGATCGATCGCGATCAGCACTGAGGATTCTCCTCTGTGTATTAGTGTATTACTATAAATATACAGTATGGCAGTGTGAATGTCAAACATATTTCTTTAAGAAACCCCAAAACCGAGGAGCGTACAATGAAGATGACGTCGATGGACCTGTGGACCGTGGGGGTGCCGAGTCTTCCGGGGCGCGTGAACAGCCCGGAATGGGTCCCGGATGTCGGATGGGACGTGGTGCCCAAGCATATCCTACGGATCAACACGGATACCGAGCATTACGGGCTTGGAGAGTCCGGCCGCGGCGTGCCCATAGAGGACGTGCGCGCGGGGGCGGCCGTGGTATTGGGACGGGATCCCGAGGCGGTGACGCTGCAGAATATCTACGAGCCTCGAACCGACGGTACGGAGACGATGCTGACCGTTGGAACGGGTCCCGCGTATCACGCGCTCGAGATGGCGGTCTTCGACCTGGTGGGCCGTGCGCGCGGGATTCCCGTACATGCGCTGATGGGCGGCGCGGTGCGCGACCGGGTGCGCGCGGACTACTGGATGGGGTCCCAGACGCCCGAAGACGGAAAGCGGACCGTCGCGCGGGCGCTCGAGCACGGCTTCAAGGGCATCAAGATCAAGTGCAAGATCGAGGAGCCGATGGTGGAACGGCTGCGGGCGATCCGGGACGTGGCGGGTCCGGATTTCAAGGTCACGGTGGACCCGAACGAGCGGTTTCGCACGGCGGCGCAGACGATCGAACTCGCCCGCGAACTCGAGGTCCTGGGCAACGTGGAAGTATTTGAAGACCCGATTCCCAAATCGGATCTGGAGGGCTACGTTAAAATATACGAGGCCACCGATATCCCTATCGCAATGCACCTCGGGAGCGGCGATGGGGTGCTCCGTGCGGTGAAGGCCGGCGTGGTGGACTGCGTGAACCTGGGCGGGAGCATGGTGGGCTTTGCGAAGAGCGCCGCCGTCGCGGAGGCGGCCGGGCTGCGCTGCTGGCACGGTTCTGGCGTCGACCTGGGAATTATGGAGGCTTCGTTCGTGCACGCGATATCTGTTGTGCCGAACTGCACGATGGCGTCGGACATCGTTGGAAGCTGGGTGAGGGAGCACAGCCTGATCCGCGAGTCGAGAGAATTCGCCGACGGATTCACGCCGGTCCCCATGGCGCCGGGGCTGGGATGCGAGCTGGATGTGTCGGCGGTGGAACGGTACAGCCGCGCCTTCGAGTCCGTTCAGGCGCCCTAGCGTCTCCTGTATGATCTCTATTGGAGTCGTGAAACAGAAAATCCCGCCGGGTTTTCGGAGATACGGATGATCGCATTGATCCTGAATTGCCTGCTGTCGTTGACGACACCGGCGCTGGCCGCGTCTGACATCCCCGCGAAGGTGGACTCCCTGATTCAGGTATCCGCTGACACCTCCCTTGGGCTGGACGGACGCAGGGACATCCTGAAGGAGGCGGCGAAGCTCGACCGGACCGGAAAGGCCCTGCACGCGCTGGCGCGATTGAGGCTGGAAAAAGGCACCACGTATTCGCGCCAGCAGGCGAGGTCCCTGCTGACGCGGGCGATGGAACGGGAACCCGAGAATGGGGACTATGTCGCGACCTTCGCGGAGCTGCTCTGGCGCACCGGGCCCAGGTCCGGCTCATACAAGAGAGCACGGGAGGCCATCTCGCTCGACCCGAAGAATGTCCGCGCGTACTACTGGGCGGGACGGTTCGTGGTCTGGTCGTGGGAAATGACGTTCTTCACCCGGGAGGACGAAAGTGACGCCATGCGCGTGGCCGGGGACGGTGACGTGACGACAGGGCGCACGTTCGCGCAGCGCGGTTACGCGGACATGGACGTGGACGTGGGGATCGACTATTTGAGCCGCGCCCTGTGGCTGGACGCGGACCACTGGCCGTCCCGCGTGCATCTCGGGCTGGCATACTATATGGCGCGGAAGCCTGACGATCTGATTTCCCTCTTTCAGGTCGATATCGAACGCCATCCGGGCCGTGCGGACGCCTACTTTTTCATGGGACTCGGCTATCAGGCAAAGGGACACCCCGAAGCCGCGTACCGCGCCTACGTGGACGGCCTGGCGCGTCTTTCCGACCGGCAACGCCGCTTCATGCAATCGGTCTTCCTGATGCGTGACAAGAAATCGTGGAAGAACGAGGAACCCCCTCCGGACGTGGAGGCGATCCGGAAATTCTGGTTCGGGAAGGACCCGTTGTATCTGAGCAAAATCAACGAGCGGATGCTGGAGCAGTGCAGGCGCGTGGCGTTTGCGAATCTGCGTTTTGGCGACCCCATCAACGGGTACGCCGGATGGGAGACCGACCGGGGACAGGCCTATATCCGATACGGCGACCCTGTGGCGCGGCACATGACGCCCGCGGACATCGATATGGGCCTGACGAAAACCCTTGAGGAAGAACAGCGGATGAGGAGGGGTCCGTCCGGCGGAATTTTCGAATTCCACCCTCGCAAGGATACATGGACGTACGACGGGTTCGAAGTTTCATTCCTGAATACGAATTCCTGGGACTCCTGGCGGTTCGGCGAGTCGAAGCTGGGGGGGCAGACACTGAGCTTCAGCGAACTGGTGAAGTCGGTACCGGATTACTACCGCTATCCCTATCAGTACAGCGTGCCGTATCAGGTCGCGCAGTTCCGGCGTGAAGAGGGAAAGACGAGCGTGGAAGTGTACTATGCGCTGTCCGGTGATCAGGTCACGCACGAAGAGGTCGGTCCAGGGGTCCGGGAGGTGGACGTAGTACAGGCGCTGTTCCTGTTCGACACGGCCTGGGATACGCTCCGGCGGGAGGTCGGCCGCGTGCGGCGGATGCCCTGGCTGCACTACGTCTCGACCAAACGGGGATACCTGATTGCGAGCGAGCAGTTGACGCTTGCGCCCGGGAATTATTACCTGGCGGGGGAGGCGGAGGACCAGCCGAGCAAGAAGGTTGGGACGTTCAGGGAACCGTTGGAGGTGAGGCGGTTCAACCCCGATTCGCTGGAGATCAGCAGCCTGCTGATGGCGCGCCGGATCGTGGAACGCGATGAATGGCCGGTGGAACGCGGCAGGTACATCGTGCTGCCCAACCCATTGCATGAGTGCTCGCGCGATGGAAGCGCGTGGTTTTATTTCGAGGTGTACAACCTGGCGCGAGACACTTTCGGCGCCACGCATTACAGGATCGGCTATCAGACGCAGGTGCTTCCGGAGAGGCGGCGGCTGGAGGACCCGGAGCCTGAATGGACGACGGCGGTGTCCTACACGTACCGGGGCGTCCGGGACTGGGAACCCCGGTATCTGCGGGTGGACATGGACGGTACGTCGCCGGGTCTGCGCACGTTCCGGGTGGTCGTCGAGGACTTGCTGGCCGGCGCCGAGACCGAATCCACAACACGTTTTCGCGTAAGGTGGTAACCGGCGAAGAACCCGCCCTTCTGTCGAAGACACAACGTCAATGCCAGGGGAACCATTCTCTCCTCCGGCGGGTCTACAATATGACACGGAATCCGCTGAGGACTTCCCGGAACCGGCTGCCGCTCGCGCTGTCGTCCGGCGCTTTGACGGTTGACTCTCGTCGCCCGATCAATTGGAAATCCTGATGTTGAGACTCGCCCTGCTGATCACGATCATTCTCTGCGTCTCCAGCCCGACGGCGGCCGCAAAGCGGGACGCGTACAAGGTGGCGGCCCTGTTGGCCTCCGCGGCGGATACCTCACTGTCGCACATGAAGCGAGTGTCGCTGATGGAGCGGGCGGCCCGGTATGATCCATCGGGAAGGGCGATGCACGCGCTGGCCAGGCACTATCTGAGCCGTGGCACGGTGTTGTCCAGACGGTTTGCGAGGCAGTGGGTGCACAGGGCGATGAAGCGCGAACCGGAGAACGCCGCATACGTCAAGACGTACGCGGAGATCTACTGGCAGGCGGGTTCGCGCGATGAATTCTACGAGCAGATCCGCCGGGCGATCGCGCTGTCGCCGAATGACGCGGACGCCCTCTATCAGGCCGGAAGATACGCCGCCCGTGAAATGATGTACAATCTCGAACGGGAAACCCTGAAATCGGGCCCGGAACGGAAGCGAAGGTTTAATTACGGGAATTACGGCGAAGCAATGCGGGAGCAGGCAATCGGCTATCTGAGCCGCGTTCTGGAAGTGGACCCGAAACATCGTCCCGCACGGATTCTGCTGGGCCAGGTCTACCTCGAGGGCCATATGGCCGTTCGGCTCGTGGAACTGTTCGAGGATTACGCGGAGCGCAACCCGGAAGACTGGGATGCGTTTTTTTTCACCGGGCTGGGTTACCAGACACGAGAAGAACTGGACAAGGCATTCGCCGCCTATTCGGAAGGCCTGAAACAGATGTCAGGATTGAAACAGCAATTCATCAGGTCGGTGGTGGTTTTGACGGACCGGGAGGCGTTGAGGGACGGGGGCGAACTTCCTGACGAAGAGACCCTGCGCCGGTTCTGGACAGGCCGGGACCCCTTGTTCCTGACACCGGGAAACGAGCGGATGCTTGAACACTGCAGGCGGGTGGCGTATGCCAATCTGAGGTTTGCCGATCCGGACCGCGGCGTCGAAGGCTGGGAGACGGACCGCGGCCAGGTATACATAAGGTATGGACAACCGGGCGCGCGAAACATCTATCTGGACCGGATGAATTACGTGCTGCTCCGCGAGACGTGGCGCTATCCGGGGTTCAGCATAACGTTCGAACGCCTGGGTGAAAACAACTGGGACGTGCTGCAGGTTTCGATTCGGGGATCGGTACGAAGCAAATACAAGGACCTCGTGGAGCGGGTTCCCGAGTACTACAGCGACCCGTACTGGCTGAAACGGTACGACGCGCCCTTCGAGATCGCGAGGTTTCGCGGCGAGGACGGCAAGACCCGGGTGGAGCTGTACTATGCGCTTTACGGCGAACACGTCGCGCACCGGGAGGTCAGTTCGGGATTGCAGGCGGTGGATCTCAGGCAGGGCCTGTTCCTGTTTGACGAAGGATGGCAGGAAGTCAGGAAGACCATTTCACCCATTCATCGAATGCCGTGGATCGAAGGCAATGCCGTGCGGGATGGATACCTTTTCTGGGGCGAGCGCCTTTCCATGGATCCGGGGACGTACCACCTGGCGGTCGAAACGGAGGACCTGAACAAACACAGCCTGGGGACCCTTCGCGATTCGTTGCAGATCAGGCGGTACGGCCGGGACAGGCTGGCAATCAGCGACCTGCTCCTGGCTCAGCGGGTGGTCGAACAGGACGATCGACCGTTCGGCCGGGACAGGTTTATGGTGTTGCCCAACCCGTTGAAGCAATGCCAGCGGGACGCCAGCATGTCGTTCTACTTCGAGGTCTACAATCTGAAGCGGGACGAGTTCGGCGCCACCCGTTACCGGATCACTTACCAGACCCGCCTGCTTCCGGAAAAGTGGAAGGAAGAGGACGTGGTCATTCCCGAGTGGACAACGGCCGTGACCAACTCGTACAGAGAGACGAGGGATTGGCAGCCGCATTATCTCACCCTGGATATGGAGGGGTCCACGCCGGGACCATGGGCATTCAGGGTGATCGTGGAGGACCGGCAGGCGGAAAGCAGGGCGACGAGTTCGGCGGTGTTCCGCGTGATGCCGTGAGCCTCGATCGAGACTCGGGCAAATAGGTAGGGCCGACGGAAATATCGTCGGTTTTTTTTGTGGCGGCAGGATTTCGGGTATGCAACACGCTCAGTAATTATGCACGCCGTGCCCCTGGCCCGGAAACCAGATCGCGTCAACGAGGAAGGAGAGTGTGATGGCCAGCACATAGCCGGTCAGGAGTCCCAGAAAGGCCGGCTGCCATTTTCTGTAGAGATTGACGCCGCCAACCTTGAGCAGGATGGCCTTGATCGCCCAGACGACGAAGATCGAAAAGAACGTGAGTTGGGTGTTCCATGAGAAGGCAATGGGAAATGCGATGGGGTGAAACGGCCACCATGGCAGCCGGTAGTGCAGAAAGGTCAGCAGTGACATCGCGGCGGCGCCCACGCAGAACACGGCCAGACGCTCCCAACTGGTATCGAAGGGGCTTCTCATCTGGGTAACGGTGAGGTCGTACGCGAAGCGTCCGGCGCTGGAGAAGGGCCAGGCGTTGAAATTGAAAGCGCCGGTCCGATAGCCCAGGAAGATGGTGAGGGCGAAGTCGGCCGCGAGGCCCACGACCACGACCAGTGCCAGGGCAGGCACAAGCCGCCGCCGGTTCCGGCGGATGAGGTCCGCGAGTCGGACCACGTGCATGAAGGGCGCCATAAAGGTGCCCTTGCCCTGGCAGACGAGGCTGTACGTGAGGCTGATGCCGGACATGCTCGAGGGCGAAAGCGCACTGGTGCCGATCGTGTACAGGGCGGCGTACTGTTCGGTCAATGTAGTACGCATATAGGCCAGACCCGTCTCGCAGACGATTCGGGCGATGGATAGGTAGTTGACGATCAGGGCGGGCACGAGAAGCGCGACGAGTTTCCCCTGCATGCCCAGTTGGGAAAAGAAGGCGCAGACAAAGCTGAGGCTGCCGATGAGTCCGAACACGGCAAACCGGTACGAGAGCAGTTCACCGGCGTCGTCGGCGTCCCCTTTCCCGAATGCCCTGGCGAAGACGGCCCTGATGTGGGTGCGGGCGGTCCAGAGATTCCACAGCACCAGCACGGTCAGCGCGCCGAATCCCTGCCAGGCCGTGACCTCGGTTTCGGCGGAAAAGTTGAGCGGCTTGCGCGGGATCACGTATCCGATGCGGTTGATGATGCCGTTTTCGAACCAGAAAAACAGCACGAAGAAGACCCAGATAGAGAACAGGATATTCAGGTTGGCGAAGTACGCGAATCCCGCTGTCAGAAAGTTGATGCGGGTGTTGACCCGAGGAAAGCCTTTTGCAAAGACGACCCACTTGCCCTGCAAGGGGATCTTGGGCACGACCGGCCAGAAATAGTTGAGGATATTCCAGGAAATGGCGCCGAATCCCACGCCGAAACCGCCCCAGAAAAGCCCCCCACGAAGGGCATCCGGAAGAAAACCGCCACGGCTCCCGCGCGTGAGGGTAGCCCCCACGGATGCAAGCGGAAAGACCAGGCGCTCGTTCCGCACCCACTGCTTGCGGAGGATTACCGAGATACAGAACAGGAGCGTGCATAGGGCCAACAGGAAGAAGATCCAACTGATCAAAGGAGCAATCCAGGCGTGATAAGGCGCCTGCTGCCCCTCGGGCAGCCCCTCGTAGAACCATTTCATCGCGTGATTCTCGTTCGAGGGCACAGCCCACTCGGGAATATTTGGATGGAGATAGTTGGCCCACTGATTCTCAGGCGTGGCGAAATAGTAGACGCCGGAGAGAATGCCCAGAAGAAAGCCCGTGATGCCCGACGTCGGTACCACGGCGCCGACGAACCCCATCGCCAGGATGGTGAGCAGTTCGGACGACTGCAGGGCGCTGTGCGGACGGAGGCGGCGGACGAAGCCGTTGACGATGACCAGCACGAGGAAGGCGGCGAAGAGGGCGAGGGGGAAAAAGGAGAGCTGCATCCGCGAGGCGTGGATGACGTATTCGGTGGTTGAAATCCAGAAATTCACGACGAGCACGAGCAGCAGGCCGATGCCGACGGCGCGAAGCGTCACCGCGTCGGTCTTCAGTGCCGTTTGGGATTCGGACTCCGCTCGAGTTGCGGAACTCTGCGCCATCTTTCCCTTTCAGTGGATCCCACCGCAAGAGGACGGGCGCCCACAAGGGACGCCCCTACGATGCGAGGTAGTGGGAATTTTCACCAATACATAGAATCGAGAGCATATATTCTGCTCCCGCCTTTACCCTGTTTATCCTGTCCAACCCTGTTTGTCTCGTCTTCTAAATTGCCTAAGTATCCTCCGGTTCCTTCAGCTTCCAGCCCGGATTCGTGCCGCCCTGCATGTCTGGCGGAAGGGGTTCCGCCAGATTGCCGTAGAGGCCGGGGCGGCGCGCGCGCAGATAGCGGTACCCGGAGGAGACCGGTATCTTATCGGGCGTGAGCAACCCCACCACGACGTCGTCCTCCAGCGCCTCCGACTCGACCAGGACTTCGCCGAACGGGTCCAGGATCATCGCATTGCCATTCTTGACGGTATCGTGATCCACGCCTATGGGATTCGTATAAACGGCGTAGACGCCGTTCTCATAGGCGCGCGCCGGCAGCCAGCGCATGAGCCAGCCACGACCCTTCGGTCCGTTAAATTCCTGCCGGAGCGATACCGGGTCGCGATGACGGTTCTCCCAGAGGGCGCGGTCGATGACGCCCCGGCCGGGCATGGCGGAGGGCAACCCGCAGGTAACGTGAGGCATGAAGATGATTTCCGCGCCCATCATCGCCGTCAGGCGCACGTTTTCAGGCAGGTTGTTGTCGTAGCAGATCAGGATGCCCAACCGGCAGCCGCGGAGGTCGAAGACGGTGAACGCGTCGCCGGAGTCGATGAACTTGCTGATGAAGGCGTGCAGCTTGCGATGCTTCGCGACGTAGCCCTCCGGACCCACGGCGACATAGGTGTTGTAGAGTGCATCGCGTTCCGCTTCCACAAGGCCGGCCAGTACGGCGACGTTGTATTCCCTTGCGATGTCGATAAGGCGATTCGTGGATGGACCGCCCGGAACGGGCTCGGCCAGTTCGGCGATCAGGGAACGTGGGAGGGTCTGCAGAAAAGTGTAGCCCGGAATGCAGCATTCGTGGAAGGAGACGATTTCGGCGCCCGCGTCGACGGCCCGCCTCGTAAGGGCGTCGATGCGGGAGAGGTTGTAGGGTTTGTCGGCATCCCGCGCTTCGAACTGTGCGGCGCCGACTCTGATGTCGCGCATGAAATTCCGATCTTGCCGTCCGCGATCGGGCTGAAGGCAATCTAAAGGACTGGACTTCTCGGGCGTCTCCGCGGGAATTGGGGAAAGGACGTCAGGCCGTTCCGTCCACCAGCCCCTTCATGTAGCCGATGGCGTAGAGCCTTCCCATCAGGGTGTAGCCCGGCGGGTCGTTGGCTTCGCCGGAAAGCACCGGGACGTGGTCCGGCCGTATGGGTCCGGTGAAACCGATGTCCCGGTACGCCCGGATGCACTCGGCCATGTCCGTGTCGCCCTCGTCATGGAAGGTCTCCTCGAAGCTGGGTACGGTTCCTCTCACGTCGCGGAAGTGGGAGAAATGGATCCTGTCCCCGAACCGGCGGATGGCTGCCGGCACGTCCGCGCCCATTGCTGCGAAGTTGCCCTGGCAGAAGGTAATGCCGTTGTATTCGCTGGGAACCATGTCGATGACGCGCTGGAACGCGTCTACGCTGGTGATGATGCGGCCGATTCCCCGGACGGGCGAGAGGGGCGGATCGTCAGGGTGCAGCGCCTGCCTTACGCCGGCCTCTTCGGCCACGGGAATGACACGCTCGAGAAAGTATTCCAGGGATTCCCAGAGCAGTGCTTCGCTCACTTCCCCATATTTCGTAGGGGGCGCGTCCTGCATCAGCGTGTCATCGTAACTGCTCACAAACGCATCTCCCCGGCCGCGCGTTGTGAAAGAGGTACGCATCCAGTTGAATACCGCCATCCAGTTCCAGCACATGATCCCGATACCGGCCGCGCCCAGGTTGCGGATGGTCTGGCAGTACGCGTCGATATCCGCGTCACGGCCATCCAGACCCAGCGTGATGCGGTTCGAGATCAGTACGGACTCCACCACGGACCACGTGAGACCCGCGTCCGCGATGCGTTGCTTGTGATGTACGATGGCGTCAAAGTCCCAGATCGGCCCGCCGTTGGGAAGTGTCGTTACAAGGTCGGTCACGCCGATCTGGCGGGCGAGGGCCATCCGTTCTTCGTCGAGGGGCGACAGGACCAGTGCGAATCTCATTGGATTGGTCTCCTAATCGGGTGTATGGACGGCGTGATGACATGTCGATCGTGCCACGGTTGAAAGGCCTACCAATTTATGCGATCAGGGATTGATGCGCAAATCGAAAGGCGCCCTGAATAACGCATATCACGACAACCTGTGTACATTTAGATGCGCCCACAGCCCAACGCGTTTGGAATGCTGGGACGGACTCAAACAGGTTCTACCCGAGGCGGTCCATACATTCCCCCCAAACGCGTTCAGTAAATACAAATGATGCCTCAGCCAAAAACAGGATTCGAGGCGTGAGGCATCAGGTGTGCTGAGTAATAATACTTCTGTCGTAGAACGAATTGATCTGCGAGCACGTGAACGGATAGGGCTTATTTCAGTCCGGATCGATCTCGAATCCTTCGCTCCATCGCGCGATGCGCTGCAGAGTGATCCGGATCTTCGGCTGAATTCCGCAAATCGCACTGTGTGCGCGATTGTGTTCAGATGGAACGTGACGCACTTCGTGACGTTCTCTTCGTACATCTGCTACTTTGAGCTCGACAATGCCGTTATCATCGGGAACTCTCGCTCGATTCTGCGACTGCCGGGGAGTTGAATATTTCGACCAATCTACAGACAGATAGCTACCTGCGAAGCTGAACAATCCGACCGGGAACTCGTGCGCCTTGTTTACCCTTTTTGATTTTCTGATCTCGTAGTACTTCTTCTTGTTTACGCGGTAATACAGCAAGTCGGAATTCGGTATGTACTCAATGTCCCACCTATGCATTCAATTCCTCCATCCAGTGCGCGATCTCTTCTGGATCGGGTCTTTGTTCGCCCTGGATAGATCGTTCGCCGTTACAGTTGTCCCCGTAAAATGAAGATGAACCGTCAGCATTAAAGACAATCAATAGCTCGAAAAGAGGTGTTCGCCAATGAACGTCGACGCTTCCCCCGCTCGCCGGCAAGATCTCGACTTCTCTGGCGAGGCTTTCGCCATTTCCTTGCGAGCACAACTCATTTACGAAATCGCTGGCGGACTTGACGGTAATTTCATCGAAAACGGGTGACCCTTCGCCATCCCAATCGGCTTCCAGACTAAATAGCCGTTGCTTCGCATTCTCGACTATGGCAGCGACGTCGCCTCCATTGCCTGCTGATGACTCATCAACTACAACAGCCTTCTCGTCTTGCCCGCGATATCTTACGTCTCTGTATTCCATCTGCAATACTCATCCAAAGGAGGTAGATGTCTTGCCAGAATTCCAGCGAGTCACCCACAAGGAACATCTCAAAGGTGTCGCCAATGAGAAAATGCGTACGTCGGCCAGATCCTCTCAGATCTCGCATGCACAGATTGCAACAGATCAAACTCATCCAGGACGCATCCAAGTCCTGTACATGACCGGATAATCCGCAATGCAAGCGCAAAAGCCTGGAGATTGCGCGTCAGAAACCTGACGAAATACCGGCTCGGGAAAATATAGCCGAATCTTGAAATCTGTCAACGGTATTTCACCTTGAGACGATTTCAGAAACGTCGGCTTTGTTTGCTCTTGAAGGCAACTCCCAGGATTTCCACTTCAATTGGTTATGGTAGACGGCCTCTTCTGTCTAAGGCCTGGACTGACGGCGCTCACGCTGCCGCCGTCCGTCCCAACAAGAAGGGCGGACTCTCCATACACTGTCAGGGACTTTATAACGGTAACGCCGGCTTCCATGCGGTGGCTGCCCACGACCTCTCCGTCGAGAGAAAGAAACACAACCCACCCCTCGGAGGTCCCTGCAACGATTGTCTCCACTTCGTCTTCCTTGAGATGGACCAGACCGGTCACCCCGCCATCGAGGTCCCGGCGCCAGCGCTTCTTCCCCGTACCGCTCAACAGCGCCACGTGCCCGCTTTCGCTTCCCGCCGCGAATCCGTGTCCCGGAACCGTCACACCGTACCGGACGTCGTCTCCCAGGTTGGCCGTCCAGAGGATCTCTCCCGAAGTCGAATCCACCGTGTAGACATTTCCGTCCATGGCGCCGTAGACCGATTCCTTCACGCCGTCGCCATTCAGGTCCGCCAGGGCCAAAGCCGAGAAACAGGGGCCCCCGTTAACCGTCCACCGGATCCTCCCGTCGGCCTCCAGCAGATTCGACGTGTAATATTCAGCGCCCACCAGGATTTCCTGCCTGCCGTCTCCCTCCACGTCGCCGACGACCATCGTCCGCGCGGCGTGGTGTTCGATCTGCCGCTGCCAGACTTCCTCTCCGTCCGACGCCAGCGCCCACACCAGCCACCCGTCCGTGGCTGTCAGGATCACCTGATTTCCGTCACCGGTCAGATCTGCCGTCGTCACCGCGTTCACATTCTGATCCACCCCGTGCGAATCTGAAAACCGGCGCTTCCAGCAGACCCCGCCTCCGGAATCGAACAGCGTCAGCGCGCGGTCCCTTCCACCGGCCAGAAGTCTTCCTTCCTTAAGATCCGCGAGATGCACGGCGCGCACTTCGGCGCGTGTCTCGCGCGTCCAGCGAATCCGCCCTTCGGGGTCCAGCACGAGTACCTGCCCGCTGCCCGTCCCAACCGCAATCGAGTCAGCCTTCGCATCGGCGCATCGGACCGGTCCCCGGACCTGCGCCTCCCACAAACGCCTGAGGGACGTATCTTTCGGCACGAAACCGTATTTTCCCGGCGCCCTGCGATGCTCGTAAGGCGTGCCGGACCGGACGGCCTCGCGCAGGACGTCCTCAAGACCGGCTTCCAGCGTGATCCGATGGGTTCCGGCCGTGAGTTTGTCCGCCTCTGGTTCCACCACCCCGTCAATACAGATGCCCTCGGTCCGAGCCCGGGTCTCCTTGCTTGCGCGGACCTCACCCGCTCTCTCGCCCGGATACAGTACGATGTGCACCGGCACGTCGCATTCAAACACCACGCCATTCGCCCACAGACCCGTCGCGTCAAGCAGTATCAGGTTTGATTCGGTCAACGCGAAAGCGGCGGCGGCGACCCTGAGCCCGCCTATTCGCGCTTCCCCGCCGTCAACGCCGAATACGGTCAGGCCGTCCGGGTGCGCCACCCTGACCCTGCCCTCTCCGATGCGCTCGATCCGCCAGGCATCGATCTCCGCTTCCGACCCCGCCACCATCAGGTTGAAATACCTTTCAACGTGTCCGGGCCGCCCGTGGAGCGCCTTGTGCTGGTTGAAGATCCGGATCGGGCCGTCCGCGAACGGATACAGTTCGTAGGGGTCGGTCCCTGCAACGCGGGCTTCCTCCGTCAGAAGCGACTTTTCCGAATCATCCGCATTCAGGAGCCGGAAATACACGCCCTCCTGTTCCACCGTCAGTTCGCATCCGTCCTGCCTGACCTCGCCCAGCGTCCGCCACAGGCACCTCAGATCGTAATCCGCGTCCCTGAGCAGCCTCAGCGAGTCCGCGATCAGAAAGAACCCGCCCCTCACCCAGAAGATATCCCGTGTCCAGTCCAGTCCGTTGTATTCCGGCACGACCGTACGCGTGAAGGCGGTCTTTCCGAAGGCCTCAGCCCACTTCAACGCCACCAGGGGCGGCATCTCCACGGTTTCACCGTCACAGATGGACACGACGGACGAGTGGTGTCGGGGCCGCTTCCAGATATAATCCAGATCCGCCAGCCACATCCGCCCCTTCCACGTGAGCCGCCCGATCGAGTTGCCGTCCTCGTGTCCGTGGGCGAAGGTTGACGTCCCGTCCAACAGGAGGTATTCGTCCCCGCTGTCGAAACCTCCGCGCAGAACCAGCTTGTCGAACGCTTCCTCGATCGCCACGTTCGCTCCGCCCTTTGCGTGCCGCTCCACCCAATCGTAAAGCGAACAGTTAAACGGCGCCACAGAGACCCCTGCCAGCCGATCGGGCGTGCGTTTCGGAAGCGCGCGGTAATAACAGCCGGGAAACGGCGCGCCGCCCATCCAGTCCAGCGCCCAGAGGTAGCTCGCGTCCTCATAGTACCAGGCCGCTGTGCAGAGCGCCATCGCGAGCTCGAGCGATATCGTCTTGTTCTTGAGCGCCACGGCGTACCGCCCCTGCTCGATGTAGGACCACATGTCGCCGAAGCTCACCGGAACGCCGAGATTGTCCGTCACCTGTATGCCGTAGTCGGCAAAAGTCCGGAGTTGCCCGTTCTCCAGGAAGCGGAAATCGTCCCGCTTCAAATCGTAGATCACCTGGTGATACGGCGCCAGCCAGCAGTAGCCCCACCACCCTCCGCCCGCATCGTCGTTCGGCTTGTAGCTGTTCGCCTGTCCGTCGAAAATCGCCCTGGAGTACCGGATCTGCTTCTCGAATCCCGTGATCCCGTAATAGTTCTGGAAATACTCCGTGCAAATCGAACCGCTCAGCCCCGCGAACGTCCAGTGGTTCTGCCGGATTTCCAGAGGCGGCGGCGTTTCGGCCTTGAAATAACGGGTGCCGGCCACGTAATTCGCGAGCCCCCACAGCACATTGGTGATCCGGAGGCGTTCCGCGTCGGTAAACGCATCGCTCTCCTCGATCAGGTCCCAGACCAGGAACAGCCGCCACGCCCAGGAATAGATGAACAGCATATGCTCGAACAGCCAGTTCCCGGCATAGCGATTCCTGACCAGGTCCTCGTAGTAGAAGAGCGCGTCCCGGAACATCCGCGCGCAGCCGGGATCGTGGGTCAGGTGGTGGGCCAGACCCAGGAAGGTGCCCTGCTCGACAGGATAGTAGCTGAGATTGTCCCGGTACATCTCGGCCACCCAATCGCGGAAGGCCTCGGGCGTCATTTCCGGCAGCAGCGTCTCGTGAACCTCTGTCCGGGACAGATTCGTATACCCCAATCGCCCCCCGGTTTCTTCCAGTACGCGCTCCAGCACCTCGACCGCGTTGGCCGCGCCATCCAGCGTGCTGGCCCCCACCAGCAACGCGTTATAGCCGCAGTTCTCCGGATTGTGCACAGTCCTGATTGCATACCCGTCCCCGCCTGGATACCAGTCGTCCAGGAACGCGTATTGCCGCCGGTAAAGCGCCATGATCGAACCGTTGACCATCGCGTTGCCCAGCAGCACGCGGTGCCGGCCTTCCGGCAGGGGCGCCAGGCTTTCAGGATCTACGATCGGCAGGTCCACTCCCGCACGCGCGCGGATCATCTCACGCAGCCGCCGACCGAGACGCGCCCATTCCGGCTCTACCGGCGCCACGATCTCCGCCCCCTCCCGGAGGTCCGTGGTCAGGTGCATATCCTTCAACGTTTCAATGCGATCCTCGGCCATCGCGCATCCCTTGTAAAGGCAGTCACAAACTTGAAGCCTCTCAGTTTCACTTCCCGCATTTCAATGGGCAGGCACCCACCGGGCGTGGCCACCGACTTCCGGCGACAAGAGCTCACCGACGTTCTGAGCGTAAACAGCCATCCTGCAGGACAAACTGCAGCAAGAACGACAACACAGGCTTTCCGACCGGATTTCTGGTCTGTGTTCATGGAATGTAGGTGACAGTTTGCCTCGATTCGCGTATCTTTCAGGTAGTCGCATAATCATCGATGTTCGGAGAATACTGACCGTGACAATAGAGACAATAAAAGAAATCGCAATTCCTGCATGTCGGGAATTCAGGGTAAAAAGATTGGATCTGTTCGGATCATTGAGCCGGGGCCAGGGAACTGCTGTCAGCGACGTGGATCTGATCGTGGAGTTCGAGGATCCTACTATGTTTCCTTCGAAGAGGTTTTTCGGGCTTCTACACCATCTCGAGGACAACCTGAATTGCAAAGTTGATTTGCTTACGTTCAATGGACTCAAGAACCCCTACTTTCGTCGCAGCATCCTTGACGAAAGGGTGAACATCTATGGACGATGAGATACTCAAATACCTCTACGACATCAAGGATGCGGCCTCGGCAATCCTCAAGTTTGTTCAGGACAAGACCTATGATGATTATCGAGAAGACGAACTGCTCAAGAGTGGCGTCGAACGAAAATTCGAAATAATCGGTGAAGCACTGAATAGATTGAAACGAGATAATCCGAAGTTACTCGATAGAATACGGGATCATCGCAGTATCATTTCATTCAGAAATATACTCGCGCATGATTACAACAGTATTGATCACACAATCGTATGGGGGATTATTGAAGAAAACCTGGACAATCTCTATTCGGACGTGGGTAAATTACTCATCGATAATGAACCTGAATCGCCTGACGGATGACCCGCATCATACCTGACTCAATTCTGTGATCACGCCCCTGTCCGTGCCCGCCACACGAATTCCCTCTATTGCTTACTCAACCGGTAGCTCGACCAGAACGCTCGTTTGATCCTCGGAACTGAAGACGCGTCTCCCGTCCAGTTCGGCAAACGTCCCGCCGTGCAAGACCACCGACCCGGCACCGTCAGGTCCCCGGCGCACCAGAATGGCGAGGGCGTCCGTGGTCAGCCCGCCCGCAGTAACTGTTTCATCTCCCGTTCTGAAGACAGCCAGAGCGGATCCATCCGGGCCGCTTACCCGGATGCCGATCCCGCCATGCCCCGTCACCCGCATCGCCGTAACCGGTTCAGCCTCAGCGGAACGCAGCGGCTGAAGCAGGTGAAGGTAATGCACGCTCTCCACCGGCCCCGGCGTCGGAAACCGCAGATAGGGCCGCCGATCCGCATCCCGTGCGGCGGGCGTGGAATCGATCCTGACGGTCGACGCATCGGGCCATAGGTGCCTGATGTGCATCCATGCCGCGCGTCCCTCGATTCTGGACGTCTCTCCGGCGACTGCCACCTTGCCGTACGGGCTCAGCAGCCGCCACTCGATCTGTCTGGGTTGCTTTCCGGCGGTTTCGATCTCATCGAACAGCACCAGGTACCGCAGGTCCGGGTCGCCCTGCGGCTTCAGGAACATCAGATGGCGGCGATAGGTATCCAGCAGGGGCCGGTACGCGTGCGCCGCCTCCCCCCTTACGTAATCGTAGTCCCTTGAGAAATAGGTCTCCTCGATCCGGCCGCTCTTCGAAATTTCCTCTGGTCCCAGCCATTGCAATTCGTACTCACGCGGCACAGGGCTTTCCTCGTGCACCGTCGGCTGTCCCCGTCCATCCACCAGAATCGTGTTTCGCCCCGGTGTGCCCTGGTACCAGGCCGTCAGATCGTACTGCGCCTGCGTCAGCGCCGCCTCCCCCGTCTTCGGTGTCCGCGGCGGCGACAATAGACGCTCCCCGAACGCGGTGAGCGTAAACGCATTCTTGTCCCCCTGTTCCTTACTCACTTCCGGTCCGGACGTGAACGTGACGTGTACCCCTTCCGTGTGAAGCGTGTCGTATAACTTGACCAGCCCCAGGTCCCGGAAGTGAAACCCGGCCACGTCTTTCTTCGGAGCCGCCGGCGGCAGGCTCTCGTCGTAGAACAGGAACTCCCAGGGCCCGTGGAAATAGAGCCCCGTCGCCGCCGCAACTCCCAGCGTATACGTTCCGTCCATCTCCTCAACCGCCTTGGCGATCTCGTGTTCACCTGTAAATGCGATGCCCCTCACACGCCGCCCTCCGGACATCAGCATCAGCATTGCCTGCCCGGTATCCGACCGGTACTTACGCAGGGATGCCCGGATCTGGCCGGCGCGCAAGCTGGCGAATTCGAGGGCCGTCTCCCCCCGTTCTTCCGTCAGCGCCACCGGTCCAGCCAGGCGATCCACGATGTCCCCGCCGGCGTCGAAGACCTCCATAGAAAGGACCTCGACCCGGTCGCCCTCAACCCGAAGCGTGACCCTGTCGATCCCTTCCACGCGTTCGATATTCTGCCGATCCCGCAGGAGGCCATTCACTTCGATCTGCATCCCGCCGGTCCCGGCATCCCATCGCAGGGAGACCGTATAAAGGGTTTCAGGATGGTAGTGGACTTTGTCCCGGTTATACCAGTACGCCGGGTAACCCTTCATATCGGGCCGCAGGTCGTGCTTCAGGGCCAGCCACTGAAGCGCCGGGTCCCGCAGTCTGCCGGCGTGCGCCAGAAGGCCCGCCCGATCGTTATAATGCCCGCGCGACCTGAACATCTCCATCCCGAAAATCAGAAAGTGCGACAACTGGCGCAGCGGCCCGGTATCGAACAGGTCCGGCCCTCCGTTTCGGGCAAGCGCCTCCATAAACCGACCCCCGTCGCTCAGGCAGACCCCCAGCCAGCCGCGCCCCTCCATCCGCTCTCCGTCTCTCCCATAGGCCGCCGGCAGCAGGTAATCCCGCGTGAGCACCAGACCCATATCCAGCCAGTCCCGCGCCTCTTCGACCTCGTACAGCAGCCCCAGACCCGCCAGTCCCTCAAGCGGTATGCTCCGCCACCTGTGGTTATTCGCAAGGGACCCCCGACGCGCCGCCGGGTCCTGCGTCAGCCAGTACGCATCCTTCTCGCACAGTTTCCGCCCCTTCTCGCGCAGTCCCGCAAGCAGACGTTCGCGTTCCTCCCGGGAGAATCGACCGGGAATCCAGTCGTAGACAATCACCGCTCCCGACAGAATCATGGCCGCCTCCATATCCCAGGGATCGGCAGCCGGACCCCAGTTCTCCCAGCCCGCGTACGCCAGCGCCCAGGCCTTGGCGCGCCTGGCGAAGACCTCCTCTCCCGTCAGCAGGTATGCGAACGCGTACAACGGGCCATAGTATTGCATCGCGTATGCGTAAGACAGAAAATCGTAGGTCGCCTTCAGAAACGACCCGTCGTAACTGCCATCGGGTAAGCGGCTGTTGGACGCTCCCGCAGGCGGGTCCTTCGGGATCGGGTTTCTCAACGTCAGCCTGGCCGCCCGGACGATTCCCTCGGCGCACTCCCGGTACGGTTCCCGCCGGGCCATTTCGCGCAGACGCGGCACGTCTTCAGCCGTGAAGAAAAGGTAGGGATGCGTGCGTTCGGCCTCCAGCAACGCCCCGCTGATCCCCCGGTTTCCCAGCAGGTCCCTGATGTTCACAGGCTCACCCCCGAAAACCGAACTCCATGAAACCGCCATTGAGGCAACGAGTGGGCAGACCCCCGCCCATTCTGGTTTCGAAATGAAACGCATCATGTCCGACTCAATGCGGTGATCCCACCCCGGTCCGTGCCTGCCAAAAGGGCCGGACCATCGGCGAGATCCAGGCCGGCAGGAAGCCCGGGGAGCTTGTTATTCCGATAGGATATGCTTACTTTAACCGGTCGATCGCGTCACACGCCGGGGAAGGACCAGGATGGCAGCCGTAGTCCTAAAAGACGTCCGAAAGATCTATAACGGAAACACCGTCGCGGTAGACGACTTCAGCCTTCGCGTCGAGGACGGCGAGTTCGTGGTGCTGGTGGGGCCCTCCGGATGCGGAAAATCGACCACCCTCCGGCTGATTGCCGGCCTGGAGGAGGTGGACGGGGGCGAAATCCACATCGACGGATGCCTGACGAACGACCTTCCGCCCAAGGACAGGAATATCGCGATGGTCTTCCAGAACTACGCCCTCTACCCCCACATGGACGCCTACCGGAATATGGCCTTCGGGCTGAAACTGAGAAAATATCCCAGGGAGGAGATCGACGACCGGGTGCGTGAGGCGGCGGACATCCTGGGAATCCGGGACCTGCTGCACCGAAAGCCGAAGGAACTCTCAGGCGGACAGCGTCAGCGGGTAGCCCTTGGCCGTGCTATCGTTCGGAAGCCGAAGGTCTTCCTATTCGACGAGCCCCTGTCCAACCTGGACGCCAGACTGCGGGTTCAGATGCGAACGGAACTCAGCAAGCTGCATGCACGGCTCAACGCGACCATGATTTACGTCACCCACGACCAGGTCGAAGCGATGACCATGGGCGACCGCCTCGTCGTCATGCAAGACGGACGGATCCAGCAGGTCGGAGCCCCGGTCCACCTGTACCGGAGACCCGCGAACCGTTTCGTCGCCGGCTTTATCGGCAGCCCGGCAATGAATTTCCTCGAGGGCGAACTCGTCCGGGATGCCGGCCTGGCCTTCCGGGGAGACGGCCTCCGCCTCCCTGTACCGGACCGGCACCGGGACAGCCTGTCAGGATACATCGGCCGCCGCGTCATCCTTGGAATCCGCCCCGAGCACATCCACTACGCGTCTTCAGCCCTCGGACCCGGGGAGTCAGAAGACGTTTCCGCGAAGAGTCGACCTCGTCGAACCGATGGGACATGAGACCTTGCTCTACCTGACCGTCGGACGCGCCTCCTGCGTGGCCAGGGTGACCGCGGATCCCGCACCCGCGGTGGACAGCGAGGTCCGGCTCGCATTCGACCTCTCCGCCGTCCACTTCTTCGACCGGGAGACCGAAGCCGCGCTGCTCCGGATACACCCGAATAGCAAACCGACGCGGGGCTGAAGGCGCTCAGGACTTCACCGCTCCCGACATCAGACCCGACGTCAACCGTTTCCTGACCAGCAGAAACAGCAGCACGGTGGGAACCGTCGCCACCACCGCGGTCGCCATCAGCAGGTTCCATTCCACCACGTTGTTCTTTTCCCACGCATAGAGCGCCATCGTGATCGGCTGCATTTCCCTCCGGGAAACGAGCACCAGCGCGAAGATGAACTCGTTCCAGGCGGTCACGAACGCAAAGATCGCGGTCGTCGCCAGCCCGGGTCCGGTCAGCGGCAGGGCGATCCTGAAGAGCATGCCCGTCCGGGACAGGCCGTCGATCATCGCGGCATCTTCCAGCTCTTCGGGAATGTGCCTGAAAAACCCCGCCAGTATCCAGATTGAAAAAGGCAGGGTAACGGCGGTATTCACCAGAATCAGGCCGCTGTAGGTGTCGAGAAGGTGGAGTGCCTTCATCACCTTGAACAGGGGAATCAGAACGATCACGGGGGAAAACATCTGCATCACGAGGATGCCCAGACCGAACACCCCGCGCCCGCGGAACCTGATGCGCGCCATCGCGTAGGCCGCCGGAGTCGCCAACGCAATGTTCAGAACCGTGGTTCCCGTGGCGATAATCATACTGTTCACCAGATGGCGCGCCATTGGAATCCGGACGAAGACGTCCACGTAATTCTGCCACGCAAACAGCCTGGGCACCAGCGTCGCCGGCGATTGGAACACTTCGCCCAGCGTCTTCAGGGAGGTCCCCGCAACCACCAGAAACGGAAACAGCGCGAAGGCGGCGACGCCCGCTATCAGGAGCGCCCGCAATACTTCGGCTGGCCGTACGCGGAACGGTCCCAACACTATACCTCCCGCCTGTAGAACACCCGCCACTGAAGAAGACTGATCCCAAGCAGCAGGAAGAACGCCAGAACGGTGAGGGCGCCGGCCTGGCCGAAATTGAAATAGCCGAACGCGCGCCGGTAGATTTCGGTGACCATGATCTGGGTCTGGTTTGCCGGGCCTCCCCCCGTAATAACGTAGATGAAGACAAAGCTGTTGAAGGACCAGATCACGCTGACCAGCAGAACCGCCAGCGTAACCGGACGCAGGAGCGGCAGGGTGATATGGCGGAACTGGCGGAATTCCGTAGCCCCGTCAATCCTGGAAGCCTCGTACAGATCGCCGGGGATCGACTGCAGCGCCGACAGGAATGCGAACGTGGTGAACGGCAGGGCCGTCCACAACCGGGCAACCAGCGCACCCGGCAAAGGCCGTTGAAGCGTCCGTCAGCCACTGAACCGGCGTATCGATGAGTTGCAGGCCCAGCAGAAGCGAATTCAGGTGCCCGTACTCGCCGTTGTACATCCACTTCCAGGTGATCGCCGCCACCACCAGCGGCATGGCCCAGGCCAGGATCAGCATGCCCCGGACCCATTCGCTCAAAACCGACTCCCGGCTCAACAACAGCGCCACGCCCAGACCCAATCCCACGTTCATCGCGACCGCCAGGGCCGTCCACAAGGCCGTGTTCTTCAGCACCAGCAGAAACAGATCGTCCTGCAGGAGTCCGAGGTAATTCCCAATCCCGGCAAACGTCTCTCCCTTGTAGGACGTGTGATAGAGACTCGTCTCCATCACGTCAAGAATGGGATATCCCATAAACAGAAACAACCACACCGCCGCGGGGGCAACGTAGAGGTACGCCAGCCGTCGTTTCTCCCGCTCCATGCGGCCTCCTTAAAAGCTGTCTTAAAATTCCCTGCGATCCTCGCGCGGAAGCGTCGGGTCTTCCAGTTCTCTCATCAGACGCGCATAAACCTTGTCCAGCGCCTCACGCGGAGACGCCGTACCCGCCAGAACCATCTGAATCGCCTCTCCCCATCCATCCTGGATCTTCGTCCATTCCGGGTGCTTCGGCGTCAGTTTGATCAGGTCCGCCTGCGCCAGGTAATTCCGGATCGGCAGGGTCCTGTAATACGCGTGCTCTGACACCGTCCCGGTCACCGGCACGCCCCCGTTTTCCACGTCCATCAACTCCCGATTTTCCGGCCGCTGCGTAAAGCGGATGAAGTCATACGCCAGGTCTTTCTGCTTCGACGTGGAGAACACGGAGAGAATGTCCAGAATCAGCAGCATCTTCCGGTCCCGACCCGCCGGCGTCATCAGCGGCTCGCACGCGACTCCGGCATCCCTGCAGCGCCCGTACTGCCAGGGTCCGCTGAACGTGAGACCTGCCTTTCCCGCATCCATGACCGCATAGCAGTCATCCGCGTTCAGATTCAGGATGCCCGGCGGCATGGCCCTGTCCACGAGGTGCAGATCCGTGAGAAACGTCACGTACGCCACCGCCTCGGCGCTGTTGATGGCAAGCCGGCCGTCGCCGTCGAAGAAGTCGGCGCCGAAGCCCCACATCATCGCGATCTGTTCCTGCATCAGGTGTTTCGGCCTTCCCGCTCCCACACAGATCCCGTAGCGTTCGGGCGGGCTGTTCAGCTTGATTGCCAGGTCCCGGACCGCCTCCCACGTTTCGGGGTGTCCGCTTATCCCTTCCTCTTCCATCCAGTCCCTGCGCGCGTAGAGAACCCGGTTGGCGCCCCACAGCGGCACCCCGTACGTCTTTCCCCTGTATTCGCCCGCGCTCAGAGCCGTGGAAATCCACGCGTTGCGTTCGTCAGCCGACATGTAGTCGTCCAGAGGCTCCAGCACCCCGCGCTCCGCGTACTCCGAAATCATCCCCATGAACAGATACCCGAGGTCCGGAAGCGTTCCTCCCTGTATCATGGTATTGTAGACCGTCGGACCCTGATCGTACGGGATGAACCTCTGCTCGATCCGCACGCCCGGATGTTCCGCTTCGAATCCCTCCTTCCACGCCCGGAACGCTTCCCGTTGCGGGCCCATCCAGGCGATTCTGAGCGTCGTCTTCTCACCGGGCGATCCATCGTCGGACCCGCCGCAGGCGGCAAGCGCGTAAACGAATAACCAGCCCACCGATAGCCATCGACCCATCTGCATGTTACGCTTCTCCTGTCTTTCAATACGCATGTACACCGTGCCCCTCACCGCCGAACCAGGTGATGTCCAGCACGAACGAAACCCCGACGTTTAGCGCATATCCGACCATCAGTCCCAGGAAAAAGGGAATGGAACGCCGGTAGAGAAAAACGCCGCCCGCCTTCAGCACGATCGCCTTTACCGACCAGGCGAGAAACACCGACAGCACCGAATGCACCGTCATTCCCGACCAGGTAACGGCCAGGCCCAGCGGGTGCAGCGGCCACCAGGGTACCCGGTAACGCAGAAACGTCAGCGCGAGCATAGCGATGCAGCCGGCGCCGAAATACCCGAAAACCTCCGGCTTTACCGGATCCGGGCTGGACATCATGCTCACGAATGAATTAAAGGTTGGAACCGTCCGCCGGAGCAGGGCGATGCTCCCGAAATTGTACGCGCCGATCGTATAACCCCAGTAGAGCGTCAGGCCGACCGCCGTCGCCACGGCCCCGACCAGGCCCAGCGCGACGGCAAGGCCCAGCCTCCGCCGGTTTCCCCCGATCAGGTCGCCGATCTTCGCCACGTGCGCCAGAGCGGGCATGAAGAGCCCGCGGCCGTCGTTGCGCAGGGCGAAGGTAAAGGCGAGCGCCGTCATCGCGCGCCCGGGAATCGCGGCCGGGCCGACGGTGCGCAGGATGGCGGTCTGCGGGAACATGGGCGAGCTGACGTACAGCAGGCCGGACTGCGCCACCACCCGCGCGATGCCCAGGTAGGTAATGAAAAAGAGAAGCACCAGTACCGTAGAAAGGAGCAGTCCCATGCCCGAATTGTAGAACCAGGCGATGATGAAAACCAGACTCAACGCCGCGCCGCTCACGGCCGTCCGGTAGGACAGGATCTCATCGGCATCGTCGCCGGACGGACGGAGCGCACCTCTGAGGACCTGTCGCAGGTGTTTCCGGGCGGTCCACAGCCCCCACACCACCAGCGTACACAACGCGCCGATGCTCTGCCACGACACGGCCGCCCCGCCCGAGATCCCGCCAACGCCCAGCCTCCCGAAGGCGAATACCTCCCACATCGCCATGAAGTGGAAGAACCAGATGCTGAAGAGCACGTCCAGATTGGCCAGATACGCGAAGCCGATCGTATAGAAATTGATGGTCGTGTGGAGCGGCGGGAATCCCTTGAAGAAGGTCGTCCATCGCGACGGGATGCCGAGCGGAATCTCGGGAAACCCCGGCGCGAAGTGCGACATCATGTTCCAGGTCATCACCAGGGTGGCGGCCCCGAATCCGAACTTGAACGCGCGGGTGCGCATGAAACCCGGAAACAGGACTCCGTCCCGCACATCTCCGGCCATGTCCGCGGCCACCTGCGCGAGCGGGTACACCAGGCGTTCGTACTCCACCCACTGCCGGCGCAGAATCACCATCATACACATCGAAGCAAAGGCGAAAGCGCCCACGAGGGCCATCCACCAGCTCAGCGGTCCGGCCCAGGCGCCCACGGGTATCGGAGCATCCTTCGAGGGGAGGCCTTCGAACAGCATCCTCATGGTGCCGCCGCGGTTCGAAGGTGCGATCCAGTCCGGCATATGGATATGAAAAAAGGCGCTCCACTGGTTTTCCGGGGTTGCCAGGTAGTACGGAACCGAGATCGTTCCCAGGAGCGTGGTCATCAGACTGAATCCGGGTATCATCGCACCGGTCAGGCCCATCGCGACCACCACCAGAATCTCCGACCGGGACAGCCCCCAGCCGTGCCGCAGCGCCCTGAGCGCGGGATTGACGAACAGCGCCAGGAGCATGAACGGCACGAACAGCCCCATCGGAAAGTGCGTCACCTGCAGCCAGGAAGCCCGGATCAGATAGAGCGAGTAGAGGATCCAGAAGTTGACGAAGACCACCATCAACAGACCGATCCCGACGGACCTCGCCGTGACTCCGCTTCGCATATCCCGAGGGGCTTCTTTCAGTGGCACCGCGGTTTGTATTTGCGATGATTCCATGAATATCGTACCGAGCCTATCTCAGTCGGAAGATTCCGCAGTGGGTGTCACTGCGTTCCGCACGCGGGGCGGCGGAACATCGGCAGGATCTGCCAGGGGAACTTGGCGAACGTTGCCAACTACCACCAGTGCACCTGGTGTCCCTGCCCGGGAAACCAGATGGCATCGACGGTAAAGGCCAACACAACGCCCGCCGTGTATCCCACCAGCAGACCCAGGAACAAGGGCTTGGACCGGCGGTAGAGGGCGACACCGCCTACACGCATGACAACCGCTTTGGCAGCCCACGCCATGAATACCGGCATCGCCAGGCTGTATACGTTGTCCGCGGCGGCCACGGCCAGCCCGATGGGGTGGATCGGCCACCAGGAAAAGCGATACCGCAGGAACGTGAGTACCGCCATCAGACCCGCGCCGATCCCGAAGAACAACACCCGGCTCAACTCGGGCGCACCCGGCGTACGCATCTGTCCCAGGGTGGTGGAGAAGACCGCCTTGGGATTCCCGTTGAAGAACAGCCGGGAGAAGTTGTAGGCGCCGTGCGTATGGCCCAGATGAAGCGTAAACCAGATTGATGAGACGAGCCCCGCGAAGACGCCCACCGTGACGCACAACAGCAGGAGGCGCCGGTTTCCGCGGATCCGGTCCGCCAGGCGCACGGCCTGCGCCAGCCCGGGCGTGAAGAGTCCCCGCATATAGTCGATCAGCGCGTAGGAAAGCGCGATGGACGTCAGACACGCGCCGGAGAGTCCGTAGGTGCCCCGCAGGTCCATCACGAAGGCCTGCGGCGTCACCGTACCCTGCGCGTACGCCACACCGGCCTCGGACACGACCCGGGCCAGTCCGATATAGATGATGCCCAGCGCGAACAGGAACATCGCCGCCGAAATCGCGTCCATGCCGGATCGATGGAGCCAGAACAGCGTGAAAATTACGCTCAGCAGCAGGCCCAGGACCGATGCCCGGTACGACAGGACCTCCCTGCCGTCGTCCAGCGGATGGTCCGGCCGCAGCGCCTTGAGGAACACTCCCCTCAGGTGGGTTCGGGCGACCCACAGGCGCCACGCGACGAGGCATGCAAGCGCGCCGAAGCACTGCCACGCCTCGGTGGGCGGATCCGCGCTGAAGGTATCCGTGGACCGTTCGATCTGGTACCCGAGCCGGTTGAAGATGCCCCCCTCAACCACGTGTACCAGGAAGAAGAACCAGATGCTGAACAGCACCTGCAGGTTGGCGAAATACGCGAACCCGATGGTGTAGAACTGCAGGGGCTGGATATAGACGCCTGGAGAGTAGCGCGTAAAGCGGAAGTAGCCCGCGTGGGGAAAGAACCGGATGCCGGGCATCCCGTGGAAGAACCAGGATGTGGCGTGCCAGGCGAACAGCGCAAATGCGAATACGGCGCCGAACCAGAAGAGCCGGCCCTTCATGAAGTCCGGTAGCGTACTCCGGGACGACGCGCCTTCCGCCATTTCCATCGGCACGGCGGCAAGAGGATAGACCAGCTTCTCGTTTTCGGCCCACTGTCGTCGCAGAATGACCATCGCGCAGGCCGAACCGACCAGGAGCGCCGCGACCAGGCTGCCCCACCACGCCAGGGGCGCGAGCCACGCATTCCAGGCATCGACCCCGGCCGCGCCGCCTTCGAAGAACGCCCGAAGCGCATCTCTGTCTGACGGGACCATCCATGCCTGAAGATGCGGGTGGTAGTATTCCGCCCACCCGTTCTCCGGCGTTGCGAAGTAGATCGGGCTGCCGATCACCCCCACCAGGAACCCGGTGACACCGGACGTCGGCACCACCGAGCCCACCATCCCGATCGCCGCCACCGTCAACAGCTCGGAAGGCGACAGAACTGCGCGCGGCCTGATCCGCCGGAGCAGCGGGTTCACGCCGCCCACCAGGGCGATGAAAATGCTCAGCAGCGTCAGCTGAAAGAAACTCAGGTTGAGCCGGGAGGAGCGTACGACTGTCTCCGCGTAGGTCACCCAGAGGTTGATCGCGACCACGGCCAGCACGCCGATGAACACTGCCCGGAGGGTGATCCCTTCTTTTGACCTCGAGTGCTGCTCAACCGAAAGGGATTTCTCTCCGGATCGATCCATATCCGCCTTTTTCCGTGTCTCTCAGCAGAACCTCATCCTTCAGCTGGTAGAATCGCGAACTCGTCGAACCAGAAGTGCTGTCCTTCTCTTGCGTTCCCGTGCGTATAGAATCGGAAGCGCCGCAAATGACGGACTTCCTCGATGTGTTCGCGAATCGTCCGCGCATCCAGTTCCGCAATGTGCCATCGGCCGTCATCCAGCAAAGCGCATGAATCCGTATAGGGGTATGGACCGCAATCGCGGGACGACGTCCCCCCGACAATTACAACCCCCTCCCCATATGCTTCGGCGGGAAATGCCTGGAGCCACAGACCCACCGGGATCCCCTCGGGTATCCGATAGGCAAACCGCACTATCGGATAGGCGTCGATATCCCATTCCCCGGGAGCGAGACTGCAGCCCAGGTCGGACCCGTCGGTCTCAGCAAAGAGCCGAACGCACCTGCTTCCCCCGAAACCACCGGTAACGAATTCATGACCTGTCAGCCGGTTTCCGCGATAGATCTTGAACAGGTACCCCCAATCCAGCGTTGTCTCTTCTTCGAAATCGACCACGAGCATCGGCGCGGCAGGATCGACAGGCTGTTCCACCTTAACAAACGCCACGTCGACGTCCTCGTCGCCGTCCGCGTACCTCACGCGGACCCGAGACGGATAGTGGCCGGGATCCGAATACACGTGTACGGCTTCGCGCGCCTCCATCGAGTCGCCGTCGCCGAAGTCCCACCGGACAGAAACGATGTCATTTCCCGCCGGCACGACTTGAAACCTGACTTCATCTCCGGGTTCCGCCCTGACCGGCTCGGCCTTCGCGATCAGGCTCCCTTGACTCCCCGGTCCACGCTGGTATGCGCCGATATCCGGCGCCGCGCCAGACCAGGGCAGGCTTACCGGATCGCCAGCCTCCCATTCCATCTCCCGGTCCAGAAGGAGCAGGTCCGGCTGATAGTAGTTGAGTACGACTTTCTCGATGTGGGCGGTCCGATCGCTTTGCCCTATGGCTACCCGGTCTCCCTTCTCGCCTTCGATGCCGAACCCGTCGTAGAAGTATCTGCCGTCGTCAACGGGGACCTCCCGGCCATGCCCGGCGCGTCTCGTGAGCGTCAGCGCCCGTCCCGCGTCGATACACGGACTGTCCGGTCGCAGGCGAAAATCGCGGTTTGACGCGTCCACGAAGCCGGGGTCCACGTCGAGGTTATCCTCGAATTCCCGCCAGTGTCCCCGGACCACCGAGTTCCGATTGGCTTCGTCCACCGTCAGGAAACGGTCTCCGTACCGCACCACGCGCTGCCCGGCATCCGTGCCCCGGAACACGTTGCTCAGAAACAGGTTGTCGCCTGCTATTTCCGCCCCCCTCACAATCTGGACGCTGCCGCCGTACTTGTCATTCCAGGAGAAGATATTGTTGACGAAAACGTTCGAGCTTACGTTGATCCCGGTCAGTTCCCACCCGTACCCGAGGTTGTCCGCGATCGTATTGTGGTACACCCTGGAATTGACGAAGCGGAACGGATCACGCACGTGGTAGTTGACCGGCACGTAACTCAATGAGTTGAGCGGCGTATGCCGGTTTCCGTAGACCCGGTTGAAGCGGATGATACCGTCAATCAACAGATTCTTCGCCCGGCTGTCGGCCGAATGCGCGCTGTCGAGCGCCTCGGTAACGATGTTCCCCTCGACAAGGGCCCTTCCGGAAGCCCAGAATTCATAGTTGCGCCCCCACGGGTTGTGAAAGCAGTTCGACCGTACCACCAGATTGTTCGTCATGGAAATCTGCAGCGGACAATGCCCGACCCGCGCGAACGCGTTTCCCTCGATCAGCACGTACGTGCACTCGACCACCTGGCACATATTGCCGCCGACGCGATCCTTCCGGAAACCGTTGTCGACGAGCCGGACATGCTCGCATCCGGTGAGCACCAGCGGTGTCGAATGCCCGGCTTTCTCCATATAACAACCCGATACGGAAAGGCGGTGGCATTCATCGGCGCGCATCCACGGCCCGTCGCCGGGCGCAATCCGGAAGTCTTCGATTCTGATGTTCCGCTTATGCTGCAGATCCACGGCCGGCTGTTTCCCGCCCGCGCCCGAAAGCACCGCCGCGTGCCTCGCCTCCGACCGGAATCGGATGGGCGCATCCGGTGTTCCCGAGGATTCCGGCGCGATCGTACCGTGGTAGGTCCCCGGAAGAAAGACCACGGTGTCCCCCGCCTCCGCGCCGGCATTCGCGCGATCGATGCTTCTCCAGGGAGACTCGCGTCCGCCCGGGCCCGAGTCGTCGCCATCCGGCGAGAGGTAGAACACCGCGCCCAGGCAGGGTACGGCGAGGGTCGCCAATAAGACGAACAGATCCATGGACACGAGGGCTGTTTCGGACGCAAGCAGCATTTCCTTCTCCAAATGATGTCCGCGGCGCGACTCAGGCGGAATTTCCGGACGCACGCGCCTGGCATGCTTCCTCGTCTTCGATCAGCGGCACGAGGCTCGGCCGTCTGCTGGCGAAGGGCGGGTTCATCAATGCGCGCTGCAGCGGCGTCAGTTCATCCTTGAAGGACTCGTATCCGTCAGGGTGGATAGCCGGCCCTGACCCGAACACCATATCACCCGCGCCGTATCGATAAAGCAGCGTTCGGCGCTCGTGCGACGCCGTCCAGGGAAACGTGCCGTGGGTGAGCGCTTCGGTGAAGATCAGCGCCGAGCCCGCCTTCATCGGAAGGTGTTTGAACCACTCCGGGTGCGTATCCAGGCGGCGCACGTTCCCCGGTAAGGGATAGTTCGCCCTGTGGCTGCCCGGAATGCACGCGAATCCGCCGTCCCCCGGGTTTATGTCCGTAAGCTGGTAACAGACCGCCATCAGCCCGTTCCACATCCGTCCGTCCTGGAATTCGTAATAATAAGGGCCCCTCGGCGTACCTCCCCCGTGAAACAGGAACCCCTCGGCGCCGGCCGTCATGCTGATTCCGTTCGCGTTTCCATAGCGAAACCCGTCGCCGATCAGTTCCAGCATGTAGCGCATGGTCCGAGGCTGGGTCAGCAGGTCCCGGAACGGCTGGCACCAGGGTTTGGGCCAGTTCAGGATATTCATGATATCCCCGCGGCCGTGGGAACCCTTCAACAGGGGCGCGGCCTTGCCCCCATGCTGTTTGGCGGCGCCGGACAACCGCAGCTCGCCCTCCCGGATGTGGACCTGGTCCGGGTTGTTGTCGATCGCCTCGTTCAGCGCCGCCACTTCGTCGGTTGTCAGGATATCCTTGACAACAATATAGCCGTTCACGTCGAAATGATATCGCTCATAGTTGTCCATCGGCCCCTCCGTGTTTTTGCGGATGCTGTTTTCGTGTTCGTTTGGAATTCACACCTGTCCAGGACCGAAACCGACCTGGGACCGTGTGGCTGGCGTTCCCTGGAGCGAGGGCATCCTGCCCTCGACGGCCAAATCGCAAAGCTCTGGCGCCGATATTTTCAAGTTGATCTCGGATACAAAGGAAACACTAAGCCCTTGATTCAAAATTATCCGAGGATCTGAACGTCGAGTATATGCAGAAGAACAAAGGCAAATTGACGTCAAGGATCCCGGACACTTGACGTCACTGGACGTGTAGGGGAGTTTAATCCATGTGAACGACCTCCATGCCGCGTTTTCGCACCGTCACCTTCTGTGCCTTTTGTGCTTTTTGTGGTAAATTGACGGATGTCTTTTTTCGAATTAAGATAAGCCTTGATTCCGGTATTGATGGGGCACAGGAAGTTCGAGGGCAGGATGCCCTCGCACCGAATGTTTGTGGACCATGCCGTGGAAGAGGGCAAAATGCCTTCGGTCCACAGGGTGTTTGTGTCCGGTATAGCGACTACAGAGCCTTACCCGGTCCTGCGGCGACTCGCCACACTTCGCTGCCGCATGCCATCAGGGTTGCCGTACCGGAGGGTTCCGCGATCGCGCATGGTCCCGGCAACCCGCCCAGAGTCCGGACGTTCCCTGTCCCCGCGACCGCGCTGAGCTGTCCCTGATCGTCGATAACGAGCGTCTCGTTTCCGAACGGCGCCAGGTGACGGATGCCCTGCTCGAAGAGACGATGCCGGAGCGGACTCCCATCCGGATTGTAACAAATCAGGAATCCCTGGCTCGTACCCGCGATCACGCGCTGGTCGGACCCAAGGAACCGGATGCCCGTGACGCGTCCGCCCAGCCGTTTCACCCAGCGCCTCTCCCATTCCCCGCCCGCATCCAGTTCGAAAATGTGCAGGTTTCGGCCGCGGTTTGCGCCGCAGCCGAGGAAATGCCGGCCTGCGGTTTCGTGAAACGCCAGCGCCGTGAGGATGCTGGTCCATCCCTCCACGTCCAGGTGCGCCTGAAAATTCCCGCGTGGGTCCAGGATGCGGCATTTCGACGTATCGCTGAGCACCTCGCCCCCGACCACGATCTCCGGCTCGCCGCACCCATTCACGTCGGCCACACGGATACGGCCGGGCACCCCCTCGTTGTAACGCTGGCGCCACCGTTCCCGGCCCGCCCCGTCGAAACCCCGGATCTGGATGTCACCGCAGCCAACGGCAAAGAAGGCCGCCCCGTCGAACATTCCGCCTTCCACCTGTACGGGGGCCGGTGTGGGCAGTTCCCACCAGGGCCATGGACAGGGCTCCCGCTCGATGTCCGTCTGCCAGATCCGACGTCCCCGGATATCCAGGCCGGTCAGCCTGCTCGCGCCGTGACCGACCGCCAGGATTGTGGCCTCGCCCTCCGCCGCGCCGATATCGTACACGGGACCGTCCAGATCCACGGACCAGACCGGCCCCCGTGCCGGATCGAGAAGGGTAACCAGGCCGCCCTCTGTTCCCACAACCAGCGATCCATCGCAAAGCGGGCGCATCGCGCGGATTCGATCGCCGGCGTCAAACACGCGGTTGGCACCCGTTTGCTCCGAACGGCCGTCAACGGTGAATCGCATCTTCGAGGACAGTCGCACAGGCAACACGTCGAGGCGCCGCGACGTTTCGCATTGTATCAGGCTGATGTCGTCGCCGGACTCGCGAAGGTGGACCGGGGATTCTCCCGGCCCGCACGCCTGCGCGACGTGTGTCAGGCGCACGCCCTCGCCGGGATCCAGTCGCACGGCGCGGCGCGCCACAAACGTCGATAATACGACATCGTCCGTATGGTAGCGCTCCTTCCACAGTTCCTGATCCCGGGGATCCTTGTAACGCAGATGGACGGGCTCTTCGACGACCGCCAGCGAAACGGCCTCACAAGGGTTCTCGATCCGAAACGTCACGTCACCGGCGGACGGGCTCCGCCTCTCGCAACGCGCCTCGCAGCCGTCCAGGTCCAGCCGGGCGGGGGTTCGGAAGCGGGCCTCGACGGCATAGTCCCCCGCCTGGTTCGCGATGACGGTATCGTTGAATACCACGCAGCTTTCCGGAAGCAGGTGGACTTCGCGCACCCAGTCCGCTCCCGCGTAGTCCTTCAACCGGATCCGCAGGTACACCTTTCCGTCTGCATCCGTCTCGTTCGCCTCCAATATCGCGAATCCCGGTATCTCACCGGACTCCCCGTCCAGGACGACCGTGACGGCCGACATGTGCTCGGGGGCGGAGTGCACGAAACTGTCCTCCTGCACGATGAGCGAGAGACCCAGCCTGGCGTAGTCCAGAATGCCGCCCGCGTCGTCGTACGAATGGCTTCCTCCGCCCAGGCCGTCGATCAGGAGAAAATCGTCATCGGGCTCCCATCCCGTACGCACCGAGAGCTTGTCGAAACACCGTTCGATCGGGGCCGATGGGGGCGTGGTCACAACGCCCGGTGCGCCCTGGGGGTCCCGTTCCCACGCGTGATAGAGGAGCGGGTCCACCGGAACGACGGTCACCCCCACCCGATCGTCCGGCACTTTCGGAGCCGTCCCTGCGTCGAACGCTCGCGGCAGCGACGTCAGGTTCACCAGGCGGCGTTCCGGCGGCGCGAGGTCGTGGACGAACCGGTACCGCCCGTCGTCGAAATAGGCTGCGGCCGTCCGCAGGCTGGGTCCGGGAAACTGGCGGTTCAGATCGCTGTCTCCGGCCGAAGGAAGCCATCCCTCGTTGTTCACCACGGCCAACGCGGCGTCCGCCGCCTGTCTGGCGCCGCCCTGCTCGAAGTACCCGTGCGAGGGGTCGTTGAGCCCGTATTCCACCATCACCGGTTGCGACATCCACCAGCCGTGGCAGAGACCGTCGCACAACGGCTTCCATGACGGCCCGTACGGCGCGTATGCCCGCCGGGCGACCTCCTCCCACCGCTCCGGACCGGTCAGTTCGGGGAAATGCGTCCGGAAATAGGCGGCCGCACAGGCCAACGCCAGGGCCGGGATGAGTTCGTGGTTCTGCCTGGGGACGTGCATGCTCACCACCCTGGGACAGCGCCCTACATGATGCCATCCTTCGGCGCTTTCGGCCCAGCCGTAGATGAACCGGGTGATGGCAAGCCGTTCCTCCTCGCTGAAGAGGTCCATGTGCTCAACCAGCCGCCAGGGCTGCAGGCGGCTGAGGCTGTAGAGGTGCGCCTGGACGATTTTCTCCGACTTCACGTATCCGCTTTCGACAACCGCTTCCCACGCCCGGCGGTATTCCTCTCCGAGTTCGGGGTCTCCCGTCAGATAGTAGAGATATCCCTTCAGGTCTCCCTGCATCGTATTCGCGATTTGCCACGCGGCAGGAAGAAGCGGCTCCGCCCGGACTTGAGCCGCCTCGCGTGACGACAGCGGCAGCCGCGTGACGTCCAGCACCGCAAAATGGGGAATCGGATCGTCCAGGCGCGAACTAAACGCGTCCGTGACCGACGCGGCGCCCGCGGCGTCGCTGTACCCCGCGTGGATGACGTTGCAGCCGGTTCCGAAAGGGTTGCAGAGCGTCCGAAGTTCGAATCCCCCCGGGCCCGGATACCACAGGTCCGTCGCGCTAAGGAACCGGAAGTAGAGTTCGCGCACGCAACGGCTGTCCGCCAGATTGCCGACGACGATTACCGGGCGGTCAGCCGCCGTCAGCGCGTCGCCGGGCGGATCATCCAGAAGCTCGGCGTGAGCGTTTATATCCCGCAACGCCCGGTGGATGCGCCGGGCCGCCGTCCGGCCATGTCCGGACCGGGGCGCCGCCACCAGGACGCCATTCGGGCCGCGAAGAGGCGTTTCCGGTTCCAGCGGACGCGGACGTTCGATTTTCATGATCGTCGCCCTCCTGCAGCTTCGGTCCCCGCATCAGGACCGCCGCAAACAAGATCCGAGGTCTTCAATCCCGGTTCCAATTGAATTCCCGCCAACTCGATCTGCATTCCAGCGCCTGGTATCGTCCACGGCTCCTGGTTTTGTCGCAATTTATGCGACATATTCCACCACGCCGTCGCGCCTGCCCACCAGCAGCCCGCCCCCGGGAAACGCAGCCGCCGCAGTGATGGCATTCCCGCCACTCGACCAGCCAACCTCGCCGCTGCCGTCCAGGCCCACCGTCCTTCCATCTCCAAGCGCCACCAGGCAACCGCCTCCCTCTCCCGGCGACAGGCCGAACACCGGCGCTGCCAGAAAACGATGCCACAGCCTATCGCCACCAGTTTCGAAACACTGTACGTAACCGTTCGAGGCGCCCGCGAATATGCGCCCTTCAGCATACGCCACTGACAGCACGGCGCCGCCCGCGTCCGCATCCCACAACACCTCGCCGTCCCCGCCATAGACGATCAACTGTCTGTGATTCGTATCGACGCCGCTGAGCACTTCGTCGACGCCATCTCCGTTCAGGTCCGCCGCGCGAAGACACTTCGACCACGAGGGGATTGACCAGCTCATGATATCGGGCCGCGAGAGCGTCTTCACGCACGCGCCCCTGGCATCGAACACACGGACGCACCCGTGAATCGACGGGTCCGCCATCCCCGCGAGCACGTGAAGGCCGTCCCCGTCACGCAGCCGCGCCACCGCGAGGCAGGTAGGCGGACCCCACTGGCAGGCGGAACGCCACAACAGCGCGCCGCCCTCATCGAACGCGTAAACGTGACGGTCGGCGCAGCCGGCCAGGATCTCGTCTCTGCCGTCGCCGTCGATATCTCCGGACGCCAGGCTCAGGACTTTGCAGTTCAGCCACGTCCAGTAGTCCCAGTTCATCGGCTGCCACTCGAGTTGATGCGTCCACACCTCCTGTCCCGATGCGTCCAGCCGGCGCACGGCTTCGCCATCCCCGCCGGCGACCACCCCGCCGTCGGCAAGGGCGAGAACCGTTCGTACGCGTCCTGACAGACGATGGGTCCATCGCCTTTCACCGTTTCGGTCGAACGCCGTAACGCCGCCGTCATCGTCGCCCGCGAAGCAGCCCCCTTCCCACACGTCCATCGCCGTAACCGGTGCGCCGCACGATCCTCGCCAGGCCGGCTTCGCGTCACCTTTTTCGGCGACGAACGGTCCCGCATCGGAGCCGTCCAGGGCGGCGCCCCACGTGGGAAGGACCGCCGCGTCTTCGCCAATCCTGACTTCGTCGCACCCGGCTGAAAGGGAGACCGTGGCGACCGTCCCCTCGCCTTCAACCCGATAGCCGGACGCTTCGGCAGACATCGCAAACGTCCTTGCTGCGTCCCTTCGTCGCTCCAGAACAGGGTGGCCAATCTCACCCCTTCATCGGGCTTGAGGGATTTCAGCGAGCGCTGCGCCCACCGCGTTCCACCTTCTGCCAGAGCCGACGTCACCGGGGCAAGTTCCCGGGCGCCGCTACCCGAATGCCGCATCTCCAGCCGGGCATCTTCCTGGATTGCTCGAAGCCCCCCGTCGGAGGATTCCACGTCCCCATACACGTGCCAGCGACACTCGATCAGGTACTCGCCTTCGGCCTTCGCCCGGACTTCGTCGATGACCATAAACCAACCGTCCCGGCTGTTCACGATATGGCGATTCCAGTCCGCCTGGCCGGGATACCCCATCGACGTCCCCGCGGCGGAGAGTCGGTCTCCCTCCGAGACGTATCGCAGGGCCGCATACCGGGACTCGCAGCCGGGCCCCGCGCCGTCAACCGCGACGCTCACCCCGTTGTGGTCCCGGATCGATGCCGGACCCACGCGACCCCCGAACCAGTTCTTTCCGCGTCCGGTGTACCGGACGATACAGTTTCCGTCCTGATAGGAATGGGAGCCTCCCGAGATACCGCAAAGCAGCAGATAGTCGTCGTCATCCGTCCATCCGGAACGGAAGTAGACCTTGTCGAACGTCTGTTCGAAAGGCACGTCACGCAGGTAAACACCCTCCGGCGCGAATCCACCGATGTCCTCCAGAGAATCGTAGAACAACCTTGAAAGCGGAGCCACGCCCACACGGCCCATCCGCTCCGGCGTTGCGGCGCCTCGTCCCGTCACCCAGGTCCGGAACGGCTCCACGTTCGCACGAACAGCCTTCCCGGCCAGGCCGCCCTCGTCCGACGTTCCGCAAAGCTGCAGGTATTCGTCGTTTCCCGTCACGGCCGCGGCCATCAACATGTACTGTTGCGGCCCGCCTTCGAGATTGCTGTGTGCGACCAGCGCCCTGTCCACGCCCTCCAGATAGGGTTTGCTGGTAAAGTAGTCCGTCTTTCCGGAAGCCAATGCATAGTCGGCGGTATTGAAGAGTGAAAACGACCACTGGTGCCCCCACGAATCGCACACGGGCTTGTTCGACGTCATCTGCGGCGCGAAGAACACCTCCGCCAGTTTCATCCATGCCCGCCCTTCAGCCAACCCGTGCACCTGGTGGAAATACCGGCCACCATAAAACAGATCGAGACCGGACATGGTCTGATGGTTCTGCCGCACGCGGTCCACACCCACGTGGTTGAGGAATCCGGCATTACCGGCGCCTTCCGTGGACCGGTACAGCCCCAGGAATGCTTCAAGCGTCTCCTCCCGCTGGTCTCCGGGAAGGCCCGGATGATTCTCGAGAACGGTGAACGGCAGCAGCATGGTCCTCAGGAACCCGTGAATCTGCGGCGGATCGGGCAGGTGGCGTTCGAACCACCGCGTGCGCGCGAAGTTGCGGACCTGCCGGCAGAACATCGGGATGAGTTCCTCCAGGCCGGTCTGCACCGCCAGCATCCCGATTTCGGAAATGGCCCACATGTAGGTCCAGTCCCCCGGTCCGCTCGTAAACTCCCGCTCCAAAGCCTCGTCGCCCTGGTTCAGCCGCTCCTGTGCAGGCTTCAGGTACAGGTCGGCCCATCTCCCCAGGTTCACGTGGTACTGAAATGGAAGTTCCGCACCCGACACCCGGATCGTACGGGAAAGCGCTCCTGCCGCATCCTCGACGTCATCCGCCTGGCTTACTCCCACAACGATCACGTGCCCCGCGTCTTCCAGAGAATCCGGTGCCGTGCGGATTACCCAGCCGCCGGGCCCGGGCCAGATCCGGTCCGTCAGATCGTATGCGCGGAAGTACATCGTCCTCACAAACGCGCTGTTCATCATGTTTCCCAGCGCGATCACGTGGCGTCCGCCCGCGTCGAGGAGCGCGTCGGGCAGGATCTCCACGCCGGCCGAAAGCACATCCTTCAGGGCGGATTGAAGACGCTTCGCCGCGGCCTGATACGGCTCGGAATCGGGCGCCGAAATACAGACGCCGGCAGCGAGATCCGTCTCGTGAACGGGTTTGCGGAAGTTCATATCGCAATCCTTTCTCCGTGTGCAACTTTGATACCACAGAGCGGGAATTCAAATGAATGGGCGGGATGGAGACTTGCGACGCCTACCGGTAGCATTCCAGCGCGCCATCGTTCCGTCCCACCAGCAGGCCGCCGTCCGGCCACGCGGATGCCCAGCCAGCCGCCGTTGCGTCCGGATTCCCGGTGTGCGTCGTACGAATCTCTCCCGATCCGCCCAGACCGACGACCGTTCCGCCTCCCAGGGCCGCCAGAGACCCACCATCTCCACGCGGGGCCAGCCCGACCACCGGTTCGGCCAGAAACCGGCTCCACAGGCGTGTGCCGTCCGCCGCGAAACACTGCGCAAATCCGTTGGATGCGCCCGCGTACACCCGACCCTCACTGGCGTTGACCGACACGACAGCACCACCGACGTCCGCATCCCACAACACCTTCCCATCCCTGCGATACACGATCAACTGACGGTGGTTGGTATCCACGCCACTGAGCACCTCCTCCCATCCATCCCCGTCCACGTCGCCACGTCGACGCACTTCGACCACGACGGAATCGACCAGCTCATGATATCCGGCCGCGACAGCGTCTGCTCACACGCCCCGTCCGATTCGAATACCCGGATACATCCGTGAATCGACGGGTCCGCCATCCCCGCCAGCACCTGACGTCGGTCCCCTTGCCGCAGCCGCGCCACCGCCAGGCACGTGGGCGGACCCCACTGGCAGGCGGAACGCCACAACAGATTGCCCTCGTCGTCAAACGCGTAGACGTGGCGGTCCGCGCATCCGGCCAGAATCTCGTCTTTCCCGTCGCCGTCGATATCGCCGGCCGCCAGGCTGAGGACTTTACAGTTCAGCCACGTCCAGTAGTCCCAGTTCATCGGTTGCCACTCGAGTTGACAGGACCATACCTCGCGGCCCGACCCGTCCAGCCGGTGTACGGCTTCCGCCTCCCCGCCAGCCACGACCCCGCCGTCTGCAAGGGCGAGTATCGTGCGTATGCCTCCGGATATTGAATGGGTCCATCGTATCCCGCCGTTCAGGTCGAACGCCGTGATGGCTCCGCTGTCGTCGCCCGCGAAGCAGCCCCCCTCCCATGCATCGACCGACGCCACCCTTCCGCCGCATGTGCCGCTCCACACCGGCTTCGACTCGCCCCCTGCGATGACAAACGGCCCCGGCTCGGTTGCTTCGACGATGCGGCCGGCCATTGGAAGTACGACTGCATCGGCTACCAGGTTCACGCCCTCGCTTTCCGCCGCGAACGAGACCGTCACCGCCCTGCCCTGCCCCTCGATACGATAGCCGGACCCCTCCGGTTCAAGCGTATACGAACGAGCCTGCTCCAGATCGTCGCTCCAGAAAAGAGTAGCGTACCGCATCCCTTCGCCCGGCTGAAGCGGCTTCAATGAGCGCTGGATCCAACGCATGCCGCCCTTTTCCAGGGCTGCTGTCACCGGTATCAGGTCCTGCGACGCGCAGCCCGCGTGCCGCATATTCAGTGTCGCATTACCCTGAACCGAGCGCAGGGACCCATCCGACAGCGTTACGTCTCCGAGCACGTGCCAGCGGCCCTCAACCAGGAATTCACCTGCCACCTGCGCCTGGACCTCGTCCACCACGAGAAACCACCCCGCCTTGCCGTATACGATATGGCGATACCAGTCGCCCTGACCGGGATATCGCATCGAAGTGCCCGCCACCGAAAACGCCTCACCCTCCTCCACGTATTTCAAGGTGGCGTATCGGGACTCACGTCCCGGGCCCGCTCCGTCCACTGCGATGTTCACTCCGTTGTGGTCGCGCACCGAGGCCGGACCCACGCGATCTCCGAACCAGTTCCGTCCCCGCGCCGTATACCGCACAATGCAGTTGCCGTCCTGATACGAATGAGACCCGCCCGATATGCCGTCCAACAGCAGATAGTCGTCGTCGTCCGACCATCCGGACCGGAAGAAGACCTTATCGAATGCCTGCTCGAACGGCACGTCGCGCAGGTACACGCCCTCGGGCGCAAACCCGCTGGAACCCTCGAGCGAATCGTAGAACAGCCGCGAGAGCGGCGCCACGCCCACCCGTCCCAGCCTCTCCGGCGCTATCGCCCGGCGTCCCGTCACCCATGATCGAAGCGGCTCTTCCGGTCCCTTTATGGATCGTCCGGCCAGGGCATCTTCGTCAGAGACGCCGCAGGGGTGCAGGTATTCATCGTTCCCCGTGGCCGTCGCGGCCATCAGAAAGTACTGCTGCGGGCCTCGTTCCAGGTTGCTGTGCGCAATCAGCGCCCTGTCCACACCCTCCAGGAACGGTTTGCTCGAAACGTAATCCGAGCGCCCCGACGCCAGCGCAAAATCCGCAGTGTTGAACAGTGAAGCGGCCCACTGATGGCCCCACGAGTCGCACACCGGCTTGTTGGACGTCATCTGCGGCGCAAAAAAGACCTCCGCAAGCTTCATCCACGCCCTGCCCTCGGCCAACCCATGCACCTGGTGGAAATACCGTCCCCCATAAAAGAGGTCAAGCGCCGACCGGGTCTGGTGGTTCTGCCGAACCCTGTTCACGCCGACGTGGCTCAGAAATCCGTTGTTCCCGGCCCCTTCTCCCGATCGGTATAGCGCCAGGAGGGCGTCCAGGGTCTCCTCTCGCATTTCTGTCGGGACGGACGGATGGTTTTCCAGGATCGTGAACGGAAGCAGCATGGTCCTCAGGAACCCGTGAATCTGCGGAGGGTCCGGCAGATGGCGCTCAAACCACCGCGTACGCGCAAATTGGCAGACCTGCCTGCAGAACATCTCCATCAACGCTTCATCCCCGGTCCGGACCGCCAGCATCCCGATGTCTCCGATCGCGCGCATATAGGTCCAGTCGCCCGCCCCGCTGGTATATTCCCGCTCCAGGTGGGCGTCGCCGGCCTCCAGCCGCTCCCGCGCCGGCCTCAGATACAGATCCGACCACCTCCCCGGCTGCACGCGGTACTGGAACGGTAGCGTGATACCCGTCTCGGCGATGGTGTTGCTGAGGGCATCCGCCGCCCCGGTAACGTCCTCCGCGCTGCTCACGCCCACGACCACCACGTGACCTACCTCGTCCAGGGAGTGCGGCGCGGTACGGACCGCCCACCCGCCGGGGCCCGGCCAGACCCGGTCCGTCAGATCGAATGCCCGGAAATACAGCGCCTTCAGGAACGCGCTGTCCATCATGTTCCCAAACGCGATCACATGGCGCCCGCCCGCATCGAGCCGCGCGTCCGGCAGGATTTCAACGCTATCCGAAAGCGCACCGTGCAGGGCCGCCTGAAGCCGCTTCGCAGCGGCCTGATACGGCTCGTCACCGGGCGACGAAATACAGACGCCGCCAGTGAGATCCGTCGCGTGAACAGGTTTGCGGAATGTCATTTCACATTCCTTTCTCCGTGCCGGCTTGGACGCAAGGGGGTAGTCGGGTTCGGCGCGCCTGAGTCGAACGCGGTTTCTTCCTGATTGCCTGAAAGACTTGCGATCGAAGCCCTGTAACGGTTATCTTGTAATTTCACGGGTGTATCGGTCTATTTCATCGCGTCAGGGTGATTTTGTACAATCAAAATACAATGACCCGGGCATAGAAACCACCTCAAACCGTACTACAGGTCCACAGATAAGGAGAGCGTTGTGTCGCAAAGGATTCGCAGTGTCATGATGGTCGCACTTGCCGCAGGTCTTGCATGGAGTTGCGGCCGCGAACGCGTTTTGGAGTCTTCCGGGTCGGATGACCGGATTGGCCGCGCGCTGAGCAAGGTGGCGGCAGCGGGCGATGGTCGTGCATCTGGGGCGCTGGTGGAGGCGTCTGTGTCGCGAGATGGCGCGCCCGCGGCACATGTGATGGTCGAATTTGCGCGTTCCATTGCCGGGCGGAAGCCGGACTATCGGTGGTCGGGAACGACCGATGCCAAGGGGCGCGTTACAGTGGAGATATCCAGTCCGGCGACGGGTTATTTTCAAGCGCGCGCGTCTCAGGATGGCGCCGTGACGGGCCACTGGTCCAGCATCCCGGTCAATGATGGTTACAGGACATTGGTCGCGTTGCCCGTTGGCGGAAAGGCGCGGGTGGCGCGATCATCCAGGATAGGTGTGATTGCCATCGGTCTTGTTCCGCATCTGAGCGGTGTGTTCAGTTCGCCCCGTCCGCCAATGAGAAACGCGTCTGAAATGGCTCTTGAAGAGATCAATAACGCGCACGGTGAGCCGAGATTCGAGTTCATCATTGAAGATAGCCGCAGCACGATAGATGGTGCCGTTGAGGCTTTTAAGAAGCTGATTCATCGAGATGGCGTCCTCGCCATTCTCGGTCCTCGTACTTCAAGTCAGGCCGTGGCGGCCTTTCCCATCGCGCAAGAAAACCGTGTTGTGGCACTCGGTCCGACTTCTGCCGCACGAGGTATCAGTGAGATGGGGGACTTTCTCTTTCGCGCGAGTCTCACCGTAGATCGGTACGTGCCCGGCGGCATCGAGAAGACGCGGGAGGCGCTCGGCTACAAGCAGGTGGCGACGATATTCGATGACGCGGATGTTTTTTCCCGAAGCAGCGACGAGGTCATTCGGAACGCGCTCACGGAAGGCGGCGTTGACATTGTGACGACAGAGACTTTCCAGACCGCCGATGCCGATGTTTCCGCGCAACTGACTCGGATAAAAGCGTTGAATCCGGATGCCGTCTTTATTTCTTCTCAAGCTGTAGACATGGCTGATATTCTGATTCAGGGACGGCAAGTCGGTATTCCTGCCGAGGTTCCCTTTATCACGTCTTCGGTGCTGACGTTAGACGGCATAAAGCGTGCAGGCGTCGCTGCCGAGGGTGTTATTGCGTTTACGGCCTGGAGCAGCATGGCCGATACACCTGGTAATCGCGCCTTCGTCGAGAATTATACGTCAAGATACGGGGTTGAACCCAATGTGATTGCCGCACAATCCTACGCCAGTGTTTATATCTTGACGCAAGCAATTTCAGATGCCCGCTCTGCATCGGGATCTGAGACTCCGGAATCCGAAAATATTCGGGATGCGTTGCGCAATGTTCGGAATTTCGACACGGTGCTGGGTCCGTTTTCTTTCGATAACGTTGGCGACGGGGTCTACAACCCGACGGTATTGACTGTCAAGAACGGCGCACTTGCTGTTTTCGATCCAACGCCTGCCGCGGTTGCGACCGCGATAATCGGCGAGACGAATGACAGCGGTTTGACCGGAAAAGCGACTTTCGCACAGTTCGGCGATAATATCAAACTGGTCGTCTCGCTGGCGAATGCGTCCGCAGGCGAACACGCCGTCCATATCCATGCAAAGGGCGATTGCAGTGCGTCAGACGGGACATCGGCCGGCGGGCATTGGAATCCCACGGGCGTAGCGCACGGCAAATGGGGAGAAGGTGAATTTCACCTCGGCGACATCGGCAATGCGAGCGTCGATGACCAGGGCACAGGAAGTATTGAATTGACGACGAATCTCTGGGAGATCAATACGGGTTCAGCAATTGATATCGTTGGCAAGGCGATCGTCGTCCATGCGCGCGCTGATGATTTCGTCTCGCAACCTTCGGGCAATGCCGGCGCGCGTATCGGTTGCGGTGTGATTGTGTTGGACCAGCAATAGGAGGTCGAGTCTGACAACCTTGATTCGTCACTTCTTCCGGGACGCAAAGTCGAATACAGGCAAGCGGATAGAGGCGATTTGACGTCGGATTGCCAGGAAACTTCAGGTGACTTGACGTGAACGGAAGATACATCCTTCCGGACGACCTTTTCGGCCCGTTCTGGATGGATTCCCGGCGGCGCGGCGTTGCTTTTTCTGGAATTGCGTCTAACGGAAGAGTTCGAGCGCGCCGTCCTTTCGGCCCACCAGCAGGCCGCCTTCCGGCCATCCGGATGGCCATCCGTAACCGTCACTTCCGAATCCCCTGCGTCCGTCGTCCGGATCTCTCCCGAGCCGTCGAGGCTCACCACGCGCCCGCCTCTCAGTGCCGCCAGGCATCCTCCATCTCCCGCGGGCGCCAGACCGGCCACGGGCTCGACGAGAAGCCGTCGCCACAAGCGGCTGCCGGCGGCGTCGAAGCACTGCACGAAACCGTTGGACGCCCCGGCATACAGGCGCCCATCGTGGACCTCCGCGGCGAGCACGGCCGCGCCCATATCTGCGTCCCAGATCACCTCGCCGTCCCGCCCGTAGACGATCAACTGCCGGTGATTGGTATCCACCCCGCTGATCACCTCGTCCCGGCCGTCCCCGTCCACGTCCGCTACGCGCAGGCAGCGCGACCAGGAGGGAATCGACCAGTTGACAATATCCGGGCGCCGAAGGGGCTTCCCGAGCGTTCCGTCCTTCGCGAAGACCAGCGTGTGCGCGTGAATGGCCGGGTCCGCCAGGCCGGCGAGCGTCTGACGCTCCGGACCATCCTCCAACCGCACGGTATCCAGACACACCGGCGGTCCCCACTGGCAGGGGGAACGCCATAGTTGGCTGCCGGCGGCGTCGAGCGCGTAGACATGACGGTCCGCGCATCCGACCAGTATCTCTTCACGTCCGTCGCCGTCGATATCGCCCGCCGCGAGGCTCAATACCACGCAGTTCTTCCTGGACCAGCTATCCCAGTTCATGGGCTGCCATTCGATCCGATAGGACCAGACGGTTTCGCCCGTTGCATCCAGCCTGTACACGGTCTCTTCGTCCCCTCCCGCTGCGGCGCCCCCATCGGCCAGGGCAGCAAGCGCCCGTACGCCGCCTTCGATCTCCCGTTTCCAGAGAACGTCGCCGTCGGAGTTGAACGCGGTCACTCCGCCGTCGTCGCCCGCGAATCCTCTATCCTTCCCGATATCCAGCGCCCTCACGGCATCCGCGCACCGCGTTCGCCAGACGGGTTTCGCCTCGCCGCCGGCGATCTGAAATGGCGAGGAATCGGTCGCTTCCACAGCCCGACCGGCCGTGGGCAGCGTTGCGCCGGATGCAGAGACCTCCGGGGTTTCAGCGGTTTCCATGAGTGCAACCGTGACGGGCTCGCGGCCCCCCTCGATTCGAAAACCAGTCTTCTGTTCGACCAGCCTGAAATCCCTGCCATCGCCGACCGCGTCGGTCCAGAAAAGCGTCGCCATCCGGGTCCCCGTTCCCGGCCGGAGCGCCGCCAGGGAACGTTGGACCCACCGCGAGTGGTCTTCCGCGCACCAATAGTCCGAAGGGACAAGCTCCTGGCATCCGCTCCCCGCGTGCCGCATGTTCAACTGCGCGTCACCCTGAACCGACTGCAACAGGCCGTCTGAAAGGGACGCTTCACCCAGGAGGTGCCACCGGCACTCCACGAGAAACTCTCCCGCGACCACGGGCCAGACCTCGTCGATCACCAGAAACCATCCTTCACGGCTGTACACGATATGCCGGTACCAGTCGCCCTGCTCAGGATAGGTCATCGACGTGCCCGCCACGGCAAGGTTCTCCCCTTCATGCAGGTACCGCAGCGCCACGTACCTGGACTCGCACCCCGGGCCGGCGCCGTCTACGGACACGCTCACGCCCGTGTAGTCCCGGACCGTCGCCGGCTGGTGGCCTCCGGCAAACCTGAACCAGGAGGCGCCGCGGCTGGTGTAACGCACGATGCAGTTGCCGTCCTGATAGGAGTGCGAGCCCCCCGAGATCCCGTCCAGCAGAAGATAGTCGTCCTGGTCCGTCCATCCGGAACGGAAGAACACCTTGTCGAACGTCTGTTCGTAGGGCAGATTCCTCAGATAGACGCCGTTTACCGGCGCAAACGTCGTGTATTCTTCGAGAGAGTCGTAGAACAACCGCGACAGGGGGGCCACACCGACCCGGCCCAACCGTTCCGGCACCGCCGCCGGCCGCCCCGTCACCCAGGTCCGCAGGGGCTCTTCGGCGCCTCGAATGGTCCGTTCCGCCGCCGCGCCTTCGTCAATGGATTCACAAAGCTGCAGGTATTCGTCATTGCCCGTTACCGCCGCGGCCATACGGCAGTATTGTTCGGGGCCTCGTTCCAGGTTGCTGTGCGCCATGAGCGCACGGTCCACGCCCTCCAGGTAGGGCGGGCTCGAAAAGTAGTCCATCTTCCCTGCCGCCAGCGCGTAGTCCGCCGTGTTGAACAGCGAGGCCCCCCATTGATGGCCCCACGAGTCGCACACCGGCTTGTTCGATCCCATCTGCGGCGCAAAGAAGACCTCCGCCAGCTTCATCCACGCCAACCCCTCCGCGAGCCCGTGTACCTGGTGGAAATACCGGCCTCCGTAAAACAGATCGAGCGCGGAACGGGTCTGATGGTTCTGGCGCACCCGGTCCACGCCCACGCAACTGAGCAGCCCCGAATTGCCGGCACCCTCCGCGGACCTGAAGAGTCCCAGCAGCGCTTCGAGCGTCTCCTCCCGCTGTTCGGCGGGAAGCGAGGGATGGTTTTCAAGAATCGTGAACGGCAGCAGAAGCACGCGGATGAACCCGTGGATCAACGTGGGGTCCTCCAGCGTCCGCTCGAACCAGCGCGTACGGGCGAAGTGGCGGATCTGATGGCAGAACATCGACATCAACCTGTCGTTTCCCGTCTGCACCGCGAGCATCCCGATATCGGCGATAACCATCATATAGGTCCAGTCACCCGATCCTCCGCCGATGGATTCCTGCTCGATGTCCCGGTTGCTCTTGGCCAGCAACTCTTGCGCCGGCTCCACGTACAGATCGGACCATGTGCCCGGATGTACCTGGTATTGGAACGGCAGTACGGGACCGTTTTCAGTCTATCGCACCGGCCAGCGCCCCGGCCGCATCGCCAATGTCCTCCGCGCTGCTCACGCCCGCCACCACAACGTGCCCCACTTCTGCCAACGAATGGGGCATTGTGCGCACCACCCGCCCGCCGGGACCCGGCCAGACGCGGTCGGTCAGGTCGTAAGCCCGGAAGTAGAGGGTTCGCAGGAACGCGCTGTCCATCATGTTCCCCAGCGCGATCACGTGCCGGCCGTCTGCATCCAGCTTATCGTCCGGCAGCACGTCCACGCGCCCGAAAGGGTCTCCTCGAGGACCGCCTTCAGACTGCCGGCCGCATCCTGGTAGGAATCCCCCGCCGGCGCCGAAATACAGACGCCTTGCCCAAGATCCGTTTCATGAATCGCAGGTGAGAATGCCATGGTTCATTCCTCCGTTTGATTCGAAAACCGAATATTAATAAGAGACGGCCCTTCGCGTACCTCGACCGCCCCCATTCCGCCCTCCATCACGACAAGATCAACCACTATCCGGAGCGAGGGCATCCCTGCCCTCGAACTTCGCGTGACCAATCAATCCCTGAATCAGGTTCCTACGGCTTCCATTGTATCCGACGCCGGTTGTAGAAGGCGGCGCATTGCCGGACGCGAGAGCCCAGCGCCCGAAGGCAATATGCCCTCTATCAGTAGATAATCCACCATTTTCCGGAGCGAGGGCATCCTGCCCTCGAACTTCGAGTCACCCACCAAGTTCCGCATCAGGGGCCTGTAGTTTTCCACGGATCCGAGACTTGATTGGAAATGTAGGCACGTAACGCAATATGACCAATGGCGAAATCCATATGCGTCCACGCTCCAAAACGAAAAAAGGGGCACCCCGCAGCGCCCCCCACCCCACGGGCCTCCCGCCCGCATCGTCCCTGTTTCTTTCTAAACCGCGAACCCCGCAGCGAATAGTCGCGTTGGGCGACCACATCGACCAGCGCCTCTATCACAGGCCGCCTGGCGAACTTCGGGCATTCAACCCGTGCCGCTCGCAGGAAGTGGATTTTCCGGCGGCTTCCACTTTGCGGCGTCGAGAATCGACCAAAGATGAATCAGCCACCCCAACAGGAAAAACCACAGTACAGCGGCCAGGCAAAACTGGATGAGGGCGATCAGGAATCGTCCCTGAAGCAACTGACCCAGGCCAGGTATAAGTAAGCTACACAAAGCCGCAAGGACGTTGCCGGCCGAACCTTGTCCGGGCATGACGTTTCCTCCTTTTTGTGACGCATCGCGACGGTACTGCCCGACAGCGATCATCCGGGCGCGTTGTAGTAACACGATCGCCATGAATCCAGCTTCATTCTCCCCTAAGACTCCTAGAAGCCGTGACTCTCAAACTTAAGTGTCTGGCTACCCCCGCCTACCCATCGAGGGCAGGATGCCCTCGCTCCCGGGAACGGCGGATTACGCCCAGGCCTCGCATCCGGCGAATTGCATGTGTTTTCCTTCGACGTATTTCGGCCGCGGCACATAGTGGTTTCCGACCTCGGGAACCACCTCCCCGCAGCACAGGATGGACCGCTGTGTTTTCCGTGTCACGCGAGTGCTGGTGGGAATGTAGCGAAGGGTGAGTCCCACGCGCCAGTGGTCCGATGTATTGTAGTTGGAGCCGTGGATGATATTGGGGTGGTGGATGGAAATATCCCCCGCCTGGAGTTCCACGTCCACGGCGTCGGCTTCATCGATCTGATCGGGGCGCATTCCGATGCCGAGTACGTACTTATCGGGATCCAGCTCGACCATCTCCGAGCGTTTGAGTAGACGCCGGGTGTGTGACCCCGGCAAGACCCGCATGCACCCGTTTTCCACGGTGGAGTCCGTGCCGGCGACCCACAGCGTCGTCACCTCCATTGGCTCCAGCGGCCAGTAGGATCCGTCCTGGTGCCAGCGCACGGCCTGTCCGGTCTCGGGCTTCTTGGCGATATAGTGCGCGCCGAACATCGCCAGGTTGGGTCCGATGAACTGTGCCGCGATATCCAGCAGCCGGTCGTCACAGACCACGCGGTGCATGAACGGATCGTCGACAAGCAGGCTATGGTGCAATTTCTCGGGCCGCGTGTCGGGATGCCTTTCGACCAGCCACTGCACGTGCTCGACCGTTTCCGCCGCCAAACCAGCGTCGATGGCCCCGCGAGCGATGCAGAAGCCCGTCTCGTCATATTCCTTCCGCAAAGTCGATTCCATTCACACTCTCCTGTTATCGTGCATTATTCCCGAAATTGTGATTTCGGGATGCGCTCAGGCGGCTCGTTGCGGCGGTTGTGCCGCCGTGTTCTGATGCCCATACAGATCGAAAACTTGCGCGACCTATCTTCTACTCTGAGCCATGATCCAACCATGATTAAAATTCCTTATGATGTCAATCGGTATCCTGACACATACCCACGATTCTGACAGATCCGCGGGTTATGTTGTTCGAATATCTCTCCTCACCAGAAAATAGCAGTCTTCCACGCCGCCACAGAACTTTTCAGCCGATTTCGTCGTCTCACAAGCAGAAGCCTGCAGTAAATCCCGACTGTTCGCACCGGAGGATGAATGACGGACGCCGAGTTGATCAGGCGCTTCCGCGACGGCGAGTCGCATGCCTTCAATGGTCTGGCAAGGCGCTGGCACCGCAGGTTGTACAACTTCATCCTGCGCCAGGTCGGAGACCGCGAGGAAGCGCACGATCTGTGCCAGAAGGTGCTGATCAAGGCCCACCGAAATCTCCGCCGGCTTCGGGACTCCGGAAAGTTTTCCACGTGGATCTATCAGATCGCAGTCAACACCTGCCGGGACGAGTTGCGGAGAAGAAGGCGTCATCCCACAATCTCGCTGGAAAGCCTGGAACACGGCGACGACTCGCGGCCGGAGGACAGATTGAAGATTTCAGCACAGACAGATGCCGCGATTCAAGTGTGCGAGCTTCGCGATTTACTAAACAGGGCGCTGCAGTGCATTCCGCACGAACAACGGATTGTCGTCGTGATGAAGGAATACGAGCAACTGAAATTCACGGAAATCGCCGCCATCCTGAACCTGTCCGTCAATACGGTAAAATCCCGGCTCTACTACGGGCTGAACAACCTTCGAAAACTGCTGGATCAATGGAACGTAAACCGGGAGACCATCGATTATGAAATGTGATCTGCCAAAAGAGGAGCTAGTCGGCTATCTCTACGACGACGTCGATGTGGACAAGAAGGCCGGCATCGAATCCCACCTGAACACCTGTCCTTCCTGCACACAGGCGCTGGAGGAACTCAAGAGGACCGGCAACCTGCTGCGCGCATGGGCGGACGAAAACCCCCCTGCGAGCCTGGTCTTCGTGCCTGACAGACGCACCTGGTGGAATGGCATCATACCTGACTGCCTGTCCACGGGCAACCGGCGCTGGCTGGCGCCGGGGCTTTCAATGGGACTGGCCGCCGTCATCTTGATCTTGGCGGCGTTCAACCTTGAGGCACGATTCGACGGTCAGGGGGGAGTTCTCGTGAAGCTTCGGCTCCCCATGGGCGTGGGGCCAGAACGGACTGACGCGGCCAACGATGTCCCGCTTTCACGGTCGGAGTTTGTGCAGGTGCAGCAACAGTCGCTCGCCGTGATCCAGGACTGGATCGATGAAGGACACCAACGGCAGCGCGTAGAACTCGGACTCATCCTGGACGATTTCGCCCGGGACCTGGAAGCCCAGCGCCGCCGGGACCTGCTGCTGGTAGGCCAGGGTCTACGAGAAATCGACGGGGCAACGGAAAGCCGATTCATGCAGACCGAAGACCTTCTGCACCACCTGCTGGCAGTATCATACGCACAGGCGAATCCGATCAGACCTCCCACCGTTGAATGACATACAAAAGGAGCATGAATTATGAAATCCTATCACGTTTTCGCCATCGCAATGGCCTTCTGCCTGGTTCTTCCGGCCCTTCCCTGCGAAGCCGAAATCGACAGGGAGCGCATGCGGCAGGACCTGGACATCATGGAAGGCATCCTGCAGAACCTCCACGCCAGACGACGTCCAGGCTGGCCGGAATCCAACGAGAGCCACACGTTAGGGGATTGTACTTCGGAGATTATGGGGTCGTATTCCTGATTGAAGAACCCGGTTCGTCACGATTTTTTTTCCCTGGTCCCAGATCCTCGCACCGTGTCACGAGGGTGTACAGAATGCAAGCTGATGGCGCTGATACGACTGACTTGAAGGCTCAACGTGAAAAGAAACTCATTGGAGTTAAGAATCAGCTAGCGGATTTTCTGGGCACGTACGCTGATGCGGTCCGGCAACTGACAGACGACGACCGTATTTCCATCCTGGTCTTTTTGAAACGCAATTCTCCTATGCGTTCTAAACTGAAGGCTGCGTCCGCTAGTGAATCAAATTTAAGATCAGCATTGCAGGTAGTATCAAAAGACCGCCCCTTGGAATTGAAGGGAACCATTGATCCTGAAAGACAAAACAACGACACTTCTCGAAACAAGAAAGACCGGGAACGGAAGACGCAGCACTACACTGTGACGACCGAACAGTTCTACCTTGAGGCGACAACAAAAAAAAGCGATATCGTGGCATACCGCCGTGAGCGAATTAACGAGGCTCAGTTCAGGAAGAGAATTGATTATCGTGAGCACAGAACGGACGGGACTACGATGAAAAAGATCGGAGTTATGGCTGCCATCCTCGATATGACACTAAACCAGCCCGCCCATCTGGTCCCAAACTCCAACAGAACCGCAGGCATATACCAGGAAGGGCTGGGGGCAATCTTCTTTGTGAAAGAGCACGGCGGGTATCGTAGAGAAATCAATCGAGCCATTATCAGAGAGCTTAGATCCCCTACTTATCGCCACAGCCATGGGAATGTCATCAAATCAGAAAAGCAGCTTCAGAACCGGCTAAAGGGAGACCTGATTGAGGTGGTGGGGGACTACGGATATTCCCTGCGCACCCTCAAGCCTAGCGAATCCATCGTCGTGGACGTGCGGTTTCCGAAGAGAATGCGGAGAAAGCCATCCGATCCTCGAGGCCTTGTACTAATGGTAAAGAAGCAGGACGTAGATGCCTACACCCGGAAGGACATCGACCTGGCAGCTTTTCGCGAGAAAGTGGATATCCAGGAGTATTAGACCCGCGGAGAACTGTCCCCGGAGGCGGGCGGGCGCCCACAAGGGACGCCCCTACATGCGATGAGGAGTGAATCAGGATTGCGGGCGCAGGATCGGTACGGCCAACCGTGTATCTTGCGGTACGGTCGCCGGACCAGCGCCTCCAACGTTTCAGGCGAACTGCATTGTACCGAAATCGGCGCCGTTATTTGAAACGCACGGCGCCGGGTTTTTTTTGCCCTATGGCGGGCGGCTTTTTTGTATTTCGGAATGCAAGCCGTCCGGGTACCGGTTATTCCACGTGCTTTGAATGGGCTTTTTAGCTGGATCTGATCTGAGGACAGCGTGTTGAACGGGGATTTTATAAAAAACCTTGACAAGCCGACTTGATTGTTTTATATATAAAACAAATTATTGACTATACAAAATAACGTTTATATTATATCCCATTTGTTTTAAACAGAGTATTCATCCGATCCCGATTGGCAGATCAGGTACAGGGAGGGAGTAAAAAAGCATGAAAAGAGATCGACTTATAGCAGGCTCCGCCGCGTCGTGGAAGTTCATTCTACTTACGCTGATTCCCGGCTTCCTCGTGTTCTCTCTCGAAACCGCCGCCGCGCAGGACGGCGCAGCCTCCGGAACGGACAGTGATGTAGCGAGCGCAGAGGTCGAGATGGCCAAGGTCGAGGCGGAGGAGCAGGATACCAGGGTGGATGAGGTCGACATCAAGGAGCTCGAGCGTCGGATCGAGTTGCTCGCCGAGGAACTCGAACGGCTGCGCAGCGGCGAGCCCGAGTACGAGATGACGCTCGACCAGGTCCGCGCGCTCGGGCTGGCGCCGTCGGCGGCCGCGACCTACAAGATCAAATCGGGCGTATCGATTGCCGGGTACGGCGAAGCGCTCTATGAGAACCACGCCTCGGACAAGACCGACCAGTTTGACTACCTGCGGGCGATCCTGTACGCCGGCTACCGGTTCAATGACCGGTTCCTGTTCAATTCGGAGATCGAGGTCGAGCACGCCAAGGAGATTTTCGTCGAGTTCGCGTACGTCGACTTCCTCGCAAACGAGAATATCGGCGTTCGGGCCGGCATGCTGCTGGTCCCGATGGGACTGGTCAACGAGTTCCACGAGCCGACCGTCTTCCTCGGAGCCGAACGACCGGTGACCGAGAACAAGATCATCCCGTCGACCTGGCGGGAAAACGGGGGCGGCGTCTACGGCGCGTACGAAAAGTTCGCCTTCCGCGCCTACGTCGTCAATGGCTTCAACGGTTCCGCCTTCTCGTCGAGCGGCGTTCGAGGCGGCCGGCAGAAAGGTGGAAAGGCCAAGGCGAACGATTTCGCATTGACCGGTCGCCTCGATTTCACGCCGACTCCCGGCGTGTTCCTCGGCGCCAGCTTCTACACCGGAAATTCCGGACAGGGGGACATCGTTGTCGACGGCAGGAATTACGGCGTCCGTACGAACATCTTCGACGTCCACGCGCAGGTTCAGATGCGCGGCTTCGACCTCCGGGGTCTCTTCGCACAGGCGCAGATCGAGGACACGCCCCAGCTGAATCATGTGCTCGCGCTGTCCGGCTCGAGCGGCGTCGGCAAGAAGCTGCAGGGCGGCTACGTGCAGATCGGCTATGACCTGCTGTCGCAGGCGTCGGGGACCGGCGACGTGGCGCTCACTCCCTACATCCGCTACGAGAAGGTCGACACACACGCGGCCGTCACGACCGGATTCACACGGAGCGCCTCCAGGGACAATACGTACACGACGTTCGGACTCGATCTGAAGCCAACACCGGGCGTCGTCGTCAAGGTGGACCACATGTGGGTGAACAACCCCGCCGACAGCGGCGTCAACCAGTTCAACGTCAACGTCGGGTACGCGTTCTAGTCCTGTCGCGTTGATTCCTCTCCAATCGCCCGCCGATTCATCCCGTCTCACGGCGTTGGGCCGACTTTGCGCAGGTCGTCTGCGTTAAGTCGCCGGTTCCGGAGCGATGCCCTGATCCTGTCGAAGGGCCTGTCGAAGGATGCGAGACGGTTGACTCGACGGGCGAATTTTGGCAACTTATTTTCCGGACACGACACTGGGAGAAGGCCGATCATGGTGCAGAAGTCGTCCGCCGGGCGGGCTGCGCACAGGCGCGTTGTGAGCGTTCTGGTCACCTGGCTCGCGCTCGCAGGCGGCGCGGCTTCCGAACAGTCCGGTGTCGTGTCGCGCCAGGAAGCGCTGAACGCGGTCTTCGCCGGCGCGACAATCACCGGGGATCGCGTCTACCTGACGTTCGAGCAGGTGGAACGGATAGCCGCGCTGGCGGGCGAGGACGTGCGGACCCGAATCTACGCCCGGTACGTAGTGCGGCGCGATGGCGTCGTCGTCGGCAGAGCGTACGTCGACACGCACGTGGTGCGGACCAAACGCGAGAGCCTGCTCATCTCGCTCGAACCGGACGGGCGGGTGCGCCGCATCGACGTGACCGCATTTCTCGAGCCGCCCGAGTACATCCCCTCCGAGCGATGGAAGGGTCAGTACTACGGGAAACCGCTCGTTGACGACGTCGCTCTCCACCGTGCGATCCGACCCATCGCGGGGGCGACGCTGACCGCGCACGCCGTCAACGCCGCCGTGCGCCGCGTGCTGGCCCTCGACATGGTGCTGGAGGGACGCGAGCCCGGGAGGGAAGGGCAATGACCTGGTGGGAACGCTGGGGTTTCAATACTTTCCACGTCATTGTCACGGGAACCGGGATCGTCTACTTTTACATGAAGTACGCCATGACGACCGATGACCCGTTCGCCGTCGTCAACCATCCGTGGCAATCCGCGACGCTGTCGGTTCACATCCTCGTGGCGCCGCTGTTCGTCGCTTTCTTCGGTATGTTGTTCCGCTCGCACTCGTTACGGAAGCTGCGTTCACGAAAGCCGGCAAACCGACGGTCCGGATGGACCTCGCTTCTGAGCTTCACGGTGATGGCCCTCAGCGGCTATCTGATACAGGTCGTGAACACACCGGCGCTCATCACTTTCTTCATCTGGACCCACGTCGCGGCCAGCGCAGTTTTCGTTGTCGGCTACGGCCTCCATCTCGTCAACGGCTGGCGGATCACTCCCCGCAGGGCGAATGCCACCGCCTCGCGAATGCCGAGACCATGAGGACGCTCACGCTGAACCGACTCGCGGTGCGCCGCGCGGTACCGTGGGTCCTGTGGTTGGGAGTCGCGGCCTGCGCAACAGGGTCGGCTTCCGCGCGCGACACGGGTGGAAGGTATCCAGTCCGCATCGAGCGCACCGTGTTCCTCATGGGCACGTACGCCACCTTCGTGGCTGAGACCGAGGATCGTCAGACCGGTCTGGCGAAGCTGGAACGTATGGTCCGCGTCATCGAGGACACCGAAGCTGAGCTCAGCACCTGGCGGGACGACAGCGTCCTCAGTGCCGTGAATGGACAGCCTGTGGGAACACCCCTGCCTGTCCCGGCCGCCATCTGCGGGCTCTTCTCCCGCATTGCAAAGTGGCATGCGGCCACGGACGGCGCGTTCGATCCGGCCGTAGGCAACCTCATCAAGGCGTGGGATCTGCGCGGAGAAGGCAGGGAACCGGATGACGGCGAGGCGCTGGCGGCGCTGGCCGCTTCAGGCTTCGACAAGCTCGTACTCGATGCCGAGACGTGCGCCGTCACGCGGCGCGCAGCGGTCATTCTGGACGCGGGCGGATTCGGCAAGGGCGAGGCGCTGGATCGGGTCCGAGAGGCCGAGCGCAACCGGCGCGGCGCATGGTTCATCGATTTCGGCGGGCAGGTGGCAGTGTCCGGCGAAGCGTCCGATGGCCCGTGGTCAGTCGGGCTTGCACATCCGGCGCAACGCCAAAAGGCGGTTCTCGAGTTATCTCTCGCCGCCGGCTCAATCGCCACAAGCAGCGGGTCCGATAGGGACCCCGCCACGGCGGACGGCCGCCGCATCGGCCATATCGTCGACCCGCGCAACGGCCGGCCGGTCTACCGAACCGGGTCGGTCACCGTCTGGCACGAAAACGCATTCGTTGCGGACGTGCTCTCGACGGCGCTGTACGTCATGGGAAAGAAAGAGGGGATCGCCTGGGCCGTGCCGCGCGGCATCGCCGCGTGCTTCTTTTCCGCTGCCCCGCACGCGGACGATGTCGTGTTCCGCGCCACACCTGCATTCACGGCGCGTTTCCCACTGTCCGATTCACCGCCGGGAGAAGAAGAAACGAAGGATTGAGGTCGGGAAAGTTACACATGGCTACACGGATCGGCGCCTCGCGAATTCAACGCACGCCGATTTATCTTGTACTGTGGCGGGCGCCGTGTTTTTGACTTACATTTCAAAATGGAAGCCTGTCCGGACTCCGGTTGCCGCGCCACCGGCCAGATGACTGAATGAACGCACTCGGGAGCAATTCGATGCCGGTCAATCTCTCAAGAGACCTGAAACACAAACAAGACGGTTTCGGCGCCGAGCGAAACATCCACGAATACGAAAAAGGCTTCAGGGTGGCCAGGGACGCCGTCGCTGAGAATGAAGACAGCGACGACAGGATGGTCAGCGTTCTGTACTACGATCTGGTTACTGACTTCTACGAATACGGTTGGGGCAGATCATTTCACTTTGCCCCGCGTGTCCCTGGAGAAAGCTTCGAGGCATCGCTTGTACGCCACGAACGCTATCTGGCGCGGGTACTCGGCCTTGAACCCGGGATGGTCGTCGCCGACGTGGGCTGCGGCGTCGGGGGCCCGCTAATGGAGATCGCGCGATATTCCGGCGCCAGGATCGTCGGCGTGAACAGCAACGCCTATCAACTCGAACGCGCCCGGGAACGTACGGTAGAAGCGGGGCTGACGCACCTGGTCGAGTTCCTGCAGTGCGACTTCCTGAACGTGGATGCCGCGGACGAGTCGTTCGACGCCGTATACGATATCGAAGCGACCTGCCATGCGCCGGATAAACTCAGCATCTATAGCGAGATCTTTCGTCTTTTAAAACCTGGCGGACGCTTCGGCGGTTACCAATACTGCCTGACCGATCGCTTCGACGCCAACGATCCCCAGCATCTCAGGATCAAGGCCGACATCCAGCTGGGTGGCAGCCTGTTCGTGATCGACGACACGCACACGGTCGATCAAGCGCTTCGATCTGTTGGCTTTGAGGTACTGGAAGCACGGGATCTTTCGATCCAGAATGGGCCGTCCATCCCCTGGTTTCAACCTCTGATCGGTTCCGGTCTTTCTCTGACCGGCTTCCGCAGATCGAGGATCGGGCGCTGGGTCACGCGGAACTCGCTGAGATCGCTCGAAGCGCTACATATCGCGCCACGGGGATCGGCCCGCGTAGCAGCAACTCTGGACCTCTGCGCGGAGGCCCTGGCCGAGGCCGGCCGGCTCGGGATCTTCACGCCGATGTACCTCGTTCACGCCCGCAAACCAGCGTAAAGCAATCCAATCGAGCTTGTTCACATCCTGCCAACTATCTGACGGCGGGCATGAAATCCTGTGAGGCCTGGAACTCCCCCGCGCCGGGGATGGCTTTGGGTTGAACGGTATATTTCCCCCTGGGAACCACGAAAAAAGCGGTGTTCCTGCGCGCGTCGACCCGGGCGTTGTACCGGACAATACCGTCCCTGTTGCGGATACTCCAGTCGCCCGGCGCCAGGCCGGTCAGCAATAACTGACAGCTTCCATCCCCACCGACCCCCACCTGCAGCGTCTGCTCCAGCGGCTTGCCGGTCCGGTTCAAGACCACGACCCGGTCCGCCAGCGTGACAACGAAGGCTTCCGGGAGTTCAACGAGGTCGACCGGCAGCTGCTCCTCCTGTTCGTCACACATCGTCATCACCGTCAGAAACACATCGTTGCTCCGCTCTTCCACGGGTGAGAACATCACGCGATGGCCGTTCGCTTCAGGACGGTCCGGTTTTGGCGGCGTAAAGTACTGTCCGAACACGCTATTGGCGTCATTTCCGCTCAGGATCTGCGTATCCCGCTCATCCGCCCCCGGTCGCAGCATTCGCAGCACGACCTTGCCGCTCCCGTCAGCGTCGCTGTTTCTCAGGATAACGCCGTCGTCCGTCGTTTCGGGCGGGTTGAGGGTGTTGACCTGCCAGTATTTCCTGAACTCCGGTCTGGCCGTGGTCATATTGTCCAGGACGATCAGCGCCGCGGCAGTCTGCTCGTTGTCGAGGTTCAGGAAGCAGAAGGTCCGGACGTAGTCCTCGATCTTCTCGCTGTAGGCCGACGTCAGATTGACCGAGAAATAGCTGTAGAACGGCCGCTGAGGGGACGGGCCAAAGCTGGTCGAGACGACGCCACCGTTGGCGAACGTCGGATCAGAAAGCGCCTGGTCCGGTGTGGTCGGGCAGGATTGAATGAAACGCACGCCCCCGTCATTGACGGTATTCCGAATGAACTGCTCTTCAGGATCGACCGCCAGCATCATGCTGTGCGAAATCGAACGTTTACAGAAGTTGAAGTCGTAGGGCGTTCCGTAGAAATGGTACTGCCCCAGGTCGGCCGCCTGCAGCCCGCGGTAGTAGATCTGGAAGCTGCCCGCGTCGGCGTGCTGGTGATTGCCGAAGTGATACCCGCCGCCCTTCATCTCCACGACCACGTCGGACGCGCCGGGGCCCATGTTCCATCCGGTCCGGGCGACCATCGAACCGAGGATCGGGCCGAAATCGATGGTGAGCGGCAATGAAGAGAAATCCTCGGCAGCCTTCAAGTCCGGGTCGTTCAGCAGCAGCACCATGATCGGTTCGGAGGGAAGCCCGCCCTGCCGCTCGAAGTCGTGCTTGATGACCGGATCGTTGCTGTAGGCGTAGCTGAGCAGTGCTGTAGCGCCGAGACTTGCCGGCCGTCCGTCAGAAAACCCGTCGCCGTCACGTAGCGTCTCTCCGTTCGGCATGCGCATGTAGAGCCAGAACTTGCAGACATCCGCGATGTTGTCGTCGAAGACCCGCTCGCCGGTCATACGGTTAAACAGCCAGGCCGCGTGCATATCCCATCCGAACCGGTACGGGCCGTAGCTGACGCCCTGGTTGTGGCGCGGGGACCGGTATTCGAACCGGCGCATCGGAACCAGTTCTTCCAGCATGCGGTAGGCGCAATATCGATACGGTACCGGGTCTTCGTCGTAGATGGCGATGGCCATGCAGAGCAGATCGCGGTTGACCTGCGCCTCGTTGCCATGGCCGTTGACGATGATCTGCTTGAACGGCGGCCAGCCGATTTCCATATCGTCGGCGAGGCGCATCAGGTCGGTGCGAATGCTGTTCCTGTCGCTCGGTGTCATCAACTCGTAGCACCAGTCGTAAACCAATGCCGCAGAGTAGATGGCCCGGCCGATCTCCCTTGTAATATCAAGCAGATTTCCGAATTCGACCGCGGCGAGATAGTCGCGGATCAGCGCCACCGCTTCCCGGCCGGGCGTCTCCTCGCCGTTCATCAGATAAACGAAGGCCCTGGCGACGGCCGCTTTCTCGAGTTTCGGATTGTGGCCGACTTCCGTACCCGGTTCTGCTTCGAACGTGAAGGGTTCCGCCGCCTCGTCCCTCACCTGTGCCCATAGCGGAGCGTTCTCGCCCTTAGTCAGGTTTGCGCGGACCGCCGGCAGCGACTGCTCGTTCACCCAGATACGCGGCCGGGATGCCGGTGGAACGACCGTCGGCCGGTAGTCGGTCGCGGCCGCCGGGACTTCCGGAGGCGTGTAAGGGCTGACTTCAAGGTAATCCAGACGCACGCCTTCCGGCAGCCAGATCCGAATCTCCTGCTCCTGCCCGTTGAGGTCAAACTTTCCAGCCGTCTGTGTACAGCTCTCCAACCGGCTCCAGGGCACGAATACCACGCGTCTTGTCGGGCGGACATCGCCGACGGCGATCTTGAGGTGCAACGAGTCAAACTTGCTCCTGGCCTTTCGCATCGCCTCCCTGCCCCTGGCGTCCGTGGCTGCGTGTGTGCGAATCACGAACCGCCCGGCCCTCGAAGCCTGCACCATGAATACGAGATCCGGGCCGGCGCCGGGCGACCCCACGTTGGCGGCCACACCGGCCTTTAGCGAAACGCCCTTCTCGCTGGAAAACGAGCTCTGCGTTACGATCTCTGCACGACCGGGGTCGATCCCGGCGGCCTCTGCCTGAATGACGACCGTTCCGTCTAAGATGAAAATATGGGATGGAGCATTAGCGCTGTTACTTTCTCCGGTCTTCATGGCGTGGGTCTCCTCGGCGTACGATAAGACGGTTATCAAGAGCGAAACAACGAAATGATTGTACGATGTTTTCAAAAGCCGATGGTTTTCCTTGTAAATCCTTATTATCCGTGGAAATACCCCACCCCATTGCCGCCGACCTACCCCCTTTCCCCCGTCCTGAAGGAAGGGGGAAACTGTCATCAGTTGATGTTATTTCGACTGATCGAAAGATGCGAGCGACATTTTGTGATTCCGCGACCCGGGTTGTCACCCCCTTTCCTTTAGGAGAGGGGGCAGGGGGAGAGGTCACGTGGCCGACACCTACTGATCGGGTTCCTGATTCGAGCTGACGACTGACAGCCGAGAAATGATAACTGCTTTTCCGCAGGCGAATTATTATCAGTCAACCTTGAGGAGCAGAGTACAGATCCAAGCTGCCGAGCCAGTTGAGGCACAGTTGCGGCCAGCTCGAAGGCAGCTTTTCGTTGCGGCGCACGCCGAAATCGTGCTCGCCGGTTGCGTAGACGTGCAATTCCGTGGGAACACCGGCCCGGTGCAGCGCCAGGTACATGATCACGCTGTGGGCGACCTCGGATTCACTGTCGTCACCGGCGTGGGTCAGAAACACGGGAGGCGTATCGGCCGGAATGTGGATCCCGTCAGAAATCCTGTCGCAGTCCGCATCCTTCAGGTACCCCGAATAACACAAAACGGCGAAATCCGGGCGGCAACTCGCGGTATCGACCGCGTCTATTTCCGGGTAACTCCGGTCGCCGAAACCGGTGGCGGTTGCCAGAGCGAGATGGCCGCCTGCGGAAAAGCCCACCATACCGATACGACCGGGATCTATGCGCCACTCGGCCGCATGGCTGCGCACGATACTCACCGCGCGCTGGGCGTCGGACAGAGGTCCTGCCGGCGGGACCCCCTTCGCATCGCCCGGACGGCGCGGGACCCTGTATTTCAGAATGATACCCGCGATGCCCCGGGAAGTCAGCCAGGCCGCAACCTCCTCTCCTTCCAGTTCCCAGAAGAGATCCCAATACCCGCCTCCGGGGCAGATGAGCATGGCAGTACCCGTGTTCTTCTCCTGCGGCGGGAGGTGCACCGTCAGCGAAGGTCGGGTGACGTTGGTGATCAGCAGCGTGTTCCCCACGAACCTGGAGTCGTGTATACGGCTTTTCTCCTCACCGTCTATGCCGGCATCCCCGGGAACTTGGCCCGACCACAATTCCATCACCGTCATTCCCAACCTCCGGATCTGATTCCCTCCAACGAAACGGTCCGATCTTCCTGTGCAGAGATGGAAATGGCTTCGGCGATCTCAACGTCCAGCAGGGCATCCTCGGGAGGATTCAGGGCTTCGCGCCGACTCTCCATGGCATCCAGAAATGCGTGCACCTGCCTCACCATAGAAGATGGTTCCGCGTCAAAGGCGCGGACATCGGAGCGACCTTCCCTATACACGGTAATAGCGTCCTTGCCGGGCGGGCTCTCGGCATTCGTCTGAATTCCGCCGTTGGCACAAATGAATCGCGCCTGCGGGTCGGGCATCCCGTCCGGCCCGATGTAGCTGGCCGTTGCCGAAGCGAAAGCCCCGTTTTCGAATCCGATCAGAGCCCCGCACGTCTCCTCGGCAACGTGGCCCGGCGCCGTATTCCGTTTCCGGTTGGCCATCGCCGAAACGGTGGTCGGCTGTCCAAGAATCCAGCGGATCGCATTCAGATAACAGTAGCTCATGTGGGTCAGCGGCATGCCCCCGCTGGCCTCCTGATCGCAGTACCAGGCATCCGGGGCCGGGTTCCACAATGCCATGGTCACGGCCATCACCGGCGGCCCCAGTTCCCCTCCCGCCACCAGGCGCCTGATCTCTTCCCAGGCCGGGTCGTATCGGCGCTGAAACCCCGCCTCCACGATCCGCTCCGACCGGTTTGTCATCTCCACAATCCGCTTTCCGTTCTCCAGGGACGACGCGAGACAGCCGCCGATGAGGAGGTCGCAGCCGGCATCCAGCGCCCACGTCGTCGCCTCGTCCTGAACGCGATGCGGTACTTCGATCAGGACGGCGTCCGGGCGGGTGCCGGCCAACCTCCGATAGTCATCGCCAGATACCGCGCACCCCAACTCCGCCGCACAGCGTTCGGCGGTCTCCCTTCGACGGGCGGCAACGCCGCAGATTTCCGCCCGCTCCGTATCCAGAAACGCCTGGCCCCGGACCCGGGCCATGTTCCCGGCGCCCACAACCGCGATTCGTGTTTTAGCCATTGCATACTCCCTCTTCGGTTTTCTGCTCGGCTTAAAATAAACGTCCAATCCTTCCGGTTACGCACCCTGTCTTACTGAATTTCGAACCGATTCTTCACTCCGAACGCGAAATCGGAGCGTGTTCGTCCATATTATCTACCGGGCATGCCGGCCTGTTCGCCTCAATTTAAAAAAGACAACAGTAAAATTGGCCGCAAAGAGCACAAGGGTCACAGAAGGTTCCGGTGCGAAGCGGGGTATTGAGGTCGTCCAGAAGGACATTTTTCCCGTTCGTGAACAGTGAGCCGAAGTATCCTGGTAATCGGCAGTTTAATGGCCTTCATTAACTCGCACATATTCGAATTATTGCCGCGAGCAGTAAATAGTTGACATCTACTGTGCCTGCTACGGTGGAGAGGAGCTTGTCCAAACGGGGACGCTGAGCATGCCTGCATTGAGCTTGTCGAAATGTCGAAGCGCCCGTGTTTCGGCACCCTTCTCCCTTCGCCGACCCTTCGACAAGCTCAGGGAGCGGCTCAGGTTGGCCGGTTAATGTCGTGGAAAAAGGTAAATTATCGGATGCTCCCCGTAATAACGTCCACGAAAACTCACGAATCGAGGTTAGAGGTCGTACACAAATGAGATGGTGACCGCATAGAAGACGATATCACTGAGCACCAGATCGAACGTTGCGGGCGTGTTCCCGTTTGCAAGCACCGGCGCGTGACTTCGCACCTGGTCCCATTTTCCAGGTTTCCGGACATCCCCGTAACGCGCGTAACGCCCCCGCAGCGCAATGCCGAATCGCTCGTTCGCTTCGTACGCCACACCGCCGATCAGATTCGTCCCGATCGTCGATTCAGCCAGTCGAAGCCACGCGGAATCGGCCGTGCCCGCGGCCCGCGTCTGCCATGCAGGAATGGCGGCTTCTGCGCCAGGATCAACGCCGCCTTCCGGCGCGAATCCGTCAGTGTGCGTTCGTCGGACCCGCAATCCCTTGAAAACGAGAATGACGTTCGACACGCCGCCTCCAACGCCGACAAATGGCGTGAAGCGCGAGGAATTGTTGTAGTCGAGAAGCACATTCAGAAACAGGTCCGTAATGTTGAAACCAGAAACCCTGGCCTGAGGTTCTTCGACAGCACTCCACTCACGTACCCTCTCCGGCGCCAGCCGGCCCGCGTCCACCATCGGCGCCGAGGTTGCGCCCAGCACGGTATTGTTCAGTTCGGCTTCCAGCCGGAGCCAGCCCTGGGAGTACCCCAACGCAAGGGCGGTTGCGCTGGTCATGGTTTCCGCACCCCGGTCAAACGCCATTGTCGCGTACGCTCCGGACGCAGTTTCAGAGCAGGCAGGATCGCGCGGGACGGCGGCCGGATCCGGATATAACAGCCGGTCACAACGCGTCGGCTGATCGATGCCTTCGATGCTCCCTCGAATCGTCAACGCGTCCGAATCCCCGAAATCGCCGCGCAAATAGAACCCGTCTTGTCCCTGGGCGCTCAACCCAATGGGAGCCAGGAACCAACTCAACGCAACGAGTACAATCGCCATCGCGAGTTTAACACCGATGGCCGCACCGAAGATTTCCGCGCGAACGGTTTCCGGCAACGCCTTGCCCCTTAGCCCCGCAATCTTTTCCGCCCCCACAATCGTGAATCGTACTGTCGACATGGCGTCGCCTTTCGAGTTTTCGATTGACAACCACACGCGGCAGGGGTATGCTTTGAGAAACCCTCCCACCTTCCAACTGAAATGGCAAGGTAGTCAGCCCGTTAATAAAGCCCATCCGGGCTGCGTCCGGCCCTTATGACCGAATTACGGCGTTGCGCTCCCTCCTCGAATCCACGGATTCGATTCGGTCGCGCGCCTTGTCTTCGGCCACAATGACTCGGCCTCGCCTGCAGAGCGACTTTATCAACGGACTGCTATGGCAAGGGTTGTCTTCAGATCGGTCGTTCTCGGCCTTTCGGCGGGCCTGGCGCTGGGCGGTCCCTTTCTCTTCGCGGACGCCGGGAATGCGGACGGCGAGACCCGTTCAGCGGGATACATCGGCGCGCAGGCCTGCGCGGAGTGTCACAGGGACCGGTTCGAGGAATTCAGGCGTACGGCCCACCATCTCACCTCCCGCTTTCCAGGTCCCGAAACGATTCCGGGCAGCTTCTCTCCAGACCAGGCGATCGTCCGGACCCGGAACCCCAACCTCCGCTTCGAAATCACCTCTGATCGTGACGGATACTATCAGACGGCCATCATTGGAAGAGGCGAGGGCAGCTACCGGCGGACCGAGCGCATCGACATTGTCACCGGCTCCGGGAAAATCGGCCAGACCTATCTCTTCTGGCAGGGCGACCTCCTGTATCAGCTTCCGATCTCGTATTTCACGCAGCAGCAGCGGTGGATCAACAGCCCGGGTTATCCCGACGGCGAGGTGAACTTCTCACGCGGCGTCGTCCCCCGGTGTCTGGAGTGCCACGCCACCTGGTTCGAATCGGAATCCTATACCAGTAACGCATACAACAAGGAGCATTTCGTTCTTGGCGTCTCCTGCGAGCGCTGCCACGGCCCCGGAGCGGAACACGCGGCCTATCAACGCGCAAATCCCGACGCGAAGGACACGCCGCACATCCTGCACCCGGGAGGACTCGATCCGCCGCGGCTGATCGATCTCTGCGCGCAATGCCACTCCGGCGTCGGCGTGCCGAGCCAGCGGCCTTTCTCCTTCCGGCCCGGGGAGTCCCTCAGTGATTTCCTCAAACTGGACCCCCACGAAGAACTGAACAGGATAGGGGTCCACAGCACCAACCAGCTGCCGCGGCTGACCAGGTCGAAGTGTTTCCAGCAGAGTTCGGCCATGACCTGTATCACCTGCCATAACCCGCACGCCCTCGAGCGCGGGAACCTGTCCCTGTTCTCCCGGCGTTGCGCGGCATGCCACGAGACCCACGCCTGCGGCATGTCCGCCGAACTGGGTGACGCGATGCAGTCCAACTGCATCGACTGCCATATGCCCCGCAAACAAGACCTGGAAACCGGGTTCGAAACCGCCGAGGATTTCCAGTTTCCCACCATGCGGGACCACTTCATCGCCATCTATCCGGAAATCAGCCGGCGCCTGGCGCCGCGTTTTCCGCACCCGGAGAAAACCACTCCACCTCAGCAGGGGGGACACTGATATGCGCCAATACAGAACGCTCACCCTGGCCGACCGGGGTCAACCCCGTACCGCCATCGTCGTCCCGGATGGCGCCGGAGATATCCTCCGCGACGCCGCCTCGGAACTGCAAACCGCGCTGGAAAAGATGACGGGCATGGCGCCCCCGATGGGCACGGACGGCGGCAATCCGGCGCCCCGCGGCAGAACGGCAATCCACGTCGGGTCCACCGCGTACGCCCGGTCGCTGAACCTGGATGCAGGAAACGCAGGCGTAGAGGGCTACCGCATCCACACTGCCGGCAGGGATCTCTTCATCCTTGGCGGTAGCGACAGCGGCACGGCCTACGGCGTCTGCGGCCTGCTGGAAGACCATCTCGGCGTTCGCTGGTTCATGCCCGGCGAACTCTTCGAAGACATCCCGATGCAAACCACCCTCAGAATTGCACCGGTAAACGAGACGCAAACTCCTGACTTCCTCTTCCGCGTCTTCAGCGGAATCGCCGGGCTGGAAGGGCATCGCTGGGAACGCCGCAACCGCGTCTCCAGCCGCAGGCACGAACTGCCCTATGCCGGCTTCCACCACGCACTGTACAAGATTTTCCCCGTTGCCGAATACGGAAAGACCCATCCTGAGTACTACGCGCTCATCGACGGTGAACGGTTGATACCGGAAAACGACGCCGTAAGCAACGGCCTTTTCGGCCAGCCCTGCACGAGCAACCCCGAAGTCGTCGACGTTACCATAAAGGCCGCGCGCGCCTACTTCGACGAGTACCCCGAGGCGCACTGTTTCTCGTTGGGGATGAATGACAACGGGAACTTCTGCCTTTGCGACAACTGCCGCGCCCTGGACATTCCGGATCTGAAATTCCGGGACCGCCCGATCTACTCCGACCGGTGGTTCACCTACTTCAACGCCGTCGCACGCGCGCTGCAGGAATCCCATCCCGGGAAATTCGTGGGATGTCTGGCCTACCATAACGTGGAGGAGCCGCCCAGACGCATCGAACGCCTCGAGCCCAACGCCGCCATTTATCTGACGCAGGATACCGCGCAGCACCTGGACCCTGAATATCGGGACAAGGACCGTGAATTCATCCTCTCCTGGCTCCAGCAGTGCGACCACGTCTGCAAGTACGACTACTATGGCCTGGGCTGGGTGCTGCCGCGCTACTTTGCAGGCCTGATGGCCGACGACATCAAGTTCCAGCACAGCGCGGGCGTCAAGGGCTTCTATGCCGAAGCCTATCCCCACTGGCCGGCGGCCGGTCCGCAGATCTGGCTGGCATCCAAACTCTGGTGGGACGCCGGCCAGGACCCGGAAAAGCTCCTCGATGAGTTCTTTTCTCGGCTGTTCCGCGGTGCCGCGGGGGAGGTCCGCGCTTTTTACGACCGTCTCGAAGCCATCTGGCGCCGACCGCGGGAGGGCCGGTGGTTTCAGGGTCTGCGCGGGCTGCGCGACCAGGTACCCTGTTACGATTCTGCCGACGCAGACGCCCTCGAAGCCGCGCTGGACCGCGCGTACAAGGCCACGCGCGACCCGCTCGTCCGTCTCAGGATCGACTACATCCGCCGCTGGTTTGCCTTTCCCGCGACCCTCATCCGCGGCTGGCACGGAGCCGATGAACTCCTTGGCCTGCAGCCGGGACCCGCGGCCAGGCAAAGGGCGGGAGATCTGCGGAAACTCAGGCCGCGCCTCAAGAGGACATACCGCCAGGCCGTGCTGGAGGACCGCAACATGCCCAAGTCCGCCTATTTCAACGACGGCAGGTACGAGGCGCGCGTCGCGGACCCGTGGACGGAGAAGGTCGATGAAGCACTGGCGCATGCGGGAGGCTGACTACCGAACCACTGGTTATGAAAAAGGATCTCGGAAATAACTCAGAAGCAGGAGAAGCCCATGACCGTAAAATCCGTTTATATGATGACCGATTTGGAAGGCGTGGCCGGCGTCGATGATTGGGACCCGAGGCACCGGGACGACGCCACAACGGCCAAAGGCGTGTACGATCGCGCCGAGATGCAGCGCCTGTTGACGGGTGAAGTCAACGCCGCGGCCGAAGGTCTGTTTGCAGCAGGTGTCGAAGAAGTGATCATCAATGACGCTCATGGAGCCGGGCGCACGATTCTGTCAGAAGAATTGGTTTCAGGCGTGAATCTGGTACAGGGTGTCAATCGGCCGTGCTGGTTGCCGGGCTTGTCGCCCCGTTTTGACGCGTTGATACAGGTTGGCATGCATGCGATGACCGGCACGCCCAACGGATGCCTCGCACATTCGATGAGCCGCGATATGGTCTATCGCGTCAACGGCGCAGAAGTCGGCGAGATGGAAATGGCGGCGTATCTGTGTGGTCATCTGGGCATTCCCTGGGTCTTTACATCGGGCGACCTACATGCTTGTGCCGAATCCGAACGATGGGTCAGCGGCATCGTCACGGCGCCGGTAAAGGAAGGTCTGGGAGAATTGTGTGCCTTGCACCTGGCGCCGACAGATGCCGGCGCCCTGATCAAAGCGCGCGTTCAGGAAGCCGTTGCGGTCGCAAAAGACATCGAACCGCTCATCGAAAAGAGTCCTGTGGCGATGGAAGTAACGCATCCCGAACCCAATCGACTCTCCGTGCGGGACGGCTGCGAACGGGCCGACGACCGTACGATCAGGTGCAAAGGCGAATCCTTCTGGCAGGCATTTCACAACTACTTTTATGGAAAGCCCGATTTTCCGGTTCCCGCATAATGGACCGGGCGGGTTTCGGTGATCGCCGCGCCGGTCACAAGGCGGCTATTCGTAAAGAAGCTCATCCACCTCCTGCATCAGTTCCAACCAGTCCAGATGGGTCTTTGCCACACTTTCGAGGTGCACGTCGCTCCGTGCCAGGAATCCCGGTACCTCGTCCCGTCCCGTCGGCTTTGACGGGTCCGAGTAACGAATATCCAGGCTCCAGCGGATGCGGTCCGTCCGGTTGGGAAAGGACCGGTGCGCCGTCTTGTGCTGGAACACCACCACGCCGCCCTTTCGCACCGGACAGGCGACATGCACGCCATCCGGAACCCACCCTTTCCGGATCCCCTCGTTCGGATAACCCGCCACCTCACCGTGCGGCATCAGACCGGCGCGGTGGCTGCCCGGTATCACCTCCAGGCATCCATTTTCCACCGAAACGTCCACCAGCGGAATCCAGAAGTTCACCATGAACGTGGCTTCCGCATCAGGATGCAGGAAACCCAGGTCCTGGTGCCACGGGATCTGCGACCGGACCTCGTTGGGCATCTTCGCCTGGCAATTGAACTGAGGATGAGCCAGGATCTCCGGGCCGATGACGGATTCCACGATGTCCAGAATCGACGGGTGCGTGATCACGGCAAACATCCCCGCCGTCTTGAGGCACTTTCCCGTCACCGCCTTTTCGATTTCCGACGCATCGTCCATCGTCTCGCGCAGGCGCGCCAGTCTCCGATCGAAGGGCGCGTTTTCGAACGAATCGGACAGCTTGCCATTGGAGCAGGCTTCCCGCGCCTTGCGATCGATCCCCTCGGCGATGTCGTCGATCAGCGGCTGCAAGTCTTCCGGCGACAGCACGTCATCCAGCAACAGGTAACCGTCGTTCAGATAATCGGAAAGCTGCTCCTCGCTCAGACCGGCCATAAATGAAGTCTCACGAGATTGTCTCCTGATCGACCGGCCGGAATGCCATCACCGTCCCCGCCGAGGTGGCGCATACGATTTGGCCGGCCTTGGCGCGAAGATGGGTGATTTCCCCATCGACCCGGTCCCTCGCGATCAGCTCCCCGCCGGCGTCGCAGGTCCGGATCTCGCCCGTATCGAATCCTGCCAGGATCTTCACGGATCCATTGTCCCGGAACGTGGTCAGCCAGGTGATTTTATCCTCCAGGTCCCGGCGCCAGATGACCTCTCCATCGCCCGCGACGCAGGCCAGCTGTCCCACGTCGCTGCCCGCGATCACCTCGGGTCTGCCGTCGCCATTCACGTCCGCAACGGCGATGTCCTCCACCTCGCCGCCCATATTCACTCGCCAGGACAGGGCGCCCGGCGCTTTCAATTTTCCGCTGCCTCCCAGGCCGGTCTGACCGAACAGTTCGCCGCTCGTCGCCGCGTTCACCGCCCGCCAGTCCCCGTACACCACCTCGATCACCCCGTCGTCATCCAGGTCGGCGGCGAGGATCGTCGGCGAGACGCATCCCGTGCTACGCCGCCACCGCGCCGTGCCGTCGGGATTCAGGCAATTGATGGTATAATACTCGGTACCCACCAGCACCTCATCCCTTCCGTCCCCGTCCAGGTCCATGGCCAGACATCCGGTGATACAGTGATAGTGGGTCTCGGTCTGCCATTTCAGCGATCCGTCCGCTTCGAACACCTGCAGCAGCCACCCTTCGGCCCCGGCCAGCACCTGCTTCCTGCCGTCGCCGTCCAGTTCGGCCGATGTCACGGTGGTCAGACGCTGCGGGCGCATCCCGCTGCCAGGCGGAAACTCGTGCTCCCAGCGCACCTCGCCGCCGGCGCCCAGAACGTAAAGCCGGCAGTCGCGCGTACCGATAACAGCTTCCGGCGCACCGTCCCCGTCAATATCCGCAAGATGCACGGCGCGGACTTCGCCCTGCACGTGGAACACCCAGTTCCGCGCGCCTTCGCGGTCAATCAGGCAGACTTCTCCGCCGGAGGTGCCGAACAGTGTTCCGGCCGATGCATCCGAGTCCACGGCGGTCACGCCCGATCCGGCATCGTACTTCCACAGAGGTTCGATACCGCTTCCGACCACTGGTCCCGGATTTATGGATACAGGACCGGGCCGGTACGACGGCGCCTCCCGCAGCAATCGGTCAAACGTCCCGGACGCGCGGGGCAGGATCTCCAGGTCGTGCCGGCCGGCCGCCAGCGTAAACCAGACCAGTTTGCCCTCGCCTCCCGCCGAAATCCGCTCTCCGTTCAGACGGACCTCCTCCGCGCGGATGCCCACGCGGGTCTCTGTCCGGGTTTCGATAATCCCCTTCCCCCGAGCGAGGTTCATCTCCACCGAAACGGGCGCCCAACTCCTGAATAGCGGCGCTTCCCACGCCAGTTGTGTTCCCTCCACGAGGGCAAATCCGTCGCTGTCGATCCGGAACAGCTTTCCGTCCACGTCCAGTCCGCCATGTTCCGGCGCCCCGACGCCGGCCATCACGGCCTCGCCCGACCGCCGGTTGCGGACCACGGCGACGGACGGACCCACGCGCTCCACGTCGAACCCCTGCGGCGATCCGTCATTGGAAGGATACAGCAGGTTCACGAAAGCGGTCCGGTCACCGGCGTCCATGGTGAGCCGTATCTTCTGGTGCCACATCCGGACGGTACCGTCGGCGTGCTCGTAATTCTTCCAGTTGGCCTCCCAGTCCGGCGCAAAGTCGGCCTCGCGGTCCGTCAGTGACTTTTCGGAGTCGTCCGCGTTAACGATGTGAAGCCGCTCGCCGTCCTGTTCGATGCGCAATCCGCTCTCTGACGCGTCCACCTGTCCGAGTACCCTCCAGATGGCGTCCAGGAGATAATCTCCGCCGTCCAGCGCGTCCACCGAGTCGATTACCAGGAAATACGCCCCCTTCCTCCAGAAGATACTTCGCGCCCAGTCCGTGCCGTTATCCCCCGGGGATACGGTCTGGCTGTACCCCCAGTCTTCGAAATTGCCAATCGCCCTGAGCGCCACCTGCGACGGCTTGGGATAACACGTCCCGTCCTTCACGATCACCACCGTGTTGTGGTATCTCGCCAACCGGCGGATGTAGTCCAGGTCCGCCAGCCAGATGCGGTCGTTCCAGCAGAGGCGGATGATCGAGTTCCCGTCCTCCTGGGAATGGGAGAAACCCGTAGGCCCGTCGATCAACAGGTACTCGCTGCGCCTGTCAAAGCTTCGCCGGAACGCCAGCTTGTCGAACGCCTCCGCAAGGGGGACGTCCGATTCCACCAGGGGGTCTCCGTGGTACTGACCCGTCTTCCGTGCCCGATCCCGCGCGAATTCGTGCGCCGCCCCGTCCAGCATCGACGCGCGCACCCCCAGCAGTTCCACCGGTTCGACAGGCGCGATGTCCTTGAAGAAAAATCCGTCGTACACCTCCCATCCGCCGATCCCCCAGTTCCTCTGGCGCTGGAAGGAATCCCGCCACTGCTGGCCCTGCTCCATCCAGTTGTAAAGCCACCGGTAACGCCCGTCGTTGTAGAACCATGCGCCGATTGACGCCGCCTGCAGCCCGCTCGGACGGCTGGCCCGGGATGCCCTGTACGCGCCGACGTCGCCGTACGTGCAGTCGTCGCCCCTGCTGTCGATGGTCAGCACCGCGCTGTCCAGCAGCCGCGCCAGATGACCGTCTTCGAGGTACGATTGATCGTCCGTCATCAGCCCGTACTTGATCAGGTGCCCGGGCGTAATCCACACGTAGCCCGTCCCCGCGTTGTCGTTCGGCTTGTACGACCTGGCGTGCAGTTCCAGGGTCCGGTGCGCCAAAGGCAGCTTTTCGTCGAAATCCGTCAGCCCGTAATACTTCTTGAAATACCTCGCTCCAATGAACAGACTCAGCGCCGCGAAGCTCTGGTGGTTCTGGTTCTGGACCACATCGTCGACGGACTTGAACCTGAAATGCGTGAGTTCGGACGTCCACCGGATGATGTTGTAGATCGCGTTCGTCATCTTCAGCCGGTCGTCGTCGTTCAGCGCTTCCCCCTCCTCCATCACGTCCCACGCAGTCAGCATGCGGTATATCCAGAAGTAGAGATGCGTCCCCTGCGACAGGCACCAGTCGCCCGCCTCGTGGGCGAGATCGATGAAGAACAGGAATTCCTCTCTGAAAATTCGACCCCATACCTCGTCGCCCGACAGATAATAGAGCATGGCGTGGTCCACCATGCGGCGCAGCGGCCCCTGACTTCCCGATAGCGCCACCTGCTCGTTGACCGTATCGATGATCTTCCGCGCTTCGGCGTCCGTGGGCGGGGATTCCGGGTTCTGCCGGGACACCGGCCGGTTGATCCGACCGATGCGCGGCCCCTCCCGCTCCACGATCGAGAGGAATTCGTCCACCGCCCGCGTCACGCCTTCAGGCGTACTTCCTCCCAGTTGTACCACGTTCCGGCCGGTCCCGAAGGGATTGTGGACCGTTCTCACCTCGTACCCGTCCCCGCCGGGGTAATACTCGTCCGTCCACGCGTAGAAATTCATCCCCAGGCGCCGGATCGCCGCGTTGTTGAAGACGTTTCCCGCCGCGACGATGTGCGCGTTGTTCCAGTCGCTCTCCGCGATGTCCGATCCGGGCCGGACTTCGGCCCCGGTTCCCAGAGCCTCGGCGATTCTACGGCCGATTTCGACACCGGAATCACCGTCGGGAGGCACCACCAGCACATCTCCGGACAGGTCGGTCTCGAGATGGAGATCCTTCAGCGTCGGGATCTCCCTGTTCACGATCTCGATGTCGTACGATTCCTGCCGACGCCTGCGCGCGCTTCGTCCTCCTGTTTCGGCCATTGTCTTCACCTCTAAAATATCCCCGTGCGTCCTGTCTTGTGGAGGTCCGAACAAAATTGTGAACGTATCTGATTCTTCGTCAGACAGACATCCGGTGAATTTCCTATGCTTGCGCGGGACCGGCAAAGTCTGGCGATCTGACGTTCTCCAGAAGCTTTAAACACAGAGATCGCATGGTCTCAAGTTCGTGTAGGAACTCGCGTTGCGCTTCCTCCGCCGGTAAGCTGTCGAATAGATCGGGTAATTGTATCCCGTGGCCCATGATCGCGTTGGCCTGTCTGTTTTTCAGATGCTTGCGCACGTAGAGACAGTTGTCCGCATGGTAGAAGCGTTGAATCGCCTCTGTTCCACCCAGAATCCCGGCGCCTAATGACTGCACCATGCCCAAATTCAGCAGTGCGAAGTGTTCCAACCGTTGAATCACGCCGATGTCACGACACGTATCTGAAAGGTCAATTCGAAATGGATAGCTCTTTTTCATGGCAATATCGTCGATGATGCCGTAGCGGTAGCACGATGGCTCCGCTCCATCCAACGTTAAACGACATGTTTCCAGACTTCCGAAGCCCTCAAGAGGAAACCTGGAGCTACGTTCCAACGTTCGCCCGTGTCTGTGATGACGGTGACGGTTTTACGGTTGTATTTCGTCAATACGCCAGTGATCCAGTGATCCCCTTCGGGTTTAAAGGCGACCCTCTCCCCGATTCCGAACTTCAGCATCTCCCGGTGAATCCGTTGTCCGCGAAGGAACTTGATGCGTGCGACAATCCGGTTGTTTAGATCGGTGAGCTCCTGTTCGGACATCTTCTCCAGGTCTATTCTCATTCCGTACCCTCTCCAATATCGTCTCCTTACCGTTTAGCGACACGATCGGTGACGGATGGAAACAACCGGACGAAGATAGATTTGCAACGCCGATACGCAACGAATCCTCCGAAACGCAAAGGCATCTTTTCCACTTACCGATGGTCGTCAGTGAGCCTCGATCATCGTTCCCCCGGCAACAAGCGTCTGCTTCACTTCTCCCCGCTCGTCGAATGCGACGGCGCCGACCTCGCCGTCGGTCCGGATGCCCGCGCCCGTCAGGACGCTGCCTCCGGATGCCTGCAGGAGCACTGCTGCGCGGCCTGTAGCAAGGGGTACGGTGACCGCGTACCCGCCGTCAATCTCCTCGAACTGCGCCTCTCCGGCCGGCGCCGCCCCCGCCCGATGCGGCCTGAGAAGCGTCACGAACGTCTGGTCCCGGGCAGGCGAGGACGGAATCGCCGTCAGGTGATACTCTATCAGCTTGATGCGAGGCCGGGGCGGCGGCTTGAAACGGTCGGTCTGGCTCAGCGCCAGGCCGTCCGGCCACAGGAACGACACCCGGCAGGCCGCTGCACCGTTGACCACGCGGATGTCCCGTTGGCCATGGACCGCCATCTCAACGGGCGCGTGCAGCCGCCACTCGAATTGGGCGGGTTCGGGCGCGCGCAGGGTATCGAAGATGAGGACCGCTTCCGGTTTAAGGAACAGGATGCGGCGGGTAAACCGTTCCAGTCTGCCCGCGTACGCGCGCGACGCCTCTCCGGAAACGTAGTCGAGATGCTCTGAAGTGTGGAAATCAAGGATTTCCCCCTGGGCATCGCTGGCGTTCGGCAGCTGCCCTTCCCCATTGACGGTGACGCAATTTACCGATTTCGTGTGATGCATCCACTGCCTGTGGTGCTCGCTGCCGTGGATGTCGCGCCGTCCGGTACGGATCAGCAACCGCTCTCCGAACGCGTAGAGCAGGAAGGAATTCTGGGCCTCGTACCCGTGGCTGTGGGATCCGAGAGGACTGCTCTTGAAGATCACCTCCACGTTGTCCAGAGCGTCCTCCAGATTGGTATTGAGCGCGGCCTGCCCCGTACCCCTGAAACATCTGGATGTGGGCAGGTCGACGGGACGCTTCGCTTTGACCTCCGGAAGCGCGCCCCGAACGAAGCCGATATAACCCGGCTCGGAGGGGGATCCGCCGTGCGCGTCCACGTACCACTGCCAGTACGGATTTCGCGCCTGGGCGGCAAACAGAGCCATTACGCCGCGGTTCTGGCCGGACTCGAGGTGAGCCGTCAGGTCGCCGAACCCGCCGCCCTTGGTACCTGGCGGCTGCAGATACATCGGATAGTAGCCGACCTGCGAGAAATAGGGCTTGTCGAAGGCGTCGATACCCATTGCCTCGCGCATAATGTCCGCCCACCAGGTGAACCGCTGGATGTAGCTTCGCCAGTAGCCCATGCCCTGGTGCCAGCCACCGTCGTCGTCACTCCACACGGGATACGTGTTGGCGAATACGTTCGCCGCGAACCACACCCAGTCCGCGGCCTCGGGGATCTCATCCAGAAACGCGATGCCCACCTCTCCCAGAAAATGCCACGACCGGGTATCGTGGCTCCCGTACGGACGCCAGAGGAAGCGAGGATTCAGATGCGCGTTCATCTCCTTCCCCCGGATTCGCATCACGCGGCGACAGGTTTCGCGCTCGTCCTCCGTCAGCAGATCGTGGAGATAGCTGTAGGTACGGGAGAAATAATACGCGTAGGGCATCCCGGCTTCGTCGTTATACCTGAAGCCCGTCGCCCCTTTCGGGTCCCATTCGGCGCAGGCCATCAGAATCTTCCTGGCGAGTTGCCCGTACTCCGCGCGACCGCCGAGCAGCCGGGTAAATGCCAGGGTGGCCGCGCCGTTCAGGGCCGCGATCGTATACTCCCGGTTCGGCCACCAGATCGCCCGCCACTCCTCGCTGAGCCGGACCGTCCCTTCGGGATAGAGGGGCGGCTCTTCAGTGGGCGGCGGATTCTCGAGCAGCTTCTCGGACGCGGCCACGAGTTTTCCATAATGGACCGAGAGGTCGGACTTCGCACGTCGCCGAAATTCCGGAATCTGCTCCGGCCTCACGAATAGGCGCGGATGGCCGGTTGGAATGCGCGCGAGCAGGTCATCGCGAGAGGGCAGCGGCAACGGGTTTGCATCTGCTGCAACGGTAAACATGCGCACGCTGCTCCAGTCGGAAGCAGCACCCGACTGATCGTTATAACGGAATCGCCAATACCAGCGGCCGGGCGACAACGTACGAGGCGGACAGTGGACGTTGAAAGTGATGCTTGTCGCCTCGTAATCCACATCCGCGAAGGCACTGTCTGCAGCGCACTGAAGTTCGTAGCTCGCGGCGTCTTTCTGCGGCCGCCATGAAAACCCCGGAGGCGTCACCTGAGAGACGCTGCCGTCCGCCGGGCGAAAGCCCCACTCGCCGGGCCTTGCCGGGCGTCTCGTCGATCTCCGCGCGTCCGGCTGCTTCCGCCCGCGATACCGCGGAGAGCAGCAGAACCATGCCAACAATCACCAGAATTCCGGTCATCCTGTAACTCCTTTCATACAATCCTTTAGACGCGATCGCCAGGCGCATTCGCGAATCCATTGCGAAAAATCGGCAAAGCTGTTCGCATTCAGTTAACAGTTCCGGTTACTTTCACGATGCCATTCCGGAACACGACCAGAGCAGGGCGCGCTGATCCGTCCAGCACCGTAGATCCGTGTGGCCTCAATGGCTGGCAGGGCAGAATTCCTGGTGCGGCCCGTGAGGGTATTCGCGCCATGCATATGGCAGGCCCCGCGCCCAGCGGCGACTTTTGGTTCCTTTTGGTCGCTTCAAAAGGAACACGCCGTAGGCAGGGAATCTGGGGAGATGTGGATTTTGAATTTGGTTGTCGCTCTTGCCTTCCGCTCTTAGCTGACAGCTGACAACTGATAGCTGATCGCTTCCCTTGATTCGCGCGGCTACGTAGCCCACTCCATCTGCAGCTTTCGTTTATGGACCGCGCAATCGCGAAGGTAGAGATTGATCAAGGTCTGGTACGGAATGCCCGCTTCCGCCGCCATATCCTTGAAATAGGTGACCGTGTCCCGATCGAGCCGCATGGTAACTGGCTGCTTCAGGTGCTTGATGTAGGGATTCTTGCGCCCCTTCATCTCTGAGAAATCATAGTGGTCTCTCATGAGCGTCTCCTCCAGTAGTCAAGTTCTTCGGTCTTATTGGCCTTTCTAGCGGAGATGATGCGTACGATCGTTTCACTCTCTCGAAGACAATGGCAGACAACAAGCACACGCAGTTTAAAGCTCATACCCAGGAGCAGGAACCGGTCTTCATCTTCTGAATAGTCGGGATCGAAGAATTGAACCGCGTTTTCATCGTAGAAGGCCGTCCTCGCCTCTTGGAACGAGACCCGATGTTTCCTGTAGTTCGCTCGTCCCTTTCGCACATCCCATTCAAACCGGATTCTCTCCATACATACAATGTATGTATTCAGCAACTGTGTGTCAAGTGAATGACGCGGAATCAAACGCGCCAAAGATGCAGATGCAGGGGCGACCCTTGTGGTCGCCCACGTAATGGCGCTGACACCGATGACAGATTTCGCGTGTCCGTACCGCTAACCGGTTCTGGCCGAATGCTGACGGCTGACAGCTTCTTTTCTTCAATCGAAATACTTCGGGTTCGTAACCGTCAAAGAGCAATCCTGCAGCGGCAATGTGACTTTCGCCCCGCCCTCGCGGTGGGATAAATGGAATGCCAGCGCGATCTCCAGTGCCCTGCGACCGTCCTCGCCAGTGCAGGAAGGCGTCTTTCCGTCTTCGATGCAGGTTACCAGTTCCTCGATCGCCTTTACCACCCCGCTCCGGGCTTCGATATTCTGGGGAATCTTCCTCCCGATCAGGGCGCGTCCCTCATAGACGTCTTCCGCCACGGTCCAGAATTCGTCAACGTGGTACCCGATCCGGATCCTCCCGTTCCTGCCCACCAGGTCGAATTCGAATCCCACCGGACATCCTTCGACCGCGTTTACGAAGGCGTGCATTCCGTTTTGAAACTGGATGTACCCGCTGCCTCCCGGGTCTTCGTGCGGTTCCCGCCGGCCGTCCAGCCGGCCGAATACCCACGCCGCGTCGTCGCCCGACCAGAACCGCATCAGGTCGAACATGTGGGTCGCTTCGTGCACCAGTTCGGGACCCATATTGCCCGCGATGCTGATCAAGTCCCCGATCGTACGCTCGTCAACGAGTTCCTTGACGCGAACCATCAGGGGGTCCCACCTGTTGTGGTAGTGGACTGCCAGAGTGGTACCCGCTTTTCCGCATGCGTCAATCATCCGGTCCGCATCGGTCAGGTTCGTCGCCATTGCTTTCTCGCACAGGACCGCCTTCACGCCCGCTTCGGCGGCCGCCACTGTCATCTCGGCGTGCAGGTGGGCGTGGGTCGCCACGCTGACGATATCCAGAGCTTCCGCCGCCAGCATCTCCCGATAATCGGTATAGAGGCTACGTACGCCCCAACGGCCGGAAAATTCCGCCAGTTTCTCCTCGTTTATATCTGCAGCGGCCACCACCTGTGTTCTTGCCACCTGGCCGTAGGCGCCCGCCAGAACACCGGGCTGCGGGACGCGACCCGGTTGGCGGCGCTTCTCGTCGTCCATCGTACTGGCCATGCGGCCGCAGCCGATGATTCCAACGCGGTAGGTCGTATCCCTCACGGCTTCTCCAGCTCCGGATTCTGGATGACCCGGCACTCCAGGTCGGTCGCCATCGCCGCCGCCGGCGTATGGTGATGATCCATCGGCGGGGTCGTCAAGTAGTGTACGTAAAAGACACCGGGCTCCACGGGGGATGGAAATACCGTCCGGAAGCGCCCGTTGGCTTCGACTTCGTAGCGCACGGAGCCTTTACCGGACCACGCGCCAACCGCCGCAACGTCCACGGTTGCCGCACTGTCCGTGACCACGGCCCAACTCGTGCCCTCGCCGTCTGCGCGTTGCCGTGCGCCGAACGCGGAGAGGAGCGGCCCATCCGGCAGGCTGAAGGTGTTTTCAACGACAACTGTCGCAATTTGCGACATATCTCCGGATACCACCCGGTGTTCAGCGCGAAACCAGGAAACGCCCGAAAAAAATGTCAGATATGCGACAAATTCGTATCCGCCGCCGTAGGTCCCGTCCACACGCAGACGTGCCGACCGGGGACCCCGTGTTTCAACATCGATCCGGACCTCCCCCGACGGAAACAGGATCCTGCCGTCCTTGCGGAGGAGCGCCGGCCCGGGCGCTCCCGGCCCGTGAAACGCCCTGCCGTCGAAAATCACGTTCTCTACGAAGTTGAAACGCCACTTTCGGACGTGGTAAATCACCGGCCCCTGCTGCACTTCGATGGGGTCTTTGCGATCGCGAACCTTTATGGGGTTCGGCTGGGGCGGGGGAGGCGGCGTCCCCTCTCCGTATTCGAAAGTGAGGACTTCCTCACCTCCGGCGCGGAGGCGCGCCGGAAACAAGACCTCCGCGGCTTTCACGCTGCCGTCTTCCCAGGTCTCCAGCGCGTCCACCTGCATGGGTCGCGGTTCCCCGCCGGCGTCCACGATGCGTGCCGGGCATTCCTCGGTGAATTCACCGGGCTTGAAGTCCACCGCTACCGCGCACGGGAAATTCCTTCTATTGAACCCGTCCCTTTCGGAAATGCGGATCCGTTTGCGCATTCCGATGCCTCCCAAATTCGACACGATCTTCCGTGTCCAGTCCCGGAAACGTGTCACCATCCGGCGATCAGCTGCCGTGAAAGAACACTATTGCAGGCCGAGTTCCACCCACTTCGAGGCCATGCGGCGGATACGCGGCCTTTCGCTGTTCAGAAAATCGTCGGTGAAAGCCCGGCCCGGCTGGCTGTACTGAAACCGCTCCATGAGATTGATCAGGGTGCGGTGGTTCGTTTTCATCAACTCGACGTGCTCAGGCTCCGTGGCCTCAGGAACGAAATTCACCGCAAGGTGGCGTCGTCCCACCGCGCCGCCGTAGGCCGCGTGCCAGATGTTCATGTTCAGGAACAGAACGTCACCTGGATTGGACTCCAGAAAGTAGCACGGCACCTCCGCGCCGGGTACACCCAGTTTCTCAATGGGCCTCAGCGACTCGTGAAGCGGGAGACGGTGCGATCCGGGGATCACCCTCAGGCAGCCGGTGCTTTGCGTAAGGGTATCCAGATAGAGCGAGACCTTCATCGGTGGAAAGTTCAGCCGGCTGCCGTCGGGGTGCCATTCCGTTTCGCCCACGTACAGATTGCCCTCGGAGCAGAGCCAGTGAAACCCCGGCCCCAGCAGGCGTTCCACCGTTGAGTAGATGCGGTCGTCCTCGACCAGTTCCGTCAGAAGCGGGTTTCGTTCCGCGATTCCGTAGAGCGCTTGCCTCGTCTCGCCCGGAAAGGGTTGACCTTCCCGGTCCTTCTCCAGCATGTTGTCGAAAGTACGAATGATCGGGGCCATTTCCTCCGGGCCGAACGCCTTGCGTAGCGGAAGAAAGCCGAATGTCCTGAAGAATTCGACCTGTTGATCGCTAATCATACCCGCCCCTTTCGCTGTGTCGAACGCCTGTTGGATGGGCCTGTTGAAATGCGCCGTTGCCGCTGGAGATACGTCCTTATTCCGTCACGATGTTCCAGTTTACGAGACCCACATCTCTCGGGCCATACAGTCCGGGTCCGAAAGCATCGTCACGCTGGCGATAGCCCGTCCCGTACGCAGTCAGAATCGAGCCGTCAGGCAGCACGATAGAAGACGTCGTGTGGGGGCTGGCGTGCCAGCCACCGGAGCGCAGTTTGCCCTCGGGCGAGGGGGACCCCTTCCTGTTTCCTGTCCATTCGGCAAGAATGTAGCGGCGGTCTAGGTCCGATGTCCGCCCGTTGTCGCGGCTCACGACCGCCTCGATGCCGAACCGGGGAAAACCCTCGGCGGTGTCGGAATAACCAAGGCGAACGACGTATGTAGTTACAATGTAGCCACACGGCAGAAGCACCGTACTGGCGTGGTGGCGTCCCCAGTCGTAGAGTTGCCGGACCTCACTCCACGAATAACCGTCATCTCGTGAGATGGATATCCCGAAACCTTCGTAGTGATCGAACTGCAGCCCCTTGTAGGCGTCTGGAGGATCGGTCCTGCATGTCGCGACGATATCGCCGTTCACCGCCCGAACCGGGCAGACCTCGTTGACGCCTTCGAACTGAGGTACGTGGCGGGCGCCGGACCAGGTGCGGCCACCATCCGTACTGAACCTGACGTAGGCCTGCGAGTCCATGGTTACAGAATCGCCCCAATAGCCGGTTTCCATCAGACGAGTCACCCTGCCAGTGTCGGGATCTCTGTCCACCAGAACCGGGTCCCAGGCCATCCACGTCCTGCCGCCCGGCGCCGGCTCCACGGGCACCGTGTCGCCCCACGTCTCACCAAAATCGGCGCTGAACCACCTCGCCGGCGGATGGCAGGAGTACATCATCAATCTGCCCTCTCCGAGGTAGGTCAGCCCGTGGCCGAGCCCGCAGGCGGGATTACCTTCCGCGTCGGTGTGGACGTACCTGGGCGCGCTCCACGTGGCGCCCAGGTCGCCGCTGGACAGCACCATGGCGTAGTGTACCCATGGACTGCCCGGATAATCGCAGCTCGCCAACATCAGCACGCGGTCTTCTTCCGGCATATGCACGATATGGGGCACGGCAACCACACGGTTCCAGCTCTCGGTCACGATCTGCGAGCGGGCCGGCAACTCGATTCGTTCCGCACCCGGATTCAATCGGTAGACTATGTGATCCTGCCATTGGCTACGTGGTACGGATGGCACGTATATATCCTGTATTGAGGAAATTGATCCACCACAACCTAACTTCCTTTTTTTCAAGCCCTTTTTCTTGCATTGCCCAAGAAAAAGGGCGAAAAAGAAGGGCACCGCTCGGCGCGGGGCCGGTTTTTGCCCAAGAAAAAGGGCGAAAAAGAAGGGCAGGTTTTTCCGTGAATCACCTCAGGGGCACAAATGGAAATCCGGTGGCCTACGAGTCCCTCAGGTGTACCAATACAACGGTGCTGGTCGGATTAACACGGAAAAACCCCCCACGCCACCACCGGACGGCAAGGTGTTTGACAGGTCAGGATTGCCGCGTGGATTGGCGGTTCGGCCGCTGGGCGTTAGATCTCGTGACCCCTTGGAGCAAGAGCCTTGCCCTCGTTGTGCCGCCGTTTGCTATTGTAGGGGCACCCCTTGTGGTTGCCCGCCTGTTGGCATTGATGTTGCCAATCGCAAACGCCTGTCCGCTAAACCTCGATCCAGCTTTCCGTATTGGACGATGCGACGACCGCGTCCAGGATCCGGAGCACGCGAAGACCGTCCGAGACCGGGATGGGAGCACGTGCTCCTGAGTTTGCGGCCTCGGCGAACGCGGCCAGTTCCCGGTAGCACATCTCTTCGAGATTGTCGCCGGGAATGCGCAGGACCGTGGGATGCGCGTATTCAGGGATCACCCGGCTCTCCACGGTCACGACGTCGCCCTTCCAGTCGCCGCGTACCCGCCCGCGGGTTCCGTACACGTCGACGAAGTCGTACCCGACGCCGGATGCCTGGGAGACGGAAAACGTCGCAACGGCGCCGCCCTTTAGCCGTACGGTATAGGCAGACGTCTCGTCCGTCCCTCCTGCGTTCCATCTCACGATTCCCGAAACCGACTCGGCCTCGTCGCCCGTCATCCAGAGTACCTGGTCGGTCAGGTGGGAGCCCAGAAAGAGGAGCTGACCGCCGCCTTCCGCGTATGGCCCACCGAGCCACCCTCCCAATGGACCGCCGCCCTTGCCGGCCGCCACGAAGCTGACGTCTCCCACCACCCCGCGATCCAGCAGGGACTTGATAAACATCCGGCTGAGAGAATAGCGCATGCAATAGCCGACCATAGCCACCACGCCACGGCTATCCGCGGCATCCACTACCGCGGCGCCCTCCGCTTCATTTAGACCCATGGGCTTCTCGATAAACACGTGCTTCCCGGCGCCGATGGCCGACAGGGCCACGTCCTTGAGGTACCGGTGCGGGACCGCCACGACAACCGCGTCCACGTCCGTGCTTTCCGTGACTTCCGCCACAGAATCGTGAACCGCTTCGATCCCGAAGGCGTCGGCCACCTGTCGGGCCCTGACCTCGTCCACGTCCGCACACGAAACCAGCCGGGCGGAATCGATCCGGGAGAAAGCCGGTGCGAGATTGAGGCGGCTCTGTCCACCGCAGCCGACCAGCCCGACACGCAGCATTTTCGGCATAGGGATCTCCTGAAAAAGGCGTTATTCGAGGTTTCTGGTTTATTCAGCCGACGCGAAACACCGTAAAGTCCATCACAGACCCAGCATCGACAGGGTCCCGTCCGAAGATCCGAGCAGAAGGCGGCCGCCCACGTGCGGCGTCAGCGCGTGAATCTTCGACGCTGTACGGTGAACGCCTAGAGTCCGTCCTTCTCCGTCCAGTATCCAAATGCTCCCGTCTTCACACCCGGCCACGATGTCCGTCGCGCCGTCCTGATTCACGTCGGAGGCAAACAGCCGCCGTACCGGGGCCTCCAGGTTGCGCCGCCATCGCTCGGTCCCGTTTTCGTCAAACAGGTAGAGGTAGTAACAGTCCGAACCGGCCGCCACCTCGGGCTTCCCGTCGCCGTCGAGATCCACCGCGGCGACCGCGTGCACTTCTTCGCCCACCTCCCGGGTCCAACGGTACGCCAGCTTCTGACCGTCGAGCCTCAGCGCGTGCACCTTCGACCGGGTCGTTCCACACGCGATCAGATTGTCGCCATTCCCGTACAGGAACACGTCGCACCCCGGTAGCATCGACGGCCACCCGTCCAGCCCGTTTTGTGCGATCTCATTTCCGTCCGCATCCAGCACATAGCAGGTACCCCCGCAGGAAATCCTGCCGGGTCCGCCGATCACCTCGGGCAGCCCGTCGCCGTCCACGTCGGCCAGGCAGAACGGGTCGAAGATCCCGTAGATGAAGAAATTCCAGCGCTTGTTGCCGTCAGCGTCGAAACAATGGAGCTGCCGGTCGGTGACCGCCGCGAGAATATCCGGCCGCCCCGTTCCTCGAAGGTCCGCGGCCTTGACAAGCTCAACGGAGGAATTGCGCGTATACCATGCCCATCCTCCACGGAAAATCTCGAACGTGTGGGACCACTGCACGGCGCCTTCGCCATTCAGATAGTAGAGACATCGGTCATTGGCGCCGGCTGCCACCGGACCGCTCTCGTCGCCGTTCCTCCCCGCCGCGCACACGGACAGCACCGCGTCCCCGGCCTGAAACGTCCAATCGGTTTCTCCTTCTCGGGACAGCGCCGTCACGCGCCCGTCCTGCGTCCCCGCAACCACGCCATCACCTTTGCGCGCCACGCATCGGACCGCGGTCCCGAAATCACGCGCCCACAGGGGACGGACGGATTGCGCCGGTCCCTTTCGGATGGCCGCCCCCGCACCGGAGCGCCATTCGGGCAGTCTCCACAGCGCAGTCGGCACACGTTCGACGGACGCCAGGTCCAACTCGACCGTCACCGGCTCGTCGCTCTCGAAAAGCGTTGCGTCTCCGCGCAACAACGTGCCTTCGAGCAGGGCGAACCATCCCTCCCCGATCGCGTAAACGTCCGCCTTTCCGGATATCGGGCCGACCGCAAACGAACCGTCCGCGCCGCCGGTCCCGATGAGCATTCGCCCCTCCGATCCTTCGATCAGGACAGCAGTGTCGCCGACGCGCCGCATCCGTACGTCCAGCGGTTTCGCATCATTTGTCGCGTAGAACAGATTGATGAACGTGTGCCGGTCGCCCGCGGCCATCTCCCGGCTGACGGACTGGCGCAGGATATTGACGAAATCATCCGAATACGGATAGTCCTTCCACCAGTGCCCGAAGGCCTCCCAGTCCCGCTCCATCGTCACCCGGTCGCCTCCGGCGCCTTCCAGGACGAATCGATCCTCCCGCCCGTTGTCCGGGTCCCTCTGCAGGGTCTCCAGCCGATCCCCATGCAGCGTTGGCGTCCCCAGCGACCGCCAGTTGCATTCGAGCGCGAACGTCCCTGCCTCCGTGGCTTCGACCTCGTCGATGACCACGAAGAATCGGCCCTTGAGCCAGACCACGTTCCTTGTCCATCGCGCTCCCCATTGCCCATCCATCGAGGTCCGGCTCATGCCCGTCCGGTCCAGGTCCGCCACGCCGTCAAGTCGGCACAGGGCGGGAACCTCCCAGGGCTCTCCGTTCCGGACCGCCGTCACCCCGTTGTGATGTTTCAGGGTGGGCCCTTCCGTGTAAGAGGCATCCACCAGAAACACCCGGTCATTCGCCGAAAACTCCACGATCGTGTTTCCGTCGTCGTGCCCGTGGTTGCCGTATGAGATCCCGTGGATCATCAGGTACTGATCGTCCCGGTCGAACCCCTCGCGAAAACAGACGGTGTCGAAGGCGTCGTCGCGCGGCAGATTGAGAGGCTTGACTTCCGACGGCCGCGCCTTCGGGTCCGTGGCGAAGTCGTAGAAGCCGTTCGCAACCTCCAGCACTTGCACGCCCGCCATTTCCGATGGCGTTTCCGGCTCCAGGCCGTCTCCATAAAATCTCTCAAATCCATGGATGAGCGACACCCGGTCCGAATGTGAGCGAATCAGGAACTCCGCGCGGCCGTCCCGCAGCACGTGCCCCGCCTTGGCCAGGAAACTCGCCGGCGGCGGCACCTGGCATCCACCGGAATCGCCGAAGGGCGGCATGGCTCCCCGGTTGTTGCAGTACATCACCGCCTGGTCCAGCGACCGCCGGCAGTTGCCGTTCTCGATGTACGTCTCGTCCCCGCTGGCCATCGTATAGGTCAGGAGATGGTCCAGCGTCGTCCACTGGTAGGCATTCGCGTCCTCGGTTGGCTTGAACGATGCCGCCTGCCCCTTGAACAGGTCCGCGGATGCCTCCTGCCACTCCTTTGCCTCCGACATCCCGTAATGCGTGGCGAAGTACCGGCCCGCGAACCACGACGACAGGCCCACGAGCGTCTGGTGGTTCTGCCGCAACATCCGGTGGCCCACACCCTCACGAAAGAATCGGTTATATGCGCCTTCGTGCGAATCCATCAGCCACAGCAGATAGCGCGTAATCCGCAGGCGGTCCTCATCCGAAAAAACCGGACTTTCCTCGATCAACTCCCAGATCACCGCAAGCCACCAGACGTTAAAATGCGCCATCACGCCGTGCTCACCCATCTTCAGGTGCGCATCCACCGCTTCGCGCAACGCCTTCGCGTGGACCTCGTATCCCGACCGGTGATACGCGAAGCCCTGCCGTCCCGCCTCGGTGACCATCCCGTGCCCTGCACCTGCCTTCGAGGCGTGCGGCTGGCTGACCTGCCGGATGTAGTCCTCCCGCTGCTCGTCGAGCCAGCCGTCCGGCGGACGTGAGAGTGAATCGAAGGCAGGCCCCAGCTCGACGTCCATCGACCATCCGAAGCTCACACTCATACCCGTGCCGACTCGCTCCAGAAACCGCGACGCGGCGCGGTCCAGACCGGCTTCGTCGCTGGCTCCCAACAGGACCACGTTCCTTCCGCTTCCAAGCAGGTTGTGAAGCGTCCGCAGCGTATACCCTCCCTCACCTGGATAACTGAGGTCTTCGATCGCCCACCACTGGTAATACAGCCAGCGGACGAAGGGGTTGTCCGCCATATTTCCCAGTGCGACCACGTGCGTATCGAGCAGTCCCTTTGAGGCCGCCACATCCTCGGCACGGACGACCGGCAGACGGGCGCCCGCGGCCGCCTCGATCCCTTCGGCGATTCGCGCTGCCAGCCGCCGGTGCGCAGGATTCTCCCCGATGACGATCTTCCCTCCGGGTTGGCCGTCGGCCGCCAGTACCGTCTCCAGGTACATGTCCTTCAACTTTCCGATTTTCAGTCCGACCGACCCCTGATCCGAGTCCATATTTCCTCCTGCCCGCGGTCCCACTCACGGGCGGTCATCCACCCGCCACCGGCTGATCTCCCCCTGGTCCGTCGCCAATACAACGGCGCCGTCCGCCGTCAAGATGCAGGTCGGCCTCCCGGTCAACCTGCCCGACAGGACAACCTCGCCGCCGCCGTCTAGGATGACAAGGGTCCCGTCTTCGCAACCCGCCGCCACCCTCGCGCCGCTCTCCGCCCTAACTGCCGCCATCACCGCCGGCGGAGACGGCAGCCGCCTCGCCCAGAGCTTCTCACATCGGTGATCGAGGGCGAGAATCAGCCCGCCCGACAACGCGGCGAGGAGCTCCTTTCTTCCGTCGCCATCCAGGTCGAAGACGTCGAAGTCCCGCACGTTGTCCGACGGAATGCGCTGCCCCGGGCCCAGATGTACGTTGTGCAGGGCGCGCCCGTCCTCCGTCCAGACCGTCACCCGGTTCCAGGTCCCGTTGATCTCGCTGACCACTTCCTTCCGGCCGTCTCCGTCCAGGTCCTCGTAGAAGATGTGCTTCCGGCTCATACAGGCCCATCCGCCGATACTCGTATTTCCGTCCGGCACGTCGTGGAAGGCGCGCTGCTTCGGGTCCAGTTCGCGATTGTTCACGACGGCCATCGCGTGGGAATCCGTGGGCTGCCGCGCGATCAGCAGATCGATGCTGCCCTCGGGCCCGTCGATCAGGGCGAACCGGGAACCCGGGCCCCAGAAAACCGGGAGCCGTTTCACCAGGTTCCCGCTTTCGTCCAAAATCTCGAGCGTGCAGGCGCTGCCGACGAATGCCTGGCTTTTGCCATCCAGAAAAACGCCGGAATGCAGTCCGTGAACGCCGGCATGTCCCGGCGCCGTCTTGAACCAGTAGGGTTTCGCGGCCCTGAACACGGCGGGGTCTTCCTCGGAGACGAAGACCCATTTCCGGTCGCCGGAATCCGGATCGAACGCGATGACCCTTTCGTCCTCGCACCCGGCCAGAAGGAGGTCGTGCTCCCCCCACCAGTGGAGGAGACGGATGGGACCGTCGGTCGGCAGGGTCCGGAGAATTTCTCCTTCCTGCGACAGCACGTGGACATTCCGGCCTTCGGCCGCACAGATCAGCGTTTTCCCGCCGGAATCCGCCGTGACCATGTCCACCACGCCGCCACCCACAGGGGAAGCGAAAACCGGCGATATTGACGGGACATCCGGCATAACGGGCGATGGCGCGGCCGCGGTTTGCCGTCTGGCATCCCGGCCCTGCTCCAGAAGGCCCGAGAGCCGCGCCGTCACCCTTTCAAGCGCGGCCGCGTCGGGCGCCGCGCCGGTAATTGAATGCCTCCCCGCGGGGATTCGGATCGTCTCAGGGCCCGGTCCATCCCCACCGTACTCCGGTACGCTTCCGTCGACGCGCACGCCGCGCGGATCGGAAACGGCCAGCCGGATTTCGGTCTCTTCATCCACAACCAGCTCCAGCACGCCATTGTGAAAGTCCCAGTCGACCTGAACCGGCGCGCTTGCCCGGAGCAGCGAGGCGCCCAGCGCCGCCGTGGTCAGATTGACGCCGTGCAGATGGTCTCCGGCCAGCACAACCAGATCGCCGTTCAGTCCCTCGTAATCTCCCGTGGCGGCCACGGCCGGCTCCGGGAGCGCCAATGCCGCGGCGTTTTCGGCCAACCGCACGCACGCCGTCCCGTCTCCTGCCAGCAGCGAAAACCAGCATCTCCCGCTTCCCTTCTCCACCGTCCCCCGCCACAGCATGCGGGCCTGGCTTTCCGCAACGGCGGTCTCTACCGGATCCGACATACAGATCCGGGCGATATCGCGGATGCGCGCGGCGCCGCCATCCGGCAGTGCCGCCCACGCGCCTTTCCCCTGCCAGAGGAACTCCACCTCCAGTTCCTCGCTGTCCGCCCGGAAATCCAGACGGTCGACAAACAGCGCGTACCGGCCGACGCGCTGCGCCAGTGTCCTGCGCCAGGCGCAGAACGCCGCCCTAGGTACCTCTGCCGCAACAACGGCGGTCCCCCCGACCACGTCCCGGTACTTGAGCGCGGAATCCATCGCCACCACCGGCTCCACCATCCCCTCGGAACGCGTCAACACCTGGTTCAGGTAGCCTTCCAGCAGCGTTTCTCCATCCAGTCGAAGTTCCAGAACGACAAAGGTGTGATACGCGTTTCGGGACGCGCCGTTCATTCCCTTCACCAGGATGAAATCTCCGCTTGAATCCGCTGCGCTCCGAAAACTGCCGAACAGATACGATTCCTCCAGCGGCAGTCCGCTGTGACGGTCCCCCCACAGCGGCTCGGGGATGGGATGGATTGACCACCGGTTCACAAGATCCGCGGGCAGGCGGGGCTCGATATCGTCTTCCGGCCAGAAAGACTGCCCCAGCCGGAAGATGTCCAGGTCCATCCCGGTCCGGCGCAGGTATTCGCGGTAACGGCCGTCTCCGGTCAGATAGGCGGCCTTGTTGAGAAACCCGATGGACGCGGAATTCAGGGCCCAGTCGGGTTCGCGCCCCGAGGCGAGGATCTCCTGCCCGCGAAGCAGGTTGGCCATGACGCCGTTTTCAATGGGTTTACGGTCGCCCGTAAGCAACATATAGCTCAGAATAGGGGCCATTCCCGTATTGTACCAAAACAGATTGTCGTGTTCCCCGTCCACCAGGGCGTGGTGATGCAGTGATGCGAAATGCCATCTGGCGGCCTCCATGGATTGCTCCCAGAGCGTGCTGGGGTAGTGGCTGTTGAAGTAACGGCCGAGACAGTACAGCGAAATCGCGGACCACTGCCCATGCCGCGACCCCACGCTGTGCGGGGGATCTCCGAATCCACTCGTGCCGCTACGCACGTTTTCAACGACCCGCCGCCTGGCGCCCTGGTCCTGCGCGTGGCCGAACTGTGCGGCGAACGCGTTGGTCACACGCAGGCGTTCATCGTCCGTAAACACGGGGCTTTCTTCAATCAGATCCCAGTACAGGATCATCATATGCGCGTTGTAGTGGTAGGGTCCGCTCAGCGGCTCGTCCTTGTTTTCGATCCGCTCTCCGTCGATTTCCGTGATCTCCGCCATCGCACGGTCGTCCGGGAAGGCCAGCCGGATGGCTTCCCGCGCGTGAAAGGCGTCTCCGGTCATGTAGTACATCGCCATTCGCTTGCTGATGCTGTTCCACCCGAAATACCCCACCGAACCGTACCCGGCGGACGCCTCCCAGGTCTCGAATTCCCGGATGTCCCCGGGAACCTGGATTCCCCGCCCCAGCTCGATCTCCATCAGCCAGCCCAGCGAGAGTTCGCCTTCCCCCGCTTTTGCTTCCGACACCTTCCCCGCCAGCACGCCGGCCGCCGCTTCCACACCCTCCGCATCGCTTCCGCCCACGAAGATCACATTGTGCCCGTTGCCGAACGGATTGTGAAGCGACCGGACCTCGTACCCGCCCGGCCCCGGATAGCGCAGGTCCAACAGCGTGTAGTACTGGTTATAGAGCGATTCTATCGTTCGGTTGTCGGACCGGTTGCCCAGCACGATCAGATGTCCGGAGATGGGCACGGCTCCGGCCGCGGACAGGTCATCGTCAACGGGTACGAGCACGCCGGTCTTCGCCTGAATCGCCGCCTGAACGCGATTTGCGGCCCCGGCGTAGCGTCCGTCTTCCGGAACCACGATCGTTGCGTTCGGCCGGCCGTTACGGACCAGTTCCGTATCGAGATTCAGGTCCTTCAGTTCCGAGTACACTGGTGGAATACGCATCGGATTATTACCTCCGTTACATGTGGAGCTACTGAATCAATACGCGTGAACTCCGTGACCCTGACCAGGGAAAAAGATCACGTCCAGAACGTAACCCAGGGGAACGGCCAACGCGTATCCGACAATGGTCCCGATAAAGAACGGCACGGTCCGCCGATAGAGCAGCATGCCGCCGGTCTTGATCACGACAAACTTGCAGACCCATGCGGCAAAGATGCTGAAGGCCGCGTGCCTCGTCATGCCGGTGTAGCCCACCGCCAGCCCGGCCGGGTGCACCGGCCACCAGTTGAACCGGTATCGCAGGAACGCCAGCAGGGCCATCCCCGCGGCGCCGGCCGCAAAGAGGATGAACGACGCCGCGTGAACGGGATCCGGGCTGCGCATGTGGCTGACGTATCCGTTCACGCTCGGCACGGTTCTCCGGAAGAGCGCGATACTGCCGAAATTGTACGCCCCGCCGGAATATCCCCAATAGAGCGTCAGGGCCACGGAAGTCGCGATGCTCGTCAGCAGGCCCAGCCCCACGACCCACCCCAGCTGCTTGCGGTGGCGCTCGACCCGTTCGGCCAGCTTTGCAATCTGCGCGAAGGCCGGCATGAACAATCCCATGTGGTCGTTTGCGAACACATTGGTAAACGCCATGGCCGTGAGCCCTTGCGCCGGAATGGACGCCGCGCCCGCGGTGCCCAGAATAAGCCCCTGGGCGCTCTGCGGCAGGTTGACGTAGAGCAGACCGGTCTGCGCCACGATCCGCGCGAGACCCAGGTAACTGAGGAACAGCAGCACGGTCAACGCCGTGGACAGGAGCAGTCCCATACCGGCCATCTGCAACCAGCAGATGACAAAAGCCACTCCCAGAACCAGCCCCCACACCGCCCATCGGTACCGCATGAGTTCTCCCGAGTCCTCCGCGCCGTCCGCTCGACCCAGCGCACGGCGAACCACCCGCCTGAGGTGCCCCCGGGCCGTCCACAGCGCCAGGCCCACGTAACACATCATCGCCCCGCCGCCCTGCCACGACACGTCTCCGCCGGAGAATCCCGCAACCCCCAGTCCAATCCGGGCGAACGCCGCGATCTCCATAATGTAGAACAGATGAAACAGCCAGATGCTCAGCAGAAGGTCCAGCCCCGTCATGTACGCGAACCCGATGGTATAGAAATTGAGGCTCACGTGGACCATCGAGTACTGTGTAAAGTACACCCACAACTGCTGGTGAAACAGACGGATCATCGGGAATCCGTGCACGAAGGCGGGCACCAGATTCCAGACCTTGATCGCCAGCGCGACCGACAATCCCGCAATGAACAGCCGGTTCCGCAACAGCCCGGCCCATTCGCCTCTGCCGGCGGCCCCCTCCGCCATGTCCGCGGCCACCGAGGGAATGGGATAGGCCAGCCGTTCGTGCCCGGACCACTGCCGGTGAAGCACTGCAACCGTACAGAACGAAACCAGCGCCATACCGCCCAGCAGCGCCGTCCACCAGAAGAGGGGAACAGCCCATTCGCCCCAGGGAATCCCCTCCCCGGGGGGAAGACCCTCGAAGAGCCATCTCATGGCTCCCTGCGCGTTGGACGGCACCATCCATCCGGGCACGTGGGGCAGGAGGTACTCTCCCCACTGGTTCTCCGGCGTGGCGAGATAATGCGGGATGGCCAGCATGCCGATCCAGGTCGTGGACAGACCGAACGTCGGCACCATACCCCCCGCCAGGCCCGCGCACAGCGCCACCAGGAGTTCAGGGCCGGACATCGCCAATCTGGGAGCGAACCGCCGGAGGACCGGAGTCGCCAGGACGAGGATCAGGAACGGAACGAACACGCCCATGGGGAAATGGGTCCGGTTCAGCCATGATCCCCGGATGATATAGAGCGAGTGCAGGCTCCAGAAATTGTGCAGGGCGGCAATTCCCAGGCCCAGGCTCAGGGCGCGCGCCGAAACCCCGCGTATCGCCAATTTCGCGCCGGCTATCCCGGCTTCGCGTTGCCCGGCAGGACTCGCCATACAACATATTCCTCAGTTGGCCCGTTCAGGACGCGACCTCCTGGACGGGCGACGTCTCCAGTTCCGCCTCGCCCTGCCGCGCATAGTCCGTCTTCGTTTCCGGAGGCATTGTCTTCCACACCAGAAAGAGCTTGCGAAGGTCGTTCAGAAAGCCCCTGTTCACGCGTTGCCACGAGTTCACGTCTCCGCTCAGGCGACGGATACGGACCTCTATGCGGTATATATCGTGTTCTCCCGTGGGAATCGCATTCATCTGGACGTCCTGGCTGATGCCCAGATCGTACGGCGCCAGCCACATCCGCAGCGCGATCCTGTACCCCGTGCCGGCCGGAAGCGGATCGGACCCGAAACGTACGTCCCGCGAAACGAACCGGCCCAGGGAACCCTCGCCGAATGACTCGAAACTCCGAAAGAGATAGGTGTACATCCCCAGGGCTTCCGATCCCGCCAGGGTAAACGGAAAGTCGAAAGTCCAGTCGTCCCCATCCGGATTCGGAAACTGCCACCGCCGCGTCACGTCCGGTACGGACATCTGTTCGGCCTTCCTGGCCGGATAGAGGGTGGACAGGAACACCGCCAGCATCACAAGCAGCGTGGAAGAAACCGCCGAAAGGGAAGAGTAGTTCAACGACAGCCCGCCCAGCGCTCCCTGCTCGTACAGGACCAGCGCCAGCGCCTGGCCGATCAAATAGCCGAACGCCGCTCCCAGCGTGGCGAACACGGCCGCTTCAGCAAGAAAGAGCGCGGATATGTGGCTTGGCGCCAGGCCCACCGCCGAGTAGACACCGATTTCGCGGAATCTTTCATATACGGCGCCCATCATCGTGTTCAGGACGATGAGCGAGGCGATCAGCAGCGGGATGAAGAGATTCGCGATACCGGAAAGGGAGGTGGTGCCGATGGAGCTGTATACGGTCACCTCGTCGTCGATCCCGACGAACATCGTCAGAGCAACCCGCGACATGAAGTCTTCGATCTGCCGGCGGACGTCCTGGCTGGGATTGCCCTGTGCGTCTTTGAAATCGGTGATCGCGATCGACCGGAGGGTACCCCCTATTTCGATGACGAACTCGTACGGGAGCAGCGCCGTATTGCTCGTGTCCAGGTGAATGAACGCCTCGATCGGCTCAGCTCCCATCAACCTCGGGTCCTGGCTCAGGTTGCGCCAGTCGCTCGTTCCCGCGGTCTCCATCGTCGTGTCGATGGGCGTCGGGCGTTCGTCATCCATATCCGCGAGCCTGTCCACGGCCCGGGAGTCCAGAATCCCGACGACGGCCAGCTCCACCCCCAACATACGCACCCGCGCCCGGCCGGCTTCCACGTCCGCGCCGGCGATCCCAACGAGGTCCGCCAGTTCGCCCGGCAGGATGACCGCGTGCCGTTCCCCCTCCCGGAACCAGCGGCCGGCCGTCAGCAGTCCGTCCATCCCCAGCACGTGCGGTTCCACCGGCGTCACGCCCAGCAACCCGTTCGCGAAACTCCGCCGTCCGCTTTCGGGTTCCTCAAAGTCGATATACGCTCGCTCGCCTCTCTTTTCTGAAATGTAAAACGCCCGGGGCGCAACCCGGGCGAAACCGCCGAAATGACTCTGGATGTACGTGAGCGCGGAGGGCTGCATTCCCCTCCAGTTCCGGTCTCTCACCAGCGCTCCCTGGTAGGGCGGACGGTTGTCCCTGGGCAACTTGTAGAAGCGCAGGTACGTCTGGACCGACGTAAACGAGAGCACCGTGAAGGTCAGCAAGGTCAGCGTGACCGCCGTGAGCCCGCTTCGGAGCGGGCGTTTTCGCAAATTCGATACGCCCAGCGTAAACGCCACGATCATCGCGGAGATCCGTCCCACGTCCTCCTCGTACACACCCGTTGCGGACTGCTTCATTCGTCGTACCTGTTCCGCGAACCTGGACACCACGATCACCATTGCCACCCCGCCCAGACACAGGATCACAAACGCGAGAAAGATGATGTAAGGAGAACCGGACAGTTGAAACGCAGGATGCACCCACCGCAGGGCCAGGAACATGACAATGAGAATCGCGGCGAATCCGACAATACGCCTCTGGACGTCTGGAAACCCGAAAAACAGCCGCTCGCAAAAGAACGAGAACGGCAACAGCAGGACGAAATAGAAGATGACGCCGCGGACCGTGTCGTTGGCCGTCTCCTTCACCTCGGGGTAGCCGCGCGCCTCGAGCCCCCAGCCCTCTCTGGCCGATGCAATGAACCGGTCGTACCGCAGGTTCTTCAGGTGGCCTTCGGCTTCGAGCAGAGACGCGCGCGCGCGGTCGTGAAGCCCGGAAAGCCTCTGGTTTTCCACGCCGTACCGAGCCAGTTGCTTCATCCGGACGTCATCTACGATCCACATATCCCGTGCCGCGCGGTAGGAAGGCAGGGTAATCGCATTCCCGTCCGGTTCGTACCCGGCTCCCATGGACCGGATTACCGTCTCCGCGTTCACCTGCCGCGGCGCAACGGGATCGGACAACAGGTCTTCCGGAGCGTTGATGAGCAAATACTTGATTCCGAATAGCCCGCTGCTCATCAGGATCTTGATCCGCTCGCCGGGAGGAGCGAACGCCACGGACGCCTGGGTGACCTTTCCCTCCTTCCGTCCCTGGTTGGCCACGTAACGAAAGCCATATTCTATCGGTTCACTGTTGTCCCTTCCCAGCACCTTCATATGGTCGAGCACGGACAGATAGCTGGAATCCACAATCTCGAACAGGCTCAGCGACCGGCACCTGAACAGCACGCCCATCATCTCGTTGTCCCACCACCCGTATCCCTGAACCAGGGGATACTTCCCGTTTCTTCCATCCGACCCGGCGCCGTCTATTCCCATATCCGGCGCCGAGACGATCCGTCCCTCGGCATCGAGTTCGTATGCCAGAACGTGATTCGAAAAACGGTTTCTGACAATGTCGAATTCAAACCGGCCGGTCTTTGCGACCACCTTCCTGGAACCGTACAACGCCCCTCTGGAGGCCGGGCCTTCGTAAATCGGGCCTCTCGTGGTCTGCGTGACCATCAGCGTCCGTACGCCTGCAAGGCTGTTGGGGCCCGGTTGCTTGTACGTCACCAGTGCCCCCGGGACCGGCACCCTGGGAATCGCGAAGTCCACGTCCCGGTCGAACCAGAGAATCCGCCCGGACAGGCGGTGGCCGCGGTCCATCAGCCGAAGCTGGGTCTCGCGGAAAAAGCCCGGGTCGTTACCCGCCCGGATCATCATTGCAGCCACCGACCTCACCTGGTCGGTCAGGCGGTCGAAGGCCATGGCCTCGGGAACATCGAGCGGCGTGTCAGTCCGGACGCGACCGTCGTACAGGGTCACCAGGGTCATCGCCTCCTGCCCGACGAATACGGCAGCCTCGCTCTCCAGGGCCAGCGGGACCGGCATATATGACGTCCAAGGCCGCTTGGCCGGGGCCACCACGTCCACGTAGCGCTCTTCATCCGGAAAGAGCGCCCGGGTGTACTCGCGGAACCGGTGCGAATACGGCGTCAGCAGATTCTTCAGGTATTCGTCAGTCCCCTTGCGGGCGTTGTAGAAGGTCCCCATCGCGAATCCGCCCACCTGTCTGCTGCGGCTGGACAGGTCCAGCCCCACGAACAGCCTGTAGTCGATCCGATCGCCATCGGGGATCCGGTCCCGGAAGTAATCGCTTCGGCGGGAATGTCTGAAGAGGAAATCGTTGATTCCCGTCAGCCCCTCGAAGTGCGCCGACGTCGCCAGAAAGAGGAAGGAGTGCCTGGAACCGTGCCGCTGCAGCGAACGGATCACCTCGAGCAGGGCGGCGGCTCCCGATGCGCTCTCGGCGCCGGGGGCGAGCGCGGGCACCACGGACATGGCGTCATAGTAGGCGCCAACCACAATCAGCCTGTCCTTCCACCTGGCGCCCGTTCCTCCCGGAATGCGCTCGTCCGATCCGGGCAGATATCCGAAGACATTGGCCGACTTCACCGTCTGCCACTCCATGCGGGCGGTGAGATGCACGTTGACATCTCCGCGTTCGACGTCCTTCAGAAGGCGATGCGCATCCTCCCGGCTCACCCAGAACCGGGGCACGTTCACGGGCACCTCCAGAAACTTGTCCTCCGCCTCCCCGCGGGTCACGTTTCCGTCGTCGAAGAACAGAATGGCCTTCGCGCCGAGGGTCATCGCGTTCAGGTAATTCTGTCCACAGCCGAAGTCCATCAGCACGACGCTTCCGTCCACGACCGACCCGTTGAAATCCGAGAAATCCCCGCGCCGTCCGTAGATCAAATGCCCCTCGACGCCTCCGGCCGGGAGCGACGGCGTCCGGACGTCATTCGGCCAGAGGCCATAGATGGGTATCTCCTCGCCCGTGGCAGTCACCTTCAGAACGCCGCCCCGGTCCACCGGCACGGTCACGTCGAAAGCCTCCGTGGTGACCCGCTCCAGACCCAGCGCCTCGAACTGCGATCTGATGTATTCCCGCGCCTGCCGTTCGCCGTCGTATCCCACCACGCGCGACGGCATCCGGGTCAGGGCCGCCACGTGGGTACGGACGTCGTCTTCCGCAATCTCATCCACAATTCGCCGTACCGCCCGGTCCGCGGCCGAAAGGTCTCCCCGGACCTGTTCGGGCGGCGGCAACTGCCTGATTTCGAACGTATCCCTGATCACGTCGGACACATTCTCGGGGTCGAATACCACCACGAGTGCGAGGACGCCAAGCGTCAACAGAACGAGCAGTGCCCTTTTTATTCCGTTGATCATCGTTCACCCTTACACAGGACTATTCGATCCACGGGTGGATGCTGTGTCCGGCTCCGGGGAACATGAACATATCCACGAGGAACGCCCCCGTTATGCCCAGAACGTGCCCCACGAGCAGGCCCAGGAAGAACGGCTGCGCCTGCCGAAACAGCGAATTCCCGCCAACCCGCAGGATAACCGTCTTGCACGACCAGGCCAGAAACAGCGTCAGCGCAAAATTCCGTACCAGGTCCGTGCCCATGATGGCGAACCCCACCGGGTGGATCGGCCACCACGGAAACCGGTAGCGGAGGAACGTGAGGACGACCATAACAGCGGCGCCGATACCAAAGAACATGATCCGGTTCCAGTCGACATCGAACGGCTCCTTGATCTTGCTCACCGTATCCGGAAAGTTGTGAACCCCCCCGCAGATGAAGCCGTGTCCGAAATTCTCGGCGCCGCGCGTGTAGCCGAGATATAGCGTCCCGATGATCACAACCAGGGTCGTCGCCAGGAAAGACAGGCCCACGGCCCAGAACAGGCGCCTTCCGCGGTCCCGGACCTGTTCTCCCACCTTGGCCACGTGGGACATCTGCGAGGTCGAATTCGCGTGGATCGGATACGAAAACAGGAGCGTGGTGAGGCTGGACGGCGACACGGCTTTGGCACCCAGCAGATAGACCGAAAAGCTCTGCGCCGTCATAGGACCCTGCACGTACAGGAGGCCCGATTCGGCAATAATCCGCGCAACGCCGATGTAGAGGATAAACAACATCGCCACCAGCGGAATGGCCATCTGCAGGTCCATGCCCGCCCGGTTCAGCCAAACGACCGTGAACACGAATCCCACAAGAATGCCGACGACCGCCGTGCGGTACGACAACATCTCACGCGAATCGTCCACGGAATGGTCCGACCGCCAGGCCTTCATCACCACGTCTTTCAGGTGGCGCCTGGCCATCCACAGACCGAACAACACGAAGACGCAAAACGCGCCAAGGCCCTGCCAGCTCGATGCGGCGTCATAGGAACCGTACCGGTCGCCGCGCCCGCCGATACTGTAGCCCAGCCTGTTGAAGATGCCGAATTCCAGCACGAACACCGCGAAGAAGAACCACACGCTGAACAGAACGTCCAGATTCGCGAAATAGGAAAACGCGAACGTAAACGGATCGATATAGCTGAACATCGGCGGCATATCCCGGCCGAAGAAGGCGTACACCCGCCCCCGGACCGGCATCTCGGGGAAGGCGGGGGAGATCCAGGGCAGCGCGTTCCAGAAAATAAAGACGAACGCGAACCCCGCCCCGAACCAGAACAGCTTTCCGCGGGCGAATCTCGGCCACAAACCGCCGGTTTCGGAACCGGAGGCCATTTCCACGATCGGTTCCAGGACCGGGTACCGCAGCCGCTCGTGTTCCACCCATTGTTTCCGGAGGATCACCGAAAGCGAAGCCGCGGCGAAAGCCAGCACGCAGAACAGAAGCACCCACCAGAACATGGGAACGACCCACGCCCCCCATGGAATCGCGCCCTGCCCGCCGGGCAGGCCGTTGAACAGAAGCGTAACGGCGCCGTCCACGTCAAGGGGCGCGACCCACGAAGGCAGGTGCGGGTGAAGAAGGGCGCCCCACTGGTTTTCCGGAGTGGCCAGGTAGTACGGAATGGTTATAAAGGCATACAGTGCCGCGATGGGGGCGCCGCCCATCAGCCCCATCGCGAATATCGTCAGGATCTCCGCGAGGCTCAGCCCGGCGGACCGGACGACCCGCCTCAGGAAGGGATTCAGGACGAACAAGACGAGAAGAATCGCGATAAACAGGGCAGGCGAAAGAAATCCGGCCGTCACGCCGGACGACCGGATCACCCGGCTGGAAAAAATACCCCAGCCCTGTATGAACAGAGCGACGCCGAGCCCGATGGCAACCGCCCGCACAGTTACGCCGCGTCGTTCCAGGCCTGACGCCGCTTCAGGAATCGAATCCGGTTGCGCTTGCTGCATATCCTGCTCCAGGTCTAAGGACAACGAAATTGGATTGGCTGGTCACACGTCCCGGCTGCCGCACGGCCTGCCGTCCCACCTGCTACAGAAGACGTGCAACCACGACGCGCATAATATGGAAATATCTTGATTTTTCAAGGAAAAAGACCTCTACATTCGAACTCTGGGCCGTGTCATCGAGCCCCGAGGCGGCATTCTCCCATCCGGTATTGAACGGTCTTCAGCCTCGTCGCGTCAGGCATTCGCTCCCGGAATTCGGAATCGAAATCCGATCGCCGGGTTTGAAGTCCAGGACTTCGAACCGGCTGCCCGGCCGCAGCCCTGCAACCGATTCCAGCCGCATCTTCTTGAATGCAAGCAGTTCGACGATCCGCGATGCGAAGCCGCCGTCCTCCGTCCGCAGCAGCTTTCCGCTGTATTCGCCCTTGTCCCCGCTGTTGTTGAAACCCCAGGCAAAGGCGAGCGGCACGTCGCAGACCAGAACGTCCGGTGCCTCGACCGAGACAACCGTCCCCCGCGCCAGCCGGGGATCGCCCTGCTGCAGGAGGAGGCGAGCTTTATTCCCTTCCTTTGCGGCGGCAACCCGATATGCGGATCTGTGAGAATACGGTGTTTCCGCTTCGCCAGATTCCACCCGGCACAGGCGTCCCTCCAGCGGCATCCCGTCCGGGAGACACCGGTCGATCGTCACGGATTCTCCGTCGGCATCCAGTCCCACGATCCGGGCGTCGAAACCTTTCCGCGAGAGCCGCGTTTCGGTGTCGCCATACCGCAGTCCCGTTCCTTCCACAAGGTGAAGCATCACCTTTCCATTCCGTTCGCGAACGACGCCGAACCGACCTTCGAGCGCGATCGGTACCCCATCGCCATCCCGGATTTCCATTCTGCCGCGCCTCGAAAACAGATGCGTGTCCCTCCGGCCGTCCGCCAGTTCGACCCGCACGGCGGCGTTACCTGTTTCTTCCTCGCGCGCAAGCACCCTAACGCCCGTCACGTTGCTCGAACCGGAAAACGCTTCAAATACACTGACGAAAAGGCTCTTCAGATCTTCGCCTTCCCTCCGGACGATCAGTCGATGGATCTGCTGGTCACCTCGCAGATCGGGACCTTTCGCCGCCACCAGCGTCGCCGACGGATCTGCGGGAAACCAGACGCCGAACCGGGTGTCCCGCGCGTCTCCGAACCGCCAATGAGCGTACGCGTCCCGATCCAGCGGGGCGGTTTTGACGTCGTGGATGAACGCGTACCCGTTCCCCGGAGGCGGCAGCCATCCGTAGGGCAACGGGCTTCCGTCCGGTGCGGCCACGCCCTGAATGCGATCGTTCGGGCCGATCCGTTCCCCCCAGCTTTTGCCAGGCGCGTTCGCCTCTTCGGAACCGTCCGCGGTCCCCAGCGCCGCCAGTGTCCAGACCCCGGGGCGCGCCTCCGGCGACACGCCCTCCAGCGAATAAGACCCGGAGTCCTCTTCGAAAAACCTGGGCCCGTTCATCGCGTAGTCGTGAATCCGGCCTCCGGCCACAATAAAGAGGTCAAGCGTGTAGGACGTGTCCTTGTCGATATCGCAGAAGATCAGCGCGCGGCGGTACTCGGTTGCGCCCTGGTGGATCCGTGACAATGGCGCGGAATATTCCGCGACCTTGACATCGCCCAGGTCCTCGAAGGCGACCAGGTCCGCGCTCGGCACGAATTCGTAGCCCTGAGACGTGGGAATGTCCTCGTCCACGGTCACCATCGCGTGGGAGATCGCCCGCATGCCCCATCCCTTGTGCACGTGTGAGCCGGCCAGTGCGTATCCCACGTCTTCGATGACTGTCCTGCCCTTATCGTACAGAAAAACCGCCAGTTGGTCGTCCTGCGAAAGCAGATTCGCGCCCCCGCGCACAATCAGCGCGCGGGACCGGTCGCCTGTCCCGCTTCGCAGGACCACCACGCCCTTGTGTCCTGCGAAGGAAGAGGCGGATTGTGGCTCGGCCCGATCTTCTCCGGCTGGTCCGGGTTCCGAATTGAACAGCGCCCACGTGCCATTGCGGACGTTTTCCGCAGCGCCATCCGACAGATCCAGCATCAGTTCCCTCGCCCTCAACCTTGTTTGCGCGTCGTCGCTCCTGACGTAGAGTCGCTCCAGCAGAGACCAGTGCGTGGGCATCACCTGCCGTTCCGAAGCCGGTCGATAACCGGGGAGCGCGTTCGTATTTCCATAGGAGGGGATGCGCCCGCACGCCCGGGTCAGCTCCGGGTAATCCAGGCACAGCCGGACGAGGCGAGGGTGATCGAAGGCGTTTTTCATCCCCACCAGCGCATCGGCCTCAGGGAAATCTTCACCTGAGGGGTACTTGACGGGAGCGTAGTGGTACAGCAATTCCGCTACGTCCTGCATCAGCGTACCGGAGAAATACGCGTACATTTCGGAGTTTTCGTAGTACCCCCCGTCCCTGCCGACCACATTATCCATAAAGGCGCGGGACGCGCCGCCCGCCCAGGTGATGAAATCGGGTCTGTCCGTGGCCAGTCCAATCGATAGCAGCGCCCGGAATCCGTCCAGTTCGTGATTCTGAAAATGCGTCAGATTTCCCCCGCGCAGATTGTACCCGCCGCCTTCGGTCATCACGTAATCTTCCAGCATGCCCTCGGCGATATTCTCGCGGATGCTGACGTTGTCATTCCCCCGCGTGGGCGAAACCTCGTCCATTTCCGGAAGACCGGAGATCAGATCGTACGCCTGCATGTCCACGAAACGCTGCCGGTTGACGTGACAGGTCTCCGCGTGCATGCGACCCATCTCCCGCTCCTGACCCTCCGGAATGTCCAGCGGACCGATCGTTGTGGGCGCCAGCGTGGCCAGCGCATCGTAGATCAACAGCGCCTTTTCGCCGAACCGGGTCTCGCCGGTGACCGCATATGCAAGGGCCAGATTCAGAAGCGCGTTGTCCGTGGGGCCGCCCGACCCGTAGGAATAAGTGCTGAGCATACTGACAATAAAGCTGTTCCACACGGGCACCGGCGCGAACCATTTCCCCTCGTAATAGAAACCGTGCCCTTCGTCTCGAAACGGAGATCCCTTGCGGTTCTCGGGATACGCTCGCCCGCACGCCTCGCAATAAGCCTTTTCGGGCTGCGACACGTCGCACCGCCAGGCCGCCTTGCAGCAGGGACTCCCGTTGCGCCCGCTGCAGAAAATCGCCCCCCGGTCCGGAACCAGCGCGTGAATCTCCTCATCGGATACCCGCACCCACTTCTCCGCCACCGCGCTGATCCGCGCCCACTCTCTCTCGGCCCACGCCTGGGTACGGATGTTTTCCCTCGCACGGCGAATCGCATCCACGGTGTACCAGATGGACCGTCCCGGCCGAGGGACGGGCGCCTTCGGATCGATAGACAACATAGGCGTCACCTCCGAGCGTATTTCCCCAATGTCTCGAGGATTACTTACGCGTCCTGAATGGGTATTGCCCTGCCGGTTTCGGCCGCTTCTCTTGCCGCAAGCGCGATTCTCATGGCCAGTCTGCCGTCATCGCCCGTTGTCAGCGGCGTTCTTCCCTCTCGCACGCACCCGATGAAATGCTCGACTTCGGCAAGCAGCGTCCCCTGGATTCCGCGTTCCCCCATCGGCCAGGTCACGGAATCGGCCACCTGGTAACCGGAATCCGTAAACACCTTCAGCGGCTGGGACATGAAGTCCACGTGAAGCACCCCGCGGTCTCCCAGAATCTCGATATTCCGGTCGACGCCATGGGGATAGGTCCCTGGGTATGCGAAGGTCTCGTAGAGCGTCGCGATGGACCCGTTGGGGAACCTGAACGTCATCACCGCGCAATCCGTGAAGTCCTGGTCTTTCAGGATGAGCTGCCCCATCTCGGCGTAAACGCGCTCTGGAGGTCCGCCCATCAGCCAGCAGACCAGGTCGATATTGTGCGGCCCGGCATAGTTCAGGACGCCGCCGGTCTCTACGTCATTCACCCACTTCCGGCCTCTCAGCACGGAGAGCGGATGACATCTCCTGGCCAGCATCATCCTGGGCGTGCCGATCTCTCCGGCATCGATCCGTCTTTTGGCTTCCATACACGGGTGGCTGTACCGCTCGGTGAACCCGACCATCAATATCACGCTGTTCTCCCGTGCTTCCCGGATCATCAGGTCGGCCTCTTCCGGAGACCGGCACATCGGCTTCTCGCACAGCACGTGTTTTTTCGTCCGGGCGGCCAGGACGGTATGCTCGCAGTGGAATTCATCCGGCGTGGCCACGATTACCGCCTGGATATCCGGGTCCCGTAACATCGCGGCATAGTCGGCGGTCCACGCTGAAACCCCGCAGGATTCCGCGGCCGACCGGGCCGAGTCCTCGTTACGCGTGCAGAACATCCGCACTTCGGCGCCCGCGCACGACCGGATGGCCAGGGCGAAGTTCCGCCCCGCCTTTCCCCCGCCGATGATTCCGATGCCTACGTCGTCATCCGGGATTTCAACCACCTCCATCTCACTACTGCGTCGGCGCGACGACCTTTACGAGCGTGCTCTCCAGGCCCCGCAGGACCAGATCCACTTCCTTCCGGACCGAGGTGGACGGCCGCGGGCCTCGACCCGGGCCGGGCGGGACCCCCGGACCTCCAGGCGGTGCAAAGGGCATATCGAACGTCAGCAAGGCTTCTATCACGACGTTGTCATCCTCGCTATTGACGTCGTTAAAGACTTCCTCGAGTGTCTGCTCGACAGGGAAACGGCCGAATCCGGGTCCGCCACCCGCCCCCAGTTCCGCGGCCGAACCCAGGGCGAGACTGTAGACACCCGGCGGAAACGATTCGGGAACGCCGAGCCTCAGATCGATGTCCCGATCAATCCGGCGCCCCACCCGCAACAGTGCGGTAACGTCCAGCGTGTCCCCGGGGCTGGCGACCGTGTCCGCGTTCACTTCGACGATCCTGGCATAACGGGGCTCTGCGATCAACTCAACGTCAACGCTGGCTTCCGTCACCTTTAAAGCGTAATCGTCTCTCTCCGTCAGCAGGGCCAGTGAGAAGGTCAGGTGGGAGGTCGCATTTCTGATCAGGGAAAGGAGCCGGCCTTCCGGCGAAGCGTACAGACGGGTTCGCGCGAGCGTGGAATCGGTAACGTCGAAGGCAATTTCCGCCGTAACGCGGATGCTGTGGTCCGGATCGTTCTCAACCCTGCCCAGAAGCGGTCTGAATAACGCGCCGGCGACCAGATCGACAGACATGTCCGGGCTCACGCCAACCGTGGGCATCCTATGCAGGAGTTCCTCTTCTGCGCCCGAAGGAAACGTATACACGCTTCTGATCGGAACCAGTTCCGGCCCTTCGCCCAGTATTCCCCTCACCGCGGGAATGCGGTCTTCGGTGAGCGTGCCGCGTACCGTCGGGTTCAGCGTCGCGAATTTGTACGGTGCAGACAGATTGGAGATTTCTCCCAGCACCACCGCCTCGATGATAGGCAGCGAAACCGGGCCGGCGTCATCCATGGAATGTCCGAATCCATAGACCCGGTCGCCATCGACGAAGGAGATGGTCCCGATGGCGCCGAGTGTCAGTTCGCCAAGCAGTACACCAACCGCCAGCGGCCGGCCCGGCGCGAAGCTGGTCTGGCGCTGCGTGGTCAGACCGGCGGCAACCGCGTTGTCCAGAATCGATGGACGCCCTTCCGGGGTCAGCAGGCCACGATTGAGACCTGTACTAACGAGCGGAACGTCCAGAGGCACGATGCTGTTCTCACCCCACGTGGCCGCGCGTTTGGCCAGTGGAACCGTTCCCCGTTCGCCGATAACCCATTCCATGGGCGTGGCGAAAAAATAGTAAGGCGGGTTGTCCTGGGCTGTAAAACCGAACGCGATCGCGCCCCAGGCGCCCTCGGGTGAAAAAATAGGGGAACCGCTCATGCCCTTGGCAATGCCCCCCAGGGCCACCAGTACGGAATCTGAGGCTTCCACCATGTAGACCGGCATGGGCGGCAGGAAATCGTCGACCACCTGGATGAACGTCATCTCCAGGTCGACGAGCCGACCCTTGTCGAATTCGGTCCGCATGAAGACACGCGTGCCTGCGGGCGTGGATCGGACCGATTCGATCGGCACGATCGTCGAAAGGTCCCAGGGCAGGAGCATCCCGTAAGAAAAGTCCTTCCCGAAATTTTCTGAAAAGGAAACAAAGTCGGAAAACCCGATTTCCCCGTCTCCATTCAGGTCGAACCGGGCCTCATATTCGTCATCGCCTTCGCTTTGTCCGAATTTTGCCGCGAACTGCGAAAAATCGTTAAAATCGACCGTCCCGTCGCCGTCGAAGTCCGGCAGGAATGTCGAGTCCCCCTCGTAGGAATTGACGGTGTGCCCTTGCAACGTCGTCTGATCGGCATGCGCGTCCGAACCTGCGGCGATGAACGAAACGAATACCAGCGACGTTACAATGCAAGCAAAGGAGACGTTTTCTCTTGATGTCATAAAGCGGTCCTTACCCCGGCAGGTTAGTGTGAATGCGGATAAACGGCGTCGTGTCGTAAGCCTGATGTCGAAACGCCATCCCGATTGCGGCTCAGAGTGCCTGTCTTGAATTGCTGCAGGAAATGGTGTCAGTGGGTCATTGTACCTCCTTTGCTTCTCTTCGCGTCAGATTACAATGCTCAGGGCTTCCGCAGCAGGACGATCCGATTCGTGTTCGTTCCCTTTTTCAGGTTATCCACGCCCCAGCAGTTCGACGTCTTTGTGAAGACCTGGTCGTTTACAAGTACCATGAGCGGTTCTAGCCCCGCTTCCGCCGCGGCCGGGACTACAAGCGTTTCGAGGAGAATTTTCCCGCCGCGGACTTCCCCTACCTCGAAAGCGACATAGCCCCCGGGTTTGAGAACTCTCTTTAATTCAACAAACACGCTCTTCATGGCCGCCTGCCATTCCAGCGGCTTCTTAAAGTGCCATATGTCGACGGTCCGCGGGTCGATGCCGTTGAACCAGCACCGCAGCCAGTTGTCCGCTTGGTAATCCACCACGTCCAGAAACGGCGGCGACGTCACGACGAGGCTGACCGAATCGCTATCGATTCCCGGCGTGTTGTCGGACGATCCGGTGTTGAGCAATGCGTTTTTCGACGCCCCGTGAAGTCGTTCGAATTCAAAAACTTCAAGTTTGCTCAGGAGCGATCCGGACTTCTTCAGAATCGACACCCGAACGTCCCGATGAGGAGGCGTCTGACTTCGACTGCTATTGATACCCCGCTGCCGCTCTACGGTGACCGCCTGGTTCGGAGGCAGCGTATAGACGGAAAAGAATCCGGGGGAATGTCCCGTCAGCCGGTTGGTCGCCACCATCCGGATCCACCGGTCGACCGCATCCAGACCGCCGTCTTCCTGTTTCCCGATCAGGAAGTTCCGAAGGTTGGTAATCTGACGCAGCGTGTTCGGATGATAGAACGTAAGCAGGTCGTCCCGCGTCTCGCAGTCGCCTTCGAGAGGCAGTTCCCTCAGTCGTCCCGAAACGGCCGCAAGGGGCGGGGGATCCAGCCGCGGCGCCACGAGTATCTCGCTCAGCGGATTGACGTCCGTCCCAATCGGGGTACGCCCCAGCAAAACCGCCTCGATAGCGGTCGTCCCGCGGCCCAGAAACGGATCGTAGACGGCGTCGCCCGGGCTGGTCAGCCGCTCAATGAAAAAACGTGGCAACTGGGGCTTGAAGCAGGCGCGGTACGAAATTTCGTGGAGCGAGTGCGCCGCTCTTTGTCGCGATGTCCAGAACTCATTCACATAGACCGGAATATTGAAATCCGGAACCGGGAATTCCAGGATTGCCGTTTCCTTGTGAAAATCGTCGAAACACACGATATCGCCGAGGAATTCCTCATACGACAGGGGTCGCATTGACGTATCGATGCGCATACTACTCCCCTTCGGATACCAGCCGGCGGCGGCGGCGGGCCAGCTCCCGCATGTCCGTGACCGTATCGGACTCATCCACGATCTCCCGGCCCAGGATCTCTTCCAGCACGTCTTCCAGCGTCAGGACTCCGGCCAGTCCGCCGTATTCGTCGATGACCGCAAAGAGATGTTGCCGCATTTCGAGGAACATCTGCAGAACGCGGTCCAGCGCCACTGTCTCCGCAACGAAGTGAACCGGATGCATCAATTCAGATATGGGTCTCTGCCCGTGACCCTCCGCCAGCGCGTTCAGCACGTCGCGGCGCATCACGACGCCAATGACGTCCTCGAAGCCCTCCTCATAGACGGGAACCCTGCTGTGCTGCCAGGTACCGGCTTCCTTCTGCGCCTGCTCCACGGTCAGACCCGCGCTCAGCGCGAATACGACCGTCCGCGGCGTCATCACGTCTTTCGCCGTCTTGCGTTTGAGCGAGAGAATATTCTGCATCACGCGGGCCTCGTGCGGCTCGATCGCGCCTGCTTCTCTCCCCATCCGCGCCATTGAGGAGATTTCTTCTTCGGAAACCTCGTCGGACGTCCGACCCTTCGAGAACGCCCTGGTCACAAGCCGGCATGTCTCGACAAACGGGTACATTGCCAGGACAAGAAATCGAAGCGGTATCGCGATCAGACTCGCCAGGGACCGGCTGTAGACCACGCCGACGGTCTTGGGAATAACCTCCGACAGGAGCAGGACCGAAAGTGTGATGAATATCGTAAAATAGTGTTCCCACTGCGCGCCGTAGACCTTTATGAACGCCGCGCCTGCCAGGAACGCGCCGCCGGTATTGGCAATCGTATTCAGGGAGAGGATGGCCGAGATGGGACGGTCGACGTTGCGCATCCGCAGGTCCTTCAGGATACGGCCAGAGACTGTTCCTTTCTGCGAAAGGCTTTCGACGTAGCTTACCGGAACGGCGTAGAGAACGGCTTCAGCGAGAGAGCACGTCGCGGAAACGAATATAACGGCGCATACGAATATTATGAGCTCGACCACGTTGGTTTACCTCCAGTACACGAAAGAGATTCGCGAATGAATTTAAGATGACCGGCTGGCGTATTTCGGGCACCGGGTCCCAGGAATCGCGGGGCCGCCGGATCCAAAATCAATTCCCGGTAATTCGCCCGCCAAATTGCGCCGCAAGGATCAGGAAATCCCCGAACCCGACTTCGCCGTCGCCGTTCAGGTCGAACCTGACGTCCCAGCCCGTCGTTCCCGCGCGGGACCCGAACGCATGTGCAAGCGCCAGGAAGTCGCTGAAACCCACCATACCGTTCCCGTCAAAGTCGGCGCTCAATACAACGGGCGTCTCGTCGAACGCCGGCAGCCAGACGCCGTTCGACAGGACGAATTCACCCTCACCGTCCGGGAAGTCGCGCAACCGGCCGGACCCGTCGCGGTACCGGAGCATGTCCAGCACCCTGGCCCTGCGTCCCCCGGCTCCATCACGGGTGATCACCATGGCGCGCCCGTCGGTCTCGAGCCCATCCACGGCCACCACCTCCGCCGTTCGATTGAGTCCCACCCGGGTACTATCCGAAAACGTAACGAGCAGGACGCGAGGTGTGATTTCCAGCGCCGGGCGCGTCCCCGAGGGGTCGAGGCCCAGTACGGCCACAATCGGCGTGGCACTTACCGGCCCGGTGGTCAGCTGCAGCCGGCCGATCCTAGGGTGATAGTCGGGACGCGCGATATTGTTCCACGTTGGCTCATAGCGGTCGATATGCGATGCCATGCCGTTTGGAGTCAGAATATCGATCTGCAGCGAGGCGGCCCCGTAAGCGACTGCAAACCGCCCCTCGCCCGCCGACACCACGTCTGCCTCTTCGTCGAAATGAAGCAGCCAGGTGAAACGCCGGGGCCGGTCGGCCTCGAGATGATCTGCGACAATTACGCGATTGCCGTCCAGCAACAACATCTGGCGTGTGAAGCGCTTTAGACCCAGTTCGGGAGGGTACGCGGATGCGGCCTCCCCACGCACATACGGAAACTCGGTGGAGGCGTACCCGATGTATGACCACCCGGGATACCAGCGCGGCCACCGCTCTCCGTCGCCGTACTGGCCCTGCCCGTCCACCAGGACCGTGTTGTGGTTCGCCGTCAGCTTTTTCAACGTATAGCCTGGATCGATCAACAGCTCCTTGCCGCTGCCGTACAGCACAAAGCTGTTCTGCGCGGGGTGGTTGTGCCCTACGCCGCCGATCCAGGGATACGCCTCGATCAGACGAGCCAGGGTATGCCCCCCCAGGGGGCGCGACCCAATTGCGAACATCGTAGCGTCCGTGTGCCACGATGTCCGAGCAAAATACGCTTCCACGTCTGGGTAATATGCCAGCTTCGGCATCAGTTCGTCCAGCGTTCCCGCTGTCGAACCGATATCTCCGGCCAGCGCCCTCAGGGTCCACCAGTGAGTACTCCGCTTCCCTTCGTGAATCAACTCGGCGATTCTGAACAGCCGCGGGTCCCGGTTGCGCGCGGCCAGCCAGAGCAGCGTCTCCAGCGCGGGTACAACCCCGGGACGAAACGTATCTTCGATTGCAGCGCCCGAACGCAGATCGGGATACACGTAATGAATCGGGAAATAGCCGGTCTTCCTCAGCCACGTGTCCGCATACGCGATGGTCTGCCCGGTGGTGTGTTCATACAGGTCGATCCATCGAAAAAGCGACCCCATTGAGAAGTTCCAGTACGCAGGCCCCTCGTGGAACCCCCCGTCCTGTGCGAAGGTCTTCAGCGTCCCCTGGAGGCGGTCCCAGCTCCAGGCCATCCACACCTCGGCTTCGGGTACCTCGCCGTAAAGCGCGGCGCCGGCCGCGCCGATGGCGTAATTGTCGAACCAGTAGTGGTTCTGCTGCACCGTGCGCGCCCAGTACATACGCTCCATAAAGGACGCCTCGAACATGAGCCGCGCCTGATACGCCAGCTTCTCCCTGATGATCCGCCGTTCCTCCTCCGTGAACCAGTTGTAGAGCCAGTCGTAGGCGACGGCGGTCCCGTGGAGCATATAAGCCGCGTCCAGGTCCAGATCCGGTGTGCTGTGCGACCATCCGTCAGGGAGCCACTTATCGTATGTACAGATCGTGAGAACGTGACGCCGGATGGCCTCGAAGCGTTCGGCAGCATCGGGGGAATTGGCGAGAAGGCAGGAGATTGCCTCATTTTCCATGCGCCACGACCACCCCGCGCGCTTCGGCGGACCCGAGGCCGGGGGCGGCGTTCCTCGCAAAACCCCCCGCGGTCGATAGAGCCGTTGGCCGGCGTCACTCCGCTGTGCCGCGCGTAAACGCTCGATGTCCCACCGCGTCACAAACAGGCGGGGACGCTCCCGGGTCAGGTCGGGGCGGATAACCGACCCGGCATCGAAATGAACCGTGAGACGCGTCAGCTTCAGGCGGGCAACGCTCACGCCGGGCCGTTCCCGCAGCACAAGGCGAATGGACGTTTCACCCGACACGTCCAGTCGAAAACCCCGATGCACCTCCGCGTACCCGCCCTTGGGCAGCACGATCGCTTGCGGCTGCCGCTCTCCGTTCACCTCCAGCCAGAAGGAATCGGTTGACGTCGTCGGGGCCAGGCAGAGAACGCTCAGCCGGTAGATCCCCGGCGTCAGGTCCCGATCCAGCGTCAGCGCGAAATCCGTCCCCAGGGTGCGAACCACTGTCCCCGGCTCGCGACGGACCAGATCGAACCTCCCGGAAGCGACCTGGTTGAGCGCTTCACCCGCCGCCGAAAAGAGCACGTCTTCCCTAATTAGATCGCTCCTGGAAGGATCGTCAGGAACGGCAGTGGCAGGGGTTTCCATCCAAAAGGCCAGGAACAGGACCAAAGAGAAATATCGCCGCATGTTTCCGGCTCCCTCGACTCCCCGAAAGAATCCGCAGCCGGACGTAGCCACTCTCCGGTCGGCCATCGTTGTCACATCGTGGAAAACGCGACGATCGAGCCGTCCTCACACGCCCAGCAGCGACAGCGTCCCGTCCGAACATCCGATCAGCAGACGGCTTTCTCCATGCGCCGTCAGGGTGTGTATCTCAGACTCTGCACGGTGAAGGCCGAGGGGCCGTCCGTCCCCGTCCAGCACCCACACGGATCCGTCCTCACACCCCGCGGCGATCTTCGCGTCACCGTCCAGTCCGGCCACCATCACCTGTTGTACGGGCGCACCAAGGTTACGCCGCCATCGTTCCTTTCCGTTTTCGTCCAACAGGTATATATAGAAACAGTCCGACCCGACCAGGACCTCCGGTCTGCTGTCTCCGTCCACGTCCGCGGCGCAGACCGAGTTGACTTCCTCTCCCACCCGCTGCTTCCAGATCGTCTCCAGTCGATTGCCGTCCAGTTTCAACCCGAAAACATGCGACCGGTTCGTCCCGCACGCGATGAGGTGCTCGTCCCCCCGTACCCAGACGTCACACGCGGGCATCATCGACGCCCACCCGTCCAGCCCGTTGCTCGCGACCTCCGCGCCGTCGGCATCCAGCACATAACAGGTCCCCCCGCATGTAATGCGGCCCGGACCGCCGATCACCTCCAGCCTTCCGTCCCCGTTAATATCCGCTACGCGAAGCGGCGCGAATATCCCGTAGATCATAAAACTCCACCGCTCGTTTCCGCTCGCGTCGAAACAGTGGAGCTGCCGGTCCGAGACCGCCGCCAGAATGTCCATCCCACCGTCACCGCGCAGGTCCGCCGCCGTCACGAACTCCACCGCGGAGTTTCGCGCGTACCGGTCCCACGTCCCCCTGAATATCTCAAACGCGCGAGACCACCGTACCTCTCCGCCTTCCTCCAGCAGATAGAGACGCCGGTCGTCGGCGCCCGCGATTACACAGCGGCGGCCATCAAGGTCCGCCGGGCACACCGAGAGTACGGGACCCTGTGCCTGGAAGGACCATGCCCGCTTTCCGTAATCGTCCAGCGCCAGGACCCGTCCGTCTTCCGTCCCCAGGACCACCCCGTCCGCGTTCGCGGCGGCACAGCGTACGCCGGAACCGGCGTCGTACGTCCAGACCCTGTGCAGCCCGGGTGCGGACGCCGCCGGTGCGGGCGCTCGAAAATCCGCCTCGTACGCGTGCAGGTCTGCAGTCCCGCCCATCGAAAATACATCTGCTCCGGGCCTATGCGCTTTTACCGTCTGCCGCCCGGCCGCAACGTGTAGACGCTCTCCGTTCAGCGTGATCTCGCCGGGCCGAGGCGCGACAACCACGCCTTCGCCCGCGTCCGGATCGAACTCTACTGAAACCGGGTGTTCGCTCTCAAAATTCACGCGTTCCGAACACAGCGACGTGCCGTTGCACAGCGCAAACCACCCGTCGCCGGCCGCATAGATTTCGGCGCGGCCGGATAACGGCCCGACTTCGAACGCGCCCGTCCCGCCTCCGGTCCCCACCAGCATGCGGCCTTGCGACCCCTCGACCGCCACCGCCGATTCCCCGACGCGGCGCATCCGGTCGTCCACGGGCTTGTGTGGGTTGGAGGCATAGAACAGGTTGATAAACGTGTGCCGGTCTCCCGCCGCCATCTCCCGGTTGGCCGACTCGCGCAGAATATTCACATAGTCATCCGCATAGGGATATGCGTCCCACCAGTGGCCGAAGTTCTCCCAGTCCCGCTCCAGCGACATCCGGCCCCCGCCCACGCTCTGCAGAACAAACCGGTCTTCGCGCCCGGTCTCGGAGTCCTGCTGCACCACCTCGAGCGTTCCGTCCTTCAATGCCGGCGTCCCCAATGTGCGCCAGTGACACTGCAGCGCGAACGCGCCCGGCTTCGTCGCTTCGACCTCGTCCACCACCACGAAAAACCGGCCCCTGCGCCACACGACGTTCCGGATCCACAGGGCGCCCCAATCGCCAGCGACTGACGTCCGGCTCATTCCCAGACGGCCCAGGTCCGCCACGCCATCCAGCCGGCAAAGCGCCGGAACGTCCCACGCCTCCCCATCCCGTACCGCCGTCACGCCGTTGTGGTGCTTCAGCGTCGGACCCTCCGTATACGACGCGTCCACCAGGAAAATCCGGTCGTTGGCGGAAAATTCCGGTATGGTATTCCCGTCTTCGTGGCTGTGATTGCCGTAATAGATCCCGTGAAGCATCAGGTACTGGTCGTCCCGGCCGAAACCCTCCCGGAAACAGACCGTATCGAACGCCTCTTCTTTCGGCAGGTTCAACGGCTTCACTTCGCGTGGCCTCGCCCTGGGGTCTTCGGCGAGATCGTAGAAACCGCCGGCGACCTCGAGAACCTGCACCCCGGCCATCCCTTCCGGGACCTCGGGAGGCAGCCCGTCGCAGAAGTACTTCTCGAAACTCATCACGAGCAACGGATCTCTCACCGCCTCGTACCGCTCGCCCGGCGGCTGGGGCCGAAAATAGTCCGAGGGCCGGTCAAACCGTTTGCCCAACAGAAACACCGCACGCCCGTCCTGCAGCACGTGCCCCGCCTTGGCCAGGAAATTCGTTGGGTATCCGTCCATCGGCGCGCCCGTATCTCCGAACGCGGGCAGGGCTCCCCGGTTGTTGCAATACAGCACCGCCTGGTCCAGAGACCCTTTGCAGTTTCCGTTCTCGATATAGGTCGTGTCCCCACTCGCCAGCGTATAGGTCAATGTGTGGTCCAGCGTCATCCACTGGTAGGCATTGGCATCCTCGACCGGTTTGAACGACTCCGCCTGACCCTTGAACACGTCGGCAGACGCGGCCATCCACTCCTTGCCCTCTTCAAGTCCGTAGTGGGTTGAAAAATACCTTCCTCCGAACCACGCCGCCAGCGCCACCAGCGTCTGGTGGTTCTGCCGGACCATCCGGTGCCCGACGCCTTCGCGGAAGAACCGGGTATACGCACCCTCCTCCGAATCCATGATCCACAGAAGGTATTGCGTGATCTTCAGCCGGTCCTCATCGGAAAACACCGGGCTCTCCTCGATCAGGTCCCATACCGCTGCCAGCCACCAGACGTGGAAGTGCGCCATCACCCCGTACTCGCCCATCCTCAGGTGGGCCTTCGCGATTTCCAGAACGGCGGATGCGTACGCCTCGTGCCCGGTCCGGTGATACATCAGGCCGTACGCGCCCGCCTCCGAAATCAGCTGGAAACCGGCGCCCGCCTCGGAAGCGTGCGGCGCCGTCGCACGCGCGTTAAAGTCCTCCCGCCGTTCCTGCAGCCATCCCTCCGGCGGACGGGAAAATGCGTCGAACTCGGGACCCAGCCGGATTTCCATCGTCCACCCCACGCTGAACGTCTTTTCATCCGCTACAAGCCCCACAAACCGCGAAGTCACCCGTTCCAGCCCCGCGTCATCGCTGGCCCCCAGCAGCACCACGTTGTTCCCGTTCCCAAGAGGGTTGTGCAGCGTCCGCAGCGCGTACCCGCCCCTTCCGGGATAGCAGCGGTCTTCCACCGCCCACCACTGGTAATAAAGCCACCGGATGAAGGCGTTGTCGGCCATATTCCCCAGCGCCACCACGTGACCCTCCAGCAGCGCCCCGGCCGCCGCGTCTGCTGCCCGGACCACCTCCAACCGCGCCCCGGCTGCCGCCTCGACCCGCTCGACGATTCTGGCTGCCTGCCGTGCGTGCGTCCCGTCCCCGCCGATGACGACCCTCGCGTCTGGTTTGCCGTTGACAACCAGCGCCGTCTCCGGGCACATGTCCTTCAACACATCCACCTTCAGGCCCGTCGGTCCGTTATTCACGCTCATCTCCTCGTTGCGACGCCCTCATCCCCAAGTTCATACTCATGGCCCTGAACGACCACCAATGCAAGCCCTCCAGAGCTGCGGCTGCCGTATGCCACGCCGTCCCGACTGCCGACAAGCACCAGGTCGTCCCCGATCCGGGCCACTTCCGTATTGCCCGACCGCTCGGTCTGTACTCCGGGCCGATCCAGCGATGCGTGTCCCGGACACAGCACGACCCCCAGGTTGCGCCTGTCGACCAGGCCGGAGGTGGTAAACCGCAGGTGGTATTGCTGGCCCCACTGCGATTCGTCCCTGCCGGTCCGCATCGGCGGTGGGTCCCATCCCTCGCTCAGGGAGAAGAACGCGTTGTTGTGGTACATGAAATGCCCTTCGAGGGAACTCCCTTCACGTTCCAGCAGGAAGGTCCTGCTCTCTTCGTCAACCGAAAAACGGTTCCAGGAGTGGATATTCCACTGCAGCGCCGAATCGATGCCCGGAGCCGCGACAAATTCGTCGATCATCGCGAAACAGCTCTGCGCCTTCAGGAAGAAAACGTGCCGCCGGCACCGTTCCGCGCGGTCGCTGTAGCTGGCGTCCGCGTTGCCTGCGAAGTAGACGATCCGCTCGTCCTCGTACGCATTTTCGATTTTCCCGAGGGAATCGTGCGACCGCATGATCTGGGAGGCATCCGAAAGCGTGACGCAGTTGTGCGACTTGGTGTGCCACACCCAGTGCGTGTGATGATCCGAACCGTACCCGATGTAGTAGCCGCTGGGCATCGCCATCACCTTGCCGCCTGCGTGCAGAATGAAATCGTTGTTGTTCGCGTGGGAATGGCTGATGGCGCCCAGCGGAGAAGAACGAAAGATCAGCGCAACGTCCCGTGCGGCATCGTTCAGGTCCGTCCGGACCGCGGCCCATCCTGCGGCAGGGAACACGCGAAATATCGATTCCGTCGCGCCGGTCTCCGGACGCGCTTTTTCGGGTTGCGCCAGGAAGAGTTGCGACATCACGCCCGAGCTTCGCCGCTCCTCCGGCGTCTGCATCTGCTCTGCCTCTGCGCGGAAGGCTTCCACGTATTCCGCGAACTCGTCGGTATCCGTCTCGCGCCCGATCAGATCCACCAGGTCCGCGTTGGACCTCCAGGAGCCTGCCCACCGCTCGGTATGGTCGCCGAATCCCATCCACTCCGCGTAGGGCGGCAGACAGTATTGGCGCCAACGGGCGTGGTTCTTCCAGAAGGGTCTCCGGTACAGGTCCACGCCGACACCCCGCTTCATCGCCGAGGCGAACATGGTCATGATCGTGACATATGCCAGACCATAAGAGGGTCCTTCCGCCCATGCCCCGTCGTCGCCAGACCAGATCGGCCAGATGCCGCACAGCACCGGCCTGAGCCACTCCAGCCACGACTGCGCTTCGGGAATGTGATCGTGAAACACAAGCGCGATGTGCGCCAGGAACACGATCTCGCGGCCGGCATGCGAGTCGAACCGCGTCACCCCGTACGACCCCCTGTTGTGCATATAGTCGAACGTAATCCGCCCCCGCTGCCGGAACTGCGCCACGACGGCATCGCGTTCCTCGTCCGTAAAACGGTCCCACACCCAGTCGCACGCGTTCGAGCCGTTCCAGATGACGGACATGTGGGCCTCGTCGTTGTGTGCGAGGTGACTCGATCCCTCAGGGTCCCAGCGCGATATGGACGCCATCCGTTGGCAGGCGGCGCGGGCGAACCGGTCCTCCCTGCCCACCAGATACGCCAGCGCCAGGGTCTCCGCGCCCTTGACGAATCGCCGGGACTCCCACATGATCGGCGCCCACGTCTCATGATATTCCTGATAGTTTTCGCTACGGTCAGGGAGAAAGGGCGGCTCTTCGATCTCGTGCGGTTCGGCCAACACGGCCTCGGCGCTGCTTCGCAAACCCTCCCACGCCTGTGATGCATCGCCGACGGAGGCGGCCCGAAGCGCCGGCACCTCCTCCGGCGACACATAGATCCGCGGGTGTTCAGAAGGAAACCGCTTCAGCCACTCGCTTGCCGGGGGCACCTCCACAACTGTGGCCTCAGGCCGGATCTCAAACGAAAAATCCTCCGACGTCGCACCATGGTCCGCAGACCACCGCCAGAAATACTCCCCGGGCTCAAACGCCCGTTCAGGCAGGTACACCGGTTCCTGCAGGTCGCCTCTGTCCAGGCAGATGTTCTCAAAACCCGGGTCACGCGCCACCAGCAAGCGATAGCGCGAGGCGGAATCCATCGGAAGCCAGGCGAAGACAGGGGGGTTGGTCTGCGGACGGACCCCGTCCCTGGGCTGTCTCGGATCCTTGTGCGGATGCGGATGTCTGTGTTCCTTCATGGCATGACCTCACGATTGTGTCAGTGATGCTGTTTAGAGAACCATGTATTATGTGCCCGCCTCAGGCCCGTGCAAGCGACGCAACCCGCTCCGGGTTGCCGCTTTCGATGCTCCGACCCGCCTGGATCATCATCAGCGTGGCCATCAGCCCGTCCACGTGGTCCGCGGCCATGGGCGCGCCGGTCCTCAGCGCCTCGACAAACAGCCGGTTCTCCTCGACGAATCCACCCTCTTCGCCGCGGTAGACCGCCGGCTCCTTCCCGGTCTCCGTATACGTCAGCGTGCAGAACCGGTCCGTAAGCAGCGCGGATCGGTTTTCCGAAAAAATCTCCATGAAGAGCTTGCTTGTCATCGCCGGCTGATTGGCGTCTCCCTGGATCCAGCAGCCTGCCGCGCCGTTTTCAAACCTGAACGTGGCGGTCAGATTGTCCAGTCTGCCGTTTGGCTGATAGTAGTTCCCGCCCGCCGCGTAGACTTCCTGCGGATCCGAACCTGCCACGTACCTGAGGAGATCGCACGAGTGGCATCCCTGGCTATACACGTTGCCTCCCCCCAGGACGGGATCGTTGGCCCAGGTATCCCCCCATCGGTTGTCCATCATCTGCATCACCACCATCAACGGATCGGGGATCAGTTCGCGGGCTTTCTGTACCATCGGATAGTACCGCATTTTGAAGGCCGTAAAGAGCTGAATCCCCTCCCGCTCGACCGCGTCCCCGATCCTCCGGCAGTCTTCAACGGTCAGCGCGAGGGGTTTTTCCACGAGAATATGCTTCCCCGCTTCGGCCGCCCGGATACAGTAATCCGCATGGGTGTCGTGGTGTGTGCAGATGTAGACCGTGTCCAGCGAGTGATCCGCGAGGACGCGGCCGGCGTCGTCGGTGGCATAATCGCCTCCGTAGCGAGTACACAAGTCGCGCGCCTTCTGCTCAACCACGTCGCAGAACGCCGCCATGCGTATGCCGTCCAGCCCCGCCACTGCTTCGCTATGCACGCCGCCGATCGCTCCGCATCCGATCAGTCCCGCGCGAAGTCCAGACATTTTCGTTCTCCTCCCGCCAGAATCGATTCCAAATGGCCCACAGATGCAAGCAGGGCGCAGCGTACTGCGCCCTGCTTGCGTCCACGCCGCGATGGGCGTTGGCAGCGGCGTGCAAGTCAAATCCCGTAGCGGAACTGAATCTCGCGGGTGTCGCTTTTGCCGCTGACCCGGTCCTTGATCTTCACCTCCAGAACCTGTACGCCCGGTTTCGATTTCTCCAGGTCGATTTCAAAGTACTGTTGTTCTGTAGTCGCCGTTCCGGAGTGTTCGTACGATACCGACACCTGTGTCTTCCTACGCTTGAAAAGGGAAGTGATGGCGCCCACCACGCCTTCCGACCGCCCCACGACCGTACGGACCAGGTATTCCACCTCGTAGTCGGTCTGTCCGAACCGGTTCTTCTTCAGGTTGTAGATCTCGTAATACGCATATACCTTCTGCGCCTCTCTGTAATTCCTGGTGGGCATCGGCACGACCCGGATATCGCCCTTTCTGAATTTTCCCGCCGAATTCGCGTCGGAGATTTCCGAAGCCAGAAGGATGTCGCTGATCTTGAGCTTTTCAACACCGTAATCGGGCACTTCGACCGCCTGCTTGTAGAGTCCGGTATGTCCGGAAGCCAGATCCTTGATCTGGACCTGGAGTTCGTATTTGCCCGGCGGCACCGGGGTCTTGAGCATTTCCGGAAGAAACGCCCCTCTGACCCTGTCGAAGTCCGCCCGTCCCTCGTAGTGGAACTCCCGGGTATCGCGATAGATCGTCGTGTGCGCGGCGTCGGCCAGGGCCATGGCGCACTGCACGCTGACCTGCGCCGAATCCGCCTGCTCGGCAATCCGGACCTGTTCGGGTGGAATGCCATAGTAGACTTCAACGTTGGTCTGGCCGTCGGATCCCTGGAAGTTGGCCAGGTCATAATAGAAATTGAGCGCCGGTCCCTGGATTCCCGGCCGGTAGTAGTCGGGGGTCTCGTGCGCGGCGTTCTGGTAGATGATCTCGGGTGCGTATTTGACCAGGCGGGTAATGTTGACAAGCTGGTTATTCAGAGCGGTCACCGGGGGAATCGGGGCAAAATTGAACTGCCCGCTCTTGTTTTCGTCGGTAAACACGATCTCGATTCCCCCCTGGATCTGCGTGTAGATCCAGGTCTCCCAGGGAACGGTGGCCATATCGGTGTGGATCGTTACGGGTATATAGTCCCCGAATTTATTCCGAGCGATCTGATTTCCGAATTCTTCGAACCTGGCGCCGTCCTGGTCGTCATAGTCGCTTCGCGTGAGCGGCGTTGGCAGTGGGGTTCCGTCCAGGTCGCGTTCCTGGAACTCCTCTTCATCCGCGGCATCGGTGTTGGAAGTAAATCCGTCTTCCAGAAAACTGGCGTCGCGCTGATCGGCCGAACCGAATCCGTGGAGTGCGTCCTGGGTACGCTGGGTAATGGGATGACGAAACGCCCGGATCGGGAACACCGGTCCTGTAAACGTCATAAAGGAAGCCTCTGCCCCATAGAGACTGGCGGCCATTCGCATGCGGACCGCCTCCACGTCCGGTGTGAGAGTCAGGTCGCGTTGATAGGACCGCGACCGGTAGTCCGGCTTTCCATAGCGGATATAGACTTCCCCCCGCTTGTCCCAGGGCGAAACCTTATCAGCAAAGAAGGTACGCGCATACCAGACCCGCCGGTAGTGCTCGACCATACGTTCGTTGACGCGGGTCATCATATCGGGGTCGCGCCGCAGCCAGAACCGCTCCTGGTATGCCTTCCGCTGAGTCGTGTCCGGCAACGCCTGATATTCCCGAAGTTCCTCTACGGAAGCCACGTACGCAATATCCGTGTACAATTCGCGCTCGCCCGGCCCGACAGTGTCCAGGAAGCGTTCGAAATTGTCCAGCGCCTTGTTGTATTCTTCCTCGTAGAAATGGCCCTGCGCTGCGATGGGAAGCAACCGGGTCTCCCCGTCAAGCGCCGCCATATGTGGAGCAATGTGTTTGGAGATCCTTTCGTAGGTTTCGGCCTGTATACATGCCAGGCCGAAATAGTAAAGGCCGTCCGGATCGTCCGGCTCCATCCCAAGATAGGTGTCGAAATAGCCAAGGGCCTTCTCGTGGTCCTCCTTGAAACGCTCGTGCGCCTCTCCCAGCGCACGATAGGCATCAGCCTGTTCGGGATCCAGTTCGATGGCCTTCTTTGCCGCGCCAACCGCCCGGCGGAAGTTGTGAAAGGCGCTTATCCCCTTTGCCGGCATCTCAGCGTACACAAGTGCCAGGCCGGCGTGCGCCGCTGCATAATCTTCATCCAGTTTCAGCGCCGCCTCGAAGGACTTCGTTGCCGCCTTGAAGTCTTCAGCCTTCAACTGTACGCGGCCCAGACGGGTCAGTATATGCGCGTCGTCCGGAAACGCTTCGGCAAGCCGGGAAAATGTGTCCAGGGCCGCGTCGAGTTGGCGGCCGTCCAGCTGCCGTTCGCCGACGGCTTGAATGGAATCCCGTATCGAAGCCGTCCCCGCTGTCGACGATACGCTCAGTCCCAGCATCATAACGACGATACAGTATCGCTGAAGGTGGACCGGCTGAAATCGACGTCCGATGTCCATGGTGTGCCCCCTTGTCTCAATCCGCCGCCGGATTGTTTCTCAGCGGCGTTCCGGCAACAACTCCCCGTCCCTCCCGAACGGTCACGGTCTGCCCGGCAGCAACGTTGCTGATCCGTTCAATCCGGCCCGATGGCCAGGCCACCTCAACCGAATCGACCGTCCCGGCCCCTGCCAGACCGAATGTCAATGCCTGCTCACTCTGCGAACAATAGCTTGATCCCGACCTCACGTAGCGCGTTTGCACCACGTCCGCCGACCGCACGCGCACGGTCGCGCCAATTCCGTCCCGGTTGGACCAGCGCGGCTCTCCGTCCGGCTGGCGGACGTCCTCGCCGGCGGTCGCAATGCCTCCAATCAGTTTCACCCTCAGACAGCGGTTCCGGTTCCCGCCTTCGTTGCGATAGAGCGCGGGACGACCGTTGTTGGCGGCGACCAGCACGTCCAGGTCGCCGTCGCCGTCATAGTCCGCGTACGCCGCGCCGCGCCCGACCAGGCGACCGACGAGACCGCTTGCCGCACCCATCTCCTCGAAGCTGCCATCGCCCCGGTTTTTGTAGAGTAACGGGCGCTGAGCGTAGCTGAGGTGGGATTTGACCCGGCGGATCCGGCTGTCCACGTGTCCGTTTGCCGCGAACAGGTCCAGGTGCCCGTCCAGATCGAAATCGAAAAAGAAAACTCCGAAGGTGACGAACGGCGCACTCGGGTGCCCCACGCCGGAAGGCAGGGTCCGGTCCGTGAAGTATGCCCCGTCCCGGTTCTCAAACAGGGAAATCATCTCGTAGGCGAAGTTCCCGATGGCCACGTCCTCCCTGCCGGCGTTGCGGACGTCTCCGGCGCCGACTCCCATCCCCGACTTCGCCTCGCCGGCGGCGCTGTACGCCACGCCCGCCAAAAGGCCATCCTCGGTAAACGTGCCGTCCCCGTTGTTGCGGAACAGGTAATCCGGCATGGTATCGTTGGACATCAGGATGTCGGGCCATCCGTCGCCATTGTAATCGAGGGAGACGGCGGACATGCCCTTGCCCGGCTTTCCGCCGATGCCCGACGCTTCCGTAACGTCCGAAAACCGGTCTCCGTCATTCCTGTACAGCCGTGAGTAAACCGGATCGTACAGCTGTGGCGCATACGAACGCGCCCCCGAACGCGCTGACAGCCAGTTATCCCGTTCCGCCGACCATCGCAGGTAGTTGCCCACAAACAGGTCCAGGTCTCCGTCCCGGTCGTAATCCAGCCAGACCGCGCACACGCTCCACGTGGAGTCACCCACCCCCGCCTGCGTCGTCACGTCCTCAAACCGTCCGTCGCCCCGATTTCGAAAGAGCCGGTTCGCGCCCAGGCCAGCCACGTACAGGTCGCTGTCCCCGTCGTTATCGTAGTCTCCGGCCGCGCAGCCCATCCCGAATATGGGCTGATCGAGTCCCGCCTGCTCGGTCACGTCGGAGAAACGACTGTTTCCGTCGTTCCGGTAGAGCGCCATCGTGGATAGCGGCTCGGGCCCGCGCTCGTGCATCGTAGCGCAACTGATCAGGAGAATATCCGAATCCCCGTCGCCGTCAAAGTCCCAGAACGCGCATCCGGACCCCATCGATTCCGGCATCAGCTCGCTGCCGGAGCCCCCGTTGTCGTGCCTGAACCGGATCCCTGCGGAACGGGTTACATCCTTGAAGATCACTCCCTGCGCAAGGCCGTTTCCCTCCATGCACATTGAGAACGCGAGAACCGCGAATATGGTCCTTGTGCGTTTCACTCTTTTCGAGACGCTTCCAGCCGGGCAAGCCTGGTCCTGGCGTCCGCGACCCACGCCTTCTGTGCGGAATCCCGCCGGGCCAGCCTCAGATAAGCCCGCCAGTGATAGATGGCGCGCTCAACGCCGCCCGTCCGTTCGTGAATGATGCCCAGATTGTAATGTCCGTCGGCAAAATCCGGCGCGAGGCCGACGGCGCGCGTATAGGACTCAATCGCCGCCGTGTGGTCGCCGAGATTGAAATACGCGTTGGCCAGGCCCGCGTAACGCATCGCGTGCTGGTGTCCGGCCACCGACCGCGTGTACGCACCCTGATTCGCATCCACCATCGACACGACCGAATCCGGCGGCGCGCTCTCCGGTTTCAGCCGGATGGCCTCCCTGTACGAGGCCACCGCCTCCCCGTACCGTCCCTGCCGGGAATATACATTGCCCAGATTGTAGTGCGCCTCGGCGAGAACCGGCATCAGCCGGATGGCCTCCACCTGCCGGGAAACGGCCCCGTCCAGGTCTCCGCTGAGCATATGGACAAGGCCCAGATTCGCCTGCGCCTCGGCGTAGTCCGGCATCAGCGCAACAGCCCGTCGATACGCAATACCCGCATCCTCCACTCTACCGCGGTCCAGAAACTGGGTGCCCCTCGCAACCTGCTGCGCGGCGGCCTGGCAACGGGAGACCGACCCCAGGAAGAGCGCCTTCATCGGATCGCCGGAAAAGGGCAGCCCCGCAAGGGCGGCCCGGCGATAGGCTGCCAGCGCGTCCCCGTACCTTCGCTGGCGCGCTTCCATCAGGCCCAGCAGGTAGTGCGCCGCGGCGAAATCCGGAGCGGCGGCCAGGGCCTCGCGCAGGCGCGCAACCGTGAAACCGATCTCCGACCGGGTGAGGCTCCAGCCCGGCTCACTCCCGGTCCGGTTCCCGGCCACGAGTCTGGCGGCTTCCGCGAAATGTGGATATGCGCCGTTCGTACATCCCGCCCCGAATCCCGTCGCCGCCCGAGAGGCCAGACCGGTTGCTTCGTGCAAACGGTCGGCCACGCTATCCGCCAGCGCGAGCCCTGCTTCGCTCGCCACCAGAGGTTGCGCCGACGAAACGCAGACCACCAGCATTCCCTGCCGAAGCGCGCGACGCACCGTGCCGGCGCGCAGGCTATTGACGTACGTCCCGAGCACAGCGAAATCCGATGAAATTGCCCTTCTGGTCGGGATAGAATCTGAACCGGGCGGATGTTTTAAGGTAATGGGGAAGATGGTGCCAGGAACTGCCTCTCACAACGCGAAACGTCCCGTCCGCGGGACCAGCTGGATCCTCCCCTGGACTTCGACCATAGTAGGTGTCGTCGTACCAGTCGTTGCACCACTCCCACGCGTTGCCCGCCATGTCCAGCAACCCGTAAGGGCTCGCGCCCCTGGGCCTGGAACCCACCGGCAGGGTATGACAGAACTCCCCCGGCACGGGGCCGGCGGAAGGATTCGCCCAGTTGGTGCGGCCGCACGTGCCGCCCAGATCCATGATTGCGTAGTCCGCGCCGGGCGCCTGTTCACCCCACGGGTAGGTCCGTCCGTCTGTTCCGCGCGCCGCCTTTTCCCACTGCGCTTCCGTGGGCAGGCGTCCGCCCCGCCACCTGCAGTAAGCGTCCGCCTCCGTCCACGTCACGCCCACGACAGGCTGGCGGTCATTCGAAAATAACGGATTTCCGGTCTCAGCCGGCAATGACGCCCCGGTCGCGCGCGCGTACGCACTGAACTGAGCATTCGTCACTTCGTATTTGTCTATATAAAACGCGCTGAGATAGACGACATGCGCAGGGCCTTCGGGGTCGAAACCCTGATTCGTACCCATCAGGAAGTCGCCCGCATTTACGACCAGCATCGTGTCCACGGTACCCGCCGGCGTACGGTCCAGGAAGACCCCTTCAGGCAGTTCGTCCAGGAGGGACTCTCCGCTGCACCCGGCGCACACCAGGAGACCGTACCGGGCAACTCGCCACCACTTGCGCCGGCACATGGTCAGTTTACGTCCCTCGCGCAGCGGACGCCCCATCCGTCCGTGGCTCCCGTGGGATCGGACCAGCTGCGATAGGTGATGCTGAGCTTGTTCGGATCCTGTCCCGCCGCGGTCCGCCAGGAACCGCCCCGAAGTATTCGAAATCTGCCCTGCTCCGGTCCCGTGGGTCCGATGGTTGCGCTCACCTTGTAATATTCGGCGTCGTAGTAGTCCGCGCACCACTCCCACACGTTTCCGACCAGGTCCATCGCTCCGTAGAAACTGACGCCCTCGGGGTAGTTTCCCACCGGCGCCAGGGTATTGTCGTACCCGTCGTCGCCGTCCCTGTAATTCGCCCGTGAACCGTTCAAACCCTTGTTCCAGGGGTAGGGCTCCCTCGCCTCGTCACCGCGCGCGGTCTTCTCCCATTCCGCTTCGGTAGGCAACCTGGCCGCGCGCCAGGCGCAGTAGGCGGCCGCATCGAACCAGTTGATCCCCACGACCGGAAAATTCGGACTGGTTTCCGCCCGGTCCGGCCAGTCACCAATGCCGTTCGTGGACCCATGGCTGGCCGGCGTATGCCGTTCGCGGTTGCCGCCGTCCGGAGCGGCCCAGAATTGGAAATACCGGGCATTGGTCACTTCATACCGGTCTATATAGAACGCGCTCAGATACACCTCCCGCGCGGGTTGCTGGTCCGCCGGTCCGCGTTCCATACCCATGGTGAAGTGACCCGCCGGGACCCGGACCATTTCCACGCCGTCGAAGAGCCGCACCAGACCCACCGGAAGGGGTCGATCCTTGTTCGGATCGAACTCCTCCACGGCACCCGTGGGCGGTTCGTCCGCGCCGCCGCAAGCCAGGACGCCGCAGCAGATCAGACAAGCACGGAAAAACCCGATGGCACGCATAGACCACCTCGCACCAGGGACCCCTCCCCGACCGCGTTCTGCTGATCTTGGATTTGTTCCCTTATCAATCCGTGTACCGATAACAAAACGGCGGCCAATGCCCCTTCCCGCCGACCCGGCCGGAGACACATTGCGCCGCCGTTAGCGCTGTTTCTGTTTACATTAGAGCGGCCCCGCTACGGACCGCCACGTCATCTGATACTAAAATGCGCCGCCGATACTGAACCGAATCGGTGCGTCCAGCAACTCGCCGACGTTGGTATAGCCGACGTCCACCAGCACCGTCCGGTCGCCCCAGTCGCCCTTGAATCCCGCGCCGAAGCTGTAAGTCTCCAGGTCGTGGTTGAACTTGTAACCGGCGCGCAGGGCCACCGCCCCCGACAACCACAATTCGCAACCCATCTGCCACCGCTGCTCGTAGTCCACCTGGTAGGAACTCTCGAAAGAGACCGTCAGGTAATTCGGCTCGTCCATCTGACCGAAGAGCTCCATGGCCACGCCGATATCGAAATTCATCGGCATCAGGAATTTCTGGTCTTCCGCCAGCACCTTGGTGTCCGGCCCGAAATTCCGCATGGCCAGGGCAATTCGGGAACTCCGGAAACCCGTGTAGAAGTGGGTGCCGGCGTCCAGAACGAGGGAGGTCATGTTGTCCACGTGCAGGGTCTCGGAGATATACACCACCCGGACGCCCAGGCCCAGCTTGTCGGTTGCATGAAACGCATAGGCCAGGCCGACGGAAGTTCCGCCGCCCTTGATCATTTCCCCCGTGCCCTCGGGGTTGAATATGGTGCGTACCGGCATATCGCCCACGTCGTAATTCAACACGCTGGCGCCCAGAACCCCCCAGCCCGTCCGATAGGCGAACGCGCCGCTGTAGAACCCCGTGTCGACCAGCCACCGGGTGTGGGAAAGCTGGTACCCGAAACGCTCCAGGTGAACCAGACCGGCCGGGTTGAAATAGATCGCGTTGATGTCGTTCGAAACGGCCGTAAACGCATCTCCCATGGCCGCCGCGCGCGGGGACTGGGTCACCTTCATCCACGGAAACGACGCCAGTCCCAGTTTCCGGAAATCCTCGGACTTGAGGATTTCGGGCACGTCCCGCGCTTCCACTGGCGAGTTCCCGAATGCGCCGGCCACGAGAACGATCATCAGTGTCATGCAAAGTATCCGCTTCATAAGCTTATCGCTCCTTCCCGGGATTGCCTCACGCCGGCTATCGGATGACCATGAACTTTCCTATCCGTTTTTTCCCCATACTCTCGGATACGAGAGATTCCACCACGAAGAAGTAGACGCCCGCGGAGATCGACCCCGTGCCCAGCGACATCGCCAACTGGTCCCACTGGGCTTCGCCCAGCCAGACGTTCGGATCGTCGGGCGCATCCGTGCGGTCGTCGTGCAGGATCTTTCCGACCATGTCGCCCGCGCTGTTGAACACGTAGATCCAGGCCTTGCTCGGCACATTCACGAACCGGATCTGCGGTTTGCCCGGGTACTGCAGATTCGCGTCGCCAACCCGGAAGGGATTGGGTACCACGAAGACCTCTCTGCCCAATGCCTCGGTCTCGCCAACCGCGGGCTGCTTCGGACTGAAGAACGGCGGCTTGCGCTGCGACCTGGCCCACTGGCCGCCTTCCAGGCCGGCCTTCACCTGCGCCTGCACAAGGGCGGGCAGGGTGGCCATGGTGCCCACGCGGCCCATCCAGTCCTCGTGGCCGTTGGCAAACGGCCTTACCGAATACCAGTAGTTGAAGCCGGCTACCGACTCGACGTCCGTAAACGTATGCGTCCCTGCAGCGACTTCGCCGATCCTTGTCCAGGGCCCGTCCGGGTTCCACTCGGAGCGGTAGATGCGGTAACCCGCCACGTCCTGCGCCTCCGCGCCGATATAGTCCGGGTTCATCGCGCCATCGGCCGAGTTCCAGGTGAGCAGGTTCTGCGCGTCCGGGCTGTTCGTCACCGCCACGTACACGTCCGGCGGCGAATCGGGGACGTCGTATTCATTATCATAAGCCCACTTCGCGCGCTTGAAGAACTCGACCATCCATTCCTCGCCCTTCTTCAGGCCGTCGAAGTCGTACAGATGCGAACGGGTCCAGGTGTAGAGGTCGCTCTCTCCGGCGCCCGATCCGCCCACCCAGGCCACCACCAGCTTGGCCTTGTCGCCGGGGCCAAGCGAATACGGCCCGAAGGTCTGGGCGCTGTAAAACACGCCGATCTCGCCGGGATTCGCCTGAAAGCCGGCATCCGCGATCATATTGAACATGGTCTCCCGGTCGTGCGCGCCGGGCCGCGGGTCTTCGGACACCGTGGTACTTTCGATCCGCCAGAAGCGCACGGCGTGGGGCTGGTCGCCCTGGGGCTGGATATACTTGCCCGCGTCCCTGGTATTGAATCCCCAGTCCCCGCCGTCCTCATACGCCAGAGGACCGAAGCCCATATACTGATAGGAGGTGAATTCGCCATCCTTGCGGCCCGTATCGCAGGAGGGCGAAATAATCAGCTTGTTGACGGGATCACCGGTATCGTCCCACGGGAACTCCGGACTGTCGCCGTCCCAGTCAACGATCATCTTCAGACCTTTGGCCGGGCCAGAGTAACCGGCATTTTCGGTATAGACGATCCAGTCGTCGAGACCGCCCACGTTGTACCAGTGCCAACTGTCCGACCGGTTGTAGTGGGAAAGCCCCGAATCAGAGATCATCCAGGCGCCGATGATGGGAACGAAAACGTCGTCCAGCCTTACCGCAGGCAGGTCCCTCTCGCCGTCTCCGTCGCTGTCGCCCGTGTTTTCGAATTCGATCTCGGTAATAATGAAGTCATCCCACGCCGGATAGCTCCAGGCCATCGTGCGCCGCGTAAAGGTAACGCCGGCAAGCGTGGTCCACTTTGTCACGATGATCTCTTCCGGCCACTCGTCGGAACGGGATGACGGCGCGGCCGGAGGCCCGGGGGTCGCGTATTCTCCCCACGACCAGTTGCTGATCCTCACGGGGGACCTGTTCAACGGCGCATTCTCCAGAATCTGCGCGAGATTCTCGCTCCACGTTGGCGCGTAGTACCACGGTGCGCCTTTGCGCCAGTCCTGGCCCGGATTCTCGGCGGAGGAGGGCTGCGTCCTGATCTCCCCTCCCAGGTACCGCAGTTCCTCATCCATGGCCGGGTCGCCTACCATGGGCACGATCTCGTCGAGCATGTCCGACCGCGGGCCGGTCAATACCACGTAGAACCCGTTCTTGGAAAAATTATCGTAGGCTCTCGAGCCCTGGAAACTGGATGGAAGGCGCAAGGCCAGGCCAATGCCCTCCCCGTGCGACGTGCTCTCGATCCGCCCTTCGCTGTTGCAGTCGACGCGGAAGAAGGGCAACTGGCTCGCCCAGCCCTGGCCCGTGATGATGTCCCCGCCCACCGTGGCCGGGTACACCATGCTGGAAGCCCGTGAGAGCGCCGCGCCGATGGAGCCTCCCTGCGTGCCCAGAGTGGTCACGGAGGTGTACAGCATCCCGCGCTCCAGGGCGGCCCTGCCGGCGGATCCCGGGTGATTCGCCTGGCCCCAGACCTGCCCGGACCAGCATATCGCCAGGACTGCTGCGAACGCCCATCCACCGCACCCTTTCAGGACGGTGTTCATACGGTTCGGACGCATCATTTCCTCCTTAGCGTGTATAGATCGTCAATGAAGGAATCGCGTGGCGGCGGGAACCCGGGCAACCCTCCGGGTTCCCCGCCTATTCGAAGACTCAATTCCGGAATGGATCAGAACTGTATTCTCAGACCCATTTCCGTGCGCCGGGGATGGCTGTAGAAGTTCCGGTCGCGCGTATCCCCGTACTGGATGAATTCGGAGTTGTCCGGCCTGGCCGTATGCAGACCCCAGTTGGTCCAGTCGTTGGTGTTGTACGAACTGTCGTCCTTCTGGTTGAACAGGTTCCGCACCTCCAGGAAGAGGCTGACGTCGCCGCGCCCCAGACCGAACGGAAAGCGTTTCTCAACGGCGAAGTCGGTCCAGGTGCGGATGGGACGCAGCCGCCGTTCGCGGCCGGAATTCGGCGGCGTGTACCAGAACGAACCCGTGTTCTGCATGCGCCAGAGCAGGTTGACCCGCCAGTTGGCAAGGAACTTGCTTCCGAACACCTTGAAATCGGGTCCGTAGTCCCCCGGCGTGAGATAGAGGAACTGCACGCTGCCCTGGTTGCGGATGTTGCCGCCGTCGGCGTTCAGGCCGGTCTGATAACCCCTGGCCCAGACGTGGATGTGGTCCAGTTCGAAGTCGTCCAGACCGATGAGCCCGTACTCCCGGGCAGTCATCCGGGTCTGCTCGTATCCCCTGCCTCCCGGATTGCCGTCCCGCCGCGCGTTATTCCGGATGACTCTGTTCGCGGTGGCGCCGATCTCCCGGATCTGTTCCACCGTGAGGGGCACCGGCACCTCAACCCCGTTCTCCACCCTGTATTCGTACCAATATCGCCCGCTGGCGACGTAGAGGGAGTCCGGATACAGGAAGTTGAACCAGGCGTCGAAGTTGCCCCATCCGGCCTGGGCCCACGTCATGTTGTACGCAAGGTTGATGGCGAAGTTGTGGCTGAGCGGCTTCCGCAGGGAGAATTCCAGCCCCCGCTGTTCTTCGAACCCGTTATTGTGCAGGATCCGTGCATAGGGATGCACCCAGCCCGGCCTGTGCGGGGCGTAAAAGCGCACGTCGGAATGGTAGTGGTACTGGTCCTTCGCGCTCTTGTAGTACAGAGCGATCGCGCCGGTGTAGTCCTGTACGAAGTTCCAGTCGGCCCCCACCTCCATCGACACGGTCTTTTCGGGTCGGATTTCGGTCGTGCCCTGTCCGCTGCGAATGGGGTAGGACGGCCGCATGGCGTTGTAGCGCTCACCCGGGTCGATCGCGCCGTTCCCGTTCCAGTCCTGGTCCGGACCCGACGTCCGCCAGTCCCCGTTGAACAGATAGTAGATATCGGGATAGGCCAGGAAAAGACCCGCGAAATAGTGCATGGACGATCGGGCCGTGATCGGATGCGACACACCCACCCGCGGGCTCAGGTTCTTGAACACGACCGGTTCGCGGTGGGGCGCATTCTGGAATCTCAGCGGCGAATTGTACATGGGCGAGAACGCGTAAGCGCCCGAAGCCGGGAACTTCGACACCGGATCAAACAGGTCCAGACGCAGGCCGGCATTGATGACCATGCCTTCGAACTCCATCTTGTCCTGCGCGTAGATGGCAAGGTGCTGAGGCTTGACGGGTGCTCCGACCACGCCCTGCTCGCCCGCGAACTCCAGCCGCCTGGCCTGTGCGCTCTCTCCCGTGTAGCGGGTGAGATACATGCTGTACTTGATGAACTCGAAACCGGCCTTCACGAAATGCCCCTTCGTGATCTGGCTGGCCAGATCCAGCTTGACCTGGTACCGCTTCCGGTCCGCAACCTGGTAGTGGCGGACATCCCGGTCCACGGCGAACCATCCGTCCGCATCCGTACGCACGTCCGACGTTCTCGCCGCGATATCGCTGGTGTCATCAACGGTTGAATAGCGCGATATCCGCAGGTCGTAGAACGTCCTGGGCGAGAGAGAATGGGTGATTGCCAGGTATTGCATATTGTGGGTCGTGCTCATCTTGCCCGCCGCGCTCCAGTCAACCGGCAGGAATATGTTCTTGCCTGAGCCGCGGATGACGCCGCTGGAGGTACCCGCGGACCGCTCGTTCCGCCATGAATCCCGGTCGGTTCCGATAAACTTCTTGTTGTACTCTAACAGACCGCCGATCTTCATCTTTACGTTTTCGGATGCACGTACGGTGACGCTGTACGATCCCTGATAATTATTCAAAGAAGGAACGAACCGCCCGATGTCGTCATAGTAGCCCCGCTCCGTCCCCGAAGGATAGACGGGCGCCTTCCGTGCCGTCTTGCCCGAAACGATGAACGAAGCGCTCTTGGAAAGCGGCCCCGAGACATTCCCCTCCACCTCATGGCCGGTGATTTCATCGTAGTCCGAGCGCTGGTGGACGAGTCGACCCGTCTCCGGGTCCCGCTCGTTCTGCCACTCGCCCTCGCCCCATTTCATTTTGTCGAGATGCGACGGGCTATCGTAGACGTTTGCGCCCCAGTGTTTCTGCCCCGGCGGCGTCCGCCGGTACTCGCCCCATCCGTGGAAGTTCTGGCTTCCGTCTTTCGTGATAATGCTGACAACGCCGGCCTGGGCGTTGCCGTACTCGGCGTTCATCCCGCCCGTAACCACGGAAATCTCCTGGACGGTGGACCGGTTGATGGCCTTCCAGTTGTGGGACCCGGCGCCGTCGCTGTTCACGATTTTCACGCCGTCCACGTAATAGGCCACGTCTCCGCCCGTGCGGCTCCGCCATTCCCCGGGCCGGTTGCTACCCCGCATGCGGTCGGAGCCGTCGAGATGCACGCCCGGCTGCAGCGTGATCATCTCGCTGGTGGTGCGCACGATGGGAAGCTGCTCGATCTCATCGGCGCCGACGATGTACTTGCTGAAGGTCTTGTCGACCTCCACCGGAGGACGTTCCGCCTTTACAACCATCTCACCGAGTTCAAGCGTCGCCTCCTGCAGCGTAAAATCTACCTCCGTGGTCACGTCGGCCTGCACGCGCACGTCCGTCAGTGACTCGGTCTGGTATCCGATCAGGGACGCCTTGAGCGTATACAGCCCCGGATCGGCGCGGAGAATCACGTAGAACCCCTCCGCATCGGCCGTCGATCCGATGTTGAGTCCCTCGACGACCACGTTGGAGCCAGGCAGCGGTTCTCCCTGGTTGTCAAGAACCTTTCCAACAATCTTTCCGGTCGTTCCGGCCCAGACGCTACCGCTGAACGCCAGTGCCGTGCAGAGGGAAAGAATCCCGAAAAACAAAACACACCTCTTCATTGCCGAACCTCCGTTTGTATGGTTTAACAGATTCTCTTCCGCCATCCGCGCCCGATTCGGATTACAGCTCCTCCTTTCCCGGGCGCCACAGGCGCGTTAATCTCTTCCCGATTCGTAAAATTTGACGGCGACTTCCAGATCCAGCGTCTGCAGCAGCGGCATCACACCCTTGATGCCCCAGGCTTCCCGAGGACCGAGCGTACCGACCAGGAAATTGTGCTGAACCCGGAAATCCAGTGAAAAATTGTTCGACATGAACCGTTCGACGCCGAACCCGAAATGGGCCCCGAGCGCCCACCGGCTCTCCTCCACCGGTTCGAGAACCACGCTTGGGTCCAGCATATTCTCTTCCGAGCCCTCGACAGGGATGCCTTTCTGCCCGGGATAAATCAGACCGCTCACACGATTGCTGTAACTGTGAAAACCTCCGCCGGCGACCACGTAAGGTGACGTTCCCTGGTTATAGAAAAGGCGTGATTTGTCGCCGAGTCGGAAGATCATGTTGCAAAGCACGCTGTTCATCCGCATGCTGGCTTCGGAGTCCGGGCTCGCGTAATCCTTCGAATCTTCGTTCCAGGTGAACGTCTGGTTCTCAATCTTGCCGTCTTTGTATTCGAGCCGGTGATATTCGAACTCGAGCGCGTTGTTGATATTCCGGTTGTAAACAACGCTGCCGCCCCATCGTACGGCCTGCGTATACCAGTTGGTCCGCAACCCCATAACGGGCAGGTTGTATCCCAACAACATCCGCCCTCCTATCCGGTCGAACTCCCGCGCGCCGGTATCCGGTGCGAGAAGAGCCACCAGAAGCCCGGCAACAGCCGCAACCCTCCATGTGCCCATAGACTGCCCTCCTTATAATGATGGATCAGGCCGAAAGCGTGCCGCCGGTAATCCTTTCAGGACCTGGTCCGTTTGCAGTACTCTGGCTCAACCTGTCACCAATTCCCCCGGCAACGTACCCGTCGTGACTTCGGTTGCCCGTTGGGCGGCATCCGGAACGGGCGTCCCCAAATACCGGAGGAGGGCCGAAAATTGCAGATACGGCAATACGGTGCCCCTCCCACAGAGAAAGCCCTCGCGATGCCGTTTCGATACCCGCATAACGGCGCGGATACGCTACTAAAACATATTATATGGCATGATAAACCCGGTCGGCATATCTTGTCAAGAGAAAAAAACGGTGATTTTTTTCAATTCGCCACACCGGCCGTACTAACCGGCGCGGCGGGGTCGTGCGTGTACAGCGCGGGCGCCCACAAGGGACGCCCCTACAACCTCAACGCGGCCGCGAGATCCGGTAACGCGAATTGGCAATTCGTGGTACCCGCAGAGGTGTCGCAAAATGCGTCGCTACTGTCGCATTTCGCGACAATCGGAGGGCCGATTTACGCTTCTTGGCCAATCGCGCCGCCATCCACTCCACGGTCAAAGGGGCTTGCAATCCCTTCCGGTATGGTTTAGACTTGGGATGAAGGGTTTTGCGAAGCCGGACCGTTCGATTTCATGTCCGATACGGGAATGGATTCCTCCGATGGTCGATCCCGGGGCGCCGCGGTTGATTCTGTCTGACTGCGAACTGGATGAGTTGCGCAATCGCAGCGCTTCGTCACACGCCCGGTTCTTCCGCGCAATGGTCGATGACCTGAACGGCCGGTTGCCTGTCGATCCGCCCGACACGCTATGGGACCTTGAGGAGCCCGCGTACAGCGATCTCCTCGAGATCTGTTTTTCTCTGGTGGTGAACTGTGGCATTGCCTGGCAGGTCACCGGCGACGGGCGGTGGAGCGGACTGGCCGAACGCTGGCTGGCGCGATGGGTCGAGGTGGACAGCGCGGGCGACGAGCAGGTCAGGTCCTCATATCTGGTGGCCTTTCACGTGATGGCGCTTGCCTATGGCGTGGACCTTTTCGGGCGTGTCCTGCCGGAACCGCTGGTACAGCGCGCGGTCGAGGTGTTGCGGGTCGAGACCGGCCGGATGGTCCGGTGCATGGATTCCGGCGAGGCAGGCTGGAGCCGGCGATACCACTACCACGACTGCTGGGTGCCGGTCTTCGGCGCCGGCGTCGGCTGTCTGGCCCTGTTGCCCTACGCGCCCGAAGCCGGGTCGTGGTTGACCACAGTTGAAAGAGAGGTCGAGTGGATCGTTTCCATTCAAGGTGAGGACGGGGCCTGGAACGAAGGCGTGGCGCCTCTGAACTATGCGTTGGGGCCGATGCTGTTCTACCTGGAGGGCAAGAAGAGGGTCTTCGGGGAGAATGCGTTTGACATTCCATGGCTGACGGCGCTGTCCCGCTGGCGCGCGTACCACCTGCTTCCGGACGGAAGCTATGTATTCCTTGACGACTCGACGCCCAGCGGCCGGTACCACGGGGAGACCGGCGGGGTTGTGGCTTTTCAGCTGTACAAACTCGCGGCCGAGTTCAACGACGGCCTTGCGCAGTGGCAGGCGGAGCGGGAGTCCGCCCGCCCGTTCCTGAAAGACTACCACGACTACGGCTGGAGCTTCCTGTGGTACGACCCCGGCGTTGAAGCGAAACCTCCGGACGGATTGCCGGCGGCCGCCGCATTCCCTTCGATGGGTCAGTTTTTCTCCCGCACGGGATCTGACGAGGGCGCATCCGTCCTCAGCTTCGAGTGTACCGTACCCGGTGGGCCCCTGGCACAGTCCCGGCTGGACGAAGGACTTCCGATACAGACCGTAACGCAGAACAAGCACGCCCACTATAAGGACCGTGCGGCTTTTACGTACTTTATAAACGGTCACTATTTCTTCCGGCCTTCAGGATATTTCCGGTTCGACACGGCGTTCAAGAATACGCTCACCTTCGACGGCCGGGGACAGTCGGTCGAACCCGATACCGGCGGTGAGATGTCGGGCGTTTATCCCGGCGATGAGGACGTGTATTCGGCCGCGCGTTGCCAGGCGGCGGGCGCGTACCCCGAAGTGCCGGGTCTGTCCGCCTTCGAGCGGACCGTGTTGCACGCGAGGGACAGCCACGCCGTATTCGTGCTGGATCGCGTCCGGTTCTCCGGCCACGAGTCGCGCTCCGTGGAAGCCCACTTTCACGTCGGACATGACGTCGATACCCGGATAGACGCGAACGGATCGCTCCGGCTGGAGACGCCATCCGGTCAGGCCTGCCGGCTCTTTCAGGCGTCGTCGCGGGCAGCGGCATTCGAACGGGTACCGCAACCGGTCGACCCCTTTTGGAAAGAGTACCTGTCCGGCTACGACATCCCGCCGGAAGACCTGGAGGCGATGGATCAGGTGGACCTTCGCTTCCGGTTCAAGATGGCCGGCGAGACGTCGCTCGACGTCCTGTGGGCGATTCTGCCTTTCAGCTCGGACTACGTTGCGGGACAACGGGCCGGAGGTTCGATGATCTCCTTCTGGTACAAAGTTCCGGGCCGAGCGCCTCTGCTGGTTCTGGCGCCACCCGTGGAGGAAGCCCCCGGTCCGATCCGCGGACCGTTGCTTCCGAAGCGTCCTGAAAGCATCTACATCCTGGGCGGCCCGCCCGGAGGCGGAATCAGGCTTTTACTGGAGCACCATGACCGCGAAAGATGGGGAACGGTGCTCGGCGAGGGCCCGGCATATACGCTCACCGAGGCCGGAACGGCCATAATCAAGCGCGACTGAGCGCAGCGCGGGGGTTGGCCCCCGACAATGCGACACGGAGGCAGGGGCTGTGAGAATCGAAGCGATCTGGGAAAAGAAGCAGGAATACATTCCGGTGGTAATGGTCAGGGAAGACCTCACGGACCTCCCTGTGTATCCGCTTCCCGAGGGGTACCGCCTCCGCTACTACCGGGCTGGAGAAGACCACCTCTGGGCGGAAATCGAAGTCGCCGTGGCGTCGTTCGATACGATGGACGGGGCGCTTGCCGGCTTCGAACGCGAGTTCGGCCATGGCAGGGACCGGATGGAGGAACGGTGCCTGTATCTGGAAGCCCCGGACGGGAAGGTGATCGGCACAAGCACGGCGTGGTACAACGATGCATTCAACGGAAGGGACTACGGCCGCATCCACTGGATCGCCATCCGTCCGGAGTATCAGGGCAGGGGACTCGCCAGGCCGCTTCTGTCGGCCTCGCTTCGGCGGATCGTGGACTTCCACGAGCGCGCGTACCTGACCACCCAGACCACCAGTGCACGCGCGATCAACCTGTACCTGGACTTCGACTTCATCCCGTTTGAGACGTACAGTCGATGCAAAGAGGGATGGACGTGGCTCGCGTCCTTCCTGGATCATCCGTCTCTCGCCGGGTACCGCGGCTGACCGGAAGAGGGGCGCGGCGGCGACCGCCTCTGATATTCGTACAAACATCGCCTGTTTTAAGGGAGACTCCCCAGATGGCAAAGAAACCCTGGTCACCGGAAGGAAAGACCGTCGTCAGGAAAAGCGACATCATCGAAGGGCTTCGAAACCTGGGTGTGAATCCCGGCGACGCCGTGTTTTTCCACAATTCCCTGAGCAGTATGGGTTACGTGGAGGGCGGCGCGGAAACTGTGATCGATGCGTTTCTCGAGGCGGTAGGGCCCCGGGGCACGATCGCGGTGCATACGTGTCATTTCAACGGATGGCACTGTGAATATGTACTTAACAGCGGAAGTCCGGCATTCGACGTTCGACGCTCGCCCTCGAGGATGGGCCGCATCACTGAAGTCTTCCGGCATCATCCGGATGCCGTGCGATGCCTGGACTCCAGCAATCCGATGTGTGCGATCGGGCGCCAGGCCGAGCACCTCGCGGAAGGCGCGGTCCGCTGTTTAACCCCGTGCGGACGGGATACGGCCTGGGGCAAGCTGGGCGAAATCGACGCGCATTACATGTTCCTGGGAACGGGATGGACCAGCTGCACCATGATGCACGCCTGTGAGGAATACGGGCACGCGCCCTATGCGCTGATGGACGAGCCCTCCCGGCTGGAGGTGGCGGACGAGCGGGGCCGGATCCACGTCCACGTTCAGAAGGTGCATACGCCGAACGTGCCCAGGGACTACTTTCTGATGGAGCCCGAGATGCAGAAGTTGGGCCTCGTTCAGTACGGATCGATCGGCGATGCGAGAGTGACGTTGATGAACGCCCGGGAACTGATTGACGCCGGCACCCGGTGTATCGTGGAAGACCCCGGATTCCTGTTGAGGGACCGCAGTTTCCTGGAGCACTGCAGGGACCATCAAAGAGGACTCATTCCTCCTGGATATACGGGCGTTTCCGACGTTTAGAGTGACAGAGCCGACGGAGGTAGGAATGCAAATCTTGCCTAACATCTATCTCGCCGACGGGTTCGCTTACGCCCAACACCCGAATTTCTACGTGCTGCACAGCCGGGAAGGCACGATCATGGTCGACTCGGGGTCGGTTCCCGGCGACCTGGACCGGGCCGAATCGCAGCTGGCCTTGTGGGGAATCTCGCTGGAAAAAGTGGATTACCTGTTGCTGACCCACAGCCACTACGACCACATCGGCAACGCGGCGGCGATCCGTGAACGCGGCGCCTTCGTCATCGCCGGGCCCGGCGACGCCGAGGGGGTCGAGAACTCGGACGCCCGCACGATTCCGTACGCCGCCGGGTTCCGCCTGCCGGCCTGCAAGGTGGACCGGGTGGTCGAGGACGGCGACGTCATCGACGCCTGCGGATTCCGGTTCGAGGTCATCCACGCCCCCGGACACACCAACGGGTGTGTCATCTACCGGTTCGAACACGCCGGAAAGACCATCTGGCTGGCCGGCGACGTGTTGTTCTGCGGAAACACGAACTACCAGCCGGAACTGGGCTGGCAGGGAGGCGAAGAGTTCGACAAACCCACGTATATTCGGACCCTGAAAAGGCTTTCCACGCTGCACGTGGACTGTATCCTGTCAGGGCATCATATGCCGTATCTGCGAGACGGGTTCAGACTGGTTGGGCGCGCGTACGCGAAGGCGCTGATCGAATGGCGATAGGTACAGGGCCGCAAAAAGGCAATTGCCACAAAGGGCACAAAAACACAAGAGGGCCTGGCAGTCCAAAGTCGTCGTTTTCGAAACGTCCAGGACAGCAATGATGTTGACGCAACGCGAAATCGAAGACGGGTTGTTGGCGCTCGGTTTGAAGACCGGCGCGATTGTGGTGGTCCATTCGTCCCTGAGCAGCCTGGGACCCGTATCGGGCGGCGCGAACGCGGTGATCGACGCGCTTATCCAAGCAGTGGGTCCGGGCGGAACCGTGATGATGCCCACCCATCCGGCCCGCGACGGACGCACGTTCGATCCGGACACGATTCCTTCCGATATGGGCGTCATCAGCGAGACGTTCCGGTTGCGGCCGGGCGTGCTTCGCAGCCGGCATCCGTATCATCCGGTGGCGGGGTACGGTGCGAGGGCGGAGGAGATCCTCTCCGATCACGAAGAAAGCGCTGTGCCGGACGGGCCGGAGACGCCCTATGGCCGCCTGATCACCCTCGGCGGAAAGGTGCTGCACATTGGATGCGACCTGGATACGATGACGCTGCTGCACACGGTGGAGGCGGAGCTGGACCTGCCCTATCTCCGTGAATTGGAGATGAAATATGTGGCCGAAGACGGCGAGGTCCGCGCGATGACGATTCGCCGCTGTCCTGGAGGGCATCGCGGGGGCGTGTTGAAGTTCGATCGGCTGTTCAGGGCGGAGGGCGCCATGGCGGTGGATACGATCGGGCCGGCGGTTTGCCGTCTGATCGACGCTCCCCGGGCCGCGGCCATCATGAGGCGCGAGATGTCGCGCGACCCCGGCTTTGCGCTGGACGAGAATCCGTATTGTGCGGACTGCGTGGGATATAGAGCGAAGATCGCGAAATCCTCCTCCGGCCGTCCGGCGATCCGGCGCGATGAGTCAGCCCCTCCCGCGGAATCGCTCACGTCCATGCTGAAAGATGAGGATTTCACCCTGAGCGTGCCGCTGTTGGCCGTGGATGCCGATCCCGAAAAGGCGCTGGATCTGGTCGCTGAAGTGGGGATTTCATCGGTCGAACTGCATACGAATCACCTGGTCGATATCGATGTCCTTTCTGGTTGCCTGGGAGATCGGGACCTCGAGTTCGTGGTTTTGCGCACGCCATTCGCGTCTGCAGAGAAGCTGGCGGAGGCGTGTACAATTGCAGCCGGTCTCGATGCAGAGTACCTTCATGTGCGGCTGCCTGACGGATTGGAGCCGGCGGACCTGAACGATTTGCTTGAACGGCTCGCCCGGGTCGTCGATGACAATGGGATGGACGTACTTGTGGGAAATCCCGCGGGCGTGAACCCGTCGGATATCGCCGGAGGGTTGAGAGAGGTTGGGTCGGCCAGACTGAACATGACATACGATCCGGCCGCCGTCGCGACCTCGGGCGGAAGCCCGTTCTATATGGGACTCTACAAGGGACCGATCCGGCGGTCCGTCAGGCACGTCGACTTCAGGGACATCGTCTCGTCGAGCGGTAGCCCGACGGCGCCCGGCCAAGGCAACGCGGAACTCGTGGAGATTCTTTCGAATCTCCGATGTCGAAGTTTCGACGGGACCTTCTGCCTCTGGCCGCTGCCGGGTGCTTCGGGATTCCGGGATGCCGTCAACGGACTTCGTGGTATATTGATGCGTATTTAGTGTCGCGTCCCGGAGAGATGTCACCATTCATCCGCCGATTCAACCTGTCTCACAGCGTTCACATCGTCAGCCAAAGCGTGGTCATTGAGCATGCCTGCATTGAGCTTGTCGAAATGTCGAAATGCCCGCGTTAGGTTACTCGTCCGGTGCTGTTCACTGCCCTTCGCCGACCCTTCGACACCCTTCTACAGGCTCAGGGCAAGTGCTCAGGGAGCGGCAAAGGGCACAGGCGCCGGTTCGTGAGCGTTGCTGTGAGCTCTACAAAGGGATGCCAGCCCGGCGGCTCGACGGCCGATTGCGGACAACCGATTTCCTGGAAAGAACACGTGCGGTCCGATGGCTGCCTGCGAAACAAGGACAAATGCATGATTCGGAATGCTGACGCTGTAGACTTCCTGCAACCGGAACTGGTAGGATGACCGAAAAAGAACACTCGGCCGAAATCGTCGTGGAGAAGGACGTCCCCGTGCCGATGTCCGACGGCGTGGTGCTGCGCGCAAATGTGTTCAGACCGGCGGGATCCGGGCGGTATCCGGGATTGTTGATGCGAACTCCTTATGGAAAGCCGAGCGGAGGATTCCAACGGGTCGTGCGGTCCGGATATGCCGTGGTCACCCAGGATTCACGCGGTCGATATGCTTCTGAAGGGACGTATATCCCGTATACGGTTGAAGGCGGCACGCCCGATGCCCAGGACGGGTACGAGAGCGTCGAGTGGCTGGCGCGGCAGCGGTATTGCAACGGGAAGATCGGCACGTTCGGCGGATCCTACAACGCCTGGATGCAGTGGATGCTGGCGAAGCTGCGGCCGCCGCACCTTGTCGCGATGTGCGCCTGGTCGATTCCCCTGGAGAATACGGACGTGGACTGGTGGGGGTCCTTTCGTCCCGCCCGGCGCGTCAAGTGGTGGATGGGGAGCATGGCGCCGGATATCCGGAAGAGGGAGGGCGCTCCGGGGCCCCACCACAGGGACGACGCGGTGGAAATCTGGGAAGACGTTGAGCGTATGCGATGGCTGTATTTCATGCCGTGGCTGGACCTGCCGCGCTACCTGCCCGAGGGACTCGCCGGTTACGTCGAGGACTGGTTGCGGCACCCGAACCGCAGGTGCTGGAAATTCGACGAAGTGCACCGAGAAGTCGAGGTTCCGAACCTGGATTTCAGCGGCTGGTACGACCATTGCGGGGGCACGATGGCCCACCTCGGGCTGATGCAGACGCACGGACGGACGGAAAACGCAAGAACGCAGACCCGGCTCGTGATCGGCCCCTGGAACCACAACAACCTGGGCAGCCGGAGACAGGGCCCGTTCGACTTCGGGCCGGCGGCCAAATTCAACCTGCAGGATGCAATGATCCGCTGGTTCGACCGCAGGCTGAAGGGCGATGACAACGGGGTGGACCGGGAGCCGGCCGTGCGGTACTTCGTGATGGGGTCCGGCGCCTGGAAGTCCGCGTCGACCTGGCCGCCGGAGGGGACGACGCGGGCGGTCTACTATATGGACAGCGACGGCGACGCGCACCTGCCCGCGGGGTCCGGCCGTCTGCTTGACGCCCCCGCCCCCGGCGAAAGCCCTGACACGTACGTTTACGATCCCAATGACCCGGTTCCCACGCTTTGGTCGACCGCGCTGTATACGGAGCCCTCGGACCGAAGGCGGCTCGATTATCGCCCGGATATCCTGATTTTCCGCACGCCGCCCCTGGAGACCGACGTGGAGACCGTGGGCTGTCCCGAGGCCGTTCTCTTCGCGGCGACTTCGGCGGCGGATACCGATTTTTTCGTCCGTCTCGTGGATGAAGATCCCGGCGGTCCGGCAATGGACGTCGCATACGGAATGGTCCGCGCCCGCCACCGCCATTCGCTGGACGAGGAGGACTTCATCACGCCGGAAGCGGTGACCGAATACCGCATCCGCATGACGCCGACGGCCTGCAGGTTTCTCGCGGGACACAGGATACGCGTCGAAATCACCAGCAGCGATTTTCCGAACCACGACAGGAATCACAACACGGGCGGGAACGACCTGGCGGAGACGGAACTCGTGGCGGCGATTCAGGAGGTCCATCACTCCAGCCAGTATCCTTCACGGCTGATCCTGCCGGTTCTTCCATGAAGGTGCGTCAGCCCTGATTCGCGATTGTTTTTGGAACTGAATGTCGAATATATACAGAAGAACAAAGGCGAATCGACTTCAAAGATCCCGGATACTTGAGGTCGCTGGACGTGAAGGGTATTTCCATCCATTTTAACGACCTCCATACCCGGTATTCGAACCGACACCTTCTGTGCTTTTTGTGGTAAATTTACCGACTGTCGTTTTTCGAAATGATGCGAGGTAGCGAAACGGAAAAGGCTGTACGATATTCATATGATTTCCGAATTCAACTGGCGCCTGTGCCATCCCGACCTCAATTCCCCTGGTGGTGACGTGCCCTGCGCCAGAGAAGCGCCGGGCGCGCTGCTGCCCTACCGGGGACGCCTCTATATGTTCGGCGGCGGAACCCTCAGATACGGCGCCTCCACCGGACAGGGTAACAAGTCCACGCTGGGCGCATTGAACGACCTGTGGGAGTACGATCCGGCTGTTGAGGAATGGAACCTGTTGGAAGCAAACAACGGCGCGGCCGGGTTCGACGCCTCGGCGGATCGTCCTTGTGCGCGCATGCTGCCCGCGTGGGTTGAATTAGACGACCGGTTCTATCTGTTCGGCGGGTTGTCGATCCTGAGCGCGGGCTGGAAGTTCACGCTGCTGAACGACCTCTGGATGTACGATCCCGCGGATGCGCGTTGGACGCTGCTGGAGCCGGATGACGGCGTATTGCTCGAGCATCCCGATTTTGCCGGACGAGGCCGGCCGGCGACGATAGGCGGATTCGGCACGGCCGTTATCGGGAGCAGGATCTATCTCTTTGGCGGTTGGGGCCACCGGGCGCCGCTTCCCCCGTCGGTCGAAACCGCGGTGCTTAGCAGGCAACTATGGATCTATGACACCCGGACCGGAAACTGGGACCGGATCGAACCGGCGGAGGGCGCGGCTGTCCCACCGAAACGGTACGTCATGTCGATGGCGGCCTGGGAGGAACGGATCTATGTCTGGGCGGGGCGGGACACGCAGGAACGGGATCCGCAATTCTATAACGATCTCTGGTGCTTCGATCCGGCCACGCGCGGATGGACCTGTCTCGCGGAAAATGATTTTGGGGCGGCAAACCGGCCTTCCGCCAGGTACGGCCAGGGTTCGGCAAGGATCGGGGACCAGTGGTATGTTTTCGGCGGGTTCGGTCCGCGGGGGACGTTCATGCCGGAAGAAGTGAACGGGCCGCAATTAAACGATCTTTGGCGCCTGCATCTGAGTACCGGAGAGTGGACCTGCCTGCAGGCGCACGACGGTTCGAAGGATTATTCGGAGTCCGCGGCGTATCCGGGCGTCCGGCGCGTTCCGGGCATGACAGCTCTGGATGACTCGGTGTACCTGTTCGGCGGTCTGGACCTTGCCAGCGGCCCGAACGACGACGGTCCCGTGACGGGTTTCAATGACCTCTGGGTCGGGCGCGAATCATTGACTCACGAACCGAAGATCGTGTAATGACGGGAGATGGACGATGAAACTGATGATTATGACGGACCTGGAAGGCGTGGCCGGCATTCTGAATTTCGATGACTGGTGCGTGCCGGACGCGATGTATTACGATAAGGCGAAGAGGCTGCTGACGCTGGAAGTCAACGCCGCGGTGGACGGGTTCAGCGAAGGCGGCGCGGAAGAGATCCTGGTGGTCGACGGGCACGGACACGGCGCCATGGATCCGGAACTCCTGGACGAGCGCGCGCAACTGATGCGAGGCCACGCGGCCCCGATCTGGCCCTGGAGCCTGGACGGGTCTTATCAGGGGGTGGCATACGTGGGGCAGCACGCGAAGGCGGGAACGCCATGGTCGCATCTGACCCATACAGGGAGTTTCGCTTGCGTGGACTATGCGATCAACGGGATTTCCATTGGAGAATACGGGCAGCTGGTGCTGTGCGCGATGGAACTCGGGGTGCCGGCGATTTTCGCGGCGGGCGAGGAAGCGTTCGCGGCTGAGGCCGAGGCGCTGACCCCCGGCGTGGTGGCCGTGGGCGTGAAACGCGGGCTGCTTCCCGACGGGCTGGAACACCTGGACGCCGACGCCTACGGCCGCGCCAAGCTGAGCGCGGTCAACCTCGCGCCGGCCCGGTCCCGCGCGCTCATCCGCGAGGGCGCCAGGGAGGCGATCGAAAAGCTGAAAGGAAATCCTTCGTCTTTCCGATATCCGGAAATGACCCCGCCGTACGTTCGCACCGCGAGCTACCGCAAACGCGGCGATTCGCCGGGTTTCAGCACCCGCGACGAGCACCCCGACAGCATCATCGGACTGATGAATATGCCGCAGACGAGGGTGGCGTAACCCGGCCGGCATCCGGTTGAAATCGCGGTAACCCGTGTATTTGGGAGCATTCGAATGATTGAAATCACGCACGAATTCGACGCGCCGGGCCCGCAGCCGAACGGCATGCAGGCCACGGCGGACGGATTCTGGTTTCTGGACCAGAAAACAAACCAGGCGGCTCTGGTTTCATTCACCGGCGAAACCCTCAAAACACTTGATACGGCATCGGACCGGGGGAGCGGAATTACGGACGCCGGTTCGGCATTGTGGCTGGCCTCCACGTATGACCGGAAGATCCTGCGCGTGGATCGCGAAACGGGCGAGACCGTGGACCGGTTCGATACACCCGGCGCGGAGGCAACGGGCGCCCACGGCCTGGAGTTGCGCGATGGATACCTCTGGATGGCGGTGCCCCCGTCGGCGACGATATACCAGGTGGATCTGAAGAACGGCTTCGAAATGGTACACTCGATCCCGGCGCCCGGGGACCGTCCGCACGGGATCGCCTGGGAGGCCGGCGACCTCTGGTGCGTCGAGACCAATCACCGCGCAGTCTACCGCCTGAACTCGGCGGACGGAGCGATTCTGGATAAGATCGAGATTCCTGCGGAGTATCCCGAACCGCATGGGATGACGATGTGGGATGGGACAATCTGGTACTGCGACGCCGGGTCCCGGGCGGTATGCCGGGTGACGAGGCAATAAGGTCGCCAATTTCGCCGTAGAACCCGCGGGCGCCGGCGGGCGGGGACCGTTTTCTCTGCGCGGACCGATTGACAGGTCATGAGCGAAAACGAAAGAGATACGGCGCGCATCTTCGCGCTGTCGGACGTCCACGTGGACTCCGCGCTGAATCTGGCCTGGATGAGTTCGCTGTCCGAGTCCGACTTCCAGCGGGACGTGCTGATTCTGGCCGGCGACGTGAGCGACCGGATGGACCGGCTGGAGAGGACGCTGGCCGGCGTGCGCTCCAGGTTCGCAGACGTGTTTTTCGTGCCGGGAAACCATGAGTTGTGGGTACGGAGAGCGGGGCTGCCGCGCGGCTCTCTGGGCAAATTCGACCAGGTGCTTTCCCTTTGCGATCGACTCGACGTCAGGACGCGTCCCGGCAGGGTCGGAAACCGGACGGGCGCATGGATTGTCCCGCTCTTTTCGTGGTATCTGAAACCCGAGGAGGGTCCCGACAGCCTGTTTACGCCCAAAGCGGGCGAGGACGAGACCCTGTCAATGTGGAGCGATGACCATTTCGTCAGGTGGCCCGAGAGCGCGCGGCCGCCCGCGGAGTTTTTCCTCAGCGCGAATGAGAGGAACATATCAGGGACGTACGAAGCGCCGGTGATCTCGTTCAGCCACTTCCTGCCGAGACGGGAGTTGATATTCGGCATACCGGCGCCGCGGCGGTGGGGCGGATCGCCCGGAGACCCGCATCCCGCGTTCAACTTCAGCCGCGTGGCGGGATGCCGGGGCCTGGATGCGCAGATTCGCCGACTCGGGTCCACCATTCACGTCTACGGCCATCAGCATCGCAATCGGCTTCGCGAAATTGACGGCGTAACCTATGTTTCTCATTGTCTGGGGTACCCGCGGGAAAGGGAGAACGGGCATATTCGAGGGCTTGACAGGGGCCCTCGCCTGATCTGGGATGCAGGCGGCCCGGAGAAAAGTCGAGGAGAGAGTGGAGAGTAGTGAGAAAAGAGAGAAAACGCGTCATAGGCCTCTCACTACTCTTTCCTTTCGCGTTTCCCGATCTGCTTTTTGTCGTTACTCACTCCTCTTTCCTCTCTCCTGGTTTTGGGGGCGTTAGCGTATGAAGCGGCTATATGTGATTCGGCACGCGAAGTCCAGCTGGAGCGATCCGGCGCTTGGCGATTTCGAGCGCCCGTTGAACAAGCGCGGCAAACGGGACGCGCCCTTTATGGGCAAGCGTCTGAAAGAAGGCGGTGCGAAGCCGGACATGATCGTCACCAGTCCCGCGAAACGCGCGGTCAAGACGGCCCGCGAAATCGCGAAGGCGTTGGGATTTCCCGCCAGGAAGATCGTCGAGGAAATGGCGGTCTACGAAGCGAGCCTGTACGACTTGCTTGCCGTCGTGCGGAAAATCCCGGACACGTACGGCGAAGTGATCATGGTGGGCCACAATCCAGGCTTCTCGGACCTGGCCGGCTACCTTGTTTCGGATTCAAACGTCTATATGCCAACCTGCGCCGTCTTTCGCGTGGATCTGGATATCCATTCCTGGGTGCGCGTAACGGCGGGTCTCGGGCGGATGGTCTCGTACGACTATCCCAAAAAACACGCATAGACCGGCGTGATTCAACCGCAATTTAAAAGTGCACAAACGTTATAATGGCCACAAAGTGCCTGAATGCGGGTAGAGGGTAGAGGGAAGACGGTAGAAGAAATGCGGAATCTGACGGGTCGGTGTGATGTTGTGTGGTAGGTCTTTATCCTGTCCATCCATGTAAATCCCGGTCTTACGTTAAATGATCGATCTGACGATTGAAGACGGAATTGCGTGGCTGACGTTGAACCGGCCCGAGGTGCTGAATGCGATGGATCTCGAAAGCGTGCGCGCGTTTGGTGGCCACCTTGACGAGATTCGCGGTAATGAAGACGTGCGGGCTGTGGTCACCTGTGGCGCGGGCCGGGCGTTTTGCGCCGGCAGCGATCTGAAAGAGCTGGCGCCGTTGACCGCGGAGGGGGCCGCGGATGTGGAACGCGCGCATGCTGATGCCTTCGCTCTGCTCGACGACATCCCCCAACCCACGGTCGCGATGCTGCACGGCCACGTTCTGGGTGGCGGTGTTGGGCTCGCTTTGTATCACGACTTCCGGATCGCATCGGAATCGGCGAGGTTGGGGATGCCGGAAGTGGAACTGGGATGGACACCGCCCTGGGGGCTGGGCCGGCTTGTCGACGCGGTTGGCGGCGCGGCCGCGAGGTGGATCGTGATGGGCTGCGAAACGGTGACCGGCGGCGAAGCGAAGGCAATCGGCCTGGTGCACGAGTGTGTCGCCGACGACGCGTTGAAAGACCGGGTCAGGACATTCGCGCTGCGTCTTGCATCGTATCCTCCTGCGGCATTGAGAGAGACCAAGAAGCTGCTGAACCGGATATCCTCCGCTCGCGACGCCAGGTGGGACGCCGCGGCTTCCGAAGCGTTCGAGGCCTGTATCGGAAGGGACGAGGCTCGCGCGAACCTGGAGGCGTTCATTGCGCGGAAGAAGGACCGATGATCGACGTTTCGGGGAACCGGACGCTCTACGGCGATTTCTCGGGTTTCGCCTGGAAGCAGCCGGACCGGGAGTGGATGGTGTACGAACGGGGAGACGGGCAGGTCTTCCGGTGGACCCGCGCCTCGTTTCTGAAGAGCGTCCATCAAGCGGTCAATCTCTTGCGGGAACTGGGAATCCGCCCGGGAGACGTCTTCAATCTCCACCTGTCCAACCATCCGGCCTACGCACAGCTGATCCTTGCCGCATCGTACCTCGGGGCCGTGGTGATGCCCACGAATCCGGCCTCGACGACGGATGAACTGGCGTACCTGGTCGCCCATTCGGAAAGCAAGGCGATTTTTACGGAAGCGGGATGCCTGGATGTGACAGACGGGGTTGCGGCGGATTCGGAAATCCGTACGGTGTTATGCGATACGGGAGAAGCGTTGCCGGGCGGATACCCGGTCTATGAAGAATGGATGTCGGCGCAGAGCGCCGAACCCGTCGACGGGCATGGCGGGGCGGAGCGCGTGGTGCAACTCCTCTATACGTCCGGTACCACCTCACGGCCCAAGGGCGTGATGCTGACCAATGCCTGTTTCGTCTATGGCGCGGAAGTGTTCGCCGCGGGATCGGGTCTGCGGCGGGAGGACCGGCACCTGGTGGTGCTTCCCCTGTTTCACGCCGGGGCGCAATGCCACGCGCTGTGGCCGTGCCTGGTAACCGGCGCGAGTGTGGCCGTGATGGCCCGTTTCAGCGCAAGCCGGTTCTTCGAGCAGGCCATTGAATACGGGTGTACCATGGGCGCGATGTTCGGGGCCTTGCTGCGGATGCTGCTTAACCAGCCGGAGCGTGAAGCCGACGCGGCGCACAGGATCCGCAACATCACCTTCGCGCAGAATCTGACCGCGGCCCAGTACGCGACCTGGCATCGGAGGTTCGGAGCGCCTCTGCAGCAGTTGTGGGGAATGACCGAAACATGCGGGCTCCCCGTAATGAGTCCGTTGACGGGCGAACGCAACCTCGCGGCAATGGGAAAGCCCGTGCGCGGTTACGAGGTGAAGGTGGTGGACGAGAAAGGCGGGGACGCGGCGGCCGGCACGCCGGGTGAGGTGATCGTAAAGGGGATCCCTGGACGGACGATCATGCAGGGGTACCTGAGGAATCCCTGGGCAACGGCCGAAACCCTGCGAAACCATCCGGACGGGACCTGGCTGTATTCAGGTGATACAGTACGCGCGGACGAAGACGGTTTTCTCTATTTTCTGGATCGGGGAAAGGACCTGATCAGGCGGTCCGGTGAGAATATCTCGAGTATCGAAGTGGAGGGCGTGATCCAGGAATGCGAAGGCGTCGCGGATGTCTGCGTGGTGGGCGTGCCCGATGAGATTCGGGACGAACGGGTCGTCGCGGCGGTCGTGCCGAAAGCCGGTGCTGATCTGAGCGAGGAAGGGATACGGACCTATTGCGCCGGACGGCTCGTGGCGTTCAAGGTCCCGGACAGGATCGTGTTCGTGGACGCGTTGCCCAGGACGTCGGTCGGCAAAATCCGGAAGCAGGTCGTACGGGACCGGCTGGCAACCGCGTCGTGAGTTCGATAATCCACGTCGAGTCGGTTGCGGGGACGCGATCGTTTATTCAGTTCACACCGGGGGATACCTTTATGCAGCAGACCATCACACAGGACCAGTGGAGCGATTACCACCGGGACGGTTTCGTTAAAATCGGGAGTCAGTGCAGCAGCGGGGAACTGGAGGGGCTGCAGCGGCGGATCGACGAGATCATGCTGGGCCGGGCGCCGCTGGATTACAACCGGCTGACGATGCAGCTGGATTCGAACACCGACCGGTATGACCAGGTGAAGGGCGGCGGTATCGGCCATCAGGGCGCGAGTCTGGGGTATCGGAAGATCCAGGGACTGGAGTACGATGCACTGTTTCTGGAGTATATGAAGAAGCCGGTTTTCAGGGAGATCTGCGCGTATGTCTATGGCGCCCACGCCTCGATCGCCTGTTTCCGGGCCATGTTCATGAACAAACCGGCGCAGCAGGGCTCCGACCTGCCCTGGCACCAGGACGGCGGGAGTTCGTGGTACGTGGACCGGGATCCGCTGGTCACGGTCTGGACGGCGCTGGACCCGGCCACGACTGAGAACGGATGCGTACAGGTGGTGCCGGGTTCCCATCAACTGGGGATTCTGAGCGAGCAGGGACATACCATTACGGACGAGCAGGAACGAGTGTTCTGTCCCGAAGACAGGATTTTCGACCTGACGATGGAACCGGGCGAGGTCGTGATCCTGCACAACTGGCTGCTGCACCGGTCGGGGGTGAACCGGATGGACATTCCCAGGCGGGCGTTCAGCGCGTGTTATATAGACGCGCGAACCCGTTCCAGTCGAAAGTCTTCATTCTCGATGATCTTCGGCGATGGCGCTTTGATGCCCGACCAGGTCGCCGCATAGGCAGAGGAGCGTTTCGATGATATTTGATTCCCACGCCTATTGTTTCGAGCCGGGGGACGATCCGGCCGGGTTCGAAGACAGCGAGGAGCACATGAAGTGGGTCCAGGAGGCCCAGGGCCTGCACCATCAGCCGGCCTGGCGCGTGCGGGACCGGGCGCCGGCGACTTCGGACGGGTTGATCCCGACGGATTACGAGTCCTGGAGCGATCTGCCCGACGTGAACTTTCGGGTGGACGGTCGGAAGGGGCGGGTGGTCTGGACGATCGACGGGGAGGATTATACGAAACAGTTCTATCCGCCCAATTTGAGGGACCTGGAGTTCACGCCGCACAGCCTGATCGCGGAGATGGATTACGCGGGCGTGGACATGGCGCTCATCCACACGAACCCGATGCTGACCCGCAACAGCGAATTCCTTGCCGGCTGCGTGCGTCAGTACCCGGACCGGCTCCGGTCCATGGCGCCCGTGGACGAGTGGCGCATCCGGACCGAGACCGATGCGGTGATTGAGGAACTCCGGACAGCCATTCAGGACCATGGACTCCACGCGATCAAGTTCAATGCCCGGCCGGCCTATTTCGGAACCACCGAACCGTGGGACGCGGCGTCCTGCCGGCCGTTCTGGGATGCGGCGACCTCGCTTGGCGTGCCGGTTTTCTTTACGCTCGGGTCCGGACCGGGTGACGTGACGCGCCGGATGACGCCGGACGGCGCCCGTCAGGGCTACCTGGACGAGCAGAAGGTCCTGGTCCGCTGGATGGAACGCTATCCCGAATCGGTTGTGAATCTGACGCACGGTTTCCCATGGCGCGCATTCGTCTCGGACGATCAATTCCAGCCGATGCCGCGGGAGATCTGGCTCCCGTTCGAGAACCCGAACTGCAATCTCGAGGTCTGCTTCCCTGTCCGAATCGGAGACTGGTTCGACTTCCCGTACCGGGAGGCGCGGCCGGTGCTGGAGGCCATGGTCGCCAATGTGGGCGCGGACCACCTGAACTGGGGAACGGATATGCCGTTCCAGAACCGGTTCTGTACGTACCGGCAGTCGAGGCGATGGATCGAGAATTACTGTGCGTTTTTGTGCGCGGACGAGTTGCGAATGATCATGGGGGGAACAACGGCAAGGATTCTGGGCGTGGAACCCATAATTTGAGGAATCATCGTATGGTTGAGACTCCACCGGAAGCGGGGATGAACTGGGACCTGTCGAGCTATTTCCCGGCGTTCAACGGGCCGGAGATGGCGAAGTTCAAGAACGCCCTGGAGAAGGATACGCGGGATTTGCTGGAGTTGGCGAGGGCTCTGGCGCCGCTGGACGAGGGTAATGTTGAGACCTGGGAGGATATACTCCTCCGCAGCGAGGACCTGTTCACGCGGCTGCGTCACGTGGCCTCCTACGTGGGATGCTTGACGGCCGCTGACGCGCGAAACGAGGCCTATCTGAAGGAAGAGGCCGCGTTGACGCTGCAATACGCAGAGGCGACCAAGCTTCAGACGGAACTGCTGCGGGGATTGAAGACGGCGTCCGACGGCAGCTTCGAGGCGCTCACGCGCCGGGAGTCGCTTTCGGACGCCGGCTATCTGCTGGGGCGCATGCGCCGCGAGGCCCGCTATACCATGGACTCGGCGCGCGAGGCGCTGGCGGCCGACCTGAGGGTGGACGGTATCTCGGCGTGGGGCCGGCTTTACGATACCCTGTCCGGGAAGCTGGAATTCGAAATGCGGTTCCCCGACGGCCGGGAGGAAAAGGTGCCCATCTCCCAGCGGCGGTCGTTGATGGAAAATCCGGACCGGCAGGTCCGGCGGGCCGCGTTCGAGGGGGGGAACGCCGCCTGGGAAAGCGTTGAAGACGTAGCGGCGGCAGCACTGAACGCGATATCCGGCACGCGGCTTACGATGAATCGCTACCGCGAGGTCCCGCATTTTCTCGAGGTGGCCCTGTTCCAGTCCGCGATTTCGCGGAAGACGCTGGACGCGATGTTCGACGCGATATTCTCCGAAATCGAGGTGGGGCGCCGCATCCAGCGGTTCAGGGCGAAGACAATGGGCCAGGAAATGGTGGCCTGGTACGATCTTGGCGCCCCGCTGCCCTTTCCCGATGTGTCGCCCATGGATTGGGATGAGGGGAAGTCCCTGGTACAGGGTGCGTTCGCCACGGCATATCCTGCGCTGGGAAGCTTTACCCAGGATATGTACGACAGGCGATGGATCGACTATGAGCCGCGTGCGGGAAAACGACCCGGCGGCTTTTGCACGGGATCCCCGATGATCTCCGAGTCACGGATATTCATGACGTACAACCGCACCATGGGCGACGCTTTGACGCTCGCGCACGAGGCGGGCCACGCGTTTCACAGCCACGTGATGCGCGATCTGCGGCCGTTTGCGAGACATTACCCGATGACGCTGGCGGAGTCCGCCTCGACGTTCGCCGAGATGATCCTGGCCGACGGGGTCCTTTCGAACCCGGACGTGGACGACCTGCAGAGAGCGGTTGTCCTCGATTCGGAGGTGGGCCACGGGGGTACCTATCTTCTGGATATTCCGGTCCGGTTCGAGTTCGAGAAGGCGCTTTACGAGGAGCGCGGCAACGGTGAGTTGAGCGTTTCTCAGTTGAAGGCGCTGATGACGGAGAAGCAGCGCGAAGTACTCGGCGACGTGCTTCAGGAGGGGGAAGAGGACCCCTGGTTCTGGGCATCCAAGCTGCATTTCTACATAACGGGAGTCACGTTTTACAATTTCCCGTACACGTTCGGCTATCTGTTGAGTCGGGGGCTCTATGCCATGTTCCGGAAGGAGGGGCCGGACTTCCTGCCCCGGTATGAAAGCTTCCTTCGGTTGACCGGCAGTGACACTGCCGAGAACGTGGCGAGGCGCAGCCTCGGCAGCGACCTCGAAAAATCCGACTTCTGGGTGCAGGCGATCCGCAGCCTGGAGGAGCCGCTTTCGCGGCTCGAGGCGCTGTCGCCCCGCGTGTTGACCGTGGGGGATGACCAAACATCCTGCGGCGCCGGCGCGTAGTCGGCGCCGTCGTTCCGCCGGGACAGATCGCAGGGGAGCGCTGGATATGGGAATAACAGGGAGGAAAAGGAGATGGGCGAGAGCATCCGATGGGGTATCCTGAGCACGGGGGCCATTGCGCGGTCTTTCGTGAAAGGCCTGAATGCGGTTCCGGACGCGGAACCGATCGCCGTGGGGTCACGGACCCAGCAGGCTGCCGATGCATTCGGGGACGAATTCGGCATTCCTCGACGGCACCCCAGCTACGAGGCCCTGGCGAACGATCCGGACGTGGACGTCATCTACGTTGCAACGCCGCACTCGCTCCACAGAGAGAACAGTATCCTCTGTCTGCGCGCGGGCAAACCGGTACTGTGCGAGAAGCCGTTTTCGATCAATCGTCCTGAAGCCGCGGAAATCGTCGCGGCTGCCCGCGAGGAAGGGCTCTTTCTGATGGAGGCCATGTGGACGCGGTTCCTGCCGATCATGTATCAGGTGAGGCAATGGCTTGGCGACGGCGCCATCGGCGACGTCCGCATGGTTTCCGCGGACTTCGGGTTCGGGTCCCGTCCCGGCACGACGAAGTCCCGCCTTTATGATCCCGCCCTGGGCGGCGGGGCGCTCATGGACGTGGGCATCTATTCGCTCTCGTTCGCCTCCATGGTTTACCGCCGCGTTCCGTCGAGGGTGATGAGTATGGGGCATATCGGCGAGCTGGAGGTGGACGAACAGGCAGGGATGATGCTCGGATACGACGGGGGAGAGATGGCCATGCTGTTCACGTCCATTCAGTGCGGCACGTCTCACTGGGCGCACATTATGGGTACTGAAGGGATCATCCGCATTCATCCGCCGTACTGGCGCGGAACGACCGCGACCCTGGTGCGAGACGGCAAGGAGGAGACCGTCGAACGCACGTATGATGGAAACGGGTACAACTGCCAGGCGGAAGCGGTCGGCCGTTACCTGCGCGAAGGGAAACTGGAAAGCCAGGAGATCCCGCTGGATGAGACCGTTGACATCATGGGGACGATGGATACGATCCGCGACCGGATCGGGCTGAAATTCCCGATGGAATGATCCCGGGAAGATATTTGGGGACGGCACAGACAAGGATAGAATTCTACCCACCCCCAAACGTCCCCTATTCCCTTGCCCTTTTTCTTGAAATCGCCCAAGAAAAAGGGCGAAAAAGAAGGGCGCCGCTCGGCGCGGGGCCGGTTTTTCCGTGAATCACTGCAGGGGCCCTTTCGTCGACCAGGTGACCTTCGCGCACCTGTAGAGTACCAGTATGACAGTGCGAAACGGGTTAACACGGAAAAACCCCCATCTCCACCACCGGACGGTCCTGAGGTGGAACCTTAACGATCGTCGCTCGGTTCTATCATTTGTACCGTCATTACCTGTCCGCTGATAACTCGCCCTCAAATGGGCACTCGATTGTCTAACGCGATGCCATTCCAGAGCACTTCCAGAGCAGGGCGCGTTGTTCCGTCCCGCTCGAATTTACGGTATCCTCCAGGGTTGGCAGGCCAGAGGATCCTGTGCATCCTGAAGGGTGATTCGCGCCATGCATATGGCAGGCCCCGCGCCCAGCGGCGACTTTTGGTTCCTTTTGGTCGCTTCAAAAGGAACACGCCGTAGGCAGGGAATTTGGGGAGATGTGGATTTTGAATTTGGTTCTGATCTTTGCTGATGGCTGACGGCTGATAGCTGCTTTCTAACATTGCGAAACATACTAATTATAGTATATCATTTTTAATATGGAGCCCCTATGAAATACGGCCGCGTCGAAGGAATCGACAAACCGGTCTCGCGGCTGGTTCAGGGCACGTTGACGGTCTCGACGGACGATCTCGAGGCGAGCATCGGTCTTCTCGACGGGATTCGGGCGCTGGGCTGCAACAGTTTCGATACCGCACCGGTATACGGTAACGGCAAAGCGGAGCGGGCGCTTGGCGCGTGGATGGAACGGCGAGGCAATCGAAGCGATGTATTCATCCTCAGCAAGGGCGGCCATCCCAACGCGGACCGGGACCGCCGGGTGACCGTGTTCGACGTCGCCTCCGACCTGTTCGACTCTCTGGCCCGGCTCAGGACGGATTACATCGACCTCTACCTGCTTCACCGGGACGATCCCGCGGTGCCGGTCGGGCCCCTCGTCGAGGCGCTCAACGAGCATATGTCCGAAGGACGCATTCACGCCTTTGGAGGGTCCAACTGGTCGGTGAATCGAATCCGTGAAGCGAACCGGTATGCGAGGAACCACGGCCTGATGCCGTTTGTGGCCAGCAGCCCGAATTTCAGCCTGGCCGTGCGCGTAAAGGAGGTCTGGGAGGGCTGTCTGAGCATTTCTGGTCCGCGAGGCGCCGGGGAAAGAGCGTGGTACCGGGAGTCGCAGATGCCCGTGTTTTCCTGGTCCAGCCTGGCACAGGGTTTTTTCTCCGGTCTCCTGACGCGCGAAAACATTGCCGGGATGGCGAAGGAAACGACGCACGGTTGTGTGCAGGTCTATGGGTACGAGGAGAACTTCACACGGCTGGAACGCGCGACCGAACTCGCCGGCGAGCGCGGAAAGACCGTGGCGCAGATCGCGCTGGCGTATCTCTTCAACCAGCCCCTGAACGTCTTTACGGTGTCGGGCTGCAGGTCGGTCGAAGAAGGCCGCCTGAACCGGGAGGCGATGGATATCCGGCTGACGCCGGATGAACTGGATTGGCTGGACCTGCGGCAGGGGAGCCGGTGACGGATAACCTGCAACCGGAAACCGGTTTATTCGTCTAAACCCCCGGGATCGTTTTCGTGACGAAAGGCCGGCGGGGCGATGGAGTATCCCTGCCTGTCTCACCGGGCGATACCGTGGCGATTCGCATAAACGCGTCTCATTCAACGCTTTGGGCTTGACTCGAATGCGCATTAGGACTAAATATCCGATGTACGCCCTCGCTCCTTGGAATCGCGCCATGCGCGGACGATATAACTATGCCAGGCACAAACCTGAAAACGTTGTTGATTGAGGACAATCCGCTTCACAGCCGACTGATTCAGGAACTGCTTGCGGAATCCGAAGGCCCGGAATTCGAGGTGGATTCGGCGGGTACGCTCGCGGAAGGGCTGAACCGGCTGGCAGCGGACGGGTACGAATTGCTGCTGCTGGACCTGGTACTGCCGGACAGCGAGGACCTGGAGACATATCTTCGCGTGCGGGCCGCCTATCCGGAACTGACCGTTGTGATCCTCTCCGGAATGGAGGACATCAAACTGGCGGCGCGGGCGGTTGAGGCGGGAGCGCAGGACTATCTGGTGAAAGCCCAATTGGACGGCCCACTCCTGGTGAGGTCGATCCGTTACGCCGTGGAACGCAGCCGGGCGCAGCACGCCGAGTGGGAGTCGCCGATGTTCCGCCTGGCGCAGCAGCAGTTCCTGAAGGCTGCGCACCTGATGGAACTGGACGACAATATCCGGCAGCGTCTTCTGTTTCCGCAGAGAACTCACGTGGTCACCTTTCCGTTCCGGCGGGACGAGCACGAATACGTGGAGACGGTTGCCGGCTACCGGATTCAACATCTGCTGACGATGGGGCCCACGAAGGGCGGCGTGCGCTACCATCACGACGTGAACCTTGGTGAAGTAACCGCCCTGGCCATGTGGATGACCTGGAAGTGCGCCCTGATGAACCTCCCGTTCGGCGGCGCTAAGGGCGGCGTTCGTATCGATCCAACCGTCCTCTCGCGCCGCGAACTCCAGCGCCTGACGCGCCGGTATACGTCGGAAATCATAGACGTTATCGGACCGCAGAAGGACATCCCGGCGCCGGACATGGGCACGGACGAAAACGTGATGGCGTGGATGATGGACACCTACAGCCATCAGATGGGACATACCGTGCCTGCGGTCGTAACCGGCAAGCCGGTGGTGCTTGGGGGCTCCGAGGGACGCCGTGAAGCGACCGGACGGGGACTGGTGTATCTGGTCGAAGAGGCGGCCAGACACATTGGGATGGACTTGAACGGCGCGACCGCCGTCGTTCAGGGGTTCGGAAACGTGGGAAGCAGCGCGGCGAGATTCCTCGAGGCCTGTGGGGTCAGGGTGGTTGGCGTAAGCGACGTGACCACCGGCATTTACAATCCCGACGGTCTGAACGTGGACTCGCTGTCGCGTCACGTGGACGAGAGCCGGGTCCTAGAAGGTTACGAAGGCGGGGACGCCGTGACCAACCGGGAGTTGCTGGAAATTCCCTGCGACGTCCTCGTTCCCGCGGCAATACAGAATCAGATCAACGCCGACAATGCAGATCGGATCTCGTGCAGAATCCTGGCCGAGGGCGCCAATGGGCCGACAACGCTTGAAGCGGATGAGATCCTGCAGGACAAAGAGGTGTTTATTCTGCCTGATGTACTCGGCAATGCCGGAGGGGTTACGGTTTCCTATTTCGAGTGGGTTCAGGACACGCAGAACTATGTGTGGACCCTCGAGGAGATCAATGATCGCCTCAGGCAGATTCTGCTCAACGCGTTCCTTAGAACCATTCAACGGTCCGAACGCGATGGACTGGATATACGCACGGCAGCGCTGATCGAAGGAATTCACCGCGTAACTCAGGCGAAACTCCTGAGGGGCTTGTTTCCATAGGGTGCAATTGAAATGGACGATTACGCAGACCCGCGTCTGGTGCGGATCGCCGCGATGGCCGCGCAAACGGCGAACCTGATCGTGGTCATGCTGTCTATTGTGGTATTTGCGGGATGGCTGGTCAGCGCACCCGTGGCCGAATGGATGTCTTTGTTGACGGCGGGCATGTTCGTGCTTACCGGCGTGGCGCTGTGGCTGCTGCGCAGCGGCAGGTCATCCGCGCGCAGGCAGTTCCTGGGGAAGGCAATCGGCGCGGTCGTCGTGGTCTTCGCGATCCTGGAACTCCTGGGCGCGGGACCCGTGTTTATCGGTTTCGGCGCGGGCGCCGGGCACATGCTGCGGAATGAAGCGTGTAACTTCGCGCTGATCGGCCTGGCGCTGCTTCTCTGGCATTTCAGGGTGCGGGGCGTCGCCTGGCCGGCGCAGACGTGTCTGTCTATCGCCTCGATCGTATCGTGCGGATATGCGGTCGGTCATTTCTACCTCACGCTGTCACCGCGAGAAGTGACGTGGGACCTTCAAATGAGCGCCGTGACAACGCTCACCTTCGGGCTGTTGTGCATTGGCGTGTTTCTGTCCCGGCCGGACCTTGAACCGACGACCACCATTGTCAGTTCGACGGCCGGCGGCTCGATGGCGCGCCGGCTGCTGCCGGCCGCTTTCCTGATTCCGCTCGCGCTGGGCTGGCTCTGGCCTCACGGGGAAGTGATACTGGGGTTCGAGTCCGGGATGTCGCTGTTCTCTCTGGGTGTAATCGTCGCGCTGAATATCCTGATCTGGTGGTACGCCCGGTCTCTCGCGTTTCTGGACTCCGAACGGCAGCGTTCGGAAACGGCGCTGCGTGAGAGTGAGGCCCGCCTCAAACTGGCTATGGAAGCCGCCCATATGGGGAGCTGGGACTCCAATTTACTGACCGGGGAACTGGTGTGGTCGGATCTGGTGGCGCCGCTGTTCGGCCTGAAACCCGAAGAATTCGCAGGCACGCGCGAGGCGTTCTATGAGCTCGTGCATCCCGAAGACCGGGAGATGGTCCGAAGCTCTGTGCGGCGCACGATTAAGGAAGGGGTGGGCTTTGAAGTCGAGCATCGGGTGGTCTGGCCGGACGGGAAGATACGATGGCTCGGCAACAAGGGTCGCATTTTCGGCGACAGGGCGGGGCAGTCCGTACATATGATTGGCACGGTACGGGACATCACCCTGCGCAAGCGCGCTGAGATACAGCTTCAGGAAAAGAACCGGCAACTCGAAAACACGGCAGCCGCCGAACGTGAAGCGAACGAAGCGCTGAAGAAGAGCACCGTCGCACTGGAGCGTTCGGGCGCGGAACTGCAGAAAGCAAAAGACACCGCGGAAAAGGCGAATCGCGCAAAGAGCGAGTTTCTCGCCAATATGAGCCACGAGATCCGCACGCCGATGAACGGCATCATGGGCATGACGGAGTTGCTGGGCAACACGGAGCTGACGCCCCAACAGCGGGAGTATCTCAAGTTGAGCAGGCAGTCATCCGAAGCGCTGCTGGCGCTCCTAAACGATATCCTCGACTTTTCCAAGCTGGAAGTGAACAGGCTGGACCTGGAAGCCATCGGCTTCGACCTCCGGGATACGCTGGGGGATACCGTGCAGACCCTCGCGGTCAAGGCCACGCAGAAGGGGCTGGAGCTGGCGTGCCATATCGCTCCTGACGTTCCGGACCGGCTGGTTGGCGATCCCGGCCGTCTGAGGCAGATCGTGATCAATCTTGTGGACAATGCCATCAAGTTCACGGCGAAGGGCGACGTACTTGTTGACGTGAAAGTGGACGCCAGGGAGGAAGACACCTTACGTCTGAGGTTCTTTGTACGGGACACGGGAATCGGCATCGCACCCGAAGATCAGCAACCGATATTCGACTCCTTCAGCCAGGTCGACTCCTCCACTTCGAGGAGGTTCGGCGGCACGGGGCTGGGCCTGGCGATTTCATCTCAACTCGCCGCGATGATGGGCGGACGGATGTGGGTGGAAAGCGAACTGAGCAAGGGTAGTACGTTCTGTTTCACCGCGGTATTCGAAGCGCAGCCCCCGTTGGCGAAGCGGTCGGCGGCCGACCTGCAGACCCTCGTGGGTCTTCGCGCGCTGGTGGTGGACAACAACCGAACAAACCGGTTCATATTCGAGGAGATGCTGGGAACCTGGGGCATGGAGATTGATGTTGCGGACTCGGGCCCGGCCGCGCTCGATGCGCTTCGGAAGGCCGGCGAAGCGGATAAGCCGTTCAACCTGTTTCTGCTGGATGCGGTGATGCCGGATATGGACGGGTTCGCGCTGGCGGAGCGCCTCAGGGAGGACCCCTCGGCGACGGCCGTGCCGATACTGATTCTCTCGTCGGCGGGAAGAACGCACGACGCCGTGCGATGCGACGCATTGGGGCTTGCCCGGTGTCTGACGAAGCCGGTCAAGCAGTCCGACCTGCTCGATGCCACGCTGGAAGCCCTGCAGGTGAGTGTTGTCCAAACCGTGGACGTTCCCGGAATACTGGAACCTGTACCGCCTGCCAACCGGCGTCGCGTCCTGTTGGCGGAGGACGGCCTCGTCAACCGGAAAGTAATCGTGGACCTGCTAGAGCCGCGCGGCCACCAGGTTACATCCGTCAACAATGGCAAGGAAGTGCTGGCGGCGCTGGAGAACGACGCATTCGATCTGATTCTCATGGACGTCCAGATGCCGGAGATGGACGGTTTGGAGGCGACGCGGATAATCAGGGACGGCGAACGGTCGACAGGCGAGCACGTTCGAATTGCGGCGATGACGGCCCACGTGATGCAGGGCGACAGGGAGCGGTGCCTGGAGGAGGGGATGGACGATTATCTCCCCAAACCCATCCGTGCTGGAGATCTTTACGATATCGTGGAGAACGATGTCCCATCGGACGATGCAGCGCCGGCCGAACCCAATGTCGATTCCGGTACGCTGGACTGGCAGGGTGCGCTGGAGCAGGTTGGCGGCAACGAGGCGATTTTGGCGGAACTTGCCGGACTCTTCGTTACGGAATACGCGAGGCACCATCAAGAAATGAAACGGGCGATCGGCCACAGCGACAGTACCCTGCTGCGGCGCGCGGCGCATACGCTGAAGGGCTCGGCGGCTGTCTTTCTTGCCAATTCCACCGTAGAGGCGGCGCTGAGGCTGGAAAACATGGCGCGCGAAGGGGACCTGGAAGACGTGAATGAGGCGTTCGCCGCGCTCGAACGAGCGGCTGACGAACTCCTGCCCGCGCTCAAGGAAAGAGCCGCCGCGCTGATTGTGTAGTGGATCGAATGCGGACCTTGCTTTACGATTGGCGCAATATCGGACTTCTCGCATCGTAGCCACCTTCGGTCCGCTTGAAGACATGCGCAGCGGCCATGCCGAAAATCCCTCAAACCTGAAATATTACAGAATGTAGAGTCTATCTTATCGGAAACATCGCATCCAACAGGAGCATAAAATGTCAATGGAATACCGGCTTCGTCTTCAAATCAGGCGAGTAGAAAACGGTCAATTCCTGGCTACATCAGAAGATTTCGACGGACTTGTGGCACAGGGGCGAACAGTGGCCGAGACGGTTGAAATCGCTCAAGATGTTGCCAGGAAGCTTGTCGAATCCTGCAGGGAACATGGCGACCCGCTGCCGGATGGTTTGCATGCGATAAATATGGACATCGTGGAATTGGATATTCCCGTAGGTGTTTGATGGGCCGGCTCGCGGGTTTCACATATAGACAGTTAATCCGAAGATTGAGGCGGTTGGGATTCACATTTGACCGACACGCACGAGGCAGTCATGAGATTTGGTGGAATCCCGTTACTCAACGTCGAACGACGATTCCCAATCACTCTGGAGACCTGCCGGAGGGTACCGTAGCGGCCATTCTGAAACAAGCCGGAATCACGGCAGTAGAATTTCTTCGAGCGTAAGATTCCGTTAGTCGAATTCGAAATACGATGATGCCCCGTCCGGGGCGTTTTTTGTATATTAGAATCTGACAGACCGAATTCCATTCAAAATGCGTACAACTCTAGTCGTGCTACTCGCGTACGGTAACGCGTTGAAATCACCCCACCGGAACAGCCGTCGCTGGCCCTTCGACAAGCTCAGGGGACCGGATTGACCTTTGCGGACTCCCCCTCAAGGGGGAGCAATTGGACAGTTGAACGGGCTCCTGCCTATCCGGCTGACGCGGATGGCATTGCCAAATCCCTTTTCGAATTCTGTTGCCCCGATCAACAAACCCGAGGGACGCCATCTTGCAGTGCGAAACCACGCCCGGAGGGCTTGACATGAATACGATCGCGCCAGACGATTTCAGGAGGTTTGTTGGTACGCTTCATGGAAAAACGCTTTATACATTGGCACGAAACCGTCCTTTCACCGTCGTGGTGACCGAAAAAGGCTTCGAATATACACCTCAGTCTACCAATGCCAAGCGACTTCATCGATTTCCCCGAGTACGAATTTATCTTGAGACATTTGCTCGTACCGGATCACTTGAGGGCAATGTCTATCACGGGGGCAGTAACCAATCTTACGTTCTGGCGTTGATGAATCTATATAAGGATCGCTATTTGGATTGCTGACTTGGCGGCTTTGACAGAGTATCCCTGCGATCATCTACATCACAGATCAAATGACCCGAAGCAGTGATCTGAGTCCTTGAAAAGAGTTGAATTGCATGTACGACGACTGTGATCGCCGACGTATGGCAGAAATCGTAAACAACGCGATTGCTTCATCCAACTTTCGGCTAGTTGTCGAAGAGCTCACGAAGGACGACTTCTCACCCGACGATAAACGCCCGTTGATCTACTTCTCGACATCTTTTTTTGCTCCAGATCCTCTGGAGAAAATCTTCGCCAAATGTGCAGTCGATCGGCGTTTAGACTGTCGTCAATTCTACCACTTCAAGTCCGTGGAGAGGGCCATTGACATTCTCAAGAAAGGAACGGTTCAGCTGACTGCGCTTTACTATCATTCGGAAAACGACAATGAAGAGTACTCAGAATTCTTCCGACGAACCGGCCACACTTATCCGTTGATCACTGGCAATATAAGCGAATTGAAGAAAAAGTCGTTCGTCCTGTGTCTATCTAAGAGTGCAAGCCGAGAGAAGTTCTGGAACCAATATGCGAAACAGGATAGAGGTGTCTGCCTTGTATTGCGTTACCACATTGGTAGAATGGTTTTACAGGAATGCGTAGATTTTCGAGACATCTCGTACGGCACCGGGTACCCTTTCGACTTTATTAAGGAGATTCGGGACCGATTCTTCAGTGAATTTTGTAAACCACCGTTCATTGACGGGGTATTGAAGTTCGCACGATTCTACAAACGCGCGAAGTACTCGTGGGAGGACGAATCACGAATCTCTTTCGACTACAATTATGATTACTCTTCGTTACTATGCAGATCATTTCCGATACAGAAGGTTTTGGAGAACGGAAGGATGCGGGAGTACATAATAGTTCCGTTGAAGAACGATTACTTTACATTGGAGGTCAGTGAGATCATCTGTGGGAAGCAGGTTTGTAATGCAGATCTTTCTCGTTTACTTGCCGTGTCTAATTTGCCTACGGATAGGATTAGGGTGCGAAAATGACTCCACTCAACGATCCAACAGAAATTGCGACTGAAATTCTGCATTGACCGTCAATTCCTGCGGTTAAACTTCGGTAACCGCTTTGCGGTGGCCTATCAGAACAGGTCAGATATGTGGGGACCGCTGGATGTTTTTGATTGTAAGTAAGACTCCGATTGTGAATGGAGATGATGCCCTCGTTGGGGGCATTTTCTAGTATATATGGAGTGCGGAGATTTCAGGGTGATGCGTTTCCGTACAGTCGCGAATCCCCAGGGCTGATGGTAAATGTCGGAGATATTCCTGCGCTTCAGTCGTGAAGTGATAAAGCAACGAATTTAGGCGCTTCTCTTCAAAGGTCGCTGTAGATGGCATATCCCGATGCGATCGACTTTGACAAGTTTGTATTTCAAGCTCTTAACGCAATCGGAACAGCAATTAACGGATGGCTTAGTGGGCATCCTCGAGAAGAGGTTGCGCTTATGAATAGAGTCACGGAGCAACTGTCTAAGCGCAGGCGGAACTGTGATGTTGGCGCTAAATCGCCCGTTGCTATGGAGTCGGAGGTGTATCAATTACATCGAAGAGGTAGTCAAGGAAAGGACCAGTACGGTTCTGATTTAGCAATTACCATGAGTGTTCCTGAATTAAAATGGATCAAGACTGCACTCTTTCAGATTAAGCGTTCAATTGATACATCAGTTGTAGTCGAAAGACATCAGATATCCGAGGCTTCAAGACTCAATCTGGTTTTGGAACGATCGTTTGTTATCGCAGTTGACGAACAACGACGTTTGATACGCATTGAAAGTGCATCCAATATTCGCGATGATTTTAATTGTCAACCTGCCGAGCAGAAAACTCGGACTCTTGACTGTCGCAATTGGGATGGTCTGGTGCATTGGCTTCACAAATGGCTACATTGCGATGTGGGTGCAGAAAGCAGATCCGACGATCCTAATGGAGTAGAATCTCTTCTACGATCATTTGTTGTGGAGCCTACGAACAGAGAAGTCTTCGGCGATTTGCAACCTGATCAGTTGGAAGATTACCTGCCAGCGAGAATTTGGATGCAATTGACATTTAAAGGAACTCCCTCGCAAGAAGAGTTAACGCTTAAGCGCAGATCAACCTGATCTACTTCACGTTACGTCTCACGGTGGGCTGCGCGCATCCACGCTTTGGCCAGGTTGGCAAGGGGGCTCTTTAGCTACCACTCGCTTTCGGTGAGGTGTGAGGGCAAATAGCCAGTTTTACTCCAGAATTGGAGGCTCAAATGACCCAACTTCTCGAAGAAGCGATTTCGGAAATCAAGAAGCTTTCGAATGATGAGCAGGACGCGATTGCGGCCGTCCTGATGGCTGAGTTGGCGTCAGAGCGCCAGTGGGAACGCGCATTTGACTCGTCGGCGGCGCAGTTATCAAACCTTGCAAACGAGGCTCTCGATGAATACCGGGCAGGCAAGACTGAGCCATTCGAGTCGCGCGGCTCATGACATCCCGGACAACCCGTCGTTTTCGTGACGCGCTACTCGATCTTCCCAGACTCCGTTCAAGCTGCCGCTGCTTATGCCCGTTTTCGGATTAATCCGAACCATCCGAGCTTGCGATTCAAAGAGATACACCCTACCGAACCGATCTACGCTGTCCGAATCACGCGATATTACCGTGCCGTGGGCGTGCGGGCAGAGGGATTGATTGTCTGGTTCTGGATCGGATCCCATGCCGGCTACGAGCAGCTCATTTCCCGCCTTTAGGTGAGCATCCTCGGATCTTCCATGACCGAATAACGATGGTTTGATCGTGCGCGTCCATAGAGTTGGCGCGGTTCGCAGCGACGTTTCGGAGATACCGCATGATTCGAGTCTACGGACTGAGGAAACATCTGGATCCAGTCAAGGCGAAGTTATCTGATGTGATCAACGAATGTATGGTCGACGCCCTGTCATTTCCGGGTGACAAGCGCGCTCATCGCTTCATTCCAATGGATCCTGAGGACTTCTTCTATCCCGATGGCCGTACGGATGCGTACACGGTAATTGAGATTTCTCTGATGGAAGGACGGTCAGACGAAGCCCGGAAGAGGCTCATCCGCCTTTTGTTCGACCGAATTGAGGAGGATTTGGGGATTGCGCCGATTGACGTGGAGATCACCCTCTTCGAGACTCCTGCCAGTAATTGGGGTTTCCGAGGAATGACGGGGGACGAAGCCGCGTTGAACTACCAGGTGGACGTTTAGGCCTTACGAAGCTGCCGGAACCGCTTTGACTCGCGGCGAAGGGTTCAAGAATGACGTACACAAACTGAAGAAGTCGTCGTTTTATAGAATTGGCCTTGGATTCCAGGAGACTTGAACATGAGAAATGAATTCACGGCGGTGATTGAACGCGACAACGAATGGATCATTGCTTATTGCCCCGAGATCCCAGGCGCCAATGGGCAGGGTAAGACCCGGGATGAAGCACTTGCAAGCTTGCGGGATGCGATATCGCTTATCCTAGAGGACCGGCGCGAGGACGGACTTCGCGCTGTACCCGCGGATGCCGAACGTGAAGTCGTCGTGGTCGAATGAAACGCCAGGCATTGCAAAAGCACTTGCGTCGTCACGGTTGCCATCTCAAGCGCGAGGGGCGTTCTCACTCCCTTTGGACAAACCCACAAACAGGCGCAGTCGAGGCGGTGCCGCGACATATCGAGATTCCAAACCTTCTCGCGCGCAAGATATGCAGAGAACTTGGAGTACCTGATATAGGTCAATAAATGTGCATTGTAATTGCAAAAGGAGAGTTGTCCAATTAATCTGTGCTTCAGACGCATCGTCGTTGTCGTCCTGGTAGCCGTGAGTGGTTTGCTGGTAGGCGTGCTTCCGTTTGTCCTCGGAACGGTGAATACCACCCTTCCGCTCTGGTTGTGGGGCATCGTCACCGCCGGCGCCGTGACGTTACTGAGTTCGGCTTCGGCCGTTGGAACCGCGTTGATTGCCAGGATGGCGAAGCAGCGAGCGCCGTGGGGTGCGGGCGGTGACGCGGTGTAGTTAAGAAGATAGTTGGAGGATGAGACCCTTGCGCATCTCAGCGATTTCATTTGACGGCGACATGACGTTGTGGGATTTTCACAGGGTCATGCGGCATTCACTGAAACATGCATTGGTGGAACTGCGCAGGAAGGTCCCAACAGAACCTGCATTGTGCCTCACGGTCGATGAGATGATTGACGTTCGCGATCGGGTTGCCGACGAATTGAGGGGCAAGGTCTGGAATCTCTCGGAAATCAGACGAATTGCATTTGAGAGGACGCTCGAGCGTGTAGGCTGTCACGACAGAAGTCTGGCTCGTCATCTGAATCAGGTATATCGGAAACACCGCTTTGAAGACATCGAGTTGTACCCGGATGTGTTGCCGGCTCTGGATGTTCTATCGCCACATTTCAAGATCGGACTTTTGTCAAACGGGAACAGCTACCCCGAACAATGCGGACTTGAAGGACGATTTGCCTTTGTCGTATTCTCCCAGGATGTGCGTATCGAGAAGCCCGATCGACGGATTTTTGAGATCACCGCGCGACGTGCGGGCTGTGCGCCGGAGCAGCTTCTGCACGTGGGGGATTCCCTGGAAAACGACGTTGCGGGAGCGCGTCATGCCGGAGCGCCTGCCATGTGGCTGAATCGCGATGGCGCGAGAAACGACTCCGGGATCCAGGCGGATTACGAGATTACTTCGTTGGCTGAACTGCCTCCGCTATTGGGAGTTGGTCGCGGCTGATCACTTGCCGGGTACGTGGATTCCTTGACGTTTGGAATCCTGGCTCTTCCGAAGAGAATACGGCAACAACAGCAACGCCGACCTCCATCCGAACCTATATTTTTCGCTTCCAGATTAACAGAAAGAGAGTATGGCAAAACAGAAGGTCTATTTGGACTCAACTGTTGCAAGTGCATATTACGATTCAAGAACGCCTGAACGGCAGGGTCAGACCCTTGAATTCTGGAAGTTTCTATTGCTTGAATTTGAAGCTGTCATTTCAACCGTTGTCCTGTCAGAAATTCGCGGCACTCCAGATGCCGGCAGAAGACGGCAATTGGAAGATCTGGTGGAGGGATTTGGAGTCCTGGCGTTTGACGAAGAAGCCGACGCTCTCGCTCAGGAATATGTCCGAAGGGGAGTATTTCCCGAAAAATATATAGATGACGCCAACCACGTTGCTATTGCAGTGACCAATGGAATTGGGTATTTTTGCAGTTGGAATTTCACACATCTTGTAAAGGTAAACACGCGACGGGAAGTTAATGCGATCAGTGTATTGAAGGGGTATGGTCCGCTGGAGATTTTCGCTCCACCGGAGCTATAGGAGAAGATCCATGAGGGAATTGACCCACGTAGAGAAGGAGAAGATCCGGGAGGATGTACGGAAGGAATTTCCAAATGACGAAATGATGCAGGAAATCCACTTCATTCGGCAGGTGCACTATCTTCAGACCAAAGATTCATCGTTGGAAGAACGCCTTCGCTTTTTTGAAGCTTCGAATCAAAAGGCATCGGTTTAGTCGGATACGTAACTGACGATGGTAAGCCCCGCATGTGACAGCCCTCTATCGTTTGACGCGAAGGGGGCTGTCAGCGTATAGCCCTTACGGTCGCGCCGCGGTCGTGGAGTTAATCCTCAGCTCGAATACGACAACGGCGACGACATTCTGATGGAGGATCCGGATGGTGGGCTGGATCGAATTGACATTCACGGTTGACACCGGCAGGGAATCTCTGGTTGTCGTCGATGACGAACGAGTCCGTTTGCTCGCTGACCCCCTTCGCCGGTGCATCCTGGAAACTCTCGAGGAAGGGAAAACCGTGGCGGAGATTTCGTCGACGTTGGGTGTGACTGATTCCCGCATCCTCCGCCACCTGGAGCGACTTGCGGAATCAGATATCGTACATCTTCAGCAAAGCGGTGGCGATCCGACTGCATGGCGCTGTCTCCCGGCGGCAGACCGAATTCGATTTCCGGACCCACGTGACAATAATGCCGAATCCACCGAGGCGGTATCTTCAGAAGTGGCCTGCCAGTTCAACCAGGCGTTTCGGGAGAGTGCGGACGGTATATTCGGGCCGAGATTTCAAAGCTCCGTCAACCACAACCGCGCTCGACTTTCGGAACGGCAGGCGGCCGAATTCAACCGTCGGCTCCTGGAACTGATAGAGGAGTACTTTCCACCCGGCAAGGGAGATCCTTCCGGAATCAAGTATGGCTTTTTCGGCGTGCTGACTCCAATTGATCTTGCGCCTCTTGAGGCGTGACTCAGGAGATTCGTCGCGATCCAGGGTGTGGACAAGAAAAACCGGAAAACAGGTACCCATGATGCGCTGCCACTTTATTCGCCATGGTAAGAGAGAACTTAGGATCGGCGATCCGCCATTGACCCCGGAAGGTCGGGAAGAGGCCGAACGGCTCGCCGGGAAGTTGGCAACACACGATATCACAAGAATCTTCAGCAGTCCACTGGCGCGTACAAGAGATACTGCGGGGATCATCGCCGCTGTCTTGAATCTCGAAGTTACCGAAGATTCACGGCTGCGGGAACGAGTGAATTGGGGAGACATTGAGGGCCAATCATTCGATGAATTTATGGCTCAGTGGGAGCGCTGTTCCAGAGAACGGGACTACCAACCCGCTGTTGGTGATTCAAGCGTAGCGGCCGGGAGGCGCATTGAGGACTTCGTTACCGATCGCTATCGTCAGTTATCCCGGGATACTGTGATCGGGGTGACCCATGGTGGTGTCCTGGCAGACTTCCTTCTCAATGTCTTTTCGTCTGAAAAGCTGACTCGTGTCAGACCGAAATTCTGCAATGACCCATACGGTGGAGAAGTCTTGCGAGAATGCTCGATTACGACCGTTGCATACGATGGCAGCGAATATCGACTTGAAGCCGTTGGGGCCATCGTAATAGAAAATTAACTTCGGGCAGGGGTTGCCTGATCATTACGTCTACAGCGGCCCCCGCCAATTGAGGAAACAAAATTCGGACAACCATTGGTAGTCGCATTTCTGCGTGGATTATCACGAATATGGAACCCCATGACCGTTAATCGCAATACTGTTCAGGTCAAGGCTTTTTGTGTCGGACAGGCGAAGTCCGGTACGGCATCTCTCGTCGGTCTGCTTTCAGCGAATTACCGCGCGGCACACGAACCAGAGCGACCGGAGTTGCTCGATATGATACTCGGAGAATCCCGAGGCGAAGTCTCAGCCCTCGCACTTCGAGAGTTTCTCGTCGAGCGCGATGCCCGGCTCAACCTGGAATACGATGTTTCGTGGGCGAACCAATTCGTCATTGGCCATTTGCTGGACGTCTTCCCCGCGTCGAAGTTCATCGTTCTCATCCGTGATTGTTATACGTGGCTTCAATCGGCCGTCGGGCACCTCGTCAGCCGCGAGATGCCCCCCGAAATCCTGGACTTCCTTCCCTGGTGGACCAAACCTGAACGATATCCCCACTCGCGTCACGATCGCGCCCTTGCGGAGAGAGGGCTTGATTCGGTTGCGGCTTTCCTGAATACCTGGAACGAGCACGTGGACAGGTGCCATGCAATCCCGCCGGGCCGGCGGCTGGTGATAAGGACCCACGAACTGGCCCGTTCGCATCGGCGACTGGCAGACTTCCTGCAGATACCCGTGGACACGCTCGACGCGGGAAGTGGACATCAGAACCGCAGTACCTGGCACGAACGAATCGAGTCTCTCGTCGATCCGTCCTACATCGCCGACATGGTCCAATCGATCTGCGCTGACAACATGGCACGGTATTTCCCCGAAGTCCGAAGCATTCAGGATGTACCCGGGTTGTGGGAAGCCGCGCAGCGTCAACCTGCGGCGTGATTGAAGTTTGGAAACGGCCGGACGTCATTCAAGAAGGTGGAAATCGAGAAATCTAATGGTCCGAACTGCGGTTCAAGCGATTCTATTCGACCTTGACGAAACCCTCATTCTCGAAAAACCGATTGCGATCAAGGCGCTCGAACAAACCGGACAACGCGCGAACGCTGCCGCCGGCGTCCATCCGCCTGAACTCCGGGACAGGGTCCTGGAGCAGGCCGGCGAACTCTGGCGTTCAACGCCGGTAATCGACTACTGCCGCCGGGTCGGGATCAGTTCCTGGGAGGGCCTGTGGGCCGGGTTCGCCGGGGAGGATGAAAATCTCGTCTGGCTGCGGGAATGGTCTCCAACGTACCGGTTCGAGTCGTGGTCACGGGCTCTGAAGGATCTGGGTGTCGACAACGAACGGCTGGCCCGGATCCTTGCTGACGAATTCGTCGAGACCCGGACGGGACTGTTCGAGTGTTTTCCGGAGACAGCCGAGATAATGGATGAACTCGTAGGAGCGGTTCGATTGGTTCTGGCCACAAACGGCGCATCCGATCTGCAGCGACTGAAACTCGAAACCAGCGGTCTGACGGATTATTTCGACGACGTGCTTGTCTCGGCTGACATCGGATTCGCCAAACCCCATCCATTTTTCTTTGAGAACGCGATTCGACTTGCGGACGCCAAACCGGAGCAGATTCTGATGGTAGGAGACAATATCCGGAGAGACATCGTTGGAGCGCAAGAGGCCGGAATCAGGGGAATCTGGTTGAATCGAAAAGACAGAGAACCCGGCGACATCCAGCCATTTGCGGAGATCGGGAACCTGCTGGAGCTGCGTAAGTTTCTCTAATCGGCGGCCTCGTTGTGACGTCGACCACCGGATGCGCGCGTTCTTGGCGTGCGCCCGTTGCCAGATCGTATTCGCGGTTCTTCGCTTGCTGACAGGAACCTTTTTTGAATTGAAGCCTGAATGAGCGAATACATCAGGAACTATTACGACGCGGCGCCTGAACGCGAGTGGGAGCGGCTGGAAACCGGGCTTTCGCGAATCGAATTCGCAGCCACCCTGCGCCTGATTGAAAAATACTTTCCCGAGAACGGGGACGTTTGCGACATCGGGTGCGGACCGGGTCGATACGCCATCGAACTCGCCAGACGCGGGTACCGGGTGACGCTGTTCGACCTTTCCGGCAAACTGCTGGTGAGAGCAAAGCAAGCGTTTACATCGGAAGGAATCAGCGCGGAACGCTTCATTAAAGGTGACGCACGCGACCTTGCCTGCTTTGACGACGAATCGTTCGATGCCGTACTGCTTCTCGGTCCTCTGTACCACCTGATCAAGATGGATGATCGATCAAAGGCCTTGCGTGAGATGGTCCGCATTCTGAAACCGGGCGGCAGGGCAATAGTAGCCTTTCTCAATTCGTGGGGGCTGCTCAGAAGTGGTGTCGTCGATTTCCCGAAGCGTTTCCGAAATCCCGCTTTTCTGCGGAGCATGCTCGGCGAACAGGCATTTGAAGACCATGAACTCTCCGGATTCACCGAATGTCACTGGTCCAACCCCGATATCGCCAGCGAGGAACTTCAGGATGCGGGGCTGCGAATCATCAGCTATGCGGGTGCGCAGGGATTCCTGGGAGGCATGGCGCAGCTGTTCGAGTCACTCAGGAAGGATGAACCGGAAGCATACGAAAACGTCCTGGAGTTCGCGGCTGAAACGTCGGAGTTGCCCCAGTTCAGAGATGCAACCGACCATGTACACTTTGTGGTTGAAAAATAACGCGCGTCGATGATCTCGAGGCTTCGGCTCACGGATCTCGGCCTCAATGGCAAGATACGGGATTGAGAATTGCCAGTCGTTTGAGAATAGACGGACCTGGACGGAATATGAAGATCGCTGTATTGACAGACGTGCACGGCAATCTGCCTGCGCTTCAGGCTGCCCTGAGGACTATTCGACGTGAGGGCGTCGATGCGGTATATCATACCGGCGATGCAATAGGCATTGGACCATTTCCCGCAGAATGCCTCGAACTGATGTTGAGCACGCCCGGCATGAAACTCATCCGCGGGAATCATGACTCCTGGTTTGCGAACGGACTACCAAAACCGACGCCGCCGTGGATGAGCGACGGTGATTTGGAACACCAGAAGTGGGTACATTCCAGCCTTGAACCAGAATTTCGCAATTCAATAAGACAATGGCCCTACCTGATTGAAGGCGTATTCGAAGGTGTTCGAATATCGTTCCTTCATTACGCACTCACAGCGTCCCGGGATGATTTCGCGTCCGTCGTCCGGGAGCCACGTCCTGCCGACCTGGACAGCCTCTTTACGGACATCGAGTCCGATCTCGTATTCTATGGCCACGATCATTGGCCGTCAGACTTGAATGGGAAGGCCAGATACGTGAATCCCGGTTCTCTGGGCTGCCATTCCGAACCGATCGCCCGTTTCGTCATTCTGGAATGTGACTCCGGGAAATACGAGTTGGAAATGCGGCGCGTTCCGTACGATGATCGCGCTCTGTTCCAGCAGTTTGAAAGCCTCGAAGTTCCCCACCGGCATTTTATCTACAAGTCATTGTTCGGTGGAAGAAATGCACCAGCCGAGGCAGGTTAAGATTGCCTCTGAAGGCCACTTCGCCAGATCGCTTTCGTGATTTGGTGTCAGTGAAGCCGTATTCTGAAATCATTGAATGAATGAGCAAGCACGTCAGGAACTTCTACGATTCAGTGCCCGAACGCGAGTGGGGCCGATTGGAGGCGGGGCTCCAGCGAGTCGAATACGCTTCCACCCTGCGCCTGATTGAGAAATACTTTCCCTCGAACGGCGCGATATGTGACATCGGGTGCGGGCCGGGCCGCTACGCTATCGAGCTCGCCAGGCGCGGGTACCGGGTGGCTCTGTTCGACCTCTCGGAGAAGCTGCTGGAGAGAGCAAAGAAGGCGTTTGCATCGGAAGGAATCACCGCCGAACGGTTCATTCGAGGAGATGCACGAGATCTGGACGCGTTTGAAGAAGAATCGTTCGACGCTGTCCTGCTTCTCGGCCCCCTTTATCACCTGATCGCGAGGGACGATCGATCACTTGCCTTGGGTGAGTTGGTCCGCATACTGAAGCCGGGAGGCAGGGCGATTGTCGCGTTTCTCAATTCCTGGGGTATGCTCCGAAGCGGTATAGCCGGGTTCCCGAAGCGTTTCATCGATCCCGCCTTTCTTCAAAGCATGCTCGGCGAAAGGACCTTCGAAGATCAGGAGCGTCCCAACTTCACCGAATGTCACTGGTTCAACCCGGAAATCGCTCGCGAAGAACTTCTGGATGCAGGGCTGCGAATTGTAAGCTATGCCGGCGCAGAGGGCTTTTTGGAAGGCATGGCGCCGCTTCTCGAGGCGCTGAGGACGAACGAACCAAAGGCATACGAAAACGTCCTGGAATTCGCGGCTGAAACTTCGGAATTGCCGCAGTTCAGAGATGCGACGAACCACGTTCACTTCGTCGTGGAGAAGTAGGGCGCGCAGCAGACTAAGGAAGTTATGGGAGGCAAGATGAAAAAACATTCCGGTAGCAACTTTGACAACTTCCTCGCCGAAGAGGGCCTTCTCGGTGAAGCGGAAGCCACAGCAACGAAACGGGTAATTGCGTATCAGTTGAATCAGTTCATGGAGGAGAACAAACTGTCCAAGTCGGCGATGGCGCGGCGCATGCAAACCAGTCGTTCGGCGCTGGACCGTCTGCTCGACTCCTCCAATTCCTCCGTAACGTTGCGTACCATGGACCGCGCTGCGCGGGCCCTGGGAAAGCAGCTCCGCATCATCCTCACCTGATTTCCCGGCGCCGGATAGTAGCTATTGATAGAACGCCCGCGGGACCTGGATTATCACGAAGCTGCCGGAACAGCGTTCGTTCGGACTCCCTGATGGAGATACCCAATGAGTCGGCTTGCCTTGAGGCCCGGTTATGATTATTATAACCGTCGAGCTCAACAGGGAGCCTCCGGTCCGCGGAAAGGGCTAAGCCCACCCACCTCGCCAGATCCTGAAATTCCGATAGCACCTTCTTTCTGCCCGATAATGCGGACGCCGGGCGACTCTGCGAGAGGAGGCTGCTATGCCCCGCCGTCGAAGTCTTCCCGTTAGACCCAACATCGAGAACCTCAGGAAGCAGGCTAAATCGCTTCTGGACGCCTTTCGGACGGGCGATCCTGAGGCGATTTCCGCATTTGAGGGTCTGCATCCACGAGACGTTTCCGCCGAAAGCGCCAGGCTGGCCGACGCCCAACTCGTACTCGCGCGATCGTATCGATACCCAAGCTGGCCCAGAATGCAGATTGCGGCCAGACTGTGCGCAGCTGTGTCTCGCGACGACCTGAAGTCCGTACGTGATCTGGTCGTGAAGCACCCCGAACTCCTGACTGAAGGGGCTCGGGGGCGGGGTTCACACTGGGGCGCTGCGATGGGCTTTGCTGCTGAATTGGGCAAGACCGAGATTGTAGAGATGCTGGCCGACCTGGGTAGTCCGGAGATCCAACACGCTTTCGGGCGAGCCATCCTGCAGGGAAATGCCGATACGGTTCGCGCGCTGGTAAAGAAAGGCGCAAAGGTAGAGCGCGGAGTCGCGATGGGAGCCTGTGAAACCCTGAATAGCAGGGGACTGCAGATGGTTCTTGATCTCGGCGGCGAACTTTGCGACGCGGACGGGGATTTTTTCGCGCCGGCTGCGATGGTTCTTGAGACCTACAGCCGCAGCCCGGCCGGAAAACATGAGTGTCTGAGAATTCTGGCCGAAAGTGGCGTGGAATTTCCAGACACCCCCGCTATGGCCTTCCATTTTGGGCGGATCGATTTGCTGGAGCGTCATATGGACAGGGATCCCGAACTCATTTCCCGCAGATTCCGGTATGACGATATCTATCCCTCCGGCTTCCGTGTGGGCGACGACACCGGTCTCCACGGTACACCGCTGGATGGGACAACGCTCCTGCACATGGCTATCGAATTTGACGAGGATGAGATATTCGATTGGGTTATCGATAACGGCGCGGACGCGAACGCCGTTGCCGACGTCGATCTCGACGGCTTTGGGGGTCACACGCCGCTGTTCAACTGTGTCGTCAAGAAAGGCCGGAAGGAGGACAGAATGGCTGTCGTGCTCCTCGAAAGGGGAGCGGACCCGTCCCATCGAGCGTCCCTTCGAAAGGGCCTTAAGTCAACCCCCGACGAAGCTGTACGTGAGTATAAGGGCGTTACACCCATTGAATACGCCGATCGATTTCACGACCAGAGCTATGTGAATCAAGCGGCGGTAAAGGCGATTGAATCCCGGATATTCTCAGGCTGATCGAGAGAGGGGGTTGCGTGCCTGACCCCGACGAAGCATTGGTGGGAAAGCGAGGACAGTTGAACCTGCCGATTCGGAAAGCCTAATGAGTCACTCCGTCCGCGGCCACCTTCGTCTAGAGATTGATGCCTACGACGAAGCCATCCGCCAGTTCATCCCTGGCTACGAGGAAGGCCTGAACAGGATCGCCGGCGAAATCGCCGCGATCCGCCCTGCCCTGGCGCTGGACCTCGGCACCGGAACGGGCGCCCTCGCCGAAGCGATGCTCGAGCACGAGAGCGTCGGCGCCGTGGAAGCCGTTGACGTCGATCCGGAGATGCTGGACCGGGCCCGCACCCGGCTGAAGCGTTTCGGTGCCCGGGTGCGTTTCCGCGAATGTTCATTCGAGGCGCCGCTCCCCGCGTGCGACGCCGTGGCCGCCTGCCTGGCCCTCCACCATATTCCGGCGATGCAACGCAAGCGTACCCTGTACAAGCATATTTTCCGTGCACTCCGCCCCGGAGGGGTGTTCGTGACCGCCGACGTGACGATGACCGCAGACCCGGAGGAAAGGGAGCGGTGCTACCGAATCTGGACGGCCCACCTCGTTTCGCGCGGCATCGACGAACAGCGCGCCCGCGAGCACTTCGACGAGTGGTCCTCCGAAGACACGTACTTTCCGGTCGAAGAGGAGCTCGCCGCGATGCGTGAGGCCGGGTTCGTTGCCGAATGCACGTGGCAGGACCCTCCCAACACGCTCCTCGTGGGACGGCGACAATAAGGTTTGGAGTCGTTCTCGAATCCAAACTTGGAATAGAGCGCTGATGAGTGAGCAGCTACACCATTACCTGCACGCCGCCGATCGAGCCCTGGAATACTACGATATCGGGGAAGTCCGCATCGCCGAGCGCAGGCAAGTGGGCCATATCGGCTTTTCCGGCTACCGCATGGTCAAGTTTCGCGCGGACGGCGCATCCGGGCCTTACCTCGTCACCGTGTATTATGCCAGGGGAGACGGAGACATCCATGATTATCGAACGGCCATCCGGTCCCACCTTCTCTGGCTCGATGCCCTGGACCGCGACACCGATCTGGTCATACAGAAACCCGTCCGCAGTCTGTCAGGCGACTTCATCACCGACGTGCAGCCCGATGGCGATCGGTCTTTTCTCGTCACCCTTCTCCGCTGGGTCGACGGCGAGTTGGTCTGGGACAACTACGGGGACGAGGTGTTCGTCGACCTGCCATCGGAAATACTTTACAACGTCGGAACGGTCCTCGGCAAAATCCACCGGCACGGCAGTCAGTGGACCCTTCCCGAAGGCTTCTTTCGTCCCGGGAGCGAACATGAAGACCTGCAACTCGACCTGAACCGCTTGCATCCGGCCGCAGAGGACGGACGGATCGCCATCGATGATTTCGCGGTTCTGGAACGGACTGTGCGCCAGATTATCGAGCACCTCGCGAAAATGAACAGATCACCGAAATCCCGGGGACTCCTTCACGGAGATTTCTCATGCGGAAATTGCATCGTGCATCTGGGCGGGATCCGTCCGATTGATTTCGACTGGTGTCGGTTCGGGCATTTACTGGCAGACGTTGGATGGTGCTTCGCCGTAAATCCGATGAGTCCGGCGCTGTGCCAGGCTTTTCTCGACGGGTACGAAGAACAAATCCTGTTGCCCGATAACCATTTGCGAGTCATCGAAAGTTTCTTTATCGAGTCCTGCATTCGACTCCTGTCCTGGCGTACTGAGAATCCTGGCGAGGATTTCCCGACGCTGCCCCGTTTCGTGAAAGGCGCCTGCCGGAAATATCTCGAAGGCGAACCGTTCGTCCTCGAGTGGATGGAGGACCTGTGAATAGGGAATCGCGACCGGACCCAGTTCGCACGACCTCCGTTGGCATAGAAATGTAGGGGCAGGTTTAAAACCTGCCCTTTCGGTCGGAACGTAGGGAGGTGTCCCATTTCGGCAACGAACCGTTATTCGTACGGAGAAAAATCGATGACGGCATCAGCAGTATTCTCTTTCATCCTCATTCTTCAATCCGCGATGACACCCGCATTTGCGAGTGACCGGCTCGATTCGGAGGATGATTACGGCCGCGCGCGGATAGGCGGCATGAAGGGCAGGATCACGTGGGAGTCAATGCTTCAGGGCGAGGGTCTTGAGGGCTGGAAGCCAGGCAACCAAGCGGTATGGTCCCGGGAGGGAGACACCATCATTGCGAAAGCGGGCGGAAAGGATGGCGCAACCAGACTCGTGCAGGGAGACAGTACATGGTCACACTATGAGTTCAAGGTCCAGGTTACGCGGGTAAAGGGCGCAAACGTGCAGATCCGCTTCGGCATAACCGACGAGAGCCGGGAGTATATGGTCGACTACCTCGGTGGCTGGAAGGCGCTGGCGATCAGCACCTACGAGCGCGGTAAACGCGGCGTCACCAAACTCGACGTTGTCAACCTGGTCCTTGAGCGAGGACGTGAATACGATCTCGTTCTGGCAGTCCGGGGACATTCCGTTACCACCTACGTAAACGGAAGGCTCGTCAACCGGTTGACGCTCGAAGCGAATCCGAAAGGTGCGGTTGCGCTGGGCACCTGGGGACGTCACGCGGTTGCTCGATTCAGGGACCCGAAGATCAGACACTATAACGGACGCTCACGAACCGTAATCTTGAATCCGAATCAATCCAGGGAGCGCTCTATGCAAGTTACGAAACCTGCCCGACGCCACCCTTCATTTGTGGAAATAACCCGCGATCCGAACCTGCCGGACGTGCTCCTGATCGGGGACTCGATTTCGATGGGATATACGATTCCGACTCGAGAACGGCTCAGAGGTAAGGCGAACGTCCACCGTCCATCTCGGAACTGCGGTCCGACGAGCCGCGGGCTCGCGGAGCTGGAAGTATGGCTGGGCACTCGGAGGTGGGATGTCATCCACTTCAATTGGGGCCTGCATGACCTCAAATATGTCGATGACGAGGGTAAACTCACCGACTCAGGAAAGGGCAGACATTTCACGTCTGTCGATCAATATAAGGAGAATCTGGCGAAGCTGGTGTCGAGGCTGAAGACGACGGGAGCCAAGCTGATCTGGGCGACGACGACACCCGTGCCGACGGGGGCCAACGGTCGGAAGAAGGGAGACGCGGCGAAATACAACGCCGTCGCGAAGGAGATCATCAATCAGCCTGGCATTACGATTAACGATCTCTATGCCTTCGCCCTGCCGCGACTGAAGGAAATCCAGCTACCGCAAAACGTACACTTCACAAAAGAGGGCTCCGGGCGTCTGGCAGATCAGGTAGCCATAGCAATCCTGGAGCGCCTGAGCGAGTGACGTCGAGATCCATAAAGGAATTGAAAACGCCAAATTCAGGAGCGGCGCCCAAATTGCCGAAAACATACCCGATCCTGGAGTTCGATGAGGAACGGGAAGCAGTCATCGAGCCGTCGATAGCGATCAGGCATCGAGACGTCCCGGAGCACTGCGTCGTCTGCTACTTTCGACAGACTATCGAGCAGGAAAAGCAGCGACTGGCGCTGCGACACCTCCGTCCTGTCAAGTGTATCATGGGGGAGATCTCCGTCTATTCAGGTACATACGACGGGCAGGAGTTCGCGATTCTAACAGGCGCGGTCGGCGCCCCACTCGCCGTGGGATGCCTGGAAGAAATCATCGCACGCGGCGGCCGCAAGTTCATCGTGTGCGGAAGCGCGGGAGTCCTGGACCGGTCCATCGCCAGCGGCCATATCGTTGTCCCTACGGCAGCCTTGCGGGACGAAGGCACGTCGTACCACTACCTGCCCCCGAGTCGGGAGGTCGAACCAACGCCGGACGCCGTCAAAGCGATTGTCGCGTCGCTTGAAGAGAACGGATACCCGTACGTCCATGGAAAAACCTGGACGACAGACGCGTTCTATCGAGAAACCCGGTCGAAGGTTGAAAGACGCCGGCAGGAAGGATGCATCACCGTTGAGATGGAAGCTGCAGCGCTATTCGCGGCCGCAAGATTCCGCGGCGTACAATTGGCGCAGCTATTGTACGGATCGGACGACGTCAGCGGCGCGGAATGGGACCCGAGAGAAATGGGAAGAGAAAAGTCTGCCAGAAAGGCACTTTTCCGGCTGGCGTTGAATGCTTGTCTCAGACTCTGATGGTAAGAGTAAATGAATCCTGCGGCCGGTACTCAGGCAATTGTCCTCATGGGTCACCAGGCGGCGGGCAGGATGACGTACACCTCCCCAAAAACGAAATCTGCAATTAGCAGGAAGTTGTCACCCATAATTCCCCCTTACTGATATCCGTCGCCTTCTCAATCCATGTCATACCGGCATGTTCAAGAACTATCTTGTCGTTGCTCTCCGAAACCTGCTGAGGCACAAGGGTTATACGTTTATCGTCCTTTCTGGATTGGCCCTTGGTATGGCCCCTGCGCTGATGATCGCACTCTATGTACAATCTGAATTGAGCTATGATCGGTTTCGACCCCATTCTGACCGGATCTACAGAATTCTCAGGGAGACACGGTGGCCGAGCGGACGCATTCAATGGTCAACAGGTCAGAAGGGTGCGCTAGCCTCGGCCCTGCGCGAAGACTTCGGAGATGTGGAAGATGCAACGCGATTCTGGGCGGTTTCCAGCTGGGTGAGTTCCGGTGACACGGGATTCAAACAGAGGTTTTGTCTCGCGGACAAGAACATCCTGGAATTCTTCGGTATCGAAGTTCTACTCGGCGAACCTGAATCCGTACTTTCAGAACCGTCATCGGTTGTACTCACACAGGAGATGGCGCAGAAATACTTCGGAATTGAGAATCCGATAGGGAAGGTCATTACGGCAGAACGCCTGTATTTCGGGAGGGTGGACCTGAAAATCACCGGGGTTCTGGCGGACATGCCCTCCAATTCTCATTTCAGGTTTGATTTCATAACAGCAACTCCGACAGATTACATTCGCAGGGAGCAACTCTGGGACGATTGGAAGAAACACGGAGTCACGACCCCTGCTCACACGTACGTACGGCTTGCAAGAGGTGGCTCCGCGTCGGTAATTGAGCGCAAATTGCCCGATTTGCTCGCTATGCATCTGGGTCCGGGCAGGGGCGAACATAAAGGCACCGAGAATCTCTATCATCTTCAGCCGCTAAACCGCATTCACCTCTACTCCGGTCTCGACTATGGATACCGTCGGGGCGGAAGGGGCGATATACAGGACCTGTATCTATTGATTTCCATCGGTGCCTTTGTTCTCATCATCGCATGTATCAATTTTACGAATCTCGCCACAGCCCGCGCCACAAACCGCCTTCGAGAAGCCGGAATGCGAAAGGCAATGGGGGCAAAGCGTCATCAACTGATTACGCAGTTCCTAGGCGAGTCCGTTTTTCTGTCCGGCCTGGCCATGTTGCTTGCGCTGTCAATTGCAGCGCTGTTATTGCCCTACTTCACGATGTTCGTTGGCGGCGGATTATCACTGGGTCTGATCACGAATTCGACGGCGCCAGTCTGGCTGATTGGAATTGCCCTTTTTGCAGGGCTTCTTGCTGGCAGCTATGCAGCCTTCTTCATGTCGGGCTTTCAACCGGCGGGCGCTCTACGTGGAATATCGAAGCCCGGCTCGAGTGCCGTCTGGTGTAGAAAATCGCTCGTTGTTTTACAGTTTGCGATTGCCACACTGTTGATAATCTGTGCGTTCGTCGCGTATCGGCAATTGGAATTTATAGACAAAAAAGACCTGGGTTTCGATAATGAGCACGTGCTGGTTATGCCTGTTTTCGACAATACCCAACTGATGAAAGCGGAAAAGAGCGCCCTGTCGAACAAATACGAGATCGTTAAGCAGGAATTTCTTAAACATCCCAATGTCTTGATGGCGACAGCCTCGCGTGGAATCCCCGGCGGACTTCGAAGCGGAAGTTATGCTCCGACTCTGACGACAGAAGACGACAGAGAGATTGAAGTTCGGATGTTTGATGTAGATCTGGACTTTATTCGATTTTTCGATTTAAAGCTTGTATCTGGCAGGTCGTTTTCAGATAGAGACGCCTTGAGCTGGCGTGGAAACTCTGAGATAAGTTATATCCTGACGGTAACAACGGCCGGAATGTTGGGATGGGAGGATCCCATTGGTGAGGCATTGAGGGGAAAGGGACATCAGTCGCAAGGACGAGTCATTGGCGTAATCGAAGACTTTCATATGGATTTGCGGCACCGGATGGAGCCGGTTGTCTTAACGGTATCCCCTGTCAGATTGAGGTTTCTGTCACTGAAGATTCGAACGGAAGCGCTAATCGAAACCATGAGTTTTCTCAAGGCAACCTGGAGGCGATTTGTGCCGGATCGACCTTTCAATTATCACTTTCTCGATGAACGGATCGATTCGCTATATCGAAAAGAGGTCCGGCATGGACAGATGTTCGGAATCGGAGCGCTTCTCGCGATCTTCGTCGCCTGTCTGGGGCTGCTGGGCCTTGCCTCGTTTACTGCAGAGCAGCGGACGAGAGAAATCGGCATCAGGAAGGTCTTGGGAGCATCTGTGGTGTCTATCGTGGTGCTGCTCGCCAAAGCAACCTTAAAATGGGTGGTCATTGCCAATGCGGTTGCCTGGCCGCTTGCATATTATCTTGCGTCGAATTGGCTTCAACGATTTGCATATCGCGTCGATCTCGGTGTGGAGCCGTTTTTTTGGGGCGGCTGCGCTGTGTTGCTCTTGGCCATGTCGACGGTAGGTTATCACGCATTGAAGGCAGCTACTGCAGAACCGGTCGCTTCGCTGAAATGCGAATAAATGGTAAACCCCGCTGAAACTTGCCGGGCTTATTGCGCACATTGCGATGATGGGTCCAACCTGTAAGCACGGACAGCCTGGAGGTCTTCTCACGAGGCAGGAGGGAATCCGAATAACTGAAACCATTCGAGGAACTGACGTATCGAGGACAGCTTCGCCGCCTTCGTCGCCTCGCGCTCGAGGCGTTTGCGTCCTACGACCTGGGTGACTTCACGCTTCGGCCAATACAACACCGGCACAACGCCACGTTCCTGGTTCGGTCCGGGGGCTGCCGATACGTCCTGCGCGTCAACCGGCCGGGGCACAGGGATCTGGCGCTCATCAGGTCGGAGCTGATGTGGCTGGATGCGATTGCCCGGGAGACGGACCTCGTTGTGCCCGCACCGGTCGCGGATCGGGAAGGAAATCTGCTGACGGTCGCCTCGGCGCCGGGGATCCCGAAACCGAGAGTCTGCGCGCTGTTTCGGTGGGTGAAGGGACGCTTTGTCAGCCAGCACGACCTGACCGGGCGACATCTGGAAATGGTCGGCCGCCTTATGGGCAGGCTGCAACGCCACTCTGAGAGGTTTGTGCCGCCCGCCGGATTCACGCGCATCCGATGGGGCGCTGACGGGCTGCTCGGCGGTGTCTACGGAGGAACGATCGCCCATGCGAAAGCGGTACTCGATCCCGCAAGAAAGGCCATCGTTGACCGGGCAGAATCGATCACGCGCCGCGCAATGGAGCGGTTGGGAGAGGCCCCGTCCGTTTTCGGTCTGATACACGGCGATTTGCACCAGATGAACTACGTATTCCGGAAGGGCGAAGCGCGCGCACTGGACTTTGACGACTGCGGATGGGGCTACTACCTCGGCGATATGGGTGCTACCCTCGGCCCTCTGGTCAGCCGGAAGGATTTCCCCGCGCTGCGAGCCGCCTTTCTTCACGGATACAGGGATGTCCGACCCCTCGATTCCGGCCACGAGCGAACGCTGACCTCCTTCCTGATCGCAGACCGCCTGAAGATCGCCGTCTGGATGTCCGGCCGCCTCGACAACCCGGTCCTGCGTGACGGCGTCGCGGAATTCGTACGGGACCGGGTCGATCAGATGGACGAAATGATGCGCTGGAATCCAGGAGCCTGATCTGGCGACCGCGAAAGCGGAAAGAAGCTATGAGCAATGCTTCGATAACCTACAGCGAAACCCGGGACATTCCGCTCGTTGACCTGTTGAGGCTCTACTCGGCCGTCGAATGGTCGTCCGCTAACAAGCCGAATGAGCTTCGCGATGCGTTGACGAACTCCCACACTCTGCTGACGGCGTGGGATGGCGCCCGTCTTGTCGGGCTGGGCAATGCCATTTCGGACGGGCATCTCGTTGTCTATTATCCGCACCTGCTGGTGGATCCCGAATATCAGGGCAACGGAATTGGATCGGAACTGATGAGAAGATTGAAGGCTATCTACGAAGGCTTCCACCAGCACGTGCTGATTGCGGATGGAAGGGCGATCGATTTCTACGAAAAGTGCGGTTTCACCAGGGCAGGCAAAACGGAGCCGATGTGGATCTACGCCGGAAAGGATCATTAGGCGATGGGTGATAGAGATTCGGGAAGCGGTCGGGTGTCCCCGGCTTTTCGGACGACGCTTCGACGGGAACTTGACGTCTGGGTGAACGAAGGCGTTGTCGACTCCGATCAGTCTGCCGCGATATCAAAACGCTATCGGCTGAACGAGTTGACGCAGAAGTCCGGCGGCATGGTTGTCCAGGCCCTCTATCTGATCGGGGCCTGTCTGATCGGCGGCGGCGCGATCAGCTTCGTGGCGTCACGATGGGAAGAGATCCCCGTGCCCCTGAGAATGGCGCTCCTGTTCAGTACGCTGCTTGCGTTCGAGGTCGCGGGGTTCTACCTCTGGAAGGTGTCCGGGACCCGAAAGAAACTGGGGGAGGCCCTCGTCGTACTGGGCGGGCTGGTCTTTGGCGCCAATGTCGTACTGATCGCGCAGATGTTCAATCTGCACGGCGACCCTCACGGCGCCTTCGGGATCTGGGCGATCGGTACGGGCGTCATCGCCTATGCGACGATGAGCGGACCCTGCATGTTACTGACGTGCGTCACGAGCCTTGTCTGGTTCGTCGGCCATGCCGAGGGGAACCCGCACTCATTCTGCTGGTATCCTCTGGTGATCGGGGCTGCGGGTCTTCCGTTTCTGAAACGTTACAGCAATTCGGCGTTCGCTGGCGTCATCCTGGCGGCGGGGGCGGCAATCCCGGTTTGCGCGGGCTTCGACAGTGGCGAAGGCTGGCCGGCCGTTCTAGCCGTTTCGGTAATCGCCGCGTTGCTCTACGGCCTGGGTCTCCGGCTGGAAGAAATCGAACCGGCAAGGCTCATGGGGGTCATTTCGAGGACTGTCGGAATAACCGGGACTCTGCTGCTGGCTTACATGATGTCGTTTCGGGAAGTCGCGACGGAACTTTTGGAGCGCCCGTGGCAGTCGACCGGCCTCTTGTGGACAGTACCGTTCGGGCTGGTTTGTGTGGCCGGCGTTGCTGTCTGGATATCGGTGACTCGGAAGCCTCCTGAGAGGAACGATCTGAGACACCGCTCGAAAGCGGTCCTTCTTGCCGGCGTCCTGCTGGCTTGTGGCACGTTGACGATGCAGCCCGTCGGATTTACTCTCGCAGCTCACCTGGCCGTCGCCGCAATCGGGATCAGCCTGCTCTATACTGCAGTCAAGATCCATCGCAGGATATCCTTCTGGACGGGTCTGTTGCTTCTGGCATGGGTCATCTTCCAGAACTTCATTCAGTGGGATACCAATCTGCTTCTCAAGTCATTCGTCTTCATCGCCTGCGGAATCGGGGTGATTCTGGGAGGGATCCGGTTCGAGCGGCATCTCAAACAGGGGGGCGTGGAAAATGGCTAAAAGATACGTCTGGTTTGCCGCCGCGCTGCTCGTGCAGATTGGCATCCTGGCCGCGCTGCCCCTGGGCCGGGAAGCGTCTGGAAGAAGGATATGGCTTTCCGCGAAGGTTACGAATCTTCGGGATGTGATGCGAGGGTCGGGTATTCTACTGGACTATGACGTCGCACGGCTCAAGGTCCGTCAAAAGCGGGGTGAGAAAGTCTACCTCACACTGAGCATGCAGCCGGATTCCACGTGGACCGTTAATCGAACGTCCAGGGAAAAGCCGCAAGAGCTATCGGCGGGGAACGTATTGATCCGCGGCAAATCGGCTCGTCGCCATATGCCCGTTCACGTCCTGTTGCGGGAGACCTCCGCGGGAGAGTGGAAGGCGGATTCGGTGGCGACCGGACACGCGGAAAAGCCCTTTGGAGCCCTGGGAAAGGACGAAGCCGTCGCGTGGGCGTCTGTGTGGCAGGAATTCGTGGACATCGGAATCTCCTACTGCGACGTTCCGGAACGGCAACGCGAGCGGATTATCGAAGATATCCGGAAGCATCCCGGGGATTTCGCCGCGCTCGTTCAGATCGACCCGGAGGGACGCGCATCGCTTCTGGGATTTCGGATCAGGGATCGGGAGCACGAGTTCTAGCCTTCCTTCCCTATTCACATTCCCCGAAGCTGTAGATGTGCGACCCGCTTCCGAAGTAGATGCGTCCGTTCAGCCAGTCCCCGCCGAAGCTGACAGGTACCGGAGACGCGACCAGCATGGTGAGGCTGTGGTCTGACGGGTTGACGCGGACGATTCCCCTGACGAAGAGCAGGTAGACGTTGCCGGCCGGCGTGGTCACGAAGACGCGGGGGCCCTGCTGTCTGGCCGTCAGTCCGCAGCTTTCCGCCGTACGTTCGCTGCGGACAACTTCCCTGGAATCGGGATCGAACGCGAAGAAGCGTTCCTCGTCGACAACTCCGTAAATCACGCCGTCCGGACCGGGACAGAGATCCGTGTACGATTGCGCACCGGGAAAAACAGCCTCGCGCCAGAGGACCCGCCGGGTTGCCAGTTCCATCAGGTAGAGTTCGGCTTCTTTCGCCTTTTGCTCGCCGCCCGTGCCCGGATTGGTGGTGGAGCCGCCCAGGAGGTTGCCGTCCGTGAGGGCGATAAGGCTCATCGTGCTGTGATCGGGAAGAATATCGGTGTGTTCGAGCAGTTCGCGCGACCCGGTTTCGCGGTCCCAGAACAACATTCCGCCTCCCGTGAGGCCGTAACCCGGCGTGCCCGCCAGAATGACGGTCTTCCGGTCGGGATGGGCAAGCAGCGTATGCGGCCGGTTGATGGCGGGTTTGCATTCGGTCAGGAAACGCGGATTGGAGCCGGGGTTGCCCTTTTCCGTAGGCACCCACGTGCTGGCGGGATCCCATTCCAAAAGAAAACCCCCGGTATAACCGCCGGCAAAAAAACGGTCCGTCTGCCTGGTGACCGTGTTCCACTGGCCATGGTTGGGGCGGTTGATCCAGCTGTCCGAATCGGGATTGTAGCAGAAGAAGCGCGCTGGAAACGTGGTGCCCCCACAGATCGTGTTGTCGGGCGCCGCGGCGAGGCCCATCACGTGGGCGCCTTCGGTCGTGTATTCAAAGCCGACTTCATGGATTTCATCGGAATTGGGATCTTCAACCGACAGCGTACGCGTCTCCAGATCACAGGCCACGATGCGTTTACCGTCCGGGAAGCCCCGGTGAAAGAGGCCCTGGCTGCCCGTCACGATCGGCTTTTCGTTCCTGTCCTCAAGCGGCCCGACCGGTATGCGCTCGCCTTTGTGTAGTTCGAACCATCCCCGGGAACTCTCCCCGGTGTGTCCGTAGACCTTCCCGTTGAGGTCGCGGTAGACGTGGCCGCTACCGTGGACGCGTTCTCCTTCCGACAACACGGACTCCACGGCCCCCGAGTCCGGCTCCAGGCAGATGATCTGGCTGGCAGTGCTGCCGATACCGAAGTAGATCCATCCCGCGTCGTCCGCGGCAACCGAACGCGGATATTGCCGCCAGTTCTGCTCGTAGACGTGACCGTAGTCCCGGAAGGCGCCGGAACGGGGATCGTAACACGTAACGCCGCTGTCCGGGTGGGTGGCCGCCCAGATGCGGCCGCCATCGTCTTCGGTCATGCCCATGGCCATCTGCGGTACGGTCTCGTGGCAGAATGTAAACGCCCGTTCGACGGGGTCGAAGGCCAGGAAGTGGCTGTGAAAATGGGAGCAGAAGAGGTTGCCGCTGGTGAGTATTGACGAAAACGGACACGCGTTGAAGTCGTCGCCCGGAGGAAAAGGGAGGGGGAACTGTTCGCTGGCGCCGGTTTCCGCGTCGATCAGCAGAAGGCCGTAGCAGCCCCTGCGATCGTACAACCAGAGCATGACCGCGTTCCGGCCCTCACCGTCCACGGTGGCGACTAGCCCCCGGCTGTTGGCGATGTCGGTCGCAACTCCGTGGTGGCGGAACCCGTTGCCGAGATCCTGAGATGCGTGCATCGGCGGTTTCTCCTCGTTATGAGACGCAAAATCGACTTCCCGAATGTCCGAAAATCGGCAACGGCATCACGCCGCGTCCGAAAGCGTTCCTTCCATTTCTTTTCGGAGGCGGAGAACGTCGCTGTCTTCGTCGAGTTCCACGTCGGATCTATGGATCGGCTGACCGGCGGCAATTCGGCGTTTCAGCCTGAGTTGGTGAGCAAGGCCGATAGGCAGGATTCCGTCCCTGACGGCACTCGCTGCCGGCATGAGTTTCCCGTAAACGCGGTACCCGCCCTCCCCGTCGAGGATCTCCCCCGCCGCGAGGTCCCGCTTGGCGGTGGCGGCCACGTCCGCGACAAACGCGCGTGGAGCGCCGGTTGCCTCGCCATGAATCCCGGCCCGCATCACGCTGGTGGCAAGTTCCATGCCCACAAGGTGATAGGGGCGGTAGACGGCGGTGTACCGACCGGAATCGTCCATGGGCAGCCCGTATTCGGTGAAGCAGCGCCGGATATAGTCTCCCGATCCTTCGATGGTAACGTACACGCCCCATCGCAGGTGCTGATCGACGGCGGCGCCGTCCGGATGCACGCAGGATACAACCTCGACCGTCCCTCTGTGGGCAAGCTGACCGCCCTCGTCCCGGGGCCGGCAGACATTCGGCAGCCGGTCGATGCCGCAGGGCGGGAAGTTCAGCCCTTCCGGCTGAGGCTCGAGTCCCGTGGCGTTCGAGACTGCGGCCATCTCGATGGCCGATTTCGTGCCGTCCAGGAAAGAATTGAACATCCGCGGGTTCATCCCCCCTCGGGCCGCCGTTTCCGCATCGATTCCATAGTGGTCCCAGACGGTATCGGGGGTGGATGTATGGTAGACGGGCCGGTGTTTTGTGCCTTTACCGGCGCAGACGACGTCGAATCCGTTGGTACGCGCCCAGTCCACGAGTTCGCAGATCAGGGCGGGCTGGTCGCCATAGGCGAGCGAGTAGACGAGGCCGGCGGTCTTTGCCCGCTGCGCCAGTACGGGACCCGCGAGAACGTCGGCTTCAACGTTGACCATGACCAGGTGGCGGCCTTCGCGGATGGCGTTAAGGGCATAGCGGATGCCGGCGAGCGGATTGCCCGTGGCTTCGACCAGAACGTCCAGGCCCCCGGCGCCGACGAGAGATTCGGCGTCGTCCGTGACGTGAGTGCCTCCGGACTTGAGTGCGTTGTCGAAGTCCGTTGCGGCAAATTGTGGCGGGGGCCACTCAGCGCGCGCAAGCGCTTCACGCGCACGATCGATGGAAAGATCGGCCACGCCCAGTACATGAAGACCCGGAATCCGGCGGGCCTGGGCCAAAAACATCGTGCCGAATTTTCCGGCGCCGATCAGACCCACCCGCACGGGATGGTCGGGACCGTCGCCCCCCGGTCGCCGAGGTGAGCCTCGCGTGTCTCGCATCGGGTACCTCGTAAATCAATTCGTCTCTTCTGTCCGGGCGCCTCTTACCCACGACCTGCGAAGCAGACACCTACGTCTCTCAGAAACTGCTCCGGATTGACCCGGCGATACCGTTCCACGCAAGAATGGCCGGTTCGTGATTCATGCTCATCGTCCGACACGGGCAGATGCTCCGCCGACAGACCCTTGAGTTGCGACAGCCGCCATACGCTTTGTTTCGCGACCTTTTTCGCGTTCGAATTGCCGCGAATCTCGATATTGGGCTCGCCGGTTCTGTAATAGAAGACCGCTTTGAGGCGCGTCCGCATGATCTTGAACGCGTATTCGGGCAGCTTGTCTTCACCTTCGCCGGGGACAAACGACTCGGGCCAGAACAGGCGGTTGATATGGAGATCGAAAGCGCTCTTGAGTGCACCGTACACGCTGCCGTCGGACGGAACCCACTGGGAGTCCGGCCACACGTCCAGGTTGCCCCACGGCCAACCCAGGCGCTCCCTGTCCAGGCGTAGGCGTCCGCTTCCGGAATTGACCCCTTGCGCCGAAATGTCGAGAATGGCGAAGTGCTGGGGATAGATGAAGAAGTCGTCCGTCCGGGCGCGCCAGGCGTCGTAAAAGGCCGTGGTCAGAGCCAGAATCGCATGGGAGGTGTAGATGATGCCGTCTTCCAGAAACGGGGAGACGATGCCCGTGCGGTCCGACTCATGGTAATCGGGACAGAAGGATTCGAAGGGCACGCGCTGAAAACCGTTCCCGTCCCGTTGCCTATATTCGAAATCCCGGGCGGAAAGTACCTGACTGGTATGCATTTCGGGCAACCTTGAGTATTGTGATGAACCGAACCGGCGCGACCTGCCGGCAGGTCTTTCGCACGCGCAGCGGGTCAGTGAGACCTCGGCTCATACCTCGCCGGCGGAAACCGCGTTGTCGCGCGCGTCCCGGATCCGGCCCCTCCGCACGACCGACTTCATGGATCGATACATTGCGTAGATGGAGATCAGCGCCCAGACCAGGGCGATCGGATAGGCCAGGACCGGCGCATCCCAGTGCCGGGCGAGAATGCCGGCGTCGGTGCGTTCGGCATATTGCCAGAGATCCGTACGGAAGTCGTAGAGGGAATAGAGGCAGAGCATCACGCCGACCCACGTGGCCACCCAGCGCGCAACCCTGGGGAGCAGAACGGCCGAGACCAGAAGAACAAAGCCGCTCGCGAGTCCAAACAGGAAATCGATCCCGCCGAAAGGGGTGTAACGTACCGCCATCCCTATCGTGAGACCGCCGACCCCGGCAAGCAGAATCCGTTGCAGCAGAGGCCAGGAACTGACGTAGATGAAAAAGGCGCCCAGAAACGCGGACCCCACGTAACCCGCGGAGGCAATGATCGGAAATATCCCGCCCCGGCTCCGCGCGTGGCCGGATTCGTCCCAGTTGATGCGGACTTCAAGGACTTCGCCTCCCGTAACCAGGGTGGCCGCCACGTGGCCCATTTCGTGGATGAGCACCATGAAGACCCGGAACGGTTTGACGTAGGGCGTGTCCCAGAACGCCAGGGCGACAATGGCGCAGACGATCGCGGGCCAGAATTGTTTGAGGGTATTCAGCATTTCAGCGGGTGGTGCTTGTTGACGATTGCGAGGTCTGTGTTTCCTGATTCCACTTCGATGAACTTGACGAGCAGGGATACCCGGTTCGCTTCGTCAAGCAGATTCCAGTAAAAATCGCGGTTCGTATCGATACCGTCATGCAGCTCGACGGCATACGGTTCGCCGGAAAATGCCGGCGGGGGATCTCCGTCGTCCGTGTATGTCGTGATGCAATGGCCGATTCCGGGTATGGCCGTTTCGTAGCTGAAGTACTGTCTGGACGCGGATTCGCCGTTCCCGGCAAGGGCTTTCAGAATGCCGATCCTGTAGGCGGCGCCGGAATCGTCCAGGTCCACGATGCCGGCGATACGCGGCGTGAAGATGGGAGGATCGGGTTCGAATGTGCGCGTGTTCAGGGCCGATTCGAAGGAGCCGCCGCCCCGTATCGCTTCGCAAATGGTGTCCGTATGGTCGCCGTTGGAAACGATGTGACAGGCGTTCAGGACTCGGATCGGACGATAGACGACGAGGCTCGGGTTTTCCAGCACGGACTCGTCGAATGCGCGGGTCCTGACCGTCTGTTCGTCGGTGACGAAGACCCGGTTCCGGCTCCCGGCACTCCTGCCCATGATCCAGTAGACCTGGACGAAGTGCCTGGCGTCGGGCGTCCGGCCGATGACGATGCCCCGTCCCGGATATCGTGAGTTCCGGAGTGCGTCGAGGTTGGTTTCAACGGCCCCTTCCACTTCGCTGCTCTCCTCCGCAGTCCCATCAGGCATCTATTCGACCAGCGCGTCGTAGACGGCTCTTGAAAGCGCCGCGAGGCTGAGGTCGAAGGTCATCCGCTCACGGCTGGTGACGTGTTTGGCCATGATCGCTATGGTATACGGGCCGGTGGGCGAATAGACGATGCCCGCGTCTGCGCGCACGCCCAGATAAAAACCCGTTTTGTGGGCAACCGTGGTCCCTACGGGCAGCGCGTACGGGATCACGGTCCTGAGTTGCTGGCGCTTCAGGATATCCAGCGCCCCCTCCGTGGACTCGGGCGATAGAATTTCGCCGGAATACAGCAGCTCGAGGAGTCTGCACATGTCGCCCGGAGATGAAACGTCGGACCGGTCGGGATCATAACCCGCCGCGTCGTGTACGTATTCCTCATTGAACAGCCGTAGGGCGCAGAGGTCATAGGTATGGGCGACATTCTCCGGGTCGAGACCGACGACGCTGAAGAGCAGTTGCCTGACCGTCATCGGAATACGGGTCTGATGGAATCCGAGTTCCCGCATCGTGTTGTTGAGATTGTCGCCGCCGATCAGATCATAGAGGATATCCGTCGCCGTATTGTCGCTGATGATGATCATCAGCATCGCCAGATCGTGAAGGGTCGGGTTGAGTCCCGCTTCCATTTCCTTGAGGACGCCCGAGCCGGGCACGCGAAGGCCGTCGGTGAGCTCGACGCGCCGGTTCAGGTCGATTATGCCGAGGTCCACCTGCCGGTAGAGTTCCACGAGTACGGGGACCTTCAGCGTACTCGCGGTGAAGAACACGTCGTCCGCGTTGTGTCGAATCTCCCTGCCGGATTTCAAGTGCCGGGCCGACACGCCCACGGTCGCCTCGATTCCTGATATCGCTGTTTCGATAGACGTCATTTCGGGTTTCCGAATCCGCGAACATTGAAGAGCGGGCGGTTCCCGAACCGCCCCTACGAAATCCAAACATCCGTGAATCGATCTTGGGGGGCTACGCGTTGTCGTTGTATTTGTAGGGGCGACCGGCGGGTCGCCTATGTAATGGCGCTGACATCGTTGATAGATTCCGCGTGTCCTTATCTCAAACCGGTTTTGGCTGATGGCTGACAGCTGATCGCTGACGGCTTATTGTCGTGCGGCCCTCTGCCGCCGTCCGTCTCCCTGCCTTCGTGCGTTTCGCCGGTTTCAGGATATCTCCATGGAAAGCGCCAGCGCTTTCAACTCCCCGTAGAGCCGGGTCTCATACGCCGGCAACTGGCTTTCGCGCAGGTCAAACCCGAAGGCGCGTTTGCTGAGTACGATGATCGGCGGCGCCTGGACGCGCTTGAAGTAGTTGATCCGCACCTGCCGCGCGATCCACTCCAGGTCTTCAATCCAGCTGTTTACGTCGGGAAACCACGCGCGGAATTTCTCCCTGTCACTCCACCCGATCTCGTCCAGCAGAATTCCGTTCACGAACCATTGCAGAAAATCCACCGGGTCTTTCCGGTATTCGATGATCTGGCGAAGCATGGCATCGTGGTAACCGTATTTGATAGGGTCGCCAAGGCCCCGGGTTACGTCCTGGGCCTCTGATAGTTCCGCGCTGGGCACCGTCTCGCCGCTGATCAGGTTATCCGGAATGACCTCCCTGCCGAACACCTCTTCGTTCAGGAACCGTGCCAGTTGCAGCACCTGGACCTTATAGAGGTCCGCGATCGGGGCCACGGCACCGTTCACGTCCCCGTAGAGCGTGGCGTAGCCCAGCGCCGTCTCGGTCTTGTTGCCGTTGTTTGTGAAGACCAGCCCGAATCTGGCGGCCAGTCCGGCCAGAATATCCGCACCACGGATGCGCGCCTGAAGGTTCTCGTCAACAAGGCGGGTATAGACGCCCGAGGTGCTGGAAAAGCTCACGCCCTTGATTTTATCGGACAGGTACTCGTACAGGTCCTGGATCGGGCAACTCAGGTAATCCACCTCGAGCGTCCGGCAGACCTGCCGCGCGTTTTTCTGCGTAATGGACGCGTTGAACCGCGTGGGCATATTCACCGCGAACACCCGCTCAGGCCCGAAGGCCTGAGCGAGCATGGATACCACCACGCTCGAGTCGATGCCTCCACTGACGCCAACCAGAAACCGGTTCTCCCTTTCGCGGACGTCGTCCAGATGCCGCAGTCCCGTCAGGATGGCATCGTAGATCGCCGCGATCTCGTCCTGGGAAGAAGCGGGCGGCTCTCCGCTCCGGCAAAGGACCGTCTGCTCCCGCCAGGGCTGCGCGCGGCGCAGGATTTCGCCCTGGGGAGAATAGACCGTCGTATCGCCGTCGAAGACGATGATGTTCTTGCCGTTGTTCTGCGCCCCCACCTGATTGACGTAGAACACCGGGATTGGAGAACGCCGGAGGATATCCCTCACGACCCGGTTTCGCTTTACGTTCTTCTGCCAAGTCCAGGGGGACGACGACAGGTTGAACAGCGCCTGCGCCCCCCGGTCGTGGAAGACGCGCAGCGTATCGAGAATCTCTTCCCTATAGCTGTAGTCCCGGCACCAGATATCTTCGCAGAGTTGCACGCCGAACCGGAACGTCCGTCCATCCCTCAGGCGGACCTCGAACGGCACGGTCCAGTCGTAGACGGATTTCCCGCGGGCATCGGCCTGTTTGCGAAGTGAGTAGAAATGGCGGTCGTCATCGAAGAACCGGTAGTTCGGATGCAGCGTCTTGGGCTGAACGCCCTCGGGAAGCCCTGCCGGGACGTTTTCCCGTGCCACGTAGCCGCCGTTGGCGCAGACATGGACGGCATTGTACTTTCGTATCCGGCCGTCTTCGCCGATCTTCGCGCGATCCACCGCCACGTTCCCGAAGAGTACGGTAATGTCATGGCTGGCCTCGCGGATCGTCTCGCTGTACGCCGCGAAATCCTCGACCAGCGCGTCCACCTCCCACAGGTCGCCCAGAATGTAGCCGGAAATGCAGAGTTCCGAAAAGACGATCAGTTCCGCGCCGGCCGCCCTGGCATTGTCGATGTAACGCAGCATGGTCTTGACGTTCAGGTCCGGCCGCGCCGGCTTCACGTCCATCTGGACCAGGGCGATTTCGGGCAACGCGTCAGTCATGGCTGCCGAGTCACGGATGCAGGATTAGGAGATGCCGAGGGACCGGCTGACGGCGGCGTGGATCCGGTCTTCGGTTTCGGCCACGTAGGGTCCCGTCCGTTTCCAGTACTGCTGGCTAGCCCACACTTCGTAGCCGCCCTCGGGGATCTGACGCCTGACGGGAACGTAGCCGACGATGTCGTTGGTGTACGCCAGGACCATTACATTGTCTACGCGCGGACCCAGTTCCCGTTTCAGCCGCAGGCCGTGCTCCACCGTCATTTCCCCCGCGAGCGTGACCAGCGCCAGGGCGTTTCCGAAACGCACGGTCTGAATTTCAAAGGGAATATTGGTGACAACCGGCGCGTTGTTTTCGACGCTATCCAGCAAATGCCGGGCCCAAGCCTGAATGTACCCCTGGTCGGCCTTCAGTCCCGCTCTCACGAGGTCCATGTCGATCGGTTCGGTATTCAGCCCGATAACGTCCTGTCTGACGGAAACCGGACCGGTTACCTGATCGAGCCCGCCCGAAGCGAGGACCCGGACCACGGATTCCCCCAGCAGAACGCCGATGTCGCGGATTTCCTGGATGTTTCTCTGTATGAAACGGTCCTCGGCGGGGTCGACCGGTCGCGTCTTCTGGTCTCCGGCGCAGCCCTGTAGAAAGAAAGCGGTGACGCCGGGGTGCATGGCCTCCACGTGGTCATACGCGTAACAGACGTAGTCGCCGCCGATGAGCGTGCCGCTCCGGCTCGTGGGATGGCACGCATAGCTGAAAATGACGCTGCGAAGTTCGCCCTCGGGAGATTCGACGGCCAGCACCGGCACCTCGTGGTCGTGGGGTGCGCCGGGACCGGGTTTCCACTCCACGCCGCCTTGTCCGTCGGATTTACGGCGGGATACGGCGATATCGCAGTGCCCACGCCCGAACCGAAGGCGGGCCGGCGAACGGGTCTCCCACGCGGTTTTCGCGCAACGGGTGACGCCGTCCAGGAGTCGCTCGATATAGTCCTCATCAAGGTCGCCGTGGCGATGCCGGTCCATTTCCCGGATGCACGGTCCGCAGTGGGTATGCGATCCGCTCAGGACGATGTTGGCAGGAACGACACCGGTCAGTGCCGAGATGCGGGACCGGACCTCTTCGGTGTGTTCGTAGAAACCCAGGATTTCAGCGCTTGCGATGATGAGCGGTTCGTTGCCGTCGTCTATCGCGATGGCGTCGGCTTTCAGAGGATGGTAGACGGCTGTCGAGGGTTCCGTGCGGGCGGCGAACCCGGCCAGATAGATCCCGACCGGCGGCGTGATGTCTTCACCGCCCACTCCGATGAGGTACGTATCGCTGGGCATCGTCATTCAATTTGCTCCCTGTCTATAGATGGAATGCCTGTTCTTTGCGCGCGGACTCTACGATAGCCAGACCCACGCGCAGGGCATTGCGCGCCTCCCGCAGTGTGCCGTGCGCCGGATTTCGACGTCCGATAACGCAGTCCGCGAAATGGGTGAGTTCCTGCTCCAGCGCCCCGACGATTCTACCGTGGACTTCAGGCGAGAGATAGAGGTCCGGGCTGGACGTCGCTTCGCCGGTCCAGATCCAGGCGGCGTCGTTGGGCTCGGAGATGTGGGCCGTCCCGTCCGTGCCCACCACTTCCAGGCCCGCGTCGGACCAGTAGAGCCGCCGGTCCGGCATGAAAAAACTCTGTTCGATCACGCCGATGAGACCGCTTTCGAACGTGAGCATGGCCCACCACGCATCAGGGCGACCCGGTTCCGCCATGCTGCGGGTCCTCGCATACACTTCCCGGACGTCCTCACCTGCCATCCACAGCAGCTGATCGATGGTATGTATTCCCGGTTGAATCACCAGGGGATAGGGCTTGAAACGCGGCGCGTCCAGGATGCCACGCCAGATGTTCCGGCGGCCGTAGATGGAGACGAGTTCTCCCAGTTCACCCGCGTCGATCTTCTGTTTGACATTCGCGCGCCTGACGTCAAAGCGCTCCAGGAAGCCGACCATGAATACGGCGCCGCTTTCTTCCGCCTCTTCGATAAGCCGATCGTTCTCATCCAGACTGTCGGTCAGCAGGATTTCGCTGAAAACGTGTTTGCGTAATCGAAGCGCGGCATGCGCGATTTCGGTGTGGCGATCCACTTCGGTCACGATGTCGATTGCATCGACGTCGGGATCCCGAATCAGGTCGCAATAATCGGTATAGTGCCCGGGTACGTTGTATTCGACGGCAACGCTGCCCGCGCGCTCCGCCGAACGGGAGCAGACCGCGGTGAGTTCGACGTGCGGCAGTTGAGCGAGGACGCGGGCGTGCTGGACGCCGAAGCGTCCCAGTCCGATGACTCCGATTCTGGCGCGGTTCATCTTTCGATTAGTTCGACCACAACCCTGCCCGTCTGGTTGCCCTGCAGGATGCGCTGGAACTCAGGTTCGAGGGTTTCGAGCGTACGTTCGGTTACCAGGTCGTCCGTTGCATCGGTCTTCCAGGGGCCGGCGATTTTCTCCCACAGGTACTTCCTTTCCGGCATGGGACATTCGGCGGAGTCGATCCCCTGCAGGCTGACGCCCCGAAGAATGAACGGGTACACGCTCGAGTTCAGGTCCGCGGAAGCAACGAGGCCGCAGCACGTGACGAGTCCCCTGCTCCTTGTCGACTTGAGGGCGGTTGCCAGAATATTGCCTCCGACGGTATCCACAACACCGGCCCAGCGTTCCGCCAGCAGCGGACGCCTTCCGTCATCGTCAACCTCGTTTCGATGCACGACCGCGTTCGCCCCGAGGCCGAGCAGGAAGCGCTCCCGGTCCGGCTTGCCGGTGGCCGCGACAACGGTGTAGCCCACGCGGGAGAGGACGGCGACCGCCAAGCTGCCGACGCCCCCCGTGGCGCCGGTGACGAGAATCTCGCCGCTGCCGGGAGCAACGCCGTGGCGTTCCAGCCTTTGGAGCGACATGGCGGCGGTAAATCCGGCCGTGCCGTAGACCATCGACTCGCGAAGGGTAAGGCCGTGGGGAAGCGGTACGACCCATCCGGCAGGCACGCGGATGTATTGGCCGTATCCGCCCGGCGTGTTGGCGCCGAGATCGTAGCTTGTGACGATGACTTCATCGCCAGGGGTAAAACGTCCGTCGGAGCTCTCCTCTACAACGCCTGCCGCGTCTATGCCCGGCGTATGCGGATAGCGCCGGGTGACGCCCGGGTGTCCGGTGGCCGACAGCGCATCCTTGTAGTTCAGCGAGGAGTAGTGCACCCTGATCAGCACGTCGCCTTCGGGAAGCGTGTCTACGGACTTACGCTCTAACCTGCGGACGTAGCCGTCATTCTCCTGGCTCACGACCAGGCATTTGTAGTCACTGTCGGACATCGAAGTTTCCCTGTCCTGTCACGCCGGTAGCGGGTCCCGGTCGCCGGGGGCGCCTTGCACTTCGGGATCAGCCTCAATTCAACAAAGGAAGACCGTTAGATTGGCCACAAAGAGCCTGAATGCGGGTAGAGGGTAGAGGGAAGACGGTAGAAGAAACCCTTGCCCGATACTTTATTCCTTCTTGCCTACGGCAGGAGAAGAAACTCCACAAGGCAGGAAGTCTCTCCCGTCTCCCCGCTTCTTTTACGAATAAACGTCCCCGAAAAACGACAAATCCTGGTTAGAATCGCGTGATCCGATAGGCGTCCAAGCTGATCGGGAGGTCCCTGCCCTGAATGAGGTCGGCGATGAGCTTGCCGCTGTACGGCCCCAGTTGCAGACCCGTGGGCCCATGCCCGGTTGCCAGCCAGACGTTTTTCCTTCCGGGAACCGGACCCAGCACGGGCAGGAGATCCTGAGTGTACGGCCGCAGACCGACCCGGATTTCGCGAATCTCCGCCGCGGCCAGCCCGGGCGCCACCCGCAGCGCCTCGCCGAGCACCTCCCGCACGCCGGCGACGGTAGTACGGGCGTCAAAACCCGATCCGGTCTCCCGCGTGGCGCCCACCACCACCCGGTTGTCCGGCCAGGGCACCATATAGTGACCGCGAACGGCGCTGACGATTGTCCAGGATGCCGTATCGGCGGCAGGAGGCAATCCCAGATGGACGATCTGACCGCGCTGCGGCTCCACCGGGATCTGGACCCCCAGCTGAAGGCCGAACGCGTGCGACCACGCGCCGCCTGCGATGACGACGTCGCCGGCCGAAATGGTCTCTCCTTCCGTGATGACCCCGGTCACCGTATCGTTGGTCATCTCCAATCCATCAACGCCCGTTTCGCTGACGGTGAGCCCGCGGGCTTCCGCGGCGCGGCGAAGCGCGCCCGTCAACAGCCGGCCGTCGACACGGGCCGCGTTACGGTAGTAAATGGCGCCCTGCACGTCGGCAAGCGCCGGAAACCGGTTGCGGGCTTCTTCGGACGTTATCTCGCCTAGGTCCTCCTCGGAGGGCTTCCCCCGGCGATTACGGCGGTCGAAAATGTGCCGGCGGGCGATGTCGAACGGTTCCAGTTCGTCATCGGAAACGGCGACGATCATCATGCCGCATACGGCGAAGCCGGTTTCCCCCGGCTGTTCGGCCTCGAGATTCTCGATCAGTCCCGGATAGTATTCGACGGCAAGGGAAGCCAGACGCTGCCAGGGGTCCGGGTCCCGCGTGTTGGTGGCGGGAGACAGAATGCCCGCACCGGCATCGGTGGCGCGACCCGTGTCCATTCGGTCCACGAGCAGTGTCCTCGCGCCGGCGTGGACGAGATGCCAGGCGGTGGACATCCCGACGATTCCCCCGCCGATCACGATCGCGTCATAGCTCATACTTAACCCGTTGCCTGTTGGGAATTACCATACGAGATTTCGGAAGAGAACGTGCCGCAAGGCGCCTTTCGGACGATTGGGCGTTTTTTTTACAACGCCATTTGGTCTATAACATCCATTTCGTCTTCGGACAGCGCCCAGTCGAAGACATCCAGATTGGCGCGGAGGTGTTGTTCCGAACTGGCTTTCGGGATGACGTTCATCCCTTTCTGTACCAGCCATCTGAGCGCCACGTGCGCGGACGTCCTGTCGTGGCTGCTGGCGATGGTCGTCAGGACGGGATCCTCGAGGATGTTCTTCTTGCCCAGCGGTGAATAGGCTGTGACAACGACATCGTGTTCCAGGCACCACTGGAGCACGTCGCGTTGCTCATAACCCGGATGATACTTGATCTGGTTCACGCTGATCGGCGCTTTTGAAACGGAAAACGCCTCCCGCATCTGCTCAACTGAAAAGTTGCTGACGCCGATGCTTCTGGCCTTGCCCGCGTCGAAGATTGCGTTGAACGCGCCGATGGTCTCTTCCATGGGCACGTCAGGGGGCGGCCAGTGTACCAGGAGCAGGTCCACGTAGTCCATCTGGAGATACTGGAGATTTTCCTCCGCCTGATTGATGGCAACTTCGTACTGCAGGTAGTCCTGACCGACTTTGGTCGTGATGAACAGCTCAGACCGGTCGACGCCGGCCTCCTGTAACGCTTCGCCGATCTCGCGCTGGTTCCCGTAGATCCAGGCCGTATCGAAGTGGGTGTAACCAAGCTCGAGAGCCTGTTTGATCACCCGCTTGCACTGTTCGCCCTTCAGCGGATAGGTGCCGTGGCCCACCACCGGCATCGTGTGACCGGAAAGCAGAGGCAGGGATTCCATGTTCGACTCCGTGATGTCGGGACGCAAGAGTGTAACGTCATCGTACGCTGACAATTTAGGGCTGCGTCAAACGCGAATACCGCATTGCTGCGGCCCGTAACTTACGAAGAAAAACGCATCGACGGCAAGTTGTAACAGAGCCGGGGACAACGGACGGGATGCCCGCCTTCAGGGAGGTGTGACGATGTTGGGGCGGTTGTAGGAATCCGGTTCTCCGCGAAGGGTGTAACCCATGTCTTCCAGCCGGTGTAGCGGGCGGTAACCGAGGAACTCGGCCTCATTCGGCCGGGTCTTTTTCTTTTTTTCGTTTTGACCCCTTCCTGTGTACTTTGCTGCTACGGAATTCGGCGTTGATTTTGGCGAGGACGAAAGGAATTCGTGAAATGAAAACCGGACGCACGCTGCATACGGACGACGACGTCCGCAGGATGAAGGACCACGTGGAGCGGTATCCGGCGGCGAGGAAGATCGCCGATGAGATTGTGGACCGGGCGGAAGCCTGGGCGAAGCTGGATGACGCCTATGTTCGCGACCTGCCGCCACCTGCGGACATCTTCCGCGGGTTTCTGCCGTCTTTCGACGGGTGTCCGGTCCACGGCGAGGCGGTATTTCAGGCGCCGGGCGGCCCCTGGCAGGTGGATATTTTCAATCGACCCTGGAAAATCAGGTGCGCCGTGGGCGGCGAGGAGTACCCCTCGAACGACTTCATGGCGTATTACCGGACGGGGGACCGCACGCTGCTTACCGGCGACTACGCGGACGACGGGCTTGGATGGAACCCGGGGGACGGGCGGTCCCGGTTCTGGTTCGTGGCGCATTACTGTTACAGCCTCTGGCACCGGCTGATCCCGGCGCTCCAGGACCTCGGACGCGCGTATCTGATCACCGGAGACGCGCGGTACGGCCGCAAGGGCGCGATCCTGCTGGACAGGATGGCCACGCTGTTTCCGACCATGGACCACGCCTCCCAATCCTGGTACGGCCTGAATTATCAGGTCGGATATACAGGGCGTTTTCTGTACGCCGTTCAGGAGTCGTTCAACATCGGGCTCTACGCCGAAGCGTACGACAATCTGTTTCCGGCGTTGCAGTCCAGGAGTGATGTCCATGAATTCCTGAACAAGGAACCCGAAGCGTTGATCCGGCACGTGGAAGACAACCTGGTGCGGCAGTCGGTGCGGGATATCTGGGAAGGAAAGATCCGGGGGAACTACGGGCTGCACCAGGCCTCCGCGGTGAAGGCGCTGGTGGCGATCTACGACGACGCATTTACGGATTGGGCCATCGGGAAACTGGAGACGTTCACGGGATGCGGGCCTACGACGGCGGTCTGGGCGTACGGCGTGGAGGGATGGGACCACGCGCTGGACAATTTCCTCTTCCGGGACGGTGTCTCGTTCGAGGTGGCGATCGGTTATTCTGCCGGCTGCTGGACGCGCTATATGCTGGATACGGACCTGGTGCTGAAGCGCCTGGGCAAACGAAGGCTGCCCGGGGAGCACGTGCGTTCGCTGGGCAGCTGGTCCCGGCGACTGGCGTGCTGGGGCGGCATGATGCCGTCGATCGCGGATACGGGCGCCGGGGTCACCTACCCCATGCTGGACGCTTCATCACTTCAGCGGTTTTACCGGGGCTACGGGTGGCCGGAGTATGCAAGAGCACTCTTGAACGAGGGCGTGACCGATGAAAGCGGGTTCAGGAGTTACGACGACCTGTTCGAAGCGCCGCTGACGCGAGCCGAACTGGAGCGCGCCGCGGGCGACCTGCCGCAGTGGCCGGAAACGAGCGATAACCTCGGCGGAACGGGATTCGTGATCCTGCGCAGCGGCCGGGCGGAGAATCAACTGGCGGCGGTACTCCAATACGGGCACGCCAACGCCGGCCACGCGCATCGGGACCGGCTGAACCTGGAGGTCATCGCGGGCAACAAACGGGTCGTGCCCGATACGGGCTATCCCACCCACGCCGCCGAACATCCGGACCCGCCGGCCTGGGAGAAAAATACCGCCAGCCACGTCACGGTGGTGGTGAACGAGAGCCGGCAGGACACGGCGGACGAAGGCCGCCTTGAGCGGTTTGGAGCGGTCCCTCACGTGCAGCACGTGGAACTGTCCGCGCCGCGGGCCTACCTGGATACCGACGTGTATCGCCGGGGGGTGACGCTGCTGGACCTGGCGCCTGACCTGCAGGTACTCGTGGACCTCTTCCACGTCAGGGGCGGCTGGGCGCACGACTATTCGTTCCACGGGTTCGACGGGGCGTTTTCGACCTCGGGCATGGCGTTTCAGGCGCAGGAGGGCGGCACGCTGGCGGGGCCGGCCGTCCCGTTCCGGAAGCTGTACGACGACCCCGAACTGGAACGGCACGCAAGCCTGCCGGGGCTGCCCGGGACAGACGGAAAGCGCAGCTACCACTCGTACCGGGGCAGCGGCTTTTCCTACCTGTATGACGTGAAGCGCGGGCGGCCGGCGGGCGAGTTCCGGGCCGATTGGCGGGACGAGGAGATGGGACTGCGCATGATCGTCCCGGAGGGCGTCGCTCAGGAAGTCATCACGGCCCACGGGAAGCCGCCCAGCAAGCCCGGTGCCGCGGAACACCTCGACTACGTCCTCCTGCGAAATCGGGCAGGCCGCCTGCAGGAGGCCCTGAACAGCCTCTTCGCCGTTGTCTGCGAAGCCTATCGGAAACATCCGAAGCTGACGGGCGTCCGGCGCCTGGGCCTGGTCGAGGACGAGGATGCGATCGGACTCGAGATTTCCTGGCAGGGCGGGAAGTGTTATCTGCTGAACGCGCTGTTGGACGAAGCGAGATCTATCTTCGAGGACGGACTCGAACTGGACGGTGGATTCGGCGTGTTGACCCTGGGCGCGAACGACCGCCCTTTGTGGGCATGTCTGGCGGGAAGGCGGTTGAAGTCCGATGGCGTGGAGGTGGAGGGTCCCGGCACATGGCGAGGACGAATTGCGGGAATCGACGCCGAAAACTGCCGGGTGACGGTGACTTCGGAAACCGGCGAAGCGCCTCCCGCGGGCGAGACCCTGATGGTGTCGAACCCGCCTCACGTATGCAACTTCCCCATCAAGTCGGTCGAAGCGTCGGACGACGGATGGCAGTGTTCGCTGGACGCGGAGCGACTGCACATCGGACGTTTCGTGGTGGAAGCGGAGACGGAGGACGGCCTGCTGACCAGGACGTGGATTCACCGGGAATGGGAGGATACCGAAGACTCGGGATGCCACTATCTCAAGGGCGCACGGCTGGCTTACAGAAAGCGGCTGCACACCATCGAGCGGGTGATACCGCGCGAGGAAGGCGGGCACAGGTTCGTGCTGCGCGATCCGATTCCGTGGCCCGGCGCGCCCGACGACCTGCCGTTGATCTACGATCTGGGTCCGGGGGACGCGTGTGCGGTTCGGCCGATGGTGTTTGAGGCGCTTTGAGTGAAGCGGACGGGCGGAGACTCGAACCCGTTGTAATGTTCAATCGAGACGATACGCGAAAATGAGCTAAGGAGGGAAGCATATGAAGCAGCGCGCAGGTGTGATCGGCCTTGGCATTATGGGCAACAGCGTGACGCAGGTCCTGCACCGGAACCCGCTGGTTGAGCTGGCAGCATTCTGTACGCTGGACGCGGAAAAGCTGGGCAGGGCGCAGGACGAGTTTTCGGTTTCCGCCGGGTATGTGAACTATCACGAGATGCTGGAGAATGAGACGCTGGACATCGTCTATATCGCCACGCCTGACTGGGCGCACCGGGACCCGGTCATCGCATGCCTGGAGGCGGGTTGTCACGTACACGTCGAGAAGCCGATGACAACCGACCTCGAAGAGGCCACCGAGATCGTGGAGGCCGTGAAACGCACCGGTCTGAAGCTCCAGGTCTCGTACAATCACCGGTGGCTGGCGCCGTACAACGCCACCTGGAACATGATCCGTGACGGGGAAATCGGCAGACCGCTGATGGGCTACGCGCGCAAGAACAACCCCATATCCGTGCCGACCGAGATGTTGCCATGGTCCGCGAAGTCTTCGCCGGCCTGGTTCCTGTCGGCGCACGATATCGACCTGATATGCTGGTGGTTCGATCAGAGTCCCGTCGAGGTCCACGGCTACGGGATCAAGAAGGTGCTGGCCGCCAGGGGAATCGATACGTACGACATGATGCAGGGGCTCGTGAAGTTCGACGGCGGTTCCGTCGCCACGTTCGAGTCGGCCTGGATCTACCCCAATACCCATCCGTCGATGCCGGACTCCTTCATGCAGGTGATCGGTGAAAAGGGCCACGTTAATCTGGACCGGAAGGCCGAGGCGATCGAAATGAGTACGGAGGAGAAATTCAAGTGGCCGCGGTCGTTGCTGAACTACCGGGTGTTCGACAAGTGGGTAGGGGCGTTTCCGTCGTGCGTGAACAGCTTTGTCGACGCCGTGATCGAGGATCGGGCCCCGTTTGTGACGGCACTGGACGGGTGGCGCGCCACGGCCGTGCTGGACGCCTGGCACCAGTCCATCGAGAACGGCGGCATCGTGCGCGTTGCGGATGCCCCGGAGTGGCCGTAGATAGCAGTCCGTTGGAAGCGTCGCTCTGGAGGCGAGGCCGAGTCATCGTGGCCGGAGACAAGGCGGCGACCGTGTCGAATCTTGGGATTCTGGAAGGGAGTGCAACGCAGTCATGCGGCCACAAGGGCCGGACGCAGCCCGGATAGACTCTTTCAAAGGGCTGCTTGACCGAGGACGACTTAATGACAGGTGGAGAGAAACGGATCGGGTTTGTGGATGACAATCTGGAGAACTTCCACGCCAACGTCTACCTGAAACTGCTCCGGAACGAACTGAAGCATCGGGGTTTCGTGGTGGCGGGGTGTACGGGGTTGCGTCCGAGAGCCGGCAGGAAGTGGGCCGAGGCGAACGGCGTTGCCTGGTTCTCCAACGCGGACGGGTTGAACGAGGCGGTGGACTGTTTCATGGTACTGGCGCCCTCCACCCCGGAGACGCACCTCGAGCTGTGCGAACAGGTATTTCCTTTCGGAAAACCCACGTACGTGGACAAGACCTTTGCCCCGGACCTGCGCACGGCCAGACGGATCTTCGCGCTCGCCGACAGGCATCGGGTGCCCATGCAGACAAGCTCAGCGCTGCGCTATACCGAAGTGCAGGGCTACGTGGAAGCCGTCGGGAACAGGCAGGTCCGGCACATGGTCACCTGGGGCGGCGGCAGGTCATTCGGAGAATACGCGATCCATCCCCTTGAACTGGCCGTCAGCTGTATGGGTCCCGGTGTGCGCCGGCTGATGCGCCGCGGGGCGGGAAAACAGTCTCAACTGCTGCTGGATTATACGGGAGGACGGACCGCGGTCGTGAACGTTTATACGGGATCGAGTACACCCTATGCGGCTTCGGTGACCACTGCCCAGGCGACGCGGTACTTCCAGGTCGACTCCGGCCGCATCTTTCTGAACACCGCGGATGCCGTGCTGGACCTGTTCGAATCCGGAGAACCAGGCATCGACAGGAAGGAAAGCCTGATCATCCGCAGGATTCTGGACGTGGCCGGTCAGAAGCGGGTATTGTCGGGATTCGTGAATGTGTAATTGAGACCTACCCCCTGACCCCCTTCCTGAAGGAAGGGGGAAACTTTCACCACTTGTAGACACTTCGTTCTGCTCCCCCGTTCCTTTAGGAAGGGGGCCGGGGGGGAGAGGTCCCGCAGCCATCACGAATCGATATCGCCAGGCCGTATCGTAGACCAGGTTTGGCTGATTGCTGACGGCTGATAGCTGACAGCTTCCATCGCTTCTTCACTCCTTCGCCACATACGCCACGCTCTTCAGCAACGTGACGGTGTCGCATTCTGTGGCGGGGTAATCCCGAACCGTGATGGATTCTTCGGTGGCGTCCTCGATTTCGTACCCGGTATCGCCGCACAGGAGACAGGTGCCCGGAAGGGTATCGGGATCGGGCACAGCGTTCCGCAGGTGGTAGGTGCGATCGGTGACGCGGGCGACTTCAAGGGAGACCTCTTCCCGGTCGATGGTCAGCCCATGCCCGTTGCAGCGGAGTTCGGTGCCGCAAAGCAGATACGCGCGGAGCAGACGGCCGTCGTCATCGACGGACGCAAAGGCGAACCGGCCCGATACGGACAGCGGTCCGATGTCGTGGACACCGCCGTCCGGCGCGGAGTAGACGTAGTCCGTACATCCCTCGCGACAGACGGCGACCGCCATCGCGCCGGTGTCCGCATCGTCCAGCACGAGTCGGGACGACAGGACGGGCGATCGATTTGTGTAGGGTGAAATCACCGCGGCAAATCCGCTCTTCAGGTGCGTGTCGCCGCGGCGTTCCGCCAGGACCTGCTGCACGGGCGGAGCGTTGAGTTCCTCCCCCAGGTCCGAACGCCATCCCGGCGCATCCACCAACAGCAGGCGATGGACGGGGTTGAGCAGGGTGAGTTCAATTCCCACGCCGTTGTTGTCCCAGGTTGCGGTGAACGGACCCCGGGGTTGGGCTGCGCGGATATTGGACAGCCATTCGATTTGATCGTCGACGGGTTCCGGGGCGGCGCCGAAAATACCCGTGAGGCGGCCGTTGCTGTGAAAGCCGTACTGGTGAAGAACGCCCCCGGCGACCCGGAACAGGTCGACAGCGTAGGTCTGATCGCCGGGGACCTGGACCAGCACGCAGGTGCGCCGGTACAGGTCGCACTGCTCGTAAGGCGCGGCGGACGCCTGCACGACTTCAATGCCCGAGCCCGTTCCGAACAGTTCCAGCGCGGCGGGCTTGTTGTCGCCGGCCTGACTACGGCCGTCCACGGTGACGATGTTGTGTGCAAGCGTGCTGCCGGTCCACGCGTTTCTGGGGTCGTCCCAGATGTATCCCCTGTCGGCCGCCATCTCCCGGCCATGGGCGACATAGATGATGCCCAGGGTGTCCCGGTGGCGATGGCCGCCGTACGCGTAGCCGTTCAGATAAAAAGCGGTATGCCCCCGTGGATTTCCCGCTCGCAGAACGCCGACGTGCCAGCCGGGAAACCATTCCGTACGGTGCGGCAGGCCGGTCTCGTCGTCCGCTCTCAGATCGGGATCCCGATGCCAGAGGGCGTATTCCTCCCCTTTCTCCGCCAACGGCGCCCCCTGTGAGTTTTCCACCAGACCGGCGTAGCGGCTGCCGTAATGGGCGGCGAGCGTCTCGGCGTAGACGGGTTCGATGCTTCGGCCTTCCCTGGAGTCTCCGATAACCGGTTCCTGCAGGTTCGGGTCCAGCATGCGGACCATGCTTTCCAGCGCCAGACGGTAGCGGTCGAAGTGCCGGAATGGATCCAGGTTCTTCATGGCGGCGCCAGTCCCCGGTTCGTACCCCTCGGGGTCGGAGTACCCGTCGAGCAGTTCCGGAATCTCTCGCAACTGGTTGAGGTGCATGGCCGAATAGCTCGGCGACTCCGTGCAGAAGCCGTCGAAATGGAAGGCGTCGTCCATCAGCAACTCGAACCCCTCGACAGCGCGGCGCACGCTTTCCGGCTTATTGAAGAGAATACCCACCGCGGCGCTGAGCGCCCGCCCGGGACCGCATTTGTTGTTGATGTCATTCCAGTTTTCGGTGTCTGCACACCCCGCCAGGATCAGGTCGTCCACGATGCGCCGGTCCATATCCGGCGTGATGACGGGTGAACCGTCCGCCTGCCGGGCGCTCCTGACCAGTTCGTAGGCCTGCACGATCGAAAGAAGGTACCAACCGTCGGAACCGCTGCACCCGAAGCGTCCGGCGCCCCAGAAGCCGTTGTTGAGTACGGCGTGGTCACCCACCCGGTGCCGGCCCTCGAAGGCGGAGATGATGGTTTCTACGGGGAAGCGGCCCGCGGGGGGATATTTGCCCATGGATTCCGCGACCTCTGCCGGCGGACAGTCCGCAACGGTGCCATCGTAGGAGTGAAACAACCAGTTGGGATACCTCCGCGCCATACAGTCCATGATCCACGCGCTCATCTGCGCGTACCGGACGTCGCCGGTGAGTGCGTACAGCTTGGCGAGAGGGGATATCTTCTCGAAGCACCAGCGGCCCTTCTTCGCGCGGATGACGCCGGTCCAGCTTGTATGCACCGGCGTGCGGACCCATTTGAACGCGTGTTCACCCGATCTGTCTTCGGGGTGCGCGCGTTCCGCCTCGGTAAGATAGAAGGTGAACGTCTGGTTCATCCGGGGCGCGGTAACGCTGCCCGTCTCCGGATAATCGGCGTTGGGGTACTCGGTTCCGCAGTATTTGCAGACGAGCCGGTCCGGATCGGCCGGGTCCCAATCGTAGATACCGGTTTCGCCCATGGACGAGAGACGGTCCACGCAGACGGGACAGTTCTGGCCGTACTCCGGCCAGAGGGTGAGTTCGGATATCATCGCCTCGACGAAATCCCGGTCCCGGCTGACGATATAGTCAACCTCTTTCTTCCAGGCTTCGACGATGGCCTGCGCCCAGGTGTAGCGCCGCACGTTTTCGCGTGCGCGTTCGACGTTGAGAAGCGGCATGGCATCTCCTGTTCCTGCGATTCAGCCCCCACCCTCCGGCGGGCGGGGACTGCACGACTATTTCTCCATGAACGGACCGTCCTGTTCAATGCGTTCCAGCGTCTCCTGAAACGCTTCCGTGCCGTCGTCTTCCCACACCTCCAGGCGTATGCCCCGGGTATTGCCTTCGGGAAATCCCGTGACCCGGGGCACGTTTGGAAACCCTTTCGTGTAGAGCCTGTTTCCGCCTGGCAGGTGCAGGATGCCGATTGTGGTTGGGATAACCGTGGGTTCGTTGGCAGCGCATTCGGCCAGCGCGTCTTCGTCGACCTCGACGCCCAGGCCGGGACCCTCCGGTATGGGAGACGAACCCGCCGCCACCTCGATCCGCTGTTTGACAACGTCCTGGTCGTACTGGTCGTCCAGGTTCGTGCAATGGGCGACATTTGGTATTACGGCGCCCATGTGCAGGGCCATCGCCTTGGTCAGCGTACCGCCGGTAAGCTGGATGACCGATGAGACATTGGCCAGGGCCGCGGCAAATCCGCGCACGAGGGTGGGGCCGATTCCGCCTTCGCCGATCATATAGGCGTCGGCGCAGCCCCGTATGATTTCCTGCCCGCCGCCGAGTTGCGGCACGTGCATCAGGAGCGGGAAGCTGGTCTTCTGCCGCAACAGGCGCCACCCTTCCACGTCGGAAAGAACGAGGGGGTCCTCGATCATCCCCACCACGGGCGAGTCTTCCAGTACCTTCAGGATTCGCAAGACGGCTGCAAGCGGCCGGTTGTGATTGAAGTCGTAGTGCATCTTGAATCCCGGCGGCGCCACGTCCTCCACGGCCCGGGTCTGTTCAAGGACGTCGTAATGGGCGCAGGTGTGGATCTTGAAGATCATGTATCCTTCCCCGACGGCCCGCTGGACGTCTTTGGCCAGGTCTTCCGGCGACGCGGGCCGGGTCCACGCCGCCACGGGCACCCGGTCGCGAATCCTCTGACCCATGAGTTTATACGCCGGAATCTCCAGATGCTTGCCCATGACGTCGTACAGGGCCCCCATCATGCCCGAATTCAGATTGGCGTTGATGTAGTCGAAGGGATCGCGCCCGATAACGTGCTCGACGGTGGACAGGTCGGGCGCCTCACAGCGCGCATCGCCGTACCCGACGATGCCGTTGTCCGTCGTTATCTTGAAAATGGTACGGTGGTTCAGGTTGATGAAACGGGTCTTCTGATCGGCATTCCGTGCCGCGATTTTCGGGTAGATCGGGATGATGTCGACGTCGGTGATCTTCATGGTGATTTCCTTTAGTGTGGGGATGACCGGCGGGACGTGAACTTAAAACTGAGCTTACTTCGCGATACAACTGATGACGTGCAGAAAGCCGTCCTCCGAACAGGCCACGATTTCCGGGATGCCGTCACCGTCGACGTCCGCGGGGACGATGTCAATGACAGGTCCGCCGGCCTGAAACCGGCCGACGGGACGTCCGTCCGCGTTGGCCAGGAGGTACACGGTCCCATCCTCCACGCCCGCTGCGATTTCGAGCTTCCCGTCGCCATTGAAATCCGCGGCGGCGATGCAGCGGACGACTTCGCCGAGGTCGGTTCGCCAGTGCAGCGTCCTGCCGTCGCCCCTGACGACGTAGACGTTGAAGCTCATGGACGAGGCGACGATTTCATCCACGCCGTCTCCGTCCATATCGGTCATCAGGACGCGGGTGACTTCGTCTCCGGTATTGAATCGCGAGAGCAGGACCCCCTCCGCGTTGAGGAGGTGGATGTGGGTGTCGGCGCCGGCGAAGGCGACTTCCTTCAGCCCGTCTCCGTCGACGTCGCCTGCCGCGGCGCTGTTGGCGCGGGGCCCCGTTGCGGGATGATAGGACCACCTGATATCGCCGTTTCCGTCGATGCAGTGCCAGCGGTGGTAGTCCGTTCCGGCGATGACCTCGTCCCGGCCGTCGCCGTCCAGGTCCGCGGCGCAGCCTGTGGAGGAGGGGCGGACGGTCATCTGGTGCCAGAGTTCCTTCCCGTCGTGGCTGAAGGCGTAGTAGCGCCAGGATTCCACGGCGGCGATGACCTCCAGGCGTCCGTCGCCGTCGATGTCGCCGGTGAAGACGGAGCGCACGACGGGTTCCTGGAAGTAGAAGGGGATTTTGAAGTCCCACTCGAGGTCGCCCGTGGCGTCGAGAACATATACGTGTTCGTCTTCCGAACCGGCGATAACTTCGGGCCGGCCGTCGTTTTCAAGGTCCGCGGCGCAGACGGAACGCACGGCGCCGCCCGTGGGATACCGCCAGAGCGGGCTTCCGTCCTTGTATGCGTGGATGGCCCCGGTGCGGCCGCCCGCGATGACTTCATCCCTGCCGTCGCCGTCCAGGTCCGCGGCCTGCAGGGACAGCAGGGCGTTGTCCTCCCGGTGAGACCAGAGCGAGGAAAGGTCCGGAATACGGCCCATCCCGCGCGGGGTCCGGAAGCGGGGCACGAAAACTGTTGTGGTCTTTCCGGCCGTGGCGCGGCGGATTCCCGCGAGGGCGGGAGGGATCAGCGCGACGTCGTGCCTGCCCCCGTGCACACGGAACGTGACGGCGCCGCCGGAGACGTCGGCGTCTGTCGGCCGACCGTCCACTTCGACCTCTGTACTGTTTCCGGCGGACAGTGTGATTTCCGCCGGCCCGGAGGCAACAAGGGTACCCCGAGCCGCAGACAGGTCGTATTCGAGAGACACGGGACGATCGCTCCTGAATACGGTATCTTCCCACGACACTTCCGTACCGTCGACAATGGCAAGAGCAAGCGGAGATATCTGAAACTGGGCGGCCGCGACCCGTGGGCCCGAAGGCAGCGCGGTCGCCGTCCGGGTCTGCCCGACGCCCGCGAAAACGGTTTCCGGACCGCCGTCAATGCGAACGGCGTTCCCGGCGATCTGCGACATTTCAAGCTTCAACGGTCCGCAATAAAGCAGGTTGAAGAACCGATAGGCCTCCCCTTTTCCCAGGCGCACGTTGGCAATCTGCTGGAGGATGCGCACGATCGGTTCGGCGTGTTCGTATCGTTCCCAGTTTTTGCCGGTAACCGGATCGTCCTCGAGCCTGAGTCCGGGCCCCGGCAGGCCGTGGATGAAGAATCGCTCGCCATTTTGCTCGACCGCCAGGCCGCCCTTGCTGAGCTTCACGTCGCCCAGGGTCTGCCAGACGGCGCGGAAACTGTATTCCGCTTCTCCCAGGGCTTCCATCTCGTCGATGACCAGGAAGAAGGCCCCACGGTTCCAGAGGATGTTGCGGCGCCAGTCCACGCCGCTGTAGGAACGCAGGGTCGTCTGTGAGAACCCGGTATCCCGGTTGGCGGCAAATCGCTCGAGTTCCACGAAGGGAGGGATTTCGGCGGATTGTCCGTCCTTGAAGATGAGGACGCCGTTGTGGAATTTGGGCAGCGACTTGATGTAGTCGCAGTCGGCCAGCCAGATGCGGTTGTTCTGGGTGAGGCGGCAGATCGAATTGCCGTCGTAATGCTTGTGACCGCCGTTGGACAGGCCGTCGAGGAACAGGTACTGGTTTTCGGGCGCGAACCCGTCCCGGAAGACGACCTTGTCGAAGGTCCTGTCCAAAGGCAGGTGGTCGCTGCCGTTCGTTGAATCGTAATAACTGGGGTCCACGGGGTAGACCTGCGCCCCCTCCAGGTCCGCGGGCTCAACGGGTTCCACGTCGCGGCTGTGTTCGTACGGGTGGGACCGCGGCGCCATGGCTTTCTTCTTGTCGAGCATCCACTGGTAGCGGCCGTCTCCGGTCACGCAGACCATGGCGCGCAGATAGGGCACCTCCGTCCACGTGCCGAAGGGTGAGGCCGTGTCTCCGTTGGGCACTGCGCAGCCCAGGTTGTCGGTTGTCAGGATGGCGTAGTCGCCGGCGCGCTGCGCATTTCCCGTTTCGAAAAACGTCATGTCGCCCGTGCTGAGCGTGTAGCGCATCGCGTGGAAATGGGTGCGCCAATGGTAGTGGCCGCAGTCCTCGTACGGCTTGAACGCGTTGACCTGCACCCTGAAGCATTTCTGCGACAGGGCCAGCCAATCGTAAGCCTGTGTGGCCCTGTAATATTTCTTGAAATAGGCGCCTGCATAGTGGAGGCCCAGCGCGGCGTACGTTGCGTGGTTGTGGCGGACGCGATCGTTCCCGACGTCTCCCACGTGCGATACGCAATCCGAAATGAACTCAAACAGGATGCGGGTAATCCGCAGACGGTCCTCGTCGGAGACCGCGGCACTCTCTTCCACGAGGTCCCACCCCGGCATGACGTACTGCAGCGCGAAGTCCGCGTCGAACCCCCATACGCTGCCGTAATTGTCGGGGTCGGACAGGACGTGGTCGTACATCCGGAAGACCAGTCGCTTGTAGATCTCGGCGTAGACGTCTTTGCCGGTAAGTCCGTAGAGCAGGCCCCGCTGCCCGATCCTGCTCCACAGACCGGTATGGGAGCCCCGTGCGATGTCTTCTTCGGCTTCCGCCATCTCGGCGTCCGGGTCCGGTTCTTCGGGGATTCCGGCGTCGCTGCGGGCATCCGGTCCATACTTGACATCGAACATGGGACCGAGAGCAAGGGTCGATCCCGACTCGAAGCGCTCAAGGAGCAGGCCGGCCGCGGTCTCGACCCCCGATAAATCGCTTCCGAAAACCCCGACGGCGTTTCTGCCGTTGCCCCAGGGATCGTGGATCGTGTGGAGAAGATGGCCGCCGGCGCCGGGAAAGTGGTCGTCCGCCGGGGTGTAGCTGTAGCCGTATAGCCGGAAGGCCGCCTTGTTGTTGTTCAGATTGCCCAGAAGGATGAGGTTCCTTCGGGGCGTCCTCGCGGCGGCGTTGTGGTCCAGGATGGGCAGATCGGCGCCCGAAAGGTCCCGGACTTTTCTCTGGATAGCCTCGGCAACGGCGCCGTACCGGTCTTCCGACGGGCGTACGATGGCGGACGCGGCGCGTCCGTGTTCCACGAGGACGGTGTCGGGATAGAGCGGTTTGGGCTTCTTCAGGTTTTTCAGGGACATTCTCCGCTGCGGCATCGCGGACTCCGATCGTCGATTCGAACTTGTCGAAATGTGGACGCTGAGCTTGTCGAAGCGCCCGCGTTTCGGGACCAATTAGCAACCCTGTGCCCAGCCTATTGGTTTTCGATGAGTTGCTTCAGGTATGCGATTTCATGCGCCGCCGTCTCGTACGGCGGATGATGGCTGCCGTGTTCGATCGAAATGTAGCCGTCGAAGCCCTTGCGTTGCAGGCGCCGGATGAACGCGGTGAAATCCACGTCGCCGGCGTCCAGAAACGTTAGATTCGGCCAGTCGCCCACCCAGTTGTGGGCGTGCAGGTGGACAACGTGTTTTCCGAGTTGATCGACGGTATGGAAGACGGATTCGCCGACGAGAGGCGTCTGGAGATTGACTGTGAGGTTTTCCATACCCACGTCGTCGAGCAGCTTCAGCGTACTCGGGCTGGTATCCGTCAGGTTGGGCCCGTGGTGAATGACCTGGTGCGTTTCGAGCGGGAACACGATATTGTACGCGGCGCCCAATTCGCAGATTTTCCGCAGGCCCCGGACGCACGCGTCCCATTGGCCGGCCGCGGCGTCCGCGCTTCCCACGTTTCCGGTATAGGTGCGGATAAAGGGACAGTCGAGCTCGACCGCGTATTCGATAAAGGTTTCGGCATCCCGGATACTTTGGTCCCAGGTGTCCTGGCTGGTGGTGAAGTCGAAGTAGGGGCAGACCTGCACGATCTCGAGGTCGTGTCCGTCTGCGATTGAGCGGACCCATGCCAGGTCCGCGTGGCTAAGGTACTGCTGCCAGAGTTCGATGCCGTCATAACCCAGTTCAGCCAGGTAGGGGATGGCTTTTTCCTGATCGGCCTGTTCGTTGCCGAATGCGTTGGTGCAGAATGCGGATTTCATTGGCAGTCGTGACGGAAAACACGCCGGGATGTAAGCGGAATACTTCTGGAATTCGACCTGACACGACCTTAAAATAGATTCGCGGAAGCTGATATCAAACAGGTATTCGAACAAGTCCATCAAGCAGAAGGGAGGAACCTGTGTCCGGACCCTTTAACTACGGAATCATCTACAACTGGGACGGGGCGCCGCACGGTTATTCCGAGGCGCCTCAGTCGATGGAGGCATTTCTCGAGAAGGCCTACGCGCCGATCGAGGAAACGCAGGTGGGGGCGCTGTTCTGGTGCATCGGCGAGCACGCCGCCCGCTGGCCGGATTCCGCGCTTGAAATGCTGGGCGACGTCCACGGGCGAAGGTACGAGAACGTCTCGGCCTATACCCACACCGAAAACATCCGCCTGATGCTCGAGCGAGGGGAGGACCCGCATATCTCGCTGATCGAACACGGCCGCGCACAGGGCATGGCCGTCTACGCATCCGTGCGCATGAACGACAACCACTTCGACGGGGCGCAGGTGGAAGACCTCCCGACGCTCCATCACAGCGAACTGACCGGGATGCGGCGGGAGCACCCGGAGTGGGTGCTGGGCGACCGGACGTCGGAGTGGTTCGCGCTCTCATGGAATATGGCTGTCCCCGAAGTCCGCCAGCAACGGTATACCCATATCGAGGAGGTCGTCACGCGGTACGACTGGGACGGCGTGGAACTGGACTGGCAGCGTCATGCGTTTCACCTTCCCGAGGACGAGGCCTACCGGCTGCGGTACGTGCTTACCGACCTCCAGCGCCGGGTCCGGCAGTTGACGAACGACATCGCAAAGCAGCGCGGCAGGCCGTTCTATCTGGCGGCGCGCGTGGCGGGCTCGCAGGAGATGTGCCGCCGCATCGGCTACGATATTCCGGTGTGGATCGAAGAGGGGCTGGTGGACATCCTGATTCTGGGAGGAGGCGCCGTAACCGACGCGTCCCTGGAGGTGGCCGCGTTTGCGGAGATGTGCCGGGACAGGGGGATCGCCGTCTACGCGGGATTCGACAGCGGATTGCCGGACCCGTTCGTGGGCCCGGAAGCGCTTGAAGTCAAGGACCGAATGCGCACCCGGGCGATTGCCTCCCGCTACCATCGCGCCGGCGCCGACGGAATTTACACGTTCAACTGGCACGCCAACCGGGACATGAAGCGGGAATTGCTCTCGCAGATCGCCTCGCCCGAAACACTCCGCCGTACGGACAAGATCTATGCGGCCACACACCGGTTTATCCAAAAGGAGGGACCCTGGCGCGGCGCCTACCGCATCGACCGGATCCTGGGCGAGGTGCCGGTCGCCCTCAAGAATACGATGACGGGTGAAATGCCGGCCATCACACTGGATATTGCCGACGACATCGAAAAGGACAGACCGGACCACATCGAACTCCGTGTCCGCCTGGACCAGTGGGTGGTCGGCGATCGTGTTCGGGTATGTTGGGACGGCCGGGAAATGGAAGCACCCGAATTCCGTTACTGCGTTATGGACAACACCAATCCTCCTGGGGGCGCCTTCCAGCCACCGCCCGGCATCCGCCGCATTTCCGACGTGAGCAAGGCGGCGTGGCTGTGCTTTCCGCTGCGCCCCTCTGATATCGCAAATGGGAGGCATACCGTCGAGGTCGGGCTGGTTGAACGGAATCCGCAAATCGCGTGCGACCTCATCCTGACGGACGTGGAAGTGGTCATTCGCTATTGACGCCCTGCAAAACCGCAGTGCAAGGGCATGAGAATTTCTGACTGGAGGGAGATACGATGGCCGTTACCGATTCGTTGCGCGAAAGGGTCCGCGCCGAGTTGCCGGAGGCCGGAGAAATCGTCGACCCCGCATTGCGGGAAAGGGTTATCGAGGCGTGGGCCACGGCGCTTGCCGGCAGCAGCTTCGAGGCGATCGCCGACATCCGCCCATCCGGAAACCCGGATACGCCGCCCCTCAGGAAAGGGACGCAGACCGACCACATCCGCGGCGTGACCCGCCTGGCTATGGGAATGGCCGATGAAATGGTGTCGATGTTTCCGGACCTGACGGTTGACCGTGATATTCTCATTGCCGGCGCCCTTTGTCACGACGTCGGCAAGCCCTGGGAATTCGATCCGGAAAACCAGGCGCGCTGGAAGCGGGCGCCGGGCGCCGCCGGATACCCTTCAATAAGGCATCCGGCCTACGGCGTTCACGTATGCCTGAGCGTGGGGCTTCCGGAAACCGTGGCGCATATTGCCGGCGGGCATTCGGGGGAAGGAGAACTGGTGGTGCGGAGCCTCGAGAATACCATCGTAAACGCCGCGGACTACGCTTTCTGGCGGGTGCTGCGGGCCGGTGGGCTGCTTGAGGATGACTGACGGACGATCCGTTCCCTGGTAGCGGAAACATGGGCAAAAAGCAGGTTCCGAAGCGGTCATTCGCTATTGACACCGCCCGATTCCTACGTTACTTCGTCGCGGGTTATTCGATCGTATCCAGGTCAGGCGTCGGAAATGTCCCGTATTCGACGAAGATATCCACATCTTCGACCACGATCCCTCCTTCGAATCCGGGAGGTCTTTCGCGCAAGGATATTTCGAGTACATTGCGGCCCTTCCGGGGTCGCACGTCTTCCAGGTCGAATTCCAGCAGTTGTCCCGCGTACGGATCCCGGTACCGGATCGGCGAGCGACGACATGACCCGCTGTCCAGACGGGCGCCGTTCAGCCGGATCTCGAGTCTGTCCGCCGAGACGAGATTGCTCACACCGATTCTGAGGCCAATGTGCCTTATGCGGTCATTTTCAGATTCGTCGGCGATGGAGAAAGGGATCTGATGAAATCTCCCCGGGTCGGCTGAGGCGATCTCAAGCGGCAGAAAGGCGCCGTAGTCGTATTCGGATGCCGCGTCGCACCGGCGGCGCAGGAAGTAGTGCTTGTCGGCTTCCCGTACCAGGTCCGCATCGCCCAGTTGCGTTAGGAGACTGCGGCCGGACTCGTCCAGGGGCCAGGGAAGAAACCAGGTGTACAGGCCGTCGACGTCCAATTCCAGGAAATTCGCGGCGGCCGCCCGCATCATGGAGGCGGTCGCGTTGCCCGCCGTATCGAACCGACGGCTCTCGTCGCTGCGGTAAGGCTGAAGCATGCCGTAGACGGAGATATCGTTTTCGTGGGCGGCCTCCACGAGCCAGCCAACCGGCATATTGGCATCCAGTACGAAGTCGAGATAGAGCATCGGGACCACGAAGTCCACCAACCCTTCCCGGAGCCAGGTCCGCACGTCAAGCCCGGTCTTCAGGTTCAGTTCTTCGGTGGGGTAGACGCGGGCGCCGATCAACGCGGGACCCCCCGGCCGGCCCCGGACGATTTCGGCGGTCTCTCTCAGGAAATCTGTCATCACCGGGGTGTATTCGGATACGTCTTCCGTCCTAAGCCAGAAGGGACTGCCGCCGGGAGAGGCGGCGAAGTCCAGTTCCACGCCTTCCACGGCGTACCTCGTGGCGAGTTCTTTCAGTATCGCCCGCTGATGGTCGCGCACTTCGGGATGCACGAAACCCCGCCCTCCGTTATTGAGCGCGTGTTCCGCGGCCATGCCGCCGTAGGCGCCCATCCGCAGGCTGGCGATGAAGTCCATTCCCTTCTCGTGGGCGCGGTCGACCAGGACGGTCAGCGGGTCGAGGCCGCGCGCGATGAGACTCTGCATATTCTCCCAGGCGCGCCACTCGTGGACATGCTGGAACGGTCGAAGATCGTCACCGAACATCTGGCCGATCCTGGAGGGATAGAAGAGACCGTCGGCACGGGAGACGCCATAGACGAAGGTGTCCACGGCCGTGCCGGCGACTTCGTCCACGGGCACCCAGGCGTCTTCCAGCCGCATCGGCGGTTCGAAGACGAACAGATAGTAGTGGCGGGCGTCGTTGAAATAGATCGTGCGCTGTTTTCTCATCGATTACCTTTCCCATCCATCCCGATGATGTCTCTCCCGGTGCGACGGATCTGTTCCGGCGCGATTACTCCCCGGTAGGTTCGGACGGTCCCAGATCCGGATCGTCCATCCGGTGATAGCTCCTCCCCATGAGGTACCTGATCTCCAGCTCCAGGTCGCGGACGTAGACGTCCGGTGTGACGTCCGGGTCCCGTTCGAGCAGGCCGACCTCCAGTTCGTTCCGGCCCTGGCGCGGCCAGTTTGCGCGGTCCGGCCGGAATACGAACCAGTATCCGCAGCCGGTCCGATATCGCGGGGCGCTCATGCGGTACATCTCGTTGATCCTGCGCAATTGCGCGTCCGGAAGTTCCTTGCCGTTCAAGCGGAAACGAAACCGGTCCTTTTCCGTGGCATTCATGATCCGCACGCGAAGCAGAACGTCGTGCACCCGTCCGGTTTCATCCCAGCGGGGGAGGTCATCGCTGATCCTGATTGAAATGTGGACCGGTTCTTCCCGGGTCAGCGCCGCGGGGAGGCCCATGGCAACGCCGGGTTCGGTGACGGGCCTGGGGTACCGCCCGGTCTCGGTGGGAACGTAGTAGTGCTTGTCCTTCGGGGCCATCACGTCCGCGTGGGGCAGTTCCCGCAGCTTCTCATAGAATGACGCCTGGTAGGGCCAGTTGCCGAACCAGTGGGCCATGTAGAGGCCGTCAACCCCCTGCGCCCAGTAGTTGCAGGCCGCCCCCCGGATCATTTCGATGGTGGCTTCGGCCAGGCGATCGGAGTCCACGTGGCTGTGCAGCGCGGCGTGGACCCGGCACCCGGTACCTTCGGCCGCGTCGACGAGTTGGCCGAAGTCGACCGTCGAGTCGAGCAGTTCAGGGGTAGAGAATGTCTGCCCGATCAGGACGTCGACGATTCCCCGCCGCAGCCATTCCCGAACGTCCAACCCCACCTGCAGGCACCCCTGGATACTGGCCGGAATCCGGACGGCGAGTTCGCGCTCGCGGCCGCTGTTCTTGACGGCGCGATGGATCCGGGCGATCCATTCGGTCATGACCTTACCGCCATCTTCGACCGCGTCCGGGTGGAAATAATACGGCGTGTAGTTGAGTTGCAGTTCGAAGCCGTCAACCGGATAGACGTTCAGCGTTTCCTCGACAATGGCGAACCGTTCTTCCCTGACCTCGGAGTGCGTGAAGTCGAGGCAGGTCAGCCCGGGAAACTCCGGGTCGAGGTCTCCTCGTGCGCCGATTTCCAGGTGGGTATTTTCAAACCGGAAGTCGGAACAACGGACGTCCTCGCCGCGTTCCCCGCGCCCCTGCTGCACAAGCAGGGTAGGATAGACGAGCATGCCCTTTTCGTGGGCCCGGTCGCAGATGAGGCGCAGGGGATCGTGGCCTTCCCGGATCAGCCGCATGGCGTTCCGGTTTGCCCTGTCGAAGATGAGGTGAGGCCAATCATTCACGTTATGGCCCCAGATCTCGCCGACTTTCGTGTCGTGAAGGAACGTGCGGCCGTCACCAAGACAGAACATGATGGCGTCCACGGGCGTGCCCGCCAGTTCGTCCACGCTCGCTTCGAATTCCTCCTTCTGCATTGGAGGCTCGTACATATAGATCAGAGGGTGGCGTCCGTCGTGGTAGAACATCATTCGTGGTTGTGGCATCTGTCGTTCCTTGCAAGATAGAGCTGTTAGCTTTCAGTCGTCAGCGATCAGCAAAAGGCGAAAACCAGATTCAGAACCCACATCCACCCAGCCCCGCAGACTTCTCTCCCGCGGGAGAAAGGGAGCAAGGCCAGGTCTTGCCCAATTAATGCATTTCACAACTGGCGACCGGGGGTATGGGGGGTTTTTCCGTGCGGATCCGTCCAGCGCATTCGCACTGGCACAGTTGAAGGGTTGGCAGGCCACCCAGTTCTCGTTTATGCCTCCGGAGTGATTCACGGAAAAACCGGCCCCCTGCCGAAGGGCGCGCTTCTTTTTGGTCCTTTTTCTTACGCGCATAAGAAAAAGGACGTAAAAGAAGAAAAACAAAGGATTTATGAGAAAATACTGGAATGCAAGGACATACCTTTCGTTTGCCTTTCCCTTCCAAATCATGCCTACGGCGTGTTCCTTTTGAAGCGACCAAAAGGAACCAAAAGTCGCCGCTGGGCGCGGGGCCTGCCTTATGCATGGCGCGAACTCCCTCACAGAACTCACCCGATACGCTGGCCTGCGAACCCCGTAGGAAAACGTAAATCGGTGCGGGACGGAACAACGCGCCCTGCTCTGGAAGTACTTTCGAGTAGTATCGCGTTAGACAACCGAATGCCTGACTGATGGCGAGCTATATGAGCTGGCGATACCATCAGGCGATGGACGCGCTACTACGTTGGGCAACCACAAGGGTTGCCCCTACAATTGCGACGACTGCGCAATGAGGGCAAGATGCCCTCGCTCCCGGGAACCTCTCCCCCCGGCCGCCAATAAACGGTGAGAGGCGAGACGGGAGCCGGGAGAAGAGATCTTTGCCGATCTGATCCTCCTCTTCGCCTCCGGCATAAATTGAAACCCAACGAGGCGTGCCATCTCTAACCTCTTACGTCATACGTCTCACCGCTTCTTGGGTGTAGATCTGACCCGAATCAGAGTTCGATTTCTTGAGTCATCTGGCTTGAGACGGCGATGCTCCGCCCGTCTATCGCAAGGTGGCGGCCGCCGTGAACGAAGGCTTTTGACGGACGGTCGTTCTTGTATTCGATGGCGGCGGCGTTTCCCGAGAAGGAGATTTCGCCAGCGGTGACGGAGACACCCGGAGCGGCGTGAAACACGAGAAGGCGACGGTCTCCGGCGACAATCTGCAGCGCGCGGGGCAGAACCGGGGATTCGGCGCGGCCGTCAATCTGACACGCGAGCGTCGTCACGCTCACATCGGGACGAGCGCCCCGATACGGCAGCAGGAGGACGTCGAACGGGACGACGGGCTCCTCGACCCCCCAGCCTCGAAGGGCGATGAAATATCGGTCCGGCCAGGGCGCGGCGGGCGGATCGCCGGAGTATACCGGAATCTCGCGCACCATTTCCTCCAGGTAATCGATCCCGCTGAACGCGTATTTCAGCAGTCTGGGATTCGCGGGGGCAACGATGAGACCTGCCCGATCGCCTTCGGCGGCGGCGACCGTATCGTGCGTGGTGAAGGGATAAACGCTGTGCAGGTACCAGAGCGCGCTTCTCCGTCGATGCGAGCACGCGACGGCGTCCGAGACGAGGAAGCCCCACGGTTTGAAGAAGAGGATCCGGCGTTCGATCACAACTCCCGCGCTGGCTTCGTACGCGCGGTGACGACCGGAGAAGAAATCCCAGGATTCCCCGCTGCCGAACTGAATCTGCTCGCCGCGGATATCGGGACGGGCGGAAGGCGCACCCTCGATGACAAGGTGGTTGTGCGCCTGTTCAGAGCGGAAGTACATGTCCCACGGGGCGTCGTAGGGACCGAAACGGGAGACTTCGGCGACCAGGGGCACCCCGAAGGCGTAGAGATTGATGTCCAGAATGCCCATGTGGCTGTGGCCGCCGGGCCACTGCCCGTGGTTGACGAACATGAACGCGTCGTCCGGTTCCCATCCCGAGCGCATCACGCAGAATTCACTGGAATCCAGGCGCAGGCTCTCGAAACCGGGTTTCACCGGTTCGGGACCGGTTTCGCCCAGCTTGTCGCGGATGGGCCAGAGGTACGCGGGGTCTCCGGTGAAGTCGCACGCCTGCTTCAGGATGCCCGTCCCGTCCATGAAGCTGCCGTCGTTGATACCGGGCATTTCTCCCCCCGGCCCGGACATCTTGAGAAACCAGGCGTAGGCATTCGAAGTACGCTCCCGCCAGTCGAGCGTCGCCGGCGGCTGAAGGTCCGGGTTCGCTTCCGCCAGAAGGGTGGCCTCTTCCAGTTGGCGCAGGCAGCCGCTGCCGTAGGAATAGCAGCGTTCGCTGTGGCCGCCGTCCGCGTAGTAGTCCTTCTCCATGTGCTGCTCCAGAAAGTGCGCGCCGACGGCACGGAAGTCACCGGACTCGCGGAATTCGGGCAAAAGGAACCCGATAAGGATCATGGCGGAGATGCCATGCACCTGCCAGTTTCCCTCGCGATAGCCTTTGGCGTTCTGTTCCAGCGTCAACCAGCGGGCCGCTCCAAGCAACGACTTGAAGAACAGGCGAATATGGTCCGGGGCAAGCAGGCGGCCCATATCCATGAGCTTGACGGCGTCGAGGAAGTTCAGAAACCGGCGGCTTCTCCCGGACAGCCCAAGTTCGTAGAAGACCGGATGCATGCGGCGCGCGCCCGTGATCTCGTGCCGGACCGCGTACCATTGCCTGATGATCTCAAGATAGGCTTCGATGTACCGCGCTTCGCCCGTGTCCACGGCGGCCCTGGTCAGGCAGTCCATCCAGCCCAGGTAATGAAAGCCGTATTTGGACTGGTCGCCGAACCAGGCGTTGAACGGGACCGGCCTGGAGAAGTCGACTTCGACCTGTCCGAATCGCCGGCGCCCCCCGTTGACGATGGTGTCCGCCAGGTCCGGGTTGGCACAACCCTGGACCTGAGTTGTTCCAGCGAACGCCCAAAGGGATTGACCGGGTTGCTCCGGGAGAGGAATGCCGCCACCAGGCGGCGAACGCCGCATCGTAGCGTTTCGAATCCGCCGCGCACCGGACCGAATCAAGCCCGGGATGATCGGGATCCAGGGCTTCGAAGAACGAGGCATCCGAGATGTGTACGAGTTGATCGGGGAATTCGTCGTGATGGAACATAAAATGGACTCCTGTTACGGCTCGAACGGGCGCCCGGTCCTGTTCAGGTCTTTCGTGATGCCGATCTGGCAGGTAACGTACGCGTTCTCTCTTCTGAAACCCCGGGTATTCAGCTGGCCCGCGGCGTACCCCGGCCGCGCGTCGCCAATCGTTCCCACGATCAGGTTGGCGTGTTCCACGGTCGTGTCGTAACGGTCCGCGATGAGACCGACCATGTCCGTCCAGGCGATTTTCAACGCCTCTTCCCAGTTCGCGCCCATACCGCTGGTGAGGATCTCGCCGGCGGTTTCCACGACAGGCCCGCCCGCGGGAAAACCCGGCGAGCGATCGAAGCGCAGCGTGAGCGCGGAGTCGATTTCCACGCCGGTGCCGGTAAGCTCGCCGTCCCCCATGCGGGCGTGGACGTCGCCCACGTAGAAATGGCCGCCGTATCGTTGCGCGCGGATATGCACGGTGCTGCCGGGGCAGATGGAATTGAAGTCCATGTTGCCGCCGTGGTTCCAGGGGCCCGTATCCTGGGAGACGGGCGCCAGTTGCATCACGCCGATCATCGGGCGGACCGGAACCACGAAGTCCGGGGGGAAGTGCAGGAGCCCGTCCTTGACCGGAGCGACCGAACGCAGGCTGCCTCGAAACGGTCCGCCGTTGTTGTAATAACCGTAGGGGCCCACTTCGATATCAATGACTTCAATGGAGACCCAGTCGCCGGGATCAATGCCATCTATAAGAAACGGACCTCCCTGGCGGGAGCCGCGCGGCGTGGTGGTCTCGGGAATCACGCCGGGCTTCAGGTCGCCGTCGGCGCCGCCGGGTGTCTCGATGACGAGCGTTTCGCCGAGCTGGATCGTGCCGCGAACCTGGCCGCGTTCGACCGCTTCGGACCCAGTCAGATACGGTTTTCGGGTAAAACGGCGCATGAGAAGCCTCCTGTTCTGAAACGCGGGGGCGCATCAGCAATCGCCCGTTCATGCCCGCGCCTGCTTGTTCGTCGGTGGCCTGCCCGGAAAACGTCATGTCCCGGTCGAAATTGAAATGCGTTGAAACCGCTTGTTTATCCGTTCCGGGTGAGCCATAATAGGGATTGGAAATCGGAGCGTCAAGGTCTTGCGGCAGGGTCTTTCGAACAGGTACAGCAGGCATGCGGATCGATGCGCATATGCACGTCGCCGGTCATCTTGCGTCCGTGGGCTGGCGAGGCAAATGGACCGACGACAGGGCGGTGATCGAAGCGGCGGACCGGCTGGGGATCGATCAGCTTTGCTGTTCGATACCGATTCAGGGATTGGAAAACCCCCGGCCGGACGGCATGCGGGAGGTGAACGACAGCGTCCTGCACGCCATGCGGCGGTTTCCCGATCGCATTCTGGGGTATGTATTTCTGGATCCCCGGTTCCGGAACGAAGCGAAGGATGAAATCGACCGGTGTATTCTGAAGCACGGTATGATGGGCGTGAAGCTTTACAACCAGTGCAGGTGCTGGGACCCCGTGGTGTTGCCCATTGTGGAGCGGTGCATCGATCTGGGGGTGCCGATTCTTCACCACGGGGGAAAGCAGACGCCGGTTTCCGGCAGGCCATGGCAGACGTACCGCTCGGACAGTGGGGACTTTGCGCGGCTGGCGCGACTGTATCCGGAAGTTGCCATTATCGAGGGGCATCCGATCGTGGGAGACTGGGAGTGGGCGATCAAGACGCTGCGGGATGTCCCGAACGTCTACGTGGACACCAGCGGAAGCCTGAACGACGACGGGTTCATCGAGATGGCCGTGCGCGAGTTGGGGGCGGCCCGTGTGCTGTTTGCCACGGATGTGTCGATGGAGGCCGGGGTGGGCAAGGTGTTGGGAGCGGCAATCACGGCGCCGCAACGCAAGGGAATCTTCGGGGGAAATATGAAACGAATTATGCAGCAACGAGTGTAACTACTGAACACGAAGCGCTTGACGGCAATACGTTTTTGTTTATATTCTCTTTGCCTCTCGCATTGGCCAACCGGTATTGCCGTAACTCTACGTTCCACAACGTGGAAACGGGTTCATTTGGACCATTTTGAAGGGACCTTCAGATGAGTTTTCGCGACCGCGTCGTTTCGGGGGCAGCCAACGTCGCCTGGAATGTCTTCCAGAGCGTGAATACCAGGCTCCCCGAGGGTCAGCCATTCCAGCCTGAATGGGCGTCGGCGCCGCTGTTGAAGAGCTATCAGCGGTCCATGCCCACACTCGGTTTTCCGCGTGAAACCGATTCGCTGTGTCCCGATTGCGTGAAGGAGGTCCGGACCGCCATCATCGAAGGCACCCGGGACATTGGGGAACTCGTGCACGGCAATCCCGGTGAGATCAAGGCGCAGATCCTCGAGGAAAACGGATGCATTCTGATGCGGAAGACGTGTTCGGTCCATGGCCCGTATGAGGACGTACTCTCAATCGATCCGGAATTTACGCGCATTATAGAAAACCGGTTTCCGGGGCGTGATTACAGCACCTGGGGAGACGAACACATCCACCGCCACGGCACGTCCAGCATCAAATACGGGCGGGGGGCGGTGCTGACGATTGACCTGACCAACCGCTGCAATATGATGTGCAATCCCTGTTTCATGGACGCGAACCAGGTCGGTTACGTCCACGAACTGACGATGGACGACGTAAAGCGGATCCTGGACGCATCGATTTCCTTCAAGCCGCGCCGGCAGATGTCGGTACAGTTTTCGGGCGGAGAACCCACGATTTCGCCCCATTTTCTCGACGCGTGCCGGTATGCCAAAGAGGTCGGATACTGGTGCGTGCAGGCGGCGACCAACGGGCTTCGTTTCGCCGAAGAACCGGATTTCGCGTTCGAGGCGAAGGCGGCCGGTTTCGACATGGCGTACCTGCAGTTCGACGGCGTAACCAATGCGGCCAACCAGCACCGGCACATTTCCAACCTGTTCGACGCCAAGCTGCTGGCCATGGAGAACCTCTCCCGCGCCGGTATAGATATCACGCCCGTCACGACCGTTTTGAACTCCATCAACAACGATCAGGTAGGGCCGATTCTCCAGTTCTGCATCGACAACAGCGACAAGGTCGGTTCGATTTCCTTCCAGCCCGTTTCGTTTACCGGGCGCGACGAGGATATCTCCGACGAGATGCGGCATCGGCAGCGCTATACCATTTCACACCTCGCCCACGATCTCCAGTCGTGGTCAGGGGGGAAGATCGACGCCCACCGGGATTGGTACCCCCTGGGATCGGGGACGCTGTTTACCACGCTTGCCGACCATCTGCGCGGGCAGGACGTTGAGTTCGGGGGACAAACCTGCTCCTGCCATCCCAATTGCGGTTCCGCCGTCCATATTGTCGTGAACGAGAAGACCAGGCAGTGGGCGTCCATTACCCAGTTCTTCAACCAGGAACAGTTCATGAAGGACATCGAGGTGATGACGGACACCGCGCGCGACCCCGGATGGATCAAGATGCAGGTGGGCATGTCGCTGCTTCGGAATTTCAACCCGCGGAGAGCGCCGGCCGGGTTCGGCATTCAGGATCTCGCGCGCATACTGGACCGCAGGGTGGGGGGTTCCATCAGCGGCGGTCCGAGGCCGGACGACAGGCAATGGCGCATCATGTGGGTGGGCGGAATGTGGTTCCAGGACCTGTGGACCTACGATTTCCGCCGGACTGAAATGTGCGTGATCCCTTACGGTACCCAGGAAGGCGAAATCTCCTTCTGCGCGTACAACACGGGGGTCGGTTGGCGTCAGATCATAGAGAATATGCATATGACCGCCTCAACGGCGGACTGGTTCAAGACGAGGGGCCGGCACCCCATCTATGCGGGCAACCGCGACATGCCGCTTCCGGGGGCGGAACACACACTGCGGGTCCGGGAGACGGAAGACGGCGAACTCGAGCTTCCCGTCATAGACGGTAATCATGACGGCAACGGATGCTGCGGCTCCGAAGAGGACGCCATTCGCAAGATCATCGCGGCGCCCGACACACGGGAGCCGGTGTCCTCCTGAGCGTACCGCCCTCAGACGTCGAACCGATCCGGGCAGAAGTCGTGTCCGGATTTTTTTTCGGGGCCGGTTGAAAGGGTTCTTTCCCGCGCAGCCCCGGAGTTACGGCAAACGAATTGACAATTCCGCAGCATTTGCTTATCATTTGCGTTTGGATCGTTTTGAGGAATACAACCTGAACATGCACGCGTCGGAAGGATGCCGGACGTCATGAAGGTGACCGTTTCAGAGGCGGATACGTGGCGCAGGACGCTCGAGGTCGAGGTACCGGACGAAGACGTGCGCCGGCGATTTGAGACCGCATACAAGAATTACAGTAAATCGTTGAATTTGCCGGGCTTTCGCAAGGGAAAGATACCTGTGAACCTGGTTAAAAAGCGGTTCGGCAAGGCGATCCAGGGCGAGGTACTGCAGGAGGTGATTCAGGAGTACTACCGTGAGGCCAGCCGATCGGAGGGACTGACTCCCATCTCGGAAGCCACCATCGAAGACGTGAACTACGAAGAGGGACAGCCGCTGAAGTTCACGGCTTCTGTCGATGTCAAGCCCGAAATCGTGGTACAGGATTACCGGGGCCTGAAAACCACCCGCCCGGTATTCGAAGTCGCCGACGCCGATATCGAAGAGCAACTCCAGCGCGTCCGGGAACAGAACGCCACGGAGCAGGAAGTCGACCGGCCTGCGGAATCGGGCGACGTTGTCGTTGCGGATCTTCAGGAACTGGATGAGAACGGGCTGCCGATTATCGGCCGCAAACAGGAAGAGCGGCCGTTTCATATTGGCGGGAACAACGCCAACCACGACCTCGACAACCAGCTGGTGGGCATCTCCACGGGCGAAACCCGGCAGATTCGGCTGACGCATGCGGAGGGAGACGAACACGAAGCCCACGCCGGCGGCGCCCATCACGAGGAGGGTCGTGAGATCCGCATGATGTTCTCCGCCAGGGAGGTCCGGGAACGCACGCTGCCGGAACTGGACGACGAGTTCGCCCGGGACCAGGGTCAGTTCGAGTCCCTCGATGAATTCAGGGCTCAGATCCGGACGGACCTCAAGACGCAGGCGGACTTCGCCTCGCGTCGCTACCTCGAGGGCCACATCGTTGACGAGCTGATTCGAAAGAACGCGTTCGATCTCCCTGAGACCATGATCGAGAACGCGCTCGACACACTGGTGGAGAATCAGAAGAAGGAACACGAGGGGCACGACCACGAAATCGATGAAGAAGCGCTCCGCCGCGAAGGCCGGGAGGGCACCATTCGCGGGTTGAAGCGTCATCTATTATTGGAGGCCATTCAAAAGCAGGAAGATCTGGTGGTGGAAGCGGCGGACGTGGACCGCCAGCTCGACGTCATGTCGCGTCGATACAACACGGAACGCGAGCAACTCCGCCAGATACTCAAGCGTTCGGACCAGATCGAACGAATCGAGTCCAACCTGCTGACGGAAAAGACGTTCGATCTACTGATCGAACACGCGGAAATCGAAGACGTCGAGGCGAAATAGGACGGCCCGCGATACGTATTTCGGCAAGGAGAGGGAGGGAGAGCACACGCTTATGGCACTTGTACCCATGGTATTGGAGAAGACGGGGCTCGGCGAACGGTCTTACGACATCTTCTCCCGTCTCTTGCGGGACAATATAATCTTCATCGGGTTTCCAATTAACGATACCATCGCAAACCTGGTGATCGCGCAGATGCTGTTCTGCAGTTCGGAATCGCCGGAAAAGACCATTCGGCTGTATATCAATTCGCCCGGTGGCAGCATTACAGCCGGGCTGGCGATTTACGATACCATGCAGTACGTGCCCAACGAGGTTGAAACCGTGTGCGTCGGACAGGCATTCAGTATCGCCGCCGTACTCCTCGCCGGAGGCACCAGGGGACAGCGTCGCGCCCTCCCGAATTCCAGGATCCTGGTCCATCAGCCCATGGGCGGCGCGGGCGGACAGGCTTCCGACGTGGAACGTCACGCCAAAGAAATCCTCCAGTGGCGGGACAGGCTGAACGAGATCCTGGCGGAACAGACCGGGCAGCCGATAGAGCGGGTCGCCAAGGATGCCGACCGGGATTTCTTCATGTCCGCCGCCGAGGCCATGGAGTACGGCGTGATCGATGAGGTACTGGCGCCAAGCAAGGAAGAAAGTCTGGCGATTGAGGACGACGAGTAAACGGTTGCAGTTGGGCGACAAAAACGCCCAACTTCCACGATTGCGTTATCCTGGGTGAATGTATGAAGCGACGAACTTCCAGAGCCGAGGTGCGGTGCTCTTTCTGCGACAAGGGCAACGACCAGGTCGACAAGATCATCACGGGGACTTCGGTGCACATTTGCAGCGACTGTGTCAAACTTTGCAACGAAGTGCTGCAGGAGGACGCCAGACAGAAGCCGGTTTCGTCGCGGCAGAAGCTGCCCAAACCGGCGACGATCAAAACCCGGCTCGACGATTACGTGATCGGGCAGGAGGCGGCCAAGCGCACGCTTTCCGTCGCCGTCTACAATCACTATAAGCGGATCCGGTCCCGCGTCATCACGGACGACGTTGAGCTCGAAAAGAGCAATATTCTGCTCGTCGGGCCCACCGGAACCGGGAAGACCCTGCTTGCCCAGACGCTCGCGCGCATCCTGGACGTTCCGTTCTCCATCGCGGACGCGACCATTCTCACGGAAGCCGGATACGTGGGCGAAGACGTTGAGAATATCCTGGTCCGCCTGCTGCAGGCGGCCGACTACGACGTGGCGCAGGCGGAAATGGGCATTCTCTACCTGGACGAAGTCGACAAGATTTCGAGGAAGGCGGCCAATCCGTCGATTACCCGCGACGTATCGGGGGAGGGCGTGCAGCAGGCCCTGTTGAAAATCCTCGAGGGCACCGTTGCCAGCATTCCGCCGAAGGGAGGACGGAAACACCCCGAGCAGCCACTGATCCAGGTGAATACGCGAAATATTCTGTTCATATGCGGCGGCGCATTCGACGGCCTGGAAGAGGTTATCAGCAACCGGATTGGTGAAAAGACCATCGGTTTCGGCGCGAAGGATGGTCCCGGAGAAAAACGGAACGCGGGCGCCTTCTTTGCCGAGGTGGAGCCGGAGGACCTCATCAGGTACGGCCTGATTCCCGAGCTGGTCGGCAGGCTGCCCATAACGTGTTCCCTGAGCGATCTCGATGAAACTGCATTGTACAAGATTCTGACCGAGCCGAAGAATGCGATAACCAAGCAGTATCAGAAATTGTTCGAAATGGATGGCGCCGATCTCGAATTCGAAGACGGGGCCCTGAACGAGGTGGTGCGGCGAACCGTCCAGAAGGGTACGGGCGCCAGGGGGTTGCGTTCCGTTCTGGAGGACATCATGATCGATCTGATGTACGACCTTCCGTCCTCCCCGGATCGCAAGCGGATTGTGGTCACGAAGGAAATGGTGGCCGGCAAGTCCAAACCCCGCCTTCACATTGAAGAGAAGAAAAGCGCGTAGGATCGGCTCTATCGTTTCGTGCGCCTTCGGAACCGGGGTCCATTGCCCCGGTTTTCTATGTGTCCGGCAATGAACACGTCCCCGGCTGCCCGTTATGCAGATCCGTTCCGCCGATTTTGTGACCAGCGTCGCCCATCCGGACCGGCTGCCGATGGAAGGACTGCCGGAAATCGCCTTCGCCGGCCGTTCGAACGTGGGGAAATCCTCCCTCCTCAACCGGCTGTTGAACCGCAGGCAACTGGCGGGCACCAGCAAGACGCCGGGCAAGACGCGTACCCTCAACTACTACCGCGTCAACGGGGCGCTGCATTTCGTGGATCTGCCCGGTTACGGTTACGCAAAGCGGGGGCTGCAGGAGCGCCGTCAGTGGGCCGAACTGATCAACGGATATCTGGATACGCGGACCTCATTGCGCGGCATCTTGCATCTGATGGATGCCCGGCACGACCCAACGGCCAGCGACGTGGAGTTGGCGTCCTGGCTCATGCAGTTCGACCGTCCGTTTCTGGTGGTTGCCACCAAAGCTGACAAGCTCCCGGGAAGCCGGCGGAAGTCGCGGCTGGACCGGACGCGGGAACTGCTTTCCGGGGTGGGCGAATTCGACCTCGTACCGTTTTCGGCGGTATCCGGTCTGGGCAGGCTGGCTGTCTGGAGGTGGATCCGGGATGTCGTTGAAGAATAGTCCCGCGTGTGTCGAATATCGCGGTTCGCCCGATGGGCTGAAGCGGCAACGGCTTTTTACACCCGGTCCGACACCCATTCCCGAAAGGGTCCAGGCCGCGATGGCCGGAACCCCGGTCTATCACCGCGGCCCGGCATTCCCCGCGCTGCTTCGAAATGCGGTCCAGGGGCTACAGGAGGTCTATCCCACGTCCTGTGACGTGTTCCTCCTCTCCTGCTCGGGCACGGGCGCGATGGAGGCCGCGGTTGCCAATACCCTCTGTGCCGGAGACCGGGCCCTGGTCGTGCAGGCGGGGCAGTTCGGCGCGCGGTGGACGGACCTCTGCCGGGCTTACGGGGTTGAGGTGGTCGAACGTGAGTTTCCCTGGGGCGAGGCGGTGGACCCGCAGGTCGTGGCCGAGGCGCTGCGGGACGACCCCGGTTTGCGGGCCGTGTTCGCCACACACAGCGAGACCTCGACAGGCGTCTTGCACGACATCGCCGCAATCGGCGAGACCGTAAGGGAAACAGATGCGCTGTTCGTCGTGGACGGCGTCTCCAGCGTGGCGGCTCACCCGCTGCCTCTGGAGGCGTGGAACGTGGACCTGGCGGTCACGGCGTCCCAGAAGGGGCTGATGCTTCCTCCGGGTATGGGTATCGCGGCGGTGGGGCCGCGGGCATGGAAGGCGCACGGGAGGTCCCGGCTTCCGAAATACTATTGGGATCTGGAGGGTTACAGGAGGTCGATGGCGGAGGGCCGGGCGCCGGCCACGCTGCCGGTTACGCTGCTGGCGGGTCTTCGGGCCGCGCTGCAGATGCTCCGCGAGGAGGGTATCCCGCGGGTCTGGGAACGGCATGCCCGGCATGCGCGAGCGGTGCGGCGGTCCGTGGCGGCGCTGGGACTGACCTGTTTCGCGCGGCGGCCTTCAAACGCGCTGACGGCGATTTTGCTGCCCGAGAGCGTTGACGGCCTCGCGTTAATGGAAACCATGCGGCGCGAGTGCGGCGTGGTCGTCGGCGGCGGGCTGGGCGATTACAGGGGCCGGATGGTGCGGATTTCCAACCTTGGGCACGTGGACGATGCCGGAATTCTGGAGGCAGTTTCGGCGCTTGAAATCGGTCTTTGGCGGACCGGATGGGAATTCGAAGCAGGCGTGGGCGTGAGGACTGCGCAGCACGTGCTGACGGCTGACTGCTGACAGTTTGTTTACCCTGCGCATTGACCCGGGCAACCACAAGGGTTGCCGTTGAAGAAGTACTGATGAGCGTGGACGTTGCCTGTCTGGCCTTTTGCTGTACGCTGACGGCTGAACGCTGACAGCTGACAGCTTGTTTGATAACTATGAAGCGGGTTTTAATCGCAGATACGTTGTCCCGCGGCTGGCTAAGTGTGTTCGCGGAGGCGCCGGATGTCCGGGTGGACGTCCGGACGGGCCTCTCGCCGGAGGCGCTGGCGCGTGAAATCGGCGCCTACGACGGGATGATCATTCGAAGCGAAACGCACGTGACCCGGGAGATACTGGCAGCGGCGCACCGGCTCCGCGTGATCGGACGCGCCGGAGTCGGTGTGGACAATATTGACGTTGGGGCCGCCACGGAGCGGGGCGTGGTGGTGGTGCATTCGCCCGGCGGGAACACCATTGCCACGGCCGAACATACCGTTGGGATGCTGCTTGCGCTCAGCCGTAACATTCCGCAGGCCACCGCTTCTCTGAAACGCGGGGCGTGGGAACGAAAGTCCTATACGGGCGTGGAGTTGAACGGAAAGGCGCTGGGTATTATCGGCGTGGGTCGGGTGGGACAGCACGTCGCCCGCATGGCACGGGCTCTGGGGATGACGGCACTGGGTCACGATCCGTTCCTTTCCGAAGAGATGGCCGCCAGATACCAGGTGAAGCTGACGTCCCTGGAAGAAATCTACGCGACGTCGGATTATATCACGCTTCACACGCCGCTGATGGAGGCCACGCGCCACCTGATTTCGGCGGCGTCACTGGAGAAATGCAAAACCGGGGTGCGCATTCTCAACTGTGCGCGGGGCGGGCTGGTTGACGAGAAGGCGCTTCTGAATGCAATCGAGGACGGAAGGGTGGCGGGAGCCGCGCTAGACGTGTACGAGGAGGAACCCCCGCCGAAGGACCACCCGCTTCTCCGGCGTCGCGAGGTGATCTGCACGCCGCATCTGGCCGCTTCAACCACGGAGGCGCAGGACCGTGTGGCGCGCCAGATCGCACAGGACGTCTGGGAGGTCCTGAAGGACAGGCCGGCACACCGGGCGGTCAATATGCCTTCGGTGGATCCGTCGCTTTACGAGGACGTCCGTCCGTACCTCCTGTTGGCCGAGAAGGTGGGCGCGTTGCAGGCCCGGTTGAGCCGGGGCAGCCTGCGGCGAATCGCCATCGAGTACCACGGAGACATCCTGAAATTCGCAACCTCGCCGATGACGGCGGCGGTTTTGAAGGGGGCGATTACGAATCTGACGGATGAACTCGTGACGTACGTGAACGCCCCTCTTTTCGCGCAGAAACGCGGGGTCAAGATCGACGAGACGCGGAGCAGCGCCCACAAGGACTATACGAATCTGATGACGGTGGATTACGAAACGACGGCGGGAAGGACCTCGATATCGGCCACCGTTTTCGGCAGCAGCGACGCGCGGGTCGTGCGCATCGACCGTTTCGAAGTGAAGGCCAGACTGGAAGGCGACGTGCTGATCTGCTGCAACCGCGACGTTCCGGGCGTGGTCGGCTGGATCGGGACGCTCCTGGCCGAAGAGGAACTCAATATTGCCGATATGGCGCTGGGGCGGGACAGCCGGGGCGGGCAGGCCATCATGATGATCAGCCTGGATTCGCCCGCGCCGGAGGACGTGTTGAAGCGCATCGCCGAAGCGCCGGAATTCCTGTGGGTGAGGCAGGCGAAATTCTAAAAGCGGTGAGACGGAAGAGGTGAGACGGGAGAAGAAACTCTTGCCCGTTACGTTATTCCTTCTTGCCTCCGGCACGAGAAGATATCTTACAGGGCAGGCAATCTCTACCCTTGGTTCTGCAGGGCGACCGGCCGGTCGCCCCTACGAAAACGGGCACCCGTGAATTGACATCGCGTGTCCGTATCGTTAACCTGGTTTGGCTGACGGCTGATAGCTGACAGCTGATAGCAGTTTTTTTGGGAGATAAACCATGTCCGTGCGCATTGTGCTCGGGGCTCAGTGGGGAGATGAAGGCAAAGCCAAGGTGGTGGACTATATGACGGCGGACTCGGACGTCGTGGTGCGTTTCCAGGGTGGAGCCAACGCCGGGCACACCATCAAGGCGGGCGATCTGGAGTTCGTATTTCATCTCATTCCCGCGGGGATCGTGCATCCGGACAAGACGTGCGTGATCGGCAACGGCGTGGTGATGGATCCGGAGGCGTTGTTTCTCGAGGTGGAAGAGCTGGAGTCAAAAGGCATTTCCATCGAGAATCGGCTGTTCGTCAGTCCGAATACCCACCTGGTCATGCCGTATCACAAACGTGTCGAACAGGCCAGTGAGGAAAGGGATGGGGCGGAAGCGATCGGGACCACGCTGCGGGGCATCGGACCGTGCTACCAGGACAAGGTCAACCGCTCCTCCGGCATTCGCGTGGGAGACCTGTACGACACCGACGCGCTGCCTGCCAAAGTGCGGGAGAACGTCCGACAGAAAAACGAGATCCTCGAAAACGTGTACGGCCAGGCAGGACTGGATCCAACGCCGATCATCGAGGCCTATACCGCATTCGGCGAACGCCTAGCGCCGTTCGTCACCGATACCTCCGTGTACCTGAACGATATGATCGACGCGGGCAGGGACGTCCTGTTCGAGGGCTCGCAGGGCACATTGCTGGATATCGACCACGGTACGTATCCTTTTGTGACCTCATCGAACACGACGGCCGGCGGCGCATGTACGGGCGCCGGTATCGGACCCACCCGGGTTTCCGAGGTCATCGGCGTGGTCAAGGCGTATACCACGCGCGTGGGCAACGGGCCGTTTCCCACCGAACTGACGGGCGCCATGGGCGACCGGATCCGGGAAATCGGACACGAGTACGGGGCGACCACGGGCCGGCCGAGGCGGTGCGGCTGGCTGGATGCCGTGATCCTCAGGTTTGCCGCGAGGGTGAACGGTCTGTCCGGTATCGCGGTGACACGTCTGGACATACTGGATCCCCTGGACGAGATCCGGATCTGCACGCACTATACCCGCCGCGGGAAGCGATTGGAACACTTCCCGAGCGACGTGAAGGTGCTGGCGGAATGTGAGCCCGTGTACGAAACGATGGCGGGCTGGCGGTCCTCCACCAGCGATGCGAGGCGGTGGGAGGAACTCCCGGACAACGCCAGGCGGTACCTGGACAGAATTCAGGAGTTGAGCCGTACGCCCATCGCCATGGTGTCCGTGGGACCGGACCGCAAGGAGACGATCGTGGTGGATTGACCGGGGGTCGATGACGCGCGTATTAAAGTCAGGGATACAGGTTGACCGCCATGGCAAGTTTGTTATATTTCCACCAAATGAAGCCGATTTCGAAAAGGGATACCGGATGAACGCCGTGTTCGTCGATAAGGAATCGTTGATCGCCAGGGCGAAATCGTCCGGCGATCTGGCTGGAGAGGATCTCACGGGGATTGACTTCGACGGAGAGGACCTCTCCGGCGTGGATTTCTCAAACGCGCGGCTGGACAACGCCAGGTTCAAAAGTGCAACGCTCCTGGAAACCCGATTTCACAACGCGAGCATGAAGGACGCCGACCTCAGCGGCGCGAAAATGAACCGGGTTTATCTGGTCGCCGCGGACCTGCTGGGCGCGAACCTGTCGGACGCGGTGATGGACGATGCGTTCCTGTCGGGCGCGATACTCGGCGGTGCGAATTTCACGGGCGCCAGTCTGAAGCGCGCGCGCCTGGGCGTGGTACACGCGTCGTTTCCGAATCCTTCGGGTCGGCCGACGAGTTTCAGGAACGCCAACCTCGAAGCGGCGGTTGTGGGCGCGACGGACTTCAGGGGAACGGATCTGCGCGGCGCCAACCTGAATGGCGCATTCCTGTACGAGGCGCAACTGCGTGGGGCGATTGTCGATAAGAAACAGTTTGAGAAAGCGGTAACACGGGTGGAATCGTATTAAAAAAAGACGCGTGAGTGAGGAAGTGGCTATTCCCATGGTGGACGCGGCGACCGACAGATTGGGCAGACCGCTCAGGGATCTTCGGATTTCCGTTACGGACCGTTGTAATTTCCGGTGTCCGTACTGTATGCCGGCCGAGGTCTTCGGGGAGAACTATGCGTTCCTGCCCAGGGCCGAGATACTGACGTTCGAGGAAATCGAACGGCTCACGCGTCTCTTCGTGGGTCTGGGGGTGCGCAAAGTCCGCGTCACCGGAGGGGAGCCGCTGCTCAGGCGGGAACTTCCGGCGCTGATCAGGCGGCTCGGGGCGATCGACGGCGTGGAAGACCTCACGCTCACCACCAACGGATACCTGCTGCCGCGAACGGTCGGGGAACTTAAGGGCGCAGGGCTGTACAGGATAACCGTCAGTCTGGATTCCCTGGACGAGGACGTATTCGAACGGTTGAACGGACGAGGGTATCACGTCTCTCAGGTGCTGGCGGGAATCCGGGCGGCGGAAGCTGCGGGATTTACCCCGCTCAAGATCAACGCGGTGGTTCAGCGCGGGGTGAACGACCATACCGTCGTCGATCTCGCCCGGCACTTTAGCGGAACGGGGCATATCGTCCGCTTTATCGAGTATATGGACGTGGGCAACCGCAACGGCTGGCGCCTGGATCAGGTGGTGCCCGCCGCGGAGATCGTGCGGCGAATCCATGAGGTCATGCCGGTGACCGCCGTGGCGCCGAACTACCCGGGCGAGGTCGCGCGGCGGTATCGATATCTGGACGGGAGCGGGGAGATCGGCGTCATCGCCTCTGTTACCCAACCGTTCTGCGGCGACTGTACGCGGGCGAGGCTATCCACGGACGGCAAGGTATATACGTGCCTGTTTTCGGGTACTGGCGTGGACCTCAGGGGTCCCCTCCGCGACGGGGCCACGGACGACGCCCTTCTGGCGACGATCTCCGAGATCTGGGAGGGGCGTGAGGACCGATATTCTGAAATGAGGACGGCCGAAACCGCGGAAATGCCGTCATTTTCCAAGGTGGAAATGTACCAGATCGGGGGTTGATCACCGTCTGAAAGCACGATTCACGTGCCGGGTCTGCAAATCGCGACCGGGAGAGCGGTGATTTATTCCGGCAGAGAGACACGAATGTCTCTCTTTTTTGTTGACATCGGCGCCTCGCAACCTTTCTTTTACGCATAACATTTATGAGTATCTTGATCATAATACTCAACAATTAGATTCACGTCAAATACCGGGCGGAAACCACTTGAACCTTGAGGAGAAAGACAAGCACTGTCACGCTGCGGGTCGACGACCTGATCAGATCCACTGAACCTGATCGTGACGGCCCTGGTTTCCGGATAATTTCGTTGACTTCACACAGTGAGTTCAATAGATTACCCGCCTGATCGACGCGTTCGCCCTGCAATCGGGATACAGGAGGCGTTGCCATGTCTGACTCTGCAACCTGGAAGGCAGTTCTCTCGGACCGCATACCCGACGAACTGGGCCGGGAAGTCGATATCTTCGCCACCCAGATCGAGCTGCGGAAACAGGACAAGATTGACGATACCGTATTTGCCGAAACCCGCCTGCGCAGGGGGGTTTACGGGCAGCGCTACGACAACGGCAAAAGGTTCGACGGCAGCAATACGCAGGTTCTGGATTTCCCGAGCGGAGACCTGGTGAAGGGACCTGATACGGTGTGGGACGCACCGGGGATGCAGCGGATCAAGATTCCGTTCGGGGGCCTGACCGCGGACCAACTGGATATGCTGGCTGACGTGGCGGAGGAGGTTTCGGACGCGATCCTGCACATTACCACCCGCCAGGACGTTCAACTGCATTACGTGCATATCGACGATACGCCGGACCTGATGTACCGCCTGGCGTCTGTAGGAATCACAACCCGAGAAGCCTGCGGCAATACGGTGCGGAACGTGACGGCCTGCCCCCTTTCCGGGGTGTGCAGGACGGAGACATTCGACGTAACGCCCTACGCAAGGGCGTGTTCCAGGTTCCTCCTGGGTCACCAGGACGCGCAGGACTTCGGCCGGAAGTTCAAAATCGCTTTCTCCGGATGCGAACACGAGGCCTGCGGGCTTGCCAGTATGCACGACATCGGCGCGATCGCGGTTACGAGGACCGTGGACGGCAGGGAGAAACGCGGGTTCAGGTTCTACGTTGGCGGCGGGCTGGGCGCCGTGCCTCACCAGGCGAAGTTGTTCCAGGAATTTCTGCCGGAAGAGGAGCTCCTGCCCGTGTCCCAGGCGATCTCCCGCGTGTTTGCCCGCCTCGGCGAGAAGCGTAACCGGGCGCGCGCGCGGCTGAAGTTCCTGATCGCCAAATTGGGCCTGGAGGAGTTCAAGCGCCTGGTGGACGAGGAGCGAAAGGTGATGCCCGACGACCCCGAGTGGACGGCGTACCTTTCGGACCTCCACGCTTATGACGAAAAGCCGCTGAAGATCGCACAGCCGCTGAACGGCGCCGCGGCCGGCGACGGCTTCGAGGAATGGGCGCGTACCAACGTATACCGGCAGCGCCAGGACGGCTACGCGGTGGTTACGGTCACGCTGCCGCTCGGCGACCTCACGTCCATTCAGACCCGGGCCCTCGCCGATATTTCAAGACGATTCGTCAACGATACCATCCGCGCCACCGTGGAGCAGAACATCGTGCTGCGCTGGGTGAGCGAGGCGGACCTCCCCGAACTCTACAACGCGCTGGCGGAAATCGGATTGAATGAACCCGGCGCGGGGACGATCGTGGACGTGACGGCATGCCCCGGAACGGATACCTGCAAGCTGGGCATCGCGTCGTCCCGCGGGCTGGCCGCCGAAATGCGCACGCGCCTGGCCGAAAAGGGCCTGGATATGGACGCCGCGGTTGAAGGCCTGCGCATCAAGATCAGCGGCTGCTTCAATTCCTGCGGGCAGCATCACGTCGCGGACCTGGGATTCTACGGAATCAGCCGCAAGGTTGGCGGTTACACGGTGCCGCATTTTCAGGTGGTACTCGGCGGCCAGTGGACGGGAAACGCCGCATCCTTCGGACTGGCGATGGGAGCGGTCCCGTCCAAGCGGATCCCCGACGTCGTCGCGCGAATCAGCGAAAGCTACATTGAGGGACGAACGGGTGACGAAAGCTTTCAGGAGTATATCCGGCGGATCGGCAAGGTGCAGGTGAAACGGATGCTGGACGACCTGACCGAGGTGCCGCCCTATGAGATCGACTCCTCCTATTATATGGACTGGGGAGACAGCCGGGTGTTCACCACCGGGGACATGGGGAAGGGCGAGTGCGCGGGCGAAGTGGTGCCGCTGGTACAGTTCGAACTGTCCGGTTGCGAGCGGGAGGCCTTCGAGGCCCAGGTGCTGCTGGAAAGCGGTCAATACGAACCGGCCTATAAACAGGCGTACAGCGCAATGGTACACGCCGCCAAGGCCCTGGTAAAGACACAGTTCCTGGACGTCCCGGAAGACCCGGATACAATCGTGTCGGAATTCCGCACCAGAATCGTCGACTCCGGCCTGCTGCACGACAATCCGGTAACCCGCGGCAAGTTCGCCAACTATCTCTTCCACGCCCAGAGGCGTAACGTCGAGTCCTACAACGAAGACCTGGCGCACCGGTTCATCGAGGAGACGCAGCTCTTCATCGAAGCCGCGTACGCCTGCTACGGGCGGATGAACGTCGTAAGCTCCTGAACTTATGAACGCGTATCGAATTCAGATCAAATTCTACCTCGAGAGCGGGGAGGACGTGGCGCCGGAAACCTGGTTCAGGGTCTTCAACACCTGGATTCCCGAGACCACGGACGAGGTGCTCGTCGACGTGGCGGACTACAGCCACGTGCACCGCGGGCCGGTGACCCTGCTGGTCGGGCACGAGGCGAACTACAGTATCGATCGGACGGACGGGAAGGCCGGCCTCCTGTACGACCGCAAACAGCCGTCCGGGGGCGGCTTCGGGGACCGGTTGGAGTCCGCATTGGTCTCCGCGCTGAAGGCCTGCGGCAAGCTGGAACGGGATTCCTTATTGGCCGGCGCCGCCAGATTCAGGACGAATGAGGTTCTCATCGGCCTGAACGACAGGTTGCTGGCCCCGAATTCAGAAGAAACGCATGCCGCGATCCGGGTGGAGCTGGACAGGGTGCTCGACAGGCTGTTCAATGGCGCCGACATGGCCATCGAGCGCGATCCGGACCCCAAACAACGATTCACGCTGAAAGTCGATTCAGGCAGCGAGGAAAGCGTCGCTGATCTATTGCGGCGTCTCAATGGGAATTGTTAGAAGCCGTTTTGAAATTACCGGTGAGTTCCCGAGCGCGAGCGAAAAAGTGGCGGTCAAGGCGGGCAAATCCGGCTATGAGAGGCGAGCAAGCGCAGGCTCGATCTCGTAGGACGGGTGGGTTTGACCAACGCCGACCGCCGCTTTTGCAGCCGCGCGAAGACCGCTGGGAATTTTAAGACGGCTTCTTGTCTTTTTGACGCTTGACAAACCGAAAGAAAGTTCTATATTTCGAATGAGATTTACGTGGATGTCGTGGTAGCGAGGTGGACTTCGTGAGCCGTTCCAATATCCGTCTCGGTTCGCCGGATTCGGTCTCACGAACCTGCATTCCATGATTCAGGATAGATCTTCAAGACGACTCAAGGAAAGGGGTGAAGAGAATGACGTACATTATCGCCGAGCCATGCATCGACGTGATGGACAGGGCATGCGTGGAGGTCTGCCCGGTCGACTGCATCTACGAGCCCGATGCAACCAATCTGCCAGAGGACGAGCAACGCCAGATGCTCTACATCCACCCGGATGAGTGCATCGATTGCGGGGCCTGCGAACCCGAGTGCCCGGTTGAGGCGATTTTTGAAGAAGACGATACACCTGACGAATGGAAGGAATATATCGAAATTAACGCGAAGGCTTTCGAATAGGGCGTTTCAACCTCTTCGTTCGTTCATTCGACGTGGAGAAAATGCCAGGATCGGCCGATCCTGGCATTTTGAATTTGGAACAACCGAAGCGTGCAGACCTCTCTTACCGGCTTAACGCCTCCGGCGGTGAAAGGAAAATAAATTTGGTACACCGAATTCAGAATCCAAATCTCCCCAAATTCCCTGCCTACGGCGTGTTCCTTTTGAAGCGACCAAAAGGAACCAAAAGTCGCCGTTGGGCGCGGGGCCTGCCTTATGCATGGCGCGAATACCCTCATGGGACGCACGCGATACGCTGGCCTGCCAACCCGGAAGGATACCGCAAATCCGTGCGGGACGGAACAACGCGCCCTGCTCTGGGAGTGTCTGGAAAGGGTTCGAGCAGCTGTCAGCCAAATGCGGTTCCTGTAAAGGATACGCGTCGGGAATCACAGATATCTCCACCGCAATGTGGGCAACCGCAAGGGTTGCCCCTACAGATGAGAATGCAGCGTGTCCGGTGGTTGCGTGGGGGGTTTTTCCGTGCTGATCCGTCCAGCACAATTGCACTGTTGCCGGTGATAGGTTCGTAGGCAACCAAAGTCACGTTTTCGCCTCTGAGGGGGTTCACGGAAAACCGGCCCCCCGCCGAGGGGCGCCCTTCTTTTTCGCCCTTTTTCTTGGGCGATTCAAGAAAAAGGGCAAGGGAATAGGGGACGTTTGGGGGGAGGAGCAGAAGCAGGATTTGACCCATTATGACATTTCACACGGAAGGACGAAGGCGTTAATGCAAGCAACCACCAAAACCGGGCTGTACCGGCCCGAATTCGAACACGATGCATGCGGCGTGGGTTTTGTTGCGGATATCGGGGGATAGCTTTCAGGCCGTTGCATTTTCTCGACTTAGAGAAGGATCCGCTTTTGTTGCGGATATCGGGGGCAACCGAAACAGTGAAATCATGCGCCAGGCGGTGCTCGGGCTGGCCAATCTGACCCATCGGGGCGCGATGGACGCGGATGCCAAGACCGGCGACGGCGCCGGTGTGCTCACCCAGATTCCCGGCCGGTTGATCGTAAGGGAGGCTGAACGGCTGGGATATCGTGCGCCCCGCGCCGAAGACCTGGCCATCGGCATGCTGTTCCTGTCTCAGGACGCGGTGACCAACGACCGGTACCGTATTATCGTCGACGAAGCGACCGATCACTACGGGCTGACACTGATTGGTTGGCGGACGGTTCCGGTTGACCGCACGGTTCTCGGAGACCGGGCCGCGGAGTTGATGCCCGATATTCAACAGGTGCTTCTGGCCAGGGGACAGCGGATGTCCGATGCGGAATTCGAGCGGGCGCTGTACCTGGTTCGACGGCAGGTGGAAAGATCCGTGCGCAGGCACGGTATAGAGGGCTGCTATATCTGCTCGCTGTCCAACCGAACCATCGTCTACAAGGGGATGATGGTGGCGCCGCAGCTTGCGAGGTTTTACCGGGACCTGCAGAATCCCGATTTCGAAACCGCGCTGGCGGTCTTTCACCAGCGCTACAGCACCAACACGCTGCCCGACTGGTTCCTGGCGCAGCCGTTTCGATATCTCGCGCACAACGGTGAAATCAACACCCTTCGGGGCAACGTGAACTGGATGCGCGCGCGCGAGGCGGAACTCAAATCCAGAGGCTGGGGGCGGTATCTGGACCGGATCAAACCCATCGTCGACGCGACCCGGAGCGATTCGGCGATGCTCGACAACGTATTTGAGGCGCTGGTGGTGGCAGGCCGGAATCCGATGCACGCGATGATGATGCTGATCCCGGAGGCGTATCGGGAGATTCCCGACATGCCGGAGAACCTGCGCGGCTTTTATGAATACAACAATTGCCTGATGGAGCCCTGGGACGGGCCCGCCGCGGTCGCGTTCAGCGACGGCACGGTCGTAGGCGCAACGTTGGACCGAAACGGGTTGCGGCCGGCGCGCTACAAGATAACGGATAACGGGCTGATCGTCATGGGCTCTGAAGTCGGAATGCTGGAGATTGACGACCGCCACGTCGTGGAGAAAGGGCGCCTGGGGCCGGGGCAGATGATCGCGGTGGACACGCACAGGGGCGTATTGCTGAAAAACGATGAGATTAAATCCCATTTTGCTGCCCGCCGGCCCTACCGGCGATGGGTGAGGGACAACCTGGCCTGTTTCGAGCAATCGGACACCCGTAATGAACCGAATCCCGTTGGAGAAAGGACGGACCTGGCGCGGCGGCGGGTGGCATTCGGATACACCGCCGATGAAATCGAGTATGTGCTGGTGCCCATGGCGAACGACGGCAAAGAGCCGGTAGGATCCATGGGCGACGATACGCCTCTCGCTATGTTGTCCGATCGGCCCCAGATCCTATACAATTTCTTTACGCAGCGATTCGCGCAGGTCACGAATCCGCCAATCGATCCCCTGCGGGAAGAACTCGTGATGTCGCTGGACGTCCTTCTGGGGCGTCGACGGAATATCTTCAGAGAGAAGGCGGGGAACGCACGGCTGATCCGCATCCCTTCTCCTGTATTGCTGGATTCAGAATTCCGCCGGCTTTTCAGTTCCGGGTTGCCGGGGTTGAAAACCGAAAAACTGTCCGCGCTGTTCGTAGCTTCCGAAGGAGTCGACGGCCTTCGAATTGCTTTGGACAGAATGTGCGACCGGGCGATACGCGCGGTCGAGTCCGGCAAGACCCTGTTGATTCTGAGCGATCGCGGGGTGGATTCGAAACACGCGCCCATCCCCATGCTGCTGGCTGTGGGCGCCGTTCATCATCACCTCATCCGGAACGGTAAGCGAATGCAGGCGAGCCTGATCGTGGAGTCGGGCGAGCCCAGGGAAGTGCACCACATCGCCTCGCTGATCGGATATGGCGCCAGCGCGGTGAATCCGTATCTGATTTACGAGAACCTTTACGAGCTTGTCCTGACCGGCGCGCTGGAAGGTGAAATCACCTACGCGAAAGCGCTGGACAACTACAGGAACGCGTTGGAGGCGGGTATCCTCAAGGTAATCTGCAAAATGGGGATATCCACACTCAGCAGCTATTGCGGTGCGCAGATTTTCGACGCCGTCGGCCTGCATCCGGACGTGGTAGACCGGTATTTCCCGGGTACCGTATCACAGGTTGGCGGAATCGGACTCGCGGAAATTGCCGACGACGCGGCCGAAAGGCACCAACTGGCGTTCCAGCCTGAGGCGTCACCCGCGATGAAGGACGCGGGCATCTATCGGTTCCGGAGGGATGGTGAGTACCATGCGTTCAATCCTCCCGTTTTCAAGGCGATCCACAGCGTGGCGAAGACCGGAGATTTTCAGGACTTTACGGCTTACTCCAGGCTGGTGGAGCGGCGGCCGGCCGCGACGCTCCGGGACCTGATGACCTTTCGTGAAGCTCACGCCGTCCCGATTGAGGACGTGGAGCCGGCCGAGGCCATCTGCAGGCGCTTCGTGTCCTCGGCGATGTCGCACGGGGCGCTATCGCGCGAGGCGCACGAAACACTGGCCATCGCGTTGAACCGGATTGGCGCGAAGAGTAACAGCGGAGAGGGCGGCGAAGATCCGGCCCGGTATCGACGGCTGCCCAGCGGAGACTGGCCCAACAGCGCCATCAAGCAGGTGGCCTCCGGCAGATTCGGCGTGACACCCGAGTACCTGGCGTCGGCCAAGGAACTGGAAATCAAGATGGCGCAAGGATCCAAGCCGGGCGAAGGGGGGCAGCTTCCAGGACACAAGGTCTCAGCGGAAATCGCGATGATCCGCCATTCCGTTCCCGGGGTTACGCTGATTTCGCCGCCGCCTCATCACGACATATACAGTATCGAAGACATCGCACAGCTGATCTACGACCTGAAACGGGTGAATCCCAGGGCAAAAGTGTGTGTCAAGCTGGTGTCCGTCGCGGGCATCGGCACCATCGCGGCGGGCGTGGTCAAAGGGTTCGCGGACGTGGTCCATATCAGCGGGCACGACGGCGGCACCGGCGCTTCCCCCTTAGGCGCCATCAAGCATTCGGGCGGGCCCTGGGAACTGGGCCTGGCGGAGGTGCAGCAGACACTGGTGATGAACGACCTGCGCGGGCGGGTTGTGCTTCGCGTGGACGGGGGTCTGAAGACGGCCAGAGACGTGGTCGTCGCGGCTGCTCTGGGTGCCGAAGAGTACGGATTCGGCACGGCGGCGCTTGTCGCCATGGGTTGCGTGATGGCCCGCCAGTGCCACCTGAATACCTGTCCCGTCGGCGTGGCCACGCAGAAGCCCGAATTGCGGGGGAAATTCAATGGCACCCCCGAAAACGTCATTCGCTATTTTACCAATCTTGCCGGTGAGGTCCGGGAGGTCATCGCGGGCCTGGGGTATCGGTCTCTGGAGAGCCTGATCGGCCGCACGGAGATTCTGGAAGCCAGCGTCGACCCGGGCAAACAACGGTGGCGGGGAATCGACCTGAGCGAACTGCTGGCCGATCCGGACCCGGCAGGCACCCGGCCCCGGCTGCATACCCGCGAGCGCAACGACCGGCCCGATGCATCAATTGACGACCTGCTGCTTCAGGACGCAATGGATGCGATCAAGGAAAACAATTCGATTACGCTGAGTTACGATATCCAGAATACGCGGCGGGCGGTTGGGGCCAAGCTGGCAGGGGAGATCGCGTTTCACTACGGAGACGGCGGCCTCGACAGTACCATCGAGTGCCGGTTTCGAGGCAGCGCGGGACAGAGCTTCGGCGCGTTCTGCGTGCGAGGGTTGCGCCTGGTCCTGACCGGTGAGGCCAACGACTACGTCGGCAAGGGCATGCACGGCGGCGAACTCATCGTGCGGCCGCCGGGTAACGCCGCATTCCCGAGCCACAGAAACGCCATCGTCGGCAATACGGTCATGTACGGCGCCACAGGGGGCGTGCTCTACGCGGCGGGCGTTGCGGGCGAGAGATTCTGCGTGCGTAACAGCGGAGGGCGTGCCGTCGTGGAGGGCGTGGGAGACCACGGGTGTGAATACATGACCGACGGGGTGGTGATCGTGCTTGGAAGTACGGGGCGAAACTTCGGTGCAGGGATGACGGGCGGCGTCGCGTACGTGCTGGACGAAGAGGGATCGTTCGAGAACCGATACAACCCGCAGCTTGTCAGCATCCATCGTGTGCACCACCACGACGACATCGGACTGCTGAAAAAGACGATCGGTCGACATCTCGAAAATACCAACAGCCGCCGCGCGAGCGCAATTATCGCCCGATGGGAAGAATTCCGGCCCATGTTCTGGAAGGTGACCCCCCAGGCGCCCGACCTGGGCGACGAACTGGTCATCCCGGACCGTTACCGGGAAACACACCGGGAAACCCGCCAGCAGAAAGCGCAGGACCAACGGGAAACGCGCCCGGTGGGGAATGCCGGCGGCGAGGCCGTTGCCCCGCGCACCCGCGAATCCGGCGGCGCCAGCGGGGAATAGCATTCTAGCCCGGAAAACCTCGGGGGTTTTTCGCGCCGGCTAATTCGAAGAGGTAGGGAACTTATGGTTGAAATGACAGGAAAGGTTGCATTGATAACCGGCTCTTCCAGGGGCATCGGGCGTGGCTGCGCCGTAGAGATGGCCCGCGCCGGCGCCAATATCGCGGTAAATTACCATTCGCATCCTGAAGACGCGGAGACCGTCGCGAACGAGGTCCGCGCGGAGGGTCGTGAGGCGCTGGTCATGCAGGCCGATGTTTCAGACCGGGCGGCCGTGGACCGGATGGTCGAAGCAACCGTAGACCGGTTCGGAAGGCTCGACGTCGTCGTAGCGAATGCCTATTACAGCAAGCGCGAGCCTTTCCTGGAACTCTCGATACAGGCTGTGCGGCGGACGTGGGAGGTCTGTATGTGGGGCAGCTTCCACACCGCACAGGCCGGCGCCCGGCAGATGGTGGACCAGAGCGGCGGCGGAAGCATCCTGTTCATCAGTTCCGTGCTGGCGCACGTACCGATGCCAACCTCCATGCCGTACAATTCTGCAAAAGCGGGCATCAACCAGATGTGCCGTACCATCGCGGCCGAGCTTGCGCCTCATCGTATCCGCGCGAACGTGATCGAACCCGGTTATACGGACACGCCCGGCGAACGGCAATTCGCCACGGACGAACAGATTACGGAAGCGGCCAGGGGCATGCCATGGGGCAGGCTGGCCACGATTGAGGACCTGGGAAAAGCAGCCACGTTTCTGTGTTCCGACGCGGCGGACTATATTACGGGGACGATTCTGAAAGTGGACGGCGGGTTATGCCTTAAATAGGCGTCCGGTTTCCGTCTGGCCGCGGGCCGGCAATCCAAACGGCGCTGCCGCTCGCCGCCGCATTCCGGATTTTCCGAAGTGAGACATGATGCGAGTCGTTCGATTCACCATCTTTCTGTGCGCGTGCCTTTGGGGTGTTTCAGTTCCGGCCGCCGACGTGGTCGTGGAGATGCACCAGGAGGAAGAGGTGACGGAGTTGAGGTACCGGGTCGGCGTGATAGACGCGGTGTCAGAGTCAGTCGACTGGGGTGAGGTGGGAGCGCACGACGACGGCCGGTTTCCGTCCGTTGCCGTGGACGGCGGAATTGTCGTGGAGGTACACCAGTCCCACCAGGGAACGAACCTGTGGTACAAAGTCGGCAAGGTCGACGCGGCGACAAAGACGGTCCGGTGGGGCGCGGGGAGAAAATTCGACGGTGGCCAGTACCCGATGGTGGCGCTGGACGGCCGTGCGGTGGTGGAAGTACACCAGTCGCATGCCGGCACGAACCTGTGGTATCACGTGGGCATCGTGGATACCGCGGCCGATTCGATTGCCTGGGGCGCTTCGGAGAAGTTCGATGGAGGGCGGTTCCCGTCGGTGGCGCTGTCTGACGGGGTGGTCGTGGAAGTCCATCAGTCGGAAGAAGGCGAACGTCTATGGTACAATGTGGGTACCGTGGATACAACGTCGAAGTCAATTGCGTGGGGTGAAGCGCAGGAATACGACGGCGGCCAGACGCCCTCCGTGGATATGGACGACGGCATGGTCATTGAGATGCATGAGTCGATAGGCGGAGGCGACCTCTGGTATCGGGTGGGCGTTCTGGACGCGGAGCGCAGGACTGTCGATTGGGGGGAGGCGAGGAAGTTCGACCGCGGTATCGCTCCCAACGTGGCGGTGGACAACGGAGTCGTCATGGAGGTGCATGAATCCCACAGCGCTTCGGACCTCTGGTACCACGTCGGATCGGTGGATGCGGACGCGAAGTCGGTGTCCTGGGGGACGGGCTGGAACTACGGTGAGGGCATACTCCCCGCCTTGAGCGTCAGCATCCGGCGAGGGCCCGCGGATTTCGACGGCAGCGGCCAGGTGGACTTTGCCGATTTTCTGTTGTTCGTAAAGGCCTTTGGTTCCGAGGCCGGGGACGTGGATTTCGAAACCCGATTTGACCTGGACGGAGACGGCCGCATCGGATTCAACGATTTTATCCGATTCGCCCGGGAATTCGGCACATAGGGAAGAAGCGAACACCTGGCGCGTAAGTGAGGCGTCGTCACCGCCGCGGGGAGGGTTCCGCGGCGGTATCTTTATGCCTGTTCCGTGAGCCGGGCGGAAGGACTTTTGCGGGCTTTTTTGTACACCTTGAAGAGTCTATTTCCTATATTTTCTGAGGTACCGGCAGGGCGGTCCGGATCGAATTGGAATCCCCTGCGGATCTTCCGGTTCCCCGGCGTTCCGTAAAGCCGCATCGACCCAATTTCCTATGAGACGATTCCAGAAAATCATCATCGGGACCCTGATCGGATCCACGGCATACGCGGCCGATCCACCGGCTCACTTTTATACGCCGTCCCGGGATTCCGTTCTGGTTCTGGAGAAATTCGAGTACCCGGGACAACTCGGGCGGTTTCCCGGGAACTGGGAAGCACGGGTGGGCTGGCGACAGAAGAAGACCAGGAAGAAGAAGGACCTGTATTACACGATACAGGAGGAGAACGGCGACCACTTTCTGAGCGCCGAGACCGTGGGCGGGGCGACGAATGCAGGCCGGCCGGAAAAAATCAACCTTCGTATCTGGAAGATGCTCAGATGGCGTTGGCGGGTGCACAGCCTCCCCGCGCACGGCAATGAATCCCGCAAGAAAACCAACGACAGTGCTGCGGCGGTGCGCCTGGTGTTCGGTAGCAGATTGCGGCCCAAAACGCTCAAGTACGTGTGGAGCGCGACGCTTCCCGAGGGCACGCAAACGGAAAGCCCGCACCACGAAAGCACGAAAGTAATCGTCCTGCAATCCGGACGCAGGAATACGGGCAAATGGATGTGGGAAGAGGTCAATGCCTATGAAGACTACAAACGTGTTTTCGGTAGCGATCCGAGGCCTGTTCAGGCTGTTGCCGTGCTGACGGATTCGGACAACACAAATTCGCTCGTAAAGGCGGACTACGACGACATCACATTCCTGATGGAGCCACCCGATTCATCGAAGGCCGATGCCTTACACGAAGACAGGGGGGAAGAGAAATGACAGGAAAAACGGGAACGAGGAGACAGCATCTGCGAAGGGCGAGTGTGGGCCGGCCGGCGGGTCCCGGCTGCGGTCCGGCACGAAGTTGCACTGTGAGAGGGACGTATCCACATGGACGGGCGCTGGCGGACCGTCCACGCGAACTGGCGGAACACGTGCATTTCCTTCTCAGGTTGGCTCTTGTACGGGCGGCCGGTTTCTGCCTGCTGACGGCATCCGCGGCGACGGCGCAAAACGTGTCGATTACGGACTACGTGGTGCCGGTCAGCAGGGCGCACAACCTGCGCGTCGACGCGCTCAGCTTCAACTACGTGACGGAAGGTGACGAAACCGTGGTTCAAAACGGCAACGTGACCGTCGTCTACAAGAAGTTCTACGAGTCGCTGCCGTATGCCTATTCCGTGGACGCAACCGGCCGGGGTTCGATCAGAAAGAATATCATTACCAAGGAAAACGAGCGCCACGCCCTGACCAACCTGAAGACGAATCTCAAGAAGTACCACCGGAACGAGGGCAGCCTCTTCTATTCGTGGGGCACGGACTCAGACCTGGATTCCGGATACGACCGACCGAACGTCGAGATGACGCTGGGCTTCGGACACGGACGGTTCATCGACGCCACCGCGCTTCGGAAGGCCGGGAGAATCGAGGAATTCTTCCTGGAGGAGGGGATCATCGGCGAGCATTTCTCCAGGGAGACGATGATAGAACTGGCGCATATAATCGACAGGGAACGGGAATACAAGGAACAGCACGGAGACCGGTACGAAAACTACTGGTTCGAGGACATGCTTGCCGAGATCAGGAGATCCCGCAGGGTCCTGGGCGATGAGATCGGATTCGGCCTCGTGCGGATACAGGAAGTGTTGACTCAGGAGCAGATCAGCAAGAGATTCTACGGATGGGACATCACCACCGGTGTGCAGTTTCAGGTGTTGAATCCCTATGAAGATACGGACCGGCCGCCGCCCGGTCTCCTGATCAACTTTCGATATTCCCACCCGATCAGCTGGAGCACGCAGATCAATACCGATTTCCACTACGATACGCCGTTTTCCAGGACCTTCGGGAGCGACTACAACCTGCGCTGGAATACAGATTTCATCTACGAGGTGACGAACAGGATCCGCTTCACGACACTGAAGACGATCCGTGCAAGGAAGCGCGAGGACAGACAAGCCGAGATTATCTCAGACATCGCGTTTGCGCTCAGCTTCTACATCGAAAACAAAATCAACATGACGCTTTCCGAGTCCTTTCGCGTCGCCAGAGGCGAAAAGTCCAGGCAAAGCTTCAATATGGGCTTGAGCTACAGGATTTTTTAGTGTCGGAAAGGATCCGTGCGGAAACAGGGTCGTAACCGCACGTCTACGCGTGTTGCGGATACTTTGCCTCTCACAAAGACACACGCGACCAAAGCCTCGTTCCTCCCGCCCGTGTAAGCTCCGGGTCCGCGCGTCGGTCGGCGCCGTCTGACCCGCCCGCCTCCAGTTGCCCCTTCCACGAACTTCACAATTTACCCGAACAGAAGATGCCTACAGACTCTCAACCGCATCGACCAGCGCGCCGGTGGTGATGCCGAAGTGCGCCCAGGTCTCCATATGTCCGTCGGAAGGTGCGATTGTCGGAACCGTCAGGCCCACGTGCGCATGGGCGATGTTCGTGGACGAGGCCGCGGTGGCCACCAGGCCCGCAAACCCCCTGAGTCCGGTTTGAGGCGTGCCGATCTTTCCGTCTTCGATCGTGACGACTCCCAGTGGGTACTGTGATATCAACGATTCCAGGCGCCCCTCGGGCAGGGGCAGCCCGTTGACAACGTACACGTCCGCCACCGCGCCCCGGTCGTTCAGGACGTCCGCGGCTTCTACGGCCAGGAAGGCCGGCGCGCCGAATGCCAGGATCGCGCGACGGGCGCCGGCATGGGTCCGGCAGGGCGTGACGGGTTGCCACTCATCCTCCCCGGTCCAGAGCGGGCCGGAGCCGTCCTGCTTTTCGAGGACGGGCAGGTTGTCCCGGGGAATACCGATGATATGTCCGCCGTAATTGGCGGCGAGGTCGATCACGGCAAGAAAGGCGGACCGCGCGTCGGCCGGGGCGTAGAACCGGTGCAGGTACGGAAGGTAGTTGAGGCCCACGTTGATCCAGTCCAGTCCCCATCCGGAGAAATGGTCCCGGCCCGTACACGCGCCGACGTGAGAGAGATGGAAGGTGACGTTCAGACCTTCGTTCACGCCCGTCAGATTGCGCTGGTACTGCCACATGTCGAAGCCTTCCCGGGCGATGCCTTCGAAGAAGGCCGCGAAGGTGGACACCACGTTCAGTTGCGAATTCGGGGTACTGGTGGCCAGGCCGTTGGCGATGAGGGTGGCCGCCTGCTCTTCGATGCTGATCTCGAACTGATGGTTTTCGGCCAGATGACTCCTGGCCTTTGACAGTTTGGTGGACGCGTCCAGGTCGCAACTGACCACGAATACATGATCCGGAAAAGTCTCGGCCACCAGCGCGTAACCGGCTTCCGAACCGTCACGGGCGCTCTTCATCTCACCCGGTCCGGGCAAAGAGACGCTTGCCGCCGCGCCCTCAGGCAGTACCAGATTCGGGCTTCCAGGGGCCGGGCGGGCGCGGGTCACAACCTTCCTGGACGACCGTGACTTCAGGTTTTCCAGCGCTTCCGACTGGCCGGACGTAGCCCGGAACATGGAACCGGCGAGTACGTCGGCTTCGTTACGTCCCTTCATGCCCCCGTCGTGGTGGCCGGCGCCGCCGGGCAGGTCGTTCACGAGGAAGAGGCACTCCAGCATGGGCTCCACGTCTCTGTAGCTCATCAGCGATCCGGGGACCCAGATCTCGCGGTCCATAGGCACGTCGTGCTGTCCCGCGAAGGCTTCCACCTCTTCGAGAACGCCGTGGGTTTCGCCGAAATGCGACAGGTCGATCCGTTTGCCGTTCCCGGACCTGAAGCCGACGGGATAGATCAGACTGGGGCGGCCTCCCTGCGCCAGTCCGTATGCTTCGCGGTACGCGCTGTACAGGCCGGCGGGATCGTGTAGCGTGGGGATCTCGAGAATCTCGATCCCCATTGCGCCGATGATGGACCGCGGGTCCTTGTCCAAAATGCTTCTGGTGCTGCCGGAAAGCTGGATCCCGTTCCGGTCCATGACGAACGTGATTGGCGCGCCGTGGACGTGCGCGGCGTTGAAGCCGTTCAACGCCTGGCCCGAAATCCAGCCGGCGTCTCCGCAATGGGCAACAACCCAGCATCCGTCGCCGTACGAACCGCGCTTGCCCAGCGCATTGCCAACCGCGACCGGAATCATCACGCCCAGGCGTCCGCCGTTCATCTGAGTCCCCCCCGGCAGCCACGAAACGTGGCCGGGAAGATCCAGACCGCGGCGGAAGTCGGTAACGACGTGTTCGGGATCCACGAATCCGACGGCGGAAAGCGCGGCGAAATACCCGACGCTGGTATGGGCGTGTTCGATGGTGTATTCGATGCGCCCGAAGTCGACCACCGCCAGGGTGAGCAGCAAGGGGGGAATCAGGCCGATGCCGCCGCCCAGGTGGTCCGCCTCGCCGACTTCGGCCAGGGATGCCAGCGAACGCACTGCCGTACGGGCCGCGTCAATCTGCAGGGCGGTGAGGGCGTCACTCTGTGTTTCCGTTAATGTTTCGGTCTGGCGGATGTCGATGTGTATTGGCAGGATCTCTGACGTGACGATGTCGGACAGATACCGCGAACCGTCCAGAAGCGTCCGGTTGCGGCGCTCCTGTTGGGTTGTCGCGTGCTGCAATGCGGACATATACGGGCTCCTCCGCGAGGAAGGCGGGTTCGTATGAAAAAAGGGGGATGGCGAGATACGGGGGAGGGAGAGGGGTGCAGAAACTTCAGGTTAAAAATACAGCGGTTTCGGAAAAATACCAGCTAAAAATGGTTCCCGGTATCGTGGAAAGCCGATAGGCTTCAGGCGGGAAAACTTGCCTTGGAAGTCGCGCGTTCCTGTGGTATTTTAAGGCTTGAAATCAAGTCTCTACAGTAAGTCCTTGCGAATGTGGAAAGGAGCGGAACATGCCCGGTACGGTATTGGCTGCGCAGATGTATACGGTGCGCGAATTCACGCAAACACCAGCGGACGTCGCGGCCAGTCTGAAGAAGGTGAAGGCGCTGGGATATGATGCGATGCAGGTGTCGGCATTCGGAGAAATCAGCCCCCTTGAACTCAAGGACATGGCCGATGGCGAGGGCCTCGAGATCTGCGCCACCCACACCAGCTACGAACGCATGAGGGATGAAACCCAGGCTGTCATCGACGAGCACCGGTTGTGGGGATGCCTGTACCCGGCGATCGGCGGGCTGCCCCAGAGCTATCGCGAAGACGGTGGGGAAGGTTACAGGCGTTTCGCCCGCGAGGCATCCGAAGTCGCGCGAAAACTCGGGGCGGCAGGACTCACGTTCGGGTACCACAACCACAGTTTTGAACTGGAGCGATTCGGCGATCGAACGGGGCTGCAGATCCTGTTTGAAGAAAGCGACCCGGAGGTCTTCCAGCTCGAAATCGATACCTACTGGATACAGCACGGAGGCGGGGATCCCGCCGCGTGGATTCGCAGGGCCGCGGGCCGGGCGGACCTGGTTCACGTGAAAGATATGGCCATGCGCGGCCGGGAGCAGCTCTACGCCGAGGTGGGCGAGGGCAACCTGAACTGGCCGGCCATTCTTGATGCGTGCAAGGCGGCCGGCACCCGGTGGTACATCGTGGAGCAGGACACGTGCCAGCGGGACCCGTTCGAGAGCCTGGGCATCAGTCTCCGGAATCTGAAGGCGATGGGACTGGAGTGAGCCTTCTGCGCCGAATTGAGGATTCAACATGCCTGCGGTAAGCAATCCACCCGTAAAATCCATCCTGCAGTCCGGAAACGAATCGGTTTTCGAGGTCCGAACGCGCGCGCCGGGACCCGAAGGCCGGCTGATTTCCCTGACCGAAGAGCTGGTGGTTGAATCGCCCAGCGGGGATATCTTCGGCTACAGCCAGAATGCGGGTATGGGATGGGACCCGGCGGAACTGGGCCGACCCGAGTTCCTGATCCTGAGTACGATGGGAGGGATTCGCGAGCCGGACGGGCGCCCTGTCGCGCTTGGCTATCACACCGGGCACTGGGAGGTGGGTCTGCTGATGCGGGAGGCCGCCCTGGAGATTCACCGTTTGGGCGGCATTCCCTTTGCGGGGTATTGTTCGGACCCCTGCGACGGACGTACGCAGGGCACCACGGGGATGATGGACAGCCTGGCTTATCGCAATGACGCGGCGACCGTGCTCCGGCGCCTGGTCCGGTCGCTTCCCACGCGAAAAGGGGTGATCGGCGTTGCAACCTGCGACAAGGGATTGCCCGCGATGATGATCGCACTGGCGGCGATGCATTCGCTGTCCACGGCGATCGTTCCCGGCGGCGTGACGCTTCCGCCGGAAGACGGGGAGGACGCCGGCAAGATCCAGTCGGTGGGCGTCAGGCTGGCGCACGGAGAGATGTCGCTTTCGGACGTGCAGGACCTGGGCTGCCGGGCTTGCGCAACGCCCGGGGGCGGCTGCCAGTTTCTGGGTACGGCCGCGACTTCGCAGGTGGTGGCCGAGGCGCTTGGATTTGCGCTCACCCATTCGGCCCTGGCGCCTTCGGGCGAGGCGGTCTGGCTGGATATGGCGCTCCGGTCCGCCCGTGCGGTGTTCGCGATGCAGTCGGCCGGGCTCACCACGGCCGACGTGATCACCGATGCCGCTCTTCACAATGCGATGGTGACGCACGCCGCGTTCGGCGGATCCACCAACCTGCTCCTGCATATTCCGGCTGTCGCCTATGCGGCCGGGCGCTCCCGGCCCACCGTGGCCGACTGGAGCCACGTGAACCGGCACGTCCCTCGTCTGGTTGACGTTCTGCCCAACGGTCCGGAGTTCCATCCCACGGTCCGGGCGTTTCTGGCGGGCGGCGTGCCGGAAGTCATGCTGCATCTGCGGAAACTGGGGTTGCTGGAAACGGATGCCCTCACGATATCCGGTGGAACGCTGGGCGAGAACCTGGACTGGTGGGAGGGATCCGAAAGACGAGTGAGACTCAGGCAGGCGCTGCGCGATCAGGACGGAGTCGACCCGGACCATGTCATCATGGACGCCGACCGCGCCCGTGAGAGAGGGCTGACCAGCACGGTCTGTTTCCCCACCGGGAATATCGCGCCGGAAGGGTCTGTGGTAAAGAGCACGGCCATCGACCCTTCGGTCGTCGACCAGGATGGCGTCTACCGGACGACCGGACCGGTCAAGGTGTTCACCACCGAGAGGGCGGCTGCCGCCGCGCTGAAGGATTCCGGTCCCAGAGGCATAAAGCCGGGGGACGTCATGGTGTTGATCGGGCGCGGACCGATGGGCGCCGGGATGGAGGAGATCGCCCAGATCACCACCGCGCTGAAGTACCTGGACTTCGGGAAACACGTCGCCGTTCTCACCGACGCGCGTTTTTCGGGGTTTTCTACCGGAGCCTGCATCGGCCATATCGGACCTGAGGCGCTGGCCGGGGGCCCGATCGGCAAGCTGGCGGACGGTGACGTCGTGGAGATTGTGATCGACCGGAAGGCGCTTTCCGGCAGCATCCATTTCGTCGGCGTGGGCGAGACGCGTTTCGGGCCGGAAGAGGGTCGCCGCATTCTGGCCGACAGGCCCACGCGGCCCGACCTGGCGCCCGATGCGGACCTGCCCGACGATACCCGGCTGTGGGCGGCCCTTCAGAACGTTGGCGGTGGAACCTGGGGGGGATGCGTTTACGACGTGGACGCGATTGTTCAACGGCTGAACGGCGGTACATCTCCGTGAGTCAACTCAACCGATCGACAACCGATGTCTGGCGCCGGCCGCCCGATCGTCCGGTGGCGTCGGACCACGAGATTCAGGTCTGGCGAATGAATCTGGACCGTCCCGCATCGGAGGTCCAGGAGTTGCGGGCTGTGCTTTCCGAAGACGAAACCGCCCGCGCCGCCCGGTTCGTCTTTGACAGACACCGGGCGCGTTTTGTTGCCGGCCGGGCGTCTCTCAGGAGAATTCTGGGGCAGTACGTTGGGCTCGCCCCCCGGCGGCTGGAGTTCGGCTATGGATGGCGGGGCAAACCTTACTTGAAAAAGGGTTCGGATGGGGACCGGCTGCGCTTCAACCTCTCCCACTCCGGCGAACTCGGTCTGCTCGCGGTGATCAGAGCGAGGGAGATCGGTGTGGACGTGGAACGCATCCGGGAGGTGAAGGCGCACCTGCGGCTGGCGGGGCGCTATTTTGCACCGGGTGAAGTCGCCGCGATCCAGGCGCTGCCCGGGGAGGTCCACTACGAGGCGTTCTTCAACTGCTGGACCCGAAAGGAAGCGTATATCAAAGCGTTGGGAGCTGGACTGGCCTGCCCGCTGGACGGCTTCGAAGTCTCCCTGACTCCGGGAGCGCCCGCGGCGATGCTGCGCATCGACGACAATCCGGTGGCGGCGTCCGAATGGTTCATGCGCGCGCTGGCGCCCGGGCGCGGCTTTGTGGGGGCCGTGGCGCTGAAGGGAAGGGGATACAGGGTGACCTGCTGGGAGTGGCGGGACCGTTGAATCGGCCGGGACTCACCCGGTCGTAGCAACGTGCCCGGTTTATCCCCCGGGAGCGGCGCCGGACTGCTCCCGGATATCTCTGTACGCTTCTGTCGCCGACTGGGGTTTCCCGTAGTCCGCGTCCCATTCGCGCTCTTCGGCGGGCATCTTGCCGATTGCGCGCGCCATCTGGCGGACGTGCGAACCCTCGCAGCCGCAGCAACCGCCGATAAAATTCACGCCGAGGTCCAGCGCATTGCGGGCGAAATCGCCCATTTCATAGCGGCTGATCTTGAACGAATCGAGCCTGTCCGGAAAGCCTGGCTGGCCGGTGAAGAAGGGCACTTCGGGCGTGCATCGATAGGCGACCGGCTGGGCGGCCACGTGGCAGGTTACCGCCTCGCGCATCTGTTCGACGGCGGGGAGCATGAACGTGGGGTCCTGCCAGCAGTTGGCGCCCACGACGTCGGCGCCCGCGCCCTCCAGGATGCGCGCGGCCTCTCCCGGGGACTTTCCGTCCCGCGTCTCGGGGCCTTCGAATGCCATTGTGATCACCGCGGGAAGGCCGGTTTTTCGGGCGCATTCGAGGGCGATTAGGGCCTCGCCCACGTGGAGGAACGTCTCGCCGATGATGAAGTCGACGCCTTCGGCCATCTGGTAGCCGAGTTGGGCGTCAAACAGCCGCCGGCATTCGTCCTCGGATTCGGGGTACTTCCATGTTAGACAGATGTTCCCCGCGACCAGCGCCTTGCCGGCCGCGGCCTCGCGGGCGATTCTGACGGCCGCCCGGTTGATCTCTTCAAGGCGCCCGGCGTAGCCCGTCTGCGCCAGTTTGTTTTCGCTGGCGTAGAACGTGAGTACCTGCAACACTTCCGCGCCGGCGTGAACGAACTCCTCGTGCAGGGCCAGAAGCGCGTTGGGATTCTCGATCGTCACTTCCGGCGTGAACGGACCGGCCTGAACGTAGCCCCGGTTCTCCAGGGCAAGCAGGTATCCCCCGTCCCCCAGCACCACCCCCTCATTCAGTCTTTCCAATATCGATTTGGGCATTGGATTTTCTCCGTTTTTCAAAAAAGATAATCGGAAGACCGTGCGCCCGCAAGGGACGCCCGGGCAAATTTACATTCCCACGCAATTATGCGGATGTCGAGGCAGGCGGGCGCCCACAAGGGGCGCCCCTACAAATTTACATTCCCAGGCGATTATGCGGATGACGAGACTGACGGGCACCCACAAGGGGTGCCCCTACAAATCTACATTCACAGGCGATTATGTGGATATAAAGCCAGGTGGGCGCCCACAAGGGACGCCCCTACAAACGCATATTCCAGGCAATTATGCCGATGTCGAGACAGGCGGGCACCCATAAGGGGTGCCCCTATGATTGGGATAATTTCGCGCAGGAGGTCGGAAATTGAAACATACCTCCTAAATTCATCGGACTATAATCGGTGCGGCATGTTCCCCCAATTCGCATGCACCTCTGCTCCGTATTCATCCGCGACCGACCGTGATGGTGTAGGGGCACCCCTTGTGGGTGCCCTGGTTTTCGTTATAGCGACGATAGCGTCCTGGAAGGCCGGACGCCCACAAGGAACGCACCTACAATTTGAACAACTTCGCGCAGGTGGTCAGACATTGCAACATATGTTCTCAATTCATCGGGAAAATATCGGTTCGGCATGTTTCACGAATTCCTATGTACCTCTCAACCGCATTCCCCCACGACCGCCCCTGACGTCGTATGGGCACCCCTTGTGGGTGCCCTGGTTTCTCTTTCAGCGACCATCGTTCATGCCGCTGGTACAACAAGACTCTGCCTTAAAAATGCCAAAATGACGAATTACTCAATGCACTGAGTAAAAATACTCGATGTATTGAGTAAATCGTCGAGATGTTGTTGGTGTGCGTTTGTCGAATAGAGGAGAGAATTAGTGGACTACGTCGCGAATCCGTTGTGGTTTTCACACAGCTCCGCTTATGCTTCTCACAGAATCGAAGTTTGTTGGACAGCTGTGGCCAACAACACATTTTGATGGCCACTTTTTATCAATAATGTCCAACAACTTCCGTTGTTGGACATAAGTGGCCGTCAAAACACCTTTCTGCCTTCAGCGACGTTTATGAGTTCGGGAAATGCAAGAACAGCTGCCTGGCGGCCCCTTCCATGATGAAACACCTTCAGGACATCGCCTTCGCACAAGACATCCAGAATTCGCCGTGCAGTCCTGCCAGCAAACCCCGCGGACGCCGCAAAATCAGAACTGCGGAAAACCGGACGTTCAAAGATCCAGTCCAGCGCGTGCACCGCGTAGCGGGACTGGGTGAGGTCGGCCACGCGTCGCTTCATCTCTTCGTAGAGGTCGATAATGCCCTGTGCCTTTTTCAAGTTGTCCTGAGCCTGAAACTGGACTGCTTCGAGGAAAAACTGGCACCATCCGGTCCAGTCGTCGTCACGCGAGACAGCAAGCAACCCGTCATAGTAAGCGTCACGATGGGTTTCGAAGTAAGCGCTGATGTAGAACATGGGAGATCTTATAAGGCCACGTTGCCACAGGAACAGCGGTACCAGCATTCGACCAAGACGGCCATTGCCATCCAGAAATGGGTGCAGGGCTTCGAATTCGGCGTGCAAAATAGCGAGTTGAACCAATTGGTCGGCCGCATCTATGTGGATGAAACGCTCCCACGCACTCATTGCCTCCGGTAGCTTGTCCGCTCCAATCGGCACAAACTTGGCTTCATCCGGGAAGCATCCAGGAGGGCCGATCCAATTGGGAACGCGACGAAATTCGCCCGGAGACTTACCTTCTCCCCTTACCCCGTCCAATAGCTCCTTATGGGCTTCGCGAATTACTCGATTGGAAAGCGGCAATTTCACCAGCATTTCTTCCGCCCGCCGCATGGCGGTGCGATAATTGATTATTTCGTGAATGTCCTCTCTGCGTGCGGGAGAATCCGGCTCCCGTCCGGCTTCAAACTCCAGTACCTCGCCCATCGTTGCCTGAGTACCCTCAATGCGCGAGGAGAGCACGGCTTCCTGGGTTGTCAGCGGCGCAAGCAAAATGCCGGTGTTAGGGATGGTGGCAAGTGTCCCGTCGTATCGTGCCACCGCCGCGGCGGCAGGGCCAATAAGTGGAATGAGTGCAGGCCAGTCGAGATTATCGGGAGGGAACCGGCCGGCGTGGTATTGGACAGGCGCCATTAACGTCTCCAAGCTCACATACATGTTATGGCCGCAACCCTTGATGCAATGCTGCGGCTTTTATAAAAAAAACAGCCTTCTACATCCATACCTGCTGAAATCATGATCGTTGTCGGACGGCTGTGGCCAACAACACAATTTGTTGGCCACTTTCCGATATTTTTGGCCAATAAACGCCGTTGTGGGACAAAAGTGGCCATCAAAATACCCGTTTGACTTCCGCAATACTCAATCGGAACCGCTATTGCCAGCTCATCCTCGTTATTCTGAATGTCGCACAGATATTTGAGGCTTCAAGCCGCGTAGAGCGGTTTCCTGGTCTCGTCGACGCAGTCATTAAGGCACGCTCGGGAAATCCGAACATCAATCCAGACCATCAGCAACCGCCACGTCGAGATCGCTCCAGTCCTCATTGCTGACGGACATGGCACGGTAGGTTTCCTTCCAGGACAGTTTCTTGCGCGTAGTACCGGAAATGAAGACGCCTTGCTCCGTCTCTTCGAGGACGAGTGATTCGCCCCAGTCGTATTTCTCCAGAAGCGCGCTGGGAAGTCGAATGCCCCTGGCATTTCCGATTCGGATCAGTTTGACGTTCCACCTTGTAAGGTTGCGGATCTCCGTCGGATTGATTCGGCTACAGAATTCATATAGTTACTTTACCGGAGGTTGTCAAGGATTCGTTGGCAGAATTAACCAAACGGGCGCCCACAAGAGGCGCCCCTACATCGAAACTAAAAACGCGTATGTTGTTGGGAATCGCGTGAATCGTACGGAATACACGTTCAGAATCTTACAGTCCGAGTTCTACGCCAAATGCGTACATGCTTAGCCATGCTGCTTGCATCCGGTAGGGCGTTGAAATCCCCCCACCGCATCAGCCGTCGCCGGTCCCTTCGATAAACTCAGGGCAACGCCTTCGACCCTTCGACAGGCTCAGCGACCGCAGGCTCAGGCAGGTTATGGGTCTCCTGACAGCGACTTAACGACGTCCAATGAACCAAATAACGCGTGGTCATTGAGCATGCCTGCATTGAGCTTGCCGAAATGCCCGCTATTCAACAGCCTTTCGACAGGCTCAGGGCAGCGCCTTCGACAAGCCTGAGGACCGGCTCGGCTTCTGCGACTCCCCCTCAAGGGGGGAGTGATTCGGTCGTCAAACGGCCTTGCGTTAGCTTCCGCCTTTTTTGGCTGCTGCTGAACAATGCAAGGCCGCAATAGGACATATTCGCCGGAATTGCGATCGCCCATCGTTCGTAGGGGCACCCCTTGTGGGTGCCCTGGTTTCTCTCTCGCTCACTCGTGTTCCCACGGATTGATGACGCGGACGTCCAGGCCGCTGAAGTCGACGATGTTTCTGGTTACAACCGACAAATCATGTGCCCGCGCGGTTCCGGCGATGAGCGCATCCCCAAGATCCAGAGCCCGTCCGCCGCGATGCGCCTGCGATCGAAAGACAGCGGCCCACTCTGCCACTTCCCTGTCGACAGGTAGGACACGGTCCTGGTATTCGTTGACAATTCCAGACTGCGCGGCGCTCAACAGGTCGCGCCGTTGTCCGTCAGGCGACAGCTGCAAGCCGAACTCCAACTCATGCAAAACCACCGCGGACAGCCACAGGTCCTGATGCTCTGACAGGAATGCGATTACATTCGAGTTCGGCTCGGTCCGGGTCAGTTCCGACACGACGTTGGTATCCAGGAGAAACCCGTTCACCCGGCGCCTCCGTCGGCGAACGGGATCTCACGCCGGGACGCTCGATCGGCAGGAATGTCGAGATTCGTGCCGCGCGGCATCGTGTTGATCAACCACTGGCCGAGCGGCTTGCGCGGTGACGCCTGAGCCTTCCATATATGCTCGGGCACCACGACATATGCTTTCCGCACACCAATGCGCTGGGGACCTTCGTCTACGGAAAGGCGGAGGACTTCCGACAGGCGCGCCTTGGCCTCCGCGACCGTCCAGACTCTGCCTGGCTTGTCATATTGTATGGACATTCTATCTCCTCTCGACTGATATAGTCCAATATAGTCTATATATATCCTAAAATCAAGGCGGTCTGTGCATGCGAACCACAAAAAAGCCGATCCTCAGTCAATGAGGACCGGCCATCCACGCAGGCGAAAACAGGCTGGGCGCCCACAAGGGGCGCCCCTACGAATGTATTATCCCAGGCAATCATTCGGATGTCGAGCCAGGCGGGCACCCACAAGGGGTGCCCCTACGATTGGGATGATTTCGCGCAGGTGGTTGGAGTTTACAACATATGTCCTCAAATCATCGGATGATAATCTGTGTGGCATGTTCCCCGAATTCGCCTGTACCTCTCCTCCTCATTCATCCACGACCGACCGTGATGGTGTAGGGGCACCCCTTGTGGGTGCCCTGGTTTCTCTCCAGGTCACGGCGGTTCCCATGGACTGATGACGTCGACGCCCCCGCTAAGGCGTCAATCCTGCGGATTTCCGTTCCACCGGATATTGGGATCCCATCGGATCTTGAGTGTGCAGGCGTCGAAGCTGTTTCGATCTTGAAACAAATAAAGATGCCTTGTTGTCTAAACTCACAGTAACCGTGGACTGAGATGGAAGCAGAAACCACAGGAGGCCGAAAATGACCTATGCGGGATTCTGGAAGCGTTTTGCAGCAGCGATTGTCGATGTGCTGATTACCGGGACATTTGCCGGAATCTATGCGGCTTTGGGTTCGTTGTTCTATGACTTCAGTACGGGTACTGCAGGTACATTTTTCGTAGGAGATGCATTTTATGCAACTGTGGTGATCGGGTTCGTGATCTGCTATCTCTCCATTGACTGGCTTTACTATGCCATTATGGAGTCTTCCAGTCTCCAAGCCACGTTAGGCAAGTTGGCTCTCGGCATTGTAGTTACCGACCTCAAGGGAAACCGTATTTCGTTTGCGCGAGCTTCCGGTCGTCATTTTGCAAAGATGATCTCCAGAATGACTGCCTATATTGGTTATGTGATGGCGGCGTTTACTGAACGAAAGCAGACCCTTCATGATATGATGGCCGGTTGTATAATCTTGAATAAAGAAGATCGCGAGGAGGAATAGAACGAACCATCCGGGCAACACACATGTGACCCCCTGGGCGAACGATATCGCCCAGGGGGTCTGTCTTTTCCTGACAACGCGATCCCTGCGCGGCAATGGCAAAACGTAAGGGCGCCCCTTGTGGGTGCCGTGATTTGCGCCCGCCCGGTTTAGCCCGTCACGATTTCATTCTTTCCCCCCGGGGGTCGTAGAGCGGTTCGCGCGAGACCGTGGCCGGATAGCGTTCGCCGAAGTATTCGATTTCCACGGATGTGCCCTGCTGCGCGTATTCCAGCGGGAGGTAGCCATAGGCAATGTATCGGCCTACGGTGTATCCGTGATTGGCGCTGGTGACGTACCCGAGAACCCGGTTGCCGTCCAGTATGGGTTCCTTGCCCATCACAACCGCTTCCGGATCGTCCAGGGTGAGGCAGCAGAGCTTCCGTTGGATTCCCTCTTCCCGGATTTTCAGCAGGGCGTCCCGCCCCGTGAAGTCGCCCTTGTCGAGTCTGACGGCCCATCCCAGACCGGCTTCATAGGGGTTGTACTCCGTGTGAATATCCGCGCCCCACAGGCGGTATCCCTTTTCCAGCCGGAGCGAATCGAATGCCCCGCCGCCGAGCGCGACGAGACCGCAGTCGCCGCCGGCCTCCCAGAGCGCGTCCCACAGGCAAAGCCCGAATTCAGCCGGCGCGTAGAGCTCCCATCCCAGTTCTCCCACGTAGGACAGCCGCAGCGCGAGGGCGGGGACGGCGCCGATTTGGATCTCCTGCGCGGAGAAGTACGGGAATGCACGTTTGGTCAGATCGTCGTCGCAGACCCTTTGGAGGATCCTTCGGGCTTCGGGCCCCCAGAGGCCCAGGCCGCAATAGCTGGAGGTCACGTCCGCAATGTGAACCGCGCGTTCATCCCGCGCGTGGCGGGTAATCCATGCCAGGTCGCGCATCCCGGAAGCGGCGCCGGTGAGCACCAGGAACCGGTCGGCCGCCAGACGCGTGACGGTCAAGTCGGCGATAATGCCGCCCCTCGAGTTGAGCAGCGCCGTGTAGACGACCTTGCCGACGGGTCGGTCGATCCGGTTGGCGGCGATGCGCTGCAGAAAATCCAGGGCGCCCGCGCCAGCGATTTCGATCTTCGTGAACGGCGTGATGTCGCACAGCCCCGCGCCGCGCCGGGTGGCCCGGTGTTCCGCACCCTGGATGGGAGACCAGTACCGCGCCTCCCACCCGGTGCGCGATGGCAGGTCGTCTTCCTCGTCCACCAGGACGCCATTGGCGCCGAACCACTGCGGGCGCTCCCATCCGGCGTTTTCGAAGAACACCGCGTCGAGTTCCTCAAGCCGCGGATGAAACGGGCTCACGCGCAGGCCGCGCGGATGGTCCATCTGTGCCAGCGGGTGGATGATATCGTACACTTCGCGGTACTGCTGCGCCCCCCGGGCTTCGACATATTCCCGGGTGTGGACGTGCGGCCGAAGCGGTTCAGGTCGGCGTCACCCAGATCGATTTCGGGCGCGCCGGAATCCATCCATTCCGCCACCGCCTGTCCGACGCCGCCCCCATGCGTGATCCACACGGCCTCCGCAACCCAGAGACCGCGAACGTCGACGGACTCTCCGAGAAGAGGCAGTCCGTCCGGCGTGAAGGAGAAGAGACCGTTGATCCTGTAGTCGAGTCTCGCGTTCCTGAGGGCGGGAAGGAGTTCGTCCGCCGCTTCTCGCGCCGCCGTGAAGTGCTCCGGGGTGAACTCCATGATGGAGGGTGAAAGCCTGGCTTCATCCGGGCTGACCAGGTCGTCCGGACGTACCAGAAGCGGCTCGTGTCTGTAGGAGCCGATGCCGTACCGGTCGCCCTGCTGCCTGAAATACATGGCGGAGTCCTGGTGGCGCAGGATGGGATGGACGACCTCCCGGTTTTCGCCCGCCAGTTCCGGCAGCGGCGCGGTGAGGGCGTAGAGATGCTGCACAGGGGTGAGCGGAATCGAAATACCGGCCATGCGGCCGATGCGCGGGCCCCATATTCCCGCGCAGATCAACACCTGGTCCGCGGCAATGCGACCTCTGTCGGTATTTACCCCCCTCACCCTGCCGTTGACGACCTCGATACCGGTGACTGTGGTTTTACCGTGAAACGCGGCGCCGGGTTCCGACGCGCGCGCCATCGCTTCGCAGGCGCGTACGGCTTTGGCGATGCCGTCTGAGGGGACGTGGTATGCGCCATGGATCCGGGTCCGCATCGAGGAGAGGGAGCCTGGATCCGGCCTCTTCAGGCGAAATGAGGTGGGCTTCCAGCTCCCAGGACCTGGCGGCGCCCAGTTTACGTTTCAGGTCTTCCAGCCGTTCGGGCGTGTAAGCGACTTCGAAGCTCCCGACAGGATAAAAACAGGGATTTCCGTCCAGGTCCAGCGCGTTGTACAACGAAACCGTCTTGCCCGACAGGCCGGTCATCATCTTTGAAAAGTTGGTCTGGAAAACCAGCCCCGGCGCGTGAGACGTCGAACCGCCGGTATCGAACAGCGGCCCCTGGTCCAGGACCGCAATGTCCTTCCAGCCCATCCGGGTGAGATGGTAGACCGTGCTGCATCCAACGATGCCGGCGCCGATGACAACCAGGCGCGCGTGGTCCCGCATGGCGGCCTCTCCTGCTATTTCAGTCATCGGTGTCGTCCGTTCATCGACAGACAGATGATGCGCGCGGTTTCAAACAAATCCCTTGACATCGATATTCCAGTTCCTTTCTTTATAATCCTATCCGATTTCGGGTCGCGGTACCTGAAAACGCGTCGGATGGACTTCGTTTGCCGGAAGACACACGGTGAACCGGAGCATCACAACGTATCACAAGCATAAGGAGGCCTGCCATGCCACTACGACTGGGGGACGACGCGCCCGATTTTACGGCCGAGACGACCGAGGGCACGGTCCGCTTTCACGAATGGCTTGGAGACGGCTGGGGTATCCTGTTCTCGCATCCCGCCGATTATACGCCGGTCTGTACCACCGAACTGGGCGCGGTTGCCAAGTTGAAGGCGGAGTTTGAAAAGCGGAACGTCAAGGTGATCGGGGTGAGCGTGGACCCGCTGGACTCGCATCACGGCTGGGTCAGCGACATCAACGAGACCCAGAACACCACCATGAACTTTCCGCTGATTGCGGATCCGGACAAATCGGTGGCCAGCATGTACGACATGATCCATCCGAACGAGGACGACAAGGCCACGGTCAGGTCCGTATTCGTGATCGGGCCGGACAAGAAAGTCAAGCTGACATTGACCTATCCGGCTTCTACCGGGCGGAATTTCGCCGAAATCCTGCGGGTGATCGATTCGCTGCAGCTGACGGCCTACCACCAGGTGGCAACGCCCGTCAACTGGGAGGACGGCGAGGACTGCATCATCGTTCCCGCGGTAACGGACGAAGAGGCAACCGAGAAATTTCCCAGGGGGTTTACAACCATCAAACCCTACCTGAGGTACACCCCGCAACCGAATAAATAGCCTCAGAAGCTGTTTTTCAATTTCCGGGCATCGAAACCTGTCAGCCTGCAATGCGTCTTCCGAGGAAGCGTATTGCAGGCTGTTTTTTGTTCGGTCGACGGCTGGTCCGGTACCCGAAGAGTCCGGAATCGGTTGCGGGAGGACTTGAACTATGACGCCAGTCCGGCAACCTCCCGGAGGCTGGATATCTCGTAGTCCGGCTGCGGGACGTTCGGCTTGAGCGTATCGCCCTTGCGGTTCAGCCAGGCGACCCGGATGCCCGCCCGCCGCGCGCCGACGATGTCGTCATCCTGGGAATCCCCCACGTAGAGGGTCTCATCCGGGCGGCTGCCGATCAGGCGCAGGCCTTCATGGAAGATCTCCGGCGCCGGTTTGTACGCGCGGGCGGATTCCGAGCTGACGACCACCGGAAATGACAGGTTGTTTTTCCGGAGCGCGATGTTCAGATGGTCCTCGTCCGCGTTGGATATCACGCCTGTCCGAAAGGACTCGAGCCCGGCCACCGCGGGTTTGACATCTTCGTAGAGAGGCGCGTCGGCGAAAACCTCGAACAGGCCGTCGACGTAATGTTCGAAGGAGACGCGTTTGTCCAGTTTCTCAAGCGTCCGCTCGAGGCTGATGAGATGCGCCTGCCGCATCGTGTAAAACGTCTCGCCCCTGAGGAGCGGAAAAAACGACAGGTCCCACGTGTTGAAGAAATCCATTGCGGACATGTCGAGTTCCTGCTCACGGACGATGCGGCCGCACATCGCATGCAGTTTGTCCATAGCGCCAGCGAACAGCGTCTCGTAGCCATCGAAGAATATGGTGGTGACGTCTGTCGGCATCAGTTCCCCTAACAGTCCGTTGGAAGAGTCGCTCTGAAGACGAGGCTTGGTGTCCCGGCCCGGATGGGCTTCTTCAACGGGCTGCTAACGCTGTTTGGATGTGCTGCTGTCTTTCGAGGCGAGCGGCCCGGTTGGGGCATCCTTGCTGTACAGGGCGCCGCCCCGCTCGTACGACACCGAGACCTGCCCGTCGCTGACTTCCAGCCGGGGGACGTTCTGGTTGAAGACGTCCCGGTCCGGTCCGCGCATCACGGCCAGTTGGGCGTCGGTCATATCGTCGACAAGCTTACCCCATCGGTTCTCCGGATGCACCATCTCGCCGCCGCTGCGGTTGAAGTTGCGGGAGGAGTACTTGATCAGGATCGCGCGGCGGGCGATCTCGTTCTTCCACGCCAGCGCGCCGTGCGTCTGGCCCCCGTCCATAAAGAAGAGTACGTCGCCGGCCTTCATCTCGGGCTGCACGACCAGCCCCATGTCGTCGTCGCACGACCGCACCCCCGGCGGCACGCGGTACTGGGCTTTATGGCTGCCGGGCACGCATGCGAATCCGCCCAGTCGCGCGGGCACGTCCCGCAGTTGCCAGCTCACCGTCACGGCCTCACAATAGCTGCGGCCGTTCTGGTAGACATAGCCGCGCCCGGGATTGAGCGGTTCGTTCGCATCGTGCAGGGAGTGGCCGGAACCGCCCTTCACGGAACAGAAGGCGGTGGCGTCGCCAAACCGTACGCCGCTGCCGCCCATCCAGTTGAGACGGTGCTCCACAACGGGGTGCGCGACCATGCGCCGGAAGGGATTGCACCAGGGTTCCGGAAGGCGCAGCAGGTTTGGCAGCAGCGGCCGGCCGGTTCCGGCCAGCGCCTTCGATCCTCGGGAGAGTTCGCCGCCCACCTCGATCCTGTCGTCGAACCGGTCGATTGCGGCGTTGGCCTGTTCCAGCCACGCTTCGTCCATCACGTTCCGGAGGACGAGATGACCGCAGAGGTCCCAGAAATAGAACTCCTTCTCGTCGATGCCGGAATCGGGATTCCTGGCGTAGATGGACGGATGGTAGACTTCCCGGGACTCGTCCAGGCGCGCCGTCTCTCCGTCCGTGCGGACCGTGGGCGGCGGCGACGTGCTCCGGTAGCCGGGCCGCCAGATCGATGCCCTCTGCTCGGGTGAAATGGCGGACATCCATTCAGGCGTGGGGGCTTCTCTGGTTTTCGGACCTGTCCCCGCACAGCGGATGGCGCCCCGGCCCGCGAACTCGTAAGATAGCAGGCGCTGGGGTCCGCTTCCTTTCCACGGCCGCATGCCCTGAAGCAGGGCGCCGGCGACCAGAAGCAGGTCGCCCGCCCTCCAGCGCGGGCTGCAGCGTGAGACCCATATCGTCATCGCCGGTAAGCACGTCGTCCGGGGTCTCCACATTGGATTTGTGAGAGCAGGGCACCATGACAAAGCCGCCCGCCCCGGCTTCCGCGTCCGCAAGGGCCCACACCGCGCGGACCGTTTCACTGAAGCGGCGTCCGTTCTGGTAGTAGTACGCCCGGGTTGGATCGCGCGGTTCGTTGCCTCCTTGAAGGGGCGCCTCCGTTTCGCAGGTGTCGTCGCAAAGCAGCTCCGGTTCGGTTTCCAGGCGGAAGCCCTGCCCGACAATCTGGTTCAGGTACCAAACGAGGTGCGGGTGGACCAGCAGGTCGCGAAAGGGCTCGCGCAACGGATGCGGCCAACCCAGCATGCCCTCATTCCTCCCGCTGGTATCGATCGCCGAATTCAGGGCGGCAACCTCGCCCCTTCCGAGGACGCCCCTGACAACGAGGTAACCTCCAACGTCGAAGCAGTAATTCTCTTCGTGACTCATGGATTCCTGGTCCATCACGCTTCCTCCCTGAGAAGCTGTTTTAAAATTACCGGTGAGTTCCCGAGCGCGAGCGAAAAAGTGGCGGTTATGAGGCGCGAGGGGCGCGCAGCGCCGACGGGAAAATCCGGCTATGAGAGGCGAGCAAGCGCAGCCTCGATCTCGTAAGACGGGTGGATTTGACCAACGCCGACCGGCGCTTTTGCAGCCGCGCGAAGACCGCTGGGAATTTTAAGACTGCTTCTGAAATGCGGGTCGGGAATCAGGACACAGCCGCCCATTTTTCCCGTTCCCATTGCTTCTGTCCGATCCTTTCCACGTAGGACTCGCCCTTGTATTCCAGTATCCATCCCTTGAGCGGCACGTCGGCATCCGTCGGCTGCCACCATCCCTTGACGTCCACACCGTCTCCCAGTAGCTGGCGCCGGATCGGATCGCATCCCTCGAGGATTTCGTCCGGAATCAGATTGTAGTCCAACCCTCTGAGCCAGCGGTAGCTGTAACCCAGAAACAACACTTTTCGCGTGATATCGGATGTATTGAACCCCCGTGAATGCCACAGTCGCCTGTCGAAGAGGACCGCTGTTCCGGCCTTTACCCTGACCTGCATCATGTCTTCGAACACCGACGCTCCGGACGACCCGTTTCCGCCTTCAGGCCAGCGTTCCGGGGGGATGTCGCGCTTGTGGCTGCCCGGAACGATGCGAATTCCGCCCCGGTCCGGCGCGCTCGTGTCAGTCAGCCAGAACGCAACTTTCAGGGACAGCCGTGGATGCGGACGCTCCATCTCGGGTACGGGACGGCCGCCGTCCTGATGCCAACCGCCCGTTTTCGAATCTGCCCTGTCCGGGTGCTCCGGCGGGTAATAGACCAGGTGGGAAATGTAGTGCTGGACGTTCCAGCCCAGGATGTCCCAGATGAGGGGAAACGTCTTTGGCAGGTCCAGCAGATCCAGGAACGCGGCGTCTTCGACGATGCTTCGAAATTTGTTCATGATTTGACCGGCTCCGAGACCCTGTATTTCCCGTTCACGCGCATCCACGCGGTCACCGGCGTCCAGGAGCCTTTCCAGCATTCCCGGATCCAGCGCATCTTCGACGATCAGAAAGCCCTGCTGATCGAAATGTTCCCGCTGTTCGTCCGTCATGCAGTGGTCAAGACATGCGATATCCATTGTTCTTCCTCCGACCAGCGCCCACGAACCGGGTGCCACGGTCACGGGTGTTTTGGCTTACAACTGACGGAAAATAGCCGAAGGCTCTGTCTGAGGCGCCCGGAGAGAGGTCTCCGCGACCGCGGCCGTCGTGAAACGTCGTCGCCTGTCCGTGTCGTAAACCCGGTTTAGCTGACGGCTGAAGGCTGATAGCTGACAGCAATACATGAGGGACCGGTGCGGTTTGGTCTTCTTCCGTCTACAGCCTTACACCTGCGTCCTTTGTTAGAATACCGCCCTTGACCGATAGAAGGCAAGGACAAATGACGCGGGGGTCGCAGGGCATTCACGTTGATTTTTCCGGGCGGTCTCATTAGATTGCGAAATTGAATATTCCGTATGAATTGCGGCATTTCAAGCGATGCCCCGGCGGGCTGGAGTCTTTGAAAAAAGGGAGCGGATCGTGGCTTCCGGCAGATCGAACGTCGTGTTTATTCTTACGGACGACCAGGGGGTCTGGGCGGCGGGATGCTACGGAAATCCGGAGATCCGTACCCCCAATATAGACCGGATCGCGAATGCTGGCGTGCGTTTCGAGAATTTCTTCGTGGCCACACCCGTCTGTTCCCCCAGTCGCGCGACGTTTCTGACCGGGCGCATCGCCTCGCAGCACGGCGTACACGATTGGATCAGCGGCGGAAACGTGGGGGAGGACGCTGCATCCTACCTGGCGAAAGAGGTCACGTACACGGATGTGCTGGCGGAACACGGATGGACGTGCGGAATCAGCGGCAAATGGCACCTCGGCAACAGCCGGATACCGCAGCACGGGTTCGCACACTGGTTCGTACACCAGCGGGGCGGCGGCAGGTACAACGATGCGCCGATGGTAAGAAACGGCAAACTGATCGATGCGCCGGGATACGTAACCCACGTCATTACGGACGACGCGCTGGCATTCATCGACCGGCACGCGAACGATGAAGACCCGTTCTACCTTAGCGTCCACTATACGGCGCCGCACAGCCCGTGGACCGGTCATCCGCAGGACGTCGTGGATTCCTACGACGACTGCGCGTTCGAGTCATGTCCTCAGGAAGCCCGGCATCCCTGGGCCATCGGCCTGACGGACCAATGCCTGGGCAACCGCGAAATGCTGAAGGGATATTTCGCCGCGGTGACCGCAATGGATACGGACGTGGGGCGGATTCTGGACAGGCTCGAAGCGCACGGAATTCGCGAACAGACGCTGGTGGTCTTTGTCAGCGACAACGGGTTCAGTTGCGGCCACCACGGGTTCTGGGGCAAGGGGAACGGCACGCGCCCCCTCAACATGTACGAGAATTCCGTCAAAGTGCCGGCGGTGATGAGCCAGCCGGGACGGATTCCGGAAGCCTCCGTACAGTCCGCGATGGTGAGCGCGTATGATTTCATGCCCACGCTTCTGGAGTACCTGGACCTGCCGCTTCCTCAGGGTCGGAATCTGCCGGGCGGGAGTTTCCTGCCCGCGTTGCTTGGCTCCGGCAACTCCGGCAGGGAATCTGTAGTGGTCTACGACGAATACGGCCCGACCAGAATGGTCCGGACCGCGGAATGGAAATATATTCACCGGTACCCGGACGGGCCGAGCGAACTCTTCGACCTGGTGAACGATCCGGATGAACGCGAGAATCGGATTGGTGAAGCCCTTCATGCATCGCGGGTTGCGGAGATGAGTGGAATGTTGGAAGACTGGTTCGCGACCTACGTGGACCCCGAAAAGGACGGACGCGAGCGGGGCGTCACAGGCGGCGGCCAACAGCGTCCGGTTGGAGGGGCATGGGAGGATGGCGCGCCGGCGTTTCGAGGGAAAATACAGTGAGGAGATCTTTATGAACGTAGCAGATGTGGTAGCCCATATCATGAAGGCGGAGGGCGTGGAGTACCTGTTCGCCTATCCTGTAAATCCTCTCATCGAGGCCGCGGCCAAGGTGGACATCCGGCCCATTCTCGTCCGGCAGGAACGTATCGGCCTGCATATGGCCGACGCGCTGAGCCGCATGACGTCGGGCAGGCAGATCGGTGTCTTCTGCATGCAGAGCGGCCCCGGGTCGGAGAACGCCTTCGGCGGAGTCGCGCAGGCGTATGGGGATTCTGCGCCGATCCTGGTGCTGCCGCTGGGATATAATAGAACGCTGACCAACGTGCAGCCGAATTTCAACTCGGCGCTGAATTATCGGCACGTCACCAAGCACTCAGAGCAGGTTATCCTCTCGGAAACCGTGCCCGAAGTGATGCGGAGGGCATTTACGCAGGTGCGCAATGGACGCCCGCGCCCGGTGCTGGTGGAGTTTCCGGGAGACGTGTTCGACGAGGAGATCGCCGGTCCTTTCGACTACCGCCCCGTGCCTTCGTTGAAAACGGGTCCGGACCCGCGCGAGGTCGAGAAGGCGGCAATTATGCTCCTGGAAGCCGAGCGACCCGTTATCTACGCCGGGCAGGGCGTGCACTATGCCGAGGCCTGGGATGCCCTGCGCGACCTCTCCGAACTCCTCGAAGCGCCGGTCACCACGAGCCTGGGCGGAAAGAGCGCGTTTCCGGAAAACCACAGACTGTCCCTGGGTTCCGGCGGCAGGTCCATTCCCGGAACCGTGCACCACTTTCTTCAGGAGGCGGACCTGATCTTCGGGATCGGGTGCAGTTTTACGCGTACCAATTTCGGGGTGGCCATGCCAGAGGGGAAGCGCGTGATCCACGCCACGCTGGACCCGGGGGATATCAACAAGGACGTGGAAGTCGAACACGCCCTGGCGGGCGATGCGAAACTCACCCTGGAGGCCCTGGCGGAGGAGGTTCGTGCGCGCCTGGACGGACAGACGCGGGGTCGTGCGGACCTTGTAGCGAAGGAAATTGCATCTGTGAAGCACGAATGGCTCTCTCAGTGGATGCCCAAGCTGACGCTGAACGAGGCGCCCCTCTCACCGTATCGGGTGATCCGGGACCTGATGCAAACCGTGGACGTGCCCAATACGATCATCACCCACGACGCCGGCAGCCCCCGCGATCAACTCTCACCCTTCTGGGAGTCCCATACGCCGCTTTCCTACATCGGCTGGGGAAAGACGACGCAACTCGGTTACGGACTCGGCCTGGCGATGGGCGCCAAGCTCGCGTGCCCGGACAAGCTGTGTATCAACGTGTGGGGCGATGCCGCCATCGGGTTTACGGGAATGGACTTCGAGACGGCCGTTCGTGAACGGATTCCCATTCTGTCGGTCCTCTTCAACAATTTCAGCATGGCAATCGAGCTGCCGATAATGCCGGTGTCCACGGAAAAATACCGCAGCACGGATATTTCCGGGCACTACGCGGACATGGCCAAAGCGTTTGGAGGCTACGGAGAGCGCGTGGAATCGCCCGACGATATCGTCCCGGCAATCGAGCGGGGAATCAGGAAGACGGAGGAAGGCGTTCCGGTGCTGCTGGAGTTCATCACGGCCAAGGAGATCAAGTTCTCGCTGTACTGATCCAGGCGGGGGTTTTCCAGGCGAGACAGGAATCTTACCTGAGACAATAACGAATCTACCATTCAACGGAGGGAGGGCATAACGATGAACAGGCTGTCGGTTTTCGGTCTCGTAGTCATTGCGGGAATTGCGATATCGTGTGGTGACGACAAACCAACGGCGCCGGGTCAGGACCTGGTTGGATCATGGACGTACCAGGGAACCGATTTCAGTTCGACCGCGGCGACCAACCTGCAGGAATACCTGCTGAGTCAGGGGGTGGACGCAGCGGCCGCGCAGCAGTTCGTCACAGAATTCAGGAACGAGATGGATAGAGGCTTCCGCGAGACCGGCCTGGAAATCGTGCGATTCAATGAGGACCGGACCTACGAAGATAATTCAGGCAACTCGGGCGTCTGGTCGGTCCTGGGCGACGTACTCACGATGGTGGAGGAAGACGGGTTTACCATTCAGTGCCAGTACTTTATAGACGGCGAAGACCTGACGCTCATCCTGACCAAGGAGCGGTACCTGAATATAATCAGGCAGACGGAAGATGCAGTTGAGCTCGACACGGATTCGCTGGCGCTTCTGGATATCCTTTTTGGAGACGGCGACTCCCTGAGGCTCTTCTACAGGGCCAGATGACCCGCGGGAAGACGCTCGCGCCTCACTGATGGATGCGCGAAGCTCAGGTGGCGACAAAGTCGGAGGGCGTCCTGATGAGCCGGATGTCGGTTTTCGGCCTGACGGTGTTGATCGGTCTTGCGATATCCTGCGGCGATGACAAACCCACGGAGCCGGTTCGCGACCTCGTTGGATCGTGGACCTACCGGGGTACCGATTTCGCCTCGACCGCGGCGGCCAACTTGCGCGATTACCTGCTGGGGCAGGGCTGGAACCTCGCGTCCGCGCAGCGGATGGTGGATGGATTCCGGAACGAGATGGAAGCAGGGTTCCGGCATACCGGGTTGTCGGTCCTGCGGTTCAACGCGGACGGGACCTTCGAAGACAATTCCGGCAGCAAGGGCGTCTGGTCGGTTCAGGGCGACGTGCTTGCGATCGTCGCCGAGGATGGCTATACCATCCAATGCCAGTACTCTGTGGACGGCACCGACCTGACGCTCATCGTGAACAAGGAGCGATACCTGAACCTGATCCGGCAGTCCGAAGGTACGGACGAGATTAGCCCGGAGATTCAGGGGCTTCTGGATATTCTGTTCGGTGGCGACAATACGCTCAGGCTGTTCTACAGGGCCGCATAGCGGGTCGAATGAACCCAGGGAGGGGGTCCGCGAGGGGGTTGAGAATTGCCCAAGTTGCGGTCCCGAATCCCTTCGCGGTAAATTTGCCAAACCCCACAGGCAGTCGGTTGTCGCGTTCAACGATCAGTTCGACTTTTTGCCGAAAGCGCCTGCAAAGATGAGAAAATCACTGAACCCGATCGTGCCGTTTCCATCGAGGTCGAATCGCGCGTCATACCCCTCGTCTCGCTGACTCGTCCCGAATTGCGCCGCAAATTGCAGAAAGTCGGCAAAACCCACGGTCCCGTCGCCGTCGAAGTCCGGATTGCGGATGGTAGGCGGGAGGTACCGCGCGATATCCCACAGCAACATCGTGCCGTCTCGGCTGCCACTGATCAGGGTCCTTCCATCCGGCGAAAACGCAACGGAATGAACCTCACTCGAATGTCCGTCCAAGGTGGCGATCTGGTTCCGGGTTTCCACGTCCCACAACTGGACCGAACCCCTTGACCCCGAAACGAGGGTTTCCCCATCAGGTGAGAACGCCACCGAATAGACAGAACCCGGATTGTGCATCGTACCGATAAGGGACCGGGTCCCCACTTCCCACAGCTTGATCGTGTGGTCCTCTGCCCCGGAGGCAAGAGTTGAGCCGTCCGGCGAAAACGACACCGCACGCACAGCGGACCCGTGTCCGGCCAGCGTGGCAATCTCTGTTCTCGAGGCCACGTCCCACAACCGCGCCGTATTGTCACGACTGCCGCTGGCCAGCGTGCTCCCATTGGGCGAAAACGACAGGGACATCACATCATCGGTGTGTCCTTCCAGCATGCCGACCACGGCCCGCGTGGCAACGTCCCACAACCTGATCGTTCGATCCTTGCCCCCACCACCCCCCGTCGCCAACAGCGCACCGCCCGGTGAGAACGCCACCGATGGAATCATACCAGGATGTTTCTTAAGCGTGGCAATCTCCCTTCCCGTCTCGAGATCCCACAGATGGAGCCGGTAAAGCGACCCGGCAGCCAGGATGCCGCCGTCAGGCGAAATCGCCACCGATTGCAATACATGTGGTGTGGCCAAGCTGGCATCCCACGAGAGCGTGGCGATCCTCGACTGTGTTGGCGTGTTCCACAGGTCGACCTGGCTGTTTGCCAATGCCGTGGCGAGGATGTTGCCGTCGTCAGAGAGCGCCATCGAGTTGATTTGCACATGCCCGTAGAGCGTGACGGAACTTTCCGTCTCCAGATCCCGCAGCAATATGCCTTGTGACGAGGCGGAGGCGAGAGTGACACCGTCCGGAGAAACCGCCATCGACGTGACGCCCCCTCTCACATGCTCATTTCCTCCTATCGAGCCAATCCGATTCCCCGTTGCCACATCCCAGAGGAGAATCGTACCTCTACTACCCGGGCTCAACCCGGTAAACAGAACGGACCCATCTGAGGAAAACACAACTGACTCGGCATACCTTACACCAGGGGGGTCCAGCGTGGCGACCTGCGTTTGCGCCGTGACATCCCACAGAATCACCGTGCCATCTCCGTAGGCGCCTGCGGACGCAAGGCGGTCTCCCTTGGGCGAATACGCCACCGATGTAACTGCTCTTTTGTGTCCTTCAAGGGTAGCGACCTCGGCTTGCGTGGCCATGTCCCACAGCCGTACCGTGCCATCATCAAACCCGGATACCAACCGCGAGCCATCCGGAGAAAAGGAAATCGACCCGCGCCGACCGTTTCCCTCCCGCACCACCTCCCACGTGGCAAGCTGGACCCTTGTGGCTACGTCCCAAACGCGGATGACCTGATCCCACGAGCCGGAAGCCAGTCTCGAGCCGTCCGGAGAGAAGACCACCGTGACCTCGCCCCGATCCGCGTGCCACAGCGTGCCGATCCGTTCGCCAGTTTCCACCTCCCTCAGCTCAACCCGGCCGTTGTCGAGTCCCGCCGCCAGCGTGCCGCCGGGGGAGAACGACACCGAATGGACCGCACTCCCCGTCGGCAACAGGGCCTGCGCCCGGGACGTGGTCGCCCCGTACAGCCACACGCCGACGGACGTGGCAACCGCCAGCGTACGTCCATCCGGAGATAGCGCTACCGCACGGTCAGTAATACCCATGGTTCCTTTGCCCAGGCGCGCGGCGGCGCCATATGGCAGATGCCACGCCGTGTAGTCTCCCTCCAGGGAGGCGACCCCGGTCTCCACGCCTTCGGATCGAAAAGTCGCAACTTCCACGCTGCCGACGAATACCCCCACGGCGTATGTACCCGGACGCGGACCCAGGGTAAGTGTCAACTCCGCGTGGCCGTTGGCATCGCTGATCGCCTGCTGAGACGTGTACCGGCCGCTGAGCCTGCCATCGCCACCCGTAACCGTGAACGTCACCGACGCATTGGAAAGAGGATTGCCGTGCTGATCCTTGACCAGTACAACGAGTGGCTGTGCAAGTACCGATCCTGGCGCGCCTCGTTGCCCGTCGCCGGAGACGATCTCCAGCGCATAGGGACGGGGACGCGTCCACCGGGACGTGTTCCACAGGTTGACGGTGTTGTCCCGCGAGCCCGCGGCCAGGGTGGCGCCATCAGAGGAAAAGACCGCATCCAACACGGAACTCGTTTGCCCGGTCAGCGTTGCGATCCGCTCCCGGGCTCTCACGTCCCAAAGATAAACCGCTGAATTACCCGCAGCGCCGGCCAGAATCGCACCGCCGGGAGAAAACGCAACCGACTGCCACCCATCGCATTGATAATCGAGGTTGGCAATTCGAACCCGTGAGGCCACGTCCCACAGCATGATCGTGCTACCCCTGGAGCCGGCAGCCAGCATCGTACCGTCAGGCGAAAATGCGACCGACGTCATCCCGCGGGTATCGCCTTCAAGCATCACAACCTCTATGCGCGAGGCCGCGTCCCACAAACGCACCGTTCCATCCCGGGACGCAGAGGCCAGCGTGTTCCCATCCGACGAAAACGCCACGGATCTGACGGAAGCCGTATGTCCTGTGAGGGTGTGTTTTTCCTGAATTGTGGCCACGTTCCACAGCTTGAGTGTGCCGTCGTCCGATCCGGAAGCCAGGGTGGCGCCGTCAGGTGAGAACGCCACCGAGTTCACAGCACCCGCGTGTCCTTCCAGTGTGGCGACCCCGGTACGCGCGGCCAAATTCCACAGCTTGAGTGTGCCGCGGTTCGATCCGGAAGCCAGGGTGGCGCCGTCAGGTGAGAACGCCACTGAGTTCACAGCACCCGCATGTCCTTCCAGTGTGGCGACCCCGGTACGCGTGGCCACGTTCCACAGCTTGAGCGTGCCGTCGTCCGATCCGGAAGCCAGGATTGCACCGTCAGGTGAGAACGCCACTGAGTTGGCTCCGCGCGTATGCCCTTCAAGTGTGGCGATCTGTTCAGGGGAATCCCTCACAAGCTGGAACCGGTGGTTTGCTGTGTTTCCCCGGGTATCAACAGCAGTGATCGTCAAAGGTTGGGTGGGGTCCTCATGGAGACTATTGTCTTTGCGAGCATAGGTGCTGCCGCTGAAGTCGAATTCTACAATGGCATTTTCTTCACCCTTAACGCCGACACAAGCGTATAAGTCCCACGAAGTATAAAGTAGGGACACTTGATGGACCCCGTCTGAATCCCCGATTTCAACACTGATAGGGACTTTGGTAGATCCAGGAGGATACTTCAGCGGCGTTGTAACTGTGATGGTGGGTGGGGACGCCTGTTCAATCGGGATGTCGGCATTGAAATAGGGATGCACAGCGAGGAATTCAGCGTGACAGGCAGAAAGCCGAGTCTGTCCCGGTCCCTGGGACATGACGTAATCAAAATTGCTGTTATCGTGCAGGAGACCGAACGCGTGTCCAATTTCGTGTCCAAAGAGAGCTACGTGGGAGCTCCGGAATTCGCCGGTTATGTACACGGCCCCGCCGGCTTTCCCGACCCGTCGTGCCCTCCCTATCGACCACGGCTCTTCGTGCGGGCTAGCGCCAATCTTCCCCGAACTGTTATCGATTACGATGACATACACATTCGTTGCCAGGTCGAATGTTGGTGCAAGCTCTCCATCCACAAGCGATAACGTATTCCTGTAATAATGGCTATCGGGGTGTTGCCCATCCACCCGATGCACCAGCGGCTGGCCGTCGGAATCGGATTCGACCCGGAAGGTCCTGGCGCCGTAGCCGTGCGCCTCCATCTGCTCGGCATAGAAGGTCTGCACCCGCTTGATCTCCGTCTTCATCGAATCGACCACCTCCTGTCGGTAGGTGCGGTCGTTGGGCAGGAAGTAGGCCATCCGCACAGTTCGCGGTTCGCCCACGTTAAGGTCGTCCGCACGCTTTGCCGCCGGAAGAGGGTGATCGCGCCACCACTGTTCGTGGTCGTCGAAGGCGGAGATATGCACGCTGTCAGGAAGGATCGACGACGCACCCACGGCGCCGGGCATCGAAACTACGAGAGCGAGCGACACATATTGGGCGAAATGACGAACAAGCGTTTTCATGGTGTTTTCATCCTTTCAGAAATCGGTCATCCCGGCGTCGTGGCACGTGAATGCCAGCAGCGCAAGCGCGGCAAAACGTATAGCGACCTTCGATATCGTCACTATGCGAACCCTCCTGTTCGTAACTGCCGAACACGTCCTCCGACCCATCAAACCTGCTTGACGTACCGTCTGTCTGAAGTATTCCGTTTTATGAATCTGGACCTCTGCGTATTGAGGGGTCGAATCCGGCTTATCCGACGCAGAATCTCGACGAATCAGGGTTCTATCGTGCCGACGACTTGTCCTTTTGGGTCAACAACGCAAAGAGGTTCCCGGATGAACCCGGCGCCGCTGGTCAACTCATGCTCAGCGCTGGCGGGCGTACCCTCGATCCCGGTATGGCGGTTATTCCCGACGCCAATTGTCGCGCCCCGGTCCCAAATGTCCTCGGCGTCATATTGTGGCACGGTTTTTTTTCATCATGGTGATGTCAGTTGGCGCTTATGACATTGCCCTCGATGGACGAATCACGGCTAATTCGACGTCGAACCTGAGCACCGCTGGGACCGTTCCACCACACTCGCGAGCGTCACTCCGCCGGAACTGACGGCCACCTGGAAATCCCGTCCCGACTCGCACGTGCTCCTAAGGTCGCTGCTGAGATCGAGCTGTGCACAAGCGGCTCTGTACGCCGCGTTCAGGGCTTCCTGCTGGGTGGCGCCAGAGCCGGTACCCCGTCCGGTGCCAGACGGTGAACTGAGGCTTCCCAATCTTGAGGGAACCAATGTCAGCGTCACTTCGCATTGAAATGAACTCAATCCAGTACCGTTGTCCTTTCCGCAGGCAAAGGCGAAGAACAGGGCGAACACGCTGATCCCAAACAAAGCCTGAAACCCTGACGTTGACCCAATGCGCCCCATCTGACTTGTAAGACGATTCATCCTGGACTCCTTGATTTGGACCGGCGTGATACCTGATATCATCGACGTGCTTCGGATCTAAGGGCATTCACGTCTACAAATATGAATACATCCGCGAATTCCGCCGTGCCGTTGCCATCGAGGTCGATCTTCGCATCGGTACCGCGGTACGCATCGGCAAAGAGGAAGATTTCCACGGAATCCGTCCTGCCGTCACCGTCGAAGTCTGAGGCTGCAGCTGTGTTTGGAGAGGGTGTGGTCCTTGCGGGCATTTTTTTTGAAATCACGTCCAACCGATCCGTGATCGTCCTAGTCGTCCTGTCGGACTAGATTCCGCGACCGGTTCTCCGTTGTCAAAACAGACAACCGCCAATTGTAAGGGCGCGAAAACCGTCCTTGCTATACATTTGATCTTCCGTGTAATTCAGACGGTAACGTCTTTTCTCAGACGGTTTTAGAACGCTCTTCCGGCCTTCGAATTCTATCTGGCATTCGTCGCTGGTATCATTGTCCAATTCAATGCTGAATCGGCCAAGCAACGGTAGCAGAGCGTCTCCGTCTTTCATGGTAATCCGGGCGCTGCTGAATTCGTGGACCTCGTTCGCGAGGTTACGATGTATTTCTCTGTTTACGTACATTCTCAATATCATCGAGTCATCGCTCGTTTCGGCCGAGAATGAGAACAGTTCCAGATGTGGGATTACAAGAGTAACCGGCACCACGGCGCTAACCATCATAACGCCGTATGAACCCACTCCCGAACCAGCTGACATCTGGTGTTTGGATATGAACTCATCCTTTCTCAACGTATATTCTTTCGTCTTATTGCCGTTTTCATCGGTGATGGTTCGGCTTGTCAATGTTCCGCAATACTTCACTTCCGGCCTGTTGAAATATCTCCGCAAGACAGGGTTTAACTGATCTATGCTTTCCTGGCAGTTCTTTGCTTTCGAACTGCTTGGAACCAGGAACTCCGCCGGCAACAATATTCCGTCCTCGGATCGCCACACGGCTTTCAGACTCGTGATACGAATGAAGAAGTCCGCGTCGATACTTACACAGGCCGAAAACAACAACAGCACCAGGACACCAACGAAATCCGTTGCCCGCCGGCCGCTTTTGGCGATATCCAGGTTTGCCATCATGCCCTCCAGGTATAACGGTTTAATGTACCTTCCAGTTATTCCATCTGTACGATGGTCATGATCCCATGCGATCAGGGCAGGCTGACAATCGTCCAGACGTTGCCGCTTCGGGTCAGATGCAGCCTGTTCAGTCGGACAGTGCCGCCGCTGAACCGCGTATTGCCCAACCGTATCCCTCCGATATTGCCGTCCACAACCAAAACGCTCGCGTCGTTACGAAGCGTGTATCCTGAACCCTGACATCCTTCTCCCGGTCTCATCGTCAACCCAACCGTGCACGTCTGGCTGGCGCCACCGCCACCGCCGGATCCCGTCACGGTCACATCGATCGTCCGTTCGGCACTCAAGCTGCCGGGGTCGGTCGCCGTGACGGTCACCGTCGCGTCCCCGGCCGACCTCGGCGTTATCTCCAATGTCGAATCCGTAACACTCACTGCCGCCACCGAGGTATCACTGGAAACCGCCGAATAAGTCAACGCGTCGCCGTCAGGATCGCTGAAACCGTGAGACAGGTCCACCGATGCGGCCGCGCCGCCTGCTGCCAGGGTCTGTGCGGGGATGTCGGCGGCGGCCACAGGCGCTCCGTTCTCTCGCTCAACGATCTGAAACTCGCCACGCAGGGTCAGTGGCGCGGAACCCGCCTCGGTATAGGTGCTGACGAACGTGCCCGACGTCGTCGATGTGAACGTCAGTTGGATCACGACCTTCTCCCTTTCAGGGTCGTTTCCCGTCACATCGTAGGTGTACGTAACCGTCCCGGTATTCGGGCCGGTATTGACGTAACGGTAACTGCCCTCGTGGGCGACGCCATCCTCGATTTCCCGTATTCGTCCCGGGGACAGGAAGATCAGCCTGAGGCCGGTGGCGGGCGTAACCTGCCTGCCAACCGCGAAACGGTCGAAGGCATTCCGGTCCGCCGGCGCAAAGCCGGAAGGCGTCGATTCGACCGTCTTGCCAAAATCGGCGGCAAACGCGACAAAGTCCGGGAACCCGATAGCGCCATCGCCATCCAGGTCGAACCGGGCATCGAACCCTGCGTCGCCCTGTTGGGACCCGAACACGCTCGCGAATGCCAGGAAATCGGAGAATCCAACAGTCCCGTCACCGTCGAAGTCGGGAGACGGGACGCCAACGTCTCTCTGGTTACCCGCCCCCGCATCGACAATCAGATCAAGTGACAACACGGCGTTTGCATTCGAACCGGCGATCGCGTAGTCCAACGTTATCAGCACACCCAGGACGGCGATCCACTTTATGCCATTTCTCGTAAACATTGACGTATCCTCCTGTTGTTTAAGGACACCGGCGCCTTGCCACTGTCGCATCGTGCTGAAGTTTCGATTGAATGTGCAGCCATACCTGATACCTGATGGGCCATGCATTACTCACGGGGATCCGGGTCGCGGCGACTTCCGGGTCAGAGTATGGTCGGGCGAATAACAGGACTACATATAAAGGCAATATGTGTGCCAATGTGTTTCCATGGCATTGAATGACTGTAAGACATTGATTTTATGTGGGATAAAAGTGTGGCAAGGTACAACAATAAAAAGGCCAGGCCGAATTGCAGGGACGATATATCGACCGACAATTCAGCCTGGCTCGCTTATATTATTGAAAAACAGTTAGATACAACAGGGTCGATATATCGACCCTGTTCCGGAATTTGGCCCCCTACGGTTGGGTAACGGACTCCGTCATCCCTGCCGGCGACACAGGCCCCGTGGCCTGATCAGCCGGCAACACAGTTTTATACAGTGGAACGATGGGTAGAGGATGGGTTTACGATTCAGTGCCAGTACTCTGTGGACGGCGCGGACCTGACGCTCATCTTAGACAAGGAGCGATACCTCAACCTGATCCGGCAGTCCGAGGGTTCGGACGAGATTGAGCCGGAGATACAGGCGCTTCTGGATATTCTGTTCGGTGGCGACAATACGCTCAGGCTTTTCTACAGCGCTACATAGTGGGTTGAATCCCTGCGCACGTCTCCCTTCCGAACCCCCCCTCAGTTCGCCGGAATGGTGTAATAAGGCGATGCATTGGGATCACGTGCCGTACTTCCTCCGATGACCAGTTCGAGTCCCGCAGCATGTTCGCGTGCCACGACGTTCGCGCATCTCGGTGTCCCGGGGTTTAGGGGTCATCGGGCCTCGAGGTAAGCGTACCTCGCTTCATTTCGTCGAGCGCGACCCAGTCGCCGTCGAGCCACGCCCTTGGACGGCGGATGGCTGCGCTTCGAACCTGCCGGGCAAGACAGTGCCGTGCTCTCACTACAAAATCCTCCACGAACATCCCGAAGCGCTTCATCTGTGCACGCCTGGCGAAGCGTAAAGTGCCCACGAAGCGCCTGCTTTCCGTCGCGAGATCGGTTACGTGCAGGGTGATCGCACTGCCCCCGTTCATCTCCACCTCAGTAACTTCGAAGCGATATGTCGACTCTACGGTCCATCGATAGTCCAACCTGCACTTTACCCCCGTTCCTTCACCTCCGAAAGGCCCGCACACGACGTCGCTCGCCTTGTCGATGAGCTTCGCATCGCCAAATCCCGGAGCGTCCCAGACCGAGAGTTGAAGCTGTCGATCGAAACGGTCTCCTCCCCGCTGCAGTCCCGTGTATCCTCCGTCCCACTGGATTGCTGCGTAAAAGGTACCCGTCGGTTCGGTCAGCGGCGTCATGTCGATCGAGTAACCCGCGCTGGGGTGACTCCGGTTGTGGATCCAGATGGTGGCATCTCCTGCGGGAGGATTGGCGGGTGTCGTGGACAGCGTCGCCAGTTCTTTCGTTACGCGGGAGTTTTCGTCTTCCACGGTGATCGATAGTGTGCCCGCTCCCGGCCAGCCCGCCTCCCAGGTCGTCTGGAAACGCCCAAGGCTGCTTATGCACTTCCAGGAAACCATCGTCCGCGAGCTCCTTCATTGTCTCCGCAGGACGTTTCAGACCGATCCAATTACACCAAATAGGAAAACCGTACGTATCCAGCCGGCTTCACGACAACAGGGGCCGGCTGGCCAGAGCCTGTGCCTGAACTATCGCAATTTTCGACAGTTGGCCGCGCTGTGTTGCCGCAATCCGCGACTTCAAAGAAGCACTTTGCGACGCGATTGCGCGCACGGTTCCGGATTTCCCGTGCGTCTCGGCAACGGTTCTTCGAGAATCAAGGCACAGCAGTGATTCGAAAATCATCACCGACACGGGTGCCCTGGAGTCCGTTCAGGTTGAAACTCGCGCTGCAAATCCTTCCCGATCCGAACGGCGTATAGTTGTAACAGCCGCCGCCGATACTTCTGAACGACCCTCCGCTGACGGTACAGCTCTGGTTGGGACGCGAAGCTGGTGGACGCCGTCTGACGACCTCAGTCATTAATCCGCTACGTGAATTGTCCAACTGTTGCTGCCACTGTTTTTCGTGGCGTGAAAGTTCCACCGTACGCCGTTTATGTTGGCGCCTCTGGCGTCTATACCGGTACCGGCGCTGAAGAACGCGATAGATCCCCTTCCGGAACTGGATACAGAGAAGGTATTGCCCTTGTAAGTGCAGGTTTCGCCAGGATTCACGACCAACCCGGCCCTGCAAGCGCCCAGGTTGGACGTGCCGCCGTCGAATTCTACGGTAACGCCTCGGCGCTGAAGAGTTGGAATGTGCGTGTTGCGCGATGCATTGCTCAAGGGATTACTCTTCAGATTTACTGTATCACCGGTACCCAGGCCCGTGTTTGCCACCAATGGCGAAACATCCGAGATGTCGTTGTCTTCCAGTCCCAGGATTTCCAGGTTGGTCAAGGTGGACAACGCGGATATGCGAGAGATATCGTTCTGGTTAAGGTACAGGTATTTAATGCTGGTCAAGTTGGACAGTGCGGAGATGTCTGAAATGCTGTTGTTCCAAAGAACCAGATTCACGAGGTCGGTCAAGTTGGACAGTGCAGCAACATTCGAGATGCTGTTGTGTTCAAGACCCAGCCGTGTCAGTTTGGTCAAGTTGGACAAGGCGGATATATCAGAGATACTGTTGTAATCCAGAAACAGCCATGTCAGGTTGGTCAAGGTGGATAGCCCGGATAGATTCGTGATGCTGTTTTCGAAAAGATCCAGATAGAAGAGTCCGGTCAAGTCGGATAACGCGGAAATATCCGAGATCCCATTCTGGCTGAGTCCCAGCCGCGCCAGGTTGGTCAGGGTGGATAGCCCGGATAGATTCGTGATGCTGTTCTCGTTAAGGAACAGGTCTGTCAAGCCGGTCAAGCCGGAGAGGTCGGATATATCCGAGATGCTGTTTCTGTAGAGATCCAGATATGCCAGGTTTGCCAAGCCGGAGACGGGCGAGAGGTCGGATATATCGTTGCTGTTGACCCACTTCCCCCCTTCTTCCGCCCGCACTCGACCAAGGTTCAGGCCCCGCAAACTGGTGGCATGTTCGAGACCCGCAAGGTTACGAATCCCCATATTGGGCGCGTCAATACGTCTCAAGGTCGCCACCTCGGCACGGGTAATCGGCGCATTGGGCGCTTTGCCCAGGCTATCCGCGATCACCGCACGCAGGTTGTCATCGGGAATGGTCACCGTCTCTCCGTCGCCGGAAGATGTCCCCCCGCCGCCGGAGGGCGGAACCTGACTTCCGAACGCGCCGGCGAAGATCAGAAAATCCGAAAAAGCAACGGATCCGTCGCCGTCCAGATCGAACCTCGCCTCATACCGCGCGCCGCCCCGGTTGGACCCGAAACTGCCGGCAAATGCCAGGAAATCCGGAAACCCCACAGTCCCATCGCCGTCGAAGTCGGGCGACGGCGCGGTGTTGAACGAGATCTCAATGCTCGTCCTGAGTACGTCGCTGGACGTTGAACTCTCGGCGAGTGTGACAGACGCGATGCCGATGGAAAACGCCCTTCCCGTTACGTCTGCAACCGTCTCGAACTCCGCGCGCGCCAGGAATCCCGAAGATGCCAGTGTCGCGGGCGAAGTGGAGGCGAGGGCTGCGCCGACGGATCCCTCGGGCAGCGAAAGGGCAAACGCGCTGTTTTCGGCTTTGACGAAAGACACGAGAGAGGCATCGAAGTCGAATCTGAGGATGACGCCGCGCAGAGTGGTCGTGACCCCCGTGGCGAAGACTTCAAGGGCGATGGTCGTGCCGCGTCCCGACACGTTGCCCGTCGTCACCCCGTCGTCCCTCCGGTTGCCCGCCCCGCCGTCAGCGATCAGGTCAAGCGACAAAACCGCATTCACATTGTTACCCAGGGCGATTTTCGCGGCGCGTTCCGACATCGTACGTTCGACGGCGTCTGCATCCCCGGCGGTAGCCAACTCACCGCCTTCAATCAGGTCAAGAGTCAAGATCCCGTCTTCGCTGGACACGACGAGAGCTGCACCTGTTATCACGGAGAAGCCGACAACCGCAATCGACAACAGGCGAAATACAGGATTCATTGCAAGTCCTCCCTTGTATCCGTTTGGATAATTGGCCTGTGGCGCGGTCAGCCGTCAAAACAGGCCCTTACTGCACGCCAAAAAATACTGCCGATGCCCGTCCCAGTCGAGACGTTCTTGCGTAACCGCCAGACATCGGGATTCGTCGCGGAACCACCCATCTTCAGGTTCTGCACGGAAGATTCGCCAACGACCACCGGCATTACGTCGTCAGGTTCAACGATCAGTTCAAGCTCTTGCCGAAGTCGGCGGCAAAGATCAAAAAATCGCTGAACCCGATGGTACCGTTGCCGTCCAGATCGAAGCGTGCTTCGTATTCCGCATCGCCCTTTTTCGATCCGAACTTCCCGGCGAACTGCACGAAATCCCCGAAGCCTACGGTCCCGTCACCGTCGAAGTCAGGGTTGGCGACAGACGGTGCGATGTACCTGAAAACATCCCACAGCAGCACGGTACCATCCGATGCGCCCGAGGCCAGGACGTGGCCGTCACCTGAAAACGCCACAGAATGGACATGCCCATTGTGCCCTTTCAGATTGGCTATCTGTTCATGTGTCGCCATGTCCCACAGCATCACGGAAAACCAGGTGCCGGAAGCAAGAACTCCTCCGTCGGACGAAAACGCCACCGAATAAACCCCGAACGGGTTTTTCATCGTGGCGATATCTGTTCTCGTCCGGACGTCCCATATGCGCACGGTACCGTCTCCATCGCCCGCCCCCGACGCCAGCGTCTTCCCATCGGACGAAAACGCCACCGAATGCACTGAACTCGTGTGACCTTCCAGAGTCCCAATCTGTTCCCGCGTCCTCAGATCCCACAGCTTGACGGTGCGGTCCCACGACCCAGAAGCCAGATGAGCACGGTCGGGAGAAAACGTAATGGAAGCGACACGATCCGTATGCCCTTCAAGCGTGAAGATCCGGCTCCTCTTCGCCGTGTCCCACAGACTTAGCGTTCCGTCTCGCTCCCCTGACGCCAGCATTTTCCCGTCCGTCGAAAACGCGACTGCCGTGATTTGATCCAAGTGCCCTTCCAGAGTTTCCGTCAATTCTCGCGCCCTCAGGTTCCACAGCTTGACGGTGCGGTCCCACGATCCTGATGCCAGGAGGGCGCCGTCAGGAGAAAACGACACGGAGCTGACTCTGGCCGTATGCCCCTCCAGGGTGGCGATCCTCGTTCGAGTATCTGCGTCCCACAGCCTGAGCTTGCCGTCCTTTTGTCCCGAAACCACTGTGACGCCATCGCGCGAGAGCGCCGCCGAGGACAGCGCCAGGTGACCCAACAGCCCGGCTGCATTGCCCGTCTCCAGGTCTCGCAGCAGCACTGTGCCATCGGCGGCGCCGGAGACAAGGGCGGCGTCATCGAGGGAAAATGCCACCGAATGGACCGCATCCCTGTGATCTTCGAAGACAGAGATCAAGCCTTCAGTCGCCACGTCCCACAGCCGGACCGTACGGTCGGACGAGCCCGATGCCAGAGTGGCACCGTCGGGAGAAAATGAAACGGAGCGCACCGAACCCCCGTGTCCCCTCAGTGTGGCGACCTCGGTTTGTGCTGACACGTCCCATAACCTGACTGTACGGTCCCCTGAACCCGACGCCAGGAGCGCGCCGTCAGGAGAAAACGACACCGAAGTGATACGGTCCGCGTGTCCCTCCAGTGCGGCTACTTCCGTCCGGGTCGCCACGTCCCAGAGTCTGACGGTGCCGTCCTGAAAACCCGAGGCCAGCCGACTCCCGTCCGGCGAGAAGTCCACGGAGAGGAAGAAGAGAATATCATTCTTTGGCTGCACTTCCCATGTACCCACCTCGCGCCTCGACTCAACGTCCCATACTTTGATGACCTGTTCCCACGAACCGGAAGCGAGGCGAGATCCATCCGGCGAAAAGACCACAGTCGTGACGTATCCGGCATGCCTGAGTCTCCCGATTTGCGTGCCGGTTTCCACCGCCCACAACACAACCCCGGTGTATTGCGTTCCGGCCGCAAGGACGCCTTTTGACGAAATTGCCACCGAGAGTACCGAACGCCCCGTGGGCAGCAGCGAACGAACTCGGGATGTGCCCGCATCATACAGCCACACGCCGATGGCGCTGGCAACGGCCAGAGTGCGGCCGTCCGGCGAAAGGGCAACTGCACGGTCGCCTTCCCCCATGGCGCCCTTGCCCAGACGCACCGTCGCGGACGCCGGCAGATGCCAGGTACGGTAGTCTCCATGCAGTTCCGTCACGCCGGCGCCCACGCCCTCGGCGGCAAACGTCCCCATCTCTCGACCGCCAAGGGAAACGACGACGATGTTCCGACCCGGATGGGGACCTAGAGTAAGGGACGTCCTGGCCCTGCCGTTTGCATCGGTCCTCACGCGTTCAACCTTGAAACGGTTGCTGAGCCTGCCGTCGCCGACCGTAACCGTGAATGTGACAACCGCATCTGGCATGGGATTGCCGTACTGATCGCGCACTTCCACCACCAGGGGCCGCGGCAGGGCCTCCCCGGACGGGCCCTGCTGGCCGGCGCCGGAGACAATCTCCAGCCTGGAAGGCGAAGCGGGCGGCAGCCACACAGGCAGGTTCGCGATCGAGGCTCGCGCAGACGCCGACGTCGGGACGCCCCACCCCTCGAAGAACGGCCCGAGGTTGCGGCCCACCTGCCGGGAGAAGCGCACCAGCCACTGATCGCGCTTCTCGTCGTCGCTCTTCGGGCGTTCGGCGTCCGGCAGGGCGCGGTACGTGGCGAATACCTGCCGGAAGGCGTCCCAGCCGAACGCCTGCTGCAACTGGACGTACATGAACAGGGCGAAAGCCGGCGCTCGTTTCCACTGCTCGAAGTCCGGGTTTTCGTAGTCGTAACGCGCGATCATCTCCCGCGATCGCGCATCGACCCAGCCGTAGTAGCTCTCGGTGACCGGGATCCCGCACAGGTACTCATACACGTACAGCGTGAACAGGTTGACGACGACTTCGAGGGCGCCGTCGAACGTCCAGTCCCGGCTCTGGTGGTTGTGACCCACCTCGTGGAAGATGCCCCAGTTGCCCTCCGTTCGCAGGTGCTCCACATCCACCACGTTGGCCTGCTGGTCCAGGTGCGCCATGATGGGGTACCCGGAAAGCATGTGCCCACGGCTGATCTGCCGATCCACGACGAACCGCTCCCGTCTCAAGCGGGCGGGCGTGGGCCAGGCGGCCAGTTCCGCGCTCAGGTCCAGCACGCGGTCCCAGGTCTGCGCCAAGGCGACCGGGTCATCGAGGTTGCGTACTTCAGAAGAGCGCGTGGTTACGATCATGTTCCGCCCGGCGATTTCGGCCCACGGGCCGGGCGCATGGCGGATCTCGTTGCGCCAGACGGCTGGATCTGTCTCGCCCGACACGAAGAGGGGCGCCGCCACGGCGCCTGCGATTGTGACGATGATCGCTCCGAGGTCGGTTTTGACCGGAACCTCGATGTAGATCAGCCCGCCGAACGCATTTGCGACGGGAGTCGTAGCCGCTTTGACGGGAAAGCTGCGGCTGATCACCGGCATGCGCGTCCATTCTTCGCGGACCGAGATGTCCTGGTCGTGGGCGCCCACCCGCACGTTGACGTCCCCGGTGGCGGCAACCGCTGCCGGCATGGTCACCGTTACCAACTCGCCCGGCGCGGCATAGAGGCCGGTTGAATGCCAGCGGTTCTTGCTCCGTTGGGAGTAAAAGCTTGTGATGTGCCCGACATGTTCGGTGGCATGGATGGTTAGGGTGCGCGTGATTCGCCGGGCATCGACAGGGACCGATCCGGGGAAATCCGCGGCTGCGGGATGCGCATTCACGGATTCCGGCGGCGTGCGGAGATGTTCCGTCACGAAGAGCGTGGCGGCCAGCCGGTCAAGTATATCCACCTCCCTCACCGGACGTTCGGCAGATGGCCACCGGCGCTCGTTGGGGTCGATGAGCCCGCGCAGGCGCGGCGCGAGCAGCGTATCGTCAGGAGGTAGGGCCCTCAAGGCGCTTGTCAGGGTGTACGTGGCCTGTGTGATTTCCCGTTGAGTCAACCCATTCGCCTCGACAGCGTCTAGCGCCTTGCCGGCATGGGTCAGTTCATCGGGCAGCGCGGCGACGGCGAAGCCCCGTGGCGAAGTGTCGCCGAGGTAAGACCTTGTCCACTGAATGCCTGCGGGTGCGAGCAGCCGGTTGCCGGCAAAGTCTTCAGCAAGATCCAGGTCCGGATGCCGATCGGCCCACCACGAACCGTGGGCGGCCGTCACCAGGCCTCCACCACTCCGAATGTAGTCCGACAACGCCGCGATTTCCCGCTCGTTCTGATTCCACAAGGACACGGTCACAACATCGAATGATCGCAGGGACTGGGGCGTCAGTGAGGTTCTCGTGACATCCAGGCCGTTCCCCGTCAGGTAGTTCCGCAACTCAAGTGGACCTGCCACGCCGATGCGGAGGGGCTCGGAGCGATTTTTCTTACCGGCCCAATGCAATGCATTCACAATCAGACGCCCGGTGTGGGCGCTCTCCAGCACGGAACGGACAACAAAGTAGTCCGAGTCACCCAGAGCGACCACGCGCCCGGACTCCCAACGGCCGGCCGCCGCAGCCGGGCCGCGTACATCGGGTTGGCCGGCTAGGGGTGCACCGACGACCACGGGGAAGGCTTCGGGGCCATAAACGCACAGGGAACCCGCGCCCGGCGCGGCAATCTCGGACACACCGTCGAGCAGGGTGTCCAGATCGTCGCTTCCGGCCATACAGGGTGGCGGCGCTGAGAACGCAAGCAATGGCACTGCGATCGATGCGATGCAAAGAAGGCGCATGTTCGGGACTTTCAATTCTGACATCGCACAGCGAACGTGTCGGGAGGAGCGGCTCATCCACCCTGGCCGAAGCTTTCTGCAAGGATCAGAAGATCGCTGAACCCGATTGTACCGTTTCCGTCGAGATCGAAGCGCTCATCATACCCCGCGTCTCCCCTGCTCAGACCGTAAGCGCCGACAAACAGCAGAAAATCCGGAAAGCCCACCGTTCCATCACCGTCGAAGTCGGCGATGCTGGTTGGACGCACGATGTAAGGTGTTAAATCCCATAGCAGCATTGTGCCGTCGTCTGACGCAGAACCGAGCATCCTGCCATCGGGAGAGTACGAAACGGAGCGAACGTCGTGCCTGTGCCCGTAGAAGGTGGCGATCTCCTCCAGCGTTTCCATATTCCAAAGCACGACTGTGCCTTTGTGCGACCCGGCAGCGAGGATCCGCCCGTCAGGGGAAAACGCCCCGGAGAACAGCTGGCTGCCGTTCGGTTTCTCCAGGGTGGCGACTCTCTCGCCTGTCGCCACGTCGTAAAGCAGGACCACGGAATCAATCCGAGGCCCCTTCTCCGTTCCGGAGGCGATCGTCGTTCCGTCCGGGGAGAACGCCAGAAAGCCGAGGTTGCCGCCGACACCGAGAAAACCCTGGTACACGGTATTGAGGTTCTCCAGAGTTGCCGCATCCCAGAGCTGAATGAATCCATCGACAGATTTTGTAGCCAGCACAGACCCATCCGGGGCATACGACACCAGGGGCGCATTCACGGAGACCGCGGACTGCGCTCCGGTCGCCACGTCCCACAGGACCAACTCGTCTCTACCCCCTGAAGCGACCGTCGCGCCATCGGGCGAAACCACAAGCGTGTTGATTACGCACCCGCCTCTGAAATGTCTCGCTACAGCTACATATGTTCCCATGGCCAGATCCCACACCCTGATTTCTTCGAATGCTCCGGAGACGAGCGTCCCGTTACGGAGGAACGCAAGGGACGTCACACCGCTCGCATGGCCTTCAAGCGAAGCCACTTTTTCATGAGTCTCAACATCCCAAAGCGTGATCGTCCTGTCGTCCGACCCTGAGGCGAAGATCCCCCCCAAGGGAGAAAACGCCACCGACGTGGTGGCGCTTTCTTTTTCAATCCTGTCGACAATCCCTCTTGCCTGCACGTCCCACAGGTCGACCCTGCCGTCGAAGGACGCCGAAACGAGGGTGTTGCCATCGGTGGAAAAGGAAACGGAACGGACCTCGCCCGTTTGCCCATAGAGGGTGGCGACGCTCTCATGGGAGCCCGCGTCCCAGAGTCGGATCGTGCCGTCGGACGACGCCGACGCAACGGTACTTCCATCGGGCGAATAGGAAACGGATCGTACGTCGTCCGTATGCCCGTAGAGTGTGGCCAGATTCGTATGTGTCGCCGCGTCCCAAAGGCGGACCGTCCTGTCGAAGGATCCCGAAGCGATCGTCTGCCCGTCGGGAGAAAAGGAAATGGAGCGGACAAAGAACTTGTGCCCCGTCAAGGTACCGGCCTTTTCATGTGCCGCCACGTCCCACAGGCTTATCGTATGGTGGTTGTTGTCTGCCGCGGCGAGGAGCCTCCCGTCCGGGGAAAACGCCAGGGGATTGTAATCGAGAACGGCCCTGCTGGGCTTCCCCTCATAGGTTGCAACCCTTTGCCACGTACCCGTATCCCACATCACAATCGAATTATCCGAGGATACGCAGGCAAGCAGCCCGCCGTCGGGTGAAAACGCCACGCCCTGGGGCCAGCGTCCCCAGCCTCCCCAGTCTCCCAGAAAGCTAAGCCCGGCGACTGGCGTGTTCGTCGTCGTATCCCATACCTTAATGTTGGTATCGAAGTATACCCGCTCGGACCAGGCGATCATGGCGCCGTCCGGGGAAAACGCCATGGATTCGATCAGGTGTTCGGCCGGCATCAGCCCGGCAGGCTGCAATGTTGCCAGGTCGTACGTCCATATTCCGATATTTCGTGCTGCAGCAAGGCGATGACCGTCCGGCGAAAAGGAAACCGCTCTGTCGCCGAGACTGAGGCGGCCCTTTCCCAGCCGCGCAATCGCGTCATCGGGCAGGTGCCACGTCCGAAAGTCGCCCTTCGTGGCTGGAAGCGAAATACCGGTCCCCACCCCCATGGCTTGAAACGTTACAGGCTCGAGCCCGCTGACGGATACCGTGACCGTATTTGTCCCGGGGCGCGGACCAAGCGTAAGCCTCCGTCCGGCATGCCCATTCATGTCGGTCACTGCATGCTCGAGCCTGAACCTTCCGCTGAGTCTCCCCCCACCCATGGCTACGGCAAAGGCAACCTGCACGTCGGGGAGGGGATTGTCGTTCCGATCTCTCACCTCAACAGTGAAGCGTCTTTCCAGTGGCGTGCCGGGCGTACCCCGCTGGTTGGCGCCGTCGATTTTTTCCAACCTGTGAGGCGTGGTTCTGACGACGTCGTTCGGAAGCTCCGAAATTTCGAAGCGTGTCCTCTCACCATTCCCGTCCCTGTCGACTGCCTCGACAGCGAGAGGGTGTACGGAAGGTTCGGAGAGGCTTGAAAAACGAACCCAGTCCCCGGGAATGACGCCGTCATAATCGAACGTGACCACGGCGTCTCTTTCACCGGCCAACACACTGCACGCCTTGACGCTGTTTGGTACGTGCAGGATTACCTGATGAAGGCCATCCGGGTCGTTTACTTCGAGTTTAACCGCTACGTTCGTTGAGCCGGCCGGATAGGTGAGAGGTGAAATGAGTTCGATCGATGGCGGATGTCCGCTCTCCGATGGGCTGTTCGCATCGAAATAAGGATGGGCGGCCAGAAATCCGGCGTTACACATGGACAACCGCGAGTCGGGTAGATTGCCATACGACATGACGTACTCATTGTGACGGAAGTCATGCCCCAAGCCGAAGGTATGGCCCAGTTCATGGCTAACGACGTTGTGATAGTTCCACGGGTCCATTTCGTCGCTGGTGACAAGCGCAAACCCGCCGATTTTTCCTATTCGGGTTGCTATTCCCCCTGCGGCGCGATCGATCACATCTGTGCTGATATCGATGACGACGAGGTATACGTTCTGCTCGGTGTCGAAAGCCTGTTCAATTTCGTTTAGCACCTTAACGAATGTTTGGTTGAGATAGTGGCTATCCGGGTGTCGAGCACTCACGCGATGCACGAGCGGCTCACCCGTGCCGTCGGTTTCAAATTGAAAGGTTGTGTCGTCGTAGCCACGCTCATCCATCGAAGCGGCATAGAAGGTCTGAACCTCTCGAATCCGGTCTTTCATATCCTGAACCACTTCGGCGCGAAAGGGCCGGTCACTGGGCGAAAAGTAAATCATGCGCACCGTGCGTGGTTCGCCCACGTTCAGGTTCGCCGGCCGCTTGGCTGCCGGGAGGGGGTGTTCCCGGCGCCACTCCTCGTAGTCAAAGGGTTCGTGGAAATGCACGCTGTCGGACTCAGACGTGGACGCGGAAATTCCTGCCGTCGACGTGAGCAGGACAGCCAGCAGAGTTGAATAAATGGAACTTGAAAGACGCGTTCTCATTGGAATGTGCTCCTTTCAAATCGGGTTCAGGCGGTGGCGCTACGTTACAATGAGGGTGTCTTCACTGGTACGATGGGAGCGGCAGGGCAGTGCCGGCAACTCGGTTGCCGCCTCTGCCGGCACGTCGTTGCCCTTCAGGCGGCTGACGCCCACATGCCAGGCCGCCGTTGGACCGCTCCCATCGCGCACATTGAAATGCCATTCCATTCCCGCCGTGAGTCGACCGGAGGCTGTTTTCGAGTATTCCTGAATGGAACCATTCCGGACCCGGCGAGTGGCTTTTGCTAACAAGTGAGCTGTGGATACCGAGTCGAACGCATCGACAAACCCGATAGAATCCACGGATTCTCCCGTGCAGCGACGGTAAAGTGTCGGACGGTGGGAAGCCGGGATCTCTTACGTTGTACGAACTTTGATTTCGCTGCATTCCACTGCTGTCCAGGAACCGTGAAATTAACGAGGCCGTCGTCCTCTGCGAAGCGCTGTCCAGGAACAAAGCGGCCTTTCCATCGGCCATGATTGTGTTGTTCACGCCTCATTGAGCCCATAAAATATGACATTTGTGAAACTCAGGTGAGCTGGGCCGAGGCGCCGGTTTTCGGAGTTGAGCCGGATGCTGTCCACGGCAAAAGCCGATTTTAACAGATGTAATTCCTGATATAAGTATAATGCTCAGGTTGCGCCGATCAGGTCAATACCGAATGATTGTCGAAATGTCCTGGATTTGTCGCGGGCTACGTTTTTTTCGACATGAGATACGAACAGTGGCTCCAACGGCAGGATTCGAGGCTTGTCGGACGAATACGGTGTATTCCGTGCGTTCATGTTTCAACAGGTCCCGGTTGGTGACCGATCCCGGGGACGGCCCCTGAGCCCATGTCCATGATGAAACGGGTCCGGCTAAGCCGATCCTCAAATCGCCGCCTTTGGTCGATCATTTGCACAATACTCCGACTTACCACCGGGATGTCTCAGTAATCGTCCGATCTTGGACCGAAGTAGGTGTACACAATAATAATGAAATTATCGGGTATGTTTATGATTTTTTACTCGTATATAAAATACAATATATGATTTTTTCGTGATTATCTCATTGCCCAGTCCAGATGGGACTCGCAAGTCCCGGTTCAACGGCAGGCAAGACGAGGCCCTGTTCGGATACTTCGCCTTCATAGACGAGCCGCTGAGGGTGCCGGACTTGCGCAGCCACGCACAGCGCATTGGCCTGTCCGAATCTCAACCGGCAATGCCGGTGAGCCAGAGACTGAGTTCCTGGTGGCGTGGATCTGCCATCGTGAAGAGAGAGTGGGGACGGTTTTTCTGGCGGAGAAGGAGGGTGGGAGGGAGTTCATCGCGGAGGACGAAGAGACCCTGGTGATGCTCGCCGCTCAGGCTGCCGCAGCGCGAGACATCAGACGCGAAGTGGGATGGGATCGCGGAATCGAGTGACGAGGCGGAGATGCCTTACCTACTATTGTCTGTACGCTTTATTCCCGTGATTCAGTCTCCGTGACCCTGCGGAGATTCAGGATGATGGGTTCGGGTTGATCGTGTCTGGTCCATGTGTGCTCGATCGCACAGTTGAGAGGGATCGGCGCTTCAGGTACTATCGCGATTTTTGAAGTGGATGGCAGGGTGTAGGCATCGGCCTTGGTAACGTCGACGGTGTAGCCTAAGTCCGCCATCGACTGGATCGTGATCGCGCTGAGGGGATTGGAGAAAGTTTCCAACCTAGACGTCATCAGTTCGCCGTCCATTACGGATTCCCGCCAGTGGCTGTCCCGGCTGCCCGCTCCGCCTGAGTTCTCCACCGGCACCTTGGCGCCGGTGTAGCTCGACCCGTCCGCTGCGTCGAAGGCGGCAATCGCCTTCGTGCCCGAAAAATAGGTATCCGGAGCCGGATCGATGGGGATTCGGAATGGGCTGAGGGAGGGGTCCTTCAGGAGGTCGAGAAATGTCCAGGAAGTGGCATTGAATCCCAGCGCGTGGCCCATCTCGTGCAGAACGACGGCTCTCTGTATTTCTTCCGAATACGTGCTCAGTATGTCCGAATCGAGAGTGATTCGGGATACGGCCGGCAGAAAGGAAGGGACCCGGCTCAACAGCGACGCCCCCTGTCCGATCGCACCGACCAGATCAACGACGCGCACGTAGAGTATGAGATCATCCACAACCTCGGGGGCGGCAGACCCTGGAAATTCCCCATTCAGGAAACTGCGATTGCTGCTGGATAAACGATGGTTGGGAAGATCGCCGGTGATGATTTCCTCCCAGCGCTCGGCTCCGTCTTCAACATAGGTTCGGTATGTCGACGAGACGCTGCCGACGAAGACAAGCTCGATATCGAAGGAAGCCGTCCCGGACGTGGTCTCTTCGTCGGTCGCGGACCTCGAACCCATCAGGCTGCCGTCGCAGGATACCCCCAGGTATCCGTAGTCCGCCTCATACGTGGTGCCCGGCTCGAAGAAATCCGATACCGCGTCCTCCAGCGTTACGGATATGGACTGTTGCGAAGCTTCATCGTTGGTCTCGGTATGGCACCCTGTGGCCCAGGGTCCTTGGTTCGTCTTCTGACGGATTCGTACATGGTACGCCCGGGTTTCGTCGGCCGCGAAGTTGTCGGTGAATGTCAGCGTGAAGAGGTTGCCGGCGATGGTCAGGGTGGGCGCCGAAAGGGTTGGCGTCCGGACCGTGACCTCGAACGTCTCCGAGTCGGATGCACCGTATGGATCGCTCGCCGTCACGGTGATGGTCGCGCTGCCGGCGGCCTGCGGATCTACGAGGATCTCCGTGCTGATCATCTGAACGGTAGCGGCAGCCGTGTTGCCGGACGACGCGGTATAGCTGAGCAGGTCCCCATCCGGGCTGCTGAACACGCCGTCCGCGGATACGATCTCGACGGCGCCTCCCACCGCAAGCGTGAGGTCGTCGAAGGTGCCGACGGCCACCGGCGGCTGGTTGGGGATCTCGATCTCGGCCGAGGGCGACCACTCGCTGTCCCCTTCGTCGTTCTTCGCCTGTACCTGCACCTCGTAGGTAAGGCCTTTGGTCAGATTCTCGATTCGGGCATCCAGGGTCGCGGACGTGTACGTGGTACCGGTGAAATCGTCGCCGCTGTCCTTCTCCCGGTGTTGCACTCCCCAGCCAGTGATTTCCGGCCCGGTATTCACCGGCGGGATTCGGCCCCCCATGCCCACCGCGATGGTGGGAGTAGTCCCGTCTAGGAAACCCAGCCCTGGCGCCGGCGGCCGGCCCGGGGGCTCGTCCACATCGGAAACATTGATGGCGATCTGCCGTTGCCCGGTCCGTTGCCTGGTGCCCATGCCGCTGGTGACGGTAACGACGATCTCATTCCGGTTGCTGCTTCCCGCCGGACGTTCGTAGTCAGGTACATTCACGAAGGTGAGGTGGCCCTCGCCGCCCCGGGTGGCAATCTCGAACAGCGATCGGTCGCGGCCTCCGGTAAGCTCGTACCCGGTGATGTAGTCCCTGTCATCCGGGTCCGTTCCCACTATGGAAATGTGCCCGGTGAAGTTCTCGTTCACGGTCCAGGAATTGTGGAAGATGGAGGGCGGGCTGTTGGTGGTGACCGCGGTCTCCGTGACCGTCACCTCCACGTTGACGGCGGTGACTCCTTGATAGCCGCCGCTGACCGTGTGGGTCAGGATGACCTCGTCGTCATCGCTGTCGGTGTCCGCGCTGGCGCTCACGGTCACCGTCTGCGGCGTATCCCAGTCCTGGTCGGTGAATGTCAGCGGCGACGGGTTCACCGTGACATCGGCGCCCGAGGGCACGGTCACGGTCACCGTCACGTCGGCGGTGGGCTGCATGGTCAACACCACCGTGTAGGTGTCGCTGTCGTCCTCCCCGATAGTCAGTTCGGTGGGATAGATTTCCACCCCCGCTTCGGCGTCGATGACGACCAGCGGCAGGTCATCGGACAGCACCAGTTCGTACCCGTTGTCACTCGCCGGGAGGGCCGGCAGTACCCCGAGATCGACGGTGACTGCCCCGCTGGACCCGGCGGTGCGGGAGACTGAGAGCGGCTCACTCTCGACACTGCCCTGGGGGATCGTGATGCTCCCTTCGCCGCTGTCGATCTCACCGTTGGAAAGCCGCAGCGGCAGGACCATATCGAAGGGCGCGCCGGTGTGCGCTCTTGCGACGAACTGGTCCGTCCCCGCCGCTTCCAGTGAAACGGCAATCGGCAGCGGGTCGACCGGGTTCCATTGGAGCTGGAGTTCGTTCAGTTCCGTCAGTCCGGAAAATACGCTGTCTCCCAGTGTGGATAAGTCCATTTGTCTCAGGTCCAACGATCTCAACTCCGTCAGTCCGGAAAGAAGGCCGTCCAGTGTAGATACATCGGTGGCTCTCAGGCTTAGCGTTCTGAGATTCGTCAGTCCGGAAAAAACGGTGTCCGGCAGTGTGATGAGGTCGTTGTTGTAGCTCAGGTTGAGGGTCTCGAGTACAGTCAGGCCGGAGAGGAGGTCGCCCGGCACGGAGGTGAGACCCATGCTGTAAAGTTCGAGATGGGTAAGCGCCGTCAGCCCGGAGAAAAGGGCGGCGTCGATGCTGCCGCCGGCGATCTCGTTGCGGCTCAGGGTGAGGTGTTCAAGCGACGACAGGCTTGAGAAAACGGTCGCCGGGAAGCTGGTGAGGCGGGCATATTCCAGGTCCAGGTGCTCCAGCCCCGACAGGTTCGAGAAGACGTCCGCCGGCAGGCTGGTGATTCGGGAATTGCTTATATCGAGGTGTTTGAGCCCCGACAAGCCGGAGAACTCGTCGGCCGCGAGATCGCCCAGAAGATTGTTACGGAGGACGAGTCTGTCAAGCGCCGTCAACGTGGAGAAGCCGTTGGCCGGCAGGTTGTTGATGCGGGCGCTCAGCAGATCGAGATTGGTCAGGGATGTCAGTCCGGAGAACAGGTTTACGTCGAAGTCGCCAAGTTGACTGAAGGACATTTCGAGAGTTGTCAGTGCGGTCAGGCCGGAGAATGTGTTCGCTCCGAGATTGGAGAGGTTGTTCTGCCTGAGATGGAGCTCTTCCAACGCCGTCAGCCCGGCAAAGTCGCCAGCTTTCAACGTGGAGATGTTTTCGTCTCTCAGCGAGAGGCGCCTGATCGCGGCAAGATGGTCGGGGGTTACGTCTCCGCAGGCGCTGACCCCCGTTTCATCCACAATCGCGTCCCGCACCTGAGCGGTGCGGCTGCAGACGTCCTGGAGGTTGGTCACCGCCAGGTTGCTGAGGGCGCCGGCGGGGTTCTGCGCCCGGTCTCGGATCGGGTTGGTCCCCGGGGTGTAGGCCAGCGCCACCGTCTCGCCCGTGCTCACGGCCGAGGGCAGGGTGAGCGTCAATACGGTATTGCTCATGGTCACCGAGGTAACGCTCCGCGCCTCGCTGTCTACGGTCACGTTGAAATCCCCCGCTGCTGGCTTCGAAGTGGCGTCGAGCCTTTCTCCGTAGGTGAGGGTCAGCTCGTCGCCATCCACTTCGGCTTTGGTGGGGGTCGGGGCTTTGCCGTCGACCTTGTGGCTGGACTGATTGGCGCGTGCCGCGTGCGCCAGGTCGGCATTGATGGTGGAATTGCTTCTGACGATACTGCCGCCGTTGCGCTTGAGACCGTTTTCTTTGATGGTGGCGCCATTGGTGTCCTCGTCGGTGTTCTGTACGGTGTATTGGAAGAGGAGTTGTGTTGTCGTCGAGCCACTCTGGTAGCCGGCCTCGCGCCGGGTGGTACCGACCGTCAGGTCGACCTGCGGCGTGCCGGTGACGGTCACCGCTTCGCTGAAGGTCACTGTTATGGAAATAACGTCACTCAATTTGTAGGTGTTGTTCTGTCCTGAGGCAGGGGTCGAGGTAAACGCGACGTTCGATACCGTGGGTGCGGTGAGGGTGGTTCCACTGCCCGTATTGGACCAGGCGCCCGTTCCTTCGTCGTTCTTTGCCTGCACCTGGAACTGATAGGTCCTGCCCGCGCGCAGGTTCGAGAGGACGCGCGTGCGGGTCACGCTGGTGTCGGCAGAGGCGGTGAACGAGCCGCTCTCGCGGTACTGCAGGAAGTAGCTCGTGATTTCCGGACCGGTGTTGTACGGCTCGTCCCACCTTACCGTGAGGCTGCTCTCCGTGGTGTCGCTCACCACGGGCGGGGCGGGCTTGCCCGGGGGCTCCAACTCGTCCTCCACGGCAACGGTGATGGTCTGCGTGGCCGTCAGCGCCCGAGCGTCCGCCCCGCCCGTCACCTCGACTTCAACGGTGTACTCGTTGTCGCTCCCCGCGTCCGCCGGCCGTTCAAAGTCGGGGTCATCCCTGAAGTGCAGCTCCCTGGTGTTCTTGATCTCGAAGTCGTCGCTGTCCGCACCGCCCGTGACGACGTATCCCGTGATGCCGTCGTCCCTGTCCACGTCCTGCGCGGCCAGCTGCCCCGCCCTCAGGACGTTTTCCTTGACCATGAAACTATCCACGCTGGTGAAGTGGGGCGGCTCGTTCACGTCCGTGACGGGCACGGTGATCGTATGCGCAGCCGTCAGCGCGCGGCCGCCCGACCCGCCGGTGGCGGTGACCTCCACGACGTAGCTGTTGTTGCTTCCCGCGTCCGCCGGACTCTCGAAGTCAGGGTCATCCCTGAAGGTCAGCGCCCCCGTGTTGCTGATCTCTAGCCTGGCGCGGTCGCTTCCGCCGGTCAGGGTGTAATCCGTGATGTTGTCAGCGCCGTCGAGGTCGTCGGCGGTGACCGTGCCGGCGAAGGACTGGTTTTCCGGGGCCTCGAGCGTCGCCTCCCCGGTGAACACGGGCGCCTCGTTCAGATCCGTCAGGTCGATGGACACCGGGATACTGCTATCGCCGCCGTGGCCGTCGGTGGCCTTCACGTTCACCGAATAACGGGACAGGACCTCATAGTCGTAGGTCCTGCCCGCCTTTGTCATGAGCTGGCCATTCCGCGTGTCGATGGTGAAGGAGTCCGCGTGTGTGCCTTCCAGCGCGTACGTCAGCGTGGTCATCTCAGCGTCGGTCGCACTGACCGGATCGCCGATGTCCTTGACGCCCGTCGTGTTCTCCGCCAGGGTGCGGGTAGCGCTGCCTCTGTCGGTAAACACGGGCAAAACGTTGGCATTGGTGTTTCCCGTACCCCGTTCCGACCAGTCGCTGGCGCCTTCGGGTGAGCGCGCCAGCACTTGCACCTGGTACCTTGTGCCCGGTGTCCTGCCCGTGATGGTTGCACTGCGTTCCGCGCTGTTGTGCGTCCACGAGGTGAAGCCGCCGCTGTCCCCTTGCCGATACTGTACGTCGTAGTCGTTGATGTCCGGGCCCGTGTTTGCCGGTTCGTCCCACGTAACCTCCAGGCTCGTGGACGAGGCCGCGGCGACGTCCGGCGCGCCCGGCGTGCCGGGTCTTTCCTGCAGGTCCGTCAGGTTGATCCTGACGGCAATCGTGTTGCTGCCGCCCTGCCCGTCTTCGACGCGCACGATGACGTCATAGCGGGGCTTCGCCTCGAAGTCATAGGTCTGTCCCGACACCGTCTTTAATTGACCGTCATCCGCTCCAATTGTGAAGCTCGCGGCATCCGCGCCGGACAGGCTGTATTCCGGCGTGTCGCCATCGTGATCCCTCGCGGTGACCGGGCTGCCGACGTCGTTTGTGCCCGTCGTATTCTCGGCGAACGAGCGTGTGGCGCTGGCCCCTTCATTGAACGTGGGCGCGCGATTGGCGCTGGTTCGAGCATCCACCGACTCCGACCAGGCGCTTTCCCCTTCGGGAGAGCGCGCCAGCACCCGCACCTGGTAGTCCGTGTTGGTCGTCAGAGAGGTGATGGTCGTACTCGTGCCGGGACCGTCGTGGGTCCACGGGGAGAAAGAGCCGGTGGTTCCTTCCCGGTATTGCACGTCGTAGTCGTCGATGGGGGGGCCCGTGTTGGCAGGGGCCGTCCAGCGGATGGAAAGGCTGTTCAGCGTCTGTGCCGTGACCGTCGGCTTGTCCGGCGCCTCGGGATCTTCGCTGTCGTCGTCGGTCACGTCGACGGTCACGTTGATCGTCGCCAGCCCGCCCTGTTCGTCCCGCGCTTCTACGGTCACGGAATAGCGGTTCTTCGTCTCGAAGTCGTAGTTTACGCCGTCAGCGGTCCGCAATTGACCGGTCCTCACATCGATGTCAAAACTCTCCGCGTCGCCGTCGGAGAGGCGGTACGTCACGGCGGTGTTCTCCGGGTCGTCCGCCCGCAACCGGGTGCCCAGGTCCTGCACACCGGTCGTATTCTCGGCGACTTCGCGCGTGGCACTCCTTCCCTCGTCGAACACGGGCGGCAGATTGCTGCTGGTCGTGCCGAAGCCAGCGCGGGACCAGAGCGATGTCCCTTCATCGTTTGTTGCCCGAACCTGCACCTCGTACCGGGTATTGGCGTCGAGGTCGCTGATCGTCGTAGTCGTGCCCGGCCCATCGTGAGCGTGGGGGAGGAAGTTGCCGCTCTTGCGGTATTGCACGTCATAGTCCGTGATATCCGGGCCCGTGTTGTCCGGCGCGTCCCACGTCACCGTCAGGCTGGTCGTCGATGCCGGCTGCACCAGAAGCGCGGCGGGAACCTCCGGCGGCTCGTTCACGTCGGCCACGTGGATGGTCACGCCGATGGTTGCTGATTCCCCGTACGGATCGCTGGCTACCAGGTCAACGGAATACCGATCGTTATCCTCGAAGTCGTACGTGATGCCCAACAACGTGCGCAGCTGCCCGCTGCCCGGAGCTGCCCGTCGCTGGCGCGTACGGTGACGGTATACCTGTCCCTGGCCTCGTGGTCGTACGCAATCCCCTCCCTCGTGAGCAGCTGACCCGTTCCCACTTCAATCGCAAAGCTGTCCGCGTGCCCGCCGCGCAGGCGGTACGTCAGCGAGTCGCCGTCGGCGTCCGTGGCCGTGACTGGATCGCCGATGGGTTGCCCCGCCGGCGTGTTCTCGTCCACGGTACGTGTCACCGGAGATGTGGCGGTGAACACAGGCCCGCGGTTGGCCTCTTCGCCGAAGCTGCTGGCGAAGAACACGAAGTCCTCAAAGCCGATGCCGCCGTCGCCGTTCAGATCGTACGCCGCGTCGTACTTCCCGTCGCCCTGCCGCGTCCCGAAGATGCCCGCGAACGCCACGAAGTCGGAGAAGCCCACCACCCCGTTGCCGTCGAAGTCCGGAGACGGCGACGCGGGTACCTGCAGCGTCACGCCAACGGCAGCAGAGATCGTCTCTGTCTTTCCGCCGCGGGTAAGTTTCGGGTCCGCCAGCCAGACCTCCGTATCAGAGAATGCAGTCTTAGTGCTGAAGAGCAGCGAGCCGATCCAACCGGAGTTCGTAGTTGCGGAACCGGTCAGCGAAGAGACACCGATACCCAACGATGAGGAGTCCTGCCGTACGACAGGCTGGGCGTTCGGCAGCGCGTCGCCAGCATCGAAGCCCTCGTAGGAGACCTGCGATGCTTCGAAACGCAATCTCGCGGAGACACCGGTGGCGCCCTGGATATCCGTGCCGAAAATCTGGATGGTGAAAGGCTGATCGGGAAGGAGGTCGAGCGAGGAGACGGCCTGATCGCCTGCTGAATCGTCAAGGTCCAGCGTGAGGGAAAACCCGCTGGTTTGCGTCAACGGCGACCACGGAAACACGAACAGCAGTAGGCAAAACAGAATGAGGACGCCGGGCGCGAGCCGTTGTAATCCGACATTATTCTCAGGATCGTTGTCGCTCACGGTCAGACCCGCCAATGATGTGCCTCCCACGCATAAGCCCGTGCCGGTTTCCAAATGTCGCGTTTACCGCGCACTTGGACTCATCCGCGATCTCACTGACTGCAGCGCGGTGGTAGGTGCAGGCGATTCTGTGATATCGAAGGCAGCCCACGCCGGAACTTCGCAGGCAGTACGCGGGCGTCAGGAAGTGTCCGGAGTATTGGTAAGGCCTGCCCCGTAGCGAACTGTTGACCATAATACACGTAAATGACACGCGAATATATGACGTTACTTCGAATATAGGAAACTTTTTTGTTTTATATATGTAATATTCGTGATGTTTGTTCGGGGCGGGAGTTGCAGAGGATTATCCAGCGGGGGATTTCCTGGCAGGCGTCACGGAACGTCCAATTGGGCGGAACGCGTGGATTGCCCGGAGTACATACGGGAGGAAAGAATCGAATCAGTCGAGGATCCTGGACGAGAGATCAAGCATCCACATGAGCGCCGGGCCCAAGGGTGATGGGTGTCTATGCGTCAGCGAAAGCCGCGACTTCGAGTCGGCGTTGCAGCCACTTGTTGGCACCGCCCGATCGCTGACCGATGTCATTTGATGGTGCCGTGCCGTTCCTACGCGCATACACCTCTGCCGATCCGCTCAAGGCCGACATGCCAATGTGGATCCAAGTGGAATCGTGGTGTACGAAAGCGTGTACGTTCGGCAACGTTACGCACGGCATCAAACATTCGGATTGACTTTGATTATCTAAATATCTATTTTAGATATTCATGTATAATCGAATATTAAATTTAGATTTGATCGGACAGCAGACGTGTTTTCTGTGGGGGCCGCGGCAGACCGGCAAGAGCACGCTCATCCGTTCGCTGTTTCCACGGGCAAGGCGTTACGACCTCCTGCTGGCCGACGTGTATCGTGCGCTGATCGACCGCCCCGAGTTGATTCGCGAGGAATGCCTCGCTGAAGGATTGGATGGCGACTCGCAGGACGATCCCATCGTGATCGACGAAGTCCAGAGGATTCCTGAACTTCTGAATGAAGTCCACTGGCTCGCGGAAAACAGGGGGTTGCGGTTTCTATTGTGTGGTTCGAGCGCGAGGAAGTTGAAACGCGGCGGTGGCAATCTGCTCGGCGGGAGGGCGGTCCGGTATCAGTTGCATCCATTGGTTACTGCCGAGATCCCGGAATTTTCGCTCGACAAGGCACTGAATGGCGGTCTGCTGCCCCGTCATTACCTGAGCGCGCGGCCGCGCAGGTTGATTCAGGCCTATGTCGGCGATTACCTTCGGGAGGAAATCGCGGCCGAAGCGTTGACGCGGAATATCCCTGCATTCAGCCGGTTCCTCGAGGTGGCTGCGCTATCAAACGGCGAGTTGATCAACTACAACACGATCGCCGCGGAATGCGGCGTGAGCGCGCCCACCGCGAAGGGGTATTTCCAGATCCTGGAAGATACTATGATCGGGAGCTTCGTACCGGCGTTTCGCAGGCGTGCAAAGCGCCGCGTTTTCGGCGCGCCCCGGTTCTATTTCTTCGACATTGGCGTGGTGGCGTGTCTGACAGGACGCGGGCACGTCCATGCAGCTTCGGAGCTCTTTGAACGCGCTTTCGAACACTTCATATTCATGGAAGTGTCCGCGTATTCCAGCTATTCCGGGACGTTTTTCCCGGTATCGTACTGGCGAACCGCATCCGGTCATGAGGTCGACTTTATCTTTGATGACGTCGCACTCGAGGTCAAGTCGACGTTCCGGATCCAGGACAGGCACCTGAAGGGCATTCGTGCATTCAAGGAAGAGTTCAATATGGCCCAATATATCGTCGTCTCACGGGAGGAGGCGCCGCGCCAGACCGCGGACGGAATTCTGATCCTGCCGTGGCAGGATTTCCTCGACCGGCTCTGGGGCGGCGGGATCGTCCCGCCGATGTAGTCGCTTGTGCTCAATATCGTGCGCGCTTCCACCCACCGACTGTCGCCCTTCCCATCCCTCCGCTCTACTTTGCCGCCGGATTTTTCTGCCGTCCCCTGTTCAACTCGTTCGACCTGACGGCGCTATCCCACAATGGCATTGATGTCCTGAACGACGATATCCGTCGCGCCCAGGGTCCGGAGGCGTATCAGAAGGCCGGCCGTCTGCGATCTGGGAACGACGGTCTCGATCGCGCTGGCGCAATCCGATAACCGGCTGAGCGTGGGCGCGCGCAGGGCGGGCAGCGCTTCCAGGACCGCATTTGTGTGAATTTTATCGACGTTCAACTTGATGAGCTGCTGGTTTTCGGCCTCGAGCGCGCCGGCCATCAGGTCTCCCAGCGCGACGAACTCGGGAATCCGTCGGCGCGCGATGACGACGATGGGCGATACCATGAACTCATCGGCGATCTTGAGACCGTTTTCGCGAAGACTGATACCCGTAATCGTGACGCCCACGCCGTAGTCGAAGAGCTTCATCGCCACCTTGATTTCCGTGCTTCCGTGCGAGAAACCGATATCCGCATTCGGATATCGGTCGCGTGTGATCGCCGGGTATTCGGAACTGATCGTAACTGTCGCATCTTGCGACAGTGGCGGACTGTCCGGCCGCCCGAAAAGGACGACACGGGCCGGATCCCGGGTATCGCGGCTGATCCGCAACTCCTGGAGACGCTGAATGTGGGTTTCGCCCTCGCCTGTTTGCGCCAGTTCGGTTTCGACCACGCAGTCCAGCCCGCAGATGCCGCAGTCGATCTGTCGCTTCAGCAGGGCGGCGGGAATGTCCTGGGGACGCATGTAGACGGCCTGACTGAACAGATCGAGCCCGTCCACGCAGACCTGGCCGTTGCGTCCCCTGGGGCGAACGTCGAGACCGATTCGTGAGAGCAGGTCGCACAGCGGAGCCTGCATGCTGCCGTTGGGCAGACCGAGCGTGAAGTTCATGGCTTACTCCGGGATGGTTTTCGGATCCGTGAATCTGAGACTTCCGTTGACTATGCTTCGGTAATAACATCCATAGCGCGATCGATCGTCGACTTTCGTGTGGCACGACCCCTCGCCCCTCAGGCGCACCAGGTAGAGCAGCGAGTTCTGCTCGCAGTTGACGCGCACCTCGACCAGGTCGAGCATATCCCCCGACGTCGCCCCCTTGATCCAGAGTTCGTTGCGAGACGTGCTCCAGAATGTCGCCACGCGGTGCTCGAGCGCGTGTTCGAGCGCCTGTTTATTCACATAGCCGATCAGGAGAACGGCTTTGCTGTCTACGTCCTGCACGGCCGCGGGAATGACCGCGTGGCCGGTTTTCGCAACCCTGGACAGCTTCTCGAAATCGAGCCGGATCTCCGTGCCCTCTTCAAGCGCGTTTTCAATGTCCATAGCGATTTCCTTCCTGCCCGGGATCGGCTGATCCTCAGGCTCTATCGATAATAGCGACGTATATGGATCCCTTTTCGGGGATGAATCTGGAAATCCGCCAACCCGTGTCCTCGAGTATGAGCGCCATTTCTTTGCGGGAAACGATAAGATATTCGAACCAGGCGCCGATGTAACGCTCGTACCGGATCCGCATTCTGAGCTGACCCGGGAACTTTCCGCGCCTCCGGTTGGATTCGTGATAATCCAGATGCGCTCTGCTCGTGGTCGTATATGGATCCCGTGATTCGGCGATGATTCTCCCGTTCGACGACGTCATATTGCGCATCTTCCTCAATAGCCATCGGGCGCGTTTCAAATTGCCGAACAGCCCGAAATTGTTGCCCATCATCAGCAGAGTGTCGAACTCCCCGAGCCGGAAGGATATCCGCGTCACGCTTAGAACGCCTGCCTTCCTCAGGCCGCGCTCGCGGGCGACCTGAATCGCAAGAGGCGACGCGTCGATGCCCAGGACGTCGAATCCCGCTTCCTGAAGATGGAGCGCATGTCGACCCGGTCCGCAGCCGATATCCAGTACGCGACCCGACACATAGGCCATCGATTCCTGGTGGTGAGACGCCCATTCGCTGAAGGGCTCGAAATAGGCACATGACTTCCCGGCGGAAATCAGCCCGTCGTCCCGTTCCACGATCTCCTGTGCCGGAGCGCCGCGATGGCAGTCCCACATCATCCGTCCGTATGCGTCGTTATCGTTTCCCATTTCCCTTTCTCCCAGAGATAAGCCAGACCTGTGATCTTGCCGTCATCGACGGATCCCTTGATTGACGCTGCCATCAAAAAAGCCCGCCGTCTCTCGACAGCGGGCGTCCATTTTCAACACTTGAAGTTCAGGTCTAGTCCACCGCCGAGCAGATTGCGCGAAAAGTCGCGGAACCCGTATGATGAGTGTGGCGATGGGCCGTATAGACACACAGGGAGCCGGATGGACTGACGCTGGGTTCCCTCGGAATGACCTGGATGTTGTTCAGTTGTGTCATAGGACTCGTAAGATAGATAAGCTGGACCCTTAAGTCAAATTTTTCGCACAGCAGAGCCCGAAGATGAAGTCATTGCCGACCAGACCGGCTGGTCAGCGTCCGCAGTCCGGCGCTTTCCCTTCGGTGGCCTGGAGACCCTCGGTTGCATAGCCGTCCCTGATCCACCAGTCCAACCCGCCCATGAGTTCCCTGACGCTGAAACCCAGTCTGGCCAATTTGAGCGCGCCTTTGGTCGACGCATTGCAGCCGATGCCGTCGCAGTAGGTTACATAGAGCGTGTTTTCGTCCAGCCTGGACGTGGTCTCCTCGCCCATCGAGCGGTGGGGCAGGCTTATGGCGCCCGGAATATGCCTTTCGGCGTACGCTTCGGAAGACCTCGCGTCCACGATGACCAAATTCTCGCCCAGATTCAACGCCTCGAAGACATCGTACGAATCGATCTCGTATTTCAGCTTGTTTTCGTAGTGTTCGATCTGTTCTTTCACGAAACCTCCGGTCAATTGCAATATCAGCCAATGGTGGATGCGACTGAATGCGGCGATAAATTAGGAAAGCCTTGATTCGCGGTCAAGAAGTTCGTTCTCCAAACCGACTCGGCACACATCGCGGCCTCGCCCTTTTGCGTTGTATGCCGGGGACGCATTCCCTATTTTACGGCGGCTTTTCCGAATTTCGCCTTCAATCCTGCCTATCCTGTGTATCCATGTTTGTTGTCGATCGAAAGGAATGGCAATGTCCAACGTGAATCCCAATGCACTGACCGTTTCGATCGAGACGCCCATGCCGCCCCCGGAATGGGCGTTACTCGAAAGGGCGTTGATCCGGGCGCAGACGCGGGCGTGCAATGAATTCTTCCATCGTTACTTTGACTCCCGGGGATATCTTCAGTGCGTCCCCCGCTGGGGCGGCAACGACGGCCCGGACGACGCGATCGAGAACCTGACCGGTTGGCCCATTCTGCACGCGATAGGCGCGCCGGACAGTATTCTTGAGATGTACAAGCTGGGATGGGAGGGGCACCTGCTTCAGTATACCGAGGCGAAAACCGTGGAGGTGCCGCTGGCGCGGGACGGGATGTTATATAAGGAGTTCCCGGTAAGCCTGGACTGGTTCCACCACGGCGAAAGCCTGGCCGTCTTCAATTTGCAGGGACTGTCGGATCCGTACGATAACCGCTTTCGGCACCGGGCGCGCCGTTACGCGGGCTTCTACATGGACGAGGACCCGCAGGCGAAGAATTACGATCCGGAGCACAGGATCATCCTCAGCCTGTTCACCGGGAGCCGCGGGCCCCTGCTCCGGAAGGCGACGGCGCTGGACTGGGCGGGTGACCCGATCGAGATCGAGGGACGGTTCGACCCGGCGCACGGCGAGCGCAATTTCGAGGAGATGCTTGCGCATTTCGAGGACTATACCGACGTGGTCGGCGACCACCCCATCAATCTGGCGGCCACCACGCTCGGCCTCAACGCGTTTATGGTAGAGGGTGAGCGGAAGTACAGGGAGTGGGTACTGGAATACGTGGATGCATGGGCGGAGCGGGCGGCCGCGAACAACGGCATCCTCCCCAGCAATATCGGACTGGACGGCACAATCGGAGGCGAATGCGACGGCAAGTGGTATGGCGGGTGTTACGGCTGGGGGTTCACGGTGGTCGTGCCCCAGACGGGTGAACTGTCCAACAGGAATGCAATTTCCCGCGGGGTGGCGGGTTTCGGCAACGCGCTGTTGTTGACGGGACAACAGAAATACGTTGACGTCTGGCGCGGGATGCTGGCAGCCGTAAACGCGAATACCCGCACGGTGGACGGCAGAACGATGTACCCGCACATGTACGGCGACGACGGCTGGTACGACTACAAGGAATCGCCCTACAGCCAGGGCGCGCTGGATGTCTACTACTGGTCGATGGACAGGAAGGACCTGAAATACGTTCCCGATGACGCGTGGCTGAAATACCTGGATGGCGAAAACGAGGGATTCGCGGAGGGGGCCCTGCGCAGGGAATTCGCGTCCATCCGCGAAAAGGTGAACGGAATGCGCCGGGATACCAGTTCGCCCGATACCCGGATGTCGGACGATACGCTGAGATTCAACCCCGCCATCAACAGCTGTCTGACCCAGTTGATGCTGGGTGGATTGAACCCCCGGTACGGCGAGCCGCTGCATTGCCGCCTGCGGTATTTCGACCCCGTGCGGCGGCGGGCGGGAATTCCGGAGGACGTGGCGGCGCTGGTGGAAGGGCTGACGGACGAGACGGCCACGGTATCGCTGGTGAACGTGAATCCGGTGGATCATCGAACCGTGATCGTCCAGGCGGGGGCCTACGGCGAGCATCAGGTGACCGCGGTTCGGTCTAACGGCAATACCCATTCAATGGACTGTCCGTTCTTCACGGTTCGACTGGCGCCCGGAAGCGGAAGCCGGCTCGTGGTCACCACGAAGCGGTACGCGAATCAACCGACGTTCGTATTTCCGTGGGATCGGGAATAGAAAGCTGTCAGCTATCGGCTCTCAGCCGTCAGCTCCCCGCCCTACCCATCCCAAAGGCGCACGATCCTCGAGGCGAAACCTGCCTTTCCTCCCTCTCTCCTCACAGGAGAGAGGGCCGGGGAGAGAGGTCTGCGGGGCAGGGTAGAGGGATTGCTTTTGATTTTGCCTATCGTTTTTGGCTGACAGCTGACCACTGAGAGCTGATAGCTTTTATCGCTTTCATACATACGGAGGATTCGAAATGAGTCTGGATATCGAACGATGGCTCCGCCGGCCCAAGATCGACGTGCACGCCCACGTCTGGAATCTGGACAACGAGGCAGACGAGGTGACGTCCGCCGAGCGGTTGATCTGGACGGGCGATTTGCTGGGCATCACCGAATACTGGTGTTCGTCACCCATTACGGGCGGGCGGCTTGCCAGTATTGAGGAAGTTCGCGCGGAGAACGATGCCGTGCTGAGGGCCATGAAGCGGTTTCCCGACCATATCCGCGGGCTGTGTTTCGTCATACCGGGACATTACCAGGACGCGGTGGACGAGATCGATCGTTGCCTGGACGCGGGGATGATCGGGGTCAAGCTCTACAACCAGTACCGCATCGACGATCCGGCGGTGTATCCGGTTCTCGAACGCATCACCGAGCGCAGGGTGCCGCTTCTCGAGCACGCGGGCCTGCCCACCTCCAGGGAATTCCTGGACGCGCAACCGCAGATTTCCAACGGACCCCATTTCGCGGAGATGAACCGGCGGTATCCCGAGGCGATCGTCATTCACGCGCACATCGGCGGCGGCGGCGACTGGGAGAATACCATCCGCGCCATGCGGGACACGTCGCCCAGCCTGGTCTGCGACGTCAGCGGCAGCAATCTTGACGATGGCCAGGTCGAACTCGCCGTGGCCGAAATGGGCCCTGAGAGGGTTTTGTTCGGCACGGACGGCACCATGTCCGGCAGCGTGGGGAAGGTCATCGACGCAACGCTGACGGACGAGGAAAAGGACATGATATTCTGGGACAACGCGGAGCGGATCCTGGCGGCCCAGGGCGCGGCGCCAATCCGGACGGGGAAGGAGGCTTCGGCATGAAATACATCGATCTCAATGCATGGTTGGGTTCGTGGCCCTTTCGGGCATTGCGGGACAATACGCCTGAAACACTCATAGAAAGGCTTGACCGCGCCGGAATCGGCAAGGCCGCCGTGTCCCGAATCGAGGCGATATTGCACCGCAGCGTACAGCCGGCCAACGAACGGCTGGCGGAAGACCTGGACGGGATTACCGACCGATTGATTCCCATGGCGACGATCAACGCGGCCGATCGGAACTGGGAAGGCGATCTGCGCCGCTGCCACGAAGAACTCGGGATGAAGGGGGCGCGTCTGTTCCCGCAGTATCACGAGTTCGCCGTTGACGGACCGGAGGCCCGCAGGGTCGTATCGGCTTGCGCTGAGCGGGGCCTTCCGGTGTTCATACCCCATCGGATCGAGGACGTCAGACAGAGGCACTGGATGGATCCCGGGCGGATGTTGGACCTCAACGGCGCGGCGAACCTGATTGCCGCGGTCTCCGGGGCGACAGTCGTGATCCCAAACGCACGGGGAATTGCAGGTTCCGCCTTGTGGCAGCGAAGGGAGATCCGGGACCGCGACTGGTATTTCGACCTGTCCCTCGCGGAAGTCCATTACTCATTGAGCCTAAACGTGAACCAGTTGGGCGATCTGGCGAATTTCATCGACGAGGGCGGCGCCGACCACCTCGTTTTCGGCACGCACGCGCCGTTTTCCTATCCTTCCGCCGCGAGGGTCAAATGTGCGGTGTTGCCGGTAGATGAGGAAACACTGGAAGAGATCTGTTACAAACGGGCTGAACGGATGTTGATTTGAGTGTACTTGAAACAGATCGCCTGAATTCCGCCTTCAAGTCCCTCGGCTCGCATCCTACGATCGGCCAAGGATCCAGTACCTGAGCCGCTCCCTGAGCTTGTCGAAGGGTCGGCGAAGGCAAGTAAATACGGCCAGCAAGTAGCGAAACACGGGCATTTCGACAAGCTCAATGACCACGTTTCGAAGAGCTCAATGAACACCAACTTTTCGCCACTGGATGAATCGGCAATAGAACGGCGAGAAGAATTCCGCGACAGGACATCAGGTCGCGGGTTCAGAAAATTCCGAAAAACCAAACAAGAGTTTATGTCTAAGGACGTTGAAGCATGGTCACCACCAACTTGATAACCGGCTGGACGGCGCCTGCATACCCGCTCTCGAGACGCCAATGAGCCGGCGCTATCTGCGGATTGCGCAGAAGTGGTGTCCCACCGCGCTCAGCTATTTTGAGGATTGGGATGGGCGTCCCAACTGCGGGCATTTCTTCGGCGGTGTCCATTGGTACGGTATTGAGTCCGCGGTCCCGCTGCATGCCCTGGCCGCGGTGAGTACGTCGCCGGAATACGACGAGAAAACCACGGGATTGTCGATCGACAGCCTCCGGGAAGTTGTGATCAAGGCCATCCGATACCTGTGTTTCACGCACGATACGGGCCCCGAGGAATGTCTGCGGCCGAACACGGGGCTGGGTATGCCGAGGTCCTGGGGCACGAAATGGGGGGAACGGGGCCGGGGGTTTTTCCCTGAAAGCCAGTGCGGCGGGACCGTTGCGAATATGACCTCTGCCGCCCTGATGTTGCAGCCGTACGTTGACGACGAAACGCGGATGATGCTGGCGGGAATCTGCCTGGATTATCTCGAACGGTTCGGAGAGATGGCGCCGAAGAGCGGGGTATTCGCCGATACGCAGATGGAGGAGAACGCGTGGACGGCGCACGGCCTCGCGGCATGCTATCTGTTTCTGTCCGGACACGAGCGGGCGGAAGCGTGGGAAGCCTGCGCCCGTCGATGGATGTTTTCGGCCTGCGCGGTCCCGCAGGACCGGTTCAACGAGGGCGCGCTGGAATCAGGGTCCAAGGCCGCGGCGTTGACGGGGAAGACGTTCACCACGCTGCCGGACTACATGGCCGAGAACCACGGGATGGTCCACCCCGGTTACACCGCCTCAGGGGTGCAGTCGGTGGCCAGCCTGGGACTGCTCTACCGGATGTACGGAAGGATCGAACCTCCGGAGGCCTACTGGAACCGGCAGCGGGTCTACGATGCGATCAAGCTGCTTACAGATGCGACGGGATCGGCCATGCCGACGCAGGGGATGGACCGCCTCTATCTGGGAGAACAGCACGTGCTGCACGCATCGGCATATCTGTTCCTGAAAGACCCGGATGCGGGGTATTTCGAGGAGGTCTCACTGGCGCTCAGAGAAAAGAAACAGGAAGGGAACGGAGGGCGGTTGATCGATCCCGTAATTGCCGACACATGCCACGAGGTGGAAGATCCCATGGAAATCAAGGAATCCGAGATGATTGCCGGGATCGTGAAACCCTATCTCCTGCACCGGATCATGGATGGAGAAGCGCCGGAGCCCGCGTCGGAAGCGAAGATTGCTGCGAAGTTCAACGGCGTCCGGGTTTTCCCTCATTCCGGGTTCGTGCATCATCGACACGCGAAGGGCCAGAATTCCCTGTCCTGGCGCAACTACGTGATGGCGCTGCCGTTCACGCGCGACGGCGTGCACACGGTAGGGCCCAGCCGTTGGAGCCTGCTGGCCAACGTCACGGTGCGGGACCGGCCGGGAAGCCAGAATCTTCGCGTTTTGCGGATCAACCAGAAGGACGACGGGTTCGCGGCGCTCATGGAAAACGACCGGGCCCAGGACGCGATCCGGCAGCGCGTGCTGTGCTGCTCGCTTCCGGATGGACGGATGGTGTGCCATGAACGGCTCGTGGCGCTGCGGGATTGTACGGTGGAGCGGTTGGATCAGGGATTCATCAGGGTGGTCAACGAAAACTTCCCGCTCGTCGGCGGCGCGTGCGACGGGAAGCGCAATCTGTATCACCCCATAGGAACGGAGACGTTTCCCGGGTTTCCGAGCAAAGACCCCGACGACGACGTCGTGTTCGACCTGCGCGACCCGGGCTGGCTGAACGTGGACGATCAACTGGGGATCGTGTTCACGGGGACGGGCGGGACCCGCTATGTGAACCGTCACCATTTCCCGCCTTTCAGCTTCAGGGCGGTCGCGGACGATCTGTTCCTCAGCCTGGAAGAAACGGCGAAGGAATACCGGACCGGAGCGCAGGTTGGCGCGCTCGCCATACTGATCTGCCCCGAGCAGCCGCACGAGGAAACGCCGGACCAGTTTCTCACGGTCGCCGAGTCGTCGGAAAATACCGTCTGTGTACTCGTGGACGGCTATCTGTGCGCCGGTAACTTCGGGGCGGAGCGGAGTGTATGCGCGTTTGCAACAGAGATTGAGCATCCGGTACCGGTTTTTGGAAGCACGACGCGCGTTTCCGGAGAGCGCGTCGAGTATGCCATGCCGATCGAAGGCGGCGAGGCAGTTTACGCGAAGGAAGTCATGGCGGTCCTGTGCGACGGGGACATTCGCATCGAAGTCGTTCCTGGCGGGGACGCGTACATCACCAATGAAGCGGGGCGAAGGGTGGATGTGAATATTCTTAAAGACGGGAAAGCACGGGATCTGCGGATGGAAGCGGCACAGGTGGCGCGTATCTGATGACCGGAGAGAGACTCAGCAAACGCGGGGAGACGGGAGCCGGTAGACGGTAGAAGAAACCCTTGCCCGATACTTTATTCCTTCTTGCCTCCGGCACGAAAGGAAACCCCTCAAGGCTGGCAATCTCTACCCTCTCACGTCTTACGTCTCACCCGGTAGTCGGGCGGCCGGGGGGAGAGGTCCCCCTGAAACGACGAATCAATGTCAATCAAGAGTCATTGAATGGGAAATAGCAAGATGCGGCTGGCGATTTGCGGGATCAGGCACGAAACGAATACCTTCTCCCCGTTGCGCGCGGGCATCGAGGATTTTGACGTCCTGCGCGGAGATGAAATACTCGCCGACGGACCCTGGCAGGCCGTCGCCAACGTCGAATGGGCGCCCACGCTGGTTTCAAAGGCACAGCCGCACGGGCTGGTCCTCATGGACGCTTACGAGTCCATGGCAGCAGAAATGGTGGAACGTCTGCACCAGGCATCTCCGGTGGACGGCGTGTACCTGGATCTGCACGGCGCGATGGAGATTGAAGGCCTGGGCGACGGGGAACGCGACCTGGTATGCCGCGTGCGCGAGGCGGTCGGCGATGAAATACCGATCGTCGCCAGCCTGGACCTGCACGGCAATCTCGCGCCCGAGGTGGTGGAGAAGACCAATGTGCTCACCGCACTGCGGACCGCGCCTCACGTGGACCGGCGAGAGACGCAGGCGCGCGCGATCGGACACCTCGTCCGTTGCGTGAAAGAAGATATCCGCCCGGCAAATGCCATCGTAAGGCTGCCCATGCTGCTTCCCGGCGAACACGCGGCTACCGGAGTGGAGCCCGCCCGGTCCCTGTATGCAGAACTCAAGGAGATAGAAAGTCAGCCGGAGATTATGGATGCGTCGATCATGATCGGGTGCGCGTGGACCGATTCGCCGTTTACGTCCGTGGCCGCTATCGTGGTTTCGGAGAACAGTAAGACAGCCGGAGAACACGCGGAACGAATGGCGACGGAAATCTGGCGGCGACGCCATGAATTCGCTCCGGATGTGTTAACGCTGCCGGTGGAAGACGTCGTTCAGCGCGCGATGCGGGAGATCCGGCATCCCGTGTTCATTTCCGATTCCGGCGACAACGTCACGGCGGGCGCGGCCGGCGATATCCCGCTCGTCCTGAAATCGCTGCTCGAGGCCGGCGCCCGGGATGCGGTTGTCGCCGGGATCGCGGATGCCCCGGCGGTCGAGGCGTGTATCGACGCCGGTGTCGGCGCTGTGCTGACTCTCACGGTGGGCGGCAAACTCGACAGGGTCAATGGATCTCCTGTGGAGGTGACCGGCCGGGTCGTGTCGATGAATCCGCCGAGGATCGTCGTGTTCCAGGTGGACGGCGTCAGGGTGGTTTTAACGGCTGACCGCATGCCGTTCCTGGACCTGAGGGCCTTTGAAGAGGCAAACGTGAACCCAACGGAACACGAGATCGTGGTTGTGAAACATGGATACCTCGCACCGGAACTCAGGGAAATAGCAGGAACGGCGTTGATGGCGGTCAGTCCCGGATGTACGACCCTGGCTCTGGAGACGCTGCCCTATGCAAGGATCCGGCGGCCGGTGTTTCCACTGGACGAGGACGTCGTATTCTCTCACTGATGGAACCCAGGATGATCTTGATCTGTATAATATTGGCCCTCGCGATCCTATTGAGCTTGATACCTGAACGGCTGAACGCTGAACCGGTATTTCGGCCCGATGTCGACCGGAGTCACGTTGCGGGTCTGAAGCATAGCCTGGCGCCCCTGATGGCGTTGTCAGAAGACGAACTGGCGCGGTTGATTCCGGACCGGTCCGGTTTCCGGTTTGTGGATTGCCCGAATTGCGAGGGGGGCGCCGAGGAGAATCAGCTGACGTGGTCGATCGAGGATCCCGACCGCGTCTTCTGCCTGTTCTGCGGCATGTGGTTTCCCAACGAGGTCTACCCGGAAAACGGCGTGAAACGGGTGACCAATCCTCGGGGCGAGATCCAGGAGTATCCGTACTGGGAAGCCCCGTTTCCCCCGCCTGCGCAACTGCCGCGATCGCTTTCTCATATCGAACCCGATACGAAGTACCGTCACTATTTCCGGGCCAAGGGATGGTACGTCGCCCGGGAATATTTCTCCGATGCGGCGAATCGCCTCGGGAAGCTCTATCATCTGACCGGGAATCCTTCGTTTGCGCGTAGAGCGGCGTTGATCCTGGACCGGTTCGCCCGGGTTTACCCTGGGTATTGCCCAAGGTTCGATCCCGCGTTCCGCCAGAAGGTGATTTTCGAGGGGGATCGCTCCTTTCCCTTTCCGGTGTCGCCGTATCTGGCGGCAAAGTGGGACTATTGGGCGTATGGCGATATACCTTATAACCTGATCTTCGCCTACGATCTCGTTCGAGACAGCGGACAGGTGGACGACGCGATGCGCCGGCGAATCGAGGACGATCTGATTCGCGGCAGCGTTTCCTTTGTGCGGTCGTATCCGATTACGCTGAGCAATATGGACCCTGCGATCCTTCGGGGCCTGATTTCCGCCGGGCGGGTCCTCGCCGAGCCGGCGTACGTGCACGAAGCCGTGCAGTGGATCGGCGACCTGATCCGGAAGCAGTTCTTCGTGGACGGGATGTGGCGGGAAACGGCGGTCTCGTATCACAATCAGACGGTGAACGGACTGGCCGACGTAATGGACCTGCTGAAAGGGCATAGCGATCCGAAGGGATATGTCCATCCGGAAAGCGGTGCGCGTTACGAGAATCTGGATCTGTCTGGCCGGTTTCCGCTCTTCGAAAGAGCCAGGCGGATTCCGGATCTACTGCGATACCCCAACGGTCGGGTTGTTGCGGTGCACGACACGTGGGCGCGGGAGCATCGCACGCCCACCGAATGCTCCAGCCCCTGGCTTCTTGGCGGCTCCGGACACGCATGGCTGGGGCGGGGCAGCGGCGCGAACCAGATGCAGGCGCACCTGCACTTTTCGGGAGCATACGGACACGCGCACGCGGACCTGCTGAGTATCACCCTGTTTGCACACGGACAGGAGCGACTGTCCGATATCGGATATACCTGGACCCACCAGCGGCAGTGGGCGTCGAGCACGCTGTCGCACAGCACCGTCGTTGTAGATGGCGAGGACCAGGCGCGGGGCCATGAAAGCAACCCGTCCGACGGCAACCTGCTGCTGTTTGTACCGGGAGACAGCGGGTTTCAGGCGGTGGCGGCGCAGGGCAACCGGGCGTATCCGGGGGTCGTACGGGACTACACCCGTCTGCTGGTGATGATTGGCGTCTCGGCGCAGGATGCTTACGTGGTCGATGTGTTTCAGGTTGACGGTGGAGAGCGGCACGACTTCGTGCTGGTGGGAGACGCGAATAACGACGGGGCGATCGAGACGGAACTGGATCGATCGCCGTATGGTGAGACGCTGCTGCCGCCCGGGGTGAAGGTCGTCCTGCCCAGCGGCGAGACCGTACCCGGATATGCGGAGGGACACAATTTCGCCTATGCGTACGTGAGGGACGTGCGCCGGGCGGGAATCTCCGCCCCATGGAAGGTGGTCTTCACAAGCGAGGGAGAACCGGAGGGCGGGGTGCGCGTTCACGGGATTTCAGAGCTGGATGGGGAACTGTTGTTCGGGAGCATGCCATCGGTCCGGCGGGCGGAGGAGAGCGAAGGCAGGCTGGATGATTATACCATGCCTGCGTTGATCCACCGCCGGGAGGGGAAGGACCTCTCCAGCGAATTCGTGAATGTGCTGGAACCGTTCGGTGAAGCGCCGTTCTTGCGCTCCGTGGAGATGCTGGACAGTGACTCCGACGGTCTGACGCTGAAGATTGAAGGCGTCGATTATACGGACTTTCTTCTCCATAGCAGGGAAGGAAGACGAGTGGTTGAGGGAGATATCGTACTGGTTGGCCGCATCGGATTCGTGCGTGAGCGGGACGGCGCCGTTGAGAAAATGACCCTGGTGGGCGGATCACTCCTGCAAAAGGGCAATGTCATACTTGCGGGAGAAGGCGTCTTCGAAGGCGCGATCCTGGGTGTTTTGCGAAAGGAAAGTGGTTCGGCTGTTAACGGACTGGTTGTGGACGGCGATGTTCCGGAGGGAGAAGGGTCAGAGGATCTGACTGTCGTGGTCAACGACGGCGCCGGATTTTCGCTTGGCCTCAGGTTGTCGGATGTTGTGAGACAGGACGGTAGGACGGTTCTCGTGCTGGCGGACGATCCCGGTTTCGAAATGGAACCGGACGGCACGAGCCGGCACGTCTATTTCCCGCGCCGGTCCTGGACCGGAGAGAATCGATATGAGATCATGGACGTGAGGCATCGACTCATGCCGGGTCGTTGAGGAAACGGTTGTTAGGGAGAGGAACACCGAAAAGGCGGGCGACCACAAGGGTCGCCCCTACAAGCTTGCCTTTGGCACGAGAAGAAACCTTACAAGGCAGGCAATCTCTACCCTCTCCCGTCTTCCGTCTCGCCGCTTCTGAGACCTTCCCCCTAACCCCCTTCCTGTGAGGAAGGGGGAACGGCGATGGGTTGATGTCCTGGGCATACGAATGTGCCGGGTGGCGATTTCCTTTCGATCAAAGTGTCTGTCGATGACCGGCACGCGAAACCTGGTTTTCTTCCCTCTCTCCTGGTAGGAGAGAGGGCCGGGGAGAGAGGTCTGCGGGGTGGTGGGGAGGGTTTGCCTTTGACTTTGCCCTTCGTTCTTGCCTTAAGCTGCCTTTGATTCTCGCTTTTGGTTCTAGCTGACGGCTGATAGCTGATTGCTGATAGCTCTCTTGATGCAAGGAGATTTCGATATGGTTCAAATGTCCGACACTACGGAACTGAAAGCCCCGTTTCTGCCGGCCCAGGAGAATGAGCTCAGCCGGCGCTACCTGAGGATGATCGAGAAATGGATTCCGGTGGGCGTCGAGTATTTTCAGGAATGGCCGGACAGGCCGAACTGCGGACATTTCTTCGGCGGGTGTCACTGGTACGGCGGCGAAACGGTGCCGCCCATGGAGACGTTCGCCCTGGCCAGCATCTCTCCGGAATACGATGAGAAAGGGGTCGGCGTCTCCCGGAACGACCTGCAGCGCATGGCAATTATGGGGTTGCGATATCTGTGTTTCACACACGATTCCGGTCCTGACGATTGCGTGCGACCCAGCGAGGGCATGGGGCGACCCGAGATCTGCGGTACGAAATGGGGCGAACGCGGGTTGGGGTTCTTCAAGGAGAGCCAGTGCGGCGGGCCAATCTCGGCAATGGGCCGTGTCAGCCTGTTGCTGCGGGACCGGATTGACGACGAGACCTGGATGCTGCTGGCGCGGGTACACGCGGACTACGCCGGCAGGTTCGGCAACATGGCGCCGAAGAGCGGCATTTACGTGGATACGCAGATGGAAGAAAATGCCTGGACGTCCTACGGATTGACGTCGTGCCACTTGTTCCTTGAGCGCCACGAAAACGCCGCCGAATGGGAGGCAACCTGCAGGCGTTGGATGTATTCCACGTGCGCGGCGCCCCAGGACGCAAAGGACCGCGGCGCAGTCGGCCGGAGGACGGCGGGGTCGCTGGCGGGGAAGACGTTTACGGCGCTGCCGGATTACTGGGCGGAAAACCACGGGATGGTGCATCCCAACTACACCTCGTCGGGCGTCCGCCCGCTCATGGTGGCCGGGGCGCATTTGAAGTTGTGGGGACGGGAACTGCCGCCGGAGTTGCTCTGGAACCGCCGCAGGGTGTACGAAAATCTGAAGGCGATGACCGATGGATCGGGATACGCCCAGGCCGTGCAGGGGATGGACTGGCACTATCTGCCAACCACCGGAAGCGAGACCCCGCATTCGGCTGCCGCCGTGTTCTTTGATGACCCGGACGCCGCCGCGCTTCTGCGCAGAGGGCTCCGGAATGCCGAACTGCGGCAGGATGGGAACGGAGGGCGGATGTACGACAGGGATTTCGCGGAACGGGCGCACGACCAGCAGGACCCCATGATCATGCGGGAAGTCACCATCGGCGCGGTCGCGCACCAGTACCTGTTTCACCGGCTGTTCGGTCCCGGTGCGGCGCCCACCCCCGAAAATGAACTCGAACGACGATTGGCCGGGGTACGGGAGTACCCGCACGCGGGTTTCGTACATCACCGGCACCCGAAGGGGCAGACTTCGTTTTCATGGCGGAATTCCGTGATGGCAATGCCGCTGACCCGAGAGGGGATCTATACGATCGCGCCCTGCTCCGATAGCTGGCTGGGAAGGCCGGTGGTGAAGGGGCGACCGGACAGCCATCGGCTCAAGCGGGTGCGGGTGACCGACTGCGACGACGGGTTTGCCGCGGCGATGGTCATGGACCGGTGCCAGGAGTCATTGCGCCAGCAGGTACTCTTCGCCAGCCTGCCCGATGGCCGGGCCCTTTCATTCGAGCGGTTCACGGCCCTCGAAGACCTGACGGTGGAATCCCTCGACCAGGGATTTCTGCGGATTACCAATGAACACTTCCTTCTGCTCGAACCGAACTGCCGCGGCGTCCGCACACTCTACCGGCCCGACGGGTCGACCGACTACCGGGGCTGGCTGGGCGATCGCGAAGAGGACGATATCGAAGATCGCCTGGGCGGACCGGCCTGGCTGAATATCGACGACCGGCTGGGTATCGTGTTTTCGGGTACGGGCGACGCGGTTTATCTCAATCGACACTATTACAAGCCCTATCGTGCGATCGCGGATGATCTCACGCTGTCGCACCAGGAACATGAAAGGTCGCTGCGAGCCGGCGACGATGCCGGCACCCTGGCGGCGTTGGTGATTCCCGAGCAGGCCCACGAGGACACGTCCGCCAGTTGTCTCGACGTCCTGACTGGGCCGGATCATAGCGCGTGCCTGGTTACCGACGGCTACCTCGTGGCTGCCAATTTCGCCGGCAAACGCAGGGTGTGTGCGTTTGCTCGGTCCCGGTGCGAGGAAATCGTTGTCTATACGGGCACTGCGGTCGTTGCGAATGGAGATACCGTACGGTACGACGTGCCGCTCAACAGCGTGAGCGCCTGCCTTCTGGCCGCGACGCACTCGCTACGCGTGGATGGAGATGTAAGCGCCGAGATCGCGTCGGACGGCGGAATCTATGTGACGAACACGGGTTCCGACCCACAGGTGGTCGGGATTTCGAGCGGTGAAGATGCGGGCGAGGAGCGGACGATCGACCCCGGAAGGACGATTCGAGTTGAAATGTGAATTCAATATCGTGAGGGAAACGATCGATAACCTTCTGCGAGCTCAATGACGTTCGTTGTCTGTGCTGAGCGTGTCGAAGCAAGCTCGTCGAAACGCCGTCATAGAGCTTCTTAACGTGTACGCTGCCTTGATTGTCAGCACAGAGCTTGTCAATGCAAACTCGCGGAAGCCGAGCCGGTTCCTGGAGCTTGCGGTCCCTTAGCTTGCGTTCATTGAGCTTGTCGAAATGCCCGCGATTCGGTTCCCTTCGACAGCCTACGCCGGCCCTTCGACAAGCTCAGGGAACGGCTAAGGACAAGCGCGAATAGGCCGCACGGTTTTCCCTGGATATCGAAATTACGAGGAGACATCTCCGTGAACGATCATCTTCTTCTGCAAAACAGCGCCCTCTCCCTGAATTGGGAGGACGGAAAGCTTCAGGTGGAGAATCGCCGGTCGGGTATCAGCCGTAACTTTGACTTTCCGGCCTTCATGATTCGGCTGGGCGACGTGGAGATTCCGGCTGACCATTTCGTTCAGACCGGTATGGAGGCCGGTTCGGACGAGGTGGCATTTGACTGTCGTCACGAAACGACCGGCATACGGGCCCGGGTGCGGTACTGGATCGAAGGAGAGAATCCCTGGTTCAGGAAGCAGTTGACGCTCGAGGCGCCGGACAGTCCGAGCGCGCCGACCCCGGACCGGCTCTGGGTGGATCTGCAGGAAAGTCCGCCGCGCCCGATGCGACGGGTGGGATACAGCGTCCGCGGCGGGCCGGACACGGAGGAACAGTCCGGGCTCGACTCGTACGCCCCGCCGGTACCGGGTTGCGGGTATCCGGTGTGGGCCGGAGACTGGTTTGTCGGGCTCGAGCATCCGGTGGGGTTTGTGGTTCCGGGCGAGAGGCTGGAACTCTTCCACCACCCGGTCTGGGACGATGAACGACGCATTGAAAGCTACACCGCGGTCTACGGCGCGGCAGAGCGTCATGGATCGGTGCGAGACGCCTTCATGGACTATCTCTGGCAGGTTCGCCTTCCCAGGCTGTCAATGCCGATTTTCCATCTCTCCGTAGGATGGTCGGTGCGTTATCTGGGCAATCGGGAGTATCTCGACTCGTTCGATATGAACCAGGCCTACGCCGAGGCGGTATCGGACCTCGGCCTGACGCCCGACTCGCTTGCATTTGACGCGGGCTGGTTCGACAGGAAGTCCATCTACAGGCACAAGGGCGACGATGAGGAGGATTCGCGGCTCATCACGTTTGCGGAGGACTTGAAACAGAAGGGATTCTCGCTGGCATTGTGGGTGACGCACAACGGTCCGGTTGGTTTCGATACCGACTGGATTCAGGAGCAGGGATGGCGGGTTGGCGAGGGGCCCGGCTCCTACGGAAGCGGAACGTTCGTGGTCATGGCGCAGCCGTCCTTCGAAGAGGCCGTGGCGCGGCGCTGGGAGCGGCTGGTGAGGGACGTAGGGACGGTGCATCTGAAGATCGATTGGGACAACGAGTGCGCCACCCATCCCGATTTCCAGGAACGTCTACCCACGCCACATCACATGCGCGAGGCCTCGATCAACGCGTTCAATCGGATCGACCGCCGGCTGCGGGCGATCAATCCCAAACTGGTGACACGGAACGGATGGTGGCCCAGCCCATGGTGGCTGTGCCTGGCGAACCACACGTGGCTGATACATTCCGGGGATTGCGAATACGCGTCCTGGCCGGCTCGCACCCAGCGCGACCGCGCTCTGACGCACCGGGACACGGTTTATTATCAGATCATGCGCAAGGCGGAAACGCCGATCTTCTTCGACGCGTACGACAATCACGAATTCGTGCAGGCATTGACCAATGCGTTCGGCGACCCGGACCATACGTGGCTGGACAACCTCGTGCTGGCGGCCTGCCGCGGCACCACCTATATGCCGATGCCGATCAATCCCGAAAGCCTGAGAGAGAACCGGGCGGGGCAACTGCAGGCGATGATGGACTGGATGCGTTTCAACGCGGACGACCTGGGCACGAAGGAGACGCGGATGGTGCTGGGGAATCCCGCTTTCGGCGAGGTCTATGGCTTCCTGCATCCTTCGGGCGGAAGCGCATGGCTCCTGCTCCGAAATCCTTCCGTCGAGCCCCAGACGGTGGATCTTCGCGCGGACCTCGGATTGGGGTATGCGCCGGGGACCATACGGCAGGTGTATCCCTTCTGGCAGGACCTCGATGGTTCCGTAACCTTGCTGGGGAACGAAGTCCGCTTGATGAAGATCTATGCCGACGAACAGGAGGACGTCTCGCCCATACCGGACGCGCCGTTCATGGCGCGGTTGTGCGATGGCGGGTGTGAACACCTGTTTCCAGGGGACCGTCGGCTCACGGCCGACGTGGGGCCCGCGGTGCATCCGGACATGCAGATCCCCGGTCTCTCCGCCGAAACAACCTGCGATGAACTCAGCGAAGGGGCCCACAGGATGCAGTGGTACGTCGCGGTGCCGCACCGGTTCGAGCGTCCGGAACTGCAGGTTGTTCTGCTCGGACCGGAGGAAGTGCTGGATGGCGTGGATGTCCGCGCCGGCGGGTCGCGGTACAAGGGCGTGCCTTCAAGATATTCGTACGTGACCCAGCGCATCCACCGGCAGGGCCGAAGCAGCCACGGCTCGGCCAGGTTCCTGCCCCCCGTGGGACCGAAGGAACGGGACGACTATCTCTTCAACATTCACGAAAGCGGATGGGCATCGGTAACGGTGGATCTTACCGGCGACGACCTGGATGCACTGACGGTAAAGGCCTGGGTCGCCGGGTACGAGGCGCCCGCCAGACGGACGATTGTCCGGGATACGCCGCCGATGCGCGGCCCCCTGCTCCCGGTCCATCCGTACGGATTTTCCAGATGTATCGAGATCAGGTGAGGCGGCGCGCAACTGAAATTGGATTGTCCTTCTGAAGGGAGGCTTTGAAATGGCGCTGAGGCACGATGCCGGACAGGACGTCTGGCACTTCGCGACGGAGCAGATGGCGGGCTACATCCAGCCTGACGGGGACCGTCATGGAATCAAGGAGTTGACGCACAAATCGACGGGCGCGCAGGTGGTACACCCGAAGTACGACCTTCTGAATCTGTTTTTCATGTTTTCGCAGAACCACTGTATGGGGCAGGCCCGCGAGAACGAACGCAGCATTACGTCCGACGGCAATGCGATCGAAGTACACTGGGCGGGGACAGATGATCACAAGGCCGAGATGACGGCAAGGTACGAAGTCGTCGAACCCAATGCGGTGGACCTTTCGATCACCGTGAAGTCGAACTGGCCGTACCCGGCTTATGAAGTGTTCCTGTCCAACTATTTCGACCTGTCCCTGCGGCCGTACGTGTATGTCCAGGGCAGTCCGTTCGATATTCCGGCCGATCAGGCGCGATGGATCGCGCCGGAAGTGAACGACGTTTTCGTGGGAACGGGACTGGTATTCTCGAGGGACCAGCACGCCGCGCGCCGGTCTACCGACGGGCGATGGGACCGGATCTGGGGCCTGTACCAGTGGAATCCCCAACGGTATTTCGAATCGCCGGTGATCATGAGCGCGAACCTGGAAACGGGCGTTGCAGGCGTACTGATGTCCAGACCTCAGGACTGTTACGCGGTCATCAGCGGGTACCAGAGCGAAAACATGAAGGACCCGTTCAGGGACCAGAATCCGCTCTACCTCTCGTTGTTCGGAGATGACTTCCGCGTCGGGGATGAACGGACCGTGCAGGTGCGGTTCGCCGTCACCGAAATCGACGAATCGATGACGCAGCCGCTGGCGTTGTACGAGGCGTTTATGGCGGAGAAGGGGTAGGACAGGGCATCAAGTTTCACGGCATCCAGATATTCCACTTGCCGTGCTTTTCCCAGATGCGGCAGGGGTCGCAGGTACACATCCACCGGATTGCGAAACGCGGTTTGCTGCCTGTATTGAGCGACCCGGCGTGTACCAGCAGGTAATGAAAGAACAGGACGTCGCCCCGGGACGGCGTCAACTCGATCGGCGCGCTCAGATCGAACTTTTGCGTTGGGTTCTGCAAATCCGGCAGCATGCGAAACCTGTCGGGATCCCGCACCGCCCCATCTCTGAGCGTACGATGCGAACCCGGCCAGACTGCCGTTCCGCCACCCTGCGCGACACCGGAATCGAGATACGTCAGCGACGAGACGCGGAATGATCCGGGAAAGATGCTGAACGGTCGATGTACGCCATCGGCATGCCCGCTGTGGTGACTCCAGCTTCCCGACACCGGAAATACGCTGCGCGTCCACACCGCCTCCGGCTGAGGTCTCTGGCAGCGAAACGCCGCCTCATTCTTGCGGGCTAGCTGGCTCTGCACGTCGTAAAACGCGGGAGTACAACATGCCAGCAACTCAGGGTCCTTGAGCCCGAAATGTTCAACCACCCCCTGGCTGGCCACCGTCGTTACGCCATCGGCATTGTCCGGTAAAGGAGACCACGAAGCCGGATCGTCCCGATCCATACCGAGGACAGACCACATCGTTTCCTCCGCGCCAGCGATTGTTGTTTCCGGAATCAGCCCCGACACCATCACGTACCCGTCCCGGTCATATTGTGCAATCTGCGCTTGCGAAAGCATGGACGTCTCCTGGATAGAAGGACATTCGGGTAGACCTTGAGTGTCGTCCCATATAATATCGGTCGATCGAACACCTAAGACACACTATCCGTCGTCAACACGGTATTCAACAAGGAAGCATCAAAACACTTCGCCGCTTCAATGTTTGTTGAAGAGATCTCACGTGCCTAACATCGGCCGGTCCCTGACTCTGTGCGAAATCGAAGATCGCATACCGAAGCGTGGTCATTGAGCTTGTCGAAATGCCCGCGCTTCGATATCCTGTGCCGACCCTTCGACAAGCTCAGGGAGCGGCCCAGGATACTCGCGCCCATTCATGGAGGGCCCCCTAAAGGGGGACAGGTTTGCTTCGGCGCCGATCTCGGTACGAGACAGTTCGTCGAAGTCATACGCGAGACTCCTCGTTCTTCATAGCGCGTCCCATCTTGGGAACATATTTTGAACATTGCCAGACCCACGCTATTCGAACGTCGCGACGTGATCAAGATTCATGCTTGAAATTGAACCTTCCTCATAGCAGGAATACCAATCCGCGGCATTTGGGATATTGACCATGTCTGCTTGCGCGTTCTTCGCGTCGCCCTCTGATTCCCAGTAAACGACGTCGGTATAGCCTCCATCGCTGTTCCGGTGAATCTCCCACTTAATGAAACCTGGCTGTCTGCTCATCCAGTTCACCAGGACCTGACGTGCAACGTTTAGTAGGTGTTCCTCGGAGATATTCTCTGCCAACTGGTAACTGATGATGTCTTTATACATTATTCGCTATCCCTTGATTCCAGGTGTTCGAGTATTTCCTGCTGTTCGGCCAGATCGAACTGACTCGATCCGATGTACGTATATCTGATCACGCCGCGTCTGTCGACGATGAACGTCGCCGGACGGGCAATGCTGTTGCTCAACCCGTGATTCGCCAGGCCGGTCCATTCATGCAGGGCATAGCCGAGTTTGTCGATGACAAACGTCGCGGGACGGACGATGGTGTAGGCGACGTTGTGCATCGCCAGGGCGAACCAGTGGCGTACCCCATAGCTCCTGATGACACTCCAGTCTTCGTCCGCCAGAAGCGGAAAGGTGATCCCGTTGCGTTCGGCGTATTCGCGCATCTCGCCCGGCGGCTGTCCTGCGCCAACGGCAATCGACGTCGTTTTTCTTTCTGCGTACGCTTCGATATGTTCCTGAACGATCGCCAACTGACGACGCGTTCTCCGTCACCAGGTCCCCCGGAAAAACGTCAGAACGACGTTTTCCTTGTGCCGATACGACGCCAGCGACACCTCTCGTTGCTGGTGCGACCGGAGCGTGAACAAGGGGGCGGGGTCACCGACACTGAGGGCCCTGCTTCTTCGCGGCATTTTGTACTCTTCTGAGGACCTTCACCTATGGACGGCGAATTGTTGCACCGGGGTTTTGTCCCCGGGCCGCTGACGCCCGAGCAATGCGATGCGCTGGATGCCAACGGCTTCGTCATTCTTGAATGCGTCATTGCTCCCGGCTGGCTGGCGGGGCTGCGCCAGGCTTTCGACGTGATCTTCGCCAGCGAAGGCGACAAAGCCGGTGTTGAAGTTGCCCAGATGGAGGGCGTGCGCCGCCTGGCCGACCTGGTGAACAAGGGGACGGTCTTCGACAATGTCTACCTGCAGCCGACGCTGCTGACGGCGGTGTGGCACGTGCTCCAGCGGCCGTTCAAGCTGCACTCGCTCAACGGACACGATCCGCTGCCCGGCAGCGGGTTGCAGGGCTTGCACACGGATTGGGGCGGGCCAACTGAGCCTGGCGGACCGTATCACGTCGTCAATTCGATGTGGATGCTCGACGACTTCACCCGGGTCAACGGCGCGACCCGCTGCGTTCCCGGAAGCCACCGCAAGCCCGGCAGAGCCTCGGACCACGTAGCCGACTCCATGTCCGATCACCCGGACCAGGTACAGCTGACGGGCCGCGCCGGCTCGATCGCCGTCTTCAATGGCAGTCTCTTTCACAGCTCGTACCGCAACCTCAGCGACGCCCCCCGCCGCACCCTGCACTGCGCCTTTATCGCCCGAGAACACGCGCAGCAAACGAACCAGCGCGAGTACCTGCGGCCCGCAACCGCCCGTCGGATCTCGCCGCTCGCACGCTACATCCTGGACGTGGAGTGAACCCCAGGGCATTTCTCATGACCGCTTTTTCTTCTTATGATCCATCGCGTACGCAGAGGGTAATATTGTACCGATATCGGCAATATGCAATACACGCCAGACGTACGCAAGGGTCCGGCGGCAGCGCTGTTGGAGGAGTGGCGGCGGTCGAATAGAGCTGTATATAAAGGAAGACCATGAAACGTAAACATATACCGACCAGCAGTCCGTTTGGCGCGGAGTTTGGTTATTCACGCGCCGTGCGTGCGGACCGTCATATTCACGTCGCCGGTACCTGCGCCCAGCCGCCACATGACCAGGGCAATGCCTACGAGCAGGCGCGGAGCGCATTGGGAATCATCGCCACGGCGCTAGACGAGACCGGTGCATGCCTCGAAGACGTGGTGCGGACGGTCGTATACATCACGGATGTAGCCCACGCCGATGGCGTCACCCGCGCTCACCGCGAGGTGTTTGGCGAGATTCTGCCGGCCTCGACCCTGGTTGTCGTCGCCGCGCTGCTCAAGCCGCACCTGGTCGTTGAGATCGAAGCCTACGCCATCGATTGACTCTGGCTCGCAGCGCGTGGAAGAATAGAGCCAGATCCTGTCCATTGCCGTGTTTTGCCGCGGCCCGATTGCCAGCACGGTCACCAGCGGCGATTGGGTCCGCCTGGAAACCGCCACTGGAGGTGTATAGTACCTATGTCCTCGACCCGCCCTCGAATATGGCCTCTCTATCTGCTCGGAGGCATCGTCGTCCTGGCGCTCCTGCTGATCTGGTTGCCCGAATCCCTCCATCGCCAGCAACAGGTTATGCGCACCATGGGCATCTTCATACTCGCCGTTTTCCTCGCTTTGATCTGGCTGCTCTTTGCGTCGCGGCTGCCATGGGGACGGCGCCTGCGCTATTTCGGCGGCATCGTCTTCCTCATCGCGCTTGGCGTCGGGTTTCTTCGCGTCAAAGGGTTGAGCGGCGATTTCGTACCGGTCCTCGAATGGCGTTGGAGCGCTGAGGGTGAAGCCGCCGTCGCGGAAGGAGGGGACGCCACCACGCTCGACGCCCGTGATTGGCCGCAATTTCTCGGCCCCGAGCGTAACAACCGCCTCCGTGGCGTCCGCCTCGAGCGCGACTGGACCAGGCGCCCGCCGCGCGAAATCTGGCGTCGCCCCGTTGGCGCCGGCTGGTCCTCCATTGCCATTGCCGGCGGCCGGGCCGTCACCCAGGAGCAACACGGTCCCGAGGAGCAGGTTGTCTGCTACGACCTGGCGACGGGCCGCAAGCTCTGGCAACACGCCGACTCGACCCGCTATGAGTCCGCCATCGCCGGGGTCGGTCCGCGCGCGACGCCTACCATCGCCGGAGACCGGGTTTTCACCATGGGCGCGACCGGCATCCTGAATTGTCTGGACGTGGCCAACGGGGCGCTGATCTGGTCGCGGGACATCCTCGCCGACAATCGGGCTGAGGCCAATATGTGGGGCATCAGCTGTTCGCCGCTGGTCCTCGACACGCTGGTGGTCGTCAGTGCCGGAGGCCCGGATGAGCGCTCGCTGGTGGCCTATCACCGTCAGACCGGCGCGTTTGTCTGGGGCGGGGGCACGGACAGGGCCGGCTACAGTTCACCGCGTCTGGTCACGCTGGCCGGGCGCGAGCAGATCCTGATCTTCAACAGCCATAGCGTCGTCGCACACGATCCGCACAGCGGAGATCCCCTCTGGCGTCAGCCCTGGGACCAGGTCCAATGCGTTGTCAACCCTCTGCCCTTGCCCGGGAACCGGGTTCTGGTCTCCACCGGCTACGGCATTGGCGCCAGGCTGTATCAGATTAACGCCGCGGCCGAAGGCGGATTGACGAGCGAGATCGTCTGGAGAAGCCCTCGGCTCAAGGCCAAGTTTGCCAACATGGTCCATCGCGATGGGTTTGTCTATGGCCTCGACGACGGGGTGCTGGTCTGCCTCGACCCGCAAGACGGCAAGCGCCGCTGGAAGCGAGGGCGCTACGGCCACGGCCAGCTCATCCTGATAGGTGATGTCCTGTTGATCATGGGCGAATCGGGCGACGTGGTACTGGTCGAGGCCCAACCCGACCGCCACGTCGAACTGGCGCGCATGACAGCCTTCGCGGGCAAAACCTGGAATCCCCCGTCCTTTGCCGCACCCTATCTGCTGGTGCGCACGGATAGCGAGGCCGTCTGCTACGAATTGGCGCTTGCGAACAATACTCAGGCGCATCTTTTCGACCGGGATTAAGAACGCGGCCGTCGAACTCAAACGAATCTAAGAAGCTGTTTTAAAATTACCGGTGAGTTCCCGAGCGCGAGCGAAAAAGTGGCGGTCAAGGCGGGAAAGCCCGCCCATATTTGCCTATACGGGCGGGCTTGACCAACGCCGACCTGCGCTTTTGCAGCCGCGCGAAGACCGCTGGGAATTTTAAGACAGCTTCCAAAATCCCCCGTGCTATTTCCCCTGGTTCTGTCCCTGGAGAACAGTCAGCGCATCCCAAGTCGCCGGAAATCCGCCGAAGGCGCTCATCTGCAGCATGACCTCCTCTATCTCCGTCCTCGTCGAGCCACAACCAAGGGCCCGGTCAATGTGAACGGCAAGTTGCTGCGGCCTGCCGAGTACCGTCAACGCCGCGATCGTGCATAGCAGACGGGTCTTGATGTCCAGCCCGTCCCTACCGTACAGGTCATGCATCACCTGCTCCATCACGAGTCGTTCGAACTCCGGATGAAGTGCGCGCATCCTTTCGGCGGAGTCCTTTGCAGCGGCCTCTCCGAGCATCGACGAAAGAACTCTGCGGCCTGCTTCGTAGCGGTCGCTTTCGGCCATACATCCTCCCCCTTGGGTATCGAATGAAATCTCGACTGAACCGGCGACCGCTGCGAGCCGGGCAAGGCATCGGTCGGCGCGTGACGCTTACTCATTGCGGAACGCCTTCAACATCCCGGCGATATCCAGCTTGTTCATCTTCATAAATGCGGCGGTGACGCGTTCGACCGCCGACGTGTCGTCACTGGCCATCATTTGTCCCAGCGCGGTGGGAACGATCTGCCAGGAGACGCCGAAGCGATCGGTCAACCAGCCGCATCGGCCTTCCTCGCCGCCATCGGACGTCAGGCGTGCCCACAATCTGTCCACCTCGTTCTGATCGACACAGTTTACGGACAGCGACATCGCCGGGCTGTGTGTGTACATGGGACCACCGTTGATGATGCAGAACTCCTGCCCTGCCAGTACAAACTCCGCGGTCATGATTTCGCCGGCCTTGCCCATGCCGGCTTCGGTGTAGCGCGTGATGTTCGTAACGCGTGCATCTTCGAAGCACGACGTGTAGAGTTCGAGCGCTTCCTCCACCCGGCCGTCAAACCAAAGATTGGTGACGATTTTCTGCATGGGTTATTCCCCTCTGTTCAAATTGACTGTGTACGTCATCATTGACTCGATCTTCCTGCCGGATTCCGAATAGAATCAAGAAAAACGCGCCGATGTCGCGAATACGGGATTCGCCGAAATCGGACGCAAACGTCCGGCAACGCACCCGACAGATCGTTCATGCGAACAATTCTTTTATCAATACGCGAGCCCGGTCGATGACCGTTTCGAGGCAGCCGGGAGCGAGCTTGGCCCAGTAGGTCACGTCTTCGTTGGCCTCGTGTCCCCCGCGCTCGTAGGCCGCCCGCGTCGGCAGGTAGCCGACGTAGTGCGTCGTGAGGTGCGCCGGGAAGAGATACGGCGCCGGCGAGTTGGTCTTGAGCGCGAGTTGTCCTTCCACGAAGGGTTCTCCAGGCAGGCCAATAACGCACAGGTCGCCGATGCGGAACGCCTGGATTTCGTAGCTGAACTCGGCGTCCCGTTTCCGGCACAGTTCGACGCTGCGGGTCGAAGCGGCCCGGAACCACAGTGGGTCCACCTGTCCGTTTGCGCCGCGCGGCGGTTCGGGACTCCCGGACAGGATCGCTTCGACCTCGCGCAGGCGCTCGTCCGGAATCTCGCGGAACGGCAAGCCGATCGTCGCGTCGCGATAAGCCAGCGCAGCGTTATCGTTGAACGCCAGACTGTGAACAATTCCTTCGGTCATCCCGGCCAGTTTGCGCCCCATTCTCTGGTGGTCCGGCCGGTAATCCGAATCGAAGGGATGCCTGGGGTTGATGTTGCCGCAGCAGCCGTTGACGACAAGCGGTACCGCGTCGGAGCCGAAACGCAGTTCCATCTCCCGCGTCCATGCGCCGGGCCAGTCCGCCGATACCGCCCGGTAGGTGTCGCGATGACTGAACGCATTGACGGGGTGACAGGTGTAGTGCAGGAGAAAGGCCAGCGGACGTCTATTCGCGTCCTGAACGCAGCATACGCCGACTTCCGGATCGATGGGCCCCTCGAGATAACAGACATCCGTGTTTCCGAACGGCCTTTTTTCCCGGCCCAGGGGGGCGGGCATGGTGATGGTTCCGTCCCGCCGGATGCCGCGCCGATTGAACGCCAGGTCTCCTAACACGCCGCGCCCCAGACCGATGCGCGCGGGTTGCAGCCTGCCCGCCGCTTCGACCGCTGCCTCCACCGCGGCTGCCGCCGCCCGGTCGCCGTAGGCGCGTTCGGCTCCGCGCAGATACTCCGTCGCCCCGTTGGTCTCGAGGGGAAAATCCGGATCCAGCATGAAGTGGCCCAGGCTCGGCGCGGAGTGCGTCTGGGTGGCCTGGACCATAATCGCCTCGGGTGCGACGCCCGTCCGCTCGGCTATAGCGGCGCGGATCCGCTCCGAGTAGTCCTGGGTGACGATCGTGAGATCCAGGATGACGATGCAAACGCGCCGCCCACCGCTTTCGAAGACGATGGCTCTTGCAAAGAGCGGATCCAGAACGGTCTCGGCCGGCCGGTGCTCGCCGGCGCCGCTTCCGGCCAGGTGCGTCCCCAATGGCGGCGTGATATCAACCGTCGCCGCTCCCGCTCTCAAATGGTTGGTCTTGGACATGGTTTTTCCTTCTTGCGCCAAAGGCGTTTAAGGGTACAATGGGATCGACATCGGGACCGGTTGGAAAGTCGTGTCGGTCGCTGTCGCGCGCTGGCCTCCTCAGGATGACATGCTCTGCGAGGGTGTGGGCTCAGCGTTTCGCCAATTGTTATCGCAAGACATGTCAATCACAGCGCGGCGAAGAATCTCCCGTATTCTCGATTGTACGTGTAGCGTACGGTCTTTGTAGACGACCTTGTGCGCGGACGCTTTGGCCCGGACAAGCGATCATTTGCCCTGCTCTTGGTTTCCAATCCTGCTTAATCCTGCCTGATCCTGTGAATCCTGATCAGTCTTTGTCCTGTTCATCCTGTCTATCCATGTTTAATGTATTATTCAAATATATGCATCCATTTTGGGCAGAAGTCACGCCGTAAATTTCCAAGGGACAATGCATGGACATTCAGACGCGTCTCATTCACGCCGGCGAGGAGCGCATTGAGGGCGCCGTGGTGCTGCCGATCTTCCAGAGTTCGACCTTTGTTTCACAGGACGAGCAGGACTACAACGACATCCGCTATCTCCGCCTGAACAACACACCCAATCACCGCGCACTGCACGCCAAGCTGGCCGCTGTCAGCGGCGGTGAAGACGCGCTCGTAACCGGCTCGGGGATGGCCGCGATTACGACGGCATTGATTACCGTACTCAACAGCGGTGATCATCTGCTGATCCAGGACTGTCTCTACGGGGGCACGCACAGCTTTGTGACGCAGGATGCCCCGCGCCTGGGGATTGATTTCGACTTTATCGCCGGGAACACGCCGGAGACGTGGGCGGACAAGCTCCGTCCGGAAACCCGGGCGATTTACGTGGAGACCATGACCAATCCGCTGCTGGAGGTCGCCGATCTCGAGGCGGTCGTGGAATTCGCCCGCGAATATGGGCTCGTCTCCCTGATCGACAATACCTTTGCCTCCCCGTGCAACTTCCGCCCGCTGGAAATCGGGTTCGATATCGAACTGCACAGCGCGACCAAGTACCTGAACGGTCACTCGGACCTGGTCGCGGGCGCGATCGCAGGGTCCTCCGCACACGTCGAGGCCATCAGGCACAAGCTGAATCATCTGGGCGGTTCGCTGGATACGCACGCCTGTTTTTTGCTGCAGCGGGGCTTGAAGACACTGGCGCTCAGAGTGCGCCAACACAATGAGAACGGTCTGACGCTGGCGCGCTTTCTATCCGGGCAGGAGCAGGTGGCCCGGGTGAACTATCCGGGGCTGGTGAGCCATCCACAATACGAACGGGCACAGCGGTTGTTTAGCGGTTCTGGCGGGGTGCTGAGCTTTGAGCTGCACGGTGGCGTGGCCGCGGCGGAGCGGCTACTGTCCGGGCTGACGCTGCCGGTAACGGCCCCCAGTCTCGGAGGCGTCGAAACCCTCATTACGCGTCCCGCCGCCACATCGCACAGCGGCATGAGCCCGGAAGATAGGGCGGAACTTGGAATAACCGACGGCCTCGTCCGTGTGGCGTGCGGCATCGAAGCCGCCGAGGATCTGTGCGCGGACTTCGCGAAGGCGTTCGCCGAAGTGTAGGATCTATGCAATGTGCGCAGGAAAATCAGGAGAAGATGTCGGCTAAAGGCAGTGCGCCGTTGCGTGAGCCAGATTCCCCTTGCCTGTGAACCGGCGAACGTCGTATTTTATCCGTCTACGCCAACAACACACCTGGCTCGCAACGGTTAGTACAGGTTGCGGCAATCTCAGTACAGGAGGCTCGAAATGACATCCAACCAGGACTGGTGGCCGGATCAGTTGAACCTGAAGCCCCTCCGCCAGGATTCGCCCGCGTCCGATCCGATGGGCGGGGATTTCGACTACGCCGAGGCGGTCAAGACCTTAGACGTCCATTCGCTGAAAAAGGACGTCGAAGAGGTCATGACCACCTCGCAGGACTGGTGGCCGGCCGACTACGGCCACTACGGTCCGCTCTTCATCCGCATGACATGGCACGCTGCCGGCACGTACCGCATCAGCGACGGCCGGGGCGGCGGCGGCTCCGGGCACCAGCGCTTCGCCCCCCTCAACAGCTGGCCGGACAACGGAAATCTCGACAAGGCGCGGCGCCTGCTCTGGCCCGTCAAGAAGAAGTACGGCCGGAACCTGTCCTGGGCCGACCTGATCATCTTCGCAGGAGACTGCGCGCTCGAGTCGATGGGCTTCAAGACCTTCGGTTTCGCCTTTGGACGCCCGGACGTCTGGGAGGCGGACGAAACGGACTGGGGCGCAGAGACGACGTGGCTCGACGATCAGCGCCACGACGCCGACGGCGAGCTCCACGGACCGCTCGGCGCCGACCACATGGGCCTGATCTACGTGAACCCGGAGGGGCCGAACGGCAATCCCGATCCATGCGCCGCGGCGCAATACATTCGTCAGACGTTCAAACGCATGGCGATGGATGACGAGGAGACCGTGGCGCTCATCGCCGGCGGGCACACGTTCGGCAAGGCGCACGGCGCCGCACCTGAGGATCATGTCGGCCCCGAACCGGAAGGGGCCGGGATAGAGGAACAGGGATTCGGCTGGAAGAGCAGCCACGGCAGTGGCAAAGGCAGCGACTCGATCACGAGCGGCCTGGAAGGCGCCTGGACGAGCAACCCGGTGAAGTGGGACAACGAGTTCTTCGAGAACCTTCACGCACACGACTGGGAATTGACGAAGAGTCCGGCGGGCAAATGTCAATACGCGCCGAAGAACGCGGCTGAAGTCGCCACAGTGCCCGACGCGCACGATCCGTCGAAGAAACACGCGCCGATGATGCTCACGACGGACCTCTCACTGAGGATGGACCCGGAGTATGCGCCGATCGCAAAGCGCTTCCTGGAGAACCCGGCCGAATTCGCAGACGCCTTCGCCCGGGCATGGTTCAAGCTGATCCACCGCGACATGGGGCCCCGCAGCCGGTATATCGGACCCCTGGTTCCGTCCGAGCCGCTATTGTGGCAGGACCCCGTCCCCGACGTGGACCACGAGTTGGTCGGGGAGGAGGATATCGCCGACCTCAAGGCGAAGGTCCTAGATTCAGGATTGTCCGTTTCCCAGCTGGTCTCCACCGCCTGGGCGTCCGCGGCATCTTTCCGCGGCACCGACAAACGCGGCGGCGCGAACGGCGCGCGAATCCGCCTCGCCCCGCAAAGAGACTGGGAAGTCAACGACCCGGCCGCACTCAACCGTGTACTCGAAACACTGGAGCAGATCCAGGCGGAGTTCAACGGTTCTCAGAGCCGCGGAACGCGGGTCTCTCTCGCCGACTTGATCGTCCTGGCCGGGTGCGCGGGCGTCGAACAGGCTGCCAGGAACGCCGGGCATGAAGTTGAGGTGCCCTTTACTCCCGGACGCACGGACGCGACGCCGGAGTGGACCGACGCGGAGTCCTTTGCCGTACTCGAGCCCACTGCGGACGGATTCCGCAACTACCTCCAGGCAGGGCAGGAAGGCAAACCGGAGGACCTGCTGGTCGAGCGGGCTTGCATGCTGACCCTTTCCGCACCCGAGATGACAGCGCTGGTTGGTGGCATGCGGGTCCTGAACGCCAACACCGGGCAGTCTCAACACGGTGTCTTCACAGATCGCCCGGGGACGTTGACCAATGACTTCTTTGTGAATCTGCTCGACATGGATACAGAGTGGAACGCGTCCGGTGATTCGCAGGACGAATTCGAAGGACGCGATGCCGGGACCGGTGAGCTCAAGTGGACCGCCACAAGGGTGGACCTCGTCTTCGGTTCGAACTCCGAGCTCCGGTCCTACGCGGAAGTCTACGGCTGCGACGATGCTCAGGACGTGTTCGTTCGAGACTTCGCGAGCGCGTGGAACAAAGTCATGAATCTCGATCGCTTCGACCTGGCGTAGCCGAGACGGGACGTCGCAGGGCGGCAACAGGGCATCCAGGCGAATCCGTTGCCTTGGCGACGTTATGCGGTGTCCAATTTCAGGGTGTACGAAATGTGGGGACGAATCGCCCGACGCGGTGCGGCCCGCAATGGACAGGGTCATAGGAGACCATCCGAAGCCTTCCGCGAGTCCACCTATCCTCCTCCGTATCCCGATGGGTGGTACAGGGTGGCGGCATCGGCTGACATCAGCCGCGGCGAAGTAACGTACGTCGAATGTCTTGGGAAGCAGATTGCGCTCTTCCGGAGCGAATTGGACGGACAAATCTTCGCAGTCGATGCCTTCTGCCCGCACATGGGTGCCAATTTGGCCCATGGCACGGTAATTGGCGACCAGTTGCGATGTCCCTTCCACGGCTGGCGGATTGACGGACTTGGACAGATCCGAGGCACTCCCACGAACGACAAACTACCAACCAGGACCCATACACACTGGGAAGTGATGGATTATTACGGCATGGTCGTGGTCTACCACGCAGAGCACATGCCGGATCGAGTCCTTTACCGCCTTCGCGAACAGAGCAGGATAGATCGCGGGCAGTTTGATTACCGGGGGAAGTACGAAGCCGGCGAAGTGGGCATGCATCTCATAGAGTTCGCCGAAAACGCCGTGGACTTCCAGCATTTCCCTGAGATCCACGGCGTCATGCATATACCGTGGACCCGGTTCCCCATCCCCTTCATCAAGATTCACCACGAAGCGAGTTGGGAATCCGATGCCGACTCGACTCATCTTGCCTATTTCAATGATCATAGCATGCTCGAGATACTGGGTCGAAAGATGCAAAATACCGCGGCCACCGCCAGAATCACTTTCCATGGACCTGGCGGTATCGTCCAGTTTGATTTTTCAATTCCCAATCTGGGCGGAATCACCATGTTTCAGACGCATACGCCCATCGCACCGCTCAAGCAGCAAGTTCATTTCTCGTGGTTCGCAGAAAAGCGCGTTTCCCGGATTCTGGCCAGTTATGTAGTGGGTAACTGGGTGTCGCAATGGCGGAGGGACGTGGAGATCTGGGAGAACAAGATCTACAGACGGAAACCGTTGCTCACCAGGTCCGACGGGCCCGTGCATCGAATGCGCCAATGGTACCAACAGTTCTACGCGACATGACCCGACGAAGTGTAGAATAATGACTGGCCCCATACACATCCCGGTTTCGAAGGGTGTTAAGCGAGAAGCAACCGTGCGGGCTGCCGAAAAATACCGCAGTTTTCATGACGAAGGAAATGGCGGAGGTTATCAAGATCGAAAGCGCCGTTACATGGAAATGGTCAACCAGTATTATAATCTGGTTACCGATTTCTACGAGTATGGATGGGGTCGGTCCTTTCACTTTGCGCCGCGCAAACGGCACGAGTCATTTGAGGATTCCCTGATCCGCCACGAACTTTTCCTCGCCGAAGCTATCGGCCTCCATCCCGGTATGAGGGTGTTGGACGTCGGTTGCGGCGTAGGGGGTCCGATGCGTTTGATGGCGAGGAAGTTCGGCGCCCATGTGGTTGGTCTCAATAACAATGAATATCAACTGGACAAGTGCGAAGCCTACAACAAAGCGGCCGGCCTCCAGCATCAGACAGAGATTCTGCATGGCGACTACATGCAGATCCCGGCCCCGGATGCCAGTTTCGATACCGCCTTCCAGATCGAGGCCACGCCCCATGCACCGGACAAGGAGGGGGCCTTTGCCGAAATTTGGCGCGTGCTGCGACCAGGCGGCAGGTTCGGCGGCTACGAGTGGTGTACGACTCCCGGTTACAACGCCGAGGATCCAGCCCATCAGGAGTTAAAGAAGGGCATTGAGACGGGCAACGGTCTCCCGGATATCGCGTCGTTCGATGACGTGGTCGGAGCCTTGCGAAGCGCGGGATTTGAAGTAATCGAATCCTTCGATGCCGCCGACAGATCCGACCCGGAGACGCCCTGGTACCGTGCGCTGGAGGGTCGTGACGTATCTTTGGCAAGCCTGCCGAGAACGGCCATCGGCCGGTTTGTCACCACTTGGACACTGCGGTTACTCGAGCCGCTCCGCATCGTGCCAAAGGGCACGACCGATGTACAGAAATTGCTGAACCTGGCTGCCGACAGCCTCGTTGCCGGCGGCCGCCTCGGCATATTCACGCCGATGTTCTACTACACGGCGCGCAAGCCGCAATGATGACCTCCCAATCAAACTGACTTTTCAAGCACCCGCTGTTTGCGTCGGTCCATGAACTGTCCGGATTATTTGGGATTTTTCCGATGCCTGTGTACTTCTCGAATCCGGCCTGTTCGGGCGGCCGCAGTCCAAAGGCAGAAGAAGAAAGGAACGACGATGGCAATCACGCTGGCGGCAGGGGATGCGGCCCCGGATTTCGAACTTGCCGATCAAGACGGCAACGTCCATTCGCTGGCCGGATACCGGGGCCGGGCGGTCGTCCTCTACTTCTATCCACGCGATAACACCCCGGGTTGCACGATTCAGGCCTGCTCATTGCGGGACAATCACGCCGAAATCGTGGATGAGGGCGCAGTCGTGCTCGGCGTTTCGAGAGACGATGCCGATTCGCACCGGGGCTTCCGGGAAAGCCAGCGGCTGCCGTTTCCGCTGCTGGTGGATGCCGACGCAACCGTCTCCACCCGTTATGGCGCCTGGGGTGAGAAAGTCCTCTACGGCCGCCGCTTCGAGGGAATGACGCGGTCAACGTTCATCATCGGTCCGGACGGAATCCTGACCAAAGTCTGGAAACGCGCCCGGGCTGCCGGGCATGGCGGGGCTGTAATCAAGGCGCTGCGCGAGTCAGGCCGGTAGTATGTCCAGGGTGGCAACCCCAGGGGGCCAGCGTGATCGATCCAACTGTTCAGACGCAAATGCTCATCCGGCGGCCAATCGATGAAGTGTACAACGCGTTCGTGGATCCCGCCGTCACCACCCGATTCTGGTTCACCGGAAGCAGCGGCAGGCTGGAGCCGGGCGCGAAGGTGACATGGGAATGGGAGATGTACGGCGTCTCCGCGGATGTCCGCGTCAGGTCGGTCGAACAGCCCACCAGAATTCTCATCGAATGGGACGATCCGCCGACGACCGTCGAATGGCAGTTCACTTCTCTGGAAGCGGAAGCCACCCTCGTTCAGATCACCAACACCGGGTTCCAGGGGACCAAGGAGAACGTCATCGGCATGGCGCTCGACTCGATGGGCGGTTTCTCTCTCGTCCTCGCCGCGCTCAAGGCATGGCTGGAGCATGGTATCGCCCTGAATCTGGTAGCGGATCGCAATCCGGAGGCCAACGTTTGTCATTATTCTCCTACGCAGCCATCATCGGCAGAGGGAAATGGGGACGGATGACGCCGAAGCAGCCACGTTCTGCGGGAACCGACCGCTGACTTCGAAGATGGGCTCTCGCGGCGAGGAAAGACCTGAGACATGAGTGACGAAACGAGTCAGATGTTCGAAGTCCTGGCGGAGCATCATTTCCAGCATGCGACGGCGGACGAAGTCTTCGATGCATGGCTCAACCCTCAAGACGTCCGTAGGTGGATGAGCCTTGCCCTGGCCGCGTTCGGCCTTTCCGGAGAGATCGTTCGAATCGAGATCGATCCTCGTCCAGGCGGCGCCTTTCTGTTCAGTGACATGCGTGATGGCGAAGAGATGCGACATTGGGGCACCTACCTGACTCTGGAGCGCCCCTCGGTCATCCAGTGTACCTGGTTTACACGGGAGCTGTCCGAGCGGGAGGGATCATCCATTGTGAGGATCGAGATCGCTCCCCGGGCGGGCGGTTGCTCGGCGAGGCTCACCCATAGGATGCCTGCGACCTTCGCGAAGTACACGGAGCGGGCAGAGCAGGGTTGGAAGACACTGCTGGCCTCGACCGAGGTCATCCTTCAGCCGTCAGCATAAACCAGAATCCCAATCAGCTGACGTCAGCGCAGTGAAGCGGCAGGACGATGAATGGCGCAGACCTCTCCCACCGGCTTTCAGGGGTGGGCTAAGAACGGAAACCAAATTCGAAATCCACATCTCCCCAAATTCCCTGCCTACGGCGTGTTCCTTTTGAAGCGACCAAAAGGAACCAAAAGTCGCCGCTGGGCGCGGGGCCTGCCTTTTGCATGACGCGAATACCCTCACAGGACTCACCTGATACGCTGGCCTGCCAATCCCGGAGGATAACGTAAATCGGTGCGTGACGGAACAACGCGCCCTGCTCTGGTGGTACTCGCGAGAGACTTCGCGCTCGATAGCCGAATGCCTGTCTGATAGCGAGACCTATCCCCCCTCCCCCTCTCCTGAAGGAAAGGGGGAGGGAAACCATGCCAGGTAACCATCTAGCGGTAACACGCCCGGCTTCACGGTGGTCCGTTCCCGTCTACCTCACGACCGTCCGGTGGCGGATTGGGGGGTTTTTCCGTGCTACTCCGTCCGGCACCATTGGCTTGGTACTCCTGAGAGGCTCGCAGGACAGCCAATTTCGGTTTGTGCCTCTGAGGGGATTCACGGAAAAACCGGCCCCGCGCCGAGCGGCGCCGTTCTTTTTGGCCCTTTTTCTTTGGCGAGAAAGAAAAAGGGCGTAAATAATAGATAATAAAGGTGTTATATAAAATATCTGGCACTTAGATGGCAAAATCAGTCGATTGCCTTTCTGTCCAAATCATGCCTATAGCGTGTTCTTTGGAACCTGGTAGACGGGAGAGGGAAGAGATAGACTCAGGTCAAAAGGTGGGGACCGCCTTGAAGACAAGGCTTGTTTTAATGACCATTGCGGCGTTGTCATGCCTGTTTTCCTGTTCAGGCAATGATGATATCCCGCTCGATGCGCCTGATTCATCGGGTCTGTTCACACGGACACTTTCCCATAACGGCACGGCACGTACATACATTGTGTATGTGCCTGATTCGTATGATGAAACTTCACGTGTTCCGCTGATGCTCAACTTTCACGGATTCGGTCAGAGGGCAGACCGGTATCTGAGATTCGCGGATATGCGCGCTTTGGCGGATTCCGAGAAATTCATCCTGGTTTATCCTCAAGGAACGTTGCTGGACGGAGACCCGCACTGGAATGCCGGTCTGAAATCAGATACCAACAAGAGCGATGCGGACGACTTTGGCTTCGTGGGAGTGCTGATCGATGAAATTGCTTCCAATTACAGAATCGATCCGGCACGAGTGTATTCCTGCGGCTACTCGAACGGCGCTTTTTTTACGTATGCGCTTGCCTGCTACCATAGTGATAAAATATCGGCAATAGGTTCCGTTGCCGGAACGATGATGGAGGAGACATATAACAACTGCAGCCCGTCGCACCCCACGGCCATGATCAATATCCATGGCACATCAGACGCTGTTGTCCCGTATGGCGGAGGCAGGGGACTGAAGTCAATCGACGACGTGCTTGATTATTGGACGGATTTCAACAATGCAGGCGCGACTCCAACGGTGAATCGCATCACCGACGGCGCGACAACGATTGAACGCCACTCCTATACGGATGGAGACAAAGATACCTCCGTTGAACATTACAAGGTCGTCAACGGAGGTCATGTCTGGTTCGATATCAACTACGACGGCGCCAATACAAGCGCGCTGATATGGAATTTTGTGTCAAGCTATGACATCAATGGATTGAGGTAATCAGTGGGTGTCCATCAGTCTTTCAGGAAAGCCTGTGACGCCGCATTTTGAGGCTTCCTGCCAGCCTCCTGAGCACCGTGTACCGGCGGACCTGAATCGACGCCTCGCAGGGTTGCCAACGGCAACAATTCCCTTATAATAATTAATACGAAACCACCATTATCGACGTCTGGTTTTGTGTCAATGACGTCACAGACGTTAATGAGACGACGGGGCGCCGAAACGTGGTGAATCCGTACGTTACCGCAACTCAGGCAATCGACTGCCGGCTGCCCGCGCTTCCGCAAAATCGGGCGGTCCTGCGAGCATCCCGGCAGCAAACGGAGGGTGTCATATGTATTTCGTCGTCTTCGCAACTCACAAGGCGGAAAAGGGACAGGAAAGGGCCGGATTGCAGGATGCATTCGCCGCCTACCTTCACGATCATGCCCAACATCCCGATGTGTCCGTTCATCACGGCGGGCAGACGCTCAGCGAGAGTGGCGAGTCAGTCACCGGTCTGGTCCTCGTACTCGAAGCTCCCTCGCTCGAGGTGGCTCAGGCATTTGTCGCCGGCAGTCCCTATGCCCAGGCGGGCATCTTCGCGGAGTCTCACATCCGACCATGGAACTGGTTGACGGGGCGGCCTGCCTGAGCCCGTACCGGACCGCCCAATCCTGCAGGGTAGACTCGTGAGCAGCCGTGACGAGCAAAGCGCTTCCAGCGTTCAATACGAACCCCACGAGAATCCTCCGGCGCTTGTGTCTCTGGGCAGCGGCCTTCAACTCGTCGTTCTCGGCATCACCAGCATCATCTTCATCCCCACGATCATCATCCGGGTAAGCGGCGGAACCGAAGCGTACCTGTCCTGGGCCGTGTTCGGCGCGGTCGCCGTGAGTGGCGTCTGCACGGCTCTGCAGGCGCTCAGCCGAAGCCGGATCGGAGCAGGATACCTGCTCTTCATGGGCCCCGCCGGAGCCTTCATCGGGGTCTGCGTCAGCGCCCTCAACGAGGGCGGTCCGCCGCTTCTCGCCACCCTGGTCGTCGCATCGTCGCTCGTCCCGATCGTGATCTCGATGCGGTTGGCCCTGTTCAGGCGGCTTCTGACACCGACCATCGTCGGCACGGTGAACATGCTGATACCTGCGACCGTTCTGCCGGTCGTATTCAGCCGCCTGGCCGACGCGCCGCCCGAAACGGCGCTCAGTGCGCCGCTCACCGCCGTGGCGACGGGGCTGGTCATCGGCGGCATCTCCCTGAAGGCCGGGGCAACGTTGCGTCTGTGGGCCCCGCTCATCGGGGTAATAGCGGGCTCGGTTATTGGCGGATCGATGGGTCTCTATGACTTCGATCTGATTGCCCGGGCTCCGTGGATCGGTTTGCCACAGGGCGCCTGGCCGGGAATCGGGCTCGACCTCGGTCCGGCCTTTGTGGAACTCCTGCCTGCCTTCGCGTTCGTTTCCCTCATCGGCGCTATCCAGACGATCACCGGGGCGGTCGCCATCCAGCGCGTGTCGTGGCGCCAGCCGCGGGCCGTGGACTACCGGGCGGTGGAGGGTGCAGTAACGGCGGACGGCATCGGTAAACTGCTGTCAGGCATCGCGGGGATCGTACCGACCCAGACCATCGGAGTCAGCGTCCCGACGGTCGAGCTGACGGGCGTCGCAGCACGCCGCGTGGGAATTGTTGCGGCTGCCGTGCTGGTCGTGCTTGCGTTCCTGCCCAAGGTCCTGGCCATGATACTGGCGATACCCAGCCCGGTCGTCGTCGCTTATCTGACCGTCGTGCTGGCGATGACCTTCGTCCGGGGGATGACGGAGGTGGTGCAGGGTGGAATCGACCATCGCAAGGCCCTGATCACAGGTGTCGCCTTCTGGGTCGGCGTGGGCTGCCAGAACGACCTCCTGTTCCCCGAACTTCTCGCGGAACTGGGGGGCGGCCTGCTGAGCAACGGCATCACGGCCGGCGGTATCATGGCGATCCTCATGACCCTGTTTCTGGAATTGACGGCGCAGCGCCGCAGCCGGATCGAAACGGCGCTCGATCTGTCCGTGCTTCCGAAGATCAGGGAGTTCCTCGAGACGTTCGCATCCCGCAGCGGCTGGGGGGCGAATATGGTCGACCGTCTCGACGCCGCCAGCGAGGAGACGTTGCTGACATTGATCGGGGAGGATGAGGACCACGAGAAACGCGAGGGTCGGCGTCTGCTCCTGCAGGCGCGCAAGGAAGCCGACGGCGCCGTCCTCGAGTTCGTAGCAGCATCCGGCGAGGAGAACCTTCAGAACAGGATCGCCCTGCTCACCGAAACCCCTGACGAGGTACTGATGGAGCGGGAGGTCTCGCTGCGGCTGTTGCGGCACATCGCGTCTTCCGTTCGCCACCAGCAGTTCCACGACACGGAAATCGTAACCGTCCACGTGAAAGTCCCGGAGGCGGGGCATGGGAAGAGCCGGGAGAGCTCGTCGTGAGACGCGAAGCGGAAGATGCCGGCCCTCGGGAACTGCCGACGAAGCCGGTCGCCCGGGTGGGGCATGAAGAAGCGTTCCAGCGGGCCTGGACCGATCCGGGCAACACACGAGTCGAGCTTTGTCCGGTCGACATCAATCAGGTGCTCGCCAGGCACTACCGCACGAACAAGCCGCTCAAGTTCACCCGGTCCATGTTATGGGACATGGAGGTGAAAAAGGCGTTCCGGCCCGACCTGTATATCCCTTCGGTCGTATCGGAGGAAAGCTCCCTATATTGGCGGCGGCAGGCGGCGGCCGACGGCGCCGAGTCCTTCGTGCGATGCTCGCGGCAGCGCCTCTGGCTTGAGCCCTCGGAGAACGGATTGGTCCTTGAGCAGGTCTTCCTCAACCCTGTACGGCAGAGTGCCACTTTCATCGGGACATCGGAACTCCTCGACGAGGAGGGGAACCTGCTACGAGCGGGCGAAGGACAGCCACTCTTTCACGTTGAGCATTCGGTCGATGGTGACGAATTGCGACCACTAAACCTGTGGCGCATCGTCTACCTCACGGACAGACCCATTCAGAAACTGATCGAGCGGTTCACGCTCGCGAACGAAGTGTGGCTACGTGAGTTCATCGAAATCTACATTCGACGGGACTTGAAGATCGAGCTGACCCGGAGGAAGTCGTGAAGATCCGGGACATCCGCCACGTGGGGCTGCTGTCGCCGGCGATTACGGCCCACGCGGACTACTACCTCGAGGTCTGGGGACTCCAATCTGCCGGAGAAGACCGGCAGGCGCGATACCTCCGTGCCGCGTCGAACGAACACCACATTCTCAGCCTGCATCCGGCCGACCGGCTTGGGCTTCACCACATTGCCTTCAGCCTTGACGGGCGCGAAGCCGTCGACGCGGCGGCAGCCGAACTCGAACGGCGAGGAACGACCTTCGTAGCGCAGCCGGGCGACCTGGACGAACCCGGCGGCGGTTACGGACTGCGGTTTCTCGACCCGGAGAACCGCTGCATCGAGCTATCGGCCGGTGTTGCCGAGCACGCGAACGGCTGGTCCACCGGGAACGTCGCCCCCCGCGGGCTGTGCCACGTGGGTCTCAACACGCCGTGTATCGATCAGACCGTGGCGTTCTACACCGATTTTCTCGGTTTTCGGATCTCGGACTGGATTGAGGACCGGATGGCCTTCCTGCGATGCGGTCGGAGACATCACGTCATCGTCTTCAGTCGTGCAGAATACCCATCGGTCAACCATGTGGCGTACGTGATGGCGAACGTGGACGACGTAATGAAAGGGGTCTCCAACCTGCGCGCCCGTGGGCGGGAACCCGACTGGGGACCGGGACGCCACGGACCGGGTAACAACATCTTCTGCTATTACAGGGATCCGGCCGGATACGTGAACGAATACTCCAGCGACATAGAACACATCGAGAACGAAGCAACGCGCAAACCCGCGGTGTGGAAACGCGCGCCGGAAACCGCGGACGTCTGGGGTACTGCAGGAGCGCCCGGTCCCCACGTTCGGAAGGCGATGGCAGGCGACCCTGATCCGGGATGGGCTTCTTCAACGGGCTGTTAACGCAATTCGCCGGTGAGGAGAACGCACTGATGATGCAGGCGAAGCGTTTGGTTTCTCACTTGATATCCCCTCTTGTGATGATTGCCGGGTTGATGCTGGCGACCCTTGGAACGGCCTGTCAGAGCGGGCAGGATGCCCCCGAGCCGGATGACGACGGAAGAAAGTTGAATACATCACACCCGGCAACAGCGCAGCAAGAAAGCCAGGAGGACCCCGGATTTTCCGACGATCATGTCCTTTTTGGTCAATCCGCGGCGTTCACCGGGCCTGCGCGGGAATTGGGCAAGGCGATGCGCCTGGGAATTGAGGCGGCATTCCACGAGGCCAATCAGGACGGAGGCGTCCATGGCCGCGAACTGAAGCTCAAGGCGTTGGATGACGGCTATGAAACCGGCTTTGCGGCTTCCAATACGGAGCGGCTGATTGAGAATGAGAGGGTATTCGCGCTGATCGGAGCCGTGGGCACACCCACGTCCCGCGCCGCATACCCGCTGGCTCAGGCCGCCGGGGTGCCCTTCCTGGCTCCGTTCACCGGGGCCGAGTTCCTGCGCGACCCGGAGTTGAACAATGTGCTCAACGTCCGGGCATCGTACTACCAGGAAACCGACGAGATGGTGGCGCGGCTGACCGAGGATCTGGGGATCACCCGCGTTGCCGTCCTCTATCAGGAAGATTCTTTCGGATTGAACGGTTTGGAGGGCACGCGATTGGCACTGAAGCGCCGGGGCCTGGAGCCTGTAGCGGCCTCGCACTACCCGCGCAATACCCGCGCTGTAAGGGGAGCCGTGTTCAAGATCACCGCGGCCAATCCGGAAGCCGTGATCTTGATTGGCGCCTACAAGCCGGTGGTCAAGACCATAGAATTGGTGCGGCGGGAGCTGAACCCGGTATTCATGTCAGTATCCTTCGTAGGAAGCAACGCTCTGGCGAACGAGTTGGGGCCCGAATGGGCCGGTGTGTACGTTACGCAGGTCGTTCCTCTACCCTATGACGAAAACATCCCTGTGGTGGCTCGATACCAGAACGCCCTCTCCGGGTTCGATCCCCAGGCGGAAGCGGGGTTCGTTTCGCTGGAAGGTTATCTGGCCGGAAGATTCGCTGTCGCCGGTCTCAAGGCCTGCGGCCCCGACCTGAGTCGAGAGTGCCTTCTCAAGGCGGTGCGCGACACCGGCGTCATAGAAATCGACGGCATGCAGCTCAAATACGGGCCGGCCGACAACCAGGGATCCGACGCCGTGTTCTTGACCGCAATTGGTACGGATGGCAAGTACCACGGGGTCGAAAAACTCAAACGCCCGCAATAAGGACACACTAAACGACACCTACGGAGTACCTCAAGATGTCCGTGGCAGGCTTCTCGCTCCAGGATATAGTGGATCTGTTCAGATTCGCTGAGCACACGCATGAACTTCACCAGTCGCTGTTGACTCTCGGGATGCTCATCATCGTTGCCAAGTTGGCCGAGGGCGTTTTTCGCAGGCTGCGGTTGAACGCCATTATCGCCTATGCGGCGACGGGTATGTTTCTCGGGCCGGTCCTGGAACTGACCGGCGTCTGGTGGATCGAATCTACGCTCCACCTCGAGTTGGTTCTTACGCTGGGTGTGTTCGTATTCTTCTTCCTCATCGGTCTGGACGAAGTGGATATTTCCAGTTTCATGTCGTCCCTCAAAGGCCATTACTTCCTCGCGGCCGTACTGTCCGTGACCGTGTCGCTGGGCATTTCGATGCTGGTCACCACCGATTTGGTTTTTAATTTCGGACTGAAGCTGAATTTCACCGAGTCGCTGGCGCTGGCCGGCGTGCTGTCGATGACCAGTCTGGGCATCGTGGCCAAAGTGCTGACGGACGGCGGATACCTGAAACAGCCGGTTGGACTGCAGATTTTCACGGTGGTGATCATCGCCGAGTTGATTGCGCTGCTGCTGATCGGCTTCAGCATCGGCGAACACGCCCATCAGGTTTCGCCTGTCGGCATGCTGATTTTGCTGGGCAAAGTTGCCGGATTTTCGGTGGTGACCTGGGTACTGTCGTCGCGGGTGCTGCCGCCGTTGGTAGCACTGTTACAGCGGGTGATCCAGGTGCCGCAACTCTCCCTGGGTTTGCTGCTTGGCATGCTCCTGCTGACCGTGTATGGCGCGGAAGCAGTGGGACTCCACGGCTCACTGGGTGCTTTATTGTTCGGGGCGTCCCTGTCGAACCTTCCCTACCAGATGCGGCAGGAGATCCTTCCAGGAATTCGCAGCGTGGCTGAGGGGTTTTTCGTGCCCCTCTTCTTTGCTTCCGCCGGATTGAGCTTCAGCTTTACCTTCGTAACCCTGCCGCTGGAGGCCATGGCGGGGCTGGCGCTGATCCCATTGCTCGGCAACTTCACCGGCGCTTTCATCGGCGCTTACGTGTCCCGCCTCGCCGTTCCCTACGCCGTGGCTACCGGGCTGATGGGCAAGGGTGTGGCTGAAATCGCGCTGTTGCTGGTGATGTGGAATTCCGGAACCATTGACGAGGTGGTCTTCTCGTTCCTGGTGCTGGTGATGTTCTGCTATATCCTGTTCATGCCCGGGGTGATCAACTTCGCGGTTAGCCGGGCCAGCCGCAGGCCGGACCTACCGGCGCAACTTGACGACATTCCGTTGGGAATATACCGCTTCGCGCTGGAAGACATCACGATTGATGACATTCTGGACCGCTCGCGTCGGCATCCTGCGCCCTCGGTCACGGTACGTGATTTCACGGAGCAATGGATCGTTCCGCACCAGCACCACTACGTGGTGGCAGACAATGAAGTGCTGGTCGGGATCGTGTCCCTGGAAATGCTCCGCTACCTGCCTAAGGAAGCCTGGGACAAGACCCGGCTCGACGCCGTGGTACGCCGCCAAACCCCATTGGCCTGGCCTGATGAGCATGTCGAAGACGTGCTGCAGCGAATGTCAGAGAATTCCCTTTCCATCATACCCGTCGTGGAGAGGGATTCGGAGACGTATTTAGGGGCGGTCACCAGCAACGACATCATCCAGCTCATGACCATGGAGACGACAGGCGAAAGCGCGTCGCCGGTCTCCATCCGGACGTTGTCTCGACGGAATAAATGAAACAGCGGGAGGAGGAAACGGATGAAGCTCGTCCTGTTCGATAATGTCAGGACCGGCCTGCTCCGCGATGGCCGGATCGTGGATCTCAGTCCGGCACTCGGCAGCCTGGCTGAGCAGCCCGCGCAATGGCGCATGGAAGCTGTGATCGAAGCCTTCGATGAGTACCGCCCGCGGTTCGAGCAGTTGGCAGAGAGCGAGAGGGGTGTGCCCAAAGATTCCGTACAGATCCAGGCGCCGCTGCCGAGGCCGCGCCACCTGCTCTGCGCATTCTCGAACTACCTGGAACGGGAGGGCGCGACAAGGGGCGCCCTCGATTTCTTCTACAAGGGCGCGACGAGCATCGTCGGAACGGGAACGACGATTGAGGTACCAAACCTGGAAGGCGCGGTGGCCTATCAGCCGGAGCCGGAGATCGCATACGTGATCGGCAGGCAGGCGCGGCATGTGTCCGGGGAAGACGCCATGGACCACGTCTTCGGGTACGTCAACTTCATCGACGTGTCCTGCCGGGGGCTGCAGGCGCGTCGCACCACGTTCCTATCCAAGGGGATCGACAACTGGGCGCCGATGGGCCCCGCACTCGTCACCAGAGACGAGATCGCCGACCCGCAGGACGTAGGGGTACGGCTGTGGCTGAACGAAGAGCTTCAACAGGACTACAGCACGTCGGCGATGGCGTACCCGATCGAAGAGCAGATCGCCTGGCTCAGCCGATACATCACCCTCATGCCCGGCGACGTGATCGCTTGCGGCACCCACCACGGAGGTCTCTGCAATATCAACGACGGGGACCGCGTGGACGTCGAAGTCGACGGCCTCGAGCGGCTCACCATCAAAGTGCGCTCGTACGCGCCGAGGCTCACCGAGCGGTGGCGGCCCCCCGGCCTTCGCGATACAGGCCCGGCCACCTCATAGCGGCAGCCGGGCCTCGCTGGCTATGAAGCAACCGCACGATCGTGCTTGCTTGATCTCTCTCTTGCACTACTCTAGGTATAGCAGCCGCTGCGTTTGCGCGCCCGGAAGGAAGACGTCCGTGCCGTCTGCGCGCCGGGGATAGACGCGCAATGCCACGTAAGGACAAAAACACGATCTTTTCAGCTTTTTATTTGCACCTCGTCATTCGCATGCTTAATTTTGTCATATTCGCGTGTTCTTGTAAACGCTTGGCTGTGTGCCATCCCGTACCTCACATTTATGATCGAAAGCGAAGAATACATAGATGCCAATGGCTGAAATCCCTACGCCCGATGGTTCAATCGTCTCAACCGACAAGCCTCAGCCCGTGCGTCTGAAGCTCTAGCCAGGATGAAGGATGGCAATTTTTCTAACGCAAGAGGCGTGGGTGCCGGCGTCTTTGAATGCCGGATAGACTTCGGCCCTGGCTATCGGATCTACTTTGGCAGAGAACGTGATGTCTTGATCATCCTTTTGGGTGGCGGAACGAAGCAGCGACAGCAATGGGATATCGAAACTGCCCGACAACTCTGGCACGAATACAAACGCCGCAAACGGTAGGAGGCTTGAGACCATGTCCCCCTTGACCCGACCATCCTGGAAAACGATCCATGAGCGCATAGAGCGCGAGCCAGCTTTCGGCGCAGAACTGCTCAACGTCATGTTCGAGTGCCTGCTTAAAGGCGAAGTGGGCACAGGCAGTGCGATGTTGTACGACTATATCAGGGCGACCATCGGCTTTGAGGCATTGGGTAAACTGACCAGTGATTCACCTGATCGCCTGATGCAAATGTTCAAATCCGAGGACAGTCTTGACGCACACACACTCTTCTCGGTCATCCACTGCCTTCAGCAGCAGGCAGGCTTGCAACTTGAGGTCAGAGCCGTCGCAAAACAAAGCCAACCCACACAACAAGCCGCTATTTCGCATTAGATTTATATTCCAGTCGTGTGGATCGGAGAGCCGGGAACAGAGATGCCATCACATGTCCAAATGCGGAGCGGGAGAACTAAATGCCCCCGATGCCATTGTGGCGTCAGGGGATTTTTGTGGGTGGGCGGTCCACGAAGTGTAGATATTCTCCATCGCTCGGCCCGGTGAATTCTCAGCGCTTACGCGCCACGTGTCGATCTTCGTATACTCCCTTTCGAAACCTTTCCGGATTGAGTTCCTCGGGCATATAGTGCCAGGCCGTACTGTAGCGCGTGCGATTGCTGTGGTTATCATAGGCGCCGTGCAGGAGATTGGCGGAAAACAGAACGACCGTGCCGGCGGGAATGACCAGATCCACAGCCCGTGATTCATCGACCTCCGTCCAGCTGCCATGCCTGCCCGGATTCCTGCGGTGCTCGACAATCTCGCCCATCCGGTGGCTGCCGGGCACCACGCGCAGACATCCGTTCTCCACGTCTGAATCTTCCAGATAAATTCCACAACTGATAATGCGGTCCGTATCGGTGCCGAAATAGAAATTGTCCTGATGCCAGCTCGTTGACGTGCCGCCGTTGGGCAGCTTCGGAAAGAACTTGGTGCCGAACACATCGATGTTTTTACCGGTCAATACGGCCACGCGGTCCAGAATCGCCGGTTCACGCGCCAGTTCCAGCACGCGGGCGTCGACCACGCAAACTCCCTGAACCTTGTGAAGCAAACCCGCCCGGGGGTTGCCGCTTTCGTCCAGTTCCAGCGCCCAGTGCGGCGTCTGTCCGTTCATTTTGCTCCCCTTTGCGACCAGTTCATCGAACACGCGCTTGTAATAGGCCAGTCGCTCGCCCTGTATCAGGGCTTCGAAAACGAGATAGCCGTCTTCCCGAAACTGGCGGACCTGTACGTCAGTCAACATAAAGACCTCCTCAATGGTTTTGTCCTGGAAATAAGTTGCCTGAATTCAACCGCCGAGTCGCCTAGCTCGCAATCTGCGACAGGCGCAGGGCAGCGCCCTCGACAGGCTCAGGAATCGGCGGGCGAGCCCTGAGCCGCTCCCTGAGCCGTTGTCCTGAGCTTGTCGAAGGGTTGTCGAAGGGTCGGCGAAGGGATATTGATTGGCCATCGACTGGTATTGAAACGCGGGCATTTCGACAAGCTCAATGACCACGTTTCAGCGAGACGGGATGAATCGTCGGGAGAATGGTGAGGTATTTATGGGACAGTACAGTGGTTCGCTAGGCAACGTCGGCCACCCGAAGGCGACCGGCGCCGTGGGTACCCGTCCGGGGATGATCAAGCCAATTCGTACGAGACACGGGATCGTTCTTTGGCTATATTTCGCCGGGAGTCAAGGTCAGAAGCGCTCGAACATGTTCCGGCCGGTGACTCTTCCTATTCGCTGAGAATTCCGACCGCAACTGAAACGTAAGATCAGAAAGGAGAAAACCCGTGTCAAGAATCGAACCCGCATCACGACTGACCCGTCTGAGTGGGGCCAGGATCGGACTTCTGGACCCTGGAAAGCGTACCGCGGGAGCCGTTCTAAATGGCGTCGGTGAGCGGCTGGCGGCGGAGTACGACGCGAATGTCGTGGGACCCTGGAAGAAGTCGTCCCCCTACCGCGTCTGCACGAAGAAGCTTGTGGAGGAAATCGTCCCGCAGTGCGACGGGCTGGTCATGGGGGTCGTGGACTGATGCGGCGCCAGTTCGTGCAGTTTGCACGATATGCTGGAGTTCGAGTTGAGAGGCATACCCACCGCCTACATCACGGCCGCGGGCAGGGTGCCAAAGATCGAACGCGATGGCGATGGGTTCAAGCTTTCTCATGCTACAGGGGATTATCTGATTAGGGGATGGGAGGCATCCGGACCGCAGCCGGACAATGTGCATCGCGGTTTGATTCACTTCGGAGTACACCGCAGGATGAGGATGCATGATGTGAAGGAGGGGGACCGGGTCCGCTACCGCGGCAGGGACCTGCGATGGGAGTATCCTCGAAAGGAACTGGAAGCCAGGTTCAGGCCTTCCGGAGCCGGCGTCTGGTCGAGCACCCTTGACGGCGTCACAGGCTACAGGTATATCGAACTGCGTGCGAACGCTGGCCCCATGGAAGGCGATATAGTGGATGAATGCGTGGAAGAGGCCGTACCGCAGGTGGTGTCGATTCTGACGGGCGGGAGGGAGTGAATTTACGCATCGAATCATCGAGGCAGTTTGACTACACCGCCTCCGGTTGGACGATGCAGAAGTCGGCGCCTTGCGGGTCCCGGGCGACCACCATTCGTCCGAACCCTGGAAATTTTCCCGGCTCAGCCATCAAACGCCCCCCGTGCCCCTTTACATAACCCGCCGATACGTCAAAGTCCTTGACCTGAAAATACACGTACCACTCGGACGCGACCCCTTCTTCGATCATCCGGTCCGGCATCTGCATGATGCCCCCGACACCCTTGCCTCCCACCAGCACGGTCGAGTATTGAACCGGCTGTTCCTCACCCGCCGTCGCGGTTTCGATACCGAATACCTGCTCGAAAAACCGAACCGATGCCGCACGATCCGTGCTCAGATGCTCACACCAGGAAAACGCGCCCGCCTCCGACATCACGCCGCATCCCACGAACTCGCCGGGCTCCCACAGCGTCGTCGCACAACCCGTCGGGTCCGCGATCACCGCCACCCGACCCGCGCGACCAACGTCTCTGGAATCCGCCAGCACAGCCCCGCCATTCGTTGCCGCCCGCCCGACGACGGCGTCGACATCATCCACCGAAACGTAGAGGTTCCACTTGGCGCCGCCGTCTGAACGGACCTGCCCGGGGCCCGATTCATATATCGCCGTCGCTGCCGACCCGTCCAGCATCGCCATCGAATAGACCCCGATGTCCATCTCTCCCATCTCTTCGTCCACATACTCCCAACCGAACAACCCGGCGTAGAACGCCCTCGCCCCGGCCACATCAACTGTCGCCAGATCAACCCAACACGGCGTTCCGTGTGTGTACTCTCCAACTCTTGCCATTGAGTCTCCGGATCCTCAGCAAGACCCCCGACGACCTGGTGTTCTGTCCCGGAAATAAGTTGCCTGAATTCGGCCGACGAGTCGCCCGGCTCGCAAGGCGCCACAGCGCAGGCGACCTGCGTAAGGTCGGCGAGCGAAGGCAACGCCGCGAGACGGGATGAATCGGCGGAAGAATGGTGAGGTATTTTTGGGACAGGACACTAGTTTCATCATCAATCGCCATCGCCCACCACACGCATACCGAACACCGTCTCTTGCGGGTCCGCCGATCATTCGGCAATGGACGTTTTGCGTCACGTCGGCGCGTGTCCCGCGGTCAATCGCGGACTCTCGACAAGGCCCTGCCGGCTCAGGAAGTCCAGCATCACCGCCGCGCACGCCTCCGGTTTCTCGAGCTGCAGAAAGTGTGTCGTTCCGGGCACGAACTCGTGGTCGACGCCTGCGGCGGCGCTGTAGTCGAACTTCGGACGATTGGGATCCAGGGCGGGATCTGACCCGACGATCATGGTGGGACATCGCAGGGAGCCGAAGTCCACAGACACCGCAGGTTGCGAGGCTTCATACCAGATTTGCGCTTCGTACTCGCGAGGGCATCGGAGCTCGAAACCCTGTCCCGTCCCGGACTCCCTGAGGGTCGTCCTGGCAACGAGATCCAGGACGCCCGGCACAGCGTGCTGGAAGTAATGGAGGTTGGTATGAAGTTCGGCGAGTTCTTCCCGGGCCCTGAACCACGGCGCCCTCCAACTGAGCATGTCACCCGTTCGCACCGCCCGCAGCTCGAACTCCCTGTATTTCGAGCCCGGGTTGCACAGAGGCGGCGCGAACAGTACCATCGCAAAGTAGTGCCTGCCTCTCGAAGGCGTGTGCATGGCGGCCAGGGCAGAAATGGAGTGGAAGACGCCCACCGTGGGTTTCTCGCCGTAGAGCCTTTCGATCGCTTCGAAGATGCTGTCGTGGTCGCGGGAAAACGCATCGAAACGGTGGTTCTCCAGGGCTCCGACTTCGTTCCAGCCGTGGTTCCTGAGGTCATGGACCACCAGGTCGAAGCCGGCGGCCAGCAACGACCAGAACGGGTAGTAGAGGTCGATGGCGAGGCCATTCCCGTGACTGAGGACAAGCCGGGGACCCGCCGGATTCCCGTGGCGTCTCAGGACGATGACGGCGGCGTCGTCCACCTTCACGCTGTCAGTGGACAGCGGCGCGGGTATCTCCCAGATGGCTGGAGGCACTGTCAAATCAGCTTCCTTTACGGCCGGCGCGACCGCCGGCTGTTGTGCTCTGGGACTCGGGAGGCGGCTTGTCGAACCAGCGAAATCGAGCCATTCACAGAGGACCCCGATGCGGATCACCTGGTCGCCTACAGCTGCGTGCAAATATAATCCCAATCCAGCAGGATCACAAATTAACTCTGATGAAACGGAATTACAATGTTCGCACGGCTGCGACGAGCTGGCTGAAGTTCATTCGCAGATCCTGACAGCCGAAATCACCCTGGCGAGAAGGATTAACAGACGATTGTCGTTTGCTATTTTTGACACTCGTCAATCCCCGCCGATCCGCCCAGCATCGCCATCGAATAGACACAGATGTCCATCTGCCCCAGCTCTTCATCCACATACTCCCAACCGAACAGCCCCGCGTAGAACACCCTTGCCCCAGCCAAATCAGTTGTCGCCAGATCAACCCAACACGGCGTTCCGTGTCGGTACTCTTCAACCATTGGCATCACGTCTCCTGATCCCTGGCAGCCCCCCGTCGAAAGCAGCTTCCATCTGCTCGCCCGAAACACTTGCGAAACACGCCCCTTGATGTCTATCTTGACCTTCCAATGTAGTTTCTTCCAAGTTCATTGTTGTCTGGTTATCGGTCTAACCATAATATAATACAATGACTTGTGTAATGAAACTACCTTTTTTGTTTGTAATTCAGACTTTTCTACTGAGGGGGCATTCATGTTCCTCAGATCGGTTGTCCTGTTCGCGGTACTGGTTCTCACAGCCCAGGCTTCCGGTTGTCCCGGTGACTTCGACGACAACAGGCAGGTTGACTTCGCGGACTTTCTCGCCCTGGCCGGTGCATATGGCAGTCAGCAGGGTGAGGCGGGCTATGACGCTGTGATGGATCTGGACACGAATGGCTCAATTGATATGGCCGACTTTCTGGCCTTCGCGAAGCTGTTTGGTCAACTCTGCGTTGCCGAACTCACCCGATTGACGAATAACGAGACCATCGAGTTACATCCCACGTGGTCACCTCCGGACGGCGGGAAGATTGCTTTTCTTTCCGGTTTTGAAGACCCCGAATTGTGGGTGATGTATGCGGACGGCGGTGAATCATTAAGATTGGCCACTTCGATTGCTGTCGACTCCGAACTGTACACGACGCTGGCCTGGTCACCGGACGGTGAGCACATCGCTTTTTCATCTGTTCGGGATGGGAATTCAGAGATTTATAGGGTAGGCGCCAATGGTGATGGTCTCACTCGTCTTACCAATAATGACGCGGAAGATATTTATCCTTCCTGGTCGCCTGACGGCGCCAGGATCGCCTTTTCTTCGAACCAGGACGGGAACTTCGAAATCTATGTGACGCGTCCGGAAGGCTCAGATCTCACACGGCTGACGAACAGTACTGTCCAGGATCTGTTCCCGGTTTGGTCACCCGACAGTAAGAAAATTGCCTATACGTCCATAGGGGTCGATTCCAACCAAAGCAAGTTCGCTGTAATTTCCGTAGTGGATGTTGTGTCGGCAACGGTTACGCAACTCACCGCGGATTCCGAAGGTAGTGTTCTGCCCGCGTGGTCGCCTGACGGAACAAGAATCACCTTCTGGTCAAGGCGCGACAATGCCCGTACAAACTACGGCGACATGTATGTGATGAATGCCGAAGGCAGCGAGGTTACTCGCCTGACTAATCAGGATGTCTGGGATGATTTGTGGTTCGATGCCGCGTGGTCACCGGACGGAACCAGAGTCGTTTACTCAGCCGTGGGAGACGGCCCACTCTATGTAATGAACGCCGACGGTACGAATGTCAAACGCTTGACGAACAGAGAGACTCCGGAGTATTTTCCGGCCTGGTCGCCTGACGGCAGAAAAATTGCCTTTCTATCCAACCCCGAAACGACTTTTGATATTTATGTTGTAGAGGTCCCGTCAGAGTAACTCATGCAACGAAACACGCATGATGACTTGCACGGTATTGTATTTCATCGCGTGATCCCGCAGTCTAAACGGAACTGAAAGACCCAATGTCAAGCGTTTGGAGCCAACAGGAGGTCGAAGCCACTGTTCGAGACTATTTCGACATGCTGGCTTTAGAACTTCGAGGTGAACAGTATAACAAAGCTGCTCACAACAGAGGGCTCCGCGCGCGGCTGGATGGCCGCTCACGCGGCGCGGTAGAACGCAAACACCAGAACATCAGTGCAGTCCTGATTGAGTTGGGTTTCCCTTACATCAGCGGATACAAGCCGCTTCCCAACGTTCAACACATGTTGCGGGACGTGGTGAGCGAGCAGATTCCGTCGCTCCAGCACCTGGTCAAAGCCGATGTCGAAGCAACCCAGATCCCGGTCACAGTCGATGATATCCTCGACATTGGTGTCGATCCGCCTGTGCCTGCATCAGTCTCGGTGGGTGAGAAAGCGACCGACTACGTGGTTCGCGGTCGCCGCTCCACGACGATAGACTACCTCGAGATGGAGGCGCGCAATCGATCGCTCGGGTGCGCTGGAGAAGCGCTGGTGATGGAGTTCGAACGCGAGCGTCTGATGCGCAAAGGCAAGGATCGCCTGGCCAGAAATGTCGAGCAGGTCTCCAAAACTGTGGGCGACCACGCCGGCTTTGATATTCGTTCGTACGAAGTCAACGGGCAGGACCGATTCATCGAGGTCAAAACAACGCGTTACGGGAAGCTCACGCCGTTCTACATCAGCGCCGGCGAGGTCCGATTCTCCGAAGCGAACGCAAACGCCTACCATCTCTACAGGCTCTTCGAGTTTCGACAGCGTCCCGGCCTATTCCAGTTACACGGGGATGTCGGACGTCACGTACACTTGCAGCCAATAAACTACCGCGCACGATTCTGAAAGCCGGACCTGCCTCTAATGGAATCGTCGCTGAAAGACGAACTTCGAGAGATCGGCGCCAGCGAGAACAACGTCACGGCGCACAGGCTGGATCTCTGCGATCGGGACTGCTGACATGACGGAGACGGACATCCAACGCCTGCTGGTTTGGGTCATATTCGGCCTGGCCGGCGTGACCTTCCTGTATTTGCTTCGGAGACCGGCGCCTTACGGCCGCCACTTTCCGGGCTCCGGTTGGGGGCCGACCGTCTCCGGCAGGGCGGGCTGGATCGGCATGGAATCTCCGGCGGTCTTCTTCTTCCTGTTCGTTTATCTGGAAGGGAGCTTGAAGGGCAGCCTCCTGTCGCTGGTTTTCCTGGCGATGTGGCAGGGCCACTACCTGAACCGGACGCTCATCTACCCGTTCCGGATGCGGACCGGCCGAAGAATGCCGCTTGTCGTAGCCGGTTCGGGGTTCTTCTTCAATATGCTGAATGCTTATGTTAACGCCCGGTTCGTCTCCCATCTCGGCGAGTACCCTGTTTCATGGCTGACCAACCCGTGTTTCCTGATCGGAGCGGCAGTTTTCGCCGGTGGCATCGTTCTGAATGTGCACAGCGACGGCATCCTGCGCGGCCTGCGGAAACAGGAAGGCACAGGTTACGTCGTCCCGGACCGCGGCGCCTTCCGGCACGTCTCCTGCCCGAACTACCTCGGCGAGATTCTGGAATGGACGGGTTGGGCGATCGCCACGTGGTCGCCCGGCGGGCTCGCGTTCTGCGTCTATACGATCGCCAATCTGGTCCCCCGGGCCCGCAGCAATCACCGCTGGTACCAGGAACGCTTCCCGGACTACCCGCCCAACCGCCGTGCCCTCATCCCGGGCGTGTTCTGAGCAGGTCGGGAACGCCGGCGCGGCGGGTTCCGTCCAGGTATCCTTCGCCCGTGGAATGACCGATGGTATCGCGCGCAGGTACACGGCCCGGTACCATCCCAGCCCTTGTCGAGTAATACCCTTTGGAAGGACGAATCGAAATGTCCGGAAGCCATCGACCGTCGATCCGCGCGAAACGGTATGTCGTCTCGTCGCTGCACTATCTGGCAACCATGGGTGGGGTCCGGATTCTCGAAAATGGCGGTAATGCCGCGGATGCCGGGGTCGCCACCGGGATCTGCATTAACGTCCTTCAACCGGGGTCCACCCATTTCGGCGGCGTCGCGCCGATTATCTATTGCCCGGGAACGGGCGCGCCCGTAGAAACCATCAGCGGCCTCGGACGCTGGCCCCGGGCTGCAAGCATCGACACCTTTCAGGAATATCACGGCGGCGACCTGCCCCCCGGTATCCTGAGGACCGTTACGCCGGCATCGCCTGATGCGTGGTTGACGGCGCTGGCGCGGTTCGGCACCATGAGCTTCGAGCAGGTCATTCAGCCCGCGCTGGACCTCGCCGAAAACGGACTCCCGGTCGACGATCAGTTCCACGCCTTCGCCAGCGGGGCACTGGGAGATGCGCCGTCGACAACTGCCGTTTTCAATCCCGGTGGACACATTCCACAGATCGGGGAAGTTTTCTGCCAGAAGGACCTTGTGAACACCTTCCGGCGGATGATCGATGCCGAACGAGGGGCACGGGGCGATCGGGTAACGGGAATCAGGGCCGCGCGCGATCTGATCTACGAGGGTGCAATCGCACGGGAAATTGCCGAATTCTACGCGCGGGAAGGGGGCCTGCTCACGTACGAGGATCTTGCGGCATTCACGGTTAGGGTCGAACCCCCCGCACACATCACCTACAAAGGCTATGACGTCTATACCTGCGGTCCCTGGTGCCAGGGGCCAACGTTGAACATGGCGCTGAAGATCCTCGAAGGAGTTGACCTGCGGAGAATGGGGCACGAATCCGCGGATTATCTCCATGCGATTATCGAGGGGATCAAACTGGTGTTTGCCGATCGCGAGGCGTACTTCGGCGACCCCGATTTCGTGCAGGTGCCGCTGGCGGGTTTACTCGACGAGCGCTATGCCGCTGGAAGACGGAACGCCATTGATCCGGATCGCGCCGCTGCCGACATGCCGCCCGCCGGCGATCCGTGGCCGTTCCATCCGGAGCCGCGGGGGAAAAACGGTCCCTTCCCGACCCTGGATCCGGACCGACCGCAGCCGGAGCGACTGTCTCATTGGGAAAGCGACACCAGTTTCCTCTGCGTGGTGGATGAACAGGGCAACGCCTTCTCGTCGACCCCGTCCGACGTGGTGGGTTGGACCCCTGTCGTGCCTGGCCTGGGTTTTCCAGTCTCGGGACGCGGGACGCAGACGTGGCTTGATCCTTCCCATCCCTCATCTCTGCAGCCCTGGAAGCGGCCGCGCCTCACCCCGAACCCGGCGCTGGTCCTGAAGGATGGCAGGCCGTTTATGCCCTTTGGATGTCCCGGCGGCGATGCGCAGGTCCAGGGGATGCTGCAGGTATTCCTCAATATCGTCGAGTTCGGCATGGACCCGCAGGAAGCGATCGACGCCCCGCGCGTCATCAGCCACAGCTTTCCGAATTCGTTCTGGCCCCACGGATCGTTGCCCGGCGAGGTCACGGTCGAAGCCCGCATCGCCCCGCACGTGCGTGAGAACCTGCGAGGTCGCGGGCACATCGTCGACGATACTGACGATTGGAGCGGTGGGGTCAGCCGGGTGTGCGCCATTACGGTCGATCATGAGACGGGCACGCGCATGGGCGGCGCGGACCCCCGCTCAACGTCGTATGCGATCGGCTGGTGAAGGAAACGCCGAAAGGCGGGTAGAGGGTAGAAGACCACACCCCGCCCCACCACCACCTGGTGAGACGTAATACGTTAGAGGTTAGAGATGACACGCCACGTTCGGTTGTCCATACGCGCCGGAGGCCTAGAGGAATAACAGATCGGCAAAGATCTCTTCTAACGGCTCACGTCTCCCCTCTACCCGCTTCTAAGGGACCGTGGGGAGAGATCACCGCGCATACCTGACGGCTTGTTAACAGGATGTCTATAAAGAAAGGTTATATGCTCACACAAATCGATTATGGCGTCATCGCGGTCTACGCGGTGTTGATGGCCTGGATTGGAATTCTGGCGAAGCGAAAGTCCGCCAACGTGGAACAGTATTTCGTGGCGGGACACGGATTGCCCTGGTGGATGGCGGCCATCTCGCACCATGTCTCCGGGTACAGCGCGGTGGCGTTTGTGGGTTTCGCCGGCCGCGCGGCGGTGACGGGATTCAGCATGTGGACCCTGTTTTCGCTCGGGGTGTTCGTGGCGCTGGTGATCGGATGCCTCGTGTGGGCGCCGCGATGGTCCAGGCTGAAAGTGCTCACGCCGGTGGAATACCTGGAAGCGCGTTACGGCAATTCCGTTCGGGGCCTGATCGCGGTGTCCGGTATCCTCATCAAGTTTATCGACCTTGGCATCAAGCTGTTCGCGATCTCGATCGTGGTCCACGTGGTTACCGGCTGGGCGGTGCTGCCCGTGATCGTCGTTTCGGGTCTGATCACCATCGCGTACGTGTTCATCGGCGGCTTGTGGGCGACGGTACTTACGGACCTGGTACAGTTCGTGGTACAACTCGTCATGAGTCTGGCCGTACTGTTTATCGCGCTGGATATGGTGGGCGGCTGGAACGCGATGTGGGAAAGCCTGCCCAGGGAGCGTGCCGGCTTTTTCAATGCGTCGGGCGGTATCAGTGTGAGCTTCTGGCTGGTCTACGTGGTTGTGATCATCTTCAGCTACAACGGAGGTACCTGGGGTCTGGCGCAGCGATTCGTGTCGGTGGAAAAGCCGAGGGATGCCCAGAAGGCGGCGCTTTTGTCGGCGATTCTCTATCTGTTCTATCCCATCGTCATCTTCGTCCCCGCCTGGGCCGCGCCGCTGCTGATGCCCGAATACTTCGATCCGCAGACACTTCAGCCGATCGCCGGTTTCGACCTGGACCAGACGTATATCCTTGTGACGCAGAAAATCCTCTCCGCTCTGGCGCCGGGGCTGATCGGACTGCTGGTTTGCTCGATGTTTGCCGCGACGATGTCGATGATCGACAGCGATATCAACGCGTTGGCCGCCGTATTCACCAAGGACTTCTACCAGCGGAACTTCAGGCGCGAAATCGACGACAGGGCGCTGTTCAGGGCGGGCATGACGATAACGGCGATCTTCGGGCTCGCGGTACTGATTACCGCGATCGTGATCTCCCAGAGTCAGGGCATGAACAAGGTCTTCGGCCTCACGGTAAAGCTGTTCGGCGGCCTCCTGTCGCCCATCGCGATCCCGCTGATGTTCGGGATGATATGGAAACGACCGACGGCGCGCGGCGCGATCCTGTCGTTTATCGGAGGCGTCATCACCTACTTCATCGCGATTCAATACACCGACAGGTTCGAATTCTACACCGGTCTGGAAATCCTGGTCGCGCTGGTTATCTACTTCGGCGAGGGTTATCTCTCCCGGCGCAGCGCGGAGAAGGAGGCGGAGGTCGAGGCGCTGTTCGAGAGAATTGAAAAGTGATACATCGTCAACAGGAAATAAAGCCGTCAGCTATCAGCCATCAGCTGTCAGCTTGAATCAAGAGCCAGATCCGAAGACGGGAGCGCCTTGAACAGCAAGACAATGGATGGCGCAGTCCTCTCCCCCCAGCCCCGTCAGACTGCGCTGTCTGATATCAGCCAAGACCGGTTAGCGATACGGACACGCGAAAGCCATGACCGATTTCAGCGCCGCTGAGTGGGCGACCGGCCGGTCGCCCCTACAAGAACGACGACAGCGCGGGAACCAGCGAGATCGATTCGTGGATTGTTGGTTATTGTAGGGGCGGTTCGCGAACCGCCCGGCCTTTGCGCGGTAACACCGCATGTCACGCGAGGGTCCTTTCGCGTCCATCAGACGTCCGTCCGGAAGTGGTGATGGGGGTTTGTTCGCGGAAAAACCCACGCCGCTCACGATCAGCGAAAGCATGCCAGGCGGCAAACCCAGGGAAAGTTGCGACACCTGGATCTCCCGCTTCGCGCAGACCTCTCCCCCCGACCCCCTCTCCTGCGAGGAGAGGGGGAGGAAAATCAGACGATGTATCGTACAAGGAAATAGGGGAATTTAGACGGGAGGGGTAGAAACAATGAGAACGCAAGAACGAATTTGGGAGATTTAATATCCGCATTTCGGCAGGATCCCTGCCTTCGGCGGAGAAAACCGGCCCTTTGATTCGCCAGGATGTTTTTGACAGGAGAGCCTTTATGCTGATCGTCGATTCTCACCTGGATATCGCCCACAACGCGCTCGAATGGGACCGGGACCTGCTCCGGCCCATCGCCGAAATACGCGAGGCCGAAGCCGGAATGGCGCAGAAGGGCCGCGGTCAGAACGCAGTGAATTTTGCCGAACTGCGGCGCGGCGGGATCGGCCTGTTCTTCGTCACGGTACACTCCCGGCTCGCCTCGATGGGCAAGCGATTTCCCGGTGTGCGCACGCAGGACATCGCCTACGCCAGATGCAGGGGCGAGTTAGCCTACTACCGCCTGATGGTGGCCAGGGGCGTCTTGCGCCAGATACGCGATCGCGCCGGACTCGACGACCATCTTGCCGAGTGGGATAACGATCCGCAGACGACCCCGCTGGGATTCGTCCTCAGCATGGAAGGGGCGGACGGCATTGTGGCGCCGGATCAGGTACCGGAGTGGTGGGATGAGGGCCTGAGGATTGTGAGCCTGTGCCACTACGGGGTCAGCGCCTACTCGCACGGGACCCAGGCTCCCGGCGGCCTGACGGCCAGAGGCCGCCCCATGCTCGAAGCCCTGGAGGCTGCCGGGATCATCCTCGATGTGAGCCACCTGGCCGAGCAGGCATTCTGGGAAGCCCTGGAGGTCTTCAACGGTCCCGTGGTAGCCACGCACAACTGCTGCCGGACCCTGTGCGACCACGACCGCCAGCTCGACGATCGACAGATCAAGACGCTGGCGCAGCGCGGGGGCGTCATTGGCACAGCCATGGACGTCTGGATGGTCTCTCCCCTATGGGACCCGGCCGCCATGGACAACACGGGAATCACGCTGGAGACCGTGGTGGACCACATCGACCACGTCTGCCAACTGACCGGGAACTCGCGCCACGCCGCCATCGGCACCGACCTGGACGGCGGCTTCGGCAAGGAGCAGTGCCCGTCCGATCTCGACACCATCGCCGACCTGCGGAAGATTCCCGCCATCCTCGAAAGGCGCGGTTACTCGCAGGCCGACGTTGCAAACATTATGCACGGAAACTGGCTCCGCATGCTGCGCGCTGCGTGGAGATGAACGGGATAGTGCCGGAGGAGGTTTCGAATATGTCGAATGAGAGCAATGTTTGTTTTTCGCTCGACGCTGCTGCGCTCGAAGCGCGGGGTCAGTTCGATCAACTCATATACTGCGAGTTGAAAAAGGCCATCGTCCTCAATGATATGCTCCTTGTCGAAGACGATGCGCCGGCCATCGGCCGCCCCGAGGGCGCCGAGGACCGGTCGTGGTTCGAGAAATTGCAGGAAGGCGTGATGGTCCGCAAAGATCTGGTCCTGGACGATCCTCGCGCAAAAGCTGCCTATTTGATCTTCAACGGACGGGAAATGGACGACAATGACCATGCGCTCCACATCTCCGTCAATGGTCACCACCTGATCCGACCTCCGAGTAAGATAGCCCACCCAACCGCTCGCCAATACTATACCAGCGACTGGGGCGGCTCGCACTTCGACAACTGGTTCGAGGTGCCCGTGCCGGTGGATGCCCTGCGGCAGGGTACCAATGAATTCGTCCTTTGGGCCGAATCGGAGGAGACCAGTTGGGAAATGATGGTGGCCGCCGATGGAGAATATCAGCGTGGATCTGAAACACGATTCTGCCACCCAAACCGAAGCGCAAAGAGCCGGGACGGAGGCCGTACATGGGATTTTGAGCGCCTGGGCTGGAAGGATGAAATCGACGGGGAATACGCCATCCGCCTCAGCCTGGATCGCAGCGTACCGCGAGGAACTCTTGTCTCGCCGGTGATCGACCTGGCTGAAGGATGTAACAAAAATAGAATAGGGAAATTGCTCGATATCGAAGAGTGCCGGGTAGGATGGCAGGTGGATGTGCCAGAGGGATGCCAGGTGGAAATAGAGGCGCGCCTGGGCGATAATCCAGTGCCTGCGGCCGCCGCATGGTGCCCTTTCGAGTCCGTGGCGGATTTCTCAAGGACATGGCGCGATCGGGTCGGGCGCTACTTGCAGTTCAGGATTGTCATGTACGCCCGCAATCCGCTGGTGACGCCGGCGTTCAATGGTGTCACCGTGGAAGTGAAGTGCCGCGAGCACAAACACCGGCCGAATAGACGTTACCACCTTCACAGGTTCCGCAACGGTCGCGTCATCCGCCCATCTCTGCCCTACGTCCACGAAGATTTCGCCCGCCTGAACGAACTTCGCCAGCACTTTGAACTGGACGCGGTGATCTCAGACGCGGCGACTGAATTCGAAGCCCAACTGAAACTCATGCACTGGGCCTACAAGGTGCCGCTGGGTCGCCTGGACGCGTACCAATGGAATTACTTCGATCTGCCTCAACTCGACAGGGATGCAAGCGGACGCCCCGGCCTGCTGGGCGACTACCGGATGCGCCGGCGCGACGGCCACTGCCTCTACTGTAACCTGACCTTGATCGCCGCCTGTCTGGCCATGGGCTTTCCGGCCCGCTGGGTCAACATCTCGACCAAACACACTTACGGGCACGAAGTGGCGGAAGTATGGTCCAACGAGTACGACAAGTGGATTTTCCTGGATGCGACGCGCGATTACTACATTTACGATCCCGACACGGGAATTCCCCTGAGTCTGGTGGAAATCAGCGGGCGCCTGGCCGAAATCATGCCAGGGCCGGCAACCTGGGAATATCCCATCCAGTGGCGCCTGCCGGACCTCGAAATGCTCCGTGCCGCTCGCGTTGCCTATCGCCAGGGCGACAACGCGTTTTCGATTGATGACCTGAGCGGAGGACCCGAGCATCTGATGCTCAAGGGACACCTGCAAATGGTCCGGCGCAACGACTTCGCCAGCCGGCCATGGCCGCTGCCGTGGCGACTCTCCAGCAACTGGGGAAGCGATCTCTTCTATTGTTTCTACAGCGATGTGTTCCCCCGCAAACGCGAATACCCCCAACACACCAGGCGCTGGCAGGATTTCAGTCCCCCTCTTAACCAGACGGAACTCTTTTTGAGCGAAACCGCCGAGCCGGACGTCCTGCGCGTGGACATGGATACCGAAACGCCTTGCTTTGACGCGTTTCTAGTAAAGATCGACGGAGCCGAATGGAGGGAACAAAAAAACCCCTCGCTGGAGTGGCGCCTGCACGAAGGCCTGAATCAACTGCGGCTCAAGGCGCGCAACAGCGCGGGGGTTTGCGGCCCGGAAAGCCACGCGGCGGTCGTGATGAATACCTGAAAGGCGACAATCGCGGGTCGACTTCTTGCTCTTCAGTTGTCCTCCACCGATCCGTCCTCGTACCTGAGTTCCTCCCGAAGAATCGGCCTATAGGGATGTGCACGGGCGACCTCCTCGTTCAGTTCGAGTCCGAGACCGGGGGTGTCCGGCAACGTCACGAACCCGTCCTCGACCTGGAACCGGTGCCCGTAGAACAGGTCGTCCCGCCAGTCGGTCTTCTCTCTGGTGGAGTCGTCCGCATAGGAAGCCATCTCCTGGATCACGCTGTTCGGGCAGTTCAGGCCCATGTGGATCTCGGCGGCCACGCCCACCCTGCTGTAGGTGATGTGTGGTGAGACCTGGATGTACTGCGCCTCCGCCATGGCTGCAATCTTCTTGAACTCCGAGATGCCGCCGCAATGGACGATGTCCGGATTGAGGTAGCTCACCAGGCGTTTGGCGATGATGTCCTGGAAGCCCCACTTGGTGAAGTTCCTTTCTCCCATGCACAGAGGCACCGTCGTGCGTTCGCTGAGCCACTCGAGGGCGTCGTTGGATCCTTCCACCTGGATCGGTTCCTCCACCCAGAAGGGGCGGTAGGGTTCGACGGCCTTGCAGTACTCCAGGGCCATGGTCGGCGTCAGCCGGCCGTGGGCGTCGATGAGGATATCGAAGTCATCGCCTCCTTCGATGCGCATTTCCTCGATCTGCGCGACCGCGCGCTTCAGGTCCCATGGCATGGGTACGGTGAGCGGGTCGCCGACTTTCGTCACAGGCGGACCCGTCTTGACGGCATTGCATCCCATGGCCCGTGCGCGCTGCACGCCCGCTTTGCCCCCGCCGCCGGCGTAGATGCGGACCTTGTCTCGCGCGGCGCCTCCGAGAAGTTTGTAGATCGGCAGGCCCGCGATCTTTCCCACGATATCCCACAGTGCGATATCGATGGCGCTCAGAGCGGTGGTGAAGAGCACGCCCACGTGCCACCGGTTCCACCTGAAAAGCCCCTGCCATATATGTTCGATATCCGTTGGATTCCTGCCGATGAGGTGGCCCTCGAAGTCCCTGATGCACTGGGCGATGGTGCCCACCTTGTTGTCGCTGATCGAACCCTCGCCGAGTCCCGTGATCCCCTCGTTCGTGCTGATCTTCACGAAACAGCAGTTGCCTTCCACCAGGAAGGTGTCCACGGCGGTGATCCTGATACCGGAGTAAATTGATGGATCCTCGTGCGTCATCTTCAGTGTCTCCTCTGAAAGTCCTCTCAAAAGGCACTTCAAGCGTTTTTTAAGTGGTTTCCCGTGAGTGAAGAGCTATAAGTTATCAGCTATCGTGTAAAAGCAAAAAACGAAAGACAAAAGTCAAAATCAAAATCCACATCTCCCCAAATTCCCTGCCTACGGCGTGTTCCTTTTGAAGCGACCAAAAGGAACCAAAAGTCGCCGCTGGGCGCGGGGCCTGCCATATGCATAGCGCGAATTGCCACACTGGTTGCACCAAATCCGCTGCCCTACAAGCCACCTGATAAAAACAATCGTCGGCGATGAACGGAACCGCGCGCTCTGCTTTGGTAGTGCTTGGGTCGGGTAATGTGATAAACAACCGACGGGCAATCCGGGTGCAAGCAGGAATTCGTGGTTTTTTGTAGGGGCGACCGGCCGGTCGCCCTTGCGCAATCAACGGGTGGGTTGGCACAACAAGTAGACATTCGCGGAATAGTGTTCCGCATATTTCGCCTGCACGCCTTACCTCTTCTTGCGTCTGCCCGATGTTCCCACCTCTCCCGTCTCCCTGCCCTTCATCCTTCTTCCTTTTTCCTTCTTCGTTTTTTTTACACCGGATAATTGACCTTTAAATCGTTGAAATCATCGTTCAGTTCGTACGCTTTCCCTTCCGCGCGGGCGCGGTCCTTGTCAACATCGTTGGCGTTCTTGACGAAGGCGTTGCTGACGACGTCCTCCGCCTTGTAGTGATTCTGAATCTGACCGAGTTCGTGGACGGTGTCGATATAGGCCTGCCAGGATTCCAGGTCGCTGTACCCGTAGCCTTTTCCGATGCGGTCGCCGTCAAAGTAGATGGTGCCCAGTTCGAGCATGGAATCCAGCGCGAGTTGCGGCGCCATCTGCTCGCGCAGGGCCGGAAAGCGGCCATAGGTGATCTGGCCGGCCGCGCGCGGATTGGCCCGCGAAAACTCGTAGGCCAGACAGTTGGCCTTGAAGAAGCGCGTCCAGATGTCCACGCGTTTTTCGTCCTTCAGGTCATCGCTGTGTATGGCGTAACCGTTGGAAGGATGATTTGAGAACTCCATCCCGACCAGAAACTTGAGCTTCATTCCGAGGGCCTTCCACTGGGCGGCCAGCCCCCGCCAGGCAAGCCCCGCGTCCGCTCGTCCGAGCGCGACCATTTGTCCCCACTGAGGGCCGCCATTGAGGTAGGTGACGGATTTGGGATCCAGCCCGGCTTCCACGAGGATGGGATCGATGATCACGCGCCATCCTTCCGAGGCGACGGCGATCTTCTTCCCTGCCAGATCCTGCACTTTCGTGATCGGACTGTCTTCCGGCAACGCGAAGTCAAAGACCTGCTTCATCACCATCTCCCACACGAGGACCACCGGGATCCCCGCGTCGATGCTGGAGAGCAGGACGCCGGGAGACGGAAACCCCATATCAGCCTGTTTCTGGCCGACCAGTTTGGTTACCGCCAGGGCTTCCGTGGGACCGGGTTGCAGCACCACGTCCAGGTTCATTTCCTTGAAGTAGCCCATTTCGTGGGCGACCCAGAGGTTGAAGTCGTCCATCACCTCCAGGTTTCCGCGGGGAGAAACCCAGACGACTTTGTCGGCTTCGCCCGCATTGAGCGGGTTGGCGGGGATGCAGAGCATGACGCCCATGGCCGATGAATACCCCAGAAATTCGCGGCGGGTAAGGGTGTCTTTCTTCATTTCATTTCCTCCGGTTTGAATCTTGCCGGTTGGCGAAAGCGTCGTCACCTCTCCACTCGGCCCCCTCGGCACAAGCTATCAGCTGTCAGCCCTCAGCCGTCAGCCAAAAACGAAAACCAAAGTCAAAACCAACCTCTCCCCCCGTCCCCCTCTCCTAAAGGAAAGGGGGAGACAAGCGAAGCGGTACGTTGACGCCCGACCAGATTAACTCTCATTGACGCGAGAACGTCATCTCCGTTTTTTCTCAAGGACAAGACACCGACGAACCCCGGTTCCCCCTTCCTTCAGGAAGGGGGTCAGGGGGTAGGTCTCGTGAGGATTCTTATCGTCCCGGAGGCAAGGTGGTATAACAAACCGGGCAAGGGCTTCTTCTCACGTCTCACCTCTTCCGTCTCCCCGCCTTTCGCTAATTCTCCCAGTTCGCCCATTTCTTGCCGATCAGGTAAAAGGCGACATAAAGGCCGATCCCGATCGCGGCGATGAGGATGATCACGGCGAAAAAACTGGACATGCGCGCGAGTGAAGAATAATAGACGAGTCGATTGCCCAGGCCGGACCCGCCACCCACCATCTCCGCGCCGATCGCCGTCAGCAGTCCGAAAATGCCGCCGACCATGAGTCCGACGATGATCATCGGCAGCGCGAGTGGAAAGCGGACCTTGTAGAAGATCTGAAGCGTCGAGGCGCCGTATGAGCGGGCCAGGGCGATCTTCGCAAGGTCGGTCCTGCGGAAACCCGTAGCTGCGTTGATCATGACCATCGGACCCACCGCGAGAGCGACCGCGATGACACGGGGCGTCTGTCCGAACCCGAACTTGAGGATCAGCAGCGGGACGAGGGCGAGCATGGGCGTGGTGACCAGAATCAGGATATAAGGCGTGACGATCTTTTCTGCAAAGGGGAACTGCGTGATGAGCGCGGCCAAAAGAATGCCGGCGACGGCACCGATCGCGTATCCCAGACCCAGTTCCTGAAGCGTAACCAGCAGGTGGGGCCAGAGTAACGGGAAGGACCGGTAGAGCGCGGATGCGATCTCGCTCGGAAGCGGGAAGACATAGGACGGGATGTCCCACGCGCGGACCACGAGTTCGGAAGCCCCCACAACCGCTACCGCCACACCGGCGATTACGGCGACCTGTACGCCGGCGAAGCTGACGGACGTCAGCGCGGACCAGTTGATGGGTTGTTTTTCGTGTTTAGTAGACATAGAATGAGCTATCAGCTATCAGTGGTCAGCTGTCAGCAAAAAGCAAGAAACGGAAACCAACAGCCACCTCCCCACCGCCACGCAGACCTCTCTCGCGCGGGAGAGTGGGAGGGAAAGCAGGTTTCGCGTGCCGAGTTGTGTTGCCAATCGTCACGTTGACGTCGCATAATTCTGAACGTCCTGAAAGATCGTCTGTTTGATTTCGGCGACGATTTCGAAGAAATGGGGTTCGGCGGTCACGGACAGCGGCCGCGGGCGAGGTAGATCGATGTCGTAGATCTTCGAGTTCCTGCCCGGACGGGGCGTCATCACGTAAACCCGATCGGAAAGGTAGACGGCTTCGGGGATCTGGTGGGTGACGAAGACAATGGTCTTGCGGGACTGTTCCCAGATGTTGAGGAGCATCAGGTTCATTTCGTCCCGCGTGAAGGCGTCCAGGGCGCCGAAGGGTTCGTCCATCAGCAGGACCCGCGGGTCGTACGCCAGCGCACGGACGATGGAAGCCCGTTGCTGCATGCCTCCCGAGAGTTCGCCGGGGTAATGGCGTTCGAAGCCCTTCAGGGCCGTGATCTCGATCAGGTCGTCGATTCGTTCCCGGTATTTCCCGGGGTCTTCCCTCATGATTTCGAATGGAAAACGGATATTCTGCAGCAGGTTCCGCCATGGCAGCAGATTGGAGGTCTGGAAAACCATGCCGATCTCCCGCCGGGGTTCCACGACCTGCTGTCCGTTTACCGTAATTTTCCCTTCGGTGAGCGGCCAGAGCGCCGCCATGGCCCAGAGCAGCGTGCTCTTTCCGCAGCCGCTCGGACCGACGATCGACACCAGTTCGCCTTCCCGAACAGAAAGATCGAACCCGTCCAGCGCCTGGACTTCCCCGCGGTCTCCGGCAAAGGTCTTGCACGCATTCTCAACGGTGATGATGGGCGGGCTTTGCATCGGCTGAAATATAGAACGCCGCAAGTGCGCGGGGAACGAGGGCAATAGATTCGAGCCCAACGGGATGGGCGCGTTGCGGCTGGTTGGAAACACCAGGATGACGACCGGGAGTATATCGGATTTAGGGAGATGGAACAAGGGATTTCTGGCGTGAAGGAAGTAGGAAAAAGGAAGAAGAAAGAGGACCACACCGCGCCCACGGCACGTCGATACGGCCTGGCGAAATCAATTCACGGATGCCTGATTTCGTAGGGGCGACCGGCCGGTCGCCCATTTGCAACCCGGATTCCGGTTCACACGAAGGCGCCAAGACCTCTCCCCCCGGCCCCCTCTCCTGAAGGAAAGGGGAAGTAAAACCAGGGGATGGGCTAATGCGAAATTTGTCCGATGTCCGGTTTATGTAGGGGCCGTCCGCGAACCATCCATGCAGCGTACAGGAGCCGGCGGTGGGGGACCAGACTACGAATCCACGCGACGGTCGGCGACGAAGAACAGAGATGGGAAGCCGGGTTCGATTCATCAGACGATATGTGCTGTTTCAGACCGAGTTTTCCGGCACCTCCCTGATACTTTAAACTGGATTCAAACGGCTTCAGTTACCGCTCCTCGCATCGCCAGGATGTACTTCGCCCGATCCAGCGGCGATATCCCCTTGTAGGGCCGCACGACGCCCTCGCCCGGCGGGCACGGCTCATATCCGTCGTACTTGAAGGAGAATTTCGCCGTTCCGCCTGTCAACGAGTTCAGCCGGATCGAATAGTCCATCGAAGTCGCAAGGGGTAATCGTCCCGTAACCGATAACGCACCTCCGTCTGCCTCTACTGGATCGAAGGTGCCGCGCGCGTTTATGATGTCCGACGTGATCCTGCCAACGTAGGTCTCGGCCACCGTGATTTTGAACGCCAGTATCGGTTCGAGCAGAATCGACCCGGTCTCGGTCAGCCCTTTCAACACCGCGATATTCGTCGCGAGTTTGAAATTGCCCGCACGGCTGTGCAGAACGTGATCGCTCCCCTCCACCAGGGTAATCTTCAGATCCGTGACTTCCCATCCCTTGATTCCCTGCCTGAACGCGCCCTCGATCGATCTTTCGATCTCCTTCTGATATCGTGCCTTGATGTCGTTGACGCCGACCTGTGACGAATAAACGACACCGCTTCCCGGCTCGCCCGGTTCGATCCGATACTTCACGATGGCCCAACACGGTTTCGGCATCGTGTAGCGCTCGATGCCGAAGCCGACCGAAGCAGGTGTCTCCTTGTAAATGACCGCTGGGTCACTAAACCGCGCCTTTATGCCAAATCGCGCATCGAGCATCTCGGTCAGAATCTCCGCCTGAACCGGGCCCATGATCTTCAACTGCAGTTCGCGTTCATCCTCGAACCACGTGAAGTTGAGGTGTGGGTCTTCGCTCGACAACTGTTGCAGCGCCCCGGCCAGCAGAGCGTGATCCGCCTCGTGTTCCGGGATTGCCTGTACCGACAGCAGCGGCTCTCCGAGTTCGCAGGACCCGGGGATGGGGCCCGGGTCGCCCAGGATGTCGCCAATCTTCGCCTCCGGCATCCCGCAGAAGAAACCGATGTCGCCGGCGGAGAGGGCGCCCGTGTCCTCGTATCGATTGAGATAGGATTTCTTGATCTGCGTAATCTTCTCGTCGCGATCAGCCGTAACATTCCGGATGATATCTCTGTTTTGGAGTCGTCCTGCAAAGAGACGAACGCCGGCGATGCGCCCAAGTTTCGGATCGTGGTCGAGCTTGAACACCACACCGGAGGGTGGACGTGAGTCATCGACATTCGCATCGGGGAACCAGGCCACGATCTTCCCCAGCAGTTCCTCCGTTCCGATCATGTTCTTGGCCACACCGCAGAGTATGGGAAACAGTTCTCTCCTGGCCGTGCAAGCCGCAATCACTTTCTCGATCTCTGCTTTTGAAATTGGCTCCTCGTTCAGAAATCGCTCCAGGAGTGCGTCGTCCTTCGCGGCTACGGTCTCTGCCAGGACGGCTTGACCGTCCGCGTCAAGATCGGTCATGCGCGCGTCCGATTCGCCTTCCTTCTCCGGCTGATTGACCAGTATCACGTCGCGCGAAAATCGACGCTTCAGATCATCGACGACCCTCGCCGTATCCGCGCCGATCCGATCCAGTTTGTTCACGAACACGATGACGGGTACGTTCAGCGCTTCCAGCGCGGCCCATATCGACTCAGTCTGGGCCTGGATGCCTTCGACCGCGGAAAGAACGAGAACGGCGCAGTCCAGCACCCGAAGAGACCGTTCGACTTCGGCGGAAAAATCGACGTGACCCGGCGTGTCGATCAGGTTGATCCTCACGCCCTCCCACTCAAATGACATCGCCGATGCCCGGACCGAGATCCCTCGCCGCCTCTCCACGTCGAGCGTGTCGGAGAGGCTTGTTCCCTTGTCGACACTTCCGGCCATGCGGATGGCACCGCTCTGGAACAGCAGATTCTCAGTCACGGTCGTCTTGCCGGCATCGACGTGCGCGAGGATACCAAGATTGCGTATTCTCGAGGGATCTCCAGGAGACACAGGATAATCGTTCCAATGGCGGGTGGCTTGAGACAATCGACGTGCTGGGGTGGTACACACTTCATGATAAACAAAAGTCGTCATGCCTGCGAGAAAGTCCCGCAGCGGGGCAGGCGTAAACGTCGGTTCTGACGACGGCGCCAGACGTCTCCCCCCGGCCCCCTCTCCTGAAGGAAAGGGGAAGGAAAACCAGGAAAACCGGCCTAACACGGAAACATGAAAGGACACAAAGCGAATGCCGGATACAGGGACAAGGCGGGCAACCACAAGGGTTGCCCCGACAAATGCGAGGATTTCTCCGGACGGGCAATACCTCCCTGCCGAGCGGAACCCGGCGCATGCCGGTTCCTTGATACAACAGCATCTGTCTTTTAACCTCTTCGCTTGACAAGATGAACCCAATTGACGTACTTTTTCCGAACAGATCGGAGGTGCGCCATGAGTGGGAAACTCTTCAACGAAGACAATATGCGATTGGTCGTCTTGCTATTGGCCATCTGGGGTCTGATGTGGAACTTTTCATCCGGAATCAACCAAAGAATAGACAGATTGGAAGATAAGATTGAAACGAAATTTGATACCGTTGACAGGAAACTGGAAAGAATAGATGCACGTCTGGACGCCTTCGGGGAACGCATCGCCGCAAACGAAGCAAGACTCAAAGAGTAAAAATCCATCCCATCCAAGACGATGACAACGGCCTGCCAGCAAGACACATTGGCAGGCCTTGTTATTTCCCCCTTCTTTTCCCCTTCCTCCTTGCCTCTATCCGCGCATTTTCTTAAAATTACAAGCCCGTGCGCTTCGCGCAGGATGCAACTCGACGCGGTGTTTTCGAAAGACTTCTTCCCTTTCCGGCAACAGGAGAACGAATGCAGACCGATTACGCGTTTGAGATGGGGACTTCGAATTTGCGGTTCGGACCGGGCGCGACAAGGGAAGTGGGCATGGATCTGTCCGAACTTGGCGCCAGGCGCGCGATGCTGTTAACGGACCCCAATCTCGTGGACCTGCCGCCTGTGCGGACGGCTGTCGAATCCCTCAAGAGCGAGGGGGTCGATTACGCGCTTTTTGACCGTGTCCGGGTCGAACCCACGGACGTGTCGTTTCAGGAAGCCATCGACTTTGCACTGGATGGAAACTTCGATGCGTTCGTTGCCGTGGGCGGCGGTTCCTCCATCGATACGGCAAAAGCCGCGAATCTCTATTCCACCTTTCCCGATGATTTCTACGCGTACGTGAACGCCCCGATCGGCAGCGGCAAGCCGGTTCCCGGCGCGCTCAAGCCATTGATCGCGATTCCGACGACCGCCGGAACCGGCAGCGAGACCACGGGAGTCACGATATTCGATATCTCCGAGAAACACGTCAAGACCGGCATCGCCCACCGCCGCCTGAAACCGTCGCTGGGCATTGTCGATCCTGAGAATACGCGAACCATGCCGCCGGTTGTTGCGGCCTCGACGGGCCTGGACGTGCTCTGCCACGCCCTTGAGTCGTATACGGCGATTCCGTACGACCAGCGCCCGTTGCCCGAACGGCCGATTCTGCGGCCGGCTTACCAGGGTACCAATCCCATCAGCGACATGTGGGCGATCAGGGCCATCGAACTGGTCGCGGAGAACATCGTGCGCGCGGTTGCGGATCCGGATGATGACGAGGCGAGGTCGAATATGATTCTGGCATCGAGCATGGCTGGGATGGGCTTCGGCAACGCGGGCGTTCATCTCCCTCACGGGATGTCCTATCCCGTCTCGGGGATGGTGCGGGAATACCGGCCGGAGGGGATGGTAAGCGACCATCCCATCGTGCCCCATGGGATGTCGGTCTTCCTGAACGCGCCGGCAGCCTTCCGGTTTACCGGTCCTGCATGCCCGGAACGCCATCTCAAGGCCGCGCAACTGCTGGGCGCGGACATTTCCGGGGTGAAGGACCCTGAGACGGAGGCGGGAGGGAACCTCGCCGACCGCATCGTCGTGCTGATGAAGCGTCTCGAAATGCCCAACGGACTTTCCGCGATCGGGTTTACGGAGGCCGACGTGCCCGCGCTGGTGGAGGGCACGCTACCCCAGCACCGAGTAACCAAACTGTCGCCGAGGCCGGCCGGCAGAGATGACCTGGCAGCTCTATTCAGGGACGCGCTGACTGCCTGGTAGGAATTGAGCGGATTTCAGGAGGATGAGACTCGCATGGCTTCGACACGATCGTCAGAGCCACAGGTCGATTTCACCAGAGGACCCGGCGCGGATGGTTCGGATCATTTGCCCCCGTTTCCCGAAGGATGGTATCTGGTAGAGACGCGGGAGTCCCTTCTGCGGGAAAAACTGATCGAAAAGACCTGGATGGGAGAAGAAATCGTCGCATGGTGCGACGAGGAGGGCCGCGTCTGCGTGGCCGACTCGATATGCCCGCACCTGGGCTCATCCCTTGGGCCGGACGTTGGCGGGATGGTCTGCAACGGCCGTCTCGTCTGTCCGTTTCATGGATTCGAGTTCGATACGACCGGCCAATGCGTCGCGACGCCGAACGCTCCGGCGCCCAGAGCCGCGAAGCTGAAGGTCTACGAAACCAGAGAGATTCTCGGCCTCGTCTTCGCCTGGTTCGGGAACGGCGGCAGGCCGTCACACTGGGACCTTCCGGGCGAGCCGCCCACCGGCGCCGAGTGGGGCGAAATCGGATTCCGGACCCTCCGGTTCCGCGGCCATCCACAGGAAACGGCGGAAAACTCCGTCGACGTGGGGCACCTCCGCTACGTGCACGGCTACGACAAGGTAAATCCAGTCGGTTCGTTAACTGTGGACGGTGCCTATCTTAAGAGTTGCTTCGACTTCAGACGCGTTCGCAGGATCCTGGGAGTAAAGGACCTCGTGTACGAAATCTCGGCTGTCGCCCACATCCACGGACTGGGCTACTCTTTCGTCGAAATCCACGAGAAAACCATCGACATGCACGCAAGACTGTGGGTGCTTCCCACACCTGTTGACGGCTCCGTAATCGACCTCGTTCTGGCCGGCCAACTGAGGGAAATCCCAAAGCCCAGGCGGTTCATCTCGGGGCTGGGTTTCTTACCGATGACGTTGCGCCAACGGCTGATGAATCACATTCTGCTTTCAGCGCAAGAACAGGATGTATTGCAGGACGTGGTAATCTGGGAAAAGAAGCGGCATCGGTCGCCTCCGCGGCTCTGCCGGGCCGACGGCCCCATAGGCGCCTACCGCCGCTACTGCCGGCAGTTCTATCCGGAACAGCCTTAGGGCTGATCGATGCGGCCTCCAGCTCCGCTGATCTGGATCGGAGCATTTTAGATGAGCTATGCAGATAGTATACAGATATATTCCAACGTCAATTACCAAAACAACGCCAGGACTAAATCAGAGGTTCCAAGCAACCTTGACAAGGTAACTGAAATGCTGTATCTTATAATTATATGAACAAGTTACACACTTCCAAAGCGAGTTCGAATCCTTCACCTTCTGCTTGAGGGAACGTCGATGCGGGCAGAATTTCGCATCATGCGCGTTTCAGTAAAACACCGTCTTCAGGCTGCTGATTGATGCACCCCTTGCCTGCGCAAGATTCCACTCTGCTACGCCGAGGCCGTTATTGAGGGCCGCCATCCGACGACAGCAGGTGGCCAGAGGATAATTGGTTAAGTGATGACTCACGAAACAGCAGTTGGAACGGGCCCGGGGGCTTCCACGCTGAGTCTGCCGGAAGAGTTGCTGCTGGCGCTGCTGGACGAAGAGAGCGGTTATTTTCGTCAGGTGCCCGGCTGGAACCTGAACTGCGCCATGGCCGGCGCAGCGCTGGGTGAACTGTCGCTGCGCGGTCGCATCGACACCGATCTTGAGTCGCTGACTCTGGTGGATGCGACCGACACCGGTCGTCCGGTACTCGACCCGATCTTGCGGGAGATCTCGACCGAAACGGAAACACATGATGCCCGCTACTGGGTTGAGCGGCTTGCTCCGCAGTCCGAGTCGATGATCCCCCTGGCGCTGGACGGGCTCGTTCGGCGACAGATTCTCGACCTTCACCCGGGCGATTTCTATACCTTCACCAAGCGCCCGCCGCAGGACGAAACACCGCAAGGAGACGTCCACCTGGCGGGCGAGTCCGTAAGGGCCCGGCTGACCAGGATCATCTTCTCGGACGAGATTCCGGGTCCGCGCGACGTCATTATCACCGGCCTCATCAACACCTGCCGCGTTTTCCATCTGATGTTTCAGATCGACGAGGAGGTGGAAGAACGGATTCAGTTCGTCAGCCAGATGGACCTGATCGGCCAGGCGATTGCGGCAGCGGTGAGCCAGAGCATCATCGCACCCTCTCTTCGCCAGCCTTCGCTGACCAAACCGATTCCAACCGTGTCCCTGCGCGATCTGGTGTTCAACCGCGAGTTGCGAGAGGGCAGGCTGCCGGCAGGGTTCGCCATTCTGGCCGAAAAGTACGGTCCGGTATTCGAGCTTCGGCTCCCGTTCCGACAGAATATGATTGTCCTGGCAGGGCTGAAGACAAACGAATGGGCTCACCGCATGGGGCGGGTGTTCTTGCGGTCGAAAGAGTACTTCGAGGGCGTCGACAAGGCCTATGGCGTGTCGCGCTCGATGCACTCGGTTGACGGCGCCGATCACTTTCGCTTTCGCAAATCGTTGCAGCCCGCCTACTCTCGCAGGACTTTGACCAGGCGTCTGGACGAGGTCTATGACCTGGCCCGTTCGCACATGGCGAGTTGGGACGTTGGCGCCGCGATGCCGGTGCAGGAGATGCTGCGACCATTGCTGAACGCGCAGTCATCGCCGCTCCTGGCCAGCATTAACACCCAGGCCGAAATTGCCGACGCGCTCGAATACAAGATACGAGTACTCAATGTGGGCATCGTCAAGATCCTGCCGCGCTTCATGCTCAAGACCCCGTCGATGCGCCGCCGGGCGAAGGCCATGCAAAAGATCGTAGACCGCATGCAGAGGACACATACGGCCGCGCAGCGGGTTGGGATGCATGAGGACGTGGTGGACGCGTATCTGGCCCTGAACGCGTCCGATCCCCAGTTCCTCCCCGAATCGGACCTGTCGCTGCCGCTGGGCGCGATTCTGATGACCGCTATGTACATGGGCGATCAGATTGGCTTCGCCCTTTACTGGTTGGTGCAGAATCCCGAGTTGTACGAGCGAGTCACGGCCGAAGCGGACGCGTTGTGGGCCGAGGGCGATCCCAGCGAGGAGGACTTCACTCGAGACCGGATCGACGTGACCCACCGGGTGCTGATGGAGGCTCTGCGGATGTCGCCGATCGTGGCCATGTCGATGCGCACGGTGATGAATACCTGCGTGGTGGAGGGTTACGAACTGCCGGTCGGGTCGCAACTCATGATTGCGCAGACGGCCACGCACTACTCAGAAGAGTCGTTTCCCGATCCGTGGACGTTCGACATCGACCGCTACCTGCCCCCGCGAAACGAGCACCTTGGCAGAGGCTACGCGCCCTTCGGACTGGGCACGCACTCATGTCTCGGGAGCCGCTGGGCCGACATGCAAATGGCGATCAATCTGCTGATGCTCACGCATCACTTCAAGATCGAACTGGACCGTCCCTACGAGCGGTTGCCGATGGACCCGTTGCCCTCACAATCCCCCAGCAACAAACTGAAATTCAGGCTCGTTGAGCAGCGGCACGAACTTCGAGTCTGAGTTCGCTGCGCCCGCTCCTCCAAAGCCTGGAACTGGTCCGCGATTCCCGAATTGAGCCTTTCGCAATGAAATCATCTGGCGGCGGACGACCTCGCACCGTACGGGTGATCACGGGCGCGAGCGGGCAGATCGGCGGGGTGTTGACGCGGGCCCTTACCGGTAAGTACGGGCCCCGTCAGGTCCGTGCGATCTTTCGGAAGCGTCGAGGAACGGCGGCGGATCTCGACATCGCATGGGTCAATGGCGACATTCTCGACAAGAAATCGCTGATCGCCGCCTTCGCGGGCGCGGAAACCGTGTTCCATCTGGCCGCGTTGGTCTCGATCGGTAGCGTCAGGGCGCACGAATTCCATCGCACGAATGTCCTGGGCACCCGCAATGTCGTGGAAGCGGCCCTCGAGTGTGGCGTGAGACGCCTGGTTCATGTTTCCTCGATCCACGCTTACGAACAGCACCCGCTGGACGAAGTACTTGACGAGAGCCGCCGTGCTGTGGACAGCCCGCGCGACGCTCCCTACGACCGTTCGAAAGCCGCCGGCGAAGTGGAAGTCCGCCGCGGCATCGACCGCGGGCTTGACGCCGTAATCCTGAATCCAACCAGCGTCATTGGCCCCTATGACGGCGAGCCCTCGCCTATGGGGCAGTTTTTTCTCGACCTCTACCGCGGGCGGCTTCCCGCGTTGATTGCAGGTGGCTACGACTGGGTCGATGTGCGCGATGTCGTGGCAGCCGCTATGGCCGCCGAGTCGCGGGCGAGATGTGGCGAAAACTACCTCGTCTCAGGTCACTGGCACACCGTGCGCGAACTGGCGGAACTCTCCCGGCAGGCGACCGGTGTAGCCCCGCCCCGCCTCCAGTTCCCGATGTTCGCCGCCCGGTTATGGGCGCCCTGCCAGGTCGTCCTGGATCGGTGTCGCGGACGCCGTCCGCTCTACACGCCGGTGTCCGTCCGCGTCATGGCCCACGGCAATCGGCGGATATCCAGCGCCAGGGCGAAGGCGGAACTCGGGTTCCACTCGCGCTCGCTCGCAGAATCGGTCAGGGACACGTACCGCTGGTTCGACGAACACGGCATGCTGGGTGAAGACGCGTGACATGACCGAAGAGCGTCCGCTGTCTGTTGATCAGCGTGTGCGCCCCCATGTCCGAATGTCGTTCGTTCGCATTACCGGACGGGAACCAGATGCAGACGGATGGCGTACAGCGCGGGGACGATCATCAGCAGGATTGAAGTGGCGATGAGTATTCCGAAGCCCAGCGAAGCGGCGAAAGGGACGAGGAACTGGGCCTGAACGGCGCGTTCCAGGATGAGGGGAAAGAAGCCGAGGAAAGTCGTCAGGGAAGTGAGCATAATGGGTCGAAAACGTCCCTTTGCGCCTTCGATGATCGCAGTTCGCACCGGGGCGCCTTCATCGAGTTTCTGATCGATGAAGTCGATCATCACCAGAGAATCGTTCACGACCACGCCGCTCAGGCCGAAGACGCCCATGAAGGATACCGCGCTCAGGGCCAGCCCCAGGACCCAGTGACCAAGGATCACGCCGATCAGGCCGAATGGGATGACGGCCATGATGATGAACGGTTTGGTGTAGGAGCGCAACGGAATGGCAAGCAGCCCGAAAATCATAATCAACGCAATCCCAAACCCGCGAAACAGTGCGTCAAGAGACTCGAGCTGCTGTTGTTGTTCCCCTCCAAACGTGTATGTCAGGTCCGGGTCCGCTGCGATGAGGTTCGCCAGGATGGAATTGGCCAGGATGTCGTTGGCTTCGTCGCCCGTGATCACCGCCTCGTCCACGTCGGCTGTGACCGTGACCACCCGCTGCCCGTCCTTCCGTCGAATCGCCGGCGGCGACATGCCCGATTTCAACGCGGCAACGCTGGTTACAGGAACCTCGGACCCGTTCGGCGTGCGGATCAGGTACCCTTCGATATCGGTAATGGAATTCCGCTCATCCTCTGGCAGCCGCACGTAGACCCGGACCTCTTCCCGACCGCGCTGCACCCTAACGGCCTCCGCTCCGAAAAAAGCCGCGCGCGCCTGTCCAGCCAACGCATCAAGCGTGAGACCGAGCGTCTGCGCTTCGGGCCGCAGCTCGAGTTGGACCTCCGGGACGCCCGGCGTGTGGTCCGAACGTACGTCGTGGACGCCCCCAATGCCGCGGAGTCCGTCAACCACCGTCCCTGCGACCCTGACAAGCCGCTCCGGTTTCGGGTGGGACAGGACGGCCTCCACGGGGTTGCCGAAGTCGATGATCTCGCCGCTGTACGTGATCCCCCGCACGTAGGGCAATACCCCAACCTCCTCGCGCCAGGCCTGCACGAAATCGACGGTGGAGATCTGTCTTTGCTGTGCGCCCAGCAGTTTGAATTCTATGGTGGCGATGTTGGCTTCCGGATTCAGGGTCGGCGCCGGGTTCAGGCCTCCGCCCTGGATGCGCGGCCGCAGACCTACCGTTACGATAACGCCGGTTAGCAGCGGAGGCGCGTCCGCCGGCCGGTCCCGGGATAGGCGGTCGATGACCCGGTGTCCGGCATCTTCCAGTTCCCGCGCCACCTCGTACGTCCTCGTCGCGGTCGTCCCGTCGGGCATCTCCAGTGTTACGGTTGCGAAATCTCCCTCGACGTCAGCCGCCAATGTGGTTGGGATGATACCCGCGGCGACCAATGAGAAACACAGCACAAGCAACCCCACCGCACCCGACATTGTCACCCATGGCTGGTCGGCGGCAAACCGCAATGCCCGGTCCAGAGGGCCCTGCACGAAACCGTTCAGCAGCACGTCCACCCGGTCCTGCACCCGTGCAAAGAAACGATCGAAAGCATATGCCGGCACCCATTCCGGGCCGTGCATGTGCGACAGGTGGTTGGGCAGGATCAGCAGGGATTCGATAAGAGAAACGATTAGGATAGCGATCATGATAATCGGCAGCGCCCGCCACGAATCACCAACCCCGCCCGGGATGAACAGCAGCGGCACGAAAGCAACCACCGTCGTGAGTACCGCGAAAATCAGCGGTACCTTTATCCGGCGTGCGCCCCGGATCGCAGCCAGGACCCCGGGCGTACCGCGCTTTCGTTCGTTCTGGATGAGTTCGGATACGACAATGGCGTCGTCCACGACGATTCCTATGGCGAGGACGAATGAGAACAGGCTCTGAGCGTTGATGGCAACGTCGAGTACCAGCATCACCGCAAGGGCGCCGATGCCCGAAACGGCCAGTCCGACCGCGACCCACATCGCAAGACGGATCTGGAGAAAGAGGCTGAGTGAGACCAACACCAGCAGAAGGCCCAGTACCCCGTTCTTGAGGAGAATATCGGTGCGTTCCTTGAAGTCCTGGGACTCGTCGTTCCATATGGTAACGCCCACGCCGTCAGGCAGTGACGGAATCACCTCGTTCGCCAGGTGTTCCCTGACGGACGTGGCGACGTCCATCACGTGTTCGCCATCGGCCCGGTAGACTTCCACGAACACTGCCGGATGGTTCTGATGCCGGACAACCAGGTCGGCTTCCTGGAAATCGTCCTGGACTTCGGCGATATCGCCGATGCGCAGAACCGTACCGTCACGCTTGGTCAGAAGCACGATTGCTTCGAAATCCTGCTGATCGTAATTCTGGCCGAGGGTCCGAACGCGCACCTGGGACTCCCGGGTGTCGATACTGCCGGCCGACAGGTCCAGAGAACTGCGGCGTACCGCGTTGGCGACGTCGTTGAGTGTAAGCCCGAGGGACCTCAGGTGATGAAGCGGCACCTCGATGGAGATCTCGTAATTTCTGACGCCGCTGACCTCCACCTGTGATACGGAGGAAAGCGTCTTGAGCTCATCCTCGATCTGGTATGCCAGTTCCTTCAGCGAGCGCTCCGGCACATCGCCGTAGACAATGAGACGCATCATGCTCTGGCGGTTGGTCATCTCCCAGAACAGGGGACGTTCGGCGCCGCCGGGGAACGTCTGTATCCGGTTGACCACGGATTCGATATCGTCCAGGGCCCGGGCCATGTCCGTACCGGAATCCATTTGAATTCTTACGGACGCGATACCCGGCGCCGCCACTGACTTGACCGCCTTCACGTCGTCCAAACCGCTGACCCGGTCCTCGATCTTGACAACGATCGACTCCTCCACCTCCTCCGGTGTGGCGCCGGGATAGGCCATGGAGACTTCGATGTGGTAGAAGGGCACCGTGGGCCACGCTTCCCGCTCCAGGCCGGTCAGCGACACCAGCCCGAACGCGACAATGGCCAACATCAGCAAATTGGCCGCGATGCTGTTGCCGGCCATATAGGCGATCGGCCCGGGCCGTTCGCCCCGGATGTCGTCATTCGTACTCATGGCGACTCGTCAGTCTCCGTCTGAACGGGCATTCCCTCCGTGGCGAAGTGAATCCCGCCGGTGATTGCCGCCAGACCGTGTTCCAGCGAACCCGTCACGTACGCCTCATCGTTGGAACGCTGCAAAACCCGAACCGGAACGATATTCACAGCGCCGCTCTTCACCATCCAGACCTCGTTGCCGGGCTTCAGCGATGCCCGTGGGATCCTGAAAAAGCCCTCCCCGAACCTGCCCTCGATTTCCACCTGGACAAACTTGCCCACCAACAGTGGCGGACGAACACCGGGGTTGACGTTCCCGTTCGCCGGGACGTCCGCGGAAAACGGATCCGGTACGCGCACGATGACGTCGATGGTGCGCGATTGCTCGTCGAGGGCTGCCTCGGCTCGATCCACGTAGCCTTCCCATTCGTATTGCCCGTCGCCGTGCCGGGCGACCACCCGGGCAGCCACGCCCAGATTGCCGTCACCCGCCTTCAGTTTCCACAGGTCCGGAATGAGGGCGGCGTTGCCGTCGGTCAGGGGTACGACCACTTCCACCGCGTCGGCGGCAAACAGCCGGCCCACCGGCTGGCCTGGGCTGACGATCTTTCCCCGGTCCACGGATTCCTCGCGCACCACGCCGTTGAAAGGCGCGGTTATCGTGGTCCTGGACAGGGCGAGCCTGGCGTCGGCAAGCCTGGCTTCGTCGCGATTCAGCGCGGCCTTCGCCGCGTTCAACTGGGGCTCTCTCAGCGTAAGGGGATTCGTATCGGACGGCGAAGCCCCGTCCCCACGCTGCCGCGCGTAAAGTTCGTACTGTGAGCGGGCAATGGATGCCTGTTCCTGTTCGCTGAGCAATGCCACCCGGCTGGCCGCAAGAATGGCCTCGGCTTCCCGAACACGAAACCGATAGTGGACCTCCTCGATCCGGAACAGGGGCTGTCCGGCGGTTACCCGGCCCCCGCTCTTGAAGCCCGGGTCCACCCAGACCACCCTGCCGCCCACCTGAGGAACGATGTCGACCTCCGCACCGGGCCGCACGGTACCGGCACCGAATACCGGTATGGCCCCTGCCCCGGCGGCAACCGGACCCGTCTGCACGAACGGTATCTGGGGAGGCTGTTCGGTCCGCGTGGGTTCGGGCGCAAGCGAGACCAGAAGGGCAGCCAGACCCACGGAAAACAAGATTATGGCGCTGGCGGTCAAGACAGTGGTTATGCGGGACATGGCAATCTACTCCGTTGGAGGTCGGGAGACAGGCTGCGTCGGTGATTCCGGACCGGTTGCCTGGCGGGGGTCGGGGGTCCATGCGCCTCCCAGCGCCCGGTGCAGGGCAAGACGGGCCAGACCCAGATCGCGTTCCGCCGTCGCGAGCAAGGATTTCGCGGTCAGCCGGATCTGCATTGCGTTAAGTAAAGCTCTATAGCCAACGACACCGGAAACGTACCGCTGCTCCTGCAGTTCTTTTTCCGCTTGAGCCGTGTTCGATCGAGCGGTTAGCAGCGAATGGCGCCGGCGGCTGGCCTGCAGGCCGGCAAGGGCGGCCTCAACCTCGTTGACCGCGGTGATCACGGATTTCCCGTAGACCGCGACTGCGCCTTTCAATCCGGCTTTCGCAAGAGCGAGATTGGCTTGAAGCCGGGTACCCTGGAATACGGGTCCCAGGAGGTTCATGCTCAGATTCCGGAACCATTGCTCCGGGTTGAACCACTCGCTCGACTCCGTACTCTGCAGCCCGATGGATCCGTGAAGGGACAGTCTCGGCGCCAGGTCCGCGCGGCGTGCGCCAACCTGGAGTCGGGCCGCTTCCATCCGCTGCCTGGCCGCGACGACGTCGGGACGCTGCGTCAGAAGGCGGGTCGGAATGCCCGCAGGAACGGGTTGCAGGGCTCCGTTGCTGTAAGGGGAGTCCGACATCAATCCCGCGAGGTCCACGCGGTTGTCTCCCATGAGCACCCGGAGCCTCCCCTCGGCATTGGCCAGCAGCGCTTCGATCTGCGGGAGTTCGGCCTGTGCGGTGCGCGAATCCTGCCGCGCCCTGTGGAGGACGCTCACGTCGGTCAGCCCGCGATCGTAGCGGGACTCGGCCAGCGACTCCCGCTTCCGGGAGACCTCCGCTATTTCGGTTGCCAGCGTCCGTTGGCGGCGCAGGTTGACAATTTCAAGGTAGGTCCGGACGGTTTCGGCCAGAACGCCCATCCTGGCTGTCATATAGTCCGACTCGGATGCGAGGCGCTCCGCGCCCGCGGCCAGCCCGTCGTTCCGGTTCCGGCCCCAGAAATCCAGTTCGTAGGCGAATTCCACACCGGCCGTATAGGTCGTCAGCCCGATTCGATCCGGGAGCGTGATTCCCGGCACGCCGCCCCCTCCCGAACCGACTCCCAGTTCGTCCAGCTGGGCGCCGATACCCGCGTTGGTGGGCGCGTCGAACTCATTGACGCCGGCTGTCGGCTGAATGGAGGGGAACAGGGGCGCCCTGGCGATGCGTGCGCGCGCCCTGGCCTGATCGACCCGGGCGACCGCGGCCGCCAGGTCGAAGTTCGATTCCAGCACGTTCTCGATTATCCTGTTCAGGGCCGGATCGGCGAAGGATATCCACCATTCCCGGCGTTGGATTGAGACAGTGACTTCACCCCCTGCGGATCCGTCGGTCAGCTCGGAAACCGATTCAGCGACCGGCGGCGCTGAACGCGGCGCAAGGGTGCAGGCGGAGACGAAAAAGCCGACGAGAGCCGGCGTGAGTCTTTTTCGCGAGATAGACATGTCGCTGAACCGAGGAAGCTCGAGCTTACGCTTGGTGTTCTGTAGGATGTTGAAGCCCTGACAGCGTATGGTGAACACGCTTTAACAGTCCGTTGATAAAGCCGCTCTGCAGGCGAGGCCGAGCCATTGTGGCCGAAGACAAGGCGCGCGACCGAGTCGAATCGAGCGATTCGGCGAGGGAACGCAACGCAGTATTTCGACCGCAATGGCCGACCATAGACCGGATGGGCTTTTTCAACGGGCTGTAAAGGGCTCAACACTGCAACTTTCCATACGAAAATATCCCCGTTTTGTCAAATCAAAAATCGGATTCGGGTCCGCGGATCCCGGCTGCCGAAACGGGCCGCGGCGAGTCGCGTTTGGGCAATTTGTCGTTGCGTATCAGGGCTATTCTTCATACCTTGCCGAGCCTGTTCTTCGTTTTCCTTCACTTCCACTGGAGGGACGGACGTTGTGGAAGCCAAACTGATCTGGTTGCTGATCTTCGTGGGCCTGTACTGGGCTTATTGCCTTTTCTGGGGGTTCCGGGGGGCCCTGCGATCGCGCACGTCCGCGGATTATTTCGTGGCCGGCCGCAGCATCGGCATCTGGGTTTTCGTGCTGGCCGCCACCGCCACCAGTTTTTCGGGCTGGACCTTCGTGGGTCATCCCGGACTCATTCTGGAGGCAGGCCTACCTTATGCGTTCGCTTCCTTCTATGCGCTGACGATTCCGTTTACCGGCGTGCTTTTCCTGAGGCGACAATGGCTCATCGGGAAGGCGTTTCAGCATATCACGCCCGGCGAGATGTATTCCCACTACTACGGCGGCGATACGATCAGACTGCTGACGGTACTCGTGGCGTTTCTTTTCAGCGTGCCGTATCTGGGTGTCCAGCTTCGAGCCTCGGGGTTCCTGTTCAACGTGCTCTCTGATAACTTGCTGAGCGTGGAAGTGGGGATGTTCGCGCTGTCCGCCATTGTGATGATCTATGTGGCTGCCGGCGGGCTGCGGTCTGTGGCTTACGTGGACTGCGCGCAGTGCATTCTCCTTGCGTTCGGGATCGTCGCCCTGGGCATTGTCGCGATTCAATTTTCCGGTGGATGGACGGCTTTCACGGAGGGCGTGGGCAATCTTGTTCGACAGGACCTGGCTTCGGGAAAGGGACTGACGCCCGCGGGGCATTCCCATTACGTGGCGTTGCCCGGCTCGATTCAGGTTGTTTCCGAGGGGTCGAAAGCGGTTGGAGGCGTCTGGACCGGAATGATGTGTATGACCTATATGTTCGCGCTGATGGGCATCCAGTCTTCGCCCGCCTTTTCAATGTGGGCGTTTTCCAACCGCACAAGCGAACCCTTCCGCTGGCAGCAGGTGGTGGCGTCCTCGGTGATCATCGGAATCATCCTGTTTACCTTTACTATATTCCAGGGACTGGGCGGTAACGTGCTGCTGGCCAACGGGGTCTTCGAAGAGGTGAGCCGGCCGGAACTGGTGCCCCAGTTGATCAACCTCCTGGCGGACAACTATCCGTGGCTGGTGGGACTGCTTGCCGTGTGTGCGCTGGGGGCCATGCAGAGTACCGGGGCGGCCTATATGTCCACGTTCAGCGGAATGGTGACCCGGGACCTCTATCGGCGTTACGTTTCACCCGATGCTTCGGACAGCACGCAGAAGCTGTACGGCAGGATTTTCGTGATACTGGTCACGCTTGCCGCGCTGATTGTGGCAGCCAAATCCACGCAGGCTATCGTGATGCTGGGCGGACTCGCCGTGGCCTACGGGTTTCAGATGTATCCGGCATTGATGGGGCTATGTTATTTCCGGTTCTTCACCAGGAAGGGCGTGGTATGGGGGCTGGTTGCGGGACTGGCAGCGGTTACGCTTACCGACCGCACGGTCAGCGAGGCGCTTCCCGTGATCATGGGATTTGTGAAGCTGTTCCTGCCGGACCGCATCGCTTCCACAATCAGCGACACGCCCTGGGGCGCGTACCCGCTGACGATTCACAGCGCGGGCTGGGGCATTTTCTTCAACATGCTGGTTGCCGTTCTTGTGTCGTATCTGCGGCCGGACGGCGGGAAAGACAGGGACAGGAAAGCGAGCCATCACCTCTTCGTCCAGGCGGTTTCGGGTATTACGCGGGAGCGGCGCCGGCACGTACCCTGGGCCTGGCTGTTCACCGTGGTCTGGTTCCTCGTGGGCTTCGGGCCCTTTGCCGTGGTCGGCAATACGCTGTTCGGCGACCCCAATACGCCTGCGACGTGGGGCCCGTTCGGCCTGCCGTCTCTGTGGGTCTGGCAGTTGTTGATGCTTGCCTTCGGCATCTTCGTCATGTGGTACCTGGCGTTTTGCGTGGGGCTTTCCAGGCCCGTTCCGCCCGAGCGCGTGGAGGAGGCGCGAAAGGCGCATCTGGCTGAGACGGACGACGCGACCTGACCTGCGACGATGTCACTATGGAAAAGGACGGGTACACCGTGTGGTGCCCGTCCTTTTCGGCTTTCTGATACCGTCGACGTGACAGGTGTCAACGCAATAACGCCGGTCCTTTCTCGTTCTCCCAGTCCATGCGCACACGGTCCCGCCTTCCGTCGGCATGGTCGACGTTGACGGTCCACACGTTTGCGCGCCGGACGGTTCTTGTCGTGATTCCGGCGGTGACGCGGTCCGTGCCGAAGGGGTATATCACGTACCCCGCTCGGAACGGGAGCCGCGTCCTTCTTCTGTATACGGCCACCGGCGCAGGCACGTCCTCCCCGCTGACCGCCAGCCAGCCCTGGACCGGGTCGTTTTGGCCGCAGACCAGCCGGGGCGTCATCCGGGTCAGAGGAATCAACTCCAGGTTGGGTGCATCCATGCGCCCGGTGCGGACGGCGCCGGTTTCGGAATCTGTCAGCAGACGGAACGGCATGAAGTGGAACAATGCCTCGTACGTATGGCTGCCCTCGCCCGTCAGTTCATCGAAAACCATGAAATAATCCGGTTTGACGAAAATCACGGCGCGGCGATGCCGGACGGCCGCATCCAGGTCCGCGTAGGGCGCGTCGTAACTCGCCGCGGCAACATCGGAACCGTCATCCGAATGCCAGAATGTGGAATCGCGGGCGGAACGGGTCCATTGTTCGACGGTCTGGTTGCGGCCACGGGCCTGCGCGCGGCCGTCCACAAGGACGGTATTGTGGGCCTGCGTGGTCGCATAGAACCGGGTCCAGGGGTTGGTGTAGTACGACGTGATGCCGGGATCCACGATAAAGGGCGTGCCGTAGGCATAGACTTCGAAGCTGAGTTTGTCTTCGTGCTGGTGCCAGCGGCCGTAAGGGGCCCCCTCGAAGAAGAGATATCGCGCGTCCCGGTCCCAGCCGCTCCTCATGATGAAATAGCCCGAGTCGCGCAGGGCGACCGATTCATAGTCCGGCGGCGCGCCCTCACGTCCCCCGGTGCCCACCCACACCGCGGTCGGATTGTCGAGGACGCGTCCGGGTCGCTCAAGGGACTCTCCATATTTGGAGTCCATGCTGCCGGCGTCGGAGACGGAGGGATGGGTGAAGTCCGGTCGGGTGATGGCCACGCACCAGTCGAACATCGATCGAATGCCGGCTTCCAGTTCGGGATCGAGCGGATGGTTGAACTTTCGCGCAACCTGAAACGACTCAAGGAACCACGTGGCGATGCTCATTTGGTAACCGGGAGTCAGCTCGTAGGAAGCCCCGTCGGGCATCACCTGGATGCGCATGTCCTCCAACAGCCTGCGATAGCCTTCTTCCCGCCATTGGGCGGCGTCCCTGAATTCGGGAAAGGCGCAGCCCAATGCGGCGATGGTCCGTGCCTCGGCAATGGTCTTGTTCGAGGGCGGGAAGGACTGGAAACGCAGCAGACAGGCCTGATGCTCGTAGATCGACTTGAGCATATCGATAATCGTGGTGTCATCGGTTTCCTGACACGCGCAGAGGACGCGGAACACGTCAACGAGTGTGCTGAACGGCCGGATGGCCACCACGAGCGAATGGCCCCACGGGTACCCGCCGGCGCGAACGCCGTAGGGTACCGGGCAACGCCGCATCCAGTCCGCGATATATCGCTCGATGGCCTTCGCGTATTTCACGTCACCGGTTTCCCAGAACGCGTCAATCGCCGGCCTCAGGAACAGGAGATAGTGGATGGCCAGCGTCCATTCGATGTAGCCGGTTGGATTGGCTTCCCAGTCGATCTCCGTCGACCAGTCCTGCCCCAGGACCCGGCCTTCCAGCACGCGGTCGGCCTGGTCGGGATCGGCGTTCGGCTCCTGTTCGCTCGGGACCAGTTCCCGGTCGAAGCCGCTGGACCTGAAATATCTCGCGACTTCCGTCAGAAGGGACCCATCCCGCGCGTCCTTCAGCATTTCCAGTCCCGGGTATTCCGGGTCCAGCGCGGTGATGAGGTCTTCATCCGTCATCCGCGGGCCGGGCGTTATTTCCCGCTCCACCAGACGAATATTGCGAAACCGGCTGCCTTGCGGACCTTCAAGCGCTGCCGATCGCGTCTGGTGCCATCCCGACGGAATCCCCCGCGTATAGAAACACTCGGAGGGAAACCGGAATTCCCGCCAGCCCTCCCAGATGTTCCCGCCTCGCGGGGAGACGATGGCGTGGAACAGATAGCCGTCGTCCTCGCTCATGCCCTCGGTGCGGTGGCCCGACGTCAACCGGCACCAGAGCAGGCCGTTCGCGCCGGGCGGCAGATACACGTCGGCGCGAACTTCGTTTACCCGCCGCCAGTCACTTGAATTCACAGGCAGGTCGACGTCCACTTCGTGCTCGGATTCCACAAGAAGCTGTTCCGAGATTATCGTATCGTCCTCAAACTTCGCGAGGTCCATGAATCGTCCCCTTCGCGTAGGCGGTTTCAAATCCACTTCAAGGTCTTCTCAGTCGCTCCATCTGGCGGTCGCCCGGAATTGTCCCCATTTCTCTCTTGCTTTCTGGTACTCTGACCGTACTGAGTCAATTGAATCTGCCGGCGTCCCCTTCAGGACCGAATTTTCCAGCTTTGATTCGAGGATTGCTCTCACTCCTCATCTTCCTCTCTGTAAAACGCTTTCAATGCTGCCTCCGAACCCGTCAGATCAAATTTAAATCTCCACTCATTGAGGTTTTCTGTAACTTCAGACGGATGTCGTCCTGCCTTCCGCTCTGGTAAATCTTGCAGATGTACATATAGTGTTTGAAATACTTCCTGGTACATTTTCCACAATATGGGGCGAAAGGTCTTGACGCGATATATCAGCAGATTACGACCCTTGTATACTTCAACAAACGCATCCTTGAATACACCCATCGCTTCCGTACTGTCTTTGACAGAAATGAGACGAATAACCACATCTTCATTAGATTCGGCCGCGCCGTGCATTTTGGAGAATCGATCTCCTGGATATTCAATGACAACTGATTTTTGTGATATCAGTAAGAGACAGTACATCGAATCATCCGAAGCTGGCTTCTTGTACCAATGGCGATGTTTTGGATTTATTGTGCCTCGCTTAATTAACGTCTTTACCTCATCGAATGGAGAGTGTTCATAGCTGATATACCAGCCCTTCTCCAAAGGCTGGCTCAGGGCGGTGTTGCCGATGAAAATCAAGAGTAAGTACAAGATAATCCAAAGGCTGGCTCAATCAAGAGTAAGTACAAGATAATCATAAGTTAAATGCCCTTTCGAAGTGAACCGGTCCCTCGATGTTCGTCCTCACCACAACCGTCCCGGCGATATAATCATGTACGGCCCGACGCTTATCATTCGTAAGCATCGTAACGCATTCCGCAACCCACCAGGCCAGTACAACGACAGACGTCCAAATCTCACGCGAAGTCGTTGCTTCGGTATCGGTTTCGGTGCCAATCAACAGCTCGCCAATAGGTAATCCCACCAAGAATCGATAAGACTCGTAAATAAGCAGGGGGGCCAGGATAACCAATGGGATGCTGTCTCGGATCAAGGCATGTTTGAAAGTTATCGGTTCCTCGGTTTTTGCGTCAACAACCCTTACGTATGTAGAACGCTTCCCCACAGTTTGCCCGAATCGACCATGCATATAAATCGTGTAAACCCACCAGTAAGCAGTATTCACGATTAAGACGATCACGAACAACCAACGCATATTCTCCCAGAATGATGCCTCCAGTGTAACATAGTATTGCAGAATCAAGCCAACTGGAAAGAGTATCACGCCATCAGTATAACTTGCCCATAATCGAGGCCAAAAGGTACGATACTTCTGTTCAGGATAAGCAGAATAACCCTTGTAGAATCGCCGGGTATACAATGGAACAACAAGAGGTGACAAACCAAAAGCTGCAAGAATTAAGAACGCGAAAAAAGCAAATATCATAAATGCCTCCTGGGCCCACTCTCAAGATCATATGTAATTTCCACCCAGACAAGAGTTTATATTACTACCCCGACAATGTTGAAAAAAGACGGGGTAATATGTATCCCGGAGGTCCGGTTACGCCGACAGCCCGGGCAGCTTTCAAACCTGCCCCCGGTGTGCCCTTTCATGCCAGGACGTCGCCAAGCCCGGCTTGAATCCAGGGGTTGACATCAACACCAGCGAGAGTACATTCTGAATGTGCGTGGATTCGCATCACGCGCCGTGCTTCCTGCGATGTTCGACCCGGGCCGGCGGCGACAGCATCTGATGAAATGCGAAATCTGACAGCTCAGGGCGATGTAGCACGTTCTTATTACCGGGAGCAGTAAATAGCTGACATCTATTGTGCCTGCTACGGTGACGAGGAAATGGCCCGAACGGGGACGCTGAGCTTGTCGAAGCGCCCGCGTTTCGGTACCCTTCTTCCTTCGCCGACCCTTCGACAAGCTCAGGGAGCGGCTCAGGGTGTCCGGTCGATGTTATGGAAGGAAGTACCTATCGGGTACCCCCCGTAATAAGACTTAAGGATTCATCGCTTTGTCCCGGAAAGTAAACATTCGTCCTGCTCTTGGCTTTAATCCTGATCGGTTTTGTTCCTGATCCTAGTTTTTAATCCTGCTCAATCCTGCAAATCCTGTAAATCCTGATCGGTTTGGGTTTTTGCACAAAAGAGGCAATATGGAACTGACCTACCGGCCCCGGCGGTTGAGGCGTACGGAACCCATAAGGACGCTGACGAGGGAGACCGTGCTGAACGTGGGAGACCTGATCTATCCCATGTTCGTGACGGAAGGCGCCAACGTGCGGGAACCCATCGACTCGATGCCCGGTCAATTCCGGTTTTCGGTCGACGAACTCGTGCGTGAGTGCGAGACAGTGTACGGCCTCGGCATCTGCGGGGTGAATCTGTTCGGCTATTCGGAGGAAAAGGACGAGCGAGCAACAATGGCGTACGCGCCGGACGGATTGATCCAGAAGGCGGTCCGTGCGCTGAAGTCGGCGCTTCCCGACCTATGCGTGCAGACCGACGTGGCGTTGGACCCTTATACCACGCACGGACACGACGGCCTGCTGATCGACGGCGAGATCGCCAACGACGAGAGCGTCGGGGTGCTGTGCAGGATGTCGCTGTCTCACGCAGAGGCGGGCGTGGACTGGGTCACCCCGTCTGACATGATGGATGGACGGATTGGCGCCATCCGGGTGGCGCTGGACGACCATGGATTCAGTAACGTCGGCATCTTGGCCTATTCCGCCAAATATGCATCATGCTTCTACGGTCCGTTCCGTGGAGCGCTCAAGTCCGCGCCGGTAAAGGCGCGGGGTGTCCCTGAGGACAAGAAGACGTACCAGATGGATCCTGCCAATATCCGGGAAGCGATGAAGGAGATCGCACTGGATATCGAGGAAGGGGCCGACGTGGTGATGGTGAAGCCCGCACTGCCGTACCTGGACGTCATTGCGAGCGCGAGGCAGAGCTTCGAAACGCCCATCGCGGCCTACAACGTGTCCGGCGAATACGGGATGGTCCTTGCGGCCTCGGAGCGCGGCTGGGTGGAGAAGGAGCGCGCGATGGTCGAAACGCTTACGTCCATCAAGCGGGCCGGCGCGGATATGATCCTGACCTACTTTGCCCCGGAAATGGCGCAATTGTTGAGGGATACTACATAGCCTTTACACGGGGTGCATTACCCGTAGAAAAACCGAAAAATCAGAATTCGCTTGACATCACATTGAGATTTCGATATCGTTGTCCGGTCAGTCACAATCATGTTTAGGAAGGAAAAAGAGATGGCGGCGCGCGGCGGAAGTTCCGGAAGCTGGTGGTGGTACGACTTCAATTGTACCGGCCGGCTGACTGCGTGCTGAATTTGAGATTCGGATTTTCTTAAAGATCAACGTCCCTGCCGGCCTGCGGCGGGGATATTTTTTTGGAGGAGATGGCGATGGACGAACGGAAACGGATACTCACGGGCGACCGGCCCACCGGAAGGATGCACCTTGGACATTACGTGGGCTCGTTGAAGAACCGGGTGCGGCTGCAGGACGAATACGAGTGCTTTTTCCTGGTGGCGGACCTGCACATGCTTACGACCCGGCCGCAGAAGGAACACATTCATGCCCTGCGCGAGAACGTGCGGGAGATGCTGCTGGACTATCTGGCGGTGGGCATCGATCCGTCCAGGTCGACCATTTATCTTCAGTCCGCCATCCACGCCGTTTACGAGATGAATCTGTTTTTCGAGATGCTGGTGACGCTGCCGAGGGTGGCGCGATTGCCCAGCATCAAGGATATGGCGCGCGCCGCAAGGCTGGATGAAGAGGCGATTCCGTTCGGGCTGGTCGGATACCCCATTTTGCAGGCGGCGGATATCTTGACGCCCAGGTCGCACCTGGTTCCAGTGGGAAAGGACAATCTGGCGCACGTGGAGGTCACCCGTGAAATCGCCCGCCGGTTCAACAGCTACTACGGGGAGGTCTTTCCGATTCCGGACGCGTTGATCGGCGAGGTCCCGATTCTCGTGGGAACGGATGGCCAGGCCAAGATGAGCAAGAGCCTGGACAATGCGATTTTTCTGTCCGACGATGCACAGACCGTGAAGAAGAAGGTGCGGGGGATGTTTACGGATCCCAACCGGGTCAGAGCCGACATACCCGGCAGGGTGGAAGGGAATCCCGTATTCGTCTACCACGACGCCTTCAACCCGGACAGGGAGGAAGTAGCGGACCTGAAGTCGAGATACCTCAAGGGGACGGTCGGCGACGTGGAGGTGAAGGAAAAGCTCACCCGGGCGCTGAACGACTTTCTCGATCCGATCCGGGAGCGGAGGGCGCGATACGAAGCGGATTCCGGTTACGTGGAAAAGGTATTGTACGAGGGAACCCAGCGCGTCCAGGTGGTCGCCGATGAAACGCTCAAGGCCATGAAGAAGGCGATGGGGCTCACGGGCGTCTGGAACCGCATCTCCAGGAAGGCGCGGGACCGGATGCGGAAATCTGAGCAGATTGACGCCGGATCTTGAGAATATCCATTGGATAACGTCAAGGCGATTCGACAGGTATCGAACACCGGCAATCCCGTTTCACACGTCGGCGTCGGACCGCTCGCTGTTTGCCGCCTCGAACAGGCCGGCGGCGAGCGCCTCCAGGCGGTCGCGCCAGGCCAGTTTGTCGAGCCACGCGGCGGGGGCGCCCGACATGCCCCACAGCGCGCCGGCAAGCTGACCGGTCACCGCGGCCACGGTGTCAGCGTCACTGGCGAGATTGGCGGCCAGAATCAGGGCATCCTCGATGGACTCCGACCGGTCCACGCACCACAGCGCCGCTTCGAGCGTGTGCACGACGTATCCCGACGAGGAGATGGCGTCGCGCTCCTTTGCGCGCCACGAACCCGAGGCCACGTCGGCGATCAGCGCGTCGCCGGTCCAGTCCCTGGTGCGCATGACGGTTTCCTTCGGCGCGCCGGCGATCGCCTCGATAAGCAGTTCGACAAAGAGCGCGCACGCCTCCACCGCCTGCGCGGCGCCGTGTGTCGTACGGCTCTGCAACCGGGCGGCCGCCGTCGCTTTGCCTCGATCATGCCACCAACGGATCGCCACCGGCGAGAGGCGCATCAGTGAACCGTTGCCCGCGCTTCGCGGATCGGTGCTGCCGCTCAGCGACTCACCGGTTTTTTTAAAAGACCGGAGCGCGGCTTCGGTGGCATTCCCGATATCGAAACACACGCCGGTGACCGAATTGTATCCTTCCTCACGCCACCGGAGAAACCGCACCATCAGGTCGTGAACGTCCAACCCGCTCCGTTCCAGCAACGATTCCGCGAGGCACAGGGCCATGCTCGTATCGTCGGTCCACTCCCCGGCGGCCAACCCGAACGGACCCCCGCCGATCAGATCGGTAACCGGCGGTCTTGCATCCCTCGACGAGAATTCGAGTGTCGTGCCGAGCGCGTCGCCCAGCGCCAGCCCCACCAGCGCCCCCTTCGCGCGGTAAAGCGCCGCCGCCATGTCAGGTACGGACGCCCCGCCGTCACGCAACTTTCGCAAATCCTCCACTGATCGCCTGCTGCCAGACATATTCTCAGACCTCTGCCTCGCAAAAGAGGGGCTGCGGCAGTCGCCGCAGCCCCTCTTTTGTTATCCTGCGGCTTCATCAGAACCGCATGCTGACCTGGCTGAAGACGAGGCGGCCCACTTCCGGTGCGCCGATGAATGAACGGTAGCGCGTATTGAGAAGATTGCTCGCATCCAGGTGCAGGTCCACCTCCCGCTCGACGGGCAACCGGTATTTTACCGACATGTCGACAACCGTATAGGCATCAACGTCGCCCACGTACACTCCCGATTGCATGGGAAAGGAATCGGTGAATCGCAGCGCGCTGCCGACCGACAGGCCCAACCCGGAAAAGTCGTACGACGCCCCCAGCTTGAATTTGTGCCGGGGCGAATTCAGTGTGATATCGCCAACGCCCGGGACGTGCGTGTATTTCAGGTTCTTGAAGAAGTTCTTGCTCACGTAGGAATAGTTGCCGGTCAGTCTCCATCTGCGCCGTTGGATACCAGGCCAGGCCCAGGTCCAGCCCGCGGATGGTGACATCTTCATAATTGCGGTAGGTCAACACCATCGCGTAGGGATCGGTCGCCTGTTCCGGTGACACCGTTCCGTATGGAATCGCCGCGGCACCGGCCACGAAGATGGCGGTCAGTTCATCCACCGGAGAACCGTTCCGATTGCCCTCCAGGAGCCCCGGCACCTGCACATTGTCAACCAGCTGGAGACCGGCGGCGAGCACGGCGTTGGCCGGATCGGACAGCGTCTGTTCGAATCCGCGACTCAGAGCCTCGGCGAGACTCTCCGGTTCGAGAAACACGTTGGGGGTTTCCACCGAAACCGAACCCACGTAGTTTTCGATCCTGGACTGATAAAGGTCCGCGGCCACAATGAGTTTGTCCGCAATGACGCCCTTGTAGCCGATCTCGAACGTCCTGGTAATCGCGGACTGGATGCGGGGAACGTCGTAGGCCGTCACGGGCGTTGCGCCGTCAGACTCCAAAAAGAAAAACGGCTGCTGGATATCTTGCGGATCTTCGCCCAGCGGCGGCGTTGCAATGTTCAGCCGGCCCATGACATTGCGAAGCCCCGTCAATCGCTCGGGAACGACTCCGGGAAAGGCTTCTGCCAGTCCGTTCGCGACAGCCCGGGCTTCTTCGGCGCCCATGCCCTGTTGGATCAGGATGTCGACGGCCATTTCCTTTACGGTCGGCAACAGCTGCTCGAGCACCACCTCCCTGCCGATGCCCCACATCACGTTGGTAAAATCCGGGTCGTCCAGTCGCAGATACTGATCGGCCGGCAGGCCGGCCATGGCGGCAAACGGCGAGCGGAAGAGGGGCCGTCCGCCTTCCCGCCGGAATGTGAAGCCGAAGTCGTTGTCCTGGTAGTTGCCCTGGGTCCAGAGATCGATCGGGTCGAACGTCAGACCGCGCGCCGTGAACATCGGCGAGAAGATTCCGCTGAACCCGAAGGGGTCTCTGGTGGCCAGCAGATCGAGATACAGATTGTTCGAGGTGGGCGTGGTGAAAGCACGGTTGTATGTCAAACGCCACGTCTGGGTGGGCTTCGGCTTCAACACCAGCGCGGCCCGGGGCGAGAACTCGGGGTCCGCGAGGCGGCTGTGGTAGTCGTAACGCAGGGCAAGCACGAGGTCAACCATTTTGGAAAGGGAAGTTTCACTCTGCAAGTAGACCCCGAACTCGTTCAGGTCATCGTCATCCTCATTCCTGCCCATGACGGTTTCTTCGGTATCCGGCCGCGTAAACAGTGCATCCAGGCCGTACGTAAACCGCTGGCGTATACCCAGTTTCGACACGTGCTGCGCCTGGAAGACCGTGAGGGAGGACTTGTCGACCACGGGATCGCCGGTACGCAGCAGGAAAGTGCCGCCGGAATCGGTCCAGTTGCGGAAGGCCTGGACAAACCAGTCGTCATACAGAACGCGCATCTGAGCGTAGTTGTACTGCCAGTCTCTCGTCTGGGAGGCCCCCACGCCGGTGAGTCCGACCAGGTCCGCCTTGTTGTGTCCGGCTGAAAAAATGGCCGTGAAATTGTCGGAGGCGCGCCAGTCCAGACGCGCTTCGAGGCCGAGATTGTTGGTTTCGGGGTTGCGCAGCGGAAGAGACGGCAGGTTCAGACCCGAGGCAATCTGCTCCTCCCGGCGTTCTCGGGCCCTCACCTCCTCCGGATCGACATATTCCCACTCGGTCCCTGTGTAGTACCGGGCGGAAACCTTGTAGCCCACCCGGTCCCCGACCTTGCCCGCGTGGCGAATCGAGGCCTGACGCAGGTTGCGCTCTCCGTATCCGAAATGCGCACTCGTGCCCTGCGACGTAAAGGGCGAATGGGTGATGATGTGCATCACACCGTCCGCGCTGTTGGGTCCGTAGAGCGCAGATCCAGGCCCCAGGACCACCTCGATACGTTCCACGTCGTCGCTTGTAATGGGAATGAAATTCGGGGCGTTAACCCGAACGGACGGCACCCTGGCAAGCCGGTTGTCCGTCATCATCAGCAGAGTGCCGGTGAATACGCTGTTGAAGCCGCGAACCACGATGCTGCTGTTCGCCAGTCCGGTTTTCGCGAAGTCCACCGACGGCAGGTTCTTAACGTGGTCGGCTACGTTCATCGAGGGGTTGCTGCGGATATCGGCGGTTTCGACCACGGAGACGGAGGCGGGAGCGTCCAGGATCTTTTCCCTGCGACGGGAGGCGGAGACCACGCTCTTCTCGAGAAATATCACCTGCTCCTTGAGGATCACATCCAGCCTGGCGGATCGACCTGACAGCACAGCTACGTCTTCTCGAATCTCGGACTTGTACCCGATGAATGTGATCTCCATCCGGTAATTCCCTGCCGGAACGGCAAATCGGAACCGGCCCTCGTCGCCTGTCGCGGCGCGGGTTTGCACCCCGACGTCCATCCCCGTAACGACGACATTCGCTCCGGGCAGGGCTTCGCCGCCTTCCCCTCTTACGGTCCCCTCGATATAGCCATTGGGCTGGGACCAGACCGTCCCGCACCCCACCACCAGCCAGCAAAACAGAAATACACGCACCGTCTATCTCCCTTGGCAGCCCGTTGAAAAAGCCCATCCGGACTACGGCCGGCCCTTGCGGTCGAAAACCTGCGTTGCGCGCCATCGCCGAATCGCCCGATGGGACCCGGTTGCGCGCCTTGTCTTCGGCCTCGCCTGAAGAGCGACTTTCTCAACAAACTGTCAGACGATCAGGGCGGGACCCTGAAGACGGCCGATCGGGACAACAATCGCTTCTGGAATTCGTCGCATTGCCAATGACATACCGACCACCCCGCCCCAGTCTGGCAGTTGTCCGCCGTCCGGCGCCAGCAAGCCGAAATCGGCTCATTGGAAGAATTCAGGATGCGCCGGTGATCCGGGCGGTCGCCACCTGCCATTGTAAAATCCGCAACTTTTGTTATATATTAAAGTTACAACGGACGCGACGGCATTGTCAACTTCAGAACTGACCCGCCGGCGTACAAAGGGCTTGATTGTTCGACAGGGCTCACCCGCCGGTTGAGTCGATGTTCTTCAAATGCCGGGAACAACGCAACAGGTTGTGCAACCCGTTGAAGGAGGTCCATATGCGATCCGGAAAGCTTGTTCTTCCCCTCGTTCTGACCCTGGCATCCTCCGCGTGTAAAGACGCGGTCGGACCGGGTTATATCGAGATTATTGAAGTTACCGTGGGTCCGACCCTGGCCAGGTGCTACGGCGTTGGCGAGCAGACATGCATGGTGGTTGACGGGTCGGTGTTTTACGACGGGATCGATGGCTTCAACTACGAACCCGGCTACACCTACCGTCTGAGGATCGGGAAATACGACCCCTGGAATGGAAACGAACCGCCTCAGGATGCAGGCCGGTACGCATATCGCCTTCTGGAGCAACTTGAAAAAGCCCGCGCGCCGTCCACTCCGGCGACGTTGCTTGTCGGACCTACACGGGTTACGTGCTCAGACTCGGATGACTTCTGCCTGCTGGTTGACGGTGTTCCATACAACGACATCATCACGAATTTCGAATACGAAGCGGGTTTTTACTATACCTTGAATGTAAACAAATATGGCGATGGCCGCCATGTGCTGGATGAAATCGTCGCAAAGAACGAGGCGACGGGCACGGACGAAGAAATAATCGCAGTTGGGCCGGGCCGGGTGCACTGCAACGACAATCGTTCCATCTACTGCAAAGTTGTCAACGGAGCCCCGTTCCCAAGTGAAATCGTCGGCTTCAAGCCGGTGCATGGCTTTAGCTACCGATTACGCGTGGTGCGATTCAGCATGTTCCCGAGCGGCGTAACGCCCCCGTCAGACAATATCCCGACTTACGGGTATCGCTGGCTGGAAACGCTTGAGCGAAATCCGGCCAATTGATTATCCCGCCGCCTGCGATGCAAATCCCGTTCGGCACATACACGGGTCGGCAGATGACCGGTTCGGATTCGGCGAAGTCCGCAAAATAGGAGAAGTACATGATGGAAGCAGATGGGCACATTGAATCCCTGGGGAACCCGGACGACCGGAGCACGAGTTCCGGGTCCGCGCAGCCGATAGCAATCGTGGGCATGGCGTGTCGATTCCCCGGCGCGGCGGACATCGCTTCGTTCTGGCGATTGCTCGAAGCCGGCGGGAATGCCGTAGGTGAGGGTGTCCCGGGCTCCGGGGCAGGCCGCTGGGGGCAGATCTTCGCCGAAAACGCAGGGCAGAGTGAGGGTTGCCGTTTCGGCGCGTTCGTCGACGACATCGACCTCTTCGACGACGCCTTTTTCCGGATTTCGCCTGTGGAAGCTGAGTTTTTGGACCCGCAGCAGCGAATGATGCTGGAGACGAGCTGGGAGGCGCTTGAGGACGCCGGAATCGATCCGGAGGGGTTGAGAGAGACCCGCACGGGCGTTTACACGGGGATCAGCAACGACGAATACCGGATGCTCGTGGTGGACTCGATCAAGCCCGCCGAGGCTGCCGGCTGTCTCTATGCCCTCAGCGGCACGAACCTGAACGGCGCCAGCGGCCGGGTCTCGTTCGTACTGGGGCTCAGGGGTCCGGCCAAGGCGGTCGACGCCGCGTGCGCGTCGTCCATGGTATCGGTCAATGACGCGGTGGCGGACCTGCAACAGGGCAAAGCCGATCTGGCCATCGCCGGCGGCGTGCAGGCAATACTGAACGGTCGCATCTACGAATTGCGCGCGGAGGCGATGATGCTGTCACCGGACGGGCAATGCAAGACCTTTGACGCCTCGGCAAACGGTTACGTGCGTGGCGAGGGCTGCGGGGTCGTCGTGCTGAAGCGGCTGAGCGAGGCTGAGGCGGACGGGGACCGGATCTGGGCGGTCATCCGGGGCTCGGCGGTGAACCACGGCGGGGCCAGTACGGGGCTGACGGTGCCGAACACGCCAGCGCTCGAAGAGGTGATCGAAACCGCATTGTCCGAGGGCGGCGTCTCCCCGCTGGACGTGGATTACCTCGAGGCGCACGGGACGGGAACCACCGTCGGCGATCCTATCGAGATCGATGCCGTGGCGAGTGTCTACGGGCGTGGACGAAAGACCGACCGGCCGCTCCTCATCGGATCCGTGAAGACCAATATCGGCCACCTGGAGTCTGCCGCCGGCGTAGCCGGTGTGATCAAGACCGCGCTCGTACTGAACCGGGGCGTGATCCCTAAGCACCTCCATTTCCGGGACCCCAATCCGAGCGTAGACTGGGACCGGCTGCCCCTGCGGGTGACGTCGTCTATGACGGACTGGCCGCGCCGTTCCGGAAAGACACGCCTCGCCGGGGTGAACTCCTTCGGCATTTCCGGGACCAACGCCCATATCGTAATGGAGGAATACCGCGCGCCGGACGCCGCCGCCGGAATACCAGGGACTGCCGGTGCCGCGATGCCCGTAGCGGTCTCACTGCCGGCAGCGGTGGGGGATTTACCTGTCGCTGAACGGAAAATCCAACCGCGCCGGGTCCGCCTGCTTCCGCTATCGGGAAAATCCGATGGAGCGCTGTGCGATCTTGCCGGGCGTTACCTTTCGCGGCTGGGGGAAGCCGCTGACGAAATCTCCTCCGGCGAAAGTGAGATCCTGGCGGACATGGCCTGGACCGCGGGCGTGGGCCGTAGCCACTTCGACCACCGCGCGGGCGTCGTCTTCAAGGACGTGGAAACGTTGCAGAATCAGCTCAGGGACGTCCAGGAGGGAAACCTGGGCGCCTTCTCGCGGACTCGCGCCCGGGTGGCGTTCGCCTACACGGGACAGGGGAGCCAGTGGGCAGGCATGGGACGGGGACTGTACGAGACCGAGCCCGTCGCGAGGGCCGTGATGGACCGCTGCGAGGCGGTGATACTTGAAGAACGGGGAGCCTCGCTGCTGGACGTGATGTTCGGAAACGTCGGAAGCGAGGGTGAACTCGGCGACACGGCCTGGGAGCAACCGGCTCTCTACGCGCTGGAATGCGCGCTGACGGCGCTCTGGTCGAGCGTCGGTATCCGTCCCGACGTCGTTCTGGGACACAGCATCGGGGAACTCGCGGCGTCGCAGGCGGCGGGGGTATTCAGCCTGGAGGACGGAATGCGGTTCGCCGCGGTACGCGGCGCGTTGATGTCGAAGATGGAACCGGGAAGCATGGCCGCTGTATTTGCGCCCGCCGATCGCGTCGAGGAAGTCGTGAACGCGACCTCTCAGGATGTGGGTTTGAGCATCTCGGGCTACAACGGTACCCACCAGGTTGTCAGTGGTCCAACGGCGGGCATCGAGGCGATCTCGAATCAATTCGCCGCGGCAGGCGTGAGGGTCAGGCGGTTGAACACGACCAAGGCGTTCCACAGCGCCCTCGTCGAGCCCATTCTTGACGAACTGGAGCGCTTTCTCAGCAACCTGGAGTTCAAGTCTCCCTCACTCGCCGTTGTCAGCAACCTGACGGGTCTGGCTGTTGAACCGGGGCAGACTCAGGGCGGCGCTTATTGGCGCAGGCACGCCCGGGAGGCGGTGGCGTTTGCCCAGGGTGTGAAGACGCTGGCGGATCAGGGCGTCGACGTGGTGCTGGAGATCGGTCCGCGCACTGTACTCGCTCCGCTGGCGGCCGCGTCCTGGCCGGAATCGCCGGAAACACCGGCGCCGGTGGTGCTGTCCAGCCTCCGCCCGCCTTCGGACGGGGCTGAGGAGTCCCGGAATGCCGATGGTTTCGTAGCGGCAGCGGCAGCGGCATACGAGGCGGGACTCCCGGTTGGCTTCGCCGGGCTCTTCGCGGGGGAGACACGCCGGCGGATTTCAGTGCCCAGCTATCCGTTTCAGCGCCGGAGACATTGGATCCAGCCTCCGCGTCGACGGGCCGGCGGCGCCGGTCACCCGCTGCTCGGCGACCGCCACGAATCCGCTCGCGGAGAGGTCACGTTCGAGACGGAAGTGTTTCCATCGGACCCGGCCTGGCTGAACGACCACAAGGTATTCGGCAGGATCGTCGCGCCCGGCGCGCTGTATGGCGCGATGGCCTGCGCCGCGTCCCGCCTCGAGGAAGGCGGCCCCGTGGTTGTGGAAAATTTCCAGTTGCACAATGCCCTGGTCTTCGAAGAGGACGAAGACGGGACGGGTGACGCCGGCCGGAGGATGCAGGTCATGCTCGAAACCGGCGAACCGGGTTCGCCGCGCGGTGTCCGGATCTTCAGCAGAGGAGGGGAGGGAAACTGGACCGTCCACGTGGAAGGCGTGCTTGCACTCGGAGCTGCGGGCCCAGAGCCGGGCGGGCGGATCGACCCCGATAGCCTGAAGACCGAGCTCTCGCCACTGGACGTGGCGGAATACTACCGCCACAGGGCGAGTACCGGCGTCGACCTGGGCCCGTTCTTCCGGACGCTTGGCAGAGCCTGGTCTCGTCCCGGTGAGGCGCTGGGCGAGGTGTCTCTTCCCGAGGCGCTTTCAGGGCATGGTCTGGATGTCCATCCGCTCGTGCTGGACGGCTGTTTCCAGGTCGTGGGTGCGGCGCGCAATCTGGCAGGCAGGGAAGGCGGCGCCACGTATCTGCCGTTTGCCTGGGAGCGGCTCTGGCTGGCGGGACCGCTGCCGGACCGGGTCCTCTGTCACGTGCGGCTCAGCGAAGCATCCAGCGAGGCGGAAGCCGCGCCGGGCGAGCCGCCGGAAGTGCTCAGCGGTGAAATCAACATCTACGACCCGAACGGAGCCCCTCTGGGCCGCCTGAGCGGCTATGCCGTTAAACGCGCGACGCCGGAAGCGCTGCTCGCCGCGGTCGAGGGCGTTAAAGATCTCCTGTACGAGGTCGTCTGGCGCGAACGTGACCTACCGGCCGGAATTACATCCGCGGGCTTTTTCCCGGGTCCGGCGGAAGTCGCGGCCGGCTCACAGTCGTTCGCCGGCTATCTGCGGAACGCGGGAGTCGATCCCGATGACCGGGACGCCCTGCTCTCGGACCTGGAAAGGTGGTCCCGGTCCCGCGCGCTCGCGACCCTGGAGGAACTGGGCTGGCAAAGGCAGGTCGGAGAAACCGTCGACCCGGAGGTTTTGCGGGAAGAATTGGACGTCCTTCCGGAGCACAGGCGCCTCTTTCGGAGGCTGTTTGAGATGCTCGCCAGGTCGGGGGTCGTGAAGGAAGCGGGCGACGGATTCACCGTCGTCATAGGGCCGGGTGATCCGCTTCCCGAAGGCCTGCCCGCAGACCTCGAGGCGTATGCCTCGCGCATGGCCGACCGGCACCCCGACGGCCAGATCGAGATCGGCCTGTTCAGGCGTTCCGGCATCGCCCTGGCGGAGGTGCTTCGCGGTCGTGAAGACCCGCTGACGCTCCTGTTCAGCAGCGGTGAACCGACAGCGGCCGATCTGTATCTGAAGGCGCCGGTCGCGCGCGCGGCGAACCGGATGCTGGCGGATGCGGTCGAAGCGCTCGTGGCCGCGCTGCCCGAAGGCCGGCGCCTGAGGGTCATCGAGGTCGGCGCAGGTACCGGATCGGCGACCGCTTCCGTCCTTCCGGAACTTCCGGATGGACAGTTCGACTACATGTATACGGATATCTCCGCGGGTTTCTTTTCCGAGGCGGAAGCGCGGTTCGGCGACGGCGGCGGTTGCATCGAGTACCGTCCGCTGGATATCGAAAAGGACCCGGTCGAACAGGGCTTCGACGCCCACGGATACGACCTGCTGATCGCATCCAACGTGCTGCACGCAACGCGGTACCTGACCGAGACGCTGGGCCACTGCCGGGACCTTCTCGCGCCGTCAGGGCATCTGATCGCACTCGAAAACCTGAGTGGGCTGGGATGGATGGATCTGACCTTCGGCCAGTTGGACGGCTGGTGGCGGTTCGCCGACGACTATCGTCCACACCACGCCCTCGCCGGTCCCCCGGTCTGGCGTTACGCTCTGGGCGGCGCGGGATTCGAAGGCGTGGAGGTCCTGGGGGTGGATGAGTCCGACACGTCACGGACGCTGGACAAGGGTGTCATCGTTGCGCAGGGTCCGTCGAAAGTGGCCGAGGCGCCCGGCGTCTGGGTTCTGGCCGCGGACCGGGGAGGTTCGGCGGCGAAACTGGCAGCCGAATTGGCCGCGCGGGACCAGACAGTCGTGCTTGCCGGCAGCGGAACGCAGGACGACAGAGAACCTGTGGGCGACGGTCCGGGCGTATTCAACGCTTCTGTAGAAACCGACCTGCGTGAGTCCTGGTGCGCGCTTCTGGCAGGTCTGCCGCATGAAGTGCCGCTGCGCGGCGTTGTGCACCTCGCGGGACTGGACGGTCACGGGCCGGAAGCCACGACACAGGAAATGGCGGAAGACGTAAGAAGGACGGGAGCGAGCGCGCTCGCGCTCGTGCAGGGCATCGCCGACGCCGACGTCGTCCCGGAAAACGGAGTCTGGTTGATCACCCGGGGCGCCCAGATACTGGAACGCGAGCGCGGCGGAGAACTCGCTGGCGCGGCGCTGTGGGGCTTCGGCAAGGCCATAGCCCGGGAAGCGGCGCATCTTCAGCCGAGGATGATCGATCTGGACCCGGGCGAGATGGCGCCCGCGCCCGACCTCGCCAACGAACTTCTCTATCCGGATTCCGAAAACCACATCGCGTATCGGTCCGACCGCCGCCAGGTGGCGCGCCTGGTCCGGGCAGGCACCGAGGGTGAGCGGCTGTCGCTCCCGGAGGCGTCGGATTGGGTGCTGGCTCCGGACCCGACCGGCGTGTTCGACCGGCCGCAGGTCCTCCCCCTGCCCGCACGGTCACTCGAGCCGTGGGAGGTTCGCGTTGGGGTGGAAGCGTCCGGGCTCAACTTCTGGGATGTCTTCCGGTCGCTCGGCTTTATCGAAGAGGGCAATCTCGGCAGGGAAATGTGCGGCCGCATTCTCGAGGTCGGCGCCGAAGTATCAACCGTCTCGGTGGGCGACCATGTGGTCGGATTGGGTTTCGGCGCGTTCGCGCAGCAGATGGTTACGCACGAGCAACTGGTTGCGCCCGCGCCGTCGGGATACTCCGTCTCCGGACTTGCCACGGTGCCAAGCGCGTTCGTGTCCGCGGCATTGTCATTCGAGTTCTCCGGGCTGGAGGCCGGCGAGCGGGTTCTGATTCACGCTGGGGCGGGCGGCGTCGGGCTGGCTGCCATCCAGCTTGTACAGGCCGCGGGAGCTGAGGTCTTCGCCACCGCGAGCGCGCCCAAACGGGCGTATCTCCGATCGCTGGGCGTGAATCACATTTTCGACAGCCGCACGACGAACTTCGGCCGTGAAATCCTGGAGGCCACGGACGGCGCGGGTGTGGACGTGGTGCTGAACAGCCTTACGGGAGAGGGCTTCATCGAAGCGAGTCTGTCCTGCCTCAGGCACGGCGGGCGCTTCGTGGAACTGGCCAGGCGGGACATCCTCAGCGAGGAGGAGATGGCGGCGGTGCGTCCGGACGTGCCTTACGACATCCTTGAACTGGACGTGATGAAGAAGACCGACCCCGAATGGGTGGGAAGGGTACTTCGGGACGTGATGGCTCGTCTCTCGTCCGGAGAACTCGAAGCGATCACCCACAGCCGATGGCCCCTCGCCGAGGCCGGCGCAGCCCTGAGCTTCATGCGCGCCGCACGCCACCTCGGAAAGATCGTCGTAACGACGCCGCCTGTGCAGAACGGCAGGTTGCGGCAGGACCGGACCTATCTCGTTACGGGCGGACTCGGCGGAATCGGATGCGCTGTCGCCGCCTGGCTGGCGGACCGCGGAGCGGGGGCCATCGTATTGAACGGACGCCGGGCGCCCGATGACGAGGCCGAGGAAGCGATTGGCAGGCTGCGGGAGGCCGGTGCTACAGTACAGGTGGAACTCGCGGACGTTACCGACGCCGCCGCGATCGATCAGATGCTGGCGAGGATGGATGCGACGCTCCCTCCGCTCGGGGGCGTGATCCACAGCGTGGGCGTACTCTCCGACGGCGCGCTGACCAATCAGACCTGGGACCGATTCGAAACGGTGCTCTGGCCGAAGGTCCTGGGCGCCTGGCACCTGCACCGGGCAACGATAGACCGCGATCTGGATATGTTCGTGTTGTTCTCCAGCCGGGTCGGCGTCATGGGCAATCCGGGGCAGGCGAACCATGCTTCGGCAAACGCGTTTCTGGATCAGCTCGCCGGTCACCGCCGTGCGCTGGGACTCCCCGGACAGGCCATCGCCTGGGGGGCGTGGTCGGAAATCGGCGAGGCTGCGGAACAAAGGGAACGCATCGACCGGCAGCGTTCGGCGCTGGGCGGGCGCTGGTTCACCCCGCAGCAGGGTATGCGGGCATTCGACCAGCTCGTACGCCAGGACGTTACGAATTCCGTGGTGATGTCGATGGACTGGTCCGTGTTCGAAGAAGCTGTCCAGGACCGGCCGCCTTTTCTCGATGATTTGCTCTCCGCGACAAAGGATGACGAGGCCGGCACGGCTGCGTCTTCTGAGAACCTGATGTCCAGTCTGCAGGGAACGCCCGCGGCGCCGGAAGAACTGCTCGTGTCGTTCCTGCAGCAGGAGGTGCAGGCAGTACTCAGGCTTCCGGCGGTGCCAGAGCCCTCGGTGGGATTCTTCGATCTGGGTATGGACTCGCTTATGGCCGTCGAGCTGCGAAACCGCCTGAATCGGGCATTTGCCGACCAGTACGTCGTGCCCAATACCGTGGTATTCGACTACCCGGATATTGCCAGCCTGGCGAGTCACCTTGCTGAAGAACTTGGCGGGGTCAGCACTGAACCGGCCGTCGAGGAAGAGCCCGAGCCAGAGGTCATGACCGTTGTGCAGCGCGAGAGAGAGAACGACGGCATTGCGATCGTGGGTATGGCGTGCCGGTTCCCCGGCGCACCGGATATCGATGCGTTCTGGTGTCAACTCGTCGCGGGCAGGGACGCGGTGACGGACGGACGCGGAGATTCAGGCACATGGGGGGGGCTCACCAAAGAGCTTCCGGCTGAGTACGCCGCGTACCGCCAGGGCGGATTCGTGGATGAGATTGACCGGTTTGATTCCAGGTTCTTTCGGATTGCGCCCATTGAAGCGCGCACGATGGATCCGCGGCAACGCATGCTTATGGAGACAAGCTGGCAGGCGCTTGAAGACGCGGGGATGAATCCGGACTTGCTCCGGGGCAGCCGCACCGGAGTCTATGCGGGCATATCCACCAGCGAATACCGGGACCTGATGACAGGCAGCGCCTACGGCGTCAGTTACCTGGGCACAGCCGCCAGCATGGCTGTCGGGCGTCTTTCTTTCGCGCTGGGACTGGAGGGACCCACCATCCCGGTGGAACTCAACTGCGCGTCGTCACTTGTTGCGGTACACTATGCCGCCGCCGCCCTGTGGAACGAGGAAGTGGATATGGCCCTGGTTGGGGGCTCGCACGCCATTCTTTCGCCTGCGCTTACAAGAGAAATGGGCGATCTGGGGATGCTGTCGCCAAGCGGGCGGTGCAGGGCCTTCGATGCATCCGCCGACGGTTTCGTGCGAGCGGAGGGTTGTGGTATGGTCGTTCTGAAACGCTTGAGCGAAGCGGAGGCCGACGGGGACCGCATCTGGGGCGTGATTCGTGGTTCGGCGGTTAACCAGAACGGTGCCGCCGCCGGACCGACGGTGCCGAACGGCCCCGCACAGGAGCGGGTCATCGAGTCTGCCCTCGCGCGCGGGAATGTCGACCCGTCGGAAGTCGACTATCTCGAGGCGCACGGGTCCGGATCGGGATTCGGCGATCCGATCGAGGTGCAGGCGGCAGCGGCGGTCTACGGTAGGGAACGTGAAGCCGACCGACCGCTGTTGATTGGCTCCGTGAAGACGAACATCGGGCATCTGGAACCGGCCGCGGGGGTCGCAAGCCTCATCAAGACCGTGCTGGCGATGCATCGTGGCGTGATCCCGCGTAACCTGCACTTCCACGAACCGAATCCAAACCTGGACTGGGGCAGTCTCCCGGTGCGCGTGGTGTCGGCCAACACCGATTGGCCGGCCCTCGCCGATCGACCGCCGCGAGCCGGGGTGAGCGCCTTCGGCATATCGGGCACGAACGCCCACGTCGTGGTGGAAGGGTACCTGTCCGGGGGCGATTCACGCACGGATGCAGACCCCGTCCTCGCAGGCGCCCCGTGTTCCGTGGACGTATCGCTGCCGGAGCCGATGGCCGGCCTGCCGCTGCCGGAGAACGACGTGCTGCAGACGCGAAAGACGCGTTTCCTCCCGCTCTCCGGAAAGGCGGATGGCGCGCTGATCGATCTGGCGGGGCGTTATCTCGACTGGGTCGACGCCATGGCAGGGACGTCTGCTTCCGATGAGGCGGTGCAGGACTTGCTAGCGGACATGGCATGGACCGCGGGAACGGGGCGGAGCCATTTCGACTACAGAGCCGGCGTGGTCTTCAGCGATGCCGGGTCGTTACGGGACGGATTGAAGGCGGTGGCTGATACTCCCGTATCGCCGGAAGCGGCGGAAGCGGGAAGGGTTGCTTTCGCATTCGGGGGGTCAGGCATCCAACGGACGGGCATGGGCCGGACGCTGTACGAAACCGAGCCGGTGGCGCGTGCGGTCCTGGATCGCTGCGAGGAGGCCTTTGGCGAAATTCGTGGCGATTCGCTGCTGTCCGCGATGTTCGAGCGCGCCGGAACGGACGGTCTCCTTGAAGATCCCGCGTTGGCGCGAACGGCCGTCTACGCGTTGCAATGCGCGCTCACCGCACTGTGGTCCAGTGCGGGTATCAGACCGAACGCGGTCACCGGTCGAGGCCCCGGAGAACTCGCGGCGGCGCAGGCGGCGGGAGTTCTCAGTCTCGAGGAAGGATTGCGACTTGCGTCGGCGCAGGGCGCGGATGAACTTGTGGGCGACGTCGCTTGCGCGTCACCTTCGCTCGACTTCGTCAGCGGCATTACGGGTCGGGTAATCGCGTCGGACGAGGCTCTCGACGCGGAGTACTGGCGACGTCAGCAGGACGAAACGGCGTCGTTCCGCAAATCCATCGACACACTGGCCGAATTGGGGATAAGCGTCATCATTGCGATCGGTATGGACGCCGTACAGAATTCCGACGTGCGTCGGGCGTGGCCGGTGGCCGCGAACGGTGGCGGGGCGCCGGTTGTGATCGACAGCCTGCGAATTCCGGGAGGTGAAAATTCGGAGGCGGATGACGGCGGAATCGTCAAGGCGGTTGCAGACGCATACGAGTCGGGGCTCGCAGTACGGTTCGAGGGCCTTTTCGCAGGCGAAGAACGGCGCCGCATCGCTCTCCCGCCCTACCCGTTCCAGCGGCGGCGCCACTGGATTTAACGATACGGTCGCCAGGATGTGGAGGTCCGGAACAACAAGAAGGTTGCGCCGCGAAAGGACTTAGAAGCCGTTTTAAAATTACCGGTGAGTTCCCGTGCACGAGCGAAAAAGTGGCGGTTATGAGGCGCGAGGGGCGCGCAGCGCCGACGGGAAAACCCGCCCATATTTGTCTATAAGGGTGGGTTTGACCAACGCCGACCGGCGCTTTTGCAGCCGTGCGAAGACCGCAGGGAATTTTAAGCCGGCTTTCTAGAGAAGGGCTTCGATAAATCGGCGCGCGGAAATGGCAGCCGGCATCGGATGATCCCAGTCGACACCCTTGAGTTCAACCACCAGCGGGCCATCGTAACTGCAGTCTGTCAACAGATTCAGCAACTCCTCAAAAGGCGCTTCTCCTTCGCCGAAGGGCACCGGCTTATCCACCACCTGGTCGCGCAGATGGACGCGACCGATACGTCCCGCCAGGGCGTCGGCAAAGGGCATAATGGATTCGCCCGCCGAAAGCAGGTGTCCGGTGTCCAGGAGAACGCGTGCTCGACCGGGCAACTCGGACATCACCGCCTGAAAGTCACCGAGCCCCTGGAGACGGTTTCCCTTCCCGTTGCTCAAATTGAGGACGATATCGGGGATGTTTTCCAGGAGCGTATTTACGCCCTCGATGAGGTCGGCGAGCGCTTCGGGTGTGCGGTCGCCTCCGCTCGTATTCATGGTCTTCACGCCCAGGGCCCGGCCCAGGTGGACGTCCCACTCGAGTTGGCGCAGGTTGTACGCGAGATTGCGCTCGTCGGAGTCTGCCTTGCGGCCCGTGAGGTTGCGTATGTTGAAGCCGGAAAGCTGCATTCCGGCGCCGGCAATGGCGGCACGGACCATTGGCACGGACCAGTCGGGGTGGACAGGCGAGCTCTGCGTACAATCGCGGAAGAGTTCCAGGCGTGTGAAGCCGGCCGACCGGGACAGATCCAGTATCCCGGGCAACTGCAGATCGGGACAGAGCGTCGGACTGAAGACGAGTTCCATCAGTTGATACCCTCCCAATGCGCCCATTGATCGTCGCAGGTCTCGAAGCGGATATCGTTGACGTCCTTGCGAGCGAAGCGGCCGATCAACGCCATGCGGATGTTGCGGTTGACGTTTTTGGATCCCGCATGGAAGAGCTGGCTGTGCCAGAAGATGGCGTCGCCGGCGCTTCCGATAAATTCGCGCCCCTCCGGCAACGTCCCTTCGGGATAGACGTCACTGGATGTGCCGCCGCGGACCGACAGCAGGGAGTGCGTCCTGAAGTATTCGTATGAGACGATGTGGCTGCCCGGCCAATAGGTGAAGCAGCCGCCTTTCGATGCGACGTCGATGACGTAAATCGTGAGGTTGATCGTCGTGTATCCAACCGTCCCCTCGGGCACGCCGTTGGTCGGAGTGTAGTACCCGTCCAGATGGCCCCGTTCCGGAAGAGACCATGCCTTGTCCGCGGACGGGTAAACCAGTGCCGGACCCGCGCTGCCGGGATTGAGCCGGCCCTTGCCGACCATTTCCTCCATCATCTCGAAGAGCGGCGATTCGTGAACCGCGGCGCGGATGGCCGGATGGCTGGCCGGCACAGGTGTGCGGGGCCCCGCGTCGATCCAGGTTGCCGGATCGTCGCGGTCGGCCTCGATGCCGGTCCAGAGCGCATCCCGTGCGGCGCGAACCTGAGTGGACGTGAGCGCGCCGCGAACGATGAGGCAACCGTTTTCCTTAAAGAAACGCTTGTCTGAGGCGGAGAGATAAGGCATGGCATTTACCCCGGGAGTCGATATATTATTGATGTATCGCGTTGTTAAGGCAGCCAATATAGCGGAAAGACCGGCCGCGGAAAGATTTTTTTTCGGTATTGTGACCGGCCCGAACAGGAACCGCTTTCGCGGAACACCGATCCGCCCGAAAAAAACGAATTGACTTGACATCTGGTGATCGCTATCTTACCTGTCCGTTCAGACCACCCACTAACATGAAAGGATCGTAGCTATGGCTTCAACGGAAGATCGCCTCAGAAGTCTCATCGCGGAGAATCTCGAAGTCGACGGAAAGCCGATCTCGCTGCCTGATGATCTGAACATCAGCCTGATGGAGGCCGGTATTTCCTCCGTGGACCTGGTGGCCTTCGCAAAATTGGTCGCGCAGGAATTCGAGGTCAAGTTTACGCTTGAAGATTGTGGTGAAGTCAAGAGCGTACGCGACCTTGTCAATCGTCTCGATGAAGGCTGAGTCGCATTCCAATCGGAGCACGTTCACTGCATGGAGAATGGCCCCGGATTCCAATCCGGGGCCAAATTGAATTTGCGGCAATTCGGCGCCCACTCTGTAGTTCAACCTCGGATCGAGTTGTTGAAATACCCAACCACGGCGAGACCAGCGACTTGACCATGAATTCCAAAGCCGTTTGGGACATCCCGGAACCGCTCGCCACCTTCGATGTTCCCGTGGACGACAACACCCGCATTACCCTGCGCCGCCATGGAAATCCCGGGGGTCCCCGTCTCATACTCACCCATGGTAACGGTCTCGCGAGCGATCTCTATTATCCGTTCTGGTCATTGCTGCTGGACGAGTTCGACCTGATTGTCTACGACCTGAGGAACCACGGATGGAACGCGGTCAGTTCCATTCATGAGCATAGTGTTCCCACGTTCGTCAATGACCACGACCGTATTCTCGAAGCGATCGACCGACACTGGGGGAATAGGCCGAAAATAGGCGTATTCCACTCGGTTTCGTCCCTGACCACGCTGCTTTCGCCCGTCAGAGGCGACGGATTCTCCGCGTGCGTTCTTTTCGACCCCCCACTGTGCAAGCACGGCGCCAGTTACGAAGAATTCGACGCCGCGGCAGAGCGCGTGGCCGCAATGACGCGACGCCGCGCGAACCATTTTAATACCAGGGAGGAATTTGCGGACGTACTGCCCTATCTGCCGACCTTCCAGCGAGTCGTGCCTGGCGTCTTCGAACTTGTGGCAAGGACGACGCTTCGCAGATCCCCGAACCGGCCAGGTTTTGAACTCCGGTGTCCGCGTGAATACGAAGCGCAGATCGTCGACTATGCTGCCACTTTTGCCGTGCTGGTGGACTTTCCGAAGTTCCGTTGCCCATTAAAGGTCATCGGCGCGGATCCCACGTTGCCGTTTTCATATCTTCCGACACTCGACCTAAGCGATATTGTAACCGTCGACTACGATTTTCTCCCTGAAACGACCCACCTCCTGCTATTGGAACAGCCCGCGGAGTGCGTCGAGGCGATGCGCGAGTTCCTCGAGAGTCATTCGCTAATCTGATTCCATGGCGTCCCACTATCGCACTTCTTTCATGCTTCTCCTGCCGTTGTTTATTATTGCCGGTATCCTTGCCTGCCCGCCTGCTTCCTCAATAGCGCAGGAACAAGCCAAAGACAGCGCGAAGGCGTGGTCATCGACGCTCAGGATGATTCGCGGCAAATTTCCGGATGTCGCGCAACTTTCCACGGACACGCTGCAAGCGTGGCTGAACAGGTTGCCGAAGCAGGAAGACCTCGTTCTGCTGGACACACGGGAATCAGAGGAATATGCCGTCAGCCATCTTTGCGGCGCCCGGCCTTCTCCCTCGAAGGCCGAAGCGCTGAAGGTACTCAGGGGCGTACCAGCGAACCGACGTATCGTCGTGTACTGTTCCGTGGGGTACCGCTCGTCTGAACTCGCCGGATTCCTTATGGAGAAGGGCTACAGGAAAGTCTACAATCTGGAAGGATCGATTTTCAGATGGGCCAATGAAGGCCGGCCTGTCTGCCGGGGAGAAGAACGGGTGCGGGCGGTCCACCCGTATGACAGTTACTGGGGCCGCCTGCTTAAGAAGTCTCTGCACCAGATGGACCCTGCCGATTCACGAGCTTCAAAGGCGCCTTTGCAATAGCGGTCGGACCGGGAGTCTAGCGTGAAGCTGATCGTTACGAACGACGACGGGATTGATGCAGACGGGTTGAAAACGCTGGTTGGGCTGGCATCCCGGTGTGGCGACGTCGTCGTTGCCGCGCCGGCGGTGCCCCAGTCCGGCGTAGGACACCGGTTGACAACAGACCGTCCTGTCCGTGTGGATAGACTGACGGAAGCGCGTTTCCGGATATGGGGCACGCCCGCGGACTGTGCCCGGCTGGCCCTGAGCCGGCTGGCGCCCGATGGCGACTGGCTGCTCTCCGGGATCAACAGCGGAAGCAATCTCGGGGTGGATGTCTACGATTCCGGGACCGTGGCCGCGGCCCGGGAGGCGGCCATTCTGGGATGCAAGGCCGTCGCCCTGTCACACTATAGAGAGAAGGACCGGACCATCGACTGGCGTCTTGCCGCCGAACGACTTGAGCCGCTTCTGAATAGAATACTGAGGGAAGCGGCGGAACCGGGTTGTTTTCTCAGCGTGAATCTGCCGCATCCTCAACACGAGAGGGTCGTTCTGGAAACAAGACAGGCCCATGTGGACACCAGTCCTCGAATGAACACTTACACGCGAACCGGAGACGATTACGTGTACGCCGGTATCTACCGGGAGCGCCCGCGTCAGCCCGGCAGCGATATCGACACCTGTTTCAACGGCCACATTTCGATCTCGAAGATACGCGTCTGAGCTGACTTATGGAGGACCAATGCCAACGCTCTCGAACAGCAGCAAGGGAGTGGACAATCCCTGGTACCCGGAAGGAGGTCCGGGACGCCACCTCAAAGCCCGTCTGAAAACGGGCGACGTGTTGATCGGCGCGACGATCGAGGCGTACGCCCATCCTTCGCTCGTCAAGATGTTCCGGCACGCCGGCTTCGACTTCGTCTACATCGAGTACGAACACAGCCTCTTCGACCTGCAGGACCTGGCCGACACCATTCTCTCCGCACGCGACAACGGCCTGCCCGTCATCGCCAAGACGCCCCAACTGGAACGGCAGGAGGTCGCGAAGCTGCTGGAAGCCGGCGTGGTGGGAATCCAGCTGCCCCGTACGGAAACCGGGGAGCAGGTCAGGCGTCTGCTCAGCTACCTGAAATTTCCCCCCGCGGGGACCCGCGCCGTGGCGCCGGGGTGGGGCAACAGCGACTACAGGGAGGTTTCGGACTGGCGGAGCTGGATGGACGAACAGGACCGGGAGACCACACTCGTGGTCCATCTGGAGACGGTCACGGGCTATCGGAACGCCGGGGAGATTCTGAGTCAACCAGGGGTCGACATGTGCTTTGTGGGGCCCGGAGACACCTCCATCGAGTTCGGACATCCCGGCGAGTTCGATCACCCCGAGGTGCGCGGTCCAATGGAAGCCGTCCTGAAACTCTGCAAGAAGCACGGCGTAGCCTTCGGCACCATGCCCTGGAGCGCCGCCGCCGCGGGCGAGTGGGCTCGCAGGGGAGCCGCGTTTTACGAAGCAACGTCGGAATTGGGCTTCATCCGGGCGGGAGCCGCCGCTCTGGTGGAGGAATACCGCGCTCAAGTGGCGTCCAGTCCCGGGAAAGCCTGACCATTCGGACGTCGACTCAGGGATTCAGGAACCTTCCTGCGGGACCACTCGTACGGTAACGATGTCCATGCCGTGGTACTTCTGGTGCCTCACAGAAGAAGCGTAGTGTCGTAGAATTCGAAACGATAACTCGCTCTCGTCCGGGGTTTCCTCCTGTTCGCCGAGAAAAGCAAGGCGGTCTTCCAGGTTTTCTTCGTCGAAAACCGCTACGAATTCCAGTTCCACGGCCTCGCCCTCGTTGCGGGCAACGACGATCAGACGCGGCACGCGGTCCGGAGAATATTCGTTTTCCGGCTCCAGCAGACTCACCAGAGTCTCCTCCCCCGCGGAGCGCAGGCGTCCGGTCGAGGCGGCGTCCCAACCCATCCGGCCTCCAACCTCTTCCAGAAACGCATCGATACGCGGCAAATCCGAAATATCCAGCCGGGCCTCCAGACGTCGGCGGCGCGGACGGGTCAGTTCAAGGAACGTCGTCAGTCCGATCGCTGTCGCCGTGCCCATGGTCATCCCGTTGCCGAGCAATGCGCCCCAGGGATTTCCCAGGATGCCCTCCAGGATATTCTGGTGTTGCATACCGAGGCCGATGGAGAATGCCAGCCCCGCAACGATGGCGTGTTGCAGGTCGAGGCCGGCCCGCGACAGGGTCTGAATTCCCTCAACGAAAAACATGCCGAGGGCGAACAGAAGAAAGCCGCCCATGACCGGGCCGGGAATGGTGAGCAGGACACCCGTTACCTTCGGAAAGAAGGCCAGGACCACCAGAAGGCCGCCCATGGTATAGCCAACGTTGCGGGCGGATACCCCCGTCAGATTGATGAGCGAGGTCGAAAACGACGAATAGGTGCTCGTGGGTGGCGTACCGGCAATGCCGGACATCAGGATGCCAGCGCCGTTGGCATAGAGCGAGCCCTGGATCAATCGAAAATCGGTCGCGCGAGGCCTGTTCCGCGCCGCCCGTTGGGCCACGACACCGTCGCTGATGCCCTTGATGGCCTGTACCAGGGTCACGATGAGAAACATGGGCAGCAGCGCCCAAAATCCCGCGTGCGGAGTCAGGTCCACGCCCGGAAAACCGCTTTCGGGGATTCCCACCCACGACGAACCGCTCAACCGCGCGAAATCGAATAGCCCGAACGGCGCGGCGGCCGCACAGCCCGCGGCGATTCCCCCCAGCAGAGACCACATTCGCAATGACGCGGGAGCCCGTAATATCAGCATCGTTGAAACAACCAGGGTTACCGCCGCAACACAGGGGCCCGCCGCTGCATGTGCGCTCTCCGGCACGCCTTTCAGCCGGTCGAGTGCAAACGGTATGACCATGGCCGCGATCAGCATTTGAACCGTGCCGGAGACGACAGGCGTTATGATACGGCGCAGAAGCGGCAGCCATGTCCCCACTGCGACGTAGAATAACGAGGAGACGACAACAAGCCCGGCCAGCATTGATGGACCGCCCTCCTCCAGGGCAAGGATCGAGACGGCGATGAAATTCGGGGTGACGCCCGTTATCAGCAGGTGGCCGCCGCCCAGCCGGCCGATCCTTGCGGCCTGTAAAGCGGTGGCCGCTCCGGTAAGGATCAGTGCCGCGAACACGGCCCACGACATGAATCGTTGATCCTGTCCGGCGGCAAGAACCGTAATGGCCACGACCAGCACAGTGGGCGTCAGCACAATCACGATACCCTGAATACCGACCCCGATTGCCAGAAGCAGGGGGCAGGACTGGTCTGTTTCGTAGCGGATTCTCTCGTTTGCAGGGGCAGGCATTAGAAGCGCCTCCCGTTCCGTCTCCGGGGGAACCGGGTGATCCTGTTGCACGGTGAGGCTTCAAGATACAAAACGAAAAAGCCCTTTTAAAATCCTTTGCGGGTCGCCCGCGTGCCCACCGCTGGAATGCTCGCGCGCTGCCCGTAAATCGGAATTCTAAAAAGGCTTCGTTGAGTTCACGGGCCGCCTGTTCCCACCCCCGTACTCAACTTCCCGTACCCGGCACCGCAAGATCGTGCCGGCGATCGCAGATTTCGGACCCCCTCATCCTTTTCCGGGACGACCGGCAGGATGGGACCGATCGTTATTCCCGCTTATCGACAACCTCGCTAAGCTTCTCATCTGCCAGGCTGAACAGCCCTGCCAGGTACTGTTTGCGCAACAGGTTCAGTTCGTTAACCCGCTCCCAGAGCGCCTCCTCGATCCTCGCGGCCGCTTTTTCCCGCACATCCGAAGAGAGGGTGTTGTCATTCCTGAATTCATACTTGTCGATCGTGAATTCAGCAATGTCGGAGATGTTGTCGCCAATGATCTGCATGTCAACCGCGCTCTGCATCGATCCGATTTTTTCTTCATCGCTGTTCATGGCTTCGCTCCGGTTCTTTTGGGTAGGTCTCCTGATTCACGAATGAATGAACGATTCCGGAATTCAACTCAATTATCCTCGAACGCCTTGATTGCCTCTGCCTGTGACGCGTAAATGTCGATTATCTGATCGAAACCGCTGATGGTGATGACTTCACGGACCGGATCGGTGAGCGTGCATACGCCGAATTGCTTTCCGGGGTCCTTGAATTTCCAGGCGATGATCACACCAACGCGGAGCCCCGCGCTGCTGATGAAAGTGACCTGCTCGAAATCCAGGATCAGAGCACTTTCTTCCGGGCCGATTCCAAACTCCAGCGTATCCTGAAGAACTTCGGCATTGTTGCCATCGATGCGACCCGCGAGGACTGCGATCAGGACTCCGTGCTTCCGCTCCCATGTAACGTCCAGATCCATGACGATCCGTCCTCACTGCTGAAGTTCCCCGCATACCCGTTTCGCAGGCATTTTTCAGAGGACTCGGGACAGCGCCCGTCCGCGATGTCGGGTCGGCGCCGGCAGGCCGGGTTCAGGCATCGACTCCAAATTGAGTCCGAAGCCGACTCGATACAATTCAGAAAAACCGCCGGAGGACTTCCGGAGCAACTGGAACGGATAGAACCGTAACAGTGTGGTACCTGGGAGAACAAACCACGTCTCTGAAGCCAGTGACACAGAGACGGGCTCCGTCCTATAGAAAATTTAAAGGAATTATCACCAATCGCAACCCTGCGAGCCGTCATTTCGGGAATGGCGCCGCAGGGTACGTGGAGGGCACGGACGGAAGTCACGGGATGGGCATGGCATGGCGTGTTTTCCATAACAAACTCAACGCTAACTTCCCCATCGCTCCTGATTGTACACGGAAAAAACACGAGCCCTGAGCGGACCTGGTAATCTACGATCCCTTCAGGGCTGAGGTCGACCGGTTGGAAGGCTGTTCCGCGCCGGGCTTGGGGGCGTTCAAGATCCCTGACACAATTCCGCTACCATCGCCGCATTTTCGCCCAGTTGATCGTTGAATTTCTGATACATCCCTACCAGAAGTATATCATTGGATTTGATATTGTTCAGCGTGAATGCGAACTCTTCGCGAATCTGGTTCCCGGAACCGATGGAACGTCCGGCCGCGAGGACTTTGAATGCAATACAGGGTTTGGCGGTATTCCTGATAATCCGACACATACGTTCGCGATGTTCGCGGAGGTAGATTTCACCAAGGGGCGGATGACCGAAGTTTCGTTCGAATTCCTTTTGTGCACCCTCCAGATAATACAGGGCGGTCATGTAATAATCGATGTCCCAATCTTCGTCTTCGGCAATATCGATGATGCGGGGATTATGTACCGACAGGCCGACCATGGTCCCGGTGCCACGAATGCGCTTGAGGATTTCCTGAAGATGTCCGAGGCGATTCTCCTTGAGACACCGCCCTGCGACCCCGCTTCCATGCGGCGCCATTCCGATGGGTTCATGCCTGGCGGCTTCGTCGATCAGCGACGGATCCTCGTACCAGTTTCCGCCCCCGCTGAGACAGAAGTAATGGATCGCGCCTCCCTCGTCGCGGTATCGCCGAAGATCTGCGGCAGAACGTTCGGTAAGCGTATTTTGCCAGGCGTTTACGCCCACTTCTTCCGCGCGTCGGAGGGTCGCCATCACCTGGTCCGACGAATTGGCTTCTCTCTGATGCTCTGAGAGTAACTGATTGAAGTGCGAATACCCGTAGATCGGATTGTCGCCCATGATGAGCCGGCTGATCCGATATCGTCCAAACGGGACCTTTGGAAGGTTTACCGCATTCAATTCGGACACGCCTTATCCTCAATTCGAAAATGGCAAATTGACCACAAAAAGCACAAAAAGGACCGGTGCGAAACGGGGTATCGAGGTCGTTCATAAGGATGATATTTGCGTTCACGTCCGGTGACCAGATGTATCCTGGTAGTCCGCAGTTTAATCGCATTTATCAGATTGCAAATATACGATTTAACGTCCCCGAAAAACGACGAGTCAAGGTTGCCTCCTCTGTCCTGCATCTCCTCAATCAAAAACAAGCACTGTTCGCGCGACTCTACCCTGGACCATATCTTCGAATGCCTCGTTGATCTCATCCAGAGGGCGGTAGCGGGATATCAACTCGTCCAGCTTGACCTTTCCCTGACGGTACAGATCCAGAATCCAGAGGAAATCCACCCGGGCGCGGGCGGCACCGTGCCAGGAACCCATCACGGCGCGGTCCCGCAAGAGATCATCGCCGTCAACGGAAACATCCTGGCCGGTGGGCTGCACCCCCACCATTACCGCGGTTCCACTGGTGCGGACCGATGCAAACGCCTGCCTGACCAGCGCCGGAAATCCAACGACTTCAAAGGCATAGTCAGCGCCGCCGCCGGTGATCTCCAAGATCCGCTGTACGGGATCTTCGCTTCCGGCGTTGACGAAATGCGTGGCGCCGAACTGTTCCGCCAACTCCAGTTTGTAAGTTACCCGGTCCACGGCGATGATCTTTCCCGCCGATGCGAGCACACCGCCCTGGATGACGTTGAGGCCCACGCCCCCGCAGCCGAACACCGCCATTGTGGCGCCTGCTTCCACCTGTGCGCGATTGACCACGGCGCCGATACCGGTAATGACCGCGCAGCTGATCAGACACGCGCTGCGAAGGTTCGTGTCATCCGGCACCCTGACGCACGCATCCGCCGATACGATGGTCTGTTCGGTATACGTGGGCCTGTTGTGGAAATAGACCTTCCCGTTCCTGGAGATGCGACTCGGGATTTCGCCCTGATGGGTTTCGCAAAGCGCGGGGCTTCCCTCGCTGCAATTGCGGCAATGGCCGCACATAGCATCGAGTGAGAGGATGATCCTGTCGCCGCATCCAACGCTGGTCACACCCGGGCCGACTTCCCTGACGATCCCAGCGCCCTCGTGTCCCATCACCCAGGGAAGCGCGCGAGGCGCGACATGCCCGTCGACGAGGTGATAGTCGCTGTGGCAAACCCCGGCGCCGACGATCTCGAGAAGCACTTCACCCTCGCGAGGAGGCGCGATTTCCACTTCTTCGACGGAGACGCGGGTCAGCGGTCTGTGGAGAACGGCGGCTTTCATTTCTGTCTCTTTTCGCAAATGGCGCTGAAAAACAAGGCATTTTGGTGGATTGACAGATGTGCTGAACTCAGGTCGATTACCGAAGGGTCAGCCAGTCTCGATGCCAATGCGGGCAAGGACGTCCGACCACCGTTTCGCATGGGTGTCGTGGGTGTGCAGGGGCCGGAAGCCGGCGGAGAGATAGCTCTTGATGGCCGGGACGCGCCAGTCGTCGGTCAACAGGTGGGCCTGGCGATAGCCCAGGTCTTTGAGCCGGTGGAGTACGGCCGCGTTGACAAGGTGTCCCAGGCCCTTGCCGCGCTGGCTTTCGTGTACGGCAACCATGTGCACTTCACCCACGATGCGTTCCGTCAGGTCCCGGCTCCAGGCGCACGCGGAACCCACAAGTCGGGAATCGAGTGTGGCGAAAAAGAGGCTGTCGGGATGAAACCGAGGATCGTTGACGAGTTTCTCACGACACAATTCAGGCGTCCAGTCCCGTCCCACGTTGCCTTCCATGATTGCGCACCACCCCGCTTCGTCGCCGGACCGGTAGGTTCGCAGGCCATACCCTTCGGGGATCCGGACCTCCGGCAGGTCCTGCAGCGTATCCCTCTGCATTTCCAGCTGGGGCGACGGAGGCGGAGGCGGCTTGGCGTTCAAAAAGGAAAGTACCCGGCGAAACATGGCTTGTTTCTCGTCAGAAAACCGTGGCAGGAACCGGACGCACACCGGACAGACGCTTTCAACGGTCTGTCAGGGGACAACTAGTGTTCTGTCCCGGAAATAAGTTGCCTGAATTCGACCGCCGAGTCGCCCGGCTCGCGAGGCGCCTGAGCGCAGCCGACCTGCGTATGGTCGGCGAGCGAGGGGAACGTAGCGAGACGGGATGAATCGCCGGTCGAATGGTGAGGAATTTTTGGGACAGGACACTATCGATCGTCGTCGACGAATTCGCGATTGGCGCATCTCACTTCAATCGCACTCCGTACTGAGCGACAATATGAGCGACATCGCGGTCTGTGTCAACGGATATTCGCCCGTTCGAGCCGTGAATCGGCGGCCCGGATTCCCGCGTTCAGGGCTGGATTGTCGCCCCCAAACGGACCTCGCAATCGCACGCAGAAATATGCGTGTTGATTGTTCTGGAATGGCTTGACATTTAACAATCCTTATGATATACTAACACCGCCGAAAAGCGGTCGTCGGAAGAAGTACTATTCCAGAACTGCTTTTTTAGCAGTCCGTTGATAAAGTCGCTCCGCAGGCGAGGCCGAGCCATTGTGGCCGAAGACAAGGCGCGCAACCGAGTCCCATCCTGCGATTCGGCGAGGGCGCGCAACGCAGTATTTCGACCGCAAGGGCCGGCCGTAGCCCGGATGGACTTTTTCAACGGGCTGTTAGCCCGCGAGAGGTCCAGGGACACGATGCTGGTCGATTATCTTCCGATTGTTATTCTGATGGCAGTTGCCGTCGGGTTTGCAGCCGTCAGTTTAATCATTACGCATCTGTTCGGACCCCGCCGTCCCAACCCGGTGAAATTGTCGCCGTACGAGTCGGGCGTTCCTCCCGTGGGCGACGCCAGGCTGAGGTTTTCTGTCAAGTTCTACGTTGTGGCGATGCTGTTTATCGTCTTCGATATCGAAGTCGTTTTTCTATACCCCTGGGCCGTTGTCTTCAAGGATCTGCTGGCCCAGGGGAGCTTTGTTTTTACGGAAATGGCGGTGTTCCTCGGGGTCCTGGTTCTCGGGCTCGCGTATGTCTGGCGGAAGGGCGGGCTGGATTGGGACTGAGGTCGGAAGCGACCGAAAAACAAACTTTCATCGACCGGCGAAGATTGGGCCGGACCATGCCCATGGAAACGAAGAACGGGACGCCGATTGCGCACATGAACGCTGACAACCTGACTTCGAAGAAGCTGGCGGAACGGTTCGGCGAAGACGTCCTCGAGGTTTCGGATTTTCGCGGCGACTGGGTGGCGGTCTGCGAGGCGGACCGGGTGTCGGATATGCTGGCCTTTCTGCGGGACGATCCGGACCTGGCGTTCGACCGTCTGTCGGATGTGACGGCGGTCGATTATTCCGAGTATCCGGGACCGCATCCGGGCACCCGGTTCAACGTGGTCTATCATCTATATTCCCACCTTCACAACCACCGGTTCAGGCTCAGGGCGAAGGTGGATGAAGAAACCTGCTGCATCCCGTCCGCGTGCGGGTTGTGGAAGGGGGCCGAGTGGCCGGAGCGTGAAGCCTACGATATGTTCGGCATCCGGTTCGAGGGGCATCCGGATTTACGGCGCATATTGATGCCGGTGAATTTCAAATACCATCCGCTGAGAAAGGACTACCCGGTAAACGGCCGCGGAGAACGGGACGTCATCGCGCCGGAAGATCCCGGGTTCGAGGGCAATCCCTTCGAGGGCGACGATTCGCCCGACAGCGACCCGCTGGCATCGGAACGCATGGTCCTGAATCTTGGACCCCAGCATCCGGCAACCCATGGAACGCTGCGGCTCACGCTCGAACTGGAAGGCGAGCGCATCTCCAGGTGCATTCCGGACATCGGCTACCTGCATACCGGCTTTGAAAAACTGGGTGAACACCATACCTACAACCAGTGGGTCACGGTGACCGACCGGATGAACTACCTTTCGCCGTTGTGCAATAACATCGGTTTTGCGATGACGGTGGAAGAACTGATGGGCCTGGAAATCCCGCCGCGCGCCACGGTAATCCGCGTCATCCTGTCGGAGCTTTCGCGCATCGCGGACCATATGGTCTGGCTGGGCACGCACGCGCTGGATATCGGCGCGATGACAGTGTTCCTGTACACCTTCGAACAACGTGAACGCCTTTACGATATCTTCGAGGCCGTCACGGGGACCCGTTTGACCACGAGTTATACGCGGGTCGGAGGTCTGGGCTGGGACGTGCCCGACAATTTCCACGAACTGGTAACGGACTTCACGGCGCAATTCCCCAGGGCGGCAGGGGAGGTGGACAGGCTGTTGACCCGAAACAGGATCTGGATCGACCGTACCAAGGGAATCGGCGTGATTTCGGCCGAAGACGCCATCGCGTGGAACATGACGGGGCCGATGGCGCGCGGGTCGGGCGTGAACTACGATTTGCGGAAGGCCGAACCCTATCTGGGCTACGAGGAGTATGACTTCGATGTTCCCGTGGGCGAGAAGGGCGATGTATACGACCGCTACCTCGTCCGGATGGAGGAATTGAACCAGAGCATCCGGATCGTCGAACAGGCGGTGAACAACCTGCCCGGAGGCCCCGTCAAGGTCGACGACGCCAAGGTCATCCTTCCCGAGAAGGACGACGTGTATACCGGCATGGAATCGCTGATCCACCACTTCAAGGTAACGATGGACGATCACGGAATCGCGCCGCCCCCCGGAGAGATCTACGTGGCTACGGAGAGCCCCAACGGTGAATTGGGCTTCTATATTGTCAGCGACGGAAGCGGCGCAGCCTACCGGCTCCGGGTACGGCCCCCGTCGTTCATGAATTACCAGTGTTTCCCGCAACTGGCGAACGGGCATATGGTGGCCGACGTCGTGGCCATTCTGGGAAGCATTAACGTCATCGCGGGAGAGCTGGATCGATGACCGCGACATCATCTTCACGGGCACACAGAAATGGCGATCGCACTGTCTGAAAAGACACGGGAGAAGTGTGAGAAGTTAATCACGCACTATCCGCCGGAGTGGCGCAAGGCGGCAATCCTTCCGGTTCTGCACCTTGCGCAGAAGGAGTGGGGGTATATATCTCTGGAAGGACTGAGATACGTCGCGGAACTTCTGGAAATCCCGCCCGCCCATGCAGCGGGCGTGATGAGCTTCTATCCCATGTTCCACAAGGCGCCCGTAGGGAAATACGTCATTCACGTGTGCGGAACGCTGTCCTGTGCGCTCTGCGGGGCCCGAGAAATCACGAAGCACCTGAAGGAAAAGCTGAAAATCGACGTGGGCGAAACCACCGCGGACGGACGATTCACGCTGGCCAAGGTGGAATGCATCGCGGCCTGCGAGGGTGCGCCGGCGGTACTGATCAACGAGGATCTGCATCGCTGCGTGACACGGGAGAAGCTGGACCGTCTCCTTGACGGGTGCGCGTGAAACAGAACGATTGAGCGGATATGCCCGAAGAATACAAGATCATCACCGAACGCTTCGGCGTCGAAGGCCTCCGGAATATAGACGTCTACAGGGCCCATGGCGGATACCGCGCTATTGAGAAGGCCTTTGGAATGTCGCAGGACGAGGTGATCGACGAGGTGCGGGAGGCGGCGCTGGCGGGACGGGGAGGCGCGTGGTTTCCGGCAGGCGTAAAATGGGGCTTCATGCCGAAAGAGCCCCGTGAGCCCAGCTATCTCTGCGTCAATGCCGACGAGAGCGAACCGGGCACGTTCAAGGACCGGCACCTGATGGAGCAGGATCCGCATCAGATGCTCGAAGGCACCATCATCGCGTCCTACGCGATGCGGGTGAGCGTGGCATACGTCTATATCCGCGGCGAAATGTTCGAGGCGAGGACGATCGTGGAACAGGCGATCGCCGAGGCGCGGGCAGCGGGATACATCGGCCGGGACATCCTGGGGTCCGGCTACGATCTGGAGGTCTACGTCCACCCCGGCGCCGGCGCATATATCTGCGGCGAGGAAATGGGTCTGATCCAGTCCCTTAACGGAAACCGCGCCGAGCCGCGTTCAAAGCCTCCGTTTCCCGCCCAGCAGGGCGTTTTCGAACGGCCCACCACGGTGAACAACGTCCAGACGCTTTCCTACGTACCCCATATCGTGAACCGGGGCGCGGACTGGTTCAAGGGAATCGGCAGCGAACGGTTTCCGGGCACGTTCATCTTCTGCGTCAGCGGGCACGTGAACAGGCCGGGGATGTTCGAACTGGAAACCGGCGCGTTCACGATGCGCCAGATCATCGAGGATTTCGCGGGCGGCGTACGCGACGGGCATGAACTGAAAGCCGTGATTCCGGGCGGGGCCTCAACACCTCCGATGACACCCGACCAGATCGATATCGTGATGGATCCGTCGAACTTTCTGGCGCCGGGCGGCGGCGAATTCCAGGGCATGTTCGGCACGGGCGGGATCATCGTGATGGATGAAACAACCTGCATGGTGGATGCGTTGTTGAATTTCATGGTCTTCTTCGCGCACGAGTCCTGCGGTCAGTGTACGCCGTGCCGCGAGGGATGTCCCTGGGCGCGAGACATCGTGTGGCGGATCGAAAACGGTCTCGGGAAACCGGGCGACCTGGATACCCTGCTCGACGTTGCCCATAACGTCGGGCCGTTTTTGTGTCCGCCCTCGAGGTTGACAACCATATGCGGTTTCGGCGGGGCATTCGCAAATCCGATCCACGGATTCGTTCAAACGTTCCGCGACGAGTTCGAAGCCCATATCAAGTAAGAACGATGCCGCGGTCGCAGGACAAGCCAATTTGGTTCCAGGGTAAACAACTATGCCGACATTTACGATAGATGGCAGTGAAATCGAAATCGTTCCCGGAAAGAACGTGCTCCAGACGGCGATCGATAACGGAATATTCGTTCCGCACTACTGCTACCACCCGGGGCTGAGCGCGCCCGCAAACTGCCGCATGTGCCTTGTGGAGATGGAGGTGGGCGGCCGAAGCAGCCTTGGTCCTTCCTGCTCCGCCATGCCTGCCGAGGGTATGGTCGTGGATACGCAGTCCGACGTCGTCAAGGAAAACCAGAATGCCGTGATGGAGTTCCTGTTGGTGAACCATCCTCTGGACTGTCCCGTGTGCGATCAGTCCGGAGAGTGCGAACTACAGGATTACAGCTATACCTACGGATCCGACAGGAGCCGGTATCACGAGAAGAAGCTGGTCCAGCCCAAGAAAGACGTCGGCCGGCACGTGTTGTTGTATTCCGACCGGTGCATCCGGTGTACCCGCTGTACCCGGTTCTGCGACGAGATTTCGGGGACCGGCGAACTGGGGTATTTCAACCGGGGCGTCCATAACGAGATCGACGTCTTCCCGGGCGCGCGGATGGACAATCGCCTGTCCGGCAATACGGTGGATATCTGCCCGGTGGGCGCGCTGCTGGACAAGTCGTTCCTTTTCAAGCAGCGTGTATGGTTTCTGAAGTCGGTTGACACCATCTGCCCCGGATGCAGCACGGGCTGCAACATCAGGGCCGATTACAACAACGAACGGATCTACCGGCTCGTGCCGCGTCAGAATCCGGACGTGAACGAGTACTGGATGTGTGACGACGGCCGCCACGGGTGGGGTTATGTACACGGCGACGACCGGCTTCTGTTTCCGATGTTGGGAAGAGGCGAGGAACAGGAACTGGCGTTGTGGGAGGCCGCACTGGACGCGGCAAGGGCAGGGTTCGAACGCATTCGGACGGATTACGGCGAGAATGCCGTGGCCGGTATTGCGTCGGCCTGTCTCACCAACGAAGAGCATTACCTGTTCGGAAGCCTCTTCCGGAGCGGGCTGGCCGGAGGCCCCGTCGCGGTTCGTAACCGCGTCAGCGACGAAGGCGACGTGGTGTTCAAGGGCGGTTTCACCATTCACGCCGACAAGTCTCCGAACGCACGCGGCGCGCGGACCGTACTCGAGGGTCTTGGGTTGTCTCCGGTCGATACCTCCGAGATCTGGCGCGGCGTGGCCGATGGACGGATTCGGGGACTCTACCTGGCGGGCGGCGATCCGCTGGAATCGTTGTCCGACGAGGAACAGGCGGCACTCTCATCATTGGAATTCCTGGTCGTTCAGGATGTTCTGACCCGCGATTGGACGGCGATGGCGGACGTGGTCCTTCCCGGCGCGGCCTTTATCGAGAAGGACGGCACGTTTACAAACGTCGACGGGCGGGTGCAGCGTATAAGGCAGGGCCTGGCGCCAGCGGGCGATGCGCGGCCCGACTGGGAGATCCTGCGGGACGTCAACCGTGTGATGGGGGGCGAGGCTGCGCAGACCGGGGTCGAAGAGGTCATGGCCGACATGTCGAATGCCATCGCGGCTTTCAGAGGGATGGACTACGACGTTATCGGTGAAGAGGGCCGACCGCTCATTGAGATCGAGGCATCGGGGACGTAACACCGGGCGCACTTATGGACTTCGCCATTGAAAGTACAGTCAAGATCGTTGTGGTATTCGGCGGGCTCATGGGCGCGGTCGCCTATCTCGTACTGGCGGAGCGGAAGATCAGCGCATATATCCAGAACCGTCTGGGTCCGAACCGGGTGGGGCCGTGGGGATTGCTCCAGCCGATTGCCGACGGTCTCAAGTTTCTCTTCAAGGAAGACGTGATCCCCCGGCACGTGAACCGCTTCGTCTATCTTGCCGCGCCGCCCGCCATTCTCGTCCCCGCGCTGATGGGTTTCGCCATCGTGCCGTTCGGTGACTCCATTACCCTGTGGGGCCGCGAGATCCGGCTGCAGATCGCGGACGTGAATATTGGTATCCTCTATCTCCTTGCACTGGCGTCGCTGGGGGTCTACGGCGTCGTTCTTGGCGGCTGGGCGTCCAACAACAAGTATGCCCTGCTGGGCGGGCTGCGGGCGTCCGCTCAGATGATCAGCTACGAACTGGCGCTCGGGTTGTCGCTGATCGGCGTGCTGATGGCCGCGGGCACGTTGCAACTGAATGAAATCGTCATGCAGCAGTCGGAACGGACGCTGTTCGGTTTTCTGCCTGGATGGAACGTATTCACGCAGCCGCTCGGGTTCGTGTTGTTCACCGCTGCCGCGTTCGCCGAGAGCAACCGGCTGCCGTTCGATCTGCCGGAGTCCGAACAGGAACTGGTGGCCGGATATCACGCCGAGTACAGCAGTATGAAGTTCGCCATGTTCTTCATGGCCGAGTATGCCCATATGATCACGGCGTCGGCCGTTATCGCCACGCTGTTCTTCGGTGGCTGGCATATGCCCTGGCTGGTGGACCCCGGAAGTACCTCGATTGGCGCCAGCCTGCTCAAGGTACTCGCTTTTCTGGTCAAGACCGGATTCTTCATGTTCCTGTTCCTGTGGGTACGCTGGACCCTTCCGCGCTTCCGGTACGATCAGGTGATGTGGCTGGGGTGGAAGGTGCTGCTGCCGCTGGCGCTTCTGAACGTCTTCTTGACCGGGCTTTATCTGACACTAACGTACTGAGTGACACTGAGAAGCTGTTTTAAAACTCCCGGCGGTCTTCGCGCGGCTGCAAAAGCGCCGGTCGGCGTTGGTCAAACCCACCCGTATCCTTAGATATGGGCGGCTTTTCCCGCCTTGACCGCCACTTTTTCGCTCGCGATCGGGAACTCACCGGTAATTTTAAAACAGCTTCTAAGCGGCGCCCTGCGGGAGGGATAATGGAGCAAATATTCTTTTTCGTTTTTGCCGCAATCGCGCTGGTTGCGGCAGTGCTCCTCGTCGCGTTTCGAAATCCGGTCTACAGCGCCCTGTCTCTGGTGGCTGCGTTCTTCGCCCTGGCAGGGCTTTTTGTTTTGCTGAATGCGTATTTCCTGGCGGTGGTCCAGATTATCGTGTACGCCGGCGCAATCATGGTACTCTTCCTGTTCGTAATCATGCTTCTGAACCTGGGTCATTCCGACACCCTTGAGCGCGTCGCGGGCAAATATCGACGCGTCGCCGTTGTCCTTCTCGCGGCGGCTCTGGTGGCGCAACTGGGCTTCATGGCAGGACGGCGCTGGGTCGGCACGCCCGCGTCGGGAGAGGCGCCGCTGTTTACCGACAACATCAACGCCATCGGCAAAATGCTGTATACCAGGTATCTGTTTCCCTTCGAGGTGGTTTCCCTGATTCTGCTGGTCGCCCTGATCGGCGTGATGGTCATGGTGAAAGGGGACCGGGAAAGCGGAGGAAACCAGTCCCGGCAGGCGCCCTGATTCGTCCGGGCGCAAACGTTCGTTTTTCGTTTTCTCCGCAAATTCGCGATAGATTTTTAACATCATGAATAGTTCACAAAATCGGGTGGTGACGTTTAATCATTGCCTGTATTTCAACGGTTATAGTGTAGAGTTCACCGAAAGCATCTGCTAACGTGTGATCGGGATGTTCGGCGCAACTCTGTGTGGAGCACCTTAGACGGACTCTTCCTCATAGCCAGGAATAGGGTGTACGACAGCCTTTGGATTCTTATCCTGTTCATCCTGTTCATCCATGTAAGATCTGAGTATTTGAATTAAATAGGAACAGTGAGATCGAGATGGCAGTTCCGGTTACCTATTACCTGATACTGAGCGCGATGCTGTTCGCCATCGGCGTGACGGGCGTGCTGATTCGCCGCAACGCGATCGTAATCTTCATGTGCATCGAACTGATGCTGAACGCGGTCAATCTCCTGTTTGTGACGATGGCGCGCTATATGGGTTCGGGTTCCGGGCAGGTATTCGTATTTTTCGTGATGGCGGTGTCCGCTGCCGAAGTGGCGGTCGGACTGGCGATCATCATTGCGCTTTACAGGAACAGGCAGACTTTGGACGTGGGTGACGTGAATCTGTTGAAATGGTAGGCGCCGCGTTTTACCCTGTCTGTTGATTTGTGTGGAATTGAAAATGCTTACCGTAGTCATTCTGATCGTTCTCTTTCCGCTGGCCGGCGCGGCCGTTAACGGTTTGTTCGGGTACCGGCTGCGGCAGGCGTCAGGATATATTGGCGCCGCGGCGGTCGGTCTGTCGTGGGTTCTGTCTCTGCGCGTTCTGTTCTGGGTGATGGGCGGTGGAGAACTGAACGAAGACGTGTACGCGTGGATCGTGGCGGGCTCGTTCCATGCCTCGGTGGGGTTCCAGGTCGATGCACTGTCGACGATCATGATCGTGACGGTGACGACGATCTCGTTTCTGATCCATGTGTATTCTTTCGGATATATGCGCAACGACCCGGGGTTTGCCAGATTCTTCGCCTACCTCAACCTGTTTGTGTTCTCTATGCTGGTTCTGGTGCTCGCGAACAACTATCTGCTGATGTTCGTGGGTTGGGAAGGCGTTGGATTGTGTTCATATCTCCTCATCGGCTTCTGGTACGAGCGGAAATCCGCTTCCGACGCCGGCAAAAAGGCGTTCATCGTCAACCGGATCGGGGATTTCGGTTTCCTGCTTGGCATCTTTCTGATGGCGAGTTACCTGGGCACGGTGCAGTACGCCGAGGTATTCGAAAAGGCGCCCCTGATGTTGTCCACGGGGGTTGCGACGGCGATTGCGCTGTTGCTCTTTCTCGGCGCCTGCGGCAAGTCGGCGCAGTTTCCGCTTTACGTCTGGCTGCCGGACGCAATGGAGGGCCCCACGCCCGTCAGTTCATTGATCCATGCGGCGACCATGGTCACGGCGGGGGTCTATATGGTGGCCCGTTCGAATGTGCTGTATACCCTCGCGCCCACCGCCGGGGCCGTGGTGGCCTGGGTCGGCGTCGCCACGGCGTTGCTGGCCGCGACCATCGCGCTGGTGAATACCGACATCAAACGCGTCCTGGCCTATTCAACGGTCAGCCAGCTGGGGTACATGTTCATTGGCGTGGGCGTCGGCGCATATACCGCCGGAATCTTCCACCTGTTCACACACGCGTTCTTCAAGGGTTTGATGTTTCTGGCCGCCGGCAGTGTGATGCACGCGATGCAGGACGAGCTGGATATGCGGAAGATGGGAGGGCTGCTGGGCAGGATGCGGGTGACCGGCGTAACGTTCTGGATCGGCGCGCTCGCCATCGCGGGAATCCCGCCGCTTGCGGGCTTCTGGAGCAAGGACGAAATCCTGGTGAGCGCCTACCGCTCCGGAAACGTGGCGATCTGGGCTCTGGGCGTCCTGGGGGCGGTCCTTACGGCTTTTTATATGTTCCGGCTGATCCTGATGACTTTCCATGGAAAACCCCGGGATCAGCGCCTGTACGACCACGCTCACGAGTCGCCGGCGAACATGACCGTCCCGCTGATCGTTCTGGCGCTGGGATCGGCCTTTGTGGGATTCGTGGGCGTTCCCCCGGGTCACGGCTGGATCGATGGGTTCCTGAGCGGTACGACCGGTGCGGCCCACCATGCGGCATCGGGAGGATTGTCCGGCGGCATGCTGGTGGGTATTTCCGTCCTTGCGGGCCTGGTGGGAATCGGACTCGCATACCGGATGCACAGAGAAGGCCGGCTGGGAGCGGCATCCTCGAACGCCGTTCACGGGCTGCTGATACGCAAGTGGTACGTGGACGAGATTTACGACGCCCTCATCGTCCGGCCGATTCATCGGCTATCGCTGGTACTGGCGCGGGTTCTGGATGCAATCGTGGTGGACGGAATCGCGAACGGGCTGGGCCTGCTGGTGAAGGGCGCGGGCTGGGTCGTTACCCGCTTTCAGTCCGGCAACGCGCCCACCTATGCGCTCTGGATGGTAATCGGCGTGGTCGCGGTAATCTACTACGTCTCGGGGAACTGAACCTATGCCTGGACTCCTTACAGGCCTGATTTTTGTACCATTGTTTGGCGGTGTTCTGGTCCTGCTGTTCGGTCGCGGCCGGGACGGATTCAGCCGCGTGTTCGCTCTGGCAGCGGCATCTGTGAATTTGCTGCTGTCCTTTTTGTTGTACGCCGATTTCAGAGCAGGCGTTCCCGGGATGCAGTTTGTGGAAAGGGTTGAGTGGGTGGGCCAGTTCGGCATCTCGTATTTCGTGGGAATCGACGGAATCAGTCTGTTGCTGGTACTGGTGACTACCCTGCTCACGTTCCTGGCGATTCTCGCCTCCTGGTCGTCGATTACGTCCCGGGTGCGGGAGTACATGGCGTCGATGCTTCTGCTGGAAACCGGGATGGTGGGGGTGTTCTGTGCCCTGGACCTGTTCCTCTTCTATGTTTTCTGGGAGGCCATGCTGATTCCGATGTATTTGTTGATCGGCGTCTGGGGCGGTGAACGCCGGATCTATGCGGCGGTGAAGTTCGTGCTGTTCACCCTGGCCGGCAGCCTGTTGATGCTCGTGGCGATTGTCTATCTCGGTCTGCAGTACGATACATTCGATCTCATGGTTCTACAGAAGATGACCTATCTGCACCCGCAGCAGCACTGGCTTTTCCTGGCATTTTTCCTGAGTTTCGCCATCAAGGTCCCGCTGTTTCCGCTTCATACATGGTTGCCGGACGCGCACGTCGAGGCGCCAACGGCGGGCAGTGTCATCCTCGCGGGGGTTCTGCTCAAGATGGGGACCTACGGGTTGATCCGGTTCTGCCTGCCGTTGTTCCCGCTGGCGGCATTGTACTTCACGCCTTACATCATGGCGCTCTCCGTGGTCGGCATCGTGTACGGCGCCCTGGTCGCGATGGTACAGACGGATATCAAGAAACTGGTGGCTTACTCGAGTGTGAGCCACCTGGGGTTTGTGGTCCTTGGCATTTTCGCCATGAATGCCCAGGGTATGCAGGGCGGAATCATCCAGATGGTGAACCACGGACTGTCAACGGGAGCGCTGTTTCTGATTGTGGGTATGATATACGAACGGCGGCATACGCGGCTGATTGCCGATTTCGGAGGACTGGCCAAAACCATTCCGGTATTCGCCACCTTCTTTTTGATTACAACGCTTTCTTCCATCGGACTTCCCGGGCTGAACGGGTTTGTCGGCGAGTTTCTGATCCTCCTCGGAGCCTTTAAGGCAAACATGGTGTATGGCATCATAGCCGCGTCGGGTGTCGTCCTTGCCGCCGTTTACATGCTGTGGATGTTCCAGCGCGTGGTGTGGGGAGAGGTGACGGACGAACGTAACCGGAAACTGCCGGACCTGACCCCGCGCGAATGGCTCATCCTGACGCCGCTCGTGGTCCTGATGTTCTGGATTGGCCTGTACCCGGGAACATTTCTGAAGAAAACGGAATTGTCGGCCAAACTCGTGGTAGAACAGGTGCGCATACGGCAGATAGAAAGCCTGAACGAACTATACGTGTTGGATCGCAAAGACGAGAAAGACCTGATCGAATGAACCGGACGTCGGGTGCGTTCGGCCGTTGCACAACGTGTCGTGGAGGAAATCGGGTTTGAGAGTTCTGATGAGTCTCGGCGTTGTATTGTTCGGTGTATGGCTGCTCTGGTCTGGCCACTATACCATCGAACGTACGCTGGTTCTCGTGCTTGGGATCGTCTCCTGTCTGGCGGTGATCGGCATCGTCAGGCGGATGGGCATTGTCGATTCCGAGGGGCATCCCATCCACCTGGCAGGCCGTGCAATCGTGTACGTTCCGTGGCTGCTGCTTGCCATTCTCCGGTCCAATGTCGACGTGACATTGCGAATCCTGAATCCACGCCTGCCCGTCAGCCCCACCCTGATTCGTACCAGGGCAACCCAGAAGACCGCGATGGGCAAGGTCATCTACGCCAACTCGATAACGCTCACTCCCGGGACGGTTTCGGTAGAAGTGGAGAACGACTTTATTCTCGTCCACGCGCTCTCGCGAGAAAGCGCCGAAGAACTCGCGGACGGTGAAATGGACCGCCGCGTACGGGCGGTGGAGGGAGGGTCCTGATGTTTGCGGCGGCGATGGCGGCGATTCTGATCACGATGGTTCTGGCTCTGGTTCGGGCGTTCGCGGGTCCGACGGTTTACGACCGTATCCTCGCCGCGAATATGTTCGGCACCAAGATGATCCTCCTGATCGCGGTGATGGGCTTTCTTACCGGCAGGCCGGATTTTCTCGACCTGGCGCTGATATACGTCCTGCTGAACTTCATCGGGACGTTTGCCGTACTCAAGTTCGTTCAGTACGGCAGTTTCGGTGCAGCTGACGGCGAGAACGGAGAGTCCACCGGATGATGGTCATCTATGTCGCCAGCTGGGCATGTCTGCTCCTGGGGTCGTTCTTCTGTATCGTGGGCGGTATCGGGCTGCTCAGACTTCCCGATTTCTACAGCCGCATGCACGGCGCCGGCATTACCGATACGCTCGGCGCCGGGCTCTTGCTCGTGGGGCTGATGCTGCAGGGCGGCCTCAGCATGGTCACCGTGAAACTGTTTCTGATCCTCCTGCTGGTCTTCTTGACCGGCCCCGCATCGACCCATGCGGTTGCAAAGGCCGCCTTCACCTCCGGGTTGAAGCCTCTGGATAATCACCAGCCATGATCGAACTCATCGACGTTGTTCTGCTGGCTTTCCTGGTCGCCACCGCCGTCGCCGTCGTTCTCATCCGCAACCTGCTCGCCTCCGTGATCCTGGCCGGAATCTTCAGCCTGCTTTCCGCGGGGCTGTTTACCGTCATGGACGCCGTCGACGTGGCTTTTACCGAGGCCGCCGTGGGAGCGGGCATTTCCACCGTACTGCTTCTCGGTACCCTCCTGCTGACAACGCGGGTGGAGAGGAAGCCCTCCCGGGTGTCACCGCTTCCCCTTCTCGTGGTCCTGGCGACGGGGGCGGTCCTGATCTACGGAACGCTGGACATGCCGCGTTTCGGCGACGCCGGGGCGCCGGTGCATACCCATATCGCGCCTGAATACCTCAAGGATTCCGTGCCGCACGTCGATGGTTCAGCGCAACGCGTGGACGTTGAGAATATCGTGACTTCCGTCCTTGCCAGCTACAGAGGATACGATACGCTTGGCGAGACCACGGTGATCTTTTGCGCGGGCATCGGGGTGTTGCTGCTGCTGAAGGGGTCACGGCCGGGCCGCGACCGGGAGGAAGGGCGGTGAAACATCAGATCATACCGAGGGTCATCGCCAAGCTGCTCATCCCGCTGATCCTTCTGTTTGCGCTATACGTCCAGTTTCACGGCGATTTCGGGCCCGGAGGGGGGTTCCAGGCTGGCGTGATCTTCGCGGCTGCGTTCGTGCTCTACACCCTGATCTTCGGTCTGGAAGAGGCGAAGCGTGTGGCCAGGCCCGCCGTCGTGGAAATCGTCATTGCCCTGGGCCTGCTCCTGTATGCGGTCACCGGGGTCGCGGGGATATTGAAGGGCGGCCGCTACCTGGACTACGGTGTGCTGGGAACGGATCCGGTGGGCGGCCAGCATCTGGGGATTCTATTGATCGAACTGGGCGTGGGAATCACCGTGGCTTCGGTGATCATCGGGGTCTTCTTCGCCTTTGTCGGCAGGACGAGATCATGACCGCGTTCCCGGGTTTATACAACTACTGGATCGTCATCGTCCTGATGATGATCGGGTTCTACGCGGTGATCGCCAGCGGCAATCTGGTCAAGAAACTGATCGGCCTGAATATCTTTCAGACGTCGGTCTTCCTGTTCTACATCAGCCTGGGCAAGGTCTCCGGTGGGAGTGCGCCGATCATCGCGGAGGGAGTGCAGAGCTATTCGAACCCGCTGCCGCACGTGCTCATTCTCACGGCGATCGTGGTCGGTATCGCCACGACGTCTCTCGGGTTGGCGCTCGTGGTGCGCATACAGGAAGCCTACGGCACAATAGAAGAACAGGAAATCTACGATCAGGGTGAGGAGACGCCCTGATGTCCGTCCACCTGCCCGCTTTGCAGATCGTGGTACCCCTCATCGCCGCGCCTGTCTGCCTGTTGCTCAGGCGAAGGATGCTGGCCTGGGCCTTCGCCGCGGCTGTCGCATGGACGGCGATGGGGATTGCCGCGCTGCTGCTCATAAGGGTCCTGGATTCCGGCACGATCTCATACGCGCTGGGAAGCTGGAGCGCCCCCTGGGGGATCGAGTATCGGATCGATGCGGTCAATGCGTTCGTCTTGCTCCTGGTGGCTTCCATAGGCGCTATTGTACTCGTTTACGCGCCTCACAGCGCGGCCCGGGAAATCCCGCACGACCGTCACTATCTGTTTTACGCGGCATATCTCATGTGCCTGACGGGCCTGCTGGGCATCGCCATTACGGGCGACGCGTTCAACCTGTTCGTCTTCATCGAGATTGCCTCCCTTTCAACCTACGCGCTGATCAGCCTTGGAAGCGACCGACGCGCCCTGACGGCCGCCTACCAGTACCTGGTGATGGGCACCGTCGGGGCGACATTCATCCTGATCGGCGTGGGGCTCCTGTATATGGCAACCGGGACCCTGAACATGGCGGACCTCGCGGTCCGTCTGGGCCCGGCCCTGGGCACCCGCACCGTGCTGGCGGCGTTCGCGTTCCTCAGCGTGGGCCTGTGCCTGAAACTGGCCCTGTTTCCCCTGCACATGTGGCTGCCCAACGCGTATTGTTATGCGCCGTCGATGGTGACGGCCTTTCTTGCGGCAACGGCGACCAAGGTCTCCATCTATGTCCTCCTCCGGTTCATCTTTACCGTGTTCGGACCCCGATTCGCATTCGATACGATCGGGATCCAGGTCGTGCTGTTGCCGCTTTCGATCCTGGGAATCTTCGCGGCCTCAACGGTGGCCATCTTTCAGACGAACATCAAGCGTATGCTCGCCTGGTCCAGCGTCGCACAGGTCGGATACATGATGCTGGGCGTCGGCCTTGTGTCGGTGAGCGGCGCCGGACCGGATATCCGGTTCGGGCCGGGATCGCTGAACGGCCTGACGGCGGGAATCGTCCACCTCTTCAACCACGCGGTGATGAAGGGCGCGCTGTTCCTTGGCATGGGTTGTGTCGCCCTCCGCGTGGGCTCCGTAAAACTCGACGACATGCACGGTCTCGGACGCCGCATGCCGGTGACGATGGCCGCCTTTGTACTCGGAGGCCTCAGCCTGATCGGCGTACCGCTCACGGTGGGCTTCATCAGCAAGTGGTACCTGGTTCTGGCTGCCCTGGAGAAAGGCTGGTGGCCGGTAGCGGTACTGGTCCTGCTGGGTTCCCTGCTGGCGGTCGTGTACGTATGGCGCGTGGTTGAGGTCGCCTACTTCCGCAAGCCCCCCACTACGGCCGGCACAGACGAGGCGCCGATGCTGATGCACATCCCGATGTGGGTCCTGATCGCGGCCACCCTCTATTTCGGGATTTCGACCTCCTTCACGGTTGGCGTTGCCCGGCAGGCCGCCGGATGGCTCATGGGCATCTCGCCATGACCGCTTCGGATGCCACGCTGCTCGCCGTTGTGCTGCCTCTGCTCGGCGCCCCGCTGATCGGCCTTCTCGGAAACAGGCCCAATCTGCGGGAGACGGCCACGCTGGTCACCGGCGGCGTGCTGTTTTTCGTGGTACTCTCACTGGTACCGGTGGTCCTTTCGGGTTCGAGACCCGGCATACAGATTCTGGAGGTGATGCCGGGCCTGGCGCTGGCCTTCGAAGTCGAACCGCTGGGCATGCTCTTCGGGTTGATCGCCTCCGGACTCTGGATCCTGACGTCTCTGTATTCCATCGGATACATGCGCGGTCATCACGAATCCAACCAGACCAGCTTCTACGTCTTCTTCGCGGTGGCCATTTCGGGCGCCCTGGGCGTCGCGTTCGCCCGGAATCTGTTCACGCTGTTTATCTTCTACGAAGTGCTCACCCTGTCAACCTATCCGCTGGTCACGCACCATCGGACGGAGGAAGCGCTCCGGTCGGGCAGGATCTACATGGGCATACTGCTCGGTACGTCTGTCGGGCTGATGCTGCTGGCAGTGGTGTGGACGTGGCAACTGACGGGCACCCTGGAATTCGTACCCGGCGGAATCCTCGCGGGCAAGGCGAGTCCGGCGGTGGTGGGCGTACTGCTGGCGCTCTACGCGTTCGGGACCGGCAAGGCGGCGCTGATGCCCTTTCACCGCTGGCTGCCCGCGGCGATGGTTGCGCCCACGCCCGTGAGTGCGCTGCTGCACGCGGTGGCCGTGGTCAAGGCGGGCGTGTTTACGGTGATGAAGATTGTGGTCTACATCTTCGGCATCGACCTGCTCGCGGACACCGGTATGAGCCTGTGGCTGGCCTACGTCGCCGCGGCAACCCTGCTGATCGCGTCCCTGGTGGCATTGACCAAAGACAATCTCAAGGCGCGTCTCGCCTATTCCACGGTCAGCCAGTTGTCCTACGTGGTGCTGGGTGCGGCTCTTGCCAATAGCTGGGGCATTATTGGCGGCTCCATGCATATCGCGATGCACGCCTTCGGAAAGATCACGCTGTTCTTCTGCGCCGGCGCAATCATGGTGGCCGCGCACAAAACGGAAATCAGCGACATGGCGGGTATCGGGAAGACGATGCCGGTTACGATGTTCGCGTTTTTTGTGGGGTCGCTCAGCGTAATCGGCCTGCCCCCGCTCGGCGGTTCGTGGAGCAAGTGGTACCTGGCGCTGGGCGCGGCGGATGCGGACCGGATCATCTTCGTGGCCGTATTGCTAATCAGTTCACTCCTGAACGTCGCGTACCTGATGCCGATCGTCGCACGCGCTTTTTTCGCGACACCCGCCACCGTGCCCGCCGATCCGTCTCCTATCCGGGAAGCCCCGGCGTTCTGCGTGGTACCCCTGTGCCTGACGGCGCTTGGATGTATGGCGCTCTTTTTCTTCGCCGACGACATCTACCGGCTTCTGGCGCCCATAGCAGTCCGTTGATAAAGTCGCTCTGCGGGCGAGGCCGAAGACAAGGCGCACGACCGAATCGAATCGCGTGATTCGGCGAGGGAGCGCAACGCAGTAATTCGGCCACCAGAGCCGGCCGCAGCCCGGATGGGCCTTTTCAACGGGCTGATTGCCCATCCCTGACGGAAGAGACCATGGACGAAAAAAAGAAAAGCCGGCCGGACAAACCGGGCAACTCAAAGAAAATCCACCTGGCGTTATACGCGGTCTGCGTCATTCTGATCGTGGTGGATCTCGTCATGGCCAGGCACGGCCATTTCACGGCAGAGGCATGGTTGGGCTTTTACGGGTGGTACGGGTTTGCGGCATGTGTGGCGCTCGTTCTGATCGCCAGGGGACTGCGGGTCGTACTGGGACGCAAGGAAGGCTACTATGATTGACCCGTTTCCACCGGCGCTGATCCTGATTGTCGGATCGCTGCTGATACCGGTCCTGCGGGGGCGCTTGCAATCGGCCTACATGCTGCTGCTCCCGGTTGCAGGGCTTGCCCATCTGATCGGACTGACCCCAGGAGAATACTGGAAGATCGGGGTCTTCGACTATTCCATGACGCTGGTTCGCATCGACAGGCTCAGCCTGGTCTTCGGCTATGTCTTCCATATTGCCGCCCTGCTGAGCATCGTCTATGCGCTACACGTGAAGGACAATACGCAGCACGTCGCGGGCCTGTTCTATGCGGGCAGCGCCGTCGGCGCCCTCTTCGCGGGCGATCTGATCACCCTGTTTGTCTTCTGGGAACTGACGGCGATATCTTCCGTATTCCTGATCTGGAGCCGCCGGACCGACCGCGCCTACGCCGCCGGAATGCGCTACCTGATCGTGCAGGTCTGCTCGGGCATGATTCTGCTGGCGGGCATTCTTGTTCATCTTCGCGAGACCGGATCGATCGCATTTGCAGAGTTGGGGCTGAACGGCCTGGGCACGACGCTCGTCTTCATTGCTTTTGGGATCAAATGCGCGTTTCCCCTGCTCCACAACTGGCTGTCGGACGCCTATCCGGAGGCGACGGTAACCGGGACCGTGTTCCTGAGCGCTTTCACAACCAAGCTGGCGGTCTACGCGCTTGCCCGGGGCTTTCCCGGTACCGAGATCCTGATCCCGATCGGCGCCGCGATGACCCTGTTTCCCATGTTTTACGCGATCCTCGAGAATGACCTCAGACGGGTGCTGGCCTACAGCCTGAACATCCAGTTGGGATTTATGGTTGTCGGTATAGGAATCGGGACCCAGATGTCCCTGAACGGAACGGCCGCCCACGCAGCCACCCACGTCATTTACAAAGCCTTGCTGTTTATGTCGATGGGCGCGGTGCTCTATCGTACGGGTACGGCCAGGGCTTCGGAACTGGGCGGGCTCTACAGGTCCATGCCTCTGACGGCGGTTTTCTGCATCATCGGCGCGGCGTCGATTTCGGCCGTTCCCTTCTTCAACGGTTTCGTCAGCAAGTCATTTATCCTCGGTGCCGTGGCCAATGGACACTACGTCCTGACCTGGCTGGCGTTGTTGTTCGCTTCGGCGGGCGTGTTGCTCTATACGGGCATCAGGGTCCCCTACCTTGCCTTCTTCTCGGAGGATTCGGGGATCCGCTGCAGGGAGGCGCCTCTGAACATGCGTGTCGCCATGGGTGCGGCAGCCGGCCTGTGCGTACTGATTGGCATCTTTCCGAAACCACTCTACGCTGTCTTACCGTTTGCCATAGATTACGAACCCTATACGGCGGAACACCTGGTTACCCAGTACCAACTGTTGTTCTTCTCAGCGCTGGCCTTCGTCGTGATGAAGCGGACCGGCGTCTATCCGTCCGTATTGCGGTCCGTAAACCTGGACACGGACTGGGTGTATCGACGGCTGCTGCCCGGTATCGTCGGGGCTGTGGCGCGGGTGGGTGGTTCCGCCGGAAGTTCGATCCTGAAGAGCGGGAAGGCGCTGGTCGCGGAGGCCGCTTCAGGATGCCGTCAATACCACGGTCCCCAGGGCATTCTGGGTCGAAGCTGGACGACGGGTACTGCCGTGTTGGTCGTGACCATCTCGCTGGCCGCGTTCCTGATCTTCTGCTTCTGATGTCCCGGAACGTACAATCTTATTTTAGTGACGTAAAAACAGTCATTTAAGAACGTATTCCGTACCGAAGGTCGCCGGCCTCAGCCCGCAAATACGTGCCTGCGCGCCAATTTCGAACTTTAGGCTTGACTTTTCTATCGCATCCCCGTTAATTAATGCCGCTAATAATTCTCAACGAGGACTACCGCGTTGCCTGACGTGAACTGGATTGTACTCGTTCCCTCGCTGATTGTCGCAGCAAGTGCGTTGCTGATCCTGTGCATCGACATTGTCCGACCGGCAAATCGGGGTGTTGGAGCCGCATACGCGGCCATCATCGGAACGGGCCTGGCGGCGGTCGCCTGCGCGGGTCTCTGGGGGCGGTCCGAGCAGGCCTTCGGCGGGATGCTCGCGCTGGACAACTTCGCGCTCTTTTCCAACATCATATTTACGGTCGGCACGGCGCTGACCATTTTTGTCTCCACGGGGTACCTGAGGCGGGAAGAAAGCAGCCGCAGCGAGTACTATCTGCTGCTGCTGACGGCCACCCTGGGGATGATGCTGATGGCCGCGGGGACGGACCTTATCGTGATCTTCCTGGGGTTGGAGCTGATGTCGCTGTCGCTCTATATCCTGGTTGGATTCCTCAGCTCGCGTTCCGTCTCCAACGAAGCCTCTCTGAAATATCTGCTGCTTGGCGCTTTTGCGACCGGTTTCCTGTTATACGGGATTGCCCTGATTTACGGATCGACAGGTTCCACCAGCCTCCAGCAGGTTGGCGCAATGCTTCTGCGGCGCGTTGACGGAGGCGGGTTGATGTTGTATGCCGGCATGGTATTGCTGGTTGTGGGCTTCGCATTCAAAGTGGCGGCGGTTCCGTTCCATATGTGGGCGCCTGACGTCTACGAAGGCGCGCCCGCGTCGGTTACCGCCTTTCTCTCGGCCGGTCCCAAGGCGGCAGCCTTTGTCGCGTTCCTGCGCGTGCTGATGGTATCTCTGGAATCGATGAAGGCGGAGTGGACGGCGGTACTCTGGATCCTGGCCGTGCTGACCATGACCGTTGGCAACCTGAGCGCGCTGGGGCAACGCAGCATCAAGCGAATGCTGGCCTATTCCAGCGTCGCCCATGCCGGTTACGTGCTGGTTGCGCTTACCGCGGCCAACGGCCAGGGGATTTCCGCCGCTCTGTTCTATCTGCTTGCCTATACGTTTATGAATATCGGCGCATTCGCGGTCGTGATTCTGGTTGCGCGGAAGGGCGAAGAGAACGTCGACATATCGGATTACGCGGGGCTGGGTTTCAAGCATCCGGTCCTCGGGCTGACGATGACGCTGTTTATGCTTTCATTGGCGGGTCTCCCGCCTACCGCCGGATTTTTCGGGAAGTTCTACATATTCCGGGCGGCAATCGATGCCGGCCTGGTCTCGCTTACCATTATCGGCGTGCTGAACAGCCTTGTCTCGGTTTATTTCTATCTCGGGGTCGTCGTCAGTATGTATATGAGACAGCCTGCCGACGAAGAGCCGGTGGGCACATTTCCACCTCTCGCTCGAACGGCGCTGCTGGTAACGTCCCTTGCGACCCTCTATATCGGCCTCGCTCCGTCGCGGTTTCTGGAATTGGCCAGGCAAACGGTAGGCAGCCTCATTGGAACTTAGATGCTGTGCCTGCGGTTTCGGGGTCACTCACGCCCTTCCATTCAAAACCCATCGCGTTGATCGATGGAGGAAGAAAAAAAACAACCCGGTCTGGCCGCGGCTTATCGTAGAGCCGGCCCTTATCTGAACCTGGGAATCGAGTTTGCGGCGTCTTTCATTCTCTGTCTTTTTGCCGGGAAATGGCTGGACGGCAAACTCGGAACGGCCCCCTATCTGATGTTGGCGGGATTGGCTCTGGGAATCGTCGTCGGTTTCCTGAACCTGTACAGAACGGCGATGCGACTCCAGGAACGCGAAAAGCAGGACCGCCAATAGCCGCCCGGAGGTGAGACGTGGGAACCGAATTCCTCCGATTTGCCAGACAGGTCGGGGCTGTCCTGATCGCGGCGGCAATCCTGGGCGGATACCCGCTATACGTCTACTGGGGGATTGAAGTGGTCCGGGCGGCGGCCGTAGGGTGTGGGATCGGCGCACTGAACGCACTGGCCGGGGGGCTCTCGGCCATCTGGTCGTTCGACAGGCCGCAGCCGGTCTTTCTGAAAGCGCTGTTGGGCGGAATGGTCGTTCGGATGCTGGTCATCTGCATTGGATTGGTGCTGTTGGTCAAATTCACAACGCTGTCGGTTTACGGTCTGGTTTTCTCTCTGTTTTCGTCCTATCTGCTCTTTCAGATTCTGGAAATCCGGTTCTTCGTGAAGCGCGCCGCGGTTCGGCGGGATTCACGATCAGGGGTTTGATTCGATGGCATCGGAAAACGCCGCGGAAGGCAAAAAAGACTACATCATGGAGCATCTGCTCGATTCTTCAGAGCTCCACCTGCCCTTTCTTCACGTCGAAATACCCCGTTTTGAGCTGTTCGGCATCGACGTGTCCATTACCCGGCACGTGGTCATGATGTGGATTGCGGCGGGGTTTCTCCTGTGGGTCTTCATCAGGACAACCCGGCGTCGCGGCCTTGTACCCACCGGATTTGCGAATCTTCTGGAATCGGTCGTCGTTTTTATCAGGGATGATGTCGCCGTTCCCAACATCGGAGCAAAGGAAGCCGGACGGTTTCTACCCTTTCTCTTTACCGTATTCTTCTTCATCCTGACCTGCAATCTGCTGGGCCTCGTACCCTATGGCGCGACCGCCACCGGTAATGTGAGCGTAACCGCCGGGCTGGCGATCTGCGCCTTTCTCGTCATTCAGATGGGCGGCATTCTTCACAACGGCTTTCTGGGTTATTTCAAGGGACTGGTCCCCCACGGACTGCCCCTTCCGATCACGCTTCTGATGATCCCGATCGAGCTCATCGGGTTGGTTGCCAAACCGTTCGCCCTCTGTATTCGTCTCTTTGCCAATTTGACTGCCGGACACGTGATCATCCTGGCGTTGCTGGGGCTGATCTTCATGTTCAAGTCGTATGCCGTCGCGCCCGTGTCCGTACTGTTCGCGCTGGCGATTTACCTGCTCGAAATCTTCGTGGCATTGGTGCAGGCGTATATTTTCACCATGTTGTCCGCCGTCTTCATCGGGATGGCGGTGCATCAGGATCACTGATCGTTGGAAACGTTGCATTATAAACCCTTGGAAGTTGTTTTAAAATTACCGGTGAGTTCCCGAGCGCGAGCGAAAAAGTGGCGGTCAAGGCGGGAAAATTCGCCCCTATTTGTCTATACGGGTGGATTTGACCAACGCCGACCGGCGCTTTTGCAGCCGCGCGAAGACCGCTGGGAATTTTAATACAGCTTCTTAACTTCCTAGCGGAGGAGGTACGTTGTGGCAGACGTGGCATCCGTGGCGGCTGAAGCATACGGTTATTTGTCCGCCGGCATTGGCGCGGGGCTGGTAACGATCGGCGCCGGAATTGGTATCGGACGTCTGGCCGGCATGGCCGTGGAGGGCACCGCACGGCAGCCCGAAGCAGCCGGCGATATCCGGACTTCCATGATCATTACCGCGGCCTTCATAGAGGGTGTGGCCCTCTTCGGGCAGGTGGTCTGCTTCCTTCTGGCGACAAAAGGCGGCTGAGTACGCATACCGTTGAGGACGTCTAAACCAGAGGAACGTGTATGTTGCTGAACGTGGATACAGGTCTGATGTTCTGGACCATTGTTACCTTCGTCCTGCTGCTCCTTGTTCTCAGGGCGGTTGCCTGGAAACCGCTGCTGGCCATGCTGGACGAGCGTGAAAGGCGTATCCGGGATTCCCTGGACCAGGCGGAAAAGGCCCGGGAGGAAGCCCAGAGTGCGGCTGAAGAAAACCGGCGCGCAATGGAGCAGGCCCAGGCCGAGGCGCGACAGGCCATTTCCGAAGGACGGGAGGCGGCCGAGCGTGCAGCCCAGGAAGTGCGTCAACGCGCGTCGGACGAGGCCCGGCAGATGCTGGAGCAGGCCCGGCGAACGATTCGGCAGGAGAAGGAGCAGGCGATCCAGGAACTTCGTACGCACGCCGCCGGCCTGGCCATCGAAGCCGCCGGCAAGGTGTTGGACGAAAACCTGGACAACGCCAGGAACAGGAAGCTTGTCGACGAATTCATCGACAGCATTCCGGACAATGGACAAAACTGATTTCCGGAGCGGAGCTTGAACGAAACCCCCGTCGCAATGCGTTATGCCAGGGCGCTCATCCAGGCGGCAGAAGAGCGGGACGCGCTGGACCGGGTGCGCGACGACCTGGAAGGCCTTCTGAACCTGATCAGGGTATCGGAAGACCTGCGCGCCTTTCTCAGTGACCCCCTGATTTACCCGGAACAGAAGCGGGCGGCGGTCCGGAGACTCTTTTCCGGCCGGATCGGGGACCTCACCCTGAATTTCCTGCTGCTGCTGTGCGACAAACGGCGCGAGCGGGGTCTCGACGGGATTATTCGGGCGTTTCTGATGCTCCTGGACGAGCAACGGGGTCTGATCACCGCACACGTACGGTCGGCGCAGGAACTCTCTCAGGACCAGCAGGCAAGGCTCGCGCAACGGTTGTCGGCCTGGTCCGGAAAGCAGGTACGGCTGGACGTCGAAATCGACCGGGGACTCAGAGCGGGCTTTGTAACCAGGATGGGCGACCACGTATTCGACGCAACCCTCGAAGCGCAGTTGAACCGGATGCGCCAGAGGCTGGTTTCGGGCTTATCATAGCGGTCCGTTGAGAAAGTTGCTCTGCAGGCGAGGCGGCCGCAGACCGGATGGGCTTTTTCAACGGGCTGAAAACCGAGGTGTAGACACTTATGGCGATGAACTTGCAGATTCGCCCCGACGAAGTCTCCGATATTCTCAAACAGCAGATTCTGGAGGCCGAAAGGGACATTGACGTTTACGAAACCGGGACCGTGCTGCAGGTGGGCGACGGCGTGGCGCGCGTTCACGGGCTGGGCAACGCGCAGGCCAGTGAACTGGTGGCGTTTCCCGATAACATCATGGGCATGGCTTTCAACCTGGAAGAGGACAATGTCGGGTGCGTTCTCTTCGGGGACGACACGGCAATCAAGGAAGGCGACCAGGTCAGGCGTACGGGACGCGTCGTCGAGGTGCCCGTGGGCGACGAATTGCTGGGCCGTGTGGTTACGCCTCTGGGTGAGCCGCTGGATGGCAAGGGACCGGTTCAGACCTCGCAGACGCTGCCCGTGGAACGGATTGCGCCCGGGGTGATTCAGCGCCAGCCGGTGGAAGAGGCGCTGCAGACCGGAATCAAGGTGGTGGATGCCGCAACGCCCATCGGGCGCGGACAGCGTGAGCTGATCATCGGCGACCGGCAGACCGGAAAGACGGCCATCGGTCTGGACGCCATCATCAACCAGAAGGACAGCGGCGTCAAATGCATCTATGTGGGTATCGGACAGAAGGCCTCGTCCGTGGCCAAGGTCGTCGCCGAGCTCGAGGCGAACGGCGCGCTGCCATACACCATCGTCGTTTCGGCCACGGCCAGCGATCCGGCGCCGCTTCAGTTCCTGGCCCCGTATGCCGGTTGTTCGATGGGCGAGTACTTCCGCGACAAGGGCGAACACGCGCTGATCGTGTACGACGATCTCTCCAAGCAGGCCTGGGCATACCGTGAAATGGCCCTGGTCCTGCGCCGTCCGCCGGGGCGGGAAGCCTATCCGGGCGACGTGTTCTATCTGCACTCGCGTCTTCTGGAGCGCGCCTGCAAACTGAGCGACGAAGAGGGCGGAGGCTCTCTCACGGCGCTGCCCGTCATCGAGATCCTCGAAGGGGACGTATCCACGTTCGTACCGACCAACGTGATTTCCATAACGGACGGGCAGATTCTGCTGAAGCCGGAGTTGTTCTATTCGGGCATCAGGCCGGCAATGGACGTGGGCGCTTCCGTTTCCAGGGTTAGCTCGGCTAAAACCGGGGCGATGAAGGCGGTTTCCGCTACCTTGAGCGGCGATATCGCGCGTTACAACGAGGTCCAGGCCTTTGCGCAATTCGGGGCCTCCGACCTGGACACGGCCACCCGCAACCTGCTGAACCGCGGCGAGAAACTGATCGAGATTCTCAAACAGGGCCAGTACGCGCCGATGTCGCTCGGAGAGCAGGTGGTGTCCCTTATCGTTGGTGCGAGCATCGATGAACTGCCCACGGAGGACGTGAGACGGTTCGAGGCCGAAGTGCTTGCCTATATGCGCGACCACCACCAGGATATCGTGGACGAGATCACGGGTAGCGAAGAATTGAGCGACGAGGCACGGGGCGTCATCGATGCCGCCATCGAGCGTGCCAAGCGCGGCTTTCAGGCGTCGGCGTAGGAGGAGTAGCCGGTGGCCACATTGCGTCAACTCCGAAACCGGGTGACCGGTGTCACGAATATCCAGAAGGTCACCCACGCCATGCAGTTGGTGGCCGCGGCACGGGTGCGCAAGGCCCAGGACGCGATCCTTGCCGCCCGGCCCTATGCCGAACAACTGGACCGAATTCTTCAACGGCTGACCGCAAGTATAGACGCGGACCGGCATCCCCTGTTCCGGCAGGGAGAATCCGGTCGGATTGCGGTCGTCGTGGTGACGGCGGACCGTGGGCTGTGCGGCGGGTTCAACGCAGGAATCTGCCGGAAGGTGCTATCGGAGCTCGAAGAACAAGGTGAAGTCGAGCTGGTTGCTGTCGGCAGGAAGGGGCGCGACTTTTTTCGACAACGCGGATATGAGATCAGCCGGGAATACCTGGACGTGTTCGCCCACCTGCATCTCGGCCAAGCCGTTTCCATCGCGCGGGACGTGACGGGTCGATTTGTGTCCGGAGACGTGGACCAGGTGTGGATCGCCAACAACGAGTTTCTCTCCCTCGGACGCCAGGAGCCGGCAATCAACCGGCTTCTGCCGATTGTGCCTGAGGAAACCGACGAAAAGAGCGCCGCCGGCGAGTACATCTTTGAGCCCGATCCGGAGCAATTGCTTGAGACGCTCGTTCCGAGACACGTGAATTTCCAGGTCTGGCGCGCACTCCTGGAGTCCAATGCCGGAGAGCAGGCCGCCCGCATGGCGGCGATGGATAACGCGACCAGGAATGCCGGAGACCTGGTCGAAGAATTAACGCGCGAGATGAACAAGGTGCGCCAGTCTTCAATCACGCTGGAGTTAATGGACATCATCGGCGGCGCCGAGGCTGTGGCTTAGCGACGGCTACTGTTGCAGTTTGCGACAGGCTGTTTGCAGAGGTCTTGTCGATCCCGTGCCGCTTGGTTTTTGGTTTTGCCTTAAGCTGATGGCTGACCGCTTCTTTTCGGGTAAGACGGGAGACGTTAGACGGAAGAGGACAACCGAACCCGACCGGTTTTACAATATTTGGTTTTAATGGGTTTTGCCGTTTGTTTTTTGTCTTTTGCTTTAAGCTGATTGCTGACGGCTGACAGCTGATGGCTTCTTTTGAAAGGTTTCTTCATGAACGAAGGCGTAATCAAGGAAATTGTAGGCGTCGTGGTCGACGTGGATTTCACCGGCGGCGAATTACCGGCTATATACAACGCATTGGATGTGTCGCGCGACGGTGGCGGCCGTCTCGTGTTGGAGGTACAGCAGCATCTGGGCGAACACCTGGCGCGGTGCGTCGCAATGGATTCGACTGACGGCCTCTCCAGGGGCGCGAAGGTGACGGATACCGGGCTGCCGATTCAGGTGCCGGTGGGTGAAAATGCCCTCGGACGCCTGTTCAACGTGATCGGAGACCCGATCGACGGCAAGGGGCCCGTGCCGGAGGATACGCCGCTGCTGCCGATCCACCGGGACCCGCCTGCGCACGCGGACCAGGTCACGTCGGACCAGATGCTGGAGACGGGCATCAAGGTCATGGACCTGATCTGTCCGTTTGCAAGGGGCGGCAAGCTGGGACTCTTCGGCGGCGCCGGGGTGGGAAAGACGGTGATTCTCACGGAACTCATCAACAACGTCGCCAGCAGTCACGGGGGATATTCGGTATTCGCAGGCGTGGGGGAACGCACCCGCGAGGGAAACGACCTGCTTCACGAACTGTCGGACTCGGGCGTGATCGATCGGACGGCGATGGTTTTCGGCCAGATGAACGAGCCGCCTGGCGCCCGCCAGCGCATCGCCCTCACCGGACTGACCATTGCGGAACACTTCCGGGAAGAGGCCGGGCAGGACGTACTCCTGTTCATCGACAACATCTTCCGCTTCATCCTCGCCGGCGCGGAGGTGTCCGCGCTTCTGGGCCGGATGCCCTCTGCGGTGGGTTACCAGCCGACGCTGGCGACCGAAATGGGCGCGCTACAGGAACGGATCACGACGACCCGCAACGGTTCCATTACCTCTGTGCAGGCCATCTACGTGCCCGCCGACGACTATACGGACCCGGGCGTGGTGACGGCATTCAGCCACCTTGACGGCCGAATCGTACTGGAACGCGCGCTGGCGGACCAGGGGATGTATCCGGCCGTGGACCCGCTGGCGTCCAGTTCGCGAATCCTCGACCCCCGCGTGGTGGGCGAGGAACACTACGAGGTCGCGCGCCAGGTGCAGCAGATCCTGCAGCGTTATCGCGACCTGCGGGAGATCATCGCCATTCTGGGAATCGACGAACTGTCCGAGGAAGACAGGCTGGTGGTGGCGCGGGCGCGCAAGATCCAGGCTTTCCTCACGCAGTGTATGCACGTGGCCGAGGGCTTTACGGGCTACCCGGGCGAATACGTCAAGATCGAAGACACGGTGAAGGGGTTCAAGGGATTGGCCGAAGGGGAATACGACGATCTGCCCGAGCAGGCATTCCATCTGGTCGGAACGATTGAACAGGCCGTAGAGAAGGCAAAGACGCTCTAGTTACAGGAACGCGATGCCGACGTTTCAGCTTGAAATTGTAACCCCGGAAAAGACGGTCTACTCGGGCGAGGTGGAGCAACTGCGGGCGCCGGGTACCGAAGGCGGGTTCGGCGTGCTCGCGGGACACCATCCGATGCTGGCCTCGCTGCGCATTGGAGAGATGGTCTTTTTCGAAGGGGAACAGGGACCGAAGTCGGTCGCAATCAGTGGCGGGTTCGCTGAGGTGCAGCGCGACCGCGTCACCGTGCTGGCCGAGACAGCGGAATTCGCGCCGGATATTGACGTAAACCGAGCCGAAGCCGCCAGAGACCGCGCGCGGGAAATGCTGACGCGAAAACAAGAACAGCAGATTGACGAGGCGCGGGCGACGTTGGCCCTGGCGCGGGCTGTCAACCGGCTGCGGATCGGGGTACAATAGGGCGGACTGGAAGACAATGCCTCAGCCGCGGTTCAGCGTGGGTGGGTTTCAAAACCCACCCGCTTTTTTGTTCCTAAAACCCGTATCGATGATTTCCGCTAGCGGGCCGGGGAAACCCCACCAGCCCTCTACAGAGAATAGTGGGTTTATCCGGAATGGAACTCAGTTGGGTCATGGACATGTACCGTTTTACACTGCTCGTATCCGAGTAACCACACGGGATACTTAAACGATGTCAATCAGGAGCACGACCAGAGCAGAGCGCGTTGTTCCGTTCAGCACCGACCTTTGATGTTCTTACGCGGCCGGTAGGGCAGTGGACCATGTGCATACAGTGAGGCAATTCGCGCTGTGCATATGGCAGGCCCCGCGCCCAGCGGCGACTTTTGGTTCCTTTTGGTCGCTTCAAAAGGAACACGCCGTAGGCAGGGAATTTGGGGAATAGGGGTTATTGCTTTTGATTTGGTTTTTGAATTTGCCTTTCGATTTTAGCTGACTGCTGATAGCTGATGGCTGCTTTAATTCTCACCTTTCAAGGGTTTCTACATGACAAATCCCACTATCGACCTCCTGCTTTCTCACAGAAGTATCCGCAGGTTCCGGAACCGGCCGCTTCCCGATGGTGTGCTCGAAACGCTGATCCAGTGCGGGCAACAGGCGAGCACGTCCAGCAACGTGCAGGCGTACACCGTTATTCACGTGGCCGATCCAAAGCGGAAGAAGCGACTGGCCGAACTCTGCGCCGACCAGGTGCAGATACACCAGAGCGCGGCGTTTCTGGCCTTCTGCGCCGATCTGCACCGGGACAGGATGGCCAACCAGATGCACGAGGCGGAGCGGTTCGACGGGGACTATGCGGAGGCGCTGATGATTGCGACGGTGGACGTGGCGCTGATGATGCAGAACGTGGCGATCGCCGCGGAGTCGATGGGATTGGGCATCTGCATGATCGGCGCGATGCGGAACAACCCGAAATCGGTGGGCAGGTTGCTCGATTTGCCCCCTTATGTCGTGGCCGTGGCCGGCTTCTGCATCGGGTATCCGGACCAGGCGCCGGAAGTCAAACCGCGCTTGCCGCTCGATGCGGTCCTTCATCGCGAGCGATACCTGTGCGACGAAACCCATCGACTGGCCATGGAGGAATACGACAGGACGATGGTCGAGTTCTATGCCTCGCAGGGGATGCACGAGGGCGACGAGCGATGGACAAAAGTCATGGCCGGGCGCACCGGACAGTTTCACGCCCGCGCCGAACTGGATGAATTCCTCACCGCCCAGGGCTTCCGGCTGCGGCGCTGAAATCCCTTCCGATCTGCCTTCCCCTTGACGTTCTCCACGTCATTGCGTATACATTTAGAAACAAATCAGCCCGCGCAACCGCGAAAGAACAGAATAATGCCTGATTCGACAATAGACAGGCTCGTCGGCGAGGTCGTAAAGCGCGTAAACCCCCTGCGAATCGTGCTTTTCGGATCGGCGGCCAGGAATGAATCAGGAGAGCAGAGCGACATCGATCTGCTCGTCGTCATGCCCGATGGTGTACACCGTCGCCGGACCGCACAGAAACTCTACCGTGAGATTAAGGGTTTACGCGTGCCATTCGATATCGTCGTTGCAACCGTAAAGGACCTGGAACAGCACAAGGATAATGACAGATTGATCTACAAGAACGCCCTCGAGGAAGGTATCGAAGTTTATGGAGTCTGATTCGCCGGTATCGTGGCCTGCGAGCAGACGGCAAGACATCGAGACCGGTCAGTTGTCTCTTGCTGATACAGTACTCTGTTGGGCACGTCATTGAATCAAGAAGAAAGACCATGGGCGACGCTGTCGAAAATATCGATCGGCTGAAAGCGGAATTGGACGCATTGCGGCCATTGCCGTCGGATGTCGTGGGGCGGATAGAACAGAAGCTCCGGATCGAGTCGAACTACCACTCCAATGCCATAGAAGGCAACAACCTGACCCTCGGGGAGACGCGAAGTCTGATCCTTCACGGACTTACTGCGCACGGGAAATCAATGCGCGATCATCTGGATATCGAGGGTCACGACGAGGCGGTAAAGGCGATTGAAACCGCGGTCGAGAGTAAAGAGGAACTCAACGAGGTCTTTATCCGCAATCTCCATCGATTGCTCTTGAAAAAACCCTATGAAATCGACGCGCAAACCCCCGATGGGCGGCCCACGAAACGACTCATAACAATCGGCAACTACAAAACCCAGCCAAACAACGTCCGCACCTCAACCGGAGAAATCTACTATTTCGCAGCGCCCGATCAGGTAAAGCCGGCGATGAGCGATCTCATGGACTGGTATAGAAAGGCCGAGAGTCAGGGCGAGCACCCCATTGCCATCGCGGCCACGTTTCACTATCGCTTTGTCAGAATCCATCCGTTCGACGATGGCAACGGTCGCATGGCGCGGCTCTTGATGAATATGATCCTGATCAGACACGGCTACACTGTGGCAATTGTTCCCATCCAGGAAAGAAACCGATACATTGAATCTCTGGAACAGGCGGACAAGTCAGAAGACCTTGCCGAATTCGTCGCCTATGTTGCTGGCTGCTGCGAATACACCCTGAACCTCCATCTGCGAGCCGCCCGCGGCGAAGACATCGAAGACGCGGAGGACATAGACAAAGAGATCGCACTCTTTGTCAAAAAGAGTACAAGCAACACAATCGATGCGCGGGAATACGCCGACGAAGTGCTGTACCCGTTTTTCATTTATTGCAGGAACAAGGTTGAACAGATTTCATCGGTCTTCGGAAGAGTAGAAATTTCGGCCGATGCGTTTGCAAGACGGATTGACAACCAGAATTTACGTTTCGACTTGATGGAAGCAGAGGGCCCATTGCCCGAAGAGGCGTATTCTGTTTCCACTCGCGCGAATTTCAGGTTATCGGAATATCGCGGGAACCAAAGAGAGGGCGTATTCCTCGATTGTACAAATGAAGCGGATCCTGACGATTACCTTTGGGATTTTTCGGCAAATTTCAGCACGGACGGTCACGCATCCTCCAATCGCTTTCATGAGGCCAGATATTCTGGACGAGAGCTGGATCGCCTTAAGAAAATCTTCAATGACATGATCAGGGGAATGATGCAGAAGCTAACACAGACTGCTGACGACAGTCGATGAAGGCAAATTCACGGACCACGGTAACAGACTGATTGGGACGAAGACCTGCACAATTGGGTGTATCGGAAATCGTATAATGTCTTTGTGTCTTCGCGGCTTAGTGTGAGTTTATTGCCATGAACGCGAAAATTGACATTTCGAGAGAAGAGATCGCCGGATTCTGCCAGCGGAACGGGATCAAGCGGCTGGCGCTGTTCGGCTCGGTGCTCCGTGACGACTTCACGCCGGAGAGCGATGTGGATGTGATCGTGGAGTTCAAGCCAGGCAAGTCGCCGGGACTGAAGTTCATCAAAATGCAGGATGAGTTGTCGGCAATATACGGGAGAAAAGTCGACCTTCACACCTTCAGGGGGGTTGCAAGCAACCCGAACTGGCTGCTTCGGAACGAAATACTCGACTCAGCGGAGGCGGTCTATGAGCAGACGTGACGACCGTGTAAGCCTCGTGGATATGCTTATATACGCAAGAGAGGCCGTTGGGTTACTAGGTGAGGCAACACTGGATGATATTGTCGAAGATCGAGTAAGACAGCTGGCGCTTACGAAATTGGTGGAGGTTGTTGGCGAAGCGGCCAGACGCGTTTCTGAGGATACTCGCCGGCAAAACGATTCGATTCCCTGGTCTCAAATTATCGGGCTACGAAACCGTCTGGTTCACGGCTACGATGACGTTGACCTCGAAATCCTGCGATCCATAATCCGAAACGACATGCCGCAACTGATTGAGCATCTCGAGACGATCGTAAGTGAGTAAGCGTAGAAACACAACGTGGCCAGACGGTTGAATGCTCATTGTATTTCCGAGCCTTTCAACTGCCTGGCCGCGTTTCTCTGTGATATCTGTTCCCTGCCGTCAGACGGAAACAGCGGACCGTGCGAAGGCGGAGGCGAGGACGTAGAGGATCCAGAGTCCGAAGACGCCCATCCCCGCGAGCTTTGTTCGAATCCCCGCAACAGCCCCCAGACCCACGGCAACCAACAGGTATTTCCAGACGGCGAAGACGGTGATCATGGTTAGGAAGTGGTCCGCGAAGCTCCCTTCCATGGATTCAGGCACTAGCAGACCCAGGCCAGGTTGTACCGATGGCGAATCCCATGCCGCGGTAATCAGCACCGTCACAATGGCGGCAGGGATGACCACCAGTGAGCTGTAGCTTACAACGGCCAGAATCTTTTTATACGTGCCGTCGCCGCCGAAGACGAAATTGGCGAGCGCGAGAAATATCAACCCCTGGACAAATATCGTCACGCCAGTCCCGATAGAAGGGAGGACTACGGCGCCCAGGCCCATCACCCTCTGCGCGCTTTCCAGGGCCAGCGCCCGTTGTTCTTCCGTAAGGGATTCATCCTGCGCGAGCCGCTCCTGCATGGCCTCCATCCCGGCCGTCTGCGCGGCGGGCATGAGCTGGTACGCCGAAATCATGCCCACGACCACGATGATGATCATTGGAAGATACCAATCCCGGTGATCGACCTGTGCGTTAACAGCGGCGAATGTCCGACCGGGTGAGATCAAGGCTCCGATCATCCTGCTGACGATACCCATCTCCTCTCCGCTCTCCACGTCCTGTGCCTCTGTAGATTCTTCCATTGTTTTCTCCTCCGAGTACGGACCTCACTTCTTCAGCTTGCCCTGACAAAACGAAATGCGGACGTCCCAGGTAATATAAACTCTCAGGCACAAAATACAATGCCGATACCGCGACCTGACGTTCGCCCACCGGGCGGTTTACGGCTTGCGGGAGACAGGATGATTAGGCAAAATGGGGGACTCGTAGACGCGAAGTGATGTGAATTTGCCATGCGACCTGAAAGGGGTGAACGAAATGTCAATCGGGAAAGAGCGAAGCCGACTCGTGAGCGCTTCGATGCGATCGAATGCGCTGGCCAATGCGGCGCGACACGATTGGGCGCGCGAACAGCAGGAACGCGCGATTGCGGCAGCCGACGAGTGGGTGGGCTGTACGGACGAAGCATTGTGGGAAATGGTGACCGCACAGGAGCTGCCGCGGACAGTCTACACGAACGAGGGCGTGACCTATAAGGGCCAGCAGCCGTACTGCCCCGGCTGCGGGGAGGAAGCGCCGGCGAAATCGGGGCGCGAATGGTGGGAATTCGACGACGCCAGGCCGTGGAAGATCTGGTGCGAGCATTGCAAGGAAGTCTATCCGAAGAACGACTTCGGGGCGTTCTACAGGACCGCCCTGGACGCGCACGGGATGTTCAGGCGCGAGTTGGGCGACCGGTCGCTGCTATTCAACGCAGATCATCCCGATCCGTCCGATCCCCGGCACGAACTCTACGTGGACGACGGATACGGGATGTTCGACGAACAGGGTAACCGGCACGATATGATCGCGTACTACAATTACGAAGCCGTGTGGCGCCGGATACAGCGAGGCGTTGCCGCGCTGGCCGAAGCGTACGCGCTCACCAGTGACCGACGCTACGCCCACAAGGCGGGTGTGCTGCTGGACAGGATCGCCGACGTCTACCCGGAGATGGACTACCTGCCGCTGCACGAACTGGGATTTCAGCACAGCCAGGGCGGGTCGGGTAGAGGCCGCATTGAGGGTTGCATCTGGGAAACCTCCGTCGCGCAGGGCCTTGCCCGCAGCTATGATCTCATCTTCGACGGTATTCAAGGCGACGACGACCTGGTGGCGTTCTGCTCGGACAAAGCCGGACGATTCGCCCTGGGGGACAAGAGCAGCATCGGCGCAATCTGCGGGCATATTCACGAACATCTGCTGCTGGAGGCGCTCGCATCGGTGAAGGATGGGCGGATCAATGGCAATACGGGCATGAACCATTCCTCCCTGGCAACCGCGGCGATCGCCCTGGACGAACCGGATTCGACGCCGCAGTGGCTGGACTGGCTGTTTCATCCGGGGTTTCCAGGTGAACACGCAGCGCAGAAGGACCCGGTGACCTGGGTGTTGACTGAAGGGCTCGACAGGGACGGCATGGGCGGCGAATGCGGCAGCTACGGGCTCATCTGGACCCGCCACATGCGGGAACTGGCGCAGATTCTGTCCGTGTATCCTGAGTACACGAAACACAATCTCGTCGCGGATTACCCCAAGCTCAAGCAGGCATTTCTCGTGGAATCCCGGTTGAACGTGCTGGACGGCATGATGCCCAATACGGGTGACAGCGGCGCCGTGGGCGCATGGGGCAGGCAGGGCGATGCCGCGACCTATGCGCGGGCGTACAGGCTGTACGGGGACCCGCGTTTCGCATCGCTGGCCTGGCAGGAGCACGCCGATCACGGTTCCACGCTGCGTCTGGACGACGACATATTCCTGGAGGACCCGGATGCGCTGATCCGGGAGATTCGGAAAGTCGGTCAACAGGGTGCGGGCACCCTTACGAGCGAACACTTCGGCCGGTACGGGCAGGCGCAGTTGCAGACCGGAAGTCCGAAAGACGGTCGCGCCGTGTTTGTCCATTACGGACAGGGAAAGGGTCACTCCCACCACGATTGCCTCAACCTGGGACTGCTGGCGAAAAACGTGGCGATGATTCCGGATCTCGGATATCCCGAATATACCGGGACCTGGCCGAAACGGCACGCGTGGACGGCCAACACGATCAGTCACAATACGCTGCTGGTGGGAGATACGAGGTCGGCATACAGTCCGGGCGGGCAGATCGAAACCTTCGCCGCCGAACCGCCGTTGCGCGCTATCCAGGTGGATGCGCCGGACGCCTATGAAGGGATGCGAACCTACCGGCGTACGGTTGCGCTGGTGGACGTGGACGAGGACAACAGCTACGTACTGGACGTGTTCCGGGCGCGGGGCGGGACCAACCACCGGTTGTCCTGGCACGGCGCCGCCGAAGCGGCGCATGTTGACGGCCTTGATCTTGACCGGCAGGAAGGCGGTACGTTCGCAAGCCCGGACGTTCCGTTCGCGACGCTGGACGGGGAGAACGAGGACTACTACAAGGAGAGCGGCTTCACGTACCTCTACGACGTTGCGCGCTCGTCAGGGGCCGTACAACAACCTTACACCGTAGACTGGAAGATCGAAGATATCCGCGGCCGGATCCCGGAGGGCGGCGAACCCCATCTTCGTCTCCACGCGCTCACGTCCTGCGACGAGGTCGCGCTGGCGACGGGGGATTCGCCCCGCAGGCTGCAGCGGCCGAGATATCTCATCCAGAGCAGGCTGGGCGAGGAGATGCAAAGCCGGTTTGTCAACGTCCTGGAACCCTACGACGCCAATCCGTACATCGTTCGGATAAGCGAACTGGAAGTGCGACACGGAGGAGATGCCTGCGCCGCCGCCGCCGTGGCCGTGGAATTGGCCGAAGGTCGAAGGGACGTCCTGATCAGTTGCGAGGAGCCGATGGACGTCGAGGTGGAAGGCGGGATCAGATTCAACGGGATGTTCGGAATGATCCGGCAGAAGGGCAATGAGGTTCAGTTGATGCGAATGATCGGCGGTACATGGCTCTCTTCAGGGGCCGCTGAACTGAAGTCGGAACGCGCATCCTGGCGCGGGAAGGTGGCGCGGATCGACGCGTCCGACCCCGCGAACAACCTGGTTGACCTGGATCCGCCTCTTCCGCGGGACCCAGACCTCGCCGGGCGCACGATCCACTTCATGAACGACCTGCCGATGGACACGAGCTACAGAATCGCGGCGGTCACGAAAGACGGGGTCTCGACCGGCGACATTACGATTGTCAGGGGACTCAGAGAGGGTACCGACCTCGCCAGCGGGTACACGTACCTGGTCAATCCCGGGGATGAATACGTTGTGCCGACGATCACAGGGGTGGGAGCAAGCACGTAAAATTCCTCACACAAAGACACAAAGGCACGAAGGCACAAAGGAAAGGCGGGCGACCACAAGGTTCTGCAACGGCTTCCGATGTCTCCCTATTTCATCCTCTCATAGTCCGCGCGGGTAATCTCAAAATCCAGTACCTTCCCGCCGTCCACCTCTCGTGCAGCGGTCAGGCCCAGGGACCGCCACAATGCAGACTGAACGTGGATTGTCCGCTGCTCACGTCCATCGGGCAGAAGCGGTCGATTCCCAGTTCTCCAAACGCGAACGCCATCAGACAGCGTACGACCTCTTTTCCGTACCCCCGACCCCACAACGCCTTGTCCCAGATCCCGATGGGCAGGCGCATCACCTTCTCGCCCGCGACTTCCCCACGTTCCAGGTTCATCCACTGAAGACACGCTTCGCCGATGGCGCGGCCGCTCGCCTTTTCAACAATGGCAAACAGGAATCCCTGTTCCGCCATCGCTTTGCCGGCCCCTTTGAGATACTCGCTCGTGACGGGTTCGCCGGGCGGGTCCCCTTCCATTGCATTCAGGAAATCGGGGTCTCGATAAAAGGGAACGGCCAGATCGAAATCCGGCTCATCGAATGGCCGCAGACTCAGGCGCGGCGTTTCCAGGTGAAGGTTGTGACCTGCGAAGTTGCCCATTCTCACGATCCCACTTTTCACTGTACCAGGGCTGGTTCCGGATCTCGACTCTACGCCGAACACGCCAGTTCCATCCCGTCTTCGACGTCCACGGTCACGCGCAGAACGCCCGGGCGGACGAGGGAGGCGGACATCGGCTGATTGTTGACGCGGACCCGGGGATACCGGCACCACGCCGCGGGTACGTCGGCGTCCAGGGTGAGCGCGCGGCACGTCACCCGGTCTGACAACCCGTCCAGGTTCAGACGATAGCGCTTTTCAACGTCCGTGTCGACGAGGGTTGTAACTGTCGTATGGCGGCGGGTGAGATGGTAGAAGGTGGCTTCCTCGGGCACGGCGCACCACACGTCGTCTCCGCCTTCCTCGACAACGGCATCGAAACGGCGCCGAAGCTGGTCCGCCGTGCAGTCCTTGTTCCGATGGACCGCCTCATCCAGCGGGCAATGGCAATAGTCGATGATCCATCCGTTGTCGGCCTGCGCATGGCGTATGTTCCGGTACGGATCGAACTCGCTGTAGAAGGGTTCGTAAAACTGGTCATGCAGGGCCGTTCGGTTCAGCCAGAAGAGTTCGTCGACGGGCCGGTTGAGCGCATCCGTCAGACTCATCGCGCCCAGGTAGCCGTACTCGCGGCACGCTTCCAGTACGTGGTCCGCCATATTCGTATTGTTTCCCGGCGAGCAGTAGAGGTCAACCGGTCCGTCGATGGCCTCCTCCAGCACCTCCTTCGCCTCCCGCAACTCCCGGTCCAGCATATCCGGCCGTATGACTTCGTGGCTCCACGAATGGTTGCCCACGCCCCAGCCGCGGTCGACCATCTCCTTCATTTCCTTACCGGTCATATGCCTGAAACCGTTGTAGCTGGAAGCGCCGAGTTGCCGGATTTCGCCAATGTGGCCCGCTACCGCCTCCATGTGCCCCGGAATACCGAATGCTTCATGGATCGGCACCGCGCGCTCGTGCAGTTCGATCAGGGCTTCGTCGTACGTAATCGAGTAGACCCATTTCTTTCCGTGTTTCCAGTCACAGATCCTGATCGCCATTGAATCACCCTTTCTAACCTGAATTCACGGCATCCATGAACGCGTTGAACGTGGTGCTGAATCCGATCTTCCACTCGAAAATGTGGATGCCGTAACGCGTGGCAAGACGCTCGTCAAAGGTATCTGGACGTTCCACGCCCACCGTCCCGTCGCGCATCAATATGCATCGGTACCCGCGGGAGAGCATCGCCTGTCCGCCGCCTTCGGAACCCAGAACGCACATATCGGCCGCGAATCCCGTGTAGACCAGGGTGTCGATGTCATTGGCTTTCAGATATGCGTCCAATGTGTCGGTGTAAAAGACCATGGGCTCGTCGCCGACGGGGGACACGATTGCAGCCCGGCGCATCTTCGCGAGCGGCGAGTGCTTCATATAGTCGGGGCCGTGCGCACGGTCCAGCATTTCCTTCTGGCGGCCGGTGGGTTTCCAGACGTTCGACCTGTCCCGTCTGGACGGGATGTCCGGGTATTGTTCGTCCATCCAGTCGGCTTCCACGTGTACCACGGGAAGGCCGATCGCCCGCGCCGCGTCCATGGCCGGGCGCATCACCTCGCACATGATCCGGTACCCTTCCGCCGTGGCCTCGGGCCAGCCCAGGTCCACACAGTAGTCCATGTTCAGGGGAGGACCGTCGGGACAGCCGATATTCCAGCAGTGCATGCCGATGAGGGCCGTTCGCCGGACGGGAAGCTCGAACGTGACCGATTCGTAACCGGGGTTGTCGATCGGCAGGGCGCGGTAGTAACGCGCGTTCAGATGGATGGTTGTGGCGTCGGACATTTCATGCGCCTTTCGGGAACGACGATGAGACTGGATGTTCGGCGGGGATACGCGGGGTCAACGCATCGGCCCTCGGCCGTGAATGAGAATGTCAACCGGGTGGGACAGCAGGACCAGGTCCTGGATGTCAAACTGCTCGAGCAGGCCGAAACAGAACGAAACCGGTTCCTGCGTGTAGTCCACGCTCCAGTCGATAAGCCGGCGGAGCGTGTCGGGAAGGTTGGCGCGCAATGCGTCGACGCCCCGGGGCCGCAGGGCTGCCGCGCACAGGGCAATGAGGCCGGTGGAAAGGCCCTCAGTATTTATGTCGATGGAATTCGTGCCGGATGTCGACTCGATCCAGCGCCGCAGTGCCAGCAACTGCGCCGTACAGATACCCAGCGGACGGTCGCCGGCGGCGGCGATGCATTCCATAAACAGGTAGTGATACTCCCCGTCCGCGATAACCTGTTCGCCAAACGCAAGCAGGTCGGCTGCGAAAACGCGTTTGCCCGCCTCGAGCGCGTTCTTTACAGCCCTCGCAGCGCCGGCCCGGCCGTTTTCCGGGAGGACAAGCAGGACGTCGCTCGATCCCTGCGGATCGAATTCTGTGACGGGAACATTCCAGCGGTCCATTTTCAGAAGATGGTGCGAGATGCTTACGTCGGACAGCGTCCGTGACTTGAGGGCGGTTCGCGACTCCACCGCGTAAGCGGACGGCAGGCGGAGAACCCTCGAAAGGCGCCTTCGGTCCTGCTGCCTTGAATCGGCGGTCGATCGTTTCTCCGGCAGGCGCCGGGCGAGATTTCCGGCGATCGAGAGGAACGTGGGATTGCCCGGCGGCAGCCCCACGTTGAGTTCCCACTCGGTGCGAATTTCGTCGTCGCACGGAATATCCTCGGTGCGGATGTCCAGCTCCCAGGATTTCTTCAGGAGTTCATATAAGCGCTCGCGGATGTCTTTCTCGTAGTTGTGGGTGCCCGGGTCTTCATTGGCGTAAAAACCGATGCGATCGGACGCGCCGAATCTCTCATAGACCTTTCGGGCGGGCGTATACAGGGCCGGCCGCATGAATTCCGGGCGAAATATGCTGTCATTGACGCTGTGTACAAGCAGCGCCGGACGGGGCGCAAACATGGCGGTGAGGGTGTCGTAATCCGCCACGGTGCAGAGATCGACGGGCGTCTGTTCCAGGTCGCCGTGGTCCTGCCATCGCCTGGTCGCGCGATGCCAGATCGGAGAGTGTCCCGAAACCGGCACGGACACGCCGATGCGTTCATCGATTGCCGTGAGTACGGCCGTCTGCCATCCCCCGCCCGAGAGACCGGTCATGGCCACCCTGTCGGGGTCTGCGTGCTCGTGAGCGAGCAGAACGTCCAGACCGCGTTTCATCGCCAGGTACATGGCGCTGACACCCGCGACGCCGCACAGGTCGATGTGCGCCTGCTGCATGTGGTTGAGCGAGCCCTGCAGTTCTCCCATGCCGATGAATTCGAAGTTCAGGGCGAGCATGCCGCGTTTGGCCAGGTTGATACACCGTACCTGCTTGTAGTCCATGGCCTTACCGCCCCGATGATGGCCGTTGGGGTTGAGCACGGCCGGTACCCTGCCTCGCAGATTCTCGGGCTCGTACAGCAGCGCGGGGATCCGCATGCCCGGATACCCTTCGTAATGGAGTTTCCGGATGCGGTAGCCGTTACCCTTGAGAACGCCCCGCCAGCGGACGTCCGGCGGACGATCGTTGACGTCCGAGTCGAGTCCGGTCAGGAAGACTTTCTTCAGGAGGTCCCTGCGAATCCTGGCGGTTCGGCTTTTCCACTCCGCGGGGGTCGCGGGCGGTTCCAGACGCGGCAGCTTTTCCACATAATAATCCATCATAATGCGGGTATGCCGGTTGCGCAGGAGCTTTCGCGAGAGCGCGTGCGCGATCTGTTTGGACGTGAGAGGCATGCGGGCGGCTCCCGAAAGACAGCGCACAAGAGCGCGAGCCGATCAGTTCAGCAAATAGGTCTCGTACGGGTTCTGACAGGGGTTGTTCTTGCTCACGTGCATGCGGCCTGCATCGGTTTCGATGATCACGGAGAACGTGGTCGCCCAGTACCCCGTCGTGGGATGATCGTTGGGATGGCGACAGATGGAGGTGGGATGGTCTTCGTGATCACTCAGGGCGGCTTTCAGGCTTTCGATTGCAAACGGGCGTTCCATTTCATTGAAGAGTTTCTGGATCCGGATTTTTCGGCCGCCCGACTGGATGAGTTCGGGAAAGACATCGTTGTTGTGAGCCAGTTCCGGATGCTCGCAGTGGTTTGTATGGGTCACCAGGCCAACGCCGTCGTCCCGGATCACGTGTACGTTTTCCAGGGTCACTTCCAGGTCCGCGGGCCCTTGCGGTGTGGCGAGAATGATGTTGGCGGGGATGGCGCGCCTCGCCCTTCGCACCGCCTGCACGGCGTCTTCCATAGTGGCCGTCTCGTAAATGCCGCGGACCGTGAAGTAGTGCGGCACACCGACGGGGCGGGAGGGCGCGGGCAGCGTATTCAGGCAAAGCCCGATACCCTCGCTGTTCAGGCCGATGTAGGCGATGATGCCGGCCTGGGTAATGTTCAGGATGGCGGGCTTTCCTTCCGGACGGCGGGTGAGGACGATGGTATAGGGGTTGAGCCCGGGGTCGTTGTCCCAGTTCTGGCCCACAATATTGCCGTGTCCGGCGGGGGCGGTAAGTGAAAACGAAGTGCAGCCGGAATCCGCTTCCGCCTGAAGCTGATTTCGTACCTGGAGCATCATGAGATCGTCCATGGAGACGCCGGAGGACTCGGACGTGCCGCGCATCTCGTCGAGCATGTGGGGTGCGTACCGCTCCACGTACGGGATGCAGTCCCGGGCGACGCCCATCGCCCTTTCCACCGGGACGCTGACGCTCTTGTTCACGCGTTCAAGCGCGATATCCGCAAAGCCCCGCACTTCCTCGCGGGCGGCCTCGCCGATCTGCCGCCCCATCTCCAGCGCCGAGCCGGCGACTTCGATCTCACGGTATCGTGTGTCTGACATTCGGACCTCCTGGAAACCCCAAAGGCGGTTAGGGGCGAGAGGTAACACCGATGGCCGGGCGCCCACAAGGGACGCCCCTACAAAACCAAACGTCCACGAATTGAACTTTCCCGGTTCCGCGCCGATGATGCATTTGTAGGGGCGTCCCTTGTGGGCACCCAGACAATGGCGCTGGCAACCGTGAGTTGATTTCGCCAGACCCAACCGCTAACCTGGTTCGGCTGAAGGCTGATGGCTCTGTAGGATGGGCTGGGGAGAGAGGTCTGCGGCGTCTATACGCGGTTTCGATCCGCCACTTCCCTGACGATCTGTGCGGCGAGTTCACAGTGTTCGGGTTCATAGCGTTCGCAGAATGACGTCCAGCGTACGAAGGACTCCAGAAAGCGCTGTGCATTGGGGCACGTATCCCCGCTGTACGTGTACTCTCCGGAAGCCGGCGGCCTGGAATAGGGATACTGCTTCTTCTCCGCTTTTTCGGTGAGAAAGGGCAGCGCCGGAGGCAACAGGTAATACCGTCCCATGCCCGCACCCGGGATACCCGCGTCCGCGACCTGTTGCGCGAAGTCATCCGGTGTACATACAAACGCATCGGGATCGACGCTGAACCCGGTCATCCAGCAAGAGTAGACGTTCATATAGTCCGGGATGGGAAGCGGCGTGATGCCCGGGATTTCATCCAGTTTTTCGGTGAGCAGGCGGATCATCCGGTCGCGCTGTTCCACGTTTGGACGGATGATCTCGAGTTGCGCCAGGGTGACCGCAGCCGTGCACTGGGGCATGCGGTGGGCGAATCCGGGCACGACGTGCTGCCTTCCGAACCCCTCGAGCATCTGGCCGCCGCGGCTGTGGCCGATGAAACGCATGCGTTCGGCCAGATTATCGTCGTTGGTCACCACACAGCCGCCAACGTCCGAACCCATGGTTTTCTCCGAGTCGAAGGAGAATGCGCCCGCATCGGAGAGAGACCCGGCCAGCCTTCCCTTGTATTCCCCGAAGACGGCCTGGCAGACGTCTTCATAGAGAAAGAGACCGTGTTTGCCGGCGAGTTCGACAATGGGGTCCATATCGCAAATCGTACCGGTCATGTGCACAACCAGAATCGCACGTGTGCGGTCTGTTATACAGGGTTCAATCGTGTCCGCGCTGCTGATCATGGTACCGGCGTCCGTGTCCGCGAAAACGGGGATGTAGCTCTCCCTGATGATACCCTGCACGGTGCCGTAGTCCGTCGCTGAACTGACGATGATCTCATCACCGGGTTCAAAGTCCAGCGCGCAGGCCAGAACGGCCAGCGCGGGCGTGCACCCGGGCGTGGCAATGCAGTGTTCCACGCCCATCTCTTCGGCGAACGCGTCTTCAAATCGCCCGATCATGTTGCACGTCAGACCGGAGTCGACCACCTCCTGGAGATAGGTCGTCGCGTTGGGTCCGATGGTGCGCGGAAAGGGCTGTGGCAGCGTGCCGGCAAGCCCCGCGGCGGCATCCGCGCCGTATCTTGCGCGTTCGACGGTCATGATTCATCCTTTCCGGCAGTTCGCGATTCAGGAGGGTTATTTCTTCTCCTGCGCGGCGTACATTTCCTTCGAATAGACGTGTGGCTGTATCTCGTGGTTAGTTGCCTCGATCATGCCCTCGAGGTATTCCACGGTTTTCCCGACCGCGGCTTCAACCAGAATTTTCCCCAATTCTTCGGTCGCCTTCATGGGCTCCTGGTTTTCCTGGTCGTGCATTGCATCGTGCCGGATGTTCTCCGGACAGATAACCATGGCCATGGCGGTTTCGTACTCGCCCGCGTGGCCGGGTACCCGGCTCGTGCAGTGTTGCTCGGCGATCTCACGACTCAGGTTCCAGTAGGAGTGGAACTGCACGTTGGCTTCCGGCGCGGTGAGCTGAAAGAAGAGCTGCCACTGCCGGAGGATGCCCATCATGGGCGCTTCGTTGCCCCCGTGCCCGTTGAGAATCAGCACGTTATTGACGCCGTGGCGCACCAGGCTCTCCACGGCGTCGAAAAGTACTGCCAGCCAGCTTCCTGGTTTTGCGGTGACGGTCCCCTTATGGATCATGTGATGTTCGGAGATACCGACCGCCATCGGCACGTTAACCACAACGTTGGGGTAGAGCCTACGGGCGGCTTCGGTGGCCACATAGGTCGACGCGCGGATGTCGTACTCCATGGCCAGGTGCTCGAGGTGCTGTTCATTGCTGCCGGTTGGGATGATGGCGGTACCGAACCGACCGGCTTCCAGGGCTTCCCGGAATTCTCTGCGGGTAAATTTGGCCAGCGCGACTTCCTGGTTTGACATGCCAATTCTCCTATTGAGACGTGAAGTTTTGTCCGGGAAACAGATCGTCTGTAATCGACCGCCGGGATTTAGTGTCCTGTCCCGAAAATTTCTCACCATTCGACCGGCGATTCATCCCGTCTCCCTGCGTTCCCCTCGCTCGCCGACCATACGCAGGTCGCCTGTGCTCGGGCGCCTTGCGAGCCGGGCGACTCGGCGGTCGAATTCAGGCAACTTATTTCCGGGACAGAACACCAGTTCAAATCGCCGTCTTCCGGCGGGCAAAGTGGATGGTGTCGTCCAGCACGATCAGGGCCATATACGTCGTCACATCGGTACGGGATTCATCCAGACCTGCAAGAACCCCGCGGAACCAGGTGCGCCGCTTTTCGTTCCAGGGTTCGATGGTGCCGATATCACGGTTGAAGTCGCTGATCTCGGAGCCGGATTTGCCATGGTTCTTATTGAGCCACGCAAGGATCTCTTCGTCAGTACGGCCCGCCCTGATGAGATCGGTAAAGTCGCCCATGGAGAACCCGAAAAACTCCGCGATCTTCTTGTCCAGGCCGGAATCCTCCGCGTATTTGTACTGACCCAGCAGATCGTGGATTGCCGCTCGGCCCTTGTCAATCATCCGGGCCAGGCCGAACAGACCGCCCACGGAATTGTCATAAGGGCTTCTCGGCGGATGGCGGGTGAGATCTACAACGCCGAAAGACACCTCGTCATCCACGTCGAGCAGGTCGAACCACGTGGTGATGTCGGTGCGTTTCGGCGCCGCATTCGCCAGCGCCGCCTTGAAGACCGCGCATTCCTTGATGTTCTCCGGACCTTTTCCGGATATTCGATGGTTGAACTGCGATATGTCGCCTGAGTGTGCGCCGGTGTTTTCCCGGACCCAGTCCCCGAGTTCCAGGTCGTTCGGATTCTGGTAGGCAGCTTCCTGAAAGTCCTCCGCGGAGAATCCCAGAAAGTCCGTGATCGCCTGGTCTATCGGGCAGTTGTAGACATACTCTCCGGACGTTCCGGCCTGTTCCGCGCGGGCCTTGTCCGCCATTCGCGCCAGACCGAAGACCCCCGCGACGTCCCGGCGGTAGGGTGACCTGGGAGCCCTTTTCGCGAGATCCACGTCTCTGAAGTTGGCCCAGTCGTCCAGTTCGATGGACTGGAATACGGTGACGATGTCGGTTCGACCGGGCGCGAACTTCTCGATGCGGTCCTTCAGCCGCTGTTTGCCCGCTTCGTCGTCCGGCTCGCGCTGGAGATGGTACTGATTGAAAGCGTCGATCTCCTCGTCCGTCCGGTCCGAAACCTCCCGTATCCAGCGCGCGAGATCCGAATCGCCATAGCGCCCGGCGGCATCGGCAAAGTCGTCGTGCGAGACCTCCAGAAATTCCAGCAGGATCTTGTCCAGGCCCGAATCGTCGCCGTACAAGAATTCACCCAGCGTCTCCTCATTGTAGGCACGGGCCTTATCGGCCATGCGGGCGAGGTTGACAATACCGGCAACGGAGACATTGGACGGACGGCGCGGCGGTTGGCGACTCAGGTCCACATGACTTCCTTTCTCAGTCTACCATTCATTATAATCTACTCGTTCGCAACCCTTTTCAATCGCTTGAGCCATTTCTTCAAGGTTAGCCTTGTCGATCGCACCAGCGAACCTCAACAGGTATTTCCCTTGAATTCCTGCCGATTGGACGTGTGACAATGAACGGGCAAACTCCAGCACCCGTTTCTGCTGTGACACGTTCAACTTGTGAGTCTCTTCAAGGATGTCTTTTTCTATAGATGTATCTTCCATGTTTTCGCTGCAGTTCCATACGACGGTGACCAGTCAAGTTTGGAATTCGAACGACATTCGACGTACAACCATTGCCCAAGCCCCTGCTCGGACTGTGTCCGAATTAATACAAGCGACAGCCTTGAAGAACTTTCACCGTCATTTGCATTTGTCGACCTACTCGCGGACACTTCGTCACACGGTATGCGCAATGGCATCTGCTTCGATTTCCGCTCGGTCTACGGCGTAACCTGCCGATTTGACATTTGCGATCGCTGAAAGAATCGTCGCTTCGAGGGAAACACCCTCACGGCAAAAATCAATCGAGAAGACTCCGTCGCACACTCCGGGCGTTCCGTCGTCGCATCCGGCCTCGAACAATTCGTCCGCGATTTCTTCGGTCAATTCAAATTGACCCTTTAGTATCAAGGCAAATTCGTACTTTGCCATTGCAAAAGTCCTTTCCAACCTACCACCTACATTAAGTAATGCGGACACCTCGCAACGGACCGTCGGATTACTCTGGCATGGTCTTCAGGACTCCTTGGCGTTGAGTAAACAGCCCTGACACAGCCGCTCCGATCCCGTAGCGGGCAAAACAGACGGCCCCAGGTGTGGGCGCGTGGCCCCGCTTTTCGGAACGTCCACCCGTGTTCCAGGGCGTATGCAATGGCCGCACGAATGTGTCTGTTGGGATGATCTGACAATAGTACGCAAACCCCCATGCACTGTCAAGGAATCCGGGAAGTCGCAACCGGTCCTTGATCAGTGCGCAGGTTGCCCGTGTTCGCACTTACGTATTCATTCTGGTAAGCATATCGCGGTCGTTGAGGAAGGGGACGGAGCCGTCCAGAAAGGCCTGGAGAAGGTCGTCCGGGGTCAGGTCGGACGTATCGATTTCAAACTTGCGCATGATCCAGCAGGCGCTGTACTCCGCCTGGAATTCATCCAGGATTACCTGGATGTCTTCCCTGGGGACGATGTGATATGTATGGCGGTCCTCTTCCATGCGTCTCTCGATCACGTCGACGCCGGATTTGAGATGGACCAAAATGGTGTCCTTCGGCATTTCCGCTTCCCAGGCTCTCGGCGTTTCGGAGAGGCGGCCCACGGCGGGGTAATAGTACCTGGGGCCGTAGATGTATTCCTCGATGTGAAAACCGCCCAGCAGAATGTGTTCATATTTGTTGATCAGCCGGACGTGGTAGGCGAGCTGGAACCGCTGGTAACGTTCCTTGATGGCTTCCGGCAGACCCAGCATGATCCGCTGATCGCCTTCGGTCTTGAGCATCTGGCAGTCGGGAATGCTGAAGTGATCGTCCAGGTGATGAACGATGCCCCGTTCGCGCCCCCACTGCATCAGGCCGTCGAAAAGGGTTGTTTTTCCGGTGTACTCGCAACCGATCGCGATGATGCGCATAGCGAAGTCTCCTTAGAAGCTGTTTTAAAATTCCCAGCGGTCTTCGCACGGCTGCAAAAGCGCCGGTCGGCGTTGGTCAAATCCACCCAAGAGTGGCGAGGGGCGCGCAGCCACGATACATTGAATATGGGCGGATTTTCCCGCCTTGACCGCCACTTTTTCGCTCGCGCTCGGGAACTCACCGGTAATTTTAAAACAACTTCCTAATGAATCAGCCGACGCGCGCCACGGGACACGCTGAGGCATGAAGTGTTGTGATGCAAGATCGGGTAGACGGTAGAGGTGAGACGTTAGAAGAAATCATCGCCCGGTATGTTATTCCTTCTTGCCTCCGGCAGGAAAAGAAACTCCACAGGGCAGGTAATCTCTCCCGTCTTACGTCTCACGTCTTCCTCGGGGTCGTTGTGATGGGCGGAGTAACGGCCTGAATGAACGCGTTGACGCGGTTGGCGTCGGTGACATCGTGTGAAAATTCCGGGGGACGCAGCTCGCCGCCCATGAAGGCGTTCGGGTTGCGAAACGTCATCCGGCTGGGAACGCTGCCGCCCGCGGCGACGTGGATCTCTCGGGCGCCGGTGCCGGCCACGACTTTAGCGACGTTGCGTTCGGTAATACCGCCGCCGGGCATGATCACGATTCGTCCGGCGGCCTTCTCGATCAGCTCCGCGATGAGATCGATCCCTTCCAGCGCCGAGATTTCCTGGCCCGAAGTGAGTACCCTGTCCACGCCCAGCGAAATCAGTTCGTCCAGCGCCCTGAGGGGATCGGCGGTCATATCGAACGCCCGGTGGAACGTCACCGGAAGCGGGCGGATACGTTCGACGAGAGCACCCGTGCGCTCCACGTCGATCGATCCGTCCGGATTCAGAAGGCCGATCACAATCCCGTCGGCGCCACCTTCGGCGGCAGTTTCGACGTCCCGCGCCATCGTTTCGAACTCGACGTCGGAATAGCAGAAGTCGCCTCCCCTCGGCCGGACGATCACGTTGAGCCCGATGTCGATATGCTTGCGGGCAACATGAATGGCGCCCGCGCTGGGCGTGGTGCCGCCTTCGATCAGGTTGTCGCACAACTCCACCCGGCGGGCCCCGCCTTCCTGGGCGGCGATGGCCCCCTGCGCGGAACCGACGCAGATCTCAAACAGTACTTGCGTGTTCAATTTGCACCTCCGTGCGTGATGTCGGGGATTCCGGGCGGACATCAGAAAGAGCCCCGCGACAGCGCCGGCCGCGATTCGTGTTCAATCCTGCGCAATATACCCGAATTCCATGTCGTCCAACCACAGGACCTGATCGGGTTCTCCTCCTGATTCGAACGCGACGGTCACGGTTGTGTACCCCGGTTGGACGTCCAGCTCCGCCCCGTATCCGGTCCACGCCCGGGCGGGTCTGACGGGGACGTCGAGATGGGTACCCTGCTGTCCGGACACGGACACGCGGGCATGGGTGGCCGTGCCGCGCGCCTTGAATCGCATGTGATAACGGCCGGCCTTGCGCAGGCGCATCGGACGGCTCCTGAGCGACATGGGGTCCGTGTCCCGCGTAAATTTGAGGCAGGCGTTTCCTTCCGTAGCATCCTCGACGCTCCACGCGGGCCAGCTGAGATCGTGGGTGCGGGAGTGCTGCACGTTCCAGTAACGCGGCGGGTAATCCACGATGCCGGCTTCGAAACCGCCGTTGCAGAGCAGGTTGATGATTCTGCCCCGGTGGCTCTCGACAAGGAATGCCCGAAGATCCGGTCGGCCGTCAGGCGGATATCGTACGAAGACTTCCGCTCCTTCTCTAAGGCAGGCCCTTACGTGGCCCTTCCCGTACACGCTCACGTCCGGGTCCCAACGGTCCTGAATAAGCAATTCCGCGCCTTCAGCGACGAGTTCGTAGACACCCGGCACGCACGGCGTGAACTCTTCGAAGGCGATGATATCCCCATTGTCCGCGATGGCTGTCTGCAGGGCCACAGTCTGCCGGCCGTCACCGTCGGGTAGCGTCAGGTGAAGCGGTTCCGGGGTCTTCGTCAGATCCGCGACCGGGTCGATCCACAGGACGGACTCGCCAGCGTCCACCAGGTCGACTTCAACTCTCCCGTCACGCCACGTGAAATCGATGGGACTCGCGTTCTGCGGACGCGCCGGCGGGGAGACGTACACCGAGCCCGGCGCACGGGGAAGATGGATGGAGACACGCACAGGCGTCCGATGCCGGACCTGGATCTGCGCGGCAGCGCTATGGCGGTTGTAGCTTGCCGCCGCGTCGCATTCCGCATCGGCGGTCAGGAGAATCTCACCATCCTGGCTGAGCCGGGCGCCACCGTGAAGCAGCCAGCGATCGAGCCGGTTCCCGATATGGCTGACGTTGACGACCCTGCCGTCCGTATGAATACCCACGCCCTCAATGGCGCCGCCCTCCCGGTTTCGAAACAGGACGCATTCGGAGCGGTTCCCGGACTGAAAGCTGACGCCATCGGCCCGGTCAGTCTCCAGGCGGCGGATATTATCGACTTTCGGGCCGTCCGTATCCTTGTACGCATGCAGGACCGCCAGGATTTGCTCGCTGGTCTTCTTCTCAGTCGTGGCCCGGATGTTCCACTGCTGGGGGAAGGCTTCGGTAACCCGGCACCAGTCGCGCGTCTTCAAAGGAAACGGCCGGTCGTTGTTCTGTATGTATTTCAGGGGGCCGTCCGCCAGGTGCCGGACCAGGAGCCGCTGGTTCCGCTGGCGGATGGTCATGGATTGACTGACCTCGTCCATATCCGCGCGTTCGAAGGTGTTGAGCGTCCAGGAGAATTCCCGCGGTTCAGACGCTTCAAGGTCGTCGCAGATGACAAAGACGTCCGGGCGGATGAAGAGAACACGCCGTTGGAACTTCTCGAGCAACTCCCCGTACGCGCCGGAAGCGTCGCCGGTGAAGAAGCAGGCGTCTGGCGTATTGAAAAGAGCGGTTATCTCTCCCTTGTGGGCGATGCCCCGGCGCTGGCTTTCGCCGTCGACGAGGATGGCGTTATGCGCCTGTGTCGTCCGGGTCCATTGGGCGTGGTACGTGTCCCCGTAATAGGTGTAATATCCCGCGTCGCAGCAGAGTATCTCGCCGCCGGCGTGGATGACGAATCCGTTCTGGTCCTGGTGTGCGTGGCTGTGATCGCCCCACTGGCTGCTTCTGAAGAAGATGCGGCTGCTTCCGTGATCGTAGAACCTGTCGTACGCCGCGAGCTGGCCGACGTCGGGGAACAGGCGGGCCTGCACGACATCAACCGGCGGCCTGGGCCTGACGCCGCTGTCGGAGAGATACTGGAGCGGGAGATGCACCGGGTTGCAGACCCGTGAATCGCTCCACCACTTGACCGTGGGGTCCCCGGTCATCGCGGCCAGAAAAGCGGAAACGTACGTATCCGCATCGCTGCCGAAATTGGGATCGATCAGGGAATAGCAGTCTCCCCAGTGGTTCCACCAGTAATTGAGGGACATACAATACAACCAGAACGAACCGGTATTCTGCCACCGGGGTTCGCGGAAGACGTCCAGACCCGTTGCGGTCTTGAGTGCGGCCAGTGCCTCGAGGATGAACTGCACTTTGTGGCCGTATTTCTGACCCTCGGTATACCCGCCGTCGCTGCTTCCCCACGCAACTCGGTTGGCGTACTGGCGGATGAGGTAGTCGGCCCACTCCCGTGTACGCGCGGATTCGGTAGCCACGGCCAGGACCGTGGGAAGCAGCGCGTGCATGCACTGTTGCCCGTGGGAATTCTGGTAGTTCAGATGGATCTGAAGTCCTTCCCGGATCCACTTATAGGCCGCTTCGCAATGATACACGATGTGGTCCAGAATCGCTGAACGTTCCCGGGTCGTAAGCAGATCGTAGAGTCGATCGTACGCGAGGGCCATTCCCTTCAATCCGTATTCGTAGCAGTAGACGACGGTATCGTGCTGCCCGCGGTCCTCGAGGTGGACGTCCACGCGGAATTGAGCCAGAAAAGCCATCCACCGCCGCGCGGCCGCGGCATACTTTTCGTCGTCCGAGATCAGATACGCGAACGAGAGCGCATTGACGGTATCGGCGCCCCTCTTGAGTTCGGCGATCTGAAAGTCCGCCGGGAACATGGTGCGGCCGTCTCTCAGATGAAAGACCTGGCCGCGGCGTTCCCCCAGGTTCGCGGGCACGGACTGCAGGTTCAACCCGGGCGGGGCGATCTGAACCAGGGCGTCGGCCCGGTGTTCGAGGTGGCGCCAGGCTTCACGGCCCGGCCCATGCCTGCGGTCGCGGAACTCCTCCAGGGTTTCAGGGGTTACATAGATACGGGGATGGTCCGGCATCGCGTCGAGGATTCGCTCCGACGGGGGCACTGCAAGCGGTACGGATTCGGGCGTGACGTGAAAACGCCGCACGGGGCCGGGCAGGGACCGCTCGCCCTCTGGTGTCACAACGAAGTAACGCCAGTACCACGTTCCGCGGTCGAATTCGACCGGCGGGTTGAAGAACGGCATGTCGATGCCGGCGAATCGGAAGATTTCACCCCTGAAATCGGGACGCCTGCCGATCTCCACGATGTATGTGGCGGCCCTGTCGTCCGCGCGCCAGATCAGGGACGGGGGATTCTGGATCGAGATGGAACCGTCAGCTGGCGTGATCGGCGGGTGCCGGTCGGGCTGAGGCGACGTGTCGACGGCGAAAGCCAAGGTCCGGTATCCTCTGGAATGTCGAAGTAAAGCGATTGAATGAAAGTGAAATCTCGTCGTTCTCGCGGTGTACGTGGCACAATATACCAACCCCTTCGGTACACGGGCAAGCACCTTGACATGCCGTTGGCGCCGGGCTATCTTTCTACTATTAGACCAAGCACCCGATGTGCCCGTTACGTTGCGCCAAGGAGATGCTAATGCCACAGATTCGATGGCCGGTAGTTGCGTTTACCGTACTCTGGATTTCCGGGTGCGGCGCCAGGGACCCCGTTCAGGAAATGCAGAAGAGCCTGGCGAACGCGCCCGCGTATATGATCATACTTGAGGATATGAGGGAGGACGGCACCTTTTTTACCAATTATTACCACAGATACACGGTCGTCCAGGGAGAGCGTCGGGGCACAACCGAATGGATTGAGGTACCGGTGGAGGTCTATCGGCGGTACGCGGCCTTTCTCGGCATGGCATTGGTCGCCAAGTCGGACGAAGGGGTGAACAAAACCCCCCATCCGCCCGGATACCACTACGTGGGGAACCCGCATTACGGGCACTGGGGCGGCGGCGGGAGTTTCTGGGTGTTCTACGGACAGTACGCGATGATGCGGAGTTTGATGGGCGGGGGCTACGGGGGACAGATCTACCGCAATGACTACGACGACTATCGCAACAACCGCGATCGGCGCCGGCCGTATTACGGACGCAACCGTGAATACGGTACCGAAGGGTCGATCACAAAGAAGCAGAGGCCGGCGTTTTACCAGCGCCGGAGACAGGCCATTGCAAACAGGCAGCGGTCCTTTTCCCAGCGGGTCAGGGACCGGTCCGGCCGCAACAGGTCGGGCTTTGGCAGCCGCAGCAGAGGGAGGTTTGGAAAATGATGTGGGACAGTTTGCTGGAAACCGGGATTTACCTGGTCTGCGCGTATGTGTTGTTCTGGATTGGCAAGCTCGTATATGACTGGACCACGCCAAGCTACCGCCTGAAGGAAGAGCTGGTGGAGAAGGACAACACGGCCCTGTCGGTGGCGATGGTGGGGTACTTTCTGGGCCTGGTCATGGCCATCGGAGGGGTGATTTCCGGTCCCTCGCACGGGTTGGAGGTCGACCTGGTCGACGTACTCATCTACGGCCCGTTGTCGATCGTGCTGATGAATCTCTCGCGGATCATCAATGACCGGCTGATCCTTCACCAGTTTTCGATCCGGGACGAGATCGTGCGCGACCAGAATGCAGGCACCGGAGCCGTGGTCTGCGCCTCGTACATCGCCACGGGTCTGGTGATCTACGGGGCGGTGTCCGGCGAACTCGGCGGTCTGGGCACAACCATCGCTTTCTGGGTGCTGGGACAGGCGGCGCTGGTGCTGGCGGGCATCGTCTACAACTGGGCAACGCCGTACGATCTGCATACGGAAATCGAAAGGGACAACGCCGCTGCCGGCGTGGCATTCGCCGGCGCGCTGGTGGGCATCGGCATTGTGGTGCGGCACGCGGTGTCCGGAGACTTTATCTCCTGGGCGACCAGCCTGCAGGGCTTCGCGCTCGAGGTGGTTATCGGACTCGTTCTGCTGCTCGTGGTACGTGTTGCTACTGACAAGATCCTGCTGCCGGGCCTGAACCTGGCGGCGGAGATTTCGGATCCCGAGAAACCGCACCTGGGCGCCGGATTCATCGAAGCGTCTTCGTACGTGGCTGCGTCCCTGCTGATCGTATGGGCGTTGTAGGAAGCCGTTGCAATGGGAACTCGCCTCAAGGACAAGGTCGCAATCGTAACGGGCGCCGGTTCTGTCGGACCCGGTTGGGGCAACGGCAAGGCGGCGGCCGTTCTCTTCGCGCGGGAAGGCGCCCGCGTTCTTGCCGTGGACATCAATCCGGAGTCCGCGGAGGAAACCCGGGACATCATCGCAGGCGAGGGAGGAGACTGTACGGCCCACGAGGCGGATGTGTCGCGGTCCGAAGACGTGGAAGCTCTCGTCGCACGGTGCCTCGATACCTATGGCCGTATTGATATTCTGCACAATAACGTCGGCGTTCTCCAGGTGGGCGGATGCGTTGAACTCAGCGAGGAAACGTGGGACCGCGTGGTCGACGTGAATCTCAAGAGCATGTTTCTGACCTGCAAGCATGTACTACCCCATATGGAACGCCAGGGCGGAGGCGCGATTGTGAATATCTCTTCGATCACGTCGATCCGCTGGCTGGGCGTGCCCTACGTTTCCTACAGCGCGACCAAGGGTGGGGTGAATCAACTCACTCAGAGTATCGCGATGCAATATGCCGGGAAGAACATCCGCGCCAACTCCATACTGCCCGGATTCATGAATACGCCCATGGTGGCGAAATCCCTGGCCGAATTCTACGCACAGGGCGACGTCGAGAAGATGATTCAGATTCGCGACAACCAGTGTCCGATGGGCAGGATGGGCGATGCCTGGGACGTGGCTTATGCCGCCCTGTATCTGGCTTCGGACGAGGCGAAATACGTCACCGGCGCAGAACTCGTCGTGGATGGCGGGTTGACGTGCAAAACGGTCTAGTGTCCTGTCCCATAAATTTCTCACCATTCGACCGCCGATTCATCCTGTCTCGCTACGTTCCCCTCGCTCGCCGACCTTGCGCAGGTCGGCTGCGCTCCGGCGCCTTGCGAGACAGGCGACTCGACGGTCGAATTTAGGCAACTTATTTCCGGGACAGAACACTCGCGCGGGGCAGAAGAAAAGGGTATGGCCGCAAGAGACAACGCCCCCGAAGACAATGGAGGCAAAGGAGCGCCCCCTCCCGCATCGGCGGGAGGATCGGGAAGCGGCCGCCTGTTGAAGGCGTGTCTGTTCGCGACGGGGCTGGCGGGAATCGTTGCGGAATTCGTACTCTCCACGCTGGCCAGCTACCTTCTCGGAAACCCGACGTTGCAGTGGACGCTGGTATTGTCGCTGATGTTCTTCGCGATGGGGCTCGGAAGCCGGCTGAGCCGACATCTTGCGGAGCGGTTGCTGGACCGGTTCATTGCGGTTGAATTTATCCTCTCGGCGCTGTGCGCGACATCGGCCGCAGCGGCCTATTGGGGAACGGCGTTCGTCCAGGAGGCGGGCGCCATTATTTATGCTTATGCCGGCGCGATCGGACTTCTGATCGGGCTTGAAATTCCCCTGGTAACGCGGATGAACGACGCGTACGAGGAGCTGCGGACCAATATCGCGTCCGTCATGGAGAAGGACTATTTCGGCGCGCTGGCGGGCGGCTTGCTGTTTGCGTTTTTCGCGCTGCCGAAGCTGGGGCTGACCTATACGCCCATCGCGCTGGGGACGGTGAACTTTGCGGTTGCATCCGCGCTCCTGTGGCGATACCGGAACCTGCTCGCCAGGCCGGCCGCGCTCATTGTTGCGTTCTGGATCACTGCGGTGGGGCTTGTTGCGCTGGGCGTGTTCATGAAGCCCATCGTGCGGTTCGGCGAGCAGAGCCGGTATCGGGACCGGGTGATATACGAGGCGCAGACCCCATACCAGCGGATCGTGATGACGCAGTGGAAAGGGTACCACTGGTTGTACCTCAACGGCGGAATGCAGTTCAGCACGTACGACGAAGAACGGTACCACGAGCCGCTCGTGCATCCCGCTATGGGACTGTCTGCATCCAGAGAGCGGGTGCTGATTCTCGGCGGGGGGGACGGACTGGCGCTGCGGGAAGTCTTGAAATACGGCGACGTGAAACGGGTCACGCTGGTGGACCTGGACCCTGAGATGATCCGGCTCGCGCGGACGCATCCGGTGTTCGTGGAAGCGAATGAAGGAGCGCTGGAGGATGAACGCGTGGACGTGGTCACCCGGGACGCGGGCCGGTTTCTGGCGGATGACGCGGGAATCTACGATGTCATTCTTGTTGATTTGCCGGATCCGAAGGGTCCGGATCTCGCCCGGTTGTATTCGAAGGAATTCTACACGGCGTGTAAAAGGCATCTCTCGCAGCACGGTACACTCGTGACGCAGAGTTCAAGCCCACTCCACGCCAGGCGGGCGTTTCTGTGCGTGTACCGGACCCTGAAGGCAGCGGGGTTCCACGTGTTGCCCTACCACAATTCGATCCCGACGATGGGACAGTGGGGGTGGCACCTGGCCATGAAGGAAGAGGTCATTTCGGAACCTGACCTGAAGCAGCGAGCGATGGCGCTTCGCTTTTCGGAATTCGAAACGGTCTTCCTGGACCACGAGGCGATGGCGGGCATGCTGCATTTCTGGAAGGGCATGTTCGATGGGCTGGAAGACGTGGAGGTGAATACCGAACTGGCGCCGGTGGTGGACAGGTACTACCGGGAGAGTGAATGGGGATGGTGAAGACCGGGTAGAGGTGAGACGGAAGCCGGTAGAGGAAGTCCTTGCCCGATATTTTAATCTTTCTTGCCTCCGGCACGCGAAGAAACCTCGCAAGGCAGGCAATCTCTACCCTCTTCCGCCTTCCGTCTCCCCGCTCTTAAGGAACACGCCGTAGGCACGATTTTGAAAAGAAAGACGAACGATGAGTCTTGCTTAATACAGGACTCTGTTTTTTGTATAAAACCTTTATTTTTATTTTATTTACGTCCTTTTTCTTATGCGCGTAAGAAAAAGGACCAAAAAGAAGCGCGCCCTTCGGCAGGGGGCCGGTTTTTCCGTGAACCCCCTCATTGGCGAAAATGTGACTTGTGTGGCCTACGAACGGATTACCGGTACCAGTGCAAACGGGCTGGACGGATTAACACGGAAAAACCCCCATCCCCCGGACCGGACGCGCCGTATTTGGATTTGTAGGGGCAACCCTTGTGGTTGCCCACATTGCGGCGCGGATATCTGTGATTCCTAACGATCCTTCTTTACATGAACCGCTTCTGGCTGAGAGCTGACTGCTGATCGCTGACAGCTCTTACTCGTTTTTGAAAGGTTTCCAACAATGGACTTCGACGAAATCAGACGACGCCTTTCCCGGCTGGATACGGCGTGTGTCTGCGATGGATACAAGGCGCTTGATAAGCCGGTCAGGGCCGTAGACCCCGCCATCCGCCCCGTCTCGCCGGGTTTGAGGCTGATCGGGCGGGCGCATACGCTGACCTGCCACGAGGACTTTCTGACCGTAATCGTCGCCCTTCGCGATGCCCTGGCCGGGGAGGTCCTGGTGATTCGGGCGGGCGCATACGCTGACCTGCCACGAGGACTCCCTGGTGATTGACTCCCAAGGGAGCCGGAAGGCATTGACCGGGGAACTGTTTCCCGCCGAGGCGCGGCGCAAGGGGCTGGCCGGGATTGTGAACGACGGACCGTGCAGGGATACGGCAGCGATCCGGAAACAGCAGCTACCGTATTACGCCCGGTCGGTCAACCCGGTTGCCGGCACGACGGACAGGCTCTTCGAGACACAGGTCCCCGTTACATGCGGCGGCGTGCGCGTTCACCCGGGCGAGATCGTCTTCGGAGACGACGACGGCCTCATCGTGGCATCCTCCGAGGAGATTTCGGAGATCATTCCCGTTGCGGAAGAGGTGCAGAGGAAAGAGGCGCGACTCCTTGCGGAGATGGAGAGAGGCCGGAGCCTTATCGATATGCTGAATCTGGAGGATCACTGCAAGAAGCTGCGCGCCGGTCAGAAGAGTCGTTTGCAGTTTCTGGTCTGATCGGATTATACTAAGAAGCTGTTTTAAAATTACCGGTGAGTTCCCGAGCGCGAGCGAAAAAGTGGCGGTTAAGAGGCGCGAGGGGCGCGTAGCGCCGACGGGAAAATCCGCCTATGAGAGGCGAGCAAGCGCAGCCTCGATCTCGTAAGACGGGTGGATTTGACCAACGTCGACCGGCGCTTTTGCAGCCGTGCGAAGACCGCTGGGAATTTTAAGACAGCTTCTAAAGTGAAACAGGGCGGACGACATAACGTCGTCCGCCCTGTTTCATTTGTCCAAAATCGCCTATTCCGTAGGCAGGATGTCCGTGAACTGGTATTCCTCGACGATTTCGCCGATGGAGGCTTCGAAGTCGTCCTCGCCCCACTGTTCGATCGTTAACGTCTTCCGTTCGGAATCGTCCAGGTACTCCCAGGTAATCAGTTCCCGCGGGGGCCCCTCCCCGTTCCGGTAGAACTCACCGGCATCGGAGGATTCCGCGTAATAGGTGACGCCGTCGCAGGTCACCTCTTCGGGCGGGTCTTCGTGTTCCTGGATATGGGCCATGGGGTCGCCGTCAATTTGAGAAACACGGACCTTGCGCGAGATGGTCCAGCAGATCGCGTCGTCCTCCTCGCGGTTCAGGTACATGACTTCGTCGGCGCAGGTCAATTCCCATTCGTCCACGCGGTCTCCATCGAAATCGTAATGGTTCTGCGCCGTGACCTTCCAGGTCTTCAGGTCATAGTCGACCACGTATCCGGGCTTGAGGTCGGAAAGCGTGAAGTCGACCACGGGGTCGACTTCATCGGTCTTTTTCCTGAATGGATTCCAGTTCACAGGTTCGCCCCTGCCGCGCCGGATACCGGATTCCGGTCCGCGAAGTGCCGCACTTACGCCTGAATTCCCATCTTGCTCTTGAGCTCGGCCAGCTTGTCCGCGCCCGGATTCTTTTCCTGAAGCGCGGCGTCGATCTCCTCGTCCACACTCTTCGACGCGTCGGCCACCTCACCGTACGCCTCGGAAAGGGACTCGTCCTCTTCCACCCGCTCCTTCATGCGTTCCAGCATCGCAAGCGTGCCGTGTGAATCCACTTTCGCCAGTTGCTTGTTGATCTTCTTCGTTGCCGCGGCCGTCCGGGCGCGGGCGCGCAGCGTGACAAGGTCGTTTTCGTACCCTGCGATGGAGGACTTGAGTTTGTCCACCTGGGTCTGCAGCTGAGCGGCCATTTCCTCCTGCTTGCGGGCGTTCTCGCTAAGGGTGGCGGACCGATTGACGTTCTCTTCCTTCCGGGCAAGCGCTTCGCCGGCCAGGCGGTCGGCTTCGGCCGTATCGATCTGGTCTTTCTGCGCCCTCTGGAGCAGCGCCATGGCTTTGCGTTCGTAGTCCTCCGCGGCCTTCTTGCTGTCCGACGCCTGTTTCCGCAGGCGGATGCCCTGCCCCTTGACTTCGGCCAGGCTGGTCATCGCATTGCTCAGATCTTTCTTGAGATCCCGGATGCCCTGTTCAGTGAGGCGAATCGGATCTTCGAACTTGTCGATGGCTGCGTGAACTTCAGCTTGACCGACGCGAAAAATGCGTTGAAAAATTCCCATGTTATGCTCCTATCTGATGCGGGACCTAAAGGCCGGAGATCGTGGATCGTAACGGATTGCATCTTCGGGATTCCGACCCGTGTTCTCACTATTGCCTGCTGTAACTCAAGAGTTCTTCGGCGTTTTCGCCAAGGGCCAGGCCCAGCGCGTTGACGGCGCCTTCGATTTCCGCCCTGTCCAGCGTATCCAGAAGAAGGGTGTCCCGGAACAGGACGGTCCCGGTTTCCTCGTCGATGGCGAAGGCGCCGTGGATGAGCGTCCGGTTCAACTCCAGCAGGCGCTTGTAGAGGTCGCCCGGATTCCCGGGGATCGGCATGATGGCCTGTTCCAGGATGAGAATGGGATCTTCACAGTCGACGATAAGCCGGTGGATCCCCCGGTCTTCGTCGGTGACGACCGCCAGTTCCTCATCGGAATCTTCTTCTTCAACGACCAGCTCGAGGTCCTGAAGAAAGGCCTTTACGGTTTCAAAGTGGCGCGACATGAAAACTCCTTTTGAAATTGCGCTGACAGGAACTGTCCGTTCGCTGGTGAATATATGATTCTCAAGGGTTACATTTGTTTCAAAAATCGTCGCCGTTCTAAAGCCTGAGTATTTTTCCGACCCGGTCCGCGAGGGATTCGGGGGTCGCCGGTTTTTCCAGAATCTGGCCGCCCGTGATGCCTTGCGCGGCGAGTTCGTCCAGGTGCTCCGGAGCCGGGTTTTCGATAAGGACCAGCAAGGGTAGACGGGCGAGCATTTTCCTGATGAAACGAATGCAATCCGGTCCGCTGATTTCCGCGCAGATCGTATGCGAGAATGACGAGTGCGTACGCTTTGGGATTTGCCGCGAGCGTCTCCAAGGCGCTGCGACCGTCGGTGACCACGTCCAACTCGACGTTCCGGTGATCGAATAGCCCGCCGGCAAGGGTCATGGCCGTCGGACCGTCTTCCGCGAGAAGAATTCTTGGCAAACCGGGAACCGTCTCGATTGCGGGTTGACTCAGAGTCGCACGTCAGGGTGACAAATATACCCAAATCGCCCGAGGCACCAAGAATTATATTTTCCTGAAAGGCATTCTCATCGGCCGGTCGCCCCTACTGCCATACCCACGGCGATGTACGGAATAACGCGAGAAAAACTCCCTGACCATCGGACAAGCCGTGTTTGTTTTTGTAGGGGCAACCCTTGTGGTTGCCCACGCCACGGCACGGATATTGCCCATTGAAATCGCGAGGCCGTAGGTTTTCCGGTCTTCGCCTTTAGCTGACAGCTGACGGCTGATAGCTGATAGCCACATCTCTTTTGCCCGAAGAGAAAACTCATGATATATTAATCGACGCTCCCATGGGGAGACCAATTCATCACTTGAGGTTCCAATGCAGAAATACCCGGTCTGGACGCTCAGGCACAACAGGGATTCGGATTCAGGCGCGGACGGTTCGTCCGGGCCGCTCGTGGACGTGGTGCTGGCGAATCGCGGTCTGACGGCCGACGATATCGAGGATTCTCCCGGAGTACTCCAGGACCCGTTTACGATGAAGGACATGGACCGGCTTACCGAGCGGATTGTGAAAGCGGTTCGTTCTGGCGAGCGCATCGTCGTATTCGGTGACTACGACGTGGACGGCGTGACAAGCACGGCCGTGTTTATGGATTTTCTGGACAGGGTGGGAGCGGACGTCGTGTCCATCCTGCCGGACCGCTACCGGGACGGATACGGCATGAAACCGGCCGGCGTTCAGCGGGCGGTCGAAGCGGGCGCGCGCGTCATCGTGACGGCCGACAACGGCATCTCCTCGTTCAAGGCGGTTGAGACGGCAAACGCGGCGGGCATTGATGTTCTGGTGACCGATCATCACGAGCCTCACGGCCGGCTGCCCGACGCCTTCGCGGTGGTCAACCCCAACCGCCCGGATTGCGGCTATGGGTTCAAGGGTCTCGCGGCCGTGGGTGTGGCGTTCAAAGCCGTGCAGGCGCTTTCGGATTCGCTGATCGATACATCGGAGCGCAGGTCGTATCTCAATTCGCTGCTGGATCTGGTCGCACTAGGAACCGTGGCGGATATCGCGCCCATGCTGGGTGAGAACCGTCTGCTCACCCGCAGGGGAATGCAGATTCTGGACCGGACGCAGCGTCCGGGGCTTCAGGCCCTGAAGGCCGTCGCGGGCGCCGATACCCGGCCCGTGGATACGACGGCGATCGGGTTCTTCCTCGGGCCTCGCATCAACAGCGCCGGGCGACTGGAATCCGCTGACCTGGCGCTGGACCTGCTTCGCACCCCTGAGGCCGGTCAGGCCGCCCGCCTGGCGGAGCGGCTGAACGGGCTCAACCGGCGGCGGCGAGAGCTTGAGCGTGTGGGCGTGAAACAGGCCGGGGAACAGGTTGAATCCCTGGCGCTGGACAAGCACCGGATCCTGGTCACGAAAGGCGAAAGCTGGCACCTGGGCGTGGTGGGGTTGATTGCCGGTCGCCTGGCCGAGCAATACGGCAGGCCGGGCATCGCATGCTCCGAGGTCCGCGGGGATGGTAGCTTCACGGGTTCGGCGCGATCGGGAGCGGGCTACAATATGGCGGAAGCGATTTTTCGCTGTGCGGATTTATTGACAGAATACGGCGGGCACGCGGATGCAGGCGGCTTTACCGGCTCGCTGGATCATTTCGAAGCGTTCAAGACCCGGATGGAGGCCGATGCGGCGGAGCGGATTTCGGACGAAGACCTCAGAACCCGGCTCGAGCTGGATGCCGCGCTTCGGCCGGAGGAGATCTCGCTGGAAACGGTCACGGCGCTATCTGCCCTGTCGCCGTTCGGATCGGGAAACGAAGCGCCGCTTTTCATGGTACAGGACTGCACGGTCGATAGGGCCATGGCGGTGGGAAAAGGGGCGCACCTCAAGTTGAATCTGGATACAGCGTCTTCCGACGGCCGTGCGGACGGCTCGGCGCGATGGAGTCCGCGGATATGCGACGCGGTCTGGTGGGGCAAGGGCGAACTGGCCGGTCGGCTTCGCCGGGGGGATCGCGTGGACGTGGCCTGCGCGATTGAATCCAACACCTGGAACGGCCGGACTCAGGTTCAACTCGTTCTGGAAGATATGCGCCCAGCGGCGGGATAGAAGGTATCCGAGTTAAAGAAGGTTCCTCAGGTAATCATCGGAACTTCCACGCGCTTTCCGGTCCGGGCGGATTCGTGGGCCGCCAGGGCCACGGCGACCACGCGCCGCCCGTCACTGCCATCCGATCGCGGCGCATCTCCCCGTTGAATGCAACCGATGAAGTGCGCGATCTCGTCCACCAGGCCGTTGTTCCCGGGCACCTCGATGGCGGCTGAACTCCCGCCGTGCCGGGCGAATGTGATGGGGCCGCCCGGTGCGTTGAGCTTAAGCGCGCCTTCTGTGCCGGCAACGCCGAGTTCGTAGCTGTTGACCGGATAGACCCGGCTGCTGCTCAGTGAGCCGATGGCGCCTGAGGCGAATTCGATGCCGATGAAGATGCTTTCCTCGACTTCGTTCTCCTGGTCCTCTCCATATTTCATCACGGCATTGACCGCATGGATTTCACCGGCCAGCCAGGCGAGCTGGTCGAGCTCGTGGCTGTACATCGAAAACATCCCACCGTAGGTTTCCTTTCGTTTCTGCCACCCGCCAACGCCACCCGGCGCGCCGGTTCCCAGACGCACCGCATGCGCCAGCGTGATTTCACCAATGTCCCCTCGTTCCACACGGCGTTTCATTTCCATATAGACCGCCTGAAAACGGAGGACATAGCCGATCATCAGGAAAACGCCTGACTGTTCCGCGGCGCGGATCATCGCATCGCAGTCGCCAACGGTCAGCGCCATGGGTTTTTCGCAGAAGACGTGGGCGCCCGCCAGCGCCGCGTCCGTACCGATGCGGCTGTGAGTGTGGTTGGGCGTCACCACCAGCACGGCGTCAGGTTTCTCGGCAGCCAGCATGGCGCGATGGTCCGTGTACGGCTGCGGGCCGGATGCCAGTTGCGCGGCAAGCTGAGCCGCGGATTCCCCAACCACGTCGCAAACGGCGACGAGCCTCGCACCCTCCATCGCTTCCACGTTTCTGGCGTGGGCCCGGCCGAGCCCGCCGCAGCCAGCCAGCGCGACTTTCATAAGTTCTGCCATTGCTCAAACCTGTCCGGTAACCGCGAGTCGTGTCACAAAAGAATCGGCGTGGAACCGCTTTCGGCCGATTCTTCCGCGGCGAAACACGCGGCATGGGTGTTCACGGCCACGGCCAGGTTGCCGTGCGATTCCACGTCGTTGAGGATACAATCGACAAGGTGGTCGATCATCTCCTGGAAGGGATGGTGGGAAACCGCGCCGCTGTCCGGCAACACGGTGGGAAAACTGCCGAAGGCGTCCTGGCCCGAAAGCTGGCGGGTGTAGAACTGGTTGTTCCGGATCACGCCTTCGGTCCCGAAGACCTCGATGTTGAAGACGTAGGGCATGAAAAAAGCCGTGGAACCGGAGAATTTACCCGCGGCGCCCCCCGCGAACGCCACCGTGGCGACCGTCGTGGATCGGTAGTCGTTCTCGTGCGTGCGATGTCCTGGAGAGACACCCGTCACCCGGATGACCTCGTCGTTGTCCAGGATGTATCGGGCGGCGTCGAGCGCGTGGCAGCCGCCGTGAACAATGGCGCCGTTGACCATCGGGTTCCAGCCGTCGCGGCTGAATCTCCCGGGGCGGGCGTTGGTGGGCCCGTGCCAGTAGTCGGCCTGGACGAGCAGCGGTACGCCGACCCAACCCTTCTCGACAGCCTGTTTCATGGAAATGATGAGGGGATTCCATCGAAGCACGAAGCCGATTACCGTCTTCACGCCCGCGCTCTCCACGGCCCGGTGCATCTCGTCCAGCTCTTCGTGTTTCGTGGCCACCGGTTTTTCGATCAGGAGGTGTTTGCCTGCGCGCGCGGCGGCAATGGCTTCCCCGGCGTGGCGGTCAGGCGGGGTACAGATGGAAACCACGTCGACGTCCGGATGCTCGAGAAGCCTGTCGTAGTTGTCGTAAAGGTCGCATTCAACGCCGAGTTCCACCGCTTTTCGCCGGGCGCTCTCGAGCGTTCGGCTTCCGATAGCGACCAATCGGGTGTGGGGGTTGTTCAGGTACGCCTTGATGTGTTCCGTGGAGACGTTTCCCGCGCCCTGGATCGCAACGCCGAGCATTATTTCTCCCTCCGGGTTTTTCTGCGTGAAGATTTCCGAACCGTCAGCTGGCGGTCGGTGTTTATCAGGCGGTAGCGTGGTTTGAAAGCAATCGCTCTTGACGATGTAAAGCACGGGATCGGGTTGTCCCAGCTTCGGCGTCCGGAACAAAGGGTGGGGAAAATAAGCGGGAGTGGGACCGGAGTCAAGACCGATCCCCCGCGTCCCGCGACCCTTTCCCGGCACAACTTTCCTGCATTTCACCCACGCCTGTGTTGGTTCCGGTCAACTCCGCAGTCCTGACCGCCGGCTCCATGAACCATTGCTATTTCCGGGTGTCCGCTTTATTTTAGCGCGTTACGCCGCATCCGTTTTTTCAGATCCGAGGTGAAGGTTGCCGAAACGAATCAACAGGGCCATCGAACTCCTGGAGCAGGGACAGCCGATATATTATGTCGGCATCTCCGAGCTGTCGTACGAGACGGGCCGGGACATGGCCGGGACGTGGGCCGACTACATCAACGTCAGCATTGAGCACGGCGCGTTCGATATGCCGGGGCTGGGCGCATTCATGCGCGGACTGGTCGACGGCGGTCCCACGGCCAGCGGGCACCGGACGCCCGCCGTCATCGTCGATTTGCCCGTGGAGGGTTCGAGCGAAGCGGAGGTCCGGGCCAATGCGTGGATGTTCAAACAGGCGCTGGCGCGGGGCGTGCACGGGATACTCCTGTGCCATGCCGAAGACCCGGACGGAGTCCGCGCTTTCGTGGAAAGTTGCAGGTATCCGTTCCGGAAACCTGCGGAGGGGCACGGTGACGGGCGGCGCGGCGCCGGGGGTCAGGGCTGGGCCTCGCAGATCTGGGGCGTGTCCGCCGCTGATTACCTGGAGAAGGCCGACCCGTGGCCGCTGAGTCCCGGCGGCGAGTTGATGCTGGGCGTGAAGATCGAGAACAAACGCGCGCTGGCCAACGCTGAAGCCACTGCAAAAGTGCAGGGGCTCGCGTTCGGCGAATGGGGACCCGGGGATATGGGTATGTCGTTTGGGTATGCCGATCGGCACGGCCCGCCCTATCCGCCTGAAATCCGGGCCGCCCGGGCCCGCGTGATGGCGGCCTGTAAGGACGCCGGTCTGTTCTTCCTGAACGGCGCGAACGAGGAAAACATCAGGGAGATGATAGATGAAGGGGTGATGATCTGCTCCGGAGGCCGGGAGGCCGTGGCGGAGGTGGGACGGGCGTATTCCGGAAGAAAGTGAACACAGTTGAAATGGAACGGCAGGAGACAACCGGATCATATAAAAGCTGACGGACGCCCGTCGGAGAAAGGAGCGTTGAAACGAATGAATATCGTTGCTCCCTGTGTTCTGTCCCGGAAATAAGTTGCCTGAATTCGACCGCCGAGTCGCCTGGCTCGCAAGGCGCCGGAGCGCATGCGACCTGCGTAAGGTCGGCGAGCGAGGGGAACGCAGCGAGACGGGATGAATCGGCGGTCGAATGGTGAGGAATTTTTGGGACAGGACACGAGCGCTTGCAAGTCATCTTGACGGCTGGCGCCAAAACCACAGTTGTCTGAACTGACGAAGAACCGTCGGTAAGAGGAGGGAAGAAATGTCGAGTTCACACATCCGTACAGTCATCGAGGTCGTTCTGGCGGCTGGCTGCGCGTACCTGGCATATATCGCGTACATCGCCCCGGTCAATGTCACCATCAACTACGATGCCGAGAACGCCATTCAGATGCGGATCGAAGACAAAATGGTGGCGCACGACGCCGTCCTGGACTCGATCTGGAGCAAGGACTTCGCCAGACAAGCGACGCTGGGGTGGTTGACCGAGAAGGACGTCTATCACTACCGGAACAGCGCCATTGCCGGGCGCCTGGCGGAAGACATGCCGGATGCGCCGCAGGGAGGGAGCGAAACCATTGAAGCGCGGAAGGCGCGACTCGAAGCCGCGATCGCCGAAAATCCGCTGATCGCAGATCTTCGCGGCCGGTCGCACGGATTACAGTCTCCGTTTCAGTATCTTGGCAAGCGGGTCCGGGTCGGCGTTCCCAGCGGAAACAGACCTCGAAGCAACGTGGCGTACGCGGCCTACGGGAGCGAGTTCGAAGGCAGGGTCGTAGAAATCTGGAATCCCGTGAACGACAAACGCGTGTCGGTTTTTGCGCAGGGCGCGTTCATGCCCACCGAAACGGTCACCATCGACTTCCAGATGAACAGACAGCAGGCGGTAGACCTGTTCGATCGCGTCGACGAGACCGCGGACGCGGTGGCGGTTATTCTTCCGCCGTCCACGCCGGCGCCGTAGACGCGTTTCAATCGCCTGTCGATCGACCCATCTGGCCGACCCGATGCGACTCTGGTCACTGCATCCCCGCTATCTGGACGCGGTCGGCAGGCTCAAATCAGCGCGCGTGCCGCTTCCGCATCCGTTATTCGTTGTGATCCCGGGGCCGATTGAAGCATGGGAACGACCTGGCGCGCCGTAACGGAACATCGGCGAGCACGGTTTCGTCGCCCATTTCGAAGACTGCGAGGGCAACCGGGTCGCGATGCATTCCTGGACCTGAGCCGATCCGCGCAGACCCCTGCCACTCATTCCCCAGGACATTCCCCGGCTTCTATTTCCTCACCGCACTCCGGACGAATTCCCTTCGAAGTCTACCTTCCAAGCAGCTGTTCGACGGCCCAGTCGAGTTCCGCTTCCGTATCGGGTCCGTAGCCCATTTGTGCGAACCTGACACGGCCCTTCCTGTCAACCAGATAGGTAGTTGGAATGCTCCGGACGTCGTAGTCCGATTGTACGCCGGGATCGGCGAACAGGACCGGAAAGGTGTAGCCGTTTTTCCGCACAAACGGCTCCACGCGCGCCCGGTCGAAATCGGAACTGATGGCTAGTACGGTCAGGCCCTTATTGCGATACCGTTCGTGCAACTTCTGGATATGGGGCAATTCGTACAGGCACGGTACGCACCAGGTCGCCCAGAAGTTGATCAGGACGACACGGTCTTTATTGTCGGATAACCGGATAACCGAACCGTCCGGACTGTCCAGCGCGAAGTCGGGAGCTGCCGGGCCCACGGGCAGCGCGCTCTCCGGCTCCGGCGCCTCCGCGAGCATCTGCCCCAACGCGACACCGGCGAGGACCACCGCGACGCCCATGAACACCCAGGATTTCCATCCAAACCCCAATTTCATATCGCCATCCTCTTCAGTTCCGTAGACAGGCCCCGCCTTCACACCGGGAAAAGCGACGCCTCCCCGGCACGGAGAGGGGAGCGGTTCTGCCGCATTTCAGTTCGCGCCGAATGCCAGACGCTAAAGCCCGATCCCATAATGAAGTATACATTTCGACCACGGTTATTGCAAGACCTGTCATTCTGAGCGCAGCGAAGAATCTCCCGTCTTCTCGATTGTCCAGACGGCTAAACACCAGTAAACACATTTGCGCGGACGCTTCGAAGGCCTCGAGCCCACCTACCGCACGTGTATCCCTAAGGCGTGAAGATCAGGATCTGATCCGAAATCTCCTCCTTGAACGTGTGTCCACTGCCGTTATCCTTCGATCCGCCGGCAATCATCACGCGGCCGTCCGCAAGCAAGGTTACCGTAGGCGAGGACCGCCACCCTATGCTGTGTCCTGTAGGAGAAAACGCATGGGTGTCCGGATTGTACAGTACGATATCGCCGTTATGCGAGTTTATGAACATCACCCTGCCGGAAGGCAGTAGCAGGGCGGCCATCGGGTCGATTGTGGAAACGCCGGCCGGCGAAAACATGTTGCTTTCAGGGTCGTAGATCTCCGCCGTCTGTACCGATGTCCGAATAGCGACATTACTACCGCCTATTATCAGGACTCTATCGTCCCGCAGAAGCACGGCCTCGTGAAATTGACGATCGAACTGCAGATTACCTGCTTCTGAAAAAGCTTCGGACGACGGATTGTAAATCAGATTCCGTCCGACCGACCCACCGTCTCTTCTCGCAATCCGTCCTCCAACGATCAGCACACGGCCGTCTTTCAACAGAGTCGCGGTATGACCAATTCGGGGATGGTCCATCGCGAATATGGACGGAAATGTGCCTGTAGTGGGGTCGAAGACACCCGTGTGGCCCACCGAGGTCACAAACACCTTTCCATCGTGCAGCAGGGTCGAGGTAAAGATGGTCGCATTGGACGGTACCATTGCCACGGCGTCGAATCTACCTGACTGGGAATCGTACATCTCAATTGGGAGATGACCATGCCTGGGCATGATCAGGACCCGACCGTCGGAAAGCAATATTCCGTGGTCCTCGCTGCGACTGGCCGTCAGGTCTCCCGTCGTCGTTGAGACCCCGGTTTCAGGATCGAAAATCTCCGCGCTGATGTGACGCATTGGACGGGGAATATCGGTGTTCGGGGGAGGTGGCGCATCGAGCACGGGAAGCAATTCCGCGTAGCCGCCGGCGATCAGGACCTTCCCATCTTGCAATAATGTCGCGGCATGCCAATACCGGGGCTTGCTCAAATTACCGACCTCGTGGAGACCCCTTTCAAGGGCCGGCGGCTCCGACGTGGTGACCGAATCACCGCCGCAGGCCCAGAGGCTCGCTACGACGAACAGCGCAAACGACATTCTGATGGTCATCTTCTCTCCCTCGCTTTAAGTGTCCGTGAGTGCAACATCTACGCGACAGGGCTGGCTTAGCGGCAGACAGGAATGTCTACCCCACCTTCACACCCGCGTTCCTCAGCACGACGGATTGCGCACGTGCGTCGCTAAGGCGTAAAAATGAAAATCTGATCTGTAATCTCCTCCTCGAACGTGTGTCCATTGCCGGCATCCTTCCTTCCACCCGCAATCATTACGCGGCCGTCTGAAAGCAGCGTTACCGTAGGCGACGACCGCCAGCCAATACTGTGTCCTGTAGGAGAGAATGCATGCGTGTCGGGATTATACAGTGCGATATCGCCATTATAAGCGCGGATGAGGAGAACGTCGCCAGACGGCAACAGTACGGCGGCGCTCGGGTCGATTGCAGATACGCCGGCAGGCGAAAACGCGTTTGCTTCAGGGTCGTAGATCTCGGCCGTCTGCACGAATGCCCCCCAACCGGCGGTGCCGCCTACGATCAGTACCCTGCCGTCCTGGAGAAGCACCGCCTTATGGTTTATGCGGTCAAACTGCATTTTACCGGCTTCGGACATGTCCCTGGACGAGGGATCGTAAATGACGTTCCGTCCAACCAGCCCACCGTCTCTTTCCGCAACCAGTCCTCCAACGATCAGCACGCGTCCGTCTTTCAAGAGCGTTGCTGTATGGAGTCTGCGAGCTTCCTCCCGCTTGTAGATGGAGTGAAATGCGCGCGCATCCGGGTCGAAGACACCCGTGTGGTGGTCCACGGAGGTCACGAAGACCTTTCCATCTTGCAGCAGAGTCGCGGTGAAGATGTTCGCATTGGACGGTACCTTCGCCACGGCGTCGAATCTGCCTGAATGAGGATCGTATATCTCAATGGGTAGATAACCAAACCTGGGCATAATCAGGACCCGACCGTCCGGAAGCAAAATCCCATTGTCGGCGTAGCGTTTGACAGTCATGTCTCCCGTTGGCGAAGAGGTTCCGGTCTCGGGATCGAATATCTCCGCGCTGGTAAGAAACCCCGCGGGCAGATACATGACGGTACCGCCTGGAGAAGGGTCCCGGACTTCTGTAGGCGGTTCCGCCAGGCCGCCTGCGATCAGGACCTTGCCGTTCGGCAATAATGTCGCGGCATGCCAATACCGGGGCTTGCTCAAATTACCGACCTCGTGGAGACCCCTTTCAAGGGCCGGCGGCTCCGATGTGGTCACCGAATCACTACCACAAGCCCAGGGGCTCGTGACGACGAACAACGCAAACAGGATTCTGGCGGTCATATTCTCTTCCTCAATTGAAAATGAACTGAAATCCCCCCACCGCATCAGCCGTCGCCTGCCCCTACGACCCTTCGACAAGCTCAGGGACCGCAGGCTCGGGGCAGCACCTTCGACAGGCTCAGATAGCGGCGCCGGGCAGGCTATGGGTCTCCTTACACCGGTCTAATGACGACCTATAAACTCAATAACGCGTGGTCATTGAGCTTGTCGAAATGCCCGCTATTCAACAGCCTTTCGACACTTCGCCAATGGTTATCGCAACACACACCGTTCTGAGCGCGGCGAGCAGACAGGATTGTCCGCCCCACCCTCACACCCGGATTCTTCAGCAGGAGAGATCGGGTGCGCGGATACACTCAGGGCGTGAAAATGAAAATCTTATCCGAAATCGACTCATGAGAATGACTGTCATCACTCCACTTCAATCCGCCGGCGATAACAACGCGGCCGTCTTCGAGAGGCGTCACGGTCGCACCGGATCGCCACGGCCCTATGCTGTGCCCTGTAGGCGGCGAAAATACTTGAGTATCCGGATTATACAAGGAGATATTGCCGTTGTCATAGTGGATGAAAAATACCCTGCCGGACGGCAATAGATGGGCGGCCATTGGATTCATTGCGGAAGTTCCGGCGGCAGAGAAGGTGTTGGTTTCGGGGTCATAGATCTCGGCCGTCTGTACGCGATCCAGGTTTCCGTCGTAGCCGCCGACGATCAGAACCCGGCCGTCCTGAAGGAGCACTGCCTTATGGTGTACGCGGTCCAACTGAAGGTTACCTGCTTCCGAAAAGGCTTCGGTCGAGGGATCATAGATAAGATTCTGTCCCAGCAACCATTCCCCTCCGAAAATACTCCCTCCAACGATCAGCACCCGGCCGTCTTTCAACAAAGTCGCCGTATGGCCATACCGGGTAGGATACATCCTGAATGTGGCGGAAAACGTTCCCTTGGTGGGGTCGAAGACACCCGCACGTATGAAGCTGGTAAAAAAGACGTCTCCGTTGGGCAGCAGAGTGGCAGTCTCAGTACCGACTCTCCAGGGCAAGATTGCCATAACGTCGAAACTTCCGGTGTGTGGATCGTACACCTCAATAGAGAAAGTACCAATCCGGGTTATGATCAGGATCCGGCCGTCGGGAAGCAATACACCGTGTTCTTCTTCTCGACTGGCTGTCAGGTCTCCCGTTGGCGTTGAGGTCCCGGTTTCAGGATCGAAAATCTCCGCGCTGACGATACCATCGAACTCCAAAACACCGCCTCCGGCAGGAGGAAGCGCCGCGTTACCCCCTGAAATCAGGACTTTGCCACTTTGTAGTAGCGTTGCGCCGTGCCTATAGCGCGGCTGGCTCATCGTACCGACCTCGCGGAGTCCCCTCTCACGGTCCGGCTGCTCCGGCGTGGTCACCGAGTCGCTCCCGCAAGCCCACAGGCTTGAGACGATAAAGAACGCAATCGCGATTCGGGCGGGCATTTTGCGTCTCCCTAAGGCGTGAAAATTAAGATCTGATCCGTAATCGACTCCCAATCGTGATTGTCATCCCTCCACTTGATTCCGCCGGCGACCATCACGCGGCCGTCTTCAAGGAGCGTGGCCGTAGCGAAAGACCTGCGCGGGCTGATGCTGTATCCGGAATTGGAAAATGCGTGCGTGACGGGATCATACAGTACGATATCGCCGTTGTACGAGCGGATGAGAAGCACGTCGCCGGACGGCAGCAGCAGGGCGGCACTGGGATCGATCGTTGAGACGCCGGCCGGTGAAAAGGTATTGGCTTCCGGGTCGTAGATCTCCGCCGTCTGCACGAATGGCCCTCTGCCGGCGCCGCCGCCGCCTATGATCAGGACCCTACCGTCCTCCAGTAGCACCGCCTTATGATTCCTGCGGTCGAACTGCAAGTTGCCTGCTTCCGAAAGGGCTTCGGTCGAGGGATCATAGATAAGATTCCGTCCCAGCAACCCTGCGTCCCGTCCAACATTCTGTCCTCCAACGATCAACACCCTGCCGTCCTTCAACAAAGTGGCCGTATGGCCGATTCGGGAAGGATCCATCCTGAGCAAGGGGGAGAATGGGCCTGTCGTCGGGTCGAAGACACCCGCGTATAACGTGCTGGTCAAGAAGACCTTTCCGTCGAGAAGCAGAGTGGCAGTAAGAATCCCAATTCTCCCAGGCAAAACTGCCACAGGGTTGAATCTGCCGGAATGAGCATCGTACCTCTCAATGGGGAGATTGGGATTTCCGGGTATGATCAGGACCCGGCCGTCGGGAAGCAATATTCCGTGGTCCTCGCTGCGACTTGCGGCCAGGTCTCCCGTTGGCGTTGAGGTCCCGGTTTCAGGGTCGAATATTTCCGCGCTGATGAGACGCTTCGGCTGGGGAATGGGGGTATCCGGGGGAGGCGGCCCCTCGAGTACGACAGGCAGTTCCTCGAGGCCGCCCGCGATCAGGACCTTGCCGTTCTGCAACAAAGTCGCGGCATGCCAATACCGGGGCTGGCTCAGATTGCCGACCTCGTGGAGACCCCGTTCAAGGTCCGGCATCGTCGACGAATCGCCCCCGCAGGCCGAGAAGCTACATAGGATGAACAGCGCAAACAAGATCCTGGCGGTCATCTACTTATCCCTCAGTTGGAGATGAACTGACATCCTCCCACAACACGAGAAGGGAAGCGGCTGTGCTGCATTTCAGTTTGAACCGAGTGTCAGACGCTCAAGCCCGTTCCCATGCCGCAGTAGATCCTTCGTCAACCTGGGTGACCCTTCGACAAGCTTGCTTCGACAGGCTCAGCACAAGCAGGGCAAGTCCTCTGCACGACAATCTGATTTCATGTGAATGAAACAAGAAGTGATTCCTGGACGTTGCGCCCAGGCCTCCTCTGGATGACAGCGGGAAGCATCGTGTTTGACGATCGGCCAGCCTGTCATTCAGAGCGGAGCGAAGATCTGACCGATACATTTCGCCAATGGTTATTGCAAGACCCGTCATTCTGAGCGCAGCGAAGAATCTCCCGTCTTCGCGATTCTTCCAACGCGAACGCTGAAACAGAGTAATCACATTTGCGCGGACGCTTTGCAAGCCTCAAGTCATCCTCAGCATGAGAGTTCGGTCAGCGGTAACTCTCAGGGCGTGAAAATGAAAATCTTATCCGAAATGGACTCCCAATTGTGACTGTCATCCGCCGTCTTCATTCCGCCGGCGATTACGACGCGGCCGTCATCGAGGGGCGTTACCGTCGCCCCGTATCGCCACGGCCCAATGCTGTGTCCCGTTGGTGAAAAGACCTGAGTATCCGGATTATAAAGGGAGATATTACCGTTGTCTGAATGAATGAAAAATACCCTGCCGGACGGCAGCAGCAGGGCGGCCAACGGATGCATTGCGGAAGTTCCGGCGGGCGAGAAGGTGTCTGTTTCGGGATCGTAGATCTCGGCCGTCTGTACGCGAGGCCCGTCTCCGACGTGGCCGCCGACGATCAGCACCCTGCCGTCCTGAAGGAGCACCGCCTTGTGGTGTGCACGGTCGAACTGCAGGTCGCCTGCTCTTGAAAAGGCTTCGGATGAGGGATCGTAGATCAGATTCCGTCCCGTCAACTCGACTCCCCTGCGGGCTCCTCCAACGATCAGCACGCGGCCGTCCTTCAGCAAAGTGGCCGTATGGCCATATCCGGGATGGTCCATCGCGAATGTGTCGGAAAGTGTGCCTGAAGCGGGATCGAGGACACGTGCGCGACCCGCGGATGACCCTCCGATTAAAAGGACCTCTCCGTTGGGCAACAGGGTGGCAGTACTCGTTCCATTTGACCACGGCGCGTTTGCCGCGGCGACGAATCTACCGGAGTGGGGGTCGTACATCTCAATGGGGAGTCTATAAAAATTGGATATCATCAGGACCCGGCCGTCAGGAAGCAATATGCCGTGGTCGTCCCATCGACTGGCGGTCATGTCTCCCGTTGGTGTTGAGACCCCGGTTTCAGGATCGAAAACCTCCGCGCTGACAAGACCGTTGGGCATGAAGGGTACTCCAATTTCAATAGGAGGCATTTCCGCGTTGCCCCCCGCGATCAGGACCTTGCCACTTTCCAAAAGCGTCGCGGCGTGCTCATAGCGCGGCCGCGTCATCGCGCCGACCTCGTGGAGACCCCTTTCAAGGGTCGGCGGCTCCGGTGCCGTCACCGAGTCGCTCCCGCAAGCCCAGAAGCTTGAGATCCCCAACAATGCTATTGCGATTCGGGCTGTCATCTTCTTCCTCCATTTCTATTGTCTTTCCGTGAGTCTTCTACGAGAGGCGCCTGGCGAAGCGGGCAGACAGGAATGTCCGCCCCACCTTCAAACCGGCTTCCTGAATATGACAATGTCGGTACCCTTATCCCCTACGGGGTAAATATTAGAATCTGATCCGACATCTCCCGCTCATCCCCACTTTGCGCGACGCTGTCCTGTACTTCCAGCCGCCGGCAATCATTACCCGGTTGTCTTCAAGGAGCGTAACCGACGCACTGCTTCGCCACGGTCCTATGCTGTGTCCTGTAGGAGAAAATTCCTGTGTCGCCGGATTGTAGAGTACAATATTGCCGTTGGGCACGTGGATGAGCAACACTCTGCCTGAGGGAAGCAACAGTGCCGCGAGGGGCCAAATCGCGGACACTCCGGCCGGCGAGAACGTGTCTGTTTCGGGGTCGTACATCTCCGCAAGATTTGCATGCTCTGAACCGGTATTGCCGCCAACGATCAGGACCCTGCCGTTCGTAAGGAGTACGGCAGTATGGCCCCAGCGGTCGACCTGCAGATGACCGGCTTCCGTAAACCCACTCGACGAGGGATCGTAGATCAGATTCCGTCCGGTCAACTCGCTATCTACCATGCTCCCGCCGACGATCAATACGCGGCCGTCCTTCAGAAGTGTCGACGAATGGTTTTTTCGTGTCTTCTCCATCGCAACTATTTGGGAGAAGGCGCCCGCAGCAGGGTCGAAGAGCGCCGCGTGCTGCTGGGTCGTCACGAATATTCTGCCGCTTTGAAGCAGATTTGCGGTGGTAATGGGCGGATACCAGGGTATTTTCGCCAGGGAAACGAACCGAGCGGAATGAGGATCGTAGATCTCAACGGGAAAATCATGATATCTGGGCATGACCAGGATGCGACCGTCGGGAAGCAGGATACCCTTATCCGTGGACCGACTGACGGTCATATTTCCAGTTGGCGAAGAGGTCCCTGTCAATGGATCGAATATTTCGGCGCTGATGCGACGGGTTGAGAGCGGTTCCTTGTATCCGCCCCCGATCAGGACCTTGCCATTCTGCATCAACGTCGCGAAATGTTGAATACGAGGCTGGGTCATGATACCGACCTCGTGGAGACCCCGTTCAAGGTCCGGGGACGTCACCGAATCGCGCCCGCAGGCCCAGAGGGCTGAGACGACAAACATCCCAATCGCGATTCTGGCAGTCATCTTCATTCCACCAAATCTAGGGTATTTGAGTGCAACGTCGACACGTTGGGCCTTGCGATGCTGGCAGACAGGAATGTCCGCTCCACCCTCGAACCGGCTTCTTCACTGTTCGGGTTGGGATCCGGTCCTGCCGTTCTCGTTGCTGACGTCGATCGGGGAGTATATCCTGAATCCTGTCGAGCCGTTTTTCCGTCTCTCATCGCGCGATGGCTCGCTCCGATCCACCGGATCCATCGGCGTGCCGTTTCCCGCCCTTGCCGACTCTACCGTTTCCTGTAAGCCGTTGCGGCGCGAGCGAAGGCCCTCCAGGTAATCCATGAATAGATCGAGCATCTCGAACAGGAATGCTTCGTACGTCTTCTTCGCGCCTTCGTCCGCGGACCCTTCGTGCCGCGCCTTTTCGGTCACGTCGTTGAGACCGTTCCTGATCTGGCGCGCCAGGCGTTCGGTGGCGTCTGCGGAGGACGACTCCGGTGCGAAATCAATCGATACCAGCATATTGAAGGCACGGGAATACATCGCGAGATCCTCCAGCTTGAGCCGGTCGTTGCTGCTGTTTTCGATTCTCGAGATCTTGCTCTGTGTGCAGCCGGCCCGTTCCGCCAGTTCCTCCTGCGTCAATTTCTGAGAGCAACGCAGGTCGGATAAAGCCCGGGACACATCGTAATCTCCTGCGCGACCTTCCACTTTGTTGTCAAGTGTCTCTACCTTCGCGGCGCCGGACACCATTTCGGACACCGATGATTCACGGTTTTCCATCCCGACGTTCCCTCCTCGAACTGTTGAAACGTACTCGGTAGATCTGTTCATTCGTTTGCTGAACGGCCTGGAAACCGAAAACCATGGTTCAAAGTCATTCAGGCCCCAAAATGGCAGTTTTCGGCGTGAAGTTATTTAATATCGAGATAATTGTTGTCAAATTACCAGAATTCTATGCAAATATAAGATAATTTAGAGGTGCTGCAATTGGTCTTTGTGGTGCAACATTGACAGACCAGGCGATTTGGCCTGCCGTTTGCTCATATAACTCAGCAAGACGGTAATTAACTTGACAATATATGATCTTTAAGTCATATTTTTAAGCCATGGACTGGGAAGTCAGATTCCATCCTGCGTTCGACCCCGAATTCGACGCCTTATCCGACGAAGTGCAGGACGAGTTGCTTGCACAAGCCACACTCATTGCGACATTCGGGCCTATTCTTGGGCGACCGAGAGTGGACACGTTGAACGGTTCGCAACACAAGAATATGAAGGAGCTTCGATCTAGAAGCTGTCTTAAAATTCCCAGCGGTCTTCGCACGGCTGCAAAAGCGCCGGTCGGCGTTGGTCAAACCCACCCGTATAGACAAATATGGGCGGATTTTCCCGCCTTGACCGTCACTTTTTCGCTCGCGCTCGGGAACTCACCGGTAATTTTAAAACAGCTTCTTACAGCTGGCGGCGGAGTCTGGCGGGTAGCATTTGCCTTTGACACTGAACGGAAAGCTGTGTTGCTCGCTGCCGGTGACAAGTCGGGTATAGACGAACGCCGCTTCTACAAACTGCTGATCAGGAAAGCGGACAGACGATTCAATGTGGAATTGGAACGGCTCCAAAACAACAGGAGAACAAGATGACGAAACTCACTGAGAGAATCGGCAAGCTGCCTGAAGCGCGACGAAGGAGAGTGGAAGAACGAGCCCGGGCGCTGATCGCCGAAGAGATGTCACTGCGAGATCTGCGAAAGGCTCGAAAGTGGACGCAGGTACGCGTCGCGAAGGAACTCGGGATCAACCAGGAAAACGTATCCCGTATCGAAAAGCGCAGCGATCTGCTGCTTTCCACGCTCAGTGGCTACGTCGAAGCAATGGGAGGCACATTGCGCCTGGTGGCGGAATTTCCGGACCGACCGCCGATCGCGCTGGCCGGTATTGCGGCCCTGGACAGAGAGGACCTTCCGGAAAAGCCCTAGGCGTATACGGTTTCGATCTCCACAGCGATCCAGACGTGGCAGACAAGCCATTGCCGATCATCCGACCTCCACCCTACAGCGTCGATACCGACGCCGACGGAGGACCCTCGTTCGCAGGTCGGCGGTAGTCCACGGCGGTGATCCGATAGTGAAAGGACCCGGATGCCGCGCCCGGATCCACGTAGCGCGTGGTGACCAGGGGCGTCTCGTTCAGCGGCGCGAACGGCCCTTCAGGCCCGGTTGCCCGGTACACGATGTACCCTTTGAGCCCCGTAAGCGCCGTGCCGTCGGCGTCGGTTTCCGGACGGCGCCACGAAATCCGCACGTCCTTTCCGATGCGTCGCGCTTCGACGTGCAGCGGCGCGCCCGGCGGCCACCTGTCGTAGGCCTGCGTCGGTAATTGCCAGCATCGCGGCTGTCGCCGCCACGTGAGCAGGCCACGCCTGAATGGAAATTTCCTTTTCGAAGTACGCGGCTATCGATTCCCAGATCCGGTAGTCGTAACCGGCCAGATACAGGAATCCCCACCCCCTCCAGCCACGCTCCGCGTCGAGCTTGCTTGCCTCGCCGTCTATGTAGTACCTGAACGACGGCGCCTCCAGGCTGCCGTTCCAGACGTGGCGGATGAACGTATTGGCCATCCTCTCGAGATCCATCCGCGTGAAACTCAGATCGCTTCGAACCCCCTGCAGCGCCGCCTGGATATCGATAAAGGCATGTCCGACGTCCTCCATCAGTTCGGGCCAGTGGCTCTCCGGACCGTATTTCCAGGTATAAGCCTCGGCTTCCGGATCGTACAGCAGTGATCGTGGAAGTACCGTAACATCTGCTCGCTCTGGTCAGCGTAAAACGGTACGAAACCAGCTTTGTGCGGCTTGTAATACGACGACCTGGAAAGGCGACGGAGCGTAACCAGCGCATCCGAGAACGACAGGTACATGTTCAGCGGCTGGCGTTTCCATCCGGACCATTCGTATACGTGGTATCCCGCGTCCTCGCCGTAACGGCTGCTGTCGTCCGCCGTCCACCCCGGGTCCGGCGCCCAGTTGGCGTACCACTTGGCGATCACATCCTCTTCAACAACGCGCAGGTACTCATCCGCTTTGGCCCTGTACGCCGCGTGCAACGACGGGTCCTCCCAGACCAGTTCCACGAATGCCAGGATCGGGCTGACAATCAATCCATCGTCGGAAAACCATTCGGTATATTCGGGCCTGTACTGGCTATACCGGTTCTGCCCCCATCCTCCGTATCCGTCGACGTATCGCGGATCGTAGACTTCGTACGGCGGCAAGTCCGAGCGGGCGGTCAGAATGCGATCGATTTGTCGTACCAGTTTGTCCAGCCAGACCGGTTCGTTGAACGTCCGGTAGAGGTTCAGGTACATCCGCTGCACGTAGGCCGACGGACCCCACGCGAACGACCCTCCGTCGCGGCCATCCAGGTAGTTGTCCCCGTAAGTTCGATCCCACGTTGCAAAAGTCTCGTACCAGTCGGTACTCACGGCGCCCTCGAAAGGGACGGCCGGGGGTTTCTTCTCTGACGCGACGGGAACATCTACCCACACGAATACAACGGGCAGGAATGCACAGAGACAGAGGCGTAGCGGATAGGCAGTCGGGGTATGTGTGTTAATCGCCATCGGACGATTTGTCGCACGGTGTACCGAAGAAAGGCGGGCGCCCACAAGGGACGCCCCTACAAATGTAACGTCGGTGCAGAGCCTCTCCCCCCGGCCCCTCAGAACCGGTGAGACGTAAGCCGGAAGAGGGTAGAGATCGAATGCCGTAAAGTGTTTCTTCTCATCCCGCAGGCAAGTCGGAGGAACAGATCGGCACGGGCTTCTTCTACCGTCTCCCCGCCTTTTTTCCTTTTTCCTTCTTCTTTCTTCCTTTTTCCGTCTCACTGCCTTTTGCTACGGCCGGTATATAAGAATCTGGTCCGTCGCCTGGAGGTCCTTCAAGCCTCCGGCGATCAGCACACGGCCGTCGCGAAGCAGCGTTGTCGTATAAAACACGCGATTCTCGCCGATGCTGTCTCCGGTGGGACCGAACGCGCCGGTGGCGGGATCGTAGAGAATGACCTCGCCGCTTTCTCCAATGATAAACACTTCGCCCGATGGAAGTAACGTGGCCGCGTGAATCGCTTCAAATCCGGGATCCCCTTCTGAGGAAAACGTCCCCGTCGCGGGGTCGTATCGCTCAGCCGCGGTTACCGGCTCTTCAGACCCCTCGTCGCCGGCGGACCCGCCAATGACGAGCACGCTGCCGTCCTGGAGAAGAATCGCTATGTGATCCTGCCGTTCGTATCTCAGGTCGCCTGTGCGGGTAAGCGTATTGGTCAACGGATCGTAGATTTCGGATTCTTTCACGATGCCCGAGGCATTGACGCCGCCAACGATGAGGACCCGCCCATCCCGCAGCAAGGTCGCCGTATGCCCCGCGCGAATAGCAACCGTTCCGGGGAGCGACGTAAATTCCCGCGTATCGGGGTCAAAGATGGCAACGCCCAACGAGTAATACGTCAGGACCTTCCCATTGGGCAGTAACGTAATTGACCATATTCTCGCGAATGCCGGTAGATAGGGCTCTGGCGTGAACCGCCCGGTTTGCGGATCGAAAAATTCCAGAGGCGCCTGATCCGCGCCCGCGAGAAGGACCCGGCCGTCCGGCATTAAGATTCCCATGTCGAGTGTTCGCGGCAGCGACAGATTGCCCCGTATGCTCGAGGCCCCCGTTTCCGGATCGAATACTTCCGAACTGGTACGAAAAAGGGACGTCGACACCTGACCCGCGCTCGCCGTCGCGGCGCCTCCGGTGATCAGGACGGTTCCGTCCTGCAGCAACACCGACGCGTGCCAGAACCGCCTTTCCGTCATTTTACCGGCGACTTCAAAACCGATGAGATCGCTCGTCGCCTCCGGAGACGTCGGCACGGGCGAACCGCAGCCCATCAGGCTCGCGACAATTGCCAGTGCGGAAATCATCCTGACGGTCATCGAATGTCCTTCCTCGGCGTCATATCCTCTCCCCCCAGCCCCGCAGACCTCTCTCCCCGGCCCTCTCTCCTACCAGGAGAGAGGGAGCAAAAACAGGCTTCGCGTGCCGGTCATTGACAGACACTCCGGTCGAAAGGAAATCGCCATCCGGCACATCACAAAACCTGTACAGCCACCCATCAACATTCCCCCTTCCTCTCAGGAAGGGGGTTAGGGGGTAGGTCCCAGCCGACAGACCTACGGCGCAATCACAAAAGCCACGTCCTTTTCAACCTTCTCACCGCTGTTCGCGTCGTCGATCGATACCTTCAACGCGTATCGTCCCGGAACGTGTTCATCCAGCGCGAGTTCGACGTATTCCTCTTCCTGTGCCGAAGCGCCCTGCTGTTCGTACGTGACGGCCAGTTCCTCGCGTTTTCCGGTTCCCCACCGGAACAGGTGGGCGATGTTGCCCTTCCGGCCCGGGATGTCTCTCGACGTGATGGCATAGGACACTTTGTAGTTCGTCTGTCCGAACGCGTCCTTGTGCAGATTGTAGATTTCGTAGTAGACGAAAACGCTCTGACCCTTTTTGAACGTCCTCGAAGGCATCGGAACGACGTTCAGCTCTCCCTTGACAAATTTGCCGGTCCCATTTGCCGCGACAACCCGCCACGCCAGTTCCAGGTCGCTGATCTGCAACCGTTCCTCGCCATAGGGATCCACGTCGACCTGCTGCCGATAGATGCCCGTTCGTCCCCTCAACCGGTCCTGCGCCTTCACCTCGAGGCGGTAGGACCCGGAAGGCAGGTTCAGCTTCAGAACATCAGGCGTCAGCAAGCCCTCGCCGGCCCGGTTTCCGGCGGCTTCGATGGTCGTTTCATCCGTCCGCCGGTAGACCGTGTCCTGCGACGACGAAATGAGCGCCGCGTGGTGCGTCAAAACCTGCCGCGTGACGTCCTCTTCCGGCACGTAATGCGCCGGTAGAATGGGGACGCCGTAGTAGATTTCGAGGAGGCTGCGACCGTCTTCGCCCCTGAAGTCGGCAAGCGAATAGTGGAAGTCGAGCTGCGGCGTTTCATGTCGTGGCGTGTAGAAATCGGGCGTGACACGCGCTGCTCGCCGGTAGACGGAATGGGGCGCGTGCCTGCTTAAGGACGCGGTCTGGCCGATTGATATATCCCCCTGGTTCGGCGGTACTGGCGCATAATCGTAGTTTCCGGAACCAATTTCGTCGGTAAAGGTGATTTCAATGCCTCCGCCCGCATCGGTGTAGATCCACGTTTCCCAGGGTACAGTACTCCGGTCTTCGCCCGAAGTCACCGGGTGATAGTCGCCGAATCCGAGGCTTTCGTCCAGTGGCAAAATGCCTAACTTCACGGAATCGTCATTCACGAAGAAATCGTCCATTTCTCTGTCCTGATCCAGTTCCGTATCGCCCGCCTCCGTACCATGGTCCGCCGCGCCGGCAATCTCACACGCCGATGGTTCCGAATTCTCGATTTTAAACTCTTTTAATTCGTACCATGCGCCGTCGAGCTGCTTGAGGCTGCGGACGGGATAGACGGGTCCGACAAACGTGTGCGCGCGGACGTCGCCCTTATAGATGTTGTAGGCGAGACGCTCCTTGACCCGCTGCACTTTCAGGCTCTGTCTGAAGTTGGGGTCGTCCGACCGGGACCGATGATCCGGTTCACCGAATCGGATATAGACGTCTCCTCTCGCGTCCCACGGTTGGTTGCCTTCCGAAAACTCCGTCAACGCGTGCCAGACCCTCCGGTAGTGTTCCAACTGGCGTTCGTTCACCGGGGTGGACAGGTCCGGGTCCTTCCCGTTCCAGAATCGCTTGAGATACGTGTCACGATCCAGGCCCTCGGCCCCATCAAACGCCCGGAGCTCCTCACCGGAGGCGACAAGCGAGATATCTTCGTACCATTCCTGCTTTTCCGGACCAAGTTTGGAGATGTAGTCTTCGAAGAACGCCATCGCCATGTCCGGCTTGTCCTGTTCGATGGCGGAAATGGCGACAATGGGCATCAGTTCGATGGCTTCGGGGTGCGTCCTGACGAAATCCAGCAGATGGTCCATAATCCTGGAATAATCTCTGACTTTCAGGTACGCAACCCCCAGCCGGCGCTGCGCGTCAGCGTCTTCCGGGCGAAGCGCGAGGTACCTGGTATACCAGACGACGGCCTTCTCGAATTCCCACGACAGGTTCAGATAGTAGTCCGCAATCAGCAGGTAGGCATCCGCGTGGTCCGGGTCCATTCTCAGGACTCTTTTTGCCTCCAGTTCGGCATCGCGCTGTTTCATCGCATATCGCACTCTGGCCATCTGATACCGCGCGTCCACGAAATCCCGGTCCTTGATCAACGCCTCCGTAAAGTGGTGAATCGCGAAATGCCGCTGCATCGGCCACGTCGTGTAGAGCATTCCCAGGCCGTGGTGGGCCAGCGCCTTGCTCCCCAGGGTCAGCGCCCGATGAAACGCGTCCTTCGATTCCTCGAATCGCTTCAGTTTCAGGAGAATGTGACCGAGGTGGATGTATGCATCGGGATCCCTGGGGCGTTGTCGCGCGACGTTCCGGAAGATCAGGCGCGCCCGATCCAGATCATCCGCGTCCATGGCGCGGCGTCCACTGGCGGCCAGGCTGTCGACCTGTGCCGCGCGCGGTGTTGAGATTATCGTGTGACCGCCGTCGAGACCGGCGACGCCGTCGATCCGGTCGCCTCGGTGCCAGAAACATGCCAGGGCCGGCGCGCCAGGCAACCCGTCATGTCTATAGAGATAGTCGCTGAGAAATGAGTAGTCCCGGTTAGCCGGGCAGGAGAACTGCACGCCGAGGATGGTTGTGTAGTCATCCCGTTCGTTCCCGGCGGGCGTTTCTGCAACAATCCTGGCCGTTGCCCACCCGTGTAGTTCTCCAAGATCCGCGGGTGCGGCGCCGTTTCGCGCGTGCTTGAATCCCTCGATCAACCGCAGCATCCCCGTCAGACGCTCCCGGCAGTTGCGTCGGTCGGCCTCCCTGGTTTCTGTGTCGATCCATTCTTCGCAGACTTCGATGTATCTCGTGCAACTCTTTCTCGACAGTCCGTACTTCGCAGCCCCATCGTCGAGTTTCCTGAATGCGCGCCTGGCCTGCTCGAACATCTTCTCCGCTCTGGATTCGTTTTCCCGGTGCAGCGCATTCCTTCCGCGTATGTACAAATCCAGGCCGGCGCCGATCAGGCCCAGGGCCGCATCTGCACCGTTGGCCCCGCGCATGGCCGGGGAGGTCCGGGTATGCGGGAATGTCTTGCGGATTCGTTGCCCGATCGTGGATATATCTTTTTTGGTATCCGTCTGAACGGCCTCTCCCGTGTCTGCGTGAATGCGGATCGACTCCGCTCCGTCATTGATTCGGCACCTGACAGAGTTCCCGTCCGCTGACCACGCTACCGGCCCCGCGACGTCGCCGGCAAAAAGACGCCTGACACCGCCGCGGTCATTCACGATCCATAGACCGCGGTCGACGCCGGCCAATTCACTCCCGCGATACCCGACAATCGCTAACGACCGTCCACCGGGAGAGGTCGCGAAGTCGAGGGGCTGCAGGTCTCCGGGCAGCGGCCACGGCTCCTCTCCGGCGCCGTCCAGGCTCAACCGCCAGATTCGGCTGCGAGTAATCGGCAGTGTGCGGCCGCCGTAAAAGTACGACCCCCACGCTTCCCGTCGCAGGCTTCGCTCCAGGTAGATCAGTTCGTCCCCGCCAGGCGCAAATTGAAGGGTTCCGGGTTCGCCGGGAAAGGCTCTCAGCATTCTGGAGCCATCGTCTCTCGAGGAGACGAGCCATATCTCGGACAGCGATACCGCCCCTTCGCCACGTCTGACGACATAGGCCAGATGCCCGCCATCCGTCGAGCTCACGGCAGGTATATCTTCCCCCGAGGTCTCGACAATGCCAGGCAGCGTCAAAATACCCAACGCGCTTATGAGCAGGTTCTTCGTCCATTGCATCACAACACCTCCGGAGTCGTTTTCGACTCGAATCACGAAGGAACGCTCGGGTCGGACATCCGCTCCCGCACCATTTCATGCCCTTCGAACAAGTCCCGCGCCACTGCCCCCTGCGCCTGGCGCGGCGGTTCGGCCCCCAGGATCCGGCAGAATGTCGGCACGACGTCGGCGGCGTGGATATACCCCAGCCTGTCCACCGGCCGCTCGTATCCGCGCTTCACCCCCGGTCCTGCCATCAACCACGAACCGAAGCTGGACGAGACCTCGCTCTGGGTCGGTAGAAAACCCCCGTGGTGCGCCCCCGTCGAGAGTGTGGCCCAGTTGGTCGGGGTCCACACCGGGAACGAGGGAAGCGTCTGGTTGACGGCGCCCTCGCGCAGCATGCGCTCGAAGTGGGGCAGCGCGCCTTCCGCGGCGAAACGCTTCATCATCGTGACGATAAAGCCGTCCATGCCAAAGGCGTAGATTTTCTGCTCCACGTCTCCTCGTCCGGCAAAGGGTTTCGGTTGGTCAGGTGTTTGCGGGTATTCCCCCACATACAGAAACCGGGTCAGGCCCATCTCTCGCTGCGGGATTTTACGTCTGTTGTCGGGCAACCGGGATCAGGATGGGGTGGGGGGATTCTACTGGGCGAGAATGAAACTGGCCTGCTTCTGGGCCATATCACCGCTATTTATATCGATGACGGTCACGTTCAGGAAGTACTTGCCTGCGGGGCGGTTTTCCAGCTCGAGTTCCACGTATTCGACTTCCATGTTATCCTCGCCCACCATCTCGTACGTCACTTCCAGCTCTTCACGTTTGCCCTTCTTCCACCTGATGAGGCTGGTGATGATGCCCAGGGGGCTGAAGCCGCCCTTCTTCGTGACGGTGTAGGATACCTGGTAGTTCGTCTGCCCGAACTCGTCCTTCGTCAGGTTATAGATTTCGTAGTACACGAATACATTCTGGCCCACCCGGTAGGTCCGCGTGGGCATGGGAATGACCCACAGCGTGCCTTTGTTGAATTTATCCTCGTCCTTGCGGTTGGATATCCGCCAGGCCAGTTCCAGGTCGCTCACCTGGAGGCTGTGCCGTTCATAGGACTCAATTTCAATGTCCTGACGATACCGCCCGTGCTGAACGGACAGGTTATCCTTTATCTTCACTTCCATCCTGTAACGCCCGGGGGGCACGTCCATACGCGCGAGGTCCGGCACGAACGCGCTCCGCTCCGCGGTCACGTCCCCCTTGGCCGCGAATTGTACCTTGTCCTCGCTCCGGTAGACCGCTCCGGTTGCCGGATTCCGCAGCGCCACGGTCCGGTCGACCATAATTTCCGTCCGGTCGTCGTCGACCATATAGTGCCCCTGGTGCCGCGGTATCCCCACGTAGACTTCCAGCGCCGTCCGGAAATCCCTTTCACTCCTGAAGTCAGCCGAGTTGAAATAGAATTCCATCGGCAGCGTGTTTTTCGGCCTCACGAAGTAGTTCGGCTGCGCCGCGGCGGCCATGAGGTAGATATTGCGGGGGCTGTAGCGGGTCAACATGGCCAGCCGGCGGGCGGGAATCCCGGCATCCAGCGGTTCAGGCGCATAGTTGTAGTTTCCGTTGCTGAACTCGTCGGTAAAGGTAATCTCGATGCCGCTGCCCACATCGACGTACGTCCACGTTTCCCAAGGGACCATCGAGCCGTCGTAAGTCGCCGTGACCGGTCTGTAGGACCCTCCGCGACCCCTGCCGCGCAGGCTGCGCACGGGGTAGACCGGACCGACGAATGTTGAGCTGGCGCCGCGAAGGCCGATGCCTTGGCGCGGCGGGCGCGCAGCCCCGTAGAGCGTCCTGGAAAGACGTTCCTTGACCCGCTGGACCGCCATGGATTGCTGGAAGTTCAACTCTTTGGAGGTGGAGCGGTGGTCGGGTTCGCCGAAACGGATGTAGACTTCGCCGCGCTGGTCCCAGGGCTGCCTGCCATCGGAGAAATTCTGCATGGCGAACGACACCCGCCGATAGTGCTCCAGGAGGCGCTCGTTGGCGGCCGTGGTCAGGTCAGGGTCCTGGTCCGCCCAGAACTTCCTCACAAAGTCCCACCGGTCTTCCAGCGGTGTCTTTTCGAAAGCCGCCAGCGTCTCCTTGGGCGCAACCAGCCGGATATCGTGGTAATGACCCTTCTCCGCAGCATCGGCTCCTTCGAGAAAGTCTCTGAAGAAGGCGGCGGCCCTGTCGTAGGCCCCAAGTTTCATGCAGGCCTGGGCGAGGATGGGCAGGACCTGGTCGTCGTCGGGATTCTGTATGGCATAATCCTCCAGGACTTCCAGGATGCGGCCGTAGTCCTTCGTTCTCAGGTAGATCGATCCCAGCCGCTTCCGCCCTTCCGGGTCGCCGGGCCGCAGTCCCATATACTTCGCATAGTAGAGCGCGGCTTTCTCGTAGTCTTTCTCGAATTCCTCCACCCATTTCCCCATCAGCAGATAGGCGGGGGCGTAGCGGGGGTCAATCGCCAGTACTTTTTTGACTTCCCGCCGTACGTCGTGTTCGTCCAGTTTGTACCGGATATCGGCAATATTGAACCTTGATTCCACGTGGTTCCGGTCGTACTGAAGGGCTTTCTGAAAATAGCGGATGGCGTCGTAATTCCCCCTGGGCCACTTGCGGAAGGTGAGACCCAGGCCGAAGTAGGCCTCGGCCAGCGTGTGGTCGCATTCGATCGCGCGTTCGAACGATTTGACGGCGCGCTCCAGCTTCTCCGCCTCCAGATAGGCGAACCCGAGCCTGCTGTGCCCGCGGGCGTAGTCCTGAGCCACGCCGGCCAGGATTTCAAGGGTGGAGATCGCCCGAAGCGGCTCAAGCGGGGTGAGTTCAGTGCCGAGGTTTAGGAGAGAATCAATCTGCGCCTTGCCCACGCGCCGGTCGCCGGTGCGATATCCCGCGCTGCCGCGGACGGCTTCAACCAGGTAACCCTCGTGGAAGAAGCTGGTGACAACGGCTTCGCCGTCCTCCGCTTCAGGGCGGTATCCGTGCGTGTAGCTGTACTGGCGGTCTTTTTCACGGTCCATCGCTGAGCGGAACAGCTTTTCTACGACGATGGAGTCGGCGGGGGTAAGCGTATGGGTTTCAATCCAGTTCCTGAGTGTGGCCAGGTCGGCCGGACGCTGGTTTTCGTGTGCTTGTTCATAAGCATGCAGCGCGTCACCGATTACAGTCAGGTGGTCACGGCAGACCCAGCGGGCGCCGGGCGTCGCATCGGCTTGCCCGGCCGTTGCGGCCAGCGCCCCCGCGTAGGACAGGACCGGCTCTTCGTAGAGCCCGTACTTTTTAAATCTGAGAGGCAGGGCCGCCCATGTACGGGAGGCTTTCCGGTAACGCTTCACCGCCGATCGGAATTCCCAGCGGTGCACGGTGGTGTAGGCCAGGGCCGAGGCATTGAATGCCGTCGCAACGCCCCACAGCACGGCCTTTGCAGCAGGGGTCGGGCGCGGCGGGTTTCCGGCCACGACGACCGGCGACGTTACCGGTTCCGCCCCGAAGTCTGTTTTCGAACGCGCGATCGATCCGTCCAGGACAGAAATCTCCCAGACACCGGGTTCGACCAGCGGCAAGGACCTGTTCGGGAGCATGGTAAGCGTATGCAGGGGGACCTTTAAGGCAGTCTCCTGAAAGCGAAGACGTTCCCCGTGCGCAACCCAATCCAGTCGCCCCGGCGGGCCGGGGAAGGTGCCGAGGTGGCGAGGCTGGCTTCCACGGGTTTCGACCCATATTTCGGTAATGGCTGAGGAACCGGTCTCCAGCCCGATCGCCCAGGCGGTCTGCCCGCCACTGGAGGCCGATATCGTGGTCTGACGAACTTGCGCATCGAGGTTCTCAAGAGGGAAAGACGCCGTGATGATCACGACCGCGAACAGAGCCAATCGCCACGGTTTCATACGCGTGGATTCAATAACTGGTGCCATGATGTCAACCTCATCCGAACCGGTAAGCCTCGTTCGATACACGACTCCTTCTCCAACGTACCCTGTTCCGATCCAGCATGTTATGCGATTTCAACCGGCAGTGCAAGCTTTTTGCGTACGAACTGACGTGTTAAAACCATCGTCACAGACGGTCGGCGACGGTTCAGGACAGCGAGCATCACTCCCTCCTTGAGTGGGAGTCGGCAAGCCCGAAGGCGTGCCGGTGGGCGAGAATCACGCGTTCCTATGATCGCCACACCCTGGAAAGCGCCCAGGCTTGTGGTGATATGCAAACCGCAGAGCATTTGAGGGTGGAGCGGACATTCCTGTCTGCTCACGTACGAAAAATCGAGATCGCAAATGAGACAGCAGCGAACGCCCATCCGCCTGACCGTGAAGAAAAACGCCTGAGAAGTCTGGTATTACGACGGCGAGCTACGGGGTATAGATGATAACTTCAGCCGTCGAAACCAGATCCTTCAGCCCGCCGGAAAACATAATTCTGCCGTCTTTAAGTGGCGTAATGGCATATGCAAGTCGATTCTGGCCGATGCTGTGTCCCGTACGGATGGCAGCGCCTGAGGCGGGATCGTAAATCGCCACTTCACCGCCGGACAGCAGAAACACCTTTCCGCTCGGCAAAAGGAACGCGGACTCGATGGATGGCAGTCCGGTATCACCCGCCTGCGCGAACAGGCCTGTTGCGGGATTGAAGATTTCGGCCGTCGTTACTTGCTGCACGTTGTCCGTTTCGATTGTGCCCCTGCGCCCGCCGACGATCAACACCCTGCCGCCCTGAAGAAGCAATGCCTCGTGTCCCCATCGGTCATCGTTCAATATGCCAACTTCTGCAAAGGAATGGGTTGTGGGATCGTAAATCTCGGATCTCTCGACCATGCCGGCCGCATTCATCCCGCCGGCGATGAGAACGCGGCCGTCCTGCAGAAGGGTGGCTGAATGGTTCGTTCTGGGGGCGATCATCCTGTCAGATGAAGTGAACTCCCAGGTATTCTGATCGAGAATGCCCGCGTTGCCCCCTTCATCGGTCACGAAAATGTCTCCCGTCGAAAGAATCGTCGTCGCGACACTTCGTCCGAATTCGGCCGCGTCCGCAAGGATTGCGAATTTTCCGGTCTGCGGGTCGTAGATGTCCGGGGGATGGAGATCGTTACCTTTGATGATGACACGACCATCCCGCAAAGGGATTGCCCTGTGCTGTGAGCGTGCCTGCGACATGTCGCCCGTTGCCGACGAGGTCCCCTTTGTCGGATCGAACAACTCCGCCGTAGCGTGCCTTAACTCAGGGGACGAATGACCCGGCCGGTCCGTCTCATATCCGCCCGTGATCAGGACACGACCGTCTTTCAGCAAAGTCGCCGTATGGAAAAACCGCGTCGCCGTCATCGTCCCGACGACCTTGAACACCTCAGACTCGCCGGATGGATCCGGAGACGTGGGCGAATCCGATCCACATGCCGGGAGACTTAAGAAGAACGCCAACGCAAGCGGATATCCTGTAGACATCATATGCCCTTTTTCACTCGATCACACGAAACAACGCGTCGCGTGAAACCACCTCATCGTTATGAAAGTCTTTGACCGTCACCGACAATCTGTGCACACCGGCAGGCACGTGTGTCAGGTCGATCTGCAGATAGGTAAAGTCATCCTCGCGATCTCCCTCGTAACGCGCCGTGATCGTCGTCTCCACTCCCTCCTTGCTTCTGCCCATCTTCTTGATCCGGCTGGCAAGTTCATCCTCATCCGGAAACACGAACCTCGCCCGGTACGTGACCTCATCCCTTTTCTGCGCGTCGAAATAGTCCGGTACCTCCACCGGCGTCGTGACGGGCAAATCCCCTTGAGGCTCATCTTCTTCGTCGACCGCTCGCTCCGCCCGGCGCACGCCCGTTTCCACTGTCCTGATATCACGCATGACCTCCAATCGCCTCCCGCCCTCGGGCAACCGCTGCGCCAGGAACAGGTAAGGATCGATCTTCTTCTGCTCCGGCCGCCCTATCCGATATGCGATATGATACTCCGTGCGCCCGAATTCATCCCGATCCAGGTTATAAGCCTCCAGGTAGATGAATGCCGGTTCGGAACGATGGTATGTCCGCAGCGGATTCGCTACGATTGTGAGATCGCTCCTTCCTTCCGGAAACGGTGTTCGTGATTCGATCTGCGTGGCCAGCAACAGATCGCTCATTGACAGCGAAGCGTCCGCCGGTTCGAACTCGCGGCGCTGCCGGAAGGTCCCGATTGACCCCTTTTTCCGGTCCCGCACCTCGCCCACCAGATTGTATGCGCCGGGGGAAAGCCCGAACGCGATCTGAAATACCAGATGGCTCTTTCGCAAGCTGTCGGCGGCGGGATTTCCGCTTGGAGTTATCTCGGGCCACCGCAGTTTGAGATCCGACCGCTTCCGATACACCTCGTCCCATTGCTCATTGAACAGAAAGACACCATTCTCCAGACCAATGCTCCTGTCCGAATCCGACACGTCCAGGTTGAAACTCGGCAGCGCATACGCCAGTTCCACGCGAAGGCTGTCCCCATCCCTGAAGCTCGCGGCCTGGTAGGGCACGCTGTACTTCCGCGGGCCATAGGGATCGACGTAACGTGTCCGATCCGGTAAACGTGATGGAGAGAAGCCGTGGAAGCCATCGGATATCTGAAATTCGACCCGAAATCCCTCGTAGAACCACGTCTCTTTCTGCATTTGCAGCCTCCAGCGTATCCTCCGTCCCGGCAGGTATCTGCCAAACGTGCTGGGCCTGTCTATTGCAATAACCGAACCTGTTTCCGGCCGCTGCATCCGCCGGTGGAGATATCTTCCCAGCTTGATATAGACTCTTCCCATATCCGTCCGCCAACCGGCAATGCCCTTCGAGGGCCGGCTGAACCGCAGATTCGCGTATGCGACCCGGCCGTAATGCTCCATGCGCCGTTCATTGAAATCCGTCAGAAACAGGGGATCCTGCCGTCGCCAGAACCGGACCCGCTCGACGCTATCCACCCAGGGTTGAATCTCGTCCCGGCCTGCCTCGGTCCCGGCGGGTACGCCTTCGAACTTTGCGCGGCCATCATCCGGTACAATACTATCTACGGATTCCATCATCGCGCGCTCATCAAGCGCCATTCTCGGCAGCGCCCGGGTATAGAACTCATGCGCCAGCGCTTCGTCGCCCAATCTCTGGTATCCAAGCCCGCAGAAGAGCAGCGCATCCTTGTCGGCAGGCACGCGCTCCAACAGCAGGTTTGCCACCTGGATCAGTTCTTCCGGCCGGTTTGTCTCCAGGCAGGCAAGCCCGAGCTGGAAATACGCATCCTTGTACATGGGGTCTGCTTCAATGCAGGTCTTCAGATACGTGACGGCTTCATCCAGTTCCTCAATGCCGAAATCTCTCCACGAATGTCTGGTGCGCGTATGTTCTCTCCGACTGAATCCGGATACCATATTCATCATGGACATATCGTAATTTTTCAGAAAGCTCTTGACGCCATGATGGCCGATCATGTAGGCGGCCTTTGCGTTTTCAGGATCCAGCTTCAGAACATTTTTGTACTCGTCTACGGCATTGTGCCAGGATCCCTGCGTCCACAGGATATCCGCCTTTAGAATGCGGTAGGCGACATTGTCTCGATTCAGACGAATGGCTGTATTGACCGCCTTCATTGCGCTATAGCGATCCATCGGCGTGTCAAGCGACATATACAGCTTCGCGACTTCGTAATGGGCCGGCGCGAAGTCCGGGTCCGCGCTCGAGACTCGCTGGAAGGCTTTGATACTCCTTTCAACGGAAACACGACCGACCTGCTCCATCGCAGTCTCATAGAGCCTTTCGGCAAGCTCAGTATCCCCTGCGTCGATCGGCGCCACGAGACAGAATCCGAGACACAGAACGGCGCAGACCGATGAAGTCAGGCACCTGCGGCGTCTGTGCAGTTCGCGAATCCTTGGGATTGGCATTGTAAGAACCCTGGCTCGGCCTTGTGATGTTCAGCCGAATCCTAATAGGTGGCAGCGAACGCGCGCCCGTTTGATGGACCAATCACTCCCCCCTTGAGGCGGAGTCGCAGAAGCCGAGCCGAGCCGGTCCGCTGAGCCTTTGCCCTGAGCCTGCCTGCAATGAGCTCGGTCCCTGAGCCGTTGTCCTGAGCCTGCCGAAGGGTTGTCGAAGGGTGTCGAAATGTCGAAGGGTCGAAGGGCCGGCGACGGCTGATGCGGTGGGGGATTACAGCGCCTTACCGCATCCACAGGCCGCACCGTCTATCTGCTACCTCTCGCCAACTGAAACATCATCCTATCCGCTGAAATTTACGGGCAATAATATCTATCGAATAGCAAACGACACCGCCGAGGATGTCTGGCTACCTGCAAGCTCATCAAAAACCTTGACGATCAACAACTGATGCCCCGGATCGGTTTTCGACATATCCAGTTCCAGGTATCCGTACTCATCGGCTCTGTCTCCCTCGTGCGCGTACTCCACGGTCACGACCTCAGCCTTTCTGTCGATGCCGACCAACCTGCCAAGCGCCTTCAACACCCTGACCGCCAGATTACCCTTATTCAGCGAATGCAGTACGTACGATACCCTGTATTTTGTCGCACCGAATTCATCTCTTTTCAGATTGTACACCTCGTAATAGACAAACACCGGCTGCCCCGCGAAATAGAACAGGCTCGGATTGGGTACCACCTCGATCTTACCTTTCGTGAATCTGCTGCCGCGGCTGGGACGGATCAATGACGCCATTTCGATGTCGCTCAGCCTCAGCGAGTCGTCACCAAATGAATGTAAAACCACGTCGCGGTTGTAAACCTGGGACTTGTCCATTGACGCGTCCAGAATCTGCACGGATAGCCGATAGGTACCGGGCGCCGCGGTAATACGGTCCATCTCCGGCACAAATGCGATCTGGGTGGTATCGATCGGTCCCGACGCGTACAGCTCCATATCCTCGCTCGACCGATACACCGGCTCGTTATCCTCGTCGTACAGCGCCAGGCCCCGTTTCACGTATGCCGTCAGCCTTCCGTCGGGTCCTTCTTTGTAGTCAAGGTCACGCGTGGGAATACCATAGTACACCTCCAGTTTCACCGAACGGTCATCTGCCTTGAATCGAGCCGAGTCATAGAAGAAATCGAGGGGGGCAGTCGCGAAATCCTGCTCGTAAATCTCAGGCGTCTTGAGCGCCACGCGATGCATCACCAGACCGGGGTTCATGCGCTGCCATATCAAATTTGACTTGATCGAAGTATCGATCGAAGGATGAAGGATTTCATCCGTTGGCTCGTCAGTCGACATCGAAGTATCGATCGAAGTATCGATCCAAGGATCAGGGATTTCATCCATTAGCCCGTCAGTCAACAAGGTGGTGCCGGGGTTTCGCCCTGTGATCTCGTCCACCCAGATAGCGGAGCCCGCATGCGGCACCTCTGCGTACTTGTAGGGGCCCGGGCCTGGCCCGTGTTCCTGTACAAAAGTCACTTCCACGCCACCATCGACTTTCGAGTAAATCCAGTATTCCCAGGCGCCTCGAACGGGGTATACCGGGTAACCAAGAATCGTAGATAGCGTCTCCTGGTCGTCCATACCCATCTCTACTGATCCACTCATCGACCTATAGAAGCTGACCATGCGCCGGCTCAGAAGGAGGTGAGGCAAGGCTTCGCCAGCCTGGCTCATCAGCCGGTCCTTAACTGCAAGAACCTTTGGGTCCGTCTCAAATCGGATGTTCTCCGACGCACTGATGTGATCGGGCCTTCCATAACGTACATATACCTCCCCACGTACGTCCCATGGGAATTCGTACTCGCTAAAGCGCTCCCGTGCATATGCCACCCGGCGGCAGTGCTCTATCCACCGTTCGTTGGCCGCCGTCACCGGCGCAGGATCCCGAGTCGCCCAGAAATTTTCAGACTGCGCCTTACGCTCTTCATCCGGCGTCGCCTGGAAGCGGGACAGTTCATCCCTGATAACCACCAGGCTTAGATCATAGTATAATGCTTGCTCGCCGGGTGGCAGATCCTCCAGGTAAGCATCCAGTATCGCATCAAACAGATCGTGGTCCCGCGTACCCTGATACATCTCCGCCAGTTCCAGAAACGCACGCCGCTGATAGGCATTGGGCGTATCCACGACTGCCTTGAACATCGCAAATGCTTCATCCGTGCGTCCTGCTTCTTTCAACACCTGACCAAGTTGTAATTTCGCCCCTGAATGGTGTCGATCAATTCGCAGTTGTCTCCGAAATGCTATCTCGGCTTCGTGGGAATTTTGAGCCCGACCCACGCCTCTATTCTTGTAAATTCTCCCAATCTGGAACCATGCATCCGAATGATCCGGGACCATCTTGACCAGTTTCTTATACGTATCCAGTGCCTTTGTATTGCCAATCTCATGATACGTTTGGGCCAGGTTATAGTACGCTTCCACATACCCTCGGTCCGCCTGGTACGCACTTCGAAAATACTTGATTGCCCAATCCAGCATTTTCTCTGTATTGCGAAACACGAGACCCAGTCCGTTCAGGGCTGGAGCGTAGTTCTTCCGCTTTCGGAGAGCCTCTCGGAAAGCTTCTTCAGCGGGCCCCAGTTCATCTCTCTTCAAATAGACATGACCCAGCCCGACGTAAGAAGGCGCATGTTTCGAGTTGATCTCCAGTGCCGCCTGAAAACACCTCTCGGCATTTTCATATTTCCCGGATTCGAGATAGGCCAGCCCGGATTTATACGTGCTATCGACCCGTGAGATGTCCTTTGCATTCGATCCTTCGGCTGGACTTTCGCTCAAACAAACGACAATCGTGATCGATGCAATCAAATAGTGCTTGAACGAGTTCATATGGAACCCTCCCCTTCGTACTCCACAAGATAGCCATCGGGTTGTCTGGACTCCTGCGCGACTCCACACCTTTTTCGATGTCATTGGAAACAACGTGTGACCCATGCGCGATTGCGCCTAAACCGAGCACCAGATTCAGCCTCTCACGGTACAAAGACACAGACCGGGCCGGGTGGGTTCAATAAATACAGTGCGGAGTATCGGGTTTTCCTGCACCGACAGATCGCCACATCTGTGGGACACGGACATACTGCAGACTTGGTAATCCAGTCTTGGATTCTTGTCGATGAATTGCGGTAACCGTAGTAGGCTCCAGATCCTGCCTTTTTCTCCTCTTTTTCATAAAGCCAAGACGCTTACACCCTCAGGAGCAAGCGTCTCTATGTCTGTTTTCTGCTATTATGCGCGTTTGCCAGCACCCATCTTGTTCGTTTCGATCCTGAGACGGGATTCCGCGGATGGCTTTGCGAAGAACGGCCTTCACTCAATCACACGGAACAACGTTTCACGCGCTGCGATTTGACCGGTATGCACGTCTTTCACCGTTACAGATAGGCGGTGCACTCCGGCAGGCACGTGGCTCAGGTCAATCTGCAGATACGTGAAGTCATCCTCCCGGTCCCCCTCGTACCGAGCCGTGATCGTCGTCTCCACTCCCGCTCTGCTTTTACCCATCTTCTTGATCCGGCTGGCAAGTTCATCTTCATCCGGAAACAAAAACCTCGCCCGGTACGTGACCTCATCCCTCTTCTGCGCGTCGAAATAGTCCGGGACCACTACTGGTGGCGTGACCGGCAAACCACCCTGAAGCTCTTCTTCTCCGCCGCTCGCCCGGACAGGTCGACGTATGCCCGTCTCTTGAGTCCTGATTTCACGCGTGACCTCCAATTGCCTGCCGCCCTCAGGCAACCGCTGCGCCAGGAACAGGTACGGATCGATCTTCTTCTGCTCCGGACGTCCCAACCGATATGAAATCTCGTACTCCGAACGGCCGAATTCGTCCCGCTCCAGGTTATACACTTCCAGGTAGATGAACGCGGATTCGGACCGATGGTAGGTCCGAAGCGGATTTGCCAGGATGTCCAGGTCCGACCGCCCCTCCGGAAACGACGAACGGGTATCGATCCGCGCGGCCAACAACAAATCGCTCATCGACAGCGTAGAATCCACAGCTGCAAAGCCACGCTCCTCGCGGAAGGTCCCGATTGACCCATTCTTCCTGTCCCGAACCTCACCGACCAGATTGTGGACGCCGGGGGAGACTCTGAACGCTATCTGAAATACCAGATGACTGGTCCGCAAGCTGTCCGCTATGGGACTACCGCTCAAGGCGATCTCCGGCCACCTCAGCTTGAGATCCGAGCGCTTCCGATACACCTCATCCCATTGGTCGTTAAACAGAAATACACCGTTCTCGAGAGCAACGCTTTTGTCCGAATCCGATACTGTAACATTGTATTTGGGCAGCGCATAGGCCAGTTCCACACGAAGACTGTCCCCGTCCCTGAAGCTCGCGACCTGGTGAGGCACGCTGTATTTCCGCGGTGCATAGGGATCGACATACCTCGTTCGATCAGGTAGACGAGATGGAGAGAAGCCGTGGAAGCCGTCCGATATCTGAAAATCGACCCGAAATCCCTCGTAATGCCACGTCTCTCTCTGTTTGGACACATTCCAACGTATTCTCCCCAGACGTTCGCCGAAGGTAAAGCTGTAATCTATCGGGAGCGAGTTCATATCCGGCCGCTGCATCCTTCGATCAAGGTAACGTCCCAGCTTTATGTATGCCCTGCCCATGTCCGTCTGCCAACCCTCAATGCCCTTCGAGGGCCGGCTGAACCGCAGATTCGCGTATGCTACCCTGCCGTAGTGTTCCATGCGGCGTTCGTTGAATTCAGTCAAAAACAGCGGGTCCTGACGACGCCAGAACCGGCCCCGCTCCGCGTTATCCTCCCAGCGTTGAGGCGCGCCTCCGCCTGCTTCCTGCCCAGGCGGAAGGTCGTCCAGCATTGCGCGGTTGCCGTCCGGCACAATGCTGTCTACGGATTCCATCATCGCCCGCTCATCCGGCGCCATTCTTTGGAGCGCACGGGTATAGAACTCATGCGCCAGCGCTTCTTCGCCCAATTTCTGGTATCCGAGCCCGCAGAAGAGCAGCGCATCCTTGTCATCAGGGACGCGTTCCAACAGCAGGTTTGCCACCCGGATCAGTTCGACCGGCCGGTTCGTCTCCATGCAGGCAAGCCCGAGTTGAAAATAGGCATCCTTGAACTGGGGGTCTGCCTCGATACACGTTTTCAAGTACGAGACTGCTTCATTCAGTTCCTCGATACTGAAGCCTCTCAAAGAGTGCCTGTGACGCGAACTCCCTTCTCGTCTATTGATTGGTGACACCCTGCTGATCATGTCCATGTCGTAGTATTTCATGAAATTCTTGATTCCATGGCGCCCGATCATGTAGGCTGCCTTCGCGTTTTTGGGATCGATCTCGAGCGCTTTCTTGTACTGCTTTACGGCATTGTCCCAGGATCCCTGCGTCCACAGGATATCCCCCTTCAATAGGCCATAGGTGACGTTTTCTCTGTCCAGACGAATAGCCCGATTTACTGCCTTCATTGCTCTATCGCGATCCATTGGCGTGTCGAGGGACATATATAGCTTCGCGATTTCGTAATGAGCCGGCGCATAGTCCCTGTCTGCCTTCAATACTCGCTGGAACGCGTTTATGCTCTCTTTAGCGGAGACCCCACCGGCCTGCTCCATCGCAGTCTCATAGAGCCTTTCGGCAAGCCGTTTATCCCCGGCGGCAACGGACGCTGTGAGAGCGAATCCAATGCAGAGTACAACCGACAACAGAGAACTCAATGCTTCACGGCAACGCCGCAATTGTCGAACTATCAGAGATTGCATTGCAAGACCTTTAATTCTCGCGTCGTGGACATTTGACCGAGGTTGATATCCGAAGGCCGTCTTTTCCAAAAGACACTGAACATGCGCAACGGGTTCAGAAAAACGCAAACTAAGAGAGCCGGGAGGGCGCACCTTCCAGACTCTAATCTCGCCACAGGGTCTCTAGTCTTCCCGAGGCTTTTCGCATACGCCACGTCGCCGGCTGATATTCAACCGCGTGTTCCACTTGGCCCCAGGTCGTTATGCTCAGCCGCAGCCAATCAGGAAAAAGTGAACTCGCGAGACCGTTTGACGGTCGAATCACTCCCCCCTTGAGGGGGAGTCGCAGAAGGCGAGCCGGTCTCTCAGCCTGCTGTCCCTGAGCCTGCCTGCATTGAGCTTGTCGAAATGTCGAAGGTTCGAAGGACCGGCGATGGCTGATGCGGTGGGGGGGATTCAACACATTTCGCAGGTTGGCAGCATGAATCGAAATGAACGCATCTTGCGGTGAAATCTTACTGTTACGCTAACCGTCAGGCACGTACCTCGCCACTGTCTTCGAGAACCCTTCATCCTCCAGCGACTCGCACGTCGGCAGCCCCGCCTCGGCGGCTGAAGACATGGTCAGACTGTCCGCGTTTCCCATGAGCACGCCGATTCCCGCCGCCGTGAGCATCGGAAGATCATTGTCCCCGTCTCCAATCGCAAGCGACTGAGTAAGGGAGACACCACACGCATCGCAGATTTCACGCAACGCAACCGCCTTGTTCACCTCCGGATGCATGATCTCGATCAGGTCATCACCCGTGCGGGCGAGATAGAATTGCCGTCCGAACGCCGCGCACATTTTCTCGAACACATCTTCCCGTCGATCCGGACCGGGCAGCACAATCATCTTCGGCGGAGGAACCAGATCCTTTGCCCTGGACAACAGGTCCGGCTCCGCCATTATATTCAATCCGGTTATCTGCGTAAGGTTTCGGATCGATCCGGTCTCTTCGTCCGTAAGGTAGGCCTCGTTAAGGCCGGACTCTTCGGCCTCGCACCGGCAATGGATGAAGTTCAAGCTCCAATCGCCGATAAAGTCCAGCAGATTGGGAAAGCTATCCGCCGGCAATCGTTGTTCGTGCAACAAAGGACGTTTGTTATCCGCACCCTTTCCCAGCACCATCGCGCCATTATAGCAGCCCGCGTACACCCCCGGTCTCAGATCAGGCGAAAACGGCGCCAAGCTCCATCCCACGTTTCGGCCGCTGATCGACGCCAACGCGATTCCGACTCGCGCCAGCCGACGAAGCGCCGAGACCGACGCGTTTGAAATCCGGCCACGGCCTTCCAGCAGCGTGCCATCCAGATCGAACGCCACGAGCCGCACGTCACCCATACTGTAGACCGTTCCACAACAACACAGCGATACCCATTCAGAATTCGGTCGGTCGCCTTCACTCATCTCTAAGCGTATTCGCCGGATTCAGCGTCGCGGCCCTGTACGTCTTGCAACTGACGGCGAACATGACGAAAGCAGAGGTCAACACGGCGCCCGCGACGATCGGTGCGATCAAGTCGATTCTATAGACGTAACTCTGAAGCCACTCTTTCAAGGCAATGTAAGCGATCGGCCCGGCGACGATGGCGGCCAGGATGAGGATTTTCGTGAAGTCAATGGAAAGGCGCGCCATCAGACGGGATACGGACGTGCCGAAGACCTTTCGGATTCCAATTTCCCTCGTCCTTCGGGCTACGGAGAAAGAGGTCAGACCAAAGGCTCCGAGGCACGCAAGGCCCAGGGCGAGAATTGCGGGGAGTCGAATGGCATTCAGCCACTTTTCATCCTTTTTGTATTGGTTCTTCAGATCATCTTCAATAAACCTGGCGCGAAAGGGCTGCGATGGCGCGATTTCTTGCCATTCCTTCTGCAGAATATCGAGTATGTCACGGTCTTTGCCGGAAGTCGATATAACAAAGGATAAGTCACAAAACTCAGGTTCCAGGAAAATGACAGCAGGCGCGACCTGCTCATGGAATGATTTGAAGTGAAAGTCTCTGACCACCCCGATTATCGGCACGTCTCCATTGCCGTTCCAGTCCACGTCTCTGCCTGCAGCGCTTTGCCATCCGAACTGATTCATGAGGGTCTGGTTTATGATGACGGCGTCTTGGTCGGTCGATAGCAACCTCGAAAAATCCCTGCCCTCCATCATCTCAAACTCAAGTGTTTGCAAAAACCCATAATCCACCGCGATCGTCTCCACGCCACGGACTGTCCTGCCCTCAGCTCTGGCAAATCCGCCGATTGATTTCCTGTTGCTGAGCGGATGTTGCCCCCGAGCAACCCCGGTAATGTTCGGATATGATGTTATTTTTCGCGCATAGACATCCGCGAGGCCCGGCGAAATTTCCCGCAATCCCCCGGTGTAAACAGCAATAACGCCATCCGTGCGGAATCCGGGATTCGTGTTTACAAGAAGATTGAGTTGGGCCGCCATCACAACGGCGACCATCATCAGAATCATCGACATTGAAAACTGAATGATAAGCAGCAAACGCATGAGAAAACCGGGATTCACACTCTCGGGCCGAGCGTAGAGGACGTCGGCCGGCTGCAGGCGGGACAATACCAGGGCCGGATAGAGGCCTGCGGATATGCCTACGGCCAGCGTGACAAGAACGATACACAGCAACGTCGTTGCACTCAACTGTCCCATCATGCTGATTCTGGCCCCGACAAGGGAATTGAACTGCGGCAATATCGCGCTCACCAGTCCAAGGCCGACAACCAGGGCAATCAGCGCCATGAGAACAGATTCCGCGAGGTACTGAGAGACAAACTGACGCCTGCCGGCGCCGAAGAGCCGGCGCACACCCGCTTCCTTTGCACGCGTTAAAGCATGCCCAATGGCCATTGCCGAATAGTTGACGCACGTAATCGTAATCACAACGAGCGCAATTCCGAGAAAGACGTAGATGTACACAGGATTGCTCGTTCGTTCGACTCCCTGGGTGTGCCTGTCGAAACGCACTTCCCGTAAAGGCTGCAGCGTCATCTTTACGTTGCCGGTTGCTTGCCGCCCCCACGCTCTCTGAACGACCCTGGGGAGCCTCTCTTCGACGATTTGAGGGTGCAGATGTTCGGGCAAGTATACGTACGTCGTGGCAACTTGAATCATCCACGACAAATCAGGAATTTCACCAGGAACCTTGTCAGACGAATCTTTCCGCACCACTCGAACGCTCACGGATGCCCACGAATTCAGTAGCTTGTCTCCAGCGTGGGCGGGTACCAAACAATCAAATACAATACTGGAATTCTCCGGAAGTCTTGACAGGACCCCGGTAACCGTATAGGCATCTTTCTTGTTGATGGTCACGACCTTGCCCAGCGGGTCTTCGCCTGGAAACAGTCTTCTCGCCACCTTCTCGGTGATCACAATTGAACGCACATCGTGAAGCGCGGTTGACGCATCTCCCATTGCCATCGGAAATGAAAAGACGTCGAGAAACGAGGGATCCACGTAACTCACCCGGAATCTAGACGATTTCTCCCCGTATGCCACAGAACCGCCGGATTTGAAAACCCTCACAACCGTGGCATCCGGAATTTCATTGGCAACGGCGGGCCCGAGAGGCCAGGCCGTACGGCTCATGATTTGATCACCGGTTCTCTGTTGGATTCTGTAGATGCGATCTGCACTGACATGAAAGAGATCGTAGGTCAATTCATTGTATGCGAAGACAACGGCAAGCATGCTGAATGCCAGGGCAACTGACAAACCTCCGAGGTTGATCAACGAAGTCAGTTTATTCTTGAGTATGCTCCTGAAAGCAAGTGTCACGTAGTTGCCTAACATCGTTTCTGGTCCCCTCCGATCGATCCCGCCGCGAAATCTTCTACGGGATTATCGGTGTTCATGCGTAACATTCGGTATTGTCCCCTCAATCCGTTTCCGCAATGACAAAACCGGCGTCTTTTTCGAAGGTTTCCCCGGTGTTTACATCCCTGACCGTTACTTTCAACAGACATTTCCCGGGCGGACGGTTTTCAAGCTCGAGTTCCACGTATTCCGCTTCCTGGGCCGCCGTGCCCTGTTGTTCGTACGTAACGGAGAGTTCCTCACGTTTGCCTTCCCGCCATCGGGTCAGGCTGGATATGATACCGACGGCGCCGGGGTTGTCGTTCGACGTGACCGTATAGGATACTTCGTAATCCGTCTGACCAAACTCGTCCTGTGACAGGTTGTAGATCTCGTAATAGACGAATACGCTCTGGCCTTTCGCGTACGTCCGCGTGGGCATGGGAATGACCCACAGTCTCCCCTTGCTGAATTTGTCCTCGTTCTCGCTCGTGGAGATCCTCCAGGCCATCTCGAGGTCGCTTATCTGGAGTCCCGTCTCCCCGTAGGATTCAATCTCCACGTCCTGTCGGTACCGCGCGTGTCCGGCGGAAAGACGGTCCTTCATCTTGACTTCCATCCGATAGAGCCCGGCCGGAACGTCCATGCGGGCAAGGTCAGGAACGAACCCGCAGTGTTCGGTGGTCACGTCACCCCTGGCCGCGAATCGTATCCGTTCGTGACTGCGGTATACCGCTCCCGTCGTTCGGTTGCGCAGCGCGACCGTCCGGTCGGCATCTATTTCGGTACGGTCGTCATGGTCCAGATAATGGCCCTGGTGGCGCGGAATCCCGGCGTAGACCTCGAGCGCCGAATCGTAACCCTGGTCGCTTCTGAAGTCAGCCGAATCGTAATAGAACTCCATCGGGTCCTCGTTCCGAGGCGGAACGTAGTAGTCCGGAGTTGCCGCGGCAGCCATGCGATAGACGTTGTGGGGATTGTACCGGGTCAGCATGGCCTGCTGCCGGCTGGGAATGCGGGCGTCCAGCGGCGCCGGCGCGTAGTTGAAGGTGCCATTATGGAATTCGTCGGTGAACGTGATCTCGATACCACCGCCCACGGTGACGTAGACCCATGTCTCCCACGGGACGATCGAGACATCGGCCTCACTGGTCACGGGCCTATACTCCACCGACCTCCCGCTACCCCTGCCCGTACCGTAGATCTTCTCGACTTGCTGGGTGCGATCAATTCCAAATATACGAGCCAGCTTTTCCTTATTGGTATCATCGTGAACTTCCGCGTTAAACCCGGGGGAGTCGCCCACACCTACACCCCGATGGCTTCGCACCGGGTAAACCGGACCAGCATAGGTAGCGCCTGGGCCCGAGGTCTGAATTGGTACGTCTCCGCCGGCGTGCCCGATACCATCCAGATCGGTGCCGGATTTCAGAAACATGTGCGGCGGGACAGCAGCGCCGTAGAGCGCCGTGGAGAGGCGCTCCTTGATCCGCTGGACCGCCAGGGACTGCTGGAAGTTCCGGTTGTCGGAGCGGGACCGGTGGTCCGGCTCTCCGAACCGGATGTAGACTTCGCCGCGCTGGTCCCACGGCTGTTTGCCCTCGGAGAAATTCTGCATCGAATACCAGACCCGCCGGTAATGCTCCAGCCGGCGTTCGTTGGCGGCCGTGGTCAGGTCCGGGTCTCTTTCAGACCAGAACGAATCCAGGAATGCTTCTCTGTCTGACAACGGGATCCGTTCAAAGGCCTCGAGGGTCTCGGATGACGCGACCAGCCTGATATCGTCGTAGTATGCCCGTTCCTCTTCATCAACCGCCTTGAGGTAGTCCCTGAAAAATGCTTCTGCCCTGTCAAAGGCTTCCAGTCTGGCGCAGGCCTGCCCGAGAATAGGCAGGATCTGGATGTCGTCGGGATGTTCCAGGGCGTATTCCTGCAGCATCTCAGCGATACGCGCGTAGTTGCGTGTCTCCAGGTAGACCGCTGCCAGGCGTTTCCGGCCCTCTGGATCCGCCGGCGCCAGGCCCATATATTGAGCATAGTACAGCGCGGCGTTTTCAAAGTCCTTCTCGAATTCTTCGTACCATTTGCCCATCAGCAGGTAGGCCGGGGCGTACCGAGGGTCTATTTCCATCAGTTTCTCGAGGTCGAGCCTGGCGTCGTGTTCTTCCAGTTCGTGCCGGACCTCGGCGATATTATAGCGCGCTTCGACATAGTCCCGCTTGTACTGAAGCGCTTTCTGGAAGTAGCGAATGGCGTCGTAGGAGCCCCTTGGCCACCTTCGAAACGTCAGACCCAGGCCGAAATAGGCCTCGGCCAGCGTGTGGTCGCTTTCTATCGCGCCTTCAAACGCGTGAATGGCCCGTACCAGGTTCCCAACCTCCAGGTAAGCGAAGCCGAGCTTGCTGTGGCCGGTTGAAAAACCCGGAGCGACACCGGCGAGGATCTCCAGTGTGGAGACAGCCCTTAGTGGGTCCTTTTGGGTGAGTTCGATCCCAAGTGCAAGGAGAGAGTCGATCTGGGTTCGGGCTACGCGCCGGTCGACGGTTCGATAGCCTGCGTAGCTGCGGACGGATTCTACAAGGCGCCCACCGTGGAAGAAACTGGTGACCACGGCATCGCTGCCCACAGCTTCCGGTCGGTAGCCGTGCTCGTAGCTGATTCGTCGGTCTCCTTCGGGGTCGGCAGGAGAGCGGAACAGGGTGTTCATAACGACGGAGTCGGCTCGCGTGAGGGTATGGGACTCGATCCAGGTCTTTAACCCGTGCAGGTCCGAAGGCCGCTGGCCGCCGTGGCCCTGTTCGTAAGCTTGCAGGAGGTCCCCAATAACGGTCAGGTGATCCCGGCACACCCAACGTGCGCCGGGTTTTTCTTTAGCTTCCAGGGCCGTCGCGCCGAGCGCCCTGACGTACGCAAGCACCGGCTCCCGGTAAAGACCCTGTTTACTGAATCGGCCGGGGAGGGCTTCCCAGGACTTTGCGGCTTTGCGGTACCGGTCCTCAGCCTCTTCGAAATTCCATCGATGCAGGGTGCTGTATGCCAGCGCCGTAGCTTTGAACGCGGCCGCGACGCCCGAAAGAACCGTTCGCGCACCTTCACTTGGAAGAGGTGTTTCGCCGGCATCCGAACCCAAAGGCGTTCGGGATTCGGCAAGTTCCGTTCCGGGCAATCGCTGGACGGATCCATCCGCGAAAGAGATTTCCCAGACGCCGGACGTGACCATCGGTATTGATCGCTTAGGGACCAGAGAAAGACTGTGCAGCGCGACCCGCAACGGAATTGACCGGTAATGGAGCTTTTTCCCACCAAGCGTCCACGCCAGGTTCCCGGGGGGACCGGGAAAGATGCCCAGACAACGTGGCGCGTCTCCTTCGGTCCGGACCCAAATCTCCGTAACGGCGACCGGGCCGGTTTCCAGGACGACGGCCCAGGCGGTCTGCCCTTCACTCGACACGGATCTCGACTGACGGCGAGTTTCCGCATCTGCTTCCACAAGCGGGTAGACAGCCGCCAATATACCGACGAAAGTCGTGACCATAGTCCGCCGGACAATGCGTATGGATCCATATTGAGATCTCATATTGTGACCCTTTCGCCGTAACCGAAAACATGCTCCATCCACAATCGCTCCAGGAATGTGATTTCACGCTCCTGTCGTCAACATCCGTAGGATCCTGTGAATTCCGCTCGTATTCCGCGTATTAATACACGTCCTATTCACTGACGGATATCCTGGCCCTTATGGACATTTTGACCGCGTCGCTATCCACGATGCGAACCTTCCGGTCGTTAGTTGCTTCCGTAGTGATCACCATAAGGGATTTGAGACGCGACCTGGAGAACACAGCCGCCTCTGCCGCCGTGAGCGTCACCTGTTCCCGGTGGGTTACGGGTTGCCTTACCAATCCTGTCGAAGCGTCGACCGGCGCCGCACCAACGGCAATTTCGCCCTGCCGGGGGATCCTCAAAGCCGGAGACTCTAGGAGCCGTTCGGCGTCCGTTCCTAGAAAAAGCTGAATCCCGACGCCCACGGGCAGACCATTGGCAAGATCCAGTGTGAGAGTTCCACCTGTGGCTCGTGCAAGTCTGGCACGGGTGGACGTATCGCTACTGATATTCTTCGATTCCGAGACTGCCGTATTGTCCGCGAAGGCAGCCTTAAGAGGCGAACGGATGGCTACCTGGATATCGATACCGTCGGTCCGTCTGACCGTCGACTGGGTGACGCCGCCAAGGAGGATGTCGCCGCTGATTTCGATGAATGCCGGTTTGAGGTTCAGCAGGTCGACGATGTTGCTGTTCGTTTCGTCAAGACGAAGCGTCGTAAGCACGGGTTGGTCCGAATTGCCCTCGGAAAGGTCGCCCAATTCCGCGGGAAGATCCAGCGACGCCGATCGGCTACCTGTCATATCCTCTCGAGCAGTGACTCTCATGCTGATTTTCCGCGTAAACGCAATCGCATTGGAGAGACTGACTTCCAAGGTGGCCGAAGTAACGCCTTTGAAATCCGAAGGCAACGCGACTTCCACGGGACCCGTCTCAAACGGCACACGCATGTCGATGATGTTGCCTCTCAGCGACCTGAAAGGAATCGGGGTTGGAACGAAACGCCAATCCACCATCTGTTCGGCAATGAAACGGAGTCCAATCGTCTCGACGTCCATATTTCCCCTTATGTCACGAATTGCTCCCTCTCGACGACCGGAGGTGAATGGCCGAAGGATCATCCCTCCCAGCGGCAAACGAACGGTCGTATCGGACTCAGCGGAAATGACCTCGGCCAATTCCAGCATCTCGCCGCGTACCAGGTCCTGGAAATACAGCTTTACCCCCACATCTTCCGGCATGTTGTTGTGCAGATCGAACCGGAGTTCTCCGGATGCGACCACGGCCTCACCGACCTGGAGACGGGACGGTCTTAGTCTGATAGTTATCCAGGCCGTCGTCGAACCCGTACTTTCCCTCCTGCCTCCCCAACCCGAATCCGGCAATGGGAAGATCATCAGGCTGTCTTCAAGGGTCACCCGGATATCCTGCGCAATATCGACTACCGGTCGTAGATCCTGCATGTCCTCCTGCTGTGAGACAACCTCCCGCATCGTAAGAATCAGGTCGCTGAAGGACAGGTTGATCGACGAACTGGTCTGAGCGGGCCCCTGCGATGGCGCCGGACCCTGCGGCGAACTCTTCTGGCCGCAACCGATACACGCCACGGCGAACAGAACCATCCAGGTTTGACAAACCATGGTCCTGTATCCTGGTAGATTACCTGATTTCAGCCTCTTGGAATTCATCGTTCACCACACCTGTCCAAAATCGTCTTTTCCAACAGCTATCACGACTTGATCCATCTGCAACCGGAGCGAGGGCATCCTGCCCTCGAACGTCGCGTCATCTACCCCTATTCGCGTCGAGAGACTGACGGGTCCATTCAATCCGACACCGGTTCACGGAAAACACTGTGTGCGACGTGTTATCCGATGTCGAGGGCAGGATGCCCTCGCTCCCGGGAACGCCAACCACACCGGTCCCAATTCGGTTTCTGCCCTGGACAGCCGTGCACAAATGAGGGAGACCTGCACTGGCACTTCGAAACGACTTTCAAGAAAACCAGGTACTTACGCATCCAAGATCGTCTTTTAAAAACAACCTTGGACAGCAGTGAGCGTTCACTGATCCTGAAATGCGGATTGAAAGCCCTGGTTTCCATAGCATGGTCGATTGAAGGCGAAATTCCTGTCACTCGACGACAATACGTGCCTCTTTTTGGGCGACCGGGCGAAGTTTCGATATTGATACCCACAATGAACTTCTGATGCGGGTCTGCGCGCCGGGCGCCGCGATGACGACGCCTAAGGCCTGTACGCCAGGATCTGATCGATGGTTTCTCCGTTTTTTGATCCGCCAATAACCAGTACGCGCCCGTCGCGAAGCACCGTTACGCTATACAGCTTGTAGTCTGGCCCGATACTGTGGCCTGTGGGATGAAATGTCCCTTTTTCCGGGTCGTAGAGTACCGCGTCGCCGTTGCGGAGGATGAAAAATACATTCCCATTATTTAACACGGCGGCAGCTCTAATCTGCTCGTTGCCGGGACTGCCAGCCCGCGAAAACGTCCCGATGGAGGGGTCGCATCGCTCAGCGGCCGTCACCTGCGTCGGTGAAGCTGGATCACCTTTTCTGCCGCCTGCAATGAACACGCTGCCGTCCCGAAGCAGCAGCGCCACATGTCCGTACCGCTCGTGCGTCAGCCCCCCGATCTTCGTAATAATATTGGACGACGGATCGTAGATTTCAGAATCTCTAACCGCGCGATCGGTAATCCCACCGATAATCAAGGCCCGCCCATCCCGCAGCATTGTCGCCGTATATGCCCCGCGAGGGACCGCCAGCCTGTTCTTGAATTCAAACTCGCCCGTTTCCGGATCTATAGTCCAGATAGCGCCGAATCGACCGAATGCAAGGATCTTTCCATCTGAAAGTACCATAGACTTGGAGATTTTTTCGAATGCGGGATTGAATTGAATTGGCGCAAATGCACCGGTTCGCGGATCGAATATTTCCACCGGGTAAGTCTTTGCACCGGTATGCTGAGTCGCGCTTGCAAATACAACCCGACCGTCTGGCAGCAACGTCCCCTTGTCGTTCATTCGAGATGTCGACATGCTGTGGGTTGCTCTGGAGGATCCGGTTTCGGGATCGAAAATCTCCGCACTGCTATGATGCGTCGCGTATGCATCGGACCCACCCGTCGCGGCGCCTCCACCGATCAGTACCCTTCCGTCCCGCAACAATATCGAATAATGCCCGTGACGCTTGTCCGTCATGTGTCCGGCGACTTCAAAGCCCGTCAAGCCGTTGTTTGGATCAACACGTGTAGGCGCATCGCCGCCGCAGCCCGTCAGTATCGATAATATGGCGAACGCCAAAACGCTCCTTGCGGACATGCCGTTTCGTACCTCCGGTACCACTTTGTCCTCCGATCCTACTTCGCAATAACAAACACAACGTCTTTCGCCACCGTTTCACCGCTGTTCCGGTCTTCGATCGCCACCTTCAGCGAGTATCGGCCCGGGACCTGTTCGGCGAGGTCCAATTCGACATATTCCACTTCCTGCGCTGCCGCCCCCTGTTGTTCGTAGGTGACGGCCAGTTCTTCGCGTATTCCGGTTCGCCAGCGGAACAGTCGGGAGATGTTGCTGGCGGCGCCCGGTGTGTCTCTGGATGTGATCGTATGGGATACATTATAGCTTGTCTGCCCAAACGCGTCTTTTGCCAGGTTGTAGATTTCGTAATAGACGAAGACGCCCTGGCCCTTCCTGAATGTTCGCGACGGCAGCGGAACGACGTTCAGATCTCCCTTGTTGAACGGGCTGCCCGCTTTTTCCGATGCTACCTTCCAGGCCAGTTCCAGGTCGCTCATCTGCAGTCGTTCTTCTCCATACGGCTCCACGACGACCTGCTGTCGATAGGCGCCCATTCGCCCTCTGAGCCGGTCCTGCGCCTTCACCTCCAGCCGGTAAGCGCCGGGCGGCAGGTTCAGCTTCAGGACGCCGGGGACCTGGATGCCCTCTCCGGCCTGGTTTCCTTTCGCCTCGTACGTCAGCCCGTCCGATTGCCGGTACACGGTGTCCAGCGTGGATGAAATAAGCGCCGCATGGTGCGTGAGCACCTGGCGCGTGACGTTTTCCTCCGAATCGTAGTGAGCTGGGAGAATGGGAACCCCGTAGTAGATTTCGAGCAGGCTCCGGTCATCCTCGCCCCTGAAATCCGCCAGCGAGTAATGGAAATCCAGAGGCGTCGTCTCCTCTTCCGGCGCATAGTAATCGGGTTCCACACGTGCCGCTCGCTTGTAGATCTCTCTCGGGGAGTGATTTCTCAACTTTGCGGTCTGGCCGAGGTCGATGTCCCCGCGATTCGGCGGCATAGGGGCGTATTCGTAGGTCCCGGAGCCGAATTCGTCCGTGAAGGTGATTTCAATCCCGCCGCCCACGCCGGTGTAGATCCACGTCTCCCAGGGGATCGTTCCCCTGTCTTCGCCGGAGGTGACCGGGTGGTAATCTCCGAAGCCCAGGCGCTTGTCCATATCCATGAGACCCAGCCTCACGGTATCCATGACGTCCTCCACCGGTGCGGGTCCCCCAGACCCCCCACCTCCACCGGAGAACTCATCCCCGCCCGCGGATCCCCCGCTTTCGCCCGGCGCTCCGGCACTACCCGTACGCAGACCCGGTGTCTCCGCTTCTCGAAACTCGTACCATTCGCCCTCCAGTCGTCGCATGCCGCGAACCGGAAAGACCGGACCCAAAAACGTCTCTCCCATTCCATCGCCGCCGTAGATATTCGCGGCGAGGCGTTCCTTGACCCGCTGCACGGCCAGGCTTTGTTTGTAGTTGGGCTGATCCGATCTGGAGCGGTGGTCCGGTTCTCCGAATCGAATATAGACCTCGCCCCTCACGTCCCACGGTTCTTTGTTTTCCGAGAATTCAGTCAGCGCCTGCCATACACGGCGGTAGTGTTCAAGAAGGCGCTCATTTACCGGCGTGGACAGATCCGTGTCCCGGTCGTTCCAGAACCGTCTCAGGAAAGCGGGGCGTTCAGCCTCGGGAGTATTGTTGAATTCTGTCATTTCTTCGAACGACGAAACCAGGCGGATATCCTCATACAATACCCGCTCGTGGGACGGGAGTTTTGCCACGTAGTCCTCGAAAAACTCCATCGCCATGTCCGGCTTTCCCTGCTTCATGGACGCCTGCGCGACGATCGGCATCAGTTCAATTGCATCGGGGTTCTCCTCGACGAACCCGAGCAGTTTCGCCATGATCTTCTCGTAGTCTTCGATCATCAGGTAGGCGATGCCCAGCCGGCTGCGCAGACTGGTATCGTCGGGTCTCAGCGCCATATATCGGGTGTACCAGACAATGGCCTGTTCGTAGTCCTTCCAGAAATCGGCGTACCAGTCGCCCATCAGGCGAAAGGCGTCCGCATAGTTCGGGTCGAGATCCAGCACCCGGTCGACCGCGCGGCCCACGTCGTACTCATTCATCAGATATCGCATTCTGGCAATCTGATACCTGGCGTCCACGTACCCGTGGTCACGGGCAAGGGCCTCCTGGAAATAGTGGATGGCCAGGTTGCGTTCGTTCGGAAGCTCCCCGTACACCAGACCCACACCGTAATAGGCCCTGGCGCCACCCTGCAGAGAGATTGCCTTCTTGAAAGCCCACATCGCACGCTTGTAGTCTTCCGCTTTGTAGTAAGCGTGGCCGAGTTCGATATGGAGAGGCGCGTCCCTCGGGCGCTGGACGGCAACGAGCCGGAACAGGGCGGCCGCCTCCCGCAGTCGCTCCTCTTTGGTGCGCTGAAGCACGACGGCGAAGAGCGAGTCGACCGTCTCAGAACGCATGTCCTCCGCCTCGAGCCTTCGTGCGTTCTGCCTTTCCGTCAGGTGGAGATACCGGTCGGGGTGCCGGAAACATGCCAGGATTGGCATGCCGGGAGCGGCGTCCGGCCTATACAGATATTCGATCAACGGCTCCGAATCGGAAGTTGTCGGACAGCTGAAGACAATTTCGAGGACTTCCTTGTCTCGCCTGAGTTCCGGTTCGCTGGACGCCTGCACGTCTACATTCTGTTTCACCCACCCATACAGAACGCTGTGTTCATTCGGAAGAGCGCCGTGCTTCTCGGCGTAGCGGTGCGCCAGGTCGTTCAATACGAGCATGTGTTCCAGGCAGGCATGTTCCCCTGCGGCGGCGCCGGTTCTCAGCTGTTGTTCGCGCAGTGTCGCCACATACGCGAGGCAGCTTGCTTTCGAGATCCGAAGGTCCTTGTGGTGTTTATGGAACCCCGCGAACATTCGCTCCACGGCCTTTCGCGCGTCCTTCTCCCGGTGGCGGTCCGCCCGGTGCACGGCCGAATTCATCCGGCTTAACCGGATCATTCCTCTTTGAAGCTCAGCCAGTGCCCGTTGTAACGAGACCTGGTCGCGAGCGTCCGGAGTGGGTTCGAATTCGGCGCGCGCGGTCTCCGCAGTGGCTCGAACGCCGGCGGCTTCGGAGTCGGTTTCCGTGCCCACCTCGCCGGTTTCCACGTGCACGAACTTAACTTCCTTCGACGTCGAATCACCCTCAGCGAAGTAGACTTTCGCACCGTCTCCGGACCAGCGCGGAGCGCCGGTTGTCGTGCCGATCCGAAGTTGCGTTGCCTGTCCCGCCCGGTCGACCCTCCACAGCCCCGGTTGACCCCAGTCCACCGAGGCGTCCCACTCGCCCCGAACCGCGAGAAAATCGCCGTCGGGCGAGAGGGCAAGGTCCAATGGATTGAGTTCGGGAGGGAGCGGCCAGCGGGACTCGTTCGATCCGTCGACCGCGAGTTCCCAGATCCGATTCTTCACGATCGGCAGGCTGCGGCCGCCCGAGAGATACGATCCGAACGCGGGAAATCTGAGGCTGCGTTCGAGATAGACGAGCGCGCTGCCATCCGGCAGGAATCCGAGCGAGCCCGAAGCGCCCGGATAGGTCCTGATCCTCTCACGGCTTGCGCCGCTGTCTCGGGACAGCCATATCTCCGTCAGCAACGCCCTCCGCTCGCCTCGTTGGACGGCGTACGCCAGCATACGACCGTCAGGTGATGACACTCCAGGGCTGCTTTCGGCCCGCGAGAAAATCATGAAACATAAAAACGAAGCCCCGAGGAGAACCATTTTGATCACAATGCCGGAACCGGACGACTTCCGGAAAGACTTTCGACTGACGGTTTTCGAATAAGCCATTTGTCCTTTCCCGGCTGCAGTTTCGAAAATAGTGAAGATTTAGTCCTCACCTCATGGACACTGACCCTTGCAGTATCTGACTTAGTGTGACTACAAAACCATGTTGTCGTACTTATCTTCGCACCATGAGCACGCGAATTCCGGTGCGTTCTCCCCATCCGTGGCCGCGCCTGCGTACCGCCGACCGCACTTCCTGGACGGTGTCCCCGAACGACCCTCCCTTAATCACGTGGAGCGTGCCCGGCCACCCCACGTTGACGACCGTCTCGGGTCCCGGGCCATCGGGTCCTTTGGGATCGATCCGGGATTCTTCCGAAAATTGGCCGTAAAAGTCCTGAACCCATTCCCATACATTTCCGTGCATGTCGTAAAGACCCCACGAATTCGGAAAGACGCCGCCTGTTTCCTGGGGCTCCGGACTTCCATAGACGACCCGCCCGTCATCCTGCACGGTTGCCGCTCGTGAGTTCTCGTAATAGCGGACGTAGTCAACGATTCCAGTCGGGTCGTTACCAAACGACCACGGCGAAGAGGTGCCGGCCCTGCAAGCGTATTCCCACTCCGCCTCGGTGGGCAATCGGAAGACCTCTTTCCCTTCTGCTTCGTTCAATTTGCGGAAAAATGTATCGACTTCCTGCCACGACAGTCTGTGCGCCGGAAAGTTCAGCTTCTTTGGATCCTGAGTATATACACCCAGGAGCCACGGCCGCGTACTCATCACGCTCTCCCATTGCGCCTGTGTAAGTTCGTACTTGGCCAGATAGAATCCCTGTGTAATGGTGACCTCGTGCCGGGGGCCCTCGTCATCGTCCCGACCGGTCTCAGAAACGGGAGACCCCATCAGGAAACGGCCTGGCTGTATCCAGACCATCTCCAGCTTCGCACCGCCGGGTAGTGTCACCGCAATATCCTCTTCCGGCATACCCTGACCAAACCGTTGCGCGAAGAGGATGAAATCCGGAAAATCGACATTTCCGCTGCCGTCGAGATCGAAATTGGATTGATTCGATCCGAATGCCTGAGCGAACAGGATGAAGTCCCCGAAATCCACAATACCATTGGCGTCGAAATCCGCATCACGGCCGGTCTGGGCGAACAAAAGCTGCTTCGACGCCAACAGCGCTCCGACGGCAAGCAACGCGATAATTGCATTTCGTCTCATTTCACACAAATCTCCCGCTGGTCAGCGAACCACGACGTGTGCGCGATTCGGCATATGACGTCTCAATGACAGGTACCATTACCGACAAGGCGATTCACGGCTCCTGATCGAATCTACCTGTATTCCATCAACACGCGAAACCCGGTGAAGGCGTTTGGCACCCACCCGACCGAACGGGAAGCCGACCGTATCCACTCGGGGCGGTCGAAACTGGATCCTCCTCGTTCGACGTGGCTGCCACTCGGAATGCGACTTCCGGTGGGACCGTCGGGCCCCATGGGATCGATCTGCGCCGGTTCTGAATACGGACCGTAGTAATCCTGCACCAACTCCCGCACATTCCCGTGCATATCGTACAGGCCCCAGCGGTTCGGAAATACACCGCCGGTTTTCTGAACCTCCGGGCTTCCGTAGGCTATGCTACCGTCACCCATGACGATCGTCCGTCGTGAGTTCTCATGATAACGCGCAAAGTCGCCGATTCGGGTCGAATCCTCTCCGAACGACCAGCGGGTCGTCGTGCCAGCCCTACACGCATACTCCCACTCCGCTTCCGTGGGCAACCGGAAGATGTGTTGTCCTTCCGCTTCGTTCAGTTTACTGATGAATGTCTCAACGTCGCTGCCAGCGCATTCTGTTGGCCGGAAAGTTCCCCCGGTCCTGAGAAACCGATCCCGTAACCCAAGGACTGGTGTTCATGACGCTTTCCCACTGCGCCTGCGTGACTTCGCGCTCGCCCAGGTAGAATCCCTTTGTGATTGTTACCTGATGCTGAGGACCCTCGTCTCTATTCCGACCGGGCTCTGAAAGAGGCGAGCCCATCAGGAACCTGCCGGGTTGGATCCAGACCATCTCCAGCTTTGCGCCGCCGGGAAGGGTTACCGTTATATTCTTTTCGGGTGCGCCCTCCCCGAACTGCTTCGCAAACAGGATGAAATCTGTAAAATCCACGCTGCCGCTGCCGTTTAGATCGAAAGTAGATTGATCGGACCCGAACGCCTGCGCGAACAGGATGAAATCCCCGAAATCCACAATGCCGTTGGCGTCGAAATCGGCGTCACGGCCGGACTGGGCTATTGCAAACTGCCAGGCTGCCAGCATCGCGCCAATGGCAATCAAGCCAATAAATGCATTTCGTCTCATTTCACACAAACCTCCTCCTGGTCAACGAACCACGACGAGTGCGCGATTCACGATTCGACGCCTGAGTTCTCAACGCGCGGGACCAATACCGACAAAGCGATTCACGGTTCCTGATCGAACCTATCTGTATTCCATCAACACGCGAAAGCCGCTGCGATGGTTTGGCGCCCATCCGCGAGATCGCACGGCCGACCGTATCCCCGCAGGGCGGTCGAAATTGGTTCCTCCTCTTTCAATATGGCTACGTTCCGGAGCTTCACCACCAACCGGCATGTCGGGCCCCTTGGGATCGGTCTGGTGCTCTCCAGAATATGGTCCAGAGAAATCATGCACCAACTCCCGTACATTTCCATGCATATCGTACAGGCCCCAGGCGTTCGGAAATACACCCCCAGTCTCCTGCGCCTCCGGAGGTCCGTAGACGACGCGCCCGTCATCCTGAACTGTCGCAGTTCGTGAGTTTTCGTAGTAACGTGCGTAGTCACCGACCCGCGTCGAGTCGTCTCCGAACGACCAGGGCGTCGTGGTCCCGGCCCTGCAAGCGTATTCCCATTCCGCCTCTGTGGGCAATCGATATATTTCTCTTTCTTCCGCCTCGTTCGATCTGCGAATAAAAGTCTCAACATCTTTCCAGCCCACAGAAGTAGCCGGGTAGTTTACTTTTTTTGGATCTCCGGAAGCTCCGAACCTCGTCCACGGGCGCGTATTCATCACGCTCTCCCACTGCGCCTGCGTGACTTCGTACTTGCCCAGGTAGAATCCCTTTGTGATCGTAACTTCATGCTGGGGACCTTCGTCATCCCGCCGACCGGACTCTGAAGCGGGCGATCCCATCAGGAACCTGCCGGGTTGGATCCAAACCATCGCCAAGTTCGCGCCGCCGGGAAGGGTTACCGTAATATCCTTTTCGGGTGCGCCTTCCCCGAATTGCTTCGCAAACAGAATAAAGTCCGGAAAATCCACGTTCCCGTTGCCGTCGAGATCGAAACCGGATTGATTCGACCCGAACGCCTGCGCGAACAGGATGAAATCCCCGAAATCCACAATACCATTGGCGTCGAAATCGGCATCTCGGGAGGGTTGGGCGATCAGAAGCGGCCTCGGTGTCAGTATCGCTGCAAGGGCAAGCAATGCGATAATCATACATCTTTTTGACATTTCAAGGACTCCTTCAAACAGCCTGGTGCAGGTAAGTGTGGGTGCCAAATCTGAGGTTTCCAGTCACCGACAGCTTTAACAATGCACCTGCACAGCGACTCATCACTTCTATAAAGTAGATTTATTCGAATTATTAATCAAGACTCAGCGAGATCGTCCGGGTTCAACGAATTGGTCTGTGGTAGGATCCGGACAAAAGGCCGCCGACGTTCCCAGGTTCCTGGATATTCACTCAATCACAACGAGGGTGGGGCCAGACATTCCTGTCGTGCCCTTCTCTTTTCCATCATGTGATGTGGACTGACCTATAGCGCGATAACAAACACCACGTCCTTCTCCGCCCTCTCGCCGCTGTTCATGTCGTTGATTGATACCTTCAGCGAGTATCGGCCTGGAACCTGTTCATCCACCGCCAGTTCCACGTATTCCGTTTCCCGGTCAGCATCGCCCAGCTGTTCGTACGTAACGGCCAGTTCCTCTCTCTTGCCGGCTTCCCACCGGAAGAGTCTGGAGATGTTGCTCGCGTTGCCCGGTGATTCCTTCGATGTAATTGTGTAGGAGACGTTGTACTTTGTCTGTCCAAACTCATCCTTATCCAAATTGTAAATCTCGTAGTAGACGAATACGCTCTGGCCCTTCCTGTAATTTCGGGAAGGCATCGGGACGACATAAAGGTCCCCTTTGGTGAACTTTCCGGATTCTCTGGTTTCGCCAACCTGCCAGGCCAGTTGGAGGTCGCTAATCTGCAACGCGTCGTCGCCGTAGGACTCCACAATGACCTGCTGCTGATAGATGCCCATTCGCCCTCGCAGGCGGTCCTGTGACTTCACCTCCAGCCGGTAGGCGCCGGGCGACAGGTTCAGCTTCAAGACGTCGGGCGCCATCAGGCCTTCTCCCGCCTGGTTGCCTGCGGCTTCGTAGGTGATCTCGCCCGTTTGCCGGTAGACCGTATCCAGCGAGGATGATATGAGGGCCGCATGGTGCGTCAGAACCTGCCTGGTTACGTCCTCGTCCGTAACATAGTGGGCCGGGAGGATGGGGACGCCGTAGTAGATTTCCAGGAGGCTGCGGTCGTCCGCGCCCTTGAAGTCAGCCAGCGAATAGTGAAAATCCAGAGGTGGTTTTTCGTCTTCGGGGACATAGAAATCTGGAGTAACCGACGACGCTCGTTGGAACATGGATCGTGGAGAATTGGTACTCAACGAAGCGGACTGACGTATTGACCTTCCTCCCTGGTTGGTCGGTATCGGGGCATAGTCATAGGTTCCGGAACCGATTTCGTCTGTAAAAGTGATTTCAATACCACCCGCCACGTCAACATAGATCCAAGTCTCCCAGGGAACCGTACTTGGGTCGTCGCCTGAAGTTACCGGATGATAGTCACCGAATCCAAGCCGTTCGTCCATTGGCAAAATTCCGATACGGACTTCGTCATCAGGGGCCGGTGAAGGCGTTGTGACCTCCTCAACGGCAGATGTACCTCCTTCGGAGGTCTCCGAGCCTGTTGAGGCACCAATTCCAAAATCATCGGCAGGGACATCACCTACATCGTCCAGATCGGACGATCCGGATGCATTCTCATTGTTGATGTCTTTCAAATCATACCAGGCACCATCCAACTGTTTGAGGCTGCGTACGGGGTACACCGGTCCAACAAACGTGTGCGCCCCGACGTCGCTTTTGTAAATCTGGAAAGCGAGGCGCTCCTTGACTCGCTGTACTTCAAGGCTCTGTTTGAAATTGGGGTCGTCCGACCTGGACCGGTGATCGGGTTCCCGAATCGAATATAGACTTCACCTCGTGCATCCCAGGGCTTTTTACTCTTGGAGAACTCCGTGAGTGCGTACCAGACCCGTCTGTAGTGTTCAAGTTGACGTTCGTTGACGGGGGTTGACAGATCCGGGTCTTTGGAATTCCAGAAGCGCTCCAAATAATCTGCACGGTCCGTACCCTCGGCTTCGCCAAGGCTCTTCAGTTCTTCGCTGGACGCAATATGCGTTACATCTTCGTACCATTTTTGCTCATCCGGAGCAAGACCGGAAATGTAGTCTTCGAAGAACCTCATTGCCATATCCAAACTGTCCTGCTTGATTGCAGAAATCGCAACGATGGGCATCAGCTCGATTGAATTCGGATGCCTTTGGACAAAGTCGAATAGATGGTTCATAATCTTCGAATAATCTCTGACTTTCAAGTATGCGATTCCGAGGCTACGTTGCGCATCTGCATCTTCCGGCCGAAGGGCGAGGTATTTGGTATACCATACAACGGCCTTTTCAAATTCCCACGACAGGTTCAGATAGTAGTCTGCGATCAACAGGCAGGCACCGGCATGCTCGGGGTCCAAATCCAGTACTCTTTTCGCTTCCAATTCGGCATCGCGTTCTTTCATATCATATCGCACTCTGGCCATCTGATACCGGGCATCTACAAACTTCCGATCCTTGATCAACGCTTCAGTGAAATGGTGGATGGCAAAATGCCGCTGCATGGGCCACGTCTTGTAGAGCATACCCAGGCCATAATGCGCCTCCGCCTTACTTCCCAGCCTCAGAGCCCGGTGGAACGCTTCCTTCGATTCCTTGAATCGCTTCAATGTCAATAGAACGTGCCCCAGACTGATATATGCTTCGGGATCCTTCGGTCTTTGGCGTGCGACATTTCGGAAAATCAAGCGCGCCTGTTCCAGATTATCCCGGTCCACGGCCAGGTTGCCAAGGGAAACAAGACTGTCTACTCGAGCCGGCTGTAGTGCTGATCTCTTCGTGCGAATCCCGTCCGGACCGGAGGAGCCGTATATCTGCTCTTGACTGTGCCAGAAACAGGCGACGGCCGGTGCGCCGGGCAACTTTTCGGGCTTGTAAAGATAGTCGCTGAAAAGCTTGTATTCGAAGTTTGCCGGGCAGGAGAACAGCAAGTCAAGGATCGCGATCCTGTCTTTTCGTTCGTTTCCCGCAGGCGAACCTCCGAGCTTTTCTTGAACCGTCCATTGATGCAGCTCTTCAAGGTTCGAAGGATCTCTCTCGTCATGGCCTCGCTTGAATCCCTGTATCAAGCCCAGCATGCCGGCCAGGTGTTCTTGACATATGGTGATTTCAGTTTCGTGTTTTTTCGATTCAATCCAGAATTCACAGATGTTGATATATCTTGTGCAACTCTTCCTGGAAAGGCCGTATTTGGCGGCTTTATCGTAGAGGTGTCTAAATGCGCTTCTGGCATTCTTGAACATCTTGTCCGCGTGTTTTTCGTTTCCTCTGTGTAGCGCATTCTTGCCGCGTATATAGAGGTTGAGACCGGCACCGATCATGCCCAACACAATTTCCGAAGAATCCGTTTGGTCCAAGACGGCAGTAGAAAGCGCCTTCGAGTTGGACTCTCGGTCCCGCTTTTCGTTTTTGGACCTGGCTTCTACCGCTTGCGCCTCACTAATCTCGCCATTGTTGACTTGAATACGGATCGTCGTCAATCCGTCCTGAATACGGCACGAAATTGACATTCCATCAGCTGACCACAATACAGGAGGCTCTAGTTTGCCGGCAAACAGAAGCTTTATGCCGGCAGTTTCGTCCGATACCCAGAGGCCACTGTTGATTCTCTCGAAGAAGTTCCCTCTATATCCTATGATCGCCAATTTGCGTCCATCAGGAGATGGCGCTATTTCGTCTGGTTGAAAATCATCCGGAAGAGGCCACAATTCCTCTTCTGCACCGTCCAGGCTTAATTTCCATATCCCGTTTTTTATAATCGGAAGAGACTGTCCGCCAAAGTAAGAGGATGCCCAGACCTGATTTCGTAAGCTTCGCTCCAGATATATCAGGCCCTCACCAGCCGGATCAAAATGGAGATCGCCCATTTCTCCAGGGTAAGTCTTGATCCTCATGGGTCGGTTATCCTCCTTCGATACCACCCATATCTCCGTCACAGAAATCGCACCATCACCACGTTGCAGACCAAGTGCAAGATCTCCGGCTTCCGACGCTACAGTGAGTAACTCACGGCCAGACGCTTCGACAGGACGGGGCAAATTTGAAATACAGAACGCAAACACCAGTAGGCTATGCGTAATCCGAGCCATGACGTTTACCTCCTGCCATTCAGATAAACCAATTGTTCAACAGAAAGCCTGAAATGAAAAACGAGCTTCAAACTGTTACCGCGTCCAACACGTCGAAGCCGGCCGGCGCAAAGTCCCTGTCCGCCCTCAACACTCGTTGGAAGGCTCTCATACTCTCTTTAGCGGAGACCCGACCGACCTGCTCCATGGCCGTTTCGTAGAGCCCCTCGGCAAGCCGGTTATCACCGGCGGCAACTGGCGCCGAGAGGCAGAATCCGAGACACAGAACCGCACAGACAGTTGAAGTCAGTCTTGTGCGGCGTTTTCGTTTTTTGTTAATTCGAAGCAAAGGCATGTCGTGAAATGCAACTGGCATCCGGGTCTGACGGACTCCGACGCGACGTCCAAAGCCGCATACGCCTATCTATTACAAAGCACATACGCAGTCTGAAGGTCATTATGGACCAATCGATGTTCACAACACAAGCCTCGCTCCGAACACCTCACTCAATCACGCGGAACAACACTTCGCGCGCTGCAATTTGACCGGTATGCATGTCTTTGACTGTCACCGATAGGCGATGCACACCGGCTGGCACGTGAGTCAGGTCGATCTGCAAATAGGTGAAGTCATCCTCGCGATCCCCCTCATACCGCGCCGTAATCGTGGTCTCTGACCCGTCAAGGCTTCTCTGCAAATTCCTGATACGGCTGGCAAGTTCATCCTCTTCCGGAAACACGTACCGAACCCGGTACGTGACCTCATCCCTCTTCTTCGTGTCAAAATAGTCCGGAACCACTACCGGCGGCGTGACCGGCAATCCCCCAAGAGGCCCATCTTCATCCGTGGCTCGCACCGGGGTACGCATTGCCGTCTCCCGAATCCTGATTTCACGCGTGACCTCCAATTGGCTGCCGCCTTCTGGCAACCGCTGCGCCAAGAACAGGTACGGATCGATCTTCTTTTGTTCCGGACGCCCTAACCGATATGAAATCTCGTACTTTGAACGGCCGAATTCGTCCCGCTCCAGGTTATACACTTCCAGGTAAATGAACGCGGGTTCGGTCCGATGATAGGTCCGCATCGGATTCGCGACGATCGTGAGATCGCTCCTTCCGTTCGGAAACGGTGTTCGTGATTCGATTCGCGTGGCCATCAACAGATCGCTCATTGAAAAGAGAGAATCCAATGTCTCGGACCTGCGCGTTTCACGAAACGTACCGATCGATCCCCGCGTTCGATCACGAACTTCGCCAACCAGATTATACCTGCTGTTCGGCACCTTGAATGCCAACTGAAAAACCAGGTGACTATTACGCAGACTGTCCGCCACGGGATACCCGCTGGGTGTCAATTCGGGCCACCTCAATTTGAGATCGGAATGCTTCCGATACACCTCATCCCAATCCTCGTCAAACACAAACACTCCATTCTCAATAGCAATGGTCCTGTTCGAATCCGAGGCAGACACGTTATATTTCGGCAGCGCGTAAGCCAGTTCCATACGATGGCTGTCGCCGTCCTTGAAGACTGCAGCCAGGTAGGGGATTCTGTACTTGTGATGACCATAAGGGTCTATAAAATGCGCAGGTTGATGATCGAACCTGTATCGAGCCGATATGCGACCCGGACGGTTGTCGAAACGCCAGGAATCCAGCCCGTCGCTATTGACAAAGGAGATTGAAAATCCCTCATAGATCCACGTCTCGTCACCGCCGTGGAAATCTCGGCGGAACGTGCCCTCGAATGAGTCGACACCTCCACCGATTTCAGGACGCTGTGCCTTCTTCTTGAGATACCGCCCGAACTTGATATATGCCTTCCCGCGGTCCGTCTGCCATCCCGGAATTCCTTTCAATCGCTCACCAAATCTAAGGTTGGCATACGCCACCCGTCCGTAGTGCTCCATCCGCCGTTCGCTGAAAGCCGTCAGATACAGCGGATCTCGTTTCCGCCAGAATCGCACACGCTCAAGGCTATCCGTCCATCCGTTCTGAGTCGTATCGGTCGTCGAAATCGAATCCAGTGCAGATTTCTCCACCCGGCTTGCAATCACATCCACCGACTCCATTAATGCGCGTTCCTGCTCGGACATTCGCTCAAGGGCACGTCTGTAATACCCATGAGCCGTTTCCCATTCACCCATCCCCTGGTATCCCAGCCCACAATAGAGTAACGCGTCCTTGTCCTCGGAAAACTGATCCAGGCATAGCCTTGATGCCGTTACCAATCCTTCGGGGTTCCTGCTTTCATAATGAATCAAGCCCAAATCGTAATATGCTTCTCGATATCCAGGATCGGCGTCGATACTCTTGGTAAAGAATGCCAGTGCTTTCTCGCGGTCGCGTGAACCGAATTCCTCCCATCTAAACAGGTGATACGACGGGCCGCCCGCCCCAACTGTTACGTCTATATGCTCCATATTTATGTACTTAAAGAAGGCTTGCATTGCGAAAAAGCCCGCCATATATGCTGCCTCGGCGCGTTTTTCGGGATAGGTCTGGTATATCTTCTCGTAATGCCTTTCGGCATTCAGCCAGAGCCCCTGCTTTCCGAGTAACTCACCAAACTTCAATTGATAATCCCCGTTGTCCGGATCCAACCGAATCGCCTCGTCCAGCGCGTTGCGAGCGCTCTGGCGCGTCAGTGGCGTGTTCATTTCCATGTACAGTTTTGCGATCTGAAAGTGCGCGGGCGCGAATTCCCAGTCCAGCTTCAAGACCTCTTCAAACGCCTTGATGCTCTCGGTCGGAGACACCTTACGGACTTGGGCTGTTGCCTTGAGATAAAGCGAATCCATTCGCGCAGACTTCGACAAGGCGAGTACTTCGCTTGGCGAAAGGAACATCAACATCAAGACAGTCAAATGTCTCATTCCAGTGATTCTCCCCCGATGTCTCGAGGCATTTGAGCCGCCCGGCTTCTTGATACCAAATAAGGCCCCGATAAATTGCATACGCAGCCCCTGCTGCCTACCGTTGCACGAAAAAACACGTCATTCACGAGAATCGAACTGATATTCGCACTTCGACACAAATCGCACCAAATCCTCCGATTAAATCCGTCTTCCCCGGTACAAAAGACACGAGCCCGGCCGGGTGGGTTCGGTAAACCTGAGCCGCGCGGTCGAACACGAAACCCCTGCTTCCGGCAGCCGTTACGTGACGCTTCGACCCCTTGAGTTCTCATCGGAATGGCTGCCCGCGCCGCCCTTTTCGGACGTCGCAATCTTCGTACCAGACCGCAAAATAAAATTCGCCTGTGCTGCTACGCACAAGCGAATTAAAAACAACAACTTTTTTCGAACTAATTCAGGCCGTCACAGGACTTTCAACGCACAGACGTATACGTTGTATACATCTGAATCTCTTCAACAGTGCGCCCTTTGAGGGCTTCGTTTTTTGATTTGCTAAATAACATACTCTTACAACATAAGCAACATCGTCTACGGTATTAAACGAATTACTGTATACGTCGTATACATATCCCGCTTATTCGGAATTCGCTTTTTCCCTGAGACCGTACCGGCTCATCATCTTTTGCAGACCGTTTCGACTCAGCCCCAGTTGGCGCGCGGCGCGGGAAATATTGCCGCCACACTGGTCGAGCGCTTCCACGATCATCCGCCTCTCGAGGGACGCAACGCGGGACTTGAAGTAACTTCCCTCCCCGGACCTGAGTTGCTCGGCAAGCCCGATTCTCTCTGAGAACAGGTCGGCGGAGACCTCTTTGCCTTCCTCCACAAGGGCAATCGCACGCCTGATCTCGTTCTCCAGTTCACGTACGTTGCCCGGCCATCCGTGGTCCATCAATGCCCGCATGGCCGCTACCGTGAAACCCGGAACCGCCTTATTCTGGTCCGCGCAAAGACGGTTCACAATGTGTTCGCATAACAATGGTATGTCTTCAATGTGGCTGCGCAGAGGGGGCATTTCGATCTGCAACACACGCAGTCTGTAATACAGATCCTCCCGAAACAGCCCGTTCCGCACATCCGCTTCCAGGTCGCGATTCGTCGCCGCGATCACCCGCACGTCCACGTTCCGCACCTCTGCCTCGCCCACCCGCTGGATTTCCCCGTCCTGAAGCACCCGCAACAGGCTCGATTGGAGCTGTGCAGATGCGTTTCCAATCTCGTCCAGGAAGACCGTGCCGCCGTGCGCGGATACAAACAATCCCTTCCGGTCCGACGACGCCCCGGTAAAAGCACCCTTCCTGTGTCCGAACAGTTCGCTCTGAAGCAGCTCGTGGGTCATTGCGGCGCAGTTGGCGGAGAGAAACGGCTTCGCCTTGCGTTCGCTCCGGTTATGGATAGCCCGGGCAGCCAGTTCCTTGCCCGTTCCCGTCTCTCCCTGTATGAGCACGGTCATGTCGCTTTCAGCCGCAACTTCCACCAGCTTGAAAACCTCCTGCATAGCGTCGCTCTGCCCAACGAGTTCTCCCAGACGGTAGCTGTCCCCGGCTTGTTGCTGCAAGAAAAGCGCACGTTCCTGGATCCGGGAGTACATCCGGGCGTTGACAACCGCGATCGACACCAGGTTCCCGAACGCCGACAAAAGGGCGCGGTCTTTTTCGGTAAACAGATCCTCGAGCTCCCTGTGGTCCATGTAGAGCGCGCCAATAACGCCAGATTCCCCGTGCCGTAGCGGCACGCACAAAACCGAACGGATGCCGTAATCGGTAACACTCGACCTCTGCCTGAATCGTTCGTCTACTCGAGCGTCCAAGCTCAATACCGGCTCGTTTCGCTCCATCGTCCACTTGATGACTCCGCGGCTGATCTTATGCGTCTCGACGTCGTCCAGATTATGCCTGCGTGCCACTTCGACATGAACAGCGTCTTCGTCCTTTAACGCAATCAACACGCGTTCGGCCCGGCTCACTTTCTTCAAACGGTCCAGAATCCGGTCCAGAAGCACGTTCAGGTCCAGGACCGCCGTCAAGTCCTCCGAAGCCTGGTAAAGCGTTAGCAGATGCTCCTCGGAAAGCGCAGTGACCATTTCCTTTGCGGGCAACGCCATTTCAACTTCCTCAGCAACCCGCTCCAGAAGATGGGCCGCCTTCCCGGCAAGATAGCGCAGATTCAGCCGTTCGGCAGCCTCGCGGGCGTCTTCCAAGTACCGCCGGGCATCGGCGAGACGCCGCCGCTCTAAATAGTACTCGCCCGCAACGAGTAACAGATTTAACTGTCTTGTATCCTCTGGCGAAACGTCGACCTGCGATGCCTCATCAAGAAGGGTATCGACTTCCTCATGCAGGCCGGCCGCGGCAAGCGATTTTGCCTTCGCGATCCAGATTCTGGCGCGGACATCTTCACCGTACTCCACGCCAGGCCAGGCCCGTTCGGCCCAGGACAGCGCCTCTTCAACGCGGCCGGTTTCGGCCAGGGTCTCAGCCAGCAATCCGCAGGCTATGAAATACTCTTCCCCGCGCCCACTTTCCGATAGCAGCCGTTCCGCCTCTCGCGCATGCGCTTCTGCACGGGCGGAATCTCCCTGCTTTAGTGCAATCTCGCACAGATAGAGATACGCGTGCGCCTCCCCACTCTCTGACCCGCGTCTGCTCCAGTATTCTCGTTTTTCTTGAAACATCTCCTCTGCCCGATCAAAATCTCCCAACCAAATATTGATGCGGCCCAACAGATAATTGCAAGTATTCCGATAGACGCGGTCTCCCTCCTGGTCCAGCAGATCCAACGAAGATTCTAGAAGGGTTTTGGCCTCTTCAATCTGATTCGTGTTTTCGGCTGCGAACGCCAGATAGATCAGGGCACGCGCATCGTTGGCCGCTCCTCCCAATTCCCGGCACTTTTCAGCGGCTAAATCACAATACCTAACAGTCCCATCCACATTTTTCAGGCCCAGGCAGGTATTCTGCAAGAGCCCCAGAACCTGGAGTTCATTTTCATCGTCACCCAGATTCCGGTATAGACCCAGAGCCTCAGACAGCACCGACTCCGCCCTTTGAAAATCACCCGAAGTTGAGTGGATTATCCCCAACATTCTCAATGCGTACGCCTTCTGCGCGGGCGTTTTGTCGGACGCCCAATGCATGATCCTTTCCAACTCGCGCCGCGCTTCATCAAACCGGTCGCATCCGCAAAGCGACTCGGCGTAGACGCAGAGAAAATCCAGGTGCGCCAACGACCCGACGGATATGCTGCCCTGCACATCACGTGAAAACGCGCCTTTTTCAATAACCGCTTCGAACTGTTCAAGAGCGCGGGAGAAATAATGCATCCGCAGCGCCACGCGGCCGGATGCCGTCACGTACCGCACCATTTTTTCCAGGTTGTTAGATCTTGAAAAGTGATAGGCCAGGTCATCCAGCGTCTCCGAGCCGCCGGACTCGGACCGCGTCTCCAGGGCCCTGCCTGCCTCCTGGTGAAGCAACGCACGTCTGTTTTCGGATATGCCGTCGTATACAGCCCGTTGGATAAGTCCATGCGAAAACCGGTACCGTCCGTCGCGGTCTTGAAAATCTTTCAAAAGGCCCAGGCGGACGTGTCCTTCCAGCGTCTCCAACAGCTGCAGTTCGTCTTCGCGCCAGACCTCTGCAATCAGGTCGAATGAAAACGCGCCGCGAAAAATAGAGGCATATTCCAGGGCTTGCCTCTGAGCCGAACGAAGCCGTCCCAGGCGCAACTCAATGGCCTGCATAATGCCCGAAGGCATCGGCCATTCCCCGGATTCCGGCCACCTCCAGCCGCCGGCCGAATCCCTCCAAATCAAGCCTTCTTCCACCGAACCGCGGATCAGTTCGACGACAAACAGAGGGTTTCCCCCGGTCTCCCTGAAAATCCTGCGAGCTTCCTCCTCGGGGACCGCCTGCTCGCCAAGCAGGGACGCAGCCAGATTCGCCGTCTCCTCCATTTCGAGAGGATCGAGTTGAAAATGCACAACGCCCGGCGCATCCGGCCCTTTTGTCAGGTTGCCAATTCCCGGTGGCAGCGGATCTTCGTCCACCTTGCGGCAGGCGAGCCCGAAGACGAGGGGCACTGGATCAGGATCTCTCCTCATAAAGTCCAGGAACCGCAGGGTCAGTTCGTCGGCCCATTGCAGGTCTTCGATGCATACAAGGGTGGGTGTTTCACGGCTAAGGTCGCCGAGAAGCTCCGACAAAGTCTCCATCGCCGGGTACGGATCCGGCTGATCGGCGGGCGCCGGCCTTTCGATTAGCGTTAGAACTCGCCTGACGGATGCTTCCAGGTCCGATTCCTGCGTGCCCGGCTGTTCCGCGATGTCGCGCAGGGCTTCCAGGAATGGACCGAATGGAGGGCCGGCGTTTTCATAGCAACGCCCGGTGAGAACGCGCATTCCCTGAACGCGAGCATCGGCCTGAAACTCTTCCAGAACCTGGGATTTCCCGATACCGGCCACCCCGCTCACCAGCACCACGCGCCCCCTCCCGTGACCGGTTTCCCTCAGGATCTCCCGTAACGCCTTGATCTCACGTTCTCGCCCCTGGAATTGAGGCTGCAGAACGGGAGCGTCCGTTGTGCCCTCGACGTGAGGTGGACTGAAACAATCGTCGCCTCGCTCCTGATCGGACCCGGCTTCCTCCTTATCCGTTAAATCGTGCAGCAGGCTCCCTGCGGAACTGTAGCGGTCAATGGGCTCCTTCTCCAGCAGCTTCATGACTGATTCTTCGATCGGGGAAGAAGCGCCGCCGGCAGACGGGCGCGGCGGTGGGGGCAGGTCTCTCAAGTGCTGGAACATCACCGAAGCCGGGTTCTCGCCCGTGAAGGGCGGTCTCCCGGTGAGAATCTCGTACAGGACGACACCCAGAGAATACAGGTCGGACCGCTGATCCGTTCGCCGGGCACGGATCTGTTCGGGAGACATGTACTCCACGGTCCCGGTCGGTCTGCCCGGCGGCGTCACACGCGGTTCCGCGGACTCCCGGAAACGGGCCAGACCCAGGTCCAGAATCGCAACCTCGGGTTTGCCCTCTATTTCGGAAATCATGATATTCGAAGGCTTCAAGTCCCGGTGTACCACACCCTGTTCGTGGATATACGCCAGCCCCTCTCCGATCTGGCGGATGAGCGGAAGGAGCCATGCCGTTCTCAACCTCTCAAGGTCTTCCGCGCTGGCGATCAGGTCGGATAAGGGGCGGCCCTGGATATAATCCATGGAAAAGTACGGCTTCCCCGCGTGTAATCCCCACTTGTGGGACCGGACAATCCGCGCATGCCGGATTCTGCAGAGAATATTGAACTCCCTCAGGAATCTCCGCTGGGCCTCGTCTCCCACGATATTCAACATCTTCAGCGCGACCGTGGCGTCATCGTTTACATCGCGCGCACGGTATACGGTACCCAGCCCACCGCTGCCAATCGCAGCAAGGATCTCGTAACGCCCGTCGACAACCGTTCCTGCTTCGAGTTCAGACATAGTTAACCCGGCGAAATATTCCCTATGTAAACGTGATTCATCCACATCTTCCAGTAAGAAACTACGTGTGGATTCGGTTCTGGCAATTCCACGATGTCGAAAACTAGTCGCGCAAAGGGATAGAGTGCAGGTCGGAGACGGCTTCGCCAATGACGTTTCAGCAGTCAGCTAAGCCCCTTGCAGCCCACCACCGGTTTGGTGGGGGATGGGTGGACTGACGGCTGAGAGCTGACAGCTTTCTCGCGGGAAACTCCATTGAAACCCACCGAGGGTGCGAACGCCCCAGTCAGATTTCCAATCAACAATCACTTACGGATAACGTCTGTCCGCCGGATGGCACCCACCATTCCAGAAAATCGGTCCACCCCGAGGGATACCAGTTCACCCCTCGAAACCGCCGGCTGTAGGCCGTTACGCCCCGTCCTACAAACAGAAACGTATAGGGCTGTTCCTCGAACAGGATTTCCTGGAGCCTTCGGTAGAGTGAAATCCGCCGTTCCGCGTCAAACGTACGGCGATACCGTTCCATTATCCGGTCCGCCTCTTCATTCTCGAAACACGCATAATTCCCGCCGTCCCGGACCTGCGACGAGTGCCAGCTTGAATAAAGATCGAGCGGAACGGCCGGATGGGTTCCTCCGCCGGAGAACAGCGCATCGAACTCCCGCTTTCGCAGCCGCTGCAGGTAAATGGAACGATCGATTTCACGTACGTTACAGACGATTCCCACGTCCGCCAGTTCGTCTTGCAGAACCAGGCCGATGTCCTTGCTGAGTTGAGAACCTGCTGCTACCAGGAATTCAAACCTGAATTCGGTCCTGACGCCGTCCACAGCCCGATCCAGAACGCCGTCGCCGTCCGAATCGAGCCAGCCAGCCGCCTGAAGCAATTCAGCGGCACGATCGCGGTCGTATTCGAGTGGTTCCAGGCCGGCGTAATATTCCGGACGGGACATATGCACCGGTCCGTCGATGGTAACGCCGAGTCCATAGATCAGATCCCGGATAATACTGCTGCGCGGCGTCAGATGCGACATCGCCCTGCGGACCCGCCTATCTCGAAAAATCGGATGCGAATTGTTCCATACGATGTAATTGATACCGCTGGCGTACCGGATGGCCTTGAGAAAGCGCGACGTAAATTCAGGCGACCAGCTCTTCTCCTTGAACGGCAACGGATACATATTCAAAACGTCCAGGTTTCCATTGGTCAGTTCGATAAACGCCGCATCCGGATTAATCACCACTTTGAAAACCAGTTTATCGACAAAACCGGAAGGGGGAAGGTCCTTCCTGCCGGTCCCCCAATAGTTCGGGTTACGATCCAGAACGGTCTTCCCGGTTGACGCCGCGTCTTCCGCGGAAGAAGCCAGCACGTAGGGGCCGGACCCCAGGACGCTACGGTTGAAATCCCTGTTGAACCGCTCCGCGAAACGGCGCACCAGGTCGGCCTCCGGGCCCGCTTGCCAGGAACTGTCGATGAGCGCCTCGATGGATACGCTATCCATCAACCCGTCCGGGTCGTAGAAATGTTTCGGCAGGATCCACCTTCGTCCAATGTTGATTGCATTATAGAAATAGGGTTCGCCGTAAACAAACGTGATCCTGTAGGGTCCCTCCAGCCGGACCGCTTTGAGGTCCTTGAACCCGCTTCGCATGTATCCGGATAACTGGACCTCCGGATTCTTGATCACCTTGAAGCTGAACAAGACGTCCGCCGCGGTCACAGGCCTGCCGTCCGAAAAACGGGCATCTTCTCGAATGTCGAACGTATATGAAAGCTTGTCCGGGGAAACCGCCGGATAAGCGACGGCCAGTTCACCCTTGAATTGGTACGGAGGGGTGTTCTCCATATACAACAGTGACTCGAACATGTTCTCCAGGATTCTGTGAGAACCATAGTCCATCTTTCCGTACGGATTGAACGTTGCCGGCTGGGAAAACGCATGGAGTACCAGCCAGTCTCCGTAGACGGGACCGTCATTCCCGGTGTAACGCGGCGAGACCTTCTCGGTCCCGTCCAGCACGATCAGCCCCTGATCCTCCGCGAGTATCTTCTCTACTTTTTTCCATATTTCACCGGCGCCAGCCTCTGCAACGAAGAAGCTGAGGAAATGCGTCAGAGCGAACAAAACCGTACTTGCAAATGGTGTTTTCAAAGGGTCCACCATTGAATGATAGGCTTTATCACGCTTAATCACCCGCTGCAAATCACACCTGTCCAAAATCGTCTTTTTTAACTGCTATCACGACATGATCCACATGTAACCGGAGCGAGGGCATCCTGCCCTCGAATTTCGCGTCACCTACCGCTATTCGCGTAGAGAGACTGACGCGTCCATTCAATCGGACACCGGTTCTCGGAAAACACCGTGTGCGACGAGTTATCCGATGTCGAGGGCAGGATGCCCTCGCTCCCGGGAACGCCAACCACGCGGGTCCGAAATCGGTTTCTGTCCTGGACAGCCGTTGCCAATAGAGGGGGATCTGCATTGGCGCTTCGAAGCGACTGTCTAGAAAACCAGGTACTTACGCATTCAAGATCGTCTTTTTCAAACTATCTTGGACAGCAGTAAGTTGGAATGATGACGGAAACCAGGTCTTGATGGCTCATGTTCAACACGAAATACGCCCCCGGCGGTACCGGAGGCGCGCAAAGGTCATCGATTTTTTTTAGGTGCTGGCAAGCGGCTGGTTTGGTCTACCGACAGATCGGGAAATGGCGATGCGCCGTCAGAATGGAAAGAATCCCACGACCCGTCCGGTCTTCGAGCCGCAGCCCGGAACTCTTTTGTCTTCGATCTTTCGTTACACCCATCGGGAATCGAACCCGTGCCAGAATTCTGATCTAACATAACGTCAACGGATGCTGCTTACCGTTTACTACCGAACCGCTGGCGCCCGTGTAAGTAGCACTACCTTCCTGGCAACTCAACGGTCTCCGGAAATCACGAACAACTCCTCCGAATTCGGCCCATGAACGGCTTTACAATCGCGCGGACGAAGCATGGCCGAAAGCGCAAGAATATATGCGCGAACTAATGTACTGTCAAGGGCGGGCGGCTCTCATAGGTCAAGACTTCATCGGCGGCGATATAAAAAACCGTCGCATTGTTGAAATAGCGCTGAAGTTCGGATAAACAAAAATAGCCGATGTTGTGGACGGAAGTCGAAATCGAACCCGCGTGCGACGGCAGACCAACGACAGCGCCTACGCCGGTGGTTCATCCGTCTGCGGTGGTCCGGACGTTAAGGGAAACTGACGGCGTTGAGTTCCACCGCGTAGCGGGGATCGAACGTCTCGCCGGTGCCGTTGGCGCCCTGGATGCGATCAATCACCGGCGTCCGCCCTGACCCAGGTTTCGGGGATCCGGAGTCTCCATCTTGTGATCAGCCGCGGCGATTTGAGCGCCGGATCGAGTTTGGCGTGACCCTTGGTGAGGCGTTCCCGGCAGGGTTCGACCAGCGTGGCGCCGTCGGGGTGACGTTCTGCAAGAAAGCCGAGACGCTTGAACACCGCGCCATTGCCGAGACGCGAAGCGTAACCGATCAGCGTGGCATCATCGCGGTTTCTGCTGTTGAGATAGTTCGACAGGCAGTCGGAAACGTGCTGGATTCCTCCCCCCACGGCCGGATCGTCCAGAATATCGACCATTGTGCGATGAATGTCGGAGACCAGGATCCTGCTTTTGCCGCGCCAAATGGACCTGGTACCGAAGATTTCGCCTGCTTTGATATGTTTGAGACTGAATCGTATGCCCTGTAGCCGCTGGGACTTCTGGCGTACCGGCCGACTTGTCAACACGACAATGTCGTTGAAAATCTGTTCGGTAAGGTCCCAGTGCTCCGCGGCGCTGCGCCCCCCGATATAGGCTGGATCGAAAAGGCCTGGTACTAATATCCAGGGATCATCGAGTACAAGGCTGCTGCCGAGCATTTCGATTGGCACCGGAAGGTAGACGCCGCGTCCAACCCGTCGAAACCAGCCCTGCTTCATCCACCGTGACAGCTGCTTTGCAGCCTCGTTTCGGGAGATATCGAGCGCGGATCGGGCGTCGTCAATATGAACGACGTCACCCGCCTCGTTCAGGACGGCGGCGAGACGCCTGCGCGATGCCGGAAATGTGGATTCGACACGGATCATGGTATAATACAATATCTATATTTCACTAAAATTGTGAATTGATATCAATACAATATACTAAAGGAAGGTTTCAGTCGCAAGACGATTTGATATAATTCAATGTAGATTTTTCTCAATTATTACGAATTAAACGAATTAGATTATACTACTATAGTCACAGTCTCAAAGGGCGTCCGGATCATACAACAAAACTCCAACTCACAATGCGTACATGATTCCTCACGTTGGCAGGATTCGGTACGGCATTGAAATCCCCCCCACCGCATCAGCCGTCGCCAGCCCCTTCGACATTTCGACGAGCACAATGCTGCCAGGCTCTGGGCAGGTTATGAGACTTCCAACGGCGGTTCAATGAACCAAATAACGCGTGGTCATTGAGCTTGTCGAAATGCCCGCTATTCAACGGCCCTTCGACACCCTTCGCCGGGCCCTTCGACAATCCTTCGGCAGGCTCAGGACAGCGGCTCAGGGTCCGGCTCGGCTTCTGCGACTCCCCCTCAAGGGGGGAATGATACGGATGTGCACAATATGAAAAAACGTCCCTGCTGTAATTCCCTCGACGGCATCGGGTACTAAAATAAAGGCCGGGCGATCTGTGAGTCGCAACCATTCGCGACGCACAGATCACCCGGCCCTGAGTTCTTATGCGTTCAATTGGTGGAGGCGGCGGGAATCGAACCCGCGTCCGAAAGCAGATCAACGACAGCGTCTACGTGTGTAGTTTACCTTTTGAATCTCACGTGCGGGCGCCCCGGTAAACGGGGTTGCCCCCACGCCAGTTCAATCAGCTCTCGCTCACGCACCCTCGAACGGAGGTCCACGAGCCAGCCCGCATAAGTCGGCGCTCCGGTCAGGCCCTGCAGGCGAAGCCCGGCGGAACGGACTGCGTTTTAGTTACGCAGCCATTGCGTACGTATCGTCCGCAATTATAGAGTGTTCCCACAGTTTAACGAGGACATGGGACCTCGACACGCAGCCATCGCCTCTCCACCCCCGTCGAATCCAGGTCGCCCCCACACGAGTGTTCTGTCCCGGGCCGCCTGGTTGCCCGGGCGCTGAAAATATAGCCTGACAGCCTTTTCCTGTCAAGCGGCGGCCGGGTCATTCTACCCGAAACAGTACGGAATCCGCGGCCATGGATGCGAACAGCCCGATGCCGCCCTCTATATGAAATCGAGGTTCATCGAGCGTGGCCATGTCCTGCTGGCTCGAGATCAGAAAGTCTCCGTAATTCTCGTCCAGGGAAAAGACCAGAAACGAATAGGATCCATAATAGGAAAACTGAAGGGGATTCAACGTCTGGGACTGCCCTTGCAGGAACCGCCATTGGTCCGCCCTGGCGATACTGTCCCTCAGTGCGCCGAATCCCGTGGTGTCAATCGCCCCGCCGAAGCCGCCGCCAAGCCGCCCGCCTCCAAACTGGCTCTCCGGTGGAATTCGCTCCAGAAGTTCCAAAGCCTGCCTTGACGTGACATAACCGCCATTTGTCTCGCCTTCCCACGTCACGCGATACGGATCGCCGCCGACGTAAACCACGGGCGCCCCCGAAGCTATCGGCGGGAACGGCACGGTAGTCTGCGCGGTCGCCGTCCCCAACCCCGTCGTGACCGACAGATGGTAGGTTTTTCCAGGTTGGACGACCAGGTCCGGCTGATGGTAGGTGCCGGGCTTGTCCGGAACGGATGACAGAGAATGCGTTACGCCGTCCACCGTAATCGTGACGCCCGCATCGGAAAGCGCGCTGGCGTCGCGATCGTATTCGCTCGAGAGCGGCATCGTCGTGCCCACGAATAAACCGGATACGTTGCTTCCCGCTTGAAGATAGCCTTCGATAAGGATCGTCTCTTTGAATTCCCCCAGCGACTCTGTCGGCGACGTACTGCACGCGCCGGACCCAAGAACAACAACCGCACACAGAATCAAACGCAAATTGATCATATTTACTTCCTCCGCCGGCCGTCCTACATGTCGAATCGTAGACCGACACTCGGCAAAATGGGCTGTAATAACACATCCTGTACCAGAACTTCCGGCTCGGTCGCATCGAACGAGCGATACCACACGTTTCGCCGGTTGTAGACATTGAACACGCTGAATACCAGCTCAGCTTCGACGCCGCCCAGGTTTATTTCACGTGTGACGCCAAGATCGAGCCGATGATAGGCCGGCAGCCGGTACGCGTTCTTTTCCGAAACATGGACATAGGGTATGGTCTGGCCCGTAGGCTGCTGCACCTCATAACGCGCCTCCGGAATCGTGTAGGCCTGTCCCGTGCCATATACCCAATTCAGGTTGAGGTTCCAGCCTCTGCCCACGTAATAGTCGGTCACAATCGACACGTCATGACGCCGATCGTACTTTGGCGGAAATGGCTCGCCCTGGTTCAATTCAGGGAAGGTGTGTTCCGTCTTGCTCAGTGTATATCCAATCCATCCCTTCAGACGCCCCTCCGTCTTCCGAAGCAGGACCTCTCCGCCGTAGGATGTGCCCGATCCGGTCACGAACAGGTCCGAAAGCGGGGTTGAGTCGTCCAGGCGCACCTGGGACTGGAATTCCACGAGGTCCTCGAGGTCCTTGTGATAGAACTCCAGATCGACCTGCCATCCTTCGTTTGGCGTCAACATGAGGCCGAATGCGCTGTGGACGGCTTTGCCCGGCGTCAGGGTCTCGTCCACCGGCAGCCACATATCCGTCGTGTACGTGTTGGCCTCTATCGAAATCAGGTTGACGAACTGGTGGTAAATGCCCCAGCCGCCCTTGATCGCGATGTTCTCATCGAATTGGTACAGACCCGTCGCGCGCGGCGACCATCGGGTATAGTTGCCGCTGTTGAAATGACTCACACGAATCCCGGGCGTCAGTTCCAGGCGACCCAGGCGCATCGCATGCTCGAGGTAACCCGTCTGGTACAGCGACGCCGTATTGATTCCCGTACGGACCGAATCGCCCACGCCCTGCCGGTAATAGGCGTCGTAGGCCGTGAGTTGAGCGCCGAAACGCGTGGTGTGCCAGGGGCCCGAATAGAGGTCGAACGTCGCCTTCGCCGTCAGGTCGTTCAGCTCGTTGTTGCGATTCAGCCCGAATCCACGCCCTTGGCGGCCCTCGCCGCCTTGCCCCGCCTGATCGGCGTTCTGGTTCGTCGCGACGTCGAAATTCGAGATGTATCGGCTTGCCGAAATCTGGACGTTGCCGATCAGGTTGTCGGTGTAGATGCGCTGCCATTTGAACCGCGCGATCTGGTTGCCCCAGTCCATGAGCTGTTCTCGCGTCTGCTGGCGAAACGACGGCAGGGATAGATCCAGCGCGTCACGGCCCGCGTAGCCGCTGACGGAAATGCTGTTATTGTCCGACACGTCCAGGTTCAGCTTGAAATTCGTATCGTAGAATCCGTAATCCTGATCGAAGTCGCCGGTTTGCTGTTGAAAGTTGAATCTCGTCCCTCCAAACCGCCCGCCGCCAAACCCTCCGCCGCCGAATCGGGGCGGCCCGCCGGCGGCGCCAGGACTCGCCGAAATCGTGCCGATCCGGGTGCTGAACATCTCGTCGACCAGATGACTGAAAAGCGGCGACTCCAGGACTTCCTGATAGGTACGTCGACCTGACAACATCCAGGATCCGCGATCGCCCACGGGTCCTTCGACCGTCAGACCCGCGCTGATGAGGTCCATGGATCCTCTGGCATCCAGAGATTTCCGGTTGCCGTCGAGGTTCGTTATGTCGAGTACGCTCGACAGCCGGTCGCCGTACCGCGCGGGAAATGTACCCTTGATTAATGTCACGTCCTTCAGCGCATCGGGATTAAACGTGCTGAAGAAGCCGAACAGGTGGTTCGGGTTATAGACGACCACGTCGTCGAGGAGAATCAGATTCTGTCCGGGCGTGCCCCCCCGAACGTACAACCCGGCGGAATTCTCATTCCCTGCCTGAACTCCGGGAAGAAGCTGAATGCCACGCATCAGATCGGGCTGTCCCACCGTTGGAATGCGCGCCAGTTCGGTCACGCGGGTTCCGAACGCGCTAACCGGTGTCAACTCCGTTGTCGACACGCGCTCTCCTACCACTTCTATCTCGTCGATCGTCAATGCCACGGGTTCGAGCTCGATCACCAACCTCGCAGTCTCAACCGACTCAATTGCGATATCGACGGATCGACTGGTGTAACCAACGAAGCTCGCGGAAATGACGTGTCTGCCCGGCGGCAGATTTCCAATGACGAAGTAACCGGACTTATCCGTGGACACCCCGATTTCCAGACTGTCGATCACGACGTTGGCATTCGGCAATGTTTCACCGTCCGTGGCGTCGCGCACCGTGCCGCGTACCGACCCCAGCCCGTAGGCCTGGTTATAGAAGCCCAACACCCACACACAAAAAACCATCGATAAGATCCGTCTCACACGCGCCTCCATTTTCCCCCGGCGTTCGTAGACTGACAGTCAGGCGGCCGTTTTGTTAGATTGAGGCCCTGGTCTTTCCGTTCCCTTTCCTGTCTCCAGGAATGGCGTGAATTCAACCGGATGTGGATGGGCCGGGTACGCGCAATTGCTGCCTACGCCTCGTTGAGTCCCCGTGCCGGAACGGCAATGGCAAGTGAGATGCTGGCGTGAATCGTGCCGTCGAATTCGGAGGGAGGGGTGTGGAGGTGCGCCGATACGAGAAACGCCTCTCGGGGGGCTATACGGAGAGGCGCAATTCGTCCTGAAAGGCCAATAACCTGGCCTGGCTAACCGTCAGTCGCCGTCATATGCAGGCGGTCACTGCCCCGGCAATAAACTCCGCCTCATCGGTTGCCGCGCACGGTAGGTGAGCGACCGCCACGCCCACTCCACCGGCCCGAAGCGATACCGGCGCAGCCACAGCGGCGAGGCGATCAGCTGCACCGCCCAGACACCGACCACCAACCCGGCCTGCCCGACGCGCTCAACGGCGCCGAACCAGCCCAGACCGTGTCCGTAGAAGATCGTCGTGCAGATGACCGTTTGCAGCAGATAGTTGGTGAGGGCGGTCTGGCCCACGGCCGCGAACGGACGCGTGACACGGCGAAGCGCCGGTGTCCGGCACGCCAGCATTATCGCACCGACGTAGCCGAGACTGACAGCAATACTCGTCCAGTAGACCAGCTGAATGCCCGTGAATAACGACCGGACCGACCATCCGGACGCGAAGTCGAGCGAGATTCCGTACGCCTGGAGGGGAAAGCCGACGGCGGCCGCAACAGCGATCAGCGACACGTAGAAGCGTGTCGAGCGTTGCGCGTTGAACACGTCCTTCTTGAAAAGCGCCATCCCGATCAGCATCAACCCACCTGCGCGCCATACGACCGCCACGATCAGCGCCAGCGTCTCGCTCGCAAGCGCCGTCACTGACCGATCGGGCATCTGTTCAAGCCAGCCGCCGCGGTATGTGGCGATTTCGGCTTCGACTTTCTCCTGCGGCGGCTGCCAGGCGTCTGCGACGAACTTGGCGCGTGCCTCCTCCGGCCAGTACGGGAACGACAGACCCAATACGCCCCAGAACGCGGCGAAAGCGACAAGCAGCGCCACTCCAATGGCGATCAGCCGCGTTGGCGACAGGCGGCGCAGCGGATACACCAGCATCCCGCAGACAGCGTAATGGAAGAGGATATCCCCCCACCAGAGAAGATGCCCGTGGAGCAGCCCGATGACCATCAGCCATCTCATGCGCCGGTAGTGTACCCGGCGGGCGTCCCCGCGTGCCTCCGCCCGTCCCGTCATCAGGACAATGCCCGCGCCGAAGAGCATTGAAAAGATCGTCATGAACTTTTGATCGGCCAGCATCCGGCCCGCGATCCAGACATAACGGTTCGCGCCTGTGAGGTCGCCGAAGGCGGTCGGGTTGAAGTACGCCGCCTGGGGCATGGCGAATGCCTGGATGTTCATGATGAGGATGCCGAGCAGGGCCACGCCGCGCAGGACGTCAATCGACTCGATGCGTTCGGTCTGGGAGACGGGTGCGGCACTCGAATCCTGAGCGGGATCGACTATCGTGGCGTCTTCGTTCATTGTCTCATAGCCTCTTCGGGAACATCGATGGGTGGAAAGGGGGAGTCCGACGGCCACCAGTCGACGGGCAGCGGCCAACCCAGCGACCTGGCTATCAGCTGTCAGCCGTCAGCTATCAGCTAAACACAGAAACGAAAGGCAAAATCAAAACCTACCACTCCACGCCCCCCGCAGACCTCTCTCCCCTAAAGGAAAGAGGGAGGAAAGGCAGATCTCGCCCAATCAATGCACTTCACATCTGGCGACCGGGGGTATGGGGGGTTTTTCCGTGTTAATCCGTTTAGCACCCAAGTGTTGGTACAACTGAGGGACTTGAAGGCCACCCAATTGTCATTTTTGCCTCCGGAGTGATTCACGGAAAAACCGGCCCCCTGCCGAAGGGCGCGCTTCTTTTTGGTCCTTTTTCTTACGCGGATAAGAAAAAGGACGTAAATAAAATAAAAATAATGATTTGATTTTAAAAATAGCACCCTGCATTAAGCAAATCCATCTATGGTCTTTCTTTTTAAAATCATGCCTGCGGCGTGTTCCTTAACAGCGGGGAGACGGAAGAGGGTAGAGAACCACACTCCGCCCCACCACCTGGTGAGAAGGTAGACGGAAGAGGGGAGAGATTGCCTGCCCTGTGAGGTTTCCTCTCCTGCCGCAGGCAAGTCGGAGGAGCAAATGGGCAAGGGCATCATCTCCTGTCTTACGTCTTGCGTCTACCCGATTTCCCGTTGTTGACCGTCGTCCTGCATTCGATTAAATTAAATCCGGAATGAATGAAAACAAGCCGGAAATAATCCTGGCACGCGGACAAGACGGCTTCAGTTGAATAAACGAGAAAGGAAAACCATGGCGCTGAACAAGCACAGCTCCCGGATAACGCAGGTGAAGTCTCAGGGCGCGTCCCAGGCGATGTTGTACGGAACGGGAATGACCGAAGCGGATATGGACAAGGCGCAGGTCGGCATCGCCAGCATGTGGTACGAAGGCAATACCTGCAATATGCACCTGCTGGATCTGGCGGCGAAGGTGAAGCAGGGCGTGGACGCTGCCGGTCTTCTGGGCATGCGATTCAACACGATTGGCGTGAGCGACGGGATCTCCATGGGCACGGAGGGCATGAGCTTTTCGCTTCAATCGCGGGACCTTATCGCGGATTCGATCGAAACGGTAATGGGCGCGCAGTGGTACGACGCCAATATTTCCCTTCCGGGATGCGACAAGAACATGCCGGGGTGTGTGATGGCCATGGGGCGGTTGAACCGGCCGTCATTGATGATCTACGGAGGTACGATCAAGCCCGGATTCCGGGACCACAAGAAGCTCGATATCGTGTCGGCCTTTCAGAGTTATGGTGAGTACCTGGCGGGCGAACTGGACGAAGCGGGGAGGAAGGGCGTTGTGCAGCACGCCTGCCCGGGCGCCGGAGCGTGCGGCGGGATGTACACCGCGAACACAATGGCGTCCGCTATCGAAGCGATGGGCATGTCGCTGCCTTACAGCTCTTCCACACCCGCCGTGGACAAGGGCAAGCTGGAGGAGTGCTTCCAGTCCGGAGCAGCCATCAGGAATCTGCTGGAGAAGGATATCAAGCCCAGGGACATTATGACCCGCGAGGCGTTCGAAAACGCCATGGTCGTGGTGATGGCCCTCGGCGGGTCGACCAACGCGGTGCTGCACCTGATCGCAATGGCAAAATCCGTCGGCGTGCCGCTGACCATCGACGACTTTCAGGCGGTGAGCGACCGCGTGCCGTTGTTGGCGGACTTCAAGCCCAGCGGGCTGTATGTGATGGAGGATCTGCACAACGTCGGCGGAACGCCGGGCGCGATGAAGGTTCTGCTGGAGAACGGCTTCCTGAATGGAGACTGCCTGACCGCGACGGGTCGGACGATTGCGGAGAACCTCGCGGAGTTGCCCGGACTTGACGAGGGTCAGGAGGTGGTCCGGCCCATGGACCGGCCGATCAAGGCCACGGGGCATCTGCGCATTCTGCGCGGCAACCTGGCGTCGGAGGGCGCGGTGGCCAAGATCACGGGGAAGGAAGGGGTGCGGTTCTCCGGTCCCGCGGCGGTGTTCGACCGGGAGGAGGACCTGCTTGGCGCCGTCGAGCGAAACGAAGTGAAGAAGGGATGCGTGGTGGTCATCCGTTACGAGGGACCCACGGGCGGGCCTGGCATGCCGGAGATGCTCACGCCCACGTCGGTGATCATGGGCGCGGGCCTTGGTAATGACGTCGCCCTGATTACGGACGGTAGGTTCTCGGGCGGATCTCACGGCTTCGTCGTCGGGCACATCACGCCCGAAGCGCAGGAGGGCGGCGCCATCGCCCTCGTCAAGGATGGCGACGTGATTACAATCGACGCGGAGACCAACGAGATCAGCGTGGACCTGAGCGACGAGGAACTGGCCGAGCGGCGCGCGGCCTGGAACGCACCGCCTTACAAGGCCTCGCAGGGGACGCTCTACAAATACATCAAGACCGTGACCACGGCCTCCGAGGGATGCGTGACGGACGAGTAGAGGGGACAAAGGAAGAAAGCAGAAGGAAGAAGGAAGAGGAAAAGGCAAAAAGCGGGAAGACGATCAGATATGAGCTTGACAGGCGAGGCGGAAAGCGGTTACGAGACTGAAGCGAAGCCACCGGTTGATTGGGAAACCCTTTCCCGACACGTGAATGAAAGAGGCGCGGTCGTCTACAACGTGTCGTGGAGACACCGGTGTACGCTGGAGTGGAAGCTGCCCTGGAGTCATCTCATTTTGAATATGTTTGCCCGAAAGCTTGAATGGATCGTGCTGGTGGTGACATGCTACCTGGCGTTCACCGGTTTGTGGCCATACGCCACTGTTGGATTCGGGATCTGGTACCTGGTCCTCTTCCCATTCAAGAGAAAAAGCGTGATTGCTGCCATTACAGTCCACGCTGCGCAAGACCGCGAATTTTTCGATCTGGCCAATCAACGCGGGACTTTTCGATTGGAACCATGAATTGAGTTGGCGTGAGCCGGGAGACGATCACATCCAAACGGTCTCCCGTTGCCCATTGAAAACCACTTGTTCCTACTACTCTCTACTTTCTTCCTTTTTCCTTCTTCCTTCTTCCTTGTCTCTACTTACCGGATTTCCGTGGTGGCGGGCGGTTCGAACGGCGTGACGCCATTGATTCAGCAGGGCGTCGCGCTTTTTCTTTGGCATGGCGGGTTCGAAGGTGCGTTCCGGTGGATTGAGACCTGAAAGTGCGTCAGGGCCCGTCCAGAAACCGGTCGCAAGCCCCGCGAGCATGGCGGCGCCCAGAGCGGTGGTCTCGGTGTGGCGGGGGCGGATCACCGGCGTACCGAGAATATCGGCCTGGAATTGCATGAGGAAGTCGTTGGCCGAGGCGCCGCCGTCTACCCTCATACCGGTGACGGAACGCCCGGTATCGGCGGCCATGGCATCCACCAGCGCGGCGCTCTGGTACGCGATGGATTCGAGGGCTGCGCGGGCGACGTGGGCGCGTTCGGTACCCCGGTTGATGCCGACGATCGTCCCGCGGGCGTCCGGATCCCAGTACGGCGCGCCGAGGCCGGTGAAGGCTGGGACGAGATAGACGCCGCCATTGTCCGGAACCGATCGCGCGAGCGCTTCCGTATCGGACGCATTCGCGATCAGACCGAGACCGTCGCGCAACCACTGGACGGCCGAGCCGGCGCTGAAGACGGAGCCTTCGAGGGCGAATGCGGGACCGCCGCGGGAATCGCATGCAAGCGTGGTGAGCAGGCCGTTCCGAGAGGGAAACGCGTCCGAGCCCGTGTGGAACAGGGCGAAGCAGCCGGTGCCGTACGTGTTCTTGACGTCACCCTCAGATACGCCGCGCTGCCCGAAGAGCGCCGCCTGTTGGTCTCCCGCGATACCGGCAATGGGGATCCCCTCCGGCAGCGGACGCGCGCCCCGGGTGGTTCCGAACACATGGGCCGAGCGATGAACCTCAGGGAGAATAGCCCGGGGGATGTTGAACGCGTCGAGAAGGTCCAGGTCCCACTCGCGCGAATGGATATTGAAACACATGGTGCGGGAGGCATTGGTCAGGTCCGTCGCGTGAACGGCGCCCCCGGTGAGCCGGTAGAGGAGGTAGGTGTCGATCGTGCCGAAGCAGACGTCCCCGGCTTCCGCCCGGTAACGAAGCCCCGGTACGTTTTCCAGAAGCCAGACGATTTTGGTCGCGGAAAAGTAGGCGTCGATGACAAGGCCCGTCTTCTTTACCCGGACCGTCTCTTCCAGGCCCCGCTCCCGGTAGCGCCGGCAGAGGTCCGCGGTCCTTCGGCACTGCCAAACGATGGCGTCGTGCACCGGTTCTCCGGTGCGACGGTCCCAGATGACCGTGGTTTCCCGCTGGTTGGCGATCCCGATGCCCGCGAGGTCCGCAGGGCGGATGCCCGAATCTCGCATCGCGTCGGCGACCACCGCGCAGGTGGAGCGCCAGATTTCATCCGCATTGTGAGAGACCCAGCCGGGTTGAGGATAGATCTGGCTGAATTCGGCGTAGGCGCGGCCGACGATATCGCCACCATGGTTGATGACGAGTACGGTCGTCCCCGTGGTGCCCTGGTCGATGGAGAGAATCATAGGAAGCTGTTTTAAAATTACCGGTGAGTTCCCGAGCGTGAGCGAAAAAGCGGCGGTCAAGGCGGGAGAATCCGCCTATGAGAGGCGAGCAGGCGCAGCCTCGATCTCGTAAGACGGGTGGGTTTGACCAACGCCGACCGGCGCTTTTGCAGCCGCGCGAAGACCGCTGGGGATTTTAAGACAGCTTCCAAAGACGTCCGGCGCAGCTCGCACGCTTGAGTCTGATTGGGGCGCTGTCGCATCGCCATCTCACGAATCCCTTTCTTCCATCGGGATCGCCTGCTCTGATAATGCGCCCTCTTCCCATTTTTCCAGCCGAATTCCGCCATTTTCCAACACCGCATAAGTGCATTGCTGGATCCAGTCGCCCAGAACGACCAGTTCGCCTGTGCGTTCAGTTCGGGCATCGGTGTGGTCCTCGTGACGCATCTCCGTGCCTGCCGGATCGCCTGGTGAACCGCCCACGCGGGCGTGGAGCGTAAAGTGGTAGTGGCCGTGGATGACGATGTCGACGCCCTGAGCGATTTTTTCCCGTGCGGCCCTATAGAGAATATCCCGGTTACCGGAACCCCGCCTTCGGATCCGGTATTCGGAGAGCCGTGAGGTGTACCCGGCGAGAATGGCCCCAAAGTCCGGGTGAAGCAAGCGAAACAGGCCCACGCAGAAGCGGTTTTTCAGAATGCCGCGGCTGAGGCGGAATCGCCAGTCGGTCCGGATTTCGTCTCCGTGGGCAATGTGGATCCTGAGACCCTGGTGCGTGACCGTGATGGGCCCGCCCGGCAATTCAACGCCGAGCTGACCCGAGAAGTATTCGCCCGGCCACAGGTCGTGATTCCCCGGCAGGTAGATCACGCGAACGCCGGATTCGACGAGGTTGTACAGTTCGAACAGGACCCGGGCGCCGCTCGAAGGGACCGTCGTGCGGTACTCGAACCAGAAGTCAAAGAGGTCGCCGACGATGTATAGCGCCTCCGCGTTGCGACGGATGGACTTCAGGAAGCCGATCAGGACCTCTTCCCGCTCGCGGGCGTTGCCTTCTATATCGGGTGCGCCGATATGAACGTCGGAGATGAAATAGATCCGTTCCAATGTCGTCACCGATGTTGGAAGAAACAGCTATCAGCTATCAGCCGTCAGTTTTCAGCTGTCAGCTTAAGACCAAAGGCGAAAACCACACTGCAGGATATCTGAGCCGACGTGATCCCCGCGCGGGTGCGGACCTTTCCCCTAGCCCCTTCCTGACAGGAAGGGGGAACGGTGATCGGTGGATCTACCGTCATTGGGAACGTGCCGGGACGGCGATATCCTTTCAATCGAAGTTTCTTCAAATGACCGGCACGCGACGCCTGCTTTTCCTCCCTCTCTCCCTGTGGGAGAGAGGGCCGGGGAGAGAGGTCTGCGGGGGGTGTGGAGTGGCAGGTTTTGATTTTGCCTTTCGTTTTTGTCTTTGGCTGACCGCTGATAGCTGACAGCTTATTGTCTTAACAGTTGCCTGATAACGGGCGCCTGGGGATCGTTGGGATTCAGTTCCAGCACCTTTCGAAGGTTGGCTCTCGCTTCCTCCAGTCGATTCAGCGCGCCATAGGCCAGGCCAAGGTTGAAATAGGCATTCGTGAGCCTGGGGTTGATCTGAATGGCTTTCTGAAGATACGGGATCGCCTCTTCGAATCGTCCCATGCTGTGGTAGGTCCCACCAATGTTCAGGTACGTCTGCGCGTTGGCCAGGGCCGGTTGAAGTTCAAGTGCGGTCTCAAGGTGTTTGACGGCCTCCCCGTACCGGCCAAGGCCGTGGAATGAGGCGCCGATATTGACGTGGGCGCCCGGGTGTTCGGGTTGGATTTCAAGGGCTTTACGGAGAGGTTCGAGCGCCTCGCTGTATCTTCCCGCCTCGTTGTAGGCGGCGCCAAGATTGACAAGCGCGAGCGCGGTTTCGGGCTGGAGTTCCACGGCTTTCCTGAGGTGGTTGATCGCGGCGCCGTGTCGACCGGTCCCCAGGTACGCAGCACCCAGATTGATATGCGCCTCAGCGAGGTCGGGCTGGATCTCCGTTGCTTTTCTGAGGTGTTCGATCCCGCGGTCCGGCCGGCCAATGTCGCAGTAGATGATACCTACGGAGAGCCAGTGGCGTGGATTCTTCGGATTCGCATCGAGCGCGCGCTGGTAGGCATTCAACGCCGGTACGGTTCTGCCCTGCAGACGATAGTATGTACCCAGCGTCTCCCAACCGTATGAGCCGGCATGACCGCTGAGTCTGCCCATGAGGTGCACATATCGCGCCTCGGCGGCAACCGGGTTGGCGTTCAGGCCTATCCACAGCAGGGTGTGCAGGGCGGCGGCCGCGCAAATGACAGAGACGCTTCGGTGGGTCCGCTCGTCCTGACGACGGCGTTCCAGCAGCGTCGCGGCGGCCCAGAGTGTGAGCGGCAGGGCCGGAAGCGCCAGGATATCCCAATCTCTGAAGGCACCGATTTCAGGGTTTGCGATAAACGTGAAGAAGAGTGGGACCGCAGCGGCCGAAAGCAGGAATGGATGGTGACGATAGTCTTTTCCCCCGAACAAGAACACCGCCATCACCGCTGCGGGGGCCGAGAGGATCTGCAGATTGACAAAATCCAGCAGATGGGAGACGGAGACGATGCTGTAGGGCACATGAAAGCCCGGATCGGAAAACAGCGGGAGAATGTGGTGTTTCCCACCGGTCCGCTCCAGAAATGCGCCGAAATCGAAGCCGGCGATCCAGAAGACGAGCAGGGCGGCCAGTGGGGCACTGCAAATCGCGGCCAGTTTATCCACGACGTTCTTCGATCTCGGCATCGACGTCTCGCGGCGCCGATATCCGCAGTACCCGAGGATTAGCAGGGAGGGCGCAAAGAGAACAAACAGAAAGTGGAACGGGATGAGCAGTCCCAGCACCAGCGCGGGTACGTAGAGGGGCGCCCGGCCTTCCAGACTTCGAAGACCCGCCAGCAGATACAGCAGACTGGCCGGCATATAGAAAGCGTAGTTCTCCACGTATCCGAAGAAGAGCTGCACGTATCCGGCGGTGAGAAGGATGGCGAATACCACGGATTTCTCACGGCCGTTCCTTCCGACGGTGCCGGCCGTGGCGAACGCCAGCACCAGATAGAGAAGGCCGGAAGCAAAGCTGTAGACACGGTACGTGTTTTCGGCGGTTCGCCAGAGCGCGGCGCCCGCATCATGCAGGAGCCGAATCAGAGCGAAGGTGAGCGGCGCCCGGTCGACGCGTTCTGTCATGCCGGCGTCCAGTTCCCGCAAATAGAGATAGCCGTCGCCCAGGAGGTGCCGCGCCGACTGCAACGCAATGAATCCGGCAAGAGCCAGCAGAATGAACAGAGTGCGGACGATCCAGGTGCGGACGCCCTTGCCCCAGAGTGCGGCGGGAAGCGCCGCAAAAAGGGAGTGAATCCGTTCCCGCACGAACGGAACGAAAGCGAGTATCGCGAGCAGGATGAAAACAGCCCGTAGCGAATCGGGATAATAGTAGAGAAGGTCCGCGCCCCAGAAGGGATTGGGACGCCAGTAGGCGAGAAGAACGTGGAGACCCAGGAACGCGGCTGCGACGGTCGCGGGGTTCCGGACTCCGATATGGCGCGGCCGCTTTGATTTTCGCGCTTGTCTCCGGCTCAATTTCCGGTCCCTCCTGCTGTGTGCGGGACGGTTTTCTCGCTTGACGCGTGCACCCGATAAGGATAGTTTAAAGGTATCGCGTGATGAATCTACCGCCGTTGCGCTACAGAGACACTATGCCGGATCCTCAACGAACCACCTATGATCTCATCATCGTCGGCGCAGGTCCGGCGGGCGCCGCCGCCGCTCTGTACGCGTCGCGGCATGGGCTCAAGACCCTTCTCCTGGACAAGTCCACTTTTCCAAGAGACAAAATCTGCGGCGACGCCCTTTCGGGAAAAGCCGTTGCCATACTGCTCGAACTCGGACTGCTCGACAGGATTCGGGACCTGCCCGGCGCCCTCATCAACAAAATCGTCTTCAGCAGCCCGGATCATGTGGATGCCTGGATCGACCTGGAGCGGCATACGCTTCACGACATCGGTACCGGCCGGAATATCCCCATGGAGGGATTTGTCATCCGCCGCACGGTTTTTGACGCCTTCCTCTTCCGTGAGGCCAGAAACAGTGTCGACGCATGCATCGAAGGGTTTGCGGTTAAAGACCTGGTCCGCGAAAACGGAATCGTCAACGGCGTAACCGGCAGCGCCAACGGACAACAGCAGACCTACCGCGCCAACCTGGTCCTGGGCTGCGACGGCTTCAACTCCGTCGTCGCACGCCGAACAGGGCAATATCGCCACGACGGCCGCCACTGGGTTGTGGCCCTGCGTTGCTATTACGAAAACGTGACGGGACTGAAGGACCAGATCGAACTGCACTTCGTCAACGAAGTCCTTCCCGGGTACTTCTGGGCCTTCCCCCTTGAAAACGGCTATGCGAACGTTGGCATCGGCATGCTGCACAGCAGCCTCAAGCGCCGCAAAGTCAACTTGAAAGACGCGCTTCAATCGGTGATCAGCCGCCCGCCCTTCGACCGGCGATTCGCCAATGCGCGCGCCATGGAAGAACCCATCGGATGGAATCTGCCCATCGGCAGCATCCGGAGGAAGAGCTATGGCAACGGCTTCATGCTTCTGGGCGACGCCGCCGGGCTGATCGACCCCTTCACGGGGGAGGGCATCGGCAACGCCCTGTACGCCGCACGATTCGCGGCGCAAACCGCCGCCGAAGCCAGTTCGGCGAATGACTTCAGCGAAGCCTTTTTGAAACGATACGAAGACCGACTCTGGGATGCCATCGGCGACGAACTCAGGACCAGCAAGCGCCTGCAGGATCTGGGCCGCTGGCGTCCCCTGCTCAACCTCGTCATTCAAAAGGCCGCACGGAATCAACAGATCAGCGATCTCATCACCGGTATGATCGCCAACGCCGTTCCCAAGAAAAAACTCTTCAGCCCTTTTTTTTATTTCGGGCTCCTTTTCAAGTAATAGACGGATCGCTCACAAAGGAGGACGCAACATGAAATCTCCGGGCATCTCTTCGTTCCTGTGTCTTGCCGTTCTATTGTCAATTGGTACTTCCATCCATGCCAGGGAGAAAGTCACCCTTCGTGTCACGTATCCGGACGGACGCACCGTTAAATATAAGCACAAGTATTCATTAACCTTCAAGAGCGACCGATCGGAAGTCATCGTGCCGGGACGCACCAGGCGCGGATTCACTTCCGGCGAGATCAGGGGAGAGTGGCGAAGCCGGGAAATCGTCCATGCCGGCGGGGAGGGTGAATCCGGCGAAAAAGCCACCCGCCTTGTCGCAACCGTAAGCAGGGCCGTCAATGGCTTTTTCTTCGAGAACAAACGCCTCACGCACGACCAGTTCCCCTATACGCTGGAGCAGTTGGACGACTGGGAACTCACGTGGTTTCTCTCGCCGGACGGAACGGTTCAACGGCACACAAGCGATAATTCCCCGCGGGAACTCAACCGCCCGGACATCCTGACGGACCTGTGGCAGATCTGGTCCCCCGAACTTCACCCGGCATTCCCGCAGGACCCGGTCGGACCCGGTGACACGTGGAGCGGCGAAACGAACTTCAAAACGCCGATCCTGGTGCTGGATGACGAAGCCGTGGTCGAAGTCAAGAGCACGTACAAGGTGAAAAACGTCGCCACCAAGAAGGGCAATAAAGTCGTCACGCTCGAGGAAGACAGAAACGTCCGTTTCAGAGCGATTCTCAATATTGGCTCTCTTCACATGGTCGTCGACGGGACCGGAGAAGGCAATGGCACGTGGGTCATCGACGCCACACGCGGCATCGTCATCTCCCACAAAGTGCGGACGAACCTTACCCGTCCGGAGGTCAGGCGCGTCGACCACAGGAAGCCCGTGGACAACATCCGCGCAGAAATCGACCTTTCCTACGAACGGAAACTGGATAAGGTAGAAAAGGAATAAAAAGACAGCTATCAGCTCTCAGTTTTCAGCAATCAGCGAGAAGCGGGACCTCTCCCCCCGGCCCCCTCTCCTGAAGGAAAGGGGGAGGTAAGCCAAGAGTCGCCGTGCCGGTACATTGACCCGTGGGCGCCCAATCACCGTTCTCCCTTCAATGCGCGACCAGAATAAAGCCTACCTCTACGCCATAGCAACGGTTCTTCTCTGGTCGACCGTCGCCTCCGCCTTCAAGATCACCCTCCGCTACCTGGACCCCCTTCAGCTTCTGTTCTATGCAAGCCTGGCTTCCGTATGCACCCTGGCGCTCATTGTCGTTATACAGGGCAAGAGTAGCCTTATCTTCTCGTACTCAAAACAACACTATCTGAAGTCCCTCCTGCTCGGCCTGCTCAACCCGTGCCTCTACTATGTGATCCTGTTCAAAGCTTACGATCTTCTGCCCGCTCAGGAAGCTCAGCCCTTGAACTACACCTGGGCCATTACACTCTCGCTCCTGTCCATTCCTTTATTGAGACAACGCATAAAACCTCAGGAAATCCTTGCCCTGTTCGTGTGTTATTCGGGCGTCCTGGTGATCTCCACGCGCGGAAACGTGCTGGACTTTCGCGTCTCAGACCCTCTCGGCGTAACGCTTGCCCTTTCCAGCACGATCGTCTGGGCCCTGTACTGGATCTACAACACGCGGGATGACCGGGACGCGGTCGTCGGCCTTTTCCTGAACTTCACGTTCGCCCTGCCGTTCATTTTCCTCCTCTGCGTGTTCTTCTCGGATATCCGCATTTCCAGTCTCAACGGCCTGATGGGCGCCGCGTACGTCGGCGTGATCGAAATGGGCATCGCCTTCGTGTTCTGGCTCATCGCCTTGCGCCTCTCGGAGACAACGGCCAGAGTTGCCAACCTGATCTTCATTTCTCCATTCGTCTCGCTGGTCTTCATCCACTTCCTGGTGGGCGAAGCAATCCTGCCGTCCACCCCGGTCGGGCTGATTCTCATTGTCGGCGGCCTGCTGATCCAGCATCTCGGTAAGCGATCAACGGAATAATTCCTGGATTCGTCAATCAACACTGTGAAAGGTATTTAAAATGGGCAAACAACTCGACTTCTCAAGACCTCATGTATTGCGAGACGAAGCCGAATACGACGCGGCCGTACGTGAAATCGACGGCCTGCTCGATGCCGATCCCAAACCGGGTTCAGATGAATACGAGCGCCTGGAGTTTCTTTCCGTTTTGGTACAGGCTTACGAAGACGTCCGGTTTCCCCTCGATGAAACGATGGATCCCCGGGAGGTCGTGGAATTCATGCTGGAACAGAAAGGACTCTCGCGAACCGATCTCGCCGAATGGCTGGGCGGCAGAAGCCGTGTGTCCGAATTCTACAGCGGCAAGCGGACCCTGTCCATCCGGCAGATCAGGCGCCTGACCGAAAACCTGGGCATCCCTGCCGACCTGTTGATCACTCGCGACGGAAAGGGTTGAACCGGCGATCTCCAGCGCGATAGCATCACCTGAAACGGAAAAGCCGTCAGGCTGGGCGTCAGTCCAGCTGACGGCTTCTTCGTACTTTCCACAGACGCGCCAACCACTTCGCGCCGATCGATCCGCGAGTCAGCAGCGCTTATTCCCTGGATCTGAGCATGGAAAAGCCAATCGAGGCCAGGAGCAACGGCAGGGCGGCGTCGATCACGATCCACACCGCGGAAACCGTTTCCATTGCTATCGCGGTGAAGCCGGGGCTGTGCAGGTTGAAGAAATTCCAGAAAAAGAGTATGCCGACGAAAAGAAGGCCGTAAAACTGGATGTTCGCTTCCAGATATTCGCGGGTTACGGAAGCGCCGCCGCCTTCACTGCTTGCGCCACGCTTGCGAAGGGTTCCGAAGATCACGCCCAACACGATTGCCAGCACCATGAGCGCATTGAATTTGCTCCAGTGCGGGCTGTACGGACTGGCTTCGGTGGAAGTATAATACAGGGGTTCGACGACCGTATGGATTGCCACCACGGCGGCGACGAGCACAAGATAGACGCCTACGATGCGTTTGAACGATTCCATGCGGTGTTTCTCCTTTCTTCAGTGCAGTGCGCCAATGAGTATGGATCGGGTGACGAACCGTAACTGTACTCAAACAGAAATCGGAGAAATATAGCTCGCGCAATTGAGAGCAACAAACAAAACCCCTCGGTCCCGGAAATGAGTCGCGCCGCAGGATGGCCGTGGATTCTCGTTCAGGTGCCACAGGGACGACGTCAAGGGACGATTCAGGCCTACAGAAACGGAAACATCTTCTCCGGCTCGTACCCCGGCATCACCGACCGGTGTTCACGGGCTGTAACCAATCTGTCGCCATCGGTAAATCCCTCGGGCCGACCTTCGAGAAACCGGATCAATCGCTTCCGCCACGGGGATAACAGGTCATCGGCGCCTTCCCCCAACGCCAGGTCACGCGTTTCGTGCGGGTCCTCGTCCAGGTCGAACAGGTGTTCCCGGCCGGTCTGGGTGAACCAGATGTACTTGTGGCGACCGTCCGTCACATACTGATTTCCATGCTCGTATGCGTAGCACCCCGAGTGTTCGCCGTGCAACACCTCGCGTACGCCATCCGATTCGCCGCGCAACACCGGCAACAGGCTCTTGCCCGTACACGTTTCCGGCACGTCCAGGCCGCACGCATCCAGAATTGTCGGCATGATATCCTGCAGACCCACCGGCGAACCGCAGGTGACAGATTCAGGCGCCCCCCAACTCCGTGGCGCCCGGATGAGAAACGGCACCCGCGCTGAAGCCTCGAACGGCCACGTTTTCCGGAACAGGTGGTGGTCCCCGAGCATCTCTCCATGGTCCGACGTGAATATGATGAGACTCTCGTTCAGGATGCCGCGCGCGACTTGAATCAACCTCCCGATCTGATCGTCGATGAAATTCACCATCCCGTAGTACGCCGCGCGTGCGCACTGCATGTCGTAGGCGTTCAGACAGATCTCCGAAGCGTCCGGATCCAGCCCCTTCGGCGGTGCCTCGAACTGAGCCGCCCAATCTCCGACGACCGGCTCCGGCAACGCGCGATTGATATAGCGGTCGTAGTAGACCCGCGGCGGGGTCAGCGGTGGATGCGGATCGATGAACGAGAGGTTCAGGAAGAATGGCACAGACGGATCCCGCTTCTGAAGAAACGCCATCGCCCGGTCCACGCACCAGAACGTGTGCATCTGTTCTTCGGGCAGATGGTGCGGCCGACCCACCCAGCCGTTGGACGAGATGCCATGGGCCATCCCCGGATCCACCTCCGTGCGACCGTGTCGTTCGCGCAGCCAGTCCACATAGTCATTTTCCCGCCCCCGAGTGCCGTCCGCAAGCTGCATGTGGTCGAATCCGTACCGTTTGCGTGCCGGCGACAGGTGCAACTTCCCGATCATCTCGGTCTGATATCCCGCCCTCGACAGTTCTCCGGCCAGGGTATGCCGCGGTTCCCACTCGGTTCCCTGAAACCCCACCACGCCGTTTGCAGCCGGCGCCGTGCCGGTCATCAGAGAACGCCGTGCGGGGATGCAGCTGGGGCACTCGGAGTAACCGCGGCCAAACATCGCCCCCGAGTTGCCCAGCCAGTCCAGGTTGGGCGTCTGAAGGACCTCCGGCGCATTCGGGTCCAGGCCCACGCAATCCCCTCGCTGCTGATCGGTCATGATCAACACCACATTTGGCCGCGTTTCCGCCATTTGCCACTCCTTTCACACAATGCCCAGCGCCGTGTCTATCTCTGCCTGATAGGCGTCCGTTTCGCCGCTTTCGACCTCAGCCATCTGTACCGCACGGCCTGCCACGGCTGACTCGAATACCGCGTAGACAGCCGCCACGTCCTTCATCCCCTCCGTTCCATCCACCTCCACTTCCCCGCCCTCCGCAATGGCCTCGCCAAACTCGTAGTACTCCATGGCAAGAAGCTTCCAGTCGACCTCGGGATCAGCCGACGTCAGCCCCGTGGGAAAGAAGTGGGCAGCCAGCGCTTCCTGTTCGAAGCCCTCAGCCTGCGCGAGCATCTCTTCCTGTTCCTGGAACTCTTCGCGCCCCCGGCGCATCCGAACCCGGCCTCCTCGGGTCCCATAACCCTCAATGCACCCCTCCGTGCCCAGAATCAATTGCGTACTGCAACCCCCGTATCCCCCCAGTCCGACCACCCAGCTCACGGCGGCGCCGCCGGCCATGCGAAACATCGCCAAAGACGAATCCTCAGCGTCGGCCGGGACCACAGGAGCCATGTCTTCGTATTGTTTCCTGTAAAACTCGTAAGGCCTCCACATCGAATCGGACTTCCGCCGCACAGGCTCCACGAGCCGCGCGTCGCCGTACACTTCCTGAATATCCCCCAACTGATAGCGGATCAGGTCGGCATAGTGTACCCCCATGTCCACCAGCGGCCCGCCACGATTCTTGAGGTGGCGCCATGGCGTAATGAAGATCCGGTCCCCCTCGCTTACCGCGTGAAACAGACCCATGTACGGTGTCCCTATTGCGCCGCTGGTTACCATGTGGTGAGCCAGCCGTGCCGACGGGTCCCGCCGGTAATTCTCCGCCACGGACAGCACGCGTCCGTTCCGGTCCGCGGCCTGAATCATCATATGACAGGCCCGAACGGTAATCGCCATCGGTTTTTCAACCATCACGTGCAGTCCGAGATCCAGCGCTTTACAGGTAACCTCGTGGTGCATCGCGGGATCGGTCACAACGTCGACGGCATTCAGTTCCGGCATCGCGGCCGCCATAGCCTCGAGGTCCGCAAAGACCGCGGGATTCACCCCCAGCAGCTTTTCGGCCTCCGCGGCCGCCAAACCGGCATTATCCGGTTTGATGTCGCACACCGCCTTCAGGTCAATCCTGTTGAACGGCGTCTGCGCGAGCGTCCGCAGGCCGTACAGGTGTCGCGTTCCCATACCGCCGCACCCTACCAGTCCCAGGTTGATCCGGTCCATATCGGTCTCTTTTGTCAGAATTCCGTGCTCACCTGCTTCAACACCGCTTGACACAAGGGGGATGTTCGATTTTCTTCAAAGGACGGGAAGACGTAAGCCGGGAGAGGGGAGAGATTGTCTGCCTTGTGAGGTTTCTTATCGTGCCGGAGGCCAGGAAGAAAAAATATCGGGCAAGGATGTCTTCTGCCGTCTTACGTCTCCCGTCTCCCCGCATTTCTTCTACCGTCTACCGTGACTCCACTCTACCCGATTCTCCCGCTTTTTCCTTTTTCCTTCTTCCTTCTTCCTTAGGTTTTTTATGATCCCCATCGGTTTCAGCACCTACGCCACGCAGAACGTCCACGTCTTCGATGCCCTGCCGAGAATCCGCGCGATCGGCTACGACGCCATCGAAATCGCCATCGGTGACGCGTGGCCGACGGCGCCACACAAGCTCGATCGGAAGACCCGGCGCAGACTCGCAGATACCGTGCGGGATCTCGGCTTCCCGCCACCCGTCCTCTTCGGCCCTATCTCAACGTGCGCACGGAACGGCGAGCGAGGCGCGGTCCTTGCACGTTTCATCGAGAACTGCGTCCTCGCCCGGGACCTGAATTTCGGCGACGACCCCGCCATCATCACGACCACGGTGAGCGGTCCCCTCACGAATTGGAATACCGACAGGGACGCCGTCGCTGCTGACCTGGTCGAACTTGCGGATCTTGCAGCCGAACATCACGTCATCCTGGCGGTGGAACCGCACGTCGGCGCAATCCTGGACACACCCGAAAAAGCGGCGTGGCTCATGGTAAACACCCGACATCCCAACCTCAAGATCCACTTCGACCACAGCCACTTTCATGTGCAGGGCATCGACCTCAGGCACGCCGCCAATCTCTGCCTGCCCGACACCGTCCACATCCACATCAAAGACGGATACATGAAAGACGGCGCTGTGACTTTTCTGTTGCCGGGCGAAGGAAGCCTCGACCTCAACGAATACTTCAAGACCCTGCTCGATGCCGGAACCGAAGTCCCCGTTGGCGCGGAAGTCAGCGCCATGATCTGGAGCCGGCCCGGGTACGACCCGTGGCAGGCCGCGGATTTCTGCTACCGTACGCTTGCCTTTGCCAGGGAGCAGGCCATCGTCGAATCATCGACGCCGGATTGAACCGAGCTGACAATCCGGTTGTCGAAAACCCGGTTTTCCGGATGCTACAAGCTCCTCACCGTCCCCATCCGGTACGTCGGGTGACGCTCCATTTCCAGGGCCGCGTGACAGTAAAACGGGTATACGCTCCACTCGACACACCCCAGGAGATCGGGTTTCCCGTCGCCGTTGAAATCACCCGGCCACGCGTTCGGGCCGTGAACCGTAAACGCGATCTCCTCGCCGTAACACCTGAATTCTCTCGGCAGGTCGAACACCGGAACATCCAACGAACCCACGTTGCGCAGCAGGTAGATCTTTCCCGTCCCCGCGACGTTATACACCAGGTCGATCAATCCATCCCCGTCCCAATCCACGGCGCGGAATGACTCTGTCCAGTGTTTCATCCGACCCACGATGGAATCGTCGATCTCCCGCCCGTCCACGAGCCGCACGTGGTCATCCCGTTTCAGTCTTCGGGAGCCCTGCCCGTCCCGATATTGAACGAACAGCGTTGCTTTTCGGGTATGGTCGTGCGCGATAAAGTCCATCATCCCGTCGCCGTTCCAGTCCGCGAACGCCGCGCCGGTCCGCCAGAAAAACGGCGCACGCGCATCGTAGGGATAGGGACTGTTTGGCAGGGTCTCGTCTGCGGCCTCCCTGCCCGACTCCGCCCTCAGACCATCGGAATCCGGGAATCCATCCACTTCCAGAAAACGGCGACCTCCAAACCTGGGTTCTTCACGCGTACCGATATTCCGATACCAGACAATCCGGTTCGTTTCGTTCGGGAGCATCAGGTCCGGCAGGCCGTCGCCGTCCCAATCCACGAATACGGGATAGGGATATCCCATATTGTGCCAGTGGTTGCTGTGCAGAATCTCATCGCGCAGCACCTGGATCGGTTGGCCTTCTGAATAAATCAGTTCCGGCTCCTTCCAGGCCGGCCGCTCATTGCTCCCGAAATTGACAACCACGCGCGGCCAACCGTAACCCCCGCCGATGACGAGATCGGAGACGCCGTCGCCATTCCAGTCGCACGAACAAGGCCACGCCTGATCGCTCAATGACATCACGGCAGAAATAGAAAGGGCCCTTCCCCGGTGTTCGAATCGAGGATGGCCGCCGCGCGTTCCAACCCGTTCGTAGAATGAGATATTCTGAAACGCATTGTGCTGCACCAGAATCCCGCTCCGCCGGCCGTCCGTTACCGTGCTGATCCGGCTGCAGGATCCCGGCTCCAGGTCTCCCAGCTTCTGCTCCGGTCCGAACCGGGGCGGTTCTCCTCCCAGATTCTTCCGCCATCTCAGCGTATGGTCACACCCGCCAGCGGGCGTGGCCATGACGTCCGGCAATCCGTCACCGTCGAGATCCAGGAACGCGAGCTGTTTTCCGGCCTGGAGATCCACCGCCTCGGCGGCTCTGAACGGCCAGCCGTCCGGATTCAGGTTCCTGATATAGTGCCCGTTTACCACCAGGTCGGGAATGCCGTTCCCGTTGAGATCCACGATGCAGATGCCCCCGTTCTGAGCCACCGGCGCCGGAATCTCGATATCCTTCACGAAGACGGGCAGTCCGCCCCCGTCCCGTTCTCCTGAATTGAGGTAGACCGTTACCCCGGTATCACGCATCCCCGCGTACACGATATCGGGCAGCCCGTTGCCGTTCAGATCCGAAAAATCCGCTTCGGCGTACACGGCCGGGAAGTGCTTGAGTTCGCGGGATCCCCGCTTCTCGACGTAGCGCAACCGGGCAAGATCTCCGAACGTGAGGTCCTCATCCGGACCCACGCGGGGATAACAGACAATCCCGCTGACGGGCGACCCCGGTCGATAGTAATAATTCCAGCACCCCGCCAGATCGGCGCGGCCGTCGCCTGTGATATCAACGAGCCGCATGGAATGCGCGAGCGCAATCGGGCGCGGGACCCCGGCGTTGTATCGCAGGAGATCGCCTACGCCGACCATAGGTGTGTACTTTTGCGGCTGCAGCGGCTGCCTTTCCGGCAGCGTGCGAAATCGGATTTCATAATCCGTATGGTCCGGGTTTTCGATCACCCACTCGATTCTTCCCCTGTCGCCATAGGCGAAGTCCTCGGTCCTGGCGAACGCGACCGGCTTTCCTGAGGTTAGATCCACAACCTCGATGGAATTCGGATCGAACCGGCCGGTGGCTTCGGCCTCCCGTACCAGGCGACCGAAATCTATCTCCACCGACATCGGAATACGCCCGAGATCCGCGGGCAGCGCCGACGTCACCCTCAGCCTGAATCCATATCGAAGGCCGGCCATGCAGTTATCCCGTCTTCAACCGTCCCTGAAACGCGTTCCTGAACCACCGCATCTTCGGATCGATCACAAAGATGCAGTAGGGTTGGGCGCGATTCGAACGATAGTAGTTCTGATGGTAATCCTCGGCCCGGTAGAATTCGGCCATCGGCGAAATCTCGGTCACGACAGGATCCTTCCAAAGTTCCGACGCGTCCGTCTCCGACATGGATTGGACCGCTTCCGCCCGCTGGGAATCGTCGTGATAGAATATCACCGACCGGTACTGCGTGCCCACGTCCGCACCCTGACGGTTCAACGTTGTGGGGTCGTGGGTGCGCCAGAACACGTCCAGCAGGTCCCGGTAGGAAACCGTCTCCGGTTCGAACCGGATCTGTACCACCTCGGCGTGTCCCGTGGTCCCCTCGCACACTTCCTGGTAGGTCGGATTCGGAACCGATCCTCCCGCATATCCCGAGACCACTTCCAGCACCCCTTTCAGGTCCTGATAGAATGCCTCTACGCACCAGAAGCATCCCCCTCCGAACGTCGCGCGTTCTTCGTCCATTTCTGTCTCCTGACTCATATTACTTCCTGGACATCCCGCGTGTATACACCTTGCCCTGAATGATCTTGTGGGCAACTCGCCCGCTGATCACCCGCTCCCGCGCGAATGCCTGCCCGCATTCGTGACACTTCAGGTCACCGCGGGTGAAGTCACTCACGATGCGTTCAAGGAAGCATTTGACAAGGCCGCCCCTTCCGCCTTTTTGGTACCTGTAGAGCAGCGTCCGGCATCCGGCGCAATGGATTGAAATGGTCCGTCGATCGACCCGCTCTCTGGGTGCCATTGCGCTACTCCGGGCGCAGTTCTCCCAGCGACGGCTCGCCAGGGGAAATGAACTCCACTGCAGGGTTTTCGATGCGACCGTATGCGTGCCACACCTTGAACCCGAGCAGCGCCAGCAATTCGGGAGAGGCTTCCCGCAGCACCTCCGGCGACGTGCCCACGGTGAAATTCTCCTGGGGCCGGAACTGCGGACCGCAGAAAGTGGTAAGCAGCGCCAGCCGTTGACCGCCGGTCGCGTTGGCCCCGGTTCCATGCCATATCCGCGCGTCGATAATCAGGGCCGTACCCGCCGGGCCCTCCGCGGCAACCGCCTCCAAATTGGAAGCCATGTCCGGCTGCCGCCCGTACAGGTGGCTTCCCGGCACGACGCGCGTACCCCCGTTTCCGGCGGTGAAATCCACGAGCATCCAGAGCACGTTCACCGCTGCCGCCGGTGCGATCATCGGCGGCGCGTCATCCACGTCCGTATCGAACCGCTCGCGTGTGATCGAGCCTACGGGCAATCCCTTCCTTCCCGGACGCGAGGGCGAAGGCATCCACCACTGGTCGGTATGCAGGTCCATCTCCACCCCGCCCTGCTTGGCGATATTGGCGGTAAAGCTCGAAAGCAGGTACTCCTCACCCAGAACATGGCCAATCACATCCCGCACCCGTTCCTGAAACAACACCTCATGAAATATCCGTCCCTTGTTGATCAACATCCACAGCCGCTGGTTGACGCCCCCCTGCGCAGCCGTGAAGGCTTCGGGCCGCACCTGGCCGCTTTCGTCCCGGAACGATCCCCAGTTCTGGTTCGGGCCGCCGTCTTCGTACGCCGCGCCCAGTTGCCTCTCCGCCTCCGCCTGCTCCGCCAGCCTTTTCCGCATGGCCGCAACCTGGTCCTGGCTCAACGCGTCCTTCAGCAGACAATACCCGTGCTTCTCAATATTGGACTTCGCCAACGCCAGGTCGCCGGAAACCCGCGGCAATCCATCGACACCCAGGCCCGCCATAACGACACCTCCGTCATACGTCGATATCAGGTCATGTTTTCGGAAACATCCCCTAGCAGTCCGTTGATAAAGTCGCTCTGCAGGCGAGGCCGCGCCATTGTGGGCGAAGACAAGGCGCGCGACCGAGTCCCATCCTGCGATTCGGCGAGGGAGCGCAACGCAGTATTTCGACCGCAAGAGCCGGCCGTAGCCCGGATGGGCTTTTTCAATGGGCTGCTATATGCTACGCCGGTATCCAGGGCAAGTCAACCCCGTTCCTACATCCGCCGAGACGCCTGGCCGGGTCTGCAATCAGCAGTTGAAATCCCGCCCTGTTTTTCGGTATTTTGAAGCGAATCAGACAAATCGGCGCGCCGAAGATGGTTCGTCGTCACCGTCCCGGCCGCCACCTTCATCGCGGCGAGGAATTCATGGAACCGCGAAACCTCCAGGCGTCCGTGGAAAGGCAGATTGCCGAATACATGGACAACCACCCGCGTTCACGGGAGATGTTCAGGCGCGCCCAGGCGTCTCTTCCGGGCGGGAATACGCGCACCGGCGTACACTTCGACCCGTACCCGGTCTACGCCGACCACGGCGAAGGCGTCCATCTCATCGATCTGGACGGCAATCGCCTTCTTGACTTCGTGAACAACAACACTGCCCTCATCCTGGGCCATGCGCATCCCGAAGTCGTCGCCGCCCTCCAGGAGCGCATCGCCCTCGGCACGGGCTTCTCGCGTCCGCTGGCCCTCGAAGTCGAAATGGCCGAATTTTTGAAGAACCGTGTCGCATCGTTTGAAAAGGTGCGCTTCTGCAGCTCCGGCACCGAAGCCATTATGAATGCCATCCGCGCCGCCCGCGCCTTCACCGGCAGCAACAGAATCGCCAAATTCGAAGGGGCGTACCATGGGATGGATGAATACGTCATGGTTAGCCACGTCCCGCCGCTCGACGGGAATCTGGGACCTCCCGACCGTCCCGAATCCGTGCCTTCCTCGCGGGGTCTCACCCCCCACGCTGTGGAGAATGTCATCGTCCTCCCGTTCAACGACGCCGATGCCTGCGACTCGATTATCAAACGTCACCGGGAAGATCTGGCCGCGGTGATTGTCGATCCGCTTTCCACTGCCGCCGGCTTCACCCTTCCGGCCGACGGTTTTCTGTCGCGCCTCCGTGAGATGACGGAACGCGCAGGCATCCTGCTTATATTCGACGAGATCGTCAGCTTCCGCATTTCCCGCGGCGGGGCGCAGGAAACGTATGGCGTGCGGCCCGACCTCACGTGTCTTGGCAAAGTCGTTGCCGGCGGTACCCCCGGCGCCGTCGTCGGCGGCCGTTCCGACGTCCTGGACCTCTACAACCCCACCGCAGGCGCGCCGGAAATCCCTCACTCCGGCACGTATAACGCCAACCCGATCGCCATCGTCGCTGGCCTCACCACCTTGCGCCTTCTCACGCCGGAAGCCTACAAACGGCTGGCATCGCTGACACAGCGCCTCGCCACGGGGCTCGAACGTGTTTTTCAGGATGCAGGCCTTCAGGCACGGATCACAACGGCGGGCTCCCTGTTCCGCGTTCACTTCCTTCCCGAACGGCCCCGGAACTACCGCGAAGCCGCGCGCGATAACCAGCTATTGCACCGCTGGCTGTTCTTCGCCCTGCTCAATCGCGGGATCTACTGGAAACTCGGCGGCAATGTCTCACTTCCCATGGAAGACCGGCACGTCGATCAACTGGTCTCGGCCGTCGACGACGCGCTTCGAGAATTTAAATAAAGGATCGCCGATCTGATCTTGCATTTATCAATGGCAAGAGACGAGATGCTCAATCTCACTTTCGACGGTAGACCGCACTTCCTGATCGTATTGTAACAGATCGGCCTTTATCGCAGTCACCAAGACACATCTTGTTTTAACGTTCCCACCATCTGCCGTCGACAGTCCGTATGTGTCAATCGTATAGGGGCGGGAAATTTCGCTGGGTGGCGGCATCTATGAACAGCTTGTGGTCTGAATAGCGATTGACGGAGTTTTTTCTAACTAAAAAAAAGGCGGCCGTTGTAGCCGCCCTGAATCCAATATCAGCGATTTATAGTGAATTTAAAATGGTAGCTCCGAGTCATCCAAATATCGATTTTCGTAAGCCGATTGCCCATCCAACGTAAATTTCACGGTATAGCTTTCTGGATGAGCTAGATTTGACAAATCAAGAGACAACGTACCGCTGGCGTGGAAGTCATTCTTCTCCCATCCATAAATCTCCTTTGACTTTGTCTCTGTCAGTTCTATCTTCGCGTGAAAAGGACCCGTTATCTCTGATGGATTGAAACTGAACGCGTTGGAGGAAATACTGAGATCAGCTTTTTCCAAAAAGGGCCATTTTCCGAAAAACAGCATTGATCTTCTACTGACTCCTATGTGTCTTGACCACTTGCGTCGCACTTTCCAGGGAAGCGAATAAATCAAAGTCTCAAATTCGGCCTGCGACCGACAACTGATCAGCTTTAAAGCGGATAGATCAATATAGTTCGGGACTATAACTTCAGCGTGTCGATGATAGATAATTTCGCGCTTTTCACTTTCACTCAATCCCCACAAACTACGATCATGGTATATCTTCTCAAAGGGGAGCGATTGAAAGTACCCAGCAGTGTTTCCTGCATCTGCGCCAGAAGCCAGATTTCCAACGCTAAACATGGTTTCCGGTCTTGTCAGAATTGATTCGGCGTCGAAAATAAAACCAACGGGTACGGGGCAGTGAGCATTCATTTCCCGCTGACCTACTGGTCTGAAACCCTCATTTATGTACTGTGTCGGTGTCCGCGGACGAAAATATAGGCGCACATACTCTTTCCACCGAGGCTGTGTAGTTGAAATGACTTCCGGGCTTGCAATGTCCGTAACCAATCCCCCAGTGCGTTCTAACTCAGCACGGGACACCAATTTGCCGTCGCCGAGAATCTTCACAGCATTGGTCAAATCAGTAATATGAAAAAGGTGGCCTGGCCACCAACGTTGTGATTCCCGTAACCATGCCTGCTCCTTGAGTGACCGAAAATGAGCGACGATTTTCTCTGCATTTTGTTTTAACGGCTTCGTCATACTGGCTTAAGCTCAAAGGGAAACTTCTCGAATAACTTGGGAGGAATTGCTTGAGGTACTATTTGAAGGCCAATGCTTTGGCCTGAACTCAATGCCCAATAGTTATTACTGGCTGACACCGACCGACAATAGGGCAATTCCGAAAAAAGTGCCACGATCTGATTCGAGATTATATCTAATCCTGCGGGCATTATCCCGGGAATTACAAATCCGCAATTCCGTATAGTAGTCCACAATTCGATCAGTTCTTCTTTTGGGATGAAGGTTTTCTTGTCGTCTATATAAAAACAGATTCCCTGCTCATCGAGTTCCGAGGCAATTTTAACGTGGAAGATCTCGTGATCAAAGGAAGCACGTAACTCTAAGCCTGAACCGATCAATTCAGTCAAATCCTTCCAGACCTCGACAAATCCTAAAGATTCGAGATCGGACCGTAGCCAACTCGCCACAGCCCTTATGTCTCTGTGTTCAGGGACTTGTGGGTCCTGTCTATACAGGTGAATAAAAATGTCAATAGGTAGCTTCCTCAGGTAATTCTCCATCAGTGGTTGCACCTGTCGATCCCAGTCCAATTCACCGTTACCACATCCTAAAGGCGGAAAAGCTACGCTGGTTATACCACGTTTCGCATATTCTCTTACGAATGTGTTTAGACCACTTTCGATGTATTGAATTTCCGAAGGTTTGCGCCAAGTTGTCTTGGTGGGAAAATTAAGGATCCATTTGTTTGAAGTCTTATAGAGCCAGAGCTTACCCACGGTAAGCCGTTTCGTTTCGCAGTGTTTTTGATATTCGCGAAACATCTCAGGGTATATCCGCTTAAAATCCTTCGCGATTCCTTTGCCCATGACCCCTACGGTATTGACCGTATTCACAAGAACCCTAGCCGGAGATTCGAACAAATCTCCTAATACGTAGGTAATCATACTTTTTCCTTTCTACTTTGAGCGTTTGTATATTCCCAGATGTAGTATAGCGCTCAATGCAAAAGCCGGGCAATTCCTTTTCTCAGGGGCCATTCAGCGCCAATAACGACATAATCTGACTCGGATAGATTACCATTGTTAATATACTATACATTTGTTCATCTGTCAAAATAGAAGTTTTCAAATTGAAAGACGATTTGATCAGAAAAAGCTAATAAAATTAATGGCTTGTAATACCTGACACCTTCTTCGCCCGTGATTGACGATTGCTTTGACGAGCAGATGTATTGGGAACCTGCTGGGCGCCGTTTGTTTCTCAAACTGAACTCGTATCGGAGATTGAAAAATGACAGTTCAGGAAAAGGCGTTAAGCGAAATTACCAAAGAAGCCCTTGAAGTGCTTTCCAATGAGATCGGTATAGCCAATACGATTCGTTTCATTAATCAGTTTACAACAGGTATCGGAAACTATACCGAAGAGCGAGCACTTCTATTTGAGGATATGTCCCTGGGCCAGATCCTCACCGAGATCAAGAAAATGCGTAGTCATTCCAGCTCTGACCTGCGATCCAATACGAGCTGATTCGCTGTCGAGGAGATTTCCCCAGGAGATAGATCCGGTAGGAAATTACTGGGTCCGCTAGACTCTGAAAGCGGGAAAGAACCTCTCGGTCTCGGCGATCTGTCTCACGTCCGCCGGTTTGATTTACCTTACTGGATTCTGTGTTTAGAGAATCGTCGATCGAAGTCTCCCAGAGTAAATGGCAGATCCGAAGACCATCCGTAAATCAGACCTCCTTCAGGGCTTCGCCGCCCTCGGCCTTTGTGACGGCGATGCGCTTCTCTTTCACAGTTCTCTCAAGAGTTTCGGATACCTCGAGGGCGGCGCGGATACCGTCATCGACGGCGCATTGGACGCCGTGGGCGAGTCAGGTACCGTGATCGTTCCGACTTTCGTTCAGAAGGTCAACGGCGAGTCCGCCACCTACCGGACGCGGCTGGAAGCGTGGAACATCCGTTCGTCGCCATCTGACGTCGGGCACATCACGGAGGTCTTCCGCCAGCGCCCGGAAGCCGTGCGAAGCGACCACTGCTGCGACTCCCTGGCAGCGATCGGGGCCGACGCCGGGTCCGCGATGGACGGACACAGGCACGCCGGTCCACGTTTCAGCCCGTGGGACGAGAAAGCGTTCGGCCATGGTTCGCCATGGGACTGGCTGGTGGAGCGCAACGCCCTGTACCTGCTCATGGGCGTTGGCTTCAACGTCTGCTCCATCTTCCACTACAACCAGGCTTTATGGGTCGAGCGGAATGACGCCAACGCCGGCAACCCGCGCATGTGGCCCGTCTTCAACTTCAGCGTCATGGGCGAACGCGTAAAATCCGCCGGCCTCGTCAGTCAGGTTTGCGTGGGGCCTTCAGTCTGGCAGGCTTTCCGCGTCGTTCCCACCCTCGAACACGTCTCCCGCGTTCTCCGGGACGAACCCTCACTCATCACGCTATCGCCATTGAAGGTCTACGGCGAGTGATTAAAGCCGTCTGCGATCAGCAGTCAGCTTTCAGCATACCGAAAAGGCGGGCGACCACAAGGGTCGCCCCTACAAACACAACGTTGCCGTGGGCTGACCCGCAGCATCATGGATCCTGCTTTCACGCAAATGAGCCCATATGACAAGAGCGCAAAAGCCGATGGCTTTTGCGCTCTTGTATTCTCGGAACTCTGTCGCTACCTTTCCGACTCCTACCTCTCGCCCATCGGCGTATAGTCCCGGATATCTTCACCCATATAGATCTGCCGCGGACGCGCGATGCGCTGCTCCGGATCGTGCATCAACTCTTTCCACTGCGCCAGCCAACCCGGCATGCGGCCCACTGCGAACATAACCGTCATCATGTCCGTGGGCAGGCCCATCGCCTGGTAGATGATGCCCGAATAAAAATCCACGTTCGGATACAGACTGCGAGAAATGAAAAACTCTTCTTCCAGCGCGATGCGCTCCAGTTCTACCGCGATGTCGATGAGTGGATTCTTTCCGGTGACTTCGAATACCTCTTCGGCAGTCTTCTTGATAATCGCCGCTCTTGGATCGTAGTTCTTGTAGACCCGGTGCCCGAATCCCTGGAGCAGCACCTCCCGGTTGTACACCCGCTTGATATAGGCGGGGATATTGTCGACCGACCCTATCTCGTTCAACATCTTCAGTACGGCTTCATTCGCACCCCCGTGCGCCGGCCCGTACAACGCGCCGGCGGCGCCCGCCGCTGCCGAATACGGGTCTGCACCGCTGCTGCCGACGCCGCGCATGGTGCTCGCGCTGCAGTTCTGTTCGTGGTCGGCGTGCAATATCAGAAGGACTTCCAGCGCCCGTTCCAGCGCGGGGTCGGACTTATATGCGCTCGTACCCTCGAACATCATCTTCAAATAATTGGCGCAGAATCCCAATGACGGATCAGAGTCCACAACAGGCAGCCCCTGGCTTTGGCGATACACGGCTGCCGCGGCTACCGGGGCCATGCCCATTAGCCGGCGGATATGTAATTCCTGAACATCCTCCGAGCCGATGTCTCTCGCATTGTCGTAGAACGTGGACAGTGATCCCAGCATACCCACCATCATCCCCATTGCGTGGGAGCCTTTTCCGAATCCGCTTACCAGTTCGGTCAACTTCGGCTCGGTTTTGACGTACGCCATCACCGATTCGTTCCAGGTCTTCAGTTGCGTCTGTGACGGCAGTTCGCCGTACAACAACAGATACGACGTTTCAAGGTAGGTGCTGTGCTGCGCGAGCTGCTCGATCGGATATCCACGATATCTGAGGATGCCTTTTTCGCCGTCGATGAACGTCACGGAACTCTGACAGGATCCGGTATTCAGATACGACGGATCGTATCCGAGAAGCCCGAAATCGTCCTCCGATACCTTAATCTGCTTCAAGTCGGCGGTTCGAATGGCGGCCCCGTATTCGGGGTACGTACCATAAAGGATTGGTACTTCGTAAGTCTTGCCGGTGCGATTATCCGTAATGGTGAGTGAGTCTTTGTTCATCCACACAATTCCTTTCAAGTCGTCTGCCGCTGCCAGTCAGGCCCGAACCGCATAAATTACACTCTCGAGCGGTTTTCCGGTCAGGCTATGGTCACACGTTTGTTGTCGAGTCACCCCGCCGAAAACACGGTCCAGCGCGCGCTCGTAAGAGCGGTTGACGGCATGGCTCCAGATCGCCATGGTTCCATCCGGGCGCAACCGCGTTCTCAGCGTCTGAAGCGCTGACACGCTGTACGCCCGCCGGTTTTCCGGCCGCACCACCCAGTCGGGACCGTTGTCGATATCCAGCGCAATGCCGTGATAGCTCCGGGGATTTCCCTGTACATATTCGTAAAAATCGCCGACGACCACCTCCGTACGCTCATCGTCGAGAACATCGGCGTTGTCCAGGTAATCGCGATTCCAGTTTACAATTCGGGATTCGAATTCCACCACACACACGGAACGTACGTTTGAATAGGCGAGCGCCTGTCGAAGGGAGATTCCCAGTCCCAAACCACCGATAAGCAGGTTGATGTGCCTGCCGGATTTCGATGTTTCCATGACCGTGTCGATCAATGCGCGATTGGACGACGCATTGTAGGTGGCCATCAGGAATACACCGTTGACGATGAGTTCGAAATGGGAGACCGTGCCGGCATTAACGGACGCAAGCTGCAATTCACCCGTACGGGTGGACGAACGCTGCACTACCCGCCGATCCATAGCCAGAACCAAGAACGTCCGTTCAGCCTCCTTCACTATCGATGACAAAATAGATACGCTATTAAGATAATGCAGAATTGAAATTTCACAAGCAGATTTGAATTCGAAGATAGATCCGTGAACAGTCCGGCGAGAAAGTCGCTCTGCAGGCGAGGCATGGTGTCCCGTCCCCGAAACAAGGCGCGCAACCGAGTCCCATCGAGCGATTCGGCGAGGGCGCGAAACGCCATATTTCGACCGCAAGAGCCGGCCGTAGCCCGGATGGGCTTTTTCAACGGGCTGTTAAGAAGCTGTTTTAAAATTACCGGTGAGTTCCCGAGCGCGAGCGAAAAAGTGGCGGTCAAGGCGGGAAAACCCGCCCATATTTGTCTATACGGGTGGGTTTGACCAACGCCGACCGGCGCTTTTGCAGCCGCGCGAAGACCGCTGGGAATTTTAAGACAGCTTCTAAGAGTCAAATGCCTTGACAACTGTGGATGCACATTTAGATTGGCAGTCCGGAAAGGCGCCGCCGGGCACAGACACGGCTTTTCTTGCGAATGAAGGTCATTGACCTCAATCCGAAATAAACAGCAACGCGGCGACGCGATAAAACCCTCCGAAACGGGGCAATATCAACGTATAGAAGGACATTTTTTAGTTTCACGTCCAGTGACCTGGTGTATCCTGGTAATCCGCAGTATAATCGCCTTTATTTACAAGCACATATTCGAATTAACGTCCACGAAGACTTAGGAATCAAGGTTAATGGCTATACCGGATCGTTCCAATTCCTTGCGAATGGCAGATATAGAACGTGTGAACGACGGCATTGCTCTCGGCCGTTTCCGTTCGGTTCTTTTTGATTTCGACGGTACGCTCTCGCTGATTCGCCAAGGCTGGCGGGAAATCATGGTTCCGATGATGGTCGAAACGCTTGGCGAGTGCCCCACCGGCGAAACCGAGGCCCAACTGTCACAGGTTGTGGCTGATTTCGTCGACCGGCTTACCGGCAAACAGACCATTTACCAGATGATCCAACTCGCCGAGGAAGTGCGAAAACGCGGCGGCGCGCCTCCGGATCCGGTGGCCTACAAACATCGATATCACGAACAACTCAACCGTCACATAGGGGATCGCATTCAAGGTCTCCGGTCCGGCGTCGTTGAGTCGGAAGACCTGATGGTGCCCGGGTCTCTGGACCTCCTTCGCAACCTGGAACGCCGGGGCCTTACGCTGTACCTGGCAAGCGGCACCGACGAGGTTTACGTTAAAGAGGAGGCCGGCCTTCTGGGGCTGACGCCCTTCTTTGAAGACCGCGTTTACGGCGCACTGGACCGATACCAGGACTTTTCCAAGGAAAGGGTAATCCGGGACCTGATTGCCTCGCAGGGTATCGAGGGAGAGGAACTGCTGGGCTTCGGCGATGGATACGTGGAGATCGAAAACGTCAAGTCGGCGGGCGGGTCGGCCGTGGGCGTCGCGTCTGAAGAAGCCCGCCGCCAGGGTGTGAACGCGTGGAAACGCGAACGACTGATTCAAGCGGGAGCGGATCTCATCATTCCGGACTTTCGGTGCCACGAATGCCTCGTGGACTATCTCCTCGACGCGTAGTGTTCAGAAACTGTGTTAAGATTCCCAGTGGCCGCGGGTAATCCGGAACGGCCGGTTTTTCTATGACCCATTCCGATTTGAAAGTGCTGCTGAGCAGGTTTTCAGACCTCGCTATCCTGGTCGTGGGGGACTTCTTCCTGGATCGCTATCTCCTGGTCGATCCTGACCTTGCCGAAATCTCCCTGGAGACCGGACTGGAAGCACGGCAGGTTGTGGAGGTCCGAAACCGGCCGGGAGCGGCCGGAACCGTTACCAGCAATCTCGATGCCCTGGGGGTAGGACGCATTAATGCACTCGGGGCGATTGGCGATGACGGACAGGGCTACGACTTGAAGGCGGGACTGCATGCGTCCGGCGTGGAGACAGGGCATCTGATGGAGGTTCCGGGCCGCGCAACGCCGACCTATACCAAGCCGATTCTCACCACGACCGGGAAGGAGACGGAGCGATTGGATATCAAGAATCGCTCCCCACTTCCGCGACGCGTTGAAGACCGCATTCTCGTCGCACTGGAGAAACTGCTCGCCGAAGTACACGGCGTGATCGTGCTCGACCAGGTCCAGGAACGCAACTGTGGCGTAATTTCGGATCGTGTCCGCGAGGGAATCGCGCGCCTCGCTCCCGCGTACCCCAATGTCGTGTTTATGGCGGATTCGCGTTCGCACATCGGCCGATTCAGGAACGTGATTGTCAAGGTCAACCGCGAAGAGGCGCTCAAGGCGGTTTCCACGGACTCCGGCGCTGAAGGGACGGTGTCTCTTGGTCGAGCTATTCGATCGATGGTCACGCGTACGGGACGACCCGTCTATGTTACGCTTGGACCTGATGGGATCCTCTGCGACGACGGCGAGGCGACTCACCACGTTCCCGGTATCCCGGTGCCCGATCCCATCGATATCGTGGGCGCGGGAGACAGTGTTTCCGCTGGAATCGTCTCGGCGCTTTGCGCCGGCGCCTCGTGTGTCGATGCCGCACGCGTCGGCGTGCTGGCGTCGTCCATCACCATCCAGCAGATCGGGACAACCGGCACCGCGTCACCCGAACAGGTGTTGCAGCGGTTCGAAGAATCCGGTCAGAACTCCTGAGCAGGGTCCTCCCAACCCGAACCGCCATCCCTCGTTCACCTTACCCATCTTTCCAATCCTGCCTGGGTCGGTAGTAGGGGCAACCCTTGTGGTTGCCCTGGTTTCGGCGCCCTGCGCGTCAGATGTCAAACTCGACGCTGAGCCGCCCGGGGAGCGCGAGCCACCTTGCGTCGCCGCCCGCGAAGCCCAGGAGGTGGGTGTTGCCGGGCACGTCGTTTGCGCCCAGCCCTTTTTCAACAACGACGGTGTGGGGATCGCGCTCCAGGAATTGACCCAGGCGTTCTTCGAGGTACTCCGGAGTTCGAAGGATGCAGGCGCCGGTCAGTTCGGCAGCTGGCAGGTCGAGCAGGTGGTCGACATTCCAGTGCAGGTACTTTTGGCCGGTGGGCGTCAGGTTCCCGTTTCCAAGACCGACGGACTTGAATCGCCGGAGCATTTCGACCCGGATGCCATGAGGTCGCTTCCCGCCGCTTCGGGTGGCGTGGCGGACAAGCCGGTTGGCCAGCGACGCGGCGCCTCTCTTCGCCATCGCCGACCCGACGTAGGTGTACTCTCCCGCCGGAAGCTCAATGGTCTCTCCGCGCTTGAATCCGCCGAAAGAGAGTGCCGCCGTCTCCGCGAGATGGATTCGCAATATATACGACCCACCCTGCGATTCGCCGCCCAGGAAGACGAGAGAGGAAGCCTTCGGATTCTCGTCAAGCGTTTTACTATTGCTGCACACGTTGGAACGCCGGACATTTACGAGTCGGCACGCAAAGAACTCCTCAATTCGGCGTGCTTTCCAGCCTCCCATGCCTGATAGTCATCCGGTGCATGCCAGAATTCCTTCCACGCGGAGTTCAGGATCTCGACAATTGGTGCCATTGCGTCCGAATTTGCTGTCACCACACCCGTACCTTTCACTCCCTCTTTTGTCGTGGAGACGATGCTCAATAACAACGCTTCGGGGTAACACTGACGGTATTCGGGTTCTACTTTGTAGCCCATTATGTCAACGTAATCACGCCAAGCCGCATCGATTAGCTTCACTTCCCCGTCGAAGCCGTTCGCGGTCAGCATCAACTCCATCGCACGCATACGTGCATCGTCGGCCGGGTGCGTAGATACAAACTTCACGGGAGTCTCAAAGGGGTCGCCACCGCGTTGAATACAAAGGTGATAGTGTGACCACGCATACGCCGGCCCCGCCTCAAGGACCCCGAACAGGTCGCAGTAGAATTCCTGCATCCAGTATTTGACCCAGCATGTTCGCCAAAGTTGGAGTTGGTAGAGCTTACCTGCTGGCTCACGTACGGTTTCAGCATTCACAATACAATCGTGGAAGTGCCTCACGGCATCAAAAAGGCTCCGTTCGAAAGCAACATGGTAAGCCTTGAGAAGTGGCAAATCGGCATTTTGCTCACGGTGAAACAGATGGCAGAGTTCGTGATATATGTCCGGGAGGTGTAGTAGAAATCTACTTTCAACCAACGGCAGACATAGTAGTAGATTGAAGTTGAGGTATATTTGGAAATAGTCCTGAGAAATGTGACTGACGACTGGAGGAATTAGCGGGTAATTGATTTCGCGACAAACATCCGTAATCAAGCGGTTAAGGAAGTCGTCATCGTGGCTTACTCTGCTCAGGGCAAAAGCACCAACGTTTTCGACTGTTTCCAGCTGTTCTACGATTCGCGCGAATTCCCTCACACGTCGTGGTGTCTGTAGTTCTCTAGTGACTACCGTCTCTTCGGCTAAGCACTGGAGCAATTCCTGTGCGGCGTCTAGATGCGTCAGACAAATCTGACGTAAGCCGTCGTATTCTCGTCGGTACGTTCCATGTACAATCTGGCGCAAATGCCGTATTCGTTGCAGAGATTGGTTGATAGATCCGACGAGATAGGCTTCGATCATCAACGCCTCCGGAGTCGGCGCGCAATTTCAGCCCTCTCTCGCTCCAGTCTCTGAGCAAGCGTTTCTAGCTGCCTATTAAAGCTGGCATCGACTTCACCGCTTAGTAGGTATTCTCCGAGGCGTTTCAAATCTATGCCGTTGAAGGGCTCGCCTGTATTTGACCGGAGAATGCTGTCCAGCGTCAAAGCCTCAAGGGACTTAGATTTTAGACCCTGGTCGTTTGTATTAATGAGAAGCTGGCCCAGCCTCTTCTGATCCCGATCCGGGGAACCGCTCTGTACCCGACCCAGCCGTGCAATTACCCTGTCTATCAGGCCGCCGTATGTCTCCACATCGGCGTAAACTCCCCTCAACAAACTCAGATCGCTCATTTTACCAGTTCCTCCTGATGATGGACATTGGCTGAATTAACAGCGTCCTTATCGTATTCCGCAGCTTCGTCGAATAGGCTGCGATCGCAAGGCTTGATCGAAACCGGCAGCCGAGTGGCGCCCTCCGGCCGAGTCCACGTCAGACAGCTAAGAGAGAAAACATCTGAAAGTCACTGTTGGAGGGGCATTTCACCAACCGCGTGTCGGACATGTAGTGGACTGGAAGTTCCCGGAATCCAAAATGGTCTTCCGGTTGTACACACGAATCCCTCGTTTGGAGTGGTTTCTGTCCAAGATACCATTTCCGTTGGCACTGGCGAAACGAACGGCTTGCTGAATATGACCACCTCACTGTCGTCCTCGCCTTCTCGACCGGATGAATTGCAGGTATTCGAGTAGCGCATCCTCTTCTTCCACTGTAACTGTTCCAATGCGAGCAGCGAAGCTGGAGATAGATGCCTGTCCTTCGGCCGATCGATCACCAGGCACCGGATAACCGGCCAACTCCATCAATAATTCGTATGGTACACGATAGAGTTCGGCAAGCTTGTGCAAGTTCTGCGGTGCCGGCGTCTTTATCTTACCGTGTTCCAACTGGCTCAGATAAGCGTTGGAGATCCCGGTCTTCGTCTCTACAGCCCGGAGCGTCAAATCGAGTTTATTTCGAGCCGATGCAAGAAAGGTCCCCAGATTTGATTCTGACTGTTCCATATTGCTAAATCTACTTAACTTTGCTAATTTTGTCAAGCAGAATGAACAAAAAAGATTATCGTGTACGCATCGAGCAAGGCAACAACTTCCAGTATAGGACTGATTGCCAGGATTGTGGGGTCATCTATGCGGCCGATATTTCTGCAAGCAGGTCGTCTCCCGCACCTCAATTCGACCGAGAGTGTCATGCAGCGAGAACCGGGTGATTTAGGCGATCGATCGCAAAACGAAGACAGGCACGAATGTCCTCGAGCTCAAGGTCCGGATGCTCAGCCAGAATCTGTTCCCGGGTGAGATCATGAACAAGCAGATTCAGCACATCAGTGACGCGAATGCGCATGCCGCGTATACAGGGACGCCCCCCGCACTGTTTTGGATTTACCGTGATACGGTCCATCAGGGTCGCCATAACACGCTCTCCTACATAAGGGCTTCTCCGATACGGTTGACACAAGGGAAATATAGCCCACGCCGCGGGTCTGTCAACACTTCGAACGCGAAATCGCGCCCCTCAGTCTGCACTTATCGGCCTGCTCACCCGCCATCCGGCGCAATGCCACGCGCCTTCATCCAGTCCATGACGATCCTGTGTCCGCCCGTCTTCGCCTGCTGATATGCGGATTCACCGGCCGGGTTTACCCAATCCGGATCGGCGCCACGTTCGAAGAGGATCTTGGCGATGGTCGCGTGGCCGTTGCGACACGCCAGGCCGAACGCGCTGTCCAGCGCCGTCTTCGGCGGTCGCGGCGGATCCCAGCAGGGCAGGGCGCCCGCGTTTTCCGTAACGTTACCATCCTCATCGAAGTACTGATCCACGAGATCTCTCCGACCGGCGCCCGCGGCCGTCATGAGATTCGACGCCGCGCCCCGGTCGATCAACAGCCGCGCGACGTTCACACACCGAAAGATGACGGCATTCCAGATCGGCGTCCCGTTCGCAATCACGCCGCAGTCAATATCGATATCCGCCCCAGCGTCCAGAAGCAGCTCCGCCAGGTCGACGTCGTCGTTGCTCGCCGCCCAGTGCAACGGCGTCTCTTTCGCCGCTTCGACCTGGCCATGCTGGAAACGCGCGTTCACGTCCGCCCCCGCCTCGATGAGCAGCCTGGCCATTTCCACGCCCTTCGGTTTGTGCCCGGGATAATCCGCGATCGTATGCAGGGGCGTGCGATCGTTGTCTTCCGACCTGAGGTTGGGCAATTCCGGATACGACTCGATGAGCATCTTTAGCCTTTTCACGTCGCTCTGTTCAATGGCTTCTCGCGCCTGTTCGATTGGCGTCATTCTTTCTCCTCCAATTTGCGGTTCAGGGGATACCCAATCGCTTGCGGTAGACTTCGTCGCTCAGCGCTTTTTGACGCCAGTAGGGTTCGCGCACGGTCACCATCAGTTCCGCGCGGGCGCCCGCCCCGTCTTCCCATTTCAGGATGCGGCGAGGGTGCGCCGCTTCAACCCAGACCGTCGTGTTCCACCGGTCTGTCTCCCAGCGCCATGGAATGGCGTTGTGGCGCTCGTTCGAAACGGTGATCGTCTCCGGCTTTCCCTTGCTCAACCGTGCGTCCACCAGGGCGTGGGGGCGGTGCCGCGTCCGGAACGACCAGAGGCTGCGCAGTAGCCGGACCGGCCGCGATTCGCCAGCACGCATGATCGCACCCTTGAGCTCCCGGATCTGGATGAGCAGATGGTCTTCGCTTTGAAAGGCATCTGGCATGTCCAGACTATACGTACGCAGGCCTTCGCGTTCGAAATAACTGTTCAGGGCGCCGCGCAATTTGCCGTCATCCACGCGAATTTCATCGAAAATATGCCCGCACCACTCCTGTGAACTCAGATTCACCTTCATCAGCTCAAACGGGTTTGAACCGTCCAGACCCTCAACGGCGCTGAAGACCGACGTCATTACCGAATAATCATAGATGCCGGTGGTGAACTTCAGCACGTTGTTCAGCTTGAGCACGTAGATTCTCTCCGCCGGCGGCGTTGGCGACTCCACCTTGATGTATGTATTCCGGTTCAGGTCTTCGGTGACGAAAATGAGGACGCCGTAGCCCTCGCGGGACTCTCCGTAGCGAGGCTGTACCACGCGATAGCTGGAGATCTCCGCCTTGCCGTCCGCCCAGTGCGCATAGAAGTCCGGCGTCTCCGCGGCGACCGGCGGGACGAATCCGAGCGTAGCCAGGACCGCCAGGGCGGTTGCGCAAAATCGGGGCATGTTTCCTTCCTTCCACAGGATGATCGACTGGAATGGAAAAGGCCGCCTCACGTTCGGGCGGCCCGTGTATCCCGCTGCGACGTCGAGCATGGTCTATTTCAGGAACAACATACGTCTTGACGCCGAGAAACCGCCTGCCTGAATCCTGTAGAGATAGATGCCACTGGACACCTGCCGACCCATTTCATCCTTCCCGTCCCAGGTCGCTGTGAAGGAACCTGCCTCCATATAAAGGTCCACCAGAACGCGCACCTCCTGGCCCAGAAGGTTATAGATGGCCAGCCGGACCGGGGCAGCCTCCGGAATGCGGTATCCGATGACGGTGGAGGGGTTGAACGGGTTGGGTACATTCTGGTCCAGCGTGTATTCGCCGGGCAGTGACGACAGTCGGTCGAAATCGACGTTCGTCAACCGGTCGATAGCGCCGTCGAGACCGATAAGCACGCCTTCCGAAACCCTGAAGTCGCCGGACGAGGCCGCGCCGTCTGTCTTGAAGATAAGCTCGACGAGCTTTCCGTCGCCACTGACGCCTTGCCCATCCACCTTCACCGCGCCGAGATCCACCCTGCCCGGGGCGTGGTTCGCGGATACGAAAAGCGTCTGCCCGCCCGGGCCGGACTTGAGCAGGTTCTCATCCGGTTCCCCGGCTTTCACGAACTCGTACTTCGCAGGATCGTAATGCAGCGAGAACCCGTACCCCTTCAGGTCCTTCGTGTGCGCCAGTGAGACGTGGAGTTTCAGAAGGTCTTTGTCTGCGCTCGAGTCATCAACCTTTTCCAGCATAAGCGCGGCAAACGCGTTCCGGCCCCCGGTTATGTTCAAACCCCGCGTCAGTTTTCCGCTGGATTTCCCTTCCCCGAAATTCGTTGCCTTCGATGACAGCGATCGTTCCCGGCCCTCGGCGTCCAGAGGGTCCCCGCGCAACCCACGACCGTTTACCATCTCGTACTTCGAGGGAACGTGTTCCAGCGAAAGCCCGTATCCCTTCAATGTCCCTTCTTCCGTCGAAGGAATGGGCTTCGGCAGAGAACTCCTGCCCCCATTCAGGACGCTTAACAGCCTCGCCTTCGGATTTGCATTGGCGCGCGTCCCGTCGTCAGTGGTCAGTTCATCGGCAAGGGCTGGCCCGAACGAAACCAGCGCCGCGCAGACGGCCGGGACAAACGTCCGTCTCATATCGAAACTCCTTAGGAACCTGGTCCTCCTGAATCACGATCAATTCCTATCCGAAATCTATTGCATAAATCCGCTACTGTCAACCCCATTGGGCGTCGATAAGCCGGATTCGTACGCCTGGGACCAGTCTCACCCACCGGCGAGACTATCTTCCGTCGACGGCGGTTCCGTTAGGTGGATGTGAATCGATTGCGTCACAAATCTGGTGTCAACAGTCTTGCTGTGTAAATCAAAAAGGCCGTCTGAGCGGTCCATCGATACCCGCAGATTTGGCCCCTTGATCGAGCGAAAGATCTGCACCCGTCGGTCAATCGCCGGAAACCCGATCTTTCAGGGAGCGCATTTCCATACACGACGGTAACCACAACCTGCAATGCCCTTGTTGAAACCTTTGGAATCCCTTATGTTAAATGTGGGAATTCAGACCGACGCTATTGCATCAGGAGAGTCGAAACCATGCCCGAATCGAGAAATCATTCCTCTCGTTGGCCCACCCGGTATTTCGGTTTGGCGGCGGTGTTGTCATTTGCAATCGTCGCCCTGGTCCTGTGGGTTGGCCCGCAGCCGATATCTTCGCAGAGTCCGTTTACGCTTTCTCCTGATCTGGATGGCGCGGAGGGCGATCAGGGTACGACGTCTCTTGAAGTCTCCACCGAGGACGTCGTTTCCATTCAGGTCTTCGGAGATGACATTCAGGGGGCCACCGCCGTCACCATGCGCTTTCAATACGATGCGCGCCAGGTCCTCTTTGACGGGTTCGACGTCGGCGGGATCATGTCCAATGCCGTGGCGACTACGAAGGAAGAAACGCATCCGACGTCCGTGGAGATCTCCGTTTGGCCCTTCGCGAGCCGCACCACGCCCCGAGCCGGCCTTGTGGGTACCGCACGTTTTCGCACGTCTGAGTCGTTTTCGAGCACCACGATCCGGCTGACCGACGGTGAAATCTCCCTGGGCCGATACCGTGAGGAAACCGCGTCGCTGGACATCGATATGTCCCTGCTGGACAGTACAGCGGCTCCGTCTCCCGGCCTTGACGTGCATCGTGCCGACTTCGACGGCGATGGAACGGTCGCGTTGTCCGACTTTTTGCTGTTCGCGGACAATTTCGCGTCTCAGCAGGAGGACGATTCCTTCGACGGACGGTTCGACCTCGATGACGACGGATCGGTCGAACTCGGCGATTTTCTCAAATTCGCCGCCCAGTTCGGAAAGGAACTGCCGCCGCCCGCCCCGCTAGTAGACCCCGCAGAACGCGACGCGCTGGAGGCGCTGTACAGGTCTACAGGAGGAGATGACTGGACCGAGAACACAAACTGGCTCACCGACAAACACGTTTCCACGTGGCATGGCGTGATCGCGTTCGACGGTCGCGTGTCTATTGTGAACCTGAGCGAAAACAATCTGACTGGCGAAATCCCGTCTGAACTGGGCAGCCTTTCCCATCTCAGACGCCTTTATCTACAGAGGAATGGCCTTGCGGGGCCAATTCCACTTGAATTGGGAAATCTCACTCGGAATGAAGTACTCTTTCTTCACCGGAACGCGTTGAGCGGTGAGATCCCCGCCGAACTGGGAAACCTGTCCAATCTCAGATGGTTGGCCCTCAACGCCAACCAGTTGAGCGGAACCATACCCGCACAACTCGGGGACCTTGCTGAACTGCGTTGGCTGAATTTCGACGAGAACGAGTTGAGCGGTGACATACCCTCGGAACTGGGAGACCTGTCGAATCTCAAGATCCTCTGGATCTGGAAGAATGCGTTGAGCGGTGAAATACCCGCCGAATTGGGCAAGCTGACAAACCTGTTGTTCCTGGATTTCGCGGACAACGAACTGACAGGCGCCGTACCCGCGGAACTGGGCGATCTGACCAACGTAAATTCGATATGGCTCAACTCGAATAAACTGTCCGGTGAGATTCCCGGGGCGCTTGGCAATCTGCCCCACCTCCAGAGGCTCTACCTTAATGAAAACGAACTCACAGGATCCATTCCCCCGATGCTGGCCAACATCGCCGTCCTGGAAGTTCTCAGGTTGAATGAAAATGAACTGACGGGCGAGATTCCGTCCGAGTTCGGCGAACTGGATGAACTCACGTGGCTGGAACTCGACAAGAATGAGCTGACCGGCGAGATACCGGGTGCGCTGGCCGACATGTCCTCCCTGGAGGTGGCCTGGATCGCCGCCAACAAGCTGACAGGACCGATACCCTCGGAATTGGGCAAATTGTCCACCCTGGTATGGCTGGACCTGTCCGAAAATATGTTGAGCGGCGAACTGCCCGAGTCCATGGGAAATCTGTCCGACCTCGCACAGTTGTGGATCAACGATAATGCGGACCTGAAGGGCCCTCTGCCGTTCAGCCTGACCAATCTGAACGGCATGGAAGATCTCCAGTTTCACGCCACCGGGCTGTGCGCGCCGCTCGACGAGGGCTTTCAGTTGTGGCTGGAGGACATTGACCGTACCACCGGAGAGAATTGCGAGGAATCCGCAACCACGCCCGTGGAAATCAGGCCGCTGGCAGGGCTTCGCGTATCGGACGGGGGGGTTGAATTCCTGGTACTATCGACAACAGAGCAGTGCATCACCCTGATTGGCATATCGATTGAGGGTTCCGCGTACACCACACACACGTCGAAATGGCAACGCAAAGAGGGTGATTCATGGGTCGATATTGAACGAACGCTGCGCGTGGGCCTGTGCCCTTACTCGACAACCAGCGCCGGGGAATACCGGATGGTCGCCGAGATTACGATCGACGGTGAACGGGGAAGCTACTCAAGCGAGAACACGTTTACCATCAACTGATAACGACGTCTCGAGCATATTACCGAAATCCTTTCTCAAAAGCCAAAAGGGCCGTGTGATCCACACGGCCCTTTTCTCAGATTCGGGTTCTCCCCGACCGGGTACACTATGTTTGAATCGGCCCGATAAGTAGAAATCCACCTACCGTTTCGACTTCCTGGTGCCAGATCCCAATCCCGTCCCTTTCACGACTCAACCTCCAGAACCCTCCTGATTTAACCCATCCAATTTCAGGAAAACCCCTACAGACGTTGTGGACGTCAATTCGAACGAACGCGTTTGCCGAAGTCCATGGAAAAGAGTAAGAAATCAGCAAACGCAATCTCGCCATCGCTGTTCAGATCGTACAAACCATCGAAACCCGCGTCATTCCTGCCCAATCCGAAATGCGTGGCAAAAAGGATGAAATCATTGAACCCAACGATACCGTCATTGTCGAAGTCCGGCCCGCGTCGATAGATGCCGGCGCCGATGACGTATTCTTCTCCGAGATGCGTGTGAATCAGTGCGTAACTTACCTTGAATGAGCCTACCGTATCGCCCAATAACGCTCCGTCTCCATCCTCGTCCCTCGCAGGATCGTCCCACACATACTCGACGAAGCCCCCGCCGGCCCGAGCCGCCTTCAGGATCTCCTGCACGATCTTTACGCCGTTGGCGTCTTCAAGGTCAAAGTTGATGAGTCTCCCCTCGCGCTCGGGTTCCGCCCCGTGAAAGACCAGGTACCCGCCGGTTGTAAAAACGAACGCATAGATCGAGCCGTGTTTCCAGTGTCCGCCTCCGACTCTGAAGACCTCCTGGATGGTCGTAAGTTTCTCCGGCCCGATCCGCTCGAGCGCAATGGAAAAAGCCTTGAGGGCGCTTTCGACAAAGGCCTTCAGGGTCTCCCGGTCCACCACCTCCCCGGCCGTGATGTCCGGGCGGGGTGCGGAAACGGGATCGCCGGCGGGCAGATCCGACAGGTCCTGGTAGAAGCCGCCGACCAGAATATGGTTTTCGTCGGTTACCTCCGAGAAAAACTGCGTGGCATAGGCGACCTTGGGGTGGCCGCTATCGTCTCCCTCAACATCGGGATCGTCCCAATAGTAACCGACAAAACCTCCGCCGGCAGCCGCCTCCATCAGAAGATTCTTTCCAATGCTGTCTCTCCTGGCATCGACAATGCGTCGGAGGGTCTTTCCCTCGGCATCGGGCTGATCGGCGTGAAACAACACGGAGCCCCGGCTGTTGAGGACAATCAGGTATGTATTTCCTGACTTCCAGTCCCCTTCCAGGCGCAAACTGCTCCATACAACGGCCAGTTCGGCGGCGTCAGCGATGTCATCCAGTTGCGTTTTCGCGTATTCCACGAAAGCCCTCAGGGTTGCAGGCTCGTCGATGTCGACGTCACCGGCCGTTACCGCCGTTTCCTGTGCATTGGCCGGACCCGCGTCGGCAAGGATATTGACGATGCCCGGAAGACACACCAACAGGCCGATATATGCAATGGATCTCATAAAATCCCCGGATTTCAGGTTGAAATACGCCCCAATCGAAGCAAAACGCGTGGACGGCGTCGGCAAGGCCGTTTCATCTCCGCGCGCTTCCCACTAAAAAAATCTAATTCAAAATCGGTTGCTGTCAACCTGCGGCCGGCGAAAGGTCCGGCGCAAATCAATGCGCGTCCAGCCAGTTCGTCCCCGTGCCCATCTCGACGACGATGGGCACCTGCATCGGAATGGCGGTCTTCATCCCGTGTTCCACGATGCCCGGAAGGACGTCCGCTTCGTCTTTATGCATATCGAAGACGAGCTCGTCGTGCACCTGCAGGAGCATTCGCGACTTGAGACCGCGTTCCAGGATTTCGCGATGGATGTAACTCATCGCGAGCTTGATCATATCCGCGGCCGTGCCCTGGATGCGCGAGTTGATGGCGTTTCGCTCTTCGCCCCTTCGCGTTGTGGCGTTTCTGGAGTTGATGTCCCGCAAATAGCGTCGGCGGCCGGTGACCGTCTCGACGTAGCCGTTTTCCCGCGCAAACTCAATGGTTTCGTCCATGTAGGTTCGGATGCCCGGAAACTGGTGGAAGTAGTGGTCGATGAGTTCCGCGGCCTGCGTTCGCGTAATATCCAGGCGATCGGCCAGGCCGAAGGCCGAGATACCGTAGATGATGCCGAAATTGACGGTTTTCGCGTGGCGCCGCATCTCCTCGGTTGCGCCTTCGATACCGTAGATTCTCTCAGCGGTGGCCGTGTGAATATCTCCGCCGTGCCGGAAGACTTCCGTCAGGGCTTCGTCTCCGCTGATTTCCGCGGCCACGCGGAGTTCGATCTGCGAGTAGTCCGCCGCGAGCAGCACGTGGTCTCCATCGCGCGGCACGAAGGCCTTGCGGATTTCCCTTCCCATTTCTGTGCGGATGGGGATGTTTTGCATATTGGGGCCGGAGGACTGCAGGCGGCCCGTGGCGGTAACCGCCGCTTCATAGTTGGTATGGACGCGGCCGGTGGGATTGAAGATCGACCCGGGCAGCTGATCGACGTACGTCGATTTCAATTTGGTGCACATCCGGTAGAACATCACCTGTTCCACGATTTCATGTTTATACGCCAGCCGCCTCAGGACCTGCTCCGTGGTCTGGTACTGTTTGGTCCTGGCCGTGCGGCGGGCGTTCGGATCCAGCTTCAGTTTATCGAAGAGAATGTCGCCCAACTGTCTGGGAGAGTTGAGATCGAAATTCTCTCCGGCGAGTTGGAAGATACTTTCCCTGGCGCGCTCGATTTCGACGGCGAGTCCCTTCGATAAATCCCGAAGTACGCCGGCTTCACACCGGATGCCTTCGTATTCCATTTCGACAAGGGCGGGGATGAGCGGGCATTCCACGTCCCGGAACACCCGCACCTGTCCCATTTCTTCCAGCCTGGACCTCAGGATTTCGCTCAGTTGAAGGGTAATGTCCGCATCTTCCGCCGCGTACGTTGTTACCCGGTCCAGGGGGACGTCGGTGAGACTCAACTGGTCCTCGCCCTTTTCGCCGATGAGGTCGGAAATCGGAATGGGGCGGTATCCCAACAGCGCTTCGGAGAGATAGTCCATGGCGCGTCGAAGATCCGGTGTCGCCAGATACGCGGCGAGCATGGTGTCGAACAGCGGGCCGTTGACTCGAAAGCCCTTCCAGCGCAACACGCCCAGATCGAATTTCAGGTGGTGGCCTATTTTTTCGATATCGGGATTTTCCAGAACGGGCCGAAACGATTCCAGGATTGTGAGGGCTTCGTCCGGGACCTCGGGCAAGGGCACGTAATATCCGGAGTGCGCCTTGTACGAGAAGGCAAGGCCGATCAGTCCACATTTCTTCGGATTAAGACCCGTGGTTTCGATATCGAAACAGAAGGATTCCTGCTCGTTCAAGGCTGCGATAAGTTCCCGGCGGGATTCCTCGGTGTCCACGAGTTGATAGTCATGTTCCACGTCGTCGATGGTGAGGACGTCTCCTCCAACCTCGTCGGTTGCGGCCGTGGGACCCGCCTTGAACGAGTCGCCGAACAGTCGCTGGCCGAGCGTATTGAACTCGAGCTCGACGAACAACGCCTGCAGTTTCGCCTCGTCCCAATCGACGCGTTCCAGGTCATCGGGCTTGACTTTCAGCACCACGTCGCATTCGATGGTGACCAGCTTCTTGGATAGCAGCGCCTGTTCGCGGTTTTCTTCAATGCGTTCCTTCTGCTTTCCCTTGAGTTCATCCACGTTGTCGAGCAGGTCTTCGATGCTTCCGTACTTTCCAATCAGTTTCTGTGCCGTCTTTTCACCGACTCCGGGCACGCCGGGCACGTTGTCCGAGCTGTCGCCCATCAGGCCCAGGATGTCGATAACCTGGTCAACGCGTTCGATCTGCCACTTATCCAGAATCTCCTTGACGCCCTGGACTTCCACGTCGCCGGTGCGCCCCGGTTTGCAGACGAAGGTGCGGTCCGAAACCAGCTGACCGTAGTCCTTGTCGGGCGTAACCATATAGGTGGTGAAGCCGGCTGTCTCCGCCTGTTTGGCGAGGGTCCCGATCACATCGTCGGCTTCCCATCCGGGGACCCTGACAACCGGCAGGTTGAACGCTTCGCACAGGCGAAAGACGTAGGGGAGCGCCGCGCTGAGATCCTCCGGCATGGCCTCGCGCTGGGCCTTGTATTCCGGAAACATCCTGTGGCGGTGGGTCGGCTCGGGCGTATCGAAGACAACGCCGATGTGGGTGGGATCCGCGTTGGAAAGAATATCCATCAGGGTGTTCGTGAGCACGAATACCGTTGAGGTATTCAGGCCGGTGGACGACATGCGCGGATTTCGGATCATCGAAAAGTGGGCCCGGTAAACCAGCGCCATTCCGTCCAGCAGGTAGAGCTTCTTGTCTGTCTCGCCCATTGTTCTCTCCCTACCCCTGGCACACCGCTAACGAGGAGCGCAGGGGTTCTCATTATTCTTGCGACAGTGGCTTACGCGACCTACCTTGTCCCGTTGATCGCCAACCTCTCGATGTGGTGACGGATCCTTGCGTGGAGGCGTTAAATGGAGCAGTTCGAACGGCGCGATTTTCTCAAAAAGGCCACGATCGGGGTCGCGGGCGGCGTTGCGGCCCTGGCGGGTTGCAGCCCCGCTTCAGACGAAAAACCCGGCGCGCCCGCCGTACACACCCGGAAAAAATACGAATGGAAAATGGTTACCACCTGGCCGCCGCATTTCCCCATTCTTGGCGAAGGCGCGGACATGCTGGCCAAATGGATCGATGAGATGTCCGGCGGACAGTTGAAAATTATGGTTTACGGCGGCGGCGAACTGATTCCGCCGCTCGAAGGATTCGACGCTGTCAGCCAGGGAACCGTTGAGATGTGCCACGGCGCCGCGTATTACTGGGCCGGAAAAGCGCCGGCCACGCAGTTCTTCGCCGCGGTTCCTTTCGGCATGAACGGACAGCAGCTCAACGCCTGGATCTACAGCGGCGGCGGGCTGGACCTCTGGCAGGAGCTGTATGCTCCATTCAATCTGGTCGCGATGCCGGTGGGCAATACCGGCGTCCAGATGGGCGGCTGGTATAACCGTGAAATGAACAGCATCGCCGATTTTCACGGCCTGAAGATGCGGATCCCGGGACTCGGCGGCAAGGTAATCGCCAAAGCCGGCGGGTCCGCGGTGCTTTCTGCCGGAGGTGAAATCTACACCAACCTGGAACGCGGTGTCATCGATGCAACCGAATGGATCGGACCCTATCACGATTACCTGATGGGATTCTTCAGGGCCGCGAAATACTATTATTATCCGGGCTGGCACGAGCCGGGCACCGCCCTGGAACTGATCGTCAACAAGACCGCCTTCGAACAACTGTCATCGGACCTGCAGCGGGTTGTGGAAACGGCCGCCGCCCGTTCCAATGCATGGATGCTCTCGGAATTCGAGGCCAAGAACAGCGTCTACCTGGAAAAACTCACCAAAGAACACAACGTCGTATTGCGCAGGTTTTCGGACGAGGTCCTGAAGACGCTGCGAAGATACTCCGTTGAGGTCGAGAACGAGGTGGCTGAAGCCGATCCGATGAGCAAAAAGGTCTACGCTTCTTTCGATGCGTTCCGGAAGAACATCGATCCGTGGGCGGCGCTTTCGGAGAAGCTCTATTATTCCGCAATTGGCGGATGACGATTGCTTGCGACAGAAGTCGTGAGTCAAAGGGATGCGTGCAAACCGCGTCCCTTTTCTGTTTCTGATCCGTCACGACGCCAGGTATCGCGGCAGCCATGTGGCCGCTTCGGGAAAGACGATAACCAGGGACAGGCCGATCAGCTGAACGACGATAAAGGGTATGATGCCGCGATAGATGTGGCCGGTCCGCACTTCGGGCGGCGCGACCCCTTTCAGGTAGAACAGCGAGAATCCGAACGGCGGCGTCAGGAATGACGTCTGCAGGTTCATCGCGATGAGGACGCCCACCCAGAGAAGGTCCACGCCCAGGTGCGCAAATATCGGTGCGACCACCGGCACGATGATAAACGTAATCTCAATGAAGTCTATAAAGAATCCGGCGACGAATATGACCACCATGACCAGCGCGAGGAAGACGTGCGGCCCCGGGTCCGCTTCCACGATCAGCCGCGTGAGGTACGCGTCGCCCTGCAATCCCCTGAAGACAAGGCCGAAGGCGGTGGCGCCCACCAGGATGATAAAGACCATGCAGGTGAGATGTGTCGTCTCCGCCATGACGGATTTGAGAGTAGCCAGCGAAAGTTTGCGCTTGCACAGAGTAAGGACGGTTGCGCCGAGGGCGCCCACGGCCGCGGCCTCCGTCGGGGAAGCGATACCGGCAAAGATCGAGCCGAGAACCGCCGTTATCAGCAGGCCGGGAAGGAGGAACGCGTGGATGGTCTGTTTGATCCTGACGGCGCCCACAAACCGGTCCAGATCCGACCTGGGCATGGCGGGAGCGGATTCGGGCCTTGTCAGGGCGACGATCACGATCCAGGTCAGATAGAGGCCCACGAGGCACAGGCCGGGAATCACGGCGGCAATGAACATGTCGCCGATGGATATGTTCAGGATGCTCCCCAGAAGCACAAGCACGATGCTGGGTGGAATAATCTGACCCAGCGTGCCCGACGCGGAGATGATGCCGGTGGCGAGTTCCGTGCGATAGCCTCGTCTGAGCATGGTGGGCAGGCTAAGGAGACCCATCGTGACAACGGTTGCCCCGACGATTCCCGTTGAAGCGCCGAGAAGGGCGCCGACGACGATTACGGAAACGGCAAGGCCGCCACGCAGCTTGCCGAAGAGCAGCGCCATCGTTTCCAGCAATTCCTCGGCAAGGCCGGACTTTTCGAGCATGACGCCCATATAGACGAACAGGGGTACCGCGATGAGCACGTAGTTGGTCATCACGCCCCAGATGCGCAGGGGCAGCAGATTGAAGAAATCCATGCCGAACGTGAGATAGCCCAGGATGAATGAGACACCGCCCAGGGTGAATGCAACCGGAAATCCGAAAAGGAGCAGCACAAACAGGACCCCGAACAGGATGAGCGGCATGGCTTCGATCATGCGTCGGTCCCCTGTCGTTCGGCATTGGTGTCTGTCGCCCGCAAGTCTGCGATCTCGAGCAGCGAACCGAAGGCCAGCGCCAGGCCCTGCAGGGACAGAAGGAAAAAGCCGACTGGTATGGCGGCTTTCAGGATGAACCGCGCGGGCAGTCCACCGGGATCGGGCGAACCTTCGCCGATGATAAACGCGTTGATTACGAACGTATGAGAACACCAGATGGCCACCAGGCAGAATGGCAGGAGAAAGACCAGACTTCCGATGAAGTCCACCCACGCCCTGGTTTTCGCGGAGAAACGATTGTAGAAGACATCCACACGTACGTGCTTTCCATGTTTCAGGGTATACGCAGCGCCTATGAGGAAAATGACGGCGAACAGATGCCATTGCAGTTCCTGCACCGCCACCAGGCTGCTCTTCAGCAGGTAGCGCGTGAAAACGTCGTAACAAACGACGGCTACGAGGACCGTGGTGAGCCAGGATACGGCAACGCCGATCCGTTCGTTCAGCCGATTCGCAAGGCCGACGTAGGCACGAAGGAGATTCAAGGAAGGGTTACTCCGGAAGCGGTTCGGAACGGGGAAGCGGGCCTTCACGGCGAGGCCGCCAGAAAGCCGATTTTGTGGCGTAAATTAAGAACGGCCCCCTTCGTTTGCAAAGAAAAAAGCATTGCCATCAAGACGTCTTTTCGCTTCTTTTACACGTGGTGAAGGAGGAAAGAAGCTTTCGGCTAAACCCGGTCTGCGAGCTAATACGATACGGCCTGGCGATATCAATCCAAGGTTGCCAGGGCCAATATCCGGGCGCCCACAAGGGACGCCCCTACAAGACCAAACATCCACGAATTAAACTCACTGAGTTCCGCACCGACGTTGCATTTGTAGGGGCGTCCCTTGTGGGCGCCCGGCCACCGGCGATACCTCTACCGTTTCTTCCCTCTCACCGGCCATTAAGGAGTACTCAGATATGCATAAGTCGGGTTTGATCGTCCTGCTGGTTGCGATTTTCGCTGTGGCGGCGCCGGTGGACGCACAGGACAAAGTCAGAGTGAGTACGGCCTGGCCTGCCGACGGGGCGCGGCCGGGCGACCTTGTGGCGCTGGCCATCGTGGTGGATATCGATGATGAATTCCACATCAACCCGGATCCGGCGCAGGTGGTGGTCGTTGGCGACTTCGAACCCTATCCCACAGACGTCCGCATTCTCGAGGTGGCGAGCGGACTCACCCTTGAAGCCGTTCGCTTCCCGAAGCCTCATCCAATTAAGGCAGACTATGCCGACGGCGAACTTATGGTGTTCGAGGGCCGAACCGTGTTCTATCTGCCCGTTAAGGTGGGGGGAGAGGTACAACCGGGTCTTCAAGGGATTAAACTCGAGGTGGAGTACCAGGCCTGTGACGCGTACACGTGTTTCATACCCAAGACGGTCGAACTGGAAGCGTCGCTGCCGATTGTGGACGCCGGCCAATCCGTGAACAGCCTGAATTCAGCGTTGTTCGAAGGGTTCAGTGCGACCGGCGCCGATACGGGGGCGGGCGGCGTGCGCTTCGATCTGTTCGGCTGGACGTTTTCGATCGATACGTCATCCGGCGGCGGGCTGATTCTGCTCCTGTTCGTGGCGGCCTTCGGCGGCGGGCTGCTTAACCTCACGCCTTGCGTGCTACCGGTCATTCCCATCAAGATCATCGGGCTGGCGCAGGCGTCGGAGAATCAAACGCGGCGGCTTGTACTTGGGGGATCGATGTCGCTGGGCGTCGTCGCCTTCTGGCTGGCGCTGGGTATAATGATTGCCGGCATCAGTGGATTTACGGCCACCAATCAGCTGTTTCAGTATCCGGTGTTTACGATCCTCGTCGGCATAATCATCGCCGCCATGGCCGTCGGCATGTGCGGGCTGTTCTACATCCGGCTTCCGCAGGCGGTCTACCGGTTCAATCCGGGGCAGGACAGCCTCGGGGGGTCGTTCGGGTTCGGGATTATGACGGCCGTGCTTTCCACGCCCTGCACGGCGCCCTTCATGGGTGCGGCCGCGGCGTGGGCGGCCACCCAATATCCCGCAACAACGCTGCTGACGTTCGCCTCGATCGGCGCCGGGATGGCCGCGCCGTACATGGCGCTGTCGATCTTTCCGGCGCTGGTGGAGCGGATGCCCCGCACGGGCCCGGCCAGCGAGTTGATCAAGCAGGTGATGGGGCTGCTGATGCTGGCGGCGGCGGCCTATTTCGTTGGCGTTGGGCTCAGCGCGCTGGTTGTCACACCTCCCGATCCGCCGGGCAGGGAATACTGGTGGGCCGTGATGGCATTCGGTGCCGCCGCAGGTTTCTGGCTGGTCTACGGAACGCTTCGGATTACCACCCGTACCGGTCGGCGTGTGGTCTTTGGCCTTCTCGGCGCCGCGCTTTTCATTTCCTCCGCGGCAGGCGCCGTCCGGTTTACGGATAAGGGACCGATCGATTGGATCTACTATACGCCCGTGCGGTTCCAGGAGGCGCTGGAGGAGGGCCAGGTTGTGGTAATGGACTTCACCGCGGAGTGGTGCCTGAACTGTAAAGTACTGGAGCACAACGTACTGCAAAGTCAGGACGTGGTGAAATTGCTGGCGGCGCCCGACGTGGCCGCGGTCAAGGTGGATATCACGGGCAACAACCCGGTCGGCAAGGCGAAGCTGAGAGATACCGGCCGGTTGACCATCCCGCTTCTGGTCGTCTATGCGCCGGATGGACGGGAGGTTTTCAAGAGCGATTTTTACACGGTTGAACAGGTGCTGTCGGCGATCAGACAGGCCCGGGGTATGCATGCGAGCGGGCGTGCCGCAGTGTTGGGCGTGCCGTCGTACAAGGAGGTCGAATGACTACGCAGAATAATCATCTTCTTTCGGATGCGCAGATCCAGCGCTTTATCCTGGATGGCTACATTACCGTACAAACGGATGCAATCCCAGAGACGCACGGGAGGATCTACGACGAGATCGAAACCGTTTTTGATAGCGAAGGTAACGTCGGCAACAATATTCTCCCGCGCGTGCCCAGGATTCAGCAGGTGTTCGATCAGCCCGTCGTGCGTGGCGCCCTGACGAGTCTTCTCGGCCCCGACTACATCATGAATCCGCATCGGCACTGCCATCTGAACCCACCGGGCAGCAGCGGACAGAGCTGGCACAAGGACTGTTATGTCTTCGACCACAATATCCGTCATCCGCGTTTTCAGTGGGTGCTGGCTTTCTATTATCCGCAGGATACCACAATAGACATGGGCCCGTCAGGGGTAATTCCGCGCCTGCAGAACTACAAGACCATTTCAGATCCCAATCCGGAAGAAACCCGGGAGCCGGGATATGCCATCTGCGGCGATGCCGGGATCGTGACCCTGATGCATTTCGACTCGTGGCACCGGGCGAACCCGAACGTGAGCGACAACAAGAGATATATGCTGAAGTTTCAGTTTACGCGATTGCGGGAACCGGAGGGACCCACGTGGAATCACCGGGATGATGTCTGGACGCTCCCTGAAGACGATGCCAATCCGGCTGTTTCAGCGGATGTCTGGAAGTGGATGCGTGGAGAGGCCGTCAACGGACGTTCGGAAGCGACCGGGGACGTGAAGGAAGAGGGTCTGTTCGACGAGGACGAGTGCGTGCGTATCAATACGGCGTATGCGCTGGCCAACGACAGAACGTCGATTCCGCTTCTCGTGGATGCGATGCGCAGGGAAACGCTGGCTGCCATCGAGGATACGACCGCAAAGACGGCGGACAACGCGCACGGGACCAATCCAACGCCGGGAGCGGCCGCGCGCGCATTGTCAACCATGGGCGCGGCGGCCATCCACCCGCTGCTGGAGGCGTTGGAAGACGATCACTGGTGGGTTCGGGCCATGGCGGCGGACGTGCTCGCCCGGATGGGCCCGGCAGCGCGCGCCGCGGTGTTCATCCTTGTCGAGAAGGTTGGCGACGATCACTGGTGGGTACGCCGCAACGCGCTGGAAGCGTTGCGCTCGATCGGCGCGGTTTCCGGGGATGTGCTGCCTGCTGTTTTCGGGGCGGTAAAGGACCCCGACTACCGCGTTCGGCGGAATGCGGCGCTGGTGCTTTGCAACGTCGGCGAGGCAGGGGACCCGGCGGTGGATGACCTGATTGACGTTCTCGGGGACGAAAATCGCTACAACAGGTTCTATGCGGGGCTGGCGCTCAGGCGCATTGGCACACGAAGGGCCCGGAAGGCGCTTATCGACGCGTTGTTTTCCGCGCGGTGGTGCGCGGTGACGACGGCCGCCGACTTGTATTGAACGTTATTCAGATAAACCCTTGCAGGGGGCCGTTGCGCTCTCCCAGACGATCGACTTTCCGCGTAATTCGGGGGTCTTCAACCAATGGCGGCGCGTGGTGGGGCTTCAGCCGGGCGTCAATGATCAAAGGCCCGTGACAGCCCCAGTGTTTGTTTTCGATGAAACTATCGACACCGTAAATATCGTGCGAGGGATTGGACCGGGTAAACGTAACCCACAGGAAATTGTTCAGCGTGCGCGTGGTGAAGTCAGCGTCGTCCACGAGCAGGATCAACGGAAAGCCCTGAACCTGCTCCACGGATTCCAGGGTGGCTGCGAGTTGCTCCGCCGTTTCTCCATCCGCGGGAGAGTTGAAGGGGGGCGCTTCGACCGCGAGGATGCCCGGAAGCGCAACCTTCGGATTCTTCAGATCGCCGGGCAGACTCAGACTGCCTGGAATTTCGACGGGCAGATCCCGCTTTTTTTCGCCGGCCGCGGCGATCACAACCTTGGAACCTTCATTCAGCCCGGTACCGGAATAGTCGAGGGTGTCGATGGTTGTGCGGGTCTGAAAGTGGAGGTCGCGGGTCCAGTCCACCCGTTCGAGAAGATGGCGGAGAAATTCGGCAATGTCGTGAATTTCCAGTTCCGGATTGTCTTCGCCCGCGACGATCAATAAATACTTGGCAAGCGAGCACGCGCCGAATCCCAGCAGCGCGTTGGCGATGGTGAGGATCTCCTGGGGTTGCCGTTCTCGATAGGGCACGTAGCGCTCGCTCCCGACGGCCAGGAGCAGGGGGTGAACGCCGGCGGCGTCGACGGCGTTGATGGCCTTCAGGCCGGGAAGCTCGACAGGGACCATGGGACCTGTCAATTCGTGAATGAGTTCTCCGAAGGCAGTGTCTTCCTGGGGAGGCCGGCCGACGACGGTGAAGGGCCAGACGGCGTCCTTGCGGTGATAGACGGTTTCCACGCGCAGCACGGGAAACTCGTGCGCCAGGCTGTAATATCCCAGGTGATCGCCGAATGGGCCTTCCGGCAGGGTTTCGCCCGGGACAACTTCCCCCGTGATACAGAAATCGGCTTCGGCGGATATCGTGAAGCCGTTTTTTAGTGTATAACGGAAGCGGCGCCCGGCCAACCCGCCCGCGAAAGCGACTTCGGGCAGGCCTTCGGGAAGGGGCATGACTGCGGCGAACGTGTGCGCGGGCGGCCCGCCCACGAAAACGCTCACCCGTAGCGGCTCGCCGCTTTCGATGGCGTTTGTATGGTGGATGCCGATGTCCCGCCGGATCTGGTAATGCAGCCCGATCTCCCGGTCGGGTTCGTATCGGTTGCCCGACATTTGAATGCGGTACATCCCGAGGTTGGAACTGAGGATACCGGGATTCAATGGATCTTCGGTGTAGACCTGCGGGAGCAGGATGAACGCACCGCCGTCGTCCGGCCAGCACTTTATCTGCGGGAGACCGGCGATCGTGGTCGTATGTTTGAGGACGGGCCCGGACGGGACCCTTCGCGGCGGGATGTTCAGCGCGATGCTTGCGATGCCCGCGGCTTTCCAGGGCGCTTTCAGATAAGCCGGCGGGTCGGCTTTGATTTCAATCAGACGCCTGACCCACTTCAGCGTGGAGCGGAAGATGAAGCGGGACCGTTCCAGGGTACCGAACAGGTTCGACACGGCCGGAAAAGTGCTTCCCCTGACGTTCTCGTAAAAGATCGCCGGCCCGCGGGCCTGGTAGACGCGGCGGTGGATTTCGGCCATTTCAAGGTCCGGATCGACTTCTTCACTGATACGGACGAGGTGGCCGGTTTTCTCCAGGTCGCGTACGCAGTGTAGCATGCTCCTGTAACGCATCTCTTCCCCGAATGAATACTTTTGCAGTTGAAGGCATGTTAGCGTTGTTTTTAGGTAAACAATCCGGAAGACACTGTCAACACAAAGGTGAGGGATTACCGGTGGACATCTCGAAGAGGAATGTCTGTTCGGCGGCTGAGTACGGATTTGAAACGAGCAATCGATATCGCATCCCTGCGCGTGACGGAATCACCCTGGGCGCGACGATAACCCGACCGTTGGCCGAAGGCGCTTTTCCGGCACTGGTGTGGTACGACCCGTACCGGGGGGGATCGGATGGAACCACATCGCCCATGGCACGGTATTTCGCCGAGCGGGGATATGCATTTGTCTACTTGAACGCACGCGGGACGGGAAACTCGGAAGGCGTGAGCAAAGACGAATATATGGTGGAGGAAACCCGGGACGGATACGACGCAATCGCATGGCTGGCGGGCCAGCCGTGGTGCAATGGCCGCGTGGGGATGCTGGGTACGTCCTACAGCGGTTTTACGACCCTGCAGGTTGCGGCCACGGCGCCGCCTGCGCTGAAAGCGATCGCGCCAGCCTATTTTACGGACCGAAGGTATACGGATGACTGTCACTACAAGGGAGGATGCCTTCGCGGCTTCTACGATATGTTGACCTACGGCCTGAATATGGTAGCCCGCAACGGGCTGCCCCCGTTCCGGGAAGCCGTGGGCGAACGATGGAGCGAACTCTGGCAGCAGCGGCTTGAGGAGAACGAGCCATATCTGCTGAAGTGGATTTCCCATCAGGTGGAGGATGATTATTGGGCGGTGGGATCGATTTCCGGGCATTACGATCGAATTTCCGCGGCGGCCCTGTTGATTGGCGGCTGGCACGACGGGTACCCCACGCCGCCGTTGCGCGTATACCGGGAGCTTCGGTCGCCCAGGCGCTTGCTCATGGGTCCATGGTCGCATTCGTACGGGGATCAGTCGCACTGCGGACCCCGAATCGACGTCTTCTACGAGTTGCTGCGATGGTGGGATCGCTGGCTTAAGGAGATGGATAACGGCGTTACGGAAGAACCTCCGGTGCAGATATACCGGCGGGAATATGAAGAACCGGTGACGGATCGCACCATGATAGCCGGCGGATGGCGAATGGCGGAAGACCTTCCGCGGCAGGCGCCGGAGACGTTCTACCTTCACGGCGAAAGCCTGACAGACGGCCCGGCGGCGGAAGTGGGAAAGATGTCAGTAGCATATCTCCCGGCCGCCTGCCGGCACGGCGGGTTGTGGGACGGCGGGACGCCTTTCACGCTGCCGGGAGACCAGCGGGAGGATTCGGCGCGGGCGATCAATTTTGTTTCACCGGCCCTTGCGGAGCCGATTTCGATCCTTGGAACGCCAACGTTCAGCCTGTACGTCGGTTCCGACGTCGAGGTGATACCCGTAGCCGTACGGCTGTTGGAGATTGCGCCGGATGGGACGAGCGTGCTCGTGACCAAGGGTATATTGAATGCGACCCGGCGTGAGGGAATGGACCGGGCTGTCCCCATGGTTCCGGGCGAGGTCTCTCTGGCCGCGTTTCATATGGAAGCAACTGCGTGGCGATTCCGGAAGGGTCACCGGATCGGGATCAGCGTCAACGGATCGGATTTCCCGAATGTATGGCCCACGCCTCGATCGGGCCGGATCACGGTTCACTGGGGACCGGAATGCCCGTCGACAATCGGATTGCCGGTGTGGAATGGGGGCGCAGATCCTGAGTTCGCCTATTCGCCTTCTCCGCATTCCGCAAGGCCGACCGGGTCCGGCGACGCGCCATGGCAGGTGGCGCACGACGTGCTGGAAGACCGGTACCGCCTGGTTCTGTTTGGCGGAGAAGGCGAGATGGGCGTGTCGAACCGAACGCCGGCGGAGGCCTGGACCCGTTCGAAAAAGCTGGCAACGGTCGCGTGGCCGGGGTGCGAGGTGCGTTCCGAAGCGACCGGATCGCTGACCAGCAACGCGGATTGTTTTGTGATGAACCTGGGACTGAACGTATATTTGAACGGAGACCTGTACTTCCAGAAGCAGTGGAGCCGGACTGTCAGGAGACTGTTGTTGTAGTGAGTTAAAGCTGGAATCCCGGAGTGGCTGGCGGCAACGAAATCGGCTCAAACGGAGACACGTATGCGGTCGGTATTCTACTGGGGCAAGGCCGGGCTCGGATTCGAAAAAAACAATCCCTACGGCCCCTTGCTCGCCCGGGCGATGGCCGGGGTAGGGGTGGAGCTGGAAGCCGGGTACGATGAGGATCTGAGCGAATCGTGGTTGATGGAAAACCGGGGCCGGGTGGACATTTTGCACCTGAACTGGCCCTCTTATATGTATAACGCGGACGATGCCGGTGAGAGCGTCAGAAAGTGCGCAGCGCTTATCGGCCATCTGGCCCGCGCGCGGTCCCTTGGATACCGGGTTGTATGGACCGTCCACAACCTATATCCTCACGAACGGCCGCATCCGGGCCTGGACCGCCTTGCGCGCCTCGCGATCACGCAGCTTGCGACAGCCCTGATCGTGCATTGCGAGTACGGACGCGCGCAAGTGTTGGATCACTTTCACCGGACACGCGGCATCTTTACGATTCCCCACGGTCATTTCATAGACGCGTACGAAAACAGGGTCTCGCGCGTCGAGGCCAGGAAAGCGTTGGGGATCGCCCCCGGCGGGTTCGTGTATCTGTTTTTCGGAAACGTGAAACGCTATAAGGGCGTCGAGCACCTGCTCGAGGCGTTCTCCCGTCTGTCGGGCGAACATCTGAGATTGCTCCTCGCCGCCAAGGTGAACAGCGAATACAGCGCGGACGTGGTCGCCCGGGCGCGCGCCGGCGACCGGAGAATTCTTATGCAAACGGCCGAGTTTTTCCCTGACGAGGAGCTCCAGCTCTTCTTCAACGCGGCAGACGTGATGGTGCTTCCCTTCGTGGACATGCTGACTTCCGGATCGGCGATCACGGCGATGTCTTTCGCGCGGCCGGTCATCGCGCCCGGAATCGGCTGTCTCCCGGAGCTGTTGGACGAAAGCTCCGGAATCATATACGATGCAAAAGACAGGAATGGGCTGGAGCGGGCCATGGCGGAATTCCAGCAGCGTGACATGCCGGCCTGCTCGGAAAGCGCGTTTCAGCGAGCGAAGGCGTTGTCCTGGGGGCCGATTGCGGAAAAGACGCTCGAGGCGTATCAATATGGGCCCCAAACGCAAGATCAAGGCACCTTGTAGGGTTATTACGCGGAGCACCTGATAGATTGCCTTTTTTCCACAACATTGACCGGCCAACCTGAGCCGCTCCCTGAGCCGCTGTTCTGAGCTTGCCGAAGGGTTGTCGAAGGGTCGGCGAAGGAAGAGGGGTGCCGATACGCGGGCGCTTCGACATTTCGACAAGCTCAATGCAGGCATGCTCAGCGTCCGTGTTTGGGCAAGTTCCTCTCCGCCATAGCAGGCACAATATTTGTCGACTATTTATTGCTCCCGGTAATTGCTGTAGTATTGGGTTAACATCGTATCAAGAACCTTTGGCTTGGGTTTTTCATCGCCGTTACCCGCATTAGCGAGCATTCTTTCAGCACTTTCGCACTAATCCTGTCGATCCTGTCCATCCATGCTCCGGTTTTCGAACTAAAGAGGTTTGGCGAAAGCAATAATCATGTCGGGAATGACATTCGTGATGCTGGGCAGTGGCGCCGTCCGGGACAACCCGGTTCGCGGCGGCCCGGCCCAGATGCTCCGGATCGGAGACAAGGTGTTGATGTTCGACTGCGGGCGCAGCGCCGGCACGAACCTGGCGCGCGCGGGTGTGGGGTGCGAGGAAGTGGACCGGCTGTTTCTTACGCATCTGCACTTCGATCATATTGTGGATGTGCCCTATCTGGTTTTCGCGGGATGGGTAAAGGTGCGAAATCGTCGACTGAAAATTTACGGGCCCACGGGCACACGGGATTTCGTGGAGAGAATTATCAGGCCGCCCTTTGAACAGGACATCAGCAGCCGGCTGAGTCACGGAAAGGACATCCATCCGCTCGATCCCGAGGTGATCGAAGTGGACGGAAGTCGCTGTTTTCTGGATCGGGAGGACTACCGGATATCCGCCGTGTTTACCGACCACGGGAATATTCCGACCCTGGCCTACCGAGTGGACGCGGACGACCGTCGCGTCATCATCACGGGAGACGGCACCCCCGATGAAGACTTTCCGGCGTTTTGTAAAGGCGCGGACCTCCTCGCCATCGAGTGTTCCGGAACGCCGGAATTCCTGGAGACGCAGCCGTGGGGCGCATGGCATATTACGCCAGCGGACATTGCGGATATCGCGCGGAAAGCGGAAGTGAAACGCGTTATGATTAAACACCTGGTGATTGAAGACATTACGGGAGACCGGTCCTCTCCCTATCAGATGGCGGAACAGATCAGGGGCGGATACGACGGCGAGGTGCTCGTGGCCGAAGACGGGCTGGTTGTAGTGATCTGATTGACGCCAGTTGGCAAATGAGAACGGCCGATACAGGATATCCCATACGATCCCTGGAGGGAAGGAATGACCATTGTCGACGGCCACGTCCACGTGGGTCTGACCAAGTACGTCGCTGTTGAAGTGCTTCTGGCGCAGATGGAATCGGCCGGAATCGACCGGGCGTTGCTCGTGCAGTACGGCGGATGTCACGATAACGCCTATTTGAAAGACTGTATGGACCGCTATCCGGGCCGGTTCGCGTCTCTGGGCGCGGTGGACTACGACGCCGCAGACGCGGGCGACCGGATCCGGCGCGAAGTGGCCGAGTTCAGTCTGGCGGGACTGCGGATACCGGCCTCTATTGATAACGAGGCGGTCTGGGACACCGTCGGCGAACTGGGTATCATGGCGAGTCTGAGCGGAGGCATGGCAGGCATGCTTCGCCCCATTATGGAAGAACGTATCCGGCGGCATCCGCACGCGATGTTTCGCATCGAACATATGGGTTGGTTCCCCGACGTGGAGAAGACCCCGGATGAGCCGGACTATGAGCGCCTTATGGGATACGCGAAGTACGAAAACACCGTCTTCATGCTGTCCGGATTCTACGGATTCGGGAAGGGATTTCCCTATGACGAGGCGACGCCCTTCATCGAACGGGCGCTGGAGCGGTTCGGCGCCGAGCGGATGATGTGGGGGAGCGATTTCCCGCCCGTGAGTCTTCATGAAACGTGCGAGATGGCGGTAGACATGCCCCGCCGCTGGACGTTCCTTTCCGATAGCGAACTTGAATGGATCATGGGCCGGACCGCGATGAGGCTTTTCAGTTTCTGAACGCCGCGACGCTGTAGCGGAGATCGAAAGGAGAACGGATGCGGTATAGCAGCCTCTTTACGCAGACGCTTCGTGAGGCCCCGGCCGACGCGGAGCTGGTCAGCCATCAACTTGCGCTTCGGGCGGGGCTGATCCGTCCGCTGGCCGCGGGCATCTTCAGCGCGCTGCCGCTGGGCCTCCGGGTCGCCCGGAAGATCGAGGCGATCTTCCGGGAGGAGATGGCGGCAATTGACTGCGTGGAACTGCTGATGCCCATCGTGCAGCCGGCTGAGCTCTGGCAGGAAAGTGGGAGGTGGAGCGAGGTGGGTCCTGAAATGCTCCGGATGCAGGATCGATCCGAGCGGAACATGTGCCTTGCAATGACCCACGAAGAGGCGGTCACGGATCTGGCGAGGCATCTGATCAGGAGCTATCGCCAGGTGCCTATGAGCGTGTTTCAGATTCAGACGAAATTCCGCGACGAGCCCCGGAGCCGGGGCGGACTGATACGCGTGCGGGAATTTACGATGAAAGACGCGTACAGCTTCGACCTGGATGAAGCCGGCCTGGAATCGGTCTATCAGGATATGTACCGCGCCTATGAGAATATCTTCCGTCGCGCCGGCCTGGCGGATCAGGTGGTTTCGGTGGAGAGCGACACCGGCATGATGGGCGGGACCGGGGCGCACGAATTCATGTACCTGAATCCCGTGGGTGAGGATACCTTGTTAATCTGCGACGGATGCGGGTACCGTGCGAACCGGCAGATCGCCGTGTATAAAAGGGAGGAGGCCGTCGCGGAGGCGCCGGAGCCGCTCCGGGAAGTGGCGACGCCGGGATGCACGACCATCGAGGATCTGGCGCGATTCCTGAATATTCCCGCGAGCCGAACGGCCAAGGCGGTGTTTATGACAGGTTCCGTGCAGGGTGAAGAGCGGTTTATCTTCGCGCTGGTACGGGGAGACCACGAGCTCAGCGAAACGAAGTTGGCCAACGCGGTCGGGGCCGTCGATATGCGGCCGGCGACAGAGGATGAAATCCGTGCGATCGGGGCCGAGCCCGGATACGGGTCCCCCATCGGCATCGCCGGGGATGCTGTGATTGTCGTGGACGACCTGGTGGCGGCATCCGGCAATCTCGTGTCAGGGGCGAACCGGGTGGACCATCACTGCCTGAACGTGAACGTGGGCAGGGACTTCGAAGCGGACGTGGTCGCCGATCTGGTGGCGGTGGAGGCGGGGATGCCATGTGCTTTATGCTGCGCCCCGCTGCGGTCGGCGCGCGGGGTGGAGGTGGGGAATATCTTCAAGCTGGGCACGAGATACAGCGAGAAACTGGGGGCGAACTTCCTGGATGAAAACGGTAAGGCCCGGCCGTTGGTGATGGGTTCCTACGGGATCGGCGTCGGACGCCTGCTGGCCTGCGTGATCGAGGAACACCACGACGATCAGGGCATCGTCTGGCCGATTTCGGTTGCGCCGTTCCACGTGCATATCGTGGTGCTTTCGGGAAATCGGCCGCGGGGAGAACTGGAGGCGGCGGAGCGGATCTGCCAGGATCTGGAAGCCGAGGGGATCGAAGTGCTGCTGGATGACCGCGACGAGCGGGCTGGCGTCAAGTTCAACGATGCGGACCTGATTGGCATCCCCGTCCGGATTACCGTGGGTTCCAGGGGGCTGGCGAAGGGGGAGGTGGAAGTGAAAATGAGAAACGAGCGAGAAAGAAAAGACGTCGCGATCGACGCGCTGGTGGGGTTCGTGAAAGAAATCGTCCAAAGAGCGCAGACATGAATACTGTTTATATCAAGTTCAACAGCCGCAAACATCAGGTTAAGGGATATTACGAATTGGCTACCCATGTCACCATTGTGCCCGTTCAAGCCCTGTCAATTTTGGATGACCAGGATATTTCATATCGACAGGCCTCGGAAGACGAAGTAGAGAAATCTCATGAACAACCTATTCACTTTTGGGACAACAGTTCACAATAACTTAGAACCGCCCGTTGGAGATCTGTGTGAGCGAAAATTGGTACCTGATCACATTGGAAATCGAACCTGACTATTGACGAAGGCCCTTGCGTGAGTATATTAAGGCAGGTCTGGCGCGATAAAATAGTCCCTGAGGTACCGCACACAGGAGGTGTGTCTGGTGGAACGAAATAATATCCATGTCCATGTCACAGCAAAAGGTGGTAATTGGGAAGTTAAGTTAGCTGGCATGGATAACCCTCTCGGTGTTCACGCTACACAAGCCTATGCGATTTCGCACGGAAAAGAACTGGCGAGCGGCTTAGGCACGGAGTTGCACATTCATCGTATAAATGGCAAATTAGATAAACGTATAGATTACGAAAATGTGCCACCTTCTCCCTATGGTTAGTTTACTCCCCGGAATTGCGTCAGGCCGCTCCCCTTTTAGGCGGAATGATTAAATGGATTCGATTTTAAGATGTGAATTTAAAGATTTCATTAGTCGGGACACAGTAGGTAATTTTATAAATAGAGTGAAACCACAAATAGCAAGACAGCAACCTTCCACACTGTATGTAGAAATTTCCACCGATGGTGGGCAATTTGAATCTGCTATTTCTCTTTACTATTTTTTAATGGGGCAATCTATACAGACCATAACTCATAATTCACAGCGGATTTATTCTACTGGCATATTACCTTTTTTAGGTGGCAAAAAACGATTGGCCACGCCCGAAGCTGATTTTGGCATTCACTCCATCTATTATCTGACACCACAAGAAGAACGGCTTGATCAGCTTTTGCTTGAACATCGCCTCAATGGTGTAAAGGAATGTAATCGACGTGTCCTGGATTGTCTCATTAAACATACTGATATTTCCCTATCCGACGCACAAGATTTCACAACTGCACAAAACATCGTGCCGATTTCGGCGAAACAGGTCTTATTTCAAGGCATTATTCACGAAATCAAAGAACTTGAGGCTTAGAATTATCCGATCATTCTTGGCATCATGTAAACTCGGTTTTGGTCAGTTGGACACATCGATGTAATCTGAATCAGTTCTGACCGTATGTCCGACGGAAGCCCTGGAGACGCGATCTCCAGGGCTTTTTTATTCATCGAAAGACCTGAAGCGAACGGCCTGCTCTGTGTTGATCGATTCTGCAATAGCCTCGAAGTAGGCGGCGACGTTGCAGGCGTCCAGGCCACTCACCGAGGGCGTGGCGCCGGTCTGCGCGCAGTGCGCGAATTCAGCGAGTTCTTCGTACTGTTCGTCGATCCGGTCGAAGGCTTTCCTGTGATGACTTTTCGGGCTGATCAGGGTGACGGCGTTGTCGTCATGGCTGTCCCACGTGACCCTGGCCTCGCTGCCCGCGAAGGTTATTTCGTATCCCAGATGCGAGACGTACGACGCGCCGATATAGGAAAGTCGTCCGTCGGCGTAGCGGCCGATAACGGCGCCCAGGTCCGGAGACTCTCCGGCGCCGTTTCGCTTGGACATGAAGGCGGAGATGCTTTCAGGTGCGCCCATGATGTCCAGGATCAGGTCGATGAAGACAACGGCCATCTGCGCGAAGGGCAGTAGGGGCGCGTTCCTGATGTGGTACCGCCAGTTGTCCGGCGTGAGACCGTACGCGGTGGCGCCCCCGACCGATGCTTCGACCGAGTGCAATGTGCCTATGTCCCCTGCGTCGAGACGTTTCTTCAGATGGGAAACGGCCGGGTTCCTGCGGAGGTTATGGCCGGCCATATAGGTGAGGTCATGTTTCTCCGCGAGCCGCATCATCTCCACGGCCTGAGCGCGGCTCGTCGTCACTGGCACGTTGACGAAGACGTGTTTGCCGTGGGCTGTACAGATCTTGAAGTCATCGTAGTGGCGCGGGTTGGGTGTGGTGATGACGACGCCGTCCACGTCAGGGTCGCTGGCCAGGGCTTCGATAGCCGGCGCCCGCTTTGCGCCGAACCTCCTGGCCGCCTCCACAGCCCGCTCGGGCACAATGTCATAGACGGATACCAGGACCAGATCCGGATTCTTCTTGACGGCCCGCTGATGGTTTATGGCGTAGTTGCCCAGACCGACGAATCCGAGGTTCATGACCGAGCCTTCAGACGGAAGCGCGTCACGCCGTCCGTTCGATGGTGACGGCGACCTGGAGTCGTGAGGATTCGTGAGCGACGGGCGCGGTCATGTTCCCCGTGACGCCGTACCCAGCGTGCAGATAGCGCGCCATGTGCAGATCCCAGGGGCCGCTGGTGCCGGATATCGATATGCGGTAGGCTGCGCCTTTCCAACGCAGCGCCAGCGAACCGTTGTCGATGCTGTAGGTCAGCTCCTCCTTGCCGTCCCAGAGGACGATTGGTATTGAGAAAATGACCTGGTCGTCGTCCTTGAGGTCTGTGACCCGGTACGCGAGCCGGATGAGTTCGTCCTCGAGGTCGAGTTTGAGGTTCAGCGGGACCGGACCGTCAAGTCTGAATTCGTCCGCGGCGATCACCTCCGCGTCGCCTTCCATGATGCGGTAGGCGCCGCCGGCTTCGTTGACAAGAATGCCGAAGTAGGGCTCAAGCAGCGGATCGGCCTTGTCCGGCTCGGCGATCTGTTCATGGTAGGCGTGTTTGACGCCGTCCCGTTTGGCATCGGCAATGGGTTCGATCATCGGGGTATTGCCGAATTTGACCGAAAGCGGCTGGAGCGGGAGGTGGTACCCCCAGTCGTGGTTGCAGAGGGCCAGGGCCAGGCGCGACTTTTCGCCGTGCAGAATCGCGTAACCCGCCTCCGTATCGACCACGTCTTCCACCGTGGCGGCGTCGACCGATTCGAACCCCGTCCATTCCTCGTCGATCAGGAGCGCGAGCAGCGCCCAGGCAACGAGACCCGCGCCCAGGTCGGTGTTCAGACGATTGTAGGTCCATTCCAGGCCGGCGAGGGCAAACGGAGAAAGATGGTTGGGCGTATGGGAGAACACGCCCCTGTCGGGATTGAAGGACTGGCAGAAGTCGAGAAGCGCGAGGACTCTTTCCCTGGCCTCTTCACCCTCACCTATGAACGAGAGAAGCGCGACCATGGGGTAGACGTACATCTGATAGATGCTCCGGCTGGCAAGAAACGGGAGATGGAATTGTCCGTTGGCCTTTTTGAACCACGCGCATAGGGTCTCGAGGAGCCGCCGGATTTGACGCCGGTCGTCATTGGAAGCCCTGTAACCATCTGGTTGTTCATTGACAAGGGCGGCCGCCAGGAAGGTGCCCGTAAGGTAGACGTGCGCAACGGAGTGCCCGTTCACGTCGTCGTCGCGGAGAAAACCCCCCGATGTCAACCTCCTGTTGAACGCGGCGATGAATTCTCCGGATCGCTTCCTGGCTTTTTCCTCACGCCCGCCATCCAGGAACAGGTCGCACAATAGTGACGCGGCGGAGACATGGCAATCGGACAATTCCGCGTCATCCGTATAGGATGCTTTAAATTTGGCTTCCCAGCGTTCCAGGATATTCCTGTCCACGACGTCGGAAAGTATGGGAAAAACCATCGCGCCGTACCCCATCACGTATTCCCTGAAACCCGGCGAATTTCTGGCGCCGTCCATGATCCCGGCCGTGCGTATCATCCACCGGTCGGTCCACTCGAGGTAGACGTCCTCGCCGGAGAGCCGGTATAGCGACGCGCCGATGACGGCCCAGCAGGCCGGCGCGAAGTTCTCCGGCCGATTGCTTTCGTAGGCATCGTTCAGGACGCCGTTCTCATCCGTCCATCGGACGCCAAGTTCGAATCCCTTCTCGAGGCACGCGGTGATTTCATCTTGCATTGATCGTAACCTCCCGTCGACGCTGCCCGGTCGGTGGGCGGCGCGAATCATTCAAGAGCGGGTCCCCACAATTCCGCGACAGCGTCTTACCCCGCAAGCCCGCTGTACCCCCGGTCGACGTCGGGCAGGTCGGTGGCTTTGCCGAGCGCCTCGGCCATCGCGCGCACGTGGAACGGCAGGGCGCCGCAGCAGGATCCGATGAGGCCGATGCCCATATGTGCGGCTTCAGCGGTATACTCTGCCATGGAAAAGCGCGTGACAACGCGGGGCTCAACCTGGGTCCAGAGATTGGCGACGCTCAACGGTCGATTGAAATTCTCTCCGGGTTCGAGTTCGTACCCTGTGGGCTGCGCGCACAGGGGCGCCGAAACGGCTTCCCTGACTTCGTACATCAACGGGCGCATGGTGGACCACGGGCGCATGCAGTTGATGCCGACCACGTCGGCGCCGGCGTCCACCAGGCGTTTGGCGGCTTCGCCCGGACGGTAACCCTCCCGCGTAAATTCCGCGTCGCGATAGGTCATCGTAACGACGGCGGGAATCCCGGCCTGTTTTACGAAGGGAATGGCCAGGCTGACTTCATCCACGGAATAGAAGGTTTCGACAATGAAGAGGTCCACGCCGGCAGAGGTCTGCTGCGTAACGCGGCGTTCGAAGAATTCACTTGCATGGGTCCTGTCATCTTCGGTCATGGGGTCCCATTTGGAGCGGCCCGAATAGACGTACGGGCTGAGCGTGCCCGCCACGAACCGGTCCGGTCCGGCTGCCTCCCGTGCGAGTTCCACGGCCTTGCGGTGGAGTTCCTCCTCGCGTTCCATGGGCCGGACGCCCCAGACCATAGCCTGCAGAACTTCGGCGCCCGCACGGGCGAATTCCTTGTGGAGTTCGAGTACGCCTTCGGGATAGTCGAGTACGCCCATGGGGATTTTGGAGGCGTAGCTGCCAAGGCAACGGCGTTCGAATTCGAGATAATAGCCGCCATCGCAAAGCAGGGGTCCTTCGGCGATCCGGTTGAGAAAGTCGGACGGCATGCACATCTCCTGTAAAGAAGCATGATTGCGTTTCGGAACGGCACAATATAACGGACTGAATCCTACAGCTCCATCCTTTTGAACGCGTCTCCGGAACGTACACCGTAGGCGTTGCCGGTCTTTTTCAGGTGAAGCCCGGATTCGCCGAAGTCCAGCGAAGTGCCCGAAGCGAGGCAGAGCGAACGGAGGGCATCGTCCTGGATCGTCACGACGGCCGCGCGTCCCTTCAGTGACAGTCCGTCGAAACGCGCCTCCTTCCGCGAAGGGTTATACAACAGGAGAACGCGTTCATTCTCCGTGTGGATCCGGAGCGCCAACGCGGCGTCGGACAGCGTATGGCATTCGATTTCGATCGCGGGAGGGCGGTGCGTGAACGGCGCGTGTACGGCGGCGAATACGGCGTCCGGACCGGGCCGGGTAACCTGGAGATGGCCGCGGTACGGGAGAACGGCGCCGGGCTTCAGGGTGCCGCCGTCGGCATGAAGGTCTTCGATCACGTCCTCTTCGGGAGGACATTCTGAGACTGTAACCTCGGTGTCGGAGATTCTCGGGATGATCGTCCGCAAGCCGCCGCGATCCATCGCCCACGTGGCGGTGACGTCGTCGATCGCGCGGGCCGATCGGCCGGAACGCAGGGGTTCGGGGACGTCTGAAGGCACGGGGGCGTCGAGGCCCGCGACCTCCAGATCTCCGGATCGTGCGTGCAGCATCCAGGTGTACGACCTCCTGTCTCCCGAGACGCTGAAGACGTCGGCGATGAGGGGTTCGCCCGAACTCCGCGGCAGCAACGCGATAAGGCGGGCGTTGCCAGGCGGCAGGCCCGCCTCGGCCAGCTTCGGACCCGGGGTCTCGCACCACATGAGCGGTTTTCCTCCCTCGCCCTGTTCCGCGCATTCCAGAACGGTATTGTGCGATAGCGGACCGCGTTCCCACAGACGGGCCCACTCCGGGTTCCAGTTATATCCCATTTCCGTCACCATTTCCTGCCCGCACGACCAGAGGACGAAATTGAGATAGTCTTTCTGCTTGTGGGCGGCCGGAATATAGGGACCGTAGTCGATAAAGGCCATGGTCCGCGACTGCTTGTCTTCGCCGTGACGAAGAATCATGAGTCCGATATCGGGCAGATGGGCGCTCGCAGCGGCGTAGGGTTCGCCGTCGCTTTCGACCGCGGCATCCGGATCCCGGTAGAAGAGCGAATATTCGGTTCCTCCGTTCAGGTCGCCGCCCCATATGGTCTTGAGATGTCGCAGCGCCTTTTGATTGTTGTAGACGATATAGGCGATTTCCGAACAAAAAGGGCGCAATGGACTTCCAACGTGCGAATCGTTGATCGCCGGGTTGGTGTCGTCGGGGAAAGCGACATCCAGAAACCAGGTATAACACTTCTCCAGAAGGGCGCATCGGGGATTGGCGTACACGTCGGTGTCCAGATTGCCACGGATGATTTCCGGGATGCCGATGGTCGTCTGGAGCAGCCCCAGGGTGTAGTCAGCCGTGCATTCGTAAAACGCGCCATCCTGGAAGAACACGCCGGCCTCGGGCTTGAGCATGTCTTCGTACAACGTGACAACGGATCGCAGGATTTCCCGGTCGCCCGTCAGCGCGGCGGAAGCCGCGATGCACCACCACGCGCCTCCGTGGTCCTGAATGGAATAGTGGGAGAGGTACGGTGAGAGGTCATCGGTATATTGATATCCCTCTAGCGTCGAGGTTCCCGGGTTGTTGAAGGACTCGACGAAATAGTCCCGTACGTATTCGACAAAGGCATCGATGGACCGGCGCTGTTCGTCTTGAAATACGTCTGAGTCGCGGATGAGGTCATACGCGATCAGCACGGTTCGGGCGCACCACGCATCCCTCTGTTTCCAGCCGTCGATTTTTCCGTAATACGGATCGTTCTGATCGTGCCAGACGTTCTTGTTGACCTGGTTCAGCCGGTAGCTCTCGAAGACTTCAGCGAAACGTTCGACCAGAATGGCGGCTTTTTCGGCGTAACGCACGTCGCCTTCGATACCGTAGACAATTCCGGCGCTCTCCAGGCCGCCGAGGATGTACTTCAGGCGATACGTGCGGACCACCGCCTGGATATTCCATGTTTCGGAAGTGTCCTCCGGGTCCCAGTCCCAAGTCGCCTTGCAGTCCGTACATTGAAGCGTGTCGCCCTTGTTGATCAGGCTGTAGGCATACCAGGGTCCGCAGCCGCAGTTGGGACAGGCGACGGTGACGAGCGGCGTCTGGTCGCTGATGAAAGACCGCATCCGGTCACGGTCCATCGTCAGATAGTAGCCTGCCTGTGATTTGATCTGACCGTAGAGATCCCTGGCCCACGCGTGTCGGCTGATATTTTCCCCGGCGCGCGCAAGGTCGTCGGGTTTGTACATGGTGCATGGATTTCGATGGGTTCGCATATCGTCCCCTTGTCGCCGTCAAGCCTCCTTGTGCGGCGGGTGACCGCCGGTTAGTCCAGGGCGCGAAGCCTGAAGTTTCCCCACCACGTCCGGAGGGGCTCCGTCGGATTCTCCAGCTTTCTGCCTTCCGCTTTCTGGATCGAAGTGAGCCGCGCGGCCCCCAACAGGCCGGGGTGTAGCGAGATCGTGTCGATGCCGCGGGTCATGCGGTTTTCTTTGCCCCAGAGGCCGTCGATTTCGATTTCCGTCTCGCCCCGGTATCGCTGCGGCACGTCGTCTATCCAGATCTTTTGCTTATTTGTTTCCGCATCCCATGCGATTTTGAACCGGTATGCCCGTTCGTTTTCGGGAACGATTGAATTATCAAACGTGTTGAAACCGGGAGTTGGATGGCCGGTTGCAACGGTCATGCGGTCTGTCAGGATTCCCGTCTGGATTTTTCGGAAACACTTGATGGATCCGTCGTACTCGCCAAGCAGGATGCAGGCTTCAGCGGATACGTCCGGCGACTTGACTTCGAATTCCAGCGTGCCCCTGGGAATGACGGGAAAGGTCGTGGTCACGAACCCGTACCGTGTGATGAGTTCAAGCCATCGATTCTGAACGGGTCTGAGCCTGCTCTCGCAGACATTGTCATCCGGTTCTCCGTCCCGTGGCGGCGGGATCGGTTTCCAGTGGAGCGGGTGATCTTCCCCGTCGATCTGGTTGCCGCCGATCGATTGCCTTACGTGCCTGACTCGGATACGCCGGCCGATACCGACGCCGCCGGTCTGAAGTTCCAGTTTCGCGATATCCCGCACCGGATTGTTGAACGGTACGGTGACGGGTCGTTCGCCGTCCAGGAGAAATACGGCGGTCTGGTTTGAAAAGTCGAAGCTTTCGAACCTGTAGACGTGTTCGTCGGATTCGACGACGTACCATTTGCGCCTGGTGTGATCGTTGAAGGGACAGTTGCCCTGGAACGTGAGTACCCTGCCGGAATCTATCAGATCCTTTCCGCCCTGGAACAGCAGGCATCCATCCCTCCGGATGTGACATACGATGGCCGGGCGGTCCGCACTGTCATAAAGCCGAAGGGTGTAGAGCGTGTGGTACTCGGGCTCGTCGAGGACAACCCGCATGGCCAGTTCAAGCGAGCCGGCCCGGTCGGTGATTTTCTCTTTGAGTTCACGGAAACACTGAACGGGCGTCCTCGACCCGTCCATCTTCAGGTATCCATCCTCGCCGAAAATATAGTCCTGGTTCCCGTGGACGTCGTGCCAGTTGAAGGTCTGATGGATGTCGACCATCGCAGCATCTCCCGAATACCGGGTCGTCACATGTACCGCGAATTGCCAATTCGCGGTGCGGGATCATGCGTCGCTCCAGGTGTACGCACGGCGTCGGTTGGGTACGTAAGTACCGACAATACGTTCAATATCCATGAATCGAATGGCCCGCCCCGGGGAACCAGACGATATCCACGACAAGGGAAAGCCCCACGCCGGTGGTATACCCCGTCAATATCCCTAGAAAAAAAGGAATATAACGCCTGTACAGCGCCGCCCCGCCGATACGCAGGATAATGAACTTGATGCACCATGCGATAAACACCGAAAAAGTGGAAAAGTGTACGTACGAGATGCCGGCGATCGCGAAGCCAACCGGATGAAGCGGCCACCAGGGGAAGCGGTATTTGAGGAACGTGAGGATGGACATCACGGCTGCCCCGATGCCCAGCAATATGGGTCGGATGCTGGTCTCGACCGCCGGATCCTTCATTTTCGACAGCGCATTCGCAAAGCCGCTCCGGCTGTATCGCGTGAACGGGAAGTCGTTGAAATTGTAGGCCCCGTGGGTATACCCCAGGTAGAGGGTATAGGCGATGGATGCGACCACCCCCGCGGCAAACGCCAGGAATATTGCGGCCAACACGCGGGGACGGTCCTCGCGAGGGCAGAGGTCGGCAATTTTCGTGGCGTGAACGACGGAGGGCATGAACAGGCCCTTTCCGAACGACGTAAGCGCGTTCGAAAAGGCCAGGACAGTGAGGCTCGGCCCGGAGAGATTCCTCGGCCCGATCAGCCGGGTAACGATTTCCTGCTGGCCAATCGGCGTGCAGACGAAGACCAGGCCGACTTCGGCCACGATACGGGATACGCCAAGAAAAATGATCAGAGTCGCCAAAACGGACAGACATGCAACGCCAATCCCCATGCCGGCCCGCCAGAACCAGAATATGACGAAGACGGTACTCAGGATGAAACCCAGAACAGCGGTTCGGTATTTCATCATTTCGTCGGCATCGTCCAGTGGCGCGCTCCGGCCAATGGCGATCCTCATCACGGATCTCAGGTGGTGTCGCGCGATCCACAATCCCCAGCCAACCAGCGTGACGAATCCGCCGAGTTGAAGCCATGCAAACTCGCCCGTTGTCGTATAGGTACTGCTGGCGTTAAAGCCGTATCGATTGAGGATGCCGCTGCGCAGGATGAAGAGAACGCAGAAGAACCACAGGCTGAAGAGGACGTCGATATTTGCGAAGTAGGCGAAGGAGATGGTGAACATGTTGATGCGGGTCCAGATACCGGGGAAGTATCGTTCGAAATGCACCCAGGGACCCCAGCGGATATTGGGAATCTGCGGAAATCCGGGTACGAAGTAGTGGATCATGTTCCAGCTGATGATCCCCAGCGCAATGGCGAAGCCGATCCAGAAACGCCTTGGAAAACCGGGCTTCTCACGGTCGGTGAGATCCAGGACCGGGCGCAGGATCGGGTAACTCAGCCGTTCGCTCTCCACCCATTGGCGTCGAAGTATCACGGAAAGGCTGGCGGAGGCCACAAAGAGGGCCGTGATCAACGCCATCCACGCGGCCAGGGGAATGTACCAGACCTCCCAGGGAATGTCCATGCCGGGCGGGCCGCCTTCGAACAGGTGGTCCAGCGCATGGTTGACGTTGCGCGGCGCCAGCCATTGGGGAATGTAGGGGTGAAAAAATTCGCCCCACTGGTTTTCGGGCGTTGCGAAATAGTACGGCGCGGCAATTGCGCCCAGGAAATAACCCGTCAGTCCGACCGAAGGGATGGCGCCGCCGACCAGGCCCCCGGCCAGGGTAACCTTGAGTTCGGTGGGCGAAAGCGCATATCTCGCGGCGAGTTTCCTGCAAAACGGATTGAGGATCAGGGCAAGGGTGAGGTACGCCATCAGCGACCCCATCGGGAAGTGGCTGAGGGTCATGCGGGAAGCGTGGATGACGTACTCGATGTAATTGACCCAGACGCACGCCCCGACGGAGACGAGCATGGCCAGAAGGATCGAACGGAGCGTGACACCACGGCTGGCGGGATCTGACACGGACGCGGAATGATAGGCGATGAGAGGATTGGACGTAGGAGGCATGGAGTTAAAAGGAATACGCTATGCGGTGGGTGATCTGTAAAAGCGCACGGGATCTTCAAGGTCCCAGTCGCATTCGAACTTCAGCCGGGCAATGAGCTCACGCCGGTTGTCCTCATCCAAATACGGACGGTTCATGGCCTCACCCATGAGGGCTATGGAGGCGGGCCGTTTGTCGGAATGCCGGGTATGCGGAACATCGGTCTCGTGCACCTGCCATTCTCTGCCGCCGAAGATGCGGTAGTCGAACATATAGCCGGTCTTGCCTCGCTGTGCGGCGAGTCTGCACCAGCGAAAGGTGCGGGCGACACGCTCGTGTACGGGAATTCCTGCCGGCGTGCCATCCGGAAACAGGAGGACACGACCGAGTTTGGCGAAGTGTACGAATCTGGTATCCGCGTCCAGCCAGTCGACGAGGCTTGTTTCGTCGTCCGCGCCCCACGCGAAGATGTGGCTGATGGATTCCGGCAGACACCCGAGGTCGCGGGACATCTGCAGTTTTCCGGGTTTGTCGGGCGGCATACTCAGGTGCAGAAGGATTTCGGCGTCCGGCTTGAGGGCCCTGATGCGTTCCGTGAGAATATCGACCACGAGCGCGTCCCACTGAAAGGGGCGGAGGGCCCGGCATTTCTCGCAAATACAGTTGCGGCCGATTTCCCGCGCGGGCTCGATGTCGATGCCGTCCACACCCGGCGCGAGGCGTTCGGCGACAATACGACCCATCCAGGCACAAGCCTCGGCGTCGTGGGGACAGAGAGCCGTATCCGGTCCCTTGGCGCTTCGCTTTAGCAGGTGCGGCGGCGCGTCCGGTTCGGCCATGGTGTACTCGGATTCGCCTCCGCTGAATCCGTATATCGCGCGAATGAGCTTGAGACCGACGCTATGGGCATATTCGACCGCTTCATGCCAGACGTCGTTGAAGCCCCGTGCGTTGGTCCAGAATACCACGAGCCGGTTCAGGCCGGACTCGGCGAGGTGGTCTACGTGGGCCCGGTTTACAGAGATGTCCCGGGGATGATTCGAGTACCCCTTTCGAAAAAAGAGGTTCCATCCGCATTCGAGGGTGCCGCGCAGGTCAAAACCACGCTCTGTCGAGTTCATATCGGTCATTGCAGTCCGTTGATAAAGTCGCTCTGCAGGCGAGGCCGAGCCATTGTGGCCGAAGACAAGGCGCGCGACCGAGTCCCATCCCTCGATTCGGCGAGGGAGCGCAACGCAGTATTTCGACCGCAAGGGCCGGCCGTAGCCCGGATGGGCTTTTTCAACGGGCTGATAGGGAATGAGGGGCCTGCAACATGATAAACGCGAACCGGCGGATGTCAACCTAGAAGCTGTCTTAAAATTCCCAGCGGTCTTCGCACGGCTGCAAAAAGCGCCGGTCGGGAACTCACCGGTAATTTTAAAACAAACTCTTATGAATAAATCGAAATTGATGTACTTGCCAAATGGCGAATTGTGGACTTAATTAGAGTCTTCCAGATTCTGATCTTGCCTATTGTTTCTGATCCTGTCAATCCTGATCGGTTTTGATCCTGGCTTCTAATTCTGCTTAATCCTGATTGTTTCTGATCCTGCTTCTAATCCTGCTTAATCCTGGTCGGTTTTGATCTTGCTCCTGGCTTCTAATCCTGTCAATCGTGTGCGGTTCTGGTTTCAATCCTGCTTAATCCTGGTCGGTTCTGGTTTTAATCCTGCTTAATCCCGGTCGGTTTTGATCCTGTGCATCCATGCAAATCCCGATTGGCTATGGGACATCCGGTAGAAAAATTCCTGCTGATATCCATCGACTGCCTCCGGTACGATTCGGTGAGCCGGGTCAATCGCAGGCTGAACACGCCCAAGTTCGACCTGTTGACACGGGATTATGCGTTCGCCGAGCGTTTTTTCGTGACCGCCCCTGCCACGCGCCCGTCTCACACATCCATGTTTACCGGGCTATATCCGTTTGAACACGGACTGTGCGGGCAGACGTATCTGAAGATGTTCGCGGGGATTCCGAACCTGTTTCAGCTTTTCTCGGATGCGGGTTATGAAATCCATGGCCGCTCCGAGCGGACGGACGTGTTCCGTTTTCTGGACTACGAGCGTTATATCGGACCTATGGATCCCAACGCGACGGATCAGCATCTCGGTTCGTTGGAAGACTTGCTGCGGTCGGCATTCGAAGGAGAGGACCGGCCGCGGTTCTGTTTTTTGCATTTCTGGTATACGCATGGCGGCTATGGGGCGAGGGGGATTCCCGGAGCGCCGAATCTCAAGGCCTTGATCGACGCCGGCCGGGTGCAGGAGGCGCTCCGGTTTTATTACGCGGCGGCGACGCACGTGCAGGAGTTCCTGCTCGTGGAGATCCTGAAGCGCGTGAATCTTGACGAATGGGCGGTGTTTATCCTGGGCGATCACGGAGAGGGGTTCTGCAAGGAGGGGCTGGCGCACGGGGACCTGTTGCACGAGAATGTGATCCACGTCCCGCTGCTGGTTTCCCTTCCCGGACACGATGGACTGAAATTACCGCGGGGGCCCCTTGCGACGATCGATCTGTTCCCCACTATTGCAAACCTCGCCGGGCTTTCGGTAGACTATAAAGGATATGGCCGTGACTTGCACGACAACGGGGGTTCTTATCGCGATCGATGGGTGTATTCGGAACTCGACAACCTTTACGGCGTCGGATTCCTGAACCCGGGCAATCTGCGTGCGGACCGCAATCGGGTGACGTCACGCGTAGCGATGGACGGCATGGAACTGAAGCGAGACGAGGATGGACTGCGCATGTGGTCCGTCACGGACGGACGGATCTTCTACAGAGAAAAACTCGACGGTGAGGATTTCGTTCTTCGGGACGTGTTCAGCGGTGCGGAGATGCAATGCGAAGATCCCGGTCCCTACAGGCATGCCCGAAACGAGATAATGAGCGGATCCAATTACAAGCACCTCCGGGCGCAGGAAACCACGCAGGCCGAAGCCGACATTCTGGCAGCAAGATTGAGGAATCTCGGGTATATCGAATAACACTTCTAACGACAGGTCGAGTCCGAAAAAATCCCGTACAACTGACGTGCGTGATCGATCAAGTATCTTTTCAAACAGGGGACAGGTGTGTATCTTTTAGTGTTGGCACCTGACGAATGGACGAGGCCTTTATGACCTGCACGTCACGAAAATTGCATCATTTCAAGACATTTAATGGAAAGGAAAAGAAATGCCGATCATGCTTTCGAAGACATACGCCGCTCTGGTCGCCGCCGGGGCACCGGAGGAAGCCGCCAGCGAAGCTGCCGAGGAAATTGCCGATTTCGAGCAGAAGCTTTCAGCTATGCAAAGCGACATCAAGCTGATTAAATGGACGCTTGGCGTTGTCCTGGCGTGCGTTGTTGTTCCGCTGATCAAGTCCCTCCTGCAATGAGTGAATAGACCGACTCCTTCCTGGAACGGGACAATTTTCCTATATCAAATCAACATTACTGCTCAAGTACTCGACACAGCCTCTTTCCTCGCTGCTCATCCGCGCGAAGGCTCGGGCATCTCCTTCTTTGCCTTTGCGGCCAGTCCGGCCAGGTGGCCGTCGTGCGCCATGCCCTGCTCGAGATGAATTCTGCGTTCCGGACCGGCGGTTGCGACCATAGTCTCGCCATAGAGACGGTCGATCCAGAAGCGGGCATGGCCGGAAATGTAATTCTTGAAATCTTCGATTCTCTCATCGGGAAAGCGTTGTGAACAGTTGATGGTGAACATGCGCCTTCGAGGGCTGCCGCCGAAAGCGGCGTGTTTGAGGTTGTGGTTGAACACGGCGATATCTCCGGGCCGGGTTTCCAAAGCAACGCCCGGAAGCAAGTCTTCGCCCTGAACGCCCCAGTTTCGCTCGCATTCCCGGATCTGGTCCTGGACGGCCCGGGCGAAGCGATCGTCCAGGATGTGGCTTCCGGGGATAACGCGCAGGCAGCCGGTGTACCGGGCCAACGGATCCAGGTAGAAGGCGATCTTGACAAAACGAACGGTCTTGCCCCAGCCGTCGGAATGCCACACGGTATCGCCCGCGTAGTAGTTGCCGTCCGAACCGACGTAGTTGTAATCGAATCCGAGCAGGTCGACAAGAAGCCCGTTGATGCGGGGATCGTCCAGAAGGGCGCAGAGGCGTTCGTGCTGGTCGATGAACGGTACGATGCATGACCGCCGTTCTCCGTCGTGCGGCTTTCCGTAGTGCCCGCCTCCGCGGTCCGTCCAGACATGCTCGAATGCGTCGATGACGTCGTCAATAACGTCGGACATCAGACCGGGCAGGCACAGATATCCGAACGTGTCGAAAAACGCGAGTTGCTGCCGGGTGAGCAGATTTGGCATATCGGCACCTCTCTCGGATGTATATGGTTACTGGATATCCTGCAGGTATACTGTACGAATTTTCGCCGAAAGTCCACATACATGATAGTGAATTTCGAACTGTTGTCGAGATATAGTCTGAACTATTCTGAATCATTCGCGAAAACCGGAGGTCTTATAGTATATTCAATTGTTCGTCGGTAACCTTAGCGTAGAATACAGCGGGAGTTTTTCTTGAGCGGTGGAACTGTGGTGGTCAGCCATGTGTTACGCAGGGTGGACGGACTCATCGCTACGGACCGGAAGAATGAGCATTTAACTTGCTCCCGGTTTCTAATCCTGCTCTTGGCCTTTGTCCTGTTTTTAGTTTCTAATCCTCTTAATCCTGATCGTTTTTGATCCTGCTTCTCGCTTCTAATCCTGTCTATCCTGTCCATCCATGTAGTCTCCGGCTTTAGGATGTAATAGTTGCCGAGGAGGCGATATGTCGGTTCGGTTTGCATTTGTCGGATTTCGTCATGGGCATATACACGACCTTTACAAGCGGGCGAACGGACGCGAAGACGTAGAGGTCGTGGCTGCCTGTGAAGCGGACGATGCCGCGCGGGGGGCGGCTGCCGCCGCCGGCGCAAACGTCACGCACTCGGACTCCGAGCGGATGTTGGGCGAAGTGGATTGCGACGTCGTGGCGATCGGGGAGTATTTCGCCAGGCGCGGCAGTGCGGCCACCCACGCCCTGAACGCGGGAAAGCATGTCATCGTCGATAAACCATTGTGTACCAGCCTGGACGAACTCGACGAAATCGAACGGATCGCGGGCGAGCGGAATCTGACCGTCGGATGCATGCTATCCATGCGGGACCACGGACAGACCATCGGCGCGAGGAACATGATTCGGCAGGGTACGATCGGGGAGGTCCACGCGATTTCATTTGGCGGACAGCATCCGCTGCTGCTGGGGTCGAGGCCGGGCTGGTATTTCGAAGAAGGCAAGCACGGCGGCACCATTAACGACCTTGCCATCCATGCCATTGACTGTCTTCCTTGGATAACCGGCCTGGAATTCGAGTCTGTCAACGCCGCCAGATGCTGGAATGCCTTCGCGCCGGAGTTTCCCCATTTTCGAGACGGCGCGCAGATGATGCTGACGATGGACAACGGTTGCGGCGTGCTTGGAGACGTGTCGTACTTCATGCCTGACAGGGCGGGGTATTCACTGCCGTTCTACTGGCGGTACACGTTCTGGGGTCGGGATGGCGTGCTCGAGGCAGGCACGACGCAGGATACCATTCAGGTTGCGTGGAAGGATTCGGAGCGGGTGGAATCGCGGTCGATTCCTGAAGATCGGTCCGGAGGGTATCTTCAGGCATTCCTGGACGATATCCGGGGCGAGGCCGAGGAAGGCGAACGGAGCACCGAATCGGTGATTCGCGCCGCCAGAACGGTGCTGAAGATTCAGAGGGCGGCGGATGAGAACGCACATGATGTATCCTTGCGTTAATTTTCTCGCACAAACAGCCTCCTTTGAATATTGACTCTTTGGGTGGCATTGTTTAAAGTTTGAGAGATTGGAATTTCGGCGGGATTCAAACGTTCCGGGAGCATGTTTTGACGTCAACACGACAAATATTGCCGGTCTTTGGTCTTCTTTTGGTATTGGGATCGGCAGGCCGGGCGACGGCGTCCGGAAAGAGCGCGGGATTCGTGCTGCTTCGGGAGGGAATAGGCGCTCGCGCCGAAGCAATGGGCGGGGCCTATACGGCGGTCGCGCGCGATCAGACGGCGGCGGCGTGGAACCCGGCGGGCATCGGCGCCCTGACGGGCAAGGACTTTCTGGTGACGCATCACAGCTCGTTCCAGGAAATCCAGCAGATCTATGGCGGATGGGCATATGGCAATGGCCGGTCCGGCGTTGCTTTGAGCCTGGGTATCTATTCGGTAGGCGGGATTGAAGCGCGGACCGGTCCGTCCTCGCAGCCTCAGGGTACATTCGGCATCTACGAAATCATCGCGGGGCTCACGTACGCGAAACGGATCAGGCCGGGTTTTTACGCCGGCGCAACCGTGCGCGCATTGCACGAGTCCATCGGCCCCGAGCAGGCATCGGGATTCAGCGTGGACCTCGGTCTGTTTTACCGTTTCAGGTCGAAGGGTCTGACCGCCGGCGCCAGCTACCGGAATCTGGGACGGATGGAGGTGATGGATACGCAGAGGACGCCTCTACCCGGGACGTTTCGAGCCGGAATCGCCTGGCGGACGAAGTGGTTGACGGGTTCTCTCGATCTGGGCGCGCCAAGACACGGTTCCGTGGGCGTGCATACCGGCGTGGAACTGCGCGTAAAAGGGACGCTGTGTCTGCGTGCCGGGTACCGAACGGGTCACGATATCCGTGACTGGTCGTTCGGATTCGGGATCCAGCCGGGCAGTTGGCGGATGGAATATGCCTATGTGCCGGCCGCATTGGGACTCGACGGTTCGCATCGGCTGGAGTTCGGTATCAGGTAGCCGGCATGGAGTCCACGTCAGCGCAGTGACGAGACGGGATGAATCGACGGTCGAATGGTGAGGAATTTTTGGGACAGGGCACTACAGACCGCATATGGCTGAACGTCCTGTTGTTCGTCCTGACCGCGTACACGACAACCGCCGCAGGCGTGCAGATGGCGGTCGCCATGCACGTGGCGGTTTCACCGGAATCCCTTCCACGGGACCTGTACTCGACGGAGCTGCTGTGGAATCCGAAATATCTGGTTCTGGGGCTTCCGTTTTCCGGAACCCTGTTATTGATTCTGGGCATCCACGAGATGGGGCACTACCTCACCTCCCGCCGTTGGATGGTGCGCGCGACCTTGCCTTATTTCATTCCCTTTCCGTCATTCATCGGTACCCTGGGTGCTGTAATCAAGATCAGATCCCGCATTCCGAATCGGCGCGCGCTATTGGACATCGGAGCCTCCGGACCGCTCGCCGGTTTCGTCGTTGCCCTGCTTGCCCTGATCGTCGGGTTGCATCTTTCCGAAATCGTGCCCGTCTCAACCTTTGACGAAGGCGGGATTTCACTCGGTAATTCCATTCTCGGCGGGTGGCTGACGAATCAGATTATCGGAGACCTCCCCGATGGATTTGCGATCTACGATCATCCGATCTTCGTGGCCGGCTGGCTGGGCCTCTTTGTGACCGCACTGAATCTCATGCCGGTGGGACAGTTCGACGGCGGGCATATTGTCTATGCATTCGGAGGGGCGCGCATCCACGCGCTGGTTTCGAAAGCGGCGCTTTTCGTTCTTGGAGGCTTGTGGGCGCTGGGGCCGCCGTATGACTGGCTGTACGTCCAGGATGGAGCCTCAACCTGGCTCGATACGCGGTGGCCGGGATGGCTCATCTGGATCCTCATCGCGTTGGCGTTGGGTCGCCGACATTCCCTTACCGGCGACCCCGATCTGGTCCTCGATCCGTTTCGGAAGCTGATGGGATATCTGTCACTCATCATCTTCGTACTCTGTTTCGTGCCGCGGCCCGTTAGCTTTTCCGTGCCTTGAATTTTCCACGGACGCGCTCCGTTTCCCCCGCGCCGGAATTCAGGCCCGACATTCCTCCCCCGATTGAATCCATCTGTCTCCCTGCACCGGTTGATCCCGGTGTGCATCGGGACCTGCTTACCCGTGCCGGGTCGTGATTCCTCCGGCCCTATCGGTATCGCGATCTTTCATGCTATGGCAAAGACTCCCAACAGGGGCTCCCGCCGAATGAGGATGGCCCGCAGGCGGCGACGAACGTCATTGCGCCTCTGGACGCTTGCGTTTGTGCTGGCATTGGCGGTCGGCCTGGCCGGGTGGATGCGCTGGCGCGAGGACGAGGCCCCTGCTTACGTACAGGAAATCGCGTTGAATCAACAGGCGCAGTGGCGGACACTTCCGGCAGGCCCGCTGGCGTTTGCAGATTCCGTGGCATCACAGGCGCCCGCGGTTCTGAAAGATCTCGGAATTCCGGAAGGAGTCGCGTCCATCAGGAGGTCGCAAGCGCAGTCCGACAGCACCGCCCGATGGGTGATGACCGCCGACGTACCCGAAGGGCTGCCATTGGCCGTGTTCAATCTGCAACTGACCCGGCTTGCCCGGCGTCTGGGCGGCGACGTCGTTGAAGCCGTGGAGGACCGGAATGGCGCCAGACTGTCGATGTTTGTAGGCCTGGACGGTGTCCGAACGAATCAGTTCATACTGAGACGCAACGCCGCGCTCAATCGACTGCCCGGTCGAGTCGCCATAATCGTCGTCGATTTCGGATATCAGGACGAGGCGTTGATTCGTGGATTCTGCGCGCTGAAACAGACGATCACGTTTTCGGTCTTTCCACACCGGGAGAAAGCCGCATGGATCGCGGAGCAGGCAGCAGCGGCCGGGCATGGCGTCATGGTGTATCTGTCGATGGAACCCCTGGACTATCCTCGCCATGATCCGGGTCCGAACGCGGTGTTGATGGACCATCCGCCGGAAAAAATCCGGACGCTGATTCGGATGGCGCGAGCGAATCTGCCTCAGGCAAAGGGAGTTAACAACCATATGGGATCGCGTTTGACGGAGGACCCCACGGCAATCCGCAGAGTATTGACAGAAATTGACCGCCATGGTCTGTTCTTCGTAGACAGCTTCACCAGTCCGCGCTCGACGGCCTGGTCTGTCGCGGAGGAGATGGGGATGCCGGCCGGACGAAACGCGATGTTCCTGGATCGAAAAAAAACAAAGGAGTCGGTCGAACAATCCATCGAAGCCCTGGCGGAAATGGCCGGTAGAACCGGAACGGTAATCGGCCTTGGTGGCGCGACGCCTGCCACTCTGGCGGCGCTCAAACGCGTGCTGCCGGAACTCGAACAACGGGGAATCGAATTCGTCAGCGCCGACGAAGCCGTCAGACACTGAAAGTCAGGTTCGGGGCCAGGCGAAATACCGACCCTGTTCAGAATTCAATACCCGTTGACTTGCGCTGAAACGCTTGGTATATTTGGGCAGCGCCAGGGCTGAGAACCGGGACATATCGCACTGCGGCAATCGCGTAGAGAAGTCTTCGGTTGATGGATCCGGGTTCCTGTTGGCGGAGGTGCGAAATCGGTAACACAGGCTTCCGGTTTGAGGTGCTGGCCACAGACCAGAGCGCACGAGCAGGGGTACTTCATACGCCGCACGGGGTTGTGGAGACCCCGGTTTTTATGCCTGTCGGCACTTGCGGCACCGTGAAGACACTGGGGCAGCAGGATCTGAGAGATCTGGACGCGAGGATCATCCTGGGCAACGCCTATCATCTGTATCTGAGGCCCGGGGCGGATTTGATCTCCGAAGCGGGCGGCCTGCACGGTTTCATGAACTGGGACCGGGCGATCCTCACCGATAGCGGCGGCTATCAGATCAGCAGCCTGGCGGGCCTGAACAGGATTACGGACGAAGGCGTACTCTTCCAGTCCCATATCGACGGGTCGCGACATCTGTTTACGCCGGAGCGGGTGATCGAGATCGAAAGGGAGATCGGCGCCGACGTTATCATGATGTTCGATGAATGTACGGCCTATCCCTGTGATTATGACTATGCGAGGGTAGCGGGTGAGCGCAGCCTGCGCTGGGGCGCCCGGTGCATGGATGCGTTTTCAGCATCGGGGGGTCTGAGTGCGGCCGGCAGCGAACAGGCGTTGTTCGGCATTGTTCAGGGAGGCACCTATTCCGATCTGAGAGTACGGTTTACGGATGAGACGGTGGCGATGGGATTCTGGGGGTTCGCCATCGGAGGCACCGGTATGGGCGAACCGGGCGCGGACACGTGGAACGCCGTTGAATCCGTCGTTCAGCGTCTTCCGGAGGCGTCGCCCCGTTACCTGATGGGGCACGGAACCCCGAAGGACCTGGTTCAGGGTGTAAGCCGCGGCATCGACATGTTCGACTGTGTGTTGCCTACCCGGAACGCCAGGAACGGTACCGCATTTACCCGATGGGGCAGGATGAACCTGCGCAACGCGAAGTTCGCGCGCGACCTGGCGCCGCTCGACGCGGAATGCGCGTGTTACACGTGCAGAAACTATTCGCGGGCCTACCTCCGTCATCTGGTTCGTTCGAAGGAGATTCTGGGCCTGCGGCTGTTGACCCTGCACAGCCTTCACTTCTATCTGTCGTCAATGCGTGAGATGCGAACCGCCATTCTGGAGGGGCGGTTCGCCTCGTGTAAAGAGAAGTTCCTGAACACGACCGAGAGTCAGCAATTCGAGAACAGTCAGTGAAGTAATTCTATCGTTCAGTTCATAAGAAGCTGTTTTAAAATTACCGGTGAGTTCCCGAGCGCGAGCGAAAAAGTGGCGGTTATGAGGCGCGAGGGGCGCGCAGCGCCGACGGGAAAACTCGCCTATGAGAGGCGAGCAAGCGCAGCCTCGATCTCGTAAGACGGGTGGGTTTGACCAACGCCGACCGGCGCTTTTGCAGCCGCGCGAAGACCGCTGGGAATTTTAAGACGGCTTCTAAAACTGATTCTTTCAAGGAGGGTTACCTTTGTTTGGCGTAAGCGAAGCATTCGCAATGGGCGGCCAGCCGACCGATGGGTCCGGCCCGGGATTCCTCGTGCAGATTTTCCCTTTGTTGTTAATGGTCATCGTCGTCTACCTGTTGATCTTTCGCCCCCAGATAAAAAAACAGAAGGCGCAGCAGGCGATGATCGACAGCCTGAAAAAGGGCGACAAAATCGTAACGTCAGGGGGGCTTCACGGAACGATCGTGGGTATCAAGGACGAGGAGGGTATCCTGGTCGTACAGGTCGCCAAGGAAGTCCGCCTTCAGGTTGCCAGGGGATCGGTCTCCCGGGTTGTGGATGAAGAGTGATCGGGGACCTGACCGGGAATGGCACCGGGGATTCCGGCGGAATGGGGTCCCTGATTGGAGACGGATGTGAAGCTGGTATTCATGGGGACGCCCGACTTCGCCGTGCCGTCTCTGGACCTTCTGGCGGCTTGCGGCCACGAAATCGCCGCGGTCGTAACCCGGCCGGACCGTCCGCGGGGTCGAGGACGGAAACTGTCCCCGCCTCCCGTGAAGACGGCCGCCCGCCGGTTGGGAATTCCGGTTATGCAGCCGCACTCTCTGGATGCCACGGACTTTCTGGATCGGCTTAGGCGCTTCGACGCGGATCTTTTCGTCGTGGTCGCGTTTGTCATATTGCCGCGTGTTGTGCTGAAGATTCCAAGGTTCGGCTCGGTGAACCTGCATCCCTCCCTGTTGCCGAAGTATCGCGGTGCGGCCCCCATCAACTGGGCGATTATCCGGGGAGAAACCGAGACCGGCATCAGCGTATTCCGCCTGTCCAGTCGGGTTGACGCTGGGGAGCTCCTGTTTCAGCAGGTCGTGGGGATCGGTCCGGACGAAACGGCGGGAGAGCTCTCGGATCGGTTACGGGTGTTGGGGGCGAACGCACTTGGGACGGTTGTCGAAGGGCTGGCAAGAGACGAATTGGCATCGAAGCCTCAACCCGCCACGGGGGTCACACGGGCGCCCCGGCTGGAGAAGGAGGACGGTCGGATTGACTGGACCCGCGGCGCGGCGTCGATCCGCAATCTGGTTCGCGGAACCAACCCTCATCCGGGAGCGTTTACGACCTGGAGAGGCGAGAATCTCAAGGTGCATCGGGCGGCGGTCGCCAACGGAGGCGGGATGCCCGGCGAGGTGGTCGTTGCGGACGGGAGGAAGGGATGTGCGATAGCCGCCGGCGAAGGAACCCTCGCGATTGAAGAAGTGCAACCGGCGGGCAAGGGGCGGATGAGCGGCGCCGAACTGGTGCGCGGGTATCGGATCGAGCCCGGCGAGATCCTGGGTGACGCCGCCCGCAACCCCCAATAGACAACGTCGCAACAGATGAAAGAGCAGTTAATTCTCTCGAAGGAGGTGTTGCGTTTATGTTTCCTCTCTTCTGGGACCCGACACTGATTCTTGTGATTCCGGGGTTCATCCTGGCGCTGTGGGCGCAGTTCAAGGTCAAGCGGACATTCGCCAGATTTGATGAATTCGGTTCCCGAAGCGGTTGGACCGCGGACCAGGTCGCCCGTGATATTCTGCGGAGGGGCCGCGTTTCAGTGAAAGTGGAGAACGTGGGCGGCAAGCTGACCGATCACTACGATCCGCGGGACCATACGCTGCGTCTGTCGGACAGCACATACGGTTCGCGTTCGCTCGCGGCCATCGGCGTGGCGGCGCATGAAGCCGGCCACGCGTTTCAGCATGCGCACGGGTACTTTCCCCTGAGCCTGCGGACGAATATCGTCCCGGTGGCCAATTTCGGCTCCTGGGTGGGTATGCCCCTGTTCTTTATCGGTTTTTTGTTTCAATCCGGCTTTATGCTTCAACTTGGCATCGTATTCTTTTCCTTCGCCGTCCTGTTCGGGCTCGTCACGCTGCCGGTGGAGTTCAATGCCAGCAGCAGGGCCATTGCCATTCTCCAGGACGGCGGATACCTGACCCGGGAAGAAATCCCCGCGGCCCGTAAGGTATTGAATGCGGCGGCCTGGACCTACGTTGCGTCGGCGTTGGTGGCGGTGCTTTCCCTGTTCCGGATGTTGATCCTTTCCGGCCTCCTGGGCGGAAGCGACGAATAAAGCCCGGACTTTTAAACCAGGCGATAGCCTCAACGCCCGGGCTTATGCGAGGAGGGGAGTGATGTATGACGTCGTAACCTTCGGGGAGGCGATGATTCGATTGTCGTCGCCGGAATACCGCCGGCTGGAGAATTCCACCAGTCTGGATGTCGAGATAGGCGGAGGCGAGTACAACGTGGCGGTTGCCTGCGCGCATCTGGGGCTGAATACGGCGTGGGTATCCCGGCTGGTGGACAACTGGACAGGGTGGATCATTCGGAACAAGGGCCGGGAACACGGCGTGGACATGTCCAATATAGACTGGGTGGAATTTGACGGGGTGGGTTTCGAACGGAACGGGTTTTACCACGTCGAACTGGGCGTCGGGCCGCGTGCCAGCGCGGTGACGTACGACCGTGCGAATTCCGCGATTTCGAATATCGAGCCCGGCATGGTGGACTGGAAATCCATTTTCGAGGGCGCGAAATGGTTCCACGTGAGCGGCATCACGCCTGCGCTTTCCGACAGTGCAGCGAATACGACGCTTGAAGCCCTGGAGGCGGCCAGCGACGCCGGGGTGACGACGAGTTACGATTTGAACTTCCGGTCGAAGCTTTGGAGTTCGGAGCGAGCCCAGGAGACCAGCAGCAGGATTGTCCCGCTGGTCAAGGTACTGATTGGCAACGAAGAGGACTTTGAAAAGGTCCTGGGGTTGAAGGCGGAGGGCTCGAAAGATGACTACAGTCAACTGGACCCCGAGAGTTACAAGGACGTGGCGCGGCGGGCGGTCGAACTTTATCCCAATGTGGATTACGTGGGCACGACGCTGCGGGTCGCAAAGACGGGACTGCTGAACGACTGGCGTACGCTCCTGTTCGACGGCGACGCGTTCTACCTGTCTCGAATCTTCGAGGATCTGGAAATGGTCGACCGCGTCGGAGGCGGGGACAGTTTCTCGGCGGGGTTGATATCCAGTCTGATCGAGGGGGTGAATCCCCAGTCGGCGGTCGATTTCGCGGGCGCGTATTCAGCCCTTGCACATACCTTCCTGGGAGACGTAAACTGGGCGACGCGGGCGGAGGCGGAATCCGCCATGAAGGGCGCCGCGGCCAGAATCCGGCGGTAACTTCCAAGATCGCCGGGAGAGCCGCTCGCGATCGCACGGACATAGCAGCCCGTTGAAAAAGGCCATCCGGGCTACGACCGGACCTTGCGGTCGAAATACGGCGTTGCTCGGCCTCGCCTGCAGAGCGACTTTATCAACGGACTGCAGAGGAGAATACCGTATGGCCGGCGTGCTGGATCGAATTATCGACTGCGGTGTGGTAGCGGTTCTGAGGGCGGACTCGCCCACGGAACTGATGGATGTATCCCGGGCGCTTCGGGAAGGCGGCGTGGTTGCCATTGAGGTGACAATGACCGTGCCGGGGGCGCTCAGGGTCATTGAGGAGGCGTCCGCGAAAATGGAGGACACGATCGTTGGCGTCGGGTCCGTCCTGGATCCCGAGACGGCGCGCGCGGCCATTCTGGCAGGTGCGGAGTACGTCGTGGGACCCACGCTGAATCCGGAAGTAATCACGATGGCAAAGCGCTACGGCAAAGTGGTGATGCCCGCCGGGTTCACGCCTACGGAGATTCTTGCCGCATGGCAGGCGGGGGCGGATGTTGTCAAGGTTTTCCCTGCCGGTGTCGGCGGCCCTTCCTATTTCAAGGATGTAAAAGGGCCGCTGCCCCAGGTGCGCCTGATGCCAACGGGCGGGGTGGACTCCAGGACGACGCCGGAGTTCATCAAGGCGGGCGCCTGCGCGGTGGGCGCCGGGAGCGCGATGGTGGATAAACGGGCGGTGGCGGAGAAGGACTGGGCCGCGTTGACGGCGACCGCCCGGGCCTTTGTGGATGCCGTGAAGCAGGCGCGGGCCGAGATGTGAGCGCACTGGCGGTTGGCGTCGACCTGGGCGGAACCAATACCCGCGCGGGCCTGGTGACGGACGCGGGAAAGATCGTGTCCCGGTTCCGATGTCCCACACGGCCCGACCTGGGCAGCGATCAAGTGATTTCCGGAATCGCGAAGTGCGTCAGGCAGGTGCTTCGGAGTGCGGGCGGAACGGAAGTGCGCGGCGTGGGCGTCGGTGCGCCGGGTCCGCTTGACCCCTTCAACGGCGTCATTATTTCTCCCGAAAATATGCCGTGCATGCACGGCGTACGGCTGAAAGACCGGCTTGAGGCAGCACTCGAAACGCCGGTGGTCGTGGACAACGATGCGAATCTCGCGGCATTTGGCGAACAATGGCAGGGCGCCGGCAGGAAGGCGCCTCATTTTTTGTGTGTGACGCTGGGCACGGGCGTGGGCGGCGGCTGGGTGTGCAACGGCGAATTGATGCATGGGTTCAACGGCAATGCGGCGGAGGTGGGTCACATCACCATCGACTGGAACGGACCCCGGTGCCCCTGCGGGAATTATGGATGTCTGGAGCTCTACGTCTCCGCGACCGCGATGGTAAGGCGGACCCGTGAGCGGCTGGAAACGGAAGCACCGGAAACCGCGCTGAACGCGAGGGGTTTGACGACGCAGGCCATTTTCGAAGCGGCCGAGGCGGGAGACGCGTTTGCCCGCGCCATGTTCGAAGAGACCGGGACGCTGCTGGGAATCGGGCTTGTGAGTCTGGTGAGCGTAACGAACGTGGAGGTAGTGGCGCTGTGCGGGGGGCTCGCGCGTGCAGGGGAACGGCTGTTTGCGCCTGCCAGAAGGACCTTTCAGGAACGTGGTACGGTCGGGGTCAAGGAAAGGGTGCGGATTGTGGCGGGCATGCTGGGGGACGACGCGGGGATTCTTGGCGCGGCAAGACTGGCGATCGGGGCATGAATCGTGAAGCGCAATGCCTGGAACAGAAAAATCGGCAATTCCGGCGGTGTGATTTCTGCCGCATTGACGCTCGCGTTCGCGGCCGGAATGGCTATTCTTACAGGGGTCGTTCCGGCGGCGGCGGAAAGTCCGGATTCGACGGCCGTGGACAGTGTCAGGGAGGCCCAGACCCCGCGGGGGGCGATGTTACGGTCGCTGGCGCTGCCGGGATGGGGACAGTTTTATAACCGCCGGCCCATAAAGGGAAGCCTGATCGCCGCCGCGCAGGTGGGTTCGACGGTGGCGTTCTTCGTCCGCCGGAACCAGCTGAATAACCGCCCGTCGGTCGACGCATTTCCGGAACGGAATCTCTTTCTGTATACGACGATCGGCCTTATCCTGTTCAGTATGGGCGATGCGTACGTGGACGCGCATCTGGACCAGGTCGACTGGGAGGCGCCGCACGGGTCCGGTGAAGAAGGACTTGAATTCCGAATGCGGTTCCAAATCCGCTTTTAACGTTCGCCGCGATATCTCTGCGTCCACGGAGTCCGGACGATGGATAACCGGTTTCCATTTACCCGAATTGTTCGCGGCCTGCCGGCATCGGTGCCGTTCGTGGGGCCCGAAGCGCTGGAGCGCAGGCGCGGAGAACCCTTCAGGGTGAGGGTAGGGGCCAACGAAAGCGCTTTTGGAATTTCGCCGCTGGCGCGCGAGGCCATGTTCCGTGCGGTCGAGCGGCTGAGCTGGTACAACGATCCTGAAAACCACGAGATCCGCAGCGCAATTGCCGGATTCAACGGCGTCCCGTTCGAGAACGTCAGCGTAGGAAGCGGAATCGACGACCTGCTGGGTCTTGTCGTGCGGGTTTTCGTCGAGCCCGGCGAGAAGGTCGTTACATCCCTGGGCGCATACCCGACGTTCAGCTACCATGTAAACGGGTTTGGCGGCCTCCTGCACTTCGTGCCTTACAGGGATGACAGAAACGATCTGGAGGGACTGGCCGATGCCGCCGCGGAAACCGATGCCCGGCTGGTGTACCTGTCCAATCCGGACAACCCCACGGGCACCTGGCACCCGGCGGCGAATATCCTGGCATTTGAGAGAACGCTTCCGGATCGGTGCCTGCTGATTCTGGATGAAGCATATTCAGAGTTCGCAACACAGGATGCGCCGCCGCCTATGGCGCCGATCAGGCCGCGCGTCATTCGTATGCGCACGTTTTCCAAGGCGCACGGGATGGCCGGCGCCCGGATTGGATATGCGGTTGCGGACGCGGTCGTTGTGGAGGCCCTTGAGAAGGTGCGTCACCACTATGGAGTGAATCGAGTGGCACAGGCCGGAGCGCTCGCATCGCTTGAGGATACGGAATTCGTGGCGAACGTGGTCAGGTCGGTTGCGGAAGGACGGACGGATTATGCGCTTCTGGGAGAAGGGCTTGGTTTGCCCACGCTGCCTTCGGCCACGAACTTCGTTGCCTTCGATGCCGGAACTGTGGATCGCGCGAATACGATTCTGGAGACCCTTCAGAGACACGGCGCGTTCGTGCGCAAACCTGCGGCGGCGCCTCTGGACAGGTTTTTCAGGGTGACCGTGGGGACGCCGGATGAGCGGCTGTTGTTCGCCCGGATATTGAGCACGGTCCTGGCAGCCCTTTGATAAAGCCCATCGGGGCTGCGGCCGGCTCTCGTGGCCGAATAACTGCGTTGCGCTCCCTCGCCGAATCGCTGGATGGGACTCGGTCGCGCGCCTTGTCTTCGGCCGCGATACCTCGGCCTCGCCTGCAGAGCGACTTTATCAACGGACTGTTAGCCGAACTGTCGGAGGATGGGTCCCGCTGATCACCCTATAGCTCTGTGCTATGAGAGTACTTGCTACTGTAACGCGAACTGCCAGTTCGCGGCACCAGGTAAACTGCGGAGGCGGATATGGACGAGCCAACAACGCTGGATCTGTTTCGACTGGACGGGCGTGTTGCCCTGATTACCGGAGGATCGAAGGGACTGGGAAAAGAAATGGCGCTGGCGCTGGCCGAGGCGGGCGCCGCTACCGTGGTCTGTTCGAGAAGCGGGTCGGACTGCGAAGCGGTTGCGGAAGAAATCGCGGCGAAGGCGCGACGGGAGAGCCTGGGAATGGCCGCCGACGTCACGGCGGATGCGGAGGTTGCCCGGCTGATGCAGGCGGTCACGGACCGGTTCGGGCGACTGGATGTTCTGGTCAACTGTGCGGGGATCAACATCCGGCATCCGCTGGATCGTTTTCCGGTCGATGAATTCCGGCAGGTCATAGAGACCAACCTGACCGGTTCCTGGCTCTGCTGCAGGGCCGCGGGGCCGATCATGACGTCCCGGAAGAGTGGATCGGTGATCAACGTGGGGTCGACGCTGAGCGCCGTGGGTCTGGCGGAACGCTCGGCATATTGTTCCTCCAAAGCCGGGGTCGCCGGCATGACCCGGGCGCTCGCGCTGGAGTGGGCGCCGTTCGGAGTCCGGTGCAACGCGCTTTGCCCCGGACCCTTTCTGACGGAGATCAACAGGCCGCTTCTGAAGACACCCGACAAGGTGAAGAGTCTGCTCAGCCAGACGGCGTTCAATCGCTGGGGCGAGATGCGCGAGATCCGTGGCGCCGCGCTGTTTCTGGCCAGCGACGCGTCGACCTACGTCACGGGGACGTCGTTGTTCGTGGACGGAGGATGGACGGCTCATTGAGACGGAATGGTCGATGGCATATTCTACCACGAAGTTTACACGATGGACGGTCAGCCTGGGTCTGGGGATCACGATGTTGATCGGGGTCCCCATTGCCGGGCAGGGGCCGCCGTTCTACGAGGATAAGATGGCGATGCTGGTCTACGTGGACGCAGGGGGCAGGGAACGGGCGATATCGAGTTCGAAGGACTGGGAAAAGCGGCGGGCCCACATTCTGGCGAATATGGAGAAAGTGATGGGACCGCTTCCCGACCGTTCCAGCCTGCCCGCGCTGGATATGGAGGTTGTGGCGACCGAGGACCTGGGCGACGCGATCAGGAAGAAGGTCACTTTCGTGTCGGAACCGGACGACCGCGTGCCCGCGTACCTGCTTGTTCCGAAGGGCTTGAACGACAAGGCGCCGGCGATGCTGTGCCTGCATCAGACAACGAAAATCGGGAAAGGCGAACCCGCGGGCGTGGGCGGCATCCCGGATCTTCACTATGCGCTGGAACTTGCGCGGAGGGGTTATGTGACCCTGGCGCCGGACTACGTGAATTTCGGAGACTACGAAATCGATCCATATCAAAATGGTTATGCCAGCGCCACGATGAAGGGGATCTGGAACCATATGCGGGCCGTGGACCTGTTACAGTCGCTGCCGGAGGTGGATGCCGGGCGGATCGGATGTATCGGCCATTCCCTGGGCGGACACAATTCCATGTATCTGTCCGCGTTCGATCGGCGGCTGAAGGTCGTGGTGTCCAGTTGCGGGTTCAATTCGTTCTTCAAATATTATGGCGGCGATCTCACCGGCTGGAGCCATCGGGGGTATATGCCCCGCATCTCCGAGCGTTACGGCAAAGACCCGAATCGGATGCCGTTTGATTTCACGGAGGTGGTTGCCGCCATCGCGCCCCGGGGATTCTTCATCAACGCGCCGTTGCGTGATGCCAATTTCGAAGTGTCCGGCGTGAAGGACTGCGTCCGGGCGGCAGCGCCGGTTTACGCGTTACTTGGCGCCTCCGACCGCCTGATGGCGGTACATCCCGATGCTGAACACGCGTTTCCGCCGGAAATTCGCGAGCAGGCTTATGCGTTTGTCGACGGCGCACTGAGGGCCGGCGACCGGAAGGAGTGAACCCGATGCCACCTGTGGAATTTACGGCAGGGAGGTGAGAATGGCCGATTTGAAACTGGAAAGGATCGAACGGTGGGCGCCGCATCCATCCGCCGCGCCGCTGACTGAGCGGGATGGAAGGACGTTTGCGGCGGCAGCCAATGGTACGCGGACGTGCGTGGGCGGTTGGCAGGCGTTATTCTCGGGGATCGAACCGGGCCAAACGCTCCGGGCGACCTGGGTAGTGGACTACAGGAGTCTTCAACACCCGAGGGACACGCTTCGATGCAAATCCTATTGGGGAGAAATGCCGCCTGACGACGCAACGGTACGTACAGATGAAATAAAGGGATGGGACTATCTGCTGCCGGAACCCGTCGGAACGCGAACAATCCGGTTCTCCCGCACCTTGACCGCGCCCCCGGGCGCCAGCCGGTTGACATTGCGCTGCAGCTTCCGGTGGGCAACCGCGGGCGAGTCCGAGTGGCATCTGCCGGAGCTAGGGATTGTCGAGGCGCCCGAAATCCCCGCTGCGGTTAGGGTGGCGGTGGTAACCGGCAGGGCGGGTTCCCGGAAGGGACCCTATACCTCCGTCGCCGAAAACATCGACTATTATCTGCCGCTTTGCGAAGCGGCGTGCGTTTCGGGTCCGGACATGATTGTCTTGCCGGAAATTGCCCTTCAGTGGGGGATTTCCGGGAGTCCCATTGATCTGGCCGTAACGCTGCCCGGACCGGAGACGGAGCCGTTTGCGGACCTTGCACGCCGGCACGGATTGTACCTCCTGCTGGGCCTGATTGAGCGGGACGGCGACGCGGTTCACAATACGGCGGCGCTGATCGGTCCGGACGGAGCGGTGGACGGAAGGTATCGAAAGGTACATCTGGCCGTGGGCGGCGAGAGCGAATCCGGGATCCTTCCCGGTGACGGCTTTCCGATGTTCGATACGGTAATTGGCCGAATCGGATGCAATATCTGCATGGACAGTTCGGCCGCGGAGTCCTCCCGCATGGTGGGACTGAGCGGGGCGGACTTCCTCCTGCTGCCGATCATGGGCGATCACCGCGCCAGCAGATGGAGTCCGGGATCGCCCATATTCAGCGAGGACCGCTGGAAGGCCATTATGCGAACTCGCGCGATGGACAACCAGGTCTGCATGGTGGTTGCCCGGAATACAACCCAGGGAAGCTGTGTGATTGACAGGAAGGGTGAAATCCTGGCGTGGAACGAGGGTGACGAGGACCATATTCTGGCAACGGTGGACCTGGCGGACGGGTACCGAACCTGGAACGGGGGGTGTTTCCGTGAGGTAAATTGGCTGCAGCGCCGTCCGCATCTATATGAGGCGTACAGTGACGAATCGAACCGGGGATCTTTGACGGCCGCCGTGTTTTAGCCTCAATTCCGGTCACCGTAATTGAAGACGAGGGCGGGCGAAGCAGAGATCGAGCCCGGCGGAAAATCTGCCGGGCTCTTTCAATGTCAGCGAGGTTCTCTGATTCTGAACAGCAGAATACCGGCGGCAACGGCCACGTTGAGAGAATTCACGCCTTCTGCCATGGGTATGGAGACGGCCCGGTGGACGCGGTGCTGGAGACCACGGTCGACACCAAATGTCTCGTTGCCGAACAGAAAAGCGATGCGGCCTTGCTGTTCGATCTCATAGAATGGCGTGCCCCCCAGTCGGGTGGATACAATGCGGACATCCCGCTGCCGAAGGTCTTCGATCAGCGCGGGAAGTTCTTCATTTCGAAACACGGGAAGGCGAAAGATGGAACCCCGGGATGCGCGTACAACCTTGGAATTATAGAGCTCGACGGAACCTGGAGAGAGGAAAATGCCAGCCGCGCCGGCTGCCTCGGCGGTGCGGAGAACCAGCCCCAGGTTGTTGGGGTCCCGCAGCCGGTCGAAGAGGATGAGAGGGCCGCTCGCATCCAGGGCCTGTTCCCGGTTATGCGCCATGTATCGTACCACCCCCAGCACGCCTTCGGGATTCTGATGTTCGCCCATATTTCTGATCGCGCGGCGATCTGTCTGCTGGACGGTTATTTCCCGGCGCAGGGCCTCGCGGTGAAACTCCTGCAGGCGTCCGTCGGCATCGAGCATCTCCCGGTCGAATATGAGCTGCACCACCGGCGCGTCTGAACGGAGCGCTTCTTCCACGAGGCGAATGCCTTCGATAACGAACTGACGTTCGCGCTCTCGCGCCTTGCGATTCCTGATAAGCGCGAGGATTTTGCGGGCGTTTTTTACAGGCATAGGAACTCTGAGAAGCTGTTTTAAAATTCCTGGTGAGTCCCGAGCGCGCGCGAAAATGTGTCGGTTATGAGGCGCGAGGGGCGCGCAGCGCCGGCGGGCAAATTCGCCTATGAGAGGCGAGCTAGCGCAGCCTCGATCTCGTACGACGGGTGGATTTGACCAACGCAGACCGACGCTTTTGCAGCCGCGCGAAGACCGCTGGGGGTTTTAAGACAGCTTCTGAGGCGACGGACAACCGACTGCCGATCTTCAGGTCGTCTACTGGTGTTCGCCGGAATCGACGTGGGATTTTCGCTCGCGCATGGACTCACGCAACTCCTGAAGTTCGGTCCATATCTCGCGTTCGCGGCGTCCGAGTCCGATAAAGTAAATGAGTATCACCGCCCATATAATCGCGTAGGCGGCAGCCATGTAACCGAGGTGTTGCATAGGCATCCTCCAGAATTCCCCCGAATGGTCTGGCTAAGTCTGCTGCGCCCGTGATTCCGTAACGCGTAAGCGGGCCTTGAGGGATTCAAGCTCTTCCCGGGCGAGTTCGAGCGAGACGCGTCTGGTCAGAATAGCGGCGGCGAGCACAAGAAAAACAGCGGAGCAGAAGACGAACGCGACGAGCATGTCGGTCGGCAGCCCTATTTTCTCCGCCCGCACGACCTCAGGATGCTGGGTGCGCCACAGCCGCGTGGAGTAGTGGATGAGCGGTGCGTCGAGAAAACCGATGATACCCAGAACCGCCCGGAATCTGGCGCTCTGCAGCGGGTCTTCACTGTAACTCTTCAGCATCATGTAAGCGACGAAAATGAGCCAGAGGACCAGCGTGAGGGTCAACTGAGCGTCCCATACCCACCAGGCCCCCCAGACGGGTTTAGCCCAGATGGGACCGGTAAGGAGCACGAGCGTACAGAAGAGCAGCCCGACCTCCGCGGCGCAGGAAGCCCATATGTCCCACCGCTTTTCCGATCGAACGAGGTACAGGATGCTGAAGACGAAGACAAGAAAAAAGGCGGCATACATCGCAAAAGCCGACGGCACGTGAAAGTAGAAGATTTTCTGGGCAAGGCCCATCTGCCTTTCCACGCTCGCGTACACGAGCGCGAGCCAGGGCGCAACCAGCATACCGATCAGCGCCAGCACGCCCAGGATACGGGACCACAGATACAGTTGTTTCCCCATGTCATTCCTCGATCACATAATCGAACAAGAGTACGCATGCGGCCACGAACAGAAGGGCGAATGCACCGCCGATATGGATCCAGGGGGAAATATCGGATAGAGAATCGCCAGCCAGCACGGCCCGGAACGATTCGACGGCCGCGAGCAGGGCCGGGACCAGGACGGGAAGGGTGAGCATCGGCAGCAGGGCTTCCTGGAGGCGGGTCCTGATCGACATCGCTGCGAAAAGGGTGCCCACGGCCGCGAATCCGAGGGTCCCCAGCAACAGCCCGGGAAGCAGTCGGGGCAGGTGTTGCCAGACGGCGATATTCAGAAAAACGACCATAAGCGGAAGGATCAGGGCTTCCAGAAAAAGCATTGCGCACAGATTCGCCAGCATTTTGCCCAGGTAGATCGCGCCTCGATCGGCGGGAGAAAGCAGAAGGCCCGTCAGGCAGTCGTTTTCACGTTCCGATACGAAGGAGCGCGTCAGGCCCATGAATCCGGCAAACGTTACGGCGATCCAGAAAATGCCGGGCGCGGCGCTCCCAATCGTCTCCGAGTCCGGCGTTAAGGCGAAATTAAAGACCAGAAGCACCAGAAACGCGAAAAAGCACATCGCGCTGAGACGCTCTTTCGTGCGAACCTCGGTCTTGAAGTCTTTCCAGAAAACTGCTGAAACCTGACGGAAGAAGAGGGCCAAAGGCGCTCCCGTTCCCGCGTTGCGCCCGACATCGGAAATCGACGGATCCCTGTTCCGCACTTATTCTGATGCCGGGATTGCGGAAGGATGTAGGGTTAGGGCTTTCTCGTAACGATGTGCCAGGCTCTCGATCGACTGTCCGTCGGTTTCTCCCGCCGCGACAAAACGCCCACGGTTCAGGATCGCGAAACGATCCGCAAGATCCAGACAGCGTTGCAGATCGTGGGTCACCAGTATGACCGTACGGCCCTCCCGCCGAAGCTGGCGCAACCGCTCGCTCAACATGGCGCACGCGGCCGCGTCCAGCCCCGCGAACGGCTCGTCGAGAAGAAGAATCGCGGGCTGGTGCAGCGTGGCCCTGGCAACGGCGAGGCGCTGCTTCATGCCCCTCGAAAACCCGCGGACCCGGTCGTGTTCCCTGCCGGAAAGACCCACCTCCGCCAGCGCCTGACGCACGCGTTCTTTCAGGTCGCCCAGACCGTACAGACGGCCATAGAAGCGCAGGTTCTCACCTGCGGTCAGGTCTTCGTAGAGAAGGGTCTGGTGCGAGATGAGTCCGATGTCCGCCCGTACGCGCTCCGGCTCTTTGCGTGCGTCCACGCCCCGAATGAATATCCGGCCGTGCGTGGGTCTGGTGAGGGTCGCAACAACCCGCAGGAGGGTCGACTTGCCTGCCCCGTTCGGGCCCAGAAGCGCAAGAGCGCCGCTCGGAATATCGAGGTCGATGCCGTCCAGGGCGGCGATGCGGCCGAACCGTTTTTGCACGTTTTGCAGAACGATGGCCGGAGCGGACGAGGCCACGACGCCTATTCCTTGCCGTCCAAGACGCGCGTCATTTCGACAAGCTCCGCTTTAAATGCATTTCGCCGGGCCCGGTATTCTTCCTCCGGGAGGCGCCCCTTCTCGTACCGGTCATCCAGATCCGCGATCTGGTGCATCAGGGCGGTCCTGCGCGCCCGGAGGTCCGGCGCGCCATCGGCAGGCGCTCGCGCGGAGGAACCCGTCTTTCCGGCCGACCGGAAGAAGATGGCAAGCAGTGCGAAAGCGATCGCCAGCCCAATCAGCACCCACCTGATGCCGATATCGCTCGACAAAGTAGAAAACGACCACGGCGACGTGTTTATTTCCAGGTCGATCCGGTCGCCCCGGTTGAAACCGGCACCCGAGAACCTTCTAAAGCTGTGTTGTTCGCCCGGGACTTCACCCCTGTCCTGGAGTGCGCCCGCGGTGACGTCCACGTCCGCGGGACCCACAAAGACTTCCACGGACTTCGTGGGATAACTCAAGGTCTGCGCCAGTCGCCCCGAGGCGGGCAGGTCGAAGGCAAATAGCAACTGGCTGTGACCCGGACGAACGGGATCCGGATTCACGAGAATTCTGCCGTGGGTGTGAAGTCCCTGCGGGCCGTCCCTCACTTCCGTCACGCCGTCGGGCAGGAGAATCTCCAGGCCGTGGCCATGTCCCCCGCCGGTCCTGAACGTTCGGTTGCCACTGTTCTTTACGATCAGGATCTGTTCAACCCGCTTTTCGGCCGCGTCGACGATGATGTGGTGAGAGACAACGGAGAGAGCGGTGTCCGAGCCGGTGGTTTCGTAGACGGCGATTTCATTGGGGCCGTCCGATAGACGCTGGTGGTAATTTACGCCCGCATAGGATGCCAAAAGAAACCAGAGCGCGCCATCGCTTCCAGCGTCCCGGAACGAGAATCTGCCGTGACTATCGGTGGTGTCCTGACCGACGATTTCAGGTTCGGCGGCCTGGCGAACCAGCAATACCACGCAGTCGTTCTGAGGGCTGGAAAGCGTCTCATTGATGACGCGGCCAACAACCAGGCCATTCGCAGGGACGGCGTGCGAAAGACCGATCAGCACAAAGGCGAAGCAGCGGAGACGTATGCTCATGGGTGTGATTCCGCGAGGGCCCTTTCGCATTGAGGACAGAAGCGAGCGCCCTCCGGCGTTGCGCGCCCGCACCGGGCGCAGTGGATCATGTCTTTTTCCTGAGTGCGGCGATTTGCTCTTCGATGCGGTCCTCGATTTTCTTCGTGGGACCGGCGGTTTCCTCGATAGCCCGCATCAGTTCCACGGCCCTGTTCTCGTAGCGTGAGCGGGTTGCGCGATAGTCGTCCTCTTCCACCTTCCCCATGCGATGGTCGAAATCCAGTTCGCGGATGGCGTCAAAGAGGGCTTCCCGTTCCTCAATGAGCTGGTTTCCACCACCGGGTCCGGCATCCGTCTCTCCAATCCGGCCCCTCGCGGTAAGGAACGGACGGAACAGGAAGATGCAGACAGCCGCGACAATGACGATGCAGACCGCGACGCTCACAGTTCCCGCTCCCTGAGTTCCCTCTCGAGCCTTTGTCTGTACGGATCGCCGGCCTCTGTCTCCGGTACCCGGCCGGCTGCGGGATCTATATGTCGACGCGACCAGTTACGCAACACGACCCCCAGCATTACGGCGCCGAGCAGCAGAACCACAATGGGCATAATCCAGGCGGAAAGGTTGAAGCCCTCGGCGGGGGGCGTCACGTAGGCTTCCTGCCCGAATTCCGCAACAAAGCCCGCGATGATGGCTTCCCTGTCCTTACCCGCTTCCAGTGCTTCGGCAATGCGCGTTCTCTTTTGATCCGCCCAGCCGCATTCGCACTCGTCCAGCGGACGTCTGGGACACGTGCCGCAGAGACAGGCGAGGCCCTTTGCCACCTCTCTCACCCGTTCCTGCGACACTTCGGCGGTTACCGAGCCCGTGATCGGGAGAAGCAGGAGCGCAGGGAGGATCAACCTCATCACATGAACGGAAAGCCGGGAAAAGACCGCACCGGCTGTCTCCCGCGTCCCGAATGCGATTGATTGTTTGATCTTCTTCAGGTTGAATCCCTTCAGGAGTTGGTTTAAAACTCCCAGTGCGTTCCCGAGCGCGAGCGAAAGGGTGTCGGGCAAGGCGGGCGAATTCGCACAAGAGAGGCGAGCGAGCGCAGCCTCGACCTCTCGATACTGGTGAATTTGGCCAACGCAGCCCGACGCGTTTGCAGCCGCGCGAAGACCGCTGGTAGTTTTCATCCAGCTCCTTAAGATGCGGCAGGGAACCGGACGGTACGTCCGCGCCTGTGACGTTCCCGCCGGTCGGGCAGGATGGCGATCACCGTCCCGAGCGTGAGAACCCATGCGCCTATCCACACCCACATCACGAGGGGATTGACGTAGATCCTGAACATGGCGGCGCCGTCGAGGTCCGGGCCCTCATACAGGACATAGAGGTCTTCGCGCAGGCTGGAACGGACGGCGACTTCGGTCGTTCGCTGCTGGTCCTTTCGCTTGTAGTAGACGTGCTGCTCCGGCCACATTGTACCCAGGCGTTCGTCCCCCCGGAACACGCCCAGTTGGGTCTGTATTACGACGGTGAGCGGATTCCGGGTCTGGGACGAGCCTTCGTACACGAGTCGGTATTTCCCGAGGGTCGCGGACTCGCCATGCTTCAGTGCCGCCTCGATTTCCCTGTTGAACGCGTTTCCGGTGAATCCGAAGAAGAGGAGGACGACGCCGAAGTGGACGATGTATCCGCCGTAACGCCGGCGGTTTCGGACGGTGAGCGACCAGAGTGCTTTGAGATACGGATCCTTTGAACTGCTTCCCCGCGCCTTCGCGCCTCTGTGAAACTCGGATGCAATGGCGCCCGTTACGAAGCCGCAAAGCGTAAATGAGATCAGCGCGTACAGTTCGCGCGCGCCAAGGGCAAATGCCGCGGCGCCGCAGATGAGACCGAAGATGCCCGGCCCGGCGAAGTGCTTTTTCAGGCTGCGCGCCGACGTCTTCCGCCAGGCCAGCAGCGGTCCGACGCCCGTCAACAGGAGAAGAAGCAGACCGATGGGCGTCATAACGGTGCTGAAAAAGGGGGGACCAACGGTGACTTTGGAGCCGGTGACGGCTTCGGAGAGTACAGGGAACATCACGCCCCAGAACACCGCAAAAGCGGCGGTGAGGAAAAGCAGATTGTTGAGGAGAAATCCGCCTTCCCGGGAGACCGGAGATTCGTATTCGTTTCTGCTCTCGAGCAATGCCCTCCTCCGCCACAGGATGCCCGCGGAGAAGACCACGATTACCGCCAGGAAATAGAGGAATACGTCACCGATCGGCGACTGGGCGAATGCGTGCACCGAGGAAACCAGGCCGCTGCGGGTCAGGAAAGTGCCATAGATGCACAGCGTAAAGGTGAGAATGACGAGCGCCATGTTCCAGACTTTGAGCATCCCCTTCTTTTCCTGGATCATGACCGAGTGAAGAAATGCGGTACCCGTGAGCCAGGGAAGCAGAGCGGCGTTTTCAACCGGGTCCCAACCCCAGTACCCGCCCCATCCCAGGACCACGTAGGCCCAGTTGCCGCCCAGAAGCTGCCCGGTCCCCAGGAAAAACCAGGGCCAGATGGTCCAGCGCCGGGTGGTGCGGATCCACTCCTCGTCCACCTGCCTGCTCAGGAGCGCGGCCATCGCAAACGCGTACGGCACGATGAATCCCACATAACCGAGATACAGCATGGGAGGGTGAATGGCCATGGCCGGATGGACGAGCAGCGGATTCATGCCCTGGCCGTCGGCCGCCGTGAAGCCGAGTTCGCGGAAAGGATTCTCGTAATATCCGATGAGGACGAGGAAGAAGACCTGGGTGAGCGACATCACGACGGTCGCGTAGGAGGCGAGCGCGCCCCGGAACCTGCGGGTATTGCGCGTGGCGAAGAAATTGAAACCGGCCAGAATAAAGGCCCACAGCAGGAGCGAGCCTTCCATGCCCGACCAGACCGCTGTGAACTTGTAGGGCAACGGCAGGTCGCGGCTGGAATGGCCGGCCACGTAGTGGAGGTCGAAGCGGTCGGTCAGAAAAAAGGACTCCAGCAGCCCGAAGGCCGCCAGAATCATCAGAAAAGTGGCGGTAACGGCGCGTTCCGCGCTGAGCGCGAGATTCAGACTGCCGGACCGGCCCGCCAGAACGCCCGCCGCTGCCGCGTAGAGGGAAGTGACAACCGAGAACCAGATGAGAAAGTTGCCGAATTCAGCCATCGTCAGAGCCGCGGGTCATCGGACGACCCGGCTTTCCTGGTTGGGGATTACCGGCTGTAAGATTCCTTGATTTCTTCGTAGGATTGACCTTCATATTTGGAAGGACACTTGGCCAGCAGGGTATCGGCGCGGAAGCGGCCGTTCCCGCCGACTTCACCTTCCAGGACCACGTCGGCTTCGTCTCTGAAGGTGTCCGGCACGATGCCCGCGTAGACCACCTGTCGTTTCGTCGAAAAGGCGTCTCCCTCCAGGGGTTCCCAGATCTCGAACTCGACAATACGGTCCGGAAGTTTCCGTATCGTGCCGGGCGTGACCTTGCCTGCCAGTTTGATGCGTTTATTCACAAACTCGGTTTCCCGGGCTTCCAATTCGGTAACGGTGAGGTAATACATCGCCATTTTCTGAGAACTGCTTATAACCAGGAAGATCAGGCACGCGACGATCACCGCGAATCCCGAGATGAATTTGACCTTTCGGACCGTCATAGTTGGAGTTCCAGGAATTGAAATCGCTTATGAAATCCCTCGGCCGCCGTTGTCGGCATCGGCATTCGGACCCGTGTTTCAATGCGCCTCAGGGAGGCGGGACGGGCTTTCCGGACGAAGCCCGGCCGCCTGTGAAATATAAATAAGAACGACGCATTATCCACACAAAAAAGGCGTTTGCGCGGTTTATCGGCGATTCGCGCCAAGGTCCGGCACCAGTCCAAGTCAGGGATCGCGGCCCCTACGCGACTCGAGGAGTCGGAGACGCTTCGTGAGCCGTTAAAAGGCAATTACCACAAAAGGCACAAAAACACAAAAGGCCACCCCTTCCGTATCACGTCCATTCCTGGATACTTGGGGTCACCGGATATGTACGGAATTTTCATCCATTGCGACGACCTCGATACGACGTTTCGCACCGAAATCTTCTGTGTCTTTTGTGCTTTTTGTGGCCAGTTTTACGGTTATCTTTTATGAATTGAGGTTAATCACGGACCAAATCGCTTGACAGAATGTGTTCTGGAACCATATTCGGGACCGTCCTGTACCGACAGGCATTCCCTAGTGTTTTTCATTCCTATCCATCGGATGAGGGAGGTCGACGTGGCTGTTCTGGATGCCGAAGCGTTGGATTTCTGGGAGGAAAACGGATACGTTGTGGTGCCCGAGGCTGTGCCTCCGGAAAACTGCCGTGAGGCGGAGGCGGTCGTGTGGGCCTTTCTGGGCATGGACGCCACAGATCCGGACACATGGTATCCGGAGCCGCCGAGGCCGGGCATCATGGTTGAAATGTACCAGCATCAGGCGCTGTGGGACAACCGGCAGTACCCGAGGGTTCACGGTGCATTTGCGGATGTCTGGGGAACCGAAAAACTCTGGGTGAGTTTCGACAGGACGAGTCTGAATCCGCCGGAACGACCCGGCTTCAGTTTCAAGGGTCCCTATTTGCACTGGGATATTTCACTGGATGATCCGTCGCGCTTCATGGTTCAGGGCGTGCTGTACCTGTCAGATACGGCGGCGAACCAGGGCGCGTTTACGTGCATACCGGGCTTCCATCGGCGGATTGAGGGCTGGCTGGAGACGCTATCGGAAGGGGACGACCCCAGGCGGCGGATGCAGGAGGAATTCGGACATCAGGCCAAGCCGATCGCTGGCAGGGAGGGCGATCTTGTGATCTGGCACAGTTTGTTGCCGCACGGAAGCAGTCCCAACTCGGCCGACCGGCCGCGCATCGCGCAATACATCACGATGACTCCTGCAAGGGAAGGGGACAAGTCGCATAGGGAGAGCCGCATCGAGGGCTGGCGCGAACGTCTCACGGGACTGGGCAAGAACCAGAAGGAAAAGGAACACCTGGAAGGTGAAACGGCACGGTTGTCGCCGCTCGGGCGAAAGCTGCTGGGCCTCGATCGCTGGTAGCTCTTGGCCGCTCCCTGAGCTGCCACCCTGAGCCCGTCGAAGGGCAGAGCAACCCGCGCATTTCGACAAGCTCAGCACAGGCAATGACCACGCAGCGAGACGAGACGAATCGTCGGCAGAGTCGAAACATCTACTGGGACGGGACATTGCCCGTGACGATCCATGATCATTCGCCACGAAAACCGCGAGTTCAGGCTGGTTGCCAGGCATGACGGCGACTTCTGGCTCGTCGAGGTCTTTGAGATCGTGGACGGTACGCAGCGACTGCGCTTTGAGTACAAGCTGAACGCGCCGCGGGACGAAACAGCGGCACTCGAACGGGCGTGGGAACTCTTCTCGGCGCGCAATCTCGCGAAGGGATGAACGATAGCAAAAGCGCCATCGTATAGCCATGCGCAAACAAAAAAGCGGAGACGATTCACATGTGAATCGTCTCCGCTGTTCGTTTTCTATTGTGTATCACTTCTTTTTGTCGTCATCCACGACTTCGTATTCGGCGTCAACCACGCCGTCATCCTGCTTCTGCTCGCCTGCTGCCTGCCCCGGTTCCCCGGGACCCCCCGGAGCCCCGGCCTCGGGACCCGCCTGCGAGGCCTGCGCATAGAGTTCGCTGGCCACCTGGTGCCACTCCTGGGTGAGCGCTTCGGTGGCGGATTTGATCTCGTCCGGATTCTCGCCCTTCAGCGTTTCCTTCACCCGGTCCACCGCAGCCTGCACCTTAGCTTTGGCGTCTTCGTTGATCTTGTCGCCCATTTCTTCGAGCTGTTTTTCGGTCTGGTAGACCTGCTGGTCCGCCTGGTTGCGAACCTCGATGCTCTCCCGCCGTTTCTTGTCTTCCGCGGCGTTTTCCTGGGCGTCGCTCACCATCCGGTCGATTTCCGCGTCGGAAAGACCCGAGGAAGCCTCGATGCGAATGCTTTGTTCCTTGTTCGTGCCCATGTCTTTGGCGGACACGTTCATGATCCCGTTGGCGTCGATATCGAAGCTGACTTCGATCTGGGGGGTGCCACGTGGCGCAGGCGGGATGCCGTCCAGGTGAAACCGGCCGATCGTACGGTTGTCAACCGCCATATCCCGTTCGCCCTGGAGCACGTGCACCTCAACCGAAGGCTGGCTGTCGGCGGCGGTCGTGAATACCTGGGACTTCTTCGTGGGGATGGTGGTGTTGCGATCGATGAGTTTCGTCATTACGCTGCCCAGCGTCTCGATTCCGAGAGAAAGGGGCGTCACATCCAGCAGTACCACGTCCTTGACGTCGCCCGACAGCACGCCGGCCTGGATCGCGGCGCCTACCGCGACCACTTCGTCCGGATTCACGCCCCGGTTCGGATCCTTGCCGAAGAGTTCCTTGACTGCCTCCTGGACTTTGGGAATGCGGGTGCTTCCGCCAACCAGAATGACCTCGTTGATCTCCGACGGAGAAAGTCCCGCGTCCTTGATCGCCTGGATACACGGCCTTTTGGTACGTTCGACCAGGTCTTCCACGAGTTGCTCGAATTTCGCCCTGGACAGGGTCAGGTTCATATGCTTGGGACCTGACGCATCGGCCGTGACAAAGGGCAGGTTGACATCCGTCTGCAGGGAACTGGAAAGCTCGCATTTGGCCTTTTCGGCCGCTTCCTTCAGCCGCTGCAGCGCCATCGGGTCGTTGCGCAGGTCAATGTTGTTCTCCCGCTGGAATTCATCCGCGAGCCAGTCGATGATGCGATGATCGAAGTCGTCGCCGCCAAGGTGGGTGTCCCCGTTGGTGGACTTGACTTCGAATACGCCGTCGCCCAGTTCCAGAATGGAAATGTCGAACGTTCCGCCGCCCAGATCGTAGACGGCGATGATCTCATCGGCTTTCTTGTCGAGGCCATAGGCCAGGGACGCGGCCGTGGGCTCGTTGACGATGCGTCTCACCTCCAGGCCGGCGATCTTCCCCGCGTCCGTGGTGGCCTTCCGCTGTGCGTCGTTGAAGTACGCCGGAACCGTGATGACGGCGTCCGTAACGGTTTCGCCAAGGTATTCTTCGGCCGTCTGTTTCATTTTCTGAAGGACCATGGCCGAGATCTCGGGAGGGGTATACGTCTTGTCGCCCAGTTTTGCCGTAGCAAGACCGTTGCTGTCTCTCTGGACTTCGTACGGGACTTCCTCGATTTCGCTGGGCACTTCCTCATAACGCCTGCCCATGAAGCGTTTGATGGAGTAAACCGTATTCTGAGGGTTCGTCACCGCCTGTCGTTTTGCCACCTGACCTACGAGGCGTTCGTCGTCCTTGGCGAAAGCGATCACCGACGGGGTGGTACGCCCGCCCTCGGCATTGGGAATCACGACAGGATCGCCACCCTCCATTACGGCCACGCAGGAATTGGTCGTTCCCAGGTCGATTCCGATGACTTTGCCCATTTCTAGTATTCCTTTCTATTTGATAACGGCGTGATTTATGCCGCCTTTTCCTTGCTCTTTGATTTTGCGCCGCTGCCGCTTTTTTCCTTCTTGTCCTTTTTCTTGTCTTTAGGGGCGTCCTTCTTTGCCGCCTCCTTGTATCCTTCGCTCCGGTAGTCGGTAATGTAGAAACCCGATCCCTTGAATATGAGTCCCGCACCGGCGCCGATGAGCCGTTTCAGCTTACGTTCGCCGCACTCCGGACACTTGCGAAGCGGCGGCGAAGTAATGCTCTGAAAGTGTTCAAATTCATGGCTGCACGCTTCACAAGCGTAGTCATACGTAGGCATAAACGGCTTCCTTTTTCTGAGTGCTTCGAATTGATAGTGAATCCGACGGTCCATTTAAAGCAACATGAGTACCAAGGCATTAAAAGCACACTGAAATATATGAAAAACAAGCAGATATCAGATTATACGCGTATTCTGCGTCCGCCCGTAACCTGTCTTTTTTGCATAAATATGCCATTTTGGCATATACAAGAAGGAATGGCTGCATACTTTGCAGCCATCCTTGTGTCCGAGAAATCTATCAACGATGTCAGCGCCATTTCGTGGGCGACCACAAGGTTCGCCCCTACAAATCGAAATATGGCGCAGCAACCCGGCCCCCCGGCCCCTCAGTTGCGGGTAGACGTAAGAGGTAAGAGGGGAGAGATTGCCTGCCTTGTGAGGTTTCTTCTCGTGCCGGAGGCAACGAGGAATATCATACCCGGCAATGATCTCATCTACCGTCTTGCGTCTACCGTCTACCCGCCTCTCTTCTACCGCCTTACGTCTCCCGTCTCACCGACTTTAGCATGTACCGCCGCCACAACCGCTTCGGCCGCTTCCTTCAGCTCGCGGGCGACGGTGAACTTCAAATCCGAGTTCTCCAGAATCCGCGCGCCTTCCTCGGCGTTGGTCCCCTGCAGACGCACCACGACAGGCAGGTCTACCGAGAAATTCTCCAGCGCCTGGACCACACCCTCGGCGACCCGGTCGCAACGCACGATTCCGCCGAAAATGTTGATGAGTACGGCCTTGACGCCGGCGTCCGAAAGGAGGATACGGAAGGCGTTCTCGACCCGTTCCACGTTGGCCCCGCCGCCCACGTCCAGAAAATTGGCGGGTGACGATCCCGCATATTTCACAATGTCCATGGTGGCCATGGCCAGACCGGCGCCGTTGACCATGCAACCAACCTCGCCGTCGAGCTTGATGTAGTTGAGATCGAATCCGGAGGCATCCACTTCCAGAGGGTCTTCCTCGTCGGTGTCGCGGAGTTCCCGAATGTCTCCGTGGCGGAAAAGCGCGTTGTCGTCGAAGTTCATCTTGGCGTCCAGGGCCACCAGGTTGCCGTCCGCGGTGACCACCAGGGGGTTGATCTCTGCCAGGGAACAGTCGGTGCCGACGTAGGCGGCAAATAGCCGGTCGATGAACCGCACACCCTGTTTGAACGCATCGGATTCCAGGCCGAGTCCGAATGCCAGCCGGCGGGTCTGAAAGGGTTGAAGTCCGACCGCCGGGTCGACGGTTTCCCTCAGGATCTTTTCAGGCGTCGCGGCAGCCACTTCCTCGATGTCCATGCCACCCTCACTGGAAGCCATGATGACCAGCCTGGACTGATCCCGGTCCAGCACCACGCCCAGGTAGAGTTCACGGGCGATATCGGTGGCGCTTTCTATCCACACCTGCTTGACGTTCTGCCCTTCAGGGCCTGTCTGAGGCGTGACCAGTTTCCTTCCGATCATGTTCCCGGCGTATCCATGGGCGTCGTCGGGGTCCTGAGCGATCTTGATTCCGCCGCCCTTGCCCCGTCCGCCGGCGTGGATCTGTGCCTTGACGACAACGGCGCCGCCGAGTTCGGCTGCCGCGCTTCGGGCCTCGTCGGCCGTTGTGGCGAGACGTCCGTCGGGGACGGGTACGTCATACGACTTGAGGATTTCCTTGGCCTGGTATTCATGGATTTTCATGGCGTCTCCTCTTGACGCTTCGCGTCGTGAACGCGGAGCGGGCATTACCGTATCTCTCTCAGGTCCTCTCCCGTCATGGCCTCCGGTTTGCGAAGCCCCAGCACGCCCAGAAAGGTGGGCGCCACGTCGCAGAGCCGGCCGCTCTTCCGGAGCCTTCCGCGGAATGCCGGATCCACAAGAATCAACGGCGCGGGATTGGCCGTATGGGCGGTGTGGGGTTCACGGGTCCTCTGGTGAATCATCTGTTCGGCGTTGCCGTGGTCCGCGGTGACGATGGCGGCGCCCCCCACTTCGGCGATGGCTGTCAGGATCCGCCCCAGACACCCGTCTACGGTCGTCACCGCCTTGACCGCAGCATCCAGGACACCGGTGTGGCCGACCATATCGGGGTTTGCGAAATTACAGATCGCGGCGTCGAAGCGCCGTGACCGGATGGCGTCGACGAATTTTCGAGTGACGTCCCGCGCGCTCATTTCGGGCTTGTGGTCGTACGTCGGCACGTCCCTGGGAGAAGGGACGAGGATGCGGGTTTCGCCTTCGAAGGGTTCCTCGCGCTGGCCATTGAAAAAATACGTGACGTGCGCGTATTTCTCGGTTTCCGCGATGCGCAACTGCCGGAGCCCGGCATCGCTCAACGTCTTCCCGCATACGTCCGGCATATCCTGGGCCAGGTCTTCGGGCGAAAACGCGATTCCGTCCACGGGCAGGCCGGCTTCGTAACGCGTGAGGCAGGTATAGTGTACGGCGGGGTCGGCGGTCCGTTTGAACCCGTCGAAATCCGGCTGCACGAAGGCGCGTGTGATCTGACGTCCCCGGTCGCCCCGGAAATTGAAGCAGATCACGGAGTCGCCGTCACCGACTGTCGCCGGAGGTCCCTCGCCGGCGCCGGCGATGACGATCGGCTTGACGAACTCGTCGGTCTCGTCTCGATCGTACGCGTCCTGAATGGCCTCCAGCGGGTCGCCCGCGCGCGTCCCCCGGCCGAGCGTCAGGGCATCGAAGGCCACGCGGACGCGGTCCCAGCGCCGGTCCCTGTCCATGGCGAAGTAGCGGCCGCAAACCGTGGCGATTCTGCCCACACCGGCCGCCCCGCACATTTCCCGGAAGGCGGCCAGAAGACGGAGACCGCTTGTGGGCGGCGTGTCACGCCCGTCGAGCCACGCGTGTACGCAGACCTGGTCAGGATTCAACCGGCGGCCGGCGGCTATTTTCAGCAGCGCGTTGTAGTGGTTGGGCCAGGAATGCACCCCGCCGTCGGACACAAGCCCGATCAGATGGAGGCGGCGATCGGTGCCGGCAACCCGGTCCATCGACGCGAGCAACGCTTCGTTTCGCGAGAAGCCGCCGTCCTTCACCCTGTCGTCGATCCGGGTGACGGCCTGCATCACGATACGTCCCGCGCCAAGGTTGAGATGCCCGACTTCGGAATTGCCGATCAATCCATCGGGCAGGCCGACACTTCGTCCGCAGGTCCGGAGCGTCGTGGACGGGTGCGCCGCGCCAATGCGGTCCATCGTGGGCGTATCCGCCATCGCGACCGCGTTGTGGTCCACGCTGGGAGAAAGGCCCCATCCGTCGAGGATGATCAGGGCGGTAAAACGTCGTTCTGGACTGGACATTGCGGAGTCGGAAAATACGTTTTTGGCCTGTGAAAGGCAAGCCGAAACGGGAATGAAACGGGCCCGTTCAGGAAAGGTTCGGGGGAATGGTTTTTCTGAGAATGCGGTGGAAGGACCTTACGATAGGACGGGCGAAGGTCGTGCTGCGGCCTACGAGCGCGATCGGTCGGGAAAGCCCGGGTTCGGGGAAGCGAATCAGACCCGGGTCCGGAATGCCCAGCGCCCTGGCGATACCCAGCGGCACCAGCCCGTGGCCGAACCCGCACCTGGCCATCTGCGCGATGCCCGCGAACGATTGCAGGGTCTGTTCGGTCTCGATGCGGATGTTCCATTTAACCGAGAGCGCCCTGATGCGCGGTTCCAGGTGAACCCAGGTCGCGGCATGGGGTTCGATGGTGATTACGGGAAGCGTTGTATCGCGGCGAAGTTTAAAAGGCTCCAGTCCCGAGGGAACCAGGACCATGGGCTCGTCCACGAGAGGCTCCGACTTGACATCGGCGCTGTATTCCCCCCGGTCGGCGCACAGCGCGAGCATGTATTCCCCCGATCGAACGTGGTCGATGGCAACGGGGCTTCTGTGGGCGTTGATGACGAGTTCCAGCTGCGGGACGGCCTGCGCGACGCCGGCCAGAACGCGTGAACCCCATGAGGAAAGTATGGACTCTGAGATGCCGATCACAAGGCGGCTGGCCTGAACGGGGGACTCGTCCGCAACCGCTTCCTTCAGGGCGGCCATGAACGGCGCCGTCTTTTCCAGCAACTGGATGCCCGCGGCCGTGAGCCGGACGCGCCTGCCAACGGGTTCGATGAGTTTCCGCCCGAGCGCGCTTTCGAGCGCGTCGATGCGTTTGCTGACGGCCGACTGCGAGATGCGCAGCCGGGTGCCCGCCTTTGTCATGGTGCCGGTTTCGGAAAGCGCGGCCAGGGTTTCGATGTTCTCGATCATATCTCAACGTCCTCGGTATGCGGTTCCCGTCATTCGCCCGCCCCGCCAGGCAGCACACCTGCCTTTTATCCAGCTCCAACCTATTCCTTCTTGGAATATAATCTATAACAATGATTCGCTTTTGTATGGTATTGAATTTAGCTAAATTCGATACGCATGTAAAGTGGGAACCCCGTAATTTCAGAAGCCGATGATTCCTTCCGCCGACAACTCCGACAGCCTCATCCACCGGATCGATTCCCACTTGCGGACTTAAGAACATATAATATATTATTTAAGCATCCCTTTGATTCGCGCGACCTACCCCCTGACCCCCTTCCTGAAGGAAGGGGGAACATGGGTTGATCGTATTGGGTTCGCGAATGTGCCTGCATGGTATTCTCCCGTCAATGCGGGTGTTTCTGGACGACCAGCACGCAATCCCCGGTTTTCCACCCCCTTTCCTTTAGGAGAGGGGGCCGGGGGGAGAGGTCTGCGGGGCTGGGAAGAGGGGTTGCTTTTGACTTTGCCTTTCGCCTTTGATCTTTGCTGACAGCTGACAGCTGACGGCTGATCGCTGACAGCTTCTTTCAGGATTTTCGCCATGACCAATATCAAGGATCCCTTCGGCCTGCGCGACCGGTTGCCCACGGCCGGCGGCGACGTGTGGATCTATCGTCTGGATCGTCTGGAAGCGGACGGCGTCGGCGCGGTTTCGCGATTGCCCTTCACCATAAAGGTGCTGCTGGAGGCCGCGTTGCGGAATCTGGACGGATATCTGGTGTCCGAAGACGATGCGGCGGGGTTGGCCGGATGGGATGCCGAGTCGCCCGCGCACGCGGAGGTGCCTTTCATGCCGGCGCGCGTGGTATTGCAGGATTTCACAGGCGTGCCCTCCCTGGTCGACCTGGCCGCGCTGCGTTCAGCCATGGCGCGGATGGGAAAGGACCCGAAACGCATCGAGCCGCGGATTCCCGCCGACCTGGTGATCGACCATTCGGTGCAGGTTGACCGTTTTGCGCGCCACGACGCGCTGCGCATCAACGCGGAGATCGAATTCGAACGGAACCGCGAGCGATATGAGTTCCTGAGGTGGGGGGCCAATGCGTTCGAGAAGTTCAAGGTCGTGCCGCCCGCCACGGGAATCGTGCACCAGGTGAACCTGGAATACCTCGCGAAGGGCGTCATGCGCCAGCGAGGCGTGGCCTTTCCGGACAGCCTTGTGGGAACGGACTCGCATACCACAATGATCAACGGCCTGGGCGTACTGGGCTGGGGCGTCGGCGGAATCGAGGCCGAGGCGGTCATGTTAGGTCAGCCAATCTACATGGCCACGCCCGAGGTGGTGGGCTTCAAGCTGTACGGCAGCCTGCCCGACGGCGCGACCGCCACGGACCTCGCGCTGACCGTCACGCAGATGCTGCGCGCAAAAGGCGTGGTGGGCAAGTTCGTCGAGTTCTACGGTACGGGACTGTCCGGCATCAGCCTCGCCGACCGCGCAACCATTGCGAATATGGCGCCTGAATACGGCGCTACCGTGGGTTTCTTTCCTGTCGACGCGGAAACGTTGCGGTACCTGGAACGCACCGCGAGGTCGGAAGAGGAGGTGGACCTGGTGGCGCGGTATACCCGGGCGCAGGGACTGTTCCGAACGGACGAAACGCCCGAACCGGCATTTACGGAAACGCTCGAGATGGACCTGGGCACGGTGGAGCCGAGTCTGGCCGGGCCGAAACGGCCGCAGGACCGGGTGCCGCTGGACGCTATGAAGCGGGGTTTCGACCACGCATTGACGTCACCCGTCGGTCTCAACGGTTTCGGCGTGGACGAGGCCGGTCGAGGGAAGAAGCTGACCGTGGCGGCCAACGGCCGGGCCGAGATCGGACACGGCGCGGTGGTGATCGCGGCCATTACCAGCTGCACGAACACGAGCAATCCCTCGGTGATGGTAGGAGCGGGGCTTCTCGCCAGGAAGGCGGTGGAACGGGGCCTGACGGTGCCCTCGTACGTAAAAACGAGCCTGGCGCCGGGGTCGCGCGTGGTCACGGATTACCTGAATGCGGCCGGGCTGACGCCCTACCTGGAACGCCTCGGATTCCACACGGTCGGATATGGATGTACCACCTGCATCGGCAACAGCGGTCCATTGCCGGAACCCGTGGTGGCCGCGATCGATGAAGGCGACCTGGTGGCCGCATCGGTCCTTTCGGGCAACCGGAACTTCGAAGGCCGGGTGAACCCGCACGTCAAGGCCAACTATCTCGCGTCTCCGCCCCTGGTGGTGGCGTACGCGCTTGCGGGCAGGGTGGACGTGGACCTGGCCTGCGAGCCCCTGGGAGAGGATGCCGACGGAAATCCGGTTTCCCTCAGGGACATCTGGCCCACACAGGAGGAAATCTCGGATACCATAGCGCAGGCATTGAAGCCCGAGATGTTCGAAACGCAGTACAGCAACGTATTCGACGGCAATGAAACCTGGAACGCCATCGCAGGGCAGGAATCGGCGCTCTATTCATGGGATGGGGACAGCACCTACGTGCAGGAGCCGCCCTTCTTCACGGATCTGACCGAAGAGCCCGCGCCCGTTCGGGAGATTCGCGGCGCACGGGTTCTGGTGATGCTGGGAGATTCGGTGACGACCGACCACATTTCACCCGCGGGCAGTATTGCGGTGGACAGTCCGGCGGGAAGGTACCTCATCGAATGCGGAGTGGCGCCGAAGGACTTCAACTCGTACGGCTCCCGGCGAGGCAATCACGAAGTGATGGTGCGGGGCACGTTCGCGAATATACGCATCCGCAATCATCTGGCGCCGGGGACCGAGGGCGGCGTCACCGTCCATCTGCCCGATGGGGAACAGATGCCGATTTATGACGCGGCGGTACGTTACGCGCAGGAGGGCGTGCCGCTGGTCGTCCTGGCCGGCAAGGAATACGGCGCGGGATCGTCGCGGGACTGGGCGGCCAAGGGGCCGGCGCTGCAGGGGGTGAGGGCCGCGATCGCGGAGAGTTACGAGCGGATTCATCGCAGCAATCTGGTGGGGATGGGCGTGCTTCCGCTGCAGTACAAGTCCGGTGAAAGCGCGGCGGCGCTGGGGCTCACCGGGAGAGAGACGTTCAACATCGAGGGGATTGGAAACGACCTGCGCCCGCTGCAGAACGCAACGGTGACCGCGACGTCGGAAGACGGCGCCGTGACGACGTTTGCCGCCACGGTGCGTATCGATACCCCCGTGGAAATCGACTACTATCGGAACGGAGGCATTCTGCACACCGTTCTCAGGAATTTCCTTAAGGAGTCGTGATCTGCGGGCTCGGACCGGAGAAAAACAGGCTCTCTATCCGGCGGATCACAAAAAAGAGACCGGGTCCTTTCAGGTACCCGGCCGTGTTTTTAAGTACTGATAATCAGTACCAAGTAGGCTGTTCTTAGAAGTTGAGCTTCCCCACGCTGGACCTGACGGCCTCCGCGGATGAATGAAACGCATTCCGTTCATCCGGTGTGAGGCCGATTTCGATGATTTCCTCTACGCCGGAAGCGCCCAGCTTGACGGGAACGCCCATAAACAGATTCTGGACGCCGTATTGGCCGGTGAGCCAGGCGGCGCAGGGAAGGATACGCTTCTTGTCCCGAACAATGGCCGCCACCATTTCGGCAATGGCGGAAGCGGGTGCGTAGAAGGCGCTGCCCGTCTTGAGGTGTGCGACAATTTCGGCGCCGCCGTTCCGGGTGCGTTCCACCAGCCGTTCGATGACGGCTTCGTCAAGCAGTTCGAACAGCGGAATGCCGGCCACGGACGAGTAACGGGGCAGAGGCACCATGGAATCCCCGTGGCCCCCCAGCACGAAGGCGGTGACGTCTTCCACGGAAACATCCAGTTCATCCGCGATGAAATAACGAAAACGCGCGGAATCCAAAATGCCCGCCATGCCAACGACACGTGCAGGCGAAAACTCCGTAACTTTCAGCGCCACGTAAGCCATTGCATCAAGGGGATTCGTCACCACGATAACAATGGCGTCGGGCGCTGTTTCTTTGACGCGTTCGCAGACCGAACCGACGATATCCGCGTTCGTCGTCAGCAGGTCGTCGCGGGTCATGCCGGGCTTTCGCGCCAGCCCCGCGGTAACGACCACGATGTCCGATCCGGACAGGCTTCCGGAATCGCTTGAACCCGCAACCCGGGTATCGAAGCGGTCAACCGGCGCCGCCTCGGCCAGGTCCAGAGCCTTACCCTCTGGAATGCCCTCGGCGACGTCGAGCAGAATCAGTTCGCGGGCGAGCTCCCGTTCGGCGATATGCTGAGCGGCGGTCGCTCCCACGTTGCCGGCGCCAACCACTGAGATCTTCAATACCGGGCTACTCCGCCCTTCGGTGAACGCTGACCTTCTTCCGGTGCTTGTTCATGTTCTGGAAGGTCACGATGCCGTCGACCAGGGCAAAAAGCGAATCGTCTTTGGCGCGCCTTACCATGTCTCCCGGATGGATCCGCGTGCCGCGCTGTCGGACGATGATACTGCCCGCGGTGACAAACTCACCGCCGAAGACTTTGACGCCCAGGCGCTGTCCGCGGCTGTCGCGGCCGTTACGGGAACTTCCGACCCCTTTTTTGTGGGCCATACGGATACCCTCCTCCCCTGCCTCGTGCGGATCGGCGAAAACCCCGATACCGCGGCAGGAGCCATTTTATGCCGAGATGCCGTCGATCCGGAGTTCCGTATAGGGCTGCCGGTGGCCGTTCTTCCGCCGGTAGCCCTTTCGGCGTTTCATTTTAAAGACTGTGATTTTGTCGTGCTTTCCGTGCCCCAGGACGCTGGCTTCTACGGCGGCCCCGTCGACCTGCGGCCTGCCGACGCTGGTTTCGCCGTCTTTGGATACCAGCAGTACGCGATCCAGGGTAAGCGATTCTCCGGCTTCGGCCTTCAGGCGGGAGACGCGAATGCGGTCTCCTTCCTGAACCTTGACCTGTTGACCGGCGACTTCCACTACGGCGTACATGAAAAAACCTCCACAATTCGGATTGGCGCATCCGGCCGTTTCAAGCGCGAAACGGGCCGAAAACGGTAACAAAGACGGGAGGTTTTGTCAAGTTTTAAATTTGTCGGTAATGTCCAGGTTTCGCTTACGGGAAACCATCCGGTACGCGTCAACGGACAGGTCGGGATCGTTCTCCACGCTCAGCCAGACGCGGGTGGATCGACGCAGCCTCTTGAGGCGTTCGCGGCGGTTTTCGAGGATGAAGTCTCCCACCGTGGGGTTGACGTGTACGGTAAGCCTGCGTTCCACCGAGGCGGCCCGGGACCGCTTGAGCCACCGCTCGATGCGCGCGAGCGTGGACTCCCGGCTGGGCACGCGCCCGCTGCCGTGACAGTCCGGACAGGTCTCGCTGAAGGTGAACATAAGGCTCGGGCGAACCCGCTGCCGCGTCATCTCCATAAGGCCGAACTCGCTGATCTCCGAGAAACGGGGCCTGGACCGGTCCCGGCGCACGGCCTGCCGGAATTCATTCTCTACCTTCTTGCGGTTCTGGGTGACGGCCATGTCGATGAAATCGATCACGATGATGCCCCCGATATCGCGCAGGCGAAGCTGGCGCGCGATCTCCCTGGCGGCCTCGAGGTTGATTTTCAGTACGTTTTCTTCCTGATTCGACCGGCCCACGAATCGGCCGCTGTTCACGTCGATGGCAAACAGGGCCTCGGTGTGGTCCAGAACCAGGTATCCGCCGCCCTTCAGCCAGACCTTGCGGTCAGAACATTTCTCGATTTCACTTTCAACACCGAATGCGTCGAAGACGGGCGTGCTGTCTCTGTGGTATTCCACACGTTCCCGAAGATGGGGCGAAGTCGATTTAAGATATGCCAGTATCTTCTTGTATTCCTGCTTTGCGTCGACCACAAGACGGTCCACGTCGTCGGTAAACAGATCGCGTATGAGACTCGACGTCATGCCCATTTCTTTGTGCAATATGCTGGCCGGATCGGCGACCCTGTACTGTTTCTGAATGCGCGACCAGGCGTTCATCAACTGCTTCAGGTCCCGCACCATCTCCCGGTCGCCCTTGCCGGAGGCTTCGGTCCGCACGATGATGCCGTAACCTTCGGGGCGTATGTCTCGCCCGAGATCCTTCAGCCTCCGTTTTTCGGGTATGTTGGTGATCTTCCGGGAAACGCCCACCTTCTCCCCGTTGGGCACCAGCACCATGAACCGGCCCGGCAGGGAGGGTACCGCCGTAACCCTGGGGCCCTTCGTGCCAATGGGTTCCTTCTTGACCTGAACGAGGACCTCCTGGCCCTTCTGGATGAGTTCTTCTATGGGGATGACCGATTTGCCGTTTACGTGGGTTCGCGTGTCGATTTCCTCAAGGGTTTCATCGTTCAGTCCCACCATCGAACCGGGCGAACCGGGCATGTCCGAGGCGTGCAGAAAAGCGCTTTTTTCAAGCCCGATATCCACAAATGCGGCCTGCATTCCGGGAAGCACCGCGGAAACGGTTCCCTTGTAGATATCGCCCACCATGCGCTCGTTCTCGGCGCATTCGACGAGTATTTCCACCAGCTTTCCATCTTCCAGAACGGCAATTCTTGAATCGTGCGACCCTACGTTGATTACGATTTCGTTCTTCACTCTCACCTGACCCTTCGTCATTTATATACATCTTATATTATTTTTTGTTACACAAATGTAACAAAAACGCGTACTATAGGCAAGGAAATTGTTCCGGCGCAGTGACATATGCGCGACATCGGGTCGTTCGAACAGTGTGTCGAGACCCCTACTCTGCAACGACCCGCCTTGGAAAGATCGTGATCTCCTCGACGATCGCGCGGCCGGGCAACTGCGCGACCATCAGCGCGGCGGCGGCGATATCTTCCGGCGGGAGCGCGGCCGCCCGTTTCTCGTCGGAGACAGGATTGGGGCGAAGATCCAGGATGGGCGTGTCGACCTCCCCGGGAAAGATGCAGCACGCCCGGATGCCGGTCTCTCGGAACTCCGCGTTGATGGACTGGTTCAGGGCGGCCATTCCGAACTTGGACGCACAATAGGCAACGCCCGCGATCATGCCGGACCGCTTCCCGGCCATGGAAGAGATATTGATGACCAGCCCGTCGCCCTGTTTCTCCATGTGCGGCATGACGGCCCGGAATGCATTGAAGGCGCCGGTGAGATTGATGTCGACCACGCGGTCCCAGTCCTCGTCGGATATGTCTCTAAGGCCGCGCTGCAGGGTGTTGATGCCGGCGTTGTTTACCAGGATATCGATTCGCCCGAAATGCTCGACGGTCTGGTCCGAGAGGGACTTGACGGAGTCCCTGCAGGTTACGTCGGCCTGTACGCACAGCTTCTCCGTCCGTGAATTGCGCACGGACCCGGCGGTTTCTTCCAGCACGTCGGCGCGGCGGCCGGCGAGGACGCAATTCATGCCTGCATTGCTGAAGGCAACGGCGATGGCGCGGCCGATGCCCGTGCCCGCACCGGTGATAATGGCGGTTTTGACGTGAGTATCCGTCATTGGATGTTGAACTCCGAACGCGATGGAAGATGAGGCCCCTGCAGCAGAAACGGGGTCGGAATCGGCTTCGTGTTCCACTGACCGGAGCGATTGCGTGGCAGTTGGGCGGCAACCCGGAATTCTGCGCTTCCCTCCGATATTAATGTAGGCATTCCATGGGTTAATGTCAAATGACGGCCCCGGAGGAACGGCGTTGGCGTTGAACTGGTTGGCAAATTCCATTTGGAAGTGACATTTGTGCGGGGTTTGTATATATTTATCGACCGACGCTACGCATTGCGGGGGACCAGCGATGGACATGATCACCATGGACGAGGCGATTGACCTCGTCCTGAGGCATACGTCGCCGATCGACAGAACAAACGTCGGCCTGATGGACGCTTTGGGGTGTACGCTCGCGGAAGACGTGCGATCGGACATCGACATGCCTCCGTTCGACAAAGCAACGATGGACGGCTTCGCGGTGGTCGGCGAGGACGTGGCGGACGCACAACAGCAACGTCCCGCCGTCCTCGACGTGATCGAAGAGATTCCCGCCGGATTCGTTCCTCTAAAGAAGGTGGCACCCGGCCAGGCCGCCCGGATTATGACCGGCGCGCCGATGCCCGATGGCGCGGATACCGTCGTCATGGTGGAAGATACCGTTTCGGAACGGGACGGAGAGGGTGTGCGAGTGCTGGCGCCGACGGAGCCGGGACGCAACGTCGCGCCGCTCGGGGAGGACGTAAGGCGCAATCAGGTGGTACTTGAAGCCGGAACGTGGATCCGCCCTCCTGAGATCGGAATCCTGGCGGCGGTGGGCGTGGTCGACGTGCCGGTCTATCGCCGCCCCGTGGTGGGTGTGGTCGCCACCGGCAGCGAGATCGTGGAGCCCGGAAACAGCCCGGCGGAGGGGCAGATCCGGAACAGCAACGGATATTCGATGATGGCGCAGGCGCTCCGGTCCGGCGCACAGACGCGGTATCTGGGCATTGTTGAAGACGACGAGGACGCCCTGAAGGCCGTGATTTCCCGCGGTCTGGACGAGTGCGACGTGGTCCTGCTTTCCGGGGGCGTATCGGCCGGGATTTACGACCTCGTGCAGGGCGCGATGCGGGATTGCGGCGTGGAGATTTATTTCGATAGAATCCGGATGAAGCCGGGCAAGCCCCTCACCTTCGGCGCGCGCGGAAACAAGCTCGTCTTCGGGCTGCCGGGAAATCCGGTCTCGGCGGTGGTGGGCCTGGAACTGCTGGTCCGCCCGGCCGTTCGAAAGATGCAGAGGATGTCGGGGATCCACCGGCCGATGGTACGGGGCAGGCTGGCGCAGGGGTTCCGGCAGTCGCCCGGGCGCAAGCAGTTCGTGCCGGCCCGGTCCGGGGAAGTCAACGGACGCTGGGAGAGCAACTGGGTGGGCCACCACGGATCGGCGGACCTGTTTTCGCTATCGCGGGCGAACAGCCTCTTTGTGGTTGAGGCCGAAGTGGACACGCTCGACGCCGGCGCGGAAGTGGACATCGTGCTGCTGGAAGAATGGTAGCTCGAAACTGACTTTACTTAATTGGCGATCTGACCGAATTAACTGGGGTTAAAGGATCTTTCGGACAATTGGCATGGCGAGTCTGACCCACATTGCCGACGATGGGACCGTAAGGATGGTGGACGTCACCGGGAAAGCCGTGACCGACCGTGTGGCGGTTGCGGGCGGTGAAATCGTCATGGCGCCGGAGACCGCGCGGCTGGTTTCCGGTGGCGAACTGCCCAAGGGAAACGTGCTGGAAACCGCCAGGATAGCCGGGATCATGGCGGCCAAGCGGACGTGGGAACTGATTCCGCTCTGCCATCCGGTCGATCCCACGGGCATCGAACTCAGTTTTGTGGTGGGGCAGGATCGAATCGAGGCGGAAGCCAGCGTGCGCGTGACAGGCAAGACCGGCGTGGAGATGGAAGCGCTGACGGCCGTGAGCGCGGCGCTGCTGACCGTCTACGACATGTGCAAGGCCGTGGACAAGGACATGGCCATCCGGAACATCCGCCTCCTGAGAAAAACCGGCGGCCGCAGCGGGGATTACGTTCGGACGTAGGTTTTATTGAAACCAATCAACCGCCGAGTCGTCTTGTGTCGCCGCGTGGTCATTGGCTGTGCTGAGCCTGTCGAAGCAAGCTTGTCGAAATACCCGCGTTACGCTATCCTTTCAATGCCACTCGACAGCCCCTCGCCGACTCCTGTCCTTGTAGGGGCGTCCCTCGTGGGCGCCCGCCTCTGGCGACGGTCCGGACACGACAATGCGCCCATAGCTCAATAGGCAGAGCAGCTGACTCTTAATCAGAAGGTTCGGGGTTCGATTCCCTGTGGGCGCACCAATATTCGGCCGTCTCCTGCGACGGCCCGACGATGAAGACAAGACCCCGTCGGGAAAATTCCGCCGGGGTCTTGTCGAATCCGACGACTTACCGCATGTGCAGGTTTCAAACGCGCTACCGCACTCAAGGGTTTTGCAAGTAATCACAACTGTCCACCATCGTCTTTTCCAACCGCTTTCACGACATGATCCACCCGTAACCGGAGCGAGGGCATCCTGCCCTCGAACTTCGCGTCGAGCGACTGACGCGTACATTAAATCCGACACCGGTTCTCGGAAAACACCGTGTGCGACGAGTTATCCGACGTCGAGGGCAGGATGCCCTCGCTCCAGGGAACGCCAACCACACCGGTCCCAGATCGGCTCTTGTCCTGGACAGCCGTGGCCAATCGAGGGGACGTGCATTGGCACTTTGGAACGACTATCAAGTAAATCAGGTACTTACGCATCCAAGATCGTCTTTTCCAAACTATCTCGAACAGCAGTGATCAGTAATAGGTTAAGGTACCGCAATGCAATTTCGCTATCCCGCCCGGCTTCAACCTGATCTCTCCGGCGAGATCACCGTCTCATTTCGGGACTTTCCGGAAAGTCTCACCTCCGGCGCCGACGAGTCCGCAGCCCTGATGGAAGCCCGCGACGCGCTCGAAGAAGCCGTCGCGGGACGCATTGACGATGGCGAGCCCATCCCGGCGCCCAGTCGCCGGCGCGCCGGCGAGCATTACGTTGCAGTTCCACCCGATATGGCTGCGAAAGCGGCGTTCGCTCGGTCGTAAACTGATCGTGGAGATCCCCGCGGCGTAACGGGTGTGAGAGCGTAGCGGGCTTGGAGACCCTCATCGGCTACGCAATCTACCCGGAACTGGTATGCATATTGGAAGCCAATCAAATACCGCAACATCCCGACACACTAACTTGACATAGCATATATTCCGTGTTATTATGCTATCATGATTCAATCGTTTCGGCGTATGGGCACTGAGGACATCTTCAATGGGAGGGACACACGCGCGGCGCGTAGTACCTGTCCATTGCCATTGTGGAACGTAGCTGCACGCAAGCTTGAACAATTGGACTCTGCGGACGAACTCCGTGACCTCAGGAGTCCACCCGGTAACCATCTCGAGGTCTTGAAACGCGAGAGATCCGGGCAACAGAGTATCCGGATAAATGACCAATATCGAATTTGCTTTGTGTGGACGGATGCTGGTCCCGATAATGTGGAAATCGTCGACTATCACTAACAAATAATCGGAGGTGTGGACTATGGTACGTATTCCAACCCATCGTGTCCCGACTCATCCGGGTGAGATGTTACTGGAGGAATTCCTGAATCCAATGCGTTTGACACAGCGCGAATTGGCTACCGCCATTCATGTTCCCTATCAACGGGTCAACGAACTGGTGAATGGCAGACGTGGTATCACTCCCGGCACAGCCTTGCGCTTGGGTAAATATTTCAACGTGTCAGCAACATTTTGGCTGAATCTCCAGCTACGTTGGGATCTGTATCACGCGACACGGTCCGAAGCAGAGAAACTGAAGGCTATTGCACCACGTGGTTTGGACCTTGTGTAGGTGCGTCCAAATGACAACAAATGTCGGCTAATAATTATAACTGCCGACATTTTGTTTCGATTTACGGATGATTGAACCACATGGAAATTGCTCAACTACAAAAAGCCGGCCTGGGTGCCTATTTTCGACCGAGAGATCTCGCACAGTTTGGGATATCACATCGGAAACTCACGGGTCTTGTCGCTGAAGGTCTCGTCGAGAGTCTCGGAAACGGCCTTTACCGAATCTCCGAGGTTGAACCGACAGAGGCAGAAACGATCGCAATGGTGGCCGCCGCCATACCGAACGCCATTGTGTGCCTGCTGACGGCGCTTCGCTTCCATGAAATCGGTACACAGTCGCCTCATGAGATCTGGATCGCTCTGGATCGAAAAGCCCGAAAACCCACCCGTGCGCCCGCCCGGGTACGTGTAGTCCGTTTTTCCGGCGCGATGCTAACCTATGGCGTAATCCGCCAGTCGGCGCTTGGGGTGCCGTACCGTATCACTTCGCCGGCTCGAACCGTCGTGGATTGTTTCCGCTATCGCAACAAGATTGGACTCGATATAGCGCTTGAGGCGCTTGGGGATGCGCTGCGAACGCGTGCTGTCACAGTGGACGAGGTTGTACGAGCTTCTGAAGTCTGCCGCGCGCAAACGGTTATGCGGAGCTACCTGGAGGCGCTTCTGGTATGACACGCCAAAAGCGACGCAATGTCGGCAGGTCCCGCTGAACGCTGCCGAACCCATGACTACACGATGCGTTTGACAGGACAAGGAGGAATGCCCGTGGCTGATATCCGGAGAATCCGGCATCACAAACAGCAGTCGATCGACGAACGGCTGGATGATCTTCGACGGCGTGGTATCCTGGCGCCATCTGAAGCGCCACGTCAGGCCCTCAAGCCGGTGGCGCGACGGCCGGGCGCGCTGGCACGGTTCCTTGCACAGCGGGGCGAATGAGGGTTGCAGTTTTGACAATATCCTTCCAGCCACGCCGTCCGACCTGAACTGGCTTGCTTATATGATGCCGGTTCTTTTCTTGCTCGCGCTTCTTTATTACATTATTAGTGTATTTGGCCCATATCGATAGTAAGCGACTTTCTTATTTTCGCCTTCGCAAATAACGCGCGGTTATGGCGAGAGGTATCGAAAAGAGGGCAGTGCGATGAACGTAAGGCGTAAAGCTGCATGCGACCGCAGGCAATCTGCACTCTATCACGGCACGATTGATGAATATCAGGAGCGAGGGCAACCTGCCCTCGAACTTCGAGCGACCCATCAATGCCCGAACCAATGCCTTAATGTCTCCTTTGGATCCGATTTCATATTGAAAATGACGGCGACGGAGCCTCGCGGATTAGCCGTCGAGGGCAGGATGCCCTCGCTCCAGGGAACGCCAACCCGACCGGTCCATCTCGCTCCAGGGAACGCCAACCCGACCGGTCCCACGTCGGTTTCAGTCTTGGACAGCAGTGATTTCATACTCAACCTGAATTTGCAAGGGCAGCGATGGCAAATTTAAAGCGAATCGAATCGTGTTCCCTCGACCGTATCAGGATGATGAAAGACGTGGTCGCGAGGGAGATCGAGAGCATCAACGAGCAATTGGCCGTGGAAGAAGAGAAAATCAGTCGCCTGGCCGAAAGTGCGGACACGGTTGCCCTGAAGAAGAAACACGGTCGTTACGAACTGGACCTGGACGCGGCCGATTCACGAATCTCGACCTTGAACGAGGAAAAACAGACACTGGAGGACAAAGCCAGGGTCATCGACCAGGCTTTCCAGAAGAAACACCTGATGGACAGGCAGGCCGACAAGCTGGGCGGCGTCCGGAACGTCCACGTGAAGGACATCGTCATCTTCTTTCTCATTCTGTTTCTGATCTCGATCCTTGTCGTGGACCTGCTCGGTATCGGAGCGAACGGCGGCGGCGCGGCTGCAACGGCGGAAGTCAAAGAGGGGAAGATCAGCAATATCGTCATACTGAAACAGGGCGCCGGGTACGAGCGCGTGAACATTCACATCGTGGACAACGCCGGATCCGGCGCGCTCGTTTCCGGGCACGTCACCGGAGGAAAACTGACTGGTGTAGACATTGTCGACAGCGGGCAGAAATACAAGAACCCCGTTGTGGAAGTACACCCGCATTTCTCGGTGGGTACGCTCTGGATCTTCTGGATCATCGACGTGGTATGCTGCGCTATTTTCATGGCCAACTTTATCTTCGAACACAGGCTTGCCGCTTCCAAAAGATGGTACTGGAAGAACAACTGGATCGACTTCATCACGTCCATTCCGCTTCCTCCGGTGCAGGTTATCGCTGCCTCCGGCGACCTCGGCGTCGTGCGTCTGGGGCGTCTGCTGCGGGCCGTGCGGATCTTGCGGGCGCTGCGGCTGATGCGCATCGGCCTGTTCTTCTGGCGAGGCATGGACCACCTCAGCACCACGCTGGACGTCCGACTGCTTAAAAGGTCCCTGCTTTACGGCCTCCTGTCCCTCGTGTTCGGCGCCGTGGTTTTCATGTTTCTGGAGCACATGGAGTCGGGCACGGGATTCTGGCAGAGCCTCTGGTGGAGCTTTACAACGCTCGTCACGGGCGGGTACGCCGACATCCACAACCCCGAAACCGCTTCCGGCAGAATCCTCACCGTTTTTCTGGTGATTACAGGAATGGTTCTGGTGGGCGTCTTCACGGCGACGCTGACGAGCATTCTGGTCAAGGAAGAGGAATCCATACAGGCCGAGGAGCTCGACGAGCAGACTGCGATCGTCTCGAAGATCCGGAAAGACGTTGAGGCGACGAATCAGCGGCTGGACCGGCTGGAAGGAAGCGTACGGGAGATCCGGGACGCTGTCGCGGGACGGGAGGAATAGCCGATCCCCGAACCCAGGAAGCACGATCCCTACGCGGCACTCCGAATCGCGAACTACCGGCGATACATCCTGGGCTGGTTCTTCGCCATCGTGGGAAACCAGATTCAGAGCATCGCGATCGGATGGGAGATCTACCAGCGGACCGGCCAGGCGCTCTCCCTTGGGCTGGTCGGTCTCGCGCAAGCCCTGCCGACGATCGTCCTCGCCCTGCCTGCAGGCTTCCTGGCGGACAGATTCGACCGTCGCAGGGTTGTTGTCCTCAGCATGCTGGGCACGACCCTGACGTCGCTCGGACTCCTTGCGCTCTCGCTCGGCGAGGGGCCGATCCTCCTGATGTATGCTCTCCTGGCGCTGGATGCCACCGCCACGTGCCTGGGCCGCCCGGCCAGAACCGCCCTGGTGCCCCTGCTCGTCCCGCGGGACATCTTCCCCATCGCCGTAACCTGGAACACCAGCCTGATGCAGATGGCGTGGGTGATCGGCCCGGCCCTGGGCGGCTTCGTCGTCATGTACAGTGTTCCCGCCGCCTATGGGCTCAGTGCGGCGAGCACCCTGGTTTTCGTGGTTCTTCTCACGCGGGTGGACTTCCGTTCGGAGCCCGAAAAGGCGGAGCCCGCTTCGCTCACCACCCTGCTGGCGGGCATTCGCTACGTCTGGCGCACCCGCCTCATCCTCTCCCTGATGGCCCTGGACATGTTCGCCGTACTGCTGGGCGGCGCCGTCTACCTGCTTCCCATTTATGCGGAGGACATCCTCCAGGTGGGACCACAGGGCTTCGGATGGCTTCGCGCCGCTCCGGGCGTGGGCGCTTTCTGCATGGCGATCCTCCTGGTTTACCTGCCGCCGATGCGGCGCGCCGGACGAAACCTCCTGCTTGCGGTGGCCGGATTCGGCGCGGCCACCATCGTCTTCGGATTCTCTCAATCCTTCTGGCTCTCCCTGGCCATGCTGTTCCTCACCGGCGCCTTCGACAACGTCAGCATGGTCGTCCGGCACACGCTCGTTCAGCTGCTGACGACCAACCGGATGCGCGGCCGCGTGCTGGCCGTCAACTACGTCTTCATCGGCGCTTCCAATGAACTGGGCGGTTTGGAATCCGGCCTTGTCGCCCACTGGTTCGGACCGGTCGTTTCGGTGGTCAGCGGCGGAATCGGCACCCTCCTCGTGGTCATCGGCACTGCAACCGGCGTTCCCGGCCTGCGTCAATTCGGCGCGCTCCACGAAGCACGGCCGGAGGAGGACGAAGCAGCGAAAGTACGCAACCGGAATGCGGAAACCTGAACCGTGCACTCGCGTCGCACTGTCTGTATCCGTAACGTCACGCCGTATATGCAACCGTAGATGGATCACTATGACGATAATTTCAATTCCAAGGATTGTGGTACCGGCACTGCTTGCGCTCGTCACATTCTGCGCATCGCCCTCGCACGCGCAACAGATCCCGCCGGACGAATCGTGGCGCACGCTCGAGACGGAACACTTCCGCGTCACTTTCCCTGAGCGACTGGAAGACCTGGCGCGCCGGGCAGCCGATCGCGCGGAGTGGGCCCACGCCCGGCTTTCCGAAAGGTTCATACGCGGACCGGGCGGAATGATCGATATCGTCGTCACCGATCATATCGATGCCGCCAACGGTTACGCGACCCCGTTTCCCTCGAACCGCATCGTCCTATACGCACGGCCGCCTGTCGACAGCTTCCTGCTCGGCCACTTCGACGACTGGATGGAACTTCTGATCGTTCACGAGCTGACGCACATCTTTCACCTCGACCGTCGCGGCCGGTACAGCGTTCGGGGGTTATTTGGACGGATCCCGGTCCCCGTTTTCGGCTTTCCGGCCTTTGCAACGCCCCTGTGGGTCATCGAAGGCATCGCCACCTGGTACGAGTCCGCGATGACCGGCGAGGGCCGCGTCCTGGGAACCTACCACAACATGGTGCTTCGAACGGCTGCGCTGGAGGGCCGCTTCGAGTCCATCGGACAGGCGGGGGGATGGTCGCCGCAATGGCCTGGCGGGCTCCGCGCATACGTTTACGGATCTATGTTCTTCGAGCACCTCATGCGCAAGTACGGCCGGGACCGCATGTCCGCGTTCGTCGAAGCCGTCGAGGGGCAGTGGATACCCTATCGACTCGACGCCGCGGGAAGGAGCGCATTCGGCGCCAGCCTGTCGAGCGAGTGGACCGAATGGTCGAAGGCGTGGCGTGATTCGGTTGCTGGGCTCGACGCCCATCTCTCCAGGTTTGGCGCGATCTCCGAACCCGAAAGGCTGACCGACGGCGCCCGCTACGCGCTCTACCCGCGGGTGTCTCCCGATGGGTCGACGCTGGTCTACCGTCGATCGGATGGCCGTTCGGATCCCAGGCTGATTTCGAGGGGGCTGGACGGCGGCGGCGAAACGACTGTCACGCGGATCCGTGGGGGCAGGTTCGCGTTCACGCCCGGCGGCGACGTCCTCACCGGGCAGTTGGAATTCTCAGGGCGATACCGGCTGTTCAGCGATATCTATCGGGTGTCCCGGGACGGCGCGATGGACCGGTTGACGCATGGCGCGCGATTGACTGCGCCGTCGGCCGGACCCGGCGATCGGGCCGTCGCGGTATTGGAAGGAAACGGCGCGACGGGACTGGCTCGAGTCGATACCCGCACGGGGGCCGTCGAGCCGCTGTTGCACCCTGAAGCCGGCGTCCAGTGGGCGTTCCCGGCGGTGTCCCCCAACGGAAAATGGATCGCGGCGACACGTTGGGTTGGCGGGAATCATGACGTCGTCATCCTTGACGCTGAAGGCGGCCTTGTCAGCCATGTCACCGATGACCGTGCGATGGACTTCGCCCCAGCATGGAGCGCCGACGGCCGGTGGCTGGTATGGTCGTCCGACCGGACCGGCATCCTCAATGTCTTCGCGGCACGGGTCGACAGTGGGCGGGCCGCGCCTCCGGTTATGCTTACAAACGTCAGAACCGGCGCGGCGTGGCCCAGTGTGGATCCGTCGGGGAAATGGCTCTATTTTTCGGGGTATCACGTGGACGGCTGGGAGATCGAACGCATGCCGTTCAATCCGAATGCCGCGCCGCCCGCGCCACGATATACCGCCGATTCAACGCGCACCGCGGCGGGGATGGCGGCTGCATCGATCGCATCCGAGGCGGATGAGCGGGGCGCACGTACCGGCGGGCAGGCGCGCGACTATTCGCCGTCGTCCACGCTCCGGCCCCGATACTGGGTGCCGTACGCGACGCTGACCCTTTCCGGCGCCGGCAACGGCACGACGCTCCGGACGAAGGCGCTTGGCACATCCGTCGGGGCTTTTACCTCGGGGGTCGACCTGGTGGGCCGGCACGCCTACAGCGTCGGAACCAGAATCTTTCTGCCGGCAGGAGGATATTCGGGAGGAAGGGGCGCGGGTGTTCTGTCGTATCGGTACGCCGGACTCGGCAACCCCACGCTGGGCTTATTGATGTCGCAGAACTGGGACGAGGAACGCGTCAGGGCCGATTCCACGTTCATTCTGGAACGAACGCGCCGCGCAGTCGTGTCGATGAACCTTGCGCGCCCGACGGCGTGGAGCGGGATTTCATTTACGCTTTCAGGCGGGGTGTTGCGGGAAGACCGGGAGGCGCTGGATTCTGAGCTTCAGCCGGCGGACCTGTCGAAATACGACAGCCCCCACAGCACCCTGGGAGAAGTCGCGGCGGATTTCTCGGCCTCCACCGCCAGGTCGCACGCGTTTCAGATGGGCAGGGCAGCCGGCGCGACATTCTTCGTTCGCGCGACGCGGCGATTCGACCTGGCCGGTGACCCACTGGACGACCGCTCCGTCGACGCCGTCTCCGGCGCCTTCAGGACCTACGCGAAGCTGCCGGGAGGCGGATTCGCGGCGCCCGTCCTGGCGTTCAGGGCGAGCGCGGGGGCGGCGCGGGGACCGGACAGCGGGCGGGGGTACTACAAGGTCGGCGGCGTGTCGCGACGCCTGTTTCCCGTGCGGGGCTACGAGAGCACGCAAAGGTCCGGGCGGCGCGCATGGTCGGCGTCGCTGGAGTTACGCCTGCCGGCCGCGCTGGTCAACCGCGCCATCCGAACGCCGCTGCTGCACTTCGACCGCGCCTTCCTCACACTCTTCGCCGACGCGGGCAACGCCTGGGGGCGGGATTACTCATCGCAGAACACACCCGAACCGCTCCTGTCCGCCGGCGCCGAGTTCGTCTACGACTTCGGTATCCTCTACGTCCCATTCCGCTTCCGCGCCGGCGCGGGTTACGGGTTCACCAACCCAAAAGGCGCCGTTCCTTACTTCCTTCTCGGTACATCATTCTGACGGGCGGTAACAAAGCAGCTGGCCGGTCAATTTTTAAGTTACGCAAAAAAGAACCCCGGAGATTCCTCTCTCAGTGATTTGTCTTGCCGGATCTGTTGTCTATTTGCCTGTGTCTTACCGGACTCGGAATAAGGATATTCAGTGCTTAGCGCTATGCTTCATAGGTCCACCCGCTCTGGAACCCCTGCTGTTCTGCAATTGACATGAGAGGCTTCAATGTCTTGTGATACGCGATCCTTAATTCCTCGAAATCCAACGTTTCCTCGGGCGTAACATAGAGGTCAGTAACGTACGGCTCAACGACCTTATTCCACTTTTGATTGGTCAAGCCATCCCTTGCGATGGATAGAGCTGCGCGCTGGGTTTCGGCCAATTGGTCGATGTAACACTCCGATGGGATTTGGTCGCTCTTCGAGCTATTCGCCATGGAATCAGTGGGAATGAGATTCCAGAGCTGATCGTGTGCGACGAATCTCCACGGCAGAAAGTGATCCAATTCATAATCGTGACTCAGCTTCTTCCCCGTGTAAATGCATCGTATGCTTGTTTCGTCAATCGCAGCATCCCAGAAACTCCGTTGTGCATAGAGAGGCGCTCTCCGATCCGGGACGAGCAACTTTCGCGTTACCGCGGGAATCCCGGGGTTTCGCCGCTGCATATAATCTGCCCAATGCCATAGCGCCCATCCCTCGATAATCACCTGGTGCAGTTTCAGATATTCTATCCAGTCCCTATGCATGATGATTCGTCTTTCAGAATCGTCGAAACGGAAGATAGGGCGTCGTTCCTCAAAAAACTCGACGGCGAGACTGGAAATTTTCCGGTTCACCCGTTGATCTGGTATACCTCTTGTTTCCGCGGAGAAAAACGGGCGTAAGATTCGAAAAGGCACGAAACGCGTTAATTTGAAGTCCAACAACCTGCTATTTTGGGAAAGATATTTCCGCAATTTCCCACGTCCTGTCGAAGACAAGTATTCTTTTTCATCCTTGATGCACTCAATCGATTTCAATGCAGAAGCGATTTGGTCCTGCGTACCAAATGACAATCTGAAAAAAACACGAGGATACCATGCGGTAACCACCATCTCAATCTCAATATCGCCTAGCTCAATACCATTCTTAACCTGGAAATGCCTGTCCTTTAACAACGTCAGCAGCGACAAAAAAAAGAGATATTTGTACGAATTGGTCGTATGCTTGAACAATCTACTCAGCGTTGCGATATCCAGTTGATCTGAATGTGGCAATGGCTGGTTCATGGAGGATCAAGCCAAAAAGAACCCGACGACACGGTACTGATGCCGAGTGGTACTCCAATAGGCTGCATATGTCGCAAAATGCGACATTGCGTGCCATCGTACGGCCCAGTGGTGTCGTTGTCAACCGGAATCCCGACGGAAGTCAAAAGACGAAGCCCGATGGAAAAACACGCTCGCCGGACTCTTCTGTTCGCCGATATGATCAATTATGCGTGCCGCTGCACATATCTTGTATCTACCACAACAGAAACAGCACAGCCGCTCCCCTCCCCGTGTCGGGGAGGGGCCGGGGGAGGGGTCGCCAACCCACTGCACACCGTTTGTCAGGGATTCTCTTTTGTTCCGGGCGGGAGTTTACGGTATATTAATCGCTCGCTGATTCGTCAGCCTGACGGCTTCCTCAGGATGGCAGTGTGGGTGCGCGAATGGCTGACGCTTTTCCGGGATGACTCTGCGGTGGATCCTGTCGTGCTGCCTCTCAGGTTTCGTTACGTGCAAATCGCACTGGGTTTATCCGATGCTGCAGTAGATCCTTCGTCGGCCTGGGAGGCCTCCTCAGGATGACAGTCTCGGCGTAGGTCGGGGCTCAGCGTTTCGACGATATTTGTCGCAAAACATGTCACTCTGAGCGACGTGGGCAGAAAGGAATGTCCGCCCCATCTTCACGCCGGCTTCCTCAGAGTGTGAGCGAAGTCGAATCGAGGTTACTCTTCGCCGACCCTTCGACAGCCCTTCGACGGGCTCAGGGTGGCAGCTCGGGGAGCGGCTCGGAGTGCAGACACATTTCAGTGGAATCCGGGCTGATTGATGACCTTGGAACTTCGACGATTTGGAGGATTGACTCGAAAATGTCCGATTTGATACCGCTACATGGCGGATTGTCCTCGCCGGTGTGCCGGATGGTTCCGGACGACGAGCGGGACGCTTTTCGCGAGAGTGCATCGAAGCTGATCCGCGTTCCTGTGAGCGACGCCGATCTGTCCACGGTTTACCGTTTCGGTGACGGGGGTTTGAGTCCGCTCACCGGCCCGATGAATTCGGAGACGTATCACAGAGTTCTGGAACACAATGTCATCGACTGCAATGGGAAGCCGTATGCGTGGACCATTCCGCTGGCGCTTCCGGTCTCGAGCGACCTTGCCAGTCAACTCGAAGTCGGTCAAACCGTTGCCCTGGTGGATCAGGCCGGACAAATCGTGGGCGCTCTGGAGATCAGCGACGTCTACCCCTGGGACAAACAGGCCTATCTCAAGAGCGTCTACCTGACGGAGCGGATCGACCATCCCGGCGCGGATATGGTGCTGGAAGGAGATGCAGGAAAGACCCACCTTCTGGGAGGGGAGATCAGGGTACTGCCGCAACCGAAGCATCCCGCGTTCGGTCGTTACATGCACACACCCGCGGAGGTCCGTCGTCTACTGTCGGAAACCGGCTGGCGTCGAGTGGTGGCGTTTCAGACCCGGAACCCGCTGCACCGGGCTCACGAATACGCCCTGGTCTACGGGCTGGAAACGCTGATCCGGCAAGGGATCGACGCCGGGGCTTGTCTGAACCCTCTGGTGGGAGAGACCAAATCGGACGACGTCAACGCGGAGATCCGCATGCGCACTTACGAGGCTCTGATCGCGTCCCGGGGGCTGGGTGAGGGAGACAGCGATGCGGAATTGTGGGAACCCAGAGGGGAGGCCGTGCCGGACCGGGTCACTCTCATCGGCCTGGATATCAAGATGTTCTACGCCGGCCCAAAAGAGGCCGTCATGCACGCAATATACCGCCAGAATTTCGGCTTTACCGATATCATCATCGGACGCAAACACGCGGATGCGCCCTACCACGACGGCAGCCCGATCTGGGGAGATTTCGACGCACAGGAGGTGTTCAACCAGCTCAATGGGAACCTCGAGATCCGGCCCCTGAACGTGGGTTTCGCGGCGTTCTACGAGTCCCTCGGGCGGGTGGACCTGATGGAGAACCATCCCGACGAGCAGCCCGTTTTCATTTCCGGTAAACAGGTGCGTGAGATGCTGCTGACGGGGGAGACGGTGGACCCGCGGATCATGCGGCCCGGAACCTCCCGGATTCTGAGCGAGGCGATGGCGGGAGGGTGAACGTCCGCATCCTCGCACGCGGTTCCTGGCGGCGTTGAATCTCGGGGAATGCCCTTGACAACGAGGGGCGTATAGGATAAATTGACCCGGCTTTTGGAAGCAGGCAAACCGGCCGTATTTTCAGTCGTTTATTACGCTGGAAGAAGGGGATGCGATGTACGAGTTTCTGTTGAGCGATGATCCGGACGAGGAGGAAGAGGAGGAAGAGCAGCGTGGGGGTCAGGGCGGCGAATACATCGTCAGAAGCCTGATCAGGGCGCGCACCATCCTGATCTCCGATCCGATCGACCACAAGCTGACAACGCGGGTGATCGCCCAGCTGTTGCTGATGGACAGCGACGATCCCGATAAACCGATCACGATCCTGATCAACTCGCCGGGGGGCAGCGCCGACGACGGCTTCGCCATCTACGATATGATTCGCTTCATCCGGCCGCCGGTGAGAATCGTCAGCGTCGGGTTGTCCGCCAGCGCGGCGACGGTGATTATGCTGGCGGCGGAGAAGGACAGCAGGTTCGCGCTTCCGAACGCACGAATCATGATCCATCAGCCGTCAATGCGATACATGGGTGTCGCCGAAGACGTAAAGCGCACGGCGGAACAGATTCTCAAGCTCCGGGAGCGCATCAACGAGCTGTATGCCCGGGAAACCGGACAACCACTGGACAAAGTGGTTGAAGATACGGACCGGGACTACTGGATGTCCGCCGAAGAGGCGGTGGAATACGGGCTGATCGGCAAGGTTGTCACGCACTTCAATGAACTCGACGCGTAGTGACGCGATCGTTTCGCGATTCGGCAGGGGCACAGAACGTCGTGCCCCTGCTTTGTTTTGAGAACCCCAATGTCCCGAGCCGACCGCTTTTTGAAGGCATGCCGCCGCGAGACGGTTGACGTCACGCCGGTGTGGCTGATGCGTCAGGCGGGCAGGTACATGCCCGAATACCGGAGGTTGAAGGAAAAATACGCCTTTCTGGAAATGGTGAAGACGCCGGACATCGCCACCGAGATCACGTTGCAGCCGGTCGATGCGTTCAACGTTGACGCGGCCATTGTCTTTCAGGATATCCTGCCGATCCTGGAGCCGATGGGCCTGAAACTGGAGTACGTGGGGGGTGCGGGCCCCGTGATTCACAACCCCGTTCGAACGGCGGCGGACGTGGAATCCCTCGCGATTCGTCCCGCGGCCGAAGCCATGGACTTCGCCGCGGCGGCCATCCGGCAGGTCCGGCGCGCGCTGGACGGGAAAGTCCCGCTGATAGGGTTCTCCGGGGCGCCGTTTACGCTCGTCTGTTACGCGGTGGAGGGCGGTGGTTCACGCGACTACCGGCATGCCAAGGCACTGATGTACGAACAGCCGGAGATCTGGCGGCGGCTGATGGAGAAAATGTCGGTGGCGGTCGGGGACTATCTCCAGGTCCAGGCGGCGGCCGGCGCCCAGGCGCTGCAGTTGTTCGACAGCTGGGCGGGCGCGCTGAGCCCCGCGGACTATGAGGAATACGTACTTCCGCACACACGGCGGTCGATACGGATGGTTTCGGAAACGTGCGACGTACCGGTGATCCATTTCGGTACGGGTACATCCGGTCTGCTGCCGCTGATGAAGCGCGCGGGCGGCGACGTGATCGGAGTGGACTGGCGGATAGATCTCGACGATGCCTGGAACCGGCTGGGCGCGGACGTGGCAGTGCAGGGGAACCTGGATCCGACGGTGCTGTTTGCGCCCGTGCCGGTGATCGAAAGTCAGGCCGCCCGGATCCTGGACAGCGTCCGCGGGCGGCCGGGACACGTCTTCAACCTCGGCCACGGCATCCTGCAGCACACGCCGGTCGGGCACGTGTCCGCGCTGGTCGATTTCGTACACGCTTACGGATAGGTGACCATGGTGAAAAAGGCCGTGTTGATGCTCGCCTACGGCAGTCCGGATTCCCTGGACGACATGGAAGCGTACCTGAACGATATCCGTGGCGGGCGCCCGATGTCCCGGGACTTCGTTGCGGAATTCAAGCGCCGGTACGCGCAGATCGGGGGCAGGTCTCCGCTCAATGAAAACACCTTTGAACAGGCGGAATGTGCGGAGCGAGGATTGAATGCTCGCGGGCATGACGTGCGCGTTTACGTGGGCATGCGGCACTGGTCTCCCCGGATTGCGGACACGGTCCGTCGGATGGCCGGGGATGGCGTTGAGGAGGCGGTTGCCATCGTCATGGCCCCGCACTACTCCCGTATGAGCATCGGAAGGTACCGGGAGGCGGTCGATGAATCCGTCAAAGCAGCCGGAAGCGGGATTCAGTTCTCGTTCGTTGACTCCTGGTGGCGGCAACCCGCGTTGCTCGATGCGCAGGAAGCGCACGTTCGCGCCGGGCTGGCGTCGTTCTCCAGAGACGACCGGAACAGGGCAAAGATCGTCTTTACGGCGCACAGCCTCCCGGAACGCCTCTTGAAGATGGGCGATCCCTACGACGACGAGCTGAAGGGCAACGCGCATGCAATAGCGGAACGCCTGGGAAACGTGGACTGGATGTTCTCCTATCAGAGCGCCGCTCACACGGGCGAGCCGTGGTTGGGTCCGCAGATCGAAGACGTAATCCCGGACCTGGCCGACAAGGGATATCGGCACGTGCTTGTGGCGCCCATCGGGTTCGTATGCGACCACGTTGAGATCCTGTACGATATCGACATCGGCGTTCAGGAAATCGCGAGGTCGCGGGGGGTGAACGTCAGGCGAATCGCGTCCATGAACAGCGACGCCACGTTCATCACAGCGGTGGTGGATGCGGTGGAAGACAAGCTGAAATAGATGGGTACCGGTTTTGGATGCCCATTTGAGGTGCATTTATGCACGTGACCATTGCCGGCGGGGGGATTGCCGGGCTTGCAACGGCCTTCTATCTGCAGGAGAAGGCGGAAGCGCACGGCATCGAGGTAGCGTATACGCTGGCGGAGGCCACCCGGCGATGGGGCGGGGAGATTCTGACTGAGCGGATTGACGGGTTCACCATCGAAGGTGGGCCCGATTTGCTGTTGACGCGAAAACCGTGGGGTGTCGGGCTCTGCCGGGACCTGGGCCTTGAGGACCGCCTGATCGCGCCGAACGAGGAACGGCGGAAGACCTTCCTGGCGCAAGGGCGAAACCTGGTCCCGTTTCCGGAAGACTTCACGCTGGTGCCTGCAAACTTCATGCCGGTCGCGCGCTCCCCGCTTTTTTCCATTCGCGGCAAGCTGCGGATGGGGATGGAGCGGTTCGTCCCGCCGCGCAACACAACGGCCGATGAGAGCCTGGCGTCATTTATCCGCCGCCGCATGGGTCACGAGGCCCTGGACAAGATCGGTGGGCCGATGCTGGCGGGCATCCACGGGGCGGACCCGGAGCGGCTGAGCCTGCTGGCCACGTTTCCGCAGTTTGCGGAAATGGAGCGCAAGTACGGCAGCCTGATCAAGGCGGTGCGTGCAAGCCGGGATCAACGCAGGTCCACTGGCGATGCCGGGCAGGCGTCGCCGATGTTCCAGACCCTGATCGGAGGTCTCGGAGAACTCGTTGAGGCGATCGTGGACCGGCTGAGGGGCGATCTGCGCGTGAACTGCCCGGTAACGGGTCTGGCGAAGCGCCATCGCGGTTTCGAGGTAACGTTGGGTGGGGACGCACTGAAAACCGACGCCGTCGTGCTGGCCGCGCCCGCGTTCGCGTCGGCCGATCTGCTGGATGGTATCGCGCCCCAACTGTCGGACCGGCTCCGCCAGATCCGGTACGTGTCCTCAGGCACGGTGTCTCTGGCCTATCGAAAAGCGGGCGTCCTGGCCCAGCACGACCTCGACGGGTTCGGTTTCCTGGTTCCCCGATCGGAGGGCCGCAGGATTACGGGATGCACGTGGGTGTCGTCCAAGCTCGACCACCGGGCGCCGGATGACGGCGTGCTGATCAGGGGATTCGTGGGCAGAGACGAACAGGAAGACGTAGTCGAGATGCCCGACGAGACGCTCGTACGTGCCGTGCGGGAGGATCTTGAACACGTGATGGGGCTGACCGCCGAACCGTTGTTCTCCCGGGTTCATCGCTGGCGGAAGGGCAGGCCGCAGTTCGACGTGGGGCACATGGACCGTGTTGACGGGCTGGAATCGCTCGCCGAAGAACATCCGGGCCTTTACCTGACCGGCAGCGCCTACCGCGGATCCTCCGTACCCGACTGCGTCAGACAGGCGATTCAAACCGCGGACCGGATTCTGGGGTTGTAACGACCGGCCGGATTCGCGATTCACGCAACCGGCTCCAGGATTTCCTGACCGCCCATATACGGGCGGAGCACTTCAGGAATCACCGCCGTGCCGTCTGGTCGCTGGGTCTGCTCCACAATGGCCGGAATCAGACGGCTGGTCGCCAGGCCCGACGCGTTGAGCGTGTGTACGAATTCATTGCGGCCGGTCTCGGCGCGTTTGAACCGGATGCGGCCGCGCCGGGCCTGGTAGTCGTGCGCGCTGGATGCCGAGCTGACTTCCTTGTATTCCGCCATGCTCGGTATCCAGATCTCGATGTCGTATGTCTTTGCCATGGCAGCGCTGGCGTCCTGGGCCGCGAGTTTGGAAACCCGGTGGTGCAGTTCCAGGCCCTGAACCAGGCCTTCGGCCTTTGCGATCAGTTCCTCCAGGGCCCGATCGGAGTCTTCGGGACGCGTGAACTGGAAGATCTCGACCTTGTTGAACTGGTGTCCCCGGATCATGCCGCGTTCCTGGGCGCGATAACTGCCGGCCTCCCGGCGGTAGCAGGGGGTATACGAAAAGTACTTTCGCGGCAGATCGGTCTCGGGAAGGATTTCGTCCCGATGAAAATTGATCAATGCCGTCTCCGACGTGGGCAGCAGAAACCGGGACTCCTTCTCGCTCTCCCACTTGAGATGAAACACGTCGTCAGCGAATTTTGGAAACTGGCCTGCCGTGTAGCCGCACTCATAGGTGAGCAGGTGCGGCGGGAGTACGAATTCGTATCCGTCGGCGAGGTGCGCCTCGACAAAGTAGTTCAGGAGCGCCCATTCCAGGCGGGCGCCCGCGCCCCGGTAGAGCCAGAAGCCGGCGCCGCCCATCTTCACGCCGCGCTCGTAGTCGATCAGCCCCAGCGAGGTGACAAGGTCGACGTGGTCTTTGGCTCCTTCGGCTAATTCCGGCCTTCCGCCCCATGCCCGGACGACCTCGTTGGCTTCCTTGCCTCCCGCGGATACGTCGTCCGCGGGGATATTGGGCAGTTCCTCGACAAAGCCCCGGATATTGCGTTCAATTTCCGAGAGTTGCGTTTCCAGCGTCCTGATGTTGCCCGAAACCGCCTTCATTTCATTCTGGATATCGGCCGTGTCGTGGCCCGCCTTCTTCATCTGTGGAATCTGCGCGGAGACCTTGTTTCGTCGTTCGCGCAGGCCCCCGATTCTGGCGATGAGGGCCCGGCGTTCCCGGTCCCACTGGAGCAATTCCGTAAAATCCACCGCATCCATGCGCTTCAGCAGCGCCTGCCTGACGCCGTGGGGATCTTCCCGAATCCGGTTCAGATCCAGCATATGGATACCACCTCCATAGGTTGATTGTGCGGAGTTTGTCGAAGTGGCCTGTCGAGGCAAGCCTGCCGAAGGGTTGTCGAAGGGTGTCGAAATGTCCAGGCGCCGGCGTTTCCGCTCCGGCGGGTTGGAACTTTCGCCACCCCGAAACGTCCCCTATTCACTTGCCATTGTGGCTTCGCAGATAATGGCGCTGACAACCGTGAATTAAAATCGCCAGGCCCAGCCGTTAACCCGGTTTAGCTGACGGCTGATAGCTGTTTTCAGGACTCTGGCGAATTTCACCTGAATTTTCACACTGTGTGGTGAAAATGAACACATTGTACTGCCTTTAGCTGCTTGCCGCGATCAATTTGTGCCGGGAAAACGCCCATAACTGGCTGAATAAACAAAATAGTGGCATCCATTTCGTTTTTTGGCACGATATTCGCTGTATCTTAAGGGTGAACACACACCCGTGTCTTTCTCTCACCCCGTTACATACGAGGCCCCAAAATGGCTCTCAATACAGCACTGAATCCACGCGACCGCCTGGCGTTTCTGGCGCTCTACTATGCGATCAAGGGAAACGAGAAGCGCTCGGAAGAGCTGCGGCGCGTGGTACGCCGGCACGATCAGGCCGTGTTGGGCCGCCCGCAGATCGATGGGATGCCCATGGCCTTTTGAGCTGCAGGATTGCGGCTTCATCTGCGCCGGTAATATCGAAAGCGACAGACCATGCGTCACGGTCTGTCGTTTTTTTTCTTGCGGGAGCCAGCCTCGTTTTTCCGGCGCGAACGCAGTTACGCGAGGACTCTTCGTATGTTGTATTTTTCGTTTGGAAGGGTCTGCCGCGTGATCATGTCCGCCAGGAGGCCGGTGCACAGAAACTGAACCCCCAGCACGGACAGAAGAATTCCCAGAAAGAGAAGCGGATGTCGGTGCTGAATCGTCCCTGTACGGAACCACAGTGCGGCGATATAGCCGTTTATGCCAACCCCGAGCGCGCTCAGGACGATACCGATGGTGCCGAACAGGTGCAACGGGCGCCCGATGTACCGCCCGAGGTACATAACGGTAAGCAGGTCGAGGAAGCCCTTGAGCAGACGCGTCCACCCGTATTTCGTCACGCCGAATCGGCGCGGGCGGTGCTGAACGACGATTTCCTCGACGCGGTAGCCTTCCATGTGGGCAAGAACGGGGATGTATCGATGGAGTTCCCCGTATATCTTGATGTCTCGCACCACCTCGCCGCGGAACGCCTTGAGGCCGCAGTTGAAATCGTGGATCGGAATGCCCGAAATCCGGCCGGTGACCCAATTGAAGAACCTGGAAGGGATGGTCTTGCTGAGTGGATCGAAGCGCTTCTTCTTCCATCCTGAAACCAGGTCGGCGCCACCCTCGATTTTTTCGATCAGGCGGGGGATTTCCGCCGGATCGTCCTGAAGGTCGGCATCCATGGTGATAATCGACCGGCCCGCCGCCATGTCGAATCCTGCGACGTACGCCGCGGCTTTGCCGAAGTTGCGGCGGAACTGAATGACCTTGACTTCGTCGTGGACGTCGTGGAGTTCCTCCAGAATCCCGATGGAGCCGTCGGTACTTCCGTCGTCAATGAATATCGTCTCGAAACGGCGCCCGGTTGCCGCCATGGTCTCCCGGACCTGATCCATCAGCGGCCGGAGGCTCTCCTCCTCGTTCAGAAGCGGTATGACGATAGAGACGTCAACGGCGCCCGCGGCCGGGGACGTGGATTCAGACGGCGGTTCGATGTGCGTCTCCATATTCTCTGGTGTTCTGTCCCGCAATTGGATTGCCGAAATTCAGCTATCCCTTCTCATCTTTCACGTCTCGACGCCTTCCAAGATAGCAAAGCGGGACCCGGTTTTCAAGTCCCGTGTCGCGACACTGCGGGTTGGCAGTCATTAAATCGACCGATCCGGGCTGCGACCGGACTGCCGAGCGACTCTATCAGCGGAATGTAAGGGGGAGGCGGGATTCCCTGAATCTCACATCTGTTTCAGGTCGACGAAGAAGCGTTTATTGTCCCTGTTGCCGGTCTCGTCCACGACGTTCAGCGTGTGCCATCCCCTCGAGAGTTCCACGGCCTTGACGTGCCGGCCACGACTGCTGCCCAGGTAACGGTCGTCCAGATACCAATACAGGACGCGGTCTTTCTCTCTGTGAGCAACCCGCATCGCGATTTTCTGCCAGGCCCCCCCGAAGTCTCTCGGCAACCAGAGCCTGGCGTTCTGTTGCGGATAGACGATCTTCAGCGGATCGGACCCGGCGCCCGCAGGGCAATCCCGCTTGTGCGGCGGAACCATGCCGGGAACCTGCCCCCGTTCGCGCAGATGCTGCGCGACGTCTGCCGGAAACACAAGCCGGCGTTCAGGACGGCGGTCCCCGGGTTCCCAGCAGAGCGAACACACGCGATGGCCACCTTCCAATGTCACCTGAAAGGTCCGGTGATATGGACAGATCCGGAGGGGCTTCATATGCAGCGGCGCTTCCACGGAACCCCGGAGTTCGCAATGCGGACCCGCCCGGAATCCGGTATCCGTGCACAGCTGAAGCTGCCGGATGCCGGCAACAGGTACTTCGATCCAGGCGTTTTCGCGATGCTTCGGCAGGCTGTTGAACAGGTCGAACAGCAGAGGCGCGGCCGAGCTCGCGCCAGTAAGGTCCGCATTCCCGCGACCGCCGAAATTGCCGATCCATACCGCCACCGTCCACTCGGGGCTGACGCCGATCGCCCAGGCGTCCCGCTTCCCGTAGCTGGTTCCCGTCTTCCACGCGATCGGCCACTGGTTCTGGTACTGATGCCAGTAATATTCCACGCCGGGCCGCTTGAGGTCTCGAAGCATGTCGAGCGTCAGATAACAGGCGCCCGGACTGATCAGCGCGGGACCCTCCGAGTCGGGCGTCCCGGCAAGGACCGTGAGTGGACTGAAACGGCCATCGTTGGCCAGCGCGCGGTAGCATTGCGCCATGTCCCACAGGCTGACTTCCACGCCGCCCAGAATCATCGGCAGGCCGTAATCGCCTGGGGACCGGATAAGCGTTTTGAGGCCGGCGGATTTCAGAAAGCGGTAGAACGGATCCAACCCGTACGCATCCAGCAAGCGGACCGCGGGCACGTTCAGGGAACGGACCAGCGCCTCCTTTGCCGTCACCAGACCTTCGAAGCTCCCATCGGCGTTTCCCGGGGAAAAAGCGCCGTAGTGGGTGGGCAAATCCCGTAGCAACGTCCGGGGCAGCAAGAGGCCATGGTCGATGCCCAGGGCGAACAGAAACGGTTTGAGCAGAGATCCGGAAGACCTTGCGGCCGCAACGCCATCCACCTGACCCTGGTTCCGGTCGTCGAAGAATCCCTGAGATCCGACGTACGCGCGTACCTTTCCTGATCGGGTGTCAGCCACGAGGGCCGCTCCGTTACGGACGCCCCGCTGCCCCATGAACGCGGCGTGTCGACTGACGAGCTCCGCGCATTGTCTTTGAATATCCCGATGAAGGGTGGTTTTTATGTAGGTATTCCCGTACCGCGACTCCAGTCGCCGCGCCAGATGTGGCGCGTCCATCGGCAACGGCCTGGCGCCGTCCGGGACTTCCTCCAGCCTCGCCAGGTCGAAGGTCTCGGCGTCGATCACCCCTTCGTTGTTCAGCCGGTTCAGAAGCCGATCGCGCCTGAGCCGCAGTTTTCCCGGATCGGCCAGTGGCGATATGAGGCCTGGCGCGTTCGGAAGGACCGCCAGCGTGGCCGCCTCCGCCCAGGTCAGCCGCTCCGGCGACTTGCCGAAATACCGCTGTGCCGCCGCGCGGTAGCCGACAACATTGCCGCCATAGGGCGCGTGGTCCAGATAGAGGTTCAGGATCTCTTTCTTGTTATAATGCAGTTCGATCTTCAATGCCTGGAGCAACTCCAGGGCTTTGTTTAAATAGGTCCTTCTCTTGGGCGACGTCATCCGGGCAACCTGCATCGTCAGCGTACTCGCACCGCTCACGACCGCCCCCGAACGGAAATTCTGATAGACGGCCCGGAGCAGCGCCAACGGATCCACCCCGGGATGCCTGTAAAACCGGCGGTCCTCGAAAAACAGCACCGCCTGCTCCAGAGTACGAGGAACTTCGGCGTTCGCCCGGTGGGGGAAACACCACTGCTCGTTGCCATTCAGGAACATCCGAAGGATCCGCCCCCGCTCGTCAAGTACAACGGTGCTGTAGTCAGGCTCAAAAAGCGGATCCGGCAGTGGCACCGATACGTAGAGCACCGCAGGGAAGAGAAGCAGAGCGAGAAAGATCCCCAGCCTTGCGCGTCCGCACCTTGCAAGAAGGGTCCCACGACGCACTTTCCCCCCAGCCGAAATCCGCCACGTCCGAAACATATTTGTAGCGCCTGCAATCGACCGACGTTTCATTTATCGCCTCGTCCTTGCCGCCTCAGGGTGGCATTCCGATCCGCCGGGCGCCCAAATTGTCGTGCTGGCAACCGTGTAGCATCTATCTCTGTTTAACCACAACCCGTTTTCCGGCCGCGGTCGCCCGGTAGGATCGATCGTACATGGCTTCCGCAACCGATGCAGGCAGCCTGAATGACCCTGCCGTAACGGCATTCAATCGGACGACGAAATCCAGATCCCTTCGACCCTCGAAATCGAAAAACCACATCACCCGGTCGTCACGTGCGTCCATGTATTCCTCGCGGTTCAGATTCAGGCGCTTCGTCCAGTTCGGCGCCGTCCGAGCGGACAGACGCGGGTTGTCGATTTCCCAGCCGGCGGGAAGCACCTGGACCAGCGCCAGCTCTTCGACGTCTCGCGGGACGGCCAGATTGCGCACGCGAAAATGACCCCAGAAGTTCTCGCCCTGAGACAGTTCGGCGGGATCGACCGGCAGCCCATCGTCGTTGAGCCAGCGCACCTTCAGCGCCAGCTTGCTGGAGGTATCTCCCTCGTCGTCGGTAAGCGGGACTCCGTCCCAGTCCAGGGTTGCGAACGCCCTCCTGACGGTCGACGCCGAATCCAGCGTAACAGCGACTTCCCGGCCAAAGCCCTCTTCGATTTCGACGTGCCAGGCCGGCTGATCCGTCTCAAACGGCATCTCCCGTCCATCCGGAAGGTGGATCGTGCCGGCAAGCACGGACGGGCTGTCCTCTCCTCTGTCGAGAGACCGGACGTATTTTCCCAGGGACAGAAGCATGAACCCGGTGGTCTGGGTGCTGTACCACTTCTGCGACGCGAGCGCCTGGCCCAGGTCCTTGGCGACCTCGTCCGCTTCCGACCAGCGTTCGAACATGACCAGCGTATTCAGAATGATCGCCAGATCCCGCATTCCCGAGCCGTAGGTCCCGCCCGATTCGTTGTACACCTCCACCCGCTTACCGGCCGGGATGAGGATCTGCGCGGCCGTCCGCTCCACTCCGGCAAGGTGATACGCCGCGGCCAGCAGCCACTTCTGGGTATCGTTCATGTCCTTGATCCCTGTCTCCTTCAGCAGATTCATCGGGCCGATCTGGTATTCGCCGGCGAGCGCCAGGAGATAGACGCGATAGACCCGCGCCATCAGTCTGTCTTTGACCGTAAGCGACCGGGATTTTTCGTAACGCAACCAATTCGCCATCAGGTCCTGCGGCACGTGATACCCCAGTTTGGCCGCCTCAATCAGAAAGTGGCCCGCGTACAGGGAACCCCAGGTTGAGACGGTGTTGGCGCCGGGCCAGTAGGCGAACCCGCCTGAGCCAAGCTTGAATTTCCTCAACTTTCGGATCGCCGAATTGATGAACCGGTCGATTTGGACCGTTGCGTCTCCGGCATACTTCACGCCCTCCAGGAAGGTGCTCAGGTACAACAGTGGAAACGCGGTCGAAACCGTTTGCTCGATACAGCCGTATGGAAAGCGTACCAGCCGGAGCAGCCTGTGGGTCATTCCAAAGTCGGGGTGGCGGCGCAGAACCACCCGGGCGCGATTGGTACCGGGCAGCCCTCTGTCCGGGACCGTAAAGCGGACACGCTCACCGGGACGGATTTCCTGTTCCTGCGCGGCGTAGGTTCTGGGTGACGATGGCCGCACATTCAGATCGGTCGCATGATCAGCGACGATGTCCGGCGCCTCCGCCGCGACGACCACCCTGGCCTGCCCCACCGCCGAAGCCGCCTCAAGCGCAAACGAAAGTTCCTGCTCCCCCGAAGTCGAGAAGTCCAATTCCTGCCGCGCCGGGCCGGCCACCGAAACCGGGCCCTCAGCGTGTATCGAAACGACGGTGGGTCCGATACTGTCGACCATCGCGAAAACGGTTACGGGAACGGTGATACGGTCCCCCGGACCAAGCACGCGCGGCAGCGTGGGCATCACCATCAGTTCGGTCTTCACCGGAACCGACGTCTCTGCCTTGCCGTATCGTCCGCCGCTGGCGGAAACGGCCATCGCCCGCACCGAACCCGTGTAGTCGGGCATTTCGAAATCAACGGTGGCGCGACCCTGCGCGTCGGTTTCGATCGGCCCCTTGAACAGCGATACCGCCTTGAATCGCTTCGCGCGTTCAGGCTCCAGCTGGGAAGCCCTGTATGCGAATCCGCCGCCCACCGCGAAGGTCTTGAAGACGTCTCCCTTGTTGGCGCCGATGACGTGGGAATACACGTCGTGCGTGACAACCCCCAGCCGACGCTTCCTGTAAAAAGACTGCCACGCGTCCGGCGTGGAGAACCCGGTGAGCGCCAGCAGCCCCTCGTCCACCACGGCCAGCGTGAACTGCGCCGGCTCTCCATCGACCGTTTCGACCTGAATCTGAAACGGGGACTCGGGCGTCAGTTCGGCGGGCATGCGGAGGGTGATATCCTGGCGGGTACGGGGATCGCTCACATTGAGGGGAACCACGCCGTACAGCCGAATCGGTCGATCGTTCATCGTCTGAGCGTATGGCTGGAGGACCGAGACGCCGACGTATGCGGTGGGCGCCATATCCCGTGTGATGGGCACCGGTACCTGAAACTCGTCCGGCCGACCGTCCGGTTCGTACCATCGGGTCTGCAGAATCCGGTTGTCCTGTTCCACCGAGACCAGAATCGCGCCCTGCCGCGGCGCGGGAAACGTCACCAGCGCTGAATCGCCGGGGGCGTAGGCCTTCCTGTCGGTCTTGAGCGCGAGCATGCCCGCGGATTTCGGATCGGCCTGCGCTTCGCCCCAGGGATAGGCGCGCATGAAGAATGCGGCGGTATGGCCGGCCGCATCCGCCACCTCGATCAGATACTCGCCCCGTTCCCCGGGCGTAAACACAAGCGGCACGGGGGCAGCCTTCGAAAAAAGCGAGCCGCTCTCGATCTGTTCCGTGTACTGGTCCGTTTTGAACTTGAGGCGAAACTGATCGCGACTCTCGTATTCCCACCACCAGTTCGACGTGCTTCTGTAAATGCGATATTCAAGCGGCAATCCCGGCATCGCTTCACCGTGAGCCGTCACCAGTACAACCGGGATTTCCAGCGAGGACCCAAGGCGGGCATATCCATAGTCGAACTGGGGTTTTCGCACCCCGACGTAGCGCTCGTACGGATCCAGGGCGAGCGTCTCACGGCTGCGGTTGGGGCGGCCTCCTTTCTCCAGCACCGTGGCTTCGATTCGGACACGTACGCCCGATGGTTCCGTTCCGGACACAGGCAGCGGCCAGCGCACCCGCGCGCGGCCCTCCGCGTCGAGTTTGCCCTTGAAGATGCTGGCGCGGCTCGGCTTGTACGTTACGGCTTCGTTCGTGAAGCTGAAACCCGGGTAGTTGGCAAACTGCCGGGCAGCGTGCGCGAAGTCGACCGTGACCTCGGCATCCAGCCCCACAGCCGGATTTCCGAAAAGGTAGGTGCTCGCGAGCACCAGTCGCAGTTCCTCGTCCTCAGGCGTCAGACTCGTCTTTTCGGGCTCGATCCGTACCTTCAACCGGTAAGGGACCACCGTCTCAACCTTCACGGTATGGTCGAACGTCCTGCTTCCCACTTCCAGGCGGGCCCGCCAGTTTCCCGTGGGGTCGTCGGGCTCGGTCCTGAAGCTGAACGCATAGAAGCCGTCCTTGCCCGTTCGGGACGTCCGCTCGAGTACAAGCTGGTTTCTGGGGTTGAAGAGTTTCAGCGTAACCGGGTGGTTCTCCGGAAAGGTCTCCTCCGAATTGCGCGCAATCAGTGAAAGGTGGATCTCGTCGCCGGGCCGATAAACGCCACGTTCGGAATAAATGAACGCCCGGACGCCGTCCTGCGGCGCCGATGCGCCCCCGGTATCGAAGGTCGAGAGGTTCCAGGCCATTTCGTTGCACTTGATGATGCTCTTCTGGTCGTCTTTTTCCGCTTCAACATAGAAGACGTCCCGCTCTCCGCCGGGGATCGTTACCGCGCCGCGCCTGTCTGTCAGGCCCCGGCCGGCCACCTGGTTCTGAAAGGTACGCAGCGTGACCGTCACGCCGGACATCGGCGCCGCATTGTTGAGATCCCGGACGTAAACCAGGTGCTGGCGGTGCGCCTTCTTGTACGTCAATCCGATATCGCTTACAATAACAGGCTTGAATACCCTTCCGTTTCCGTCGATATATCCCGGCGAAAAGGGATGACTGCTGTAATCCCACAACCGCCAGTTCCACCGCCATTGCTTTCGCGCTTCCTCGGCCTCGCCCGGCGCGCCGTACAGCATGTCGACGTGCTTGAAGCTGAGACTGAGCAGAAGCGGCCCTTTTTCGGACGGATCGAGCAGCGCATTCAGGTCCAATTCATGCTGCAGCCACCGGTTGCGGATCTGGCCGATCTCGAGGACCGTATCGACAAGCCCTACACCTACGCGGTTGACCTCCCGGGAGTAGAAATCCCGCCTGCGGTCGACGCCACTCTTCAGACTCTGACTCTGCAGGAACTGACCCAGGTTCGAGTCGAAAACCTGCTGAATCCGCAATCTCGCCCGGCTCACGTTCACCGTGCGGAACCGTACGCGCTGACGGTTGATCGTCGGCAGAATCATCCCGTCTTCGGAGAATCGAATCTGGGGTTTCATGTCCGGTATCTGGACGGTTTCGGTATGTTCCGTGGCCGTTGCCGCTCCCCACCGGCTGCGAATGCCCGGATGAATGGTGAATGTATAGTGCCGGCCATGCTCAAACTCCCCGCTCACGTGGATTTTCCTGCCCGTCGCGCTGATCCGGATATCCATCGCCGGGTCCACGGCGATCAGCCCGCGGAGATCCTGGCCGGGGTCAGGGTCGTCCGTCATTTCGACCGCGAGCCCGGGCTCCCGCCCCTCCGCACGACCTTCGACTTTGACGACTTTCATCTCTGTTACGGGACCCAGAGTCCTTTTGTTCACGTAGTTTCGCGATATCTCCAACGGCTCCTTATCGAGGTTGAAAAGCAGTTCTCGTCTGATTGTTCCCCGTACGATGGGGCCTGAGACAAACGCGAACGTAGTCCCGTCCGCGTCCGCCGTCCAGACAAGCGAAAGCTGCTCCGGGCCCAAAGACAACCGCCCGGCTTGCCGCACCTGTTCGAGCAAGGTCTTTTCGCTGAACACGACCTGCCCTTTGTAGACCACGCGCTGCGGATCGTCTTTCTCGATCAACTCGAAATCCGCGTTCAACGTAACGATCTCCCGGCCGGCAACGTTGAACGCGAACTCAAGGGGTCGCAAGTTCATGTGCCGAGGGAACAGGGCGGCGAGATCCAGGGACCCCCGGTATTGCCGCCGGAACGGAAGCGGCGCGTCCGGTTGGAAGAGAAGCGTGCGCCGGTCCGCCCAGCGGGCGGTCCCGGCGATACGCGGCGCGAAGGTGAACGCGGTCTTCTGAAGGCTCTGCCCGACCCGGTCTACCGATACGACAGGCGACACGAACCGCACGCGAATGACGTCTCCCGATCGGATGAGGTCTGACGTCACGTGGCTGACCAGCCTGGCTGTCTCGGCCGAGTAGGTAATCGTCCCGGATTCGTTCCGCTTTGAAGCACACCCGGCCAAAAAGACTCCGATCAGCAACCACCTGCCGGCGCCAATCCGATTTAGTTTCATCCCCTACTCCCCATGGCATATTGTGGAAACATCGGTCTACACAGCCAGCGACGGGCAATCCGATCCTCGTCGATAACGATTCATCGTCCGACATTGCCCCGGAAAACCGCTTGACATCATCGGGCTGATCTATACCTTAACAGCCCGTTGAAAAGCCCATCCGGGCTACGTCCGGCCCTTGTGGCCGAATTACTGCGTTACACTCCCTCCCCGAATCCCCCGATTCGACGCGGTCGCGCGCCTTGTCTTCGGCCACAATGACTCGGCCTCGCCTGCAGAGCGACTTTATCAACGGACTGTTAATCGCCGAAAACCGGCAACGTGTCACGAGACATCAGGAGATTTCCGATGAAATTCGGCCAATTCTACCTGCTGGAAACCCCGCCCGGCAAAGACCACGCCGAAGTCTACCACGAAGCGTTCGAACAGTTCAAGCTCATGGATGAATTGGGCTGGGACGCCATCTGGCTGGCCGAACACCACTTCGACCACAAGGCGCCGGGCGCCAACTACTACTCGATTACCCCGTCCATCCATACCATGGCCGCGTACGCGTCGGCCATTACGGAACGCATCAAGATCGGAACCGCGGTCATCGTACTGCCCTTCCATAACCCGGTAATCGTCGCGGAAGACTTCGCCACCGTGGATATCATGTCCAAAGGACGGCTCCTCTTCGGCGTGGGGCGAGGTTACCAATTGGAGGAGTTTCACAACTGGGGCATCGACCTGGAGGAAAGCCGGGAGCGCTTTCAGGAAGAACTGGAAATCATCCTGAAAGCCTGGACGGGCCCCGTGGAATACGACGGCAAGTTCCACAAGGTCCGGAAAGTCAACGTCATCCCGAAGCCGGTACAACAGCCGCATCCGCCGGTCTACGTCGCGGCGGTAAGTCCCTCGACGTACGAATGGGTCATCAAGAACGGATACAACGTCCTGACTTCGTTCCTGCATCCCTACGACCAGGTCTTCGAGCTCTATGAAGCGTATCACAAGACGGCCGACGCGTGCGGCCTGTCAGGAAAGCTGGACTTCCCGCTGGCGAGATTCCTCTACGTTGCCGAATCGACAGAGAAAGCCCGCGAGGAATGCCACGACCAACTCATGTGGTATTTCCGCACCCTGCTTGCGGAGGTTATCGCGCCGCCGCCCGAGATCGCTCCGCCCGGACAGATGGAATTCTACCAGGAACTGAAGGAGAAATTCTCGAACATCAGCTTCGACGAGATCCTGGCCGAACACGCCATCGTTGGCGATCCGGACTTCGTGGCCGACAAAATCGGCTGGATCCAAAAACATACGGGGTTGCAGAACTTCATGGGGTGGACCCGCATCGGAGACCTGCATCCCGATCTGGTCTGCAAGTCCCTGCGCATGTTCTCCGAACACGTCGCGCCGGCATTTGATTGAACGCACCGCTGAATTGCTACCCGGACCCTTCCTATTCCCGCCACGCCGGCTGTGTAACATGCACCAGCAGCGCGCCCTCCGGAACCGTGATCACGGTTGACGTTCCCTCTTCGATATATCCCAGGTCCCCGACCTCGAAACGTACGGGCTCGTGTCCTTCCGCGTGGACTTCCAGCGCGCCTTTGAGCATGAAGAAGACCTCATTGTAGTCGAAGGTCCATTCCAGCCGGCTGGGTTCGAGGTATTCCGTGAATCCTGCGGCGAGGCAGTCGTCCTTGCCGAGTATCGGGTCGGAAACCTGTACCTTGGCCCCGGGCGCATCGTACAGCTTCATGTCCCGTTGATCCGGTTTGACGATTTGTACCATAACAACCCTCCTTAGCGGACGTGGCAGCGAAAAGCGGGTAGAAGGGAAACGGGAGAGGGCCAGCGTGTGACCAAGCTGTCAGCCGTCAGCCATCAGCTAAAACCAGAAAACCGATCAAGTTGACATCAGCGCTATAATCTGGACCCCACAAGGGGCGCCCCTACAAATCCAAATACGGCGCGTCCGGTGGTGTGGGGGGTTTTTCCGTGTCAATCCGTCCCGCACCTTAGTTTTGGTTCGCCTTAGGGGCACTTAGGCCACCCAATTCCCTCTGCGGCACTGTGGTGATTCACGGAAAAACCGGCCCCGCGCCGAGCGGCGCCGTTCTTTTTGGCCCTTTTTCTTTGGCGAGAAAGAAAAAGGGCATAAGATAATAAATAATAGGAAGTTAGTCGGATAATGGTTGCCTGCGGTCAGCAGAAACAACCATGCCCATTCACTGTATCAGATCGCGCTCGCTTCGATATGCTCGACGAACATCATTGAGCCGTTAAAGGTATTTCCGGCGGGGGGTCACGGCTCCAGAACCTGCCGTGTCTCCGCTTCCGAGGCAATGGTCTCCCAGTCCCACAGTTGAGGGATATACGATATGCCACATCGTTGTATTTCCCCACGGAGTTGTCTCCGCCAATGGTCCCCGACATGCCCAGAGTGCGGGCTGCCGGGATGCCCGGAGGCCCCCAGCGGCACGATCCACAACGAATTGCTCCAGTCCGACGGATCGTGGATGTACCGGTTTACCGACATCCCGGTTGCAACAAAGGGCTCGCTCACGTCATACCCGCCAGCCAGCGGCACGTCTCCGTCCCCGTGCGTGGGCAGGCATGGCGGATCCAGAAGCCGTGCGCATTCCGGAAAAACCTGCGACAGCGGATGCCTCGGACGGGTGTGGTGGACGCGGCCCCACCGCCACTCCGACATCTCATCGCCCAAGCGCTCCCTGAGGTCGCCGACGGCCTGACGGAGACTCTCAGCCAGAAGGTCTTCCCAGCTGCGTCCCTCCGGCAACATAGACCCGTCGCCCCGCTCGAGGCCCAGGATCATCTCCAGAACGATCAATCGGATATGCGCCTCCCCTCCTGAAGCCCCTTCCAGCGCAGGGGCCGCCATTTCGCCCAGCAGGTGTTCCGCCAGGATTCGCGTGGCGCACAGGCGGGTTTGGGAATAGATCGTCGGCTGTGGCAGGTCCCGGTCCATGCGATAGTCCCACTCGCGCAGGAGAGCCAGGGCTCGCCCGGACGCCGCGTCGGGAGTGCTGATATTCAGGAGCGCCTGTGTAAAAATCCTCGCCGGAATCGACGTCCGGTCTGCGTGCATACCAGCCATATCCTCCACGGTTGCCGTGCCAGGCTTCAGATCCAGTATGTCCAGTTGAAGCCGTCTGGCCCTGTATTCCGGACTGAAGTACAGCCCGACGTAGTGCGGATAGTCGTGTCCGGCCACGCGCTGGTTGCAGGTCACCGCGTACCCGGCCTGCGGATCGATCGCCCGTGGCAGGTCGTCGTGAGGGATATACCCCTGCCACTCGTATTCCCCGGTCCACCCCGGTACCGCCCGCCATCCATTGGCCTCGGTACGAATGGGGATCTTTCCCTCGTGCAGATATCCGAATCCGCCCCGGACGTCCACAACCGCATAGTTGTTCACCCGGTCGGTCCAATTCTCAAATGCGCCGTGCAGTTCCTCAGCGGTGGTCGAGAACATCGCCTCCCTTGCGGCGTCCAGCCACGGGGTGCCTTTGATGAGGCCCGGATCGCTGATCGCGATTCCGTACCCGGCCTCGGGATTGCCCGCGATGACAGGGCCGTGATGCGTGACGGTCACTTCGATCTCTTCCGCCTCTGCGTCACGTACTTCAATTGTCTCACGCAGGACTTCAGCCTGTATCCACTCGCCCCTGAATGCATACTCCCGCCGGCCTGACGTCTCCCGGAAGCGCTCCACGAAAAGGTCCTGCGTGTCGGCATTTCCGTACGTCATTCCCCAACCCACGTGCTGGTTGTGGCAGAAGTGCAGGATCCCGGGCATCCCGGGTATCGAAGATCCGATAATCGAGAATTCGGGACATGAGAGATGGGCCTGATAGTAGACGCTCGGCGTATCCAGTGCCCGGTGAGAATCCCCGCCCATCAGCGGCAATCCGGAGCGGGTACGGTCCCCAGAAATCGACCAGGCGTTGGACCCGGCGTCCGCCTCCTTCAGCCAGTTGACGTCCTCCAGCGCTTTCCCGAGTTCCTCCAGCCCGTCCACCGCAGGCCCTCGATACACCTCCCCGGGGGGTACGGTGAGCAGATGGCCGCCGGGATACCCCTTGATCATGCGCGCTGCCCTCTCGGGGCCGATTTCGAGGGCCAGGCGCGTCCGGAAGAGTTTCGGCTCAAACGTCCCCAGCAGGGTATTGCGCATCTTGTAGACGGCAATACAGTGCCAGTTCTCCCACGGTTCGGGCGACCTGTCCAGAAGTTTGTATTCGACCGGATACGTCGACGTCGTTTCGATGAATGCGTTCACGCCCGCGGTGTACGCGTCCACCATCGCTCTCGCGGCTGCGCCCGCCGCCTCGTAGTCATGCCTGGCGGTGCGCCCCATTCCGGCCGTACGCAACAGCCTGTCCTGGTCCACGCCGTCGGGGCCGGCGATTTCCGCCCACCGCCCCAGCGCCCGGAACCGGTCGTAGTCCATATGCCAGAGCCGGTCCTGGGCTGTCGCGAAACCCTGCGCGAAGAATACGTCGTGTTCGTTGCCGGCGCGAATGTGCGGAATGCCCCACCGGTCCCGACAGATTGTAACCGCGTCGATCAGACCGGGCAGGCGTAGCGTGGAGGTCACATCCGGCAGCGCGCCCTCAAGGTCGGCCTCCGTGAGCTCTACTGGCATGCATTGTCCTCTTCAATGGTGGTCTACGACGAACTCTGGCGTGCGTAATTCGATTATCGAACGGTTTTCTTTGTGTCTTGGTGCCTTTGTGCCTTTGTGTGAGGATGACGTTGAATTCTAAGCCGACGCCACGCGGTCGAGCCAGCGTTGAACCGCCTCCGAGAAACCGTCTGCGTTGTGGTCGGACACCACAGGAAACCGCGCTCGCAAGGGCTCCGGGGCGTTTTGGACGACAAATGGAAATCCGCACCAATGCAACATATCCGAGTCATTATAGTCGTTGCCGATGGCAGCGGTGCGGCCGGCGTCCACGCCCAGGCGTTCGCACAGCCTGGCAGCGGACCGGGCCTTGGAAACGTGCTTTGGAAAAATCTCGAACCACGTGGACTGGTGGTCGGAAGGCGACGTGGTCCGGATCACCGACAGGTCCTCCAGGGCGTTCGAGAGCGCGTCGTGAGTGCGCAAGGGATCCGTTTCGGTCGGACAGACAACCACAAACTGCGAGGCCCGGCCGTTTCCGGGGCAACCGGGAATCAACGGGCGACAGTGTTCCGCGTTGTATTGACGCCTGCGTACAAAATCGGGGTTGTTTTCGTTCTGCTCCCAGTACTCGAACGTATGGTTCTCCGGAACGGGCGCGTGGATCATGAAGTCATATCCGCCGTCGATAAGATGCCCGGTAACGCGGCGCACGTCTCCGGCGGAAAGGGAATGGGATTCCACCAGCGTCTGATCCCGACAATCGAAAACACCGACCCCGGACGAAGTGATCAGAAAATCGATCGGGAATGACTCGCTCAGGACGGTACGGGCCGACATATGCGACCTGCCGGTGACCACCGTCCGCCAGACGTTCTTTCCGCCCAGCTTTTTCAGCGTTTCCAGGCTTCGGACGCTTGCCTTGCGATCGCTCTGCAGCAGCGTGCCGTCAAGGTCCGTAAACAGTGCAAGGCCCGATCTTTCTTCATCTGGCGCCAACCCGTGCCTCCATCCACGCGCGGTCGACCTTTCAGCCGCGCTGCCCAAGCATCGGCAAAACGACAGGAATACAACACAAAAAACGGCGCACTACCGTGCGCCTTCTCTCTCATTCAAGGCCCCTGACCTGTCTTCGGTTCAGGCGAATCCTGCCGATCTGCCGGTCAATCCCGGGACCGTTTGCGGAAATACAACACCCGGTGCAGGGCGGTATAGTTGGACAGAAACGCAATGGCCCAGATCGCTATCGTCAGACCGATTTCGCCCACGAGCGCCCCCACGCCAATGGCGATGACCCGTTCAGGCCGCTGCATGAAACCGACCTTGCACTCCTCGCCCAGACCCTCCACACGCGCACGGATATAGCTCACCATCAGCGAGCCAGCCAGCGCAAAAAATACGGCGGACGTGGTCCAGAGGGAGTCCGACCGTATGAAGCTGACCGCCACGCCGAACCAGATCACGATTTCCGAATACCGGTCTACGGTGGAATCCAGCAGGGCGCCGAACGTGGTTTCGCTCCGCCCCACACGAGCCACCTGTCCATCCAGAAAATCGAACACTCCCGCGAGCAGCACAGTCAGACCGGCCCACCGCAGGTAATCGAATCCGAAAAGCACCGCCGCGACGAGGTTCAGGAGGAACCCGACCAGGGTAAGCGCATTCGGCCGGAACCGCTTCTTGACAAGATACTGCGTGGAGGGTTCAAGCAGTTCGGCAACGTCGTCTTTAACCTTTTCGATCACGAGCCAACATTCTCCATAGCAGTCCGTTGAGAAAGTCGCTCTGCAGGCGCGGTCGAAGACAAGGCGCGCGACCGAGTCCCATCCTGCGATTCGGCGAGGGAGCGCAACGCAGTATTTCGACCGCAAGGGCCGGCCGTAGCCCGGATGGGCTTTTTCAACGGGCTGTGAGGCCGCAAATACCCACTCCCAGGGTATAAATTTACCCACTGCAGATTTTCCGAAATATAGAATAATCGCAGGGGGGTAGCAAGGGAAATCTTCCAACCCGGACGCGCCGCGGATCGACCGATTTCCAACCGTCGACGGGAGGCGCGCTCTATGCCTCCGGAGTTATCCCGATGTTTTCCACATATCGCGGTTTCGGTAGTAGAGATTGTGAATTACTTCATATAAACTGAAAAATAACACTGATTTAATTATAAACACCAGCGGCTGTCCACGTTTTCAACAATGTGAATTCCCAATGCGTCAGATGCCCAATACGACACCTGTAGTCGACCCTCGCCGGGGCGTGCGGACGCCTGCTTCGTCGTCCTTATCCCTTGACATGCGCCGGCCGGCATGTTATTCTTCGCACCCTGTTCGGCAGGACATCGTAATCCAAAAAAGAAAGGGTGTCCAACTTATGCGACTGCTCACTTTTGAATACCAGGGTACACGACGCGTCGGCGTCCGTTCGGGAGATTCGGTCGTGGATGTGAGCCGCGTGGATCCGGACATTCCGCCGGATCTCGTGAGTCTGCTCGAGGCGGGTCCGGATGCGCTGGCCGCGGTGGGAGAAGCGGCAGCGCGGGGCGAGGGCATCGACGCCCGCGACGTCCGCGTGGCGGCGCCCGTCGGGAATCCGGAAAAGGTCCTCTGCATCGGCCTCAACTACGCGGACCACGCGGCTGAAAGCAATATGCCCATTCCATCGGAGCCGGTGGTGTTCTCCAAGTTCTCTTCCACCATCATCGGTCCCGGCGATGCAATCCGGCTCCCTTCGATCACGCAGTCCGTCGACTATGAGGTGGAACTGGTGGTCGTTATCGGAACGGCCGGAAAGGATATATCGGAGTCCGACGCGCTGGATCACGTCGCAGGTTATACCGTGGGCCACGACGTGAGCGCACGGGACTTCCAGCTCGAGAAACCCGGAGGTCAATGGCTGCTGGGCAAGACCTTCGACACCTTCGCGCCGCTCGGCCCGGACATCGTCACGCCCGACGAGATCGGCGACCCGCACAACCTGGGCATTCGCTGTATTCTGAACGGTGAAACCGTGCAGGACTCGAATACGGCGCAGCTGATTTTCAGGATTGACCAGTTGATCGCCTACCTGTCCCGGGTCGTCACCCTGCAGCCCGGCGACCTGATCTTCACGGGAACGCCGCCGGGAGTCGGAATGGCCCGGGATCCGCAACTCTGGCTCAAGGCCGGCGACACCGTTGTCTGCGAAATCGACGGCGTCGGACGACTCGAGAATCCGGTTGTCTCGGGCTGACCGGTCGGAGGTCGAATAACCGGCTTTTCTCCGGCGGTTGCGCAAACCTCTCGGATCTCGTCGTTCCCGCTGTTCCCGGACGCCACCGATTTCGCATTTCAGACGTGAACGTATTTTATAAAATTCTTAATAAACAATAATTTATATCCAACTTCTACACACACAAGCGTGTGTGCTTCTCTCGGAAAGAGCGGCGATCAGTTGCCAGCGGAACCTCTCCCCCCGCCCCCTCTCCTAAAGGAAAGGGGGAGCAAAACCCGGAATATCGGCCTTACGCGGAGACACAAATAAAGGCAGTCACAATTCAGATAGGCCCGGCACACCCGAAGAGCCGAAAGGAAGTCCTTGCCTGGAAAACTCACGACCGCACGGTGGAGGAGAGGGGGGTTTACACCACAGAAGAGATTCCACGTTATTCCGTCAACCATTGAAGTATCGTGGGATCGGATTCGTACGTAGGCCACAAACGATCGTCTACACCACAGAAGAGATTCGTGGAAAAACCGGCCCCGCGCCGAGCGGCGCCGTTCTTTTTGGCCCTTTTTCTTTGGCGAGAAAGAAAAAGGGCGTAAGAAAATAAAAAACAATAAGTAATTGGAAAAACGTGCGACAAACAGCCATCTTTCTTCTTTCTAAATCATGTCTCCGGCGGATTCTTTTTCGTCCATTTTCGCACATTAGAAGTGGGACGAAGAGAAAAGCAAGTCGGTGTGATGTAAAGAGCCTCAAACCACCCGGAAGGTAGTCACGGGGAGCCGTTGTCCGCCGACAGGAGATCTGCCAAGAGGCTATGGACCAGCAGCGACGGGACGACCTCTAGATAGTCTTTCGCCGTATAATGTATTTCAGATGCCGCATAACGGAGGATGCCAGGATGAATCTCGGAGACATGATCGAAAGGGCGCGAGGTTCAGCCAGCAGGCGCTGGGCGAAAAGATCGGGGTCTGGGGCACCTATATCGGGCAGATAGAAAGCGGAAAGCGCATTCCGTCCGATGAGCGATGCCGGGAACTGGCGGCCATGCTTGACCTGGACCCCAGGGCGCTATTGATTCAGGCTTACCGCCAGCGCGCCAATACGAAAGAGGCCAGGCGCCTTTTCGATGACATGGCTGGATCGACTGCCGAACCTGCCAGCCACGAGCCGGGAGAAGGCGCCGAAGGCGACCACCAACTCTACGGGGTCGTGCGGGAAGAGAACCCCCCGGTCCGGATCGGCCGCGCCGGCGAGCCGCCCTTCACCCGCGGCGTCTATCCCACCATGTATCGCGGGCGCCTCTGGACCATCCGCCAGTACGCAGGATTCTCCACCCCGGCAGAGACCAATGCCCGGTTTCGCGCTCTGCTCGATCGGGGTCAGACCGGTCTGAGCGTGGCGTTCGACCTGCCTACACAAATGGGCTACGACTCGGACGATCCGAATGCGGAAGGTGAGGTGGGCAGGGTGGGCGTAGCGGTAGACGGCCTGTGGGACCTGGAAAACCTGTTCGATGAAATCCCGCTGGACCGTATCAGCACGTCCATGACGATCAACGCGACGGCGTGCATCCTGTTCGCCCTGTACGCGGCCCTCGGAAAAAGGCGCGGTTTGCCGGCATCGGTGCTTGCCGGCACGGTCCAGAACGACATTCTCAAAGAATATGTTTCACGTGGAACCTATATCTTCCCGATCGCCGATTCGATGCGTCTCGTCGTGGACCTGATGGGCTATTGTCTTCGGGAAGCGCCAAAATGGAATCCCGTCAGCGTTAGCGGCTACCACATGAGAGAAGCCGGCGCAACCGCCGCGCAAGAGCTTGGTTTTACACTCGCCCACGCCCTGGCGTATGCCGATGCCGCCCGCGGGGCCGGCCTGGAAATGGAACGGATTCTGCCGAAATTTTCCTTCTTCTTCGGGGTCCACAACGATTTTTTGGAGGAAATCGCGAAGTTCCGGGCGGCGAGGCGCCTCTGGAGCCGGCTCGTCGAGGAACGTCTGGGCGTAGAGGACCCCCGTTGCCGGCGCCTGAGATTTCACGCCCAGACCGCCGGTTCGACGCTCACGGCCCAACAGCCATTGAACAACTGCGCGCGGACCACCCTGCAGGCGCTGGCGGCCGTCCTGGGCGGCGCGCAGTCGCTGCATGTCAACGCCTACGACGAAGCGCTCGGGCTTCCGTCTGATACCGGAGCGCAACTGGCCGTGCGCACCCAGCAGATCCTGGCAAACGAAAGCGGTATCCGCGACACCGTGGATCCGATGGGCGGATCCTATGCAGTGGAAGAGATGACCGATAACCTGGAAGAGGAAGCCATTGCCGTTATCGAGTCGGTCGACAGGGAGGGTGGGGCGACGCAGGCTGCCGCAAACGGCTTTACTGCCGCCTCCATCGCGGAATCCGCGTACGAGGCGCAGAAGAAAATCGAATCGGGCAAGACCGTGGTGGTGGGGGTGAACCGGTATCAGGACACACCGGAACCGCCGGTTTCGGTGTTCCAGCCCCCGGGGGAGACAGAGTACACACAGAAAGGCGGGCTGGAGAGGGCACGAGGCATGCGGAATTCCGACGCCGCGAACGCCGCAATGGACGTCGTCGAGCGGCGGGCGAGGGGCGAGGGTTCGATCACGGAAGCGGTCGTGGCGGCCTGTTCGGTCGGTGCTACCGTGGGCGAGATATCGGACAGGCTGCGTGCTGTTTTTGGATCCTACAGACCGGGAGGGCAATCGTGAACGGTCGAGAACGCCGCAGAGCCGGAATCATGCACTATCGACGACGCCTCAGGGGCATTGCCGCATTCGTCATGCCGGTAGCGCTTGCAGTCTGGGCTCCGGCGCCGGCCCAGAGCCAGACCGGTGTGATCAAGGGCCAGGTCCTGGACGCCTCATCCGGACGTCCCCTTTCCGATGCCCATGTCACTGTTATGGGGACCGGAATCGTCAAACTCACCAATGTAGCAGGCCACTTCACGCTTTTCAATGTCCCCGTCGGCGAGCATGTCGTGCGCGCGTCCTTTATCGGTTACGGTGAAGCCGAACAGATCGTGACCGTCGGTGCCGGGGAGACACACGACATCGACTTCGAGATGTTCTTAACGGCGATCGCGCTCGACGTGATCGTCGTGACCGGCGTGGGGGCCGAAACTGCCCGGCGCGCCCTCGGTACGTCGGTCGAAGTACTCACCACCGAAGAAATCGCGCAGGCGCCGGTCCAGTCCGTGGACCAGTTGCTTGTGGGCCGCGTCGCGGGCGCGACCGTAAACGCCACCTCGGCGCAGCCGGGAACGGGCTCGCTGATCAATTTCCGGGGCATTTCCTCGGTGTTCGGCGCCCAGACCCCAGTCATATACGTGGACGGGGTGCGCGTCGACAACGAACAGGCAACCGCCGCGGGCACTGGAGGCGAGCAGTCCTCCGCGCTCGCCGACCTGCTCACCAGCGATATAGACCGTATCGAGATCACCAGGGGTGGTGCCGCCTCCACTCTGTACGGTTCCGACGCCGCAACCGGGGTGATCCAGATCTTCTCCAGGAAAGGCACTCCCGGGGCGCCGCGCATTACGGTCCGCGTAGAACAGGGCATCGAGGTGCCGGAACTCAAGTACATCTTCGACGCCGGCGCGATCTTCCCGGACCGGGTCGAGTCCGGCGAGGTCACGGCCACCTTCCTGGAAGATCAGTACTTCAAGAGCGGTCAGGCCAGGAGCTACTACCTGGGCGTCAGCGGAGGCACAGCGGACGTGACGTTCATTGTCAGCGGCCGCCTCGAGGACCGCACCGGAACCCAGCCCAAGGATGCCAGCACCAACTACAACCTGCGAGGCGGCCTGCAAGCGTCCCTCAGCGAGGATTTCACCCTGGAGTTTTCGGGAAGTTACGTCCACCACAACTTCCAACGGCTCTATAACGGTTCCTCCATCACGAATCCCATCACGACCTTCGAGGTCGGCGACGCCCTCTTCTTCTCGGGAGCCGCCACCCTCCTGGAGGCGTACAACGTCTTCCTGATGCCGGATATCGACGAATGGGTCAACCGGTTCATCTTCTCCGCCGGCGCCCGCTGGAACATCCGCGACGACCTGACCGCCAGGCTGACGGTGGGTAGCGACTACCGGAGCAACCAGCAGCGGATCTTCCAGCCGATCGGATTTACGCCGGGCGAACCCACCGGACAACTCAATCGGCGGGACCGCTCCTTCACCTCAGTGTCGCTCGACGCGGGCGGGACCTACGCGTGGGAGAACTCAGGCGGGAGCCTCGGGTCCTCGCTCACCGTCGGTGTGCAAGGCTTCCGCGAGGACGTGAGCATCATCAACGGCAACGGGCTGGGGTTCGCCCTGCCAGGTTCCTTCGACTTCGACGCGGCGGCGGAGATCACCGCCTTTGAGGGCAACGTCGAGGTGTTTAACGGCGGGTTGTACGTGGACGAACAGCTCAGCTTCTGGAACAAGCTCTACCTCGGTGGCGGGTTCCGCATCGACGCCGGCTCCAGCTTCGGAGATAATATCGACACGGAACTTTATCCAAAGGCGACCGGGTCGTACATCCTTTCCGACGACTTCAGCCTGCCTTTCGTGGACGAACTCAAGCTCAGAGCCGCCTACGGGCAAACCGGCCGGTTCCCGGGCGCCTTCCTGAAGGACCGGACCTTCTCGGCCATCTCCTTCCGCGGGGAGTCGGCCCCGAGGTTTGCCAATCCGGGCAACGCGGAACTTCGCCCGGAGAAGACTTCCACGATCGAGGCCGGTATCGACGCCGCTCTCTGGGACAACCGGATCGGGATCGACCTGACCGTATACGACGCCCGCACCACCGACGCGCTCTTCCAGGTGCCGCGCCAGCCGGTCACCGGGCAGGGCACCCAGCAGGAGAACGTGGGCCAGATCCTGAACCGTGGGATCGAATTGGGCGCCAACGTCGAGATTCTGAACACCAGGAAGGTGGCCTGGAGCCTGGGTGGAACATTCCACTACACTCACAATGAAGTCACCGACATGGGCGGCGTGGCGGACTTCGGCGCGGACGGTTCCCAGAAGCGTGTGACCGGCTGCTGGAGGATGGTCGACGGGGAGTGCCGCGGAGGTCCTGTAGGCGCCTGGTGGGTGACTACGCCCGTGGACACCAACGATGACGGCTTGCCAGACGGCTCCGAGCGCCAGTTCACCGGCGGATTCCCGGTTCCGGACAAGAGTGGAAGCTTCAACACCACGATCGCGATCGGCAACATCCTGACGATCAGCGCTCTGGCCGACTGGGCCGGCGGTCATCAGGTGTTCGACTGGGGTTCGGTCTGGGCGACTTTCAACGGCATATACCGTCGTGAGCTCGTTCGCTGCGGGATGGAAGAAGGCGCCGCCGAGGGCTGCGAGTACGCCTTCCCGATCCGGTATGACGAGAACGGCTCCGCGCAGGGCAAGTACAGCCAGAACGCCGCGCGGAGCGCGTTCCTCTACGACGGCGACTTTTTCAAGCTAAGAGAGGTCGCGGTGCGGTACTTGCTGCCGGAGGGCGTTTCCGGCAGCATCAACGCCAGCCGGGCTTCGCTGTTCGCCAATGGCCGCAACCTGTGGATCTGGTCCCGGAACGAGATCGTCGACGGCGAACTCAACGGGCTTTCCGGCGGCGGACTGCAGCTCGGTGGCGAAACGAGTACGACCCTTTCCCCGAACCGGCGGTTCAACCTCGGCATGGAGGTGGTCTTCTAAGAAGTTGTTTTAAAATTACCGGTGAGTTCCCGAGCGCGAGCGAAAGAGTGGCGGTCAAGGCGGGAAAATCCTCCCATATCTAATGTATCGTGGCTGCGCGCCCCTCGCCACTCTTGGGTGGATTTGACTAACGCCGACCGGCGCTTTTGCAGCCGCGCGAAGACCGCCGGGAATTTTAAGACAGCTTCTAACGTCCGGCATGCAATGGAGAACAGACAAAATGATGAACAAGGACATATCGACTCTGAGACGGGGACGGTCGGCCATGGCCGGGATGCTTCTCAGCGTGCTTGTCGCCGGTGGATGTGACGCCATCAATCCCACCAGGGTGAAGAATCCGACGACAACCTACGAGGACCTGGCGCAGGCCACGAACGCGACCCAGGCGCTCCTGCCCGGGCTGAGGGCGCAGTTCGCCCGGCTGATCAATGCCTACGTCGTCGCCGAAGTCGTGACCGACAACTTTTCGATCCACGGCACTGGGCTAATCCAGACCCTGGACGCCCCCGACGAGATCACCCCGGACATCATGAACTCGACCGGTACCAGCGCCACCGGGGTGTACTGGAACGTGCAGGAGTTACGGGCGCTGGCCGATTTTGTAATCAATGAGATCGCGCCGAACGATGCCGGGGCACCTCCGGAACTGGTGGCGGAAGCGCGCTACTACCGGGGCATGGCCTACCTGACCATGGGTGAGGTCTTCTCCTTCGTGCCGCTCGAGGAGGACGGCGCCCCTCAACCCTCTGACGTTGCGCTTGACCGGGCCGTGAGCGACCTGCAGGCGGCGCTGGGGTTCGGACCGCAGGCCAACGCGGCGCTTGCGCGGGCCTATCGTTTGCAGGGTGACCGGGCAGGGGCGGCTGCAGCGGCCAACGCGGTGCTTTCCGCTGACTCGGAGTTTCTTTTCGCACCTCGCTACGACGGGAGTTCGATCACCAACACGTCTGTGAACTTCCTGGTATTGAGGGCGTTGCAGGAGATGCAGCCGCTGCCCCGGCTGGATTTCCTGGACCCCAAGTACACGGATCGCGAGTCGGCAATACCCATTGCGAAAGCCGAGGAAATGCACCTGATCCTGGCCGAAGTCGCGCTGGCGTCGGGCGACCTCGCCGGGGCGAAGAGCCAGCTGGCCGGCGCCATACGCCTTGCCGGATCCCGCGGCGCCGTTTCCTTCGACGATATCGACGAGCGCCGCAACGCCGACCTGAGCCTGCGTCCGCGCGACTCCGAAATCCTGGTGCGGGCCGACTCCGATAGTCCCTACCGGGCCGGCCTGGTGCTCGACCGGCCGGGCGCCGGGCTCACGATCCCGAACATTTCCGGGACATCTCTCGACGCCGACAGTGTCACGGCGTTGTCGGACGCATCCGACCTGTGGCACGCGCTGTGGCTCGCGCGGCAGGAGATCCTCTTCCTGGAAGGAAGGAGACTCGCCGACCTGGGGATCAGGCTGCCGATGATGCTGCGGGAGATCGACCAGAACCCCAACATCAGCGAAGGCGGACCAGGCACCGTGCCAGTCGTCCCCGGATTCGTCCCGCTGGCGCCGCGCTACGCGATGGATATCTACGCGCCGGTCGAGCTGTACGATGGCGACGGCCCCGAAGCGCGCCTGCTCCAGACGAAGGTTACGATCGGGGTAGACATGAACCGGTTGCTCGTGCAACACAACGCTTCACCCTTCAAATAGAAGGACCGGCAGTCCGTAGCCGCCTGTTTGGTAAACGCCACCGTGGGCGAGATATCGGACAGGCTGCGCGCTGTTTTTGGACCCTGCAGACCGGGAGGATAATCGTGGACGGACGCGTGGACCACGTGGGCATCGCAGTGGAGGAGATTGACCGGACCCTGGCCGTTTATTCCATGCTCGGGTTCGAAAGGATGGAGGAAGAGACCGTAGAGTCAGAAGGCGTCCGGGCCCTATTTCTGGGCGGCGCCGGCCCGACCCGGCTCGAACTCCTCGAACCGCTGCACGATGGGAGTTCTCTTGCGCGATTCCTTTCGGGGCGGGGGCAGGGCCTGCACCACGTCGCGATCCGGGTCAGGGATATCGAAGCGGCCGTCTCAGCTTTCGAAGAAGAGGGGCTCACGATCTCCGGCGCGATCAGGACGGGCGCACTGGGCAGAAAAGTGGCCTTCGTCCATCCCAAAAGCGCATCGGGCGTCCTGATCGAGCTCGTTCAGGCCGATTGATCATCCGCCACGTGCCGAGATCCGAACGAGCATCGTGTTACCGTGGCGCCTTCCGGTCGCCAGGGATTCTATGGACACCTCCGGGCCATCGGGTCCGAATTCCTCTACTTCCCTGAGCGCGCCGGGACCCTTCAGCGCAAGCAGTTCACCATCCTTCTTGAGAAATCCTGACGAAAGCCGCCACAGGACCGGCAGGGCGCCCACCGCCCGAGCCGTTACGATATCGTACCTCCCGCGATGCTCGGCACGCCCGCAGGCGGCCTCCGCCCGTTCGGCCAAAACCGACAGCCCGTCCAGATTGAGATCTCCCGCCAGGTGGTTCAGAAAGAGTCCCTTCATGCGCGCCGACTCCAGCAGCACGACTTTCACCTCCGGGCGGGCAATTTTGACCGGCACGCCCGGAAAACCCGCTCCCGATCCCAGGTCCAGCAGCGAAATCTCTCCGCGAGGCAGAAGGGGCGTTACCCGCAGACTGTCGATGAAGTGACGCTCTCTGATTTTGTCTCTGTCCCCTCGGGAAACCAGTCGCACCCGTCCGGACCAGGTCCTCAACAGCGCCTCATATCGATCAAAGAGTACGGCCTGCTCGTCCGACAACGGGACCGACAGTGCCTCCGCAGCTGCCAGGAATTCCTGATCGGTCACCGCTCCTCCACGCGCATCCGAAAAACCCAACGCGCCGATGTTTCACGTGGAACCATAAAAGAAGCCATCAGCCGTCAGCCTAAACCAAGAACCGAATCCGCGACAAGGCGGGCAGCCACAAGGGCTGCCCCTACAAATATAACGTCGGCACAGAGTAATCAGTCACCTGCGGGTCCAACAATAAATCCATACGGTAGATCGATTGGGTCGCCTGGCGCCACGCACGGTGGTGGCGTGGGGGCTTTTCCGCGCTTTTCCGTTCAGCAACATGGTTTGGCAAGACCAGCGGAGGACGCAGGCCAACGGCTTCACGTTCCTTCTACAGAGGTGGTTCGCGGAAAAGCAGCCCCGCGGCGTCTGAGCGGCGCCCTTCTTTTTCGCCCTTTTTCTTGGGCGATTTCAAGAAAAAGGGCAAGGGAATAGGGGACGTTTGGGGGGCGGGGGAGAGCCCGCCGCCTTCTACGTTCATTTGCCTATACAGAACGTACTGAATATCCGGTCCAGGATCTCGTCCGACGTAATCTCGCCGACGATCTCGGCCAATGCGTCGGCCGCCTCCCTCAGTTCGACAGCGATCACTTCTCTTGGCATCCCCTGGTCCAGCGCCTCCGTCGCCCGTCCGAGCGCGTCCCCCGCTCGCCGCAGCGCTTCGGCATGGCGGGCGTGCGTCACGGCGTCGGGGTCGGAGACTGCCATGACGTGACCGCGGACGGATTTCCTGAGGCGGTCGAGACCATCCCCGGTTAGGGCCGATACCGCAAGATCCTGAAACGGGCGATCGCCCCGCCAATCGGCGTGGAGATCCAGGTCACTCTTGTTCTTCACGAGTACCACATTTGCAGGATCCACGTCCGATATCATCTTCTCCAGTCCCGCGGCCGCGGGGACGGAAGCATCCACGACCAGCAGCACAAGCGCGGCCCTGGCAATCGCTTCCCGTGAACGGCGGGCGCCTTCGCGCTCGATGGCGTCCCGAGGTTTCGCGATTCCGGCGGTGTCGACCAGGGTTACGCGAATGCCGTCCAGGGTGATGGACTCTTCAATCGTATCACGCGTGGTTCCGGAAATCGGGGACACGATCGCCCGGTCCTCTTCCAACAGCCGGTTGAGCAGGCTCGACTTGCCCGCGTTGGGGGGGCCCGCCAGCGCAACAAGGGCGCCGTCGCGTATCACTTTACCGTGCCGGTAGGAGTCGATCAGGCGCTCGATTTCTTCCGCCGATCGCTTCAGCGATGGGCGTATGGCGTCCTGCTCGACCTCCGCGTCTTCGTAGAAGTCCAGCCCGGCCTCGAGCAATGTCAGCGAATCCCGCAGGGCTTCCGCCAGATCCTCGAACCTGGACCTCAATCCGCCCCGCAGCTGAAAGTATGCGGATTGAAGACCCCGGTCCGCGCCTGCGGTGATCATATCCGCGATCGCTTCCGCCTGGGTGAGGTCGATTCGGCCATTCAGAAATGCCCTCCGGGTGAATTCACCCGGTTCAGCCGGCCGGGCGCCGGCCGACACGAGGGCCTCCATTGCGCGCCGCAGGAGCAGAGGGCCTCCGTGGCAGTTGAATTCGACGGTATCTTCGCCGGTAAACGACCGAGAACCCCTCATCACGGAGACAAGGACCTCATCCAGATCCCGGTCTCCGACGACAAATCTCCCGTACGTCATGCGCCGGTCCCCAACCCGGTTCAGTTCGCGTGATCCACAAAAAAAGCCGGAGGCAATTCCTACCGCCTCCGAACCCGAGAGCCGGACGATGCCTATCGCTGCCTCGCCATGACCGGTGGCGATTGCGACAATGGTATCGCGGTCCGACGGTCTCATCCGAACATATCCTCAGCGCGTGCCGAGCACCCGCTTCACGCGTTCCATGACTTGCTGCTGTAAAATGGTGAGTACGTTGAACATGGTCCAGTAGAGCACAAGACCCGACGACATGCTCCAGAATATCCAGGTCATGAAAACGGGCATTATGTAGACCATGAACGCCTGTTTGGGGTCCTTCATGGTCATTTTTGACTGCACAAACGTAGAAACGGCCATAAGCAGCGGCAGAAGGTGGATTTCAAAGCCGCCGATAAACAACCGGTCCGGTTGCGACAGGTCCGTGATCCAGAATACGAACTCGGACTGCCGAAGTTCTATTGCGCCCCTGAACACGTTGAACAACGAAAAGAGGATGGGCATCTGGATGACCATCGGCAAACAACCCCCGAGCGGGTTGACGCCCTCTTCCTTGTAGAGCTTCATCATTTCCCGGCTGACCTTCTGCTGGTCGTCCGGATATTTCTCGCGCATCGCGGCGATCCTGGGCTGAAGTTGCTGCATCCTGGCGGCAGCCTCGAGACTCTTGTGCGTCAGCGGAAACACCACGATTTTGATCAGCACGGAAAAGACGATGATGACCAGACCATAGTTCGGGATCAGGGGATGAAGCGCGAGAAAGGCCCTGAGATTCAGATTGGTGATGGGCTTGATGATGGGCCGGAAGATGGCAAAACCATATTCCATGAACTCCTCCATCTCCAGTTCCCGATAGTTGGCGGAGAGATCCTGGTTCTGCTGTCTTAGCCGATCGTAGGAGATCGGGCCGAAATAGACGCCGTAGCGCTGTCCCGGATCGACCCCTTTCGAAAGGATTTCGACGTGGTACCACTCAGCGATATCAAGCATGTCGCCGGCCATATTCAGGCCGTAGCTGCCTTCCGGGGGAATCAGGGCAACCAGGAAGTATTTGTTCCTGATTCCAACCCACGAGATCCGGCCGCCGGGCGGAGGGTCGCCGTCGGGCCCGAGGTCCTCTACGTTCCAGGTTTCGACTTCGCCGCCCGCACGCGTTACCACCGACATATAGGCCGCGTTCTCTTCGGGGTTGTTCTCGGTATCGGCCAGGCTGCCCGACCATCCAATGCCCAGCTTTTCCTGCGGCTGCAATCCGGAAACGGCCACCGCCATTTCCGCACGGTAGCGGTTGCCCTGGAATCGGATCCGCTTCTCGATCGTTCGCGTTCCCGCCCGGCCCCTGAAGATCAGTTCGGCCTGTTCCGCGCCGACCAGCGTAAGTCCGGGCGTGTCAGTGGAAAACTCGGTTGCGTCCAGAGGCTCACCGGCCAGGGAAAGGCCCAGCGCGGCGCTCCCCGGAGCGATCAGATCGAGTTGCCCGCCGTCGGGATGTTCGTACGCCTTCAGCACCAGCCGGTTGAGTACCCCGCCGCGAGTGCTGAACGTGGCGGTAAAGAGATCGGTTTCGACAATGACGTCCCTGGGGGTGAATTCACGGGGGACCGGCTGTATGACTGCCTGCTCAGGCAACGTCGCCCGGGGCGCCGCCGGCACAATTTCGGGCGGGCGGGCGGATCCTTTCTGAGGCGGCGGCAGCGGCGTCCGACGGCTTTCGGCGGGGACCGGTTCAGGTGGCGGGATCGGAATTGCCGGTCCCATTATCCATTCCATATAGTGGGGATAGAGAATAATGATCAGGCCGATCATAATGAATGCGAGGATTGTGCGCTTATCCATCCGTCATACCTGTCTTGTCGAGGATCCGCAGGAAGAACACACGAAAGCAGCCTATCCGAAGCGTCATCACACGCCTGCATTGTGCCACCGAAGCGGACTCAACGACCGAACCTCGGTAACCTTTTTTCGGGCAGGAACGCTGGCGGGGGGCGTGATGAGGGGGGCGACCACACATCCAAAGACAAAGCGGAGGGCGATTTAACGAGGAAACAACTCTCATCAGTCCGTTGAAAGAGTCCATCCGGGCTACGGCCGGCCCTTGCGGTCGAAAACCTGCGTTGCGCGCCCTCGCCGAATCGAGGGATGGGACTCGGTTGCGCGCCTTGTCTTCGGCCACAATGGCTCGGCCTCGCCTGCAGAGCGACTTTATCAACGGACTGCTACGGCGTGACGGCCGAACCGTGGAGCAGACCCAGTCTTCCGAACGCAGCGACGATATCACTGCGCAGGTCTCGGAACCCTGCAACGGCCGAACCGTCGCCGACGGATATGATGACCAGATGACCCGTGCTGCGGTGCGGCGCCAATTCCCTGCAGATCACACGAATTCGCCGACGGGCGCGATTTCGGGCAACCGCCTTTCCAAACCGCTTGCGCACGGAGATGAAGATACGATCTTCCGCGGATTTACATGTACGGACGTGCAGCCAGCGGCCCCTGAATACCGATCCGGCCCGCCGAAGACGCTGAACCTCCTTGCGCGGCCGGGCGCGTGGCCTGGGCATGCTAGAGCGAGACCCGTCCGCGGCCCTTGCGACGACGCCTGGAAAAGATCTGGCGCCCGCCAGGGGTCCGCATTCGATGGCGAAAACCGTGTTTGTTCTTTCGCTTCCGATTGCTGGGCTGAAACGTCCGCTTCATTGGGATTGTCCGTGCGTTGCGCAAAGAACAGTCATTGCTGTATCTAAGTGAATTGTAGGAAGTTATGAATATAGACGGGGAACGGATCTTTGTCAAGGGATTTCCGCGGCATCCATACGCGCATACAAGACACTACTATATATTGTATTTAATAGATTTAAAACACATTTTATAGTATCTGGACGCTCGCGAACGATCCCTACGAAATTAACTGAAAAATCCGCCAAAAAGGGCTTGACTTTTGCAATTCCATTCCTTAGTTTGGCCCCATCCTGATTGCCGAGGCGGTTCCTTCGGCGGCTCCCCCGTATACTATATTCATACTTGAGATTTGGTTTTTTAATGTGGCCGGCGAGCCGCCGGCAGGACTTTGTATTGTCCGCTTGTGAGGAATTCACCTCTGCGTCTGCCGTGAATTCCATCCCCCCAGAATATCTTCTGCAACACTCCCTCCATAGACGATCTTCTGGCTTCTGGCAGGGCTCGGCTTACATCCCCGTCACCCTTCTCTCAAATAAGAAAATTCCGGTTTAGCGACGGCTATTTTCCTCGCTAACGTATGGGCGGTTTTGTCTCCATGGTTGACAAACATCCCGGCCTCTGGGACCAGTGTTTGCGGAAGATAGAGGGGAAGATCGAGGCGGATACCTACGGGACATGGTTCGCCCAGACGTCCTCATCGCAGCTTGACGCCAGGCTCGCACTGATTGAGGTGCCAACCACCTTTTTCGTGGACTGGCTGGAAGAACATTGGCTTGACCTGATCCGGTCTACAATAGAAGAGATCACGTCCTGGGCGCCGGAGATCAGGTTCTCTGTCAAGAAAAATGCGCCCGCTTCCGCCGGCGCGCCACTCGACTTCTCCACCAGCGACGAATCCGTTGCTCGAACGCCCGCGCCCACGGTGGAACCGGTCGTCCAACGACCGGCTTCCGAAGCCGTATTTCCTCTGAATCCCCGATACCGGTTCGAAGATTTCATTGTCGGTGAGAGCAATCAGTTTTCATTTACCGCCGCGAAATCCGTCGCTGAGTCGCCCGGCGCGACGTCTTACAATCCGCTGGTCATCTACAGCGGTGTGGGACTCGGGAAAACGCACCTGCTTCAGGCAATCGCCGACTATTGCGTACGAAACGGCACGGCCGGGCGCGTTGTGTATACATCCGCCGAAAGGTTCTTCACCGACTATCTGAAAGCCATCCAGAGACAAGATACGTCCGCCTACGTGGAGATTTATCGAAACGCGGACATTCTGCTGATTGACGACATCCAGTTCTACGTGAAGACCGAGGCATGCCAGCGCGAACTGCTTCACACGTTCAACACATTATATCAACTGAACAAACAGATCGTCCTGAGTTCGGACCGTCCGCCGTCAACCCTGAAAGGATTCGAAGACAGGCTGATTTCAAGATTCCAATGGGGCCTCGTTTCGGATATCGACCGGCCCGACCTGGAAACACGGATGGCAATCATCAATCAGAAAGCAGGCGATCATGGCGTCCGGATTCCCGCGGATGTAGCCCGTTTCATGGCTGAACAGATAGATTCCAACATTCGGGAACTTGAAGGCGCCCTCACCCAACTCATTACTTTTTCGGTATATAAACGCGCACCCGTCTCCCTTGAAATCGCAAGGGATACCATAAAGAGTCTGGGGCGCGTGAAATCCATGACTTCGCCCGCGATCAGCATCAGCGAGATTCAGAGACGTACCGCCGGATACTTCGATATTTCCGTGGAAATGTTGACCGGCGCCACCCGCAGGCAGGAAATCACAACGGCAAGACATATCTGCATGTACCTTTGCAGAAGGCTCACACAGGCGCCGCTCAAGTCAATCGGCACTGAATTTGGAAATCGGGACCACACAACAGTTATTCACGCGTGCAGGAACATCGCCGCCAGGCTTTCAACCGATCCGGATTTTCAGGTACTTGTCAGCCGGATCCAGAACCGGGTTCAGCAGTTCGTATCGGCCTGAGCCTCTCAATGCGCGGCTTACGGACAGCGAGGCGCGGGCGCTGTTTGCATGCCCTGACGCCTGGAAAGACCGATTCAGTATATTGAATCGGTCTTTTCTTTGACAATGCGTGAAGATATCCACAAGAGACAACCCGCAAAGGCTCTATAATATTCCAATTTTTTGTTCCATGACTTCCATTAAACAACAACTACATGGATGTGAGGTATGTGGAGAACACGGAATTCGGGCGGTCTCATGCAGGAAAAACCGATGGCTGAAATGCAGGGTCGTTATGGAAAACATGTGCATATACGGCGTGTTGTTCACGTGTTCGCCGTCGGCGTTCATCGAACCTGTCCTCTTCCACAATTTCTGCAGAGGATTTTCCACATAGCCTGATTACAGTAATCAAGGGATGGGATATTTTCCTATTTATCGTATAAACATATAGTTGAATTTGTCGTCCAGACAACAGACCCACCCGGATCGGCAATTGTTGTTCACAACGCTGATTGTGAATAAATGCTGGTGAATGGGGATGATGCGTTTTCCTGAAGGGTGCGTCTCCACGTCGGCTCTCCGTGACATTGACCTGGAGCGCCGACACCCCATCGAATCCGCTCCGGAATCTGCGCGGGATCCCGCTTCTGTCGGCAGGGAAACACTGTCGCTGAGACGGGGCATATCGAGGGGGCGCCGAAGCGGCTGAAACGCGGTTCGGCGCGGTCCCGTACGGGGCGTTTCAAAAGAGGCTTTCCGGGGGACAATGATCGTTGACAAATTCGATAAAAATCAGTATATTACGTTTTAGTAACCTGCGGCCGATCAAGCCGCTTTTTCCTGCGAATTCGATCCCCGAATTTCAACCGGTTTCTGGTGGAGTAACGTCTGTTCCCGGGAGATCTAAAATGAAGGTGGTTATTGAGCAGGATATGCTCATCTGGGGCATCAACTCGGTGCTGGATATCGTCCCGTCGAAAACAGCCCTCCCGGTGCTTTCGAATATACTCGTCGGAACGAACGAGAGTGGACAAGTGTGCCTGACAGCTACAGATCTGGATATTTCCATCAATTGTATGCTTGCGGGTGCCGTGGAAACACCGGGATCCACCACGGTTCCGGCGCGCAAGTTCGCCGAAATCGTCAGGGAGTTGCCCGAGGGCCCCGTGGTTCTCTCCGAGGCTTCGGGGCGCGTGACGCTTCAGTGCCAGTCGGGGCTGGAAGGATCCTATGCGCTCATGGCCGCGCCTGCTGAAGACTTTCCCGAATTGCCCGCCGAAATCGAGGGCCCAGAGATGGTTTTCGAACCCGGAGAAGAAACGCCCGAGGACGGGGGCGAGGGTCTGTTGTTGCGGGACATGATCCAGAAAACTTCGTTCGCCGTATCCAGAGACGAAACCAGACCTGTCCTGAACGGCGTTTTCTGGAAAGTCGGCGGCGGCCGTATGACCATGGTTGCCACGGACGGCGCGAGGCTGGTCCGGTACTCCAGGAGCCACTCCCATTCAGACGCGCAGGAGGTATCAACGGAAGCAATTGTTCCCACCCGGGCGCTGAACCACCTGGTGAAGCTGGATTCCGCCGGATGCAGTCTGGACCGGGTGCTGTTCGGTCAGAATCACCTCATGTTCGATCTGCGGGCGGCCAATGGCTCCGAGACGGGCGCGGGGGGCGCCATACGTCTGTTTTCGCGGCTGGTCGAAGGGCCCTATGTCGACTACGAGCAGGTGATCCCCCAGGACAATACCACCAGAATGAAGGTACCCAACGGCCAGTTCATGCCTGCTGTTCGAAGGGTCTCTATCCTTTCAAGCGCGCAGACCCACCAGGTGCGTATTGAGATGAACAGCGACCGTGTCGTACTTTCGGCCTCAAGCCAGGAGATTGGTGGCGAGGCGCGCGAGGAACTGGAAGCCGAATACAGCGGCGATGAAATGGTGGTCGGTTATAATTCGAACTATCTCCTCGATATTCTCAGACGTATCGACTCCGAGGAGGTATTGTTCGAGTTGGACGGGCCGATGGCCGCGGGGATCATTCGTCCGGCCGAGCAGCCGGAAGGCGAAGACTATCTGTGCCTGCTGATGCCGCTTCGGATAAACGACTGATGGGTGTGCATGGTCCTCCGGTCGGTCGGCCGCGGCGTTCGGAGCCTGCTACGGATAAACGACTGATTGGCGAAGGGTTTTGTACCTTACGGCGCTCAAGCTTGTCAACTATCGAAATTTCGATGCCGTAGACTTTGAGTTTCCGGGCCGGAAGACCGCGGTTTGCGCCGAAAACGGCGCGGGCAAGTCAAACCTTCTGGAAGCCGTTTATTTTCTTGCCATAGCCAGATCCGGTCGCGGCTCAAGAGACAGGGACGTCGTTCGATGGGGGGCGGAATACTTCACCATCGAAGCGGGCGTGGTCTGCGAAGACCGCTTGAGATCGATCCGAATCGCGTTCGATCGACGCGCCGGCAAAAAAAAAGCGCTTCTGGATACAGCCCCGCTCCCCCGCCTTTCGAGCCTTGTCGGCACGTTTAACGCCGTTCTGTTCTTCCCGGAAGATGTAGACCTGGTCTTGCGGGATCCCCCCCAGCGTCGCCGTCTCCTGGACATCCTCGTCTCCCAGAGCAAGACCTCCTATCTGTCCGATCTGGATCAATACCGCCGTGTACTGGCCCAGAGGAACCGGCTGCTGAAAGAGGGTCAGGGACGCGCGCCGGATGCCCGCCATCTGGCGCCCTGGGACGTTCAACTGGCGGCACTTGGGGCGCGGATCATTCGCGACAGACTCGACGCTTTGGACGCCATGCGTCCTCAGATCGACGAATACTATCGACAGATTTCTCGGGGCAGTGAACAGGTCCGATGCGTTTACCGAAGTGCCGTAAGTGCTGACGAACGAGACCGCGGTCGGGAAATTCTGGAGGCCGCATTGAAGCACAGACGGGCAGATGAAGCGGACCTCGGCTATACGCTGGTCGGTCCGCACAGGGACAACCTGGTTTTCACGCTGGATAGCAGAAGCGCGCACAAATTCGCATCCAAGGGCCAACTCAAGAGCATTCTGCTGGCCTGGAAACTTGCGGAGGCCGCGTATCTGAAGTCCCACACCGGCAGTTTTCCTGTGCTGTTGATGGACGACGTCTTCGCGGAGTTGGACCGGCACCGCTCAGATGCGGCCATGGAACTTGTCACATCGTTCGGACAGGTGTTCATCACCGCCGCGCGAGAGCCCGGAATGAACCTCGAGGACCGCGGATTCGAACTGGTGACGCTTTAACCGCACGGTGCCGCATGGAAAAAATCGAAGCCCGTATGCAACGGGTCGAACGAAGGTGCGCGGGCACCGTTTCCCTGAGAGTGGCCCTGGGGGAGGCCGTACGTACGCTGGGCATCGGGTCGAAGCTCCTCGAGCAGCGCGCGTTGATGCTTTTGCCGGAGCTGATTGACGAGCTTGGCGGCGTACCCCGCGCGATGGCCCGACCGGCCGAGATTCGCCAGGGGGAACTCGTCATCCGGATCACACGGGACGCGGTGCGCCACCGGCTGTCGATCGAGCGCCACCGCATACAGGCCAGGTTGAACGAGGCCCTGGGTCGGGAGGTCGTTACGTCCATCCGTTTCGGGAGGTGAACGGCCGGCGCGCGGCATCACCGAAAATGGCTGGAGATGGAAGGTGGATTGAGAAATCGCCGGGATTCACATCGATCCCAACAAGGAGTTGCTATGGCCGAAGTTGTTTCGCAGCCGGAATACGGCGCCGACAATATTCAGGTCCTAAAAGGTCTCGAGGCGGTCCGCAAACGCCCCGCGATGTACATCGGAGATACGAGCGCGCAGGGGCTGCACCATCTCATCTGGGAGGTGGTGAGCAACAGCGTAGACGAGGCGCTCGAAGGGTATTGCGACCGCATGGACGTCACCATAAACGATGACGGCAGCCTCACCGTCGCGGACAATGGCAGGGGTATCCCGGTGGACCTCCACCCCACGGAAAACCGACCCGCCCTCGAGGTGGTCATGACTGTCCTGCACGCCGGAGGCAAATTCGACAAGAAGACCTATGCCGTTTCGGGCGGCCTGCACGGGGTCGGCGTTTCCGTGATGAACGCACTTTCAACCTGGTGCGAGGTGGAAGTCTGTTCGTCGTTGCCCGATAAACGGGGTCGGGTTTTTCGTCAGAGGTACGAGCGGGGCGTTCCCACGGGCGAGATGGAAGAGATCGGCCGGAGAGAGGAGCCGGGAACAACCACAACGTTCATGCCGGACCGCGCCGTATTCGAATCCATCGAATTTCACCTTGAAACCGTTGTCAACCGGATGCGCGAACTGGCGTTTCTGAATAGCGGCCTCAGGATTTCGTTGACAGACGCAAGGGTGGGCTTTCAAGAGACATTTCATTTCGACGGCGGGATCAATGCGTTCGTCGCGTACCTGGACGAAGGCCGGACGCCGCTGCACCCTCCGGTTTACTTCGAGGGTATCCGCGATGGAACCGGTGTGGAAATCTCCTTTGAATACAATGATTCCTATTCGGAAAACATCTACAGTTTCGCGAACAACGTCCACACCAAGGAAGGCGGCACCCACGAAACCGGGTTTCGGACCGCGCTTACGCGGACGCTCAATGCATACGGCGCCAGGAACAACCTTTTCAAAAACGAAAAGGTCAGTCTCAGCGGGGAGGACGCGCGCGAGGGCCTGACCGCCGTGATCAGTACCAAGGTGCCCGAACCGCAATTCGAGGGACAGACCAAGACGAAGCTGGGCAATAGCGAAGTGAAGGGAATCGTCGAATCGCTGGTCGGCGAGAGACTCACGGCATACTTCGAGGAAAACCCCTCGGTGGCGAAGAAGATCCTGCAGAAAGCCATCGAAGCCTCCCGGGCCAGGGAAGCCGCGCGAAAGGCGCGCGAGCTCGTGCGCCGCAAGAGTGTGCTCGAAGGCGGAGGACTGCCCGGGAAGCTTCTGGACTGCACGCTCAACGACAAGGACGAGACGGAAATCTACCTGGTGGAGGGAGATTCCGCGGGTGGATCGGCGGCCCAGGGCCGGGACCGCGCGTTTCAGGCGGTATTGCCGCTGTGGGGCAAGCTGCTGAACGTGGAAAAAGCACGTATAGACAAGGTATTGAGCAACGAGAAACTGCAGCCCATGATCCTGGCTCTCGGCGCGGGTGTCGGCGACGACTTTGACGTCGAGAAACTGCGTTACGGCAAGGTGATCATTATGGCCGACGCGGACGTGGACGGTTCGCACATCCGGTCCCTGCTGCTGACGTTCTTCTTCAGATACATGCGGCCCATGATTACCGACGGGAAGGTCTATATCGCCCAACCCCCGCTTTTCCTCATAAAGAAAGGCCGTAAACAGCAGTACGCCTTCGACGAGGCCGAGCGGGATGCCATACTTCAAACCTTGGGTGAGGAGGCCAACGGCGTTATGGTTCAGCGATACAAAGGGCTCGGGGAGATGAATCCGGAGCAACTCTGGGAGACCACGCTGAACCCGGAGACCCGTACATTGCTCAACCTCACGCAAAGCGACCTTATGGAGGCCGAGCGGGCCTTCACAATGATGATGGGCGACGAGGTCGGGCCGCGCCGGAAATACGTGGAAACGCACGCGCTGGAAGCGGACGTGGACGTGAGCGGTCCGGGCTGAACGCGTATGGCGCCTGCCCCGGCAACCCGCAGGGTCGGGAGCCGAATTGACTGAGAAGCTGTGTTAAAATTACCGGTGGGGAATTTAAGACAGCTTCTAACACGGGAGACACGAAGCATGATGAGCGCACGGCAGCGGATCGTCCCGATGGACATCGGCGATGAATTGAAGAAGTCGATGCTGGACTACTCCATGAGCACGCTGGTGAATCGTGCGTTGCCGGATGTGCGCGACGGACTCAAGCCCTCGCAGCGGCGCATCCTCATTGCAATGAACGACCTGGGCCTGGGGCCCACTCGACAGCACAGGAAGTGCGCCAATATCGCCGGGCATACGTCAGGGAATTACCACCCTCACGGCGAGGAAATCGTGTACCCCACGCTGGTCAACCTGGCGCAGGACTTCAAGCTTCGCTATCCGCTGGTGGACGGGCAGGGCAATTTCGGCTCGATCGACGGGTATCCGCCGGCGGCGATGCGGTATACCGAGGCGAGGATGGCCGGCGCGGGCAGCGAGATGTTGCAGGACCTCGACAAGGACACGGTGGATTTCAACCCGAATTACGACGAAAGGCTCGAAGAACCCGCTGTCCTGCCATCCCGTTTTCCAAACATGCTCTGCAACGGCGCCGTGGGCATCGCGGTGACGATGGCGACGGCGATTCCACCGCACAACCTCCGCGAAGTGGTCGCCGGTCTGGTGGCGCTGATCGACAATCCCGATCTGGAAGTCCTGGATCTCATGGAATACATCAAGGGACCGGACTTTCCCACCGGCGGCGTGATTTACGGGATGAGCGGCGTGCTGGAAGCCTACCGTACCGGCCGCGGGTTGATACGGGTGCGGGCGACCGCCGCCGTGGAGACCTTGAATAACGGACGCGAGAACATCGTCATTACTGAAATCCCCTACATGGTGGCCAAGGCCGCGCTGCTGGAAAAGATGGCCGACCTGGTTCGGGAGAAGCGGGTCGAGGGAATATCGAATATCCGGGACGAATCCGACCGCAAGGGAATGCGGGTTGTGGTGGAATTGAAGCAGGATGCCTATAGCGAGGTGGTCCTGAACCAGCTGTACAAACATACGCAGCTGGAAAGCACGTTCGGCGCGAATATGATTGCGCTGGTGGACAGGCAGCCAAGGCAGTTGAATCTGAAACAGGTGCTGCAGCACTATATCGATCACCGGCACGACGTGGTCGTACGGCGCACTTCATACGAGCTTCAGGTGGCGGAGGACCGCGCGCATATCCTGGAAGGACTGAGAATTGCGCTGGATGCCATAGAGGAAGTCATTCGAATTGTCCGGGGGGCGGCCGATCCGGATGCCGCCCGCTCGGTCCTGATGGAACGTCTGTCACTGTCCGAGAGGCAGGCGCAGGCAGTATTGACGATGACCATACAGCGGCTGACGGGACTCGAACACCGCAAGATCGAGGAAGAATACGAAGCGCTGGTTAACGAGATCGCACGGCTCAAGTCCATCCTGGACAGCAGGCAGGAGCGAATGGGGATTGTAAGGTCCGAGCTGGCGGAAGTAGAAGCGAAATACGGGGACGAACGGCGGTCCAGCATTGTCCTGTCCGCTTCGGAATTCAACATCGAAGACCTGATTGCCGACGAGGATATGGTCATCACCATATCTCATCAGGGATATATCAAGCGAATTCCGGTGGACACCTACCGGCAGCAGCGCCGGGGCGGGCGCGGGGTGACGGGGATGCGGACCAAGGAAGAGGATTTCGTGGAACACCTCTTCATCGCCTCCACCCACAGCTACATTCTGTTTCTGACGGATCGGGGTCACTGTCACTGGTTGAAGGTGCACGAGATTCCCGAAGGCGGACGCGTTTCCCGCGGGCGTCCTGTGGTCAACCTGATCGAGATCGGCGAGGGTCACAAAGTGGCCGCCATCGTGCCGGTCAAGGCGTTTGACGACGGGCGTTATCTGATGAAGGTGACGCGCAACGGACTGGTCAAGAAGACGGTCCTGCCCGCGTACAGCCGGCCCAGGCGCGCCGGAATCATCGCGATGAACATCCTGGACGACGACCGGTTGATCGGAGCCGAAATCACGAATGGGTCACAGGAAATCGTGCTGGCAACCCGAGACGGTCAGGCCATACGGTTTCACGAACACGACGTGCGCGATATGGGGCGGGGCACCCGGGGGGTGCGGGGAATCTCCCTCGAGGATGACGACGAAGTGGTCTGCATGGTGGTGGTGCAGGACGCAGACAGCACCCTGCTTACGGTTTCCGCGAAGGGATACGGCAAGCGGACGGGGGTATCGGATTACCGGCTGACCCGCCGCGGCGGCAAGGGCGTGATCAACATCAGGACGACCGATCGTAACGGCAAGGTTGTGGCGGTGAGGGGCGTGGAGGACGAGGATGAACTGATGATCGTGTCCCTGAACGGGATCCTGATCCGGCAGCCGATCCACGAAATCAGCTCGATCGGAAGGAATACGCAGGGCGTGCGGCTGATCAATCTCGACGATGACGACGAGGTGATCGACGTCGCGCGCGTGATTTCCCAGAATAACGGGGAAGGTGCGGAAGGGCTTCCGCCGGAGACCGGCCCCAACGGAGACGTGCAATAGTGTTCTGGGACAGAAATAGGTTGCCTGAATTCGGCAGTCGAGTCGCCCGTCTCGCATCCCTTCGACAAACTCAGGAACCAGCGCATTAGCCCTGAGCCGCTCCCTGAGCTTGTCGAAGGGTCGGCGAAGGGATGTCGATTGGCCCATTGCGGATAGTGAAACGCGCGCATTTCGACAAGCTCAATGACCACGTTTCTGTGAGCGAAGGTAACGCCGCTACAGCGCTTCGATGCGAAGGATCTGCGGCGGCTCGGTGATTACGGACAGTCGATCGATTTGTTGAACCGCCGTACGCATGCTGGCTTCCCGAGCCTCGTGCGTGGTCATGATGAGCGGCACGGTCCCCTGCTCGGTTTCGGACCTGCCGTGCTGGATTACGGTCGCGATGCTGATTTTCTGCTCTGAAAAGATGCGCGCGATCCTTGCGAGTACGCCGGGTTGATCGTATACGGTAAACCGGCAATAAAAGCTGGTTTCGACGTCTTCGGGTGGAATTGCTTCCGCCTGAGGCAGATCGGCCAGAGCCGGACTGCCCGCGGCACGACCGGTCAGACGGCGTTCGGCCAGGTCCAGCAGATCGGATACCACGGCGCTGGCCGTGGGCATCTGTCCCGCGCCCCGGCCGTAGAGTACCTGAGGTCCGGCAGCATTCCCCACGATCTCCACGGCATTGAATTCATCCTTGATATTTGCCAGCAGTGCGCCTGAGGGCACCAGGACGGGGTGGACGCGCGCTTCGATCCGGCCATGGATTTCTTTCGCAATGGCCAGGAGCTTGATGGTATATCCAAGCTCCCTGGCGAAGTCTATATCCAGGGGAGAAACGTGCGAGATTCCCTCTTTTAGGATCTGCGAGGGATCCAGGCTGACGCGGAAGGCGATGCGGCACAGAAGGGCGAGTTTCTGGGCGACGTCCGTGCCGTCGATATCCATCGTCGGATCCGCTTCGGCAAACCCCTTTTCCTGGGCCTTGCGGAGCATGCCTTGAAAGTCACCGCCGTTATCCGCCATCCTGGTAAGGATGTAATTGGTGGTTCCGTTGAGAATCCCGTAAATGGACTGAATCCGGTTTGCGGCCAGGCCATCCGTGAGTGAACGGATAACAGGAATGCCGCCGCATACGCTGGCTTCGTAGCCAATGTTTGCGCCATTGCGCGCCGCGGCGCCGAACAGGTCGTTTCCGTGTTCCGCGAGCAGGGCCTTGTTCGCGGTGGCCAGGTCTTTGCCGTTCTCGAGCGCTTTCAGACAGAATCCCCTTGCGGGGTCGAGGCCTCCCATCACTTCCACCACGATCCGGATATCGGGATCGTCCACGACCTCGCTGGCGCTGGCCGTGAGGATTCCAACGGGCAGATCGCTTTCGCGCGATTTCGAGACGTCTTTCACGGCGATCCGCCTCAGGTCGAACGTCACGCCGCGAATGGAGCTGAAATAATCCGCACGCTGATTTAGAATGCGTACGACGCCGGCGCCGACGACGCCCAGGCCGATGAGACCGATACCGATGGGTCGGTGGTTGGGCATGCTGGAATCCATGCTCCTGATCATGCGTTGAAGTGGTTACCCGGAACTCGTTTCCACTGAGGAATACAGCCCGGGATACGGACGAAATTCCGATAACGGACCAATATAAGACAAAGGGCAGCCGGAGGCAAGGAGGGACACCCGATGAATCGCGCTCCGGCGTGGGATTTGCCTGAAAAGGCTTGACAGCATCAGGGGGCTGTGTTATCTTTACGCCCGCTCAAAATGCGGTAGATTCGGGCATGGGTACCAACGATGCGGGGTAGTAGCTCAGTATTGGTGAGAGTGCAGGCCTGTCAAGCCTGAGGTCGCGGGTTCGAGTCCCGTCTACCCCGCCATATAATGCGCTCGGAAGACCTCCTCTGACGCGTCCCGATGTTTCGCGGGATAGCGGATTCCCACCACTTCCTTTCAGAAGCTGTCTTAAAATTCCCAGCGGTCTTCGCGCGGCTGCAAAAGCGGCGGTCGGCGTTGGGTATAGACAAATATGGGCGGATTTACCCGCCTTGACCGCCACTTTTTCGCTCGCGCTCGGGAACTCACCGGTAATTTTAAAACAGCTTCTCATGGGAGAGGGTGGTTTTTTTGTATTTGCATCGGTAATGCCCGACTCAACGCAGGGTCGGGCCTTTTGGTGTTGGGGTTGGCCAGGGTATTCTGACCCTGGGCATTCGTCTCCGGCGTCTTTTCGTACGGAAGAGGGAACGCGAACGGGGTCCCGGGGAACTTGAATGACGATCGAGCAGATATATGACAGGATGGTGAAGTCGCGGCCGTTCGAGGAACTGGCCCGTCTGGTCGATGCGCGAACGCCCGAAATCCCCGTTCGCGGGCTCCCGGGCTCGCTGACCGCGTTCGGCATCGCCTGCGTTGAGGAAACCACAACGGGCCCTGTATTGGTGGTGTGCGCATCTGAGGACCGGGCGGAAGAAGCGCGAGACGATCTCGAACGGGTGCTGGGTTCGGCGCGTGTGGGCATGTTCCCGGTCTGGGGCGGGTCTCCGTACGACCACCGTTCGCCTCATCTCGACGTGATGGGGCTTCGGCTGGAGGCCCTGGATCAGTTGCGGGGGGCGGGCGACGGGGTTGTGGTTGCGCCGGTGGAAGCCCTGATGAGCCATACCCTGCCGCCCGACCTGTACGATCTGGCAGTTCAGGAGATCAGGGTCGGGGAGGAGGTCGCGCCCGATGGATTGGCGGAACATCTGGTGGATATCGGCTATGAGCGCGTGACCCTGGTTGGCGGGGTGGGGCAGTTCAGCGTGCGGGGCGGGATCCTGGACGTCTGCTCGTTTGGCAGCACACATCCGGTCCGCATCGAGTTCTTCGGCGACGAGGTGGAGTCGATTCGAGCGTTCGATCTGGGCACGCAGCGGTCTGTGGCCAGACGCGAAAACGTGCGGGTGCTGCCGTGCCGCGAGGCGGTCCTGGCGGAGACGTTGTCGGACGTTTTTGAGGAACATCTGGACGAAGCGGAACAGCAGCTTGGGATGGGCCTCGATGGGCTGCGTGAGATGTTGGAGAGCGAGGGCGCATTCGACGGCCTCGAGCATTACCTGGGCGTGTTGTACAGGGACAACACCTGCCTGCTGGACCACGTTCAGGGAGGTTATGTCGTCGTGGACGACCCCGCGGCCGTGGAAGCGGCCGCGGCTGACGCCTGGGCGCGGGTGGAGGTGGCGGCGCGGCGCCAGAAGCGGAGGCGCGGAGAGCCGGAGCCGCTTCCGTCGCGCTCCGTCGCCCGTCATCCGGAGGCGACCCTGAAACGCCTGGCCGGCATGCGCAGGGTCCTGAACTGGCCGTTGGGCGGACCGTCGGAGGACGGCGTCCACTTCTCCGGCATCGGCGGGAGGCGATACGAGGGTCATCTGGATTCATTGAAGGAGGACCTGAGGAGACACTGGCAGGCGGATTACGAGGTGGTCCTGTTGTGCGAGAGCCAGGGCCAGAAAGCGCGGTTCGAAGAACTGCTCGAAGAAGAGGAGCACCTGATAACGATACACGTGGGCACCCTGCACAGCGGCTTTACGTATACGTCCCCGACGGCGCGGTTGGCCGTGCTGAACGATCACGAGATCTATACCCTCACGCGCCGGCGGCGCCGTTACAGGCGATTCAAGGACGCCACGCCGATTCGCAGCATTTCGAGCCTCCGGACCGGCGATTTCGTCGTACACGTGGACCATGGCATCGGCCGCTACGAGGGTATCGAACATCTTGCGGTCGACGGGGTCCGGCAGGACTGTCTGACGATGGTTTATCGAGGCGGAGACCGGGTGTTCGTACCGGTGGACCAAATGGACCGCGTGCAAAAATACGCGGGACAGGACGGAGTCGTTCCGGCACTGAGCAAGCTGGGTACGGCAGCCTGGGAACGCATAAAGGAAAAGGCCAGAAAGGAGGTCTTCAAGATGGCGGGCGAGTTGCTGTCTCTCTACGCGGAGAGAAAAGCAACGCCCGGAATCGAATTCTCGGATGACACAGCGCTCCAGCAAGCCCTTGAAGCTTCGTTTCCGTTCCAGGAGACGCGGGACCAACTTCAGACAATTCGCGAAGTAAAGGAGGATATGGAACAGTCGGCGCCGATGGATCGTCTGGTGTGCGGTGACGTTGGTTACGGAAAAACGGAAGTGGCGGTAAGGGCGGCGTTCAAGGCGGTGGCCGATGGAAAGCAGGTTGCGGTTCTGGCGCCGACCACCATTCTCGCGCAGCAGCACTATCGTACGTTTTCAGAGCGGTTGGACGGTCTTCCGGTTACAGTCGACGTGTTGAGCCGGTTCCGGACGCCCCGTGAGCTGCGGACCGCGCTGGACGGCCTCGCCGCCGGGCAGGTGGACGTTGCGGTAGGTACACACCGCATGCTGTCTCAGGACGTCCGGTTTCGGGATCTGGGATTGCTCGTGATCGATGAAGAACACCGGTTCGGCGTGCGCCACAAGGAGCGGCTCAAGCAGGTTCGGCGGCAAGTGGATGTACTCACGCTGACGGCGACGCCGATTCCCAGGACGCTTCACATGTCCCTGATGGGCGCCCGGGATATGTCCATCATCCGTACGCCCCCCAGAGACCGGCTGCCTATCACGACCGAGGTCCTGCCGTTTGACGAAGAGAGGATCGCGGAGGCGATTCTGCGGGAGGTTGACCGGGGGGGACAGGTGTATTTCGTCCACAACAGGGTACAATCGATGCCGGCCATCGTGAATTTCCTCGAACAGCTCGTCCCGCAGGTGCGGTTCGGCGTGGCCCACGGTCAGATGCCGGAGAGACAACTCGAAAAGGTGATGATGGATTTTCTGGATGCCAGGTACGACTGCCTGATTTCCACGATGATTATCGAATCGGGATTGGATATCCCCAGTGTGAATACGCTGATCGTGAACCGCGCCGACCGCATGGGGCTCGCGCAGCTCTACCAGCTTCGCGGGCGCGTGGGTCGTTCGGCGCGGCAGGCGTTCGCGTTTCTTCTGATTCCTTCCTGGAAGTCGCTGAAAAAACCGGCCGTCCGGCGCCTGCGCGCCATCGAGGAATTCGCGGATCTTGGCTCAGGGTTCAATATCTCAATGCGGGACATGGAAATCCGGGGAACGGGCAACCTCCTGGGCGCGCAACAACATGGGCACATTACGGCCGTCGGCTTCGAGCTCTATTGCCGTCTGCTGGATGAGGCGATCGCCCAGATTCACGGCAACGAAACCGAGCCCGCCGCGGAGCCGGACGTGCAGGTGGCCGTATCCGCATATATTCCGGAAGCCTATATTTCGGACGAAGATCTGAAGATGCAGTTCTACCAGCGCCTTGGCGACTGCCGGCAGACGGTTGAGGTCCTGACGCTCGAGGAGGAAATGGCGGACCGGTTCGGTCCGTTGCCCGGCCCCGCCGCGGCGCTGCTGGATACCGTATCCGTGCGGATACTGGCGAGGCAGCTGCGCGCGCACACGGTACGTACCGGACGCACGCTGTCGGTGGTATTTCCCGTCGGCCGGATGCTGACCAGGAAGCAGGTGGAAGCCTGGATCGCGGCCGCGCCCGTTCCACTCCAGTTTTCCCTGGGGGAGCAGGTGCTGATCGAGGCGGAGCTGGATGGCGCCGGCCCCAGGGAACGCCTTGCAAATGCCAAAAAGGTGTTGCAGAGCCTCGTCTGAACGGATATATTCCCGGCCGGATACCGGGACAGAACATTCGGAACCGGACGACGCTCCGGTAGTCACAAATAGGAGCTGTCGCTCGCATGCAGAATCGTCCGGCGTAGGCCGTGGGGACGTACCTCGCAATCGGAGACGGAACACGATGACAAGAAGCCATCCAAAAGGCGCGTGGTTTGCATTGGCCGCGGCTGTGGCGCTGATATGCACGGCGAACGCCGCGGCAAAACCGCAGCTGCTGGATCAGATCGTCGCCGTGGTGGACGATCAGATCGTATTGCGTTCAGACGTGATGTCCAGCATGGCGCTGGTTGCCATGCAGCGGGGGCTGAGCCGGGAGGACCTCACGCCGGACAGGGTCAGTGAGTTGTTCGAGGTAATACTCGGGAACATGATCCAGGAAAAGCTCCTGCTGGCCAGGGCGGAACAGGACAGCATCGAGGTGGACGAGGAGGTCATCGAACGTGCGGTCCGTTCCCGCGTCCGGGAACTCAAGGCGGAACATGGCGAAGAGGCGTTTGCCGGCCAACTTGCCGAAGGGGGCGTAACAGAACGTGACCTGCGCGACCAGTACCGACAGGAGTTTCGGAAAGATTTTCTGAGACAGCGGATGTACACGCGCCTCAGCCAGCAGGTCGAAGTCTCGTTCAAGGACGTCCAGGGGTACAAGGAGCGCTACAAGAACGAACTACCCCCATTGTTGAGTATCAGTCATCTCCTGGTGGCTATCGAAGCTTCGGACGACCGTGCGGCGGAAGTCAGGGCGCAAGCGGACGCGATCATCGACCGCCTGAAAAACGGTGAAGACTTCGCGACCCTGGCGCAGCAGTATTCCAGCGACGCGGGAAGCCGGGAGGAAGGCGGCGACCTGGGTTATTTTCCGCGCGGACGCATGGTCCCGGCGTTTGAGGAGGCGGCCTTTGCGCTGCGGCCCGGGGAGATCAGCGCGCCGGTCAAAACGAAGTTCGGTTACCATATCATCAAGGTGGAGGCAGCGTCCGGGGACCAGGTACGGGCGCGGCACATTCTTATTCCACTGCAGCCCTCGACGCGGGACGTGAAGACGGCCTACGACAAAGCGTTGGATCTGGCGAAACAGGCCCAGGCGGGAGAGGATTTCGCGGAACTGGCTCGAGAACATTCCGCGCACGAGGAGACCGCCAGGAAGGGCGGGCGGCTTCCCGGTCCGTTCTCTCAGGAGAACCTGCCATCCGAATTTTCGGACGTCCTGAAAACCATGCGCATGGGCGAAGTAAGCGCGCCGATACAATCGGAATACGGATGGCATGTCGTAAAGGTGAATGACGACCAGGACGCCGTGAAGGAAATCATGCAACAGGTCCGCCTGCAGGAGCGGTTTGAAGAGGTACTCTCGGAGACGCGCGAGCGTCTGTACGTGGAAGTTCGCCCGTACGATCTGGGTTACGGAAGCGGACCGCAGGAGTGAGGAAGCAGTGTCCGGCGGCGCAACGCTCCTCGAACAGGTCTCGGCAATGCGTTTTATTCGATATGCGGCTTGATTTGTACCTTAAGCGATGTTGTCTGACACGGCGGCGTTCCGAGGCAAAACGCGCCTGCGAGAACGGAATCGTCATGCTGGACGGTCGGCGGGCGAAGCCGGGTCAGCCCGTCGCGCCGGGCAGGCGCGTGAGCATTTCCTTTCTGGATCGATACCTGGAGCTGGAAATCCTCAAGCTGCCCGCCGGGAACGTCTCAAGGACGGAGGCCAGGACCTATTACGAAGTGCTTCGGGACGAAGCGCGCGAGGTCACTGATTTCTAATGACACCCATCGACAGGACGTCAAGGCGTCAAGTCCGGCCCCGCGGGGCGGGGCTTTTTTTTAGCGTACCCCGAGTCGAAAGTGCGCGGGCGTGTCGTTTGCCCTTTCGCTTTGACCTGCCTATATTGGATTTATGTTCGGAAGAAAAAGGGAAAATCGCGTTGCGCAGCCCTACACCCGGCTTGCGGAAATTTATGATTATGTCATGCGGCACGTGGACTATGTGCAATGGGCGGACTACATTGAGGCCGTCTTTGCCAGACATAACGTTGCGCCGCCACGGGTACTCGACCTGGCATGCGGCACGGGCAGCATGGCATTGGAACTGCGAAAGCGGAACTACCGCGCATACGGAGCGGACAATTGCCGGGAAATGCTGGACGTGGCTATGGACAAAACGGCAAAAGCAGGACAAAACGTCGAATTCTTCCAGAAAAACCTGATGGACCTGTCCGGTCTGCCGCCGGTGGAAGCGGCGCTGTGTTTGTACGACAGCATGAATTACCTGATGACCATCGAGGACGTCGCCCAGGCGTTGAGAGAGGTCCACCGGATTCTGCTGCCGAACGGCATATTCGTCTTCGACGTCTGTACTGAAACGAACTCGCTGCGATATTTTCGCAGGCTGACGGATAAGGACGGCGGCGACGGGTTCACGTACGTCAGGGAGAGCTTCTACAGGAAAGGGATCCAGTTCAATCGATTCGACATCAGGTTCAAACAGACGGACGTATCCGTGGAAGAGGAACACCGTCAGCGGATTTATGCGCTGCCGGACCTATTGACCGTACTGGAACAGTCACCGTTTTCGCTGGAAGGGACCTACGATGGATTTGGTTTCTGCAGGCCTGACGAACATTCGGACCGGGTGCATTTCGTACTGCGCAAAGCCGGCGCCGGTAACGCGTTGGGGCGCGTGACGAAGGGTTCCGGGGACGTGACGGGATAACCGGGTGGAAGGATACCAGACCTCACGATGGATTATACCGCAGCCATATCTTTTTTTGAACCTGACGTACCGTATCTGCTTGCAACCCATGTCAATGCGGACTGCGACGGTATTGGGGGCCTCCTGGCGCTGAGGGAGATGCTCGTCCGGAAAGAGCGGGTTTGCAGGCTCATCGTCAGCGACGAGACTTTGAATCCGAAGTTTGCTTTTCTACCGGGATTTGAGCATATTGAGTTGTACCGATCTCTTGCGCATCGACCGTCCTTTAACAGGGCGGTATTTGTGGACACGCCCACGCTCGACCCGCAGCGCGTGGGCGACGTTTGCCGGCTGATCGGAGAGCGCGCCAGCACGATGATTATCGATCATCACGCGGCCCGGAAGCCGGAGGGCGACGTCCGCATCGTCGATAGCGCGGCCAGTTCCGCCAGTGAGCTGGTCTATGGGCTGCTTCTCGCGGCGGAGGCGGAGATCGGGTCTGCGGTCGCCAACCAGATTTACGCGGGAATCGCTTTCGATACCAAGCTGTTCAGGGTTTCGCATCCGGAACGTGCGCTGAAGGTATGCGGCGAACTGGTGGATTACGGCGCGGCCCCGGAAGCGATTGCCGACGCGCTGTTCGCCCGGGAAAGCCTTGAAACCATGGTGACGCTGGCGGCCGCTCTGGGTACGCTGGAACTTCATTACGATGGCCGGGTGAATACGCTGGTGGTGGACCACGAGACGTACCGGATGGGTGGCGACCCGGATCCCGTGGTGGACCACGCTATGGCAATCGACGGGGTTCAGGTGGCGGTGGTTCTGAAGGAAGAGGCACACGGTCGGTTCCGCGTCAGCCTGCGTTCGCGGGGCGGGGTGGATGTGAATCGAATCGCCGCAGCGTTTGGCGGCGGCGGGCACAGGCGCGCTTCGGGGTGCAGGATTGAAAAGCCCGTTGAAGAGGCGAAACGCCTGCTGTTGGCCGAAGTAGAGAAGCAATTGAACTGATTCCGCACGATGCAGCCGCGCGGACACGACCTGCGGTCGGCCGTCTGACGCTCGTCCGGGTGAGGAGGAACGTCGTTCGCCAATGGATTTGATTACGCTCAAGACATGGTCGTCTGAGGAAATCCTGGAAACGGTCGAGGCGGGTCTGTTGATGAAGGCAGACCCGAAACGGTTTTCGGGATCATTGCGGGGCCGAACGCTGGCGATGCTGTTTCAGAAGCCATCGACGCGGACCCGATGTTCGTTCGAGACGGGGATGAACCAGCTGGGGGGGTACGCCATGAACCTGGATTGGCGCGCCACCAATTTCCAGTTGGCGGACCTCAGGGACGAAGCCCAGGTTCTTTCCCGGTATTCCGACGTCATTATGGCCAGGATGTTGAATCATTGCGACCTCCGTGAACTTGCGGCCGGGGCGGAGGTTCCCGTGATTAACGGGTGTTGCGACCGGTACCACCCGTGCCAGGCGCTTGGCGATCTGATGACGGTACGTGAAATCCGGGGAAAACTGGAAGGCGCCCACCTGGTCTACGTGGGCATCCGGAACAACGTGTGCAATTCATTGATCGCCGGATGTACCAAGGCCGGAGTGCGAATCACGACGGTGACGCCGGAAGTAAACAAACCCTCCGAAGACGAAGACCTCACCGATCGGGCCAGGAAGACCGGTCTTTACCGGGAGACCCTGGACCTGGAGGCGGCGGTGGCCGGAGCGGATTTCCTGTATACGGATACCTGGATCGACATGGAATTCTTCGAAGATCCTGCGTATGAAGCGGAAAAGAAGCGACGCGTCGAGGCCTTTGCCACGTATCAGATTAATATGGACCTGCTGGACAAAACCGGAGCGCTGGTCATGCATTGCCTGCCCGCACACAAAGGGTACGAGTTGACAGCGGAAGTGATGGCGAGCCAACGATGCGTGGCGGTGGACCAGGCGGAAAACAGGATGCACGTCCAGAAGGCGATCCTGACGCAGTTGCTCGGATAACGAAGCCGCCCCCGCGGCACGGGAGTATGGATCGGCGTGGCGGGACTCTTTATTACCTTTGAAGGCATCGACAGAAGCGGGAAAACCACTCAGGCCAAACGGCTGGCCGAACGGCTTCGCGCGGAAGGGCGATCCGTGGTGTTCACCCTGGAACCGGGCGGAACCGGGCTGGGCCGGAAGGTTCGCAGTCTGCTGCTGGAGCGTCGATCGGAAGTGGACCCAATTGCGGAGATGCTGTTATTCACGGCCGATCGGGCCCAACACGTCAATACGGTGATCCGTCCGGCGCTCTCGCAGGGAGAAGTGGTCGTATCCGATCGGTTTTTCGACTCCACGGTCGTCTATCAGGGGTACGGGCGCGGGCTGAACGTGGATCGTATTCGGGCGGTCCAGGAGGTGGCCACCGGGGGGCTGAGACCGGACCTGACCGTCTGGATCGACGTGGACCTCGAAACCTCGAAGCAGCGACGGATACCAGAAGATGCCGACAGGCTCGAGGCCGCCGGCGACGCGTTTTTCAACCGTGTAAGGAACGGCTACCAAAGGATCTGGCAGGCGGAGCCGGAACGGGTTCTTCGGGTTGACGGCCGGCTCCCTGTCGAGGAACTCGCGTGCCGGATCCACAAAGCGGTACGGGATCGGCTGCCGGGCGCGGTTCGGCCAAACGGTTGATTCACAGCGAGTTCGGGGCGGGGACGGCGGCACGCGACGGCTTCCCGGAAGAATGGCGAGAGATTGCCGGGACAGGACCCGCGACAACGTGGAAGGTTGGGATCTGATAATGCGGAGGCGGAATATGAGCGGACGGAAACGCAGACGGATATGGGTAGGAGCGGCACTCATCGGCATTCTGGGGACCTGCGTGGTTCTGGACTCGCGGCTTGTCAATGGGGAAGACGGCTACGCCGCCGTGGAGAACAGTATCGACGAATACATCGAAACACTGAAGCTGCTGACCACGAGTTATTACAAACCACTGGCGTCCGACTCGCTCACGACTTCAGCCATCGAAGGCATGCTGGACGAACTCGACCCGTATACGCAGATGCTCAACAAGCGCGGTCTGGACGATCTGATCATCGATACCCAGGGCAAATTCGGCGGGCTGGGCATCACCATCAGCACCATGAAGAGGAACGGCGTCGAGGTACCCGTCGTTCTGAGTGTTATCGAGGGTACGCCTGCCGATACTTCCGGCCTTGTGGTCGGCGACCGGATCGTCGCGGTGGACGGAGATCCCACTCTGAATAAAAAGCTCGAGGAGGTCGTGGACGTGCTGCGTGGGACGCCTGGCAATCGGGTTGTGATTACGATCGACCGAACGGGCCGCTCTCAGACGTTCGACCAGGAGATTATCCGGGCGCGTATTCGCGTGAAAAGCGTGGCGAGCATTGACGGAATCGAAGAAGGTATCGGTTACATCGCCATGTCCGGTCTGATCAGCAGCCGGTTTTCAGAGTCCACCCCGGATGAGCTGAAAGCCGCCGTGGATGAGCTGAAAGCGAAGAATCCCAGGGGTATTATCCTGGATCTGAGGGGGAATCCGGGCGGGCTGCTGGCGCAGGCCGTCGCCGTCGCCGACGTGTTTCTGGAACCCGATCTGCTGGTTGTCACCACGCGGGGCCGCGTGGATTCCCAGAATAAAGAATATCGCACCGCGGAAGCGTCCAGGGTTAAGGATATCCCGCTCGTGGTTCTGGTCAACAGCCACAGCGCGAGCGCATCGGAGATTGTCGCCGGGGCGATTCAGGACTCGGACCGGGGGCTGATCCTGGGCACACCAACTTTCGGCAAGGGCTCCGTTCAGTCCTTTCAGCGTGTCAGCAATGAAAAAGCGTTGAAGTGGACGACAGCCCTCTATTACACCCCCAGCGGTCGCAGCATCCACAAGAGCAGGCGGTTCGGACGGCTGGGCAACCTGGCATTGAGTGTCGGGGAGTCGCAGGTGCCTCTGTATCAGACGGTTGCGACGATTGCGGGGGAAGAGAGTCGGGAGGACGCGATCACGCGGCTATTCGAACAGTTCGATCTTGAATCCACAAAACAGGCAGAGCAGCTGTTCGAGACGGAGCTGGGTCAGATGCTGGGAATGGCGTTGAGAGAGGACCGCGTCGCAAACGAAGTCTCGGATTCGGCCAGGGTCTTCAAGACTGCCGGCGGGCGTACGGTCTTCGGCGGAGGCGGAATCACGCCCGACGTGGTGGTGAAACCGAAGCGCAGACCAAGATTGATACTCGAAATGTACCGGGCCGGATTGTTTTTCGACTTTGCCGTAGAATACGCCGCGCAGACCACGTTTCCCCGGAATCCGGAGGGCTACGAGGTGGGGGACAGGGAAATCAACGCGTTCCGGGCATTTCTCGCGGACTCGTCGAAACTCGGCAATTTCGGTCGTTACCGCACGCCGGCCCAGAACGAACTGGAGAATCTGAACCGGGCGCTGGCTGCCGCGGGCCTGGAACCGAAAGCGGACCGGGCATTGGAAGTCCTGCGGAACGTCGTTGAATCGGAGCGGGAGGCGGAGTTCGAAAAGGCGGAACCGTTTATCCGGCTGGAAATCGGAAGGGAACTGGGAAACCGGGTCTGGGGGAAGAAGGGACGCATTCTGGCGCGGCTGAAGGGCGATGAACAGTTTCACGAGGCCGTCCGAATTCTCAAGGACCCTGAACGGTACCGAAGGAGTATGAAGCTGGCGCTCGCCGACGATAGCGGGCGTTGAACGCGAAGCCGGATGCAAAACCGACGTTCCTTGCGCGGGACAACCACGATACGTGGGCGGAGATCATGGAAGACGCAAACGGTGATCGGGGCGATCTCTACGAAGAGGTACTCGAACACGCACGCCGCGAAATAAATGCATCGGCCTCCCAGGTTGAAGAGCTGAGACGTGCGCTCAACTTGCTCGAAGCGCGTGTCGAGGCGGCGAAGGCCGTCTACGAAGCCGCTGCCGCTCGCCTGAATCTGCAGGACGAGTCGGACGGCCAGGGTCTTTCTGTTTCGGAATCGCTGGCATCCGTCCAGGCGCTCCTGTCGGATGATGAATCCAGGGCGTTGCGGAGCTGCCCCCGGAATCACTCCACGGCCGGGTTGGCGACCCGGCAACAGGACGGGGAGAAAGACGACCCTCCCGAATCATGGCGCCGGTTTCAGATTGGCGGATCCACCCTGGTGTGGAAGCGAGTCAAGAAGCCGAAGCGGCGGCAGAGCCGGAGCGGGGGCAGGGCTTCCTGAACATTCGCACAACTGTCACTGTCCTTGAAAAATCACGAAGATTGTCCGCGTCCGAGGTAGATGGGCCGTTCCATTACCACATCAGGTCGGGTGATTGACATGGGAATCTGTGCAGAGGAAGAAACGATTCAAGTGACCGACGCGAAAGAGCGAAGCCTCTGTATTGACCGAATGACGCCCGGTGGCGGCCTGTATACGGATGTGCAGCGCACGGTGCATCCCAAATCCAACAGCCCCTGGCGGGTGTCGCCCGAACCGTTCTGGATGCCACCGCGGGTGATCGAACATCTGGAACGCCTGGGCACGCATCTGTACGAATTCTATAAGGCCTGCAACCTTCTGTATTCTCAGAGTGTCCGGAAAATCCAGCCGGAGTGGGTGGCGGCCTACCTGGATCAGGGGAAGCCGGAAACCGTAATCGGATACGGCCGGATGAACCGTTTCAAACAGCATCTGCCCCTGGTGATCCGGCCGGACCTGATTCCGACCCCCGCGGGGACGATCGCTTCGGAACTGGATTCGGTGCCGGGGGGGATCGGATTCACGGCCAGCCTGGCGGAGCGGTACGGCCGGTTCGGATTTGATATTGTGGGCGGCGCCGACGGTATGGTGAACGGATTCATGGGGATGGTGCGTTCGGTTGCCGGGATTGGGGAGCCGGTGCTGGGCATTGTGGTTTCAGAGGAATCTTCGGGGTACCGCCCCGAAATGACCTGGCTGGGGGAAGCCCTGAACCGGGCGGGACTTGAAACCTGCGTTGTGCGCCCGGAAGAGATTATTTTCAGCGAAGCCGGACTGTTCGTGAACGGTACAGGCGGTCGACGGCAGATTGACGTTCTCTATCGTTTTTTCGAACTGTTCGACCTGAAAAACATACCGAAGATGGATCTGATTTTATATGCCATTCGAAAGGGAACGGTCAAGGCAACGCCGCCGTTGAAAGCCCACCTGGAAGAGAAAATGCTGATGGCGCTGTTTCACCATCCCATCTTGCGTTCGTTCTGGCTTCGCGAACTTGGAGAAGAAGGGGTGGCGTTCCTCATGCAGACCTTTCCGAAGACGTGGATTCTGGACCCGCGTCCTCTGCCGCCGCACGCCGTTATTCCGGGTTTGAGCGTGAACGGCAGGTATTTCGGAAACTGGCAGGACCTCGGCTCCCTGGGACAGAAACAACGCCGTTTTGTGATTAAGCCGTCCGGTTTCTCCGATCAGGCCTGGGGGAGCCGCGGCGTAGCCGTCGGCCACGATATGTCGGAGTCGGACTGGCAGACCACGATAGAGTCCGCGCTCGCCGAATATCCCGGATCGCCGCACATATTGCAGGAGTTCCACACGGGCTCCCGCTTTTCGGTGTCGTACTACGATTTCCAGACGGATCGCATGATGCGCCTCAAAGGACGGGTGCGCATCCAGCCTTATTATTTCATTCAGGATGGGCGGCCCGTATTGTCGGGCGTGCAGGCCACGGTTTGCCCGCCGGACAAGAAAGTACTGCACGGGATGGTCGATGCGGTGGTGATGCCGGGTGGGGTGGAGGATCCCGAGTGATGTCACCGGTGGAACGACATATGAACGAAGGCGCCGGGTCGGGGCTACCGGAAGCCGAGGAAAAGCTGTGCCGGCTCGAGAAGCTTCTCCGGGAGATGGGGAGTGTGGTCGTGGCGTTTTCAGGGGGCGTGGACAGCACGTTTCTGGCGGCGGCGGCGCACCGGGCGCTGGGAACGAAGGCGCTCGCGGTGACCGCGGTTTCGGCCAGCTATGCCACCGGGGAACTCGAGAACGCGCGGGCTCTAGCGGGCCGTATCGGTATTTCCATGGAGGTGGTCCACACACGGGAAATGGAGAATCCGGACTACGTAAAAAACGAGCCCGACCGATGCTACCATTGCAAGACGGCGCTGGCCGACAAGCTGGATGAAGTCCTCGAAAGGTACGGGAGTCGGTATCGATTTCTGATTTACGGGGCCATCGCGGACGACGTGGGTGACTTCAGGCCGGGCATGACGGCCGCGCGTGACAGGGGGGTGCGGGCCCCCATGATCGAGGCGGGCCTGACAAAGGAGGATATCCGCCTGTTGTCCAGAGCCTGGGGGTTGCCCACCTGGGATCGCCCGGCGTCGGCCTGCCTGTCGTCCCGAATTTCCTATGGTACTCCCGTGACCGTGGAAGCGCTGTCTATGGTCGACCGGGCCGAGGCGTTTCTCAAGACGCTGGGATTCCGCCTGGTTCGGGTTAGACACCATGACGACATCGCCCGCATCGAAGTTTCACCCGAGGAGATCAGCCGATTCTTCCTGGACGGACTCGTCGACCGGGTCGTGGCGCGCTTGAAGGAAATCGGATATCGGTACGTCACGCTGGATATGCAGGGATACCGTAGCGGAAGTTTGAATGAGACGATTCTGAACATCCAGGGCAAGTAGTCATCGACGCTCAGTATTGTAGGCTTACACGGGACCTGAACAGTGGCACTTCTCGAAATCAAGAAATTCGGCTGCCCGACACTCAGAAGGAAGGCGCGGCCGGTTGAAGCGATTACGGAAGAGGTGCGTACCCTCGTGGACGATATGTTCGAGACGATGTACGCGGCGGAGGGGATCGGGCTGGCGGCGCCCCAGGTGGGCGTCAGCCAGCGCGTGGTGGTTCTGGACGTCAGCCCGGGCGATCCTGAGGCCGAACCAACGGTGTTGATCAACCCGGAGCTCAGCGAGGCTGAGGGCGAGGTCGTCGGTGAAGAGGGGTGCCTGAGTCTGCCGGGGGTTGTGGGAGACGTCAACCGCCGGGCGCAGGTCCGGGTTGACGCCCTGGACCGGGAGGGAAACGTCTTCAGCGGGACGATGTCGGATATTGCCGCGCGCGCGGTTCAGCATGAGGTCGATCACCTGAACGGCGTTCTGGTGACGGACCATTTCAGCGCAGTCAAACGAAACCTTCTGCGCAGCCAACTCGTCGCGTTGAAACGGGAAGGCAGCCGCCAGAAACGCGGGCTGATCTACGTGGATCCGGTCCCCGTTGACAATTCGAAAGCCGGTCCGTGAACCAGCGTATCGATCTGCATCTTCACTCGACGAACTCCGACGGGACATTCACGCCTCGGGAAGTGGTTCGCCGGGCCGCGGAAGCCGGACTCAGCGCGATCAGTTTGACGGATCACGACTCGACCGACGGCGTCGCGGAGGCAGAGGAGGAAGGCGCGCGGCTGGGTATCGAAGTGATACCGGGAACTGAGCTGAGCGCCAGGAACGACGGCACCGACGTGCATATTCTGGGGTACTTCATCGACCCGGATCACCCGGATCTGATCTCGTGGCTCGACACGTTTCGAAAGGCCAGGTTGCAGCGGGCGGAACGTATGGTGAGAAAGTTGAATCGTATGGGATTGCGCGTGCCCCTCGAGCAGGTGCTGGCCAGGGCAGGGGCCGGCGCAATCGGCCGTCCACATATCGCCGACGTGATGGTGGAAGAAGGCCTTGTTTTCTCCGTCGACGAAGCGTTCCACAAATACCTGGGTTATTCGAAGCCGGCTTATGTTGGCAAATATTCGCAGTCGCCGTCCAGGGCCATCCAGGTGATCAGGGCGGCGGGCGGACTGGCGTGCCTTGCCCACCCCGGATTGTATCGACGGGACGACCTGATTCCGGAGATGGTATCCGCCGGGCTGGACGGCATCGAGGTGCGGCACACCAAGCACAATGCCTCGCAGGTCGCCAGATATTCGAAGATTGCATTGGAAAACAACCTCCTGTGCACGGGTGGGTCCGATTGCCATGGCGATGGAAGGGGGGACCCGATCGTCGGTACTGTGGATGTGCCGTTTTCCTACCTGGAGGCGATGAGGGAACGCCTTAAGACCGCTTCTAAGGACAGACGAGAGTAACTTACAGCGCAGGGATGCGGGAAGCGTGGTCGCCCGGTCGTACCGCGGCGGGAGACACGTCGATTGGACCAGTCAATGCTGCCGGACAGGGCCTTTTTTGACGAAAACCGGGCCGATCTCTACTTTCTAAATACCCGCGAGGTGTTGTCGCGGGAGGGGATCGATCCGGTTGTTACAATGGAGGTGTTTCCGAACGGGAACGGTACGCTCTGCGGCATGACGGAGGTCCTCGGGAATCTGGCTGAAGTCTTGCCTGAGGATGCGTCCGTCTGGGCGCTGGGCGAGGGTGAGCCGATGTCCCGAAAGGAAGTCGTTCTCCGGATACAGGCCCGTTACAGCGGCTTTGGCATCTACGAGACCGCCTATCTCGGTACGCTCGCCCAGAAGAGCGGCTGGGCGACGGCGGCGCGGGAATGCGTGGAGGCTGCAAAGGGAATTCCGGTGATTAGCTTCGGCGCGCGGCACGTTCATCCGGCGATCTCGGACGTCATGGAATACTCGGCCCTTGTTGGCGGATGTTCAGGTTGCGCCACGCCGGCAGGGGCGCGTTTGGCCGGCCGCGATCCGACCGGCACCATGCCGCACGCGCTGATGTTGATCATGGGTGACACGCTCACGGCGGCCCATGCCTTCGACCGGCACATGCCCGAATCGATCCGGCGGCTCGTGCTTGTGGATACATTTATGGATGAAGCGGAGGAGAGTGTGCGGCTGGCCCGGGAGATGGGTGGACGGCTGCAGGGCGTGCGTCTGGATACGCCCTCTGAATTGGGTGGTGTGACGCCCGATCTCGTGAGCAGGGTTCGAACCGGGCTGGATCGCGCGGGGCATCGGGAGGTGAAGATCTACGTGAGCGGCGGAATGACGCCGGACCGCATCCGGGAGTTCGTAGCGGCAGTGTCCGCGGTGGACGGGTTCGGCGTGGGCAGCGCAATCAGCGGCGCCTCGCCCATCGATTTCACGTCCGATATCAAAGCCGTGGGGCCACGGTCCGTGGCGAAGCGGGGGCGGAGGCCGGGGGTGACGGAGAATGCCAGGCTCAGGCAGGTGCGTTGACGAATCAACCCCTCCGCCGGCGGGTGCTCCGAAAAAACGCGTGGAGACGGAATATGGAGGTCAAGGTCCTGTTTTTCGCATCGTGCAGGGATCTGGTCGGGACGAGGGAGGCGTCGATGTCGCTGCCCGAGCACGCCTCCGTCGCTGACCTGCTGACGCGGCTGGCGGAAGCGCATCCCCGGTTGCGGGAAATGGAAGGCAGTCTGATGATTTCGGTCAACCAGGCGTACGTGGATCGGACCCGGCGGCTCGGTGACGGGGACGAGGTGGCGTTCATCCCGCCGGTCAGCGGGGGAGCGTCGACCGACGGCATCGCGGGAGACGGCTCAGGGGAAGGAAGAACCCATGTCAGGTGATCTGTACCACATCCAGGAAGGACCCATTTCGGCCGACGCGCTGCACGACGCCGTGCTGAGAGATTCGGATGGCGCGGTGGCGACCTTCGCGGGGGTGGTGCGAGACCATTCGATGGGCCGCAGGACGAGCTATCTGGTGTACGATGCCTACAGGGAGATGGCCGAAAAGAAAATGGAAGCAATCGGCCGGGAAGTGAAGGCGAGGTGGGAGGTGGACCGGGTGGGCATGCTGCATCGCGTGGGGCGATTGGAGATCGGCGAGACCAGCGTACTGATCGCGATTTCCGCGCCGCACCGCAAAGCGGCACTGGAAGCCTGTCATTACGCGATCGACCGGCTGAAGGAAACCGTGCCTATCTGGAAGAAGGAAGTGTGGACGGATGGCGAAGAATGGATCGAAGGCGATCCCTCGGCCTCAGGAAACACAGCGGTCAAAGGATAACAGTCAGCTGTCAGCGGCAAGATCACAAATCCACGAGACGGTCCTTTCAGGTCTATCTGACCCGCCGCCCGGTCTGGGTGGGGGGTTTTTCCGTGTTATTCCGTCCATCTCCGTAGTCCGCAAGTTTCTGACGTGCTTGCAGGCCACCCGATTCCAATTTGCGCCACTGAGGTGATTCACGGAAAAACCGGCCCCGCGCCGAGTCACGTGAATTTGAAAAAGGACGTAATTGACAGGAAAACAAATTTGAAGACAGTCCTATACCTTCGCCATCTGCCGTGGATTTTCCTGTCCCTGTGCGCCGCGTCGCTTCTGACGAGTCCACTTGCGATCGATCAGGTTGCCGCCCGGCAGGCGTCGCCGGATCGCCGAGCGTCATCACAGGCGGACTCGATTGCCGGGCAGGTGCCTCGACGATATACGTACCGCGTGATAAACACGTATCCCCACGATCACGGCGCGTTTACCCAGGGGCTGGTTTATGAACGAGGCTATCTTTACGAGGGAACAGGGCTTTACGGGAGGTCTTCATTGCGCGAGGTCGTGTTGGAAACCGGCCAGGTCACGCGGATCAAGACGCTGGAGTCCCGGTATTTCGGGGAAGGGATTACGATCTTCGGAAATCGCATCATTCAGTTGACCTGGGTGGCGCGGACCGGATTCGTCTATAACAGGGAGACATTCGAACGCGTTCGGTCGTTTACATATTCCTCCGAGGGGTGGGGAATCACGCACGACGGCCGGCGGTTGATCGTGAGCGACGGAACGCCGATGCTGTATTTCAGGGATCCCGATACGTTCGAGGAGGTGGGGCGGGTGGAAGTCCGGGACGAGATGGGGCCGGTGACCCGGCTGAATGAACTGGAATACGTCGAGGGTGAAGTCTACGCCAATGTCTGGGAATCGGACCTGATCGCGAGGATCAACCCGGAGTCCGGCAGGGTCGTGGCCTGGATCGACCTGGCGGGATTGATGCCCGGAAGGGAACGACTCGGTGCGGATGCCGCGTTGAACGGAATCGCCTATGATGGGGACCGGAGGCGCCTGTTCGTGACCGGAAAGCGATGGCCGAAGCTGTTCGAGATTGAAGTGGTGCCCGGAAAAGAGTGATGCGGAAGGACAAGGCACGGGAACCTGGAGGCGCGGCGCAGGCCGCGCCTCATTTGTTGTGGCGCCATTTGAGGAGCGTGCCGATGTCCATCAGGTAGGTGGAGTCTGACTTGCTGCGATCGGAGCGGTCCTTGAGGGATTCGATTCTCCCCGTGGTGGAACGACAGAGCCCATTGAAGATATTACCGGGCACTTCGATGCGGTTGCGGGTCTTGTAGAAGGCGCGAACGAGTTCCGACCGGGCGGGAATCATGGTTCCCGTGGGCGTGCCTGCGCTGTCGATACGAAATTCCCGGTCGTATTCCCAGCCCATGCAATAGTCTCCCGTGCGCGTCTGAAGGAACGTGGTGAAATTGAGGGCCGCGCAGAGGCGGTCCCTGAGTGAATCGGAAAATGGATGATCGATGGGGAGAACGTCGTACAGCGAGGCGAGGCCGTTCGCGGTAATGGACTGATAGCCGATATGGAAGTTGTGACCCGGCCATCCGCCCCGGGGAAGCTGCGCGAAGAAGACGCCGCCGCGGGTCCGCCAGATGGCCGTCTCCAGGTAACTTTCTTCTCCGGTGAACGCGTACAGCAGGGATAGAAACCAGAGCGCGAAGGCATCGTAGTTGTTGTTTCCGGTAAAGGGACAGGACGTCGTCCAGTCCGCGGCCCTTCGAACGGCGTTGAGGTATTCCTCCTTTCCGGTAACCCGAAAGCCCTCCGCAAGGGCCAGCCCCGCCCAGCCCGTATCGTAGAAGTTGTCGCGCTGGTTCATCACGCCGCCGGGAACGCCCTTGTACCACCAGCGGAAGGCGCCGTTCTCGTCCTGCTCCGCAAGGAGATAGTCCAGGCCGTCGACAGCCAGCTTCCGGTACTGCTCGTCGCCCAGCGCTTCGTAGCCGTACAGATAACCCAGGATGACGTCCGAGGGCCAGCGGTACGCGGGCTTCTCCGCATCCGGGACCGTACCCCAGCCGCCGTCCGGGTTGCGGCACGCTTCACATTCGGCGTGCGCCGTCCGGAACGCCGCATCCAGCGTTTCGTGGTCTATCGCTTCGAAGGCGTAGTTCGCATCGACGATTCGGTCACGTGTCGCAACCGGAAAGCCGTCGGCCAGGCGGCGGCCGGGTACGACTACCTCAAACGATTCGGTAGCGATGGCTCTGTAATTCCGGGCCCTGGAATAGACCTGCGCCGTGATGAGATATGTTCCCGGCTGAAAATCGGATTCGAGGCCGCAGTCGAACGGGAGAACCGTGTGGCCGTCGTTCAGGTCCCGGTTGACCTCCCCGGATGCGTACCGCGTTGCGCCCAGGGGATCGTTGATCGCGAGCCGGGTGCGGACCGTTTGTTTGTCCATCCCGATCACGTGGATGTCGATGGAGACCCGCTCGCCGGGAACGAAGCCGAAGCTCTTGTCGGGGATGGAAACGACGAGACAGGGATCTGACATATCGCAAAGTCCTTATTTTTAGACACCCATGACCCGGGATCCTGAGCCGCTCCCTGAGCCGTTGTTCTGAGCCTGCCGAAGGGTCGAAGGCGCTGCCCTGAGCTTGTCGAAGGGGTCGGCGAAGGATTAGAACGGCAACCTAACGCGGGCGCTTCGACATTTCGACACCCTTCGACAAGCTCAGGGACCGAGCTCACTGCAGGCATGCTCAGCGTCCCCTTTGAGCAGGTTCTTTTCCAGTCTTGCAGGAGCAACAGATGTCGACTATTCACTGCTCCCCGTAATGGCTATCGTGTTGCCGGGATAACGGGCAGGACGATATGGGATGGATATTGTCTCGAGTGATGGACGGCCTGATGGGCCTGGCGCATTTCGGTTTCGCTTGCCAAAGAGCCGCCCGTGTTGAGATTGCGGTCGAACCGGGGGAAGTTCGACGACGAGATCTCGAGCCGGATGCGGTGGCCTTTCCTGAATACGTTCCCAGTGACACCGAGGTCGATCTCATAGGCGTATACGTTGCCGGGTTCGAGCAAAGACGGGCTGGTAAGGCTCTCGCGAAAACGGGCCCTCAGGATTCCGTCGCAGAGGTTCATGGCGTACCCCGATGGCGATACGTCCACCAGCTTGGCGGTCCAGTCCGTGTCCGTACAGTCGGTGGCGGCGTAGAGTACGACCTTGACGGGTCCGGTGACTTCCAGGTCCGTTTCCATTGCGTCGCTGGTATAACAAAGCACGTCGCTCCGCATTTCCACCGGGCGCTGGTCCTGCGGCCCCCAGGGAACGATGTGGGGGGAGCAGCAGTTGTTTCCGCCCATGGTCGGCGCCGGATAGCGCGGATCGTAGGTGTAGTGATCGGGGTGCTCTTCGCCCGGCGGATCGGTGCAGAGGCAGCCGTCGCCGAGCAGCGTGTTGGCCTGGCCGGTCGAATGCAGATGCCATTTTTCCCACCGGGTCCGGGCGAGCGGCCACTCGCATTCGTCCCGCCACCGGTTGACCCCCATGATGAAGAGCCTCAGCGGCGGTTCGTCCGCAACGCCGTTGTCGATGCCTTTGAGCCAGTAGTCGAACCAGCGCTGTTCCAGGCTCTCGAGGTCCACCATGGACGGCGCCCCGAAGTCCACGTCGCCGGTCTTTGGCGACGTGCTGAGGGCGTGCGGCCACGGACCCACGATGAGCTTGCTCTTCCTCGCGTCTTCGGAGCCGCCGTTCTGACGAAGGCCGTTGTAGTTGCTGAAGGTCTGGGCGGCGTAGAGATCGTACCAGCCTCCCATATTGAACGCGGGCGCGATAATATCCCCCCAGCGGGTTTCGTCGTTGAATTCCTCCCAGTAGTCGTCGTAAGCGTCGTGTTCGACCCAGTCCTTCCAGAAGTCGACGTCGCGGCCCGAGGCTTCGTCCATTCTGTTGAGGGGCAGCGCCCGGAAGGCTTCGGTCCAATTGTGAAACTCGATGGTCTGGCCGGTGCGGGCGTTGGTGCGCATGCCCCAGGTGAGCATGACGTTGAGCTGGAACGCGCCGCCGGGGTGGACGAGCCCGGTGTAGTAGTCTGCGCAGATGACTCGCGGCGTCATGCATTTGAGATAACGGCTGGCATACGGCGCGCTGCGCCACTGTACGGCGCCGCCGTAGGAACTTCCGGCCATTCCTATCCTGCCGCTGCACCACTCCCGGTTCCCGATCCACTCCTGGGTATCGTACCCGTCTTCACCCTCACGAAACGCGTAATAGGTGCCCTCGGAGTCCCACCGTCCGCGGCAGTCCTGAAGTACGCAGGCGTATCCGTTATTGGCCAGGCGCCTGGCTTTTCCGACCATTCCATCGTCGTTATTGCTGTATGGCGTGCGCATCAGGACCGTGGGGAATCTCCCGCGGGCGCGCGGCAGGTAGATGTCCGCCGAGAGGTTGATCCCGTCGCGCATCGGGACCTTCACGTCCAGTTGCATGTCTACGTCGTAGTTGGGCAGCATTGGTTTCCTCGTTTTTGGGGGTATTTCGCTGTTGCGCGTTGGAACGACTACACCAGCACCGGGCCGTTGGCGTCGGACCAGTCCATCCTGATCCGATCCACCTCACCGTCGTGATGGACAATTCGCACGTTCCAGACGTCGCCGCGGCGGGTGATCCTCGACGTGACGCCCGCGCTGACGCCGTCCGTGAATGGCACGAGGGCGTAGCCTGTCCGGAAGGGCAACGACGTCCGTTTCCTGTAGATGACGACGGGCGCGGGAACGTCCTGTCCATCGATAGCGAGCCATCCCTGTACCGGATCGTTCCGGCCGCAGACGATGCGGGGCGTCATTCTGACGAGGGGGAGGACTTCCAGGTTTGGTGGATGCATGCGCCCGGTCCGGACGGCGCGGCTTTCCGGGTCGATCAGCACGCGGTAGGGCATGAAGTGGAAGAGCGCCTCGTAAGTGCGGCGGCCTTCGCCCGTGAGTTCGTCGAAGATGAGAAAGTAATCCGGCTTGACGAACATGACGATCCGGCGGTGCGAGACGGACGCGTCCAAACCGGCATACCCGGCGTCGTACGTGGCGATGGCCACGTCGGAGCGCTCGTCGGAGCGCCAGACCGTTTTGTCTCGGGCGGATTCAACCCATTCCGCGACGGTGCCTGCCCCGCGGTTCTGCCCGCAGCCGTCCACGAGGACCGTGTTGTGCGCTTCGGTTGTCTTATAGAACGAGGTCCAGGCATTCGGATAGTACGAGGCGATTCCGGGGTCCACGATGAAGGGCAGACCGTGGGCGTAGAGATCGAACGAGAGCATATCTTCGTGCTGGTGGAATCGGCCGTACGGACCTCCTTCGAACAGGAGGTAGCGGGCGTCGCGGTCCCAGCCGCTGCGCATCACGAAATACCCGGAGTCCCGGTGGGCTATGGAAGTGTAGTCCGGCGGGCTGCCTTCTGCTCCCTCGGTGCCGATCCAGGTGGCGGATTCGCTGTCGAGAATGGCGCCCGGTCCCGTGAGCCCGTCGCCGAATTTTCCGTCCAGGCTGCCGGCGTCGGAAACGGAGGGGAAGGTGAAGTCGGGCCGGTTGACGGAGACGCACCAGTCGTACATGCGCCGGATGCCTGCTTCCAGTTCAGGATCCAGGGACCGGCCGAACTTTCCTGCCACCTTATATGCATCCAGGAACCAGGAGGCGATCGAGATCTGATATCCCGGCGTGAGTTCGTAGGAGGCGCCATCCGGAAAGACCTGGATGTCCATGTCGTCGATAAGCCGCCGGCTGGCGGCCTCGTACCAGGCTTCGGCGTCCTTGAATTCGGGAAAGGAGCAGGCTGTGGCGAGCAGAGACCTGCCTTCCGATATGGTCTTGTTGGAAGGCGGGAAGGATTCGAATCTCAGGAGGTAGACGACGTGTTCGTAGATGGATTTGAGCAGGTCAACGATGGTCCGGTCTTCGGTCTTCGGACATTCGCAGAGCACGGTGAACGCGTCGACAAGCGTATTGAACGACCGCATGCTCACGATCAGCGAATGCCCCCAGGCCAGGCCGCCCGCGCGGACGCCGAAGGGAACGGGTGTTTTGCGCATCCAGTCGCACAGGATGGATTCGATTCCCTTAGGGTATTTGGGGTCCCGGGCCTTTTCCCAGGCACGTTCGAGGGACTTGAAGTAGTAGAACGCGTGGATGATGATGGACCACTCGATATATCCGTAAGGGTTTGCGTCCCAGTCCACGCCGTCGGGCCAGTGGTGGTCCATGATATAACCGGCGAGGATCCGGTCCGCCTCTTCGATATTTGCATCGGACCCTGAATCGGATGTCGTGTGCCGCCTGTTGTACGCGCTGGAACGGAAATGCGATGCGATTGCCGAAAGCCGGGCGTCCCTGCCGGTTGCCCGCGCCGCGGCTTCGAGCCCCGGATGGTTCAGATCGATGGCGGCGATGAGGGCGTCGTCCGTCATTCGCGGGCCCGTGACGATGCGGCGCTGGACGAGGCGGATATTCCGGACGCGGCTTCCGGGCGGCACGCGGATATCGCCCGAGGACATGTCGCCCCACCCCGCCGTCGGGATTCCGGCGGTATAAAAACACTCCGCCGGGAAGCGGAACTCGCGCCAGCCCCGCCAGATGTTGCCGCCGCGGGGGGAGACGATGGCGTTGAACCAGTAGCCGTCGTCCTGGCTCATGCCTTCGGTGCGATGCCCCGAGGTTAGCGTGCAGCGGATCTCGTCGTCCACCCCTTCAGGCAGGAAGATTTCGGCGCGGATTTCGTTTGCCAGACCCCAGTCGCCGACATCCAGTGGGAGACCGGCGCGCTCGCCCTGCTCGGCGGTTGATAGGGTCCATTCTGCGACAATAGCGTCGTCTTCGAACATGGTCAGGTCCATGGCGCCTCCTTTCGATTAAGAAGCTGTTTTAAAACTCCCAACGGTCTTCGCGCGGCTGCAAAAGCGTCGGTCTGCGTTGGTCAAATCCACCCGTCGTACGAGATCGAGGCTGCGCTTGCTCGCCTCTCTTAGGCGAATTTGCCCGTCGGCGCTGCGCGCCCCTCGCGCCTCATAACCGACACATTTTCGCGCGCGCTCGGGACTCACCGGGAATTTTAAAACAACTTCTAAGACAATTTACGAAATGGGGAATGGGGGTTCAAGAATCATCGCGCATGCCGTAGAGAGCCGCCTTGCCGTCTTGTCGCCGACCGCATTAGGGCTTGCGGATCGCCGGTCAGGTGTATTTCTTATCGATTGTAAGTTACGGACCTACCCCCTGGCCCCCTTCCTGACAGGAAGGGGGAAAAAGGAAGAAGGAAGAAGTAGCGGTAACTTTGACATCTGTCACTTCTGCAATAGGACGCTCGCATGACACGAAGGAGAGAGGATTGATGAGGAGAGCGGAAATCCGGTGGCGTACGGTGTCGTCTCCCCTCTCACGTCTTCCCACTTCAGAGGGTGCCGGGGTAAGGTCCCCCGGGAGCGAGGGCATCCTGCCCTCGGCGGCTGATTCGCGAGCTCCTGGCGCCGTTATTCCAGTAATGGTTTCGGATGGGTGGAAGCAGCAGGCCCTCGATGCGGATATCGACGGGTTGTTTGCTGTTCGAGGGCAGGATGCCCTCGCTCCGGATATTGGAAGATCGTGTCACGGCTTCTTTAGTTTTTCTCCCTCTCTCCTGGTAGGAGAGAGGGCCGGGGAGAGAGGTCTGGGCGGTGGGGAGTGGCGGATCTTGATCTTGCCTTTCGTCTATAGCTGACGACTGAAGGCAGATGGTTCTGTGCGAGGGGGCCGGGAAGATGTGGACTTTGATTCTGTTTTCGTTTTTGATTTTGACGGCTGACGGCTGACGGCTGTTTTTGGAGCGCTGATGGGTATTCGTCTCGGAATCTGCGGCACCGGAGCATTTGCGAATTCGTTCATACCCCTGTTCAAGGCGCATCCGGACGTCGACCACCTGGTGTTGTGCGACCTGGACGCGGAGAAGCTGGCGGAGAAATCAGCGCGTTTCGGCGTTCCGGACACGTATCCGTCGCTCGATGCACTGTGCACCTCCGACGTGGACGCCATCGCGATCATTACGCAGCACCATCTGCACGGCCCACAGGCGGTCCAGGCGTTGCGCAGCGGCAAGCACGTGTATTCGGCGGTGCCGTCGGCCGTGACGCTGGATGAAATCTCCGGGCTTGTGAAGGCGGTGGAAGAGACCGGGTTGATTTACATGATCGGGGAGACGAGTTATTATTATCCGTGCACCATTTATTGCCGGGACCGTTTTCAGAAGGGAGACTTCGGACATATCGTGTACGGAGAGGCGGAGTATTACCACGATTACTCGCACGGACTGTACGCGGTCGCGCAATGGCGGCATGGCGAGAAGTGGAAGACAGCTTTTCGGGTCCCCGCCGCTGCATTATCCCACGCATTCGACCAGCATGATCGTGTCCGTCACAGGGGCACACGCCACGCACGTGAGCGGGATGGGATTCACGGACCGTCATGAGGATAATCTGTATACGAGCGAAGACAACGTCTGGAAGAACCCGTTCAGCAACGAGACCATGTTGTGCAGGATGTCGGACGGAAGCATGGCGCGGTTCAACGAGTTCCGCCGAATCGGACATCCCGGCACCGTCGGGATGAGCCTGTATGGAACGGATGCCGGATACGAGGAGCAGGTGGGAGGACAGGTGTGGATCACCAAGGACCGGAAAACGTGTGAGGACCTGACCGCGGAATTGTCCTGTGGAGGCGTACTGGCCGCTCCGGCCGACGACCCGATGGGCGCGGTTACGGGGGACGACGGCACGCACCAGGGGGCGTCTCCGGTGCATCCGGTACACCTGCTGCCGAGGGAGTTCATCGGCCTGGGAAATGGGCACAAGGGCGCGCACCAGTTCCTCGTGCACGATTTCGTGACGGCGTGCGTGACGGGCCGAACGCCGCCCAACAACGTGTGGCAGGCGGCGCGGTACCTGGTTCCCGGGCTGGTGGGGCATCAGTCCGCGATGAGCGGCGGCGTGTTGACGGAAGTGCCGGATTTTGGGGACGGAACCGCAACGTCATGAGAGGAATGGTTCGATAGGCGGGATTTGCAAGGGAATGACCTTGATTCGTCATTTTTCGGGAGACACGAAGTGATTAAGCGAGTATCCGGAGAGGGATGGGCGTTTGTATCCGACGACGTGCCTGACTCTGACATGGAACCGCTGGTCTCACGCGCGCCGGAGGAGCAGCAAATCCGGATTCGACTTGAGAAGCGGAAGCGGGGCAAGGTCGTAACGCTGGCGGAAGGTCTCGTGCTGGTAAAGGGGGACATGAAGGACCTGGCGCGCGCCTTGAGAGAAGCCTGTGGAACAGGGGGGACGATTCGGGGGGAGACGATCGAGTTGCAGGGAGATTGCCGTCAAAGGGTCCGTGACTGGCTGGTGGAAAACGGCTGGGGACTTCGATGATAGAACAAGAAAGGAAGCCATCAGCGATCAGCCGTCAGCTGTCAGCCTGAACCGAAAACCGGACAGGAATGTCTGACCCACCATCAAACACGCTTTCTCGCCGGCTCGACAAGTCAACAGGCTGGCCAACAGGGAAACATTCATAGCGGAGAACTTGACCATGGCCACCGTAGATTGCGATGCAGTGATTCTGGGAGGCGGGCACAACGGGCTGGTTGCGGCGTCCTACCTGGCGGATGCCGGAATGGACGTGCTGTTGCTGGAACGCCGCGACCTCCTGGGCGGCGCCTGTGCGACCGAGGAACTCTTTCCCGGCTACCGTTTTTCATCCTGCTCCTACATCTGCCACCTGCTGCAGGACAAGGTGATCGACGAGTTGGCCCTGCGGGAGCACGGATTCGAGGTCTATCACCTCGACCCCTCCCGGCACCAGCCCTTCCCAAATGGTTCAGCGCTCCGCCTCTGGGACGACCTGGAACGCAGCCAGGATGAGCTTGCCCGATTCTCTCGGAAGGACGCGGAGGCCTATCCGGAATGGCTCGCTTTCTGGGAACGGGCAGCAAACATCATCTACCCGTATTTTCTGACGCCGCCGCCTACGATCGGGGAGATCGCCTCGCGGCTGAACGGCACGCCCGACGAGGGGTTTCTGGACCGCCTGCTCACGACAAGCATGACCGACCTCGTGACGGAGTTCTTCGAGTCCGACGAAGCCCAGGGCGCGTTCATCCAGGCGCAGGACGTGGGCGACCCGGCGGCGCCGGGCAGCGCGTGGTGTTATGCATATATCAAATGCAACGTGTTCGGCCGGCCGGAGAACGTGGGGATCGTCAAGGGCGGGATGGGCGGAATCGCCAACGCGCTCGCGAGGGCGGCGCGGTCTCGCGATGCGGTTCTGCAGACGGGAGCGGAGGTTCAACAGATCCTGGTGGAAGAGGGACGGGCGTGCGGCGTGACGCTGGCCGACGGGACGGAGATCCGCAGCCGGATTGTGGTCTCCAACGCCGATCCCAAGCGAACGTTTTTAAAGCTGCTGCCGCCCGGGGCGCTGGACGCGCGATTCCTTGCAAAGGCCAATCGTCTGAAGACCAGGACGGCCTACCTTAAATTCCACGCGGCGCTCTCTGGCCTTCCGGACTTCGCGAGGGGCGAATCCGGATTCGATCCGCGCTGGGCGGCTGAAATCAAGATCTGTCCATCCATCGACTACTTCGTCCGCGCCTGGGACGAGGCCAGGTGTGGGGATCCCGCGACTGAACCCGTATTGGAAGTGCAGATTCCATCTGTCTACGACGACTCGATGGCGCCCCCCGGCCACCACGTCATGTCGGTCTGGGCCCTCTATGCGCCCGTGCGCCCGCGCGACGGCACCTGGGACGAGAGACGCGAAGAGGTGGGTGAGCGCATGATCGATACACTGTCGACCTATGCGCCGAACCTGCGGGACATTCTGGTGGACTGGTCGCTGTTCACACCCTATGACCTGGAGGAGAGGGTGGGCCTTACCGACGGCAATATCCGGCACCTGGACATCGTGCCGGACCAGTTCCTCGCGCAGCGACCCCTCGGCGGATGGTCGCGCTACACGACGCCGGTTCCGAACCTGTATCTCTGCGGCGCGGGTACCCATCCGGGCGGCGAGGTGACCGGCGCTCCCGGCCACAACGCCGCGAAGGCCATCCTGGAGGAGTGGGGATAGCGCGCGAGTCAACCAGGATTCGTATGATTTTCGGGACCTCTCTCGCCGGTCCCTCAGGCAGGGGGCTATCAGCCGTCAGCGGTCAGCTAAAATCGAAAGGCAAAAGCAAAAGCTGCCCCTCCACCCGGCCCCGCAGACCTCTCTCCCCGGCCCTCTCTCCCACCGGGAGAGAGGGAGCAAAGGCAGGGCTTGTTTTGACGCTTTCTCGCTTTATGCGTCATCAGTGGAGTTTTAGCCGTATGGTCAAGACGTTGTGACGCACGCCGTTTTGCACCGTCACCTTCTGTGCCTTTTGTGCTTTTTGTGGTAAATTAACGGTTGTCTTTTTCGAATTGAGGTTAAGTACTCACCAGTTCGTCGACCAGGCGGAATGTTGGAGATCAGAAACGGAGGGTGAATACGGTTTCTTCATCGGGCGTGGATTGAACGCTGATGGCGCCGCGATGCTGGCGCATGATCTGCCGGCATAGCGACAATCCGATGCCCGATCCCTCCTGTCTGGTCGTGAAGAAGGGGATGAAGATGCGGTCCTGCACCTCGTCGAGGATGCCAGGGCCGTTGTCCTGTACGCGGATGAGAACGCGCCCCCTTCGGTCCAGGGCCGCAGTGAGGTCGATACGGGGCTGATCTCGCCCGGCCAGGGCTTCCGCCGCGTTCCGCACGAGATTGATGAGCGCCTGCTCCACGAGGCTCGGGTCGGCCGTGACTTCCAGGGTCTCGGGTTCGACCCGCGTGCGCAGGGCGATGCCTGCCGTTTCGCATTCCGGATTCATGAGGGACGCAACGCGGTCGAAGAGTCCGGCGACGGGACAGATCCGGAAGTCGGGCCGGGGTATCCGCGTGAGCTGGCGGTACGTGTCCACAAACTGCTGCAGGCCTTCGCTACGCGACTGTATGGTCTCGAGCGCGGCGCTCACGTCTGCCTCGGTCTGCTGATCGAGCGGGGACTGGCGACCGGATTCGGGAAAGTGGCCGCGTACCGTGGAGGCAAGGGACGAAATGGGCGTGATCGAATTCATGATTTCGTGGATGAGTACCCGTATGAGTTTCTGCCACGCCTCCATTTCCTGTTCTTCCAGTTCGCTCTGGATGTCCTGCACCGACGCCAGAATGAACGATTCGCCGCGCATCCGGATCTCGGTGGCGTGGATGATGATCTGAAGGAGTTCGTCTTCGTCCTGGACCTTGACCAGGGTCCTGTCGCCCGGGCCCAGCGCGAGAAGCGTGTCGGCAAGGGTCTCGCTCACCGTCTGAAGTTCTCGCACGTTGTGGATGTGGGGCCGGCGAAGCAGGCGCTGGGCGGCGGTATTCATCAGCTCGATGCGGCCGTCAGATCCATAACAGACCAGGCCAACCCCCACGTGCTGGACCACGGTCTGCAGGTATTGGAAGTTCTCCTCTTTTTCCGCGCGCGTCCTCCGGAAGGCGTTCAGCACCTCGTTGAACGCCTCTTTCAGGTCGTCGAAGGCGGACCCGAGTCCGCGGCCGCTGAAGGACTGGGAGAAGTCTTCGTACCGGATGGCCTGCAGGAAGCGCGTGAGGTCCCGGCTGGTGCGCTCCACGTAGTGGATGAGGGCATAGGCCTGGTAAAGCGTCATGCCGGCCAGGATGAGGACGGTGGTGTAGTAGGACGTCTCGAAGAGGACGTACGCAAGGGCGCAGATGGTGGCGCAGAGGAAAGCCACCCGCACGATGCAGAGCGTCCGGAAGTGTCTATAGACCATATTTTTCCAGCCTGCGGTAGAGTGCGCTGCGTGTGATGCCCAGTTCCCGGGCCGTGTGGCTGATGTTTCCCTCGTGCTTCTCGATAGCCTTGCGGATAGCGGTCTTCTCGATGCGTTCGAGGTTGAAGTCTTCGCAGCGAATGTGGTCGCCCGGGGCGGTTTCCGGCGTACTGAGCGGAAAGTCGGACGGTTGCAGCGTTCCGTTTTCGTTCATGATCACCGCGCGTTCGATGGCGTGCTGCAGTTCGCGGACGTTTCCGGGCCAGGAGTACCCTTTGAGTTTTTCCAGGGTGCCGGGATGCAGGCCGATGCGGGGCTTCTTGTACTTCCTGCAATACCGGTCCAGGAAACTGCCGATGAGGAGCGGCAGGTCTTCGCGGCGCTCCCGGAGCGGCGGCAGACTGATTTCAACGGTGTTGACGCGGTAGAGCAGGTCCTGGCGGAATTCGTTTCGCGCGGCCAGTTCGTGGATGGGCGTATTGGTGGCGCACACGAGCCGGATATCGATGGGGACGGGCTTGTTGGTGCCCAGGCGAAAAACCGTGCGCTTTTCGAGTACGGTGAGCAGCTTTGCCTGAAGCGGCAGCGAGAGGTTGCCGATCTCATCCAGGAACAGCGTCCCGCCCGAAGCCGTTTCAAACCGCCCCGCACGGTCATCCCTGGCGTCTGTAAAGGCGCCTTTTTTGTGTCCGAAGAGTTCGCTCTCGAAGAGGGTCTCGGGGACGGCGCCGAGGTCCACGTGGATGAAGACCTGGTCCGCACGGCCGGAATGACGGTGAAGGGCGCGTGCGACCGCGTCTTTGCCCGTCCCGTTGTCGCCCAAGATCAGCACGTTGGCGTCGGTGGCGGCGACCTTCCGGATGGATTCGAAAACATCGCGCATCACCGGAGAGACGGCAACGATACCGGGAAACTGCCTGTCCAGGTCGGCGTGGATCTGCCGCTGGCGGGAGCGCAGCCGGAAGACGTCGAGCCGCGACCGGCGAAGTCTGGCCGCCGATGACAGCGTGGCCAGCAGCTTCTCGTTCTGCCAGGGCTTCAGGACAAAGTCCGTGGCGCCTTCCCGTATGGCCTGCACGGCCGTATTGACGTCGCCGAACGCCGTGATCAGGACCACCACGGCGGACGGATCCAGCTCCAGGATCCTTCCGAGCCAGTGGAACCCTTCCCTGCCCGAGGTGGCGTCCTGCGCGAAGTTCATATCCAGCAGGATCACGTCGTACGCGTCGTTCTGCAGCAGTTCGGGAATGCGCTCGGGATCGGCTTCGGTATCCACCCGCCCCGCGTGCTGCTTGAGGAAGAGCTGCGCGGCCAGCAGCACGTCGCGGTCGTCGTCGACGATCAGAATCTTGTCAAATGTCTTCATGGAAGCCTCTGTCGTTCAGGCATGGAAAGGCCGCAGGTACCCGGCTATCTGGAGCTCGAAGGGGTAGGGCCAATCCTGCCGGCAATGGCTCATTCCTTTGGGACGCATTTTTCGTGCCAATGCGCCCCATGGATCGAATTCACGCACAACCATAATGATCACAGAGACTTATCCTGTCAAGCGGTTCGAGCACCGGCGCCTCCCACGTGTCCATTTTCGAACACTGCTGTATCATTATCGGACACTCAGAGGATGGCGTTTTCGTCGACACAGCGCTAAATGCCTGTAAAATCGGGTGAAATCCACATGGCACGCCCGTTGCTGATGTTCTTAAAGGATGACAGCGGGAAACAACCGGCCTGCCCATCGGCCAGCATGTCATTCAGAGCGGAGCGAAGAATCTCCCGTCTTCTCGATTGTCCATGAGGTCAACGCCCGGTAAGCCTTTACGCGCGGACGCTCTGACTGCCTTGCGGCCTTTTCTGCATGACACTTTCGGCGAACGTGCTGCCTCTTAGGCGTCGCCACGTGCAAATCGCGCGGGAATGATCCAACGCCGCAGTAGATCCTTCGTCGGCCTGGGGGCCACCTCTGCATGACGATCTGGTCTGACTTGTAACGGATGTGACTCCTGGACGTTGCACCCAGGCCTCTTCGACAGGCTCAGGGCAAGTCCTCTGGATGACAGCGGGAAGCAACGTGCTTGGCTATCGGCCAGCATGTCATTCAGAGCGGAGCGAAGAATCTCCCGTCTTCTCGATTGTCCACGAGGTCAACAACCGGCAAACCCTTATGCGCGGACGCTTCGTCGGCACGACAGTATCGGGGTATCTGTGAAGTATCCCTATCGCGGATGATACGGCAGTACGAAGTGCTGTTCTTTAAGGAACCTGATCCGTGAGGAGTCAATTGATGTTCTGGAATTATCTCAAGGTGGCTTATCGGAATCTGATGCGGTACCCGCTTTATGCCGCGATTAACGTGGTGGGCCTGGGCATCGCGATAGCGTTCTGCGTGCTGGCGTTCCTGTATGTACGTCACGAGTGGACCTACGATGCGTTTCACGAAAACGCCGATCGCATCTACAGGGTCTATGCGGAGGACGATCGAGGACGAAGTAAGGCCGGCGCTCCGCCCGAATTGGCGCCTGCGTTAACTGAAGCGTATCCGGATCTACGTATCGCGAGAATTGGTTTTGATTGGAAATACCGATTCATCCACCATCGAGGTGTAAATATAGCGGAGACGATAAACGTTTCAGATCCCGACATTTTCCAAGTGTTGTCCTTTCCTCTTCTGAAAGGGGATCCGGCAACGGCGCTTAAGGATCCGCACAGTGTGGTTATTACCGAGAACATGGCAGAAAAGTATTTTCCGGGTGATGACCCAATTGGTAAGAAGCTATCTATCCTGACAGGTGATGGCGCAGATACCGGCATCCGGGATCTAATCGTTACGGGAATAGCACTGCCGGTCCCCAGAAATTCGAGTATTCACTTCGAATTCCTTACCAGGCTTGAAGTTACGGGCAATGAACCTATACGGTGGAGACACATGTTATTTACAACCTGCATATTGCTGCCAGACGACGTTAGCCCGTCCGAAGTCGAGCAGCGGATGAAAGATCTTGTGTCGACATGGCCCAAAAGCCCAATATGGGAGAAATTGAAACTGCAGCCGCTTAGAGATATTCACTTCGGTTCCGTGGGCGTTGGACTACGTCCGGCGGGCAATCCGGTATATTCGTATATCCTGGCGTGCATTGCGATGTTTGTGCTTGTCATTGCCGCGGTCAATTATACAAACCTATCCGTGGGGATGTCATTCTCTCGTTTTCGGGAAGTTGGATTGCGTAAAGTGGCCGGTGGTCTGCGAATCCAATTGGCAACGCAGTTTATGACAGAATCGGTACTGCTGACGCTTGTCGCACTTGGGCTTGGCCTCGCGCTGGCCGAACTGTTCATGCCGGGCTTCAACAGTCTGACGCGAATGGAATTTTCTATCTCCGATCTGGTGGATTCTACTGCACCGGTTTTTCTGGTTATCCTGTTGCTGGTAGTAGGCATCGTTTCGGGCAGTTATCCCGCGCTTATTGCGTCACGATTTCTGCCGGCTGATGCGCTTAAAGGGCAGATGAAATTGGAACGATTGGGCCGCATTAGACGGGTACTTGTGGTATTGCAGGTTGCCATCTCAATTCTCTTGGTCGGGTGTACGACTGTCGTCGGCCGGCAATTGAATCTGATGACGACGAAACCGTTGGGTTTTAGTCCGAAGGATGTTTTTATAGTCCATAGAATGGATAAACTGAGTGATAAAGGAGTTGCCGGAGCCTATCAGGAGGCAGCCCGGTCCTACCATGGCGTGTTGAAGACCACAAGAACCGGGCACGCTTTCAGCAACATGATCCAGAGCTTTGCAGATGTAAGATCAGACGGTGCTATTTTGAATGACGTCCAGATCCTTGACGGCGATCTGGGCTTGCTGGAAACGCTGGCTGTGCGGCTGAAATCGGGTCGAGGATTCGAGAGAGAAGGCGACGCCAAAACATCCGTACTCGTTAACGAAGCCCTGGCAGAAAAGCTGGGATGGCAAGCGCCTCAGGGAAAGACACTACAGTTAGGCAGCGGTAGCCGAAAATATACCGTGATCGGCGTTGTTCGCGACTTTTACTTTCATTCAGTTCATCGTTCCGTAAAGCCCGCAGTGATGACCCTTAATCCCAGATCACGACGTACAAGAATGCTGATGGTTCGCATACGACCGGACGACAGGGCGGACGCCGTTCGTTTTTTGAAAGAGAAGTGGGTGGAATTGGCGCCCGGCGAAGTGTTCTACTCTTCGTTTCTCGAGGACGACATTGAGCGTCAATACCGAGAGGAACGGCGGTGGTTCAGAATCGCGGGTTACGCGACGTTTTTCGCGGTATTCATCGCCTGTCTGGGCGCCTTCGGACTGACGTCGCTCACCGTGGCCAGGCGCACCAAGGAAATCGGGATCCGGAAGATCCTGGGAGCGCCGACGTCGCGTATCGTTTCTCTGCTGACACGGGAATATGTGGTCCTTGTCGGAATCGCCGCTCTGATCGCCTGGCCCGCGACCCACGTCGCGGCGGAGCGCTGGCTGCGAGACTTCGCGTATCGCGTGGACCCGGGGATAGGCACGTTTCTGCTGGGAGGTCTGATCACGCTTCTCGTGGTGCTCCTGGCGGTTAGCCTTCAGGTCACACGTGCAGCCCGCGCGAATCCGGTCGACGCGCTGCGGTATGAATAGAGCGGGCGACCCCTCTCCCAACCCCTCCCCGGCGCGGGGAGGGTAGCGGAAGTGCTGCCTCTCAGGTATTGACACGTGCAGGTCGCGTGTGGACGATCCAATGCCGCAGTAGATCCTTCGTCGGCCTGGGGCACCCTTCGACAAGCTCAGGGCGAGTGCTCAGGGACCGCAGGCTCAGGGCAAGTCCTCTGGATGACAGTTCGGGCGAGCGTGTGATGGTCCGACCGTAGGGGCAGGTTTCAAACCTGCCCATGTCGATGTGTCCGCGGATGCCTTGCGATCACGAGTGTCGGCTTCCGCAGAGTGGCAGCAAAGTGGGCAGACAGGAATGTCCGCCCCACCCTCAGATCAGGCTTCCGCTCGTCAGGCATTCGCCTTTCTCTGGATGACAGCGGGAAGCACGTGCTTGACTATGGGTCAGCATGTCATTCAGAGCGGAGCGAAGAATCTCCCGTCTTCTCGCTCGTACGTGTAGCATATGGCTTTTGTAGACAAATTTGTGCGCGGACGCTTTCTCAGGTCGACAGTATGAGGCACGCGTAACGAATCCGTATCGCAGTTGATTCGGCAGTACGAAGCGCTTTGATTGATCCAATCCAAGAGGAGTCAGTCGATGTTCTGGAATTACCTCAAGGTGGCCTGGCGAAATCTGCTGCGGCACCCGCTATATGCAGCCATTAACGTAGTGGGTCTGGGCATCGCAATTTCGTTTTGTCTGCTGGCGTTCCTTTTTGTGCGATACGAGTGGACCTACGACGGGTTTCACGAAAACGCCGATCGAATCTACCGGGTCTACGCGGAATTTGAAAGCCGTATCACATCAGAAAATACACCGCGGGAACTGGCGCCGACGCTGTCGGAGGCATTTCCGGACGTCCGTTCCGTCAGGATACATTCAGGGCTGCGCATTGTCCACGATCGAGGTCAGACCACGAAGGTAAACATCCTTCAGGCGGATCCGTCAATTCTGGACGTCTTTTCCTTTCCTCTGATCAAGGGAGACCCCGCCACCGCATTGGTGGCTCCGAACTACGTGGTGATTACCGAATCCATGGCTGCGAGATATTTCTCCGGACAGGATCCGATCGGAAAGTCGATTTCCGTTCAGGACGTCGAGCCGATGGTATTGAAATTCGGGGGCGGAGGATCGGATGAAAGTGACAAGCAACGGACTGGTCAAAAAGAAGGTTCGGCCGGCGCAAAGCCGGCCCCGGCGCGGACGGAGGTAAGAATTTTATCCTTCTCAATAGGTCCAACGTCACCTTACACCAGGCAGGAAGAACCGGATAAACCTCCGACTCAGGAATTGACGGTGACCGGTGTGATCAGAGACATTCCCAAAAACTCTACCCTTCGCTTTGACTTTCTCTCTCCCTTGAACCCTTACATTCAGAATCGCGAATGGAACACCGTGAACACCTATGTCTTGCTGCCGAAAAATCTGAGTCGCCTCCAAATGGAGCGCCGGCTTGGCGGCCTTTCGATACCATGGCCGAGGAACCGACAGCCTGAGAAGCTGAAACTTTTGGCTTTGAGAGACATCTACTTTAATTCCAACATCGTCGGCACCGACGTCGGCGGGGGCCGCCTCACGGGTCATTCAGGGACTCCCGCCCATTCGTTTATCCTGGGTGGCATTGCGATGCTCGTGCTGATCGTGGCCGCGGTCAACTATACGAACCTATCGGTTGGCCGCTCGTTCTCCCGTGCCCGGGAAGTCGGAATGCGGAAGGTTGCCGGGGGACTGCGAACCCAACTGGTGAGGCAGTTTCTCGCGGAATCGGTCCTGTTGACCCTGGTCGCGTTTGGGCTCGGGCTCGCGCTTGCTGAAGTACTCCTGCCGGGCTTCAACAGCCTGGTCAGCAGGAAGTTCTCCCTTTCCGATCTGGCGGATTCCAACTCACTCGCATATCTACTCGTCATGGCGCTGGTTGTGGGGGTTTTCGCCGGGGGTTATCCGGCGTTATTCATGTCGGGATTCTTTCCGGTCGATGCGTTGAAGGGGCGATTCATGGCGGATCGAATGGGGACCTTCAGCCGTGCGCTCGTCGTGTTCCAACTGGCCATCTCCACGGCACTGGTGACATGCATGACCATAGCGTCCATACAAATGAGCATATTGAAATCGAAACCGCTTGGATTCGAGCCCAGCCACGTCGTCGTCGTTCGTCTATTCGGGATAACGCAAAGAATGAACTTGGCCAAGGCCTTTGAGGAGGCCGTCCGGCCATACCATTCCGTCTTGAATACGACGAGAACAGCACACGGATTCAGCAGTCTGATGCGGAGTGCCTTCAACATCAGTTGGGAGGGGAAGACACTGGAAGGCGTTGAGAGTATGATGTGTGATACACGCTTCCTGGAGACAATGGATATAAGGCTACTGGACGGGCGGAATTTCGAAAGGGACAGCGATGCGGAGACGTCGGTCATCGTCAACGAAACGCTCGTCAGTACTCTAGGATGGGACGCGCCTCTGGGCGAGACGATTCGGATCGGCCGGAAGGACTTACAGGTTATCGGCGTCGTCAGGGATTTTCATTTCCGGTCCCTTCACCACGCCATCGGGCCTGCGGTGTTGCAATTGCAGGCGACTTCGTCGACCGCCAGGTCCCTGCCGGACTTCCGCGTCCTATTGATGATTCGGATTCGCCCGGAAAACGTCTTTGACACACTGGATTTCCTGAGAGAGAAGTGGGATGAAATCGCACCGGATGTTCCGTTTGATCATATCTTCCTGGATGAGGAAATAGACCGTCAATACCGCGAAGAACGGCGGTGGTTCAGAATCGCGGGCTATGCGACCCTTTTTGCCGTGTTCATCTCCTGTCTGGGCGCTTTCGGCTTGACGTCGCTCACCGTCGCCAGACGGACCAAGGAAATCGGGATCAGGAAGACCCTTGGCGCGCCGACGCCGCGTATCGTTTCTCTGCTGACCAGGGAATACGTGGTCCTCGTCGGAATCGCCGCTCTGATCGCCTGGCCCGCGACCTACTTCGCGGCAGAGCGCTGGCTGCGCGATTTCGCGTATCGCGTGGACCCGGGGCTCGGGACATTTCTGCTGGGAGGCGCGCTCATGCTTCTCATGGTGCTCCTGGCGGTGAGCCTTCAGGTCACCCGGGCAGCCCGGGCGAATCCCGTGGACGCGTTGCGGTATGAGTGAGGGCGGGCACGGCGACCCCTCCCCCGGCCCCTCCCCGGCGCGGGGAGGGATGTTCCCCGCGTCTCGACGGAAGCATTTCGCGGATGATTCGGCAGCACAAAGTGGAGTCCTACAGTTTCCGTTGCGGCTGGGCATAGCAAAGCCGCGCCAGGGAAAGACACAGGAGGTGGCCCAACGTGATCGGGAACTACCTGAAAGTCGCCATTCGCAACCTGATGAGGAACAAGACATTTTCGGCCATCAACATCCTTGGCCTTGCAATCGGCATGGCGTGTTGCATGCTCATTCTCCTCTACGTTCAGGATGAACTGAGCTATGACCGGCACCATGAGAACGCGGATCGAATCTTTCGGCTTGCTGATGAGGTCCGCGTGAGTGGGAAGACACATCGACTTGCGGTTACGCCGTTCCAGATGGGTCCGGCTCTCGTGCAGGACTATCCAACAGTTGTCGATGCCGTGAGGTTCTTCAGGGGTATCGGCGAAAAAACGCTGGTTGAAACGACGGAGGGATATTTCTACGAGCCGGGCGTCATGTTCACGGATTCGAACATCTTTCGGGTCTTTGACTTTCCACTGAGCAACGGAGATCCCCAGACGGCGCTTCGGGAACCTTATTCCATTGTGCTTTCGGCAGCAATGGCTCGGAAATATTTCGGCGACGACGACCCGATGAGGCGGCCCCTCTCGGTGGACCGGAAATTGTATAAGGTCACCGGCATCCTGAAGGAACCCACGTACAACAGCCATTTACAGTTCGATTTTCTAGCAACGCCCATAGAAAGTGACGACGACGGCTGGATCGCTCACAGCTATTATACCTATCTGCTCTTGCGGGACGAAAGTGCTGCGTCCGAGTTGGAACAGGCATTGCCCGATTTTGTCGAACGACATATTCGTGAAAGAGACAAAGCCAGGCGGGTGCAGATGAAACCCTTCCTGCAGCCGTTGACCGATATTCATCTGCATTCCAGCCTCGAATTTGAAGCCAGTCCCGGCGGGGACATCAGATATGTCTACCTGTTCATTGCAATTGCGCTGTTTGTGTTGTTGCTGGCGTGCATCAACTATACGATCCTCTCGACCGCGAATTGCGCGTACCGGTCCAAGGAGGTCGGACTGCGGAAAGTGGTCGGCGCAAGACGACAACAGATGATTTTTCAGTTTCTGGGCGACTCGACCCTGATCGCCTCAATTTCCACAATTGTCGCCGTCGTGTTCGTCGAGATTGTGCTGCCCGCGTTTGGTGCCTTTACTGAACGCAACCTGAATCTTGAATATCTGCGAGGCAGCGGTCTCGTGTTGGGATTCATTGGCATTGTACTGTTTACAGGGGTACTGTCCGGAAGCTATCCCGCCCTGTTTCTCTCCTCCTTTCAGCCGGTTGCCGCACTGAAAGGTTTGGCGCGTGCCGGTTCCAACAAACTGAGTTTGCAAAGGACGCTTGTCGTCGTTCAGTTTGCCATTTCAATCGTACTTTTGATTGGGACGGGTGTCGTTTATGACCAGTCGGGTTTCATACGCAACAAGCGACTAGGATTTCAGAAAGAGCACGTGCTCGTAATGCCCTACGGCGATAAGGATGCCATGGATGGATATAAGAATGCAGTGTCAGCGTACAGTTCGGTATTGGACGTCTCCGCTTCGTCGACCGTGCCGGGGCGGAAGATCGCAAGTCACTTCTTTCGCCCCGTCGTCGAGGGCGGAAGCAGCGATGCCTCGGTATTCAACGTGGTATTTGCGGGTCACGGGTTTATCTCGACGTTTGGATTCGAAATATCGGAGGGGCGTGCCTTTTCGAAGGAGTTCGGTAGCGACCGACTCGGGACATTCATGCTCAATCAGGCGGCGATGCGGAAATTGGGGTGGGCTTCCTGTAAGGACAAGAAACTGGCGCATGTCTTTCCGGAAGGCGGTCAATTCAAGGTAAACGTCCAGGGAGATGTAGTGGGCGTTGTGAAGGATTTTCACTACAGGTCGCTGCATCACGAAATCGAACCCCTTGTGATCATGCTGGTTGACAGGGGATGGGTAAACTACCTGTCGATCCGGATCCGACCGGATGACGTTGCCGGCACGCTGGAATTTCTGAAAACCCGGTGGCGCGACGTCGTGCCGAATGCGCCTTTTGAATATTCGTTCCTGGACACGTCTTTTGACCGGCTTTACCGGACGGAAACTCGACTTGGGACGCTTCTCGGCGTGTTCTCCATCCTGGCGATTGTTGTGGCGGGTCTCGGTCTGTTCGGCCTGGCGTCCATCAGTGTGCAACAAAGGACCAAGGAAATTGGTATCCGGAAGGCGGTGGGGGCATCCGTTGCCAACGTTGTCTTGCTCTTGTCCAGGGAGTATGTCGTGCTTGTGGGTATTGCCAATCTTGTCGCCTGGCCGATTGCCTATTATGCAATGGACCGTTGGCTGGAGAATTTCGCGTACCGGGTCGATCTGGCGATCCCGACGTTTGTTCTGGTGGGATTCCTGTCGCTGAGCATTGCGCTTCTTACAGTGGGCTACAAGACCTGTAAAGCAGCAGTGGCGAATCCGGTCGACGCGTTGCGGTATGAATGAGGGCGGACGTGCTGCCTCTCCCACGGTCTTTCGGCTTCCACACCAAAATAGCCGGAGCCGCCGAGCGATGGATACACTTCGACGACGGCTATAGTAAGTCATGTCATTCAGAGCGGAGCGAAGATCTGACCGATACATTTCTCCAATGGTTATTGCAATTCGTGTAATTCAAAGCGTAGCCAAGAATCTCCCGTCTTCTCGGCTGGACGTGCAGTATATGGCCTTTGTAGACGAACTTGTGCGCGGACGCTTCGACACCCTTTCGGCTTCCTCTGCAAGACGGTTTGTGCCGACCCTTGGCCGAAACATCTCGCCAGTGGTTACTGCAAAACAAGTCATTCAGAGTGGAGTCGAAACAATAGCGGTTTTGTGCTGCATTTGTTGGAGGGCCGAATGCCGGAAGCTTTGCAATCATCCCATGCTGCAGTAGATCCTTCGTCGGCCCGGGGAACTCGTCTGCACGACAATCTGGTCCCATGTGAAACCGACGTGATCCCTCGTCGTTGCACCCAGGCCTCCTCTGGATGACAGTTTAGGCGAACGTTTGACCGATACACTTCGCCAAGGGATATTGCAAAGCATTTCATTCTGAGCGCAGCGAAGAATCTCCTGTCTTCTCGACCGGACGTGGAGCAGAAGCCTTCACCGGCCCATTTGCGCGGACGTTTCTTCAGCATGTTGGCAGACAGGAATGTCCGTCCCACCCTCAAAACGGCTACCTCAGCGACAATGCAGGCGAGGAATCGGCGATGTTCTGGAATTACCTCACGGTAGCCTGGCGGAATCTGCTGCGGCACCCGCTTTATGCCGCGATCAATGTGGTGGGTCTGGCCGTCGGGCTTGCGTGTTGTCTGTTGGTTCTGACGCTCGTATTGGACGAGGTCAGCTACGACAGGTTTCACGAGAAGGCGGACAGAATCTATCGTGTCCTCTGGGACGGGCAGTTCGGAGACAACGCGTGGACGACGCCGGTGAGTCCTGTTCCGGTGGCTGAAGCACTGTCCAACTTTCCTGAAGTGGAGGGCGCCGTGCGCATGCGCCGGGAGCGGCGCACGCTTCGGATAGGACAAACGCGGGCAAACGAGACCGGCTTTTTTTACGTGGAGACCAGCTTCTTCGATGTCTTTACCGTGCGTTTTGTAAAAGGAGATCCGGTTACCGCGCTTCGGGACCCCGACTCTGTTGTGATTGCCGAACGGACGGCTCGTCGATACTTCCGGGGTCAGGACCCGCTGGGTCAGCCGCTGAAACTGATCGACGGTACGACTCTGCGGATCACGGGCGTGGTGGAGGGGTTTCCTCAGCAGTCCCACTTTCAATTCGACTTTCTTGCGCCATTGTGGACGCTTCCCATTGTAGAGCAACGCAAGAACAGTTGGGGTTCGGCCACCGCATATACATATGTCGTTTTGAGGGAACAAGCCAACGCTTCCGAGGTGGAAACGAAACTCCGGGAGTACGTTAATCGTCAAGGGCTGGCGGCGAGCTATATCCGATCTGGCGGTTACAGCCGGTTCCGATTGCAGCCGATGACGCATATTCACCTGCGCTCACAGTACGACTACGAACTCGAACAGAATGGCGACATTGTACACGTATATATCTTCACCCTGGTTGCCGTACTCGTTCTGTTCCTGGCGTGCGTCAATTTCGTAAATCTGCACACGGCGCTGTCAACCAGCCGGACTCGAGAGATCGGAATTCGAAAGGTGCTGGGTTCACGACGCGGGCGGCTCGTCCGCCAGTTTCTGATTGAGTCATCAATGCACTTTGTCCTGGCACTCGTTCTGGCAATTGGGCTAAGCGAACTGGCAGTATCACATCTGGAAAGCCTCACGGGAAAACAGTTGTCGATGAGCAGTCTGAGTTCGCCGCCGGTTGCTCTGGCGCTGTCCGGCATATTCGTCGTGGTTGCCGCGCTGGCCGGCACGTATCCCGCGCTCGTGCTGTCTTCCTTTCGGCCTGCGGACGTGTTTACAGAGCGAATTTCGGCGGGCCTTGGAGGAGACCGGCTGCGCAACGGGCTCGTCGTGGCGCAATTCTGCGTCTCGATAGGTATGCTCATCGGCGTATTTGTGATTCGCGAACAGCTTCTCTTTGTGCAGCACAAGCGACTCGGATTCGAAAGAGAAAACGTGCTTGTCGTACACGGAGCCAGGGGTCTTGGGCGGCATTCACACGTATTCCGGGAACGTCTCACAACGCTTGCTCCCGTGGTCGCCGCCTCAGTTGCGCAAAGCGTGCCGGGTAAGGAATTCGACTCGACGCCGTTCCTGCCCGAACAACCGGCCAACTACGAACAGACCTCTCTCACGTACGCGACGGTTGACGAGCATTACGCGGAAGCCCTGGGGCTGGAGGTCTTCAGGGGTCGGAATTTCGCTCCTGAAGAATTCCCTTCCGATTCGACGGCCTTCCTGATCAACCGATCGGCCGCCGCGATACTCGGATGGGAAGAACCGGTGGGCAAACGAATGGTATTTGCGGGCCGTGAAGGAAAAGTCATAGGAGTCGTCAACGACTTCCACTACCAGTCGCTGCGCCACCGGATCGAACCGCTGGTGCTTCCTTTTCTCCGCTGGGGCCGTTCTTATGTCGTCGTTCGGTTGCATCCCGGCAACGTGGCCGACGCTGTTGCATCGGTGCGAGGCTTGTGGGAGGAATTCGCGCCCGATCAGCCATTCGAATATTCCTTTCTGGATATCGACTACCTTCGGCTCTACGAAAACGAGCAACGGATGATTCATGTCGTGCAGGTATTCTCCGGCCTCGCGATTTTCATCGCCTGCCTTGGTCTTCTGGGGCTGGCTTCCTTCGCGGCCGCAAAGCGGAAAACAGAAATCGGCATTCGCAAGGTGCTGGGCGCCACAGTGGCGAACATCGTGTTCCTGCTGACCAGGGACTTTGCCCGGCACGTTTTGATCGCTTTTGTTTTCGCGTCGCCGATCGCGTTTTACGTCCTGTCCCGGTGGCAGCAGAATTTCGCCTATCGCTCGAATATCGAATGGTGGATGTTTGCTGTGTCTGGAGGCCTGGCGATGGGGATCGCGCTGGTGACTGTGAGCGGACAGGCGATCCGCGCCGCGACGGCCAACCCCGTGGAAGCGCTGCGCAGCGAATGATGGGAATGCCGTTTGACATACGTACATGTAGATCTGCCGCCCTGTCATTCAGAGCGCAGCGAAGAATCTCCTGTCTACTCGCTCGTACGTGTAGTATATGGCCTTTGACGACAAACTCGTGCGCGGATGCTTCGACAGCCTTGCGGTTTCTCCTTGTATCCGCAATTCGACAGGAGAATCTTGAGGTGGGCAGACAGGAATGTCCGCCCCACCCTCACACCGGCTTCCTGATGACAGTTTGTACCGACACCTGACCGACAGATTTCGCCAATGGTTATTGCCGATGGCGCTCGATGAATAGCCAAGGAGGAGAGCAAGTGGAGACTGAATTTTTCGAACGTATCAGGATCTGCGACGTGAGCGAACCGTTCGCCGCTGCCGATCGCGCCCGCGGCGACGCCTTGTTGTCCGTGATTGCCGGCGAACGCGCAAGCCAGGGCCCGGGGAACAAGATCGTTATCTGTCACGGCAGGACCCACATCGCCTGGCAGGACTCGTACAATGAGAGGTACTTCGCCCGGGTACGTACGCTCGATCATGGAACCGGCAGGTGGACCGCGGGCGCCATCCTGGCCGAGGGCGTCGACGAGCATTCCCGTCCCACCCTTGCGATCGATAGCCGGGGCTACCTGCACATGGTCATGGGCGGTCACAACTCGCCCCTGCAGTACCAGCGATCGCTGCGGCCGCACGATGCGTCGGCCTGGACCTCTCCCGAGGCTTTCGGCCGAAACACCTATCCCGTGCTCCTCTGCGGTCCCGACAACACGCTGCACCTCGCCGCCCGCGACGGCAGCCACAGTGGCATGGAATTCTGGGAGCGACCGCCTGACGGCAATTGGCAAAGCCGTGGACTGATCGTGACCCGGCAGCGGCGTTTCACCGGATATACCGGCATGAACAACGACGTGGCCTGGGGACCGGAACGGAAGACAATGCACATGAGCATGGCCTTTTTCCTGAGTCGAAAGGCGAATGCGGGGGAGCACCCGCGTGACGTGGCCGGTCTGTACCAGGCCGTGGGGTACATGCGCTCCTTCGACTTCGGACGCACCTGGCAGAAAGCCGACGGGACGCCGGTTCCGCTTCCAGCGACGTCGGACACGCTCGACCTGCTGGAGGAAGGCGAGAGCAACAACCCCAAGCCCGGCATCGAGCACTGCGGCATGGCCGTCGACTCGAAGGACCGGCCCTACGTTGGCTACGTTCGCCACACGCCCACGCCCTGTCGCGTTTTCTTGAAGACGCCGGACGCCGGGAGGTGGCGCGGACTGCCGTTAGGCGAGGCCGTGGCGTCGCACTGGCCCGGCTGGGGGGTACTCGCCTTCAAGCCGGTCATGACGTCCGACGACTTACTTTGCATTCTCGCCCAACTCGTTGCCCTGGGGCACCCGGATGAGAACTGGGCACCGGGTATCCATGGCCTGCCCTCCTTCTGGCTGCGCGACCATCCGGAACTCTCGCGGGTCGTCTGGCTCGAATCTTCCGATTACGGAGAGACATTCACGCCGCGTGAGGTACTCGCATTCGACCCTGAACAAGGTCAGCTTATGTCCTCCCTGGAACGCCCGAACGGCGCCAATCCCATCCCGCCAGGCGCCCGTCCGTCATTCATCTACACGCTGGGCGATTCCCGATACACGGTTGAGGGCGAGACTATAGACAACGATCTGTACTGGGTACGTGTCTGAATCGATGCGTGTGCAGGGACCGGCCCGGAGACGATTTCAAGCTTGACGTTGCGGAATCAGGTTGGCTACATTGGTGTTGCGCGGTCTGTGGTCCATGGATTCATTTGTAGAATTCGAAATTGCGGGCGACACGCGGGTTCTTGGGACTCTATCCTGTTTATCCTGTCCATCCATGTAAATTCCCGCTTTGTGAATTGAAGAGGCTGGATAAGCGGTCATTCAGGACCGCTTTTTGTTTTGGGTGCGCCAATGTCGCAGAAACGACAGGAGGAGCGATTCCAGACGACCGACGTGCTCATGCTATCAGGCGGGCACGCGGTGCACGATACGTACAGCGGTTTCCTGGCGCCGCTGCTGCCGGTGTTTATCCAGACCATGTCGCTGACCAAGACCGAGGCGGGCATGCTGATGGTCGTGAGGCAGGCGCCGTCGGTATTTCAGCCGGTTATCGGACTTCGGGCGGACCGCTCGAATCTGCGCTTCCTTGTCATTCTCGGACCCGCGGTCACTGGCATCGCGATGAGTTTACTTGGCGTGGCCGGCGGGTACTCGACGCTGGTCGCGCTGCTGTTGATCGCCGGCTTCAGCTCGGCGGCCTTTCACGCCGTCGGGCCGGCCATGGCCGGAACCCTGTCAGGACCGAACCTGGGTCGCGGCATGGGAATCTGGATGTTGTGCGGTGAGCTCGGCCGCACGCTGGGGCCGATACTGATCGTGAGCGTCATCGGCGTGTGGGGGGTTGCTGGAACAGCCTATCTGATTCCCGCGGGCATTGTGGCTTCGCTGATCCTGTTCTTGCGGATGAGGCGCGTCGCGGCGCAGGCATTTTCCTTCTATAAGGCGCTGCCATGGCGTTCCGCCCTGAAACGCATGGCGCCCGTTATGGTCCCGCTGTCCGGAATCGTGTTCGTCCGCGCGTTTACGATGGCTTCGCTCACTGCATTCCTGCCCACGTTCCTGAGCGAAGAGGGCGCGAGCCTGTGGCTGGCCGGCGCATCCCTTTCGGTCCTGGAAGGCGCGGGCATCGCGGGGGCCCTGATCGGTGGATGGGTGAGCGACAGGCTGGGGCGCAGGCGCGTGCTGGGCCTGTCGATGATCGCGACGCCCATTCTGCTCTTTGTCTTTCTCGACAGCCAGGGCTGGGTCCTGTTCCCGGTCCTGGTCGTTCTGGGTTTCGTCGCGCTTTCGACGGGTCCCGTGGTCATGGCGATGGTCCAGGAAAGCTGCCCCGAAAACCGGGCATTCGCCAACGGGATCTATATGGGCGGGGGATTCGCGCTGAGGGGATTGGCGATGCTGCTGCTTGGGATGATGGGCGACGCCTACGGCCTGCGGCGGGCATTCGAAGTCAGCGCGGTTCTGATGTTCGCCGGCGTTTTGCTGGTGTTGAAAATACCTAAGGACGGGGAGACGTGAGACGTTAGACGGGAGATGAAGTCCTTGCCCGATAGGTTTACCTATTCGCCTGCGGCGTGAGCTGAAACCCGCACCGGGCAGACAATCTCTACCCTCTTACGTCTTACGTCTACCCGCTTTCGGAGGGTTGATTGAAAAAAACCACCGGCCTCTCTACGAGACCGGCGGTTCTTTGTGAAAATTTATCCCTTTGGTCGCCTTTGACCCTTGACGAATACGAGCCTCGGGCGGCGTCTTCGCCGTTTGATCTGTGGCACGGTCACCACCCCCTTTTAAGGTAGATATATTATTGGTTTCATGGATTTGATCGTTTTCCGTGAAGATTTGTTCCAGGAAAAAAACCAGCTGTCAGCCATCAGCCTTCAGCGGTCAGCAAAAGGCAAGAACGAAATGCATATTCAAGAGCAACCCCTCCTCCCAGCCCCGCAGACCTCTACCCCAGGCCCCTCAGACAAAGCTGTCGGCCCTTAGCCAACAGCAAAACAAAGAATCAGGTGACGTCTGCGCCGTTATGTGGGCGATCGCCAAAGGCAGGCAACCACGAGGGTTGCCCCTACAAATGCAACGACGGCGTTCCGAGGGCAGGATGCGCTCGACACTATTACCCCTGTCCTTCAGGAGAGGGGTCAGGAAGTAGATCTGAAAGGCGGTGAGAAGGGAGACTGGAAAGGTCGAGGAGTGAGGTATAAAACGTGAGTGTCGGGCCGGAAACCGATCGCCGTGTGGCGACCGGATGGAGATATTGACGGTCTGTCACATTATGCTTGCTACAATGTCGCCCACTTTCGCTGAATCGGATACGAGTCAAGACTCGAATCTCGACTTACGATTGGGATGCCTTCTACAATACTCTGCGCGACAATGAGCCGATCAAAAGGATCGTGATGAAAGAACGAGAGGTTTCTGACAACATCGAGATGTCGAGGACTGATATGAAGAAGATCGATCGCATTGTCTGCGATATGTTCGTCAACAAGATTCGCAAACGACGTGTTGAGTTGCAGCTTACCAATACTGACCTTTATTGCCATTTCCCATAAGCTCGCAATGCTCAAAAGGCGCTGGTTATCGGAACTCTCGATTAATTGTCTGGCAATTGAGCTGAGATTGGGGTCGCCGTTGACGAACCAAAGATACGTGTGGGTGTCAAGTAGCAACTTCACGGAGAATAGCCCCGGAAATCGTCAATGGGTTCGTCGAAGTCATCGGACACCTGGATGAGACCCTTCGCGCTCCCGTATTTTGGTGTTGGTTGATCGTGGGACAGCGCAACGAGTTTCACGGAGGAGCCGTCAGTCTGGGTGATGATGATCTCTTCGCCATTTGTTGCTTCTTTAACCAGTTCGGCGAGGCAGGATTCTGCTTCTGTCAGGGAGATTTTCTGCATTTTCAATCCCTCAATATCTGCAGATTTATGACTGTTTGAATAATAAATATCGCAAATTTCAAGTTTTCCTGCAATTCCTAATCGAATTTGCTACACCTACTTTTTTTAGTTTGGCATGGGATGATGGCGTCTCATTCAACGGGAAACTTACCTACCTGCGACGCTGGTAACAGCGCATTTTTCACCTCCAGGGAAAGTGAAGACAAAACACATCTGCAATCTGTGGTTGCCGTAATTTACCCCATATTGTCCATTTTCGGACAATAGTGTATCATTATCGAACACTTGTCGGGCAGTTCCATCGGACAAGTATCACATATATAATTGTTAATTAATAAGTTGTATTCATGGCACGATAATCGCAAGTGGACAGATCGCCGGGACGTTCGGCGATCCACATACTTCGGTCCGGGTGCCTGAGCGGAAAACCGCTCCAGAATCGATTCTTGCGTGTGAGACCGTGTTCGGGGCATGTTCGGATGTTTGATGTAAACGGACAGCTGGAACGACCCACATTTTCGGAGGTGGAGATCCGATGAAATCGATTTCAATCACGATCGCGATATCCGGCCTCTGTCTGTTGCCAGTTGGATGCGACGCGGGCAAGATTGTCGAGGAGGAGGTCCTCGAGCGTTCCGTCGAGCTTGCGCTCGGAGGACGACTCACCATTGTCAACGTGAACGGGGATGTCTCAGTCAGTTCCTGGGACCGGCTCGAGGTGAAGATGAAGGCGGTCAAGCGCGCGCGTGCCGAAAGCGCAGAAGAGGCACGGCTGCTTCTGGATAAGACCACGGTGCAATTCGAAAGAACCGAAGAGGGGATCGACATCCGCACGGATGCACCAAAAAAACCGGGGAGGAACCGAAACGTCAGCGTCGCCTATACGGTGACGGTGCCTAAAGAGATCGACCTGGAATTGAAAACGGTCAATGGAACCATAGAGGTCAAGGATATATCTGGCGCCGTCGATGCGAAGACGACCAACGGCCGCATCGGGCTTACCGGGATCGTCGGGGCAATTCAGGCAAAGACGACGAACGGTAAGATCGGTCTCCTGGAGGTGCTGGGTCCGATCAACGCGAAGACGACAAACGGGAGCATCGAGGTGGCGGTTGGCGGGAGCGGCGAACAACAGCACGAGTTCCGCGCTGCAACGACAAACGGCAGCATCGAGGTAACGCTGCCAAAAGGTCTGAAAGCAAACCTGAAAGCATCCACGGTAAACGGAAAGATCAATACCGATTTTCCGGTTACCGTGAAGGGCCTCATCAGCAAGTCCGTCGACGGCGTCATCAACGGCGGCGGGGAACTGATTCATCTGAAGACGGTGAACGGATCGATTCGGTTGAAGGAGCGATAGACCGCAAGTCCGCCTTCGTTAGCGTTCATAACGATTGCTTTCTTGGACGTCTCTGAACGCCAGGGGGTATATCGCAGAATGCTCCCTTCCACAACGGAAAGACCCACGCTGCCGGGCAGACAGCGAATGGTCTGATCTACGAAACGTCCACCTTCAGGCAGGAAGACCAAACGTATTCCGCTTCGGTTCGAGGGGACGAATCAGGCGAGACCCACGATAATCGGCTGAAGTGGCAGGCTCAGATCCCGGACTTCCGGGTTCAGCTTCTCAATGGCGATTCTCTGGCAATCGCCTGAGAGGCGGATTCGTGGTAATCAACTGGTGGGCCACCACCTGTTCGCCGTGTTTTGCCCGGGTTGAATGAACTGGTAGAGAAATACACAATGACGATATTTCATTCCTTGCCATTGCGACCGACAAAAGAGAAGACCTTTCTCGGTTCCTCGAAAGTCGCAAATTCGCATACACCCAGGCACTGTACAACGATACGGTTACAGAAATTTTCGGGAATGCGCTTTTCTACAGATTACGTGAAAGTGTACGCACGAGACCGTTTGACGTCCGAATCACTCCCATAAAGGCACGGGACCCATGCTCCGAAATTACCTGATCGTTGCGTATCGCAATCTCATGCGCCACAGGGTCTACTCCCTGATCAACGTGGCGGGGCTCTCAATCGGGATCGCAATCTGCATTCTGGCGTTCTTGTACATCCGTAACCAGTGGACGTACGATGCGTTCCATGAGAATGCAGGCCGGATCTACAGGGCCTGCCTCGTTGACCGTACGGGTGCGAGTGGGCAGACGCCCGACGCGTTAGGTCCGGCCCTGGAAGAGGCGTTTCCGGACCTTCGAACCGTGAGGATGGGCTGGGGTGCTTCCTCGGTGAAGTATCAGGACCGGACCATTGTCGGAATTTTCAGAGTTGCCGATCCGGCGATTCTGGAAGTGTTTACCTTTCCCCTCCTCCGTGGAGATCCGGCGACGGCAATGGAAGATCCCTACTCGCTCATTGTCACCGAAGGGGCATCTCGGAAGTACTTCGGCGACGAAGACCCCATCGGTAAAGTCCTTTCTGTGGAGATGTGGGGGCGACCGCCAGTGGTCCGGGACTTCGTTATCACCGGGATTGCGAAATCCATACCCAAGAATTCCAGCATTCGGTTTGATTTTCTGGCCACGATTGCGGATAGAGGCAAGGCGCGTAGCTGGTCAATGAGCTCTACCCAGACATTTGTATTGCTTTCAGAAAACAAACGTCCGGCGGATGTCGAAGATCGATCTACAAAGTTACTCAGGGCAAACCGGGGAGAGCGGTGGAACGAGTCAATCACCTTGCAGCCACTGCTGGAGATGCATCTCAATCGGGGTAAACGCGGACCCGATGGAGCAGGAAACCCGGCGTTATCTTACATTCTGCTCGGTATCGCTCTCCTCGTCCTCACGATTGCCTGTGTGAACTTCATTACCCTCGCTGTGGGCCGATCTTACTACCGCGACCGGGAGGTGGCGATGCGGAAGGTGGCGGGTGCGTCCCGGAACCAGTTGAGGATGCAGTTTCTTGGAGAATCGACGCTACTATGCCTTTTCGCGCTCATTGCCGGCGTTGGTTTAACGGAGCTTCTCCTGCCGGCTTTCAATAGTATTGTTGTCACCGACCTTGCCTTGGGCGATCAAGTCGACGGTGGGGGTCTGGCTCTTTTGGTTGGAATCATCGTAATCGTCGGACTGACCGCGGGCGGCTACCCTGCCTTCGTGCTGTCAGGGGTCCCGCCTGCTGCGGCATTGAAAGGCCGCATGCGGCTCGGTGGGCCGAGCCGATTCGGGCGTGCGCTGATGATATTGCAATTCGTTCTGTCCGTGTCCCTCGTCGTCACGGCGCTGCTAATGGTCAGGCAGTTTGATTTCCTGAGGTCGAAACCCCTGGGGTTTGACAGTGAACATCTTGTGCGCATCGATGCATTTGATACGCTGCAGCCGGGTACGGGACTGACCGAGGTTTACCGGAACGAGTTGTCAGGACACCATATGATTCTGGGCGTAACGGCCACCAGTCACACTCTGAGCAACAGGACGAGACTCCATGGTATTGTCGAACATGAAGGAAAAGAGATCGATGTAGAACACATCGAAGTCGGCCATGATTTTCTGGAGACCATGGGCGTATCGCTCCTGGAAGGCGCCGATTTCGATCCACGTAAGCCGGGTTCATCGAGATTCTTTATTATCAACGAGTCCCTGGTCCATCGTCTGGGATGGGAAGGTCCGATCCAAGGCAGGACGCTGCGGGGAAACAACCGAAACTTTACTGTTATCGGAGTGGTACAGGACTTTCATTTTCGGTCTTTGCATCACAAAATCGGGCCTATGGTGTTGACTTTCTTTCCTCGCCACACCTATCAGATGCTTGTCAGGATCCGTCCTGAGAACGTACCCGGTACACTGGCCTTCCTCAAGGACAAGTGGCGGAAGGTAGCGCCGGGCCGCGAGTTTCGCTATTCCTTTCTAGACGATGAACTGGACAGGCAGTACTGGAGGGAGGAACGATTAAGCCGCATTCTTGGATATGCTACGCTGCTGGCGATCTTCATTGCCTGTCTCGGCGCGTTCGGGCTTACCGCCCTTGCAGTGGCCAGGCGTACCCGGGAGATTGGGATCCGGAAGGTACTGGGCGCCCATGCGTCCGGGATTGTCTCCCTGTTATCCAGGGATTTTGTTAAGCTCGTGGTCATTGCGAGTCTGATCGCGTTCCCGGCGGCGTACTATGCGACGGAACGATGGCTGCAAGATTTCGCGTACCGGATCGACCCGGACTTTCCTTCCTTTGCGATAGGCGCGGCGTTCGTGCTGCTGGCTGTCCTGCTGACCGTGAGCGTCCAGGCCATCCGGGCGGCCTGGGCGAATCCGGTGGATGCGCTGCGTACCGAGTGAAGACCATCTTTCCGCATCCTCGACACTGTTCGTTTTCGGACATTGGTGTATCAAAATCGGACACTTGATTGACGTCTCTTCGCTAGAGTAAACGATATACAGTCGAAATCTATGTGCAAATGACTGTTGGCACGGTTGTCGCTTTATTGATCCGCCAGGCCGTCAGAATCCGTAAATTCGATACAAGAAGGAGTGAATACAATTTCCGATGAGATGAAATGTGAATGCAGGAACCTGGACGTCACGCCTGAATCCGACGCGTCGGTGATCGATCGGGCGCTTGCAGGCGACGAGTGGGCCTTTACGTACCTTTACAGGGCCCACCGCGATCGGGTGCGTGCGCTTGTGAGGCGCGATTCAGAAGGCCCGGACGAGACCGAGGACCTGGTCCAGATGGTCTTCATCAAGGCGTTTCTGGGGCTGGCCGGTTTTCGCGGACAGGCCGCTTTCACCACGTGGCTCACGCGCATCGCGTTGAATGAGTGTACCAATTACGTGCGGTCCCTGAAAAGGCGGAAGACCTGGTTGAGTGAGATTGAGGATGCCGTGCCCGCGATCCAGGCGCGCTGGCTGCCGGCTGCTGGCGAAGATCCCGAAACGGCGATGGTCCGGAAGGAACGCAGGGAAATCGTGAAGCGGAGCATCAATGCGCTGCCGGAACGTCACCGCGACGCGGTCTGTCTGCATTATCTTATGGATCGGTCCTACGATGAGATCGCCGAGCAGCTGCAGGTACCGGTGGGGACCCTGAAAGTCTGGATGTACCGGGGGCGGCAGGGTTTGAGGCGGGAAGTCGAGCGGCAGGGGATGGCGGGGGATTTATAGCGGCGGCCTGAGATCCCGTAATGCTCGAGGCCGGCGTTTCAGAGGACGTTGAGTCAAAACGATGGAAGAGCAAAAACCAAAGAAGGAAAAGGGACGCGTGTTGCGTCTGAATCGTTCAGGCGCGTCGTCTGATCGCCAGGCTTCCGATCCGGAGGCGTCTCAAGGTCCGGCGGACTCGGTAGGCGGAGACAAACCGGTCCCCGGTTTCGTGAATCCGGGTACGTCCGCGTCTGGACGGGAGACGCCATCCACGGGCATGGACCGCAAGATCGAGAAGAAGCTGTTGACGTCGAAGCGCATCATCACTGCAGGGGCGGTCACCGGCTTTGTGTGTCTGGTGCTCTATATGGCCATATTCGGCGACCACAGCGCCAGGCTCAACGTGCAGGCGGAGCGAATCACGATATCCGAGGTCACCATCGGTCCCTTCCAGGAGTTCATCCCCCAGCGCGGCACGGTGATGCCCATTCAGACACACTACCTGGATGCGCTGGAAGGCGGGCAGGTGGAGGAGATCTACCTGGAAGTGGGGGCAATGGTCGACCGGGGCACGCCAATCCTGCGGATGTCGAATCCGACCTTGGAACAGACCGTGTTGAGCCAGGAGGCACAGTTGTTCGAGCAGATCAACAGGATGGAAAACACCCGTCTGAACCAGGAGATTCAGGATATCCAGCGCAAGCGCTCTCTGATGGACATCGAACTGGAACTTCAGAAGTCGGAACGCGACTTTCGAAAAGAGAGAGCGCTGTTCGAGAACAACCTCGCCTCGCGAGACAAATTCAACGAGGCAAAAGAAAAGTACGAACACGCGCAGAAGCTCAAGGTGTTCATGGTGGAGACCATTCGCCGCGACTCCATGTATCGCGCCAATGAACTCGCTGCCCTGCAGAAGCGCGCAAAGAGCCTGCAGCTTCAACTGGATGACGTACGGCGACCATTGAGAAACCTGACCGTCCGCGCGCCGATCGCAGGGCAACTGTCACAACTCAACGCCGAGATCGGCAAACTGATCGGGAAGGGAACCAGCATCGGACAGGTCGACGTCCTCGACGCGTACAAGATGCGCGCGGCCATCGACGAATTCTACATTACGAGGATAACAACGGGGCTCAGGGGGACGATCGAAATCGACGACGAGACATTCGCGTTGAAAATCCGCCGGGTCTTCCCCGAGGTGAAGGAGGGCCAGTTCGAGGTCGACATGGTTTTCGTGGACGAAGCGCCTCGAAGCATTCGCCGGGGGCAGACGGAGCAGATTCGACTGGAGCTGGACGCGCCCGAAGAAGCGCTGCTGTTGCCGAGGGGCGGATTCTATCAGACCACCGGCGGCAACTGGGTCTTCGTGGTCGAAGGCGACCTGGCGGTCCGGCGCGATGTCCGCATCGGACGACAGAATCCGGAGTATTTCGAAGTGCTCGAGGGCCTGTCGCCAGGAGAGCGCGTCGTGACCTCGTCGTATGAGAATTATGAAGAAATCGATAAGCTGGTGTTACAGCGGTGAGAGGGTAGAGGTGATCAATAAGCTGTCAGCTATCAGCTATCAGCCGTCAGCCAGAACCTTGACAGGATACCGATGTCATTCGGCGCTGGGTCTCGAATATGGTCGAAGCTAATGAGAGGCAAGCAGATCAGTCCGGAGGTAGCGGAAATCGAGATTACGACCGCGACCTGCGTCAAAATGCATGACATAAGCCGATTTTAATGCTGAGAATTAACTGCTATTGGCTGATAGCTGGTTTTGATTCGATCATCACAAAAACTGGAGAGGATTGCAGGAGATGACGGCTACATGCGATGGGACAATCGCTCCTCCTCAAACGGAAAACCTGCGGTTTGGTTTTCCATATGATATAGGACTCTTCAAATTTGATGTGATCTTGTTTTTGGCTGAGAGCTGAAAGCTGACGGCTGATAGCTAACGGCTGGATTTTCCACCGCCAGGGGACGCAATGCAGGATTACAGGAAATTACAGGTCTGGAATAACGCGCATAACCTTGTTTTGACCATCTATAGGAAATCCCGGGATTTTCCAAAGGAAGAACAGTATGGCCTTAAATCCCAACTGAGACGATCCGCGATTTCAATCCCTTCAAATGTCGCTGAAGGCTGTGGCAGAAAGGGAGATGCTGAATTCGGTAGATTCTTGAGCTTCGCAATGGGTTCTGCAAGCGAACTTGAATACCAATGTCATCTAGCGCATGATCTTGGATATTGGCAAAGCGACCTGGATTACGAACACGTCAGTCAGGAAATCACGGAGATCAAGAGAATGCTCTCAGCTTTGATGTCAAGAATTGAAATGGATCGAAAGTCAAGCTGATTTTGAGCTCTCAGCGGTCAGCAATCAGCCTAAACCCGGATAGAAAACCTATGTCATTTGGCGCAAGGACTCCGACACAGTCAAATCGACCGATCGGAAAAAAGGGTAAGTCAGCAAGTTCCAGAAAACATCAGGTCGCTCGCGGGTATCGTCGCACGGCATGATGTGAAATTGCTATTAGCTTAAAGCTGAGGGCTAATGATTGATAGCTGGTTTTTGAATTTGTCATCGTACAGCCTGGAAAGGACTTCCGGAGATGACGGCTTCATGCGGTGGTATAATCGCTTTTCCTCCATCGAAAGACCATTGAGATGATTTCCCGTTTGACATGAGATTCTTCAAGGATAGATGTGAACGTGTCTTTAGCTGAGAGCTGACGGCTGATAGCTGACAGCTTTTTTTCGAAAGGAGCCCCAAAATGATCAAGACCGTGGATTTACAGAAGGTGTACAGGACAGAGGAAGTCGAAACCACCGCGTTGCGAAACGTCAACCTGGAGATCAGCGAAGGCGAGTTCGTGGCGGTGATGGGGCCGTCGGGTTGCGGGAAGTCCACGCTCCTGAACGTACTGGGGCTGCTGGATAACCCGACCGATGGAGAGTACTTTCTGAACGACGTGGAGGTCTCCGGACATTCGGAGCGGCAAAGAGCCGATACCCGGAAAGAGAACATCGGCTTCGTGTTTCAGAGTTTCAATCTGATCGACGAACTGACCGTGGCCGAAAATATCGAACTGCCGCTCCTGTACCTGAAGATGCCGTCCAAAGAACGCAGGAAGCGCGTGGACGAATCCATGGAGTATATGGGCATCAAGCACCGCGAGAAGCACTTCCCGCAACAGCTGTCAGGCGGCCAGCAGCAGCGCGTGGCCGTGGCGCGGGCCGTGATCTCGAATCCGAAGATCATCCTTGCGGACGAGCCTACGGGGAACCTGGACTCCGCCAACGGCAATGAAGTCATGGGGTTGTTGACGGAACTCAACAAGAACGGGACGACCATCGTGATGGTCACGCACAAAGCCCACGACGCGGGATTCGCCCACCGCGTGGTTCACCTGTTCGACGGCCACGTGGTGTCGGAGAACATCAAGGAACAAGCGCCGAATTAAGTGCATGCAAGCTGCGCCGATGTAATACTCGCAACGAGGTCGGATTCGATCCATCTGGTGATCGATCCACCCACCCTTGTGGGTCCTTGAGGAATCTGAATGTTCCGCAACTACCTGATCGTGGCCGTGCGACACCTGCTCCGGCAGAAGCTGTACGCGTTCATCAACGTGTTCGGGCTGGCAGTGGGCCTTGCGTGCTGTATTCTGATCTTTCTCTACGTCAGACACGAGTGGCAGTACGATGCCTTCCACGAGAACGCCGACCGCATTTTTCGCGTGATTGTGCGGGAAACCAGGCCTGACGGCGGTGTCGGGTATTCCACGCTACATCCCACGACGCTTGCTGCATCGCTGAAGGAAGAATTCCCGGGAGTCGAGCGGGCAAGCGGGTTCATTCGTTCACAGACGCAAGTATCACATCAGAAGATCCTCTTTCGAGAATCCTTCGGCCTGGTGGAACCGGACTTTCTGCGGATGTTCTCATTTCCGCTCCTTGCTGGAGACCCGGAGCAGGCCCTGCGGCGGCCGGATGGCGTGGTGTTGAGCGAGACCGTCGCTCGTACGCTCTACGGGAATTCTGAAGACGATCATAGGTCCGCTTTGGGGAATCCACTGCTGCTCGGAGACCACGAATTTACCGTCGCGGGGGTCATGCGGGACGTCCCCGAGAACTCCAGTCTGAATTTCAGTCTCCTGATACCGATCGAGCACCACAGGAATTATCCCTCCGCCTTGGATGATACTGGTGGAAAGACCGCTGTGTACGTGGAACTTGCAAATACACCTGAAGTGGACGCGCTGGAATCGGCGCTTCCCCCCTTTGCTGAAAAACACCTGAAGGACCGGATCGGACGTTTCAAAACTCGAGGTCGGGTAAGGAATACTGACGACGGGTTCTTGCTGCGCCTCCAGCCGCTGCGCGACGTCTATCTGGATTCTGACGGTGTCAAGAACAGTTACGAAGCCAGCGGCAAAACGGTCTATTCGTACCTGCTTTCCGGGCTCGCGATTCTGGTGCTCACGGTTGCATGCATCAACTACGTGACCCTGGCGGCAGGTCGGTCAGTTGGGCGTGCGTCAGAGGTGGGAATGCGAAGGGTGTTGGGGGCACACAGGACGCAACTGATGTGGCAGTTCTGGGGTGAGGCGTTGTCCTTGAGCCTTGTTGCATTGGCGATGGGAATCGCGCTGGCCGAGATGTTTCTGCCCGCATTCAATGATCTGGCGCGCAAGAATCTGGACATGCCCTACCTGGACAGCTGGGGGACACCGCTGGCGCTTCTGGGGATGGTGTGCATCGTTGGACTTGCGGCGGGCAGTTATTCGGCCCTGGTTCTGCCCGGGCTTCAGACAGTAGACGTGCTCAAGGGCCATGTCCGTATTGGAAGACGCAACGCAGGTTCGAGGGCGCTGGTGGCCGTGCAGAATGCCCTTTCGATCGCACTGATGATCGGCGCGGCTATGATGTTTCAACAACTCAACTACGTGAGAGAAAAGGATTTGGGATACCGTAACGAGCAGGTAGTGGTTATTCCTGTCTCGGACGACTACAGTGACCTATATAAGATAGAGGTCTCCAGATCTCATCGAGTTATCAGCGCAACCGTCAGCGACCGTGCGTTTACGACTGGAGATGCCACTTTAGGGGTGGAAACGAAAGACGGGGAACGCTTTGGGGTTCGAGTTATCCGGATTGATCCCGATTTTCTCAAGACCATGGACATCCAGCTTGTGGCAGGACGGGATATACCATCGCCGTCCACGCCCGGTCAGAGAGTATCCGCACTCGTGAACGAGAAATTGGCCGGAATGCTCGGATGGGAGGATCCCATCGGGAAGACGCTGAAACTGCGCGCACTTCGCGAACCGACCGTCGTCGGCATTGTAAGGGATTTCCATTTCGATTCCATGCATCTGGAAATCAAACCGTTGGTGCTCCACACTGGAATGGGAACCTTCGGACCCTTTTTGTTGATCAGGATCAAACCCGCGGACATTGCCGGCACGATCGCATTTCTTGAGAAGACGTGGGAAAAAGTGGCGCCGGACGAGCCGTTTAGCTATTCCTTTCTGGAAGATAATCTCGCCCGCCAGTACCGGAATGAAGACCGATGGTTCAGAATCACGGGATATACGTTTCTCTTCGCCATCCTGATTTCCTGTCTGGGGCTTCTTGGGCTGGCGTCTCTTTCCGTTTCACGGCGAACCAAAGAGGTCGGCATCCGAAAGATCCTGGGAGGCTCGGTTTCGAACCTTTCTCTCCTGCTCTCCAGTGAATTCGCGAAGCTTGTTCTGGTCGCCAATCTGCTGGCGTGGCCGGTCGCCTACTACGTGACGAACAGGTGGCTACAGAATTTCGCCTATCGTATCGAACCTGAACCGGAGATCTTCATTCTATGTGGCGTTCTGGCGCTCGGGATCGCCATGCTCACCGTGGGCGCCCAGTCGGTCAAGGCCGCACTTGCGAATCCCGTGGATGCATTGCGGTACGAGTAGCGCGTTGGGTACGGATTAACGCGACGCCAGCCTAACCCGGCGATTCACAAATCGCGCGCGCGGGATCTCCACGAGACCCGCACCTCTACAACGTCCCCTGGTGCCCGGCGCGGATGGCCTCACACAGGCGCATGGTCTGCACGGCGTCGTCCAGGGTCGACCATGGCGTGCGGTCTTCCAGAATGCAGTCGACGAAGTGGACGACCTCGTTGAAACCCGCCCCGCCCACGGCCTCGATTTCGCCTTCCCCCACCGAAAACCCCCCTCCCCGCTCATATCCCTCCACCTTCGGCGCCCTCGTCAGATCCAGATACACCGACAGATCCTCGGCGTGTACCTCGGCCCGCTGAATGCGATAGCCCACGCCGTAGTGGCTCATCAATACGCCGAATGCGCCCGTGTCGAAACGGACCACGGCATTGTGGCGATGGCACACGGGGCGCTCGCCGTCCTGCACCATCCCCCGCACCTCCACCGGTATCGCCGCTTCCTCCGGGCCGGTGCCGGCCAACCAGCGGATCAGGTCCACGTGGTGGATGGCGTCGCAGATCACCGGATCGGGGGTTGCGGCTTTAAACCGGGATAACGGCTTGTTGTACGTGGCGGCGACGTGAACCGCGCCACCGCCGGCCTGGATGCGCCGCCGGACGGCCAGCACCTGGGGATAGTATCGACGGTTGAAGGACACGATGCCCTTGCCGTCGCTATTCCGGGCGGCGCGCGCCATTTGAGAGGTCTCGTCCACGTTCATCCCGGGCGATTTCTCCACCGAGGTGTGTATCCCGCGTTCCAGGCAATCGATCACGATGGGTAGAAGGTGCCCGGGATTCGTAACGACGTACACGAGGTCCGGCGCGCACGCGTCCAGCATCTGGCGATAATCGACAAAGGCCTGCTCGGGAGCCCACTCGGCGCGGTTCCTGCGCAAGCGTTCCTCGTCAAGCTCCGCGATGCCCGCCAGCCGGAGTCGCGGTTCGTCCGCGATCATCTGCAGGTGTGACTGCGCGTGGCCCCCGCAGCCAATCACCGCCGCTTTCAGATCAGACATATTCTCTCCTTTGCAAATCTGTCAATGGAATAAGGAAACACGTGAAGATGTATGACCTACCCCACCCGTCATAACGTCCCCTATTCCCTTGCCCTTTTTCTTGTTGCGCCCCAAGAAAAAGGGCGAAAAAGAAGGGCGCCGCTCGGCGCGGGGCCGGTTTTTCCGTGAATCACCTCAGGGGCACAATTGGAAATCGGGTGGCCTACGTGTCCCTCAGGTGTACCAATACACCGGTGCTGGACGGATAAACACGGAAAAACCCCCCATACCACCGGTCGCGCCGGAGGTTGACCGGAAGGTACAACCACTCGGTTTAGCAGTTGTGCCGGATTATTGTTGAACGTTGATTGTTGCCTTCCTCATTGCGTCTCCGGGTGAGCTCCGCTTTTCCGAATCTTTCACCCTCTCTCCTGGTAGGAGAGAGGGCCGGGGAGAGAGGTCTGGGCGGTGTGGAGGGTCCTCCCGGAGCGAGGGCATCCTGCCCTCGGAACGCCGTTGGTGCATTTGTAGGGGCAACCCTTGTGGTCGCCCGCCTTGTCGCCGTCCCGGTTTTCTTTGTGTCCTTTGTGCCATCGTGTCTCCGTGTGAGGCCGGGTTTCTTGCCTTTCGCTTTTAATCTTGCTTTTCGTCTTTAGCTGACAGCTGACTGCTACTCAGGGTAACATCTGTTCGGGCACATAGGTAACACTTTTCGGAGCGGCCTGTGCAGGCTTTCACGAGACCATTGAAATGAGAAATGTTGATTCCCGAAACAGTCGCGTCTCCTTTTCAATTGACACCTCCGGAAATTCGCGATTATCATGACTACTACATATTATGATGGTTTCTGGAGACAATACAAAACACAGGAGGTTGGAAATGGACCGCCAAGAAATGAGCCACGAGGAGAACTACTGTTTCGACGTCTCGGGCTACCTGATTTTGCGTGGCGTATTGACGCCCAGGGAGGTCGAAGCCTGCAACCGGGCTCTCGAACGCGAGGGCAGCGAGAATGGGATGCTGGGATGGCCCGCGCCGCACAGGGAGCCGTTCCGCGATCTGATGGTCCATCCCCTTCTGGTCAACTACCTGAACCAGCTGATCGGATATGGATTCCGGCTGGACAGGGAGCCGGAGTTGATCGGCAATGCGGACGGGGCTGCCGGTGGCCTCGTTGGCGGCAATGAACCGATAGACGCCGGCCGGGCCTATTACATTCTCAACGGCCGCCGGCACTGCCAGGGAATACACGCCATCTGGGCGCTGTCCGATGCGAGCGCGGGAGACGGCGGGTTTTCGCTGGTTCCGTGCAGCCACAAGAGCAACGTTGAAACCCCCGAAGACGTGCTGACGGGAAGGGACGACCTTGGACTTACCGTGCAGCCGAAGCTGGAGGCTGGCGACCTGATGCTGTGCGCGGCGACCCTGCTGCAGGGCGTCCGTCCCGAGGCGACGGAACACCCGCAGCGGCTGCTCCAGTACAGTTACGCGGGGCACGCGGCGGTGCAGTCCACCGGCACCGGACCGAAGACCCGGCGAGAAGACCAGCCGGAATGGATGGAGCAGTTGACGCCGGAGCAGCGTGTGATGCTCCACAAGCCCGGATACAGCGATACGGACCCGCCTCCCACGCTCAGTTCCGATGGAGAGACCTGTTGGGTGGACCCGGAACCCGACCTGTCCCACCCTTCCATCTATATCAGGAATCCGGATTCGAACATCGACGAGAAAGAGTTCTATTTCTGGGACCTCTGCGGTCATCTCGTCCTCCGAAACGTGATGACTCCGGAAGACCTGGCGCTGGCGAACGAGGCGATCGACCGGTTTTCGGACCGCATCGTAGTTGAAAGCGTGGACCTCGCCATGGGGTCGAAGAGCCTGGCCGGAACCGGACGACCCACCATCGCCGGGCTGCTGGAGATGCCCAGGCCCTGGTGCGAACCGTTCCGGAAGATGCTTGCCCACCCGGCGGTGGTCCACCGTCTCACGTGGATGGGCGGGAAGGGCTTCCGGTGTACGGGCTTTGAAGCGATCTGTACGCCCAGGGGCGGCGCAGGACATTTCCTCCATGGCGGCAACGAGCCGCTGAGCCCGTCTCGCAACTATACCTTCCAGAACGGCCGCAGCTATGCGCTGGGGGGTCCATCCGTCGGCGTGGCTTGGCAGTTGAGGGACGTCACCGAAGACGACGGGGGGTTTGCCTGCGTGCCCGGAAGCCATAAGTCTCAATACGGGATCCCTAAGGGTGTTTGGACCTGCGACGACGACATGGGTCTGGTGACGCATCCGCTGACAAAGGCCGGGGATGTCATCTTCTTTATGGACGGCCCGCAGGCGCACGGCGCGCTGGCGTGGCAAAGCGACGTCCCGCGCCGCGTCATTCTCACGCGGTACTCCTCCCGGCACTTCAACGGCGGGGCGGCAATGGCGACGCCGGAGGAACGATGGGGGGACCTTCTGGAGGGTATGGGCGAGGCGCAGCTTGCGGTCATGCGGGGGCCGGACCGCGATGAGAAGAGTAGCAACGTTCCGCGGCTGGTTTCGGAGAACGGTAGCATCGAGGTCATCTACGACCGGAGTCGGGGCGGGCTTTACACCAAAGCCACCCCGAAGAAGGCGCCGTCATCAAGGCAGTAGAAGGAAGAAGGAAGAATAAAGGCGGGTAGAGGGAAGAGGGTAGACGGTAGAAGAAGCACTTGCCCGGTATGTTATTCCTCCTTGCCATCGGCACAAAAGGAATCCTAATAAGGCGGTCAATCTCTCCCCTCTCCCGTCTTTCCTGCTTTATTGAATACGCCGTAGGCACGATTTTGAACAGAAAGGCAAAAAAGAATTTGTCATTTGCAAGTCAGATTTTTTCTGATAAACACCTATTTTTCTATTATTTACGTCCTTTTTCTTATGCGCGTAAGAAAAAGGACCAAAAAGAAGCGCGCCCTTCGGCAGGGGGCCGGTTTTTCCGTGAATCGCCTCAGAGGCACGAATGCAACTGGGTGGCCTGCAACTCCCTGACGTGTGCCAAAACATCGGCGCGTAACGGATTAACACGGAAAAACCCCCTACACCACCACCGGACACGCTCCATTTGAATTTGTAGACCTGGCTGCCTGGACATTGTATCCCACTTTGGCTTTCGGACTCTTAGGCATCGCTCGAGAGTCCGGGTCCGTCAGCGGGCAACCCTTGTGGTTGCCCGTGTAGCGGCACGGAGCGGTGGTTCTTGATCTTGCCTTTCGTTTTTTGGCTGACTGCTGATGGCTGATAGCTGACAGCTTTTTCCGAGAGGGCCGGGGAGAGAGGTCTGCGGGGCCGGGAAGATGTGGACTTTGATTCTGGTTTCGTTTTTTGCCTTTAGCTGACGGCTGATCGCTGACGGCTGACAGCTTCCTCTACCCGTTTCTTCATCGGATCATACCCGATCTTGAGCGGCAGTTCGATCAGCTCGCCCGTGCGGGCGGATTCGTGCATGGCCACGAGAATCTCAGTTGCGGCCCGCCCCTGCCTGTCGCTGCTCCGGTGTTCGGGGCCCCCTTCCAGCCAGGCGATCATTTCCCGTGTCTGTTCCATGAATCCAGGCCTGGGTTCCTCCCGAAACATGGTGATGCCGTTCCCGTCCGTGAGGACCACTTCGTCGAGTGCGGCGTCAATCGTCCCTTCGCTTCCCAGTACCCGAAAGCGGAAGCCGTCTTTCGGCGTCCTTTCACCCATTTCCACCACCGCGCGGGTCCCGGTTCTGAACGCAACGAGCCCCACGCTGGATTCTTCGGCGGGGGAGCCCTGATACAGTGTGTCGCGCTTCCGGGAGGCCTGTCCCATCACCCAGTCCGCCTCCGGATCCCCGAGAAGGTAACGCATCATGTCGACGATGTGCGTGCCGTTGTCCACGAGACAACTGGTCAGATAGCTCCACACGAGCCGGGGTTCGCCAATAGCGCCGCCAGCGATGAGACTCCGCGCCTTGTTGAAGTTGGGACTCTGGCGGTGGCGATGGGCAATGACAAGCCGCGTGTTGTTGTGCCGGCACGCCCGGATCATGCCGTCGGCCTCGTCGAGGCTCAGACACATCGGTTTTTCACACAGTACGCCTTTCGCACCCGCGTTGGCGGCGGCGATGGTCTGTTCCGCGTGAACTTTCGGGAAGGTACAAACGCTGACGAGGTCGATGCCGGCCTCGCGCCTGAAGAGGTCCCGATGGGACGCGTATCGACACGGAATCTCGAGTTCGTCGCAGGTCCTGTTCAGGTTTTCCGGGTTGATGTCGCAGGCGGCAACAAGCTCGACGTTGCCCTGTGCCAGGTAGGCTCTCGCGTGGCGCCCGGAGATGTTGCCGCAGCCGATGAGGGCCGCTCGGTATGACGGCATTGTTGTCGCTCCGTGTGATGGGTTTGGGCGATGAGGCGACGTGGATCGGTCCTAACACCGGCGATCAGGGCGCCCAGGATTTCGCGCGTTCCGCGTATTCAAGGGCCTGCGCGGGGATGTCCATGCCGACCTCCTCCGACCATGCGTCGATAAGCCGTCGATAGATCGGACCGGGTCGTCCCGTGCCGACCGGCTGAAAGTCGAAACGGGTGATGGGGACCATGCAGATGGTCGTCGCCGTATACCATGCTTCTTCGGCGTTACGGACGTCGTAGGGTTCTATATCGGCTTCGCGGACCGGGATGTCCAGCTTTCCGACCAGTTCCATGCATGCCTGCCTGGAAATCCCGCGCAGGATATCGTGGGGTTTGGGCGTCAGGACCTCCCCATTGAGGACGAAGAAGACGTTGTTTCCGGTGCCCTCGGTGATGAACCCGTGCTCGTCGGTAAGCAGCGCATTGGCGCCCGTTTCCATGCGTTGCGCCTGCAGATTGGCAAGCTGGTAGTAGATCCGGCTGCGGTTCTTTGCCTTGGGATCGATGTAGCGGGCGGGAACGGATTGCTGGGGCGTGACCACGAAGTGGGCGCCCTGTTCGTAATAATGCGCCGCGCCTCCGATGTGGCGCACGAGCGGAATGACGTTGATGGTGACGATGGGACTGACACCTTCGGTGACAAGGGTGTCGTACAGAGGAAGGGCGCCCCGGGTGACGTTGTGCATGATCTGGTAGTCCAGGCCCTCCAGCGCGGGCAGGTTGCGTTCTATGGTCTCATCAGTGGCGGATTCCATCTGCTCGATGCTCAGGCCGCAGTCGATTCGAGCATATTTCATCGAGGCATAGAGCCTGTCCAGGTGGTTGCGCAGGCGGTAGGGTTTTTGCTTGAATGAACGGGTCATTTCAAATACCATGTCGCCGAACATCAGGGCCGAATCGAAAATGGAGATGCGGGCGTCGCGTTCGGAAACGTAGCTGCCGTTGAAGTAGACGAGGCGCTGGGACACGAGATCACCTTTCGAGAGGCAATTTGAAGGAAGAAGGAAGAAGGAAAAGGGTAGAAGAAAGGCGGGTAGAAGTAAGAGGGTAGACGGTAGATGATATCCTTGCCCGGTGTGTTTTTCCTTTCTGCCTCCGGCACGAGAAGAATCGTCACAAGGCAGGTAATCTCTCCCGTCTCCCGGCTCCCGTCTCACCAGGTTGTGGGAGGTGGTGTGGTCCTCTCCCGTCTTACCTCTAACCGCATTATATATACCATCGGATACAGCTCAATTCAAGCGTCGCAGCAGGCTGGCGGGAACGGCGTTTTTCCTCCGGGTTTCTCTGGCAAGGACAATACCCATGAAGATCACTGAGATAGAGGTGATTCCGTTACGGGTCCCCTATGAAGCCCGAATCCGCAAGGCATATCATCATTTCGCGATGTCGGAGGAAGTGACGGTATACAGATTCCATACCGATACCGGGCTGGAGGGGCTGGGCGAGAACCCCGGACCGCCGCTCGAACAGCAGGCGCTGGATGCCTATATAGGCACCGATCCCTTCGACCACGTCATGGGCCAGGGGCGTTTCAATCTGGATATGGCGTGCTACGATCTCATGGGGAAGCACCTGGGCCTGCCAGCGTGGAAGGTAATGGGACAGCAGGCGCGTCAATGGGTGGCGATGGGGTGGTGGATGCCCAGCATGTCGCCGGAGGATACGTCGGCCGAAGTCCAGGCGGCAGCGGAACGCGGATACCGCGGTTTGAAGTGCAAGGCGCGCGCGTTTTATGACGTGGTGGAATGCGCACAGGTAATTCAGGAGGTAGCGCCGCCGGATTTTCGCGTGGAGTTCGACTTCAACGGTGCGCTGATCTGTGTGGAAAAGGCGCTGCCCGTGCTGCGGGCGCTGGAGGAGATCCCTGTGGTAAAGGGCGTCGAGGAGCCGATCTTTGCCTACGATATCGAAGGATGGCGCAGGCTGCACCGCGAGATCCGCATCCCTTTCTATCTGCACGGAGTGCGCGTGCTGTCCGAGGCGGCCTCCCGGCAGCCGTCCGGCCCATGGACGGGGCTTCGGGCCGGCGACTTCGAAGGCGCGCTGTGCAGCCACGAGTGTGTGCGCGACGCGCTGGCGGCGGGGTGGACGTTCGCCGCGGCGAATACGCCGATCCTGCTGCAATACGTGGGAACGGGAATCACGACGGCTTTCGCGCTGCACCTGGGTGCGGTGATGCCAACGGCGACGCTGCCGGGGGTGACGGCCAGCCATTCCTACGAAGACGACCTGATCGTGGACGCGCATCCAATCCAGCGCGGCTTCATGAAGGTCCCGGAGGCGCCTGGCCTGGGTGTGGCGTTGGACGAGGATGCCGTCGCGAAGTACAGCGAGACGCCGGCGGCGGAATGGCCCCGGCATCTGTCGGTGGTGACGTTTCCGGGCGGCGTCAGGCATTATTATCGGAATCTGCAACAGGCCGAGCGGCTGATGAAGCAGGGTGTGGACGAGTCCTTTGCGCCCGGCGTTCGGCTGGATGAGTGGGAGGACGACGGCAGCGAGCAGTTCGACGGGTTGTGGAAGCGGCTCCAGAGCCAGGATTGGCCGGTTTGGGACTGTTTATATGCGAGAGAAAGGTCGGGATAGATGAAGGCGGCTAGATTGGTCGCGCCGAAGCGTTGGGAAATCGCCGAGGTGGAGAGACCCGAGCCAACCAGGGATATGATGCTGGTGCGTCTGGAACGTGCTGGGATTTGCGGTACGGACAAACCGGCGTTCTATGGCATCGGCGCGACGTATCCAATGGGGCTGGGGCAGACCGGGCATGAAGGTCTCGGTATCGTAGAGGCCTGTGCCTCCGACGCATATAGTGCAGGCGATCGGGTGCTGCTCTGGGGCTTCGACCGGGGCCTGTTCCAGGAATACGTGCTGGCCGATCCGGCGGGGTGCGTCAAACTGCCGATGGACCTCGAGCCGGAGGTCGCTCTGATGAGCCAGTTGCTGGGGACGGTTATCCACTGTTTCTACAAACTCGGAAACGTGATCAACAGGAACGCGCTGGTGATGGGGCAGGGTGCGGTGGGACAACTGTTCAACGCCACGTTGCGCAACCTTGGCGCAAGGTATATCATCGGCGTGGACCCGCTGCCCCACCGGCTGGCTGTGTCGCCGGAGATGGGCGCCACCCATACCATCAATCCGGAGACCTGCGATCTCTCGGAAGCGATTTCGGAAATCACCGGCGGGGAGATGGTGGACCTGGCGGTGGAAGCCGTGGGCAGGGAATCGACGTTCAACCTTTGCGGCGACCTGTTGCGCCAGAACGGTACGCTGGTCTATTTCGGCGTGCCGAACAAGGAGAACGCCGAGGGACGGATGACCCTGGCGTTCATGGAGATGTTCAGGAAGGAACTGCAGATCGTCACGTCGGTCGGCCCGAATCCGGACCTGGATTATACGGCGGCGCTGGATTGGATCAACCAGGGCCGGCTGGACGTTCGTCCGATGTTGACGCACCTGTTGCCCTTTGAAAAGATCCAGGACGCGTTCGATCTGGCATTCGAGCATCCCGAAAGGGAAGGCGCGGTCAAGGTCGTCCTGGCATTCTGAGTCCGAGACGTCTGCGTCGGGGTGGCGGCGTTGCGACACACGCCGTTTCGGGCCGATACTGTGCCGCCAATTGAACGGTTTTCATTTTTTGGAATTGAGGTAAAACGCTTCGCCTTGCACTGGATGCTTGCCGTGCTGCTCTGGCCGCTGCCGGGGCTTGCCGGGGAGACACATGTCATGAGAATTACGACAACGATCGATTTCGGACAGGACGTGGGGCAGAACTGGGGTTCTCTGTTCGAGGCCCGGGACGGGGATGGCCGCGCGGTTCTGGGAGCGGGATTTGTGGGCGTCTACAACACGGCGTTCAGGATGGACCGGTTCACGCTGCAGTTTTTCCTGCGCGACGACGAGGCGGAGGCGCAATTCGAGACCCTGCCGCCATCCACGGAGGACGGGGGGAGCTATCTGTTCGATCTGGACGGCCGCGTGTACTCGTGCAGCTATCACCAGGACCGGACCGCGCGCTGGTGGGACGACGAGGCGGGCGGGTGGCAGGTGGACGAGAGTTTCGGCGTGGGCGAAACCGTGAGCGGCGACGGAAAGATGCGGATTGCCGGGAAGATCTTCCAGTTCAAGGAGAGCGAGGCCCGGTACGACGGCGAGATAATCCTGTCGAAGCCCGCGAAAGGACGCTATCATCATTTCTACTACGCCCTGGGCCACCTTACGTTTTTCCACAAGGACCAGGATTCGGATCCACCTTTTACGACACTCTATGCCGTGCCCTGGACGCCGGGAAGCGGACCGGTGGACCTGGATAAGGCGGTGACGCTGGACCTCAAGTATCCCCAGGAGACGCCGTTCTCTATCGGACAACTCGGCGATGAGATCGTGAATTCCTCCAATATGGGGGGCGTTTACGTATTTGACGGGTCCGAATGGAAGATCGTGCGGGCATCGCTGGCGGGCGTGAGTTTTCAGCTGTATTCGATGCTGAACTGGTACGACGAGATGCTGATCGCACAGTACCCCACCGGAAACCTGTTCAGGTACGACGGCAGAGAGTTGCGCCATCTGGAAGGCTATCCCCCCGTGATGCCGGGCGTGTCCGGCAGCGTACGCGAGGCGCAGACAACGACGATTTACGGAGGGGACCTCTACGTGGGGGTATGGCCCTGGTCGGAACTGTGGCGGTACGATGCGCACGGGCACGCGTGGCATTTCGTGAAACGCATGTTCCGCGAACCGCAGATTACGGACAAAATGAACCATCCCTACGAAGACCGGGTGGTCGCCTACAACGAGGAACACGGTACCGACCTGGTCATCAACGATTGGGGACAACGCGTGACCGGTCTGGCGCCCATGGGAGATGTGCTCTACCTCTCCGTGAGCGCAAAGGGGTGTCCCGTGCGTGACATGCGGCATTCGTTCCTGCACGACGACGAGGTGTGGAACCAGTACCGGAAGGTCTACCGCGTGAGAAAACCCGGAAGCGTTTCCGCGCCCGTTGCCTGGACGGGAAAGCCGACGACGCTGGAGTTTACCATTGAAGCCGGGCAGATCAGCATCGCTCAGGACGGGCGGATTCTGGGTTCGGCGCCGGTCCGACCCGGACATGCGGAGAAGACGGTCAAGGACGCGGATATCCGATGGGGCCACGGCATGTTCGGGCCCCTGAGAGCGGAGATGCGGTCAAACGCGGTGGAGTAACGCTCATTATCACGAGGGTGGGAATAATGGCTAATCGATACCGGACAGCATTGATCGGTTGCGGGCGGATGGGCGCGACGATCGACGACGAAGTGCGCGACCATCCCAACAGCCAGATCTGGATCCCGTACTCGCACGCGGCCGCCGCGGTGGCGTGCGAGCGGACGGATCTGGTGGCGGTCTCGGACGTGGTGGCGGAAAAGGCGGAGTCCATCAGGGAACGGTACGGCGTGCCAGTCTGCTACACCGATTACCGGGAGATGATCGATAGGGAAAAGCCGGATATCGTATGCATCGCCACGCGCCCCGCAACGCACTCGGAGATGACCGTCTTCGCGGCCGACCGCGGCGTCAGGGGGATCTACTGCGAAAAGCCGCTTTGCTGCTCGATGGAGGAAGCCGACGCAATGGTGGCGGCGGTAGAACGGAATGGAACGAAGTTCAATTACGGCACTCAACGTCGATATATTCCGGTTTATCAGAAAATGCGGGAACTGGCCGACGAGGGAGACCTGGGATCGATTCAGGCCGTGATCGTACAGCAGGGTGTGACCTCCGCGCTGTGGGGGCTTACCCACGGGTCGGATATGATGTTGTATCTGGCGGGCGACCCGGAGATCGATTTCGTTCAGGGAACCATTGTCTGCGAAGACGCGGACTGGGAGGACAACCGGTTGAACGTGGACCCGGGCGTGGCCGCCGGCTATGTCCGTTTTGCAAACGGCGTTCACGGATATACGACAGCGGGCAGTGGTGCGGAGTTCGAGCTTTGCGGCTCGGAAGGAAAGTTAAGGTCGTTCGACAACGGGTTGAATTGCCAGTTCCGCAAGGCCTGCGGCGTGAGCCATGTACTCGAGGAACGGCCGTTTCCCGAGGTGTCTATCGAGAGCGGCACCGTGAACGGACTCCGGGATATCGCCGAGGCGCTGGACACGGGACGGGAGACACAGGGTCCGGTCCAGTTGGCGCGGCGAAGCCAGGAAATGGTGATGGGCTTCATCGAGTCCCACCGCCTGGGCGGCGTGCGGGTCCGTTTGCCGATGAAGAACCGGAGTCTGTACGTGGGACGGCCGTGGTGGTAGAAAGGCAGCAGTCAGCTATCAGCTTTCAGCCGTCAGCTTGAGTCAAAACCAACCCATTGACTTCGACGCCGCGAAGCAGCAGGACCAGAAGGGCGCGGACCTCTCCCCCCCGGAATCGAGGATGACCTGCCCTCGGCGCGGCGCCGTTGTATTCGTAGGGGCGACCGGCCGGTCGCCCCTACAAAAACCAGGCATAGGTGAGTTGATATCGGCAGGCCGAATTGTGTACCGCCTTTTGTTATCTGGCTGACGGCGAGCCGCGCCAATCTCTAAGGGTCGATATATCGTAATCGGGTCGAAATATCGCCCTTAATCTCAACTAACTGTTTATTATACAATTTACGAGCCGTTTTGATTGTCATAGGACGATATATGGACGATATATCGACCTTCGACAATCGGAACGGCTTTTCCTTATTCCGTCTCGTGATTTTTCTATCATAAAATAAAACAATATCTTATACCACATTCATCCAAGGCGATACACGTTGGCACTCGTATTGCCTTTAAATATAAGTACGTACTTCACACGACCAGACTCTGATCCGGACTATGGTCCTGGTCGGGAGAATCGCAAACCAGTTTAAGCGGATGCCTGAAAATTGATGGCTGACCGCTGCGTTATGATTTTCCGGGACCAAGGGCAGCCTGCCCTCGCTGCGCCGACGATGCATTTTCAGGGGCGACCGGCCGGTCGCCCCTACGAAGACCTGACAAACCGGGAAATTGACATCGCGGTGTTTTGCGCCGACGATGTATTCGTAGGGGCAACCCGTTTGGTTGCCCACATTACGGCGCTGACATCGGTGAATTGATAACGGTAGGCCGGATCGCTAACCTGGTTTAGCCGACGGTTGAAAACTGACGGCTGATTGCTCTCTTGGCATCGGCTTTTTGGCGTGAGGTTTAATTGAACATGCGTCGTATACATTCCACAACGGAACGATCGTTAAGATATATGAGGAAATCGGCGCTGATACTCGTCATACTGTTTTCCGCCGTGTTGATTTCCCTTGGATCTCTCTATTCCCAGGCAAGTTCACCGCAGTCGCAAGGTTCACCGGACTTCGACGGGAATGGGACGGTCGGTTTCAGCGATTTTGTTCTGCTCGCCGACGCATTCGGGTCGGTTGCGGGAGATGCACGATATGAAGCCCGTTTTGATCTGAATGGGAATGGTGCCGTCGGATTCGAAGATTTCGTGATCTTCGCGAGTCGTTTCGGCGAAAAGGTCCCCGTTTTTGGCGGAGACCGCGAAGCGTTGGTTGCACTTTACAATGCGACGGACGGTCCGAATTGGGAGAACAACACCAACTGGTTGACAGAAAAGGACCTTTCAACCTGGTATGGTGTTGAGGCTCGCAATGGTCGTGTCACTTCTATGGTTCTTTCGCACAATAGTCTGTCAGGGACGATACCGAAAGAGATTGCCCAACTCACCAATCTCCGAGAATTAAGTCTTTGGGCTAATGAGTTGACAGGGACGGTTCCGAAAGAACTAGGCCAACTCACTGAGCTTACACACATAAACCTCAGCCGGAATGACTTAAGTGGACGGATCCCGCTAGGTCTCGCACAACTCACTAATCTCGCGTATCTGGACCTTTACGAGAATAATCTGTCGGGTCCGATCCCGGCGGAACTGGGCCAACTCACCAACCTTAAACAGTTAAACCTTGGCGATAATCAGCTAAGTGGAACGATCCCGGCGGAACTGGGCAAACTCTCCAATCTCACATCGTTGACACTCGTCATAAACCAGTTGAGGGGAACGATCCCGGTCGAACTGGGCCAACTCTCCAATCTCACAAGCCTGCTCCTTTACGGTAACGAACTAACCGGCAATATTCCCGCCGTACTGGGGAAGTTGACCAATCTCACTGAGTTGTTCCTCTACGATAATCAGTTAACCGGAGGGATTCCACCAGAGCTTGGACAACTCAACCGTCTCGAATCATTGGATTTTTCGACAACCCACTGAAGGGAACGATACCGAAGGAACTCGGACAGCTTGTCGATCTTCGGTACCTCCGTCTTATGTTAAATAAGCTGACCGGACCAATACCGCCCGAACTGGGCCGACTCACCGCCCTTGAATGGCTGAACCTCAGCCGGAACGACTTGAGTGGAGGGATCCCGCAGGAGCTCGGACAACTCGCCAATCTCGAGAGTTTGGATCTTTCGGTGAACTCATTAAATGGGATGATTCCGGCCGAACTGGGCAACCTCACTAAGCTCAAGAGTTTGAGGTTTTGGGTCAGTGGACTTATCGGTGAGATCCCGCCGGAACTGGGCCACCTTACCGAGCTCGAATCCCTGGACCTTAGTTGGAATAACGACTTGACTGGCCCGATTCCGCGGGAACTTGGCCGACTCACCAACCTTAAGGTGTTGGAGCTTGACATAAATGACCTGAAGGGGCCAATACCAAAGGAACTGGGTCAACTTGCTAATCTCGAACAGCTGGACCTTGGCCATAATGAACTGACGGGTCAGATCCCGCCAGAGCTTGGCCAATTCACTAACCTTACTCAATTGCTCCTTAACTCGAATCGTTTGACTGGAGCGATCCCCTCTGAACTGGGTCAACTCCCCAATCTCGAATGGATGTGGCTCGGCAATAATCAGTTTGCGGAGACGATTCCGCCGGAACTGGGCGAACTCACCAGCCTTACAGATTTACGCCTTCAGGGTAATGAACTGACTGGGACAATACCTCCAGAGCTGGGCCAACTCGCCAATCTCCAATCACTGTCCCTTGAATGGAACGAACTGACTGGCTTGATTCCGCCGGAATTTGGCCAACTCACCAATCTCAAGATACTATACCTCGCTGGAAACGAAGAGCTGGCCGGACCGTTGCCTCAGTCTTTCCTCGGTCTGGACCTGCATAGTTTCGAGTTTCGAGGCACACAGGTCTGCATACCTGCGACCGCAGAATTCGAGGAATGGCTCGAGGGGATACCGGACAAAACAATCACCGCCGAATGTGCCTTTCCGGAGCGGGATGCCCTGGTTGCGCTATATAACGCAGCGGATGGACCTAACTGGAAGAACCGGAGCAACTGGTTGAACGCCCCTACGCTGGGCGAATGGTACGGCGTGACCACCGATACCGACAAGCGCGTGACCAGGCTGGACTTGCGAGGAAACAACCTGCGGGGAACAATACCTCACCAGCTTGGACGGCTGACCCATCTCAGGACGCTGAACCTCGCCTCCAATGCTTCCCTGTCCGGACCAGTGCCGATGGGGCTGACTCGACTCGCCCTGGATACCCTGGCGCTGGACGGAACACGACTGTGCGCGCCTCCTCAGCAGGAATTCCAGGCGTGGCTCGACAAGATATCCGTTACGACGGATGTTGACCGGTGTACCGACACGCGCGCGGATTATTATGCTTTGGTGGAGCTGTACAACGGGACGAATGGGGCGAACTGGACGAATGCGACGAAATGGGCGAGCAACGCGCCGTTAGGCGATTGGCACGGCGTGACAACGGATGCCCGCGGACGGGTGACCAGACTGGACCTGTATGAAAACAACCTCAGCGGAACCATACCTCGTCATCTGGGACAGTTGACTCATCTCACATTCCTGGAGTTTGAAGACAACCAATTGACTGGCGGGATCCCTTCAGAACTCGGGCAACTCACAGATCTCACGTATTTGAATCTTTTCGGGAACGAATTAACGGGCGGCATTCCGCCGGAACTTGGGCAACTCACCAACCTCACGTCCTTGACCCTTGCCGCAAATCAGTTGAGCGGGGAGATTCCAACAGAGTTTGGGCGGTTGACCAATCTCAAAATGGTGCGTCTTGACGGCAACAGGTTGAGTGGCGAGATACCCCCGGCGTTGGGACGGTTGACCGGATTAACGCGTTTGGAACTTGGCGATAACCAGTTTAGGGGAGCGATCCCAAAGGAACTGGGACAACTCACCCAGCTCGAATCGCTTGGCATTGGTAGCAATAAGCTGACTGGCGAGATTCCTAATGTACTTGGACAGTTAGCCGACCTCCGTTCTTTATACCTGACTTCGAACAAATTGACCGGCGAGATTCCTTCGGAACTGGGACAACTCGCCATGCTCGTACAATTGTCCCTAAGCTACAATCAGTTGAGCGGTAGAATACCCGCCGAACTTGGACGACTGACCAATCTCGACGATGTGTTTCTTGACTCGAATCAATTGACGGGATCGATCCCCGTGGAACTGGGGCAACTCGCAAGTCTCCGGCGGTTATTCCTCGGCAAAAACCAGTTGACCGGCGAGATACCCGCCGAACTTGGACGTTTGGGCAATCTCAGGACATTGTCGCTACCGCAGAACACGCTAACGCACAAGATACCACCCGAACTGGGACGAATGAGCAGCCTGGAAAGGATGGACCTTTCGTCAAACCGGTTGTCGGGCGAGATTCCGGCGGAACTGGGGCAACTCGCCAAACTCGAACGGATGGACCTCAGTGTCAATCAGTTGTCCGGTGAGATCCCGGCGGAACTGGGCAATCTCGGCAGCTTGCAGTCGCTCAATCTCTCATTCAATGGCGCTCTGTCAGGAGGCCTTCCCCACACATTAACCAATCTCAGCCTGGAAGCCCTGGGATTGCAAGAAACGCTCGTGTGTGTCCCTGAAGGAACCGAATACCAGGCGTGGCTTGGCAGTATTCCGGACAGCCGTGTGCCGAACTGCACACGCATCGACATGTCCGCCGCGTACCTGACGCAGGCGACGCAGTCGCTCGAATATCCTGTGCCCCTGGTGGCCGGTGAGTCCGCATTGCTGCGCGTATTCGTCACCGCGGCGCAGGACGCGGATGCCCCTATGCCACCCGTGCGGGCTACCTTCTTCCTGGATGGCGCCGAGGTGCATTCAACGGAAATCGATGGCCAGGCGACGGGCATCCCGTGGCAGGTCAACCAGGCGTCATTGTTGAATTCGGCCAATGCGGTCGTGCCGGCCTCGGTCGTGATGCCGGGACTGGAGATGGTGGTCGAGATCGATCCGGATCGGACGCTGGACCCGAGCCTGGGCATCGGCGCTCGTTTGCCCGCGACGGGCAGAACGGCAGTGGACGTGAGGTCCTTGCCTCCATTCGAATTGACGCTGGTTCCGTTTCTGTGGGCCCAGAATCCGGACAGTACCGTATTGACCGAAACAGTGGACTTGTCGTCCGAATCCGATCTGTTCCGGTTGACCCGCGATATCCTACCGGTGCGTGACTTCGGTCTGACCATTCACGAGCCTGTGTTGACTTCGGTGGATCCTACCGGAAACAACCATGAAACACTATTGCCTGAAACCGAGGTGATTTATGCCATGGAAGGGGCGAAGGGTCATTATATGGGTGTTGTCAGAGAGACGGACGAGGAGGGGGTACAAGTGCGAGGGATCGCACAGTTACCCGGATACGTAAGTCTGTCCATCCTCGACGGAAACGTCATCGCCCACGAAATCGGGCACAACCTGAACCTGTTCCACGCCCCGGGATGCGGAACCCTTGGCACCGATCCCGATTATCCCACCGAGGACGGTTCCATCGGCGCATGGGGATACGATTTCCTCAGTGAAACGCTTGTCAATCCCGAAACATCGGACCTGATGAGTTACTGCCGCCCGCAATGGATCAGCGAATTCAGCTTTTCAAGGGCGCTGCGCCATCGTTACCATGAAGGAAGCAGGCGTGAGGAGGCGGCCTACCAGGCCTCGTCGAAGAGCCTGCTGTTGTGGGGCGGATTGAACGGGGACAAGGAACTTTTCCTGGAACCCGCGTTTGTGGTCGACGCTCCGCCTTCCCTGCCGCGGATGGACGGTCCGTACCGGCTCAAGGGGGAGGCTGAAGACGGAAGCACCGTCTTCGACGTGACATTCGGCATGGCAGAGATCGCGTGCGGCAGCGAGGGCCGCTCCTTCGCTTTGATTCTTTTGGTTGAGCCCGATTGGCCAGAGAGACTGTCTCGCATTTCGTTTTCCGGCCCGGAAGGCGTTTCAACGCTGGACGGCGAGGAAGGCCCCGCCGCCGCGCTGCTTCTGGATCGCTCCACGGGAAGTGTTCGTGGCATCCTGCGGGACTGGGCAGAGCCGGCCGCAAAGCGCGCTGCCACTACGCTCGGGATACCGGAACCGGAACTGGAGATCCTCGTCAGCCGCGGTATCCCGGATGCGGCATCGTGGACGCGATGATGTAACGCTACGGACACCCAACCGCCGCGATATTGTAGGGGCGACCGGCCGGTCGCCCTTACACGAACCACGCAACGCGAATTGACATCGTCTGGTCCATTCGCTATCCTTTTGAGTTACCCCTGTATTCTGATAGCAGGTTTTCTTTGTGTCTTCGTGCCTTTGTGTGAGAAATGGGTGAGAGGGCTGGAGATTTGGGGCGTGGCGTGGTTCTCTTCCGTCTCCCGTCTACCCGCCTTTGGCCTTTCCCTTTGTGCCCTTTGTGTATTCGTGTCTTTGTGTGATCCGTGGTTTTCGTGCTGATACGCTCCTTCTTTCCCCTTTTATATGGAGACTGTGATGGCCGAATACGAATGGATTTGCGTAACGGAAAATGCCGCGTTTGCCGGCCGCGACGGCGCGGGCGCGCTGGTGTTTCAGGACAAAATGTGGCTGCTGGGCGGGTGGAATCCGGGAGATAAGGTCAATTTCCCAATCATCTGCAACAGCGAGGTGTGGTCTTCCACCGACGGTGAGACCTGGATCGAGGTGAACGAGGAGGCGCCCTGGGAGGGGAGGCACACGGCCGGTTACGCCGTTCATGACGGCCGGATGTGGATCGTGGGTGGAGACTGCAATCAGGGGCACTATCAGAACGACGTGTGGCGCAGTTCGGACGGCGTGGAATGGGACCTCGTCTGCGATCCCGTGCCCTGGGGCCCAAGGGTCCTGCATTATACGGCGGTCCACGACGGCAGGATCTGGGTGATGGGCGGGCAGACCATCCCCCAATTCGCGGATGAAGAGGAGATCTTTTTCAACGACGTGTGGAGTTCGACAGACGGCAGGACCTGGAACCGGGTCGTCGAAAACGCGCCGTGGGAGGAACGGGGAATGATCGGCGGCAGCGCCGTTTTTCAGGACCGGATCTGGATTCTGGGCGGCGGCACGTACGATACCCCCCGCATCAACAGCAGGAAGATGTTCGGCGACGTATGGAGTACCGCCGACGGCGTCAACTGGGAACTGCATACCCGTGCGGCCCCGTGGGCGCCTCGCCAGTACCATGACGTTGGCGTGTGGGACGACAAATTGTGGGTGATGGAGGGATGCTTTCACGAGGCGGCCCATCGTTCGATGGATGAGGCGACCGGCAGCTGGAACCGGAACGACGTTTGGTACAGCCCGGACGGGGTGAACTGGTCCGAACTGCCGGATACGCCGTGGGCCCCGCGCCACGCCGCCAGTGTGTTCGTCTATGACGATGCGCTCTGGATGGTGGCGGGCAACAACATGTTCCCGGATGTTTGGAAGCTGATTCGTACGGACGACGCGTAAGAGTGGAGAAGGCTTCCACTTCAGAGAGTGTTACCCATGTACCCGAACACCTGTTGCCCGTACTACCGGCCTGTGCAGTACGCGAAGAAGAAAGGACGGTGTGGAATGGATGGAATCGGTCTATTGGTGTTGGTGGTCGTGTGCTTGATTGCCGTCGGCCAGGCGCGATCAGCCATGGCAGAGGCGACGCATCCGGTCTACCCCGTTGAGGCGTCGGAGAAACGTGTGGCCGTGTTGAAACGCGTGGTTTCCAGGGTGATGGCGATGTCAGAAGCCGAGATGGTGGCCCTGGTTCCGGACAAGACCGGCTTTCGCTTCATGGGCTGCCCGAACTGCGACGAGGGGACGCAGGAGGGGCAGTTGCGATGGTCGATATCCGATCCGCACCGGGTGAAATGCCGATTCTGCGACATGGTCTTTCCGAACGATCGGTATCCCGAGGACCGGGTGATGAAGGTGGTGAATCCCGTTGGCGTGGAGGTTGAGTATCCCTACTGGGAGGACGCGAGCGGGTACCGGTACCTGTTTTCGGCCAGGGGATGGCGTGAGGCGCGATCGTATTTTTCGCGGATCGCGCAGATTCTTGGGGAACTCTACCAGGTGACAGGCGACCGTGCGTATGCGCGGCGTGCGGCCCTCATACTGGATGCGTTCGCCCGGTACTACCCCGGATTCCTCGTGAGCCGCGATTGGCCGCACAGGCCGAAAGGATTCGCAATGGAGCCGCCGTATCCCAATGGCGGCGGAAAATGGGGGCGGTGGCGCCACGACGAGATGCCCACGAACCTGGTGTTCGCATACGATTCGATCTACGGCAGCGGAGAGCTGGAGCGGCTTTCGGAAGAGGCGGGGGCGGACGTGAAGGCGCGCATCGAGGACGATTTCTTCCGCGGCGCCATTCGACAGGACCAGTTTCACGGGATCGTTTACGGCAATGCGGGTCCCCGTATATACGAAGGGTACATTGCGATCGGACGGGTTCTGTCAGATCCCGGGCTGGTGCACGAAGGCGTAAGGCGAAGCCGGGAACTGTTCAGGCGGATGTTCTACGAAGACGGGTTCTGGATGGAGGGCAGCGTCGGTTATCATCAGATGACGATGGGTGGAATGAACAGGGTATTCCGAGCAGTACGGGGCTATAGCGATCCGCCGGGATATGTCCATCCGGAGGACGGGACGCGGCTGGACAGCCTGGACCTTGCACGGGATATCTCCGTGATCGCCAGTGCGGAGCAAATCCTGGAAATCTGCCGTTATCCCGACGGGCGGCAGATGACCATGCACGACAATTGGGCCCACTTCAGAAACCTGAAGATACCCGAACGTTCGGTCTCGACGTTGCTGGCGGGAATCGGGCACGCGTGGCTGGGGCGGGGCCAGGCCGACGAACAGGTGCAGCTTCACCTCCACTTTTCGGGCGGATACGGACACCAGCACGCGGACAATCTGAACATGGTTCTGTTCGCCAAAGGCCGCGAACTGTTGCCGGACGTCGGGTACACCCACACGCGCCACCGGGTCTGGAGTACGAGCACGCTGTGTCACAATACGGTGGTTATCGATGAGCAGCGGCAGTATTCGGGCGGCAGACAGGGGCCCTCGGACGGGCGCCTGCTGGCTTTCGAGCCGGGGTTCGATGTGGTTAAGTGGGTGGATGCGAGCGGGGAGGCGGCGTACCCCGGACTGGCGAAGGTCTACCGGCGCGCGCTGCTGCTGGTGAGCGCCGGCGAATCGGATGATTACGCGGTGGACCTTTTTCGCGTAACCGGGGGTTCACAGCACGACTGGGCGCTGCACGGGGACGCGGATGCGGACGGGGACGCGACGGTCAGCGTTCCCCTTGCGTCCTATGGCGAGCACCTGCTGCCGGGCGTGGACGTCCGGTTTCCCACCGGCGAATCGGACCGTGGCGACGCCGAAGGACGGAATATCGCGTACGCGTATTTCCAGGATGTTTCTCGCGGCGCGGCTTCCGACAATTTGTCGATCACCTTCAACATCGACAATTCACCCGTGGCGGTGCGGACGCATATTCCCGGACAGGCCGGCGCGGAGGTGTTTGCGGGGGATGCCATATCGTTTCGCAGGGCGGAGGAGAACGATGCGCTCCAGGACCGGTATCGAATGCCCATATTCCTCCTGCGCCGGAAGGGTCCCGCGCCCCTGTCGAGCCTGTTCGCCGCGGTGCACGAACCGTTCGAAGGAAAGCCATTTGTAGACGACGTGCGTCTCGAGAAGCTGGATAGCGACGCGTTCGGGATCACGGTGAGTCATCACGGCGTTGTCGATCATATCGTGTATCGGGGAGGATCGGGAGACAACGCTGTATCTGCAGGAGACCTGTCACTGAATGGCGAAGTCGGATTCGTAAGGGTGCGGAACGGACGGCCCGAATTGATGGGGCTGTGGGGCGGAACGTCTCTGAAGTGGAAACAGATGGTACTCACAGGCAGTGGCGCGTATGAGGGGGAAGTGACCGGTACGACAAGGAAGGATGCCGGCGCGGCATACGACGGGCTGGTCGTTACTGGCGAGTTACCGGCCGGCGAGTCAATGAACGGGGCGACCGCGATCGTGAGATTCGGCGACGGATCGACCCGGGGATGCCGGGTGCGGGCGGTATCGCGCGAAGGAGAGGAGACGCACGTGCGGCTGGATGGCGACCCCGGATTCGATGTCGATGGCGATGGCATGCGCCACCTGTTCTTCCCGCATCGCGAAATCCCGGGAACCGTACGTTACCGCCTCCGCACATCGGCCTTCGCGCAAACGGCCGACAACTCGCTCAAGTCAATCGGAGAAGCAACGTTTTCGGGGCTTTGAGGTGTAAGGACGCGAAATCATGACGACGCACACCCTGAAGACGTACACCCTTGCTAGCTCGTCATATTACGGGGAGCACCCGATAGTTTACCTTTTTTCCACAACATTGACTGAGTACCCTGAGCTGCTCCCTGAGCTTGTCGAAGGGCCGGCGAAGGGTCGAAGCGTCCGGCGACGGCTGATGCGGTGGGAGGAAAGTCATTCCGTCAAAAACCATTACCAACTTATCAGAACTCTATTCAGATAGCAATCGGTAGCACTGACGTAAGAAAAGCAGATCTTGCAGGCAGGCTCTCCCTGTCCAAAAGTACAGGTCTCAAACAGGCCCTCCGTTCGATGCGGAGGGCTTTTTGTTTGGCTAGATTTCAACCACGTCAAGAGAAAGCGGTCCAAAACGGAAGGCGCATCAGTTACAAAGGAGGTTGATGATGTCAATACGAACTGCACTCATCACAGGCGCATCCCGCGGTCTGGGACTGGCACTCGCTCGCGAACTCGCACGGCGAGAATGGCGATTGGTCATTGACGCGAGGGGTACGGCGGCACTTGAAGGCGTGCGCGAGGAACTGGCAAAGTGGACGGACGTCATCGCCATTCCCGGAGACGTGACGGACTCCGATCATCGCCTGAAGCTTTCCCGGGCCGCGCATGAAGCTGGCGGACTGGACGCCGTGATCAACAATGCCGGCATGCTCGGCCCGAGTCCACAGCCCGAACTGCTCGATTATCCACTCGATATTCTGGAAGACGTTTATCGCGCCAATGCAATTGCGCCTCTGGGCGTGCTGCAGGCAGTTCGACATGCGTTGAAGCCTGGCGCACGTATAATCAACGTCTCGAGCGACGCAGCGCGCGAGGCGTACGAGGGCTGGGGCGGATACGGATCTTCAAAGGCGGCACTTGAACAAATCTCGAATGTGCTCGCCGCGGAACGCCCGGACTTGCGCGTCTACCGGGTGGATCCGGGCGATATGCGGACCCGGATGCATCAGGAGGCATTTCCCGGCGAGGATATCAGCGACCGTCCCCTGCCGGAATCGAGCGTGGCGGGATTTATTGAACTGCTGGAAGGATCGTACGAGAGTGGGCGTTACGTGGCGCGTGAATCATTCACCGCAGCCACGAGTTGATGAGTGAAGGGGGTTCTTCATGTCTGAATCAACGCCGAATACGGTTCTACCCGTTACCATGGTGAATTCAAAGCTCGACTCTCTGGCCTTTGAGCTTCCGACCCACCTGGAGGCAGGCGAACCGCCTGAAGCGCGCGGCCTCAGCCGGGATGCCGTTCGCCTGATGGTGTCGCGACGAAACGATGACTCAATCGAACACATTGTGTTTCGCGAACTCCCCGATGTGTTGCGTCCAGGCGACGTGGTGGTGATCAATACGAGCGGCACGCGCAAGGCGTCCCTGCCGATCCTGCAGTCTGATGATTCCGGACTCAGACTGCATTTGTCAACGCAATTGCCGGCCGGGATGTGGGCTGTTGAAATGCGTGCATCCGACGGCGCGCGGCCATTCTTTGACGCCCGTGCGGGCGAGGTGTACGCGTTGCCCGGTGGCGGGGATGTACACCTGCACGCGCCCTACAGGCCCGAACTGAGGGACGATCCCGAAGCCGACGTGCGTTTATGGATCGTGACGTTGAAATTACCCTTTGATGTCGACTCTTACCTGGACGTTTACGGCATGCCGGTTCGGTACGGTTATGCACGGGACAATTGGCCCATTGAGTTTTACCAGAACGTCTACGCGACGGAGACGGGCAGCGCGGAAATGCCGTCGGCCGGCCGCGCGTTCACCCCCCGGGTCATCACCGACCTGGTGGCGAAGGGCGTTCAAATTGCTCCACTCGTCCTGCATACCGGGGTCGCGAGCCTGGAGTCCGATGAACCGCCTTATGAGGAATTCTACCGCGTTCCGGTCGAAACCGCACAGCTGATTGACAACGCTCGAAAGAGCGGCGGGCGGATTATCGCCGTAGGCACCACGGTCGTCCGGGCGATCGAGACCGTTGCCGACAGGACCGGACGCGTCTCTCCCGGTGAAGGATGGACAACACTGGTGATTTCACAGGAACGCCCCATGCGAGTCGTTAACGGCTTGCTGACCGGAATGCACGAACCGAGCGCGACGCATCTGTCCATGCTGCAGGCATTGGCGGGGCTGGATCATCTGAAACTGACCTATGAGGCGGCGCTTGCCGAAGGATATCTGTGGCACGAATTCGGCGATCTGCATTTGATTTTGCCCTGACCAGGAGATATATTGGCACGGCCTGTTGACGGCAAAAAACCCATATGCTATCGAAAGACATCATGCCGACTTCGATCGACCAACTCGGACAGCGCAATCGCGAACTTTCCGTTCTGAACGATATTGCCCACGCGCTGAACCAGTCTGTTGATCTGGATCAGGCCCTGGAAGCAACACTTCGCAAGGTTGCCGCGTTGCTCGACCTGAGTACAAGCTGGATCTGGCTCATGAACGAGGAGACCGGCGAACCGTACCTGGCCGCCGCACAAAACCTGCCGCCCGCGTTGCGGGACAATCCGGAAAAAATGGGCGGATGGTGCTATTGCCTGGATACATATCGGAAGGGAGATCTGAAGGGGGCCGCAAACGTGAACGTCGTGGCCTGCAGCAGGCTGAAGGGGCTTGTTGAAGGGACGGGAGGCTTGCGGTATCACGCGAGCATTCCACTGTACGCGAAGGCGAAAAGAGTGGGTGTGTTGAACGTGGCGAGCGCCGAGTGGCGCGAACTCTCGTCCGAGGACTTGCGCCTGCTCAATACCGTGGGCGATCTGACAAGCATCGCAATCGAACGGGCGCGGTTGTATGAGCAGAGCGTCGAAACCGGCGTCGCGAACGAGCGACTCCGACTCGCTCGGGAAGTCCACGATACCCTCGGTCAGAATCTGGCCGCGATTCTCATGCGGCTGGAAACCCTGGACGCGTTGCTTGACGACGATACGGATCGCGAAGAGTTGTCCGAAGTCTTGCGCGGCGCAATGACACTGGCCAGGAACAACCTCGAGGATGCGCGGCGCGCGGTACTGGACCTCCGGGCGGCGCCGCTCGAGAATCGCTCGCTGCAGGGGGCATTGGAAGATCTTGGGAAGGAGATCGGATCCGAAGCAGGCGTGGACGTCCGCGTGGCGTGTGTTGGCGGACACCCTCTAACCGCCAGGGTCGAATCCGGCTTGTATCGAATAGCGCAGGAGGCGATGAACAACGTCGTCGAACATGCGGATGCGAAGAACGTGCTTGTCGAATTGACGTCCACCCCCGACTATGCGACGCTTGCAATTGAAGACAACGGCCGTGGATTCGAAATTGAAAACGATATAGAGGGTCGGCACGGTCTGATCGGAATGAGAGAACGGGCGCGTTTGCTGGGCGGTTCGCTGGTGGTAGACAGTGCGCCAGGTCGCGGTACGCGACTGGAGATTCGCATTCCTGCGCAGGAGACGACATGAGCGCGCCGATTCGCATTCTGATCGTCGACGACCACCCCGTCGTGCGCGACGGTCTGGCCGCGATGTTGAATACGCAGTCCGACTTCGAGGTGGTGGGAGAAGCCGGTGATGGGGAAGAGGCGCTGCGAAAGGTGGCCGATGGCGACCCGGACGTACTGCTGCTGGACCTGGAGATGCCCGGGGTGGATGGTATCGAGACCCTAGAGCGGTTGAAGCAAATGAACGTCCGTGCGCGGACGATTGTGTTCACTGTCTTTGACACGGACGACCGCATTGTTTCGGCGATGCGCGCAGGGGCAATGGGGTATTTGCTCAAGGGCGCGCCTAGAGAAGACGTGTTTCGCGCGGTGCGTGTCGTCAATGAGGGCGGGTCATTGCTGGAACCGGCGGTTGCATCCAGGTTTCTGGACAGCATCAACGATCCGGATGCATTGACAACGCGGCAGAAGGAAGTGCTGAATCTGATTGCAACGGGCCTGCTGAACAAGGAAATCGCCGACCGGCTCTACATTTCCGAACGCACCGTTAAGTTCCACGTCAGCGAGATTCTCGCCAAACTCGGCGCCGGCAATCGCACCGAAGCCGTCGCAATCGCGACAGAGAAGGGATTGATATAGACGATCAGCAGGTGAGCAGTAAGCACTCTACGATCGGCTTCGAAGGTATTTCTTTGCGGGCAACGGCTGGCCGGTGGATAGGGTAAATTCGGCATCGTATCCTCACGCGACATCGCTGCAGTCAAGCGCAGCCAGATCAGTAGAAATGAACACACCAGTCCGATATGCGATCCGATCACTCCCCCCTTGAGGGGGAGTCGCAGAAGCCGAGCCGTCCCCTGAGCCGCTGTCCTGAGCCTGCCGAAGGGTTGTCGAAGGGTCCGGCGACGGCTGATGCGGTGGGGGGAATTCAACGCTGAACCGAACGCAAGGTGCATGATCCATTATGTATGCATTTTGCGTCACTGCTGCCTAGGACAGAAACCGACCTGGAACCGGTGCGGTTGACGTTCCCGGGAGCGAGGGCATCCTGCCCTCGAAGGCGAATCGGAGGTGTCTTGGCGCCTTCATTTCAGATGTGGTTACGGATAGGATGGAAGTAATTGGCCCTTGACGTGGAAATTGGTAGGTGACGTGAAGTTCGAGGGCAGGGATGCCCTCGCTCCGGATATCAGTCCACCAAGCCGTGATTGAAGGCAGATCGCTTTCGGTCGCACGACTCTCGTGTCCGGAGCAGGGACTTGAGGATTTTACCAGGTTCTTCGGCGACCCATAGGGAGAGGATTCCAGATCCGATATGAAATAATCCGGAAACGACGATTTTGGACAGGCCTGAACCTGCTTTTGTTTCTCAATCCTGATTGGTTTTTATCCTGCCTTGGGTTCTAATCCAGTTAAACCTGATCGCTTTTGATCCTGCCTTGAGGTTCTAATCCTGCTTAATCCTGGTCGTTTTTGATCTTGCCTTGGCTTCTAATCCTGCTTAATCCTGGTCGTTTTTGATCTTGCTCTTGGATTCTAATCCTGCCGATCCTGTCCATCCGTGTAACTTCCCGCCTGTTGACTTCAACTCGCTAAACCGTCTGGCTCAGGTTCTTCCGATGCAGGATGAACCAGATGACCACGGGGGCGCCGATGAGGGAGGTCACCGCATTCAGGGGAAGCACGTACTGGCTCCCCGGCAGGTGGGCGAACAGATCGGACAGCAGCGCCAGCGTCGCCCCGAGGCAGATAACGGAAGGCATGAGCACGCGGTGGTCCGACGTGTGCAGGAGGCTGCGGCACAGGTGCGGCACGGCCAGCCCCAGAAACGCGATGGGCCCGCAGAAGGCGGTGGTGGCGCCAGCGAGAACGGAAGCGCTTACCAGGATCCACAGACGCGCGCGTTTGACGTTGAGTCCCATGCTTCTGGCGTAATTCTCTCCCAGGAGGAGCGCATTGAGAGGCTTGATGCACAGCAGGGCCAGCAGGAGGCCGAACAGCGTCGTGCAGACCAGCACCGGTATCTGGCGCCACGTCACGCTGCCGAAGCTGCCAAACGTCCACAGGATGTACGACTGAATCTGTTCGGGAACACTAAAGTAGATCAGAATGCTGACGAATGCCGCCGTCGCGTATCCGAACATCAGGCCCAGGATAAGCAGCGTCATCACGCTGCTCACGCTGCGGGAGACCAGCAGCACGCACCCCAGCACGACAGCGGCGCCCAGAATTGCCGCGGCAGCCAGGCCGAGGTCGCCCACGAAGCCCATCCCGGCGATCAGCACGCCGCCTGCCGCGCCAGCCGACAACACCACGATGGCCACGCCGAGGCTGGCGCCGGCGCTGATGCCGAGCACGAACGGATCGGCGAGCGGATTACGGAACAGCGTCTGCATCTGCAGGCCGCTGACAGCCAGCGCGGCGCCGGCCAGCACACCCGTGATCGCCCGCGGCAGACGGATCGTGTGAATGATGATCGCCCATGCGGGAGAGGTCGCCTCCCTCCCCATGAAAACGTCCAATAGTCCGGCCAGTGGAATGCGGACCGACCCGAGCGACAGGCTCAGACCGAACGCGATCAACAGCAGAAGGAACAACCCCGGCACGATGATCGTGCGCCGGGGTCCATCGGGCGCTTCGTTTCTCTGTTCCGATCTCATCCCGTTTTTCCCGACTCGCGCAGAGCATCTATTCCCATTTCGCATCGAATCGCTGCGATTAAGTCGTATATGGAATAAAACTCCATCGTCGTTTCCCCATGATCGAAACGCCAGGTGACGGTTTCGCCGTCCGGGACGTCGATGCGGCACCCGGATGCCGAGTCACGCACCTGAAATCCCGCCCTCTCAAGCGCACGCCTCGTCCAATACGCATTCCGACCCTCACCCGTAACTTCGACCGCGACCCCCCCGCGCTCCGGTGTGAGCCTGAAAGCGCCCGAATCGGCGTCAAAACGTACGCCATCGCTCCCGAACGCCGCTTCAAAAGCGCCATTCAGGACCAGGTCCTCCGGCGCGCCGGTCTGCAATGCGCCCTCTGACGGCAGGAGATAGATGCGGTCCCCGCAGCGAAGCGCCAGGTCCAGGTCGTGCGTGGAGAGGAAGATGGCCTTCCGGGTCGTATGCGCAAGATTCCGCAGTAGAGCCATGATTTCCACACGGCGGGGCAGGTCGAGAAAGGCCGTGGGTTCATCCAGGATCATCAGATCCGGCTGCTGCGCCAGCGCGCGCGCGATCATCACCCTCTGGCGCTCGCCATCGCTGAGTTCGGCTACGTTGCGGTGTTCCAGGTCACCGGCGCCCGCCGCGCGAATCGCCCAGGAAACGGCCTCTTGATCTTCCGGGGTGAAGCGTCCGATCCAATCGGTGTGAGGATATCGTCCCAGGCCGACCAGATCGCGCACCGTCATGGTACCGGCGCTGACACGGTCGGTGAGCACAACGCTGAGGAGTTGGGCGACTTCCGTCGCGGACATTTCCGCGATATCTTTCCCCGCGATATGCACGTGGCCGTTCAGCGGCGGCTGCATCCCGGCGAGCGTGCGCATGAGCGTGGATTTCCCGCGCCGTTGGGACCCAGCAGACAGACGAATTCACCGTGTTCGAGTGTCACGTCGATATCGCCGGCAACAACGCGTGGCGGCCGACGACCGCTCTTGTAACCGATGGTGAGGTCCTGCGCCGTAAGAATCGCTCAGTCACCGCGCCTCCGGTAGAATCAAAAGGCTTCACTTCAACAGCCCAAGGCGCTCAAGGTCGTTCTCTCCCCACTGAGCTTGACGCTCGACGATTGACTTGAGCGTACCCACTGCAAAGGTCTGATTCATGTTGTGCAGGTGGACGGTTGTCATTCTCCCATCCGCGTGCACAAAAAAACGGGTCACGCCTTTCCTTCTGTATTCGCGAAACCCGTCTCTGTTTAATGCCCGAATCAATCTGCGTGCCGTCAATGAACGAAGCCTGCTATAATCAATAGCCATACGGTGTCCTGTCCCAAAAATATCTTTCCATTCGGCCGCCGATTCATCCCGTCTCGCAGCGTTGCCTTCGCTCGCCGACCTTACGCAGGTCGCCTGCGCTCTGGCGCCTTGCGAGCCGGGCGACTCGACTGCCGAATTCAGGCAACCTATTTCTGGGTCAGAACACTAGATGGCTACAGTGACCATCGGCACGTCGCTGATCTCAATTTGTGAAGACGGCTCGGAAGGGATCTCTTCTCCGTTTTCCAACAGGTACGCAACAAGAAGATCAACAGCGTTCCTTAAATTCTCAAGGGCTTCTTTTTCAGTTTTTCCCCAGCTTGCAGCTCCTCTATGCTCCAGTGCTGGAATATACGCCCGCCACACCGCATTCGAATCCGGCTCATCGGGCCATTTGTCTTTCTCAAGAACAGCCTTAAACAAATAGGTTTTCATTTTTGCCTCAGTTCGGACTATTCCATTACCGATTTGCAAATGAACGGATCTTTCTCGACTCGCCATTCTTCTGGCGTCCAGCAGATCAGGCCGTCCAAAGACTTCGACAGATGACGTGTCGTGCAGTTGAAACGGCCTGCAAATAATAGCGGACTGTCTGTTGAAATCAACGAATGGAAAGTTTTCGCGCGGATTATTTCGCCAGCACCATCTTGCGCGACACCACGTCCGCCCCCGCCTGAAGCCGATACAGGTACACGCCCGTACTCACCTGCCGTCCGGCGGCGTCGCGACCATCCCACGTAACCGTATAGCTTCCCGCGGGCTGGAACCGTCGAACCAGCAGCCGGACCTCCTGGCCCAACAGGTTGTAGATCGCCAGTTTCACGTCGACCGCTCTTTCCAGGGTATAGCGTATGGTTGTCGCGGGGTTGAACGGATTCGGGCGGTTCGGTCCCAACGATGAAGCAAGCTGGCTGACGGCGTTTACGTCGCCATTCAGATTGACCTCATACGTCACGCGCCTGCCGGGCATCAGCGGAATGCTGCTCCAGCTGGCGATGGTCTCTCCTTGTGCATTACGCACGCGCGCCCGGTACATACCGTTTACGCGGCGCTGTTCGTCTGGTGTGACTCTCACCACAGCGCGCCCCGTCTCTTCGGTCGTCTTACGCCACGCAAAGACAGGCGCACGTCCGGAAATCGAACGCGAAACCTCGACGGTCAGACCCTCCGGATCGCCATCGCCGACAATCTGTACATCCACCTGGGCGACGTCCTCGAATGCGATATCACTCTCCAGATAGATACCCGCTCCCACGACAAACGTTTGACCGAATACATTGACCGGGATCACGTAGCTCAGCTTGGGCGACTTCGTGTCCTCGTCTCCGATGATCGCGGGATTGTCCCAGTAGTATTTGACGAACCCGCCGCCGGCTTCGGCCTTCGCGATGATTTCCTGTACGATCTTGAGGCCGTTGACGTCCTCCACGTCTATCATATTCTCGCCTATCAAACTGAGGTCGGCGGTGCCGTGAAAGATCAGGTGGCCCGAGGAGCTTATGACGAAGATGTATATCGAACCATGTTTGAAATCCTCGCCCTCGGTCCTGATTGCGGCCTGCACGGTCGCCAGGTACGCATAGCCCTTTTCTTCGATGATGGGAACGAGGACCCTCAGCCCTTCCACAAAGGCTTTCAGCGACTCTCTGTCCTTGACGTCCCGGGCCGTCACTTCCAGCAGATCAAAGATGTTTGACTCGGCGTCCACGTCCGACAAATCCATGTGGAAGCCGCCGACAAGGATGAAGTCATCCCCTCGAATTGCAACCGGAACCGCGTAGGCGACCCTGGAGGGTTTGTCGTCCCCTACCGCTGGATCGTCCCAATCGTACTCGACAAACCCGCCGTCGTCATTGGCCGCGGCGAGCATATCCCGGACAATCTTCGTGCCTCTGTCATCCTCGAGATCAATCACGTTCTTGTCTTCGAATTTCACATCGGCCGCGTGAAAACTCACCACGCCTTCCGGCGTCAGAATGACGAGATAGACCGGGCCGGCTTTCCAGTCGCCCTCGGACCTGAATGCCTCCACCAGTCGCCCGACAACGGCGTAGTCGGCGGCGCTCTCGAGGGAGTCCCGGGCCGCTTCTACAAATGCCATCAGCGTCTCTCTGTCTACAACTTCGCGCGCTCGTACCCCGTCGTCATGACCGAACGCAGGTGTTGAGCAAAAAAGGAAAGCCGACAGCCCCAGCGCAACGATCGGAGATTTCATCATGGTCGCCTTTCTGCAGGACGTCCGTGGATCAGGATGAGCATGGGAGACCAAGATAGCGGCGGGACCTCAGAAAGTCAACCCGTGCGGGCGCAAAATGAACAAACACGCCGCCGCCGTGCCTGTCGCGTACAGACATGTGGCAATGACGAACGCGCACATACGCCGCATGTCCCCGGGCTGTCCGCCTTCCGGGTCGGATCCGTCACCCAGCCAGAGGTCGGTTATCTTCTTTCCATCCTGCCAGATGGGACCCGCGAGACGGCGCTGCAACGCGCCCGCGGCCGTCGCTTCGCTCCAGCCGGAATTCGGACCGGGAACGAGCGCGTGCTGTCGCCAACCGTTAAGCAGCGCCTTGCGGGCGGAACATCCGGGCAGAAGGAAGGCGACGACTACCATCCCAAGATAGGTCAATCTTGCCGGGACATAATTGAGCATGTCGTCCATCCGGGCGCCGCACCAGCCGAAGTAACGGTATTGCGGTGTCCTGAATCCCACCATGGAGTCCATGGTACTCACCACCTTGAAGAAGACGATCCCTGGAAGTCCCATAACCACGTACCAGAAGATGGGCGAAACAAACCCGTCCACCGCGTTCTCGCTCAAGCTCTCCATACCCGCCCGCCGGCAGGCCGCGGCATCCATCCTCTGGGTATCCCGGCCGACGAGCATCGAAACCGCCCTTCGCGCGCCATCCGGATCGGCGGCGCGATCGATGGCCATCCCGTGTCTGCACAGGTCCTTGAGCGCGATCATACTAAATATAATATATGCCTGGAAGATCCATCCGATATCGTATTGGAAATGACTGAGAGTAATCGCCAATCCACAGATAAGCCCAATCCAGAACGCGGAGAGGAGCAACATCAGCATACAACCGCCCGCGTATCCGTCCAGACCGAGACGGCGCAGCATCCGCTCGAAAATGGAGAGCGTACCACCCATCAGGCGAATGGGGTGCCACGCAAAGACCGGGTCACCGAACAGCCCGTCCAGAAACACCGCGAAGAGGAGAAGAATCGGGTCAGGCGCAAGCAGGGTCAGGTCCATTTCAGACGCCATCCGAGGGCGAGCGCATCGTAGACGAGATCCAGCGGGGCGTTTTCCTTTGTGTGAAGCCTGGCGTAACAGGACGGCCACGCTTCGGGTTTCGCCGCCAGTGAGGCCGCCAACGTGGCTGCCTGCTGCCGCAACACCGGATCGGCCAATGCTTGCGAGAGCGTTCCGTACCGCACGCGGTCCCAGACTGCCGCGTACGCGTAAGCCGCAGCGGACACGCGCGGCTCATAGACGACGGACTCCAGGTTTTTTTCCAGCAATACGCGTTCTGCTTCCTTCAGGCGTTGGTCCATTGCCCGCAGGAACCGGTCGCGCCCGATCCCAAACCGTTTCAGCGCGTGGAAAATGCTCCTCGTATGAGACGGCTCCAGGCCGTTCTGCCATCGCAGGGACTCCAGTGTGGCCTTGCGTACCGCCCGCCCGATCAGCTCCCCCAGTTTCGCGTGATGGCCCGCGTTGGTCTTTGGTACTCTCGTTTCGTCCAGCGGCGACGCGATACAATACTGGTCGGTACCGGTGCCCGTAGCGAGGTCGTGAGAATAACGGCTGGATATTGCGAGGTCACGCAGTGCGGCGGATTTGCCCTCGGTCATCGTGACCGCCGCCCGCGCCATTGCGCCCGGCGTGAGCGGCCAGTTGATGAGTAGCATGGTGTTGATGGTGCCGGCGTGCGGATTCGTCCGGATCCATTCCGCGTCCTCTTCGTGCCAGGTCGCCGGATCACCCGCACATCCGGCATTGCCCTCCACGCCCGCCGTCACGACCGCACATACACGCAATTCCGCGTGGGTTTCCACGACGTGGGCGGCACAGTTCATATTCGCGGCCGTCCCCATCACGGCGACCTGATCCGGAGGCAGGCTGCGTTCCGCACAAACGTGGCGGTGATAGCCCGCCTGGCCGAGTTGCCTGATCAACGCAAAGCGGGCTTCGTGTCCCGCGCCCTCGCAACTCTGGTGATTCACCAGGAACCGGATGCCCGTGCACAGCCCGCCGCGATGCGCCGACGTACTCAGCACCTGGTGGGGCGTGTGCAATTCGACGATCAGGAAGCGCCCATCGCGCTTCAGACCGTAGTGTTCGTGGCGATCGAGGTATTCGTTCATAAGCAGAAAAAGCTGTCAGCTATCAGCCGTCAGCCATCAGCTAAAGGCAAAAGGCAACGTCAAAAGCGACATCTCCCCGCCACACCGCAGATCTCTCTCCCCGGCCCAACGCCTCCGGCGGGCGAAGGAAAACACGGGATCAAAACCAAAAATCAAAACCCCTTTTCCCCAAATTCCCTGCCTACGGCGTGTTCCTTTTGAAGCGACCAAAAGGAACCAAAAGTCGCCGCTGGGCGCGGGGCCTGCCTAATGCATGGCGCGAATACCCTAACAGGACGCACCGGATACGCTGGCCTGCCAATTTACGAGAATAACGCAAATCGGTGGGGGACGGAACAACGCGCCCTGCTCTCGTAGTACTCTCGAAAGGCATCGCGTCTGTAAACGGTGTGGCCTCCAGGGTTGGAGCAGCTTTGAGCCCTCAGCCACCAGCCAAAAGCGGGTAGACGTAAGACGGGAGAGGGGAGAGTTCGGATGCCGTAACGGGTTTCTTCTCATGCCGCAGGCAAGTCGGAAGAATAGACCGGCAAGGGCTTCTTCTCCCGTCTACCCTCTACCGTCTCACCGCCTTTTGGCGACCTCTCTCCCCGGGCCTCTTTCATAATGGAAAGAGGGAGAAAAGCAGATCTTGCCCAACCCATGCATTTCACATCCGGCGACCGGGGGTATGGGGGGTTTTTCCGTGCTGATCCGTCCATCGCATTGGTATTGGCACTGCTGAAGGGTTGGCAGGCCACCCTATTCTCATTTTTACCTCTGAAGTGATTCACGGAAAAACCGGCCCCCTGCCGAAGGGCGCGCTTCTTTTTGGTCCTTTTTCTTCCGCGCCAGAGTGTGTCAAAAGTAATTATAGATTGTTTCTATCGTTGATCATGCTTACCGTTATGAAGTCCTTGTCGGTTTCCCATCCAAAAGGTGGAAAAAATGGATTTCATTCGCGGTGAGTCAAGAGATCAAGGCACGTTGTTTCCGGAGCATTTGGACGATTACATCGATGAAGAAAACCCGGTGCGTTTTATCGATGTGTTTGTTGATGACCTGGAACTGAGCGCGTTGGGTTTTCAACGCATCGCCCCTGCCTGGACGGGGCGTCGGCCTTATGATCCGCGTGATTTGCTCAAGCTCTACATCAACGTTATCTCAATCGGATTCGGTCTTCTCGAGATTAGAGCGTGAGACGCATCGCAACGTGGAAGTGATGTGGCTTCTCAGGCGGCTGCGTCCGGATCACAAGACGATAGCCAATTTTCGTAAGGACAATCCCAAAGCCTTTAAGGGGGTCTTTCGCGCCTTCACTGTCGTTTGTCGGCGGTTGTCGCTTTATGGGGGTGAGTTGATCGCCGTTGACGGTAGTAAATTCAAAGCCGTGGTCCCCAACGCAATTTTACCAAGGACAAGTTGAAAAGAAGGCTTCAAGAACTTGATGCAAAGATCGAGCGATATCTTCAAGAATTAGATGACCAGGACGCTCAAGACGCAAAAGCGTCATCGTCGGAAGCGGATCCTTCTCTAAGTGAGAAAATGCAACGCCTGAAAGAACGAAAAGTGACGTATACGCACCTGTTGGAGGACCTTGAGGCGCGCGGAGAAACCCAGGTCTCGCTGACGGACCCGGACTCTCGAGCGATGCCTAAGAGTCCGAAAGCCAAAGTGGGATACAATGTCCAGGCAGCCACCGACGATAAGCATCAGCTCATTGTGGAAGAGGATGTGACCAATCAGGCCAATGACAAGGCACAGCTGAGCAAAATCAGTATCGGTGCCAAAAAGGTCTTGGACGTGAAGGCCTGCCGCGTGGTTGCCGATGGTGGCTATTACAATGGTGAAACGATCAAAGCCTGCGTTGAGAAACATATCGAGCCGTATGTGCCCAAACCCGATACATCCAACAGCAAAAGCAGAGGCTTATATAGTAAAGACGACTTCATCTATGATCCCCAACAGGATCACTATTTATGTCCTGCCGGGCAAGTGCTCACCTATGCTTATGACGCCACGTATCGGAAGAAAAAAGCTGACCCTGGTGTCGTCAAAAAACATTACACGACATCGGCGTGTACAACCTGCGGGGTGCGGTCCTTATGCACCACAAACAAGAATGGACGCATTCTCACGCGGTGGGTACATGCTCCTGGATGAGATGGCGCAGCGTCTGGAAGAAAACCCCGGGGTGCTTCACAAACGACGAGAAATGGTCGAGCATCCCTTCGGCACACTCAAGTTCTGGTATGGGTATGCCCACTTTCTTGTCAAAGGCCTCGACAAGGGGGGCCGAGTTCTCGTTGATGACCCTTGCAGGCACAATATCAAGCGCGCCATCAACCTCGTCGGTGTGCCCAAAATGGTTGACGCCGTCGGCTGAGAAGCTCATCCGACATTGCCTTGCCCGTCAGACTATGGGTTTAGACGCCCACGTGAGGCACTTCTGTGGCCGGATCTCAAAGACTTGCAAGGAACCTCTTGACCGTAGCACCGATGACTGGGAATCCGCAACGACCTTGACCTGATCATGAGACACACCCTGGAGACAATCTGACCCATCTGTGATTATACTGAGAGTTTTTGCACACTCTGGCGCATAAGAAAAAGGACGTAAAAAAAGGAAAAATAAGAATTTATCACAAAAGAGCCGACTTGCAAATGACAAATCCTTTTTTGCCTTTCTGTTCAAAATCGTGCCTACGTCGTGTTCCTCAAAAGCGGGAAGACGTGAGAGGGAAGAGGGGAGAGATTGCCTGCCTTGTAAGGTCTCGTCTCGCGCCGGAGGCAGGCTGGAAAACAATACCGGGCGATGATTTCTTCTACCGTCTCCCCTCTAACCGTTTCTTCATCAACCTCCAAATTCCGAAGCGAAGATCAGAAAGTCCTGGAAGTCGACCTCTCCATTGTCGTTCAGGTCGAACCGGGCATCGAAGTCATCGTCGCCGGCTGACCCGCCGAACGCGGTGGCGAATGCCAGGAAATCGCTGAAGTCGACAACGCAATCCCCATCGAAATCAGCCACACTGCCGACGAACGCAATGCTGGACGGCGGCAATCCTGTGCCGATCGGACCGGCCACGAGCTCATCCGTACTCACGTCGTAGACCTTGACGCCGGCGGACGCCGGATCGCCGAAACTCCCCTGGTCCAGAATATATAACCGTTCACCGAACACGCCAAGGCCGGGTACGAATCCGCCGGAAAGACCGTCGAGCCCCTGAGAAACGGATCCTGCCGTCAGATCCAGCCGTTTGACGGTATTGACGAAGTTCTCGTCGGTTACGACGGCGTATCCATCGCTATCGGAAGTCATCACCAGAGAACTCAGATTGCCGCCCACGGCCGCCTCGTCCAGCACAATGCCTTCGCTCCGCATGGCCTCAAGATCGATCACCTCGATACCGCCGTCGGTCAGGTCGGAGTACGTATTCACCGCACTTACGATCCACTTGCTGCCTCGCCGGGCTGCACCCGCGGGATTCTTGCTGGTCATTTCAATCCCCTGCGTGCCCTCTGCCGCCGGATCCGCGTCCACGAGATGGTCGGTCGTCACGTCGACAACTGCAATCGTTGAGAATTCGGTGGGTACCCACCCATTCTCCCTGTCCAGCCGATGGCACGCGGCGAACAACTGGCCGCCGTGTACTGACAGCTGAGACGTTTCGGGCAGGCCGTCGGCATCCGCGAATGTTGAAAGGTCCACCGAACCCAGCGAATCGCCCGTGACGGGATTGACGATGAGCAATTGCGTTCGTTCGTAAAGAGAGATATACGCTTTCTCCTCGCTGACAAAGGCGATATCGTGGGGGTTCGAGCCGTTCCCCGTGGAATATTGCGTCAAGGGCGTCGCAAGATCGCCGCGATCGAGGACGATCACGTTGTCCTGACCCAGACGATTGAGAACGTACACCTTGTCGCGATAGACGCGCACGACGGCGTCGGAATGAATGACCAGGTGGTCGTTCGCAGCCGTATTCGTGCCGAGATCCAGGCTTGACAATGCTCCGCTTGTGTAATCCGTCGTGGTCATCACCGCCTGGTTCGCGAATGCATCGGTTGCAAGAAACAGAGCCAGCAGAAACCACCTCATTGAATCCTCCCCTTGGGTAAAGTGTAAAAGACCACGATCTGTTGTTCAGTCTTCGCAGGACAGGAAGACTTCGGTTGAAAGAGGCGGGTGCGCAACGAGGCCTTCCCGCTTCGTCCCAACATTGCCTATTTCGTTCTTATGCTCACGAAGAACGCCCGTCCCGGCAGCGGATAACCCCACGTATCGGCGACCTGCGCACCGGATATATTTTTCGCCTCCAGACCGATTTGCAACCGCAGCCCGGTATTCACCTTCACGCCGGCATTGTGAATCTGGCGCACCGACAGGGGACGTCGGTTGGCCTGGTCCAGAAAGCTGCCGTCCTCGAGGCTGTAATCATAGGCCAGGGTCCAACGTCCCTTCCGTGCCGTCGCGCGGACAAAAAGCGCGTGGGGAGGACGGTTGGGCAGGACATTGCCGGTCAGATATGGAACTGCCGATCGGTCTCTGGCGTTTTGAATCGTGTAATTCCCGGAAAGGCTGAAACGAGGCCCGAAGCGCCTTTGCGCGGATACTTCGAGCCCGTAGACGCGGGCTCTGCCGATGTTCACGGGCCGCGAAGTGGCCTGAGAGGTGTGGACAAACTGGATCAGGTCATCGTAGCGGTGGTCGAAGAACGCCAGTTCCAGGGTATTCGTCCCGTCCGAAAAACGTACGCCCCCGTCCCACGCGATCCCGTATTCGGGCCGAAGATTGACGTTGCCCACCACGCCGCCGCGGTCGCCGAAGAGTTCGAAGAAAGACGGAGTCCGGAAGACGCGCCCCGCATTGGCCTTGAACGTCAGGTGCGGTGCAAGGTCCAGCCGCACCCCGGTACGAACGCTCGTGAGATTGCGGGTATTCGCGGAATCGGGCGCAAGCGGAGAAAAATCGAACGGATTGGCGCCGGTGAATGAGCTGTGTACGAGTCGGTGTTCGGCACCCATCGACCACACGCCGGATTTCCCCGGCAAGGAAACATCGGCACCAGCCCGCGCGGAAAAGACCCATCGCCGGCTGTCGAAGAAATTCGCGACACCCCGGATCCGCGCTGTGGGCGCATAGGCCTCCCGGCGCAGGCCAACGACGGCCGTTGCATTGCAGCGTGAAAGCAGGACCGTCTGCAAACGGCCCCGCCATCCATACGTGCGCGTGCGATATTCGTTATCCTGGCGGCCGATTCCAACTTCGCCGCCGGGATCGCGGAACCGCTCCCTGGTGTGCGTGACGTAAACCGATTGATGCGTACTCATGCCGTTCGACAGCGCCCGATTCTGGTATGTGACTTCCGTCATCGTGCGGAAGGCATCCAGCTGCGCATTCCGGGACTGGTTGTTGCTGATACCTGGCATGCCCTGGACCTTCCAGTACATCGTCTCGTGAACGGACAGGCCGCTGTTTTCCCCTAAAGTGCGTCGCCATTTGCCCAGCAGGTTGACGGACCGGTGGTTGTTGTTCCGGCGCTTGCTCCATACGTCGTCATTCGCATTGTATTCGGTCCCGTTGTCGTCCAGAAACCCGAAATCGTTATCGCTTTGCGCGTAGTCGGCAACAACGAGAAAGTCCGAATGCCCCCGCTCACCTGCGAGTACACCGCTCAGCAGCCGCGTATCGAAAGCTCCCCACGACCCTCGAATACCGTGCCGCCACCGTCTCTGTAACCGGCGTGTGCGCACGTGTACGGCGCCTCCCAGACCGTTGCCACCGGCGCCCGTCCCGCGATACACTTCGATCTGCCCGACGTGCGCCAGCGGGAGATTGCCGAGGTCCACGCCGCCGCCGAAGGCGGCATTCAACAGAACGCCGTCGAGGTACACTTCGACCTGGTCGGCCGATGACCCCCGCAGGGAAATCGTGCTGAATGCGCCCAGCCCGCCCAGGCGCTTGACGTGTACGCCCGTGGCCTCGGCCAGGACGTCCGGCAGGGTCGTCTCTCTGCCCTCGAAGCTCTCGCGCGTAATCACGGTCGCATAGGCCGGACTCCTGTGAATGTCGCCGGCGCCGAAGGGTTCCGCGATCACCGGGAAGTCCTCGAGAGGATACGTCCGGGGCGACAGCTCGATGAGAACGTCCGTCGTTCCGGTCAGGCTGACCGTGCGCTGCGCGGGCAGGTAGGCGATATGCGATATCGCAAGCGTATATGTGCCGGCATTCAGACCGGAAATGACGAAACGGCCCCGGTGGTCCGTCTTTGTCGCAGGATCGGCATTGAGAACGCGGACTCGCGCGTTGGCGACCGGCGCCTGCGTCTCCGCGTCGGTGACGCGGCCGGCGATCTCCCCCGCCTTGAGTGGCGCGGTCGCGAGGAGGCTCCACAGGATTAGAAAAGGAATGTATCGCATAGGCTATGGATCAAGTTTCCGATAGTACTTGAGCTGGTGATCCGGGGCCAGGTCCGGGTGAAGGATCTTTATGATATCGGCCAGCAGCACGTCCGGTTCGATCAGTCCGGTTTCCCAATAGTCATTGCCGCCGTGTTCATTGAGGCGCGCATTGGCGTTGAATACCCTGCCCGTCCCCACCGCATTGAATTTCCCGTATCGTTCATCTTCCGCCACAACGTCGCCTATGGCTCGCCATTCGTTTCTCATGGTGATCCAGACTTCGGCATCGTGCGCCTTTTCGTAGACCGCTTCGAAATCCAGAGACAGGCTCCGCCGCGATTCATTGTCCCCCCACAGGTAATTCGCGCCCGCGTCCTCGAGCAGTTGCGCCGGATATGATCTTCCGCCCGACATAAACCAGGTTCCTCGCCAAAGGGATCCGACGAAGACAGTGGGTTTACTGTCGGGCAGCAAATCTGCGGTTAACAATCTGCGCGCGTCGTACCTGGCGGCAATACTGTCGAACCGTGCGGCGGCCAGATTCTCCTTGTTGAAGAAAGCGCCCACGAATTTGAGCCACTCCACGCGCCCGAGCAGTGTTGGTTCGGTGTAGGCGGCATTTACCACGGCGGCCACGCCGGCCTGCTGTAGCGTATGGTACGCATTGTCCTGTGATGGCGCGTCGATCATGACGATATCGGGCCGGAGCACGAGGACCCGCTCCATATCGATGGACCTGCCTCTGCCGACTTCCGATATCTTACCCTCTGCGAAACGCTGTCTGACGGCACTCGAATTGACGAACCTGACGTTGTCGACCGCGACCAGGCTTTCCAATTCGTCCAGCTTTTCGATATGGGGCAGGTGCGTCGTGGATGTCGTGATCAACTTGCGCACGGGAATCCGAATTCTGGGGTCGCCTTCGTAGCCATCGGGCGGTTTCCTGCCGCGTTGTACCAGGACGTATTGAAGCGTTTCCCCCGTTTCGGACCCCGGCACGACGACCGCCACGACCTTGTACCCGTCGAAGTAGTCAACCCGAAAACCCTCGGCATATTTCAGTGACACCTGCGCATGGACAGGTATCGCCGCCACGCAGATACCGATGCCACAAAACAGACGGGTCCAAGATCTGATATTCAACACGTGGAATCCTCCGGTCATCAGAAAAAACAGCTATCAGCATACATCATGTACCGGTTCGTGATACGGTCCCGCGGCGTCAATCAGCGACGTATGCGCCACGACGGGGCAACCCACAAGGGTTTCCCTTACAGATGCTGACACGGCGCGGACATTGCGCCTTTCGTTTCAAGCTGCCTGCTGACGGCTGATAGCTGACTGCTACTAAAAAAAATCCCCGATTTCCATATGCAGAAATCAGGGCAATTGCCAACCACGCTGCCGAAGCACGCGCTTATGTCACCTTTTCCCGAATCCACGAGGAAATGAATATAAGGTCTGAGATTCAGGCAGGTCTTCTGGCTCCTGGATCATCTGTTTCCAGCGCCTTCCCGGTATTTAACCAGTGGCATCTTTGCCGGAAACATCCCCAGTTACAGCGGCGGGACCGCAACGGATTTTCACCGTTTTCCCTGTTTTGTAACCTGAATCCGAAATATCTATGTAATTGCTGCGTTATTTAAATCTGAAAAGTCCTCCTGAGGAATGACCACTTTCAAGATTTGTCTACTCACTCAACGTTGGCGACGTGCAGTCTGTGGATATGAAATATACGACGCCGATTTCATAACATCAAGAATTTTATTTGGAATCGTTCCGCGTCTACTCGATACGGAAATAACCCGTCTCCAGATGAGAAGCGCATCCCTTATGCAAGTCTGGCCGCCCTCTTGCCATGAGTAACTCCTAGCAATCCGTCGATAGACAGGTCTTCATCGATCAACGGCCAGTGAACGCCGTATCCGGACGGTGATACCTCGTACGCATTTCTCTCTCTGGATGTGGCATTCAAGAGTACGGACGATATATCGCGAATCTTAAACCTCCTGACGTGGCCGTCGATCGTCAGGACCATATCGTCGCCATCAAAATGAAGATCGCTTACGTCGTGATGTCTTCTCACCTTTGACGCCTCCGTTCGAACTCATCCCACTCTCGACCGATATATTCGAAATGTTCGAGGACAATCCTTCTAATTGCTCGCCTGTCGCCTGTTGAAATGCTGAAAGCGTAGGCTTCTTCAAGGTCGAAGTCGCTACGATTGAGCCAGAATTTAATCTCGCTCTCACCCTTCCTGCAGTGTATATGGGCGGGTTCGTTACCCTCGTTCGCGTAAAAGAAGAGTCGCCATCCTGAAATTAGTAGAACCGTTGGCACATGGAATTATACCCACAAAAGAAGGCGCTGGCAAGAACGTTGGCGACTTCAGGGCCGAAAATGGTATTAGACCCGGACCCGCCCTAACGCTGAACCGAGGCGGAGGTCTCCGGTCTGTTGAGTAGCCCGCCAAGTCGCTTTGCAAGCGCGGGAAAGTCACTGCCGAACAGGATGCAGCCATGGCGGGTTACGGACTGTCCCGGTTCGATATTGCCAAAATGGGGTCTGCTATGCAGGCAATGATGGCCGTCAGCGTTCTGCAAGGCGGAAGTTGCGCACTCATATCCGAGCGCTACTGCCTTAGACCTGTCGTGAGAAACGGCGCCCAGGATGGCCGGTCGATCTATGGACGTGTTGCTTCTTCCCCAGAACCACGCGGTCCTGTTGACCCACTCTTTTTCGTAGTCCTCAAGATCCGCATGATATGCGGTCCGAATATCCACCGTTCTGTGCAGATCGCCCATGTTCTCCGGCTTGCCTTTGACCACGATGTACGATCGTCTGACTTCATCCTGATCGATGAAACCGGATGACTTTGCCTGGAGACATCCGCCATCGGAAGCGACGTCATAGAATTTCGCGGATGACTGATTCGTGAGGGTCAACGTCAATTCCACGCTGTCCTCGAGTCCGGACAACGATGCTTTGAGAACAAGACCTGTTATGAAGTTGTGTCGTATGACCTTCCCTGAGGGATCCGATTGACGGTATGCCAACTGCTCCTCGATGTACTCGGGCGTCGTTTGCCATTCGTATGCCCACGCATTGTCTCCAGTCCTGGTCCATCGAGGGCAGATCTTCTGCCACATCATCGTCACGCCATTCATCGACGTGATGACTTCCGGAAACTGGATGGACCACTTCAGGTCCCAGTCCAGGTGATGAATATCAACGAATCGCGTTTTGGTGGGCTGCAATAGTATCACTTTTCTTTCGCCTTCTGCATGAACCGATGAATCGCGGGCCGAATGGTCTGAGCCGAACACGGTCGTGTTACTCGTTGCCGTGGCCCGGTGGACGCGACACGACGTCGATAGCCGGAAGCTCGTCAATCCGGCCGGCATTCAGACGTTCGTTGAGTTCCCAGAGTGCGATCCGGTTGCTTTCCCATGTGAGCAGCCTTGTGGCTCCCACAAAAGGCAACCAGCTCACCTTGTCATGTTCATGGGACAAATCAAGTTCCTGACCGCTTACATCAACCGCAAACGAGTATTCCGGCACGACAAGGATGTCCCTGGGCCAGTGTTCTGTTGGTGAGAATGCCGTCCTGGGGACGGATGCGCGAGAATCCAGCCGGAAGAAACGTGCCTCCCGAGGAATGCCTCCCTCCTCTTCCGCCTCACGCCGCGCGGTTTGCTCTGCCGTCTCATCGTCTTCGGCACCGCCTGCAATGAACTGCCACATAGAGTCATCCGACCGATGAAACACGGCAAACTCGTATCCCACATTCTCACTCTTCCTGAAAGGTATCACGATCACTTGCAGGGGTTGCCGTGCCATGCTAACTGTACTCTCGGGCAGAGTCGCTCAGAATCGTCTTTCACAGCAGAAATATAGTCCGGCCACGGTTTTCGTGTAACGTTCCCGTGTCCTTGAGTGTCTACCAGGAGTCAGGTGGTGATGTCGGGTTCTGCTGGCGTGTAACGTGCTCACTATTTACGACCCTACGTCAGTGGGGGCGACTGGGTGGGCAGCCCGACGCTTTGAATTTCCTGTACTTTTCTCGCGATATAGATCGCCAAAGGTCATCAGGGGCTCGGTTGCGCCGCCTCGCGCTCCGGCCGCCGTATATTGGGTCCCGCCTTGGTGTTGACGAAGCGCCGCTCGCGATTGGGGTTGCGCCAGCTGCGCACGCCGTGCGTCGTCGTGCCCGGGTACATGATCACCGTCCCGGCAACCCCCTGCATATGCTTGACCTGCGGCAGGTCGCAGCTGGTTTGCTTCGGGCGCGGCAGCGGTAGCCGCGCTTTGTGGCTTCCGGGGACTAACATCAGTCCGCCGTCGCCCGTCGCCGTCTCGACGTCCTGGAGCAGCCAGCCGATGTTCACCTGCTCCGTACGAGGCTGTCCGTCCCGGAATTGATAGTTAGGGCCGGCGCCGTAAAACCAGCCGCCATGCAGGGGCTGGCCGGCCGCCCCGTCGCGGCTGACGATTGTGTAGCACGTCGTCATGACGAAGCCCGGGTCGATCATCCACTTCAGCCGCGCGTTCACGAGCGGATTGTCGATCATGCGTCGAAAGCCGTCGCTGAAGGGTGGGGGATGGGTCCAGGTCTGCGAGACGCGCTCTTCGGTGCAGCGCGTGCCCGGGGCCGGGGCAATAGTCTGCGAACAGCCCTCGTAGTCCGGGTACTCGCCCACGACACTGCTCGAAAAGCCCACCGGCCGACGGTTGGCTTCGGCGAAGGGCGAGTCGAGCGCTGCATTGCACTGCGCTAACCACTCGCGGTCCATCACGCCAGGCAGAACCAGGTAGCCTCTCAGGTCCCAGAACCAGACCTCCTCGTGGTTCGGAGCGTCGGGTCGCGTGTTGACGTCCAGCAGCGACGGCGCCAGCTGCTGCTCGTTGCTGAGGGGCCGGCCGTCGTGCCCGAGGCCGCGTGGTGGGCCGGCCACCAGCGCTCGGCGCGCCGGCGTGAGCTCATCCAGCCAGCTGTCCACATCCGTCGCGCCGTGGCCGAAGGGCCCCCCAGGGTAGCGGGTGTCGTCGCAAAAGATGCACTCCTGCAGCGAGGAGCCTGGGGCGGCGCCGACCAGTGTGGTGGCAACCGCGAGCAGACAATCGCCAGCGCGGAGCTGCACGCGCTCCGTCGCCCCGAGCTCCTCGGCGCGCGCCATGCTCGGGGGCGGCTGGACGTTGGCTTTGTGCGACGCGGGGCACACCACCACGCAGCTGTCGCCCACGGCCCACAGCGCGCGCAGCCCCCAGACGCACACCCGGTCGGGCCGGCTGGTCGTGTCGTAGCCCAGCCGGCGCTGCTCATCCACCGTCAGATCATTGGCCCACTGCCCCTCTTTGGTCAGGCGGCGCGGCGGCCGGTCCAGCTCAAACTTGATCGTGTGGAACTCCTGTGCCTTTCCTTCAGTACCGTCGTACGCAGCGCGGTGCCACAGTGGCAACTCCCCGCCGGCCAGCTGATCGATCGCAGCCAGCAAGTCCGGATGCTCAGCCAGAGCGGCGGGTGTGGCGTGCGCCGCTGCCGGCGCGCCGAGCAGGCTCGGGAGGAGGATATAGCCGTCGAGCTCGAAGGCCCACCTCTGCTCCTCGGTCATCAGCGCCATGGACCCGCTCCGTGGAACATCGAAGAGGTATTTTTCCGTTTTGGTCATGAGGCAACCCTTTCTCTCACAAATCGTCGCATTTGCGATTTGAGTTTGTTAGAAGCTGTTTTAAAATTACCGGTGAGTTCCCGAGCGCGAGCGAAAAAGTGGCGGTCAAGGCGGGAAAATCCACCCATATTTGTCTATACGGGTGGGTTTGACCAACGCCGACCGGCGCTTTTGCAGCCGCGCGAAGACCGCTGGGAATTTTAAGACAGCTTCTTAGCGGGATGTGACAATCATCGGAACGAAATGGTTCGGTAAGCCCGCTGTGGCGTTCTCTGTTTGCTTCGTAATATTGATTCACACCGATACTCTCTTTGAATCAGAACTCAGCGGCAATCATAGCGTACTGTCCGATGTTCGTCAATGTGGTTTCCAGGTGGTTTCCGTCGAACGTGACCTCCAGGTCATCTCCCGTGCAAACGTCCCACACGCGACGAGGAGCGCCCCGCTCCGTGAGCCGCCAGCGCAGGTTCACTTCAGGTATCGTGGGCACATAGTCAAACTGTGGGCTGAAGCGCGGCCAGATTTCCGGCAGATGCTCGACGCGCTCGCCGGTGTGATTGATCAGAAACAACACCTGGCTTCCTGGTTTTTCATTCGGAATTATCACGAGTTGGTTCGGGCCATCGGTCATCAGAGGCCGGCCCTCCGGGTAGAGCCAATCCACCACGGCGCCTAGAAGATCGCGGACGACCAGCAGGCGATATTCGAAATGAAGCTCCTCCACCGGCGCGGCCAGATAGACGACGCGCCCCTTGCCGACCGTCCGGCAGGTGACGGCGGGACACAGAGCGTCGTCCGCGCGCCCACCGAAGACGATGTTCGCCACCACGTCGGTTCCCGGCCGCGCCTGGACGAACTCGAACCGATTGATCGGCCACAGCTCCTGCGAGCACCCCTCGGCCAGCCATTGACCCGGAACGCACCGACCGTACATGTCGAACGTTCCCGCGGCCCAGAGGTGTTGTTCGTAATCAGCGAATTGGTCGGGGTTCGGGTCCACGCGGTCCACGCCCAGAAGGTCCGCCAGGGCGAAGTTATCGCGCATCTCCTCGGGCTCGGTACCGTACAGGCTCGTCCGGTACGTTGCCAGGAGCCGCCCGCCCACCTTCACATATTCCGTGATGCCCTCGACTTCCTCCCGCGTGAGATGGCCGACGTTGGGCAGAAACAGAACAGGATATTTTGCCAACGCCGCTGGATCGGAGAGAACCCGCTCCTCGATCACCGATGTCGGCAAATGGTTGGCCAGCATGGTCGAGAAAGCCCCGCGTCGGCAGGATTGCTGCGGGGGCGTGCGCACGAGATAGCCCGCCTCGGAGAGCGGGGCCTCGAGTTCCCCCGTACGGTCGGCGAGGTCCTGCTTGAACTGGCCGATGACATCGCGCGGACGATCGCGCAACACCAGGGGCTCGGCGCGGAACCGCAACCGCTCGAGCATCTCGTACACCCGCACCGGCAAAACAAATGGAATTGCAACAAACGGTGACGGGTGGAGATCTTCGAAGAGTGATTCATTCAACTCCAGGATCTCAAGGAGCTCCACCAGCTCACGATTGGCTTTGTGGGGAGGCGACAGCCAAAGGTTCACGCCGCACGCCACCAGGACGCCCCCTCCGGAAGCAAAGCTGGCTGCCGCTTCCTCGACGAGTTCCATGCCGAAGCACTGCGTCCGCGACCAGCCCGTCAAGGCGCCGACGTATTGCCACATAGCCCAACCCGACGACTCGGCCAGACTGGCCGCTTCGAGCCGATGAAGGAAGTCGCCCCCGGCCTCGTAGAGAAATCCATTGTGCACCTCCACGATCCTGCGTTCGGGCCAGTTGCCCACACCCAGGCCGTGCGTCAGCACCGGGATGTCCCTCTTCTTTCGCGTCGCGGCGGCGAATTCGAGAAAGACATCGCCGACGATCCTGCCGTACTGCAGGCTCCACTCTTCCAGCATCTCCCGGTCTTCCCGAGGCAGGCTGTGCGGATCGGGTGCATACGGCATTGGGCAGCCGAATTGCCTATCGAACTTCTCGAGGCAATAGTCGCAGTAGCACAAGGGTGACTGCGGGGTGTGGTGCGAATGGTAAGGACAGGCAGAATCGGTGTAGATCGCGTCGACGTTGTGGTCCACCACTTGTGCGATGAAAGCGCAGATAGCCTCTCGGTACGGTGTGTTAAAGCAGACGTGTCGGTGAAATCCGCCGCCGTGGTGCCTCAGGACAGGTGCGTTGCCTTCGGGGCTGGGGCGGTACATCCACTCCGGATGATGGATCAGCATGTTATCATCGGGAATAATGTGCCCCACGGGAATGTACCCGATGACGCGCACCTCCCGCGCATGGGCCTCGGCGATAGTCTCGGCGAGCAGGTCGCGCTCACCCAATTGAGGGTGCGGGGGAAAGAACTCATTGGGGAAGACCGCCCACTTACCCGCGCTGCCGAACCAGATAGCGTTGGCGTGGTATTTCCGCACGACATCGACGAGCTGCTTCGCGTCAAAGTCGATGTCGGGCCAGAAGGGCGGGTGGTATTGCTCTATCTGAAAGGTGCGCGCCCGCCGTACCCACTCGTGACTCGGCTTGATCATAGCGATGACCTCAAAAATCTGTACCGTCCTTTTTGCCGCAGAGACCGCAGAGAACGGCCTTCCATGACTCACGCCCGCTTACCATGATCGAGAAGCCGAGAAATATCAGGCTGAACCCCAGCCGGCAGCCCAGGCTCGGCTGTCGGCGCCAACTCAGGATCCGAGCTAACAGGAGCAACGTCGAGAATGGACGAAGAACGCTTTGGTTGACGGCGGAAGGTCCGCTCCCACGTTTAACCCGAGGACCTCAACGACCCTCGCCGCTGTCATGAGAATGGGAAGCAGGAGTGCAGGTAACGCCGCAACCAGAGAAGCACGGAGGTCATTCGCAGTCATTGGTTTCGACTGGCAAGGCTGCTAACGTCTTCCGCGCCCCCGAACCGCGAAGCGGTTGCGCGGAGGGCCGAATGGCCCGAAGCCGGGGGCACGGTGTTAGAGGCTGTGTGGCAGGGGTGGGGTTGAGTGGTTACTCAAGCGTTTAACGACCGAGCCACGGTTTCTGGGTTTTCCGAAGCAATCTTGAGTAGGGCCCGAGCAGGACCCTCGGGACGGCGCCGTCCCTGTTCCCAATTTTGCAAAGTAGAGACGCTGACGCCAATCATCAGGGCGAATTCAGATTGCGACTTATCCAGTTTATTTCGGATCATCCTGATATCGGCGGGATCCATCTGGGTCGTGCGCCCTGGCTTCGACTTGCCGCGCTTGATCGCGCCAGCTTGTTTGACGCTGGCTGCAAGTTGGTCAAAGTCACGCTCATTCATGCCAGATACTCCCTTACGAGTTTGCTAAGCAGATTGCACTGTCGAGGGGTGAGATCTTCCTGCCGGCTCTTCCGATACACCCAGAGCATATAGACAACCTCGGCCGGCTTGTCCCAATAGTAGATCACACGAAGACCGCCCTGTTTGCCAGCGTGCGGCAATTTCCATCTCAGTTTTCGCAATCCACCTGTATGCGGAATCAGCGCTCCTGATTCTGGCCGGAATAGGAGCGCCTGCTGTATTGCCCGGTAGTCCTCATCCGATAGTAGGGTCAAGATCTCCTTTGTGAAGATTGGCGTCTCGACGAAGATCATACGCACAATATACGCCAATGACGTATAGCACGCAAGGTCTTTACTTTGGCCACATGGCCCCTAACTACGGTATTACCGAACAGTTACGGTAACGCGTACCTAATGCGAAGATCTGCGAACATTCGGGAACATGCTGCATAGAAGCTTGTAGGCCGAACATGCTCGCCTTCAGAAACCGCGCGTGAGCTCCCTTTTTCCTGGCTTTCTCCTTCGAGTACGTTAGCATCTCGTCACTTGTGTCGATTCCTATGAAAGCGACGGGCGGCCTCTTCCAGAACGTCTACCTCCCGCGGAATATCGCGGAAAGAGAACGCGATCTCGTAATACTCGGGGAGTTGATAGATGTCATTCAAGGTCACGCACTCCTCACAGGCTCGGAAGAGTAACCGGTCCGCTCTCGAACGTGGAGATGGTCTTCAGCCTCTGTCCAACCAAAGTCAGGAATGCTCACCATCACAACTGCCAGTATTGCCAATGATCGTCTCATCAGATGTACCTTGCCTTATTCGGTCTGTGTCACCTGGACGGTGTGGTAAGTCAGCTCCCAATGCTTCTCTCCCGGCCACTCCCGGTACTGAATATCCGATCCGAAGCCGCTCAACGCGGAAACGAGTTCCTGTTCGGTCGGGAAATTCTTCACGATGTCGTACTCCCGCCCATCCGCGAGAACACGCCGTTCGATGGTATCGCCGTGGGCATCCTCGTGCCGTTGCGAGGCCATGCCGTCAACTCTGGGAACGACATATTCGAGCTGGTCCGAAAAAAGCACCGGCGCTCCGGGGATCAGCCTTCGGTGAAGTGATCGCAGAAACGCTCCCACGCGGGACACGGGAACGTGCGACCACCACCAGACGGCGAACGCTGCCGTGAAAGTACCTGCCTCGGGGCCAAGGGAATACGCGTCTGCCAGACGGAATTTCACGTGCGGGAAACGTTCACACCTCGACTGAGCCCGGGAGATCATCTCAGGGTTGACGTCGATTCCGACAACCGACTTTGCGGTTTCCGCGAGGACCGCCGTCCAGTATCCGGTTCCACACGCGATCTCGATGACGTCGTGTCCCCGAAAAATCTGCTGAAGTCTTCTCTTCTTCGCAACGCGGAGCGTTTCTCTGTCGTGAGTCAGATACCCGGCGCTGAGATCGTACTCCGGCGCGCGCGCCGCATAGTACCGGGCGGTTTCTTCGGATGTCGTGTCGCTGGAATGAGGCGTCATTTCGAAGGTCCCTGGAGGAATTTCCTGTGCTGTGGCGGTTTCACCAGGAGTTCCTCCGCATGTGCGTGCTGAGCCGCTCCCTGAGCTTGTCGAAGGGTCGGCGAAGGTCGAATGGCATGGATCCGAGTGCGAAGCGCGGGCATTTCGACAAGCTCAATGAACGCGCTTCGACGGACTCTTTTTCACCGTAGCGCAAACTGACAAATTGCGCTGCCAGATCAAGCGTCTTCACCTGCCAGTGTCTTTCTTCCCAGCGCACCATGGCATTCAGCTCACGCCGATTCTCCTGAACAGAAACAGCGCTTCGACCGTGAAGGCGGCTCGATGTTCGTCTCCGTGATTCGTGGTCCAGCCCCCGTCATCCTGCTGAAAGCCTCTCACCTTTTCGAGCGATATATCGAAGAGGTCTTCCGCGACTTCACCTGCAAGGTGGCTGGCATAAGCGATCGAGATCGTGTCTCCCGGGTCCGCCTTGTCAGTCGCAACGGCATCGTAGAGAACGTTCCTGCAGCCTCTGATGATTTTTTCATCCGCTTCGTCGCCGGATCCAATCCGACTCAACAGAGGCATTGCCATCCAATGCGTGTGCTGGTAGACCGGGAATCTTTCGCCATTCCAGCCCTGCCGGAGAAACTCCAGCGCCTTCGAGAAATCCATCTGTTGTTCCCGGCCCGATTCCTTCAGTTTACAACAGATCGCGGAGGTCAGCCACACCTGATTCTCGTACCGCCCGGGCAGCATCCAGAATGGCGGATTGAAGTTGACGATCTCATCCGGTTCGTCCCAACTCCCGTCTTCGCGCTGGGTTCTTCGAAGATAATCGACCGTGTCCGTAAATACCGCACTGTTTCGATCTCCAATCCAGTTCAGCCATTGCACCGCCACCCACGTCGCACTGATAATTGACAGGTCTCCCTGAAAGTCCTTGTCGGTTCGCGTCCAGCCCCCATCATCCCGTTGATAGGCTCGAAGCGCTCCGATCACCTCTTCGCGACCGCAATTGCCGCGCGCATACAGGGCGAGACTCGAAAGAACGGGATCCTTTGTGTCGAGAATGAAAGCAACTGCTTTGTCAAGATCGACGGCGCTCACGTCACCATCTCCATTATGGACGTTTCCGAATGTTCAATGCGGCTTATATATATTAAATAAGATATGTCCCATATTATATATGGTATAAATTCGCGATAATTCGGCCTGATCTGTTCGATATATATCACGGTTTGCTACTATTTTCGCAGTTCTGCCGTTCGAAATTGCGGACGACCATGCCCACGCACTCGGAAAAACCCTGCTTGACGTAGAAATCAGCCACCTCCCTGTCGCACACGAGGTCAATCATATACAGATGGCCAACCTGTTCGAGCATTCGCCGGACCAGCTCGGCGCCAATGCCCATACCCTGGTATTCCGGGAGTACGCTGAGGTGGGGAATATACGCGCAGGACACCCCGTCCGTGATGGCCGAAATCCAGCCGGCGACCGTTCCTTGCGTCGAAACAGCCAGAACCAGGTGATCGCTGCCCTGAAGGATCCTGAGATGGGCATCCGGGGAGGGTGGATTGGGCCACCCCATGAAGTGACCCTTGAGATTGTCGGAACGGATTCCCTCAAGGGTACTCTGGTATCTGATTGAGACCGCGTCGTGGGTGTCCATGAGTTCAATTGCTTGCTATGCGGATTAACGTCTTAGCGGGACCGGCGCGCTTCCTGCCGTGTGATCAGTCAGGCAGCTGTCAGGGCGGGTTTCGCGGCGACGGCTACGAACCGACCGGATTCCCTGCCGTATTCCTCTCCCTCGAAACTCCCGCAGAGTCTCACATCTCCGAATCCGGCCGCGAGCAGCCTGTCCTTCAGCTCCTGGCCGGAATAGATGGTGTGGTGAAACTCGAAGGTGCGGACCTCCGGACCCTTGATGATGGTCCATTCATTTCTGATGCGGGTCCATTCGTCGAAGATCTCGTGGCGCTGAACCAGCAGGGTACCGTCTTCCAGCTTTTGGGAGACCGTCGGCTGGAAGATCCGAGCCAGCTTTTCCTTGCCCATGAGGTCCATTACGAGACGTCCGCCGGGCTTCAGGCTGGCGAAGATCTTCCGCAGCACCCTGACGTCCTCGTCTTTGGCATCGAAGTATCCGAAGGAAGTGTTGAGATTGAGAACAAGGTCGAAGGCTTCCGGCCGCTCAAACTCACGCATGTCTTTCTCGATCCATTCGATGTCCGGATTCCCTTGCGCAGCCCTCGTCCGCCCTTCGTCCAGCAGAAACGGGCTCCGGTCGACCGCCGTGACCCTGAACCCGCGCTGCGCCAGGGGGATCGAAAAGCGGCCGGGTCCGCAACACAGGTCGAGGACCGTGCCCGAGTCCAACCCGACCAGATTCAGGATGTTCTCAACGTGCGTCTCGGCAGCCTCAAACCTTGCCTCTGAAAATAGAAACGGATAAGTCGCTTTCCAGAACGACTCATCCTCATACCATTCCAAAACGGACACCTCCAGGTAGTACCAACTCAATGCAACTCGACGACTTCCTCGTTATCGTCAGGATCGCCAGCGACTTCCAGATACTCGCGTATTGCCGTTTCGATGTTTGCATTCGCTTCATCTTCGGTGGCTCCCTGCGACCAGCAACCTGGCAGTCCGGGTACCGAGACACTATAGCCTTCATCGGATTTGTGTAGCGCGATCTTGTAACGCATATGTCTCCTTGCAGCAATCAACTCGCATATTCCAACACAAACTCCTTGCTCGCCTAACTGGCCACGAAGTGCCGGAAAAGCGGCTTCACGTCCTCCGGAAGTGCCTCGTAAACGTCTCGGCCCAGGGGCTCCATCTCGTAGTTCTTCCCGCCGGTCTCCACCACCATCATTTCGTGCTCCGGCGTGCCTTTGTGCGTCGGATTCAGGTTCAGCCACCAGGGCGCGTAACGCACGATCAGGGCCACCCGGGGGCTGTCGCTCCGGTTGGGGGCAACCGCGTGCCACTGCCGGCTGTCGTAGAGCAGTACCGATCCCGCCCTGCCCTGGGCATTGATCTCGGTCGGCTGGGGCGCCTCGTTGTCGAAGCCGGCGATATCTCCCGTCGCCGGATTGTGGTCCTTCCGGTGCGTGCCCGGCAACAGCAGCGTCCCTCCGTTGGCCGCGGTGAAATCGGTCAGCATCCACAGCGACGACGCGTGCATCATCACGTCGGGGTAGGGGGTGGGGACATTGGAGGCGTTCGTCTGGTTGAACGGCCAGTCCGCGTGCCAGTAGCCGCGCTCGTTCCCCGGGTGGTTCACCACGACGTCCGTGCAGGAGATCCTCAGCCAGGGACCGAAGATAATCTCGAGGGCCCCGACGATCCGCCGGTCGGCCAGGTACGGCGCGAACGACTGGTCGTGGTTGATGGCCTGCTTGAGCACGCCGACGCCTCGGGCGCCCACGCGGTGGCCCCTGGCCCGGGTCGCCCTCTCCCTGGCCTGGTGGGCGGCGTCATTGGCGGCCTGCGCCCGCAGGACGCGTTCGCGGATCCCGTCCACTTCCCCGGAGGGAATGACGTCCTCGACGATACAGCAACCGTTTTTCTTGATATGGCGCGCAATTTCATGTGGATCCATGTGTTTGTCCTTTGCCCTGTCCTCCTGCGTATGTACTATCCGTACACCGCCTGAATCATGGCATTGATGTAACCGAAGCAGTACGCGTAGGACTGATAGGAACGGTTCGGATCGTCGTCGGTCCAGGGGACGTGATCGGGATCGATTCCGTAACAGTAGCCGGTGTCCTTGAGGGCCTTTATCACACGGTAGAAGTCCATGTCTCCCTCATCGGGCAGAGACTCGCGGAAGCTGTACAGCCCTCCGATGATGTTTCGATAGTGAACCAGGAAGATCGTATTGCGGCTGCCGAAGTACTCAATGATGGGATAGATCTCGGTGGCCGGGTCTTCGAGCCCTTCTCCGACGGAGCCCACGCAGAAGTTCCAGCCGTGATAAGGTCCGCGCTGTATCTCGATGAAACGCTTCATGCCCTCGAAGTCATTGAGGACTTTGTCAACGCCCTTGTAGCCGGGAGGCGTGGCGGGGTCCTCCTGGGAATTGCCCATTCGCACCTTGAATTCTTCCGCCACCGGAATCATGCGTTCCAGCAGATACTCGATGCGTTCCCAGTACATGTCCGCCGTGACGCGCCCGGCCTCGGTCAGCCTGGCCTGTTCTTCCGCCGGGATCTTGTCCACGCGGAACGCGGTGTGGAAGAAGCCGCCGCGGCCTTCCTCCGGTTCGGTGCGGTCGATGGGCAGGACGCAGGTGTTGTATCGCAAGGAGTCGACGCCGGCGCGCGAGGCGGTCCGGATCATCTCGCACACCAGATCGATCTCCCGGTCGCGCTCCGGGCTTTTGCCATGGTAGATGATGTTCGGAAAACGCTCGTATATGGGCAGTGAGCTCATATCCAGTGTAATCCCAAACCGCTCGTGGTGTTCCCGTACCTGGACCAGTTCGTCGAGGTCCCATCCGCGGCCGTCATGGAACGGAAAGATAACGGCCTTGTGGCGCACGCCGCACCGCTGCAGAAAGCGCAACTCAGCGTCGGTGGACCCGAAACTCTGTGTGCGCACGTACATACGCCCGCCGTTCGATGACGTTGACTGTGACGCGTCTCCTGAGGCGGAAGCCGCCGCCTCCCCGGCTGCCAGGCCCTGTTCAAATGGATCGGATTTCGTCATTTGATTCCTTTCATTGTTTAGGCGTCGACTCGTGAAAACAGATCGCGCGAACTGTCGCCATTTGACCCCTGGTTCATCGACGCGCCCCGTTTTTCTGGCTTTTCTCCCCCTTTCCTTCAGGAGAGGGGGTTGGGAGGAGAGGTCTGCGCCGTCGGGAAGACATCATCAAATGCAAGCGGTTCGCTCGCGGCAATTTCTCTTCTGGCTGCTTCGGCCAAACGGTCCCACTGCTCATCGGTTGTGGCATCAAAACGTGATGTCCAGGCATCCTCGTCCTTCAGGTCGGCCAGAATACGTGTGGCAATGGCATCCTGTTTGTCTGGCGGCAGCTTCTGGACTTCTGAAAATGCCTGCTGAAGCAAGTTGGTCATTTCTTCACTTCATTTCACGAATGCACAGTTATCTGGAAATATAACACCAAATGCTGATATTGGTTGGATATACTTCTGACCAGGCGGGTAGCTGGGGTTTAAGGTGGTTCTGCTCCTTCACGCTCTCTATTGCTCGCTTGTCTACTTGGGTCCATTGTTTCGCAAACGCAGGCATGGATGGTTCTACCTGAATAAACGAAAACCTCGTGCGAAATTCACATGAGGTTGGACGCATAAACACGCGATTTTACTTTAATTCACCCTACCCAATCTTTTATGTATCCGATATACTCAGGAACAGGCATCATCTCCAGATCTTTGTCCCTGAAACCCTCGGCTTCCCTCTCGTGATGGAAGTTGGCCACAAACTCGTTGAATTGTTCCCAAATCACGGTACCGCTTGGAACCCCGTTTATGCCAACCTCAACAAACCAGTTGCGTACTTGCCGAACCAGTTCTTCAGGCTCATCATGGTGGCGTTTTATGTCGGAGTTCGACAGATCAGAAAGGGCTTTTTGGTATTCGTACTGTTCAGTTTCCAGAATCAAACATCGCTTTTGACTCATTAAGCCGCGAGAGAAGACCCGGCAACCGATGTCGAGACCCAGTTCGAAGGGCATATTCATCCTGTGGATTTCGCCTTCGAATGACGCTCGCATCCTTGACAGATCATGCACACTGTATTTGGATTCACGTACCAGATCACATATTCGATGGATCCTCGCAACTCCGGAGTCAAAAGTCTCCGATGCAATTCTCACCGTGAGGCCGGCACGAACAGCACTGAACAGGAGAGGTCTCAGTAGCGGCGTGTAGTCGTTATCAAAGGGACAATTGATGAAGACGTTGGAATGGTAATTCCCCTGGCCGTTCACTTAGCCTTTATCCACTTTTGTACCGTTCCATCTCGTCTGTGGATGACAACGTCACTGCCATTCGATATTTCGCTGGCGCCTATTTCGGCAGCAGACTTGGTGTCGTAGATTTTCGACGCTCTGGAGTTCCCTTCCTTCTTGACTACCCAACGATCTCTTCTTGAGATGACATGAACTCTCCTGCAATTGGATGCTTGTGTTTTTTGCGCCATGGCAAGTCCCTTCCCACCCTCGTACGTGGTACCTTGAGGCGATTGTGAATAAAGCACACCGTGCAGACAGAACGAAAGGATTGGATCAAACCCCGCCAGTCGCATTCCCGGTGGCACGTGAAATTATACCGACAATTGGAAGCTATGGCAAGAACGAAGACGATTTCTGTCGCGCTCACCCGTACGCACTATTTCTATACCTGTCAAGGAGCCGTTGGAATCGGGGCTGCCGCGTTTAATCTGCCACAGACAAAGCCTTCAATGAACCATATTCGGTGTTGTGGTTTACCTCACTATCGTGCATCCGTATCCAGGACACCGGCGAGCGTATCGGACGCCCATTGATTGATGCTCTTGCCGCTGACTTCTGCGGCCATGGCAATCGCTGCGTGGACCTGTGGTGGAATCCTCAACATCAGATTTCCGGAATAGGGCTTTTGTGGAGGTCTGTTGAGCTTTTCGCAGGTTTCAAGATAGTTATCCACCGATTCTGCAAAAGCATCGCGCAGTTCTTCGACCGATTCGCCGTGAAAGCCCACCACGTCATTGATCCCCGCAATATGACCGACGAAGCAGCCGTCTTCATCGCTATAGTCGAGTCGAGCCGCGTATCCTCTATACGTCATCGTATTCATGGGGTTATTTCTACCCGTCTGCAGATCGCTCATTGTTGTCTTTCTTTTTGTGACTCCAAGAGGCGGGTAGACGGTAGAGGGAAGAGGGTAGAGATGACCCGCCTCTTTGGGTTGCAATTTGCGCCGGAGGCGTAGAGGAGGATCAGATCGGCAAAGTTCTCTTCTCCCGTCTACCCTCTCCCGTCTCACCGCTTTTAGGCTATCCGTACGCCCCTTTTTCGTGTCGTCCGAGGAGCCGTTGAAGGCGGGGACTGGCGTCTACCCAGACGTGGTCCGGCATGCGGTAGTCGATGAACGGATAGAGGCGCTGCGCGATGAACCGCTGGCTGTAGACGACCGATCCGACGTAACGTACCTGGTCGGAGTTGTTGCGCGAACCGCAATGCCAGACCTGGTTGTGGAACATGTAGACGTCGCCCGGATTCGCGACCAGGGATACCGGCCCCCGGCCTTCAAAGGTCGGATTCTGACGGTCGTTCGGATTCCGGCCCGCAAAGTGGCTTCCGGGAATGACCTGGGTGACGCCGTATTCGACGGAATCGGCCCTGCTCAGGGGGATCATCACGTTGATCACGAAGCAGGGGATGGGGATATCCGGACTGTGGCGCGGGACGCCATCCGGCAGCGGGAAGTGAATTCTGTCGTCCAGATGCCAGCCGCCGCCCTGGCCGGGTTCGTAACGCAGCGCGTTCTGGGACATCATATGGCAGTCCGCGCCCAGGATGGCCTCCGCCAGGCTGACGATGGGCTCCCGTTCGATCAGGTCTCTGAAGTTGCGGTCGTACTCGTACATGCGCATCATGCTGATGCCGCGGATGTGGTCGCCGGCTTCGTCCGCCTGAATGCGAGGGTCGTTCCACTTGCGTTCCATGCCGTCCCTGAGCGCGTCGACCTCCTCGACATTGAGCACGTTTTCCATGAAATAATAGCCGTCGCGGCTGAACTGGTCCACGATCTTCCGCGTGGTTTCTTCGTCGAAGGCCTGGGCGTCTTTCGCGATGACACTATCGTTGTATGGTTTCATCAAACCCTCCTCAACCTCAACGGATCGGCGGACTGCGGAACCTGCGGAATATAGGAATCGACCCGGGCGGACACAATGAAATTGAAGGCGGGCGCACAGACCCTTTTTCTTTGACATCCGCGGGAAACTGTGCCATCATGGCAGCATTGCCAGGCACATCGCCGCCGCAATGCGGAACGAGAGGCCGTACGCGTCTATCCACAACACCTGGATCCACAGTCGATATGGAGGAATGCATGGCCGTAAGCACTCAGGATTTGCAGGCGGTTATCGACGGTTTTCCAAGAACGGGACTGGCGGAACTGCCCACGCCCCTGCACGATTGTCCACGTTTCTCGGAAGCGCTGGGTGGGAAGGTGAGGGTACTGGTAAAGCGGGACGATCTGACCGGTCTCGCGTTTGGTGGAAACAAGACGCGCAAGTTCGATCTTGCCCTGGGCGACGCGCTGGCGGACGGGGCCACGGCGTTGATCACCGGGGCGGCGTCGCAGTCCAACCACGCGCGGCAGGCGGCTGCTGCCGCGGCGAAGCTGGGCATGAAATGCGTGCTGGTGAACCGCCACGACCATCGAAGTCTGATGGGTATTCAGGGAAATCAGCTTCTGGACAATATCTTTGGCGCTGACGTGAGGCTGGTTGCGGAAGGGGTCAGCCAGGAAGAGGTGAAGAACCGGGCGGCGGAGGAACTGAGGGCGCAGGGAGAGAAACCCTATGTCATCGGGCGGCGGGCCGTGGTATTGGGTACGGTGGCGTACGTCGGCTGTCTGCTGGAGATCGTAAAGCAACTCGAGGCGATGGACACGCGAACGGATTTCATCTGTACGGCATCCGGTCACGGTACGCACGCGGGTCTGGCATTGGGCGTCAAGGCGCTCGGGCTGCCGGTTCGCACGCAGGGATTCTCGCCGAGCAGGGGAGACAACGCGCGGCGAAACGCGCATATTGCGGAAGTCGCCAACGAAACCGCAGCGCTGATGGAACTGGATATTCAGATGTCGGCCGGTGAAATGGAGAATACGGACGCCTACGTGGGCGAGAACTACGGGATTGTCACCGAAGCCGGGCTGGACGCATTGCACCTGCTGGCGAGGACGGAGGGCATCCTGCTGGATCCGGTATACACGGGAAAGGCGATGTCCGGGGTGATCGACCGGATCCGGACGGGAGAGATTTCTTCAGGATCGACGGTCGTATACGTACACACGGGGGGAAACCCCGCGCTGTTCGCGTACGCGCCCGAGCTTATCGCACACGGCGACTATCGCCAGAACATCATAACCGCGTGAGGCAGAAGGCAAATCTATAAGGGCGCTATTGCGCCTGAGGAGGATTGAGATGACGGACGACGAAAAATATCTCTTCGATCTGAACGGGTACCTGGTACTCAAAGATGTTCTGACGCCGGAGGAAGTCGACCGCTGCAACGAGGCGATCGATCGCCATGACGATCAGCTCAGGGAGAGGGAGGGGTCGCTCACGATCGGCGCGCCGGCGCTTGGGGGCACGTCGAACAGGAAGGACCTGGGCGGAATGCTGGCTTGGGAGCGGCCGTGGTGCGAACCCTTCAGGGCGATGCTCGTGCATCCCCGTGTGATGCCCTATCTGCACGTGATCCTGGGCAAGGGATATCGGCTGGATCACGGGCCGGGTCTGATCGCCATGGACAAGGGCTGCGAAGGGGGCACGCTGCACGGGGGCGGCGTGGAACGTCCGGACCTTTCAGAAGCGTATTTTTTCAAGAGCGGACGCATCTACTGCGGGCTGACCGTCGTGGAATATCTGCTGGCGGACGAGGGGCCGGGCGACGGGGGCGTGGCCGTGTTGCCGGGAAGCCACAAGGCGAATCTGGCGTGCCCCAGGGAGATGACGCGGGGTGAGAAATACCAGGAACACGTGGTGGAGGTCAGCGCGCGCGCCGGAGACGTGGTGATTTTTACCGAGACGCTGACCCACGGGACGTTGCCGTGGACGGCCGACCATCAGCGGCGGGCGCTGCTGTACAAGTTCAGCCCGGGATTTCAGTCCTACGGGGTGGGCGCGCATTCAGTGACGTATCCTGACTACATCATGGACATGACGGAGGCGGAACGGGCGGTGATGGAACATCCGCATTACCGTTAGCATTGATTGGGTTGCGGCAAAACACAGCGTTGCAGGGAGACGGAATGCCGACGTTCGGAGCAGCGGCGGTTGTCATTTCTGAAGGGAACGTGCTGCTGATCAAGAGGCGGGACTGCGAGGTCTGGGCATTGCCGGGCGGGAACGTCGAGGCAGGAGAGACCGTCGCGGAAACGGCCATTCGGGAGGTCGAGGAAGAAACGGGGATTGAAATCGAGCTGACGCGGCTTGTGGGGATCTACGCAAGTCCGCGGTGGCTTTCAGGCGGCAACCACAGCGTCGTCTTTGCGGCCCGACCTCTCAGCCAGGAAATCACGCCGCAACCGGAGGAGGTTATCGAATCCGGTTATTTTTGTGCCCTTCAGTTGCCGGAACCCTTTGTCTGGTGGCACCGCCGGTGGATCGGCGATACACTGAACGGCGCCTGTGGAACGGTCTGTCTGCAGGACCGGATCTGGCCGTGGGAAGCCGGCGTGAACCGGAGTGACCTGCGCCGGGTATTTCAGGAATCCGGAATGTCTCCGCAGGCGTTCTTTCAGAAATACCTGACTCGGACAGGCGCCGAACGAGAACGCGTTCTGGTTGAGCCTGGAGGCGGAGTACCAGGGGTATGACTTATGACCTGGTGTTGAAAGGCGCCACCGTGATTGACGGCGCCCAGGGATTGAACGGGGCGTACGACGTCGCGGTGCAGGGTGAAAAGATCGCCGCCGTGGAGAAGGAAATCGCGGAGCCCGCCAAAGAAACGGTGGATCTGGAAGGGAGGATTCTGACGCCGGGCTGGGTCGATATCCACACCCACATCTACGCGGGATCGACCACCTGGGGCATCCGGGGAGATGCGCTGTGCCTGGCGACCGGCGTGACAACGGTCGTGGACGCGGGCAGCCCGGGCTGGGCGAATTTCATGGGGTTCCACGATTACGTCGCGGCCCCGGCGCGGACGCAGGTCCTTACATTCGTACACATCAGCGGAATCGGGTTGACCTGCGGACCCGTGGGTGAGATGCTGGACCTGAGGTATGCGGATCCGGAACGTACGGCGTACATCATCGGTCGATGGCCGGAACTCTGCGTGGGCGTGAAGGTTCGCGAGGGAAGCCATCAGGTGGGGGACAACGGGGTGGCGCCGCTGAAACTTGCGGTAAAGGCCGCGGAGCTTTCGGATTCGAGGGTGATGGTACACGCCGGAGCCGGCGTTCCTCTGCCGGACGTCCTGAGCGAGGTTCGCCCGGGCGATATCGTCACCCACTGTTACCATGGCGGCGGCGATACGATCCTCGGCGTAGCGGGACGGGTTATTCCGGAGGTTTGGGCGGCGAGGGAACGGGGGGTCCTGTTCGACCTCGGACACGGTGGCGGAAGTTTCCTGTTCGAAGTTGCCAAAAAGGCGCTGGCGCAGGGTTTTCCTTCAGACGTGATCAGCACGGACCTGCACGTGCTTTGTCTAAACGATCCGGTTTACAGTCTGCCCGAAACGGCCTCCAAGATGCTGAACCTCGGAATGGAGTTGCCGGAGGTCGTCTACCAGACAACGGCCGCGCCGGCCGCGGCGATCGGACGGGACGATGAACTGGGTACGTTGAAGGTCGGGACCGTTGCGGATCTGGCGGCGTTCGAGGTGCGGGACGGCGCGTTCGAGTTCAGGGATGTCCGTGACAACCTGGACGTGGGTTCGCGGATGATTACGCCGGTGTTGACCGTTCGCAAGGGAAGAGTCTACCGGCCGGATGACCTGAATGACGAGATCGCGGAGACGTTTCAACGGGCGCGAGAGATGAAAGCGCTGGTGAGGGGTAGTGTTCTGTCCCGGAAATAAGTTGCCAAAATTCGACCGTCGAGTCGCCTGGCTCGCAAGGCGCCACCGACCTGCGTAAGGTCGGCGAGCGAGGGCACTTCGACAAGCTCAGCACAGGAAACGTAGCGAGACAGGATGAATCGGCGGTCGAATGGTGAGGAATTTTTGGGACAGGACAGTAGGTTCGACAGGACGTTTCCGAAGTAGATCGAACGCTCCGCGCACCGCATTTGAAGATACAGGAAGGAAGCATCTCATGTTGTTGACAGGTGCCGAAGTGCTGGTCGAGGGTCTGATTGCGGCCGGGGTAAGGCACCTGTTTTCGCTTTCGGGCAATCAGATCCTTTCGGTCTACGATGCGACCATCGGGCGGGACATCGAACTGATTCACACCCGCCACGAAGCCGCGGCCGTCCATATGGCGGACGGCTGGGGGAGGTTGACGGAGGAGCCCGGTGTCGCGCTGCTGACGGCGGGGCCCGGACACTGCAACGGGCTGACGGCGCTCTACGTGGCGCTGATGGCGGAGTCGCCGCTGTTGATGCTGAGCGGTCACTGTCCGGAGGCGCAGATCGGAAAAGGCGCGTTCCAGGAGATCGACCAGGCGGCCGCGGCGCGGCCCGTGGCGAAGGCGTCCTGGCGGATAGAGAGAAGCGAAGATCTGGAAGGCGACCTGTCCAGGGCGCTGGATCAGGCGGTGTCCGGCCGGCCCGGCCCGGTGCATTTAAGCCTGCCCTCGGACGTGCTGGAGGCATCCGCGCGGCAGGTTCCGGGGACCGGTTCGAGACGTGCGGCGGAGGCGGCGGAAGAAGACCTGGACGCCGTGCTGGCGCTGCTGAACAAGGCGGGCCGGCCGCTGATCCTGGCCGGACCCGCGATGGGGCGGGGGCAGCGCTGGCTGGCCGTGGAAGCGCTGGCTGCGGCAACGGGGATTCCCGCGCTGCCGATGGAAAGCCCGCGCGGCGTGAACGATCCGGCGCTGCGCCGGGCGGTCACGTGTCTGGCGAGTGCCGACGTGGTGCTTCTGCTTGGCAAGAAGCTCGATTTTTCGCTGCGCTTCGGTCAGCCCCCGTTTTTTTCGGAACAGCGAAGGTTCATTCAGATCGACGCGGACCTGTGCGAATTGAGGGACGGTGCGGCGTTGCGGCTGCGCGCGGACCCGTGGGAAGCGGCGCGGCGGCTTGTGGAAATGGCGCGCGAGCGATCCTGGAATTCCGGGTCGTGGCGGCCGGACGTGGACAGTCTGCGTGTCGCCACGCCGGCTGACTGGGACGGCCTGTTGCGCCCGGCCGCGAGCCCCGTGCATCCGTTGGGCGTGTGCGATGCGGTGCAGCCGTTCCTGGACGACGGGGCGATTTTCGTGAGCGACGGCGGGGAGTTCGGGCAGTGGGCACAGGCGGGCCTTGCGGCGGAGATCAGGTTGATCAACGGACCCTCCGGCGCAATCGGGAGCGCGCTGCCGATGGGGCTGGCGGCAAAGCTGGCCTATCCGGACAGGGCCGTGTTCGTAATGCTGGGAGACGGGACGTTCGGTTACCATGCGATGGAACTGGATACGGCGCTGCGCTATGGGCTGCCGGTGGTCGCAATCGTTGGAAACGACGCTCGGTGGAATGCCGAGCATCAACTGCAGGTCGAAACCTATGGGCCCGATCGTACCATCGGGTGCGATCTGCTGGATACAAGATACGATCGGGTGACGGAGGCCCTGGGAGGATACGGGGCCTTCGTGGACCGCGCGGAAGACCTCCCTGCTGCGCTGAACGAAGCGGTGGCGTCCGGCCTTCCCGCGTGTGTGAACGTGGCAATTGAACCTGCCGCCGCGCCGGTTTTTCGGTGAAAGGCAGCCATCAGCTCTCAGCCGTCAGCGGTCAGCTAAAGGCGAACGGCAAGGTCAAAAGCAAACCATCCGCCCGGCCCCGCAAACCTCTCTCCCCGGCCCTCTCTCCTAAAGGAAAGAGGGTGCAAGGCCGGCGGTTGCCCTATCAATGCATTTCACAACTGGCGACCGGGGGCATGGGGGGTTTTTCCGTGCTGTTCCGTCCAGCGCATCCGCACTGGCATTGCTGAAGTGTTTGTAGGCCACACAAATCCCGTTCATTCCTCAGGAGTGATTCACGGAAAAACCGGCCCCCTGCCGAAGGGCGCGCTTCTTTTTGGTCCTTTCATACGCGCATAAGAAAAAGGACGTAAAAGAAAGAAAACAAAGGATTTATGAGAAAAACAGGTATGCAAATGACAAACCTGTAGTTCGCCTGTCAATACGAAATCATGCCTACGGCGTGTTCCTAAAAAGCAGGGAGACGGAAGACGGGAGAGATCGGATGCCGTAAAGGGTTTCTTTTCATGCCGGAGGCAATACAGGATCAAATTCCGGGCAAGGATTTCTTCTACCGTCTACCGTCTCCCCTCTCACCGACTCTCGAACAAGGGCAAGGGAATAGGGGACGTTAGGGCGGGGGTGGGATTTCAACCTCGCAAATGCAGTTGGAGGGAGATGTGCGCGCGGAAATTGTGATGATCGGAACCGAGCTTCTGCTGGGGGAAATCGTGGACACCAACGCGAATCTGCTGGCGGTTGCGCTCCGGGACATCGGGATTGACCTCTATTACAAGACCACCGTGGGAGACAACGAGGACCGCATAACGGAGGTACTCGATCTCGCGCTGGATCGTTCCGATGCGGTAATCACGTCAGGAGGCATCGGGCCGACCGTGGACGACGTGACCCGGCAGGCAATTGCGCGTGAACCGGTCGAAAGTTGATCTACAGCGAGGGGCTGGAACGACAGATTGCGGCGCGTTTCCGAAACTTCGGGCGCAAGATGGCCGCAAACAACAAACGCCAGGCGTACCTGCCTGAAGGCGCGCTGCCGCTTGAGAACCCCGTCGGGACCGCGCCATGTTTTCTCAGCGAAGATTCAGGGGGTCGGGGGTTCATTGTCTGCCTGCCCGGCGTGCCCCGGGAATTGGCGCACATGACGGAGCATACCGTCGTGCCGCTGCTCGTCGAGAGGATGGGCGGCGTGAAGGTCATCCGGGTGCGGGTACTTCGGACGTGCGCGGTGGGCGAAAGCAATATCGATCGGGGCATCGGAGACCTGATGACTTCGTCGAATCCGACGGTTGGCCTGGCCGCTCACGCGGGCCAGACGGACGTTCGCATAGCAGCCAGGGCCGGTTCGGAGGCGGACGCCGAAGCGATGATTGCCGGCATGGAGTCCGAACTCCGGAGCCGGCTGGGCGTGGCGGTCTACGGTGTAGACAAAGAGACCGTGGCCGAGGTCGTAGGCGGGTTGCTGTCAAAACGGGATTTGAAGCTGGGCGTGGTGGATACCCTGACCGGGGGACAACTGTCGCGGGAATTGAACGAAGCGGGATTCGAGAGCGTCATCGCCTCGGATTTGTACGGGAGCCACGCCGATCAGGCGGTAGTTGATGCACGCGACGGATTGCAGCAAGACGGCGATGAGCGGACGCTGGCGGGAATTCTTGCGGAGCAGGTTGCGCCTGAAGGCGGCGTGGGGCTGGCAATGATCGGTCCTTTGGCGGGTAGATCGACGGCCATTGCGGTCCGTGGGCCGGGCGACCTGAAGACGAACGAAGTGGGGCGACGCTTCGAAGACTCGGACCTGGTTCGACGGTGGACGGTGATGCTGGGACTGGACCGCGTCAGAAGGGCGGTGCTGGGTGTGCTGGAATCACCGGTGGATTGGAACTAACCGGCAAGTCATCGTGACAGGAGGATGACCCATGGCTGGCGCGAGAGACATAGGCTCCAGACTCGAGCTGTTCGTCGATGACTGGCTGATCGACACGATGACGAACACGAGCCTCAAGCTCCATCCTCCGGCGCCGGCTGAGGTCGCCCTCGACTTCGACCAGTCCTGGGAAGGGGAGACGTCGTGGGTCGCCAACGTCATCCTAGACGACGGGCGCTACCGCCTCTGGTACCGCGCCACCGGCCCCGATGGAACGAACCGGACGACCTGTTACGCCGAAAGCCCCGACGGCATCCACTTCGTGCGTCCAATCCTCGGGCTCCACGAATTCGACGGGTCTAAGGAGAACAACATCGTCATGGGGGCCACGCACTGGAACGCCTGCGTCTTCAGGGATCCCAACCGGGCCGCGCCGGACTCACAGCGGTACAAGGGCTTCCTGAGGGGAAAGAAGCTGGACGGGCGCTGCACGATTTACGGCTACGGTTCGCCCGACGGCATCCATTGGGAGTTGATCCAGGATGGGCCGATCCTGCATGCCCCACCCGACGGCCGCCCCAACTTCGACTCACCGAACGTGGCTTTCTGGGACGTCAATATTCGGAAATACGTCAGCTACCTGCGGGGTTTCACGTCCGGTTGCAATAGTGTGGGGGACCCCACTCAGGGTGGCGTCTACCGGTCGATTCGGAGGTCTGAGTCGGTCGACTTCCTGGACTGGTCCGTCCCGGAGCTGATTGACATGGGCGGACGGCAGAAGGAGCACCTGTACACCAACGCGGCGACCCAGTACTTCCGCGCTCCGCACGTCTACCTGATGTTCCCCAAGCGGCTTCGGCTCGGCCGGAAGTTCCACAGGGACTGGGTGTCCGACGGCCTGTCCGAGGGGGTCTTCATGTCCAGCCGTGACGGCATCAGGTGGGACCGCCGGTTCATGGGTCCGTTCATCCGTCCGGGCCTTGACTCGAGGAACTGGAATGAGCGGAATATGGCGGCCGGCGTGGGCGTTGTTCCCACCGGATCCGGGGAGATCTCGATCTACTACGTGGAGAATTACCGGAACCCGACGTGCCGGCTCCGTCGGGGCGTCCTCAGGACCGACGGTTTCGTCTCCGTCAACGCGCCCTTCAGCGGAGGCGAGATCGTAACCAGGCCCTTCACGTTCGCCGGCAGTGAACTGGTCGTCAACTACTCGACGTCGGTGGCCGGCGAGATCCGGTTCGAGCTGCAGGACGAGCAGGGAAAGTCGATCGAGGGCCGCTCGCTGTCCGAAAGCGCCGAGATCTTTGGAGACGAGATTGCGCGGGCGGTCAGCTGGGACAGCGGATCGGACGTATCCGCGCTGGCCGGAAGGCCGGTGCGTCTGCGCGCTGTGATGAAGGCGGCCGACCTCTACGCCATACGCTTCAGGTGACGGATCGTGCTTGCGCCCCTGAGTACTCTTCAGAACATGGAGGCCAGCCGCTATGTCAGGAATGTGCGCGACGACAAAAGCGTAGCGGAAAATGGAGGACATAGACATGACCGAATCAGGAAAGCCGGTATATCGGAAGCCGGTCCCCGAGGGCGTTATCGAACATATCGGAGTGGGCGTTGGAAGCGCGACGGCCATTGTTGAGGTGCATGACGGGCTTCTGATGATCGCGGGCCGCGGATGTTACCGGTCCGGAGACTCAGGGCGGACCTGGGAAAGAGCGGATGCGCCTGACTGGGAATCCCTCGGAGAAACTTCCTGCCTGTCCTGCGTCCGGCTGCAGTCGGGCGAGCTTGCTCTCGCGCACCTCGGAAGCGGGAATCTCCATCGCGGGTCCGAGATGTACAACTGGAATCCGTTTTACCTGTCCGTGTCGGACGACGACGGCCGGTCGTGGTCCGGAGGGTGGCCGATGAATCTGCTCGGGGGGCCGTATTACGATACGATGATTCAGATGCCCGGCGGCAGGCTGGTGATGCCGAGCCGGATTTGCCACAGCAACAACCACCATTCGGGGCTGGAGTACGCGCGGGTGAGCAGCTACGGGACCTGGAAGCGTCGGCGCCTGCAGGTGAGCGGGCACTATCATTACCCGGAGGTGGATATCGCCGCTGTGAGTTATTCGGACGACGACGGCCGCACGTGGCAAATGTGCGGGGGTCAGTTGATGGGCTGGTTTGATGCCGAGGGCATACCGAACGGTCGCGGCGGCATCACCGCCGTGGATGAACCCGGCGTGGCGGTGTGTCCGGACGGACGACTGATGATGATGGCGAGGTCCACGGTGGGGCGGCTGGTGCAGTGTTACAGCGAGGACGGGGGCGAGACCTGGACGCCCGTGGTTCCGAGCGACCTGGCCGCTTCCTATTCGCCGCCCAGGCTCAGGCGGATTCCGGGTACGGGCGACCTGATGTGTGTCTGGAACCAGACGTCGCGTGAGGAGATATTGAGAGGGTACCGGCGGGGAAGACTCTCGTCCGCGATATCCAGCGATGGCGGCGCGAGCTGGTCGCATTTCAGGACCATCGAACTCAGCGGCGGGATGGAGGACGTGGAGCGGGTCCCCCCTCAGTATCCCGTCAGCCCCGTGATCGCGCTTCCGGAACTGGGGACGCTGCCGGATGACTTCGCGACGTTCGACTACGCGAACATGTGGTTTCACGGCGACCGCGTGCTGCTGATGTATCATCGAAGCTGGGTGGAGGCGGATGAGAATACCGGCGAAGCCGTGACGCTCGGTGAACGGAAGCTCACGGCCAGGAAACCCGGGGAACTGGTGCTGCGTGTCTATCCACTGGCGTGGTTCTACGACTGCAAAGGCGCTTGAAACCGGATCGGGGCGCCTTTCCTGAGGTGCGGAGGGGAATCGTCGCCGCGGTTTGTACTCGCCGTTACGCGGCAGATTCAAGCAAATGCATTGACTAATCTGATATTTTGCATTATAAATTAGGGATTCGTGCGAGAATCCGATTACTGGAAAACCAACGGACGAGGAGGCTTCTGTGGATCGCGATATGAACAACATGGGATTTTGCCTGGGCGTTTTCGGCCTCGGCGCGATCATCGGCATGGCCCTGGGGATAATCGCCGGTGTCTTACTGGCGCCCCGGAGCGGTATCGAAACCCGCCAGACCGTTCGACGCAACGTGGACAAAGCCGTAAACAAGGGTCGGTCATACGTGGAACGCATCCGCGCGCAAAACGGAGACGGTGCGGAAGAAGCCGCGGAGTCGTAGTGCAGGATGTTGGACGCTAAAGGCACATCGAGAATTCGTAACGCAGGCGCGGGGCCGGACATGGAAACTCACCTGCGAAGGAGTGACTCTTGAAAAAGGCAATTGCCGCAGCGATTCTGGGCTTTCTGCTCAGCGGGGGGCAATGGGCTTTTGCCGGAGAATTGTCGATTTACGGCTTTGTCCGCTTCGACGCCGTTTTTGACGATTCGAAGATGCAAAGCCACCAATTCGGCTTCTGGGTAAAGCCGGAAGAACCTGGCGCCGAGACCGATGGCAATTTGACCATGTACCCGCGCCTCACCCGCCTTGGGGCGAGGTTCAAACCCGTGAAATTGGACGAAGTCTCCAGTATCAGCGGTCTCGTCGAGATCGACTTTCAGAACGGGGGCAGCGAATCGCGCCAGATTCTGCGCCTCCGGCAGGCATACTTCAATCTTCAGCGGGGGGACTGGCACTTTCTCGCCGGACAGTGCTGGGACGTCATTTCGCCGATCTTTCCGATCGCCAACAACGACGGTCTGATGTGGCACGCCGGAAACCTGGGCGACCGTCATCCCCAGGCGCGGCTCACGTACAAACCCGAGGGCGGGTTTTCTCTGGCGATTGCGGCAGGTCAGACCGGGGCCGTGGACAGGAAAGACCTGGACAGGAACGGCATTATGGATGGCTGGGACGCGGCAGTGCCCTTCCTGCAGGCACGGCTTGGATTCGAGCAGCCGAAATTCAAGGGGGGCGCGTGGGCCCATTGGGGCGCCGAAGAGACTGCCGCGCCCGTGGGCGGCGAAACAAGCTTTACGTCGACCGCGGTGGGTCTGGACGCTTCGATTTCACTTACCGACCAGTTTTTGGTACAGGGTGAAGCCTGGACGGGGAGAAACCTCACCGACATCCGCGGCGGCATCGGACAGGGGGTCAACACAGCCACGGGCGAGGAGATCGCCTCTACCGGCGGGTGGGCGCAGATCGTGATCATGCCCAACGCCCAATGGAAGCTTTACGCCGGGGCAACGATGGAGAAGCCGGATGAGGATGCCGTGCCCTCGGGCGGACGTACCAGGAATGGCGCCTTCTACGCCGTCGGTCGATATCGGCCGTGGAAGCCGCTCCAGGTAGCGGTTGAATATCTGTACTGGAAGACCACCTACAAGGGACCGAACGACGGGGTCGCCAACCGGTTGGACATCCATTTTACCTATAACTTCTAATGATCTATGGATACCCGTTCGAGTGTGTGTAAATGATCCCCGCGGATTCAGGCAAATCCGTATTTCAGCTGAAGAGGAACGGAATGGATATTCCCAACTGCACCGGCGGACCCGATTTCCTGAATGACCGGGCGTCCGACCTGACGCGAAGGTCGATGCTCCGTCGAGGCTTTTTCGGGCTGCTGGCGTTGTCCTGGGGTGGCTGGACTGACGTCGGAGCCGTGACAGGAGGATCGAACGGGGATTCAACGGCAGATCCGAACAGCGACGGAGGTTCCGAAGGCGTCTATGACGGCAAGATCGTCCTGGGCATGTCCGCCGCGTTTTCGGGGCCCTCCCGGGGGCTGGGCAGCGAACTCTACCGGGGCGCCAGGTCTTACTTCAACCACGTCAACGACAATGGCGGCGTTGGCGGCCGCCAGATCGTCTTCAAGCTGTACGATGACGGGTACCAGCCGGATCCGTGTGTGAAGAACACGATGAAACTCATGCTGGAAGATCACGTGTTCCTGTTATTCGGGTACGTTGGTACGCCGACGGTGACGCGCGCGCTTCCGCTGCTGAAGAAGTTCCAGGACGAGCGGGTCTATCTGTTTTTCCCGTTTACCGGCGCCCAGCCTCAACGGGAGCCGCCATACGGGGATTTCGCGTTCAACCTCCGGGCGTCCTATCGCCAGGAGACCGCGGGGCTTGTGGACAATTTCGTTCGCACCGGCAGAAAGCGGATCGCCGTGTTCTACCAGGCCGACGCATACGGACGCAGCGGATGGGCGGGCGTGAGAGCGGCAATCGAGGCGCACGGCGAACACATTGCCGCCGAGGCGACCTACCGCCGCGGGCAGAGGTTTACCGGAAGCATGAGGCGGCAGGTTGAGATTCTGCAGAAGGGTTCTCCCGACGCCGTCATCTGCATCGGTTCGTACGCCGCGTGCGCGGCCTTCGCTCGCGACGCGATCGACCTGGGCCTAAAGGTCCCGATCGCCAATCTCTCATTCGTTGGCAGCGAGAATCTGCTGCATCTGCTCAGCGAGGGCCGTGACGACGCCGAGACCTACACCCGGTATCTCGTCAACTCCCAGGTCGTGCCCAGCTACGAAGACACTTCTATTCCGGCCGTGAGAGAGTACCGTGAGTTGATGGCGCGCTACAATCCGGCCGTTCCGCAGGAACTGGTCAAAGAGCCCTACAGTCCGTTCGAGCAGAGCTTCGTAAGCCTGGAGGGTTTTCTGGATGCAAAGCTGATGACCGAGATTCTCAGGCGCCTTGGAGATAATCCAAGCAGGACGGGACTTGAGGACGCGGTATTCTCTGTCCGGGATTTCGATCTCGGCATAGGTGAGAAAGTCTCTTTCGGACCCGATCGGCGACAGGGACTGCAAACCGTTTACTATACCGTTGTTCAGGACGGCCGGTTTGTCACCCTGAACGACTGGGAAAGCTGGCTTTCGTAAAATGAAAATTCAAAAGCTGTTTCAGAAGACCAGGTTCGGCATCTTTGCGCTATTCGGGCTGATCGTACTGTCCACGTCGTTCCTGTGCATCTACACGGTAGACACGCAGTTGTCGGCGGAGTACGCGTCCAACAGCAAAGACATCGCGAAGACCATCGCCAACGCCAGCGTGGACATCCTGTTGAACCGGAATCTTGCGACGCTGCAGTCGATGATCGATCAGTTTGTCGAGATTCAGGGTATCCGTTACATCTACATCACCAGCGAAAAGGGCGAGTATCTTGCACATACCTTCGTTCCGGGTATCCCCGAGGAGATTCTCGAGAGCGATCCGTCCAGCACCGAACCGGTTGAGCGAAGCATTCCGGGTCTGGGCGATTTCCTGGAGGTGGGCAGCCCGATCCTGGCCGGCGTTGCCGGCACGGTACACGTCGGTATGGACCTGGACATCGTCGCGCTCAAGATCCAGCGCGCCATCGGCCAGCAGGTCATTCTAATCAGTATCTTTCTCGTTGTGGGCGTGCTGGCGTCGATTTGGCTGGTCAACCTGGCCGCGAAGCCGCTGGGAGGGCTTCTTTCCTACGCAGTGGACCTGGCCGACGATCGAAAGCAGGATAAGCAGGAGGACGACGAACTGCTTGCGCGCGATGACGAAGTCGGTGACCTCGCCCGGCTGTTCCGGCATATTTCGGGCAATTCGCCGGGCGCGGGTGAATCGGTGGCGTCGGCGGAAAGGAAAGGTTGATCGGAGGACGGGCGTTGCGTATTCCAAGAAGCGCTATCGCACTATTCTGCACGGTTCTGCAAGTTTGCTTCGGCACGGTTTACGCCTGGAGCTTCTTCCAGACGATTCTGGTGCATCGGGGCGGCTGGACACATACGGAGACTGCGTGGGCGTTCAGTATCGCGATTTTTACGCTGGGCGTATCGGCCGCGTGGGCGGGTAACATGCTCTCCCGGTTGGGTCCGAGGTTTCTGGCGGTGACCGGCAGTATCCTGTTTTCAGGCGGATACCTGATTTCCGGGGCGGCGCTTCACCTGGACTCGATACCGCTGTTCTATCTGGGCTATGGCGTGATAGGCGGCGCGGGTATCGGACTGGGCTACGTCACGCCGGTCGCCACGGTCGCCAAATGGTTCCCCGATCGGAAAGGACTGGCCACCGGTATCGTGGTTATGGGCTTTGGCGTGGGCGCTTTCCTGCTGAGCAAGGGGCTGGCGCCATTTTTGATCGTAACCACGGAGGGCACGCTCCCGCTCGTCTTCATCTGGCTCGGGATCATATTCGGCGTCATTCTGCTACCCTGCAGCCTGGCCCTCAGCGATCCGCCCGCGACCGCGAGCCCGGCGGGCGGTACAGCCGATGAGGCGCTGGAATACGGGGAACCGGACTCTGCCGTGACGTATCTCAAGACGACCCAGTTCGTGATCATGTGGATCGTCTTCTTCTTCAATATCGCCGCCGGAATCTCCGTCATCAGCTTCCAGTCCGAAATCCTCCAGGAGATCTGGGGTCTGGCGGACAACACGATAGAGCCAACCATGCTGGCCGAATACGGCGCCACGCTGATCGCCGTCAGTTCCATCTGCAACGGATTGGGGCGCCTCTTCTGGGGATTGCTATCGGACAAGTTCGGCCGGGTTACGATTTTCAGGGTTCTCCTCGCCAGCCAGATGGTCGTCTTCGGCATCCTGATGACGGAGACCAATCCCTGGGTATTCTCCGCCCTGGTCTGCTACGTCCTTCTCTGCTTCGGCGGCGGATTCGCGACCATGCCGCCCTTCGTCCTCGACGTGTTCGGTACGAAAAAAATGTCCACGATCTACGGCGCCGTCCTGACGGCCTGGGCCGCCGCCGGTATCACGGGTCCCCTGTACGTCGGGTATCTTAAGGATGTATATCCCGATAGAGCGGTGATGTATTGCTTCCTCATCGGGATCCTCATGCTGGGCGCGGGATATCTCTTCACGTACCTGCTGAACGACGGCAGGATTCGCCTGGGGCGTCCCACGCTGGCGAGCACGCTGCACCGTTATGGGATTCCAGTACCGGAGAAGTCCTGAACGCGACACAAATTGCCTTGAAAGGAAGCTTTGAAATCAGAACTGCAAAATTCCTTCCTCCAGCCCGCATCCTCTCATCCCCGGTTTATTCTTCCATTCCGATTTCAATGAAGACCTCGCGGCCGTTCAGCGCCTGTACCGGCCGGTCATTCTTGCGGACAATATTCGTGAATGCGGCAATCTGCGCCTCAAATGCCTGACCTGAGGTAGGCAAAACGCAATGAAAACGGTATACGCAGGTATTCTGGTTGTTCTGCTCCTGACAATTCCGAACGCCGCGATCGCGCAGACGGAGTTTCACTTTCAATACGGCTCACACGTGAATCCATTCTCGGGGTCCGGCCAATGGACGTTTGTGTTTACCGTGCAGAACGCCTCAAGATGGAAACTGGGCGACAGTTTCTTTTTTCTCGATTACATTGACGACAGCGTCAGCGACGGATTCAACGACAGGGACTTCTATTCCGAGTGGTATCCCACACTGAGTTTCGGCAAACTGTCGAAAAAGGAAGTGCGCGCGGGTCCCATTCGAGATTTCGCCCTGGTCGCCGGCGTCAACGCGGGGGGCGACGCCAAGGTATTGAAATACCTGCCGGGCGTGAGGGCTTCCTGGAACGTGCCCGGATTCGTGTTTCTGAATACGGACCTGACGGCCTATATTGACGACAACACCGGCGTGGACGGCGGCGGGGCGCCGAAGACGGGTAACAGCTTCATGTTCGACGTCAGCTGGCTGCTGCCCATCGAAGCCGGCGAGCAGTCATTTACGTTCATGGGGCACGCCGAATATATAGGCGGTCGTACCAACGAGTTCGGGGATGACGTCAACGGGTCTATCCTTGCGCAGCCGCAACTGGTGTGGGACGTGGGTAAGGCGATGGCGGGCGAAGCCAACCAATTCATGGCCGGCGTAGAATTCCAATTTTGGCGCAATAAGCTTGGAACGGACGAGGACGAAATGATCGCGCAGATGCTCGTGGTCTGGCGCATGTAGCCTGGCCGCCGGGCGGATCGATAGGGAGAGACAGATGCCTTCGGAAGAAGCCCGTACAAACGAAACCATTCGGTACGAACCGGACGAGAGGCCCCCGCATACAGTCGCCGCCGCGGTCGGTTTTCAGGCCGCTGTTGTGGTCCTGGCGCCCGTGGTGCTCAGCGCGGTAATCATCGGCCGTGCCGCCGGTCAACCGGACAGCTATTTGAACTGGATCGCCTTCGCGGCGCTGGTGGTCAGCGGCATAAGCACAGTCCTGCAAGCCGTGAGGGTGGGGCGCATCGGGGCGGGCCACGTGCTCATCATGGGCACGTCCGGCGCCTTCATTGCGGTGTGCATTACGGCGCTGGTGAAGGGCGGGCCGGCGTTGATGGCGAGCCTGATCGTGGTATCCTCGCTGTTTCAGTTCGCCATGGCCGCGCGTCTTTCACTCCTGCGCCGTATCATTACTCCGGTTGTCGCCGGAACCGTGATCATGCTGATCGCTGTTACCGTGATGCCTGTGGTTTTCGGCCTGTTGAAGGACGTGCCCGAGGGGACGCCGGCGGGTGCGTCACCGGCAGCGGCGGGCGCCGCATTCGTTACTCTCGTCGTGCTGGCGCTGAGGGCCCCCGCATCCCTCCGGCTGTGGGCGCCGCTGATCGGAATCGCAGTTGGATGCGCGGTTGCCGCGCCGTTCGGACTGTACGATGTACGTCCTGTCGTCGACGCGCCCTGGATCGGTTTTCCGAATTACCCCTGGCCGGGGCTGGATCTCTCCCTGAGCGCGGAGTTCTGGGCGCTGCTTCCGGCATTTGTGGTGGTCACGGTCGTCGGGGCGATCGAGACGGTTGGCGACGGCGTCGCCATTCAACGGGTCTCCCGGCGCCGGCCCCGCGCAACCGACTTCCGCCTGGTGCAGGGCGCCCTCAACGCCGACGGCATGGGCAATCTGCTCTCCGGCCTTATCGGGACCCCGCCCAATACGACCTATTCCACCAGCATTTCGCTTGCCGAACTGACCGGAGTCGCGGCGCGCCGCGTCGGGATATATATCGGGATCCTATTCGTCCTGCTGGCCCTGTCCCCCAAGGTAACGGCCCTCGTGATCGCCATTCCCAATCCCGTCGCAGCTGCCTATGTCACGCTGCTGATAGGCCTGTTATTCGTACAGGGCATGAAGCTGATTGTCGAGGACGGCATCGATCACCGGAAGGCCACGGTGGTCGGGCTGGCTTTCTGGCTGGGTGTGGGTTTTCAGAATCAGGTGATCTTTCCTGATTTGATTGGCGGGACGTGGGGGACGTTGCTTGGAAACGGGATGACCGCAGGCGGTCTCGCGGCCATCCTGCTGACCGCTTTCATGGAATTGACGGCCCGCCGCCGGAAACGCCTCCAGGTTGAATTGTCCGCCGAATCGCTTCCCGGGATCGACGGGTTCCTCCGCGGGTTTGCGGCAGGCATCGGATGGACGGAGCCGGCAACCGGCCGGCTGTGCGCCGCGGGCGAAGAGACCCTGTCGATTCTGATAGAACAGGCCGGTGAGCGCGCGCGTGAGGACGAGCGGCTGCTCGTCATCACCGCCCGGCACGTGGAAGAGACCGCGGAGCTGGAGTTTCTGGCGGCTGCGGCGGGAGAAAACCTGGAAGACAGGCTGGCGTATCTGAGTGAACAGCCGGAGATCCTGGACGAGCATGAAATATCGTTCAGGCTGTTGCGACATTACGCTTCGTCCGTGCGCCACCAGAAGTATCACGATCTGGACATCGTTACCGTTCGGGTGGAAGGCGCGTCATAGTATCGGCGAGCGAAGCTGAACGAACGGGCGGAAGGGACGCTAACAGTCCGTTGATAAAGTCGCTCTGCAGGCGAGGTATGGTGTCCCGTCCCGGAAATATGTCACCATTCATCCGCCGATTCATCCCGTCTGGCGGCGTTGCCTTCGCTCGGTGACCTTGCGCAGGTCGCCTTGCTCAGGCGCCTTGCCAGCCGGGCGACTCGACGGCCGAATTTTGGTAATCTATTTCCGGGACAGAACACTTGCCATTGTGGTCGAAGACAAGGCGCGCGACCGAGTCCCATCCTGCGATTCGGCGAGGGAGCGCAACGCGGTATTTCGACCGCAAGGGCCGGCTGTAGCCCGGATGGGCTTTTTCAACGGGCTGCTAATACGGCCGCATCTGTACGGCGAGGGCGAGCGAGAGTTCGATTTCCGTGATCGCCCGAAACGTTGCCTGGCCGATCAGATCGAGCTTCCTCACCTGGTTGATGCGGGGGGCAACCCGCGCCAGTTCTCTGGCAGACAGAATCTGGCTGAACAGGTTGCAGGCGTGCGCCAGACTGATGATCACCACGTCCCGGGGGTCGGGGATCTGGTCGCTGAACAGGATCTCCATAATCCTGAGCTTGACTTCCCGCTCGGCCTGGTCGTCCACGGACGGGTATCGCCGCGACCGGAAGACCCAGAGAAACCGGTCGTCCCGGCGTTCGAGGATGCCCTTTTCAACCAGCCGCTCAAGAGACGTCTCGCGAATGCCCGCAGCGCTGCGAATGGCGGTGCGTTCCACCCAGAAGCGCGCGTCGCGGGTTTCGTCAGCCTGCGAAATGTCGGCGAGCGTCGGATCGAGAAGGCCGTCCCCAACGGGGGTCGAATCCACCAGGACCAGCCGGTCCGGATCGGTGTCGATTCGGTTTTCCATGGCCAGGTCCATCAGCACCCCGCCGGCCAGCGCGTAGCGCAGGGACTGATCCGGCACGCGGGCGAATCTGCCGTTGTCGTCGTCGAGTATCAGGAGCATGAGTTCTTCGGGGAATCTAAGCATCGTCAGTTCCTTTCTTGAATGGAAGTCAATATCCAACATAAATGATACGGCAAGTTGGGGCATTGTCAAGCCTGACGCGCAGCACGGGCATGGATCGTCTTTCCCGGATTCCTGAGAAAACGATACAATGAAATACGACATCCAGACGCTCCGGGGGGACATCTTCGGCGGCGTCACGGCAACCGTGGTGGCGCTGCCGGTCGCATTGGCGCTGGGGGTTGCGTCGGGCATGGGCGCGGCGGCCGGCATGTACGGAGCGATCGCGGTCGGCTTCTTCGCGGCGGTATTCGGCGGTACGCGGACCCAGATTTCGGGCCCCACGGCCCCGATGACCGTGGCTCTCGTGGTCATTGTTTCCAGCTACACGTCCAACCTCACCGAAGCGCTGACCGTGGTCGTCATGGCGGGATTGCTCCAGACGTTGCTGGGCCTTTCGAGGATCGGCCGTTTCGTGGCGTATACGCCGCACGTGGTCATTTCGGGATTCATGTCCGGTATCGGCATCATCATCATGGTGATTCACATCCTTCCGTTCTTCGGGTCGGCCCCGGCGCCGGGCGGTGTAATCGGAACGATCCGCGCGGTGTCCGATGCGATTGAGAACGTGAACTACAACGCGGTGGCCATTGCGGTCGTTGCTCTCGGCGTGGGCGTGGTCTGGCCCCGAAGGCTGGCCAGATACCTGCCCGGCCCGCTGCTGGCTCTGGTTGCGGGGACCATGCTCGGTGTGTTCTGGTTGGTGGATGCGCCGGTCATCGGCAGGATACCGACCGGACTGCCGGAACTGCGATTGACGGTGCCTTCGGCCGGCTTTCTGATGCACGCGCTGGAGCCCGCGCTCATTCTCGCCCTGCTCGGCTCGGTGGACAGCCTCCTTACCTCGCTGGTCGCCGACTCGTTCACGGGTACCAGGCACAATCCGAGCCGGGAACTGGTGGGGCAGGGCATCGGCAATGTGATTTCGGGACTGTTCGGCGGTCTCCCGGGCGCAGGGTCGACCACCGGGACCGTAACCAATATACGCGCCGGAGGGGTAACGCCGGTATCGGGCGCGCTGTATGGGGTACTCATGCTCGGTCTCCTGCTTGGCCTCGGACGATATGTGGAGCCGATTCCACATGCAGTACTCGCCGGAATCCTGATCAAGGTCGGATGGGACATCGTCGACTGGCGTCTTCTCTCGCGGATTCACCGCCTGCGCCGGGAACACCTTCTGGTGATGCTGGTTACTCTGGGCCTCACGGTCTTTGTCGATCTGGTGACCGCCGTAGCGATTGGCCTTATCGTTGCGGGGATGGTACACGCGCGGCAGCTGGAACGCCTGGAACTGGACAGCGTGGTCTCCGTGCCGCTGCTGGACCGGACGTTCTTTTCCGAGGAGGAGGACGTCGACGCGGCAGCCTTCAGTCCGTATTCGGCTCGCGTGGGACTGGTTGCGCTCAGGGGCAGCCTCACCGTCGCATCCTCCCACAAGCTGGCGGGCGTGATCGGCGCGGATATCAGGGACCACGAGGTCGTTATCTTCGACTTTTCCGGGGCCACGTACCTGGACGACAGCGCAGCCATGGTCATCGGGCAGCTCATGGATATCGCCAGAAGCGAGCAGACCGAATGCATTGTGATGGGACTGTCAGGCCTGGTTCCGAGAACCCTGAACGCGCTCGGCATCCTGAAACATCTGCCCAGGCACCGCGTTGTCGAAACGCGGGACCAGGCGCGCGAGGCAGCGCGAGGGATTCTCGGTATATAGCGGATCGTCCGCGGTTTCGGAGCGCCTGCCGGGAAACCGGCGGAGGAAATATCTGACAGGAAGGACTTATGAAGGGGTCCGGTGCGATCGCCGCATTTCACTCAACCCGGGGCGCAATTCCCGCCCCGGGTTTTTTCTACGTTCGGCAATATGTGTAGAACCCCGCCTGTTCCGCCTATTGTTATCATCGCCGTCTCGAATTCAAGTCGAAAATTGCGCGGGCCTTTTTTAAAAAGAAATTCGGTCATGCCCTTGTGTACCGGGAAATTGCACTTATATTCATTATTACGGATAAATCCGGCAGCGCCTTCGAGCGCTGGAGCAGGGATGTTCGTCGTCCGGTTCGTTCGCTGGTTCAATCCATATTGGTGAACGAGTCAGGAGCCAGTTTCAGTGGGCGGTATTCGAGCACACTGATCGTGGCTTTCTGGTTCTCTTCGCTGGTAACCCGCAGCATTGGGAGGGATCGTCATGTTCAGCGGTATGCGCAGTTTGTTTGTACTCGCAGTGGCAGTGAGTCTGACGTGGGGTTGCGGTCGTGAACGCCTGACAACGTCGCACGTGCCGGAGTCCGGAGAACAGTTCGGTCAACCGGCCGGCAAGATTGCACTCAACGGAATGATGAGGGCCGTGGTGGTGGCCAACGTGTCGGACGGCGAGGCGCCTGTAAGCGGCGTTACTGTCGAGTTCTCGCGTTCGGTTTCAGGTCAGGCCGCCAATTTCCAATGGTCGGGATCCACCAATGTACGCGGTCAGGCCTACGTGGATATCGGGGGCGCCGGGGTGACCGGCTACTACCGGGCGCGGGCGATGAGGGACGGTAGCGAGATCGGTTCGTGGCTGAGCATACCGGTCAACAGCGGATATCAGTCGTCAGTTGAGCTGCCGATCGGCGACAAAGCGAGCGCAACCGGTGCGATTGAGCTGACGCCCGGCGGTCTGCCCGCGAAGATAGCCATCGGGGTCGCCGTGCCGCTTACGGGTCCTCAAGACGTGTACGGCCTGCCGGCGATGGCAGGCTTCGAGTTGGCTCAGAAGGAAATCAACAGTTCATCGAGACTCGGCGGCGCAAGTATCGAGTTTATCGTCGAGGACACAGAGGGCTCGGTCGACGCCGCCACTGCAGCGTTCAACAAACTCATCGACGAAGACGGCGTAAACGTCATCCTGGGCCCCGGTATTTCCACCGTGGGAAAGGAAGTGTTCCCAATCGCCCAGGAGAACGAGGTCCTGGCATTCAGTTCGACGTCGACTGCCGTCGGCCTGAGCGCCATCGGCGATTATATCTTCCGCTCCGGACTCAACGTCGGTACGCTGGTCCCTGGCGCCGTCAAGGACCTGCAGGAGAAACTGAGGTTCAGCAGGGTCGCCACGATGGTCGACGATGCTGACGTCTATTCCAGGAGCCTGGATGAGGCGGTAAGCAATGCCCTGATGGAAGGCGAGGTGGAGATTCTGGGCCGGGAGACATTCGCGACGGGAGATACGTCTTTCGCGGACCAGTTGAACAACATCAAGGAATTGAACCCGCACGCCCTCTTTGTTTCGTGTCTGGCGGCGGAGATGATTGAAATCATGACCCAGGCCCGTGAAGTTGGCATTCCCTCGAATATTCCCATCATTATTCCCGAAATGACGATGGACGAAGTGGCGGCCGCCGGAGACGCCGCGGAACGTGTGATCAGCATTACGAGTTGGGCAACCAACGCATCCACGCCGGGAAATCAGACCTTCATTGAAAGTTATATGGCGGAAAACGACAGTGAGCCCGGTCCGTGGGCCGCGCTTTCGTACGCCTCGCTGTACATTCTTGCGGATGCTATCGCGGACGCCGGATCGACGAACGCGAGCGCGATCAAGGACGCAATGGCCGCTACCCGGGATGTCGACACGATTCTGGGCCGGTTCTCGTTCAACGCCGACGGCGACGCGGTCTACGATCCTATCGTGCTTGTTGTTCGGGACGGCGCATTCGAGCTGTTCGAGTAAGCAAGGTTGGCAATAGAGTCCGTCCGGTTGGGACGAATAAATGACAGGCAGTGAAGGCTGCCTGTCATTTTGCGATATGGAGGAAGACGAACCTCTGCCCGTTTTTCATATTGCTTCTTTGAATTCGAGGAGGTCCGGTCTGTTCAACAATATCAGGGGTGTGCTGGTATTTGCGCTCGTCACTGGCGTGAGCTGGAGTTGCGGCGGCGAACGCGTCACGACGTCGCAGCTTCCGGAAGCCGGAGACGCGGTCGGTCCCGCGGCGGGCAAACTCGCTGCGGTCGGAAACACGACTCAGGCTTCGGTCATCGTTCGCGTCCTTCACGGTCAGACGCCGCAAAGCGGCGTCACCGTCGAGTTCGCCCGATCTGTCTCCGGGCGTGTGGCGGACTATGCGTGGTCCGGTGTGACGGACGTGCGCGGGCGCACGCAAGTCAGGATTGCGGGAAACCGGGTGAGCGGTTATTATAGCGCGCGGGCGATGCAGGGTGGGGCCGTGCTGGGTAACTGGACGAGCATTCCGGTCAACGCGGGATTCGAATCCACGGTTGAACTACCGGTCGGCGAAACGTCCCGCGTGACCGCCTCAATGAGGCTGACGCCGGGGGGGCTTCCCGAGCAGATTGTGATCGGACTGGTACTTCCCTGGGAAGAGCCGCAGCGCCCCTTCAGCCAGCCGATTATGAATGGATTTCAACTCGCCCGCGTGGAGATCAATGGATCATCCCGGTTGGGCGGCGCACGCATCGAGTTCATCGTCGAGAGTTCTCAAGGTACCGCCGAAGGCTCGGTTGAAGCGTTCGACAAGCTGATTCGTCAGGACCGAGTACCGGTGATTCTCGGCCCGGCGCTTTCCACCGGGGCCGTGGCGGCGTTCCCCGTCGCGCAGCAGAGCCAGGTGGTCGCCTTCAGTTCAACGTCGGTCGCCCCCGGTCTGAGCGCAATCGGCGACTACATTTTCCGCGCCGGCCTCAGTCTGGGCGTGCTCGTACCCGGCGGCGTTGAAAAGACGATGGATAAACTGGGCTATCGCCGGGTGGCGACGATGGTGGATGAGAGCGATTTCTTTGCGCGGGCCAGCGACGAGGCGCTGAGGAGCGCGCTGACCGGTGCGGACGTCGAGATCCTGGCAAGGGAGACGATTGAAACGAGCGATTCCACATTTGTCGAACAGTTGACCCGCATCCAGGCGCTGAACCCGGACGCCATATTCGTCTCGGTGATATCGCCGGCCGACAGGGTACGAATCCTGGTTGAGGGACGGCAGATCGGCATACCCGCCAATGTGCCGTATATTGTTCCGGAGCTGACGATAGACGACGTGCAGGCTGCTGGTGAAGCCGCGGAGGGCGCGATCACCTTTACAGGCTGGGTCAGTACGGCAACGACGCCAGGTAACCGGGAGTTCGTCGAGAACTACACGGCGGAATTCGGGTCCGGACCGAACCACTGGGCCGCGCAATCCTTTGCGGCTTTGCACATCTTGTCGGAAGCGATCGCAAACGCAGGTTCGACCGATGCGAACGTGATTCGAGACGAATTGGCGGACATCAGGGATCTGGACACGATTCTGGGACAATTCTCGTTCAACGCCGACGGCGACGCTGTTTACGATCCCGTTGTACTGATCGTCCGGGACGGCGAATTCGAGATTTTCGAGTGAACGCACGTTACGTGCTTGCACAGAAGTCGCACTCTGTGCCAATAGCCGATCTTACGGGTTCGTTTTGCTGGTAGATTCCAAAACGGAGGGCTGGCAATGATTGCCGGTGCTCGCGGTCTGCTCTTGTTCACGCTTGTCGCTGCCGCAACCTGGGGTTGCGGGGATGAACGCCCGACGATCTCGCGGGTACCGGAGGCTGACCATCAGACCGTCCAGCCATTGGGAAAACTGGCTGGCAGTGGAGACACCCAAGCCGCTCGGGTTGTGGCCCGGGTCATGCAGGGTGAGAATCCGGTAGGCGGCGTCACCGTCGAGTTCGCGCGTTCGGTTTCAGGACGGGCGACCGATTATGAATGGTCGGCCACAACCGGCCTGGATGGTCAGGCGCGGGTAGAGATCCGGGGGGACCGGGTGAGCGGATACTACCGGGCCCGGGCCCTGCGGGACGGTCATCCCCTGGGGACATGGTCGAGTATACCGATAAATGGCGGGTATGAAGTGACGGTTGACCTGCCCGTTGGCGGTACCGCGCGCGTGACGGGTTCGTCCCTTCCAACACCAGTGGGACTCCGTGGTGAGATTGCGATTGGCATCGTCCTGCCCGTGACCACCCCACGCGGTCTGGAGATAAAGAGCGGATTTGAACTCGCTCGCGACGAGATCAACGGCTCATCCAAACTCGGCGAAGCGAGAATCAGTTTCATTATCGAGGATTCTCGAAGCTCGCCAGAGAGCGCCGTTGAAGCGTTCAACAAACTCATTCATCAGGACGGCGTTCCCGTCATTCTCGGCCCCACCCTCTCAACCGAGGCCAAAGAGGTCTTTCCCATCGCGCAACGGAATAGGGTGGTGGCTTTCAGTTCGACGTCGAGCGCATCCGGCCTGAGCGCGGTCGGCGATTTTATCTTCCGGGTTGCGCTCAGCGTTGACGTCCTCGTGCCTGCCGGCGTCCGGCAGACCCGGGAGAAGCTCGGCTATCAGAGAGTGGCTACGATATATGATCGGATCGACGTCTTCACGCGGAGCAGCGACGAGACGTTGAGCAGTGCGCTCGCTGAAAACGGAGTCGAGATCCTCGCCAGGGAGACCTTTGAGACGGGCGATACCACCTTTGCCGAACAGTTGACACGGATCAAGGCGTTGAATCCGGACGCCGTCTTCGTCTCGGCCCTTTCAGCGGAACTGTCTGAGATTCTGATTCAGGGCCGTCGTCTGGGCGTTCCACCCGGTGTTCCCTTTATTACTCTTGAGATGACCTTGAACGAAGTGCGAGCCGCGGGCGCAGCCGCCGAAGGCGCAATTACGTTTACAGGTTGGACCAGACTGGCTGCCACACCGGGAAACCAGGCCTTTGTTGAAGATTATGAAGCCAAATATGGTATTGACGCCAGCCGCCGGTCGGCGCAGTCCTATGCCGCCCTAAACATCCTCTCCGAAGCGATCGCGACTGGAGGTTCAGCCGACGCGAGCGCAATTCGAGACGCGATGGCGAGTATCCGGGATCTGGATACTATCCTGGGCCAATTCTCATTCAACGCCGACGGCGATGCGGTTTACGATCCAATTGTGCTGATTGCGCGTGGTGGCGAATTCGAGATCTTCGAATGAACGCACGTTTCCAGGGCGGTGGCGAAAATACACTCTAAACCAGTAGCCGACTTTCCAGGTTCGTCTAACACGCAGAATTCAAACCGGAGGAGATTGCCATGTCAACCCGTGTTCGCAGTTTGTTTCTGTTCGCGCTTGTCGCAGTCGTAACCTGGGGTTGCGGGGGTGAACGCCTGACGACGTCGCAGGTACCGGAGGCTGACGTTCGAACCGGCGAGGCATTGGGAAAACTGGCTGTCAGTGGAGACACCACACCTGCCCTGGTCGTCGCCAGGGTGATTCAGGGTGAGAGTCCGGTAAGCGGTGTCACCGTGGAAATCGCACGTTCCATTTCCGGGCGCCCGGCGGATTACGAGGCATCGGGGACGACCGATGCGAACGGCGTCACGCGGGTGGAAGTTGGCGGGTCGGGCGGGTACTACCGGGCCCGGGCGATGCAGGACGGAAGTTCGCTGGGATCGTGGGCCAGTATACCGTTAAATGGGGGGTATGAAACCAACGTCGATTTGCCTGTTGGGGACAAGGCGCGCGTCACGGGTGCGTTTGAACGGGCCCTGGTTGCGTTCGGCGAGGGCCAGGCCGTGCATATCCAATCGCTGCTTACCCATACGATCTCGGCATCGCTTGGCAATCCGTCGCGCAACGCCGTCGAGCTGGCTGTCCGGGACTACGGAACCGTCCACGGCCGCGACGTCGAGCTCGGCGATCCCGTTGACGGCCTGTGCGGGCCGGAGGGCGGACACGCGGGCGCAGTGCAGATTGTCGCCGATTCACGGGTGTTGGGCATCGTCGGCACATCCTGCTCGGGCGCCGCGGTGGCGGCGTCACCGGTCATCAGCGCGGCCGGTCTGGTCATGATTTCACCATCCAATACGTCCCCAAGATTGACGTCCGACCTGGCGGGCAACGCGAGCTCCGACTATCACCCCGGATACTTCCGGGTTGCGGTCAACGACCTCTACCAGGCCCGGGCCGTTGCGGACTTCGCATACAATGAGCTTGGCCTGCGGCGCATGGTGGCCGTAGACGACGGCGACCCCTATACCACGGCCCTCGTGAGCGCATTCGGCGATGCGTTCGCCGCCGTTGGCGGCGAGGTTTCCGTCAGCGCGCGGATAGACAAAGGACAAACGGACATGACGTCGGTTCTCGCGGAATTCGCGGAAGCGGGGCCGGACGCCATCTTCTTCCCGCTATTCGACGAGGAAGGCCTGCCGTTCGCGAAACAGGTAAGGGAATTCGACGGTCTCGAAGGCGTGACCCTCATTACGGGCGCTGCCCTGCTCGATTCGGAGTTTCTCGCGACGCCTCAATCCGAGGGCGTGTACGCGGCCGGGCCTGAGGCGGATCTCGGATCGAATGTCAATGCCGTAACCGGCAAGAGCGTGGACGAGGCGCTGGCCGCGTATGAAGCGGCGTACGGCGGATTTCCCGGGACGCCGTACTGGGCGCATTCCTACGACGCGACGACGTTGCTTCTCAGCGCCATCGAATCCGTGGCGATCGCAAGGGACGAAGAGCTGATCGTGGACCGCAACGCGCTGCGCCGGGAACTCCACGCGACGTCCGGTTTCCAGGCTCTCGTCGGCACGCTCGCCTGCGATGAATTCGGTGACTGCGGCACCGGACGCATCAACATCTACCACCATACGGACCCGAGCGTCACCGATCCCTCGCAATTGCCCGTGGTCTATCGATTTGTGCCGTAGTGGTCAAACCTGAGGAAGTTCCATGTACATCTGGATACGCGGAGCCATTGTTGCGTCGCTCGTTACTGGCATGTTTTGTGGGTGCGGCGGCGAAAGCAGGATGCCGTCGCTCGCGCCGGAGACGGAAGATCGGGTTGCAAAGCCGCTGGGTAAACTGGCTTCAGGCGGGAATCAGGCGTTAGCGGTCGTAGTGGCCCGGGTGATGCAGGGTCAAACGCCGGTCAGCGGCGTTTCCGTCGAAATCGGCAGAGCCGTTTCGGGAAGGACGGCGGAATACGAATGGTCGGGTGCAACCAACGCGCGCGGCCAGGCAAGGATTGAGATCGCCGGGAACCGGGTGACGGGTTACTACCGCGCGAGGGCGATGCGTGGCGGAAGCGTGCTAGGATTGTGGTCGAGCATTCCCGTTAACGGCGACCATGAAACGACCGTCGCATTGCCGGTTGGCGGCAATGCGCGCACGGCGGGCTCCATAAGGCTGGCCCCCGGCGGTCTCCCCGAAGAGATTGCCATTGGCGTCGTTCTGCCCTTGACGGGACCGCAGACCCGTTACGGATTACCGGCAAGAGACGGCTTTGAACTCGCCCGGGAGGAGATCAACAACTCGTCCAGGCTCGGCGGCGCCGGCATCAACTTCCTTATCGAGGATTCCCGGGGCACGGCCGAAGGCGCCGTTGACGCATTCAACAAACTGATCGATCGGGACGGCGTGTCCGCCATACTCGGTCCCGTGATTTCAACGGCCGCCCGGGAGGCGTTTCCCATTGCCGAGCGAAACGAGGTAATCGCGTTCAGTTCAATCTCGACGGCGGCGGGCCTGAGCGCGATCGGCGATTATATATTCCGCGCCGGCCTGAACGTCAACGCGCTGTTGCCCGGCCCCGTCAGGGAGACGCATGAGAAACTGAGGTATCGGAGGGTGGCGACGATTGTCGATGAAACCGATGTCTTTTCGAAGAGCAGCGACGAGACGATCAGAAGAACGCTATCCGGGATCGAGGTTGAAATCCTGGCGACTGAGACGATTGCCACGGGCGATACCACGTTTAGCGAACAGTTGACGCGTATCAAGGCGTTGAATCCGCACGCCGTCTTTGTCTCTGCCCTGGGCGCCGAACAATCCAGGATACTGATCCAGGCGCGCGAAGCCGGTATCGGCGCAAATATCCCCTTCCTGGTTCCTGTAATGACCGCGGTGGAAGTTGAGGCTGCGGGCGATGCCGCTGAGGGCGCCATTTCTTTTGTCAGCTGGTCAAGCGCCGCCGAAACGCCCGGAAATGAGACCTTTGTGGCGAACTATCTCGCGAGATACGGTTCCGAACCAAGCACGTGGGCGGCCCAGTCGTACGCCGCCCTCTACATAATCGCGGAGGCCATCTCCCGGGCCGGGTCAACCGATTCGGGCGCAATTCGAGGCGCGATGGCCGGTACGCGGGATCTGGATACGGTACTGGGCTCGTTTTCCTTCGACGACAGCGGTGATGCGGTTTACGACCCGGTGGTGCTGATCGTCAGAGACGGCGAGTTGGCAGTCTTCGAATAAGGGCCGGCAACTGACCGAAGGTTTCCGGTACTTATCCGCCAACCTGCGCGATTCGCTTTACGATCCACTCAACGTAGGCTTTACGGGTCATACCTCGTCTTCGCGACTCGCCGTCAATAAAGGCCGCAACGCCCTCGTCCAGGGTCATATGGGCGCGGACGTTGCGGCCTGTTACGCGGATTAACGGGACCGACACAAGCGTATTCCCGCGCGGAACTTCCAACTGCTCGAAAGCACTCGGCAGCGGGATCTTCCCACCGTCCTTCTCGGCCTCGATTGCGTATTCGCGAAGGGCTTCTTCGGCGTTCACCAGCGCCTCGTCGACGGTGTTTCCCATAGTGACGATTCCGGGAAGGTCGGGAAACGTAACCCCATAGGCGCCTTTTTCGCCATCGATTAACGCAGGGTATCGATCCATATTCCGGTTCTCCTTCCGTCCCTTTCAAGGAGGCGCTTGATGCGAATCGTTGTGGTTTGCAATTCTGCTTCCCGCTTGTTATATATATGCCCGTTTCCCTGGGAAATGTCAACTCATTTAGTGCAAATAAATGAACTTTCCCAATCCTGACTCTCAGCGTAAATTCGAAAAAAGACAACACTAAGGCGAAATCCCCTAGAGCGAACGAAGAACAGTGAGACGACACCATAGAATCCGATAACAAAAAGAACAACGGCGAGTGCGGCGGTCTTCAGATGTCCCCCGAGGCGATGCTCGACCTCGCGCGTAACGCCGCCGAACTCCTGGTTGCCCGTTTCGCGAATCTACCGGCGGAAGGCGCCTGGGACGGTGAATTTCGCCGGGAACTGGATGACCGTCTGATGGCGCCGCCGCCGGAAGATGGACGCCCCGCGGTGGAGGTGATGGAGCAGGCCGCGAAGGACATTCTTCCCGTGGCGACCCGGCTCGATCATCCACGGTGCTTCGGTTTCATCCCGTCGTCCACCACCTGGCCGGGCGTGCTTGCCGACTTTCTGGCAGCGGGGTACAACAATAACGTCTGCACCTGGCTGGTTGCCAGTGGCCCGAGCCAGCTTGAACTGGTGGTCATTGACTGGCTGCGAAACTGGATCGGCTATCCGGAAAGCGCCGGCGGCCTGCTCACGAGCGGCGGCTCGGCCGCCAGTCTGGACGCATTCGTGGCGGCGCGTGAAGCGGCCGGAAATGCGGACCGGCCGACCGTGTATATGTGCGACCAGAGCCACAGCGCGCATATACGTGCGGCGAGGATCGTGGGTGTGCGTCCGGAGCGTATTCGAATGATCGCCAGCGACGAGCGGTTCCGGCTGGACATGAACGCGCTGGCGCGGTCCGTGGCCGAGGACCGTGCGGCGGGCTTCAACCCGATTGCGGTTTGCGCCAACGCCGGAACCAGCAGCACCGGCGCGATAGACCCCCTGGAGGCGATGGCGGATTACTGCGAGGCGGAAGGCATCTGGCTGCACGTGGATGCGGCGTACGGCGGTTTTGCGGCGGTAACCGAGCGGGGCAAGCGTCTCCTGAAGGGGATCGCGCGCGCCGACTCGGTCGGCCTGGACGCCCACAAGTGGTTCTTCCAGCCCTACGAGGCGGGATGCCTCCTGGTGAAGGACGCCGGCGCCCTCGAGCGCGCATTCGCCGTGCACCCTGATATCCTGCAGGATACGGTGTGGGGTACGAACCATCCGAATATCGCGGACCGGGGCTTGCAGTTGAGCCGGTCCATGCGCGCACTGAAGATCTGGATGTCGGTACAGACGTTCGGGATGGCGGCGTTCCGGTGCGCGATATCGAGAGGGATGGAGCTTGCGATTCGCGCCGGTGAGTACGTGGAGGAGAATGAGAACCTGGAACTCGTGACGCCCGTGTCGCTGGGCGTGGTATGTTTTCGTGTGAATCCCCGCAGCGGGGAACTGGACGAGGCGTCCCTGGAGGAAATCAACAGAACGGTGCTTGCACGCGTGTTCTGGGAAGATCGTGCGTTTTTTTCTTCAACGCTTCTGCACGGGACGTTTTCGCTGAGGCTGTGTATCATCAACCACAACACCACGTGGGAAGACGTCCGGGAAACCCTTGACACCGCAGAACGTTTCGGGATGGAGGCCTTGAAGCATTAGAGTGCGCCACGGGGCCGCGGGTCATACGATTACCGTACGGATTGGTGAACGCGTTGTTCTGTCACGGAAATAAGTTGCCAAAATTCGACCGCCGAGTCGCCGGGCTCGTGTTCCTTCGACAAGCTCAGGACGGCGCCTTCGACAAGCTCAGGACGGCGCCTTCGACAAGCTCAGGACGGCGCCTTCGACAGGTTCAGGAATGGGCGGGTGAGACCTGAGCCGCTCCCTGAGCTTGTCGAAGGGTCGGCGAAGGGATATCGATTGGCCATTGACGAATAATGAAACGCGCGCATTTCGACAAGCTCAATGAGCACGTTTCAGCGAGACGCGATGAATCGGCAGTCGAATGGTGAGGTTTTGTCGGGACAGAACGCTAGGGATAGAGCGAGGCCAACTCCCGGTCGATCAGTTCGGTCTTTTCGGGGTATTTTTTCTTTACGACTTGCACAATCCGGCCGCTCGTGACGTGATCGACGAATTGTTCGGTCGTCAGGTCCAGTCCTCTTGTGCATACAGATGCAACGGTCGTTCTGCGGGCGCCCAGTCTTTCTGCGACGATGCGGAAAGCCTCAGTATGGGTTTTGCCCTTTTTCATTTCTCGAATAACCGGTATGAGACAGTCCTCAAGGTGTTCATACTCCCCCTTGTCCGATTTCGGCCCGTTGATGCATCCTCGATTGACCACCAGCAGCGTCTCACGCAGCAACAGGCGCATGACCTTGCTTCGCGCGTTCGTCAGAACTGTGTTGTCGTTGTTGCTCCGTTTTTCGAGTTCATCCAGCTCCACTCTCCAGGTACCCAGTTCCGACCTCAGCCGGCCTTCCCAATTGTAATACAGGCGGCGTTCCTGCACGCGACTCGCAGGTCGTTCGGTTTCCGCGAGTCCGGCTTTGTATCGATCGAACAGGGCATCCAGTTGATCGTCGTCGTTCAATTCCGTTTCCCGGGTTCCGATTTTTTCGATCAGTTCGGTCCTGCGTGCTTCGACGGCCCGTTTGACGCTTTGCAGTTCCCTTTCGAGCAATTCCTGGAAGAGTTCGGCGATCTGTTGCGCCAGTCCGTTTCCGGAAGACGGCATTGAGTCCCTCCCGTGATCTTCAACGTCTGCATGTTCGCGGCGCATAACGTACAATCGTGCCCTGATTCAGGACGCTGCCGCGGTGCTTGTGACGCATCATCGGATGGGTACGCCGCTGCCAACGCCGGGACGCGAACGACCTGCGGTGGGACGATAGCGGGCGCAAGCGGGTCTCGCGAGCGAGATACCGCGCGCCATCCTGCCGGGAGGGGTTCAATAAATATGCAAAATCAGTGCCGATTTCGATTTTTCAATTTAAATTATTAAATATCAATATGTTATCTTCAAAAGGCTACAATCTCATTCTCGCAGAAGTCGTCGCAATATGCGTCTGTCAGGACACCCGGCGGAGCGCAATCGATAGCAATGTCCGGATATAACTATTTGATTATAAACGTATTAATAGGAAGTCACAGAATGTGCAAACCGGTATGCGTTGTAACTCGAGACGTACGTCGCATTTTGCAACACATGCCGGTCGGGCACGAACAGCGGGGCGGACAGGGGACTGCTCACAACTCACCGCATGTCGCCGAGTACTCATGGCATATAACTCACAGAGGAGGAATTCCATGAAAGGTCGCGGAATCGCAGCAATCGTTGCAGGAATTGTCATCGGCGTCAGTCATATCGCCGCCGCCCACGTAGGCCACGACGGGAGCCCCGGTTCCAAATCCACCGCGTTCACGGCGGTCACCCCGATTCTGAACGTCGAGAGTGTTGAAGCGAGCATCGCGCACTACACCAGCGTTTTCGGCTTCAAGAAGAACTGGGACTGGCCCGCAGACGTCGTGGACAAGACCTTTGCGTCCATATCCAATGGCGAAGTGACCGTCTTTCTGAGCGAGAAAGGGCAGGGGGCCCGGCCGGTCTGGATCTATTACAGCGTCGATAACGTTGACGAACTGCACGAGAAGCTGGCGCGGGCGGGGGCGGAGATCAGGCAGAAGCCCGTCGACCGGCCCTGGGGGGCGCGGGAGATGCTCGTTGCCGACAGAGACGGCCACATTCTGCGCATCGGCGGTCCGAGCAACAGTGGGCACGGTGAAAGCGGGGAAGAACACGGCGAGGACAGGAAGAAGCACGAAGGGAGCGAAGGGGACAGCGACAAGGAGGAAGGGCACCATTAAAGGGAGCCGGACCTACCCCATGAAGGCAGGGAGACGGTAGAGGGTAGACGGGAGAGGAAGTCCTTGCCAGGTATTTTTTTCCTCTTTGCCTCCGGCACGAAAAGAAAACTCACAAGGCAGGCAATCTCTACCCTCTTACCTCTACCCGCTTTTGAGGGGCCGGGGAGAGAGGTCGGTTAAGGGCCGTTAGACGGTAGAGGTGAGACGGGAGAAGAAGGCCTTGCCTGGTATGTTATTCCTCCTCGCCTTCGGCACGAAAATTTTCCTCACACGGCAGGCAATCTCTCCCCTCTTCCGTCTTCCCTCTCACCGTTTCTCGGGGGTTTCTTCATGGATCGAGACGAAGTTCGTGCGCATCTGACAGGCATCATTTCGTCGATCGCGACGCCGTTCAATGAGGACGGCAGCGTGGATTACGACGGCCTACGGCATCAGATCGATTTTGTGCTGGAGGGAGGGAGCCACACCGTGTTGCTCACCGCGGGAGACAGCCACTATATCTGCATGTCGGAGGCGGAGATCGCGGAGGTCACCCGGGTGACGTGCGAACACACCGCCGGGCGGGGAATGGTGGTGGCGGCCGATCGGTATTATGACACCGGGCGCTCGGTCGCCTTTGCGTCGTTCGCGAAAGAGCAGGGAGCGGACGTGCTGATGGTGCTTCCGCCGGCGTGGGGGGCTTCGAGCACGGTCGAGACGCTGGTGGAACACTACGGCAAGGTGTCACAGACCATGCCCGTGATGATCGTAACGGGCGCGTTCTCGGCGCAGGGTCCGACATTCGGATTGAAGGTGATCGATGAAGCGCTGGACCGATACGAACGCGTGGTGGCCATCAAGGACGACATGTGCGGGGACTTCGCGCGCCGGCTCTGCCTCGTCGCGCACGAACGGGTGGCGGTGTTCGCGGGCGGGCAGAAGGTGAACCACATGAATATGTGGCCGTACGGATGCGACGGCTATATGTCGTCGTATATCACGTTCAAGCCGGAGATCGCACGGCGGTACTGGAATGCGATCCGGAACGCCGACGTCGACGCGGCCAGAGAAGTCATCCGCGAATACGACATGCCGTTCTTCGACTATATCGGCAAGCTGACCGGCGGATGGAACGCGGGGTTCCATGGCGCGATGGAAATCTTCGGCGTGGCCGGGCGCTGGCGTCGGAAACCGTACTATTCGTTGAACGACGAGGAGATGGACGGGCTCAGGGAATTCTTCAGGTCGAAAAAGCTTCTACAGGAGCGCTGAGATGAAAATCGTCGATATCGACATCATTCCGATCAACCCGGGACTCGCAGCACGGAACGCGGATCACAAGGTCCGATTTCGCGCCATCGACCAGCGGACCATTTTCAGGGTGGTGACCGACAACGGAATCGTGGGTTACGGAGACTACCGGTCGGCCGCGCCGCCGAAGGAAAGCGTGGCACAGTTGATCGAACGCAGTCCGTTCGACTTTCTCAATCACGAGACGCTGCACCTGGCGCTGGGCGGCGCGCTGTACGACGTGATGGGCAAGCACCTGGGCATACCCGCCTACAAGCTGATGGGTCAAAAGGTGCGGGACCGTGTTCCTGTCATGGCTTGGACCCGGCCGGCATCGCCCGAAGACCTCAGCAGGGAGATCGTCCGCTCCGTGGACCAGGGCTATATGATGTTCAAGATGCATACCTGCCAGCACTTCGACGTGTTGGAGCAGAACCGGGCGGTGGAGGACGTGGCGCCGGAGGGATTCCTGATGCAGTGGGATATGAACCACAACAGGGCGATGGCAACGGTGCTGCCCATCGTGAAGGCCCTCGAGAATTCCAGGGTGGTGGGATTCATCGAGGACCCGCTGCTGCTGACCGACGTGGACGGGTGGCGGCGGCTGCGGGCGCAGTGCAATGTGCCGCTGGTGATGCATCTGCCCCCGCTGGGCGGGTTGCAGGAGATGATCATGGGCATGGCGGACGCCTATATCATCGGCGAATATTGCGGCGGGTTCGGAGATGCGCTCTTCCGGGGGTTCGCGTACGGAAAGGCGAACGTGCAGGCCGTTGTGCAGTTGACCGGCGGCACGCTGACGAAGGCGCTGGCCATGCACTTGGGGGCGGTGCTGCCGACGGCGGGACATTCGATCAATCTGGACGATCAGTACGAGGAAGACATTACAACAGAACGCATCGAGATTGCGGAGGGGTGTTCGGCGGTGCCCGAGGCGCCGGGACTGGGGTTCGACGTGGACGAGGAGAAGCTCGCGCGCCTGGCGGCCGTGGGGCCTACGGAAATGCCGAAACACGTGGGCGTGCTCTACCTGCCCGGCGGGAATCGGATGTATGCGCCGAGCATACCGGACGTGCGCCGGCTCACCGGATTCGAGGAAGGGTCCATCCGCGGCGTGAATTCGGAAGTTTGGGAGGATGACGGATCGGAGGCGTTCGCACGGGTCTACGAACGAATCCAACTGGAGGGGGCGTTCATGGAGAAAGAGGACTGAGCGATGAAGATCGCCGACATTCGGGCGCATGTCATGAACATCCCCGGAGCGGACGGGCGGACACCCAGACGGAACTGGGTCTTCGTGGAGGTGGAGACGGACGCCGGCATCACGGGGATCGGCGAGGCCACCACGGAGCACCACGAAATGGCCGTGGCGGCGCAGGTGGAGACGGCGCTGAAACCCAGACTGCTGGGGATGAATCCAATGGATGTGGAGCACGTCTGGCAACTGGGGCACCGGGACTTCTGGTGGAAGCGGGGCGTGGTGCAAACGAGCGCCGTCAGCGGGATCGACATGGCGTTGTGGGATATCGTGGGCAGGGCAACCGGACAGCCCGTGTTCAGGCTGCTGGGCGGGAGAGTCCGTGACCGGGTGCGGTGTTACGCACGGGCGGACCTGGGCCTGGATTCGCTGGAGGCGCACGCGGCACAGGCCCTTGAGGAGGGCTTCGATGCATTCAAGCACGGACACGGGCCGGCGGTCGCGCCGTTCGATATGGACGCCCAGGTGGACGTGGCCGTCCGGGAGATGACGCAGCTGCGCCAGGCGCTGGGGCCGGGCGTAGCGATGATGATCGACTGCGGCGGGGTGTTCTCGCCCGTCGCGGCGCACCGCCTGATGCGGGAATTGCAGCAGCTGGACATGTTTTTCGTGGAAGAGCCGATCGAGCAGAGTACGGTTGAACCGTACGTGAGACTGAAGCGGGATTTTCCGGGAATGCGGGTTGCGGCGGGAGAGCGCTGGATCACGCGGTGGGACTGCCGGGAGTGGTTCGAGAAACAGGCGGTGGACGTGTGCCAGGTGGATATCTGCCACGCCGGCGGGATCAGCGAACTGATGAAGATCGCCCATTTGGCGGAGGTGTACGGGATCACAATCGCGCCGCACAACCCATACGGCCCGGTCGCGCTGGCCGCTGCCGCTCACGCAGCGGCAGCGATGCAGAATTTCGAGATCCTGGAGCACTGCCGGCTGCGTCCCTGGTTCGACGACGTGCAGACGATGGGCGTGCCGCTCTCGGCCGGTTGCGTGGACGTCGAGGAACTGGGCCGGCGACCTGGGCTGGGGGTCGAGTTGGATATGGAATTGGTCAAGTCGCGACCGTATCAGACCCTGCCCCCGCGCCGCTATATAGGTCCGGACGGGTCCATCCATTTGTATTGAAAGAAGACCACTGCCCCGGCTCCACGCCTCCGGCGGGGGAAGGTCAACAACGGGTCAAGACGAGATACAAAATCCCTTTCCCCAAATTCCCTGCCTACGGCGTGTTCCTTTTGAAGCGACCAAAAGGAACCAAAAGTCGCCGCTGGCCGCGCGTCCGGTCCGGAACGCGAACCGTCGTCGTCTTAACAGTCAACTCCTGAAGGAAGACGATTAAAGAGGTGGTACCGTAGTGTCTGATGAGAATGATTCGAAGGGCCAGGACATTCATCCGGACGATCCGCGGTTGCCCAATATCCGTGAGGCGATGGCGTTTCTGCGCCCCTACGCCCGCGGGGCGTGGCACTGGTTCGCTCTCGACGCCCTGCTGAGCCTGCTGGCCATCGGCGCGGGTCTGGCCGCGCCGGCCCTGGCCGCCGTGACGATCGACGAGGCCGTGGAAGGACGCATCGGCTGGGGGTTACCTGCACTGGCCGTCGCTATGGTCGTGTCGGCGATCATCGACATCGTCGCGGAACCCGTGAGGGCCCGATTCCGCGCCCCCATCGAAAGGCGGCTGACGCGCGGATTGGTCGACCATGCGCTGGACCTCGGCCTGCCCGGCCGGCGGCCGTTCGACGACGGAGACCTGCAGAACCGGATCCGCTCCGAGGCGACGCAACTGCCGCGTTATCCGGAAACCCTGCTGCGGATCGGTACGGGGATCCTCACCGGCGCGGGCAGTCTCGCCGCGTTGTTATACGTACACTGGGTGTTTGTGGCCGTTGCGCTCGCAGGTATCGGGGGCGTCATCGTGCTGATGCGCCGGCTGATGGGCACGCTTACCGCCGGACAGACCGGAATTGATGAACTGAACAGCCGCATGGTAAACGCGTACACGGGCGCTCTTGCCGGAAGGCGTACGATACGCGCGGCGGGCACCCTGGAACGCGAGGTCGAACGGATCACGCGTCCGCTGCCCGGCCTGGCGGAAAAAACGCGCGAACTCATGGAGAACGCCGGCCGCGGCGGCGTGTTGGTGACCAGCGCCAATCACGTCGTTCTGACGGTTACCGCCATTGCCGGCGTGCTTCTGTTGGCGTCCGGCGGCCTGACCGTGGGCGCGCTGATGGCCGCCATCCGCTACGCGCAGATGACATACTGGAGCGTCGCCGGCGTATTGGACAACGGCTGGTTCCAGATCGCATACTTTCGCGCCCATGCGGCCCGGGTGCTGGCCGTTCTTCGATCTCCGGCCGCGGTGCCGGAACCCGGGTCGGACGCGTCCGGCGCCGCGGGACCCGGCGAGGTCAGGATCGAAGGCGTATCCCTGGGCGGGCCGGAAAGAGAAATCCTCCGGCGCGTGGACCTCCGTATCGCTCCAGGAACGACGGTGGCGCTGGTCGGACAGTCAGGCGTTGGCAAGACCACGCTCTCCGGGCTGATCGGCCGGCTCCAGGACCCGGACAGCGGCGTCGTTCGCATCGACGGCACGCCGGTTTCCGAAATGCCGCGCGACGTCCTCTCGCGCCGGGTGAGCTACGCATTCGAGCGGCCCGCGCTCTTCGGCGATACGATTCGCGACGTTATCGCGCTTGGAGCAGAAACCACCCAGGAGAAGGTGCGCGACGCTGCCCGACAGGTCGAAGCCGATGCGTTCATCGAGCGTCTGCCAAAGGGATACGATTCACCCCTACACGAGGCCCCGATGTCAGGCGGCGAACACCAGCGGCTGGGGCTCGCGCGGGCCTCGCTCCGGGATACGCCCATCCTGATTCTGGACGATGCCCTCAGCAGCCTGGACGTGGCCACCGAGGCGCGCGTCCTGGCGGCATTGCGAAGACTCGGGAGGTCGCGGACGACCGTCGTGATTGCCCACCGGGCGAGTACTGCGGCAGCAGCCGACCGGGTGGCCTGGCTCTACAAAGGCGAGGTCCGGCGTGTGGCGCCTCACGCCGAACTCTGGCGGGACCCTTCCTACCGCGCCGCGTTCCAGGGCGACACGGCGGAGGAGGAAGCTGAATGACGCCCATCCGATCGCTCTACGGCTACGTGTCAAGGCACCGCGGATGCCTGTTTCGTATCGCCGTGTGCAGCGTGGGCGTGACACTCGCGCCGGCGTTCTCCGGTCGCCTCATCGCCAGCGCCGTCGACACGGCGCGCGCGGGCGATCTCTCAGCGTCCCTGGTGTGGATCGGCGGGCTTCTGGTCGCGGGCGCGGTCGGCGTCTGGTCGCTGTTGCGTCTCTCGCACTGGTCGGCGATACTCACTTCGAGGGTACAGGTCGACCTGACTCGCGACACCGTTCTGCACACCCTGGGAGATGCGGTGCATTCGGACCGGGTCCTGCGTTCAGGCGCGGAACTCACCCAGCATGTACCGTCGCTCGTCGACGTGCTGGCGCACTTTCTGCGTCTGGGCCCGAGCGGCCTTTTCGCCATCGGATCCGCGGCCGGACTCGCGACGTTGTCGTGGACGCTTCTGGTCCTGGCTTTGCCCTGGCTCGTTGTTGCCGCGTTTCTGCAGATCGTGGTTGTCCGCGCCAAGGTCCGCAACGAAACGGCGTCCATGCTTGCGGAAGAGGATACCCACGGCGAGACGACCCGCGCGCTCCAGTCGGTGCGGGATCTGATGGCTGCGGGCGCGAAGGGTTTCGCCATGGACCGGGTTGAAAACAGGATAAACCGGTCCGTCGGGGCGTCGCTCAGGCAATATGACCATCAGGCCGTCGGATTCGGAGTCGTGAACGCCGTCGCCACCACGTTTCCCGCCCTGACTGCCCTGGGCTTCGTCCCGTACCTGGTACGCAACGATCTGCTGAGCGCGGGAGAAGTGGTCGGGTCGTTTACGTACCTGCTCGCGGGTTTGACGGCGGCGACGGCGTTCGTGACGTACGGGCTGTCCAAACTGGTCACGTTGCGCGTCCACCATGCGCGCCTGCTGGCCTCCGTCGGAGACGGCACGGTACCGGTGAAGGGAGGTGAAGCGTGCATGCCGCCGCCACGACAGCCGGTATTGGCGGTGCGCGATCTGACCTTTGCGTACGGCGCAGGGGAGCCGATCGTCGAAAGCTTTTCATTGGATCTCCCTTCAGGAGACCATCTGGCCATCGTTGGACCCAGTGGGATCGGCAAGTCTACGCTGGCCGCCCTGCTGGCCGGGGTGCTGCGTCCGGACAACGGCACGATCACGGTCGACGGGGAGCCCTGTTTTCTGCGGACGGACCGTACAGGTCTGATTACGATGGTGCCCCAGGAGGCGTACGTTTTCGCGGGTACGCTGCGCGAGAACCTGGTGTATCTGCGGCCTTCGGCATCCGATGAGGAGATCGTCGCGTCCGCACGCGCGGTGGGGCTCGATCGTGTTTTGAATCGGCTGGGCGGCCTGGACGCGGAAGTCAACCTCACGAAGTCCGGCCTTTCCGAGGGGGAACGTCAGCTTGTGACCCTGGTGCGGGCGCATCTGGCGGCGTCGCCGATTATCGTGCTGGATGAGGCCGCCTGTCACCTCGATCCGGCCGCGGAGGAACGCGCCGAGCGAGCGTTCATGGCCCTTGGCCGCACCCTGATCGTCGTTGCCCACCGCATGGCGGCCGCCCGGCGTGCGAAGCGGGTGCTGGTGATGGACGGCGGGGGCATCGACGTCGGCAGCCACGAAGAGCTGCTGGACCGGCACGCGCTGTACGCCGATTTCCATGGGCTGTGGCAGCAGGCATAAGGGCGAAGAGACGAGAATACGAGAATACGAACAGACGAGAAAGCCGGAAGACGAGTGATGGATTCCCGCTTTTTCGTAGTTTCACTTCTTTCGTAGTTTCGTACCGCGATAGGACTCAGGAGGGTGAATTGGCAAGGCATGTGGTAATCTTCTTTATTTTTCTGGTGTTCCTTTCGCCGAGCCTTGAAGCTGCGCCACCGGAGATTCGTCCGGCGCTGGCCGCATTCATCGACGGCCGGTATGCCGATGCCGAGGACAGTCTGAAGAACCTGCTCAAGCAGCCCGGGACCGACCGCGCGCGGATCTGCTATCTGCTGGGCCGCATCAATACATGGGAAGGGGACGTCGAGGCGGGATTCGATTGGTTCAAGAAGGCCGTCGAGTCAAATCCGGAATCGGCCGACTATCAATACTGGCTGGGGATGGTTTACGGCGCGAGGGCGCAGCGCGCCGGCATTTTCGGGAAGCCCGGCAAGGCCCGCCGCGCCCGCAAGGCGTTTGAGAAGGCGGTTCGTCTGGATCCCGATCACTTCGCCGCACGTACCAAGCTGGTGGAGTACCATCTCTTCGCGCCGGGCATTTTGGGCGGCAGCAAGGATAAAGCGCTGAAACAGGCCGCGGAGATCGCATCCCGGAACCCGATGGAAGGGCACATGGCGCAGGCCATCATCCACGCGAAGGAAAAGGCGCAGGACAAACGGGAAAAATCCTACCTCGATGCGGTCGCGTCTGCGAACGGCGACGTCCGCCCGGTGATCTCACTGGCGACGCACTATCTCCGCGACGAACGGCGACGCGACGCGATCCGGGTCTACGAGACGTTTCTGGAGTCCCATCCCAACCGTAGCCCGATTCTGCGGCGATTGAGCAACCTGTATCGGCTGGAGAAGGAAAACGAAAAGGCGTTGGAGGCCGCTCGTCGCAGCCTTGAAATGGCGACGGAAGCGCTCGCAGCGCTGGCGGCCGATTCACACCCGGGCGTTCAATCTTTCGAGAAAGCGCTGACGGCCGAGGGATTTCGGCTTCAGGCCCTCTATGCGATCGGCAGGTTCTCCGCCCTGACCGGGATGGAACTGGATCTGGGATTTGAATCGCTGACGACCTATCTTCGCCAACAGCCGGCGCGATGGAAGTTCGCACGCATAAACGGACTCTACAGGCTGGGCCGTATCTACGCGCGCCAGGGAAGACAGGACCGCGCGCGCGACGCGTACAGGAACGTCCTGAAATTGAATAAAGACCATAAGGGCGCGAGAAAAGCGCTGGAGAAACTGGAGTAAGTACAATAGTCTACTAACAGGAGGACACGTCCATGTCAAAACCCGAATACCGCGCGGTGATTATCGGCCTGACCGGCATTGGCGCAAGGCGGCCCGAGGAAGATGGGCGCCTGCCGGTTTACGGCCCGATGCCCGGCTCGCACGCCGCCGCGTACGATCGGCATCCTCAGACCCGGGTGGTGGGTGCGTGCGACCTCAGGGCGGAGGCGCTGGCGGATTTCAAAGACCAGTGGGGAGACGTGTGGCCGCATGCGGGTCTCTATACCGATTACCGGGAGATGCTGGAAGTGGAGAAGCCGGACCTGGTGAGCGTGGCGACTTCGGACCACGTTCACGCCGAAATGACCGTGGATGCCGCCGAGAGCGGAGCGCTTGCCATCCTGTGCGAAAAGCCGATCGCCACCTCGCTGGAAGACGCGGACCGGATGATCGCCGCCGCCGAAGCCAACGGCGTACTGCTCTCGATCGAGCACACCAGGCGGTGGAATCCGAGCTATCTCGAGGCGCGAGAGATCATTCGAAGGGGGGAGATCGGACCGCTGCGAACGGTTGTGTGCGAGCAGTTCAGCCGCCGGGCGATGATGTTCCGGAACGGCACTCACCTGCTGGACATGATCTGCTTCTTCGCCGAGGCCAATCCGCTGTGGCTCGCGGCCGAACTCGAAGAGGGGTTCGAGCATTTCACCGAATACAAGGGGGACGGCGGGAAAGATCCGGCCGTCGATCCGTACGCATCGGCGTACATCCGGTTCGACAACGGCGTGAGGGCGTTCTACAATGCCTTTAAAGTGAATTATCCCGGTTCGCAGTTCTCGCTGACGTGCGAGGATGGACGCATCGAGATTTCCGACCGGGGCGCATCCCTGATCCGGAGCAGGTCGCACTACGAGTCGTCCACGTCACCCATTCTGTCCGGGAAATACGCCATGGAGAACCAGACGGCCGCGGTGGGAGAACTCATCCGGGTACTCGAGGAAGGCGGCGACCTGGTTTCGCCCGCGCGGGAGGCGCGCAAGACAGTGGCGATTATGATGGGGATCCTGAAGTCGCACCACGGCGGGAACTGCCGGGTCGAATTCCCTTTGCCGTGAGGGGTGGCTAGATAGTCACCGTCTGCCCTCCCGCGCGTAGAGATCGGACCCCGGCCTCGGCTACGCGCATGGCATTGAGGCCGTCCTCCTGAGTCACGCTGAAGGGTTCGTCTTTCAGGCAGCGGTCGACGAAATACGCGAGTTCCCGTTTGTACGACGGTCCGAACCGCTCGATGAATACCGGGACTTCCCCGCCGTAATCTCTCATCCGGAAGTCCTTCTTTTCAAAAACGCCTCCCCGGTCGTACGCTTCCACCGTCACCCGCAGCGGATCTTCCTGGAAGTGACCCACGTGGATGAGCCCGCCCCCTCCGTAGATCCACGTTTCGTTGCGATACCCGGCCACGTGGTTTCTGCTCACCTGGACCTGCGCGATAACGTCGCCGGGAAACGTCATATGCAGGTGCGCGTCGTCGAAATCCTCCTTCACGGTCGTTACTCTGAAGTTGTGCAGGTTTGCACCTGTGGCGCCGACCCGTTCCGGAAGCGCGCCAAGAAGCCAGATCGCTTCGTCGATGTTATGCACGGCCATGTCCGGCACGATGCCCGGGCTGTTGTAGCCCACCGGCGGCGGGTGCGGGTCTTCGAGGACGGAGACGACCTTGAACGGGTCGCCGATAGCGTTCCGGTCCAGCAGGGATTTCGCATGGAGCAGCGGCTCGTCGAAGCGCCTCATAAAGGCCTGCATCAGGGCCTGCTTTTTCGTATTATCTCTCGACAGGTATCTGACGAAGTCGGCTGCGGCCTCGACCGAACCGGTAAGGGGCTTTTCGAGCATCACGCGGCAGCCCGCATCGATCAGCGTCCGGGCGTCGGATTCGTGGTCTTCGGTCCTCGAAGCCACAACGGCCGCGTCGATCAGCCCGGCGTCCGCCAGGTCCCGCGTGCTCTTGAAGGCGCGGATTTCGGACGCCTGGTTCTTCCGGAGATTGCGGGCGACGTCTTCGGCGGTGTCGCCGTAGCGGTCAACCACGGCGACAAGCTCGCAGGTACCCGCTGTTTCGCCCAGTTCCTGGACGTGCCTGGCGTGGAAAACGCCGATGCGCCCCACGCCCACAACCGCGAGTTTCAAGGGTTTGTTCATTGTCTGAACGGTCTCCTGGAGAAGGGCCGGATGGACAGGAAGACTTCAATCGGCGGCTTCAAAATTAGGAAACTCACCGGCGAGATGCAAGCAATCAGCAGTAAGCTAAATTCGAAGATGGGCTCACACGAAGACACAAAGGCACAAAGTGAAAGGCGGGCGACCACAAGGGTCGCCCCTACAAATACAACGATAGCGCGTAACCCAACGAAATCGATTCGTGGTTGGAGGAGACGAGATGGTCAGAATGCCTGTGAAGGGTGAGGTCGTGGAGGATGAACCGGCGCTGCGGGCGCTGTACGAGGGTTTACATCTTCGCGACCCGCTGCCGGATCACGAGCCGGACAGGTACGCGCGCGCCGCGCGGTTCCACGAAGACGTGATCGGCGGCGGCAAGCGGCAGGGGCTGGCGGGCATCTACAATCGCGGGGACCTGGAGCGCGCCCGGCGAAACGCGGAGCGGCTGGACTGGGCACGGGACATGGTGGACCGGATCGTACGGGATGCCGACTTCTGGGCGAGGTTCTCCGATGAGACGCTCTTTGCGATGGTGCCCACGCAGAATCCCATGGCGTTGACCGTGGCCCAGTACGACGGGTGTCCGATTCACGGCGGCAACCGGTCCACGCTCGAAGGCGATCTCCTGCATCCGTACCAGTGGCGGTGCAATCTGGGCGGCGAGTGGTGGTACCATGGCATCGAGGTCGTCAATCCGGGCACTGGAGTGCCGGTTCGGATGGTGGACGACGGACCGGGGTGGACGGCCCCCCCGGGATTCCCGAACTCCGGCGTGACGTACTACTTCGTCGGCGCGTACCGGTGTTATCTGCTATATCGTTTGTTTTCCAGCCCCTACGCTCCTCAAACGGGCGAGGGGCACCAGGGACGACCCGCCTCCCAGGCGCTGGCCCTGGCCTACGCGTTTACGGGTGAACGCAAGTACGCACATAAGGCAGGGGTCCTGCTGAACCGGCTGGCCGACGTGTACGGGAGGCTGCAGGGCATCAAGGAGGGGTACGAGGCCTACGATCGGAGCAAGGATCCCATTCGGGGCTACGTCGGTGAGGCGTCCGGACGGGAGCAGTCCTTCCTGCACAACGTGGCGCTGACGTACGATCTCGTCTTTGAGGCCATAGGGGAGGACGAAGACCTGGTGGGATTCTTCGAGGCCAGGGACGGAAGGGGCGGACCGGAGGCAACGTCAGATATCAACTTTAACATCCACCGGAACCTGTTCGCGTATGCCTACGAGTTTCTGGACCGCACGCTGCCTATCGCCGGCGGCGATTTTCTGACGTCGTCGCTCTACTGCCTGCTCGAAGTCGGGGCCTGCATGCAGAACGGTGCGATGATCCGGCAGGCCCTGGAAGCGCCTACGGGTCTCTACAACGTGATGTCCAACAGCTTCTTTCGGGACGGGAAGTTCTGGTACGACTCGATCGGCTACGGCGCGGGCAACATCCGGGGGGCGCTGAATGCCGCCGAATGGACCCTCGGGTTTCAGGATGGGGAGTACTTCACGTCGCCGGTCGACCTGTATCGCGACCCGAAGTTCCGGCTTCGGGAGATGATGGAATTCGCGAGCGCGGTGGACTGCGACGGCCGTGTGCCCATGATCGGGGACACGGGCGGAGGTCGGAACAGCGTGTTGCGCACGCCGTATTCGCTGGAGGACGAGATCGGCTACCTGCGTCTGCCGGAGGCGAGGGACCTTTACGCGCACCGGATTCTGGCGGGTACCGGCGGCAACCCGGACGCTGCGCGCAAGGACGGCGACCTCTATCTCCTGTTCCACTGCGAACCGTGGAATGAGACAGTGAAGGCGGGACGTGAATCGTCCGGAAGCGACGTGTTGCACGATTCGGGCTTCTGCATCCTGCGCGCGGGCGATGAACAGGCCGGCCGCCGGCATGTTGTGTTGAATTACGGTAAGGGGAACCGGGGCCACGGGCATATGGACAAGCTGGCGGTGAATATCATCGCGTTCGGCTACGATCTGTCCGCGGACCTGGGCTATCCACCAAGCTGGGTGGCGCCAAAGAAGGACGGATGGGAAACGCACACGGCCAGCCATTTTACCGCGGTCATCGACGGCAGAAACCAGGTTTTCGCAACGGGAAGCCTGAATCTGCTGGTGGAGGGGCCGTGGGTGCGGCTGGCCGATGCGTCCGCCGAACGGGCCTATCCGGACCTTGCGAAACTGTACCGGCGGGCGGTGGCTCTGGTTCCGGTGGACGACGAGCGGGCCTACGTGGTCGATCTGTTCCGAGTTTCCGGGGGTTCGGAACACGACTACAGCTTCCACAGCTGGGCGGGGGAGAATGCGGAACGGTTCGATATCGCACTGTCCGGGGGCGCCTCCTTCGAGAAGCAGGCCGATGGCACCCTCGCCGGTCCCGACGTCCCGTTCGGAGAGGCGCCCGGATACGGGTACGTGAAGGACGTGGCGAGGGCCCGCATGGACCGCGGGGTGACGGCAGCCTGGCGGACGGAGGAAGACGGCGCCGGCATTCGGCTTCATATGACCGGCGAGGCGGGTTCAACGGTGATCACCGGGCTCGCTGAGGGAACGGGACTGCAGGGCCACAGCCCGTGGGACCGGTACGTCATCGTGCGGCGTTCGGGACGGCACGGGAAGGAAAACCGGTTCGCGGGCGTTCTGGAGCCGTTTTCAGGCAGGCCCTATATTGACGGGGTCGCGCCGCTGCCGGCCGGAGGACGCACCGCGGGCATGCGGGTCGAGATCGGTAATCGGGTCCACTATATCTTGTTCGGTCTGGATGGCGTCGCGGAGGGCGAGGTAGACGGCCTGCCGTTCCTGTTCGACGGAGACTGGGCATTCGTGGAACGCGAGGGCGACGCGATCCGGCGGGCGCAGGTCGTGAACGGAAGGGTGTTCCGTTTCGGAGAGATTGAAATGGAAGGGCCCGGCGAATGGGCGGGACAGGTGCACGCGGTGGATATCGACCGCCGCCGGATCCTCGTCTCGTCGGGGGTCCCGCTTCCGCTGGACGGCTCGCTGGCGGGGCGGACGGTTGTCATCGCGCATCCCAACTACATCTGTAACTCGTCGTGCGAGATCACGGGCATCGAGGATGCGGGCGACGGCCGGTATCTGATCGCGATGGAGGAGATGGACCTGCTGTTGAGCGAGGGACGGATTGCGAGGGTGGAAGGCGCAACGCTGATTACGGACACCCCGATGCTGAAGCTCGAGGTCGTACGCGATTTATTTGACGGAAAGACGATTTCGCACACGCGAGGGCAGACCGGGCCGCGATTGAAATCGGCTGAGAAGGGCAGGCTTACGCTCGCCGATCCCGGCGAAGCGCCGGCGTTTGCCGGGCAGCCATTCTACATATACGACGTCGCACCCGGGGACTCCTGGCGGATACCGCATGTGTGGCATATGTAAAGTTTCGCGTGACCCGGCGCGGGATCGGGGGCAGTGTCCCTGGAGCGAGGGCATCCCTGCCCTCGACGGCCGATTCGCGAGGTCTTGGCGCCGATATTCCAGACCTGGTTTTGGATGGAAGTGAAGCAATATGCCCTTGATGTGTAAATTCGTCGGTAGCTGGAAGTTCGAGGGCAGGGATGCCCTCGCTCCGGATATGGGTAGATCATGTCGCGGTTTCTTTGCCTTTCTCCCTCTTTCCTTTAGGAGAGAGGGCCGGGGAGAGAGGTCGGCGCTGGGTGGAGGGGTCGCTTTTGACTTTGCCTTTCGTCTTTCGCTTTTGGCTGAAGGCTGAGAGCTGACAGCTGAGAGCTTTTCTTCGTGTCTTCGTGTGAGCTGACTTACGCATTTGCCCCCGCCGTTAGTTGATTCTTGAAAGGGTTTTCCCATGGCCACCATCGATTTTCGCAGGTTTCCTTCAGCTTCCGAGGTGTATCTCTGCAGAGACTGCGGCTATTTCCCCGTGCTCACCCACGTGGGCGGCGAGGAAATCCTGGCCGTGATCCGCGCCGGGGCCGGTCACGTTGGCGTTGCCGGTCGGCTGGAGTCGATGCGTTCGACGGACGGCGGGCGCACGTGGGAAGCGCCGGTTGTGATCGTCGATACTCCCGCGGACGACCGGAATCCCGCGGTTGGCGTTGCGCCCGACGGAGCGATTGTGCTGGCGTACCATGCCCAGGGCTCCTATTTCGACGACGGAAGCTGGATGCCGGAATTGCGAAGGGTGGAGATGCGCATCGCCCGGTCGCGCGATGGCGGGCGAAGCTGGGAAGACTCCGTTTCTCTCGGATTCCCGGCGATGAAAAAGCACTCCGCGTTCGGCCACATCGTGACCCTTCCCGGCGGGACGATGCTGCTGCCGCTCTACGGTTCCGATAACGATTCCGCAAACGAAGCGGACGACTGCGCGTATATCCTTCGTTCCGACGACAACGGCCGGACCTGGGACCGGCCGTCGCTGATTGCCGAACGGTACAATGAAACGGCCCTGCTCCTGGCGTCCGACGGGGTTCTTCTGGCTGCGATGCGTTCGGCGGACCGGGGCGGCCTCGTCTCGGTGTGCCGATCCGCGGATGGAGGGTACACCTGGGACGAACCCTCGGAGGTGACCCGGGAGCGGGAACATCCGGCGGACCTCACGCTGCTGTCCAACGACTGGATTCTGATGGTGTATGGCGTGCGGCACGAACCTTTCGGCGTCCAGGCCCGGGTGAGCAAAGACGCGGGGCGGGCCTGGACCCGTCCGATGGTCGTGTGCGACGATCTGGGGAACCGCGACCTGGGCTACCCCTCCACCGTCAGGCTGGGAGAACGTCTTGTAACGGCCTATTACAGCGCGCCCCGGGTGTGGAACGCAACCAATTACCTGGGCGAGGGCGTTTTTGCGCGCGCGCTTCTCTATAGCGAGGTCGACCTGATCGATGCGTTGAGTTGAGATGCGGGCAGAAGGGATATCCTGATGGACTATAAACGTAAAATCGCGGAAATCGATTCGCTGATTGAGAAGCATACGGCGTTTCGCGAAAACTGCCTGAATCTGATCGCCTCGGAAACCAGGCCAAGTCCCCTGGTGGAGCGGCTGATCGCAAACGACTTCGACCACAGGTACGGGTCGTACACCGGAATCGATCCGCGGAACCGGGGGTATCCGGGAAATGCGTTTCTCACACAGATGGAGGAGGTCGCGCACGAGCTGGCGAAGCGGCTCTTCGGGGCGGCGTACGTGGACTTGCGACCGTTGTCTGGCAATATCGCGGGCATCATCGCGTTGTTCGCGCTTGCAGGACCGGGAGATACCGTCCTGGAAGTGCATAACGGGCACATGTACGCCGCAAAGCTGGCGAACTCGGACTTGAAGGTGAAATTGACGTCGATTCCGATCCCGTGGGACGAAATGAACGCCAATATCGACCTGGATCGAACGGTTTCGCTCATCCGGGAGCATCGCCCCGGTCTGGTCAGCATCGGATCGGCGCATTTCATCTTTCCCCAGCCCGTGCGGGAACTGCGGGCCGCGATGGACCGGTACAGTCCGGGTTCGTTCCTCGTCTACGATGCGGCCCACGTGATGGGACTCATCGCCGGAGGGCGGTTTCAGTCCCCCCTCGAGGAAGGCGCGGACGTGATTATCACCAGTACCCACAAGACACTGGCCGGTCCGCAGGGGGGCATGATTCTGACCAACGACAGGGACGTCGCGGAGCGGATCGCGAAGGCGATATCGCCGCTGATGATCGCCAACCATCACCTCAGCCGCGTGCCGTCGCTGGCGGGTACCTTCCTGGAGTGGATGGCGTGCGGAGAGGCGCACGCCGATGCGATCATCGGCAATGCCAAAGCGCTGGGCAGGGCGTTTCAGGAACAGGGCGTGCCGGTGGTGGGCGCGGACCTGGGCTTTACGGAATCTCACACCGTGCTGCCGGTTGTGGATGCGTTCGGCGAAAGCGGCGCGCTGGTCAGACAGCTGGAAGCCTGCCATATCCTGCTCAACGCGGCCGGCGCGCCCCGGGAGATGGGGAAACACGGCCTTCGCATCGGCGTTCAGGAAGTGACGCGTTACGGCATGACGGAGACGGATGCCCCGGAAATCGTCGGCTGCATCCTGGACGTGGTTGGCGAACGGGACCCGGACGGCGCAAAGGAACGCGCGATCGCGCTCGCCCGGCGGTTCGATACGGTTCGGTTCACCCTGCCGGATATCGACTCGCGATTAACGTAACGGGGAACGCTTGTCTCCCCTTTGCCCCCGGGACCTCCCCCCCGGGAGCGAGGGCATCCCTGCCCTCGGAACGCCGTAATTATGTATATTTTGGGACAGCCCTTGTGGTTGCCCGAAGGCGGGTAGACGGTAGAGGTGAGACGGTAGAAGAAGCCATGCCCGGTATGTCTTTCCTCCTTGCCTTCGGCACTAAAAGAACCCTCACGAGGCAGGTAATCTCTCCCGTCTAACGTCTCCCCTCTCCCCGCTTTAATAAGGAGAAATCAATGTCTTCAAAAGGACTTCTCGAACGGATCTTGAGCGGAGAAACGCTGCTCCTGGATGGCGGAACCGGGTCCGAGATTCAGCGGCGAGGCGTCGACGTATTGAAAGGCGCGACGGTGGAGGGCGGCCTTCAGGCCTGGTCGGCCACGGCCAATATCGATGCCCCGGAGACCGTCCGTGAAGTCCACGGCGACTACCTGCGCGCCGGCGCCGACATCATCATCAGCAACAATTTCTGGACGAGTCCCACGCGGATGGAACCCATCGGCCTGGGCGACAGGTGGGAAGCGTACGCGACGGCCGCGGGTGAAAACGCGATCACCGCTCGCGATGCCGCGAATCCGGATGCATTTGTGACGTATTGAAAGGGCCGGCGGCATCGCGCCGCCGTGTGTCCAGAGGCGGGTTGGCGGAACCGCGTCCGACTGTGACATACTGGGGGAGGAAGCGTACCGGAGGGAGATTCGAGACCACGCGAAGCTGCTGGCCGGGGTGGGCGTGGATGCGGTCTGGGTGGAATACGTGGGCTTTATCGCTGATTGTGTTTCCGCTGCGGCAGCGAGCGCGGAAACCGGCCTGCCTGTGTTTCTGGGTGTGCGCCATATCCGGGAAGACGGCAACATGCAATACGAGGAACGACTCGAGGACCTTGCAACGGCCCTTGAGGGGAGCGGCGTCGCCGGCGTGCTGATCATGTGTACCCCACCGGAGCAGGTCTCGGCCGGACTTCCCCGACTCAGGGAGGCGTTTGACGGCTGCGTGGGCGTGTATCCCAATATCGGTTACCAGCCGCTCGCGCCGCTGGGCCCCGCGGAAGGCGAAGAATCGCAGGATGAGCCGGGAGAAATCCTGCAGCCCGGGGACAACACGCCCGAGAGCCTGGCCGGCTTCGCAGGGGAATGGAAGGCCATGGGCGCGCAGATCATCGGCGGCTGCTGCGCGACCGGACCGGAACACATCGACGCCATGCGGCCGGCGGTCAAAGGAAGGGAAGAAGAGAAGGAAGAACGTGAGACGTTAGAAGAAATCCTTGCCAGATGTTTTTCTTCCCCTTTGCCTCCGGCACGAAAGGACTCCTCACACGGCAGGTAATCTCTCCTTCCTCCCGGGACCTACCCCCCGGGAGCGAGGGCATCCTGCCCTCGGAACGCCGTCGTCGGTTGTTGTAGGGGCGACCCTTGTGGTCGCCCGCCTTGTCGCTATTTCCGGCTTTTGCCTTTGCGTCCTTTGTGTCTTCGTGTCTCCGTGTGAGCCCGGTCAAAGGCGGCAAGACGGGAGACGCAAGCCGGTAGAAGAAATCCTCGCCCGATATTGTATCCCTCATAGCCTCCGGCACGAGAAGAAACCTCACGAGGCAGGTTAATCTCTCCCGTCTAACGTCTTCCCTCTCCCCGCTCTTAGCTGACAGCTTCATTTGACAAACCCATCCATTTATCCTACTTTTAGTAAGACAATTATACTACCTTTATACATTTCTGGGGATGGACGATATGAAAATAAAAACATCTATTACCCTGTCCGAGGGCCTTGTCCGGGACATGGACAGCCTGCTGAAGGCGCCTGATACACCGAAGAACCGGTCCGCGTTCCTGGAAGCGGCATTGAGTCAATACGTCGCTTTGTTGAGACGGCGGATCCGGGATTCTCGCGATGCGGAGATCCTGGACCGGAAGGCGTCGAAACTGAACGTTGAAGCGAAGGACGTGCTTTCCTTCCAGGTCGAAGTGTGACGCGGGGAGAATTGTACAGGGTCTATAGAGGCTCGCGCGAGGACCCGCGGAACTACCGCGTGTTCGTGGTCGTCAGCCGCCAGGCGCTTATAGACTCCAGGTTCTCGAGCGTGATCTGTGCGCCGGTATTTTCCACTTACGACGGGCTCTCCACACAGGTCCCTGTGGGGGTGGATGAGGGCCTCAAGCATGCCAGCAGCGTCTTCTGCGACCAGTTGGTCAGCATTCCGAAGTCCGGGTTGAAACACTTCATAGGATCCCTGTCTCCAAAAAAGGTCCGGGCGCTGGACAGCGCGCTTGCGGTTGCACTGGACCTCGAGTCCTGACGGATTGGACCCCCCGGATCAAGGGCATCTCGCCGTCGGCGCGCTGTCGTCGGTTGTTGCAGCGGCAACCCATGGGTCGCCTACGTTGTAGCCCGCAAGTCGCCGATAGATGTCGCAAGGCGATATTGTTCGCCTTCGGTCGGGCATTCGTATGCCTAACGCGATGCCAATCCAGAGTACTCCCAGAGCAGGGCGCGTTGTTCCGTCCCGCACCGAGGTACGTTATCATCATGTGTTGGCAGGCCAGCGTATCAGGTGAGTCCTCTGAGGATATTCGCGCCATGCATATGGCAGGCCCCGCGCCCAGCGGCGACTTTTGGTTCCTTTTGGTCGCTTCAAAAGGAACACGCCGTAGGCAGGGAATTTGGGGAGATGTTGATTTTGGTTTTGCCCTTTTTGTCCTGGTTCCCCGCCGGAGGCGTTGAGCCGGGGAGAGAGGTCTGGGCGGTGGGGCGGAGGGGTTGCTTTTGATTTTGACTTTCGTTTTTAGCTGAACGCCCACAAAAAAACAGGCCGACGGTGTTTCAGTCGGCCTGTTTTTTGTGCGCGCTGCCTGATTACGCGATCTTGATCACTCTCGACATTGACGCCTTTGCCTTGGGCAGCGTGAGCGTCAGCACGCCGCTGTCGAATCCGGCCTCGATCTTGTCCTCTTCAACCTCAGACGCCAGCGCGAACGAGCGGGCGAAGCGTCCGTAAACCCTCTCTGAACGGTGGCTGCGATTCTGGTTCTCCTCAACAGCCGGCTTCTTCTCCCCCTGGATCGTAAGCACACCGTTGTCCAGATTGATTTTAATGTCGTCCTTGGACATTCCGGGAAGCTCGATCTGGACAAGGAGGTCGGTCTCCGTCTCCAGTACGTCGGTGGCCGGAATCCAGTTCGCGGGGGCCGAGGCGTCTTCGTCAGAACCCCTCAGGAAACTGTCGAAAAACCGATCGAAATCGGGCGTCAGGTTGAGACGCCGGCGGGGTTGCAGTCTGGCGAGCGTCATGGTCGATTCCTCCTGTTAAAGGGTTGCTCCGGCAAATGTGAACCTTTACCGGGTCAGAGAGACCGACGGTGCTTCCGCCGGTCTCTCCTGTGGGACGTCGTGGGCTCTGCCTGTTATGCAATTGCGATTTCTCTCGACATTGACGCTTTGGACTTCGGAAGCGTCAGCGTGAGGACGCCGTTCTCGAACCCGGCCTCGATGTTTTCCTCTTCCACCTCGGACGCGAGTTCGAAGGATCGTGCGAATCGTCCGTAGGTGCGCTCGGAACGGTGGCTCCTGTTTTCCTTCTCTTCAACCACCTGCTTCTTCTCGCCCTGGATGGTGAGCACGCCGTTGTCCACGTTGACCTTGATATCTTCCTTGGAAATTCCGGGAAGCTCAACCTGAACGCGAAGTTCGGTTTCGGTCTCTGTTACGTCGGCGGCCGGAATCCAACCGGTCGGAAACGGAGCGTTGGCGTTCGAACCTCTCCAGAAGCTGTCGAAGAACCGATCGATCTCGGGAACGAGTCCGAAACGCCGTCTGGGTTGCCACCGGGTGAGTGTCATGGTAAATCCTCCTTTTGAAGGGTTATTTCCCCGACGATTGACTGTTGTTGAGGTTCTCGAGGTCTTTCTGCCCACCCTCGAGCCTGTGCCAATAACCCTTCGCAAGCCCCGTGCCAATAACGCCGAGCCAATTCGAGTATTAATCATATCCCTATAAATCAATAGTTTATGAAAAAACCATGAAAAATGACACCTGCAGATCCGGTAAATCGGTCGCGGTTCCGAGACGCATATATGCTATTTTGGCAGCACTGGAAATTGAATATGACAAAATGGCATATCAATTCTGCCAAATCTGCCTTATCGGTTCGGGGCTTGACACAAAAAAACCCGGACCCACGTGGGAATCCGGGGGCTCCAGAAAACTCCGCCTGGAGCGAGGATATCTATAAGGTAACTATCCTATACGAATGTTGTCAAGAGAATCTGGGAAAAAATGTCCTATTTGCGGATCTGCTCCAACAACAGTCTGATCTGAGCGGCCTGCGGATGGTCGGGATCGAGTTTCAATGTCTTCTCGAAATTCACCCTGGCGTCGTCGAAACGTCTCAATGCCCGATATGACATTCCCAGCAGCAGGTGTGCGTTCGCGTGGTGGGGCCCAGTTGAATGGCTTCTCTCTGCTCCCCGTCGAGCCAATGCCGTTCGGTTCAACTAATCTTCATGCTTGTTTTTGAGGAGGTACTTTATCGGGAAACTGAAACGCGCCCTCCATCCGAAGTATCCAATGCAGACAGCGACCAATACGACGTTCAGAATAAGCAACCCGCGTCTCAATGGAGACAGAACCGGTTTCAGAACGATGCGATGTTCACCCTCGCCAAGACGCAATGCGATGAAACTTCCGGCCGTCTGGTATGGCACGACTTTTTCGCCGTTGATTGTAACGCTCAGATGGGGATAATATGCATAGGCCAGACGGGCAAAGCATGGGCTGGAGGTGCGGATGAGTAGCTCTACGCGCTGATTCCACACACGGTGTTCTAGCACTCGAACGGATGGGTCGGTTCCAAGATCTTGTGTTCCTTCAAGCGTCGCAAGTAGAATTCGTTCGCACGTATTCTTCTCCCCATTTACCCCCATCTGCTTTACCAGCCGCGAAAATGCTGACTGTTTGTCGATACCTGTATTGTTCCGCGACAGTAGATCCCATCCTGTGACCTTCGGCGAGACGACCACAGGGCTGACTGTGGGAGTACGCCAAATCATTAGTTCACTTCTATCGGTGCTGCGCGCCAGGAATCGCCTGACATTTGTCAGGTGGAGCGCATCTTGAATAAAGCCAAAACTGTGTTGACCGGGCGACTTGAGCTTCTCCGCTTTTCTGATTGCAGAATTCAGCGATTTTTCCAGGGGGCGGCAAAATATATCCTCTGCCAATGACGACTCGTCGAACAATCCAAGAATCGTCGCGATCCCTGTTTTTACCGACAAATATGAAACTGTAAAATGAGGATAGTCAGTGTCTGTTGCATAATAAATCCGAAAATTGGGGATTTCATCATGGGCGAATTGCGACGCCTCGCTTTGCAGAAGATTAGTCGCTTTAGTGCCTACGAGCTGTGGTTCGTTCAGAACGCTGTGGGTGAGATAGGGCTGTTGAAATGTGGTCGGTCCCAAATCAACGGCCACGATGAACAGCAGCATGGTGAAAGCGTCGATACGCGTTTCCCGTCCTCTAAGAAAGCGAAGAAGGGCAACGGTTCCCACGCCTGCCATTACTGACAAGAAAAATACAGCAAAAAGCAGGAATCGTGTGGCGGCGAACGCTTGAACGACGCTAAGGGAGCCCAACGGCCAGCGATACCCGAAAACCAGGAATAAGGACGCCGCTAAACAAGCAACTACCGGCCACGACTTTGAAGGCAGGTCTTCAACTGCAGTCAATTTCAATCCTGCTCTATTCACGAGACGGGACGCGCGCGTCCCGTCTCGCCACTTCCGAAATGGCACCGCGCCAGTCAGCCCCACAACAGACAGTGCAATCAGTGACAAGCCCAGATAGCCACCGTACCAGTGGTTGGCTTCTATTGAAAAAAGACGGAAGCGATAGTTGGACCATACTAAAAGCTGCCCTAGGGTCGGATCCGGAAAACCCGAGAGGTCGAACCCTTTATACAGCCGTACGTTTTCACGTTCCAACCACATCGGAAGTGTCAGATAAGCGCCAATGACCAGGCCTCCCGTCAGCAATAAGAGGCTATGCCAACATACGGCACGTATCGCACGGCGATCTGTGTCGGTCCAGATTCGTATACACACGTATAGCACGAAAAGTCCCGTAGCCCAGAAAGCATATCCCGGATGCGTAAAGGCCAGCATTCCAAGGGTCACGCCCCCTGCCATCGCACTCGCCAACTTAAGCGTACGCGTCTTGAGATGCTCGAAGCAGTAGAACGGAAAGGGAAGCAGGGCATAGAACACCGAGAGTGGTAAACGCCCCATAATAAGCACCTGCTGTGTGTGCCAGACACACGCCACGTAGGCCATTGCCGCCAAAAAGCCTGCCTGTCTGTTGAATAACGTCCTTACGAACAGGTACATCCCAATGCCCGAAATCACATGGCTGACGCCCATCGTGAATTTTAGTGAGAACTCCAGATCGGAAAAAAGCTGGTTGACCGCGCCCGTCAGGTAGAAGAAGAGAAAGCCATAGAACTGGCAATAGGGACTGCCCGCACCAAAGTAATTCGTCCAGATGGGAATCTCTCCGTAGGCGAACGCCTGGGAAGCTATCCAGGCGTAACCGATGTGGAAGTTCACGTCGCCACCCCATACAAGCCCTCCCCGAGCGAAATAATGGCGAGCGCAAAGCATGCAGGCGATGACCAAAACCAGAAGTGTCCGCTTCTCGGTCTCGAATACAAGGCTCAGAAATGTCGACAGACGCTTTTTGCGTAATTCCAGTACGATGATGGTCGCGAACAAAACAAAGATCAGCCCTGCCAAGATCGCATCCGACAGATCGAACTGTACATTCCGTTTTACGACCGGTACAAATATGGCCAAGCTATGGTACCGCCTGGCCGGTGCGAGTACCGCGAACTTATAGAGTGTGGTATACTGGAAATAGATCAGTGACACAGCAAGGGTCGACAGGATAGCGATAATGTCACGTGGCCATTTGACAATGTCGGATCCGACACGCATCGGTTACCTTTGTTCGCTGGCTTGTTCCAACCACTGCCTGATCTGAGCGGCCTGCGGATGGTCGGGCTCGAGTTCCAACGTCTTTTCGAAGTGTGCCCGGGCTTCGTCGCCGCGTTTCAACGCCCGACAGGACATTCCCAGCAGCAGGTGTGCGTCCGCGTGGTTGGGATTCAACTGAACGGCCCTTTTGAAATACGGGATCGCTTTATCGTACTCGCGCAATTTGCAATACGTATCGCCGATGTCCATGTAGACAGTCGCGCTCACGCTTTCTCTCTGAAGCTCTAGCACTTTTCCGAAGTGTACGATCGCCTCCTGGTACCGGCCCTGAGTCTTGTAGACGAGGCCGAGATTTTTATGTGCCCGGGAATAGTCTGGTCGAAATTCAACCGCTCTTTCCAGGTATTGGATCGCGTAGTTAAACTGGCCCATTTTGGCGTAAACGGCTCCGAGATTTCCGTAAGCGATGGCATCGTCGGTTCGTAGTGCCACAGCTTTCGTAAGGGCTCGGATTGCATTCGCGTATTGCCCTGCATCGTTGTAAGCCGCTCCGAGATTTGAATGGGTCTCGGCCTCTCGCGGTTGAAGCTCGGAAGCTTTTTCAAGGTGTTCAACGGCTTCATCCAACTGGCCGGTCTTCCTGAAAATGGCGCCGAGGTTCGCGTGGGCTGTCGCAAGATCCGGTTTAAGTGCGATCGCCTTTCTGGTGTATTCGATGGCTTTGCCGAATTCACCGATGTCGCTATAGGCTGCGCCAAGATTCATATACGGAACCGGTAGATTCGATTGAATTTCGACGGCCTTCTGGTAGTACTCTACCGCACTGGCGGACCGTCCGATCTCGCGGCAGATGTTCCCGACGGTTAGCCATCGATTGGGATTGGTTGGATCGGCGTCGATCGATCGCTCGTAAGCTTGGACAGCTACCGGAATGTTGTCTTGCCGGCGATGGAATTCGCCCAGGGTGAGCCAGCTGTTTACGGCGGAAACGCCAGTTAGCCGGGCCGCCAGGTGGACGAATCGGGCTTCGGCCGCGCCGGTGCTGGCATTAAGGCCGATCCAGAAAAGCGTGTGGAACGCCGCCGACCCGCACAGGATGAAACCACTATGGAAGAGCGGTTCACGAGCGTGAATGCGTGCCATGAGTGCTGTGGCTACCCATAGGGTCAGGGGAAGTGCCGGCAGGGAGAAAATGTCCCAGTCTCGAAAGACGCCGATTTCCGGTCTCGCGAGGAACGTGAAGAAAAGGGGGAATACGGCCGCGATGAATAGGAAGGGTTGATGACGGAGGTCTCTCTTGCGTAGCAGGACACAGGCCATACAGGCAACGGGGGCCGCAAGCAATTGTTGGTTCGAAAAGTCGAGCAAATGCGCGAGGGAGAATACCCGGTATTCCGAATGAAGGCCCGGTTCCGCGAATAGCGGCAGGAAATTTCTGCCGCCCATCCGGACCAGATATCCTTCGAAACCGATACCGCTCAACCCGAGTAACACTGCTGTGCTCACCGGGACACAACAAAGGGCCGCGACGGTGGCGGCCGTGTTTTTCGAGGTTGAGACGGTTTGCTGCCGCTTGCGCCACGTGCTGTACGCGAGGACGAGCAGGGACGGTCCGAACACGGCGAATGCCTGGTGAAGGGCGAGCAGCAAGCCCAACACAATTGCCGGGGCGTACAGGTGACGGCCGCTTTTCTGCGTCTGCAGGCCCAAAAGGAGATACAGCAGCAGGCCGGGCATGTAAAGTGCAAAATTCTCCACGTATCCGAAGAAAAGTTGCATGTATCCGGTCGTGAGCAGGACGGCCAGGACGACGGACATTTCCAGTCTGTTTCTTCCAAGGGCGGAGGCGACCGGAAAGCTGAGCAGAACATAGAATACGCCGGACGCATAGCTGTAGATCCGGTACGTGTTCTCAGGTGTCTCCCAGAACGCCCGGCCCGCGTGATGCAGCTCACGGATGAACGCGAAGGTGAGCGGCGCCCGGGACTGATCCTGAAACGTATCCGCGCCCAGTTTTCGAAGCAGCAGGTAACCGTCGCCGAGAAAGTGGCGTGCGGAGGAGAGCGCGACAAAGGCGGCAAGGGCAATGAGCAGAATCAGGACTCGTGTGATCCATATTCGCCGCCTCCGGCCCCAGATCGCGAGCGGAAGACGACGTACACATGCGCGGACTTGCCGGCGGAAACCGGGAATGAATAGGAGAATGGAAAGTAGAACGAATGCGACCTGGACCGGTGCGGGAAGATAGACGAGGAAGTCCACGCCCCACAGCGCGTCGGGTCGCCACAAGAGCGGCAGGAGGTGGAGGCCCAAAAATACTGCGACGATGATGGCGGGTCGTGAAATAGCGCGGAGTCGCTGATTCCCTGGACGTGATTCCGTTAAATCGGACATGGCGTCAAGGTCTTGACATGAACCGGAAGACACATCTTGTCAACCAGTGTCTGGGAGAGGTGTAGTGCTTCTCGGCGAAGTAACGAAGGCTCTCAAACAGCATCTTCTTTCGAGGCCGCGGCACTGGAGATTTACCACCGTAGTGTACGATTGGACCCTCGGGAAAGAACCAGCACTGAAATCCAAGCTGGCTGACTCTGTAACAGAGATCCACGTCCTCACAGTACATGAAATAGCCCTCGTCAAATCCCCCAACCCTGTTGTAGACCTCCCGCCGGATCCAGAGGCAGGCGCCGGTAACCCAGTTTACCTGGCGCGGCCTGTCGTAGCCCGTCCAGTGCTGATTGGAAAAGCGTCCCAGAATCGGCCGTGCTGGTGGCAGGTATCTCAGAAATCGGCCCAGTCCCATACTGAAAAGCGTTGGAAGCGACCCGGCGGATCGCTCCGGCTCTCCCCGTTCGTCCAGAACAAGACCCCCGGAAACGCCGCACCGGGGATGGTCCTCGAATCTCGCCAATATCGGCGACAGACTGTCCTCGCGGAGTCTCGTATCCGGATTCAGAAAGAGCAGAATCGGCGCACGACTCTGCCCGGCGCCGATATTGTTCGCCCTGCCGAAACCGACGGTTTCTTCCAATCGCACCAGTCTAACGCCAGGGAATTTCTGCCGAAGGGTGTCGGTTGAGCCGTCGCTGGATCCGTTGTCCACCACCACGACTTCAAGTGATTCGTATATTCTCTGTTTCTGTAGAGACTCAAGACAAGGCTTTAGCCATTTCAGTGTGTCTACACTGACAATGATAACGGAAAGCAACGGTACTGGATCAGACACAATACGCGCCTCAATTCATAGATTTATTCGAAAAAGGGGAATTTTCGGGAGATTATCCCATGCCATTGCACTCTATGGTCCTTTTTTCTTGACTCAATTCCCATTGCCGCACACCCCTTTCTATTTTCAGAAAATTCCGCGACCAGGTCCTCGTAGACTCGAAGACTATCTCGCGCGATCTCTGCCCATGAGAGCTGGTTTCCGGACACGTGAAGAGCGGCCTTGCCATGCCGATTCCTGAGTTCCGAGTTCCCGGTATAGTTCAGCATCGCACGGGCGAGACTCGCGCGATCATCGGGTGTGAACGTCAGGCCGTTATCCCTTTCAACCAGATAGGCCGTTGCGAGATGGTCCGGTGCGATTAGGGGGCGGCCAACGCCGAGGATCTCCTTCATCCCGCCCAGTTTCCCGGGCATGACGCCAATGTCCGCCGCATTGTAGACCGCGCACAGGTCCTCTTCGGCCATCCACTTCAGAAAAACAACTACATCGGAGATGCCCAGATCCCGTGCGAGTCCGTGGAGTTGCGCTTCGTATTCGGGAGTTCCTGAACCTGCAATCGCCAGTCTTGTTGCCGGGTGACGGCGGTGTACGTCCGCAAAGGCATTGAAGAAGAGCTCGAATCCCTTTCCCGGTGTGAGCCGCCCGGAGGTGATAAACAGGCAGACGTCGTCCGCCAGGCCCAGCCTGTTTCTCCAGGCCTCGCGCTTTACCGGGTCAGGGTAAAATGTGCGGGTATTGATGCCCAGCGGGAGAAGGAGTACGTTTTCCGCGGGCGCCGCGTACACTTCTTTCACGAACCACTGGGCAAAGGGATTGGACGTGAAGACTTTGCCCCCAACGCGGCCGATCTGCCGGCATACCTGTTTTCCAATGCCGAACCGGATCAGGTTGCCCGGTCCCTCGGGCAGATTGCCGTTATCGGAATGGTCATCGCCAACGTGAACGTAGAAGGGATGTTTGGACAGAACCTGGAGTACGGGAAAAAATCTGACACCGTGAGTGTTCACCACGTCCGGTCGGATTTTGTAGATCGTCCGATTCAGGGTTCGGATATACACCTGCGCGCGGCTCTTGATGGGAACAAAGGAAGGCAACCTCCAGATTCGTACCGAGTCTTCGCGGTATATTCCCTGTGGCAGCCGGCCCCTTGATTCGGGGTATTTCTTCGGGTGCGGCAGGCGGTCGCTGGTCAGGATCCACACGTCGTGCCCCAGTTTTGCCTGTTCGTGAGGCAGGATATTTTCCTGGTAACTCAGACCCGGTATATAGAATTGATTGACATGGACAATTCGCATGTGGATTCTCAAACAGATAGGTATATATTATTCACAGAGGGTTCGAATCCTGTCTCTCACGTATTGCCTGTGCCATGTCCGCTCTGTACACGAGGAATATGCGAACCATGAAGATTATTCGTCCAATAAACCAGGGAGGCAGATGGGGCCTCCGGCTGTACAAGTGGTTCGGCCCTCCCCTGCTGGCTTTATCCAGATCCTTACAGCATCCTTCCGCGATGTATGGCCAGGAAATGTTGTACGAGCGCCTGTTTTCCAACGCGCTGAGTCGATTTCAACTGGAGAACCGGTATTACCCGACCGGAGTTGCCGCCAACTTTTCGCTGATGTACATCCTTCTTCGCTGTATTACAGAACTCCCGGTGCAGCGGGTAGTCGAACTCGGCTGCGGCCAGTCTACGTTGCTGTTGGACGCATTGCAACCACTGCGGCCGATCGATATTACCACGTTGGAACATGACCGGGAGTGGGCGCGTCGATTTCAATGCCACGTGAATCACGAGATTATCCGTGCGGATCTGGTCGAACGTGTCGTACAGGGGCGGAAGACCCTTGTCTACGATAACGATACGGTTCTTGACACCCCACTCGACCTGCTTCTGATTGACGGCCCGAAGGGAAATTCGAGACACTCTCGATGGGCTGGGCTACAGTGGATCGAGAATGGGCTCGACGACGATTTTATCGTTGTGTTCGACGATGCGGAACGGCGCGGCGAAATCGACACGATTGAAAAATCGCTCAGCTTGCTCAGGGCGCAGGGTCGTAATTTTCGTACCAGGTTTTACAAGGGTCTTAAATGGCAGTTTGTTGTCGCCGCCGGCAGCCTCATACCGGCAACCCAGTTTTGAACGGACTCCCTACCCGACTCTGATGAACCCTGTCCCGATCGACTGTCAACCTTCCTTCATGACGGTCTCGATGTGATCCAGGCCAAGGTAGACGATGTGTCCGGTTCTCGCGCCCGTGGCTTTCAGATATGACCCCACCTGTTCGCGGTAGATCCTGATTTGCGCTTTCCCGGAGACGCGCGTCGCTCTTCCAGTCCACCACCACGTCGATGCGGCCGTCGTCATCGAATGTGACGGCGTCCGCAATGCCCGCCGTGACGGCCATCTTCCGGCCTTCGAAATCGCAGCCGTAGACCCAGTACTCCGGCACCAGCCGCGGTCGAAGGGACGCGATCTCAGGGCGTTCCAGGGTACGGATGACCATCTCCGCCATTCCAACGCTGGATATACGGGCCGAGGCATCCGTGGAGTCGACGAGTTCCTGCTGTTCGATAAGCTCTCTCGCGCGAGCCCGCACGCGGGCGTCGTCGTCCACCGTCTCGCCGGTCAGCACTTCCTCCATCAGTTTGTGAAGAATCAGGCCTCGTTTCAGCGCCGTACTGTCGGGGCCGCCGCCGGACTGGCTCGTCAATGGCTTCGACGGCCTCCTCTTCGCCCGCAAACACGGCCGGCGAATCCTCCTCGTCCACACGTACCGCGTCCTCGTGACGGCTGGGGCGGCGCCACGCGATCTCTCGCAGGTTATCGGTAATGGCTGCCGCCTCCTCCATCCATGTCTCGAGGTCCTGACGGTTGGCGCCAGGCTCATCCTGAACCGTACGTGTCTTTTTGTAACGCTCCGCGTCGAAGGCAGGAAGTGTATCCACGTCGACGTCGATCAGGCTCATCCAGTCTCCGTCCACGCGTTCGTTCTGTCTGGGCAGGAGCAGCAGATCCCGCGCGCGGGTCAGCGAAACGTACCATAGACGCACCCGCTCCCGGTTGAGTTCTTCGATCTCCTCCAGCATCGTCTCTTCGTATTCGGTGTCCGCGTAGCCCAGTACCTTGAAATGGACGGTGTCGTCCCGCCGGCGGTACAGATAGCCCTCCTGGTGCCTGAGACCTGTTGTCGAATTGATTGGGATGACAACAGGCCATTCCAGGCCCTTGGCCGAGTGCATGGTGATGATGGAGACGGCATCTTCCGCCTCGTCGTGTCGGCCTTCCACCTGGTCTTCAGCGTCTTCCCATCTCTGCCATAGCGCGCGTGCGAAGTCCTCAATGCCTCGCGCCGCGTAGGGACGCGCCATTTCCAAAAACAGATCGACGTTCCCAAGGGCGCGCTGGGCGCTGCCGCGGTGGCGCGCCATCAGAATCGGACGCACCCCCAGCGTCTCCACCGCCTCCGCCATGATCTGATAGGGCGTCGTCGTGCGGCGTTTTCGCCTCAACTCCTGCAGGGTCTGGAGTGTCTCTCGCAGGACCGGGTTCCCGACCAGCGAAGGATCGGTCTTGACGTCCAGGCGGACGGACCGGTCCGGATACACGGGCAACGCGTAAATCTCGTCCGCAATCTGCTCGTCCGAAAGTCCCACCAGCGGTCCCCGGATCAATGCGCCGAACGCCAGCGTGTCGCGGGCGTCGGCAACCGTTCGGGCAACCGCGATCAGATCCTGCACCTCCTGCCGCCGGTAGAACCCCTTGCCCGCCTGCGTCGCGATGGGGATATCGTGTTCCTCCAGGGCCCGCTCGTATATCCAGAGGCTCGTGCCCGTTGGGGCGAGCAGCGCGATATCCGAGGCCCTCGCGGGCCTCGTATTCCCGTTATCCGCATCACAGACGGGATAGGACCCGATCAGACGGGTTACGATTTCCGCAACGATTTGGGCCTCTTCCTCGCGGACCCTTTCGACAATCAGCCTCCCTCTTACCTGTGCGGTGTTCGTCACCCGGCACGACGTCGAAGGCCGCGACGCTCGGGCCGATCGTCTCCTCGTCCCCGTCCCGCGTTGCCGTCAGCGGCGTGAATCCGGGTTGGCCGCGCTCTTCGACCAACAGACTCTGGAAGTGTCCGTTAACGTACGTCAGGATGGGTTCCCGCGACCTGAAGTTGGCCGTGATGCTGATGACGGATGCCGGGTCGCGTCGGGAAAGCGCGTCCCGGGCGGTGAGGTAGGTTTGCACGTCCGCGCCGCGGAACCTGTAGATCGCCTGTTTGGGGTCGCCCACCAGGAAGAGCGCGCCAGGACGAATCACGCGTTCCTGCCACGGCCCCCCGGGATCCCCCTCGCCGGCCAGACGCCAAATGATCTCGGCCTGGAGCGGGTCGGTATCCTGGAATTCATCCACGAGGATGTGCGTGTAGCGCCCGGACAGCGCCTTTCGAACCGATTCGTGGTCCTTCAGGAGGTCCCTGGCCTGGTACAGCAGGTCGTCGAAATCGAGCAGCGCCGCATCGCGCTTGTATTCCCGGTAAAGCTTCCGGATCGTGTCGAATTCCTGGATGAATCGATGAACCGCCAGTCCTGCAAGGGTGTAACAGAATGCGCCGTAAGCCCGTTCGCACGCTTCGTATCGCTCCAGCCCGGCGGCGAAGCGCGTTTCTCCCTCGGCTGCGTTCATACCGGCGGCTTTTGCTGCATTTCTCCACTTTGTCTTCGCGCGCCACTGCTTGAAGCCGCGCTCGTTTTTCTTGCAGGCCTCCGGAGGGTTGTGATGGAGCAGGTCCGCGAGGTGTTCCGCCGGAATCCGGCCGGCGCCGGGCGCAGCTGTCTTTTTCACCGTGTCCAGGAAGTCATTGGCAACGGCGGCGGTGCCGGGTTCTTCTATTCCCGTGCCTTCGTACCAGGCCGCGAATGCGCGCGCGGCGTCGACCCATTTCGTATAGGCCTCCCCATCGACGTCGGAAACCCCGGCTCCGGCCGTGCGGTGTATTCTCAGAAAGTGGGCCGTGTCCCTGATCAGGCGAAGCGTTTCGTCCGGCGATCTCTGCAGGAGAGAGGCGAAGAGATCCTCACCTTCGGCGCCGGGATGCTCGATCCTGGGCAAACGTCCCAGACCGTCTTCGGCCGGATCCCGTCCGAATCGCGCCGACAGCCATGCATCCACCAGGTCGTCAAAGGCGAGTTCGACAACCGCCGGGTCGACAATCGAAGCGCCGGGGTCCTGTCCGGATTCCACCGGATAGGGCGTGATCAGTTTCTGGCAGAAGCCGTGGATCGTGGTGCATGTCAACTCGTCCAGCGAACCTGCGCCGTCATTGAGATTGGCGCGTTGCGTGTCGCTCAGACCATTTGGCAGGGCCGGCCCGATTTCCACCGGTGGCTTTCCGGATAGGAGGGCCCTCACGATACGGTCGATTCGCTCCAGAAGTTCGGCCGCCGCCGCTTCGGTAAAGGTGATGGCGGCGATGTTCCTCGGAGCGGTCCCCCCGGCCACGAGCAGCGCCGCCCTGCCTGCCATGAGCGCCGTCTTGCCGCTGCCCGCCCCGGCTTCGACAAGAAGGGAACGATCGTGACGGGTAAGCGCTTCGATGCGCGCGCCCAGATCGGAAAGCGGCGCCTGTTGACGATCGCAAGGCATCTCAGGGCTGCTCCCACAGCTGAGACAGCGGCATCAGAGTCATTGCGGACAGGGGCGCCTTGGTCTTCAGGTACATTTCTTTCGATCTTCCGGGCAGTGCGAAGGACAGATCGTAATACCGGTCGGCCGCCGCGGCGCCGCTCAGCGTTTTACCGCCAGCGAAAAGGTCCGTGGCCGCATTGAAGTAGCTCGCCAGTTCCGCGAGCGTTTCCCCGGTGTCATCAAGCACCAGGGCCGGTCTGTCGCTGCGCGGATAGACCAGACGCGCTTCAACCTCGGGTTGCGCCGGGACGAGCGATCTCACCGCAAACGCGTAGAGGCATCGCTGCAATTCCGCGCCGCCGTTGATCCGCGGTGACTTTCCTGGATATTTCCCCGATTTGTAATCCGTAACGCGGGCGCGCCGCCGGTCTTCCGACAGGTCGAGCCTGTCGATGAATCCGCCGATACGGATCCGCGTACCGTCAATATAGACCGGCGTCGAGAGGTCCCATGGCGGACTGCCGCTTCCACTGGAATCCCTCCTGAGTCCAGGGTAACCAAACTGAACTTCCGCCCAGGTTCTCTGCCCCGGCAGAGGCGCTTCGTCTCGCGTCAACGCGTCAACGGCGAGTTCCCTGGCCTCTTCGCACTTCCGCCGCCAGATGACGGGTGGCGGGACGGGCCGTTCGGCCGCCCATCGTTCCGCAACCGCGTTGGCCGCCGACGTGACCGTGCGTTCGATCTCCCTGCGGGAAGCGCCGGCAAGTCCGCCGTGCCGGGATCCCTCCAGCCGGTTTACGCTCTCTCCGAGAAACTCGTGCAGAAGGGACCCGAAGGCGAGCGCGTCGAGCGTCAACGGCTCCTCCGTCTCTTCCGGCGCCTTCCAGCCGAAGCCGTAGGTCCACAGATAGCCGAGCGGGTCCCGGAGCAGTCTGGAGAGCGACGTGGCGGATTGCGTGCGGTCGAGCGCGCGAAGGAGCATCGGATGCCCCGTGCTGATCAGACCGTCATGGGCCGTCAGCTTCTCGCTGCGCCAGTCAATCCATGTCCGGGCGGCGGATTGGGCCAATGGCAGCGCGGCGAACTCACGACGTCTGGCCGCGAGCCGGTCGCTCTCGCTTGCGGCATGCCCGGGGATCCGGCCCTGGGCGAGAAACGCTTCTTCCCTGTCATCGGGATAGAGTGGAGAGACGCCGTTCAACCGGCCTTCGCTGTCCCGCCGCGCTCTCGAGCAGACGACCTGCCGTTCTGCCATTCTGCAAATCGTTTCGAAATCACGGCGATCGGATTCATGAACGGGAAGGGGTTCCAGGTCCTCCGGCCGCACCACGTGTGTTGGAAGCAGGGGGTCCTCCCCGGCGCGGCGGGGCCAGGAGCGCGAGGTAAGGCCGACCAGCCGGCAGAAAGGCCGGGGAACCGCCGCGACGGACGATGCCGGCCCCCAGACGATGGCGCCGCCCGGTTCTTCCCGGTCGGGTACGCGAAGTCCGGCGAGGGTCACGTCCAGCGCGGCCGGCGGTCCTTCGACCAGGGCCCTCTTCCAGATCGCCAGGGCTTCTGAATCCGTCAGAAGCGCCTCACCTATGTCTTCCGCCCCGGCCAGTCCCAGACGGAGTACCTTGATTATATGTCGCAGCAGCGGTCGATGATCTCTACCGTCGGGAAAGTCTTCCGGCGAGAGCTTGTTCAGGAGTTCCTCCCATCGGTCCGCGTTAAGCAACGGGGCATCGTCCGGCAGGACTTCCCGCCAGTCTTCAGGCAAAGATTGGAAACGCCCCCCGGAAGACCGAAGCAGGCCCACCAGGCGGACCATGCGGGAACGCGAAAACCCGCGCAGAAGTACTTCGGCGAGCGCGGCGGCAAGCTGTCCGTCCGGTGTCGCAAGCGCCGGCTTGCCGTGAATGAAGTGGACCGGCAGCTTCGCGGCTTCCGCCATGGCCAGTACGTGATCGTCCCACGTCGCGGGGGATGCCGCTGTAATCGCGATGTGCTGCGCGGGGGTTCCATTCGCCAGATGCCGCCGCGCCCAGCGGAGAGCCTCCTGGATTTCGTGGCGCGGCGTGGCGCACGATACCGCGCGAATTTCCGGATCCGGCGCCGCGTACTCATGGAGGTCAATGCCCGATCCTGACAGCCAACCGGGCGTCGACCTGGCGCCGGCCACCCAGACCACCTCCGTTTCCCTGCTCAGCCGCAACAACAGGTCCCGCCACACCGGCGACAACTCGGTGCGTCCATGAATCTCGATTCGGCCGAAGAGGACGGGAGCCAGCGCCGCCCGGTTGAGTGCTCGCCCTGCCAGATCGGGGTGCGGGAGCTGATTCTTCGGTAATCTGGAACGGATTTCACGTTCGAGTATCGCCAGCGACCGGGTGCGCGGTTTCCTGCTGCCCGCCAGACCCAGGTCCGCTCGCCAGGCCTTTGACAGGGTGGCCGCGGCCGCCCGCTGAAATCCGGGAAGCCCTTTGATCGTATCCAGTTCGTCGAGCGATCCCGCGGCTGCGGCGTCTCTCACCGTTTCCTTGAGATCGTCGGTTCGAACGGATCGCAGAAACCCTCCGGCAAGCCTCGCCGCGAGCTCCTCCATCGAAATGACGAGCAGTCCGTGATCGCCTTCCATGGCGGCTTGTGTCTGATGCCATCGCCGCGCGTACCGGCCTTCCACCACCACGGTCCTGCGCCTGTGTGTTCCCGGCTTCATTCCTGTTTCTGTTTCCGGCATTGACGCCCCCACGCCTCCACCTGTCGATCGCATTGTCCGGTTACGAATTATACCCCGCACCATGCTTTCTTGTCAATGACTTATCCGGTCTCGACGTTCCCATTAGAGAGAGGGGTGGAGTGAGGGTGGGGCAGACATTCCTGTCTGCCCACGTCGCCGACCCCGTGCGCCTGAACTGTCATTCAGACGAAGCCGATTTCAGGGTGGGGCAGACATTCCTGTCTGCCGGAAACTGATGAAGCCGTCAGGCCGATAGAGTGTCCCTATGGATCTCTCTGTGACGGCTACGGTCTCCCTGCTCATCGGTGATCGAAGGTCACGCGGTACAGAACGATTCCCGTCAGGTCCAGGTCGGCCTCGCCGTCATACTGAACCAGTACATGAACGTCCTGCGCCTCGTCCAGAATGAACCGCAACTCGCTTGTCTCGTCGCCTGCGAAGGGGATCGACAGCCACCACGGGGGGTGCGCACCGTATGCAAGGGGGAGCGCGGGAGGCGGGAGGGTATAGACGGCGGTCTTGATCGGTTCGGGACGGCGCTCGAAAAAGCTCCAATAGCTCGAGCCCGTGATGTTGAAGCGGACCAGATAAATTCCTTTGGATAAATTGCTGATTTTACGGGCAAATTGCATGGGGCGTTCCCGCTTCACTGGCCCGGTGCGAGCTATTTCCGAAATTATCGGATCGGCGAGTTGAGGTAAATGAAAGAATTCGGCGCGGATTTCGTCCAGCGACAGTTCGCCCGTTCCAGTGTAGAATATATGGACATAAAAAAGCTGCGGTTGATCGACGTCAAATATGACGGATTTGTCGCGGTTGAGTTTTCCACCGATGAGTGGATAATTGGACGTTGTGCTCCAGAGAGATACGGCCGGTACTGTATACCGCCGCGAGAGGGTCAGATGGCCGGAGATCTTACCTTTGGCTGCTTCGACCCGGAGTCCGCGGAAGTTAAGCCGGTAACGCCCCTTTTGGAGAGGACCCAATCGGGGCATGGCCATCCGCGAATAGCCGACCCTGCCTTGCCGTGAGACTCCCTCTCGAGCGCGAATTCTACCTTCGGAGTCCGCGGCATCTTCGGGCACGGAATCGATCGGGACGTGGAAACTGTAAGACGTTGGCTTGATTCCGTCTGAGAGGAGCGGCATATAGGGCGCCCTGCTTCCTTGTAAGCGCGAGTTCAGTACTTCGCTATGACTCCATATGAGGGGCGCGAAGGCGGCCGCGGCGACGACGGCCGCGCGCAGACCAACCTTCCGGGGGCGGATGAACAGCGCCCCCGTCAGCACACTCCAGAAGGCAAGGTCGAGCAGCGGCAGGTCCTGCCGGTCCGGCTCGAAGAAGTGCAAATGCAGGGGATAGTAGCGGTTGATCGACCTTTCGGGCAGGTTATACCCTTTATAACCCGCTTCAGGAAGTTCGAGCACATGAAGGACGCTTTCCACGCTGACCGCGAGGGCCAACGCCACAAGAAAGCTGGGCGTCGCTCTGCGCAGCAGCGGCGGCAGGCCCCAGGCCAGTCCCAGCGCCAGCACCGGCATCGCAGTCATCATGAAACGGCCGGGCAGGTCGTGGCCGAATACCCATAGCGTGTGAAGCCCGTTGATGCCGGCGGTGGCGGCGAAAAGGACAAGAGCGACGCCAACGCGCCGGTCGCGCAGCTTGGCGAGGGTCAGTAGTCCGAACAATGCAAAGAAAAAGACCGGCGACGAGTTGAGAATGCCTCGGCCGACGTGCAGCCAGTGGCCGGGAAGGGAAATCTTCCAAATGGCGAAATCGAGAGCGTTCTCATCCCAGGCGCCGCTTCCCGGGCGCAGCGGCCCCAGCCAGTCCCCGCTGAATGCGTGGTGGTAGGCAAGGAGTCCGTATAGGCCGCCGGCGATGACGAGGCCGATTGTCGAGAGTGCCCACCATCGCCTTTGGTTTCTCCAGGCCTGAAGCAGCACCGGAACGCCGCAGAAGAGGCCGAGCGGAACGAGGCGCGGGTGCAGAAAGGGCAGGCAGCAAAGCAGCAGGGCAAGCAGGCCCAGTACAGGTATCTCCCAGCGTCCCAGAGATCGGTAAGCGCAGCCGGGAGTCTGCCAGTGAGCAAGGGCGATCAGGACGGTCAACACGATGGCGATGGCCGGGATTTCCGGATAGATCTGGTTGGAATAGTAGAAGTACGGCCCTGTAACGGCCGTTATGGCCGTGGCTGTCAGTGCCGACCAGGATTCGGCCCCCAGCCGTGTGAGATATATGAAAAGCAGGGGAACGCACAGACTCGCAAACAGCGCGATAAAGAGCGCGGCGGACAGCCTCGGGTTCGCCCAGGCATCCAGGCCCCACCTGTAGGCGGGAACCAGGGCGACGGAAAGGCCGATCGGATGGGTCGAATGGATTTTGCCTTCGGGAGACGCAGGCGCCCTGTTCAACCCGAAGTCCGTCACGTGGAATTCCCCCACGTGCTCGATACCAAGGTTGTTGGCGAGATCCATGTCCCCGTCGTGGACCAGGCTTTGGGTCACACGCAGGTACTGGCCCTCGTCGCTGTGGAGCATGGTGACCTGGCAGAAGTACAGCGTGTAGAACACATACAGCGGCAGGAATACGGCAAACAGGGCGCCGGCGACGTAGACGGTACGGAGGGGTTTCCGGGCCCCGAGCGACGGCAGGTGTACGTATCCGAGAAATACCAGCGCAAGGGCCCACAGCGCGTGGGGTGACCAGAGGATGGTCAGGAAGGGAAAGATGCGGACGAGCGGATCGACGAGGGTGAGGAGACGCACAGCCAGAAGCGCGCCTGCCAGCAATGCCGCGCGCTGGAGCCGCTCCTGCAGGTTGGTCCCGGCGCAGAAGAAGCGATATCGAATCCACGCCAGGACGAGGCCGGCGAGCCCAATGAGCGCCGGTCCGAGGGGCGGCCAGCGCAGGTGGAATGGTCCGGGGGATATGGCCAGTCGCAACTCGTCTGTTGCCGCCGCGACGAGGGGATCGAAGCCGCAAAGCGCCAGCCATGCACCGAAGAATCCCGCCGCGAGTCCAAGGTCGACCGGAAACGGCCGGGAGGCGAGCGGCGTGATTTGGAGCCGCAAGGTCGCAATGAGATTCCGGGCGGCGTGCATTAACGCGCTTCCGTATTCAGTATTACTTCACGATCCGGTTTGAGGGTGGGGCAGACATTCCTGCCTGCCCGCGTCAGCCACCGTTCACGCTCTCGCCGGTGACAACCATCGGATGCTTCCATACCGTCGAATCATCCCTCTCTGACCCGTCCCGGTAGGTCGAAATGAGGCTCCAGCGGTCCGCGCCCGTGGTATTCGGATAGGAACTGTGCAGGGTCTGATCGTGAAAGAAGACCGCATCACCTCGACCGACCGCAAGCGTGGTCTCCGGAAGCCCGGCGATTTCTTCGTTTCCGATACGCCAACCGAAGCCGTTTTGCGCCCTGACCTGTTTCACTTTGAACCGCCTGAAATGGCTGCCCGCAATCATCTTCAGACACCCGTTTTCCGGCGTGGCGTCGTCCAGCGCGATCCACACCGAAATCTTGTTCACGCCCTTCCAGTAGTACCAGTCCTGGTGCCAGGGCGAACCGAACCGCGTGAACTTGTTCTTGTAGACCGACTTCACACTCAGAAACTCCACGTCCGGTCCGATGATCCGGTTGAGTACCGAAACCACGCAATCATCCTTCATCCGTTCCCTGAAAAACGGGTCCAGCACGTCCGCCATGAACACGTGGACGCCGGTGGACGTCGGCTCCGTGTTTATGTGGCCCCCCGACTCGAGGATGTCGACAATGCGTGTCTTCCAGTCCAGCATCTCTTCCGCACGGTAGAGTCCCCTCGCGATGCAGAAACCGTCGCGATGAAACGCCTCGGCGACGTCTTCCGCGTATTCCGGTACCGGTTGATCGGATAACATACCGCGTCTCCTGACTTTCATTGACAATTGTTGATATGCTCCCGCCGCCATCGCACCTGCCTCGGAAACGGTCGCAAAATGCGACAGTTAAGATACGATCGAGTGTAGTGCGAATGATAATCCAATTGCCTTCAGTATTCAACAAAACCAGAAGGGGTGTGACTGCGCAACGCCCGGTTTTCCTCCCTCTTTCACCCGGACCTACCCCCTTCCTGAAGGAAAAAGGAAGAAGGAAGAAGAAATGCGGTGAGACGGGAGAGGTAAGCCGGGAGAAGAAATCCTTGCCAGATAAGGAATTCCTCCTAGCCATTGGCACGAGAAGAATCGTCACAAGGCAGGTAATCTCTCCCCTCTCACCGCTTCTCTGAGACGACCGGTGTAAGTACACCCGGGAGCGAGGCCTGGTGGAGGTGGCTTTTGACTTTGCCTTTCGTTCTTGTTTTTAGCTGATGGCTGATAGCTGACAGCTATTCCCGCAATTCCTTCAACAGCGCAACGTCTTCCCGCGTGACGCCTCGGAAGAGTACGATGAGCGCGCTGTAGACGAGCAGCCCGATCACGCTCGCGACCGCGAAGTGATCCGTTATGGCTGACACGCAAAGCATGGTCAGAACAGTCGCCAGCACCGGTCTGGCGGCGGCCGCGCCAAGCGTAACCACGTATTTTCGCAGCGGCGTGAAGAAGAGCCCCGCAACCGGAAACGCGATGGACCCGACCAGGACGGCCGCTGCCGATCCCGAGGATATGGTGCGCGGGGATCAGGGCGACGTTCAGAAGCGTGCCGAGTCAGCGCCGCCGCGCCAAGGCAGATCAGCCGGCGTTTTTCCTGGCCGACGGCCACGATCAGAAAACCGAAGGCAATGCCCATGTATTTGAAGACCATCGCCCAGATGAGGAGGACGAGCGTCAGGCTGGCGCGGCCGAACATGGCTTCAGGAATCCTGCCGGGAAAGAGCAGATTCAGGATGTCATTGGAGGCAAGCGTGCAGAACCCGGCGATGGGGACTATGAACAGCAGCAGGTAGCGTGCGCTTCGGCGGTAGATTCTGTCGAACGCAACCGGATCGGTCTCCCGGTGTCTGACCATCACGGGGAAGACGGAAGCGATGAATATCGAAGCCAGAAAGGGAAGGCTGTCAGGAATTCGGGCGGCCATGTTGTAAAGGCCCACGGCTTCCTTGCTCTTGATGGACTCGAGCAGCATGATGCCGATCTTGTCGTGGACCGTGGCGCACACTGAGGCCAGCATGAGCGGGATGCTCTGCCGCAGAAGCGTTCTGACGATCCGCGTGTCGAACCGGAACCGGGGAAGCTCGAAGAGACGCCGGTGCGTGATGCACAGACCGGCGAACGAGAGAAACTCGGCGGCGATCAGCGCGCAGAAGATGGCGACGAGAAGGCCCTTGTTGAGAACAACAACGACCAGCAGGCCGGCCATGAGCAGGTGGGAGACGGTGTTCCACGCCACCACGTACCCCATCCTGAGCTCTGCCTGGAACCGGACCTGGAACATCCTTCGAAACGCGTTCAACCGGGGCGATACGAACAGCGTGAGCGAGGCGATGAGCGCGGGTATGAGGGTCTCCGCGCCCTGGCCCGAAAGATAGAGAAAAGCGTTAGAGGTGAGAATGGCGGCAGTAGAGGAGATGAGCCCTATAGATAACGCGTTCCCCAGAAGCCGGTCGGCGTTCTCCCGGCTGGCGGCTTCCCTGATCAGGACATTGTACGTCCCCGCGTCCGCGAGCACCCCCCACAGCATCAGGTTGGTCAGGATGAACGTATAGGCGCCGAACGCCTTGAGGTCCAGGTAATGGACGAGGAACAGGAAGATTGCGAACTCGATGACTCGTCCGAATACCTGGACCGAGGTGTTGCCCGCAATCCGTCTGACGGGTGACGTTGCGCCCATGGGTCACTCCGCGGCGGCGGCCGGTTTCCCGGAACGTTGCCGCCAGTACCATGCGGCGGCGCAGGCGATGGCGAAGAGGGTGGAGAGTAGGGTAATCCAGCGGCAGGCCGTGGCGATGGGATCGTGGAAGCGGAGTACAACCCGGTGTTCGCCCCCGGGCACGACGACCGCCTTCCAGGCGTAGTTGGCCCTGAACAGCGGCCGCTCCTCCCCGTTCACCCGGGCGCGCCAGAAGGGGTGGTAATTCTCTGAGATTACGAGCAGTCGCGGACCTCCGGATTTGACGTTGAGTTCGATATGTCCGCTGCGTTCGTCGTACACGACCTTCTCGATATAATCCTGCGCTCGCGTATCCGAGTGATCCGCCGAAAAGCCTTCCGGCTCGGCCTCCAGGATAACGGTCTCTTCGGGCTTGAACCCGGGCTCCGAAAGCAGTTCCAGCATACGGGCTTCGTCGGTCTCGATCCGGTATCGGGGCGCCAGGTAGAACCAGGGCAGCGCGAATTCGTTCCTGTAGATATGGAGACCGTCGGCGACCACGGTCGCGGGCGCGTCCGGAAAGGGTTCCCGGGTCACGACGTAGCGGGTGTTCAGCAGATTCAGGATGGGGAAATGCCTGAGGTTCTGGGGTTCGGTCATCCGGTCGTAGCGCAGCATCGTAAAGGGTTCGTGATAATCCACCCGGACCCGGTCTACGATCGTTCGCTTGCCGGCGCCGATATGCGGCGGGGGAACGGAGAGCTGCGTTACGAACAGCACGCGGTAGAGATCGGGGTCCTGTTCGAAATGCCGCAGCACGCCGCCGTAGACGCGTTCGGGCGGGGGCTGAAGGTCCGGGTCGAAATACCGGAGGAACTGCCGGTCGATCCGCCAGGTATCGAAGAGCATCAGGGGAACCAGCAGGCATGCGAAGACCGCGGGGGATATGCCGCCGCCCAGGCGTCTCCACGTCAGAATGGCCAGGACCGACACCAGCAGGGCGGCGAATACCGCGCCCCGGCTGAGGTTGGGCGCGTTCGCCTGGGCAACGCGGACGGCTGAATCCGGAATATCGGACCAGAAGAGTCCGGCCCACGCGTTCACGGCGCTCTGGGGCGCCAGGGCGACGCCGAGCAGCAGGGCCACCGCGACCCCGGCGCCGATGGCGAGATTGCGTCGCGTCCGGGGCGAAGCGTCCGTTGGATAGAGGACCCGTTGCAGTCCGATGGCGGCGAGAACGCACGCGGGGAACGCGAACAGAAACGCGATCATGCCAGGCGCCCTGAGCACCTTCATGCCAGGGATATACCGGTACGCGTATCCGTGCACGAAGGTATGGGGTCCGAGAGCGAATGCCAGGGCGAAGAAAAAGAGCAGGAGAAAGATCCAGATTCTCGGGTCGCGGCGGATGCGCCCGAGGGCGAGCGCGGCGAAGAAGAGAACGGCGATGCCGAAATACTCGGAATTGAGTTTAAAGGGATTGCGGCCCCAGTAGTTTCGTTTTCTTCGGTCCGGGTCGTCGAAGTGGGCGAATTCCGGCACGACCAGCGAAGCGACTTCCTCGGGGTGCAGCGACCACGTCTGCGCGTATTCCAGACCCTTGCCTTCGCCGTCCCCGAGCGCCCTTCTCGATTCCGTTCGGGTGAACCAATATTGTGGAAACACGCCCATGGCGCCGATGCCCAGACCCAGGCAAACGGCGCCGGCGCTGAGAAGGCTTCGGCGCAGGGCCGCCGCGATGTCTCTCTCGCCGTACAATGTCTGTCCGAGCCTGGCTGCGAAGAGAATGGCCAGGCCGCAAAGGGCGTAGTACAGCATCTGGAGGTGCGGCGTGTAGATGCCCGCACCAATGGCGACCGACAGAACGAGGTAGTAGATGGGACGACCGGTCTCCATGCCGCGGTACAGCCCCCAGACCATCAGCGGGAACAGGCCGATAACGAGCATTTTGGCTTCATGGCCGGCGTAGATGAAGGTGAGCAGGGCGGGCGCGGAGGCGTAGGCGATGCCCGTGAGCCAGGCCGTGAGCGGCTTCATGCCGAAACCGCGGATGCAGAGATACATGAAATAACCGGCCATGAACATGGCGAAGAAATACCGCCAGCCCAGAAGCCGGTGCCGGGTTGTAAACAGGGCGATGATTTCAAGCGGAAAATAGCTCGACGTCCGTTGTCCGGTCACGGGGGTGCCGCCGAGATAGCGCGTCCAGTTGGCCGGGGCCAGGTTGGCCAGCTTTTCGAAAAAGGGCTCCCGTCCCTTGTGGAATTCCCTTCCCGTGTCCTGTCCGAGGATGACGTGATCGGTAAAGACGAACCCGGCGAAATACACCACGCTCAGGAGCAGGAAGAACACGACCGGGGCCCAGGGCGAGGCGAGCCAGGGAGCCAGGCGTTCTGAGAGGGTCTTCGAGGATTCAGGCCTCGGCGCAGCGGAACGCCGTGCGGCTCTTTTTCTGCGCTTGCTCAAGGTTGGGCTCCATGGCTCAGGGCTGGCATCGGGATATCTCCTTTTTCGGGACGGTTTCCGGACCCCGGCCGAGATACGTGGTTGCGAAGGCGTAGAAAAACCAGCGCAGGTATTCCGGAAGCCAGCGGATGACTCTGAAGCGGCTGCGGCCGGTGGTCCTTTCGTACCACTCGGCGGGGACCTCCGCGACTTTCCAGCTCAGCCGGTGGCACTTGACCAGCAGTTCGATGCCGTAAGCGAAACCCGCCGTGGACTCGATCCGCGCCCGGTTCAGCAGTCGCCTTGAGAACAGGCGAAGGCCATTGCTGGCGTCCCGGGCGGGCAGCCGCGCCAGATAATAAAGGGTGAAGGCGGCGCTACGGACAAGCAGAGATTTCAGCCACGGCGCACCCACCATGCAACCGCCGGCGATAAACCGGCTGGCGCAGACGACGTCGCAACCGTTCACGTATTCCCCATACATCCTGTCGATGATGCCCGCGTTGTAGGTATCGTCGGCAGGCCACATGATCGCCGCCGGCGCGTGGCCGTCGCTGAAACCGGTGACGACGGCCCCGTGGGCGCCCCGTCCGCGGTTCCGGACTCTGACGATCTCGCATCGGGCATCCGTGAAATCCTTCAGGGCTTTCAGCGTGTCGTCGGACTCGTCGTCGTAACAGATCAGCACGCGGAAGGGCGTACTCGTGGCATCGCACAGCGCGTTGAGCACGTTCAGGATGTTGTCGCCCTCGTTGTACACGGGGATGACGATGTCGAGATCGGGCATGGTCCTGGTTTAACCTTGATTCCCAATTGTTCGGGGACCTGAATGTCGAATATATACAGAAGAACAAAGGCGTATGGACACAAAGGTCCCGGATACTTGAAGTCACTGGACGTGAAGGGAAATTTCATCCATTTGAACGACCTCAATACCCCGTTATCGTACCGTCCCCTTCTGTGCTTTTTGTGGTAAAGTGACTGTTGTCTTTCTTCGAATTGCGGTCAGTCAATCCGCCACGATACGGGGCGACGGAAGCGGGACGATGTATTTCCCCCTGAAACCCATACGCGTGAGTTTGGGCATGAGTTCCCCGGCGATATGCCATGAGAAGAGCAGCGCGTATTCGGGCTGGTCGCTGAACAGCGCGGACTCTTCCAGCACCGGGATGCCGGTGCCCGGCATATATTTGCCGATTTTGTACGAACCCTGGATTTCAAGGACGCAGTCGATCGTCTCGCGGTCCAGTCCGGTATAGGCGATCAGCGTGCTGGCGCGGGAGGGCGCGCCGATACCGTAGATGCGGCCGTCGCGGGCCTTGATGTCTCGCAGCAGGCCCAGGAGGTCGAGTTTGCTCTGCAGAACGTCCCCGGCGAAACGGCGGTAGGTTTCGGGGTCGAGCAGTCCGGCCCGCTGTTCTTCTTTCAGCTGATCCGGAACGGACGGATCCACCGGATATCGACCCGTACGGGCGGCAAAGACGCGGATGGAGCCGCCGTGCGTGGGGATGCGTTCCACGTGGAAGATCTCCAGTCCGTGTTTTTCCAGGAGGAATTTCAGGCTGTGCAGGGAATAGTACCTGAGGTGCTCGTGGTAGACCGTATCGTACTGCAGCGTCCCGATCAGGTCCAGCAGGTAGTGGGACTCGGAGACGAAGACGCCCGTTTCATCCAGGATGTCCAGAATCCCGGCCACGACCTCGTCGACGTCGGGCATGTGCGCGAATACGTTGGTTGCGGTCACGAGATCGGCCGGGCCGTATTCTGAGGCAACCGTCTGCGCGGTCTCCCGCGTGAAAAAAGCCTGGAGGCTGCGGATGCCCCTCTCGTTTGCAAGCTGTGCCCTGTCCGTGGGGTCGATGCCCAGGACCCTGCAGCCCCCGGCCTTGAAATTGGCCAGGAGCGTGCCGTCGTTGGAGCCGATGTCGATCACAAACGAGGTGCCGTCCGCCCCCAGGCGGTCCTTGCACCGTTCGAACAGGTCCGCGAAATTCTCACGGAGAATGCGCGTGGTGCCGCTGGTGTAGGGATATTCCGGCGGGAACAGGACCTCCGGGTCCACCTGCCAGCCGATCTGCACCAGGTGCGAGTCCGGGCAGTAGAGCAGTTCCAGGGGATACATCGGGCAGTCGACGGGCTCTGCGCCCACCGGTTGCATGTCGTTCACCGGCGGCACGAAACCCAGGAAGAGAACGGACTGAAGATTCGAGGATTGGCTGATCTGGCAGCGGGTGACGTTTCGGGAGGTTGCGCGCGGCACGCATGTTCCTCCTGCTCAGTTGCGGTGGTTTTCGAGGTACCAGGCGATGGTGCCGGCCAGACCCTCGCGGAGCGAGACGCGGGGGCGGTAGCCGAGGGCTCTGAGCTTGTCGATACCGGGGCGCCTTCTTTCGGGGCTGCCGGCTGTCAACGCTCCGGGGACGATTTCAAAGTTCCTGCCGATGCGTTCGAAAATCAGCCTGGCGAGACGCCGGATGGTGACTTCGTCATCATTGCCGACGTGGTAGATATTCAGGTGCGCGCCTCTTTCCAGGACGGTGGCGAACCCGTCTGTAAAATCGTCGATATGCATGAAAGCCCGGGTCTGCGAGCCGTCGCCCTGTATTGGAAACGGAACCGCGCCTCGAGGGTGTTCGGTTGCGAGCGAGGCCGCCCTCAGAATGAGCTGGGGGATGACGTGCTCGCGCCCCATGTCAGGCCCGTACACGTTGTGCGGGCGGACCACGAGGACGCGCCCCAGGCGCCTCCGGCCGTAGTTCAGGGCCATGAGTTCGCTGATGATTTTGCTGCCGCCGTAGGAAAAACGGGGATTCAGGGGGTCGGGAACGGAAAGTGGCGCGGATTCGTCCGTGGGAATGGTTGGCGGGGTCTGGTACACTTCGGAACTGGAGGCCAGGACGTATTCGGAAACGTCGTGCTCCAGGCAGGCGTCGATGGTGTTTACAACGCCCTTTACGCCCACGTCAAGTACGATTTCAGGCTTGCTGTAGAACCATTCGGTGCCGTTCACCGAGGCCAGGTGGCAAAGGCTTTCCACGCCCCGGGCGGCATTGCGCACGGCATCCGCATTCCGGACGTCCGCTTCGATGAATTCCACCTGGTCCCCGATGTCCGCCAGGCGGCCCGCGTTTCCCCGTGACAGATTGTCGAGAACCCGCACCCGGTGGCCGCCCTGAAGCAGGCGCCGTACCAGGGAGGAACCGATGAATCCGGCGCCGCCCGTGACCAGGTAGAGCTTACTCAAGGTTCAGGTACCCCCAGATATCCACGACGGGTTTGTTTTTGAGATCCAGCCTGCGGTACGCCGCGTGCGGCACGCACAGGACCAGCAGGTCGCTCCTCTCCATGACCTCCCGGACGGGCAGCAGGTTCGGGTCCGTGGTCACGTGCGGGTCCGTGGTCATCACCTCCCTGGCCCGGAACGCCAGGATGTCCTTCAACTTGTAGCTCAGCGAAAACCGTGTGTCGTCGCTGTTCGCCTTGAAGGCCATGCCAAGCAGGCCGATGCGGAGACGGCGCAGGTCGCCGTACCGGTTGCGAATCTCCTCGACCAGGTAGTTCACCAGGCCCTGGTTGACGTTCATGGCCGCCCGTCCCAGCGTGAAACCGTCGCTGGCGAAGGCGGCCAGCTGCATGGTATCCTTCAGCAGGCACGGGCCCGCCGCGAATCCCGCGGAGGGGATGTCCCGGGCGCGAGGGTAGTCCTTCTTCATACCTTCGAGTACCCGGCTGTAGTCCACGCCCGCGGCGTTTGCGATCGTATAGAACTGGTTCGCGGTTGCAAACTGGATATACCGGTACGCATTGCTGAACAGTTTCGCGAACTCGGCTTCGATGGGCGTCAGGTGAACGATCCCCGGCGAGATCCGCCTGAAGAGGGCTGCGGCCTCCCGTTCGGCTTCATCCGTGGTTCCGCTGACGATCTGGGTGAGCAGCGGGATTTCCTCGATGGCCTGGCCCTGAACGATGCGTTCGGGGCAAAAGGAGACCTTGGGGTTTCTGCCGTTCGCGCGCAGGTAGTCGTACAGCCAGTCCGTTGTCCCGGGGGAAACCGTGGACCGGAGCACCACAAGCTGATCGTCGGACAGATGCGGCAGCATGTCGTCCGCGAGGCTCTTGAAAGTCGAGAGAATGGGCTTCGAGAGTTCGTCCGCGGGCGTGCCGATGGTCACGATCACGGTGGCCGCGCCGGCCACGCAGGACGTTTCGGACGATACGCTCAGCCGGCCCTTTGCAAGCGCGTTGGCGAGAAGGTCCCCGGCGCCCTTCTCCTCGAAGGGCATCCGCCCCTCGCCGATCAACTCGAGAGACGCCTCGTTGATGTCGCAGACGATAACGCGCAAGCCCTTGCCGGCGAAAGTCAGCGCCAGCGGCAGACCCACCCGGCCGGCCCCGCCCACAATACAGATGTCATTTGCGTATCCGGTGGTCATATTCGCAACGGCTCATTGTGCCGATGATGTCGTTGGCGTGAAGGTTTTAGGGCTTGTGAATCTGAAGGTTTGAAGGTGGGGCAGACATTCCTGTCTGCCGAAGCCGATCTGCTCGTCCCTGTCAAGCCAGGGTTCAAGATATCACCTCAGCGACCGTTCATATACGCGCTCCTGCTCCATGGCAATCCGGTCCCAGGAAAAGTTGGCGGCCCACGCCCTCCCGTTATTGCCGAGGTCCGCGCGCAGCCGGGAATCCTCGAGCAGGCGTTTCATGGCGCCCGCGAGGGCTTCCGGGTCCTCCGCCGGCACGAGCAGGCCGGTCCGGTCCCGCTGGATGGCGTCCACGAGCCCGGGGATCTCCGTGCCGATCACCGCTTTCCCGGCGGCGCCGGATTCGATCGCGGCGATGCCCCACCCCTCGTATCGGGAAGGCTGACAGGTGAACAACGCGCCGGCGTAGAGGTTCCACTTTTCCGCTTCCGAAACAGGCCCCGTGAGTTCCACGCGATCCGATATGCCCAGGGAACGGGACTTTGACATCAGTTCGTGCTGTCGAGCCTCCGTGCCCCGACCCGCAAGGACCAGGCGGACTTCCGGATGCGCCGGTTTCAGCCTGGCGAATGCCGGGAGCAGAACGTCGATGCCCTTGTTGTAGGTGTCCAGCCGCCCGAAGAAGAGAATATAGTCCTCTTCGCGAGTCTCTGCCAGGGCCGGATGACTCACGCCGTTGCAAACCGTATGAACGGGTGTGTTCGGGCGTGTTCGCCTCTCCAGGTGGAGGGCGGTACTCGGAGAAACGGCGATGATCCGGCGGTGCAGCCGCGTGTGGAGGCCTTCGGCGGCGGCGGCCAGAAGACCGATCCCGGGGTATTTCCGCGTGGCGTGCGCGGCTATGGGATGGTGAAAGACCATCACCGACCGCGCCCGCCGGGACGGAAGCGCGTACACGGGCGAGAACGCGGAAAAGTCGTACACCCAGAGGTCGAAGGGCCGCTTCGCCAGCGCACGGGACGCCAGCGCCGAAAAGCTCAGACGGCTGAACAGATAGTTCCGGCTCGTCCCCACCCTGCGGATGCGGATGCCGTCGCGGTCTTCCTCCCTGGCGGCGCCGGGAAAGTGACCCGTCAGGAGGGTGATCTCGTGCTTCCGGGCGAGGCGCCGGTTGATTTCCATGGCCCTCACCGCGCCGCCTCCTCCGCACCAGGGGTTGTCCACGTCGTCGTAGATGGTGTGGAGGATCTTCATGGCGTGTCCGCGCTATGTCCCGGCCTTGAGGATGCGATTGATGATCGCGGTCGTGGACGTCTTGAAAGCCGTGGAAACCGTTGCTACACGGCCCCCGGCGTCTTCCACCACCTCGCGGGCGACGATCTGATCCGGGGAATAGTCCCCGCCCTTTACGAGGACGTCGGGCAGCAGTTGTCGAAGGATTTCGTGCGGTGTGTCTTCCTCGAATACGCAGATATAGTCGACGGCTTCCATGCCGGACAGCACGCCGATCCGTTCCTCGATCGACAGAATCGGGCGGCCTCTGCCCTTGATGCGGCGGACGGAGTCGTCGCTGTTGAGCGCCACGACGAGCGCGTCGCCCAGGGCGCGCGCCCGCTGAAGAAAAGCCACGTGGCCGGGATGGATCAGGTCGAAGCAGCCGTTCGTGAAGACCAGCCTTGCGCGGGTTCGTTTGAGACGCCGCCGGACCTCTCTGGCCTGATCCAGCGTAAGGACCTTTCCGCCACCGGCGTCGGGATCGAATCGAGGGCTCGCGTTGCGCGCGTTGTCGGGAGTCATGTCGGACCCTACAACACGCCTTTGGTGGAGGGAATCCCCACGACGCCGGGGTCCTGTCCGCATGCCTGCCGGAGCGCCCGGCCGGCAGCCTTGAAAATCGCTTCGGTGGCGTGGTGGGCGTTTGTCCCGCGAATCAGGTCGATATGTGCGTTCAGCCGCCCGTGGTCCGCGAGCGACCGGAAGAATTCCGGGCTCATCGCCGTGGGGTACGCGCCGACCATTTCGTCGGGCATGTCGGCGTTGTAGACCAGGAACGGCCGGCCCGAGAGGTCGACGGCCGCGCGCGCAAGGGCTTCGTCCATAGGTACGAAACTGTGTCCGAAGCGCGTGATGCCCGCCTTGTCGCCCAGCGCTTCGGAAAATGCCCTGCCCAGACAGATGCCCACGTCTTCCACCGTGTGGTGCGCGTCCACGTCCAGGTCGCCCCGGCAGGCCACGTCCAGGTCGAAGCCTCCGTGCCGGGCGAACGCGTTGAGCATGTGGTCGAAGAAACCGATTCCGGTTTCGAGCCGGCAGTCTCCGGACCCGTCCAGGTTCAGCGTGAGGTCGATGTCGGTTTCCGATGTCTTGCGTTGTATGCGGTGGGCGGTGCGAAGGACCGGCATGGGGGTTAACCTTTCCCGTGTCGTGTTTCCAGGTCAGGATTGATGATGTGTATTATACACACGCATCCTTGAGTGTCTCTTCGAGCGCGTCCAGAAAGAGGGTGTTTTCCTCTGCCTTGCCGATGCTCACGCGCAGGGCGTTGCCGAGCCGAGGATACGAGGTCACGTTGCGGATGAGGATGCCCTTTTCGATGAGCCCGTTGAAGACCCGGGCCGGATTGCCGACTTCGAAGAGGATGAAGTTGGCATGTGACGGCCGGGGGCGGACGCCGTCGATTTCCCGAAGGGCCGCGAACACCCGCTCGCGTTCATCACGGATCGTCCTGACGCGTTCCCGGATCAGACTGTCGTGTTTCAGAATGTGCAGCGCCGCTGAATGGGAGAAGACGTTGATGTCGAACGGCACTTTGGCTTTCAGGACCTCCCGGGCGATCTCAGGATGCGCCATCAGGTAGCCGATGCGTATACCCGCTGCGCCCAGGGCTTTTGAAAAGGTCTTCAACACGATGAGATTGGGATATTCCCCGATCAGGTCGCGGGCCGTCTCATCGCTGAACTCCGCATAGGCTTCGTCCACCATCACCAGCGCGTCGGTTTGCTCGAGCAGGGTTCTGAGGTCCGCACTGGAGACGACGCAGCCCGTTGGGTTGTTGGGGGAACCGAAGATGACCATGTTTGCCGATTCCCGACGGACGGCTTCCCGGATTTCCGGCAGGTCGAAAGCGTATTCCGCCGTGAGATCCACCGGAACCACGCGACCCCCGAAGAAGCCCGTGTAGAGCCCGTACAACGAAAAGCTGGGCGACGGGATGACCACCGGCGCGCCGGGGCGGGTGCTGACGGCCAGAACGAGCTGTACCAGGGTATTGGAGCCGTTGCACACGATCAGCCCGTCCGGACGCCAGCCGGCGAAGTCGGCCAGGGCTTCCACCAGGTCCATCTCCATCGGCTGGGGATAGCGGAACCAGGGCCGCTTCCGGACGTCCGCCAGGATTTCGTCCTTGAGATCGTCCGGAATATCGAACGGGCTTTCGTTCTGATTCAGTTTTACCGGGCAGTCGTAGCGCGTCAGGTGGTACCCGTCCGCGGACCGGATTTCCGGCCTGATGCGTTTCAGTGGCGGATCGATCATCGGAAACGATCCAAAATGAGAACGCCGCGCCCGCATGGTCGCCGGAGTTCGGCGGTTGCGCGGGCGGGCGGTTTTGGATTGTGCCGGCGCTATTCCTGCCGGACACGGATGGCGTTCGCGTGCGCGTCGAGTCCCTCGGCTTCCGCCAGGGCGATAATGTCGCCGGCCGTCTTCTTCAACCGGCGGTCCGTGTAGGACACGATACTCGAGCTCTTCAGAAAGGTATCCACGCCCACCGGCGAGGCGAACCGCGCGGCGCCGGCGGTGGGCAGAATGTGGTTCACGCCGGCGTAATAATCGCCGACGGGTTCGGAGGAAGCCGCGCCCAGAAAGACCGCGCCCGCGTTCCTGACCTCGTTCAGGCGGGACCACGGATCGCGCACCTGGAGTTCGATGTGTTCCGGGGCGATCCGGTTGGCCAGCCGGATGCCTTCGTCCACGTCCCTTACAATCACGACCGCGCCGAAGTTCCGCAGGGCCTTGCGGACGGCGTCGCGGCGGTCCAGGCGGGCGGCCTGACGCTCGACTTCGTCGGCAACCTCACTGGCGAGGTTCGAGCTGGGCGTGATACACACCACAGCTTCGAAGCCGCTTCCATGTTCGGCCTGCGACAGCAGGTCGGCGGCGACGTGCCTGGGGTTTGCCTCCTCGTCGGCCAGGACGACGATTTCGCTGGGGCCGGCGACCATGTCGATGTCGACGGTTCCGAAGACCAGTTTCTTGGCGATCTGGACGGACGGGTGGCCGGGGCCCACGAGCTTGTTCACCCCCGGGATGGAGGCGGTGCCGTAGGCCAGTGCGGCAACGGCCTGCGCGCCGAAAACGCGATAGACTTCATCGACGCCCACGACGTGGGCGGCCGCCAGTACGGCCGGATGCACGGAGCCGTCCGGTCGCGGGGGCGTGGCCATGCAGAGTCGGGTCACACCGGCGATGCGGGCGGGAATGGCGGCCATCAGCAGCGTTGAGAAGAGCGGGGCGCTGGCGCCGGGAACGAGAATGCCGACCTGCTCGATGGGGAGCACCCGCCTGCCGAGTACGACGCCGTCGCCGTCTTCGATGAACCAGGACGTCTGTTTCTGTGCGTCGTGAAACCGTTGAATGTTCTCCGCCGCGGCCCTGATGGTTCTGATGAGCCCGGGGTCCGCTTCGCGGTACGCGGCCTGGATGTCCGGCTCCGGCACGCGCATCCCGACCTCCGTAAGATCCACGCCGTCGAGTCTGCGGGTGTATTCCAGGACCGCGTCGTCGCCGCGTTCCCGCACGGCATTGACGATTTCCTGCGCGGAGGCCAGGAGGTCCGGCTCGAAATCCGTGGTCCGCGAAAGAATGGCGTTGAGTCTGGGAGAAGGGTTCTCCGGATCGTGGGTGACAACGTCGATCATTTGCCTCAATCCAAAAAAAACAGCAACGCGGCGACGCGACAAAACCCTCCGAAACGGGGCGTTATCGACGTATAGATGGACGTTTTTTCCCTTCACGTCCAGTGACCTGGTGTATCCTGGTAATCAGCAGTCTAATCGCCTTTATTTACAAGCATATATTCGAATTAACGTTCGAGGACTTACGAATCAAGGTTAGTAGATCACTTTGTTCAATGGATATTCGATAATGCCTTCCGCGCCCTTGTTCTTCAGCAGGGGCACGGTGTCGCGCACGACGCGTTCGTCAACCACGACCTCCACGGCCACCCAGTCGCCGTCCAGCAGGTTGGAAATGGTGGGGTTGTTCAGCGCGGGAAGCAGCCCAACGACTGCATCCAGGTCTTTCCGCCTTACGTTCATCTTCAGGCCCACCTTGTCTTCAGCCTGGAAGGCGCCCACCAGCAGCGTGGCGATATTCCGGGCCTTCTCCCGTTTCCACGGGTCGTCCCATGCGCTTCTGTTGGCAATCAGGCGCGGGGTGGTCTCGAGCAGGTCTTCCACAATCCGGAGTTTGTTGGCGCGGATCGAAGACCCGGTTTCCGTGAGCTCCACAATGGCGTCCACCAGACCCGGCTCGTAGGCCCCTCCATCATTTCCCGGCGTCGCCGCGCCCGCCGTCCTGACCTTGGCCTCCGTGGAACCCCAGGAGAACTCCACTTCCGCCTGTACGCCCCGCGCGTCCAGGTACTTCCGGGTGACATTGACCAGTTCCGTTGCGATGCGCCTGCCCTGAAGATCTTCCACGGTGCGGACGGGCGATTCTTCAGGCACGGCGATAACCCAGCGCGCGGGCTGCGCGGTGGTTTTGCTGTACGGCAGTTCCGCGACCTCGACGACGTCGGCGTTGTTTTCCAGGATCCAGTCTTTGCCCGTAAGGCCCACGTCGAGCACGCCCCGTTCCACGTAATGGGCGATCTCCTGCGCGCGAAGGAACAGGCCCTCCAGGTCCGGATCGTCGATGGTCGGGATGTAGGACCTGTGGTTGGCGCGAATCCGATAGCCCGCGTTCGCGAACAGATCGAGCGTGGACTCCTGGAGGCTGCCCGACGGCAGTGCGATTCTCAAAACCGCCATTGAAGATTCCCCCGCGGCGGGGATACTTACGGCCGCCCGCCCGTGTGATTGACGGCCTCAAAATTCACACAATCCATCATACTTGTCAACATAAACCTATATGTAACGCGAATTGGCAATTCGCGCTACGGCCTGGCAATTCGCGGCACGTCCCGCCCTCCGGTTGACAAAACCACCGCTGAGGCGTAAGTTTGTCTTGAATTCAGAAGGTGCCCTCGGGCAGGACCTGACACTGACATGATCTCCTTACCCGAACCGAAATCCTGTCTTCGAAAACCACGTACGAACGGATGGTGGCCATGGCACACGCGCATCTGGTGGGACTGATCGCCGACACGCACGACAACAAGGCTTCTGTGGAGAAGGCGACGGCGTTGTTCAACGAGCGGGAAGTCGGGCTGGTGGTACACGCGGGCGACTATATCGCGCCCTTCAACGCCAAATGGATGGCCGGCCTGAACGCGCCTATGGTGGGCGTTTTCGGCAATAACGACGGCGAGCGGTTCGGGCTTCGCGCCCAGTTCGAGTCGCTGGGGGCCATACACCGCGCACCGTACGCATTCACCCACGAGGGCAGGCGTCTGCTGGTTCTTCACGAACCCGACGAGGTGGACGCGCTGGCGGCAAGCGGCGCCTACGACGTGATCGTCTACGGTCATACCCACGAGATCGACGTCCGCACCGGCGGGACACTGGTTGTCAATCCCGGTGAGGCGGGCGGTTGGGTGACCGGCCGGTGCACGGTGGGGTTGCTGGACTTGCGGCTGCTGCAGGTCGAAATTCTGGACATTTGATATGAACCCGGTATCGGAAAACCGTAGCGCGGCGCCGGCGGGAATGAGCCGTAAGGCCGTACGCAGGCGACTCAATGAGATTGTGTCTCATATGCCGCGGGAACCCGGTGTGTATATGTTGAAGGACGAACGGGGGCGGATCATATATATAGGAAAGGCGAAGTGCCTGCGAAGCCGTGCGCAATCCTACATCCGGTCCAACGCGTACGACGGACGGCGTCAGTTCCGGGCGCTCGTACGTAACGCGCGGGACCTGGAATACATCGTAGCGGATACCGAGGTGGATGCCCTGATCCTGGAGTCCAATCTGATCAAGGAGCATAAGCCCCGGTACAACATAAACCTGAAAGACGACAAGAAGTACCCGTTTGTCCGGATTACGGATGAGCCCTTTCCCAGGATTCTGTTTACACGCGACGTGGTCAAGGACGGTTCGCGTTATCTGGGACCCTATACGGACGTCAAGGCCCTGCGCCGGACCCTCGAAACCATGCACCGGCTGTTCCGTATACGGAGCTGTGACTACGCGTTGCCGGCAACGAACGTCCGTCTCTGTCTCGACTATGAGATCAAACGCTGCGACGGCCCCTGCGAGGGGCTTATCCCGGCAGCGGAATACCGCAAGATCGTGCGCGAGGCCGTGCTGTTTCTGACGGGTCGCCATACGCAGGTGGTGGCAGCGCTGAAGGAACGCATGCGGAATGCGGCCGCCGAACAGCGATTCGAGGAGGCCGTGGTCTACCGCGACCGGCTCCGTGACCTGGAGCAGACGACCAACCGCCAGAGGGTGGTGTCCGCGGAACAGAAAGACTGGGACACGATCGCGGTAGCCAGGGAAGACGACGAAGCCTGCTGCGTGGTGATGGAGGTACGCGAGGGAAGGCTGATCGGGAGGCAGCACTATTTCCTGGGCGGCGTGCTGGACGCGCCGATCGAAGAGGTGGTTGGCACCTTCGTCCAGTTGCTCTATCTGACGGCATCCTTCGTGCCGGAGGAAATCTGTCTGCCGTGCGATATCGAGTCGCGGGAGACCGTGCTGGACTGGCTGAGGGGGCGGGCAGGGGGTCTGGTGGAAATCCGGGTGCCCCAGCGGGGCGACAAGGCACGGCTGGTGAAGATGGCCGAAAACAACGCGGCGCTGTTGCTCAGCGAGCGCCGGTTGAGGCGCGAGAACAGGAGGTCACAGGCGCCCGCCGCGGTCGCCGCGTTGCAGCGCGACCTGCGCCTCGAGCGGCCCCCGAAGCGGATCGAGGCCATGGACATTTCGAATTTCCAGGGTTCGGACCCCGTGGCGTCGCTGGTGTGTTTCGTTGACGGGCGGCCCCGGAAGTCCGAGTACAGGCATTTCAGGATTACGGGTATCGAAGGCCCGGACGATTTCGCGATGATGCGGCAGGTGGTGACGCGGCGTTTCAAACGCCTGATGGAGGAGGGACGGGCGTTTCCCGATCTGCTCCTGATCGACGGCGGAAAGGGGCAGCTCTCCAGCGCGGTGGCGGCGTTGAAAGAGATCGGCGTCAGCGATCAGCCCGTGATCGGCCTCGCCAAGCGTCTCGAGGAAGTCTTCCTGCCGTCCCATTCGGATCCGCAGAATATCCCCAAGGCATCGGCGGCGCTCAAGCTGTTGCAGGCCGTGCGGGATGAATCGCACCGGTTCGCCGTCACCTATCACCGCAAGTTGAGGCAGAAACGAACGCTGGCTTCCCGTCTGGATGAGCTCGATGGGGTGGGCCCGGCCCGGCGGAAAGCGATGCTGGCGCATTTCGGATCCATGAAAAAGATCCTGGAGGCAGGCGCATCGGAACTGGCGGCGGTGGAGGGCATCGGACCGAAGCTTGCCGAACACATCGCGGAACAGCTGGCGATGGATCTGTCGAAACCTACCCCCTGACCCCCTTCCTGAAGGAAGAAGGAAGAAGGAAGAAGGAAGAAGGAAAAGGTAGCGGTAACTTTGACCTCTGTCACTTCTGCAATCGGACTCTCTCAAAAACCAAATGGAAGCGGATTGCTGAGGAGAGCGGAAAACCGGCGGCGTTTCCTTGAAAATCAGAGTATCACAACTGTCCAAAATCGTCTCTTCCAACCACTATCACGACATGATCCACCTGCAACCGGAGCGAGGGCATCCTGCCCTCGAACTTCGCGTCACCGACCCCTATTCCCGTCGAGAGACTGACTGTCCATTCAATCCCACACCGGGTCACGGAAAACACCGTGTGCGACGAGTTATCCGATGTCGAGGGCAGGATGCCCTCGCTCCCGGGAACGCCAACCGCACCGGTCACAAATCAGTTTCTGTCCTGGACAGCCGTGGCCAAATGAGGGGGATCTGCATTGGCACTTCGAAACGACTTTCAAGAAAACCAGGTACTTACGTATCCAAAATCGTCTTTTTCAAACTATCTTGGACAGCAGTGTCAGAGTGTCTATAGATGACCGGCACGCGGAGCCTGCTTTCCTCCCTCTTTCCTTTAGGAGAGAGGGCCGGGGAGAGAGGTCTGCGGGGTGGTGAGGGGTTGCTTTTGCTTTTCGCCTACTTGCTTTTCGTTTTTAGCTGATGGCTGACGGCTGAGAATTGATAGCTGACAGCTTTATCTGAGGGGCCGGGAGCGAGGCCCATTAACGTGGAGAACACTGTGAAAAATGGAAACGGCACAACATCGGCGGTTCAATCCGCCGTCCTTCAGACGGGCCTGGGCCAGGTGGAGGTCGCGTGGGCAGGCACCCGTCTGGCGTCTGTCCGGCTGGGCCGCTTCGCAAGGGTCGATATCGCCCGTCCCGCGCTGGTTGACGGCAATCCCCCGGATCCGGCGGGCCAGCGCCTCCTCGACGCGCTGGCCGGTTACTTCTCCGGTGAGCCCGTGCGGTTTCACGACCTCCCGGACCTGTCCGGACATACGGCTTTTCAGGAGATGGTCTGGCGGGCGACGCGTGAGATTCCGTATGGCGTGCGGCGGTCTTACGGCGACGTCGCCAATGCGGTCGGTCGCCCGAAGGCCGCCCGCGCGGTGGGCGCCGCGCTCGGGAAGAACCCTTATGTGATCGTGGTGCCATGCCATCGGGTTGTGGGGGCTTCCGGGGCGTTGACGGGTTTCGCCTACGGAGGAGAATGGAAAGCCGCCCTGCTGGCGCTGGAGGGAATCGGGTGACAGGGGAGAACGCGGGAATGGCGGCTATGGCCGATATCGATGAGGGCGAACAGCGCCTGACGGCACAGTGGCGCAACGCGCTGCGCGGGTTCCTGGATTACGTTCACCTGGAGCAGGGTCTGGCAGAGAATACCGTATCGGCCTATGCCCGGGACCTGGAACGGTACGCCACCGTACTGGAGGCGCGGGGCGTAACAACGCCGGTCCGCGTGTCGCAGGCGGACGTATCCTCGCTTTTGCGGTTGCTGGGTGAACTCGGCCTGGAAGCGTCCAGCGTGGCGCGAAACCTCACCGCCGTCCGGATGTTTCATCGGTACCTGCAGGCGGAGGGGATGATCGAAAACGACCCCACCGAGCATATGAAGTCGCCCAAACTGGGCCGGAAACTGCCAGCTGTCCTGAACATATACGAAGTGGAACGCCTGATGATGGAGCCGGACGTGGAGACGACTCTGGGTCTCCGCGACCGCGCGCTGCTCGAGATGTTGTACGGAGCGGGTCTCCGGGTTTCGGAACTGATCGGCCTGGAACGGATGCACCTCCTGTTCGACCTGGAGGTGGTGCGCGTGATCGGCAAGGGCAGCCGGGAGCGGATCGTGCCCATCGGATCGGAAGCCGTGGCGTGGGTCAGTCGCTATCTGACCGGCGCACGCGAGGAATTGAGCGGCCCGGCGTCGGGGAATACGGTTTTCCTGAATTTCCGCGGCGGGGCCATGTCGCGAATGGGCGTGTGGAAGATACTGAGGCGCTTCGTTCAGAACGCCGGTATCCGGAAATCGGTGAGCCCGCACACGATGCGCCACTCGTTCGCGACCCATCTGCTGGAGGGCGGCGCCGACCTCCGCGCCGTACAGGAAATGCTGGGGCACGTGGACATTTCGACCACACAGATCTACACCCACGTGGACCGCGAATACCTCAAAGAGGTCCACCGCTCCTTCCATCCAAGGGCATAAGAAGGAAAAAGAAAAAGGAAGAAGGAAAAAGGAAGAAATGCGGGGAGAAGGTAGACGGAAAAAAAGGGCGGGTAGAGGTAAGAGGGTAGACGATAAGATAAATGCGGGGAGACGGGAGAGGGTAGACGTTAGAAGAAATGCGGGGAGACGGTAGAGGTGAGACGGTAGAAGAAGCCATTGCCAATATGATCCTCCAACTTGCCTGCGGCACCCATCGCCAGGCTCACGTAGCGGTTCAAGGCATCGGGGGTGCCGGTCGCGGCACATTTGGCTCATTGAAACTTTTCAATGCGTGGTCATTGAGCATGCCTGCATTGAGCTTGTCGAAATGTCGAAATGCCCGTGATCTGGCAACCCGTCTACGGTCCTCTGAAGCGCAACCACTGAGACTCTCTGAACGAGCGCAGATTTGCAAGAAGCCTACATGTACATTCTGGTTTGTTCTAACGGCAAATATTACACGGGTAGTACTAACGACGTCAGAGAAGACTTGCCAGAGAAGACTTGCCGAGCACAATGCAGGTGAAGGGGCGAATTACACACGCAAATTTCGGCCTGTCAAGTTGGTGTATCTTGAGCGGTTCTCAAGACTTGATGACGCATATTTTCGTGAAAAGCAAGTGCAAGGATGGAGTAGGAAGAAGAAGGAAGCTTTGATAAATGGCGAGAGCGCCATATTGCCACGGTTATCGAGGAATTCTCGCCAAAATCGAAAACATGGAAGATAAGACCAGGGCCCTTATGGCCAATTTGAACTTATCCATGCGTGGTCATTGAGCTTGTCGAAATGCCCGCGATATGGAATCCTTCGACCCTTCGCCGGCCCTTCGACCCTTCGACAGGCTCAGGGACCGCAATCTCAGGGATCGGCTAAGGGCGCGGGTGGATGATGTTAATTGCGCTTGTCCAGTCAGGCCGCCCTCATCAACCCCATTGCGACGTTTACAACCATGCAAAAAGCATTCACGGATCTCAGCGAATACCTGCAGGAGGTCGAAATCCTGTCCTCCGCGCCCTGCCGGCTGGACGTTGGCGGCACGTGGGACCTCAAGTGCTTCGCGCTGCCCTACGCCAGCCTGAATCCCGCCACCACCAATATCGCCATCTCCGCACGCACCGGCATCCGCCTCAAAGCCTGCGAGCCGGGCTACGTCCGGATTCTGGATGAATTCCATCGCGAGACGTTTCCCGCGGACGCGCCCGACATGACGGGCCATTTCGGACTTCTGTTCGCGATCGCGGCCCACTTCGCGCTGGGAGGCGTCGAAATCGAAATCTCGTACGGCTGCCCGCCCCGCAGCGGTGTGGGCGGGTCAGGCACGCTCTCGGTGGCCCTGGCCGGAGCGCTCGCCCGCGCAAGAGAACGGGTTGGAGGCGAGCGTCTTTCGCCGGAGGAGATCGTCGAGATCGTCTACAATATCGAAGACGGTTTGCGGTTCTCGTATACCGGCCTGCAGGACCAGTGCGCCGCCGCTTACGGGGGCGTCAATACCTGGCGGTGGACTTACGGAAACCCGGGTGGAAAGTTTCGTAGGGAGGCGATTCTCTCGCCGGACCAATACAGCGCCCTGGGCGAACGTCTTCTGGTGGCCTATATTGGCAAACCGCATGATTCGAACGACGTCAACAGCCGGCAGGTCGAGGACTTCCTTGCGGGTCGGCATCGAGGCCGGTGGTTCCGCGTCAATGAAATCGCTACGGAGTTCGCCGGGGCGCTGAAACGGGTAGACTGGGAGGCCGCCGGCAGATTGATGAACGAGGAAACTGCGATTCGCTGCGCGATCGTTCCGGCCCGGATAACCGTGCTCGGAGAAAAGCTTCAGGCCGTTTGCGCGGAATTCGGCGCGGGTTTCGCCACGGCAGGCAGCGGTAACGGCGGATGCGTCTGGGCGCTTGCGCCGAAAGCCGATATCGTACCCGCACTCTCGACCGCCTGGAGCGAGGTACTGTCCGCCGTCCCCACGGCGCGAATCCTTCCCGCGACGGTCGATGCCGCCGGCCTTAAGGTGAAGCAGGTTTCTCCGGGATGCCCCACGTGAACGCAGATTCTGAAATTGTCTCGCGGAGACACCTGCTATCCATCATGATTCCCGTTTACAACGAGGAGAATACGCTTGAGGCCGTGATCGAACGTGTCAGGGCCGTGCCGGTTCAGGAAGGCGTTGACAGGGAAATCATCGTGGTGGATGACGGCTCCACCGACGGGACCGGAGCCATACTGGAGAATCTGAACCATCACGTTATCAGGGTGGTCCGCCATCTCCGGAACATGGGAAAGGGCGCGGCGGTCAGAACGGCCCTGACGCATGCAACCGGAGACTGGGTCCTCATTCAGGATGCGGACCTGGAATACGCGCCCGAAGACTACCCTGAACTGATCGCCCCCTTTCTGAGAGACCCGTCCATCGTCGCGGTGTTCGGTTCGCGTTTCCTTGGCCGGATCGAAGGCATGAAGCTGCCTAACTTCATCGCCAACAAACTGCTCACCTGGTTTACGAACGTCCTCTTTCATTCACGGATTACCGACCTTTGTACAGGGTACAAACTCTACCGGACCGAAGTCGTGCGTGAGATTCCACTCGTTCGGGACGGCTTCGACCTGGAACACGAACTCACGGCCAAGCTCCTGAAACGAGAGTGCCGGATCGTCGACGTCCCGATAAAGTACACAGGGCGGGACGTGAGCGCCGGCAAGAAGGTGCGCTGGACCGATTTCTTCATCAACATCAAGACACTCCTCAAGTACCGTTTCACCGGAATATAAACGTGCCGCGTCTCAGTCTCATCGTTCCGTACTGTCTGGTTATCTTGCTCGCCCTTCAGTGTTATCACCGGCTAAACCTTGCAACGGCCGTGCCTGTCATGGTGTGTTCGCTGGTTATTCTGTGTGTCGCGGCACTTGCCGCCTTCCGGCAGATACCTAAACACAGGGTTATGCGCGGGGCATTGGCGGGTTCCCTTGCCATCTGCGGCCTGTACCTCCTCACCTGCAACGAATGGGTGGAGGTTATCGGCGATAATATTGCGTACATCAGGGACGCGATGCGTCTGGTTCAGGGCAAAGGAGTAATGGACAGCCAGTACGGCCTGGGCGTAAAGACTTTGCTTATGCCTGCTGTTGTACTGTTCCGCAACAGCGTGCCCGCGCTCAAGGTCACGATCGCGGTTTCGGGCTTCCTCTTCCCGCTCTGCACGTTCCTGGTCTTCCGCGAATTTGTCGACAATAACCGCGCGCTTCTGATTGCCCTGATCTCGGGCGCATTCTGGCTGGCGGTGAGGTACTCCAACGTCGTCACGGCGGACATGCCCTTTCCCGTTTTCTCGTTGCTCGCCCTCTGGTCAATCCTTCAGTACATCAGGCGCCCAGGTATCTCCTGGGGATGGTTGATTGCCGCCGCTTGCGCCGCGGGTTGGGCTTACCACGTAAAGTCGCCGTCCATATACCTGGTGATCGCGGCCACCATCTACCTCGCGCTCCGAAAGGAGGTCAAAAAACCGCTGCTCCTCGTTGCATGCGCCTCCGTATGGGTTCTGCCCTGGGTAATTTACCTGAAGGTTCACTTTCCTGAGTCCCAGGGCTACCTGGGAATGATCCACCAGATCGCCAGGGGAGCCTATATTCCGGAGGGCGAGGTGGGCGCCTTCTGGCAGAATTTCCTCTACTACATCTTTAAAAAAAACCCGGCCGGCTATCTTCAGAACCTGGAATACTTCCTTCTGCCCGCAGAGTATATGTATAAGCTGCCGATTTCCGCAAGATGGCGCCCCGTTGGCTGGATCGTTCTGATTCTGATCGGCATCGGCTTTGTCTTTGGGAGAAGACCTGCAAACAAAAGGCCACTATCGCTCCTGCGGAGCGTGGAGGTCCACGATTGGTACTTCCTGGGTTACGTTGCGACCCTCTTCGTGCTTCCCGGTTCCCCGGATCGATATCTCCTTCCCGTTCTGCCGTTCATCGTCTTCTATATATTCAAGGGCTTCGAAGGAATCTGCAACCGCTTTCCGGATTCCATTCCTCCGAAAAAGGGGTTCATGCGCTACCTGCCACTCGAGAGAGTCACGGCCGTCTTTCAACGGTCCGTCCTGGTCAGATACTACCCCGTCCTGCTGTCGTGCGTGTTTCTGCTGCCGTCCCTGTTCGCGGATTTCGGGTTTATACGCGACAGGCGGATGAGTCCTGGCTATCATCAGGCCTGGAAGACGTACTACGAGGCCAGCGTCTGGATGAGGGACAATACACCTCCCCAGAGCCGGGTCTCCACGCGAAAGCCGGGACTGGTGTGGTTCTGGTCCCGGCGGGAAGCGAATGGCTACCCCCGCGTCGAGGACCCTGTCGAAATCCTGGCGGCGTTGAAGAAATTTGATTACATCCTGCTGGACAATATCCCGGTTTTCCCGGAAAAATTGAAGTATATCGTACCCGCCATAAAGACGTTTCCAGAACGCTTCAAGGTCATACACACCACGGAAGCGCCCAAGACCTACGTTATCAGAATCATTAGGGACGACCCGTAAAGAGGGGCTGTTTACCCGACGCCGCGGCCTGCCTCGCTCCCCCCTGGAGCGAGGGCATCCCTGCCCTCGGAACGCCGTTGTTGCATTTGTAGGGGCAACCCTTGTGGTTGCCCGCCTTTTCGCCGTCCCGGTTTTCTTTGTGTCCTTTGTGTCTTCGTGTCTCCGTGTGAGGCCGGGTTTCTTGCCTTTCTCCCTCTTTCCTTTAGGAGAGAGGGTCGGGGAGAGAGGTCTGCGGGGCGAAGGAAGGAAAAAGGAAGAAACAGCGATAACTATGATTTTAGCCACTTCTGCTATGGGACTCTCGCAAGATTCAAGTGGAAGAGGATTGCTGGGGAGAGTGGAAAACCGGTGGCATGCGGTGTCGTCTCCCCTTTCACGGCTTACGTCTCTCCGCTTCAGAGGGCGCCGGGGTTTGGTCCCCCCGGGAGCGAGGGCATCCTGCCCTCGATGGCCGATTCGCGAGGCCCTGGTGCCGTTAATCGAGACGTGATTTCGGATGGAAGGGTAGCGATAGGCCCTTGATGCGAGAATCGATGGGTCGCCTTCTATTCGAGGGCAGGATGCCCTCGCTCCGGATATTGGAAGATCATCTCGCGGCTTCTTTGTTTTTCCTCCCTCTCTCCCGGTGGGAGAGAGGGCCGGGGAGAGAGGTCTGCGGGGAGAGAGGTCTGCGGAAGGAAGAAGGAAGAAGGAAGAAGGAAGAAACAGCGATAACTATGATTTTAGCCACTTCTGCTATGGGACTCTCGCAAGATTCAAGTGGAAGAGGATTGCTGGGGAGAGTGGAAAACCGGTGGCATGCGGTGTCGTCTCCCCTTTCACGGCTTACGTCTCTCCGCTTCAGAGGGCGCCGGGGTTTGGTCCCCCCGGGAGCGAGGGCATCCTGCCCTCGGAACGCCGTTGTTGCATTTGTAGGGGCAACCCTTGTGGTTGCCCGCCTCTTTGCCGTTCCGGTTTTCTTTGTGTCCTTTGTGTCTTGGTGTCTTTGTGTGAGCTGATTTTCGCCTTTTTCCGACAACTAAAGAAAGCCCGGCGCGCATTCCCGCCGGGCTTTCTTCGTACGTATCGATCTGGTGACACGAACGTCGGTGTTGCGCCTCTTACTCAGGAATCTTCATGGTCAGAAACAGATGGTACGTTCCCCGCCGGACGAAAAAGGCGGCGTTGCGGCCCTTTTCGAGCTTGGCCAGAGATGCCTTGAATTCGGCTACGGATCCCACTTCCCGTTCGAAGCTCCCCTGCCGGATCTTGAAGATGATGTCTCCCCGCTGGAAGCGGGCCCGCCCCGCGCGGCTTCCCTGGGCCACTTCCGTCACGAGAATGCCTTCCATTTCGCCTTCAAGCCCCCATCTTTCCTCGATTTCAGGGGTGATGTTGCTCACGCTCAGACCATGAAGCTCGGTCTGAGCCGCCTGCGTCCTCGTGGAGGCAACGTCGCCGATCTGCGCGGGCTTTTCTCCCAGCTTGACTGGAAGGGTGATCGTCCTGTTTTTTCGTCTGATTTCCAGCGCAACGGTTTCGTCAGGGTGTTTTCTTGCAATCAGGCTCTGGACCTGGTTGGGTCGATTGACCGGCCTCCCGTCTATGCTCAGGATGATATCTTCGTCCTTGAGACCGGCGGCATCGGCCGGCGTGTCCGCGAAGACGTTTGCGATGAGTACGCCCCGGGGGCCGTCCAGGCCGAATGCGTCGGCGAGCGACGCATCCACGCTTCTGAGGTTGATGCCCAGAAAACCCCGCCGGACCCGGCCATGGTTAATGATGTCATCCATCACCTTCCTGGCCAGATTGATCGGAATGGCGAAGCCGTATCCGACAAATCCACCGGTACCGGATGCGATCGCCGTGTTGACGCCGATGACTTTACCGTCGAGGTTGATCAGCGCCCCGCCTGAGTTGCCGGGGTTGATGGCTGCGTCAGTCTGGATGAAATCTTCGATGGCGAATCCGGAACGGTCCGAGATGATGTTCAGATTTCGGCCCAGCGCGCTGACGATGCCGGAGGTAACCGTAGAACGCAAGGACAGGGGCGCGCCCACCGCCATCACCCACTCACCGATCTGTACCTCGTCGGAGTCGCCCACCGGCGCGGACGCAAGGTCCTCGGCGTCGATTTTGATGACCGCCACGTCCGTGAGCGAGTCGGTGCCGACAAGGCGGGCATCGAACTCCTGGTTGTCATTGAGGATCACCGTAATCTCGTCCGCACTCCCCGCCACGTGATGGTTCGTCAGGATATACCCGTCCGCGGTCATGATGATGCCTGAGCCGAGCCCGGGGCGTTCCTGTTGTCTTTCCCGCCACCCCTCGCCCCTCGGCATCCGGAAAAAGGGACGGAAGAACTCCGGCCTTTCCCTCGTCCATACATTGGTCACGGTCTCCCTGGTGCTGATGGTGACCACCGTCGGCGTGATTCGGCTGGCTATCCCGGTAAATGCCTTGTTTAGACTCCGAAGCTGCTCGATGGCCTGGTCTTCGGATGCGAATGCGGGCGAAGTGAAGGCGCCGGCGGCGATGAGCAGGCCCACGAAAAGCGTGAATCCACGAAAGCGGATGGTCTTATTCGACATCTGGAAGTGCCCCTTTCTCTGGTTCTCGATTACCTCGACGTTTCGATGATGACACCCGGGTTTATGGGTGTTTAGACCCGGAAGGCGGGGGAAAGGTTCCGAAAATCGGGGAGCCGGTAGAGGTGAAAGGGTAGAAGAAATCCTTGCCCGATCGGTTCCTCCTACTTGCCTCCGGCACGAGAAGAAACCTTACACGGCATGCGATCTATACCTTCTTCCGTCTACGTCTTGCTGTTCCTGAGGAACACGCCGTAGGCACGACTTTGAACGGAAAAGCAAAAGGGGTTTGTCATTTGCAAGTCGGATTTTCCTGATAAATCCTAATTTTTCAGTTTTTTACGTCCTTTTTCTTATCCGCGTAAGAAAAAGGACCAAAAAGAAGCGCGCCCTTCGGCAGGGGGCCGGTTTTTCCGTGAACCGCCTAGGAGGCACGAATGCAACTCGGTGGCCTGCGACTCCCTGACGTGTGCCAAAACATCGGCGCGGAACGGATGAACACGGAAAAACCCCCCGTACCCCAGGTCGCTTAAACGGAAGAATCTGCCATTGCGCGAGACCTGGCCGTGCTCCCTCTCTCCCGGTGGGAGAGAGGGCTGGGGAGAGAGGTCTGCGGGGCCGGGCGGAGGTTTGCCGGGAGCGAGGTCATCCTGCCCTGGGAACGCCGCAGTTGTGTTTGTAGGGGCACCCCTTGTGGGTGCCCGCCTTGTCGCTGTTTCAGGGTTTCCCTTTGTGCCTTTGTGTCTTCGTGTCTTTGTGTGAGCTGATCTTCGTCAAAGCTGCCTTTGATCTTGCTTTTGACCTTGCCTTTCGCTTTTAGCTGATGGCTGACGGCTGATAGCTGACAGCTGTTCTTCTACAGCCCGTACTGCTGGATTTTTCGGTAGAGGGTGCGCTCGGGAAGGTCCAGCAGCGCGGCCGCGCGTTTGCGGTGACCGCCGGTGGCCCTGAGCGCACGGGCGATGGTCTCGCGCTCCACTTCGCGGAGGGACTTGACCTCGTCGCCCGGTGAAGGCGCGGCGTCGGCCTCGGTGTATTCGACTTCCGCCACGCGGTCGGCAACCGGCGGGGACCCCTGTGAGTAGACGGGCAGGGAGGGCAGGTCGGCGGGATTCTCCATCAGGTAGGCCTTGAGTTCCTTGATGTCTCTCGCAACCTCCAGGACGGCCCAGTAGAGCAGGTCGCGCTGGGACTCCTCCGGCGTTTTTCCCACCTGGACGGGCAGGTTGGAACCGGGGCGTCCAGACACCTGCGAAGGGTCCATGCCTTCGAGGTGCTGGGTGATGTCGGCCGGCCCGATCCTGCGGTTGACGGAAAGGACCATCAGCCGCTCGATCAGGTTCCGGAGTTCGCGGATATTGCCCGGCCAGCGGTAATTGAGCAGGATGTCCATCGCCGTCGCGTCCAGTTCGATGGGCGGTACGCCGTGTTCCTCCCGGTAGAGTTGAATGAAGTGGTCGACCAGGACCGGTATGTCCTCCGGGTGGCTCCGCAGCGGCGGCACCCGGAGCTCGACCACCTTGAGGCGGTGATAGAGGTCGCTTCGGAAGCGCCCCTCGTTGACGGCCTGCTCGAGGTCCTGGTTCGTTGCGGCAAGCACCCGCACGTCCACGCTGATGGGCTGCGTGCTTCCCAGGCGCGTGATCTCCCGGGTATCCAGCACGCGCAGCAGGCGGACCTGGGCCGCGAGGGTCATTTCGCCGATTTCATCCAGGAAGACGGTGCCGCCGTCCGCGGCCTCGAAGATGCCCTCTCGCCGGGTCCGCGCGTCCGTGAACGCGCCTTTCTCGTGGCCGAAGAGTTCGCTTTCCAGAAGGGTCTCCGGAATGGCCCCGCAGTTCACGGTGATGAGCCGCGCGTCGGACCGGACGCTGTGCCGGTGCAGCGCCTGGACCACCACGTTCTTGCCCGACCCGCTCTCTCCGGTAATCAGCACGCTGACGGGAACCGGCCCGACCTGCCGGATGGTTTCCCGGATCCGTCTGATGGCTTCCGAATTGCCCAGCAGGTCCGTGTCAACGTCCGATACGGTCTGGTCGGTGACCAGTTGCAGCGCCTGCCTCACCTGCTCCGCGTCCACCGGCAGGTCCAGGATGGCCCGCGGCTCGAGGCCCTGTAGCAGCGTACGGTCCTGGCGTCTTTCCGGCGTCAGGAAGACCAGGAGGGAAACGTCACCAGAGTCCGCCAGCAGGGGCCGGTCCGGGTCCGATACCGCCCGGGAGAGGTTCGCCTCGTCCACCAGGATCAGGTCGACGTCTCCTCGTCTGAGCAGCTTGGGCACCGGTCCGACGCTGTTGGTCAGAATGGTCTTCCATCCCTGCGCTTCCAGCTCCGAGCGCAGGGTCTGGCCCAATTCCGGATCGGCGCTAACGATAAGCGCGTCTTTTCTGGATGCTGCGGCCATAGCGTTCAATTGGGTATATCGGTTTGGTCTTTCGTATGGTCCGGCCTTCCGCCCGTATCCGGAGCGAGGGCAGGATGCCCTCGCTCCTGGGAATGGCATCGGGCTTAATGGGACCGAATGAGCACAATTGTGATCGCTGGAACAGTCACTTTGTTCCTGGCCGGCAGTGGTTTCGGACAAAGGGTCTATTGCGTGGGTGCGGTCGCCTCCTGGCTGCCGTCCAACAGTGCCTCCAGCATCTCGATGCGTTTCCCGGCCTGCAGACCGAAGTCGCTGGCGGCCCCTTCCCGGCGCTGGATGGCCTTCAGTTCACGGATCGCCTCCGTGAATTTCCCCTGGGCTTCGTAGCAGGTGGCGAGGCCATCGTGCGCGCTCGCCGCCCACTGTGGGGCGCCCTGAAACTGGTACAGGAGTTTCAGATATTCCCGCTTCGCGCTTTCATAATCTCCCAGACCGAAGTGGCTTCTTGCAAGCCAGAACTGTATGGTCGACCAGTCGTTCCCCTCGGCGTTTTTCAGGAGAGGAGTCAACCTGGCGATCGCCAGGCGGAATTGTTTGTTGTCGTGCAGCATGGTGCCTATGTCAATACGGACGTCCGACGCCAGGGGATGCCCGGGAAACTCCTGTACAAGCCGGTTGGCGTAGGCGATCGCCGTATCCAGCAACTTCAGGCGTCTGTGTACCTTCATCAGCCTGGACAGCACGTTCGGCGTTTCTTCCGGAGACGGACCGGCCTCGAGCACGTTCCGGTACGCCCTCGATGCCCTTTCGTAATCGCCCGATTCATACAGGATATCGGCCAGCTCCAGGGCGGCGGCGGGCCAGTGGCGGCTGCCTGAACGGGCCTTTACAAAGGCGGCGAGCGCCTCCCGGTAGGCTTCTTTCTCACCTTCCCGTTTCAGCGTCCTGACGCGATACCAGGCGGCCTCGGCGGCGGCCTCGCCTCCGGGGTGTTTCCTGACCACGTCCTCGAAAATCTGGCGGGCTTTCTTGAAATTCCCGGCCCTCTGATAATACCTGCCCTCTTCGATCCGGAACCGGGCGAGCCAGTCACGGCTGTTCGGGAAGGATTTCTTGAATACGCCCGAGGCTTTTTTCGCCTCCTGCACGCGTTTCAGCCGGTACAGGCTCAGGACTTCGCGCCCGGCAACCGACTCGTCCCGCGCGTCCGCCGGCACCTGCGCGAGGGCCGCGAGCGCGCCCGGGTAGTCCTCGGTTTCGAACAGGAGGGCGGCGAGGGTCTTGCCCGCTTTGGCTTTGAGCGGGCTTTCCGGGTATTGTTTCGGGAACGCCTTGAAGGCCGTGACGGCGTCGGCATTCCGCTTCAGTTCCGCCAGAAGCCGCGCCCTGGTATACGCGAAGCTGTCGGCGTACGCCGCGTTCGGAAAAGCGTCGAGCAGGGCCTTGCAGGCATCAATGGCTTCCGCCGGCTGCCCGTTTGCCTCGTAGGACCGTGCGAGCCGCCTGAGAACAGGTCCTTCCGGCCCGGCCGACAACAGTTCCACGTCGACGTCGATGGCGCGCCGGTAGTCCCCGGCCCTGTAGTAACTCTCGGCCAGCAGGTCCCGCGCGGACCGCGCCAGCCCGGCCGGCGCCGGCCCCGCGAGAAGCTCGGTCAGGTCGTCCGCCGCGCTGCGCGGGAAGCCCCGATCCAGGAGGATGCGGCCGAGTTGGTACCTGGCGTGGCCTTCCAGGTCGCTTTCCGGATACTCGAAGAGGAAATCGCGCAGCGTTTCCTCGGCCGAAACGTAGTCATTCTTCCGGGCCTGGCAAAGGCCGATGCCGTAGGTTGCCCGTTCCGCGGCGGGGCTTTGCGGATATGCGTTCCGGATGCCACGGTAGGTCGTCAGGGCGGTGTCGATCCACGCGGGCTCGAATCCGCCCAGCGTTCGCATCGCGTCGGCCATTGCCAGCAGAACCCGGTCCAGAAGGTCGGACTCGGGATAGGCCGCTTTGAATTCGCCGTAACCTGCGAGTTGCCGCCGCGCCCGCACCGAATCCGGGTCCTCCGCCTGAAGGGTTTCCGTTTCAATGCGCAACAGGGCCGCGTTGTCCGCGAATTCGCTTTCGGGATGCCCCGCCTCAACCTCCCTGAGCGCCGCCAGACCCTTGTCGTACCAGAAGGATTCCGCATCCGGCCGGCCCTGCAGCCCCGACTCCCGCGCCACTTTCAGGGCGCTCTCGCCAAGAAGCCAGGTCGCCTCGGCAGCGAACGGCTGCGGGGCGTCCGTTGACAGCGCCGCGGCAAGCTGTTCTGCGGCCTCCGCATATTGCCGGCGGCTGTGAAGGAACCGGCCCAGGACGAACTGGGCGTACGGATCGGACGCGATGGCAGGGAGATTCGAAAGCAGCGCGGCGAGTTCGGCTGCCGGTATGCCGGTGGATTCGCGTCCGAATTCCCGCAGGTACCGGATTCTGTTCTGGGCCTCTTCGGCGCGCCTGTGGAATTTCTGCAGGTAGGTACGGTATTCGCGAATGGCCGGGTCCGCCTGCCCGGTTCGATCCAGGATACGGGCGATGCCGAACTGCGCCTCGCCGGCGACGTCAGCCGGGGCCGTATCCGCCAGATCACGGTAGGTTTCCAGGGCGAGGTCGTGCCAGCCCAGGTCCTGCTCGTACGTGTGCGCGATCCGCAGCCGGGCCGATGCCGCGGCGTCCGGGGCTTCCGTTTCTTCAATGTATGCCCGGTATGCCCTCAAGGCCCTGCGCGGGGCGCCTGCCGCGCGCCAGACGTCGCCCATTTCGGCGTACGCCCGGATGCCGGCTTCCGATTCCGGATAGAGTTCCCGGAGACGGCGGAACGCGTTCTGCGCCTCCCGGTGCTGTTTCAGACCGGCGTGGGCGCGCCCCAGGCCCAGCCAGGCGCGGTCCAGGTGGGGGCTGGCGGCATAGGCGTTGATGAACTCCGTGAATAACGCGAGCGCTTCGGCCGTGCGTCCCAGTTCGCGCCACGCGTTGGCCAGGCCCAGTACCGCCTGCTGGCGGCTTTCGCTTTGCGGAAGGCTGCCCCTTGCGAGTTCGTAGATTTCGGCTGCCCGGGACCAGTTTCCTCTTCCTTCGTACCAGGAGGCCTGCGCCAGGTAGGATGCGCCCGACGCTGAACTGCGCGGGTAGGCCCTGCGCAGCCTGCCGAAGGCCGCTTCCGCCTCTTTCGGGTCCTTCTTGCCCAGCGCGATCCTGCCGATTTCCAGCAGGGCGTCGGGGGTCCATTTGGAGTCCGGTCCCGGGGCGGTGATTGTCCTGAACCGGACCTGCGCTTCATCGGGGCGTCCGGCGTCCAGGAGGACGAGCCCCCAGTTGTAGTTGGCTTCCGCGACGAGTCCGGATTGCGGGAAATTCGCGGCGAGCGCGCCGAACGCCCTCCCTGCGGCGTCCGGGTCCTTCGCCTTGCCGAAATTCAGCCCTGCCGCGAGGAGGTTTCCGGCAGCCTGTTTCGCCGCGGGGAACCGGTCGTGCGCTTCCTGGAAGGCGGCGCCCGCCATTGCGTATTCGGAAAGACGCTCGAGCGCCTCGGCCTTCCGGCGCATCACCGGGGCCGCTTCGAGGCGTCCGGGATAGCGAACGAGAAAATCACCGTACGCTTCAACGGCGTCTCCGTATTGTTCGCCCAGAAAATGGGCCTCTCCGAGCTGATAGAGCGCCGCGGGAAGCCGCGCGCTTGCGGGGTACCCGGCGATGAAGCGCCGGAACTCCTGCGCCGCATTGGCATAGTCCCGGTTGTCGAAAAGCCGTTGCGCAAGCTCGAAACTCTCGTCTTCGCCTTCGGCGGCCTGTCCCGAAACCGGTGCGGTCCATGCAAACAGGACACAGAGACCGATGGCCGCAGCCGGAAAGAATCGCCGCCCTGACGCGTGGGCGTTGAGAATGCGTGAAATATACATATTTTATGGAGGTTATGAGTGTCTACGGGGCCGTGTAACCAACGATGTCAATTTATCAAATTCGCGCGCGCGGGTCAACCCCTGACTTCGATTCCCGCGGTTCGTGAACGGCATTCTCGGCGCGCGCGGATCGGCTTCTTCGCGTGGGGTTTATCCGGCAGGTGTCGACTGCAAGTTTGGCAGACCCATTGGCCCCGCGCAGCGGATAGGCGTTTGACAGAGCGGCGCGGGGGGTTATCATGGGCAAGGAAGAAGGAAGAAAGAAAAAGGAAGAAGGAAGAAGGAAAAAGAAATGCGGTGAGACGGGAGACGTAAGCCGGGAGAAGAAATCCTTGCCAGATAAGGAATTCCTCCTAGCCTTTGGCACGAGAAGAATCGTCACAAGGCGGGTAATCTCTCCCCTCTCACCGCTTCTCTGAGACGACCGGTGTAAGTACCCCCGGGAGCGAGGGCATCCCTGCCCTCGGCGGCCGATTCGCGAGGTCCCCCGGGGTCGTATAACGAGACGTGTATTCGCATGGAAGGGAAGCAATAGGATAGGCCCCTGGTGTGCGAATTGGTCGGCTGCACGGAGTACGAGGGCAGGGATGCCCTCGCTCCGGATATTGGTAGATCATGTTGCGTTTTCTTTGCCTTCCTCCCTCTTTCCTTTAGGAGAGAGGGCCGGGGAGAGAGGTCTGCGGGGGGAACGGTGGCTTTTGGTTTTGCCTTTCGTTTTTAGCTGATGGCTGACGGCTGATAGCTGACAGCTGACAGCTGACAGCTCACAAGGCTTCTTTAATGCATCGCTTGATCGAAATCGCGCCCGCAAAGCTGAACCTGGGCCTGAAGGTCCTTCGCCGCAGGGAGGACGGCTATCACGATATCGTTTCCGTTCTTCAGACGGTGGATCTGTGCGACCGGCTGGCGTTCACGTGGGCCGCGGCCGGCGAGACGCTGGTGCATTGCGATCATCCGGACGTCCCCGCCGGGCCGGAGAATCTCGTTTTCCGTGCGGTCGAGGTCCTCCGCCGCGAAACGGGCGACAACCGGGGTGTGCGCGTGGACCTGGACAAACGCATTCCTGCCGGCGCCGGCCTTGGAGGCGGGAGTTCCAACGCGGCCGCAACCCTGCGGGCGCTGGACCGGCTCTGGGGATTGCGGCTGGGTCCGGAACGTCTGTCCGGTCTCGCGGCGGAACTCGGGTCCGACGTTCCGTTCTTCCTGACAGGCGGAACGGCCGTTGCGACGGGGCGTGGAGAGCGGATCCGACCGGTGGATTGGGAGGACGATTTCTGGTACGTGCTGGTGTATCCCGGGTTTCCCGTTTCCACCGCCTGGGCTTACCAAAACGTGAGAATTGGCTTGACAGAAACAGAGGCGTATGGTACATTTCTGGACTTTGCGGAAAAATCGGGACGGATCTGCGCGGACCGGTTGTTCGCCTGTCTGGAGAACGACTTTCTTCCCGTTGTGGAAGCCGCCGGCAAAGGCGTGAAGCGGATCCTCGCCGCGCTGGCCGCCGGAGGTGCGGTCGCCTGCTCGGTATCGGGCAGCGGGTCCACGCTCTTCGGGGTTTTTCGTGAGGCCCGGCAGGCCTCGGCCGCGGTCGTCCGCGTGCGGGGCCGTGGGCGTCGGGTCTATCTGTGTCGCTACCGACCGGGTTGTGGTTCTTGATGCCGGGTCGTCTAAGGGTAAGACAGCGGCCTTTGGAGCCGTTTATCGGGGTTCGAATCCCTGCCCGGCAGTACATAACGGGATTGTTTATGCGGAGGTATTGATCATGGCTGACAATAACGGCGTAAGTTTGCAGGCCGAAGTTCGCACCGGAACCGGCAAGGGCGAGGCCAAGCGCATCCGGCGGACCGGGAGGATTCCGGCGGTCGTCTACGGTGACCGGAACGAGACAATCGCCTGTTCGGTAGACGCGAAGGAGTTGGCAACGGTCCTGCACGAGCACGGTCGGAATACGCTTCTGTCCCTGGTCGTGGGCAACGGGGAAGGGCGGTCCGAAGACACAGCCATCGTCAAGGACCTCCAGCACCACCCCGTCGGCGGGCATCTCCTCCACGCGGATTTCTACCGGATTTCGCTCACCCGGACAATCGTCGTGGAAGTCCGCGTCGAAGCCGAAGGCATACCGGCCGGCGTACGCACTGATGGCGGTATCCTGGAACAGTTGCTTCACCAGGTGGAGGTGTCGTGTCTGCCCGGCGAGATCCCCGACAGCATCAGCTTCGACGTGACAGATCTGAATATCGGAGACTCGGTGCACGTTTCCGATCTGAGCGTAACGGGCAACGTGGAGATCGTCACCGAGGGTGACCGGTCCCTGTTCGTGGTGGTGCCGCCGTCCGTTGCGCAGGTCGAAGAGGAAGAGGAAGAGCTGATCGAGGAAGAGGAAGAGATGCAGGAGCCCGAGGTCATCGAACGCGGGAAGCGGGACGAGGAGGAAGTGGAGGAATAACATCGGGGAGACGGTAGAGGGAAGACGGGAGATGAAATCCTCGCCCGATATTTTATTCCTTGACTTGCCTCCGGCACGAGAAGAGACCTCACAAGGCAGGTAATCTCTAACGTCTCCCGTCTCACGTCTTACCGCTTCTGGAGGTTTTCCGTGAAGGTTGTCGTGGGTCTGGGCAACCCGGGTTCCGAATACGCCCATACCCGCCACAACCTGGGCTATCGGGTGGTGGACCTGCTGGCGGAAAGGCTGAAGGGGACCTGGTCGGAAAGCGCCTGGTATTTTTTTTGCCGGATCGAGAAGCGTTCGGGCGCGTTGCTGCTGGTAAAACCCGTCACCTTCATGAATCGCAGCGGCGTTGCGGTTGCGGATGTTCAGGACCGGTTCGACCTGGATATCGGGGACGTCCTGGTGGTGGTGGACGACGTTCACCTGGATCCGGGCCGGATCCGGCTGCGCCGAGGGGGCAGCGACGGGGGTCACAACGGCCTGGGGTCGATTATCGACTGCATCGGGTCCGAGGCGTTTCCCAGGCTGAGAGTGGGTGTCGGCGCGCCGCCCGAGGGCGCGGATCGGATCGAACACGTCCTGAGCCGGTTCGAAGACGATGAAACCGACGTGATGGACGCGGCGGTCCGCGACGCCGCCGACGGCGTGGAATGCTGGCTTGAATACGGAATCGACGCGGCGATGAATCGGTATAATTCGTAAAGGCGGGAAGACGGGAGACGTAAGACGTTAGATGAGATCATTGCCGGGTATGTTATTCCTCGTTGCCTCCGGCACGAGTAGAAACCTGACAAGGCAGGTAATCTCTCCCGTCTAACGTCTTACCTCTTCCCGATTTTTGGAGGTTTTTCCATGATTTGGACGCCGATATTCGGGATCGCAGGGCTGCTGGTCGCCGGCCTGGTGTACGTCCTGATCACCCGCAAACCGGCGGGTACGGACCGGATGCGGGAGATTTCGGATGCCATCCACGAAGGCGCCATGGCGTTTTTGAAGCGTGAGTACGTTGTACTCGGAATTTTCATCGTGGCGGTATTCATCCTGCTTTCGATCGGCATCAGGCCGTTCAGCACGGCCTTCGCCTTTCTGGCCGGCGCAATCTGTTCGATATGCGCCGGTTTTTTCGGGATGAAAGCGGCCACCAAGGCCAACGTGCGCACCGCGTACGCCGCCAACCAGGAGGGCCAGGCGACCGCCCTGAGCGTGGCGTTCTCCGGCGGTACGGTGATGGGCCTCTCCGTGGCCAGCCTGGGCCTGGTGGGGGTGGGCGTGCTGTTCCTTCTATATGGAAACATGGACCAGGCGGTCGTCATCAACGGATTCGCGATGGGCGCCAGTTCCATTGCCCTGTTCGCGCGCGTGGGCGGCGGTATCTATACCAAGACGGCTGACGTGGGCGCGGACCTCGTCGGCAAGGTGGAGGCCGGCATTCCCGAGGACGATCCGCGAAACCCCGCGGCGCTCGCCGATTTCGTGGGCGATAATGTGGGCGACGTGGCCGGGATGGGGGCCGACATCTTCGAGTCCTACGTGGGGTCCATCGTGGCGACCATCGCCATCGCCGCCACGGCTGCGCCGGCGTTGTTACCCAAGCTGTATGGCAGTTCCGTGTACGACGGCGAGGTCGTGAAGCTGACGGCCATGCAACTGCCGCTTATCGTGGCCACAATCGGCCTGGTGGCGTCGCTGATCGGCGTTCTGGCGATGCAGGTCCTGCAGCGCTTCAGTCCCGCGGCCGCCCTCCGGTACGCTTCTTTCGTGGCCGCTGGCGTCATGTTCGCCGGCAGCTATTTCGCGGTGGACGGCATGGGCCTCTCCGAAGGCGTGTTCTGGGCGATTCTCCTGGGCGGTCTCACCGGCATCCTCATCGGTCTGCTCACCGAGTATTACACCGGCGGGGCCCCGGTGAGCAAGGTGGCCGAATCATCTGAAACCGGACCCGCCACCAATATCATCTCGGGCCTGGCCATCGGCATGCAGAGCACCTTCCTTCCCGTGCTGTGCATCTGCGCCGCCATCGGGTTCGCCTATCACTTCGCCGGGCTGTACGGCATCGGCATCGCGGCGGTGGGAATGCTGGCAACCGTGGGCATCACCATGGCGGTGGACGCGTACGGGCCCATCGCCGACAACGCGGGCGGCATCTCCGAGATGGCCGAACTCGGACCGGAGACCAGGAAGATCACCGACGGCCTGGACGCGCTGGGCAACACCACGGCGGCCATCGGCAAGGGCTTCGCCATCGGTTCCGCCGCGCTCACGGCCCTGGCCCTGTTCTCCGCGTATGCGTCGACGGTGAAGCTGGAGGTGATCAACCTCACGTCGCCGATGGTGGTGATCGGCCTGTTCATCGGCGGCGCCATCCCGTTCCTCGTGGCTGCGCAGACCATGACCTCGGTGGGACGGGCGGCGTTCAGGATGGTGGAAGAGGTCCGCAGGCAGTTCAGGGAGATTCCGGGATTGATGGACGGTACCGGCAAGCCGGATACACGTCGGTGCGTGGATATCAGTACGGTCGCGGCCCTGCGGGAAATGGTCCCGCCCGGGGTGGTCGCCGTACTCACGCCCGTCCTGGTCGGATTCATCCTCGGCAAGGAGGCGCTGGGCGGCATGCTGGCCGGGGCGCTGTTGAGCGGCATGCTCATGGCGCTGATGATGGCCAACAGCGGCGGCGTGCTGGACAACGGCAAGAAGCATATCGAAGAGGGCCATTTCGGCGGCAAGGGCTCGGATGCGCACAAAGCCGCGGTCGTCGGCGACACCGTGGGCGATCCGCTGAAGGACACCTCCGGCCCCTCGCTGAACATACTCATCAAACTTATGTCCGTCGTCTCGCTGGTTCTGGCTCCGTTGTTGATTGATTGATTCAATAGAAGGAATCTTGGGCCCTTTTTCTTATATGCATATTGAAGAGGGTAGAGGGGAGACGTAAGACGGTAGATGAGATCCTTGCCCGGCATCTAATTCCTCGTTGCCTTCGGCACGAGAGGAAGCCTCACAGGGCAGGAAGTCTCTAACCTCTCCCGGCTTACTTCTCACCAGGTGGTGGGGCAGGGTGTGGTAATCTACCGTCTCCCGGCTTACGTCTACCCGCTTTTGGCTGATCGCTTTTCTTTGTGCCTTCGTGTCTTTGTGTGAGCTGATTTTCGTCTAAGCTGCCTTTGATTCTTGCTTCTGATCTTGCCTTTCGTTTCTGGCTGACGGCTGGCTGATAGCTGACAGCTGACAGCTTCCTTTATCGCCCCGCTCGTGAGCGCCCGGTCGGGCTGGTCGCGGGCCAATTGTCCAGGGGGAGGTTTCATGTCCAGACGTTACGAACTCACGCTTATTGTCAACCCGCAGGCGCCCGACGGCGCGGTGGACGACCTCGTCGCGCGTTTCGATCGCCTCGTTTCCGCGGGCGGCGGCCGCTCGGTGGACGTCAACCGCCTGGGGGCGCGCAAGCTCGCCTACGAAATCGGCAGACAGAACCGCGGCGACTATACGTTCATCCGGTTCGAGGCCCCGCAGGAGGCCCTTCCCGAAATCGACCGCGCATTCAAGCTCGACGAGTCGGTACTCCGGCATATGGTCGTGCTGGATGAAACCCCGGTGGAGGAAGAACCGGAAGAGGCGGATGAGGAGGAAACCGAAGACGGAGAGGTCACGAACGCCGGAGGCGGAAACGCGAACGAGGAGGCGACATGAACCGGTCCAGTGTGAAGGTATGCAGGTTTTGCGAAGACAAGGCGTTGACGATCGACTATAAGGACGTACGGCTGCTGCAGCGGTTCGTCACGGAGCGCGGAAAGATCATCCCCCGCCGCGTATCGGGGACGTGCGCCCGGCACCAGCGCATCGTCACCCGGCACCTGAAACGCGCCCGCCAGATCGCGCTGTTGCCTTTTGCAACAGACAGCATGTCGTAAAGGCGGGGACAAGGAAAAGGGAAAAAGGAAGAAGGAAGAAGGAAGAAGGTTGAGGGAATCCTTGCCAAGAAAGATATTCCTCCTTGCCTCCGGCCCGAGAAATTACCCTTTACGGCATGCGATCTCTTCCTTCGTGCGTCTCTCCGCCTCAGACGCGGCCACGGCAGGTTCCCTCGGGAGCGAGGGCATCCCTGCCCTCGACGGCTGAATCGCGAAGTCGGGGTGCCGTTAATCGAGACGTGTTTTCGGATGTAAGGGAAGCAATAGGACCTTGATATTGAAACTCAACGATTTCTCGAAGTACGAGGGCAGGGATGCCCTCGCTCCGGACATTGGTAGATCATGTCGCGTTTCCTTTGCCTTTTCTCCCTCTTTCCTTTAGGAGAGAGGGCCGGGGAGAGAGGTCTGGGTGGCGGGGAGCGGTTGCCTTTGATCTTGCCTTTCGCTTTTGGCTGACGGCTGATGGCTGAGAGCTGACAGCTTTGTCTGAGAGGGCCGGGGAGAGAGGTCTGGGTGGCGGGGAGCGGTGGCTGTTGACTTTGCAATTCGTTTTGCTTTTAGCTGATGGCTGACCGCTTAGAGCTGATAGCTTTTCTTTGTGCCTTCGCGTCTTTGTGTGAGTCGATTCTGGTTTTGTTCTTGATCAATGCTGTCCAGGATAGTTTGGAAAAGACGATCTTGGATGCGTAAGTACCTGTTTTTATTGAAAGTCGTTTCGATGTGCCAATGCTGGTTCCCGGCTTTTGGACACGGCTGTCCAAGACAGGAGCCGAATTGGGGCCGGTGTGGTTGGCGTTTCCGGGAGCGAGGGCATCCTGCCCTCGACGTCGGAAAACTCGTCCCACACGGTGTTTTGCGCGAACCGGTGTCGGTTAGAATGGACACGTCTGTCCCTCGACGCGAATTGGGATAGGTGACGCGAAGTTCGAGGGCAGGATGCCCTCGCTCCGGTTATTGGTGGATCATGTCGTGATAGCGGTCGGAAAAGACGATTTTGGACAGGTTTTGTTCTTGATCTTTGCTGAAGGCTAACAGCTGCTTTTTCTCTGTACGAAAGGGATCCCCATGAAAATCATCCTTACCGAAACTCTGGACAACCTTGGCGACGCCGGGTCGGTGGTTGACGTGAAGGACGGGTACGCCAGGAACTACCTCATCCCCCGGAATCTGGCCCTCGTGGCTACCAGGGGCAACAGGAAGGTGTACGAGGAGCTCAAGCGCCAGAAGGAAGCCCGAGACAACCGCGCCCAGCGCGACGCCGTGGCGCTGTCGAAGAAAATCGAAAAGGCATCCTGCACCATTCCCGTGGCCGTGGGCAAGGAAGACCAGATCTTCGGTTCCGTCACCGCGCAGCACGTTTCCGAGCACCTCGCCGAGCAGGGCTTCGAGATCGAACGGCGCCGGATCGAGCTCGATGAACCCATCCGCGCCCTGGGCGTCTACGACGTCTCCATCCGCCTTCACGCAGAGGTCAGCGCCACCGTCAAGGTCTGGGTCGTGAAGGAATAACTGGCCGAAAGGCGGGTAGAGGGAAGAGGGGAGACGGGAGAAGAAGCCCTTGCCAATATGTCCCTCCGACTCGCCTGCGGCATGAGAAAGAACCTCACCCGGCATGCGATCTCTACCCTCTCCCGGCTTACGTCTCACCAGGTGGTGGGCCGGGGTGGGATCCTCTCCCGTCTCACGTCTCCCCTGGTTTTCTTTGTGCCATTGCGTCTCCGTGTGAGGCCGGTTATCCGGCCTTTCTCCCTCTTTCCTTTAGGAGAGAGGGCCGGGGAGAGAGGTCGCTCTTAGCCTCTTTCTTTCACCCACCTGAACGAATCGTTCCATCCTTCCCGCTATTTCACCGTCCGATGCCTCACCCCATGAATCCCGCCATTGGCTGAGCCGCCGCTGGTAACCGCCACGGCTTCTCTGCCCGCTTTCCCCGCTAATTCGACTTAAAAAGCGCCTCCGTCACCGGTTTTCGCAACCGCGGCCCTGATATTCCCGCCAGTCCCGGTCTCACCCATCCTGTACTGTCTCCCTGCTCGCGGCGCCCGTCCTAAGGTTCCGCGCCTTGCTGGCATGCTATTTGCCTGCATCCGGCCCGATGCTGCGTCCATTGGTGTGAGGTGTCTTACAGGGAGGATAGAGATGAGGCTGCGGAGGTTTTCAGGACCGGGTCTGGCGTTACTACTGGTTGTCGGCAATGCCGGCGTCGCGCGCGCGCAAGACGTCGCGGAGCCGCAGGGAATCATGATTCGCGTGGACAGGCCCGCCGACGGCGCGTGGGCCGGCATCGGAGGCAGGATCGAGATTCGCGTCCTGGCCTACGACGGTATCCTCGACGAGGGTTTCCGCGTGTCCGTCGCGGATGCAAGCGTCCGCGACGAGGACGTCGGCGTCACCAACGGCGGCGCCGTCGCGCGAGGTTTCGTCTATTACAATATATATATACCCGGTCCGGTCAACCTGCCGCCCGGTGTCGCATTCGGCGACAGCGGGTCGTCGGGCATCGACACGTTCCGCGTATCCATAACCGTCTCGCCGCAGGCTGAGCTGTTTCAATCCGAAGACGGCCGCTCGGCCAAAGTCGTGGTCGACCTGGACGCGGGCGTCGACGGCGGCGAGTTGAACAACCTGATGACGAAGTGGAAGATCACCCCGGCTTCCACGGGCTTCGGGGCCGGCAGGGTTGGCGACGGGGTCCGGTTCGGCATCGATGCCAATCGCCCGGTCCACGCCGACGCGTTCGATTCCTTCTCCGTCGAAACGGACGCCCTGAATCCCGATACCACGCAGGCGGGCCTGATCACGCGCGTCCGGTTCAGTATCGGAGACGAGATTGCCGTCAGGATCGGTCTGAACACGGCCGGCATTCTGCGTGCAGGAGCAAGCCGCATCCTGGCGGGCGTTGTGGAGACGGACTCCGCCTTTTCCACGGCGCCGGTTTCCTTCGAGTTCTGGGGAGACAGGCTGTATCGCGCGGAACTCCGGGGCTCGAAGCGGATCGAGGAGGGCGATTTCACCGATAACCGGCGGGTGCGGGTGGAAGCCTACCTCGTCGATGCCGCCGGAAACCTGGGCGGCGCCTCGATGGATGCCCAGACGGCGTCTCCCGTCAGCGCCGGCCACGGACTCCCTCTCGTTTTCGATCCCGATGGCGTGGAGTGGATCGCGGACGGGTCCCCGCCCCGGATTGCGATCGTCCACCCCCATCCTGACAGCCTGGAAGACCGGATCTCGGCGGCCGTCACGCAGACGCTGCCGGACCTCAAGCGCCTGCCGTGGGAGACCGCCGGCGTCCGGGCCGGCCGCTGGCTGAACCCCCTCGAGTTCAGGCTCAGCGAAGTTCCGGACTCCATCCGGATCACCCACGGCGACAGCGCGTACGGCGTCGGCAGCGGCGCTGAGGATAACCCCGGCACGTTCGACGTGGACGAAGATATGGCCCCCACCGGGAGCGATTCCACGGCCCGGCTCGGTCTCCCGTGGAAATACGACGTTGCGGGCGGCGTGCGGAACAACCTGAAGATCCAGGTCTGGGACAGCCTGGGAAACACGTCCTCGGTAACCCTGCCTGGCATCTGGTACGACGAGAAGGCGCCGGTGATCGGCAATCTGTTCCCCTCCGAAGCCGCCGCGCCCAAAGACCCGGAGAACCTGGACGAGCCCACCATCAACCTGGCCAGCAAGGACCCGGTCTTCGCCATCGACGAGGAATTGGACTCCCTGTCCGTCCGTTACCTGGAGACCGGCGGCGCCACGGCCGTCGTGCAGAGCTTCGGCCCGGGAAACCACCGGCTGGAGATCATCGGCGAACTGGTGAACTGGCCGGTGGACAACACGGGTTTCTTCGACCGGAACCGGTACGAACTGCAGATCCTGGCGGTCGACCTCGCCGGCAACGCCAGCGTGACCGGCGGCGGCACGTTCATGTTCTCCCGTGGCTTCCTGAATCCCAATGCGGACGCGTTCAGGCTTGCCGCCCTGGCGGATCGGGCCGTCGTCGTCGCGGGCCGGGACTATCCGATCCGGATCACCGTACTGGACACGATGCTCACCCGGATCGAGGGCGCGGACGTTCTGGCCGCAACGTATCACGCGCCGTCCGTGCTGGCCGTGGTGGTCCCCGGTGACCAGTCCGCCGCGCTCGAAGGCGTAAGCTTCGGCGGGCAGGGCGTCAGCCCGGCGCCCTCCTTCCCCCTTCCCGCGGACCTGGCTGCCGCGGGTCGGGTCGCCCGGGCCGCTATCATGGACGGCCAGGGGTGGCACGCGGGCCGGCGGGACGTCGCGGTGAGGTCCGCCCGCCCGATCGCCGGCGCCATGGTGATGGCGGCCGAGTACGCGATCGACCCCGCCACCGGCGCACAAACCCTCCGCATCAGCGGCCGGCTGGACGCGGCGCTGGACGTGGAGGTCGCCGAGTTCTCCAGTTTCGCGGTCACGGCCCGGGAGGGTGACGTGCCGGCCGTCGCCGTCGACGGCGCCTTTACGGTCAACGTGCTGCCCGCCGACGCATTCGGCAACGCGAGCATGAAAATCGACAACACCGTCGGATCCGAGACGTACGGGTCGGTGGCGGTCCGCTTCAGTTCCAGCCACGCCGCGGTGAAACTGCCCTCGGGCGTGCAGACGGTCCCGGCCGGCGGCGCGGATTTCGGCGCGATGGCTGCCGATATGGCCGGCAGCGCGACCATCGCCGTGCGCACGGTAAACCGGGACTTCGTCACCGGGTCGGGCGCCGACGCCGTGACGGGCGCGCTCACGGGGAGCGTGACAGTGGGGTTCGCGCCGGAGGGCCGGTCCGTCTCCGCTCCCGGCGCGCCCGCCTCCATCGCGGTTGAAGATTGGCGAGGCCCGGACGGCCAGGGCGACCAGGGCGGCTGGGTGCTGATCAGCTTCCCTGAAGCGGCGCGGCGCGAAGGCGTGATTCGCTATCGGATCGAGCGGGAGATCGAGACGACCCTCGAGGGGTACGATGAGGAAGGCAACGAAATCCACGGCGAAACGCCCGTGAAGCAGTGGCTGCACTGGGCGAGCATCGGACCGGGCGCGGACCGTGGCGGCGAGTCGGACGGAGGCGTGCGGCGCGCCGTGATCCCCGCGCTGGACAACGCGGCCACCCGCTGGGGCGTCAGGTCCGTGGTGAGCGACGGCGGGTCCCCTGCGGCCGTGGCCGGCAAGCGCGTCTTTACCAGGGAGCGCATACGCCAAACGCTGCGGCTGCTCGGCATCTCGCCCGTACCGGTCCTGACCGACGAGGAACGGATGGCTCGGATCAACGCGCCGGAGGACTTCGTCCGGTCCGTCATCGGCGATCGGAAGGACCTGGTCTTCGCGCCCGCCAGTCCCGGCGCGGGCGCGCCGTGGGCCAGCGCTTCCGTACCCGACAACATCCGGACCGCGACCGGAGGCGGCCTGCGGGTCTCCGCCCGCACGGTCACGGAAGGGCCGGTTGGCGCCGTGGACAACGTCGCCCCGGCCGCGGTTACCGGCGTCACGGCCCGGCGCACGGGCGCGCTGCGGTGGACGGCTTCCGCCGATGACCGGATCGTGGACTTTATTCCGTTTCGCGGCTACACCATTCCGGTTCCGGGCGTGAAGGGCTACAGGGTGATGCGCGGCCCGTCTGCCGGCGACCTCGAGCAGATCGCCGCGCTGCCCCCTGGATCCACGCAGTTCACGGACGAAGATCTGCCCGACGGCGCGACGTCCCTGGTCTACCGGATCGACGCGTATGACGACAACAACGTGACGCCGGGTCAGTTGGTCCCCGTGGACGACCTCTCGGTACGCGCGAGGTTCCTCGACGCCGCCGGCGATCCGGTCTACCTGATCGTGCTGCCGTCCCAGGGAGGCAGCCCGGCGTTCGACTTCGAGGACCTGATCGCCTTCGCGGCAGCGTTCGGGACGCGGATGGGCGATGTGAATTACAACCCGCAAGCTGACGTGAACGACGACGGGGCCGTGGACTTTTCAGACTTCGTCACCGCGTCGTCCTCGTTCGGCCGCACGGCGGTCGAGCCTGCGGGCGATTGACGTAGCCCGAACTTCCCCCGGGAGCGAGGGCATCCTGCCCTAAAAGGCTGATTCGCGAGGCTCCGGCGCCGTCACCTATACCATTCCCGGGAGCGAGCGCATCGAGGTAGCCAGGAATGCCAATCCCTGGAGCGAGGGCATCCCTGCCCTCGACGGCGAATCCGCGCGGCCGTGGCGCCGTAGTTCCAGATGTGGTATCCGATGAAAGGAAAGCAATTGCCCCTTGATGTGGAAACGCGTCGTTTACTCGAAGTTCGAGGGCAGGATGCCCTCGCTCCGGATATTTGAGAGGCACGTCGAGGCTTCTTTGTCCCCCCGGTCCCTTCTGCGTCTTTTGTGCTTCTTGTGGCCGATTCGACTGTTGTCTATTTTCGAATTGAGGTTAATGACTTCATTCGCGCCATTCGTAGTTGTGGTGTTGCCTCAATGCATTTTTTCACGTAAATTCGTAGTTAAGGTGTCGCCTGGATGGACGAGAGAGAATCTGTATGGAGCGTAACGGACAGGAGCATATTTTCGTTACTGTTCGTGGCATTCTTCATCGGTGGCGGATTTCTGCGATTTTACGGCGGCAATGATTTTCAGTTGAATTTCACCATCGTGGCGGACGTGGGGGCTATCGGGCTTTTTGCGGTAACGTGTTCATTCCTCTTATTGGAGGTGAGAGACGTTATGCTTGGCGTACACGAAGCGGTTAAGCAGTGGAATCTCAAACGGGGACTTCAACGGGGCCGCGAAGAAGGCCGTGTAGAGGGCCGGCAGGAAGGTCGTGAAGAAGGTCTGGCGGAAGGTCGGAAAGAGCGTGACGAAATGGTCCGAATGTTCCGTAAGTGGTTTTCCGAGGAGAAGGCCAAGGGAAGCGAGGGATTCAGCGAGCCGCCGCCGTTCCTCAGTAACGGAAATGCGGATTGAAGTGACTCGCTTTTGCCTTTCCTTCTTCCTTCTTCCTCTTCCTTCTTCCTTTTTCGCTCTTCCTTCTTCCCTTCTTTCCCTCCGCGTCTCCGTGTGAGCCGGCCTTCCACCCTCTTTCCTTTGCCTTTGATCTTGCTTCTGCCTTTCGCTCTTGCTTTTCTCCCCCGTTCCTTTAGGAGAGAGGGCCGGGGAGAGAGGTCTGCGGGGCCGGTGGACGGGTCGCCTTTGATTCTGCCTTTCGCCTTTCCTTCTTCCTTCTTCGTTCTTCCTTCTTCCTTTCTCCTGCTTTTTCCCTTGATTTTCCCCGGCCCTTCGCCATATATTCTTGTTTAGTAAGCGCATTTGCCGAAAATGCCTCCCCCTGCGGCGCAAAGCCCCTCCCCTCCCTGCGCCGGGAAGGAAGCGCATCCCATGGTCGAAATGAACGTGGTCGGCGTGGCGGTGGAACCCAACACCAACCGGCCGCTGGTCTGGCTGAAGGACAGGGAGCAGCAGATCTTCCTCCCCATCTCCATCGGCAACTTCGAAGCCACGGCCATCTACATGGCTTTGTACGATGAAGAGCCGCCCCGGCCGCCCACCTGCGAATTGCTCCGGTCCATACTGGAAGGAATGGGCGTCAAGGTCACGCGGGTGCTCATCAACGCGATCAGGGAAGACGTCTTCTTCGCCGAGGTCAGCCTGAATGCGGACGGCAAGACCATCGGCGTGGACTCCAGGCCCAGCGACGCGCTCGCCCTGGCCCTCCGCACGGGCGCCCCGGTTTTCGTGGAAGAGCGGGTGATCCAGGAGGCCGGGCTGCCCATCAATTCCTCTCTGGATATCGAGGTCGAGGGGGTTGAGGGCGGAATTTCCGACAGGTTGACGGCCCTCAGGGCGGAGCTTCGCGAAGCCGTGGCGCGTGAACAGTACGAAGAGGCGGCCAGCCTGCGCGACGAAATCCAGCGCCTCGAACATCAGATGCGCTGAAACACGGGTATTGTGGTAAGTGAATGGAACAGGCCCTTTATATTGTGGTTACGAGGCCCGCCGTTATCGCCTTTTGAGCCTTTAATCCCGCTAATCCGGGTCGGTTTTTGCCTTTAATCCTGTTAATCCTGTTTGCCTTTAATCCTGTTAATCACAGTCGCTTTTTAATCCTGAAAATCCTGCTAAAAAACACTTGACAGCCTGTTTAGTGTTGCGTATACTTAGGAACCTGTTTGCCGCATAATGTGCGTGTAAACAGCGAAATCGGCCGAATTCACGGCTGTTTTCACCGACTATTGGAAGCGGGTTGTTGAAACCTCAAAACACAATCAATATGAGTCAACTGTGCTATCTCTTGAAGGCGGGAGACGAGGGGGTGGCTTTCGTGCATTTAAAAGGAGGTGTAACGGGGCGGAATGTCTACAAGGGTTCAACCTATATCCATAGTCAAGTTAAAGTGTTGCAGGCAAGGAATTTGTGAATTTTCCAACCGAAGGGAGGAACGCCATTACCGCTAAATTCCACAACTCTTCCGATTACCGGCACCCCCCACCCAGGGGATTTCCGGTGTTCAAGAAGTGGCTTCACAACGCAGCAAGGGAGGTTTACCGCAGGTTTTACGAAGCGTCCTGTTTCACAAGGAGGTTGGTAATGCAGTTAAAAACGGTTTCAAGCATTGGTTTGGCGTTTCTGCTGGTTTTCGGAGTGGTTGGCGTGGCCTCGGCCCAGTTGAGGTGGCCGCCACGCAGGGTGTTTTCATTCGCGTCGACAAACCGGCCGCCAACAAGTGGGCCGCGATCGGCGACACGATTGAGTTCGGATCCTGTGCTATGACGGCGTCTCGACGACGGCTTCCGGTTTCGGTGGTCGACTCTCCAGCTCGCTGACGCCGACGGCGACGGCGACACGTTATACTTTCACGATCGGTGACACTGCCGACCCAAACGGATGTTTTTACAACGCGGATGAACGCGAAATCGCTGGCATCACACGAACCCCGCGGGTGATATTACGGTTACGAAGGGGTTGGGCTCTGGTGTCGATACGTTCACGGTTCAATTACCGTGGAACAGGATGACGCGATCGAGAGCGACAGCAACCACGCGTTGAAGGTTGTCGTGGACCGGATGCCACCAACAATCCGGGTGGCGCGCTGAACAACCTGATGACCGAACAAGAAGATCACGCCCGCCACGGCCGGCTTCGGCGCCAGCCGCGTGGGTGACGGAAGCTGTTCGGCATCGACAGCGTTCGCCCGCTTCATGAAAATGTGTTTACGGAAATCGATCTGGACCTGAACAGGTTGGAACCGTCCTGGTCGATACGTCGGCCTCCGGGCTCACCGGCACCGGCCAGCAACCCTACGTCCGGGAGATCCAGATTACAACCGACCAGGTGTTCAGAGCGGTGCTGAATCTGAATACCGCGATTCCTGAGCGCCAGGGCGGACAGGATCGAAGTCGGTCTCGTTCCCGCCGACTCGATTGCGCGCTATGATGCCGAAACAACGGCCGACCCTCCTGGCCTTGGTTTGGAACTGGAACCGGCGAGGGCGAAAGCTTTCGAGGAGGACGCGCGGGTAAAGGTCACGCTCCGCGGGGACAGGCTGTACAGCCCGAATCCGAGCGTTGAGGATAAGATTGACGCGGGGCAGTTCAAGGATAACGAGCGGCTTGAGCTCTTCGCCTATCTCGTGGACGTCGCCGGTAACGTCGGCGGTACGTGCCACAGGGCCCTCCGCTGCCAATTGGAGAACCCTCCACGGCGGTGCCGACTCGCTCCTGGCTGATATAGCAACTCTGACAGCTGTGGCCGCGGCTGGAGCCAACACAAATGTACCGATTATCGGCGACGCGACCGCGCCCAAGATTACGATCAATATCCCAATCCGGACAGTATTGCGGCCGGATCGGAGAATCATAAACCTCTGATCACCGCGGCGATCACGCAGTCGCTTGACGGCATTTATACGCAGTTGCCGGGTGAGCCCGCGGTACAGACCAACCGTCGGCTGAGACCGCTTGAGTTCAAGCTCAGCGAAGGGGTGAGCAAGATCACGATCAAACACGCCGACAGTACGCTGACGCTCAATCCCATCCCTGACGATCCCGCTACAACGGGCGACGACGAATCCGCGGACCCCACGGGCGGCGACGGCGTGGCCACGGTGGACTTCCTCAACGATACCCCCGATACGGCCCCATGGTGGACGGTAACTGAGGAAACCGGCGCCGTGGCGGGTATCGATAAAGGGAAGTACGAAGCCAAGGGTGGAACTGCCGGGGATATCATCATCACCGCCTGGGACAGCCTGGGCAACAAGACCGAGTACAAGGGCCTGACGGGCATCACGCTCGACGGAAACACCCCGGGGATCACCAATCTGTTCCCCTCGGACGAAGCGGCGCCCAAGGACGCGGACAACGAGGACGCGCCCACCATAGACCCGGTCACCAAGAACCCGGCCTTCATCATCAACGAAGAGCTGGACTCGCTGTCCATTCGTTATCATGAGTCGGGCGGCGGAGCGACCATCGTGCAGGCCTACGGGCCGGGCAACGCCAGGCTGGAGACGGTGGGCAGTCTGGTCTCCTGGCCGGTGAACGATACCACCTTCATCGATCGCCAGAGGTACGAGTCTGGAGGTGCTGGCGATCGACCTCGCGGGCAACGCCAGCGTGACGAAGGGCGGTACGCTCACGTTCAAGGATATGTTTACGAATCCGGACGCCGATATGTTCAAGATTGCGGCGACGCCGGACGAGAAGCAGGTTGCCGGCGTGGACGTCTCGCTGGCGATGACGGTCCTCGATACAACGCTGACGCGTGTCGAAAAGGAAAAGGATAGCGCCGCCGGCGACGTTCTGGCGGTAACCTATCACACGCCGTCGGCGGTGGCCGTGCTCGTTTCCGGCGATCAGGCCGAAGCGCTCGAAGGCGTGACGTTCAGCGGCACCGGCGTATCTCCGGCGCCCTCGTTCGCGATTCCCGCCGACCTGGCCGCGCTGGGCATGGTGGCGAAGGCCGCCATTCTGGACGGCGACGGCTGGCACGCGGGACAGCGGACCGTCAAGTTCAAGTCCACGAAGCCGCTGACCGGAATTACCGTGATGGCGGCGGAAGGCTCGCATCGATCCCGGCACCGGCGCCTACACGCTGCGTATCAACGGTCAGGCCGCCAAGGCGATCAACATCGAGGTCGCGGAATTCTCGAAGTTCAACGTAACGGCGATCGAGGGTGAGATCTCGACGGACAACGTGGCCGGGTCCTTTTCGGTCCACGTGGCGCCCGCCGACGCCTTCGGCAACCCCAGTCTGAAGATTGAGAATGCTGCGGGTGCGAAGGTGTATACGTCGGTAGCCTTCACCTTCGCTTCCAGTAACGCCGCCGTATCGGTGCCCTCCGGCCAGCAGATGGTGACCAGCACGGACGGGGCCACGTACGGCGCGCTGGCCAGCGACGCCAGCGGCAGCGCGACGATCAGCGTCAGGAGTGTTGAAACCTATACGACCGGCGCTGCACAGGGTACCGATGACGACAAGACGGCGCCGTCACCGGTGCCGTGACCGTCAACATCGTATCCACTGACGGAGACGGCCCGGATCCGGGCGCGCCTGCTGCGCCAGCCAATATCGTGGTGCAGGACTACAAGGGCGCGGACGGTGAAGGCGACCAGGGCGGCGTTGTCGTGATCAGCTTCCCGAATTCGTCGCAGCACGACGCCGTGTCCGCCTACCAGATCTCCAGGGAGATCGACTCCACCACGGGCGTTGACGATGAAGGCAACGTGGTTGAGCTCGAAGAGCCCGTGAAGAAGTGGGTGGCCTGGACCAGCGTCAGCTTCTCGGCCGACGCCGGCGACGATATGGGCGACGCGGAAGGCGACATGCAGACCGTGGTCGTTCCTGCCATCGACAACGTGGCCACGAACTGGGGCGTTACGGCGGTGACCGCCGCCGGTGAATCCGACATGACCACGGCCAGCAAGCGCGTGTTCACGAAGGAGAGCATCCGGCAGACGCTGCAGTTGCTGGGTATGCCCGAGGCGGAGCTTCTGACGGACGAGGAGCTGAGCAATCAGTTCAACGCGCCTGAAGACTACGTCAAGTCGCTGATCGGCGACCAGAAGAACGTCATCTTCGCGCCGGTGAATCCCGACGTGAGCGCGCTGGTGGGCAATGCGGCGGTTCCGGCGAACATCCGGACGGGCCACGCGGGCAGTTTCCTTTCGTCCGCCCGCACGGTCACGGAGGAGCCGGTGGCAGCCGTTGACGACATCGCTCCCGCCGCGGTTACCGATGCCAGTGGTACAGGCGCCGGCGGTGTGATTCTGACCTGGACGGCTTCGGCCAGCGAGGGCATTGTCGACTACATTCCGTATCGTAGCGACCCCAACGGTGATGGCAAATACATGATTCCAATCATGGGTGTGAAGGGCTACACGGTGATGCGAGGCGCGTCTGCCGACGCACTTGAGTCGGCTGGCACCCTGGCTCCCGGATCCACCCGGTTCACCGACGACAACCTGCCTGACGGCGCCACCTCGCTGGTCTATCGCATCGACGCGTTCGACGACAATAACGTGGCGATGAGCGACCTGATCACGGTCGAGAACATTTCGGTCCGTGTGAGCTTCGTGGACGCCAACGGCGATCCCGTCTACCTGATGGTGCTGCCGGCGCAAGGCGGTAACCTCGAGGTCGACTTTGAAGACATCCTCGCCTTCGGTGCAGCCTTCGGCAGCAAGAAGGGCGATGCCAACTACAACCCGCAGGCCGACGTGAACGACGACGGCAGCGTGGACTTTGCGGACCTGGCCACGGCGGCAGCGACATTCGGCAAGACGGCCGTGCTGCCTTCCGGAAGCAAGCTGGCGGTGGTCCCGCAGCGTCCTGGCGTGAACGCCGATACGGAGATGACGCTCGAGTTGACCGGCGACAAGGTGCTGGTTGGCGAGACGATCACGTTGACGGTGTCCATGGCCAACGCCAAAGCGTTGAACGGCTACGGTCTGGAACTGGTGTATGACGCTGACAAGTTCGAATTCGTGAGCGCCGTACCCGCTGAGAACGATCTGCTGAAGTCCGATGGTGGTGAGACGCCGCTGTTCAAGAACTGGCCTGAAGAGGGTCGGGTCTCGGTGGTGAACCTCATTACCGAGTCGGGAACGGTGAGCGGCGAGGGCGCCCTGGTGACCTTCACGTTCAAGGTTCTGAGAGAGTTCGAGGACAACGCCCGCTTCGAGATCGCACAGGGCGTGGTGTTCGACGGGAATCAGCTGCAGAACCCGGTGGTGACGCTTGGCGCGCTGGACGTGCAGAGCACACCCACGGAGTTCGCGCTGCATCAGAACTATCCGAACCCGTTCAACCCGCAAACCAACATTCCGTATGACCTGGCTGAAGGCGGCGACGTGGTCCTCCGGATCTACAACCTGCTGGGTCAGGAAGTTCGGACGCTGGTGCGCGAGCGCCAGGCGCCCGGACGGTATACGGTGCAGTGGAGCGGTATGGACGACCGCGGAGTATCGGTTTCGAGTGGAATTTACTTCTATCAGGTCTCGGTTGCCGGTAAGTTCCAGGATGCCAAGCGGTTGATGTTGCTCAAGTAGTCAGGAAGGGTATGGGAGGTCTTTCGGGGCCTCCCATACTTTAATTTTTCCTTCTGGAGCGAGCACTCGATTCTGGAGCGAATCACACACACCGACAAGGAGAGACGAGATGTATAGAGTTAAACCGATTCTGAGCTTCGTTGCGGCTGCCGCTTTTCTTGTGGTTGTCGCTGCCGGAAGCGCCGATGCGGGCGCCCTGGCGGGCAAGAAGCTGCTGGTCGATACCGTGTTCAATATGGTTGAAGACGACGCCGACAAGGTGAACGAGGGCGTGAATACCATCGCGCCGTCGATGACCATGGAAGGCGACACCATCAAGGTGGAGCTGTTCATCGAAGACGGTGGTGGCGTCAGCACGCTGGGTGGCGGCGTCAAGTTCGCCGACAGCAATATGGATATGATGTTTGACGAGAGCTGGAAGATCGTCGCGGTCGACGGGATCGGTACCATTCCGAACCCGCAGTCCCTGACGGCCGACCAGTTTTCGCTTCTGCAATTCCCCGCGGCTCCGCTGCCGGATAACGGGTATTTCGCCACGGTGAAGATTGTGGCGCTTTCCAACATCGAGGAAGGCGCATCCTTCTACGCAAAAACCGCGGTAATAACGACGGACGAAGTGGATTCTCTGGACGTGTCCGAAGCCGTCGTGACCGTCGAGGCCCCCAAGGGTCCGACCATCATGGCCGATCCGATGATGGGCGGGAATATGTTCCAGATCCCGGCGGACGGCAGCGTTGAGGTGACCCTTTCGCTGGACAACCTCCCGGACGACGCGAGCATCTCCTGGGCAATCCTGGGCATGGAGGGCGACGGTTCGTTGGCCGTGCTGGATACGGATGGGATGATGCTCGAACCCGACGACATGATGATGGTCACTGCTGACATGATCGTGCTGAAGGTGTCGGGCGGAAGCCTGCAGGTGACCGGGAAGGCCATCGTGAACGGCGAGGACACCGCGCCGATAACGATAACGTTCACCCAGTTGAACCCGGCCGAACTGGCCTCGTTCGACGGCGCAATGCAGACGGACCGCGTGGTGCTGAACTGGTCCACGGTCTCGCAGACGAACAATGCGGGCTGGCGGGTCATGCGCAGCGTCGACGGCGAGACCTTCGAGGCCGTCGGTAATTTCGTTCAGGGCGCGGGAACCGCCGATGCGCTGATGAACTACAGCTTTGAAGACAAGAACCTGCCGGGCGTGGAGAAGGTTTACTACAGGCTGGAGCAGGTGGACCTGGACGGCTCGATTTCGCAGTCGAACGTCATCGAGGTGCTTCTGGGCGCCCGGATGCCGTTGCCCACGGAGTTCGCGGTCAACGTCTATCCGAACCCGTTCAACCCCAGCACCACGATTTCGTATGAACTCCCCGAATCCGCTCCGGTTTCGGTGGTCATCTACGACGTGCTGGGCCAGCAGGTGCGTCACCTGGTTTCGCAGTTCAACTCGGCCGGTCGCTATTCGGTCCAGTGGGACGCGCGCGATAACCAGGGCAGGGGCGTTGCAAGCGGCGTTTACATCGCCAAGGTCGACGCCGGAACCACCACGCTGTCCCAGAAGATGCTGCTGCTCAAGTAATCGCAGCCGCGCAGATGGAAAATCAAAGGACCGCCGAACCTCGCGTTCGGCGGTCTTTTTTTAATTCTCAAAGGCAGCTATCAGCGGTCAGTCATCAGCTATCAGCTAAAAGCGAGAGACAAAGTCAAAAGCAAACATTCCTCCCCACCCCGCAGACCTTTCTTCCCGGCCCTCTCAGGAAAAGCTGTCAGCGATCAGCCATCAGCTAAAAGCGAAGGGCAAAGTCAAGAGCAGATCCGCCTCCCAGCCCCGCAGACCTCTCTCCCCGGCCCTCTCTCCTACCAGGAGAGAGGGGGACAAGGCGGGTTTCGCTCTATCAATGCATTTCACGACTGGCGACCGGGGGTATGGGGGGTTTTTCCGTGCTGATCCGTCCAGCGCATTTGCCCTGGAACCGCTGGCAGGCCACACAGAAGATAAAATCATCGCACTCGTTTGTGAAACACCCCGTGGGTTTGCTTCGCAAGCTGTCGCGACCGGGGGTATCCCATTTGCCCTGGAACCGCTGAAGAGTTGGCAGGCCACGCAAGTCCCGTTTACGCCTCTGGAGTGATTCACGGAAAAACCGGCCCCCCGCCGAGGGGCGCGCTTCTTTTTGGTCCTTTTTCTTCCGCGCATAAGAAAAAGGACGTAAAAGAAAGAAAACAAAGGATTTATGAGAAATAGATCTGACATGCAAATGACTTACATGCTGTTTGCCTTTTCATATGAAATCATGCATTCGGCATACTCCCAAAAAGCTGCGTGGAGATAAGATGTTGGTGGGGAGAGATCCCCTGCCTTGCGAGGTTTCTTATCGCGCCGGCGACTTTGACACTTAGCCCCTTGATTTGTATTACACGATATAGTACTTTTACAGGTGTTGATCCAGCGGCGCCCGATGCCGGGTAGCCTGCGGAGGAACGTGAATAAGAAAAGCGTTTGAGGGGGAACACAAGTGGGTACGGTGACAGACGACAACGACAACAGAGATTGGGGCAGTGAGCAGGTGGCAAAGCTGCAAGGCCTTTCGGAACAGATGGATAAGCGGATTGAATTCATGGAAAAACTGTACGTCAGCATAGACCGCGAACTTTGGGCTGTGATAATGCTCGGAGTAGGGGCAATCCTGGTACCAATTTTCATCAGGTGACCGGATCTTCAATTTGTTTAAGACCCCCACGGAGAAAGGGCGGCAACCATGGCCATTCCCAATCCAACGGTCAAGTTTACCTACGAAGACTACCTGAACACACCGGAAGACAGGCGGTACGAGCTTATAGACGGAGACCTGTTTATGACGCCCGCGCCTGGGGAACTTCACCAGCGAGTTTCCATTCTGCTGGGATCGAAACTGTTTCAGTTCGCATCCGAGAACAGGCTGGGGCGGGTCTATGTCGCTCCCTTCGACGTGGTGTTGTCGGACATGGACGTGGTACAACCCGATCTGCTCTTTGTCTCTAACGAACGCAGCCGGATCATCACTCCCGAGAATGTGCAGGGCGCCCCGGATCTGGTCGTCGAAATCCTTTCCCCGGCTACTGCCACACGAGACACGACATTCAAGCGCGTACTGTATGCGAGGCACGGCGTAAGAGAATACTGGATGGTAGACACACAGGAAGAAACCATCACAGTGCTGCTGGCCGGCGATCGAGGATTGGAGATTGCGGAGGTCTATGGCGCAGGAGAGACGTTGACATCCGCTACCTTGGGCGGTTTCAAGTTGAATATCGACGATGTTTTTTAGTCCAAATTCAAGATAAACTGCAACCTACCGGCGGTCCCGCCTTCCTGGCAGGAAGAGGTTCATGAGGTAGGTCGCACACCACCGGTCTCCTGTCTTGCTTCTACACGTAAATGGCCGCATTTGGGGGGTTGACGATTCACAATGGTATGGATATATTGTATGGAGCCCCAGGACGGTGCCGGTTTTCGAGACGGGCTCGTTTTTCCGAATCGGGCATCGTGAATCAGGCCGCCCGAGGCTGTATTGATATCCTCGCGCACACAATAAGAAAATTCACTGGATGGACGACAGGAAATCTGTTTGGAGCGTTACGGATCGGGGCATATTTTCTTTCCTGTTCGTTTTATTCTTCATCAGTGGCGTTTTCCTGCGGTTTGCAGGATCTTATGAAATTCAATGGAATTTTTCAATTGTTGCGGACGTGGGGGCGATCGGGCTCTTCGCTGTGACAGCTTCATTCTTCTTAGAAGTTGTTTTAAAATTGCCGGTGAGTTCCCGAGCGCGAGCGAAAAAGCGGCGGTCAAGGCGGGAAAATCCGCCCATATTTGTCTATACGGGTGGAATTGACCAACGCCGACCGGCGCTTTTGCAGCCGCGCGAAGACCGCTGGGAATTTTAAGACAGCTTCTTTTGGGAGGTGAAAGACGTTATGCTGGGCGTACACGAGGCTGTTAAACAGTGGAATCTCAAGCGGGGACTTGAAAGGGGAAGAAGAGAACGTGACGAGTTGATAAGGAAGTGGCTATCGGAGGAGAGGGCGAAGGGCAGCGAGGGGTTCAGGGAAGATCCGCCGTTCCTCAACAACGGATCCGAAGATTGACGAAAGCAACCCGTTACTGGAAGCAGAAAACCGGGGCTATCGGCGCGCCGGTTTTTTTATGCAGAACAGATATCTCCCCCGGCCCCGCAGACCTTTCTCCCCGGCCCTCTCAGAAAGAGCTGTCAGCGATCAGCCGTCAGCCATCAGCAAAAAACGAAGGGCAAAACCAGTAGCCACCGTTCCCCCTTCCCGTGGGAAGGGGGCTAGGGGGTAGGTCTCGCCCTATCAATGCATTTCACAGCTGGCGACCGGGGGTATGGGGGGTTTTTCCGTGCTTTTCCGTCCATCGCATATGTATTGGTACTGCTGAAGTGTTGGCAGGCCACGCGAGTCCCGTTTATGCTTCCGGAGTGATTCACGGAAAAACCGGCCCCCTGCCGAAGGGCGCCCTTCTTTTTGGTCCTTTTTCTTCGGCGCATGTATAGACCGGGCAGATAGGTAACACATGTTCGGGCACATGGGTGACAGTTGAAAGTGTTATTGTAGACCTGTAGAAAGGAGGTCTACAATGCCTTGGCCCGAGGTGTCCGCAGTGTCTGCTCGATCAGAGTTCGTTGATTTCGCCCATCGTGAAGGCGCCAATGTCAGCAGGTTGTGTGAACGGTATGGCATCAGCCGCAAGACGGGATACAAGTGGCTGTCCCGCTATAAACAGGACGCGTGTTGTGACTTCGAGGACCGCAGCAGGTGTCCTGGAACGATTCCGCACCGCACGTCGAAAGCGGTCGAAGATAAAATCATCGCACTGCGAGATAAACACCCGGCGTGGGGTGCTCGCAAGCTGTCGCGACGGTTGAAGGATCTGGGAGAACGGGAGGTGCCGGCGTTAAGCACCATTACACAGATCCTGCGTCGCCGCGGCCGGCTATCTCCGGAACCGTGTCCAGAGCGTCAACCGTGGCAGCGCTTTGAGCATCCCGTACCGAATGCGCTGTGGCAGATGGACTTCAAGGGGCACTTCCCGTTGCGGCGCGGGGCCTGCCATCCGCTGACGGTGCTGGATGACCACTCGCGGTTCTCCGTGGGGTTGGTGGCCTGCCCCAATCAGAGAGGCGACACGGTTCAACCCGCCCTCACACAGATCTTCAGGACCTATGGGCTGCCCGACAAGATCCTGAGCGACAATGGCGCGCCGTGGTGGGGTACAAAAGGCGGTACCGTCTCGCGTATCTCGATCTGGCTGATCCGCCTGGGCATCCGCCTGACACGCTGTCGTCCGTATCACCCGCAGACCCAGGGCAAGGAGGAACGCTTTCACCGCACGTTGAACGCGGAGGTGATCGCCTATCGCGCCTGGTCCACGTTGCCCCAGTGCCAGGACGCGTTCGACCACTGGCGCGACGTCTACAACTTCGAGCGTCCCCACGAAGCGCTGGACCTCGAGGTGCCCTCCACCCGCTATGAACCCTCTCACCGTGCGTTCCCTGATGCGTTGCCGCCGATCGAATACGGCCCTGGCGACCACGTGCGGAAGGTGGGCGCGAACGGCTACTTCCGCTATCAAGGACACAGCCTTCGTGTCAGCAACGCCCTGAGGGGCCTGCACGTAGCGGTACGGCCTACAACCAAAGATGGATGCGTCGACGTCTTCTTCTGTAACCACCGCGTCGGTGCGTTCGACCTTCGGGAATATGATGACACATAAATTGCTGCACAACACATCAAAAAGTGTTACCTATGTACCCGAACACCTGTTACCCATGTACCCGGTCCGTACAGGCGCATAAGAAAAAGGACGTAAAAGAAGAAAAAAAAAGGATTTATAAGAAAGAGATCCGGCATGCAAATGGCATATGTGTAGTCTGCCTTTCTATAAAGAATCATGCTATTCGGAAGAACAAATCGGCACGGATTTCTTCTCCCGTCTTGCGTCCACCGCCTGCCCGATTCTCCGGAACGAACTCATCCCATATTCGTTAAAGAGATTGGCGGGTAAATGTCGTCCCCGCTTTTTCTAAAGGGAAAGACACCGAGGATCCCGGGTCCCCCCTTCCTTCAGGAAGGGGGTCAGGGGGTAGGTCCTTGGGAGAAAGGGTAAACAGGAGAACCATATGAAAAAAGATCACATTTCTTACCGCAGTTCTGCCGCTCCTGATCGCATCCCACGCGTTCGCGGGCGCCTGGACCCAGAAGAAGGGCGGCTATTATCTCAAGCTGTCGGGCGGATATCTGAATACCACGCAGGATATCAACGCCGAGGGCGATAAGGTTCGGAAGGACGGCGAGGGCAGATTGCGGGACGTAAACTGCACGGCCTATCTGGAGTACGGGATCCAGGATGAGCTCACCCTGGTGGCCACGGCCCCTTACAAGAGCATGAAGGATACCCGAACGTTCCAGACGGGGACCGCCCTGGAGAGGCGGTGGGGGTTCGGCGACGTGGAGGTCCGGATGCGCCGGCTGCTCTGGAACAGGGATTTCGTGGCATCCGTGGCCGCGGGCGGGAAGATCCCCACCTGGTACGAAGACGACGAGAGCACGCGGGTGCCGTTGAGCTCGAAGAAGATCGACGGCGACGCGCGGCTTCTCCTCGGAAAGTCCCTCTACCCGCTGCCCGGGTACGTCACGGGTGAAGTGGGCTACCGGCTGCGCGGGGGAACGTTCAGCAACGAATGGTTCTACACCCTGGAGGCCGGTCTCACCTACGATCGGATTCTCATCAAGGGATTCATTTCAGGCATCCGGACGTTCGGCAACTGCGAGCCGGGGGATGAAGTGGACCTCATCGGCGATCAGAACATCCTGAAGATTGCCCCGGGGATCATCTATAAGCTGAATTCGAGGGTGGAGCTGAGTCTGGACCTGATCCACATCGCGTCAGGATGCAACACCACCGCCGGCAATACCTTCTTCGTGGGCGTGGCCCTCAAGCGGTAGTCGCTTTTTTCAGTCAATCACAACCCGGAATTGTGCATTCAATCGCACGTGTCTACGATCGGCTTCGTTCATTGAACGACCTCAATACCCCGGTATCGCACCGTTACCTTCTGTGCCTTTTGTGCTTTTTGTGGTAAATTGACTGTTGTCTTTCTTTCGAATTAAGTCTGGCAGCGTCAACTATTTAACGCTCCCCGTAACAATCCTTCTGTGCATTATGTGCTTCTTTCAGCCATTGATCCACCAAGAGCAATAGCCACAAAAGGCACAAAAACACAAAATGGGAGAGGTTTTATTCTGTGACCGACTAAGTTGGGGTAACGAACAACGCCCAGATTCCGCCCCGACGGTTGGCGTTTCTTCGCACTGGTTGGCTTTGGGTTCTTCTGTGCCTTTTGTGCTTTTTGTGGTAAATTAACGGTTGTTTTCTTTCGAATTAAGTCTGGCAGCGTCGACTATTTAACGCTCCCCGTAATAATAACGGGAGGAGGATTTGATCGATGGCGAATATCGTGATTCCAAAGGGATGGGAGATGCCGGAAAGCGAGGCCACGTCGGAAGACGTGTACGTGAACCGGCGGAAGTTCCTGAAGACGGCCGGCGCGGTTGGCGCGGCGGGCGTACTGGCCGGGTGCGGCAGCGAGCGGGTATTCGAACCGTTCGAACCGGAACCTGGGACGACCGACGAGGATAAGGACAAGGAAGAAGAGGAAGAGAAGGAAGAGGAGGAGGAGGAAGAAGAGGAGGAAGAGGAGGAAGAAGAAGAGATCAAGCCGGCGTACCCGGCACAGACGAATCCGAAGTTCTCGGAGCTGGACCGCAACCTGACGAATGAGTCGATTGCCGGCGGATACAACAACTACTACGAGTTCACCCGCGGGAAGACCGGCGTCCTGGAGAAGGCGGAGAAGTTCGTGATCAATCCGTGGACGCTGGAGGTCAAGGGGTTGGTCAGCAATCCGCTCACGCTGGACTACGACGCGCTGCACCGCAGGTTCCCGCTGGAAGAGCGGCTCTACCGGCTGCGCTGCGTGGAGGCGTGGTCCATGGCCATTCCCTGGACGGGATTCCCGATGAAGGCGCTGATCGACGCCGTGGAGCCGCAGGCGGGCGTCACCCACGTCAAGTTCAACACGTTCATCAATCCCGACCAGGCCCCCGGTCAGTTCGACCGCCCCCAGTGGCCATGGCCCTACCAGGAAGGGCTACGGATGGATGAGGCGATGAACGAGCTCACGTTCGTCGTCACGGGCATCTACGGCCACGAGCTTCCCAAACAGCACGGCGCCCCGGTCCGGCTCGTCATCCCCTGGAAATACGGGTTCAAGAGCGCGAAGTCGATCGTGTCCATCGAGTTCGTGGCTGAACAGCCGGCCACGTTCTGGAACGAACTCGTCCCCAGGGAGTATGGATTCCTGGCCAACGTGGAGCCGGATGTGCCGCATCCGCGCTGGTCGCAGAAAACGGAGCGGTTCATCACCACCGACGTGTCGAAGCCGCTCGTGCGTCCCACGCTCCTGTACAACGGATACCAGGAATTCGTGCAGGATCTGTACGGTTGAGGCGCGGGTCAGTCTGCGGAAAATGATATGATCATCGACGTCAACGCGTGGGTGGGGCACTGGCCGTTCCGGCAGTTGCGACACAATACGGTACCGGGCCTGCTGAGGCTGATGGACCGCAGCGGGATCGACAGGGCGGTGGTGGCGTCGGTTCACGGCGTGTTCTACAGGAACGCCCATTCGGCCAACGAGGAGCTGGCCGCACAGGTGCTGCGCCATCGGGACCGGTTGATCCCGTTCGCCACGCTGAATCCGGCCTACGCGGGATGGGAGGAGGACCTGCGCCGGTGCGCCGAAGACCTGGAGCTGTGCGGAATTCGCCTGGTTCCGCAATACCACGGGTACGAGCCGGATTCCGAAGCGGCGCTGGATTTCCTGGATGCCGTTGCGGACCTGGGGTGGTCCGTTCAGGTGCCGATGCGAATCGTGGACCGGCGACAACGGCATCCCTGGGACATGGCAGATGACCTGAAGCCGGCGACGTTTCGCCGGCTTTTTAATTTGCGGCCGCACGTCCGCTGGATGATCCTGAACGGCGCCGGCTTCACCGGGCGCATATTGCCCCCGGACGTCCGCTTCCTGGTGGACGTCTCCCGCCTCACCGCGGTATTGGAGCGCAGCATCCAGGGACTTACGCAGGCATGGGGCATCGAGCGCCTGGCCTTCGGCTCGGGCATGCCGTTCAACACCCCCGCGCCCGCATTGCTGAAACTTCAGGTCCTCGACGCGCCCGACGAGGTCAGGGAAGCCATCGCCTGGCGCAACGCCGACACCATGCTCCGCTGACCTCTCTCCCCGGCCCTCTCTCCTATCAGGAGAGAGGGAGAAAAGCAAAGAAAACGCAACATGATCTACCAAGATCTGGAGCGAGGGCATCCCTGCCCTCGTACTTCGTGCAGCCGACCAATTTGCACACAAGGAGCCTAACCTAATGCTTCCCTTCCATGCGAAAACACGTCTCGATATACGGCCCCGGGACCTCGCGAATCAGCCGTCGAGGGCAGGGATGCCCTCGCTCCCGGGGGCACTTACACCGGTCCTCTCAGAAAACCAGGGGAGACGTGAGACGTTAGACGGGAGGGAGTGCCTGCCTTGTGAGGTCTCTTCTGATGCCGGAGGCAAGTAAGGAATAAAATACGGGGCAAGGGAATGGGGACGTAATGGGTGTGGGGGAGGAATTAAAATATACTCATTGCCCGAACGCCCTGGCAAAGATCACAAAATCCCCCAGTCCAATGGCGTCATCGCCGTCCAGATCGAACTTCGGATCGAAGTCCGCATCCGCGGACGTCCTGCCAAACGCTTCCGAAAACGCGACAAAGTCCGCGAACCCCACCGTTCCGTCGCCGTTGAAGTCTGCAAACACCGCCGCCTCGATAGAAACCGGCTCGAACGTCCTGAACCCCGCTGAACGTTCTCCGTTTTTCCACAGTCGCACGTCCAGCGTATAGGCGTCCGAAACCTGCTGCTCGCGCGAAAAGGCAATGTCCGTGCTGAACCGTCCGTTCACAACCGGTGCGACGAATTGGGTGTCGGACCGGCCGGATGGCGATGTGTCATCCCCGCCGAACGTGAAGAAACTGAATTCGATCTGGGATACCGACGGATCTGACGTGGCGCCGTCAACCCGCACCGGGTGACCGATCCGGTATTCAATGGGCATCGGCGCGTCGAGCCGGATGCCCTGGAAGAAATCCACGGGAAGCAGGACGGGCCCTGCTCCTTGAATTACGACGAAGGGGCGGAATGAGTCCTGTGGAAGCGCGTAGTTCGTATTGCCGCGTTGCCTGTTGATCGCCAGCTGATGAACGCCGGACTGCGCGTGCGTGAAGAGGACCGTCTTGCTGAAGTGCCTCTCGATCACGGGCGCCTCGAAGTGCACGGATCTGTCGATATCCTCGTGCCAGAAGCTGAGGTTGATCGCCGTCAGCGTTGTATCGGATACTGCGCCGGATATCTGGAGCGCCTGTCCCGTGCGCACTTCAACGGGGACCGGCGAGGAGAACACAATGTCGGTAAAGTAGCTGGTGGGCAATGGAGACTTCTCCGGTCCTTCCGCTATGGTGAAGACGCCGAAGGTGCCCGCCGGATCGAAGTCCTGTTGAGCCTGCCGTCTGGTTCCGACCCGGAGCCGATAGTCACCCGCCTGCTCGTGCGAGAAGAAAAACGTCTGGCGGAATTTTTCGTCGCGGATCGGGACAACGTAACGGTTTCTTCTGCCGAAATCCTCGAGCAGGAGCGTGAACTCGATCTCGGATATTGACGTATCGGATACAGCGCCCGAAACTTGAATCGGTTTGTAGGACTGAAAGGGTCCCGAAACCGGCGCATCGAGCGAAATCCCTGAAGAAATCGGCGGGAATCGCGATGCGGGTTTGGTCGCGAGGCGGAACGGGGATGAGGAACACCCTGGGAGAACCCTCGGCGTCGGTTTGAATCCATATGGTTGTGGTCTCGCGGTACGACAATCGCAGAAAAGCTGCGGAAAGGGGTTGGACGGTTCCCTGTCCGGGGGACGTCTCCGGAGTGACGGGAATTCCGTTGGAAGGGGAAACCGTCGTGCGCCGCTTGTCGTGTCCGCCAGAAAGGGCGTGGTGTATTCGAGCGCAGGGTTGAACCCCGACCCGCTCAGATACAGCCGCGACAGAAATCTCTCGTAAATGTCGGTGATGCGGTCATTGGCGGCCTCTCTCACGTTCCGTAATCCGACGTGGCTCGTCTGAACCAGGCGCGGGAGGATTTCATGCCGAAATCTTCGATGAGGCTGCCGCACAAACAGATAGGCTGCGCCGCGGACGGCCGGGTTATCGACCGACCCGCGCAGCGGCGTACCGTGCGGGTTGGCGAGGAAGCGTTCGATATTCTGTCGATTGTGCAATTCGTGCGCGCCGACCAGGTCCTCACAGAGGAGGGACAGTCCTTCGTTGAGCCAGTTCTCTTCTGGCAGGCCGTTTCGAACCAGCACGTGCTGGTGGAAGCTTAAGAGATGTTGAAATTCATGGGCAAGCACTGCGCCGGTAACGGCGGGATCGTTGAAAGGATTAATGAAGAGCAGGTCGACCTGGTCGCCGTTGCCGCCCTGGCTCTCGGGCAGGATCGATGCGGCGTTGAAGAATCCGCGTACCACGGTGGTATCGTCACCCACTTCGTCAACCAGGTGGGTGTAGAGCAGGTGAATCCTCTCGACGCCCACCGCACGCGGGTCGCGTACGAGCGCGGACGTGACAACGGGATAGATCCTCAGGCCGAACAGGCCGACGTCCCCCTCGATCCGCGTCCTGCTCACGCGGCCGGTGTCGGACACGTCCACGTAGGCTCTCGCCCGGTGGCCGTCCGCGAAGAGCACCGCCGTAACGGACGTATCGGGCACGTTTCCGAATGCGGGAAATTGCGAACCGGCGGGCGCCGACCAGATGCGGCGCGACCTTTGTCGCCGGGGGGCGGTATCCGCCGGTCTGTCGTACCCGGCGGGCAAGCTCGTGCTCCTTTCTTCGAAGCTGCGCTTCCAGACCGGCGCCCGGGATTGACGGCACCCTCGCATCGGGAGTGGGAACGCTCACGGACGTTGGCGCCGCTCGGGATATTGAAAACAGCGAACCCAGTACTCCGGATTCTCCTTGAGATCGGGCGTCGCTTCCGTATTCAGGGAATACAGGAACATCATGTAGTCCCGGTCGGTAAAATCGAGGGTCAGATGCGACTCGTCCCCAATAGTTGACCGCCTGGCGTTCCCCGATCTTCTGCGCGGGAACCGGCTGAAAGGAGAATAACAACAGGAGAATGGAAACGGAAAAACGTGTCATTGTTGGCCGTCCTGTAAATTTCGTGTACGTAATACACGCTGCCCGGACAACCGCACGTCCCGGGCGGGTGGATGAACCCGCCGGCGCCGGCGGGATGGAGCCACACGTCAATGTCGGCTCGTCGGGTCGACCTGAGGGCGAAGAGGATCGCCCCCTCGCCCCACATTGCAAAACATCAGGCAACCCGGCGACATTGTCAAGCCATTTCACCAGACTTCATCGGGAAAACACTTCAGGAAGGCAGTTGCGAAGGGAATACCGGCAACACATCATGACGACGTCACATCGCGGGCGGGGATGATACGGGAGACACAACGACGCGCTTACGATGGGGGACGGGAAGTGAAGAGTACGCGTTACTTCCAGCTTTCGATCGATGTCAGTCTCAGTTGATCACATTCCGCTTGATGGCCGGCCTAATTCCCGACGGGTTGCCCGAACGCTTTCGAAAAAATCAGAAAGTCAGTAAATCCGACGGTTCCGTCACCGTCCAGATCGAACCTGGAATCGAAGGCCTCATCGTCGGAAGACGCGCCGAACGCATCTGCAAACAGGATGAAATCCGGAAACCCAATCGTTCCATCACGATCGAAGTCCGGGGAAGGGGGCGGCATTAAGGTTATTGGTCCGAATCGTCTGGGACCCAGCGAGCGGTTGCCCCGTCTCCACAGATACACATCCAGCGAACCATCGCCAGGGCGGTGCCCGTGCTCGGGTGAAAACTCGATATTTGCGATGAATTCACCTTGGGTCACAGGTGAGCTGAAGTCGACCCGGCCTCGGAAATTCTGACGCGATTTGTGTACAAAGAACTCAAAGTCGATTTGACGCACGGAAGGATCGGACACGGTGCCGGTAACTCGAACGCTTCGTCCAAGCGCATAGACGACTGGCATCGGCGACGTAAGTTCGATTTCCTCGAAGTAGTCGAAAGGAAAGAACACTGCACCCTCGCCTTCTGTTACGTTAATGGGGCTGAATTCGTCCCGACGTATTTGAACAGTGTGCCCGGAGCGATACCTTTCCAGTGCCAGTTTGTAAACACCTGCCGTATTGTGCGGCAGGAATATCGGCTTGTTTAGTCGACCGTCGATCACCGGGGCTATGTGCCACATCGGAAAATCACCGTTCCTATTGTAGAAGATCAGCTTGACCATGTATAGTGATGGATCGAATACCGTTGCGGAAACACGAACAATCTGACCGGTCGTCATTTCAACGGGGATCGGTGAGTCCAGTTCAATATCGGAAAAATAATCCACGGGAATCGGCGATATCTCTGGGGCTTGTTGAACAATGAAGGGACGAAATGCGCCTGCTGAGGAGTATGGCGGCTTCCCCCGTATGAGTCTCAACTGCAAGACATAGTCATCTGCCTGTTCGTGGGAAAAGAACAACGTATGTTTGAATCCCTGGTCGTGTACCGGAACCATGTACCAATACGCCGACCCACATTGGTCTATTTCTTCACTGTCGTTGTAAAGGAATGCAAACTGGATCTCGGATATCAGAGGATCGGATACCGTACCGGAAAAGTGAATCGGCGTGTACGACAGAAATGGGCCGGACACGGACGCATCCAGCGAGATCCCTGCGAAGAAATCTCTTGATATCGTCGTATTGGCTTGACCGTCCGCGGCAAGCGGCTTTAGACCGAGTGAGATCAGAAGGAACGCAACTGCCAGAGTTCTCATCTCCAGCCTCCCTGCAAGTTTTCGACCGATTGCGCACCGCTGGAAACTGATACGTTGCAAATGCTTTGGCAATCTGCAACGATTAACCTCAATCCAAAAAAAACAGCAACGCGGCGACGCGATAAAACCCTCCGAAACGGGGCGTTATCGACGTAAAGAAGGGCGTTTTTTCCCTTCACGTACAGTGTCCTGGTGTATCCTGGTAATCAGCCGTCTAATCGCCTTTATTAACTCGCACATATTCGAATTAACCTTCCCGAAAAATGACGAATCAAGGTCAAAATCAGGAATAGATCCTTCGCATCACTGTCGTCCGTTCGTACCGAAAGCCTCCCCGAATATCAGAAAGTCCGAGAATCCCACCTCCCCGTCCAGGTCCAGATCGAACCAGGGTTCGAAGTCGTCGTCGGCCCACGACCTGCCGAAAGCGCGCGCAAAGAGGATGAAATCCGGGAACCCGACCGTCCCGTCACGGTCGAAGTCCGGAGACGGGCGTTCCCCCCGCATTACGGCCATCGGGCTGTATGTCGTTGCAAAATGCCTGTTTACGCCAATGCGAAGCGTGTATGTTCCTGCCTCATCCGGATAGAAAAAGAGCCGTTTGTTGAACCGACCCTCGGTAACGGGCGCACGGAATCGGATCTCCCTCAAGGCGTTTTCAAAATAGAAATCAACCACACCGGACGGCGCCGCAGCGGATGACGTTCCACTTATGGATATGGCCTGCCCTGTCCTGAACTGAAGCGGCAGCGGCGGGTCGAAGGCAGCGCGGGCCCGATAATTCGCGGGTATCGCGATACGTGGTTGGTAGTTTATGGGTATGGGTATGAGTTGTGCCCGAAATGTACCATCCGGATCGGTCTGTATGGTTATCGTGGTCCGCCTTCGGTTTCCAGTCAATCGAATGTACATGGGTGAAAGTTGATGCAAAAGCCCTTTGACCGTAACCGTGTGCGCATCGCTCCGAAAGACAGGATCGAACCCGCCGCCGTCGTAGATCTGGTACCCGCCTTCCGGCCAAATTACAGGCTGATTGGGGAGGGGAAATGCACGAGCGTGCGAAATGTCGTCTGCGAGCGGCGCCGAAGTATAGTTGAGCTTTGTGTTGAGGCGCAATCCACTCAGGAACAGCCTCGCAGCGTGCCTGTCGAAAATATCGCCAAATCGACGGCCCGTCGCGGCCTCTATATTTGCAATTCCCGTCTTGTCGGTCTGCACGAGCCGTGACACGATTCCTGAGCCAAACTCCTCAACAAGGCTATGCACGAAAAGATAAAGGGCCCCACGACTTCTCCGTACACAATTCCCGTTCGTAACCAATGGACCCTGGCCCGTAAAGTCGAGGAAGAAATCGGCATTCGATTCATTGAAGAAGTTCTCGCCGATGAGGTCTTCGCAGAAGTGTGATAACCCCTCATTGAGCCAAAGAACTTCCGGTTGTCCGTTGCGAACGAGCACGCGCTGATTGAAGTTGATGAGATGTTGGAATTCGTGTGCAAGCACGGCATGGACTTTCCGTGGATCGGTGTCCGGGTCTATATAGAACATATCGGAAAGGTTACCATTGCCTCCCTGACTCACGGATAGCAACGACGGTGCATGGAAGAATCCGGCCGCGCCGAAAATGGATTCATCCGGGTTAACGAGATTGGTATAAAGAAAGTGGATCTTGCCATCGCTATCCACGTCTGAAGCCGGTCCGAATGCGGACGTGACAAGGGGATATGTCTTCTCGCTGAAGCGGTCGACCTGTACCTGGAGCGAGTCTGCGTTCATCCGGCTGACGTCCGCCACGTCCACGTAGGCATTAGCCCGCTCGCCGGTCGCTACGAGAGACGCCGTAATTGTGGTTTTCGGGACATTTCCGAATGGGGGAAACACGAATTGGCGGGTGCTGCCTATCTGTTGCGGGACGGTCTTCGCCGCGTGAGGGCGATAGCCGCCGGATTCCTGCAGGCGGCCCGCAAGTTCCCGTTCCCGTGCTCGCAGCATGCTTTCGAAACTGACACGGTCGGCAACGGGCGCTTGCGGACTGGCCTCCGGTCCGCCATCCAGAACGGGATTCGAAGTGCCGAAAGCGGCGGTCACGGAGTAGCCCAACGGACTTTGGAGACCGAAACTCTTGTTTTCCAAATGGGTATCAATGGAATAGAGGATCAACTGGTAGTCGCATTTCGAGAAATCAAGGGTCAGCGTCGTTGAATTCTCAGGGAGATCGACCGGTATCGGCTCGCCGATTTCCTGGGCGGGAAGCTTCTGAATGCCAGCCAATAACAGCAGGAACAAGCAGCTGAGAAGCCTCATCCCTGGCCTCCTTTCATATTCTCAACCGTACGCACGTCGGTGGAAACCGACCGGGTAGTGGTACGATACTTGCAATAGGCCTTATGTTCTGCCATTGAAAAGCGCAGTTGGATCGGTAAAACCGAAAATTGAAAAAATGTGCAAGCCTGCTGCCATTGTTCAATAGTAACCGGGAAGTTGCACGTTGTTGTCAAATAATATTGTTCAATCATAGCAGGAAACGTACTGAATTCGCACGGCTTCCTGATCCATCGCGGTCAACTATAGTCATACCCACCCTCCCACAGATCCGAATAATCCCTGCAGGTCGCAATCGTAGTTGGCCGGATTCCAGCCCTGCTTGTTCGTTATCCGGTCTTGACCCCTGTCCATTGTTTGTCAATCCTGTTCACTCGGTCTCTCATCATGTTCAATCGGCTTTTCACTTTGTTCAGTCCTGGTCGGGGTTTTGATCCTGCACAATCCGCTTCAAATCCTGTTGCGTTCTGCTCCTGGTTCTTAACCTCAATTCCGCAAAAGCCGCAACGCGGCAACTCGACGAAACCCTTCGAAACAGGCCGAAATGGTCGTCATGAAGGACATTTTTTCAGTTCACGTACAGTGTCCTGGTGTATCCTGGTAATCAGCAGTCTAATCGCTTTTTTAACTGACACATATTCGAATTAACGTCCTCGAAAAATGAGGAATCAAGGTTAATCCTGCTTAATCCTTTCCCGGTTTTTCTCTCATTCACTGCCCAAATGCTTTGGCGAAGATCAAGAAATCGCCGAAATCAACGGTCCCATCGCCATTCAGATCGTACCTGAAAATCCATGCAGCTGAAGGCCTCCCGAACGCCCCCGCAAATAACCTGAAATCGGCGAGATCCACCGTGCCATTGCCATCAAAGTCAGGGGAGGGTAGTATGGTAATCGGCCGGAATGTTCTGGGGCCCCGGGAACGATTGCCTCGGCTATGCAAGAAGACATCAAGCCAATAGTCCCCGGGATGCAGCTGGGACGGGAAATCGCCCAGGATGGAAAATTGCTTGTAGCTGATGGCTGCCTTGAAGCTTGCGTCTGTGGTCCCGGGTGATGGACCCAGATATCCACTGGGAAACTGGAACTGGAACTGGAATTCGATATCGGAGACCGAAGGATCGGATACGGCGCCGGCAATCCGCAGCTTCTGGCCCGGCGAAAATACAACCGGCATACGCGAGGTAATTATGACTCCCTCAAAGTAGTCATAAGGGAGGTACGCGGTCCCCGCGCCTCTCATGACATTGACGGGTCTGAATACATCCTGTGCGGCGGCACCTTGTCGGCTGCCATGATATCTCCATAACTCCAGGTCGTATACGCCTGCTGTTTTGTGGGCAAAAAAGATCGTCTTGTTGAATTTACCGTCTATCACTGGCGCGCGGTGTACCAGCCGAAAGTCGATATTCTTCTGAAAGAAGGTCAACGCGATCATCGATAGAGTTGGGTCGAATACAGTACCGGAAACTCGAACAGCCTGCCCTGTCGTGATTTCAACCGGGATTGGTGACGCCAATTCAATGTCAGGAAAGAAGCCAGTGGGAATCGGCGTGGGTTTCGTATTTTCTTGTATTAAGATCGAGTGGACGACACCCGCCGAAGAGTACGGCTGTTTACCCCGTTTTGTAAGCAGTTCCAGATGGTAGCCATCCGCCTGTTCGTTTGAAAAGAACAACGTATGGCTGAATCTGCGTTCGCGCACGGGGACACTGTAAAAATTAAACAAATTACAGTCATCTATGTCTTCAGCTTCATTGAAGTAGACGTGAAACATGACCCGGGAAATCGAGGGATCGGACACCGTGCCGGAAAAATGAATTGGCGTGTACGAAAAAAACGGACCGCTTACCGGCTTGTCAAGCTTAATGCCTGTGAAATAATCGGTTGAAATCTCGATGTTGGACCGGCTGTCTGCATATAGCGGATGAAAGCACAATAATGAAAGAAGGAATGCGCTTGAAAAGGACCTCATTCCGGCCTCCAGCTGTGTTTGAGACGGAAAAAATGCCGCAGGAAATCGGTCTGGACGGAGCGCCATGGGGTTCGTTCGCTGTAACCGGAGCGAGTCATCGTCCGAAAGCCTCCGTGAAAATCAGATAGTCCGAGAATCCCACCTCGCCGTCGAGGTCCAGATCGAACCGGGATTCCCAATCCTCGTCGTCCCTGGAATTGCCGAACGCGCGCGCAAAGAGGATGAAATCCGGGAACCCGACCATCCCGTCGCGGTCAAAGTCCGGGGAAGGGGGTTCCCTGTGTACCACGGCCATTGGGTAAAAGACCGCTGATCCGTGCCATCCCGCCACCGTGATGGAGAATGAATATCTCCCGACGTCATTGGGATGAAAGAAGAGTGTCTTATTGAACTTACCATTTGCAATTGGCGTTTGTAAGCGGATTACCCGGAGACCGCTCTCCAGCCAGAACTCGACGTTTCCGGTCAATGACGCATTGGAGATTCTTCCGCTGACAGGAATGGCCTCGCCAACCCGGAACTGCACGGGCAACGGCGTGTCAAAGGCTACACGTGGCCAATAATTCCCGGATATCGAGATTTGAGGCTGATAGTTCACGGGGACGGGAACGAGTTGTGCCCGGAATTCACCTTTTGGATCTGTACGAATGGTAATCTTCGTCTCATTTCGGTTGCCAATCAGGCGTAGATACACAGGCGCGAGCTGATATATTTCCCCTTTGACCGTGACGGATTGCGTCTCATCCGGGGAGACCGGTATAAACCTCCTGTTTCCGCCAAATTGGTGCCCGCCACCTGGCCACATCAATGCTTGATGGGGGAGCGGGAATGTCCGTGCGCCGGAAACGTCGTCTGCAAGAGGCGCTTCAGTAAAGCTTAGGTCGGCGTTGATGCCCAGTCCGCTCAAGAATAGCCTCGCAACGTGCTTCTCGAAAATTTCCCCAAATTGACGGCCCGCCGCAGCTTCTATGTTTTCCAATCCAATCTCGTCGCTCTGCACCAGCCGCGCCAGAATTCCTGACCCAGACTCCTCAACGAGGCTGCGCACGAAGAGATAGGCGGCACCCCGACTCATCTGGCCCATGCGCGACGTCGTGACCAACGGTCCGCCGCTGGTATTTGTCAAAAAGAGATCGACATACCTGTCATTGTGCGCGCGGTTCTCGCCTATAAGGTCTTCACAGAAATGCGATAACCCCTCATTGAGCCAAAGAACTTCCGGTTGTCCGTTGCGAATGAGCACGCGCTGATTGAAGCTGATGAGATGTTGAAATTCGTGTGCAAGCAAGCCGTGCATTCTCCATGGATCCGTGTCCGGGTCGATATAAAACATATCGGATAGATTACCGTCGCCTCCCTGGTTCACCGAAAGCAACGACGGGGCATGGAAGAACGCCGCGGCGCCGAATAAGGAATTATCCGGGTTTACGCGATTGGTGTACACAAAGTGGATCTTGCCATCGTTATCCACGTCCGAAGGCGGTCCGATTGCGGATGTAACAATGGGATATGTCGTCTCGCTGAAGCGTTCGACCTGCACTTTGATCGAGTCATTACTCATCCGGCCGACGTCGAGCAGGTCCACGTAGGCATTTGCCCGCTGGCTGGTCGCCACAAGAAGTGCAGAAATCGTGACACTCGCTCTGTCTTCAAACGAAGGAAAGACAAACTTGCGGATTCTGCCTGATTCCTGCGGGACGATCTTCGCCGCGCCCGGGCGATAGCCACCGGATTCCTGCAGGCGCCTCGCGAGTTCCCGTTCCCGTGTACGTATCGAGCTTTCAAGGCTGACACGGTCGGAAAGGGGCGCTTGTGGACTGGCCTCCAATCCGCCATCCAAAACGGGATTCGAAGTGCCGAAAGCGGCGGTCACGGAGTAACCCAACGGACTTTTGAGTCCGAAACTACTGTCTTCCAAATGGGTATCGATGGAATAGAGGATCAACTCGTAGTCGCATTTTGAGAAATCAAGGGTGAGCGTCGTTGAAGACTCAGCGAGATCGACCGGTATCGGCTGGCCGATTTCCTGGGCGGGAAGCTTCTGAATGTCGGCCAACAACAGGATGAGCAAGGAGACGAGAATCCTCATCCCTGGCCTCCTTTCATATTCTCAACCGTACGCACGTCGGTGGAAACCGACCGGGTCGTGGTACGATACTTGCAATAGGCCTTACGTTCTGCCATTGAAAAGCGCCGTTGGATCGATAAAACCGAAAACTGAAAAAATGTGCACGCCTGCTGCCATTGTTCAATAGTAACCGTGAAGTTACACGTTGTTGTCAAGTAATATTGTCCAGTCATAGCAGAAAATCTACTGAATTCGCCAGGCTTCCTGATCCATCGCGGTCAACTATAGTCAATCCCACCCGCCCGCAAATCAAAGTAATCCCGGCAGGTCTCCATTGTAGTTGATTGGGTGTTAAACCTGTTCAATCGGATTCAAATCTTGCTCCATCCTGGTCCGGTTTTAGTCCTCGGCCTAATCTCCAACCGATTGCCCAAACGCCTTTGCGAATATCAGAAAGTCCGAAAATCCGACGGTTCCATCACCGTCCAGATCGTACCTTGCGTCGTAACCGGCATCCCCATGACTGAATCCGAATTCTGTCGCAAACCTCACAAAGTCGGTGAAGTCCACCGTCCCATTATCGTCGAAGTCAGGATCCGGCTTAAGAGGCGTGACAAAGGGTGACACATCCCAGATTAAAACAGTACCGTCCCATCCGCGGGAAGCCATTATGGGCTTATAGAATGAAAACGCCACTGAACGGATCCCGCCCGGATGCCTCAAGGTTGCGATCTCCTTACGGGCATCGACGTCCCACAGCCTGACGGTTTCATCCCATGAACCGGATGCCAGGATATTTGTGTCGGGCGAGTAGGCTAACGTATAGACCCCTCTCTCATGACCTTCGAGCGTGCCGATCTCTATCCCTCGCGCCGAATTCCACAATCTGATCATGCTTTCGTCGAGTTCCGCCGAAACGAGGGTGTTCCCGTCGTGCGAGAACACCACGGATTCAACGGGATTCAGATGCCACAAGGTGGCGATTTCCTTTCCTGCGGCCACGTCCCACATCTTGACCGTGGTGTCAAACGAGCCCGAAGCCAGGATGGTCCCGTCGGGCGAAAACGCCAGCGTCTGAATTCTCTCCGCATGCCCTTTCAGCGATAAGACCTCCCGTCGATTCGCTACGTCCCATAGTCTGACCATGAATTTTTCACCATTATCGCGACTCCCCCCCGAGGCCAGGAAGGAGCCATCGGGGGAAAAGGCTATTGGATCGACGCCGCGGAGCCACTCTTCGTTAAGGACGGCGATCTCATTTCCGGTCGCCAGGTCCCAGATTGTGATGTATCCATCGATGGTGGTTGCCAGGGTGTTTCCGTCGGGCGAGAAACCGACTGAAAAGACCCCTTCCCTATCTCTCGCTATCTCCGAGGGTTCTGACTCGTTCGACAGATCCCATCGCAGGATCCTGCCAGAACCTGTTGTAGCGATTAACCTCGTTCCATCGGGCGCAATTGCCATCGAAGTCGTATGATGAAAGTCGCCGAGAATGGTGGCGCTTCCCGACTCCAGATCATGTAAGACGACCCCATCGTAGCTCGAAGAAACAAGAAGATTCGGTTCGGCCGGGGAATATGTCAACGAGTTCACCGATCCTCCATGCAAACCATCGCCAGCGATACGACCTCCCGTATCGACTTCCCAGCGTATCACCATTTTATAGGATCCAACCGTCAGCGTACTGCCATCGGGGGAGAACGCCACCGACCACACCCGGTGGTACCGGCGCACATTCAGCGTGGCAATCTGTTCTGCGGTCGCTACGTTCCACAATCTTGCGGTATCGTCCCGCGAACCGGACGCCAACATGGCGCCGTCCGGGGAAAAGGCCAGCGTCTCGACGTTCTCTCTGTGCCCCTCCAACGTGGCGATTTCCATCCGTGCAGCCACGTCCCATAGCTTGATGTTTTGATCGCCAGCGGTCGCCAGCTTACTTCCGTCGGGCGAGAACGCTAACGCTCTGACGCCTTCAGTATGCCCTTCCAATACGGCCACCACGGTTCGGTTGCCCGGATCCCATAACTGTACTGTGCCGTCATTCGACCCTGAGGCCAGGATAGTTCCATCGGGCGAAAACACTGCGATGGGAAAATAAAGCGGGTCGTGGCGGAGGGTCCCGATGCGTCTGCCGGTATTGACCTGCCATAGCGCAATGGTGTGATTGTGCAACCCGGTGGCGAGCGTCGCTCCGTCAGGTGAAAATGCAACCGAAGTGAGTTGCGTTTCCGTGGGCAAGAGCGTTACATAACGGTTAGTCGCCACCTCGTAAATCCAAACGCCGATGGAACTCGCAACGGCCAGATATCTCCCATCACTCGAAAAGTCCACGGCGTGATTGCCGTAAGCACTGATAAACCCCTTACCCAGGCGGGCAATCGCTCCTTCCGGCAAGTGCCATGTTCGGGGATGACCAGGCAGACTGGCCGGAACAAGCTCACCTGCTCCCTGGCCGAATAGCGGTTGAAGGAAAATGAGGACCAGCAAAAAGGCTTGGATAGGGTATTTCATCTCGGCCTCCCTCCAGGGGTGAAACGGCCAGCACATCAATGGCAATCGAAAAAGACGTCGCATTTCCTGGCTACTTGAACATTCGGTTATAGTTAAACACGCCGTCAGTGTAAAGGGCAACATGTGTGCCAATGAGTATCGCATGGATAAATGTGATTATAAACTATTGTTTAAATTAAGGTTAATTATTTTTCAAGACCTAACGGCCAAAAAAGCCAGCAGCACAAAAGGACGATATATCGACCCGATTACGATATATCGACCCTGAGTATGCCGGTAGTGGCCTGAGATTTGCACGAATGCCGGGTATGATCAATGATGAGCACGAACATTCTGCGCTTACTGCGAAGATCATCGGTTGCGCGATGACGGTGCATTCCGCAAATCCCGTTAATCATTGTCAATCCTCCAAAGTCTCTCCACGGTTTTAATCAGCTTTTATCATAGTAATCACACGAATCACGGTACGGGTTGACATTGCAAAAACACCGGGCTATACTTATGCAACATCGTCGCCTTTGAATGTTCTGGTCGCGTCTTGTTCCTGATTTAATTGGCTTCCAGTCCTGTTTCATCCCGTTCACTCTTGGTCCCGAATCTAATCCTGCCTAATCCCGGTCGTTTTTTGATCTTGGTCAAAGGAGGGAACCATGGTCCGGTATCGTTTTATCTGCCTGATAATTTCATATGCCCTGGTCGCTCCGGCGGGCACGGTGTACGGCGAAAAGGTGGCGCTCAGCTTCGTCTACAAGCCGGGGCAGTCGAATGTCTACAAGAATTCCTGGACGTTGGAATACTACAGCGGCCGCGCCGACCTGATTGACGACGACAAGACTTCCGGCACCGTCGACGTGCGGAGCTACGGAAAATGGAAGAGCCGGGAAGTGGTCAGCGCGATCGAAGCAGCCGCCGCGACAGTCACGGCGACGGTTCAGAATGCCGAAAGCACGGTTATGGAAGACCGCGTTCAGATCAGCGAGAACAACTTCCCGTATCTGCTCGATATGTTCAACGGCAGGACGTTTTCGTGGAACGTGACCGCTACAGGCGACGTGACGGGATTCAAACCCGGTTTCAAGCCGTACGAGGTGCGCCGCGAAGCCGCGATCAGCGATTTGCAGCAGCTCTGGATGCCGGAGATTCATCCGGTCCTGCCCAAGAGGGAGGTTGGATCGGGAGATTCGTGGAACGGGATTCGCCGCCATGAGATTCCCATCGCGGCGCTGCAGGACAAGGGCTCGGTGGAGATCAACAGCGTCTACGTTCTGAAGCGGCTGGCGAAGAAGAAGGGCCGGCGCGTCGCGCTCATCGACGAGACCCGGCAGATGCGGTACCGTGGATGGATATTCTCCAACGCAGTGTCCATTATGGTGGAAGGCACGGGCCAGGGAAAGGGCAAATGGACGATCGACGTGAACCGGGGGCTTGTGATTGGACATGAAATCAAGGTGTCGTTCAAGGAAGTGCATGTCACCGTGGTCAGGGGCAACGTCAAAGTCGAGAACGCGGGCGCCAAAATGAAATTTGCTTTCAAACGGGAAATGGACGATTAGGGTTTACAAACCCCTGGATTCAGGAGGTGAGTCCCATTAACGGCCCGAACGAAGGATCTCGCCAGCGAAAGTCGCCGGATGACTTTCTGCAGGACTACGTGGATATGCAGCACACGTTCCGGTCCCTGTCAATTATCGACCAGATACTGATGTCGATGGACGAGAAGGACAAGCGGCGTCCCCTGCTCTACCATCTCCGCCGGCAGCTTCAGGAAGACGAGATCACATTCGAGGAGGCCAGGCGGACCATCGTGGAGATGGAGACCGCGCTTGAGAAGGTGACGGCGCCGGCCAACCGGGTGGGTACGCTTCTGGAACCCCCCCGTGACGGCGTGGCATACATCAGTGTGGGCGGCTCGGAATATTATGCCAACGTCGATTCGCGGCTGGAACAGGAGGCGCTGAAGGTGGGCACGCGGGTGCTCGTCAACGATGCGTTCGCCATCGTCGGCGATCTGGGCTTTTCGAGTTCCGGCCAGGTCGCGAAGATATCCGACGTGCTGGAAGACGGCCGGTTGCGGGTCGGACAGGAGCCGGGCGGCCAGGTCACGGTGCTGTCGCGGTCGAGCGACCTCGTGAAGGCGTCCCTGAAAGCGGGCGACGAGGTTCGCGTGGACCCGAATTTCCGGGTGGCGCTGGAACGCATGCCCGAAAAAGAGGCGAAAGACTACTTCCTCGAAGAGATTCCGAATCTGCCATGGGAAAAGATCGGCGGCCAGGAAGAGGCCATCCAGGCCATCAAGGATACCATCGAAATGCCGGCGTTGCATCCGGACCTGTTCTCAAGGTTCCAGTACAGCGTTCCCAAGGGCTTCCTGCTCTACGGCCCGCCGGGCTGCGGCAAGACGCTCATCGGCAAGGCGACCGCCTATAACCTCGTCAAGCAGGCGCAGCAGGAGGCCGGTCTGAACCTGAAGGAATGTTTCATGAACGTCAAAGGACCGGAAATCCTCAATATGTGGGTGGGCGAGTCCGAGCGCCAGGTCCGGGAGATCTTCTCCAGGGCGCGTGAGAAGCGCAAGGAGGGGTACCTGCCCGTAGTGTTTATCGACGAGGCGGAATCGGTCCTCGGCACGCGCCGGGCCATGCGGTCGCACAGCATTTCGAATACGGTCGTGCCGATGTTCTGTTCGGAGATGGACGGCATCGAGTCGCTGCAGGACGTGGTGATCATACTGGCGTCCAACCGCCCCGACCTGATCGACCCCGCGATCTTGCGGCCGGGAAGGATCGACCGGAAAATCAAGGTAAGGCGTCCCGACCGGTATGGCGCGCTCGACATCCTCAAGATCTATCTGACGCCCAATCTCCCGATCGACCGGAAGACGATGGAAGAACACGGCGGAGACAGCGCCGCGGCCGTGGAGACGCTCGTGGGGCGCACGGCGGAAGAGATCTTCTCAAAGCGGGACCATTCGATATTTCTAGAGGTGACCCTCCGAAGCGGCCGGAAGGACGTCCTCCGACGGGGGGACCTGGCCAGCGGCGCGATCATGGAATCCATTGTAAGGCGGGCAAAGGAGATGGCCATCCGCCGGTCCATCGCGTCGGGGCACGAAGAGGGAATATCCCAGGAAGACCTGCTCCAGGCGGTAGAGACCGAATACACGGAGAACGAGATCTTCCCGCCAACCGATAACACGGAGGACTGGCTCAAACTCCTGGATTACGATCCCGAAAACGTCGTGCGCGCTTCGCCCGTTCGCCCTGGACGCGAGACCAACCGCCGGGGTCATAGGATCGTATAAAAACCGCACCTCTCCCCCTGGCCCCTCAGAAAGAGCTGTCAGCTATCAGCCATCAGCAGTCAGCCAAAAGCAGTTTCTATCAAGGACAAGCGTAAGGAATCACCAAAATTCCCACCGCCACGAGGGCGACCACAAGGGTTGCACCTACAAATTCAACACCAGCGAGTCCGGTGGTGGAGAGGGTCCTCGGTGCTCTACAATACAGCACCTCTATCGGAACGAATCTCGCCGGATCCTTTCATGCGCCCGGTTGTGGAGTGAGGGGTTTTTCCGTGTTAATCCGTCCAGCGTTATTTATCCGTCCAGCCCTTTAGCGTTGGTACTGTTGTGGTGCTCGCAGGCCACCTGAGTCCCATTTATGCCTCTGAGGGAATTCACGGAAAAACCGGCCCCCTGCCGAAGGGCGCGCTTCTTTTTGGTCCTTTTTCTTACGCGCATAAGAAAAAGGACGTAAATAAAATAAAAATAATGATTTGATTTTAAAATAGCGACCTGTATTAAGCAAACCTATCTATTGTCTTTCTTTTCAAAATCATGCCTACGGCGTGTTCCTTAGAACCGCGAAGACGTGAGACGGAAGAGGGGAGAGATTGCCTGCCTTGCGAGGATTCGTTTCGTGCTGAAGGCAAGAAGGAAAAACATAGCGGGCAAGGATTTCATCTACCGTCTACCCACTTACCTCTACCCGCCTTTTGGCGACCTCTCTCCCCGGCCCTCTCTCCTAAAGGAAACGGGAGCAAGACTGGAAGACCATCCTCACACAAAGACACGAAGGCACAAAGGGACACAAAGGGAAACCGGAGAAAGCAAAGGGCAAAGTCAAAGGCAACCCATCCGCCCGGCCCCGCAGACCTCTCTCCCCGACCCTCTCTCCTAAGGGAAAGAGGGAGAAAAGGCGGGTTTCGCTCTATCAATGTATTTCACAACTGGCGACTGGGGGTATGGGGGGTTTTTCCGTGCTGATCCGTCCAGCGCATTCGCATTGTTACATCAGAAGGATTGGTAGGCCACACAAGTCCTGTTTACGCCTCCGGAGTGATTCACGGAAAAACCGGCCCCCCGCCGAGGGGCGCCCTTCTTTTTCGCCCTTTTTCTTGGGCGCAGCAAGAAAAAGGGCAAGGGAATAGGGGACGTTTGGGGGAAGGGAAGACTCCCAATCGCTCCGAGAAAAATTACCGGCGTCCCATATCGCCTTTACCCAACATACAACATGAGATACTGAGACAAGGTCTATGAATCGACTCTTCGGCCTTGAAACGGAGTACGGGATCACGATCGACGGCGTGGACAGGATCGACGTGGTGGAGGAGTCGATGCAGCTGATCCGGTGCTACCTCAGAGGCGAGTTTACGCCACTCTGGGACTACCAACTGGAGAACCCCCGCAAGGACGTGCGGGGATTTGAAGTGAAATCGCTGTTGAACGATACCGACGAAAAGGTCCATCTTCAGAAAGACCGCCAGCGAAAGGTGCCGCTCGAGGAGTTGAAGAGCGACCTGATCATCCGCAACGGCGCCCGTTTCTACAATGACCATACGCACCCTGAATACGCCACGGGGGAGTGTCTCAGCCTCTTCGAGCTGGTGGCGCAGGACCGCGCGGGCGAGCGGATCGTGGATATGTGCGCGCGGCGGCGGACGGAGATGCTGCCCGAGGGCGCCGTGCGGATCTACAAGAACAATACGGACTTCGAAGGCCACAGCTACGGGTGTCACGAGAATTACCTGATGGACCGCGGGACGCCGTTCGACCGGATCGTGAAGGGGCTGCTTCCCTTCCTGGTGACGCGGCAGATTTACGCGGGCGCGGGCAAGATGGGCGTGGAACGCGGCGACAGGGCGCCCATCTATCAGCTCTCGCAGCGGTCCGAGTTCTTCGAGGTGATCGCCAGCGTCGACACCATGCACAAGCGCCCGCTCATCAACACACGCGACGAACCGCACGCGGACGCCGGAAGGTACCGCAGACTCCACGTGATCCTGGGCGACGCGAATATGTCCGAGTACGTCACGGCGCTGAAGGTCGGCGCCACCGCGCTTGTGGTCGCGCTGGTTGAACAGGACGATCTGCCCGACGTGGTCCTTAAGGATCCCGTTGCGGCGCTGAAGGACGTGTCGCGCGACCAGAGTTATCAGTGGCTGGTGGAGCTGGATCGCAAGACCGGCCGCCTGATACCGGCCGTTGAGGTGCAGCGGATGTACCTGGGGCTGGCGAAGGAGCGGTTCGGCGGCCGGGACGTGGAAACGGACTGGGTGCTCAACGCCTGGGACGAGATGCTGCACGGCCTCGAACGGGACCCGATGGCGATGGTGGGCGCCTGCGACTGGGTCAGCAAAAAGTGGCTGCTGGACTGTTTTCGCGAAGCGGAAGGGCTTTCCTGGGACAATCCGGACGACCTGGCCTGGCTCCAGAGCCAGGATCTGGAATACCACAACGTGGACCCGGAGGCCGGGCTGTATTTTCTGCTGGAGGAGCAGGGCAAGATGGTCCGCCTTATTGATGACGAACGGATCGAGGAAGCGATGTCCGTTCCGCCTGCCGACACGCGCGCCTGGTTCCGTGGGCGATGCCTGGAGAAATTCGGCCACGACGTCAAATCGGTCAACTGGGACCGGATCGTCTTCCTCCGGAACGGCGAACAGCGTTCGGTGGATATGAAGGATCTGGTTGATGGGGAGAAGGTCGCGTATTATAATAGGGCGTTGGATCGCTCGGATGAACTGGAGGAATTCCTGAACGCGCTTGAGGTCTGAACCTTGGTCGCCTAGCGTGTATGATAACCGTTCGGGGGAACGCTCCGGCATTTTGGAACCGATTTGCGTGACGGGATGGATCGGCGGTCGAATGGTGAAGAATTTTTGGGACAGGACACCAGGAGGAGGAGGCTATGAAGAACGATCTGACAGGTTTTGAACGGCGGACCCGGCGGCCCGGCGCGCCCGACGGGGGGCCGAACGACGGGGACGACGGTCCGTCCCGCCCGGACGTTGACCGCCCCGATACCCGGGATCTGCTGCGCCGGATGCGCCGCGTGGACCCGAATCAGGCGCGACGCTACCGCCAGCGCACGGGCGAGTAAGCCTATGGGCGCGGGTGGGGATTTTCTGGATCTGCTCAAGGCGGAGGGATACCGGCTGCCCGGCGCCGACCTGAAGGAAAACGCGCCGGGTAGCGCGGCGTCCCTTCCGTTTCAGCCTACCGAGGGCACGACCATCCTGGCCCTTCGCTACCGGGATGGCGTCCTCATTGCGGGCGACCGCCGGGCGACCGCCGGCCACACCGTGCTTTACGACCGCGCCGACAAGGTCATCGACATCGACGCGTTTTCGGTGATGGCCATCTCCGGATCGCCGGCCATGGCGTACGAAATCGCCCGCATCCTCGAACACACCTTTCAATATCACCGGCGACGGCAGTTGCAGGAAATGAGCCTGGCGGCCAAACTGCGGCGCCTTTCCCTTCTGATCCGCGACAACCTGCCCATGGCCATGCAGGGCATCGGGCCGGTGATCCCCATTTTCGCTACGTTCGACCGGCAGGACAGCCGCGGCAAGATCTTTTTCTACGACGTGCTTGGCGCGCAGTTCGAGAGCGCCGATTTTGCAACCACTGGATCGGGCGCGGCGGCCATCCGGGGCGCGATGTTCTACAATAACCAGTGGGGCGAGCGTCCGTTTTCCGAACTGGACCGGAGCGAGAGCCTCGGAATGGCCCTGCGCCTGCTGCATACGGCCGCGGAATACGATGCCGCAACCGGGAGGTACGAGCGGGACGCCGGCGTGTTGCCCACGGTGAAGACGATCTCGGCGGACGGACTGCGCACCGTGTCCGAGGAGGACCTGCGGGCGACCTACGAGCGGTATATCGCCCTTGCCCGGGGACCTGGAGACGCTGAGGAATGATGCTGGACGAACCCTATCGATGGGCGGAGGCGGTAGCCAACCGGCGGGAATATATAGAGGACCAGCTCCGGGGCGGCAGTCCGGTTGTGGGTCTGGCTTATCGTGACGGCGCGCTGCTCTTGACGCTGGGTCGGGGACAACAGAAAATCTTCGAAGTCTACGATCGCATCGGTATGGCCGCGCTCGGGCATCCGGCCGACATCGAAAAGCTGCGGCAGTCCGCCGTGGATCTGGCGTCGGTGATCGGGTTCAACTATTCCGAACAGGACGTGAACCTGCAGCAGATCGTACACTTCGGCCTGGGTCCCGCGGTCAAGACGGCGTTCGACGAGGTGTTCCGGTCGCCGTTCATCGTGCGTGTCCTGATGTTGGAGCTGGATGTATCGGAGGAAGGCGCTGTCTTTTATACCGTGGACTACGACGGCACGTTTCAGAAATACGATGGCCGCGGCGTTGTGGGCGAGGTTCCGGAAGCGGACGGGTTGATGCGGAGCCGACTGCCGGATACGGACCGGCTCAGTCTGCGGAACGCTTTGAAGGCCGCGCTGGAGGCGTGGGCGGCCGGGCGGTTTGTGGGAACCCTGGACGAGATTCCACGGGATGTGTCGGAGTTGGAACGGTTGGCCGATGAGGCGGATCTGCAGGCCATCCTGAAGGACGCATTGGAATCGGCCGCGGTTGAGGCCGTGGTCCTGGACCGTTCCGAGCCTGGAAAACGCCGTTTTCGCGTCCTTGGCGACCGGGAGATTCGGCCCGTGATCAAGCCCTATCGTTGAGCGCCGGCACAATTGCGTCTGAACCTTTGCCGCTCCCTGAGCACTTGCCCTGCTTGTGCTGCTTGCACTGAGCTTGTCGAAGTGGCTTGTCGAAGCAAGCCTGCGGTCCCTGAGCCTGTCGAAGGGTCGAAGGGGCGGCGACAATCTCATCGAACACCAGATCCTCGCCCCGCCCGTGTAGGGGCGTCCATACAAGGTCACGAAATGGAACGTCGCATTTTCGGTCTGGAAACGGAATTCGGGTGCATGGCGCCGGAGCACGAGGGGTTTGTCAGCCCGGATGCCATTACGGTGAAGGTGAAGGACCACGTTTTTCACACCGAGCGCAAGGGTATCGTCGACATCCACTATCGGGGCCGCGACGAACCGCCGGGAAACGGCGGTTTTTTGTTCAATTCCGGCAGGGTATATATCGATATGGGGCATATCGAATACACCACGCCGGAGTGCAAGAGCCTGTTCGACCTGGTGGCCTCCGACCGGGCGGGGGAACGGCTTCTGCAGCGGTCGCTTCGTTCGCTGGGGCTTGCGAAAGAGGCTTCGTTCCTCAAGAACAATATCGACCATTATACGGGCGCCACGTTCGGCTGCCACGAGAATTACCTGATTCGGCGAAACGTACCGTTCTCCATGGTTGTGATACCGGCGCTGCTTCCTTTTCTGGTTACGCGGCAGATCTACAGCGGCGCCGGCAGGGTGGGCAGCTACGACGACAGCTTTTACTACTATGGCAGGGACGACGTCGACGACGCCGGGCATGAGGACCCCGTCGCGTTTCAGATTTCGCAGCGCGCGGATCACATCGTCACGGAGATCTATCAGTGGATCCAGTTCAGCCGGGCGATCATCAACACGCGCGACGAACCCTTGGCCGACTATAACAAGTACCGCAGGCTGCACCTGCTGATGGGCGACTCCAATATGTCGGAGTACGCCACCGCGCTGAAGGTCGGTACTACCGCGATGGTGTTGAATCTGCTCGAGCAGAGGATTTTCCCGCAGGACGTGGGCCTTGGCGACCCGGTGTGGGCGTTGAAGGAGATTTCCAGGGACCCCTCCCATAAGTGGATTCTGGAACGCAAGAACGGCAGGCCGGTTTCCGCCGTGGATATCCAGCGTCGGTACCTGGATCTGGCGAAACGGCATCTGCGCGGGATGGATGAGGAGTCAGACTGGGTGCTGGTCGAATGGGAGGACACGCTGGACGCCCTCGAGCGGGATCCGATGGTCCTGAAGGACCGGCTGGACTGGGTGGCGAAGAAATGGATGCTGGAAATGTTCGTGCAGTCGGAGGGCCTGGAGTGGAACGATCCGTGGCTTCAGAGCCTGGACCTGGAATTTCACAATATCGACCCCAACCGGGGGTTTTTCCTGGACCTCGAACACAAGGGGATGACGCGCCGTATTCTATCCGAGGAGCAGATCGCCCGCGCGGGAGACGAACCGCCCGCCGATACGCGGGCCCGGGGCCGGTCCGACGTGATCAGGGCCCTCTCGGAGAACCGGATGCGGTACATCGTGGACTGGGACTCGGTCTATCTGGAGAACGAAAGCCACCTGAGCCTTCTGGATCCGTTCGAGACCTACCGCGACGCGGCGGCAGAATTCATCCAGGAGATCCGTTCCGCGGCGCCCTCGCCCCGCCGCCCCATGCGCCGCAGGCTGAGATGACAACCGTGGGACAGGAGTCGTAGTCGCTCCACCATAAGTAAAGCAGCACACACGGGATGCCCGAAGGAACCCAAGCCTTCGTGCATCCCGTTTCATTTGTCTCACCGCGATGCGAAATCCCGCTCGTCGTCCCGGTTCGCCTTCAGACCCGCCGCGTCGAGGCAGCGGTCCATCTCCGCGATCAGGTCATGGTAACGGGTGCTTTCGAAATAGGCCCTGGCTCTGTCCGTCGTCCGGAGCCCCGTCTTGTCGGTATAGCGCATCGATGTGGTGTAGACGTCGTCAGCGGCGTCTTTCAGCAGCCGTGCGAATCGGGCCGGCTCGCAGTGGAGCAGCGGCGCCACCGCCGCGGTGACGTGAACGCCCGCGGCCCTCAAACGTCGCATGGTTTTCAGCCGGACGTCGATGCGAGGGGCGTGCGGCTCCAGCTTTCTCCGCACGCGGTCGTCGTCCGTGGGTACGGAAAAACACACGCGCAGAGGGAATTTGAACGTCCTCAGCAAGTCCACGTCATCCAGAACCAGGTGGCTACGCGTATGCACCACGACGTCTTTCGGGTTGCTGTCCTGCAGCACGCCCAGGCAGCGGCGGGTCAGCCGGTACTGACGTTCCACGTATTGATAGGGGTCTGTGGCGGAGCCCACGAAGATACGCCGGCCCCAGATCTTGTCTCGCGCCCTGCCCAGAAGAAACGGCGCGTTTGTCTTGGGCTGCACCCATGCCCCCCACGGCAGGGGGTGTTCCACGGCGTAGGGGTATTTCATGACGTAGCAATACGCGCACCCCATCCCGCAGCCCACGTAAGGATTCAGGGTGTACCGGGTGACGGGGGGGCCGTCCTGCGGCATCAGTACGGAACGCGCCGCGGTTTCTTCAATGGCTAGGTGAGTATGCGCCATACGCTGAATATACTGTACAAATGTTCAGATATCAAGTGAGAAAAAGCTATCAGCGATCAGCCGTCAGCTAAAAACGAAAGGCAAATTCAAAAGCAACCTCTCTCCCCGGCCCTCTCTCCTAAAGGAAAGAGGGAGCACGGCCAGGGTCTCGCGCCATAGCAGATTTTTCCGTTCGAGCGACCGGGGGTATGGGGGGTTTTTCCGTGTTAATCCGTTCCGCACCGATGTCTTGGCACACGTCAGGGGGTCGCAGGCCACCGAGTTGCATTCGTGCCTCTGAGGCGGTTCACGGAAAAACCGGCCCCCCGCCGAGGGGCGCGGTTCTTTTTGGTCCTTTTTCTTACGCGGATAAGAAAAAGGACGTAAAAAATTGAAAAATAAGAAGTTATCATAAAAGAGCCGACTTGCAAATGACAAATCCTCTTTTGCCTTTCTGTTCAAAATCGTTCCTACCGCGTGTTCCTCAAGAACGGGAAGACGTGAGACGGAAGAGGGTAGAGATCGCCTGCCGTGTAATGTTTCTTCTCATGCCGCAGGCAAGTCGGAGGAACAAATCGGCAAGGGTTTCTTCTACCGTCTCGCCTCTACCGTCTAACCGCTTCTTCCCTTGTTTCATGCAACCCAAGTCCATCCGCCGGCGTCCCATACATAGAGGCTATCTATTTCGACGTGTTCGGCCCGAGTGCCGTGAACGTGAGGAGGAACCCGGATGAAAACCACACTTGTGCTGTTGTTGACCGCTGCCGTCGTCGTTGTCGCACTGGCCCTGGGCCCCGGGGACGGCCGTTCCGAAACGAAGAACGTGGAGCAGGCCACCTTTGCCGGCGGATGCTTCTGGTGCATCGAGGCGCCATTCGATAAACTCGAGGGCGTTGTTTCCGCGGTATCCGGCTATACCGGCGGGGAGATCCGGAATCCCACCTACGGCCAGGTCAGTAAGGGCATTACCCGGCACATCGAGTCGGTGCTGGTCACGTACGACCCCTCCGTGGTCACCTACGCGCAATTGCTCGACGTATTCTGGATGCAGTTCGACCCCACCGATGCCGGAGGGTCGTTCTATGATCGGGGCCATCAGTATTCGTCCGCCATCTTCTATCATGACGAGAAGCAGAAGCAATTGGCGGAAGCTTCGAAAGACGCCCTTGGGAAATCCGGTCGCTTCAACGCCCGCATCGTCACGCCCATCCGGCCGGCGGAGACCTTTTATCCGGCGGAGGAATATCACCAGGACTACTACAGAAAGAAGCCGGCCCACTACAACCGCTACCGGAAGGGCTCCGGCCGCGACCGGTTTATCGAAAAGACCTGGGGACGCGACCAAACGTCCGAATCCTCCAGCGGGACCTGGATGAAGCCTCCTGACGCGGACCTGCGCCGGAAACTGACGCCGCTGCAGTGGAACGTCACCCAGGAAGACGGTACCGAGCGGCCGTTCCGCAACGAGTATTGGGACAACAAGAAGCCGGGCATCTACGTGGACGTCGCGTCGGGAGAGCCCCTCTTCAGTTCAACGCACAAATACAGGTCGGGCACGGGATGGCCGAGCTTTACGCAGCCGCTCGTGCCGGAACACGTGGTTGAGCGCGTGGACAACAGTCTCTTCATGACCCGAACCGAGGTACGCAGCAAGTACGGGGATTCCCATCTCGGCCACGTATTCAATGACGGCCCCGCACCGACCGGACTGCGCTATTGCATCAATTCGGCCGCGCTGAGGTTCATTCCCGCGGATGAACTGAAGGCTGCCGGGTATGCCAGGTACCAGGACCTGTTCAAGGACCTGGCGGTGACCGCGGGAAAACCGTCTGAGTAGAAGATTCTGCGCCAAACACATTTGCATGGTGGAGCGGACATTCCTGTCTGCTCGCACCGAAAGTAAAAAAAGCGCATCGCCCCGCAGGATTGGGGCGATGCGCTTTTTCGGTTCCAAATCTCTCTATCCAGTAATCTCGTCGGTAGAAACGACCGTGACGCCGCGAGCCTTCCAGCCTTCCACCAGCGTTTCTCCCCGTTCGGGGAAGATGGCCTGCGTGGCGTCCAGCACCAGTTGGACGGGCGCGGTGTTTCTCTCGAGAAAGCCGTCGATGGCGTAGGCATTGCAGACGTCCAGGGCAACGCCGTACAGTACGATGCGACCGGGCCTGACAGCGTTCAGAACGGGCTCCACGTTCCGGTTGGTGAACACGTCGAAGCGCTGTTTGCGGAAGATGACCTCGCCCGTGTGGTTTTGGACCCGTTCGCCGAGCGCCGCGGTGTCTTCCGCGGCGCTGTCGATCCACAGCGGATTCACCGGGTGTGTTTCCGTGACTTTTCGCTGGCCCGGGGTGTTCTTGAGACAGTGCGGCGGAAAGGTGTCCTGGAAGTCGGGCGAATCCGAAATCTCCGGATCGTCGGGGTTGTGGTAGTCCACGGACCCGAAGATGGGGATATTGCGCTGCCGGGCGCATGCCGTGAGCCGATCCAGGTTGGGCAGGATTCTCTCCGCGTCCCGGATGTAGAGTTTGCCGTCCGGCATGATGAAGTCGAACTGGGTGTCCACGTCCCAGAAGATGGTCTCGGCCATGGGCCTGTCCCCCGAATTTTTCGGAAAAAGATACGGCAAATCGGAGACGATAACAAGAGCGGCGCCGTTCGCGCGCGACAGTCGGCAGTCTATCCGTTCGTCGTATCCGGCGGCTCGGCGAGCTTCTGCATGATTATGCCCGCGGCCACGGAGACGTTGAGCGAGGCGACGTGTCCCGTCGATGGAATCCTGCAGGTGGCGTCGCACTTGTCCAGCGTAAGACGGCGGAGCCCGCGTTCCTCGTTGCCCAGGACAATCAGCCACGGCCGGTCGGCCGCGATCCGGTCCAGGCTCGTGTCGGCATGTTCGGACGCGCCCAGAATCCAGAGGTTCGCCTTCCGCGCCAGGTCGAGCGCCCTGCCGAGATTGGCCGGGAAGCAGAAGGGCACGTGCTCGACACCGCCGGATGCGACGTCGTACACGGTATCCGTGAGTGGCGCCGAGCGGTCCCGTGTGATCAGGATGCCGCGGACACCGAAGAAGGCGGCGGTCCGAAAGATCGCCCCCACGTTGTGCGGGTCCTGCACCCGGTCGAGCGCGAGCCAGAGTCCGGTTTCAGGCACGTTCGCGAACAGATCCTGGACCGGGACCGCGCTTCGTTCCCTGACAACGGCCTCGGCGCCGCCGGCCCGTCCACTCCGGTTTTGCCTCCGCGAGCCCCGTTTCTCGCCCCCGAATTTGACGCCGATTTCCATGGCGGACGACTGCACCCGGCTCCACGGGCCGGCCACGGGGTCCGGCAGACGGATTTCGTAGACGTCCTGGGGCCGGGATCGCAAAACGGCCAGGATGCTGTGAGGGTTCTTCAGGTGGAGAGGCATTGCGGTTCCTGTTTTCCCGGGCCGCGGCCGGCTATCCGAACTTTCCCTCCGCATACTGCCGGCGGATGACTTTCTTGTCCAGTTTTCCGACGCTTGTTTTGGGGATCTGCTCCACGAAGACGATTCTGTCGGGTACCCAGTATTTCGGATATGCGGACGCGAGGCGCGCCCGGAGCGCCTCGGCCGTGACCGGGTCCGCGCTGGGCGACCGTACGGCGATGGCGAAGGGTCGTTCCGTCCATTTTGCGTCGGGAACGGCGATGACGGCGGCCTCGGTGACGGCCGGGTGGTCCATGAGCGTGTTCTCCAGCGCCACGCTCGATATCCACTCGCCGCCGCTCTTGATGAGGTCTCTCGTCCGGTCCGTGATGGTGAGGAAGCCGTCCGGACTCATCGAGCCGACGTCGCCGGTCCGGAACCACCCGTCGGCCGTGAAGTGATCTGACGCGGGGTCCTGTCTGTAATAGCTCCCGATCACCCACGGACCCCTCACCTGTACCTCGCCCATGCTGCTGCCGTCCCATGGCGCTTCGTTTCCGGAATCGTCCACGATCCTCATGTCGACACCGCAAATGGGATATCCCTGCCTGGCTTTCACGTCCCACCTGTCCGCTTCCGGAAGGGCGCGATGATGCCGTTGCAGCCTGGAGACGGTCCCGAGGGGCGAGAGTTCGGTCATTCCCCAGGCGTGTACGACCGGCACGTCGAGTTCGGTTTCGTAGGCTTCGATCAAGCCGCGCGGCATGGCCGCCCCGCCCACAATCAGGGCGCGAATGCTGGAGATGTCGCGTGGATTGACTTTCAACTCTTCGTACAGCCCGGTCCAGATGGTGGGGACGCCGGCGGTGACCGTGACGCCTTCCTCCGCGATCATCCTCGCAAGGGCGGCGGGATTCGGGTGGGGTCCGGGCAGGACCAGTTCCGCGCCGGCCGCGGCGCAGGCATACGGCAGCCCCCAGGCCATGGCGTGAAACTGCGGTACGACGGGCATCACGACGTCTGATTCGACGAGGCCCACCGCGTTGGACTGGTTCACGCCGAGGGTGTGCAGAAACATCGAACGGTGCGAGTACAGCGCGCCCCGGGGCTCGCCGGTGGTGCCGCTGGTGTAGCAGAGGCCCATGGCCCTGTCTTCGTCCAAAACGGGCCATTCGAACGAATCGCTGCCGCCGGCGATCAGGGTTTCGTAGCAGCAGGTGTCCGACAGGGCGGTCCGGATTCGCGGTTCCACGTTGAACAGGACGATGCGCGGGCAGCGGTCGAGTCGGGCTGCCACGGCTTCGAAGCGGGGCAGCAGGGTTGCGTCCACAAAGATGGCCTTATCTTCCGCGTGGCCGATGATATACGCCAGCTGATCCGGAGAGAGGCGGATATTCAGCGTATGGCAGACGGCGCCGCTGCCGGGTACGGCGAAATACAGTTCCAGGTGCTGGTAGTTGTTCCAGGCGAAGGTGCCCACCCGGTCGCCGGGTTCGATACCCAGCCCGCCAAGCGCGCTTGCGAGTCGCTTCGACCGGCTGTACAGGTCCGACCAGGTGTACCGGTGGGCGGTTCCGTCGGGCAATACAGTCGTTATGCGTTTTCCAGGGTACAGACGGTTGGCGTGCTCCAGGATCCTTTCCATAGTGAGGGGGTAGTCCATCATAAGGCCCTGCATGGATTGCGCTCCTCGGGAAATCGTCGCCAACGTCTGAAAACCGCTGTAGCGACGGCTCGGCCCGCTAACATAAGCCGGGTTACGGGAGGTACTCTTCAGGGGTGAACGCGTCCACCCGGACCGCCTCGTCCCTGGCGGTCTCCGCGCGCCGGAACAGCTCCGCGTCTTCCCGCGTAATCAGCTCTTTTTCGACGGCTTGTTCCACCAGCCGGTGAGGGTCCCGGCCCGATAGCATGCCCGCGCGCGCGGCCTCTTTGATGGCGCGGGAAACGGGTTCGGCCCTGCAGGAAAGCTCGAATGCGGATTCAAGTCGGGCCAGGGGTTCATCGGGCGAGTCCGGCAGGTGGATGTCCGAAGTCAGCGCGTCCCGGTCCGGGCCGGGCGTCCGGATGGCGCGGGCGACGTCGCCGCCGAGGGCATCCGATGGCATGCTGCCGATCGGGTTGAGGCGAAACCACAGCGCGACCGGATAGCGGAACAGCAGACTCAGGCCGGGGAAAGCGCGCAGGTTCCGGAACAGGCCGCTGAATCCGGTTTGGATCTGAGCGAACGCGTATTGCATCGCCCAGTGCAGATAGGGCAGGTGGCCCGGTCTGCGTCCTTCCGCTTCGAATCGGCGCGTGACGGCCGTGCCCAGGTACATCCACGAAAGGACGTCGGCGAAACGGCCGGCCAGTTTCTCTTCTTTTTTCAGCGCGCCGCCCAATGTGATCAGGGCGACGTCGGCCAGAAAGGCAAAGGTGGCCGACGTCCAGGCCAGTTTGCGATAGTACCGGGACGCCGGCCCCCGCACCGGCGAGGCGGCCAGATAACCTCGCGACAGGCTCAGGAGCGCGGCGCGGAAGGCGTTGCGAATGAAGTGGCCGGCGTGGGCCCAAAACGCGCGATCGAAGGCGCGCAGGTTGCCGGTCTTGAGCGCCTGTATTTCTTCATAGATGTACGGATGGCACCGGATTGCGCCCTGCCCGAACGTGATGAACGTCCGCGTGAGGATATTCGCGCCTTCCACCGTGATGGCGATGGGCGCCCAGAGATATGACCGGGCGAGCAGGTTTCTGGGACCCTGGGCGATGGCGTTGCCGGCCAGGACGTCCATGCCGTCCATAATGGCGCGCCGGTGGAGCTCCGTGAGATTGAATTTGACGATGGCGGAGACCACGGCCGATTTCTCACCCGCGTCCAGGCCGCCGCAGGTGAAACGCCTCGCGGCCTCCATCAGATAGGTAAAGCCGCCGATACGCGCGAGCGGCTCCTCCACGCCCTGGAACCGGCCGATGGAAAGTCCGAACTGTTTGCGTACGGTGGCGTGGGCGCCCGCCACCCGCGCGGTCAGCTTGGCGCCGAAGGCCGCGGTTGCAGGCAGCGAGATGCCGCGTCCCGCGGCGAGGGATTCCATGAGCATGCGCCAGCCCTGGCCGGCGCCTTCCGGACCGCCGATGATGGCGTCAGCCGGGACGACGACGTCCCGGCCCTCGGTGGGGGCATTGTGGAAGGGCACGCCCATCGGATCGTGCCGCCTGTCCACCACAACGCCCGGCGTGTCGCGTGGAACGAGGGCGCAGGTGATGCCCGGGTTGTTGCCCTTGCCCAGCAGATTTTCCGGATCCCTGAGTTTGAAGGCCAGTCCGATCAGTGTGGAAATGGAAGCCAGCGTGATATACCGCTTGTTCCAGTTCAGCCGCAGATAGGTCCGTTCGTCCTCGCCTTTGAAGACGACCCCGCTGGACCGGATGCTGCCGGCGTCGGACCCGGCGTTCGGCTCGGTGAGGGCAAAGCAGGGAATCTCTTCGCCGCGCGCCAGGCGCGGCAGGAAACGGTCCTTCTGGTCCTGGGTGCCGTAATGGATCAGCAGTTCCGCCGGCCCGAGCGAGTTGGGCACCATGACGGTGACGGCCAGAGGCATGGAGCGCGAGGCCAGCTTGCCGACAATGGCGCTGTGAGCCGAGGCGGAGAATCCAAGCCCGCCGAATTCCTCGGGGATGATGATGCCGTAAAACCGTTGCTTCTTGAGGGTGTCCCAGAGTTCCCGCGGGAGGTCTCTGTCCCGGTGAATCTGCCAGTCATCCGCCATCCGGCACGCGGCTTCCACGGGGCCGCTGAGGAATGCGCGCTCCCTTTCGTTCAGGTCGGGGTAGGGTTCACTGTTCAGACGCCTGAAATCGGGTTTGCCGGAGAAGAGGTCGGCGTCGATCCATACGCTGCCGGCTTCGATGGCGGCCTGTTCGGTAGGAGAGATGGTTGGAAGGAGTTTGAGGACCCTGAGGATCTTGAGGATCCAGAAGGAAATCAGAATGCGGCGCAGCGGCCGCAGGTTGAGGAGCAGCGCAAGGGCGCCGAAGCCCCACCAGAGGCCGCCGGGAGCGCCGAATGCCCATAGCCCCGCGGCCGAGAAGACCGTCCAGAGCCACAGCGGGGCGCCGGTGAAACCCAGGACGCACACGAGGACCGCGATGCCGAGGGCTTCCACGTACGTAAGGGACAGGACGCCGCAGGTTGAAGTCAGAACGTCCATGCATTTTACACCATGAGGTTTTCGAAAACCCCCGCCGCGCCCATACCACTTCCGATACACATGGTGCAGATGCCGTAGCGGACGTTGCGACGCGCCATCTCGTGCAGGAGGGTGGCCGTGAGTTTGGCGCCGGTACAACCCAGGGGATGGCCGAGCGCGATGGCCCCGCCGTTGACGTTCACGATATCCCGGTCCAGGTCGAGTCTGCCGATCACGGCGAGAGCCTGGGCCGCGAAGGCCTCGTTCAGTTCGATCAGGCCGATATCTTCAAGGGAGAGACCTGCCTGGCGCAGCGCCTTCGGCACGGCTTCGGCGGGGCCGATGCCCATGATTTCCGGCGCGACGCCGGCCACCGCGTAACCCGCGAGCCGCGCCATGGGTTCCGCCTGGAGTTCTCTGGCCGTCCGTCCGCTCATGACCACCGTCGCGGCGGCGCCGTCCGAGACCTGCGAGGCATTCCCCGCGGTGACCGTGCCGCCGGCGCGAAAGACCGGCCTGAGCCGGGCAAGCGCGGCGGCGCTGGTGTCGGCGCGAGGCCCTTCGTCCGTCCTGAACGTCTTCTCGGTGGATGTCGTCCTGCCGTTGTCGTACACCGTGTCCACCACATGGAGGGGCACGATCTCGTCATCGAATCGGCCTTCGGCGGCGGCGGCGAGCGCGCGCTGATGGGAACGCAGGGCGAAGTTGTCCTGGTCATCCCGGGAGATGCTTTCGCTTTCCACCAGGTTTTCAGCGGTGTTTCCCATGTCGATGTACAGGTCCGGGTCTTCCCTCGTGATATCCGGATCGGGCATGAAGTTGTTTCCGCCCATGGGCACCAGGCTCATGGACTCGGCGCCGCCGGCCACAATCGCGTCGGCCTGGCCCGCGGAGACTGCCTGGTGAGCCATCGCGATGGATTGAAGACCCGAAGCGCAAAACCGGTTGATGGTTACGCCGGGGACCGAATCGGGCAGGCCGGCCTTCTGTGCGACGACGCGACCCAGAACCATGCCCTGCTGCGCTTCCGGAAACGCGCAGCCCATGATCACGTCGTCGATACGTTCGGGCTGAAGGCCATCCACGCGGGCGATCGCGCCGTTGACGGCGGCCGCGCCCATGGTTTCCGGCCGCACGTTGCGCAGGGCCCCGCGTCCGGCTTTGGCCACGGCCGTGCGTACGCTGCTCACGATGTATGTTTCGTTGTTCATGGCGGGCTGCACCTCTCGCGTCCGGTGACACGAAGTGTCCTGATAATCCTGAGTCAAATCGCCTTGATTAACTTGCATATATACGAATTATTACGGGGAACCACGCGATAGTTTACCTCTCATTCACATCATTGACCGCGTACCCCGAGCCGCTCCCTGAGCCTGTCGAAGGGTCGGCGAAGGGTAGGCGAAGGAAAAAGGGTGCCGAAACGCGGGCGCTTCGACAAGCTCAGCGTCCACGTTTGGGCACGTTCCTTTCCACTGTAGCAGGCGCAATAGATGTCAACTATTTACGGCTCCCGGTAATAACATTCCTGAAAAACGATGAATCACGGTCAGTTTCGCAGGGGTCTGTTGGTTCGCAGAATACTGTGGATCCGTTCCCGGGTCTTTGCTTCGCCGGTAAGGGCGACAAAGACTTCGCGCTCCAGTTCGAGAAGGTAGTCCTCGTGTACGTTGGCCGGGCCCGTAAGGTCTCCGCCGGTCAGCACATAGGCGAACCGGTTGGCCAGAAAGCGGTCGTATTCGCTGATGAATCCCGACTGGAGCATATTCCAGGTTGTCACCTCGAACCGCGCGCGGGCCGGTTGTCCGAGGACCCTGATGGCATTGCGGACCGGGGGCGCCGCGTACCCCTGGCCGGAAAGGCGCAGGACCTCCTGGCGCGCGGCCTGGAGCCGGTGGTCCTCGTTCATGACAATGGGCGAACCGGGCGGCAGAAACCCGTACTCGCGCGCCTGCCAGGCGCTGTTGGACACCTTCGCCATGGCCACCGTTTCGAAGGCCCTCGTCAGAAACGGCTGGATGTGGCTGTCGTGCTCGGAAGGTGCGCGCTCGTGCGAAATCGCCGCCATCCGCATGGTGCCGCACCCCCCGGGAATGAGTCCAACGGCGAGTTCCACAAGACCGATGTAGGACTCCGCCGCGGCCACCGGGCTGGCGCAGGCCAGCGTGAGTTCGCAACCGCCGCCCAGCACGCGGCCGTGGGTGGCAACGACGACGGGTTTGGCGGCGTAGTGGACACGCTGTATCATCCCTTGAAAATTGACCAGGAGTCGGTCCATCCGGTCGAATCGATTCTGTTCTGCGTGCGCGACCATCTCTCCCAGATTCGCGCCAACGGAGAAGTTTTTTCCCCTGTTGCAGATGACCATTCCCCGGTAATTCCCCGCTTCGACGATGTCGACCGCTTCGACGAGGCCGCGTACGAGCGATTCTCCCATGGAATTCGCCTTCGAACGGTATTCGAAGAGGGCGATATCCTCGCCCAGGTCCAGCAGGGCGGCTTCCTCGTTCTCCCAGCGGACGTGCTGTTTCTCCGGGCGAATCGCGGGCATGGCGGATTCATCCGTCGTTCCGGAATCCGGCGCGTATCCGCGGCCGGGCAGATAGACCCGTGAGCGGTCGCGGAATCCCTTTGCCCCCGCCCCGGACATGGTTTCGACCCAGTCCGGCAGGGGGATGTTTTCGGCCGCCATGGCATCGAGGACGGTATCGAACCCGATGGTATCCCACATTTCAAAGGGTCCGGCCTCCCAGCCGAATCCCCAGCGAAGGGCCCGGTCTATGTCTGCCGGGTTCGCCGTGATCTCGGGAATGCGGCGCGCGGCGTAACCCAGCGTTTCCAGGAGATGCCCCCGGAAGAAATCGCCCGCCCGCCCGTCATGCGCGTAAAGGTCGCGCAGGCGCCGGGAGAGTTCCCGCTGCTTGCGTACGGGTTCGAGATCGCCCAGTCGCTGTTCCCGCGGAGGTTCCCACGCGCGGGTAGCCGGATTGAACGAAAGGATGTCCCGGCCTTCTTTTCTGTAGAAGCCTCTGCCCGCCTTGGCGCCGGTGGCCCCGTCTTCGACGAGATGGGTCAGCGCTCCGGGAACCTGGAACCGGTCGCGGCTTTCATCCTCCGGCAGGGCATCGTACAGGTATTCGGCGACGTGTACGAGGGTGTCCAGCCCGACAACGTCGGCTGTTCTGAACGTGGCCGACCTGGGGCGTCCCAGTAGCGGGCCCGTGAGGGCGTCAATTTCCTCGATCGTATATCCGCCCTCGGTAAAGGCCCGGATACACTGCATCATGGCGTATACGCCGACGCGGTTGCCGATGAAGCCCGGCGTGTCGTTTGCGACCACAATGCCCTTGCCAAGTCGTACGCGGCCGAACATGGAGATGCGTTCCATAACGGCCGGATCGGTTTCAGGAAGGGGAATGAGTTCGAGGAGCTTGAGGTAGCGCGGCGGGTTGAAGAAGTGGGTTCCCAGGAACCGGCTCCTGAAATCCGATGACCGGCCCTGAGCGATCAGGTGGATTGGAATGCCGCTGGTGTTGGTGGAGATAACGGCGCGACTGTTCGCGGCGGCTTCCACGCGCGCCATAATCTGTTGCTTGACGTCGGGCTTCTCGACGACGGCCTCGATGATCCAGTCCACATCCGAGGCGCGATCGAAGTCGTCTTCGATGTTGCCGGGAGTAATGCGTCGGACGGTATCTTCAGTAAACAGGGGGGCCGGGCTGACGCGCTCGAGGCCTTTCATCGCGCCTTCGACAATCGCGTTTCTGTTCTTCCCGTCGCCGGGAAGGTCCAGCAGATGGACGGACAGGCCGGCGTTCGCGAGGTGGGCGGCAATCTGGGATCCCATGACGCCAGCGCCCAGAACGGCAGCGGTGCGAAACGGGGGATGTGCTGCGCGGTGCATTCGGGCTCACCTTTCCGGACGGGTTCAGGGAGAGAGGTTTCGCGTCGCTGGAAGTCAGATCGCGGGCGGGCGTATGCCAGTCCCGAAAGGTAGTGTACAACCGTTCGCCGATCAAGAACGAAACGCATGATGCCGAACATCAGAAGGAGCTGTCAGCTATCAGCCGTCAGCTGTCAGCAGAAGCGAAACACGAAAGGCAAAGATCAAGAAGCAACCCCTCCACCCAGCTCGGCAGACCTCTCTCCCCGGCCCTCTCTCCCACCGGGAGAGAGGGAGGATAAACAGGTTTCGCGTGCCGGTCAACTCTAGACACATTGATCGAAAGGCAATCGCCATCCCGGCACTTCGCAAAACCTGCACAACCACCCATCACCGTTCCCCCTTCCTCTCAGGAAGGGGGTTAAGGGGTAGGTCTCGCCCCATCAATGTATTTCACGTCTGGCGACCGGGGGTATGGGGGGTTTTTCCGTGCTGATCCGTCCAGCGCATTTGCACTGGCACTGCTGAAGGGTTCGTAGGCCACACAAATCCCGTTTATGCCTCCGGAGTGATTCACGGAAAAACCGGCCCCCTGCCGAAGGGCGCGCTTCTTTTTGGTCCTTTTTCTTCCGCGCATAAGAAAAAGGACGTAAAAAAAAGAAAAATAATGATTTAATTAAAGAAAATGGGATCTGTCAGTCACAAAAACCATCATTTGTCTTTTTGTCAAATTATGCCTACGGCGTGTTCCTTAAATGCGGGGAGACGTAAGCCGGGAGACGTTAGAGATTTCCTGCCTTGAGAGGTTTCTTATTGTGCCGGAGGCAAAACGGAAAAAATGTCGGGCATATATGTCTTCTAACGTCTCACCTCTCCCGTCTAACCGCATTTCATCTACCGTCTACCGTCTTCCCTCTCCCCGCCTTTAGGATGCGTGAGCGCTTCCATCACAGGCCGGATGCCAGGCCCGTATTCGTACGTCATCCGGCCCCCGGTATATCCGCTCAGGGCAACGAGTACCGCCGTCGCCGCCACACCCGCGAGATACAGGAAGCGAACGGATCCAGCGAACTTTTGCTTGAGGATGAGGTGGGTGCGGAGGAGGGCCAGTACGATGGCGAGCCACGTGGCGGCGGTGGAGATGGATTCGTGCTGTTCGAGCGCGGCGGCGATGCCGGGGATCCCGGCGGCCGCGTCTTCAGCCGCGTTTCCGGTCAGCGATGCCGCAATCGCCGAAACAGCGCCAAGAACCAGGAGGAGGTATCCGGTGCGGAGAAGCTGGTCCCTGCGAAACAGAATGCCGGCGGCGTCGCAGAAGAAGCCCACAGTGAGCAGGGCGACGGGAAAGTGGACGATAAACGGATGGTAGTCCATAGATGGGGTTGTGAACCGGGACCCGGGCGATCAGCTCCACGCGCCTTTGGCCATCATCCCGCCGTCCACGCAGACGTTTTCGCCGGTCATGAAGGACGCTTTTTCGCTGGCGAGGAAAAGCACGGCATTCGCGATGTCCTGCGGCATGCCGATCCGGCCGATGGGATGGGACCGGCCCATGCGTTCCCGATGTTCCTTCTCGTCGCCGCCCATGGCCTGAAGGGCCTCGTCGACCAGCGGTGTGTCGATGGTGCCGGGGTTGACGGCCAGCACGCGCACGTTGTCTTCCGCGTATTCCAGGGCGAGTTGCCGCGTCAGGGAGAGGATGCCGCCTTTGCTGGCGGCGTAGGCGCAGACGCCCTTGGTGGATTGCAATCCCTGGACGCTGGCCGTGTTGATGATCACGCCGCCCCCGCGTCTGATCATCTCGGGTACGCAGTGCCGGGTCATCAGGAAGGCGCTCTTGAGGTTGACGTTCAGGATGTCGTCCCACGTTTCTTCTGGCAGTTCATGGGCGGGCAGGTAGCTGCTGACGGGCTGAACGCCGACGTTGTTGCAGAGGATATCCACGCCGCCCCATTCTGAAACGGCGGTCCGCGCCAGCGCCCGGCAGGCGTCGTCCCGCGCCACGTCGGCTGCCTGAAACCGGATATGGCCGCGAAGAGAACCGTTTTCCGCCGCCAGGCCTTCCCCGGCCTCCACGTCCACGTCGGCGCAGAGTACGCGGGCGCCCTCCCGGGCGAATGCAAGGCAGATACCCCTGCCGATGCCCTTGGCCCCGCCGGTGACGATGACCGCTTTATCCTGAAATTCCGACATGGCGCACTCCTGGTATTGTTCGGTCCGCGTAGACACAGGTGCGACAGGGACAATAAGACAAAGCGGGCGCTGGATGTCAAATGTTAGTGTTGCGTCCCGCGAACCTCTCCCCCCACGCCTCACACAGAGTGATCAGCTGTCAGCCATCAGCTAAAACCAAAGGCGAGAATCAAAGGCAGCTTAAGGCAAGAACGAAAAGCAAAGTCAAAAGCGACGTCTCCCCACCGCCCCGCAGACCTCTCTCCCCGGCCCTCTCTCCCAAGTGAGAGAGGGAGCAAGGCGAGGTCTCGCCCTATCAATGCATTTCACAACCGGCGACGGGGGGTACGGGGGGTTTTTCCGTGTTCGTCCGTCCCGCGCATTTGCACTGAAACTGCTGAAGGGTTGGCAGGCCGCCGGGTTGCATTGGTTCCTTTGAGGTGATTCACGGAAAAACCGGCTCCCCGCCGAGGGGCGCGGTCTTTTTGGTCCTTTTTCTTACGCGTATAAGAAAAAGGACGTAAAAAAAAGAAAAATAATGATTTATTTCAAAAAATAGAGTCATGCACCAAGCAAAATCCGGCGTTTGCTTTTTTGTTCAAAGTCATGCCTGCGGCGTGTTTCTTGAAACCGGGAAGACGTGAGACGAAAGAGAGTAGAGATCGCATGCCGTGTAAGGATTCTTCTCATACCGCAGGCTAGTCGGAGGAACCTATTGGCAAGGGCTTCTTCTCCCGGCTAACCTCTCCAGGTCTCCCCTCCATTTCTTCTCCCGTCTCCCCGCCTTTAAATGTTTTTGCTGACAGGAAGCGGTTTTTTTGTTTACTTGTGATGGAAATCATCACTTCGCCATGTTTCTGGAAAAGGAGCAATTATGGATGGGCGTCCGAAGGGATGGATCGTTCTTGGCGTGCTGGTTGGCGGGTTCTTCGGTATCAGTTTTCTGGTGTCGTACTATACGGACTGGCTCTGGTTCAGGAGCCTGGAATTCGATTCGGTTTTCTGGCGTATCATACGCGCCCGCTTCGGATCGGGCATGTTATTCGGCGCGATCGCGGCCGTCGTGGTGGGGGTGAACCTGTGGATTGCCGGAAGGATAACCCAGCGGGCGCTGCGGGTGGACGGCGAAACCGGAGGCGTCTTGCAGTCCGGAAAAGCCCGGATTCTCATCGCCGCCGTGCTGGTATTCATCCTGGGCAACATCGGCGCCAGCCAGTGGCCGGTCCTTCTGCGGTACCTCTATGAACAGCCGTTCGGCGCCGTCGATCCGATCTTCAATAAGGAGGTGGGTTTCTATGTGTTCCTGCTTCCGTTCTACGACTTTCTGTCCGGTTATCTGATTGCGGCGCTGGTGTTGTCGGCGCTCGTGGTCGTGGTGATGTACGTAACCGCGGGCGGCATCGGGATCCGGGAGGGGCTCGAGGTGGAGGAACGCCCCATGGCCCATCTCTCGGGATTGGGCGGGGTATTCCTCCTCGCGCTGGCGTGGAAGTACCGTCTGAAGATCTACGGCCTTCTGTATTCGCAGGGGCGTTTTTTCGGGGCCGGTTACGTGGACGTCAACGTTCAGATCTGGGCGTTCTGGGTGATGGTGATCGTCTTCCTGGCTGCGGCGGTCTTCCTGTTTCTGAACGTGAGATCGCCCAATTCCCGGCTGCCGCTCAGGGGTGTCGGAGTGCTGGTCGTCGGCACGATCGTCGTGGGGGCGGTGCCCGCCACGGTGGTGCAGAAGCTCGTGGTGGAGCCGAGCGAACTCCGCCGTGAGGGACCCTATATCAAGTACAATATCGAGGCCACCAACCGGGCATACGGTCTGGACCGGATCGTCGAGCAGCCTTTCGAGGCCTCGGAGGACCTGACGCTGGCGGATATTCAGGCGAACCCGCTGACGATGCGAAATATCCGGATCTGGGACGAACGCCCGCTGAAGCAGACCTACCAGCAGGTGCAGGAAATCCGTCCCTATTACGTATTCCCGAACGTGGACGTGGACCGGTATACAGTGGATGGCGTATACCGGCAGGTGATGCTGTCCGCCCGGGAACTGGACACCAACCGCCTGCCGTCCCAGGCGAGGAACTGGGTCAACGAGCGTCTGCAGTACACCCACGGATACGGGGTGACCATCAGCCCGGTCAACCACGTCACCCCGGAGGGCCTGCCGGCGTTCATGGTCAAGGATATTCCGCCGATTTCGGACCCGGGACTGGAGGTCGATCGGCCCGAGATCTACTACGGTGAAAGAACCTACGCCTACGTGGCGGTAAAGACGGGAATTCAGGAATTCGACTACCCGAAGGGCGATGAGAACCAGTATTCGACGTATGAAGGGACAGGGGGCGTTCCCACGGGCGGCTTCATCAATCGGCTGGCGTTCGCCATACGATTCTGGGACGTAAGCCTCCTGCTGAGCGGTTACATATTGCCCGATAGCCGCATCATGTTCCGCCGGCAGATCCGGGAGCGGGTCCAGACGCTGGTTCCCTTCCTCATGTACGACACCGATCCCTATATCGTGGCGTCCGAAGGGAGGCTCTACTGGATCCAGGATGCGTACACGATTTCCGATATGTATCCGTATTCCACGCGCTCGGGGCGCATGAGGATCAACTATATCAGAAACTCAGTGAAGGTGGTGGTCGACGCCTACAACGGCACGGTGACGTTCTATCAGGTGGATGCGGAAGATCCGCTGGTTCGATCTTATGGCGAGATGTTCCCGGGGGTGTTCCAGCCGATGTCCGCCATGCCGGAAAAACTGAGAGCGCACGTGAGGTATCCGATCGACCTGTTTTACGCACAGGCCTCCATGTACCGAAGCTATCACATGGAAGACGTCAACGTCTTCTTCAACCAGGAGGACCTCTGGGAGATCCCGAACGAGATTTACAGCGACCAGCCGCAGCCGATGCTTCCTTACTACATCATTGTCAAGCTGCCGGGCGAGAGCCAGGAGGAATTCCTGCTGATGGTGCCGTTCACGCCCGCAAAGAGAGACAATATGATCGCCTGGCTCGCGGCGCGTTCCGACGGTGAAAACTACGGACACCTGCTGGTGTACAAGCTACCCAAGGACAAGCTCATCTACGGTCCGATGCAGATCGAAGCTCGGGTGGACCAGCAACCGGAGATCTCAAGCCAGCTGACGCTGTGGGGGCAGCGCGGTTCGGAGGTGATCCGCGGCAACCTGCTGGCGATTCCGGTGGAAAGTTCGTTTATCTATGTCGAACCCATCTATCTGCAGGCGAGGCAGGAGCCCGACCAGCAGGCGTATGGGCAGGAGGAGGGGATACCCGGGGGTCAGCCACCGCCGAGGCGGCAGCAGGAACGCAGTACGGCCATTCCGGAGCTGAAGCAGGTGATCGTCGCTTTCGGCGGGCAGGTGGTGATGCGGAATACGTTCGAGGAGGCGCTGACGGTCCTGTTCGGGGAGGGGGTTGGCGCCACCCTGGCGGAAGACAGGGAGGAAACGCCGGCGACTCAGGTTGCCGTTCAGGCCGGGCGTTCCGCGGCCGAACTGGCTGCGAAGGCGGATGTACACTACTCGCGCGTGCGAACGGCGCTGCAGCAGTGGGACTGGGAACAGGCGGGCAAGGAGATGAAGGCGCTGGAGGAGACGATCCGGGCGCTGAAGGAAGAGTTGAAATAGCAACCCGATGACGCTTTTTACCTTGATTCGCGATAATTCGGGGACCTGAATGCCGAAAGTATACACAACAACAAAGGCGAATTGACGTTAAAGGTCCCGGATACTTGATGGCACTGGATGTGAACGGGACCTCTCCCCCCGGCGCCCGAAGAGCAGGAAGACGTGAGACGGAAGACGGTAGAGATGACCTGCCCTATGAGGATTCTTTTCGTGCCGAAGGCAATGAGGAGAAACTTACCGGGCATGGCTTCTTCTCCCGTCTCACCTCTACCGTCTCCCCGCATTCAGGCTTTTTGTGGCCATTTTTACGTTTGTCTTTTTTCGAATTGAGGTTAAATCTGTTGAGGGTATGCGGATGACGGTGAAGGTCGGTTTTATCGGCGCGGGGAATATCTCACGCGGGCATCGCCGGCATTTGAAGCGTATGGACGACGTGGCGGTTGTGGCCGTTTGCGACCTGGATCGGGCGAAGGCGGACGAGGCCGCGGCGGAGTGGAATGCCGGCGTTTTCACGGACTACAGGACCATGTTGAACGACGTGGAACTGGATGCGGTATACGTCTGCGTTCCTCCATTCGCGCACGAGACGCAGGAAATCCTGGCCGCGGAGAAGGGGATCGCGCTTTTCGTCGAGAAACCGGTCTCCCTGCACATGGACACGGCGCGGGAGGCGGACGCGGCCATTCGGGAACACGGTGTGATTTCCTGCGTGGGCTTCCAGGGTCGCTACCTGGACATTATAGACAAAACGCGGGACCTGCTTGCGGACCGTCAGGTCGGGCTGGCAATCGGGTACTGGATGGGGGGGTTGCCGGGCGCATACTGGTGGCGGCGGAAGCATTTGTCCGGCGGGCAGGCCGTGGAGCAGACGGTTCACGTGACGGACATGGCCCGGTATCTCTTCGGCGAGGTGAAAACCGTATTCGCGGGGGGCCGTACGGGGTTGATGACGGATGTGGAGGACTACGATATCGAAGACGCGAGCGCGGCCACGCTGATTTTCGAGAACGGCACGCTGGCGACGCTTTTTTCGGCCTGTTTCCTGTCGTGCGGCCACCGCGGCGGGTTGGACATTTACACGAAGGACATGGTCATCGAATACAAAGAGCGAAAATCCATTACGGTTGTGCAGGGGGACCGTTCCGAGCATTTCGAGGTGGGTAACCCGTACTGGCAGGAAATGGACAACGCCTTTATCGAGGCGGTCCGCACCGGCGACGGATCGAAGCTGCGATGTCCGTACTCGGACGCCGTGAAGACCCAGCAGGTTGTGGTGGCGGTGAACCGGTCGCTCGAAACCGGCGAACCCGTATCGATTGCGGATGTGTAGAAAAGCTGTCAGCCATCAGCAGTCAGCTAGAATCAAAAACAAAAGGCAGGATCAAAACCCACCACTTTTCCCAGCCCCGCAGAACCTGGTAAAACCCACAGGTCACTGCACCGGACACGAGAGTCCGGCAACTGAAGGCAATCTCCCCACGTTTACCGCGTGAACCACCAATATCCGGAGCGAGGGCATCCCTGCCCTCGAACCTCGAGGAACCGACCAATCCCACATCAATGCCGAATTGCTTCTCTTCCGTCTGAAAACAATTGAAATGGTGGCGCAGAGGCCTATCCTATTCGCCGTGATGCCCTCGCTCCCGGGAAAGGCATTCCTGGCTACTTCGCCATTGCGATCCGTTCAGCGTCGATCGCGACTTCGAAATGACCTCCCGCGGGTGCGCGACATTCGTTCCTCCGGTCACTTTGCGCGCCTGCCTGATAGCCGGCTACGGCAGATGGGTTGCCAGAGTATCATTGGCTGCCGGTCTCGCGCAGCTGCGGTTTTGCAGCGCCCCTTTTCTATAGGTTGTAACCCGTCATTTGTAAACTTTCATCTGCCCGGATTTCAACCGGTCCCAGTATTCATTCAGCGTAGCCTTGATGTGCGGGCTGAGGATCACGCCGCCGATGATGTTCGGGAAGGCCATTCCGAGGATCATCATGTCGGTGAAGTTGAGTACGTTGGTCAGGGCGGTTACGGCGCCCAGGAAGACAAATACAACGAAGATGACGCGGAACACGAGGATGGTGTCCGTCCCGAAGAGATACTCCCATGCCCGCTCACCGTAATAGGACCACGAGATCATGGTGGAATAGGCGAACAGGACGACGGCGATGGCGAGGACGTGCCTGGCGCCCGGGATGAAGGTTTCGAATGCAGCGGCCGTCATCGCGGCGCCGACCGGCTGCCCCTGCTGGGCCTGCCCAAGGAACTGGGGGTCTGCGTACACGCCCGTGATCAGGCAGACGAGACCAGTCATCAGACAGATGATGATCGTGTCGATGAACGGCCCGATCATCGCGACCATGCCCTCCCGGGCGGGTTCGTCGGTTCTGGCCGCAGCGTGTGCGAATGCCGCGGATCCGAGGCCTGCTTCATTGGAAAAAGCGGCGCGTCGGATGCCGGTTACCAGCACGCCGACGAAACCACCGTAGAGCGCCTGGGGCGAAAAGGCCTGGCCGAAGATGGTGGCCAGCATTTCAGGAATGCGGGTGAAGTTGGTAAGGATGATCAGAAGGCAGGTGGCGACGTACAGGAGACACATCGTTGGCACGACGCGGGAGGTGACGCGCCCGATTCGCCGGATCCCGCCGATGATTACGACGGCGACCATCGCGGCGAGAACGATACCGACCAGCCAGTTGTATTCCTTGAAGACCGGGGAAACGGTGCCCAGTATTTCCAGCGTCTGATTGGCCTGGAACATATTGCCGCCGCCCAGGCTGCCCCCCACGGTCAGAAAGGCGAACATGACCGCAAGGGTGCGTCCGAACTCCCCCATGCCCTTTAGTTTGAGACCGTTCTCAAGGTAATACATGGGGCCGCCCGAGACGCGGCCGTCGGGGTGTATCTTCCTGTACATGACCGCCAGGGTGCAGGAGGCAAGCTTGGATGACATGCCGAAGACCGCGGTGACGAGCATCCAGAAAATCGCGCCCGGTCCGCCGAGACTTACGGCGATGGCGACTCCGGCGATGTTTCCAAGCCCGACCGTTGCCGAGAGCGCGCTGGTGAGGGCCTGGAAATGCGAGATTTCCCCGGGATCGTCCGGATTGTCGTAGCGGCCGCGGATGACGTCGATGGAATGGCGGAACCCCTTCAGGGAAATCCATCCGAAGAAAAACGAATAATAGATGCCGCCCAATAGAAGCACGACGACGATAAGTGGAATCCCGGTGCCGAACGATGCGAAGAGGACCGCTGCCAGAAGTTCGACCGTGTTTCCGAAGAGCCTGTCCAGGTCGGTAAGGTTGGACTGTATCCAGCTATTTGCCGAATCACCCGTAGCGGTTTCCTCCGCGCAGGCCATGACGGGAAAGACGAGCGCCAGGAGCAGGATTGAACCGAGCGTTACAACGGAACGACGATTGACTCTATGCATAGAGACCTTCCTTGCCGTCGGGTTGTGGGATACGCAGGTGGTGAACACGGGTTACGTGCGTGAATATGCGGAATACCGCGGGCACAGGCAACAGCAATCCCGCGCGCCCGGACCGCTCGAACGACAGGCGCCTTTCAGGCCGATCGGCTCATTCGCGCCGCCGTTGGACCTCTTCCTGCTTGTCTCCATGCGCGCTTTCGCCGGTGATCCAGCGCAGCCGTTCCTCGTGCGAACTCCCGGCGAGCAGGAGATTCTCCTTTGTGACGGACAGACACCTTGAGATTTCCCGGTACCCGCGGATGAAGGTCTCGGCGTAACCGGTGCCGGCCTTCCACCCCTGAAATCCCGCGCTTGACTCGATCCGCTTTATTGCGAATTCCGCCGTATGCCCCTGGGATTCGAATAGTTCCTCCGCCTTGATCCGGTTCTGAACCTGATCGGAGATATCGATACAGACGTCGACCTCGTGGAACCCGTAGTCGATGCCCGTATAGTAGATGGCGGCCACTCTGTGAGGCGCGCGGCCCAGTTTCGTGTCCGGGATGGACACGTGGTTGAGCGCCTTTTGAACCGCGATGCCGGCTGCGGTATGGTCGTTCACCCACGCGTAGTGAAAGCGGCGATCGGGAAGGGTGTAGGGCGCATGGGTCAGGATCATCTGAGGGCGGACGACGTACAGAATATCGGCCAGCGCCGACACCACGTCTTCAGTGGCCTCGAGGGGATGATCGGAAAACGGCAGCACGGTTACGTCGGTGATGCCGAATACAGCGCACGCCCTGGCGAATTCTTCTGTCTTGCGTCTTGCGTATTCTTCCTGCGATCCGTGAATCACGTTCCTGTCCCGCTGGTCGGACGGCTTGCGCAGTTCGTCCGCCAGTTTTTCGTTATGGGTGCGCTGTCCTCCGGTTATCGCCACCACGGAGACGCTGTCGCCACGATCGACGTGGTGGGCGCACGTGCCCCCCATGTGACACACATCGTGCGGATGGGCCACCACGACCAGGATCTTGAGGCTCTCATCTCCAGCAGGCAGCATGATGGGTTTCTTCCCTTCGGGATTCAGGCCGGCGGCGACCACGCCGGCGGCGCAATGCCCTCGATGTGGGTCTTGACGTCGATCACGGCCGGTTTTCCAGATGTAATCGCCTCGTCGAGGGCGCTTCCGAACGCTTCCGCCCTTCGTACCGTGATGCCCACGCAGTCCATCGATTCCGCCATTTTCGCAAAGTCGCCGTCCGTCATATGCCAGAGCTCGTCGGACCCCGGTTCCGGGCCTCCGTAGATATCTTCGTTGAGTTCCTTCTCCTGGTTGAGAGAATGGTTGTTGTTGACCACAACGACAACGGGAATGTCGTTTCGAACGGCGGTGTCCAGTTCCGTGACGTGATACCAGATGCCGCCGTCGCCGGTGAAGCACACGACCGGCCGGTCCGGAGCGGCGCACCGGGCGCCGACGGCCGCGGGAATGCCCCAGCCGAGGGATCCGGAACATCGGATATAGGACTGACCCGGATGGATGAGATCGATCAGGGTTCCGGTCCAGATTCCGGAGTGGCCGGTATCGGAAACGAGGATGGCGTCGGCGGGCAGATGCCGGGTCAGTTCCCTGCACAGGCGCTCGGGTCGAATGGGAACCTCGTCCGAATTGACGAACGGGGCCACGCTCTCCCGCCATTGGGAGGTGAGTTGCCGGACGCGCGACGACCATTCGCCTCGCGCGACGGAGGCCGGCGCGGCATCGATCAACCTGGAAAGTCCGGCTTTTGCGTCGGCTTGAATACCGAGCCGGATCGGATAGGAGCGTCCGATCTCGGACGGGTTGATATCGAGTTGAATGACATGGGTCCCGGCCGGGGGAACGCTCCAGTCGTTCGTGACCTGACCGCCGGTATGGCTTCCGACAAAGAAGACCAGGTCCGCCTCGCAGACGGCGCGGTTTGCGCACTCCCGGGAATACAATCCGCAGACGCCCACGGCGAGGGGATGGTCGAAAGGGAAGGCTTCCTTGGCGTTCAACGACGTGGCCACGGGTATGGAGAGCCTTTCCGCGAACCCTCGCAACGCTGCGCTGGCCCCGGAGGAGACGATCCCGCCGCCGGCGACGACAATCGGGCGTTCAGCGGCGGCCAGCAGATCGATCGCCTTGCGGACGGCCTCCGGGTCGGGCTCGGGCCGGAAGGGAGGCAGTTGGGCGAAGGGTTCTTCGGCCACCACGTCCAGATCGGCTTCGGCGTTCGCCACCACGTCTCCGATGAAACCCGCCATGTCGAGATGAACGGGCCCGGGCGTTCCCGTGGTTGCTTCACGGAAGGCCTGCCTCAGGAAATAGGGGAGTTGCTCGGGCCGGTCCACCAGAACGTTGTACTTGGTGACGGCGTCGAAAGGCGCTACGTGGTCCACTTCCTGATAGGCGTGCCGGTGCCGGTTGATCTGGGTCTGACGGCCAGTGATGGCAATTACGGGAGAACACGCGAGATACGCGTCCTGGAGCCCGGCGGCGAGGTTTGCGGCCCCCACGGATTGCGCCATGCAGATGCCGGCGCCCCGGCGGACCCGGGCATAGGCGTCGGCCATATAGGCCGCGCTCTTCTCACCGTGGGTCATGATGCGCCGGATACCCAGCCGTTCCATTTCCATCAGGGCACGAGGCGCGATCACGGGCATGAAGAACACGTGGGTGATCCCGTATCCGTGGACCGTCTCGGCGATGAACCGGCCGCCGGTCAGGCGGGGCATAAATCCTCTCCTCTGCGATGAGGCGACGGGCGCCGCATCACTTTCAGCGGTTAGAACACTGGACACGATCGCCTTGCAACCGAAGGCAATCTGCCCGCTATCACGACATGATCCACTCGCTCCCGGGGAACGCCATCCACACCGGTCCCAAATCGGTTTCTGTCCTGCACAGCCATGGCCAAAAGAACATGACCTGCATTGGCACTACGAAACGACTATAAAAAAAGAAGGTACTTACGCATCCGGGATCGTCTTTACCAAACGACCTTCGACAGCAGTGTAACGGTATTTTTGGATTCAGGTTGGCTGGCCGAGGTCGAAGGGCCCACGCGAACGGAAATCTAAACCGTACCGATTGATTTTGAAAGTAAAAACGGCACGGGCAGGGCACATTGGGACGGGCGATTGCTTCTCCCCTGCTTCGGCTCTTTCCCGTTCCCCCGGGCTACCCGTTTCTTTTCCGGGCGCTGAACCGGGCATTTCCGCTTGACTTTTCAACCTGCGTGGGAGATTATGAAAGCTGCTGTTCTTGGCAGATAATCCAGGAGGACGGTTTGGATTTTTCTCTGTATTTGCCCATCGCGGGCACGAGCGTCAACCTGTGGTTGTTGCTCACGCTGGGCGCTGGCGTCGGGCTGCTTTCGGGTCTGTTCGGGGTGGGCGGCGGGTTTCTGCTGACGCCTCTCCTGATCATGATCGGGATACCTCCCACCATCGCGGCGGCATCAGATGCCAATCAGATCGTGGCGGCTTCGGCATCCGGGGTCTATGCCCACTGGAGGTTGAAAAACGTCGATCTTCGGATGGCCCTGTTGTTGATTGTCGGAGGGTTCGCCGGCGGCACTGCCGGCGTGCAGATCATCAAGGTGTTGCGGGCGGTCGGCAGCGCGGATCTCGCGATACAAATCGGCTACGTCTTCATGCTGGCGACCGTGGGCGGCATCATGTTCGTGGACGGGCTTCTGGGGCGGCGCGCGGGTACAGTCGTGAGGGCGGCGGACCGTGCCAGGCGGGAATTGCGGATAACCTGGGCGGAGCGCCCGCTGGCCTGGGTGAACAAAATAGGTGGTATGGCGTCATGGTTCGTCCGGCTCAACCGTGCGCTGCCGTGGAGAATCCGGTTCGAGACGGCCGGAACCACCATGTCCGTGCTCGTTCCATTGGGGCTGGGAATCCTGGTGGGCATGCTCGCCGCGATTTTGGGCGTGGGCGGCGGCTTCATCATGGTGCCGACCATGTTGTACCTGCTGAAGATGCCCATGCCCGTGGTGGTGGGAACCAGCCTGCTGCAGGTGATGTTTACGTGTATCAACGTCACCCTGATGCACGCCTATACCAATCATACGGTGGATTTCGTGCTGGCATTGATGCTGCTTGCAGGGTCAACGCTGGGGACCCAGGCGGGCGTCCGGATCGGCAGGCGCCTGGGGGCGGAGCAGTTCAAGATGCTTCTCGCCGCGATTGTGCTCCTGGTGATGGGAAAGATGCTGTCGGATCTTCTGTCGGCGCCTGCTATCCTGCTTGCCGATTGGGGAGGGAGGGCATGATCTGCCGGGTCTGGGCAAGTGTGTTGACGATGCTAATCGCCGTGCCGTGCGCGGCGGAACCGTCGCTCCAACTGTCTCCCTCGCGGGTCGAGGTCGACCTCTTTTTCAGGGGCGCGGGACTGGTCGCGAACGGGACGGTTCGGAGGGACTGCCAGGTCGTTTTGAAACTGGAAGGGGAACGGAGCGCCGCCGCGTATCGCAGAAAGGACAAACGCGGCCCCGTGTGGGTGAGTATGGGCAGCGTCGTGTTCGACGCGCTGCCGGGGCTCTATATGGTCGCCGCCTCAAGCGATTCTGCGGACCTCGAACGGCAGCTGGAAATCGTCGGGGAGGGGTTCGGCGCGCTTCGACGAAGCGTCACCATCGAGCAGTCGCCTCCGGGCGATGACGGGTTCGTATTCGACGAGTTTCTGCGTCTGAAGATTCAACGGGGATTCTACGCGGTCCGGCCGGGTTCGGTAGCCTTGTCCGACCGGGACGGCGCATTCACCGGTTTTCGTGTGGAATTCCGGGTTCCGCCCGCTGTTCGGCCCGGAACCTATCGCGCCACGCTGTACTGTTTCAACGAACACACGCTGATCTCGGAAACCACACAGTCGATTTCTGTCGAAAAAACCGGGCTTGTACGGGTGCTCTCCAACGTCGCCTTTCAACACGGGGGTCTTTACGGCATCGTCTCGGTTCTCGTGGCGCTGGCTGCGGGGTTGGTCGTGGGTATGATATTCCGTAAATTGTAACGGGCGTATCACGATGGATTATCGGGCGGGGACATACGGGGTTCATTCAGACTGGACAGGCGGCGCGACGGGGACGTCCGGAGTCGAAACGGCTCCTCTCCGGCTGAGTCCGGAGTCCTGGACCCGCCGCCTGTGAAAGGAGTTGCGGCATGACTAATGTTCGGACGACGCTGGCGGTTTGTCTTTCGTTGGGCATATTCGCGATTGACGGGCGGGCAGGCGCGGACAAGATGTCAACCGGGGATGTGAAGACCGATGGTTTGATGGTCGCCATTCAGGAAAAGCTGAAGTCAGTCAAAACGTGTGAATTCCGCGTCAGGACCCTGTTGACGGTAGAAGGCGAGCAATATGAAATCCTGGACGACATCACCGCTCAGACACCGGCAAGGATGCACGTGGCCCGTGTGCTTGCCGGCCGGATCCGTCAGACGATTGTGTCTGACGGCAGCCTGATGTGGCGTTACGATCCCGAAGAGAAGATCGTCTACCGGATCAACATGGCAAGAGTCTACCGGGCGACGCAGGTGGAAGCGGATGCGGACCAGCCGAATCCCATGCGTCCTTTCCGAGCGCTCGAGTGGAAGTCAATCCGTTATTCAGAAACGGACACGTTGAAGGGCGAGATCCTTCGGGTGTTCGAAGCGACGCCGGAGGTGACGCTGTTGAATGCCGAGCTCCCGGAGCCGCCTTCCAGGGTCCGTTTCTCGGTCCACCCTGAAGATGGACTGGTGAGGGAGGTGCGGTATTTTAACGCCGGGGGCGGGGAGCTGCTGTCAAGGCGATTTGAAACCTTGAAAACAAACGTAAAGGTGGACGAAGAACGGTTCGAATTCGTCGTGCCGGCGGGGGTTCATGTGATGGACGTGACGGACGACATCATCGACCTGATCAAGACGACGAAGCCGGGGCGGCCTAAAGAATAGAACGTCGAAATCCGGGAGATCTCAAGAAGCCGTCAGCGACCCATCACCGTTCCCCTCCCTAAATACGTTTCTAAAGGGCCATTCCGAAGGACGTGGCCAGCAGAGTGGCCAGACCCAGAAAACTGACGAACCCGATGACGTCCGTTACGGTAGTCAGGAAAATTGACGCCGACTGGGCCGGGTCCTTCCCCAGGGCCGTGAGAACAATGGGAATGATCGCCCCCGTGAGACTGGCCATGGACATTGAAAACACCATCGATACGGCCAGCACTAGGGGAAGCCCGATCGTACCGGACCAAAGGTATGCGGCCAGCGATGCGACCAGAGCAATGGCCAACCCGTTGACAAACCCGGCCAGCAGTTCTTTCCGGGCAACGCGAAACCAGCGTCGCGGCCTGAACTCCCGCAACGCCAGGCCGCGAGACGTCACCGCCAGGGCCTGGGCGCCGGTATTGCCCGCCTGCCCGGCGACCACGGGCAGAAAGACCGCGAGGGCAGTAAATCTGGCGATGGTATCCTCGAAAAGGGCCACGGCAGCTGCCGCGAGAAAGGCCGTCCCCAGATTGACCTGCAGCCACGGCAGCCGCTTGCGTACTGCAAGCACCGGGCCGGAAAGGGCGCGTTCGTCTTTGCCGGCGCCAACCATGGTCACCAGATTATCGCTAGCTTCGTGTCTGGCGGCATCCACCAGCGCATCGTGGCGGATGATTCCGCAGAGCCGGCCGTCAACCCCGCCGACAACCGGCAGCGAAGCCAGTTTGTGAGCCTCGAGCAGTTCCACCACTTCCTCCCTCGATGACATGGCCTGCACGTACACGGGAGGGCCCTGCGCCAATTGCCCAAGGCGGTCGCCCGGCTGGGCGACCGCGACCTCCTGAAGCGTAAGTACCGCGCTCAGCGCCCCGTCGTCGTCCACCACGCACAGATCGTGAATGCGCCGTTCCGGAAACGACCGGATGCGGGTGAGCGCCTCCTCCGCGGTTTCGTCGACATTGAAAACCGACACCGAGCTATCCATGATCTGACCTGCAGACCCGGACGGATAGCTCATCAGTTCCCGCATTTCACCGGCCAGTCTCTCTGGCAGAGCGGCCAGGCGCTCGGTTCGGTCTTCCGGCGACAGCCGGGCCAGGAGTGAAGCGGCCACCCCTTCGTCCATCGCCGCCCATAGACGCCGGAACAATGTCTCGTCCATGGCTTCCAGGAGAACGACGGCCCGATCCGGGTCCAGGCGTTCAAAGACCTGCGCGGCCCTGTCTCCAACCTGGGTTTCAATCAGTTCGAGAGCCTCGGGGACGGGTGTTGAGGCCAGCGCGCGCGCGGCCTCACCCGGATGGAGACGAAAATAGGCCCTGATCAGGGCCTGCTGGGCACTCGCGTCTTCAGTCATATCTGACTCCTTGTACGATGAGTCCTTCCCTTCCTTCGAATTAAGGGAGCCTGGGGACGAGGTCGTTACCTTTGATAAGTCGATTCGCATCTTTCCGGAAAGGCTTGTGAATAGCTGCCAGTGAAATGACTCCTGCAGATAACGGAAAACCTGCTCTGCGAATTATTCCGGCCAGGGTCGGGATCGATCGCCCGTGGGGGGCTGGATGTTTTCCGCTCCGAGGGCGCTCCTGGCCAGGGCCGACAGACCGATGCGATAGAGTTCTCCCAGTGCGGCGCCCGCCTCGCCCGCGTGCAAGAGTCTGTCCGTATGTCCGGTCAGTTGGCAGAGGGTCTTGTGGCGCAACGCACCGACGAACAGGCTTTGTTCGTCGAGTACGGGCAGCGTGTGAAAATCCGTCCAGGAAGGATGGACGAGCACCGAATCCACCGAATCGTCCGTTCGCAGGAACATCACGTCGCGGCCCATAAATGAGGCGACGATTATCGCTTCATCGGCAGCAAGGAGTTCCCCGAGGCTGAAAACCCCGGCCATTGTCCGGTCGCGATCCACAACATATACGTAACCCAACACCCGGGCCTGACTGGTTCGCAATCTGGCCAGCGCCTCGCCGGCGGAGATTTCAGGCGGCACGGTGAATACCTGAGATTCCATCAGTGCGCCGGCGGTCTCCTCCCGGTAACGAAGTAGTGGATTCAGATTCCTGGTGAGATCTTCGGGCAACACTTTTAAGATCGCCTTTCTCGACTTCGGCTCCAGCCGGCGAACGAGGTGCGCCGCCCGGTCCGCCGCCAACCCGCCCAACGCGTCGGCTGCCACCTCGGCGGGAATACGCTCGAGACAGGCCGCGGCGGTACTCGATTCCATCGTGTTGAGTAAAGGGGTGGCAAGTTCGGTCGGGACCTGGGAGAAGAAGGGAACAAGGTCATCCAGCGAGCAGTTCTCCAGTTCGCGTGCGGCTTCCGCGGCGTGTACGCGGATAAATTGATGTATTACATTCGATGCCCCGTTCATCGTATCAATTCCTCTCGACAAGCAGAATGGACGCCCGTTCGGCAAACACCGACGCGGGCACCGAGACTCGTCCTTCTTCGGCGTCAAGCACCACGGCCGTGGCGGTGATCTGGACAATCTCTCCCTGGTGGTCCCCAACGCTGACCCGATGGCCGACCCGGTAGGTCTTCTGCAGGTAGTATGAAGCCAGGATATTGGCCACGGTGGTACGGGCCCCGAGAGCGAAGGTCAGTGCGCTGCCAAGCAGGGCGATACCGAGTACGAGTAGAAGCCCGCTGGTCAGCAGGTCGACGTTCAGACCCGCCTGGTTTACGGCAATCAGGGCACTCGCGACCACGACAGCCATCTGACCCAGACGCGCGAGGGCCGTCGCGTAGGCAATCCCCGTCGACAGGATTACATCCCTGAGAAACTGACCGCCGATCAGGCCGGCGAACAGGATCAGGACTGCCGCGAGGAACCGCGGCAGATACACGACGATGCCGTTGAGCCAGACGGACACCACGGGCAGCCCGAGTATCTCGGTAGCCAGGGTGAGGAAAAAGAGCAAAACCAGCCAGAAGAGCACACGACCGACCGCCCAGCCGGCCGCGTTCCGGAATTCCGCTCCTCGCCCTCGGTGCAGCCTGAGCTTCGGAACCAGCCGGTCCAGCCCGGCGATCAGCCTGCGGCTCAGGGCGCGCACCAGATACGCCAGCGCCAGACCGAGCAATGCCAGCGCAAGGGCGCCCGCGACCCGCGGTGCGGCATCGATCACCTGGTGGGCTATTTGCTGGATCTGCACCTTGAGTTGGGCGATCACTTCCTGGTAAGACAATTCACGGGTCCTTTCTCATCAGAAAATTCTGAAACGGCCGATTTATGTCGTCCCGTTTTCCCCACTGCTTACCTCGTCAGGCCGGGAATCCCTCGACGGGTGTCCTCCACGACGAGGTCGACCACTTCCCGCAGGGCTTCAGGTTCCGAATCGCCTTCCAGTCGCCGCAGGCGGAAATGGTCGATCTGGCGGTCCGCGCCGGTACCGTTTCGTATGACGGTCAGCGCATGGCGCAGTTCAGGCTCGCAATTCAGCGCCCGCGCGTCTTCCGCAAGATCGTCCACGAGCGAGTGCGCGAGTTCGTCGATGTCCGTGCGTCCCTTTCCACCGGTATTGCCCAGGAAGGCAAGCACGCCGTATCGTTGCGCGAGCCAGCAGTTTTCGGCGATCAACTCTGTTGGCGGCTCCGGCGGAAGCCGACCCTCCAGATCCAGCCGGAGCAGGTAACGCACAAGAGAAGCATATAACGCGACCACGCAGACCGCTTCTTCGATGGTGTGGCAGATGTCGCAGATGCGCAGTTCCACCGTTGGATAGGCGCGGGATGGCCGGATATGCCACCAGAGTTCGGTGCTGTCCTGGATGAAATCCATTCGCTGGTAGCCGGATACGAGAAGGTCGAATTCGTCCCACGTCTCAAGAGGCGCGGGGAGGCCCGTGCGCGGCAGACTGCTGAAGAGCGTGATCCTGTAGGACTTGAATCCGGTTTCCCCGCCGCTGCTGAACGGAGATGAAGCCGAAAGCGCGTGGAGCAGCGGAAGGTGCTGCCGCAGTGCCGTCATTACCCTCACGCGGCTGTCCGCGTCACCGAATCCGGCGTGAATGTGCATCCCGCCGACGAGCAGTTCTCTAACCGCCTGCTGATAGGTCGTTGCGAATTGTTCGTAACGCCGTCCTGCGGTAACGACCTGGCTGCGCCAGGCCGCAAAGGGATGGGTGGAGGCGGCCATGACCGCTGCTCCGTAATTTGCCGCCACATTGATAACCAGGCGTCGGGTCTCCACCAGGGCTTCGCGGACCTCTGCAACGGATTGGCAGACTCTGGTGGTGGTTTCGATCTGGGATCGGAGGAATTCCGCAACAACCTTGTGGCGTCCTCGGTTCTTATCGCAATCCTCGAAAATTCGAGAGTCCGGATCCGGCAGCAGATTGCGGGTTCCCGGATCTACGAGGAAGAACTCTTCCTCGATCCCGAGTGTAATTGCAAGGGGATCGTCGTTTTTACCCTGCGCCACTTTGCCTCCTCGAACTCCCGGGGGTTTTGGAACGGATACATTTCGGCGCCGGCCTGCCGGTCCTCAGGACGGCACTCGTTTGTGTACTTGAAGTGTACCGGAGTCGCTCTATATTTCTCGCTGCCGGCCTGGCGGTTGCCTCCGGCCGGGTATATTTATACCACATTTGCCTCTTGCAGCGCAACTGTTTTTCATTTTTTCACTGCCGTCCGGGATCGTTTTTTCAAACCGCTATCACGACATGATCCACCCGTACCCCGAGCGAGGGCATCCTGCCCTCGAACTTCGCGTCGCCTACCCCTATTCGTGTCGAGCGCCCGACGTGTCCATTCAATCCGACACCGGTTCGCGGAAAACACGGTGTGCGACGAGCTATCCGACGTCGAGGGCAGGATGCCCTCGCTCCCGGGAACGCCAACCACACCGGTCCAAAATCGGTACCTGTTATGGACAGCCGTGGCCAGGAGAATGTGGCCTGCATTGGCACTACGATACGACGATCAAGAAAACCAGGTACTTACGCATCCAGGATCGTCCTTTGCAAACTGTCCTGGACAGCAGTGATTTGTCACCGTCATTGAACGTCTGATTTGCTCACACGGAACCGGTTTCAGGGACATTGCTCCCGGGAGGGCATTGTGGACAGCGCTTCAGATGGGGAACGGCTGGAAGAACTCCGATGCGTGGTGAATCGGAATCGGCTTGTTGAAACGGCGAAGGCGCTGATTTCAGTACCCAGCCCCACGCGGAGCGCCGGCGCCGTGGCGGACCGTCTCGCGGAGATACTGGCCGACGACGGATTCGAAGTGAAACGGCCGGAAGCAGACTGGCCCGAAGCGCCCGCCGTGGTCGTCCGGCTGGAAACAGGGCGGCCGGGACGAACGCTGCAGTTCGACGGGCACCTGGATACGGTTCACCTGCCGTTTGTTCCGCCCAGTTTGGAAGACGGTATCCTTTGCGGCTCAGGCGCATCGGACATGAAGGGTGGAATCGCGGCGGCCGTGGAGGCCCTCCGGGCGCTGCGCGAAACGGAAGCGCTTGCCGGCGGGGGCGTGCTGCTGACTGCGCACGATCATCACGAGGGTCCCTGGGGAGACCGGCGCCAGGTGAGGGCGCTGGTAGCGGAGGGTTTCGTGGGTGACGCCGTGATGCTCCCGGAATATCTGGCGGATCGATTGCCTCTGGCCGGACGGGGAATGGCAATTTTCGAGGTTTCGATTCGCAGAGAGGGGGATCCGGTTCACGAGGTCCTTCGTGCGCCGGAGACGCCCGACGTCCCGGGAGCCGGCGCCGAACTGGTATGCCGGCTCCGGTCCTTGAATGAATCGCTGGCGAAGACGTCCGACCCCTGGTCGGGGCGCGACACGGTATTCGTGGGGTTCATTGAGTCGGGCGAGATCTACAACCAGGCCCCGGTGGGTTGCACTGTCAGGGGAACGAGGCGATGGGTCACGCCCGGCCGAACTGACGCTGTCGAAGCCGGGTTTCGCGCGCTGGTCGACGAACTCGCGGTGGAATCAGGGACGTCGGCGACGGTTGACTTCCAAATTCAGGGAGACGCGTTCCGGGTCTCGCGCGAAGACGCGATCGTCGGCGCGTTTCAGTCGGCGTACTCGGCGGTTACCGGCAGAGAACTGCCCGTTGGCGGCAAGCCGTTCGTGGACGACGGCAATTCCTACGCGGCGCTTGCCGGCATTCCGGCGCTGACGCACGGGCCGGATGCAAAAGGAGCGCACACGCTTTCCGAGGCAGTTGAAGTGGACGAACTGGTCCGGGTGGCTCGGGTATACGCGATGACGGCCGTGGCGTACTGTGGAGGGGTGGTTCAGGGCCCGGAATAAGTGAAACCACCGGTTACGCCGATATTCCGTGTTCGTCCAGGTAGGATTCGATTCGCCCTCTGAAGTCGGGCGTAAGGGCAATTTTCCCGTCGATGCTGCGGCCGGGCAGGTATTCAAGAACGTCTTGAATGGTGATTATGGAACGCACGGGTACGCCGGCGGCTGTCTGAAGCGCTGCCACGGCGTCTTCGCCGTCCGCGTTTCTCTCCTTGCGGTCCAGAGCGATGACGAGGCCCGATATCCGGGCGCTGCATGCTGCTTTCAGTCTGCGGATCATCTGAATCTTGGTGGCGCCGTCTGTGACGACGTCGTCTACCAATACGACGCGGTCCTGAGGGTCGGGTTCTTTGCCAACGAGCCAGCCCCCCTCGCCGTGTTCCTTGATCTCCTTGCGGTCAAAGCCATAGCTGGTGTCCATATCGAAGCGCTGTCGGAGGGCGATGGCCGCGGCGATGCAGAGGGGGATGCCCTTATAGGCCGGACCGAAAACCAGCGTCGGCTCAACGTCGAGCTCGCGGATGGCGCAGGCATAGAAATAGCCGAGGCGCTCGATTTCCGCGCCGGTGTTGAATTGCCCGGCATTGAAGAAGTACGGGGACCTTCTGCCGCTCTTGAGCGTGAACTCGCCGAAACGGAGGGCGCCGGTCTCAATCAGAAAGTCGATGAATTCCTGTTGATAGGCTTGCATCGCGGGTACTCCTGACAGATGGTGCCCGGACCGCGAAATCGGTTTACAGCCGGGTTTGTACTTGACGCGAATTCGTCAAGAAACGATCTTAGATGACTCTGGAGACGAAACGGTTAAACGGCGAATCGAGGTCGGATTGACAGTCACACGGTGGAGAATCGCACTGGCGGGTTGGATGGGACTGGTTTTTCTCTTATCCAGCAGATGGCTCGCTTTCGGCATGTCCGCGGATGCGACGGAGGCGTATCTCGGCATATTGAATTACGCGGTTCGCAAGCTCGCCCATTTGACTGAATACGCGGTCCTGACGTATCTCTGGCTGCGGTCAATCTGGATTGAGCCGCGCCGTTTCGGTCCATGTCTGGCATGGAGCGCGGTACTGTCCGCATGTTTCGCCGTGACCGACGAGATCCACCAACATTCCGTTCCGGAACGACTGGGAATCTGGACAGACGTGGTGTATGACGCCGCCGGCATCCTGCTGATGGTTTTTCTGTTATGGAAGATCAGGAACGGGGAAAACGCGGCATTGAAACGCAGGGTGTTCGGTTTCTCAGATCATGCGCCGGACCGCGCATAAGATAAACGATCCCACCCGGCCTGACAAGCCGATTCACCCATATTGAGCTCGAGGAAGGACCGCCATGGCGACAGAATATCGCAACGTACTCCTGCTGATTGCCGACGACTGGAGCCCGATTGCCGGATGCTACGGGAATCCGGCGATCCGGACCCCGAATGTTGACGCATTGGCGTCGCGTGGAACGGTGTTTACCCAGGCCTTCTGTACAACGCCTTCCTGCGCGGCCAGCCGGGCGTGCGTGTTGACGGGACACTACAGCCATACCCACGGGCAGTACGGCCATACGCACGGGATCCACAATTTCCACACGCAACTCTCCATGCCCTCTATACCGAGAGCCCTCGGATCCGAGGGGTTCGCCACCGGGATTGTGGGCAAGCTGCACGTACAGCCGGAAGAGGTATATCCGTGGACGTACGACGGGCAACAGGTGCACGGCGGGACCCGCAACGTAGCCGAGATGGCCCGGCATGCCGGTGAGTTCCTTGCTCAGACGGGTGACAGGCCCTTCTATCTGCATATGGGATTCGGGGATCCGCATCGGAATTTCGGCAATCAGGAGACCTATCCTGACGTGGAAGAGGTGCATTATTCGCCTGACGAGGTGGTGGTGCCCGATTTCCTGCCCGACCGCCCCGCTGTGCGTAAGGAGCTGGCGGAATATTACCAGTCGATATCCAGGCTGGATCAGGGGATCGGGATGGCGGTGGGTGCGCTGGAAGCCGCCGGGAGGGCGGGCGACACGCTGATCGTCGTGATGAGCGACCATGGGATGCCGTTTCCCGGCGCCAAGGGGTCCTCGTTCGACTCCGGGCATCGCTGTCCCCTGATTCTGGTACGGCCCGATGCGCCGGCCGTCCGGTCGGACGCGCTCGTGAACTGGTGCAATATCGCGCCGACGGTCCTGGAATGGTGCGGGGTGGAACCACCGGGCGGACTTCCGGAGCGTTCCATGATCCCGATTCTGGACGAGTCCCGTCCGGAGGGGTGGGAAGAGACGTTTTTTTCTCATTCGTTCCACGAAGTGACGAACTACTATCCGTACCGCGTGTTGAGGGGAAGAAAGTACAAATACGTCCGCAATCTGTATCCTGAGCTGACAACGCCGATTCCGGGCGATCTGTGGGCGTCTCCGACCTGGCAGACAGTCCTGGCTGAAGGGATCGGGATGATGGGGCGGCGGCCCACGGAACGGTTTCTGCATCAGGATGGAGAAGCGTTGTTCGACGTTGAAGCCGATCCGCAGGAATCCACCAATCTGATCCAAGATCCGGAGGTTGCCGAGGTCGCGGAGACGATGCGGCGGAAGGTCAAGGCGTTCCGCGTTGAGACCCGCGATCCCTGGGTCCTCGCGTCCATCCACGCCGGCGAAGAAGGCCTTGACGACAGGCGGTGAGACGGGAGAGATCGAGGAAAATCAGAAAATCGGGCTCACACGGAGACATGAAGGCACAAAGAAGAGCAGTCAGCATTCAGAAAAGGCCGGTACAATGGCAGATCCAAACGGCTGTCCTTGCCACGAAGACTCACGCCCGCCCGGTGGCGTGGGGGGTTTTTCCGTGTCATTCCGTACACCTCCGTACGTCGGAAGTTCCGCGAGGGCTCGAAGGCCACCCAATTCCATTTGTGCCTCTGGGGCGATTCACGGAAAAACCGGCCCCGCGCCGAGCGGCGCCCTTCTTTTTCGCCCTTTTTCTTGGGCGCAGCAAGAAAAAGGGCAAGGGAATAGGGGACGTTATGGGATGGGGGAGATATTTCCTGACGTTTGGCGAAACACTTCAGTTAAATCGTCTCTTTAGAGGTTTTTCTTGATCTTCAAATCAATCGTCGTCGGTCCGTTGCAGGTGAACTGTTTCGTCCTGGCCTGCGAAAAAACCCTCGAGGGCATTATCGTCGATCCGGGGCGACAACGTCCCGGAAGTCATGGAACTCGTCCTGGAAGACGACATCCGCATCGTGGAAGTCATTGCCACCCACGGGCATTACGACCACATCGCCCATGCGGCCTCGGCGGTCCGCGAAACCGGCGCCCCGTTCGCAATACATCCGGCCGACCGCTACGAGGTCGAGCAACCTTGTGGAAATCGCCGGATCTGTCGGTATTGACGCGGAGCCCCCGCCGCGCATCGATCGTTTCCTGCACGAGGGCGACGTTGTCAGCATGGGTGAGGAAACCCTCGAGATTGTCCACACGCCGGGCCACGCACGTGGCAATATCACCCTCAAGTGGCCGGGTCACGCGATTGTGGGGGACAGCCTCTTTGCCGGCTCCATCGGCCGCACCGACCTTCCGGGCGGCGATGCGGACCTTCTGCTCAAGTCAATTCGGGAGAAGATTCTGACCCTGGACGATGGGACGAAGATCTATCCGGGCCATGGACCCTTCACCACCGTGGGCATCGAGAAATCGAGCAATCCCTTTTTCGCGGGACATACAGGCGCGTGGTAGTTCCGGATACCCGCGCTCGCGGCGAACCATACGAACCGCCGGATCTTGAACGAACGCCGTGAGCGCAATCCGATCAGGCGGTTACGGGGGGAAACACGGAAACCGGGACAGCGCCAACCGTCATCAACAGGAGGTCTTGTGGACATATCCGTAGCGATTGAGAACATCGCAGCATGGGAAACGGACGCGATCGTGTTGAATCTGTTCGAGGGCGTCACGGTACCCGGCGGCGCCACCGGCGCGGTGGACGCGGCGCTCAACGGCCAGGTTCGGGACCTGATTGCCACCGGCGACTTCACGGGCAAGTTCAAACAGGTTGCCGTCCTCTATCCGCGGGGTGGCATTTCCGCGAAGCGCCTCCTTCTCGTGGGTCTGGGCAAACGCGAGGAATTCACCCTCGACCGTGTGCGGCAGGTCTCCGCCGCGGTCGCGCGGCATGCACGCGGCCTGGGCATAGAACAACTGGCCACGGTCGTTCACGGTGGCGGGGTGGGTGGTCTGGACGTTTCCGATGCGGCGCAGGCCGTGGTCGAAGGCGCTATTCTCGGGACGTACCGGTTTACGCCGTACAAGAGCGGGGACGACGACATCAACAACGAACTCGAAGGCCTTACACTCGTCGAATTCGATGCGGCCAAACAGACCGAAATCGAAAGCGGTTCGGATGCAGGGCGAATCATCGCCGAAGCCACGTGCCTGGCCCGGGACCTGGGAAGCCACCCGGGAAACGAAATGACTCCCGCCATACTCGCCGGACGGGCTGAGTCCATGGCCCGTGAAACGGGTCTGCGGTGCGAGATCTTCGACGAAGGTCGGATTGCAAGCGAAGGCATGCGCACCATCCAGGCCGTGGCGCAGGGCAGCGCGCAACCCCCCAGGTTCATCGTTCTCGAACACGAGGGCGATGATCCCGAAGCGGCGCCCGCGGTGCTGATCGGAAAGGGCATCACTTTCGATTCCGGCGGCATTTCCATCAAAGGCTCCGAGGGCATGTGGGATATGAAGTTCGACATGGGAGGCGCCGCCGCCGTCATCGGCGCGATGCAGGCTGTGGCACGGCTGGATCTGCCGGTACGTACGATCGGCCTTGTGGCCGCCTCGGAAAACATGCCCGGCAGCCGCGCGCTCAAGCCGGGCGACATTATCCGCTCCATGCTGGGAAAAACCATCGAAATCCGTTCCACGGACGCCGAAGGCCGCCTGGTTCTGGCCGACGCCGTGGCCTACGCCGCCCGTTACAACCCCTCCGCTGCCATCGATCTGGCAACGCTTACGGGCGCGTGCGTCATCGCCCTGGGACACGAGGCCAGCGGGCTCTTCTCAAACGATGACGGGCTGGCGGCTGAAATTGCCGCTGCAGGAGAAAGGACGGGTGAGATTGCGTGGCGCCTTCCCGTTCTGGATGGCCATCGGGAGGAGATGAAGAGCGATGTTGCCGATCTGAAGAACACAGGCGGCCGCGCGGGCGGCGCCATCACGGGCGCGGCGTTCATCGAAGCCTTCGTGCAGGACTTCCCCTGGGCTCACCTGGACATTGCCGGCACGGCCTGGGCGAGCAAAGACCTGCCGCACGTTCCCAAGGGCGGCACGGGCGTGGGCGTGCGTCTCCTGGTTGACCTGCTGCGGAACAAAGAAAATGCGCCGGGACCCTGAAAAGGGGTTCCGGCGCTTTGCTGTTCCTGAGTTCCGCCCGTCAGTTGCAAGTCAATCAATCTCCCGGGATGTAGAATCGTATCCCCGCCTGAACGCCGATTTCGTTCTCCGCCGTCTGATCTTCAAAGGATCTGAACCAGCGTACCTGAACGAACACCCCCGCGCTGGGTCCCACGCCGAACGACAACCCGCCCGCCACGGTGATCATCCCGTCGGTGCCGGTTGCCAGACCCGCCGTGGGTTGGCCCCGGATAAGCAACGCGCCTCCGCCTGCGCCGAAATAAATCGTGCCTCCGTATTCCGAAAGCGGCGGTTTGTACAGCAGTGAGATACCTATGGGTATGATCCTTGTACCCGACTTGCTGTAGAACTCGAAGAAAGGCGCCAGGTGAGTGGGATATTCGTCGCTAAGCGACATCTCCAGCGAAAAGTGACCGCCCGGCCTGGTGGGGTCGAAGAGTGTACCGCCTCCCAGATTCATCCCGAAATCTCTCGCGTAGACAGGCGTGGCCGCCAGTAACGCAAGCCCGGACATCAAAGCCAGTATGCGAGTTCTCATTATTCCTCCATTTTGCGCGGTCGAATGGTGAGGAATTTTGGGACAGGACACTAGTAGTCCTCATATTCCGATTGGCCGATATTGAGAGAGAGGCCAATCTGAAATGCAAAACTCTTTATATCCAGTTGAGGCGCCACCTCCTGGCCACTGGAGAGACGGATGACTTCCGGGTCTCCGCTGTACATGCCAATCCACTTCCCCTGCAGAAAGACAGATGCCCTTTCGGTTGTGGCAAACTCAAGACCGAACAGCACGTTGACCATGGCCTGGGTTCTTGAAGCTTCGACCGTCTCAAGCGATTGATCGGTGGTTTCGCCGATGTCGACGTCAAATTCCCTCTTCGAGGTCACGCTGCCAATCCCGCCTCCACCTCCGAAGTAGATGATTCCGTTTTCGCCCGCGGGGCGTTTGACGACAAGATTCAGGCCGCCGCCGAATACCCTGCTTTCGGACTTCGAAAAGAAGTCGACAAATGGCGAAAATGCGACCAGGCCCTCCGAGGCGCTGATGTCATACGCGAGTCCGATGCCCGGCGTCTGTTCATCGAAGTGTATACCCGCGCCCAACTTGAGCGCGTGCTGCGCCCACGCGTCAGAAGCAGTGAGCATTGCAGTGAAACATAGAGCAAAGAGAACGCGGATAAGCGCCTGCATTCAATCCTCCCCGGTTCCGGTGCGGCCTGGACGCGTGAATCTCCAGGATACATGATGTGTTCAATCCCAACAATAATCGCCAAAATGCCGCCAAAAATCAACCCAAAAACCGCCGGACGCGCTTGTACGGGCCAACCGATGCCATCCAGCGAGCCGTTAATTTTCCCTTGCCGCCGATAGTGCGATCAGTGCCAGAACCCTATGGTAATTCCGGCGGTGGCAGCGAAATTTCTGAGTTCCAGGTTGATCGCGTCCGGAATCGTAACCGTCCTTCCTTCAACCGAGCCCGTGATGTCCACCCGCCCCCCGCCAAAGGTCCCCAGCCACTTGACCTGGACGAACCCTCCGACGGTTTCGTGCAGGTCGAATTCCACACCCAGTTCGAGATCCGCCATCGCCTGCGTCTTTGACGCCGAACCGGTGATGCCGGCCGAACTTTCTTCTGCCCGAACCGAGGCGATTCCACCTCCAACGCCCAAATAGAGTCGCGACTGCTCGCCTCCAGCGCGTTTGACGACGAGATTCAGCCCGCCGCCGAAAACGCGGGAGCCGGAATCTCCGTAATAATCCACGAACGGCGAAAGCATCATTCCCTCTTTGCCAAGATCGACGGAAACGCCTCCGCCAGGTTCATTCTTGTTGAAGAACATCCCCCCGCCGACCTTGAATGTACCGGCCGACGCCGGAACGGAAGCAAGGAGAATCACCATCGCGGCGAGAAGGGCGAGACGTGGTGAATTGGAATACCGGGTTATTCGAAGATTCATGTCAACGAGATTCTCCTGCGCATAAACAGCTTACTGCTTCAAGAAGCCGTCAGCTATCAGCTCTCAGCAGTCAGCTAAAACCAAAAGACGAAAAGCAAATTCAAAAGCCACCTCACACCCGGCCCCCCAGACCTCTCTCCCCGGCCCTCTCTCCTACCAGGAGAGAGGGAGCAAAAACAGGTTTCGCGTGCCGGTCATCTATAAAAATTCTGTGACAGGGAAACGCCATCCGGCAGGTTTGCATGCCCTGTACATCCACCCATCACGGTTCCCCCTTCCTCTCAGGGAGGGGGTTAGGGGGAAGGTCGGAGAGAGGGGGAGACGACAGCACCGCACGCCAACGGTTTTCCGCTCTCCTCAGCAATCCTATTCCATTCGAATCTTGCGAGAGTCCGATTGCAGAAAGACAGATGACACAGTTCCCGCAAAATCAAAATTCGTAATTCAGGAAAGGTCCAGTCTCGCGCTACCCGAAATATATCACAGCAAAAGAACCGGCGGCAAGGGAATTTTCCATCGAGGATGCCCTCCTGAACGGATGCCTGTTGCTCAGCGACGCCGGTTATCCTATATTCCACATCGCTTTTCTCAGGAGCCTGGAATTTCAAGACAGCTTCCTGTACCTGTCTCCGGAAATTGCCGTACCGTTCAACCACGTCTATGCCCGAATCCGCGGAATACCCCGCCGGGTGCGCCCGAACCCACCGTATCGCCGACCTTGCGCCCGGCGACGAAGCAGTATTGGCCGGTCGGATCGTCGCAGGCATGGACGAGGACAGTCCGCGATTGGTTGACGAGTCAGGCGAGGTTGGCCTGACGTGTAGCCGGACCCGGGAAACTCCGCGCATTGGAGACGTTGTCGAGTTGACGGGGTATCTGGCGGCCCCCTGAATTCCAGGTGCAAAGCCACCGTGTACTGGCGCCGGCGTTACGCGCTCCCGAAGCCGGGCCCTCCCCCGGAATCCTGCGTACGCGCGCCAGGGTTCTTGCGTTTGTCAGGCGCTTTTTCGAGAACGCCGGGTTCCTGGAGGTTGAGACCCCGTTGCTCGTCCCCAGCCCGGGAATGGAACCCCATCTGGACGCGTTCGAAACCCGCTACAGCGAAAACGGAAACGCCCGGCGCTATTACCTGCCCACCTCTCCCGAATACGCGATGAAGCGCCTCCTGTCGTCCGGGTACGAACGCATCTTCCAGATCTGCAAGTCTTTCCGCCAGGACGCGCCCGGTCCAATGCACAGCCCTGAATTCACACTCCTCGAGTGGTACCGGGCGTACGCCGATTATACCACTATCATGGCCGATACCGAGAATCTGTTTCATGGCCTGGTGCGTGAAGTTACCGGAAGTTCGTCGGTCATCTACAGGGGTCGAGCCGTCGATTTTACCCCGCCGTGGCAACGGCTGAGCGTGCGGGAAGCGTTTGCCCGGTACGCCGGCGTGCGCGCCGATCCCGCCGAGGACCTGGACGGGTTTATCCACGAAGCCCGGCAACAGGGCCACCGTTCGGTCTCTCACGGCGATCCCTTCGAGGTTGCTTTCTTCAAGGTGTTCCTGGATGCCGTGGAAAAACGTCTCGGCGCCGGGCGTCCCACCTTTCTCGTGGATTATCCCGCGGAGATGGCGGCGCTTGCAAGGTTGAAGCAGAACGCGCCCGGAATCGCGGAACGGTTCGAGCTCTATGTGTCGGGCGTGGAGCTTGCCAACGCCTTTACGGAACTGAACGATCCCGCCGAACAGAGAGCCCGCCTGGAAGACGAAGCCGCGCAGCGACAACACAGCGGCCGTCCGGCGTACCCGATCGACGAACAGTTTCTGGGGGCTCTCGAAGCCGGTATGCCGCCGGCCGCGGGCATCGCGCTGGGTATCGATCGCCTGTTGATGGTGCTGACCGATGCCAGGCACATCCGCGACGTCGTGGCCATCCCGTTTTGTAATGCGTAGCGCTTGATAAAATTCCACCACAACCAGATCGAAAGGATTCACGATGGGTCGTATGGACGGAAAGGTCGCGCTGGTGACCGGCGGCGGCACAGGAATCGGCAGGGCGACCTCCCTGCTCCTCGCCTCTGAAGGGGCTGACGTGGCCGTCAACTACTCGCGTTCGAGAACCGAAGCCGAAACCACGGCCGCGGAAATCCGCGCGCTTGGCCGGAACGCCATCGCCATCTGCGCGGACGTGTCGGTCGAAAGCGTCGTCCGTGAAATGGTGGACCGCGTGGCTGAGGAACTGGGTCGATTGGACGTCTTGGTCAACAATGCGGGTACCACTGTCTTTGTGCCGCTTGCCGACCTGGAGGCGCTTACCGAAGAGGCTTGGGACCCGGTCTTCGACGTCAATGTCAAGGGCGCTTTCTACTGCGCGCGGGCAGCCATACCGAAGATGCCCGAGACGGGTGGACAGATCGTCAACGTGGCGTCGATCGCGGGTACGTGCGGGCAGGGAAGTTCCATTGCCTATTGCGCCTCCAAAGCGGCGCTGATATCCCTCACCAAATCCCTGGCCATCAGCCAGGCGCCCCGCATTCGGGTAAACGCCGTGGCCCCCGGCATCGTCAACACGCGCTGGGTGAAAGGCTGGGACGAATTCATCCGGGTGAATCGCGAGGCCACGCCCCTCCAGCGCGTCGCGGAGCCGGAAGACATCGCAAACGCGATTCTGGGCCTGGCCATCAACGAACTGGTCACCGGCCAGGTTCTGGTTGTGGACGGCGGCAAGACGATTTAGCCCACACTCACATAAGTTTTGCAGTCGCAAGAATCCAGTCTCGCCGCGTGGTCATTGAGCTCGTCGAAATGCCCGCGTCTCAATATCCGTAATGGGCCAATTGACAATCCTTCGCCGACCCTTCGACAAGCTCAGGGAGCGGCTCAAGGCTAACGCGCAGGTTCCTGAGCCTGCCGACAAGGAATGCAGGACAGGCGACTCGTCGGCTGAATTCGGGAAACTTTGTTCCGGGACAGTACACTGATCACCGAAATGAAATCCCAGACAGTTGCGGTCGTCGGCCTGGGCACGATGGGCCACGGCATCGCGCAGGCATTCGCGGCGGCAGGCCACCCGGTCCGCTGCTATGACGAATCCCCACCAGCCCGTGACTCTATTTCCGGCCGTATCGAGTCGAACCTGCGGCAACGCATTCAGGCGGGGATGGATACACCCGATTCCGCCCGGGAAACGCTTGAACGCATCACGGTTTTCAGCAGCGAACGCGAAGCCGTGGAACCCGCCGGGTTTCTCACGGAAGCCGTTCGAGAGGACCTCGACGTCAAGCGGGAGCTCTTCGCCAGAGTGGAAACCTCTGTCTCGCGGGAGACGATTCTGGCCAGCAATACGTCGTCTTTTCCCATGACCGAAATCGCCCGGGACCTCTTGCATCCCGGGCGAGCCGTGGTGACCCACTGGTTCAATCCCCCTCACATCGTACCGCTTGTGGAAGTCGTACCCGGCCAACGTACGACCGAGCGGACCGCACAGACCGCGGTAGACGTCCTGAAGAAAATCGGCAAGGTGCCGGTCCGCCTCAAGAAGGAACTACCGGGTTTCCTGGTCAACCGGATCCAGGTCGCCATGCAGCGCGAGGTCTGGGACCTGCTTGACCGGGGCGTTGCCGAGCCGGAGGACATCGACCGGGCGGTCCGGGCAAGCGTCGGATTCCGGTTGGCCGCTACGGGACCTCTTTCGGTTCGGGACTTTGGGGGTCTCGACGTCTCTGCTCTGGTCTACGGGATTCTGGTTCCTGAAATCCGGTCGGACACCGAGCTCCCGGGAAGCATCCGGAAGCTGGTCGAAAACGGGCACTACGGTGTGAAGACCGGCCGCGGTTTCCACCAGTATACGCCCGGATCCATCGATCAGGTACGAAACCGGCGGGACCGGCTCTTCCTGGCGCTGCTCAAACTGCTCTATGAGGATGAGGAAACCAGCGAACTATAGGGTTCGGATAATCCCGCGTGCAGCATCAGTATCGTTCCGAAATCTGCAAGATCCCTTAAAGCGTCGCGTGGGGGGTTTTTCCGTGTTAATCCGTCATGCACGTAAACATAGTTACTCCTGAGGTGTTCGTAGGCCACCAAATCCATTTGTGTCCCGGTCCGATGGGCGCAGCAAGAAAAAGGGCAAGGGAATAGGGGACGTTTTGGGGGTGGGGAAGTTCTTGATCCGGGCCTGCGACCGCCAGCCGACCGATCCATGTCCGGTCCGATCCGGATCGAATGGGCCTTCACCAGACACATCACGGTGTCCCGCCTTGAGGCCCAACTCTTCCAGCGCCTCCAGGGTCACCTCCACGGCCAGCCGTTTTCCCACGTCCACGTAGACCAGTTGCTTTCCGTCCACGTCCTGCATGTCAAGGATCCGACCCCGCATCGCATTGCGGATGCTCAGCCCCTCGGGCTGCTTTCTGCTCAGGATAATGTCGTTTGCCCGGATGCCGATGAAAATCCGGCTTCCCACCGGCCTGTCGCAGGGGGGTACCCGAAGTTCCTGATCTCCAAAACGTACGCGGCAGCCCTTTCGGATCCCGTCCTGTCCCACCACCTCCACCGGCAGGACGTTTTCGAACCCGTGCGCCTCGGCCAGCGGCAGCACGTCGGGGAGATGGGCAACGTGAAAGAAGTCGCCGTGGGCAAGCACGCGCCCGGCCTTCAGTACGATCACCTGGCCCGTCAGCTCCAGGATCTCCGCGACCGAGTGGCTCACGTAGAGGATCGGTATGCCCAGGTCCGACCTGATGTGCCGCAGGTAGGGGATGATGCGATCTTTCAGCTCCTGATCCAGCGAAGCCAGGGGCTCGTCCATCAGGAGCAGATCCGGCGATGTCAGAATCGCCCGTGCAAGGGCCACCCGCTGCCGCTCGCCGCCGGACAGACGCGAGGGACGTCTGTTCAGGAGCCCCGTCAATCCCATCAGGTCCGCAATCGGCTCGACCTCGAACCGGCGCGACTCCGGAGACACGAGATCGTACCCGTAACGCAGGTTTTCCAATACCGACAGATGGGGAAACAACAGGTCTTCCTGAAATACGTACCCCACCCTGCGCTGTTCGGGCGGCAGATCGACACCGGTTTCGGACGAATAGAGCACGCGGCTCCCCAATCGGATCTCACCGGCGTCCGGCCGCAGCAGCCCCGCCACGAGGTTCAGCAGCGTCGTTTTCCCTGCTCCGGAAGGACCGAAAATTGCCGTCACGGGGTAGGGACAATCCACCGCCACGTCGAGGGTGAAATCGGTAAGCGCCCGCTTCGCGCGGATGGAGAGCACGTCAGTTTCTCCTCATTTTTCGGGCCACCGCCTCGCTGGCCACCAGCGCCGCGAATGACACGATCACGGACAGAATTGCCAGGCGCGCCACCGCGGCGTCCCCGCCCGGCCGGTTGATGTACGTGTAAATGGCGAGTGGCAGCGTCCGTGTCTCCCCGGCGATATTCGACACAAAGGTGATCGTCGCGCCGAACTCACCCAGGCTTCTTGCGAACGCCAGCAGCGCGCCGACCAGCAATCCGGGCGCGGCCAGCCGCATCGTTACCGTGCAAAAGACCCGGAAAGGGCCCGCGCCCAATGTACGGGCAGCCTGCTCCAGACGGGGATCCACATGCTCTATGGCCAGACGAACGGCGCGCAGGGCCAGGGGGAACCCCACAACGGCCGACGCCAGCGCGGCGCCCTTCCACGAAAAGGCAACCTGGATGCCCAGGGCTTCTTCGAAAAAGCCGCCCAGGATGCCGCGACGGCTGAACAGCAACAGCAGCACGTAGCCGGTCACGACGGGCGGCAGTACCAGGGGCAGGTGGCACAGCCCGTCCAGCAGCACTTTGCCCCGGAATTCGCGCCGGGCGAGCAACCATCCCAGGACCACCGCCGCCGGCAGGCTCAATGCGACGCAAACCAGCCCCACGCGAAGCGACAGGGCCAGAACCGCCCACTCTTCGGAGGTTAACAAATCATCCTGCTCCAGTTGGAACCGGCTCCGCAAGGAAGAACCGGTCGAGTGTACCGTTATCTGTCTCCACACCGTATTGTGCAGACGTGATTATATAACACGGTTCGCGACGCCGATCAAGCCGGATCTTTTCGAATTATTTCCTGAAAAACTGCTTACACCCTCAGATTTTACACATAAAGAAACGCCCCTGCCGCGGACAGGAGCGTCGGCCGGAGAATACTATTCTCCGGGGGGCAATAATCTTAGCACGATACAATCTGTCAACCTGACCCCGAGGTGTCAAGCGCTAATCCCAATTGCAACATGCAATGAGATGGGCAGACAGGAATGTCTGCCCCACCTTCAAAGGCACTTCCTCGACGCCTCCACTTATCCTCCACGTTCCCCCTCGCCGTGTAGGGGCGTCCCTTGTGGGCGCCCTGCCTTCCGCGGCGGTCGACGGTCTATTTTTTCGTGGTTGATGAAAAAAAACTTGCATTTCCGGACGCGATTGGTTAGTATATTACTGTATCGGTTCACCGATACAGTAATACTGTTGACGAACCAGGTTGCGATGCGGCGCGAGAACTGAAATCCGGCGGGTTACCTGTGCAGATGCCGTTCACGTAGACTTCATTGCGTTTTGCTGAGCCAAGGAAAGGACCAGGAGCGTCTTCATGCTGCCCTTGCGCATCGATTCCGCCAATGGGGTTCCCATCTACCTGCAGATGATGGAGCAGATCCGGTACCAGATGGCCCGGGGGGTGCTGAAGCCGCACGAAGAACTGCCCTCGGTGAGGGAACTCGCCGGCCAGTACCTGATCAACCCGAACACGGTGGCGCGCGCCTATCGGGAGCTGGAGCGTGAGGGCTTCATCTACAAGAAGCGGGGGATGGGCACGTACGTCGCCGAGCGGGACGTAACCATGTCCCACGAAGAAAAGCTCGAGATTGTCAGAGAATTGCTCGACAAGGTGCTCGTTCAGGGCGTGGAACTGGAACTGAGCCCGGACGAAATGGCGCAGGTGATCCGGGAACGCCTCGACCGGTTTCGGCAGCAGGAGGGAGACGATTGACCGGGAGGAAGGAGTCATTATGAACGGCACTGCGATCGCGACAGAGGGCCTGACCCATCGCTTCGGCAAACTCACGGCCGTGGACGATCTGCACATGGAGGTGCCCGCGGGTACCGTGTGCGGTTTCCTCGGTCGCAACGGCGCCGGCAAGACCACGACGATCCAGATTCTCATGAACCTGCTGCGGCCCACAGCCGGGACGGCCGAGGTCCTGGGGCTGGATCCGGCCGCGGACTCCCTGGACCTCAGGCGGCAGGTCGGATACGTGGCCGAGAATCGTGTGATGTACGGCTGGATGAAGGTGCGTGAAATCGTGTGGTTCACCGGCCAGTTCTACGAGACATGGAATCAGCCCCGGGTGGACGGGCTTATCAGCCGCTTCGGTCTGGACCCGGAGCAGAAGGTGAAGCATCTGTCCCGGGGGATGAACGCCCAACTGGCCCTCGCTCTGGCCCTGGGCCACGAGCCCCGGCTGCTGATTCTGGACGAGCCGGCCTCGGGGCTGGACGTGGTGGTGCGCCGCGATTTCCTGGAGAGCATTGTCGGTCTCATCCAGGAGGAGGGACGCACGGTCTTCCTGTCCTCTCATCTCGTCCACGAGGTGGAGCGCGTGGCCGACCGCGTGGCCATTATAGACAACGGCCGCCTGGTGGCGGAAGGCGCCGTGGACGACGTGAAGGGCTCTGTCAAGCGCGTGGTTGTGCGCGTGCCGGAAGGCGCGGATGATCTGTCGGATATCGAGGGCCTGCGCCAGGTGCAGGGAGAGGGTCCCCGGCGACTGCTGACAGTGGTGGGGTACGGCGAGGCGCAGGCCGCGCGCATCCAGGCGCAGGGCGGGCAAATCGAGGACGTCATGTACGTGGGCCTGGAGGAGGCATTCGTCGCCCACGTCCGGCCTGAAACAGGAGGACAGCCATGAACCCGACTCTGGCTCTTTTCTGGAAAGAAGGACGCGAGGCCGCCTATAAAGTCGCCGCATGTGCGGGGTTGGCGTTGATTGTCGGGCTGTTATGTAATCTGTGGGAGTATCCCCAACGCAGCATTCTCGACGCAGACGTCGGTACTGTCGGTCACTTCGTTGGGCTCATTGGAGCGGTGCTGATGGGGATGGATGCAATCGCGCGGGAGCGCAGCCGGACGACGCTGCCGTTTCTGTTGTGTCGGCCCCTTGAAACCGGGAAGATGCTGCCCGTAAAATTCGTGATGGGTGCAGCAGGACTGCTGGCAATCCTGGCCGCGTACTGGGGCGGTGTTTTTGTCGGTATGTCACTGGATGGAAGCTCGATCTTTGGTGAAGGCGGGTCCCACACCACTGTTTTTTCCATAACGTCGTCTATCCCGGCGGAGGAGACTCTGGCCGACGTCGGTTACGTCCGGGTACTGATGTTGTGGTTCCTGGTCTTTCTGATTCCGTACAGCGCTGCCGTACTGGTGTCGACGCTTACCGATCATCCCTTCAAGGCCGCTGTTATGTGCCTGATGGCCGCATGGGTGGCGACCGTATTCATTGGGATCGCGTGGAACTGGGGGCCGCCAATCGTGGCATTCTACTTCAGGCTCCTGTTCTCCATTGGCGTGCACGGCCACGCCGGAATCCTTCGAAAGGCGTTCGACGTACCTCTCTTATTGACCAGGGGAGCCGTAGCCGTCCTGGTCGCCGGAGCCATTCTGGTGTTGTCGTGTCGAGTGTTCAAACAGCAGGTCGGAAAGCGCTTTCAATGGACCGTAGGGGGCCTCGCGGCGATCTGTGCGATTGCAGTCGTTGGGATGGATGTCTACTGGTCCCGCCATGGACGCATGCTTGAACCGCCGGTGCACCCGATTGGCAGCCTTTCATACGAGATGAACGTGTCGGATCTGGCGTTAAAGGATGGAATGGCAGTCGTCCTTCTTGAGCGGGGCTTGAGCGTAGTGGACGTATCGGACCCGCAGTCGCCCGCTGAGATTGGCCGGGTGGAGAAGCCTGGATGGCGATTCCAAAGGTTAGCCCTGGCTGCGACCCGCGCCTATGTATGGGGCGAGTATCGGGACAGTGTGGGTGTAGCCGTGTTCAATCTCAGCCGGCCCGACCGCCCCCTCGTGCAGGCCGTGGACCTGTTGCACCCGGTTGAAGAGGGACCAACCCCGTGGTTGGAGCGAATTCCCAGGCTCGTGGGGTGGGGCGTCTGGAATAACCATTTGTACGTCGGTTTACTCAGTAGCAACTTTCTGAAGTTACACGGTTTCGACGTACAGGAAAATGGTCCGCCCCCATACATTCATGCGTTTCCAATCGTAGAAACACACAAACATGTCTGGAACAACGAGTGGGCAATGCGGGTTGTGGGACCTCGCCTGTTTCTGACTATCGGACACGATTTAGTAGTCCTTGATCTGGACGATCCAGGTGGTCCCAAGGTACTAAGCCGGACGCCGCTGCGTCGTTTTGGACGCTCCGTCGACTATGAGAAATTGGTAGTTGAGGTCCTCGAAGGACTGGCTTCCGGCTCGACTATGGAACGCATAGAGAAGAAACTTGAGGAAACAAGACGGAGAATCGGGCCGGCGTATTGGCGCTTCTTCGAGTCCCGCGGGTTGCAATCCTCGCTGATTGCGGCGCCGCCCGGATTGGGACCCTTAACCGTCACCAAAGACAGAGTTTACATCGAACGACATCTCCCCCGCGAAATCGCGATCGTGGACATCAGCGATCCACGAAATCCGGTGGAGGTCGATTACCTCCCATGGACCCGACTGCCCACGATGATGACAATCGACGGGGAATCCGCCTACGCCCTTCGCGGGAACGCAGTCCAGATGTACGCCAGGACAATTTACGGCGCGTATAAGCGAAAAGAGAGACTCGGGTTGGATGATCGGTTGACGCGTCGGCTTGGTGCCGGCGTCTGGGGCTCTAACGCACAACAGACCGCACGTGGTCGGGATATGTTTATTCCGCAGGGCGATCATATCTACGCACTTCTGAAAAACCACCTGGCCATATTCGAGAATCCGAGGAAGACGGAATAACTCACGGGCATTCAGACCATCACCGCCGCGACCTGTCTGGCTTAAGAGTTAGCGCAACGGTTCGCCGGAATCTGGAGAGACCACGACCGCCATTGACGGCAGGCCGATGGATCACGCGGAACAGAAAGAAACGTCGAACCGCGAGAGACGGAATAACGGCTCTACGGGATTCAGGATATACACGCCGGGCGACGTCAGCGAAGAGAACTGCAGGACCGAATCCCAACATAAGCAGTGAGGAAGCCGGAGTGAAGGTGGGGCGGACATTCCTGCCTGCCCGCATCGCCGGCCCTATCGCGTAAATGTCGCACTCACAGGCATTTAAGCCAGGAGAATGGAGATGATTCCCAGATTCCTTAAGACACTGCTTGTCGTCACGAGCATCTGCGCTTGCGGAAGCGAATCGGTGATGATGCCGGACCTTGAACGGGGTCTCCACGAGGTTGGAAATCTGACTCGACCCCGGAATCTGCATGTCGCGACATTATTGCAGAATGGCAAGGTCCTGATTGCCGGCGGCAACGCGGCGCTACCTCCTGCAGGAGAAGGTGTTGTGGAGCAGGATCTTCTTGTCAGCGCGGAGATTTTCGATCCTGAAACCGGGACCTCAACGCCAACGGGAGACATGAACGCCAGTCGCAGCGAGGACCACGGAATACTGCTTCCCGACGGTCGGGTCCTGATTATATCCGGTTTTCTTAGACTCCCCATTGAGAAGTACGATCCTCATTCCGGCAGATTCGACGCCGTTGCAGACGCACCCTTTTCGGTCGGGACCCGGACTGCCACCGTGTTGCCCAACGGAGAGATCCTTTTAATCAGCGGGCACCCCGGGGGTGGACGATGGCGTGTTTTCGATCCCGCTAAAGGCACACTTTCCGACACATTCGCGATGGACCATCCCGGACGTGGCCATACGGCGACTTTGCTCAAGGACGGCCGCGTGCTGATCGTTGGAGGAGCCCACAGGGGAGTCGAGTTGACCGGACGGAATCTGATCTACGATTCCTCGTCGAATGGTTTTACGGAAGCCGGTCATCTGCAAGTCGACCGCTCGGGCCATACTGCCGTGCTTCTTGCGGACGGCAGGGTACTGATCGTTGGCGGTTTCGCCGGAAACGGGCGTCGCGCACAGACGGCCGAGATCTACGACCCCGAGACGAACACCTTCTCGCCCGCCGGAACTTCCGCAATGGCTCCCATAGCCGCCCTTCTGCTGCCGTCCGGCAGGGTGTTTTTCATTCACTCTGAAAACGGCAATATCGCACTGTATAATCCGGACACTCAGGTATTTTCACCTACAGGACACAGCATAGGACAGTGGCGATCCGGGGCGACCGTGACGCTCCTCGATGACGGCCGCGTCGTTATCGCCGGCGGAGTGAAATGGAGTGATGGCGGTCATTCTGCCGTTCCTGAGTCGATTACGGATCAGATTTCGATTTTCACACCTTAACCTGCATCATTCAAAAAACTGGCAACAGGTGTTCCGTAACCCATCGACGTGCTGACCTCGCCTTCACGTTTGCATCGAAACGACCAAGGGCAAGGGAGACGATTGTGCTTTTAACTGCGGGATTCAGGGCAATCTGTATTGTCGATTGCCAATTGTTGACGAATTCAGGCTGTTTGATTATTATTTCGGAAAAGAGGGGGTTTGACGTATGAGGAACGTATACGGCAGCGTCCTGCTGGCGATACTCGCATTGTCAACTGTCTGTCCGGTCGCGGAAGGCGGTGAGACATCGGTCGCGATTGTCACCGGTGAAGTCCGGGATCCGGTCTCGCGGGAAATCACGTTCAGGTTCGACACGCCGACGGCGTTGGGCAGGAAGGTGGAGCGGAAAGTGACCCTGGACAGCCGGAACCGCTTCGCCCTGGAAATTCCCGTTGTCCGTGGGACCCTGGTAAGGGGAAGTTACAAGGGGAGAAGCATACCATGGAAATGGGTGCGGCAGGCCGCGTCGTACGTCTTCAAGCCGGGTCCACTCGTGCTGTATGTCGAACCCGGTGACAGCCTGCATATCAGGATCCATCCCGGTCGTCTCAATACCACTTACCGGTTCAGCGGCCGGAACGCGGATAACAACCGCTTTATTGCCGAATGGTACCCCCGGTTTCCGGATTTCCAACGGAAAATCAGGGATGCCAGGGATGCGGAGGCGGGAGACTTTGCACGTCTGGCGGACGGATGGCGCGCGGACCAGAATGAATTCCTGAACCGGCGGCGCACGAGATACGCGTTATCGCCCGGATTCATCGAACATGCGGAGCGCTATTTCAACTATACGTACGCGTTCCTGATGATCTCATACCCTACCAATTACCGGTTTGCCACGGGCCTTGAGAACAAGAATATCCCACCTGACTTCTATGACTTTCTTAAACAAATCCCGCTGGCCGATGAGAAGGCGATTGGCGTGGAACCGTATTCAACCTACCTGGTTCGGACAATGGATCTGGAAATGGTGAAGATGCCCAGGTCGACAGAGTTGTCCGACCTGTACGATTTGACCAGCCTGGAGCTGTCAAGGGAGACTCTCGCCGGACTGGATTCCCTCTACGCGCGGTTCGGGTGGCATCCCAGCCTGTCGAAGATGATAGACCTGTCAACGTTGGGTCTGCCAGGAGATGTTGAAACCAGACTCGACTCATTGTACGCCTCCAGGGGAAGACCCCGGCTTTCTCAGATGTTCGATCTTGCGAAAATGGGCTTGTCGGAAACGGCCCGGACAGAGATCGACTCCTTCTATGCGAAGAGCGATGGATCTTACAGGATTGTCACTTCAAAGGAACTGAAAGAGCCAAAGATCGATACGACGGATGGCGCGCTGGTCTTCAGGGTGCCCAATAAGGACGGTGCAGCGTCCCCGGATGGATTGAAGTCGTTCGAAAAGACACCGAAATTGTCGGAAATGGTGGATCTATCGGGATTGGACCTGTCGCCTGGGATCGGCGCACATCTGGACTCTCTCTACGATAACCGCCGACCGCTCAGGCTGTCCGACAAGCTGGATCTCGCGGGCCTGGGATTGTCGCAGGCGGCGCAGACAACGCTCGATTCGATTTATGCGATTAAGACCCGGACGATATCAATGCTGCCACGCACGTTCAATTTGGCGGAGAAGAAGCTGAACGGGAGGGTGCGCTATTGGTTTCTGGCTGGACGACTGATCAGTGGTTTCCAGGGCGGAGGCGCGAGCTTCGCTGTGGTCAACCGTATGTGGAAGGACTTCCAGGCGACCAACCCCTACCCGGAATACAACGCGGCGGTCCTGGCGGCGCTGGACAAGGCGATGGCGCTGCAACCCGGGCGTCCGGCGCCGGATTTCACATTGACGGACCTGGACGGTCAACCGGTGTCTCTGAGCCAGTTCAGGGGCAAGGTGGTCCTCCTGGATTTCTGGGCGAGTTGGTGCGGACCGTGCATCGCCAACCTGCCGTCCATCAGGAATTTAAAGAAGAAAACCACCGATTTACCGTTGGTTTTCCTCAACCTTTCACTGGACTCGAGTGACGCCGCATGGCGCAAGGCCATCGAAGAACACGGGATCGAAGGGGTGCACGTGCGCTCCGGGGCGTCCGGTTCCGGCCCCGCCGTCGACTACAACGTTCGCGGGATACCGGCCTATTTCCTGGTGGATCCGAAGGGAATGGTCCTGGAGCGGCTGGACGGATTGGAAATTCGCGATACGGATGGCGTGGTCGCAAAGATCCTGAAGAGCCTGGGCTCGGTCTGAACATCTCCCTTTTGTGTCAACGGTGGCGTCCGGCTCGCGGACGAGTACGGCATCGACAGGGTCGCAAGCGTAAACAAAGGATCGGCAGCTTTCAGGCTGCCGATCCTTTAATTTTGCCTTGATTCGTGATTATTGGGGGACCTGAATGAAGAACAATCGCGAATTGACGTCAAAGTTCCCAGATACGTCAGGTCACCGGACGTGAAAGGAAATTTCATCCACTTGTACGACCTCGATGCCCCGCTCTTGCGCTGCTTCCTTCTGTGTCTTTTGTGCTTTTTGTGGTAAGTCTTGCCGTTGCCTTTCTTCGGATTAAGGTTAGTTGCCAGGTCATTGCAGAATCTTCGAGTCCAGGCTTGCGAAATCCGGCCTCCTCGTTCAATCGTCCGCAGCCGTGGACTCCGCTACGGATTGCGCCTGCCCGTTGCCGCCGTGGGTTTCGTGGTCCAGCCTGACCGATACCAGCCTGGACACCCCCGGTTCTTCCATCGTAATCCCGTGCAGACAGTCCGCCGCGTCCATCGTCACCTTGTTGTGGGTCACCACGATGAACTGGGTGTCGGCCGCGAACCGCTTGAGGACACGCACGAAACGGGTGACGTTGGCATCGTCCAGAGGAGCGTCGACCTCATCGAGGATGCAGAAAGGGCTGGGCTTGACCAGGTAGATCGCGAACAGGAGCGCAATCGCGGTGAGCGCCCGCTCTCCGCCTGAGAGCAGGTTGATGTGCTGGAGCCGCTTGCCTTTCGGGCGGGCGATGATCTCCAGCGGCGCCTCCAGCGGGTCCTCGTCCGGGGGCATCAGGAGATCCGCCTGACCTCCGTCGAAGAACGCCTCGAAAGTCTTCCGGAAGTTCTGCTTGATCTGATCGAACGTAACCATGAACCGGCCGCGGGCCGTCCTGTCGATGCGGGAAATGGTCCGCTGAAGGGTTTCGGCCGCCTCGAGCAGATCGCTCCGGTGTTTCGACATGAACTCGTGATGTTTTTTCTGGTCCTCGTACTCTTCCACGGCGCCCGGATTCACCGGACCCATCCGCCGGATCCGCTCGCGAAGCTCGTCTCTTTGCACTTCCGTTACGTCTGCATTGAACTCCGGATCGTCCAGTGCGCCCGCTTCTCTGACGTCCACGTCGTACTCATCCAGAATTCGCGCCCGCAGGGCCTCGGCCCCGGTTCTCAGTTCCGCCATCTCCGCCTGAAGCTGACCCAAACGGTCCCTGTTCCGATTCGCACGACGGTTCTTGTCCCGCACTTCCTCTTCGAGCTGGCGGGTATCCGTCAACAACGCCTGCTGGCGTTCCGCCTGCGTGTCCCGCTTCGATTCCAGTTCGTCCTGCCTGCGATGCAGGGTCTCCAGTTCCTTCCCGGATTCCTGCGCCGCCTTCTCCAGGCCGAGTCTTTCCTTTCGTCGTTCCTCGCAGTCGGCGACCAGTCGTGTCATCTCCTTCTCGGTTTCGGTCAGGTCCCGCGCCCACCGTTGCCCTTCGTGTTCGTGACGGTCCACGCTGGCTGTCAGCGATGCGATCTCCACCTGCCGGCCTGAGAACGCGTCCTGCCCGGCCCGCTGCTGATGTTCCTGCTCCCGCAACGCAGCGTCCACGTCACCCGTAGCCGCTTCCAACCGCTCCCGGCGTTTCTCCAGCACGTTCAATTCCGCCGCCTCGGAAGCGATGGCTTCCCTCAGCCCGGTTTCGTCGGACGTCACCGCCGCGATTTCATCCCGCAATTCCACCTCCACGCGCAACTGTCGCTGCTCTTCCTCCCGGGCAATCTGCAGGTCCCTGCGGCTTGCGGCCAGGCGGTTGTTCAGGTCCGCAAGAATCCCGTCGGTTTCGTCGATACGGGCCTGTAATTCGTCCCGCGATGCAGTGGTCTCCTCGAGCCTCGTATCCAGCGACTGCAGGTCCGCGCCCGCGGTGCTCAGGTTTGCTTCCAGCGTCTCAATCTCCTGCCTGCGCCCTATCAGGCCCGTTCCATCCTTGGCCGTCTTACCCCCGTAAATCGTACCGTCGGCTGAGAACAACTCGCCGTTCTCGGTCACCAGGTCCACGCCGAGAGACCTCATTTCATCCAGCAGCACAAGCGCGTACCCGGCATTTTTCACCACCAGCGTCCGGTGAAGCAGCGCGTGAACCGGAGATTCCTCGCCGTGCAGGAGATCCGACGCCCTGCCCACCACGCCTTCCGCATCCGGCGCCGACCACGGCGCGTCGTTACCGTTCGAAAGGGAGTCCAGCGGCAAAAACGCCGCTGATCCGAGGTCGCCTGACTGCAGGTAGTCGATGGCTTTCAATGCATCTGCCGGTTCGTCCACCAGAAGACATTCCAGCGCACGACCCAGGGCAGCTTCGATGGCGGTCGCGTATCGCCCGTCCACTTCAATCCGGTCTGCAACCACGCCGCGCACGCGATCGGCAAATGGAGATTCCACCGCCAGCGCGCGGACGCCGCTCGAATACCCCTCGAATCCCTCCCGAAGCTTCTTCAGCAGTCCGATCCTCGCATCGTCGGCCTCCCTTATGGCCAGCAACCGGCTGCGCTCTTCCGTCATCTCCTCCTGTCGTTCGATCAGCTGCTCGTACTTTGCGGCGTCAGTCTCCCTCAGCCGGCTCCTGTCGGCCACGGCGCGTTCCAGGCGATCGATCTGTCGTTCCGCTTCGCGGCTTGCGGCGTCCGCCGCCTCCTTGCGAAGCGCCGACTGCTTTGCATCGGCTTCGAGTCTGGCCTGGCGTTGTGTGATTCCCTCTAGTCTTGCCCGTCCGCGTTCCAACCGGCCGCTTCCTTCACTGAGTTCGCCCAGGGCGCTTATCAATTGGGACTTTTGTTCATCCGCACGGGTTCTCCGTGCGTCAAGCGCCTGGTTCGCCGCCTCCAGTTTGCCGCGCTCGGCCTCCAATGCGCGTTCCGCGTGTTGGTATGCCCCACGCGCCTCCGCCTCCAGCCGGCGTGCCTCTGCTGCTTCCTTCCGTGCAATATCCCGCCGGCGCGTCATGTCTTCCTTTCGCCGGGCCGCCTGCTTCAGGAAGGCGTCAATCGATCGGATTCTCTCCTGCGCTACCTGGATATGCGTGTCTTTCCTGTGTACGAGTTGACTCTGGCTGCTCACTTCCGCGTTCGCTTCTCTGAGCGCACGATCGCGTTCGGACAGTTCCGTCCGGACCTCTTCGAGGCGCGCTTCCAGGCGCGTGACGTCTCCGGCGGCCACCTCGACGTCCTCTTTCAGGAACGCCATCTCATCCGCGACCGGGCGGGACCTATCGGACATCTGAAAGAACCGTTGTCGTCCGAGCCGGACTTCAAGGTCCTTCATCTGGTCGGATAGCTGCATATAGAGACGGGCTTTCCGCTCCTGCCTGGCGAGCGACTTCACCTGGCGCTCGACTTCCGCCATGACGGCATCCACAGTCTGCAGATCCCTGCGGACGGACTCCAGTCGGTTCCACGCCGCCCGGCGCTGCACTTTGTACCGCGTTACCCCCGCCGCCTCCTCGAACAGCCGCCGCCTTTCTTCCGGTTTGTCGCTGATGATCTCATCCATCATCCCCTGCTCGATGACGGAATAGGCATGGGCGCCCAGCCCTGTATCCATCAGCAGATTTTGAATATCCTTCAACCTGCAGGGGACCTTGTTGAGCAGATAGTCGCTGTCTCCGGACCGGAACAGCCGGCGGGTCACGGTCACTTCGGTGTAGTCAACAGGAAGAATCCGTTCCTCGTTGTCGATGGTGATGGATACCTCGGCCATGCCCAGCGGTTTCCGGTTCCGCGTTCCCGAAAAAATCACGTCTTCCATATTGTTGCTGCGCAACGACCGGACCCGCTGCTCGCCCAGCGCCCAGCGCAGGGCATCCACCACGTTGGATTTGCCGCAGCCGTTGGGGCCAACGACGCAGGTAATGCCCTTCTGCAGCGAGAGATCCAGCTGTTGCACGAAGGACTTGAAGCCCAATGCCGTCAGTCGGGAAAGGTACAAAGTTCCGCCTCCTGAAGAACACAGCTTCCATGTCCGGATGCACGGGACGAATCGGACGTGGCGCGACAGCAAGGACAAATCGCAAGCAGCGCCGATCCGCCGTATCATAGCCCGGACTGCACCGGACGCTCGCTATTGACCTGAAATAGCGAGTATTACAATGAAAGGGGAAAGATGGGGAGGTGAGGAATACGCAACAGATTGGGGAATAACCCGTTGCGGTGTCTGAAAAGTACTACATCTTGTAGCGGCCGTCAAGACCAAATTCCCTCTTGCAATATGGGTGGCCTTTCAACACCGGCTTTTTTGATTTCCAACCGCCGGTTTTTGGCTTACTTTATCGGATCGTACGCGCGGCCCCTATTTCGGAAACCCCTTATGAACTGCGCTTTCTCCGATCCTATCGCCAGAGTCGAAAAGGTCGTCCTCCACGGCAGGCGGCCGCGTTCCATCGGGCGGAACGCGCGTATCGGCGACCATGGCCCGGCCGTCACCGATCCGGTCGTGCGCATCTCCACGGCGGGCGGCGCCGTGGGCGTCGGCTGGTCTTCCCTGGACAGGGATCGCGCCGAAGCGCTGCTCGGCGTGCGCCCATCGGATCTTTTCGATCTTCCCGGCGGGTCAACCGGCGACGGCGCGGCCATCGATCTTCCACTGTGGGATCTGGCCGCCAGATGTGAAGGGGTGCCCATGTATCAGCTCCTGGGCGCGCGCGGTTCGCGCGAAGTCGAACTCTACGACGGCTCCATCTATATCGACGACCTGGGGGTTTCCGACAGCGAAGCGAGGAGGATCTTCCACGAGGAAGTCCGAACCGGGCACGACGCCGGCTACCGCAATTTCAAAATCAAAATCGGCCGCGGCGCGCGCTGGATGCCGGTCCGGGAAGGTACGGACCGGGACGTGCTGGTGATCCACGCCGTCCGGCAGGCCGCGGGACCGGATGCGAAAGTCCTGATTGACGCCAACAACGGAACCACGCTCAATATCGCTCTGGACATCCTCGAACGCTGCCGCGACGCCGGGATCTACTGGTTCGAAGAGCCGTTTCCTGAAGACCGGGCGTTCAATGAGGCATTTAAGGAAGCCATCGAACGTTGGGGCTACAATACGTTCGTGGCGGACGGCGAGTCCGGGCCGCCGCCGCCGGACTTCTTCGATATGGTCGAAAGTGGATGGATCGATATCGTACAGCACGATTTCCGTTACAAGGGGCTCACATGGTGGAAAGCCACCGCGGAACGCATCGAACCCTGGGGTGCGCAGTGCGCCCCCCACTGCTGGGGTAGCGTCATCGAGCGATACGCCCACGCCCACTTCGCCGCTTCCGTTCCCAACTACAGCCTCCTGGAAGCCGCCCCCGCGGAGATGCCCGGCATCGCCCTGGACGGGTGGCGGATGAAAGACGGCAGGCTGACCGTGCCCGATACGCCCGGCGCGGGATTCGACGTCGAAACGGACGTGCTGGAACGGGGCGTGACGTCGGATGGCGGATTTCGCATCGGCATGCACGATCGCCAGCGCCCCCGACGCCCTTCGCCGGCACGCGTATCCTGAAAGGAAGTGCATGCCAACGTACAACATCGCGGTACTCCCAGGAGACGGCGTCGGGCCGGAAGTGGTCGCGGAGGCGCTCAAGGTGCTTCTGGCGCTCGAGGAACCGCATCCCGATCTCCGTTTCACATTTTCCGAACACCGGGTTGGCGCCGGGTGTTACGCCGAAACCGGGGTTGACCTTCCGGAATCCACGCTCGAGGCCTGCAAGCAGGCCGACGCCGTGCTCTTCGGCTCAGCCGGCGACCCGGACATCCGGTTTCCCGACGGCACGGAAATCGCACCGCAACTCACGCTGCGCTTCGAGCTGGACCTGTACGCCGGGATACGGCCCATCAGGAAATACCGTGGCGTGCCTCCGCTTCTGGACGGAAACCCGCCCCTCGACTACGTCATCATGCGAGAGAATACCGAGGGCCTCTACGCCTCCCGAGGCGCCGGGGTCCGCCTCGGAGACAGCCTCGCCGTGGACAACATGGTCATCACCCGCGCCGGTACCGAGCGGATCGTCAGATACGCTTTTGAAATCGCAAAGCAACGGAAGGGGGCGCCGGCCGACGGCAGGAGCCGCGTGACGTCAGTGGACAAGGCCAACATTCTGAAGAGCATGGCTTTTTTCAGGCAGATCTACGACGAGGTCGCGGAATCCTATCCCGGCATCGAACGGGACTATGCCTACGTGGACGCATTCACGGTGTACCAGCTTCGCAACCCCGCCTGGTACGACGTTGTCGTCGCGGAGAATATGTTCGGAGACATCATCTCGGACCTGGCCGCAGCAACCATCGGCGGGATGGGGATGGCGCCCTCGGCCGACGTCGGCGACCGCTACGGCGTCTTCCAGCCGTCCCACGGCACCGCGCCGGATATTGCCGGGAGCGGTACCGCCAATCCCATGGCACAGATCCTCTCCGCCGGGATGATGCTATCGTGGCTGGGCGCACGCCATGACGATACGGAAGCCATCGCTGCCTCGGAGACGATCGACCGCGCGGTTGATCTGGCGCTGGGCGATCCGAAGAACCACCCGGCCGATCTCGGAGGCGCCGCCGGGACAACGAAAGTGGGCGACGCGGTGGCCGATGCCGTCGCGAACCCGGGTTAATACACGAGGAAAATGCCATGACTAAAAAAGAAAAGAGGAGTCTCGTCAATCGCGCCGTGGGCGCCGAGTCGAAACGGGCACGGGTACTTTCGAGTAAGGTGCACGCATGGGCGGAACGGCCCTTCCGCGAAGTCAAGTCCTCGCGGGCGATCGCCGACTACCTGGATTCTCGCGGCTTCGAGGTCGATTTCCCTTTCAACAAGATTCCCACGGCGTTTCGCGCAACCCGGGGAACCGGAGAACCGGCGGTCGGCATGCTGGGCGAATACGACGCCCTGCCCAACTGCGGCCCCGAAGAAGGTCAATGGGGTCACGGCTGAGGCCATAACCTCCTGGGCGTTGCCCCGGCCGTGGGTGCGGTCGCCGCTGCGAAGATCCTCGAATCAACCGGAATATCGGGCAAAATCGTGTACTACGGCTGTCCGGCGGAGGAAACCCTGGGTGGCAAAGTCTACATGGCCCGCGACGGCGCCTTCCGGGACCTGGACGTCTGCCTTGCGTGGCATCCGGGGGATGAATCGGGCGTCAACAATTTCGGCGGGTCGTCGTTGGACTCCCTCGTCTATGAGTTTTTCGGCCGCACGGCCCACGGCGCGTCAGCCCACCGGGGCCGCAGCGCGCTGGACGGGGTGATGCTCACGGACGTCGCCGCCAACTATCTCCGCGAGCACGTCCCCGAAAACGTCAGGATCCATTCCGTGATCCGCGACGGAGGCGACGCACCCAACGTGGTGCCGGCCTATGCGAAGATCTGGTACTTCGTTCGAGGCAAGGACCGCGCGCAGGTCGACGACGTGCGGGAACGCCTCACCGCCTGCGCCAGGGGCGCCGCCAGGGCGACCGATACGAAGATGAAATGGTCGCGAATCACCGCCGTGTACCCGCGTCTGCCCAACAAGGCGATGTGTGAAATCGTCCGAAAGAACCTCAAACTCTTCGGGCCTCCCAAACCGACGGAAGCCGACGTGAAGCACGCCGAAGGCCTCGGCTACAAGAAAGGTTTCAACACGAAGATCGCCAAGGGCAGCGGCTCGCAGGGACGGGGATCCACGGACGAGGACAACGTATCCTGGCTGGCCCCGCTGGGACGCTTCGAGATGGTCTGTTACGCGAAGGGAACGCCCGGCCACCACCGGGATATGGCCGCGCAGGCTGCCCTGCCCTTCGCCGATCGTGCGGTCCGGCAGACCGCGAAAGTCTTCGCCGGAAGCGCGGTCGACCTCTGCCGGGACCCGGAAAAACTGAAAAAGGCGCGCGCGGAGTTCGAAAAACGCTCGGAAGGATTCACATACGACCCGCTGGTTCGCAAGAGGCAGAAAGTACCCGTCGATCCGCCGTAGCGGGGTCTCAAAGCTGTCTGGTATTGATCCGACCCGAAAAAACCCTCAGCCAGGGACAAAACACATGCCGGAAGTCACCCTCGAAGAAGCGCAGGCGGTCCACGATCGCTGCCTGATCGTCGACGGCCACAACGACACGCCCGTGGAGCACGTACACCGGGGCGATCGTCCGATGGACCTGAAAAAGCGGGACCTCGCGTATCATATGGACATTCCTCGGATGCGTGAAGGCGGGTTCGACGCCGGCTTTTTCGTCGTCGGCAACGGTCCCACCGCAAACGTCCGTGTCACCCTCGAACAGACCCTGGCGTCGGTGGCGCTTTATCCCGACGACCTGATGCTGGTGTTCTCGTCCCGGGATGTTGAACGGGCGAAAGATTCCGGCAAGATCGGCATCCTGCTCACAATCGAAGGCGCCGGACGCTGGCTGGAAGGCGAAATGGATACATTGCGTCTCTACTACCGCCTGGGCGTTCGCTGCATCGGCATCACCCACGGCGAAGGCGGCGACGACCCCTCCCTGCTGCAGGGCAGCAGGAGTCCTTTCGGGCCGTGCACGCCTGAAGACCGCGAACGGGAACGCAGGAGCGCCAGCGGGCTGACGGACTTCGGAAAAGCCGTGCTGGAGGAGAGCAACCGGCTGGGCATCATCACGGACCTGGCCCATATCAACGACAAAGCGTTCTACCAGGTGCTGGAACAATCTTCGCTCCCGGTAACGATGACCCACACCGCGGCCTTTTCCGTCTGCAACCACTGGCGCTGCCTGACCGACGATCAGCTCAGGGCGCTGGCCGGGGCCGGCGGGGTGATGGGTATCGCGTTTCTACCGGGATTTATCGATCCCGAAAACCCTTCCACGGACCGGATGGTCGACCATATCTGTCACGTGGCGGACCTGGTCGGCATCGACCACGTCGGCGTCGGCTCCGATTACGACGGCATGGGTTCGCAGAAGCCTGTTTTCGGAGACGTCTCGAAGCTTGTGCGCCTCACCCGCGCCATGCTCGCTCGCGGCCTCTCGGAAGACGAAATCCGGAAAGTCTGGGGAGGAAACTTCCTTCGACTCTTCCGTCATACCCTGGACCGAGGGCAGGCGTAGACAACGCGCCCGACTCCCGGCGGGTTTCCGTGTCCGTCTCACTGCCACGCACGGATCCGCAGTCGGACAATTCGAAAGGGCTCGCAGATGAAAGCCAGACGTCTCCAGATTCCCGGTATTCGCCGGATGGAAGTCGCGTCCTTCGAAACGGGTCCGGTACCGGATGACGGGATCCTTCTCGAAAACGAGTACACCGCCGTCAGCGTGGGTACCGAGATCCACGGATGGACCCACGGCGGAGAGCCCGGAAACCCGGTACGGTTTCCCCGCGCCACCGGCTATTGCAACGTCGGCACCGTGCTGGAAGTCGGTAGAGACGTTGAAGGCATCCGGCCGGGCGACCGCGTCGCCGGCCAGGGTAACCACGCCAGCCACAGCATTCTCTACGGCGTGAGGGCCTTCTATGTGAAGGTCCCGGATACCGTGACGTCCAGGGCCGCCGCCTTTATGGTCATGGGGGCGATCGCCATCCACGGGATTCGCGTGGCGCGCATCGAATTGGGCGAGGTTGTCGTCGTCATCGGCATGGGGATCGTCGGCCAGTTGGCGGCGACCTTGGCACAGCTCTCCGGCGCCCTCCCGGTGATCGCCATCGACCTGGACGGCTTTCGCCTGGAAATGGCCCGCAGCCGCGGCACGGAAATCTGTATCAATCCCGGGGAGGTGGACGACGTCGGGGAGGCAGTCGGACAATACTGCGTCGAAGACGGCGCCAACGTCGTCATCGAAGCGACAGGCAAGCCCGCCGTGTATCCCACCGCCGTCCGGATCGCGTGTACCGCGGGCCGTGTGGTCGCGTTGGGTTCGCCGCGCGGCACCGTGGACATGGATTTCCTGGCCGACGTGCATCTGCGGGAAGTCAGCATCCTGGGCGCCCATCAGCCCAAGACGCCGGAGGCCGACCACATCTACTACCGGTGGGCGAAGGAGCGGGACCGCAGGCTGGTGATGCGCCTGATGGGAGACGGCAAGTTGCCGGTCGAAGACCTCATCACCCACGTCGCGGACCCGGAACAGTGCCAGGAAATCTACACGATGCTCGCCGATGATCCGGCAGTCGCGCTGGGCGTTGTATTCAGGTGGAAGTAGCCCCTGCAACAAGGAAAACGAGTTAACCTTTCACGCCGTTTTGCATCGATACCTTCTGTGTCTTTTGTGCTTTTTGTGGCCAATTTTACTGTTGTCGTTTTTCGATTTGTGGTTAACCTCCTGAATGAGAGGCCGCGAGCATGTTCTACAGGACGTCGGAAGGCCACGGGCTGCCCCGCGATCCCTTCAACGCCATCGTCGTGCCCCGACCGATAGGTTGGATTTCATCGATGGACGCAGAGGGTACCATCAATCTGGCGCCGTACTCGTTCTTCAACGCGGTGGCCTACGTTCCGCCGCAGGTCATGTTCGCCGCGACAACCACGCACAGCCACGGCGGGCTGAAGGATTCGATCAGGAATGCGGAGGAAACCGGCGAATTCGTGGTCAACCTCGCCACATGGGAGCTGCGGACGCATATGAACGCCACTGCCGTGCCCGCCCCCGGACACGTCAACGAGTTCGAATACGCGGGCGTCACCCAGGCGTCGTCGAACCTTGTAAAGCCGCCCCGCGTTGCGGAAAGCCCGGTCCATCTGGAGTGTATCCATACCCGGACCGTGGACCTGCCCACGGGCGATCCGGACGATCCCAACACGGTCGTCTTCGGTCAGGTGGTCGGCATCCATATTGCCGATTGGGCCATCAAGGACGGGCACGTCGACACCGTGGCGCTCAGACCCGTGGGGCGTCTCGGGTACCTGGACTACGTCTGCGTCGACGAATCTTTTTCGATGGAACGCCCCACCTGGCCTTGACGTAAAGAAAAACCCGGTAAGGCCGGGCGCTCTTGTGGCTCTCCTCAGGCATCGCCTATGTCATCCAATCTCCTGAACAGTATTGGCTCCAACTTCGGCGCAATCGATTGGGCGATTGTCGGCCTTTATATGCTGGGCACGGTCGCGATCGGCCTTTACGCCAACCGTTACATCCGAAACATGAGCGACTATATCGTCGCCGGCCGCTCGCTGAAGCCTTATCTCGCTGTTGCCACCATGATCGGCAGCGAACTCGGGCTGGTGACGGTCATGTATTCCGCGCAGAAGGGATTCACCGGCGGGTTCGCCGCCTTTCACATCGGCCTCATCGCGGGCATCGTGACCCTGATCATCGGCCTGACCGGATTCATCGTGGTCCCGCTTCGCGAACTGGGCGTGATGACAATTCCGGAATTCTACGAAAAACGGTTCAGCCGGGGCGTCCGCATTTTCGGCGGCCTGCTTCTCGCCCTTTCCGGTATCCTCAATATGGGTCTGTTCCTCAAGGCGGGCGCGATCTTTGTCGCCGGGCTGACAGGCGTCACGAACCCCACGTCGGTCGGCCTGATCATGACCGTGATGCTCCTGCTGGTTCTGTGCTATACCATTCTCGGGGGCATGGTTTCGGTTGTGATCACCGACTATATCCAGTTTATCGTGCTTTCCGTGGGCGTGATCGTCACATGCGGCATCGCCGTAAACACGCTGGGATGGTCGTCGATCGTGGATACGGTTGCGGCGATTCACGGCGAGCCCGGGTTCGATCCGCTTCACGAAGGGGGCGGGTTCGGCCCGTCGTACGTGGTCTGGATGATCTTCACCGCCGGGATCGTCTCCTGCGCCGTGTGGCAGACCGCGGTGATGCGGGCCTGCGCCGCCGAGAGTGCGGCGGTGGTGAAGAAACTCTACGCCTGGTCGGCGATCGGCTTTCTCGTTCGATTCATGGTACCCCAGTTTCTGGGGATCTGTGCCCTCGTCTATCTCTACCAGAACGACGTGACCCGCTCGGTCTTCTTTTCCGCCGCCGGGGCCCCCACCGGGAACGCGGACCTGACCCTTTTGGCCATGCCCGTCTTCCTCAGCCAGATCCTTCCCGCGGGTCTCATCGGCCTGATAGGCGCGGGGCTGCTTGCCGCATTCATGTCCACCCACGACAGCTACCTGCTGTGCTGGTCCTCGGTGCTCACGCACGACGTGGTCGCCCCCGCCACGGGCAATACCCTTTCCACCCGCGCGCGCCTGACCCTCTCCCGGGTCTTCATATTTGTCATTGGCGCCTTTCTGCTCGTGTGGGGACTCTGGTACGAGCTCGGCCAGGACCTCTGGGACTACATGCTCGTGAGCGGCGCCATCTACTTCACGGGCGCGTTCGCCCTGCTCCTCACCGGCCTCTACTGGAAGCGCGCCAGCACCGCCGGGGCGTACCTCGCCCTTGTGGCGGGCGCCGCTGCCGTTGCAGGCCTGACGCCTGTAAAGAGGGCCCTGGGTCTGGACGCCTTCACCGGCGCGCACATCGGCCTGGGGGTGACCGTTCTGGCGCTCGTCCTGATGGTTCTCGGCTCTCTGCTGTTTCCCGACCGTTCACGAGACGAAAAGGAGACGTGATCCATGGCATTCTGGGTTCCTTTCTGGGGCGCCGTACTCCTTCTCGGACTGCTCATCTTTGCCGTGGTCACCGTTGTCGTCGGCATCGGCGGCTTTTTCAACGTCAGGTCCCTGTTCGAATCCATCGATCGCCAGCATCGGATCGAGGATGAAAAGGAATAAGAGCTGTCAGCTATCAGCCGTCAGCTATCAGCTAAGAGCAAAAGACAGGATCAAAACCAACCCGTCCGGCTCAACGCCTCCGGCGTGGGTAGGAAAATAGGTGGTCGAAACAAGATTCAAGAACCCCTTTCCCCAAATTCCCTGCCTACGGCGTGTTCCTTTTGAAGCGACCAAAAGGAACCAAAAGTCGCCGCTGGGCGCGGGACCTGCCCTATGCATGGCGCAAATATCCTCACCGGACGCACTTGATCCGCAGGCCTGCCAACACCGGAGGATACCGACAATCGGAGCGGGACGGAACAACGCGCCCTGCTCTGGAAGTACTCGCGACAGGCACGGCGGTTGTAACCGGTTTGGCTTCCAGGGTTAGAGCCGTTTTCAGCAGTCAGCCAAAAGCGGTTCCTGTAAAGGACAAGCGTGGGAATCACCGATATCTCCACTGCTATGTGGGCAACCACAAGGGTTGCCCCTACAAATTCGAATGGAGCGTGTCCGGTGGTTGCGTGGGGGGTTTTTCCACGCCATTCCGTTCAGCACCGAATTACGATTTGTCTAAACATGTACGCAGGCCACAATCGTCGGTAAATGCCACTGAGGAAATTCGTGGAAAAACCGGCTCCCCGCCGAGGGGCGCGCTTCTTTTTGGTCCTTTTTCTTACGCGGATAAGAAAAAGGACGTAAATAATTGGAAAACAAAGGATTTGCGAGAAAAGAGCTGGCATGCAAATGGCAAAAACAGTCGTTTTCCTTTCTATTCAAAATCGTGCCTGCTGCGGCTTACAATGCCAACAGGAAACAGGACGAGATGCTGAACATTGCGGTCATCGGAGCCGGAAATATCGCCCAGCGGCACCTGGAAGTACTCACCGACCTTCGCGAGGGGCGTGTGACGACGCTTGTGGACAGCAACCCCCGCGTTCTGGAAGAGACTGGCGCGCGGTTCGGCGTGTCGAATCGCCTGAACTCGCATGAGAGCCTGCTTGAAGGGGATCGGCCGGACGCCGTTCACTTCCACGTATCGGAAGAAAAAGCTTTTCGTTCTCGTGAGCGTCCTCCAGGTCGCCGCGGTCGCCGCGGACTTCATTCGGTCCGGAATCCCGACTTTTCTGGAAAAGCCTCCCGGCCTATATACGTCCCAGACCCGTGCGCTGGCCGACCTGGCGCGAGCGGTGGGTACGCCGGCGATGGTGGGCGTAAACCGGCGGTTCTATTCCACGCTTCTCAAGGGCAGGGAACTGGTCCTCGAATCCGGGCCGGTACAGAGCGTCACCGTAAACGCCCACGAAGATATCCGGCGGGTCCGGGAAAACCCGAAATTTCCGGAAGAGGTCATGAAACGCTGGAGCGCAGCCAACGGCATTCACGCCCTGGATCTGCTGCGATTCTTTGGGGGCGACGTGGCGAGCGTCCGGACGATGCACCGTACCGTGGAGGGTCCCATGCCGGACTGTTGTTCGGCGCTGTTGACCTTCTCAGGCGGGGCGGTCGGACGTGCGTCTATGGACTGGTTCGCTCCGGGAGGGCACCGCGTGGAAGTGCGCGGCAATGGGGTTACCTTCACGTCCGGTCTTGGACGGGCCGCAACCTTGAGGCGCAGGGGTGGCGCGCCGGAGAACGTCGAAGGGGATGAAATCGATCGACGCTACAAAGCAGGCTTTTATCGGCAGGACCGCGCGTTCCTGAGATGGGTCCGGAACGGGGGCTCGCTCCCGTTCCCGGCCTGTGGTCTGGAAGATGCGGTGAAGACGATGGAGTTGATCGACGCCATCTCGGGGAACTCGTCGTTCAATCCTCCGAGTTGCCGTCAATCGTCTCCTGCAGAAGCCGAACGGCCGTCTGAATGAGAAAGTCGCCGGCTTCTTCGGTACCCTGGCCCGCGCCGGCTTCGTACCCGCCTCTGGCTTTTTCTCCGGGAAGCCCGACGTAACTCACGCCGCGGCCGTTGGCATAGCCGATGACAAGCGTGTGCGGGAGGGGTGAACGCGCCTGAATCTCGCGCGCGAGCCCGTTGAGGGGTTCTCCGGGCAGCACGGCCAGGCCGAAGGGTCCGCAGGCAACTACCTGAATTTCGACCGGCCGGATGTCGGCGCCTGCTTGTTTTCGCGCCTCGGATACGAGTGGGAGGCCGGCGACCCCGGTTGAAATCCTCAGAGGTGACGAAGGCAGGCGGTGGGAGTTCCGAGCCGCCGCGATGGCCCGTTCCGCGAAGAAACGGGCCATTTCCGTACGCGCTTCTTCTCCTCGCGCGACCGGAACGACGTCGCCCGCGCAGCCCTGCAGGAAGAAGGTCTCGCCGCCCAGGACCCTCGAAATCCGCTCATTGGCCGGTCCCGGCCAGTCCGCGGAAACGCCGCGGTGGAAGGGGTAGATGGAAACGGAGTGACAGGGCAGGCTGTAAACGGTGGCGACGCTGGTGTTGTCCGCGCCCTGAAGCGTGAGCACGGTCAGGGTGGGGTCCAGCGATCCGAAACGCAGTCCGTCGGGCAGCGTATGCGGATCTTTGGGCCGAAACATCGTTACGACGTTGCCGTCGGGGTCCAGGGGCCGCCGGTTGAACAGCCATTCCGAGGCATTTGCACGGCCGATGTTTATCGTGACGGGCTGCAGGCGGCTCTGCGCCCGTTTCAGGACGTCCGCGCATCTTTCCGGCAGAAGCCGGCTCCAGGCCTCGAAGACGGGATCGTCGAGTATGGCTCTCAGCCGTTCGCTCTTTCGGCCGGGAAACGTGGACGGGACATACGGAGAACGGGGCGAGGAGTGGGTGTGCGAGGCGGCCACGAGGACGTGCGATTCGGGGATGCCCGTTGCGCCGCGAACCGCCCGGCGCACGTCGATGACGCATTCCTCCGTGGCGTCGATGAGGTCCCAGCAGATCAGAGCGAACTCGGTAGCGCCGTCCGAGAGAACGAGCCCTCGCAGGGCGAGCGGATCCAGGACCCCGTCGTAGGGTCTCCCGTCTACCCAGTTCGCCATCGCCGGATCGGGCGTGATGTCGGTCCTGGCCGCGCCGGCTGCAAACGCGACTTCGGCGGCTGAGGCACGCAATCTCGTAAAGTGCAGTACCGCGGCAATGAGTAGCAGAATCGCAAGTGTCGACATAGGCGTTGCCTTGTCCCTCGAGGCAGGGGTTGTTGTTCTTATTGCGGGGAGCGTTAAATAGTTGACGATACCAGCCTTAATTCGAACGAAAACAACCGTTAATTTACCACAAAAAGCACAAAAGGCACAGAAGGACCCAAAGCCAACCCATGGCATGAAACGCCAACCGTCCGGATGGAATCCGGGCGTTGTTCGTTACCCCCACTCAGTCGGTCACAGAATAAGACCTTTCCCATTTTGTGTTTCTGTGCCTTTTGTGGCTATTGCTTTTGGTGGATCAATGGCTAAAAGAAGCACACAAGGCACAGAAGGATTATTACGGGGAGCGTCATATAATTGACGCAATTAGACGGCGAGGTAGCGTACACATGTGACCTGAGAATAGCGTTTGTTACCAAAAGTGGCAAATGATCGTCGTCTATGCGCCGTACTTCAGAATACGTGGATGTAAACTATAATATGACCCAAGTAACATTACCTATCGGATCGATTCGGCCAGGTCCAGGGCTTCTTTTACGAGTTGTTCACCACAGCCTGGGGCGTACGGAGACACGCGGGATTCATAGCCCCCCTCGCGGTATGCCCGGCGAACCGGAATGTATCCTGCACTGTCGTTACTCAGGCTGACGACCAGGGCCGGACTGGTATTCAGGGCTTTCTTGATACGAAGCCCGAGTTCGACGAACGCTTCCCCCGGCAGCCCTATGACCGGGATGTCGCCAAGCCAGAACACCTGGATTTCCGTGGTGCGCGTCTTGCGGCCTCTGGCTCGACCATTGCGCAGGGGCAGGTCGATTGTCCTTCTTGCCGCACGGATGCGGATCCGGTCCGACGCCTGAATCCACTGAAGCGCCTTGAGCGCACAGCCGCCGAGCGACAGGCCCACCTGGCGTTTGGACCGGCCCTTGCGCTGGATGGGTACGATATTGCCCGCGCAGCCCAGGGCGAACAGGCAGATGCCGCCTTCCACGGATTCGATCAGGTCCATTGCGTATCCCGGATAGTCGGCGGTAATCTCATACATGCGGTCCGTGCTGGAGACGGGATGGCAGGCGAAGTTGACAAGCGTGGCGATGGTGTCGCCGTCGGCTTCTCCTTCGATCTTCAGAAGGCCGACTTCCGGATCCACCGGACCGAACTTCAATCCCTCGTAGGGGGGCGGCAGCGTGAGGCTCATTTGCACCTTTCCGTCGTTCCGGATGAGCCGCCGGTTGTAGCTGATGCCTTCGGCGCGGATGGCGCCTGCGCCGAGGCGGGCGGGTCGAAGCCGGTCGTGCGCGAGCTTGACGGCCGAGGTCAGCTTTGCCGCCAGCACGTCCGCATACGACCGGTCATAGGGGTCCGCTTCGTCGTCAGTTCCGCCCCGCCCTGGCTGACGGCGGGACCGAAATGGGTGTGGGACCCGGTCATCCACACGCGGTCGGGACCGATTCCGACACCCTCTTCTACAAGCCTTCGAACGTGCGCCGCGAGTTCCCGGTGGATGCCGATGAGGTCGGTGGTAATCAGCGCGACGCCGGTCTTGCCGTCATCCAGCACCAGCGCCTTCGCGTGGAGTTCGTCGTGGATGCTCTCGCTTCCCCGGTCGCGGGCCGAATAGCCGGCCATCGGACCGCCCAGAAACGGGGTGATGTTGACTTTTGAGGCGCCTGCCTTCAGCATGGATGTTCTCCAGAGTAAGCCGGTGATGGACATCGATGCCTGTCCCCGGATCGGTTTCGGGCATTGTCGAATGTGCGAATCGGATCGCAGGTCCTACGAGTTTGCGACCTCCTCCGCGGTGAGCGCGCGGCGGTAGAGGCGGAGGTCCCTGAGCCGCCCGTTGAAGGTGTCCACGCCCCCGGCGCCGATCTTGAGGGGCTTGTCGTTCGTGAGGTCGAATTCCGAGGCATCGAAGGTCGAAGAGGCGGCAACTTGCACGCCGTCGACATAGAGCAGGAGGCGGTTGTTCCGCCGGACCGCCACAAGATGCCGCCAACCCGGCGCGAGTTCGTGATCGTGACTCACGTTCGCGCCGGCCTCCAACGCGTAGACGCGGCCTGAGGGCAGCGTACCCCCGAACAGTTTTCCACGATAAACCGCCATGGACCAGACCCGGCGGTATCTGACGTCCGGAGTTGTATCGAGCTGGCCCGTCAGAGTCCAGGTGTCGCCCCCGTCGTACCGGTACACCTGGCCAAGGGGCAATGTGCCGGCGTAGAGCTTGCCGTTGTACACGGCCATCGCCATGACTTCCATTTCCTCACCCAGGCGTCCGGCGCACGTCCATGGGTCGTTGCCGTCGTCCCGGAAGACCTTGCCCTCCGGCCAGGTGCCCACGTGGAGTCTGCCGTTGTGGGCGGCGAAGGAATAGACCTGGGTCACGCCCTCCTGACCGCCGGCGTGGTCCCAACCGGTCCCCCCGTCGTATCGGAAGACGCCGCCGGCGTAATCCCCTTCGTTTCCCGCGCCGTATAGATCCCCGTTGAAGACGCCCAGGGACATCATGCGCCGGCCCGGAGTGCCGCAGTGACTCCAGACGTCATCGCCGTCGTAGCGGAAAACGCCCTGGCTGTAGAGGGGGATTGCGTAGAGGTCACCCCGGTAAACGGCCATTCCGGCGCAGGAATCGGCGCCTTCCATGCGGCCGATGGGCGTCCATTCGGAACCGCCCTCGTACCTGAACATGTTGCCTCCCGGGTTCTGGTTCTCGGACTCCGGAAGGGCGGAACCTCCGGCCTTGTACCTGGACGAGCCCGCGTACAGCGTGCCGTTGAACACGCAGAGCGACGCCATGGTATTGCACCTGTCCGGATGCCCACAGTCGATCCATCCCGCGTCGCCATCGTACCGGTAGACGCCTCCTGACTCGTCGGCGCCCGTCTCGAACGTGCCCGCGTACAGGTCGCCCTCAAAGACGCAAAGAGAGTAGACGCGCAGGTTGTTTCCGGGGCGGCCGCAATCGATCCATTCGCCGGTATGACCGCTGTCGATGCCGAAATGAAGGTGGCGGTAGTTGGCCTGGGCCGCCGTCACGCCGGCGTTGTTCGCCAGTCCGAAGTTCACTCCTGTGCGCGTGTCGGGGTCGTATTTGCTGAGGATGTCCCCGGGTACGTCATCCAGGATTTCGTCGGTATGTACGTGGACGGATATGGAGAAGTCATCCGCGCCGAAGTGGAGCGGCCGGGCGGAGGGGACCAGGATGTGGGCGCCGCGACCGTCGAACCGGGCCCCGTCGGGTGAAAACGCGACGCCATGATTCTCGCCGTGGCTTACGCCCGCGTGGTCCCGGCAGTCGCCCTCCAGCTTCCAGTGTGCGATCAAGCCTGAATTATCGTTCATCCGGATCTCCTCGGTTGAAACGTCTGTCCGCCCCCGTTCGCGTTTCCGGGGACGCCTGCAATACGAGAAAACGGGGGTTGCCGCGCCAGCGGTCGACGCCGGTCAGACGAAGTTGAAGCGCGTCGCCCGCATTCATGGGGCCGTGAGCATGGACCCGGGTTTTGATGGGAAACGCCTCGAGTTCAACCAGGGTGCCGTTGCGCCCGGTATGTAGTACGACCGCGGAAAAAACCCGGTCCGCTGATGCCGCAAGCTGTTTCAGAATCATGAAGCGCTCGCGACGGAAGCGCAGCTTCGCGTGGCGCGCGTTTTCCTCGTGTGCTCGAAACCGGAGGGGATCGAGTTCAGCGGCGGAATAAAGGGGTTCGCCGGTTTTCAGATGATGGACGATCTGTCTCTGGATCATCAGGTCCACGTAACGGTCTCCGGGCGCCACGGCTGCGCAGCGTGCGCGAATCCCAAGGCCGTAATGTGTGCCGGGTTCGGTGCTGTATGCCGGGTATGGGGTCCGACGGCGGACTTCGTGACGGCGCACGACGGGATGTCGGATCTCCTCGAGTTCCCGGCGGTCTTCGACGGCATCCTGGACAATGAAAACGGCGGGGATCTTGTGATGCACGCACCACTCTACCGGTTTCGACGGCGGCAAGCATGGCCATTTCGTCGTGAATTCCGGCTGCGCGGTCTGCCGGGCCCGTGTGGTGGACGACGATCCCCTTGCTTCCGGCCCTGACCCGCACGCGGCCGAAATTCTCAAACGCCCCGTTACCGCTGCGTTCTTCACGGAGGGTGTTGGCGACGTCGTTCAGGAGTCGCACGGTTCCGGCGAGGGAATGGCGTTGCCCCTCAACCATCCTGTCGACCTCATCGTTGGAAAGACGGGTCCGCAATTTGATCGCAGAGCGGACGATGCGGAGTTCTCCGATATTCAGATTTCGATCGAGCCTCCACAGCAGGCTCAGCGCCGGTCGATGCTGATGCACGCTGAATCTGCAGATGTCGTCTGCGAATCGCGGCGGCAGCATGGTCAGTGACAGGTCGGACAGCCGGAGCGTTGCGAGCCTGTCGGACGCATTTCTGTCCAGCGCGGATCCCGCGGGTATGCAGGCGGCAATATCCGGAACGTGGATACCGAGTTCGTATCCTCCCCGCCAACGGCGTCTGAGCGAGAAAGCGAGTTCAGGCTGGTCGTCGGAATCGGTCTGCAGGGCGAAAAACGCGCGCCGGAGTCTTCGACGGCCTTTCAATATTCGCGACAGGTCGAATTCGTCGGCCTCTTTCAGGACGTCGGCAGGAAAATCAAGTGCGAGACCCGAGCGGAGGAGATCCAGATTTTCGTCGGGGTCCCAGATGCGTTTCCCGACCATCAGTTCGAATGCGTACAGCTGAAGGTTTCCTTTCCCTGCAGCTGTTTGACGGAGCATCTCCCGGGTGCGCCCGCCCGCGTCCGCATCGGATCCCCACAGCGCGTAGCGTTTGACCTGCTCGAGCCATTGGCGCTGCCTTCCCGTAAGTGTCTCCGGATCGTAGACTTCTTCGTCGCGCCCAAGCCAGTAGAGAAATTCCTCCCGTTCGTGGCTTATTTTCTGCCTTCCCGCGAGTTGGTCTCTTCGGTTCTTGACTTCGTTTTCTTCGAGCGGACGACAGGCGTCCAATCGGGTCCGTATGAAGTACGGGCAGGCGGAATCGAGGTGAATGTAGAGCGCAAGCCAGCATGAGGGATCGGGATCGTCGCCCCAGTAGAGCGCGCCGATATCCGGGATTTCCATAACGGAGTGGTCGTCCTTGAAAGCGTGCCAGACTTCTCCGAGATCGATGTGCTTCGCCAGCGCGCGCACCGACGCCCCGTAGGTTCTGAGGAAGTCGCGATTGTCCTTGACGCCGACGCCGGATAGGTATACCAGGGATTTTCTCCGAATGACGAGGCGCCTCCCGTCCTCCGCGACAACGCAGATCCGGTTTCCCCAGATCCAATGAGAATAGGTTCCCAGCATCAGACGCTTGCGGTACAGAAAGAGCACGATCTCTCCGGTTACCGTTTCGGACGATCGTTCCCTTGCTGAAGGCGATTGTGGCAGACGCAGTTCGCGCCACCTGCGTCGGACCGCGGGATGGGATGTCTTCCTTCCTCGGCGGGAACGTGACGACGGCCCTGATTCTTTCATGCGCCCGACGTAGTGCTCGTCGGGCACATTGCGGCCGTCGCGGCGAAGGACATAACCGTAAAAGCGATCAACAAAGTTGGCGTAATAATAGATGAATCGATTCGCAACCGTGATTTCCTTCGGCGGAATTTTCACGATGGACCTCATTCGAAAGACGTTTCAGGCGCGAGGCGAGCGGCAGACGGATGCCTCCTCGCGGGCAGAGCAGCCTTTTCCGCTGGCCGCTATGGGCTATCAGTGGGCTTGCAGGCGTTTTTTCAGGAGGGCCAGGAATTCCTCCTGGCTGTCCAGGTTGCGTTTCGCCGTTTCGACAATCGTCCGCTGAAGTACCAGGCGTTTGCTTTCAATCGACGCGGCAGTGGTCGAGTCCAGACTCAGGGCGATGTTGTGCCGGATGTTGATTTCGAGGCTGTCCTGCAGCGTTTTCATACGCTTCTGTTCCGTTCGAAAGATCGCCCGCGCCTCGGCGACCTTCGTTTCCTGCGCGGCGATTTCAGTTTTCAGAAGCTCGGCGTCCCGGCCGCAGGCCGCGAGGGTCAACAGGGCAGCGAGGAGGAAGAGTCGGGTTCTTAACATATGACTCCCGCGGTATCGATGCGGACAAAGTTAACAATGGGCGCCCGGAATTGCCGCACCTCATACGGCGCCTGCGGCGCGGATGCGGATTTCCGGTTATTCGATGATCTGTTCGCCCGACGATTCGGCCCGGGTGATGTGACGCCGGATCAGGCGCCGGGCCCGGTAGGTCTTTACGTAGCGCAGCCAGCCGCGTTTGATCTGCTGGTGGGGCGCGGTATCAATTTCAATCGTATCGCCCCAGTTCAGAACCGAGAAGCGCGATGCGGGTTTCCCGTTGATCCGGCCCCCGATGCAGTGGAGGCCGAGGTCCGTATGGACGGCAAATGCGAAATCGGTGAGGGTGGCGCCCTCGGGCAGGATGATGGGATCGCCGTTGGGTGTGAAAACGGCCATTTCATGGACAAAGAGCATGCGTTTGACTTCGTCCAGGAAGTGGACCCCGGCCCCGCCGTGCTCGTGCCATTCGGCAAGTTCCTGAAGCCAGCGGGTTCTCCGCTCTTCCTGGAGTTGCCCGCCGCGCAGGGTCGCAACGCCCAGTTCACCCATTCTGTACATGGATGGCGTCTGGACTGCAACTTCAAAACGCTGCCCCTTGTGGATGACCGTTGTCTGCAGCGCCTGATAGCCGTTTCGTTTGGGCAGGGCGATAAAGTCCTTTATTCCATCCATTAAGGGGGTGAAGCTGTGATGGATGATACCCAGTGTTCTGTAGCAGGTGTAACGATTGGACGTGATGACAACGATGGTGTACCGGTCGTGCACGTTCTCCACCGGGAGGTGTGACTCTCGGGAACCCGCGCCCGTGGCTTTGCCGTAGATGCTTCTCAGGCTCTTCGATTGAAGTCGGATGCGTGTGCGTATACCGTTGTTGGTGACAATATTGCGCATCTCCGCCTGGAAATCCAGATAGGATTGCGGCGGACCGCCCCGCATGAGGCTGACAAGCTGCTGGTGGATTCTGGGGTGCAGGCAGCCGAAGCTTCGGTCTTCCAGTTCCCTGCGAATTCGGTCCATGCCCAGCAGGCGGGAGAGCGGCGCGTAGACGTCGATGGTTTCCTGTGCAATCCGGTTTTGGCGCCTGGTATCCTTGATGCCCGCGATGCTGCGCATGTTGTGCACGCGGTCGGCCAGTTTCAGAATGAGTACCCGCGGGTCCCGGTGTGCGGCGGTGAAGAGACGCTGGAGCGTTGCGGACCGGCGGGCGGATCGGCTGCGTGTGCTGGATTCGTCCACTTTGGTTACGCCCTTCACCAGTTCGGTCACTCCGGCGCCGAACGTGGGAAGGATGTCCTCGTCGGGGGTCAGGACGGAGTCTTCCGCGGCATCGTGGAGCAGGGCGGCGGATATCATATCCGTGTCTCTGGCGAAGCCGAGTTCGGACGCCAGGATGAGCGCCACGGCGATGGGATGGGTGATGAACGGCTGGCCCTCGTCGCGATGCTGTCCCTCGTGGCTTGCGTTGGCGAGGTGATACGCATGCCCGATCAGCGGATGGTTTATCTGCGGCACCTGCGCCAGCAGCTTCGCCAGGGGCTCCTTGATGGATGTCAGGCCATGAGGATTCAATGGTCCGTCCCGTTCATATCTTCAAACCAGTCGGCGATCGCGCCGATCATTTCTTCCCGGGTGTTGAAAGCGTGATGTCCCACGGGCAGGGCCTCCAGAAACGCGCGGCCGTATCGGGTGCTCAGCACCCTGCTGTCCAGCACGACGACCGCACCCCGGTCGGTCTTGTTGCGGATGAGCCGCCCGAAGCCCTGCCGGAACTTCAGGATGGCTTCCGGTACGGAATAATTCAGGAACGGATTTTTCCCTTGTTTTTCCAGTTCCTCGATATGCGCCGCCACAAGGGGTTCGGACGGCACGGCGAAAGGCAGGCGTACGATGCCCAGAACCTGGAGCGCGTTGCCGGGTACGTCGATGCCTTCCCAGAAGCTGTCGGTTCCCAGAAGCATGGCGGTTTCTTCGAGTTTGAACCGGTCGGTGATATTCGTTCGGGAGCCGTCAATCCCCTGTCCGAGTACGAGTACGCCGTTGGAGCGCAGGTCCGTCTTGATGGCATCGTACGTCCGGTTCAGCATGCCGTACGAGGTGAAAAGGGCGAGGGTACCCCGCTTGGTCTTCAACATCAGTTGATGCAGCACGTCGGCGACGGCCTCCTGATATTCCGCGGATTTGGGCGACGGCATGAAACGCGGCGTACACACGAGCGCCTGTTTCCCATAGTCGAAAGGGGAGCCCAGGCAAAGGGTCTGAAGCCGGGTTTCGGGCATGGATTCCAGGCCCATGCGACGGAGAAAATAGGTCAGTTTACCCCGGATACCCAGCGTGGCGGACGTGAATACGATTGAAGACTTGCCCTCGTACAGCCCGCCGTTCAACGTCTCCGAAACATCCAGCGGAGCGGAAAAGAGGCGGGTGTCGGCGCTCTTGTCCGTCGCTGGCAATTCGAGCCAGTAAACGGCGTTTTCATCGCTGGCGGAGACGAGGTCATTCAGGTCCTCCAGAACGGTCTGGGCGGTCTCGATGCAACCGCCAAGTTCGTTGCAGATCTCGTCCTGGTTGACAAACATGTCACCGGGCAGGTCTCGAAGCCAGTCTGAGAGGTCCCTGAGACGGCTGCATAGCGCGCCCAGGGCATGCGAAAACGGGTCCAGCGATTCCGTCAGGGCGTCGAAGGTGGATTCGCCCGGCCGATAGCGGATCTTCTCTCTGTACGCGCTTCCTGGCCTCCCTGTCTGTTGCACGAGGTGCTGCGTAAGGTCTTCAAAAAAGGCCCTGGCACGTAGCCACAGGTCCTCCGTCGCGGCCGTCGCGGATTTGATTCCGGCGTCAAAGGCCCTGACCGTTGCCGGATCCGGATCTGCGGCCGCAATCCAGTGTCTCAGGGCCGGCAGCGTACCCGCGTCCGACGAACCGGGTCCGCACAACGGGTTGGTGATATTCCTGACCCGCCAGATGCTGAGTTCCTTGCCCAGGTAGTGCGCGGCGACTTTCTCAAGGTTGTGCGCTTCGTCCAGGACCAGGTGCGAGTACTCGCCAAGGATCGCGTTTTCGGTGACAAGATCGGAGAAGAGCAATGAATGATTGATTACCACCAGATGCGCTCTTGCGGAGGTTCTGCGGATGTTGTTCGCAAAGCACCGCCCGTTATTGCGGCAACGCTGGCTGCGGCAGAAACCCGGATCGGAGCAGATTTTGGCCCACAGGCTTGCGTGGCGCGCCGGATTGAATCCGGTATTCTCGGTGATGTCTCCCGAGCGGGTCGTTTCCGCCCACAGCACGAGGGGTAGCGCGCCGATGCGTTCGTTCGGGGTGAGGCTGGCGTCCGGGTTGTTCAGTACGGACTCCCACCTGTTAAGGCAGATGTAGTTGTTCCTGCCCTTGAGCAGGGCGTAGCGGAACGGTACGTCCAGGATTGACGCGAGTGCGGGCAGGTCATTGAAGAAGAGCTGTTCCTGGAGGTTTTTGGTATTAGTCGATACGATGAATCGGACATTGTTTCGTACCGCATAGAGTATGGACGGTGCGAGGTATGCGATGGATTTTCCCACGCCCGTGCCGGCTTCCACGGCCAGGTGCCGGCCGTTGTTGATGGCGACGGTAACTGCACGCGCCATTTCGACCTGCTGGGGCCGGTATTCATACCCGGAGATGCCGTCATCGAAGCAGCCGCCGGGCTCCAGCATGTGGCTGACCGCCTTGACGTCAAGCGGCTGATCGGATGGTTCGCCCTGGGTCTGGTGCTTCTCGCCGGCGGCATTGAAAAGCGTCCCGTCCGGCAGCCGGCCCCCCGGTTTCGAACTCAGGAATTCCTTTCTTGCGCCTTCGTTCGCCAATTCGACCAGGACGGGAAGCAGGCCCGATCCGGAACCCTGCAGCAATCGAAGCATCTGCTGTTTCAATTGCAGGGATACGGATTGGAGCACTTCTACGAGATTGAGGTAGATCCCAGCCAGGGTTTCCGCGTCGGTCAGGGCTTTATGGGGCGTGTCGCAATGTACGGAGAAGTGTCCGGCCAGAGTCTCAACGCGATGATCGTGGAGGGTGGGGAGGGTGGCGCGTGCGAGTTCGCGGACGCTGTGCACCGAGTTCTCAATAGGGGAATCGCCGGCAGCGTCGAGAAAACGGGATTCAAAGCGGCCCTGGTGGGCAATGAGCGGCATGTCGGCCACGAAACTCCGGAAACCACCGATGACGGGGTCGATCGGCGGCGCTCCCCGGACAGTCTCTGTTGTTATTCCGGTGAGGCGGACGGTCTCGTCCGGGATGTCGCCCACGGGTTTGACATAAGTCTGGAATCGGTCGACGATCCGGCCGTTTTCCACCCGAACCGCGCCGATTTCCAGGATTTCGGCGTCCGGGGGTTCGAGCCCGGAGGTTTCGAGGTCGATGGCGATGAATGAATCAAGTATGGACATGATTTCTGGCGCCGGCGATCAGATAACCGCCTGAGTTCGTTTGGGATTGCCGGGGACCGGCCGGACCGGCGGAAATGGGTGCGGAACGATGAATCCCCATTGACAATACACTGCGGAAGCCCTATTATGAACGATCGAAAACACAGGGATATTTCGGGCTACGCGGTGGAATCCGTATTTACAGGGAGGTGCTGGCGTGTTCAAGGATAAGCAGACCTTCGAGATCTCGCTGGAAACACACCAGAAAGCGTTTCTGGACGAAGTCGCCGCCCGATACCGTCTCGAAGACGCTTCCAAGGCCGTGCGCTGCCTGGTTAATTTTGCAATTGACGAGCCGGATGAGCAGGACCGTATTTTCGACGAAGTTCGTTGTCTGGATTGCGGCTGATAATTGCTACAACCGGATCAGCCGACCGGTGAAACCCGGTCGGCCGCGACGTGAATTTGATAATACATTATCCTACCTGTAATTTCAAGGGTAAATCGCGCGGAACCCACGTCGCTTTCGCGTGATTTCACTAATGCCGCAGGCGAGTCGGTGGGACAAAATGGCACGGGCTTCTTCTCCCGTCTCACCTCTACCGTCTCCCCGCATTCGGGCTTTTTGTGGCCAATTTAGCGGCTATCCCTTTTTCGAATTGGTACTGATATAAAAGGAGCGGATTATGGAGGCGGTTGTCAAGACCAAACGGGGTGTTGGATTTCTGGAATTGCGGGACGTGCCGGAGCCCGAAATAACGGACGACGAGGTTCTTATAGAGATAAAGGCGGCAGGCATCTGCGGCACGGATGTACACGTGAAACACGATACGTTTCCTTACTGGCCGCCAGTGATCCTGGGCCATGAGTTTTCGGGCGAAATCGTGGAGACCGGGAGATCGGTATCGGATTGGAAGGTGGGCGACCGCGTGGTTGGCGAGCCGCATACGTTGCACTGCGGCAAGTGTTTCCTGTGTCGAAAGGGACACATTCAGAACTGTCTTGTGAAACGGTCTCCCGGCTGGGGAATCGATGGCGCTTTTACGAGGTATCTGAAATACCCCACCAATCTGTTGCACCGGATTCCGGACCATATGAGTTTCGAGCAGGGCGCGCTGGTTGAACCGGCGGCCAATACGGTTACGGATATCATCGATCGACAGGCCATTGAGGTGGGCGATTTCGTCGTGGTTCTTGGGCCGGGGCCCATCGGCCTTCTGGCCGCCCAGGTTGCCCGGGTGGCGGGCGCGCGCGAAGTAATGATCGTAGGCGCGCCGGCGGACGAGGAACTGCGCCTGGCGACGGCGCGAAGGCTGGGCGTCGAGCACGTGGTGAATTTCGCGGAAGCGGATCCGGTTGAGCGCTGCCTGGAATTGACCGGCGGGAAAGGGGCGGACCTGGTGATCGAGTGCTCGGGCGCCCCTCCGGCCATCGCCCAGGCGGTCGATCTCGTATGCAAGTGGGGCCGGATTTGCGGCATCGGCCTTACCGGCAAGCGACCCGTGCAACTGGACTGGGACGCGGCCATGACCAAGGTCGTCACGCTCTATTTCAACATGTCCACCGAATACGCGAGTTGGGACAAAACCATCTGGATGATTGCCGATGGCAAGATCGACGTGGACCCGATCATCACCCACCGGCTGCCCCTTCGGGATTGGGAGAGAGGGTTTGCGGCCGCCGAGAATATGGAGGCCTTAAAGGTCGTCTTCACGCCTTGAATTGATCCCGGCGCCAGCCAGCAGACGTGAAACTGCCCGCCGCCGCGGTGTGGCGTGTTTCACGTTTTTTTTGCGATAACAGCCGGTACGGATCCGATCGGGTATCGAAGACTTCGGGAAGACGGAATTCGTACCCACGGGCCGGTCGCCGGTGGGTTCCGGGACCTCCTCTCGGGCCGCAATATCTTGACGTCCGATTGAGAATTCTGTAAGTTTTCACCTCTCTGAAGGGTCGTCGCCATGAGCGAGTTTTCCGGCTTCGGCAGGGTCCTGATGATTGTTGGGATTCTTCTGTTTTCAGTGGGCTTTGTGCTCTGGATCGGAGACAGGATTCCATTTGCGGGGCGGTTGCCGGGAGATATCGTCGTTCGCCGGGAGGGTTTCAGGCTCTACTTTCCGATCGTGACCTGCATCGTGGTCAGCGTCGTCCTTACGCTCGTGCTGAACCTGATTTCCCGGCGGTGACCTGAATCGAGCGAATCCACCTTTAGGGACGCCTCCTGAAATCCAGCTGTACGCCTGCATTCCTGTCCGGGCATTCCTGACTCCGGACATCGGGTTCAATGGACCTCGCCGACTTCGATTATGAGCTTCCCGAGGAATTGATCGCCCAGTACCCGGCGCCCGAGAGGGACGCCGCCCGGCTGATGGTTCTGGATCGGAAGGCAAAACGGATTGACCATGCGGTGTTCCGGTCGTTTCCGGACTTTCTCGGTCCCGGAGATTGTCTGGTCGTCAATGAGACCCGCGTTTTTCCGGCACGCCTCGCGGGGTTCCGTCCCGGCACGTGCGGGGCCGTTGAATTGTTGCTGGTTCGTTGCGATGGAGACTGCTGGGAGGTGCTCGCGCGTCCCGGCCGCAGGCTTCGGGAGGGCGCGCAGGTGGCCTTTCCGGACGTGGATCTGGTCGCGGAAGTGACCGATGTTCTCCCCTCGGGACGACGCATGGTCCGGTTCAAAGGCAGTTCACCCCTCGCGGAGGTGCTGGAAAGCCGGGGCCGCATCCCGCTTCCGCCATACATCAGGCGGGAAGAGGAACCGGCGGACCGGGAACGATATCAGTCGGTTTACGCGCGAACCCGCGGGGCCGTGGCCGCGCCTACTGCGGGCTTGCATTTTACGTCGGATCTGCTGGACCGTATCCGTGCTTCCGGGGTGGAAATCGTCCCCGTTCTGCTCCACGTGGGCCCGGGGACGTTCAAACCCGTGGACGCGGCGGACCCGCGCCTGCACGAAATGGACGCGGAGTACTTTGAAATTCGCCCCGACGCCGCCGAAAAGGTAAACGAATGCCGTAGGAACGGAAGGCGCGTTGTCGCGGTTGGAACGACCACCGTGCGGGCGCTGGAGTCGTCGGCCTCGCGGTCGCGCGATAGCTGGACACTCGAACCCGGTTCGGGATGGACCCGGCTGTTTGTGTATCCTCCGTACCGGTTCAGGCTGATTGACGCGCTGGTGACGAACTTTCATCTTCCCCGTTCTACGTTGCTGATGCTTGTTTCGGCGTTCGCGGATCGCGCGTTCATTCTGAAGGCGTACGAAGAGGCTGTGCGGACGCGGTATCGGTTCTACAGCTACGGCGACGCGATGTTGATTCAATAGGCGGGTTAGCAGCCCGTTGAAAAAGTCCATCCGGGCTGCGGCCGGCCCTTGCGGTCGAAATACGGCGTTGCGCTCCCTCGCCGAATCGAGGGATGGGACTCGGTCGCGCGCCTTGTCTTCGACCACAATGGCTCGGCCTCGCCTGCAGAGCGACTTTATCAACGGACTGTTAGGAAATCGTCAGGTGATATGGTTTACGCCATAGTGCTTGCCGCCGGCCGCGGTCTGCGGATGGGAGGCGGTCCGCCAAAGCAATTCATGAGCCTGGCCGGGCGTCCGATGCTCTTTCTGGCGTTGACGGCATTCGAACGCGCGGAAAGGGTCGACCGCGTGGTGGTTGTCGCGCCGGCGGACCGTGTGGATCGATGCCGGGAGGAAATCCGCTCATGGGGCATGGAAAAGGTGACCTCGGTTGTCGCCGGAGGCGAAAGGCGCCAGGATTCCGTAGCGGAAGGACTTGGGGCGGTTCCGGACAACGCCCGCGTCATTGCAGTCCATGACGGGGCGCGTCCGTTGATTCTGCCCGAACAGATCGACGCTGTCGTCGATCTGGCCCGCGAGAAGGGCTCGGCAGCAATTGGCACTCCGGTGACGGACACGGTCAAGGAGATCCGAGACGGGCGTGTTCTGCACACGCTGGACCGGTCGCGAATGTGGCGGGTTCAGACACCGCAGGCGTTTCGCGCGCCAATATTGCGTGAGGCGCATGGCGAGGCCGCGCGGACGGGGTACTCGGGCACGGACGACGCGTCGCTTGTCGAACAACTGAATGCGCCGGTTTACGTGATGCCGGGCCGGGAGGACAATCTGAAAATCACCGCGCCGGAGGATCTGGCAATGGCGGAATCGATCCTGAGATCAAGAGCCGGGAGCGTGCCATCGAATCTGCGGGTGGGGCACGGTTACGACGTGCACCGGCTGGTCGCCGGCCGTCCGTTGATACTTGGCGGGGTGGACGTTCCGTTCGACCGGGGTCTGCAGGGGCATTCCGACGCCGACGTGCTTTCCCACGCCGTTGTCGATGCCGTTCTGGGTGCGATGTGTCTGGGCGATATCGGCACGCATTTTCCGGACGCTGATCCTGCATACAGCGGTATTTCAAGCCTGATTCTGCTGGATCGGGTGTCGAAGCTGGCAGGCCATGCCGGGGCCGAGATCATGAACGTGGACGCAACGGTGATCGCGCAGCGTCCGAAGCTTGCGCCGTACGTCTCCGATATGCAGGGAAAGATGGCCGGGGCGCTCGGAATCGCGACGGAACGGCTGTCGGTGAAGGCAACGACAACCGAGGGCCTGGGATTTGCAGGAATGGAAAAGGGAATCGCCGCTCAGGCGGTCGCCCTGGTCGCGCTCGGGGTGGAACCCCCGCATCCGGGAAGAGGAAATGCGGGATAGGTCTCGGAAGCCGTTTCAAAATTTCCTGTGAGTTCCCGAGCGCGAGCGAAAAAGTGGCGGTCAAGGCGGGAAAACCCGCCCATATTTGTCTATACGGGTGGGTTTGGCCAACGCTGACCGGCGCTTTTGCAGCCGCGCGAAGACCGCTGGGAATTTTAAAACGGCTTCTCAAGGGAGGGCTGGTTGGATTTTCCGTTCGATCTTTCGTTCGTGTCTCAGGCCTGGGAGCAATTTCTGCTGATTCTGAACGATCAGCCCCCGGAGTTGATCTGTTTCTTCTTGTTTCTCGGCGCTTTTCTGGAGAATCTGATACCGCCCATTCCCGGCGATACCCTTATCGTATTCGGCGCATATCTGGCGGGGATGGGTATTATCCACCTGGTTCCGGCGTATCTGGCGATGTGGTTGGGCAGCACTTTGGGATGTCTGCTGGTCTACGCGGTTGCGTACTGGAAGGGTCGCGCGTTCTTTCTGGGTTTCAGGTCCCGGATCTTCTCGGAGAAGAATCTGGACAGGGTGGAGGCGGGTTTTTCCCGGTACGGCGACCGGATCGTCATCTTCAACCGGTTCCTGCCAACGGTGCGCGCCTTTGTCGGAATCGTCGCCGGCATCAGCAGGATACACCCCGTTCGGATGCTCGTGTACGTCGTCCTCAGTACGCTGCTCTGGAACAGCCTGCTGGTGTATTTCGGTCTGAAGGTAGGCGAAAACTGGGGATTGGTGGTCGATGCGCTTCGGACCTATAACCGGGTGATACTCGTGCTGATGGCCGCCGGCGGTATCGGGTTCTGGCTGTGGCGACGAAAGAAGCGGCACGAAAGATCACGTGAATCAATAGATCCGACGCCACCCGAAACCGGGGCCTCCTGAACGCCTGCCCCGCATCGTTTTGTCAATGAAATGTATTACGACACCCGCCAATTCTAATCCGGGGTTTCGTCGATGAGCGAAAAGATCCGCGTCGGCGTGCTATTCGGCGGAAAATCCGCCGAGCACGAAGTGTCGCTGGAGTCCGCCAAAAACGTCGTAGAAGCAATTGACAGCAGCAAATACGATGTGGTACTGATCGGAATCGACCGGAGAGGAACGTGGCACCTGAGTACTCCGTCCCGCCTTTACGTGGAGGCCGCCGGCTCCTCCCTCCCGGCGCTGAAGGTAGGGGACGCGGACGAAGGTGTAACGCTGGTACAGAGGGACGCCGGCGGCGCACAGCTCGTTCGTTCATCCGACAATCAGCGGCTCGAAGCGCTGGACGTCGTGTTTCCCGTTCTGCACGGACCATTCGGAGAGGACGGCACCATCCAGGGGATGTTGAAACTGGCAGATATTCCCTTTGTAGGCGCGGGTGTTCTGGGTTCGGCCGTGGCTATGGACAAAGACGTTATGAAACGTCTGCTGCGCCAGGCCGGCATTCCCACCCCTGATTCTCTGGCGTTTTCACGTTCCGGTGCGGATATTGAATACGATGCAGTCGTGGATCGGTTGGGTCTGCCCGTATTCGTAAAACCTGCCAATATGGGGTCGTCGGTGGGCGTGAGCCGGGTGGACGATCGGGGAACGTTCGTCGATGCCATCAAGCTTGCCTTTCGGTACGACTGCAAGATTCTGATAGAGGCGGACGCGGCAGGGCGAGAGATCGAGGTTTCGGTGCTGGGCAACGACGACCCGGTTGCATCGGTTCCCGGAGAGATTGTTCCGAATCATGAGTTCTACACCTACGAAGCGAAGTATATCGACGAACACGGCGCCGGACTGGTGATTCCGGCGGACCTTCCCGACGCGGTCGTTCACAGGGTGCAGGCGCTCGCAATTCAGGCATTCAAGGCGCTGTGCTGCGAGGGAATGGCGCGCGTTGACTGCTTTTTGCGCGGCGAGGACGAGGTGCTTGTCAACGAAATCAACACCATTCCGGGCTTCACACGGATCAGCATGTATCCGAAACTGTGGGAAGCGACCGGGATTTCCTACGCGGAACTGATCGACCGCCTGATTCAACTCGCGTTCGAACGACACCGGCGGGAGCAGCGCCTGAAGACGTCCGTATAGCCGCACAAAGCGGGTTGCGGGAACACGTCAGCGAGGAACCGTCAATGTCCATTCGGTTTTACAACAGTCTGACCCGGGAAAAAGAGGAATTCAAAGAGATTGAACCGGGCAGGGTCACGTTCTACAGTTGCGGTCCTACGGTTCACGATTATTCCCACATCGGAAACTTCAAGACGTTTATCGTCTTCGACCTGATCAAGCGCTACCTGACGTATCGCGGCTATCGGGTCGATCACGTGATGAACATCACCGACGTGGACGACAATATCATCGGGAAGGTCCGCGATGAAAAGACGACGCTGAAGGCGCTCACCGAACGGTATACGGCGGCCTTTTTCGAGGACATGGAAACGTTGAATGTGCTGCCGGCCGATCGCTATCCGCGGGCGACGGATCACATCCCGGAAATGGTGGAGATGATCGCGCGGATGATCGAAGACGGGCATGCGTACGTACATGAAGGATCCGTCTATTTTTCGATACGGAGCTTTCCCTCGTACGGGGAACTGGCCCAACTGGATGTGTCCGGTTTACAGGCAGGCGCCAGCGGCGTGGATACCGATAAGTACGACAAGGAAGACGCGAGGGACTTCGTGCTGTGGAAGGCGTGGAAGCCGGAAGACGGTGACGTTTTCTGGAAAACGGATCTGGGAACGGGAAGGCCGGGCTGGCACATGGAGTGCTCGTGCATGTCCATCAAATATCTGGGGGAAACCATCGACATCCATGCCGGGGCGGTGGACCTGATTTTTCCGCACCACCAGAATGAAATCGCGCAAAGCGAGGCGGTCACGGGCAAGCGCTTCGTCAATTACTGGCTGCACGGCGCTCACATCAATGTGGATGACGAGAAGATGTCCAAGAGCCTGCGCAATTTCCTGACGGTCCGCGATATCGTTAGTTCGCCCGATGACGCGCGTGCCTTCCGGTACCTTGTGGTGAGCAACCACTACCGAACCGCGTTCAATTTCTCAAAGGAAGTGCTCGACGCCGCAAGGAGTACCATGCGCAGGTTGGACAATTTCAGACGCAGGCTGGGCGAGGTCACGAGGTCAGGCGGCGGAGAAGACCCCGAACCCTTGATTGAAACGGCGCGTGAGGGATTCGTCAGGCACATGGATGACGATCTGAACACGCCCCGTGCGATGAGCGCCGTTTTTGGAATGGTGAATGCCGCGGAGGATTTGATCCGTGAGGGACGGTTGGACCGGGACGGCGCCCGCAGCATTGACGGCTTTCTGGATGAGATCGATCAGGTGCTGGGGGTGTTCTATACCACACCCGAGGATGGTGGTGAGGAGGAGCTTCCGGGCGAACTCGTGGCATTGATCGCGGAACGCGACCAGGCGAGGAAGGAGCGGAATTGGGCGCGGGCGGACGAGATTCGGGACCGGTTCGCGGAAATGGGCTATATGCTCGAGGATACACCGGAAGGGACGGTGTGGAAACGTTCCTGACGGACGGCGACAGGCTTCCGGGCCGCATGTGGCGTCCTTGCCTTTTACAGACACGGAATATCAGTTGGTGAACCCGGGCCGCCCTAGCTCAGCGGTAGAGCAACGGATTTGTAATCCGTAGGTCGGGGGTTCGAACCCCCCGGGCGGCTCCATTTTTCAGGACAACCTCGAGGCTGCCACACAACGCGTCTTGTCACCGGTCTAAACCGGGTCGCCGGTCACCATGTGAATCCTCTGTCCCTCCGCGAACGTGACCGGGGGCTTGTCCACCGCTTCGCCCGCGATCATCTTGTCCAGCACGTCCGCCACACCCGCAACCGCGTGCCCGATCAGCATTTCTCCTTTCTCCTCCGTTGCCAGTTTCGCAGCCTCATTGACCATAAGCGCCGCGTGTACACGTTCCGGCGCAAGCGCCATCATCGTCGAGGTCTCGAATTCACAGGCGTGACCGGGAAGACGATTGGCCTCCATGGTTGAAAAGACGAGCGCGGGATCGCACACGTCCCAGTACGACTGAAACCGCAGATTCAGACCCAGGCGTTCCCGGTACTCGTCTATGCGGCGCATGATCGGTTTCACGTTCCCGCCATGGCCGTTCAGAATGAGGATATTTCCGATACCCGCCCGCCTGAGTGAATCGCACACGTCGTAAACGTACTCGCAGAAGATCTCGGGCCGCACCGTCAGGGTCCCGATATGCGCCATCCATTGCTCCGATACGCCGATGCTTACGGGAGACGCCACCACGACCCGGGGATGTAGACGTATGGCCGCCTGTTCCGCAACGTGGGTAACGTGAAACGCATCGTGAATCATCGCCAGATGTTCATTGTGTTGTTCGGTGGCGCCGACCGGCACGATCGCCGCCTCGATCTCACCCGATTCCATTCGCTGTCGAAATTCCGTCCGGGTCAGATCCCCTACAAATACACGCTTGTCCGCCATTGGGAAACTCCTCGAAAGGTCGTTTCTACTGCGTATAATTTCGCCGCCAGTTCCAGCTGTCGCTGCCGGAAATGAGCGGTCGCATTGCTTCCGGCAGGGTCGCGACGAATTCAGGGCTTACTTCATTGCCCATCCACTCCCGAATCATGGGCGGCGTGTATCCGGCAACCAGAATCACGCGCTCCCTGTCGCTCCGAATCGCGGTGGTGCTGTGGATTAGCGACTCGCCGAACAGGAGCACCGAACCAGCCCTGGCCTCGACCTGATGGATCAGCCGCTCGTCGTCCATGGCCGCCCGGATCATTTCTTCGCGCGGCCACGTGAGCCGGTGGCTGCCCGGAATCAGGCATGTGCCTCCATCGTCCGGTCCCACGTCCGTCAGGTAGGCGAGCGTCTTCACAAAGATACAATGATACCGTTCCTGCTCCGTATAGCAACCCCACGTTGCAGTTGTTCCCCTGTGAAACCCCGTTGGATTGGTGTGTCGCCTGCGAAGCTGATCCAGGTCCGCATCCGGATCCCGCCGGTTGATGATCGCCTCCGTCTCCTCCAGCCGCACCGCGCCCCCCACCACCTCTTCCACCAGCGGGACCAGACCCGGATGGGCCGCATATTCCAGAAGCGAGGGATCGAATTCCACCAGGTTTCCAAAAAGCACATGATGATCGCCCCTGGGACGCATGTAGACACGTGGTGCGGCCGCCGGATTGGCCTTCAGCCGGTAGAGCGCCGCCTTCATACGTTCCACCTGGTCCGGCGTCAACGCGTCTTCCAGCAGGACGTAACCGTACGTATCGAAGTGAAACCGCTGGGACAGCGTCAGGGCTGCCGTCTCGGCCATGGCTCATTCCTTCCAATCCATTAGATCGCCGGTATTGGCTTTCACTTTCTCGATCGCTGTCACAATATCGTTCATCCCGTCGGGTTCATCCAGCAACATCGATTGGGATACATTGAAGACGCCGTCCCGGCACGCCCACTCGCTCACCGGACAGGGCATCACGCGACACCTGCCCTGTGCTCCGGCGACCTCGCCCGTTTCCAGGTTGAACATCGGATTGTCATACAACGGATACGAATACCCTCCGTTCGGGATTCCCTCGGCTTCGAGCGCCCTGCGAAACGTCTCTTTGGGCAGCCCGTCGAATGCGTCTCCGTTATAGGTCATCACAAACACGTGCCAGCCATGGCGCGTGACGTCGGGAGACACGTACGGCGGATCGATCCCTTCAATCTCTGACAGGCCTCGAATCAGCAGCCTGGCATTCTCCTCGCGCCTGCGGCTCTGTTCCTCCAACCGCTCGAACTGCGCCTGAAGAATGGCGCCCTGAAACTCCGTCAGCGGGTCGGAAAATCCCAGGTGGTGATGTTCGTACCAGGGCCGGCCCTTCTTCCTGCCGAACGTGGAAAGCGTATACTTGAGAAAGTCCGCGATCCCTTCGTCGTTCGTGGTTACGATCCCTCCCTCGCCGCACGTCAGATTCTTGGCGTGGTTGAAACTGTAAACCGCCACGTCGCCCAGACCGCCCAGCATCCTGCCCCGCCATCCGGACGTGTGCGCATGGGCCGCGTCCCATACGACCTTCAGCCCATGCCGGTCCGCCATCGACCGGATTCCTTCCACGTCCGCGGCGTGTCCGGCGAAGTGCACGGGAATCACGGCTTTCGTGCGCGGGGAAATTGCGCCTTCAATGGTCTCGGGGGTCGCGCATAACGTCCGGGGATCGATGTCCACAAAGACAATATCCGCGCCTGTTGCCAGGGGCGCCAGCGCCGTGGCGATGAACGTGTAGGCTGGGACGATCACTTCGTCTCCCGGTCCGACGCCGAACGCCCTCAGGGACAATTCCAGCCCGGCCGTGCAACTGCCCATCCCCACGCCGTGCCGCGCATCCGAAAACTCCGCGAATGCATCGCAGAACGCGGTCACCCTCGGGCCGTGAATGGTGCCGCCCCAGAGGCTGGTTTCCAGGACTTCGCGCAGATGATCCAGATCGCGCCCGTCCGACTGCGGCCAGGACGGAAACGGTTCGGACCGGACGGGGGTCCCGTCCAGAAGCGCCGCCTTATCCATCAACACCTCTTCTGACTTGATCCGATTAAGTCATCCATACGAGATTACATGGATGAACAGGATGGTCAGGATAAAATAAAAAAAGCCGAAAAACCGCACCCTATGATACCCGGTAAGGGGCGAGTATTTCACCCAGCAACTCCGGCGGCCGTCCGAATGCCTCCAAAAACGCCTCATAGCTGGGCATCAGGCGCACCTTTACCTTCTCTTCGTGGTGCAGCGCGATATCCTCGAGCCGGTGATCCAGAAAAGGGTTGGCGAACCGCTCCAGGACCTGTTCCGCAAACGGTCCGGCATCTTCCACGACGTGCTCGAGCGCCGGTACGATTTCCTCGAAAACCAGGCGCCTCAACCACCGGCCGATCGCCGGGTCCTCGACCGCTTCACGAACCGTACGCAGTCCCGACGGAAGCGCCTTGCATACCAGGGCCGTATGCGAACCGTTCAGGATGCGCACCTTCCGCAATGCGTACGGCCGAACATCGGAAACGAACCGAATGCAGGGGTGATCGAAGAGATCTCCCGCCCGCGCATCGACCACCCATAGAGCAAACGGCTCCGCCGCCGTAAGCAGCCCGTCCGCCGCCAGTAGCGGGTGCGCGTCAGGCCTGCCGCTCACGATTCGATCCACCAGCGTGTTCACCCATCGCACATCCCGGCGAATCCAATCCTGAAGCCCCGCATCCAGGCGCCAGGCTTCGGCCTGGCCAAGCACCAGTTCGCGAAGCAGATCGCCATTGGGCTCCACCAGTTCACAGGGCAACACCGTCAGGCCCGGAAGGCCGGCCTGGTAGCGGGCTTTGAGAACGCAAAGCAGCCGGGCGGGGAATGAAAGGGGTGTTTCGGAATCATCGTTGTCAATGAGCGAGTATCCGGCTTCGGTGGTATTCGAGATAACCATGCGCAATTCCAGCGATCGGGCAACCTGAATCACCTGTGCCCATTCCGATTTCGCGATCAGCGCCCGGCTTATACTGCGAACCGCGAGCGTCCTGTCGATACTCTCCCCTTCCGACAATCCCCTGAATACCACGTGATACCTGCCGCTCTGCGCGTTCAGCAACGCTGCGCGGTTGCCCTCCGTGGACTGCACGACGACGATGCGCCCAACGGCCTCACCCCGCGCATTCGCCTCGTGCACGAACACGTCGGCGAACGCCCGGAGAAAACTGCCTCCCCCGAACTGCAGAATGGTCTCGGGCATTTGCTCCACCACGTTCACTCCGTCCGGTGCGCCTCCCAATCCCTGTATGGCATGGATGAATGCATCTGCACGAACCGCCAGCACCCATTCTCACGTCGCAGGACGACGGTCCACCGCTCGCCTTCCAGCCTGTAGCGCTGCGCACCCATTCTGCCTTCGCCGTCCCACAGGAATTGACACCAGGCCACGTTTCCCCAGGTTCCCGACACGGTGTCCCTTCGTTCGATTCGCACGTCGCACCAGCGCTCGAAGTGTCTCGACCATGTCGCCAGCACTGCGTCCCTGCCGCGCACCGGTGCGTCTCCTCCCAAGAAAAACGCGCACACGTCCTCCGCGAGGAGCTGCTCCAATGCGCGGGAATCTCCCTCCAACACGGCATCTTTCAGTGCGTCCAGCAGACTGTCGACCTCGCCGGACCTACCCCCTGACCCCCTTCCTGAAGGAAGGGGGAACCGGGGTTCCTCGGTGTACTGTCCTTGAGAACAAGCGAAGATGACGTTCTCCCGTCTACGAGAGTCTATTATAGTAAGGCGACAACGCAATGCTTCTCTTGTCTCCCCCTTTCCTTTAGGAGAGGGGGCTGGGGGGAGAGGTCTGCGTCTCGCCGCTTCTACGGAATGGCATCCAGAACACGATCGATTTCCTCTTCGGTATTGTAGAAATGCGGCGACAGCCGGATGCCTCCTCCCCGTATCGCACAAACGACCCGTGCGTCGGACAGCTTCTGGAAAATCGATTGTGTATCAGTCCGGGAATGACGGAACACCACAATGCCCGACTTTTCGCCGCGAGCCCTCGAACTCACCACCCGGCAGCCCTTTTCCTCGAGCCCGGCGCAGAGTTGGTCGGTCAACGACAAAACCCTCGCTTCGATGCTTTCGATGCCAATGCGAAGGAGGAGATCGAGGCCGGCCCTCAACCCATGGATGCCCACGGTATTCAACGTGCCGCACTCAAATCTCCGCGCATCGGGCAACAGCGTGGTATCGTACGAAAGGAAGTCCCTCGGCTCCACCACGTTCGTCCAACCCAGATTCACCACTCGAAGGTGCGGACGGGCGCGGTGTGAACAATAGAAGACGCCGATACCTTCCGGACCCAGAAGCCATTTGTGAGCGTCGGCCGATACAAAGTCGATTTCGGCGTCCGCCACGTCCAGGGACAACGCGCCGAGGCTCTGAATGGCGTCCACGAAGAAGAGGACGCCCCGCGCCCTGCAGAATCGGCCGATTTCGCGGAGTTCGTGGCGGTATCCGCTTGCGAACTCCACCGAGCTTACGGAAAGCACGCGCGTCCGGTCGTCCACGGCATTCAACAGGTCGTCCGGCGGGATTCGGCCGTCAACCTCGGGAACCCGCCTGACCTCGACGCCCTTCGGCCTCAGGTTCAGCCACGGATAGACGTTGGCCGGGAATCCCCGATCGGGTATGACGACGTTGTCGCCCTGCCGCCACGTCAACCCGTTGGCTGCCGTCAGGATGCCATCGGACGTGTTTTTGACAAAGGCGATCTCCGATGCGTCCGCGCCGATCAGACGTGCGGCCGATTCCCGCGTCTGTGAACATACGTCGTCCCATTCGGGCAGGTTCGCCATGCCGTTGCGGGTCACGTCCTGCAGCATGCCGTCCATTGCGCGGTAGACGCTCTGCGAAATTGGCGCGATTCCTGCGTGATTCATATAGATCCAGTTTCGGGTCACCGGAAACCCGTTCCGGATTTCCTCGATATCGATCTGCACGCTCGCCCCCCGGTCCACGCGGGATTCCCATGTGAAACGGCAGATGGTATCGTACCATCTGCCGTATGCCTGCCCGCCACCCCGCTCTTACTCCAGCCGATAGTTCGGCGCCTCTTTCGTAACCGACACGTCGTGCGCGTGGCTCTCCCGGACACCCGCCGACGAAACTTTCACGAATCGACCGTTCCTGCGAAGTTCCGCAATGGTTCTCGTACCGCAATAGCCCATGCCCGCCCTCAACCCGCCGATGAGTTGATAGATGAACCCTGAGACGGATCCCTTGTAGGGTACCTGCCCTTCGATTCCTTCGGGAACCAGCTTGTTGGCTTCGACGCCTCCCTGGAAATATCTGTCCCTGCTTCCGCGCTGCATGGCGCCCAGAGAACCCATACCCCTGTACACCTTGAAGGTCCGTCCCTGGTAGATTACCGTCTCCCCGGGACTCTCGTCCGTACCCGCGAAGAGGAATCCGATCATCACGGAATTCGCGCCCGCCGCGATGGCTTTGGTAATATCTCCCGACTGGGTGATTCCACCGTCCGCGATGGCCGGGACGCCTGCCTTTTCCGCGACGTCGGCGCAGTCCATGATGGCCGAAACCTGGGGCACGCCGGCTCCGGCGATGACACGGGTCGTGCAACTCGCCGATGGCCCCATTCCCACCTTGACCGCGTCCGTTCCGGCCAGAACCAGGTCCCGTGCCGCCTCCGCGGTTACGATGTTCCCTGCAATCACTTCGGTTTGCGGGAAGGCATTCTTGATGCGTTCCACGGCTTCGAGAACGCCCCGGGAATGGCCGTGCGCCGTATCCACGACGATCACATCCACGTCCCGGTCGACAAGCGTTCCGACACGGGTTTCCAGATCACCTCCCACCCCCACCGCGGCGCCCACCCGGAGCCTTCCGAGTCTGTCCTTGCATGCATGCGGGTATTGTATCTTCTTCTCGATATCCTTAACTGTAATCAGGCCCTTGAGAACGCCTTTGTCGTCGACCACGGGCAGCTTTTCGATTCGGTGTTCCTGGAGAATCTCCTGTGCTTCCTCCAGGGAGATGCCCAACCGGGCCGTCACCAGCCCCTTGTGCGTCATGACCTCAGACACTTTCCTGTGCACGTTTTTCTCGAACCGGAGGTCTCGGTTGGTCAGGATGCCCACAAGCCTCTTGCCGCCGTCAACGATCGGCACTCCGGAAATCCGATACTTGGACATCATCTCAAGCGCTTCCCGGATATAGTTGTCCGGCGCGAGCGTCAGCGGATCGACGATCATACCGCTTTCCGATCGTTTCACCTTGGCCACCTCTTCGGCCTGTTCTTCGATAGACAGATTCCTGTGTATAATCCCGATGCCGCCTTCCTGGGCAAGTGCGATAGCGAGACGGGCTTCGGTAACCGTATCCATGGCGGCGCTGACCAGGGGGATATTCAACCTGATCCTGCGGGTGAGCTGCGTGGTCAGATCCACCTGATTGGGCAGGACTTCGGACTTTCCGGGAATCAGCAGCACATCGTCGTACGTCAGTCCCTCTTTGGCGATTTTTTCCGTGGATCTGTCCATTGACGTCTCCCTGTGTTTAATTGATCCGGCGCATTTTCGCGATGTCGTCACGTCGTATCCGGATACAGGAAACCCCTTGACATACGTGTCAAGGGGTCTGCACAACTTCCCGTTACCAGTTCGGGCGCGGCCGCCGCGCGCAGGTTATCGCGGGCGGCGAAGACCTGTCCATGACGGCGGGCAGGTGTGCCGAGATTCCGTTACGCATGCGAAACTCCGGGTGCGGCTGCAAGGATAGTCCATTCATCTGACGAGTCCTCCAATATACGGGATTGCCCAGGCTGTGTCAACCGGCATCTGGCGGGCATTTCGGCCCTTCCCTTCGTCTCGCCGCGTTTTCAATTCGTAACGGAATCGCAATAAACAGGTATGGATTTTGCCTTGACATCCAATTTCCTATTCGTTAGATTTCTATGTTTCTAAGTGTTACATGTGTCTATGCGTCTTGGTACCAGCGATTTACGATGAATCGACGGTGCGGCGCGGCTGTATCGTCGAGGAGTTGTTTTCATGATATTCAGGCCTTCGGACGGCATCGTTATCATTCTCTGCGGTTTTCTGTTCCTGGGCCTGTTTTCGCCGGTCGAGGCCAGAAGAAAGTCGAAAAAGGATGAACACAAGCCGCGCGAAGCGCCCGTGGACTCGGGGGCGATGTCAAGGAAGCATGTTTATTTCGGCAAGCGGTATCTGGATAACAAACAGTACGACGACGCCCAGGTGCAACTGTCGAAGTCATGGGACTTCAATTCGCGGAATGCCCAAACCGCGTACTATCTGGGCAAGTTGTACAATGAGACGGAAAAACCCGAGGACGCCATTACCTGGTTCAACAAAGCAATTGAACTGAATCCCGCGGGCCCCAACGCGCGAAACGCGCTCTACTACCTCGGCCAGCTTTACGTACAGGAAGGGATGCTCAAGGAGGCCATCGAGGTATACGAAAAGCTTCTCACAATTGCGAAGAAACCCGAACAGCAGGTCCAGTACCTGCATCAGCTGGTCACGCTTTATATTGAAATCGAAGACTACGATTCAGCGCTGAAGCATACCCGACACTGGGGCCAGTTGGAACCTGACAATCCCGACGTCCAGGACGCGATCGCAAAGCTCACCCTGCATATGGGGGACGAAGACGAAGCCCTCAAGGAGATGGAGCGGCTGCTGGAAATAAACCCCGAAGATTATACGACGCTCGACAATCTCGCCAGGTTGTACGTCCGCATGGGTATGGTCCAGAAGGCGTTCGACGCATATCTGAAGCTCCACGCGCACAGCCCGGAAGATTTCCTTTACCTGGATCAGCTGCTCAATCTCGGGAAACAGCTGAACAAATCCAGACGGTTTCAAATCGACATCCTTAGAAAGATGATCAGGCTCCAGCCCGACAACCTCAGCGTCGTCGAGCAACTGGCCGATATGACAGGCGATATCAGTCTGGTCGACAGAGGGCTCAGACTGGATCCGGGAAACGGAAAATTCAACTACATGAGGGGCGAGTTCCATTACAGGAAGTGGAAGAAATCCAATGCTGCGCGGGATTCCGTCAACGCGCTGAAATGGTTCGGGAGAGCCCGCAAGGATCCGCTCTGGGCCGGAAACGCCAAACGGATGATCGATGAAATCAACCCTCCCATGTCCGAGGAGGAGAAGAAGAGACTGGAATTCTTCAAAAAGAAGAAGGAGGAGGAGGTAGATATCGAAGGGAAGAAATGAGTCGTGGCGGTCTCCGGGGAAACGACGGGTTCTCCGTGCATTCGTCGTGGAAATCTTATGGTTTCCGGGGCTCGCCGGCAGTCCGCAATCCACAATTCAATCGTGGCCGATTGGCGACGGTCTGCGCTTCTCGCGCTCGGGAACTCACCGGTAATTTTAAAACAATTTCGTATACATCCGTAGCGAACATTCACATCAACTGGGGGATTGAGGCATGGTTGAACTTTATGTAAACGGCGGGCCCTTCATGCACCCGCTTCTGCTTATGCTGCTTTTCGGTATTGCGGTCAGTATTGAACGTTTCTGGTCGCTTTGGCGTTCTTCCATCGACACGCGTGAGTTTTTCACGGCGGTTCAGGAAGCGCTCAAGCAGCGGGGGCCGGAAGGCGTGGCCGAGGTCTGCGCAAGTCACAGGGGTCCGGTCGCCTCGGTTCTCCATGCCGGCCTTCTCCGCTTGGACCGTGGGCTTGAACACGTCGAGAAAGCGATAGAAGAATCCGGCGCCATCGAAATGGCGTTCCTGGAAAAAGGCATGGTCTGGCTGTCCACCGTAGCCAATATCGCCCCACTGCTCGGGTTCCTCGGGACGGTGAGCGGTATGATCAGCGCCTTCGACGCCATTGCGAAAGCCGGCGACGTCGAGCCAAGTATTGTGGCCGCCGGTATTTCCGAAGCGCTGATCACCACCGCATCCGGACTGGTCATCGCCATTCCAATCCAGGCGTTGCACAACCTCTTCGTCTCAAAGATAGACAAGATCATCATCGATATGCAGGAGAGTTCCTCTCAGTTCATCGACGAACTGATCCAGGCTGGCTACGATACGCCCGCGGGAGAATAAGCCATGGCGAACAAGCCACAGTTGGCAAGGCGGAACAAATCCAATCCCGAAATCCCGACTTCGTCGATGGCGGACATCGCCTTTCTGCTGATTGTCTTTTTCCTGGTGACCACCACAATGAACCAGGACAAGGGCATTGGCATGCAGCTTCCGCCCGCCGGAGAAAACAAGAAAATCCAGAAAAAGAATATCTGCAACGTCTGGGTGAATGCCGCCGGTGACATCCTCATCAACCTGGAACAGGAAGTTCCCCTCGGGCAGCTGCGCGCCGACATCGAGCGGCGGCTGAGCGAAAACGACAAGCTGATCGTTTCCCTCAAGGCGGACGAGGAGACGCCCTATAACGCATTCATAGACGTTCTGGATGAGATCAAGCTTTCGGGTGCAACGCGGATCTCTCTCGCATCTCCGGAAAAGTAGGTTCGTCCGGCAACAGGAGTTCTCAGCATGGCGGATTTTTCAAAAAAATCAGGGGTACATACGTCCATTCCAACCGGTTCAATGGCGGATATCGCCTTTCTTCTCCTGATCTTTTTCATGGTCACGACGGTTTTCGTCCGCTACCGGGTCACGGGGATCGTATTGCCCAGGGCTGAAAAGGTCGAGGAAATCAAGACGCGCCGCCATATTTCCTACGTCTGGATTTCCGCGGACCGGAAGGTCTACATAGACGACAAGATCGCCCAGGTCAACCAGGTTGCTCCCATCTTCTACGAACGCCGCGTGCAGAACCCGCGGCTGATCGTCTCACTCAAGTGCGATACGCGGGCGCCCTACGGGCTGGTGTCCGAAGTGATCGAGGAACTGCGCAAAGCCGACGCCCTCCGCGTCAACTTTGCCACCGATCGAGAGAGGTAACGCATATGGCCTATATCATAGGTAAGGATATCGTCCGGAGGAAGTACCCTGAACACGATCTCAGGCGGCGTTATCCAAAAGTCTTCTGGACGTCGGTCGGGATCTCCTGCGCCCTGCACCTGATCATGGCGATCCTTTTTCCCACGTTCGATATTCGGGCCTCGGCGGGGAAGAAAGACCAGATCATCATCCAGATGGAGGAGATCCCGGAAACGCGCCAGATTCAGCGGCCGCCCCCGCCTCCACGGCCGGCCATGCCGGTTGAAACCGAAAGCGACGATGTACCCGACGACGTGACCATCGAAACGACCGACCTCGACCTGGATCAGGCCCCCGTAGACCTGCCGCCCCCGCCTCCGGGCGCTACCGAAGCGCCGATGGAAGAAGAAGTGATGGAGTTCTGGAGCGTGGAGGAAAAACCGGAACTGACCAAGGGAGTCAGCCCCAAATATCCCGAGATCGCCCGCAAAGCGGGGTTGGAGGGCAATGTTTTCGTCAAGTTCATGGTGCGCAGAGACGGTCGGACGGACAAGGTTCAGGTGTTGAGGGGCCAGGAGATCTTCAGGCAGGCGGCCATCGACGCAGTCAGACAGTTCGTATTCAAGCCGGCCATACAGAATGACAAGCCCGTGAATGTCTGGATGACCCAGGCCATCAAATTCAAGCTGCACGATTGAGCCCGCACACGGCAGTACGAACTCCACGGAGGCCATCACACAACCGGTGGTGGCCTTTCCACATGTCCTGGGTGTTTGACAATATCCCGGGATTTGCCAATATTAATCTTTCGAAAGACCACGTTTCCATCAACCTGTATTCTCGAGAGGATCACCTGATATGCGTTGTCGACAGTCTTTGCTTCTGGTCTTTTGCCTTCTATTCTGCCAGCCCGCGTGGGCTCAAGTCGCTCCCGAATCGGCGGAAAAATACAACGACGGTCAGGCCCTTTTCGAGAAAAGGCGTTATCAGCAGGCGCTCCAGGCGTTTGAAGACGCCGTTAAGCTGGATGGCAACAATGCCCAGGCCTATCGAGGTATGGCCAAGACCTACCAGAAGCTCAAGGATTCCGAGAAGGCCATCGCCAATTTTCGAATGGCCACCACGGTAAAGGCGGATTACGTTGAAGCCCATTATGAACTTGGGAATCTATTCTTCAACCTGAAAAAGTACAAGGAGGCGCAGGCGGCGTTCCAGGCGGTGCTGAAGCTCGACGGCAATTTTCAGAACGGCAATGCACGGAATCTGCTGAAAGCGGCCTATTCACGGCAGGGCAGGGAACACCTGCTCAGGAAGAACTACAGGAAAGCGATCGAGGAATACGAAAACGCAACGCAACTCGATCCCACGGATGCCACCAATTACTACAATCTCGGTCTGTCAGCCAGAAACGCGCGCAAGATCAAGCAGGCCGAGACCGCCTTTACAACGGCCGTCGAGCTCAATCCCAAGTACGCCAAGGCCCATCGACAACTGGGTGACCTGTATCGCCTTACCAAGAGAAACAGCAGGGCGATCCGGAGTTACAGCCGGGCGATCGATAGCGATCCCAATAACAAAGACAAAAAGAATATCAACGCGTACCGCAGCCTGGCCCTTGTGTACAATCAAACAAAACAACATTCCAAGGCCGTCGCTACCCTTAGAAAAGGCGTTGCGGTGGCGCCAACCAACAGAGACAAAGTCAGAATCTATACGGCCCTGGGATACTCGCATGCGTTGGGGAAGAACTACAGGAGCGCCGTGTCCGCGTATCAGCAGGCGCTCGCGTTGAACTCCAGGGACAGCGAAGCCCAGTACAGGGCGGCGGTCGCCTATTTCGAACTCAAACAATACCAGAACGCCCTCAACTACGCCAGAAGAGCCGCGCGGGACCGAAGGTACGGCGTACCGGCGTACGTCATCATGGGCGACGTATACGACGCGTGGCGGCCCCAGGGATGGAAGGAAAAAGCGATTCAAAACTACTCCAGGGGACTCAGGGACCGGAAATTCAAAAAGTACTGCGAGGACAAGATCGATCGCATCAAAAACCCCGTTGATACTGGAGAGTAACGACACGAAGCATAAAACCCGGCGTGTCATCCACCCGCGCCGGCGCGCCTCCAGAATAGCAGTCCGTTGATAAAGTCGCTCTGCAGGCGAGGCCGAGCCATTGTGGCCGAAGACAAGGCGCGCGACCGAGTCCCATCCAGCGATTCGGCGAGGGAGCGCAACGCAGTATTTCGACCGCAAGGGCCGGCCGTAGCCCGGATGGGCTTTTTCAACGGGCTGTTAGTAATAATCCCACGCCTTGAACATTCCGTTTCGCGTCAGAGTCGTTTGTCTCATGCAAACCGCAGGCCGTTTTGCGCCGGGGGCCCGGACGCTTGCGCGGGCGAAATCGCCAAAACGGTCATCCTCCTGCCAGCAAGCTGTCCACCGGTTCATGCATCCATATAGCGTTTAACCGCCCCCTGAAACGACCACGTCTTGACGCTCGAAAACTTCACGTTTCTTCTTGCCTTTCTGGGCTATCTCGGGCTGTCGGCGAATCTGGTACTCACCGCCAGGGGTACGTGCAGCCGCCCGGCCATCGCCCTGGTTGCGCTGGTTGCCGTCGCCCACGTCTACCTGGTCTGGGCGTACCGGTACGACTGGCAGTTCGCCATGGCCGTCCGAAACGGCTACGCCGGCTTCTTCATCTTCCACTCGGCGCTCCTGTCTATCGTAACCGCCACGTTTGTACCGCCGGCGATCTGCAGGTCCCTTATCGCCCTTTCGTTTCTGATCGTTTCCGCAGGCGCCTCGGGAGCCGTGTTCAGATACGAAGTCGTCAGCATTTATCGCATTCCCGTGCTGCTCAACGCGGGTCTCGGTCTGGGATTCCTCGTCTACAATCAGTATCGCGGAATCAGGCCGGCCAGGTGATCCACGACCAGATCGCGGGCAGCCGGAAATAGCCAGCCTGCCCGGACCGACATGACCTCGATTGCAGAGATCCGCCGGCATCTCGCCGGATATCACCCGCGTCTGGCATCCGGAGACCGGGCCCGCGCCGCCGTGGCATTGGTCCTGCATCAACAGCAGGAAGCGGTTCACCTGCTTTTTATCGAGCGTTCGCAGCGCGATGGCGATCCGTGGTCGGGCCACGTCGCGTTCCCGGGGGGCAGGGTGGAACCACGCGACGGGAACGCGCGCATGGCCGCGGAGCGCGAGACTCGGGAGGAAGTCGGCCTGGATCTCGGGACGGCTGAGTATCTCGGTCGACTGGATGACGTCACCGGTGCGACCCTTCCCATCCTCGTATCGGGGTTCGTCTACAACGTCGAAATCAGAGATCGGCTGCGTCCAAACCACGAAGTCAAGGACGCTTTCTGGGTGCAATTGAACGTACTCGCCGACGCCGCATGCCATCGTGAGCGGAGCTTCAGGATCGACAACGCGGAGCGCCGCTTTTCCACGATCGATCTGCCGGGTCCGCGCCACCGCGTACTCTGGGGTATTTCATATCGCCTGGTCTCGCAGTTGCTGGCGCTCCTGGGCCACCCGTTCCGTTCATCGCTGCCGGCCCCGGCGCCGGGTCGTTCCAAACCCGGAGCGGAAGGATGAATTCAGCCGATCTTTGCCGTCTCCCGGCGGTCGAGCTGCGAAACCTGTATCAAAAGCGGGAACTCTCGCCCGTCGAGGTTACGCGTGCGGTTCTGGACCGGATTGAACGGTTGAACCACACCTTCAACCCCTTCGTCACGGTCACCCACGAACGCGCCGTGGAACAGGCAGTTCGTGCCGAACGCGCCTATATGAGAGGGGAGGCCGGAATTCTGGCCGGCGTCCCCGGTTCACTCAAGGATCTTACCCCAACAAAGGATATCCGCACCGCCCGGGGATCCCTGCTCTACAGGAACTGGGTGCCCGATTACGACGCGCCGCTGGCGGAACGCCTGTCAAACGCCGGGATGGTCCTTCTCGGCAAGACAACCACCCCCGAACTCGGCTGGAAGGGTGATTCGGGAAACCGGATCAACGGGCCGGTGCACAACCCCTGGATGTACGGCCGTACCGCCGGCGGATCCAGCGGAGGCGCCGCGGCCGCCGTTGGCCTGGGTATGGGACCGGTTGCCCAGGGAACGGACGGAGCCGGATCCATTCGCATCCCGTGCAGCTTCTGCGGACTGTACGGACTCAAGCCGTCCTGGGGTCGTGTTCCCCAGTACCCGGCAAGTGTGGTCGAGTTGCTCTCGCACGCCGGCCCCGTCACCCGCACCGTTCGGGATGCCGCGTTGATGCTCACGGCCATGGCCGGCGCGCACCCCATGGACCGCCTCTCTCTGCCCGATTCCACCGATTACCTCCTGGAAATGGAAGGCGACATCGCCGGCCTGCGCGTTGCCTGGTCTCCCGATCTCGGTTACGTCCGGAGCGACCCCGAAGTCCTGTCGATCGCGGCCGGTGCGGCTGTTCGATTTCAGGAGCTCGGCTGTCTCGTCGAAGAGGCACATCCCGGACTGCCCGACCCCTGGGACATTGCCGACACGATCTGGTCCGCATCGTTCGCGGGCGTGTTCGAGGACAACCTGGACGACGTCAGGGATCTCCTGGACGCCGGCCTCGTCGCCGTGATTGAAAGGGGGAAATCCGTCTCCGGGGCCCAACTGGCAACCGCTTACGCGCGGCGCAATGACTACTACCACGGATGGCGTGAGTTCATGAGCGCCTACGACCTGTTTATCTGTCCCACGCTTCCGGTTACAGCCTTTGCCGCCGGCCGCGATCATCCGGGGGAGATCACGGGGCAACCAGCCAGCTACCTCGGCTGGACCGCCTTTACGTACCCGTTCAACATCACTGGGCAGCCTGCTGCCACGGTCCCGGCCGGCTTTACCGACGACGGTCTCCCGGTGGGACTTCAGATTGCAGGCCGATGGCGCGACGACGCGGGCGTGCTGCGCGCCTCAGCGGCCTTCGAATCGCTCGCACCCTGGGATAAGAAACTCCCCGCCGCCGCGCATAAGGAAGGGGCGTGACGCCGCGTCATTTCCGTAACGGCGGCGAACGCGTGTTTTCGCGAAAGACGCAATCCACATAAAGACGGCAATCAGGAGAGGGGAACCCGGCAACCGGGCCCGATTCACGGAAAGGACGGTCCGATGATCATCAAACCCAGAATCCGGGGATTCATCTGTACGACGGCGCACCCCCTCGGCTGCGCGCACAATGTACAGGAACAGATCGACTGGGTAAGGAACCAGCCATCGCTGAAAGGCATCCGGAATGTGCTGGTCGTCGGCGCCTCGACGGGCTACGGGCTGGCCTCTCGAATCGCGGCCTGCTTCGGCGCCGCCGCCGGGACCGTGGGCGTATTCTTTGAAAGGCCGGCTGTGAGGAATCGCACGGCATCGGCTGGATGGTACAATTCGGTTGCCTTCGAAAGAGCCGCTAAAGACGCGGGCTATTACTCGAAAAGCATCAACGGCGACGCGTTTTCCGATGAAATCAAGGAAGAGACTGTCTCGGCCATCAGGGAAGACCTGGGAACTGTCGATCTCGTGGTTTACAGCCTGGCGTCGCCGCGGCGCACCCATCCCCGGACCGGGGCGCAATACACCTCGGTATTGAAAACCGTGGGCGAACCGTACACGGGAAAGACGGTCGATATCCACACGGGCGTCGTCTCGGAGGTCACCATCGAACCGGCCACTGGGGACGAGATCGACAATACTGTCGCCGTCATGGGGGGAGAAGACTGGGACCTGTGGATTCAGGCTCTCGAAGCGGCAGACGTGCTTGCCGAGGGCGTCAGCACGGTCGCGTTTACCTATATCGGACCGGAGCTGACCCGGCCGGTCTACGGAGACGGCACCATCGGGAGAGCCAAGGTCCACCTCGAGTCCACGGCCCGGGATCTGGACGCGCGGCTGAGGAAGAGAAACGGACGCGCCTACATCTCCGCGAACAAGGCCGTGGTCACCCAGTCAAGTGCGGCCGTACCGGTGGTATCCCTTTACATTTCGCTGCTATACAAAGTCATGAAGGAGAAGAACGTCCACGAAGGCTGCATAGAACAGATGTACCGGCTTCTGAAGGATCGAGTCTGTGCCGGAACGCAGGTACCCACAGACGAGAGCGGGCGCATCCGCATCGATGACCTGGAATTGAGGGAGGACGTGCAGTCGCGTATCGAGTCTCTCTGGCAGTCCGTGACGACCGAAAACCTGGAAGCGGTATCCGACGTGCAGGTTTTCCGCGCGGAATTCCTCAAGCTCTTCGGCTTCGGCCTCCCTGCGGTTGACTACGCGGCCGACGCAGACCCGGACCAGCCCCTTTAGTGGTCGGTCCGGACCCGCCAGCCCGATCGTCAGATCGTTCAGTCCGTTCGGCGAAATTTGAAAATCCCTTTCCCTCACTTCCCTTCTTCACACCTTCCGTCAGGCCCATCTCTTTTCCGGACAATAAGTTAGGTAATTCCGGTTCCTCTGGTACACCCTTTGCGTAATCAGAGGACGTCGGGATTCACCAACACCGGACTCCTAGCAGAACAGCACGCTTCCGTGGAGTTCAGTCGCGTATCTGACCGGCTCCAAGGAGGCCCGTATGATGTCCCGAGTGCTGAGTTGCGCCACCCTGGGAATCGACGCCTATGTCGTGCGTATCGAGACCGATCTGGATTATCAGCTTCCCGCATTCTCGGTAGTCGGTCTGCCGGACAACGCCGTCAAGGAAAGCCGGGATCGCGTAACCGCCGCAATAAAGAACTCCGGCAGGATCTTTCCGAACCGCCGCGTAACCGTCAATCTCGCGCCCGCCGATATCCGAAAGGAAGGATCGGCCTTTGACCTGCCCATTGCCGTGGGCATCCTGGCCGCTTCCGGAGACATCTCGCCCGAGATCCTTTCGCAATACATCGTCCTCGGCGAGCTGGCACTCGACGGAGCCGTGCGGCCCGTCCGGGGCGTCCTGCCGATGGCCGTGGAGACCCGCCAGGCCGGTTACAAGGGCATGATTCTCCCACGCGAAAACGCCCGCGAGGCAGCCATCGCGGGTGGTATCGACGTGCATCCTGTGGGCGACCTGATGGAGACGCTGGACTTCCTTGAGGGTTACCGGGACGTACCCTCGCTGGAGGTCGATATCGACCGGATCTTCAGCCAGGCCCTGAGCTACCGTATCGATTTCCGCGACGTCCGGGGTCAGGTTCACGCCAAGCGTGCGCTGGAGGTGGCCGCCAGCGGAGGCCACAACATCATCATGATCGGTCCGCCCGGCTCCGGAAAGACGATGCTCACCCGCCGCCTTCCCACGATCCTGCCCGACCTGACCCTGGACGAAGCCATCGAAGCCACCAAGATCCATTCCGTGGCCGGACTGTTGCCTCCGGATACCACACTGGTGGCGATCCGGCCCTTTCGTTCCCCTCACCACACCATCTCGGACGCCGGTCTGATCGGGGGCGGAACCCACCCGCGGCCGGGTGAGGTCTCTCTTGCGCACCATGGCGTTCTCTTTCTCGACGAGCTGCCCGAGTTCAAGAAGCACGTCCTGGAGGTCCTGCGCCAACCGCTCGAGGATGGCTTCGTCACCATCGCCCGGGCCATCGTCTCTCTGACCTATCCCGCACAGTTCATGCTCGCCTGCGCCCTGAATCCCTGCCCGTGCGGATACTTCGGCGACCCCAGAAACGAATGCACGTGTTCTCCGCCGATCATCCAGCGGTATATGTCCCGAATATCCGGTCCACTTCTGGATCGCATCGACATTCACATTGAAGTTCCGGGGGTCGACTACAATGAACTTACCGATGAACCCGGCGGAGAAACGTCCGATGCGATTCGTGAAGGCGTGAATGCGGCGCGCCAGGTGCAACTTCACCGCTTCAGAGAGAAACAACACCTGTTCTGCAATGCGCATATGGGGCCCGCGGAAATCCGTGATTACTGCAAGATCGACGGTAAAGGCGAGGAGCTTCTCAAAATGGCAATTACGAAACTCGGCCTGTCGGCGCGCGCCTACGACCGCATCCTGAAAGTCAGCCGCACCATCGCCGATCTGGAAGAGGAACAGGAAATCAAACCTCAGCACGTCGGGGAGGCCATTCAGTACCGCAGCCTCGATCGGAATCTCTGGATGTAATCTCCGTAGAGGGCCGCGCCGATGTCCGCAAAATCCCCTTACTGAAAAACGTCATAGCTTGTTTGTCAGGATTACTGGCATTTCGTAAACGGGCGATCGTGCCATTGACAAGCCAATCCAGGCCGGCTATCCTCGAAAGACCGGTTGTTCCACCGCCCTTCGTTTCGCTAAAGGATGCCAGAAAACGCTTGACTTTACTTTTTCAAATCCATTTCATTTTTCGTGTACTTCCTATAGGCAACGCCAGCATGAATATGAAGAATCAATGGAACGAGAGCCCATTTGGAGCGTAAGTGACCGCGCTCTTTTTGGGGCGTTGAATCTGCTCATTTTCCTGTTCACACTGACAGATCGATTTAGACCGCCTGAAAAAGACCTGGTCGAGAATCTGTATGAGGCGGGTATATTCTCCGTTACGCTATCCTTTCTCATCATAGAAGGAGTCGACTTCATGGGTGCAATGATGAAGCTTGCCGATAAGTGGATCGCGGAGAGCGAGGCCAAAACGAGAGCAAGAGCAATAAAGGATCTAAGGGAATTGGAAGCTTCCAGCAGAAGGCGCGAAGAAAAAATGAGCGCGCTTATGGAGGAGTTGGAGAAGAATCGAAAGGAAGAAAGAGTCCGAAGGGAGAAGATAGCCGAAATGCTGCAAGACGCGGAAGGCGGACAGACGTGAGACGTCCTCCGCAATCATCGCAATTGCCCATCGGTGCCTCAGTCAAATGAACCCTGAAGAGCTGAGGCGTCATTCATACCAAAGGTAGTTCCTCTATCCGCTCGCGGGCAAAAGGGCCCTCTGCCCTGATACATCCCTTCCTCCGCATGCACCGAAAAACCCCTTTCCCATTGTCTTGACATCACCCAACCGCTATATTTGGGTCGAGTTGTCGACCAGTATCCATATCTCTCCTGAAATCCTGCGGCTGGAACGGGACGGGATGCATCGTCGGGAGAACGGTGAGTTTCTTTCGGGACAGGACACGATGATATGAAGGAACCGATCGTCTATCTCAACGGAGATTTCGTGCCTGCTTCTCAGGCCGCAATCAGGATTTACGACCTGGGCATCATTCTGGGCGCCACGCTCACCGAAATGACCCGTACGTTTGCTCACGCGCCGTTTCGTCTGGACGATCACCTGGACCGCCTCTACAGGTCGTGCAAATACGCCGGGATTCACCCGCCGCTCACTCGGAAGAAGGTGCGGGAGAAAACCCTCGAACTCATACGGGCGAACCGTGAGTTGATTGAACCCGGGGCCGACCTTGGCATCGTACACTTCATCACGCCGGGAGAAAACGAGATCTACGCCGGCAGCGCCGCGGGAAGCGTCCGCCTGACGCCGACCGTCTGCATTCACTCCTTTCCGCTGCCCTTTCGCGTCTGGCGTCACCTCTTCGATCCGGGTGCGCACTGTGTCACGCCCGCCCTGCGCCACATCCCGCCCCAATGCCTGGATCCCAAATCAAAGAACCGGTCCCGCTTGCACTGGTGGCTGGCCGACCAGCAGACCCACGCGGTCGACCCCGAAGCGATTACGCTTCTTCTCGACCTGGACGGTAACGTCACGGAATGCGCGGGTTCCAATTTCGTCGTCGTTGAGGACCGCACCGTCTACTCCCCGACCACGCGCAACATACTCCAGGGCGTCAGCCTCCTCACAGTCAGGGAACTTGCCGCCGAGCGCGGTCTCGACTGGATTGAAAAAGACATTCAGCCATATGACGTCGCCAACGCCGACGAAGCGTGGCTGACTACGACGCCATATTGCATCGCCCCCTGTACCAGGTTCAACAACATACCGGTCGGAAGCGGTAAGCCCGGTCCGCTATTCAAGGAGCTGCTGACGGCGTGGAGCAGCCGCGTGGGGCTGGATATTGAGAAACAGGTCCTCGGCGATTGAAGCGAACAGCCCGGATCGATATGGCAACGGTCGATATCAGCGGATTCATCGCGAACGCCCGATACGGCGATTTTCCGGAAGCCGTACGGGTGCAACTGAGCAAGAACCTCCTTGATCTCTTCGCCGCAACCATTGCAGGCCTGGCCACGCCCGCGGCGAATATTGTGGCGGACTACGCCGCAACCGCATTCCCGGGTAACGAAGCTACGATCGCTGGAAGAGGAAGGATTGGCAGTGTACCGGGCGCCGCTCTCGCAAACGCCTGCGCAGCGAACGCGCTGGACGTCGACGACGGGTTCCGTCAGGCGAAGGGCCACCCGGGCGCGGTCGTGGTTCCCGCGGCGCTCGCGATGGCGCAGGCCGAAAACGCTGCCGGTGCGGATTTCCTCGCGGCGGTGGTCGTCGGTTACGAAGTCGGGATGCGCGCCGGAACGATCTGGCACGACCATCCCCACCGGGGGCCCAGTTACCACGGTTCGGGTTCATGGGGCGGCCTCGGCGCCGCGGCCGCATGCGCCCGTCTGTCGGGACTCGGACCCCGGGAGGTGGAACACGCGCTCGCCATCGCCGAATACCATGCACCCCTCGCGCCAATTATGGATTGCGTGCGTCATCCGGCCATGGTCAAAGACGGTATCCACTGGGGCGCGTTCGTGGGCGTCGTCGCCGCTCAGCTTGCGGCCCGCGGATTCACGGGCATGCCCGCGACACTATATGCGGACGAGTACCACGCGACGATGCAGACCCTGGGTACTGACTGGTGGATTGAACGGATCTACTACAAATTCCATCCGTGCTGCCGGTGGGCCCAACCCGCCATCGCTGGCGCGTTGGAGCTGCGCAGGACCTGCAATCTGAGACGCCATGAAATCGTCTCGGTCAAGATCGAGACGTTCGAGGCGGCCACCCATCTGGGCACCCGCCGTCCGGCCAATACCGAAGAGGCACAATACAGCCTGCCCTATCCGGTGGCCTGCGCCCTTGCACGCGGACGGGTCGGGGTGCCTGAAATAGCCGGCGACGGTCTGAATGACGAAGCGGTGCTCGCCCTCTCGGACCGCATTGAAATGTCGGTCGACCCCGCCATTGAAGCCCGCTTCCCAGATGAAGCCCTGGCGCGGGTGACCGTCACCACGATCGACGGGCGGACGCATAAAACAGGACCGCAACCCGCCCCGGGAGACCCGAACACCGGCATCACCTTTGACGACCTCGTCTCCAAAGCCCATCGCCTCATCGAAAGGGACGCGGGCAGGACCCGTACGGAGCATCTGGTCGAGACCGTGTCGGGCTGTGCAGACCTGAAAACGGTCGAACCCCTGGCCGAGTGCCTCGTTCATTTCGGATGCGAGCCATGAGAATCGCCCTTCTGCTCTCTGGCGGCGTCGACAGCTCCGTGGCCCTCAACCTGCTATGCAGCGAAGGGCGCCACGAGATCACCGCCTTCTATCTCAAGGTCTGGCTGGAAGACGAGCTTGCCTTCCTGGGCGACTGCCCGTGGGAAGAAGACCTCAAGTATGCGCGCGCCGTCTGCGAACGGGCCGGGGTACCGCTCCGTATCATCCCTCTGCAGGCCGAATACCTGGACCGGGTGGTGTCGCACGCCGTGTCCGAACTCAGAGCCGGACGTACTCCCAGCCCGGACATTGTCTGCAACCGGCACATCAAGTTCGGCGAGTTCGCAGCCCGGATCGACGGCAGCTACCACAAAATCGCTTCGGGGCACTATGCGCGAATCGAAGAAACCAATGGTACATGCTACCTGAAGCGAGCGCCGGACCCCATCAAGGACCAGACCTACTTTCTTTCCGGACTCAGCCAGGATCAGCTCAAACGCGCGCGTTTCCCCGTCGGGCATCTCACCAAAAAACAGGTCCGGAGTTGCGCACGGGACTTCGGTCTGCCGAACCAGGACCGCAAAGACAGCCAGGGCATCTGTTTTCTGGGCAAGATAGGCTACCCCGATTTCGTCAGGGCGCACCTTGGAGAAAAGCCCGGGGACATCATTGAAATGGAGACCGGCGCCGGTCTCGGCCGTCACCGGGGCTACTGGTTCTACACCATCGGACAGCGCGAAGGGCTGGGCCTTGCCGCGGGACCCTGGTACGTGGTCAGGAAGGACACCCGCGGCAACATTATCTTCGTGTCCCACAAGAAGCACAGGGCCGAACGGGCCTTGAGCCGCTTCAGGGTTTCACGTCCGCACTGGATCTCGGGGATACCCGACCGTCACGACCTTCTTTGCAAAATCCGGCACGGCCCCCGGCTCGTCAGGTGCCGGATTGAATCCGACGGCAAGGCAGGTCTGGACGTTCAAATGGCGGAAGCCGACCCGGGTGTGGCGCCGGGACAGTCGGCCGTCTTCTACGACGGAGAGGTCTGTCTGGGAGGCGGTGTCATCGCGTAGGCGCAAGTCACCGCGTATAGTTTCCACTCACAAAACGGACTGCTAACGTGGGTAATCAAAATAAAAGGAACAGGGGCGAGATCTTCTCGCCCCTGTTCCGCAGGGTTTTTCCATTGCCATGAACCGGAATGCTGATTACTGGATCTCACAACTGAATCTGAGAGAGCACCCCGAAGGTGGATACTATCGGGAAATTTACCGCTCCGGGGAGACCGTGGGGGCACGGGCCCTCCCTGAGCGGTTCAGCGGTCCCCGGGCATTCTCAACGGCGATCTACTTCCTGCTCAGGGGTCGCGACTTTTCCGCCCTTCACCGCATTCAGTCCGATGAAATCTGGCACTTCTATACCGGATCTCCCATCACCATCCATACGATCGATCAAAGCGGCGTATACGACCGCATACTGCTTGGCGACAACCCTGAAAACGACGAATCCCTGACCGCGGTCGTCAACGCCGGCTACTGGTACGGCGCAACGCTGAATGAGCCCCATTCATTCGCCCTGATGGGCGGCACCGTCGCTCCCGGTTTTGAATTCGAAGACTTCGAGCTGGCGGATCCCGCAGACCTTTTGCAGAACTTTCCCGAAAACCGTTCCGTCATAGAGCGGCTGACCCGCTGAAGCCGAACGTCGTCCGGCCGAGACAAGCTTCAATCCGGTTCGGGAGAGCGTTTCTGCATATACCGGATACCTTCCTCGATTTCCTTCTTCTTTACGGTGTCGCACGAGACCGCCCGGCCGATCGCCTCCGGAAGAACAAACCGGATCACGCCATCCCGCGCTTTCTTGTCGCTCGCCATGCGCCCGATCAGTTTGCCCGGTTCAAGCGCGCGGGCGCCGGACGGGATCCCGAGTCTTTCGATCAGTGCGTTCTGGCGTTGCAGTTCGGCCGGTTTCCACATCCCCTTGATGACGCCGATTCTGCCCGCGGCCAGCATGCCGAGCATAACCGCCTCTCCGTGTTTGTAAACGGTGTAATCCGTCACCGCCTCTATGGCGTGTCCCACCGTGTGGCCATAGTTAAGGATTTCCCTCAATCCCGCCTCGTTCTCATCCGCCGCCACCACGTCCGCCTTTATTCGGCAGTTTCGTGCAATCAAACCAACCAGCTGTCGGGGTTCAATTGCCAGATCCGCCACTTTCTCAATCTTGCTCTCGAGGAATTGCACGAGCGCTTCGTCGCGGATCAATCCGTGTTTGATCACCTCGGCCATGCCGGCAACCACCTCCCGCCTGGGCAGGGTCATCAGCGTTTCGGTGTCAATATATACCAGCTTCGGCTGATAAAAAGCCCCGATCATATTCTTGCCGAGCGGGTGATCGACCCCGGTCTTGCCGCCCACGCTGGCGTCGACCTGCGCCTCCAGGGTGGTCGGGACCTGCACGAAATCGATACCTCGCAGGTAGGTGGCCGCCACAAATCCGGCCGTATCGCCCACGACACCGCCCCCCAGCGCGACGATGCAGCTGCGCCGGTCCAGGCCCGTCCGTATCAGTTCGCCATAGATCCGGCCCGCTGTCTCCAGCGTCTTGAATTCCTCTCCATCCGGGATCTCTACCACCGTTGACGACACACCCTGCGCCTCGAAACCGGCCCTGACCGGATCCAGGTAGAGCGACGCAACCGTCGGATTGGTCACGATCGCCGCAACCGAACCCAGTTCCTTCGCCGCGTACGCCCTGCCGAAATCGGACAGGATCCCGTGTCCGATCAGGATCGGATAACTGCGGCTGTCCAGATCGACCCGAACGGTTTCCATACGCCTCAGTACGCCTTTCGATAATTAGGACACCGGCCTTCAAACGCCCTTATTTCAATACAACGCCCTTTAATGCCGTTACTGCCAGTTGAACGGTCTCGTCGGGCGTGCGGTACTCGGTTGACTCCACGAATGCGTCCGCCCGGTCGTAAAACGGCGCCCGGTCGGCAAGCATCGACCGGATCTTCGCCATCCGGTGTTCGTCGTTCAATCCGGCCATCAGCGGCCGTTCCCCGTCTGTCCTGCGCAGGCGCGTGAAGATCGTCTCCGCCGATGCCCGAAGACACAGGCAGACGCCGGATTTGCGAATCGTGTCCCAGTTGTCCTCCTGAGTCACGGCGCCGCCGCCCAATGCGATCACGGCATCGGGCATTCCGGCCGCCCTCGCCACGCAACCGCGCTCGATGCGACGGAATGCGGCCTCGCCGTCTTCCGCGAAGATCCTGGGGATCGACTTCCCGGCGGTCTCCACGATCAATTCGTCCGTATCCACAAATATCCTCTTCAGACGCCGCGCGAGAAGTGAGCCGATCTTGCTCTTTCCCGTTGCCATGAAACCGGCCAGGAAAACCTGTCTGCCCTGCAGCGGAGAAGAGTGCCCGGTCCGACTCACATTTCCTCCGGCGCCTTCAGGCCAAGCAGGTGGAGTCCCGTAGCCAGCACGGCGGTAATCGAATAAACGAGCGCGATTCGCGCGCGGGTGAGCGACACGTCGTCCGAAATGACCCGGTGTGCGTTGTAAAACCGGTTTGCCTCGGTGCAGAGTTCGATCAGGAACCCGGCAATCAGAGACGGCTCACAGGTTTCGGCCGCGTTCCGGATTCGCTCGGGAAACCGTTCCATGCACTTGACCACGGCCACGGTCTCGGGTTCGGTCAACAGAGAAAGGTCCGCGTCTGACGGTGGCACCGCGCCTCCGTACCTGCGCAACACACTGCAATACCGGGCGTGGGTATATTGTATGTAGGGGCCGGTCTCACCGTTGAAATTCAGGATCTCATCCCAGTCGAACACCACATCCCGCGTCCGGCGGGAATCCAGGTCCGCATAGACGACCGCACCGATGCCCACGTCCCGCGCGATCCCATCCCTTTCGGAAAGATCCGGATTCTTGTCCTCCACAATGTCCCGTGTCAACTCAATGGCTCGGTTCAGCACGTCCTCCAGGAAAATTACGTTTCCCCGGCGGCTCGACATCCTTCCTTCCTTAAAGGAAATAATGCCGAACGGAACGTGTACGCAGTCTTTCGCCCATTCACAGCCCATCCGTTCCAGCACCTTGAAGAGCTGCCGGAAATGCAGGGACTGCCCGGCGTCGGTCGTATAAATCAACTTGTCGAAGTCGTAGGTCTTCTTCCGGTAAATCGCCGCTGCCAGGTCCCGCGTGAGATAGACGCTGGTATCGTGTCCGGTCTGGATGATGGCCGGAGGCATGTCATCTTCATCCAGCATGACGACAAGGGCGCCCTCACTCTCCACGGCAAGTCCCCTGGCCTTCAGTTCGTCTATTACGGGTCCGACCTTGTCGTGGAAGAAACTCTCTCCTGTATATTCCGCAAACGTGACATCCAGCAGTTCGTAGATCCGCTTGAAGTCCTTGACCGTCTCGTCTCTGAACCACTTCCAAAGTCGAAGCGCTTCCGTGTCCCCCGCCTCCAGTTTCTTTGTCCAGTACTTTACGGCGTTTCCGAGAGACGGGTCCTTTTCCATCTCAGCGTTGTATTTTACGTAAAGATTGAAGAGCGCATAGGGCGGATTCTCACGAATCGCGTTATCGTCTCCCCAGCGCTTGTATGCGGCGATGCTCATCCCGTGCTTGGCGCCCCAGTCCCCAAGGTGGTTGATGCCGATCACGTTCCATCCCGTGGCCTTGTACAGCCTGCAGAGCGAGTTCCCGATTGCAGTCGAACGGATGTGCGCGATCGTGAACGGTTTGGAGACATCCGGCGAGGAGAAGTCGATCACGACCGTCTTTCCCGAGCCCACGTCGCTTCGGCCGAATTGCCCGCGCCTGGCGAGGATTTCCGAAAGTGTCTCCCGCACGAATTCGGTCTGGCTCACGTAAAAATTGAGATACGGGCCCTCAGCCCGCACCCGGGCAATTCGGCCGCCGGTCCGAATGCTCACCCCAAGATCCCGGGCGATCTGATTCGGCGCTTTACGCAGTGTTTTTGCAAACCTGAAGCACGGAAGCGCGTAATCCCCCATCTCGGGCTTTGGGGGGACCTCAACCAGCGACCGCACATCATCATGCGGCATGTCAGTTGCCGCAGACACCTGCGATACGATTTCTTCAACAAAAGGATTGACCATAAAGCAGGACCTCGCGCCCCAAGCCCAGTAAAGAAAACTGTCAGCCGTCAGCTAGAATCAAAAGCAAAAGACAAGATCAAAAGCAACCCCTCCGCCCTGCCCAGACCTCTCTCCCCGGCCCTCTCTCCCGCCGGGAGAGAGGGAGACAAGTCGGGTTTCACTCTATCAATGCATTTCACAACCGGCGACGGGGGGTACGGGGGGTTTTTCCGTGCCAATCCGTCCAGCGCATTTGTACTGATACAGCTGAAGGGTTGGCAGGCCGGCCAATTCCCATTTATGCCTCTGAGGTGATTCACGGAAAAACCGGCCCGCTGCCGAAGGGCGCGCTTCTTTTTGGTCCTTCTTCCCGTGGCGCATAAGAAAAAGGACGTAAAAGAAAGAAAATAAAGGCGGATTTATGAAAAAAACTGATACGCAAATGACATACCTGTAGTTTGCCTGTCAATACGAAATCATGCCTACGGCGTGTTCCTTAAAAGCGGGGAGACGGAAGACGTAGTGGGTAGAGATCACCTGCCTTGTCAGGTTGTCCTCTCGTGCCGGAGGCAACGAGGAATCAAACATCGGGCAAGGATTTCCTCTCCCGTCTACCCGGTTTTATCGCCAGGTAGAGCGTCTCACGTCTACCCGATTTTATCGATTCTACGGTTTTGACGCCATGTAGAGTGTGGCGAGGGTCAGCCGGCGTTCCACCGCATCCTGAAACCCCGCCTGCGTCAAACGCATTCGAAATGCTTCTCCCTCCGGAAATCCCATAACGGACTCATAGAGATACCGGTACGCCAGAGGGTTCCGTGAAACAAGCCGGCCGATTCCGGGAAGGATGATTCTGAAATAGAAGAGGTAAACCCTGCTCAACAGGAACGCTCTGGGACGGGAAAACTCCAGAATCAACAGGAACGCTCTGGGACGGGAAAACTCCAGAATCGCCAGCCGGCCGCCCGGGCGCAGCACACGGAGTATCTCGAGAAGGCCGGCGTTCAGGTCCGAAAAGTTCCGAACTCCGAAACCGATCGTTACCGCGTGAAACCGTGCATCGGGAAACGGCAGCCGTTGCGCGTCTCCCCGAAGCAGGTACAGCCGGCCGGATCTTCTCTTTCGCTTTCTGTTCCCGATCCGAAGCATTGGCAGTGAAAGGTCGGCGCCCACAACCCGCACCCCCGGGTCGCGCGCAGCCGCTTCGAGTCCCAGGTCGGCCGTTCCGGTTGCCAGATCCAGGATCCACCAGCCCGTTTCCGGATCCAGTGCGTCGACCGTCCAGCGCCGCCAGAGAATATCCACGCCGGCGCTCAACAGGTGGTTCAGCAGATCGTACGTGCCGGCAATACCGTCGAACATCTGACGAACGAAGGTCCGCCTGGCATCGCGTTCCTGATGGTCGGAACCCGCCACCGCTACGCCCGAAACCGGCCGATTGTCGCCTGCTTCATCACGTCGACGGGCGGATCGATACCCGTCCAGATGGCAAACGAACGCGCGCCCTGGTGCACAAGCATATCCAGGCCTCCATACGCCGGCGCTCCGGCGGATCGGAACTGACGCATCAGGAGCGTATCCAGCGGATTGAAAACCGTGTCGTAGAGTACCAGCTGCGGGTGTATCGCGTCTGTATCCGCCAGGGGCGTCCGCTCCACGTCCGGAACCATCCCCAGCGACGTTCCGTTCACGACCAGGCCGGCATCGGCGAATCGACTCATCTGCGTGTCTTTCTTCAGGTCACCCGCGTCGATTGCCTTACCCGTTATGCGTTGCATATCACGCGCGAGGGCCTCAGCCCGGGCAACGGTCCGGTTGAGAATGCTCACTCGCCTCACTTCTTTCCGCGAGGCCAGCGCGTAAACCGCCGCCCGCGCAACGCCACCCGCGCCCAGGATCACGCAATGCTCCGGGAGCTCGGCGAGACCCGCGGTGCGCTCCAGGGCGGTGACCAATCCGTACACGTCGGTATTCTGCCCGACCAGCTCGCCGTCCCTGAGAGAAATCGTGTTCACCGCGCCCACGGCCAGCGCTTCTTCCGAAATCCGGTCCAGGTGCGGCATCACCGCGGATTTGTGGGGAAGGGTAACGTTTAATCCCCGGATCTGCAGTGCGCGCATACCGTCAAGCGCCGGTTCAATCCCGTCCGGCAATACGTGAAAGGCGACGTAACAGTAATCGATCTCAAGAACGTCTATGGCCGCATTGTGCATGTCCGGAGAAAACGAGTGGGTGATGGGGTCGCCCATCACGCCCAGCAATCGCGTGGTCGAGACAATACCCAAAACAGACTCCTCTGGCCTGGTGCTCTGTTCCGGTTATCGCGCATTGCCAGCCGGAGTTCCTCCAAACCGAAACCGGCAACGCGTTGCTCGTCAGCCCGTCGAAAAGGCCCAACCGGCCTCGCCTGCAGAGCGATTTTATCAACGGGTCAGGTCCGACACAAACTGGTCGGCAATGGCGAAACTCTCTTTCCACGAACAGTTGTAGGTGTACCGAATGAAGACCACGCCTCCCAGGAACACCAGCAACGCCAGAAGGAATAACCTGACAACCAGTCTCATAAGGCTCTCCTCGTATCGAAGATTGACTCACGCCGCCTGCAACGGCCGGCTGCCGCCGCAGCGCAAGGCGGGCATCTGAATGTTGCGCAGGAACTACGCTTTCTGTACCGACGCCAGCCGGTCCATCATCCCCAGATCCAAGGGCCCGGGATTCCTGACGAGCGTGTCCCCCTCGCTGGCCAGCGCTGCCAGCCGGAGCGCCATGGACACGCGGGCGTCGCCGGCGGCATCGAGCTCGTCGCCTTGAGGTTGCCCCCCCTTCACAACCAGCCCGTCCGGCATCTCTCCCACTTGAATGTCCATCTTCCTCAGGTTCTCCACGAGAACCGAAATACAGTCAACCGGTCCAGTCCTCAATGCCCCGGCATCCCGTATTATGGTTTCGCCCCGGGAAACGGCGCCCGCGACCGCCACGAGTGGGAGCACGTCCCGCATCAGTCGCGCGTTCGCACCCGCGATCCTTATGCCGCGCAGGTCGGACCCCCTGATCCGTAAGTTCCGGGCAGGGAAACCGGAATCCGTCCGGAAATGGGTCACATCCATAGCCACGTTCATCCTGCGCAGTATGTCCACGATCCTGCGGCTTCTCGAGTCCATTCCGAAATGCCTCAACGTCAAATCGGACTGTTTCAGCATCGCCGCAGCCAGGGCGAGAAACAACCCGGCGTCCGGACTTCCCGGCAACTCATGGGTAGCGGCGCGGAGCCGCACGGGTCCTTCCATCAACAACCGATAACCTCCGTCCTCCTTGATCCGCTTCTTCTTCAGATCGCATCCCGCGGCCCGGAGCAACACTTCCAGATCGTCGTCCCCGCCGGTGTCCTGAAGGAGTTCTATCGGCCCATCCACACCCAAACCGGCCATCAGCACGCCGCATTTTACCGCCAGGTCGGGACGTCCGACGCGGTAGGATCCGCCGGTCAGCCCCGATCCACCAACTCCGGCCGATATCCCGTCCCCAACAGAAGTATCCACGTGCGCGCCCAGCGATCGAAGCGCCTCGGCAACCCGGTACACGCCGTCATCGGTCTGAACCCCGGAGAGCCTCGTTACAAAAGGGGCGCTGGACAACAATCCCGCCAGACAGGAAAACAGAATAAGGGAACCGTCCACATTCAGCACATCGTCCGTCGACCGGAACGGCGCGCCGGTTACCGCAGCGGTCTCACCATCCCGCGCAACCATAATCCCGAGTTGCGACAGCAACTCACCGGTTCGCTCGACGTCGCGTCTTCGCGAACACCTGCGGACTTCGGAAATCCCGTCGGCCGTGGACGCAAGGGCGAGGGCGATTATCGAAAGTTCAGCATCGCCGGGGAGGTCGGTAACCCCCTTGAGCCCGGGCGATGGCTTGATGGTGTCTTCGGAGACTATCGGACCCGTGAGTTCCAAATCCACTTCTGCTACCTCATCCTGACGCGGTAGCCCGCCTTCGCCAGTACGTCAACGGCCCGTTCCGCGCACGAACGTGAATCGAACCCCATCCGAATGGTGCCCCCTTCCCCCTCGCGCACGTTCAGCACCTCGATGTCGTTTATGTTGATATTCTCTGCGGACAATGTCCGGGCGACGTGGGCAATCACACCCGGTCTGTCTTCCGCCAGCAGAAGGATTTCGTACAGTGGATGCAGGAATCCCTTGGAGTCCTTCGGGATCTGTCCGCGTATTCGATTCGCATAGGCAAATGCCTGTTCCAGACGGGCGCGGTCCACGGCCGAGCGAATTGCCGAAAGCGACTCCATATAAAGATCGATCATCTCGCGGATCGGGGCCGCGTTGGTATGGCAGATGTCCCGCCACATTTCATATGGACTGGAAGCAATGCGCGTCAGGTCCCGAAACCCCCCCGCCGCCATTTGAATCGGCAGTCCTTCGTCTTCCGTCATCCTTCCGACCATGGACACCAGGCTTGTGGCCATCATCTGCGGCAGGTGGCTTACCGCCGCCGCCGCGCGGTCGTGTTCCCGGGGCGTCATCTTCATCGGTCTGGCCCCGAATGCCCTTACGAGACGCGCGAGCTTTTCAACCACGATATCGGGCGTGTCCGGCGACGGCGTCAACACATAAATCGCATTCTGAAAAAGGAACGGGTCCGCCGCGCTCACCCCTCGATGCTCGGAACCGGCCATCGGGTGCCCGCCGACAAAATGCGCGTCATCCCTTGCGTGGGCCGTCGCCGTGGAGACAATCGCGTGCTTGGTGCTGCCGACATCGGTCACGAGCGCATCCTGTCGCGCCGCTCCCAGCACCTCAGGCAGCATGTCCAGAATACGGACGATGGGCGTACACAGGAAAACCAGCGCCGCATCGCGAATCCCGGATTCGAGGTCCTCATAGCGATAGCCCGCGTCGATAACATCCAGCTCGAAGGCCGCGTCCAGGGTCTCCTGCCGGCTGATACCGACGATATGACTTCCAATGCCCAGACCCTTGAGCGCCAGCCCGAGCGAACCGCCGATCAGCCCCACCCCGACAACTGCAATCGCATCGCGCGCAAAAGGAGGATCGTTGGCCATGCGGTCATCCTCGGAGGTCGAGGAGAATGCGCCCTCGGGACGTTGGGGTCCGTTTCTGTCTTCCGGTCCCGTTCGCAATCATATCCCCTCGGCCAGTTCCTTTACGAACGCCTCGGTGTCTTCCCACCCCAGGCACGGATCGGTAATGGATTTGCCGTACACGCCGTCATTGACGTCTTGCGCCCCCTCAACCAGATAGCTCTCCACCATCAATCCGCGGATCATGTCGTTCAGGAACGGCGAATTCTGCCGGCTGCGTATCACTTCCAAACCGATCCGCGGCTGTTCGCTGAACTGCTTGCCCGAGTTATTGTGATTCGTATCCACGACGATCGCGGCGTTGGCAAGCGGCCGCTGCCGATACAGTTCCGCCGCGTACATGAGGTCCTCGAAATGGTAATTCGGGATGCTGCGCCCGGTTACGTCCACGGCGCCGCGAAGCACGGCGTGCGTCATGGGATTGCCGTCGGTGCGTACCTCCCAGCCGTTATAGATGAAGACGTGCGGGATCTGGGAGGCATGAATTGCGTTCAGCATAACCGAAAGATCTCCTCCCGTCGGGTTTTTCATTCCCACGGGAACGTCAACGCCGCTGCAGGTCAATCGGTGCTGCTGGTTTTCTACCGACCGGGCGCCCACGGCTATATAGCTCAGCAGGTCCTCGACGTACGGCAAATTGCCCGGATAGAGCATCTCGTCGGCCGCCGTCAGGTGGGATTCACGGACCGCCCGGATGTGCATCTGACGGACCGCGTAAATGCCCTCGGACATGTCCGGCGCCTTTCGCGGGTCCGGCTGATGTCCCATGCCCTTGTATCCCTCGCCGGTTGTGCGGGGTTTGTTGGTATAGAGCCGGGGCACCAGAATGAGCGTTTCCCGGACGGTCTCCTGCAGTTTCGCCAACCGGGAGACGTATTCACATACGGCGTCTTCATTGTGCGCGGAGCAGGGGCCGATCACCAGGAGAAACTTCCGGCTCCTGCGCGCGAAGACGTCGCGGATTTCCGCATCCCGCTGCTCCTTTATACCCTTCAGGTTCTTCGGAAGCGGCATCTTGTCCAGCACGGCTTCCGGGGTGGGTATCTTCATGTTTTTCGTGAATGCCATGCGCTGCCGACTCCGTGACTAACCTCGTTCTTCAAACGTGACGAAACGTCCCGACCGATCTCGAGCTAAGAAGCTGTTTTAAAATTACCGGTGAGTTCCCGAGCACGAGCGAAAAAGCGGCGGTTATGAGGCGCGAGGGGCGCGCAGCGCCGACGGGAGAATTCGCCCATATTTAATGTATCGTGGCTGCGCGCCCCTCGTCACTCTTGGGTGGATTTGCCCAACGCCGACCGGCGCTTTTGCAGCCGTGCGAAGACCGCTGGGAATTTTAAGACAGCTTCTAAGGTTTAGAAAGGTTCGCCCCTGATTAACTTTCCTGATTCTTCTGCATGAGGCGCCTGGACTCATCGATGATCTGCTGAAAGATACGTCGCACCGCCTCGTCGTCCGTGGGCCCCTCGTTCAGTTCAAGTATCCGGTTCAGGATCGACTTCTCACGTTCCGGCACGAAGATCGGTTGTTCGATAGCCTGCTTGATCCTGCCGATTTCCATGGCGCATTCGGCTCGTCGATTCAGAAGCTCCAGCAGCTTCTGGTCCAGGATGTCGATTTCCCTACGCCAGTCTTCAAGGTCCATCGGATGCTCCCTTCAGCGGTTGCACCAGTTCTTGGACGAATTCCCCGATGTGCGAAACGAGGTCCGGGTCGGTCTGCCGCTGTGCGATCCGCCGTACGATTGCGCTGCCAACCACGACCGCATCCGCGTATCCTGCAACCTCTCCGGACTGTTCGGGCGTTGAAATCCCGAATCCGACAGCTACCGGTTGCGAGGTGTGTCGCCGGATTGCCGCCACCCTTTCGCCCAGTGTTTCCTCCAGGCGGTCCCGCTCCCCGGTCACACCCGTGCGGGACACGTAATACACGAATCCGCTGGTGTGAGACGCGATCCGTCGAATGCGGTCCTCGCGGCTGGTGGGCGCGATGAGAAAAATCGTATCCAATCCCCGTTTCTCCATCAGACCCTTGTACTCCCCCGCCTCTTCCGGTGGAAGATCCAGCGCCAGAATGCCGTCCACCCCCGCTTCGGCCGCTCTGTCGACAAGCCGTTCGAGACCGAAACGGTGCATCGGATTGAAATACGTAAACAGGACAATGGGTATCTCGGACTCCAGGCGCAGTTCCGCCACCAGGTCCATGACGTCGCCGATGGAAACGCGATGCCTCAGCGCCCGCTGCGAGGCTGCCTGGATCTCAGGTCCGTCCGCCAGCGGATCGGAGAACGGTACGCCCAGCTCAAGTATGTCCACCCCGCGCCGTTCCAGCTCCGGTACGAGTTTCCGGGTGGTTGCCATATCCGGGTCTCCGGCCGTGATATAGGCGACAAACCCGGTCTTTCCCGCACTCTTCAACGCTTCGAACCGTCTCCCGATCCTCGTCATCAGGGCAACTCCATGTAACGAGCTAGTCCAGGTACTTCGCCGCCTGCTGTACGTCCTTGTCGCCGCGGCCTGAGAGATTCGCCACGATTATAGCATCCCTGTCCATTGCCGGCGCCGCTTTCGACACGTGCGCGATCGCGTGCGCGCTTTCCAGTGCTGGAATGATACCCTCCGTGCGACTCAACAGTTGAAACCCCTTCAGGGCTTCGTCGTCGGTTGCATACGCATACTCGATCCGGCCCTCATCCCGCAGGAGACAGTGCTCGGGGCCCACGCCGGAATAGTCCAGGCCTGCCGATACCGAATGGGTCAGTGCGATCTGCCCGTCCTCGTCCTGCAGGAGGTAGATCCTCGCCCCGTGCAACACGCCGAGATCTCCTCCCTGAAACCGGGCGGCGTGGTCGCCGGAGGCAATGCCATGGCCTCCCGCTTCGACGCCGATCATGCGCACGTCCGCATCGTCCAGAAACGCGTGAAACAGCCCCATCGAATTGCTGCCGCCGCCGACACATGCGATCAGACAGTCCGGCAACCGGCCTTCGGCCCGCAGGATCTGCGCGCGGGTCTCCACTCCGATCACCCGTTGAAAATCCCGTACGATCATAGGATACGGGTGAGGTCCCAGGACGGATCCGAAAATATAGAACGTATCGTCCACGTTCGTCACCCAGTCCCGGATTGCCTCGTTGATCGCATCCTTGAGCGTCCTGCTTCCCGATTCCACGCCGGTTACTTTGGCGCCCAGGAGCCGCATCCGGAACACATTCAACGCCTGCCGGTCCATGTCCTCGGTGCCCATGTAAATCTCGCACTTCAGTCCGAACATCGCAGCTACGGTTGCCGTCGCCACACCGTGCTGCCCGGCGCCCGTTTCGGCGATGATCCGTGTTTTTCCCATGCGCCTGGCAAGCAGAATCTGCCCCATCGTGTTGTTTATCTTGTGCGCGCCGGTGTGGGCGAGGTCCTCCCGTTTCAGATAGATTCTGGCCCCGCCCAGTTCTTCGGTCAGTCGCTGTGCGAAATAGAGTGACGTGGGCCTTCCGACAAATTCCCTGAGATAACGGTCCAGTTCCTCGCGGAAATCCGGACGGTCCCTCGCGTCGCGGTAGGCTGATTCCAGGTCCTCGAGCAACGGCATCAACGTCTCCGGCACATAGCGCCCGCCGTAGGGTCCGAAGTGTCCCCTGGCATCGGGCCACGTCCGTGCGGCTTCATCTCTGTTGAGCACTAGATATCCCTCATCACCTGATCGTAGAACGCCAGATAGCGGTCGCGGTCGTCCCCGTCCAGAAGCGCCATCGCCGAGCGGGGATGCTGGTTGTGCTGTCCCGTGATGTTGTACGGCACCAGGGGCCCCCACGTCAATTGCTCGCGCAATCCGACAAAGTGGGCTTCCAGCAGCTTGTAGACGGGTCGAATCTTGAATTTCGGATTGCGAAGGAAGCCGAGCAGCAGTTCGAGCGGGCAATTCCCGGCGCCGCGGCCAAGTCCGTCCACCGTGGCATCAACGCGGTTGGCGCCCAGGATAAGCGCTTCGATGGTATTGGCGAATGCCAGTTGCTGGTTGTTGTGCGCGTGAATGCCCACTTCCTTTCCCATTCCTTCGACGGCATCCATATACTTCCGGATGAGCATATCCACCTGCTCGCGGTACAATGCGCCGAAGCTGTCGACGACACAAATTGTACCCACCGGCGTTTCGACAAGGACCTCCAGCGCCTGATCGATCTCCACTTCCTGCACGGTCGAAATGGCCATGATGTTGCAGCTGGTTTCATATCCTTTCTCGTGGGCGTCGCAGAGCATTTCAACGGTCTCGGGAATCTGCTCGACGTAGCAGGCCACCCGTACCATGCTGACCACGCTTTCGCTGGCCGGCAGGATATCTTCCGCCCAGTCGCTTTTGCCGGCATCGGCCATGATGGCAAGCTTCAGGCCGGTTGCTTCAGGGTCGTGGTCCCCCGTGATCCTGCGGATATCTTCTTCGTCGCTGTGCCGGAAGGCTCCGAATTGCTTTTTCGGAAACATCTCTTTGGAGTTCCGGTACCCGATTTCCATATAGTCGACGCCCGCGTCGACGCAGGTCTCATAAACTGCCTTTACGAAATCATTGGAAAACTGGTGGTCGTTCATCAATCCGCCGTCTCGAATCGTACAGTCCAATACCTTGAGTTCCGGCCGATAGGTGATCCAGGGTGCTTTCATTGAAAGGTTCCTCTCCTGATGACATTCACGATGGGTTTCGGCTGTTAATCATCTGCACCGCTCTTCGATACGCATCCGCGGCCGCGCGTCCTCAGAAGCTGTTTTAAAATTACCGGTGAGTTCCCGACCGCCGCTTTTGCAGCCGCGCGAAGACCGCTGGGAATTTTAAGACAGCTTCTCAGGTCAGAGATTCCAGCGCACGAGAAAGTAGCGGCGTTTGCCCCGGCGCACGACCACGTATCTGCCGGCGATTCTGTCCGAGGGTTCAAGCATCATGCCCGTATCGGCGCAACGCCGGCCATTGACGTATATCGCGCCGGACCGGATATCTTCCCGCGCCTGGCGCATGGAAGATGAAATGCCGACGTTGACCAGCAGATCCATCAGTCCCACGCCTGAAACGCCATTGAGCGCCTGAGACGGCACGTCGCTGAACCCTTCCTCGATCTCTCGCGCACTCAGGTCTCTCAGTTCCCCGTAGAACAACGCGTCGGAAATCCGCCGCGCCCTTTCGGTGGCGGATCTGTCATGTACGAGCGTGGTGACCTCCTCGGCCAGCACCCGCTGTGCCTCTCGCTTTTCGGGATGTTCTGTCACTTCCGTTTCCAGATTCCTGATTTCATTCCCGGAAAGAAAGGTAAACAGCTTCAGAAACGACACGACGTCCCGGTCGTCCGTATTGATCCAATGCTGGTAAAACTGGTAGGGCGTCGTTTTTCCAGCGTCGAGCCAGACGGTGCCGGATGCCGTCTTTCCGAACTTGGAGCCGTCTGCCTTCTCAAGCAGTGGAAACGTCAGGCCGTGCGCCTGTCCGCCCAGCCGGCGCCGGATCAGCTCGATTCCCGCTGTAATATTGCCCCATTGATCGCTCCCGCCAATCTGGAGCTCGCATCCGTGCGCCTGAAACAACTCCATGAAATCATAGGCCTGAATGACCATATAGCTGAACTCGGTGAATGAGATTCCTGTTTCCAGCCGGGAAGCCACGGACTCTTTCGCCAGCATATAGCCCATGGAGAAGTGCTTGCCCGTGTCCCTCAGGAAGTCGATCGCCTTCAGTTCGGAGAGCCATCCCAGATTGCTGACCACCCGGGCGGGATTGGCTCCGGTCTCAAAATCGAGAAACCGGGCGAGTTGCTCTGTGAGTCTTCCGGTATATTCCGCGATCAACTCGGGCGGGTTCAACGGACGTTCTTCCTTACTGCCGCTCGGATCACCTATCAGACCCGTGCCTCCCCCGATAAGCCCAATCGCATGATGCCCGGCCAGCTGAAACCGCCGCAATCCGAGAATGGGTATCAGGTTGCCCACGTGCAAGCTGTCGGCCGTGGGGTCGAACCCTGAATAAAGCGTTATGGGCCCATCGGCCAGCCGCGCTTCGAGTCCGTCGGGATCGGTTACCTGAAAGAGGTACCCCCGAAAATTTAGATCTTTCAAGATGTCCACCGTATTGGGCTCCGATAGTGGGTTCAGACATGCTGTTGGCGGCGATTCGCAAAGCGGAGCGCCCTCAAAAACTCGCGGATTCTGGCGTGGTCCTTCCGGCCGGGCGCGGCTTCAACGCCGCTGCCGCAGTCTACGGCGTACGGTTTCACCGTTCGGACAGCATCGGCCACGTTCGAAGGATCCATTCCCCCCGAGAGGATGATCCGCCCGTGTGCGGTCGCTGCCCTTGCGAACCGCCAGTCAAAGGTCTCTCCGGTGCCGCCGTACCATCCCTTTTTGTCCGTATCCAGCAGAAACGTGTTTACCGGATAGTCGCTCAGGGAAGCAGGATCGAATCCGTCGCCGACCCGCAATGCCCGGATGACCGGAATCGGATAATCCAGACAGTCGGCCGGTGTCTCGTCGCCGTGCAACTGGACCGCCCGAATCCCGGTGGACCGCACGGTTTCCACGATCTCCTCCCTGGCCTTGTTCACGAAAACCCCTACGGGCGTCACGAACGGCGGTAACGCCGAGACAATATTGCTCACGCGTTCCGGGTGTACGTATCGCGGACTGGGCTTGTAGAAGATGAAACCGAGCGCGTCCACGCCGTGTGCGACAGAAAAGAGCGCATCTTCCGGATTTGTAATCCCGCAAATCTTCACGCGAACCATGAGTCGGGTCAACCGCCTTCCCTGCCCAGCAGCGTTCGAAGCTTCCGGCCGACGTCGGGATGGCGCATCAGATGCTCCCCAACAAGCACCCCATCCACGCCGGCATCCCCCAACCGGACGACGTCGTCCCTGGTCTCGATCCCGCTCTCGCTTACAATGACCGGACCTCCCTGAAGATGTTCAATCAGTTCGAACGTGGTTCGCAAATCGGTTTCAAACGTCTTCAGGTTGCGGTTATTCACCCCGACAAGGTCTGCGCCCGCGTCCAGCGCAATACTCGCTTCCTCCCTGGTGTGTACTTCCACCAGGGCGTCCAGGTCCGACTCCCTGCAGACTGTGAGCATCTCCGGAAGTTCACGTTTCGAGAGCGCTGAGACAATCAGCAGAACCGCGGCCGCACCGATTGTCCTGGCTTCGTGGATCTGATACGGATCGATCACAAAATCCTTGCGGAGCACCGGCAGTTGTACGGCTTCGCTTACGGCGCTCAGACTCGCGTCGGAGCCCTGGAAATACTTTTCGTCCGTAAGCACGGAAATTGCCGCCGCGCCGTTCTTCTCGTAGGCCCGGCCGATTGCAACCGGATCGAAATCTTCCCTGATTACCCCTTTCGATGGAGATGCCTTTTTTATTTCCGCTATGAGCGCGATATCCTCCGCGTCGGTCAGGCTTTTCGTCAGGGAGCCCGGCGCCCGCGTCTGGCCCGCCCTTTCCCACAAAACCCCGGGCGAGACCCGTTGTTTTGCCTCGGCCACAACGCGCCGCTTGTATGCGATGATCTCATCCAGGATGGTAGCCATTTTATCCGTTCGAAACCAGTTTGAGTTCTTCCAGTTTATCCATTGCTCGCCCGGAATCCACGGCCTCTCTGGCCAGTTCCATAGCCGCTGGCAGATCATCCGCCGCGCCGCCCGCTGCAATCGCGGCTGCCGCGTTCAACAGAACGATGTCAAGCCGCGGACCGGGCTCGCCGTGCAGCACCCTGCGCAGGATCGCCGCATTGGTCTCGGCGCTTCCTCCCGCCAGGTCGCCTGGCGACGCCCTCGGGATGCCCAGCTCCTCGGGCGTGATTTCGTACGTGGAAACCGTCCCGTCGTTCAGCTCGCTCACCTGCGTCGGTCCGGTCGTGGTGATCTCATCAAGTCCGTCCAGCCCGTGTACCACAAACGCACGTTCCGAATCCAGTGTTCGCAATACCTCCGCCAGCGTGTCGGTCAGAGACCGGCTGTATACCCCGATCAGGTGCCGGGTGGCGCCTGCCGGATTGGTCAGCGGCCCAAGGGCATTGAAGACCGTGCGCGCGCCAAGCTCGCGTCTGGGTCCGATCGCATACTTCATGGCGCCGTGCAAAGCCGGAGCAAACAGAAACCCGATGCCCGTCTCGTCCAGACACCGCCCCATCGTCTCCGGCGACGCTTCGATGTTCACCCCCAGTTCCTTCAGAACGTCGGCGCTTCCACAGAGGCTGGATGCGGCGCGGTTTCCGTGTTTGGCGACGCACAATCCGGCGCCGGCCACGACAAACGCCGCCGCCGTGGAGATATTGAACGTTCCGGAACCGTCTCCACCGGTACCGCATGTATCGACCACCGTCGCGTGCCGCGTGCCGACCCGCGAGGCCTTTTCCCTCATTACCTCGGCGGCGCCGGCGATCTCCTCCACTGTCTCGCCCTTGACCCGGAGAGCCACAAGGAAAGCGCCAATCTGCGCGTCCGTGGCCCCACCCGACATGATCTGGTTCATCGCCCCGATCATCCGGTCGCGCGTCAGGTTCTCACCCTCAATCAGTTTCGCGATCGCATCCTTAATCGACATAGCCGTCTCCCCATCATGCAAGCTGAGAATGGGACGGGTTTTCAATCCCTGGAGTTCAGCCTTCCAGAAAATTCCTCAACAACACTTTACCCTCGGCCGTCAATATGGACTCGGGATGAAACTGAACGCCTTCAACCGGGTAATTCCTGTGCCGCAGACCCATGATTATACCATCGTCTGTCTGCGCGGACACTTCGAGGCAGTCCGGAAGGCTCCCCCTTTCGACCATCAGCGAATGGTATCGCGTTGCGATGAAGGGATGGGACATATCACGGAAAATCGTACGTCCGTCGTGATGAATCTCGGACACCTTACCGTGAAGAATTGCCGGCGCCCTCACAACCTTGCCGCCAAAGGCCTGTCCGATGCACTGGTGCCCGAGACAGACACCCAGCATTGGAATCCGCCCGCTGAATCGCCGGATAAGATCCACGGAGACACCCGCCTCGTTCGGTGTGCAGGGACCGGGCGAAATCACCACCTTCTCCGGCTGAGTTGCGTCGATCCGGTCAAGTTCGATCTGATCGTTCCGAAACACGTCCATCCGTGCGCCCAACTCGCCCAGATACTGGACCAGATTGTACGTGAACGAATCGTAATTGTCGATTACCAGGATCATGAGTCAACCCGACAAAGTAGTTAAGAGTGGCAACGTACAATGCTGACGCTAACAGTCCGTTGAGAAAGTCGCTCTGCAGGCGAGGCCGAGCAACGCAGTATTTCGACCGCAAGGGCCGGCCGTAGCCCGGTTGGGCTTTTTCAACGGGCTGCTAGACCGCACCCTCCGCCAGTTCCACCGCCCTGAACAGCGCCTTCGCCTTGTTTACGGTTTCCTGGTGCTCGTTTTCCGGTACGGAATCGAACACAATCCCACCGCCGGCCTGGACGTACGCTTTCCGTCCCTGCAGCACCATCGTACGTATGGCGATGCACGTATCCATATTGCCCGAAAAATCTATATAACCCACGGCCCCCGAGTACGGCCCGCGGCGGGTCGGCTCCAGTTCGTCGATAATTTCCATCGCCCGAATCTTGGGCGCGCCGGAAACCGTACCTGCCGGATAACAGGCATACAGCGCATCCAGTGCATCCACGCCGTCCCTGAGGCGACCCCGAACGTTCGAGACGATATGCATCACGTGAGAATAACGCTCAATTGCCATCTGTTCGGTCACACGTACGGTATCGTATCTGGATACCCGACCGACGTCGTTCCGGCCCAGGTCCAGCAGCATTATATGCTCCGCACGTTCCTTTTCGTCCGCCAGCAGGTCCGCCGCGAGGGTGGAATCCTCCTCCTCCGTAGCCCCTCTCCAGCGTGTGCCCGCAATGGGACGCACCTGCACGACGCCGTTCTCGACACGCACCAGCAGTTCCGGCGAGGCGCCTACGAGTTGCACGTCCATGAGGTCCAGATGAAACATGTACGGCGACGGATTCACCGTGCGCAGCGCACGGTATATGTCCAGAGATCCCACGCTGATCTCGGTCTCGAAGCGCTGTGAGAGTACAACCTGGAAAATATCGCCCGCGACGATATATTCCTTGCAACGACGCACCTTGTCCAGAAAAACCGACCGTTCCGTGTTCGACCGGATTTCACTCGCCCGGTTGCCGGATGTTACCGCCGGGACGCCGTTGGCGGGAATCGGCCCCCGCAATGCCGTTTCCAGCGCATCGATTCGCGCTTCCGCCTCCCGGTAATTCTGCTCGATATCTCCCGAGGTATGCACATTGGATATCAGATGGATCTTCTGCCTGACGTTGTCGAAGCCAAGTAGCGTATCGTAGAAGAGTAATACGACGTCCGGCAGACCGTGGTCGTCGCGCGTCCGGTCGGGGATGTTCTCAACCAGCCGGATCGCATCGTAGGCCACGTAACCCACGGCTCCGCCGGTAAACCGGGGCAGTCCCTCCAACTGCGCCGAACGGAATTTCCCCAGCAGACGCCTGAGCTCGGCGATGGGCGATCCCTCAAACGCCCTCACGCCGCCCCGCTTCAGATCCTCTATCTCAATCCGGGTTTTCCACGACCGAAAGGCAAGGAACGGCTCCACGCCCAGGAAGGAATAACGGCCGATCTTTTCGCCTCCTTCCACGCTTTCGAAAAGAAAGCTGTAGGGACTCCCGGACCGCACCTTCAAATAGGCGGAAACCGGGGTTTCGGTATCCCCCAGGATTTCGCGGGAGATTGGGACGATTCCCTGGCCCATGGCCAACGTTTTTGTCGTCTCCAAATCGGGTGTGTTCACGAATTTCACCAGGCAGTTGGCCGCTTGTGCCGCTATTTCGCGGTAATGGCGCCCTGAGTCGGCCGAATCAAAAAAAAACCGTGAGCAGATGCCCACGGCCCGGTTTACGTCTTTTTCAGCAGTTTACTCGCGTGGGCAGACACAACGATCCGAGGCCTCCCGGTAATACCACCGGTAGGAGCGATAAAAATATCCACGCAAGGAAAACCCGTCTTGACCACGATCCGTCACGATCAATCCTCCACAATCCAGTGTCCTGCCGGTTTCGAACCGGGCGACGGCAAGCAGCCGCTCCGACAGGAACGGTCTAACGTTAAACAATCACATCGAGAGTGTCAAGGAAATTCCATAAACCCGGTCGCGGATCCTCGTCGTCTTCGAGACATTTCGGTCGTCATTCAACCTCTACCGACATACAGCTGTCCGACGGGCAACACGATCGCCTCCAGCATATTCACGTGGAGCGGCAGCGTCGCCATGGTTACCGCGGCCTGAGCCAATTCATCCACTGTCATCATCGGTTCGTCGTCCGTGGGCGCGTCCGATTCCTCGCGGCGTTCCACCAGCGTGTTGCCGGGGTGCAGGCAGGAGCAGACAATCCCGAAGTCCCGTCCGTCCAGCGCGGTAGCATGCGTAAGGCCGGTAATCCCGAATTTGCTGGTGCTGTAGGGAGCGGAATTCGGGCGGACGCGCTGTGCGGAAATGCTGCCGATGTTGATGATCCGGCCTCCGCCCTGTGCCTTCATAATGCGGAAAGCCGCCCGCGTGCAGAGAAAGGGTCCGCGCAGGTTCACTGCCATCGCCCAGTCCCATTCTGACAGGGAGAGTTCGTCGATTCGTCCCCCGTCAAAGGCCGCAGCGTTGTTCACCAGCACATCCACCCTCCCGAATCGATCCATCGTCTTCGCGAACACCGCCTGCACCTGCGATTCGTCGGTAACGTCTGCGGGGGCGGCGATCGCCTCCACGCCCTCCGCCCTTATTTCTTCGGCAGCCGATTCGAGTTTTCCGACCGTTCTGGCCGTCAACACCAGATTCGCGCCGTCTTTGGCCAGCGCGCGCGCAATTCCCTTCCCGATGCCCTGGTTCCCACCTGTTACCACCGCGACTTTCCCTTCGAGCTTCGACATATCTAAAGCCTCCCGGCAACCCGACCCGGGTAAATGAACGGAGATTGGCCGCCTGTCCCGGGTTTGTGTTCCTGTGTTACATCGGCCCAAGAATGGAGAGGAATTTATGGGACGGAACACCATAATGTCAAGTTGGGTTTGCGCGGGGTTGATTCAGCCGGAGCATTGGGTATATTCTGTGTGTCCCGCGGTTCAGGCACTGACGGCGTCAGGAGGCGCCGGATCACGCCGGGCGGGGCAGGGCGGGCGAGGACTGATTCCACACGCCGCCGCCGATCGCGGTCTCATTCATTGAGGGTAAAGGGATGGATACCCCGACACACGGCCTGGTTGGCCGTCTGGTTGCGCGGTCCGTGTGGCCGCGGAACCGGGGGTTTGTGAATCTGGTTACCGTTACCAGCGTATTGCCGGACCTGGATGTGTTCCTGCCCGGTGACGCACTCGAAAGCCTGCAGACGCACCGTGGGATGACACATTCGTTTTTCGGCGCCGCAATTGGCGCCGTCGCCGTGGCGGGGGTCGTCCGGCGATTCATACTCAGGGACGTCCCGTTTACAAAGCTATATGCGGTCGCCCTTTCCGGGTTGTTGCTGCACATTCTGTTCGACCTGGTGACCTCGTACGGGACGATGGTCTTCATGCCGTTTTCCAGGTACCGGGCGTTGTTCGACGTGCTGTTCGTTATCGACCCGTACCTGGATCTGATTCTTATCAGCGGACTGGTTCTCGGCTGGAAGGTCTGGCGGCCGGATGGGTACCGCCTGGGTGTGGCGGCGCTTGTGGCGTACATGACGTTCAATGTCGCCGTTTCGGGTATAACCTACCTGTACCTGGATCGCTGGGCATCGGAACGGGGATTGACGCCTGCAGCGGCGGTTCCTGTGCCTTTTTCACCTCTGCATCGGCGTGGAATCGCGGTCGGGGAGGAAGAATGGTACGAGGTGCCCGTGTCGTTGTATCAAGGGGTTGCAGACTCGCCCAATACCTACCGCTCGGCCCTTGCCGAACCCGGTCTTGAACGCCTGTGGGAACGGCGGGACGGTCGGATCTATCGCTGGTTCGCGCGTTTCCCCGCACTGGAGAAGTCCGGGGACGACGGGCGGGGGTTTCTGATTCACGATCTGCGGTTCGGGATTCGGTCCGACGCGCTGGGATGGCTGGGTTCGCTGGCCTTGCAAACGGCGCTCGATCACAATCCTCAATTCCTGAACCGGCGGGCGTTTACCCTTCGTGTTCAACTTGACGAACAAAATCGATTGAAGGAAGTGATCTATTCAGGTGGGGCGGTTAATCGCAATCAAAGGGATTGAGGTACGGAGTCGTTCAGGGTGATTCCGGCGAAGGCAGATTCTCGATTCGTGATACGGGCCGTGCTTCGAGCAGATTGTCCACAATTCGAAAACGGATGGGACGGGTCATCCAGACCGCGACGGGCTTGTCGTTCTGGAGAGCGGGCTTGAACACAAACTGGTAGACGGCCCCCAGTGCGGAAGCATGAAAGATCCGGGGGCCCTTCTGAACGGAGGCCTCTTTGACTCGCCCGTCCGTGCCGACCGCGAATTTGACGAACACAACCCCTTCCAGGCCTAAATCGTGGGCGTCCCTGGGATAGATGGGCAGGACCTCGTGCACCAGTACGGGTTCCTTCGACACGGCCCAGAAATCGACGGCATCCTCGTAGAGCGTCCGGTCCAAATCCCCAAGCGTGTCATCGATTTGAAGATTGGCAAGAAAGTCGATTTCGGATGCCTCGTCTTCCACGGTGTCAAGGACGGCTACGCCATCCAGGTCGCCTGCGCCCAGGATTACCTCTTCGGTTTCAGGCAGAGTCGCCTGCCAGGTTTCGGGAATGTCTTCGAGCGAGATAATCACCGGCGTGGTGTAGGATGGATAGCTGCGAGATTCGAATCCTGGAAAGAGAATGCAGACTAAGGTGAGGAGTATTGAGGAGAGGACAACCGAAACGCCGAAATTCTTCGGATAGTCGCGTTTCAGGTCCGCTGCGGGGTATTTGAAGCGGACCACGGTGGGGAGGATCCAGGGCGGCGCAAAAGGGGCCGGATAATGGATACGTGCCCCTAGATGACCGATTCTCGACCGGCGCCTGGATATCGAGGACGCAGTCGCCATACCGATTTCTCAAGAGAATTAATCCCGGCATGTTCAAATGCGGAACACGGCCGGGATTTTCCCGTCGGCCGTGTTTCCACGGCCCGTCCCGCCTGGGACGTATTGCAACATTCGATCCGATAAAATAACGCGTATTTCCAGACGTGCGTCAAGGTTTCTCCGGATAACGCCGCACCGTGTCCGGAGGGCGCCTGGCGGGCTCCTCACCGGTGAAGGGTTGCCCGATATAGGCGTCGGCTTCTTCGTGGACGCCCCAGACGTTTTCATATTTGCGCACGCGGCGGTAATGGCGGACTGCACGTTCGCGGTCGTTGCGCAGGTCGGCCAGTTTGCCCAGAATCAGATGCGCGGGGCCAAGCAGCCAGCTCTTCTTTGCTGCTTCCTCGGTATAGATTTCCAGACGTTTGATTGCCGCGTCCGCGTTGCCGGTGAGATAGAGCCCAAAGCCTTCGATAAAGTCCAGCTTGGTACGCGACCAGCGGTTCAGGTTCCAGTTTCGTTCTTCAGTCAGGATACGGATCGATCGCGCGGAGTCGATCAGGGCCTGGCGAAAGTCCTTCCTGCCCCGGATAGTGAGCCCGAAGAGCGCATCCAGGTAACGGATGCGGTAATCCAGGCTGTGGGGATAGCGCTGGTGCAGGTGTGCAAAACGACGCCGCGCGTCGTCATAGTCCTTCTCGTAATAGAGGGCAATGTAGGCACGGCTGGAAACGGCGTGCCGCTGGGTAAGGATGCCCTCTCTGGCAACGCGCTCCAGGCGTTCGAGACCGCGTTTCCGGTCGCCGTCGGGAAGCGAAAGGAGCCGGCCGACCATCCTGAGGAAACGGGGCTGGCGGGCGGCCACGTACTCCGCCAGGCCAAGTCCGAAATGGGCGTCAGCGAGGTCTGGGTTCAATCGTATGGTTTCCTCGAGGAAGTCCCGGCATTTCAGGCCGTGGAGTACGCCGTCCAGGGGACTGCCGTGGATGAGCGCCAGGCCCGCGCGCAGGCCGTAGGCCTTTCCAAGAAGGAAGACCATCTCCGCGTCGTTGTTGTCGTTCTTGAGAGCGCGTTCGGAAAGACTGATAGCCCGTCCGGTCAGGCGGTCGACAGAGTCGACAAAGCGTTCGCCGTCCGCGAGAAGCATGCTTTCGTTCCAGTAAGAAAGCGCCTTGCCCAGATAGCCCTCGGGTCTTTCAGGCTCAACGGAGATGAGTGAATCGAAAACGGCGTGGGAGCGGGCATAGCGTTCGTCGAGCATGTAGTCGATCCCCTGTCGGACGGCATGCTGCCTGGGGGTATGCGCGCGGGAAGCGTGGACGATGCCGCAGAGATTGAGAAATAGCATCGTCCATTTCAGAACTCTGAAGACCGGACGCGGAGACATAGCGCTAATCGGCGGAGAGAATCGACGGGGTGAGGTTCCATTCGAGACGGGATTCGCACCAGGCTGAGATGGAGAGCAGCCGGCTCTCGGCGAAGGGGCGAGCGACGAGCTGGATGCCGGCGGGCAGTCCGTCGGACGAACAGACGGCCGGCAGGACGATCGTGGGAAGGCCGGCGTAGCTCCAGGGACTGTTGAAGGCGGGGTTGCCGGTGGATGCCAGTCCCGAAGGCGCCGGCGTTGGCGTTGCAGGGGTGAGGAGCAGGTCCACGCCTTCGAATGCAGCGAGGATCTCCGACTTGAACGCAATCTGGTGGCGTCGCGCCATGGCGTAGTCGACCGCGCCCGCGGCACGCCCCCTCTCCATGATCTCCCGAAGGCCGGTGGGGAAGGCGTCCGGCTGGGCGTCATATCGTTCCCGGTGGACGCTTGCCGCGCCGACGGCGAGCAGCAGCGCGTGATCGTCGTGTACATCAGCAAAGGATCCGGGCATATGCACGTCGGTGAATTGAGCGCCCGCTGAGGCGAGGCGCTCAATGGCGTCGCCGGTTGCCTCACGCATGGTTGCGTCGGCTTTATCCGGAAAGTACGTGCGAATGACGCCGACGCGGGGGGGACGCGCCAGGGGTTCGATCCGGCAGGTATCGACAGGAACGTCGGCGCTTAGCGGGTCCAGCGGGTCTCGTCCCGCCAGGCACTGGAGTATGACGGCAGCATCGGCGACTGAACGTGTGAACGGACCCGGATGGTCCAGTTCGTAGCTGACGGGCAGGATCCCGCGCAGGCTGATCCTGCCGAATGTGGGCTTGAGTCCCACCAGGCCGCAATACGCGGCGGGCCTGCTGATGGATCCGCCTGTCTGGGACCCCAGGGCCGCGGGACACATCCTCGCCGCGACGGCGGCGGCCGAACCGCTGCTGGAACCACCGGGCGTATGGTCGGGGTTCCAGGGGTTCCTGGTTTCCGCCGGATCGAAACACGCAAACGGCGTGGTGACCGTTTTGCCGGGGATGACCGCGCCGGACCTCCGCAGCCGGGCGACCACCGCTGCATCTTCATCCGGTACCCGGTTGTAGAGATGGCTTGCTCCAGCGGCCGTGGGCAGGCCCTTCACGTCGATGATGTCCTTTATCCCAACCGGGATTCCGTGCAGGGGGCCGCGGTATAATCCGCGGGCGAGTTCCTCCTGAAGACCCCGGGCGGAACGCTCGGCGCCTTCCCTGTCTACCTGGACCCAGGCGTGCAGGCTGCTGTCCAGGGCTTCGATCTGCGAAAAACAGGCGTGAAGAAGATCCACGGGAGAGAGACGGCCGGACCGGATCAGTTCCGCCGCCTGGGTTATGGTAAGCGTATGCGGCATGGGTCGACACCGTTGGAAAAAGCAAAACCGCGCGCGGCGAATGGCAGAAGATGCGGATTCCGATGGATCGTCTCACGTAAATCTATATGATGTATAACATCACCGATGGACCACAAGATAATGTAAAACAGTATATTAGAGCAAACTTCCCCTTGACTATAAAAAAACATTGGCTTATCTTTCAATTGCTCTCAACTGGCATGCGATTGAGACATCCCTTCTTTCGGAACCCCGTGGCCGATACCCCTCCGGCCGTTCTCCGGGGTTGCCGGATCCGGAAATCCTCCGTTCCCCCGAAACTGCATTTCCTGACAGTTCGGTCCGCATTTAATGAGCCCGGAAACAGGAGACGTGCCCGGCAGCCGGATTCCAGTGGCGGAATCAACTCTCCACGGCTGTCGTGTGAACCTGTTTTCCGGGCTCTTTCTTCCGCGGAGTCGCCGGATAAGCGCGCCTTCGGGATTTGCCAGGGTGTTGCGTGACCGGGTGCGGCAGCGTTTACCTGTGATACGGCTCACGTCGCATGATGGTAAACGCTCTGTAGATCTGCTCCAGGAGAACCAGACGCGCGATCTCGTGCGGAAAAGTGAAGGAAGAGAGCGAAAGACGCCAGTCGGCGCGCCGGATGACCCGGGTGGACAGACCGGATGGACCGCCAACGACGAACGCGATTCGGCCAATGCCTTCCAGGCCGATTTTCAGGATGCGCCTTGCGAGGCCATCCGAACTGCAGGACTCTCCGTTCGGATCCAGGACGACCATAAATGCGTTTTGCGGAAGGCGCCGGAGGATGCGTTCGCCTTCCCTGCAAAGGCTATCGGCAGCGGCGCCCTTACGTGGCGCGGGTTCCTCTCTGACTTCGATATGCTCCAGGCTGGCGTATCTCCGGATGCGATCGATGTAGTCCGACACCCCTTCCCTCAGGTACGGCTTTCGGCATTTGCCAACCGCCAGCAGCGTGATTTGCATTGGATAATGATAAGGACAAGTTCGGATTTGCACAAGGGGCTTGTTCCAACCTGCGAAAACGGGTATAATATCCGGGTAGATAAAGCAAGGTCTGATATTGATTTGCAAGTACTTAGAACGTTGCAGAACTTGACTTTTCCGAGGTCGCGCCGTAGATTTCGTGGCTCCCGTACCGATCGAGGAGAAAGGGTCTGTGTCGTGATGCGTCTGCTGAAAATCTCACTGACCGCTCTGTTGTGGTGCACAGTTGCCGGCAATGCCAGGGCGACCGTGGAGACAATGCCCGTCGAGGAACTCCGGAGAGGGATGCGGGGCATCGGCCGGACGGTCTTCCAGGGTACGCGAATCGATACGTTTCACGTTGAAATCCTGGGCGTACTGCACAACGCGATCGGTCCAGGGAGCGACCTGATTCTGGCCAGGCTGTCCGGCGGTCCCCTGTCCAGGACTGGAGTGATTTCGGGGATGAGCGGAAGTCCGGTCTATGTCGATGGTAAGCTGATCGGCGCCGTATCGTATCGCATTGGCGCTTTTGCCAAGGAACCCATCGCCGGAATTACGCCAATTGCGGCAATGGTTGATCTCTTCAATCGGCCGCCGGCGACGGAAGGCGTCAGTTCGGCGGCCCGTCTGACGCAAGCCGGCGCACGCCGTCTGATCGATCTCACGGGGATGGATGCGGCTGAGTTGCAGCCGATCAGCCTGCCGATCGTGATTTCCGGTTTTGCGCCGCAGGCGGTCGCTGATTTCCGACAGGCGTTTTCGAATACAGGTTGGACGCCGGTCCAGGGCGGTGGTGGCGAGGACCCGGGCCTGCCTGCCGGTACGTTCGAACCGGGCGCCGCGCTTGGCGTGCAGCTGGTACGTGGCGACCTCAGCGTTACGGGAATCGGAACGCTCACCCATCGCGATGGGGACCGGGTGGTCGGGTTCGGACATTCCATGATTTTTGGCGGTGCTACCGCGCTGCCAATGACGGGAGCCTACATTCACGAGATCTTGCCAAGTCAATTTGCGTCGTTCAAGCTGGGTGTCGCCGGGCAGACCGTGGGCGCCATCGTTCAGGACCGCGCCCCCGGCATTGCCGGCACCATCGGTCTCGACGTTGACATGATGCCGGTGAGTATCAACCTGCGTTCTCCGGGGAAGGAGGCGCACTTCGGTATGGAGGTCCTGCGAGACCGCGACCTCAGCCCGACGCTCTTGCGAATCGCGGTTTTCAGCGCGATGATTTCGTCCGAGAAACTGACGGGAGAGGTAACGGTGAAGTCCCGAGTGAGAATCGACCTGAACGGACGTCCCTCGGTGGAAGCGGAAAACGTCTATGCCGGCGCGCTTGGGCTGGGCAATGCGGTACTGGGTGTCACCACGCCGTTTGCGAGCCTGATCCGGAATCCGTTCCAGCCAATCAGGATCGAGAAGGTCACCTTCGACCTGGACGTGGAAGCCGAACGGGCGCATACCGCCCACATCAAGTCCATCGGCTTACAGAAGACTTCGTTTCAGCCTGGCGATACGGTTCGCGTCACGGTTTCATTAAGGACCTACCGGGGTGGACTGCGGCAGGTGGATGAGGCAATGGTCATACCAAATCAAACGCCGGGCGGCCGGCTGATTCTCCGGGTTTCCAGCGCATCCGACCACGTGAAGCAGGAGGCCAAGCGGGCGCCGGGTGAATACAACGCCAGAGATCTGGATCATCTCATTCACCTGTTGGGGCGCGCCGGCCGGAACAACGAAATGGTTGTTGAATTGCTGTCCGGCGCCCCGGGCGTGACAATTGAGGGACGGGAGGTGTCAAGGCTGCCGTCGTCGGTGCTTTCGGCGCTTCAGTATTCCCGCTCGTCGGATGCGGTAAAACAGGTTCGGCAGACCGTCGTTCAGAGGGCGCGTATTCCGACGGACTTTGTGCTGTCTGGAAGTCAGATCGTTGTACTGAATGTGAACCGGAAACGGAACGGCGTTATATTCGCCGAGGGTGGGGGCGCAGGCGGAAAGGGGAAGTAGGCCACCCCAGGCAACGCCGTCTTCGGACTCCCGGGCGATGGGAATACGTCGTGGAGACGGCGGACGTTCCGAAAGAATAGGAGATCGGGCTGTTGGATCGAGAAAACCGACATGCCGTCTATCGTATATTGCTGATGAGCCTGTGCTTTCTGCTCAACTGCCTTCTGATTCCAGCGGACGGCGTTGAGCCTGTCGTATGGCGCGACCACACGCAGAAAGCCTTCGCCAGGGGCGAAGCCGACGGTGTCTCAATAACCAGAGACGGCGCCGTGTTGCTGGCGCCCGAGTTGCAGACCTTGGCGAATACGGGAGAAGAATTCGTCTGGGCACTCGCGGAGGGACGAGGCGGTCGATTGTATATTGCTACGGGCAATGGCGGAAAGATCTTTGACTTTGATGGCTCGGGAAAGCCGACGCTCCTCTTCGATTCTCCCGAAGTGGCCATTTTCAGTCTCGCCGTGGGAACGGACGAGACACTCTATGCCGGCTCCTCCCCGGACGGCATTGTATACCGGATCGTTCAGGGCAAAGAACCCGAGACGTTTTGTCGAACCGGAGACGAACACGTCTGGGCGCTGGTTGCGGATGGACACGGAGGCCTGTACGCGGCCACCGGTGGAAGACACGGACGAATCCTGCGTATCTCCGCGGCGGGAGAGGTCGTCGAGATATATAAGAGCGAAGATCAGAATGTGGTATCCCTGATCAGGGACGCCGGCGGCAGAGTGTATGCCGGCACGGACCAGAGCGGACTTGTCTACCGTGTCAACGCAGCGGGAGGAGTGGAAGTATTGTACGACGCCGCGGAAGATGAAATCCACGCTCTGGCGATGGGACCGGACGGAACCCTGTTCGCGGGCGCAATGTCCAAACGTTCTAAGGGGAGCGGAAAGGGCGGATCTCAACAATCCGCCAAGGGCCAGGGATCCGCTTCCTCCCGGCAGGTTTCCGTGCTGTATGCGGTCCGCCCTTCGGGTGCGGCGGTTCGTCTATGGACGGTCGACGAGCCGATGCTTCTGGCATTGCATGCGGACGATCGGGAGATTACGGTGCTGACTGGAGACAGGGGGAGCATTTATCGCGTGAACCTGTCTGGCAGGGCGACGCTGCTGACCCGGCTGAAAGACGTTCAACCATGGGCGTTCTGCCGGTCAAACTCAGGGGACTTCTGGCTGGGAACCGCTGGAGCCGGAAAAGTGTATCGGTTGGGACAGGCGTTCGCGCGCGAAGGCAGGCTGGAATCCAGGGTCAGAGATTTCCACCTCGTGTCCAGATGGGGTAAAATCAGGTGGAATGCCGAACCTGCCCCGGATGCGTCCGTTCAATTCCAGACCCGTTCGGGAAACAGCGAGAAACCGGACAACACCTGGAGTGAATGGTCTTCGGTCTCCCAGGGAGGACAGATTTCCAGTCCGCCGGCGAGATTCCTTCAGTATCGGGCCGAGTTGAGATCCGTGGCGGGTACGACCACACCGACGATTCGCGAAGTGAGTCTGGTGGGACTCCAGGAGAATCTGGGCCCGCGCATCCTCGCACTCGTCGTCTCGCCCATCGAGGCGCAGGGCAACGGCGCTGCGCCTAAGGACCCCGGAAAGGGCCGAAAGGCGCCAGGTATCCAGAGGGGTGTCTGGCGGATCTCATGGAAAGCGGAAGACGCGAATAACGACGGGCTGGTGTACGCGTTGTACTATCGGGGTCTGTCCGAGAAGAGATGGAAACTCCTGGAAGAAAACCTGCGTTCGAATTCCTTCGATTGGCATACGGAGTCCGCGCCCGAGGGTACGATGCTGGTCCGGTTGGTGGCGTCGGACAGGTTGACCAATCCGGAGGAAACCGCGCTGGCAGGCGAGATGGTCAGCCGGCCGTTCGATCTTGACCACACACCACCCTCCGTCGCGCTGCAGATACGACAGGTTGCGGGCGGGGTTCGTATCGAGGGATCGCTGAACGACGCCGCGAGCCCGATCTGGAAAGCGGCCTATGCGGTGAATTCAGGAGAGTGGAAGGTGGTCTTTCCAGTCGATCGTATTTTCGACTCCAGAACGGAATCCTTGCGTTTCGAAATTCAGGATCTTGCGGCGGGGGAATACACGGTCGTCGTCCGTGCGACCGATGCGCTGGGCAACGTGGGGGTAGGCACAGCGACGGTCGACCTCAATTAACAGCCCGTTGATAAGGCCCATCCGGGCTACGGCCGGCCCTTGCGGTCGAAATACTGCGTTGCGCACCCTCGCCGAATCGCAGGATGGGACTCGGTCGCGCGCCTTGTCTTCGACCACAATGGCTCGGCCTCGCCTGCAGAGCGACTTTTTCAACGGACTGCTAAGCCTCGTCCACGCCTGGCCATTCATCTTCCCGGCGATACAGGGCGGTTTATGACGGATGCGGATTATATGCGGCTGGCGTTGTCGCTGGCCGAGAAGGGACGCGGTCGGGTACGGGACGGTGCGCTTGTGGGTGCGGTGGCGGTTCGGGAGGGCCAGATTATCGGAAAAGGTTACTACCCTGAATCCGGAATGCCGCACGCGGAGGTTTACGCGCTTGAAGGAATGGCCGACGGAACCCCAGGCGTAACATTGTACGTGACCCTCGAACCATGCGCACATACCGGCCGTACGCCGCCGTGTGTGGATTTGTTGATCAAGAAAGGGGTTGCGCGGGTCGTTTGCGGCATGACGGACCCGGACAGACGGGTTTCCGGTAGAGGCATCGACCGGTTGCGGGAGGCAGGTGTGCGGGTGGAGGTTGGCGTACTCGAGGAAGAGGCGCGTCGACTGAACGAAATATTCGTAAAACACCGGACCACGGGCCTTCCTTTCGTCACCCTGAAGCTGGCGCAGACCCTCGACGGCCGCATTGCGACGGCTTCGGGCGAGTCGAGATGGATTTCCTCCCACGCCTCCAGGGTTAAGGCGCATGGGCTGCGTGCTGAAGCGTCCGCGGTCATGGTCGGAAGGGGGACTGTAGACGCGGACGATCCGGCGCTGACAGTGCGGCATCTGGACGGTCCGGATCCGGCCAAGATCGTGCTGGACAGTCGCCTCGAGATATCACGGGACGCAAAGGTATTCAACGGGGCGGCGTTGATTCTCGCCGCAGCGCAAGGCGTCTCAAAAAAAAAAGTCGAAGCGATGGAGACGCGCGGCGCCCGCGTATGGGTCAGTCCGCCAAAGGATGGAAGGCCCATGCTCCGGGACGTGCTTTTCCGTGCCGGCGCAGAGGGATTTACCCATGTGTTGATCGAAGGCGGAGGTGCAGTGGCTGCTTCCGCGATGCGCGAGCGGTTGATCGACCGGCTCGCGGTGTTTATCGCGCCGGCGATTCTGGGAAGAGGGGTTGATTCGGTTGGCGACCTGGGAATTACAAGAATGGCCGATGCGATTCACCTGAATCAGGTCGACGTGGATTGGACCGGCCCCGACTTGTTCTACACGGCGCGGATGAAGGACGCGGCAGTTCCTGAACGGAAGGCGTGAACCCGGGACCGGGACGGCGGGTCTCTGATTCTGCATACCGCGGGGCCCGCGAAAGGATATGCACGATGTTTACGGGGATTGTCGAGGAAGTGGGGCGGGTGCGTGCGATTCAGAGGCGGACGGGGTATCAGCGCACGACGGTTGAAGCGAAGCGCGTGCTGGAGGATGTCTCTGTTGGTGACAGCATATCTATCGACGGCGCCTGCCACACCGTTGTCGAAGCGGAGCGTCATGCGTTCTCGTTCGAATCCGTCTCGGAGACCCTTGAACGAACCACCCTTGGGAGACTTGAAACGGGACACAGGGTAAACCTGGAACGTTCGCTGAAGCTGTCGGACCGCCTTGGCGGCCATCTGGTGGCCGGTCACGTGGATGGGATGGGCAGGGTGATGGAACGCAGGCGATGGGCCGACAACATGACATTCCGGATTGGAATGCCTGAGGAACTGTCCGCGTATCTGGCCGCCAAGGGATCGATCGCCGTGGACGGGATCAGCCTGACGGTTGTGGCAGCGAGCGCACGAGACTTTACAGTGACGGTCATTCCGCATACGGCGGAAGCCACGACGATCGGTGAACGCAGGGTCGGCGACGCGGTCAACCTGGAGGTCGACCTGGTGGCGCGGTACCTGGAAAGGCTGACCGGCGGATGTACGGATAACGGAAATCCGGGGACGTTGCGAAACGTCGGTATTGGAAGTGAAAGAGAAGGGGTTTCGTGAGAATCGCGCAAGCCGCGATCAGTTCGTTTCAACCCTCCACTTTGCCGGGAGCGGCATCTCATGTCTGAAGTCGACGACGGGCTCCATATCGCGTCCATCGAGGAAGCGCTGAACGACATCCGTGCGGGCAAGCTTGTGATCGTCGTGGACGATGAGGATCGGGAAAACGAGGGAGACCTGATCACGGCGGCGGAAAAAGTCACGCCTGAGATCATCAACTTCATGGCCCTTCACGGGCGCGGGCTGGTCTGCCTGCCGGCAATGCCGGAACGGTTGCAGGAGTTGGAACTGGAAATGATGGTGGGCAAGAATACCGCGTTGCATGGAACCCCCTTCACGGTCAGCATCGACGCGGTTGAGGGCACAACAACCGGAATCTCGGCGCAGGATCGTGCGGTTACAATTCAGCGATTTGCGGATCCGGACGCCCGCCCCCCCGATTTTGCCAGACCCGGCCACGTCTTTCCTTTATCCGCTCGTCCGGGAGGCGTGTTGCGGCGGGCGGGGCATACGGAGGCGACAGTGGACCTGGCGCGGCTTGCGGGCCTCTATCCCGCAGGCGTCCTGTGCGAAATCCTGAATCCCGACGGGACGATGGCGCGGCTCCCGCAACTCATGGAAATGGCCAGGAAGTTCAGTCTGAGGATCATTACGATCCGCGATCTGATCGCGTACCGGCGGCGATCGGAAAAGCTGGTCGAGTGTCTGGAGACGGTCCGCCTCCCCACCCGGTTCGGGGAGTTCAAGCTTCATCTCTACGACAGCGAAGTCGACAGGCGGGATCACGTGGCGCTGACCAAGGGAGACCTCACGGCCGGCGATCCGGTGTTGGTGCGAATGCACTCCGAGTGTCTCACGGGCGACGCATTCGGGTCTCTGAGGTGCGACTGCTGCACCAATCTGCATTCGGCGATCGAGATGATCGAGCGGGAAGGCCGCGGCGCCGTTGTCTACATGCGGCAGGAGGGCCGCGGCATCGGCTTGCGCGCAAAGATCAACGCCTACCAGCTTCAGGAAGAAGGCTACGATACGGTAGAGGCGAATCTGAAGCTCGGTTTCAAGATGGACGAGCGGGATTACGGCATCGGCGCGCAGATTCTGTTGGACCTTGGCGTCAGAAAAGCCCGGCTGATCACCAACAACCCCGCCAAGCGCGTGGGGCTGGAGGCGTACGGAATCGAAATTGTGGAGCGGGTACCCGTCAAGATTGTACCCACGCCGTGGAATCTCCGGTATCTGCGTACCAAACAAAAGAAGATGGGACACATTTTCGACGATGAAGATCTGAAGCTGGTGGATGGCTCCCCGGAGGAGACGTATGGCCAGAGTGATTGAAGGTGGACTGCGCGCGGAAGGAAAACGCTTCGGTATCGTGGTAAGTCGATTCAACAGTCCGGTCAGCAAGCAGTTGCTTGATGGCGCCGAGGATTGCCTGAAACGACATGGAGGCGAACCGGAAGACGTCGATGTGGCCTGGGTTCCGGGTTCGTTCGAGATTCCACTGGTGGCCGATAAGATGGCGCGCAGCGGACGTTACGACGCGGTGATCTGCCTGGGGGCCGTGATTCGCGGAAGTACGCCCCACTTCGACTATGTGGCCAACGAAGTCTCCAAGGGGATTGCATCGGTCGGACTTGAGTCGGGCGTGCCGTGCCTGTTTGGCGTATTGACAACCGATACGATCGAACAGGCGTTCGAAAGGGCGGGAACCAAGGCCGGAAACAAGGGATGGGAGGTCGCCCTTGCCGCGGTCGAGATGGTGAATCTGGTGGCATTCCTGGACGCGGAAGAGGCATGACGGGTTCGCGACGAAAAGCCCGCGAAGTTGCGCTTCAGGCGCTGTATTGGAGCGAGAGTTCGGGAGACCCCGTACAGCAGACGCTCCATGCCATGGCGCTTCGCGCCGGTTTGACGGATGAAGCCGCGGAATTCGCCCACGCGCTTGGTCGGGAAACCTGGACGCGCAAAGACGAACTGGACGGTCTGGTAGAAGGGATTTCACGGAATTGGGCGCTGGAACGGATCTCGAGGATCGACCGGATCCTGCTCCGGATGGCGCTTACGGAAATGCTCGCATTCGACAATATTCCGGTCAAGGTATCGATGAACGAAGCGATCGAGCTCGCCAGGCGGTACAGCGTGGAGAAGGCGCCGACGTTCATCAACGGAATCCTGGATGCGCTGGTCAGACAGAAGGGAATCCTTGCGGAAGCCGCGGATTGACAATGGGTTGAGAGAGCCGATCCGGGACGGGACACTGCCTCGCCGGCAGATCCGCATTGTCAACGGACTGTTAAGGTTTCGGCGATAATCGGTGGATACGCGCTTATGATGGGTGTGATCAAGAAAGTATTCGGGACCAAATACGATCGGGATCTGAAGAAACTCTGGCCGACGGTCGAAAGAATAAACGGGCTATGCGAGTCGTTAGCGTCGCTTTCCGAAGCGGACCTTCGCGGCAAGACGGCCGAATTCAGGCAGAGGTTGCGGGACGCGACAGCCGAATACACGGAACAGCTCGATGAGATGCGGGAGGCGCTGAAGAGCGAGGAGGAAATGGACCGCTCCTCGCTGCTGGACGAAATCACGGAACTGGAGGGCGAGGTCAGGGAGGTCGAGGCGGAGGCTCTGGAGGAGATTCTGCCCGAGGCATACGCGGTCTACAAGGAGACTTGCCGCCGGTTCAAAGCGGAAGGGAAGCAGTGGGAGCGCGCCGGTGAATCCATCGTGTGGGATATGGTTCCCTACGACGTGCAGTTGCTCGGCGGCATCGTCTTACACCAGGGAAAAATCGCCGAGATGGCCACCGGCGAGGGCAAGACGCTGGTGGCGGGAATGCCGCTCTATCTGAATGGACTGACGGGACGGGGTGTTCACCTTGTCACGGTGAACTCCTATCTCGCAAAGCGGGACGCCATGTGGTTGGGCCCCGTCTATCTCTTTCTCGGGATGAGCGTCGGCATCATCCAGGACCGGTCCATGGAGGCGGAGGCATATCTCCTGGAGGAAGACCGGGAGGGCGTGTACCGTTTGCGGGAGTGCGATCATCAGGAGGCATACAGGGCCGACGTCGTCTATGGCACGAAGGACCAGTTCGGGTTCGATTATCTCTACGACAATATGGCGGTCCGTCCGGACGACCTCATGCAGCGCGAACACTATTTTGCGATCATCGACGAAGCAGACAGCATACTGATCGACGAGGCGAGAACGCCCCTGATCATTTCCGGCGCGGTGGCGGAAGCCGACAATCAGAGGTACGACGAAATGCGGCCGCTGGTGGAGCGGTTGGTCAGGGCGCAAACCCGGGTGGTCACCGGGACTTTGAACGAAGCGGAGGATCTCCTCGAAGAGGACGAATACGTGGCGGGTATCCGGCTGCTCCAGGTTCAGCGGGGGATGCCCAAGAACCGCCGGTTCATGAAATTGCTTCAGGAAGAGGGGACCAAACGTCTGATCGGCCGGGTTGAAGCCGATTACCTGCGCGACAAACGAATGGCCGAGATCGACGAAGACCTCTACTTCAGCGTGGACGAGAAGAGCCATGTTATCGACCTGACCGACAAGGGGAGGGTTGAGATCAGCCGGAGGCCGGACGATTTCGTGCTGCAGGACCTGGATGAAGTTCTGCACGAAATCGAAGCGGACGATGCGCTGGCGCCGGACGAAAAGGCCAGGGCCCAGGACGACGCGTACCAGGACTACGCCCGCAAGAGCGAGGCGATTCACAGCGTGCAACAGCTTCTGGTTGCCCATACACTTTATGAGAAGGACGTAAGGTATATCGTGGACGGCGGCCAGGTGATTATCGTCGACGAATTCACGGGGCGTCCCCAGCCGGGTCGGCGATTTGCGGACGGCCTGCACCAGGCTCTGGAAGCAAAAGAGCGCGTCAAGGTGGAACGGGACACCCAGACGATTGCCACGATTACGCTGCAGAACTACTTCCGATTATATCACAAGCTGGCGGGGATGACGGGAACCGCCGAAACCGAGGCGGCGGAACTGTTTCAGATCTACAAGCTGGACGTTGTCGTAATGCCTACGAACGAACCCGTGCGGCGGGTCGATTCGGAGGATCTGATCTTCAGGACCAAGCGGGAGAAGTACAACGCCATCGTGGACGAGATAGAACGGTTGAACGACAGGGGTCTGCCGGTTCTCGTGGGTACCATCAGCGTCGAAGTGTCGGAGTTGCTATCCCGAATGCTGAAGCGGAAGGGAATTAAACACGCGGTGCTCAACGCGCGTCACAACCAGCAGGAAGCCCAGATCGTTGCCAGGGCCGGACAACCGGGCGCCGTGACCATCGCCACCAATATGGCGGGTCGTGGTACGGATATCAAGCTGGGGGACGGGGTTGTCAAAGCGCCGCAGGACCATCAATGCGCGCTGATACCCGGCGCCGACGGCGGTCGCCCCCAGTGCCCGCACCTGGAGGAATACCGTTGCGAGGAAGAGGTGCCTTGCGGATTGCATATCATCGGTACCGAGCGGCACGAGGCAAGGCGGATAGACCGGCAGCTTCGCGGACGGGCCGGCCGGCAGGGCGACCCGGGGAATTCCCGGTTTTTCATCTCACTGGAAGACGATCTCATGCGGCTCTTCGGCTCCGAAAGGATTGCCCGGATCATGGATCGTCTGGGCGCCGAAGAGGGTGAGGTGATCGAACACCGGATGGTTACCCGATCCATCGAACGGGCCCAGAAACGCGTGGAAGCCCGGAATTTCGAGGTTCGGAAGCATCTGCTTGAATACGACGACGTGATGAACCAGCAGCGGGAAGTCGTATACGACCGGCGGCGCCACGCGCTGGAACAGCACAATATCTACGAGCAGATCGAAGAAGAGATGGAGGAGGTGGTGAACGCTTCGTTCCAGAGCCACCTTCCCGAAGAAGGCACCCAGGAGGACTGGAACCTGGACGGACTCTACCGCGACCTGCGACAGATCTTCCTCCAGGTTCCGGAAGTGCCCCCCGAGTCGCTGCCCGAACTGAAAGAGGACGGATTCCGGGATGAGTTGTTCGATGGAATCCGGTCAGCCTACAGACGCCGGGAAAGCCTGATTGGCGCGGGAAGGATGCGGGACATCGAGCGAATGGTCTATCTGGGGGTGACCGACGAGAAGTGGAAGGATCACCTCAGGGAGATGGACGACCTCAAGGAGGGCATCGGCCTGCGGGGATATGGACAAAAGGACCCGCTGATCGAATACAAGCGCGAAGGATTTCAGATGTTCGTCGACCTGCTCGACGAGATCAACCGCGAAACATTGAAGACCCTTTTTCGCATTCCTGTGGAAGAGGACCTTTCCGGCCCGAGAGGCCGGCAGCCTCAGCGGGTCTCGCTCACGCACCAGGATGCCACCGGCATGGGGTTCGCCCCCGGCGTCGAGGCGTCGCCGACGTCGGAACCGGTCGCAGCCACTTCGGAAGGTGGGCCGCCCCGGCAGCGCCCGATTCGGGTACAGAAGGTGGGCAGAAACGACCCGTGTCCGTGCGGCAGCGGAAAAAAGTACAAGAAATGCCATGGTCTTGCGGGCCGGGTGCCGGCGTGAACAACCACGCCGGTCGACTCAACGCGAAACCCGGCCAACGCGACGAAAAGGAGTTCCGGATTGATGAAATCCCGAGATGACCTCTTGAGTGAGGCCCGCATGGAGATACCGGAGATGAGCGTGCAGGAGGTGCACGATCATCTGGAATGCGGTGCGAGCCCGGTCCTTTTGGATGTGCGCGAACAGGAAGAATGGGAATCGGGACATCTTCGGGGAGCGGTTCACGTTCCACGCGGCCGCCTCGAAGCTGAGGCTGAATCCCGCATTCCGGACAAGTCCCGGGAAGTGGTGGTGTATTGCGCCGGGGGGGTTCGTTCGCTGCTGGCTGCCGACTCATTGAAGGAATTGGGATATGAGCGGGTGATTTCGATGGCCGGCGGGTACGAAGACTGGGCGGACGCGGACCTGCCTTCGGAACAGCCGCCGCCTCCGGAGGAATCCGACGACCTGGATCGTCCTGAGCTGTTGGAAGCCGAAATAGAGCACCTGGAGAGTCGGATCACGCGGAAGAAACAGCAATTGAAGCGTTCGAAACAATAGCCAATAGTCGCGGACGGAACACGGGTCGACGCGGTTTATATAGCCGGAGGCGCATTACGATTCGTAATGCGCTTTTTTGTCGGATGCCGGAATTTATCCTTGCGCCTGGAAGCCAAAGCTTTTATATTGGTCCCGTTAGCACTCGATTACAACGAGTGCTAATTGTCAGATAAAATGTTTATTATTTAACGGGTTAACGTAGAATCCATTCTTTCGAAGGAGGGGCTTATGACGGTGAAGCCTCTGGCCGACCGGGTTCTTCTCCGGCGGATTGAAGCCGACGATCAGGTCCATGGCGGCATCATCATTCCCGATACCGCTAAAGAAAAACCTCTGGAAGCCGAAGTCATCGCGGTGGGGCCCGGGAAAGTCAACGACAAGACGGGCGATCCCGTACCGGTGTCTGTAAACGCGGGCAACCGCGTTCTGATCGGCCAGTATGCAGGTACAGAGGTCGAGGTCGATGGAGACGAACTGGTGATCGCTTCTGAAGACGACATTCTGGGTATTCTCGAATAAGAGATACTGTACAGTTGGAAGTCGCGATTCAATCCCGTTTCAGGGATGGGCGAAAGCGAACCGGAAACATCGCCCGTGGATCCGGTTCCAACGGGTTTTCTTTCACTGGGGTTTACAGGAGGACAATTATGCCAGCCAAGCAATTGAGCTACGGGATAGACGCCCGGTCAAAGGTTCTGGACGGCGTGGACATTCTGAGCAAGGCAGTCAAGGCGACACTGGGACCGCGCGGGCGAAATGTCGTTCTGGGCAAGAAATGGGGTTCGCCCACGGTAACCAAAGACGGGGTAACGGTGGCCAAAGAGATCGAGCTGCCCGATCCGTACGAGAATATGGGCGCTCAGATGGTGAAGGAGGTCGCCTCCAAGACCTCCGACGTGGCGGGCGACGGCACGACCACCGCAACGGTGCTGGCGGAGGCCATCTACCGCGAGGGTCTGAAGAATGTGACCGCCGGCGCCAATCCCATGGATATCAAGCGGGGCATCGATCAGGGTGTGTCCGCCGTGACCGCGGCTCTGAAGAATCAGTCACAGGAGGTCACGGGCCGCAAGGAGATCGCACAGGTTGCGTCAATCTCGGCCAACAACGACAGCGGGATTGGCGATATAATCGCAGATTCCATGGAAAAGGTGGGTAAGGACGGCACCATTACGGTCGAGGAGGCCAAGTCGATCGAGACGACGCTCGACGTTGTGGAAGGCATGCAGTTCGACCGGGGATATATTTCACCGTACTTCGTGACCGACCAGGACGAAATGGAAGCGAATCTGGAAGATGCCTACCTCCTCATCCACGAGAAAAAACTGTCCAACATGAAGGATCTGCTCCCCTTGCTGGAGAAAACGGCGCAGACGGGAAAGGCGCTGTTGGTGATCGCCGAAGACGTTGAGGGTGAGGCGCTGGCGACCTTTGTCGTAAACAAGGTCCGGGGGACCATTAAAGCGGCGGCGGTGAAAGCTCCCGGATACGGAGACCGCCGGAAGGAGATGCTTGAGGATATCGCCATTCTCACCGGGGGCAGGGTGATTTCGGAAGATCTGGGCATCAAGCTGGAAAATATCCAGCTCGACGACCTCGGACAGGCCAAGCGGATCGTCATCGACAAGGACAATACCACAATCGTGGAAGGCGCCGGCTCTACCGATGACATACAGGGACGCGTCAGCCAGATTCGCATGCAGATCGAGGAAACGACCTCGGACTACGACAGGGAGAAACTCCAGGAGCGGCTCGCCAAGCTGGCCGGCGGCGTGGCAGTGGTGAACGTCGGCGCCGCAACCGAAACAGAGATGAAGGAGAAGAAGGCGAGGGTGGAGGACGCCCTGCACGCGACCCGCGCGGCGGTGGAGGAAGGCATCGTCCCTGGCGGCGGCGTGGCCCTCGTGCGGTGTATGGCGTCGCTGGACACGGTGCGCAGCAGGGTTCGCGGAGATCAGAAGACCGGCGTGGACCTCTTGAACAAGGCACTGGAGGCGCCGCTGAGGAAGATCGCCGACAACGCGGGTCACGAAGGCAGCCTGGTCGTTCAGCGGGTGAAAGATGGAGACGGCGCCTTCGGTTTCAACGCGCTTACCGAAACCTACGAAGACCTGATCGAATCCGGTGTGGCGGATCCCACGAAGGTCGTGCGTTCCGCAGTTGAAAATGCGGCCAGCATTGCCGGGCTCTTGCTGACAACGGAGACGCTGGTAACGGAAGTTCCGGAAGAGGAAAAAGAGCCACAGGGTCACGGCCACGGTCACGACCACTATTAGTGTCCGAAACATCGGCCGGGAGTACAAAGGTCGGCCTTTACTGGCCGGCCTTTTTTCGTCTGGTAAATCGTCATCACATTTGCTTATATTAGTGCGTCGTCTTGAAGTTTTCGGACAGGTTCAATGTTGAAACAGGTTGGAGGCGAAACGACCGTTCGTGTTTCGTCTGCGGCTCGAAGGGAGGTATATGGACGTTATTCTGGATTCCCCATCCGAGGAGAACGATCAACCCGTCTCCGATGCCCCGGGCGGGGAGAAGAAGGAAGAAGCAAATGACTCCGAAAGGCGCGTGGTGTCGCGGCGGCCCGCCAGGCGTACCCGGACCGGCAGTAAGAAACCGGCAGGGACAACTCGAAGCCGGGCTGCATCGGCGGATGAAAAGACGGAGACGCCCGAAGCCGACGCCCCGGAAGATGCAGGTGAGCCAACCGGTAAGACAGCGGAGGTTCCGGAGAAGCGCGTGGTATCGCGGCGGCCCGCGAAACGGTCACGGGTATCTGCAAAGCCCGGGACGCGCTCGACACGCGCCAAAGCCGGAGACGAGCAGCAGAATCAGGCCGGGAATGGGGCTGAAAAACCCGCGGATCCGCCAACGACTGCAACAGTAGCGCCCGAGCCGGCGAACGCCGGTGAATCCGCTACGGAGCCGGTTGCGGAAACCACGGAGGCCGCAAAGGCTTCATCACCCGATACTTCCGCAGGCGCGTCACCGGAAGCAGCGACTGAAAGGACGCAGGGGGCTCCCGCGAGGGGCACTTCACAGGACCAACGCCGAAATAGACGGCGCCGGCAGCCCCGCCGCCAGAACGACGGCGGGGGTTCGGCCGATAATCGGAATAGGGCCGACCAGATCCCGCATTCCATTGCGGAAATCCTCTCAGACTCCTGGACCGAAGAAAAAGCCCGTAAATACCTCAGCGAAGGATTCCTTGCGACGCTATCCACGCGACTGGTCAGCCGGGGAAAGGTCGAGGAGATAGACGAAGAGGCGCTGAGTGAACGCCTGAAGGTGGTCCGGCGCGTTCTGGCGGACGAGTGTATGGTGGAGGACGATGCGTCGGATCTCATCCTGCTCGATATGGTTATGAACGCGCTGGCGGACAGGCTTGAAGTCTATCGGTTAACCTCCAGGGGCGCGAGTCCCGAGAAACTCGTTCAGATTCTCGAACTCCGATACAATGCGGACCGGCGTCTGATCGAGGCTGTGACGGCATTGAAAAATGCCTAGTCAGTCCGGGATGACGTCCAGTCGATGTCGATCTCGTAAGCCAGAGGATCGACGGCGCGATTGGCGCGAAAGGCGTTGATACGTTCCACGCAGGCGTCGCAGCGGCCGCAGGCGGGGCGTTTGCCCGCATAGCAGGTGTGGGTCTCGGCGTACGGCACCCCAAGGTTCAGGCCCAGCCTCACGATTTCGTCTTTCCACTTTTCCACGAACGGGGTGTGGATACGGTAGTCGTTGGGCCGTGTGGCGCCCAGGCACAGGGCCTTCTCCAGCATGTCGTAAAACTCGCGGCGGCAGTCCCGGTAGATCTGAAAGTCGTCCCGTACAGGCGAGAGAAAGAGATCGCTGCAACCCCTCGCCTCCGCCCAGGCGGCTGCCAGCGTGACGAAGAGCATGTTTCGGAAAGGCACAACGGTCAGCGCCTGGCGGTCCTGTTCCGCCACCGGAACGGGGTGCGCGATGTCCGTGAGCGGATTCCCGCCGATCTGCCGGAGATCGACTTTGAGGCAGCGGTGGGAGTCAGCGCCCGCCAGCCGGGAGAGGCGTGAGCTGGATTCGAGTTCAACCGCGTGGCGCTGGCCATAGTCGATCGAAACGGTGTGGATCTCTGAAAGTTCACGGTCTCGCATCCACCAGAGCAGCGTGGTGGAATCCATCCCTCCGGAGAGCAGGAGTACGGATTTCCGGGGCGGCGCGGTCATATTCAGGGCGGGACCTTTCTATACAAAAGTCAAGAGGGAGCCGCTAGGCTCCCTCTTGACTTTACGCAATCGAGTCTGAATTCTAGCGATTTTCCAGGAGCTGATCCACGACCGCCGGTTCAGCCAGCGTTGACGTGTCGCCGAGATCGCTGGTATCGTCGGCCGCAATCTTCCGCAGGATACGGCGCATAATCTTGCCGGATCGGGTCTTGGGCAATCCCGGCGCCCAATGGATCACGTCGGGTGTGGCGATTGGGCCGATCTCTTTGCGAACCCACGCCTTCAGTTCGTCTTTCAATGCATCGATGTATTCCACGCCGACGTTCAGGGTTACGTAGGCGTAGATGCCCTGACCCTTGATATCGTGCGGAAAACCCACCACGGCCGCTTCGGCCACACCCTCGTGAGAAACAAGAGCGGACTCGACTTCCGCGGTGCCCATGCGGTGCCCGGAAATGTTGATAACGTCGTCCACCCGGCCGGTGATCCAGTAATAGCCCTCTTCGTCCCTTCGGCAGCCGTCCCCCGTGAAATAGTACCCCTTGTATTGCTGGAAGTAAGTTTCTTCGAAGCGTTTGTGGTCGCCGTAGACGGTGCGCATCTGTCCGGGCCATGGCTCGGCGATGGCCAATACGCCGCTGACGTCGTTGCCAACCAGCTCTTTGCCGGACTCCGGATCGAGTACGACGGGTTTGATGCCGAAAAAGGGAAAGGTCGCGGATCCGGGCTTCGTGGCCGTCGCGCCCGGAAGCGGCGTGATGAGGATGCCTCCGGTTTCGGTCTGCCACCAGGTATCGACGATCGGACACCGGCCTCGACCCACATTGTTGTGGTACCACAGCCAGGCTTCCGGGTTGATCGGCTCGCCAACGGTCCCAAGAAGCTTCAGAGACGAGAGGTTATATTTGGCCGGCCACGCTTCGCCCTCTTTCGCAACCGCCCGGATCGCCGTGGGCGCCGTATAGAACTGATTGACTTCGTATTTGTCAATTACCTGCCAGTAACGCCCCGGATCGGGATACACCGGGGTGCTTTCGAACATAACGGTCGTCGCGCCGTTTGCCAACGGACCGTAGATGATGTAGGAATGTCCGGTAACCCAGCCGATGTCCGCGGCGCAGAAGTAGATGTCGCCATCGTGATAGTCGAAGATGTTCTTGTGGGTGTAAGCGGTGTAAACCATATAACCGCCCACGTTGTGCTGCACGCCTTTGGGTTTCCCCGTTGATCCTGACGTATAGAGGATGTAAAGCGGGTCTTCCGCGTCCAATTCTTCACAGGGACAATTCGGGCTGGCGTCTTCCATGGCGTCGTGCCACCAGAGATCCCTGCCCTCCTGCATGGGGCACGAAATATCCGCGTGTTCGCCCACCCTGCGGACGACGATGCAGGTATCCACGGTTCTGCCGTCCATGCGTCCATCGGCATTTGCAATGGCGTGGTCGGCAAATGCCTTGCGCTCCATTGGCCTGTCGCCGCGAAACATGCCGTCGGTCGTAATCACGACCCGGCACGTGGAATCGACGATACGGTCCGCAAGCGCATCCGCGGAAAAGCCTCCGAAGACGATGGAGTGAACAGCGCCGATCCTGGCGCACGCGAGCATCGCGATCGCCAGTTCGGGGATCATCGGCATGTAAATGGAAACGCGATCTCCTTTTTTTACGCCGCGTGACTTCAGAACGTTGGCGAATTTGCAGACTTCCCGATGGAGTTCCCGGTAGGTCAGCCTGTCGTCTTCACCCGGTTCGTTGCCTTCCCAGATGATCGCAAACTGATCCCCGCGCGTTTCCAGGTGACGGTCCAGACAATTGTAGACGATGCTGGTCTTCGCTCCCTCAAACCATCTGATGGAGACCGGACCCTCGTCGATGTTGTAGTTGTATGCGCGAACATTGTCCCATTTTCTGAACCAGTGGAAATCTCCCGCCACGTCCGCCCAGAATGCTTCGACGTCCCTTATGGAATCCTGATACTGCCGCTGGTATGCATCGAAACTGCCTACGTGGGCCTGCGCGCTGAGATCCCCGGGCGGGAAATATCGGCCGCCCTGTTCGAATGTCCGGTCTGGATGTGCCGCCATTGAAAACCCCTTCTTTCGGAATTCACCTCAATTCGAAATAAAACAACCGCTGAATTTACCACAAAAAGCACAAAAGTCACGGAAGGTGTCGGTGCGAAACCGGGCATTGAGGTCGTTCGAATGGATGAAATTTCCCTTCACGTCCAGTGACCTCAAGTATCCGGGACGCTTGACGCCAATTCGCCCTTGTTCTTCAGTATATATTCGATATTCATGTCCCCGGATAATTGCGAATCGAGGTTAAACGGTTGAAAAGGTACGTTCGATGCCGGTAAAAGCCGGTCTTGCAATTCCTGGATGGAGCGGCTATAATTATACCACATCAAAAGCGGATGTCAAGCGGAGAAACCGGATCGAAAGCGTGGATACTGGTGCTGATTTTTCGCTTTTCGGGAACTTTACTAAGACCAGAGGGTTTAATTGGCGTTAGGAGGTTGTCCGGATTGCGGGTTTCGTATGCCCCATTCCCGAGGATGTAGCAGGTGAAAGGGGGGAAAGACCATGCTCATGGTGAACACGGAAAACGGAGCAGCGTCGGATGTCGATATTTTGACTGATGTTGCCAACGGCGACATCGAAGCGTATGGAAAGATTGTAAATCGTTACAGAGGAAGGCTTTACAACTTTGTATTTCGGTTTGTCGGAGACAGGGAAACGGCCGAGGATATCGTTCAGGAGGCTTTTCTCAGGGCGTACAGAAAGCGGAATGAATATCGCGCCATCGCGAATTTTTCCACCTGGCTGTTTACAATTGCCGGCAACCTGGCGAAAAGTGAGTTAAGACGTCGTAAACGCTGGCGGCTGTTTCCGCTTCACCGGGATGAAGAGAGCGATACGGGGCTGGAATTGCCGGACGAGTCCTACCGGCCCGATAGAATCACGGAATCTGCTATCGCGGATGTACAGATTCATCAGGCGATCATGTCGCTTTCGGAAAACTACCGGCAGGTCATCCTGCTTCGAGACGTTGAAGGGCTTTCCTACCAGGAAATTGCAGAGATCAGCCGGTGTCCGGTGGGTACGGTCAAGTCTCGCGTGAACAGGGCCCGCCTGAAACTGCAGCAGAAGCTGAAGAATGAGGGACGAGACGTGGGGCTGGCGATCTGACAGCGTTACGCCGTCTTGAGGACCACACGGGAATTCGCAATTGAAATGGGACCAACGGAGGAGATTCATGGGTAAGGGTCACATAACTTGCGGTGAGTTTGCGGCCCGATTATCGGCCTATCTCGAAGACGAGGTGGGAGGCGCAAAGAAGGCGCAGATGGATCGCCACATGGAAGAATGCTCCACCTGCGCCAATTCGCTGGAAGGGGTCAGAGGCCTTACGGGGCGGCTCGCGCGGATGTCGCGTGTACGGCCGTCCGCCGGGTTCGATTTTGCGCTTCGCAGCCGCCTGATGATGGAAGCGGCGCGAAAGACCTCGTTCTGGAACAGGCTGCCGGACGTGTTTATCCCGACTCTGCCGAGAGCGTTGGCAACGTGTGCGGCAGTCGTGCTGATCGCGCTGGGCATGACCACGGGGCTGGACGAGGCGTCTTCAACACGGGCGGTCAACATGGACCGCGTACACCAGATGACGCTCGTTGCGCCGGCGTCTTCGACGTTTCCGGCCGCGGACCTGCGCGGGGCGCTGAAAATGCTGCCCCGGAATACGTCCTATCCGGTTTCGCACCAGGTCCATCGGGCCGGCCGGGCGGATTCCGCAAAGGCCGCGTCGATGGTTCGCATGCGCCCGGGCAGGCGCATGGCCAACGTACGCCGGGTGTCCTTTTAGTGAATGTAGCGGGAGAGAAAGCCTACGAGAACAATGAGAGCAAAACGGTTTAAAATGCTGTGGACGCTTCCCATAGCAATGGGGATACTGTTGTCAGTTCCGGGTGCGGCGCATTGTCGTCCAGGGAGCGTACTCAAGGGAATCGAAGAAGAAAGAGCCGAGATTCTGGAAAAGAACCGGGCCGGCGTTGTCCGCATTCATGCCAGCTATACCCAGACAGGGGCCGTGGATGGGCTTCAGTACGGCAAGGGATTCATGCACGGCACCGGATTTGTCCTGGATGACCGGGGCACCATTGTTACCGTCCATCGTGCCGTAAAAGATGCCGAGGAAATCTGGGTAACCCTGCATACGGGACATCGTCTCCCTGCCCGTTTCGTCGCTTCGGATCCGGTGTCCGAGGTGGCGGTTATCCGCGTTGAGGCAGAGGGGCTGGAACCGATTGCAATCGGCGATTCCGACAGGGTTCGCATGGGTCACTATGCGTTTATCCTGGGCAACAGTTTCGGAAACCTGACCCCTTCGTTTGGTGTTGTTTACAAGGTCGACCGCGCCCAGGACCTGATACACGTTGCGGCCCCTGTGCATCTCAGTTTTGGCGGCGCACCGGTATTCTGCAGTACTGGTAAGATACTTGGCCTGGTCTGGGCGCTGCTCGATCCATTGTCCGGTATTCTGCCCGAAGGGACTCCGGACACCCGAATGATGCAGGAGACAAACTTCGTATTCGTTGTACCTGTCAACCGCGCAATTCGTGTTGCCCAACGCCTTCTGGACGGTTCACAGACGGTATACGGATGGCTGGGCGTAACCGGAGAATACGATGCCGATTATCACGGCGTCCGCGTCGATAGCATTGCGCCGAACGGCCCCGCGGCGAATAGCGGAATCGTGCGGGGGGATCTGATCATCTCGTTCCAGGAGCAACAGATTCAAAGCGCCGAGCATCTACAGAGCCTGGTCCTTTCCACAACTCCCGGAACCGAGGTCCGGATGAAGGTCAAACGTGGTGAACAACCGGACACTCCGCGTGTCGAGGTGGGCAAACTCTCTGTTGAACCCGGTCAATTTCCAGCGGCCGGTTATGACGCGTTTTCAGTCCCGTCACAGCTTTCCATGCAGGATGGCAACCAGGTTCTGTATCGGGAGTTCCTTCGTCTCCAGCGGGAGATTCAGTTGTTGAAGCAGCAATCGGCAAAGAAATGAGCCGGATTCAGGGAGAGTAAGCGGTTAGATTCCGTACAAATAAAGCGGGCGGCCATGCAGGCCGCCCGCTTTACTTGTTGGTGCCGCTTTTTCTGTCTACGAAATCACGTTTTCCTGTACAAAATTGAGCCGGAGTCTGCCAAGCGCCCTGTCTTTGAGTTGCCGGACCCGCTCCCTGCTGATCTGCAGGCGCTTCCCGATACGTTCGAGTGGCTCCGGCTTATCCGAGTCAAGACCGAAATACAGACTCAATATCCTTGCTTCGCGCTGGGGCAATCGGTTCAGGCATTCCTTGAGCAGCTTCTTGATGCGGGCATCCTCAAACTGCTCGTCCGGGCGGGAATCCTGTGCCGGAAGCGTATCGGCGTATACTCCCGAGGAACCGTCGTGCGTGGGACTGTCGAGAGAGACGGTGGTTCGGTTGGCCTCGAGGGCGCGTCGCAGCCTTCTTAGAGGCATGCCGGTTTTCTCAACCAGTTCGCCCAGATCGGGAATCCGGCCCAGCGACTGCGAAAGGGCGTTCTTGGCCCTGTTGATTACGTCGAGATCGTCGATTTGATTTACAGGGAACACAACCGGATGTACACACCGATTGAGCGCCGACAGAATGGCCTGCCGAATCCACCAGACCGCGTAGGTGATAAATTTGTGCCCACGCGCAAGATCGAATGTCCGTGTGGCTCGGATCAGGCCCAGATTGCCCTCTGCAATCAGGTCGGACAGTGGCAGCCCCCGTCCGCTGTATTCGCGGGCGATTCGGACAACGAATCGCAGGTTGGCGGTGATGAGACGATCGAGGGCTCTGCGGTTACCTCTCTGAGCGTCCGCGATCACGTCCGCTTCGTCTTCTTTGCTCAGCGGCGCGAATTTTCGGATGTCGCGCAGATAGATGTCCGCGTCGCCGTCCGAAATCCTGGCTTTCATGTCCCCAGTTCTCCATATGCGATGGTGTGTGCCTCAGGTACACCCGTTCTCTCAACAGGAAGCCTGTCGATGGTATTCGACGCCGGGAGTCCGCAAATGGGTCGCCCTATACTGCAAAAAAAACAACCGCGTCGAGCGGTTAATATAATGCCCATTCGCGCGGCGGTCAATGGAAAACCGTCGCATTTTGCGACAATTCGTCGTGATACGATGAAGTTCCCTTCGGATTGCCCGTTTCCTTTCCGGCACCAGGAAATAGATTCAGTTTTCCGCGAACAACAGCCCCATCCTCAGAAGCCGTCTTTAAATTCCCAGCGGTCTTCGCGCGGCTGCAAAGGCGACGGTCAGCGTTGGTCAAACCCACCCATATCGAGAGGTCGAGGCTGCGCTCGCTCGCCTCTCTTGGGCGGGTTTTCCCGTCGGCGCTGCGCGCCCCTCGCGCCTCATAACCGCCACTTTTTCGCTCCCGCTCGGGAACTCACCGGTAATTTTAAAACGGCTTCTCACAACCGAACGGGTGAAAGGAACTTCCGGTTGATCAATTCGATGGATTCGCGGTAGTTCCGTCTGCTGCTCTTTGCTGTCTGTCTTTCGTCTTTGATTCAAGCTGATAGCTGTTTTTGCTGCTTTTCACCAACCTAATGATGGAAGAGCCTGATCCCGGTATTTACCATGACCATGCCGTATTCATCCGCGGCCGCGGTCACGACGTCGTCCTGTACGGAACCGCCGGTCTGGATGACGTATTCCACGCCGGTACGGGCGGCGCGGTCGATGTTGTCACGGAAGGGGATATACGCGTCGGAGCCCAGTGTTACACCCCCGAGACGCTGCAGCCACTCCCTTCTGGGCGCATCGCCGAAGGGCGGCGGCGCCTTGCGGAACGAAACGCGCCATGCACGTTGTTCTTCGGGAGTCATGTCTCCTTTGAGATACAGTTCGATGGCGTTTATCTTTTCCGGCCGCCGCGCGCCTTTTCTGAAATCCAGATTCAGCACGGCAGGGTGCTGGCGCAGAAACCAGGCTTCGGCTTTGCCGGCGGCAATATCCGTACACGCAAGCCGATTCTGCTGCCCGGCCCCCACGCCGATGGCCTGGCCCTGCAATGCGAAACAGATGGAATTCGACTGGGTGAACTTGAGCGTTATGGTGGCCACCAGCATATCCCGGGCTTTGTCCGGGGGGATTTCCTTTCGTCGGGTAACGACGTTCCCAAGCATCTCCGGGCTGGCATCCAGGTCATTGCATTGCTGTTCAAAGGTGAGTCCGAATACCTCACGAGATTCTGTTTCCATGGGCTTGTAATCGGGATCGACTTCAAGGACCGGGTAGGCGCCTCCTTTTTTCTTTCTCAGTATATCCAGCGCTTCCGGATGATAGCCCGGCGCAATGACCCCGTCGGATACTTCGCGGCGAAGGAGTCTGGCGGTGGCCACGTCAACCGGGTCGCTCAGGGCCGCCCAATCCCCGTACGAAGAAAGCCGGTCGGCGCCCCTGGCGCGGGCGTACGCGACGGCCAGGGGCGAAAGGTCCATGCCCTCGACGAAATATGCCATTTTCAGATCGTCGTTCAGAGGCACACCAACCGCGGCGCCTGCGGGACTGACGTGTTTGAACGAAGCCGCGGCGGGCGTGTCGAGCGTCTCCCTCAGTTCCTTCACAAGCTGCCAGGAATTGAACGCATCCAGCAGATTGATATACCCGGGCGCACCGTTGAGGACGCTGAAGGGAAGCGGACCGTGCCGGTTGAATATCCTTGCGGGTTTCTGGTGCGGGTTACATCCGTATTTCAGAGCGAGTTCAACCATGATGAACGTCCTCGGAAGCTGTCTTAAAATTACCGGTGAGTTCCCGAGCGCGAGCGAAAAAGTGGCGGTCAAGGCGGGAAAATCCGCCCATATTTGTCTATACGGGTGGGTTTGACCAACGCCGACCGCCGCTTTTGCAGCCGTGCGAAGACCGCTGGGAATTTTGAGACAGCTTCTCGAATGTCTCCTGAATTCCACGACACTTCGAGTCGGGGAACCTTAGAGCGTCGAGCCCGGTTCTAACCCAATACCCCGTCGGCAAACAGTGAACCCAGATCGGTTTCACCCTGCCATTCGCGCAGCGCGGGATTTTCGGTGCTTAGGACCATGTCGGTGGCGCCGGTTTCGGTCCTGGAGAAGCAGATGACCTGACTGCCCTCCGCCAGACTCACAATGACGGGCGAGTGCGTGGTCAAGAGGATCTGGACGTCTTCAACGGACGAGAGCGCCCTGAAAACCGCTTCGAGGGCCCGGGGATGGATTCCGTTTTCAGGCTCTTCAACGAGAAAGGCGCCTCCAGAGTCAGGCAGGTACGCAGGGAGAGTAAGCGCCATAAGGCGGAGGGTACCGTCTGAAATCTTCCATGAGGGCGCTTCCAGTCCGTTTCGATCCTGGAAAACCAGATAACAGTGACGATCTTCAGGTCGTTCCACTGTGCGGATGGATTTCAGGTCGGGTAGAACAGATTGCATGGCTGTGACCCAGGCCGCGAATCGGTCGGGCGCGCCGGACTGCAGTGAGGAGAGGACCCAGGGCAGATTGGAGCCGTCGGGCTGAAACGCCGCGGGACGACCGGGCGGGCTGGGACGGCGCATGTGGGCGCTGTTCAGTACCAGGCGCTGGATTCCCTTGTTGAGTACGCCTTTCAGCCAGGTCGCTACCGGATATCGGGTTTCGTCTTCGGGCAGATTGGCCAGAGCGGACCGCCTGGGACCCAGCATGAACGAGTGGTCCCATCCGGTGCCGGTTTCGTAGTAGAAGTTGTCATTGCTCCCGTGAACCTTGTGTACGATGGTCCTTGCGCCCCTGAGGCGGGGCAAGGCGAGCGTGTCCGGCATCGGGCGGTCCATGGGGAAGAGCGTCTGCTGTTCGGACTCGGGGTCTCTCCGGGAATCGTCCGGAAGAAGCAGAACACGTTCGGCGAGAATGGCGGTCTCACCGGTATCGGATGTCGTCCCGATGGTGACTTCGTACCGGCATCGAACGTATTGCCGGTTTTCGAAAAGGTCTGCCTTCTGCGACGGTATGCTCAGTTCGATGGCGACTTCGAAAGGATCGAACGTACGACGCCAGACCAGATCGCGCAGATCCGCAGCCCGTTTTCCGACGGCCTCCTCCAGACCGTCGGAAACGAGGTCGCCTAGAAAGGCGATGGCGTCCAGAAAGGTCGTTTTTCCGCTCGCATTGGGTCCAACCAGTATGTGGAACGCATCCAGCGGTCGGCTGATGAAGCGCAGGCAGCCGTAGCGGAGGGCTTCGACTTTACGAATCATGGCAATGTCGGGTAACCTTGTTGTCCTTCTTCCCAGGCGTTAGCAGTCCGTTGATAAAGTCGCTCTGCAGGCGAGGTCGAAGACAAGGCGCGCGACCGAGTCCCATCCTGCGATTCGGCGAGGGCGCGCAACGCAGTATATCGACCGCAATGGCCGGCCGTAGCCAGGATGGACTTTTTCAACGGGCTGTTAGAGAGGCGTCTGCCAGACAGCTTTACCAACGAAGAACGGTCCGAGAGATTGCACGTATTGCGCGGTCTGCCGGGTCTTTCGCATTTCCTGCACGACGTGCGAGAGCGGGTGCAACTCGGGCCCCAGCAGTCCGATGACGAAGTCGTTGTCGTTGCGGTCCAGGCCATAGCAGGCCAGGCGGATGTCCTGGGCAAAACCTGCCTCGGCGTAGGCCCGCCCGATTCTGGCATGTTCACCCAGAATCCCGCGCAGATCCTCACCAGACAGCAGTCCGAACTCGGGCTTGCGGCGCAGCGGATACCATACGGCCCAGGGCCAGTCCGCGTTAAGGACCTTACTGCGTGGCTTTCGCAACAACGCTTCCAAGAGATCGGGTTCGTAACCGTGGGCGTAGGTTCTCCCGAACATGGTGAGGTGGGGATTGCGTTGAAGTTCAGCGAACGGACCGCCGTTCAGCAATGTGCGGATTTGCCCCGCGAACGCATCCGGAGATTCGGATAGCGTAAGAATGCCAACGCCGGATGGATTGTTCAGGTCCGCGTACAGGACGGCGTCGACCCCGGATTCGCGGAGTGCGTCCGCAAGCGTGTCCGTGCGCGGGCAGTTTTCATAGACGTGCAACTGCATGAAGAGCCGCCGGTTGCTGGCCTGTATCTGACCCCTAATGGGTTTGCCTCTTTCACGCAGGTCCAGCGTCTGTTCTTTTGAAGCGGGACGCATCGATGAATCCGTGTGATGTGAAGATGAGTCTGAGCACGGCGCATTTTCTTCAATATACCACGCACCGGTGCTGTTTCAAGCGAAAGATGTGAACGCATCGAAATTGACGGTACGGTTTCAGTTTTCCAGCCTTGCAAGAGACTCTGCAACCGTGGGTTCAAGACCGGCTTCGACGTCTCTTCGACGCAGGGAATGGAATTCTCCCAGGACGGCGTTGGCTCTGGCAAGTATGTCGATGCGTGCTGCGTACTGGTTCACCTTGTTGCCGGGCAGTGCCCATATCGCGACGTCGTCCGTGAGGGCATCCAGGTATGCCCGTGCGCCGCAGCAGCCCAGGCTGAGCGCGGCCCCACCTGTTCTGACGGCATGGGGAACCACTGCGCACGCCGGCCTGCCCATTGCGGGCGGAACGGCGGGTTCTACCTGCTGGACGGCTTCGGTTATGATCAGGCTCTGCGTGGAATGCGCGAAGAGCAGAACCACGGTCGGTTCGAGTGGCGTTTTACCCAGCGGGGCGTAAATTACATATCTGGTTTCGTTCTCCAGCACCGGGATCTCCATGACGTCCTGTTCACGAACGTACTCCATGCCGGCCATTGTCTTCAGGACGTCGCCCAGTTCGACCTGGTACGAAGCAGGAGGGTTGGCCATATGGTGTGTATGTACGCCGATGGCGCACAGTTCGTGGTGCATGGTCCGGGTGGTAAAGGGACCCTTCGCCGCTTCCTGCCAGAACAGGCAGCCGGCGGGCGCCCGGCCGTCGTATTCGGGCACACCCTCGGGAACCTCGTCCGATATGCAGACGGCAATGGGAGGCAGGGCAAGGTTGAGTGATTCCTGCAACGCGCCGGCAACGGCCGCATACGATTTCATGGGATCCCGCCTTTCTGTGTACATATGGGAACAGCCGTGTCTGCTTCTTCGTGCTTAGAAGCTGTTTTAAAATTACCGGTGAGTTCCCGAGCGCGAGCGAAGAAGTGGCGGTCAAGGCGGGAAAATCCGCCCCTATTTGTCTATACGGGTGGATTTGACCAACGCCGACCGGCGCTTTTGCAGCCGCGCGAAGACCGCTGGGAATTTTAAGACAGCTTCTTACGTCGAGGCTGTCGAGCGATTTTTTCGTGAAGCGTTTACGAGCAGGGCGATGCCCAGGATGACAAGGGGGACGCTGAGCCATTGTCCCACGCTGAGCGGGAAGCCGTGGCCGTAAGCGGCCTGACGGACTTTGACGAATTCGACGGCCACCCGGAACGAGAAGACGGAAACGAGGAACATGCCGAGAAGCAATCCCGATGGCGTCCGGTTGCGCCTTATTGACCAGACCGTAAAGAGGAGAAGGAAGATCAGTCCGTAGGCGATGGATTCATAGAGTTGCGCCGGATGCCTGGGGACGGCATCCACGTGTGAAAAGACGATTGCCCAGGGCAGGTCGGTCGGGGTGCCGTAAATCTCGGAATTGAAGAAGTTTCCAATTCGGATGAAGAAACCGCCAAGAGCAACCGTAACGACGATGCGATCGAGGATCCAGAGGTAGGACTGATCCGTCCTGTTTCGGGCGTACAGATAGAGCGCGCCAAAAATGCCGATGGCTGCGCCGTGGCTCGCAAGGCCGCCTCGCCAGATCTTGAAGATCTCAATCGGGTTTGTCAGGTAGAATTCGGGATCGTAGAACAGACAATGCCCCAGGCGCGCGCCGATGAGGGTGCCGAGAACCATATAATTCACCAGGCTGTCGAGGTCCTTCGCGGATTTTCCCTCGAACCGGAACATCCGGCGCATAATGAAGTAGCCGAGGACGAAGGTAACCAGAAAGCACAGGCTGTACCAGCGCAGGACGACCGGACCGATACGGAAGATCTCGGGGTCGGCGCTCCAATGGATCTGAGCGATTCCGAACATGGAGGTTTGCACTAACGACTTTGCGGCGGGACGGGATCAATCCCGCCGGGATGGTAGGGATGGCACTTGAGAATTCGCGAGACCGACAGGTAAAGTGCGACCGGAAAGCGATGTTGTCGAAAGCAATCGCGGGCGTACCTGGCGCAGGTGGGATGAAACCGGCACCCGCTGCCGGGGCCGAATACGACCTGGAGAAACGGAGAGACAAGCACACGGTATATCCGCAGCAGGACTATTGCTGAACCGGCCAGAGTGCGGTCGATGAAAGAAAGCATGTTCCGCCGAACTTTCGAACGGGAGTCGGGATTCGCTCCATTTGCAGATGAGAGAATTTCTTTTAGACAGCTTCCTAGTCCACAACGGCAGGAAAAGATAGCAAAATGAAGCAATCACCGAAAGGAGAATTCATGGCGGAAGAGACAATCTTCAGCAAGATAATCCGGAAGGAGATCCCTTCGGAAATGACCTACCAGGACGAACTGGTCACAGCGTTTCGAGATATCAACCCTCAGGCGCCGACTCACATTCTGATCGTGCCCAACAGGGTGATTCCCACCGTCAGCGATGTAACGTGCGAGGACGAGGCCGCGCTCGGCCGGCTGTTTACCGTGGCGGCCCGGCTCGCGGAAGCCGAAGGGCTTTCCGAGGACGGGTACCGGTTGATCGTGAACTGCCGGGAACACGGCGGTCAGGAGGTCTACCACCTGCATATGCATCTGCTCGGCGGACGGCCGCTTGGCCCCATGCTCGCCCGGCGGCGATAAGCGCCGACCGCGGCCCGGCGAGGGCGGGATCGCTGCGCGGCAAGGGTCTCGCATCCAGTAGGACAGTCCCCGCGGCGCGCTCCCGTTGCCCACCGGATCGCCATTAATTCTGGTCGGGCCACTTGTAGGCCGCCTTCGCGTTCCTCCAGAAGACTTTCTCGACCGCTTCCTTTCCAATGGCGCCGAAGTACTCCCTGGGGATGCGTTGTACAGTCGCGTAGTCCGCGCCGTGTTCGCATACGGGCCAGTTGCTGGCATAGATGAGCCGATCCACGCCGAGTATTTCCCAGAGGTGGTCCAGGGTCGGGGCATAGTAGATCAATTCGGGAGGCGCGGGTTCCTGCACGGCGGTTTCAACCAGGCCGGAGACCTTGCAGTAGATGTTCGGATACCGCGAGACATTGTGCAGGCCGTCGATCCAATCGGGGTCCGGCGTCTTGCCGTCAACGGGTACATGGATGACATGGTTGAGCACGATGCGCAAGTCCGGCAGCCGGTCGGCAATGCGGACGGCGGAGTGAAGCTGCGCGACGTCGATCAGAAGGTCCAGCGACAGGTCGGCCTGAGCAAGCAACTCGAGCCTGGAAAACAGCGCGTCGCTGACGTTTTGAACTTCGTTCCTGTGGAGGCGGATGCCGCGGAAGAGGGGATTTCCCGCCAGATCCATGAGGTGTTTCTCAAAGTCGTCCGATTCCGGGTCGAGATTACCAACGAAGCCGACGATGAAGGGTTCCGTTTCAGCCAGATCGAGGATCCAGCGGTTGTCTTCAACCCATTCACTGGCTTCCACGACCACGGTGCCGGTGACGCCCTCGGGAACGGCGACGGCCTTATAATCTTCAGGTAGCACACGCCGGTACAGCAGGTTGTCGTCGTGCGGCGGCCAGGGTACCCCTTCGGGGCGGTATGGATCGTAGAAATGGGTATGGGTGTCGATGATCATCGTCGCACTCCTTGTGTTTTTCCAATGCTGAATCCTTGACAGAGAAGGTGGATTGCGTATTTTCTATGGCATTTGTCAGCGATGAGCCGAAAAGAGAGACGAGCATCATGGCCAGGGGAAAAGGACGGTTTTCGTCCACCAAGACGTTTCACAACCTGCCGTGTTCGCACCGACAGGCGCATCACGACGGGCACTGTCAGTTTATTCACGGTTACAACCGGGACATTACGTTCCATTTTACGTGCGACGAGCTGGATGAGAATCACTTTGTGGTGGATTTCGGCAAGCTCAAGGAACTGAAGGCGTGGCTGGAACACATGTTCGACCACACGATGCTGATCAACGAAAACGACCCCGAGCGAGAGCTGTTCGAGGAGATGCACCGCAGGGGGATCGTAGACTTGCGCGTGATACCCAACGTCGGGATGGAGGCATCCTCCAAATTCGCGTTCGACTATGCCGATCGGATGATACGCGAGAAGACGGACGGGCGTTGCTGGGTCTACCGGGTGGAGACGCGGGAGAATATGAACAACTCAGGGGTTTACGAGATTGTGCAATAGCCAGAGCCGTGAATACGCTGTAGACTCGCGCGACCGTCTTATGTGAGCTCGATCCGTCAGCCCCGGAACCGCAACCAGAGTCGCACATAGTGCCGCCGCCGCGCAGGGTCGGCATCGTCCTCGAATGCGGTGCGATTGTGAAGTATCCAGCGGTTGTTCGTAAAAAGCATCTGTCCGGGTTGCAGACTGAACTCCACCCTGAATTCCGCGCGGCGAAGCAACGCTTCAACAACTTCCAGTGCGCCTCTCTGTTCGACCGTCAGCGATTTGCCGGCGCGCTCGTGACCCACCTGGATGTAATAGTACAGGTACCGGAGCGTCAATTCACCCCGGCTCCATCGAAAAACCGGGAAATAAGACGTGGGTGAGTCCCCGGACCTGAACTGTCCCCGGCGATCGAAATAGAATCGCTGATAGAGGGTTTCGAGGACATCCGGGTGATTTTCCAGGAGTTCATTGTGGAGGGCGTAACCGCTGATCAGCTGACTCTGTCCACCGGATTTCGCCGTACGCAGGCAGAGCAGTCCCACGATGTCGGGCAGCCGTGAACCGAAGGCATTGTCATTGTGAAACGTACTCTCCGCATTGGTCACAGAAAACCTGGCTCCCTGTGTCACATTCTTCCCCGTATCACGGACGTCGTACAATAGCGTACCCTCTATATTCTGCTCCATAGGGGCGCCAAGGCATTCGCCGGTCATCCAGTACATCGACTGCGCTTCTTCAGGTGCATATCCGTTGACCGGCACGCGATTGACGATGGCAAATCCACGCCCTGATCTGAGAGCGTCGAGTACCGGTTGAAGGCATTCTCTGCCGTCAGCCAATGACATGCCCTGGCGGGAAATCTCCGCAATGGGCAGGTCACGACCCCGTACTTCGCGTACGATGCGTTCACAGCCGGAGAGATAATCCCCCGACAGCGGGTAGTTCCAGGCTGCGGAATCATCGATACTACCCGCCCGCCAGGCCCGCTCGTCGTTCACTTCCTCGGTCAACATCTGCGGATTGTTCATTGTCTGGTCTTCTTGCTCCAGGTCGACCATGACGCATAAGCCGCCCGGACGCCTCCTTTCTGTCATTTCTCGATCGAAACAAAAACATTAACTGCGGGATCCGGAACACAAGGTAAAGATAGGATTTCGACGGTCGCGGGGCAAGCCCTGGAAACGACGGTCGATAATGTACAGGTCCGAGCCGGAGGTGTTCGCGGAACTCCGGCTCGTTTGCAGACGCGACGAAGGATGTATATGTCATGACGGGGGATAGGAAAACCGTGCTGATTACCGGCGCCACGGACGGCATCGGCCGCGCGCTTGCGGAAATCTACCACGCGCGCGACGTCAGGCTGGTACTGGTGGGCAGGCGACCGCTGGATTCGCTCAAAGAAGGACTCTACAGCGAAGAGACGTATTGCGAGGCGGACCTGTCCGGGGAGGATTGCGCGGATCAGGTGCGATCGTTTTTCAGTTCGCGGGAGATCGTTTCGCTGGACCTCGCGATTCAGAACGCGGCAGTGGGATACTACGGTACCGTGGCCGACCAGCCCGTCTCCAGCATTCGTGAGATCGTAGCCGTCAATCTTCTGGCGCCGTTGCGACTGACCCATGCGCTGGTACCATATGTGGACAATGCACGAGGCAAACACGTACTCATCGGGTCCATCGCCCATGCGTTCCCATGTCCGGAATTCGCCGTATATGCGGCAGCCAAAGATGCGATCGACGTCTTCGGGCGCAATCTGCGCGTCGAAGGCGACGTGAACGTCCAGGTCATACACCCGGGGGCAACGCAAACGGGCATTCATCGTAAGTCCGGATGGCAGGACGATCGTTCCAGAGCCTTCCCGCCGGCGGAACGCGTCGCCCGGCGGATTGCGCGGGCGATCGACGGACGTCGACCCGTGGTGACAATCGGCATGAGAAACAGATGGCTGCGGCTCTGCGGGCGCTATTGCGACGGCGCGATCGAAGCCCTGATGCGATGGCGGGCGAAATGAAACACGCGGTAATAACGGGCGCGGCCAATGGAATCGGCGAGGCGCTCGCGCGCAGGCTTGTTCGCGCCGGATATTCCGTAACCGGCGTTGACGTGGATGCAAACCGGGCCGCGGTTCTCGAGCCGGAACTGGGCGCGCGGTTTGTCATTGCCGATCTGAGTACCGATTCGGGCGTCGTACGCGTTCACGATCGACTGGCCTCGATGGATACGATCGACGTACTCATTCACAATGCGGGGATCAACGCCGTGGGACGGTTTCCCCACGTGGGTATGACGGATCAGGAGAAGGTGGTTGCGATAAACTTCCTGGCGCCCATGGTGTTGACGGCGGGGCTGCTGGGGGCCAACCGCATTGCGCCCGGCGGATCCCTGGTCTTCGTCTCCTCACTCTCGCATTACGTGAGCTATCCAGGGGCAGCGGCGTACGCGGCAACCAAGAGCGGGCTGGCGTCCTACGCGCGAAGTCTCTCCGTCGCGCTCGCCCCGCGCGAGATTCACGTTATGACGGTCTTTCCGGGTCCCACTCGCACGGCTCATGCCCACCGGTACAGCCCGGACAACTCGCGAGAGGAAAAACGCATGCCGCCGGAAGACCTGGCCGAGGCCATCTTTCGTGGAATTGGTGAGCGAAAACGTCTGCTCGTTCCAGGTTTCGGAAACCGAACGGCGGCCTTCCTTGGCGCCTGGTGTCCACGCGTTGTGGAACGGGTGATGCGGCGGGCGATGCTCGGAAGAAACTGAGGATGGGATTGAAGCAGGCAAAGTTGCAAGCCCCGGATCGAATTCTGGATCCGGGGCTTGCAGTTGTGCGCAATGAACCATCCCTGGGGAAGACCGCAGGCTATCCGCTGGCGCATCGCCGTCGACTCGGGGGGGAAACTAGAAGAAATACATCTTGTAGTTCAGTTTAAGGCTGCGTCCGGTTTCGGGCATTACGGACCGGATGCGCGACAGGTGGTTTCGGTATTCCGTGTCGAAGAGATTCTCAAGGGAAAGGATAAAGCTGTGGCGGGCCTGATTTGTGAGGAAATCCCGCTGTAAGTAAACGCCGAAGACGGAATAACCTGCGGTGGGGTCCTCGTAGGTATCCACGCGTTCCTGACCCGCGGCCCACTCCATGGTCCCTCCCCCGGTAAGCCAGTGGTGCCTGTAGGTTGCGCTGCCCACAAACTTAAGCGGCGGCATTTCGGGCAGGGGCATGCGGTCGTTCCGGTTTTCGCCGCGCACGTGGCTCAGGTTTATCTCCAGTTCCAGGCGCGCGTTCGGACGCCATTTCAGGTGGGTCTCCACGCCCGTCATTCTCGCGTCTATACCTTCCGCGGCGTAGATGGGAAGTAGCTGGGCAAAGTTGATTTCTCCCGTATTTCGCGGCGCGATGTAATTGTCGAATTCGTTCCAGAATCCCGTGAAGACCAGGTCGAATCCCGGCTGCAGATAGTGGAAGAATGCCTCCGCGCCGAAACTGCGTTCGGCATTGAGTTCCACATTGCCCTTCTCAAAGGTGTAAGCGGCCAGGTGCGGTCCCTCGTTGTAGAGTTCCTCGATGGTGGGCGCGCGCTGGGAGCGGCTGAGGTTGAATCCAGCGGTCAACTGGTCGGTAATCGGCACGAGCGGGCTGAATGCCGCGGACCATGTATGGAAGACGCGGTCTACGTCCAGGCTCTTGTTGGTGATTGTCTGGAGGCGCGGGTCGAAGGTGGCATAGGCGTACCGGGCCGCGGCCTGTAATTCGATATTGCGCCAGGTAGTTTCGTGATACAGCCCGAAGTTGACGTCCTGCTTTCGTGTGGGCGGGGTGAAGACAAACGCGCCCAGCTTGAGATTGCGATGGTCGAAGCCGGCGGTGAGAACAATGTTTTGTTCCTGGTTTCCCGTGTTCAGGTAGAGCTTGAGATCGCCGCTGTAGTCGTGAAAGAGGAATTCGGAACCGATGCTGCCGCTTGATTCGTACTCGACGTGGTAGTAATAGGCCTTCGTAAAGCCCGCCTCGATTCGGTCGGCCGTTCCGCCGTCAAACCGATGGACAGCCTTCCCGTCGAAGACCCGGCGCATGATATCGAGGTCCGCGCCATTGGGATGCGCGCCGATGAAGCCGCCCGGAATGCCGTACTGAGTCTCGAACTGATCGAATGAAGCGCCGACGTACCCCCGGTCGCCCGCGTAAGACAGGCCGAGGGCATATGTGCGGGTGTTGATGGGCGTGTTGGCAAGCCGGCCGACCGGGGTCTGGATGTCCCTGGTATCCCGGTAGGTGGACTCGGCATGCATCGCGAGCGGCCCCAGGGGCGCCGTGAGGGCGGCGGACGAGAAGTAACCCCGGTTCGCAGTCTCTCCGTAGGCGCCCACGCTCCCGAAGAAGCGCTCCGGTCGGGTTTCGGGGATCCTGTGCTTGACGATGTTGATTACCCCGCCGCCGGCCGTGGACGTGTGCAGCAACGTGCGGGGCCCGCGGATGATTTCCAGGCGTTCCGCGTTGAAAGTCTCGACAGTTACCGCATGATCGGCCGAAGTTGCGGAAAGGTCCTGAGACTGAATGCCGTCGACGTTGATCTGTACGCGGTCGCCGCTGAGCCCGCGGATGACGGGGCGGGCCGGCGCCGGACCCATGCTCTGGATGGCAACGCCGAGTTCATTCTTCATGGTCTCGGCCAACGTGATGCTGTATTTCTTCCTGAGTTCGTCGCCCGAAAGCACCCGGGTGGCCTCATGCAGTTCCTCAAATCGGGTTTCAGCGCGTTCGGCCACAACGTCAATGGGGTCCAGCAGGTGATCCAGCCGCGTCAGTTCCAGATAAACAACAGGATGCTTGGCACCCGAGATGTTCAGTTGGTGGTTCGTTTCCTGATAGCCGACGTGCGTAAGCGAAAGCCGATAGTCACCCGGTGACAGATGGAGTACGAACCGGCCTTTTTCGTCGGTAGACGCGCCCGGGGAGTGATCTGCGGATTGGACGTTCACGTTCCAGATGGGCAACCCTGTCTCGCTGTCGAAGACGTACCCTTCGATCAACACGGCCTGCGTTGCCGAGCTGATACCCGCCGGAAAGCCCAGAAACAGCAACGTGAGCGCCGACAGGATGAAGGATATCCGGATGGCGAAACGGTGGCTGGAGCCGTCACCGGGGTGCAGATACGTTAACCTGAACAAGTGAGCCATCTGGAATGTGCTCCGACGTTGCAGATGGCGGGAGGGCGAGAACAACCCTCCCGCCGCGTTTCCTGCTACGGTGCGGTGATTGCCACCGAAATGGGCGCGAATTCGTCTTCCGCCTCGCCGTCGTGGAGAATGGAAAGCGTTATGGTGGTGGTGCCGGCCTTCTTGCCGATGAGTCTGAAGGCCCAGTATTCGGGCGCTACCGGCGGATCGATGGCGAGCAACGAGGTGTCGGCCACCGCAATCCCAAGCGTCTCGTCGGGCGCTTCCGGCTGGAATTCCACATCGTGTTCGTCAAAGAAGAACGCCGCGATGTGGTCGGTTGTATCACCGACGGCGACAGTCAGGGCCTCGGTGGCTTCACCTTCTCCCTTCAGGGGCGCCTGCGTGAGCAGCTCACCGCTATCTTCCTCTTTGAGCCGAACGCCCACGGGTTCCTCGTGCTGGCCCTCCTGTGACTCCACGTGTACGGGAATAGGCTGTGTGCGGTAGTCAACGTGCCCTTCGTGTTTGACTTCGAATACAATGGTGGTTTCGCCCTCCTGCAAACCGCGCAGGTGGAAGTCGAAAGAACCCTCGTCTCCCTCGTCCTGGTGGACTTCGAGTATGTCGGGATCGGCAATGGTCCAGCCGAACGTGAATTCGGGATCGTCCGGCGGGTCTAATTCCTCTCCGTGTTCGTCCAGAAACATGATGCGCCAGTGAGGCGTCAGGCCGATCGGGGCCGAGAGTTCCGATACCCGACCTTCGCCGGAGTCGATCTCGCCCTGGAAATACCGGAAGAATCGAACGCCGGATTCGATGATGACCAGCCCTTCCGCCTCGAACTCTCCGACCACATGCACCGGGAGCGGCAGCGTGGTGAAGTCCACGTGCCCTTCGTGCGAAATCTGAAGCCTGATGGTGGTTTCACCATCTTCGAGGCCGCGCAGGGCGAAGACGAATTTACCCGCTTCCCCCGCGTCCTGGACGACTTCCACAATATCTTTATCCGCGATTTCCCAAGTGAAACTGAAGCCCTCGCCGGTGGGGGGCGCCATTTCGTTTCCGTCTTTGTCCAGGAAGCGGATGCTCCACTTGCTGGTGACTTCGCCGTGATGGACTTCCAGGGCTTCCGCCCGGCCGTCGCCCGAGTCGATCCTGCCCTGGAAATAGCGGAAGAACCGCTGGCCTCCGTCGAGGAGGACGAGGCCTTCGGCTTCGTAATGCTCTTCCTGTGGCGTAACGGGGTCATCTTTTCCACAACCGGACAGGAATACGGCGACAACCGCCGCCGATGCAATCCAGTGAAGGGATGTTTTCATCTTCAGCATGCTGAACATTAATGTTCTCCTGTGTACCAGAATGTAACTTCGCCCGATAATCGCATGAACATCCGCCTGTGTGGCGGACGAACTGCAGTTGTGCCGGCAAGTTACCGACACGCAAATTCACCGGGCCGGTTATCCGCCTTTGCGGATGCAGCCTGACCCGGAGAGGGGCGGGAATGCGCGATACGCAGTTCCAAGAGCCTACCCGCATACAGGACCGAGCCACATTTATGCAAGCGCGGATTCTAGCCGGGGCGGACCTGGAACGATCTAGTTGAAAAATCCGGAAGTACTGAGGATGTGTCATGAAGACACGTGAGGATGGATCAGAACACAGGAGGGGCGCGTCTTTCAGGCAGAAGGAGGGAAGAGCGCGGGGAACGGAACGAGGAGAAACCCCGCCTGAAATGCAGAAAACAAAGTTGCAACACCAGCACTGCCGGCAGACCGATGCTCAGGTTGTTGAACCAGGCGCAGACAGTACATTGTTGATCGTGATCGTGTCCGGGGAATGCGGCAAGCAGGAAAACCGCGAGGTAGGCCGTGAATATTGCCAGAGCGAAAGTGGCAAAAGGATGAATCCGTCTGCAGGAAAAAAACATCCCTACCGTCTCCGGAAGAGTACAGAACTTACCGGGATCCGTACGGAAATATACCGGAAACCATCGGTTTCGTCAAGTGAACGGAAGGCCGGAAGCAGCCGATGCGAGTCAGGTCTGTGCCGATCGTTATTTAACCAGGAGCATGCGATTGGTGAGCGCGCTGCCCGGATGCGCCAGCCGATAGAAATAAACACCGCTTGAAACGGTACGCCCGAACCCGTCCCGTCCGTCCCACATGACCTCGTACCGGCCCGGACCCTGGTGATCCCGTACCAGAACCCGTACCTGTTGACCCAGCACATTGTAGATCGTGAGGTCGACCTGCCCCGGTTCAGGGATCCGGTAAACGATCCGGGTTGAGGGGTTGAACGGGTTGGGTGTATTCGGATAAAGCGCCAGCGTCTCCGGAGCCAGCGAACTTTCGTCCTCCACGCGGGCGACGCCGCCTACGGGCAGGAGAAGTGTGATTTCCCGCCCGCCGTTGATCGGCACACTCTCCCATTTGGAAGTCGTATTGCCCGCGATATCCACGGCGCGAACCGCGTAGTAGCCCGAAACGCTTCCGGGGCTGTCAGGTCGGATTTCTATCGTGGCGCGGCCTTCGGCGTCGGTTGTGCCCCTCCACCTGTACTTCCTCTCCCGGCCGGAAACGGAACGTGAGAATTCGACCCTTGCGTGCGGTATCGGCCCGCCGTCCCGCGTCAGGAACACGTGTACGACAGAGCGATTCGCGAGGTTCGATTCGTCCGCATGTATCGGTTGCCCGGTGGTTATCCGGCCCTGTCCACCTACCGGATAGGCCGCCGCCGTGATGCGGCCGTCGAGGCCTTCCCTGATGAAGTTGACAAGCGCCTGCTGGTAGGTTACACCCAGACGTGTAAAGCGGGCGCCCCGATAGGGGTACTGGTCACCGCCCCTGGCGAGGAAGTCAACTGTTGCCACGTGAATGTCCGGCGCCCCGGATATGACGTTTCCGTTTCTGACGATACCGGCGCCGGTGTCGAGGGTTATTTCCACAATGCGGCCGCCGCGCCGCGTGACGTTTCCGCGCTCATCCAGTTCCTGAGCGACGCCATCGGGATTCCAGACCATCGTGAAGCCGGAAATCTGGGCGAACCGGCCCGAGGTGCGTTCTACCTGCGAGACCGCGTTCTCCAAGACTTCCCTGAATTGTGCCGCAGGAACGGCGGGCACGACGGTTACGAAGTTGGGGAATGGCAGCATATCGAAGGTCGTGAGTTCGGATACCGTGCCCGCGGGAATCTCATTGGCGTTGCGAATTCCCCCGCCGTTCGCGATGCCCACGTGTGGAACGGGGACGCCGAACGACGAGGCAAGCTGTGCGCTCTGCCATCGGAGGGCGTCGGCCACCAGGTTGCCTTCGTTGGTCTCTCCGGTTCGAATTCTGCTTCTCACGCCGTCGAGCACAACTTCCGACGTTCCCACTTGATTTAAAGCCATTGAGGCAAGGGCATCGCTGACCGGGGCCACGATCCGATTCCGGACCTCTGTGTCGGGAGCCACGGCATCCGGCAGGCCGCCGCCGGCCACCCGCACCGGGCCGCTGGCGTTTCGGTCGACTGACGTAATGACGCCGGCAGCGTCGAAGCTCGCAACGAACCGGCCGACGTATCGATAATTCCCTGCGGTGGTGACAACGTGTACGTCGTTTCCGTCAGCGCCCTGTTCGAGTATGGGGTACGGTCCGGAAATCTCTGCTTCGTCGCCGGGAATCAGGCGCGTGCCGGGATTTGCCAGGAGGTCGTCGCCGCCGCCCGCAATCACCACGTCCACGCCCCGCAATTCCCGGACGAGCTCCAGGTCGTTGTCAATGGACTGGAGGTGGCTGATCAGGACGATGATTCGCACGCCGCGTAGCGCCAGCCCGTTCACCTCGGCCTGGATGGCTTCCCGCAGCCGGCGGCCCACTCTCACGTTTCGCGGGCTGGAGATGAACGCCAGGTCCGGTGTGGTCGCGCCCACAATGCCGATATGTTCGCCGTCGACTCTGACGACCGTGCTCCCGGCAATCCGACCGGAAGTGACGAGAGCTGCCAGTTCCGGTTCGTCCCCGAAGTCCAGGTTGGCGCTGAGATATGGCGGGCCGGTGAGGCTGTAGCTGGAAATGAACCTGGCCAGGATGTCCGGTCCGAAGTCGAAGTCGTGGTTGCCGATGCATACGGCGTCGTACCCGATCAGGTCCATCGCCAGGGCGTCGTAGAAGGGGGCGGATTCGGGGAGCCCGAGGCTGACGTTGAATTCGGGGCCGGCGAGGAAGTTGTCGCCCGACGAAACCATGAGTACGCCGCCGTCCATACGCGCTTCCGCTTTGAGCCGATCTGCCAGGGCCTTGAATCGACCCACGCCGCCGAAGTCTTCCAGGCCCTCTCCGGCATTTATCAGCTGGGACTCGCCGTCGTTATTGTGCAGAATGGTGAGTTTGAACTCGCCGGCGGGCGCGGCGCCGGATACCGTAAACAGACAGATCAACAGGAAGACAGTCGGACCCCATAGCTGGATTCGATGAAACACTGGTTCCTCCGTCGGATATCATGGAAAGCGGGCCGCGGGAGTCCGGCGCTTTCGGGGAATTGACCTTGACACCTGATTTGTACCTGCGTATATCATGTGCTTCCTCGCGTTCATTAATATAGTGACGATGGAGTTGTCGATGTCTCCTGCCACGCCGGATGAAATCCGGAAACACTACCGGGACGCGCTGTCATCTCTGGTCGGAAAACTCGAAAAGGACCGGACCGTACTCGCTGCGATTCTGTTTGGCAGTCTGTCCTACGACGAAGTCTGGGTGAACTCGGATATCGATCTGTGGATCATCATGCAGGAGGGGGAGAAAGAAGGACATGTAACGCTCTGTGAAGACGATGTCAACATCCAGGCGCAGCGCATTCCCCGCGGCGTCTTCAAGCGCCGGATCGAAGGCGATCTCGGCGGCGGTTGGCTGGACTTTAGTTTTTCGAAGAGCACCCTTCTTTTCACGAAAGACGATTCCGTGGCGAGATGGTACGACGCCATCGATCACATCGGAGCACGAGACCGGGCATACCAGTTGTTGAGACACGCAAGTTTTCTGATACCTTCGCTCAACAAAGCGGAGAAGTACTTCCACCTGAAGGAGGACTTTGAATACAGCTTCTGGTGGCTCATGCAGGTTGTGCGCGAACTGGCATCGATCCAGGTGATCCTGCACAACGAAGCGCCGGGCCGGGAAGTGGTCCACCAGGCGCTCAACTACAATCCAGCATTGTTCAACGCCATCTACACGGACTTTGTTAATCAACCGAAGACTCACGAATCCGTCAAATGCGTACTCGATATGGTCAATCACTTCCTTGAACAGCAGATCCATGTCCTCTTTCGCCCACTGCTGGACTACCTCGAGGATTCGTCTGAAGTGCGCAAACTCTCGGAAATCAGCGACTATTTCCAGAAAAAGATCCAGGGCGGCGGCCTTGAAGCGGCCTGTGAATGGCTTGTCCAGCAGGAAGTCGTCCAAAAGCTTTCCAGTCCGATCCACCTGACCGAGAAGAGCCGAATTGAAGTTGAAGAACCCGCGTATTATTATGACGGCGAATAGACGAAAAAACGAATAGACGAGAATACGAGAAAACCAGCAGACGAATGATATATTCCCGCTTTTTCGTAGTTTCGTAAATTCGTAGTCTCGCAGTTTCGTTCTTTCGTAGTTTCGTTCTCTCGTAGTTTCGCTCGGTTTTTTTTAAAAGGCCATCGATGAGATCGACCATTGAGGTCAAAGGCGCCCGGGAAAACAACCTGCGGAATATCCATCTGGAAATCCCGCGCGACAAGCTGGTTGTGGTCACCGGCGTGAGCGGTTCCGGGAAATCCTCCCTCGCTTTCGATACCGTGTACGCCGAAGGACAGCGGCGATTCATGGAGTCGCTTTCCACCTTTGCCCGCCGATTCGTTTCACAACTCAGGAAGCCGGACGTCGACTTCGTGAATGGTCTCTCTCCGGTCGTCTCGATAGAACAGAAGACCGTGATGAAGAATCCCCGCTCGACCGTGGGGACGATGACGGACCTGTCGGACTATCTGCGCATGCTTTATGCTAATATCGGGCAGCCTCGTTGCCCGGTCACCGGAGAGAAAGTCAGCGTCTGGACACCGCATCAGATGATGGAACACCTGCTTGCCCTGCCCGACGGCGCGGAGATCGAAGTTCTGGCGCCGGTACTCAAGATCTACGGCGAAGATTACGCCTACCTCTTCGATGACGTTCGCACCAAGGGATACCGGCGGGTGCGCATTGACGATACGCCTCACGACCTGGGCGAGGAAATCGAACTCGATGAAGACCAGGACTACCGGATCGAAGTGATCGTGGATCGCTTTGTTGTCCGCGACGGTCTCGAGAAACAGATCGTGACGTCCCTTACGCACGGCCTCGAGGTCATTGGCGAAGGGTTCCTGAGTTTCCGCATACTCTCCGGTGTCGGCAAGCCGGGAGTGGATTCTTTCCACCGAAAACTCGGCGCTTCGTCAGCGCGCGTCGTCGCGGGACGTATGCATCACGGGATGTTTACGTTCAATGATCCCGCCGGGGCCTGCGTGACGTGCTCCGGTCTGGGCACCTATCTGAAAGCGCATCCCGATCTCGTCGCCCCCGACAAGGACCGCAGTCTGCGGGAGGGCGCGTTCGTGAAGGAAGCGCTGAAATACGATGTCAATACCTGGGGCGGGCGTATCCTCTACAGCCTGTCCAGAAAATACGGTTTTGACCTGGACACCCCCTATAAGGACCTTTCCGATGGCGTAAGGGACCTCCTTCTGTACGGAACTGGTGGCGAAAAAATCGTCATCGAACAGCCCCCGGACGCCAAGGTCGGCGCAAAATACATCGGGCGGGAATTTCGTTACGACGGCGTCATCAATCAGATCGAACGCCAGTACCGACGATACCGACAAAAGGGTGTGGCGCACGGGGGCATGGAAGACTATCTGCGCAAGACCATGGTCGAGAACCCCTGTCCGGACTGCGGTGGGGAGCGGTTGAAGAAACAGCGTCTTCTGGTCACGATTGACAGCCACAACATCCACAGTCTCGGGGAAATGCATCTCCCTGAGTTGCTCACTTTTCTGAAGGAACTCGCCATCCCTTCGAAACAGAAGGAGGTGGTCTCGCAGATCGTCCACGAGATTTCATCCCGCCTCGAACTGTTGATCGGCATCGGCCTCGATTATCTCAACCTCAACCGTCCAACCGGTACGCTCTCCGGCGGCGAGTCCCAGCGCATTCGCCTTTCCACCCAGATCGGCTCGGGGCTGATGGGCATGCTCTATGTTCTGGATGAACCCAGCATCGGCCTGCACCCCAAAGACAACGTCAAGATGATCGGTACCATGAGACGCCTTCGAGACATCGGCAACACGGTCATCGTCGTCGAACACGACGAGGAGACCATCCGCGCTGCGGATCACATCATTGAAATGGGTCCCGGTCCCGGAGTACACGGGGGCTGCGTTGTCGCGGCAGGTCCTTTCGAGGACGTACTGTCCTGCAGCGAATCGCCGACGGCGCAGTATCTGAGCGGCGCCAGAACAATCGCCGTTCCCGCTCAACGCCGCGAGAAGAACGCCAGGGCGATTCGCATCACGGGCGCGCGGGCGAACAACCTCAATAACGTCGACGTTGAAATCCCGCTGGGAATCTTCACATGTATCACCGGCGCGTCCGGTTCGGGCAAAAGCACCCTGATTCACGAAGTACTTTACAAGAAACTATACAATCTGTTTCACGACAGCCGGATCTTTTCCGGGGATCATGATGATCTCTCGGGTCACGAACCCGTGGGAGACGTCATCAACATCGACCAGACCGCCATCGGCCGGTCTCCAAGGTCCAATCCCGCGACGTACATTGGATTCTACGACAATATCCGAAAGTGTTTCGCATCCACCGAAGAAGCCATGGAACGTGGTTATACGGCCTCCCGATTCAGCTTCAACGTCAAAGGGGGCCGCTGCGAGGAATGCGCCGGCGAAGGCGAGATCAAGACAAGCTTCGCCTTCATGCCCGACGTTTCCATACCTTGTCCCACCTGCAAGGGCGCACGCTACAACGACGAGACCTTGGACGTCACCTACCGGGACAAGACCATTGCCGACGTCCTGAACATGTCGATTGAAGAAGGCGTGTTATTCTTCAAGGGGAACAACCTGATTGCCCACAAGCTTTCCGTACTCGACAACCTGGGGCTGGGCTACCTGAAAATCGGCCATCCGGCCACCATCCTCTCGGGCGGAGAGGCGCAGCGCATTAAACTCGCCAATGAACTCGGCAAGATCAAACGCGGCAGGCACAATCTCTACATCCTCGACGAGCCGACCACGGGACTTCACCTAGCGGATATCCAGAAACTGCTCGACGCGCTCAACGGCCTCGTCGACGCCGGACACACGGTTGTTGTCATCGAACATCATCTGGATGTGATCAAGACCGCCGACTACGTGATCGACCTCGGTCCTGAGGGCGGGCACAACGGGGGAGACGTGATTGCCACGGGTCCGCCCGAGGCGGTGGCCGCTGTCGAGCGGTCGTATACGGGACAGTTCCTCAAACCGCACCTCGAAGGGAAGTCGTAACGCTCGCCTTTAGCAGCCCGTTGAAAAAGCCCATCCGGTCTACGGCCGGCCCTTGCGGTCGAAATACTGCGTTGCGCTCCCTCGCCGAATCGAGGGATGGGACTCGGTCGCGCGCCTTGTCTTCGGCCTCGCCTGCAGAGCGACTTTATCAACGGACTGTTATGAGACCCCACGAGATTGCGCGACGATTAATGGCGATCAGGCAGAGGGAACTCGATTGCGTTCCACGCGATTCGAGGATCCAGGTACCCTCTGATACCGCCGTCGTCACACTCGATCCTCCTTCCGCCTCATTGCCCTATCCATCGGCAAATCGGAATGGCGTAGCATTCTTCGGATGCGGGAGGCGTGTTTCCAGGTCCGATTTACTGGAAATCCTGGACGTATTCAGCGAATCGAAGGTCCAACGGTTTTTCTTCTGGATGAGTCCGAACCCGCAGGAAGAGGAAATAACCGGGTGGTTGGGGGACAACGGTCTCAAACCGTTTAAAGGAACCACGTATCCCACGCTGATTCGTCCCGCTGAAAGCGTGGAACCGTTTCCGACCGGCCTGGCCGTGCGTCGGGTATCAGGACGCGAGGTCGAAAGGCGGAAAGATGCGATTCTCCGCATATTCGAGCCCTGGCCGTGTTCATTCTTCTTCCAATGTGTCGATCGGGGCGGATTCGACCATTTCCTGGCATATGACGGCGATACGCCTGTCAGCGCCGCGATACTGGCCCGCCATGGAGATTTCGCCTATCTGGGATGGGCAGGGACCGCGGAGGCGCACAGAGGAAAGGGCGGCCAGAATGCGCTGATCCGAGCCCGGCTGAATCGCGCCGCGGAACTGGGATGCCGGGTGGCCTGCAGCGAGACCCTGACGATGCTGAAGACATCGCTTGGAAATCTCGAACGCAACGGATTTGAGATCGCCTACTACAAGAAAGTCTATGTTTGGGAGGGCTGAAATCCAGTGTCCCTTCCCGGAAACAGGACACCATTCTTCCAACGATTCATCACGTCACGCTACGTCCAGGTTCGTTCAGCATGTTCTAATTCGCTCCCCGAAACGTGGTCATTGAGCTTGTCGAAATGCCCGCGTTTCGTTATCCGTCAGGTGCCAATAGACATCCCTTCACCGACCCTTCGACAAGCTCAGGGAGCGGTTCAGGGCTCAGGCGCAGGTTCCTGAGCCTATTAGAGGGATGCCAGCCGGGTACCTCGGCGGCCGAATTCAGGCAATCCATCTGCATAACAGAACGTCCAGGAGGCCGATTATGTCACAAGCACCCGCGGGTTACCACACAGTTACCCCGTATCTTGTCGTTGACGATATAGAAGCGCTCATTTACTTCCTGAAGGACGCATTCGGGGCCGAAGAGAGTGAACGCGTTCCCGGTCCGGACGGGGTCACCAGGCATGCCGAGGTCCGAATTGGGGATTCGGTTGTCATGATGGGCGCCGCTCAAGAGGGGTATCCGGCCATGCCGGCCGCGCTTTATATGTACGTCGAAGATACCGACGCGACCTACGCATCCGCGCTCGGCGCCGGTGCGGAATCAATCATGGAGCCCGCGGACCAGTTCTACGGGGACCGGAACGCCGGCGTCAGGGACAGCCAGGGCAACACCTGGTGGATCGCCACGCGCGTTGAGGACCTGACCCGCGAGGAGCTCCGCAAACGGGCGCAGACCGCGCAACACTGAGTTCGAAGATTCTATACAACTTTCTCAAAGTCGCGGTTCGTAACGCGATCCGCAACAGGACCCACACCGCGATCAGCGTTGCCAGTCTGGTGATCGGATTGACCTGTGCCGTGCTCATTGTGGTGTATATCCGCTATGAGATGAGCTACGACGCCTATCGTCCTCATGCAGACCGGGTTTTCCGCGTCATGCAAAAGGATGTAGACCAGCGTGGCCGTGTTCGATGGCAGAGCGCGCTGCCGGCAAAGATCGCGGTGAGCCTGCGCAACGACTATCCCCAGGTGGAGGACGTCGTCCAATACCGCCAGATCAGTTCCTGGTTCCGCGCCGAAGGCCGGATATTTCGCCAGCGGCTCTGTCCCGTCGACGGCGACGCTCTCGGCTTTTTCGGGCTCGACGTCATACACGGAGACGCCGCCTCGCTTTCCCGCGAGGACGCCTCCGTCGTGCTGACCAGGAACGTCGCGGAAAAACTCTTTGGGGACGCGGAGCCCGTGGGCAGGACCGTGGAAGTTCAGCGCGAGACCCACTTTCAGTCGTTCACTGTCATCGCAGTAATGGAGGATCTTCCCACCAATACGCGCTTCGAGTTCGACAGCGTCACGCGCTTTGCCTCGGACATCTGGGCGATCCGGGCGGCGCCGATCTTTATTCGTCTGCAACCGGACGCGGACGTGGCGACGGTGGAGCGGGCGCTTGCCGCTCAGTTTCCCACGGCTTCCGGCCGCGCGACGTACCGGCTCCAGCCCATGCCGCGCATCCACCTGTATTCCAAAGTCGACCTGGAGGGTTTCAAGGGAGACTCGGGGATGTTGTACGGCGACGTTCGCGATCTCTATCCGCTATCGGCGCTGGGTCTCGGAATCCTCATCATCGCGTGTATCAACTTCATGAATCTGGCCACCGCGCGCTCGGCCCTGCGCGCCCGCGAGACCGGCCTGCGCAAAGTCGCCGGCGCCCATCGCGAAGGCCTGATCAGCCAGTTCCTTTGCGAGTCCCTCCTGGTTACCCTTGTCGCGCTGCCGTTGTCCATCGGATTGACGAGGGCGCTTCTGCCCCAGTTCTCAGCTCTGATGGGCAAACCGCTTGTCTTCGACGTCGTCGAGCAGATTCACTGGATTCTGGGTGTTGCCGCGATCACCGGCCTTGTGTCCGGAATCTATCCGGGCTTTTATCTGTCGGCCCAGCAACCGGCAGACGCATTCAGAGGCCTGCGCAAGGGGCTGCCCCGGGATCTCTGGGTGCGCCGGACCCTGGTGATTCTGCAGTTCGGGGCATCCACAGTCCTCATTGCGACCACGCTCGTCGTCTACCTGCAGATGGACCTCGTGCGGAAGCGAGACCTGGGATTCAGCCGGAACGGGATCCTGGTCGTCAAGATCTTCGGACCAGACGCCGAACGACTGCCCCTGAACAGCCGCTACAACACGGTCAAACAGCGGTTTCTGTCTCATCCGGACATCATATCGGCGGCCGCGAGCCTGGACCTGCCGGGGCACAGCTGGCCCAAACGACGCTTCGTATCCCCCGTCGATTCGCCCGATCGGGAGTTTGAAGCGCGGGTATTTCGAGCGAATGAGGACTTCCTCGATTGTTACGGTATTCCGATACTGGAGGGACGGCCTTTCTCGCGGGATTACGCCGAACGGTCAATTGGCGGTGTCGAAGGGACGGAGGTTCTGATAAACGAGACGGCGGCGGAGAAATTCGGCTGGATCCGGCCCGTCGGGCAGGCGTTCCTGCTGAACAAGCGAGCCGCAAGGGTCGTGGGGATGGTCCGGGACTTTCACGTGCGGTCTCTGAGAGAACCCATGGTCCCCCTGGTGATATCGGCGGCGGGATCGAATCTGAAATATCTGCATCTGAAGATCAAGGAGGATCGAGAGCAGGAAGCGCTTTCGGACATAAGGGAGATCTGGTCTAAACTGGTCCCGACGATCCCTTTCGAGAGCTTCTTCATCGACGACTACGTGGAATCAAAGTACAGTCATGAATACCGCCAGGGGACGCTGGTCGTCCGTTCTGCAGTAGTCGCCATCCTCCTGGCGTGTCTGGGAGTCGCCGGGTTGGCCGCATTCGCCGCCGAGCGGCGCACCCGCGAGATCGCGATTCGCAAAGTGCTGGGCGCTTCGGAAGGCCATCTCCTGCTGCGGGTTGCCAGGGAATTCCCGATGCTCGCACTCCTGGCGGGGGCGGCCGCGTGTCCGTTTGCCTACCTGTTGGCACGGGACTGGCTGCGGAATTTTGCATACCGGATCGATCTCACGGTCTGGCCGTTCCTTCTCAGTGTGAAGGTCACGCTCCTGATCGCCGTCATAACGGTCGTTCGATTCGCCCGACAGGCGGCCCGTACCAACCCCGTCGATGTCTTGAGCCAGGAATAAGGCATTCTACGCAACTTTCTCACAGTCGCCATCCGGCACATCATTCGCCAACGTTTATATACGCTTGCCAATCTCCTCGGATTGAGCGTTGGTCTGGCGTGCATGCTCCTGACGTGGCTCTACGTCGTCCACGAAACCAGCTTCGACACGTTTCGCCCCGGGGCCGATCGCACCTATCGGGTATTGCGGCAACTGACCACGCCCTACAAAATGGATTTCCAGATTGAGGCTCATGCTGCGCTCACACCCGAAATGGTCGAATCCATCGCCGAAATCGAATCTGCCAACCGCATACGCCCGGGCCATCGGTGGGTGCAATACCGCCAGTTTGCGCAACGCCGCGCGTTCTGGTATACCGATCCCAACTACCTCGTATTCTGGGGGATCAAGTTAACGCGTGGCGATCTCCACAAGGCTCTCAGGCAACCCGGCGGTGTGGTCCTCTCGAAAGCGGCCGTTGCCGAATTCTTCCCGACCGGCGAAGACCCGATGGGCAAGGTGCTCAAAGGTCAGTGGGGCGATTACGTTGTCACCGGAATTCTGGAAGAGCAGCCGCGCAACACGCATTTCAATCCCCACTTTGTAACCGCAACCCTGCCGGCAAGCGTCCGGGATGCCTGGTCCAACTGGGAACTCCGCACCTCATTTCGGTGGGTACAGACCTTTGTCCGTCTGCAAGAGGATGCCGACCCGGAGCGAACCGAACAGAAATTGCGTGCGCTTTCCATACCCGAAGAGAACCCGGAAAACACGACCAGCCATCGCCTTCAATCGCTCTTGCGTACGCGTCTCTATGGACATGAAGATTTCCCGGAAGGCATCAGTGGTCCGGGCACCGGCATTGGCGCCGGCGATCTCAAGGCGGTTCGCTCCGTCGCGTCCATTGGCATGCTCGCCTTATTCGTCGCCTGTATCAACTTCGTCAATCTCTCCACCGCGCGCGCGGCCCTTCGGGCCAGGGAAGTGGGTATGCGAAAGGTCGTTGGCGCAGGTCAGCGGCAGTTGGCATGCCAATTTCTCCTCGAGTCCGTCCTGCTCACCGTTCTCGCACTGCCCCTGTCCCTTGTTCTCACGGGCATGACCGGGCCGTACTGGCAACATATCGTGGGACAAACGGATACGCTCTCTGCATTTTTGGAGCCGCAAATGGCGGTTTTACTCGTGGCCGCAACGGTTCTGGTCGGTCTGTTCTCGGGCGTCTATCCAGCCTTTCTTCTCAGCCGGGTCTCCCCCATTGCCGCACTGCACAGCCAATCCCCCACGGGGTCAGGCGGTTCGTTGCCGCGCAGGGTTTTCATGATCCTTCAGTTTGCCGTCTCCGTTTTTCTCGTTTACGTCGCGCTTGTCGCCTTTGTCCAGCTCGACCATGTCCTGAAGAAAGATCTGGGGTTCAAAAAAGAAAACATCCTGGCGCTCCGCATCTTCGACGTCGACCGATCGCTGAGAAACTCATACAACGAAGTGAAACAGCGCTTTCTCGAACATCCCAATGTGCTCGCGGCAACCGCATCCGCCAGCCTTCCAGGCGAGGGCTGGACGAGCAGAAAAGAAATGGCCGTGGATCCATCGGGCGCTGTCTTTGAGATACGGCAGTACGCCATTGACGAAGATCTATTCCCCATGATCGGCGTCAGCCTCGTTGCGGGGCGCAATTTTTCCGCTGACATCAAGAGTGATTTTGAGAGCGCAACTATCCTGAACGAGACAGCGGTGGAGAAACTCGGACTTGAAAATCCGGTTGGAAAACCGTTCAAACTGCTCGATAATGAGGGCTGGATCATCGGCGTCGTAGAGGACTTTCACATGCGCCGGTTGACCGAAAGACTCCACGCCAATGCCTTTGTTCTGCGCCCGCGTTCCTTTCGGGTGGTCAACCTGCGGCTCGCCGCCGGAAACATCGGCGAAACCATGCGGGGCCTCGAAGAAATCTGGAAGACCTATATTCCGGTTCGTCCATTCATGTATGCGTTTCTCGATGACCGGCTGGAGATCAACTACGGCAAATACCTGCGATTCCAACGCATTTTTGCCGTTGGATTCGGAGTCTCGTTTCTCATCGCATCCATCGGCCTGCTTGGCCTTGCAGCCCACACGTGCGAACGCCGCCGAAAAGAGATTGGCATTCGCAAGGTCTTCGGCGCATCCATTGGCAAAATCGCGATCCTGTTGGGCGCCGAATTCACAAAGCTGGTGCTTGTCGCCAATCTCATTGCGTGGCCGTTTGCTTATGTCCTCATGCAAGACTGGCTGCAAGATTTCGCTTATCGAGCGAACATGGGCCCGTTCCCCTTTCTCTTCACGGCATTGGGATCTGTTATCGCCACGTTGCTGGTTGTCGGATTCCAGTGCTTTAGAGCCTCCAATGCCAATCCCATAGAGGCTCTGCGCCACGAATAACAGTACAGCAGGATTGACCGCAATCCGAAAAAAGACGCCAGTCAAATCGGCCACAAAAGCCTGAATGAGGGGAGACGGTAGAGGTGAGAAAATCGGGTAGAGGGAAGAGGGTAGACGGTAGAAGAAGCCCTTGCCCGCTGTGTTTTTCCTCCTTGCCTTCGGCACGACAAGAAACCTTAATAGGCAGGTAATCTCTCCCCTCTCCCGTCTTCCCTCTCACCGGGTGGTGGGTCCGGGTGTGGTCCTCTCCCCCTCTCCCGTCTTACGTCTACCCGCTTCTGAGGGGCCGGGATGATCACTCACGGACTTGACGTGGAAGGAGCATAGTCATGTGGATACCTGATGCGAACGTCTCGCGACATCACGCCGACATCCTTACCGTGATCAATTACTATCGCATGTTCGCCGGTGGGATGGACGTGGTTCTGTACCCGCCGGTGCGCCTCAATTACGGCGGGAAGTCGGACTGTATGGTCTATCCGAACGTGGGCGTGATCGTGCGCAGAAACGGCCCCAGGCAGATCTGCAGAAAAAACCACGATCATCAGGTCTATGAAGGCCCGCCGAATTTCGTGCTGGAGATCGAGTCCAAGCATGGATTCACGGACCTGGGCAAGAAACGTCAGATCTATGAAGCGTCGGGGGTACAGGAGGGATTGTTCCTGGAAAACGGTAAACCGGCCACGTGGTACCAGCTTCGAGGGGGGAAGTTCGAGGTACTCGGTCAGGAGCCGGCCGGCATCGTCGAGAGCAGGGCCCTTCCCGGATTCGTCCTTGACTTCGGTAAATTCAGGGAACACAGGTGGCTGCAGATGATGGAGGACATCAAGGTGAGTGTCGAGACGACGGATGTGCAGAGAGAGCTTGCGCAGGAATACGGAATGTGAGGACGAGAATACGAATAGGCGAGAATACGAGAATACGAAAAACCAATACACAAGAATACGAGAATATGAGAGAACCAGAAGACGAATGATATATTCCCGCTTTTTCGTAGTTTCGCTCCTTCGTAGTTTCGTTCTTTCGTAGTCCCGCTTTTTCGTAGTATCGTTCTCTCGTAGTTTCGCCGTTTCGTTCTTTCGTAGTCTCGCGCTTTCGCCGTTTCGCTTTTTCGTAGTCTCGTTTTCTCGTAGTTTCGTTCCCTCGTAGTTTCGTAAAGCCCCGAAAAGTGACGAATCAAGGATAAATGGAGGAACAGCAATGGCCAACAACGGATCGTTTAGGGTCGCCGATCTATGCGAGGCGGCAGCCAGCGGCGACGTGTCGAGGATCAAACGGATACTTGGCGAACAACCCGATCTGGTAAACGTACACATGGCGGAGAACAACGAACACCGCGCGATTCATTACGCGGTGATGAACCGGCACATCGATGCGGTCCGCATTCTCATGGAAGCGGGCGCGGACCACAACTCCGGCATCTATCCCCACCGCGATGCCACCGGCGCGTTTACCATGGCCCGGGAACGCGGCCTGGACGACATCGTCCACGTGATCAGGGAAGAAGACGAAAGGCGCAAGCTGGCTGCCTGCAAGAATATCACCATCACCGACGAGAACGACGCGCTCTTCGAAGCCGTCAGGGAGGGTCGAGACGAGGCCGCGCTCGACGCTCTGGATCGGCATCCCGAATTGCTGGATGCCTGTCATCGCAACGGCGGGAGCGTCATTCACGCCGCGGCATCGCACGGTCGTTATCGACTTGTTCGCGAACTGCTCGATCGCGGCGCCGATATCACCCATCTCACGCCCGAGGGCCAATCGCCCCTCGACGGCGCGGTCCTTAATGTACGCGGGCGAAACAGGCCGCTCAACGAAGGGTGTCTGATCTGCGCGGGCATCCTGCTCCAGGCGGGATGCGAGCATTCCATCGAATCCGCCGTCGCCCTGGGGGATTTCGAGTTTGTTCGTGCGTTCGCGAAGGCGCATCCCGAACGCTTTCAGTCCGACGACAGTGAGCACAACGGCCTTCTGACGATCGCGGTCCAGAATGACAATATCGACATGGTGCGTATGCTGCTCGACCTCGGTCTGCACCCGGACGACAGGCATCAGCTGCACCACTACGAAACCAGGCCGTATTCGTGGGGCGGGCCCCTGTCCGATGCGGCGGGCAATTCCCGCTATGAAATTGCCGAACTCCTGCTGGAGCGGGGCGCCGATCCCAACGCCAGCATCTATGCCAGCGCCAATCCCGTGGGTGCGGCGTACAACAACCGCGATGATCGGATGAAGGGACTGTTGTTCCGATACGGAGGCGTTCTGGATCACATTACCATTGGACTCGAGGCTGAAACCGCCGCCGGCGCGGTTGCCCTCCACAACGACCCGTCGATCGCGGAGAAGCTGCTCTGGGCTGCGGGTTGCGGCGGCGACCCCGATATTGTGGGGATGTGCCTGAGGAAACTCGACTGGGGACCCGACGACGGTCGCTGGTTCGGCCTGCTGGAGCAGCCGCTGCGCCTGTGGCGGACCAACCCTCACCGCAAGTTCCGCGACTTTGACCGCACGGTCTATCCCGAAATCTTCCGGATGATCCTGGACCACGGCGCGAACCCCAATCTCGTCGGGCGTTTCGGGTACCGGCTGGCGCACCACCTGGCAGCCTGCGGGATCGTCTGGGGCGAGCCCATAATGACCGAGCGCGAACGGACAGCTTTCGCCACCATCCTTCTCGACCACGGCGCCGACTTGAACGTCGTCGACGACCTCCTGCAATCCACACCCCTCGGTTGGGCTGTGAGATGGGGCAAGCACGAACTGGCGCGACTGTACCTGGAACGCGGGGCCGACCCCACGCTGGCCGGCGCCGACTGGGCCACGCCCCTCGCCTGGGCGAACAAAAAAGGAGATGAGGCCGCTGCGGACCTCATCTCCAGATACGCTGATTCCTGATTTCGGATTGCGGTATGGGTACAATGTCAACGATTGTTGTCGTGCCTGCGTTATGGTTGTCGGAACGACCCGTCGATGCGTGGTCATTGAGCATGCCGGCATTGAGCTTGTCGAAATGTCGAAATGCCCGCGTCCTGGCCGCCCTCTGGCAGGTTCGTGTTGCATCTCAGCGGTCACGCGCTCCGGGTGACAAATCGCCTACCCGTCCAAATCCACCGTATACCTGACGCAATCCGCCGCGAAGTCCTCCGGCTTTTCCATGTCGTCCCATCCCATGCGTCGATACTGCTCCGGAAGCGTAATGATCAGTTGACCGGTCCTTCTGTCTTCGTACCACCCGAAGTTGGTATATCTCACGTTTTCGTGCGCATCGTCGGGCCTGTCCTGAATCAGCCTGACCGAGTCCTTCACGATACACGCATTGCCCGTGTCGAATTCGGCGATCTGCAGCGGATATCGAGGGATCTGCCCATAAACCGGGCCATCCAGGATATTGGCGATCCAGTAGGTCTTGCCTGTAACGGAGGATTCATAAAAGGCCGTACACGAAGCGGGCGTCCAGACGTTTGATCCGTCGTCGTACAGCAGCGGCTCCGGCTGCGACCAGTTCATCCCGCCGTCTTCCGAAACGGCGGAGTAGGGGATGGTATAGCTGCCCGTCGCCTCGTTGCCCTGACATCTCATGGTGGCGAACAGCGCGCCCGATTCCAGCGCCGTGATCGATGGTTCGCAGCATCCAATTCTGGATTTCCCGGGCGGTACTTCGATAAAATCTCCGAATTCCCAGTCAAATCCGCTCCCGTCTTCTTTCCAGTGTCCCCTCGCGCAGACCACCCTGAAGCACCAGGGTCTGGTACCGTCCAGTCGTTCGTACTCCGTGAAGGGCGCCAGCACCGACCCGTCCGCCATCCAGATGCAGTGGGTTCCGTTGAGGATTCCGCCGCGAACGCCATACTCGAAGCCCGGGCCCCAGCGGTCCGCGTCGAAACCGTCCCCCCGGGCGACGATCTGGACGGGATCGCTCCACGTCACGCCCTGATCCGCGGATACGCTGTAAAATGCGCGGTAAGCGCCCTGATTGATGTAACCGTAGCATCGCTTGTCTGCCTTTTGCCCCCTGTGAAACCGCACCAGCACGTCGTTCTTCGCATCCAGGCTGAATCCCGCCGGCATCAACTGCTCTTCGGCGATTCCCACGTCGAAGCGTACCCTCCCTCCCAATTCCGCCCACTGTGATCCGTTGTCGTCCGACACTCTCACCCAGTTGCCGTCGTAGCATGCATCCAGCGTCGTGCGTCCGTCGTCGTGATTCACCCATTGGAGGAGCTCGGACGTCACCGTTTCGACCATTCTCTCACCGGCCGCGCCCGTGTACGTCTGGCCGCTGGCGTAGAACGCGTGACGCCCGTCGCTGGGTATATAGGTGTTTTTGTCAACACCGGCGCCGACTCGCTCGTTGTCTTTCATTTTTGTGGTCTCCTCGATATCCGGCGTGAACTGTTTTGGCGCGTAAAATCAATTGCCACAAAAGGCACAAAAACACAAAAGATCATGTCTTCCCAAATTCAGTTTCAGTTCTGCAGTGCAGCGACCCGGTCATTTGTCCGATGGCCGCGAAACTCTTGACGCGATTGCGGACGTTTCCGTACCGCTTTGTACGTTCTGTGCCTTTTGTGTTTTTCGTGGCTGTTGTACCGCGCGTCCGAATCATTCCTTGACAGCGTCCAGCGGTATATCGCCGACTTTTCTGATCCACGCCTGAGCCCAGGGCGCGGATTCGATCCCGATGTCGCAGGTGGTATTGGCAAGAAAGACGATGCTTTCAATGCGGCCTTCCCGGAGCCATCGGAGCCCAAGTTCGCACTGGTGTTCCATCTGCGGAATGGAGACCGGGCGCCTGTTGTGGAAGTCCCAGAGATAGCACCCCAGGGATACCCGGCCGCCGGGATTGATCGCTTCCAGGCGGTCCAGGTTCCGTTCAAGGTCCTTCAGATCGTCGGAGTTCCAGGTCCAGAGATTGACCACGTCGCAGTATTCGAGGTAGGGCGCAACGGGAAGGTCGAACTGCTTGATGTAGAGGACGACCCAGAGATCCAGCTTTCGGCCGGCAACGTTCAGTCGCGGTCGAATGCCGGCGAGGTCATCCACGCTGAGGGCGCCCCGGCCGTTCTTTCGCATGAAGTCGTCCAGATAGACGCCGGTGATGTTGGGATGGCTCCCGGCGAGGTCCAGCACGCGTTGCAGTTCGTCCCCTTCCACCTGGCCGCCGCTGCCCACGATGGACCAGGTGACCTGTTTGAGCGACGAAAAGGTAACGGCAAACTGATCGTAAGGATACGCGGGCAGGCCCCGCCACCGGATCATATGCAGGTTGGGGACGTCAAGAAATAACGCGCCTTCGGCGGGCGTCATCCGCGAGCCCTGCGTGTATCCGGCGGACGTGAGCGAGTCGTTGTCTGATCCGGCCACACAGGTGAAGATCCACAACCGGTCGCGTACGGCTTCCATTTAATGGCCTTTCGCCTGAAAATAACGTTTCAAGGGACGGTACACGCGTGAACAGTTATACGCGTGCCGGATTGCGCTTGTTCGAGGAAGAACCCCATTGTGAGGGAATTCACGATTCTCGACTGAGATCGCCATCGGTTCCGTGTCATTGGGAAGCAACGAGACCGCACGTGAGGCTGGACGCAGCCACCAATGGCGAAAGTAAGCGGTATTGCGGGAGCGTGTCAACGGAAAACAAGGGCGGAACAGGAGATCCTTCGTCAGCCTGGCCCCCGCATGTCGGCCCTTTCAGGATGACAGTTTGTGCCGACAAGTCACCTATGCGTTTTGCGGATGTTTCGGCGACTTGGCGTACGTTTTGCAGGAAGAAACCCGCCAGGAGTGAAATGGACAGGTTATCGGGCGAATTCTCGAGCGTGGCCGAAGGCGATATAGAGGGAAGGTCGCCGCGTCAACCGATGTAGTTTGCATATGAGGATAACAGACATGGTCCGTATGCAGAGTCTTCATTCCGTCCCCGGCGAATCGATGGGCGTTGGACGATCCGGCCTGGGCTCGTACGTGTTCCGGTTCCTTCGCCCGGGACATGCCGGAGCGGTCAGTTTGAAGGGTGAAACATTGATCCTGGAACGCTCGTCCGGATCGGTGGTTGTCCCCATCCGGGAAATCGAGACTTCGGAGGTCATACACGGGTGGTTCTGGGGAGGATTGCAAGTACGTTTCGCCACCGGCAATGCAACGGTATCGGGACTCTCGAAGCCGGACGCGCGGTCATTCGGCGACTTTCTTATGCGAGCGCGAGTCGATTGGTGGTGTGTCGCCCTGGACACGCACGCCGGAACGATCCAATCCGTTTACGACCGCCTTGCGCAGTTTGCCGACCCGCCGAGGTACGTGTCGCATGCGATCTTTTCCCCAATCGAGCGCGATGCGAAAGACGTGGTCGCCCGGTTCCCCGCTCAGTGGCCGGAACAGTTGTCCGAGGTCGCGGAAATCCGAATGCTGAAAGCGATTCGGGACTTCTCAAATGTATCCGAACGTTGTCGGGCCAGAGCCTGCAACGCCTTCGTGGCCAACGAACTGGTGCGGTCCCGGGAATTCTTCGACAGGGTCGAGGCGAGACCGCTCACGGACGAGCAGCGGAGAGCAGTTGTCGTTGATGAAGACCGCAACCTGGTCGTCGCAGCCGCCGGAAGCGGCAAGACGTCTGTCATCGTTGCCAAGGCGGGCTGGCTCATTCGGAAGGGTTACCGGCGCCCATCGGAACTGCTTCTGCTGGCATTCGCCAAAGATGCCCAGGAAGAAATGAAAGAAAGAGTCCGAAAACGCCTCGGCGTGGAGTTGGGTGACGAACTCACGGTCCGGACCTTCCACAGCCTGGGCATGTCGATCATCGGCGAAGCGGAACGCAGACGCCCGGCCGTGGCCAGGGCCGCGGTAGACGATCAGGCCCTGTTCGACCTGCTGAAGGGCATCGTTCGCGACCTCATCGCCGATTCCGGGTTCTCAGAGGTCTTGCTCAAATGGTTCGCGGGGCATTTTGCTCCGTACCGAAGCGAGTTCGAATTCCGGACTCAGGGAGAGTATTGGGCGTATCTCCGGGACAATGAAATCCGGTCCCTTCAAGGAGAGAAGGTCAAGAGTTTCGAAGAATGCGAGATTGCCAACTTCCTTTACCTCAACGGTGTGCCCTATGAGTACGAACGCGACTACGAACACGAAACCGCCACGCCGGACCAGAGACAGTACCAGCCCGATTTCTACCTTCCGGACGCGGGGATATACATTGAACATCTTGCACTCTCGGAATCGAACCAAACCCCTCCCTTTATCGACCGAGGCAAATATCTCAGGTCGCTTGGCTGGAAAAGGCGCCTGCATGCGAAACACGGCACGGTTCTCGTGGAGACCTATAGTCACGAGAAGGTTGCGGGCCGGCTGACCGAGAACCTGGCGGAAAAACTGGCCGACCATGGGGTAACGCTATCTCCGATCCCGTCCGGGGAGACTTTCTCCGTCCTCGAAGAGCAAGGTCGAATCGAACCCTTCACGCGTCTGGTTGCGACGTTCCTCCATCATTACAAGGGCGCGCAACTCTCGGCAGACGACGTGGCACGTCGCGCCGCCGGGGCTGAAAACCGTCCCAGGGCCGAGGCCTTCCTGACCGTCTTCATTACTGTATACGAGCGTTACCAGGAATCGCTTGCGCGGCAGCGGCAGATCGATTTCCACGACATGATCACGAACGCGACGGAGCACGTGCGGAGCGGGCGTTACCGCAACCGGTTCGGCTACATACTCGTCGATGAGTTTCAGGATATTTCGGCCGGGAGAGCGCGATTGCTGAAGGCATTGCTGGATACGTCGAGTGCCGCGCAGCTGTTTGCGGTGGGCGACGACTGGCAGGCCATCTTCCGATTTGCCGGTTCGGACATCGCCATCATGAGAGAGTTCAAGGCACGCTTCGGCGAGAGCGAACGCGTCAACCTGGAAACGACGTTCAGATGCGCGGACCGTATCGCCAATCTCGCAAGTCGATTTGTGCTGAGCAACCCGGCACAGATCCACAAGCGTGTTTCGTCCGTCTTCAATGCAGAAGGACCATGCGTGTACGTAATGGTCGCCCGGGAAACGAGTCCCGATCCTCTGGCGGAGACACTGAACGCCGTTGCAGCTCATGCAGCCGGGGACGACGAGCGCGCCACGGTTCTGCTGCTGGGCCGGTACCGGCACAACAGGCCCGGGAATATGGAGACATTGTCACGAGCCCATTCCAGTCTTCGACTCACTTTCATGACGGTACACGGCTCCAAAGGCCTTGAGGCCGACTATGTGGTGGTGCTCGATCTGTGCGCAGGAAAGTACGGCTTTCCCACCGGGATCGTCGACGACCCGCTGCTGGATCTCGTTCTGGCCGCCCCGGAAGCATATCCTAACGCCGAGGAACGCCGCCTGTTCTATGTCGCGGTCACTCGCGCGAGGCGGGGCGTCTATCTCGTCGCCGATAACCAGACCCCTTCGGCCTTCGTCGAGGAGTTGATGAAGGGCGGCTATGACGTTGTGGTTCATGGCGAACAACCGGAACGGGATGTACCGTGCCCCAAATGCATCCACGGACGGTTGGAGCAGAGAGGCAGGGCTCCGGACAGGGGGATATTCTACGGTTGCTCGCTCTGGCCGTATTGCGAGTATCGACAGCCGGCGTGTCCCCATTGCAGGGCTGGATTACAGGCGAAAGTCGATGGGAACTACCGATGCCGGGATTGCCGGAAGGCCGTTGAGGGTTGTCCCGAGTGCTTTGGATGGCTGCTGGAGAAGCGTGGAAAATACGGCAGGTTTATCGGTTGCTCGAATTGGCCGGACTGCAGATATACGCGGAATGACCTGAAAAAGCGGACAGTACGTTCATCGGTCTTCAAAGGGACCGGACGGAACCTCAAATAGCCTGCGTCACGCCGATGACATTGTTGACATCAGGCTTGGATAGCTTTAACTTTGTGGAGGACCGATATGGACCGGCTTTCGGTATGGAGGGTCACAAATAAAGTAATCTTTGCCGGTCTATCCTTAGCAGCCCGTTGAAAAAGCCCATCCGGGCTGCGGCCGGCCCTTGCGGTCGAAATACTGCGTTGCGCTCCCTCGCCGAATCGAGGGATGGGACTCGGTCGCGCGCCTTGTCTTCGACCACAATGGCTCGGCCTCGCCTGCAGAGCGACTTTATCAACGGACTGTTAGCCTTTTGTATCGCGGGACTCGTACTATGGTACTACGACGCGCGAAGAATGGAGGGCTTGTTCGATATCGTGACGCGCTCAGGAAATATCGTTCTGTCCTCCGTGTCGGTGTCGTTTATTATCATGGAGATTGTCGATATGGTACTCGGTATGTATGAGTCTATCAAGAAGAGGAATTACGAACTGGGATATCAGGCAGGAAGGCAAGCCGCATTGAAACAGCAGAACGGAGAAGATCAGGAAGGCGCTGATTCGAACGCAGCCGAGAGAGCCGAATCATCCACTCCGGGCCCCAATCCGGACGAATGAGTGAATTTCAGCAACAATCAGACAAGTACCGCTCCAGGTTATTTTTGGGCGGTATTTTTGTGAATCCGACGCTCACGTTTCGACGACAAACGCGGCCGGGACCACGCCGGAGGGATTGTCCGCCCACGCCCTCTCAGAAGCTGTCTTAAAATTCCCAGCGGTCTTCGCGCGGCTGCAAAAGCGCCGGTCGGCGTCGGTCAAACCCACCCGTATCGAGAGATCGAGGCTGCGCTCGCTCGCCTCTCTTGGGCGGATTTTCCGCGCATTTCGCGTTTTTGTCTTTCGCCACACCTGTCCAAATTCGTCTTTTCCAACCACTATCACGACCTGATCCACCTGCAACCGGAGCGAGGGCATCCTGCCCTCGAACTTCGCGTCACTTACCCCTGTTCCCTTCGAGAGACTGACGCGTCCATTCAATCCCACACCGGGTCACTGAAAACACCGTGTGCGACGAGTTATCCGATGTCGAGGGCAGGATGCCCTCGCTCCCGGGAACGCCAACCGCACCGGACATAAATCGCTTTCTGTCTTGGACAGCCGTGGCCATAAGACGGAGACCTGCATTGGCACTTCGAAACGACTTTCAAGAATACCAGGTACTTACGTATCCAAAATCATCTTTTTCAAACTATCTTGGAGAGCGGTGGTCTTTCGTAGTTTCGTTCTTTCGTAGTTTCTAATCGGCTTTTCATGCGGTGAAGAAGGCCACGACGGTCCAGCAGATCGCCGCAAGGAATGCCGCGATGGACGCCTGGGGTATCTGCGTCTTGACGTGGTCCATCAGGTCGCAGCCGGTACACATGGAGCTGAGTACGGTCGTGTCGGAGATGGGCGAGCACTGGTCGCCGTACACGCTGCCGTCCATGACCGCGGCGAAACAGAGGGTCATGAACAGCTCGGGATGGGAGAGCCCGTGAGCCCCGGCCACCGCCCAGGCCAGCGGCATGGCCAGCGGGAAGGCCACCGCGTAGGTGCCCCAGCTCGTCCCCGTGGAGAAGGCGATGACCATGGTCATGACCTGCAACAGCACCGGCAGCAGGAAGTAGGGAATTGCCTCCCCGAGTTGCTCGACCAGAAAGATGCCGCCCCCCGTCTCCTTGTTTATCCCCCCGATGGTGATGGCGAGCAGGAGAATGACGGAGCCGAGCACCACCCCCTTGAGGCCGTCGTGGAATCCCGCCACGAGGTCCTTGAGCGACATCCCTTTTGCCAGGGCCATCCCCGCGGCGAGCACCAGGGCCGTGCCGAAAGCCCACTGCACGTTGGGGGAGCCGCTGACGATGAAGGTGCCGACGGCGATGCCGATGAGGGAAATCAGGGGCAGGAAGAACTCCATCACGTGCGGGGTGTACCCCTCGGGAACGTTGCTTCCCTGCAGTTCCTTTGCGCTCAGGGGGTTCGCGCCATCCGCATCGAGCTGGCCGGTCGCGCGGGACCGATCCATCGCCGCCTTGAGCCGCTTGCCGAGAAACAGGGGCCGCTCGATGCTGAGGAGAAAGGTGCCGAGCACGGCGAAGATCGCGTAGAAGCAGAACGGCACGCTCTGGAAGAAGAAGGCGATGCGGTCCGTCTCGGTGGCGAGGAAGCCCACCCCGGAGACGAAGATGAAGGCCTGGACGTACCCGGGCCAGGCGTTGAAGGCGAGCTGGGAAGCGATCGGCGAGGCCGTTGAGTCGACGATGTAGGCGAGCTCTTCGTGGCTGACCTTTTCTGTATCGGCGATCGGCTTGACCGTGGTGCCGACCAGCACCGTGCTGACCGTGCCCCCCTGAAAGAAAATGACGCCGAGCGCCCAGGAAACGAGCTTGGCGCTTCGGGGGCCGCGCACGAAGCGCTCCGTCATTAGTTCGGCGAACGCCTGCGCGGCGCCCGTCCGCGACCAGATCCCCATCAGGCCGCCCAGCAGCCACAGGTAGAGCAGCAGGACGCCGGCGGAGCTGGTTGTGGCCAGCGAGGGGATCAGCACGTCGCCGGTGAAGTCGTAGCGGGTAAGCACCAGCGCTCCCGACAGGATGCCGCCAATGAGCGAGGTAACCGGCTCCCGGGTCAGCCAGCAAAGGAGCACGGCGACCACCGCGGGAAGGAGGGACCAGAAGCCCCAGTGGTGCTTGGCCAGCAGCTGATAATATAAGGTCCTTGGCTCACCCTCCTCCAGCCTGACGACGGAGACAAACTCCTTCTTCACTTCCGGGGTCTCGCGCGAGCCTTCAATTCGCTCGGGGTTGAGCAGCGCCTCCTCGATGGGCACGGGGTGGAAATAGGTCGGCTCTCCCCGATATATGTAGTAGAGGTTTCCGTCTCTGTCGACGTGAGCATCGAGGGCGATCTGCTCGACGGTCCAGGTAGGCGCCACGTTGATGCCGACGATCCAGGATACGACCAGGGCGATAGCGAAGACGACAAACTTGCGGACACCAGGGCTCATTCCAATCTCCGGATGAAAGATGTGGGGGGACGATTCGGAGGGATGCCGGAGGGCTTCACCTCTGTTCTATACCCCTATTGTACCCTGATCTGCAAAAAACGCAAGTGGGCATTCGGGTATGTTCGGAAAAAGCTCGTTACGAAATTGTCACGTAAAAGCAATGTTCACGTGCCGCGGGTAGACTTCACGGAGGATCGTCGGCCTGAGAGGTACCCTTCGACATTTCGACACCCTTCGACAAGCTCAGTGCAGGCAGCACAAGCAGGGCAGGTTATGGGCCTCCTGTCAGCGGCCCAATGACATCCGATGAACCAAATAACGCGTGGTCATTGAGCTTGTCGAAATGCCCGCCATTCAACAGCCCGTCGACCCCTTGACAATGGTTATCGCGAAGCGTGTCATTCAGAAGCGCAGCGAAGAATCTCCCGTCTTCGGGGCAGTCCGTGTCGCGCAGTCCTTTGGCAGAGAAATTTACGCGCGGACCCATCGCATGTCTTGCTCCTGCCGATTCTATCCGCATTCCCACAGTAGAAACATGACGTGGGCAGACAGGAATGTCTGCCCCACCTTCATGCCCGCTTCCTCGGCGTCTGAGCGGTCTATTTTGGTACGCGTTTCGCACCGATGCTTTTTGTGTTCTTTTGTGCCTTTTGTGGCTGATCTGACTGTTGTTTTTTTCGAATTGAGGTTAAGCGTCGTTAAGTTTGTATTGCTTTGTGCGTTCACGGCGTCCCGATTATCCTGTCGATCTATGGATCCGGACTTTTCACTTGACGAATATTTCTACAATTGTACAATTGAATTGGACATGAGGAGGATTTCGTGAACATTGTCATCGATTCTTCAGCAATTATCGCTGTCATTGTAGACGAACCTGAAAAAGATGCAATCATTGCGGCGACTTCCGGGCAATCGCTCATCGGCCCCGGATCCATTCCCTGGGAGATCGGAAATGCCTTCTCCGCGATGATCAGGCAGCGCCGCGTCAGCCTTGCAGATGCACAACGGGGAATGGAGATACTGGACGGCATCCCGATACAATTCGTAAACGTCGACATGTCGAACGTGCTGTCCATCGCTGCACAGGTGAACGCATACGCGTACGACGCGTACTTTCTCGACTGCGCATTGCGGCATGGCGCGCCGCTGTTGACGTTGGACCGAACCCTCAGCCGGGCAGCAGCCGCACTCGGCGTCAACACCGTTTTTCCGGAGGTGTAGGATGGACGTATATACCTACTCGGAAGCCAGGCAGAACTTCTCAACCGTGCTCGACAAAGCGGAGGCGACGGGCAAGGTCCTCATTCGCAGAAAGGATGGCAGGACCTACGCCCTTGTTCCGGAACGCCCCTCGGCGTCGCCGCTGGACGTTCCGTCGATCCAGGCGGACGTTTCCACCCGGGAACTCGTCACGCTCATCAGAGACGAGAGACGAATGACAGGAGAGCGGGGACGACGAGGGGAATAACAACGCTTCAGGCGGGAAATCGCGGTTATGAACGGTGCCGGGAGGGAGTTGTGGCGTGACAAAGTGTCCAAAGGGTCGTCGACTTCGGCCGGACTCGGCTATGCGTCAACGCAATCTCTGATGGCTTCGACGATGTCCCCGGTCTGGGGCAGGCAGGCGTCTTCCAGCGAGGCGCTATAGGGCATTGGCGTATTCAGGCCGCCCAGAACCCTGGGGGGTTTGCGAAGGTGTTCGAAGCCCCGTTCGGCGATCTGGCGGACGATTTCGGCGCCGGCGCCTCCGCGCGCCGGGGCTTCGTGTACCACCAGGAGGCGGCCTGTTTTTTTTACCGATCTCAGGATGGTTTCCACGTCGAGAGGGACGAGGGTACGGGGATCGATCACCTCCACGCCGATTTCCCCGTCCAGGGTTTCAGCCGCCTGGAGGGTCTTCTGCAGGGCGTAGGAGACGGCGACAACGGTAACGTCGGCGCCTTCACGCTTAACGTCGGCCGTACCCAGAGGAACGACGTGGTCGCCTTCCGGGACGGCCCCCTCGATATCCCCCAGCAGCCGGTGCTGGATGAAAACGACCGGTCCGTCGTCGCGGATGCTGGACTTCATCAGTCCCTTGGCGTCCGCGGCCGTGGCCGGCATGACCACCTTGAGACCGGGAGAATGTACGAACCAGCTCTCCAGGCTCTGGCTGTGATGACCGGCCTCCCGCGTGCCGGCGCCGCCGGGAGTGCGGATCACCATCGGGACATTGATGTTGCCCCCCGACATCAGGTGGATCTTGGCGGCCTGGTTGACGATGGGGTCCATGCAGACGGTGACGAAGTCGCAATACATGATGACGGCGACCGGACGCAGGCCGGTCATGGCGGCGCCAACCGCCAGCCCCACGAAGCCCGATTCGGAAATGGGCGTCTGCCACGTGCGTCGCTCGTGGAACTGGTCCCAAAGTCTGTCAGGATCGCGGACAGGACCGATATCCTCGCCGATGATAAAGACGCGCTCGTCGCGGGCGGCTTCTTCCCTGATGGCGTCGCTAATGGCCTGGGCGTACGTAACGCGGGGCATTGATCGGTCTCCGTATATCTATGGCGAAAACTGGATAACCCATGTTCCAGGGTCACACTTCACGCATCAGCCTCAGTTCGAAAATGGAAAACTGTAAAATTGGCCACAAAAAGCACAAAAGGCACAGAAAGTACAGGTGCGAAATGGCCCGTGCCCCGAAGTGCCCTGGAAATCCGAGGTCAAATCGCCTCTATTTACCTGCGTATATTCGGTGACCTGAATGTCAATTATATACAGAAGAACAAAGGCGAATTGATGTCAAAGATCCCAGATACTTGAGGTCACCGGACGTGAACGGAAATTTCATCCATTTGTACGACCTCGATGCCCCGCTCTTACATTGACTCCTTCTGTGCCCTTTGTGCCTTTTGTGGTGAGTTTTGCCGTTGCCTTTCTTCGGATCAAGGTTAAAGGGCGACTCCCGCGGTAACGGGCATGTCGCCCAAATCAGGATATGGAGATCGTTTGCCGTAGTCCACGGCTTCGCGCGCCGCCTCTCTGGCATCGGAGATGACGTTCTGTTTTTCTTCCGCCGTGAGGTATCCGGCGTCAATGAGCTTGCGTTCGAAGAGGGCGATCGGGTCCTTGCTCTTCCACGTCTCGAGTTCTTCCGGATTGTTGTGTTCGCCCTTGCCTCCGCCCGCGTGGCTTACGAAGCGATAGGTCTTGCATTCGATAAGCGTGGGTCCGTTTCCGGCGCGCGCTCTGGCAACGGCCTCCGATGCGACCCGGTACACCGCGAGGATGTCCTGGCCGTCTACGATGGCGCCCGGAAGGTCGTATGCGGCGGCCTTGGCGGCGACGTCCGGCGGCGAGAGCGTTATGGCAGCGGGGGTGGTGGCGGCGTAGAGGTTGTTTTCACAGACGTAGACGGCGGGGAGGTCCCAGAGCGCGGCAATGTTCAGGGCTTCGTGGAATGCGCCCTGATTGGCGGCCCCCTCGCTGAAAAAGGCGACGGCCACCTGCCGGGTGCCGCGGTATTTCGCGGAAAATGCGGCGCCGGTGGCGATGGGAACCTGGGCCCCCACGATTCCGTTCCCTCCGATCAGGCCGAGTTCCGAACTGAAGATGTGCATGGAACCGCCGCATCCGCCGCTGTACCCATGTTTCCGCCCCATCAGCTCGGCCATCATCGGCTTGAGGTCCGCGCCCTTGGCGATGGCGTGGCCGTGACCCCTGTGCGTGCTGGCCACGAAATCAACCGGCTCGAGCGCGGCGCAGACACCGACTTCCGTGCCTTCCTGGCCGATGGCCAGGTGGGCGGCGCCGGAGATGACCCCTTCGCTTTCGGGGTTGTCACGAAGATAGCCGGCATAGTCGTAGTGGACCCTTACCTGTTCTTCGAAGGAACGGATGCGGTACATCCGCCGGAGCATTTCGAGGCATGTTTCTCTGTCGGGCATCATTTGTCTGTATTCCCCGGTTGCGGAAGGGTCAAAGCGTCAAGCGGGTCCCGTTGCAGGACCGGACGGAGCTTCTTCGGCCCACTCGAGGCGGTCCCCATTTTGTTTACAATGACGCATTGCCGAGTCGATGGCGTCTTGCAGCAGGTTAAGTATCCTTTCTGCCTGTGCAAAGGACATAACGAGAGCCGGGGCCAGGACAAGGATGTCGCCGTTGTTGCGCAGGATCATGCCGGCCTTTCCGCAGAAATCGGCGATATATGACCCGGCTCTTCCCGGTGGATACAACGGCCCCCGTGTCTCGCGGTTGCCCACGAGTTCGACGGCCCAGAGCGTGCCGAGGCCGCGCACGTTTCCCACCAGGGGATATCGGTAGAGTCCGTTCAGTTTTCTCTTGAACCAGGCACCGAGATCAGCTGCACGCTGCACGAGGTTCTCGTTCTGGATGATTTCGATATGGGCGAGTGCGGCTGCGCAGGCGGCGGCATGGCCCGAGAAGGTGTGGATATGCCGGAATCCGGTCCCGGCGCTGCGAATGGTCTCGGCAATATCCTCGGTTGCAATCGCGGCGCCGATGGGCAGATAGCCGCCTGAGAACCCCTTGGCGACGGTCAGAATATCCGGCGTAACATCCCAGTTTTCACAGGCGAACATCTTCCCGGTGCGGCCGAAACCCGTCTGGATTTCGTCAAAGACGAGCAGGACGCCATGCCGGTCGCAGAGATCGCGCACGCCCTGCAGATATCCGTCCGGGGGAAGGGGAAAGCCCGTGTTGGAGCCCGGGATGGGGTCCATGATGACGGCCGCGACCGTTTGCGGTCCCTCCCATTCCAGGACGGATGCCAGATTCTTGAGACATGCCAGCGCACAGGTGTCGGGATCCAGGTCGAGCTCACAGCGATAACAGTTCGCGGGCATGGCGTGGGTGAATCCGGGCAGCAGGGGTTCATAGGGCTCGCGGCTGCCTGCCAGGCCGGTCGCGGAGAGTGCGCCGAGCGTGGCGCCGTGATATGAGCCCCTGCGGAATATCACCTTGTAGCGGTTTTTCTGGCCTTTGGCCCAGTAATAGCTGCGCGCAAGCTTTATGGCGGCCTCATTGGCTTCGGAGCCGTCGTTGACGAGGAAGGAGACGGAGAGGTCTCCGGGGGCGATCTCGGCCAGTTTCGCCGCCAGCCTCGCGGCAGGTTCGATCAGATAGTCCTGTCCGCCGGGAAAGTAAGCCAGCTTTTCCATCTGTTCGTTCACCGCGTCGATGACTTCGGTGCGGCCGTGCCCGCACAGGGTCGTGAGCAGGGAGGCGAAGGTGTCCAGGTATTCGTTGCCCTCGGCGTCGTAAATGTACAGACCGTCGCCATGGGTAATCGTCATCGGGGGCTTATCGGGCTGCGCGCCGCGGAAATAGCTCTGCCAGAGGTGACGCGAGGCAGCCACGAGGTCGTCGGTATTCGCTGTTTTTTCCATGTTGTTTTGGCAGGGCAAGAGGATTTTTCCAACCGGGAACCGCGTTCGATACGCACGCCCGTCCGCCTATTCAATCGATGCCGGCTTCACGTCCCCTTCCGGCGGATTCATAAATGGCGTCCATCATCTGCTGGACCATCAGGCCGTGTTCGGCCGGCGCGAGTGTTGGTTTGTCGTAAAGTACGTGGTCGACGAAATTGCGCAGTTTGGCGTCGAAGGAGGATTCGAATCCGGATCCGGGCAACCAGCCGGGCTCGGTGTTTACCATGTAACCGTTGTCATCCGTTGCGATCGCGAGCGGATCCCAGGTGGCGCCGCCTTTTTCGCCCATGAGCTGAAAGTTCCATACGTCGGCCCGGATGTGGGCGGCAAAGCTGGATTCCACGTGAATAACGGCGCCGTCTTCAAAGCGGATCTGGCCAACCGCCAGGTCTTCGACGGTGTAGGTCTCGTGGTCCCAATCCGGCCACCTGCAGACCGTTTCCGATTTTCTGTTACCCAGATAGGTGAAGACGTTTCCACTGGCTGCAACGGGTCTGGGCGAGCCCATGATGTAGTGGACGGCTTCCAGCACGTGTACGCCGATGTCCACGAGCGGACCGCCGCCCTGGAGTTCCTTCCGCCCGAAAACACCCCAGTTGGGAATGCCGCGCCTGCGCAGGGCCTGGACGCGGGCGAACAGGATCCTCCCCATGCGGCCGCCGTCCACCGCGTCCTTGATGAATCGGGTTTTCGGATCGAAGCGTTGCTGAAATCCGATGACGAGTTTTCGCCGGTGTTTCCTGGCGGCGTCCAGCATGGCCGTTGCTTCCCGCGCGTTCATGGCCATCGGCTTTTCCACGATGACGTGCGCACCCGAAGAGAGCGATGCAATGGTTGTGGGAGCGTGTAAGCCGTTTGGTGTGCAGACGCTTACGGCATCGGGTCTGACCTTGCTCAACATGGTCTCGTAGTCTTCAAAACAATTGGCAATGCCGTACTCCTTCGAACGTCTTTCAAGTGCCGCCCTGGAGATGTCCGCCATGGCGACTATGTCCACGTCTTCCATCTCATTGAAGCAACGCATGTGGGTGCCGGCGATGCCACCAGCGCCGATGAAGGCAAGGCGGAGCTTTTTTTCCGGAAAACCTGACGCCATTCGTGGTACCCTTTTCAGATGCAAATTGCCTGTCCGGAACGGTTCAGAATATGGTGGCCGACCGAAGTACCGCGCCGGTCGCGAAATAAATCTCCCTGCCCAGAATCGGCCCCGCGATACGGATACCGCCTTCCACGCTGAGCACCTCCTCGACCTGACGGGTGGCGGGGTCGAGACTGTAGATCAGCGTAGAGGTGAAGCCATAGATCTTTCCGCCCGGTCCGTTCTGCAGGCCGAGATCCAACGGCCTGCCGCCAGGCAGGGGAATGCGATGCGTGAAGGTGCGGGTGCGGGGATCGAACACGAAGAGCTCGTCGAGACCGCGGCCCCGAACCGTCCCGTAGAGCATGCCGTCGTTCCCCGTGAGCAACGCATTGAAGACGGATGCGGGCGCGCTTCCACGCTCGATCGTTCCCTCCCAGGCCTTTTCTTCCGCGTGGTAGTCCCAAAGAAAGAGTGTGGCAACGCTGACTTTGGGATTCGTCCCGCTGCCGCCGCTGATGGTGGTACCCACGGCGATGAGCTTCTGCGATTCCAAGTGGGCGAGGGTATAGCAGCTTGCATCGCCCACGATGCGTTTGTAGGACTTCCTTTCACCCGTCGCGGGATCGTAGTAGGCGAGGGGGCCGCCCCACCGGCCGTAGTCCGGTACGGACGCGACCCAGACCCTGCCCATCGGACCGGTGAGCGTTGAACGCGGCCTGTAGGAGATGTCGTCCAGCCGGCCCAGGTCGCGGGGGTTGTCGTCCGGGCCCGTGCCATACTGGTAGGGAAGGGCGGGGTCGTACACCGAAATCCGAGCCGCCGGATAGGAGGAGATGTAAAGCTTCCCATTCAGGTTTGCCATCGAATAGGCTTCGCCGGCGGAACGGGAACACTTGCCAAGGTCGACCAGTTCAGTGGAACCGGGGTTGTACCTGAAAAGGTGTAGCGGCAGGATGCTCGATCCGTAGATCAAGCCGTCCGGGCCCGTGTGAATGTAGAAGATGTCAGTGCCACTGGCCTCGTAATCGAGTTCGAACGTGCGGACGCTGCCGAAGGGACGTCGAATGCTGAATGTACGATAGATCTGTTCCGTGCCGTCGGTAAAAGCGAAGGTGCTGCCGTCGGGAAGCGCCGGAAGCGACATACGGCCCGGCAGCGTCGCAACGGCGATGCCTTCATTCCCGGAAATCAGGAAATTGCCGTAGTCCGACGTGATGACGTAGAGGTTGCCGTCCCGCCTTTTCTCCAGATTCAGCGTGCCCTGTCCCTTGAACGTGATGGGCCCGACCAGAAAACTCCCCCTCGTGGCGGGATCGAATACGACGACGTGAGGCCGCGTCTGTCTGATGAGGCACGCGATCTTTCCGTCAGGAGCGACCAGAGGATAGTTGTACTTGTCCACGTTTGACATACGGCCGTAGCGTGTGAACTCGCCGGTTCCGGGGTCGTAGACCGTAAGGTCGGCCCCCGGGTAGCTGCCAATCCAGATGCGGCCGTTCTCGTCTTCGTCCATTCGGCAAGGGAACGTCGCGGCGCCCGGGTTGATGGCGCCCAGGTCCAGGAGGGCGTTCAGACGGGGATCGAAGGAGAGGAGGTGGCCGGCGTACGCGGACCCGATGTAGAGGCGGCCGGAGCGGCTCATCAACGTGGCGGTCGGGTAGTTGGACCGCGGTACCGGGGAGACGAACTGTTTGAACGCCCCGGTTTCCGGGTCGACCTGCAGGACGAACAGGTTGTCGGCCTGCTGCCCCATGGTGACGTACACGCGCGGGCGGTTCTCATTGTCCAGGCCCGGATGAAGGCGGACCCAGTTGACGGATCGTACCGGGATGCCGATGTCGCGGACCTGAGGAATCGGTGCGCCGGTCCGGCCGAACGCCCGAGCGAACAGCAGGAAGTCGCCAAAGGAGACCATGCCGTCTCTGTCCAGGTCGTAAAGGGCCTGTCCGGTGCCGAAGGCGCTTGCGAGCAGAATGAAATCCCGGAAGTCGACGCTGCCGTCGCTGTTGAAGTCGGCTTCCGGCGGCGCCTCGCTGCAAAGCGTCGTCGCCGTAGAGAGGAGAACGAATACAATCAGGATGGTTCGAGCGATCATTGCTGTACTCTGGAGGGGGACTTCCCCGCTTCAAGCGCGGAGGCATACTCTTCCGCCTTTACCGTATCGGCAAACAGCGGGCTTGCGCTGTGTTCCAGCGCCCCGACGGCGGAACCGTCTTCACCCAGTCGGAACATGGCGCGCGTCGCCTCCCGCACGTCGATGTCACGTACCAGCAGTTCCTCCTGCCTCAACTCCGTCTGCCCGAGTATTCGGCCGTCGGGAGCAACAATCAGGCTCCGGCTGTTCTGGTGCGGGAGACAGGCGTTGCATGAACCGAACCAGACGGTGTTCTCGGCGGCGCGAGTGACGATCATGGCATGGTGGATGGGGATCTTCCAGTCGTTGGGACGGGTCGTGTTGTTCTGCGGATGGAAGACGACCTGTGCGCCGCGGCGCACGCATTCGGCGGTCGTTTCAGCAAAGCGCAGCGCCTCGAAGCAGATGACCACGCCAATGCGAACGCCCGATAGTTCAAACGTATGCTGTACGTCTCCCCGCTCGTAGGCCATTGCGTCCAGCGGCGTCAGCATCGTCTTGTGGTGCATGCCCAGGACGTTTCCATGCTTATCGATCACGAGCGCGGTGTTGTAAGGCTTGCCGCGCTCCGACGGCGTTTCGGTGCCCAGGATGCAGGCGATGCCGTGTTTCGCGCATCGCGCCGCAACCTCGCCGTGGACTCTATCGAGCCAGCCGACGTGCACCGGAGCGTCCGCGGAAGCAATGTCTACCCGGTAGCCGACTGTCTGGGTCTCGGGAAAACAAAGGATCTGCACGTTCCGGAAAGCAGCAAGGTCGATGGCTTCGAGAATGGCGAGGCGGTTGTCTTCCCGATCCGCGGTCTGCCGCGTCTGCGCAAGGGCGATACGTAACAAGCTCATGTATTTCTTTCGCCGGAGGGGTTCCTGAAATCAGTTGATTCGCTTGAATTTCACCGGTTTTTTCGAATTCCGCCGGCATTCCCGCAGGACACTACCCGGGCTGATACAGGCCGCCGCCGCTGAGCGCGAGTTCGGCGATCCGGGTGGCGCACAGGCCGTCTTCACCGGTAACCAGCGGGTCCGATCCACTCTGAACCCAATCGGCGAAATGCAGCATTTCGTCCCGAAACATGTTTTTCTTTTCGAAGGTGATGACTTCCTCTTCGCCGTCGGCCAGGGAGAGGAGGTAGGCGCCCTGGGTGCCGGGGTCGAATCTGCCTTCGGCCTTCGCGGGATCGTAGTTCCCGGGAAACGAGAGCGCGCCGTTCGGACCGATGACGTCCGTTCCGCCTCTTGGACGAACACCGGCCGGCAGTCCCCAGGTCCAGGAACACATGATGGCGTCTCCCCGTTCGAAGCGGACGAGGACGGTGCCTGTATCCCAGGCGGTGGACGTGTGGTGAATCTTGACGGGCATGGACTTGACTTCCACGGGTTCGCCGAAACAGTGGACCGCGAAGTCGTAGTTGTGGACCATTCCGTCGATCATGGGTCCGCCGCCCTGAAAGCGGTCCATGAAGAACGGGCTGCCCGGGGGCGAGCCCCCGGAGATCTGACGCCAGACAACGGGGCTGCCCAGCCGGCCGGACTCGACGACCCCTTTTACCGTACCCCAGTCGTTGTCGAATCGCCGCACGAAACCGATCTGGAGTCCGACGTCATTCCTGCGGCACGTCTGGATCATGCGATAACAGTCGTAAGAATTCATCGCCATGGGTTTCTGGCAGAAGATGTGTTTGCCGGCCTCCGCGGCCGCGATCGCCATCTCCGGATGGAGGAAGGTGGGGGTGCAGATCATGACGGCTTCGATATCGGCTTCGTCAAGCAGTACACGGTAGTCGGCGTACCCATGCTGCATGTCGAATCTTTGCCTGAAATGGTCGAGCTGCGCCGGACGGACATCCGCTCCCGCAACCACCTGGAAACGATTGTCGTCCCACACGGAATTCAACTGATGGGTTGAAATGCCCGCACAACCGAAAACACCCAGTTTAACCATGTTTTTTCCTTTGCGTGATGTATCTTGGATTATTCAATTCAGTGTTGGAGCCTCAGGACGAAACTGTGCTGCACGCGGGTTAACGATTCAACCACTTACCGAGGAATTGAAGGCTCTTTTCAAGCCGAATCTCGTGACCGCCTTCGTGAAGGTCGATTTCGATATTCTGGGAAAGTCCCAGTCTGGCGTAGTGTTCGCGGGCCTGTCGATACTCGTCGAGCATCATCGGCCACCAGGCGATTCCGTCGGCCTTGCCCTGTTCAACGAGGAGGGGCCGGGGGCAGATGAGGGAGACCAGATCGCTGTCGGTGAACGCGCTCAGCCAGCCGGGAATCCATACGTGCTCCTCGTTGACGGAAAGAAAGCAGCTGTATCGGGGGTCGTCCACGGCCATTTTGTTTCGCCTGTGGTTGAACCAGGCGCATACCACGGCGGCCCTGATGCGGGGTTCGGCCGGAGTCGTGAACATGGTGTAGGCGCCCCCTAGGCTGATCCCGTACATGGCGGTGCGTTCGATGTCAATTTCAGGGCGGGTTTCCAGGTAGTCCAGAAGCCGCTGCGTGCGGAAGATCTCAAGGCCCCACAGGGTCTTGCCAAGGAGCTTGCAGAGGCGTTCCTGACGCGCCCGTGGAGGGCCGCCCGTGATGTTCATGGGAGCAATCACGGCGAAGCCCTCTTCCGCCAGGCGCCGGGCGTAGGATTTGTAGGTGTCGTTCGGGTCGTCCAGGCCGAATGCCTTTTCAGGCGACGATCCGATACCGTGCTGTGCGATGACGAGCGGGGCGGGACCGTCCGTGCCTTTGGGCAGGGCGAGTATGCCGCGCCCTCTCAGATTGCCCAGTAATCCGATGGTAATCCACCAGGCGGTGAACCTGTCGTCTTCGTACCACGGATCCAGCACGGGTTCGAGCGGGGTGTCGTCGTACTCGAAAATGCCGATTGTTTCCTGCCAGCATCGGCGGTTGGCTTCTACCGAACGTTCGAAGGCTTCAACCGAGCTGTAGTCCCGATTCCAGTGAGCGGCCTGTCGCGGTCCGTAATTCAGGATTTCGCTTCGGAGAAAGTCTTCCGTCTCGTTTCGAAGCAGGCGCTGGCGGTCGTTGATCCAGCGGTTGATGACCTCAGCCGGTTGCGTGTAAGGGTTCGCCATCGGATTCTCCTGGAATTGCGCGGCCGCGTATCGGACCGCTGGAAGGACCGGAGAACTTTTCAACGGATCGTTCGTATACATGATACCGGGCATTTATTTCATTGTCAAACTGCCATTTGTGGCGATGTTAGCAGTCCGTTGATAAAGTCGCTCTGCAGGCGAGGCCGAGCCATTGTGGCCGAAGACAAGGCGCGCAACCGAGTCCCATCCATCGATTCGGCGAGGGAGCGCAACGCAGTATTTCGACCGCAAGGGCCGGCCGTAGCCCGGATGGACTTTTTCAACGGGCTGTTTGGAGCTGTTTTAAAATTCCTGGTGAGTCCCGAGCGCGCGTGTAATTGTGTCGGGAACGGCGGACAAATTCGCCCATATCGAATAACAGGAGGGCGTATGCGGGCACTGGTTCTAGCGATTGCAGCATCCATTCCGGTCTTTGCGGCGCACGTCGAAGCCGCCAGGGCGGTTTCGGTGCGTACGGACTCGCTCCTCGCGGCGGCATCGGATACAACGGTCGAATACCGGAAACGCGAAGGGCTCATCAAGGAGGCGATACGGCTGGACCCATCAGGATGGGCCATGTACGAGCTCGCCCGCCTTTACAGCGATGAAACAACGCCGGGTACGCGCAGGCAGGCCGCCACCTGGCTGCAGCGGGCGATGCGAAAAGACAAAGCGAACGTGGATTTCCGGATTGAATACGCAAGAGTACTCTGGGCCATGGGCAGGCGAGGCCACGCCTACAAGAATGCCAGAAAGGCTATTGACATCAATCCGAATCACGTCGGCGCACTGTATCTGGCCGGCCGGTACGCGGCATGGCAAATGTCGCGATACCTCGAAAGCGAGCGCATCGACTATCAGTACGATGACCTGGGCAACCGGCGATCGAGGTCGTTCAGTCTGGAAAGATTCGGTGAGAAGGACCGGGATCAGGCGATCGGATATCTGACCAGGGCTTTGAACGTCGATCCGGAGCACAGACCTTCGCTTCTGCTGCTGGGACTGGTGTTCTACGAAGCCCGGATGCCGGAAAAAATGGGAGCGCTTTTCGAGGACTTCCTGAAACGCCAGCCGGAAGATCCTGACGTCTATTTCTTCCTGGGACTGGCATACCAGGCGCAAGACGAACTCCAGCGCGCCTATCCGGCCTATGTGAACGGATTGAGCCGGATGTCCGCCCGCGAACAGCAATTCATGATGTCGGTATTCATGCTGGTGGGTAAACAGAGCGTGGAGGCGGGGGAAGATCTGCCGGATGACGAAGCGTTGCGGGCATTCTGGACCGGGCGCGATCCGCTGTTCCTCACGCCGGTTAACGAGCGCCTGATGGAACACTGCGGAAGGGTGGCGTACGTCAACCTTCGTTTCGGAGATCCGGAACGCGGAATTGCGGGCTGGACGACGGACAAGGGGCAGGCGTACATCCGTTACGGACGTCCGGAGGCGAGAAGTGTCCGCCCGCCCGAGATCGATACCGGTCTGGATGAGCCGCCGTGGTACCAGGATCATCTATACTGGCTGACTCAGCAGGGGACGACGCCGTTCAAACACCGTCCCCGTCTGGAGATGTGGGACTACGGCGGGTTTCGGCTGCTGTTTGCGAATACGGATACGCGGGATACCTGGCGCTTTCGGGTGGGCTGGTTGGGGGGGCGCCCGGTGGATTTCGAGAGGCTGACGGCAAAGGTGCCCGAATACTACAAGGACCCGTACAAATGGGAGCGTTACGATGCCCCGTACCAGATGGCCCGGTTTCGCGGGGAGGGGGACACCTCCAGAGTGGAGGTATATTACGCGCTTCCCGGAGAGGAAGTACAACACAAAGAGGCCCAAACCGGGGCGCAGGCCGTCGAAATACGCCAGGGACTGTTTCTGTTCGACGCGGAATGGGATACCCTGAGGAAGGATATCGGAAGGGTTGACGTCATGCCGTGGGTACAGTATGAAGCGACCCGGGAAGGGTATCTGTTTACCGGCGAAAAGCTGATGCTGTCGCCCGGGAAATACTTCATCGCGGCGGAGGCTGAGGATATACAGACAAAGTCGATAGGTACGTTCCGGAGCGTGTTGCGGGTTGGCGAATTCGGATACGATTCGCTGAGCGTGAGCGATATGCTGCTTGCGCGGCGGATCGTCGAACGGGAGAACGCGCCTTACGGACGGGCGCGGTACCTCATTCTGCCCAATCCGCTCAAACAGTATCGGCAGGGCGCGCAGGCGTATTTTTACTATGAAATCTACAATTTGCGGAAAGACCGGTTCGGCGCCACCAACTATCAGGTCACCTACCAGATCCGAACCCTGAAGGAAGACGAAGCGGAGGCGGAGCCGGAATGGACCACGGCGGTCTCCTACACCCACAAGGGTTCGCAGGCGTGGGAGCCCATTTACCAGGTGTTGAACCTGGAGATGTTTCCCGGCCCCCGGGACTTCCGGGTGAAAGTTCTCGACTTGAACAGCCGGCAGGAAGTGAGCACGGCGACGTCTTTTCGTGTGATGTGGTAGACAGCCGGGGATTTTTGCAGGTCCCCGGCAAGCCGCGTGTCATCCCTGGATCTTTCGCACACAATCGGTAATGCGGTCCAATGCTTTCTGAATGTTTTCAATCGAATTGGCAAAGGAAAAGCGGACGTGGCCTTCGCCGGATGCGCCGAAGCCGTGTCCCGACAGAGCAGCGACGTTTCCTTCGTACAAAAGATAGTCGGCGAGTTCATGGGAGGAGAGCCCCAGGTCCTCGATATTCGGAAAGAGGTAGAACGCGCCGCCCGGGAGCCGGCAGCGGATGCCCGGGATTTCGCGGAGCCCTGCGACGAAGATGTCCCGGCGGCGTTTGAATTCAGCCACCATAGTGTGGACGTCATCCTGCGGACCCTGAAGCGCGGCCAGAGCGGCCCTCTGGGTGAACGTCGCGGTGCAGGAGTTGCTGTTGACCATCAGGAGTCCGAACTGTTCCGCCAGATTCCGCGGCATCACTCCGTACCCGATTCGCCATCCCGTCATCGCGTACGTCTTGGAGAAGCCGTCCAGAATGATGGTCAGGTCCTGCATACCCTCGTACACTGAAATACTGTGGAAGGCGTCGTCGTACCGGATGCGGGAGTAGATCTCGTCGGCAAGTACCGGGATCCCCCTGTCGACGGCAAGTTCCGCGATCGCCTCCAGGTCTGCCGGAGGGATGATTCCACTCGTGGGGTTATGCGGGGAATTGATGATGAGAAGCCGGGTGCGGTCCGTAATCAGGTCCGCCAGTTCATTCACGTCGAGACTGAAGTCACGTTCTTCCGTAAGCGAAACGGGCACCGGCCGCGCGCCGGCAAATCTGATTACGGACTCGTAGATTGGAAATCCGGGGTCGGGATAGATGACCTCGTCTCCCGGCTGTGCAAGAGCCAGAATGGCGTAGAACATGATCGGTTTGGCGCCGGGGGTGACCACAACCTGGTCAGGATTGACCTGGATTCCACGGAATCCGGAGACGTCCTGTGCGATGGCCTCGCGGAGTTCCGGCAGTCCCACCGGGGGACCGTAGTGCGTATAACCCGAAGAAAGCGCATGCCGGGCGGCATCCACGATATGGGCCGGGGTATCGAAATCGGGCTCGCCGATTTCAAGGTGGACCACGTCCCTGCCCTGGGACTCCAGTTCTCGCGCTTTGACGAGCACTTCGAACGCGGATTCAGTACCGAGCTGGTCCATGCGGCGCGCCAGGTTCATGGGGTCACCCTTTTTTCCCGCAAACTGCCTTTGACAGTCCTGCCCAGCGTGTAGGAGCCGAGGATTTTGAGGAAGCTGGCCATTTTTTCAAGGTGATCAACCGCCTGCCGGCACGCTTCGCTGGATAGGCGGCCTTCGAAATCCAGGTAGAAGACGTATTCCCAGGGTCGACCGCTCAAGGGGCGGGATTCGATCTTCAGGAGATTGATATCCCGCATTGCGAATACGCCCAGGCTCTTGAACAGGGCGCCGGGGATGTGATCCAGGGCATAGACGATGGTGGTCTTGGCGGGATCGACGGGTTCAGCCGGCTCGGAGGCCACGACCAGAAACCGGGTGTAGTTCCGGTGGTCGTTTTCCAGGCCTTCTCGGAGGATTTCCAGATCGTAGTCGATCGCCGCCTGTGCGCTGGCGATGGCGGCGGCATCTTTCGCGTTCTCTTCCTTGATCTGTTTGACGGCGCCGGCCGTGTCCTGCGCCACCACGGCTTCGACGCCCGCGTTAGATCGAATGAACTCGGTACATTGCGCCAGGGCAGGCGCCTGCGAGTAGATCTGCCTGACGTCTTCCATCCGGACGCCGGGATTGACAATGAGGTTGTGTACGATTCGAAGTTTGATTTCGCCCACGATGTAGAGATCCTGCCGAAGGAGCAGATCGTAGTTTTCATGAATGCTCCCCATGAGAGAATTCTCAATGGGTACCATGCCGTGCGTGCAGGCGCCGACGGCGACAGCGTTGAAAAGACCTGCGAAGTCGGACTGCGGGACCACCCGGACATTTTCACAGAAGTAACTGCGGGCGGCCATCTCGCTGAATGCGCCCATTTCGCCCTGGAACGCGACAACGGGATCTCTAGAACTCACTTTGCCTCCATGAACGGAATCGGCGCACGCGGCCCGCGTGGATTGGAGTGCGGCAGCCGAGGGCGTAGACGACTGTATCGAGTCAAAAGTTCCGAAAGCCGGCGCCCGGAAAAAACGGACGCAATCGGCTAACCGGTTTCCAGCAGGGCGGTCAGATGGTATTCGACGCACAGGGCGAGGCCATTGAGGTCGTAACCGCCTTCCAGAACCGAGATGAGACGATCGTTGGCGTACATCCTTGCGAGTTGACGGACTCTGCGCGTCATTTCGGCGAATCCGTCCCCCGTGACCCGGGTGCCGGAAAGCGGGTCGTCGACGTGCGCGTCGAAACCTGCCGAAACGATGACGAATTCCGGCTGGAAACACTCCATTGCGGGGGCCAGAAGCTCGTCGAATGCGCGAAGGAATTGTTGGTCCCCCGCGCCGGCGGGCAGGGGGGCGTTCAGGTTCGTTCCCGATCCCGCGCCGATCCCCCTTTCGCCGCTGCCGCCGCTGAACCACGGATAGTGCGGGTACTGATGGGCGCTGAAATAGAAGACCGTTGGGTCTTCCTCGAAGATGTGCTGCGTACCGTTTCCGTGATGCACGTCCCAGTCGACGATGAGGATTCGTTCCAGCCGATGGGCTGCCTGGATGTATCGGGCGGCGACGGCCGCGTTGTTGAACAGGCAGAAGCCCATCGCACTGTCCCGCTCCGCGTGATGGCCCGGCGGACGCGCGGCGCAGAATACCGCGTCTGCGCGGCTATCCATCACTGCCTCGGCCGCCTCACAGGCCGCCCCTGCCGCGAGGCGGCCGACCTCAAAGGATGCAGGGCATATAAACGTGTCCCCCGCGTCCATGAGGTGTATGTTTCGTTCACATCGGCGTTGTACATCCTTAATGTGCCGTGCGGTGTGGACCGTCTCCAGCCAGTCGGCTTCCAGTATTCTCGGCGCGATCTCGACCAGCCGGTCGCTGAGTCCGGTCTCGTCCAGCCGGCTCTGGATGGCGACGAGCCGCTCCGGTCGTTCCGGATGCCCGAAGCCCGTGTCATGCCGGGAAAAATCAGGATGCGCGATCAGCCCCACCCTTGGCATTGTCCCTCCGGATCGATGGCTACTTCTGTCGCCAGATTTCCCAGACAAGGTGTGACAGTTCCGGGACGATCAGTTTTTCCATTGCAAGGCGAACGGCGCCGGAAGAGCCGGGCATGCAGAATATCATCGTGTCGCGGTAGACGCCGGCCACTGCGCGGGAGAGCATGGCGCCGGAGCCAATGTCATCCCAACTCAGGGTGCGGAAGAGTTCGCCGAAGCCGTCCAATCGCTTTTCAAGCAGTCCCGTCACGGCTTCGTAGGTCGTGTCCCGCGCCGCGATACCCGTGCCGCCGCTTGTCAGAATGGCCTGGCAATCGCCCGCGTCCGTAATCCGGATGACGAGGTCGCGTATGCGGGCAGGCTCGTCAGGGACGATCTGGTAGAAGCCCGTGGTGTGGCCTCCAGCCTCGAGAAGATCCCTGATTATCCCGCCGCTTTTGTCGTCGGCTTCCGTACGCGTGTCGCTGATGGTGAGTACGGCGCAGCATACGGCGCCCTGTGCCTGTTTCTTGTGGTCCTCGTAGGGCAATGGGTCCCTCCTCGCGTTGAACCTTCGGTGGATAATCCGCTCTTGTCCCTGTATTGTGGTGGGTTTATATTTGTGGCTGACCTGAAAAGAAGCCGGTTCGCGAGTCCGAATTCGAAGCAAAGTAAAATCCATTTGCCTGATGCGTTTGTTCACCTGAGAGGCGTACACAATGTCCCTGAAGACCGTAACTGTTCTCGGCGGCGGAAACACGGCGTTTGCCGTGGCTGCCAACCTCAGCCTGAAGGGTTTTGAAATCACACTCTATGAGGTTCCCGGTTTCGGGGAATCTCTGGATCCAGTTGTGGACGACGGCATCATCCATCTACTCGGGGCGGCAGGACAGGGCGCGGCCAGAATCCACTGCGTCACCACCGATATCGAGGAGGCCCTGGAATCGCCGGATATCATCCTGCTCATCGTGCCGGCATACGCGCACAAACCCTTTGCGAAAGTCTGCGCGCCGCACCTGCGCCCGGGCCAGACCGTCGTCATCATGCCAGGTACCCTCGGTACCCTCGAATGGGCGCGGCTCCTCCGGGAAGCCGGCGTCGAAGGCGTCGTCCTCGGCGAAGTGGATACCGCGCCGTTCGTGTGCCGGAAGACGGCTCCGGACGCCGCAACCATCTGGGGAATCGTCACCGGCCTGGGCCTGGGCGTCTTTCCGGCCGGCGAATTCGATCACGTACGCGGACGGTTGGATACCCTTTTTCCGGGCATAGCGGGTTATCCTGACGTGATGGCCTGCGGTCTGGCCGCAATGAACCCGGTGGTCCATCCCGCGGGTGTCCTCCTTAACGCCGGCCGTGTGGAGTATTCACACGGTGAGTTTTACTTCTACGAAGAGGGCGTCACCCCAACCGTGGCCAGAGTGATCATGCAGGTTGACTCCGAACGCCGCTCGATAGCCAGCCGGCTGGGTTACAACCTGTGCCCGGCGAATGTCGCCTTTCATCGCGCCGGCTTCGGACCGGAAGGAGATCTGTGGGCGACCATTAACGGCAGTTACATGCTCACCCGTCTTAAGGCGCCCGGCTCCATGGACAGCCGCTGGCTCACGGAAGACATTCCCTACGGACTGGCGGCGTGGCACTCAGTGGGCGCACAGTACAATGTGCCTGCGCCCACCATACGCGCGATGGTCGACATCGGATCGATCGTTATCGGAGATGACGGGTGGGCTTCAGGCAGAGACGTCTCTGATCTGGGCATCGCCGGGATGGACCCGTGCGAGTTGAAGGCATATCTTCAAACGGGGAAGATCCCCTGACCTCTCCGCGTGAGATCGGTGCATTGTCGCATCGGTATCTATCTCCGACCGGCCCGCGTTATCAAGGGTCAACGGGCTGCTAAGACGTCCGGATGCGTTCTTCGTAGTACGATTGCAGACATCGATCCATCACCCATCCCGTCCGCGCCGCGCTTTCGCCGGTCGACTCGCACGTTCCCCTGCCCAGGATTTCGTCCACGACCGTCTGGATCAGCGGCTGATGAACGTGCGGCGGATTCCGGAATTCCACGGTGGTTGTCACCGCGCCTTTCTTGACCCGGATGCCGGTATCCGAAAAAACCGGGCATTGCAACTCGCCGTCGGAGCCGGTAAACGTAATCCGATCGTCGGAAAAACCGGCGTTGAAATTCCAGATGCCTGTTCCCACGATCCCGGATTCAAATTCAAAGCCGGCCGCGACCGTGTCCTCGGCCTGGTACGTACCCCCCGTATTCGCCGCGCATCCCCAAACCCGTCTGATCGGACTCACGAGGAAATCCAGCAGATCCAGTCCGTGAGATCCCAGGTCCATGAACAACCCCCCGCCCGACACCTCCGGCCTGAATCGCCAGCCGTCCGCATCCTCGCCGCGGGCCAGCAGTTCGTAGTGCGTAATGTGTACCGAACTCAACTCCCCGACCGCTCCTTCCTGAAGCAACTTCCTGACGCGCAGGAATCGAGGAAGGGCCCGCCTGTAGTATGCCACAAAAAGCGGCCGTCCTCTGTTCCGGAAGGCCGCCACCATTTGCCGGCATTCGCTGTGATCCATCGCCATAGGCTTTTCAACCAGGCATGGTTTTCCCGCCTGCGCCACTTTCAATGCCAGTTCGAGATGCGAAGACGGCGGGGTGGCCACATACACGGCATCGACACCGTCATCCTCAATCAATGCCTCCGCCTGCCCGTAATGCCGCGGCACGCCGTGCCGGTTCGCGTAGTCGGCCGCCTTTTGCACGTCCCGCCTCATCACCGCCACCAGCTTCGCCGTGTTGGCATTCTGAAATCCAGGTCCGCTCTTCACCTCCGTGACGTCGCCACATCCAACGATTCCCCATCGCACGCACTCCATGTCTTTGTTCCTCAAATAGCCCCTTGAGTCAATCGTCGGGGCGAAGCAAGACAGCTTCTCAGCCGGTATCCTTTAGGCGCCGCCTCAGAAACGAAGGAATCTCCAGGTCGTCGAGTGAGACATCTCCTTCGGCGTTTTTCTCGGGCGCAGCCTGCAGCTCCGTTACCTCGGCGGCGCCGGCTTTGCGCATGTATGCCGGAACATCCAGACCGAGCGGGTTGTCCATCGGGACTCGCGGCGCTTGCGTTCCGGCGATATTCTCTTTCTCGGCGAAACCGGTGGCAATCACTGTTACCCGCAGCTCATCGCTGAGTCCATCATCCAGCACCGTGCCCCAGATTATATTCGCCTCGGATCCGACCGCCTTGGTGACGGTAGACACCGAATCGTCCACTTCAAACAGCTTCAAGTCGCTGCCGGCCGCGATATTCACCAGGACGCACCTCGCTCCTTCGATGGAAAGATCTTCCAGCAAGGGGCTTCGGATGGCGACCTCGGCCGCCTGGATTGCCCGACCTTCACCCGTGGCCGTGCCGGTTCCCATCAACGCGTCACCACCCTGCTGCATTACCGTGCGCACATCGTTGAAATCCAGATTGACTTCACCCGGCATTGCAATCAGGTCCGAGATTCCGCGTGTCGCCTGCAGCAGAACGTCGTCCGCCAACCTGAAGGCCTCGCGCAGCGTGGTGTCCTCGGTGCAGACATCCAGGAGACGCTGGTTTGGAATGACAATGAGCGTGTCCACGGAGTCCTTCAGCTGATCGATCCCCATCTCCGCGTTTCGCAACCGGGGCACCCCCTCCATCTTGAACGGCTTCGTCACGATGCCCACCGTCAATGCGCCGGCATCTCTTGCGATCTCTGCCACCACGGGCGCGGCGCCGGTGCCGGTACCGCCACCCATGCCTGCGGTCACGAATACCATGTCCGATCCGGCCAGAAGTTCGGTGACGTGGTCCCGGTCTTCTTCCATGGCCTGACGTCCGATTTCCGGATTGGCGCCGGCCCCCAGCCCTTTTGTAATCGTCTCGCCGATTTGTACCCGTTTCGACGCTTCGGATTTGTCAAGGTCCTGCAGGTCAGAATTAACCGCGATAAACTCCACGCCCTTGAGGTCTGCGGCGATCATGCGGTTAACCGCGTTGCCTCCCGCGCCGCCGACACCCACAACCCGCATCTTCGCCTGGTTGTCATTGTCAACTATTGAGAACGTGACCATTTAGCTTCTCCTATCAACTGCGTGAAGTGGGCAAATCCCTTCGTTCAGACCCGTTCGTTATCGTTCGTGACTGTTATGCATACGGCAGAACGCGGCCGCCGTTTACACTAGAAAAAGTCCTTCACCCACGCCTTCATCCTGCCCAGAACCGAACCAAAGTAACCGTTGCCGCCGTTGCTCAACGCGCCACCGAACTCCTGATGCTGGAGGCCGAATTTCACCAGGCCGACACCGGTCGCGTAGATGGGCTCCGCGACGTCGTCCGAAAGGCCGGTAAAGCCGTTCGGCATGCCTACGCTCACTGGCATTCCGAACACCGTTTCCGCCAGCTCAGCCGTCCCCTCGAGCATTGATCCGCCGCCGGTGATGACAACGCCTGCCGCCAGCAGATCGGCATAATCGGTCCTGCGGATCTCCCGATGGACCAGGGAGAAGATTTCCTCCATGCGCGCTTCGATAATCGCCGACAATTCCTCTCGCGGCACCTCAAATGAGGGCCGCCCACCGATACCCGGTACGTGTATGGTCTCGTCCTTTTCGACGAGTGAACGTGACGAACAGCCGCGAGAACGCTTGATGTTTTCCGCCTGTACCAGCGGGGTCCTCAATCCGATTGAGATATCGCTGGTTACGTTTTCCCCGCCCAGCCCCACGACGGCCGTATGCCTGATGCTTCCGTCGTAGAATACGGCGACGTCGGTTGTGCCGCCGCCAATGTCGACCAGCGTAACGCCCATTTCCTCTTCCTCGGGCGACAAAACGGCGTAGCTGGACGCCAACGGCTCCAGCACGAGATCCACAACCTCGACGCCCGCCCTTCGGATGCTCTTGCATATATTCTGTGCCGACGTCACTGCGCCCGTAACCATATGCACGTCGGCCTCGAGACGCACTCCCGACATTCCAATCGGATTCTTGACACCGGGCTGGTCGTCCACCACGAACGATTGGGGCAGAACGTGGATGATTTCCCGGTCCATGGGTATCGAAACCGCCTTGGCGGTCTCAATGACACGCGCCTCATCCTGAGCGGTGATCTCGTTGTCATTTCCGGACACGGCGATCACGCCCCGGCAATTGAGGCTGCGAATGTGATCGCCGGCGATCCCGGCGTAGACTGCGCCGATGCGTACATCCGAGGCCTGTTCCGCTTCTTCGACGGCGCACTGGATGGACTGGACGGTCTGGGCGACATTGATCACGACACCACGTTTCAGCCCGTTGGACGGGCTTGTGCCGATTCCCGTAATCTTGAGCTGATCGTCTTCCTCCACCTCGGCCACGACCACACAGATCTTGGTCGTTCCAATATCCATTCCAACGATCTGATCCCCTTTGGCCATCCGCTCTTCCTTTCCCGCTTCTGCACGACAAGTGCCCGATTCCGGTTCTCGAAACCCCTGAGATTTACCCTCTACCCACAATGACCTGGTTCGAAAACCGGAGATCCACGTAGGCCGGTGTCTGATTCCTGTGGGCCCCCGCCTTCACAAACGCATCAAAACGACGGACCTGTCCAGCCGCATCTTCAAGTCGCATCAGCAGCGTCAGCCCATCGCCCACCAGAATGACCCGGGCCTCAGTAGCGGACACCAGGTGGACTTCGGAGACCTCTTCCAGGAATGCCGGTGTGTTTGACCGAAGCTCGTCGAGGAATGCAACAAGGTTGGAAAACCGGTAAACCCCCGGTGTGTCCGCAACCGCTTCAATACCGGTCACGACCGGCAGATCAAACGACGCCTGCCGCAGCGGAAAGAGTGCACCATCCTCGGCCAGCCCGCGCAGACCTTCCGGCATTGCGGCCAGCGCGAGCGGACGCCGCTCCCTCAGTTCGATGAGCAGCCCGCCGGGAGGCTGCCGCAACAACAGCGCATCCTTGATCGCAGGATCTGCCACCAGCCGTTGCGTTGCCGCCTTGAGATCGGCCGCAAACAGGTTGACGCCGACTTTCAGACCGGAAAGGGCCGCGACGTCGCTTTCCTTCAGAAGCCGGTTGCCCGTCACAGTAATGTGGTCCAGACGAAACAGGTCGGATCCGGTGAGCGCCGAATATGCATTCTGAATCCCGAATATCAGCAATCCAACAAGCGCAAGAACGACAATCCAATGCAGGATGCGGACTGACGACCCGGGTTCAGGTTCCACGTGAGTAATCCGCTCACGTTCCTGCGTCCGGGAATAGATCGGTCTATGACTGGACATGTGACCTCCGTCGTTTCTGTTGATTCGGGCAATCCCGTACCGCAACCGATGCCACGCACGGGAACCCATCGCAAGGACGCGTTGCGGCACCCCGCTCAGGGGTTCTCGATTCCACGCTCTCCGACAACGCGAACTTCCATGTTCAATTCAATGCCAAAGGCCTGCTGTACCCGCTCCTGGACCATTTGTGCCAGCAAGAGCACATCCGCCGCGGTGCCACCACCCCGATTCACGATAAAATTCGCATGGACATCAGATACCTCGACATCGCCCACGGACAGCCCCTTGCATCCGGCTCTGTCAATGAGCAGCCCGGCCGAAGCGCCGGGAGGGTTCTTGAAGATGCAGCCGGCGTTACGCTCCCAAAGCGGCTGCGAACTTCTTCGCTGGGCCAGCATTTCGTCCATGCGCGCCTGGACCGCCGCGGGATCGTCATCCTCCAGAAGAAACCCCGCCTCCACGATCAGGAATCCGGGGGGAAGGTCCGTTCGACGGTACGAAAACGATATTGACTCTCTCCTCAGTTCCAGTGCATCTCCGGATTGGAGGTTCAGGCCTCTCAGCCACGCCGTCCGCTCCATGATCTGCCCCCCCCACGCCCCGGCGTTGCCCCATATCGCGCCCCCCACGGTACCCGGAATGCCACATCCGAACTCCATTCCGGTTCGCCCGGAACGCTGACAGCGTCTGGAAAATACCTGTAGGCTTGCGCCCGCCTGTGCAGTGCCCTGATCCGATTCAATCGCCATTCGAGAGAGCCCGCCAGTCAAGCAGATGACCAGCCCTCTGAAACCGGAGTCGTTTACCAGCATGTTCGTTCCGCCGCCCAGAGGCAATACCTTCAGTTCGGATTCCAGAACGAGCGGCACCGCGGCAATCAGATCATCCATGTCCGCGGGCCGGAAAAACAGGTCTGCGGCGCCACCCATGCCAAAATGGGTATGCTTCTTCAAGGGTTCATCAACCAGAAGTTCGCCCCGGCAGCGTGCCCGGATTTCACGGGCGAGCAAATTCCGCTTTGAAGCATCAGGCATCGGCCCGTGGCGCTCCCCCGGCCAACCGGTCAATGAGCCCGTATGCAATCTGCTCCACGTCACCGGCGCCCATCACCAATACGAGGTCTCCAGGCGCAAGGGATTTCGACAGGAGACGTTCGAGATCATGCAGGGCCGGAATGTAGAACACTTCGGTACAGCCGGCAGCCCGCACCTGACGCGCCACGGTCTCACCGGACACGCCGGGAATCGCGTCCTCCCGGGCGGCATAGACGTCGGCTACCCAGACCTGGTCGGCTTCACTCAACGCCCGCCCGAAATCAGCCGCGAAATCTCTGGTTCTCGAGTACAGGTGCGGCTGGAAAACGGCTAACAAACGGCCCGAGCATGCCGGCCGGATCGTCTCAAGGGCGGCGCGAACCTCGGTTGGATGATGGGCGTAGTCGTTTACGACACGCACGCCACCGGGACCGCCGAGCACTTCCAGACGTCGTCTCACGCCACGGAAGTTCTCCAACCCTGCCCGTATTTCCTTCCAGGGCAGTTGCAGGGCCAGGCCCACGCCAACGGCCGCCAGCGCATTGCTCACATTGTGACGGCCGGGAACCCGGAGGACAATATCGCCGAGCGGCTTTTTTCGGTCGACCGCCCTGAACCGACTTTCGAGACCGGTCTGAAGCACGGCTTGCGCAGAGATCCTTGTTTCGCCCTCAAACCCATATGTGAAGACCTTGAGATGCCCCGCGTTCAATCGCCGCACGAACGGTCCATCCCAGGCCATCACCGCGCTTCGGCTGGTCTGATCCAGAAACTGCTGAAACGCCCGGAAGAGACCCTCCATATTCCCGTAAGTATCGAGATGATCCTCCTCGAGTGACGTCACGACTGCGACCTCGGGACGCAACGTCAGGAAGGAGCGGTCGAATTCATCGGCCTCGACGGCCCACAGCGACCGTGAGCCGGGACGCAGGTTTCTTTCAGGGCCGCGGACGATTCCGCCCACCAGCACCGTGGGGTCCAGACCCGCCGCCTCGAGAACCGCGCCCACCATCGCCGTCGCCGTTGTCTTCCCGTGTGTTCCGGTTATGCCCACAACCCGGCGTCCAGCTGTCAATTGCCCGAGGAGACTTGCCCTCTTGACCGTGGGAATCCCTTTCGATCGGGCCTCTTGAAGCTCTCTGTTTTCCGGACCCGCAGCAGGCGTGTATACCACCAGGTCTGCGTTTTCAACGGCCTCCGGCGTATGTCCAATTTGAACCGGAATCCCCAGCATTCCCAACCGGTCCGTCAGCGCGGAGACTTCGCGGTCGGATCCGGTGACAATGCATTCCTGGTGAAAAAGCAGTTCCGCAACCGCGCTCATGCCCACGCCGCCGATGCCCACAAAGTGAACCCTGCAGCCCTGTTTCCGATTCAAAATGCGGGACAGATCACTATCGCTCACCGCGCAGCAGTCCACGATGCGCCATGCCCTCCACCATCCGTGCGGCCGCGTCGGGAACCGCCAGTGCGCGGCTGCGGCGGGCCATATCCGAAAGAAGCCCGGTCGTATCGATCATCCCGGACACTTCCTGTACGAGTCTTTCCCCGCTGAGTCCTGATTCATGCACCATACGCGCGGCTCCGGCGCGAACCATCATCTTTGCATTGTGTACCTGATGGTTCTCTGCCGCCAGCGGCAATGGCACCATCAATGCGGGAACACCCAGTTGCGTCATTTCCGTTATCGTTATCGCGCCTGCCCGGGTCAACGCGAGGTCTGCCGCGCTGTAAGCCACCGCCATATCGTCGATGAATTCCCTGACGACCACGCGGCCGCCGCAGCGGCGGGCGGCAGATGCCGCAGCGTGATATCCCACCCTGCCTGTCTGCCACAGAATCTGATATCCGCGATCCGTGAGCAGGGTCAGCGCCTCCGCCACGGCGCGGTTGATTCCCATTGAACCCTGGCTGGCTCCGGTGACGAACAGCGTGACCCGATCCACGTCCAGACCCAATCGCCGGCGAGCCTCCTTCCTGTCCACACGCCGCCAGCCATCCCTGATCGGGTTGCCTACGACATGCTTCTCACGCCCGCCCACGCGGCGTCTCGCCCCTTCAAATGCCAGGTATACCTGCCGGGCCGCGCGGGACAACAGGCGGACGGTGAGCCCGGGGTAGTTGTTCTGCTCATGCAGGACCAGTGGAATACCAAGCACCCGGGCGGCAACCCCCACCGGGCCGCTGACGTGGCCGCCGGTGCAGATTACGGTATGGGGACCATACGCAACAAGAATGCGGAACGCGGAACAGATGCCCTTGAGAAGCGACCATGGAAACTGCAACAGATCCAGATGCAAGCGACGTTTAAGGCCAATAACCTGTACCGTCTCCAGGACATAACCGGCATGCGGAACCAGCCTGGCCTCAACACCTCGCGCAACACCGACGAACCTGATTATCGTATCCGGATGACTCTTGCGAACGGCGGCCGCTACGCCCAGCGCGGGCACCGTGTGGCCGCCGGTCAGCGTAACGGCAAACAACAGGCGTAGTGGCATCAGAACCTGCGATTTCCCGTCCGGGACATTCTGACCACACCGGTCCGATGGGGAAGCGCTCCAGGGTCGGCCGATCCGCGCCTCCCGATGTTGATCAGAATACCAACGGCAAGCAGTGTGAACAGAAGCGACGTTCCACCGTAGCTGATAAACGGCAGGGGAAGCCCGGTGGCCGGTATCAATCCCGTGCAGACCCCCATGTTTACAAACGCGTAGACCAGAATCATGAACGTAATGCCGGACGCCAGGAAGAATCCGTGCAGGTCCGGCGCGCGACGGGCGATCTGAAAGCCACATCGCCCGAAAACAATGAAACCGAGCACCACGCCGGCTGTGCCGACCAATCCCAACTCCTCGCCAACGATGCTGAACACGAAGTCGGTATGCGGTTCCGGCAGAAAGAAATATTTCTGAAGGCTCTGACCCAGACCCACCCCGGACCATCCTCCGCTGCCCAGGGCCAGAAGTGACTGCATCACATGATATCCCGCGCCCTGGACGTCGTCCGTGGGACTGAAGAACGCCATCATCCGTTCTCTTCGATATCCAAGGACGAATACAACGACAAATAATACGGGCAGAAGGACCAACCCCGTACCGGCCAGGTGCTTGACTCGTACGCCGGCCAGATACAGCATCAGCGTGCAGGTCAATCCGATCGCCAGCGCCGTTCCGAGATCTGGTTGTAACATCACCATTCCCATCGCCACGCCGATTATGGCAATATGCGGGAGGTAACCCTGAACCAGGTCCTTTACCAGTCCCTGGCGCCTGCTCAGGGATTCCGCGAGATAGACCACGAGCGCGAGCCGCATCAGATCCGACGGCTGAAAGGCGCCGCCCGGCAAAGGTATCCATCTATATGCGCCGCGCACTTTGCCGAAGCCGGCGATTTTGAAAACCAGGACAACCGCCAATCCCAGAAATCCGATGGCCAGAAAGATCCGGGCGAAACGTGCCCAGAAGCGGTAGTCAACCCGCATAATCAAAAGCATCGCAACGAGTCCGATCACCGTACGCAACGCCGACCGCTTCAGGAAGAAGTGGTCGCTCTCGAAACGCACCTGACCCAATGCCGTGCTGGCGCTATATACCATTACCAGGCCGAAACCCACCAGCCCGACGACCAGCAACATCAGCAAATAGTGCTGCCGTTCTGCACCTGAGGTCGACATATGACCTTACATTCTATTGGAAATGAATCCCGAAACGAGTTACCGGGAACGGGTGACAGAAACCGTGACTTTGTGTTGCGAACGGAATGACGATCACCGATGCCGGAGTCGATGCCTTGCCGGCCTGCTCATTCTGCTTGGGTTGTTCTTGTCGAAAAGACTTGTCGAAGTGTCCTGGTTCATGGATTCATTTCAAATCCCAGTGATTCCGCGGCTTTTTCCATCGCAACGCCGCGAGAGGCCTTCATCAGTACAAGGTCGCCCGGTTTGAGAAATGTATTGAGATTCCTGACCATGGACTCGCGGTCGACGAATGCCCGCGACCGGTCGGAGGGCAGACCTCCGGAAACACCCCCTCGCGCCACATGACCGGACATGTCACCGAGCGCAAAAACGGCGTCCATCCCCATTCTGGCAGCAAGTTTTCCAAGGCGCCGGTGGCTCCGAACTGCCGACGGTCCCAGTTCCAGCATATCGCCCAGCACGGCCACGCGGCGACCGCCTTCCTCGATGGACATCCTCGACAACGTTTCCAGGGCCGCCCGCATCGAGGCCGGATTGGCATTGTACGAATCGTTCAACAGACGGATTCCGTTCCGTTCGACGACCTGGCCGCGCAATTTCGAAGGCCGAAACGCGCCAATCGCTTCAGCGGCCCGCCCAATCGGCACATCCAGCGCCGCGCCCACCGCCGCTGCGGCAAGTGCGTTGTACACCTGATGCCGGCCGGGTACGGCCAGATGAAAAAAACGGCCCTGCAGAGAGAAATGACCGCAGCCCTCCTGGTCTATGACAAGTCCCTCCCCACGAAACTGACATATCTTCTCGATACCAAAGCCCAGGAGTCTCCCCTTTAGTCTTGCTCGCTCCTTGGACACGTACAGGTCATCGAGATTCAAGATAGCCATTGAAGACTCTTCAAGATGATCCAGGAGTTCCCCTTTGGCTTTGGCCACCCCCTCTACAGAGCCTAAAAACTCCAGATGTGCAGGTCCGATATTGGTAATGACGCCGATCGTGGGATCGGCAATCTCACACAGGTATTTCAAACCGCCGTGTTCGCTGATGCCCATTTCGATCACCGCGGCTTCGTGGGTGTTTGAAAGCCGCAGCAGGGTCAGCGGAACCCCGAGCCAGTTATTCAGATTGCCTTCCGTAGCCAGTAACCGGTACCGTGTGCTCAGCACGGCGGCAGTCATGTCCTTGGTTGTCGTCTTTCCACTGCTTCCCGTTATGCCCACCACCGGGATCCGGAAACGCCGGCGGTATGTTCTTCCGAGAGCACCCAGCGCCAGGCCCGGCGTCTCAACGACGATCAGCGCTCCGGACACGCATTGGCGATTTCGGTTTTCGGACCAGCGCCTTGAAACGACAGCCGCCGATGCCCCTTTCTTGAGGGCATCGCCCACGAAAAGATGTCCATCCCGACTTTCGCCGTCGCGCTCTCCCTCGAGTGCGAAGAACAACTCCCCTGCAATCAACACCCGCGAATCGATGCATCCTCCAACAGGACAGATCGCCGGATTGACGGCGCCAACGAGCTCTCCGTCCATTGCATCCGCGGCTTCAGCGAGTGTCATCCCTTCCATATTCGTCGTTCCGAGTTAAGAAGCTGTTTTAAAATTCCCAGCGGTCTTCGCACGGCTGCAAAAGCGCCGGTCGGCGTTGGTCAAGTCCACCCGTATAGACAAATATGGGCGGATTTTCCCGCCTTGACCGCCGCTTTTTCGCTCGCGCTCGGGAACTCACCGGTAATTTTAAAACCGCTTCTAAGGCCTCCGGACGTCTCGAACCGATTAACGCCTGGAAGCCGCCTATGACCGGCCGCTCAGGACGTCCCTTGCGACCTGCCGATCATCAAAGTGGATCTTTTTTCCACCGATATCCTGGTAATCTTCATGTCCCTTACCCGCAATGACGACGAGGTCGCCGCACGAAGCATTGTCGATGGCCAGTGAGATCGCCTTCCGCCGGTCGACTTCAACGAGGTGGTCCGCGCCGCCGACACCCGTAACGATGTCCCTGAGAATCGAGTCCGGGTCTTCGGTCCTGGGATTGTCGGACGTCACAACGGTCAGATCGGACATCCGCGCGGAAATCCGCCCCATCTGCGGCCGCTTTCCGCGGTCTCGGTCGCCACCGCATCCAAACACGCAGATCAATCGACCTTCCGTAAACTCGCGGGCCGCCCGCAGGACGTTTCCAAGAGCGTCGGGAGTATGCGCATAGTCCACAATCACACTGAAATCCTGTCCTGCATGAATGCTCTCGAAACGACCGGGCACCTGTACGTCCCTGATGGCAACCGCAATCGTCTCCGCGTCTACATCCATTGCCAGCCCTGCGGCAACTGCGCCGACGGCGTTCATCTGATGGAACCGCCCCCGCAGCGCAAGGGCGAGGTGCAGGGGTCCCCAGCGCGTTTCAATATCCATGCGGGTCCTGCAACCGTCCGTTCCCGCGTTTACGATTCGTACATCGGCGTTCTGAGATCGACCGTAGGACACGACCCTGGCGACGCAGTTGCTCAACAGGCGGCCGGTCGCCTCGTCGTCCGCGTTGACCACCGCAAGCGCATCCGGATTCAGGTTGTCAAAGAGCAGCTTCTTGGCGGCCAGGTAGGATTCCAGCGAACCATGAAAGTCCAGATGGTCCCGGGAAAAATTCGTAAAAACCGCCGCATCGAACGCGATGCCCTGTACCCTGTCCAGCGCCAGCCCGTGCGACGTAACTTCCATGACCGCCGCGGTGCAGCCGCTGTCCGCCATCTCCTTCAATAGCCGCTGCAGGTCGTGTGCTTCAGGCGTTCCGATGACCGAAGGCATCCGGCGGCCGCCCAGCCTGTATTCAACCGTACCGAGCAAACCGCAGTCTCCAACGGCTTCCCCAAGCGCCGCCTGGATCAGCATTGCCGTCGTGGTTTTCCCGTTCGTCCCGGTTACACCGACCATCCGCAGGTTTCGCGACGGCGACCCGTAGAAGAGTTCTGCGAATAAGCCCAGCGCCTTCCGGGTTGACGGTACCATGGCAGCGGCAACGTCTGCCCGGACCTGTTCTTCAACCACCAACGCCACGGCTCCCGCTGCGATCGCCTTCGGCACGAAGCGATGCCGGTCCTCAAGCTGTCCGCCCCTGATGGCGACGAACAGGTCGCCTGGTCGAACCTTGCGCGAATCGGTGGCCAGACCTGTAACCCGGGGATTGCCCCTGTGTAGCCACTTCGCTTCCGGAATCCGGCTAATGAAGTCGACCAGCCGCATAACATGGCTTTTGTCACATGTCCTTTGGGACCGGGGTGTATTGGGGGCTGCACACGAGGTTGCAGGTCGTGCCGGGGGCAACCCGCGTTCCGGCGCCGGGGTTCTGGGATACGACTCGCCCGCTGCCCGAGGCGCTCACCACGAATCCTGACGACGTCAACTGGACCACAGCCTGGCGTAACGGAACACCCAGCACATCGGGCGTTGCGATGTAGTCGCCGGTCTTCCCTGAGTCCGCCGCAACCGCCCCGTGCCGCGATTCACCGCTCCCGCTCGACGGGGGTTGAGCACCGACCGGCAACCGCGCGGGTTCGCCCGGCGGGACCGTTCTGATACCGTGTCGATCCATGACCCGCCTCGCTACGATCCGGGACAATCCTGCCAATACCGGCGTGGAAGGTTTATCGGCTTCGTTCCCGCGGGCTTCAGCGACTGCCCGGTGCCGCATTTCCGTGTCGCGCATACTCAGGATGCGTTTCATGATGCGGCTGAAGACCGGCGCCGCCACCTTGCTCCCCCAGCGAATACCCTTCGGGCCGTCTACGATCACCATACATACGAATTCGGCGCGCTCTACCGGTAAGAATCCGATGAAGGAAGAAACGTACCGGTTTGGATCATAGCCCCTTCCCCCTTCCCTTGCCCGCTGTGCAGTGCCCGTCTTTCCGGCCACGCGGTAACCCGGTACCCGCGCGTTTGCGCCCGTGCCACGCTCGACGACTCCTTCGAGGATTTCGGCTACGATTCCCGCCGTTTTCTCGGAGACGACCTCGCGCAGGATACGGGGCCGTTCGGACACCCAGGAACCGTCCGGTGAACGGCGGCGATAGAAGCGTGGGGCCATCAGGCGACCGCCGTTGGCGATTGCGCCGTAGGCCATCGCCATCTGCAATGCCGTTACGCCTATTTCCTGTCCGATGGACATCGATGGCAGCGTTCTTCCGGACCATCGTGTCGGCTTCTTCACGTTCCCCGGGACTTCACCTGGCAGTTCAACGCCTGTCTTGATTCCGAATCCGAAAAGGCGGACATATTCATACAGCCCCGCCCGCTTCAGCTTTCGAGCAATTTTCGCGGTGCCGATATTGCTGGATTCTTCGACAACCTGCTGGACCGTGAGCCATCCGCAAGGATGTGTGTCTCGAATCACGCCACCGGGAACCTGCATCCGGCCGAACTCGCAAAAGATCCGATCTTCCCGTCGCCAGAGGCCTTCCTGCAGTCCTCCCGCCACAGCGACCACCTTGAACGTGGATCCCGGCTCGAAGATATCGGTCACCGCCCGATTGCGACGGACGGCGGCATCGTATTTGCCGAAGTGATTGGGATCGTAAAGCGGCACATTGGCCATCGCCAGGATTTCGCCCGACCGGGGCGAGGTGACGATTGCAATACCGTTAACCGCCTGGAACTGTGACACGGCGGCAGCCAACTCCTCTTCCACGATCGACTGGTAATCGACATCCAGAGTCAACATCACATCCAGGCCATCCTCGGGCATTCTGCGCACAACGCCCAGCGCCCCCAGCGCTTCGCCGCGCGCGTCCCGCCTGGACGTCATGTCTCCCGGTTCGCCCTCCAACAGCGAATTGCGGGCAAGTTCCACGCCCTCGATACCCAGATTGTCGATGTCGGTGTACCCCAGAACCTGTCCGGCAAGCTCTCCCATTGGATAGCTTCGCCTCATCTCTACAATGCGACCCACCCCCTTCGGCAACGGATCCTGTTGCGGGTCGCTGAACACCTTTCGAGCCAGCCAGACAAATCGCTTATTTTGAAGCCGCCGCAACAGCGCAGCATTTTCCTTGCCGTCGTTACCGGAAAACCGCACGGCGATGGAACGGAGGCTGTCCAACTCGGCAACCTTGTTGACAAAGAACGATTGGGCTTCAAGGTTCGTTGCGAGTACCCGGCCCTTGCGGTCCAGAATGCGACCGCGGTTCGCCTGCAATACTGTCCGCGTTTCGTGCTGCTTCTTCGCACGGGCGCTGTAAACGTCACCTGTCCAGACCTGAAGCGCGGCCAGTCTGCAGGTCAGGACCAGAACGAAGATACCGCCGAGCAGGCAGATGGCTTTCTGCCGGCGAATGTGGCGCACTTCAATCCGCATGGTTCAGTTTCTGTGACCGGAAGGTGCGCGGCGGCCAGGACGCCGATCCAGGTAGAGGTTTTGCGGCGGCCCCTGCGGAAACACCATCCCAAGTCTATTTGTGGCGATCTCCCGGATTCTACTGCTTCTCAGGAGTCCCGAAATCTCGGCCCGAAGACGTTCCTGCCGTCGGAGAAGCTGCTGGTGCTCGGATCGAAGCCGCGATATCTCGTCACCCTGCCGTACGGTCTGCGCCTGTGCCCAGAGATAACCCAGAAGACCCAGCACCACCATCGCCATGGCAAGAAGTACGTACCGGTAGCCACCCGATGTTTTCATTTCGGAACCGGTATTCACGCGCGTTCCTCAATTCTCTCCACGACCCGCAATGTCGCACTTCTGGACCGCGGATTTCGCTCGCGCTCTGCCGTCTCCGGGCGTATACCACCGGGAGTCAGCACACGTACCTGCGGAACCCGACCGCATCCGCAAACAGGCAGGTCCGGAGGGCAGACACAACCCTGAGAAGCCGTCCGAAACACCTTCTTTACCGTTCGATCTTCAAGGGAGTGATAGGACAGAACGCCGATTCGTCCGCCCGTCGTCAACTTCCCGATCGTATACTCGAACGTCTCCTGAAGCTGGTCAAGTTCGCCGTTTACCTCAATCCGGATCGCCTGGAAGATTCTGGCCAGTGTCTTCGTGGTCTGAGACCACGGCGTTATTTCCGAAATCAGCACAGCCAGTTGGAATGTGTCTTTCATCGGTTCCCGGACCCGCCGGCGGCAAATGGCCCGGGCGATACGTCCGGCGGCGCGCTCTTCTCCGAATTCCCTGAAAACCGACGTCAGCTTCTCCAGTGAGTATGTATTCACGACCTCCTTCGCCGACCGGAGGGCGTCGGGTCCCATACGCATATCCAGGGGCCCGTTTCGGAGATAGCTGAATCCGCGTGAGGCCTTATCGATCTGATGTGAAGAAACGCCGAGGTCGAAGAGCGCCCCCGAAATCCGTTTCACATTCAATTTTTCCAGGATTTCCGGCAGTTCCCGGAAAGACGACTCGACGATTTCGAATCGATGAGAGAAACTGCGCAGCCGGATGGCGGCGGCCTGAACCGCATCCGGATCCCGATCGATTCCAATCAGTCGTCCGCGCCGGCCCATCTGACGCAGCATTTGTTCGGCGTGGCCCCCGCCACCCACCGTGCCGTCGATGTACACACCGTTCGGGTCGTTTACCACTCGAAGGGCCGTTTCCCGCCCCATAACCGGTGTATGAAATTCCGCAGCCCCGCACATTGAAAGAACACTAGAGAATGTCGAGGTCTTCAGCGAAGGCTTCCAGATTATCGCCGACGTCACTCATATCCGCTGTATATCGCTCCGGATTCCAGATTTCTATCCTGTTGCCCACGCCACTGAGCGTTGCGCGATCCGTAATCTTAGATGTATCGAGCAGCTTTCGGGGAACCAGCAGACGCCCCTGCCTGTCGATCCTCGTCTCAGCAGCGCCCCCCATTACCCAGCGGGCGATTTGCCGTTTTATCCTTCCCTTATGGCTCCCCTCTCTTATCTGCTGCAAAACCTGCTGCCAGCCTGTCGGATCGAACCCGGCCAGGCACCCGTCGAACCACCTGGCAATGACGAGTGAAGTGACATGAGTAGGCAATACCCGGCGAATGGCGGCAGGGACAATCAGCCGACCCTTGTTATCGACGGGAATATCCTCATATTCTCCGATGAACAATGGCGTTTCGTCCGGCATGGGTGTCGCTCGGAGGTTACACAACTGCTACAGCCGCGTGGTCCACGATTGACAACAACGGAGTTTCGAAGGCGTTCCCGCGGGAAACCGGATCGGGAGAAAAGCCCCGACTGACTTGCCGGGGCTTATCCTGCTCGAGCGATATCTTCGGAAACTTCCGTATCCTCCCCAATACACCACTTTCCACCACTTTCCACCACCAAAATTAGGGCCAGGACATACAAAAGTCAAGGGATTTCTAGACGATTTTTCGCCTTATCTTCAAAAAAAACAACCCCGTGACCATGTGTGCACATAGCTGGCGGAACCAGGCATCCAGGGTAAATGTGGTGGGTGCAAAGCGGAAGGTGCGAATTTGATACCAGATGTTGTGTCAAGGCGCACGCGCTTCCCGGCCGCTGTCCGCATCGCGGGCTGTTGCGCCTTGACCTTTCGATCCTGTCCGGATATCTTTCTCGAAATGAAACGGACCATACTCACAATCCTGTTCCTCGGAATTCTGGCCTGCACGGCACGGAACGGATCCGCGCCTGACGAACGCCAACTGGCACGCGTCGTACTCGATGTCATCCACCTGCACCAACGGTTTGCGGAAGATCCCGACAGTCTCGCGATCAAGAGAAAAGCCGTTCTTGCGGAAATCGGGTTCACCGAGCAAGACTTCGAACGCCTGACCGCAACCTGGAAGACGAACCCCGAAGCCACGGAAGCGCTGGCCGGCAGTATTATGGAAACACTTGAAGCCGACAGCGTTTTCGTTCAATGGAAGAAGACCGCGAAGGGAAGAGCCACCGGCGGGCGCCGGGCGAAGAAAAAAAAATGAAGGCGGGTTTTCAAACCCGCCTTCATTTTATCTCATTTGTGCAACTACACGGTCCAGCTCAGTAGAACAACCCCCAGATCCGGCCGATGTCGCCGAAGGTCACGTACACCATGAGGCCGAGCAGGAATACGAACCCGACCTGCTGGATTCTCTCTTTCTGACGTGCGGAAAGCGACCGGCGTGATATGGCTTCCACGCTCAGGATCATCAGATGGCCGCCGTCCAGCGCCGGAATCGGCAACAGATTCAGCACGGCGAGATTGATACTCAACATCGCCATGAAATCGAGCAGCGCTTCCCAACCCTCTCTCGCCTTGCTCCCGGCCATTTGCGCGATTCCCACCGGACCTGCGATCATTCCTCCGGACACTTCGCCCATGATGATGCGCTTGATCAGCGTGAATATCAGCGTGGTATACCCCACCAGGTCCCGTCCGCTGCGTTCAATGGCGGTAGCAATCTTCACCGGTACCCGAGCGCTGGGCTCGTAGGACGGACCGATGCCGATCACACCGATGGTTCGCCCCCCGCCCTGCTGGGGTTGAGGCACGATTCGCGCCGCCATCTCCTCTTTGCCCCGCAACCACCGAATCTCGGTTTCCAGCCCCGGCCTCGCGGAGATTTCCTCCCTCATCTCGTCCCATCCGCTCACGGATCTGCCGTCGATCGACAACACACGGTCTCCAGGCTCCATCCCGCATCTCGCAGCCGGATAACCCGGCATCACCGATCCGGCAGTGGGAGGGAGAAAGGGATCGAATCCCAACTCCTGCCCGGGATCGGGTGCGGCGACAAGAAACACCACTTCGTCGCCGCGAGCCACTTCAAGGGCAACGTCACGGACGTCAACCGCGCTGTATGCATCGATCAGTCCACCCCAGTTGTCTACCGTGGTTCCGTTTATCGCCAGGATCCGGTCCTCCACGCGCAATCCGGCCGCATAGAACGGAGACGTCGCCTCGATCCTGCCTACCTTCGTCGTCTGTAAGACAAAGTCCCCCAGCGTGAGGCGAAGTCCCAATATCAGCATGAATCCGAGGAGAAAATTCATGATGGGACCGGCGATCATGACCGCCATCTGAATTCCCCTCGGCTTCGACTGAAATTCCCATGGCTCCCGATTGACGTCCGCACTGCCGAAATCCGACATTCCCGCCACCTTCACGTATCCTCCAATGGGCAGCCAGGAAATGCAATATTCGGTCTCGCCAACCGTGATGCCGAACGCCTTGGGTGGAAATCCCAGCGAGAACTGCTCCACGCGAATGCCCGATCTTTTGGCCACGATGAAGTGACCGAATTCGTGAACGAAGACCAGGACGCCCAATACCAGGATGAAATAGAAGATGGTTTCCAGAAATTCCAAAGCGCTGAACTCCTTTAGCCTTTACAGTAAGACATCAACGTAAAATGCGCGCCACGATCTCCCTCGCCTTCTCCCGCCCCCAGCGGTCCGCTTCGAATACCGTGTCGAGATTCGCGCCGGATGCGTTGACATGTGCATCGAGGGTCCGTCGCACGACGTCCGGTACATCCAGAAACCCGATGCGTCCGGCCAGAAAGGCATAGACGCCGATTTCGTTGGCTGCATTAAGTACTGCCGGCGCAGTTCCTCCCTCGCGACACACTTCATAGGCTAGCGTAAGACAGGGAAACCGCTCGAGATCCGGCGCGTGAAAGCTCAACGAACCCGTGGACACGAGGTCCAGCGACGGGACGGGGGTCGGCAGCCGTTCGGGATGGGTCAATGCCTGTTGAATGGGCAGTCGCATATCCGGGTGGCTCAAGTGCGCGGTCAGGCTTCCGTCCAGGAACTCCACCAGACAATGCACGATCGACTGCCGGTGAATCACGACGTCGATCTGTTCGATGTCGAGCCCGAGAAACCAACGGGATTCGATCACTTCGAAACCCTTGTTCATCAACGTCGCGGAATCGATCGTGATCTTCGGCCCCATCCGCCAGGTTGGATGGCGGAGGGCCTCTTCCGGTGTCGCGCGGGCCATCTCGTCCAGAGACATATCGAAAAACGGGCCCCCCGAGGCGGAAAGCACGATGCGGGTCACCTGCTGAGGCGAAACTCCCTGAAGGTTCTGCCACAGGGGTGTAAGTTCGCTGTCCAGAGGGATCAACCGCACGCCGTTGCGCGCCGCGAGTTCCGTGACCAGGTGGCCCGCTACCACCAGCGTCTCCTTATTCGCAATAGCGACGTCCTTGCCTGCCTCAACCGCCGCCAGGGTTGGCCGCAGTCCTGCCCCCGCAACCAGCCCGTTGATCACCAGGTCCACCCTGGAGTCGGTCGCCAACGCGATGAGTCCGTCAGGACCGTGCAACAGCTCCACACCCTTCAGTTCATTCCTTTCGCCCGCTTCCTTTGCGTACTCCTCTCCCACGCAGACCCGTTTCGGACGGAAACGCGTCACCTGATCGCAGAGCAGATCGATATTGCTTCCCGCGCTGAGGCATTCCACTTCGAACCGTTCAGGCAGACCGGCAAGTACGTCCAGCGTACTGGTACCGATAGATCCCGTCGACCCAAGCAGCGAAGCCCGCATCATACAAACACCCCATTCATGTCAACGGGTAGGCGTATTTGACGGTTCGTGGAACGCACGATCGTCTAATGAAACATGCGCAGGTAGAGATACACCACGGGGTATACAAACAGAAAACTGTCGAACCGGTCCAGCACGCCGCCGTGTCCGGGAATCAGGGCGGAGGCATCCTTGACCCCCGCGTTCCTTTTGATCATCGATTCGACCAGGTCTCCCCACAGCGCGCCCAAACCCACCACGATTCCCAGAGAGATACCGGCTGGAATGGAGTACAATTTCAAGACGATTCCACCGGCAATCATCACCGATACAGCACCGAAGATTCCACCAGCAAAGCCTGCCCCGGTCTTACCGGGGCTGATACGTGGAAAAGGATGTCGTTTCCCCCAGAACCTGCCCGCAAAATAGGCGAAAATATCCGTACTCCAGATTCCCAGAAGCACGAGAACAGCGAACCACCTCGCGCCGGCTTCGGCGGGTTCGAATCCGGAATAGTTCCGAACCAGCAGGGCAAAGGCGGACAATAAACCGACATAGCACGTCCCGATGAAGGTCGCTTCGGCGTCCGCCAGTCGAAATTGGCCGTTCCTGCTTCCCATTGACAGGGTGAGCAGGACAAGGAGGATCACCACGGACGGAACCAGCCAGAGTCGATCTCCGAACCAGTTCAGCCAGAGACACCAAACCAAAGAGGCCGCAACCCCGATGCCCGTCCAGGGATGCAGCCCCCTCTTTTTCTGCATCTGGCAGTATTCCCACGTACCACGAGCAGCCACCGCGCATACGCCGATCAGGAGTGGTATTCCACCAAACCAGAACAGAACCAGAAAAAGCGGCCCGAAGACCGCCGCCGCTGAGACCCGGTGAAACAGATTCGACTGTACCGCCAAAACCACTCCTGCCTGACGGAAGCGAACGTTCGAGTGAACCCCGTTACGCGGGCTTCACTCCGGTCGCCGCGCCCATCCGCTCTGCAACCCCGTTCCCGGCGCCATTGGCCGAAGAACGGACCTGCGCGCTGGTCTTTCCGAAACGTCGCTCCCGGGACTGATACGCCCGAACGGCTTCGTATAGATGTTCGCGCCTGAAATCGGGCCACAGGACCGGCGTAAACCAGAATTCCGTGTACGCACACTGCCAGAGCATGAAATTACTCAGACGAAACTCTCCGCTTGTTCGGATCAGTAAATCCGGGTCGGGAAGATCGGTGGTGTAAAGCATCCTGGAAAACAGCTTTCCGTCGATACCATCGCTGTTGACGCTTCCCTGTTCCACCGCGGAGGCGATACGTCTGACGGCCTGGAGAATATCGCTGCGGCCATCGTAACTCATCGCCAGATTCAGCGTCAGCCCGGTGTTTTCGGAGGTCCTGAACATGGCATATTTCATCGCCTGCCGCGCCTGCCTTGCCAGACGGTCCGTATCTCCGGTTGCAATCAGGCGTACGTTATTTTCGAGGAGTTCCTTCAGCTCTTCAACAGCAACGTCTCGCAACAATTGCATTAACGAAAGGACTTCCGCCCAGGGGCGCCGCCAGTTGTCCGTTCCAAATGCAAACAGCGTGAGGATATCTATTCCGAGTTCCCCACAGGCCCGCACGATGTCACGCACGACTTTGCGAGCGGAACGGTGGCCCTGAGTTCTGACAAGTCCATGTTTTTGCGCCCAGCGGCCATTCCCGTCCATGATGATTGCCACATGCCCCGGGAGATTGCCATCTGCTTTCAGTTCATTTTGAATTTCCACGTCGTAGCGATCCAAGATTTCCTCGCAAGAATTGCCGTTAATACTTCAAAATTCGGCATTTGAAATTTAAAGGCCCACACAGTCAAAGTCAAGCGAACTTTTCCGTCCGACCGCGCCGGTACGTCCGTATTCCATGCCCCTCCCGTCTTGACAACCCGCAGCCTCCGAAGTATAGTTATTAACCCCGACGCCGCAGGAAAGTTTCAAGTCGAACCAACTCCCTATGCCATCCAAAAAGCAAATCCGAAGTGCCGTCAGAAAACGGCGGTCCAAGCTGCGGTTGGGGGAGGTTCGCGCCCGGAGCGATCGCATTGTTGTGCGCCTGACCGGCCAGGAGGTCTACCGCCGCGCCGGATGCGTGGCCAGCTATGTCTCAATCTCGAACGAAGTCGACACCCACTCCCTCATCGATCTTGCCCTGGATAGTGGAAAACGGGTTGCAGTGCCTGTCGTAGAGCCGAACCGCGCGCTGATCCACCGGGAAATCCGCGGCCTGGCTGAATTGAGTCCATCGGGTTCAGGCCTTCTGGAGCCGTCCGGCGAGGACGGCGCCGTGGTGCCGCCCGACGCCTTCGATGTCGTCCTCGTACCCGGTCTGGCCTTCGACCGCGCCGGAAATCGCGTGGGCTACGGGGCCGGATACTACGACCGTTTCCTTGCAATGGCGCCTGCTGTCAAAATCGGCCTCGCATACGACTTCCAGCTCTTCGACCGGCTGCCGGCCGGTCCTCGCGATATCCCGATGGACGTGGTCGTCACGGAATCTGGAATTCACTTCGCGGACCGGGCGTGAAGTCCTGAAGGCGGTAAATGTGCAGACGCGATACAGGAGTCCCAGATGCCGATGTCACCCGCTGAACTGCGCCTTGTCATCAACCGGCACCGTGCGTGGATCGATTCTGAAGGAACGACAGGTGAACGGGCCGATTTGTCCGGCGAAAACCTGAGCCGGGCGGAACTCCGGGATGCCAGACTCCGCTGCGCGGATCTGAGCGAAGCCATCCTGAGCGGTGCGCGGATCCAGGACGCCGACCTGCTCGGCGCCAATCTCCAGCGTGCAAGGCTCTACGAAGCCAATTTCCGGGATGCAAACCTTCAGGACGCAGATCTCTCCGGCGCTCTCCTCCAGCGCGCCCGGTTTCGGGGCGCGAATCTCAGGAACGCCGATCTGGCGCCGGCAGACCTGGAACTCGCCGACCTGACGAATGCCGATCTTTCCGGCGCCCGGCTGCGCAGGGCCACGCTGCGTGGAGCGAACCTGCGAGACGCCACGCTTTGCGGGACCGATCTGCGGAACGCTGATCTCCAGGACGCCAACTTTCTGAGTGCCGACCTGCAGGGAGCCAATCTGAGAGGCGCAAACCTTCAGAGTGCGAATCTTCAGGGGGCCGACCTCAGGAACGCCGACCTGCAGAGCGCAAGGCTGCAGAATGCGGACCTTGTACAGGCTGACCTCCGGTGCGCCAGTTTCATCAAGGCCCGAATGCAGAACGCCGATCTCTATAAGGCCAATATTGTGAATTCGGACCTTCGCGGCGCCGACCTGAGAAATGCCGTCGGCTTTACCGGCAGACACATCGGACAAGCGCGTACGGATGAGACGACCAGGATCCGCGACTGACGTCTGATTTTACAGGTTCAGAATTAATGAAGTTGCCGGGGACCGGTCTGTCCGGCCACTTCCGCCTGTGTGCGGAGAATTGGCGGCGGCAGGCACGCCAGATGTACGATCCGGCTTGTCGCGGGGTGGGTGAAGTGGAGTTCCTGGGCGTGAAGGTGGTATCCGATGTCTCCAGGCAGCGGCGCCCGGCCTCCAGCGGTTGGAACCGCCGGAAGGCCGCCGGAGCGATAAAGGGGGTCGTCAATCAGCGGGTGACCGGCCGCGGCAAGATGAATCCGGATCTGGTGGGCGCGGCCGGTGACGAGATTGACACGGATCAGGCTCCGATTGCGGTCCAGGTTGCGGTTGAGGACCCGGCATTCTGTCCTGGCGGGTTTTCCCCCGCTCGTCGCCGCGTACAGGTATCCGGTCGGGGCAAAGGGAATCCGCCCGATGGGTACATCCACCGCAAACCGGTCGGGCATGTCCGTACCGGCGACGAGCGCGCGGTAGATTTTGCATACACGGCGGTTTCGGAATTCCTCTGAAAGGACTCGTCTTGCCAACTCGGTACGGGCGAACAGAACCAGGCCCGATGTTCCCCGTCCGAGGCGATGGAGTGGCGCGGGGCCCGGGGTTTCCCGGTATTTTTCGCGGATGCAGGCGAGAAGGGTATTCCGAAGGTGATGGCCGCCGGGCAGCACGGGGAGGCCGGCGGGTTTGGCTACGGCAATAATGTGTTCGTCTTCGTAGAGCAGCGCGAACGAACGAGGGGTATCCGGTTCCCGCCACGGCCTGCGGCGGTAGGTGAGCCGCTGTCCCGCGAGAAGCCGGGTTTCTGGCGTGGTCGGCCTGTCATCCAGCCGCACATCGCCGGACACGATACGATTGCGCCAGGCTTCCCGCGACGAGTGCGGATAACGCCGGAGATAGAACTGAAGAACGGTTTCCCCCGCAGCGTCGTGCTGGATACGGTTCCTGTAGGTCCAACCCTGATTTGTCGGCGTGTTTTCGCACATATTCGTGAAATATAACGGTGTTAAGGGGTCCGTGCTATTTCAATTCGGCCCGTGGTGTTCGCCCGCGGGCGGTTCCTGTCGTCTCACGGACGACAACACCGGGGTGTACTGTAACATACGACGCGGCGACTGCGGGTTCACGGACCGGGTGAGGTCTCGACTGATTCGTCTCAAGTTTATGGTATTGATGCAGATAGACTATTATCACCGCTTGCAGGCAAGGTATGGCACAGCAATTGCGGAACAGATTTCGATGGAATGGGATTTGTCCCGGAAAACGCGCCGCGTCGGATCGGCATTGCCCTCAAGGAGCGGAGACCGCGGGTTGCGGCAGGCCGATGCGCAAGGCCTGGCCGCGCGGCGAGGTGCGGTCTCCTCAGGGTGCGGATCGGACTCGCCGCCTGCTGCGGGCTCCTGTACGTTTTCGCGATCGCGTCCCGAACTGACGCCGCATTCGAGTTTCGGGCGGTGGGTGCCCGGCCCGGCGGGATGGGAGACACGTTCGCGGGTTGGGTGGAAGGCGTCGAAGGCGTCTTCTGGAATGCGGGCGCGGTAGCCTGGGGCAAGGGCGTCAGTATCACGGGGGGGTACGAGCGTCCGTTCGGCATGGCGGTGCTGGATGCCCATGCGATCGGGGCTGTCGCATCTACCGGCCGCGTCGCCGTGGGCCTGAGTTATCTGGAGTACGGATTCAGCCTGTACCGTGAGCGGACCGGCGGGCTGACGATCGGTCTCCGGGTTGTATCCCGGCTGGGTCTCGGGGTGAGGATCCGGCGCATGCAACTTTCCGTTGCCGGCGCCGACAGCCGCGCGTGGACGGCGTTCGATCTGGGCGCCAGGATAGTGCTCAGCCCAAGGATTACACTTGGGCTTGCGGCGTGGAATGCAGGCGGGCAGTCGGTGGACGTATTGGGTCAGGGTGGAATGGCAGGCGTGGCGTTTGAGGCGGTACGTAACGTGGCGCTGCTCGTGGACGTTCGCAAGGAGGCCGGCCGTCCCACGGGGGTGAGTGCGGGCCTGGAATACAGACCCGCCCGCCGGGTTGTGCTTCGGATGGGCGCCGGGGGCGGGGCCGAGCGATTGTGCGTGGGGGCGGGTGCGCTTCACCGGGGCCTGCGGATCGACTACGCGGCGCTGCACCATACCGTGCTGGGGCTGACACACCGGGTCTCCCTGACGATTGGACGTTGAACGGTGCGCGATCTTGACACTGGGAGGATGATGTCCTATTTTTGAATCTGACACTGCCCGGAGGTCTCAGACCCCGGTAATGTGTTCGTAATCCGGTTCAGAAAAAGGCGGAAAAAAGACGGATGGTCAAGAGGTTGATACGAGAGGCGGCGCTGTTCGCGGGTTGCGCGGTTTTCACCGGTATCGTGGGGCTGATCCTGCTCGATCGATTCATCATGCCGCGGCTGGTCCGGGCCGGCCAGCGTGTTGAGGTCCCCGATATTGTGAATCTGACACCGGAAGACGCCGGCCGTGCGCTGTCCCGGCGGGGGCTGAGGTTGAAGTTGCAGCCCGCGCGATGGGACACATCCGTTGCCGAAGGCAGACTGGTACAACAGAATCCGCTTGCGAATTCGCACGTGAAGATAAACAGGACGGTCTACGCGGTGCCGAGTCGCGGGGTCCGGCTCTTCGAGGTGCCCGATCTCAGGGAGAAATCCCTTCGCCAGGCCCAGCTGTGGATTGCACAGGCGGGCCTGGCCATGGGGGATACGCTTGAAGACGCGTCCGATATCGTCAAGGAGGGGTTGATCATCAGCCAGGACCCGCCTGCCGGACAAAAGGTACAAAGCGGAACACCAATCTCGGTTACGTTAAGCAACGGTCCTCCCGGAGAGATGGTCCCTATGCCGAATCTGGTTGGGAAGCCGCTTGAAACCGCCCGCGCCGAGCTGGCGGAAGCAGGGCTCCAGGTACGGGACATCCGGTATGAATTCAGCACCCAGCATCTGTTGAACGTGGTGATCCGGCATGTGCCCGAGTCGGGTGAAGAAGTGAAACAGGGCGCGCGGGTGCGGCTGGTGGTGAGCAAATTGTAACCGGTGGTTGCCGCCGCGCATCGGTTTCCGATTGAAGCCGCGCCCTTCCGAACCCCCAGCCGGAAATTTGGAGGTTTTTTTATGATCAAAATCGCCCCGTCTTTCCTGTCAGCGGATTTCGTCGTACTCGAACGCGAGATTCGGGCGGTGGAAGCAGCCGGCGCGGACTATATTCACCTGGACGTGATGGACGGGCATTTTGTGCCGAATATCACATTCGGTCCGATGGTTGTGGAAGCCATAAGTAAAACGACGGCGCTGACCCTGGACGTGCATCTCATGATTTCCGATCCGGGCAAGTACCTGAGAGCGTTCGCGGACAGCGGCGCCGACATCTGTACCATACACGTTGAGGCCGGCGGGGACTTGCGCGCACTTCTGGTTGAAATCCGGAAGTTGGGAATGCGGGCAGGCGCCACTGCGAAGCCCGCAACACCGGCGGAGGCGCTCTATCCGCTGTTGCCGTATCTGGATCTGGCGCTTGTGATGTCGGTGGAGCCCGGATTCGGCGGCCAGGCGTTTATGCCCGAGTCACTGGAAACCGTGCGGAGATTGCGGGCGGAGGTCATGCGCCAGGGTGTGAATGCGGAAATAGAAATCGACGGGGGCATCGGATTGGAAAACGCCGGGCTGGCGGTCGCGGCGGGAGCGGAAGTGCTGGTCGCCGGTTCGGCCGCGTTTCGTGATGGCAAGGTGGTTGAGAACGTGGCTGCGCTTCGCCGCGCGGGACTCGCGGGACTGAGGTAGCCAGGGGACCGGGCCCAACAACGTCAGAACCCGGTGGTTCTGAAGCGAGGGACGGTCGGAGAGGCGTCCGATTCTGGAGTTTTTTGTTGCGTTAATCGCTGTCGTCCCGTATTTTTACAGGTCTGTTTCCCTTTTCAGTATTAACATCAGGTACGCCCCATGTTCGACCACCTAACGGAAAAGCTGGAAGGGGTTTTCAAAAGACTCCGCGGTCGCGGCAGGTTGGCCGAAGCCAATATCGATGAAGCGCTCAGAGACGTGCGTCGCGCGCTTCTGGAGGCGGATGTCAACTACAAGGTGGCGAGGGCGTTCGTCGCCCGTGTCAGGGAGCGGGCGGTCGGACAGGACGTGCTGCGAAGCATTACCCCCGGGCAGCAGGTCGTCAAGGTCGTGCATGACGAATTGATTCACCTCCTTGGAGACGAGCACCAGGAGTTGGATCTGACCGGACCGCCGCCAAATATCGTCATGGTCGTCGGTCTGCAGGGATCGGGCAAGACAACGCTATGCGCCAAGCTTGCGCGGCTCCTTAATGGGCGGGGCCGCACGCCTCTCCTTGTGGCGGCGGATATCTACCGTCCTGCCGCCATCGACCAGCTATGCGTTCTGGGCGCGTCTATAGACGTCCCGGTCCACCGGGCGGCGGAGGGGACCGATCCGGCGTTGATTTGCGCCGAGGCGGTGGACCTCGCCCGGGCGGACGGGATGGACCCCGTCATTCTGGATACGGCCGGCCGGCTTCACGTTGATGATGCCCGGATGGAGGAATTGAAAAGGATACGCGAAGCGGTTTCGCCGGGTGAGATTCTGTTCGTCGCGGACGGGATGACGGGTCAGGATGCGGTTTCGGCGGCGACGGCGTTCCACGAACAGCTCAACTTTACCGGAATCGTCCTGACGCGCCTCGACAGCGATACGCGCGGCGGCGCGGCGCTGTCCATCCGCGAGGTCACGGGTGTGCCCATCAAGTATGCGGGCGTCAGCGAGAAGGTGGATGGTATAGAGCCGTTTCATCCGGACCGGATGGCCTCCCGGATTCTGGGTATGGGCGACGTCGTGACGCTGGTGGAGCGTGCGCAGGATGCGGTGGACCTCCAGCAGGCGAAGAAGCTGGAGAAGAAGCTGCGAAGCGCCGCGTTTACGTTCGATGATTTTCTGCAGCAGTTGGACCAGGTTCGCAGGATGGGGCCTTTGAGCCAGTTGATGGACATGATCCCCGGGGCCGTAAAGCAATTGAAGGGACTGCAGGTGGATGACGATGCGTTCGTGCATACCGAAGCGATCATCCTGTCAATGACACTGCAGGAACGGGCCAATCCTCAGATCCTGAACGGCAGCAGACGCCGCCGTATCGCGAATGGCAGCGGATGTAGCATCCAGGAAGTCAACCGGCTGATAAAACAGTTCGGAATGATGCGAAAGATGATGAAACGGATGTCGAGGATGGAGAAGCAGGGCCGCGACGCGGGTGTACCGTTTTTGAGCTGATTCGAAATCTGTAATCGGTAGAGCAACGGAAGGCTGACAGCTTCTTTTCAGATTAGGAGGATGGGTTTTTGGTAAAGATTCGATTGACCCGAAAGGGCGCCAGGAATGCGCCGTTCTACCGGGTTGTGGTCGCGGACAGCCGGTCACCTCGGGACGGTCGGTTCATTGAGAGCCTCGGGTACTACGATCCAACAATGAAACCGCAGCTGGTGCGGCTGAACGCGGAGCGGGCGCGCCACTGGCTGGATCAGGGCGCGGAGCCGTCAGGAACTGTGAAGAGTCTGCTTCGGCAACAGGGTATTCTGAGCCAGGACGACATGCCCGGCGCCGATACGGACGAAACGGACGAAACCGACGCTGAAGCCGGGGAATAGCCCTTGCCCCGAGATCCGGTCCAAAGGGAACAATACGTCGCCATCGGCAGGGTCCTGAAACCCAGGGGGCTCGGCGGCGAGGCGTTTCTGCATCCGCTCACGGATTTTCCTGAACGGTTTCAGGTCCTCAAGCGCGTGCTTGTCCAAAGGCCCGACGGGAACCGGACAACACTCGGGATCGACCGGGTTCGGAACTGCGGACGGCGGATGGCCGTCAAATTTCTCGATATCGATACGCCCGACGCGGTTGCGCCGTTGCGAGGGAGCGAGTTGCTGGTTCCTGCCGACGACGTGTATCCGCTTCCTGAAGGTACGTTCTATGTGTTCCAAATCGTGGGATTGAAGGTCAAGACGGAAGAAGGCCTGGAAGTCGGACGCGTGGTCGATGTATTGTCCCATCCCGGGAATGACCTTTTCGTTGTCCAAAGGGAGGATGGGGGCGAGGCGTTGATACCCGCTGCGAAGGACCTGGTTCGGATTGACCTGGCGGGCGGGCGTCTGGTTGTGAAGAACGTGGACGGACTTCTCGATCGATAGACGGGATGAATCGGCGGACGAACGGTGAAATATTCCCGGGACGGGACACGATTCCTCGTTTCCGGAGCGAGTTTATCAGCGGACTGCCGTGCATATCGACTTTCTCACCATATTCCCCGACCTGATCCGGGAAGCGGTTGCATACGGTATTTCAGGGCGTGCGATCCGTGCCGGTCTGGTCGACGTCATCGCGCACGATTTGCGGGATTTTACGGATGACGTTCACCGCACGGTGGACGATACCCCGTACGGCGGCGGTGCGGGGATGGTATTCAAACCGGAACCGGTCGCCCGGGTACTGGCCGCCATTCAAGACGTCGGACGGTCGCTCGACCACGTGATTTTCCTGACGCCAGATGGCAAGCGGCTGGATCAGAGGACGGTGAACCGGCTTTCCATCGCGCCCGGTCTGGTGTTATTGTGCGGACGGTACCGCGGTATTGACGAACGCATTCGCGAGTTATACGTTACCGAAGAGATTTCGGTTGGCGATTACGTGTTGAGTGGCGGCGAATTGCCCGCGCTGGTGTTGATGGATGCCGTTGTGCGGCTGATCCCCGGGGCGATGGGAGACGCGGAGTCCGCCCTGGAGGATTCGTTTCAGAACGGGCTTCTGGATTGTCCGTGGTATACCAGGCCCAGAGAGTTCCAGGGCTTGCGGGTTCCCGACGTTCTGTTGAGCGGAGACCACCAGCGGATCGCAGGTTGGCGACGCGACGCGGCCCTGCAACGGACCCGGAAACGGCGGCCGGATCTCTACGAAAGAATCGAAGCCGGCGACAAGGCCGGCTCGGAAAACGAGGATGCAGGCGGGCACGTAGAATAGTCGCCGCCGGTCGATGGATATTTTCCGCGCATTGATGATGAATCAGGGCGACGGATCGTGCCCTGGGAACCTTTCATCGTTTCAGGAGTGTTGCCATGGATACATTGTTGAAATCCTTGACGGAGGAACAAATCAAACCCGACCTGCCGGCATTCGGCGCCGGAGACACGGTGCGGGTGCACGTACGCGTGGTCGAAGGCGAGAAGGTGCGTACGCAGATGTTCGAAGGCGTGGTCATTCAGCGCAAGGGCCACGGGATCCATGAGACCTTCACGGTACGTAAGATGGTGGTGGGCGGCGTGGGAGTCGAGCGGATCTTTCCGATCCACTCACCGAGGGTGGCGAAAGTTGAACTGATTCGCAGCGGAAAGGTGCGGAGGACGCGTATTACCTATCTGCGCGAACTGCAGGGCAGAGCCGCGAGGATTGCGGAAAAAAGGAACGCGTAATCGAGGAAATCGGATAACCGGATGGCGACACGCAATACAGGAAGACGCCCCCGGGGACGCGCGGGGCGCAGAAGTCAGGCACAACGAAGGGAACCTGCCCGGAGTCCGCTGCCCTATTCCCGAAGGAACTGGACCTTCCTTGGCGCTGGCCTGGGCACGATCCTGATCGGCTATCTGTGCCTGTCCCAACCGCCGGTCGACGGTTTCATGTCGCTTACGCTGGCGCCGGTTCTTCTGGTCATCGGGTACTGCGTGCTGATTCCCATCGGCCTGCTGCTGGGCGAATCGAAAAAACCGACCGACGACGCATCCGACAAGTCCGTGGGCGGTTAGCTCAGCTGGTTAGAGCGCCTGCCTTACAAGCAGGAGGTCACTGGTTCGAATCCAGTATCGCCCACCATTTAAAAACAAGGGTTTATGTCGTTTTGACATAAACCCATTCTTGTTGGTGCGCCAGGTATGGCGCGAAACGCCGGTGAGCCGGAAAGTAACGGGAGGGTGTGAAGAAGGAGTCGGCGCTTGGAAACCGGCATGGGAAACTGAGCCGGAAAGTAACGGGAGGGTGTGAGTCACTCCAGGGGCCGCGGTGACCGGAACTCTAACCGGAAAAGCGTAGTGCCGTACTACAACACCAGCTCGTCGGGCGGCTGGTAGTCGCTTTTGCGCGGGTCCCAGCGGGTTCCGCATTTGTCGCTGATGACCACCCATTCACCCGCACTGAGGTTGCCCTGGTGGTGGTAGTTGAAGCGCTTGAGCCCTGCAGCTTCGGCGGCGTCCAGCAACATCTTGAGGTCGCGCGCCGACATTGGGTCGCCATCGTGGGGCAAGCGGCCGGTGTCAAGCCAGGGCACGATGCGCTCCGGGTCGTCCACCGAGGCCAGCGCCCTTCGGGTCTCCTGCGTGACCACCTGCTCGAAAAACTCCGGATTGAGGGCGCTCTCAAAATCGAGCAGATCGTCGCCCACACCCGGAAGGACAATGCCGAAGAGGGCCTGCACGACATCGAGGGTGTCGGCTACGCGGATCCCCGTATTCCACTCCAAAAGCGTCTGTGAGTAGCGATAGACCGTACCGATGAAGCCGTCGAAGCCGCGGTGAAAGAAGTAGTGCTTTGGCAGCAGGAAATCCATGAACCGGGCCAGATCGACGAAGTCGTATCCGCACAAGGGCGCGAAGGCCGCCGAGCGCGGGCCGCATCCCAGGCGCACCGGGTGCTTCAACTCGGCGGCGACGCCTTCTCGGATGCGGCGAAAATAGCGCGTCAACGAGTCTGTCCGGAACGACAGCCAGGCCATCAGGTCGGAATCGGCACCCAGCATGCGGTGTGCACCGACCAGTCCGCCCCTGGCGTGTCCGCGGATGCGCACCGGGTCGAGATTGTGGAACAGGTCCAACAGCCTGTCTTTCGCGGCGACCATGGCCTCATAGTCGTACCCCAGATCCGCGGCCATCGGTGCCGCAGATTCCGGCAGGTCTTGAAAGAAGCAGGAGCGTTGGGCCATGTGATGAGGGGCGATTTCGTACCCCCACTCCGGCCCGTCCATCACGGCGCCGTCCGCCATTGGGAAGTGCTCGAGCGTATCGACCATGCGCGCCACCCGGGATGCCAGCGTCCTGTCGTCGTGCAGCTGGTGGCCCTTTCCCCCTGGACCCGCACCACCATCGGCGTACATGCAATACACCTGCATGCCGCGGTCCTTGGCGGCGTTCATCGTCCTTTCCAGCAGGGCCCTTTTCTCGGGCAGCTTCTGTACCGGCGGCGACGGCGGTTCGACCCCGAGTCGCGCGTACACAGCCGGATTCGGATCGTAGGCCTCCGCCACAACGTCGCCAGTGGGTGTGGGCAAAGCGCGCTTCGAGAGCTTTGCCGTGCCGAAAACGAGCGGACCGAACACGACGCCGTCCACGCCGCCCTCAGCCCAGGCGTCGAGTATGCGCTCGTGATCATTCATCACGCTCTCAAGATCGCGCATGACATCCATCCACAACTTCAAGTTGAACCTCCTCCTTGCTTCGCGGTTTCGTTTCCCATACGAAGGAACCGTCTACGTGCAACCAGCGAAATCCTCGCACGGAACTCGGAGCTTCATTGCTAGTTGGCGGTATCGATGTTCACCGGGAAGCCCGTGGGCGGCCCCTCCTGAGGTTTTTCGACCGCAGTCTGCCATCGTCTCCAACATCGGATTCTGACCTCATCTCAAACTCTCCTCTCCGCCCAATATACGACATTAAACTCGGAGGGGAAGTTGCCGCACTCTATATTGGCACGTAGGGGATGGGCTATTTTAGCCCTGGTTTCGAGGACAAATGCAAGCGAAAACTGTATATATACTGAGCTCGTTCTGTTCGTCGGTTCTGTCTACGATTGCACTTACCGTGGTGATGGTGTACCAGGTCGACGTGGTGAAACTTGATCCGCTGCAACTGGTTTTGGTTGGTACGACACTGGAGGTAACGGCATTTCTGTTTGAAGTTCCTACCGGGGTGGTTGCAGACCTCAAGAGCCGAAGGTTGTCGGTGATTCTGGGGTATCTATTGAACGGGTTGGGCCTGATGATGATGGGTTGGATACCCCTGTTTTGGGCCGTGGTCGCCAGCAACGTGATCCGCGGGATTGGTGGAACCTTCATGAGCGGCGCGTATGAGGCCTGGCTGGTGGATGAGACGATTGCCCAACACGGCAACGACAATTCCGTTGGTATGGTCTTCTTGCGCGCTTCACAGGCGTCAAGCGTGGGATCGATCATCGGGATTCTGTTGGGCGTCGCCCTCGGATGGCAGGATGTATCCGTACCGATTCTGATTGGGGGCGGCGGGCTGTTGGTCGTTTCAGTTGCCCTGTGTTTCACAATGCGCGAGCGTGGGTTCAAGCCCGTGCCCGTGGAACAACGAGAAACATGGGTTTCGATGCGCGCCACAATCTCAACGGCCATCCTGCAGATTCGAAGCGAGCATTACCTGTTGTTGATCCTTGCGATCTCGTTTCTTTACGGTCTGTCGAGCGAAGGATACGATCGGCTGACCGCACCCCACCTGCTTCACGATTACGAGCTGCCGTTTAAAGAGACGGTGGTACCTGTCGCCTGGTTCGGGCTCATCATCCTGGTCTCATCCATAATTTCACTCGTGATGACCGAGGCTGCCAAAAGAGGTATCAACCTCAGGAGTGGGACGTCTGTTTCGGCGGCGCTGATGTTTTCGAACGCAGGGATCGTCGCCGCGATTCTCTGCCTGGCATGGACGAATCACTTCTGGGGAGCGCTGGCGGCGATCTGGGTAATCAGGGGGTTAAGGCATACTGGAGGGCCGCTGCTTGTCACGTGGTACAATCAGCAAATCAAGGATTCGAGCGTGCGGGCAACGGTGTTGTCGGTCCGGGCCCAGGCCGACTCAATCGGACAGATCGCCGGGGGTCCTCCAGCGGGCGTGGTTGGCAGATGGCTTTCCGTAAGGTGGGGTATCACCACGTCGGCGGCGATGCTTTCGCCGGTCATTCCGATATACGGATATGCAGCTGTCCGCATATCGAAGGAAACTCCCGAGGACTCGGAATCCGTCCCGGCAGAGACTGACACTGAAAAATGAAGAACTTTTCAATCGAGCATTGGGAGATGGACGAGGCAGCCCGGCTGCAAGCCGTATGGGAGGTGGCAACAGCCAGCGCGCCGTTCGCGTATCCCGTTGAGCCGGCGGAATTCGCGGCCGGAATCATCCCCATGGAATCCGACGACGAGTCCTGTGCCTCGGCCCAGTCACAAAAGCTGCTCGCGGCGTCAGACACTACGGGACCGGTCGGATTCGTACATCTTTGTGTCGGTAGCGACGTCGAGGTCGACGGCGAGAATATCGAATGCGGAATCATCCGCTTTCTTGCATTTTCACCTCGTCGAAGGGAAGTCGGTCAGGCACTCCTCAGCGACGCGGAACAGATCTTCCAATCGGAGGGTCTCACACGCGTAGACGCCTTTTCCCTGTACCACGGATACCCCTTCCACAATCATAAAGTCGGCATCCTTTCGTCTCGTATGACTCACGTTTCGTCCCTGCTTAAGGAGAATGGGTACAGGGCTCACGATGGACACGTGACGATGCAACGATCGTTGGATTCCGCGCCCCTTCCCGATCCGCATCAAGGCGTCAAGCTCATAATCGAAAGGTCAGACGGCGCCGGCGCCCTCCCCAACATCCGGGTTAAGGCCGCAATCGACGGCCAGGCCATAGGCAGCTGTCGTTCCCAATCCGGACGTACCTACGCGGATCAGGATTCGTTGGACTGGCTCAGTTATACACGTTGGATAGGCGTGAAGGAGAGTTATCGCCGGAAGGGAATCGGCAGGCATCTCCTGCGGCGCGCACTTCACGAAATGCGGTGTGAGGGCTACAAATCGGCTGCATTGAATTGCCGGGAGGAAAATCATGCAGCCGTGTCACTTTACCTGTCGGAGGGCTATAGAACCCGCGACACTTCACTCGCCTACGTCAAAGATCTGCGTACGTGACGCTGGTAATAGTAAACGCCTCTGGTCGCGTCAGCTGGGCACGGCGAAGAGGTAATACGTCATCTACTCCTACTGTTAACTTTCTTAGCATCCTGGTCTGACGAGGCCTGCCTGGTCGGCGGACGTTAAAGGCTTTGAGTCAAGCCTCCTTCTGAGAGCGCTCAACTTGTGACTTGATTAGACACACAAAACCATTTGCGCAACAACACCCTCTGTGCCGAGATTAACGGGACGATTACCCTTTGAGAATTCGCGAACAATGGAGAGGGCAAGGGAGCGCATCAGACGGATGGGCTCATTGTGGTTCTCTCAGTTTCGCTTTTTCGCACGTGAGCGCTCGGCCGTCAGTTCGGGGTAATCATCGCGGTGCCAAAACGCCGTTCGTTCGACCTGCGCATAGAAGTCTGTCGAAGGCTCGAACCCGAGTTCCTCCCGGGCCCGGGAGATGTCCGCGAGGGTATGAGCGACGTCGCCGACGCGCGGCGGTCTACGTTCAAGCCGGAGTTCTCTGCCTGCAACCTGTTCGAGGACGTCTTTAACCTCGAGCATGGAGTGGGCTTCGCCCTGGCCCACGTTGAGCACGTCGGCTTCAAACCCGCGCCCGCGAGTCGCGGCAGCGATATTCGCGTCCACAACGTTGTCGATAAAGCAGAAGTCCCGAGTCTGTGTGCCGTCGCCCTCCAGGAACGGCTGGTACGACGGATCCACGTACAGAGCATAGGGCCACGCCGATAATACGGTGGAGTAGGCGCCTCCAAAAACCGCGCCGGGTCCGAACACGTTGAAATATCGCAGGCTGACCGCATCCAGACCGTACAATTGATGGAACATGTCGCACCACTGCTCACCCTGAAGTTTCGCCAGCGCATAAGGCGATTGTGGGGCGGATGGGTATGCCTCCGGCGTGGGAAGGACCGAAGCCTCGCCGCAAACCGCACTGCTGCTGGCGAAAACCAGGCGGGTTCTCCCAATCAGGTCGGATTTCAAAATCGCATTGAGCACGGACAGGGTTCCCATTACATTCGCTTCCGCGCTGTGCAGTGGATTCCGGACCGAGTAGGGAACTCGTGGCTTTGCGGCCAGGTGGAGGACCGCGTCCGGAATCGTGTTATTGAGAAGTCGCACGAACCAGTCCGCATCCACGACGCTGTGGACGTGATACTGAACGCCCTCGACGCCGTTGGCTGGCGTTCCGGAAGACAGATCGTCAACACCGAAAACGTCATGACCGAGTTCCATGAGACGACGGCATGTACTCTGCCCGATAAAACCGTTGCTGCCTGTAACGATAAACCTCATTGTGCAAAACCTCGATTTCCGTACCCGAAAAAGGCTTTGGTGAAACAGTCCGCTCGGTGTAATGACCGTCAGATACCATCATTATACGGAACACATGGCGATTGGTTGCATCTCGCCGTCGTTTGACCCGTTTTCTGAGGCAGGACAATATACAAATCCGTTGGATTTTCGCAACGTATGCAAGAATCGCAACAGAATACCGGAGGACTTTCAGTCCCATGTCCGACCCATTCACTGCAACTTTCGAAAGACTCTGGATCGGCTTCAGGGCTAGCTGGTGCGACAGTCACGACCTGGGCGGCGCCACCGCGTTCAGCCACGAGGAGGTCAAAGCGGCCATGCTGCACCGCGTCGTACGGATTGACGTGCCCGGCGCGATGGTGGACGCAATGATCGACCGCGCTCTTGCCCACTTCAGGGAACGGGATTTCGACTGCGCGTTCACCCTGTCGCCGCTGGACCGCCCCGCTGATCTGGCCGAACGGCTGAAGAGCAGGGGATTCACGTTTGAGATGCAGGCGGTGGCGATGCGCTGCGACCGGTGCGTCCGACCCTCGGTCTCCGAATCCGTCGAGGTTGAAGAACTCGATCCGCGCCGGTACGGCGTCTGGGCAGACATCATGTGCCGCAGCTTCGAATTTCCGGACGACGTGGGCGCTCTTGGAAGAGGGGTACTGAATATTCCTGAAGTAAGGCTCTACCTCGCGTACGTTGATGGCGCGCCCGCGGGAACCGCGTTGCTCTATTCCAGATACGGTCTGGGTTGTGTCGACTTTATTGGCACGTTGCCTCAATACCGCCGAAGGGGTGTTGCGTCCGCCGTGACCGCCCGTGCGGTCGCGGACTCCCGTTCGATGGGCAATCGATGGACGGGCCTTGAAGTAGTGGCCGGCAGCGCCGCCGAAAGGGTCTACAGGAGGATCGGGTTTCGTCCCGTACACGATCGCCCGCGTTATGTCAGGAGCACGAGTCAGGCCGACCGTGAATCCGGGCCTGACCGAGCCTGAAAACAGACGTTGAACGGACGCCACGCCGTCGTTCCTGACAGCGACTGGAACGGCAGCCGGGAGCGCGACCAGGCTCCGCGAACGGCCTGATGCCGCTATTCTGTCAGGGCGGGCAGGAACACGTTTTTTCCGAGTGGATATCGCCCCTTGCTGTGGTCGTGGAATACGATACGTTAATATATAATTATATAGTCCTTGACTTGAAATCTTATAGTCAGTATCATTTCCGATCCGGTCCCTGAAGTTAGGCGGATTTTTGTGTCGGCGAACATGACGGTGGGCGCATCGTCGTGTCCGGCGAGATGTACGGCGCCGATCGTTCCCGTTTTCTGAATCGCCTTCCAGGCGGCCCTTCGCGTCACCCAATGCACTGGAGGAAATTGCGTGGTACAGCAGACGCTGGTCAGTTTCTTCGACTTTCTCTGGATGTCCGGTCTGCTCCTGGCGCCCATGCTGTTGCTGGGGTTGTTCCTCTCGGGCCTGATCCATGTATTTATCTCTCGTGAAGCCATCCTCAGGTGGCTCAAGGACGACAGCCTGAAATCCGTTGCCGTGAGTTCGGCCGTGGGCGTCCCGGTGCCGCTGTGCAGTTGTTCCGTCGTGCCGGTGGTTGCCGAGATGCGAAGGAAGGGCGCATCCCGTTCGTCCTGCATGTCCTTCCTGATAACCGCGCCGGAGACGGGGGCGGATTCGATCCTGGTTACGAACGCCTTCTTCGGTTTTATCGCCGCGGTCGTGCGTCCCGTAATCAGCTTCATCACGGCCGTCGTAGCCGGCATCTTTTGCATCGGTCTCATACGCAACGGCCACGAAGAAACCGTGTCGGACCATGGCCACGATGAACACGACCATGACCATGACCACGGGCACGATCACGATCATGACCACGATCACGGTTCGCACGAGCCCCTCATTCCGGAAACTGACGACTGCTACGTGAGCTTTTCGCGATTGAAGGGCCTTTTCGTGCAGTGGTTGAAGAGCGTCGCCACGGTGGCCGGACGGTGGAAGTCCATTTCGTGGGTGAAACCGGCATTCTACCGTGACGCTCTGGAGGCGGAAGAGGCCGGAAAGACTTCTCCGGGGGACACGTCCACCGAGGGTCACGCACTCGATTTCAAAAAGCTGGTGAAGCACATCTTTCACTACGGTTTCGTTGAGATCGCCGACGACATCCTCTTTGCGCTGCTGGTTGGCGTGGCCCTGGGCGGGGTACTTTTCCTGGTGATTCCGGGCGACCTGATGACAAACGAATACGCCCGCTGGGTCTCCTATCCCGTCATGGTGCTGGTCGGCGTTCCTCTTTATATCTGCGCATCGGCGAGCACGCCGATCGCCGCGGCCCTTGTCGCGAAGGGATTCAGCCCGGGTGCGGCGCTGATCTTTCTGATGACCGGGCCGGCCACCAATACCGGTACCATCGCGATCATCGTCAGCCAGTTCGGCGCACGATTCGCCACCATATATGTAGCAGCGGTCATCGCGGTCACGGTCGCCCTCGGTATTGTGATCGACGCGCTGCTCCTGGCCACCGGCCTGACGATTCCGGTGTACCTCGGCCCCTCCGAGTCGCCGACGATACAGTTCCTTCAGTGGGGCTCGGCCCTGGTTCTCGTCGCTCTCATTATCTGGCGTTTCCGGGCGGGCGCGCTCCGCAGTGGCTGGGAGGACCTGCTTCTCAATATACGACCCCTGGCGAAAACATGGGCTCAGGCCTGGGAGCGCCTCACGCGCGGACGTAACTTCAAGGGGGTCATATCTCCCGGCACACCGATGGGAAAGATGCTCTGGGGATTGCTCCTCCTCCTGTTCCTTGCCAGCGGATTCACAGCCGTACCCCCCAATGCGGTAGGCTACGGCCTGCTTCTCGGCGAGGTCTACTGGCGTGACATCCAGCCGGGACTGAGCTATCTCGCCCCATGGCCCTTCGTCAAGGTCGACAAGTGGCCGGTACGGGAAGTGAAGTCCATCCTTTGTGAAACTCCCGAAGAGTACGTGTCCGGCGATCTCAATCTGATTTCCCTGACCGTCAACGTGCAATACAGGGTCAAGGATCCCTACGTCTATCACTATCGGACGGAGGAGCCGAAGAGAGTCATCGCCGACGTCGTCAAGGCCCACGTGCGTTCCTTCATATCCGCCCGGGACCTCGAAAGACTGCTGAACGTGCATCGCGCAACGCTCGAAGATCATCTCACCAGGTCCTTCGACGTGGACGTGCACTTCGCAAATTCGGTTCTGAAAACCGTTGAAATCGTCAAGGTCAACCTGCTGGATGTGAGCCCGGTGGCGGAAACCATGAGCGCTTTCAGGGACGTCTCCAGCGCGCAGGAAGACCGGGAGCGGATCATTGTCAACGCGCAGCGCTTCCTCGTGTCGCTGGTCCCCCAGGCGCACGGAAACGCGGCGTGGGAGATACAGCAGGCCGACGGCGAGGCCTATCGGAGAGTCAAGACGGCGGCCGCTGAGGCCGATGCCATATCCACGGTGTCCAGGGCTGTAAGAACCGCGCCAGGCGTACTGAGGAACATGCTCTGGCGGGAGAAACTCGAGACGGCGTTATCCGGAAATCCCAAGATCATCGTGCCCAACAAGAAAAGCCTCGAAAAGGTCGCGCTTTGGAAGAGAAAGACATCAGGGGTCAACCATGGCGCGCGGGCCGGCCACGGAAAGAAGGGCCACTAAGAGGCAGACGAAGATTTTTGAGGCACCCAATTCATATCCCTGAAGGAGTGCCGGATACCACGCCATTCGATTAGCGCCCGAGAAACCTGAACCGCAACGGGTCAGCGGGTCGATCGTTCACGCACGATCCGGACGTCCTAACTGACGAGGCAACGCAATGACGCTCAAGAAAGCCACGATGACCGCGGCCATCGCCGTGATTGCCGGCGCGATCGTCTACGACAGCATCTACATTATCCACGAGACTCAGCAGGGCGTTCTGACGCACTTCGGAAAGATTTCGCCTCCGGTGAGACAACCGGGGCTTCACCTGAAGTGGCCCCGCCCGATCTCCAGGATCTACAAGGTGGATCGGCGCATCCATACGCTGACCGACATCCCTCACGAACTGATCACCGACGATCAGAAAAGCGTTCGCGTCGACGGGTACCTGCTCTGGAGGACCGTAGATCCCATTCTGTTCGTCGAGGCGATCCGCACCGGAAAGAACGCCCTGGAGCGCCTGCAGGACCTCTATCTCTCAAGCAGTGGGATTGTCGTCAGCAACAAGTCCCTGGACGCCTTTATCGGGCTGGGGCTGGAGCACGAAGACCTGAACGAGGCATCACGGGAGATTCACGCCAGGATTGCGCCGATTGCGAGAGAAAGCTACGGCATCGAGGTCATCGAAGCGGGAATCGTGGAATACACGCTGCCCACGGAGAACCGACCGAGCGTCATTCAGCGTATGATCGCGGAACGGGCGCGTATTGCCGCCCGGTATCGCAGCGAAGGCGAGGAACGGGCCCTGCGAATCGAGGCGCTGGCCATCAACGAACACGAGAAGCTGCTGGCCGACGCCCACGCGGAGGCGACTGCCATTCTAGGCAAGGCCGAGGCCGAGGCGATGGCGGTGCTCGGCAAGGCGTACCGGCAGGACCCGGGATTCTACAGCTTCATCCGCGCCCTGGATAGTTACGACCTTATCATAGACCGGAACACGACGTTGATGCTTCCGGCCGACAACGAGTTGTTCAAGTACCTCAACAGCAGGTCCACGCCCCGATAAACCGAGAGTTCGCGCGAAATGAGTGAACAGACATCATTGCCACGGAGTACGCGGATCATCTACGCCGTATTCGATTACTACTCGAAACACCGGCGGCGAATCATGGTATGGGCCGCTGCCGCGGTTGTGGTCGGTATCCTGGCCAGCGGGTTCTACATCGTCAAGAAGGAGGAACTCGGCGTCGTCCTCCGGTTCGGGAGGGTCGTGAATACCAACGTCCGGCCCGGTATACGCTACTGCATTCCGATCATCGACGTGGTACACATCCGCAAGGTCAAGCGGGTCACCCGATACCGGGTGGCCAGCAAGGAAGGAAACAAGGTCAACTTTACCATATTGTCGGGAGACGTGAACCTTCTGGAAGTGGACGTCGCCGTCCAGTACCGGATCGACAACCTCAGAAACTTCCTTTTCATCTCCAGCGATCCCATCGCGATGCTGACCGTTTACACCAGGGAGGAACTGGTCGACGCTCTGGGCGAGAATTTCATCGACCTGATTCTCACCTCGAATCGAAACATTATTCAAAGCAGGCTGTTCGACCGGATTACCGCCCGGCTCGAGAATCGCGATATCGGGATAGAGCTTGTTTCGCTGGACATCGTCGACGTTAAGCCGATCGAGGAGACCATCGCCGCATTCCGGGACGTCAGCGACGCGTTCGCGGAGCGGGCGAAGGCGGTCAGCGACGCGAATCGACAGAAGGAGCAGCTGATTGCACGCAGCCGGGGACAGGCCGAAGCGCTGGTATTGAACGCGAAAGCCAGGGCCCGGGAAAGGGTCGTGCAGGCGAAGAGCAGCGCAGGGTCGTTCTCCGCGCTCCTGGGCGAATACAGGAAACAGCCATCGCACGTCCGCATCACCCGCTATTGGGACCGCATGAGGAAGATCTTTTCCGAGGCGAGCCTGGCTGCAGTCAACCCTGCCAATCAGTCGGCCATCGACATCAACATGATAGACGGCGCCGGCGACGGATTCACGCCGGCGGACCTGGCGCTGGGGGAGCCGCCCGCAGGAACCGGCGCGGCGGCCGGCAGGATGGCGTTATCGTCAACGCAAATGCCCGATATACATAAAATAGAAAATGTCGACGAGGACAGACTCACGCTGGACGGCCAATTTCACAAGGTGCGCGCGGAACGCGATCACCTGGACGTGGCCAACCCCCGGTCGCTCATTTTCGACACGCCTTCGATATTCTCCCACAGCCACGTTGTGCGTGGCAAACGGTTCAGCCGGCAGGAGCAGGAGAAGCCGATGGTGGAGGTGCTCCCCGCGGAGGATGCCGGGTCGACGACGCAGGCGACGCCTGGAATCAAATCCGGGAAGAAGACGAAGGCCGGCTTCAAGCAGGGCAAGAAAGCGAAGGGCGCCGTCAAGCAGGGGAAGCAGGACGCGGCGGCTGGCAAGCCGGCAAAGACGGGGGAGGGTGGCGCCACGTCGAAGTAGATGTGACACGCCTCGGGAAGAGGGTAGCGAATGGCGGCACATATCGTCAGTGGGCTATTGGCATTCTGGCTCGCCCTGCTGCCGGTCGCAACGCCCGCGGCGGAGACAGGTATCAGCGATACGACGATTGTCTTCGGTCAGAGCGCTTGTTTCTCCGGGCCGAACAGGCAGTTGGGTTTCAATTATCGCGCGGGTATTCGCGCGGCCCTGCAAGAAGCGAACCGTCGCGGCGGCGTTAACGGCAGGTCACTCAGGCTGATTTCCCTCGACGACGCGTACGAGCCCGATCAGGCAGCCGCCAACGCGGAGCGATTCGCATCCGAAAACGACGTATTCGCCGTCATCGGCGGCGTGGGTACGCCGACGGCGAAACGCATCGCGCCGGTATTGAAATCGGCAAATATACCCTTCGTGGGTCCCTTCACCGGCGCCGCGTTCCTGCGCAACGCCAGGCGGTTTCCAAACGTCGTCAACCTGAGAGCGGGCTATCTGGACGAGACACGCGTTCTGGTGGACCACATCCTGAGGAAGCGCGGCAAGAAGCGGTTTGGAATCATCTACCAGGACGACGCTTTCGGGCGTTCCGTCCTCAAGAACTACAAGTCGGTGCTCGACGGAAAGGGCATTCCCATTCTGGGAAAAACCGCTTTCTCTCGAAACACCCATGCCGTTCAGGCCAGCCTGTTCGCCCTGGCCAAGGCCGACCTGGACGCCATCATGATCGTCGGCGCATACGCGTCCAACTCTGAAATTATCAACCTGGCGCACTCTCTCGGCCACAGATACATAATGGCCAATCTGTCGTTCGTTCTGTCCTACGAGTTGAAGAAGAGGATCGATGCACCGAGCGACCGAATACTGGTCTCAGAAGTGATGCCCGATGCCGACGACACCGGCATGCGGGTGGTCAGAAGCTTTCAACGGGCTCTGGGAGCCGTGGGCGCTGCAAGCGGTGAACAGGACGGGAAATTCGGTGTCAACGAGGTGTCCCTCGAGGGATATATTCTGGGACGCTTCGCCATCGAGGTGCTGGAGCGCATGGGCGAGACGTTGACGCGGGAGCATTTTCTGCAACAGGCATTGTCGTCCGGACCGGTAGCGATTGACGATTGGACGCTCGCCTTCGAGCCTGGAACCAACACGGGCTCGCGCTACGTCCGGTTGATCGATCTCGGAGGAGATTGACCCTTGAAAAAGGTGGATGAATTTTCAGCCGAAGAAATCGGCGAAGAGTGGTTGCGGGAGCTCTACAAGGTCGTCCACATGCGGCGCGGCACGATGTTCAGGCTGATTACGGAGTCGGCCCGCCTGCTGCTCTTGGGCAATGCGGGCGGCGCGGCATTGATCATCGGATTCATGAGTTCGCCTTCCGGAGTCGAAGACGCGGCCTACCACTGGCTGGCCCTGGCGACGCTGCTCGTGTTTGCGACCGGGACCCTGGCATCCGCGCTCACAATGATTCTTGTTGCCATGGTCTCGGTAAAGGAAGCGCACAGCGCCGAAGAGGCATTGAAGAGTTTCGCGGATCGGGACATCGATCGCACCCAGGTGCTCTTCACACTGGGCGAACAGACGTTTCGTATCGCCGACTATTCTTTGGTTTCGGGCGCGGTCAGTATGGGTGGGTTCATGCTGGGCGGGATGAGCAGTATCCTGCTCCTGATGCTGTTCTTCTGAGTCGCAACGGGTCGATACGGGCAAGTGATCGAAGGGGGCAACCCGGCGTCGGAAGCGAGGGTTGCCCCTGAAAAATTCCGGTGATTCGGCGCCTTGATCGACCGCTGCGACGATTCACACAAACAGTTCCGAAGCTGCATCTCGCAGGGAGACAGTCACGACCTGCGGACCTGTTCGGCAACCTCGTCCGCAGGTGCGGGACAGGACAACAACTGAAGCCAACGCAAGGTCAGGTCAACGTGGATTCAGACAGTCTGCTCATCATATCGGGATATTCACTGGGCATCTTCGCCGTTTCCTTCGCCGGCGGGAAACTGGCCGTCCTGGGATCCATGACCCACACGAAGATTCAGATACTGATGAGCCTCGTGGCGGGTTTTATCCTCGGCATCGCCATGTACCACCTCTTGCCACACAGTCTCGAACGGATTTCCGGACCTGGGAACGTGGAGAAGGCTGTCGCGTTGGTGGTTTTCGGCATGGTCCTGATGATCTTCCTCCTGCGCGTGTTCCACTTCCATCAGCACGACTTCAGCAATGAAGCCGGCGAACTGTACGATCATCACGACCACAGTGATTCCGGCGGACACTCGGGAAGTCTGGTAGGAGTTGCGATGGGCCTGGGTGTGCATACCGTAACCGAAGGCGTCGCCCTGGGTACCAGCATGCGGATCAGCTCGCCGCATGAAGACGGAGGGGCGCTGCCTGCACTCGGCGTCTTCCTCGCCATCCTGCTCCACAAGCCGCTTGACGCTTATTCCATTGTCGGCATGATGAAGTTCGCGGGATACGGCCCGCGCACGCGTACGGCGGCGAATGTCGGATTCGCCCTGCTGTGTCCGCTGGTGGCTCTCGCCAGTTTCTGGGGCGTGGGGTTGCTCGGCCCGGACGACGGCTCGGTCACGGGCTACGTGCTTGCATTTGCCGCGGGTGCGTTTTTGTGCATCGCGCTGAGCGACCTGATGCCTGAAATCCAATTCCACAGCCACGACCGCGGCAAGCTCATTGCATCCCTTCTCGTGGGAATCGGTCTCGCCTACGCGCTCTACTTCGTTGAATCCAGCGCCGTTCATGGAACGGAAGCGCAGCACGGACACTGAACATAACGGTGCGGCGTCTCGACTTTCAATGGTCCGTATGCATCCGCAAAGACCCGCGATGACATCGCCGAAAAGCCCTCTCAGTCCAAAACTGCAGGACCTGATCACGTCCATCGACAGATCTCCCGTCGTATCCGTTGCCCCTGTAAAAGATGAACGAGACGACCTGTTGGTGACGTGCAAGTCAGGTCGACGACATCTACTTCGAATCGAAGACGGTCCGATCCCGCTTCTTCGGCAAAAATGGGCGTACGAGCAGTTGCGCAAGGGTGGTGTGCCGTGTCCGCGCGTGGAGGCAACGATTGAACCCGATACGGATTTTCCAAAAGGCTGTCTGCTGATATCCTGGATCGAGGCCGTGCCCTCATCCGAGATCATCCGAAGAGAAGGACCGGGACAGAAAAGCCAGGCGCTTTGTCGAGAACTGGGCCGGGCGTTGCGCCGCCTACACCATGTGAACGTGGCCGGGCCGGTCCCGGATTTTATTTTCAAGCACACCAGAGCAGGCGCGTATCAGCGCGTGGAGGATTTCGTCGGGCAGCTTCGTGAGGCGGAGTTGATCGATAAGGATTTCGAGAGAAGATACCGCCGACTGTTTGAGAAGTACGCTGGGTCCGTTCCCGAAGAATTGACCAGGACACTGTGTTTTACGGATACCCACTTCAGCAATATCATCGTTTTTGATCGTCCGAAGCCGAAAGTCGCTGGGTTTGTCGACGTGGAGGAAATCGGCGTCGGCTGGCCAATGTGGGACTTCACAAATTGGGAGTGCTGGGGCTTGCGCTTTGGTCTGTCATGGACGCGAGATCATATTCTGGAGGGGTATGGCGAGATAGACATGGAGATGTACCGGTTGGCTCTACTGGTTCGACTGTCCCGCCCGTTTACATTTGTCGGCTCGACCCGGGAACAGATTATCCGTGCAGTCGAGTCGGAGGACATTGCAGATTTCAAACTGGAAAAACTCTATCAGTAGATTTCGGAGCGCGATCCGTCGTGGCTGCCGGATCCCCCAAGTGCAAGAACCGATTCAGAACTGGAAACCCACGGCCATCGATCACGCAAGCGCGCGCAACCCCGCGTGGATCTTTTCCGCGTACTCCTCGGTCCTTCCGGGCGTATACACGTCCATTGGCATCACGACCATGCGGGGCACCGCGCGATCGGCCACCGGCGTCACCCCCTTTCCGTAACGCGCACTGCCCGTGTAGTGGGGGCACCGGATGGGGCACCCTTTGCCGTACGCCAGGACCTCCGTGAAAATCGGATCTTCGGCGGCGGAGCGTCTCTTGTACCCGATCGAGACGGGACAACCGTGTTCGACCATCGTCTTCTGAAAACGCTCCACCGAAATCCCCTCTCGGTCGCCTTCGAATCGAAACGCGACCGCGTGATACGCGTTGACGCACCCGTCCGCCACGCGCTGCGGCGCCAGCCATGGCGTCTCCCTGGCGGCTTCACGGTAGAGCGACCCCGCCTTGTGATGCGCCGAGATAATCCCGTCGGCCCTGTCCATCTGCGCCAGCATCACCCCGGCCTGCAGTTCGGTCATGCGGTAATTCCATCCAAGGGTCGTCTTGATGATTCTCATTTCCTGCATTTTTTCGACCATGTCGGCCCGATCGGTCACCGCCATGCCGCCGTCCCCGCTGGTGAGATGTTTGGCCTCCTGAAAACTGTATGAACCGATCGACCCCAGCGTTCCCAGGGGCGTGCCTCTGTACGAACCCCCGACGCCGTGCGCCACGTCTTCGATCACGGGCAGTTCATATTTGTCCGCCACCCGGAGAATCCCGTCGTAGTCCGGCGGGTTTCCCCACATCGGCGTACAGATGACGGCGCCCGTGTGTTCCGTGATGCACGCCTCGAGCGAATCGGGATCCATATTCCAGCTGTCCTCATCGATGTCGCAGAATACAGGTACACCGTTGTGATACATCACCGCTGCGCCACCGAAGTGGACCACGGGATCGCAAACGACTTCCACGCCCGGCCCGACGCCCGCAGCCGCCACGGCCGTGTGCAGCACGCTCATCGCACTATTCATTGCCAGAGCGTATTCCGCCCCCACCCACGCTGCAAATCGCTCCTCCAGCCGGGTCGTGAATTTACCGGTCTTGCTGTTCAGCGACCCGCTCGCGATCACTTCCGCCAGGTAGTCCAGCTCCAGCTTTCCGAACCGTTCCATGTCGACCTCCTTACGTTTCTTTCTTCGGCCAGCGGCTGAAGGCGTCGCAGTGTGGTAACGCCGCGTATATCCGATCAACAGCCGACCAGATGCCGGGGAAACTTCGACGTCCGGTAGACCTGTCGTCCCCAGTCCAGATCTTCGGGGAACAGAAAGCATTTGCCGGCACGCGGATCGATCGGCCTGCCCGCAGACACATGTTCAAGGATTGCGCGCTGGAGCGACGTGTCGCGGGGCGCGTTGCTCAGGTCATCCGCATCATTCCCAAACACAGTTTGCAGAATCGACCGTGCCGAGATGCCGCTTGGAACCATGTAGAACTCCCGCAGGAATCGAACCAGATTCGATCCGGACGGAAGCCAGTCTTCCAGTTGCGTATCCAGCAGCCAGGAACCACAGAAGAACGCCCTGTACGGGCGTTCGGGGAAATGGCGGGGGAAAAAGTCCATCGCGGCCCGGAAGGAGTCACCGCACGCGGCGTGATCCAAAGGTATGCCGCCGGGAATATGAAAATACAGGACGGGGTCCCCGGGTTCCAGCACAGGATCCCAATCGGCCGCGGCAAGCGTCACCATTTCTTCGGATGCGCGTCCGGTCGGAAGGATGGGGTGGCCGGCAATCCTGTCTCCCGTGATCCGGAGCCGGGAGGTCCACGCGGCCGGGGCGTCTCCGCCTCGGTGCCGCTGGCCGTCGCGTCGATAGGAAACGCCGGCTTCGCTCAGCGCGATGACCGTGGACGCCTCCCTGTGGCGATACACGCGAAACGGGTCGTTCATCACATTGAACTGGTGTTCAAGGCGGCCCAGAGCGTAGATGTCTCCGCGGAGGAAATTGGCCAGCCAGCGCGCCGCGTGACCGTCCAGGCCCCACCGATCGAAGATTTCGCTGCAGGTTTCGCCCCTCAGATAAATCTGTTCCATACTGTCCCGTACGACCTTTTCGGGAATCCCGTGCGCGCGGTGCGTCGCTCGCATCTGGCGAAACCGCGACAGCAGCACCAGCAGGTAGAAGAGACCTGCCAGTTCTCCCAGAGGGCCCTTCATGCACGGCCAGTCGTCCGCCAGGCGGCTGGAATATCCTTTCACATGGTAGAGACACCAGTGGCAATGCCACGCCAGAGCGCACAACGCGGGGACTCGCGACACCACGTCCGCCGCGGCGACGGCGGCCTTCACGATGTCTTCCGGGAGAAAAATTCCCCGGCAGGCCTCGCTCACGAAGTCCGTTGACAGAAAGGGGACCTCGCCGTCCGGCATCGAACTCCGTGAGGCCTCCCACGACGGCTCGAGGACCTTTCGACTCTGCTCGATATCCAGATCCGATACCACCCGGTTCAGATCCATATCCGCTCTTCCTCTGCTCCATCCGACCAAGAGAGCCTGTGCGAGGGAAACAGACGCACTGTCGTAGAACCCAGGCACGCACAAAAATAGGCTCATTCAATATGCAATTTTAAATTAGCCTATTATATCCGCACCTTCGCAGTTTCGCCTTCTGATCGGTTGATCTGAAACGCCGATTCGTGGAGGTCGCGCCACGGAACCAGGCTGCCCCGCGCCCGGCGCTGGTGTTCGTTACCGCCGTAAGCAACGAAGACGGAACCTGGCAAGGGTAAACGTGTGAGATGTTTCTGTACGCGACCGATGCTGTCAAACAGGCTCGACGACGCCGTGTTGGCCGACTTGGCCTCGACAAGCGCGATGTTGCGCGGGTACTCGATGATGAGGTCGGCCTCGGCGCCGTTTCGGTCCCTGTAAAACGACATACCGCCCATTTCGCCCTGGTTGGTCCTGCTTTTTGCGATCTCCGAGACAACCCAGGTCTCGAAAATCGGTCCGCGCAGTGGATGATTGCGCAGCTGCTCGGGTGTGCGGATACCGAGCAGCCAGCAGACGAGCCCTGTGTCGTAGAAGTGCAGTTTGGGCATCTTTACAAGACGTTTACGAAGGTTGCCGTGAAATGCCGGTAGCCTGAAGGTGATGAAGCTGGTCTCCAGGATGCTGAGCCAGGCTTTCGCACCTGGCTGGGATATTCCGCAATCGTCGGCCAGCGAGGAGAGATTGAGCAACTGAGCCGTACGGCCGGCGCACAATTCCACGAATCGCTGGAATGTCCCAAGATCTCCCACGTTTCTGATTGTCCGCACGTCGCGTTCGATATATGTGGCGACATAGGAGCGGAGCCAGTCGGATGGGTCCAGACCATCGTTGAATATGCGGGGATATGAACCGGCAAAGAGGGATTCTTCCAGACTCTCCGGAAACCGGGGGAACCGTTCGACTTCCCTGCGGGTGAGTGTCGGCAGGTAGTATATCGCCGTCCTTCCGGCCAGCGACTGGCTGACCGAATCGAGCAGAGCGAGGTTCTGCGAGCCGGTCAGGATCCAGCGTCCGGGCGCCGGGTCATCGTCGATAATGCCCTGCAGGTAGGAAAGCAGGTCCGGGGCCCGCTGTACCTCGTCGATGATGACGCCAGCCGGAAACTGAGCCAGAAAGCCGCGTGGGTCTTCTACCGCAAAGGCGCGAACGTCCGGAGACTCGAGTGTTGTATACCTGTGCTCGGGAAAAATGGCCCGGCAAAGCGTCGTCTTTCCGCTTTGCCGGGGACCGGTAAGCGTAATGGCAGGGAAAGCTCCCGCGGCCTTTTTGAGTCTGGGCGCCAGGTCACGTGTGATCATACCAGGAAAATAGTGAAATTTAAAGGCTATGTCAATATTTAACTTTGAAATAGCCTAAAAACCCGAAATTGAAGATCGAGAACTGAAGATCGTGACGCGGGCCGCGTCGTGTCATGGCGCCTCCCAAGGTCGGCAACTTCACGGATCAGGGAATAGGTGTGTATTGTCCGAGCGGGCGAACGGTTTACAACCCGCCACCAGACTGCGGTATGATATGTGCTTTTTCTCCGACATGCCAAAGTAGATTCCTGAGGTCGGCGGCCGCGCACGGCGACATCGTCAAATCGATCGATACGTAGCCCGGACGGCGTGAAGTTATCACGTGAAGACTATTGACTTTCGTGAGATTGGCCGCTATATTTTCGCGTGCGAAAGTATTAGATTTAGTGATTGTGGGATTGAAAAGCGCGGTCTGCGGCTTGAGGGTGGTAAACGGAAGGTCCGCGGCCGTGTTCGGGAATCCGTTGTTGAGATCGTAAGGAGACAGCGGCATTATAACCGTACCTTCCGCATATGTCGACGGCTATCCGGTGGCGCGGCGTTACGACCGCGAGCTCGCCGACAACTATCTCAGACATACGACAGTCGGCGACCCCCCGCTCGATCCGGTCATGGAGGAATTGGCCGGGCTTCCACCCCAGGACCTGCACCGGTTCATCAAGGCCGGTATCGACGAGGAGGAAGACGTCATGCGCAGCGCTCCCTCGGCGCTGCGCGATTTTTTCGACAACCTTGAAGATCCGCCCTGGTTTGAATACGAATCCTTCAGGGCCGGCATGCGCGCCTTCCATATGAACACGACGAACATGCTTGTCGCGTTCGTTACGGGCGTGCTGATCGAGGGGTTCGCGACCATGATCGCCAAGTCCTTCGCCACCACCGGACGCGTGTTGAACCGGTCGACGGCAAGAAGGCGCCTCATGCAGAATAACCGACATCTCCTGGAGTTGTTCTTCCCGGGAGGTTTGCGGAGAGACGGCGACGGATGGAAACTGTCCATGCGCCTTCGGTTCGTCCACGCAAAAGTCAGGCACCTGCTGGCAAATTCCAACGAGTGGAATACCGAAGCCTGGGGCCTCCCGTTGAGCGCGGCGCATCTGGGATTCGCCATCACCGTCTTCTCCATGCGACTGATGCAGCACTCGGTCGCGGTGGGGGCGACGTTCAATCAAGAAGAAAAAGACAGCATCATCCGGATATGGCGGTACGCGGGCCACGTGATGGGCGTTCCCGAGTCCATCCTGTTTACCGATGAAGCGCACGCCCGGGAGATATTCAAGGTCGCCCTGATGTGCGAGCCGGAGCCGGACCACGACTCAGCAACGATGGCGAACGCGCTGGTCGAGGCCATCCCGCTGACGGCGGGTATAGAGGACCCCGGTGAACAGCGGGACGTGAAAGCGCTGGCCTACCGCCTTTCAAGATCCCTTATCGGAAACAGACTGGCGGACCAGTTGCAATTTCCCAAAACCAATACATTCGGGGTGCTCCTGTTGTACCGGCTGAAGCAACGCCTGCAAAAGCTGCTGAAGAGCAAACAGTCGATCAGGTCGGAAAACTTCACCCAGATGCTCGAGATCTCGGTGTACGACGAGGTCGGACTTGGCGGCATGAGCTACAGGATGCCCGATCACGTTCAATCGTCAAAATCGAGCCCTTACTGATTCAAGTTCACGGCGATGATAACGACCTCCTTCGTGAAACGGAAAACAGGAGATTCATGGATTTGATGGGACGAATTCCTTTGAGGTCACCGGTGTTGACACTGCCGGCCGTCAACCAGGGTGAGATCGTCGCCGCTCCCGGCCATGAAAGGGAGCGGCGATGACGCTTATGCTCCAGGATCGATACATAGACGCCATTCTGCGCTATCGGTGGATCGTGATCGCTGCGGCGGTGCTGCTGATGGCGGCCATGACGGCCGGCGTCCGTTTTATCTCGGTAACAAACGACTATCGCGTTCTGTTCAGCGAAGACAACCCCCAGCTTCTCGCCTTCGACGCACTCGAGAACACCTATTCCACGTCCAACGCGGCATTGATCGCCATTACGCCCGGGCAGGGCTCCGTTTTCACCCGCGATGCCCTCGTCGCGGTTGAAGAGATGACCGGGGCCGCGTGGCGTGCGCCTTATTCCAGCCGCGTCAACTCCCTCACCAACTATACGCATAGCGAGGCGTCCGGGGATGACCTTATCGTCGCGCCTCTCGTCGAGGACGCGCGGGCGCTGAGCGACGCCGGTGCGGCGCGCGTTGAACGGATCGCGCTTGAAGCCGCCGAAATCGCGGGGCGCCTGGTATCCCACGATGGACGCACGGCAGGCGTGGCCGTCAACTTCGTCCTGCCGGAGAACCCGGACCAGGCCGTCGTTGAAATAACCGACTATCTCCGTTCGATCCTGAGCGACGCCCGAGCACGGCATCCGGACATCGCCTACCATCTCACAGGCGACGTCGTGATGAACCGCACCTTTTCCGATGCCACCCAGGACGACCTGCAAACGCTGACGCCGATCGTGTTCGTCATCATCATCGGCGCCACGATCCTGCTTCTGCGCTCGGTCTCCGGCACGTTGGCCATCATCGCCGTGATCGTGTTCGTTGTCAATACCACCTTGGGGTTCGCCGGCTGGAGCCGCGTTGTGTTCAGCCCCACGAACGCGGGGGTGCCTATAATCGTCATGGTAATCGCCATGGCCGACGCCATACATATCGTGACGAGTGTCCTGCTTGGCATGAGACGGGGCCTGGAGAGGAACGTTGCGATCGCCGAGTCATTCCGGATCAACGTCCATCCGGTATTCATTACCTCCGTCACGACCGCGGTGGGATTCCTCAGCCTGAATGCCTCGGATTCACCGCCATTTCATACATTGGGCAACTGCGTTGCGTTCGGGGTCCTGTGCGCGTTCGTGTTTTCAGTCACCCTCCTCCCCGCCCTGTTATCCATCCTGCCGTTGCGTGTTTCCGCCCGGGGTTCTCGAGATACCCATTTCCTCGACCGTTTCGCCGATTTCGTCATTGCGCGGAGCAGAATCCTGCTGGTCGTGATGGTGCTTGTGGTCGCCGGGCTGGTTCTGGGGGTTTCCCGCATTGAACTGAGTGACAACATGGCTCAGTATTTCGACGACCGTTACGAGTTCCGCCGCGATACGGACTATATCATCGAGAATCTGACCGGGCTGGACAAACTGGAGTATTCGCTGGACGCGGGACGGGACGGCGGCATCACCGAACCGGAATATCTGCGCCGGATCGATGCGTTTGCCGGGTGGTACAGGCAGCAGCCCGAGGTCACCCACGTCCAGGTGTTTTCGGACATCATGAAACGGCTGAACAGGAACATGCACGGCGACGACCCGGCTTTTCATCGTCTGCCTGAAGACCCGGAGCTCGCCGCGCAGTACCTGCTGCTCTACGAATTGTCCCTGCCCTTTGGAAGCGATCTCAACGATCGCATCGATGTGGCCAAATCCGCGACCCGGATGGTCGTCACTACCAGAAACGCATGGTCTCGGGACCTGCGCGAACTCGACGAACGCGCGCAGGTCTGGCTTCGTGCTAACGCGCCCGGTTTCGCGCAGGAGGCATCGGGACTGAGCATTGTCTTCGCCCACCTGTCGCTGCGGAATATCAACAGTATGCTGCGCGGTACGATCCTGGCCATGGCGCTCATTTCGTTTATCCTGATATGGATCTTCAAGAGCGTACGGATCGGACTCCTGAGTCTGTTGCCGAATTTTATCCCCGCAATGATGAGCTTCGGCCTGTGGGGCTACCTCGTGGGCAACGTGGGCATCGCGTCATCGGTCGTCATCGCCGTGGTTTTCGGGATTGTCGTGGACGATACAATTCACTTTCTGAGCAAGTATCTCAAGGCCAGGCGCGAGGACCTTGCCGCACCGGAGGCGGTGCGCTACGCCTTCCGCACGGTGGGCCACGCTTTGTGGACAACCACCACGGTCCTGTCGGCGGGCTTTCTCGTTTTTGCAACGTCGGGGTTCCAGGTGAGTTGGGCGCTTGGTCTTCTGGTCACGATCACGATCATCTTCGCGCTGGTCGCCGATTTCCTGCTCCTGCCGACGCTGTTGATGACCATCGACCGGAGGAAATTATGAGTTGTTCACGCAGACTGCTCTCGTTTTCGGTGCCATGGCTGGTCGTCGCGGCCGGCATCGGCGCGCCCGCGGCCGTTCACTCGCAGAACGCCGTGTCCGATGCGACCGGGCTGAGTATCGCCCGGGAGTCCCGCGCCAGGGAGGAAGGCTTCGGCAACTTCACCGCGCAGCAGGTCATGGTGCTTCGCAACAAGCACGGGCAGGAGAGCCGGCGCCAGCTCCGCGTAAAGGTCCTGGAGGTACCTGGCGCCGGTGACAAGAGCCTGTTTGTATTTGACGAGCCGCGCGACGTCAGGGGAACGGCGCTTCTCGTGCACGCGCACCGGGACCGGGCGGACGATCAATGGCTCTATCTGCCCGCTTTGAAACGCGTCAAACGGATCAGTTCGTCGAACCGGTCCGGTTCCTTCATGGGCAGTGAGTTCGCCTATGAAGACATGACCGCCCAGGCCGTCGAAAAATTCACCTACCGCTACCTGCGTGACGAGCCCTGCGGCGGTTTGACGTGTACGGTAACGGAACGCTACCCAACGGATAGGAAATCGGGCTACACCCGCCAGGTGGTGTGGCGCGACAAGGACGAGCTTCGCGTCCGGAAGGTGGAGTACTACGACCGCAGGGACGCGCATCTGAAGACGCTCTCCCTGGAAAACTACGGGTTGTATCTGAGTCGTTACTGGCGCGCGGGGGTGATGACCATGGTCAATCATCTTACCGGGAAAAGCACGGTGCTGACTTGGACGGACTACAAGTTCGCTACCGACCTTGGAGACAGGGACTTCACCCGCACCGGACTGAAACGGACGCGTTGATGCCGAACCGCAATGTCTTTCAATGCGCGCCGCTCGTCGCGGTCAGTATTCTTGCGGCCTTGATGTCGGGCGATGCCGTTGCCGGGATCGAAACGCGGGAATTGTCCGGACGCCTGAGTGTCGAGAGCCGCTGGCATCCGAAGACCGGCGCCTGGCCCGGCCAGCGCTCCCACGGCAGTGGTATTGTCGTCGAGCCCAGGGTTTACCTTGAAGACGCCCGGGGCCGAAGCTTCACCCTGGCCCCGTTCCTGCGCTTGGACGCCGGGGACGAACGGCGCACCCATGCCGATTTGCGGGAAGCCTATTTTCTGGTCTTCGGCGAGGTTCGCGGGCAGGAATGGGAAGTGCGTCTGGGCGTGGACAGGGTATTCTGGGGCGTGACCGAATCGCGCCGCCTGGTGAATATCGTCAACCAGATCGACCTCGTGGAACACCCGTACAAGGAGCCCTCAATGGGCCAGGCCATGGCCCATCTCACAATTTCCGGAGACTGGGGCGCCGTGGAAGTATTCGGAATGACCGGACACCGCACCCGCACCTTTCCGGGAAGGTCGGGCCGCCTGCGATTCCCGCTTGTTGTAGATAATGAGCGGGTTTCGTATGAGGGTGACGCCGGACGGTGGCGCCCCGAGTTCGCCGCTCGTTTCAGCCGAAGTTCCGGTGACATGGACGTAGGCGTCAGCGTATTCGACGGCAATAGCAGAGAACCCATGTTGTCACCCGGCATTGACCCGAAGGGCCGTCCGGTACTGTTACCGGGCTATGAGCGGATCCGGCAGTTCGGGCTGGACGCCCAGTTGACGGCCGGACCGTGGCTGTTCAAGCTGGAAGGACTCGGAAGGGCCGGCGCGCGGGACCGTCGCGGTGTGGAGGAGGACTACGTCGCTGCAACACTGGGCGGCGAGTATACGGTTTATTCCTTGTTCGGCTCGGCAGCCGATCTGAGCCTGATCGGGGAATGGAACTACGACGGCCGCGGCAGGAATGCGACGAATATCTTTCAGAACGACCTCTTCCTGGCCGCTCGCCTCGCGTTCAATGACATCCAGAGCACCGAAGTACTCGGCAGCCTGATGGACGATTTCGATACGACCACACGCGTGTTGACGTTCGAATTGAACCGGCGAATCTCCGGCAGGTTCTCCCTGCATCTGGAGGCGATTGCCCTTCTCGACGTAGACGCCGGCGACCTGTCCTACGCCAGCAGGCGAGACAGCTTCGTCGAAATGCACCTGGTTTACAATCACTAGCTGGTGCAGGACCGGGAACAGTTAGTCTGAAAGGACGCGAGGGAACCATCGGACCTGAGGAACGGTCTAATGAGCAGTGTCCGAAGGAGAACTCATCCCTTTTGGAGGCCGTGATGGCGATTGATCGCAGGCGTTTTCTTTGTCAGGCGGGTGCGCTGGGCGCCGCGGCGTTTGTGACGCCGGGTGCGTTTGCAGAGGAGCTGATTCGAACGCCCTGGCAGACCGAGGGACCCTACTACCCGGACAGGATGCCGCTGGACGTCGATAACGACCTCCTGATCATCAACGATGCGATCACGCAGGCGGTGGGAGAAATCACGCATCTGACGGGGCGCGTCACCGATGTGAGCGGCCAACCCGTCAGGAATGCACAGGTCGAGATCTGGCAGGTCGACAGCAACGGCGTCTACATCCATACCGATGCGCCTCGGAGCAACAGGCGGGACCGGAACTTCCAGGGGTTCGGACGATTCGAAACCGGTTCCACGGGTGAATACCGGTTTCGTACGATCAAGCCCGTCAGATATTCGGGCGCGCGCGCGGCACACATTCATTTTGCGATCAACAGGAACGGACGCCGGGCCCTGACCACCCAGATGTACGTCAAGGGCAACCCGGACAACGAGAGGGATTCCATATTTCGGAGGTCCGGCGGCGCTTCACGCGATCTGCTGGCGGTGCCGTTCAAGCCGCTGCCCGGATCGGAAATTGGAGAATTAACCGCGAATTTCGATATTGTGATCGGCAAAACGCCGGAAGACCTTGAGGGTGGACGCCGCGGCTGGATATGGTGATGGTTCACCGGGGGCCCGGTCGCCGCTTGCGTTCGCTCAGATCAGACCTTCCTGAGATACCTTCCGGGATTGCCCACCCAGACCTCGCCCGCGGGCACGTCGTGCCGGATCAGGGTCCCCGCGCCCACCATACTACCCTCGCCGATCGTTGCGCCGATAATCGTCGAGTTCGTTCCCAGGAAACAGTTTCGTCCCACGCGTACGCTTCCCGAAAAGCTCACCCCAACCGTAAGGCACGAGTAATCACCGATCACGTCGTCGTGGGACAGTCCCACGTTCTGCAGGACGATCACGTGGTCGCCGATGGTTACGAATGCGCCCACCGTGGTTCCCGCCAGAATAACCGATCCCCGTCCCACCGTGCTTTGCGGGGAAACGAACGCGTGGGGATGGACAATTGTGGCGAATCGTTCCCGCGGCAGGCCCAGTCCGGCCACCGTTCCAGGCCAGGCCTGATAACTCCCCGGGCCGAAAGTAAATCCGGTGATCTGAACGTCCTCCGGCAAGGCGCAAACGGCGTCGAAGTCCCCCAGGTGTTTGAGGCCGCCTTTGTTGACGGGTTTGCCGTTGCGCGTCACGTATCCCATCACCTCATAGGTCGGCTTCAGGGCATTGATTTCTCGCACGGCGTCCAGAATGTCGGAATTGTTGGATCCGATGCCCAGGAAGACCAGCTTTTGCATACCGCCACCTCCTCGTGTTTTGACCCGGCGACCCGGCTTCCGTCAGCTGTATGCAGCCGCTATGTCGCAACTGTCGACACCATCACCCAATGCCACCTGTGCGAAATCCTGACGGTATCGGGTCACGATCCCGAACGGCGCCGATCGGCCGTCCACCCGAATTTCCTCCAGCGCCCTTCCGCCGAATTCAGCCGGAATCAACCAGCGCAGATTTCCGTCGTCCGGCGCGCCCGCTGCAGTGAATCTTAGCGTCTGGTCCTGCCAGGAGAGTCGTTCCACGCACCATTGATCCCGCAGCAGCCAGAAATCACACCACTGATCGTAGGACCAGACAGGTACATTCCGTTCCGCGGCCCTTTCAAGCAGAACAAGCCCGTGCGCCCTCGAGTATCTCACCCAGTTGCCCGGGTGTAGGATAACACCGTAGGGCACGTGAAAACGGGTGGCGCTGTCGTCGAGGATGCGGTCTACCAGGACGCCGTACATCTCAGGCGAATAGTGAAAGGACTTTGGCGCGCTCTCCTGGAACCAGACGTCGTCGGACAGGTGGGTATGCTGCTGCAGCACGTCGATCAGGCGCCCGTCAGGATGGCAGAAACGCATTGGCATGGCCGCCCCTCTCAGGTGATACGGGCTGCTGCAGCGGTCCCGCATGTAGGCCGAGCACAGGTAGTTCGCATCCATTCGGATCCCCAGCCGCGCCTGTACCTCCACCAGTTCCATGTAACCCGCCCAGGAGAGACAGTGATTGCGTACGCTCGTGGGCCTGAACCCGTACATTTCCTCGAAAAGCCGGATCTGCCGCTCGAATTCGGCCACGCGCTCCGCTATCGGGCGTCCGTCCTGGGCCCGGAGGTTCGGATGCGGGCCCACGTCGTGATTTTGCCGATACCGTTGCACGTCCGCGAGCGTCGAGTCCGTCCCGATGGGAATGATGTATAGATTCATGCGGGCGCCGGCTTCCGTAACTTCCCTGAATTCCTGCTCCGTAGCGGAAATCTCCGCTCCGTCCTCGTCGCCTGAATAGAGCACGATCGCGGATGCCTCGCCCGGCAGGTGCCAGAGCAGGGGGACGGGCGCCGGAACGAACCGGCACACCAGTTCCACCAGCCACCGTGCCAGCAGGTCGGCAAACGGAATCAGTCCGCTGTCCGCCGGCCCGAGATCGATTCCGATGGAATCGGCGCGCACGTTGTCGCCCACGGCCCGCTCGACCTGGCGCGGATCCCCCTGGCGGAGGGTGAACACGCACTCGGGAAGGTCAAAAGCGAATGCCAGGATCCGTCCCTTTCCGTATGGTGATTCGATTATCCCGACGGACTCTCCCTCGAATGCGTCCGGACGGTAGAGATAGGCGATACCGGCTCCCGCCTCAGGTTCCTCGATATAATGACCCGTCTCCCCGACCACCGGGAAGTCCTCTCCTGAAACCCCTGCCGCCGGATAGCGTACCGGACGCAGGCGAAGCGGCGCGGCCCTGGCGCCCTGATAGACCAGCCCCGCGGCATCCGCCAGGATGTCTCCGGGCAGGAACGTAACGACGGTGCCGCCGCGCCGCGCATATCCGATCAGATCCTCGTGTGTCCGGTCATCCGTTTCTGCTGCCGGGCAGACCAGCACGGGAGTCGACGCAGGATCCAGGGTCTTGATCTGATCCTGGAGGATCCGATTGTAAGCGCGAAGCCCCCAGGTTGTGAAAATCTCAGCGATGTAGTCCGATAGATCGGGCGGACGGGTCAGAATGCCGATTTTCATGGATGATGACCTCCAAGCTTGATTCGGGGTCAGTTACTGCACGCCGAATATCCTTGCCGCGTTGTCCCACAATATCATGCGCTTCAACCCGTCGGGAATGTCGGCGTAGAGCACCCGTCCGAGTTGATAGGGGAATCCGTTTACGGGATGGTCCGATCCGTACAGGATCTGATCGGGGGGCGCATGTTCGACGAGCCAGGGGAGGGTGCCGCGCGCCATTTTCGAGTAACCCAGATCGAAAAACAGATTCGGCCGTGCATGGGCGACATCCAGAAAGGGCGCCAGTCCCTCGCGGCTGCCTCCGCCGAGGTGGGCATAGATGAACTTCGCGTTGGGGAACGCGGCGAGCGTATCCATCAGGAACGCGGGAGACGGCCCGCGGTGGACATGGCAGAGCATCGGGCAGTTCCGCTCGTGCGCCGTCTGAAACGCGAGACGGTAGCCACGGTCCTCGGTCGACGTGTCGTGAAGCGCGCAGTGGATTTTGATGCCCCGGCAACCGAGTTCGTCGAACCCGCGCGCCATCTCACCGGCCATCTCCGTTTCGTAGTTCGGATTGTAGACCACGTAACCCACGAGCCGGTCGGGAAAGGCTGCCACGCCGTCGCCGATCCGGGTGTTTCCTTCACGGTAGTCGGCCCCGATCGCGAGAAAGTGGCTGACGGCAAACCGTTCAACCCCCACTTCGTCCATGCGCGACACCATCTGTTCGGCCGACCAGTCGCGGTGGTACTTCGAATGAAATCTGCCGAGGTGGCCATGGACGTCAAACACGCGGAAACCGCGCCCGCCGCAGGGCCAGTCCGGTTCAGGTCCGGTCTCCCGTTCCGGGAGACCCAGCAACCGCCTGAGGGTGTTTCCTGCGATATCGGCCCGCTGGTTCTGCGAAATTCGCGCGCCCGTCAGAAGGCCCAGCGGACCTCCCGGGTCCCAGGTCGGCATCCCCGTCCCGAACAACAAGCGCCCGTGTCCGAACCGTCCTGAAATCTCCTCCACGATCCGCGACTCCTGGATGTAGGACGCCTCGATGTAAATGTTGGGAAACGCATCCCACACCCCGTAAAGCGCCCTCGCGGTCGTGCCGCCTTCGCGAATCAGCACGAGCGGCAGCGTGGGGTGCGCTTCCGCGATCTCGAAGACCGCGCGCCAGTCCGTGAGCTGGCTCCAGCTCGTCCGCCCCTGGTCAAGTATCAGAGGGATTCCCGCTTCGGAAAGGGATCTCAGCAGCGGCCGAAGAATCCGTTCCAGCAACGGAAAGCCGTGGACACCCGGAAACAACCTGACGGCACGCACGTCCTGCGCGCGCATCTGCGCCACGAGTTCATCCGGCTCGGTCTGTTCTCCCGTACCCGGGGGCAGAACGGCCCAGCATGGGTGGAGGCGCGGATGGGAACGCGTGGCCTCAACCACCCATGCGTTCCCATCAGCCGGGTGTCCCATCGCGGCGTGGCTCGCGTAGACCAGGGCTTCGGAGATACCCAGTCGATCCATCTCCGCCAGCAGCGCTTCGGGTGTCCGAAAGCACGGCTCGCGGTTGGTGCGCGTGGGTCCCAGCATGCAATTCATGTCGAAGATATCCATTCCGTTCTCCATTTAGCAGATTGCGGCTTATATGAAGACTCTGTTACCGATCGTTCCCGAAATGTAGTCCACGATACACCAAACGCCCGCCCCAGTGGCCTCTCCCAGAATAATCCCCATGAAGAACGGCCGGGTCCTCCGGTACAGCGTCGCCCCTCCGAATTTCAACACGGTCGCTTTCATCCACCAGGCCAGAAATACGCTGAAGAAGTAGGTATCCGTGTACCAAATCGTACTCAATGGAAGCGCAACCGGGTGCAGGGGCCACCACCTGAGACGCATCCTCAGCAGGGTCAACAGACCCGCAATACCCATCCCGAGTCCGGTATAAAGCATGCCTTTCGTGAAAACGGGACTCGGCTCCAGCATGCGCGTCCCCACAAAGGCATCGAACGGGATGCGCGAATAATCGCGAAAGTGCCGGTCCAGATTCAGACCGCCCCGCGCATAGCCCAGATCCAGCGTCATCCCGCTTGCGGTAACCAGCCCCACCGCCATTGCCGCGCCCATCGCCCAGATCAGGCCGCGCTTGCGCCTCATCCCCCTCGACAGCCACAGCGCCCCGAGGGCGCGGGGCATCACGTTGCTGACTCGCGTCATCGTCCAGGCGTAACCGAACCCCAGCGTCACCAAGCCCGCCGGGCCGAAGGCCGACGAACCCGTTGCGCAGACCACAAACTCGGCGGGGTTGATGGGCGAATAGGTGGCCACGAATCCCGTCTCGCTCACGATCCGCGCAAGAACAAAAAACACCACGATACATGAGAAGAACAGAAACAGGATCAGAGCGAGGGAAATTCCTGCCTGGTACAACCAGCACCCAAGATATACCAGGCCCCCCAGGGTACCGAAGACCGCGGCACGGTAGGAGATGACTTCACCGGAGTCGTCGGCGGTTGACGACGCCCCGGACGCCCTGGCAAAGACCCCGCGCAGGTGGGCCCGCGCCGTCCACGCGCTGTACGCGGCCAGCACCAGCATGTATCCCATACCGGTCAGCGCGAGAAACGACGACCCGCGGGAACTGAACCGGCCGACCATACCCGAGACATCCGTATACTCCGCTCCGAAGACCGCCAGCGTCCCCCTGATGACCTTGGAGATGACGTTGAACACCCAGATGCTCAGGCTCACGTCCAGGTTCACAAAGTAGGAATACCCGAGAATTGCAAAGTGCATCCTCAGGGGTAACGGGGTCGTCCCCTGGAAAATCCACAGCAACGTCCCCATCTGGACCCGGGGTACCGTATGGAAATAGTGATTCAGCCCATTGATCGTACCGATCAAAAGCGGGACCGCAAAGCCCGCCCACATCAATCGGCTCCTGAACAAGGGTCCCAGGCGCCCGGCATCCGTTTCCGTCATTTCCAGCGGGACCTGGAGAATCGGAAACGCGAACCTCTCGTACTCCGCCCACTGCCTGCGGAATATCACCGCGATGCATAACAGCACTCCGAACAGCACCAAAAAAAACGACCCCCAACTTGCCAGGGGGGCCAGCCATGCCAGCCAGGGCAGGGGGACATTGTGCGGAAGCCCCTCGTAGAACCCCCGCACCGCCTCGGCGTTACGGGGGGCCGTCCACGGCAGTATATGGGGCAGTACGGCTTCCAGGTCGGGACGCTCCGGAGAAGCGTAGTAGGTCACGCCAGTCAGAAAGGCGATAAGCCACTTGACCATCCACAGTGCCGGCATCGACACCAGAAGCATCGAAAAAATGCACAGAAGCTCTCCACGTTTCAGGCATTGCGCCGGCTTCAGGACGACGTTGCAGAAAAGGATCAGCAGGAGAAAAACGAACAGGATGCCCCTGTCCACAAAATAGTAGTGGAGAGAGGTGCCCTGGATCACCATACGGTTATAGGGGATGACAACTGCCAGAAAGAGGCACAGGGCGAGCCCGATCAGGAAGGCCCTGCCCGTCAGTCCGTCCCGTACCTCCTCACACACCCCGCTACGTTCGCCAGGTGTCCGATCTCGAAGGCTCTCCGCCGGGACGTCGCCCATCCGTCACGTCCTCGTTTTTACAGCAATTCCTGGATCTCGACCATCGACGGGATATCGTACCGTCGCAATCTCCTCGCCCTATCTCGAAGCAACAGCGGCGGTTTCACTCCGGGAATCCACATCATCGGGAGTTACCTTACTCTCCTCGAGAACGGTCTGGATTTCATAGATTGATCCACTGCGCTCCGCCGGGGGAAGCGGGAGCCGGACCGGGGCGTCGACCATGCGCGGTTCCCGGGTGGGTTCGCCTCGGAGGATCTTTCCGTTGAATTCTTCCCAGGTATTGATGGGTTGAACCAGCGGAAAGGCATCGACCGCGCAATACATGTACAGCAGAAGACGCCGTGGCTTTCCGGACGTATTCGGGGCGGATGCGTGCAGCGTCCGGACGTGGTGGATGGAGATACCGCCGGCCCTGATTTCGATCGGGACGGCGCCTTCGCCGGTGAAATCCGGTTCGGTGACGGCGCCGGCAAATCGACCGTTGAGGTGGTGGTCGTGTATGCGCCCCTTGTGAGACCCCGGAATGACCAGCAGGCAGCCGTTCTCGAGGGTCATATCGTCTATGGCGACACCGACCGCGAGCAGGTCGTCGTTGGTATGGGGGTAGAACGCCCAGTCCTGGTGCCATTCCACCGGGCTGCCCACCTCCGCGGATTTCATGTTGAGCTTGTCCCCGTTGGTACGTATACCGGGACCGATGAGCTGCGCGGTGATGTCCAGGATCTTTTCGTGTCGCAGCCCGCGGGCGTACACGTCGTGGCTCCCGGACGGGTTTATGAGACGGCGCAACTGCGGGTTTTCCGGCGTATGGCCCGGTTCCAGATCGAATACGTCGGTGGTTTCGGTGACCTGCCTTGAAGCTTCGACAAACGCATCGGTGACCCGGCGAAGTTCCGCGACTTCCTCACCGGAAAGAACGCCATCCACGCCGAGATAGCCGTTGGTATGGTAGAAATCAACTTGTTCCTGAGAAAGCATGGGTATGGCTCCTTTTGGATGAAGTGATCAGTCGATTATCGCTGGAAATTTGAATCGTTAAGACAGCTTCTAAAGAAGGGACATATTGCCGACCTTTCCGGTGGCAAAGTCGATGAGGCTCCACGTGCCCAGGCAGACCGCCTCGCCCAGGATGATCCCGATAAAGAACGGCCTGGTCTTACGGTACAGGGTCGCCCCGCCGAACTTCATCACGAGCGCCTTGATGCCCCACGCCAGAAAGATACTGAAATAATAGTGTTCTGTCATCCATATCGTGCTTACAGGAAGGGCGATCGGGTGGATGGGCCACCATGACAGGCGCGTTCGCAGGACCATGAACAGAGCGGCAAGACCCAGTCCCAGTCCGGTATATGCGAATCCCCTGTAGAACACCGGGCTGGGATCCAGCAGCCGGCGTCCCACGTATTCGTCGAACGGCAACGCGGCGTCGTTCACGTCGCGGAACCAGTAGTCGAGGTTCCGGCCTCCGTGCGCGTATCCGAGATCCAGCGTCGTGTGGCTTGCGACAACCAGCCCCACGGCCAGGGCGGCGCCCATCGCCCAGATCAGTCCCCGCGTCCGTCCCATTTCCCTCGCCAACCTGAGCGCCGCCGAAGCGCGTGGCATCAGCGTGTTCAGCCGGGTCATCGACCACACGTAACCCACGCCCGCGGTTACCAGACCGGTGGGACCGAACGCCGAAGAACCCACCGCGCATACGACGAACTCCGACGGGTTCAATGGCGAATAGGTCGCGGCATAGCCGGTTTCGCTGACGATTCTCGCCAGGACGAGAAAGACGACAAAGGAGGCGATAAACAGGAGTGCGATTACATGCGGCGGCAGTCCCGCCTGGTAGAGCCAGCATCCCAGATACAGTGTGCCCATCAAGACACTGGCCACCGCCGTCCGGTAGGGTAGCACCTCCTCCGAATCGACAAGATGTGACGGGCGTCCCAGCACCTTCGTCCAGACGGCTTTCAGGTGGCCCCGGGCAATCCACAGGCTGTACCCGGCCAGCGCCAGCATGTACCCCATGCCCATGAACGCCAGGAACTCCGACCCCTGGGAGCTGTGCCGCCCCACCATCCCGGATACGCCGTAGCGTTCCGCACCCAGCATTGCAGACACGCCGTTTATGCATTTGGCGATAACGTTCAGGAGCCAGATGCTGAGACTCACGTCCAGGTTCACGAAATAAGCATAACCCAGCAGCGCGAAGTTGAGCCTGATTGACATCGGTATTGCACGCCGGAAGATCCAGATCACCGCGCGCAGGCTTATCCGGGGCAGTGTGTGGTAATAGCTGTGCAGCGCGTTCACCGAACCGATGGCGAACGGAATCGCAAACCCCGACCACATCAACCGGCCGCGGAACAGCGGTCCGATCCAACCGTCGCCGCGTTCGCCCATCGCAAGGGGAACCTGCATGATGGGGAAGGCGAATCGCTCGTGTTCCTCCCACTGTTTTCTGAGGATCACCGCCACGCAGCCCAGCACCACGAACAGCGCGACCAGGAATGAGCCCCAGCTCCACAGAGGGACCACCCACGCCCACCAGGGCACGGAACCGCCCTTCGGCAATCCTTCGTACAGCCATTTGACGGGCTCGGCGTCCAGCACCGCGAGCCACGGCAGGGAGTAGGGCAGGACAGCCTCCAGGTGCCGCATCTCCGGAGACGCATAGTAGGTTACGCCCGTCATGAACCCGAGCAATGCCTTGGTCATCGCCCATGCGGGCATCAGGAGCAGCAGCATTGCATAGATGGCCAGCAACTCGCCCCGGCCCAGGGCGTAGCGGCGTTTCAGGAGGCCGAGCAGCGGGTTGAGCAGTACGGCCAGACAGAAAAAGACGAACAGCACGCCCCGGTCCAGAAAGTACCAGCCCATAAAAGGGCCCTGGACCACCATTCTGTTGTAAGTCAGCCAGACACCAAGAAGAGCGCACAGTCCGAGGCCGATCAGGAACGCCCGGAGCGAGAGACCGTCTCCGGACGTCACATCCGGATTCCGGCTTTCCGAAATGACGGTTCCTGCCTGCCGTGTCATTCGATCCGCGCCTCCCGATGGTCGAGTGGAAGCGTTCAACGTTCGAACCGTACGTGAATCGCCAGGAGATCGCAATCGCCGGGAATATCGAGCGGTATTCGCATCGTTCCGTCCTCCGCCGATATCACGCGGTCATTCCAGTTCGCGCCGGACCAGATCTCGACAACGTCTTGCGCGCTTCTTCCTTCGGGAAGGACGATCTCCAGCGCCGTCCGGCTCCTCACCGGCGTATACGGAAACACGATGGCCATCAGCGAATCGCCGTCTCTGACCATCGGGAGCAACTCGATGGTGGGCACGGCCCTCCGGTCGGTCGGCCGCAGCATTCGGTAATCGTCAACGGGCGGAAAGGGCGTCAAACGCGCCAGGGGCCTTCGGCCGGCCGCCCAGAGGATCAGCCTCCGCAGCAACGCCACGTTGGACGTCTCCTCCAGAAAAGACATTCCGGGAACGTTTCCCGTATATTTCACGGCAGGCATGCCCGCCAGCCAGGCCTCCCTCCGGGATCCTTCCTCGACCAGCACCAGGGCCGGCCGGCCATCCACGGTCCCCAGCACCTGCCCGTCCGGATACCCGCCGTCCACCCGGGTCGTCAGGATCACGGGATGTTCCAGGCCCTCGGTGAGCGGATGGTTGTGCAAGAGATCGACTTCAAAGATGCCGGACTCGATCTCCCATGGCAGCTTGCACGCGCCACTCCCTGCCCACGGAGCGGCCGGCCGGTTGCCGATCCACAGGAGCCCCTCTCCACGTTCCGCAACCGCGTTGACAACGTCGAGCTGGGACTGCGTGAGGCAATGCACCTCGGGGAGGATGACCGGGCCGCTCAGCTGATCGCCGGCGTCGTCCAAACGCTGGTCCCAGAACCAGCGCCATGGCAGGCCGGTACGGTAGACCATATCGACCATCCGGATCAAGCCTTCATGTCCCCAGTTGGACTCGTAGTGGCCGGTGATCTCGGACTGCTGGGGCATGATCATCGTGGCGAAGCTGTAGGGGCGGTGGGACGCGAACATCGGCAGGAGTCGCCGGGTCTCGTCGAAGGCTTCGAAATACCCGGGGATGATCTTCATCTGCTCGTATGTAAACGGCATCACCAGATCCGCGCCGAGCGCGAACGGCACCACGCCGGCCAACAGGCCGTCCTGCCTGCCCATTGGAACGGCCTGCTCCGGCGGCATGAAGCCCTGCGGATAGATATCCACCTGCCGGTCCATACAAGCACCCATAAGGCTTCTCGTCGTCTCCGAAAGGATCCTACGGTGGGGACGGTGCAGGATGAGATCGTCGTGATTGAAATGATACGGGTCCGTCGCGATAACGTCCTGTGAACGCGCGTCGCGGGCAAGGCGGATGGCGGTCTGCCAGGCATTGTAGTTCCGCTCGGGGATGGCGGGACTGTGCTGGATGCCCACAGTCACGTCGGGACGGACGTCTTTGATGGCGCTTCGAAGCTCTGAGTGCACCGCTTCCCAGTTTTCAAAGCGGCTTTCCAGCCATTTATACCACAGCGGGTCATCCCAATCCGCAGGCCGGGGAGGCTTGACGCCGGTCCGTTTGTGGAATTCAGCCTCGCAGAAGCCGCAGTAACAGCCGATGGTTCCGTCTCCGAACCCGAGACACGCCTCGTCATTGAGGTGAATTTCACTTGTAGCCTGCCACTGGCAGATTTCCATCAGAAGGGACAGGTAGTGGGTCTTGTTTTCGGGGCGAAAAGGACACAACCATCGGACCGGCAGTCCGTCCAGATCCAGCACATCGCCATCGCCGGCCATGTGCATCAGCCGGTGGGGTTCTTTCGCCACCAGACGTTCCTGATACTTGATGTACCCGGTGAAGGCGATGAATCCCAGGTCCCGTTCCTCACACATCCGGGCAAGCGCCTCCGACTGCGCCAGCGAAAACCCCTGCTGTTTTACCGCGGGTGTGACCGCCACCCCCGCACCCACGTCGGTGAATCCTTCGCTGACAATCCGGTCGAGCGTCGACTCGTTCAGCACGACGTCAGGAAAGAGCAACAGCGCCGCGCGGCGGAGTTTCCGGTCAGGTTCCGGCATCGGGTTCTCCCTCCATTTATATCGTGGCGACGATTCAGCAATCTGCGGCGCCCGCCTGCTTGCGCACCGTGGATTCGTTACTCACGACGAGCTCCAATAGCCCATGAACGGCCAGGTTTTCAGCCTCCCTGTAAACGCGCTTACCACCGACCAGCCACCCGAGCACATGACCTCTCCCAGGATCATTCCGATAAAGAACGGACGCGCCTTCCTGTAGAGGTCCGCCCCGCCCACCCGAAGAATGATCGCCTTGATTCCCCACGCCAGGAACACGCTGAATCCGAACCAGTCCATGTACCACACCGTACTGAGCGGGAGCGCTGCAGGATGGAACGGCCACCACGGCAGACGCATCCTGAGCAGGATAAGCAGGGCGGCAATCGCTGTGCCCATGGCCGTATAGAGGAAACCCATCGTGAAGACCGGGCTGGGCTCCAGCAGCCGGCGTCCGATAAACTCGTCGAACGGCGAAGCCGCGTCGTTCACGTTGCTGAACCACGGATAGTCGATGTTCACGCCGCCGTGCGTATACCCCAGATTCAACGTCGTGTAGCCCGTAGCCACCAGCCCGACGGTCAACGCGGCCCCCATCGCCCAGACCAGGCCGCGCTTCCTTCCGATTTCGCGTGCCAGCCGAAGAGCCCCCATGGCGTGTGGCATCAGCGTATTTCTGCGCGTCATCGTCCACACGTAGCTCATTCCGAGCGTGGCCAGACCCACCGGACCGAACGCTGACGAGCCCACCGCGCATACCACGAACTCGGACGGATTGAGGGGAGAATAGGTCGCGACAAATCCCGTTTCACTCACAATCCGAGCCATCACAAAGAAGACGATGAGACTGGAAACAAGAAGAAACAGAACCAGCGGCGGCGAAATTCCGGCCTGGTAGAGCCACAATCCGAGGTAACTCACGCCCAGAACAATGCCAAGCACGGCCGACCGGTAGGACACGATTTCGTCCGAGTCCCGCAGGTGCGACGCACGGCCGCGGACCTGTGCCCATACCTGCCGGAGGTGACCCCTGGCAACGTAGAGGCTGTACGCGGCCAGCGCGAGGATATACCCCATTCCCATCAACGCCAGAAACTCGGATCCCTGGGAACTGTAACGTCCCACGACTCCGGACACCCCCCAGGTCTGGCCCGCGCCCACCATCGCCAGCGCGCCGCGAATCACCTTTGTGACCAGGTTGATGACCCACAGGCTGAGACTCACGTCCAGATTGATGAAGTAGGAATATGCGAGTACAAGGAAGTGGACCTTGAAAGGCAGCACCATCGTCCGCCGGAAGATTCGGACGTGTGTCCCCAGGTTGATAACGGGAATGTATGGAAAGTAATACCGGAGCCCCCGAAGGGTGCCGACCAGAGACGGGAGCGCAAACCCGGCGGCCAGCAGACGGCTGCGGAACACGGGGGCGATCCGGCCCTTTCCGGTCTCCAGCATCGCAAGCGGCACCTGCATCAGGGGGAACGCGAACCGCTCGTGTTCCTCCCATTGCCTGCGCATCAGCACCCCCAGGCAAATGAGCACAATGAAGAGCACGATAAGGAACGACCCCCAGCTCCACAGCGGCAGGACCCATCCCATCCACGGAATTGTACCCCCTTTTGGCAGGCCTTCGTAGAGGTCCTTGACGACACCTTCCCCCTGAGGAACCAGCCATGGCAGCATGTTGGGGGGAACGACCTCGATGTGACGCAACTCCGGCGTCGCGTGGTACGTGACGCCGGTCGTGTAGAGGATAACCGGCTTGGTCATCACCCACGCGGGCAGGAGAATGAGAAACATGGTGTAGATGGCGAGCAATTCGCCCCGCGTCAGGGCGAACCGGTTCCTGATCGCGCCCAGGAGCGGGTTGACGGCCACGACAAGGAGGAACAGGACGATGAGCGCGCCCCGGTCCATGTAGTACCCGCCGCCAATGAACGAGCCCTGGGTGATCATGCGGTTGTAGGTGAGGCCAACGCACATGAGTACGCACAGGACGAGACCGATACCGAACGCGCGCGGCGACAGGCCGTCGCGCGCGTCAGATTCTCTGCCAGGCGATCGAGTGGGGGGGTTCGTGGCTCTCGCGGCCGTGGTTTCCAAGGGTGAGTACCTGTACGGAAGTATCGGTGTCGCCGTCTACAGCGCCCCGGGAGTCAGGGCTCCCTCTCCGAAGATGACCGAGAAGTTCGCTCCCGTTTCGGATCTGGTGGCGGCGTCCATGTAGCAGACGCTGAACCCTCGCCGGGAAGCCTCGGTTTTGTTCATCCCCGATCCGTGGAGCAGCCAGTTGTGCAGCAGGGCCGCTTCACCGGCTTCCATCTCCAGGTATTCGTGCTTCTCCCTTGCCAGAACGACGGCGGCCTGCTCGTCGGTCAGGAAGGCGAAGCTGGCGGACGCATCCTGATCGAAGGTCGCGCGATGGGATCGCGGCACGATTCCGACGCAGCCGTTCTCGACCGTCACCCGGTCGAGCGCCGTCCAGACGGTCACGATCGGATCGGTGTCGAGGATGCTGAACCGGTCCTGGTGCCAGGGCAGGTGCGTGCCCTTCCCCGCCGGCTTGTTCATGAACATCGCACGGTAGCAGGATATCGGCGTCTCCGGACCGTAGGCCCTCGCGCAGATCTCGCGGAAAACAGGTTTCTGCATGTAGGACAGGAACAGCGAATCGAACTCCAGGTCCTGGATCTTTCGATAGTTCAACGTTGAGACCTGGTGCCCTCTCGTGGTGATCCGCTTCTCCGAGTAGTCGCCCGACTCGCTGTCCAGCTGCATGAACATCTGATCGTGGATCTTGACGTTGCCGAGCATGATGTCGTCGATGCGCTGCTGAAGGCCCTCAAGTTCGTCGTCGTCCATCACCTTTCCAAGCCGAAGAAATCCTTCGTTCTCGAACCGGGCCCATTGTTCGTCGGTGATCCCCACAAGCATGGCGAGTCCTCCTATGATTCAGATATCACGTGTTCGGGATGAGATGATGCCGGTTTTCCAATCGTTCATTTACTGGTCGACCACCGACCCGTCGACGTGCAGCCTGGTGACCATCATTCCTTCATCCAGCAGCGGCCGGTGCGAAAGAAACGGGTATTTCTCCGCGGCGCCTTCCGCGAGTTCCACGCCGATACCGGGGGTATCCGGGATGATCAGGAATCCGTCATCCAGCGCCAGAACGCCGGACACGATCTCGCTCTTCGGGGGTTCACCTTCGCCCCGCGGGTACTCCTGCAGTGCGAAATTGGGAATGCAGGCAGCAAGCTGAACGCACGCGGCCGTACTCACCGGGCTGAGCGGATTGTGCGGCACCACGTCCACGTAGTGCGCCTCGGCGAGGGCCGCGATCTTCTTGCAATGGGTGATGCCGCCCGCCATGCAGACGTCCGGCCTTACGTACTGGACCGCGTTTCGCGTCAGGAGCATTTCGAACTCGTAGATGGTGTGAATTCGTTCCCCGGTGGCGATGGGGACCGCGATCTTCCGGGCGACTTCGGCCATGGCGTCGAGGTTGTCCGGGCGGATGGGATCCTCGTAGAAGAACGGGCGATAGGGTTCGATCGCCCTTCCCAGCACGATCGCCTCGGCAGGGTCCAGCCGGCGGTGGATTTCAATGCACAGGTCCACCTCGTCGCCAACCGCTTCCCGGTACGCCGCCACGGTCTGGACGGCATCCTGAATCTTGTCCGTATGGGTCTTGTAATAGGGTACATTTCGGGACTCGTCCAGAAACGGCGTCAGGTGGCCCACGGCGGTAAATCCCTCCGCCTTTGCCTGCACGCATCCCTTGAGAAGCTCCTCCTTGGTGCTCCCGATCACGTGGCCGTAGACGCGGGCCTTGTCCCGGCACTTGCCGCCCAGAAGCTGGTAGACCGGTACCCCGAAAAACTTGCCCGCGATATCCCAGAGGGCGATGTCCACCGCGCTCAGGGCGCCCATGATCGCCGCGCCGCGAAAATGCGTGCAACGGTACAGGACCTGCCAGTGGTGTTCGATGCGCAGGGGGTCTTTCCCGATCAGATATTCCCTGAAGCTCTTCACCACCTCACCCGAGGCTTCCAGGTATCCCCACGCGCCCGATTCGCCCAGCCCCACGATCCCCTCGTCCGTATGGACCTCCACAAAGAGATACCGGTCGATCGGCAGGACCTTTACGTCCGTGATTTTCATATATACATCTCCTTAAGGTGCTGACGGTAGCTCGTTAGTCGCGGTAGGTGTCCTTCAATCCCGTCGGAGCCGATCTTGCATTTCGGGTCGTTTTGTACTATACTTGAAACGGTAATGAGTCGCGGCAGTGCGTCGTAGGTTTCGTCGGGAGGGAGTGGGGGCTTCAATCCCGAGTAAGGATTGGGCCGATCTTGCTTTTTTTCGCCTGATGTACTATACTTTGATCTCCAGCAATGTCAAATTTCAGGCAGGGTTCCAGCAGGCCGAGACGTGAAACCGTCGCTCAATCGTTCACGACACCTCGCTATCTGCAATGTGATTGGAAGGTCGAGTGGCCGGTTTGGAGCTATTGGAGCGTTTGAATCCTCGGCTGCATTCGCGGGAATTGTGTCAGTTTCAAGGTAACCTTATGGGGTCGAAAGAGCAACACGATTGACGTGGCGGTCAGGAATTAGTCCACGGCAATCAATGCATTCCGAAAGAAAGTTCGGGCAGTCTGGTCATACCCTGGAGGCGGAGGATGTGGTAATACGGACCGTCATCACGAGTCAGCTCCAGCCCGCTTTGACTGGTGAGACATAAGTTCCAAGATAACCAGACACCCGAGAATCGGATGTCCCATCAAGCAACAGAATACGTTGATTCGCTGATTACCTATAACTTGAAACCTCTTTCAGTATTTTTTCGATTATTGACGAAAGAACCGTTCGAACCCTGGATACCTGGCGTGGCGCGACAAAGGATGAGGACTCTTTCTGGCGTGGCAGGACAAAGCACTTGGTTCCCGGTGGGTCGGCTCGATGCCGACGTCAATCAGCCGTTGTATCGTTTTCGTTACATCAGAGGGGCGAAACGGGCACAGGCAGAAGCAGGGTTTCCGGAGCTGCTCGAGTTTCCAAACTTGGAAAAAAGGTACGATTCGCCGCGACTCTTCCCACTCTTTCAGAACCGGGTTATTAACCGGGCGCGACCGGATCTGGCCGATTATCTCAGTTATCTCGACTTGGGTCAGGGCGCCGATCCCATTGAGATTCTGTCGGCAAGCGGTGGCTCCCGCGTGACAGACGACTACGAGGTTTTCCCTAAACTCGAAAAAGACGAATACGGTAGTTTCGTCTGCCGTTTCTTCCTGCACGGCTGGCGGCACGTCAATGAATCAGCGCAGGAACGGATCGCGTGCCTTGAAGCTGGCGACGAGCTTTACGTGACGCTTGAGTTGACCAATCCGAAGACCGGTCTGGCTGTGCAAATCCAGACCGCTGACGACTACTATATGATCGGATGGGCGCCACGCTATCTTGTGGATGATCTGGTTAAGGCGATGGCTGAGTCGCCCGGCAATTATCGCGCAAGGGTGGTTCGCGTTAATCCGCTACCTGCGCCGTCGAAGCAACGAGTCCTGATCGAGATGAAGGCTCGTTGGGACGAGCACGAGCCAATGACGGGCGAAGACTTTGTCCCACTTGTCGAGTAACATGCAAATCTAGATGTTTTCGGAAGCGTATCGATTCAACCCACAACAGGGAGACGACGTATGTACAGGGAGCTTTTATTCGGCGGTGCGGAGATCGATTCCGACAAGGCGAATCTGGGACTGGCGATACTGAGGGTGATTGCCGGGCTGAGCATGGCATTCGGACACGGCATCGGGAAGATCCCGCCTTCCGCCGGACTCGTGGCGGGTACGGCCAAGCTGGGATTTCCCCTGCCCGAGTTCTTCGCCTGGGCGGCCGCGTTCGGGGAGTTCGGCGGCGGGTTGCTGCTGGCGCTGGGTCTGCTGACCAGGCCGGGTACGGCCTTCATGGGATTCACGATGCTGGTGGCCGCTTTCGGCGTGCACGCGGCCGATCCGTTCGGCAGGAAGGAACTGGCGCTTCTTTACCTGGCCATCGCGGTGATGTTCCTGCTGGTGGGCTCAGGAAAATACGGCGTGGACGCCTGTATCAGATCGCGAATCAATCGTTCCTGATTTCAGTGTAAAATTCCCGGATAAGCCACGGTCGGTTCGGTGTGCCGATCACACCGACGCCAGGGAAAAGGCGTACACCTTGAGGAAGTCCTCGGTGGTCAGATTGACGTCAATTTCCACCGCCTTTCCGTGCTTTCTGACGTCCTCCAGCGGTTGATCCGACACCAGTTCGCGAACCCCGGCGCATCGTTTGCCTTCCGGCAGCCTGGCTTCGATCCGGAATGCGCCGGGTTCCCTGAAATATGACGGCACCGTCACCAGGATCAGGTCCTCGCCCGCCGAAGGCATGATTTCCATGGTCGGCTTCCAGCGGATGTCCAGCGGTCTGACATCCTGCAGCGGCACCCTCGGCGGAAAGCCCTTTGCGACCACGGGCAGCCGGTCTCCCACAAGCGACAGAATCAATTGCGCCACCACCTGGCGGGAAAAGCTGAGGACGGTGGTACCCTCCGGCCTTTGGTCCACCCACCTGGACGGGATGCCCGCCACGAACACGCCGTTACCCCTTCCGAAGCGTTTCAACGTCATCGCCGGTCGTGACGTCGGGCACCCCTCTTCCTCGAACACCGCCAGCACGTCCGTCTCACCCTCCGTTTCTACCTCTACCGCGAGATCAAGGCCGAGAACCGGGCGGTTCCTGCCCTTCCAGGGGTCCCACGCGGTTCGTTCATCCGGCCACGGGAGGTTGTCGAACGCCTCGTGGTCGCGCGCAGCCTGGAAGATGCGGGTACCCCCTGCCGGTGTACACGACGAAATCCCGAATGCCTCGCTGAGAAATGAACCGTTTAACGGGCGTCCCCTCTCGTCCCTCGTAGCGGTCTCACCCATCGCCACCAGTGTACCGCCTTCGCGCACGTACGCCAGGAGCGCGTCACGCTGGTCGGCTGACAGACACGAGGCATTGGGCAGCACCACAACCGGATAGCGATCGAGGTACTCGGGAACCAGCTTCGACGAAGGCAGATACCCGTGTGAAAGACCGAAGTGAGCGGCCATCTGTCCCGTGGAAAACATTCGATTCATGCGCCAGTTCTCACGCCCCCGTGCGGGCAGCGACTCGTCGCAACACTGCGTTTCCAGGCTGTCCACCACGGCAACGGAGACCACGGGTTCGGTGCGCTCGAAATACGGGTCCAGGCGAAACGCCTCCTGAAAGGTCCGGTGCATCGGAGACACCCGCTGTAGCCGGTAGGTATAGGCCGTCACGCGATCCACGCCCAGAGCCGGCGGGACCACGGCCTGCCACCATCCGTCCCGTTCGTCCAGAGGCCGGTGGAACTCCGGGTGCGACATGCCCTGCCCCAGCATCACGCTCACCTTGTCATCTCCCAGCGTGAAGCCCTGAAGGAATCGGCAGCACTCGCTAAGGAAAGTTTCGGGAGGTGTAAACAACCCGCTTCCCACGGACGGCAACACGCACGTGTAGTAGGCATCCACGGCCAGACCGTCTATGGCTTCGACCATGCCGTCGATGTCCATGCCGCAGACCCATGGGTTGATGTCCCAGAAGGGATGCGGGCCGCTCTGAAATACCGCGCGGACACTGTGATCCCGGTTCAGGGCTGTCTTCATCTTTCCGTGCACTTCGTTCCAGCGCCTGAACCGCCAGGTGACCAGGCGCGCTTTCTCGTCCAGGTCCCCGAACGGCGGCATGGGGATCCTGCCGCCAAATTCGCCGTCCCAGTCTTCCTGGCAGGTCCGGCAATAGCACGCGATCAGATCCACGTCTCTGCCGAAATACGCTTCGTCGTTCACCCAGACTTCCGTGAGATTCGGAATACCGCCCAATCGTTCCAGAAAGTCCATATATCGCTTCTGAAACACCTGGTTGTACGGACATCCCCATACGGCCGGCAGGTTACCCAGTTCCTCGTGGTCCGCATCCTTGCTGAAAACGGCTTTCTGTTCGGGGTGCTCGGCCAGGTGCTGGTAGGCGTATTTCATGAATCCGGTGAACGTGGAGACCTCGAGGCCGTATTCCGCCGCTCTCCCGGCCACCTCTTCTACGGCTGCTTCGTGGCCGATTACGGCCGCCACGGTAACCTCGTGGTAGCCCAGCTCGGCTACTTCCGGAATCTCGTCCACAAGGGATTCCGGCCGGTTCCGATAGTCCTGCAGGAAAGCGATCCGCTGAATCTTCCGCTTTTTCATTGAATCCTCCTGTATAAATATCGGTATTTAACTTGCTCCTGCAGGCAGGTCCGTGGCCGTACTCATTTTGCGGATTGGCCCGTTTCGTGACGGCGAAATCGCCCGGTAGATCTCCATTTGGTCTACCAGTATCCGCGCCACCGGCCCTCCCAGTATCCCCACAGCCATCCGGTCAGGCTGTCCATATCCAGCAGGCGGGTCTCCACCATCCACTCCGGCGGTACAGGCTGGTTTTCTACCAATGGCATGATAAACCGAAAGGTATCCAGATCCAGGGTTTCCAGAATATGCCGCGCGGTGGACGTCATGTCCTCGTCCGGGAACCAGGGTTGCGCCGCGACGCAGGCCCTGGCGAAGATGCCCGACCTGCCGGTCGCGGCCGGGCCCGCTCCCCACAGTGAGGCCGGGAGGATTTCCCGTTCACCGTTTTCCACGTCGAAGGTCCACTGGTAAGCCTGCGCCCCGTTGGGCAGTATGCCGGACCGGACCATATCGTAGCTCTGCAGCATCAGGCCGCGCCACAATTCGTGGTTTCCCGGATCGAATTCCATCAGCAGCGCCGGGAGGTACAGGGCGCGCCATCCGATACCGCCGGTCAGTTTTCCCGTGGGGCGCTCGAATCGGACGCTTGTATCGCAAGCCTCGTACCACCTCTCGATCTCCAGAAGATATTTCGGATCTCCCGTGGCCCGCCAGGCCAGGTAGAGCAGCGGCGTATGGATGATGGCGTAGGACCACGTGGCATTAGTCCATTTCTCGCCAAGAATGGTTTCCACAAGCGACTCGTGGGTGTATCCGAAGTAGCCGTGCGGAGAGACATAGTTCCACTTGATGTCGAATTCGGCCATGTCTACGAGGATCTCGTCGACGGCGGCGAGGTCGTCTGACGGCGCAATGGGCCGGTACGCCGCCAGCCCGACCAGGATGCATTGCACCTGGTCGCCAGACGACTGGTTGCTGTACACGCCGCCATAAGGCTTGCACATGTACCCTCGCTCGCGCTTTTCCACCCCGAGTCCATGGATATACCTGAGCGCCCCGAACGTGCGCCGGCAGATTGCCAGGACGCGGGGATCGCCATCGCACCGGTACCGGTAACTCATCGCGCCGAGATACCATGCCGTGTCCGTGGGCGTATTCTCCCAGGCCCGCCAGACGTGCATCGGCGGCATCCCCACTTCGGCCTCGGTCTTTCCCTGGAGGTGCCGGTGGCGGTACGCGCCCCGGTAGTCGTCGGCTGACGGCAGCAAGTAATCCTCGGCGCGCACCAGCATGGGCAGCATGCCGTGATCCTGCACCAGATGGTCCTCGACGACGGCCTGTATTCGGTTCGCCTTCGTTTCGAGTTCGGCGTCGGTCATCCGGCGCCTCCACTGCTCATACGGTTCTCTTTCTGTCCGTTACGACTTCTCCTGCCATTCCCGATCGGAAACCCGACTGCGGTCACTCCACTTCCGATAATTTCGTCTCCTCAGGCACATCGGTCGGGCTTTGAAAGTACAGGTTATATCCGTCGGGATCGGACATGGACGTGACCCACATCCCGTTGCCGACGTGCGGCTCCGAGGCATCTATGCCCCGGTTCCTTAAATTCCGGTAGTATCCGACCGCGTCATCGCAAAAGAAGAAAAGCGAAACGCCTTCACCCTTGTTCTCGCTGAACCGCCGCGAATCGTGTCCTTCGGTCCGGAATTCCTGGAGCATCAATTCGGCGTTGCCCATTTGCAGGTTGCACCACCTGATGACGCCTTCGTCGACCCACTTGCCCTCCAGCTCGAAGCCGAGTCCTTCAACATAGAACGCCAGCGACGTCCGCATCTCCTTGACGGCGAAAAAGGGGACGGCCCTGTTGACTTCCATGCGATTCTCCCTGTCGATGTAATTCGGATGTCTGGTATCAGCGATTCGAAATCTGCAGCGTGTTTCCATCGGGGTCCTTAAAGTCGCAGCACTCGAATTTCGACAGGATGTGATGTTTTCCCATTCTTACTCCCGCCTTCCGAAGTTCCACTCGCGCCGCGCCGACGTCGTCGACAACGAAAACGAGCTTGTTCCGATTCCGCCCGGGGCAACCGGGTTTTCCCGCGCGATGGATGGCAACCTCCATCCCGCCGCTGGACAACCTGACCCAGCCAGCGGGGTCGTGGTCCGTCGCTTCCGGCGGCATCAGGACCTTCATTCGCATCACGTCCCGGTAGAACGAAACCATGCGTTGGACATTATCCGTGAAGTAAATGTATCGCGTTGCCAGCATGGGATGGATCCTCAATTCGCGTTTCGGCCTTTTGGATCTGCGTTCCGGGCGCCCGAAGAGGCAGATGCGCCATAGTGCGGGACCTACCCCCTGACCCCCTTCCTGAAGGAAGGGGGAACCGTCGCCACTTGAAGGTATTTCGCTTTTCTCCCCTTTCCTTTAGGAGAGGGGCCGGGGGAGAGGCCTGCGCTCATCGCGGTCATCCACACAATGGCGCTGACTTCACGTGACACGGTTTTCGTCTCTTGCTTTTGGCTGACGGCTGAGAACTGATAGCTTACAGCTTCTTGCGAACCGCCCGCAGCACGGCGTTCAGTTGACGGGTCAGGAATGGCGATACCATACCGACGGTTCCCACCGCATCCATCAGCGGAAACGTGGCGCCATGCCAGCCTCCGCTCCGATCGTTCACGCGTCTTCCGATCGTAACGCCGTCCGGGCCGATGTGTGAACGGAGCAGGTCGAGGCCATTCCTGATCACTTCAACCGGGAGCGGCCGCCCGGTTCGTCCGTACCATTCCACCAGGAAGTACATCCCCCGCAGGATGTCATATTCGAAGTAACGGGGAAACAGCGGCTTCAGCCAGGCTCCGTTGATGACGCGGCCATCTTGCCTGGAGCAGACCAGTCGATGTTCGATGAGATAGCGTGCGCCCTCGTCCAGGAATCTCTGTTCGGCATCCGTATAGTTCCGGTTGGTGAAAAACAGAATCGCTTCCAGCGGAGGCAGCGTGGATACGATTGAGCTCTTTCTCGACCCGCGACAGGCAGCCGGCGAGCAGTTCAAGCCGCCGTCGGGCAACTGGTGTTGCAGGAACCAATCCCGAACCCAGGGGAGTTCGGCATCCACGTCGCAGCCGCATGACGCGAGTATCATATAGAATACGCCCAACTCGCAGTGACAACAGTCCATTTTCGCCCGGTCGGAATCCGTTTGCGGTGCATCAGCCGGATCGACAACAAACCTGGGCCAGGCACCGTCTTTGAGCAGTTTCAGCGCCCTGGCGACAGCCAACTCCGGGATTCGTCCGGATTCTCCCATCTCGTACAATGCGGCCATATGCCACCAGGGGCCGTTCCATTTCTTCCGGCTCTTCCGGTCGGGCACGTGAAAGATCTCGTCTGAATCCAGAACTTCCAATGTCAGGTCGTACGCGCGTTGCATTCCGGCTCCTGTTGCGCCACCCCGATTTTTCAACCGGGCCGATGCCAGAGACGCTGGAATTATAGCTTGTCTTTGGCTATCGTCGCAACGGCGATATGCATCCCCTCGCCGTTGTCTCCCCCCTCGAACCGATTGAAATTCGTCTTCAGATTACAGCCCGCGTAATACAGCATCAACGTATCTCCCGCGTCCACCACGCATGGCGTCGAGACCGTCTTCCAGTCAAAACGACCCAGGTCACGAGATGCGGCAAATGCGGGGGTCTCGTGGTTCAGCGTCCAGGTAACGCCATCGTCCGATGTGTCGCAGAAGATCTCGTGGTAGACCATATTCATCGGACCGGTTTTTTCTTTCAGGTGGCCGATATGCCACATGTACCAGGATTCGTTGATCCTGTGGACTTCCGGGTAAACGCAGGACCTGGTGTTACCGGTGGCCTGAACGACCGCCGGTTCACGCCGGGACCAGTCGATTCCATCTTCCGACGTGTATTCATACACATAGCCGTACGCCGTTTCCCACGAGTCATCGGGGTTGGGACTGGCATTGAGCCACATGCGGTATCGGCCGCCTTCCTTATGCACGCATGGCGCCCTGCATTCATGGATCAGGGGTTCCTGCCGGAATTCCCAGTGTAGTCCGTCCCGGCTGGTCGCATACCCCATGGCCGAACTGATGTTCTTCGCCAGGATACCATCGTCCCGGTATTCCACGTCGGTCGTACTGCCGAACCACATCTTGTAAACCTGCTCGTCCTCGTCGAACAACACCCAGGGGGTATGCAGACTCTGGCCCCACGAAAGCCGGTCGGCCGTCAGAATGGGATTGTCCGGGTGCAGGTTCCATGCAAGGCCGTCGTCCGATTCCGCGTATCCGATGCACGTTCTGTACAGCGTGGGCCGCACGGCCGAACCGCTAAACCACATTCGGTACTTGCCTTCGGCGTGGATGACGCGCGGGCAGTAGATGTTGCATTTCATCCACGGCTGGGGCGGCGGAGCATTGCTGAATATGGGCGTGTCGGGTCTTTCCCAGGGTTGTGATTGCAATGGCGATGCCATGATACCTCCCGTATGTCACGAAATATGGGACCGCAGGACGCTCACTCCTCAGATTCAACGAAGCAATACAGTTGCCCGTCGTATGCGCCCACGCAGAACCCGTCTTCGGTCAGGCAGGGCGCGGCCGCGATCGGGGCGCCCAAGTCCGTACGGCTGACGCAGGCGCCGGTCCGCGCGTTCAGGATGTAAACGCAACCGTCACCGCCGCAGATGAGCAGATAGTCCCCATAGATCACCGGCGCCGCGAGAATGGATCGGACCTCGCGGCGGGCCGGGACCATGTCCAGCAGGTCATTGCCAGTTTGGTAGCGCCATACCAACGCGCCCGATTGGAGATCCAAACAGAGTGCCTCGCCGTCCGGCGTGGTCGCGTACAACCGGTCATTCCGCACGGCGAGTCCGGTGGGATACCTCGAAGGAAGCACGGCCCTGTTCCACACCACCTCGCCGGTACTGGCGCTCAGGACCGCCATTTGCGCCGGCTCGCCCCCATACCAGTGAAGAGCCGGGGCGCCGCTGCCGGTGACCACGAGGCCGCCGTCCACCACGGGCCGGGCGTAGGGATTCTCGACGCCCAGGGTCCGTTCCCAGACCACCTTCCCGTTACGTTTGTCCAACGCCATCAATCCACGGCGCTGGACGAGCAGAATGAGAAGGTCGCCGAAGACCCGCGGGCTCGCGTAGCACGGCCAGCCGTCGCCGCCTTCAATTCCGGTGTGCCACGCTTGCGCGCCGGTTTCGAGGTTGTAGGCGCCCATACCGGCTTTGCCGCCGGCGTAAACCGTCTTGCCGGCAATGACCGGAGAAGCATAGATCCAGCGTTCCGGAAAACCGGGCAGATCGGCCGTCCAACGAACGCATCCCAAGTCCGTTTCGATGACGTACAATCGCCCGGCAACGGACACCGCCGCGGACAAATCAGTCTCATCGTCTGCGGAGCCTGACGAACGGGCAATCGCCACGCTGTTCTTGACGGCTGTGTCCGTAGATGCGCGCCACAATAGCGCGCCGTTTCGAGCATCGACGCAGGCGACGCCGTTTTGTCCTGGATGGCCTTCGTCCGCCAGGCTCGCGAGGATCCGGTCGCCTGAACGTACCGGCGCGGCGCGGTGCAGCCCCACCGGAAGGCGATGCGTCCAGAGCAGGCGCAGGCCGTTGCCTGTTTCATCTAACGAAATCGACTCGTTATCCTCGCGCGGCTGCGGGCTCGCCGTCCGCACAAGGGGCTTGAGCCGGAACTCGAGATCCTCCTCTCGAAATTCTACGAGCCGATATCCCCGCGGTCGTATGTCGAGGCCGCCGAAACAAAGCGGGGGTACCGCCGCAACGACCATCCCGTCCCGGGTGAACACCTTGCTGGAGTGCCAATGCCCATGCATGACCAACTCTACCCGGTACCGGCTCAAAGCGTTCAGGAAAGGCATGGACGGCGGCTTGTGAAGGAAGACGACGATTTTGCGATCGCGCGGCTGTTGCGACAGGTCCGCCCACAGCCAGTCTTCCTTACGCTTCCGGTCCCGCGCCGGGTAGAAATTATCCTCGTTCGGATAGAGGACGAAATGCCAACGCCCGCAATCGAAACTGTAATACGGCGGGCCGAGTACCCGTTCATAGTGGCGCGTGAAGGGTTCACCTTCGCGCTGCTTCAGGATCTCCTCGATCTTCGCGTATTCCCTCCTGTGTTTCAATGCGACGAGTTCGTCGACAGTCAGATCGCCGAAACGCTCCTGATTCCCGTCGTGTCCGCCGAACATGGGCATTACGGGCGTCGAAACGCATTTAATTGCAGCGTAAAACTGTTCGAGTTCCTCAAGTGTTCCCCAATCCGTCAGGTCCCCGCTCGCAACAATCAGGTCCGGGCTGGCCTCCCGTTCAAGCTGTCGCAAATCCTGCGACAATGTCTCGCCCTGAATCTGGCCTTCGTCCAACACCACGTGGGTATCGCTGATATGGGCCATTGAAAAAGTCCGTCGGTCCCCGTCCGGCAGCCTCTCGAGTTCGAAATCGACCCCGTGCTGTTCGCGGGTCCACCCAATCGTCGAACGATAGAATCCCTCACCGGGCCGGAAGCCGTCCGGAACCGTCACGAAAACGAACCGGTTCCCGCCCGGCGAGATCTCCAGCGCGTAGCGACCCGCCGCGTCCGTCCGCACCACGTGCTCCCCGTTGGAAACGGGGACATTTTCAATTGCGCGGTCCGAGGACGCGTCGCGGATCTGGCCTTCGACGGGAAATGTCATCGATCTAACCCCCTGAAATCCCGCGGATTGAACACGAAACAGGCCCCTTCTCCGCTGCGAAAAGGGACCCGTACAGGCAAATCTATCCGGTGAATCGACCGATCATTGTCGGTTCGGCGTTCGGCACTCATCGACGTCTCCACGATTTCCGTGCCGGCTTCCGGTTATCCTGTTTAGCAGTCCGTTGATAAAGTCGCTCTGCAGGCGAGGCCGAGCCATTGTGGCCGAAGACAAGGCGCGCGACCGAGTCCCATCCATCGATTCGGCGAGGGAGTGCAACGCAGTATTTCGACCGCAAGGGCCGGCCGTAGACCGGATGGGCTTTTTCAACGGGCTGTTAAGGTGAGGCTTTGCCCGATCACTCGCCAGGCAGGCGGTACGACACGCTCTTGTTCACCGCTTCGTCAATGGTCTCCGGCGATATCAGGACCGTCGTGGAGACTTCCAGAGCGCCCGCCGCGGCGATGTTGAGGGCGAGGGCTGCAGCAGTGGCTTCATCGGGAATCTCCGCGAGCAGGATGAGGTCGTCATCGCCCATCGCGTAGTAGAAGCCCTCCAGCTTCCCGCCCATCCCTTCCACGGTCTGTGTCAAAGCCGCCCGGCGTCCCGTGCCTCCCTCTCTGAGCAGGCCCTCAAGACCCGACCGCGTGTACCTGGTGCGGAACATGTAATTGGCCATGGTTCTACCTCCCGTCAGGTGGTGTAGAGTTGCCCTCGGCGCCGCAACGTTGGTCAAAGATGCGGATACGGACCGAAGAAGATGTCGTAGAAGTGCGCCAGCAGTTTGTCAATATTGTCGATGACACAACACCAGCCGCTGCGTACAGCCTTTACCGAATATGGTTCTTCGCCTAATATGGGAAACAATCGAGGTGAAGTAAAGGGTTGTATTCACTCATTCACATCTCCCCTGTACCATCGGCCAAGCACTTCCTCCGCCGGTTTGCCCTGCGGCGTGAACCCTCGTTCCCTCCGAAGTGCGTGGCGGCGTGCGCGTCGTCCTCCGAATTGCGTGCTTCCCTCGGGGAACCACTTCCAGACGTGCGTGCCCGCAAACCAGGGCTTGCGCCAGAACGTCCGGAACATCGCCTCGTAACACGCCGCCTGCAGCTCAACGTCCACGGGCGCCGCCGACCGCCAGACCCATGGCTCCACGGCCGCATCCGCAGTGCTCCGATAGCCCACCTCCGTGAAGAGCACCGGCTTGCCCACCCGCTGCTGAACTGCTTCGATCAGCTTTACATGGGGCGCCCATGCAGCGTTTAATTCGTCGAGCGTCAAAGCGGCGCCGGTGCTGTCCGCCAGCGGGAAGTAGACCTGGAGTCCGATGTAATCGAGCGCGTCCCAGAAGGGCACCTCCTCGAACTCCCGGTACCAGTTCGCCGAATAGGTGAGTTCGCCACCGTACACCGCCCTCACGTCCACAATCAGACTGCGCCAGGCGTCGGGACGGTTCAACACGGCGCTGCGCAGTTCCGTCCCGATACAAAGCGCCTCCATCCCGGCGGATTCCGACAGTGCGGCGTAGTGGAGAATGAACCGCCGGTAGCTTGCCCACCACCTGTCCCATTCTTCAGGCGTCGAAAAGTCGATATTTCCCCGCCACCTCCCGTCGCTCCGGTCCCGGATCCAGACGTGAGGCTTCAGTATCGTCCGGATACCCCGCTGCCGCGCCCGCCGTGCGGCATCCGCCAGTCCCGCGTCCGATTCCCCCCACCAGACCCGTCCGGAAGTCGCCAGGATCACCTCGGGGCTGCCGGCGCTGCGCTGCCATCCGAACGGCGTCTGGGAAATCCAGTTCACGTTCAGCGCGGCCAGGCGGTCGAACGCCGCATCCACGGGGCGTCCCGGTCCCGCCACGAAACAGACGCCGCGGTGTTTTTCCTTCAATGTCGATGCCGTGAAAGCCGGGGTCGGCGTCTCAGCCCATAACGCCCCGCTCGAGAGAGCACAACCAACAAGCACAATTGCCCGTCGCATCCGCGTCAATGCTGCGTCCCTTCTCGAGTCAATCCGTTCATGCGGGTGGTTATCCGAACCTCCGTTGTCCGACCTGGCGCATCAGACTGCCCGGACAGATCGTGCAGGACGGGTGTTGACTATGCCAATGTAAGACGTTATCTTACATCCTATGAAAACAGTACTTTCAACCAGGGGTCAGATTGTCATTCCGGCCGAGTTTCGACACCAGGACAAGCTCGAACCGGGCCAGTCGTTTGCAATAGAACGGGTGGACAGAGGCGAATATCGTCTGGTTGTTGCCGACCCCCCGAGGAACCACGGCCTGGTGGACACACTCCTCGCGTGTCCCCAAAAAGGCTGGTTCGCGCCAATCGAATCGGAGTCAACTGACTCGCTCGGATGATCACCGTGATGTTTCTCGTCGACGCCAATGTACTGTCCGAGGCGACCCAGCCAGGGCCGGACCCGAGGGTGATCGAGTGGCTCGCGCGAAACGAACGCGACTTGGCCGTCGATCCCGTGATCCTGGGAGAAATCCGCTTCGGGATCCTTCTGCTGCCGCAAGGGCGTCGGCGTCGGGCGCTCGAGCGCTGGTTCGACGACGTCGCCCGTCGCATTCACTGTATCCCGTGGGATGCCGAGACCGGATTGCGCTGGGCGGAACTGCTGGCGCATCTTCGTCTTGTGGGAAAGCCGATGCCGATCAAGGACAGTTTAATTGCCGCCACCGCACTGACCCACGGACTACCTCTGGCGACCCGAAATCGTCGCAACTTCGAAGTCAGCGGCGTCAAACTCGTCCTGAAAGGGGAGTGTGGAAATAAGGGTCTGTGGGCTGCCTCTTTAGAGAATCAAGGTCAACAGTACCGCATCCTCGTTTGATCCGGCTTCGCGTCGTCTGTTGTGGCTTAAATTCGAGAATTGAAAACAGGGGAAGGGGCGATCGCCCCTTCCCCTGCAGTTTGCCTGTCAACGCCGTGACCCCGCTCCAATCAATCCGTCCACCTCTGCTTCGTAAGCGGCACACCGCCCGATCCTCATGGAATCGTTGGTTTGAATTATCATTCCAGTGGAGCGATTTTACCAGGCGATTCGAGGCGTTGTGCCTTCTGCCACGCTTGCCGTAACTGAAGCCGTCGCAAGAGTGCCCATTCCATTACGAGACCCTGTGCGCGCGGCGGCAGGCGCCCACCCAGAACCGACGGTGTTTCTATACTGATCACTGCCTCGTCCCCACTGTACTCAGCGTGGAAATGTGCGGGCGCGTGGTCATTGAAATACATTCGAATAACGATTCCGTAAAATCGGCAGAGTTCAGGCATTTTCAACCGATACTAATGTGTCGGACATCACCTCCACAACCGATTTGCCGCTGAGCTGCAGATACAGGGCATCGGGGCAAAGTTCCAATTCCTCACCCCAGGCCACAGCGCCATGATCCTCAATTCGTACGGCTTCAAAAAAGGAGCGATCTTCCCAGGCATCGAATACGCCGCGTCCAGCCATGTGCGCCAGGTCAATTTCACCCTCGACACCGTCCGAATAGCGCAGCCAGATGTGGTAGCCTTCTCGGGCTTCCACTGCAATTGGTCGTATCATCATATATTCCAGCGAACAACCTTGTAATGGGGCTCCATTCGTTGGATGAAAAAGGGGAAGGGATCGCTGCCCCTTCCCCCTTTTCGGATTCGCATTGTACGTCCACCAGCGGAGATGGATTTCCGTTGAAGCCGTTACTGCATCAGGCTTCCGGTGTAGGAGATCCCGAACAGGAACGTGGAGCCTGCGAAAAACGTATATGGCGCTCCCAACGAGGGGTCGGCCCGGCCGAGAACGGACACGCGCGCCGCGGCTTCAAGGGCGATGCCCTGCGGCAGGCTGACGATCGCAGTCGGTATCGCATAGGTGACCCGCCGGCCGGCGCCCGAAATCCCTTCCAGCTTCAGGGCTATATTCAACATTTCGACGGGGCTGGCGCCGATCTCGACATTGTAGATCAACTCGTCGTCCGGGTTGTGGTGAATGGTCTCGTTGGTCTCTCTGAGGCGATACCCCAGGTCGATGTTGGCGTATATCGGGATGGGCCAGTAGGACTTGCCGACTTGCGCGACCACTTCGACGTCCCACTGGCCGTTGCCGGCGGACATGGCCTCGGGCGCGGCGCGGAAATCCCCGGTTGGCGCCTTGATGCCGAGCATCAGGGTGCCAACGACGGGCTCATGAACGAGATTGACCTTGCCGAAGACGCGGATGTCGCCAAGACCTGACTCTTTTGCGCGGTATCCGAACATCTCTCTGTGCCTGTTCGAAGTGAAATTCTCGAACTTCCTGTTGATCGCCCCGAACTGAACGCCGAGATCGAAGCGCTTGGTCACCCCGTAGTACACGTCGAGATACAACTCCTGCGAAGTATAATCCGCGGGAATCCCACTCGGTTCTCCATCCTTGTCGTAGTGTTCATCGGTGGCCTGGTACAGGCCGGTAATCTTGCTCCACACCTGTCCCTTTTCAAGGGTCCACGCACCCGCGTACGCGGCCTGTGGCGCAATAAGTCCGACGGTGAGGACGAGTAGGGCGACCATACGCGAGAGGGTTCTCAGGATCGTCATCTTCGCGTACGGGAACGAGATTTCAGCTGATTGGCTCAACTCCAACTCCTTTTCGATACGTCCCCAGGCCTGCCGGACAGCGTCGGGCAGACGTAGAAGACAATCGTGAATAAAGCACCTGAACGCCGGGGGATTTTCTGCCGCCGCCACGGCCCGTGTGAAACGGCAAATTCACCTTTAATTCTACAATATTCACATCCGTACCGCAATAGGCATCTTCACCAAATGGCGGTTCACTATTGCAAAACGCGACAGCGCAGGCAGAGGACCCGTTCCGACTTAGCCCTCGCGACTCCCTTTCCCCCTTGGGTCAATTTGGATATTCGAACTCCTCGTAATCGTCTTTCTCGATCGGATGCAGGTAAAGCCGCATCTTACGATCTCTCGACGTTGCGAACATCACCTGGCAGGAGATCAGGTCGCTCACGTTCAAACCGTGCGTCTGCAGGATGCGCCCGGGCGCGTGCACGTCGAACGAGAAATCGATCAATTCCTGCAAGTTCTTCATCCGGGCGAAGACGTTCCGATAGTGCGCGAAATACATGACGCGCGCCTGGGAGTTGTAATAGTAGGGCCCGTCCCAGAACTCGGGGTCCGCCTCACGGGACGGATTCTGTAGCTTGGGATGCTGCCAGTGATTCACCTCCAGGAGCATCCCGTCCTGCGCCTCCGAAATGGCGACGTTTTCCGATTCCAGTTCCAGCCCCAGTATATTCCCCCCGGCGTCGACCGTGACCAGGTTCATCCCTTTCTGCCCTGAGAGGCGGTACTGTTCCACGAAATGCCGGACGTCGTCGCAGTCGCCGCAGTGCTGCGCCAGCAGGTGAACGACGAAGTACAGGTTCAGGTGTTCGGGGTTGGAGACGAAGTTGAACTTCCGATGCCCTGAATTCGCCCCGACCGCCAGTCCGGCGTCATTTACAGCCATCCCCAGCGTGACCTGTCGCCTGGTGCCGAACCCCATCATCCCATGAGGTTTCGTGTCCGGAAAAAATGAGACGACGGAATTGGAAACGGTTCCGGGCACCGTATCCGTGCCTCCGTCGTTGGTGGACAACATCGCCGGGCCGTCGTCTTCCAGAGTGATTCCCAGCGTGGAGCAAGCATCCCCGACAGGCCCGGTCCAGAGAATATGGCCGAAGTATGCGTGGTCGAAAGACGCCATTCCCGCCGCCTCGCCGAACGCCTCGATCTGATCGATCATATCCGGAAACTCCCGGCGCATGAACGCCATGTTCCGTCGAAAGTAGGCGTTGTCGAAATCGTGTGGGCGGGCCTGCCAGAACTTCAGGTAGTCACGGGCGGCCTCCGGGTTCATGGAACCCTGCGCCCTGCCGATCTCCGCGGGATTTCCGCGAAATGTACGTGTTTCCATAAACACCTCCTTATCTGCACAATGCTTCGTTCAGCCAGGCTTCGGGCCCGGCCTCAGATCAATCGCATTCGAAGTTTCATGCCAGTAGGGCCGCTTCGACCGATGGCCGAATTGCTTTGGCCATGCGCAGGAATCCAAGGTCGTTCGGATGAACCCCGTCGACGGTACACGCATCCTGATCGGCATCGCCAAAGAGGGTCTCCCCATCCACAAACCAGACCCTGTCGTCTCCCCGCTTCAGGGCATTCTCATACGTCTCGCGAACGATCTCTCGCCTCGCAACCCAGCGTGACGGATTGGCATTGATCGACGGGCTCGAGACGATAACAATGGGCAGGTTGGGACGGGCATCCCTCACAACCCGGAAGAACGCCTCGTGCGTCTCCGTCAGATAATCGGCTGTCGGCGCATTGTGGTCGTAGTCCATCACAAACACACGCATATCCACGGTTGCGATGAGGCGGGCCATGGCTGGTTCGGCCCGGGCGCTTCCGCTGAATCCGAAGTTGATCAGCTTCGCATCCAGCCAACGGGACAGGAAATTGGGGTAGGTGTTCCCGGGACGGGACGCGCAGCCTCCGTGCGTGATCGAGGACCCGTAGAAGAGAATCGGCTTCTCGTCCGAGAACCGCGAGGGCGGCTCGACTCTCGCGCCGGGGTCCAGTCCGAGAACGACTTGATTGACGCCGTTGTAAACCGGAAAATTCAGCGTCCATTCCCGCATGCCGCCGTCCAGTCCATCCACCAGGACCGTTTCGTATGCCCGTTCGTTCATGGGGGGTCTCGCGGAGTTTATGAACCGCTTCTCCGTCCCGGTTCCCACGTAGATGTCGAATCCGGAATTCCCGGACCGCGGCATGTGCGGCATGTCCACGACTTCCGCCAACTCCGCCCGGATGGCGATCGTACGGGAATCCGACCTGAAACGGGCCATCCCGCCCGACGTACACCAGGCCAGCCTCCGGACGGCTTTGCTCATGTCCGGCAGGGCGTCGACCGGCAGCCGGCAGAACCGTCTCTCCCGGTCCAGCCAGGGGAAGCCCGACACCTCAACAGGTGCTTCCAGGACATCCATGCAAAGCATCTCCCTGCCCTCGATTTCCACGGACTTCAGGCCAGGTCCTGCGCTGTCGGACATCGATTCTCCCTTCACGACTTCCAGATGGGTAATTGAACGTATGAAGCGCGTCCCGCGTCATGGTAGACGGTATTGCGGGCGATGCGCCAGTCCCTGTCGTCCGGATCGCCCGTATTGCGGTTGATGTCGTAGTTGGGGAAGTTGCTGCTGCAGATGTCCAGGCGGATACGATGACCGGCCCGGAACAGGTTCGCGGACGGCTGCATGTCGATTTCGATGCGGTACACCGTTCCAGGTTCCATCGGACTCGGCCGCTCGAAGCTCTCCCTGTACCGCGCCCGCAGGATGCCCTCCGATATCGGGAAGGCGTATCCGGTCGGATCGTCCCGGCTCGGGGGATAGACGTCCAGCAGCTTCATGAAAAAATCGGTATCCGGCGCGTCGGAGGATATCCATAGGACCCCGCTGATATTTCCGGCAATCGACAGGTCCGCGTCAAGCGGGGCGGTTTGAAAGACGAGCACGTCGGGCCGCGAGGCAATGGGCATGCCCGGTATGCCATGCCCGGTAAGGGTCTCGATCTCAATCTGATCGCGGGGTCCCATCCCCTTGAACCACCCCTCCTTCATCGGACCGTAGGGGATGATACAGCGGCCGTTGCTGGATACCGTATTGCGCGGGTCGTAGGTGTACGTGGTCGAGGCGTCTTCCTCCGGGGGGGCATTGGGCGACAGAATACCGTTCTCATGGATATAGTACGGTGTCTCGCGCGAGCCATCCGGCGGCCAGCCATCCACGCTGAACCACTTTCCGCCGTGCTGCAGGAGTCCGTCCCGGTCGCGGCTGCCGTCCTCTCCGCCCATTCGGAACATCCGAACCGCGCTGCCAACGTCCACAGTGGCATCCTCCTTGAGCCACCGGTTGAACCACTGCAGGTAGAGGTGAAGGAAGTCCTTGTGGAAATGGAGACCGCCCTCCGGTCCGAAATGCACGTCTCCGCAGGACGGTTCGCAGTTGCCGTGGGTCCACGGACCCACCAGCAGGTGCTGATTCCCGCGTCCCATGCTCACCATCTTCCGGAACCCGTCGATGATGGTTCGGGGATACCAGTCGAACCAGCCCACCATCCAGAGAATCGGCATGTCCGGAAACGAATCGAAATACTCGTCCATTGCGAATCCCGGCTGCCGCCAGAATTCCGTATAGTCGTTGTTCTCGAAATAGAGCTGGAAGACTGCGTCCTCGTACTGCGGCGCAACCGCCAGCGGCGTCTGACCACGACGCCAGGGGATCCGGGATGCCCATTCGAGGAACTGCTGTCCGTCGGCGGTCATTGACGTTACTGCTTCGGCAATGACAGGGTCCTCCTGCGCCTCGTGGCCCGTAATCGCCATCCGGACCGCCCAGTTCAGGAGGCCGAGATGCAGCGCGCCGCCCTCGCGCATGCTGTAGTGGTAGGCGTTGATGGGCCCTTCGAATGGAATCATGGTCGCAAGAGACGGCGGGTTCTGCGTAGCCGCGTGGAACTGCACCCACGCATCGTAGGAACACCCGTGCATGCCCACCTTCCCGTTGCACGTGGGATGTTCGGCAATCCACTCGATGGTGTCGTACCCGTCCTCCGGGTCGTCCCTGAACGGGAAGAACGCGCCCTCGGAACCATAGCGCCCCCTGCAGTCCTGTACGGCGGCCATATAACCGTGCCGCGCGAAGAAGCTTGCTGCGGCCGAACCGCCGTTCTTGTTGTAAGGCGTCCGCTCGAGGATCGCCGGGAAGGGCCCTGTTCGTCGACTTGCGACCTCACCCGGGAAGTAGAGGTCGGTGGCCAGGCGCACGCCGTCCCGCATCGGGACCATCACGTCCCTGGCCACGATAACGTCAGCTGTATGGGAATCACCCATGGGAATTCACCCTTAAGTTGACGACGTGCCTCGGACGAATCGGTAGCCGTACAGCCGGGCCGCGCCGTACAGATGGAAGCGCAGCCTGAAGCGGTCCCGGCCGATGCCGGCAAGTCGTTTGTCGCCCCAGGTGACGCGGCGCCGGAGCCCGTCGACGTCGATATCGTCGCAGTCACCGCATCCGTATCCCGGGACCGGCTCGCAGGAATCCGCGTCAAGTATTTCGACTTCCAACCAGTTGCGGTTGCGCCGGACGTCGCCCACGTTGAGCGTCAGCTCGGTCGACCGGTCGGTCAGCGCAAGCGGGGCGGTGGTCGCGTGTCCGGGCGTCTCGCGGTCCGGGGTCTCCAGACAGGTGAACCCGTCTTCGCGGAGCGTGGCCAGACCCATCCGCGCCATGCGCGCGCTCCCGCTCCCCATCTCATGGATGAACTCGGGGATCTCGTTCTCCGGCGGCCAGCTTGTGAACTCTTCGCCCGCCCCGCCATAGAACAGGTAGACGGTCCCGTCCTTGACGACCGGTTTGTCCGTAATGATAAGCAGTCCCCCGTCCCACTCGCCGTGCGCGCCGCGGGCGATGACCTTCTGGTGGGGATTGAGACGGTCGAAATTGAGCCCGTCGCCGCTGACCGCCAGCCGGATGTCGGCAGAGTACATCCCGTAGCGGCCGTAACCGTTCGGCACGTACCACCCGTACTCGTAGCAGATGATCCACGCGCCGCCGTACGGCGACATCATGATGTGATGGTCTTCGTACTCCAGCCCGTCGGCGGGCGAGAGCAGGGGTTTCTCTTCCGCCCTCCGGAAGTGCTCGATGTCTGGGCCGTACGCCAGAATCTTGGCGCGCCCGAGGCCGCGGTACCGATCGGCGCGGCGCTTGATGTCGGGCTTGTCGAACGGCACCATCTCCTGGAAGACGGTCTTGTACCGGCGCGAGGGATCCGGGTCCTGGTCGTCACGGACGAGCACGCCGATGTCGGGCGGTCCGCGAAACCACTCCGGCAGGTCGATGTTCGGGCCCTCGGTCCAGTGGATGCCGTCGGGCGAATAGTTGGCCCGGGCGCCCTTTCCGGCGTAGACCTTCTGTCCCCCGAAGCCGCGCTTGATCCCCTTGAAACGCCTGTTCGGGTCCGGTTCGGCGTCGTCCTTGATGATCGGACCGCGTCCGTCCAGGACGATGTTGTTCTTCCTGCTCCCGTTGTATTCGTACAGGCCCAGTTCGGGTTTGTGCCAGTTGATCCCGTCCTCGCTGACGGCGTAACCCATCGCCCACCACCTCGACGTCGCAATGTCCGAGCCCGCGTACCACGCCTTGAACAGCCCGTCTTCATCGTCGTATATCACCGTGGGCGAGGACCACGGCGCGCAGTGGGTGGAATCCCATTCGTGCGAGTCGCCCACCGGCAGTACGGGATTCAGCGGGTGTTTTTCCGCTTCGCACACGGTCTGCGTGACATGATGGACAGACTCGATCCCGTCCATCAGAAGGAATCCATCCGCGCTGCCGGCGTCCGTGTTCATCCGATCCATGCATTCACCCTTTTCGCAGTTTCCGTCACTCGCCGTACGTCATTTCCGTAAACCCTTCCTTCGCAAGCGGATACCGGTGGACCCGCAGCTTCAGATCCCGGGACGTCATGAAGATCCCGTGGGTGGTGAACCAGCCTCCGATATTGGTCTCCGGGATCTGGAGAATCCTGCCCGGCGCGTGCACGTCGAACGAAAAATCGGTCAGTTCGCTCACGGTGCGCATTTCTTTGAACGTGTCCCGGTGGCAGGCAAGGTACTGGATCCGGTTCTGGGAGTTGTAGTAAGATGTGCTGGCCCACCAGTCCGGATCGGCCTTTCGAGACGGGCGCTGGAGTTCCGGGTCCTGCCAGTGGTTGGTTTCGAGAACCATTCCGTTTTCCGGTTCCCGAAGGGCGATGTTCGCCGATTCCAGTTCGAACCCGACCATATCACCCGCCGCGTCCACGGCCACGCCCGTCAGTCCCTTGATCCCCGAAATCCGGTACTGTCGGAGGAAATGCCTGACGTCCCCGCAATCGGTGCAATATTGCGCCAGCAGGTGCGTGGTGAAATATAGATTGACGTGTTCGGGGTTGGCGCCCGGGTTGAACTTCCGGTGTCCCGACGCGCAGCCCACCAGCAGCCCCGCGTCGTTGATCGCCGTGCCGACGGTGACGCCGAACCGCTCGCCGATGCCGGCCAGTCCGTGCGGCCTGCCGTCCGGCAGCCCCATCAGGATCTTATCGTTCACGAAATCTTCGACCCTGCCGATCGAGCTCGTATCGTAGGTCCTCAACATCGCAGGACCGTCGTCCTTCAGCGTGATCCCGAGCGCCGAACATCCGTCCAGGTCGGCGGCAGTGAAGTAGACGTGCAGCAGAAACGTTTGGTCGAAGTCTTCAATCCCCGCCGCGTCGCCGTATGCCTCCATCTGCGTCACCAGTGCCGGAAATTCCCGCCGCATGAAAGCCATGTTTTCGCGGAAATAGCTATCCTCGAAGTCCTGGGACTGCTTTAGCCTCTTCTCCAGCTCACGGTGGGCGTATTCGGGATCGAGCGCGCCCTGCGCCCGCCCCGCTTCGGCAGGACCTCCCGCAAAGATGTACTTCTCCACGGTAGCAACCTTTCAACGAGCGCTTCGAGTCAATTCCGACCGGTTCTTCCTTGACAAGCCATGTAATTGTAGCTACATTGTAGCGACAAGCTGGAGGTTGTTATCATGGGTAACGATAGTGTGGTACGCGCACGAATCGACCGCGATACCAAGGCACGGGCAACCGAGGCGCTTGAAGCCATGGGCCTTTCCGTTTCCGATGCGATCCGCCTGCTGTTGCTGAGGATAGCCGAAGAGAAACGGCTGCCGTTCGCTGTGAAAGTCCCTAATTCCACGACTGTTGCAGCGATGAAGGAACTGGAAGAGGGAAAGGGCAAACGATTCCGTAATTCCCGGGAGCTACTCAGGGATCTCAGACTTCTGGATGACTGACTCCGGTTCCCGCGCTGCGTCACACCTGACGACAACTGAACAATCGGCACATCTTAGGAGACAAAAAGGGCGATCACAAGGATCGCCCTAACCGTTTCAATACCTTGTTGAATGCTTGTCTTCGTTGAATTGATCGAAATTGGTCTGACAGACAGTCTATTGTGTCATGCTTTCTATCATACGACAACGGAATCACAGTCGGAGACTTTAGGCCTTGATTTGCCGTTTACTTCGATCCGCCTTCTGTTCTGCCAGATGTCCCCTTCGGCGAAGGCGTGATTAAAGGCTCCAGTTGGACGATTAGCTCGGGTATTTGATCGACAGTCAATGCCCACATGCGCGATTGGATGATCTCGCCATATTCGTGCGCCAGAACGTTGCGCATCCCCACAATCCTCCGCCACGGAATCTCAGGGTGTGCCGTCTTGAATGGATCGGATACGCGTCTTGCCGCCTCGCCGAGGATTTCCACCTGCCGCTCTACCGCTGCCTGAACCATTCGATTCTGAAGAAACTGCTCGGATGTCAAATCCTTGACAAACTCCGTGACAGAAACGGCCGCTTCCAGCATATCCCAGATGTAGGCGGCATCCCGATTTTCAGGCCGCATAAATCACCTCTTTGGTGCTCAGAATGCCCTTCCTGCGGAAAGGATTTCGGAGCCCCTGCTCTTCTATGAGGTCAACGGGCCGTTCGAGGATTTCCGTCAATTCTTCCTGCATCTGTACCAGGTCGAGTAAACTGTGTCCGGCGCCCGGAGTGAACGTAACCAGAAGGTCGACGTCGCTGTCTTCTGCAAAGTCACCGCGAAGCACAGAGCCGAACGCAGCCAATTCAGTAATTTTCCAGCGACAACAAAAATCATCAATCCGGGCATGCGGCAAATCTATCTGGAGCGGCGCCATACCTACCTCAATTGGAAGCTATTCGCTAGGAGCCTGTCGGAATACCTATGCCAATATATTATGGCATACAATATCTAGTGTGATTTGAAATATCAGTATCTATATATCGTATGCCGATTAGATCAAGTTGGGGTATTCCGACAGGCTGCTAGCCATCTTTTCGGAAGAGCGTACACAATATACGCATATGTGTGTTGTCTCGCTACTCGGCAGACGCGCCTTTGGTGTTCACAAATACGCGTAATAGATGACTTCCTTGCGCTCGATGTTGAACCCCGCCTTCTCATAGGCCCTCCTGGCGCCGGTCTGCGCGTCGTTCAGGCCCGTTCGCACCTGCGCATATTTCAGCCCCGCCTCCCGGAACCTATCCATGACGAAGTTGTACATCATGGTCCCGATTCCCTGCCCCTGCAACCCGGCCGCGACGGCGTTCAGGCCGACGATTCCGATCCCTTTCTTCATATCCAGAAGATAGGTGATGAACGCCGCGACCTCGCCGGTTTCGCGCGACTCGACGACGAACGCCCATTCCGGATGTTCCGCCAGGTGGCGCCCGACGCTGGCCTTGATGTTTTCCGGCCAGTTCGCGTAGAGGACGTCGAAGAGCTCCTCGCCCCAGTTCTCTTCATGCAGCCCGAAAATCGGCTCCCAAGCCTGGCGGACGATCTCGCCGATCCTGTCCAGGTCGGCTTCGGTCGCGCCGCGAATCCGGTATCGGTCGTCCATATTTCCTCGCATCGAGACAGCGTCGGACTACACGGTATCCGGGAAACTTACGCTCAATCGCTTTGCCCACTCCTCCAGTTCCTGGCGCACATCCGGTTCCAGCGGCACGCCGTGAATCTCGCATTCTTGCCGGGTCCGCTCCATTCGTTCGCCGGGCAGCCGGATCTCAGCGGAATCGCCGTCCAGGGGACTGCCTTTGAGGTCTTCGACAAAGTCCGCCATCCGCGCTTCGAAATCGGCCACGGGCATAAACGCCCCGACGTCAATGGCGATGCAGCAATGGCTGACCGCGTGGGTCTTGTCCGTTCGGTCCGCCTGGTCGCGTGGCGTGATATCGCTCAGGAAAGCGGCGCCGCCCAGCACGCCCGTCAGCGCTTCAACCAGAATGGCCAAACCTGCGCCCTTATGGCCGCCGATCGGCATCGTGGTCCCGCCGCCGATGACGGCCCGCGGGTCGTCGGTGGGCCTGCCGTCCCGGTCGAAGCCCCGAATATCCCGGGGAATCCGCTTACCTTCCCGGATCCACTGCCGCATCCGGCCCCCCGAGGCGGTCATGCACGCGTCGAACAGGATGGGGAAGCCGCCGGCCGTGGGTATGCCGAACCCCATCGGTGTGTTGCCGATCACAGAGCCGCGGGCGCCTGGATATCCCATGGATCCCTTGGTGTTCGAAAACGCCATGCCGATCATGCCCGCGTTGGCCGCTTCCAGGCAATACGGAACGGCGGCGAGAAAGTGGTTGTTGCGTACGATCAGCGCGACGCCGATGCCACCCTCCCGGGCCTTGGCGATTGCAAGCCGCATCCCTTTCATGCAGCCGACGATCCCCACGCCGTGGTCGCCTTCGATGACCGCGGTCATGCCCCGGTCGCTGAGTACAGGCTGGTCCGGCTTGGCCCGGATCGTCCCATCGTTCAACCCCCGAAGATTGAAGTGAACGAGCCGGAGCCCGTGGGTCGTATTACCGCGGGTCTCCTGGCAGAGGGTCGCTCCGGCGATCGTTTGCGCGTCGTCGCCGGGCACGCCGGCGGCCAGATACAGGTCGCGCACGAATGTCTCCAGCACGTCCGCGGCCACACGGGTCTCCGCAGGGTCGGGTCGGTTCATATTTTCAGTCTCCAATCTCCGGTTGTCGCCTGCAGAGCGACTTTATCAACGGACTGTCAGCCGTACCCAACGCGTGTGGGTCACGCCGCCGACCGTACACCAGAAATACGTCATCAGGTCGCCGTCGTCAAGCCGGATGCCGCCGGGTTTTCCGAAAGCGATCTGCATGTGTTCGGCCAGGAAATTATCCGTCTCGGGCTTACCGAGCGTTGCCTCGGACCCGGCATCGAACACGACGACCTGGCCCTCCAGATCGAACGTCTCCAGGTCTTCGCTGAGCGCCACGCGTATGCCCTGCGGATCGTGCCGGAAGTTGTAGATGGCCGCCACCCTTCCGTCGGCCAGCGCGATGGGGGAGCAGACCTGCCCGCGCAGGTTGGTGGGCCGCGGCGCCGACCACGTCTGTCCGCCGTCGTCGGAGACAGTCCAGTGATTCAGCAGGTCCTCGGATGTACCATAGACGTGGGTCCAGAGCATGGTGTAGATTCTGCCGTCCGGCAACACGGTATTCATCTGGTCCCACCAGAGCAACTCCCCCGAAGGATCGTCGGCCACCACGGTAAACTCACCCCAGGTCCGTCCCTGGTCCGCGGAAAAGACCGCCGCGGCCTTCTGGTCGGGCGGCCCCGGATACCCCTCCGGCTTCCAGGTCTCCAGCGGGTACATCCACCGGTCCGGAGCGAGTTGCAAGAGCACGCCGGCGCCATTGCACGTGTATTTTTCGGGCGGCAGGTCCACGTGTACGACCTGTGGCGTGGACCAGGCGTGTCCCGCGTCATCCGACCGGAAAAGCAGCAACTCCGGGCGTTGCAATACCTCCGAATTCGGATCGAACAGCTTTTCCCCCTGCATTTCGAAACGCGTCGCGGTCATCACCAGCCGGTTGCCAGGCGTCTCGCTGATGTGTGGGCTTCTGTAGCTCCAACCGTCTTCCGCCGGCCCGGCACCGTGGATGCTGCCCTCGTTCACCCACGTTGCGCGCCCGTCGGAGGAGCGAAGGACTTCGATATGGTTGTCCGAGGAACCCAGGCTCTCGCCCACGTGCTGGCATGCGATCACGCTGCCATCGGACAACGGGGTGATGGTGGGCATGAACGCCCCTGTTTCGCGTCGCCACGAAAGGATGCCGCCGTCAACGGTCTGTATCATCGCCATGTCAGTTCCACGGCAAGGTAATCGGTCTGATTCGACATCCTGACGGGCATCACAACCTCGGTGCCGCGGACCTCGGAGTCGGCGAGCGCGTCGTCTCCCGTGAAGATATCGACCAGAGAAGCAATCTCGGTGCCTTCCGGCGCGCGCATCACCAGATTCGTCCGGTATTGCAGCCCCACGTAATTGAAGATGAGGCAGACAAGGCAGCCGTCGCCGATCATCGGGAACAGCTCCATGGTCGGCACGTCGCGACGGTCCCACGGCCGCAGGTCCCGGTAGGCGTTGTCCGGCGGGTAGGGCCATATTCGGGCCACCGGCTCCTCCCTCGCCAGCCATTTCAGGATATTCCGCAGCAGCGGTATGCCGTCCGTGGGCGTCCGGACGCCGCCGTGGTCCCCAGGCGTCACGTAGCTGAACTCCGGGACCCCGGCCAGCCAGACCTGCCGGCCGCCGTTATCCTCGTTCACGACCAGCGCCGGCCTCCCGTCGATCTCACCCACCGTCTCCCCTTCGATTCCCGGCTCGGAAAACACGGACTGCAGCATGACGGGATGCGAAATGCCCTCCAGGAAAGGATGGTCCCGTCTTACGGGTCGCATTTCCGCGCTGTCGATGGATTTCCCCTCCGGCGGCGGGCACGGTCCGTTTCCGGGCCAATCGCGGTCGGGGGTCCGCCCCACCCGGAGCAGACCGTTGCCGGATGCTCCGTAGGCCTGCAGTACGGCCCTCTGCTCGCCGGTCAGGCAATGGGTATCCGGCAGAATCACCGGCCCTTCCAGCGCCTCTCCGGCATCCTGGAGGCGGCCGTCGAAGTGCCAGCGCCAGGGCAGCCCCACGTGGTTCATCACGTCGGGCCAGACCGCCAACGCCTTCCGGCCCCAGCCGGTTTCCGGATTCCCGTAGATTTCCGTCTGCGTGGGGTTGATGACGGTGGCGGATGCGCAGGGTTTCGTCTTCTCGAAATAGGGAATGAGTTTACCCGCCTCGTGGAATCCGTCCAGAAATCCGGGCAGGATGCGGGCGAGATCATTGGAATACGGCGTAATGTTGTCCGCGCCGAGCGCGTAGGGAACCGCGCCGGCCATGAAACCGTCTCTGCGGGTCAACTCAGGACCGCCCAGGGGCGGTCTGAATGCCTGCGGATAGATATTCATCGAACGCCCGACCGTGGCGCCGGCCAGCGTCCGGGTCGCCTCGGTCAGGATCCGGCGCGCGGGCCGGTACGTGAAATGCGACGTATGGTTGTAGTGATAGGGATCAGTACAGAGCACGTCCTGGGCCAGCGCGTCCTGGGAGAGATCGATCCCCGCCCGCCAGATGTTCTCGTTGAAGGACACCACCACCGGCGAATACTGAATGCCGACCATGACGTCAGGGCGCTCGCTTTTGATTTGCGCACGGAACCAGGCGTGAACCCCGGTCCACCGCACCATCCGGCGCTGCACCCACGCCCACCATGCCTTCGACGCCCAGTCGAAATCGGCGGGCGGCGGCGAGCCGTATTCCCTTTCATACTCGGATACGCAGTGGTCGCAATAGCAGCCGATGTCGCCGTTTGCGAACCCGATCGCGGCTTCGTCGTTGAGGTGAATCTCCCGGAGCGCGGGCAGCCCGATCACTTTCCTCAGGAGATCGAGGTATTCCGTTTTGTTCTCCGGCTGAAACGGGCACAGCCATTTGGTGCGTACCAGGTTGTCGCTGTCCAGCGCGGTACCCGAACCTCCGACGCAAACCATGGCCCGCTCCGGATGGTCCCGCAGGAAATCCTCCCGGTACTTCATATAGCCTGTGAATACGGTCATCCCCAGGCCGAATTCCCGGGCCCACGCGCCGAAGTGACCCACCTGCTCCCAGTCGAATCCCTGGCCCGTGAATTTCCGTTCGCCCGTCTTCAGCGAGACGCCGATATCCGTGAACCCCTCACTCCGGATTCGCGCCACGTGGTCGCGGGAATAGCTCACTTTCTGGATGTTCAGAAGGGCGGTACGGCGGATTGTTCGTTTCATTCGTATTTTCCTTTTAGAGCGCTACATTAGGCCGCAGTCTCCATTCGAAGGGTACGTGGCGTTTCGGCGCCCAGATCCAGGGACACGGCCCGCTGGCGCCGTCCCTCCAGTATAACCTCGCGAATGTCCATGGTTTCGCCCGTTTCGGCAACGCGGACCCCGATCACGCGATCGGGCAGCAGCAGCGTGAGTCCGTGGAGGTCTCCGGGGGAGGCCATCGTCAGAAATACGGCCCGGCCGTCCTCTCTCCGTGCCTCGAGGCGTACGTCGGCCCTGGCCCGGGAGAACCGCGACCACCGTTCCTGGTTTTCGAACCGGCATCCCGCCGCCCGGGCGCCGTCGAGGCCCATCTCCAGCGACCGGCGGGACGCGCTGGGATGGTCCTGGGGCATGACGACGTAGCTCGGGTGAAAGTTGGCGATCTGCACCCCGTGCCAGCGATGCGCCGCGTCCTCGGCGAACCGGGTGAGCTCCTCGCCGTATGCTTCCGCCGAAAGGCCCACCCTTCCAGTAGATTTCGGATCCGAGGTATTCCGCTCCCCAAGCGTCTGACTCTCGTCCCACTGCGCCGGCATGTGCCACAGGTCGAGGACCCCCACACCATGTTGAAAATAGCGAAGTGGCAGGGCGGTCGAAATCATGTACGGCCCGTAGCGCTCATCGTGCCGCATCCGCGGATCGTGGGAGATGAAGTGGGTGGGTGTGTACCAGCCGAGGTCGACCACCATTTCCGCCATCGGCTGACCGGACCACTGGCAGCCGTGAATGCAGATCGAGTCCATGTCCAGACCGGTGTCGCGGAAGAAGCTGTCGCGGTGCGCCTCGAGGTTGGCGCGGATATCGGGAAGCGCGTTTTCGTTAAGGTCCTGCGCGGTGCGCGACCGCCGGACCTTCTGGCCCGAGACCTCGACGATAGGCCGTGTGACGGCGTCCAGGTTGGCTTCGATGGTGATGCCGTGCCCCCGTTCGTGCCAGTCTCTCATCAAATCGCCGCCGTACCGGCTCACGGGGGGTCTGTTGAATGTCAGATAGGCGCCGTATTCCTCGGCGACTTCCACCTCCACGTCGGCGCCGGCTTCTCCGCAGCCATCGCCCTTCACGAACCAGAGCGCGGGGGCGGCGTCGGGAAAGTGCCAGAGTCGAGGAAGACCCGTATCGGACAGAGAAGCGAGAACGAGCGTCCGAAGGATATCCTGATGCAGATCGCACACCGGCACGTCCCGGGGCAGCTTGTCGGAAAGGTCGAAGAACCCATAGATGTGCCGGGGCCCCGTGAGCGGCCCCATATCCTTCGCCGGCCGCTCCCTCACGTCGCCCGTACCGTGACGCAGCGTCGCCACGGTCCGGCAGAGGTCGTAGCCGTAGATCCAGGCCGTTCCCTTTCCCACGCGGGCGGAAACGAGACCGGATCCGCATCGCTCTCCGCCATCGGCCCGAAGCGCCGCCGCTTCCTGTCCCCCGCGAAGGGGGTGGGCGGTGTCGTCCGGGCACAGCAACGGCACGTCGCCGTGTTCCCAGCCGTTCAGCGCGGTCACGGCCACGTGGGCATCGGAAACGGCATCCGAGACCGAGACGCCGAACGCTGTCGCGACAGCCGGGTCGGGCGCGGTCGAGATCAGCGTCACACCCGCGGAGACAGCCCTCGCCAGGCGCTCCGCGGTCGAACGGCTGACGCCGGTACCAGCCAGCATCACCACACTTACACCCGGCGGAGCGCCGTCGAACGTGTGCGCCGGCCGTTCTTCCAGCCAGGGAAAACCCTCGCACCGCAGTACCTCGGCGCAAAGTCCTTCCGATGGGTCGCCGTTCGCGCGCAGAATCAGGATAGGTTGTTCCATTCAGGCACCATTATTGCTTAATGATTATGTAGGAAGTCGACAGTTGGCGACTCAAAGTCTGATCACCGCGGTATGTCGCTCGACTCAGAGCGAGAGTCGGTTCTGGGTCGCCCGTCGTTTCAGACAGGAGTCGTTTCTGCTTTACAAATAGTATCATTATTGGTATTATAATTTATGGTAAGCACCACTGACATCCTCAGTGCACTACGTAATAATCCCGCGGGAGTCCGGTTCGCTGACCTCGTGAAAATCTGCGACGGATATTTCGGGCCACCACGTCAGACCGGAACGAGCCATCGGGTCTACCGGATGCCGTGGCCGGGCGATCCACGCGTGAACATCCAAAACGACAAGGGCATGGCGAAGCCGTATCAGGTCCGCCAGGTGATCAAGGCAATTGAGAAACTCGAGGAGTCAAAATGAACGATCATTACACCTACCGGATCACGTGGTCCGCGGAAGACAGCGAACACGTGGGTCTCTGCGCCGAGTTCCCGTCGCTGAGCTGGCTCGCGCCGTCACCCGACGAGGCATTGTCCGGCATCCAGCGGCTCGTTCGAGAATCCGTGGACGACATGCGCGCCACAGGTGAACCAACACCGGTACCATTGGCGGACCGCGCGTATAGCGGCAAATTCCTGGTGCGTCTGCCGCCGGAATCCCACCGCGCCCTGGTCATCGAAGCGGCGGAACAGGGCGTGAGCCTGAACCGGTTGGTGAGCGCGCGGCTGGCGGGCGTCTCATAATTGGTTGCGGCTGAGGAAACGAAGCCGCATCAGGCTGCATAACCTCAATGCGAAAAAAGACAACAGTCAAATTGGCCACAAAAGGCACAAAAGGCACAGAAGGGACCGGTGCCAAACGGGGTATCGAGGTCGTCCATATGGATGATATTTCCGTTCACGTCCAGCGACCTGGTGTATCCTGGTAATCCGCCTTCTAATCGCCTTGATTAACTTGCACATATACGAACTAACGTCACCGAAAAACAACGATTCCTGGTCAGATCTTGTCGACTCCCCAGAGGTGTCCCAGCAGGAAGTTGTTGATATTCCCTCGCTGCCCGCCAATGCCGCCCAGGTGATAGGCGCCGTCCACGGGATTCGCGGCGATGTAGTGCACGATGGCATCCCGTTTCCGTACCAGCCGCTTCAATTGGTCCTGATCGCGCGTGCGGTGGTAGGTTTCCGCGGTCCGCCTCGCGCCCATCAGCCGGTCGCCAATCTCCTCACGCGCTCTGGCGCCCACCAGAATCTTTACGGGCGCGCCGCTCTTTTCCCCATGATGCAGACCGATGGGCGCACCAGCGAGCTTCCCGATGTAATGCGCCAGTTCTTCCCCGGCCGTCTTTTCAGCCGGTTCGGGTTTCGCCGGCAACTCCACCGCACAACGCGCGCGGCGGTGGGCGGCCAGGATCACGGTCCTATCCATTGCCAGCTTCCACTTCCCACGTGTACGCGGCTGACCCGTTGCCATTTTCCACGCGGCAGGTTACCGAATGTCTTCCCGCACTGTCCGCGACGAATCGCAATGATCCGCCGTTTCCGGGTATTGCCCTGCCATTGGACGTCCACGAAAACCGGAGGTCCGGATCGTCGACTTCGTCGGCCGCCAATTCGGCGCACCCGACGTGGCGATACACCCCGTCGCCGTCCCGCTGGCGCGAGCCGTCCGGCGCGACCCAGCCGTCGTCCATGTCCCGTGCGGAATAGTACATTAGGTATCTGCCCGGCAACTTCAAGACGTGCGGGGTGGACGTGTACCGGCCGTCGAACGCTTCCCTTCGCGGGTTCGGGGGAAAGGTCGGCACGTCGTTCTGGTAGTACCAGGTGCTGCCGTCACGCGTCCGCCCGAACGAGATATCGAAAAGCCCGCCCGCGCGGTGACCGCCGAACCACATCGCCAGTTCACCCCGATCGCGTATCACGAAGGGATACACGCACGAGCGATAGATCCCGCCGTACCGCACCGCGTCGCCTTCGTGTTCCCAGTGCAGACCGTCCCCGGACCGGGCGGATACGACATTCAGGGTCATCTGCAGGTCCGGGGCCGACCTGGACGGCGCGTTCACCCACATCCTGTATGTCCCGTCGTCCAGTATCAGGACGCACGGGCGCCGCCCGGTACGCAGCACAGGCTCCGGGTGGAACGTCCATGAAATCCCGTCGGGACTCTCGCCGTACCCCACCCGCTGGTTCAACCACGGGCGTCCCTCAGTGTCGATTTCATCGACGGCGGTAAACCACATCCTGTAAATCTTCGTCTTGAGGTCGTACAGCACGTACGGCGTCTGGAATCGCCATCCCCACGGAATCGCATCGTCTGTGACGATCGGATTTTCAGGCCACGGGTCCCAGCGCAGCCCGTCCGTTGACGTGGCGTACCCGAGATGGATGTACGAAGGGTTGCGCGCGTGGTCGGAACTGCCCACGTACCACATCTTGAAGATGCCGTCTGCCCTCAGCACACAGGGCATGTAGAGGATCACCCGGCACCAGTCCTGTTTCGTCGTCGCCGCTGACAGGATGGGATCGGACAGGCGCCGCCAGTCCTGCCGTGTCGGGAGCGACTGACAGGATTCTACGTCGAGACGAAGGTCGATGGTCTCACCGGCCTTGACCGAAATCGTCCGTCCTGTCGGATCGACGCCGCAGATGCGGGGCATGTGCCACGCCGGAATATCGGGGACACCCGCTGCCATCCGTTCTTCCTTCCGTTGCAAAAAGCGAGAGAAGAGGAGTTAGAGAAGAGGAGTTAGAGAAGAGGAGTGAGGAAAGAGAAGTGAGAAAAGAGAGAAAGTCTACGGCGTTGGGAAGGCCGGAGGACTCTCAATACTCGCTCCTGGGCCTATTCCCCGCGGGGTCGATATCTGGGCGTGAACGCCCGTCCGTAGAACAGCGGCATCAGCTCATGCGGTACGTGGTCGGTCTGTCCGAGTGACGCCATTCCGCCGAACTCGTAGTCGGAATGGACCAGCCGCGAGAGCATGATGAGCCGCTCCTTGTCCGTCTCGATGTTGATGGTCCGGTGCATCAGCGGGCCGTCGGCGAACAGCAGCGCCGAGCCCCGCTTCGCCGTGGTCTGGTGGAAGAACTCGGAGTCCGGATGGTCCGTGATGTACTGCTTCAGATCGTCGTACGAGAGGTCGAGTCTGTGACTTCCCGCGAAGATCCCGGTACCGCCGTCGCCGGGGCCCACGTCCGTGAGATAGAGGATCAAACCGAGGATCTGCGTATGGAACCAGCCATTCTTGCGGACCGCCCGGTCCTTGTGTCGCGTGACCCCGCCGTGCCAGCCAAGGACGGGGGTTTCGGAACGCCGGTTGAAGCGGACGGCGACCTGATGGAACCGGAAGGTCCCGCCCAGCAGTTCGGTCGCGATCCCCAGGACGCGCGGCCTGGTCAGAACCGACAGGTAGATGGGGTCCAGGCCCAGCACGTTCTCAATCTCAAGACGTTCCAGGTGAAGTTCGCCCGAAGCCGTCCTCCTCCGGTTCGCCCGCCAGATCGCCCCGTCCCGGAAGTCCTCGTATTTTCTGGGCGGCGGAGGCGGTGTGATCTCGTTGTCGCCGGCCGCGTCCAGGATTTCCGCCTTCAGTTTGTGGGCTGACGCTTCTATGGACTGCAACTCCGGCTCGGTAAACAGGTCCTCGACGATGGTGTACCCGAAAAGCTCGAACCGCATCCGCTGTTCCAGCGTCAGGGCCGGGAATGGATAGTCGAATTCGGTCTGCGGCACATCCGAGAACCCGAATCCGGGATTCGGCGCGGTGTAGCTGGTTTTCGTCGCTGTCTCGGCCATTTCGATGCACCTCCAAAGACAATCTGTCCGTTTCGACAGGCTCAACGAAACTCATTGAACCCCTGGCTGTACCTCGAACTGAACCCACGGCCGTACCTCGAACTGCCAGTTCGAGCTACCTGATCAAGCAGCCTCATTCCCGAGTCAATCCCCTGCCCGCACCCAGTGCCTGAAAAGGGGCTTCACCTTTTCGGGCATCGAATCATAGACTTCCTGCGGAACGGGCGGGACCTCTGGCGCATTGAGTCCGGTGGCCTCCAGCATCCGCTCGCGCGCTTCGGAGCCGGGCATCAGGACACCGGTATCGAGCCACCAGGGCGCGTAGCGAATCACGACCGACACGCGCGGCTCGTCGGAACGGTTGGGGGCCGTGGCGTGCCACAGCCGGCTGTCCAGCATCAGCACGCTTCCCGCTTCGCCTTCCGCGTTGCATTCGCCGGGAATGGCGCCGAGCGGGTCGAATCCGTTTCCCCCGCTTGGATTGTTGTTCGAACGGTGGCTGCCGGGAAGAATGAGGGTTCCTCCGTTTTTCGCACTGAAGGGTGAGAGCATCCACAGCGTGGTGAGGTGCATCACCGCGTCGGGATAGGGCGCGGCAATATGTCCGGCGTTGTTCTGGTTGAAGGGCCAGTCGGCGTGCCACGCGCCGCGCGGATTACCCGGGAAATTCACCGTCGCGGTTGTGAAAGAGATCCGGACGTGTTCGCCCAGCATTCCCTCGACGACGCCCATGACCCCGGAATCCGCCACATAGGGCGCGAAAGACTGCTCCCGGGCGACGAAACCGGAGACGTGGCCGATGCCCTTGTCGTCGAGCGTTTCGGCATTCGCGTGCCGGTGGACGGCATCCATGACGCTCTCTCTCACCGCCGTAACCCGGTCCTCGGGTACGACGTTCTTCACGACACACCAGCCGTTGACGCGCATCTGCATGAGTTCGCCCTGCATCCGGTCTGCTCCTGAATCCATATAGTTATCCTCTTAGATCGGCGTGACGGCACGCAAGCCGCCCGTCCCCGCGCTCACGGCTGCAGGATCCAGATCCCGCCCACTTTGCCCGTGATGCTGTCGATGACGATCCACATCCCAAGGCAGACCGCCTCCCCGAGGATGATCCCGACAAAGAACAGCCGGGTCATCCTGTACAGGTTGGCGCCTCCGAACCGAAGCACGAGCGACTTGATTCCCCAGGCGAGAAACACGCTGAAGAAGTAGTTGTGCGTATAGGCGATCGTGCTCACGGGCAGCGCAACCGGGTGCAGCGGCCACGACGGCAGCCGGGAGCGAAGCGCCATCATCATCACGACGACGGCGATGCCCAGACCCGTATACAGGAAGCCGGGATAGAAGATGGGCGAGGGTGAGAGCAGCCTGCGCCCGATGTATTCGTCGAACGGCAGCGCGCAGTCGTTGACGTCCCGGAACCAGTAGTCCAGGTTGCGGCCGCCGTGTTCATATCCCAGCTGAAGCGTGGTATAGCTCGCCGCGATCAGGCCGGCGGCCAGCGCGGCGCCCATCGCCAGCACGAGACCCCGCTTGCGCCCGATCTCCCGCGCGAGCCGAAGCGCGCCCGAAGCCCTCGGCATGAGCGTATTCAACCGGGTCATCGTCCAGGCGAAGCTGACGCCCAGCGACGTCAGCCCCGTCGGGCTGAACGCCGCAGAGCCCACGGCGCATACCACGAACTCGGACGGATTCAGCGGGGAATAGGTTACGGAATATCCGGTCTCGCTCACGATGCGGGCGAGCACCAGAAAGACGACAAAGCTGAAGAAGCCCAGCAGCAGGACGAGATGGGGAGAGATTCCCGCCTGGTAGAGCCAGCATCCGAGATAGAATGTCCCCGCAACGATCCCGGCCACCGCGGACCGGTAGGGGATCACCTCGTCCGAATCGTCCAGGCGCGACGGGCGGCCCATTGCCCTCGCCCACACCTCGCGCAGGTGCCCTCGCGCGATCCACAGACTGTAGCCGGCCAGGCCGAGCATGTATCCCATGCCCATCATCGCCAGGAATTCCGATCCCTGGGAACTGTGCCGCCCTACGACGCCCGAGACGCCGTATGTCTCCGCCCCGACAATGGCCAGAATGCCGCTGATGCACTTTGCGATGACGTTGAACAGCCAGATGCTCAGACTCACGTCCGTATTCACGAAATACGAGTACCCAAGGATCGCGAAATGAAGACCGATATGCACGGGGATCGCCCGGCGGAAGATCCAGAGAGTCGTTCGCAGCTGAATCCGCGGAAGCGAGTAGTAGTACCTCTGAAGCCCGTTCAACAGTCCGATCAGAAACGGTAGCGCGAACCCTCCCCACATCATCCTGCTTCGGAACAGAGGCCCCACCGTCCGCGCCCCCATCTCGCTCATCTCCAGCGGCACCTGCATAATCGGAAACGCAAAGCGCTCGTGCTCCTCCCACTGCTTTCTCATGAGAACCGCCAGGCACACGAGCACGACGTAGAGCACGACCAGGAACGACCCCCAGCTCCACAGGGGAACCACCCACGACCACCAGGGCACCGGGCTGCCTGCGGGAAGGCCGTCGTACAGCCCCCGTACCACTTCGGTATCCAGGATCGACAGCCAGGGAAGCGCATTGGGCAACACGGCTTCCAGGTGCCGCATTTCCGGAGAGGCATAGTAGGTGACGCCCGTCATGAAGCCCAGCAGGGCCTTGGTCATCTTCCATGACGGCATCAGAAACAGCAACATGACGTAGATGGCCAGCAACTCGCCCCGGCCCAATGAGAAGCGGCGCTTCAGGGCGGCCGCCAGCGGGTTGACCACCAGCACGAGCACAAAAAAAACGAACAGCACGCCCCGGTCCATATAGTAGTTGCCCATGAAGGGCCCCTGGACGACCATCCGGTTGTAGGTCAACGCGACGCCCATGAACGCGCAAAGACCCAGCCCGATCAGGAAGGCGCGAAGGGTCAGCCCGTCCTCCGATTGCGCGTGTTGCTGTGGGTCTTTCGCTCGAGCGCTTTCCACTCATTTCCCCGTCTGTGGGCGACATTTCATGTTCTGCCGCACTCGGCCACGCCGATGTGGCGGTAGATTCCGGCTCGATCGATGCCAAGCGTGTCGGCGCCTGTCCTGTATAGCGTACCCCAGTCGCGGGCCGAGTAATACATCAGATAGCGGTCCCCGCCGTCCACGACGCACGGCGTGGAGGTATACCGCCCGTCGTAGTCATTGGGATCCCGCGTCGCGGGCAGGGCGGGGGCGTCATGGTGGTGGATCCAGTTCAGACCGTCGGACGACGTGGAGCAGTAAATCTCGAACACCGGGCGGACCAGCGGCGATTCGGACCCTGTGTCGATCACCACTTCTCCGCCGGCAGGCCAGGCTCCGTACCACATGATGTATCCGTCGCCGTCGCGCATGACGAATGGATAGATCGTGCCCCTGAGCTTTTCGTTGAAGCTCACGGCGGGTTCGGGGTCGCGCGTCCAGTGGAGGCCGTCCTTGGATTCGAAGCGATAGATGTGATGTACCAGGTCGTCGAAGCTTCCGTCGGGCGTCGGCGATGAGTTCATCCACATCCGGTAGGCGCCCGGACCGTCCTTGATCACGCACGGACGTCGCCCGCTGTGATAGATCGGCTCCGGATGTACGTTCCATTTCAGCCCGTCGCGGCTGGTGGCATAACCCAGTTGCTGCTCGAAGCTCACGAGCCAGGTTGGACCGCCCCGGACAACGGTCGACATGATGAACCACATCTTGAACAGGCCCTCGTCCGCGTCGAAGATCACATGGGGTGTCTGCCAGGCGTCGCAGGCAGGCAGATCGTCGCGGGTGAGGATGGGGTTGTCCGGGTACTCGTTCCAGTGGATGCCATCGTCCGATTCGGCAAAGCCCACGACCGAATCGTCTGTACGGGTAGCGGTACCGTGAGCGATGTACCACATCATATACCTGTCCGCCACGCGGATCACCGTCGGATTGTAGAGTTCAACCCGGCACCAGTCCTGTCGGGTGGTCAGCGCGGACAGGATCGGCTCTTCGCGACGACGCCATTTTGCAAGATGCAGTGACATTCTTTCGTTCCTTTAAAGTTCCGAAAGGGTATCGGATAGTTCCTCTATGGCAATCGCATGTGTCGCGAGTGGACGCTCGGCCATGGTACACGCGGTTTCGCGATAGCCGGAGCCACTGACGATGGCGACGACGACGTCTTCGGGACGGACCTGCCCCGAATTCATCAGACGGGTTGTGCCGGCCAGGCAGGCGCCCGTTGACGGCTCCACAAACAGTCCTTCCCGCCGGCCGCAGGCTTCCTGGGCCGATAGAGCTTCCTCGTCCGTGACGGAAACGAAAAAGCCGTTCGACGAACGTATGGCCTCCAAAGCTTCCATGCCGTCGGGGGGGTAGCTGTGGGCGAGTTTCACCAGAATCGAAGGCGGCAGGTTGTCATAAGGCAGCGCCAGCACGCCTTCCCACCGGTTCAATCCGCGTTCGAAGGCAACTTCCAACGCGTTGTAGTCCGCGGGTACCACGCCGATCATCCTGGGAACAGAGTCGATAAGCCCGAGGGCCTGACAATCCTGAAATCCCCGCCAGACCCCCGAGACCGTACCGCCGCCACCCACGGGAACCACCACCCAGTCGGGCGCTTTGCCGAGTTCTTCCACAATCTCGAAGGCGATGGTCTTGTTCCCCTCGGCCTGGTACGGATTTGAATTCCGGCTTGTCGTACTCAGATAGAGTCCCTGTTCACGGCAGACGTCAATCACTCCCTGTACGATGGGATCGATCAGGGCCTTCACTTCGACAAGCGCCGCGCCCAGTCCGAACATGGGGTAGAGCCGCTCCGGCGGCGTTCCTTCCGTCATGACCACGACGCTGCGCAACCCCGCCCGTGCGGCCAGCGCGGCGTTCGAGATGCCCGCGCTGCCCGTCGATACGATCACGGACACATCCGCGCCGATGGCCTTCGCGTGCGTGATCGCGACCGAGAGCGAACGGTCCTTGTGGGATCCGGTGGGGTTGCGGGTCTCGTCCTTCAGATAGACCCGATGTTCGTCGAAACTCCGTGCCCGCAGCAGCGGGGTACCGCCTTCACCCAGGGTCACGGCGCCATCGGGGGGGTCTACCGGGAGCAGGGGCCAGTAGCGCCACATGGTACCGTCGAAGCGGTCGTCCCATGCAACGCCGTCATAACTGTATTGAAACCCCAGGGATCCCGCGCAGACACCGCAGTTCAACGCCTGGGCATCCTGCTGCGCATCGCACGTCAGACAGATCTTCCGAAATCGGTCCACTGTGGACCTCTTACGTTTTTGAGACCGGTGTGGTTGGCGTTCCCGGGAGCGAGGGCATCCTGCCCTCGACGCGAATAGGGGTAGGTGACGCGAAGTTCGAGGGCAGGATGCCCTCGCTCCGGTTGCGGGTGGATCATGTGGTAAAAGAGGATAAAAAGAAATGGCAATCCCTGAGGACCGCCATTTCTTTTGTACACAATGCTTCCTGAAAACTCAGAACGCGCCGCTCAGCGTGAACCGCAGCGGGGCATCCAGATACGTGCCGAAATCGCTGTACGCAACGTCGGCCTGCACGATCCGTCCGTTCGGCATCGCGAATTTCAACCCCGCCCCGAGCGTCCAGGACTCTTCGTCGAAGTTGGCCTTATAGCCCGCCCGGAGGGCGAAGTTGTTCTGAAGCCAGAGTTCGCCGCCGAAACGGTACTGCGGGTCGGCGAAATCCGTGGCGTACGAATTCTCGAAGGTTACCGTGATATAGGTGGGGTCGCCGGTGGCACCGACAATCTCCATTGCCGCGGCCGTGCTGAAGGCAACCGGCATTTTTCTGACGTCCTCGATCACCTTGACGTCCTTGCCCATGTTCTCGAAGGTCATGCCGAGACGCAGGCTCCTGAAACCGGTGTAGAAAAACGTGGATACGCCCACGTCCCACGCGTTCAGGCGGTCGGTATCCAGCGTCTGTTGCGTCCAGCGGAATATCGAGCCGACGGAGAGTTTATCTGTCAGCTTCCTGGCGTAGACCACGCCCAGCGAGAGATCGCCCATATCGGGGTACCGTCCGGTCCCGGTGGGCTGGAAAATGGTCGTCTCTTCGAACTCGTGGGGGCTGAAGGTAACGACGTTAACACCCAGAACCCCGTACGCCGTGTTGTAGGCCATCCCGCCCGTAAGGATGTGGTCGTTCATCAGCCACCGGGTGTATCCGAGTGTAAACGCGGCGCGTTCGATATGCGTGAGTCCGGCGGGATTCGAAAATATGGCATCGATATTGTCCGATACGGCCACGAACGCACCGCCCATACCGGCCATTCGTGCTCCATGATCGATCTTCAGAACAGGGAGGACCATCCGCGCCAACCGCCGCTGGTCCTGGGCGTCCGCCCCCCGGGGGTAGAGCAGGGCGCAGATCACCGCCGCTGTCAGTCCGATCCACAACGTCCGTTTCATCGCGTCATCTCCTTGAGTTTCAGTATGGACCTGAGCCGAGCAGAAATTGAGATCTGCCCCTACTTGATGATCATCAACGTTCCGCGCTGTGTCTGGCCCGCGCTCCCCGGCATCTGGGATTCGACGATCCAGTAGTAGACGCCAGCGGGCACGTCACCGCCGCGCGAGTGGGGGATCTGGTTCCATCCGGCTTCGCCCCGGGCGGGGTCTTCGTGTTCGATCAAGGCCGCAAGTTCGCCCGCCACGGTGTAGATCCGGATCGTACACTTTTGCGGGATATTCGTAAACCGTATCAACCCCGCTGACGGATAGTTGTGGGCCCCGTCCACCTTGTGCGGATTGGGGACGACGATCACGTCCCGCGCCAGCTGGTCCGCCGAAGCGTTGGCCGGCACGAAGGGAACGCTGGTCATGACGCCGCCAGCCCACTGCTCGGGCGCGCTGTTGCCGCCCTCCATGGACGGAATGGCCATCCCGGTCCCGTTCCAGTCGTCGTGGCCCGAGTCGTAGGCGGCCACGCGGTAGGTGTACTCGAAACCCGCAACGGACCTCCGGTCTTCAACCTGGTAGGTGCCGCCGCTGTAGTACTCCGGGTCCTTCAGCGGAATATCGGCCATCAGCTTCCAGTCGTCGATCTTGTAGTCCGAGCGGTAGACCCGGTAGCCCACGATATCCTGCGCCTCGGCGCCGGTGTAGTCCGGGTCGGTCGCGCCGTCGCCGGCGTCGGTCCACTTGATCAGGTTGAATCCGTCGACCGACGCGGTGGTTTCCGTCTTGACGTCAGGCGGGGGATCGGGCAGATCGTAGTTCCATCTGAAGGCGTCGGCCGCGGCCTTGTGGTGTTTGAGCAAGTTGTTCATGGGCTTGTCCGACAACATATCTTCCTGCCGGCTTTGCTTGGCCCAACCATAGATATTCTCCTCCACCGGCGCGGCCGCCACCAGGGCGTAGACGATTCTCACCTTGTCTCCGGGGGCCATGTCGTACGGCCCATAGGCGAAGGAAGCGACAAGCCCGTCTATCGTGGTGGGATTGTCCATGATGAATGGCGCAGGACTCGTCAGTTCGCTGTAGATCTGCTCGGAGCTCATGTTCTCCGAACCCGGTTCCGAAAAATCGGTTCGGTCCCTGTAGTCCCACCACTTGACGGTATGGGGCTGGTCGGCTACCCGGGGCTCGATGAAGCTCGCGTCTCCGCCGGTGTCGAAGGTAAAGGTCGAGGCATCGTTGACCGATCCGGGCGTGTATGCCAGCGGGGCGGCGCCGATGTACTGGAAGGCCCCCATCTCCCCCTCGATTTTCGTCTGCTGGAGACAGCACTGGTGCCAGCTCTGGTTCGCACGTTCCTCACTATACGGTTTGCCGATGTCGTTTCCAGGCAGGTCGGGATTGTCCGCATCAAAAGCATACCACATCTTGAGCCCCAACGCATCGCCCGGACCGTCGAAGTTGGCCGCTTCGGTATATTTGTACCAATCGTCCAGCGCGATCGGAATGGTACGCCGGAAGAATGAATCCCCCGCATAGTGGGCCTGGCCGCACTGGGAGGCGTAAAAGCGGGTGGAGAAGATCAGGAACGTATCGTTCAACTGCAGCCCGCCGCCGCCGAGGTCCGACACGCCGTCACCGTCGGAATCTCCGGTGTTCTCGAACGTATATTCCATAATCTGGAAGTCGTCGAAGTCCGGATAACTCCATGCGTACGACTTTTTCGTTACGGTGATGCCGTTCTTTGTGGTCCATTTGCTGACGATGATGCTCTCCGGAAAGTTGTCCTTGTCGGCCTCCATATATTCGCTGTACCGGTAGTTGTGGATCTCCACCGGCGAAGCGGGACCCGGCGCGGGCTGCCCCGGCCACCAGTTGGCCATAACGGGACCCAGGGGAGATACCTTCCGGTAGCCGATATTGCTCTCCGGCCCCTGCGAAGGATCGTAGGCCATGGGGACCACGTCCTCCGATTCAAGTGTTGCCTTCGACTCGGAAACGTGGTAATCACCGCCGACCCGTGTCGCGATGAACTGGTTCCAGCCGGGCATGGTGCCGCACAATTCGTTGTAGTAGACCACCCACTCGGACCGGACGCCCCAGGTCCGGGTGCCCCAGTAGTCGATGAATTCCTGCGGGTACTGCACCCAGAACCTTCCCGGATAAGCCATGCCCACGGGCCGGTACCAGCTCATGGGCGTGGCGGCGCGCACACCCTGCGTGCCCGAGTTCCAGTAGATGTCCCATACCTTCGCACGGGACTGGACCCGGAGTTCCGCGTGGACCGAGGTGCTGAACACCAGAGCCATGAGCGCAATCCCGCTTACGATATTCCTTTTCATTTCTTTGACCTCCTCAAAGATGACCAATGAGTTCGGTCCCTCCTTCTCCGGAGGGGCGCACTCACGTCAGAAGCTCAACCTGATTCCCATGTGCGTTATCCGGGGATTGCCTATATAGCGCGAACGGTCGGAAACGTCCCCGTAATTGAGGTACGTCGCGTCGTTGGGCCTGGGCTGCTGGAGCCCCCACCACATGTAGTCCGTACCGGTGACGCCGCTGGCGTCCTGCTGGTTGAACAGGTTGAACACTTCCACGAACACGTCGGCGTTCACGTTCCCGAAGCGGAAGTGCTTCTGCAGGTTCAGGTCGGCCTCCGTGTGCAAGGGCCGTCTCGCCGGTGTGTTGGCTCCGGTCAGCTTGATGTAATTGAATTTGCTGCCCGTGTAGATCCGGTAGATCAGGTTGGCGTTGATGCCGCCGAACAGCGTGGCGCCCGCGTACTGCTTGCCCGGACCGTAGTCGAGCGGGGAGGAGAAGAACATCTGAAGGCTGCCCTGGCTGCGGCGTCCGCGCGTGAAGATATTGCCGGTGCTGAACCAGAACTTCTGAAACCAGATGCCCTGAAGCCATTCTCTCGCTTCGTCCGTAAGGCCCTCGACTTCCCACGCCGGCTGGAGAGGCGCCGAGCCGCGGGCGTTGAAGGCATTCACATTCTCCCGGACCTTTTGCAAGTTCTCTTCCGCCTTGTCGCCGAGTGTCTTGATCTCCTCCGCCGTAAGCGGAACGGGTTCCCTGCGGCCGCCCGCGACGCGCCATTCCTTGTGATACCTCCCGCTGGCGATGAAACTACGGTCGGGATAAATCAGGACGCTGGCAACCGTCTCGGCGTCGCCCAGCCAGTGGATGGCTTCCAGCCACTCCAGGTTCAATGCGGCGCGGAACGCGAAGAAGTTGCTGAAGCCCTTCCGCATACTGAACTCGAACCCCTTGACGTCTTCCGTGCGTTCGGAACCGTACGTGCCCCCGATGGCGCCCGTCCTGCCCGTGACAGGATCGACGGCGTCGTGCCAGATGCCGGTACTCTGCAGATGGCCGCTCTTGTAGAACGCCGCCAGAGAGAAGACGTAGTCGCTTACGAAGTTCCAGTCCGTACCCACCTCGAAACTGGTCGTGGGGTGACCGTGGTCCCAGACCGGGCTGATGACGTTGGCGCCGTAGCTTTCGTCTTTCGCGTTGAAATGACTCCACGGGACGCCGGGAATCCCGTCCGGCCCGGAAGCTGTCTCCCAATGGCTCCCGAACTGCTGCCGGAAGGAGGGGATCATCATATATCGGCCGTAGTAGAAATGCATGCTGGACCTGGCCGTGATGGGGTGTGAGATACCCAGCCTGGGGCTCCAGCCCTGTATGGTCCGCATGGGCCCGGTGGGCGCCTGGATGAACGTATCCATCGCGTTGTACCACCCCGACGTGAACGACGGCAGCAACTGAACGTCCTGACCCCACAGGCGGTCGTAGCGCAGGCCGACGTTGACGATCAACCCCTCGAACTCCATTTTGTCCTGGACGTAGGCGCCGAACTGGCTGGGCGTCACGGCCTCGCCGGGTTCGGGCTGCCCGATGTAACGGATATCCCGCTTCGCGTCGCCGGGCGTCATGCCGGTCCACGTCCACCAGTTCTCGAACGTCATGAACTCGAATCCGGTCTTGGCGAAGTGGCCCCGCGTCATCTGGCTTGACACGTCGGCCTTCACACTGAAACGGTTCTGCTCGCCGACTTTGAATGCCCAGACGTCCTCCCGGCCGATGTAGAAATACCCTTCGCTGTCGGTCCTGACGGACGTGGTTTTATTCCCCACGCCGCTGGTGTCCGTCCGGCTTCCATAGCGAGACACGCTCACTTCGTAGAACGTCCTGGGGCTGATGGTGTGGGTGATCACACCGTAGACCATGTTGTCCGTCTGTTTTTCCGCCCCCGCGATCGATCCATCGGGAATGAAGAGGTCGCGTCCCGGACCCCGGATGACGTTCGGGAAGCTATACCTGGACAGCCGTCCGTTGTTGAAACTCTCCGCGAAGTCGTACATCCATCCGATCCGCAGCTTCATGTTCGACCCCGCCGGGACCGTCAGCTTTGCAGTGGTCCTGAGGTTTGCCGGCCGGGTCCGCCACGGTCCGGGAAGCACGGCGGCGTCACGCAGGTGCCGGGCGCTGGCGAAGAAAGACGAGTTCCCCATCAGGGGACCGCTGAGAAACCCATCCAGGTAGTGGCCCCGCCAGTCCGTGTAGTTCGTTCGCGGGTGGACGAGATTCCCTGTCTCGGGGTCCACCTCGGACGTCCACGCCGGATCGTTCCACTTCGCGTTTCCACGCAGTTCCGGCGCCTCGTAGACATTCTCGCCCCAGTGCTTTTTACCTGCAGGGGTGAGACGATATTCCGCCTCGCCGTGATATTGCGCGCCGCCGTCGCGCGTTACGATCTGGATGACGCCGGCCTGCGCGTTTCCGTACTCGGCGTTCATACCGCCCGTGATGACCGAGACCTCCTGCACCGCCTTGAGGTTGACGCCGTACCACTGTCTCTCGCCGCCGTCGCCCCATCCGCCGCCGATGCCTCGCCCGTCTCTGCCGGAAACAGGAACGCCGTCGACGTAGACGACGTTGTGGCTGGCCACCCAGCCCCGGATCGCGCCGCTGCCGTCAACGGCATAGCCCGGCTCCAGCTCCAGGACCTCGGTGACGTTTCTCAGAATGGGCGTTCGCTCAATCTCCTCGGCGGTCACGACGTAACGGCTGTCCGTCTTGTCGGGATCGACAGGCGGTCTCTCGGCGACCACCACCATCTCCTCCAGTTCCAATTCGGTTTCACGAAGCTGAAAGTCAATCGTCGTGGTGAAGTCCACCCGTACGCCCACCTGCTCTTTGACCACCGAGTGATACCCCACCATCGAGGCCGTCAACTTGTACTGGCCGGGCGTTACGGAGACGATCACGTAGAATCCGTCCGCATCGGTCGTTCCGCCCAGCCGGGCTTCCTCAATCGCCACACTCGCGCCCGGCAGGGGTTCCCCCTGCTCGTCCGTCACGCGGCCGACGATCTTGCCGGTTGTCGCGGCCATTACCGCATTGCCGGCAAAGAACACGGTACACAAAACGACCACAGCGCCCGTCAAAAACCTGAGCCTGCTCATGGTTCCTCCTTTTCGCGGCGTCTGTTTCACTTGCAAGTCATTCCAACTGAGATCCAACGGGATGCCTCTTTCAATGTCACGCCTGCGTTGCTATTTCTGGAAGTAGAACCGGATGCCCCCGCGCGCATTCAGGAACTGCATCGGAAACGTCTGGCCTTCGAGACCCCACGCCTCCATCGGCCTCAACTCGCCCAGCAGGAGATTGTACCGTGCGCGCACATCCAGCGAAATGTTATCGAACACGAACGCCTCCACGCCCAGGCCCACGTTGGCGCCCAGCGCCGTGCGCGAATCGCTGAACGGCTCGATCACCAGTTCCTTGTCTAAGGGCGCCTCGCGTTGCCCCGGAAAGATCAGGCCGCTTACGTCCGTCTTGTAGTCGTAGAAGCCCGCGCCGACGGTCACGTAGGTGGAATACTTCTCCTTGGCAAGGATGCCTCCGCCTCCTCGTCTGACCACCGCGTTCACCAGAAAGCTGCTGATACGCATCTCGCTCGCAGCATCAGGTGACTTATAGTCTCTGCCGTCTACGGGCCAGGTAAACGGGGTGTCTTCCAGTGCTCCGTTCTCGAATATGGACCGGTGAAACTCCATCTCCACGCTGGTCCTCGGACTCATCACGTAGGTGAACACCACGCCTGCCTGCCCCCGGCCGGTTTCATACCAGTCTTTCAGCTTGAAGATCGACCGGTTGTAGTCCAGGAACGTCCCGAGCCCCCAACTTCCGGCCACACCGCCCCCGTAGACCGTTCCCGCCGAAAGCAGCAGAAGCGCCGCTGTCATACACACCAACACACCGTTACGCATTTTCAACCTCCTCCAAAATTCAGATGTCACGAGCGACATCCGGACACTCCGGTGCCATCCTGCAAAACGCACCTTCAATCCTGTCGGATCATCACCTCCTTGCAGTGTTATCGTCCGGCGTCTATGCGCAGTTGTTCGATGAATAAGGTGGGAAATGATTCCGAATAAATCACGATAGTAATATTCCTACAAATCGCAATTAATGGATGAGAATTATCGAAGTCAAGTCTTTTTCAATCTGCTATTAGACGAATTTATGAGATTCTTTGGAACGTGGGGACCCCGGAGAGGGAGCCATCTGGCTGCTATCAACCATCGATATATCCCTGCAGCAGGCGGGCCGTTTCCGACGCGACGCGAGAGGGGTCGTCGTCCTTCGAATACGGCTCGAGGACGTTGACGTAACCTGCATATCCGATGGTTTTCAGATTCGATATGAATTGCGGGATGTCGAGATGGTCCTCGTCGCACAGGTACGCCCTGCGGAACGCCGGCGTCGACCTTCGATAGTACCTGCGGATGGTCTGATCGCCCTGGTGCAGCACGCCGCCCTGTACGTTGACGATGCTCAGCAGGTCCCGCACCTGTTCCAGGGTTGCCAGGCCGTAGTCCTGCTCGGCCATGTGGATATTCAACGGATCGACGTTCAGCCCGAGATTCGGTCGGTCGACCTTGCCTATGAAATCGCGGGCGCGGAGGATATCCTCGAACATGCTGTTGAAATGACAGGCGATGACAAGCGTGATTTCCTGCCGTGCGGCCAGGTCGCACCATTCACGGATAAAATCGATATCCGTGGGATACCCGATCATCAGCTGGTCCAGTCCTACACGCGGCAGAAGCGCCAGTTTCTTACTGATCAGATCCGCGTCGAACGAAGCCGAATCCAGCCGTCCCCATAGCATGCTGCAGCCCAGGCCGGGTCCGGCATAGAGGGCTTCAACCTCATCGAAGCGTTCATCCTTGATGAGGTGATCGATTTGACCGTCCCTCAGGTGCACGCCCTCATAGCCCGCGCCGGCCGTAAGCGCCAGGAATTCTTCCACCGTCATCGCATAGGACTGCTTCGTCATTTCAATCAGCCGACCGGACAGCGATAGCTTCATCTGATCCTCCTCAAAGAACGGAATTCAGAATGAATTCTTCACGCGAACGGGTTTGCCGGTTTCGATGGACTCCGCGCCCGCGATGCAGGTGGCCGCGGATTTCGCGCCGTCCCGGACGTCGATCATCGGCGTCCTGTCGTTCAGAATGCAATCCACGAAGTGCGCCATCTCTTCCCCGAACGTGGGGTGTTCGGCAAGAATCGTAATCGGCAGCCGTATGAAATCCTCCAGTTCCTCGACCCTGCTGAGGTACAACCTGTCGTTGATCATCGTACCTTTATTTCCGTATATCGCCAGATTCAACTCGTAGGGACGCTGGCATCCGAGAAATGCAGCCATCTTGCCCATACAACCGTTCTCGAATCGGAAATTCATCAGGTACGCGTCGTCGTGCGGAAATTCGGCGAGCACTTTGTGATTGGAAATCGCGAATACTTCCTCAATTTCCCCAACGATCCATCGCAGGAGATCGATGGGATGGACGCCGCCGCCCATCAGGCCGAAGTGCGGATTCCGGTCGTCGATCCACCAGTCCTTGATCCGTTTCCCGATGTTGTGCAGGTAGTCCGCCTCGGCGTAGAAGGCTTCCCCCAGTTCTCCATCGTCGTACATGCGTTTGATGGTCTTGCAGATGGGATTGAACCGCGCGCTTTGCCCCACCATGACCTTGAGCGAAGGTTTCGTATCGGCCATCCGTACGATCCGTTCGCAGTCCTCCAGGGTGGTCGCCAGGGGTTTTTCGCAGATGACGTGCTTGCCGGCTTCCAGCGCCGCAACCGCCTGATCGGCGTGCGCGTAGTTGGGGCTGCACAGGGAGATAATATGAATATCGTCACGCTCCAGCATCGACTCGTAGGTGGGGGCAAACAGGTCCATGGAGCCGGGGAAGAGGTCCAGTCTGCGTGCGCTCGGCGCCCAGGCCGCCCGCACCTCGGCATCCGGATTCTCGTCAAACGCCTTGAAATGTTCCCGTCCCGCGTGTCCGATGCCCACGATCCCAACGCCCAGTTTTTCCATTTCAGGCCCTCCGGTGCAAACCTCGGAATACAATTGCGATTCCGGGAAGTCTTTCTTCTCAGCGGTACATTGTCCGGCTCAATTCTCGACGTCCTCCAACAATGCGAGAAGATTCGAGCCTTCGATGCGCGTCCGGTCCTCATCGGTTAGGAACGGCATCTTCGCAAACAGGTCGACCGTCTGCGGAAACGTCACCCAGTCCAGGCAGGGCGAATAGTCCGACGCCCACAGCAGCCGCTCAACGCCGTAGGCATCCACCAAGGCTTCCACGTACGGCCAGGCCGCGTGGTGCGGATAGTCGTGACCCGGATCGGTCAGCGCGTAGAAACCGCTCAGCTTGACCCGCGACTGGGGAAATTCCGCCAGCGCCAAAACGCTGGCCATCGCGGATCGGGCCTCATCGGGGCCGGGCGCCCGGGCCTGTCTCGGCGGCAGGCCCAGGTGGGACAGGACGAGGCGCAACTCCGGATGCCGCCCGAGGACCTTCTGCCAGGCGTTCCAGTCGTCGCCCTTCGAATTCACGCTCACGAGCCAGCGCCTGGAAACCAGCCACTGCCAGACCTCGTCCGATATGGCGAGGAGTGCGTCCACGCGTTCGGGCCCGAAAATATAAAAGCTCACGCCCACGAATCCGTCCGCCTGAAGCTGTGCCAGCGCTTCGATCGTAGGGGGCTCCGCTGCATCGAAATAGGCCGCGGGATACACCCAGTCGTACTCGGCCGCCATCCGTGTGAGATAGCGGGTATTCTCCGCCGCCCAGGGAACGTCCGCGTACCCCACGATCAACGCGGCCTTCACCCCGTGGTCCTTCGCCAGCGATGCATAGACGACGGCTTCATCGACGGGCCGGCCCAGCCGCTTCATAAAGGAATCCTGGTAGCCTCCCTCGAAAAGGTGGATATGCGCGTCGGCTCGTTCGGACATCGTTCGGTTCCTCCGTGGTTTAGGGGATCACGTTAAAACTTCGCCGCGAACTGGCAGTTCGCGCTACCTGATCAGGCGCCGTTACTCCCATTGCAGTTCCACCGCCAGGAAGTCCTGGTCGCCGGGCATGTCTACCGGCAGCCGGACGATTTGCCCGTCGACCGTCGCGGAGCCCATCAGTTCCTCGCCGGAATATATATCCACCAGCGTTGTTGGCGCCGACCCTTCCGGAACCCGCATCTCCAGATTCGTCTCGTAGGCCAGCCCCAGGTAGTTGAAGATCAGACCGACGAGGCACCCGTCTCCCAGACTCGGAAACAGTTCCATCGTCGGCACGTCCCGGCGGTCCCAGGGACGCAGTTCTCCGTAGTCGTTTTTTGGAGGATAAGGCCACAACCTCGCCGCGGGCGCTTCGGCCGACAGCCACGCCAGCGCGTTCCGCAAGAGTGCCATCCCGCCCGTGGGCGTCCGTACGGCGCCGTGGTCTCCGGGTTCCACGTAGTTGAACAGGGGCGTTCCCGCCAGCCAGACCTCGCGCCGCCCGTCGCGCTCGGCCGCTAAGAGAGCGGGTCGCCCGTCCACTTCGGCGATCGTCTCCCCTTCGAGACCGGGTTCCAGGAACGCCGACCCCAGCATGATGGGCGCATCGATCCCCACGAGCAGCGGGTGGCCGGAAACGATCGGCTTCAATTCCGAGAGCCCCGTCTCGTCACCGGAGGGGGGCGGATGCGCGCCTTCGCCCGACCAGTCGCCGGACGGCGTCCGCCCCACCCGGAGCAGCCCATTACCTCCGTCCGAATGCGATTCCAGTACGGAGCGCTGTTCACGCGTCAGGCAGTGGGTGTCCGGAAGGATGACCGGGCCGCTCAACGCATCGCCGGCATCCGGAAGCCGCCGGTCGAAAACCCATCGCCAGGGCAACCCCACCTGGTTCATCACGTCCGGCCAGATCGCCAGGACCTCCCGGCCCCATCGTTTGTCGGGATACCCGTAGATTTCCGTCTGGGAGGGCTTGATCAACGTGGCGGCGCTGTAGGGCCGGGTTTTCTCAAAGTAGGGAATCAGCCGCGAGGCGTCCTGCAACCCCTCGTAGTAACCCGGGATGATCTGGCAAAGATCGAACGTGTAGGGCGAGATATTCTCCGCCCCCAGCGCGAACGGAACGGCCCCGGCCATGAAGCCGTCCCGGCGCGTCAACTCCAGGCTCCCGGACGGTGGCATAAAACCCTGGGGATAGATGAACAGGGAACGTCCGACCGTCGCTCCACCCAGCGCGCGCGTCGCCTCCGTCTGTATGCGGCGCATGGGGCGATAGGTAAAATGGGAATAGTGAATATGGTGGTACGGGTCGGTGCACAGGACGTCCATGGCCTCCGCGTCGCGGGACAGGTCGATGCCGGACAGCCAGGGGTTTTCGTTGAAGGTCACCACCTTCGGCGAATGCTGGATGCCCACGACGACGTCCGGCCGCACCTTCTTGATTCCCTCGCGAAACCAGGCGTGAACGGCGGTCCAGGCCTCCATCCGGTGCTGCACCCACCGCCACCAGGACGGGGACGCCCAGTCAACCTCCCGGGGTGGCGGTTGGCCGGTGTCGCGTTCGTATTCCGCGACGCAGTGGTCGCAATAGCAGCCCACGTCTCCGTTCGAGAACCCGATCTCGGCTTCGTCATTGAGATGGATTTCCCGAACCGCCGGCAGCCGGATCACCTTGTGAATCATGTCCACGTATTCGGCCTTGTTTTCGGGCTGGAACGGACAGAGCCACCGGGTCCTCACGATATTGTCGCTGTCCAGCGCGGCGCCGCTGCCTCCGACGCAGACGAGGCTGCGTTCAGGATGGGTCCGCAGGAACGTCTCTCGGTATTTCATGTATCCCGTAAACACGATTACGCCCAGCCCGAATTCGCCGGCCCATTCCGCCAGCCGGCAGACCTTTTCCCAGACGTATCCCTGCCCTGTCATCTTATCGTCTTCAGGCTTCAGCCCCAATCCGATGTCGGTAAATCCCTCCTCGCCGACCCACTTCACGTAGTCCCGGGAGAAGCTCGCCTTTTCAAAGTGCAGCATCGCCGTCCGTCGAATGGTCCTCTTCATCCTGTCCTCCCGGTTTTAAGCAGATGTGATGTCAACGCGGACGGGTATGGCGCTGGTCCAGGCCCGGCGCCCGAATTCGTCCTCCACGCACGCGAATACCCAGTCCCGCATGCGGTAACCCTCCACGGCCAGGTCGACCTCGAACCGTTTCGAAGGCGACGCTGACTGCAGGCTGCGGACCCCGAACCCCTTCGACCGGAAGTGACACGCGGTGCAGGGACTGCATTCCACGACGATAGCGCCTCGTTTTTCGATGCGGAAATCGTGAATCTCCGGCCCCTCGCTGGCGTACGTCCGCTGCGCGCGAATACCTTCCAGAATGCCCTCCACGCCCGGTCGCCGGACGAGTACGCCCGTCCATGTCCGTCCCGTCACGTCCGCGTCGTCCAGCACGATCGCATCGTCCACGCCGATCGCGGCGAGCCGGACGCCCGCGTTGAACAGCATCTGCCAGAGTTCCTCCGAACGCTCCTTGCCGTTGATCTGCCACGTCAGCCGGTTGCTCACCTCCAGGCCGACCATCCCGGACTTTGCCAGGGCATACGCTTTCTCCCAGGAGTAGTCGCTCCAGGCGGGGTGCGCCAGCACGGCCAGTCCGCCCTGCGCCTCGGTGTCCCGGACCAGGCGGGAGACGTCCTCCTCCGTGCCGTCCAGCGGCCGGGGGAGATGCCGCATGCCCAGGCAGATAACATGGGTCAGGTCGTCGCCGCCGGGGCAGAACATCTCGGCTCCAGGAACGGTTACGAACGCTTCCGTTGCTTCCGGCATCGGCGTGATGCTGAGGTAGTCCGTTGTCGCAAGGAAGTCGAATCCCAGGTTCATGTAGTGTTCGCAGACTTCGCGGGACTCGCCCATCTGCGCCACGTGGGAGTGCAGGCCGCCCCGAACCCACCGGCCGCCGCCTTCGAACTGGTTGTCGACCTCAATCGTCAGCCGGATGGGTCGCCGCTTGTCACGTCCGTCGATTTGGAATGTCGTCATCGCTTTCTCCGTCCGTCGTGACCGGCCCGCCGGTCAATATGAGAATGCCTTCCGAAGCGGCGCCGATTTCTCCGCGCTATCGTACCATCCCTGGGCCGCGTAATCGCCCATATGGAGATAGCATTTGATATTGACCTCCGACGCACCTTCCCGGAACGTCAGAAGCCTGCTCATCGAGATATTCCTTTTACCGTGATATCGGGAAATCGCCGCCACATTGACGAAAGTCACCCCCCATTTCCGCTCCACGTGGGACCGGCCGCCGCGGGTGTCGTCCGGATTCGTGTGGGTATGCCCGCCCAGCCAGAGGTCGATCGCCCCCGGATGCGCTTCGAGGTAGGACTCGAATGCGCCGGTATCCGGCTTCCCGCCGACGAAATGAAGGTAGGACGCGCCGACGGGCGCGCCGGCTTCGAACCGGCCGTGATACCCGCCGTCCACGCCCTCCCACGGTCCGGACGCCACCGTCGTGTTCTTCAACATGTGGTGGTGCGCCGTCACAATGATCTTGTCCGGGTTCGCTTCTACTTTCTCTCGCCACCATTCAAAGGTCTCCCGCGTCACCGCGCCGGCCGGGAACCCGCCTTTTTCTGCACGACCCACCGGAGGCCCGCCGTCGTTCCGGTCTCCCATCGCGAGAAACAGGATATTCCCAACTTGAAACGAATACCGCTCCCAGGTCCCTTCAATCGGATACGGCCGCCTGCCGGCGTGGACGTTGGAATATTCGGGATTCTCACCTGTTGGGTCCACCCATTTCCGGAACCACCACTGGCACGGCTCGTCCGGTCCGCTGGCGTCGTGGTTGCCCACGATATTGTAGAAATCCTCCCTCGGATGAAGGGTCGACGCGCTGTACTGCCGGACGACCTCTTCACCTTCCTCGTCGTCCGGCGGCGTCTGCGATCCCGAGAGATCTCCAATGTCCAGCATGATGTCCCACTCGAACGGCGGCCCGCCCTCCGCGCCGCCCGTTTCGGCCTGCACGATCGCCTCGGCCAGGCTCCGGCGATTGCCCGCCGCCAGGTCCGTGCCCACGTGCGCGTCTCCTCCCGCCCACAGCCTGAACGTCTTTGCACGCACGTTCCGCCTCACTTCGCGGTGTAGTTCGCTGTCAGGGGGCACGCATCTCGTTTTATGGCGAGCAACGCCAGCCTCGCCATGCCGTGCAGCAGGTCCCCCGGAACCATCTGGGACTCGTACCACTCGATACCCGCCGCGCCCCGCACGAGATCCCTATCCATATAGATCGGAATAAGCGTTCGCGCCAGATCCAGTCCCCGTTCCAGCCAGTCGGCGTCGCCGGTCAGGTCGTAGAGGTCCGCCAGCAACTCGACCGCGAGACCGGCGTCCATCGCGGGGACCGGGACGCCTTCTGGGAAGGGGGTCGTGGAATGCCAGCGCCCCGCAGCGTCCGCCCAGTTCAACAGCCGTTCATCCTCCGTGATCCTGTAGATGCACAGGGCGATCAGCGCGACGTAAGCCAGCGGCCAGTTTCCATAGATGCTTCCCCAGACGGGGTTCGTGTTCAAGATTTCATTCGTCCCACGCCGGCAGGCGGACACGAAGACGCCGGCGTCCGGATCGTGGGGGGCCGACAGAAAACCTTCGATATACACGCCGGCGCGCTTCCGCATCCGGTCGATCAGCTCCGGCGCGCTTCCAACGAGCAGTTCAGCGGCTTCCACCAGGCTGGCCGCAAGGGAAACCGTCTGCGCCGGGGTGTTCGCGTTGTGCATAGGCGTCGGCGCTTCGGGACCCCGCGTCGTGGACAGCAGCAGGCCGTCCGGGTCACGGTGAGCCCACCAGTAGTCCAGCATCGTCTCGATCTGCCTCAGAAAATCCGCGCGCGACGATTTCCGATAGGCAAACGACCAGTCCAGGATGTAGAATCCGCCGTGGCGCGGGAAATCCGAGGAGGCCGGCCCGCGTTCGAGGCGCTCTCTCCGCTCGACGTGGGCGTGACGGATATATTCTCTGGGCTCCCCGTCCTTGTAGTGGTAGTCCAGCCCTTCGGCAAACCGCTCGACGCACGGTGGGTTGAACGTATGCAGCTTTTCCCACAGCCATACGGGCGCCTGCCGCAGATGGTCGTGCAGCGTGGTGCCGGGCGCCTTATCCGGAAGTGCGAGCCGATGACTGTCGCCCACGCGGTCCTCCTCGAGGTGCCAGTACGCGTGCTCTCCCCACGGGAACAGGCCGGTGACCGTATCGGTGCAATGGGTCGCGAACCGGCGCAGGTACCGGTCGGCCGCTTCCCGGTACCCGTCGCGGTCCAGGGCGTACATGATCTTGAGCAGGTGCTGGTCGTGCATGAGATTGCTGCCGAGAAAAGCGCGGTCGCCCATGCGCTGTCCGTGGATCGGCGGGGGCAGTTTCGTCAACATCCGGTGCGTTTCCAGATCCAGCATGGACGGAAACAGACCGCCGTAGGGTTTTCCCGCCTCGACCAGCACCTCGATCGAATCGCAGACCTTGTCCAGAATGGCTTCAGGCGTCATGGTCTAAATCCTTCAATGCGGTAAGAGGGTCGACGGTAGACCACTTGCATCCCTTCACCGGTCTCCCTTATATTAACGACTCTGTCAATCATAGTTAATGCAGGGAAGTTCCTTTATGTCAGAGAGCCCTTGTTCACGGACTATAACGTTTTGCGCAGATGCATTTTGCGCAGTTGGCGATAACCGTATCCGATTCACATCGGAGCCTACTATTCTATTTCAACTGAAGTAGGCATATTCCCGTCTCTTTGTTTTGTTGCCCCGCAAGCACTTGCACTTTTAGGGAGCTTGAATGACTGCCGAAGTAGCGATAATGAATAAATCAGCAGTGGCGCTTGCTGCGGACAGTGCCGGCACAATTCGGATTGGTGACGAACAAAAAATCTTTGAAGATATAAACAAACTATTCGCGCTTTCTAAATTTCATCCTGTTGGATTAATGGTTTACGGTTCAGCTGAATTTATGGGAGTTGATTGGGAAACAATAGTTAAGTTGTTTCGTAATTGTATCCAAGAACGAAGTTTCAATACACTGCATGATTATGTTGACCATTTTCTACGTTTTCTCGAAGAGAATAACAATGAACTCTTTGATCAGAGTAGTCAAGAGACCTTCATTGAAGGACGAATTCGAAATGTCTTTTTTTCGATTCGGGAGGAAGTTATTAATCTCACACAACGCGATATTGTAGACAACCCACAAATCACAACAGAACACATACAGGAACATCTGCGTACAATTGTTACTAAGCGCCATAGTGATTTTCGTGGTTATGAGAACATTAAATCCATCTCGGGTACGATTTTCTCAGACACACAAGAGAAAGTACTACGTGAATTACTAATGCCGTCTATTGTCAAATCAAAGGAAATGGTATTTGAAAATCTTCCTCTAAGTTCAAGTATTTCACGACGACTAACCGAAATTGCTCTATATTCATTTACAAAAGAAGCTGTTTTTAGTGATACTTCCGGCATAGTTATTGCAGGTTATGGCAGTAATGCTCAAGTTTCACCGACAACGTGTTGTTCAAATAGATAGAAAAAATACGGCAACGATTATACCGTTTGCTCAATCTGAAATGGTTGCAGTTTTTATGGAAGGTGTTGAGCCCAAGTATCGAGCATTTTTAAGCCGTTTATTACCTGAAATATTAAAAACATACAATACTGAATTACTGGAATTCAGTACAGAATATCCGGAAATTAAGGGCAAGTATAAACAGGAAATTTCACAAATACGCCACGATCTTATGGAAAGATTTAGTAAGCGGGCAGAACATTATCGAAATATGGAATTCATTCAACCTGTTATTAATATAGTAGAGCACCTTCCCAAAAGTGAACTTGCTGCCATGGCAGAATCTTTGGTAAACCTCACTTCGTTTCGACGCCATGTTACTCCTGCCGCAGAGACGGTTGGTGGCCCAATTGATGTCGCAGTAATTCGGATAAATTCACACGGGGATGGATTTATTTGGATTAAAAGGAAACATTACTTTCAACCGGAATTTAACCCACATTTTCTTACTAACTATTATCGGAGGACAATCGATGGTCCAGTCAAAGAAAACCAAACAGAGTAGCTTTCGGTCGATAAAGGAGGTAAAGGCTGCACTTTTGCCCAATCTCTTAGCTGCTGAAGAGGAACGCGAATTTTACAGGTCAATCGAGTTATCGATACCGAAAGCCAAGCTCATTATACAAAAAAGAGAGATAGAAAAACCGGAATAATCTATGTTTCAATCTCTCTCTACCCAACAGATGTTGTCTAGTACCGGGAACTCTCGACAAGTTGTTCTCAGCGTGCAACCTATAGCGTGACATAGATTTAATGGCGAGTCTCAAGCAACCTTCTTGTTATTTTCGATAACAGAGTGTCCCCCATCTGATCACTCGATTCAATACAGCTTGTCCACAGCACAAAGCGAATAAAAGCCCAGGGCCTCCCCTGGGCTTTTTTGCCTACAATCCCCCACCAAACTCCCATAATAATTCGTTAATAAAAACAGCATCTTATGTCAATATTGTTAGGGTGGAGTTACCCGTGACAGGTTTCACCGACCAAGTTTGCACCATCGCCCAATTGTTATTGATAGACTTCAGATCGTACAGGGTAGCGTTTTTGGGGGCTGTACGGGAAAAGGAATCGAAAACCGGTGGTTCCAACCTAACTCCGGGTAGACGAAAAAGATCGTACGGTGTGGGTGCGATTTAAACGACCAAGCAATGATGTCCTCTCACTTCTTCAGTCCGACCGCCTTTTGCTGATCGCTGTGTTTCCCTTTGTGTCTTCGTTTCTTCGTGTGAGCTGAATCCCGGTATTTGCGGTTTAGGGCCACGGGTTGAACCCTTCCGAACGTTTGGGTATATTTCCCTCCCAGGGGTCGAGATGCGTCGTATCTGCGGCGTCCGGACCGGAAGGACAGACGCCGGGTCCAACGTAGGAGGAGACCATGTCTGACGAACCCGAAAGAATCCGTGTGACGCGCGAATCGAGCGTTGAGGTGAACGTCGGTGCGATGTCCAATCCGGAACGGGTCAATGGTTGGAGTCGCGGATGGATTGCGCTTCTGGCTTCGCTTTCTACTTTGTTGTTCGCGACTTCATGCGGTCGGAACGGTCCGTTCGAACCGGTGAGCGCAGATGAAGGAGAACGAATCAGGACGACGATGGACGGGCGGTCGTTTCGTCAATTCGAGCCTTCCAGGGACGCGAGTCCGAGAAAGGGCGTCATCCTCGATTTTACCGGCGGGTTCAACCTCTGGGCCCAGTATGCCAGGGACGCACACGCCGTAAACGAATGGGAGGTATGGGCGAAAGATTATCGGATTGAAAAGGCAGGCAACGGTTCGGAATTCAGGATTTCCTTCGTCACGCCGAATTCGACGCAGACTTTCCCCGAGAAGTGCGATAACTGTATTCAGACCTCGGGCGTTTCCATTTCGATCCGGGATCTTTTCGACAGCGGAAAGATATCGTTCAAGGTAAACGACCCGGACGGTAATCTGCCCTCGCCGTTTCCTGTTTTCAAGTCCTGGACGAAGTTCAGCGAAGACGAATATTTCGATTAGGGGTTGCGTCGGCCAGGATCGAATCACTATAGTCGCGGCTGCTTGAAGACCCATACCTTTTCGCGATCGGTTACCAGGTACTCGTCTTGTCCGTCTCCGTCGACGTCTCCGATGGTCGAGTTATGGCACGTCCCGAAATAACGGCCGCCGGCGGGAAATGACTCGAGACCGAATTTCTGAAACCGGTCGTGGAAGTTCTCCCTGGCTTTCAGCTTTGCGAGTTCCCTGCCCGTGGGGTCCACCCACACCACGCGATGTTCGGCGTCGGACCTGGCCGGCCACTCCAGGCGCATCAGGCTGTCCCTGCCCAGATCGGTCGCCCACGAAATGACCGAGTAATAGCCCATCGTCCGGTGACGCGACAGCTCGCGGCCGCCGGCGTTGACGATCGCGGCCTCCCTTTCCTCCGGGCGGCCCAACGCCTTGTCCACGAAGGCCAGTTGAAGCCCCGGTTCGTCCTTGAAGAATCTACCCGGCAGGATGTTCTGGCAATGGTGCATCGGAACGGTGAACCGCACCGTCCCATCCGAATTGTGTACGACCGCGTCGTGTCCGTCGTGGGCGAGGGCGAATTCGAACCGCCCGTCGTCGTCGATGTCGGCAATCACCGAATCGTCCAGGTGGTCGTTATCGGACATCGGCGAGTGGGACCACAGGGGGCTGCCGTCGTGGTCGAACAGGCTGAAGCCGATCAGGAGTTCGTCCAGCCCGTCGCCGTCCACGTCAGCGTAGTTGCCGCCATGCCCGGCGCCTTCGACCTCGATTTCCCAGACGACGTTGAAATTGTGGTCCAGCAGGAGGGAGGGATTCCCGTAGCCATGGGTGGCCGAGGTGGTCACGCTCTTCGTGAAGACGTGGAACCGGCCTGAGCGATCGGTCCGGACCGCGCGGGCGAAATAGAACCCCGAATGGGGCAGCCTGTGACGCCTGCACAACGCCCCCGTGGCTCCTTTGTACACCATCAGTTCAGACTTGTGGATGAGCATGATCTCGACCTGACCGTCCCCGTCCAGGTCCACCACCTGGCAGAAGTTGCTGCCGTTCCATGAAAAGGGCCGCTCGAGCGCCCACGGCTCTCCCACCTGCCATAGAACCTGTCCCTCCCCGTCGGCAAGGGTCAGACAGAAAAGCTCCTGTTCTTCCACGCCGGTCTTGTACCCCTGCACGTCGGGAAATCGCGGATCGAACGCCTCGTTGGCATGCGCTCCCGCGTTCTGGACGAACAGGACTTCGTTCTTTCCGTCGCCGTTGAAGTCCCGGACGGTGAAAGCCGGGCATCCCCAGGGGCGCACGTCCCAGACGGCGGCGGGATCGACGGTTTTCATTACAGATGTACTCCTCAGGACAGGGGAAAGTCGACGCGCGTGTTGCCCGCGTGGTGCGATTTCAGGATGCCCAGGATGACCTCCAGCGACTTTCTCGCCTCCCTCGCGGGAGACACCGGGTCTCCGCCGTGTTCCAGCAGATGCACAAGTTCCGCCACCAAAGCGCCCTTGGAGTGCATCATGTAATGCTCCGTGACGATCTCGGAAGTCTCGAAGGAGCCGCCGCGGATCAGTCTCGCGGACGTATCGGTGGCTTCCACCCGCCCGTCCTCGCACGTCATGACGAACCGCCAGCCGGAAAACGCGGTCTTGAAGGAGTTGTAAAAGGCCCTTACGCCGTTTTCGAACCGGATGTAAGCCGAGGCGTAGGGATCGCTCGCGGCGTCCTTCCCTCCGCCGCCCCGATATTCCGTGAAATCTTCGAACCCGTCCTCCAGATCCGCCACCAGCCAGAGCGGGTCACCGTCGGCGAGAAAGCAGACCGTATCCAGGGCGTGCGTCCCGTTGCGAAACAGCATCGAACGCGGACCGAACATCTCGCACTCGATGGTGCGCAGCGGTCCGATCTCCCCGCCGCGGAGGATTTCGCGCGCCTTGAGGTAATGCGGGTACCACCGCCGGGAGTGGTCCACCGAAAGAACGGTCCCGTTCGCTTCGGTCGCCGCGATCATCCTGTCGGCGTCCTCCAGCGTTGTCGCAAGCGGTTTTTCGCAGAGAATCGCCGCCGTGCCGCGCTCGGCCGCGTCCACCACGATGTCGGCGTGGCGGTGGTCGGACGTCGCGACGCTCACCAGATCGGGGTTTTCGGCTTCCAGCATCTCCCGATAATCCACATAGTAGCGCATATCGGGCCACACGTCGTTCCAGCTCTCCCGGAAACCGTCCAGCGCCTCCTCACGGAGGTCGCAAACAGCGGTCAGCCGCGTCCGAGGAGTACGGTAATAGGCCGAGGCGTGCGACATGGGCATCGCGCCGTACAGCGGCAATCCCTCCGCCTCTGCCGGACGTCTGGCCCCGATACCCGTCAGCCCCACGATAACCGCGCTGTATTCACGTCCGGACATACGTTTCCCCCCTAACAATTTGAAATCGTCAGCAACGCGCAGCTCGGCCGGCGCTTATATCGTGATGTATTCCGAAGGCGTACTCGGGACGCCGCCGGCATCCACCGCAACGACACGATAGGACATTCCCTTCTTCCCATCGTTCAGCGGCCAGCGGGTTTCGCCAACGGCGCCGAGCAGATTCTCATCCGTCGCGGAGAATCCACCGGGCTCCCGGCACCCGTGAACCCGATAGCGTACCGACGGGTTCCCGTCTGGATTCGCGGACCACACCAATGATCGCTCTCCGCCCCGGCCCTCCACCCTGAGGTCCACCGGCAGATTCGGACCGTGGGGCACGAAGGACCGCACTTCGCTCCAGTCTCCCCACACGCCCCTTTCGTTCCGGGCCCGCACGCGCCAGTAATAGACTTCATCGGGATTCAGGAGATTCGGAAACTCCGCCTGCCATTTCGTCCCTCCCGCGTATGCGGTCCTTCCCACGTAGCGGTCGAACGCGGGGCAGACGCACCATCTGAAATCCGCGTACCGGCTGACCTGGACGTGGTAATCGTCAACCTTTCCGGTACCCCCTCGCGGACGCTTCCAGCGGAATTCGAAGTCCAGCCGGTCGACGTCCGACTCATTTTCAGGAAATACCAGCCGGGGCGCGCCCGGCGGTCGGATGGATCGCTCTTCCCGCCATCCGTACGTCACCCGCACGTTTCTGTACCCCGGGGTGTCGTCCCGGTAAGCGATCCTGTTCTCGCCGCAGAACAGCGAAGGAAGGGACCGCGTGGCGCACTGGATATCCGTATCGAAACGGATCGCGTCCAGGCCCACCCCGTGAGGCCGCGACCCCGCCCACATGGCCACCTTGATATAGTACTGATAACACGGCCCCATCCGCCATCCGAGGTCCTTCTCGCCGCGCCAGTCGTTCAGCGCGGGATTCAGGTACCAGTCCAGGTCCACGCTGGCGTCCAGCCGCCGTCCGATGGCGACCCACACGGACCGCCACTCCTCTCCGTCCTTGGAAAGCAGCACTTCCAGACCGTCTTCCTGCGTGTCGCATCGACACCGGATGCCCACGCGCGCTCCGGCGATCGCGTAGGGCGACGCCACCCGCCACACCACCTCCGAAACCTGGCCCTGCTTCTCCGGATGCAGCGCAACGCGTCTGCCGGAGGTCTCCTGGATGACATTCCTCGCCGACTCGGTTCCGTTCAGTGCGAGCGGGCCGCGCAGGTCGGGCCGGTAGGCCAGCTTCCCGTTGGAATAGCGTACGGCCGGATAGAGTCGCCGTCCCCGAATCACGTTCTTTCCAACGTTGTCCCAGAAGCGGACAAGTTTCTCGCCCGGTCGCAACCGCAACGCCATGGTCTGTGCAGTCGGGAATTCCCCGGGCGTCTGATTTATCTTTCCCGCAGCGTCCATCCAGGCGCCGCCCTTGTTGGGCGGATAGACGTACTGGCCTTCCCGGAAGGGCGTATAGTAATAGTCCTTCTCGGGCAGGTCTCGCCCGCACAGGCCCAGGTTGCGGTGGGAGCGGCGCAGCAGGTCGATATCCCGCGCCAGGTCCCCGGAGCCGGCAACCGTGGTGTTGTCGCGATTCAGAAAGAACACCATCAGGTCCGTATCCAGAAAATGCCAGGCCCCGTCCGCGAACGCCTCGAAGATATCGTGTCCGCAGCTGCGCCCGCGACCGTAACCGTCGATGGTCCCGCCCAGCCAGATTTCCCGGCTCGTCACGCCCATCTGTTCCGCCAGGCGCCGGCTGGTGATCGCGTTGGCCACGCAGCCTTCGAAGCCGTAGACGTTGAAGAGTCTGACCGGGTCGCTGGTCTGGTCGAACCATGACATGCCGATCCGGCTGTCGTAGAGTTCGTCGACCACGAATTTCCAGACCGCCATCATCTTGTCCCCGTCGCTCAGGCTGCCGCCTCCGGCGATGCCTGCGATCTCTTCCGTCATCGTCTCCACGGACCACCAGTCCCGTTTTCCGTTGGCCACCACCCACGGGTTCACCACGTCCGTCTCTCCACGGTTCTCGATGACGACGTACTGGTTCGGTTCGAAGACCTGGTCGTACGGCGGCATGCTCGAATTCGGACCGGGACAGTAGACTTCCGGGCCCACGGTCACCGAATTGGATTCATCCAGGTACCCGCCCATCGAAATCGTGAATTCCTCACGGTTTTCCGTCAGCTCGATACGCTTTTCCTTCTGCGCACGGGGCACCGCCACGCGAATGGGGGGCCCGCCACTAATGCCGCCGGCATCCGGATACAGGCTGGGCGCTCGCCATTCCGTCGCCAGATAGTAGTAGATCCTGCCAGGCTCCAGATGTACCGTATCGTCGTACGTCTCCTCGAATGCCACCCCGACCTCTTCATAGGGCCCGGACGCCCGCCGCGACCTGTAAATTCGGGCTCCGGGGAGACCCGCGAGATCCACCCCCAACCGTACGCGGTTCGCCGCGATCTGCAAAACCTTCAGTTTCGACATTGCTGTCCTCCGTGTCATCCGTCATGCGCCAGTCAGGTCGACGCGGGACCGTCGCCGCCCGTGTTCTCCCGCCTGGCGATCCGCTCGATCTGCGGCTGGAGGTAGGACATTACGGCGGCGAACACGACCAGGCCCCACCCGATGGAAAGGACCAGGTGGCCGGCGACCAGCGCCCGCGCCGCCAGGGACTGAGGGACGATTTCCGAGTAGTCCCTGGCCAGAGAGGTAAAGAAAGAGAATGCAATCCAGTCGACGACGCCGGACGCGGCGCCGTCGCCCGTGAACGCGTGCTGGCTGAAACGTCCCAGCATGCCGTAGAAGCCGGCGAACAGCACAATAAGCGTCAGGTACCCGATGGCAAAGCTCCCGATGGGCACCCACATCACCCTCAGGTACTCGGTGAGTTGCCTGTAAACCCGGAGCCGGGGCTGAATCCATACCGCTGCAGCCCGTCCCGCCAGGAACACGGAGACGGGTACGAAAAGCATGCACACGACGATATAGACCGTTGAGATCAAAAACGGGCTGACCGGGGCGTTATTGATCCGGACAGCGGACCCCTCGAATTCGTGCGCCGCGAGGAGGATCACAGAGGCCCACATCGCCACGGAACCAAGTATCAGCAACACCGGTGGACGGAAACGCCGCCTGGCGGCGATCTGCCCGTACGAGCCGGCGATCAGGGCGGTGGGCGGCATGACCATGAGTGAGGATATCAATCCGGCCCGACCGAGGCCGGGCAACAGACCCAATCCGAGCAGGACGGACATCATAAGAGACTCGAGGACGGCGCGTCGGTATCCGTGCCGGACCGCGGGCGAGATGCCGTCGATCAGACCCACGGCGAGCGCGACGACCGGCGGAACGATGAAGAGCGTGCCGTCCTGGGGGATGATGCCGGCCAGAAGCGCGGTGATCAGCCCGGCCACGGAACCGATCAGGATGCCCGTGGACAGACCGGTGCGCTGTCCCATGCGCAGGCCGATGCCGATGCCGAACGCGAGCCCGGAACCCGCGCCCATGAGGACGTCCTTGTGTACGCCGGTGATCGCGTAACCGAACGGTACCACGACGCAAGCGACACCGGCCGCGATGCGGATGCTGAGCCACGCCAGCCGGCCGACGGTACGATACGAAAGACGCCCATCTGGAAGTTCAAATATCGGCACTACGAATTTCCCCTGAATCGCCGGTTTTTTGGGTCCTGCCCCGAAAAAACCCCCAACACCACCGGACGGGCTGTGTTTGGATTTGCAGGGCAACCCTTGTGGTTGCCCACGTGGCGATGGAGATACCAGCGATTCCCGACGCAATGGCTTAACGGAAACCGCTTTTGGCTGACTGCTGACGGCTGATAGCTGACAGCCGAATTGTCATCCTCTTCAGGTACCGAATGCCATGGAGAATGCGATAAAGTCCGCGAAGTCGACGTTTCCGTCGCCGTCCAGATCGTACCTTCCGTCGTACGAAGCGGAATCCGAAGTCAGACCGAAATGACGCGCGAATGCGAGGAAGTCCTGAAAATCCACCTGTCTGTCGCCGTTGAAGTCCGCCGATCTCACCTCGGGCGGCCCGTCGAGCACGGCCCTGGCGTGAAGGATGTGCGGTATTTCCAGCCCGGGTCTGCCGACGCGGTCGAACAGCGCCCAATAGATGTCCCAGATCCGCGGATCCCAACGGCACAGCTCGATCCATCCCCGGATAATCTTCGCGTCTCCGTCCTGCCGATCGACCCGGGAACCTATTTTCGGATTCGAGAGCGACCCGTTCCACATCTGGTCCGTCAGCGTCCTGGCGAACCGGAGCATGTCCGCCCGCGTGAAGACAACGCCCCGCCGGTAGGCCTCGACGGCGAACTCCACGTCGATGTGCCCGTGGCTCGTGTCCTCCGTGACGCTCTGGTCCGGCCTGCTCGCCTCCACCCAGTCCCAGTAAGCCCAGGTGTACGCATCGCCGGTTTCCTTCAAGGCATTCCTGAAGAACGCGGCCATCTGCCCGGCGCGTTCCTCGAACAGCGGCTCGTCCGACACGTCTTTCAGTACCAGGTAGACGCGGCCGAGCGCGAGGTACTGGTTGTGAGGGAGGATGCGGTTGGGAAATCGTTCGGCCGAGGATTCGGTGAACCGGTAGGCCCCCATCCCGGGCGCCATCTGCACCCAATGACGCTCCTGCTTTCTCAATACGCGCTCCTCGATCAATGCGAGGTAATCGCGCGCCTTTTCTCCGTATTTCGCCTCCAGGCTCTCGTCACTCAGGGCCAATTCGATAAACTGCGCGATGGGGTAAAGGATCATCCCCTCGTGAACGGCGTATTCCAGGGGGCGAACCGCCCACGTCTCCACGCGAAACCTGTCTCCGATTTCGGGGGTCCTGTCCAGGCGCACTTCGAAACCCGGAATGCCGGGGATGTTCTGACCCAGAGTATATGGACCGCCATAGACCACTTTCGCGCGGGTGAGGTCCCGCACCACGTACCGGTTCGAAGCGACCCGTTCGATGATGAACTCCGCGTCGATCGCCTCGTGGGCCTGCTGTATATTCCTGACGGTGGCCTCTAACGGCGTGATGGACGCCGTCCCCCGGTTGTGCAGCGATTCGGCCCGCATCCGCGACACGGAATACCGGTCCGTGTGCCACCCGGGGATCCCGTCGCCGTCGTGGTCGCTCATATTGGCGACCATCCGGTCGAAGTGGTCCACGATCTTGTCCAGCCACCTCGTGTTCCGGGTTACGCGGTACATCTTGACGTAGGCGTTCAGCAGATAGCTTTCACCCCACGCCAGCGTGGCCGAACTCGCGCTCTCGGAATATCCCTTTCCCGCGTTTCTGGAGACGTCGTAGCCCACGAATTGCTTCGCCAGGGCTTCCGGGTCGAACCCGGTAACCTGCGCCGGCGTTTCCCGTTCTGCGAAAAGCGCAAAGAAGCCAATCGCCACGAGAAGGGCTGATCCGACACGACGATTCATCTCCATTCCGGGCTCAGAGCGCTTTCGAACAAAGGATGGCAGAAATAAAGGCCACAAAGGACAAAAAATGCCGATTCGTATCTCTGGCTCACAGTCATCATCCCCTGGCTCAAGCTGAACGTGACAAGGCCTTCAACGATGCGCCGGCACTTCTTCAGGGGCCATGCTCGGATGGACATCGATCTGCACGTCCACTCGCTGGCCGAGCTTGTTGAGTACGGTCATGAGACGGTCGATCGTGAAGCGATCAAGTTGAACGTTGCGAATGCGAGTAAAGTCCGCATGGTTCACACCGGTGCGGCCCTCGGCTTTGCGTGTAGAAAGCCCTTCGTCGTCAAGAATGCCGATGATGCGGGCGGCCAGGAGCGCCTTGGTCTGCTGTACGTCGGCGTCGGCACGGCCGAAGTCGCGGAAGACGTTGCCGCTGCCATGCACCAACTCCAAATCGTCTTCTGGTTTGCTCATTGCTGAAACTCCTTTTTCAATCGCTTTAGTCGCTCGCGGATCAGATCGATATCCTTAACCAGGCAGACGCGGACCGACGCCTTGACCATTCCTTTCACGCGCGGGCGCTCCGTCAACCTCCGTACTGAAAGCGGATTTCGCGTTCCTCGCTCTTGCCGCTGACAAGGTCCTTTATTTCGACTTCGAGCACGTTCACGCCGTGTTTGACCTTGTCGAGGTCGATTTCCAGGTAACTCTGTTCGTTCGGTTCGGTACCGTCATGTTCGTACGAAATCGAGACCGAGGGTCTCTTGCTTCTGAACAGCGAGCGGAGACCGGACGCCACCGAACCGAGCGCGCCGCGGATGGGTTTCGAAACGTACCGCACCACGTACTTTACCCTGTAACGCGTCTGCCCGAATCGGTTCTTCTTCAGGTTGTAGATCTCGTAGTATGCGTATACCTGCTGGGCACCCCGGTAGTTCCGGGTCGGCATCGGCACAACCCATACTTCTCCCTTTTTGAATCGCTCCTGCAGCTTCGTTTCGCCGATTGTGGCGGCGAGTTGAATATCGCTGATCCGAAGCCGGTCCTCGGAATACGCCTTCACGTCCACCGTCTGCCGGTAGATGCCGTTGTGGCCGGAAAGCAGGTCCTTGATCTGGACCTGAAGGTCGTATTTTCCGGGCGGGACCTGGAGTTTGAGCAGTTCCGGCATAAACGCTTTCTGTACGCCGCTGAAATCGGCCGCGACCCTGTAGGCGCGACTGGAAGATGTACGATGGATAACGCTGTAATCCGCCGGGGCCAGAGCAAGCGCGCACTTGACCTGGATGTACGACACGTCGCGTCTCTGTCCGATCTTGACCTGTGCGGCCGGTATTCCGTAGTAGACCTCCAGCGTGGTTCGGCCCTCCGGCGCGCGGAAGCTGGCGAGATCGAAGTAGAAGTCCAGCGGGGGGTGGTGAAACCTGGGGCGGTAGACGTCGGGCATGCGGGAAATCGCATTGCGAAAGACCACGCGCGGCGCGTATTCCGTAAACCGGGCAAGCCGGGACACGTCCGTGTCGAGCGATGGAGGCGGTATGGGCGCGAAGTCGAACGCCCCCGTTCCCCTTTCGTCAGTAAACGTAATTTCCATGCCGTTTCCGATACCCGTGTACGTCCAGGTTTCCCAGGGCACCGTGCCGACCTCGTTGTCCAGAGTGATCGGGGCGTACCCGCCGAAATTGAGCCGGGTATTCAGATCCCCGAACTCGTCGAAACGGCTGTTTTCCCTGATCGCCGCCATGGGATCCTGTTCTTTTTCCGCCAGTGCGGAAACCTGGGAGGCGTCAATGCCGACGTCGTCGTCAGCCGTTGTCGCGCCGGCTGCATCGGGGGTAACCCTCTGGTCGAAGAGCGTGGCCTCCAGATGGCTGCGGTTCGCCTTTACCGGAAACACGGGGCCTGTAAACGTCAACAGCGCGGCTTCGTCGCCGTAGAGCGCCACCGCCATCCGGTCCCGTACGGCCTGGACCTTCGGATTCTGCACGAATTGCCTGCGCGTGGACCGGGACCGGTAATCCGGCTGTCCGTAGCGTATGTAGACCTCCCCTCGCTTGTCCCAGGGACTGGCGGCGGCGGCGAAGAAGGTCCGGGCGTACCAGACCCGGCGATAGTGCTCGATGACCCGTTCGTTGATCGCGGTCAGGATATCGGAGTCCCTCTTCAGCCAGAACCTGTGGAGGAAGGTTGCTTTTTCCTCCTCCGTGGCGGCCCGGTACGCTTCGAGTTCCTCCGCGGAGGCGACCAGTGAGATATCTGTATAGAGTTCGCGCTCCGGGGGGTCCAGCGTTTGCAGATATCGCTCGAAGAGCTCCAGGGCCCGTCCGAACCGCTCCAGGTAGAAGTGCGCCTGCGCGGCCAGTGGAAGCAGCAGGTTTTCCGACGGATGCGTTTCGACAAAGGGCGTTATGTATTCGTCGATTTTGTCGTACTGCCCGAGTTGGACCAGCGAGAGTCCGAATTCGTAGCGTCCTTCGGGGTTGTCGGGTTCCAGTTCGATGTAGGTCGTGTAATAGCCCAGGGCCTTTTCGTGGTCTTCTTCAAACCGTCCGTAAGCCTCCCCCAGGAGCCGGTATGCCGGCCCGTAAGCCGCGTTGATCTCAATGGCTGACCTCGCTTCACCCACGGCCTGACGAAAATTGAAAAATGCCTCCAGGCCTCTTCCCGAGTTTCGCAATCTGGCGAGTCCGAGCCCCACGTACGTGCCCGGTAGGTCGGAATCGAGCTTTTTCGCCGATTCAAACGCAATGATGGCGGACTCGAAATCTTCCGCTTTCAACAGGGCGTACCCCTGTCGCGTCAGGAGATTGACGTCGTCCGGAAACACTTCGACAAGCCTGCCGAGAATCTCGGCGGCTTCCTTATGGGCGCCCGAATGCGCGTGCTGTTCGGCCGCGGATACCAGCGAGTCTCGCGCCGCGTGCGGAATGGAAGTTCGAGACTGCTCACCCGCGCGTGCTTCGGGCAACACGGCAACAGCGAGAACCCACAGCCAGACACACAGTCGGACAGGACGGCAGAAGCTGCAACGACGGATTTGATTTTCCATAGCATTACTCCGCGAACCGGTGATCCGTTTGATTGGACGTCAAGAAAACAGCGTGGACCGTTCTCTGGAAAACTATCCAACCTGCCGTTCCGGGTCAACAGCCCATGATCGCAGAAAGGCCGGGTGATCTTCTGAAAAGGGCATCCGCGAATACGGTGCCGCAAACCGGATCCACAGACTTATGCGGTCTATCTTTCGAACTAAACTTTGGGCCGGGCGCGCCGCATGTCAAGGGAAAAGCGTTCCCGCCGGCTCCGCTCCCGAAAACCCTTGACCCATGCCGCCGCGCAAGCTATTTAATGGCACAGCAGTCAAAGCGACGACTTACGGCGAAGGAGCCCTGCATGCGCATCGACGAACTGGACACGCCCGTCCTTGTCATCAACCTTGACGCACTCGAAGAAAACCTGAAGCGATACCACGGTTATTTCGAAGAACACGGCATCGGTTTCCGCCCCCACATCAAGACCCACAAGACCCTGGCCGTCGCCCACATGCAATTGAAGCACGGCGCGATCGGCCTCACCTGCCAGAAGCTCGGTGAAGCCGAAGTCCTGGCGGCGGGAGGCATCCACACCGATCTGCTCATTCCCTACAACATCATGGGGGCCCGGAAACTCGACCGGCTTACGGCCCTGGCGAAACAATTGCCGATAACCCTCGCCCCGGACTCCGAATTCACCGTCAGGGGCCTCTCCCGCGCCGCCGCTTCCGCGGGCGTTTCCATCGGCATTTTGATCGAAGTGGAAATGGGATTCGAACGCACGGGCGTTCCCACGCCTCGGGATGCCGCTGATCTGGCGAAGCTCGTCCACGACCTTCCCGGACTGGAGCTCAGGGGTTTCATGGGCTTTCCCACGCCGCCCGATTCCAGACCGCTCATTCAGGAAACCATCGACCTGTTCGACAGGGCCGGCCTGCCTCGCGGCGTCGTGAGCGGCGGCGGCACCCCCCATGCGCTGGACGCCCACAAAATCCCCGAACTCACCGAGTACCGCGCCGGTGAATACCCCGTGGGCGGCGCCATGCACCTGGCCGAAGGTCGGCACACCGTGGATCAGTGCGCGCTTCGCGTGATCACCACCGTCGTGAGCAGGCCCACCGGGGACCGCATGTTTCTGGATGCCGGCAGCAAGTCATTGAGCGCATCCATCTTCAAGACGGAACGGGGAGACAGCATGGGACATATCGTCGAATACCCCGACGCGCTCATCGGTGTCGCGTCCGAAGAGCACGGCCACGTGGACATCTCACAGTGCCCGGTCAAACCTGAGATCGGCGAGCGCGTGCAGGTACTTCCCGTTCACCCGTGTCCGTGCGTCAACGAACACGACGTCATGGTCGCCACCCGCAACGGAATGGTCGAAGCGACGTGGCCGGTCCACGCGCGCGGCCGGATCAGGTGATTAGCAGCCTGTTGAAAAAGCCCATCCGGGCTACGGCCGGCCCTTGCGGTCGAAAACCTGCGTTGCGCTCCCTCGCCGAATCGCTGGATGGGACTGCGCGACTTGTCTTCGGCCACAATGGCTCGGCTTCGCCTGCAGAGCGACTTTACCAACGGACTGATAAGGAAGTGCCTGCCATGTTCACGTACAGGTCAAACAGGAAGTTGCTACTTCTCGCCGTTTTGTTGCTCGTCTTCGCAGCATCGGACTTTGCCGTTCCCAACGCGAGGGGCGTCGTGCCCCTCGATCTGACCCCCGATGACGTAGTGGGGAGTCGTGCCTGTCCTGGTGATTTTGACAACAATGGCGCCGTTGATTTCGTGGATTTTATATCCTTGGGCGTCGTGTTTGGCGCCTCTTCCGGCGACGCCAATTACAATGCGCTGATGGATTTGGACGGCAATGGCGTGATCAACTTTGGTGATTTTGTACTCTTCGCCGAAGTGTTTGGCACGACCTGCGAGCCGCCGCCGGCTGTTGCCCGTGTCACGGTGAGTCCATCGTCCGCGTCAATCGAAGAAGGAGGGACGCAGCAGTTCAGCGCCACCGCCTATGACTCGGTCGACGTGGAGATATCCGGCAAGACCTTCATCTGGTCGAGCGACAGCGCGTCGGTGGCCACCATCGACTCGTCCGGGTTGGCAACGGGCCTGGACGCCGGTTCCACGACGATCACGGCGACCGTGGACGGCGTATCCGGCACGGCGACGTTGACCGTGACCGAGCCGCCGCCGGCTGTGGCCCGGGTGACGGTGAGTCCATCGTCCGTATCAATCGAGGAGGGCGGGACCCACCAGTTCAGCGCCACCGCCTATACCTCTGAAAACACGATGATATCCGGCAAGACCTTTGTCTGGACGAGCAGCAGCCCCTCGGTGGCCACCGTCAACGCCTCCGGGTTGGCAACGGGTGTGGACGCCGGTTCCACGACGATCACGGCGACGGTGGACGGCATATCCGGCACGGCGACGCTGACCGTGACCGTGTCGCCACCGGTTGTGGCCCGTGTAACGGTGAGTCCATCGTCCGTATCAATCGAGGAGGGCGGGACCCACCAGTTCAGCGCCACCGCCTATACCTCTGACAACACGATGATATCCGGCAAGACCTTTGTCTGGGCGAGCAGCAGCCCCTCGGTGGCCACCGTCGACGCGTCCGGGTTGGCAACGGGTGTGGACGCCGGTTCCACGACGATCACGGCGACCGTGGACGGCGTATCCGGCACGGCGACGTTGACCGTGACCGAGCCGCCGCCGGTTGTGGCCCGTGTAACGGTGAGTCCATCGTCCGTATCAATCGAAGAGGGCGGGACCCGGCAGTTCAGCGCCACCGCCTATGACTCGGACAACACGATGATATCCGGCAAGACCTTTGTCTGGACGAGCAGCAGCCCCTCGGTGGCCACCGTCAACGCGTCCGGGTTGGCAACGGGTGTGGACGCCGGTTCCACGACGATCACGGCGACGGTGGACGGCATATCCGGCAAGGCGACGTTGACCGTGACCGAGTCGCCGCCGGCTGTTGCCCGTGTCACGGTGAGTCCATCGTCCGTATCAATCGAGGAGGGCGGGACCCGTCAGTTCAGCGCCACCGCCTTTACCTCGGACAACACGATGATATCCGGCAAGACCTTTGTCTGGACGAGCAGCAGCACCTCGGTGGCCACCATCAACTCATCCGGGTTGGCAACGGGTGTGGACGCCGGTTCCACGACGATCACGGCGACGGTGGACGGCATATCCGGCACGGCTACGCTGACCGTGACCGAGTCGCCGCCGGCTGTTGCCCGGGTGACGGTGAGTCCATCGTCCGTATCAATCGAGGAGGGCGGGACCCACCAGTTCAGCGCTACCGCCTTTACCTCGGACAACACGATGATATCCGGCAAGACCTTTGTCTGGACGAGCAGCAGCGCCTCGGTGGCCACCATCAATGCGTCCGGGCTGGCAACGGGTGTGGACGCCGGTTCCACGACGATCACGGCGACGGTGGACGGCGTATCCGGCACGGCGACGCTGACCGTGACCGAGCCGCCGCCGGTCGTGGCCCGTGTGACGGTGAGTCCATCGTCCGTATCAATCGAGGAGGGCGGGACCCACCAGTTCAGCGCCACCGCCTTTACCTCGGACAACACGATGATATCCGGCAAGACCTTCGCCTGGTCGAGCAGCAGCCCCTCGGTGGCGACCATCAACGCGTCCGGGTTGGCAACGGGGGTGGACGCCGGTTCCACGACGATCACGGCGACCGTGGACGGCATATCCGGCACTGCTTCGCTGACCGTGACGGATGCGGCGCCACGAAGCCGTACCGGTACGATCGGCGGACGAAACAACTATTCATCAGGCGGGTCGGTGACGCTAAGCGAGACTTCCGACGGGAAGCTCAGACTCAGCATTACCGGACTGTCAACGCCGGGCGGGGCGCCGGATGTGTTTGTAGCTCTTTACACCAGCGCCAACATTAACTGGCCCAAAGGCGGTTCTTTACCTGCCGGCGCCGTGGAATTTGGTGAAGTGTCACGGCAGTCGGGGAATAAGTCATGGACGTTTACTCCTGGCAGTGGAAAGAATATCAATTCATGGAGCCACCTCATTCTTCATTGCAGGCTGATCAACAGGGAAGTCGGAAGCGCTTCATTGGGCAATTGATAAGCAAAGGAGAATTAAGTGAAAGGGTTTGTTCTTGCCGGGTTGCTTACGGGCGTGATGATATTGGATTTCTCCATCGCCTTCGCGGGTGGATGGACGCAGCTGAAGGGTAAGGGGTATTTCAAACTCAGCCAGCAGGTAATCAGCGCCGAGTCGCTTTTCATCGCGAATGGATCGAAGACCGAGATCCCGACCGTGAGCGGCTATACGACAAGTCTTTACGGTGAATTCGGCGTGACTGACCGGGTGACGCTGGTGGGCTACATGCCGGTCTATACGCACTTCGGCGTGGACGCCGAAGGGTTGGATTCAACGTCCGGTGTTGGCGATGGGGACGCAGGTGTCAGGATCGGGATTCTGACAAAAGGACCAACGGCGGTCAGTCTGCAGGCCATGGCAGGATTGCCGCTGGGCGAATCAGGGGGGGATATCGTCCTCTGGACAGGCGACGGCGAATTCAATCAGCATGTTTCCCTTCAAGCAGGCCATTCGCTCTTTCCCGCACCTGCCTATCTGATAGGTGAGATCGGATACAACAACCGAAAGAGCAGTGACAATCGCGATGAAAACTACGCGGACGAGTTTCGATACAGTCTGCAGGCTGGATATACGTTCGCCGAGCGAATATACGTCTCGGTCTGGCTCCGCGGGGTCGAAGCCCTCGACAGAGCAGATGATGAGTTTCACCCGCGCAACGATCTCGAGTACCTGTCCTTTGGATCCCAGATCGATTTCCATGTTTCTCCCAACGCGGGAATTACCGCCGGCATTTCGAGGTTCGCGCGAAGCCACAACCTGCTCGATGCCCCTGTCTGGGAAGTCGGGTTGTTCTTGAAACTGTAGATCGCTGCCGGCCGATCGCGACTTCGACGCGGTGTCGACGTAATCATTAACGCGGCGGCCTGCCCCGCGATGTCAGACCGCTCAATGCCGCCTGGTATGCTGCGCACGGATGAACGTCTGGCCGGAGCCGTGCATTACGTTCGCCTGAGGATGGCCATCAGTATGTTGTCGTCTCCCTCACTGGGAATTTTAAAGCAGCTTCTGAGGAACTCGACGACGGAGCGGAAGCACCTGCGCCGAATCCCGTCTACGACCGTTGTTTCGGAGGCGCCGGGCGGATCATGCTTGACCTTCGGCGGGTGATATCGTATGATGAGAGCATTATGCCATCATAAAATGATTGCATCTTATGGAGGGAATGCGCCGTGGCGGATATTCTGAAGAGCATGACCCTGCGTGGGATGGACTCCCGGCTTGCGGCCAAATTAAGGGAGGTGGCGAAGCGTGAAGGAAAGAGCATGAACCAGACGGCGCTGGACGCATTGCGACAGCAGTTCGGATTGGACAAGCCACGCCGGTTCACCGAGGTCCATAGCGACCTGGACCACCTGTTCGGACGTTGGGACGAGGATGAGTTTGCCCGAATCCAGGGGAAGATCGACTCCGAGCGACGCATCGATCCGGAACTCTGGCGGTGAACGAATTCCTGATTGATACCAACGTTTACTCGCACGCCATGCGCGCGGAGCCGGCGATTGTCTCATTGCTTCGACGAGCTTCGCGAATCGTGATGAGTTCGATCAGTATCGGAGAACTGCTATCGGGCTTCAAGGGCGGCATCCGGGAGCGCAGGAACCGCGATGAACTGGCCGAATTCCTCGACTCGCCACGCGTGCAGACATGCGCCGTCAGCGAGACTACAGCCGAGTTCTATGCCGAGGTTCTGGACGGGTTAAGGCGTGCCGGGACCCCGATCCCTACGAACGACATCTGGATCGCGGCTCAGACCATGGAACACGGTTTGCGGCTGGTCTCGTTGGATCGCCACTTTGCATCCGTGCCGGGACTGCTTCTGGTTTCACCGGAGGCGCCGGCGCCGCAAGGGGAACAGGGAGACCGCGACGAACAATCGGCAAGCTGATCCGTTCGTGAAACAAGAGGCGTCGCAGCCCGGACACGCTCTATTTGCCACAGTTTACCCCATGCCCAGGACCGATTTTGGACACATCCGATTCGTCCGCCTCAACGCCGAGGTCATTGCGGTCAGTCCGACCGAGGCGGCCCTGTACAGGCACTACGGGATCGCGCCTGTCCTGGTGGATGCGTACGAACCGGACGACATTATCGCGGGTGTTGCGGATTGCGACGCCCTGGCCGTCGTGTCGGCGTCCCTTCCCGAGGAGGTCATCAGGAGCCTCGCCAGGTGCAGGATCATTTCCCGTCTGGGCAACGGCACGGACAAGATCGACGTGGAGGCCGCCACGCGTGACGGCATCGTCGTCTCCAATGTCCCCACGTTCTGCAACGAAGAAATGGCCGACCACGTCATGGCTTTCCTGCTCGGCCTCGCCCGGCGAATTCCCGCAATGTCAAGGCACTTTTACGCCGGCAGGTTCCAGAGAGCGCGGGACGAAGGTCTCATGCTGCAGCGCATCTCGGCCCTCACGCTCGGTCTGATCGGTTTCGGCGCATCGGCCAAAGCGGTCGTGCGACGGGCAAAGCCCTTCGGCCTGAGGCTGCTGGCCACCAGGAAAAATATGCGTGCGCCGCGGGACGAAGCCGATGCCCTCGGCGTGAGGATGGTGGACCTCGACACGCTGTTGGCGGAGTCGGACTTCGTCTCTCTGCACCTGCCTCTCACGAAGGAGACCTATCGCCTGCTGGACGCGCCCACCCTAAGGAAAATGAAACCGGGATCCTTTTTCATCAATACCTGCCGGGGCGCGATAACGGACGAAAGCGCCCTGGCCGACCTTCTGCGAAGCGGACATCTGGGCGGCGCCGCCATTGACACATTCGACGATATCGAGATCTTCGGCGAACAGGAGGCGCCGCCCGACCACGCGCTCGCCCGGCTCGACAACGTGGTCCTGACCCCGCACGTCTCCGGCCTGTCCGTGCAGGCCAGCCAGGACGTGGCGATTACGGGTGTGGAGAACCTCGTCTCGGTGCTCAACCGCCGCTGGCCCCATCCGGACAACATCGTCAACACCGGCGTTCGTCCGCGCCTCCCGCTGAAGGAACACGATCCCGCGTTGTTCGATCATCGAAAGGACGTCACGCTGCAAGCCCGGAATTGACCGCGCCGCTTCCCGCATCATCGCGGCGCCACATGAATCAATTCAGGAGAGGATTTCCATGGCAAAACAGGTGAGCCCCGAGCCCTTCTACTCCATGTCCCGCCGCGCCGGCGACCTGCTGTTTCTCTCCGGCTTCGGCCCCGTCGAGGGCGCCGAGGTCGTCGGGAAGAGTATCGAAGAACAGACCATCTTCACCATGGACAACATGGTGCGGGTGCTGGAAAGCGAAGGCGCCACCTTCGACGACGTCGTCCGCGTCAACGTCTTCCTCCTGGACATGGCGGACCGCGACGGATTCAATCGCACCTATATGCGGTACTTCAGAAACAAAAGCCGGATGCCCACAAGACGCCTGGTCGGCGCCGGCGACATGTTTAAGGGCATCCTCGTCGAAATCGACGCCGTCGCGTATCTGGGTGAATAGCGGGTCCCCGGTCGGCCGATGCTGGAGGCGCGCTTCCCCTCGCAAACTCGGAGATGGACCATGTCACATCCAATATTCGACATGACGGACCGTGTCGCCCTGGTGACGGGCGCGGCCAGCGGGATGGGCAAGGCAATGGCCGTGGGCTTCGCGGAGGCCGGGGCAGATCTCATGCTGGCCGACGTCAACGAACCCGGCGCACAGGAAACCGCGCACGAGATCGAATCGCTGGGTCGGCGCGCCGTTCCGGTGCGGTGCGACGTTTCCGACGTCGAACAGGTCCGCGGAATGTTTTCGCGGCTGGACCGCGAATTCGGCCGGATCGACGTTCTGGGCAACGTCGCCGGCGGAACCATGCTGGGCAAACCCGAGGACCTCTCCCTGGATCGGCTCCAGGAGAGCCTGCAGTCTCTGGTCATCGCACGCTTCTGCAGCTGCCAGGAGGGAGGCAGGCGCATGCTCGCCGCGGGCAAGGGCAGCATCATCAACATCGGTTCTCTCGCAAGCCTCACCGCGATCGGGCGGGGCCACGTCGCCTACAGCATCGGGATGGGCGCCGTCGCCCAGATGACCCGGGAACTCAGCACGGAATGGAGCAGCCGCGGCGTGCGCGTGAATGCGATTCTGCCCGCCCAGGTTATGAACCCTTTCTTGGAAAAACGACTGCGGGCCGAACCTCGCATGGCCGATACGTGGCTGGGCGGCATTCCGGCCGGCCGGTTCGGCGAGCCGAAAGACATCGTGGGCGTTGCCATCTTCCTGGCGTCCGACGCGTCGGCGTGGGTCACCGGCGTGATGTTGCCCATGGACGGCGGCAATCTCGCGATGAACGCCGGCGGCACCTATCCCGGAGGCCCGATCGTCAGCGGGTAACCACGATTCGAAAAAAGACAACCGTTAATTTACCACAAAAAGCACAAAAGGCACAGAAGGTGACGGCATCATGCCGGAAAATCTCGAAAACGAACGCGTCCTGTCCCTCTACCGCCAGATGCTCACGATCCGGCGCACCGAGGAGCAGATTGCCAGGTCGTACCAGGCCGGACTCATCCCGGGGGCCTGCCACACGTACGTCGGAGAAGAAGCCATCGCGGCGGGCGTCTGCGCGCACCTGCGCGGGGAAGACACGATCTTCAGCACCCATCGGGGCCACGGCCATGCGCTCGCCAAGGGCGTACCCATACGCGAACTCATCGCTGAACTCTTCGGCAAGTCCACGGGGTGCGCGCGGGGGCGGGGCGGCAGCATGCACCTGTTCTCCCCCGAAATCGGGCTGATGGGCACCAGCGGAATCGTGGGCCCTTGCATCCTTCAGGCCGCCGGCGCCGCCTATACGTTCAAATTGCTCGAATCGGACCGCGTCAGCGTGGCCTTCTTCGGCGACGGAGGCGTCAACAACGGCGCTTTTCACGAGGGCCTGAACATGGCCGCGATCTGGCAACTGCCTGTGGTCTTCGTCCTGGAAGACAACCGGTACGCCACCGAAGTGGCCTTCGAGTACGCCACTCGCAATACGGATGTCGCACAGCGCGCGGAAGGCTATGGCGTAACCGGCGTTCAGGTGGATGGAAACGACGTCCTCAACGTCTACAAAAAAGCCGGCGACGCCGTCGTTCGCGCCCGCAAAGGCGGCGGCCCCACGCTGCTGGACTGCAAGACCTACCGCACGCGTCCCCACGCGGAGGGGATGCGGGATACCGGTTACCGGACGCAGGAAGAACTCGAGACCTGGAAGGCCAGGGACCCCATCGAATTGCTGGCCGGAAAACTGCAGGAAGAGGGCATCGCAGACCGGGAGACCCTCGACCGGATCGAAAACGATGTCAGGGCCGCCGTCGAAGAGGGCGTCGAGTTCGCCAGGAAGAGCCCGTGGCCGGATCCGGTCTCGGTAGCGGACCACGTCTTCAGCGGACAGGATGCAACCCATGCGTGAAATCACGTTTACGGAAGCCGCGCGAGAAGCCCTGTCCGATGCCATGGCGGCGGACCCGACCGTCTTCGTGGTAGGCGAGGGCGTGGGCGAACGCGGTGGCAACTTCAACACCACCACCGGGCTTTACGAGCGCTACGGTCCGATGCGCGTATGCGACACCCCGATCTGCGAGCGGGGCTTCATCGGACTCTGCACCGGCGCGGCCATGGCAGGCGCGCGGCCCGTGGTGGACTTCATGTTCATCGACTTCATCCTGGACGGCTTCGGCGAGATGGTCAACCAGATCGCCAAGATGCAGTACATGAGCAGCGGCCGCCTGTCCATGCCCGTTGTGCTGCGAGGCTGCGTCGGTATCGGTGGCGCCGCCGCCACCCACCATTCGGGGAATTACTATCCCGTTTTCGCGCATCTGCCTGGCTTCCGCGTGGCCCTGCCCGCCACGCCTTACGACGCCAAGGGCCTGTTCAAAACCGCTTTGGAAGGCGATGATCCCGTTCTCTTCCTCGAACACAAATCCATCCTCAACCATCGTGGTCCGGTACCCGATACGCCGTACGCCATTCCATTCGGGAAGGCCGAGGTCCGCCGCGAGGGCGACGACGTCACGGTTGTCGCGCTGGCAAATATGGTTCCCCTGACGTGGAAACTCTGCGACGAACTCGCGGGGGACGGCATCTCCGTCGAACTCATCGACCCGCGCACCGTGGCGCCGCTGGATATGGCTACCATACTGGAATCCGTACACAAGACGGGCCGCCTGCTCATCGTCGACGAGGCCTTCGGCCCGTGCGGGATCGGCGCTGAAATCGCCGCTCAGGTCCAGAGCCTGGCGTTTGACGATCTGGACGCACCGGTAAGCCGCCTCAACGGCGCGCATGTCCCCACGCCGTACAGCGCCCCGCTCGAAGCTGCCTGCCTGCCGCAGCCGGATACCGTTTCACAGGCCATCCGCGACCTGATGGAGGAATAGCAGCCCGTTGATAAAGTCCATCCGGGCTACGGCCGTCCCTTGCGGTCGATATTCCGCGTTGCGCTCCCTCGCCGAATCGATGGATGGGACTCCGTCGCGCGCCTTGTCTTCGGCCTCGCCTACAGAGCGATTTTATCAGCGGACTTATAGGCGCGGCGCTTAACGAGGATGATCTCCATGGCCACAGAAATCGTCATGCCCCGCCTGGGATGGACCATGGAGGAAGGCACCCTGGTCGAATGGCTCAAGCAGAACGGGGATCAGGTTCAGGCCGGGGACATCATCTTCACGGTTGAAAGCGACAAAGCGATCAACGAAGTCGAATCCTTCGACAGCGGAACCCTGTATATACCGCCCGATGCGCCTCAACCCGGAGACACGCTGCCGATCGGCGCGGTTCTGGGCTTCCTGCTGGGTCCCGGTGAAGGTCCTCCCGCTGCCACTCCCGCCCCGCCGGCGGTGGATAAGGAAGCGGAATCAAGCCCGCAACGGGCCGCCCCTTCCCGGCCTCCAGCGGATCGACCGAAAGGACGAAGGAGCCGGTCCGCGATCAGCCCGCGGGCGCTTCGCCTGGCGACGGAACTGGGTGTCGAATGGAGCACGTTGAAAGGCAGCGGTCGGAACGGTCGTATTGTCGAACGGGACGTCCGTGAAGCGACGCCGCCCAGTTCCGCTGACAAAGCCGCAAGCGCCACTCGCCGGACCATCGCGCGGCGAATGACCGAGAGTCACGCCGAGACCGCGCCCGTAACGCTTACCACGGAAGCCGACGCGACGGATTTCGCGGCATTGCGCGCGGAACTCGACATTTCCCACCTCACATATAACGACCTTTTCCTGAAGCTGACGGCCGTCGCCCTGGTCGAACATCCGGACCTGAACGCCTCGTGGCGGGACGGGTCTGTCCACAGGCACGACGCGATCCACGTCGGTATCGCCGTGGATACCCACGGCGGCCTCTTGGTACCAGTCATCAAGAATGCCGGCGCCAGGGACCTGCCCGATCTCGCCATAGAGACCGCCGACCTGGTTCAGAAAGCCAGGCAGGGAGACCTCGAACCCGAACACCTTCAAGGGGGTACGTTTACGATTACGAACCTCGGCGCGTACGGTATCGACGTCTTTACGCCCATTGTCAACCTGCCTCAGTGCGCCATTCTGGGCATCGGCCGGATTGTCGCGAAACCGGCGGTATACCAGGGCCGGGTCGTGCCCAGGGACATGGTCTCCCTGAGTCTCACTTTCGACCACCGCATCGTCGACGGCGGTCCTGCCGCCCGGTTCCTGGACACGATCCGCAGATACGTCGAACGTCCCGATCTCTGGCACGCCCGCTAGCGACGGACAGCGGCACGGAGAGCCGACCTGTCCGAAAACGCTCGAATCGACCGAGGCTTGTCTCACCCGCTTACAACGTCGTGGCCCCGCACTTTGATGCCGATTCCAATGCAAACCCTTAGTTTTCCGCGTCAGTACGAATTCGATATCCGCGCCAGCGGCGAACGAAGGACCATTTTCGATCCGCTTCGCCGGAAACACGTGCGTCTTACGCCCGAGGAATGGGTCCGCCAGAACCTGATACAGCACCTTATCCAGGACCTGGGTTATCCGGCGGGTCGAACCGCGGTCGAATCGGCTTTCGCGTATGGCGGAATGCAGCACCGCGCCGACGTTATCGTCTACAACGGCAGGGGAGAACCCGTTCTCATGGCCGAATGCAAGGCGCCCGACGTCAAGATCAAACAGCAGGCGTTCGATCAGATCGCGCGCTACAATACGTCCGTCGGTTCGGATTACCTGGTCGTCACCAACGGAATCACCCACTATTGCTACGCCCTTGACCGCGAGGAACGGAGCTACCGGTTCCTGCACAGTCTGCCGCGATACGAGGAATTAAAGGCATCAGTGAATCCAAACCGAAGGGGAGAACGAACGTGACGACTGACGAGACGATCGATGCATTTCTGCAGACCGGCCCCTATGCCGTCGTCGGCGCGTCGAAGGACCGCGCCAAATACGGCAACAAGGTCCTTCGATGTTATCTGCAGCACGGTCTGAAAGCGTACCCGATCAATCCGGGTTCGGCGGAAGTCGAAGGTCAAAAGGCCTATCCCGATCTCGCGGCGCTTCCGGAACCGGTCGAGCGCATTTCCGTGATCACACCGCCCGAGGTTACCGAAGGGATCGTCACGGAAGCAGCGGGCGCAGGAGTCCAATTCATCTGGATGCAACCCGGCGCGGAAAGCCGGAAGGCCGTTGAAGATGCTCAGGAGGCCGGCATCGCGGTCGTATCGGGCGGCCCGTGCCTTCTGGTTGTCCTGGGTTACTCGGAAAGGGATTGACCTCGGTTTGAAGAAGCAACCATTGAATTGGCCACAAAGAGCTTGAACGAGGGTAGACGGTAGAGGTGAGACGGGAGAAGAAATCCTTGCCCGGTATTTTTTCTTCTTGCCTTCGGCACGAAAAGAGTCCTCACAAGGCAGGTAATCTCTACCCTCTTCCGTCTCACGTCTCCCTGCTTCCGGGTCGCCGGGAGGGAAGTCCCGTTGACGCCCAGTGACCTGGCGTATCCTGGTATTCGGTAGTTTAATCGCCTTTATCAACTTGCACACATTCGATTTAATGTTGACGAAAAACTACGAATCAAGGATCGAAGCACGATGGAAATGCGCCGGATCCAATTCGACACGATGGTAACGGAACTAAAACGCGTTTTGCACAACATCGGCTTTGCGACGGAACGCGCCGAACGTCTGGCGCAGACCTTCGCCGAAACCACGCGCGACGGCGTCTATTCCCACGGCGTCAACCGGTTCCCGTCGTTCGCCGGGCAGGCCCGTTCGGGAGACGGCATGGACCTCCACGCCGAGCCCGAACGAGCGGGTGCCGTCGGTGTCCTCGAGCAATGGGACGGTAAACTGGGCCCCGGAATCCTCAATGCATGCGCCAGTATGGACCGCGCGGTCGACATCGCTAAAGAACAGGGAATGGGCTGCGTGGCCCTCAGAAACACCAACCACTGGATGCGGGCAGGAACCTACGGTCTGAGGGCCGCGGATGCGGGCTGTATCGGTATCTGCTGGACGAATACCACCCAGCTCATCCCCCCGTTCGGTTCGTCCGACCGGAAGGTGGGCAACAATCCCCTCGTCTTCTGCATACCCCGTCCGGGAGGCCGTCATTTTCTGCTGGATATGGCGATGAGCCAGTACTCCCATGGGAAACTGGACGTGTACCGCGTCGCCAACCGCCGGCTTCCGGTCCCCGGGGGTTACGACGACCGCGGAAACCTTTCGTACGACGCCGGCGCCATACAGGCCGCCCGCCGTCCGCTGCCCATCGGCCACTGGAAGGGGATCGGACTCGCGATGTCGCTGGACCTGGTTGCCTCGCTGCTGTCGGGGGGCCGTTCAACGTACCAGATCGCCCAGGAGGAGGCCGAATACGGCGTTTCCCAGGTCTTCATTGCCATACATGCCGACGCTGTCGCCGGAGACCGGATGCGGGACCTGGTGGACCAGACCCTCGCCGACTTTCGCGCCGCCGAAACTCTCGAAGGCTGCGAGCCCGTGTCCTATCCCGGGGAGCGCATGTTCCGGACCCGTGAGGAGAACCTGGCGCTGGGCATCCCGGTCGAAGCGGACCGCTGGCGGGAAATCCTGGCGTTGTAAGTCAAATCCGATAGAGGAAGGGAGAAAAAATGAGCGAGTTGAAGATGAAAACCGCCGCAATGCCGGAAAATCTGCCCGACATGCCCATCGATCCCGACTGGATTCAGGAAGGCGAACCCACGGCACGCGGCGCCATCGTTACGCAAAGCGCGGACAAGAGGGTGTCCGGCGGTTACTGGCAATGCAGCGAAGGCAAATTCGAATGGACTTTCGGATGGGACGAGTTCGCCCACGTCTTCGAGGGTAAGGTCGCCATCGAAGAGGACGGCGGCGACAGTTACACCCTCGGGCCGGGCGATACGGTTCACTTTCCCGCGGGACTCAAGACCCACTGGCACGTGATGCAACCGGTAAAGAAGTATTTCGTCATTCGCACCGCCGACCCGTTGGAATTGTAGCGCAGGCCGTTCTTTCATCCGCGTTGCGACAGAGAGCCATGGGTTCGGGCAGACAGGAATGTCCGCCCCACCGCCTCGAGGGATGCGCCAACGGGGGCTTGAGAATATCAAACGAGAGGAATCCCTGTCGTGTCAGATGTGATTCGCACCGGGATCATCCGTTGCGACATGCATGGCATGTGGTTCGGCGCACAGATGGACGAGCACGATCCATTGCGATTGAGGGAACCCATGCCCGTCGAAGACGACATGTCCTATACCTGGCAGCGCGGCGGAACGCACTATTTCTACTATACGAAATATAGCGAACCGACCCGGATGACCGCGCCCAGCGTGGACGGATTCCGGATCGTAAAGGTCTGGGACGAACAGCGTCGCAACGCCGAGATGTTCTCAAACGTCTTCTACGGAAGGCCGGAAGTCTGCGACAGCTTCGAGCGGGTGAGCGATGACGTGGATCTGGTGCTGATTGCGAACTGCAACTACGACGGCTCCGATCATCTGGAACTGGCGCGTCCGGGCCTTGAGAAAGGCGTGCCCACCTTCATCGACAAACCCTTCGCGCATTGCATCGCCGACGTTCGCGCGATCCTGGAACTCGCGAATGGGAACAACGCCCCGGTCATGTCGCTGTCCATGCTGCAGACGAACCCGGCGGTGGTGCAGCTGGTCCGCCGCCTGGACGAGGTCGGCCGCGTCACGTTCGGCACCATCACCTGCGCCTCCACGCACCTTGCCGCGCTCATCCACGCGATTTCAATCGCCCACCACGTGTTCGGGACGGGCATCCGGTCCGTGAGCTGTCTGAAGGCGCCCAACCATACGGTCTATCATCTCCATTACGGCGGCGCGCCCGGCCGGCCGGAGCACGGTGTGGTCATCAATTGCGGCGTGGCCGACTTCCGCTTTACCGAGATGTTCACCCACGTGTTCGGCCCTGAGGGCGCCATCCAGGGTCTGGTGCTTAACGACTTCAATGCCTGTGAAGGCTCCGCGATTATCCTCGAACACGTCAAGGAAATGGTGCGCACGGGCCGGCCGCATCCTCTGGGGGACGACATGGTCGCTGCCGTGGCCGTGGCCGACGCCGTCAGGAAGGCGGAACAGACCGGTGAGAACGTGGAGGTTGAACGGGTGCTTCCGTAAAGTTCCTGTATAGGACGGAACGAAAAAACACCCCCCTCCGATGTCCTTCAGAGGGGGGTTGTCATTTCGGCCGACGGCTTCGCGGATTGGAAGAATCCGGCGTCACTCGCTGCGGTTTATCCGTCCGTCCGCTCGCGCCGTTCGCGAAGACCGGCTGCCAGCAGGTAGAGCAGGGGCGTCAGGCCGAGCGCGAGTATTACAATGCCGTTCCACTGAAAAACCGTGTCGGTTGTCCGTTGAATGAACGCGATTCCCGGGCCAAGAATGAGCTTTCCGGACCAGATCGCGACAATATAAGCCATCAGGTTGAACCGGATCAGCCAGGCGACGAGGAAAACCAGTACGCCAAGAGCGAAGAGTTCCAGGCCGGCCAGCACGGCGAAATGATAGAAACTCCTGGCGGGCGCGATCGCATCCTCAGACAACAGGGCGACCGCGATTCCGGCCACAATCAGCCACGGGCGTTTCACCCCGGCTTTCCAGACCAGCAGTAGAGCCAGCACGGCGAATGGATTGATCAACTCCAGGGCAGTGCCGACGGCGGCGCTGAAGAGCGGAACGTAGGTATTGACCCGTGGAAGGTTGAATCCGCCCGCCTCCAGGTACTCCGTCAAGCCGTTGTATTTCACGTATATTGCGAGACTGTCGGCGCCGGTCCGAAGAAGCAGAAACGCCGCCGCCAGAACCAGCGTGCCCGCCCAGAAGCGAAGGCCGCCCTCCCGCATCCGCAGGAGTCCCAGCCATCTGCCGGCTCCCATCTCCTCTGGATAGAGCGACCCTTTCATCGCCATCATCAGCGCGAACATCGCCGCTATCGCCAGCCCCGTCATCGGCGTCCCGATCAGCAGGCCGACGCCCTGGATACCCAGATAGGTCATCATCGCCTGGCTCGTATCGTAACCGTGGAAGAAGGTCGGCAGGGAATTGATCCAGTTCAACAGGGACAACAGGACGACCGCAATGCCGATGCCAATCGGCAGCCTCCAGTGGATTTCCCCTGCCCGGTATTGACGGAAGAAATAGACCCCCGCCAATATAAGCGTCGCCAGCATCAGGAGAACCGGCACCATCGAGGCCAATTCCTGCCGGGCACCCCGTTGTTTGAGGGATCGCAGGAACTCCTCCGGCGCTTTGTAGTGCGCATTGAAGAGGCCCACCTCGTCGCCCTGTACGCGAACCTTCAGCCGGAACTCGCCATCCTCGATCTTCCGGTCGATCCGCTCCCACACGAAGTGATGGTCCATCCGTTCCTTTTCTTTTTCCGATCGGGCTTCCAGCAGCTTGTATTGCGTGGTATCCGTGACGGAGCGGGAGAACGTATGCTCGACGAACGCCTCCGCCTTCGCGCGCGCGTCGTCGGACTCCAGCTCCGGCCCCGCGCGCGTCTCGGGTATGATGTGGTTGAATCCCGCGACCTGTCCGGACGCGTCCACGCGGACCTGGATCTCCTCCTTCTCCATCGGTTTGAACCATCGCACGTGCCAGTACCACGGCGATGTGTTCTCCACCATCAGGGAATCGGCACGCGCGACCCCCGCGTTTCGGATCAGATGCGTGTAGTGGGAAGAGCCGACCCCACTTCGAAACTGGACCGACCTGCGGTAATCCGACACGTCCAGTCCCATTTCGGCACAGAAGGCCTCCGCGATGCCTGCGGCCTGGCTCCGGGTCACCTCCAGCTTCAATGAGCGGGCGCCGAACCGGTCCACGCGGAATCCGATCATCAGCGCGATTCCCGCGACGGCGCAGAGGCCGGCGACAATCCATCTCCTTTTGTCCGGCAGATAGGAATCGGGCTCTCTTTCATCCACGTCCGGCCGTACGGGCTCGGGCGCAGGTTCCTCTATTTCGGCAGGTTCGTCCGGCGCCTCCACGTCGTCGTCGTCGGCTTCAGGGGAACGGGCTCTTCCGGTCAGGACCGCGAACGCCGCCGGGATGGCCGGCACCAGCAGAATCCCGATGACGAGCACGCCGGACACCTGGAAGTAGAGGCTGGTGGACTTCACCATCGGCAGCGCTACGATGAAAGCATTAATCGCGTAGTGGGCGATGATGGGCGCCCATATCCCGAATCGCAGGAACAGGATTCCGAAGAGGATACCGATGACCGTTATCTCTATTCCACGTATGTATATGGGCTCGTGGGGATAGTTTGAATGCAGGAACGCCCACACAATCGCGGGAAGCAATACCGCCAGCCACGGTCGTTTCAGCCATCTGATCAGCAGGGGAATCGCCAGCAGACGGAAGAAAAACTCCTCGACCGCCGCGGCTGACAATCCGACCAGCAACGGGTAGATCCAGGGTATGGCCGTGCTGAATGCATTGTTGTACTCGCTCACGTCCGCGGGCACCCAGACGTCGAAATACCGTCCGCCCAGCAGATAGAACACGGCGACGTAGCCAAGCACGGCCCCGGCGGCGCCGTAGCCCACAACGGTGGACCGCAGGAAACCGGCCGAAAACACGCCCCTGAGCGACAGCCGGCCGAGCGGGCTCGCCCGCCGCTCGGACAACACGTCCCTCTCGAGAACGCCGCCAGCCGTCCCGGCCAGGCAAACGATGCCGCCGTTGACCGCCGCGATCAGAACGGCGCTGAAAAGAAGCGTCACCAGAAAGGCGCCGTAGGAGACCGTTGTTTCGAAATTATACAACGAGAGAGGCAGGGCGTTGACGTTCGCCGCAAACCAGGCGATGGCCACGAGCGTTCCGACGATCAGTCCGGCCTGCCAGCGCAACCGCTTTCTGCGATAGTTCTTGACCAGAATCACCAGCATGGCGACGCCCAGCGCAAGCCAGAACGGCAGAAACACCTGCGTCAACAGATTCGCCCGTGAGCGCACCTCGCGGTAACTCCGGGAGAAGCTGTCCGGTACTTTAAGGTACTCGCTGAACTGTCCGATACGGTCCCCGTGAACCACGACGTCCAGCCGGTAGTGTCCGTCGTCTCCAACCGTGAAGTCCTTCTTCCGAAAGGCGAACCGGTGATCGACCCGGGCTTTGCGTTCCGTGCTGGACCGGTCGATCAACTCGTAGGCGTCCAGGTTGTACCCCTGGGTTTTCCGCAGGAACTCCGATGCGATGACCAGAGCGTCGTCCTGCGCGATGCTCGCGCCTTCGTCCGATTCCAGGATGCGGTGCGAGAATCCGACGATTCGTCCACCCGGGTCCAGCCCCACCCGAAGTTCCTCCTTCTGCAGCGGCTTGAACCACCTGACGCTCCAGGACCAGACCGACAGCCAATCCCTCGCCAGCCGGCTGGTCTCCTCCAGGCCCAGCGTCTGCTCCAGGAAAATCTGCTGCATCTGGCTGCTTGAAAATATCTGGGCGCTCTGGTATTCGGCGAGATCGTACCCCAGATTCTCAAGGTAGCCCTGCGCCTCGCTGTGTACTTCGTCGCGGCTCAATTTGAAGTCCAGCGATGCGGACGGAATCGCCTCAGTGTAGTAATTGAGAAATATCGCCAGCCCGCCCACGCCCAGCACCACGAATACCAGCAGCCACATCGCATCACGACGATCCATCAACCACTCCTCTCCAGGGAAATTGAAAACTTGGAAATAGACGCCCGCAATGTATATAGACGGTGAGCGCGGACACAAGGAAAAACCCCGGCGATCAATCCATTCGATTCGGTTGCCATCCGTTTTGTTTCGTCCTATCTTGAGGTCTCCGGCAGGCGCGCGATTGTAACGCATGTACGGATTCGACTGTTCAGATGCTACAAAGGAAATCGCCATTGACGACCCATTCCGGACTTCCGGATACCATGGCTGCGGTTGTCTGCCACGGACCCGGGGACTACCGCCTGGAAGAGCGACCCGCGCCGAAACCGGGACCCGGGGAAGTCGTCATCCGCGTTCATTCCGCGGGCATCTGCGCCAGCGATCTCAAATGCTATCTGGGCGCACCGCTCTTCTGGGGAGACGAACACCGCGAGGGATACTGCCAGGCGCCTGTAATTCCCGGCCATGAATTCATCGGAGAGGTTGTTCTTCTCGGCCCGGGCGCCCGCGAGAAATACGGACTCTCCATTGGCGATACGGCGATCTCGGAACAGATCGTCCCGTGTCATGCGTGCCGTTACTGCCGGCGCGGCCAATACTGGATGTGCATGCGGCACGACATCTACGGCTTCCGTCAGAACACCTTCGGCGCGATGGCAGAATTCATGCGTTTTCCCGCCGACGCCCTCAACTATGAAGTTCCCGCGAGCATCCCTCCCGATCAGGCCGTGTACATCGAGCCGCTGGCCTGCGCCATCCACGCCGTGCAGCGGGGCGAAATCGAACTGGACCACACCGTGGTCATCGCCGGCGCGGGACCGCTGGGGCTGGGGATGGTCGCAGCCGCCCGGCTCAAGAATCCCCGGCTGCTGATTGCCCTGGACCTCAACGACGACCGTTTGGACGTGGCGCGCGCCTGCGGCGCCGACCTGGTCTTGAATCCCGGAAAGACGGACGTCATCCACGAAGTGCGCCACCTCACCGACGGGTATGGCTGCGACGTATACATCGAAGCCACCGGGCATCCCGCCGCGGTGGAACAGGGTTTGCACATGATCTGCAAACTGGGCACATTTGTCGAGTTCAGCGTCATGCGAGAGCCGGTAACAGCAGACTGGACCATCATCGGCGATACCAAGGAACTCAACATCCACGGCGCCCACCTGGGGCCCGGCTGTTACCCGGTAGCGATCGATATGATCCGGAAGGGTCTCCTGCCGATGGATCGCATCGTGACCCATCGGCTGCCCCTCGAGAGGTTCCAGGACGGGATCGACCTCGTCGCGGCGGGCGACCGTTCAATCAAGGTTACGGTTGAGCCGTAGATGGGACGCGGCGGAAATTCCACAAACGCGGTATCAGGGTCGTTTTAACGGTTGACCTTTCAATTTGCCACAATATGCACCGAATGAACAGGCGCAGGTCGATGTCCGGACCGTAGGGGCAGGTTTCAAACCTGCCCCTACCCGCCCTGTCTGTATTAAGCCGATTTTCAAAATTGACCAGGAGAGGAAAAAATGAAAGAAACAGGGAAACTGATCCGTCGTAAACTCACGATCAACGTTGCCGGCGTCGCCGAAAGCCTATGTGACTTTCCGCTTCTCGTGGTCATCCGGGACGACGCGCTGAAATCAACTGAGAATGGCGGCCATGTTCTCGGGGACGACGGGAGCGACATCCACTTCGTCACGGGCGGAGGCGACGCGCTGGCGTACCGTATCGAGTCCTACTGCCCCGAAAGCGGCGTCCTCAGGGCACGAGTCAGAGTGGCCTCGTTCTCCTCGGAAACGTCGCTATATCTGTGCTACGGGGAAGCAGCGGTCTCATGCCAGGATCCGGTCTGGGATTCGCACTATGCGCTGGTCCAGAGTAACGGCGACGCGATACGTTCCGAACCGTTCGACCGCGTTGAAGCCCTGACCGTTGAAGCTTGGGTCGAAACCGACCAGGCCAATACGGACGCCTTCCAGGCGCTGGTCTCCCGGTGGACGCTGCGATCGACGATGGATACGTTCGAGTCCTACGACGCCGGGGAAACAAACGGCCTGGACACCAAAGGCTATTTCGGCGCCGTCTCGGACGGGCGCTACGTCTACTTCGCGCCGCAATGCAATGCTTCCCAGGAGCGCCACGGCCAGGTCCTGCGATACGACTCCCGGGGCGGGTTCAACGATCCTGAAAGCTGGCAGGGGTACGATGCCGGTTGTACGGACGGCCTCAACACGAAAGGGTATTACGGCGTCGTGCACGCCGGTAACTATATCTACTTTGTCCCGCGCACCGACGGCGAGACCCTGCACAGCCGTTTTCTGCGTTATGACCGTCGGGGGGAATTCCGGGATCCCGGCAGCTGGGAGGCGTACGACATCGGGAGAACCATGGCCTGCCAGAGCGCCGCGTACGACGGGCGATACATCTACCTCTCACCGGGATACTACGGTGATTCGGGCGAATCGGGGAGAGCCGTACGCTACGATACCCGGGGCGGCTTCATGGATCCGGACAGCTATGTGATCTTCGATGCCGGAAACACGGACGGGCTGGATGCGAAGAACTACGACGGCGCCACCTTCGACGGGCGTTACGTCTATTACTCGCCGCTCAATGACCGCGGGATCGTTCTCCGCTACGATACCCGCGCCGGGTTCGACGATCCGGCCGCCTGGCAGGCCCTGGATGCCAGCGTTCATGGAATGGGGATGTGCGTGGGCGCCGTATTCGACGGCCGCTACGTCTACTACGTCCCTTACGCCCACAGCAACGCCGTCAGATACGATACACGGGGCGACTTCAGGGACGCAGAGAGCTGGGAAGCCTGGGATGCAGCCGGTACGTCCGGCCTGCATACAAAGGGCTACGACGGCGCGGCCTTCGACGGCCGGTACGTCTACTACATTCCGTTCTACGAGGGCGACGAAGACCAACGCGGGTTCCACTGTCGCGTGCTGCGTTACGATACCTGCATGAACTTTAACGACGCGGCCGCGTGGGATGCCGCCGACGGGGGCGTCTTTACCTACCCGCCGAACCCCGGCGGATTCAATGGGGGCGCGTTCGACGGACGCTACGTGTACTTCTCCCCGTGGCGCGAAGATCCGGACGAAAACGACGATCGCGAATACACTCCGCATGGAAAGGTGCTGCGCTACGACACCGCGGACGACGCTTCGTTCATCCTCAAATACGCGGAATGCGGTCACAATGGCGGCCTCTGCGCATCGCTGCCGGGACCGACCTTCACCATTAACACGGACAACGGAACACGCAGCGTACGGGCCAACAGGACGCTACCCCCGGGCCGGCATCATCTTGCGGGGGTATACAACGGTAAACGGGTAACGCTTTACATTGACGGTACGGCCGTGGCTTCGACCGAAGCAAGCGGTCCCGTTCAGTCAGGTAATGCACCTGTGGCCATCGGCCGCCTCGCGGGCGGTGGAGCGCATTTTCTGGGCGAAATCGGAGAAGTGCGTATCTCGACTGCCGCCCGGTCGGATCGGTGGATCGATGCGACCCATCGGAACCTTGCGAATCCGGCGGAATTCGTACGCCTTGGACCGGAAGAAAAAACGGGGTGAGGCCGGATTGCGCCTTACCCCGCTCTGGGATCCTGTCCCAGTATTATTTCACCACTCTCCTGCCGATCCTGTTTCCCGCCCTCACGTGCACTTCGATTCCCCGCCGGGAGTCTTCTTTCAGGTCATCGTCGAAAACGACCGCTCCCGGCTCGAACAGCAGCACAAGCGTGGACCCGCCGAACTGAAAATAACCCTTCTCCTGACCCCGTTCGACCGGTCCCGGCGTGTACGTCTCAACGATGCTCCCAACCGCAAAGCCGCCTATTTCCAGATAGGCGATCCTTCCGAACCGGTCCGAATCGAATCCGGTTACCGCGCGTCTGTTCCGCCAGAATACGCCCGGTACCCTTGCAAGGCCCAGCGGGTTGACGATATAGTACCGCCCGGCGACAACGCGCGCCAGCCCGGCCGTTCCGGAATCCGGAAAGTGGAAACGGTGATAGTCGTACGGCGCGAGCCGCACCACCAGCGCCGAACCTTGCCGATAGGGGCGCGCCTCCTCCGCTGAATCCAGCAGGCGTTCCAATGGTACAGGCGCTCCCTTGACCGGGATCCCGGCGCCCTCCAGGAGATGCTGAAAGACCATCACCTTGCCGTCCGCGGGACAGGACAACGCTTCGGGTTCCGGAGCAAACGGCCTGGCGCCGGGTTTCAGGCGGCGGGTGAAGAACGCGTTGAAGTTCGGATACTGCTCCGGGGGATACTCGATCTCTTCCACGTCGATGCCGTAGTCCCGCACGAAACGGGAAATCTTCCGGCGGCTTCCGGGCCGCGCCTGCAACCAGCCATAGAACCGGCAGAAGACCGAATTGTTCAGCAGGAGGTGGAAGAGTCCAAGGGCGAACGAAGACCGGAATACCCGTTGAAAAAACCCGTAGGACAGCGGCTCCGTTATCGTCCGATCCGTTCTTCGATCCCGGTACCTGATCTCGAAATCGTCATCCATCTGCCTATTGATATCCCGGGATGATGGGAAGGACGATGTGGGAAGGATGTTCCGGATCGTGAAACACCGCGTTTTCCGCGAGGACAACCCGGCGTTCCCGTCCCAATGGGCCTCCTGTATTCGGATTGATGTCGAATCTGGGGAAATTGCTGCTGGAGACATCCACCCTGATGCGGTGCCCCGCGCCGAATACGGTGGAGGTCGGATACATCACGATTTCCAGTTCATGGATTTCTCCCGGCGACATCAATTCCGGTGTATCCCGCGAGTTCCGGTAACGTCCCCTGACGATGCTGTCCGTTATAATCTGGGCGAAGCCATCGGGATAATCCTCGTTCTGGGGATGCGCGTCGATCAGTTTTACCGTAAAGTCCGTATCCGTCGCAGAGGAAGACGCCCACAGCTTCATCGTCAGCGGTCCCGTGACTTCCAGGGGCTCCTTCAATTCGGGCGTCTGAAAGACGAGGACGTCGCTCCGCGCCGACAGCGGCAGGCTGTCCCTGCATCCGTAGAAGCGTGAATCGCCTCGCTGGTCGTACGCGCCGGCAACGAGAATCGGATCCCCCGCGGACAGATTGCCGCCGACCGTGGGAACCGGATCCCTTGGATCGAATGTGTACCGGCTCGGATCGGAAGGTTCAGGCAGGTCCTCTCCGATGCTGCCGTCCTGGTGCAGATAGTACGGCGTAAACCGCGTCCCGTGAAGCGGCCAGTCCTCCACGTCGCGCCAGACGCCCATGTAATTCAGTCGACCCTCCCGGTTCCTGCGGCCGTCGCCGCCGCCCATCACGAAGATCCGTACCGGCTTTTCGCGGTCGACGCCGTTGTCAATGCCCTTCAACCACCTGTCGAACCAGCGCAGCCGGTATCCGTCGTAATCGTCCAGGACGGATTCCTGACCGAAATCCACGTCTCCCGCGAACGAGTTCCCCCAACCGCCGTGAGTCCACGGGCCCATCAGCAGATGCTGCGGGGATTCCATCCGTTTGGAAAGCGCCACGTAGTTCGCCGTGGTTCCCCGGGTGTAGGTGTCGTACCACCCGCCCAGATATATCGTGGGCACGTCCGCGTGCTCGTCGTAGTAGTGGTCGATCGCATATCCCCGCTGCTTCCAATATTCGTTGAAGTCTCCTTCTCCCAGAAGATCCAGCACCCACTGTTCATAGGAGGGCAGAAACCGAAGGGCGGAAGACCCCTTCCTGTAGGGCGTCCTCGTCAGCCATTCGCCCACCCTCGCGAAGTCCGCGTCCAGCGCGGCCTTCAGCGTTGCATCGGCGAGCGCTTCCCTGCTTGTCGTCGCCATCCGGAACGCATAGATCATGAACCGCAATTCCAGGGCGCCGTTCTGCCGCATCGAACTGGTGTGATAGTTCGACGTACCCACCGCGACAACCATCGCCTTCAGGTGGGGTGGATTCAGCGTGGCAAGCGCGCTCTGGTCGCTTCCACAGTAGGACCCGCCCATTGTTCCCACGTTTCCGTCGCACCATGGCTGCGCGGCAACCCATTCTACGGTATCGTACCCGTCCGGCGCTTCCTTTGCGAACGGATGCCACGCGCCTTCCGACCCGAAACGCCCCCGGACGTCCTGGCGCACGGCCACGTACCCTCTCCGCGCGAGATACCGGCCTTCACTGAATTTGGATTCTTTATCGTACGGCGTGCGCTCGATTACCGCGGGAAACGCGCCCTGCACAATCTCCCCGTGCTTCGCGGGGAAATACAGGTCCGTCGCCAGCTTCACACCGTCCCGCATGGGGACCATCACGTTTCTTCGGACGATCACATCGTACTCGATCCACGACCCCCGCGCTTCGGTCTCCGCCATTGCGATCCTCTTCTTGTCGATTCAAACTTATCGCCGGTCTACAAACTGTCCCGCATCCCGCAGTGCCGCCACACCCGAGCCGCGCGCTTCGAGCGGGAAATCGACCGGCCGGTTGCCCGTCAACTGGGACTGATAGATCGCCATCACCATCTCCAGTGATCGCAGCCCAATCCGTCCGTCGCTCCGCAGTTTCCCGCGGCCTTCCAGCGCATCGACCAGTTCGTTCAGCGCGACAACGTACGTGGACGCCGGCGCCGGGTGGTCGACGGGCGTGTGCTGCAGGGCATGCCACTGAAATCCGCTGTCCGGTTCGTAGTCGTCCTCTACCGCGCTGTAGAGATGGACCCGTTCTCCCAGAAAACGGATCACGCCCTCGGTACCGCGCAACTCGAATGCATTGTCCGTATAGGATGTCAACTCGGCGCCGTGGACCAGGCCCGTCGCACCGCTCCTGAATTTCATGATGGCCGCGCCGAAGTCCTCCACGGCCCAGGGACGCATCCGCTGCTCCGCCATCCCGCACATCCATGCCACCTCCCCGGCGAACATATCCATCAGGTCGAAGTAGTGGGTAAAGTCGTGCAGGAACGGGCCCTCGTTCTCGCTTCGCCACGAGGGGTCCGGCTTGCCGCCGTCCATATAGCAATAGACGTGGTTCAGCTCTCCGATCGCGCCGTCCCGCAGCAGACGCAGTCCCAGGTTCCACTCCGGCGACCATCGACGGTTGTGATTGACCTGCAGCAGGATGCCCGCGTTGTCGCAGGCGGCGATCATCCGGTCGCATTCCTCCAGGGACAGCGCCATCGGCTTTTCGCAGATGATCGCTTTCGTCGCGGGCGCCGCGGCGCATGTTTCCACCATTTCGCAATGCAGTTCCGGATGGGTGGCCACAATGCAGATATCGGGCCTGGCTTCGTCCAGCATTCGCCGGTAGTCTTGATAAAGTGCGTCGATCCCGTATCGCTGCCCGAAGATCTCCAGCTTTTCACGACCCCGGTTCACACCCGCCACGAGTTCACAATCCGGATGTTGGCTCAGGGCATCGGCGTGGTTGTCCGGCAGGTCCCCGAAACTGAACTGGTACCCCACCCGGCCCGTTCCGATGATCGCCGTTCTATACTTCGCCATCACAACCTCCTGCATTTGCGGGCTTGCTCAGGTCGTGCCTATTGTGCGGGGCTTCCGCCGAACTGCCAGCCGATCCCCAGTCCGAATTCGAGTCCGCTGTAGTTGCGCCGGCCGCCGATCTCGTCTGAAAAATCCGTCATCAGGTTATATCCCAGGTCTGCAATCGCCACGAATGAACGACCCATCGCCAGGTCGAATCCCATTCCCGCCCGGCTTCCGAATGTCGTCATCGCGCCGGATTCCTGGACAACCTGTAGACCGACGTCGCTTCTGGATTGAAATCCGGTGACCAGCCCGATGCCCGCGGTCAGAAAGGGCCTGAACGCGGTGTCGAGCGACCCTCTGCGCGGGTAATATCTCATGCCGATAATCATGGGACAGATGACCGCCGCCTTCTGGGAGACGCCCAATGGCCCGGCGCGTGAGCTCGCCTCGACCGACAGGGCGCCCAACGTAGCGTGACCGGCGACGTTCTCCCTCAGCCAGCGCGAGTAGCCCAACGAAAAGAATACATTGTCCGCTCCGGCGGTCGTTTCCACCCCCAGCGGACCGATCTGCGTTGCCGCGCCGGTGGTTCCACCGTGATTCCGCAGTCCCATCCGTAGCTCAATCCGGGACCGCCTTTCCATCTCGCCGGCACTCATAACCTGCGGCGTTGCCAGCAGCAGGAAACACAACAGTACCGTCACTCTCATTGCTGTCATTTCCGCCTCCCTTTTGAGGGGATTTATCTACGGGTTTTGTGAAATAGTCGCACCGTTTTACTTGATTCCTGGCTGTTTCGGCGACAGTACCGCAAACTACCAGTTTGCTCTACCATATACAGTATTTTTAACTCTGGATCACTATGCCTCGTATTGTAGGGGCGTCCCTTTTGGGCGCCTGGCAACCGTCGCCAGTGGTGATCCTGACGATATCTTCAAGTTACGGTTTGTCCGAATCAACCTGCTCCAGCGCGTCGACCAGGCTCTTTCGGACGAGATCGTACAGTTCGTCGATGTCCTCCCGCTGTACGATCAGCGCCGGGCTCACGGCGAACCACGTGGGGTCGATGCGAATCAGCAGCCCGTTCGCCAGCGAGGTCCGCTTCAGCGCGCGTCCCAGCTCCGGGAACGGGGTCATCGACTTCGTATCCCTCACCAGTTCCACGCCCTGCAGCAGCCCTCGCCCGCGCACTTCCCGCACCACGCCCAGGTCCTTCAATCCTTCCAGCTTCGATGCCAGGTAGCGGCCGAGTTCCCCGGCCTTTCGATCCAGTTCCTGATCCACGATTTCGTCGATCACGGCCATGCCCACGGCACACGCGACGGGATTGGCCGCGAACGTATGCCCGTGGGCAAAGTTGACATCGGCTTCCACCGGACCGAGAAAGACGTCTCCCATGTCCTCACGCGCCATCATCGCGCCCACCGGATACGCCCCGCTCGAGATCCCTTTGCCCGCGCAGATGATGTCAGGCGTAACCCCGAACGTCTGGGCGGCGAACATCGAGCCGGTCTTGCCGAACCCCGTAATGATCTCATCGTAGATCAACATCACGTTGCAGCGGTCGCAGACGTCGCGGATCATCCGGAAGTATTCTTCGGTGGGGGTAATGATGCCTCCGGTATTGCCGATCGGCTCCAGGATGACGCCTGCCACCGTATCCGGGTCTTCGTTGACGATCACGTCCTCGAACATCTGCGCACTAAAACGGTTGCATTCCTCCCAGGAAGCAAAACGGTCCCTGTAGTACGTTGGCGGGAAAACCTTCAGGAATCCGCCCGCCTGCGGTTCGAACGGCGTCTTGCGTTTTCCCGTCCCGCTGGCCGCCATCGCGCCGAACGTGGCGCCGTGATAGCCGAAGTAACGGCTGACGAACTTGTACTTGCCCGGGTGGCCGCTCTGCCTGAAATACTGCCGGGTGAATTTCAGGGCGGATTCGACCGCTTCGGACCCGCCGCTGTAGGACTTGATGAAATTCAGATTCTCCGGCGTCACCTCGCTCAGCTTCTCGACGAAATCCAGCGCCACGTCCGAAAGCCCGTGCATCGGCGGCGAGAATCCCAGCGTCTCCGCCTGCCTTCGCATCGCCTCCAGCACCCTGGGGTGCCCGTGTCCGAGCGAGGCCACGAAGATGCCGCCGATCCCGTCGAAATAACGCTTGCCGTCCGTATCCCAATAGTGAAGTCCGTGCGCCCTCTTGACGATAAACGGATGTTGCATGAAGGCCGACGTCTGCTGATAATCCAGAAATGTCCGCTCAAGCAACCGCCGGCGGCGACCGTCCAGCTTCATCGATTCATTCCTCCGTACACGTTGCCTCAACGCCATCGCCAGTTTCTACGACAATTTCTTCGGCGCCAGCACGAGCCGCTCCGCGTTCCTCCAGGCGATCTGTTCCCGTTCGTCGTCCGTAATATCCGCCGCCGCCAGCAACGCGGGGAACGCCATCGGTTCGTACAGAGGCGAATCCGTACCGAACAACACCCGGTCCGCCCCCACTTCGCGCACCACCAGTCCGATCATGCCCGTGCGAATCGCCCTTGCCGTACCCATATCCGTGTAGAGGTTGCCCGTTTTGCAGTCCTGGAGCGCATCGATGGCCTCGTACGTCTGGCCCGGCTGTCCCGCGCCGAAATGCGCCGTAATCACCGTTATGGACGGAAAGGCTTCGGCCAGCCGCCGCAGCCGGGCCGGCGCCGCGTACGATTCGTTCTCGCCGTGGGAAAGCACCGGAAGCCCGAGCGGCTCCAGCTTTTCGAAGAGCCGGAAGGTGGGCTTGATGTCCGCCGGATACTTGTGCTGCACCGGGTGGATCTTGAGGCCGGCGACCTTGGGATGATCCCTGAAACGGTCCAGCAGCTCCAGCGACTCGCCCATTTTCAATGGATTCAGTACCAGCCAGACGAGCAGATGATCCAGTTTCTCGGCCTGCTGAATGGTCCATTCATTGCCATAGATCAATTCTGTAAACAGGGCGGATCCCGAGGTCACCACGGTTCGCTCGATGCCCGCCCGTTCCTGCATGGCCACGAAGCCCTCGGCCGTAAATGTCGTTATCTCGTCGAACCACGGTCCCAGGTGGGCGTGTGTGTCGATGTATCGCATCTGATTGTCCTCCCGAATCAACACCTCTTATGCGGCATGCCGCGGACGACCGCGTTTGTCTCAAGCTATCGGGTTGCGGTTCAACAACGTGAAGCCGCTGAAGGGCAGGCAATAAGCGATCCTATATCGCGTCTCCAACGGCATCGATCAATCCGTCCACGTGACCCTCGTCCATCGGCGCGGATACGGCGCACATCAACAGCCCGTTGCCCAGAAAATACCCCTGTTCGATCAGTCCTAGCAGCATCCCGTGCGCCGCCGCACCGTCGGTTCGCGCCAGATGGCGGTAATTCAACATCTTTTCGCCCGAAAAGTGAATGCTGAACAACGATCCCATGCCTACGGCCGTGGCATCGACTTCACGTTCTGAAAACAGCCGGTTCAACCCGTCCCTGAGACGTTTTCCCAGCCGGTTGATGTACGCGAACACGTCCGGCGTCAACTGCTTCAGGGTCGCCAGGCCGGCGGCCATGGCCACGGGATGCCCGCTGAACGTGCCGCTCTGAAAGAAACCTGTCGGTCCCCGGGACGAGTCGAAGCGATCCATCAGGTCGGCCCTGCCGCCGAAGGCGCCCACGGGAAATCCGCCGCCGATGACCTTTCCAAACGTCGTCAGATCCGGCTCGATGCCATAGTGCGCCTGCAGACCCCCGGTGCCGACCCGGAACCCGACGATCTCGTCGAATATGACAATCACATCGTGCCGCCGCGCCATGTCGCATACGAACTGCGCGAACTCCGCGCGCTGGGACAATATGCCCGCACGGGGGTCGAATATCACGCACGCCAGTTCGCGCCGGTGCCGCGCCAGCAATCGCTCAACGGCGTCTTCGTCGTCATACGGCAGGATCACCACTTCGCCGGCGGCATTGGGCGAAGCTCCGCCCGCCGTGGAAACCGAATGCGGGGCCGACGCGGGCCCGGCCTTGTCCAGCGGCGGCGCCACGCTCACCTCCACCACGTCGTGGCTGCCGTGGTATCCGCCCTCGAACTTGGCGATCTTCGTCCTTCCGGTGACGCCTCGCGCCAGTCGAATGGCGTGCAGGGTGGCTTCCGTGCCGGAATTGCAGAACCGGATCTTCTCAACGGTTTTCACCCGGGCGCATATCTCTTCGGCCAGTGCCGTCTCCACGCCGGCGGGTGCGCTCAACGCGATCCCGCGGGATACCTGCTCCTGCACGGCCGCGACGACGGCCGGATGGTTGTGGCCCAGGATCTGCGCCGTGTGGTGGTTGTTGAAATCCACCAGTCTGCGGCCATCAAGGTCGTACACGTAACAGCCATCGCCGCGCTCGATGGTCAGCGGATAGGGCTGGTAGAAGTACGCCCCTTTCACGCCGCCGGGCATCACCGCATTGGCCCGATCGAAAGCCGCCCGGGAACGCGGGCTGGCCGTCCGATATCGTTCCTCCACCGAAGGACCGCTACCAGCCGTTGTCTCATCCATTGCGTTTTCTCAATTCAACCTGAAACGCTCGAAGACGATTTGCTCGTAGGGGGACCCGGCGCCCGATTCGTACAGGCAGCCGACCTCGTTCTCCGGAAGCGTCACGAGACAGGAATACGCCGCGGGGCCTTCGTGGAGCGATTTCGCCAGGGGCCACGTCCGTCCTCCGTCGCTGCTCAGTCTGACGGTCATGTTCGCCCGCTCTCCGCCGCCGGCTCCTGGCGGAGCGGGCGGAGCGGGATTCGAAAACAGCAGGCTGTTGCTCTTGCCGCCGCCCACGAGGCTGGCCTGGCATTTGGGGCAGGGCAGGTTGCGGTCGTGCCGGAACCCGGACCAGGACCCGCCTCCGTCCCGGCTCAACGCGGTTCCTCGATACCCCTCGCTGTGCGTCTGCATCCGGGTGGTCATGACGACGGTCCCGTCCGCGAGTTCGCCGAACTGGCACTCGTTCGCCCCCGGCCTGACCGAACCGCCCAACCGCCAGGACGCTCCACCGTCATCGCTGTAGACGGAATGAGAACCGCAGTCGTACGCTTCCGGGTTCCGGTGATCGCAGGGAATCAGGAGCCGCCCTTTCCGCGCGCCGTTCCGGAGCTGGACGCCCACCCCGGGGCCCGTCGCATACCAGGTCCACGCATCTTTCTTTACGTTTACCGTAATGTCGGCGGGACGAGACCACGTCAGGCCGTCGTCGGTACTGTGCGTGACCAGCACGTCGACGTTATCTCTGCAGAACAGCAACCAGACCGTGCCCGTCCCGGCGTCCACCACGGGGCAGGGATTGCCGATGGTGACCTCACCCGCTTCGCTGTAGACGACCTGCTGCGCCGACCAGGACCGGCCCTCGTCATCCGAACGCTTTACCAGGAGGTCGATGTCTCCATGGTCCGACCGATCGTTGCGCCGGCCTTCGCAAAAAGCCAGCAGCGTTCCGTTCGCCGCGGCAAGCACGGCGGGAATCCGGTACGTGTGGTAGCCATCCCGTCCGCTTGTGAACACGTTCGTCTTCACGGATGCGCCTTTTCGTCTATTCGTGTTGGTCGCGGCGGTCCATGATTTCCGTTGCCCTGAGTTCCCGAACCAGTTCGATCAGCCCCTCGATGCCCGCCTCGAGGAATTTCTCCCCCTTCTCCCGGCTGGCCTTCGTCGCGTCTCCCATCACGCCGCTGGCGGTTTTCGTGCTCCAGTACGGCGTGAAATTCGCGCTGGACCCTTCGGGATGGCCTCCCGCCAGCAGATCGGACTGGAAGCTGTTCGACAGGGGCGACCGTTCGTCGACCGCTTTGCTCATGTCCACCAGGTCCGGCTTCAACGCCAGATACAGCGACGTCTCGAACTCGCCGCCGTGGGAGGTCCCGCCGTAGTCCGACTCCCTCAGTTCGCGTCCCACCTCTTTCACCTTCCGGAGCCCCCAGTGGTTCACCGAGCCGCACAGAACCCTGCCCTCGGTTTCGATCACCGTCAGGCGGGTTGCCAGGTCCAGCGGGGGCGTATTGCTGCCGTGGCCGTTCACGACCAGGATCCGCTTGAAGCCGTGGTGGGCGAGGCTGCAGCAGACGTCCTTGACGTATCGGATGAAGGTATCCCAGGTTATCGTCAGCGTCCCGTGAAAATCCATGTGATGGGGGCTGTACCCGTGCGGGACCGGCGGAGCCAGAACGGCCTCCGACGGGATCCGCGCCACCGCCCTTTCACAGATCTCCGTGCAGAGGACGACGTCGGTATCCACGGGAAGGTGCGGTCCGTGATCCTCGTACGTCGCGACCGGCAGGACGGCAACACGGTCCTGCTCCGCGGCCTCCTTGATTTCATACCAGATCATTTCGGCAAAGCGGTATTTCATTCTCGACTCCTTGAAGCATAAATCCAGAAACCCATAGCGCCGATCAGTGAATTGGGAAGAAGATGTCGGTGCGCCATTTCGACGGGTCGGGCTCCTCACCGGGATCCGTCACGTAAACCTCCCAGGGCGCGCCCGCCGCCTGCAGGCTCTCTTCTTCCATCCATTGCATCAGTGCCGACCACGTCTGTCCCAACTGCTCGTAGGGACCCATGTGGGTAACGGTCGCGACCTTCCCGGCGGGCAGTTCTCCAGGTCGAACGCGCTCGGTGCCCTCAACGGGCGAAGCCACCGGCATCCCGCATTCCATTTCCAGCCGTTCGGCGTCCATGTCGTGGTAAATGGTAAACGGCATCCCCGCCGGCGCAAGTCCGTTCCCGGTGAGATATGCCATAACCTCGCCGAAAAGGGCGCCGATGACCTGTTTGATCTCCTCCATCGTGGTTGTGGCGCGGATGCCCACGATCGGCTGCGAATCGATTTCCCGGGTGGCGAAATTCAAACTCATCGGCGTCTCCTCAATTGATGGGGTGACTTCGAAATGGAATTCAGATCGTCCGGATGCACCCCTGCCTCGCGTACGGTCGTTCAATCCTTCTCTTCTGTATCCTTCTCCACAAAATCCAGGGCCGCGGAATTCATGCAGTACCTCAGTCCCGTGGGCCGGGGACCGTCGTCGAAAACATGCCCGAGATGCGCGTCGCACCGGCTGCACTTCACCTCCGTGCGCACCATGCCGTACGACACATCCGCTTCCGTTTCCACGTTCGCGTCATCCGACGGCGCCCAGAAACTCGGCCAGCCCGTGCAGGAATCGTACTTGGTATCCGACTGAAACAGCTCGTTTCCGCAGCACACACACAGATAGATCCCTTTTCCTTTGAAGTCGTGGTACTCGCCGGTAAACGCCCGTTCCGTTCCGCTTCTTCTTGTCACGTGGTACTGTTCCGGCGTGAGCAACTCCCGCCATTCCTCCTCGGTCTTCCGGATTTTATCTCCCACAGCACCCTCCAATATGAACGAGTGTACAGCCGAAATTGGGGCCGGAATCCGTCATGCGGGGTCCGCAGTCGTCGTCGCCGTGCGTTTTCTCGATCCTCATTCCTGAAGAATGTCCAGGCTCAGTTCGTACCGGCTCCTGTCTTCGCCGAACGGCAGCGCGAGCACCAGCCGGGCTTGCCCGACGCCGGCCTCTCCTCCCTTTGTATACGCGTTGTGGGGCAACGCCGGCCACACAAGCCGCGCGCCGGCGGGGAGCGACAGCCGCCATCCCGCGTGTTCGAACCAGGCGCCGTCGGCCCCCGTCCATTCCACGACGTCCGTCTGCAGTTCAGCACGCTCGCCGGTCGACGAACGCAGCGCCTCCCTCAAATGCGGGATCAACGTCACGTGTGCTTCCATTCCGCTTTCGGAAATGCCGGACGACTCAAGAATCAGGAGCAATTGCGAGTCTCCGCGTGGAACGAGCGTAACGCGTCCCACGTCCGCGCCATAATGCAAATCAATGCCGGGACATGCTTCATCCGCCCTGATTTCCGCCCTGTCGGGAATATGCGCCAGCCCTTCGAACGGACCGAAGTCAGGATCGGCGTCCCCGGGCGTATGCCGCATCAGGGACGTATCGCCCACGCTGAACGTGCTCCATTGCGGCTGCAGCTTGGTATTGCCGCCGCCAACGATTAAACCGGTCGACTCGTGAAAGACACTCACGAAATTCTGCCGGTCCTGCCGGAACCGGTTCTCGTCCAAAGGACAGCAATAGGCCGACAGGCTCAGAAACCAGGGCTTGCGTGAGACGATCAGCGCATCGCCGCCCATCGCATAGGTACGCCCGTCCCGGTCGGCCTCCATCTCCTCGATTTCGCCGTCGCCTGCATAGAGCAGCATGTGCGCGGCGTAATCCACATCGAATTTCCCGCCGGCTTCCAGGAAGAGGCGATGCTGCCGTGCCAGATAGCCTCTGCCCGTTGCTGTGTGGCTGAATCCGGGATTCCCCGGCCGCACCTCGCTGTTGTACGCATTTCGCTCATCCACCGTCTCCACGGCGCTTCCATCCGGATACGTATAGTTCCTGTGGAATCGGGCCGCCCGTTCCAGCGCTTCGAGTACGCGTCCGTCCCCGGACAGCTTGTAATACACGCCCATCGCGTCCGAATACACGTAGTTATAGGAAACGACCGGGCCCACGTTCTCGGTCCACCACCCGTACGGAGACTGCGCCGCCACAACCTCGTGGATGAATTCCCGCGCCTGCGTCTTCCAGTCTTCGCGCTCAAACACCATCCCGGCGCAATAAAGGGACATCGCGTGATGGGTCGGAATGTTGTGAACGTGCGACAGGCACGTTTTTGAAATCCCCTCGAAACCCTGTTCCAATGCGGCGTCCCACCGTGCTCGCGCCTCGCCGTCCATCCCGGATCGCGCCAGCATATACGCGCGAATCCAGCGGCTGTACGTCCAGGGCATGTAGATCTGCCCCCACTCCGAGTAGTCCTTTTTCAGAAAGGTCCACATCCCCTCCTCGTCTTGAGCTTCGATCAGCGCGTCGCCGCCACGCACAATAGCCGCCAGCACTTCGTCGTTATGAGACCAGGGACTGTTCTCGAGGCTCCAGGCGGCGGACAGGTGGAAGATCCGATGCTGGTCCAGACAGGTCCAGGGCGTCGGTGCCGAACCGTCCGTCTTCCCGCTGATCCGCGAGGATCCCGGGTACGGCCTCCCGCAATGTGTCCCACATTTCAGGCTCGGGTCTCCACAAGGTAGCCATTTTCCGCTTTCCTTTCACCGTCCTTCACAGCGCATTTTCGGTTTTGGCTCGGCTATAATATCTCCGCCGCGAACAGCCGGTGTCCCGAAGACAGATACAGCTCGTTCCCCAGGATCGGCCCGCCCGCCGCGTGGCCGGTCAACCGTCTCGTCGAATTCGACGATCACGTCAAATTTCAGGGAACCGGGATCCAGCCGATAGATGAGGGTGTGGGTGAGGCCATAGATCATCCCGTCCGGTCCCAACAGCAGTCCGTTGTCCACCGGACCGCCCTCAGGCGCGGCGATCCGTTCCGTAAACGCCCGCGCCCCGGGGTCGAACACGAAGAGTTCGGGTCCGCGTTCGCTGCCGGCGAACGTGCCGATAAGCCTGCCATCCGGTACGGCTGCAAGGGCATTGAATATCGTCACGGGCGGGTCGGGCGCGCCTTCCCAGACTTTCTCTTCCTTCCCGTAGTCGAAGAGGAAGAGCACGGCCTCGTCCACCCTCGGCTGGGTCCCGCTGCCCGCGGCTATGGTTGTGCCGACGGCGATCAGCGATTCCGCCTCCAGGTGCGCCAGCGTATAGCAGCTCCCGTCTCCCACGATGCGGTAAAACGCCTTTTTCTCCTCCGTGCGCGGGTCGTAATACGAGAGCGGCCCGCCCCACATTCCGTAGTCCGGAATGGATGCCAGCCAGACCTTTCCGCCGGGACCCGCCAGCGTGGAACGCGGCCGGTACGAAATGTCGTCCACCCGCCCGATGTCCCAGGGATTGCTGCCCCGGCTCTCGCCGAAGTTGTACGGCTGCGAAGGATCGTAAATGGAGATTCTCGCACCCGGGTATGACGAGATGTAGACTTTACCGTCCAGGTTCGCCATGGAATACGCCTCGCCGGTCGCGGTCGAACAGATGCCCAGGTCCGCCAGGTCATCGTTTCCGGGGTCGTATCGAAACAGCCGCTCCGGTAATACGCTGGATCCGTACACACACCCGTCGGGACCGCCGTGCAGGCAGAAGATATCGGTCCCCGCGGCTTCGAATTCGATGTCGAAGGTCTTCGCGGCGCCGTCCGGGCCCGTTACCTCCAGAATCCTGCATGTCTGCTCCACGGCATCCACGAACCGGAAGGTGCTGCCGTCCGGCAGGGTGGGCGCCGCAGCTTTCGCCGCGACGGTTTCTTCCACGGGAACGGCGTTCATGCCCTCCAGGCGGAAATTCCCCTCGCTCGATTCAATATAGAGGTTCCCGTCCGCCCCCCGGTGAAGGTTCAATGTTCCTTCGCCGCGCGTAACGACGGGTCCTACCGTCCTTTTTTCACCGGTCTTCGGGTCCAGGACCACCACGTGCGGTTGGGTCTGCATGATCAGCGACGCGATCGTATCGTCGGTATTCACGTGGCAATAGGCGTACATATCGACTTCATCCAGCCGTCCGTACCGGGTAAACTCACCGGTTTCCGGATTAAAGCTCGTCAGATCCGCGGTGCCGTAGCTGGAAATCCAGATCACGCCCTGTGAATCCTCGTCGATACTGCAGGGAAAAATAGCCGCCGTGCCGTTGATGGTGCCGAAATTCACCAGGTCGTCCTGCTCGGGATCGAAACAGTATAGTTGTCCCGAGTGCGCCGCCCCGATATAGAGGCGTCCGTTCCGCGCCTGATACACCGCCGTGGTATAGTTCGAATCGGGAACGTCCGGCCAGAATTGACGCAACCTGCCCGTCTGCGGATCGATCTGCAATACGAAGAGATTCGCGGCCTGCTGCGACATGGTCGCATACAGACACGGCTCCCCGGCGCCGTTTCGTCCCGCGTACAACGCCGCGCGATTCACCGCGCGAACCGGTATGCCAACTTCCCTCACCTGCGACATGTCAACCTCCTCCGAAAAACCGACAATGCGAGCCCGTGTCGAACGATCAAGATGTACGAACCCTGCGCCCCGCGCGCGGCGTCTCAGGCCGCGAAAACTCCGGTATCGCGCGGGACGTCAACAAGTATCCAAAAACTGCAAAATCCCCGTACAAGACCGGGCATTCCCGTCTGTTCCTGAATTCCGCCAATATTGATTTTTCGCCTGTAAGTGTCAAGACCCTTCTAAACCGCTGACCCTGCCCGCACTTCAGCCCGGTCACTGCGTCCTTGTATGAATCCCACTTTCACCGTACCTTCGCAGGACGTATTGTTCTGTCCGGGAAACAGGTTGACGAATGGTCAGAATTCTTCGGTACAAGATACCGGAGTACCAGCCATGCGCTGGATGCCGGGTCTTCGTTAAGCGCCCGGGCGACGTGAACGATTTGAGGGGAACCGCAATGAAAAAACTCAGAGGCATCTGCGCGGCTTTATGCACGCCGTTTACAGATGACGGCGAACGGGTCGACGAAACCGCGCTGAGGAATCATATCGACTCCATGCTCGAAGCGGGTGTCCACAGCATCCTCATCAACGGCGGCACGGGTGAGTTCGCCTGTCTGCGACCGGATGAACGCAGACGGCTTTCCGAACTCGCTGCCGGGCACATCGACGGCAGGGCCGACTTTGTCGCCATGGCCTCCGCGGTGAGTACGTCTGAGACGATTGAATACGCCCGGCACGCGGAGGGCGTGGGCGCCGACTGCCTGCTCGTGCTGCCGCCCTACTTCGAAGGTCCTGACATGGAAGGCGTGTACGACCACTACGCGGAAATCTCCGATGCCGTCAGCACGCCCATTATGGTCTACAACATCCCCGTCCACACGGGAATCGATATCACGCCCGCGTTCTTCAAGCGCCTGTTGGAGGTGGAGAACATCCATTATATCAAGGACAGCATGGCGGATATTCTGCGAATACAGGAACTCCTGGCTATCGGCGCCGAGGTCTTCAACGGCGGCGACCCCATCGCTTTCTTCAGCCTGGTTGCAGGATGTCCGGGCTGCGTGTGGGGCGCGGTCAACGCCATGCCCAAGGAAGCCGTCGATCTCTACAATCTGGTGGACGCCGGGCGGCTTTCCGAGGCCCGCGACCTCTGGCGCCGCATGTTTCCCGCAAACCGTTTCTTCTGGAAGCACGTCTATAACGCTTCCGTCAAGGCTGCCACCAATCTCTCCGGTAGACCCGTGGGACCGTGCCGCAAACCCGTAAAGCCCCTTACGGAACGCGAAATGGCCGAACTCAAAGAGGCCATGAGACCCCTGCTGACATAAGAAGCTGTCTTAAAATTCCCAGCGGTCTTCGCGCGGCTGCAAAAGCGCCGGTCGGCGTTGGTCAAACCCACCCGTCCTACGAGATCGAGGCTGCGCTTGCTCGCCTCTCATAGGCGGATTTTCCCGTCGGCGCTGCGCGCCCCTCGCGCCTCATAACCGCCACTTTTTCGCTCGCGCTCGGGAACTCACCGGTAATTTTAAAACAGCTTCTAAAAACAGGGCGCATACCAAGGCACCCTGTTTGCTGCGAAAAACACCTGGACTCCGGATATCCTCAACTGGCAGACTCCCTAACTGAGATTGATCGTTCCGCCAGGCGGCGTCGCGCCCGGCAGCCCTCCCGCGCCCGGCACCACAATCCGGGAGGACTCCTGTCGCCGCCTTTCCTTGGCATCCTCCATCATATCCTCGACGGCTTTCGCGATGGCCTGCGGAAACTTCCGAAGCGCCTCTTCAAGATCCGCGGCTTCGATGTCGCACTGCACGGGGAGCGGGCCGACCTGGGACATCAGATTGGTCTGTCCAATGAACCTCTGGCGACGGGTCCCGTCAGGCGATCCATCGGGATTGACCGGCACCAGCCGGCGAATGGACGCCACCTTCAGGTCCGTATAGTTTTCCTCACGGTACAGGTTGGTCCGATCGACCTGTATATCGCTCAGCTGCTGCTCGTTCCTGTTCACGGACATTCTCCTTTCAACGTCCAATAGGTTTTGTGCCTTTTGTGCCTTCTGTGGCTATTGTCCGATTGGCTTGTGTTACCTGAATCTCGACGGCCAGAACGCCTCAAGCGCCGCCTCGAACGTCATCTCTTCCCTGCGGGTGGGATGCGACAGCGTGAGGGCCCGCGCATGGAGCGCAAGGCTCTTTTCCGGAAATCCGATTCTCGCTCCGTACCGAAGATCGCCCAGAACGGGATGCCCCCGGTGCGCGAACTGTACCCGGATCTGATGATGCCGCCCTGTTTTCGGCCTGATCTCCACCCACGAGATCCCCTGCTCGAACCGCAATCGACGGAACCCGAGCACCGCCTCCCGGCCGTTGTCGGAGATCTTACTGGATGGTCCCGCCCGCAACAGCCTGTCCGCCATCCGGCCTTCCCGGGGCGTTTTCCCTTCCACCAGCGCCCAGTATATCTTTCCGACTCTTTGAGTGCGGAACTGTTCCGACAGTCTTGCCGCCGCCTTGGACGTCCTGGCAAAAACCACGACGCCGGACGTCGGCCGGTCCAGCCGATGCACCAGCCCCAAGAACGCGTCGCCAGGCTTGTTGAACGCCGCCTTCACGTACGCCTTGCCATAATCCAGAAGTGAAATGTTTCCCGTGCGGTCTCCCTGGACAAGCATCCCCGCGGGTTTCCGGACCACCAGCAGATGGTTGTCCATATAAATGACTTCCAGATTCACGGGGTCTTGCATTGGTGTGGCCTTCAGATGTCCGCGCTATCTCACCCGGTTCAGCCCGTTGAGCGCCGCCACGCGATAGGCTTCGGCCATCGTGGGATAGTTAAATGTCGTGTTGATGAAGTACATCAGGGTATTGCCGCCGCCCTTCTGCGACATAATCGCCTGGCCGATGTGGACGATTTCAGATGCCTCGGACCCGAAACAGTGGATACCCAGAATCTCCAGCGTCTCCCGATGAAACAGGATTTTCAGCATCCCCGTGGTCCGGCCCGTGATCTGTGCCCGCGCGAGGTGCCTGAATGACGCGTGTCCAACCTCGTAAGGAATCCTGTCGGAGGTCAACTCGCGCTCCGTCATCCCCACCGAACTGATTTCGGGCAGCGTGTAGATCCCCGTGGGGATGTCCTTGACAAGGTGGTCCTCGCACTCACCGAATATCAGATGGGTGGCCGCGAAACGCCCCTGGTCGTATGCCGCGCTGGCCAGGTTGGGATACCCCACCACGTCGCCCACGGCGTAGATGTGGCTCTGCGCCGTCTGGTAGCAGTCGTTTACGCCGACGACGCCCCTGTGGTCCGTCTGAATGCCGATCTCCTCGAGTCCCATTCCGTCTGAATTCCCGGTCCGCCCCTGCGCCCAGAAAAGACAGTCGCTGAGAATCTCCTTCTGGGACTTGAGGTGGAGGCGTACGCCGTGATCGACCGCCTCCACGCTATCGTATTCCTCGTTGTGCCTGATCAGTACGCCCTGTTCACGCAGGTGATAGCTCAGGGCATCCACAATCTCGTCGTCAAGGAACGCCAGCAGACGGTCGAGACTGTTGATCAGATTCACCTTGATCTGCAAGCCTCTGAAAATGGACGCATACTCGCAACCGACGATCCCCGCCCCGTAAATCGTGACGGACCTTGGATGATCCTGGAACGCCAGAATCGAATCGCTGTCCACAATTCGGGGATGCGAAAAATCCACGTCCGGCGGGTGGTACGGCCTTGCGCCGGTGGCAATGACGAATCCGTCCGCACGATAACTCCGCACGCCTCCGTTCTGCATCCGGACCTGAATCCCGTGGCTGTCCTCGAACGCGGCGCGGCCGTGGATGACCTCCACGAAATTCCTGGCGTAGAACCCTTCTCGCAGGTCGACCTGCTGGCGGATCACGCCTTCGGCTGCCCGCAGAAGATCGGGAAACCGGGAATCGCCGTACCTGCCAGTATCGACGAGATTCTGGATGGCGTGACGGAGCGCTTTGCTCGGAATTGTGGTCTGGTGGGTACAGCTTCCGCCCACCGAGGCCCGGTCATCCACCATGGCGACCCGCTTCCCCTCCTTGGTCGCCTTCATCGCCGCCCCCTCACCACCCGGTCCGCTGCCGATTACGATCACGTCGAAGTGGTTTTCCATAGGCGCGAGTCTGTTTGTGGTTAAAAAAAGGCGCCGATTCTTGAATCGACGCCCTCCGGTTGGATCTGTTGAGGATTTACAAGGAAAAAAACGAACCGCGGCTACAGGTCAGACCTGACCTATCTTGACAACGTCCGCGGCCTGGTAACCCTTGGGCCCCTGCACGACTTCAAAGGAAACCACTTCACCTTCCGTCAACGACTTGAATCCCTCACCCTGAATAGCCGAAAAATGCACAAAGACATCTTCGCCTTCATCCCTCTCAATAAAGCCGTAACCTTTGGCGTCGTTGAACCACTTCACGCGACCTTCTGGCACAGTGCTTCACCACCTTTCAACGTTAGAAACCGACAAAAAACCAAAAACGGCAAGGACCGGGACTTCTGATCCTTGCCAGACAAACTTCAGGACTGCAAAGGAGACAGAAACTTCATCCTTCTTCAGATGCATAATAATTCATTTTTGTTCAATTGTCAACCTTTTTTGAATCATTTTTCCGTACGAGTTTTTGATTCCGGGAAGGGAAAGCCCGTATGTGTCGTCCGGTTATGCGCCGCGCTTCGAAGAATCCATTCAGATTATTTATTTTCAACAAGATATGACTCATCGCTTCGAGATTTCTGTATCGGAATCCAGACCGGACACGGCCGGCTGTCCCGTATTCGCGGATATCGTCCTTTTCCCTTGACAGGCGCGCGGGCCTTCTCCATTTTGGTTTTTTCGAGCGGTGGAGGTGTTTCGGCCCGGGTACACGCGGACTTTCAGGACGCCGCAGATGTCCGTTAATTCACCCCATCGGGAAGCCCGCTCGTCGGGTCCCCGCGAACAGGGCGGGATCCGCGCAAGGTCATTCCTGAAATGGAGGTCCCATGCCGGCCTGGAACAGCAGCGAAGAGCAGGAATGCAGGCGTCGCCTCGAAGAAACGAAGGTGATCTGGTGTCGGAGCGCCGGAGAGGTTGAACACCCGTGCCTGACGGTAAAGGACGACAACCTCGATATCGCCCGCGAGAACTTGCGCCGCCACGATTGGGCAAAAGAGCATTACGAGGAACTGCTGAAACTGGGTGCATACTATACGGATCGCTCCGATGCCTGGATCGCCAGGATGGTCCCCGATCAGAGTCCCGCACAGATCTACGGGACATTCTGTCCGGTCTGCGCCGCGGACAACACCTATAACATGCGATGGATCGACCGCGACCCCGACAAACTGGTCTGTTTCCACTGCGGCGCCATCATGACCGACGAGGCCCATCCCGAAGAGGGGCGCCTCGAACTGCCGCGCTCCGGCCAGACCCTCACCTATTACATTCGTCCGGAAGAAAAAAACGACCCGGAATTCACCACCGGCCGAAACGCATTCAGTTGGGCGGGGCGCCGGGTCCACTCTTCGTACAGCGGCGCCATCCGGCAGCAGAAAGCCCATCGCATGCCCGCGGTCGCGCGCAATCTGGCCATCCTGTATCGCATGGAAGGCGAGGATCGATATGCCCGTGCCGCGGCGGCCATCCTGAAACGCTTTGCCGCCGTATACCCCACCTATCTCTTCCGCGACTATTGGAACACCTACATGGACTGCGATCCGCTCTACGCCTGCGAACTGATGGCGCAGGACAGAGGAATCGCCAGGTACGAAGTCAACCCGTGTCCGGACCAGAACGCCCGATCCCCGATGAAGAGTGGAAGACTCATACAGACGTTCTGGGGCTGCGGACGCCTGTCGGGCGGCGGCGTTCAGGCCGAAGCGCATTACATCTGCATGCTGGCCGAAGCCCTGGATCTGCTCTGGGACGAAAAGGACGCCGACGGACGTTTCCATCTGGCTGAAAAGGAACGCGACCGCGTCGTCAAAGACCTGCTCGTGGAGGGTCTCTTCACGTTCACGCACTGGGAGGGCATCAACAACAAAGTGGCGGGCTGCCGCGAGGGCGAAGTCGCCCTCGGGCGCTTCCTGGGCGTGCCGGAGTACGTGCACCGGGGAGTCGAGGGTTTTGAACCGTACCTGAAGGGGTTCTTCAAATTCGACGGCAGCACCGCCGAGGGCTCCAGCTATTACCTCTACGCGGTTTCCAACGTGCGAAATCTGCCCGAACTCGCCCACGGGTATTCCGATCCGCCGTCGTATCGCGACGAGGACCGTTATGACAACCTCGACCTCTACGAGCCGGGCGGCCCGTACCACACCGTCCTTCGCGCACGGACCCTGATGACGCTGCCCGACGGCCGACTGCCCCACACCGCCGACGCGCGCGAAGGACCGTCCGACTGGCCCTATCCCGCCTGGATTCACAACGTGGGTCTCGTACGTATGGGACAGGATTTCGCCCCGTTCGTGCGATTGGACACCGGGGACGCGTTCACCCTCTTCAACCGGCCCGCGGAACTCGAATGCGCGCCGCCGCCGCGCGTGCGGGACCGGTTCTTCCCGGGATGGCTGCTGGCAATCTTCAATACGGGCTACAGCGGCATGTTCCGGACCGATCTCACGGGTTCGGCCACCTTCCTGATGAACTTCTATCAGCCGGAGGGCCACGACCACCCGGACGCCCTCAACATCGCCATGAACGTGGAGGGGGTGGAGGTCCTTTCCGACCTGGGATACATCGGCGACCATCCGCTCAACGCGAGCATCCGGAGCACGCTCAAACACAACCTGGTGGTTCTGGACGAAGCGAACCAGCTCCCCCGGGACCGGAGACCTCCGGGAAACCTGCGCTTGCTTGCGACGTCGCCCGCCACGAAGATCATCGAAGCGGACTGCAGGGCGTACGAACAGGCTGAAACGTACAGACGCTCTTGCGCGATGATCCGCAGGAGTTCGGGACCCGCGTATCTGGTCGACGTCTTTCGCGTCCGGGGCGGCAGGGTCCACGACTACGCCGTCCATGGGGAAGGGAGAATCAGCGCGCCGCCCGCCCAGGACCGGCCGATCCCAATGAAGGAACGTCCGGGCGTGCTCGGCGAAGATATCGAGCGGCTCCGCTCGGGAGAAACCTCGGACCGGTGGAGCGCATCCTGGACCGATGAAGGGATGACCATGCGGGTACACATGGTATCGCCCGTGGACGAGATTATCGTGGGTGAAGGACCAGGGCAGCGGAGTCATTCTGAAATCGGTGCGCGCAACGACTATCTCTTCGCCCGCAAAGCCGAATCCGGGAACGGAAACACATTTGTCGCCGTCATCGACCATTACCGGGAAGACCCGGATATCCGCGACGTTCAACCGCTTTGTCTACCCGACGACGCTGGCGGACCCATGGCGCTTCGCGTCGGCCGCCGGACGGGCGGCGACACCGTCATCCTGACTCCGGATCAGAACGAACGTGCGTTCGGTGACATCTCCTTCGCCGGTCGAGCCGCCGTGTACACGCGGCGCCGGGACGCCCGGCAGTCGCTCTTTCTGACCCAATCGACCCGCTTCGCCTCGCCCGACCTGACCGTCGCCCTCGAAGTCGCCTCGTTCGGCGGTGATATCGCAGATCATGACCGCGAGGGATTCCGGACCCGCGAAACCCTCCTGTTTCCGGACGCACTCGTGGATCATTTCGTCCGGGTGCAGGACCCCGATCAGGGCTGCTGGACGTCGTACCGCATCGGCTCCGCGGCCGCCAACCGGATCGACGTGGACGAATTCCCCTTCAACGCCGGCACGACCTGGCAGATTCCCTCGCTGTTCTCAATCGAACAGGCTTCGGCGGACACCTTTCAGGTCAGAACTACAACCCCCGCCCGGCTCTCGATCCGGACACCGCACCGCCGCGCCTTCATCGAACACGAAGAAGGCCCGCGGACCGAACTCGAAACGGACAAAGCAGCCGGCATGCTGTCCCTCACCATCGACCCCGCCACGACCCGACCTCACGGAACTCTGCTGCGTCTGGTATAGCGTCAGCGGAAAACCTATACTTTGCCTGTGGCGATCAGTGTCACACGATCGCATCGCAAACGCCGGTGCGTCGCTGCGGTTAAGTCTGTCGCTTCCCTGTTTGGAAACCTTCAGACCGCATGCACGGTTCGTGAGGGTCGTTTTCAGATTCCCATGACGTGACATTGGACGATTCCCGGCGATACGTCTTCGCACTGGGGGACGGATCGCAGTTGCACGTCGATCCGTCCCTTCGCATTTGACCCCGGCAAGCGTGTTTGCCGGCGATTTCGTTCAACCTGCCTGAAAACGCATGGTCCGCGCCACGGATCCTTTCGTCAGGGCGCAGGGGACCTCTTGAACCCGGGGTTCCGTGGATGTCGATGCCTGCGCCGTTCGTGGTGTCGGTGCGGGACCAGAACGGGGACCCGTTCCCGGGCATGCCCGTGATCTTCAACGTCACAGGTGGCGGCGGCACGTTGTCTGCGACGGCGGCCAGGACCGATACGAGCGGGAACGCGTCCACGACGCTCACGCTGGGTCCCGCGGCGGGGATGAACACCGTGACGGCGCGTGCGGCGGGCCTTTCGCTGGCGGTGTTTAGCGCCACGGCTTGGGGCAGCCCGGACGTGAACGCCGACGGTACGGTGGATTTCGGGGATTTCGTGCTGTTCGCCCAGGGCTTCGGAACAGGCTGCGGCGAGGAGGGGTATGATGTCCGCTACGACCTTGACGGCGACGGGGCGATAGGCTTCGGCGACTTCGTCATCTTTGCCGGCGCATTCGGACAAATGCGAATCCCAATTGGACCGTGTGATACAATAGTCACGATAAATTCATATATTATACCTACAATAAAGCATTAAATCATAATTAAGTTGTGAAAATATCATTTCTATGTTATACTATGAACTTTAATATCATATAAACGCAAACATGTTGGTCCGGCATCGTCTGACGATTTGAGGCGACGGCACAAGAAATTCTGTGGGGTCTTCCAGGTTCAGCGACGCGTTCGACACGTGATCCACAACTCTGACGATAGTGAAAGCCGCGCGCCGGGTCTGGATTCGTTCCATTCCGGGAAGCTCGAATTCGGCCTCAGGACGAGTGGCGACGGAAATGGATTGGCATTTCAATGCACGGGACGGGAGCGGTCCAACAGCAGCCTGGCATGTGGGCGTCAGCCGCCTTAAGGGCAACGACGTGCCGACAGAGGTGGCAACCGGGATGCCGGCCTTGCCCTGCCGCTCCCAAACGTACCCCGGTGGCTTCTGATGGCCCGCTTCGCCGCTCTCGGATTGAACGATGCGTCGACGTATTACCCGGCGCGGCGGTACCGGAGCCCAATTAACAACGAAAGGATTTCTGCAATGAGGAAGACGGCTCGTATTGGGAAACGTATCCATCACACGCCGGCTGACGAAGGATCTACTGCGGCATGGAATCGACCGCACGCGAATTTTACGTGTCGATACCTGAAGGGCGGCACGTTGGGCACCGCTCCCCTTCCCGTGTCGGGGAGGGGCCGGTTGAGGGGTCTCGATACCTGGCATCGTCAGCTAAACCCGGGTCTCGTAATTCGGTCTGAAAGAGGATGATGACATGAGGCGACGTGGACAATTGTTGGGTATGAATCAGAGGGCATTGATCCTCCTTTCTGCCGTGACGATTTTCACGTCCTTTCCTCTTGAGGGTCTCAATGCACAGATTCGTCAAACTGCGATGTCGGCCTCAAGCGGTGGCCATACCGCATGGGCGATTGGGCTTGAAACCGGGCCGTCCGCCATTACCGAGATCTGGGTCGAAGTACAACAAGCAAGCCCCCCTCGCCATCTCGGCACCTTTCCCGGCCGACCCGGACGACTGGAATGGATTGCAGGCGGGAAACGACTTCGCTACAGGGAGACGCCCTTACGGGTCCCCCTGCATACGCTTACCATGCTCCCGAAGCGGTCCGTACCCATTGTCCGGTCCAGTGTCTGGGAAATCGCCATCCGGGATGGTTCCATTTCGCGGGTGAACGATGCGGCAGACACGGATCCGGGAACAACGTCGGATGCGGCGCCCGCCGCCCCGCCGGACCCGAGTCCCGCCGCAAAGGCGGTGTTGTGGGGCGTGGCGACCGCATTCAATGCCTCGGCCCTGGCCTACACCACCGTACACCGCTGGGAATTTCATTGGGCGGTGGACCGGTACCATAGAGCCTCCCGGGCGTGGAAGGCCCTGGCTGCGCGATTCGACAAGTACGGGCTCTACACGGAGCCAGTCCTGTCCTACGCGAAGTCGCTGGCCTTAACCTCGAGGAGTGCCTACGTGGCGCCCGGGGCACGCTGGGTGTGCAGGGACCACCTGACCGTCATCAGTGACGCCCTTGATGCCTATGAACATGCACACGAAAACCAGCGGCCGCCCACCCTCTTGACGCTCAAGAACTGGATTGAAACCCATACGTTGACGCACGCGGACTCTATCGTCATGAAAACGCTGTTCCGCTCCGCGATGGATCCCAAAAAAGGCCGCCGGATCAGTTACACACACGGATACCGGCCTGCCGCAGCGGACGGCGAGGCCGTTGTCACGAGCTTCTTTCACGACGGTTACCTGGTTGAATCCGTCCGCAGCGGCGCGGGTTACCGCACCGTCGACCGGCGTGCGGGCAAAACGCAGATCGACTCCCTCCTCAATCTCGGCACTGAACTAACCCGGCGAGAGCCGCTCAGGGCGATCTCAACCCTCGAAATCCTGGCCGGCGTAGCTCAGGATTACGCCCCCGGGCACAGCAGGCTCGGGTTCGCCTATCTGGAAGTCGAGAAGCTGGTGCGGGCGGTCAATGCGTTCGAACGCGCGATCGAATGCGACCACACGCTGGCCGAGGCCTACTACGGCCTGGGTCTCACCTTCCGCAAGTGGCCCCGAGGATCGTACGATGCCATCCGCTATTTTCAGAAAGCACTCCAATACGACCGGGACCACGTGGAAGCCCGGTTCAATATTGCCGATATACGGCACGAACTGAAAGAACACGACGTGCGGCGAGAAATAAAGAAAGTGCTTGCAATAGACCCCAGGTTTCCCCCGGCCTATCTGCTGATGGGGAAATGGGTGGAGGAGTTCGAGAAGGACTACGAGGAAGCCGCGCTCTACTATGCGCAATACATGGGCTTGCGGCCCGATGATCCTGAGGGGCGGAAGCGACTGGGAAGGATCTACCTGAGAACGAAGGACTACGGCCGCATCCTGGAGGTATTGGAGGAATACGCCGTTCAGAATCCGGATGACGACGAGGTACTGCCCATTCTAGCTCAGGCCTGCATGAAGCTGGAAGCGTATGACAGGGCTCACGCCTTTTTCACGGACTACCTTGACGGCGCCGGCGATCAGGTGCGGGCGCACTATGAAGATATCCGGCTGGTCGCCTCCGCGGGGGCTCTCGCGGCACTTGACGAAACCCCGGCGGCCGACAGAGCCGCGTTCGTGGAGAAATTCTGGTCGGAACAGGACCCGGACCTGACCACGGCGGCCAACGAACGCCGCCTGGAACACTATCGGCGCGTCTGGTACGCACAGCAGAGTTTTTCGGAGGGAAAGCAGCCGTGGGACCAGCGCGGCGAGGTCTACGTCCGGTTTGGCGAGCCCGATCACAGGGCCCGCTCTGACGACATGAATTTCCAGCAATCCCTCGCGGTCCAGCGGGTCAAGGAACGGCTTTCCACGGCGCTGTACGGGGTTGCCGTGCCGCCGCACATGTTGATGAAGCCCACAACCAACGCCGACGGGGTGGGGCACCTCTGGGGCGACCTGCCGATTCAGTCCTCCGGCCCGGGTGCAAGTTACGTTGGTCCGGTCTACCCGGTGCGCAGCATGCGCGGCGGCGTGGGTGAGGCGCCGGGCTTTCGGGCACAGGTATATGACGGGGAACCGGGCGGGCAAGAAGATCAATCAGAATCCACGGGCATCGCACAGGATGAGTTTTCATCCGGCGCGGGCAGGGGCAGCGGGATCTTATCGGACTTCAAGCCGGTGACTTCCGGGGAAGACGCCTCGATGGTCCCGTGGGAGACGTGGACGTACGTCAACGTGGGCAGCGGAATCGAGATTACCTTCACCGACGAGTTCCACAACGGAACCTATAACTACGCCCCTGCACCGCTGGATGCCCGCATTCCCGCGCGCCAGCAGGCGATGCTGAACCGCTACAATCCCCGCAACGTCTATCGCATGGCCGCCGCGGCGCAGCCGAACTACTTCGTGCCGCCGAAAAACACGATGCCGATGGAATTCTATTTCAATTCGGCGGATTTCAGGAGTGAAAGGGATTTCCGGACCGCCCTGGAAGTCTACGTGGGGATACCGCGACACCAGGGGCGCTACATGGTCGATGACGACCGGACGGAAATATGGGTCGACCGGACCGTGGCGCTGCGGAATCCGACAACCGGCGCCGTCTACCGGAGCGAGGACAAGGTACACTTCGCGGCGAAGGGGAACGTGACCGGAGAAAGGAGCGCGTTCGTTCCGGACCTCGCGCGCATGGACGTGCCCCCCGGGCGCTACCGGATGGAAGTTAAAATAAAGGACAACCTGTCCGTACAGCACGGGCGGTATCGTCAGGACATTGAAATCGAGTCCTATGAACGGGACAGCCTCCAGGTGAGCGACCTGGAACTGGCCTGGCGGATTTCCGGCCGCAAGCACGAGGACAAATTCAACAAAGGCGCGCTGTGGGTCATTCCGATGCCAACGCGGACCTACAGGGTGGGCCAGAATGTATTCGTCTACTACGAAATATACAACCTGACGCAGGATGAATTCGGTCTGACGAACTACCGGGTTTCCTACACGGTCACGAAGGAGGACGGCTTCAGCCCCCGGGGTATCATCACCAGCCTTATACGGTGGAAGAAAGGCAAACGTGAGGAACTGGAAGTCACGTACGAAATGGAGGGTGAGGATACCATGGAAGTCGAATACGTGGAACTCAAGCTGGAAAACCGCCCCGCGGGCAAGTATTTCCTGAACGTCTCAGTTGTCGATTTGAAGAGCGGTGAAACAGCTTGGAAAAAGGCCAGCTTCATTCTCGCCCGATAGAGATTTCCCCATGCCCAACACGGTCTAGTAAAGCGATTTCCCGGTCTCTTCCGGGCGCGCGGATTGGAGAGCTACATCGTCTTGACATCGCTGGTCCGTATCCGGTATGGCTCCTCAGCGTCCGGCGCGAATGAGGCGCCCCCATTTTCCCGGGCGTTCTCGGCGGCGGGGTGGATTCTGGCAGCTTCGTGAGAATCGCCGCGAAATTGCGGTTCAGCCGCGGCAACGCTGGTTTGAATCGCGCTACGACCGGGACTGAAACGGCAGTGTCAAATTCCCCGATTTTCTCATCTTCGCCGGTGCGTTCGGGCAGACCGCGTAATCTGGCCCTCCCACTGTCGCAAAATGCGACATCAGTGACACAATTCGCGTCACATCTGCCTGCGCCGCGAAACCCCAATTCGCAGTACCCATTCGCCCGACACGTTGCACGTGTAGGGGCGTCCCTCGTGGGCGCACGCATTGCTCCCCACCCAGCGTTGCCAAGGTGCCGATCCGCCCTTTCCAACGTCCCCGCCGGCTCCAGGCCACATCGGACTTGCAATCCCTACGTCCATGTTGTAGACTCTTGATATCGGCTGCCAGGCCCGTCCGTGCTGGGGTCCGGTCAAATAACGTTCACTCCCGATATGGTCTTTCCACGGGATACTTACATGTCCATGTCCTCCGCGTCCCACCCTACGTACGAATCCATCGGGGTACGTCCCCTGATCAATTGTATGGGGACCTACACCATCATCTCCGGCTCCCTGATGCTGCCGGAGGTCCGGCGGGCAATCCATGAAGCCTCGAAGGCGTACGTGCATCTGGACGAGCTGATGGATAAAGTGGGCGCCCGGATCGCGGATCTCATGCAATGCGAATCGGGCATGGTCACCAGCGGCTGCGCCGCGGCGCTGTGCCAGGTCACGGCCGCCTGCGTGGCCGGGCTGGATCCGGACAAGATGAAACGCCTGCCCGATACGTCCGGGATGAAGAACCGGGTCATCACGCAGCCCTCCCACAGGCACGTCTACGACCACGCCATCCGCATGGTGGGCGTTCAAATCGTCGAGGTCGAGACCGCTGGCGAACTGGAGGCCGCCGTTGACGAATCCACCGCCATGATCGCCATCTTCGGCGACGCCGCCGACCGGGGGACCATCACCGTTTCCGAGATCGTCGATATCGCCCGCAAATACAAGGTACCGACGTTCGTCGACGCCGCCGCCGAGAGGCCGGACGTCCCGAATCCCTATCTGTCGGAAGGGGTGGACGTGGTCGCCTACAGCGGCGGCAAGTGCCTTCGGGGCCCTCAGGCTTCCGGCCTGGTTCTGGGCAGAAAGGACGTCCTGCACGCCGCATTCATGAACGGCGCACCCCATCACGCGCTCGCGCGTCCCATGAAGGCCGGGAAGGAGGAGGTGATGGGACTGCTCGCCGCCGTGGAACAGTGGGTGCGGCGGGACCACGACGCGGAATGGAAGGAATGGGAGCGCCGGCTGGAAGTCATTGCGGGCGCAATAGCGCATATTCCCACGCTGACGACGGGCATCCTTCAACCCGGCCGGTCGAACGTCGCCCCGGTCCTGTCCATCGAATGGGACCCGGAAACCGTCCGCATCACGCCGGAAGAAGCCAGGCGGCAACTCTCCGATTCGGATCCTCGCATCGAGCTCTTCCACACCGGGACGGGCGTGGAAGTCATGCCCTACATGATGGAAGACGGTGAAGATGAAATCGTCGCCCGGCGCCTGAGACAGGTTTTCGACGGGGCGCTGCCGGTCTGAGATCTCATTGCTGTTCAGCATAGACCCGGGACGGGTTGTCTCACCGGGTCAGAGGCCCGACGGAACCGCCCGATGCGCGTTGAAATCGCCCGCCACGCCCTGGACCGCGTCCCCCTCTCGATCATCTTCGATGACTCCACGCTGCTGGTCAACCTGAACTACTTCTTCATGCGGGACCGAAATCCCATCGACGGTGAGCGACGCAGGTGGGAGGACGTACCCGTGGTCCACCCCGAGTCCTTTACGCGGGAATTCGCCGAATACTGCCTTGACGAGGGCGTCAAGGGGAAATTCAGCGTCGTACCCTGCCCGGCGGCGCTTGGGCGGATCGACCACGGACTCCCTCTCTTCAGCAGGGCCCAGCAGGAGAGCTGGCTGGATATGTGCAGGGAGCTCATCGTTCCCAATTACGACATCACCCCCGAGATGATCACCCATACGTTCGTCGTGGACCTGAAGACGCTCAAGCCGGTGGACCCCAACCTCTGGGAACAATGGGGATGGAATCAGCTGCCCACCGACAGGGAGGAGCTGGTAACGGACTACATCGCGCTTGCCTGCGAGATTCTCCAGAACGTGGGTCTGACGCCCGCCGGCGTCACCTCGCCGGGGGGATTCGGCAATCCGCTCGACTTCTACGCGCGGTGCGCCGAAGCCGCGTGCCGCCGGGTCACCGGCAATCCGACGCCGTATCTGTTCAAACGCGTGTCCAGCGGCGCGGTGGAGACCCCCGTCTGGTATGCGGACCGCGACGCCGGCACCGCCATGGGCGAAATCATCGCCGGGACGGGCGACTGGACGGGGTCGTGGACGGGATACGGAGAGGTCAACGCCGACAAGTACATCACGGCCGACCTTCAGGGCGGGCGACTGCCGGCCCTCATCGACGCGGGAGATCCCGCCGTCCTCATCAGCCACTGGCAGGGCTTCTACGGACTTCACGACGCCGACCGCCGGGGTTTCAACGCCTTCAAGACCGTCGTCCGCCGGCTGAAGGAACGCGATCCGGCCGGAGAACGCACCAGGTGGCGCAAATGCAGCGAGATTACCACCTACGCCATCATGCGGGAGATGGCAGAACTCGCCGTAAGGGACAACTCCGTCACGCTGGACCTGCCCGTGCGCATGCCGGAATTGACACTGCGCTTCACGGGCAGGGATATCCATTCCGTGTCCGTAGACGGAATTCCGCTTGCGCGCGCGCGCACGAGGGCGGCATTCGAAGACCGGACCTTCTACGGTGAGAACGGCACAACCTACGTCGCTCTGGATCCACAGCGCCGTACGACCACCGTTGTCGTCCGGTAGAACGGGAATCAGCACCATGAAACTTTGCGACGCATTGGCCGGCGACCGTATTGCACTCAACCTGACCAGTTCCGATCGGGACGGCGCCATCCGCGAGCTGATCGAAATGATCGGCCGGTCGGTCCGCCTGCCCGACCCCAACGCGCTGCTCGGCCTCATCCTGGAACAGGAAGCCATCAAGACCAGCGGCGTGGACCAGCACGTGGCGATACCCCACGCCCGGTCGGACGACGTCGAAGGCGTGGTCGCGGCGTTGGGCGTATCCGGGGAAGGCATCGATTTTCAGAGCCTGGACGGGCAACCCGTACACCTGATCTTCCTGATTCTTTCCTCCGAAATATCGATGCCGGCGTACATGAGCGTTCTGAGCCGCACCGCCCGCATTTTCGACCGCGAGGAGATCCGGCGGCAGGTCCTTGCAGCCGCGTCTCCCGATGAAATTATGGAGATCATCCGCGCACAGGAGCCTTTTTAAGACAACTTCTAACCTTGATTCGTAAAGTTTTCGTGGACGTTAATTCGAATATGTGCTAGTAAATAAAGGCGATTAGAAGGCGGATTACCAGGATACTTTAGGTCACTGGACATGTTCGGGACCTCTCCCCCGGCCCCTCGGATGCGGGTAGACGTGAGACGGTAGACGGCCCTATCAGCTGGGCCTCATCGCCGGGTGAACACACGGCCACAACAGATGCCTGCGCACGCACCGCTTTTGATCGCGGAGCACGGGAGATTTCCTGCCTTGTGGAGTTTCTTCTCCTGCCGGAGGCAAGAAGGAAATAGAGTAGCGGGCAAGGGTTTCTTCTACCGTCTTCCCTCTACCCTCTACCCGCATTCAGGCTCTTTGTGGCCAATCTGACTGTTGTCTTTTTTCAAATTGGGGCTAAGGCCCACCCCTGGCGGAATAACTTCGACATGCATCTGCTCTTTATCACACTCTACCGCGAGGACCTGCTCGACGAGGTCCTCTCCGGCCTCGTTGAGATGGAAATCACGGGCGCGACGGTCCTGGATGGAACCCCTATGGAGCGGATCCTCTCCGAGGACGTGCCCATCTTTGCCGGGTTGCTCCCGTCCGGGTCCGGTCGTTCCAGCGTGATCGTCGCACCCGTGAAGGACCGGTCTCTTCTCGACCCGCTCATCCGGCTCTTCCATGAAACCGGTGTTGACTTCACGCGGCCCGGCGTCGGGAGACTCTTTCTGTTGCCCGTCGACTTCTGCCTCGGACCGGAGGGCGGAGAACCGCCATGAAACTGGTCTTCGCCGCCATCCTGATCGTTGTTATCGCCTTCGTCGGCTCCCGCTTCAGTTTCGTCCATATCCGCCTGCCCCTCGGTGTCAGAAACCTCTTTCTCACCGGTATCGAGTACCTCCTGGTCGGCTTTCTTCTCGGCAGCGCCGTGCTCGATCTGCTGGACACGGCGACCCTCGACGGCCTCTATCCGTTTGTGGGCATGGGCCTCTCGTGGATCGGCATGCTCTTCGGCGTTCAGTGGGAGTTTAGACGGCTGAGTCATATTCCCGGACGGGTCTTCGGCGTTGCGCTTGTCCAGAGCCTGATCACCATTGTGGTTGTGGCCGTCCCCTTCCTGCTGCTCTTTCAGAGGCTCTATTCTCACGAAACGGAACTGCTGGTGATCGGCGCCGTCACGCTGGCGGCAGCGGCGTCGGGCACGGCGTCCAGCGGCCTCTCGCTGTTTTCCCGAAACACGCCGTCTCCGGCGCGGCCCCTCATGCGGCTTCTCACGAACGTCTCGAATATGGACGACCTGGTCGGCCTTACCGCGTTCGGTCTCATTTCGTGCCTGGCCGTATTGCACGCCGGCGAGCCCACGTTCTTATGGATCGGCGTCTCGGTGGGGCTCGGCCTTACCGTCGGTCTACTGATTGTCGCCCTCACCGCGTACCGCCTCAAGGACGACGAAATGCTGCTGGTGGTCATGGGCGCCATAACCTTTTCGGGCGGGCTTGCGCTGTATCTCAGCCTGTCCCCTCTCCTGGTCAACCTCATCGCGGGCACCGTTGTCGCGAACCTGGCAAGAGGTCGGGCGAGGAGGGGCATTCGCAGCGTGCTCCTGAGGGGCGAACACTCCATCTACATCATCTTTCTCATCCTGGTGGGCGCCGGGTGGCGTATCGAATCGGTCTGGCTTCTGGCTCTCGTGCCCGTCTACGTCCTCGTACGCACCCTTGGCAAGTCCCTTGGCGGCTTCGTTTCGGTACGCCTGTTTCTGCCCGGTTCAGGAACGCTGGGCGGTCTGGGGCTCGGTCTGCTTTCCCACGGCGGCATGGCGGTGGCCATCGTTGTCAACCTGCACCAGATCCACCGCTCAGAGGTGACGGACGCCGTGATTACCGTCGTGCTGCTGGGCATCATCGTCAGCGAACTCATCGCTCCGGCCTCGACGCGACGACTGCTTGGTAGAGTACAATGAGGCTGATTATCGTTTTTGTCGCCCTGAGTCTGCTCATGGCGTGGGCAGGAGCAACACCGCCCGGAGACGCGCCCGGCGCCTACACAACGCTGGTTGTCGGTCTGCTCCTGCTTTCCGGTTACGCGGCGGGCCACGTCCTCGCCCGGCTGCGCCTCCCGCGGATCACCGGATACCTCTGCGTCGGCATGCTCACGGGACCCTACCTGATGGGCTTCCTGACCGGAGAAGCCGTGGGTCAACTCGGGTTTCTGAACGAACTGGCCGTGACGTTCATCGCACTGGCGGCGGGCGGCGAGTTGAGGATGGCCGAACTGAGGGAGCGGATGAGCGTCATCCTGCACTCTATCCTCTCCCAGACCACCATCGTCTTCATCATCGTCACCACATTCGTGTTTCTTGCAGCACCGCTGCTGCCGTTCACCGCATCCTTTTCGAATCTCCAACTGCTGACGGTGGGCACGCTCTTCGGCGTGCTCGCCGTGGCGCGGTCGCCTTCCAGCGCCATCGCCATTGTAAACGAGACACGTGCGACGGGCCCGTTCACCGAAACCGCGCTCGGCGTCACCGTGGCGCTGGACGTCTTCGTGATCGTGCTGTTCGGCGCAGCGATTTCGTTCTGCGAGGTGGCGATGTCTCCCGCCGCCGCGATGGACCTGGGGTTCATTGCCGGCCTGAGCGTGGAAGTCCTGCTGGGCATCGGTGCGGGTCTGGGCGTGGGGCTGGCGCTGGGTTTCTATATTGACCGGGTCCGGGCGAACCTTCCGCTGCTGTTGCTGGGTACGGCCCTTCTGGTGACCAGCATCTCGCACGGGTTCGCCACGTATATCAAAGAGGCGTACGGCCTCAGTATCCACCTCGAGCCCCTGCTGATCTGCGTTACCGCCGGATTCACCGTGCAGAACGTCTCCCGTCAGGGTTCCCGCTTCATAGAAGCGATTGAATCGGTCGGTCTTCCAGTGTACGTTTTGTTCTTTACGCTGGCGGGAGCGGGACTGAACCTGGACGCCCTGATGCAGACGTGGACCGTCGCGATTCTGCTCGTTGGCGTGAGGGCCGGCGCCATCTGCCTGAGCGCGTACGCCGGGGGGCGCCTTGGCGGCGACCCTCCCCGCTTCAACCGCATCGCGGGTCTGGCCTATCTCACGCAGGCCGGCGTCAGCCTGGGACTGGCTCTGGAGGTGACACGGCGGTTTCCAGGCTGGGGTGACGCCTTCATGACGGTGATCGTCGCCGTAATAGCGGTCAATCAGATGATTGGTCCCATCGCGATGAAACAGGCGCTGATACGCGCCGGAGAAACCAGGAAATAAACCACCTGAAATGGCAATAAACAGTCGTAGACAGGAAATGTAGAGGTTGCGGAAATTAAAAGACCGCATATCTTTCAGGTGTAAGCGTATCATTTTGAGACACTCTTAATAGCGTGCGGTTAATTGGAATGGCAGCCGGTTCCCCGACCTTTCCAACCCCTGTAGAGAACGCGGGACTCAGGCGGTTCCCGGTTGCAATTCGATCCGTTCGCCAACTGAAAGGGGAACTTCCCGATGTCTGCCGCGGGAGCGCCCCCCCAATCACATGATGGCGCGCAGTACCGCCGGCTGTTCGGCCTGGATATCCACCTGACCCCGGTGTTCGTAATCTCCAGCATTACCATCGTCGCGTTCGTCCTGGGCTCGCTTGTCTTCCGGGAAGCCGCGACCGGGGTATTCAAGGACACCCGCGTCTGGCTTACCACGAATCTCGACTGGTTCTTTATGATCGCGGCGAACGTCGTCGTGATCTTCTGTCTCTACATCGCCTTATCGCCGCTGGGGCGGGTCCGTCTGGGAGGCGCGGACGCAAAGCCGGAATACACGAATGCGACCTGGCTTGCGATGCTCTTTGCGGCCGGCGTGGGAATCGGTCTGCTGTTCTTCGGCGTGGCGGAACCGGTCTACTATCTAAAGAACCCCCCGCTGGGTATCGCCCCGGGAACGGAAGCGGCCGCCATCGCCGGCATTGCCGCCACGACGTTTCACTGGGGACTGCACGGCTGGGCGATCTACGGCGTCGTCGGTCTGGCGCTGGGGTACTTCGCGTACAACCGCGGACTGCCGCTGACAATCCGATCCGCGTTCCATACCATGTTTGGCGACCGCATCTGGGGCTGGCCGGGGCACGTCATCGACACCTTCGCGATATTCGCGGGGCTGTTCGGGGTGGCGACGTCCCTCGGGCTGGGGGTCCAGCAGGTGACGTCCGGCTTCAACTACCTGTTCGACGTCCCGGTCAGCGGCACGACGATGGTGGCCCTGATCGTCGTGATCACCGCCGTCGCCCTGACGTCGGTGCTGACGGGTATCGACGTGGGCATCAAACGTCTGAGCCAGTTCAACGTGATCCTCGCGCTCCTGTTACTGCTTGCCGTGATCCTGCTCGGCCCCACCGCCTACGCGCTTCGGAGCATCGTGGCAGGGTTCGGCGAGTATCTGGCCCGGATTGTGCCGCTGAGCAACTGGATGGGACGCGAGGATACCGGATTCGTACGCGACTGGACCACGTTCTATTGGGCATGGTGGTTCGCCTGGGCCCCGTTCGTGGGTACGTTCATCGCCCGGATTTCCCGGGGGCGCACGGTCCGCGAGTTCGTCGTCTTCGTACTCCTGATGCCCACAATCCTGTGCCTGCTGTGGTTTGGCGCGTTCGGCGGCACCGCCTTCCACCAGCACCTCGTGGAGGGATATACCGGGGTTACCGGCAACGTCGAAGCCTGGAAGCTTGAAATCGCACTGTTCAAAATGCTTGACAGATTGCCCGCTCCCGCGGTGCTCTCGTGTGTCGCGATGTTGTTGACGATCGTGTTTTTCGTGACGTCGTCGGACTCCGCGTCGCTGATTATCGATACGATTGCGGCAGGCGGCAGGATCGACGCCCCGGTGGCGCAGCGTGTCTTCTGGTGCACGATCGAGGGACTGGTCGCGATCGCCCTCTTGCTGGGCGGCGGACTTGAGGCGCTTCAGGCCGCTTCGCTCGCCACCGGCTTCCCGTTCGCCGTCGTTCTACTTGGAATGGCGTTCTGCGTCTGGAAAGGGCTGCGCGCTGAAATACGGGAGTCGACATGAAGTGGAACGCACGTTCACAGGGTCCGGAACCCAGGGACACGGCCGGGCGGATGTACCGGCTATCCAGCAAGCCTTTATAGCACAAGGCGAGGAGGCGTCATGTGGTTCAGAGGTACGTATCTTTCGTTACTGGCAGGCGCTGCCATTCTTCTTTCCGCGCACGGGGTCGGAGCGCAGTCGACCGGCGCCGTGACCGGGACCGTCGTCGACGCCGAGACCGGAGATCCGCTGGAAGGCGTTAACGTGACCATTGCCGCGCTGAACCTGGTCGAGGAGTCGGACGCGGCAGGACGCTTTACCATCCGGGACGTACCGGCGGGCACACACCAGCTCAGCGTGCAGCTGATCGGCTATACGGGCGAGCCGCGCACGATCACGGTCACCGCCGGCGCGACCCTTACCGTTGCGTTGAGTATGGACCTGTCGCTGCTATACATGGACGAACTCGTGGTGACCGGCACGGCCTTCAAGGAATCCCCCATCAACCAGACGTACGCGGTTGTGGCGGTCGGACGCGAGGAGATGGCGGAGCAGGGGTCTCCGCAGGCCGTCGACTTTTTCAAGAATCTCGGCGCGAGCCACGGCGTGATCGGGGAGCGCAGCAGCTGGTACAATTCAGGCCAGGCCGCCACACTCACCGAAAGCATCGCAAACGTCAACCTCCGGGGCCTGGGGGCGTCGCGCACCCTCGTGCTGATCAACAGCCGGCGACAGACTTACGTCCCGGCGCGACTGATCGGGGGCCGCTTTGTCGATGTCAACGTGATCCCCTCGATTGCCATCGAAAGGGTGGAAGTGCTCAAGGAAGGGGCTTCCGCCATATACGGGTCGGATGCGGTTGGGGGCGTGGCCAACTTCCTCACGCGCCGGAACTTTGAGGGCTTCGAGGTTTCCGCCGCGCACGAGTACTTCCCGGGCGCGGGCGATACCAACGCCGGCGCGATATGGGGCGGGAAACTCGGAGAAGCCCACGCGGTCGTCTCCGCCGAATGGAGGGGACGCCAGGCCTTGCCGTCCTGGGAAAGGGACTATCTGCTGCAGCCATGGCACGGCGGCGGGCAGCGCCTGGGGTGGTCGAGCCTGGGCAATCCCGGCACCTTCGCCATCGGGGCGCCGGCCCCATGGACCGCCGCCATTCACGCCCCACGGTGCGAGGAATTCGGCGGCTTCCGGGAGTCCTGGACATGCCGGTTCCGATATCAGCAATATGAGAATCTGATCGAAGATATGAGTCATATGCGCGCTTTTGCCGAGATCAACGGGAAGCTGGATAACGGTGCGGAGTATCACGTCGAAGGTCTGTGGGCGCAGGCCACGATTGCCGATTGGTACACGACGCCTTCGTATCCGCCGTTTCCCCTCACGGACACGAGTATCATGGAGGTCGCGCCGGACCACCCGGGCCGGGGGGCATTCTGCGAGGACTTCGGCGCGGACCCATCCGATCCATACTACGAGGCATGTCAGGGAGGCGAGAACTGGTACTTCAACGGACGTCCGTTCGGAAACTCGGGTCCGGGGCGAACGCTGGACCGTGACTCTCGCACGTTGCGGCTGGCGGCTTCCATAAATGGAGACTTCGATGGATTCGGCGATCGGAAGAACCAATTTGACCTGGGTCTGTCCTATTCCCGGACCGAGGGCAACTACAACCTGCCCGGCGTGTACATCGAAAGGCTTTTCCTCGGCTTCCGGGGCTACGGAGGGCCGCGCTGCGGCGTTGGCGTGGTGGCGGATCGATCGTCGCTGGCCGGAATGCGCCTCGGCCCCCTGAGCGGTCAGGTGGCAGGGCAGGGTGACTGCCAGTATTACAATCCCTTCGGCAATGCCATCGAGTTCACGGACCAATACGGGTCGGCGTACGCAACCCGGGCGAATCCCACCTACCGAGCCGCGCTTGCCAACAGCGAGGCGCTTCGACTCTGGCTCAACCAGGAAGTGGACATGCACAGTACGGCTGACATGCTGGTCGCCGACGCGACGCTGACCGGGACCTGGGTCGAGGACGTCGCCAGTTACGCGGCGGGCTACCAGTTCCGGCTTTTCAATGCCAGCGGGGACCCCAACGACGAGGGCGACGTCACCATCAACCCCTGTCCGGTCGTGGGCGACAGGAACTGCTCGGCGGAGGACCGATTCGGTCCCTATGCGTTCACCAATGTGCATCGCCCTTACGATGAATCCCAAACGGTGCATCGCTTCTTCGCGGAAACGCCTCTGAGCCTGGGCGAGTCGTTCGACGTACAGCTCGCGGCCAACTACGAGTTCCACGACGTGGCGAGCAGCTTCGATCCCAAGTTCGGGTGGCGCTATCAACTGATGGAATCGCCGGACCAGTCCCTGTTCCTGCGCGGTTCTGTTCAGACGACGTTCCGCACGCCGGCGCTGGACGACGTGAATGAGAGCCCGCTCTCGACCCTCGAGTGGATCAACGAGACGGGCGCGTATCAAACGGTGGACAGAATCGGGAGCAAGGACCTCAAACCCGAACGGGCATTCACCTTTAACGCGGGCCTTGCCCTGGTCACCGAGACGGGCTTCGAGGCGACACTGGACTACTGGAGTTACGATTTCAGCGACGTGATCGGTTCCATGCCCCACGGCGCCATTACCGCCTTATACGCCGACGAAGCAAATAAGAACGCCCTGAAGCAATTCATCGTGTGTCCGGACGGAATCGGTACCGGAACCTGCGCGGCCTCGGAACTCGAGCGGGTGCAGGTGGATATCGTCAATTGGCCGGGGCTCAAGACCTCGGGAATCGATCTGCATCTGGGTACGCGGGTGCCGCAGGGAGCAGGACTGTTCACAGCAGGCCTCGAAGGCACCTATACGCTGGCGTACGAGACAAAGGCGCTGATGCTGGGCAACCTGGTGCTGCTGGAGGATGCGGACGCCGCCGGTTACCTGAACTTCGGCAATCCCATCGCGACGTCGCTTCCCAAGTTCAAGGGCCGGATTTCGGGGAGCTATTACTGGCAGGATTACAGTCTCGCGACCTATCTGAACTACATCTCGTCTTACGAGGACCGCGGGTCGATGGGCTCCGACAATTCGAAGATCAAGAGTATTTTCGGTACCATCGAATCGTATGTAACTTGGGACATGACGTTCCTGTGGAACATGCCGAACGGGTTGAACATCGCTCTATCCGGCATGAATCTGCTCGACGCCATGCCTCCTCTCGTGAATATCGAGCAGGCCTACGACGGTTTCACCCACGATCCCAAGGGCCGGCGGTTGAAGCTGGCCGTAACCTGGCGTCTCGGGCGATAGCTCGAAGCGTGTGTCGGCAGGACGGTGGTGAGGAGTGGGCGTTTTGGAAGAAGGGTCCGAAGCGAGGCGGGTTTTTGGATTCCAGTTATGCGAATTTTCATGAAAAAATCATCAAAAGCAATATAATCATTGCCATTTTGTCATAACAAGTTGCTGATATAGTCTCTAACGGAGACGAGCCGGCGCATCCAGGCCGGCAATATTGAACGGACGATTGCAGTACGGCGAGAGACCACCCGCGTGAGGGGTGGTCTTTTTTGTTTTGGAGTTTGGGGTTGGTCAGGTCGATCAACCGAACGGCCGGGGAGTGGACTCGAAATCTTTATTGACATCGTCAAACGATATACCTAAAATTCGCTCGCATCAAATGGAATCACGAAAAAATCATATTTTTCTTACGTGTCGAGAAAATAGTTCACATATGCGTAATCCGGTCGCCGGTCTCGCGGTCCCGATGCAGACCGGCAATTTGACGGCGCGAACCTGCCTTGCAAGTTGCCAAAGATCAGATTATAACGCCGCACGCCTGATTTCCCGACCCTCTCGAATATGAATGAATCCGACCGGAACAATTCACTTGATCGTCTGAGGACGCCCGAACACCTGGACCGCGCGCTGTACGTGACAACGCCGATGACATGGCTGTGGCTCTGCGTCCTCCTGGCGCTGACCGGCGCTGTCGTTGCGTGGGGGTTCTGGGGCGAGATTTCCATCTACGTGGAGGCCGAGGGTATCTTTCTGAGTCGCAAGGGCATGGTATTCGACGCGGCGTCTGACGGCGGCGGCAGACTGGCGCGAATCACGGCCACCGTCGGACAGCAGGTTCGTGAAGGCGACGTGGTGGCTGAAATCTTCGACGCAGAGACGAGTGAACGGCTGGAGGGAGCCGTCGCGCTCGTGGCCGAGCACAAACTGGAACTCAGGGATCGCATCGCCGAGACCAATGAGGAGAACAGGCTCGCGGCGGAGAACATCGCCAGGCAGCGAGACCGCATGGACGAGATGGAACGCATAAACCGCGAGTTGAAAGAAAAGGCCGACATGCGCCTTCAGGAGGACCGGAAGCTGTTCGCGCAGCGTATGATCGATCGGACGGCCGTCGAGCGAAGCGAACAGGCGCTGAGCGTCTTGCAGCAGAATCTGTTCGAATTACTGCGCCGGCGGGACGCGCTCGAAGTGGACGACGTTCGGCGGCGGAGCGGCATCAATTCCCGACTCTCTCACGCAAAGGGCGAACTCCTGAAAGCCGAGTTGGACGTCAGCGAACTCAAGGCGCTTATCGAGACCTGGCGAATTCGAGCTCCGGTCTCAGGGAGGATCATCGAAATCAAGGCGCAGATTGGCGCGACGCTCAACCCCGGAGAGTCCGTACTGAGCATTGAGACCGGTGGAGAAGGTCTGGACGTGCTTACCTATATCTCTGCCATGGATGGCAAGAGCGTCAAGGCGGGTATGTCCGTCCTTGTATCTCCCGCCACCGTCCGACGCGAGGAGTACGGCTCCATGATTGGTACTGTAGAACACGTGTCCGAGTTTCCGGCGAGTCTGAACGGCATGGTCGCCGTGCTCCGGAACCAGGAGCTTGCCGGGACCTTCTCAGCAGCGGGCCCGCCATATCCGGCACGAATCGCGCTCATGCCGGATGCGACGACGCGTAGCGGCTTCGCCTGGACCTCGCCGCACGCCACTCGCCTTGAAATCACACCCGGAACGCTTGCAACCGTCGAAATCCGGGAGTCCACCAAACCGCCAGCCGCGCTCGTCCTGCCATGGATCAAAGAAAAACTGAGTCATTGAATCCCTCGCCCTGAGCTGCATCCGAACCTCCGGTCCGATCGGGGCGGGCGTTTCAGGACGCCGACGATCCTGCAAATGGAGACCACGGAGTGCGCGGCCGCTTGTCTGGGCATCATTCTCGCCTATCACGGACGATGGGTACCCCTCGAAGCGCTGCGGGTACGCTGCGGCGTCTCCAGGGACGGCGCCAATGCCGCCAATATGTTGAATGCGGCGCGGGAATACGGCCTTATTGCCCGGGGTTTCCGCAGTCAGCACCAGCAATTGTTCGACGTCCCGTTTCCCATGGTGGTCTTCTGGGAGTTCAACCATTTCGTCGTTCTCGAAGGGATCAAAGGCGACAGGGTCTATATCAACGATCCCGGCGAAGGCCCTCGAAGGATAACGATGCAGGAGTTCGTGCAGGGCTTCGCGGGCGTCTGCTTCGGTTTCGCGCCTTCGGCCGGGTTCAGTCCGGGCGGACAGCAGCCCAATCTGGTTCGCGGACTGCGCGACCGCTTTGGCGAGGCGGGAAGTCCGTTTGCGTTTGCGGCGCTGGCGACCCTGGCCCTCGTTGTGCCCGGCGTGGCCGTCCCGACCCTGATCAAGGTATTCATAGACGATGTACTCATCGGGCAGAACAGCGCCTGGGTGTCTCCGATGCTGATCGGACTGGCCTTCGCGGCTGTTGTCCAGGGCGCGCTGACCTGGCTGCAGCGCATCCTCCTTGCAAGGATGGAGACCAAGCTGTCCGTTATCTCGACGGTGCGCTTTTTCTGGCACGTCGCGACGTTGCCGATGTTGTTCTTCAGCCAGCGCTATGCGGGTGACATCGCCAGCCGCGTGGCGTCGAATGACACGGTCGCACGGCTGCTTTCCGGCGAACTGGCCATCAATGCGATAAACGTATTCACGATGGTGTTCTATGCGCTGGTCATGTTATCGTACGACGTTCCGCTGACGTTGATCGCATTGGGGATGGTCGCCATAAATCTGATCGTGCTGCGTTTCGCGGCACGCGCCCGCGAAAACGCCAACCGCAGGCTTCTCAAGGAGAAGGGCAGGGTTGCCGGCGCCTCCATAAACGGCATCAGGATCATCGAGACGTTCAAGGCCAACGGTACCGAGGACGATTTCTTCGCCCGATGGTCCGGTATCCACGCCAATGCGCTTCGCGCCCAGCAGAGCCTCGATTACGTATCGACCGTTGCGAACGTGGCGCCCGTTCTGCTCTCGGCGCTTACCGCCATCATCGTCCTGGGATACGGAGGTATTCGCATCCTCGACGGGGCGCTTTCCATCGGCGGGCTGATCGCCTTTCAGAGTCTCACGCTGAGTTTCTCACGACCTGTTGAGGGTCTGGTTCGGTTCGGCGCCAGTCTACAGATGATCAGGGCCGATATCGGCCGGCTCGACGACGTCCTGAACTACGCCCCCGACGAGCGAACGCTCAGTGGCATCAACACGGGAGCGCCTGTATCGGACGCACCCGTACCCCGGGGTTCTATCGATCTCGAAGGCGTGACGTTCGGTTACAATGCCACGGATCCGCCCCTGATCGAGGATTTCAGCCTTTCCATCAGGCCGGGCCGCCGCGTGGCGCTGGTGGGCGCATCGGGAAGCGGAAAGTCGACAGTCGCCAGGATGGTATGCGGTCTGCTGACCCCCTGGTCCGGAACCGTGCGCATCGACGGTCAGGCATTCGAGGACGTCCCTCCCGCCCGTTTCGCCGAAATCGTGTCCTACGTCGACCAGGAGGTTGTCCTGTTCGAGGACAGCGTGCGGGAAAACGTCACGCTGTGGGACCCCGATATCGAAGAACGCGACGTGGTACAGGCGCTCAGGGATGCCGCGATCCATGACGTCGTCTCTGCAAGGCCGATGAAGTACGATTGCCCCGTCAGCGAGGGAGGGCGCAATTTCAGTGGCGGTCAGCGGCAGCGCCTGGAAATCGCGCGTGCGCTTGTGAGGAATCCGGCCGTACTGGTGCTCGACGAGGCCACCGCCGCGCTGGACCCGATTACCGAGGTCGAGATCGACGACCACCTTCGACGCCGCGGATGCTCCTGCCTCATCATCGCCCACAGGCTGAGTACCATCAGAGACGCGGACCAGATTGTTGTTCTCGACCGGGGCCGTATCGTCCAGCGCGGCACACACGACAGCCTGATCGCGAAAGACGGCCTTTACAGAACCCTGGTCATGTCGGATTGACACGATGTCTGAAATACCCCTCATCGAACGCATACGCGGCGTCCGGATCGAAACCGGCGCCCACCGGCCGTTCCCGATGGACGACACGGCCGTTGTCTACTTTGTCGAACGGGGATACCTGGACGTCTTCGCCGTCGAACTCGAAGGCAACGAAGCCGCGGGACGCCGGAACTTCGTCGCCCGCGTTCCGGCCGGAGAAATGGCCTTTGGCGCGGACACCATCAGGCATCCGGTTCAGCCTCATCGCACGTTCGGATTCCTCGCCGTGCCATCTCTCGACGGGGTCATCGTACGGGGAGAGCGGGACGGCGTCGCTTCGGACGAGTTCGATCTTGCCGCGACCAGCTGGATCGACGAATGGATTTCCCGGGTCTCGGAATTCGTGGTTCGGGACCGGCCGCCGCCCCGGGACGCACAGTTGCTGGAGGCGGAACCGGACGTTTCCTATGCAGCCGGCAGCGTGCTCAGCGCTCAGCATATGGACGTCATCTGGGTTGGCGCGGATGCGCAGATGCGCCTTGCAGGGCGCGATGCACTGGCCGTGCCGGCGGGCAGTCCGCTCGTGCCGGTCATCGAGCGAACATGGCTGCAGATCGACGCCGACGCGACGGTGTCCGCATTCTATACGCCAACTGCCCTTCTCACGGACCGGTTCTGGGAAGCGTTTGAGCGTTTCGGTACGCGAATCCTGGAATTCGCCATTCTTGCCGAGTCTGAATCGGTTGGGAACCTGCAGACCCGACGCCGCAATGCGCACGAAATCAGGAGAACTTCGGTTACGCGGGCCCTCGGCGGATTCGAGAGAATTCTGGCCGGGCCCGGCGACAACGCGACCGCCACCGTAAGCGACGGAACGCCGCTTCAAGCGGCGGCAGCCATCGTGGCTTCTTCGTGCGGGGCCTCGCTGGAGATTCCGTCGACCTCCGGGGAAGCACAGACGTCCGTGGAGGCCGTCGAGAGGATTGCCCGCAGGTCCGGGATCCGGACGCGATGGATTTCGCTGGCACCAGGATGGTGGCGGAAGGACGGACCTTCCCTGGTGGGTTTCAAAGCCGGGGAAGGCGGCACGGACCGGCCGCTCGCGCTCATTTCCGACAACCGCGGCACGTACCGGGCAATTGATCCGGTCACGAGCGAATCTTTTGTGGTCAACGAAAGCAACGCGGGGGGGATCACCCCGGGCGGCATGGCTTTCTACGCGCCGCTGCCCAACCACATCGAGTCGGGCGGGTCCGTACTTCGATTCTCGCTGCATCGCCGCGGTGGGGATCTTCGTACGGTGTTATTGGTGGGCATCGTGGGCGGGATGGCTTCACTCCTGACGCCGATACTTACCGGCGAGATTCTCGTCCGCATCATTCCCCGGGCAGAAATCTCCCTGTGGTCTGTCGCACTGATCGCGCTGTTGTTGGCTGCTTTCGGGAACGCGGTCTTCGAGATCGTGCGCGGAATCGCCCTGCTGAGGATCGAGGGTCGCGTCGACGAGCGCCTCCAGTCCGCCATCTGGAGCAGGCTGATTGCGCTTCGCGCGCCGTTCTTTCGCGACTACACGGTGGGGGACCTTGAGAATCGCGCGAACGGAATCAGCGAGATCAGACGCATCATCTCCTTCGCGGCCGTGGGCGCGGCCATGGGCGGCATCTTTTCCGTATTCAACCTCGCATTGCTCTTCTACTACAGCTGGTCACTCGCTTTGTACGTCTGTGGGTTGCTGTTCGTCCTGGTGGGTGCGGCATGGTTTCTGGCAAGGGGGCAGCTTCGTCATTATCGTGACGTATTTCGCATTCAGGGAGCGATCAACGGGTTCGTATTTCAACTGATAACCGGCCTGGCCAAGCTTCGGGTCGCCAATTCAGAGACATTCGCGCTGGCGCGCTGGGCCCGGCGCTTCGCCCGGCAGAAGCAGGCCGCCTTCTCCGCGCTGAAGTGGACCGCGGGGCAATACGTCGTTGTCGGTATGTTTCATCCCCTGGCGCTTATCGTCATCTTCGAGTCGGTGCAGCACGCCATACTGGACGGGAGAGGATCGGCATTCGACCTGGCGGGTTTTCTGTCCTTCAATGCCGCGTTCGGCCAGCTCACAGGCGCAGTATTTGCCCTCACCTCCGCCGCGGCAACCGCAATCGCCGTGATCCCGCTTCTCGAGCGCGTACGACCGATTTTCAATGCCACGCCCGAAACCGCGGACGGACGCATCGAGCTTTCGGACATAAAGGGCGAGCTGGAATTCTCGAGCGTGAACTTTCGATACGGTCCGGATGCATCAAAGGCGATCGACAGCGTATCGTTTCGAATCCGGCAGGGCGACTACGTCGCGTTCGTGGGACCCTCCGGCTGCGGAAAATCAACCGTCTACCGCCTGTTGCTCGGCTTCGAGCGGCCGGAGTCAGGGACGGTGTTTCTGGACGGGCACGACCTGTCCAGCCTGGACCTGACGACCCTCCGCAGGCATATGGGCGTCGTCCTGCAGAACGGCCAGATTGTCGCCGGAAATATATTCGAGAATATCGCCGGGATGTCTCCGTTGAGCGATGAAGAGGCGTGGGCTGCCGCCAGGGCGGCTGCGCTCGAAGACGATATACGGGCGATGCCGATGGGTATGCATACCATCCTGCCGGAAGGCGGTGTGGGTCTTTCGTCAGGACAGAAGCAGCGTTTGCTGATCGCGCGCGCATTCGCCCGCAAGCCGCGCATTCTGCTTTTCGACGAGGCCACCAGCGCCCTGGACAACCGGGCGCAGGCAGTGGTACAATCGTCCCTGAAGGGGTTGGGGGTGACCCGTGTCGTCATTGCTCACCGGCTGAGCACCATCCGCGACGTGGACAGAATCTTCGTGATGGACGCCGGGCGTATCGTGGAAAGCGGCAGCTTCCGGCAGCTTGTCGAGCACAACGGGGTCTTTGCCGCGCTCGCGCGGCGTCAGACGCTTCAGTCAACGAATGCGTAGATCGTAAGGGGACATGCCCCGACAATCTCCGGTGGGTCCATACGCCGGGGTTGACATGCGACGGAAAATCGTTATATTTGCCTTGTGGTAAATATCACGAAAAGATCATGTTTTCTTACCGTATTAGACCGAAAATATCACGAATAATGCGATAAATATAATTATCATCACGAAACATTCACTTCTTCTCACCACTCCAAACCAGGGGGCCACGATGAAGACCATGCAGGAAATGCAGGACCACGTCGTATTCAAAGCGTCTTCCGACGCGCAGTTTCGTGCCAGTCTGCTGAAGAATCCCAAGGGCTCAATAGAAAAAGAGCTCGGCGTGAAGATTCCGGAGAATTTCTCGGTCGAAATTCACGAAGACAACCTGACGACCGCGCACCTGGTTCTTCCGCTGAGAAACGGACCGGAGGCGATGAGCGAGGACGAGTTGGCGGCGGTTGTGGGCGGTGCAGGCGCAGAGAACTGTGAATGGGGTCACGATCATCACGACGAATACCACGTTCCGTTGGGAGGTCCCTGATCGTTCGAAGAATCTTGCCGAGACTTCAGGAGGCGAGGTCAGGAATCCCGCATGGTTATACGACGTATTTTCCCGGTGCCGCCCGAAGGCGGCGCCGGTTTTTTCGTACGTGCGATGCGAAGTGAGAAGAACGGAACGGCCTGATTGCGTACAACACGGTTTGACGAAGGAGCTGACGATGCCGGAGCGCCTCAGGGTGATTTCACCGGAATCGCGCCGTTTCATTCCGTCGGAACTCGTCGCCGGTCACGGCTGGGACCGCCTGGTGCGCCGGGTCGGCGAACTTCCCGGCTGGCCGGTGTTGAACAGGGTGTTCTTCGAGTTCGGCCTCGGAGACCCCGCGCCCGTTGCCGACTTCTCCGTCCGCGTCCTTCCGGGGCATCCGGGATTGCCTGGCCACTTCGTCAATCGGGGAAGGACGGCCCGGCAGAATTCCGCGGCTGCCGCGCTGGGCAGATTCCTTTCAGATTTTGCGGATGCTCGGGCGGGGTCCGGATCCGCCTTGAGCGCCAGGTTCAACGATATCATGCTCGAATACGATATCGCCGGAATCAAGACGGAAGCATCACCGGATCCCGGATTGTTTCTGGGATTGCGGCCCGCCGCGTCGCCGGACGATTCAGAGGTCCGTTCTCCACGAGACGTGGTTGCAGAGTTGACGAATGCGGTAGGATGGAATGTTGACACCGGCGAGCGCCGGGTTGTGGAACGGATCGTCAAGGCGCTCCCGCCGGGGGGTCGGCTGGATCACGTGGGAGCGATGCCCGGCCGCTCCGTCAGGGCCGTGCGTGTGATTGTCAACGGCATTACGTCGGAGGAAATGCCGGTTTTCCTGGAGCGCGCCGGCTGGCCGGGTTCGGTACGAAACGTGATGGACGCCCTTGTTGAATGGCGTGACGTATTTCCGTACTTTCGACCCTGTTTCGACGCTTCCGCTCGCGGCTTGCGTCCGCGTCTCGGACTCGAGATGTTTCCGCGAAGTGAAAGAAAGGGCCGCTGGCCGGTGGGGGATTGGCTCAATACGGGTATCCGGACATGGCTGCCGGTTCTGGAACGCCTGGAGGAGCGGGAACTGTGTCTGCCGGCAAAGGGTAACGGCTTGCGTGTCTTCCCGGGACTGGAACGGGTTTTCGACAAGAACGGTGTGTATATGCTTCACAAGGGACTCAACCACGTCAAACTGGCGATCGAAGATGGCGGCGTACAGGCCAAAGCATATGCCGGCCTCAGATTGCTGCGGTTCGGTCCGGAAGCGGCTGCAATGCCCTGATTCGGCGGTCGAACGGTGACACATTTCCGGAACGGAACACCAGAGCCAAAGAAACGGTTGCAGACGCTGTCATTGAAGCGCATATTGTCATTGCACGTCCCGCATTTGGACGCGATCCCGGGTCGAGGGTATGGGGAAGACGGTAGACCAAAAGTGGTAAGACGGGAGCTTGCACATAAATGAACTCACGTCACCGAAAACCGACGAATCCTGGTCTAAGATGAACAAACGCGAAGACTATCTCTCGTGGGACGAATATTTCATGGGCGTCGCGCTGCTCTCCGCCCTCAGGAGCAAGGACCCCAACACCCGCGTCGGCGCATGCATCATCAACGAGAAAAAGAAAATCGTGGGCATCGGCTATAACGGCCTGCCGATCGGCTGCTCGGACGACGAGTATCCGTGGGCAAGAGAGGGGGACTTTCTCGACACCAAGTACCCGTACATATGCCACGCCGAACTCAACGCGATCCTGAACAAGATCGACACCAACCTCTACAACTGCACGATCTACGTTACGCACTTTCCGTGCAACGAATGCGCGAAAGTGATCATTCAATCCGGCATTCGGGAAGTCATCTACCTGGCGGACAAATACGCGGAAACCGAACCCGTCATGGCCTCCAAACGCATGTTCGACAGCGCCGGAGTCGACTACCGCCGGCTCACCGGGTACCGGGATCACCTGCACATCGAATTCAAAGACCTTTCCTGATATTGGATCAGAGAGGAAGCCGAAATGCCGGCCACGGATCCCTGGCTGCCGGTTGGACCGGACCTGAAAACCGTCAACGCGGCGTACGAAAATCCGCTCAAAGCCCTTTCAGCGGCCGAGATACCGGCCATCCTCCTGCCTCGGTCCTACGACCCGGCCCACTGTGCCGGCCTGATTCGCCGTTTCATAGACCGCGGCCTGATGCGGGATCCCGCGGACACGGAATCCGACGATGCCCGAACCCGAATCGACATCGGCACCAGCCTGGGGAACCTGGGTAACGACCGGGAGCGATTTCTCGATCACGCCGTAAAGACTCACGACCTGTTCGGGGATCTCTTCAACGGATTCGACAATCCGGTCGACGTCATCTATGACAGCCTCACCGCCCTCGCGGCGGGTAAACGGGTGTTGACGGCGCGCGAACCAGACGGCCGCCTTTACGGACCGGCCATCTTCCGCATCCACTACACCCACCACACCTACCGGCCGCACATCGACCACGTCACGCTGCGCGAAAAACGCTTCAATTACGATGTCTCCCGGTTCGAACACCAGTTCGCCGGCATCCTCTGCTTTCAAAACGCGGCTCAGGCCGGGCCGGCGACCCAGGCGATCCTGCACCGGTGCCTGTGGACGGAAGACGTCGAGGCGCACATTGCCGAAAACGCCTTTCACGAATACGCCCGGCTGAACGACGTCGGACAGTGCCGCGTCGAGCTTGAACCGGGCGATCTCTACTTCTTCAACACCCGCTGCATCCACGAGGTCCCCGCGGTCGAGGGAACAGACCCCAGAATCGTCCTGGCCGTCTTCATCGGCTGGTCAGACGACGACGGCGAGGTCTACGTCTGGGCGTAGCGTTATCCCGCCACAAGTCGGAATCTGTCGCCCACAGTGTCATTTTCACGATGGGAATTCGCGGGTTGCGTCCCGGAATCCGCCGCCATGGCTGAAACCCTGTATCGGGGAAACCTCCTTCCCGAGCGTCCTGCCCTCCGCGACGTCAGGTCCGTTCTGCCCGACTACCGCGCTATGCTGCTTGCGGTGATGGCCGCCATCGCGGATCGGTACGAACACGAGCCCGACTACCCCTTCATCGATACCAAGCTGGACCTCATCTCCGGAGAGGACTTCCCGCCGGACGATCCCGTAAGGGGTGCGAACGCGGTCTTCGGCTGGATTCAGGGTCGCGGCCTCGAATCCCTGGCCGGGCACTGCCGATGGATGCGCCGTCACAATCTGGCGCCGGAACTTCGGCGGCGCCTGGAGAGAATCACGTCGGACGTGCTCGCGGTACTGCTAGACATTCGCGCCAGAAACGCCGGCCGCCTGTCCTTTTTCATGTCACCCGATGGAAACCCGTTCACGCTGGACGAGAATGGCGGGATCCGGACGCTGCAGCTCACGGAGGAATCGCACTATGGATTCAGCGACCTCTTCAGCGCCAAGGGCATGGTTGCCGCGGCGAGATACCTCGAGTTGCTGGATGCCGAAGCGGAAGCCATGGAATACTGCCGCCGGGTGGACGATGCAATTCACGAAGGCGGGTTCACCACCGACCAGATTTCGCTGGATCCGATGAATCCCGCCGGTCCCCGACCGGGACGCCATCCCCACGGCGCGTACATGATTCAGATCGGCGCCGCCGCCGTGCTGGCCGAACACCGTATTTCCGACAGCGTGGAAATGGGTCTGCGCCTCATTCGACACGAAATGCGGACCTACGTCAATCTGGGCGGGCGGGTGCCGCGTCTCCGGGAGTACGACTTCTGGGAAGCGGTGGACGACGACGGCCGGCCCTTCGAGGAGGACGGCAGGATCCTTTCCGATCCGGGCCACGTCCTCGAGTTCATCGGCCTGACGCTGAAATTCGCCTCGGCCGTCAGAGAAAACGCGCTGGCGGATGCCGAACAACTTACGGAAATCGCGGACGTCGAAGCCCATATGCCCGCGCTGCTCGCGCATACCTTCGCGGGAGGCTTCCAACCCGGTCCCGGCGGCATCTGCAAGGTGTTCGACCTGATTTCCCGCGCACCCGCCAATACCGACATGCCGTGGTGGAACCTTCCTGAAACGCTGCGCGCCGCCGCGTACTGCTTTTCGATTGCCTCATCCACGGCACAGCGGCAGGACGCTCTGAGCATATTCAGCGCGTGCCACAACGCCTTCACAAGGCACTTCGTTCGTCCGGACCTCCATCTGATGGCCTATCAGACGCGAAACGAAGCCGGACAGGTCGTGCCGGTCATTCCCGCTACCGCGGATGCGGACCCGGGATACCACACGGGTCTGAGCATCATCGACGTACTCGAAATCTTCGAGAATGCGTAGCCAGACGCACTAGACGGGAAGCCATGCGCCTCGAGATCAAAAACCTTTCACTTCGGTACGGCACAAAAAAACCGCTGTTTCAACGCGTGGACCTCACCGTTGACAGCGGAGACTTCGTCCTCATCCACGGGCCGTCGGGAAGCGGTAAATCCAGCTTCCTCAGGCTGCCCAACCGGCTGCAGGAGCCCTCATCGGGCGACATTCTGCTAGACGGCAGCCCGGTGTCTCGCCACAACGTCACCGAACTGCGGCGAATGGTCGGTTACGTCCAGCAGACGCCCGCGATGGCCGGGGGCAACATTCGTACCAACCTGACCCTGTCATTCACGTTCAAAGCCGGACGGGAACGGCAACAGCCGGACGGAGACCGGCTCAGAGGCCTCCTGGACGAATTCCTGCTTCAGGACGTGGACCTCGACGACGACGCGGAAACCCTGTCCGTAGGGCAGAAACAGCGGATCGCCCTGATCCGTGCGCTGCTGTCCGAACCCGGCTTTCTCCTCTGCGACGAACCCACTTCCGCCCTCGACCCCGAGTCCAAATCCGTGGTGGAAACATGGCTGGAACGACTCGCGCTGGAACAGAACATCGGCATCTTGCTGGTGACGCACCTGGACTTCACGCCCGTTCGAGTCAGGGCCCGGCGATACCGGCTCGACGGCGGTCTTCAGGAGGTCTCCGCTTGAACCTGATCGAGATCACTCCCATCCAACTGCTTCTGTGTCTCGTTTTCGTTTTGATCGCGGGCACCGGCTCGGTTGTCTTCCGCCTCAACCTGGAAAAGGACCTCGCGTGGGGCACCGTACGCACCTTCGCGCAGCTCTTCCTCGTTGGCTACGTCCTGAAGTACATCTTCCAGATCAACAACCCGTACCTGATTCTCATCCTCTTCGTCTGGATGGTCTTCTGGGCCGCCCACGCCATCCGCGGACGCGTAAAGGAAAAAGAGGTCCGATACTTCATCCCAACGTTCATTTCAATGGTGGCCAGCTACACGACCGTTTCCATCCTGGTTACGGCGGCGATCGTTCAGGTCAAGCCCTGGTACACGCCTCAGTACTTCATCCCCCTCGGCGGCATGATTATCGGCAACTCCATGAACGCGGTCACGATCGCACTGGAACGCCTCTTCTCAGACCTGCGCAAACAGCGGGACCAGATCGAACTCGCCCTTTGCCTCGGCGCCACCTACCAGGAAGCGACGGCCACGATTCTTCGCGACGTGGTCAAGGCCGGTATGATCCCTTCAATCAACTCCCTGATGACCGTCGGCCTCGTTTCCCTGCCCGGGATGATGACGGGTCAGATCCTGGCTGGCTCGGACCCGATGACTGCCATCAAGTATCAGATCATTGTGATGCTGATGATCGTTGCCGCCACTGCTATTGGCTCGATTATCGTCGTACACGTCGTCCGCCGCCGCTGCTTTACCCGGGCGCATCAGCTGGCGATATAAACTGGTTAGACCGTTTCACCCGACCCGCCGTCGAAGTTGATCGCGGCGCCGGTGATGAAGGCGCCCCGGTCGGACACCAGAAACGCGACCAGATCGGCCACCTCGGCGGGTTCGCCCATCCTGCCCAGCGGCACGTCCTTTCCGAGTTTCTCACACCAGGCATCGAAATCCATGTCGCTGCCGGAGGCCGTCCAGGCCCGCTCCGCCTGCGCCGACCTGATATTCGTGAGGCACACCGTATTGACGCGAATCCGGTGCTGCGCCAGGTCCTTCGACATCGCCTTGCTCAATGCGATCCCCGCCGCGCGGCTCACCGACGTGGGCACTGAACCCGGCCCCGGCGCCTTACCCCCCGGATGCGTGATGTTCACGATGCTGCCCCCGCCACGCGACTTCATGTGCGGAACCGCCAGACGTGAACCGCGGACCGCGGCCCAGAACTTCAAGTCGAAATCTCCCTGCCAGACGGACTCGGGTGCATCTTCGAAGTGATGGCCTTCGGAACGGCCGGCGTTGTTGACCAGGATATCGATTCCGCCGAATCCGGACACTGCGTCATTTACGAACCGTTCCACGTCCGCGGCAAGCGTGACGTCCGCCGCCACCGCGAGGACCTCGGCGCCGGATTCCGATCTGATGGCGTCCGCCGCGGCCGCCAAAACGTCCTGACGCCGCGCGCACATCGCAACCCGGCATCCCTCCCCGGCCAACTTCAGGGCGATCCCTTTTCCGATGCCCTCGCTGCCCCCTGTCACCAGCGCCACCTTGTCCGTCAGATTCAACTCCAGCATTTCACTCCCTCCTTGAGTCGACACCCTGTGCCACAACCGGCGCCTTCGGTAAACGAGCGAGGCCGCAGTCCGGCTGCGCGACGCGCTCTCGACCTCTCGAAGCGTCGTCTTCTGCGTGTGACGTTCAACCCGCGGCCCATCGCACGCCCTGGCAGAGCATGACCTGTACCGGAGGCCTCGCAAACGTCCCGGGGCCGTGACCGAGCGCCGTGTAGAAGACCCGGCCCGACCCATAAGGTTTCACCCACGCAATGGGAAACGTCCCGCCATGCCATTGCGCCGAAGCGAGAATCCGCAGTTGAGGCTCGTACGCCGAAATGTAGATTTCGTCGTCCACCTCGAAATCCTCGATGCCCATCATTACCGGATGGTCCCCGTCTGCCACCCGTACGCTGAACTTCAACCCGGGCGGGTGCCAATTGGCGTGCCCGCCCAGGAGGTCCGCCGCACGCCCGCCGATCCACCATGCCGATCCGTGAATACCCACCAGCCCCTTGCCGCCGGCGACGAACCCGAAGAGCCCGTCCTCCTGTGCGGGCGTCAGGTCCGGTTCGCGGGCGATCGAACCGTCCTCCCGCTTGACGGTGCGCGTGAACCCGGTTCCGAATACGCAGACGTCATATTGTTCCATCCCGCTGGCCAGAAGGTCCTTGTCCGTTCTCAGTTCCACGGACAGATCGGGCTGGTCGTCCAGGAACCCATGGATCATTCCGGCGCTCTGATCGAAGCCGTGATTCGCACCCGACAGAATCAATACGTTCATTGCAAACCCTCCTCCGGATAACCGTTGCCCTTCGAATTCCGCTGCGCCGGCCCCGCGAACCCGCTGGCGACAGGCTCCAGCAGAGCCGGATGAATTCCTTATCTAATTGATTTTATTCATCTTCCATCCGGTAACCGCGCGTCGTACAAAACATGCATCGCAGGAATTCCGATGTCAACGGTTTTTCTCGGCGTCGGCGTTCGAGATACGCGCCCCTTGATTCGGGTACATATATCGCCTAAATTCAACGGGGCGGCGGTCCCGCTCCCAGGTGCGGGTATCGAATTTGTCCCTCGTTGGAAACCACATCATCTGCGCCCATCGTCAATTTACAGGAACACGACGCAATGTACGAAGGTGAAGTCAGGGATTGGTACGCTCGTTCCCCCGCGGAGCGTTTCGTCGAGTCTCAGAAACTCTGGGAGATATTCCTGCTCTTTGGAGGAGACCTTGAACCAGAGCCCGATACCCAAAGCCCTTTCCACGATATTCGGTTCCAGAGTCCGGGCGCTGCTGATGGGCGGCCAAGCCTGTATCCTTTACGGAGCGGCGGAGTTCAGCCGGGACATCGATCTGGCGATACTGGCATCGGCCGACAATCTGAATCACCTGCAGACTGTTCTTGATCAATTGCAGGCCGAAACGACGTACGTGCCTGATTTAAGCCGGGAAGTGCTCGTTCGGGGACATGCCTGCCACTTCAGGTGCGGCGCTCCCGGTGTCGAGGGACTTCGAATCGATGTAATGGGCAAGCTGAGAGGTCTGCCTAACTTCGATGTATTGTGGAATCGTCGGACGGAAATCGAACTACCCGAGGTCTGTGCCGTTCCGGTGATCGCGTTGGAAGATCTGGTTCGCGCGAAGAAAACGCAGCGCGACAAGGACTGGCCTATGATCCGTCGCCTGATCGAGGCCGACTACTTTCGGCGTCACAACAGGGCATCTGAAGAAAAGGTGCGTTTCTGGCTCGCAGAATGCAGGACGCCGGACATCCTTCAGGAGATCGTGAGAAAGTATCCTGGTTTAGCCCGCGACATGGTCAGGAGTCGACCGCTCTTGATAAGCATTCTGGAGGGACGGCGCGCGGACGTCGAAGATCAATTGCGCGACGAGGAAGATCGCGAACGTAATCTGGACCGTCGTTACTGGGCGCCTCTGAGAAAAGAACTGGCTGCCTGGCGCCGCCGGCGAGGATGAATTCAACGAAGGGTTTCTGCCAACCGGAGCGGCGCCATGGCTGCCAGGCCGCTGAGCGAAGCCATCCTGAATTACACGGTCCCCTGGACACGAGTGGACTGGCCGCCTGATTGGGGCACGATTTTCGGCCGTCCGGGCTCGGTGGTCGTTGAAATCGGCTTCGGCACGGGCGAGTTTCTGGTGGACCGGGCCCTTACGCATCCGGAGATGAATTTCGTTGGGATCGAACGATCATGGGTGTCGGTACAGAGGCTGTTCAGGCGGTTGGATCGAAGCGGACCCGGGAACGTGCGGGTGGTCCACGGTGGGGCGGATTTTGTGCTGGAACGCCTCTTTTCGGTGGAGAGTGTCGCACAAGTCTACATCAACTTCCCGGATCCCTGGCCGAAGGAGCGCCATCACGGCAGACGCCTGATCCAGCCGGCGTTCGTCCAGGTGCTTGCGGAGCGACTGGCGCCGGGCGGGACGGTGACCGTGGCGACCGACCACGGGGGATATGCGTCGTGGATTACAGGGATACTGGAAGCGCAGCCGCTTCTGCGATCCGGTTACCGGTCTCCGTCGGTGTCCGGTTTGCACGGCAGAAAACCCACCAAATATGAACGCAAGGCCCTGTGTGGCGGCGCGCCCGTCCACTATTTCGTCTGGTTGCGCGAATCCGGCTTCGCCAGGGCGAAAACCGTTGAAAAGGTTGGACCAATGCCGAATATGCTGCTGAAAGGGAAGTACGACCGTGCGCGGTTGCCGGCGGAATTCGACGCGTGCTCCTGGCGGACGGACCATCACGGCGTAACGGTGGTGATCAGGCTGGTGTCCCTCTACACGGACCGGAACGGGGACAGTCTGGTGGAGGCGATGGTGAGGGAGGGCGCATTCTCCCAGCACTTCGGCATCCTGGTTCTGGCGCGATCCGGAAACCGGGTGTTGATCAAACTCTCGCCGATCGGTCAGCCGCGGCCCACCTGGGGGGTGAAGCAGGCGGTAGGCAGGGTGGGCGAGATGGTGCTGAAGCACTGTCCCGGGTTGAGCGTAGCGGAAAGCGCGGTGGGCCGATAGCGTTCTGTCCCGGACACAGATTTCCCGATTGGCGAGGGTTTTTCGGGGCAGGACTCTTATGCAAAGATGATCTGCGCGCTCCCGTCCAGGGGCTTCGCGGCGCCGATGATACGTGCCCGTCCCTCCCCGGCGTCGTGGAGCGCGGTCAGAAGGCTCCGGCCCTGGTCGGGCGGGACCGAGACCAGCAGACCGCCGCTGGTCTGGGGATCGACGAATATCTCGTCGTGCCGATCGGGCAGGACCGCGTCAAAACGGGTCGCGTCCCGGATGAGTTCCCTGTTGGCGGCGTTCGCGCCGGTACCCACGCCCTTCTCGTACATTTCAAGGGCTTCCGACATGACGGGGACGTCCGACGCGGCGATCTCCAGGGTGAGCCCGGAACCCCTGGCGATTTCAAGGGCATGGCCGGCCAGGCCGAATCCGGTCACGTCGGTGGCCGCGTGGATGTCGAAACCGGCCATGGCGTCAGCCGCGGTCTTGTTCAGTGCGGCGGTGGTGTCGAGGCACTCCTTCACGGCTGCGTCCGAGACCCATCCTTTGAGGTTGGCGTTGAAGAGTACGCCGCTGCCGATGGGTTTGGTCAGGATGAGCAGGTCGCCCGGCCGTGCGCCCGAGTTGTGCCAGTATTCTTCAGGGTGGACGACTCCGGTTACGGACAGCCCGAATTTGGGCTCCTCATCGTCGGTCGTGTGCCCGCCCGCCAGCACGGCGCCGGCTTCCGTGATCTTGCTGAGGGCGCCCTCTACGATGCCCGCCAGGACCTCCGGCCCGAGGCGACGGGAGGGGAATCCGATCAGGTTCAGGCACGCGATCGGCCGCCCGCCCATGGCGTAGACGTCGCTGAGGGCGTTGGCCGCGCCGATCTGTCCGAAAACGTACGGATCGTCCACAGGAGGCGTGATGAAGTCCGCCGTGAGTACGAGGGCGGTCTCATCGTCCATCCGGTAGACGCCGGCGTCGTCGCTGGACTGAAATCCCACCATCAGATTCGGATCGGCGTTTTGAGGCAGGCCGTCCAGAAGTTTCTTCAGTCCGACCGGACTGACTTTGGCCGCTCACCCGCAGGTCCGCGCCAGGCTTGTGAGCGTATGTTTTTTCCTGATGAACGGTAACACAGGTACGTCCCCGGAGGTTCTTGCGTATCGCGATCCGTGCTGAGATAGATACGGGAAAACAACCGCGATCGCAACCTCAAACCATCTGCATGCTCCCGCGCCGGCCCGGCTCCGGCGGGCCTATGCGCTAATCGGCGGTAATGCCCTGATGAACCGTGGATTCGAAACAGTACACGCGCTCTCGTTTGTAGACGTTTCGAAAGTCTACGATGCGGGAGTCGGATTGCGTTATGCGCTTCGCGGCGTGTCGTTTGTCGTTGAGCCTGCCCGGAAGGTGGCCGTTGTTGGACGCAGCGGGAGCGGGAAGTCCACCCTGCTGCACCTTGCGGCCGGCATTGACGTTCCCACCGGAGGGATGGTGAAGGTTGGCAATCGGGACCTGAGCGCGCTGACCGAAGAAGCCAGAACGAAACTGCGCCGCGACGAGGTGGGACTCATTTTTCAGTTTTTCTATCTCATGCCGCACCTGCCGGTGGCGGACAACGTCGCATTACCCGCGATGATCGCGGGGGAAAAGCCGCGGTCGTACCGCCCCCGGGTTATGGAACTCCTGGAGCGCGTGGAACTTGGCGACCGCGCGGGAGACCCGGTGCAGAAGCTGTCAGGCGGCGAGCAGCAGCGGGTGGCCATCTGCCGGGCGTTGTTGCGCCGGCCCGGTCTGCTGCTGGCGGACGAACCGACGGGCAACCTGGACGACGATAACGGGCGACGGGTGATGGAACTGATGATGGAACTGGTTGATCATGAGGGCGCGACGCTGGTATACGTAACCCACAGCCGGGAATTCGCCTCACTTGCCGATGACGTCTGGGAACTGCACAGCGGAGAGTTGAGCCATCCGTCACCGCCGCGCGCCCCCGCGTAACCGGCCGGGGCGCCGAACGCATCGTATGTTGACTGTTTTTCGCAGATCAGGGCCGTTCCGTTGATCCGATACTTCGCTAAATCGCTGGGCGCCCAGCTGCGCGCGGGAGGCAGCCTCTATTTTCTGACGGTATTCGGCGTAGCGCTTGGCGTTGCTTCGGTACTCTCCATTCAAATTGTGAATTTCAATGCGCTGGCCGCGTTCGAGGGGACGGTGCGGGCGGTAAGCGGGGAGGCGGACTTGAGCGTGCTGGGAAAGACGCCGGCGTTTTCGGAATATCTTTACTCCGATGCGCTGTCCGTGGAGGGTGTGGCGGCGGCCTGGCCGTTGTACCGCACGGACGTGGCGCTGGCGGGCCGGGAGAGGTTTTACCTCGAGGTTCTGGGGGTTGACTTTTTCACGCCTATGCGCATCCCTTGGCGGGACGACCCCGGGGATCTTCCGGCCGCGCTCGCTGGCGACGGCTGGAGCGCAGTAACGCCGGACCTGGCAAAGCGGTTCGGCTGGGCCGTGGGCGATACGTTCGAGGTACACAGCGGGATTCGACGGGTGCGGCTGCGCGTGGGGGCGCTGGTGGACTTCCGGGCGCTGAGCCCGGTCGCCAGTCGGAAGCTGGTGGTTATGGATATCGCGCAGGCGCAGGCGCTGCTGGGGCGGAAGGGCCAGCTTCATCAGATTGACGTGCGGGTGGCCAGGGGCGCGGACCCCGCCGCCGTCCGAAGACGATTGCAGGAAAGGCTTGGACCCGGGGTGCGCGTGGCAACGCCCGGCCAGCGGTCGGAGCAGGCCGAGGGTCTGCTTGCGGCATTCAGGCTGAATCTCTCGGCGATGAGCCTGATCAGCCTGTTCGTCGGGTTGTTTCTGGTTTACAGCAGCACCCAGGCGGGGTTGATACGGCGGCGGACGGAGTTGGGACTTCTGCGCTCGCTTGGCGCCACACGGGCGCAGGTCCTTGCGCTGATCCTGGGGGAGGTGGCGCTTCTGGGGGCGGTAGGCGTGCTGCTCGGGCTGCCGTTGGGGTACTGGGCCGCCGAGGCGAACCTGGAGGTCGTGAGCGCGACGCTGACCAATCTCTACCTTCTGGAGGAAATCTCATCCCTTAAGCTGCCAGGGTGGTTGTACGGACTGGGCGTGGCGATCGGGATGGGCGGCGCCGTGGCGGGCGCCCTGGCGCCGGCGCTGGACATGAGTCGGCGGGATACCCGCGTCCTCCTTTCGGCAGTTCCGCTTCAGGAACGGACAGGTCCGCTGGTATTGCGGCTTTTCTGCGCGGGCATGGGTATTCTTGCGGCGGCCGGAATCTGGTACCTCGCGTGGGGCAGGGAATGGAAACACGCCGGGTTCGTGCTTTGCGTGGCGCTCCTCATCGGACTGCCGTTATGCGCGCCCTTCGCGATCAGCCAGGTTTGCGGCCGGGTGCGCGTAAGGGGATTCGGGCCGGGTTACAGCCTGAGGGCGCTGGCCGTCCGCATCCGGACGACGTCGTTCGCGGTGGCGTCTCTGGCCATCGCCGTCAGCATGCTGGTCGGCATCACGCTGATGATCGGAAGCTTCCGCCGGACGATGGAAGTGTGGGTCAACGCGTCTGTTCGGGCGGATGTGTATATTTCGCCCTCTTCCTGGCGTGGGCGCGGAAACGAGGGTACACTGAATGATGAACTCGTGGCTTCGTTGGCTAGTTATCCGGGCGTGAAGATGGTGGACCGCCTCCGGGGATTCCCCGCCTGGTCCGGCGACCGTCAGATTGGACTGGCCGGGGTTGACATGGCGCTTCCCGGAGGCGAGGTACGTTTTCCGCTGCTCGACGGGAACGTGGATGAGGCGATCCGAAGGGTGCGGGAGGAGTCCGCGGTTCTTGTCGGAGAAACGCTTGCCCGTGGTGTTGATAAGTGGAAGGGCGACGAAATCGCGGTATCCGGGCCGGACGGGGAGGTCCGGTTTGACGTGGCGGGTGTGTACTACGACTACCACACGGGCGGCGGCGCGGTTGTCATGGACCTGAAAACACTTGAGACCATCTTCGGACCCGGGCCGGTCAACGGGGCGGCGCTCTTCCTCGAGCCAGGATGGGACGCGGACACGGTAATCGAGAATCTGAAAGCGCGGTATTCGGAAGCGCCACTTCAGATTCGCAGCAATCGCCGGCTCAGAGACGAGGTGTTCCGGATCTTCGATCAGACGTTTCTGGTCACACGGATCCTGCAGGGGATGAGTCTGCTGATTGCCGTATGCGGCATCATGCTGATGCTTCTCGTGCTCGTGCGGGAGCAAGCGGCCGAACTGGCGTTGTATCGCGCGGTTGGGGCGAAGCGCAGCCAGGTCTTCCTGGTGTTTCTGGGCCAGGGCATGGGTTTCGGACTGTTGGGATTGGCGCTCGGACTTCTAGGGGGCGTGCTGCTCGCGGGGGTGCTTGTCTTCGAGATAAACAGGGCGTATTTCGGATGGACCATACAGGTCTATTGGCCCTGGGGACCCGTTCTCCAGCAGGTGGCCGCCATACTCGGCGCGGCCCTGCTGGCAAGTCTCTACCCCGCGGCGCGCGCGAGCCGTACTCCGGCTACCGAACTGGGCCGGGACGATCTGATGGCGTGAAGCCGGGCGGTGTGCCGCGAATTCTGTTTGCCAACGTCATCATGTGGCTGGATATTCCCGTTAGCACGACACAATCTTCGCCACTTTACAGGGGGTACCCAATGAATCCTTTCCTGGTTCTGCAGACCGTACTGATCGCCCTGCTTGTGCTTGCGCTGGGGGCATTCGTGTGCTTCCTGTTCGTACCCGGTGCCGCATATTCCATATCTGCGGCTCTGAGTATTGACCAGAAAGCCGATGCGCTAAAGTTCCTGGGTATAGGCGCTGCCGGTGTCCTGGTTGCTCTGAACGCCCTGATGTTCTACAGACGCGCCAGGGCGATGGAGGAGGTCGCCAGAGCGCAGGCCGACGCCGCTTTTGAGCAGGCCAGGGCCACAGCGGAGCAGGCGCGCGCGCGCCGCGACGCCGAACTGGGACGGAGGCATCAACGCCTGCATCACGGCGTCGAACACATGGGGCACGAGTCGGCTGCGGTTCGCCTGGGCGGCGCCTTTGAACTCTTCCACCTCGCGCAGGATACCGAATCTTTACGACAGCCCGTGCTGGACATACTCTGCTCGCATATCCGCCGCACCACGGAACAGGACGCCTATCGGAGAAGGTACAGGTCGAGTCCTTCGGAGGAGGTCCAGAGCCTGCTTAACCTGTTGTTCACCTCCCCTCGCGGGATCTGTAGAGGGCTACGCATCGACCTGCAGGGATGCTGGTTGAACGGAGCGACACTCTGTGCCGCGTACCTGTGCGGCGCCAATCTTGCGGAGGCGAGGCTGCAGGGCGCGGACCTGGTCGGCGCGCAACTCCAGGGGGCGGACCTGTCATGGGCGCACCTGCAGGTGGCCGGTCTCTCGTGGACGAGGCTGCAGGGCGCGGACCTGGTCGGGACCCGGCTCGACGCCGCGAGCCTTTCCAGGGCGAACCTGCAGGGCGCGGATCTTGCCCGTTCGATGCTGCGCGGCGCGGCGCTGGGCCGCGCGCATCTGCAAAGCGCATTTATTGTGGGCGCAAATCTGCAGGGTGCGGACCTCGCCGATGCGCAGTTCCAGGGTGTAAGAAGCCACGTGGACTACCCGGATTCCTTCACGGAGCGCATGAAGGCGTCCATCGGCGAAGAGACGGATCTGAGCGGGGCGATCTTCGGCGGCGGATTGACACTGGAGGAGGTGGAATCCATTCTGGAGGGGATGCACCACGAAACGGCAAACGACCTGCGGGAAAAGTTGACGCCCCACGTCGGCAAGCCGACGTCCTACGAACTGCCGGAACACAGCGGCGCGGTCATCGGGGCCTACACGGACGAAGACGCCGAGAAATGGATCGCCGAATACCGGGAAGCGAGGGGAGAGGAGGCGGAGGACGAAGGCTGATACTGACACCAGATGGGATCTCGTCGCACGGGTCGAGGGCATACTGCCATCGTTGCGCCTTCATTGCATTTGCAGGTGCGACCGGCCTTTCTCCCCCTTTCCTTCAGGAGAGTGGGCCGGGAGGAGAGGTCTTCGGGGGTGTGGAGGGGTAGGTCTTGATTTCGCCTCTCGTTGCTGGTTTTCGCTGACAGCTGACCACTGATTGCTGAGAGCCTTAACTAAGAGTGAGCTCCACTTTTACCAAAGAAACGGGTATCCTGTGAAAAAGAGCTACAGTTTCGGTATTGCCGTCCTTTTTGTCTTCGTCATGGTGGCGCAAAACAGCTTCGCACAAGGAAACAACCCCGTCAGTTTGGTCGAAGGCCGCGTCATTCTGCGAGGACACACCTCGGGGGTTTCGTCCTTGTCGTTTTCGCCTGACGGGCTAACGCTTGCCAGTGGGAGCAATGACGCGACGATCCGATTGTGGGACGTGGTTGCCCTTCGAGAAAAGACCAGACTTACGGGCCACCCGGGGCTTGTCAATTCCGTGGTGTTTTCGCCGGACGGGAAGACGCTGGCCAGCAGCAACGAAGACGTTCGATTGTGGGATGTGGCCAGCGGTCAGGAGAAGGCGCCGTTGGAGGGCCATATGAGGGCTTTTTTCGCCCTGACGTTTTCGCCGGACGGAAGCACGCTCGCCGCGTGCCTTGGAGACATTCATTGGTGGGACGTGGCCAGCCGTCGGGAGAAGCCCAGGCTGCGAGGTCATTCGCCCAGTGCCTTTACCGTGACGTTCTCACCTGATGGGCGAACGCTTGCCAGCGGAGGCAACGACACTACGGTTCGATTGTGGGACGCGGACACGGGTCGACAGATAGCCACGTTTTGGGATAATGCGGGTTCGGTTGGTACCGTGCTGTTTTCGCCCGACGGGAGGACTCTCGCCAGCGGCAGTGGAGACGATTCGATTCGATTGCGGGATATTGCCACCGGACGGAAGAAGGCAACAATACAAGGTCCTGACGGCTCGGTTTCGTCATTCACATTCTCACCGGATGGGAGTACTATCGCCAGCGGAGGGGGAGACCATACGGTTCGATTGTGGGATCTGGCCAGCGGTAAGGAGAAGGCCACACTCCGGGGGCATACGGGTTCGGTTGGTTGTGTCTTGTTCTCGCCGGACGGGAGGATTCTCGCCAGCGCGAGCAGGGACGGTACGATTGTCTTGTGGAATGTGTCCCCGCATATCACCCCTCAGCCCGCCGATCCGGACTTCGATGGCAATGGGGCCGTTGACTTCGCCGATTTCTTGAAATTCGCCGCGCATTTCGGGCTGAGTTTTGGCGATGTTGGATATTACACGGGTTATGATATCGACGGCGACGGCGCGATTGCATTCGATGATTTTCTAATTTTCGCAAAAGCGTTCGGCAGGTAGGCGGGCGTGCCGGGCAGAAGAGGGGCCGGGGAGACAGATCCCCGGATCGAGGGTATCCTGCCCTCGCTGCGTCTTCATCGCATTTGTAGGGGCGACCGGCCGGTCGCCCCTCTGTTGGCGCATGTTCTGTTCGACGCCGGTTGTGTCACGTGAGCCTGCATGGATTCGTCGCCGGCCGATTAGGACGATCGGCACCATTGTGACATGAAATTCCCAACCTGGAGTTCTCAATGGGCATCCTGCGAGGGCATATTGTTGACGGCGCGACCGGCGAGCGGATCGACGCCAAGGTCCACGTGCTGACCTCCGACGGCCGTTTTGCGCATCCCCCCGAGGCCGTGCTCAAGCGGGGCCCCGGCACGCCGTTCTTCTTCTGCGACGGTTCCTTTGAGGTCCGGGGGGGCCGCGGGCGCACTGACGTCCTGGTGGAAAGAGGGACGGAATACGAGCCCCGGCGAACGGTTGTCGACCTGCCCGAACACGGCTCGAAAGACGTCGAGATCGTCCTCAGCCGATGGTATTTCCCGCAGGAGAACAACTGGTACCCTGGCAACACTCACATCCACTACGATGAAAGAGAATCGCGGCCGGACGACCGGCTGGCCATCGACTGCAGCGTCGAAGGCTACAACGTGACCGTGGTCAGCGTCCTGGACAGAAGGCAACTCCCCTACGCCAGCAACAAATATCCGATCGGCGTGATGAACGAATTCACCAGCGCGCATCACGTCCTGGACATCGGCGAAGAGAACCGCCACTACGGCGAGAACTCGCCCTGGGGTTTCGGGTACGGACACGTAATGTTTCTCAACATCCGCAACCTGGTCCAGCCCGTGAGCCGCGGCCACATCCTCACCGCCCAGTTCGACCCGGACTATCCGCCGCTCTGCTTCTGCTGCGACGAAGCGCGCGACCAGGGCGGTATCGTCATCTGGTGCCACAACGGCCGGGGCATGGAGGCGCCGGTCGCGGCGGTGCTCGGGAAGCTTGATGCGTTCAACCTGTTCGATCCCTTCTGGATGGACCCCGAATACGACCTCTGGTACAAGCTCCTCAACTGCGGCATCCGCCTGCCCGCGTCCACCGGCACGGACTGGTTCGTCTGCTCCAACAACCGCGTGTACGTCAACACCAGCGACGCGTTTTCCTACGAGAACTGGATCGCCGGTATGAAGGCGGGCAACACCTTCATCACCAACGGCCCCGCCGTCGATCTGACCGTCAACGATCACCCGATGGGATCCACGGTCCGGCTGCCCTCCGGAGGCGCGCTCGATATCGAGTCCAGCTTCAGTTCCTTCTATCCGGTCCATCGCGTGGAAATCGTAATGAACGGCCGCGTCATCCACGCGGAGCACGATGACGAAGGTAAACGCGCGGGAGCCGTCCGCCATCGCGTGGACGTCGACAGGGACGGGTGGATCGCCGCGCGGCTCTGGGGCGACGGGCGCGACAGCTTCGACCAGTCCATCTACGCCCATAGCAGCCCGGTCTATTTCTCGTGCGGCCGTCCCCCCGCCGAACGAGAGGAGTCCACGCAGTATTTCCTGAACGGAATCGACGACTCCCTGAAATGGATCGATACCTGGGGACGGTACAACACAGACCGGCAGCGTGAAGACGTCCGGGAGCTCTTCCGACAGGGGCGCGAGGGGTTCGCGGGGCTGGTGTCAGGTGGGTCCGGATGACCGAAATGGACTCGACGCTCTTGATCGTTTTTCTGGTTCCATCGGTTATCGCGTTGTGGCGATACGAAAACAGGTCCGTTTCACCGGAAAAGCGTTACCGGACGTTCTGGCCAAGGTTCCTGGCGGGTTTTGTTGACGGCCTGGTGCTTTGGCCCTTGTACGTGCTTCTAATTTTCATCCTTCGACTTGATGCACCAATCTGGTTGCACGTAACTGTTTATCTGGTATACAATGTGATTCTCTTTGTTTACACGATATTCCTGCATGGCAAGTATGGGCAAACCGTTGGTAAAATGGTCACACGAGTCCAGATCGTTGACGCCAGGACCTGCGGCAGCATCTCGTTCAGACATGCCTTCCTCAGGGATAGCCTCCCAATCCTGTTCATGGTTCCCTGTATCGCTATCGACGCCCATGAACTGGCGCTTTCAAAGATGAAGAATGAACCGTGGCCGTCCGGCGAAGCCTCAACCGGTAGCTCGTGGGCTTTTCTGGTTCTGGTTGTCTGGTGGTTGGCCGAGGTCATCACGATGCTCACCAACACCAGACGTCGAGCAATCCACGACTTTGTTGCCGGTACCGTCGTCGTCCGGACGAATCTGGGAGCACCCGTTGTTCAACCGACACGCGAACCGATTGAAGATACGACTCCTGAAATGACGCCTGAACCGAAGCCTCGCGTAAAGAGAAGGTTCAGCTCGGTATTTCGTTAGGCGAATCGCTCGAATCGTGAAATCGAACCCGAAAACGGAGCGCGCCTCGCTGTTTTCCGACAGAATTTGGGTTGCGCTCGCTTTTTTACTGTTCACGCCCGCCCCCGTGGTCCACGCCGGGGAGTGGAAGGCCGCCCGCTCGGACTATCCGTGGTCCTTCCCGCAGGACCACTGGGCCCGTGACGGGTACAAGACGGAGTGGTGGTATTTTACGGGGCATCTGACGTCGGAGGACGGGCGCCGCTTCGGGTACCAGTTCACCTTCTTCAGGGTCGGCATGTTGCCGCAGCGCCCCTCGCTGGCCTCGGAATGGGCGGCCGGCAACGTGATCATGGGCCACGCGGCCATCGGCGATCTCGAGTCGCAACGCCATCACTTCAGTGAGGTGATCTACCGGATCACGCCCCTGCTCGGCGGGTTTGGCGAGTACCCGGACACGCTGATCGCGTGGAGCCGGGCGCCCGCGGGTACCGACGCGCTCTGGACGCTGCGCTGGAACGGCTCGGGTTTCGATTTCACGATGACCGACAGCCGGCAGCGCATGGGATTCTCGCTTTCGACCCGGCCCGAAAAGGAGATGATCTACCAGGGGCCGAACGGATTCAGCAGAAAAGGCAACGCCGAGGCCGCGGCCAGCCAGTATTACAGCTTTACCCGGCTTGCAACAACGGGCGAGATCAGGCTGGGCGGCGAGCGGCTTTCGGTAACGGGTCGGACCTGGATGGACAAGGAGTTCGGGTCGAACCAGTTGGAAACCCATCAGGTGGGGTGGGACTGGTTCAGCCTGCAGCTCGACGACGGCCGCGAGGTGATGCTGTACGTGCTGCGGGACACCACGGGCGCCGCGGACCATGCCCGCGGTACAATCGTCTCGGCGTCGGGGCAGGCCACGTATCTGGCGCCCGAAGCGTTTTCCATTCGAGCGACCGGGACCTGGGAAAGTCCGGAGACGGATGCCGTGTATCCATCGCGTTGGGAGATCGCGCTGCCCGGCGAGGACCTGCGGATGTCGATCCGGCCCGTGATGGCGGACCAGGAGAATCGAAGCGCGTTGATCAAATCGATGTTCTATTGGGAGGGCGCGGTGGATATTACCGGCCCTGACAGGAAGCGGATTGGGCAGGGATACGTTGAACTCGTGGGGTACGGGACGGGAAGCCGGCCGCGGTTGTAGCGATCCGCGCCTGTCGGCGAGAGATGACATTAATCCGATGTACAGGCTGAGATACCATTCATGCGTAGGGGCGATCCTTGTGGTCGCCCTTTTTCGTTGTGTCTTACGTCGCGGGCAACCGGAGTGCATCCTGAAGGGTGTAAGTGCGGAGGATCGGCCAAAAGTAACCCTTGCAATTGTCCATTTGGAGGATAATTCGATTGAATCGTACCTCGCGATGAAAAGGCGATTACACATTTGCAGCGTCGTTGCGACGTTGCTGACGTCCGTATCATTGGGTGCCGACGATCAGCACCCGACCCGGGTCGCTCGAGCCGTCAGGGTGAAAACCGCACCGGTAATCGATGGCGAGCTTTCCGATCCCGTATGGCAACAAGCGCGGATTGCGACCGGCTTCTTTCGTGTAAAGGAGGGAAGTATTCAACCGTCGCGTCTGAAAACTGAAGTCAGGATATTGTACGACGAAGAGGCGCTCTATATAGGCATATATTGTGAAGAACCGGATATGGGGAATCTGCGGGAAACGATGACCCGACGCGATTCCCGTATATGGCATAATGACTGCGTGGAAGTGATGCTGGATACCTATCGAGACCGGCGCAATTGTTACGTTTTCGCGACAAACACACTTGGCACGCAGATGGACGAACGGATAAGCAATGAGAGTGTCTTCGACCTGAGTTGGGATGCCGTTTGGGAATCGAAGGTAAGGAAACACCGCAACGGATGGACCGCCGAATTCTCGATCCCGTTTCGAGCGCTCCGGTTTGATCCGCATAATCCGACGTGGGGAGTCAACTTCTGGAGGACGCATCCGATAAACGGTCAATCCTATTCCTGGGCGCCTTCCGCATTTTTCGGCCGTGTGTCCGAGTTCGGCGACCTGACCGGATTGAATCTTGGAAAGATCCGTTTCGAACCGAAAGTCGGCGTTCTTCCCTACGCCACTTATCGTGCGATAGACGACCGTCAGGATGATTTCGACGGGGGCCTGGACTTTATTGTACCGGTCTCGACGCACCTTACCTCGAATGTGACGTTCAACCCCGACTTTTCTCAGTTGGAAAGTGACCCCACCCGAATCAATATAGTTAGCGACCGGGAGCTGTCACTGCCGGAACGAAGGCCATTTTTCCGGGAGGGCGCCGAACTATTCAAGTTGCCCCTGAACCTGTACTATACCCGCCGCGTTCAGGAAATCGATATAGGGACGAAAGTAGCCGGCAGATTTCGCGCAGCGAATTTCTCCGTGATCAACACGTACGGAAAGTTGATAGACCGATACGATGGGGATAGCAAAAAGCAGGCGAATCTCCTGGCCGGTCGTGTCAACTACGACATTGGCAATCGTACGGTCGTCGGGTTCATGGGCGTTCAGAAACACCAGGAAGACAGAGACGTGATGCTTCTGTCTCTCAACGGTCGATTCGGATTTGGTCGAGACCTGACTGCAACGTCCCAATTTGCCGTCAATTCCATTGGCGGTCAAACACGTAGCGCGTACCACCAGGCACTGACGTGGGTCCATGAGGGTTGGATGGCTCAAATTGGGATTGAAGAAATCCAGGACGGCTTTCGTCCCAATGAGATCGGACTTGAAGATGACGCATTCCATCGCAAGCGTGCCCGGGCAAGATACAGTTACGGACTGCCGGAGACCCGTCTCGTGCGGTCACTGACGGCCGAAATGTACCACGCATACCAAACCGATGCAGACAAGCTGTTGAAGGAACGGCGCCACGAGTTCAGGTTCAATGTCGAAATCGGCCGGACTGACTTCGCGACGTTCGGTGGATTCGGAGCCCTTCGCGAAGTCGGTGAACTCTTCGACACCCGGTTTCTTGGCTCAGAGATGAATTATACGGCACAGCGGTGGCACCTGAGCACATTTGGTCGAATCGGGCTTCGTCGAGGCGAAATCAGCCGATATTCGAGTTTCTCCGCAGGTCTCAACCTCTTGGAAAAGACGACTTTGGATGTCACGCTTGGCTATCTTTCATGGGATGCGATTCGCAACACGTTTGTATTCCGGCTAAGCGGCAACTACCAACTGACTCGAAGGGTCGGCTGGCGCATTTATGTTGAACGGGTTGATGAACGGTTACGGGATGAAACGTTCCTCAGTTTCAATGCCATCTTCGATTACGAATTCACGCCGGAAAGCCATATATACTTTGTATTCGTGGATGGCAGGCAGGGAAACCGGGCAGTGTTCGCGAAAATTGCGTATCTCTTCGAATCCGGTGTTCCAGGTTTCGGCAAGGCGATTGAATGACCTCGACGTCAACCGGTCGACACGTGACCGGGGAAGAGTAAACGTCAGACGGGTTTTTCTGAGACTGACTGTTGAATCTACTGAATCGGCAGTCCGGCTTTGCAGACCCATCCCGACTATTTGTGTCTTCTGTAGGGGCGACCCTTGTGGTCGCCCTGTTTTTTGCGCATAAGTACAAAAAGACGTTGATCGGCATATTCATGAGGGCTATCTTGTCAGCGGCGTTGTGGACCGCAGGAACGTCAGTTGCCGCCCGGATCATTTCCCTTTTATGAGGTGCGTATGGACAGCGAGAGTGGACGCCGGATCTACGAAGACCTGGGCGTGAACCCCGTGATCAACGGTATGGGAAGCCAGACAGTGCTGGGCGGTTCGCGTCTCTCTCCCGGCGTACTCCGGGCGATGCAGGATGCGAACCGGTACTTTGTGGATATGAAGGAGTTGTTGAAGGGGTCGGGCGAAGTGATTGCGGGGATATTGAGGGCGGAGGCGGCGCTGGTCACGCCCGGATGCGCGTCCGTGCTGGCGCTGGGATCGGCGGCGTGCATGACGGGAAACGACCGCGGCAGGATGGAGAGGCTGCCCGACACGACGGGGATGTGCGACGAGTTTCTGATTCAGTCCGGGCAGCGGTACAAATACGAACGCTGCGTGACGGTTTACGGCGGAAAGCTGGTGGAGGTTGGTGACGGGGACGGTACGACGGAGAGCCAGCTGCGGGCCGCGATGACCGATCGCACGGCAGGCCTGCTCTACGTCGCCCCTGGCGGGGGGCCGGGCGTGGTCCCGCTGGAAGACGCCATAGCCATCGCGAGAGACCGCGGCGTCGCGGTAATCGTGGATGCGGCCTCGCAGGTATTCCCGCTGGACGTCATGTGCCGGTACCCCCGTATGGGCGCGGACGTGGTGGGATACGGCGCGAAATATTTCGGCGCGTGCAACTCAACGGGGATCATGTGCGGACGGAGAGACCTGGTGGACGCGGCTTTCGTTCAGGGTTTCATCGGATTCGAGACCGAGGAACGGCGCACCGTGGGTCGTCCCCTGAAGGTGGACCGCCAGGAGGTGATCGCCGTGACTGCCGCGTTGAAGGAATGGTTTGAAATGGACCACGACGCGCGTTTCGACGATCACCGGCGCAAGGCCGACAAACTGTTCCGCTCATTGAAGGGCGTTCCGCAAATCCAGGTGGAACACGTGACGGAAAAACGCGGGCTCGGCAGCGGGCTGCTGGTCCGGTTCGACGAGAACGTAATTGGAAAATCCCTTTCGCAGGTCCTGGCCGAACTTAAGGAGGCCCGGCCGAGTATCGTGCTTGGGAATTCTGCGGATGCGCTCCACGTGTCGGTTCCGACCCTGACGGACGAGGACTTGAAAGTCGTCGGCGAGCGATTGCGTGAAGTCCTGGGCGCATCGTGAGAGAATACAGGCTTGCCTGCACGGAATGTGGTTGAAAACGTAGCGATGGATTCCTGTACCCGGCTTACCGTAATTGTCCCTGCTTTCAATGAGGAGGCATATCTCGCCGCGACTCTGGACTCGATCCGCGCCGCGGCGGAACTGTTGACCGCGAAATCAATCGCGTGCGTAGTGACGATCGTCGTGGACAACAACAGCGTGGATGGAACCGCCGGTATTGCGCGCGCCCGCGAGGCGACGGTTGTTTTCGAGCCGATGCAGGGCATCTCCCGCGCGCGCAATACGGGAGCGCGTCACGCCGCCGGGGACGTGTTGGTCTTTATCGACGCGGACGTCATCGTTCCTCACGATCTGCTCAAGACGATTCACGAGGAAATGGGCGATCCGAAGTGTATCGGAGGCGGCGTGGACGTAGACTATCGACCTCGACGCCTCGCCGTACGGCTCTATCTTGGCGCCTGGCGGCTCTTTGGTCGTGTTACGGGAATGGTTCAAGGGGCCGCGCAATTCTGTAGCAGGAGCACTTTCGAGCAGACAGGCGGCTACGACGAGAGCGTCTGGATGGGCGAGGACGTCGACTTTTACTGGAAGCTGAACAGGCTGGCAAAATCAACGGGCCGGTCGGTCAGGTTTATCCGGGAACCGCGGGTACAACCTTCCAGCCGGCGCTTCGACAGGTGGCCGGTCTGGAAGATCATTGTCTGGACGAACCCGCTCTTCATCACGTTGTTCCGCCGATGGAAACGAGTCTGGACCGGATGGTACGCCGATCCCGTGCGGTAGCGCGTCGGTACGCTTTGTTTTCGCGCATGACCGGCGTCGCCGCGGTGACCGTGCCGGACTATCGGCGATCGACTTGAGGACGAAGTTTCAACTTCGGGGATGAATTTGATCTCAGCCGGAGAGCAGTTCAATCGCCAGGCGGCCAGATACGCCGTGAGCGAAGCGCACTCATCGGGAGAGAGTCTGCGCATCCTCACGGGCTGGGCGGCCCTCGAACGCTACGCCATCGGTCTGGATATCGCAACGGGTCCCGGCTTCACGGCATTCGCGGTTGCCGGTTTCTGCGACACGATCGTGGCATCGGACATCGCGCCGAGGATGCTGGACCAGGCCCGAAAAATCGCTGAAGAGCGGGGCATTGCGAACGTACGCTTTGAGATTGTCGATGCCTGCGATATTTCATATCCTGACGCATCGATCGACCTGGTCACCTGCAGGACGGCGCCTCACCATTTTCAGGAAATCGGCAGGTTTCTCTCAGAAGTCGACCGCGTGTTGAGACCGGGGGGCGTCTTCCTTCTGTGCGACACGACGACGTCGGAAGACCCGGATGTCGCGGCGTGGCATCATCGCGTGGAAGTGGAACGGGATCCAACGCATGTGTCGGCGCCTACGCCGAAGGAGTGGCGCAGGGACCTGAGCGGCACCGGATTCGAAATGACCCATACGGCGGACACGCGGGTGGACATGACGCTTCGGGAGTGGGTTGATCGATCAGGGACGCCGGCGGAGGCAGTGGAGGAATTGTATCGGGACTTCGCCGCCGCGCCGCGGGAAGTCAGAAACGCGTTCGGGATAAGCCGTTCAGGTGACGATGATTTCGAGTTCTATTGGCCGGTTTTCTGTTGTCGGTCCTTGAAGTCTTAATACCCGCGAAATCGCGAAACCCATGGGTCAACAAATCAATAATGTCGTCAACTCCGGGAGGGATCGATTATGCCGTCGGCAACCGCTTGGACGTGCAAGCTGATTCGCTCGCAGGACGTCTTCACCGGCAAGCAGGCGTTTACCTACCGTAAGGGCGTAACCGCCGAAAACACCGGGTCCCGGGGTCTCAGCATGCACCTGCTGGCCATCCCTCCGGGCGAACGCGCCAAAGCGCACCTGCACGAAGACCACGAGAGCGCCGTCTACGTCATCAGTGGCAAGTCGGGAATGTGGTACGGCGAGAATCTGGAGGAGCACGTGCGCGTCGACAGCGGCGATTTCGTCTACATCCCGCCCGGTATGCCCCACCTCCCGTACAACGCCAGCGACACCGAACCCTGCATCGCCGTCATCGCCCGCACCGACCCCAACGAACAGGAGAGTGTTCGGCTCCTGCCGGAGTTGGATGGGATTCACCCGTGAGAATGCACTGTGCCGTATCTTCCGGCGTCGGACCAGCTTCCGATTCAGTGGTGAATCGGCAATTACTGCAAATGACGCCGGACATATCCAATGCCATCGGCGAATTTCGTCAGCAGCAGGCAATCACGTGAACTCAGTTCAGTTTCGATATGCGGATTGGCGAAATCCCTGGAATTCCTGGTTATGAAACAGCATCGCTCCCGGGATTCTGCATTCAGATGGTCAAGAACGGAAGCATAAACAATCGAATCTTGCGGGGAAAGGTTGAGCTTTTCTTGAAGACTTATCGCGGCGCTTATGACGTTTAATCCTACCGGTATCACTTCAACGGTCTGCAAAATTCCTTCCAGCGTTTCGTCCAGCCTGCGCTTTTCCTCTTCTCCGCTACGGATCAATATGCTGTTGAGTTCGTGGAAACGTTCGGATGCCGCTTCGTATGGACTTGAACGCGAGAGTTCTCGAATGGCCGTCGTGACGTCCTCGTGGATCTGTCGTCTTCGCTTCGTGCGGCGCACCCACGTTTCATAAGGCTCCCCAATGCTGAAGGCAGGCAAAACCAGGCTAATCTTACCAACTTCAGCGAGGCGCAAAAGTGCCGAGCACTCGTCATGCTCGGCCTGGAGAAAAGCAAGTTCAAGAACGAAATTTGACTCCAGATACACAATCATGTTGTTTCTTCGAGTTCTATCGAACCGTTTGAGATAGCTTCCGACAACCCCGAGTCAAAGAGCCACTGGGAATTTCCGTCTACCGAGCCATTACGCGAGTCAATATCAAGCAGATCTCCCAGCCAGGAAATCGTTATCAATTCGAGACCGTACCGGCTTAGAACATCAAGGGATAGGTCTGATTTGAGATATGGTGCGAAAATTTCATTAGCATCAATCTTGTAGTCAGGTTTTGCCAGATTATCTGCCGTAGATGCCGCCGTCCAAAGATAAAGGTAGTCGGGGAGGACAAGGAGGAAGTATGGAACCGGCGGCAAGAATGCATGGGCCAGCAGATTTCGCCGCATAAGTGTGGCCCACTCCGCAGAAGAGACAGGCGCCTTCTTGATTTCCACGACGAGTTGCAGGCTTCCATCCGCGCCGGACACCGCTATATCGACATTTTTCATTTTCAGGTCCTTGACTCAATGACTGGCGTTATATCCTTGCAGCATGCACCAATGAATTCTTGAATCAGCGACGCCAGTTCGTCGGTCTATCGCTTACGGCTTGATAATACCCACGCTCTCCGCCCGTGTCAAGGGATTGCCGCGAGAAAAACAGCCTCATGCTGCCTCGCGAGCCATCCCCGCATTCTCGACGATTCGGACTACTACTCAACCTCGCTCGATCATCCTTCGGTCGGCAGACTTCCGCACCTGCAACTCACTACGTTTCTTGAACAGCTGACAAGATGGTAAAACAGGAGCGGGAATTGTAGGTGGTGACGGAGGCAGGGATCCGATACCCTATCGAAGCGGTTGTTTCACTCGATTGAAGTCAACCTTGTACCGATCGAGGGCCTTGAGCGCCTTGTTCCGGGGATGGGGATATACGTCGCGTGACTTTCTGAAGGACATGACGGCGGCGTTTGTCCGGCCCTGATTCTGAAGCAGCCTTCCCTTCTGATAGTACAGCTCGGCAAGCGTCTTCTTCTTCAACGCTTCATGCCTGAGCATCTCCGCCCTGGTCAACCACTTTCCCACCTGCTCCCAGTTCGAGCTGTTTCCGTTGTCCAGTACGACCGAGGCCATACCCAGAAGGCTCGCGTAACTGCCGTGTGCGAGCCTGAACGGTTCCTGCAATTGCTCGAACACCGGGTCCCCGGTAAAATATGCCAATCCCAGATAGCGCCCGTAGTGGAACAGCATTTCGTTCCGGCGGACCCGCTCCCAGCGGTCGGTGGGTTTCCGGTTGATGAGCTGTACGAAGAATTCTTCGCCGCGAGGATGGCGCTTCAGCTTGATCGTCCCCGGTTTCCCGCCCCTTGCAGCTTCCATCAGGAAGCCGTAGACGCGTAACTCACGGTTGGGATAGATATCGACGTCCAGGGGCAAGAAGATCGCCCGTTCGTTCGAATCGATAAACCGTTCGAGTACCGCATCCCTCTTCTTTGTCGACATGAACGGGTTGAACAGGCGTTCGCCGTATACGAGACCCTGCAGATTGTACAATGTGACATCCGGACGGCGGTTTTCGACGTATCGATAATAGCCGATCGGCCCGGTTGTATCTCCGAAGACGAACAGGACAGCGTCTTCCGGCAAGAGGTCCAGCTGCATTTCAGCATGCCGCTCGGCGAAGTCGTTTTCGGCCCTGTCGTTTGGCTTCCAGTGGGATTGGACTGACCACCAGACCAGGCAGACCCCGGCGAGCACAGCAGCAGAGATTCCTACCTTCGGACCGTACGGCGTTTTGTCTGTGAATTTTCCCTTCAGCCAGTGGCAGACACACTGTAGTCCGATGCCCAGCCACAACGCCAGAAGACCGTAACACAATATCGAATACGGCCGGAAGACCGCGACCTGGAAATAGTCAAAATCGAAGCGCAGCAGGACGATCAGCACAATGCTGTTTGTAAGGAAAACCAGCAATCCCGATACCGCAATATCGGTTTGGCGCTTGCGAAACAGGAGCATCAGGCCGAGCACCGACAGCGCGAATCCCGGTAACGTCAATTGCCAAAGGAATTCGTTTCCGAGCCACTGCATGAACCTGAACCGGTCATTCCATCCGGCGCTTGGGCTGATGTCGACTTCGACATACCCCTGCCGGCTGAAGTAGAACCAGAACGCCTTCAGGGAATCGATCGAACCGTAGAAATTGATCAGAACGTCCTGGTGAGACCGCCAGACCATCCAGGCATAGGGCAATACCGCGCAGCATGCGAGAACGGCGAGGAGCAGCGGAAGCTTCCTGTAGAGATTCCGCCGAACGGTAAAGGCCAGCACCGCGAGTCCGGGTGCTGACAGCACCGTGAGCGGCACGTGATTGGCCAGGCTAAATCCGTAAGCCGCGGCGGCGGCAATCCAGATGCCGGTGCGGTGAGGGTGACGGACGCCGTACAGCATCAGCGCGTAGATGCCAAAGAAAAACAGCGCATTGAGCGTGTAGACCTCGGTGACGACGGCCTGAGACCAGAAATGCTCTGAGGCGGCAAACAGCACGGAGGCTGTCAGGGCGGGAATGGGCGAGGCGCCGATCAGACGGATGCAAATGTAGACGCAGCCGCACGCGAGGGCGCCCAGCGTCGCGCTGGACAGATGGCCGAGGACGGCGACGCTGCCGAAGGGAAACTGCGTGAAGAGGTAGACGATCAGCGTAAAGAGAGGATATCCCGGCGGATGGGCGACACCCAGGTGCGCGCCGGCCATCAGGAACAACCCGTCGTCTTCCAACACGACGGTGCGAGGCATCGTCAGAACGTACAGAACCAGCGGCGCCAGGATAGAGGCAACCAGAGCCGTGCCATCGCGAAACGGCTCGATCGATCCGCGCCTGGAGTGCGCGCGCATCATCCGGTACCGTCCTGCACGTTATCCCCAGCCTCGGGAGGGGCCTCGCGAAATGTCCAGAGAGAATTGACGGAATAGTTCAGCACACCGGCGGGGGCGATCGCACACCCCTGCAGGATTACCAGCGGCACATCCGCGAACTGTACGGAAAGCAGGACGAACGTGCCGTAACTCAACATTAGCGACACGAGCGATACAAGATGATATTTCAACCCCCGAATCCGGCGCTTTCCTGGCAGCGAGCGACTCCCGAAGGTCCAGTAGTTGTTGAGCAGAAAATTGGAGACGATGGACAGCTCGATCGCAATCGGCGACGCCAGCAGCGCGTGTACGCCGAGATTGAGCATCAATTGAAACGAACCGAGATTCACAACCACGCCGCCAAGGCCCGTGAGCGCGAATTTTCCGAATGTCGGAGAAAGTAATTTTCCGAATAGACGCATGGAATTCGATGGGATGCGGGTGGTGAACAGATACGGTACGGAACGCGCCTGAGAACCCTGGCGTTCGAAGAGATTCAACAAGCGTGCGTACCACGGCGTACGCAGCGATGGTGTCTCCAAGTTTAACGATATCCGCTCTCCTCGGCAACAGTTACGGGATGTCGAATGTGGCGGGTCGTACCCCGCTTAGTTTTTCGTTGACTTCACAGACATCAGACAACTGACCGTCGAACGCGCGCCGAATTCATACATCCGACCGCTTCTGTCGAGACACACACCGGTGGCTCTTGCCAACGGTGTTTTTTTATGTGGTGACGCTACTTCTCAGGTTCGGAGCGGTGCAAGATGCAACATGGTTTCATCCGGGTGACGCAGAATGGAACACATCGTTCAGCAACCGGACGTCGACAAACGGGCTGCAGGGAGGCTGGCGATTTTTTCTCTTTTGCACTCCAGACAGTTAGGTCCCGGGGTATTGTGAGTGGCACAATCCTTGCGAGTCCAATTCGTCGAAGGAGGCGCGATACGTGCACGAGACGCGTGGCTCGATGTCTCCAATGATTCGCATCAAGAGCAGCGCCAAAGGGGGTGTGTCGAGACCGCGAAATGACACGCATAACCCTTTGTAAATCAAGACATTTTGGCGGCGCACATCAGCATACGGTTTATCAGGAAACGGCATCGTTTGGTTGTCGCCGGGATGTCTACGAAAGGAGGTGATTGACATGAAGAGACGCATTGCATCACGCCTTGTAGACACGTCCGGAATTCCGTCTCGGTTGCCCATCCGGACGGAGGACCTGACTGACGGGCAGACGGCTCGCATCTCCGGTGGAGCCATACGCTGGCGGGCGATACTGAAAGATGTGTTCGGCATCGATCTGGGCACGAATTTGCCGGAAACAGGCGCGGCTGGTCCATTGCTGTAGTATTCGAGTTGCATACCAACCAGGTATGTTGCCTGGAAAATCAAACAGGATGTCATACGGACACAATAGAAAGGAATTGACGAAATGACGGACCAGATCCTTGCCACGTCAGCTCAGGCATCTGTGGCCTGCGCTCAACTCCCAGAACAAGAAATCGGCCTGGCACGTCGTGAGATGGTGAATACATCGGGGGGTCTTCTACCACCAATTCCGCTTCCTTTAGCCCGTCTGATTGCCGAGATCATCAAGGATTACCTTGACGACGGGGATTGAAGTGGGGGCCAACAGGACGAAGTCTCTCCCATTCGCCGGCCTCCGCTGTTGTGAATTCGAACTGAATCTTCAACGACCTCGTTTTTCCAATCTGATCTTCTCCAATAGCGAAGACGAAGCCGCAAGGGTCGTCAGCGATCTGAAAACTCAACGAGTTGTGGCGATTCTGGGGAGATCCGAAAACGGCTACTTTCTGCGCATCGTTGAAGCGGCCAGAAAAAACGTGCATTAATGGCAGAGCGGATTAGTTTTAGGTTTGGGGTGAGTTCTGTGGCCTGCCATCAACCTATCGGAGGTCTCGGTGCCTCCGGCGCGGTCGGAGATCGCGTAAACGGTTTAGCCGAAATTTTCAGATCCATAGCCGTCTCGTGTTGCCAGCGTTTCGGCGAAGCTACAAACACAACGGACGTTAACTTCGGGATAATCGACTGACTCTACAGGAGGTAATCATGACTCATGCATTGGCGAATCCGATGGCGACTGATGGCGGTCTTATGGTCGTAGACTGCAATCCGCTTCAGCGGCAGGAAGAAACGCTTAACAGCGGGCAAATGGGAGACACACAGGGCGGAATCTTGATTGGACCGGCCCTTTACTTGATTGCAAAAGCCGCTGCACCCTATGTGGCGGGTGCTGTTACTGCAATCGTCGTTGGAGTGGTTCTCGCTGAGATTGCGCCGAACAACGGGTGCAATAGCTGTACGTGCAACACAAGGCCACCTGGACGCCGTTAGGTTTCGTGCGTGGGATAGGAGCGATTTGTTCGCTCCTATCCCACAAAGACCAATAGACACAACACTGGAGGTCCCGGATGAAGGACATCATCCACACACGATCGCGGAGGGGTTGGGTCTTCGCGGCCATATCGTACACGCTGTTTTCCGTTGTGCCTGCTCTGCTGATTCTCAGATACGTCATTCAAATCGATCTTGCGATCCTGACAGCGGTCCTGGCCAGTCAGGCAGTGTCGTTTATAATCTTCCGAAAAAAGCTCTATGAAACTGCAGCGGTAATGATGAGCGCGGTCCGCGGATTACTTGAGTCGAGTCCCGGCGCTATTGAACCAGGCCAGGATTCTAACGTCACCGAAGTGATTCTTGAAAAACAAGAGATGTACAGTTTATACTTTTTGATGTTCTGGATTTCGGGAATGTCTGTCATCGGGGTAGATGCTTTGCTTCCGTGGGCAATAGAACTGCGATTTCCTCTTGTTGATCTATGGAAATTGATTGGAGGATTAATCGCCTTGTATGTGATTCACGAAGCGCTTCACGGTCTCGCCGCGATGGCGTGGGGAAAAATTCCATTTAGTTCGCTGCACTTTGGAATCAACGTGCGATTAATGGCCTTTTACTGCCACGCTGACAAACCGATGACACTGAGCGCATACCGGGCATTCGCGCTACTGCCGTTAATCGTAACAACACCTGCCGCGGTTTTAGTTCTGTCGTTTGATCCGGCGATCTGGTCGGTCTTGATACTATGTTCCACGTTTGCCGGGGGCGCGGGAGATGTGATGGTTTTTTTCAAGGCTCGCAGGTATGACAATGACAGTTGGATTCAGGATCATTTGTCAGAAGTGGGTTTCACAATGTTTCCCGCAGGGGAGACACCCGCACGCTAAGCGACCGTAAACGGAACCGCTACAAGGGTATCCGGCAGGCGCATTACAAGAACATGGATGACTTCCACGACGTTCGGTTAAGGTAGTTCCACCTAACATCCCGCCGGCATCTACAATCGATATGGATTCACAAGAGATCACCAACAGGGATTCCCACGAGGTCCTCACGATCCGGACAGGCGCGCTTGCGATGTTCCTGCTTTCGCTTGTGATGTTTTTTGTCGCGGTAAACGTGGCCCGTGTGGTGCACTCGGGCTTGTCCGGATGGAATATTGACCTCCAGCCGGACAGTTTCAATCTGTGGGTGTTTCTGGGAAGTCTCGTCTTGCTGGTGGTTGTCCACGAAGCGTTGCATGCCCTGGCCGCATTGCTGTGGGAAAGGCGCATTTAAGTTCGATTCGTTTCGGGTACAATTTGAAATGGCTCATCGCCTACTGTCATTGCTCGAGCCTGATGAGGAAGCGCGCCTTTCGCAGATTCCTGCTGTTGCCCCTCGCGGTCACAGTGCCGTTTGCCGGTCTTTTCCTTCTGTTGTACCCGTTTTTGTGGACACTCCTGCTCTTCAGTTTGAGTTTTTCTGCATGTGCGGGGGATGTGTTGATTGATTTCAAGGTCCAGAATTTGCCCGCCGACCTGTGGGTTCAGGATCACCCTTCGGAAATCGGATGCTATGTCTGGCCTGAAGGGCAATCTCCGCCAGGTGGTGGAGTGTATCGGGGGTAGCGTTCACTGCGCTAGGACTGTGGTGGTTTGCCCGGGTTTCACAGACCGCGCAACGTGTTTCCGATGGCCAGGATCCGCTTGCGGATGCCGAGACCGATGCAGTTTAGGGCCTGATCGGTTGCTCTTGGCCGTGATCATAGTCGAATCGGACAGGGGTTACTCAAGCCTGGCGTTTGGTCGATAATACGCAATGGAATACTAAATATAATATGTTTCAATACTAATTATAGTATGTATCGGCAAGTATTCGCGGACTTCGGGCGTGGCAAGCTAGAATTGAGCGGCTTGTTAAGGATTGCCCTTCGAGGCCGGAAAATCCCGGATCTCCGGCAGGAAGAACCCCTGGTAACCGGCGAATCGCCCTCGGTCGGAAATCGATCTACATCCGGAAACGCCAATAATCCTTCCATTTCGGGAAAGGAACTATGGACGTCTTTACCCACTTTTCTCAGGCGTCGAATCAAACGGAATCCGTACGGTTTCGCTTCGGAGAGATTGTAATTGTACAAGGGGCGCCTGGCGATGCGTTCTACATGCTAAAATCGGGCCGGCTGCGAGTAATCAAACGGAATACGGACGGCCAACCTGAAACCGTGGGATTTCTTTATGCCGGCGACCACTTTGGCGAGGGCGCGCTGTTGACGGGGCAGGGACATCGGGCGGTGGTGCGAGCCGCGGAGGATTCCGTGGTGCTGAAGGTGTCGCGGGATGAATTCCTCGATGTATTGAAGAAGGAGCCGGAGCTGGAGGCCTATCTGCAGGACCAGGTTGCGAATATCGCGTACCGGGACTTCACGAGGTATCTGAAGGGGTCCGTTTCCGGGGATGGCATGCGGGAGCTGTTCCAACGTCTGAAGCGAGAGGAGGTCGCAGCGGGCGCGTCGTTCACGCAATCCGGTCACACGAGCGAGCGTTTCTGCGTGGTGGGCAGCGGCGGGTTGGACGTGATGCTTGAGGACGGAAGCACGCACTCGCTCGACGCCGGGGATTTTTTCGAAGAGACGGATTCTACTGTCGGCGGCTCACGGACGATCCGCAGCCGGGTGAATAGCGTTATCTACGTCTTGGAAAAGCCTGACCTGGAAAGCCTGAGTCAATCAATCCTTGCATTAACGCCCTTGAGAGAGATGGCACGGCGATTGTACAAGGAACCGGCACCGGACAGGTCGATGTCCCGCGAGATTCAATCGGGCGGAATTCACGTCCACACGGAAACGGCGGCGGTGAACAACGCCGTTGCGGCGAACGGCGGGCCATACGATGTCCCGAATTCCAGGACATCTGACGAGCAGCGCAGAACATCGACGGCGTTTCGTTTTCCGTTTCTGAAACAACACGATCAGTCCGACTGCGGGGCGGCGTGTCTGGGGATGATCTGCAAGTATTTCAGGATGCCGATCGGGTTGAACCGGCTGCGGGACATGTGCAACGTGTCGCGGGACGGCACGTCGATGGCGGCATTGGCAGAAGCGGCGGAGACGCTTGGATTTGTCACGCGGGGCGTGCGCACCGGCTACGAAGCGTTGATGCGAACGGAATTGCCGGCCATTCTGCACTGGGAAGGCAACCATTTCGTTGTCCTGTATGAGATCAACAAGAAGGGTGTGAAAATCGCGGATCCGGGCGTGGGTATTCGCAGATTGGCCCGGAGGGAGTTCGAGAAGAGCTGGACCAACATGGCGTTGCTCCTTGAATACACGGATCAAGTGGCGGAGAATGAACCCTCCAGATCTTCCTTCAAGCGTTTTTTCCCGTTGATCAAGCCCTATACGGCCATTCTGGTCGAGGTCCTGCTGGCGTCCCTGGTACTCAGCCTGTTGGGCCTTGCCTCGCCGGTTTTTACGCAAACTATAGTCGACCAGGTGCTGGTGCATCACGACGAGGACCTTCTGAACCTGATGCTCGCGGGTATGGTCGTCGTGGCGCTCTTCCAGATGGGGACATCGACGCTGCGCGCGTATCTGATCGGATATATCAGCGCCAGGTTGAGCCTCACGATGTTGTCGCGGTTCTACCGCCATCTGCTGGGCCTGTCCATGCGGTTCTTTGCGTTGCGCCGCACCGGCGATCTGACCACGCGATTCAAGGAAAACGCGACGATCCAGCGGCTCTTCACCGACACGACCATTTCGGCGATCCTCGATTTTATCATGTTGTTCGTCTATCTTGGGCTGATGTTCTACTACAATTGGGAGTTGACGCTCGTGATGTTGATTTTCGTGCCGCTCTCGGTAGGGCTCACGCTGATCTATACCCCGATCCTGAAGTCCTTCAGCCAGCGGGCATTTCTCGCTCGCGCCGAACAGTCCTCCGTACTGATCGATTCGCTGCACGGAATCGACGTTGTGAAAGCCGAAGCGGTCGAACGGGTAACGAGATGGCAGTGGGAGGGCAAATTTACAAGGGAAATCCAGATCGGATTCCGACGATTGAAAATGGAGATGCTGTTCGGCGCAGGCGGTAGTATGATCAATCTCCTGAGTTCCACGGTGATTCTGTGGTATGGCGCCTCTCTGGTTATCGACGGTGAGTTGTCAGTCGGTCAATTGATGGCTTTCAATGCCCTTATCGGCAACGTGATGGGACCCATAATGGGATTGATCGGCGTGTGGCCCGAGGTTCAGGAAGCCCGGGTCGCCCTGGACAGGCTGAATGACGTCTATGACTCTAAGATGGAAAGTGCGCGCCAGCGCGGACACGGCCTGAGACTGAAGCAGGTTGAAGGCCGTCTGATTTTCGAAAACGTGTTCTTCAGGTACGGCGTTGGAACCGATGAACCCTACGTCTTGAACAACATCGACCTGGAACTGAAGCCTGGACGAAAGGTCGCCATCGTCGGCCGCAGCGGCGCCGGAAAAACCACGCTCGTCAAGCTCGTGCCCCGCCTGTTCGATCCCACGGAAGGGCGCGTGCTGCTGGACGGGATGGATATGCGCGATTTCGACCCTCACTGGCTGCGCCGCCAGGTGGGCATGGTTATGCAGGACTCTTTTCTATTCAGCGGAACCATTGCGGAGAACATCGCGGTCGGAGAACCGGACGCGAATATGGACCGCCTCCTGGAAGTCGCGAAATTGGCATGCGTTCACGACTTCGTAAACGAGATGCCCCTGGGATACGAGACGAAGGTGGGCGAACAGGGAATCGGATTGTCCGGCGGCCAGCGGCAACGTGTTGCGATCGCGCGCGCGCTGTACCGCGATCCGGGAATACTGATCTTCGACGAAGCGACAAATGCGCTGGATACGGACTCGGAGGCTGCGATCCAGACCAATCTGGCGCTGTTCCTGGAAAATCGCACGTCCCTGGTCATCGCCCATCGCCTGAGCACGGTGAGGGATGCGGACACGATTCTCGTAATGGAAAAGGGCCACATTCTCGACACCGGCACGCACGAAGAACTGATGCTTCGACGGGGTCTTTACTATCACATGTGCAGCCAGCAGTTGCAGCTGACCTGAACTTTCGGCTGACGAGGAGCCGGTCGGATGGCGGAACCGCGACAATTGGCGTCTTCGGGAGCGTCGTCGCCGATGCATCTGCCCGCGCGGGAGCAGGTTTCGGAGGAGATGCAGGCGTTTTTCGGGTCGCTGAGGCCGTTCTGGGGGCGGGCGCTGCTCTACGTCGTTCTTCTGTTTGTCGGGATCGCGGTGTTCTGGGCATGGCGGGGCAAGGTGGACGTTGTGGCTTCGGCGCCGTTTCAACTGGTGCCGATGGGGAAGGTGAAGACGTTGCAGGCGCGCCGCGGCGGCGAGATCGAGCACATCGGCGTCAGCGAGGGCGATCGCATCGAAGAGGGGCAGTTGCTGTTCAAGCTGAAGTCTTGGGAAACCTGGGGAGACCTTCGAGAGCTGGAACAGGCGGAAATGGCGTATCAACAGGCCGGATACGACTTCAAACAGGTATTGCCCCGGAGATCGGAATTGAACCTGGAGACGATCGCGTCGCTCGAAAAGCGACTGGCCGTTCTGCAGCGGTTCATGGCGGCGCATCAGAACGCCCTCAGGGACTACCACGACGACGCGGGTGATGCCGAAGGATCCGGAAGTGACAATTCCGAGGCGGAACTGCAGGCACAGATCGGCTTCAGGCAGGCGGAAATCGATCACTTGAAGCAGGACTATCTTCAGCAGAAGGCATTGTTCCAGAGGAAACTGATCAGCCGGGTGGATATCAATCAGGCGCGTGTACGGTACCTGAGCGCACTCGCAGCGCTTCCGGGACGCATGTCGGAAATATACAGGAACGAAACGGCCGTCCAGGACCTCAAACGTCAGATTCTGGAGGCGCGAATCGAGCACGGCCGCGAGGCGTCAAAGATGAAACACGCGTACGAAACCGCGCGATTGAGACTGGAGCAGGCGCGCAAACGCGTCGACCGCCGGCTGGAAGCGGAGTCGGACCTCATATTGGCGCCGGAATCCGGCATTGTAACGCGGGTGGAGGTGAATGCGCTCGGACAGGTTATCAGCAAAGGGCAGGCGCTGGTTTCAGTAGCGCCGGCGTCCGCTCCGATCGTCGCCGAGCTTACGGTATTGAACAGGGACGTGGGCATGCTGAAACCGGGTCAGATCGTGAAGCTGAAATACGACGCCTTCGCATTCCAGGATTTCGGAATCAAACGCGGGTGGCTCAAACAGATCTCGCCGGATGCCGTCATCGATGAGATTGTCGGACCGGTTTTCAGGGGTGTCGTTGAATTGGAAGAAACCACCGTGGACGTAAAGGGACAGGAGAAACCGCTCCGGTTCGGCATGAAGGGCACCGCGGAGATCATGACGGACCGCCAATCCGTCCTGCTGATGCTTCTGAGTCCTCTGCGAAGGCTTTACGAGTCAGCATCGTACGACGCCGTAAAGTCGGCGGCAGCTCAGCCGGAGGATTCGTTATGACTCCTCGCGCGGAAGATGGGAACCCGATTCCTTCCCGGGAAATCACGCTCGTCCAGGTCAATGGCGCCGGTGTGTCGCTGAGTCAGGTCGTCCGTCAACTGGGGGTCGTCGACAAACTCGATTTCTTCGGTGAATTCGCGCGCAGAGAACTCGTGCGCCAGCTTGCGGTCCGGGAAGGCATCCGTTCAAAACCGGAAGACATCCAGCGCGACGTGGACGACTGGCGCTATCGACATCGCCTGGAACGTGTTGAAGACACGGAAGCGTGGCTCCGGTCCCGAGGCATTACCCTCGGCGACGTCGCAGAAGACGCTCAGGCGAAACGGTTGGAGCGTGCGTTGTCCGACAAGGTCGTGGACAGAAGGATCCAACCGTACTTCGCTCAGCACAAGCTGGATTTCGACGAGGCGGAAGTCAGCTGGATTTTTCACCGTAATAGAGGCGTGATAGAAGAAATCGGGCTTCAGGCCATAGAAGAAGGCGCTGATTTTTGCAGAATGGCCCGCGAGTACTCACAAGATGAACGCACGCGTCCGTCCGGCGGGTTTGTCGGGCGCGTTCGACGCGGACAGTTGCCGAAGGGTATTGCGGCGCGCCTCTTCGCCGCCGAACCTGGTGAAGTTTTCGGACCCGAAAAGGCATCGGGCGGCTTCGCGTTGTATATGCTGCAGCGGAACTTTCCGGCAGTCCTTGATGATAGCGTTTCAAATGAGATTCGCGATACGCTATTCAGTCAGTGGCTGCAGAGTGAGTTTCAGCGGGCGGAAATACACTACCCGATCTGGGAAACCGCGAAGGCGGTCCAGGAGTAGGCGGGAGACGTGGCACGGTGACGGGTCCCTTCGCCGATGGCGACCGTTCAGTCGTTGAGGCGCGAACATCATATCCCCATGTCGTTTCGTTGCATCAGGCCGTTGATTCAGTATTTCGACGTGGGCTGCGTAAGCATCTACGCCGATTTCAGATCGACCCGTTTCTGCAGAAATGCAAATTAGCCCTTGTCATTCACAAGAGCGGAAACTATATTCCGGTTGTCACCACTCGGGCAGTGCCCGTATGTCGGGTAGCCTACCGAATACAATAGCCGACATTCAGGGGCAAGGGTAGCTCCCTTGTCCCCGGCGAATACGTAGGACCTTCCCGCATCCTAAAAGCTGCGTGAGTGGTGACACTGCCCGGCACCCTTTAATCGGGGTGCCGCTAAGATGCTCATCACTGAACGGCGGGGGATGAAGCGGGATTTTTTTATGCCCTTCGCTGTTGGTCCTCCTCAACATCCATCGCGTGTCAACGTCTTCCGTTGCAGTGCCAAGCCGCTGACTTTGTCGTAAGACGCCTACAACATTGGGTCGGCGCCAGGCGTTGCAGAATGCGCCATACGATGCAAAATGCATCACATGTTAACGCGCGCGTTCCAGCTACGCAAAAAAAGCACGCAGACACGGGTTTCATCTCACGTCCGCGCCGGCGTACCGGTATTTTCCTTGAAGCGTCGAGACGCAAATCGCTACACGTCCGCTTCTCTTCAAAGCGCCTCACCATTTTAGCCAAATGCTTTATATACTTTAAGTTATTCGCTTATTCAAATCTGGCTCGCATTTTGCATATCGACCTGGATTGTTCGACACCCAAACAGGACACCGAATGCGACCGCGGCAAGAGGACTGCCGGAGTTGCGGGCTCGATGAAATCCGCCGCTCGCGCCGGAATGCGGGGTCGTTGGATCCACTTTCGTCCGGTCGCATCAATAGGGGAGGGAATAAATGGCGTATCCGAATCTGAAGCAGTCCGTCTGGCTGATGGTCTTGCTTGTGGTGGCAACGAGCGCGCTGGGGATGATGCTTCATTTCCTCGGCGCCGCGTCGGACAATGAAACACGAATCTTCGAATACCTGGGATGGATTCTAAACCTTCCCGTTTTCGCTCTACTCGTGTTATATGCGCAGCGTCGATCCGGTCGGCCCTGGTCGGACGTCCTGCTCTTAAGGACAGTACCGTGGAAAATGTACCTCCCACTTACTGTCTCGATCCTGGGATTCGGCATTGTCATATCCGACCTTGCAACCTTCGTGCAATATCTGATTCCAATTCCCAAAGTATACCTCGAGATATTCCTTGATCTAATGGGGAGCAAAACACCTCTTGGTCTCGCGTTTTATGTTCTCGCGATTCACGCGCCGCTTACCGAGGAAGTTCTCTGCAGAGGCGTTATTCTTGGCGGGCTGTTAGCCAACGGTACCCGCCGGCGTGCTATTTTTTGGTCTGCAGTGCTGTTCGCCGCGATGCATATGAATCCATGGCAGTTTCCAGGATCCTTGATACTGGGTCTTGTATTCGCGTGGTGGGTCGTACAGACAGGTTCTTTGCTGCCTGCGTTATTCGGTCACGCTCTGAACAATTTTCTGTCGTTGATTTCGGTGCGTATGGAGATATTCCGTCCTATCGAGGATTGGGGTGTTGTGGAGTTTCTGCCATGGTGGCTGCTTGTGTGCGGTATTGTACTGGCTGCGGTCGGTCTGCGGTGGTTCAATCAAATGGCAAAACGCGAAGGGACGCCGCTGGCTCCACCGGCTGAACCGGAGCCGGTCGTAACGGCGGTGGCCGAGAAATCAGTCTGACGGCGCAACACGCGGGGCGACACTCGACTTGGGTCCGGATTGTTCGACTTGCCGGCATCTCCTCACCCAAACAGGAGGGAATACATGGCGTATCCGAATCTGAAGCAGTCGGTCTGGCTGCTGATCTTGTTTTTCCTGATAAGCGCGGCACTGGGTGTACCGGTTGCCATCCTGGGTTTCATCCTGGACCAGACTTTGCACGGGAGTCCGTACGTAATCTGGCTATTAACGCTCATCAGTTTCGTTCTGGTGGCTGCTTACTCGAAGCGCCGAACAGATCGGACCTGGCGAAATATCCTGCAATTCAGGCCCGTATCCTGGCAACTGTCCCTGCCGCTCGGGGTGTCAATCATCGGCCTGGCAATCGTCGGTTCAGACCTGGGAAACCTCATGCGACATCTGATACCGGCACCTGAAATAATCGTCAACGCATTGAAGGAGCTGGCGGACAAGGAAAGTCCCTTTGGGCTGTCTTTTTATGTCATGGTGGTTCAGGCTCCCCTGACTGAGGAAATCCTCTTCAGAGGCATCATTCTCGGCGGCCTGCTGACCCACCGAACGCGGAACCGGGCGATCGTCTGGTCCGCGGTCATGTTTGCGCTGTTTCATGCGAACCCGTGGCAATTCCCGATCGCCCTGATATTGGGGATCGTATTCGCGTGGTGGGTTGTTCAAACCGGGTCCCTGGTACCGGCGATTGCAGGGCATGCGCTGAACAATTTTCTGGCATTGACGGTTGCGCATCTGGAATTATTCGGACCGATTGATAGTCCCGATACGGTGGTGTACTATCCGTGGTGGTTGCTTGCCGGCGGTATCGTCCTGGCTGCGGTCGGCTTGCGGTGGTTCAATCAGATGGCAAAACGCGAAAGTTCATCGCTCGAAAACCGCGTTCAACCGGAGCAGGCCGATGCGCCTGATAACCGGGAACCGGTCTGATGGCGAGATTCGAAAGGATGTTTCCGCCAAGGCCATCGTATACGATCCTGTTCCGTAGAAGAGATGAGGTCTGAAGAGCCATGCCCGCCATCCATCAATCTTCCCGCGTCGCTGCCGGCGTCCGTCGGCATCCCCGCATCGCCATTCCGAAGTCGACGAATGTGTTGCAGGATGCAACGGCAAATGGGTATCATGGAGGGAGTCGTGACGTAGGTTCACGGATGTTGTGGAAACGGGATTCTTCGTGCCCGGAAGGTCGGGCCCGATCCCAAAAAACGCTCGCCGGACGCGGAATCAGTTCCTCCATACGGCTTCATCGCGGCCGTCCGCGCCGGCGAATGAGTGAATCGGCAATGGTTCCTCGAAAAAGACTCGATATCGGCTGGCGCGATCTCCTCTTCGGTATGCGCCGATGCCTCTCCGGCGACCGGCGCGAGGAAGGCCATGCCGTTTGCCGGGAGAGTACCGGAGACACCGACGAGGCCATTTTCTTTCTTTCGCTTCGCAGCGGCTTCGATGCCTGTCTCCGGGAAGCCCGGTTTCCTCGCGGTTCGCACATCCTGGTGTCCGCCATCACCATTCCCGATATACTCGAAATCATCCGGAGTCACGGACTCGTGCCCATTCCGGTCGATCTGGATCCACTGACCCTTGAGCCCGATCCGGACAGTCTCAACAGCGGGCTGACGTCCAGAACCGTCGCGCTCCTGGCGACTCACCTGTTCGGCGCCCGAATCCCAATGGACCCGCTTGTTCGTTTCGCCAGAATGCACGGTCTCTTGCTGTTTGAAGATTGCGCACAGGCGCATTGGGGTGACGGCTTCACAGGTCATCCTGACAGCGACGTACGCATGTTCAGTTTCGGACCGATCAAGTACCATACCGCGTTGGGCGGTGGCCTTCTCTTTGTGGGCGACCCTGATCTTCGTGGCAGAATCAGACGGCTGCATAGCAGTTATCCTGTGCAGAGCAAAGGCTGGTTCTTCCTGCGCCTGGCAAAATACGGCGTTGTTCTCCTGCTCAACCGGCCGGGGCCGTATACCCTGCTATGCGCCGCGTGCCGCCTGTTGGGCAGGTCGCACGATGCCGTGGGATACCGCGCCACACGCGGTTTCAGAGGACTGGAACTGCTCAGGAAAATCCGTCGCCAGCCCTGTGGCGCCCTCCTGGATCTGCTGTCACGGCGTCTGCGTTCCAATGCCCTCAGGCCCATGGGTTGCCGCCCGGAAGCCCTGGCATTTCATCGCAGCGTTCCGGATCTCTGCTACCCGGGCCGAAGCGCGGATCACTCCTATTGGCTCTTCGTCGTCAGGGTCGGCAACGCGGCGGACCTGTGCCGGCGCCTCTGGAGCGCAGGCATTGACGCACATTTGTGGCCACCGTCCCTATGCGTGGTCAAGCCCGATCGTGATCTGCCAGGCCACGAGCCAACGTGCGCAATAGCGCTCGGGCCGCAACTCCTGTTCCTTCCCGTATACCCACTGGTGGGGCGGGTCCGCCTCGCCCACCTGAGCCGCATCGTGCGTCAACGGGCGCGGTCGCACGGATAACGCGCCCGCCCGCCTTCTTCCTCCTGCCTGCCGTGAATCCTGCTCTGAATCCTGATACAGGCGCCTGGATCTCCGTCCGAGACATCGCGAATCGTCGTCGGAAACTGGTTTTTCTGCCAGGGTCCGGATGTTATATTCGGTCGGATCGGTCAATGCTGCCCGCCCGGTCCAACCGCTCCGGAATCCCACACGAAAACCCAACGGAGGCAATCCCATGTCTGGTACCAATACCGAAGCGATGGGTAACGGTTTTTTTCACCACGGCGTCGCCACGCCCGTCAGCAACCATCGCGGTACAGCTGTTGCCGTGGACGGCGAGGGCCGCAACGTGGTCCTGATCTGGCTTTACGACCACCGGGGCGGATATGCGCTGCTGATGATCGATGCCGAAACCGGTAAGGCCGACGAATTCCCCATGCCCTTTCCGCCGGGCGGAGACTGTCCCTTTGCCGCCATCCTGTCCAGCCGTAACAGGTATTACACGCACTTCAACAGCCACTTTGTCGAATTCGACCCGGAGAAGCGCGCATTCACGTTCTTCCACAAGACCGTGCCGCAGATGGCCATGAGCATGACCGAGGACGACGGCGGCCGCATCTGGTCTGGAACCTATCCGAACAGCGCGGTGGCATCCTACAACCCCGGTACCGGCGAGTTCCGTGACTACGGTAACCTATACGACCAGAACTGGCGTCAGTATCCCCGGGCGATCGCCGCTGACGATACCGGCTGGATCTATTTCGGCGTCGGCAGCACGGCCAGTCAGATTATCTCGCTGGACCCGGAAAGCGGAAGGGCGGAGCCGCTCCTGGCGGAAGACGAACGGACGCATGCCCATGCACTTGTCTATCGTGACCTGAACGGGAGAGTATACGGGCACACCAGCGGCGGATCGGAGGACGGTTGGATGGAATTGTACCGCGGCAGGCGGATGGACGTCGGCAGGATTGAGAACAGAAGTGAGAAACCGGTCATTGCCGGCAGTCAGGGGCTGTTCCACACGGATTTTCCCGACGGCAAACGCATGGTCTCCTGCAGCCTCGTGGAACGAACTCTGGCCGTTGAGGACCCCGGAACCGGCGAGATCCGCGAAGTGTCCTTCGACTACTCCAGCGAAGGCGCCCACATCATGGGCGTGGCCACGGCTCCGGACAATACCATCTGCGGCGGCACCGCGTTCCCCATGCACTTTTTCAGCTTCAACCCGGAAACCGGCAGCTGGATCAACCGACCGGCGCTGGGTCAATGGAATACCGTCGCCAGAGAAGGCGACATGTTCTTCATCGGCGCCTATACCCACGGCCTGCTGGAGGCGTGGGACCCTGCCCGGCCATGGGTCCGCACCGAGCGCGACAAGGCCGGCTGCAACCCGGAACTGCTATACGAATGCCACGAGGTCATCAACCGCCCTCACATGCTGCTCGCCCATCCGGACGGAAGAACCGTAATACTCGCCGGTACACCGGGGTACGGGCTTACCGGCGGCGGCCTGCTGTTCTGGAACAGGCAGACCCGCGAGCATACGCTGCTGGAACATACCGACATCCTGCCAAACCAGTCCACCATGAGCCTGGTTCCCCTGCCCGATGGCAGGCTCCTGGGCGGCACGACGACCAGCGCAGGCACGGGCGGGGAACAGAAGGCCGACGAAGCGGAACTCTATATTATAAACATGGAAACGAGGCGGCTCGATTGGCACGCGGTCGTCTTCCCCGGCGTGCAGGGTTATACCGATATGTGCTCGGGGCCGAACGGTGTGGTGTACGGCATCGCCGACCGCAGGCGCTTTTTCGTCTTCGATCCCGGCGACGGAAGGGTGGTCCACCAGCGGGAACTCGAGCCCGAATTCGGGCCCACGACGTCTCAACAGGGCCCGAGGGTTTTTGTTACCGCGCCGGACGGCGCCATTTTCATCCTCTTCACGAAGGGTATCGCTATCGTCGAACCCGATACCCACGAAATACGGATGCTGGCTGAGTCGCCCGTGCCCGTAGGGCCGGGTGGCGACATCCTGGACGGTCGAATCTACTTCGGAAGCGGGTCCCACCTCTACAGCTATCAGGTATCGGAATAAGGCGGGTTCGGCCCGTTGTCCAGAAAGTCAGGAATCACCTCGTTTTCCGTGATCTGGTCCAGTGTCTGTCGTTTCCTGATCCGGTGCAGCGTGCCATCCGGGGCCTGCAGCACCTCGGCGGCCTCCGGAAAGGAGTTGTAGTTCTTCGATGCCATGCCGGAACAGTACGCGCCGGATCCGCCCACCGCCAGCAGATCGCCCATCCTCGCCTCGGCGAGAAGCCGGGGTTTCAATCCTTCCGGATCTCCCGGCGCAGGGGTCAACACGTCTCCGCTCTCACAGCAATGGCCGGCAATCAGATATTCCCTCAGTGGCCGCGTCTCCGGCTGCGCGGGCACGGTCACAATCGGGTGCTGTGCGCCATAGAGGCTGATGCGCAATAGCTCGGTCATTCCCGCGTCTGCCTTCAGGAACTCGTACCCGTTCCTGCCGGTATCCACGCAATCGATGACCGAACAGATCAGCGCGCCAGCGTTGGCCACCAGAAAGGTGCCCGGCTCGACCTCCAGCCGCAGCTTGCGCCCATGTTCGGTTCCAAAGGCCCGGAACGCTTCGGTTACATGCATTCCGATCCGATTCAGGTCGGTAGATGCCTCCCCTGCCATACGCCCTACCTTAAACCCGCCCCCGAGGCTCAGCACCTCCACCTCCGGCAGTAGTGCAGCGATCCGCAGAGAAATCATCGCGCAGTGCTCCCAGACCTCGGGATCGCTGCCCGAACCGATGTGGGTATGCATACTCGAAATCTTCAGATTGCAGGCTCCGGCAATGGCGAGTACCTGGTCCAGATACTCGTGCCAGATCCCGAAACTTGCGGATGGGCCACCCACGTTGGTCTTTTTGCTGTGCCCCGATCCCAGACCGGGGTTGATTCGTACCGTTACGGAATGGCCCGGAAACAGGTCGCCGAAGTGCCTCAGTTGCTGCAGCGAACAGGCATTGAATATGACGCCCTGTCTCACCAGGAACTCCAGATTCGGGGGCGTACGCTGTGCGGTGAGCTGGATCTGGTCCGGAGAAACGCCGGCCCGGATGGCGCGCTCCACTTCGTATCCGCTGCTGGCATCGATGTGCAGGCCCGCCCGGTTCAGGATTCTGACGACCGCCGCCGTTGGCAAGGCCTTCATCGCGTATCGGGCGGTCAATCCGTACGCATTTGGGAAATCCAGGACCTCCCTTGCACGAGCCTCGAGCGTTTCCTGGTCATAGACGAAAACAGGCGTGCCAAACCGGCGCCGGATCTCCCGGATGTTGTCTTCGGTCAGGAACGCAAGCTGTTCCATGGTCCCTCCGTGTGGTTCATGAATTCAGATTTCGGCTTGACTCATTTTCCGAAAAACGGAATATTCATTACGCAATCGACAACCGGCAGCGCCGTCCGTTTCCTGTACAAAGGAAAAGCCGTGCGCCAGAAACACCGCAGCGCACGGCCCGAATTGTCGCAGCCCGCCGTCCGGCTTCAACACTGGTGCGGAAGGGGGGACTCGAACCCCCACGGGCAATGCCCACCAGATCCTAAATCTGACGTGTCTGCCAATTCCACCACTTCCGCAATAATGGTCATGAATTAAGGGTCCACGAGCCCCTGACATGCGAGTCAGATCCAACTCGCGCGCCGTTGCAGGAATAACACCTGAAATAACGCGAATAATACGGAAAAGTCAACTGCAAATGTCTCCTGCGGAAGCCTTGAGTATGCCCGCAAGGCGCGGTACGAGTCGTGATCGCGAGGCCAGTCCCTCACGGCGCAAAACCGTGCGGGCGACGGTCCTTCCTCTGATTGACAGGTGTTATTCACGCCAGAAATCCTCCCGGGAATTCGTGGGAACGGACGGCAAAAACGGAATATGAGCTCGATACATCCAGAGCCGGCACTTGGTATCCGGAAGGCGTACCACCGGGTTTCCGGCACCCTCTTTTTCCTGTTGCTTTTCCTGGTCAACACGGCCCATGCGCAAATGGAGCCGGAGCCGCTTACCGTCCAACGCGACGCGTCGGCGCAGGACTCCCTGCTCTATGAATACGCGGCCGACCGGGTCGAGGATGATGTCGCGGCAGGACGGGTTGTCTTCACGGGTAACGTCGTCCTCAAGTATCAGGACGTAGAGCTGCGCGCCGGGCGAATCGTCCTCCATAGAAAGGCGAAACGGCTGGAAGCCGAGGGGCTGCCGGATTCCACGGGACGGAAGACCATTGGCGTGCCCGAGTTTGTCCGAGGGGCGGAGCGATTCACAGGCTCGTCAATGGTTTACAACCTGGAAACCGGGCGCGGGCGCGTGAAGGGTGGCCGGGCGCGTCACGGCAGGCGTTATTACAAGGGCGAGCAGATCCTCCTGGACCGGCAGCAGGAACTTCACGCCCTTGCGATATCCATGTCCTCGTGCGACAGGGACCACACCCATTACGACTTCGTGTGCCGTGCGCTGAAGGTGGTTCAGGACGACAAGGCCATCGCCCGCTCCGTTACGTTTCGCGTGGGTCCCGTACCGGTGATGTGGCTCCCGTTCTACGTGTTTCCGCTCACGCAGGGCAGGCGCTCCGGCATTCTGACGCCGCGGATCGGCAGCAACAGCCGCGACGGCATAAACATAAGCAACATCGGTTATTACTGGGCGCCCAGCGACTACTGGGATGCCACGTTGAAGACGGCCATTCGGGAACGCAACGGTTTTCTCATTGACGCAGGGTTCGACTACGCGGTGCGAAGAAGACTCAGCGGATATGTGAATCTGTCCTTTGAACGCGGGCGACAGCCTTCGGGCGATTCACGCCGCGACTGGCGTTTGAACTTTCACCACCAGCACCGGCTGAACCCGACGCTCAACATGAGGGCCAGGGGGGACTTTACGAACAGCTCCAACTTCGACCTTCACAATTCCAGCAACCTCTATCGGTACCTGAACCGGCAACTCCGGTCGTCTTTTTCCATGGACAAGCGCTGGACGGAAGCCAGGCGAAGCATGGATGTCAATCTCAATTACTACCGGGACCTCGACAAGAACCAGAACCGGTTTCAGGGTTTCCCCCGTCTCTCGTTCCGTCAGGGCAGGCGTCGCATTTTCGGTCAGCCTGAATCAACCCGGGACGCCCTCTGGTACCACGCTTTCTATTACGACGCTTCCGCGGGTCTCACGAATGCCTTCACGCGCAACGAGGACGGGGACGACAACACGCACAATCTGTCGCTCAACGCCAGGCTGGGGGCCAGCAGCCAGCACAAGCCCTTCGGGTGGCTGGATCTCACGCAACGGTTCAACATCAGTCAGAACTCCTCGCGCCCGAACGCGAACACGCGGACGCGCCGTGAGTCTTACAACGCCAGCCTGGCCGCCGGCACCGCGCTCTATGGTATCTTCAAGCCGCAGATCGGACGGCTGAGAGGGTTCCGCCACCGGTTTCAGCCCCAGATCGACCTCAGGTATTACCAGACCGCCAGGGTCGATGGCGCAACCCTGGGCTTTCACGGCCGCCGGGACTGGAATGATCCCAGGCGCACCCTTAACCTGCGGCTCAATAACACGCTCGAAATCAAGACCGAAATGGACGGCAAAGAACGCCGGTCCACACTCGCAACGGCCAGTTTCTCAACGGGATACGATTTCGACGCCAATCCATTGCGTCGATGGCGCGATCTGCGGACCTCAGCGTCGATAAAGCCCGCACGCCGGATCGACGTTCGACTCAACATGGGCCACACGTTCTACGACGCATCGGGACGTCTGAACCTGTATCACCCGCGCCTGCGCAGCCTCAGCGTCAACACCAGTCTTCGCTTCAGCGGACGATCCGATCGGAGGTCGGACCCGATCCGAGACGACAGATCCATGCTTCCGGGCTCGGGGACAGGATTTAACTTCGAAGACGACATCTACCGTGACTTCGGAGACGCCACCCAGCCGTGGCATTTCAACGTGGGACACTATTTCAGCTATCGGGAGTCTTTCTCCGTGGGCTTCGGATCATCGAAGCGCTCGTGGGTAAAAGCGGACCTGGCGTTGAATCCCACGCGCGCCTGGCGCTTCAACTATTCCGTCAACTTCGATGTGATAAACACCCGGCTGATTTCCCAGACGCTTTACGTTTACAGGGACCTGCACTGCTGGCAGGCCACGTTCAGCTGGTATCCCACGGGATTCAACAAGGGCTTTCACTTCAAACTCCATATCAAGGAATTCCCGCAGATAAAGGTTGAACATCGCAGGGGAGGTTACGGGCTATGAGCACTGCCGTGAAAAAACGGTGTCCTGTCTCTCAGTTCCGGCGTCCGGTCCCCGGTTTCGCGGCCCGTTGTTTCGCTTGCCTCGCCCTGGTGAATCGGCTAAATTAGGATTGGCATGTTGTGATGCGCCTCATGCCGGATATCTCCGCCGCAACCCAATGTATCGTGGCTGCGCGCCCCTTTTTGGTGGCGTTCATTGACTTTCAGGAACCAGGGTGCGTGCGCTTGTACAACGGGTCAGCCGTTCCGCGGTTTTCATCAACGGGGAGCTCACCGCTGAAATCGGCCGGGGGATGTTGATACTTCTGGGCGTCGGACGGGAGGACACACCCGAAAACATCCAGTACGTGGCCGGCAAATGCATCCACCTGCGGATATTTGAAGACGAACAGGGCAGGATGAACCGTTCCCTCGCAGAAATCGGGGGGCAGGTTCTGGTCGTCTCGCAATTCACGCTCTATGGCGATACCCGGAAGGGCCGCCGTCCCGGCTATTCGGGCGCCGCTCCACCAGAGATGGCCGAGGCGTACTATAGCGAATTCGTGGATGCGCTGCGAAGCCAGGGTGTGTCGGTGCGGACCGGGCAGTTCGGCGCCAATATGCAGGTTGAAATTCACAACGACGGCCCCGTTACCCTGATGGTTGAGTCGTAGGGATTTTCGCCGCCGCGCAGTCGTATCAGGCAACACCTTCCCGCCATGAAAAAACTCATCCTGGCCTCCGCATCACCGAGGCGGTCCGACCTGTTGCGCCTGCTCGGCCTGTCCTTCGACGTGGTGCCGAGCCATGTTTCGGAAACCCTGGACAGATCGATTCCACCCGCGGACTACGTGCAGGAAATCTCCGGCCGAAAGGCGCGGGCGGTTGCCGCGAGGTTCAACGGGGAGATCGTAATTGGCGCGGATACCGTGGTCGTGGCGGACGGCGACATTCTGGAAAAGCCGGCGGGTGAAGACGAGGCAGTCCGCATGCTGAGCAGACTTTCGGGAAAGACGCACCGCGTGTATACCGGCCTGACGTTGATCGACTCCGGAACCGGGCGCTCTCTTCGGGACGTGGCGGTGACGGATGTCGCCATGAGACCGCTCACGCCGGAGGAAATTCACCTGTACGTGCAGTCAGGCGAACCTATGGACAAGGCGGGCGCATATGCGGTTCAGGGCAGGGCAGCCGCGTTCGTCCATTCGATCTCCGGATGTTTCTACAATGTTGTCGGGTTGCCGATTTCACTTTTCTGCTCACTCCTCGAACGCCTGGCGGGTCAGTCGTCGTTGATGGTTGCCGCCGGGCATTGCAAAGACTGATTCCGGAGCCTTGAATGCAGGAATTCGCATCAGAGTTACGGGCACAACGCGAATCCAGCGGTATGTCCCTCGAAGAATTATTCGAACGGACGCGGATCAACCCCGATTATCTCCGCGCGATCGAGTCCGGCAATTACGACGTCCTTCCTGAAATCTACGTTCGCCTGTTTATCAAGAAATACGCGCAGGAAGTAGGCCTGGATGTGGAGGAAACGCTGGCCAAATACGAAAAAAACAGACCGGTCACGGTGACCGCTCAACGCGTTGCGAGCAGGGCGCGGGAACGCTCGCTGCCTGTGGGCCGCATCCTGGGAATTCTAAGCGTACTGGCACTTATTGCCGTAATCTCAGGCGTGTACCTTCGGCGTGACTCGACGTCTGTGACGTCCGCATCGACGGGGGCGCCGGTGTCAGAAAACGCAGCTCCATCGGCAGATTCCGGTCCGGAGCCTTCCGCAACGCCGGATCCCGCGGATCCTCCTGCTGAACCCGAAAGCCCCCCGGAGCCAGCGGTTGCCGACTCCCCGCGTTCTGCGCCCCGCGAACCGGATATCGCCGTGAACCGGGAGCCGGGCGAGCGGGTGGTGTCGGCCTATTCGCTTCCGCAGCAGTACTCGGGCATCTGGGAAGACGAGATCGTGCTGCGCATTGATGCGCTCATGGACACCCGCGTTCTGGTATTCAGCGACGGTGATTCCACCTTTGATAACCGCCTGCTTTCCGGCACACAGCGGAAGTGGACCGCTCTCAATGGGTTCCGAGTGGAAATTGAAGATCCCTCCGCAGTCTCCCTATTCCTGCAGGACAAGCCTGTTTCCCTCTCTGCAGAAACCGGACTGAAGCGCCGGCTCTTCATTTCCCGACACAATGTCTGGGTTGAAGAGATCGAATCCGTGTTGCCGCCACCCGTGCGTTGATCCGCAATGGATTTCAACTACGCGCAAATTGTCCCCCTCGCCACGCCAATCGACCGGGAAATGACCTATCGGGTTCCCGATGACCTCAAGCGCCGGATTCACATTGGAAGCAGGGCGCTCGTTCCGCTGGGGCCCAGGTGGACGACCGGCATCGTCGTCGATTTTCAGGACGGGACCGACCTGGAAGACGTCAAGTCGATAGGCATCCTGCTGGACGCCTATCCAGTCGTCTCTCAGAACCTCCTCGATCTGTGCCGATGGATGGCAGCCTACTATGTCTGCACGCTGTCCGAAGTGCTTACGGCCGCGCTTCCCGCCGGAATTCATACGCACAGTGGACAGCGAATTGTCGTTACCTCGTCCAATGGCGCAGATCCCGGACCGATAACCCCCTTTCAGCGACAGGTCCTCGACCACCTGAAATCTCGCGGCCCGTCCAGGCTCAGCCAACTGCAGCGCCGCCTGCGCGGCAACGGTGTGCGCGGTGCCGTATACGGACTGATTCGAAGGGGTCTGCTGACAACCCGTCAGACAATTGAAGACCCCCGCGTCAAGCCCATGCAGGAGCGCATGGTTAAACTGGTGCCCGATGCCCGGTGGTTCGAAGTGGAGTGGTCCGCACTGGAGCGCCGGGCGCCCCGGCAGGCGGAATGTCTCAGGCGCATCCGGGCAGGCGGCGGCGTCATGCCTGCCGCGGCGCTGACCCGCGCGGGAATCGGATCCCACATCCTCAAGGCGCTTGCGGACCGACGACTGGTTCGAATCTACCACCGGGAGGTGCGCAGGGACCCGTACGCTGAAGTCGAGTCCACGGCCCCTGAGCGGCTCACGCTCACCGACCATCAGCGGCGCGCTTTGGAGCAAATCCGGGATTCGCTCAACCCTCCCAGGTACAATTCCTTTCTCCTGCACGGGGTTACCGGAAGCGGTAAAACGCTGGTCTACATCCGGGCTGTCGACCGCGTTTTGAAGTACGGACTTGGCGCGTTGATTCTGGTGCCCGAGATTTCGCTCACGCCTCAAACGGTACGCCGCTTCAGATCCCATTTCGGCAACCGGGTTGCCGTCATTCACAGCGCACTGTCGGAAAGCGAGCGCTACGATGCCTGGCGTGACGTCCGCGAGGGCCGGCGGACCATTGTCATCGGCGCTCGTTCGGCGGTGTTTGCGCCGGTATCGAACCTGGGCCTCATCGTTGTGGACGAAGAACACGACAGCGCATACAAACAGGCGGATCCGGCGCCCCGGTACAACGCGCGCGACGTCGCGGTAATGCGCGCGAACATGGAGAATATCCCCATAGTACTGGGCTCGGCCACGCCCGCGCTCGAGTCCTATCACAACGTCGACACGGAAAAATTCCGTCTGCTCCCGCTGCCGGAACGGATAGATTCCCGCCCGCTGCCCGAAGTCACCCTGGTGGATATGAGGAAGGAAAGCGGCCTTTTTTCTAGGGTCTTGCGGGAAAAGCTAAAGGACCGTCTTGAGAAGAAAGAGCGGGTCATCCTGCTGCAGAACCGCAGAGGTTACGCGCCCTACGTGCAGTGCATGGATTGTGGCGACAGTTTACAATGCCCGAACTGCCGGGTCACGCTCACGTACCACGCCCAGGGCAGTCGAATGGTGTGTCACTACTGCGCATACGATACCCCGGCGCCGTCCGCATGCCGCGCCTGTGAGGGAACTCATCTCAAGCTGCTCGGAGTGGGCACGCAACGCGTGGAAGAAGCCCTCAACGAACAATTTTCCGGGATGCGCCTGCTCCGCATGGACGTCGATACGACCCGCCGGAAAGGGGCGCACGACCGAATCCTCGAATCCTTCAGGAAGGGGCGGGCGGACGTCCTGCTGGGCACGCAGATGGTGGCCAAGGGCCTGGATTTTCCCGGGGTCACCCTCGTTGGGGTCATTTCTGCCGATACCGGCATCCATCTACCCGATTTCAGGGCAGGAGAACGCACGTTCCAGTTGCTTACGCAGGTGAGCGGCCGGGCCGGACGCGGGCATACTCCCGGCGAGGTCGTCGTACAGACATACTTGCCGGAAGGCGAAGCCGTGCAGTGCGCGCGGAACCACGATTTCAAGCGATTTGCCGAACTTGAACTCGAGGGACGACGGAGCGTACTGTATCCTCCGTACGGCCGTATGGCCCTGCTGCTTTTTAAAGGAAGACATGAGCATGATGTTGCCCGTACCGCGGGGTTGTGCGCCGAGGCACTGCGTGCAATGGCGCTGCCGCACGTTGACGTCATGGGACCGGCGCAGGCGCCGCTTGCGCGTATCCGAAGGAACTTCCGGTGGCAGGTCGTGCTTAAAACACCTTCATCCAGACACCTGAACGCCCTCGCCCGCCGCGCCATGCGCGAATACGGTCGCAGGCGCCGCGCCGCCGTGACGCTGGACGTGGACATCGACCCGGTATCCTTGCTGTAGACGACCCAGCCAACCGACGCCGCGCGACGTTGGCGGGGCCCGGAGTTGCGGCCGTCCTGCTCTTATCTCACTAGAGGGATGACCGCGTATCACCCATGCGCTTCCGACACGTCAAATCGCTCGCAAGACACACTGCCGTTTACGGAGTGGGCGACCTGCTCGGAAAGGCGACCGGCATCCTTCTCGTGCCGGTTTACGCTCGCCTGCTCTCGCCATCAGAAAACGGCGACATGGCGCTCGCGTACGCATTCGTCAGTTTCAGCGTCCTCCTGTATGCCCTGGGTCTGAACCACGCGCTCGTCCGCCACCTCTCTGTCGAGCGCGGCGCCGGCGACATACGCCTCAAGTTCAGCACGGCATACTGGACGCTTCTGGCTTCAGGCATCGTGCTGACTTTCCTGGTTTGGAATTCTGCGGCTCGCCTGGCCATCGTTTTTCTCGATTCCACGTCCTACGCCGATATCTTTCGGATTGTCTCGGTCATACTCCTGCTGGATACGCTGTCCGAGCCCTTCTTCACTTTGTGCAGGGTGCGGCAGAGGTCCGGAACCTACGCGTCGGTACGGTTCGTTCAACACACGCTGCAGCTTGGCCTCACCGTTTACCTGATCGCCTGGGAAGGGAACGGAGTACGCGCGATTTTCTGGAGCAACCTGGTCAGCTCCGCATTTGCCTTTTTGGCGCTTTGCCCGATCGGGTTTCGCGTCCTCCGGCCCGTGTATTCGACGTCGACCCTGCGGGAACTTCTGCGTTTTGGTCTGCCCTTTGTCCCCTCTGCCGCTGCACTGCTTCTGATTAACCTTTCCGACCGGTTGCTGCTGAAGTTCTTCCTTGGAAAGGACCCCGTAGGGATCCTGCAAATCCTCTTCCGGTTCTGCCTCCCCATGCAGATGCTTACGCGTGTCTTTCGCTCCGCGTGGGCGCCGGGCGTCCTGGCCATTCCGGACAGAGCCGAGGCCCGCACCGTTGTGGCCCGGATGACCACCTACTATGCGGCGGGAGCAACCCTGCTGCTTCTGGTGCTATCCACCTTCGCACGTGATCTCATTCTGTTGGGCTGCGGGAGCAGGGCCGCGGAATACCTGCCGGCACAGGGGGTCATTCCCATCGTAACCCTTGCTTTCCTGTTATCCGGCCTGTACATTATATTGACGGCAGGCGTGTACGCGGAGGGCCGTTCACGGATGCTGCCGCTTGTCGTGGGCGTGGGTGCGGGCGTCAACGTGGGATTCAACCTTTTGCTCATCCCGCATATGGGGGTGTTTGGCGCCGCGTGGAGTACGCTGGCCGCGTACGGGGTCATGGTGGTCTTTCTGTATTTCCACACGCGGCGATTCTACCCGGTCGCCTACGAGTACGCCAGGCTTGCGAAGATCGGGGTCGCCGGCGGTATCGTTTTAATTGGCGTATCCGGATTTGCGCCCGATGCCAGTCCGTCCGGCATTGTCACCCGCTGCATTCTGTTGCTGGCCTATCCGTTCATTCTGTGGGGATGGAACTTCCTTGAATCCGGAGAGTGGCAGGAGATCCGGCAACTCTTCCGGCTGCCGAAACAGGCGGGTGTAAAGGCCGGGGAATCATCGGGGGGCAGGCCTGATGTTCCCTGATTTCAACGCTGCGACAGAAGGAATTCAGCAAATATATGAAAATGCCGTTCAGGGCTCGACAGGCCGCAGGGAAAGTTCGCCGCTTGTTTCTGGTTCACTTCCGAAAGTCCTATGTTGCCGAGCAGGCAACGCTGCTTGCAGGCGAATGTAACCGGTGTGGCAACTGCTGCGAAATCCTGTTCAAATGCCCCTTCCTTGTCAAACAGGACGATGGATTCTCGGTCTGCAGCATCTACGAGAACCGGCCGCTCCAGTGCAATGCGTTTCCGATCGACGAGAGATGCCTTGCCGATGTGAATTTCGATTGCACGTTCAGTTTCGAAAAACAGCCCGCGTCCGTACCGGACCCGTCTAACCCGTTGCTACGGATCGAATCCGATTGACCGGAATCCCGGAACTTCCTCTTTCGTGTCCCGTCTCACCGCGTTGCTTGCGCTGCTTGCGTTGAGCTTGTCGAAACGGCTTGTCGACGTGCCCTGGCCCGGCCCGAGTATCGCTGAAACGGGACGCAGTACTCAGGAAAGATGGACGCTAACGAATGGCACAAAGGCGCTGCCGGTCGATCCGCCCGGCGGGGCGTCATCTGCGCACTGTTCTGCCTTCTGACAGTTGGCGCCGCCCGCTGTCCCGCACAACTGCCGGATCCTCCCGCGTCATTCACAATGGCGAGGCTTAAATTCGGCGGCGGCGGGGACTGGTACAATGGGCCCACCGAGATTCCCAACCTTCTGGCCTTTATCCGCAGTCGAACGAGGATCCATACGGCCGAACGGGAAGCCCGGGTCGAAATCATGGACGAGGACCTGTTCGCGTATCCCGTTCTTTACCTCACCGGTCACGGAAATATCCTGTTCACCGAAGATGAAGTCATGCGCCTTCGCACGTACCTTGAACGCGGAGGCTTCCTCTTTGCCAACGACGACTACGGACTCGACAAAGCGTTTCGTCGTGAAATCAAACGGACCTTCCCCGATAAAGAGCTGGTTGAATTGCCGCCTTCATTCGGCATCTTTCAATCCCCCTTCCCGTTTCCGGACGGCCTGCCCAAGATTCACGAACACGACGGAAAACGACCCCAGGCCTTTGGCATCTTTCACGAGGGAAGGCTTGTCGTGTTTTACAACTACGAGTGCGACCTCGGGGACGGTTGGAACGATCCCGCGGTACACAACGACCCGCCGGAAATGCGGGATGCCGCGTTGAAGATGGGAACAAACGTCGTCGTCTGGGCGCTCACGCACTGACCGCGACGATCGGGCCTTAGCCCGCGTTTCCCTCAATTATGTCCGGAATATCTGCAAACGACGCATACCGGAACCTGTCAGGCAGGCTGACCGCGCTTCGGAAGAGGCAGGTCGCCGCCCGTAGCCTGTACGGCGCGGGCCTGACGCTGTGCTGTGCGCTTTCCTGTTTTTTCGTTCTACTGCTTCTGGAATCCGCCCTGTATCTCTCGCCGGCGGTCAAGGTGGCTTTGGAAGTGGCCGCCGCACTTGCCGCGGCCTGTCTTGCGGTGGTGTACTGTTTTCGCCCATTCTTCGTTTTGCCTTCACCGGAAGACGTCGCATTGCAGGTCGAACACGCATTCGGCGGCCTTCAGCAACGCCTGATCAGCGCCTTGCAGCTCCGGTGTCCGGATGAACACGCCAACTATTCGTCACCAATGGTCGATGCCGCCGTGATTCAGGCGGATGAGGTCCTCGCAAAGCTGAATCTGGATCCTCTGGTTCCCCGTTCCAGACCCCTGCGGGCAGCAGCCCTATGTGGCGTGCTGGGCCTGGTCATTCTCGTGGCTTTCGCGATTCTTCCGGGACCGCTTACAGCGGCTGCCGGCCGGCTTGCCACGCCGACAACGGCCTACGTCCGTCCGCCGGAGACGTTTATTTCCCTCCATCCGGGGAGCGCTGAAATCATCGCGGGGGAGCCCCTCGCAATAACGGCCACCTTGTCCGGTCTCGTACCCCCGCGCGCTCACATCCTGTTGCGGGAAGACGACGAATGGACATCCCTTGAGCTTTCGGTGCGCAACGGACGGATCGCACACGGAATTCCCGCCGTGACACGATCGTTCCAGTACAGTCTACGCGCGAACGATGCGGTAACTCCTGTCTATGAGGTCACCGCCAAACCCCGGCCGATGGTCGTCCGGATTCGTCAAGACAACCGTTATCCGGCCTACACCGGGCTCGGGGAAGTCCGCGACGTCGAAGGCGGCGACATTGTTGCCATCGCAGGAACTTCGACCGCGCTTCGCGTCGAGTCCAGCCTTCCGTTGAGCTCGGCTGAAATCGTCTTCGACGACAGCAGTGCTTCAATGGCGCAAGTCGAGGGACGCATCGCTTCAGTCAATCTGACCGTCACACAGAACCGGCGCTATACAATCGCTTTGCGTGATATGCACGATATCGCCAGCTTGAATCCTGTAGAGTACCGCGTCGTGGCGCTTCAGGACCATCCTCCCGAAATTCGCCTGCTTCGACCGGGAAGAGACACTGAACTGGGGGAAGACATGCGGGTTCCCCTGTTCATGGAGGCCCGGGACGATTACGGCGTTTCAAGGATCGAAATCCGTTACCGACTCAACGACGGCGAGGCGGAAGAAGCGCTTCCAATTCCCCTGGACAACCCGGGCGCTGGAGAACTCACCCAGACCCATGTGTGGGACCTCTCCGGCCTGGACCTGCTGCCGGGGGATCGGGTCGTCTTCAGGCTGCGTGCGTATGACGGCAACACGGTATCCGGTCTGGGCATAACGGAAACGCCGGCGTTCACCATCCGCTTTCCGTCACTGCTGGAAATCCACCGTCAGGCCCGACAGGCTCACGAGGAGGGCCTGGAACGGATGACTGCCATCAGGGAAGAGGGGGAGTCGGTACGCGAACGCCTTGAAGAGATCGCACAACGGCTGTTGAAGGAACGACAGATGCAGTGGCAACACGGCAAGGAGCTGGAAACCGCGATCGATGACCAGGCCACAGCCTCGGAAAAGCTCGAGGAAGTCAGCGGGAAACTCGAAGAAACGCTCGGCAGGTTGCAACAGAGCGGTCTTCTGGGGGACGAAACCCTCCAGAAGCTGAACCAGATTCAGGAATTGCTCTCCGAAATCGAGTCGCCGCGTTTGAAGGAGGCTATGGAGGAACTCCGTGACGCAATGCAGCGCGTCGATTCCAAAGCCGTGGAGGAGGCCCTGAAGGCGTTTCGCGGCGAACAGGAAGGGTTTCAAGAGTCACTGGAGCGGACCATCGCCCTGCTGCGGCAGCTGCGCACGGAGCAAACCATTGAAGCGCTGGCGCAAACCCTGGAAGCACTGTCCCGTGAGCAGCGTCGTGTGGTTGGCAACATCGGCGATCAGCCCGATCCCGCGTCCCTGGCAGTACAACAGGACGCGATCGCACGGCGTACCGGTTCATTTGAGGATGAACTTGCGGAGACTGCCGGAAAAATGGGTGATTTCCCCGAAGCGGCGGATGAACTTGGACGCCTTGCGGACCGGTTTGAAGCGCAGCGCATCCCCGGGCGCATGCGGGCCGTCAGCCGCCATCTGTGCGGCAATGCAGCAGGGCTGGCACGAACGCACGGCGCACGGATAACCGGAGACCTCGAAAGGTTCGCGAAGGAGCTCCAGGCGGCCAGGCAGGCCTTCGTCAACCGTCAGAAAGAAGCAATGATACGACGCCTCAACCAGATGACGCACAACCTGCTGGGACTTTCAGCCGCGCAGGAACAAACCGCGCGCAAGGCCGGGGAAATCTCCCGGGAAAGCGATCCGGCGCCGTTGGCGATCGAGCAGGCCCGTATACTGGCTGGCGCGACGCGCGTGGCGAACCACTTGATGGAAGCCGCTCACAAGACCTACTTTGTGACGCCTGAAACCGGCGCCGCGCTGGGTCGCGCGCTCAACAAGGTCCGGGAGACGGCAGGTCATATCCAGGCCGTCGCCGGTTCCCGGGCTGCCGACACGGGCAAGGACGCGATGGGCGCATTGAACGAAGTGGTGATGGCGCTCCGGAGGGCGGTCAGGGACATCTCCGCCGCCGGTTCGTCCGTGGGTCTGGAAGAAATGCTCCAGCGCCTGCAGGAGCTGGCCGACCAGCAGTCCGGCCTGAACGAAACGAGTGAATCCGCGCTTAACTCGTCGCAGCAGTCGCTGGGGGAGCAGGGTCTGCAAGCAAGCCTCGCGCAGATGGCGGCCCGACAGAGAGCCATCCAGCAGGCGGTGCGGGAAATTCGCAGGCAGATGGGCAGCCGCCGGCATGCGCTGCTCGGCGATCTGGACCATATCGCTTCAGAAATGGAGGCCGTGATTCAGGAGATGAAGAACCGCCGCGCAGACAGCCGTACGCTTGAACGTCAGCGCAGAATTCTCTCACGCCTGCTCGACGCGCAGCGGTCGATTCGCGAACGCGGCCGAAGCAGCGAACGACGCGCCCGGCGAGGTTCGGACCTGGCGTACCGGGGTCCGGGCTCGTTGCCGCCGAATCTGGGCGAAGCCGATAATCCGCTTCGAATTCGACTCCGGGACGCGCTCGATGCGGGTTTCGCCACGGAGTATCGCAGACTCATCCGCAGCTACTTCGAGACCTTGATGCAGGACGCGTTGAAACGCGAAGATTCCCGATGAAGAGTTGGCTCCCTTTAAATGCCGCCCTCGTAATTTTGACCCTTCTCCTGCTCGCTCCGGTGGATCTGCCCGCCGCCACTGCCCGGGAAACCCTCCGCCAGGCAGGTGCGAAGGAAGCCTCCGGCGACTTGAGAGAAGCGCTGCGACTTTACCGGAAGCTCCTGAAAAGGTATCCGTACCGTGCTGACATACTCCTTCGCATAGAATCCATCCTCTACCGCACGGGGCGCCGCGGTGAAGCGGTTCGCCTTCTGGAGTCTCACCTTCAAGAAAGGCCGCGGGACTCGACGGTCCGTTTCCGGCTGGCGGACATTCAGTCCGAAACGGGCAACCTTGACGGAGCGATTGCGCATTGGAACCACATCGTCGCCGATGCCGCCGACACGGGAACGATCGAGCGTGTCGCGCGCAACTTTCTGAGGCACAACCTTCCATTGCGGGCACTGTCCGTTTGCCGGCGGGGACGCGACATCTTGAAAAACCCGCATCTGTTCGCCGGACAAATGGCTGAAATCGCGGAACGGCTCGCGCGATATCCTGATGCCGTGGCCGAGTACATGGTCTTTGTACGCCAACAGCCGCAATTGCTCGGGCATGTCGAGGCGCGATTCAGGCATTTCGCGCGGGAGGGCGACCAGCAGGACCGAATTCTCGCTGCGCTCAGCCATGAGGCCCGGGAGCATCCGGGCGACGAGATTGCCCTGCGGCTGTTCACGGAGTACGCACTGACGGCGGGTTTTGAGGAACGGGCGCTGCGAGTCTTTGCGTCATTTGCACACGTCGGTCCGCTCCACGTGACGCACCTGTTACGCGTCGCCGGACACGCCTTCGAGGCCGGCCGTTTCGAGACGGCGGCCGGCGCCTATGAGATACTTCTTTCCGGCACCGATTCAATAGCCCGCCAACCGGAGGCGCTGCTGGGTCTGGGGAGGGCGAGCGAAGGCCTGTCGCATGTCGACACGGCTGTGTCCCTTTACCGGCGCCTGATTGACAGATTTCCACGAACCCTCTATGCGCATGAGGCCGGTTTTCGGCTGGGTCTGCTCTTGCGTCGGGTCTATCGGGATACCGCGGCCGCGCTGGACGCATTCCGCTCGGTCGCCGGCGAGAAGAGGCGTACTTCCTGGCGCTCCCGCGCCCTCTTTGAGATCGCGGATATACTGGTCGTCGCGGACCGGCTCGCGGAAGCCCGATCGGTCTATGCCCGCGTTGCGCGTGAACAGCGGGAGGATGAAGACGCCGCCCGGGCTCGTTTCGGTATTGCCGAGTGTCATTTTCTTTCCGGCGAAATCGACGCCGCCCGCGCCGCCATCGACAGCCTGCTGTCGGGTTCTTCAAACCGATTCGCGTTCAACGATGCGCTGGGGCTCTCGGTCCTGCTCGAGCAGGCGGACGAGGACGACGAAGGGGTTCTGCAATCCTTTGCATCGGCTTCGAGGCTCGTTCGCCGGCAGCAACCGGACGCAGCCCTTGCCGCGTTCCGTACGTTTGCGGCAACCCATCCGGGGTCGCGGCTTCTGGATCGGGCGCTGGCGAGCCAGATCGCGCTTCTGGACACGCTTGGCAGGTACAACGAAGCCATTCTGATGTCCCGGCGCCTTCTCGCAAGCGTCCCCTGGAGCCCGCTGTGCCCGGGGGCGATGATGACCATGGGCGGGATCTACAGCCGGAGGCTCGGACAATACGAGGATGCTTTGAATACATACGAATCCGTCCTGTCGGCATATCCGCACAGCCTTGAGGCCGCGGAGGCCCGGGAACAGGTGCGGGCGCTTCGAGAAAAGATCAAAACTCTCGACACCACACGCAAGGAGCCGGGATAGGTGAGGATCCAGGTCCGTCTCGTCCGGGGTATATCCGTTGCGTTTGCGCGCAGCGTGATGGATTTCAACGCCGCTCCTTGCACGACATACACTCCGCTTTTCAGGGTACTGGTTCTGGCTCTGTGCCTGTTCGGAGCCCCTTCGAACGCGGCCGCGGACAAGCTGCTTGTCCCGATGGATCTCGTGCAGGCGAATCATCTCAAGGCCTATGGGCTCGCCTACTGGGCGCTCCAGCATAACATCGAGGTGGAGTGGCTGCTCAACTACAGGGGCGGCGCCTTTATGATGGACTACGTGGAATCGGCGGCCGGGGAGGGACGTCTGCGCGACGTCGATTTCGAACGCGTCAATGGGGCCGAAGCCGTTCGAATCTATGCGGAGATCGAGCAGGGCAACATGAACTCTGTTCGACTTGAAAAGGCGCCGAAGATCGCAGTTTATACGCCGCCTAACAAACAACCCTGGGACGACGCCGTCACGCTGGCCCTGTCTTACGCCGAGATTCCCTACGACATTCTGTGGGACGAGGAAGTGCTGGCGGGGAAGCTCTCCGAGTACGACTGGCTGCATCTTCACCACGAAGATTTCACCGGTCAGTACGGAAAATTCTACCGCAGCCACGGCCGTGAACTCTGGTACCGACGCCAGCAGGCCCAGTATGAAAGCCTTGCCAACCGCCTCGGTTTCAGAAAGGTGTCCGTGGAAAAAGGCGCCGTTGCCAGGGCCATACTGGAATACATTTCCAATGGCGGTTTCGTGTTTGCCATGTGTTCCGCCACGGACACCTTCGACATTGCCCTGGCCGCGACGGGCGTAGACATTGTGGATACGGTGTACGACGGGGACCCGCCCGACCCTGACGCGCAGGGGAGATTGGATTATTCAAGGACGATCGCGTTCGAGGACTTTTCCCTGGTCACGGATCCCATGGAATATGAACACGCGGACATCGACGTCTCGCCAGCCACCGGGGCGCAGTTCCGCGGACCCGACGCAGACGCATTCACGCTGTTTGAATTCTCGGCAAAATTCGATCCGGTGCCTGCCATGCTCACCCAGAACCACGTGCCCGTTGTCCGGGGGTTTCTGGGCCAGACCACGGCGTTTCGCCGGAGCCGAATCAAGAAGTCCGTCACCATTATGGGCGAGGTCAGCGGTACGGACCAGGTCAAATACATCCACGGAAACGTCGGCCGGGGCACCTTTACCTTTTACGCCGGACACGACCCGGAAGACTATCGCCACTTCGTGGGAGATCCGCCCACGGAACTGGCGTTGCGCCGAAACTCCCCCGGTTATCGCCTCATTCTGAATAACATCCTGTTCCCGGCAGCCAGGAAACAGAAACGCAAGACCTGAACGCGACCCCGACATCCGGGGGCATCGACAGAAACGGTCACGACCACCCAGCGAAAGATCGCCCAACCATGCCCGAACAACCCACAGACGACCTCGAGGCCGTCGAAAGACTGAAAACCGCCCACGCCCGTATCAGGGGCGAAATCGGAAAGATCATCGTGGGTCAGAACGAGATCGTTGACCAGTTGCTCATCGCACTCCTTTGCGGCGGGCACTGCCTGCTCGTCGGGGTTCCCGGGCTTGCAAAAACGCTTCTCATCAGCACGCTTGCCAGGGCGCTCAACCTCAGCTTCAGCCGTATTCAATTCACGCCGGATCTGATGCCCTCCGATATCACAGGTACTGAAGTACTCGAAGAAGACCAGCGTACGGGCCACAAGAACTTCCGTTTCGTAAAGGGTCCGCTCTTTGCGAACATCATTCTGGCGGACGAGGTCAACCGTACCCCGCCGAAGACCCAGGCCGCCCTGCTGCAGGCCATGCAGGAGCACGAAGTGACCGCGGGCGGCGACACGTTTCACCTCGAAGAGCCCTTTTTCGTGCTGGCCACGCAGAACCCGATCGAACAGGAGGGCACGTATCCGCTGCCTGAAGCTCAGCTCGACCGGTTCATTTTCAACCTGTGGATCGACTATCCTTCGGAAGAAGAAGAGAAACAGATCGTTCGTACTACAACCAGCGCTTACGCGGCGGAAGTCGAACCGGTATTCGACGCGCGTGAAATCGTCGAACTGCAGCAGCTTATCCGCAAGGTCCCGGTTGCCGACTATGTGATCGACTATGCCGTCGGCCTCGCCCGCAGGACCCGGCCCGGAGTCGATGGTGCGCCGGATTTCGTCTCACGCATGGTCAACTGGGGCGCGGGTCCCCGCGCCTCTCAATTCCTCGTTCTGGGCGCCAAGGCGCGCGCCATCCTCGAGGGACGGTACGCCGCCGCAGTTGAAGACGTCAAGTTTGTCGGCGTTCCCGTGCTTCGCCATCGCATCGTCACCAGTTTCAATGCCGAGGCGGAAGGGGTCACGCCGCTCGAACTCGTGCAACGCCTTCTTGAAGTCCCGGCCTGAACTCCCGATTCGCAGCGCCCATGCCCGATTTCCGCACGTATCTCCAGCCCGAAGTTGTCGCCCGCCTGTCCGGCCTCGATCTGGTCGCCCGGCTTGTGGTCGAAGGTTTCATTACGGGTCTGCACCAGAGTCCGTACCACGGATTCTCGGTTGAATTTTCCGAATATCGCCAGTACATACCGGGCGACCCGCCGCGCAACGTGGACTGGAAGGTCTACGGCAAGACCGACAGGCTCTACGTAAAGCAGTACGAAGAAGAAACGAACCTCAAGGCCTATATCCTGCTGGACGCCAGCGCGTCGATGGCCTACGGCTCGAATTCCGTCACCAAGTTCCAGTACGCTTCCTATACCGCTGCCGCGCTGTCGTACCTGATGTTGCGCCAGCGTGACGCCGTCGGCCTGGTATCCTTCGACCGTGGCATCCGATCCTACCTGCCGCCCAGATCCGCAGGGAACCATCTTCATGCCCTTCTCGAAACGCTGCGGAATACCGGCCCGGAGGGCGAAGACACCGACCTGGCGGCAACCTTCCACAGCCTTGCCGAGCGTATCGTGCGCCGCGGCCTCATCGTGGTTCTGTCCGATCTGATGGACGAACCCCGTTCCCTGATTTCCGGGCTGAAACACTTCCGCCACCGCAAGCACGAAGTCATCGTCTTCCACATCCTCGACCCGAGGGAGCGGGACCTCGAATTCGGTCGCGAAACCCGATTCGTGGACCTCGAAACCGGCGCCGCCGTGACCACCGAACCATGGCATGTCGCGTCCGATTATAGTGACCATATGCAAGACCTCACCCGCCGATTCAGTCGCGAATGTCGTGAAAGTCTCATCGACTACGTCCTGCTGGACACTGCGAAGCCGTTCGATACCGTGCTGTTCAACTACCTGGCCAAGCGCAAACGCCTGATGTGATGAAATACATCCACCTGTCTGCATAATCTATCACTCTAGAGGATCCCATGGAATGCGTGCGGGTTGGCATCGTCGGCGCGGGCAAGATGGGGCGAACGCATATCGACGCCCTCAAGGACGTGACTCTGGGAGAAGCCGTTGCGGTGAACGACCCCGCCGATCTGCCCGAGGTCGGCCCCGGCCTCGCCGGCGAGTACGGTTTGGATTATGAGGAAAGTCTGGAATCTCTTGTTTCGAGAGACGATATCCACGCGGTTATCGTAACGACGCCCCACGCCCTTCACGCCGATCACGCCATTGCAGCGCTCGAAGCGGGCAAACATGTCCTCGTGGAGAAACCACTGGAAGTCACGCTGGAAAAGTGTGACGCCATCATCCGGACCGCGGAACGCGCGGGCTGCAAACTCATGGTCGCGCAGAGCCACCGGTACTGGGAGGGCGGCGCCATATCCAAGCGTCTGCTGGACGACGGCGCGATCGGCCGGCTGCTCATGTGCAGGGATACGCTCGCCACGCCCGGCTACCGCAAGCCCGATCCACGCCGGGCATGGTTCACGGACCTGGATCTCTACGGGCCGGGCGGTCTCATCGGTTGGGGCGTACACAACATCGACAGGCTGCGCTGGTGGTTCGAAAGCGAGGCGGAATATGTCTTCGCGCGGTCCTATTCCCTGCGCACCGAGGTTCCCGGAGACGTCACGTCCAACATGCTGATGATTGGCTTTCGGAATGGCGGCAGCGCCCACCTCATCTACTCGGAAGCGCTTCCGCCACCCGGCTGGAAGGGTTTCAGTTGCGCCGCCGAACTCGTCGGAGAAAAGGGCTTGATGGAGGTCGATCCGTACAACAAAGTCAAGGTTGCCCGCGATGGCGCGTCGGAATGGGAGACGGTGTACGACCACGCAGCGGTGGATGATCCCCGGCAGAAGGCGTTTGCCGACGAGGTGAGGGACTTTATCGACTGCATCGTTAACGACACGCCGCCTCCGGTGACGGGAGAAGACGGACGGGCGGCGGTGGAGATCGCCCTGGCGGCTTACAGATCGTCCCGGTTGGGTGAAGCAATCAGGCTGCCGCTCAGAGATTGACAACGATTTCAAGCTGTAATGATACCAGCTGGCAGGGCGCCTGCGCGACACATCGGGAATGGAGCGATAGCGTGGGGAATCGGATAGTTGGCATTGAAATGACCCCGCTGGACTACGGCCGTTCATTCCTTATCGGGAAGGGTTCGGCCAACGAAGTGCGCTTCTGGATCGAGTCGCGCACCCGCATCCTGGACGAAAGCGCGGGGACCAGCGAGGCGTTCTATCAGACCGCTTCCTGCAAGAGCGAGAATACCTTTCACCGGAAGGACCTGTTCAAGCAGGACAACTACGACTTCCTGCCGATTTTCAACGCGAATTACGGTCTTATCTTCCGGCGTCCGGTTTGCCTGAACGACCGTTATCGGGAAACGCGGCCGTATGAAGTGATGTTCGGCGGTTATGATCTCCATCTCGTGGAGGGCTCGAGCGTTCGCGAATTGCCTTCAAATGTGTCCATCCGGGAGGAAACCTACCGATTCGCGCCGCTTGTCTCGCAGACCGAAATCCGTAATGACGATACCGGACTCAGCGCCCTGATCGAATGTCCGGTGAAGACCATGAACACCCGCCGCGGGGACGATCGCTACCAGGTCGATACCGGTCCGATCGCCTTTCCGGATCTCTCGAAACGGCCCGAAAGGCTTGTCGACTGCCTGTCGCTCGCCTTCGTGGCGTTCAATACACCGCACTTTGCCGACTTCGTGATCGAAGCGCCCACCGTCGTCGATCCCGCAAATCCCGATCTGAAAGTCCACCACTACTCGAAGATCGTCAGCCTCCCGTCACGCAACCGGGTGTTCGCGGTGGAGTAGGGCACCCCGGCAGACGTCCACATTCTGAAAGATCTCCACTATGGAGGAAGAATGAGCATACGCAGGTCGATCTTCGGCCCGTCAAAGGACGAAATCTGGAGGCAGATTGCGTCAGATATTGAGGGTGAATTTGTCGATGGGGGCTTTTGGGGAGAGAATGCCGTTACGTACCGCCACGGTGAGTGGCGGATCATCCTCGATACCCGCACGGAGACAACCTATTCGGGAACGATGATGATGACAGTGCAGTACACCCGGATGCGGGCGCCGTTTGTCAACAAGGATGGCCTCTACTTCGATGTTTCACTCGAAGGATTCTTGAGTTCGATCGGTAGACTCTTCGGTATGCAGGACATCGTAATCGGCGATCGGTTTTTTGACGACCGGTTCCTGATCAAGGGCAACAACCCGGAAAAGATCAAGCTGCTGCTGGCCGATGAAAGGATACGGGAGTTGATCCGGAAACAGCCGAAGGTACATCTCCGGATTAAAGTCGACGAAGGCATGTTCGGGACTGACTTTCCTGACGGTGTCGATCAGTTGTATTTTGAGTGCGCCGGCGTTATCAAGGAGACCGAAGCATTGAAGGATCTCTTCGAGTTGTTCTGCAGGATTCTGGAGCGCCTGGTCCAGATCGACTCGGCGTACGAGGACGATCCCAACATCAGGTTGAAGTAGACACTACCTCCAGATCTCGAAGTACGGCAACCCGTCGCTGAAACTCACACATCTTTGCAGCACGAAACCATAAGGAGACACCATGCGCCCCGAGATTCTGACTGACCGTCGCCGGTCGTCCGTGCCGGCGAGGGAAACCCCGTTGAGCAGGCGATACAAGCGCATCCTGGAGAACTGGGTGCCGGTAGGCCTCAGCTATTTCGACGACTGGCCGGAGCGGCCCAACTGCGGGCATTTCTTCGGCGGGGCGCACTGGTACGGCAGCGATACGGTCGGGCCGGCGTTCGTGTTTGCCGTGCTCGCCAATTCCCCCGAATACGATGCGAAACGCACCGGATGCTCCAAAAATGAGCTTCGGGAGATCGCGCTGAAGGGGATCCGCTACCTCTGCTACACGCACGATACGGGTCCGGCGGACTGCATCCGCCCCGAAAAGAGCCTCGGCAATCCGAGGACCTGGGGCACGAAATGGGGGGAGCGCGGCCGGGGATTCTTCCCAGAGAGCCAGTGCGGGACGAATCTTTCCGACGTCGGTCTTACCGCCCTCCTGCTGGAAGATATGGTGGACGACGAGACGTGGACCATGATCGCCCGCATGCACGAGGACTATGCCGAGCGGTTCGGGGCCATGGACCCGAAGAGTGGCGTCTACACCAACACGCAGATGGAAGAGAACGGCTGGACGTCGTGCGGTCTGGCGTCGGTCGAGTGTTTCCTGAGCAACTCGCCCCACGTCGATTCCTGGGCCGAAACAGCCCGCCGCTGGATGTTCTCCACAGCCACAACCCAGCAGGACACGAAAAACCTCGCGCCGTTTTCGGACGGTCGGACCGTTCGGGAGCTCACCGGTCAGACGTTCACCGCGCTGCCGGACTATATGGCCGAAAACCACGGCATGGTGCATCCCAGCTACACCGGCAGTTCCGTTGTGTTCACCGGGCGGCTGGGCATCATCTACGGGACGTTCGGCACGGAGATACCGGACCATGCCCTGTTCAACCGGAGGGAGATTTACGCCGAGCTCAAACGAACGACGGACCGGACCGGTTCGATGCATCCCGTGCAGGGCATGGACTGGCCGTATCTTCCGCCCGATCCAGGCACCCTTACCCATGCAACAGGCGCCGTGTTCCTGAACGATCCGGAGGCGGCGTACTTCGAGCGCCAGGGGCTCGAGACCCTCGAACAACGCGCCGAAAGCGCCGGAGGGCGAATGCATGATCGGCAGATCGCCGAGATCGTCCACGGGCCCCAGGACCCGCTGATCATTCGAGAACACAACATCGACAATCCCGCCCACACCTATTTTTTCCACAGGATCTTCGGCGACGGGCCGGATCCCGCACCCTCGTCGCGCGTTGAACGCAACCTCAGGGGCGTCAAGGTCTATCCCCATTCCGGATTCGTCTTCCAGAGACACCGCACAGGTCAGACCGCGCTTTCATGGCGTAACGATATCATGGCGCTGCCGTTGAACAAGGACGGCATCTATACCGTCGCGCCGGCGTCGGGTTCGTTTCTGGCCAGCATCGATGTTCAGGACCGGCCCGACAGCCACGACATGGTCTCGGTTCGCGTGGACGAACATCAGGAAGGCTTTGCGGCCGCGATGATCCTGGACCGAGCACAGCGTTCGGTTCGACAGGAAGTGCTCTTCGCCGGCCTGCCCTCGGGAATCTCCCTCTCCTGCGAACGGCTCACGGCCAACGAGGAAATTACCGTTCAGCGTGTCGACCAGGGCTTTCTGCGCATCGTCAATGAGGACTTCAAAGCCTTGAAGGGAAATTGCAACGGATATCGTACCGTCCACACGCCGGACGGTTCCGATCGCTTCAGGAGCTACGTCACCAGGGACCCGGACAGCGACGTCGTCAAGAACTACGATCATCCGGCATGGCTCAACATAGACAGCCGCCTGGGCATCGTCTACACGGGTTCAGGGAGGACCGTCTACCACAACCGCCACGTTTACCAGGTCTGGCGCGCCGTGGCGGACGACCTCACCCTCAGCCGGGTGGACGAATCGTTCGACGTAACCGCCGGCAAGGCTATATCCGGACTCACGGCGCTCGTCGCCCCGGATTACAGCCATCGAAAAACATCGGGTATAGACTTTGTGATCATGGAATCGGGACGGTCCGCCATCGGCCTCCTCGCGGACAATCACCTTGCCCTGGCGAATTTTGGCGAAAAAGCCGGCATATTGACTTTCAGGGCGAGACGTTCAGACCTCAGCGAGATTCCCGTTTTCGAGGGCGTTACTCGACTCGACGAGGACAGTATCGCTTTCGAGCGAAACCTCGGGGCGGGCGAAGCCCGGCTGCAGGAGCCGATCTTGAATGTCGAGTCGGACGGCGCGCTGGTGATCAACGCCGCGGATTCCGGGGCAGTGTGGGCGAGGAATACGGGCGCCGCGCCGGCCCGGGTCACGCACGAAGGCACGGAAACGCGGATCCGGCCGGGGGAAATCGCCGTCCTGGAGTAGAGCGGCGCGGCATTAACGTCAAATTACACCGCAATAGGAAAAGAGGGCCGAGGCTTATGCTTTCGCCCTCTTTAGTATGCGTGGTCCTGGCACGTGGACCGAGCCGCTCCCTGAGCTTGCGGTCCCTGAGCCTGTCGAAGGGTCGAAGGGGTCGGCGAGAGGCGTACAAGAATGTCAAATTACCACCTCACCCTGAAACGTGTTTCGGCCAACGCCTTCCGACCGGCGTGCAGGTCCTCCACCACAACTCGAAACGCCCTCGGCCCCGCGGATGCGCCGTCCATATCAACGCGCAGGTCGCGCGGTTCCCAATCCCGACCGCCCCGGTACGTGTATGACACGGCAGTCGTCCAGTCGGCCGGAGAGCCGTCACCTCCACGCTCCTGCAGTGAATGCATCTGATAGCTGACGCGGTAGTGCGTGGCGCCAAATTCGTCACGCGATAGATTGTAGATTTCAAAATAGAACCAAGCCTGCGCGTCCGTGCGGCACACCTGCAGCGGATTCGGGAGTACCGCGAATTGCTCCCGTCCGTACGGCACGTCCTCACGCTTTCGAATGCGCCGCGCCATCAACAGGTCGCTGATCTCCAGCGTGTCCGGCCCGAAAGACCTTACTCGCAGCTGCTCCCGTACCGTGCCTATCCGCTTCGTCGTCCGGTCTTCGACTTCACCGGCAAGAAAATACATACCCGGGTCAAGGACCATGCGTTCCCCGGCCAGCAGAAAGGCCTCTTCCGTGGATTCGTAGGCGACCCTCGGCAACCGATCTACGCTTTGGACTTTGTGCCGGACGGTGTCCCACTTGGAATCGAAGACGAAGAGCGCCTGTCTGACGTCGACTGCGGCGGTTCCGCGGTCGACGGATCGCGTACGTCGCACATTTTCTTCCGGAAGCGCGTAATACACCTCGATGCGCGTATTGCCGTCGTCATGCCGGAACTGCGCAGTCTGGCAAGGGGCATCATACTGTAGCGGATGCTGATATAAATCCGGTACCGCGTCCACCAGTTGTTCGAGAACCAGGCGTTTGTTTCCCCGGGTGGCCCATCTGAATCGCCAGGAGTCCCAGGTTAGTGTATTGAGGAATACGACCGTAAACGGACCATAATCCCATATTTCCTTTCTTCCTCTGGCAGGGTCTTTCATGAACCGGACGCGCGGGTCTCCGTATCGGATGTAAATCTGCCCTCTGTCGGTCTGCCAACCTTCCCGCCCGAGTGTGGGATCGGAGAACCGCAGGTTCGCGTACGCCACGCGCCGGCACTGTTCCAGCAGGCGTTCGTTAACCGATGTCAAATAGATCGGGTCCTTTCCCAGCCAGAACATGCGGATTTCCTCGTCGCTGGGCGGGGGGGCACCCCTTTTTGTTTCCGCATCGTCCCTGATCAGGAAAATCGACTGCATGAACCTGCGCGACGATTCGGTCATCCGGTTCAGGCCGTCCAGATAAGCACGATAGGCCCTTTCCAGGTCGCCCTTCATCTGATGGCCGAGGCCCGCGAAGAAGTGGGCATTCCAATTCTCGGGACATCGCTGTCGATAGGCCTCGAAGAGCTCGATCAGGGGTCCGGGCTTATCGGCCGCGTAATAGGACAGCCCCAGGTACTGGTGAGAAGGCCAGTGGACCGGGTCCACGCTGATGGCTCGTGAAAGATACCCGATTCCAGTGTCGATACCGAGGTCCGGATATTCGACGTGTGTCCGCGTTTTCCTGGCTCTGAGGGAATATCTGCCCAGCGTTGCTTTGGTATCGTCATCGGGCATTTCCGTAAAATAGGTATACTCCCATGCCCAGACCGCGAATCGCCCCGCCCAGAAGAGGCCGTCGACATGGTTCGGATCCAGTTCCAGCACCTGGAGCGCTTTTCTGTAGGAGTCCGGACGCTGCAACGTCCGCCATAACAGCTCGGCATGGGTTGCCCGATAGTCCGGGTTTTCCCGCTCCCGAATCACGGCGCGCAGCAACCAGTGGCCGGCCGTCTGGCGAGAAACCGGCGTACCCTGCGCCATGTAAAAACGCGCCAGGACGTGCATTGTACGGCCGGACCGGTCGTGCCTGAGCGCACGCTTCATCAGGGCTTCGCGACGGTCAAGGTCTAGCAGCGTATCCGCCGCGGCGGCCAACAACGAGTCCACCCTGGCGGGATCGGACCGTCCGGCATCGACGCCGGCGGTTCCTAACGCGAACAGGCAAATCATTGTCGCCAGCCGAACCATTCAAAGTTCTCCCTGCTCCCCGTCGGGAGCACTTCCAGGCTGGTTGCATTTTGCGATGACGGGACGAAAACCGTGATAGACGAAGGATGATGTAGCAGGTCGCAACGCCCGTAGACCACCCTTTCTCTTTCGTAAGACACATTCCAAAGGGTTCGGGTTCAACTAATCTGACCGCGCTCTGGCGCCCTCTCAAAGAATAACGAGCCGTGAGGACTGGCCACAACGGCTAAACAAACAAGGGTCCTGAGCGGACCCTTGTTTGGGAATGGCGAGTTATGTATTCGCTTACTGCGACAGGAACCGATTCGGTACCGGTGTAGCAGGCGTTCCGGTTACGGGTGAACGGCAAAAGGAGAGACGTGAGATGATCCCGTTTTCCATCCAACTCGGTGCGTCACTATTGCATCTGTTTCACGCAGGTCAAAACTGGATCTGCCTTCCTGCAAGATTGCTCAACAACAATTGAAATTCATCCATGCGTTGGTTGCCTCGGAAAATAAGCAAATTCACGCCTTCGATCCCCTCCGTCGTGGGGAAGTCGATCTGGTCGAGAAAGGCGAGAAACGCCTCGTGGAAGGTGGCCAGACCCTGCTCGTACCAATCGTGAATCCGGCGTAATTCGCTGTCGTCCGGCCGTATGGCACGCACCTGAACCTGGAGCGTCTCCAGGCGGGCGATCAGATTGGACATGAACTGTCGTGTCCAGTACCGCGAAACCACGCCGCCCGACCAACCCTGGGTGATGGACCCGAATTCGGCATTCATCACGTTCACCGTCTGGTAGGTACGAAAAGCGTCTACGAGATACGCGTTAAAATCCGCGGCGTTAACCGACACCATCGCACCCGTGGGGTATGGTGTCGGTTCGACCACCCCTACGGGATCCGAAGAACCACATCCCATACAGAAGACCAGGAGTATGCCCAGATGACGCTTCATTTCTGCTATCCTCACAGCCAGCCGAATGCAACGCCGCAGTAGTCAATTCTGCGAAATGACGGACGGACTGCGACCGCCGTTAAGCGGCTTCTCGTACACTGCGCGCCGCAAAACCACCTCAAACCCAAGGCGGCGGTAGAGTCGAACGGCCGATTCCAGCGTTTCGCTGGTATTCAGGGTGGCTTCCCTGTACCCCAACGCTTTCAACTTGTGCAACGCACGCACGTTCAACAACCAACCCAGACCCTTCTTCCGGTGCTCAGGCACAACCGCAACCCAGTGAATCAGGCCGACTTCCCTGCCCCGATACGTTGCCGTCCAGGCTGTTGTCGTGCCCACCGGCTCTTCGCCAAAAACCGCAAACAGAACTCGCTTCGGATCAAAGTGCGGCGAGTGCAGATATTCCTTTTCGAAGTCCGTGGCCGTCCAGGCCCGTCCGCCTGCGTTCTCGCTCATGAACGCCGCATTCTTGATACGGACGAATGCCGTGCCATCGCCGGTTTCGTAGGTCCTGATCCGGTAACCCGCCGGCACATCAGCGTCGGGAAGGTCCTTGAGTTCCCGCCACATTCTCAGGCTCGCGCCGAACACGGGTTTCCATCCTGCTTGTTTCAGGAGTCCGGTTGCGGCCGCATTGACGCTGTCGACAGCCGAGCCGGTCCGCAATGCCTGAAAGCCGTTTTCGCGGGCAACCCCTTCCGCTTCCAACAGCAGGCGTCGACCCAACCCCGCACGCCGGCGGTCGGGATGAACCCCTATGAAACTCAGCTTCGCGACCCGCTCTCCGTCCGAAAACGACATTGCGCAGACACCCGCGAGCGTCGGTCCGTCGAACGCCAGCACAGTCCCGTCGTTTCTCAGATTTTCGAGGACCTCCCTGGTCGGCGGCGTTACATCTCCTCCCCCCTCGCCGCATCGCGCCACCAGGTCCGCGAGATCCTGAATTGAAACGGACCCGTCCATCAACAGAAACGATGCGTTCACGAGAGTTTTCCTTCCACATGATCCAGAAAAGCGGGATTTCCCGACGTCACGCCCCCGTCGGCCACCACAACCGAACCGGTTACGAACGACGCTTCGTCAGAGGCCAGAAAGAGCGCGACGTTCGCGATTTCTTCAGGTCTGCCCACGCGCTTGAGCGGATAAACCTCGGCGATACGTTCGAATATCTCCGGGTCCTTCTCAAGGACGTGCTGCCACCCCTCCGTGATGACGGTGCCGGGGCAGATTGCATTTACGCGCACGCCCCTGGGTCCGTGATCCACCGCTGTGGTTTTGGTGAGCGAGATGACGCCTGCCTTCGCCGCGCTGTACGCGCTCTCCCCAAACGACATGATTGCGTTGACGGACGATATATTCACAATGGATCCGCCGCCACGATCGATCAACCTCGGAAGCGCCGCACGGCTGCATAGGTACGTGCTCTTCAGGCAACCTTCGATATTCCGGTCCCATAAATCCGGATCGATATCCAGGACTTTGGTACCGTGGCAATAATAGGCGTTGTTGACCAGTATATCAAGACCACCATATGACTTCAGGGCCACATCCAGCGCACGATTGACGTCCGCTTCATCAGTCGCGTTACCCACCACGAGCGCGGCTTCGCCACCCGACTGTTCGATCGCCCCGATCACGGCCTCTCCACGGTCCCGATCGAGTTCCAATATTACAATCTTCGCGCCTTCTGATGCGAACCGCGCCGCCACGGCCTTGCCGATGCCCGCGCCGCCGCCCGTGATCCAGGCGACTTTTCCCTCTAACCGCATCGAATTCTCCTTTGCGTCATCCGGTCGACAATGCCATTGAGCCATCAGCTACGTCGCCAAATAATAACATCTTACAGACTTGTACCAATATACGGGAGTCGACAGTTCCTGTCAACGTGGAACGCGGGAAACAGACACGTGGTATTGGCGCCGACGGCGACGGGATCACGCGCGTCGAATCCTGGGCGCGATTTCCAAAGAGCAGGTCTTGCGTCTTCCCGCGCGAACGTCGAGGACCTCGGCCAGTGCCGTTGACGCTTCGCGAACGAGGCACTCGGTATCGACTCCCCGGTGGCCGGGACTGTACGGCTTCAGTTTTCGGATGCCCCGGGTCAACAGGTGTTCGGCGCCCGCATAATTCTCGCACGTCAGGTGATAGAATCCGACCGCCACCTGAATCATGCCCTGAAAAAAGGGTCTTTCGGATCCCCGCACATCCATCCAGACGTCCTCCCACGTGTCGTGAGACGCATAGAAGTCGCCGGCATTGAATTCGCGAATGCCCCGTTCGAACCTCTCGGTTATATCGGATATTGGATCCACAATATCTCGCTTGTGTTCAGACGAAAATTCGAATCCTGGTTCGATGCCGGCAAGCGCTGTGTCCCGCTGGTCCCATCACAGTAGGGGCAGGTTTGAAACCTGCCCCTACGTTCCCATTACCACCGATGCCGTACGACAATGGGTTACTGCATGTCGCGTTTCGCCCGCTACATCGTGAAGATCCTTACACGCGCCGGGCTGCACGACCATAGGTATCGGCTCCTTAAAGTCGTCGCAAGCCTTTATTTAATGCGCATTACAACAGCTTGACGATGTTAAGGGCAGACAGGAATGTCTGCCCCACCTTCTCGCGGGATTTCTTAGCGGCTCTATCGTTAAGGTGAAAAAAATGGCGGGCTCCGAACCATATAGAGCCCGCTTGCGACGAGTTTCAAAGCTAATTTCCCGATTCCAGTCCCATGTAGACTCCCCTCCTTCTGACGTACCCGTCCGTATTCTTCCTGAAATTCGCGATCTCCTCCTCCGTCAGTTCCCGCCTTACCCTGGCCGGCACGCCCGCGGCCAGCGTTCGGGGCGGGATCTCCATACCCTCGAGAACCAGCGCATTCGCCGCGACGAGCGATTCCTCGCCGACCCGTGCCTGATTCAACACCGTTGCGCCCATTCCTATGGTGGCCCCACGATCTACCAGACAGCCGTGCAGAATCGCGTTGTGCCCGACAGTCACGTACTCGCCCACGGTACAGGGACATCCCGGATCGGTATGCAGGACCGCACCGTCCTGGATATTGGACCTCCTGCCGACCCGGATCGGCTCCTCGTCACCGCGCAGCACCGCATTGAACCAGATACTCGCCTCTTCCGCGACACACACCCTTCCGACAAGTATCGCTCCGTCGGCCAGGAAGGCAGATTCATGAACTTCCGGACGTGCGTCCAGATACGCCAGGCTTGTCAAATTCACACCTCTCGTCTACCTGCCCGCAGGTCATCTGCCGCGGCGCCCACGCCTTTCACCGTCTTCACCGTCATCCGAGTCGCGATCCCGTCTGTCGCTTACGGGTCCCAGTACGAATTCACGTTTGCCGGGGCCGCCGCTGGAGCGGAACAGTCCCGTGAAAAACCCGATTGCTCCGGATATTGCGCCAAACAGAAGCGCTGTATCTTTGACCGGCGAGTTCGACTGCCAGCCGGCAAACGCACCCACTATGGCACCCGATATGGCGCCTCCGACGCCCATCCGGACCGCAGTGCCGAGCTTTGTCGAACGTCTCCCGCGAAGGAACAGGACCCGATCGATATCATCGACCGGAACCCGCCTGGCGTCGAGACCGGTTTGTACCAGTATGGTCCCGTCGTCGTATTCCGGCAATAACTGTCCCTCGATCCGCTCACCGTCCTTCAGCACGACTCCTCCTCGAAGCCGGCGCGTAATTCCGGCCCGCGGACGCCGCTCTTCGAAGGAGATCTTCCGATCGGTATACCTGGGGTATTCTGCATCCTCCGGCAACCGGGATTCAAACCCGATCTTGTATTTGCCCTTCCGGACCTCGTCGAAATGTTCGACATATTCCCGCAGCCGTCTGAGGGCATCCTCATCTCCGACCGGTACGGTCCTGTTGGCGATTTTCGGACCGGACCGGTACCGGATCCTTACCATTACGCGTTCTCCGCTCTTCAGAAAAGTGGCCGTCTGAATGCCGGGGATAGCCATATCGAGCAGACGCAGGGGGACCCTCTCGTTGTAGACGCTGCGTCCCTGGAACAGGGAGTAGCGGTTGCTCTCTTCCAGGTCGATCTCCGGTCCCACGAGCGGGCTCAGCACCACAAGGTTGCCCTCGATCTGCCGAACGTCCACGATGGCCCAGCCGGCATCCTCCAGGCCTTCGATTGTCCGGGTGGTTTTGGGACGATCTTCGCCATCCCTTTCTGCCTTTTTCGCATCTTCAGCGCCCGATTCCGCCGCCCACGTCTGACCCGCGCCAACAAGGCTGGTCCACAGCACGCAGCTGGCGCATAACAAAGCGATTGACTTTCGAAACATAACCATCTCCCTGGATGTGGGGTGACTTCCCGGTACGACTTCAATGAAAGGCGGACCCTTCCAAAGGTCAAGCGCGGCAGACGATAACAAGAAAAAAACGGGTCGTCGACCCGCGCGCCTGCAGTCAGCCCGTGCGTTGCACTGCCACGTAAACGCCCGATCGGACGCAAAGTTCCGTCTCCCGGATTGTTACGCCGGTTCGTCCTTCAGATCCTCGATCTCGGCGGTGATGCCATCCATAATATAGGGTCGAAATTTCCTGAACATCGTCCGTCGCCTGAACCACCCACCGTCCGCCGCCGCCGTTCCCGCAACTCTCACGAATTGCATCAGGTCGATTCCATCGGAGTCGACCTCGCCGTAGAGCCATACATCCAGCCGTCGCCGGATTTTCGACAGGGAATCCGGGGATACCGGCATCGCTTTATCGAGCGGGAAAAAGACTTCGCCGTCCGCAAGCACAGAGGCGTCACGCAGGAATTGTCGTGAAGCTCGCACAAGTTGATCCGGATTACACACGGCCATTCCGGTGACAAAGTCGATATCGCCCTCCGCAACCACGTCCATAAACAGGGTGCGCATTCGGTTCCGCAAACCGCCATAGTCCTCCATCAGGCGATTCGAACGCGGGTTCACACCCACGTGCAGCGTACCCAGCCCGTTGTAACGACGACACTCCGATACGAAATCGGCCTCGTTGTCGAACAGCCCGATGCCGATGACGTGGTCTCCGTCCGTCGCCTTCAAATGCGTGAGGCCGAGCTCCGGACCGTGTTGCAGAAGGTCGTAGTGCCGCCGCACGTCGCGCTCACTGAAGGACTTCACCCTTCCGCTCTCCGCGTTCTACCGCCGAGTAACTGCCTGCCGCGGCGGACCTGCGCCGCAACGGCCTCGTAGCCCGTTCCCCCGTCCAGTTCCCGCCGGTTGACACTGGCGTCTGCGCGAAGCGACGCCACCACGTCCGCCTCGAACAGATCGCACGCCGAATGAAGGGTTTCCAGGTCGAGCTCGTCGAGACGCCGTCCCTGCGAAAGCGCGGTCCGGACCAGCCTGCCCACGATCCGGTGGGTTTCGCGAAAGGGCAGTCCTTTTCTCACGAGATAATCCGCGAGGTCCGTCGCAACAACGGTGCCGTCCAGAGCTTCGCGCATCCGATCGGTCTGGACCGACATTGTCCGCCACGCGCCTGCGAAAACCTCCAACACCTGATGAATCGTATCGACTGTATCGAAGAATGCCTCTTTGTCCTCCTGAAGATCCTTCGAATAGGTCAGAGGCAATCCCTTCATCACGGTCAACAACGCCATCAGATTGCCGTACACCCGCCCGGTCTTGCCGCGGACCAGCTCCAGCGAATCCGGGTTCTTCTTCTGCGGCATCATGCTCGAACCGGTGCTGTACGCGTCGTCGAGTTCGATAAACCGAAACTCGGACGACGACCATACGATCAGGTCTTCGCAGAACCTGCTAAGGTGCCCCATGAGAATCGCCGCGGCGGCCATGTACTCCAGGAGATAGTCCCGGTCGCTGACTGCGTCGATGCTGTTTTCGGTTATCCGCGAGAACCCCAGTTCCGAGGCCAGGAATTCCCGATCGATCGGAAAGGCGCTGCCGGCGAAGGCGCCCGATCCGAGCGGCATGGCATCCGCCCGATCGGCGCACGCGGCGAATCGTCCGCGGTCCCGATCCAGCATCCAGAACAATGCCATCGTATAGTGCGACAGCCGCACGGGCTGCGCCTGCTGCAGATGCGTATATCCCGGCATCAGGACTTCGATGTGCCTATCGGCGAAATCCACCAGGACGGTCTGCAGGCGGTCGATGCCGGCGACGGTGTCCCGAGCCGCCTCCCGCAGATACAGCCGTTCATCCAGCGCCACCTGATCGTTCCTGCTGCGCCCGGTATGGAGCTTGCCGCCCACCTCACCCACGATATCGATCAGCCGCGCCTCGATCGCCATGTGTATGTCTTCCAGGTGCGCGGCCAGCGCAAGGCGGCCTTCTGCGATTTCCGATTCCACCTGATCCAGGCCCTTCAGGACGCGGTCCAGTTCCTGTGCCTCCAGGACGCCGATATTCGCCAGGGCTTTCGCCTGAGCCCTGCTGCCGGCGATATCCGCCCTGTATAGCCGCCGGTCGAACCCGATGGACGCGTTGAATTGCTCCATTGCGCTTTCCGACGCCTCGTGGAAACGACCCGACCATGGCTTTTTCGCAGATTCACCCATTGAATGATCCCAAACCGCCCGCATGTCCCATGAAGCGGACTCCTGATCCTTGTCTCTCATTCTCTTGTCAGCCCACCATCCACCTGTTGCGAAGCATTCAACGCCTTTGCGCCGACACTCAGCACATTCAGAAATCCCTCCGAATCCCTGTGGTCGTAGTCGCCGATCGCCTCCATCGAGGACAGTTCGGAGGAATACAGGGAATGCGCCACGGCCGCGGACGACTGATACGTTACCGATCCTTTGTATACCGAAACGGTCAGCGAGCCCTCCGCCAGCTTCCGAACGGGCGAGAGGGCGCCTCGAACCATCTGCGATGACAGGTCGAAATAATACCCCTGGTAGATCTGCTCGGCAAGCACCGAGGAGAGCGAATCGTAGAATCGGCGTGCCCGCCTGTCGAGTACCTGCTGCAACAGGAACTGGTAGCATGCGCCAAGCAATGCGAGCCCCGGGCTTTCGTACACGCCTCGAGATTTGATGCCCACGAAGCGATTCTCGACCGTGTGGATACCGATGCCGACTCCGTGACGCCCGGCAACGTCGTTGGCCGTTGCGATCGCCGATACGGCGTCCACGTGCTCTCCGTTCACAAGTACGGGACGCCCTGCTTCGAGCGTTACCGAGAATGACTCCGGGCGATCCGGCGCGTCCTTCGGGAAAACGCCCATGCCCGGCTCGATGAAGTCCGCGGCCACGTCGAGGTATTCCAGCTTTCCCGCCTCGTGCGTCAGACCCAGCAGATTCGCATCCGTCGAATACGGCTTGTCCTGCGTCGCCGTGATGGGCAGGTTCCGGGCCTGGCAATAGGCGATCATCTCCCTGCGTCCGCCGAAATGCTCCAGGAATGCGTCGTCACGCCACGGCGCATACACCTTGATGGCAGGCGACAGCATATTGGCGACGAGCTGGAATCGCACCTGGTCGTTCCCTCGGCCGGTGGCTCCGTGCGCGAGTACGTCGATATCGCGCGCCTGCATCTCCTCGAGGATCCCCCGCGCGGTCACGTGTCGGGCAAGACCGGTCGTGTTCCAGTACCCGCCCTCGTACACGGCATTGGCAAGGAGGATGGTGATTGCCTCCTCTGCCAGGTCCGACTTCAAGTCCAGGATGACCGAATCCACGGCCCCGCACGCCAGCATCCGCCGGCCGATATCCTCGATATCTTCCTCGTCCGGCTGCCCGATATCCGCGGTCATGCTCACCACGTCCACCCCCTGGTCGGCAAGCCAGCGCGAAACCGTACAGCTGTCAAGCCCCCCGGAAGCCGCCAGCGCAATCCGCTTGCCCTGAATGTCCGCCAATTTCATTACAGACGCTCCTTTCCCATCGTCCGCCTGCACACTAACCCTGCAGAATTTCGTCGAATACGTCCATAACGTGGTCGATATTCGTCTGATCAACCACCAGCGGCGGCAGAAAACGCACCACGTCGGGTCCGGCGACACATACCAGGATTCCCCGCTCACGGAACCCGCCCATCACTTCGGCGGCAGGGACGTCGGCCAATACCGCACCCGCGATCAACCCCCTCCCGCGGATCTCCGTGATCTTTTCGGGGTAGGTTTCCTTGAGCGCGTTCAGCCGGCCGTTCAGGTGGTCGCCTTTCGCCCTTACGGACGCGATGAATCCAGGGTCCGAGAGCTGCCTGAAGACCTCGATGCCCACGGCGCAACTGACCGGATGCGCCCCGAACGTTGCTGCATGGTCGCTGGGCTCCACGGCATCGGCAACGTCCTGGCTCATCAGTGTCGCGCCAATCGGCAGGCCTCCGGCCAGGGGCTTGGCCAGCGTCATGATGTCCGGTGTTACGCCGTAGTGCTCGTAACAGAACAGAGCCCCGGTCCGGCAGAGCCCGGACTGAATCTCGTCGAACACGAGCAGCATCTTCATCTCGTCGCACAACTGTCGCAGCCCTTCGATAAACGTCGGTTCCCCCGAATGAATGCCGCCCTCGGCCTGGAGCGGCTCCAGAATCACCGCGACCGTCTCCGCATCCACCAGTCGTTCCACCGACTCGAGATTGTTGAACTCCGCGAACGAGATTCCGGGCAGCAGGGGTCCGAAGCCCTTGTGATACTTCGGCTGACCTGTGGTGGCGACCGACCCCATGGTGCGTCCGTGAAACGAGTTGTTCATCGCAATGAACTTGTACTTTGCGCGTTCCTCGAAATTCGCGTATCCCCATTTTCGCGCAAACTTCAACGCGGCCTCCCAGGACTCGGTTCCGCTGTTGCAGAAGAATACACGATCCGCGAATGAACTGTCGCACAGCATTTTCGCCAACCGGGGCGCGGGAATTGTATGGTACAGGTTCGAGACGTGGATCAGCTTCCGCGCCTGGGCCGAAATCGCGTCGCCAATGGTCGGGTTGTTATATCCCAGCGCATTCACGGACAGCCCGCTCACAAAATCCAGATACCGATTCCCGTCGGTGTCGAACAGTTGCACACCGTCCCCTCGTTCCAGTACGAAGTCGGGCCGCGCGTAGGTCTGTAGAATGTAGTTCTGCTCAAGGTCGATTATTTCTTTCGTGTCCATCATCCACTCCCCGGGTTTTGGGTTCCATAACTGCAACCTGAACCGTGCAATGCTTCATTGGACAATCTCAGTGCCGATCCCCTCACGGGTGAAGACTTCGAGCAGCAAGGCGTGCGGGACGCGTCCATCTATAATGTGCGTCTTGTTTACGCCCCCTCTCACCGAACGCACGCAAGCCTGGAGCTTTGGAATCATCCCTCCCTTTGCCGTACCGTCCCGGATCAGCCTGTCGACATCATTGACGTGAAGTGTCGAGATCCTGGATTCCGGATCGGCGCTGTCACTCAAAATGCCATTTACGTCCGTCAGAAAAACGAGCTTCTCCGCCTCAAGCGTCCGTGCGATTTCCCCCGCGGCAGTATCCGCGTTCACGTTGTAGCTCCTGCCGTCCGGTCCCAGGCCGATCGGCGCGATCACCGGAATCGTCCCCTTTTCGCAAACCCTTCGAATCGGCTCCGGATCCACACGGTGTACGTCGCCCACAAACCCGATATCCACCCGCTTTCCATCGGACGCTGACAGCGCAAAGTGTTTGTGTACGTGCATCACGCCGGCTTCCTTGGCGGACATCCCGTGCACGCAACCGTCCAGCGACCGGATTCCCTCCACAATCCGCCTGTTAACCACACCGAACAGTGTTTCCTCCACCACCTGCATCGAGTCCGCGTCGGTCATGCGCAAACCGTGGACCCAATTAGACTCCAGTCCGGCTTCCTGCAGGCGTCTGCTGATTTCCCTGCCGCCGCCATGCACGACAACAGGCCGCATTCCTACCGTTTCCATGAAGACCAGATCCGCGAGGATCGTGTCCGATCCGCCGTCTTCGGGCTGCGTACTGCCGCCGTATTTCACGACGACGATCTTGTCCCGAAACGAGCGGATGTAGGGAAACGCCTCCACCAGCGTGGCGGCTTTCTGGATGAATTGATCCATCGCACAATCCCGAGTTGCAAGCCGGCGGTGGGCCGTCCGTACCCGCCGAAGGTTCAGCCCGTACTGTAAACGCCGTCAATTCCGTAGAGTCTGGGCAGCCCGAACATCAGGTTCATATTCTCAACCGCCTGGCTGGCCGCGCCCTTGCCCAGGTTGTCTTCCATGGCGCAGATATAGGCATATCCGTCGTCAACGCCCACCTTGATCGCCAGCTTGTGCGTCCCCACGACGTCGCGCGTACCCCACTGTTTGTCCTCCGAATCTTCCACTGGAATGACGAGGTCCTCGTTTGTATACGCGGACGAGATCGCCTCGACCAACTGCCTGCCTGCTTCCTTCGCGGGTAGCGCCTTTAAGCTGTCGGCCAGTTCGATCCGTATGTTGGCATTGATGCCAGCGAATACGGAGCGCAGGACGATGGGCGTGAAGTTCACCCGAAAACCGGAGTAGAACTCCATCTCCGGTACGTGTTTATGCCGCCGGCCAAAACTGTAGGTGACCTCGTCGGGCTCGTGTTCCACCCCTCTGCGGGCGCCCGAATTCCCCGACGTCGCCACGACCGTCGCTTCGCCCTGCACCATTTCCTTCAACGGATTCAAAGCCAGAATGACGCCGGTCGGATAACATCCCGGATTGCCGACCAGGCGCGCGCCGGCAATCCGGTCGGCAAACAGCGCGGGCATGCCGTAAACCGCATCCTCGAGAAACTCCGGCGCAACGTGGTCCAGCCCGTATCCAGCTTCGAACAGCAGCCTCGGCAACCGGAAGGCACCGCTCATATCGATAACTCTCGGACCCGCGTCCAGCGCCTGCGGCGCGAATTGCATTGATTCAGGGTCTTTGGTGGCCAGGAATACCACTTCACACTCGTCCAGGGCGCCTTTTCGACGTCTGGAATTCTGCCGGAATACGATCTCGGCCCGATCGTGATTCGCCAGTACCCGTTCTATTTCCTGGCCAACCATCCCGGTATCGCCGAAAATGCCGACGCTCAAAACCACGGGCGTCCTCCCACGGTTCCGGGAATGCCCGTACGGTTCGGGGATTCCGACGTATGCGGTCGAGGCCGCGCTTCGTGCTTCGCTCCCGGTTTTTCCGACGTCCGCGTCATCCGGATTGCCGCATCGCCGGCCATGTGATTGACCCTTCCGGTCCGATCATTGGGAGATCTCAAGAATTCGCTCTTTCAGCCGTTCTCGTTTTTCCACTGATTGACACAGGATGAATATCGTATTCTCTCCGGCGATCGTTCCCACAACCTCCGTCCATCCCGCACGGTCGATCGCTTCGCATACACCCTGCGCATGTCCGGTAATCGTCTTCAATACGAGCGTATGCCCCGCCCCACCCGTTTCGACGACGAAATCCCGCAACTCCCTCGCGAGCAGATCCGATCCACCGCCGTAGTGTCCGGTTTCGTCGTCCGTCGCCTGATAGCGGAGACTTCCCGCACCGTCCGGCGCCTTCACGATGCCCAGCTGTTTCAGGTCCTTCGAGAGCGTGGACTGTGTGGAGGATATTCCAGAGGCCCGGAGCGCATCAGACAATGCCTTCTGAGTCCCGATTGAACGGGACGCGATGACGTTGAGAATGCGCCGTTGACGTTCTTGTTTGCCACTCATGGAATTTTATTCCAATTTTCCGGAGTATTATTCATAAAATACGCAAAAAATTCCGAATGTCAAGAATAATTATTCATATTGCCTGATTCTTCGCCAGCCATTTTCAAGCTCAGATCTCCACGACCTTGCCCGGATTCATTATGTTGTGTGGGTCGAGTGCTTTCTTGATCGCCCGCATAACCTTTACGCCTTCGCCATGCTCCTGCTCCAGGGCCGCCAGCTTGCCCATGCCGATCCCGTGTTCACCCGTGCACGTTCCTCCCATTTCCAGGGCGAATTCGACGATCCGTTCGCCGAATTCCCGCGCTTCGGCAAGCTCTTCGGGGCGATCCGGATCGATCAGGAAAACGACGTGAAAGTTCCCGTCGCCGACGTGACCGAACAGGGGCGCAATCAGTGTCGACGCCTTCAGTTCTTCTTTGGTTCTGAGAATACAATCCGCCAGTCTTGAAACCGGAACGCACACGTCCGTCACGTACCCCACGGAGCCCGGACGCATCGTCTGTGACGCGTAGTAGGCGTCGTACCGCGCCTGCCAGAGCCGGTCGCGTTCCCGTTGTCCGGTCGCCCTGCGAAAGTCTTCACCGCCGTGCCTGTCCGCAACCGGTCTGGACGCCGCGATACCCTCGGCAACGGACGATTCGGAACCGTGGAACTCGAAAAACAGGGTTGGCGCCACCCGGTAGTCAAAGCCGGAATAGGCGTTGATCGCGCCCATCTGAACGTCGTCGAGAAGCTCGATTCGCGCCATTTCTATCCCCGCCGACGTCATTTCAAGAACCGCATCTACCGCCGACGAAATATCCGGAAACGCGCAGACCGCCGCGGATACCGCTTCAGGGACCCGCGCCAGTCTCAGCGTCACCTCGGTTATGACGCCCAGTGTGCCCTCGGATCCGACGAACAGATGCGCCAGGTCGTAACCGGAGGACGACTTTCTCGCCCTTCCTCCAGCCTGAATGATGCTGCCGTCAGCAAGTATGGCCGTCAATCCAAGGACATTCTCCCTCATCGTTCCGTATCCCACCGCCGCACTGCCCGAAGCACGGGTCGCAGTCATGCCACCCAGAGAAGCGTCCGCTCCGGGATCCACGGGAAAGTACAGTCCCGTGCCCGCGTCCGCCAGATGCCGGTTCAGCTGCTTCCTCGTTACACCGGCCTCCACCGTTGCATCCAGGTCGGCCTCGCCAATCCTTAATACACGTTTCATACGGCTCAAATCGATACAGACGCCGCCCCGTACGGCGACGATGCCGCCTTCCACGGCCGTTCCTGTCCCATACGGCACCACAGGTGTCCGATACCATGCGCAAAGTTTCACGATCTTCGACACTTCTTCGTTGCATTCGGGAAAGACCACAGCGTCCGGCAGCATGGGCTTATGATACGATGCGTCCCCCGCGTGGCTTTCACGGATATCCGCGTCCGTCTTTATCCGATCGCCCAGCAATGACCGGAGTTCGCCGATAACCGGCGACGGGTCCGGATCCGAAGATCGCTTCGTCGCACACGCGTTGTCTGTCATTACCTTCAACCCTCTATCGAGCCGCTTTCGCGATCGCTCACAGGTGACGCGCCAGCCATTCCGCCATCTCCCAGAACACATGCATGACCGACTCCCGTGCGCTATAACCATGGCTCTCATGGGGCAGCATCACGAGTCTCGTTGTCGCGCCGTGACCCTTCAGCGCATTGTACAGCCGCTCGCTCTGCATGGGAAACGTCCCGGAATTGTTGTCTGCCTGGCCATGAATCAACAGCAGCGGCGCATCGATCCGGTCGGCATGCATAAAAGCCGACATGGAATGATAGACCTCCGGCGCCTGCCAGAGCGTACGCTCTTCAGACTGAAAACCAAACGGCGTCAGCGTTCGGTTGTATGCGCCGCTCCGGGCGATTCCCGCCTTGAACAGATCGCTGTGCGCCAGGAGATTCGCCGCCATGAACCCGCCGTAGGAGTGTCCGCCGATCGCAATGCGGTCACGGTCCGCAACACCCCGGCGTACGACTTCCTCCACCGCCGCTTCGGCGCTGGATACCAGTTGGGTCACGTACGAGTCGTTGGCTTCCACGCCGTCTTCTCCCACGATCGGCATGGTAGGCCCGTCCAGCACCGCGTATCCCTGCGTCAACCAGGGCAGCGGCGACGTCCAGGTCACGCGAGTGAATCGAAATCGGGAGCCCGTCACCTGTGCGGCGGCATCGGCGCTTCTGAACTCACGCGGATACGCCCACATCAGCAAGGGCAGCGGACCCTGGTCATCGGAATACCCTGGCGGCAGATACAGGGTGCCGTTCAGGCCGGTCCCGTCCGCCCGCCGGTAACGGATGATTTCCTTCCGCACTTTCGACAGCTGCGGCGCGGGGTGGGGAAATGCGGTCAACTGACGGGTGTCTCCGGTCTCAAGCGCCCGCAAGAACACGTTTGGCGGGCTTTGGGCCGTTTCACGCAACGTCAACAGCAGGCCGTCGTCCTTATCGATCAACCTGACGGGTCGCTCATAATACGGCGGTTCGCACTGCCATATCCGTTCCGCCGATTTCGTTTTCAGGTCGAGCCTGTCCAGGAACGGGAAATCACCCTCCGGAGACGCCCCACCGCCAGCGAGGAAGAGATGTCGGCCGCCGTCACCCGTCAGCAATACCCTCCGTCCTGAGAGATTTGGAGCCAGCAGCGGCACACCCGGATCGCCGTACCGGTCTTCCCACGACCGGTCGAAGAGCAATTTACGGTCGTTGGATGCTCCGTCCGGGGCAAACCGCCAGGTCCTGGTCCGGCGGGTCTTCCACCAGCGCTCGGTCAGCAACGCCATCGCGCCGTCGCCCCACGTCAATCCGGCGTACCGCATCTCGAGAGACTGCAACAACGCGGGTGTGCGATCGAAGGGTTCGGAGAGCGCGTACACGTGATCCCGCACGTCCGTCTCAACGGCCGGATCGCCGCCATCCTGCGCCTCCACCCAGCACACCGTGGCCTCCGCATCATTACGCCACCGGAACGAGCGCGGGCCATCGCGTACGGCATCGAACGCGATGGGGACATCCTCCGCCAGGGGCGCATCGACCAGTTCGCGAATCAACCGGCCGTCCATATTCCATAGTTCAACCCGAACGGGAAACCGATCATGCGGCACAAGGTACGAAAATGGCCTGTGGAGGGTCTCCAGGAGCAAATAGGCGCCTCCCGGCGCAGGCTCGGCCCGCCGGATGATTCCGGGGTTGCCCACCTCACGTTCGCTCCCGTCCAGTGTGATCACAACCAGGCGGGACGTCGCATAGTATTGGAAAAGCGCTTCGTCGTGCGCCCCTTTCAACAGGTCCTGCCAGGTTCGCGAAGGCGCCAGCCGGCCGGTATTTTCCCGGATCTCGGGGCCCCGTGGAACCTGAGGCGCCTCGGGGACTTCAGCCCGTTCCGCTGGTACAGCCCTGACGATCAGCGACGGGACCGACTCCGGTCTGGACGGTATCCAGGCGAACGGTGCGCCGAAGATGCCGTTCAAGCGGATTTCGGAGACCTTCCGCGCCGCAAGCGAGTCCACGCCGGCGCACCAGAGCGCGATCCCCGATCCGTCACGGACGGTAAAAGCAATACGGCTCCCGTCCGGCGCCCACTGCGGCGATCCGATACGGCCGTCGCGCGGCAGACCCGTCACCGGGTGCAGCGATCCGTCCGAAATCCGCAATAGCGTCAGTCCCGTATAGTATCCCGACCGGCTCAGACCGTTGGCGCCTGGGTCGATGCGAAGGCCAGCAAGACGCAGCTCCGGCCGAGCCAGTTCGGATATGGGCGGCAGGCCCGGTTTCGCGAGCATCAGGATCCACCGGCCTTTGGGGTCCACGCTGAGGTCCGGCGTGCTCGGCGCGTCCAGCAGCGCAGCGATTTCTTCCGGCGGCATCCGGTATTCTGGTTCTTGTGAGGTGGGGTTCATCTTTCCTTCGAGTTACGTCAACACTAAGGGGAATCTCGGTTTTTCCCTACCTATATTGCAACGGGCTCCAATCCATCCGCCGACCGCTGCCTGTTCACATCGTCAATCCGCCATGGAACCACGGAACCGTCGGCCCGATACCGATCATAATAGCCGTCCTCATAACGGGCGATCGGCATCAACGTCTTTCTTGAACGGACGTCCTCTAGCGCCAGCACATCCATCGATTCGCCGCTGTCAAGGTCAATCACCTCGATCTCTTCCACCCGGCTGCGGCCCAGTCCGCGCTGGGCCGCAAACCTGAGATAGGGTGTCGTCTCGGGGTCCAGGCCCATCAGGTACGTCGCAACGGCATCGACGTGCACCTCGTTCTCGCCGATCAGGGTCCACCCCAGCGGATAATTTTCGCCCTCGTTGAACGCGGTACCGTCCCGTCCGATAAGCCCGTCGACCATGCAAAGCTGCGGAATATTCAGGGAACGAAGGGCGACCACCAGGTCGCACAACTTATGGTAGAACCGGTCTTCAAACAGACTCAACCCGCTGTCGGTCAGGCGCCAGATCCCGTTCTCGTGCGGCCGGTCAACGTCCTGGATATGACATAGATGGCGCTCCGGCCGCGCCAGGATTCCCATCAGGTTCTTGATGGCCAGGGTCGTACATCCCAGGTTGTGGCACTTCGCCAGCGGCACATTGAAAAAGAACGCGCAATCGGTCACGTCCCGATAAATCGGATAGGCTTTGAATACAACCCCCCCGGGCACCGGAACATTCCGGCTGGGGCGGTCGTTCAACTCGGTTAACGTCAACTTTCGGCTGTCCGCCATCCTCGTGTACCCGGCGCCCTTCCAGGTGTTTCCGTTTTCCGGCTGTTCGCCGGATTGTCCGTCCGCAACCACCAGCCTGCCGGCGTCGACGCCTTTCTCCACGAGCGCGTCGGCCATGCCCGCAAGGAAGCCCGGGTGGGTTACAATGCGTTTCTCCGCGGGAAACAGGACCGTTGCATTCGGCTTGAGCAGCACCGTTCCTTCATCGGGCAGCGCGAAGTCAATGCGCCGCAACGCCGCGTGGGCAAGATCCCTGTATGCCTCGAACGGCGCCTCGTTACCCTCAATCCCGGCTCGAAACAGGTAAACTCTGTCGCTGTCTATTCGCATTCTGGCCTCTTCCCTCGTGTTTAACTGTTGTCGTCCCGCCGCGGATTTCGGATAATGTCCGCCCTTCACCCCATCGCGTTCAGAACGATCTCCCGGCTTCGCCCGAGGGCATCGAGCGGATCGGGTAATTCCGGATGTAACTCGAGACTCAGATTCCCGCGGTAACCGATATCGGCAAGGGCGGAAACGGTATCAGCCAGCGCTGCTTCGGTCAGAATGCCGTCCGTCAGAGCCAGGTGCAAATCGCGCGAACCGTCATTGTCGTCCAGATGGACATACCCCAGCAGCGGTCCCGCTTCTGAAACCACGGCTGCCGGATCTTCGTCAGACATCTGCGCATGGCCGATATCCAGCAGCAGGAACAGGTTGGGATGTCCCACATCCCGCAGAAACGCGATCGTCCCCGCGGCGGTAGGGAGCGCGGAACCCGGGAAGTGTTCCACGCACACCCGCACGCCCATTGTGTCTCCCCGTTCGGCCAGCTTCTCCAATTCCGCCGCGTATCTGTCCAGAGACGACGGGTCTTCATCCGGAACGACGTAAGCGGCTGAAGCGCCCAGCGCTGCGCCAAAGGCCAGCGTCCGATCGAGATAGGAAGCGGCTCCCAACCGGGCGTCGCGGTTGGGACTGCTCAGACAGGCGTCTTCCGGCACACCGAACGATGCCGCGATACAGGAAACCATGAGCTCGTGCTCCCGGATTTTACGCCGTGCTCCGTCCGAAGAAAACGCGAACGGCCTTACGTCGATCCAATCGAACCCCAACGCGGCCGCACGCGCCGCGACCCGGCTTTCGGAGCCCTCGATAGCCCAAACGCAGCACGCAAGGTTCATACGGGCGTCTCCCGCGTCTGAATAGCGTCGTCGACCATATCGTACACCGTGTACCGGGCTTCATAGCCCAGCAGTCGTTCCGCCTTGCCGCTGGCAATATACCAGGGCCGTCGCGCGGTGGGAATGCAGGCCTTTATATGGGGCAATTCCAGCCGAGCAGCCAGAAAGTCAACGAACGCCTCCGCGCAATGCGGTTCGCGTCCTCCCATATTGAATACCTCTCCCACCGCCGCCGCTGTTCCCAGTACGCGCATACATCCCGCCGCGATATCACGGGCGTCCGCCCACTGCCTGACCTCGGGGTTACCGTCGCGATCCGCGTAGACGACAAGCTGCTCGCCGCCGTTGCACAGCGTTTCAAGTGTCGATTGCGTCTCCAGCTGCACGCCATTGGCCGCAGTTATCGTCCTGGCGTGGTCGATTGCCGCGCGGAGAAACAACCAGCGCGCGAACACGCTGTTCGGATTGACGAGTTCCCGGGCATCCGCCGTTGCGCCAAAGCGAAGGACCGTTACAGGTATGCCAAAACCGCGGCTGAAACTCTGACAGAGTTCCTCAGCGCCAATCTTGCTCTTGCTGGCGCCGTAGACCGAGCCCGCCAACAGGGGATAATCTTCGTCCACGGGAAGGTACCGGGCGTTTTCATCCGGTTTCTCCAAATAGACGGCATCGCTGCTGGCGTAAATAAAATGGGCCAGTTCGGGGACCCGGTCGCGGACTGCTTTCAGCAGATGAAACGTGCCCTGGACGTTGACCCGGACGAATTCTTCCTCGCGGCAGCCTCGAGACGTCAGTGCGCCGGCAAGGTGGAAGACCGCGTCCACACCGTCCACCGCGGCGCCGAGCGAGGCGGGTTCCTCGAGCCGTCCGAAGACGACGTCCACGCCCGATGGCAGATCCGCCGCCCGGTTATCGTGAGGCACCACCAGCGCCCTGACGGCATGCCCGGCATCGGTCAGCGTGCGCACCAGATGCCGCCCGATTCGCCCGGTCGCCCCCGTCGCGAGAACCCGCAAGATGAATCCTCCCTGGAAGTCACGTCCGGGACGCCAGGCCGCCTATCAGCGTGTCCACGTGCATGACGAATTCCAACGTCAGTTCGATGCGCGATCCCTGTGTCTCGTATCCGGTCCAGCGCCAGCAACCTTCAGGCTCTTGCGTCTGAACGTACCAGTCGCCCATGCGGCAGGACCATTCCAGGTACGCACGTTCGCCCGTCAGTTGATACAGGAGCGAACTTCCCCAGCTGCTCTTGCAGGCCTGGGCATACTTGAACTGCGCATCCGTCGCCGCCATCGAGAAGGCCTGATAGCGCCGCGCAAGCGCGAGGTATTCGGTGCAGGGTTCCGCCAGGTAGAGACGGCACAGGAATCCGGCCGCAATGCCACCAACGGTCCAGCGCTGCGGGCGATCCACACGGTTCTCCACCACGTGCCAGAAGCCATCGTCATCCGAAAAGTCGGTAATCACACCGCCCTTTCTGCAGGACCATGCGTAGCAAAAAGTTCTGGGCAGATCCGTCTGTGCCGAGTAAATCCTCCGCAGGAACCGGTAAACCGATTGCGCGACATCCAGGCGGCCTGTCGCCAGGCACGCCAGTCCGGGTCCGCACGCGTACGGAATATCCAGGCGGTCGCTCATGCCGCCGCCGGGCAGCCGGTCGTTGTGAAACCCTCCGGATGTCCGATCCTGCCATGACAGCAGGTCCGGCATCAGCCCGCAGCTCAGATCGTACTGCCGCGCGAGATGCGCGCCGACGATCAGCGTGGCATTCCGATAGGCGTACGCATCGTCAAACACCCGGTAGGGCCCCTCGATCCTGCCCTGTTCGGTCAACATCTCCCGCCGGATCCAGCTGCAGACTGCCGCCGCCGCCCCGGTTTCGCCGACAATGGCGAACGTCCACGGCGCCCTGTAGAAGTGAAAGCCCTCCGTGGGGTCTCCCAGGCACCCGTCCGCATTCAGATGGCGCAATAGCCATGCCACGCCGTTTCCGCGAACCGCTTTGAGCGCGGCGATGGTCTTTTGTTTATTCGACATTGGATAACCCGTTCACGCGCCTTCGATGCCCTGGAATCGTACAAGGTCCGGAACCTCCAGCCAATCCCCGGCGCCGACCATGGCGACCGAATACCTGGGCCCGGCGTCGCCGTCGGCCACCGGGAAGTCTTCCATCGTCATCGGTCGTCTACCTTCGCGGTCGATCCGCCACCCGCCGTCCACCTTCGCGGCCAGCCGTCCCTGCGGTTCTCTCAGGCTGTTCAGCAGGGTCATACCTGCGTGCGCGTGCGGATTGGACGCGCTCGTGAGAAGGCGGTCGGCACGCACATCCAGCACCGGCCCGCCGGCCACGTTTACGTCTTCATCCCCGATAGAGAATCGCCGTCGGTCAATCACTTTCGACAACGTAACGCTGTCGGAGAATCCATCCGAGACCACCGGAATGGCCTGTCCGGCCCGGAGGGTGTCCTCGATCACGGCGTCGGCGAGTTCGATGGTCCCGCGCCCGTAATCCACGGACGCGATCCGGCTGCGGCGCATTCCCTCTCCCCCCAGCCGCAAACCGTCCGTCTCCAGCGTCCTGCCGTTGAACAGCATCGCCCGGACGGGCCGACCCGTTTCGTCCAACGCCAGAATCGCCAGCTGCCCAGCTATTCTGATGTCGTTCTGCAACGTATACATCCTGTCCGCGTCCAGGGCGTGGAACAGATAGTGCGTGCTCCCGTCTTCCAGGTCCACCCTGACGGCGGCCGCCTGAAAACCGTCCGGCGTCAGTTCTATCCGTCTCGCGCGACGGATCCACGTTGTCTCCCAATAGGGTTCGAATACCGTGGCGAACACGCTGGAAAGATTGGTGCCGGTACGCCTGCGCACAAGGAACTTCACGCTCTCGGGCAGGTACTTGTACTTCTGTACCGGTCCATCGCACGCGAACAGCTCCTCGTCTCTTCCAATCAGATGGGCCCGAAGTCCGATGCCCCGCCACGGGCGTTCCGGCTGGCCAGCAATGGGCACCGTAAGGCGCCATTCAGCGGTTGCCTCTCCGGTCAAGTTTCCTTTCTGAACATTGTACAAGAACTGGTAACCGCTGCCCCGGTAACCCGTGTATGGCACGCTTGACAATCGCTTGTCCTTCAGACCGGGGTCGTCGTAGAACTGCTCGTAGGGTACGTCCTCTCCCGCCAGCGTCCCGGTTTCCTGAACCGGGCCCAGCCCCGGCCGGCAGTCGAACGCCGCCTGATTGCCATGAAGCATGTAGTCGTGCTGCCGTCCCCCGTCCACGTAGAACGCGTCGAACAGGTAGTGCTGTCCGCGTGCGGCTTCAACCAGCACATTTGCCCGTCTGTAGACATCGACCCTTCCGGCGTAGGCCCCCTCGCAGGAAGCATCAACGGCCTGTGCGAAACCCTCCATAACCAGTCCGTGAAGCCGTCCCGGCCCGCGACCCTGCCTCACTTCATCGACCACAACCGTGTTGTGCGCCACCGTATTGGTGAAAAAACCCGCGAGCCGGTGATTGAAGGCGTCCGTCTGCTCGGGGTATCCGATGTCGGTCAGCAGCGCGTTGTCGTGTGAGAAAAGCAGGATGTTCAACTGGTCGAAATGCCGGTGGGCCTGGTGGTCGCCGTAAAAGAACGAGACGGCCGAGCGGTTCGTTTCATCGCCGCACTGCAGATTGGCCATACCATACGCCGGAAAATGGCAGGACCGCAGACCGATCTCCGGTTTTTCGCCGTCCGGCCCAGCCGGAACCTGCGCCTCAACCGGTGTGCTGAAGAGGTCCTGGCGGGCGCCCGGCTGCGTTTTCAGGACCCAGGCGAGGCGGGCGTCGTCTACATACGGCAGCGCGAGTTGACATACGGCTGGCTGCCAGGCGCTCCGTTGCGCGAACATGTCGCCCGAATCTCCGGTGGAAGGGGTGAATTTTCCGGCAATGCAGACGTCGAACGCCCAGGAGACCAGTTTCCCGTACCGTGGGTGTTTGAACAGATTCCCACCGGAGTCCGCCATCAACGCCGCCAGTTCCGTGAGGTCGTGTACCCAGATCTTGTTGTATTCGAGCGACTCATAAGGCATTCCGTCGCGGTAGACCAGGTTTTCGAGCGCATCCCGCAATCCCATATCCGTGGCCATCACGGGATCCGGATTCGCCAGAACGTATTGAACCATCTCCTCGCTGCGAGGACGGCCTTCGGATGCCGCCAGCACCTGCGCCAGCGTCAGCAACGCCTTCTGGTGCATTCCGTAGTTGCCCCTGATGCGTCCACCCGCCGCGTTCAGAATGCACCTGGCTGCCTCGCACAGCAGACGATCCCGGATCGTGGCGTGGATCTCCGGGCCGTTCCTGTCCGCGAGACACTGGAGCTCAGTGTCGGTATTCAGATAGGGTCGTACCGCGTCGTAAGCGATCGCGCAGGTATGCGGGGGACGCGTCTCCCAGATCCTGTTGAACAACTTGCCCGTATATTCGGGATTGTGTTCCTTCGATTCCCTGGACTGTCGTTCGTATTTGTATTCGGGGTAATACTCGGCCAGCTGCCACAGCAGAAGCGCACACTTGTGGGCAAACCGTTTCGCGTTCTCTTCTTCGTCAGCCAGCACGGCCGCCTGTCCCAGGACTTCGATCGCTTCCATCAGGAACCGCATCATGCTCCAATGCGCGTAATAGGCCACGAACCAGTAGTTTGCCGGTACCGGGTCTCCCGGACGATGCCACCCCCAACCGTCGTCGGCGTATGGACCGGTCAGCAGAGACCTGTCTTGCATTCCCGTGGCCAGGAATGCCTCGAAGTCGTTCGATGGATACGTCTCACCGCCCACGGGACATGTCACTTTATACGGACGGTCAAAGTCGATTATCCACCTGTATAGCCCCTGTTCGTGGACCTTGACCCCGTGTACCGGGCACCCGTCGTTGTGTACCTGGTATCCCCGCGGTACCTGAGGGGGTGAAACGATGGTGCGCAGCTTTGCATCTCCGTAGCGGGCCCAATGCTCCGCCTTTGTTAGTATCTCGGTTCTGTGCTCCCGGGCCCAGCCATAGTGCTCCAGATTGTGCCGGACCACGTCCATGCGGGCATCGGTATAGTACGTGCGCCTGTCGGAGGCATTGGCCGTACGAACCGCACCCGCTATCATCAGCACGAATATGCCGGTGGCCAGCAGGCCCGCCGGCAAGACGGCGAAAAAGAAATCCATCATCGTAATTCCCGGTACAGGTTATCTTCAATCTCGGTCTACGCTGTTGTTCCTGCTCATGCGCGTGATATATAGGCCGGGGCGGTTCGGGTTGTCAAGCGATTAATCTCATGCAGGGGGCATTTTACAACGGGGGGTACGCCGAGCGCGCCTGATCGCGACTTGACAGTGAATGATGCAGATATTATGATGCAATGTCGGCATTGTTCCGCCCGCCGGAAACCGGGGCCCGGACATGGACAGACCGCAGGGGAGTCTGCGGTTTCAGTCAGGAGGTCGTTATTAATGAGCGGATCGAACCCTGATGGACAGATACTGGCGGGTTTCGGGAAGGCAGACATTACGCCCGCGGCGCACGAGTCGTTTGAAATCTACGATCCCATCTACTTTCGGGCGCTCCACGTTCGGCAGGGCGACCGGCAGGTGACGTTTCTGGCGGCGGACCTGTTCCTGTTCGATGATTATTGTTTCGACATGATGGCGGAGGAGCTGGCGGAGACGGACGTGGACCCCGCCTGGATTCCTCCCGGGCGCAAGCCATATGGGCACCGGACCGACGCTGTTCCAGTTCTACGTGAATCAGCCCACGGAGGCGTTGAAGGAATTCGGCAACGAGGCGCACTACGCGCGAGCCGCCGCGGAGGCCGTGCGCATGGCCAGGGCCGACGTTTCGCCGGCGCGGGTGGCGGTGGGCACGGGCCTGGCGGAGAACGGGCTCCAATACAACCGCCGGGCGCACGATGAGCATGGCAATCTGCGGATGGTCTCGCTGACGGAGTTTCCCAGACCGCCGGACGATCTTGTCTATGACGCGGTGGATCTCCAGGTGGGCGTCGTGCGATTCGACCGGGACGGCAGGCGGCCGATCGCGTTGACGAATTTCGGATGTCATGCGCTGGCTCTGTGGGACCTCCGTGGCAACGTCTCCGCGGACTACCCGGGCGTGGTCGTCCAGGAGCTTGCCGAAAGGGGGATCGACGGGCTTTTCATCCCGGGTGCGCTGGGCAACGTACATCCCGTACGCGAAACGGAAGACCCTTGCGGCCGGATCGGCAGGTCGCTGGCACGAACGGCGTTGGAGATATACGACGGGCTCTCGCCGCAAGCGGACGTGGAGCTGGGACGCTTCATGCACACGATTCAGATTGATCGGCAACCCGTGGCCGAAGTCGAGGCCGCCCGGAAGGAATGGGAGGCGAATCCCCCCGCCGCAGAGGGACTCGCGCGATACGAATACTGGCTGGCGGAAACGTACCGGGATCGGCCGACCTGCGGGTTTGATTTTCATGCGGTCGTTCTCGGCGACAGCGCTTTGGTCCACTTTCCCGGCGAGCCCTTCGTGGAGACGTCGTTCGCCATTCGTGAGGCCGCCGCGTTCGACAGGGTTCTGCTCCTGTGCAACCCTTGTCCCGAGGTCGGATATCTGCCAACTGAGCGCGCACGCATCGAGGGAGACGGCGAGGTGTTGTTCGCGCCGCTTGAGATGGAATCCGAGGCGCAGATCCGGGAAGGGGCGATCGAGCTGTTGCAGGAGGCGTGGGGAGAATCAGATTTGCGAAAGGCATATTGACAGATGTCCGAAGGATTGTTGCAGCGGCTGGAAAAGGGCTTCGTACTGGGTGACGGCGGATACCTGATGGCGCTGCGGATGCGGGGGTTCGTGAGAACGGGCGCCATGACGCCGCAGGTGGTGGCGACCCATCCCGAGGAGGTGCGAAAGCTGACGCAAGAATTCAGGGACGCGGGAGCCGAGGTGCTGCAGACACTCACGTTTTTCGGAACGTCAAACATGCTGAAACCGGCGGGTTTCGGGGAGCGGGCGGAAGAGATCAATGCGACGGCCTGCCGCATCGCGAGAGAAGTGGCGGGCGACGATGCGCTGGTTGCCGGCAACCTGAACAGTCCGACGATTTCCCTGATGGATTACGATCCCTCCGACACCGCAAAGCGAGACCGGACGCGCGCCTGGCTGGACGAGCAACTCCCGTGGATCTGCGACGGGGGCGTTGATTTCCTGATCCTGGAGACGTTCTCGTGGCTGGACGAAGCGCTCCTTGCGCTGGACGTTGCGAGAGGTACCGGTCTCCCGCTGGTGGTCACCGTCAGCATGGAGGGAAGGGGAAACGCGCAGACGTTCGACGGGTCTGCGCCAGCGGAATGCGCCAGAAGGCTGGCGGATGCCGGCGCCGACATGGTTGGATTGAACTGCATCTGCCCGCCCTCGGCGATGCTCGAATTCGCAACCCGGATGCAGCAGGCGGTGGACGTTCCGATTTGCTGCCAGCCGTCGGCGTGGCACTCGTGGTGGGACCGGCCCGCGGCAACGGAGGCCCAGTTCGCCCGTTTCGCACGAGACGCCATGGCGGCGGACATCCGGTACCTGGGATCCTGTTGCGGCGCCGGCCCGGAACACGTACGCGCGATGGCACGGGCGATGGGGAAACAGCCGGATTCCCGTGGCGCCTGAGGGAACTTCCGAAGGGACGACGGAGCGCTGATGTACTATTTACAGACGGAAGGCGACGCGATGGCGCGCGGTGTCGCCCATGGACGCGCCGCATCGGACCGGATCGCCGGATTGATCGATCGGTACAGAGGGGATTTTACCGACGGGAAAGGCGGCTGGCGGCCGGGCCTGGCGCCTGATGCGCGCAAGCGGAAGGTGGACGTTTGGACGGAGCGCATCGGCGGGTTGTTTCCCGACATGATCCGCGAGATCGAGGGGATCGCGATCGGCGCCGGTCTTCCGTTCGGCGACGTGTTCGAGCTCAATCTCGTCTTCGATCTGGACGAGTCCTCAACGCCCGCGTGCAGCGTATTCGGGTTTACCGACGACGAGGGGCGGGCGTGGCTTGGGAAATCCGACGATCTCGGGAAAAGGGAACTGGGCGCCAACGCGATACATCATGCGGCGCCATCGGGAAAACTGCGATCCGTCCAGATGCACTTCGTTGGAACGATCTGGACGTCGTCGGCGGTAAATGAAGCCGGGTTCGGGTTCGGCATGACCGGACTCACCGGATGTGAACGCCGTGAGGGCGGCGTTCCGGTGCTGTTTCTCCTGCCTTTGCTGGCGGAACGGTGCCGTACCGTCGAGGATGCCGCTGCCTTATGCGCCGAATTCGAGATCCCGATGCACGGGATGAGCGTCCTGATGGGCGACGCGACCGGGGAGGTGGCGATTCTGGAAAAACACGTGGCGGGGCAGACCATCAGGCGTCCATCCGGACCCGGTGAGGCGGTGTGGGAGACCAACCATTGCCTTGGAAAAGAACTGGTCGGGAAGGACGATCCGGCATTGCCGTATCTGGACAACAGCCATGCGCGAATCGATCTGGTGTCCCGGATGGAGAGGGACGTGGCGCGAAGCTTCGAAGGATTGGCGCAAATGTACCGGACGCACGATGATCCCGTCGGCATTTGCCAGCACGGTCAGGGAGGTCTGCATACGGACAGCGGGATCATCATCTGCCCGGCCGAACGGACCATGTGGGCGACGGAGGGGTATCCCTGTTGCCATCCCTTTATCCGACATGAAGTTGACACAGGCTGAAAATTCGGACAGACCGGATTCTTGCATGTCCGGTTGGACTGCATGCGATCAATGAGGAACTTCGCGGGTACACAACATTGCCATTGCAAACAATTGTTAATTTTGTTAACTTCAAATTGTGAAGATGGATGATGTCCCAGGGAATACCATATGATCGTAGCCGATGCCTCCCCGTTAATCGCCCTGGTCAAGCTCCGGCGCCTGAACATCCTGGAGGATTTGTACGGCGGCGTGCTGATCCCGCCCGCGGTGAGAGCGGAAACAATCGACGCTGGGAGGGCGATTCGGGACCCGGGTGTGGCTCAACTCGAGGCCGCTGTAGAAGACCGTTGGTTGAAGGAGGTTCGGCCGACGGATGACGAGCGCGAACTGGCGTTGCGCCTGTACGGGCCGTCGCGCCTGGGTCGGGGCGAGGCCGAGTCAATTGCGGTTGCGGACGGAAGAGGAATGCGGTTGATCGTGGACGACAAGGAAGCTCGAAGCGTGTCTGCGGCGATGTCGGTCGAACATATTGGTACAGCAGGTGTTTTCTTGGAAGCTTGTATGCGACGACATCTCAATTTGGCGGAATTGGAGACTGTGATTCGTGACCTGGGTCAGATCCTCTGGCTATCACCAGCTGTCGTAGCGGAAGTATTGAGACTCGCGAGGGAGGTGGAAGGATGAAGATGGAACAGATGGTTGGAACGAGGCTTCCGTCGGAGTTGGTCCGCGCATTGGAGTTGATCGAAAACGTCGAGCAATCCGATCGTTCAACCACGGTCCGTAGGCTGCTGTCGAAAGCAATACAGCAATGGAAGTTGGAGCATTACGCCAGTCTGTACGGCGAAAGAAAGGTTACCCTTGCGCGGGCTGCCCGGGAAGCGGGCGTGTCCTTATGGGAAATGATGGACTACGCCAGGGTATCAAAAGTGCCTTTCCAGTACGACCTCGACGATCTCCGCCAGGATCTGGAAGTCATTCATCGAAACAAAAGTCAGCAGTAGAGGTTTCTGCACGTCGGTAATGCGTTCTCATGGAAGACACTCCAAATGAAATTAGCCCCCGTGAATCTGACCACGGGGGCTTACACATCATAACGAGGCCGGCAGGACCGGCATCAGTTTTCTGGTAGCGGCGGAGGGACTTGAACCCCCGACCCATGGATTATGATTCCACTGCTCTGCCAACTGAGCTACGCCGCCACCTTTTTTGCCGGACCGAAAAAATACAAGGATACCGCCTTGATGTCAAGCCGGAATACGCCAACATCCACCGACCGTTTCGAAGCCATTGACAATTGTCCTGTAATGCGGTACACTGATATTTAAGATTATGTGGCCTGAATCCCAACCGCCGAGGGAGTTCTCCCGGATGCGCGTTACGCTTGCGGTTCTTGCGTTCCTCCTGCTTCTGCCATCCGTGTGCCTGGCGGAAGGTTCGGTCTATGTCGTGCCGATCGGAGGGACGATCGAGCGGGGGCTGGCCGCCTTTATCTCGCGGGTTATGGAGGACGCGGAGGCAGAGGACGTGTCCGCGGTGGTCTTCGAAATTGACACCCCTGGCGGCGCACTGGATGCGGCCCTGGTCATCCGGGACGCGATTTTGTACAGCGATATGAAGACCATTGCTTTCATCAACCCGAGAGCGATCTCGGCCGGGGCTTTGATTTCACTGGCCACGCGGCATATCGTCATGGTAGAGGGAGGCACGATCGGCGCGGCCACGGCCGTTGACATGCAGGGCAAGAAGGCCAGCGAAAAGGTGATCTCCTACTTCCGCAACGAGATGAAGGCGACCGCCGAAAAGACCGGCCGCCCCCCGGAACTGGCCGAAGCGATGGTCGACGAAGACGTGGATATAGAGGATCTCGCTCCGAAAGGCAAGCTGCTCACGCTCACCACAACCGAGGCGGTTGCGAAGAAGATCGCGGAAACCATGGTCACGGCCACCGGTGAATTTGAGAAACTTCAGGCCGTACTGAAGCACTATGAACTGGATGGCGCACGGATAACCCGCCAGTCGGTAAATTGGTCGGAGCAGGTTGTACGCTGGCTCACCCACCCGATTGTGGCTTCGCTGCTGATGTCGCTCGGTTTTTTGGGATTGATCTTTGAGATCCAGAGTCCGGGTTGGGGCGTCGGCGGTACGATCGGCCTGATCTGCCTGGGTCTGTTTTTCGGCAGCCATCTGCTGGTAAAGCTGGCTGACTGGACGGAAGTGCTGCTGTTTCTGGGCGGGGTGATTCTGGTGGTTGTCGACCTGTTCTTCATTGCCGGATTCGGAGTGCTGGCCATTCCGGGCGTCATTCTGATGTTTGCCGGACTGTTTCTGAGCCTGATGGGACGCCCGGAACTGTGGACCTGGGAGTCAGTAGCGGACGGCGCACGGCCCCTGCTGCTGGCATTTTTGACGACGGTTCTGATCGGCGGCATGATGTTGAAAATGCTGCCGCGCACGTCCGCGTGGAAGTGGCTGGTGCTTCACGAAGAAGAACGCAGCGACGCGGGGTACATCGCCACTGGAAAACACGAAGCGCTACTTGGCAGGGAAGGCGTCGCCTTTACGCCGCTGCGGCCCGCGGGCACGGGGCTCATCGACGGGCGCCGGGTCAACGTGGCTGCCGAAGGCGAATTTATAGAAAAGGACAGCCGGATCACGGTGGTCGAGGTTGAAGGCAACCGGATCGTGGTCCGAAAGACCGAAGAGGCGAGTTAGCAGCGGGCGGGATATGGAATTTTCTACTCGGGCAATCCGGTATGTACGGGAGCCGCGGTATGGTCGAAGGAATTGCAATTCTGGTTGTACTTGTCGTCGCAATTGCTATCGTGTTGTGGAGATGGCTCGTACTCCACGCCGACGAAAAGGCCGAGGCCGGTTACGTAGCCACCGGAGAGAATGAAGCGCTATTGGGAAAAGAAGGGGTGGCGTATACGCCGCTGCGCCCATCGGGTACAGGGCTGATTGACGGGCGCCGGGTCAACGTGGCCGCGGATGGCGAGTTTATCGAAAGGGATAGCCAGATCAGGGTCGTCGAGGTTGAAGGCAACCGGATCGTGGTTCGTAAAGCCGAGGACGCCAATTAGTGTCCTGACTTGAGTCAGATCGATTCAATCGGTAGAAGATACAAAGGGAGCTGAAATATGGTCGATGCAGTTTTACTTCTCGTTATTGTTGTCGCGGTAATCGTTGTACTGTTCCTTTTCTTCTATTTCATCCCGGTCGGGCTCTGGATCTCGGCCCTTGCGGCCCGCGTCCGAATCGGAATCGGTGAATTGGTGGGGATGCGCCTGCGGCGCGTTCCACCGCGAATCATCCTCGGGTCGCAGATCAGCGCCACGAAGGCGGGACTGGCGATCCCGACCTCCTTCCTGGAAGCGCATTATCTGGCGGGAGGACACGTGGAGAACGTGGTAACGGCCCTTATCGCGGCTGACAAAGCCGGGATCAATCTCACCACGGAACGGGCTGCGGCGATCGACCTCGCCGGTCGCAACGTGCTGGAGGCCGTGCAGGTCAGCGTCAATCCCAAGGTAATCTCCACGCCGATGGTCACGGCCGTGGCGAAAGACGGCATCCAGGTCAAGGCCACGTCGCGGGTCACCGTACGCGCCAATATCGATCGGCTGGTGGGTGGGGCAGGCGAGGAAACGATCGTGGCCCGCGTCGGGGAGGGGATCGTCACCACAATCGGCTCTTCCGAAACCCACAAGGCCGTGCTGGAGAATCCTGATCTGATTTCGAAGACGGTGCTCGGTAAAGGCCTGGATTCGGGTACGGCGTATGAAATTCTGTCGATCGATATCGCCGACGTGGACGTGGGCGACAATATCGGGGCGAAACTCCAGACAGACCAGGCGGAGGCCGATCTGAAAATCGCCCGGGCGAAGGCGGAAGAACGGCGGGCGATGGCCGTGGCTCACGAGCAGGAGATGAGCGCGCGGGTGGTCGAGATGCGCGCGCGGGTCGTGGAGGCCGAGGCCGAGGTGCCGCGGGCGATGGCCGAGGCGTTCCGCAGCGGCAATCTGGGCGTCATGGACTATTACCGGATGCAGAATATCCAGGCCGATACCTCGATGCGGGAAGGAATCGCCGACACCGAGGACGGCCCTGAAGAAGATACGGACAGGGGAGACGCGTAGATCATGAGCTTCGAAATCGTCGTCATTCTGTTTATCGTGTTAAGCGTGATCTCTTCGCTGGTCAACAAGATACTCGAAGGCCGGCGCGGTCGGGAACTGGAGGAAGAGGATCTGGGCCTGCCCCCGATGGGAGTACCGGACGTCGATCCACCGGAAGATGACGTCTTCCGGGAACCGGGACCGACGAAACCGGCGCCAATGGCCAGGGAGTTCCAGGAGGTACGGGGCACGCGCCCGGTGAGCGAGGCGCCCACGGGACCTGAGTTTCAGGAAATACGTGGCGCCCGCCCTGTCAGTGAACCTGCGGGCGGGAAAGAGTTTCGGGAAGTGAGGGGCGTGCGCCCGGTGAGTGAAGCCTACACGGGGGATGAATATCGGCCGGCCGGTTTCGACCCGGCGGAGGACGAGCACCCCGGTGGGGCGATAAGCGGCGACGGGGCGGAATCCGCGGCGGAAGTAGAACAGGACGACTTACCGGATGTCCAACCGCTGGTCGTGGCGCCTCGCCGCAGAACCCGCCGCAGGAGAATCGACCTCGATTTCAAGCCGAAAACGGTCCGCAAGGCGATCGTCTACAATGAGATCCTCGGTCCGCCCGCAGCGGATCGGAGGCCGTAGCGCCCGGCAAAAACGTCCTGCGGCATCCGATGATGCCTGACCCTGGCAGGCAGCCCGGATGGGCCTTTTTTCAACGGGCTGTTAAGGTTCGGACCGCTTTTATGTCAGGCAAAATTCAAACAACGCTATCTGTAGAGGAGTAGGTTAAATGCGCTGGCCTGAGATATGCAAAGACCATCCCAAAAAGTGGCTGATTGTTGAGGCATTGGAAGCCCATACAACCTCAGACTATCGGCGGCATCTGAATCGTCTGACAGTGGTTGAAGAATGCCCGGATGGCAAGACAGCTATGAACCGGTATCAGACCCTTCACCATCAATATCCCGAACGTGAATTCTATTTTCTCCACACCAGTCGTGATTCACTTGATATTCAAGTAAGACAATGGTCGGGCATTCGTTCGCTGTATGCAATTGATACGCAGGTATGATCTGCCATTTACATCGGTGTCTATTGACTATCGGGGATCAACTATTGAGATTCCTCAAGTCTTGGTCGATACTGGTTCAGCCAGCACGGTAATATCCGCCGATTTGGTTGATTCCATCGGTATATTTCCTTTGCCTGATGACCGGATAGTCACAATTCGCGGTGTGGGTGGACATGAGGTCGTATTCAGGCGACGGGTTGATTGTTTGCAGGTTGGACAGAAGGAATTGACTGATTTCGAACTTGAAATAGGTGGCATGGATTATGGCTTTGAAATCAATGGGATTTTGGGGATGGATTTCCTTACAGAATCCGGGGCCATTATCAATCTGCATACAATGAGTCTTACATTCGATGGCTGAAGGCAGGTTGGATCCTGACAACAACGACCTGTCGGACGTTTCGGCGTTGTCGAACGCCTGTTTCCTCTTGACAGTTTGTACGCCGATGGGGATATTTCTCAATCCTTGATTCAACAGCGCCGAAGTGGTGGAATTGGTAGACGCGCTGGACTCAAAATCCAGTGGGCGCAAGCCCGTGTGGGTTCGACTCCCACCTTCGGCACCAGAACAAAAACAGGCACCTGCGAAAAGCAGGTGCCTGTTTTCATTGCGGTATCGGTAGCCGATTCTCGCGCGAAACCGATGTCAGTCAAGCGCCGGGAGCAGCTTCGAGAATACCCTCACGGCCACAGAGCATCGGCGGCCAACAGGTTCGAGAAGTGGGAAAACGGAAGGATTTCGATACCGTCCGCGGTACGCAATTCAGGTCCTTCGGGATAGACCACAAGCCGGCGGCAAAGCCCCGGCAGCGCGGCCAGGGCCCTCAGTCCCTTGCACCAGGATTCCGCAAATGTCCCGCCGGATTTGACTTCGATAGCCACGAATTCCCCTGCGCGATTGAGCAGGAAGTCCACCTCGGTCCGCGTCTGCGCGGCGGTCGACCAATAGAAGCATTCATCGCACAGATTACGGTAGTCCGTGTACGCCCGTATCAACTGGGCAATCAGGCCCTCGAATAGAGCGCCGCGTTCCTCCGGCACGGGAGGCATCGTCACCCTTTTCATCGCCCGTACAAGACCGGGGTCACACCAATACCACTTTGGCAATTTGCGTTCGCGCACGCGCAATCGTGTTTCATACGCAGGAAGTTGAAAACCAAGGAGCGTTTCCTCCAGAATCTCCAGATATCCGGTCACCGTGGTGCGTGCAACCTGAGCTTCCCTTGCGATGTTGGTCACGTTAAGGGTCTGGCCGTGAAAGAGCGCCGCAACGGGGAGAAAGCGCGCGAAGCCGGGCAGGTTGCGCACCAGCGCCTCGGCCTGTACCTCCTCTTTGAGGTACATTTGCGCATAGGCAACCAGTGTCTCTGCCCTGTCCTCCGAATCCCATACGATGGGCAGCAGTCCGTGTTGTAAAGCGTCGTGGAGTACGAACTGTTCTCCCAACTCCTCGGGAGTAAAGGGATGCATCGCGCGATTCAGGGCACGGCCGGCGAGAAGGTTGACACCTGCGCGTTTGAGTTTTCTTGCGCTGGACCCGCACAATACAAACCGCATCCGCCGCTCTTCGATAAAACGGTGTACTTCGTTAAGCAGCGCCGGCAATCTTTGAATTTCGTCCAGAACCACCCACCGGTCACCCGGTACGGCTCGTAGTTCCGCGGCTAGGAGACCCGGATTCGCAAGCAGGCGTTGGTACGTATCCTCGGCAAGCAGATTCACGACGTGCGCATCCGGGAACGCCAATCGCAGATAGGTGCTTTTCCCAACGCCGCGAGGTCCCAGGAGAAAGAAGCTCTTCCGGGGAGCGTCAAATATGCGTGGTATTGTCATTTGACTATGTTGTCGTCATTTTTCGCAGCAATTTGACGACAATATATACAAATTTCACAACAATGTCAAGATCTGGCCCTGCTCTACTGTAGCAATGTTCGAGGTCGGCATCTAAATCAAATGGTGATCTCATACAGGGGGCAGCAACGGCGATCCTGATTGCAAGAAATGGGCTCTGGATTCATCCATGTGTGACCGAAGATAGAATATTTGAAACCTCCATGCCCCTGTTGCGTCTAAGCGGTTACAACCATGCTACATCCCTCCCGAAAGACGTCGATCGTACCCAGTGCGGCCGGCGTCTTTTTTATTTTTCGTCATAGACCCGGAAACGGGGTCAGGGTGTTATTGAACGGCCGGGAAAGTCCTGTTGCGCGCCCTTCCCGCTACTCGTATTTTATGCTTGATTAGAGTGAGCGTTCAGCCCCCTGAAGCTTGACAATTCCCTTCACGTTACCCCTCGGATCAATAGCAGAGAAGCCTATGCGCAGGATTCAACTCCAGCAGGTCACGAAAACCTTCGATGGCGTCACGGCGGTGGACGGGTTGGATCTGGACATCGCCGCGGGAGAGACATTCGGTCTGCTGGGTCCCAACGGCGCGGGCAAGACCACGACGATTCGAACCATCCTTGGAATATACGGGCCGGATTCGGGCACCATCGATTACGGCAACGGTGGAACGGGCCTGTCGAGGGACCGGATCGGCTACCTGCCCGAAGAACGGGGGCTGTATCCCAAGATGCGGGTTATGGACCTGCTTGTGTTTCTCGGGGAGATCAAGTCGCTCTCCCGGTCGGAAGCGGCAGGCCGCGCGGGAGAATGGCTCGAACGGATGGGCCTGTCGGAATGGTCGAACCGGCGCGTGGATCAGCTTTCCAAGGGTATGCAGCAGAAGCTGCAGTTCATCGCAACCGTCATGCATGACCCCGATCTATTGATTCTCGACGAGCCGTTCAGCGGGTTGGATCCGATCAACGTGGCCGTCCTGAAAGAGATCATGCAGACCCTGACGTCCGAGGGCAAGATTCTCATCTTTTCCACGCATCAGATGGAGGATGCGGAAGCGCTCTGCGACCGGATCTGTCTGATCAACCGCGGTCGGAAGGTACTTGACGGCACGGTAACGGAATTGAAGTCCCGTTATACAAGAAACAGGTTGCGTATTGCGTTTGAGGGGAGTGGCGATTTTCTCGAGAATACGAATCTGGTTCGGCACGCGGAACACCGCGGGAATCACGTGGAGGTCGAACTCCAGACGGGCGCGGATCCGGGCGACCTGCTGAGAACGGCGCTTTCCGCGGCTCGGATCCACCGGTTCGAAGTCTCGGAGCCCTCGCTTAGAGATATCTTTTTAATGGCTGTCGGCGGAGAAGATTCGGGAGGGGAGCAGGATGAATAAAGTATTGACCATCGTCCGCCGTGAATTCATAGAGATCGTACGCAAAAAGAGTTTCCTGATCGGTCTGTTCCTGGTGCCGGTATTCGTCGTGGCCAGTATTCTCGTACCCGTCCTTCTGGCGCGCGTAGACATGGGCAAGCAGAAGCGTATCGCGGTGGTCGACCAGACCGGGATCCTGTATCAGCCCCTTGAAGCCCGCCTGGACGAACGACTCGAGGACGGACGACCGGAATATCTGTTGCAGGAAGTTCGGCCAGGTCCCGATCTGGAAACCACGCGGCGTCAGCTCACCTCCGAGATCAACGCCGGAGAACTGGACGCCTACCTGGTGGTGCCTCCCGAGATCTTCGAAAAAAGCGAGGCCGGATTCTACGGTAAAAACGTGAGCGATATCCAACAGGTCGGGCGATTGCGGAGCGCCTTGAGTCAGATCGTGGTTGCCCACAGGCTCGCGCAGCGCGGGCTGGACCCGGAATCGGTGAGAAAATGGACCCGTCGGGTGCAGTTGCAGACGCTTAAAATCGTCAAGGGCAAGGAAAAGAAGAGCGGGTTTGCCCGGGAATATTTCACTTCGTTCGCATTTGCCATGCTGCTTTATATGGTAACCATTATCTATGGCATTATGGTGATGCGCGGCGTCCTGGAAGAGAAGTCCACCCGCATGGTTGAGGTGATGCTCTCGTCGGTCGATCCACTGCAGATGATGGCGGGCAAGATTCTGGGTATTGGCGCCGCCAGTCTGGTTCAGGTTACGGTGTGGATCGGCGTGGGTCTGCTGGCCACGGCGTATGGCAGGATGGCATTCGGTCCCAATCTGCCCTTCGCGATCGAAACGGGTATGGTGGTCTACTTCGGCGTCTATTTTGTCCTGGGTTATTTTCTGTATGCCACACTCTACGCGATTATCGGCGCAATCTGCGATACCGAACAGGATGCGCAGCACCTGCAGATCCTCGTGATCGTGCCGATGATCCTCTCGCTGCTTGCAATGACGTTCATTACCCGGCAGCCGGGCGCCACGCCATCCGTGGTGATGTCGCTGATTCCGTTTTTTGCGCCAATGATCATGATCGTCAGGGTGAACGTCCTCACGCCGCCGTGGATCGAAATCGCGGCGTCCATCCTGATTCTGATCGGCACGATTGCCGGGGTGATGTGGGCGGCCGCGCGGATCTACCGGATCGGGATTCTGATGCGGGGCAAACGGGCCACGTTGAAGGAGATGGTTCGTTGGGTTCGGTACGGATAGGAGGTTTCATGCCAAATCTGATCGCCTGCAATCTGAACAGCTATCGACAGTATCGGGACGGCGCGTTCGAACATCTTGCGCGGATCGGTCTGACCCACGTGGAAATTCCATGTCCCGAGCCCGAAGAAAGGGATGCGGTTCAGCGTGAACTGGACCGTTTCGGACTGCGCGCGTCCAGTCTGATCATTCGCTGTGAGATGCACGCGGACGACGTGGTCCAGAGGTTCGCGCACGCACTGAATACCGTGGCGGAGATGGGGGTCGGCCTGGTGTTCACGAGCGTAAAGACCGGAGGCGTAGACCGGGATTTCGTCTACGGCAGACTGCAGGATATCGGTGACGCGGCGGCCGAACGGGGGATTGTCGTGGCGATGGAAACGCATCCTGATCTGGTTACGAATGCCGACGTGGCGCTGGAGACGATGCGGAACGTGAATCATCCCAATATCGGCATCAATTTCGATACGGCGAACGTCCACTATTATAACGAGGGCGTGGATTCGGTCGAGCAGTTTCGAAAGGTATCGCACGCGGTGGCAGCCGTACATCTGAAGGATACGAACGGCGCCTTTCAGACCTGGCACTTCCCCGCACTTGGCGAGGGCATCGTGGATTTTCCATCTATATTCGAGATCTTCGCCAGCCACGGACGCAACGGGCCCTATACGCTGGAACTTGAGGGCATCCAGGGTGAATCGCTGACGCGGCGCGAAGTGGAACAACGCGTCGAGCAGTCGATGGATTACCTTCGCACCCGCGGGCTGGTGGGCTGAGGCGTTGTTTCCATGATCCTTGCGGTGGATATCGGCGGTACCAATTTCAGCCTCGCGCTGGGAACGCCGGACGGGCGCATTCTAAAGCGGACGACCGGTTCCACCGATCGCTCCGGCGGCGCCGCGTGGATGCTGGAGCGGGTCGTGAGAGTCGGGCGCCGATTGATTGCGTCATCCCCCGAAGTCGTGTCCGCTTGCGGAATCAGTTTCGGCGGCCCCGTGGATTTCGCATCCCAGCGGATCGTCAATTCCACGCACGTGGCGGGTTGGGACGGCGTGGCCATTCCCGAGACCATTCAAACAAACCTCGGGATACCGGCAGTTGTGGACAACGATGCCAACGCGGGCGCGCTGGGCGAATTGACGTTCGGCGCGGGCCGGGGCTGCCGCCACCTGGTCTATTACAACATCGGCACGGGTATCGGCGCGGGAATCATCATCGACGGGGAGATCTACCGTGGCGCCAACGGCAACGCGGGGGAACTGGGACACGTGCCGGTGCTTCCGGATGGTCCGCTTTGCGATTGCGGCAACAGGGGGTGTCTCGAAGCGCTCGCTTCAGGCACGGCAATCGGGCGACGCGGGGAGGCGGCCGTACGCACGCAGACCGGAAGGGGCGGCGGCATCCGCCAGGCCGCGGGAGGTTCCGTTACGGCCAGGGCGGTCTTCGATGCCGCTCGGGAGGGCGACGGGCTGGCCCTTGAACTCGTGAACGAGACGTGCCGCTATCTGGGCATGGGCGTTGCGGCGGCAATGAATGCGCTCGCGCCCGAAGCCATTGTGATAGGCGGCAGCGTGGCCAAAGCCGGCAGGGTGCTCCTGGCGCCTTTGCGGGAACAAACCGACCGGTTTCTGATGCCGGTGCACAGGCCCCATCTCAGGATTCTTCCCGCCCGGCTGAAGGGCAACTCCGGACTGTTGGGCGCGGTGGCTCTGGCCGCTGCATTAGAGACCGGATGTCACGCCGCGGACTGAATGAGTTGCGACGCGGAGGCGGATATCGAGAACGGATTGACATACGATCCCGATGAAGCGGTTGCGGCGCTGTCAAGGGTGGACGCCTCGCTGGGACGTCTGATGGAACGGGCGGGACCATGCCTCCTGGAAGCGCGGGCCCCGTACCATCCGTTTCGTTCATTGATGCGTTCGATCATCTACCAGCAGCTTTCGGGCAAGGCGGCCGGAACCATCTACGGCCGCGTTCTGGATCTGTTTCCCGACAAAACGCATCCTGAGCCGGAACAGGTCCTGGCTGTCCCGGCCGAGGCGTTCCGCGGCGCCGGGATGTCCCGGGCCAAGGTGGCGGCGGTGAAGGATCTTGCCGAAAAGACGCTCGAAGGCGCGGTCCCATCGGGGCGGCGGCTGAACGGAATGCCTGACGACGAGATCATCAGCCGGTTCACACGCGTCCGGGGGGTTGGCGAGTGGACCGTGCAGATGATGCTTATATTCGATCTGGGCCGGGGGGACGTGCTGCCCGTCAAGGACCTGGGCGTAAGGAAGGGTTTCATGTTCACGTACGGGTTGAGCCAACTGCCCGACCATGCGGAGCTTCTGGAACACGGGGAAATCTGGCGTCCGTACCGGTCCGTGGCGAGCTGGTACTTCTGGCGGGCCGTGGAGCTGGACGGGTAACGAAAACCCGAATGGACATCAACCGGACGACAGGAATCCCGCTGCGCGGATCGGGACGAGAGATGAGAACGGAGAGTCAGATTCCGCGGTATTGAACCCGACGAGGAGAACTCATGGCGGGAAAGACCTATCGCGCCGGGATTGTCGGTCTCGGCTTCATCGGTGGCGCGGACCAGGTGTCGGGCGACGCAATAGGTCAGGTGGTGAGCGACCTGGACGGGACCCATGCCGATGCGTTGCGCGGGCATTCCCGGGTCGTACTGGCGTCCGGGTCCAGCCGGGACAGGGGACGCAGGGAGCGCTTTGAGGCACGCACGGGCGTGTCAACGTACGCCGATTGGCGCGAGATGCTGGCCGCGGAGTCGCTCGATATCGTAAGCGTGGCCACCTATGCGCCCGTTCATGCCGACGTCACGGTCGCATGCGCCGGGCAGGGCGTGCGCGCCGTCTATTGCGAAAAGCCCGTCGCGACCCGGGCCTCGGACGCCGAGCGCATGTTGAGGGCGTGCGACGCCACCGGTACGCTCCTCGTTGTGAACCACAACCGGCGGTTTCAGACCAACGCCCGGCGTCTGCGGGACCTCATCACCGGCGGCGCACTGGGAGAACTGACGTCCGCGTCCATGCAATGGGGTTCGGGCCGGCTTGGCAACGTGGGTACGCATTTCATCGATACCATGCAGATGTTGACGGGGCGGGCTGTCGAGGCCGTATCGGGAACACTGGACCTCTCGGGAAGGCCGGATTGCCGAGGGGCTCAGTTCCGGGATCCTGGCGGCTGGGGCATGCTGCGCCTGGAGCGAGGACTGATCTGCACGGTAGACGCCGCGGATTATGGGACGCTGCCGCCGCGGATTTCCGTCCATGGTACGGAGGGCTCCGCCGTGCTTGACGGTAGGGACGTGATCATCGAGTTCAGGGACGGGCGGGGGGAAGCCTGGACGGATCGTGCGGACTCTGAATCTTCAATGGCCAGGGCGGTGGGTGAGATTGTGGATTGGCTGGATGGTGAAGCGGCCTTTCCGTACGCGGCATCGGAAGCCGCGCGGACGCTGGAGGCGATTGTGGGTTTTCACGTCTCCCATGCCGGAAACGGCTCATGGGTTGATTTGCCGCTGACGGGGCAGGACCGTGATCGCGAGGTCTTGAGCGGATAGGTATCTGCTCCGGGACGCGGGCGCATCCGCGGGGATTCTCTGTTCGAGGTCACCGCTGGGGCGGTCCGTACCTGGAGATGGCGTCGTTGGACCCCACGGGACACGGGTATTGGTCGGCCGTCTGTCTCTCGCCGAGTTGGGGATTGCCCAGCGCATTGTAGCAGATGATGAAGGAACGCCGATGGCGGCTGGAGGTGTTGGGCGTTGAGGAATGGAGAAGGTTGCAGTCGAAGAAGAGGACCGAACCCGGTGGCATCTCGCAGTTGATGCAATCGAACAGGGGTTCGATCTCCGTAATCCTTGCGGGATCCGTGCCGGTCTGGGTTCCGATTCTGACGTGGTCCAGCCGTCCGAGGCGATGGGATCCGCGAAGGACCCGCAGGCAGCCGTTTTCCCGCGTGCATTCGTCCAGGGCGATGAACGCGCTGATCATCCGTGGAAAGACGAAACCCTGGCTGTACCAGTAACCGTAGTCCTGGTGCCACTCCCACGCCCCCCCTTCATGGGCGTCTTTGAACATCACCTTGCCGTGGAAGAAGGCGACCTCTTCACCCAGCAGGATGCGGATATTGTTGACAATGCGGGGACACGTGGAAACCGCGGTCCAGATGTCGTCTCCCAGTTCGTGCCAGATCGAGAGCCTGGAACTCATTCCCGACGCGTCCGTCGTTGCGCGCGTATTCTCCGCTACCCGCGCCCCGGTTTCAACCGCGTCGATCAGGATGCGGACTTCGTCTTCGCTGAAGAGGCTGTCCGACATGACGTATCCGTTCCTGCGAAAACCGGCAACTGCATCGGGATCCAGGTATTCCGGAACCTCCATTTTTCGGCCTTTCTTCCATTAATCAGTCTGGTCTGAATATCGTAGTTGACGCTCCGCGCCGGCAGTGTGCGTAAAGATTTCAGATCAATATAAAGGCTGCGGCGCTGATTCGCAAACGGGGATGTTTGAATCTCCGTCCGGGAATATACGCCGCGCGCATTGCGCATGGGGACGTCGCAGGGACGCGTCGAGTTTCCGCGTTAACCCTTTCGGGAGTCTGGATGTCCGGTCGCAAAATACGCATTCTGATTGCAAAGGTCGGTCTGGACGGGCATGACCGGGGCGCCAAGGTGGTGGCGCGCGCGCTGCGGGATGCGGGAATGGAGGTCATTTATACCGGCCTGCACCGCACGCCTGACGAGGTGGTGACCGCCGCGATCCAGGAAGACGTGGACGTACTGGGAATCAGTTCTCTCTCAGGGGCCCATCTGACGATTTTCCCGAAAGTAATGGATCTCCTCAGGGAGCGTGAAGCGGACGACATTCTGGTGGTCGGCGGCGGCATCATGGCGCCGGCGGACCAGGAGGCGCTCAAGGCCAGAGGGCTTGCATTCTTCTGGGGCCCAGGGACCCATACCGGCGATATTGTCGCGTGTCTCCGGGAAGCCGTGAAATGAGAGATCTGGCCGGGCGAGTCCTCGCGGGCGATATTCGCGCCGCCGCACGGGCCATTTCGCTCATCGAGAGACGTGAAAACGACCTGGCGTCCCTGCTGGCAGACCTGTACCCTTCAACGGGCGGCGCATACCGGATCGGCATCACCGGACCGCCGGGCGCGGGCAAAAGTACGCTCGCGGGGTGTCTCGCACGGCGCTTTGCGGCAGCCGGAAGGGCTGTCGGCGTTCTGGCCGTGGATATCACCAGCCCGTTTTCCGGGGGCGCCCTTCTGGGCGATCGTATCCGGATGCAGGAACTGTCGGAAGACCCGGCGGTGTTCATTCGAAGCATGGGCAACGAAGGTCTGCCGGGAGGGCTGTGCAGTGCGGCGCGGGACGCGATACGCGTGATGGAAGCGATGGGTAAGGACCTGGTGCTCGTGGAGACCGCGGGGGTGGGGCAGACCGACGTGGACGTGACCCATTGCGTGGATGCCGTTGTGCTGACCCTGGTACCGGAGTCGGGCGATGAGATCCAGTTGTTGAAAGCCGGCGTGATGGAAATCGCGGACGTCATTGCCCTGAACAAGTCCGACCGGCCGGGGGCGACAGGACTGGCAGCAGAACTGAGAGAATCCCTCCATGCGCGGGGCGAGCTCGACGGCTGGGAAACGCGGCTCGTTCGTACGGTCGGGAAAGACGGGGAGGGCCTGACCGAGCTATATGAGGCGCTCGAGGCGTACTCGCGCCATCTGAAAACCGGCGCCAGATTGGCGGACTTGCGCGAGAGACAGATCCGCCGGGAATTGCGGGAGCGCGTGGAGGCCGGTCTGGCTTTCAGACTGAATGCGGCACTGGCGCGGGAATGCCTGGATCGCGCCGTTGCCAGGATCCGTGCGGGAGAAGACGATCCTTACTATGCCGCCGAGAGGCTGTTGTGTAAAATGTGAATCCTTGTCGATCGTACTGACGGGAGGCACGCCGTCAACCCCGAAACGCGGGACAACAGGTTGATCGTGAGGCCCAACCGATGAATTTCTGGGTGGACAAGCGGGTTACGGTTACGGGCGGCGCCGGGTTTCTGGGTCGGTTTGTGGTGCGGAAACTGCGCGATCGGGGTTGTCGTCAGATATTCGTCCCGCGCCGCAGCGATCACGACCTGCGCGAACCGGATGCCGTACGGCGCATGTACGAAATCGCCAGTCCCGATCTGGTCATTCACCTGGCCGGCTCCGTCGGCGGCATTGGCGCCAATCAACGGTATCCGGGCCGTTTTTTCTACGATAATCTGGTCATGGGCGCCCATCTTCTCGAGCAGGCCCGCAGGTTCGAGGTTCCGAAGTTCGTGGGTATCGGGTCGGTTTGCGCCTATCCAATGTCCACGCCGGTACCTTTCAGGGAGGAAAACCTGTGGGATGGGTACCCTGAAGATACAAACGCGGCTTATGGCCTGGCCAAGAAAACGATGCTTGTACAGGGACAGGCCTACCGGTCGGAGTACGGGTACAACGCGATTCATCTGCTCCTGTCGAACCTTTACGGGCCGGGAGAAAACCTGGATCCGGAGACATCGCATGGGCTCGCGTCAATCTTACGAAAATTCGTGGATGCCCGGAATCAGGGACACGGCCACGTCACACTGTGGGGAGACGGCTCGCCCACGCGCGAATTCCTGTACGTGGAGGACGCTGCAGAGGGCATATTGCTCGCTTCCGAATTATACGATCTGCCGGAGCCCGTCAACCTGGGATCGGGAGTGGAGATCTCGATACGTGACCTCGCCGCGAAAATAGGCAGCCTGGCGGGATTCGCCGGCCGGGTTCGCTGGGACAGGAACAGGCCGAACGGGCAGCCGAGGCGATGCGTGGACGTTTCGCGGGCAAAGCGCCACTTTGGATTCGAAGCCGCAACAACGCTGGATGAAGGCCTTCGGAGGATGATTTCGTGGTACGAGAAGCAGCCGCTCCGGGAGTAAATCCGTTCAGATTTTCAATAAACATGTCCAGGACATGAGGCGGACTCGAGGTGTCCGAAGATCGTGATGTCCGGCCGCCGGTAATCGGCGTCGGTACGATAAACATCAGTCCCCGCGCCAGGGCGCTGGTAAACGAAGTCCTGGACAGCAACCGGCTGTCTTACGGTCCGATGACGCGCGCGTTCGAGGCAGGATTCGCGCGCGCGCACGGTTGCCGGTTCGGCGTGATGAGCAATAGCGGCACGAGCGCGCTGCTGGTCGCCCTGTCGGCGATGAAGGAACTGCATGGGTGGGCCGACGGAGACGAAGTCATCCTGCCCGCGGTGACCTTCGCGGGTACGGCAAATATCGTCATCCACGCGCGAATGCGCCCGGTGCTTGTGGACGTCGATCCGATCTACTACGATCTGGACCCGGAAAAAATCGAGGCCGCAGTCACGCCGCGTACCAGGGCGCTCATTCCCGTTCATGTCTTCGGACAGCCGTGCGACATGGATCCCGTACTCGAGCTTTCGCGGCGATACGGTCTCAGGGTCATCGAAGATTCGGCGGAGACCATGTTCGCGACGTACAACGGTCGCAGCGTGGGTAGTCTCGGCGAAATCGGGTGTTTTTCCACTTATGCGGCGCACCTGCTGACGACCGGAGTGGGCGGACTGAACACGACCGGCAATCCCGAGTATGCAGACAAGCTGAGATCGCTGATCAACCACGGGCGGGACTCGACGTATCTGAATATAGACGACGACGAACGGAAGTCGCCGGAGGAGCTTCGAAGAATCGTCTCGCGGCGATTTTCTTTTGTGAGTCCCGGATACAGTTTTCGGTTGACCGAGATGGAGGCCGCCCTCGGACTGGCGCAGCTGGAGGTGTGGCCAGAGATGATCGCCGCCAGGAGGAAGAATGCCGCCTGGCTGACCCGGAAGTTGTCCGGGCACGAAGCGTTTCTGCAGCTTCCACGGATTCGACCGGGGTGCGAGCACTCTTTCATGATGTATCCGATCGTCCTGAGGGACCGTGAAAAAGACGCGCTGGTCAATTTCCTGGAAGAGAACCGGGTTGAAACGCGTGACATGCTTCCTCTTACCAATCAGCCGCTCTACCAGAGACTGCTGGATATCAGCGAGGCGGATTATCCCGTTGCCGGATGGATCAACAGAAGCGGGTTCTATATCGGTTGCCACCAGGATCTCTCGTCAGACGATCTGGATCGTATCGTCGGGTTGCTCGATCGTTTCTTCACGCCGTAGGCATGATTTGGATAGAAACGCAAACGACTGATTTTGCAATTTTCACACCAGATAATTTCTATAAAACCTTTATTTTCTATTATTTAAGTCCTTTTTCTTATGCCCGTAAGAAAAAGGACCAAAAAGAAGCGGGCCCCTCGGCGGGGTGCCGGTTTTTCCGTGAATCTCCTCAGTGTGCAAAATGGGATTTGGGTGGCCTTCGATTCTTCGCGGAAATTCCGATCAACAGAGGTGTACGGATTAACACGGAAAAACCCCCCACGCAACCACCGGACACGCTCTATTTGAATTTGTAGGGGCAACCCTTGTGGTTGCCCGTGTAGCGGTAGGGATATCGGTGATTCCAGACGCTTAATCTTTACCGGAATTGCATGTGGCTGACTGCTGACAGCTTTTTCCGAGAGGGCCGTGGGGAGAGGCCGGAAAAAGGCGGTGAGAAGGTAGAAGTGAGCCGGTAGAAGAAATCCACGCCCGACAATTTTCCCTCCTTGCCTCCGGCATGAGAAGAAACCTGACAAGGCAGACAATTTCTACCCTCTTCCCTCTCCCGTCTCACCGATTCCAGGGTTCCATATGCCCAAGCGCACTGTTGTTCTGCTTACGCTCAACGAGATCGACGGCGTCCGCTGGCTGTTTTCGGCCGGACACGATCTTTCCGCGATGGCCGACGAGGTGCTCGCTGTTGACGGGGGGTCCACGGATGGCACCCGGGAGGTCCTGGCATCCCACCACGTCCGGCTCGTGGACCAGCCACGCCCGGGGAGGGGCGAGGCGTTCCGTGCGGCGGTCCGTGCATCGAGCGGAGCGTGCCTGGTTTTCTTCAGTCCCGACGGGAATGAAGATCCGAGCGACATTCCGCGGCTTTTTGCGGCAATCGAAAACGGCGCCGATATGGCGATCGCGTCCCGCTTCCTGCCGGGCTCGAGGAACGAGGAGGACGACGATTCGCTGCCGCTGAGAAAATGGACGAACCAGGTGTTTACGTGGATCGCCAATTCAATCTGGAATCGGAGACCCTATGTGACGGATACGATAAACGGCTTTCGCGGAATTACGCGGGAGGCATTTCAGAAGCTCAATCCCGGATCGATGGGGTATACGATCGAATATGAGATGACGATCCGTGCGATGAAGCAGAGGATGCGAATCGAGGAGATTCCGACGAGGGAGGGAAACCGGGTAGGAGGGGAATCGAAGGCGCCTTCGTTCCGCACGGGAGTTCGGTTCCTCAAATTCCTGATACAGGAGATGGTCGCCGGCGACGGCCGTTGAGAATGGCATTTTGACGCGTCGACCGTTCCGTGGTTAGCCGGCGGCGCGCAGATGCGACTTGCCGACCGGGGCTTTCCCGTTGGTGAGTACGTCGAGGAGTTTTCGCGCTGCCACGGACAGGCTGCGGCCGCGTTTGTGCAGGATGCCCAGAGGTCTGGTGAGTACGTCGCCATCGATCGTCAGCACCTTCAGGCTGCCTTCCTTGTGTTCCAGGTCTACCGAGTGTTCAGGCAGGATCGAAATGCCGAGGTCCACTTCGACGGCATCCTTGATGGTATCGATATGATCGAATTCCATCACGATGTTGGGCTGAATGCGGTGTTTCCGGAAGAAACCGTCCAGCGCATGCCGGGTGTGGGTTTCCTGGGAGAAGAGGATGAGCGGATGATCGCCGATGTCGTTAACGTCAATGCGATCCTGCGCCGCAAGCGGGTTCGCGGGTGGACACGCCACCACCATATTGTCCTCTGAAAAGGGGATGATCTTGATATTCCGGTGGGGCCTGGGAAAGGCGACCACGCCGAAGTCAATCTCGCCGCTGGCCACGTCATCGTAGATGCGGGGGGTGTGATTGTAGTCCAGCCGGAAGTTGACTCTGGGGAAGGCTTTGAGATAGGTCTTGAGGTAGGGCCCGAGTTCACGCATGCCAACGCTGTAAATGGAGGAAAGGCGAACGGTGCCCGAGACCACGCCGTCCAGAGCTTCGACGCGTTGTAACATCTCGTCGTAGCGCCGTACGATGTCGCCGGCGCCCTTGTAGAATACTTCTCCCTCCTTGGTAAGCCCGATCTTGCGCTTATGGCGTTCCAGAAGCGGTTTGCCCTGCCGGCTTTCAATGCTCTTGATTTGCTGGCTGACTGCCGACTGCGTGACGCCATTCAGGACTGCCGTCTTTGAAAAACTCTGGGTATCGATGAGGTCGCAAAAGATCTTCAGGCTCTGGATCAACACGTGAACGTCTCCTTCGGATGATTCCCGTCGGGCCTTTTTGCCGTTGACGTCTTGTTCGGAACAAGGGGCCGGCGGAGGTTGTCGTGTCGTACGGATTGCGTCGCCGCGCGTGGTGCGCAACGAAGTATTGAAGATAAGAAAGAGTAATTCTGAAAGCAAGAAAATAATATATACTATTATATTTTCGTTAGTTCGTTCCGAAAGGAGCGGATGGGGTTGCCGGAAATGTACTGTTTTTGTATCTTGAAACGCCCGACGATATCCAGACTTCTACCTACGCGAACGTGGAGGAAAGAGAGAGATGGCGGGATACAGGATTGAAACGGACAGCATGGGAGAGATTCAGGTCCCGGACGACCGGTATTACGGCGCCCAGACAGCCAGGGCGCTGATTCATTTTGATATTGGCGAAGAACGCATGCCGCAGGAGTTGATCAGAGCGTTCGGCATTCTGAAAAAAGCGGCGGCGATTGTGAACCGCGAACTCGGAAAGCTCACAAAGGACAAGGCTGACCTCATCGTTCAGGCGGCGGATGAAGTCATCGACGGAAAGCTGAACGACCACTTTCCGCTTCGAATCTGGCAGACGGGAAGCGGCACGCAGACGAATATGAACGCCAACGAAGTCATCTCCAACCGTGCCATTCAGATTGCCGGCGGGCGGATGGGCGGCAAAGATCCGATTCATCCGAATGACGATGTCAATATGGCGCAGTCTTCAAACGACACCTTTCCCGCTGCGATGCATATTGCGGCCGTCAGCGAGATTCACGGGCGGTTGATTCCCTCGGTCGCAAAGCTGCGGGATACGCTGGCCGGCAAAGCGGGCGAATTCGAGGATATCATCAAGATCGGTCGTACTCATCTGATGGACGCCGTCCCGCTGATGCTGGGCCAGGAGTTTTCGGGATACGTGACGCAATTGACGAAGGGCCTGGAGCGGGTTGAGCGATGCCTTGCCAATCTCAATGAGCTCGCGCTTGGCGGCACGGCCGTGGGGACCGGGCTGAATACGCACCCGGAATTCGCCGACCGGGTTGCCGCACGGATTGCCGGGCTGACGGGCCATCCGTTTGTTTCCGCCGGCAACAAGTTTGAGTCCCTGGCCGCCCACGACGCGATGGTGGAAACCAGCGGCGCGTTGAAGACGCTGGCGTGCTCGCTGATGAAGATCGCCAACGACACCCGGTGGCTTGCTTCGGGGCCGCGCTGCGGCATCGGCGAGTTGACGCTGCCGGCCAACGAGCCGGGCAGTTCCATAATGCCGGGGAAAGTGAACCCCACGCAGTGCGAAGCGATGACGATGGTAGCCGGGCAGGTCATCGGCAACGATATGGCGATTGCGGTGGGCGGCTCCTCGGGGAATTTCGAGCTGAACGTCTTCAAGCCGCTCATCGTCTACAATCTGCTGCAATCGGTGCGATTGCTGGCCGATGCCTGCGCGGCGTTCAACGATCATTGCGCGGTGGGCATCGAGCCGAACCGGGAGAATATCCGGAACCACCTGGAGCGGTCGCTCATGCTCGTCACAGCGCTGAATCCCAGTATCGGCTACGACAACGCGGCAAAGGTTGCCAAGAAGGCGTTCGACGAGAACCTGACGCTTCGGGAATCCGCGGTGGCGCTTGGGATGATGGACGGCGAGGCGTTCGATGCCGCGGTCCGGCCGGAAAAGATGACGGGGCCGGGCGGCTGACGTTGGCGGGGGCGCCGACCCCCGACTCGGCGCTTTCGGATGACCGCACAACGACCTGAAAAGGCCCGGCAGGATTTCTGCCGGGCCTTTTCGTCAGTCAAAAAGGAGATTATGTGCCAGAGAGCAGCCGGTACGGCGGCCAAACGGAACGGCATCCCCTGACCTAACAGTCCGTTGATAAAGTCGCTCTGCAGGCGAGGTATGGTGTCCCGTCCCGGAAATATGTCACCATTCATCCGCCGATTCATCCCGTCTGGCGGCGTTGCCTTCGCTCGGTGACCGTGAGCAGGTCGCCTCGCTCAGGCGCCTTGCCAGCCGGGCGACTCGGCGGCCGAATTCCGGCAATCTATTTCCGGGTCGGAACACTTGCCATTGTGGTCGAAGACAAGGCGCGCGACCGAGTCCCATCCTGCGATTCGGCGAGGGCGCGCAACGCAGTATTTCGACCGCAAGGGCCGGCCGTAGCCCGGATGGACTTTTTCAACGGGCTGTTTAGTCGTCAACAATTCAGTCAGGCGACGGCGGCCGTCAGAAACGCATCGAATGAGAATCGCCCGCATGTTCGTCTCACATGCGGGACAGGTCCTGCACAAATGCCGATTCAACAGGTGCGCCGTGGCAAGCAGGATTCCTGCTGTTGTATGGAAGACGACTTCAAAGATTCCCTCGGTTGCAACGTGGCCGATGGCGATAAACGCGATTGCCACTACGATGATGAGAAACGCTCTCCAGTGTCTGTGGTGCCTGACGCCCCAGACGACGCTGCCCATTGCGAGCGCGACTGCTCCGATGATGATTGATTCCGCAGATTCACTCGCCAGGAACCCGAGCCCCAGCAACGGCAGAACTGTTACCAGAAGCGGCACTGCCACACAATGGATTGCGCATGCGCAAGACAGAACCGCACCGACGTTATCCACCGTTTCATGGCTGATGCTGTTCTTCAAGTTTACCATTTGTTTCCTTTCAGACCGTGACCGGGTACATCGCGTCAGGATCGAATCAGTGGAGCCCGATTAAAGGAACTCTCGATATTTCTTTTGATGTACTATTGATCCAGATATTCCGCGATTTTACCGCACCAGTGCGGCGGCCATTCGGTCATGTTGCCGTAGACTGCGGGTGAACCCGGGCCGCGTGGATATCTCGAGGACATGACCCCGCCATCGTCGCCGTCCAGGCCGAAAAGGAAGCCGATCAGGTGTGCGCGTTCGTCTTCCTTGATCCGGGTGGCCTTAAAGTAGAGGCCGAGGACGTTCGGTGGCACGTACACACCCGCAACCGCACGGGATTTCTCCTCGGTCGATGCTTTGTACCTGACTTCCTGAAAGACGCCGATGTGAAGATCACGGTGACGTTCCGTCCTCGCAATATATCCCCGCAGGCTGTCCTTACCCAGAACCCAGGACTTCCACCCCGTTGTACGGGTTGTGAACCGGGCCTTTTCAGGCGGAATCGCTACAGCGTCGACGCCGAGGTCTTCCGTACTGCCGACCAGGGGGTTACCAGCGCACTTTTTCTGAATGTTGTCAACCCACCAGAGAATGGACTCCGTCCAAAGGTTGCGGTTGACGTCGCTGAATCGCTGGCCTTCGGCCCTGTAGAAGCGAAACCGGATGGCGCCCGGGTTCGGTTCTTCCTCGGCGACAGGCGCTGACGTCGTTTCGGGGCGGACCGGGGCCGGCCGGGCGTACTGCCAGGGCCGGGTGGGCAACGTGTGATCGAGGCCCAGGGCAAATTCCGACGGAACGGCGCGTGCGGCCTCTTTCCCATCGCTCGACTGAATGGATACAACGCCGACAACGCGACCGGATTCGTCCAGAAGCGGCCCTCCGTTGCCGCCGGCAGACACCACGGCGCCCAGGGGATAGGATCGCACGCCGTCAACGATCTCGACGGGATTCATCTCGCCGTCGACAAGTCTGAACGCCTCCCCCACGACCGTCTCCACAACATAGGTTCGTTTGATCTCGACCGGGTCCCGGGCGGCCAGTTCGAGCAGCGGCCTGCCAAAGACCTTGATCCGGATCAGCGCCACGTTGCGTTTTTCGTCACTGTCGATCAGGCCCGAGACCCCGAATTCCTCGCCGGATTCGAACCTGGCGACAACCCCGACCGCGTCGTCGACGAGATCCCAGGTTGTAACCGCAATTCTGCTGTCGATGGTGAGAAAGCCCAATCCCCGGATCCGGGAACCGTCCCTTCTTTCCACGTCCAGAACGACAACCGAAGCGCGCGCTTTCACGTAGACGGCGTCCGGAGGGTCATCCGACGCAGGGACGGGTGTACAGAGAACCTTAGACAGGAACACCGCCATCCATACAGCGGTTGCGGACGGGATGACCGATGCCGGTTTCATAGGCGATCTCGATATGCGAAACGTCCGGAGTACACGGCCTGAAAATTCAGGTTATTTTCGAAAGAACTGTCAAATCACCCACAGAACGTACAGCGTAACCGCCGTACCGAGGAGGGCGCCGCCATAGCAGAGGACGTCCAGCGAGAGCAGCAGCTTCCGGATGCCCATTTCGTGCAGCGAGAAACGGATGCGGTGGGCGGCGTGAAAGAGCGGAGGGACAATGAGAACAAACAGGTAGACTTTGACGAGCGGATTCGCAAGCAGGGATTTCATCCGGCTGTATTCGAGCAGGCTCTTGTCGATCAGGCCGAGCGGCACGGCCAGCCCTATAAGAAAGATGTGGACGGGTATCAGCAGCGCGGCAACCACGCCGCCCATCGAGAACATGCCCCACCAGAAGGGTTCGGTTCTGTCTTCCTTGTACACGGACTCCCCCTACTTTATACAACCGACTTTTAATGTCAGAAACAGGCAGGCGACAACCGCCGACGCGACGATCCATGAAAGATAGGCGCCCAGACCCACGATAAAGGGCGGTATCGTCAGACGTCCGATTCGAACGATCTGGATTTTGGATACCAGACCCAGCCATGTGATGCTGTGGTACAGCGCGAACAGGAGGACGATGGCATAACCCACGACAAACGGTACGGACCGGAGCGTTTCCTGGAACATATCGTGGACTTCCGCGCCCCGGGAGACGAGAAACAGCTGATACAGGTATACCAGAACGAACAGGGCGATAAACACGCTGGTCGATTCCCGGATCATGAACAGGAAGTAGCGGCGATTCTGCAGCCACCATGTGATCGGAACCGGACGCACATACGCCTTGTGTTCGGTTTCGTGTTCCCGCGTCATCTTACTTCCTCCCCCATGGAAGGAGAACGGATTTGAACCAGCCGCCGGTGGTGGCCACCTTGTTCCGCTGGATGGCGGCTGCAGGATCCACGTCTTTGGGACAGACGACGGAGCACTCACCAATGTAGGTACATTCCCAGATGCCCTCGGTGCTTGCAATCACGTGTTGACGCCGTTCCTTCCCCTCGTCTCGGGAGTCCAGGTTGTACCGGTGCCCCAGGGCAATGGCGGCGGGCCCGATGAATTCGGTCTCGAGTCCGTAAACGGGACAGGCGGCGTAGCAGAGCATGCAGTTGATGCACATGCTGAATTGCTTGTATTCCTTCAGCTCTTCGGGCGTCTGCAGGTATTCCCCTTCCGAAACGGGCTTTTCTTCCTCCCGGATGATCCAGGGCTGCACCGCCTGGAGTTTATCCATAAAGTCGGTCATGTCTATGATCAGGTCGCGGACAATGGGGAAGTTCTGCAAGGGTTCCACACGGACTTCGCCAGGGTAATAGTCGCGCAGGAATGCGGCGCAGGAGAGCTTCGGTTCGCCGTTGACCGTCATGCCGCAACTGCCGCAGACACCCATCCGGCAGGACCAGCGGAAGGACAGAGAGCCGTCAATGTGATCCTTGATATGGTTCAGCCCGTCCAGCACCACCCAGTCGTCCTGAAATTCGATATCGTAAGACTGTTCGACGGGTTCGTCTTCCTGTTCAGGACGATATCGGGTAACGGTGATTGTGATCTTCTTGCCATTACTCATGAAATTCCCCTTGCGCGGGATTCGAAATCAGTATTTGCGCTCTTCGGGTTCCCAGCGCGTGATCGTTACGGGAAGGTAGTCGGTACGCGGTCCGTCTTCTGTCCTGTACGTCAATGAGTGTTTCAGGTATTCCTCATCGTTTCGGTCCTCGAAATCCGATCGGGAGTGAGACCCCCTGGATTCCTTGCGGTCCAGGGCGGCATGTGCAAGCGCTTCAGCCGCATCCAGCATGAATCCAAGTTCGAGCGCCGCCGTGAGTTCGGTGTTGAATACACTGGAGGTATCGTCCAGGCCGACGTTCCGGAAGCGTTCCTGAAGGTTCCTCAGGATTTCGCAGGTTTCCTTCAACGTCTCTTCATCGCGGAAGATACCGGCGCCGCGTTCCATGGCCGCCTGCATCTCCGTACGAATATCCGCGACGCGCTCCTTGCCGTTTCGCGGCTGCAGGTACGTCCCTTCAATGCGCCGCCGCTCGTCGCGGTTGAGGTTTTCGAGGGTGTCCGTGCCGGGGGCCTCCCGGCCGCCGGCGTATTCCGCGGCGACTATTCCCGCGCGCGCGCCAAAGACGAGGCACTCCGTGAGGGAATTTGAGCCCAGCCGGTTGGCGCCGTTGAGGCTCACGCATGCGGCTTCGCCGGCGGCGTAGAGCCCCGGAATCGGCGTGGCGCCGTTGATGTCCGTATGTACGCCGCCCATCATGTAGTGGACGACCGGGCGGACGGGGATGGGCTCCCTGACCGGATCGATCCCCACGTAGTTCCTGGCCAGTTCCCGGACGAATGGCAGCTTCTCGTCGATGACATTCTCGCCCAGATGTCTCAGGTCCAGATGGACGTAGTTGCCATAGGGACCGTCGAAGACGCGGCCCTCTCGCATCTCATACATGAATGCGCGCGAAAGGATATCGCGAGGACCCAATTCCATTTTGCCGGGTATGTATTCGCTCAGGTAGCGCTCGCCCTTGTTGTTGATCAGGTATCCGCCTTCCCCCCGGGACGCTTCCGTCATCAGGATGCCGGTACCCGGAAGGCCGGTGGGATGGTACTGGACGAACTCCATGTCCTTCAGTGGGCACCCGATGCGGTAGGCCAGGGCCATGCCGTCGCCGTTCTTGATGGCGGCGTTCGTCGTAAACGGAAAGATCTTGCCGCCGCCGCCGGTACAGATGATGACGGTTTTCGCGCCGATCGCGTGGATGCCGCCCGATCGCATGTTCAGCGCGGACACGCCGCAGACCTCTCCATCGTCCACGAGAAGGGAGGTGACGAACCACTCGTCGTACCGGGTAACCGCGTTGTATTTGAGGGAGGTCTGAAACAGGGCGTGCAGCATGTGGAATCCCGTCTTGTCCGCCGCGTATAGCGTTCGCTTCACGCTCATACCGCCGAAAGCGCGAACGCTGACGCGCCCGTCTTCATCCCGGCTCCAGGGGCAGCCCCAGTGTTCCAGTTGAATGGATTCGTCCTGTGCTTCCTTCACAAAGGCTTCGACGACGTCCTGGTCGGCCAGGTAGTCGCTGCCCCGTATGGTGTCGAACGAGTGCAGATCCAGATTGTCGTATTCCCGCATGACGGCCGCGGCGCCGCCCTCGGCGGAGACGGTGTGGCTGCGCATGGGGTAGACTTTGGAGACGACGGCAACGTTCAGACCTGAATCGGTCTCGGCCGCGGCGATGGCGGCGCGCAAACCCGCGGCGCCGCCCCCTACAAGAAGCACGTCGTGAATCGGTATGTCCATTTATAACCCCTGAAGGCGCGGGTGCATCGCGTTCGATTCGTTCGCAAACAGCGTTTATTATAACGATTTAGGCGAAATCCGTCAACGTTAACCTCAGTTGGAAAAAAGATCAGAGTCAAATTGGCCACATAAAGCACGAAAAGAACAGAAGGTACCGGTGCGAACCGGCGTGAGTCGTAACTCCGTGATCCTGCAGTAATCTCGTTTTCTCCCGGCTATACGCACTGTTACAGGATGGCTGATTTTGTGCCTCTTGTGGCAATAAACCTCAATTTGAAAGGAACAGCATCTCGACGTCACGGGTTTGGGGAGCCGGTGAATCCGGCATGCAACGGGTTTCGTCATTGCAACCGGCCGCGGGCCGGAAGCGGCCAGACGGCTTCAACCACGCCGTCGCGGATTCCATAGAGTTCGTCGTGCAGGACAACCGTGGTGTCGGAGTAGCCCGCCACGAATTCAATGGTCTCGCCAACCCGCGGTGTCTCAGCGGGCGCACTCAGTTCAATCTTGCCGTGCTCGGCGGAGAGGGCCACGAGCGCGACGTTCGGGATGCCGATCGGCTCCGGAACGGAGGCGTCGCTGCTCATGGTTTTCTTTCCCGCGTCACAAATGATGCGTGCAGGCGTGGGGCGGCTGGTGACGGTGGAGAGGACGGTCATGGCGTATTCATGCGCCACCCCGAAGACGGTGCGGTACCGGATATCGCCGAAGATGCCGCCGCCGGCTTCGATTTCGGTGACGCCGGGATGGAACGCGCTGATCCAGTAGGTGCCTGTGCCGCCGCAGCTGACGATGCCCACGGGGAAGCCGTTGCGCCGGCACAGGTCGGCGCTGTCCGTGAGTCTGGACAGGGATTCCTCGATGAGCCTCCGCTTTTCGCCGATGTCCTTGATGGCCAGCGTGTGCGCCTCCCACGTCATCAGCCCTGAGAACTGCAGGCCCGGGCAGGCGGCGATGGTCCGCGCAAGCGAAAGAACCGGTTCGCCAGGCGCAACGCCCGCGCGGTTCATGCCCACGTCGATTTCAATCAGCACCCGGATGCGGACGCCCTTTTCCGAGGCGGCAAGATCGATTTCGCGAATATTGCTCTCGTCGTCCACGCAGACCATGACGTCGGCATGGTTGCGGAGGTTGACCAGGCGTGCGATTTTCCGGGGGCCCACGATCTGGTTGGCGATGAGGATGTCTCTGACGCCGCCCGCCGCCATCACTTCGGCCTCGCCGAGTTTGGCGCAGGTAATTCCGATAGCGCCTGCTTCCAGGAGCCTGTGAGCAAGCGCCGGCGTCTTCATGCCCTTCGTGTGGGGCCGCCACTGGACGCCCGCCTGCTGGATGATGACGTCCGCCATCTTCCGGGTGTTGCGTTCGAGCGTTGGCAGGTCCACCAGGAGGGCCGGGGTGTCCAGGTCTTCCTTGCGGCAACCGGTGAGGTGTGTCTGTACGATCATGCGGAATCCTCGGGTTTCGGGTTCTTCGGCCGCGGAACTTTCCCGCGGGGGATGGTCACGTCAACGCTGCCTTCAACGACGTTGCCGGATAATGTAGTCGGCAACCTCGATCATCGTGGCGGTCCAGATCCGGTTCCGGTTACGATCCAGAAACCGGGCAACTTCCCTCAATGCCGCTGAAGATATGGAGAGATGTTGTCCTCCGATGCCGTGCATGCAGACGACTGCCCAGAGGCCGTCATTGACGGCGTTTTCGATGTATGCGACGATCTCTTTCCCGGAATGGCCGTCGACGGCCAGGGACCAGGTGCAGGCCAGGTCGATCCGTTCCGGATGATTGGCGCGTTCGCCCCAGCCCCTCGCGGCCTTGAAGCGTCGGGCGACGAGCGGCACGTAGGACTGCCGGTTCTCCCCGGCGCCGACGTACGTCTGGTAACAGGGGTAACAGAAGGTCCGGTCGCCGCGCTGTTCGGGAAACAGGCGGTTCAGGTCTTCGGTGGCTTCGTCGATGGTCCGTGCGATGTCATCCAGCCCCAGGTTTTCCAGACAGAAGCCGTCGTCGCGGAATCCGAAATTGCAGGAGCAGGGGTGCATGGAGGTGTGATTCCCCAGTTCGTGGCCGTTCCTGCTGGCCTGTTGCCAGCGGGGAATCTGCGTCTCCCACGCATCCGACCGCCCCGGGTTGACATAGAATGTCCCCTTCAGGCCGCAATCGTCCAGGCAGGGAATCGCATTGTCCAATTGCGTATCGAGGCCGTCGTCGAAGGTGAGACTGACGGCCCCCTCGAAGCCTTCAGGCCAGAAGGCGCGGTCCGGTGGCATGGCTTCCTCTTCTAATCCGTTGGCAGGACGCCGATGTCCCCGCCTCGGCGGTAGGCCAGGGCGTCGTCGATCATCCGCCGGATATCGTACCGGGGTTTGAAACCCAGCAGTCTGCGGGCTTTGGACAGGTCGAATTCGTAGAACGTGGGGTCGCCCTTCAGGCGCGTTTCGACGTATGGGATCCCCAGGCGTTCGGAAAGAAAAGTGACGGCTTCATCCCAGGTGAACGGCGCGGGGCCGGCGAGCTGGATGATTTCGCCGGAAACGCCCTCGGCGCTCATCGCCAGCCGGCAGCCCTGGACAATATCCCGCACGTCGGCAACGTGTTTCTTGTACGGCCTGCCGTCCCGGTCTTTGAGTACCACCAGACGTTCTGTTCCCGTCCACATGCCCTTGAATTCGGAACGGCCCTTCAATCCGCTCAGACGGAATTGCGGGAAGTCCAGAATCTCGCCCGCGCCGAAGACCATGCAGAATCGAAGGATAACGACCGGTAGTTGGTAGGTGGCCCAGTATCCGGTGCAGAGTTCTTCGCCCAGCGATTTGGACAGGGCGTACCATCCGCGGCAGCGCCGGCGGGTTCGATCTTCCCGGATCGGTTCGGCCATTCCGCCGGGGACGTACTTTTCGTAAATGGCGTCGGTGCCCGCAAAGATCAGCCTTGGGGGCATGTCTTGCGCCCTGGCGGCCTCCAGCATGTTGAACGTGCCGCGAACGTTGATGTCGAAATATTCGGTTTCGGAGAAGGGTCCGCCGCCCTGAAAGGCCGCGCCGAGGTGGTAAACCGTGCTGACGCCCTTTGCGGCCGCGTGGACGTCTCGCGGATCCGTGAGGCTGCCGTGGACCAGCTCCACGTCCAGGCCGTTCAGTTTGTCAATTCGGGGGTCTCGGGGCCAGACCAGACCGCGTACGGAATGTCCCTCGTTAACGAGCGTTCCGGCCAGGTTGGCGCCGATTCTTCCAGTTATGCCAGTGATGAGAACAGACATGAGATTTGGATCAGGTGTTCGGTAGGTCCTGGCGCGGCTTCGCCTTGCTCAGCCACAACCGAATAGGTGGCAGAGAACGCGCACTTCCGTGTGGTTAGCGTTCCCGGGAGCGAGGGCATCCCTGCCCTCGACGGCGAACAGGAATGGACATTGCGCCGCCATTCCAGATGTGGATTCGGATGGGAAGCAATTGGCCCCTTATGTGGAAATCCGTCGGTTACTTGAAGTTCGAGGGCAGGGATGCCCTCGCTCCGGATATTAGTGTATCTTGCGGTGAAAGAGGGCAGATTGCCGTCAGTCGTAGGGCGCCGAGTCGTCCGACTGGCATTCGTCGATTCGCTAAGTAACCAGCACCTGAGCCCCGAGCCGCTCCCTGAGCTTGTCGAAGGGTCGGCGAGGGGCGTTGAAAGGCACCGAACAGGTTTCGACACGCGGGCATTTCGACATTTCGACACGCTCAATGCAAGCATGCTCAATGACCACGTGTCGAGAACCCGCTTCCTCAGCCTAACGACAGGCGATGCTCCCAACGCAACGAGAAATGATGAATCAGTGGATCATTGGTGAGATCTTCTCAGGATGGGACATTAGTTATCGAATTTGCGGAGGAAAATCAAGGGCAATCGCAAAAGGTGGATTGCGGGATATTTCGCTTGCGGATTCGGTTTTTTTTTGCTATTAAGACGGGAGTTTCGAAGGATTCATCTGCTGTATTTTCCGGCGATTGACCTGAACGCGGGGGCGAAACCCTCCTGAGGAGGATTGACGATGGACAAGCTGGCGATTCTGGGCGGATCCAAGGCGGTGAAAACCGATTCGGGAGATATGTTCACCTGGCCGATTATCACCGGGGAGGACGAGGAGGCCGCACTGGAGGTGCTGCGGCGCGGGGCCATGTCCGGCACGGACGTCACGGTGCAGTTCGAAAAGGAATATGCCGACTGGTTCGGCACGAAGTACGCGCTCGCGCACAACACGGGCACGTCGTCCATCCATTCGGCGATGTTCGGTTGCGGCGTGGGCGTGGGCGATGAAATCATCTGCCAGAGCATGACGTTCTGGGCGTCGGTGCTGCAGGCGATGAATCTTGGCGCGACCATCGTCTACGCGGATATCGATCCGGATACGATTACCCTCGACCCGGCAGACGTGGAACGGAAGATTACGGATAGGACGAAGGCGATCGTGGCTGTCCACTATTTCGGACATCCAACCGACATGGATGCGATCATGGAAATCGCCAACGCCCGGGGCATCAAGGTCATCGAAGACGTCTCGCACGCGCACGGCGCGGAATACAAGGGCCGATTGACGGGCGGGATCGGTCACGTGGGCGCGATGTCCTGCATGGCCGGAAAGTCGCTGGCGATCGGCGAGGCGGGCATGTTGGTTACGGACGACCAGGAGATCTATGAGCGCGCGGTTGCATTCGGCCACTACGAGCGGACGGGGCAGATCGAGAATCCCGAGTTGAAGAAGTTCGCGGGCCTGCCTCTGGGCGGGTTCAAATACAGAATGCACCAGCTGTCGTCGGCCGTGGGGCGGGTCCAGCTCAGGCATTACCGGGAGCGGATGGAAGAAATCGACAGGGCAATGAACAGCTTCTGGGACCTGCTCGAAGGCGCGCCCGGACTGCGCCCCCACAGGCCGCCGAAAGGCTCCGGCAGTACAATGGGCGGGTGGTACGCCGCGCACGGCATCTATGTACCCGAGGAACTCGGCGGGCTGCCCTTGCAGAAGTTCTGTGAGGCGGTGCGGGCCGAAGGGACGTCGTGCGGCGCGGGTGCCAATCTGCTGATGCACCTGCATCCCGTCTTGAACGACGCCGACGTGTACGGCCATGGTGAACCCACCCGAGTCGCGCACTCCGACGCGGACGTGCGCCAGGGCGAGGGCAGCCTGCCGCAGACGGAGCGGATGTCGGAGCGCCTGTTTTCCATTCCGTGGTTCAAACACCATCGCCCGGAAGTTATCAGAGAACACGCGGAGGCCTTCCGAAAGGTCGTAACGCAGGCCGCGGAACTTCAGTAGGCTGCGGATCCGGACGAAATACAGTGTACTTCAGATCGGACCGCTGAGGAATGTGGCACGGGACGGCCGGCATAACGCCGGCCGTTTTTCTGCTTGGATAAAGCGCCTTGTACGCCAAGGGTGCGACCGGTCGCCGTTTACCGGACCAACCGGAAATGGCCGCAAGGGATTGAATTCGACCGGCACTCTTGTTATATTGCTTATTCGCCGATCACGCCGTTTCCACGGCAGATGTCCATAAGCCCCCGGACGTTCAATCCGATTCACAAGAGGGAGACTCATTCATGTACAGGTTGCGATGCGCTTCTTCCGCACTACTCTTTGCCGCATTTCTGGGCTTATTCGCTTCCAGCGCAGACGGCGGGTACACACGCGTCAGCGAACCGGGCGCCGACGATCCCATGGCGGTGCACATCTTCCGCCTGGACAACGGCCTCACAGTCTATCTCACGGAAAACCGTCAGACACCCCGGTTCTACGCGGAGATCGTCGTTCGGGCGGGCAGCAAGCACGACCCGGCGGAATCCACCGGCCTGGCGCACTACCTGGAACACATGCTGTTCAAGGGCACGACGCGCATCGGCTCCCTGGATTACGAAAAGGAAAAAGCGCATCTCGACAACATCACCCGTCTCTACGAGGAGCATTTCAGCGAAACCGACCCTGAAAAGCGGAAAGCCATCTACGCCGAGATCAACAAGCAATCCCAGCTTGCCGCCCAATACGCCATTCCCAATGAAATCGACAAACTCTACAAGGCCATGGGCGGCACCGGTCTCAACGCGCACACCTGGCACGAAGAGACCGTGTACAGAATCAATCTGCCCGCCAACAGATTGCGCCACTGGGCGGTCATTGAGTCCGAACGCTTCCGGAACTCGGTCTTCCGGCTCTTTCAGTCGGAGCTCGAAACGGTTTACGAAGAAAAAAACCGGTCCATGGACAACAAGGACCGGGCGATCATCTACGCCGTCGCCGATCGGCTCTACAAGGTGCATCCCTACGGCCAGCAGACCACGATCGGGAAAGTGGAACACCTGAAGAATCCGTCGCTGAAAAACATGTACCGGTTCTACAACACCTATTACGTCCCGAACAATATGGCGATCGCGATATCGGGGGACATCCGGATCGACGAAACCATAAAACTGATCGACCAGCACTTCTCGGCATGGGAGCCCGGGCCGCTTCCGCAGTTGCCGGACTGGAAGGAGCCGCCCCTCAGCGGCGCCGAGCGGGTGCAGGTCGGGTTCCAGGGTGAGGAATACGTGCTTCTGGCGTTCAGGACGGCATCCAGGAGACATCAGGACGCGGACGCGCTGAGACTCCTGGATATGATTCTGGACAACGCCACCGCCGGACTGATCAACCTGAATCTCAACCAGAAACAGAAAGTCCGGCGGGCGGGATCGTATCCGTCGCTGTACAACGATAGCGGCGCACAGTTTCTCTGGGGCATTCCAAAGAAGGACCAGACCCTCGAGGAAGTGGAACAGTTACTGCTCGATCAACTTGAAATCATAAAGAGCGGGCAATTCGAAGACTGGATTCTTCCCGCGATCGTCACCGACTTCAAGAAGAACAACAAGCGGGAGTTGGAGTCTGACAATGCCCGGGTGCGCCGGATTCGCAATTCGTTTCTGGCGTATCACGACTGGGGCCATACGGTCAATGAGATCGCCCGTCTGGAGCGGGTCACCAAGGACGACGTGGTCCGCGTCGCGCGGACGTATTTCGCGGACAATTACGTCGCCGGATACCGGGTCGATGAACAGCACGAAATTCCGAAGATCGAGAAGCCCCGGATCGACAAGATCAACATAGACGCAACCCGCCAGTCGGCTTTTGCCGGCAACGTGCTGGCGTTGCCGGTCGAGGAGATCGAACCCTCCTTCGTCGACCCGGGCAAAGACTATCAGATTGCCGATTACCACGATGGCGTCCGGCTATATTACTCCCGGAATCCCATCAACGATCTCTTCACACTGACGTTCACCACAGACCTGGGCAACAACCAGAACAACAGGATGGGGATGGCCGCCCGGTTGCTCGACAAGTCCGGTACCGGACGTCACGACGCCGAAGCCCTGAAGAAGGAGTGGTACAAAATCGGCACTGAATTCTCGATGCGGGCGGGCAACAACGAAACCAGCCTAACCATCTCAGGGCTGGACGAAAACATCGAGGCTTCGCTTTCTCTTATGTCGGAACTTGCCAACAGCCCGTCCGCGGACAAATCGACCCTTGACGAACTCGTGAAGATCGTCCTGGCAGAACGCGAAGACGCGAAAAAGAACCACCGCACCATTCAGGGCGGCGTCGTTCTGTTCAACCGATACGGCGAGGACTCCCGATATCTGCGCGCGTTGCCGAACGAAGCCCTGCGGGAACTCGCTGTCGAGGAACTTCACGGACTGGTCCGCGGCCTGTTCAAGCACAAACACACCATCGCCTATACCGGTTCTCTTCCTTTACAACAGGTCCTGGCAGCTCTGAAAAAACATCATCGGCTCCCGGGTTCGCTCGAGGACCCGCCGCCGTACAAGTTCTACAAGGCCCGGACGCCCGAACGGACCGAGATTCGCTTCTTCCACAAGCCGCTTGCGCAGGCCCTCGTTTATATAGAATTCGGCGATGAGGATTTCAACGAGGCGTCCGTCCCCGCGACCGAACTCTATAACAGCTATTTCGGCGGGGGGATGAGCGGGATCGTCTTCCAGGAACTGCGGGAAGCACGCGCGCTGGCCTACTCGGCGTGGGCACGATATTTCAATGGCAACCGGAAGGGAGACCAGAATACCCTGGCGGGTTCCATCGCCTGCCAGCCCGACAAGACGATCGAGGCCGTTGAAGCGTTTATGGGCCTGATAGACGACATGCCGGTTACGCCCGAGCGATTCGAAGAAGCCCGCACCTCCATTCTGAACCGATATCGCACAAACAAGATCAGCTTCCGGCAGGTCCTGGGCTCCGTGCGTTCCTGGGAACGGCTGGGCGTTCCCGTGGATCCCCGAAAGTCGCGATTCGAGAGAATCCAGGCCGCCGAAATGGACGACATGCTGGCGTTCTACGGCAAGAACCTGAAGAACCGGGTGAAACTGATCTCCATCGTGGGAGACAAAGACAAAATCGACCTCGCTGCGCTGGAAAAATACGGTTCCGTCAGCGAGGTCGGTATCCTGGTAAAGCCGTCTAATCGACATCTTCGTGTTTTAGCTCTCGTCTACATAAACCCAAACACTCATGGCCAGACAGGATAAATGCGGAAAGCACGACAGACGCTCACAATTCCGGCCGTGGTAGGGATACATCATTTCGTGAATTAGCCGAGTCTTGTATTCGTGCTTGACAAGTGTTGATAGCCTGGATATTTTTCCAGTAAATGACACAGGCGGAGAATGCAATGATAGGGAAAATCTTTAGTGCCGATAACATCCGCATGGCCGTATTCCTGTTCACCCTGATAGGTGCCATGTGGACGCTCACAAACAGACTCGAAGACAAAATGGACGCTCGCTTTGACAAGATCGAAACCCGCTTGGATCGGATCGACACCCGCCTGGATTCCTTCGGCGAACGAATTGCCAAAAATGAAGCACGCTTAGACGTCTCCGAGTAAGCCCCGCCAACGCCTTCCGCGCCTCAAGCCACAAATCGAATTCCCTCTTTGGTTGCTCGCCATTGCCCGATTTCGCAACCGGTGGATCGCCTCTAAATAGCGATCTGGCGACCTCCTCCGGCGTAGCGTCGATTCTCACGTCTTCATTCAACTCCTCTTCAGTCTGCCACGCCGGACAATGCCTGAGCGTCAGAACCTGAGCCGCAGGCAGCATCCTTATTCCGGTTTACGAAGTCCATCCTGCAATGAAGTCCGAGGTCGTATAATTCTCCGGCATCTCGTTGAAGTGGTATTTCATAGGCCCTGACTGGAATCCGGGAACGAAATGCTCGGCCTCCGACCGGAGCATCCTGTCCAGAGGTTCGAACCGGTTCCACAATGTCTCGGCCTCCGATGCGCTGAATCGTCTAGCGAATTCCGGACCCCAGTTGAGCGTAATCGGATGGGCGCCCCGAAGCCGGCGGGAGAGTTCGTCCGGAACGTCGGGGTACGGGGCGTTTTTTGCGAGTCGGATCGCCAGGGCCGCTTTGCACATGAAGACGGTGGAGAGCAGCCTTCCCTTTTCGCCTCTGTGGGGATGGAGCCGGTTCAACGCCTCGATGTACGCCTCCCCGTCGCCTTCGACAACCGCCCTGAGCGCCTCCTCCGAATGCCCCTTCATCTCCCGGCTTCGGTCGTTCCACCGCCGGAACGCGGCCGCCGCTCCCGCGGAAAGGTGGTCCACGAACGCAAGATCGTCGATCGACGTGTGCGTGGAGAATCCGCCGTGAACGGTCCGTCTCAACCTCGGGCTGTAATTGCTGCCCCAGTGGAGTATCGGGAGGATGTAGACAACGCCGTCTCCGCCTTCAAGGTGGGTCCGGACGCCGTTCGGCAATGGCTGGCACGGATCGGCCAGCAGGTACTCGTTTTCCTCTTTCGTGTTGAACCGGATATGGCTGCCGGGGATCACCCACAGGACGTTGTCGTCGTAGAGGGGGATGTTCCACTGAACGTACCGGGGTCCCCCTTCCAGGATGTCGTCGATGTACCCCTTGAGGGGTGCGGTGTCGATCGGGTGGTGGTCGCGATGCCACTTCGCGGGGCCGTGGTCCCGGACCGGATTGCACATCATCATCATTTCGGTTACAGAAGCGTCTGCAACGCCCAGAAGCTGTGAACTGATGCCGTGAATGTTCGGCTCCAGCCACACCTCCGCGGCCGGCGCCGTCTCCCGGCTGATTGCGCTGGCCAGCGGCGGCCGGTTGAGCATCAGGCGGGGCTGCGGGCTGGACTCCCACTCGCCTCCCGGCGGGTCTCCTTCCTTTCGCATGGCCTTCCAGTTTTCGCGCTGCCGGTCCACGAGCGTTTCGTAAGCCCGGCGGACTTCCTCCAGCTTTTCCCGGGGAATGGCTTCCTTTACGACAAGATAGCCCTCTTCCAGGAATCTTTCGCGATCGACTTCCTGCATTGTACTTCCTCCAGGTGTGTCTCGGTGTTCTGTCCCAGAAATAAGTTGCCTTAAATTGTCCGTAGAATCGCCCGGCTGGCACTCCTTCGACACAGGCTCAGGGCGACGCCTTCCGCCGGCTCACAAACCAGAGCATGAGCCCTGAGCCGCTCCCTGAGCTTGTCGAAGGGTCGGCGAAGGGAAGTGAAGAGCACAGGACGATTAACGAAACGCGGGCATTTCGACAAGCTCAATGACCACGCATCGAAAAGCCGCTTCCACAGCCTCACCGCAGGTAGTGCACCGAAGCTGATAATTCGCAATTGCGCAGTCGCACCGATCGACTTTCCCGGGAGCGAGGGCATCCCTGCCCTCGACGGCGAATAGGATTGGACTTTGCGCGATCATTTCAGGTGTGGTTTCGGATGGGAAGCAGATGGCCCTTGATGTGGAAATTCTTCGGTTGCTCGAAGTTCGAGGGCAGGGATGCCCTCGCTCCGGATATCGGTGGATCATGCCGCGAAAGAGGGCTGATTGCCGTCGATCGCACTACGCTCGTGCCCCGTGTGATCCCACTCCAGGTTCTTAATCCTGTCCATCCATGTAGGTCTGCGTTTATTGGTCAAGTCCCGATAAACGTCTCGGGCCACTTCGGCTCGTAGTTGGACTCGAAGAGCCAGTCGAAGTCCCCCGGAACGATGTGCGCCCGGTCGGGCCGCAGTTTTCGGCGCAGCTTCGGGAAGAAATCCATCAGCGAGTCGCGCTGGCCGTTCGGGAGTCCGCACGAAACGCCCGCGGCCGCATAGGCCGAGAGCATTGCCTTTCGAGGAACCGTGTCCTCATTCTGCCAGGCCGAGTGCAGGCCGGAGCTGCAGAGAATCAGCATCTGCCCCCTGCGGGCCACCATGGGTGTCGGTTCCTGCTCCAGCCATGGCGAATCCGTCAGATCGGGGACATGCTCCGGATAGGCCGGCGCGCCTTCCTTCGGATCCGGGCGCACGCCGTGAACGCGAGGCAGCATGGCCTTATGCTCCGGCGTCAGAACGCGGTTCCAGTATTCCATGATGGGCCGGTGGCTGCCCGGAAGTATGCGCATCGCGCCGCGATGCTCCGGCACATCGTTGAGCCAGAACCAGAGCTCCGCGCGCATCCTTCGAGGCGTCGCCTGGAAGTCGTCCCACGTGGCCTGGATGTCGGTGTGGCATCCGCCGGCCCACTGGTCTCGCACGCTTCCGAACGGCGCTTTGGCAGGGGAACGGCCGTGGGGGGACACGCCCCACCACAGATGTACGGCATCCGCGCGCAATACGTCCATGGCCACTTCTTCAAAATAGGGGTGCTGGAAGACGTCAAGGTAGTCCGGTTCTTCGTAGAACGGACGGCCGCTCGCCGTCAGCCGGTCCCACGCGGCTTCGGCCCGGTGGAGCTCGGCGGTTGTAAACGGGCTGTCGACAGTGACGGCGCCCTGTTCCTCGTATTGTCTCATTTCCGATTCTGACAGTGCCATTCTTTTCTCCTTTGCCTTGGGCGATTTCCCGTCACTCAGCCCCAACCTAAGAGCTGGAAGCAAATGCGGAAGCCCGTTTGACGGTCCAATCACTCCCCCCTTGAGGGGGAGTCGCAGAAGCCGAGCCGGTTCCTGAGCCTTTGATCCCTGAGCCTGTCGAAGGGTCGAAAGGCCGGCGAAGGCTGATGCGGTGGGGGGTGACGCACCGAACTCCCTTTCCAGCACTCCGGAACCGTTCTCAAACACCTCACGATTTGAGGCGCGCAGGACCCGTCAGCGTTGCTCTATCAAGAACGCATCTCGATTCTCAGTGTAACCCTGACGTGCCGCGTGCTGGCTGCCGTATTGCTTGTTGCGAAGGAAGCGCCAGAGGAGGCTCTCGACGGCGGCCTGGATCTGGCAGAGTGAAGGATCACCTGCCAGGGTTTGACGGGTATAGCGACGCTTGATCCCCCCACCGGCGCGCCTGCGGGCTGACGCCCTTGGCTTGCCGACTCCCCCTCAAGGGGGGAGTAATGCGCGATGTCCTTCGGGATGTCGCAATTGGTCGATCGTAGCCTCGAACCCGTCGTTTTCCTCGTCCGGCCAGGTTCCAAACAGCGTCCTTACGTTCGCCATTGGCTGCACGTTTTGGGAACGCGCCAACTCCTGAATTGTTGGTGATATCCAAAATGACTGCGAAATCGGCGTCTCTCGAGCTGGAATGTCGGGTGTTTTGTTTTGCATGTTATCCAACCTCTCAATATCGTGAATCTTGACTTCCGCAGTCAGCCTTCGATTTCCCTGATGTTTATTTAAATGAACGCCGACCCCTCGCCTGATCACCTGCCGACCGTGAGGCCATTCCACCATGCATCAATATTGAATCGCATCACGCAGACGAGTTCTGAGACCGCCGGTATGCCTGGAGTCTGGATTAAAATATACGCAAGCTGGTGAAAAGTCCAATTTAACCGGAATTATAGCCGCACTGAGTCTTCGCAATTTGCTTCTTAGCGTCGGTGTTGACAGGTGAATCCCAGCGTCGTGGCGGCGTCCCGTGTACGTCTCGACCAATTCCGCCAATCCGCGATTAGCCTCGATCAAAAAAAATTAACGCGGCGACGCGATAAAACCTTCCGAAATAGGGCGTTATCGACGTATAGAAGGATGTTTTTTCCGTTCACGTCCACTGACCTGGTGTATCCTGGTAATCCGCCGTCTAATCGCCTTTATTTACAAGCATATATTCGAATTAACGTCCCCGAAGACTTACGAATCAAGGTTAGAATTCGCCCGTCTCAACGCGATAAACAAACAAGCCCAAGGCCGATTTTCGATTCAGGAACTCACTACACGGATTCTTGTCTCTATGTGAGACGGAGGCTATATTGAAAACGGGAATGCCGCGGGCAGCGACTCAGACGCCAATGGACACACTTTGGAAGACGCGATGAACAAAAAAAAGAAGAACACAGATACGAGAAACCGGCTGATAGAACTGGGACCGGAACGCCTCACGGATGTCCTGTTAAATCTTGCAGACCGGCATCGAGATGCGGAAGCGATCGTCAAGCGGTTGACGGCGACTCCACAAGAGAATACCAAACGCTTTAAAGCAAAGTTGGCCGGGATTAAACGCCGCCGCCGTTTTCTGGGTCGCGGCGCGTCGGTTGCGTTCGCCGATGAACTCAGAGGTCTGCTCCAGGATCTACGGGCAGGAATCCACGACTATCCAATGGGTGTAAGGCTGGTGGCTGAATTCTACAAAGCGGATGACGCGATTTTCAGGCAATGTGACGATTCTTACGGCAACATAGGTGACATATTTCGGATTGACGCCAGCAAACTGTTTGTTTCGTTTGCCGCCAACTGCGACGACAAAGAGGAGATATTAGATCTGGTTCTGGAATTAAACAGGGAGGATGAGTATGGGGTTCGTGATACACTGTTTCAATGCGCGTCGGAATATTTGTCCGAAAAGGAAATGCGCAGTATGGTAGACCGTCTGTGGGATCTGTCTGGAAAGGAGACTGACGAAGACAGAACCCTGCACTGGATTTCAGGCGTTGAAAGCCTTGCGCGTCAGATGAAAGATGCACCACTCTACGAGAAAGCCCGATTGGCTCTTTGGCCCGAACTTTCCGCGGCCGCCTGTATTGACATTGCCCGGATCTATCTGGAAACAGGAGACGCGCAAACGGCACTGACATGGCTTCGCAGGATTCCGAATAGAGACCATTTCAAAGTTCACGAACAAGATGACCTGTTGTTGACCGTCTACAAGACAATCGGCGATCAGGAGAAAACGGAGAGCGTCGCCTGGCGCATATTCCGTCGTGATCGCACCGAACATACCCTCGCATGTCTTCTGGATGCAGTCGGTGAAGACCTGCGCGATCAGGTGATCGAGGGTGAGATTCAAGCCATCCTTGAATCCGACCAACTTTCCTACTCTGACGCGACGTTTTTGATTGAAATCAATCATCTTGACGAGGCTGAATCCTACTTGCTGGATAGATGGGAACTGCTCGATGGCGATTACTACACAGGCCTTCTGCCTCTGGCGGATCACATGGAAGCGAGCAGGAGATGGGTCACGGCAAGTGTTCTCTACCGCGCACTCCTGGATTCTATCCTTAGACGGGGTAAGTCCAAATACTACACTCACGGTGTGCGTTATCTAAAGAAGCTGGATACACTCGATCTCCGGATCCATGACTGGAGGAATATCTCGCCTCATCTTGAGTACACGCAGGTACTGCGAAAGAACCACGGTCGAAAGACAAGCTTCTGGTCAAGGTACGAAAAATGAGATCGTCCCGCATCGGACGCCACTTTGTTGCCGACAATGCGTTTCCAATAGCCGTTACGCAGGCGTTTCAATACCTGGTCGATCCGCCCTCCGCCGGGCCTTTTTTCGCTCCCGTTTGATATCGTCCAGGGCCGCCATGAAGCACGGGATGACAAATAACGTCAGGATTGTCGAAACCAGCAATCCGAAAAGGATGACGTTCGCCAGAGGCGACCAGAGGGCCGACTTCCCTCCGATGCCGATCGCCATGGGCAGCAGGCCCGATATTGTCGTGACCGACGTCAGGATGATCGGTCGCAGCCTCAGTCGTCCCGCGTTGACGATGCTCCGCCAGATGTTCGTCACGGAGCCGTCCTTTCTGCGCCGCCTGTTGATGAATGCGACCATGACAATGGCGTCGTTTACAACAATACCCGCCAGCCCGACAAACCCGAACATCGCGGTCAGACTGAACGGATTCCCCGAAATCAGCAGGCCGAGCAGCGCGCCGATGATCGCGAACGGCACGGCAGTCAGGATGACCAGTGGCTGCGCGTACGAGTTGAACTGCGACCCGAGAATCACAAACATCAGGATCACGCTGATGACGAAAAGAGCCGCGATATCTTCGAACGCTTCCATGAAATCCGTGAACTCGCCTCCGATCACGAAGCTCACGTCGGAATAGTGCGCCTCGATCGACGGAAAGATCTCCAGCATTCTGGCGTTGATCCGCTCCAGTGACGTCTCGGATTCATCGACTTCCCCGGTGACGAAAATGGTCCGCTTCTGGTCGAAGCGCTGAATCTGCGTCCGGCCCGGACCGATCGAGAACGAGACCATGTCCCGCAGCGCCACCGTCCCGCCGCTCGAGTTCGTTACCTGCACGTTCAGCACGTCTTCTACGGCCGACCGTTCCTTCCGGTCGTACTGCACGATGACGCCCACCTCTTCGTCTCCGTCCCTGAATTTCGTCGCCTCGACGCCGTCGAACGCGTATCGGACGTTCAAAGCGACCTCCCGCGCCGAGAACCCGTACAGGGCCGCGCGCACTTCGTCCACTTCGATCCGGATCGCGTCCTTGCCCGGCGGGAAATCGTCGGTCACCTCGAGCGTGCCCGGGATCCGGCGCAGCGAGTCCTGAAGCGCAAGCGCCGCTTCCTTCATCCGATCGAGATAGCGGCCCTGGACCTTCACCGAGATGGGTTTGCCCTCAGGGGGGCCGCCGGTGAATTTTTCGAAGACGACGGACGCGGGCCCGGCGATGTGCTCCGTGCGCTCCCGGAGCACGGCGATCAGGTCGTCCGACACGCTTGCGCGCTCTTCCCTGGGCTTCAGCTGTACGATGACCTGGGATACGCTCTTTCGGGTCACCCACTCGGTGTTGCTCTGCAGCAGGCCGACGTTGGTGACCACGCCCGCGACGTCCTCATCGGAAAGCCGGAGCGCCTCGGCCTCATAGGCGCGGGTGACGCGGTCCGACTCCTCCAGGCTGGTTCCCTCAGGGAATTTGATAAGCACCTTGAACGCGTCGAATTCCTCGCCGGAATAGAAATCCACCCCGAGAAGCGGGATGAGCATCAAAGCGCCGGCCAGCACGGCGACAAGGCATCCGATGACCCAGTAGCGCCGCCGCAGCATGCGGACGAGCAGGCGACCGTAGATCCGGCGGAGCCTCCTGAAGAACGGCTGTTCGCCCCGCTTGTGGGCATTGGACCGCCGGGTCCATTCCGCATAGTGGGAGGGCAGAAGGACGAACGCCTCGAAAACGGATGCGGCCAGCGCCAGCGCGAAGGTCAGCGGGATGACGCGCATGAACTTGCCCATCACGTCCGGCAGAAGGATCAACGGAAGGAAAGCGGCAACGTTGGTGCCCACCGAGCTGAGGATCGGCTTTGTCACTTCGTCCGTACCGAGGACCGCGGACTCGCTGGCGCTGCGGCCCCGCAGCCGGTACCGGTGACAGTTCTCGATCACGATGATGGCGTCGTCCACGATGATGCCGAGCACCATCACCATGGCGAACAGCGTACTCCCGTTGATGGTGTACCCGGAAAAGCTCAGTAGAATGAAGGTAATGAAGAATGAGACGGGGATGCCGAGTGTCGCGAGGAAGGCGTTCCAGGACCCCAGGAAGAGCCACAGAACGAGTGATATGAGGATCATCCCGGTGATTGCGTTGTTCCGGAGCGCATCGATCACCCGGTTGATGTACACGGAATTGTCGTCCGTAAAGCTGAAGCTGATTCCGTCCGGTACCCGTCCCTCATAGCGGCTGACCGTTTCCTTGACCGCCATGATGACGTCGTTCGTATTGGCGTCGGTCGTCTTCGACAAAGAGAAGGTGATTGAAGGTTCGCCGTTCAAACGGGAAAGGACCCTGGGCTCTTCGCGGCGGTCGGTGACTCTCGCGACGTCACGGATTCTCACAGTCTCCCCGCCCGGCGCCGCCCGGATGATGGTCTCGCGAATCTCCTCCACGCTCCGGTATTCGGCCACGGACCGGATCGCGTATTCCTTCGCACGGTAGGTGAGGGTACCCCCGGGCACGTTCAGGTTCCTCGCCTGCAGCGCCCGGACCACGTTCAGGACCGACAGACCGCGGGCTGTCAGCCGGGTGGGGTCCACCTCGATCCAGATTTCTCGCTCGGGGAGTCCGGAAACCTGGCTCCTGGCGACACCCGATATATTCTTCAGGTCCTCTTCGAGATCCTCAGCGACAATCTGCGCGTTCTCTTCCGGAATCGTGTATGCCATGTTGACCGTGAGAATGGGCAGGAAATCGCCGCTGTCGAAGTCATCCACGTCCGGGTCCTCGGCCTCTTCCGGAAGGTCCACCCGGTCGATGCGCGCCTTGAGGTCCGTGTAGATCTCCCTGAATTCAGACTCCGACATGTCTTCGAACTTGACCAGGAACAGGGCAAGCCCTTCGGCCGCAGAGGACTGCAATTCATCCAGCTTGTCCAGATCGTGGATCTCCGCTTCGACGGGTTCTACAATCAGGCTCTCCACCTCTTCAGGACTCGCGCCCGGGTACGGAATCGAGACAATCACCCAGTTGAAGTCAATCTGAGGGTTCAATTCCTGCGGCATGCTGACGAGACTGACGGCGCCAAAACAGAACAGTCCGACCATGACCAGGTTCACAAAAACCGGATTTCGGACCGAAAATTTCGCTATCGACATATCAGGAATGCCTCACGTATCAACACCTTCCGACGGCACTTATACTCACCTCGCGGCGCGAACGGTCACATGCGTTGCGACGCCCAGGCGGTTCATGCCCTCCACGACGATTGAATCCCCCTCCTCGAGGCCCGCTTCCACGGCGACGTGGGCGCCGAAGGTTTCCCGCGTTTCCACCTCGGTGAGCCGCGCGATGCCGTCCCCTATCCGGTAGACGTACTCCTTGCCGTCCCTGGCGACCACCGCGTTGCCGGGTACGACGAACTGAAGACCTGAACCCCCCAGAATCACCCGGCAACGGGCCGCCATTCCCGCGCGAATCGTCATGCCGGGCGTATTCGGCAGGTGGACTTCCACGGGAAACGCGCCTGTATCTTCCTCGGCCTGAGGGGAAACGTAACGGACGTGCCCATCGAAGGTCCGGCCTCCCAGCGCGTCGACGGTGATGCGTACTGACCCGCCCGGCGTTACGCGGCCGATGGCGGCCTGAGGGATGCCGAGGCTGATCTTCATCGTTGTCAGATCGACCACCCGGTACGCGGCTCTACCGACCGACATCATCGCGCCCAGTTCGACGTGCTTCCTGGATACCCATCCGTCGATCGGGCTGGTCAGCCGCGTGTCTTCGAATTCTTTACGGGCGCGACTCAGCTCCGCCTGGTTCGATTTCAGTTCGGCTTCCGCGGATTTGACGGCAAACCGGGACGTCTCGAACGCCAGCCTGGAAATGTCCCCCGAGTCGAGGAGTTGACGGTCGCTCTCGAAATTCAGCCGCGCGATCTTCAGTTTGTTCCGGGCGGAGAGGACCTGCGCCTTCGCGTGTTCCAGCCGGCTTGCGGCCACGCGGTCGTCGATGAACGCGAGGGTATCGCCCGCCGCCACGCGATGACCGACGCCAACCGGTACGCGGGTCAACCGGCCGCCGGCCTCCGCCACCACGTCCACCGCCCGGTGCGGCGCGATCACGCCGGTGACCTCAACGGCCTCTTCAACGTGTTCCTGCTGTACAACCCTGGCCCTGACCGGGACCGCCCGCACCGTATCCACACCGGGGTCGGCCGTTACGCCGGAATCGGCGTCCTCCTGCGGCGCGCACGAAATCACGCAGAAGCAAAGCGCGAGTCCTGCGCAGATGACTGCATCCCTGTATTTCATTCTGACTCCACGATTTCCTCGACCAGATCGTCGAGGCCGCCCATCAGGTAGCTCAGCTCGATCACCGCCGAGGTGAGGTCGAATTGTGTCGTAATCTCCAGCAATCTGGCGTTCTGCAGGTTCAGCTTCGCGTCGATCACGTCCAGGTTCGATACCCGTCCCATTTCCTTTTCTCGGGAGACGATCCGGTAGTTGTTCTCGTTGAAGTCCAGGCTGGTCCTGATCAGCTCACGCTGGGTCTTCAGATTGACGATCCGGTTGACCGTCTCGCCGAGCGTCTGCCGCGTTTCGTCGACCAGGTCGGAGAAGCGTGTGTCCTGGGCGCGGTAGCTGTATTGCGCGGACTTCAGCCGCGACAGATTGCGGAACCCTGTGAACAGCGGCACCGACAGATTGAGCATGACCGTCGAGGGTCTGTATTCGTCCAGCGCCGGCGTATCGTTTCTCCGCCAGGCCGTGGAATAGCTGAGAGATACGTCGGGAAGATAGCTCGAATACTGCCCGCGGTACACAAGGCGGCTGCGTTCGCGGTCCTGTTCGGCGGCCGCAAGCATGGCGTTTCCGTCCACCAGCGTGCGGCTGTCGACGCCCGCAAGCTTCCGGATTTCCGCTTCAGACAGGCCCGCCACCCGCGTTACCTCTGCCTCGAGCCGGTCCGGGACCCGGTCTGCCAGCGCATCGGCGTGCAGCGTTCGGAGGTTGAGCAGCCTGCGCAGGCGGACTGTTGCATCGCGCAACGCGGACTCGCCCGCGGCCACGCTGCTCTTCTGTCCCTGGTGTTCCACCTGCCACCGCAGCAGGTCCAATTTCGAATATCTGCCCGCGCGGTGCATCCTCTGGGCCTTCTCGACGTTCAGCCCGGTGAGGACGAGGAACTCACGCTGCAATTCTAGCATCGCGCCGCGTTTCAACACTTCCAGGTACCCGGAAGTGACCTGGAGCAGGATCCGGTCCCGTATGGCTTCCCGGGTCCGCTCGGCCGCGGCCTGTCCGGTGGTTGCAACGGAAAGGCCGTTGATCAGCTCCGCGTCGAAGATCGGAATATGCGCCTGGAACGACGAGTAGTAGGAGGTGCGGAACGCCACTCGCGGTACCGGGATTTCGGGAGGGAAATACCGGGAGAAGTCCCGCTCCGCCAGGGTCTGTTCGTCAATCCGCGTCACCTCCGTGTTGAAGCTGACCCGCGGCGCGAACTGCGACCATGCGTTCCGGCGGTCCCAGTTCGCCTTCTCCGCCGCGAACCCGGCGGCCTGCAGTTCGCGGTTGCTGGAGAGGGCCTGCCTCAGACACGCCTCCAGGGTCAACCGGGACCCGTCCGCGGCACTCGCTTCGCAGGGTACGGCAGAGAGACACAGTAAAGAGCCAATTAAGATTAGCGCTTGCCGACGGAGGTCTGATACATATCTCATGTAGAGGACTCCTATTGCGGTCTAGAGTTATTCATCCGCAATACGATCGGTGGAAATGAATGCGCAAGCCAGTATCTCGATCCAATCACCCCCCCTTGAGGGGGAGTCGCAGAAGCCGAGCCGTTCCCTGAGCTTGTCGAAGGGCCCGGCGACAGCTGATGCGGTGGGGGGTGTCAATGCCTTACCGAATGCAGCCAGCGTACAGCCGTCAGCCCATCTTGTACGCGCGTACAGGCAACGCCTTCGTCTCAAGTGTCGAAAGATCGAGGCGCCGGGAAGCCGCGTCGATATCGAAGCCTACGACGTCCCCGTTGGCGTCGAGATCGACGTTCAACCCGTTCGCGACTTCTCGCGTCTCCGTGCCCGGACCTGATTTAAACTCGACATACAGGCTATCGGTTTCGGGATAATAGTGGAGCTTCATGGCGGTTTATTTCGAAAGGGGTCCTATACAACTTTTCACCATGGTGCGGTTTCGCTTAGTTCAAGCACGACCAAATAGATGAGAATAACGCTCGGGCCAGCATTACAGTCCAATTACTCCCCCCTTGAGGAGGAGTCGCAGAAGCCAAGCCGGTCCCTGAGCCGTTGTCCTGAGCTTGTCGAAGGGTTGTCGAAGGGCCCGGCGAAGGGTCGAAGGGCATTTGGATAGCGGGCATTTCGACAAGCTCAATGACCACGCGTTATTTGGTTTTTTGGACGTTATAAAACCGGTGTTGGGAGACCCATTACCTGCCCAGCGCCGGTCCCTGAGCCTGCTTGCATTGAGCCTGTCGAAATGCCAAAGGTGCTGCCCTGAGCCTGCGGTCCCTGAGCTTGTCGAAGGGCCGTAGGGTCCCGGCGACGGCTGATGCGGTGGGGGGTGTCAATACCGTCTTCCAGTGTGCGTCCATATGTCGGTTTCATAGGCGTCCAATTGTCGATTAACTGTGCGTCCATTTGTTGGCTTTATGTGCTTGGCCAGTCCCTACCGCTCCCACAATTCGCTCAATGGCACCGCGAGCATGCGCCTGTCGGCAAGCGGAAGACAATCGCGCCCGGCGTAGAGCAGCACGCCGGATACAAAATCCCCGCCGCAGCGGTCCGCGAGCCGAACAAGCCCCTTGCCGTCTCCGGGGGCGAGCGTACGGGCGGCTTTGACTTCGATGCCCCATGTCTTCTGACCCCGGGTGATGACCAAATCGACTTCCACCCGATCCTTGTCTCTATAATGCCAGAAACGCAAATCCGGTTCCGTCCATGTGGCCTGGGCAATGAGTTGCTGCACCACAAAGGACGCCAACAGATGTCCCATGCGGTCCCTCCTGCCGAGCCAGTCGTACGCGGTCAGGTCGGCGAGGGTTGCAGCCAGCCCGGTATCGACGAGATGGACCTTGGGCGATCTGATGAGCCGTTTGGCCGGGTTCCGATGCCACGAGGGCAGGCGTCGCACCAAAAAGAGCCGCTCAAGCACGGCAATGTAGTGATCCACCGTCGACCGGTGCAGCCCGAGGGTATCGGCCAGATTGCTGGCGTTCAATAGTCCGGCGCTGCGAAGGGCCAACAGCTCCAACAGGCGGCCCAGTTCGTGCGCATCTCTTACCCGCGCCACGTCCCGTACGTCCCGATCGATAATGCTGCGCAGATACTGCCTGTACCATTGCCGGGAGCGCACGGGCGTTCGCGTCAGCGGCTCGGGGTATCCGCCGGCGACCAGTCGGTCCGGCAGTGTCGGCCCTTCGGACGCCGACTCAGGCCGGATGCCCGGCTTGATCGCGCCGTTGAGCAGGTCGCTGAGGAAGTGGCCTGGCGCGTGCGCTTTTTCGGATTCCGTCAATGGATGCAGCTGAGCGATTTCCATCCGTCCGGCAAGGGATTCAGTTACGGTGGGCACCATCAACAGATTGGCCGAGCCGGTCAGCACGAAACGACCGGGACGGCGGTCCTGGTCCACGACGTTTTTGATGGCGGGGAGCAGCGCCGGCGCCCGTTGCACTTCGTCAAGCGTCACCGCATCCGGCAGGCTGGCGACGAAACCCGCCGGATCCGCCAGGGCGGTCTGATGGTAGTTGTGCTCGTCCAGGCTGACGTATGCGCGGTCGGGCGCGAGTTGTCGCACAAGCGTCGTTTTCCCGCTTTGCCGCGGTCCGAGTACGCAGACAACCGGCGTGTCGGCCAGCGCCTCCCGGACGACGGGTTCCAGCGAGCGGGGTAACAGGGAACGACTGGCGTCCATTTGTCGGATTCGATAGCGTCCAATTGCCGGTTAAGAGAGCGTCCATTTGTCGAATAACTGCGAGGTGGAAATATACAGGAAAGGGACGCGAACGTCAAGAAAAGTGTCTGTCTACGTCGCAGCCGGCCGACCACGACGCGGCGTGCCGGCAAAACCTCGTTTACCGCAAGGGCGAAAGCAATCAGCGTTTTGCTAGTTACTGTTTCCCAGTCTCGCCCGCCAGTGTCGCGACCGCTTCAACCAGCGTATCCAGCTCCGAGTCGCTGGTGTAGAACGCCACCGAAATCCGCACACCGGAAGGTGCGTTGATGTTGGTCGCCCGTTGGGCGATTTGCCAGCGGTTCCGGAGCGCGTCAGAGACTTCGTTCCCATCCATGCCCTCGACAGAGAAAGCGACGATGCCGGTCCGGGTTTCGGCGCGGCGTGAGCCGTTGATCCGCACGCCGGGAATGGCGTCCAGGCGTTCGCGCAGCGATTCCGCCTTTCGTCCCGCCTCCGCGGCGATGGGCTGCGGCCCGCCGATGCCGGCCAAAAAATCGAGCCCCTCGCCGAGACCCAGGTAGAGCACGCTCGCCGGCGTTCCCATCTCGTACTGCCGGGCCGTACCATCGGGAGCGTGCGGTCGCCGCAGCGGCTTCAAAAATGGCTGCGCGCCTTTCCTCACATAGAGAAAGCCGGTACCCTTCGGCGAGAGCAACCACTTGTAGCCGTTGGTGGCGTAGAAGTCGCAGCCGATTTCATGCAGGTCCACCGGAAATTGCCCGAGGGCCTGGCAGCCATCCCAGAGCGTGAAAATGCCGCGGGCCCGCGCCAGCCCGCAGATCTCGCGGGCGGGCAACCGGGTCCCCCAATCCGTCGTGACATGGCTGAAACAGATCAGCCGGGTACGCGGGTGATCGTTTGCTCCACCCGGCGCAGAAAAAGGTCTTTATCCGGGTCGATTTCGACCACTTTGACGATCGCCCCTTCACGTTCCGCCAGACCCTGGGCGGCCTGAAGGGGTACCGGATGTTCCTCATTGGTTATGAGAACCTCGTCTCCCGGTTGCCACCGCAGCCCGCCGAGTACCATACCGTAACCTTCGCCGGTGCTCATCGTCAACGCGATTTCCCCTGCATCGGCTCCGAAGAAGGCGGCGATTTTGGCCGGCAATTCGTCCTCGGCCTCTCTCATTGCGGCGTACCAGTCGCTCGTACTGACGCTGCCGCTGCGCAACTGCTGATAGCCCTCGGCGACCGCCTTGTTCACACTGACCGGCGACAGACCGATTCCAGCGGTGTTAAGGTAAACGCCGTGCTTCAGGCCCGGTATCTGGCCGCGAATCCACGCGATATCCATGGGCTGTCCTTTCTTCCTGACTACCGTATCAAGCTCGCCGCCATCTCCGATCGAAGGCAATCTGTCCTTGATCGCGACGTGATCCACCACGATCCGGAGCGAGGGCATCCTGCCCTCGAACTTCGCCTCACCCATCAATGTCCGCACCAGGGGATCGTTGCTTCCTTTGCATTCGAAATCATATCAGAAATGAATGCGCCAGGGCCTCGCGAATCAGCCGTCGAGGGCAGGATGCCCTCGCTCCCGGGAACGCCGATTGGCACAACTGCTCAATTGTCAGTCTTCGAGGGAACTCCCTGGCGTGGCTTCGCTATATTCAACCGCAACCAAATAGATGGAAGTCAACGTGCGAGTCCGTTTAACGGTCCAATCACTCCCCCCTTGAGGGGGAGTCGCAGGAGCCAAGCCGGTCCCTGAGCACGTGCCCTGAGCTTGTCGAAGGGTGTCGAAGGGCCCGGCGACGGCTGATGCGGTGGGGGGAATACGTCATCATACCGTATGCATGTCGTAGTCAGGCCGAATGCCGGAACCTTCAGGCGACGGATTCATACTCGTAAACCAGGGTCTCAATCATGCGAACGGGTCGGCATCGCTCCCACACCGCTCGCTGCAAACGCTCAACGGTCTCCGGTGAGAAGTGCTTCTCGTCCGTCTCCACGTTGACTCGCGCCGGGACGTTTTCAATCAGGAAGAGCTTGCCCATCCAACTCAATGTGGTAGGTCACCCTTTTCTTCGACCAGCATCTCGTTCCATGCGCTGTCTTCAGGCATCGTCCTCTCCCAACTCCGTCAGAAGCTGCCGTCCCCTGTCCGTCAGCCGGTATTTCTGCTTGCTGCTGGTCGGTTTGTCCGGTATGGTCATTTCCAGCCACCCGGAATCCATTAGCGGCTTGAGGTAGTTTGCCCGGAAAGTCTTCCGGTGCTTCAGTCCGAGGAACTCCATAATCTCATTTGCAAAGCGGGATCGCCTGCAATGCCAGACAACCTGAGCGGTGACTCGTGCGGTGACTTGTGCGGTCAGGTCCTCCAGGGCGTCCGAAAGTATATGTAACATATTGTCCGGAAGGGTGTTAGAGTCTCCTTGCAGATTCCTGACAACTTGTGCGGTGACCTGGCGCCGACTTGGTGCCGATCTGGTGCCTTGACTCTTGCCCCACTCTTGCCTGACTCTTGCTTTGGCCCGGTGCGGGTTTCCAATTCTGAGGTTGGTCTGTGGATAATTGTTGTCACCAACGAGTCTGACACTTCGATCCGTGGCGCCGCCACTCTGCCCTCGTGTCACGGGTCGCGAGATGTATCTGACGCCGATGCTGGAATTGAACGAGACCCCGAAAAGATCGCGTTTCGGAGTCTCAAATTAAGCAGTAGAAACCATGTATGCGCGAAAGTTTGTTGAATGCCGAGTGGGAGACGCCAATACCGCGACTGGTATTAGATCAACCGTTGGCGACGGCCAGTGCATTACCATGAAGGCGTCGAATTACGACGTTTCTCGCAGTAGACATCGACTATCACGTTCAGAGCGTGATTGATTTCTCCATGTTCGAAACGGCCGTGATGATTCTCGTAGAGGTACCTATAGTGCGTGTGCGAATCACGATGAGAACAAAAGACGTCACGCATGGGATACCGCTTTGCAGAAAACATCTCTTGTAGGTCTGGATTCAGGTTTTGCATGCCTGGCTGGTCTGCGCGTATCGAGTTGGGGCTCACCTTTCGCATTCTTGCTTCCAGTAATTCTCGTGTGTTCTCCCCAAGGGACTGGTACAAATTCAGTAAGTCATGGGATTGGACAGGGGTTTCGTTTTTTTCCCAGCACAGCAGCGCCTTCAGTGCGATTTCGGCCGCCAACGACAAAAGGATGTGGAGTTGCTCCGGTTCAGTGGACGGTTTAGGGCTTTCGTATCAAGCCCATGATTTGCGGTTGTTTTCGTAGGTTACGGGCAAGTGGTATCCCAGCGCAGAATGCCTGCGGTGTGGATTATACCACCCTTCGATGTATTCGAAAAGGGATCGTTTCGCGTCGTGGATCGTGCGGAAGCAGTGGCGGTCCAGCAGCTCGCATTCGACGGTTGCGAAGAAACTCTCACACAGGGCGTTGTCAAAGCAGTCGCCGACGGATCCCATGGAGGGACGGACACCGGCCTTCTTGCAGCGCAGGCCAAAGGCCAGAGACGTATACTGCGATTCCTGGTCGGAATGATGGATCACGTTGCTGGGATGACGCTGCCACAAGGCCATATCCAGCGCGTCCAGGACCAGTTGGGTGTGCAACCGCGTGTCCATCGCCCACCCGACAATGCGTCTGGAATAGGCATCCAGGACCACGGAAAGGCAGAGGAAGCCTGACCACGTCGGCACGTAGGTGATGTCGGCCACCCAGAGCTGATCGGGTGCAAAGACCGTAAAGTCCCGATTGACCAGATCGGCAGCGGCACTTTGGTGCTGGCTTTGCGTTGTTGTGCGCACGCCCTTGCGTCGGCTCACGCCCATCAGGCCCATCTCCCGCAGGAGCCGGGCTACGCGCTTGCGGCCCACCCGGGTGCCCTCAAACGCCAGTTCGGCGTGTATCCGCGGTGCGCCATAGGTCCCGAACGATCGCGTGTGAATCGCTGCAATACGCTCCTTGAGCACTACATCGGCTGCTGCACGCTTCGAGATGGGTCGCTTCAGCCACGCATAGCAGCCACTGGTGGAGACGCCCAGCACACGGCACTGCGTGGCCACAGGATAAAATGCCCGGTGCGCCTTCACGAACGCGAATCCTTCTGTGGTATCGTGTCGGTCTCCCGTGCGAACCAGGCCGCGGCTTTTGACAAAATCTCACGCTCGATGCGCAACTGCTTGTTCTCACGGCGTAACCGCGCCAGCTCCTTTCGCTCCTGCGTGGTCAGGCCGTCGGCGCGGCGACCTTCATCTCGGTCGGCCTGCGCCACCCAGCTCCGGATCGTCGGCTCCGAGGGCTCGAACTCCTTCGCCAGTTCTCGCGGCGTGCGTCCAGCTCGTACCAGCTCCACCATCTGTTGTCGAAACTCGGGCGCATACGCAGGACGGGTCTTCGGCATGGTGTACCCCCTTTCTTCTCATCAAAATAACAAGAAGATCGGTGTCCACCAAATCGGGTCAAGTCCAATTACTAATCAATGCATCTGATGGCCAATAGTAGTGGTGAGTGTGTTGATGGCTTGGTAATTACATACAGCTCATTTTTCCTCTGTACTTTGTAGGACCTCGAATGCGACCCGTAAGTAGTTATCCTTAAGCTTCTTTACAGTGTCCGATTCCAATCTGTCTCGGCGTGCCGCCCGATGTTCGGCGACTCCATCGTAAACACAGTGGCGGAGGTAGTTCTCTATCGAGTTACCTTCGAGCATCAGCCAATGTGGATGTTGTCTGTTCACTACAATGACCAAGTTCTGCTCGTCGATATCTTGGTTTACAAAGTACGGATCATTAGGTGAGCCGATCGCATCGATGTAAACCTTTATTGTCATATCGCTGAGACTTACAACAAAATCAGGATCTTTGTTTGAGGCGTTTTCGACTACATTTCGATTCCCTGCTTCAATCTGAGATACCGAAGGTAAAACTTCTTCCATCTCAAGTGCCTCAAGGAATTTCGGCGTTTTTAACTCCTCCTCAAGAGCTTTTATCGCTGCATCAACCTGAACGTCACTAGGACCGTGTTCCGCGGGGCGTCCCCTCCTGGCTTTACGAGCAGTCTCCATAAACGGTTTACAGTATTTGAGCAATCCTTTTTCTACAAGCTCTTCCTCTTCTCCATCCCAGTTGATTTCATCTTTGGTATGTGAGACTTCAAAATCTTCAAGATTGATTTCTCCTACTACTCGTTGATTGATTAGATCGTTTCTACCACCTTGTCCATAAACGGTCTCGGGTCGCCAACTATCTGGCCAACCCTTTATTAGTCGCTGTCGATGTAGTATGGAAAAACCAGCCTTAGATCTGGAGCCCTTTCGTAATACACCGACCCATCCTTCAGCGACTTTTTTGGGTTCAGTGTCAATCTCGAATATGTATTCGCCTTTGTAAACAGTACCATCATTGCGCTTCAAGAAATCGTCATCTGAAAACCCTCGCCACTCTAACTCTTGGTCGTTATAGTAAAGCATCATCTGACCGGAAGAGATGTCTTTACGATAGATACTTTCAAGATACTCCTTAACTTTTGAAATAGTTCGCCCCTTAAGTGGTCGATGATGTGATGTAATCTCGATCAATGTATAGTGTTCACTTTCTGCTACATCCCTTTTACTAACAGGTGGTGACACATTCCCATCTACTACATCATTAACGTCCACCAATACTGTATACTCATTAGAATCGCGTAGCTTTGTCGTGATAATTTTCCAGTTGTCACCAATCCAACATGCCGCAGTCTTCATTCCCAGGCCGTATTGTGATCTCCCCTCGGTGTTTTGGGGCGGTACACCAACCCTCATGGCTCGCCCTAGGTCGTCATAATCCATACCCATAGCATTGTCCCGTATACGAACGAGATCTTGGTCAGTGGATATCATTACCGTAAACTGGTCTCCCTCGTTATTGAACACTGGATCAAGAGACGAGGTATTGTCGTAGTATGATTGTGTGGAGTTATCAACGAATTCCGCTAACGCGAACCACCATTTATATGCTAAGCGACGGTAGTTAGCAAAGTTCTCGTGTCCAAATCTGATCTCTAGCGGCACAACGACCTCCATTTCGATTTATTAAACTTATAGTTCACGTAGTTGAAACCTATTCTCACCGATACGACGCACCTCGTAGTTCCGGTCTGAAGAAACATTGAATCCGCCGGGGGCAAAAAACACTACACTGTCCATAGCACGTAAAACCTTCCAAGTATACGGCCTTTGGTCAACATACAACTGTACTTCATTCTGAATACTTGCCGGAACGGTTTCCGGTTGAACGCAGATTAGGGAATTCATCATATTCAATTTCTTAAGTCTAAAGACCCTATCCGACACCGGCGCAGGTAGATATCCTGAGATAGAAACAATTACGTCGTCGTGCTCGGATCGAAATGACTCAAGATAAGTAAGATGGGCTGAATGTTCATTTTCGATTGCTGACCACCCACTCTTCAATACAGTCCGGGAGTTTACCACTACAACCACCTTGGGCGGGATATAGTGTATTAGGTTCTTTAATGCACATAAGTCTAAAGTCGAGTCCTTCTGATGTAGTAAATCCGCATGCGTGGAATCGTATCGCCCAGTAACAAAGGTCTGAACCTGCGGTAGTACGTGGTGTTCAAGTGAGTGATTCTCAAGCTCGATTTCAACAACAACCCACATTTTGTAGTTACGATGTACAAACGCCAAATCAGGTCTACGACGAGATCCATGATCACCAAGAATATGCGGTGAGAAGTCAAGTATAGAGAAGTCAGGAAGTACCTTTCTCAGTTCGATTTTTACGATACTGGTATAATGTCGTTCATCTTCGTAAAAGACCTGTTCGTAGATTCGATTTCTGCGTATAAGTCGAGTCAATGAATAGTTCCTCGGCTCCAGGAGACGTCCGCTACACCCTCTAGATTGGTCGCTTCTCTTGACAACCGGATACGTTGATCGTCTCCGACGTATAGTGTATAAACCAATGCACGCCGTTTGCTATGTGCAGGACGAAGCACGCGTCCCAGTCGCTGGATTCTTTGACGGGTGCTAGAAGTGGAGTGCGCAACGATTGCTATGTTTGCTTCTGGTACATTCGCGCCTTCGTCGAGAGCACGACAGGTAACAAGCATGTTGACAATTCCTCGTCGAAAAAGGCGGAGGTTGTCCCTTCGGTGTGAATCTGAAAGGCTGGAGTGGTACGTCACTGAGTTCTGACCGAGACTGGCAAGTAATTCCGCAATTGACTCGACATCAGCAACACGCTCGTGGAAAACTATGACACGTTCACGTTTATGACTTAATGCCAATTTTACCGCCCATGGTACTCTCAAAGCACGTTCAGCCGATCTAGTGATTTTGGTCGACTTCGATCTGCTACTTGCGGCTAAGACAACAGAAGCACTTCCTGAAGTATCCTTTGAGTTTTTCATGCGACTTTGGAGTCGGCTTAAGTCACCCGCGCTGAATCCTATTTCGATATTCATTAAATCGAAATCTACGATCACACCGTCAGTTTTTGCTGTGCGGTAGTCGTAGTCATAAATCACAGGTCCGAGAGCAGGGGTGATTCTTGTCACGAAACCGTCGTCTGCCTCTCGCTCAGGAGTAGCAGATAACCCGAGAGTGGCTGGGACAGACGGGTCATGGTTTCCCATGAGCGCTCGACTGTTCTCAACGGCCCCGGCTCGATGGCACTCGTCGACGATAAGGAACGTTGTTCCCGAATTTGACAATTCCTGTGAGACTAATCGAGCTGTGTTTAAAACGAGGATATTAACCCGTTTGGGATGTTCCGGTTTTGAACTTCCGGAATAGCAGGCGATTTCGGTTTCATCGATATCTGTAGCATCACTAATGTCCACAAACCATTGATCTAGTAATGCTATCGTAGGCACCACAATAATGGCCTTTCCATCGGGGTATTCCGTGAAGAACCGTTTCAAGCAAAGAAACGAAAAGACTGTCTTACCACCGCCAGTAACCACACGTGCAATGCCAGTGAATTCTCTATCCCAAGCCTTAAACGCTTCAATCTGCCATCGTCTAGGGATTATCGATTGATCGAGCTGCAAGTTGTGCCCTTTCAAAAACTGTATGGTGTCTCCCGCCACAACGCGGGCATTTCACTGCAATTTGGACTTCAAATCGTTGTAAATCAAAAACAATTACTGCTTTCGGAGGTTTTTCTTACTTTTAGTGAATCGCCCAAGCGATCCATCCAGAAATTCCCGATCAGGTTCAACTGCTACCCATCTGCGCCCTAAGTCTTCTGCTGCTTTTCCTGTCGTATTACTACCAGCGAACGGATCCAGTACCAATGCATCTGATTTGGTAAGGAATTTGATGAAGAACTCGGCGAGTCCAATCGGCATTCGGGCTGGATGCGGTCGAAGCTGATGGGTACGGCAGTAATTCAAGTAGTTTGAACTTGCCTGCGTATTCGCTAGGGAGATCAGGTTTGACGGAATGGCTCCAGCATTATCTGTTAAGAATGAGTTTTTCCCAATATGGTGTTCAGAAGGTCGCTCCCCAGAGTTGTAACTTTTACGTACTAAGAGATCCTCCATTGCTTTACTGTATTTTGTTAATACCTGGCGGTTGTCAGCATATGGCCTGTCTGTAGGTGCCATCCACCAGAGATGTGTATATGCGTCCTTAACTCGGATGCGCTCGACATTCACCCACTGAGCTGGTCCGGGGAGTTTTGCAGGGTTGTGCCACACGAACTGTTGGCACAGTACGAATTCGCCATGCTCCAAGAAAGCTAGTAGTGCCTGCAACGCTAACGTAGACATTACTGGCCGTCCCGGTTCCCATGCATTTCCAAGTTCTAAGACTACTGAACCTGCGGGTTTCAAAGCATTCTTGAAAAGAGGTGCAAATCCTTTGAGCCATTCCACGTATGCCTCGCCTTGTTCGTTTCCGTAGCGCTTTTTTCTATTGAGAGGAAACGGGGGTGAGGTAAAGATGAGATCGACTTGCCCTTCGAGCTCACTCGAGTAAGTACGTGACCTTAATACATCCTCAGCTAGCCCGAGTATGGATCGACCCAGTGTCGTTCTGTAGATGGTTTTAGGTCTACGTTTGCGACTATGTTTGTCCTTCGTGGAACTCTTTTCTACAACCTCATCTTCATTAGATCTATTCACCGGATTTTCCCCGACTGATGTTACCCCATATTAGTGGCCGGATTACCGTTTGGGATGCAGACTGCTTTTTTAAGCTCCTTTCATTTTTTAAAAGCCGCCAACGCCTAATTAAACTCATCTGCACACCAAGGTACCAGCATGCTTTCCTAGTGCCGATCGCCGTTGAACACGTTCGGCCGCGTCATGAACCAACTGCTCCTGGGCTTTTTCGCATAGGTCTGGTGGCGGTTCGGCGCCTTCGTCCACGGGTTCGAATTCACGCGCCTTCTCCTGAATGCGATCAGTATCGATGGCGGCCAGTAGATCGCCAACGATTTGAGTGAGTTCGGTGCCGCCGGCCTGCTCCTTGATTCGTTCTTTCTCGGTGGAATCGAGTTGTTGATCAAGCCGCGCGAGGCGCCCGGCGAGAGAACTCACCGTGTCTTCATCGTGGGCGCCCATCATCACGCCCATCGCGAGGTCCTTTAGGGGCACTGTCGGCTGGGTGATGAGCGGTTGGCTGGCGGTCTTGAGCGACGTCGTGACACCGACCGCGTCCACGATGACATAGTGGGTCTTGCTGGTAGTAGCTGAAGGAGAGACTTTTTTGAGGTCGTCGTAATCAAGAGTACGGGTCCCGCGACCCTTCATCTGCTCGAAATAGTTGCGGCTACGCACATCACGCATAAATAGCAAGCATTCGAGTGGTCTGACATCGGTGCCAGTTGCAATCATATCCACCGTGACAGCGATACGCGGGTAATAGTCGTTTCGATACTGGGCGAGGACAGTTTTCGGTTCTTCTTTGGATCTGTATGTGACCTTCTTGCAGAACTCATTGCCTTCGCCGAACTCCTCACGCACAGTCTGAATGATGTCGTCTGCATGGCTGTCCGTCTTGGCGAAAATCAGCGTCTTCGGAACTTCGCCACGGCCAGGGAAAATCTCAGGCAAATTGCCGCGGAATGTGCCGATGACGGTACGGATCTGATCCGGATTGACGACGGCGCGGTCCAGTTCTCGTCCTGAATAGACAAGCGCTTCGTCCTGAATCTCCCAGCGTTTGCGCCGCGTGAGCCGCTCTCTACGTTGGACTGCTTGGCGTGCCCTGATCTGGCCCCCGCGCTCTGTCCTTTCCGTCTCAATCACATAGACTTCGTTGCCGACGTTGACGCCGTCTGCGACGGCTTGATCATGCGTATATTCGCTGACGATGTTTTTCTTAAAGAACCCGTATGTGCGGTTGTCCGGTGTGGCGGTGAGGCCAATGAGGAATGCGTCGAAGTATTCGAGGACCTGGCGCCAGAGGTTATAGATCGACCGGTGGCATTCGTCAATGACGATGAAATCAAAAAACTCGGGCGGAATCTTGTCGTTGTAGACAACCGGCACCGGTTGACTGGGTTGCGTCAATTCCGCCGGGTTGATCTCTTCCGCTGCTTCGTCTATCCCCTCGCCCTTAAGGAGGGAATACATGCGCTGGATGGTGCTGATACAAACCTGGCTATCGTTGGCAACATAGGACGATTTGAGACGCTGCACGTTGTAGAGTTCAGTGAATTTGCGATTGTCGTCGTTCGGCACGTACGCCATGAATTCCTGCTCGGCCTGTTCACCCAAATGCCTGGTGTCTACGAGAAAGAGGACCCTCTTGGCGTCCGCGTGTTTGAGCAGCCGGTAAATCGACGTGATGGCGGTGTAGGTCTTGCCAGAGCCGGTGGCCATCTGAATGAGTGCGCGCGGACGGATGTCTTTAAACGATGCTTCGAGATTCTCGATGGCGCGTATCTGGCACGCCCTGAATCCGGCAGGGTTGACCTCAGGGAGTGTCTGAAGCCTGGCGCGAAGCGAGTCGTCATTTGCGTTCCATTCCGCCAGGGTCTCCGGTCGCGGGAAGTTGAATATCTCCCGCGAACGAGGTTTCGGATCGCGTCCATCGGTAAACCGCGTAAGCACACCCGTAGATTCGTATACGAACGGCAGGGGTTCTCTGTTTTTGACCCATTTGAGTTCGGCAGCAGCATAAGTGCCCGATTGCGATTCGACGGTCGTGATATTGTGACCCCATTCTTCCGGCTTGGCCTCGACAACACCGACGGCCTGCTTGTCAACAAAGAGAACGTAGTCGGCTGGGCCAACGTCCGTCTGATATTCGCGGACAGCGATACCGCGCCCCGCGCTGAAGTCAAGCTTGTTTTTCGACTGTACGTTCCAGCCGGCCTGAACCAACATCGCGTCGATTTTGTCGCGTGCCTTTTGTTCCGGAGTGCGGTAAATGTCTGTCACTGCGAAGGTCCTATTTCATAAATTCGCCCGATTCAACCGATCTATATAGGGTACCTTATAGCTCGCGCAATATACGAAAATCTTCATTGTTGGTCAATGCGACCAGAGCAAAAAGTGACGCATTTTGCGACGCGATAGGCGCGTTTTGCGACACAGAAAAAACCCCGATGAAATCGTTCATCGGGGTCATCTGTCATACATCAGGTGTAGCACGCGGCCGTCAGTCTAAAACCGATAGCGCTATTTCAAGGCGAAGTCAAACGGCGATATGCGCACCAGGACGAGGTGAACCACGAAAAACAAAAGGAAAAAGGAAGAAGGAAAAAGGAAGAAATAACGGCAGGATAGTCTCGTAGACCGTCGCCGGCATTCAAGATGTATGCGAGTGCCGGCGTGGTAGATCGACTGGAATTGACCCGATTAAAGGCGAATGATCCGGCCTGATTAGGCCGATCTTCAACTGGCCTGGTTAGGCCGATCCTGCATTGGCCGCATCTGGGCGATCATTGACAGAGTGCGCAAGGAAGAAATAAAGGTCGGACAATCGCGTGGCCCGTCGTCAGCATCCACGACGTCTGCGATTGCCTGCCCGTTACTTGAGACCCGTTCCGCTCGGGAACACCAGAATAAGGGCGAATAAATGGAGAAGGAAAAAGGCGACATCCGGAAGGAGAAAGGAAGAAGAGATGGGGGTTATGCAACAACGACGATACCGTCAGGAAATCAATTGCTGTTCAACCGCGTTTCGTTTTTTGCGATACGCTACCCAAAGTTATCAAGCCTTTCGTCTATGCGTTCAATCGCTCGCAACAATCGAAATTCAACCTGTTTGATTGTCTCTTTATTCTCTTTAATTTCTGCCATTAAACGAGATTCCGAAGCGCTCACCATCCATTGCACAACGGCGAGGTTGACACCGACTAACAAAACAAGAACACTGCCAAAGGAAACAGCTACTTTTATCGCATTCCCCCATTTGGACCATAGGCTGTTACTCATGATTTCCCCTTATTTTCTTGATACAAGAGTGCGTCGTGCGCATTTTCGCTGAACCATGTCATTAGTGTGTTCCGCAAGTTGTCTTTTGCGAAAAAGTAAGGTAACTCGGTTCGACAAAGTACGGTGGCCAACGCGGGTTTTTTGTAAACCCACTATTTTGAAAAAAGTACCCAATCGGATTTATCCTGTCAAGTGCATATGATGAAATTTGGGGGAATTGCAGCGAGCATGAAGAGAGGTACGCTGAGGAAGAATGATGAGCGCAAGCAGAGGCAGGATGTGAAGGGGTATTGGAAGCGGATACCAACCGAGCAAGAAGATGGTAGAGCTCATCAATCACGCATTCTTCGTTCTGCCTTTTTCCTTCTTCCTTGCCTTGCGTCAGCCTGTGTTTCGTCGTCTCTCAATAGATACCGCAGCAGGACATTGGTGTCGATTGCGATCAAGGCGTTCGGTCCCGCTTTCTCTCTATGGCGTCCTGGCGCGACTCCTCGTCTGAAACCGTCGGATCTCCTTCAAGATGCGCCAGGCATCCCCAGGCGCTACCGGGCTCTAGGCGGACGATGGTGATGCGGCCATCGGCCACGAAACTCAGGCACTCGTCGCCTGGCTCGATGCCTGCTAAACGGCACTGATCGGCCGGGAGCGTGATCTGTCGCTTGGCGCTGAGTTTGGGCGAGATTTCTCCAATCCAGTAAAGGAAAAAGGAAGAAGGAAAAAGGAAGAAATACAAGCAGGAAAATCGCGTGGACTGCCGCCGGGATTCACGATGTGTGTGGAGTTGCCCGTTACTTGAGACCCGTTCCGCTCGGGAAGACGCGAATAAAGGAAAAAGGAAGAAATCTGGCCCAAATCACCTGCTGACCTGTCGCCCGCATTCTCTGTTTCTCTCTACCTATTGCCCTTCCGTGGCCAGTCCCTCATCACGTGTAGCATTCTGCGACGGTTTCGGTGCGCTGTTTGGCACATTCAACCCGATCACGCAATTCTCCCTTCCTCCTTACTTTGTAGACGATCGGCGCGTTTTTCATTTCGCGTCGTTCTTTCTCTTGATCTGTTCCACGAATGCCTCGCCTCTAGGAGTACGGCGGTAGCGCTGGTGGCGGCTCGTGGGCTTGTCCGGGAGGGTCATTTCAATCAATCCGGCCTCCAGGGCAGGATTCAGGTATGATTCGATGAAATGGGGCCGGCCTTTGAGTTCCAATCCTGCCTGGATACTGGCGCGGCTCATCTCTCCCGTGAGGACAGCCACCAGTTGCTGGATTTGGTCCGTGACCTGGTCTGTATCTTGTGGGGTATCTTGTTGGGCGTCTTGTGGGGTATCTTGTTGGGTGTCGTGACCTTTCCCAATAATTTTCAATGACTTATCTTGTCCTGTATCTGTATCTTGTTCCGTATCTTGTTCCGTCGCGGGGAGTAAAGCCCGCTCATTCACTGGCGTGAGCAAAGGAAAAAGGAAGAAGGAAAAAGGAAGGAATAAAGGCAGGATGATCGCTTGGACTGCCGCCAGCATTCACGATGTATGCGATTGCCTGCGACTTACTTGAGCCCCGTTGCGCTCTGGAACACCGGAATATTGGCGAATAAATGTAGAAGGAGAAAGGAAGAAGGAAAAAGGAAGAAATATCGGCAGGATAATCGCGTGGTCCGTCGCCGTGAATGACTATGTCTGCGATAACCTGTCAATTCCAGAAATCGCATTTTCTCCTTCTACCTTCTTCCTTCTTCGTTCTTCCTTTTTTATGTGCCGCGTTCATTGTTGCTCTTCGCCTTGCGTATTGAAGCGACGAAAATCGCGGTCAATTCGCCGCATTCATCTGTCAGGCCTGCAAGTCGCTCATCGGAGACGATTCCTGAGTCGCCGAGCAGTTCAAGCCAATACCCGGTTTCTTCAATCTCCTTCAAACATTCGCCAACCTTTGAGATGAATTCCGCTTTGCTCCGCGCGCGATATGCTTCCCGGTAGTTTGCCCCCACAGACGTTCCGGAACGAATCATCTGCCTGCCTATGACTTGAGCCTCGGTCTGCTTTGAAAGGCCCGAATACAGGCGAATGATCCGGAGTGCAAACTCCTTCGTCCGGGTCCGAAGATCAACCACTTCTTCCTTCATTCTTGCAACACCTCGCTCAGCTCATCAATCCCACACTTCTTCCTTCTACCTTTTTACTTCTACTTTACCGTCCAGCCTCCACGCGGCATAGGCCAGGGAATGGTCGATGTCCTTCTCGTTCAAGGTATGGATATGCTTGAGGATTTCGTCACGCGTGCGTCCGGCCGCCAGCAGTCCTACGACGGCACCCACCGTGACGCGCAGACCGCGAATGCACGCCTTGCCGCCCATCACCGCTGGATCGATGGTGATCCTCTCGAATGAATCCATGATACTTCTCTTCTTGTGTTCAGACGTACCGAACCGCGCTTTCATGCCAACCCCACGCGGTTGCGTGAGCTTGGACGATTCGTATCAACTGGATGGATGACCGACTGCCTTATCCACCAGCGGTGCCAGTTCGCTCCACGCTGCGAGAATGGTCTTCACCAGGTAGTCGCGGTACTCCTTGAGGTTGTCACCCTCCCAGTACCTGTCTCTTGGTGGATCCACGTTTCGATAGGCTGGCCACCAAGCGGTCGACTCTGGATAATCAGGACGTGCATCCTTCGCGAAATGCACTCTGTAGTGTTTCACGTTCGTCCTGACTCCGCAGATCAACCCTCCATCTTCAGAGAACAGCGCGGGCTTGCTATACCATCCCAGTCTCACATCCGGCTCTTCGTCACCCTCGGGCCAATCCTTGCGCCGCAGGCCCAACCCAGAAAAGTTCTCGTCAGTTAGAAACGCCTCGACACCGTTATAGGTGATATTATCGTTCCTCAGGGCCCACTCGAGATCGCCCTCGAGACTGCGGTAGAAGTGATTCACGAACTCCGACACTTCGTCTACCAACTCAGCCCATTCCATGATCTGCTTCTCGTGCTCGAAATAGAACTTGATCCGTTCGTCTTCGATCCGATTCATCCGAACTGCTCCTTGAGTGTCCGTGAATAGTTCCTGACGACTTCTACGGCCGGTGCAACGCCGGTCTTGTTTCGTGATTCGTTTAATGCCGTGTCCAACATCGCCCGGACCTTGGGCCAGGAGAGGGTCTTGAAAGCGCGTTGGGCGCATGGCGTGGTTGCCGTATGCGGCTTGCGGCCATCGGGGGTCAGGAACAGGAACAGTGGCTCATTTTCGTTCTTGAAGTTCTCGTACAAGTCGTCGCACTGGCTCGGCTGTTCTGACGCGTCGACCTTGTTCTCGATGACGAGCGTGAAGTTCTCGCCCCACACGACGAGGTCGGCCTCTCTGTCGTTCCGCCACTCAGAGAACGCCACCTTCCGAACTGCAAGTTGCGCCGGCACAGTCTCTCCAGTGCAATGTTCCACGAAGCGCCTGACCAGCCCCGAACCCAACCCGTGCCGTGCCGTCGGCGTCAAGAGCCACAGAAGCACGCGAGAATGGGTGTTCTCGTGGCGGGCCAGGCCCACGATATCGAGGAAGTCTGATGGCCCGGTCAGCCATAGCCCGTCCGAAACGAGGCGGTCTTGCTGGCAGCGCATCTCCGCCATGGTCTCATGCCACTAGGCAAGGAGGGTTTTCGTCCGACGCGCGGCGATCTCGCCCCAACTGTACTCCATTGTCCGAACAGCGCTACGCCAGTCGGCCAGGAGCGCTTTTGTCTGGCGCAAGGCGATCTCGTCCCATTCGCGCTCCATCGCACGAATGTTCACTTTCCACGAGGGGACTTGATTGTCTTGTGAGGCCATTAAGGGCATAGATGAGAAAATTACACCTGGGCTGCGACGATCGATTGCAGATAGATTGTCGCAGGGGCAGAGTGCGGGCGGCGGGCGTTTCTAGCGAGCAAAGTCACCAGCACCAGAAACAGGTTGTGGATTTCAACGGGCGTTTAAATTCGTTGCTTCTTCGTCTGCGGAATCCTCGTTGGTCGTAGCCAATGGGTTTCGCGGTGCCGCCCACCGTTTGGGAGTATCTGCTTCAGAGTACACGTCAAACATTGATTTTTTCCCGTTCGATATATGGACGCAATTCCGCCCGCAACGCTTTGTCCGTTACCAAGTCAACCGGACGCTCCAACAGGTCTTCGATGTAGAACTGCACGCCAAAATACCGTTCTGACGTTGCTGGCGAGTCGAACTTCACCAGAATGTCCACGTCGCTGTTGCCTGTGGCTCGATTGCGGACGATAGATCCGAATAACGCGAGGTCCACGACACCGAAGCGTTGCACGAGTGTTGCCTTGTGAGCCCGCAACAGCTTGAGGACTACATCTCTGTTCATGTATCGGGTCCTTCCTGATCACTTCGGAGCGAATAACGCCGAAAAGCGTCGAATCGAGATTAAAGTTAAACGTTGGTCCACCCACCGTCAATCCCTTATGTGTCGATAAACGCCAAGCAAGGCCGGAAAGCCGATAGAGTCGGCCCAAAACCCCGCTTCCACAAACGGCAGTCGACGGCTATTTCCCCTTGCTTAAGTTTAGAATTAGGGATATTTTAGCTTTCCCCATCATGGGTCAGTGAGATTGCCGCCTTTCGTGGCGAAATGAAGGCTTGAATTGGTGGTATCGAAGTCCCGAAATAGACAGGGTTGGAGTAACAGGATGACGCAGCGATGGAGAGATTGGCTCGACCAGGCGGAGCACGATTTGGAGCACGCTGCAGCCTCAAAGTGTGACGGCCGTCACGCCTGGGCCTGCTTTGCTTCGCACCAGGCGGCCGAGAAGGCCGTCAAGGCGCTCCATGTTGCCGGCGGAAAGAGGCAGACAAGCAACGTTATAGCCCGCCTCCTTACCGAACTCCCGGAGACGCCGCCGGAAGATCTCGTCGATAGAGGTCGGGTACTCGACAACTACTATATACCGACGCGCAGTCCCAGGTCGCATGCTGACGGGGCGGCCTATGAACACTACGGGGCACTTCAGAGCGAGCAGGGACTGCGTTTTGCCGGTGATATCGTTCAATTTGTCCGTCAGGCACTGGCCCGCGATTCAATTTCAAATCAATAGTTTTCGTTACCGATAGTTCCATGAGAAGAGTTCGGATATTCGTATGCCCTATCCTGCGCGGATGTATCCGTTAGGTATCCCAAAGTCTCGAATAAAGACATAAACGATCAGCGTTACCCGTAGTTTGGCAGATTATGCACCGAAATAGAGAGGTTCTTGATGCCAGCGGTCACAGTTAGTATCATCAATTTGAAAGGCGGTGTCGGCAAAAGTACGTTGACAATGCTTCTCGGCGAATTCCTTCCGTTCCGGCATTCCAAGAATGTCCTCTTAATTGACATGGATGCACAGGCGAATCTTAGTTATTGCATGGTCCCGGACTATCACATTCAGAACCAGAATAGAGAGAGACGAACGGCGTTTCATCTTCTTCGTAGCGGTTTGCACATGGGTCCTCTTGATATCGAAAATTATATCACCCAGCCACCGTTGGTAGTTTCCAACATCTCCCGAAGCGGGTCGTACGGAACCAACCTCCACATGGTCGTCTCGACGCCAAGCGTTGCCCAGCTTGATGAGGAGCTTCTTGAATTATGGGATGCCGGCAGGCCAATGCCTCGACGAGTCAGGGAAACTCTCCTTCTCGCGATAAATCCAGCTCGGGAAAGGTATGACTATATCTTGATCGATTGTCCGCCTGGTCTATCGCTGTTTTCCTCGGCAGCGCTGATCGCCAGCGACTATTACATCTCGCCGATCATTCCCGAGCCACTCTCGCTACAGGGAGTTGACCTTGTACACGACAGACAAGAGCAACTCATGCAGAGGTATGGCGCCAAGGTAGAATTCAAGGGAGTGGTTCTCAACGTCGTTAAGCACTACAGGAACACACACAGCAGGGTAGCCGGAGCAGTCTACTCCAGAGATAGCATCCGATATGAACCCTTTGATTGCTGGCTCCCGGACAACGAAAGGTTACGGACCATTGGGGAATATGATCCGGAAGTAGAGGGCAAGTGGGCCATGGGAAGCGAGCACAAGTTCTCCGATCTTCACCACAAATATGGGCTCTCCTATCGGTTGACCAACCCTCAGGAAGGCAGCCTGAACAGAGAGGAAAATGAGGGAAGGAAATATAGACTCGAAGACCGGATACACAGCTTGGTCGTAGAGTTCATGGAAAGATGCCAGCCGCTATCATAACAAGGTGGGTACCCAATGACCATACAGGAAAGACACTTAGTCGAACTACTCCATGCCAAGTACAAGGAAGACCCGAAGGGTTTTCGCAAATACCTGCCCGGGGTGGTAGATCTTCTTCCGGAACAGCCACCTGAGATCGGTAGACGAAGGTCGTTATTCGGACTAACGGAACAGGAGACCGCTTTCCACCGTGCAGGTTTGGCCAAAGTGTTCAGCGACTTGGACAAGGGTCCGGTCACTACTGAGGAAGCAGCCAAGGGCCTTCAACATTGTGCCGCTCTGATCATGGACGATAGCTTGCCTGAGGAAGCTGGTTATGAGAAGATGAAGAGCTTAGTCAGGGCGGCTCTTGGCAAGTCGCCTGGGTCCTACAAATCGAAGGCGACCGTAAAGATCGGTGAGGGAAACGGCGACGTCCACGAACGAGTTTCGGCAATCCGGGGAGTGTATCTCGACCTTGACGTGCGCAGGCGCCTCGTATCCATTAGCATAAATCCCCGAAAAGTCAGAGAGAGACGCGAACTGATGCGGTTCGTCGGAGCAAGTAAAGATCCCGATCCCCATGTCTCCACCAGGCACGATGACTACCTGGCTTCGGAGGATCCCCATGGCACTCGCTGATCGGGTGTTGATAGACACGTCGGCATTCTTCGCCCTCCGTTCTTCAACCGATCTGTTTCATGCCAGGGCCAATGGTACGTACGAGCAATTGATCGACAGAGAGCAGGAGTTGTGGACAACCTCCTATACTGTGGTTGAAACAGTCGCCCTTCTGCATCGCCGTCTGGGCTTTGAGGTCGTATTGGACTTCTCCGAATGGCGCCGCCAGGCGAATTTACAGGTGATCTGGATAGACAGGCGAATGCACGAGGAAGCCTGGGATCGCTATATAGGTGAAGAGGGGCGAGGATTGAGCTTTGTGGATTGGACAACCGCTGTTGCATCTCGCGAGATGCAAGATGCACCGGTGTTTACGTTTGACGCGGGTTTCGCTAACGTGGGGCGCCCCGTAGTTCCTCGTTGATACATTGCCCGGCAGGGGCCCATTACAGCAGTCTTGCCAATGGAGACCGCATATTGTGTTAATGTTATGGCAGCCTGACACTCGGCTGCCGTTTCTGTTTCGGTTTCACCGGGCGCTGCTGACATCAGCTTCGAATTCCGGAACCGGCGCGTCCTGCTATCAGAAAAGCACCGAAGGAAGCTGTCAGCCATCAGCTCTCAGCAGTCAGCTTGAATCAAAACCGACCCATTGAGGTCAGCGCCGTTAAACGAGAGCGTAAGGGGCGTTTCGAGGGCAGGATGCCCTCGCTCCGGGGGTTTTTCAGCCGGTCGCGCAGACCTCTCCCCCCGACCCCCTCTCCTAAAGGAAAGGGGGTGCAAAGCACTAAGTCGCCTTGCCGGTCATCTGTAGACACTTTGATCGAGGGGAGAACGTCATCTCCGTTTTTTCTCTTGGACAAGACGCCGAGGAGCCCCGGTTCCCCCTTCCTTCAGGAAGGGGGCTAGGGGGTAGGTCCGACCCCTCGTCATGCGTTCAGTGATAAAGGATCATCTCATGCCCAGACAGAAGCAGGTAAAGATCGGGATCGCGGGGCTGGGGCCGCGCGGCAGGCTATCGTGGATGAAGAACCTGCTGCGGATCAAGACCTGCCGCGTGACGGCCCTTTGCGACAGGGTGGAGGCGCTTGTCGGGCAGGCGTACCGGGAGGCCGGCGATCCGGATATCGCGTGCTTTACCGACTATGGCGAGATGCTGGCGAAGGCGGACATCGACGCGGTGGCCATTGTAACGGCGCCGCACGATCAGCCGGACCTGATCTGCCGCGCGATGGAGGCGGGGAAACACGCGTCCTGCGAAGTGTCGCTGACGTACGATATGGATGACTTATGGCGGGTGGTGGTGGCCGTGGAGCGCAGCGGGCTGAAGTTTCAGATGGCCGAGCAGGTGATGTACCACCCGTTTGTAAAAGCCTGGCGCAAGCTGGTCGAGGAGGGCGAACTCGGCCACGTCATCTTCGCCCAGGGGCAGTATCTTCACTGGATGACGCCGGACCGGTTCTGGGTCGACTCCGGGACGGGCGAACGCATCCACCTGGACGATGTCTCGAATCATCCGAGGGCCGCGAAGAGCAGAATGTGGAACTGGTTTCCCCATCCGATTCTCTACATGGCCACCGACCTGGGCCCCATCCTGACGGTGCTTCAGGACCGGGTGACGAGGGTGACCTGCATGACGACGCGTCCGGAGAGTTATTATTACGAAGGCATCCCGGCGTCGGATATCCAGGTGGCGCTGATGCAAACGGAAAAGGATACGATCATCCGGATGGCGGCCGGGTTTACGTATGCGACGCCCAGGGACCATCACTGGTGGCACCTGGAAGGGACCCGGGGAAAGGTGGAGACCGCCCGCTCCGCGGAGATATACGGCAGCGCCGGCGGCGTGGACACGCCGAAGATCTGGCTGGAGAGCTCCGGAGAGGAATCGATGCGGGAGGCGGAATGGAGATATTCTCCGGAAGACCTTCCGGAGGAAGCCCGGGGCAGCGGGCACGGAAATATGGACTACTTCGCGCTTTCCTCGTTTCTGGACGCCATCCTGGACGATTCGGACCCGCCGCTGAACGTGTACCGGTCGGCGGATCTGACGGCGCCGGCCATTGTGGCCGTGCAGTCCGTGGAGCAGGGGAACGCGTGTCTGGAGTCCCGGATTTCCGGTCCGAGAAGAGAAAAGCCGGCGAATATCCAACCGGATTTCAGGCCGATTCCGTTCCGCACTGCAGGCGGACGTGCTGCCTCTCAGGTATCGACACGTCCAAATCGCAACGGGACGATTCGATGCTGCAGTAGATCCTTCGTCGGCCGGGCCTCTTCTGGATGAACGGGAAGCCATATGCATGACAATCAACATGTCATTCTGAGCGCGCTGGCCTCCTCAGGATGACATGTTCTGCAAAGGTGTGAGCTCAGCTCGCCAATCGTTATCGCAAGATTTGTCAATCACAGCGCAGCGAAGAATCTCCCGTATTCTCGATAGTACGTGTAGTACATGCCCTGTAGAGAACCTTGTGCGCGGACACATCAGTTGCCGGAGTCCACCCCAACATGACAGTCTTCTCGAAGGCACGACCGACAATAATTGTGGACGATTTTTCCAGCCATCTATTTCGGATTATCGGCTAATCAAATCCGTTTTTGGACAGTTTTGATTAAGGCCAAAAACCGGCAGGAGGTATATCAATGCCATCAGATTTTCTGGACCGCCTTAAGGACGGACCGGTACTCTGCGACGGAGGCTACTTTCTGGAGCTTGAACGGCGGTGCCTGGGGAGTTTCGCCAAAGGCGTACCCTGGGCCGTATTGGACCACCCTGAGGGCCTGCTCCAATTGCACAGGGAGTTCGCGCTCGCGGGCGCCGAGGTGCTGCAGGCCATGACCTGGGGCGTGGGCAGGATGGAACGGGATGAAGAGGTGCACCGCACCGCGGTCGAGCTTGCACGGGAGGCCGCCGGCCCGGACCGGTTCGTGGCGGGTACGCTCAGCCCCTCCGGAATCGGATCGTACCGGAGGCGGTCACCCCTTTCCGCGCGGGAAAAGAGCGAGGCGCAGGCGTTCTTCGAGCGGCGGGTGGGACAGCAGACGGCGGCGGGCGTGGACCTGTTCATCGTGGAGACCTTCTACTCGGTGGAAGAGGCATTGTTGGGCTTACCCCCCATTAAAGCCGCAGGCGTGCCAGCCGTGGTGGCGTTCACCTATAAGTCGGGGGAGTATACCGCCGACCGGCTTCTGCCGGATGAAGTCGCGAAGCGGCTCGTGGACGCGGGCGCCGACGTCGTGGGCGTGAATTGCGGGCGGCCGTGGCACATGTACCGGGATATCATGCGGAAGATGATGGACGCCGTGTCCGTACCCGTCTGCGCCCAACCCCTGGCGTACGTGCTGGAGAACGGCGCGGAGTATACCCGGGAGATCGCCTCGGGATCCAGCGTTCATTTCGAGCTCCGCCACCAGCCCCGGCGTGAGATGGCCGACTACGCGAGGGATGCCTGGGATATGGGCGTCGGTCTCATCGGCGCATGCTGCGGGGCCCTGCCGTATCATATCCGGGCGATGGCGGAGGCGATCGGAAAACCGACGTCGATGCCGGATCAGCCGGGTCCGTATCAGCTGTTGTAAAGGCAGACTGAGACTGTAGAGAGGAGAATGCATTGATCATCAGCGGTCAGCCAAACCCGGGCCTGGCGAGATAAATTCACTGTTACCGGCGCCATTATCTGGGCGCCCACAAGGGACGCCCCTACAGATGCAACATCGGCGCGAAACCCCAAAACGTTCGATTCGTGGACATTTGGCTTTGTAGGGGCGTCCCTTGTGGGCGCCCGGCTACCAGGTGAGAGGGTCCCCACAAAAAAGGGGTATGAGGGTGGCCAATTCAACTAGGAGAATTGATATATGCCCGATGGACATGGAGAGGGATCGTTCTGGGTGACGGCGGGATGTTCCTGGAGGCGAACTGGAGAGGTTACGATGTACCCGGCATCATCGGCTCCCACCCGGATGCGCTTCAGCAGATCCATCGGGACTTTTACAATTCGGGTTCGGAGGTGCTCCAGGCGCTGACATGGTTTACCTCGGGGGCACAACTGGAGGAGAAATACGGTTGGGGAGGCCGTGTGGACGAAATCAACAGGACCGGGATTCGCGCGGCGAAAGAGGCGTCCGGCTGGGAGGCGCCGGTCGGCGGCTGTCTCGTCACCACGATGAAGGGCTCCCGGTTGGGAGACAAGGGTTACAATCCGGAGGATCCTTCGTCGCGCGCCCGCGCGCAGGCCGAATGGGAAGAGCAGATCGCGATTCTGGTGGACGCGGGCGCCGACTTTCTGATTCCGGAGACGTTTTCCCGTCTGGACGAGATGCGGCTGTGCGTGGAAAGCTGCAAGAAGACCGGCCTGCCGACGATGGCGCTTATGGGCATCGGAAGCAAAAAGCAGACACGGGACGGCGCCAATGCGGCGGAATGCGCCCGCACTCTCGTGGACGACGGCGCGGATATCGTGGGGACCGTCTGCATCGGGGACCCGGACCAGATGCTGCCGACGGCGCTCGAGATGCGGGAAGCGGTGGACGTGCCGATCGCCTGCCAGCCCAAGGGATTCAGGCAAGTGGCGGATACCGGAGGCGTCAGCTATGCCGTCCGCCGTCACCGCAACGGCGTCACGCCTGACGAGATGGCGGCGTTCGCGCTGAAGGCGATGGCGGAAGGGATCAACTTCGTGGGGTGCTGCTGCGGCGCGGGACCATCCCACATCCGTGCGATGGCCGAGGCGCTGGGGAAGCCGACGTCGATACCGGAATAGCCGGGACCGTATCAGCTACTGTAGAGAGCACCTTTCGTCTGTCAGGCCTCGTGACGCGTTTGTACGTTGCATAGTAGCCTACCTGAGCCGCTCCCTGAGCTTGTCGAAGGGTCGGCGAAGGTCTATCAAAGGTTCCGAAACGCGGGCACTTCGACAAGCTCAGTGTCCACGTTTCGGAAGGCGAGAGTTGACAGGCTTGACACAGGCACCGAAGGCGCTTTGACAGTCTCAGTGCGAGTATTCATGGAGCGTTTCCGGGTCCAAGTCCAACGCAGGCAACGGTAGGATACGCTTTGAAGTGGCGTTCGAAACGTAACTAATTTCTCTGATCGGTCACTACAGAGGAGAATCTTGATATGCCCGGGAATCTTATGGAAATGCTCAAGGAAGGGATCGTTCTGGGTGACGGCGGGATGTACCTGGAGGCGAACTGGAGAGGTTACGATGTACCCGGCATCATCGGCTCCCACCCGGATGCGCTTCAGCAGATCCATCGGGACTTTTACAATTCGGGTTCGGAGGTGCTCCAGGCGCTGACGTGGTTTACCTCGGGCGCTCAGCTGGAGGAGAAATACGGATGGGGAGGCCGCGTGGACGAAATCAACCGGACCGGGATTCGCGCGGCGAAAGAGGCGTCCGGTTGGGAGGCGCCGGTGGGCGGCTGTCTCGTCTCCACGATGACCGGCTCCCGGCTGGGAGACCGGGTTTACAATCCGGAGGATCCTTCGTCGCACGCCCGCGCGCAGGCCGAATGGGAAGAGCAGATCGCGATTCTCGTCGACGCCGGCGCCGACTTCCTGATCCCGGAGACGTTCTTCCGTCTGGACGAGATGCGGCTGTGCGTGGAAAGCTGCAAGAAGACCGGCCTGCCGACGATGGCGCTTGTGGGCATCGGAAGCGACAAACAGACACAGGACGGCGCCAATGCGGCGGAATGCGCCCGCGCTCTCGTGGACGACGGCGCGGATATCGTGGGGACCGTCTGTATCGGGGACCCGGACCAGATGCTGCCGACGGCGCTCGAGATGCGGGAAGCGGTGGACGTGCCGATCGCCTGCCAGCCGAAGGGATTCAGGCAAATGACGGATACCGAAGACGTCGGCTACGCCGTCCACCGTCACCGCAATGGCGTCACGCCCGACGATATGGGGGCGTTCGCGCTGAAGGCGAGGGCGGAAGGGATCAACTTCGTGGGGTGCTGCTGCGGCGCGGGTCCATCCCACATCCGTGCGATGGCCGAGGCGCTCGGAAAGCCGGTGCGAGCCGGGTAGTTCTCGGGAGGATCCCATGAGCCGGATGTGTCCTGGTGAATTCCGAGTCGTCTCCTATGACGTCCCGGACTTCCAGGGGGATTTTACCTGCCACGATTACGGGGACCCGCATGCGCCGAGAATTGCGCGCCTCAGGGAAGAAGTACGGGCTTGAAGGCGTCGTGGCGGGCTGCGGGACGGAATTCGAGGGGTTTCTGGCCCTGAAGCGATGGGTCCGAAAACAGTGGGACCACGGGCTCTGGTACAACCGCCCGGAAATCGACGACGGCCTGGGGATTCTGGAGGCCGTGAGCAGGGGGGAACGTTTCTTCTGCGGCTCCTACGCGCGGCTCTTCGTGGATGCGGCAACCGCGCTCGGCTGGCCGGCGCGGCGGGTGGCGGTCTCCATCGAAGATTGCGAGGCGCCCCGGGACTACGCGATGTGGAACGTCGGACACGCGGTTGCGGAGGTCTGGTCCAACGAATACCGGAAGTGGGTGATGATGGATCCCGACATCAACGTCCACTACGAGCGGGACGGTACGCCGTTGAACGCGCTGGAGATCCGGGAGGCGTGGCTGGACGGCGTTGCGGATGAGGTTGAAATGGTGCAGGACCAGCCGGAATTCGTCATTCCCGATGCCAGGCACGTCCGTCTCGCGCTCCGGGACCCCACCTGCCGGAAAGACTATGACGAGGAGGTCAACCGCCATTTGTTCGCGAGGTTCCTGCGAAACAGGGTGATGGACTACTACGCCCGGGTCCGGGTTCTGACGGACCGCCTCACCCTGGAATGGGTGGACCGAAGGTGCCTGCCCACGTTCGTGAGCAACTTCAGACCGCTCGGCCCCGTTCGATTGACCTCCAGTCTCCCCGATGTGTACTGGTCGGTGAATCTGGTGCGCATTTCCACGCATCCGTCCTGGGACGAGGAGGGCGCCAGCATCGCGGTGACGCTCTCGCACTGCATGCCGTTCTTCGATCACTACGAAATTCGCTTCGACGACGGGGCCTGGCAGCGGTGCGGCGAGCGTTTCGACTGGCCGATGCGGGAGGGGGTGCAGTCGCTGTCATGCAGGGGCGTGAATTCGATGAAACGAACAGGCGTTCCCAGCCGGATCGCGGTGGCGTACGCCCGGCCGCCCGAGGGAACCGGGTATTACTGATACCATCCAGTCGACGGCGTATGCGCGTCGTCCACGTGCCTACGGGGGAGAGTTGGGATGATTTCAATCGCGGCTGATTTCGAATGCGGAAACGCGAAGCATATCCGGCAGATCGCAATCGACCGGTTCCGGCTCGAAGTTGTCGGGGACAAGCCCACGTACAGTTACTACTTCTGTTTCGACGTCCGGAACGATGGGCCCGCAACGGCTGTGACCGTTGAAGTGTGGCCGGACTCGCGATTCGGCCCGGAGGGATTCGTGGTCAGCCTGCCGACCACGGTGTGGGTCGCATCCCGGAGCGACGGTCGATTCAGGCCGCTCGACCGCGAACGGGTCCGGAATACGGAGGAACCGCTGTTGATTCGCCTGAATCTGAAGGCAAACGAGACGATTCGGGTAACGAACGCATGGCCCGCGCGCTACAGCGATACGCAAGACGCGCTCCGAAGGCTGGCGGATGAACGCGGGGACCGCTGCGAGGCATTTACCATTGGCAAATCGGTGCAGGGGCGGGACATCACCGGAATCCGGACCGGCGCGCCCGGCAAGCCCCGGATTCTGTGCGTGGCCGGACAGCACGCGGTCGAGTTCTCGGGCACGTGGGGGATGCTGGGCATTGCGGATTTCATCACGTCTCTCGTTCCCGACGCCGTCGCCCTCCGGGAGCGGATACAGGTGGAGGTCCTGCCGGCGGTCAATCCCGATGGGAACGTTGCAGGCAGGAACGCGTTCAACGCCGAGGGGTTCGACATGTACCGGTCATTCGGCGAAGACCCGGAGGCGGAGGCGCCCGAAGCCCACGAGAGCCGCTTGCTATGGGACATGCTTGTAAAGGACCGGCCGGCGATGTGGATGAATATCCATGCGTACGTGGGCTGGCGGGAAAACGGAGAATACCCTTACGACGGATGGTACGAGGTGGTCGATCCCGTCTTCGAGAATACCGATCGCGCCCGGCTGTACCAGGCCCTATGCGACACGATGCGCCTGGAGACCGACGGCATGTCCACGCACGGCAGGGCGAACGTGCATCGTGAGAATACGATGTGCTATCAGATGGCCCGCAGGCTCGGCATCCCCAGCGTATTCTATGAGCTCAACGTCGCCACGGCGGGTCCGCACGGCGCCGCCAAACGCGCGATCCACGTGTTCAAACGGGCGGTACATACGCTGCTCAACAGCGAATAAAAGGAAGAAGGAAAAAGGAAAAAGGAAGAAGGAAAAGCAGCGATCAGCTATCAGCCGTCAGCTGTCAGCCAAAAACGAAGAGCAAAACCAGAAACCAGTCTTCCCCAATTTCCCTGCCTACGGCGTGTTCCTTTTGAAGCGACCAAAAGGAACCAAAAGTCGCCGCTGGGCGCGGTGCCTGCCATATGCACAGCGCGAATTGGCTCACTGAATGCACATGGTCCTCCGGCCTACCGGCCACGCAAGAACACCGAAAGCCGGCGCTGAACGGAACCACGCGCTCTGCTCTGGTCGTGCTCGCGAGAGAACTCGCGCTCGAAAGCCGAATGCCTATCTGAAAGCGAGCAATATGGCTTGGCGAAGTCTATCGGCGATGTCCGCGTCACTACATGGGCAACCACAAGGGTTGCCCCTACAAATTCAAATAGAGCGTGTCCGGTGGTTGCGTGGGGGGTTTTTCCGTGTTAATCCGTACACCTCTGTTGATCGGAAGTTCCGCGAAGGATCGAAGGCCACCCAAATACCGTTTTGGCCACTGAGGAGATTCACGGAAAAACCGGCCCCCTGCCGAAGGGCGCGCTTCTTTTTGGTCCTTTTTCGCGCATAAGAAAAAGGACGTAAATAATAGAAAAACAAAGGATTTATGAGAAGAATATCCAGCATTCAAATGACATACATATTGTTTGCATTTCAATACGAAATCATGCCTTCGGCGTGTTCCATAAAACCGCGTAGAGATTAGACGTTAGACTCGAAAGATTACCTGCCTTGTGAGGTTTCTTCTCCTGCCGGAGGCAAGAGGTTTAGAATATGGGGCAAGGATCTCGTCTACCGTCTACGCTCTTACGTCTCACCGCCTTTTGGCTACAGGCCGGTCGCCCTACAAACCCGACAGGTGTATCCTGTGATACGTGTAGTGTGGAACTGAATTCGTTTGACCACAGGAGTCCATGATGGACCCGAAAAGACGCGACGTTCTTGAAAGGTACCTGTCTCGAGACTGGTATTCGGAAAAGGCGAGACAGGCCAGGATGGAGCGATACCTGGAATGGATGGCGCGCCAGGAAAGGCCGCCCATGCGGGTTGCCGGTCCCGACCGGGGCGCCCGTGTCTTGAACGTGGGGGTGGTCGGCCTGGGACGGGGCCGGTTCATGGCGAGATTGTGCAACCTCCTGGACCGGAGTCGGACCGTGGCGGTATGCGACGAGGTCCCGGACCTGGCGGAATACGTCGCCGACGAGCTGGACGTCCCCAGGTTCGTACCGGCGGTACGAAGACATGCTGAAGGACGACGAGGTCCGCGTGGTCGTGGTGGAGACGGGCACGGACCGGCACGGGGAGCATGCGATCCAGGCGTTGCAGGCGGGCAAGCACGTCTTTGTGGAAATGCCCCTTGCCGTCACCCTGGAGGAATGCAGGGCCATCGTCGATCTGAGCGAGGCAACCGGCCTCAAGGTGCAGATGGGAAACCAGTTGCGGTGGTATAACCGGTACGAAGCCCTTAAGAAGCTGTGCGTGGAGGGGGAGTTCGGCAAGGTGCAGTACGTGGAGGCGGAGTACAACTGCGACTACCGGCGGAGGAAGCGGTACTGGGTCGACCGTGAGCGCGAGGTGGGGATGCCGGCCGACCGGGGCTGTGAAGGTGGCATCGAGCCGCCGCTGAACGCGGCCGTGCATACCACGTTCGACACGTCGCGCTGGCTGCTGGGTGACGAGCAGATCGTCGAAGTGGAAGCATTCGGGATGCGCGGCACGAGCTTCGTCGAAGGCAGCCCGGAGGAGGGCTTCGGCGCGAATACCGGGGACGGATTCGATAGCGCGGTGGCGCTGATGAAGAGCGAGAGCGGCGTGATCGTCAAAGCGCTGCAGAGCTACGGATTCCGCCGCCCTCACCTGAACTATCTCGCGCTTTACGGAACGCTGGGATGCTACGAAGGCGAGCGGCGCAACGAGGTCGGTTCCGGATACGTCCACCTTCCCCACCGGTTTCTGAATACCGTGGAATCGGGCGATGGATGGATGGAACTGCCCCTGATAACGGGTTCCGGGCCCGGACACCAGGGGGCGGAATTCGATATGATGCTGGACTTCTTCGATGCCATCGTCCGCGACCGCCGCCCGCTCATCGACGCGGTCCAGGCCGCGCGTTCGTGCGCTCCCGCGATCTGCGGTGAACTCGCGGCCGCGCGAGGCGAACGGGTAAGGTTCCGCAGTTCCCGTAGGGATCCCCGACGTTCTGTCCCGTAACGATATTGGGGGTATCTTCCGATCGGAATCACCTAAGAGAGCTATCAGCTATCAGCCGTCAGCTGTCAGCCAAAAGCGAAAATCAAAGTCAAAATCCACATCTCCCCCCGGCCCGTCACACAAAGCCGTCGGCAATCAGCCAAAAACGAAGAGAAGGGCGCGCTTCTTTTTGGTCCTTTTTCTTCAAAAGCATAACCAGAAACCCCTCTTCTCCAAATTCCCTGCCTACGGCGTGTTCCTTTTGAAGCGACCAAAAGGAACCAAAAGTCGCCGCTGGGCGCGGGGCCTGCAATATGCACGGCGCGAATTGCCTCACGGGATGCACTTGATCCACTGGCCTGCCAACCTCGTAAACAGTCCGATCTTCAGTTCTGGACGGAATAGCGCGCTGTGCTCTGGGAGTACTCTCGACAGACCTCGCGTTCGAAAGCCGAATGCCTATCTGAAAGCGGCAATATGGCTTGGCGAAGTCTATCGGCGATGTCCGCGTCGCTACGGGCAACCACAAGGGTTGCCTCTACAAATTCAAATAGAGCGTGTCCGGTGGTTGGGTGGGGGGTTTTTCCGTGTTGATCCGTTCCGCGCCGATGTTTTGGCACACGTCAGGGAGTCGCAGGCCACCGAGTTGCATTCGTGCCACTGAGGAGATTCACGGAAAAACCGGCCCCCTGCCGAAGGGCGCCTTTTTGGTCCTTTTTCTTACGCGCATAAGAAAAAGGACGTAAATAAATAATAGAAAATAAAGGCTTTATAGAAAAGAACTGGTATACAAATAGCCAAATCAGTCGCTTGCCTCTTTATCCAAATCATGCCTGCTTCGTGTTCCTTGAAACCGGAGAGTGGGAGACGGGGGTAGTCAGAGGATCTCACCACACCCGGGTTCGCGCCCTCATTCGTGATCCAATTCTTTCTAACTGTTAGCGAGAGTCCGGCTTCGAGGGTCTCATATGGGAAAGTTGTCCACCCTTCTTCCTTTTTCCTTCTTCCTTCTGATTCTTGGCGGCGGGGCGGCGTACGCGGAGACGCCCCGTTTCGTCGACGTGACGGCGTCATCGGGCATTGACTTCCGGCACGTCCACGGCGGGACGGGGGAGAAGTACTTCGTGGAGACGATGGGGGCGGGTGTCGCATTCCTGGACTACAACAACGACGGCCGGCTGGACGTTTTCGCCGTCAACGGAGGGACGCTGCCCGGCTATGCCGGACCTCCCCCGAGAAACCGGCTCTACCGGAACGCCGGCGGGGGTCGCTTCTCGGACGTGACGCGGTTCGCGGGCGTGGGCGAAACGGCCTACGGCATGGGCGTCTGCGCGGGAGACTTCGACAACGACGGGCACGACGACCTCTACGTGACCTGTTACGGTCCGAACAGCCTGTTCCGGAACAACGGCGACGGGACGTTCAGAAACGTGGCAGCCGAGGCCGGCGTGGCCGGCGATGCAGCGTGGAGCGTGGGGTGCGCCTTCCTGGACTACGACGCGGATGGATTCCTGGACCTCTACGTGGCCAACTACGTCGAATACTCGACCGCCTCCACGGAGACAGGGCTGAGGCCCTACGTTTCCCGGTCCGCACGTCTCTCGGAGGAAGGCAGGTTCTATCCGCATCCCGACAACTTCAAGGGGGCGGCGGACCGCTGTATCGCAACAACGGCGACGGGACGTTTTCGGACGTGACGGAACCGGCGGGCGTCTACAATCCCGGCGGCAAGGGAATGGGAATGGCGTGCGCCGACGTCGACGGAAATGGATTCGTGGACGTCTTCGTGGCCAACGACATGACGCCCAATTTTCTCTTTCTGAACCAGGGCGACGGGCGTTTTGTGGAGAAGGGACTTCTGTCGGGCGTGGCATACAGCGGGTCGGGCGAGCTCCAGTCCAGCATGGGCGCGGACTTCGGCGACTTCAACCGGGACGGCCGCCTGGACCTGGCAGTCACCAATTTCAGACTGGAGGGCGCCGGGCTCTTCCGCAACGAGGGCGGGGCGCTGTTTACGGATATTTCGTCGATTTCAGGGATCAGGACCCCCACGTTTCCCCACGTGGGATGGGGAACCGGATTTCTGGACTACGACAACGATGGCTGGGCCGATCTTCTGATGGTGCACGGCCACGTGCTGGACAACGCCGACCGGGTGGGGAGTGTCTACCACCAGCCCGGCATCCTGATGCGAAACAGGGGCGACGGCCGCTTCATCGACGTCACGCGCGAAGTGAAGGACGATCTGTCCGCGCCGGTTCCCGGCCGGGGCGCCGCCTTCGGAGACTACGACAACGACGGCGACGTGGACGTGTTCATCCTGGCGGTGAACGGTACGGCGCGGCTCCTGAGAAACGAGGTGGGCAACCGGAACCGCTGGCTGAGGATAAAGCTGGTGGGAGCAGCTCGCGGGGATCGGCAGCATCCAGGCGCCGCCGGACGCGTGTCCAACCGCAACGGCATTGGCGCCCGCGTGACGGTCTGGGCCGGCGGCAGCCGGCAGAGCCGCGAGGTCCGCAGCGGATCGAGCTATCTGTCGCAGAACGACTTCCGTCTGCATTTCGGACTCGGCAAGCACCCAGCCGCCGATTCGGTCACGGTCCGGTGGCCGGGCGGCACGGTGGACCGGTTGGGGAGCATTTCGGCCGATCGGGAGCTTGTCGTAGAGGAAGGGGAAGCGGGTCCATGATTTTCCGGAGCACGGATTGGCGAACGGGCGTCATTTTCGCAGTGCTTGCGGTGGCGCTTTCCTGTGTACCGGCGCATGCCGGCCGGCCCCGGGAGATCCGGTACATCGGGCCGCCGGTGAGCACGTTGAACAGCTATCTGTATACGGGTGGGATGTACGCGCAGATTACGCTCGGCACGAAGGAGGGCCTGGTTCAACTCGGGCCGGAAGGTGGGCTCATTCCGGGGCAGGCCGAACGATGGGAAATCTCCGAAGACAGGCTGACGTATACGTTCTTTCTGCGGCGGGACAACCGCTGGTACGACGGCACGACGGTAACCGCGCGGGACTACAGCGCCGCCTTCATCTATCAGATGGAACCCGGGCGCGAAAGCAAGTGGCTCTGGGATACGCCGCTGCAGTACGTGGTCAAGGCGATGGATTTCAGAAACGGCGCGGCGCGGGAGGACGAGGTGGGTGTGGACGTGCTGGACGACTTCACGCTGCGCTTCCGTCTCGCGAGGCCGTATCCCGCTTTCATGAACGCGATGGTGACGGGAAGCATGTTTCCGATCCACCGCGCCTCCCTGGAGAAGCATGGAGACGCGTGGCACAAGCTGCCCAACTACCAGGGGAACGGACCGTACCGGATCGTGGAGTGGGAACTCAATTCCCATATTATCCTGGAGAAGAATCCGAAGTACAATCTGCCCCGGGGCAATCTGGAGCGGATACACAGCCGCTTCGCGGGCAGACCCCTGGAGGGTTACCAGAGCGGAGAGATCGACTTCGCGCTGCTGCCGACGATCGCCGATATCTACTACGCCAGACACCATCCCGAACTGAGCGATGAACTGGTCCTGACGCCCACCAGCGGACTCTCGTTCGTAAAGTTCCTTTTCTCGAAGCACCCGGTCTACTGGGACGCCCGCGTTCGTAGGGCGATTGCCCTGGGTTTCGACAAGCGGCGGATTGTGGACGCGATCTTTCTCGGGCGGGAGACGCCGATGCATATGCTCTCCACGCCCGCGATGCCGGACTGGGACCCCGGATTCGGGATGAGATTCGACCTCGAAGAAGCCCGGCGCCTGCTGTCCGAAGCGGGATATCCGGGTGGAAGGGGAATTCCAGAGTCCGTGATTCTGGTCCCGTCGTACCTGGCGCCCGAGATGGTGTCGCAGTTCGTGGTGATCGCCGACATGCTGGAAGAAAACCTGGGCATCCGGTTCAGGATCGACAATCAGGAACTGGGGGTGTACGCCGACAAGCGGGTTTCCCTGAATCCATCGGATTATGCGGGGTTCTGCTTTGCGGCCTCGGGAGCGCCGTGGCCGAATCCCATCTACGGCACCCAGTGGATCGAGAACGTCCAGTGGACGGACGATCCCGGGGTCTACGCGGTCTGGTGGGAGGGGCAGCGGCGAATCCTGCAGATCCGGTCGGGCATGATCAAGCTTGAAGGCGAGGAGAATCTCTCCAATTTCGAGCCGATCCGCCGGCGAATCCGGGCGTACGCGGATTCGGTGACGTCGCTCTTTGCGAACGGAAGGCACGGTCCCCACCTGCGCCGGCAGGCGAAGGAGGCGATGAGCGGCTGGCGGCAAACCGCGGACGAGATCATGCGGACGGCGGGCGGGCCGGATGCGGACCTGGAATGGTGCTGGAAGGCGCTCAATGTCACGCTTCTCCAGGCCCGCCAATACTATTTCCAGTGGTCGAACACCGGCGACCTTCGCTGGCGCCTGGAGGAAATGCGTCAGGAAGCGCATCACGCGCGGGACCCGTCCCGCCAGGCTGAGATCAACCGCGAAGTGCACCGCCTGGTGCAGGCGTTCAGCTGGGATTTCCCGCTCCACGTCGCGAATGCCACCGCTCTGGTCAAACCCTACGTGAAGGGATTGAAATTCTGCGCCTACTGGTGGGCCAACCCCATGTATCTGAAATGGATCGATATCGACGATAGCGGGGCGACAGCAGCGCGGCGTCCGGACGTTCACCAGCCTTAACCTCAATCAGAAAAAAGGCAACGGCGAAATTTACCACAAAAAGCACAAAAGGCACAGAAGGACCCAAAGCCAATCAGTGTGATGATACGCCAACGGATGGAATCCGGGCGCTGTTTGTTACCCCCACTCAGTCAATCACAGAATAAAACTTCTCCCACTTTGTGTTTTTGTGCCTTTTGTGGCTATTGCTCTTGGTGGATCAATGGCTAAAAGAAGCACAAGAGGCACAGAAGGACCCAAAGCCAATCAGTGTGATGAAACGCCAACCGTCTGGATGGAATCGGGGCGTTGTTCGTTACCGCCACTCAGTCGGTCACAGAATAAGACCTCTCCCATTTTGTGTTTTTGTGCCTTTTGTGGCTATTGCTCTTGGTGGTTCAATGGCTAAAAGAAGCACAAAAGGCGCAAAAGGTATCGGTTCGAAACGGCGTGTGTCGTAACGCCGCGATCCCGATACGGAGAAACGATATGGTGATGTTCTTCTTTCGCCGGGTCGGTCAGATCTTCGTGAGCCTCATCGCGATTCTGATCATCACGTTCTACCTGATGCACGCCGCGCCGGGCGACTTCTTCAATATCGAACGGCTGATGAACCAGCAGATAACGGGCAGCCGGCTGAGCCAGTTCGAGGAGAAGAGCCAGACGCTCATGCTTTGGGAGGAGCGCTACGGCGAAAATACGCCCGTCTGGGAGCAGATCCTGATCTATCTGCGGCACGCGGCCGTTCTGGACTTCGGACCCTCGTTCCGCTACCCGGATACGACCATCCAGGAAATGATGACGAAGGCCTTCCCGCGGACGTTCGTCCTGGCCTTCTCGCCGATGCTCCTTGCCCTCCTGATCGGCATACCCATGGGCATCGGGGCGGCGCTGTACCGGAACACGTGGATCGACCGTGTGACCATGTTCGTTTCCATGCTGGGCATCTGCATCCCGTCCTACGTCATCGCCCTGCTGGTGATCGTCTTCTTCGCCGTGTCGCTTCAGCTGTTTCCCACGTCCGGATGGGGGACCTGGGAGTACGCGGTGCTTCCGGTGATGGCGATGGTCTTCCAGCCCGTTGCGGGCATCGCCAGGTACGTCCGGGTGAGCCTGATCAAGGAACTGGGCGAGGACTACGTGCGAACGGTCTTCTCGAAAGGGGGAAACCGGAACAAGGCCGTCTTCCGCCATGCGTTGCGGAATTCGCTGATCCCCCTGCTGACCATCACCGGACCGCAGTTCGCCAATCTGATGGTGAGCACGGCGTTTATCGAGGAAATCTTCAATATCCCCGGCCTGGGCAAGCTGTTCGTGGCCGCCGCCGGGACCCGCGATTATCCGATGATCATCACGTCCACCCTGTTCTTCGGATTCCTGATCATGCTGATGAACCTGCTGGTGGATATCGGGTACGCGCTGATCGATCCGCGCATCCGGGCAAGCTACCGGCAGAACAGGGGATGACAATTTGACCTATCTTGTTAAAAAACAAACTTACATGGATAGACAGGATAGACAGGATAAGAATCAACAAAACCGATCAGGATTAAAGGGATTGACAGGATTAAGCAGGATTAGAAGCCAAGAACAAGGTCAAAACCGACCAGGATTAGGCAGGATTAGAAACAGGAGCAGGGACAAAACCGATCAGGATTGAACAGGATTAGAACACAGGAGCAGGGTCAAAACCGATAAGCAGGATCAGGACCAAAACCGATGCAGGATAGAAAGAATTGGAACCAAACCAATCACGATTAACAGGATTAAAAGCCAGGAGTGGCGACTACGCCTGGCACGAGCGTCGTGCGACCGACGGAAATCTGCCCTCTTTCACGAAGTGATCCAAAAATATCCGGAGCGAGGGCATCCTGCCCTCGAACTTCGAGTAACCGACGGATTTCCACATCAAGGGCCAATTGCTTCCCATCCGAAACCACATCTGGAATGACGGCGCAAAGTCCATTCCCATTCGCCGTCGAGGGCAGGATGCCCTCGCTCCGGTTACAGGTGTAACTTTAGTGATGCGGGACAGGATGGGCTCGGCGTTAACGCGAATTAATCGAAATACAACCGGCTATTCAACACAACCACCGGTCTTCGTGGATGATTTACCTTTGAAGGAGATAGCGCATGTCTGCGTTGAATCCGTCCGACCGCCTGCTGTCGGATGCAGATGAGTCGTCGCCTCCGCCGCGGATTTCGTACTGGGGCGCCGTCTGGCGGCGATTCGCCTCGAACCGGCTGGCCGTTCTGAGCCTGGGGTTCGTGATCGCGATGGTTCTGGCAGCGGCCCTGGCGGACACCATCGCGCCGTACGGGTATAACCAGATCGACCTGGACAACGCGTACCAGCCGCCGTCCTGGAGTCACATCGCCGGGACCGACGAGGTGGGGCGTGACATCTTCAGCCGTCTGATCTTCAGCCTTCAGACGGCCCTGGCCGTCGCATTCGGCGCCACCGTGATTTCGGTGGCGATCGGCGGGCTTATCGGCGCGGTCGCGGGCTACGCGGGCGGTGTCGTGGACAACGTGCTGATGCGGTTTACGGACGTGATGTACGCGTTTCCGGGGTTCCTGTTCAGCATTATCCTGGTGTCTGTCCTGGGCCGCGGTATCGTGACGATCTTCATCGCCATCGCCGCCACAAGCTGGGTGGGGTTCGCCCGGCTGATGCGCGCCCAGGTCCTGTCCATCAAGAACCTCGAATACGTGGAGTCGGCGCGGGCGCTCGGGGCAACACACCGATACGCGATCCGGCGTTACGTGCTCCCAAACTCATTCGGCCCGCTGATCGTCGCGATCGCCTTCATGGTCCCCGGCCTGATGATGACGGAGTCGGCGCTGAGCCTGCTCGGTCTGGGGGTGATGCCTCCCCGGCCGAGTTGGGGCGTCCTGATCCAGGTGGGGAGCCTGAATTTCAGGGCCTTTCCCTATCAGCTCACGTGGCCGGCCGCCACGTTCGCGCTCGCGCTGCTTTCATTTACGTATCTGGGCGACGGGCTGAACGACGCGTTCAATCCCAAAGAGTAAGTCCTTCCCTCTGTGCGAGGCAGGTTCGTGTCCACTCTGCTTGAGATCCGTAATCTGAAGACGTACTTCTACCGCCGCGACGGCGTGGTGAGAGCGGTGGACGGGATTTCGTACGAGGTTGGGGAAAGGGAGAGCGTGGGGATCGTCGGGGAAAGCGGCAGCGGCAAGAGCGTGAGCATGTTGTCCGTTGTGAGACTGATTGGCGGAAGCGGAAAGATCGAAGCCGGCGAGGTGGTCTTCGGGGGACGAAATCTGCTCGAACTGGATGAAAGGGCGCTTCAGGAAATTCGCGGCAGCGACGTCGGGTTCATCTTTCAGAACCCCCAGACTTCCCTGAACCCGACGATGCGCAGCGGCCCGCAGATCGCGGAACCCCTGTTGTGGCACGGTCGCGCCGACCGGAAGCGATCCTTCGAGCGCGCGGTGTCGCTGCTGGAAGAGGTGGGCATTCCCGCGCCGGCGTCGCGGTACCGGAACTACCCGTTCGAACTGTCGGGAGGGATGAAGCAGCGCGTGATGATCGCGATGGCGTTGAGCTGCGAGCCGAAGCTGATGATCGCCGACGAACCCACCACGGCGCTGGACGTCACCACGCAGGCGCAGATCATGGATCTGTTGAACAGGATGAAGGCGTCGTACGGCATGTCCACCGTGCTGATTACGCACGATTTCGGCCTGGCCGTGGAGTTCAGCGACAGGATCGTCGTCATGTACGCGGGCAGGGTTGCCGAAATCGCGCCCGTCCGCGAATTTCTGAATTCCCCCAGGCACCCGTATTCCATCGGGCTGCTGGAAAACGCGAAGATGGTCCGGGGGCGTCTGGATACCATCCCCGGGCAACCGCCTGACATGACCCGGCCGCCTTCCGGTTGCCGCTTCCATCCGCGCTGCCCCCGCGCGACGGACCGGTGCCGGGAAGAGCACCCCGGTATGACCCGGATGTCGGACGACCATTCCGTCTTCTGCTGGCACCACGAAGGGTGAGTTGGCATCTCGCGTAGTTAGCCTTGACCGCAATTATTCGGGGACCTGAATGTCGGATATTTTCAGAAGAACAGAGGCGAATTGGCGTCAATGGTCCCGGATACTTGAGCTCACTGGACGTGAAGGGAGATTTCATCCATTTGAACGACCTCAATACCCCGTTTTCCCACCCTCAACTTCTGTGCCTATTGTGCTTTTTGTGGTAAATTAACGGTTGTCTTTTTTTCGAATCAAGGTTAAAAGTCCTTCAGCAGGCCCGCCCTGTCCGCGTAGTCGAAAAACCGAAGCAGATCGCGCCAGATGACGCTGATGGAGTCGCCCGTCGCGCGGACGACCTCGCAGCCGAATCTCGTCTTTTCCAAATGCCCGACGGACGGGAAGGTCGAAATCATATTCATCTCGATGTCCCGCAGACCGGCGTGCACGTACTTCTCGTCACCGGTGATTTCCCACCCGTAACCGATACTTTCCCGGAGGGCGGAAAAACCGATGTAGCTCATCGGCGTCTCGTTTCCGGGCATGGACAGATAGAGCCCCTCCGGCGTTCGAACGTCCTCGCTTGCCAGAAAGTCGCACAACCTCAGGAACGAGTCCCTGCTGACGGGGTTTCCGAAGGTCTGGTAGTGGTATGCCAGCCCGGTAGCGGCGATGCTGCCCATCACCGCCTGCTGGTAGGGGATGGGGCCCCAGCCGCCGCTGCAGCCGCCGTTGGGTTCCAGCGGGTCCGGTCCCTCTGTAAAAGAAGCCGCAATCGTCTCCGCGGCCTCCGCGTACCGCTCTTCCCCCGTTGCCCGGTACACGCTGCACAGCGCGATCAACGGCCACCCCCGGTCCCTCGCGCCGCGCCGCCCCCCGCCCCCCGCCACCTTCCTGCAGATCAGATCCGCCACGCCGCGCGCGGATTCCAGCGCCGGCGTATACCCGCAATAGTAGTAGTACGATAGAAATCCCTCCGCCCACATGTGCGAGAGGTGGCAGTTGGGCTTCCCGTCCGCCCCGACGTGGTAGGCGCCATGGGAGGTCCATCCGCCCTGCTCGTCGAAGTGATCGTCGAAGTGGATGATGTCCAGGTCCATCACGTGCCGGATCGCGGATTCGAAGGCGTCGAGATAGAGGTAATTGCCGGTGCGTACAAGCTGGAGGTACACGGTCTGGCCGAAGTCGTGCTCACAATTGGCCATGAAATCCAGGCGTCCCCACGATGCGCTCATCAGCTGCTCGTAGTCGCCGTAGTCCATCATGCCCAGGCGCCGGTCGTATCCCAGGAATTGCTCGAATTCCAGGCGGAACTTCTGTTCGATGCCCTTGTATTTCCCGGGCTGATAGCGGAACACGGGCCCGACCGCGCCGGAGTCGATAAACCAGTCCGGAGAAGAGAAGACCACGGGAAACTGATACGCGAAGTGCCAGTCCGCCAGCCGCGCCTCGGGCGGCGTCCCCGTGTACGCCCGCAGCTTGACCTGATGCGACTTGGCCTGTCCCTGGAAGATCGCGAGCGGCCCCGCGGCTTCGGGCCAGAGATCCAGGACGATTCTGCCGGCGTCCGCGGAAAACCCCTTGGGCCACTGCTGGACGAACTTCCGGACCGAGGCCGCGACCCCGCCTTCGCCGTCTCCCGCGGAAACCCACCCGTGCGACCGGCCGATCTGCGATTCGCCGTCGTCCACGTCGGCGTCGATCATGGCGTCGTACATGGCCGTACGCGGGGCGTCGGTCAACAGCCCCCGAATCGGCCGGGCCGACGTGATCAGGCCCTGGTTCCCGACCGTGGCGATGGGACAGGTTGCGAATTCGTCGGCGCCGCCGACGGCGTGTTCCACGACAAGCCGCACCGCCCGCAGCTGCCGCAGACGCGGACTTTCCAGGTCCACGCTCGGGGTACCGATCCCCTGGGCCAGTTTCCGCCGTTCCGGAACGTCCCGGTAGGGCTCATCGTGGATGAACTGGTACTCCACCTCCAGGTCCTCGGCGCCCGCGAATACCGTCACCCGGAAAACGAGTGAAAACAGCTTTTGACCGGCCTCGTCACGGTGCGTGCCCTTCCTGCTCACGACCAGCATCTTGCCGGTGGATCTCTCAATGCGGGGTTCTCCCTCGAGCCGGCTCGAGTATACGACGCCGGACTCGTCTTCGATCTGTGCGCTGACCGTCCGGATACACGCCCGGTCTCTCCTGTTGCAGTCAACCAGAAACGCCTTTCCGGAAGCGGGAAGCACAAATCGCAAAACGCCGTTGTCGACCTCGATTCCCGCCTCTGTTTCCGAAACCGTTATCCCGGGTCCCGTATCGGGTTCCGGCGAGTCGTCCGTCCACGTCAGCCCATAGTGCTTCCGTCCATTGCGGTCAAAGTGTACCGGAAACTGAAGCAGCACCCACTTCTGGGACCCGTCGGGCCATCGTGCCAACACTTCCGAAGCGAAAGGCAGGTCCCTGCCGGTCTCGTCCTTCAGGGCCAGCCTCGCGGAATCCGTCAGAGATCCCTCCGGGAACGGGAGTCCCCTGCACAGCCACTCTCCACGGCGCGGCACCCGGATTTCGTTCGCCAGCGTGATATCTACGGCCATGAGACGATCCTTTCAGTATCGGTTCGCTGTGTGAACGCAGTTACGTCGTTCCCGGGGTGTCCTCGGCCCTGAATGTGCTTGCATCCGGTGTTACCCGGACCTACTTTTCGGCGTCGTGCCGGGGATGCCGGGAACAAGTCGAAACGCCTGAAGTTGCCGATCCAATATAAGTCGCGTTTATTCGGGTTTCAAATCCTATTCCCGGTCTCCACACCGGAAGGACGATACATTCACGGGCGGTGCCATGTCTGAACCGTTGTTGCGGGTTGTGGACCTGAAGATGCATTTCCACCAGGGCCGGGACGTGGTGAGGGCCGTGGACGGGGTGACGTTTCAGATCCACGGCAACCAGACCTTCGGCCTGGTCGGAGAGAGCGGCAGCGGCAAGTCGACCCTCGCCCGCGCGGTCCTGCGACTGTACGAGCCCACCGCGGGAAGGGTGTATTTCGAGGGGCGCGACGTGAGCGCGCTTTCCGGCCGGGAACTGCGCGCGCTTCGGAGGGAAATGCAGATTGTGTTTCAGGACCCACTGGCGTCGCTGAATCCGATGATGTGCGTGGGCGACATCGTTGGCGACGCCCTGAAGATCCACAGGGTGGGCACAAAGCGGGAACGGGAGGAATCGGTCGGACGGTTGCTGGACCTCGTCGGCGTGGGGCGGCGGTTCGCGGACGCGTTTCCACACGAGTTCTCCGGCGGTCAGCAGCAGCGCGTCGCCATCGCCCGCGCGCTGGCACTGCAACCCCGGTTCGTGATCTGCGACGAGCCCGTCTCCTCGCTGGATCTTTCCATCCAGGCGCAGATTCTGAACCTTCTGGAATCCCTGCAGGAACGCTTCGGTCTGGCGTACCTGTTCATTTCTCACGATCTGAAAGTCGTCGAGCATCTTTCGGACGTCGTGGGCGTCATGTACCTCGGGAAGCTCGTGGAGGTCGGGCCGACGGAAGCGCTGTACGGGCGTCCCCGCCATCCTTATACGCGGATTCTGCTGTCGTCGGCGCCGCGTCTGGACCCGGATGCACAGTCGGAGCGGATCATCCTGGAGGGGGAGGTGCCGAGCCCGATCGATCCCCCGACGGGCTGTGCTTTTCATCCGAGGTGCCCTTATCGTATGGACCGGTGCAGCCGGGAGACGCCGCAGCTGACGCAGGTCGGGCCGGGACATCAGGCCGCGTGCTTTCTCACGGAAGGAGGAGACGAATGAAACCGGAACGGGTCCACGTGACGTATGCGCAGCCCGCGTCGCCGCGTTTCGAAGTGGAGATGATTACGGATACGGCGGGGCACCTGCAGACCGGAGGCAGCGGCGCGAGCTGCTGGGGGTACAACCAGTCCAACATCGTCCGCGCGGGCGAGGAAGTCTATGCGCTGAGCTGGCGGGACGATATGACGCTTGTGGTGTTCCGGCGCGTCGACGACGGGCGGTGGGAAGCAAGCGACCCCCTGCCTCCTGTGCCGCAGAACGGCAACCTGCTTGTTGACGGCGCCGGTCGGCTGCACGTGATCGCGGGCGAGAACGCCAGCTACCACGCCATCTTCGACCCACCCGGACAGGTCGAGAGGTTCACGATTCAGGAATACGCCACCGCGGACAGCCGCTTCGGCGCGTCGATCGACGCCGACCGGATCTTCGTCGCCGGCGGGCTGCCAACCATGGCCTGGTACGTGCTGGACCCGAATACAGGCTATCGTCCGGCGGCGTCGGGCAGCGTGACACACGAGCAGAACCGCGGGTACAACTTCGTGATCCTCAGCGGCTCCGAGGCGCATTCGATCTCCAGCGACGACTATTTCCTGGCGGGCGAGCAGTTTCCCAACCAGACGATAAAGCTGAGGGACCGGGAAACCGGCGAGATCAGCATGGTCGAGACGCCCCGCGGCATCTACCCTGTCCTGAAGGCGTATTATTACTACTGCCCGGACGTGTTCGAATCCCCGGAAGACTGGCGGATGACGGTTATCAGCGACGTGTCCGATACATTCGACGGCCGCGCCAGGGGCACGACCGATCATCAGGACCTGATGATGGACATGCAGGGGCGGGTGCACTTCACGTACTACGAAAACCGGCAGCCGGCCACCACCGTGTGGGCGGGCCGCGGGCAGGACCCCGGGAACAGCCGGCTCTACCACGCGGTCGGGGAACCCGGCGGGCCGTTCGAACACTTCTGTATGGGCAACTTCAACGGAGGGCGGGTCTACCAGGCGCCGGACGGCCGGTTCCACTACTTCCTGACGCGGGGGGGCAGAGGCAACGCGGAGGGGGTCTGGTACGCCGAAGGCGAAGACGGTCGGTGGGACCGGATCAGCGAACCGGTTCAGCTGGAAATGCCATCCCGGCTGTGGCACTTTTTTACCAACACAACGCGTGCCGGCGGAACCCATGCGCCCTTTATGGATTGCTACTGGACGGGGCCTTCCGAGCAGAACAGCAACGAGGTGTTCTACGGACGATTGACACCGTGAACGCGGGATGATTGAAGCAATTTCCGGAAACGTGCTCCGGACGCGTCAATCAGTTGTCTCCAAGCCGGGACAACTCCGCGCGGGCGACTTCGTCCGACGGGTCCAGCGCCAGGACGCGCTTCAGCGCCCGCCGTGCCGCATCCAGTCGTTCCGCCCGTTCGTATAGCGCGGCGGCCCGGACGAACGCGGCGGCCGCATCCCTGGTCCGCCCCATGGAAGCGTAGATCCGACCGAGTCGATCGTGCAGTTCGGGGTTTTCGGGTTGGCGCAGCGCCGCACGCTCCAGAACGTCCAGCGTGTGCGCTTCCCCGGACAGCCGCTCGAATTCCGCCAGTTCACGTCTCCCTTCCTCGTGCCGTCCCTGAAGCATAAAGGCGCGCCCAAGGCCGTAGCGGGCCCGTGCGTGATCCGGGTCCAGCGCGATCGCCCGCCGGAATGCCGCCTCCGCTTCGGTCAGGCTGCCCATCCTCAGCAGAACGTCGCCCATCCCGAACCAGGCGCCCGCGTGTGACGGCGCGTACCGGACGGCCTCACGGTAAGCCTCGACCGCTTTCCGGTCCTCCCCGAGCGCGGCGTATGCCTCCGCAAGGGCCGACCGCGCGTCCGCGAAGTCGGGCGCCAGCCGGATTGCCCGCCGGAAGGCCGGAACGGCGTCCCCGGTCCGACCCAGAAGCACCAGCGTCCGGCCGAGCATGAAGGGCGCGTCGGGGTTCGACGGGTCCGCTTTTTCCGCCCTCCCGAAGGCGTCGGCGGCACCGGAAGCGTTGTCTTTCGCGGCTTCGACGTCCCCCACCCCGAGCCACGCGGCCGGGGAGGCGGGCTCCAGCGCGGCGGCGCGGCGATATGCATCCAACGCCGGGTCAAGGTCGCGCTGGCGTTTATAGTAAGCCGCCAGTTCCAGCCAGGCCGGCAGCAGGTCGGGTTTCAGGCCGACGGCCCGCTTCAGGGCCGCTTCGCCATCCCTGCCGTTGCCGAGCTTTAATTGGACCGCGCCCAGCCGGTATTGAAGCTCCGCGCTGCGGGGCGCCAGTGTCACAGCGCGCCTGAATGCGGCGGCCGCCGCAGCGAGGTCGTTTCGCGCAACCGCGAGAATCCCGAGGGCCCGGTGCGCGTCCGGCAGGTTCGGCGCAAGGTCCGCCGCGCGCCGATATGCGCGTCCGGCATCCTGCAGCCTTCCCATACGCTGATAGACGGCGCCAAGCACGAGATGGGTGTGCCGGTAGCCCGGCTCCAAACGTGCCGCGCGTTCCAGCATCTGTGAGGCGTCTTCCAGACGGCCCATCTGCGCGCGAAGGATGCCGAAATTGTGCCAGACCTCAGCCGATCGGGGCGCCAGTTCAGCGGCCCGAGCCATTTTGCGCGAAGCGTCTTCCAGCCTGCCCGCACCGGCGAGTTCCAGCCCGGCCTCCAGCGCCCGCCGCGCGGCCGACGGCATTCCTGTTGCCGCTGCGGTGACGTTCAGGTACAGCGTTGCGGCGAAGACGATCGCAAGAAATAAAGGCGCCATAAGTACGCGCCAGCCGGCCCGCTCCATAGAGATTTGTCCTCTTCCACTATTGACCACTTGGGACCTGCTTCGTGTTCTGACGACGTAAAAGATACATCAGGACCTTGAGCTGGCACAGACAAAAACCATTCCCGCATCGAGGGCCTTTTGCTTTCCATGCATCCGAAAGCGGTTCGCCGGAGTCGACACCATATCTGATTTGGCATCCCTGGAACCAACGCGATCCTGCCCTGCATCAGTCCCTGATCTGACAGTATCCGGAGCGAGGGCATCCCTGCCCTCGAACTTCGAGCAACCGACGAATCTCCATATCAAGGGCCTATTGCTTCCCTTTCATCCGCAACGACGTCTGGGATGACGGCGCAAAGGCCTCGCGAGTTCGCCGTCGAGGGCAGGGATGCCCTCGCTCCCGGGAAAGGCAATCGCGACTTCCTGACGACCTCCCGCCGGTGTGTGGTTTCTCGTTCCACCGCTCAACTTGACCTGGGCAGCAGCGGATGCAGATCTTCGTTTAATTGATTTAATTCGACCTATTAAAAGCAGTCGATTTTCTCTTTGTTTTATGTTAATCCCGGCTTATATTCAGTATTGGTGAGATGCTTCAGGGATGGCCCGCGACGGAATCCTGAGGCGCCTTATCGAATCACGGAATCCATCCTTACAAGCAAGTATACAGGTCAACATACGGCCGTAGTTCGAAAGGAGGTCCGAAGTTATGAAGGCAACGGGCATTCTCAGATTGGCGCTCGTCCCGGTCCTGGGTGCGTTTATTCTGTTCGGACTCGGCATCACGTCCGCTCCGCATGCGCAGGACATGCGTTACGCGCTCGGCGTCCATGCGTCCGCGTTGCGGCCTGCCGGGCCGCTCAAGGGTTGGTACAATATTTCGCCGGCGTTTGTCGGGCAGTTGACGTACCAGGTGTCCGACAGAACGATGACGGAAGTGGAATTGACATACTCGCCGCTGACGGACGCCGGTCTGTCCGACCGGCAGTTCACCTGGCACAACGGTCTCGGGGCTGCGAACGGCACCAGGATCAAGAGTCCCGGCGCCGAGGCGAATATGTGGATCGGCGGCATCGTGGTCAACGGATTGCGCAGTCTCAAGCCCGACCAGGTCGGGCAGAGCGTTCCGTACATTGCTGCCGGCATCGGGTTTTTAAGGTATACCCACGAGGTATCGGGTCTGATCTGGCCGGGGCAGGTGGGCGAACAGATCAGAACGGATGCGCAGGGCATGGTTGAAACCACGGTGGACGAGGACGTGGCGCTGTCGATCAACACCGGACTGGGCTTCTACCGGCGCACGTCCGACCAGTTTCTGGTGGATTTCAGGGTCCGCTGGAACGTATCCATGGGCGAATTGAGGCCCTACGAAGACTGGGAACTGAAGAAGACGTTTCCGATTTTCAGTTTCAACCTGATGGTCGGCGTCAAGTACTTCATGCGATAAATGAGCGCCCGGACCGCAGCGTTTGTGCTCATACTCGTATTCCTGGTCCGCCCGGAAACCGAGGCCCGGCCCAAACGGGTGTTTCAGGTCCCCAACGCCAACGCGGCCCGTTGTCGCACCTGCCACGTCGACCGGGGCAGAACAACCACAAGGCTCGATATTCCGCTTTCGGAGTCGACGCATGAAGCCATAGACGAAGGCGACGAGATCTGCGCCAGTTGCCACACGTACACGGGCGGCGGGGGTCCTCTGAACGCCTTCGGAGTGACGATAAAGAGCGGGTTTCTGTCCCAGGCCGGGTATACCGGAAACGTGGTGTGGGGGCCAAGCCTGGCACTGCTCGACTCCGACCGGGACGGATTTACGAACGGCATGGAACTCGGCGATCCGGCAGGCGCATGGCGGGTCGGCGATCCGGCGCCGGGACGGATCCTGTCGTTGAGCAATCCCGGAGTATTCAGCAGCGTTCCCGTGACTTCGCGGCACCGGTCGGACTTCAACTCGGACGGCAAGGTCGACTTTGCGGACTTTTCAAGCTTCGCCGCGGCATTCGGAAGGAGCCGGGGCGACCCGGAATTCAATCCGGTTTTCGACCTGAACGGAGACGACACCATCAACTTCCAGGACTTTGTCAGCTTCGCGGGGGACTTCGGCGCGGGCGAATGAATCCGTCTCCGGAGCTCCGCTTGAATCCACTTCAACCGGTTTGTCAACAGGGAGCACCGCCTATGGAGAGGATCGCAAATCAAGGAGAGTACGACGGTCGGATCTTACACGGATCTATCAGCTAAGGAGTTGGCGTATGAGGCGTGGATTTTTGGTTTTGGGCATCATTACGGCGCTATGCCTGCTGGCGGAGCCGGCGCAGTCCCAGACCTTCTACGGCAAGATTACCGGACAGGTGACCGACGCGGACGGCGAGACCCTGCCCGGAGCCAACGTCGTGGTGGAAGGGACGCGCTTCGGTGCGACGTCCGACAGCGAAGGGTATTACGTCATTATCGGTGTCGAGCCCGGGCTATACACCCTGAAGGCATCGATTGTCGGTTACGAGGCGGTGATTCGGGAGCGGGTCAAGGTGGCCGCGGGCCTGACGACGGTGTCCGATTTCACGCTCCGGGAATCGGCGCTGGAGGCCGCGGAAATCGTGGTGAGGGCCGAGCGGCCCCTGGTGGAGGTGGACCGGACGTCCAGCGAGGCGAAGATATCCTCGCAGGAGATCGAACAGGTCCCCATCATCAGAGGCGTCAGGGAGCACCTTCAGTACGCCGTGGGTACGAACGTGAACGACAGTCCCGGCAACGGCGTGCGCATCCGGCATATGAGCTATTATTCGATGCGCGCGGCGCAGACCTGGACCTTCGACGGCATCGAGTTGATGAACCTGGACACCTCGCAGCAGACGGGTGTCCGGCAATACACGAACCTGCCGGTAACCGCCGTCGGGGAGATGGGGCTGGTCAGGGGCGGGGCGGACGCCTCACAGGCCTCGTCGCCCGCTGGCGTGGTGAACATCATCAGCAGGGAGGGTACGCGGATTTACCGCGGCGGCCTCGACCTCCGGGTGGAATTGCCCGGCAAGCGGCACCGCGGCGCCAACATATACGACGCCACGCCGGGGCAGCGCGGTGGGGCGAACGGGTACTGGCGCGACAGGCTGCAGTGGAACAACCCCGAATGGGTGAACGAGCAGGATCCGGAAACCGGACAGCAGATCCACGTCAAGCAGGACTACGAGAGTTCGGTCGGACATTTCGTGGAGGGATGGGTCAGCGGTCCTCTGGGCGAGAACGCCACGTTCGTGGTGAGCGGTAAAACCAGCCGCGCCAAGATCAATCTGCCCGCGCCCACGCTGACGGGGCTGCGGCAGCACAGCATCTTCGGAAAAATCAGCTTCACCCCGTCGCCGAACCTCAAGGTCAAGGTGGGCTTCAATCAGTCCAACGAGCCCACGTTCTTCGGCGACGCCAACCGTTCGGTGGGGGGCAACCTCTTCCTCATCAACGGCACGACCGGTTACCAGCAGAACCGGGTCAACCGGATCTTCTACGTAACGGGCACCCAGAGCATCAACCCCCGGATGTTCCACGAATTCCAGGTGGGGTACTACGGTACGAAGACGGACCCGGGTGAAGACGTGGACGCCACGACAACCTCATGGCGAAGGGACAAGCTGGGCCAATTCAATGTAGATCGGGAACGAAGGCGCATCGTCGTGGAAGACAACAACAGGTACAGCTTGCGGTACGACTTCACCGGTCAGCTCACCCGGCGGAATCTCTTCAAGGCCGGTTTCGTGTTTCAGAACATGAGCAATCTCAACTGGGACTACAACCGGTCCAGCGCGACCAACGCCACGCTCAAGATCATGGCCGGCAACAGCGAGCCCGGCAAGCGGTATACGGTGAACCGGCTGGCCGCTTACGTGGACGAAAAGCTGGAGTTCCAGGGCCTCGTGCTGCACGCGGGCCTTCGCTTCGACAGCTTCTGGGGCGGGCCCGAGCGGACGCTGTCCGGCTTTATGAAGGCACTGCCGGGCTGGAGGACCTACAAGGCCTGGCGCACGGGGCGGGTGCCGCTGGCGAAAACGCGGCCGATGACGAGCCTGTCGCCGCGGATCGGTCTGTCCCATCCGATCACCGAACGATCCACCGTGCGGTACTCATACGGCGTGTACTACAAACCCCCGCAATTCTCCCTGCTCTGGCTGGAACCCTGGACCACGTCCGATGCCCAGAACCACCCCGAACTGGACGACGTCTGGTTCGATCTGAACTGGATCGGGGGCGGGCAGTGGCGCCTCGACGGCGGCTATCAGAACCCGGGGGGGTTGCCGAGTACCGCCGAGTTCGAGGTGACCGGGGAGTGGAACTTCGTCAGCGACTTCGTGATGGAGCTTTCCACCTACTACCGCCGGACCGAACGGGTTGGTTCGGGCGGGGTGCATCGGTTCTCGGATCCGGTGCAGACCCTGACCTACGTGGGTCACCGCGGTCCCAACGCCCGCCTGGAAACCAAGGGCATCGAGATGGGTTTCACGAAGGCATTTTCCAACAACTTCTCATTCCGGGTGGGTCTGGACGTGAGTTGGGTGCTCTTCAACTGGTCGGGCGGTTCACAGCTTCAGGTTACTACGTTTCCGGACTCCAACTTCATTGCCAGTGCGAAATACTTCACGGTCGATGCGAATGACGAAATTGTTCGTCTGACCGACGATGAAATCCGGACGATCGGCCACAGGGCGAACGAGGCGATCCGCAAGAAACAGGCGGACGGGACGACTTTCGTCGGGGGGTGGGGCACGAACCGGCTCGATGCGATACGTCCCTGGAGCGAATATCCCGGCCTGAGCGAATCAGAGAAGCAGGAGATGCAGAACCTCTGGTTCGAGGACGTCTGGCGCCAGGTGGACGCGTTCCGGGGGCAGCCGCCCACCACGAATGCCTCCTTCCAGTTCCTCTGGTCCACGCCGATGGACTGGGGGCCGGGCGAAGAAATCGGCGGCGCCAAGATCCTGGGCGGCATCCAGGCCAACGTGGTCTGGAGGCTGGACAACGGGCGGCAGTTCCAGATCACCCTGCCCGGGACGAGCGTGCAGACCGTCCGCAACCGTCCGATTTTCGTCCGGACCGACCTCAACTTCCAGAAGTCGTTCAGGATCGGGGAAACCACCCCCACGCTGTACGCGGAGGTGTTCAACCTGTTCAATACCTTCTACGACGGGTCCTCCGGCTCCAACTATGTGCGCTGGGGCCTGAAGAAGCCCACGCCGAACGACACCAATTACCTGAAGTACGGCGACTCGAATTTCAGGCGCGGCGGAACGCCGAGGTACGTGAATGCGGGCGTGCGGATCGGTTTCTAGGTATGTATCTGACGCCGGGGCGGCGCGGCTGCCCCGGCGCAAACAGGCGGGGAGAAAATCAATGAGACGCATAACCATCATTACAGGCGCACTCCTGATCGCAGGCGCGTTCTGGCGTCCGGCCGAGGCCCAGCGGGCGACCATCTCCAACCTGGCCGGTGAATCGCTGACGCCCCGGCACCTCGCGCGCGGCACCCTCTGGCACAGCTTTCTCAGCACGGGCGCCGAAGGGGCTCGGCCGGTGGAAGGAAACTATGCCGGCCTCTATCTGGATCTGGCCTATCCGGGGTTCGCGCTGATCAGCTGGGGGGGCGGCGGAACGAACGACTTTTCCGCCTACTACGGGGAACAGCGCAGCGCCGGGAGCATGCACGTGGATCTGACGTCGCACAACGGCCGCGGCCACGGATGGTGGATCGCCACCAAAGTGAACGGCGAGGCCGCGGTGAGCTGGGCCAACCCCCTCATATCGGCGATGGAAGAAAGCGAAGACGTCGTGGCGATGGCGGTGGATCCCAGCGTGGACTTCAGGGGCAAGTACGCGGGGCTGGGCAGCGACGTGGTCAGCCCCAATTCGGGGCGATCGATGGCCAACTGGTGGCCCGGCACCGGGGTGGAGCTGGATGCGCTGGAACCCAGGGAAATCCTGAATTACCGCATCGGCCAGTACAACGACGTTTCCACCGACAATTTTCCTGAAGACATCGTCCTGAGCAAGTGGACCACCGGGCTGGGCATTACGGGTGAGAAGGCGGCCTTTGCGTGGAACCACCCGGACTACGACGATTTCGTGATCACCGAGTGGGTATTCGAGAACACCGGGGATACCGACGGCGATCGCTCAGCCGACCTCGCGGGCGGCGGGCACAATCTCTCGAACGTCTATTTTTCCTTCCATCACCGGTTCCTGCCGTCATCCGCGGGCGTCTCCCGGGTCAGTTACAGGGCGTATTATTCCGACTACGGCACGGGAGACGGGTGCAGCAGCAATTTCGGACCCCTGGACAATTCCCAGGACGACAAGATCAAGTATACGGAGGCGCCCAATTACGACGGTCCTGCATCCGCGCGCGGCCTCCGGCTGACGTACCAGTACGACTGGGACAACTTCTGCCTGACAGGGCCGCTGGCGGACGATATCGGCGATCCGTACCGCTCCGAACACAGGTGCGCGCAGTGCACGTTCCCGAGTCTTATCGGCGTCGGGGACATCACGTCCCCGGCATGGATCGGCAAGGCCCCGATCGACGTGGATCCCACGGACGGGTTCGTGGGCGATCCGGAGAGCTACGAGGCGCCGAAGGTTCCTGAGCAGCCGTTCTCGTACAACTTCTTCCATTTTCTGTACCGGTATCCGTCCAGCGCGGCGGCCGCCGTCGGGTTACTCACGGACGAACCGAACCCGAATGAGATGAACCACGAGACGCTCTACCAGATGCTGATCAGCACGCCGGAACCGTCCTATTTCAACGAGCCGCTTCTGGAACGCCCGAGCAGGGGTTCGGGAAATCCCAACCTGGGCGTGCCGCTGCTCCCGATTCCGGAGGTCCCGTTAGGCCCAATGCCGTATATGCCCATCCCCACCTGGGAGTGGGAGGGCAGGCACGGCATTGCCGCGGGCTACACCCCGTTGGAGACATACGGCCCCTATGACCTGGCGCCCGGCCAGAAGGTGAAGTTCGTGTTTGCCTACGTGGCGGCCGCACCGGTTACGGAGAACTTCCGGGCTTACCAGAAGTCGGGAGACACCAGCGAACTCAAGAAGGAAGAGAACGGCGCCGCGTTCACCAATCTGCTCAACCACCTCAATAAGGCCAAGGAGGCCTATGCGCTGGGTTACGACCTGCCCAACCAGCCTCCCGACGTGGACGCGACGGTGTCCTCTTCCGAGAACGCCCGCAACCTGATTACCTGGAAGGGCGACCCGGAGAAGTCGATCAATCCGGATACCGGGCAATCCGACGTGGCGGGCTACCGCATCTACCAGTCCGAGACCCAGCCGGGCCTCTGGAAGATGATCCAGGACGTACCGGCGAACGGCTCCGCGGAATACGCGTACGAAGACACGGAGTCGCTCGCGGGATTCCAGTATTATTATGCCGTGCGCTCCTACCAGGGCAGCGCCAATTCCGGATTCGCCAGCCGGGTGACGGGCGCCACGGTGGAGGGCGGTGTCCGGGCCTACGAATCCGGAATCGGAGACGTTTCCACGTACTATCTGCCCCCCTCGGGAGCGGCGCCCGACAGCCCCGTGCAGGTGCCCACGGCCAGCGCGGACCGGCTGGAAAAGGATATCCTCATTGTGCCGAATCCGTACATCCCCGAGTCGCCGCACACCTACGAGGGCTCAACCAAGATCCGCATCCTGAATGTCCCCAGGAAGGCCAAGATCAGGATCTTCTCGGTAGCCGGCGACCTGGTGGGCGAAGTCGACCACGATTCGCAGACAGAGGGCGAAGCGGCCTTCTTCCAGTTCAACAGAACGCACATCACGCAGTTGACCTTCGGCGTGTACTTCGTCACCGTCGAGTCCCTGGTGTCGGAATCCCAGGGACAGGTGAAGGGCGCCAAGCTGGTCATCATTCGCTAAGGAGGTCGCCATGAGGCGCATATATCGGATCGGCTTTGCGGCGCTTGTCGGCGTCCTCTTGCTGGGCGCCCCGGCGTTGGCCGACATCTCCAACCAGACCCCGGTGGGCGAGACCTACGCGGCCTTCCTGGAAATTTCCCAGAGCGCGCGCGCCGCCGGGATGGGCGACGCGTACGTGGCCGTGGCGGACGACGTCAATTCCGTGTTCTGGAATCCCGCCGGGCTCACGGCCATGACGCCCAATCGGCTGCAGTTCGCATTCACGAACACCAGGTGGCTCCTGGAGTCCCAATTGAACTCCGCGGCGATCGGCGTCAATACGGACTACGGCGCCCTCGCCCTGAGTCTGGTGGCGTTCAATACGGGCGATATCGAAGAAACCACCATTTTCAATCCGGAGGGAACCGGCCGGATCCTGGACACCGGAAGCTGGGCGGTGGGCGGGGTCTATGCCAGGCAGTTTACCGAGCGCTTCTCGGTGGGATTCCAGGCGCGGGTGATCGAGGAAAAGCTCGACACGGGTTACGATTACCGCGTTTTCGACTTGGCGGTCGGCACGTTCTACCATACCGGATACCGGAGCCTGCGCATCGGCATGTCTCTGCGCAACTTCGGGAAGGACCTCGTACTCCTCACGGACGAAGCCATCAAGGGCAAGATGCCGGTTTTCTTCAGCATGGCAACCGCGGCTGAGGTCTACGGGGAACGCGGGGAAGACGTCTCGCTGACCGGCGCGGTCGAGGCGCTCTACAGCGTGAGCGTCGAACGGCGGATGCACGTGGGCGCCGAACTCTGGCTGCGGAACATCGTCGCGCTTCGGGCCGGTTACAAGCTGGGCTACGACGTGCAGGACGTTACCGCCGGGGCGGGCGTCCGGATTCAGCGCGGGATTCATCACGTGCAGGCGGATTTCGCCTACGTGAAGTTCGACCATTTTCCCGATAACGGCGCGACCCTGCGGTTTTCCGTAACCGGATCGTTCTGACCGAACAGAAGCGCAATTCGAATGAACCGCCAGGCGGCTTTGTTTCGCGACAGGGCCGCCTGTCTGTTTACCGGGGAGATGTCGGTACATGAAAGATCGACAATGGCGGTGTGTTCGCCTGTTGTTGGTTTCTGCGCTGATCATCGCCTTGCAATTGCCGGTTAACGCGCCTGCCGCCGGAACGTCGTTGTCTGAACTGGATGCCGTGTACGCAAGGGGCCTGAAAGCCCGTGACGTGCCGGCGGTGGTGGCGGCGGCGAAGGCGTTGGAACGGGCTCTTGTCGACCATCCGGACCACGCGGGACTCATTCTGAACCGGGTTGGCATGCTGTACCTGCGGGTGGGCAGAGCTCGGGACGCGCGCTCGGCATTTGAACGGGCGGTGGGATTCGACCCGAAGCTGGCCACGGCGCATTGCGGCCTCGGACGGGTGGCCCTGGAACTGGAAGGAGACCCCGAAGCGGCGTTGCCTCATCTGGAAGCAGCCCTGGTGGCCGATCCCACGTATACCTGGACGCACACGTATCTGGCGCGGGCCCTGGCTCAGGTCGGGCACCAGCTTCTTGTAGCCGGCGCCCCGGACAGTGCGCGCACGGCGTTTGAACGGGCGGTTGGATTCAATCCGAAACAGACCACCGCGCATAGCGGCCTGGGCAGGCTGGCGCTCGAACAGGCGTCCGACCCGGAGGCGGCGCTGCCGCATCTGGAAGCCGCACTGAGCGCCGATTCCACCAATGCCGAAGCGCACTACCTGCTTGCCAGGGCCTACCAGGAAACCGGGCGCCCGGGGGCGAGGCAGGCTGCGGACCGGGCGCTTCAGTACAACTCCAGGTATGCGCCCGCCCATCTGCTGCTGGCCGAATCACACCGTGAGGAGGGAGACCTTCATGGTGCGATGGTCTACTTCGAAAAGTACCTGGAGCTGAAGCCCGCGGACCAGGAAGGAGCGCTGGCATTTGCCGGAGAGTTGCTGGAAAACGGAAGATTCAAAGAGGTCGAAACCCTCACGTCACTGATGTCCGACGACCTCGCGCTGCCGCTGCTGGCGCAGGCGCTGATGGCGCGGGGCGATTACGAAGGCGCCCTGCGGGGGTTCAAGGTTTACGTCGAAAGTCTGGAACCGGAAGAACAGGCGCTTTACCGGGACATCTCGCTGGTGGGTCTGCCGCATGAAATCGATGCGTATCGCAACACACCCCCCGAAAAGCGGGCCGCGTTTCTGCAGCGCTTCTGGCTCCGCCACGACCCGTTCAAGGCCTCACGGGGCGCAATGCGTCGCGCCGAGCACTATCGTCGGGTATGGTACGCGAGGACAAATTTCGGAACGCTGAAGTGGCCCTGGGACCGCCGCGGCGAAGTGTACATCAGGTACGGGGAACCGGACTACCGCTCCTCCTCGATCCAGCCGAATCCAAAGATCCCGCCGGCGGTCGAACGTGTGCAGGACAATATGGCCTACCAGCTGTACGGCACTCAGGGCGTGGGCATCAGCTACGTAGGACCTGTCTTTCCCGTCCGAACCGATCTGGGATCCTTTCTGGAGCCCAGCGAGGACATCCGGCGCGACCTGCAGGCTGCTGTAATCGAGGAGCTCGATCTGGCCGTGTTTGCACCCGATCAGGCCGAACCGGGCGCCGATGGCAATCCCGCCGCGTCACCGCAGCAACTGATAGATCTCGAAGACTCTCCCATTGAGGCCGGCATCGATCTGGATCCCGAATTCGCGATCGGGCTGAGCGGATGGAAGCCGGTAACGACGGGGCACAACTGGGCGTCGGTGCCCTGGGAGGTCTGGGTATACGCGGGCGTGGGAAAGGGACTGGAAGTCGCCTTCACGGATGAACGGAACTCCGGCGTATACGACTATGCGCCAGTCCCCGGTGTAAGCAGCCAGGATCTCAAGAACCTCGATGAAGACCCCCATGTGGGGCAGATGGCCTATGTGCGGCTCATGCAGCGGCTGACGGAACTGGCGCCTGCAACCCGTGTTGCGTCCGTGTCGCGCGAGGAGCCGGAGTACTTCAGCGTATCGGGTTTCGAGGCGCTCGACTTCAGCTACGACGTGGTCACTTTCCGTGGCAAGAACGGCGGAACGGAAATCCAGGTCAACGTCGGCATTCCCATTGAGCATGTCGCGCTGCCCGGGGATACGGACGACGACGTGATGGTCAACCGGCGGGTCGCGCTGATGGACGTCCGGTACACGAAGGTGCTGGCGCTGCAGCAGGACCTGGAGGTGCCCGTCTCGGGGCGGCGGCGTGACCGTGCCCTTCTGGACCGGGTGGATCTCCTGGACGTGCTGCCGGGGGACTACGAACTGGCCCTGCAGGTGCAGCGGCACAACACGAAACGGCTGCAGGCGTATTCGCAGAAGCTCGCGGTGGAAGATTACTCCGGTGAGGGTCTGAAGCTGAGCGATCTGTTCGTGGCGCGTCAGGTGACGGCCGTGATGCCCGGGTCCGACCCGAAGTTCGTCCGCGGCAAGTGGAACGTCACACCGCTGCCTTCGCATGTCTTCGACGCGGGGCAGCACGTGTTTGTCTTCTTCGAAATCTATAATCTCACGCCGGATGAATTCGGGGCGACGCGTTACGAGGTGGTTTATGAGGTTTACAGCACCGATGAGAGGGGCACCAGCCTCTCACGCCTCTCGACAAGAGTCCTGGGGCGGTCGGAATCGGCTGTGACCGTACGTTACGAACAGACCGGGTCCGAGGCGTCGGTATCGGACTACGTGGCGCTGGACATCGGAGAGACCGCCGCCGGGCGCCGCAGGGTCCGCATGACCGTAAAGGACATGAACAGCGGACAGCGGACCACCAAGGAAGGCCGCTTCTGGGTCAGGGAAGCAACGCAATAATCGGAAATGATGTCCGGGGTGGGGGACCCGGGGGAGATCGTCTCCGATCAGAAGGAGGAAGACCGCGAGATGGCCGACGATGTGATGGAAATGCTCGGCGAGGACGTCGTCCTGTGCGACGGCGGCATGATTCTGGAAGCCAGGTGGCGCGGGTACGACACGCCGGCGGCGATCGTGGAACATCCGGACGCCATCCGGCAGATCCACCGGGATTTCCTGAACGCCGGCTCCCAGGTGCTTGAAGCGGTGACCTGGTTTACGTCACGGTCCCAGTTGGATCGTCATTTCGGATGGGGCGGCCGGCTGGACGAGGTGAACCGGATGGGCGTGCAGCTTGCGAAAGAGGCGTCCTCCGGGACGGCGCCGGTGGGCGGATGCCTGGTCTCCACGCGGACCGGGTCCTGGGAGGGCGATCCGATATTCGATCCGCAAGACCCCTCTTCCAGGGACCGGGCAAAGGCGGAGTGGGACGAACAGATCGCGATTCTGGTGGACGCGGGAGCGGATTTTCTCATTCCGGAGACGTTTCATCGCCTCGACGAGGTGCTGGTCTGCCTGGAGTGCTGCAAGAAGACGAGCGTTCCGACCATGGTATTCCTGGGTATGAGCCGGACGACGGAAGACGGCGCCACCGCTGCCGAGTGCGCCCGTGTACTGGCCGGAGAGGGTGCCGACGTGGTGGGTCTGGTATGCAACGGAGCGCCCGAGGGGATGTTGAATCTCGTCACCGAGATGCGTCAGGCGGTGGATGTGCCCGTCGCGTGGCAACCCAATGGGTTCGGTCCGGGCGGAAAGGACACCCGTGTACCCCTGGACGTGATGGCCGGCTGCGCGGCAAAGGCGAAGGCGGAAGGGATCAATCTCATCGGTGCATGCTGTGGGGCGGGCCCGAACGTGATCAGGGCGATGGCGCGGGCGCTGGGACGCGGCCCCGAAGCCGCCTGAACCGGCCTTTCCGAATTGCCTCCTGTCGTTGACGGATGGCCGCCATGGACAATAAACGCATGTCGAACTCGTGTACGCCGGCCGTGCAGGCAGCGTGGAGTGTACAATGCCACAACAGCTGCCTCCCAGACCCTGGATTACCGAAACGACCATCCGGACCAGGCGACCCGAAGCGGACTTGAAGGCGCAGTACCGGAAGGTCTTCCCCCTGTGCGTCGGGATCTCGCTCGCCCTGCACGCGGCCGTTGCGTTTACGTTCCCGGCCTTCCGGCTCCGCACGCCAATCCCCGCAAGACATCCGATTCTCATTCAGGCAACTGACGTGCCGGAGACCCGTCAGGGCATGCGGCTTCCGGCTCTCGTACGGCCGACGGTCCCTCTCGAAACCGACAGCCGCGATCTGCTTCCTGAGGAGTTGACGGTCGCCGCCTCCGCCGAACTCGATTTCGACGCTGTGTCCATACGCCTCTCCGCGCCCCCGGACTCCGCGGTATCGGCACCTTTCAAGGACGAGGAGGTGGATGGGGAAGTCGTCCTCCCCGCACGCCTCGTGGAAAGGAAGCCGCGGCTCCTCGAACAGGTGGAGCCGGCGTATCCGGAGGAAGCGCGGCGGGCCGGCCTGGAAGGCGTGGTCCTGATGGAATTCACCGTGGGAAAGGACGGGCGGGTCAAGGACAGCGCTGTTCTCAAGGGGCACGAGTTGTTTCACCAGGCTTCGCTCGATGCCCTCTCAGTTTTCCGATATCTTCCCGGGTACCAGAACCGGGAGGCCGTTGAAGTGCGTATGTATATCTACATCCGGTTTCAACTCGACTGAAGTATGTGGAGGGGCGTACATGGACGAAATTCGCATTGGGATCGCGGGACTCGGCAACCGCGGCCTGCACTGGATCCGGCTGCTGCAGAGTATTCCGGGCTTTCGCATCACGGCCGTCTACGACTGGATCGAACCGCTTCAGGAGCGGGCCCTCGCCGGGATTTCCTATCGAAACGAGGTGGCGGCGTTCAGCGACTACGAGGATTTCCTCGCATACGATCGCATGGACGCGGTGGGCCTTGTGGTGAGGCAGGGCGAGGTCGGGCGCATGGCGGCGGAGGCCCTGGAAGCGGGCAAGCACGTGAACAGCGAGGTGCCGGGTGCGTACAGGATGGAGGAGTGCTGGCGCATCGTAACGAACGTGGAACGGACGGGGCTGGTCTACAGCCTGGCGGAACAGACGCGGTTCTGGGGGTTCGTGGACGGATGGAAACGCCTCGTGGACGATGGACGCCTGGGCAGGATCACCTATGCGGAAGGTCAGTACGTGGGGTATTACGGCACACACCAGTTCTTTCAGGACTACAGCACCGGGAAACAATATTCAATTGAGGAGTTGCCCGACCATCCCGAGGCCAGCCCCACGTTTCCCCACGAAACCCCGCCGATTATCGCTTCCTCCTACGATCTGAGCATTCTGTTGAAGATCCTGGACGATCGGGTGACGGAAGTCACGGCGATGAGCACGAAGCGGCCCAGCTATGCGCATCCTCAGATTCGAAAGCCGGATATCCAGGTGGCGCTGATGAAGACCGAAAAGGATACGCTGATTCGAATGCTGGACGGGCACACGCAGCCTCGCCCGCACGGAGACCACCACTGGTGGCAGATGATTGGCACGAAGGGCAGCCTGGAGTGGCGGCGGTCGCGCCGCGAGAGGCCGAAAGTCTGGTTCGCGGACGCGCAGATGAACGACTGGACGGACGTGGATTGGGGCTTCGAACGTACCGACGCGCCGCCGGAGGCGCGAGGCAGCGGCCACGGCGACGCGGATTCCTACGTGCATATGCACTTTCGCGACGCGGTCCTCGAGGGGAAGCCGCTGGATTTCGACGTGTACAGGGCCATGGATACGGTTGCCGCGGCGGTTCGGGCCATTGACTCGATCGAGGAAGGGAGCCGGTTGATGCGGGTTCCCGATTTTCGCCCGAACCGGGACCGGGCGGCTGGCGAACTTCCGGCGGATCCTGGCGGCGTGGGGTTGCGCGGAGAGTGATCCATGGCCAACGCCGGAACGGCGGAAGCGCGGCAACAGCATCCCGTGCGAAAAGGCGTAACGACGCGCGCCGTCGTGTTCGGGCTCGGGCTTTCCGTAGCCGTCAATCTGCTCGCCAATACGATGCGTTACGTTCAGCACGGATCGTACATGGCCATCAGCATGATCCCGATGGGCGACCTTCTTCTCTTTCTGGTGTCCATCCTGATCTGCGCGGCGCTTGCCCGGTGGTTCGGCCGCCGGTTCGTGCTGGCGCCCGCGGAATGGATCACGATTTTCGGCATGGGCCTGATCAGCGCGATGGGCCCCACCTATGGGATCAGCGGGTATCTGGTGAGCCAGATGGTGGCTCCCTACTACTTCGCCACGCCAGAGAACCGGTGGTCGGAGTTTCTGCACCCGCATCTTCCAGGCTGGCTGATCTCAACGGACGAACAGCGGTCCATCACCCTGTTTTTCGAAGGGCTCCCGAACGGGATGTCCATTCCCTGGCACGACTGGTGGGGGCCGTTGCTGTGGTGGTTCGTATTTGTCGCCGTCCTGGGTTTCGCCTGCGTCTGCGTGTCGGTGATTCTGCATCGCCAGTGGGCGGACCACGAAAAACTGGTCTATCCCGCGCTGACGCCGGTCCTGGAAATGGCGAACCGGAGCGGGACCGGGGCGCGCGTCCTTCCGGAATTCATGAAGGGAAAGGCGTTCTGGGCGGGGTTCGGACTCACGTCCGGGGTCTTCTGGCTGAATATGGTGCACTGGTTCTATCCCGCCTTTCCGAAGGTAATGAACACCCGCATGAGCTATGTGTGGGATCTCCTGCCCAAACAGTATCCCCCGTTCTGCGTCTATGTGAGCATCTTCGTCATCTGTTTTTCCTATTTCGCCAACCTGGAAGTACTCTTCAGCATCTGGTTCTTCGACATTCTCTATATGATCGAAGCCGGCATCCTGAATCGACTTGGTGTAGTGGCGACGTCCCCGCACTACGGTTCCGGCCCGTATAATCTCACGAGCTACAAATTTCAGACGGCGGGCGCCTTCGCGGCGCTGGTGATCTGGTGGCTCTGGATCTCCCGGGGGCACCTGCGCGAAGTCTTCCGGAAGGCGTTACGTCCGGGCGGTTCAGCCCTGGACGACAGCAGGGAGTGGATATCCTATCGCGCGGCCGTTGTCGGGCTGGTCGTCTGCAACGTTTACATTGTGGCCTGGCTCGCTCGGATCGGCGTCGAGCCGGGAATGATCCTGGTATTGACGCCGGCCATGTTCATCGCGTACGTGGGTGTGGCGAAGGTGGTCGCCGACTCTGGGCTGGTGTACGTGGATCCCCCCGCGGTAGCCTGGGACTACGCGCTGTTTGCGCTGGGCGGTGCGCACAGGCTGACCCCGTCGACGAACGCCGCCTCCAGCTTGCTGCCGTTCACGGTCAACCACCCCAGGAGTTTCGCGTTGCCTATGATCGCGCAGGTGAACCGCCTGGGAGATTTCATACCCGAAGGCAAGCGGCGCTTTTTCTGGGGAATGTTCGGGGCGTTCATGGTCGGTATGGTGGTGTCGACGCTCCATACGGTCTGGCTGGCCTACACCATGGGCGGGTACAATTTTCAGCCGAACTGGCTGATTCTTCACGAGGGTGAATGGCACTACGGCCTGGCGGTGGATGCGCTGCGCAACCCCCGGCCGATCCTGGCCGTGGAATACTGGCTGTTCCTCGCGGGAGTCGTTATCATGACGGCCCTGAACGTCATGCGATACCGGCTGCCCAGGTGGCGGCTGCACCCGGTGGGGTTCGCGCTTTCGGGCACGATATTCGCCAGGCTGGAAAGCCTGACGCTTCTGGTCGCGTGGCTGATCAAGTTCCTCATGCTCAGGATTGGCGGCACGGCGTTCTACCGGCGATCGCTGCCCTTTTTCATCGGGATTCTGACGGCATACATCATTGCGGTAATCGCGGGCACGGTCGTGGACGCCATCTGGTTTCCGAATTCGGGTCACAGGGTTCACAGTTGGCATTGATGGACCTCTCCGCCCGACCCTTCACCGGGCTGTCAGCGATCAGCCGTCAGCTGTCAGCGTGAACCGGTCATCGATACGGATTGGCAATGACAACCGGCGATAACCACGCCTGCGTGGGAATTTGTAGGGGCGACCGGCCGGTCGCCCGTCGTTCTGCACGCAAAATCGGCCTCACACGGAGACACGAAGACACGAAGACACAAAGGGAAAGACAGAAACCAGCTGTCAGCTCTCAGCCGTCAGCTAACAGCCATAAGCGGTTCATGTAAAAGACTATTGTCAGGAGTCAAAGATATCCACGCCGCCACGTGGGCAACCACAAGGGTTACCCCTACAGATCCAATTACGGCGCGTCCGGTCCGGGGGTTGGGGGTTTTTCCGTGTTAATCCGTCCAGCACGTTTGCACTGGTACCGGTGATAGGTTCGTAGGCCACACACGTCACAATTTCGCCACTGAGGGGGTTCACGGAAAAACCGGCCCCCCGCCGAGGGGCGCGCTTCTTTTTGGTCCTTTTTCTTCCGCGCATGTACGGACCGGGTACATGGGTAACAGGTGTTCGGGTACATAGGTAACACTTTTTGATGTGTTGTGCAGCAATTTATGTGTCATCATATTCCCGAAGGTCGAACGCACCGACGCGGTGGTTACAGAAGAAGACGTCGACGCATCCATCTTTGGTTGTAGGCCGTACCGCTACGTGCAGGCCCCTCAGGGCGTTGCTGACACGAAGGCTGTGTCCTTGATAGCGGAAGTAGCCGTTCGCGCCCACCTTCCGCACGTGGTCGCCAGGGCCGTATTCGATCGGCGGCAACGCATCAGGGAACGCACGGTGAGAGGGTTCATAGCGGGTGGAGGGCACCTCGAGGTCCAGCGCTTCGTGGGGACGCTCGAAGTTGTAGACGTCGCGCCAGTGGTCGAACGCGTCCTGGCACTGGGGCAACGTGGACCAGGCGCGATAGGCGATCACCTCCGCGTTCAACGTGCGGTGAAAGCGTTCCTCCTTGCCCTGGGTCTGCGGGTGATACGGACGACAGCGTGTCAGGCGGATGCCCAGGCGGATCAGCCAGATCGAGATACGCGAGACGGTACCGCCTTTTGTACCCCACCACGGCGCGCCATTGTCGCTCAGGATCTTGTCGGGCAGCCCATAGGTCCTGAAGATCTGTGTGAGGGCGGGTTGAACCGTGTCGCCTCTCTGATTGGGGCAGGCCACCAACCCCACGGAGAACCGCGAGTGGTCATCCAGCACCGTCAGCGGATGGCAGGCCCCGCGCCGCAACGGGAAGTGCCCCTTGAAGTCCATCTGCCACAGCGCATTCGGTACGGGATGCTCAAAGCGCTGCCACGGTTGACGCTCTGGACACGGTTCCGGAGATAGCCGGCCGCGGCGACGCAGGATCTGTGTAATGGTGCTTAACGCCGGCACCTCCCGTTCTCCCAGATCCTTCAACCGTCGCGACAGCTTGCGAGCACCCCACGCCGGGTGTTTATCTCGCAGTGCGATGATTTTATCTTCGACCGCTTTCGACGTGCGGTGCGGAATCGTTCCAGGACACCTGCTGCGGTCCTCGAAGTCACAACACGCGTCCTGTTTATAGCGGGACAGCCACTTGTATCCCGTCTTGCGGCTGATGCCATACCGTTCACACAACCTGCTGACATTGGCGCCTTCACGATGGGCGAAATCAACGAACTCTGATCGAGCAGACACTGCGGACACCTCGGGCCAGGCATTGTAGACCTCCTTTCTACAGGTCTACAATAACACTTTCAACTGTCACCCATGTGCCCGAACATGTGTTACCTATCTGCCCGGTCTATACACGCGCATAAGAAAAAGGACGACGAAGAAAGAAGACAGAATTGAGAGGTAAGGCCTGTCTCTTGCAGGAGAGCAACTCTTGAGTGGATTGTCCGCATTTCGGAACTGAAATTAGCCACCTGTGAAGATTGTACCGAGTTGAGACTAAAAGAGAGGAGGCTACTTATGCCAGAGTCCATATTAAAGGCGCTTGAGAAAGGATTCGTGCTGGCCGACGGTGGAAACGTGGAGGAGTTGCGCCTCCGGGGATATTCGGCGCAGTCGGCGCTCGAGCACTACCCGGATGCCGCGCGCCTGGTTCACCAGGATTTCTTCCGGGCCGGGGCCGGCGTTATCAGAGCCCTGACGGGTCGGTGTACCCAAACCGGGCTCGGCGCAGGGGAGAACGGAAGTGCGGCCGACCGGGTCGACGAGATGAACCGTACGGCCGTTGCGCTGGCGAAGGGCGCGGCAGGAGGGGAGGCGCTCGTGGCCGGAACACTGGCGCCAACGGGGGCTTTTCAGGCTGATGACGCGGGTTCCGCGGACCGCGCCCGTGCGGAGTGGGAGGAACAGGCCGGCATATTGGCAGACGCGGGCGTGGATCTGCTCGTCTGCGAGTCATTCGCCCGGCTCGACGAGGCGCAACTGGCGCTGGCGTGCTGCAAGGGCAGCGGGTTGCCGGTTGTGGTGTCGGTGGACGTCGCATTGCCCGAGGGCAGATTGAATCAACCGGCGCTTCGCGAGGATGAAGTGACCGCCGACGGCGTCGCGCCTGCCGAGTGCGCGCGCATTCTGGCGGACGACGGCGCAGACGTCGTGGGCGCGGGCGGCCTGCGGGAACCGGAGGACCTGTGGCCCGTGGTGCTGGAAATGCGGGACGCGGTGGACGCGCCCATCGCCTTTCTGCCGAATGGATATCGCACGTGCAGGGCGCACTGGGAGCACATGAGGGAAGGCATGCACGTCTACGGAATCGAAATGGGGCAGTACGCGTTGAAGGCGGTCGCCCACGATATCCGCTTCGTAGGCGGATCGGACGGGGTGGTGATCCGGCTCCTCCGATCGATGGCGCAGGCGCTGGACTGCGAACGGAAACACATCGAACTCCGTCCGCGATAATGTGCAACGAGGAGGTTGCCGCCAGCAATCGCTGAGCTATATATTGGAACTCGGGCATGATGCTGGTACAGGAGGGTCAGGATGGACATATTGAAGATGCTGGAGGAGGGCGTCGTTCTGAGCGACGGGGGGATGATCATCGAGGCGAGGTGGCGCGGGTACGATACGCCGGCCATGATCCTGGAAGATCCTGACGCGCTGCGCCAGATCCACCAGGATTTCTTTCGGGCCGGATCCCACGTTCTTCAGGCGCAGACCTGGTGGACCAGCCGGTCGCAACTCGAACGCCGCCGTAAACCGGGCGACACGCCGAGCGGTGAAGGCGCGCGTTTGGAGGAAATCTCCCGTACGGCAATCCGGCTGGCCATCGAGGCTTCCGGCGGCGAAGCCCTGGTCGCCGGCTGCCTGAACCAGACGGCCGCGGGGTCCTGGACGGGGCCGTACATATACCGGCCCGACAACGCCCGGGCGCGCGAGCAGGCGTGCGCGGAGTGGGACGAGCACATTTCCTGGATGGTGGACGCCGGCGCCGGGCTTCTCATTCCGGAAACGTTCGCCCGGCTGGACGAAGCCCGGCTGTGCCTGTCGCGCTGCAAGAAAACCGACGTGCCCGCGATGGTGCTGATGGGCTCGAGCAGCCGGACGCACGACGGCGCCACGCCGGCGGAGTGCGCGAAGGTCCTGGCTGACGAGGGCGCGGATATCGTCGGCCTGGTCTGCTCCGGCGATTCGATGACCATGTGGCCGGGGGTCCTGGCGATGCGGGAGGCGGTGGATATCCCCATCGCCTATCAGCCGCAGGGGTATCGCAATGCAGGCCCCAACAATTCGGTCATTCGCGAGTCGATGATCGTCTCGGGCAGCGAGATGGCCCAATACGCGTTGAAGGCCAGGGCCGAGGGCATCAACTTCATCGGCGCGTGCTGCGGCGCGGGCCCCTCGCACATCCGGGCGATCGCGCAGGCGCTGGGCTGCGAGCGCTATCCGGTTTGACGCGGTTGTCGGAACGGCGCGCCATCGTAGGGCGCCGGCCTGCCGGTGCGCCTATTGAGCGAATTCATAGACGAGCGAACCGGCCGGCGCATCTTTGAGTTGTAGAACAATGGTGCCTGAATCCTGTCGGTACGCCTTCTGGTACAGCGCCTTGATCGGCGCCAGATCGAATAGATATCCTTCAGTGATCCACGCCTCACATGGGTCGTCATTGGCATTGTGGGCGAGAGCGACGTTGAGCTGCACCGGATCCGACTCCATGAAGGCGCCCGATGCGACCAGCGTGAACTGGTGATCCCTGCATCCGCCGCTGTATGACACCTTTACGGCAAGCGTGTCGGCCGTTATCGCGGCCTCGTTCAGCTCAAAAGCGTCCTTGCCCCACTTGTCCGTCGCATCCGTGCCGGCGTCGACGATAACCGTGGCGCCACGCTGTTTCGGTTCCTCAAGCCCGTCGTCGTCAAACGGCGTGGAAGCGGTCACCCTTGCCTTTTCGCCGACGGGGAGTTCTACCGTCAGTTCATATCCACCGTTAACGGGAATACTCGACCAGGTACCCAGCAGACGCCCGTCCCGCCGGGCCCGCGCCTGGTAGTATCCACTCACGTCGTCCGCGTGAATCTCCACGCGGGTTTCGCCACGCTCGTCGGTTGTGCCAGACCACTCGAAGTTGGGCGACCGACCCGATATGGAACGCGTGAACGCCACGGCCACGTCACGAAGAGGTGTCTGACCTTGCCGCAATACGGCAACCACCACGGCCCGTGCGAGATCCTTGTTTACGGCAACCACGGTATCCGACAGGTCGTTGTCCGTGGCCGGTTTACTCAGCGGACCTGCAATCTGTCCGTTCGACTGTCGAGCGTTCGACTCGCCGGAATTCGTTATTCCCGGCGTCACCACACGATCACCGCTGCAAGTCCACGTCAAGCCTGCGGCGAGCGCCAGCGCAAATACACTGTGGATGCGACTGAACATCGAAATCCTCCTTGATCCGGAACGTGGTCGGCGAGGATGGCGAAAAAGACGCTTGCGAATCATTTAAAGTTTAATCAATGAATGGTACGTAAGTTGCGTTTTTTCGTTTCCTGGAAGAGCATGAGACATATATTGGGGGATCCAGGATTCGTGGCGGCGGCTTCTGCTGGCGTCTGCGCAGCGATGCCCCCGCGTCACTACAAAACGACGGAGGAATTCTATGGACGAGATCAGAATAGGCGTTGCCGGACTGGGCCACCGCGGGCTGCACTGGATCCGGCTGCTTCAGAGCGCCCCGGGTTACCGGATCACGGCAATCTACGACTGGATCGAGCCGCTCCAGGAGCGGGCGCTGGCGGAGATTGCCTATCGCGACGACGTGAAGGTATTCAGCAACTACTACGATTTTCTGGCGTACGAGGGGATGGACGCGGTGGGTCTGGTGGTGAGGCAGCTGGAGCAGGGAACCATGGCCGCCGAGGCGCTGGAGGCGGGCAAGCACGTCAACGCCGAGGTCCCTGCTGCATATACGATGCAGGAATGCTGGCGTATCGTCACGAACGTGGAGCGGACGGGGCTGGTGTACAGCCTTGCGGAGCAGACGCGGTTCTGGGGGTTCGTGGACGGCTGGAAGAAGCTGGTGGACGACGGAATGCTGGGCAAGATCACGTATGCGGAAGGACAGTACCTGGGTTACTACGGCACCCATCAGTGGTTCCAGGATTACAACACCGGCAAGAATTACCCGGTTGAGGCGCTTGCCGACCACCCGGATGCCGAGCCCGCCAGTCCGCAATACCTGCCGTACATCATCTCCGCTTCGTACGATCTGAGCATACTGCTGAAGATCCTGGACGACCGCGTGATCGAGGTAACCTCGATGAGTACCAGGCCGCCCAGTTATACGACGCCGGAGATGCTCAACGCGGATATTCAGGTGGCGCTGATGAAGACGGAGAACGACACGCTGATCCGGATGCTGAACGGGTTCAACCAGCCCAGGCCGCACGGCGACCACCACTGGTGGCAGATGATCGGCACGAAGGGAAGCGTGGAGTGGCGCCGGTCCGGAAAGGAAAAGCCGAAATTGTGGCTGGCGGACACGCAGATGAACGACTGGATGGAGGTCGACTGGCAGTACCGGCGGACCGACGCGCCCCCGGAGGCGCGGGGAAGCGGCCACGGCGACGCCGACTACTACGTGCACATGTATTTCAGAGACGCCATCCTCAAGGGAGAGTCGCTTGAGTACGACGTGTACCGGGTGATGGACTCGATGGCGCCGGCGGTGCTGGCCGTGGATTCGATCGAGGAAGGCTCCAGGGTCGTCAGCGTCCCGGACTTCCGGCCCGGCGCGGATCGTCCTTCGGGACAGATGCCGGCGGACCTGGGCGGGATCGGCGGACGCATCCACGTGACGAAGATGCCGGGGAGGCGGTAATGGCGCGTTTTAATTTCCGGGCGTTGTGGCCGGGAATGGTCGCGGCCGTTGCCTGCGCCGTCGCCGTTTCCGCCGCCGCCCAGGTCCCTCGCGAAATTCTGGCCCTCAGCCCCGACGTCAGGGGATTGGGCGCCGATGCGGCCGCGAAATGGAAGTCCGTCGATCTGCGTGACGGCGAGGACGGAACGCTCGCGGGGACCAATTCCTACGGCATCAACGCGGCCGATTTCGACCGGGACGGCGACCTGGACCTCGTCGTGGCCTTTCAATCGGGCGGGGCAAAGATCCCGGACGAGGACCGTGAGTACGGCATGGTCTATTGGCTGGAGAACCTGGCGCCTCCGCCGGATTCAGGATTGGCATTTCGTATTCATCCACTGGACGACCGGCAGGTCACGCCGAAAGACGCCGTTGTGGTACGCCGCACTGCCGGAGGGAACACGGCCGTTGTGGTCCCCTGCTATCTGTCGGGCGAGACCGTGATATACGAGACTTTAGATGGGGAGAGTTGGAGAAAACTCAGCCTCAGGTCGAAAGCGCTCGAGCTTCCGGTCAGGGCCGTGGTTGCGGACGTCGACGGAGACGACCTCGACGACATTGTGGTCACCTCCATCTCGGAGTCGGGCCGCAAAGTGGGGTGGTTTCGTCAGAACAGCAGCGAATCGGAGCCCTGGGAAGAAATGCCGATTCACGTGAACCTGCCTCCCATCATCGGCGTGGACGCGGGCGACGTGGACCTTGACGGGGATTTGGACCTTGTGTGCGCCTCCGAGCACGCGTCCCGGCCGTTTCTCCTGATCAATGCCGATGGAAAGGGGACCGAGTGGAAGCGGGATTCCATCCGCGTGGAATCGCCCGATTCGGTGCGGCGATGGGTCGCCCGCTTTTCCGACAAACCCCTCTCCCAGGTCCATGCGCGATTTGCGGACCTCGACGGGGACGGGGACCTGGATTGCGTCGAGACGAGTCTCAGAAACGGGTATCTGGCCTGGCGTGAGTATCTCGGGCCCGGGATGGAGTGGAGATTTCATGAGATCGCGGGCGGCCTCGGCCACGCCTATTCCTTCGACCTCGGAGACGTGGACCGGGACGGGCGATTGGATATCGTGGTGCCTTCCGACGGGGGAGACGGGGTTTACGTGTTCCGGAACGTCAGGGGAGATGGAACCATGTGGGAGGCGACGCGTCTCGGCGACGGCGCGGGCCTCAACTGGCCGAATATCGTCCGTCTCGCGGATTTGGACGGTGACGGTTACGACGATGTCATGTCCACGGATTGGGGGACCAGGGCCGTCTTCTGGATCAATCCGTTCACGCCGGCGGCCGGAAACTGAAGTGATCCGGTTGGCAGGCCGCAAAGGACGTATATGAGTGTTGAATCGTGAGAGGCGAGAAACAGCCGGAAGCGCGGGTGACGCTTCGGTCGATCGTAATCGGTCTGTGCATTGCGACGGCCATGAGCCTGCTGGCCTGTACGGCCCGCTACATCCAGAAGGGGTCGTACATGATGGTCGCCCAGGTTCCGATGGGCGTCCTTTTGCTTTGCCTGGTATCGATACTGGCCTGCGCCGTGCTGGCCCGGAGGTTCGGGACCGCTTTCGTCCTGTCGCCGTCGGAATGGATCACGGTCTTCAGCATGGGGGTCATCAGCGCCATCGGGCCCAACTACGGTGTCAGCGGGTACCTGGTGGGAATGTTGGCGTCACCGTATTATTTCGCGACGCCGGAGAACCGCTGGGCGGAGTACCTCCATCCACACCTGCCGGGATGGCTGGTCCCCACGAATGATAACCTGGCGATGTCCTGGTTCTACGAGGGGCTGCCCGGCCGGACGTCGATTCCCTGGGACGTCTGGGGGCTTCCACTGATCTGGTGGCTCTCCTTTGTTTTTGTACTGGGCTTTTCATGTATCTGTATTTCCGTTCTCCTGCACCGCCAGTGGGCCGACCATGAAAAACTGGTGTACCCGGCGCTGGCACCGGTACTGGAAATGGCATCGCGGGCCGGGTCAGGAAAGAGGTGGCTGCCGGAGTTCATGAAGGGCAAGGTGTTCTGGGCGGGATTCGCGCTGACGTCGATCGTCTTCTGGTGGAACATGATCGCCTGGTTCTACCCGATGGCCCCCAGCTTCCCCACGGCAACCGGTCGCTTTATCTGGGACCTCCTTCCCGAAGAATATCCTCCGTTTTTCATCTTTCTCAGCACGCCCGTTATCTGTTTTTCCTATTTCGCGAGCCTCGACGTGCTCTTCAGCATCTGGTTCTTCGACTTCGTGTACATGATCGAAGCGGGCGCGTTGAATCGCATAGGAATCGTCGCAACGTCGCCGCACTACGGCGCCGGGCCCTATACGACCACGACCTACAAATGGCAGGCGGCCGGAGCGTTCGTGTCGCTGGTTTTCTGGTGGATCTGGATCTCCCGGCGCCACCTGCGCGAAGTCGTCCGGAGCGCGTTTCACGCGCGCGGGTCTTCGCCCGGCGTCGGCCGGGAATTACTCTCCTATCGGGCAGCGCTGATCGGCCTTCTGGGCAGCTGCGTTTACATCGCGGCGTTTCTGGGGCGAATAGGGGTGGAGGCCGGGATGATCGCCCTGCTGATTCCAACGATGTTCATCGCCTATCTCTTCGTGGCCAAGGTCGTGGCCGATTCGGGAATCATCTATATCCAGCCGCCCGCGTCCGCCTGGGAACTCTCGGGCGCGCTGGTTGGCGGCGCGGGAGCCCTGAATGCGTCCACGCGCGCGACCTTCGGCATGCTGTCATTCACCGTCAGCCATCCCAGGAGCTTCATCATGCCGCTGGTCGCGCAGATCAACCGCCTGGGCGATTTCGTCGGAAGGGACAAACGCCGGCTATTCTGGGGCGTGTTCGCGGCATTTGTCGTGGGGGTGATCAGCTCGACTTTGTACACGATCTGGCTGGGATACCACGTGGGCGCCTACAATTTCCGACCCAACTGGCTGATCATCCACGAAGGCGAATGGCAGTACGGGATGACCGTAAACGAGATCCTGAACCCGGCGAGGATGCAGGCGATCGATTACTGGTTTCTGCTGTTCGGCGCCGTGGCGATGGTCCTTGTGAATCTGATGCGCTATCGGTTCGCCAGGTGGCCGTTACACCCGATCGGGTTTGCGCTGTCCGGCATCCCGGCGGCGCGCCGCATGGGGTCCACGCTCCTGGTGGCGTGGCTGGTGAAGCTGATCATGCTGAAGACAGGCGGGGTGGCGTTCTACCGGCGGTCGATGCCGTTTTTCCTGGGGATGCTCGTGGGATACATCCTCGCCGTGACGGCGGGGATGGTCGTGGACGCGATCTGGTTTCCGAATCGGGGGCACGTCGTACACAAGTGGTATTGATTCCCTGAATAACAACCCGGATGGGCTTCTTCGATGGGCTGATAGACGCCCATTCCCGAAGCGGTCGTCTCACGTCTTTGCGCTTGACAGGAGGTGACCGGATATTAACTTGAAGAACGAGTGAAGAGACCGATGAAGCACGGGAAATCCGTGTGTTATTGACGATTCGGAAAGGAGGAAGGGCGCGTATTTCTCCCGCGTCATGAGGAGGTGCTTGCGCCCGGTTTCATGGAAATTCGAGAGGTGCCCTTCGGATCCATGGGAGGGGTCTATGAGCAGGACGACGTCGATGCGGTCAGCGGGATGCTTACAGGCGTTGCTGAGTCGGAAGGCACGTTCTTTCCGCTCCCCGAAGAGAACGACTTTCAGAATGCGTTCGCCGCGCACGAGGGCGCCCGAAAGGCGATAGCGGTCAACTCCTGCGGTACGGGCCTGGACTGCTGCATGATGGCGCTGGACGTCGGCCCGGGCGACGAGGTGATCACGACCCCGCTCACCTTTGTCTGCACGGCCGGTACCGCGATTGCCAGAGGCGCCCGGGTGGTGCTTGCCGACATCGATCCGGTGAGTCTGAATCTGGACCCCCGGACGGTAAGGGAGAAGATCACGGAGCGCACCCGGGCGATCATTCCGGTGCACTTTGCCGGCCTAGCGTGTGACGTGGACGCATTCGACCGGATATCCGGGGAGACGGGCGTTCCGGTGATTTACGATGCGGCGCACGCGGTCGGTACCAGATACCGGGGGGAACCCGTCGGCGGACGGGGAAAGGCCTCGTGTTACAGTTTTCAGAGCAACAAGAATATGACGTGTCTGGGGGAGGGAGGCGCGGTTACGACTGACGACGAGGACTTCGCGGAACAGGTCCGGCAGTTGAAGACATTCGGTTACGTCTATGGCGGGAACGGGACACGGGTGGTGCGGGTCGGGTTCAACTACCGGATGACCAAACCCCAATACGCGGTCGGGCTTACCCAGTTGGCCAAGATAGACCGCGTGATCCAGGACCGCCGGGACCGGATGGTCCGTCTAAATGCGCTGCTGGCCGGCGTCGACGAGGTGATTCTACCCGCCGGACACGGCCCCGACCATGGGAGCCATCTGCACGTGATCCGCCTGGACACCGATGCCGTGGGATTCGCCACGGACGCGTTCGTCGCTCACCTGAAGGATCGATATCAGGTGGGGACCGCAAAGCACTACCCGCCGCTGTGGACATGGGACGCCCTTCAGGAGCTTGGGTACAACGGCGACGGCTGTCCGGTCGCGGCCAGGGTCTGCGAACAGGTCGTCAGTACGCCAGTGTTCCCAGGCACGACCGATGAGGATCTCGAATATATCGCCTGGGCGATCAAGCAGACGATTTCGGAGCTGGGATAGTAACAGAAACCGTATTTACAGCTTTATCAGCCGTCAGCAGCCAGCAATGCAGCGGGTAGCCAACCCGGGAGACGGGAGAGATTACCTGCCTTGTGAGGTTCTACGATCGGCCGGAGGCAAGAAGGAATAAAATAGCGGGCACGTTTCTTCTACCCTCTCCCCGCCTTTGCAATTGTCGTCGCTGGGAGCAGGGCGGACATCATTTCGACACAAGGGTTGCCCCTACGACCTGAGCCGCTCCCTGAGCTCGTCGAAGGGTCGGCGGAACCCAGAGAGTTCAATTCCAAACACGGGCATTTTAGCTCAATGACCACGTATCGAAGGGTTGTATGGGGCAAGTCTCCTCGTGACAGGCGCAGCCACACCGTTGGATGTGCGGCGACATGTTCCGAGTCGCCTCGAGACTGTGCAGGAGGAATAATGGACAACGTGAGGTGGCTTCTTGTCGGCGCCGGAGATATCGCCCGCAAGCGGGTGGCCGCCGCACTCGCGGGGGCAGTGAATTCGGAATTGGTGGCGGTGTGCGACATGGTACAGGAAAACGCCCGCGCGCTGGCGTCCGAATACGACCTGTCCGAGGTCTACGCCGATCTGGATGAGGCCCTGGCGAAGACGTCGGCGGACGCAGTCTACGTCGCAACGCCCGTATGGCTGCACGTGCCACACGCGGTTCAGGCCCTCGAAGCGGACAAGCACGTGCTCGTGGAAAAACCCCTGGGCGTGACCGGTGAGGAATGTGCAAGCGCCATCGAGGCGGCCGAGCGCAGCGACAGGTTGGCCGGGTGTTCCTATTTTCGGCGGCTTTTCCCGGCGTATCTCCAGGCGCGGGAGATGATCCGGAACGGCGAATTCGGCCAGGTCCTCCTCGTGCGCATCGTCTACTTTTCCTGGTTCAGCCCCGCGGATGACGATCCGAAACGCTGGCGCGTCTTCCGGGAGCGGTCCGGAGGCGGCCCCATCAGCGATATGGGCACGCACATGTTCGATGTGATGATCGGGCTCCTGGGGATGCCGGTTTCGGTGTACGCCCGGTGCGAGAACCTGGTGCAGAAGTGGGACGTGGAGGACTGTGCGAGCATCGTCATGAAACTTGATAACGGCGCATTGGTCACGGCGTCATTCAGCTGGAGTTCGCAGACCTGGCGGCACGAGTTTGAGATCGTAGGGTCCGAGGCCAAGGTGTACTGGCATCCCTACGATTCGGGCGAGGTCGTCAAAACGGTGGGTCGGCAGGTGGATACGCTGGATCTGACACCCGACGACAACGTACACGGCCCGGTCGTCCAGGATTTCGTCGATGCGGTTCGGGATGGACGCCAGCCGGTCTGCCCCCTCGGCGAAGCGGCGAAGACCAATGCGCTGCTGGATGCGATCTATCGGTCCGCGGCGGAGCATCGCGAGGTCGTGTTAGGCTGATAACGCGGAACTTCCCTGCGCTACCGACGGTATTCCAGGATTCTGAACACGAATCCGTTCCATCAATTCCCTGCTGATGAAAACCATGAAGTCGATTCTGATCGTCAAGCCGGATGAGAACCTCGAGCACGACTTCGCGACGGAGATCCTGAAGGCCGAGGGACTGTTTCATTTCAACGTCCTCTCACAGAACGAGTTGGATCCGACTCGCCTGAAGGATGCGACCGTGGTGTTGACGCTTCGTGGGGCGTTCGGACGGCGGGCCTCCGGGATTCTCTTCGACTACGTGCGCGGCGGCGGGCGGCTGCTGGCGGTGATGCCGGACGGCGACCTGGCGGCAAGGCTGGGCGTGAAGCGCCGGGTTGTGGTGTCGACCCAGAAAGTGGATCCGAACAAGGAAACGGCCTCGGAGCCTTCGGCAAACGAGCCCCAGGCGGTTTCGGACGGTCGGGTTGTCGTTCACCCCGCCGCCGGACTTACGGTACCGCCTGAGCCGTTGTACTGCCCGCGGGAAACCGGGCTCAGCGTCTCGTGCGACGGCGAGGAACTGGCCGCGTTGGTCGACAACCTGGGAAAGCGGAGCGGTCCTGCCATTGTCCGGAAACGCATCGAACGGGGCAGGGCGTTTGTGCTGGCTTACGACGTGGTCGGGGCGGTGCTGCGGTTGAGACACGGAACCTGGGCGCTGGAACAGCAGGCCCAAATGCTGCCGCTGCGAGGGCCGAGGCATGTCTTCGGGCTGATCGGGATCGCAGAGCGTCACTCCCGGCAGCACCCGCTGGCGGATATTCACCAGGACCTGTTCCGGGAGTTGCTGCTGGACCTGCACGGCGGCGGCATCGTGCCCCGCATCTGGCACATGCCCGATGCGCGGCGCGTGGCCGTCTTCTTCAAGTCGGACGGGTGCGGGGAGGAGGGCGCTCCGGTGGGGATGGACCTGGCGGAGCAGTACGGGCACAAGCATAATTTCTTCAGGGCGCCGGTGAGCCGGTACGAGGGGAAGTTGATCCGCGAGTGGCAGGACCGGGGCCACTTCATGTCGATCGAAGTGGATATATTTCCGCTTACGTACAACCGCCTATTGAAAGAACTCGACGACGGGGTCCACGAACGCATCCGCACGGAAATGGAGGTCCAGGCGCGTCGTTTTACCGACGAAGCGGGTCTACCGGTGACCGACATCGTGATCCACGGTTGCCAGTGGACGGGGGCCGGGACCGCGAAGATACTGACGGACCACGGATGGCGAATGCCGTTTCACTTCTGCGGCCACGATCCGCGGATGAACAGGTACGACTTCGGACCGTTTTCGCTGGCGTCGGCCATGCCCATGCGCTACTTCGACCCGGACGAAGGGCTGCTGGACCTGTTTCTCCAGCCCTGCACGTTCGACGATTCGCAGAGCATCACCGAGCCAGGCGTCGGCACGCTGGGTCTGAGCCAGGTGGAGTACGCGGAGGCGGCAGTCCGTTGGGTCGTGGAGTCCCGCGACCGCTGGCACGTGCCGCACATCGGGACCTTCCACCCGTGTTATCTGATCCGGCCCAAAGGAGACCTGCGACGCACGTTCGAGGCGGCCAATATCGTGTACGCGTCCCTGGCGGCGATGGGCATCGAAACCGGCAGCCTGCAGGAGTGGTCCCGCTTCGTCCAGGCTCGGGACGCGTTGCGGGTTGAACTGCTGAGTTCCTGCCCGGAACGGGCGGTTGCCAGGCTGACGGCAATTGAGGCGATCGAGGGCCTGACGATCATCGCGGAGGGAGGCGGGGAGGTCTCGCGCGTGCTTCTGGACGGCCGTGAGCAGTCCCCCGTGACGCTCGAAGTTGAGGGGCGCCGGTGTTCGGCGGTCGTGATTTCCCTTGACCGGAACCAGGAAGCCGAATTGGCAATGGTGGCCTGACGCCGAAAGCGGATGAGAAGGAGGAGCGATGAAATTCGCACCCAGGCCGGAGAACGACTTTGCGGATTATATCCGGTCGTACTACGAGGCGTGCCGGTATCACTGCGACAAGATCGAGGCGATCGCGGGCAAGTGGATGTTCCGGGACCTGCTGCCGGGCATGAGCGATTTCGACACCCGCTTTATCGTGAACGACGGCATGACGGTGGACGACTGGTGCGAGTTGTCCACGACCATGGGGGAGACGCATCTGCGGCTGTGCGAGAAATATCCCTGCTGGGCGCGGAACTTCGAGCACCTGCCCGGGGTGAATCTGACCTGGTCCGAACTCACGTCGGAGCGGAACTACTATCCGGAATACCACCAGTGGACGTACTATCTGACCGAGGACAAGAAGAGACTCGGCGAGGCCCTGGACACCCTCGCCCGGAGACCCTGGGACGAGAAGGACGAGTATTTTCATCTGAAAAAGTTCTGCCTGTATTTCGGGCGATACAACCGCACGATCGATCCCGCGATCAACCTGGGAGTTCACGAGAACAAATATCCCCTGCACAGCCGGATCATGCATTATTTCAATCCGCCGGTCCACTCGGCCGTCTGCGTTCTCGAGAAACAGAATATCTGCGGCAAGCTGGATGCGTTCGAGATCGCGGAACGGCATTTCCCCGGGCTGCGATGCTGGGACCTGATCAGGGAGATTCTGCACGCCCACTACGAGATGCCCAGGTGGTACGAGGAGCCGCACCTTACCACGCTGGAGGACGCGCTGGAAGATGCTCTTGGGGAAATACTGGTACGGTTGAGGGACGCAGTGACGCTGATCCCCGGTGAGGCGGGCGCGGATATCGGCGGGTGGAGAGCGGCGCTTCAGGAGGTGCCGGTGGACCCCGCGCTGGTGATTTTCGACAATGCCAAATTCTCGCGCCTGATGAAGGGCCGCCTCCACTTCTACGGCCACGCTCCGGCGCATTTCGATACCACCTGGCTGATTCAGAACGAGCTGGGGCGAATCGGCAACAGCTTCTTCCGGATGCCGTTCCGGACGTTCTGGAAGATCAGGACGGGTGAGACGGTGGACGATCCTGTAGCAATTCTGGACGAACTGAAAGGAGATCTCCTGTCTCCGTCGGAGGTGGAGGGCACGAAGGCGTTCGCCCGGTTGACGCCGGACGAGTGGGAAGCGGGTAAGGAGCACGAGATCGCGGCGGACATCGTGGAGGTCTTCGACGAATTCTTCAGGGCGTTGAACAAGATCAGCGAGGCGGTATAGGTGTCAGTGGGAGGCGGAGTTTCGTGATACCGCCGCCTTGTAACTGAAAGGGGAGTCAGATGCAGATCAGGGCGCTCAGATTGCAGGACGTGGACTACGGCAACCAGTGGGACGACGAGATCGAGGACCGCTGGGAATACAACGACTTCAGGGCTGATTCGTCCTGGCGCGAGGGCTGGATCAGCATGGACAGCGTGTATCACAACGCGGAGGATGACCGCGTCTATCTCGGGATCACATCCTTCAACGCCGATATCTTCCGCGCGTACGATCGCGCAACCGGAGCGTTCGAGGATCTGGGGTACGGCAAGGTGGCCGATCCATTCGACGCCAAGTTTCACAGGTCGCTGGTTCGGTGGGAGAAGGACGGCTGTCTGTACGGGGCAATTGCGCTCCTGCACGATATCGACCGGTACTGGGAGGCACCCGGCGGGGCCATCGTCAAATACGATCCGGCGACCGGCGATATTCAGAAACTGGGAGTTCCCATGCCGCATATGTACATCCAGTCGATCTGCCTGGACCAGGAGCGCGGCGTGATCTACGGGATGACGTTTACGCCGGAGCGGATGTTCCGGTTCAACCTCGCGGACGGCCGCTCGGACGACCTGGGGCCGATCAGCAGCGGGATGGAGATGGCCCAGGGCGAGAACGTCGAGCTGGACGACGACGGGTGCGTGTGGTGCGGCTGGAGCGTGACCCGGGCGTGGCAGAATTTCGCGGGCGTGGACCGCAACCGGCTGTGCAAGTTCGACCCGGAAACGGACAGGATCGCGTATTTCGACGCCGGTCTGCCCAAGCCGGACGGCAGCTACGGATACGAGCGCGTGGAGGGTATTTTCAACCTGGGCGGGGGCCGGATGTACGCCAGCGGCGCGAACGGGTCGATATACCGGATCGATACCGAGACCGGGATGGGTACCTACCTCGGCACGCCCGTTGCCGACCGCCGCAGCCGGCTGACCACCCTGCAGCCCGGCCCGGACGGGGCCGCCTGGGGCGTGACCGGGCGGGACGGGAAGTGTGAGGTGATCCGGTTCGACGCCGATACGGAATCGTGGGACCTGCTGGGCACCGTGTCGGATGGCGACGCACACTGCTGGCAGGTGCACGACGTAGCCGTCACTCCCGACGGGACGATCTACGCGGGCGAAAACGACAGCCCCTACCGCAGTGGATATCTCTGGGAAATCAAGGTTTGACCGGTACAGACGGACGTACACAGGGTTGCAAACGTACGCGGCGTTGCTATATGCAACGCCGTTGTTGTGTTGAACTCAACATGCCGGGTCCCAAGAGACGAGCCACGAATGAAGACTGAAATGGGAGATTCACAGTAACCGGCATTTCAATATATCAGAACAAGGAACGACTGCTTGAGGTTCAGTTGTATTTTTATGCCGAATCAGGTATATTTGTCGTATGTTGAGCAGGCCGATTTTCTGGGTGTCGTCTTCAAGGGATGATCTGCGAAGATTTCCCGCGTCGGCGCGCCGCAAGGCGGGTTTACAGTTGCAGGCATTACAACGCGGAGACGCACCTGCCGATTTCAGGCCCATGCGCTCAATAGGTCCGGGTGTCATCGAGATTCGTATCAACACGGGCAACGCTTACCGCATTTTCTACGTAGCCAAGTTTGCCGAATGTATTTATGTCTTGCATGCCTTTCGGAAAACGGCACAGCGTACGTCGAAGCGAGATATTCAACTTGGCCGGCAACGATACCGAACACTGCTAAAACACAGGCAAGGCTGACAAGGAGACAACGCTATGGAAGTGATTCAAGGCCGCGATAACGTATTCGAAGATATCGGTTTCGATCGGACAGAAGCGGCGAGCTTAAGGGTCCGTGCTGATCTGATGCTCGACCTAAGACGGTACATCCAGGCCAACGGGTGGACACAACGTCAGGCTGCTGAATTCTTCGGCGAGTCACAACCACGAATCAGCAACTTGATGAAGGGAGATATCGGTCGCTTTAGCGTGGATAAATTGATAAACATGCTGACGCGAGCGGGGATGCAGGTCGAAATCTACGTCAAACCACAGGCAGCGTAATCAAGAGCGCCATCCGTTTTACCCGACGCTGGATGTCTTGGAACGGCGTCCGTTCGTCGCCTCATACAGGGATCATACCTAGGATCTCACGTTCGGCACGGACGAATTCTCAGGCGAGGCGGTGACAGGATCTGCTTTTCTGTCAAAACTGATGTGGATCATTGATGTTGTCGACGAGCGATCTTTATCTGTGGCTCAGGTTTGACGTCACGTTTGAGAGGTGAGCGAAATGAACGCACATCGCGTTGAAACGGTTATACGCCAGGACAAAACGGTTTTGCTGGAGGATTTGCCTTTCCAGGCAGGCGAATCGGTCGAAGTCATCATTTCCCACTGTTATGCAAAACACAAAAAGAAGGAACACTATACGTTGCGTGGCACGTCAATAAAATACGTCGATCCCACAAAACCTGTAGCTGGCGGTGATTGGAACGTATCGCAATGATCGCCCTTGATACACACATCTGGGTGTGATGGATCCATGGAGACGCCAACCTCACCAGCCAACAGGTTACCAGGTTGGAACAATTCGAGTCTCAAGGCCTTGGTGTGAGTGCAATTTCATGCTGGGAAGTTGCTAAGTTGGTCGAGTACAAGCGGCTCGTCCTGTCTTTTCCGAATAATCTTGGAAAGCAGTACCGGAGCGAGGGCATCCTGCCCTCGAATAGCAGGTGACCCATCGATATCCACATCAAGGGCCAATTGCCTTCTCTCCATCCCAGGCCACATCTGGAATACCGGCGCCAGGTCCTCGTGAATCAGCCGTCGAGGGCAGGATGCCCTCGCTCCCGGGAAAGGCGACGCTGACATTCGTTCCATGCCCATTCGAGATCTCTGAAAACCTCACGGTTCTTGGACAGCAATAAGTCCTGAGATATTCTGGATATTTACTCCTCCGACCCGTCTTCGCGTATGCGTCCCGGATGTAATGGTGGCACCGATGACACGGATTTTGCGACACAAGCTGGACGCCATCGCGAAAGCCTGCGAACGCCACGGCGTGATCCGGTTGGATGCGTTCGGATCGGCTCTTCGCGATGAGTTCCAGCCCGGCCGGAGCGACGTGGATCTCCTTGTCGAACTCGGCTCGATGGAACCCTGACAGTCCGTTGAAAAAGTCGCTCTGCAGGCGAGGCCGAGCCATTGTGGCCGAAGACAAGGCGCGCGACCGAGTCCCATCCTGCGATTCGGCGAGGGAGCGCAACGCAGTATTTCGACCGCAAGGGCCGGCCGTAGCCCGGATGGACTTTTTCAACGGGCTGTTAAGCTCGAGTCGATGCCTACTTCGGCCTGCTTGAAGACCTGAGGGCCATCCTGGGTGAGCAGGTCGATCTGGTCATTTCAGGCGCCGTGAAGAACCCCTAATTCGCACGCGAGATTGCGCGTACGAAGGAGCTGCTATATGCCGCGTGACGCGCGAGCCTACCCGTCGGATTACGGTCCGGCCTCGCGGATCACCGTTACCTTGTAGACGCCTGTTGTCGCTCCGTCCTCCGCCGTCACTCTGATTTCGATCCTGTTATTGCCGGCCTGAAGCCCGTCGAACGTCACCGACTTGCGCGTCGTGCCGTCCATCGTCAGGCTCATTCCGGTATTCCGAACCACGAGAGGCGTCCCGTCTGAAGCGGTTCCGCTTGAGGCGTGCGTCATACTGCTCGGGTTGGAGATGGTTATCGTGACGGTTGTCGCACTGGCTGCCACAGTCGCCTCGTACGAGCCGGTATCGCGGTCAAATGCCGGGCGCAGTATTGACTTTTCCGCCGTTACCCCGAAGAAGCCCGCCTTGCCCTCCGCCAGCGCCATCCCCGTGAGTTTCGTATCCCGGCTTGGCGCAATCCGGGTGACCGTGATCGTGTAACGCTCCGTTGACTTTCCGTCCTCGGCAGTTGCCGCGAGTTCCAGGGTATTCCGGCCCACGGTCAGGCCGGCGATCTTTAGTTTGTCGACCTTGAGGGAGGACCCGTCCGCCGCGGTTCCCTCCAACCGTACCAACGTCGCCGCTTCCTTCCTCCCCACGATAACTTCGACGTTGGTCGTCCCGTAGGGCACGGCAGCCTGATAGGTCTTCGTTTCCGGCGCAAAAGCGGGTGCGAGGCCGCTCCCCGACAGCGCCAGTGCGGTCAGTCCGGCATCGCTTCCGGGTGTTCTTGCCCGCCCAACCGAAACGTCGTAGTTTACTTTCGTCTTCTCTTTTCTCCGTCCCTGCTCCACCTCGAACTGAATCGAGTTTTCCCCCGGACCGAGTCCATCGAACGACAAGATGGTGTACCGCTTCGAACGCCTTCTGCCGGACCAGGCATTGCGTTCAAGCTTCGTGCCGTCGGACGTCCTGCTTCGTTTCACATTGACTTTCGACCGGCTCCTGTAATAGAGTACCAACGTAACGCCCGTGCCGCTATACGGTGCGGAGACCGTATAGGAGGTTGTCCCGTCCGCGCGAGACGCGGGCAGCGCGGGCAGGGACAGCGGCAGAGATTTCGGCTTCTCGGAAAGAAAACCGAGATGTGCGCGAAGCGAATCAACACCCGTCGCTGTCGCGGATCCTGCCAAGCCGAGAATCGACGCAGAAGAAAACAGAAACACGGCGAAGAGCGTTCCCGGCCGCCTGATCCATCGCATGGCCATTTCGCGATACGGCGCGATTTTTGGGTATTCGGTCCGTCTGGGCGACTCGGGAGTTGCGTCTTCGATTCTCGAATTGAATGGAAGTGTTTCCTTTTGGATTCGGAAAGACATCGCCCTGCTCCTTTCGAAATGGAAAGGTAATCGTTCGTGAATTCAATGTGAAACGGTCCGTTCCGATTTTCATTTCTCAATATAGGCTGCGCAACAGAAAAGGAAATTAAATTCACACATATTTCAAAGAGTTTCTGGCTTCCCGACAACAAAGTCATCAGCTGAAGACTAACCTTGATTCGTAAGTCTTCGGGGACGTTAATTCGAATATGTGCTTGTAAATAAAGGCGATTAGACGGCGGATTACCAGGATACACCAGGTCACTCGACTTGAAGGGAAAAAATGTCCTTCTATACGTCGATAACGCCCCGTTTCGGAGGGTTTTATCGCGTCGCCGCGTTGCTGTTTTTTTCGGATTGAGGCTAAACACAAGATGATGGAGTGAGCCATGGCTTCAGGCAGCGGAAGGGTACAGCGGGAACGGCATACCAGTACGGGTAACGGCGCACTGCTGGTGGTCATCGACAGCGGCGGGCCGTACTGGGAGCGCATGATCGTGGAGGAGACGGTCCTCGCGGCGCTGGCGCATTTCGGTATGCCGTTTCGGTTGCTGGACCTGGCTGGGGAGCGTCCTGCGCCGGAGTCATTGGACCAGTGCGCGGGTATCCTGCTGGCGCAGAACGGGTTGGGCGCGTCGTTGACCCGTTGCGAGACGGGTCTGATTGCGGACGCGGTTCGTAGTGGCGCCGGGCTGGTCAACTTCGACTACGACCTGAGGGCATATAAGGGGCCTCTCCTGGAAATATTCGGTTTCGACCGGATCAATCCGCATCCATACGCGACCGATACCGTGCGGATGCAGGAACGGGATCACTATATCACGGAATTGCAGTCACCCGGAGAATTCCACACGTTCGACCGGATGGTGACGGCGATCGCCGCCGAAAAGTGGGGCGACTCCGTGGTTCCGCTCGCGGACGGAATTCTGGGAAAGGAGCAGCTGATCTATATCCGGCACCTGTCGCCCTGGAGCGCATTTGAGCCGCGCAATTATCCCCTGGCGTTCGCCACGGAACGGGGTGCGGGGCGGGCGGTGCAGTTCACGTTGAACTCTAGAGTGTGGCGGAACGCCTTCTACGGCCATGCCCGCGGGATGGACGATCTGTTCTGGCGGTCGATCGTGTGGACGGCGCGAAAGCCGTTTGCCGCCAACATGATTCCGCCCTTCGTCACCATGTCGTGGGACGATTGCGAGGGACGGCACGATTTCGCATTCGCCGATATCGCGAACAGCTACGGGTTCAAACCGATGCCGTCCCTGTTCATCGCGAACGTACCGGAACGCCTGTTTCCCAAAATCAGGGCGGGAATGCAGAGCGGGGAAATCCACTACAACAGCCACGCGCTGGACTATTATCGGTTGCTGATCTACAATTTCGGAAAGGGCGAGTGTTCGCAGGCGGAACTGGAATCCAACTTCGCATTTGCGGACGCGTTCTGGAATCAGGTGGGGGCCAATCCCGGAGCGACGCTGCGATTCCACTGGGGGGAGTACGGCGTTCGGGCGCTCCCTTTCCTGAAGGAGCGCGGACACCGGTTTTTCTGCCCGGCCCTGCAGACGGGGCTGCACAAGGCCGATATGTGCATGCAGGACGGCTTCTGGCCTTACGGGCTGCAAACCTGCTATTACGACTATCTGCCCGACGACCACGACTTCTTCGCCTTCGCGGCCATGCTTGCCCGTCATCAGGAGGATTTCCTGACGGGATGCACGCCCTATCTGCGGGAGAACGAAAGAACGGACGTCGAAAAGGCCGCCGGCAATGCGGCCGTACAGATCCGCCACGGGCTGCGCGCCGGATTCTACGCGGAGATCGTGACCCATGAGCAGAAGTTCGACGCCGTAACCATGGAAGAATGGGACCGCATTCTGGCCCGCACGGGTACGATGACGGCCGGCTACGAGAAGATCTACGCCAGCCACGATGAAATCGGCCACTATCTGCAGGGAAAAGACGGGGTCCGGTTCGATCAGGTATCAACGAACGGAGCGGCGGCGCGGTATACGCTGGCAGGCAGAACGTCGGTTCCGTTGCGTATTTCGGCGTTCCGAAACGAAGGTGACGCCGTTGTGCGCGAATACGCTGATGTCGATGCATTCGATGGACGAGCGGAGGTCGGCTAAAGTGCAGGGAACCAGCATCAATACCGGAGTCGGAAAGACGTGACGGAAGTCTTCTTCAACATTCAGGTCGATTGCGAGGCCACGCAGCGAAGTATCGGCGACCCGGCGCTGGGCGAACGGTCGATTCACGGATTGGGCGAAATCTTTTCGCGGACCGGCATGAAGGGCACGTTTGTCGTGATTCCGTCGGACATGAAGGCGCATTCGGGCGTGTATTGCGAACTCGAATCCGAAGGCCACGAGGTGGGCCTTCACGTGCATCCGGCGGAACAGGGGTACGAAGAGTTCCTGGGTGTGTACGGATTCGAGGAACAGGTGGCGATTCTGAAGCAGGCGGCGGATCAGTTCGCCGATTCGATGGGCCGACCGCCCTCGGTATTCACCCCCGGATATTTTTCGGCCAACGACCATACCTTTCCCGCGCTGGAGGCGCTGGGGTTCACGCACGGCACGGTGTCGATGCCAACGCGAAACCTTCCTCATTGCGCCTGTGTATGGGGGGGTTCGCCGCTGGATATCCACTACCCGCACCGGTACAATCGATCCCTGACGGGTGACGTGAATTTCGTGGATATACCCACCACTGTGGACGTCGACTCGCGGATGTGGGGCGGGGCGCACCCGCAGGACCTGCGCATTGAACTGGTGGACGCCAAGAACCATTGGTATACCATTCAAAAGAACGTGAAACGACAGATCGACAGCGGAAGCGACATACCGGTGAAGTACCTGAAAGCGCTGACGCACAATATCTTCGACTACGGCGATGCGCGGGACTTCCGCAGGGAGACGATGCAGGGCGTGGTGGCGGCGGCGAGGGAAATATGCGAAAAGCAGGGCTGCGCTCTGGTCCCGGCGACAGCGGCGGAGATCGCCGAGTCCTACCGGGCGGCGGTTCCCCTTCCCGAACGCGGCCCGCAGTTGGACCTGGACACACGGGGACGCGGGGCCTGGATTTGAGCGCGGCGCGGACGGGCCCTGCCCTTTCGGGTTCAGTCCGGGGACGTCTGGCGAAAGACGCATCACGATACGGAAAGGGTCGAATGCCGGCCGCCCTGGTTACGGGGCGGCCGTTTCGCTTTTGCACGTATTGACGCGCATCGGGCTAGGAAAGGTCCAGGATGGAGAGACTGTCCCGATAGATTACCGATTCGATTTCGTCGGCGTCGAGGCGGGGCAGCGCGGTGCCTTCGAGCATATTGTTCAGGCTGCGAAGGCCGGCAAGCGATGCGTCGACGGTGGTAAAGGGATAGTCCGTGCCGAAGAGCAGTTTGTCCCAGACGCCGTATTCCTGGACGAGCATCAGGCTGTGGTAGAGCTGAAACGGGCGGTAGTGCAGCGCGCTGAGGTCGGCGTAGACGTTGGGGTGTTTTCGAATAACCGCAACGCATTCGCCCTCGTAGGGATGCCCCAGATGCGCCAGGATGATCTTGACGTCGGGGAAGCGAATGGCGACCGGATCCAGGTGGCGGGGAAGTGTACATTCCAGAGGCGCCTGCGCCACGAAGGTGGTTCCGGTATGGAGGAGTACGGGCAGTCCGTGTTCGCGGGCGTACCGCCAGAGCGGCTCAACGGACGGGTCGTCGGGCCTGAAGCCGGCGTACATGGAGAGTAGTTTTATTCCCTTCAGGCCGAGATCCTGATGTCCCTCTCTCAACTCGTCCTGCCAGCCCTCCTGGGTCGGATCGACCGACAGGAAGCCAGTGAGCGCATCCGGGCTCCGGGCTACCGTTTCGGCCACAAAGCGATCCTCTACCCAGACACCGCTCAGTCTGGCCTTTCCGCCGAAGACGATTGTGCGAACCGGTTCACCCGCGTGCCGCCGGTAGTCGTCATGGCTGGTCGAGAGGTCGACTTCCACGTCGCCTCTGGCGCGGGTGGCCTGCCGCCGGAACGCTTCGGTGAAGTGTTGAGGATATCGGAAGACGTGGGCGTGTACGTCAATGATCATCGTTTTCGTCCTTCAGGCTGGAAGCGCCAACGGGATCTTACCCGCGAACCAGGTAGCTTCCCGACGCGCGCCAGACCGGCGCCACTTACAGCGGATCGACCCGGACCAGGGTTTCTTCATCAGTCTCGATCCGGAGGGGATTCCTCAACGGTCTTCCAAAGCCGTTCCATGAGATGGCCATGACGTCTCCGTCTTCCAGTTCGACGTCGGCGCCGAAACTGAAGGCGTCGGCGCCGAAGAAGAAGACGTGAGCGTCGTCCGGCCGGCGATGCTGAGGGTACTTGAAATGGTGGTGCTCGAGGTTGGCCAGGCTGTGCGCCATGTTGGCCTCACCCGTCGCGATCGTCCTGGACCAGACGGCGATACCGTTTCGTTCGATCGAGACTTCTCCGTCGACGGCCTCAAAATCGGGTTCGAGTGTAAGTTCTGGGCCGATGGAGCAGGTCCGGAGCTTTGAGGGCGCCAGATACAGGTAGTTTTTCTTTTCGGTGACGTGGTCTGAGAATTCGTTGCCGATGGCGAGGCCGATGCGCCTGGGGTTGCCTTCCGAATCGATAATGTACGCCCCGGCGACTTCGGGTTCTTCGCCGCCGTCGCCCGCGAAGGCCGGCACGTCCAGGGGCTCGCCGTGCGCGCGCAGGATGGCTCCGGTCCCCTTGTAGAACCACTCCGGCGGGACGCCGACATTGCAGGACGCGGGTCTGCCTCCCGTCAGACCCCATTGGTACATTCGCATGCTGTCGGTGATTTGCGTTTCGCCGCCCCCGTCGTGTTCGTGCATGGCCTGACGGTTGTCAACGCTGGCCCTGTGGGTCAATCCGGTCCCGGCCACCAGGCAGCGCGCTGGCTCGCCCGGGTGATCGAACGCGGGCAGAAGGGTCCATTCCGACCGGCCGTGGTAGATCGCGTCGTAGTCCTGGAAGTTCCTTCCGAGCTGTGATTCAATCTCCGCGGCCAGCGCGACACCTGATTGCAGAACGAAGCTCGCCAGACCGTGAATTGACGTGTGTCCGTCGATCAGCCGGCATCGGTCGTCGTCGACCGCGGCAATGCGCCGACCCTCACGGGGATGAATCAGCTGTACCAGACTGAACATGGGAATTCCGGTGTGGTCACACGCCCGGCGCCATCTGTTGATTTCGTCGTCAGGTATCCGATGGCGCCTGTAATTCACGCTCGGTGAGACCTGTGCGATTCGTGTGGATCAACGAAAGACCGTTGTAGGATACGTCTCCGCCGTCCAGTACAGCGACGCGGGCCGGTCGCTCCTCCCGAAACGAGAGAACGCAGACCTTCCCGTTGAAGGACAGGCCGTCGCATGCTACGGATCCTCCTTCCCTGCCGTATACCACGAGATCATCCCGGTTGCCGCTTTGAATCCGGACGCCGCGCGCGACTTCCGGGCGGCAGGTTCGTCCGTCGACGCTTACCGTGCGCCGGGATACGTTGACGTCATCCGGTTCCGATTTGAACGGAACGAGCGCGACGTCGTACACAACGGCATTCGCGCCTTCGCCCCGGACCCATTTCTGCAGACCGATCCAGTAGCGGTTGGGGTATCTTCCGGGTGTGCCGTCCCGTGCCTCGTACGAGGTCCCGCGACGGACGTAGTGAATCTCCGAGGGTTGTGCGGGGACGACCTGCAACCCCGGCCGTCCCGCGGTGAGCATGCGGCTTCGGCTGCCTTGCCACCTGGCCGGGGAGTGGAGGTACCAGGTGTAGGCATGGTGTTGGGGACCTTCAAAAACTGCGTCGGATACGAGGAAATAGTCGGGTTTCAGAAACGTGACGCGCCGCTCGACGAGGGTGCCGTATCGCGCTACGTAAGCCCGGTGGGTTGCGGAAAAATAGTCCATCCTCTCTCCGGTCGCCCAGGCGACGTCCTCGCCGCGGTGATGTTCGCGGTCCATCGACGCGTCGTTGACCACAACCTGGTTGTGGGCCTGTGGAGAACGAAAGTACTGATCGAGCGGGTTGTCGTAGGGCCCCCAGCGGGTGGCCTCCACGGCCAGCGGTTCTCCATGGGCGTAGAGCTCGAAATCGAGCAAGTCGTTATGGGTATGGCCTCCGCCCCATGGTCCATAGTTGACGATCAGATACCGTGCATCCTCACTCCAGTCCGAACGCATGATGGCAAATCCCGACGGCCGATTGTCTACAGACGTATAGTCGGGTTTCTTCGGCCGGATTCGGGACGCGGATTCGATCCTGCCGCGCACGGGCCAGAGGTATCGGCCGTCTCCGGTAAGTTCGGATGCTCGCCGCAATATGCCATCCTGCGGGCCGATGCCGCCGTCGTTGAATCCCTGGGACTCGCCCAGGGGGGAGGTGGTGGACAGAAACCAGTCGTACATCCGTACAAGGCCGGCGCGCAGGTCGGCTTCCATCGTGATGTAAGGGATCCTGTCCGAGAACGTCAGGAGATCCTCGCTGATGCGGGTACACCACGAGCCATAGCCTGAGGCGCGTTCGTGGTGGCAGCCGTCATCATAAAAGTCCCTGTCGACGTGCTCCAGGAGTCGCTTCACGCCGATATTGACCCAGCGTCGCGCCTCCCTGAATTCCGGGAAGAGGCCGCCGGCATAGACGAGCGCCCACGAGCCGCACATCTGCCAGTTCCCGCTGCGGTAGCCTTCCTCTTTTTCAAGGAGATAGAGCCAGCGTCCCGCGCCCAGAATGGATTTCAACATGCGTCGATGGGTGACGGGCCTCAGGATGCCGGTGGACCGGTACGCGAAATAGTGATCGATGAACCGCGGAGTTCGACCCCCCAGCCCGAGTTCGTAGAAAATGACGTCGTATCTGGCGGGGTTGTCAATGCTGTTACGCTGCTCGTACCACTGGTTGAACAGGTCGTCGAAACATTCCACGTAGCGGGGGTCGCCGGTCTGTCCGAAAGCGACCCGCAGGCAGTCGGACCATCCCCAGTAGTGGGTCCCGTAGATGCCCGAGCGCCCCCAGTTCGCATTGAAGTCGACTTTCTTTCCGAACTTGTACGTCAGGTCGTGCCAGCCCTGAATCTCGTGCGCGACGACTCGTTCGGCCTCGCGAACGCGTTCAGGGTCCGGCTTGTCGCCGGTTGGCGCAACCATATTGAGGGGCTCTTTCCGTGCGGAAAAGTAATCGCCCCAGGCCGCGGCCGCCTGCTTCCATTTCCCTGCCTTCACCGCTTTTCGGACGGGCTTCAGGTCCGCCCGCTTCAGGTCGATCGCGGCGAAGAGGTCCTTGTTGGAGATGGAACGCATTCTTGACCGGCTGATTTCAGGAGGCATGGATCGGGTCCTCGCACCTTGCACGTCTGGGTTGCAATCGCGGCTGCAAAATTAACGTAAAATTGGAAATCGTTCGCGGCAGGAATGTACGGTCGTTCAGGAGAAGTCAAGGACTAACCAGGATTCGTCGTTTTTCGGTGACGTTAGCGGGACCTCTCCCTCCAGCCCCTCAGAAGCGGTGAGACGTAAGACGGGAGAGGACCACACCCCACCCCGACACCGGGTGAGAGGGTAGACGGTAGACGGGAGAGATTACCTGCCTCGTGAGGATTCTCTTCGTGCCGAAGGCAATGAGGAATGACATACCGGGCAAGTATTTCTTCTACCGTCTACCGGCTCCCGTCTACCCGCTTTTGGTCTACCGTCTTCCCTCTGCCCTCTACCCGCATTCAGGCACGACCCAAGGCGTCTACGGAGTGCTGGATGACGCGTGCGGCGGACTCGAGGCAGGTTCGGCCCGTATTCACGACGACGTGATACAGGGCAGGATCGTCCCAGTCGAAGTGGTAGTTGTCTTTGAGGTAGGCGGCCCGGCGTCTGTCACTTTTCTGAATCAGTTCTCCGGCCTCTTTACGGGTACTCAGCTTCTGGCGTTCCATCACCACCTGGATGCGTCTTTCCATGGGAGCCACGGTGCGGACGTGCAGCGTATTGGGGTCATCCCGAAGGATCGCCTGGCCTCCACGGCCTACGATGATTACCCTGTCCCGTTTTCGAAGGCGTTGGACCGTGGCCTGAAGGAATCTGAGGTAGTCCCTCTGGTCCAGAAGGTGCTTTTCCTCGTTGACCGTAGCCTCGCCGGCCAGTAGCGCCGCCGATACCTCGTACGGAAACTCCAGCCCCCAGAGCATCGCCGGGGGTGTCGGTACGGACCGGGACGGAACGATCAGGCTGTGGATGAATCGTTTTACCGCACTCTGCGTCTGTTCGTCGAATTTCTCGACTTCGGATTCCGGCACATTGGCTTCTCTCGCGACTTCCGTGATGAGGTTCTTGTCCACGAAGTCGTAGCTGAGAACTTCCGATGCCCGGCGCGCTACCAGATCGCCAATGCTGCCGAGCTGGCGTGAGACGGTAATGACGGCCACGCGAGTCATCCTGTGCGGTGGGGCGACGGATCAGGAACGCACGGGCTCGCCCGGACTCCGCTGTTGAGACCGCTTCTAAAAGTTGGAGTAGAAGAGATGCCGGTTGTCGATGATTTCCGCCTGGTCTTTAAGGTCGCTGAACCATGCCGCAAGGACTTCGTTCTGTTTCTCAGAACGCAGGCGCTGAACCAGTTCAGGGCCTGCCGCCTCGAATTCGGTTTCGTCAATCGGCTTTCTTTCCAGCACCTGCAGCACGTACGCGCCACGGTCCGTGGTGACCACGTCGCTGGTGGCTCCCTCTTCAAGCCGGAAGGCCGTGCCGGTAAACGCGTTCCTGCGGCCGACACCCTGAACGAATTCGTCGCGGCCGAAGGGTTTGGATTCGGCGAAGCGAACATTGCGATGGCCTGCCGCCTCTTCAAGGCTTTGTCCGGAACGAACGTCCTCGAGAAGCGGTACGACGCGCGCAGATGCAATCCTGACTTTTTCGGCCGTCTTGAGTTTGGTTGAAATGCGATTGTGGACTTCGTCCAGCGGTTGCGGGCCCGCCTCGCGCCTCGCCACGAGGGCGAAGACATAGATGCCCTCTTCAGTCTCGTAAACTGGAGAGATCCTCCCCGGCGACGCCGTGAGGAAGGAATTCACCAGTCCGGACGTCCTGTTTCCCAACAGTGGGAAAAACCCGCCCGCGGTGATAAAACCGGTGTCTTTCGCCTGCAGGCTCTGATCTGCCACCGCCGTCAGGAAGTCCGATTCTTCCGCCCGTTCCTGAAAGCGTTCGGCCTCGAGACGGAGGCTGTCCAGCGTGTCTCTGCCGGGACGGATTTTCAGAAGGATGTGCCTGGCGCGTACCTGGAGCCCGTCACCCTCGCCCTTGCGTTCCTCGACCTTTAGAACGTGCCAGCCGAACTGGGACCGAACGGGTTCTGAGACATCGCCCGGGCTGAGAGCAAAGGCCGCGTCCTCGAATGGCTTTACCATCCTTCCGCGCCCGAAGAACCCGAGGTCTCCGCCCCTTTCCGCGCTGCCCGGATCATCCGAATTGCTTTCGGCCAGCGCGGCGAAGTCTCCACCGGCGCGGATTTCGGCGAGCACGTCGCGGATTTCGGCTTCGGCACCGGCTTCGTCCGCCGCGGAAGGTTTCTTCTCGAAGGCGACATACGAGGCATTGACGGCCGCTTCGCGGTGGAATTCGTCAAGGTGGTCTCCATAATAGGCGCGAATCCGATCATCCGGGACGGAAACCAGCGAGTCGGCGATGGAATAGGCCTCGACAGCCGCATAGGCGACGCGGACTTTCTCTTTCTGACGAACGAAAGCTTCCCGGACCTCCGCCGACGTCACCCGCACCCCGCCGGCGACCACTTCCTGCAGTTTGCTGATCAGAACGGCCTGTCTGACGGCGTATTCGGCGCTGAGTACGAACTGCTTTCTCTCGGGACTCGAGTAGGTGCCGGGATCGTCCAGAAACCTGCCGTATTTATCCGGATCAAATTTTCCATCGGTTTGAAAGACTTCCTGGTTCTGCACCCATTCAACGGGCTGGTTCCGATTGATGAAGTTGACCTCAGCATCCGAAACCGCGATATCATGTTTCTCAATCTGCTGGGCGTACAGGATCTGTGCCACCATCTGGTCCCAGATCTGGCGGATGAGCTGGCCCTCTTCCGGTTCCGCGTTGTTCCGGGCTTTGGCCTGGCGTGAGGCGTCACGGAGCGCTTCGACGAATTGCTGGTGGCTGATCTTCTGACCGTTGATCACGCCCACGGAATCACCCGGTCCGGCGCAGGTCATACCGCCGGCACCCCAGTCGAACACCATCAGCGCCACGAAGGAAATGGCCACGATCCACATCATGGCTTTGATGAGGACCACGTTGCGCAGGTTTTTGAGCATGCGATAAACACCCTCCGATGGAAGGAAAGAAGGTGGCATATCGAGCCGCCGTCCGCCCTCGGATTTTCCGAATAACTACATAACAACACAATAAATTATAGGAACGCGGATCTGCAGGCAAGTCTTTTCTGCCTGCCGGAAAAAAGCCGGTGCCGTCTTGACCCCGGCAAGCAAAATACCTATACTGTGTCGCGCATGATCCCGCGATAAACAACCGATCGAGTTGCCGGATGGGGAGGTCCGATACCGATGCGGCTGATCCTGCTGTTGTGTTGTCTCTGTCTTGTGGATTCCGGCATCGCGGAAGCCCGGGACTACCATTGGCCGATGGAGGCGCCGCCCGCCCTCACCTCTTCGTTCGGTGAATATCGGCCGCGGCGTTTCCATGCGGGGATCGACTTCAAGACCTGGGGGAAGGAAGGGTACCCCGTGCTGGCCGTTGACGACGGGTACGTCTGGCGGGTCCGGACATCGCCCTGGGGTTATGGAAAGGTGGTATACATCCGGTTGAAAGACGGCAGAACCGCGGTCTATGCGCATCTCTCGGGCTTTGCGCCCCGGGTACGGGACGTTGTCGAGGCGGAACAGGAGCGAAGGGGCTTTTACAGCGTTAATCTCTTCTTCAAGCCGAACCAGATTCAGGTCAAACGCGGGGAGACGCTCGGATATTCCGGCAGTACCGGCAGCGGGGCGCCGCATCTGCATTTTGAGATTCGCGACAGGAATCAGCGGCCTATCAACGGGCTGCTTCACGGTTTCGAGGTGAAGGACACCGTTGCGCCAACCGTACAATCCCTCGCGCTGATTCCAATGGACGCCGGGTCCCGCGTTTCTGACAAAGCGGACCCCGTGACGATCGGCGTGAAGTGGCGCCCCGAACTGAAGCGCTACGTCGCACGCAGCGTGCCCATGATCGCCGGGCGCATCGGCGTAAGCGTCAAGGCCTACGACCGGGCCGACGCAAGTGTACTCAGCAACCGCATCGCGCCTTACCGACTGCGGCTTTACGTAAACGGCCGTGAGGTCTTCGTAACCACGTACACAGTCTTCGCGTACAATCAGGTCAACCAGGTCGAACTGGATCGCAATTTCGCCCTGAAGGTTCGCGGCGCCGGGATCTATCACAACCTGTACCGCGCCGCGGGCAACCAACTTCCGATTTACGGGAAGTACAGGGTTGGCGACGGCGTCCTTCACGCGGGAATCTCAACCTCCGGCCGCGGTGTTGCCCTGAACCCGGGCAGAAATCGACTCCGGGTGTTGGTTGAAGACGTGGCCGGGAATCGTACCCGCGTGGATTTGGAGGTGATCGTGAACTCGGTTCCCCGCGTAATCAACGCGCGCGCTGAGTTCAACGGCGGTTCGGTTCGGATGCGTGCGCGAGTGCGGGACGAGAATCCGGAAACGGTCGTTGTGGAACGGTCTTCGAATGGCGGACGATCCTGGCGCCCCATAAAACTCGTCGAACCTGATTCGTCAGGCCGGGTTCGCGCGGAATTCTCTCACGTCCCGGATGCGGTCTACAGGGTTCGCGCCCGGGACCGTTTTCAGTCGGAAGGTTTTCAGGTCTGCGCGCCTGTTCCGCCGCCGGAGAGCGACCCAAAGCCGGGCCTGCTCGATTGCACCGTACGCTACTATTCCGACTTCGCCGTCTTGAAGATCGAGTCGAAAAAGCTGTTGTCGGCCGCACCGGACGTCACCCTGAGATGGCCCCCGAACAGCGAGACGGCGTCCGAGGTCATTCAGAGGAGTCTTTACGGCTACGAAACCATTGTACGATTCGATCCGGACGTGGAAGGGGAAGTTGCGGCAGTCCTGTCCGCGGTCGATTGGAAGGGCAATAGGGGGCGCAGCGTGGTACGCCTCGCGCAGACGCCGGTGCGTCGGAGGGGTGCGGTCGTGCGGTCCCCCGACGGCATGGCGGAAGCCCGCTTTGACGCCGATGACGTCTACGGCCCATTCTTTGGACGCATCTCGGCCGTTCCGGGAAAAGGCTCGAAACGCCTGAAGATGGTTGGAACGCGTTTCCGGTTCGGTCCGGAGGACGTGCCGTTCCGGCGCAAGGTTGAAATCGTCCTCCGATACCCGGCGGACTTCGGCCGACCCGAGCGATTGGGAATCTATCGGTTGACCCGGGGCGGCGCCTGGGTATTCGTGGGCAACCGCGCCGTTCGGGGGCGCCCTGCCGTGGCTGCCGAAGTCTCGAGTTTTTCCACCTATGCGCTGTTGCTGGATGAGACGCCTCCCAGGGTGAGAATCCAGCGCCCGGAGCCGCGCGCGAAGGTTTCGGACAGACGGCCCGTGCTAGTCGCCGCGATAGGCGACCCGGGTTCGGGAATACGACGGGAAAAGGATATCCTCATGCTTCTGGACGGAAAACGGTTGATTGCGGAATACGATCCCGACGCGGGCCAGGTCAAGGCCCGGCCCAGGCAGCCGATAGCGGCCGGAATCCACAAGCTGGAGGTCATCGTAACCGACGCCTGCGGCAACCGGGCCCGGGCGGTGCGTTCGTTCACGGTTCGATAGGTAGATGATACTGCCCATTAAAGATGACAATCCGACACGCCGCGCCCCCGTATTCACGGTGAGCATCCTGCTTCTGAATGTGGGGGTTTTCCTGTATTCGGTTTCCCTGGGGTCCATCGGTTTCGACGTCTTCACGTTGCGGATGGGACTGATCCCGTTTGAAGTCGCCCACGGTGTGGATGCCATCTCGCCAACGCCGATCCCGCTCTATCTCACGTTCCTGACGGCCCTGTTCATGCACGGCGGCTGGATGCATCTGGGCGGCAACATGCTCTATCTCTGGATTTTCGGGAACAACGTCGAAGATACGCTGGGAAGGCTTCGTTTTTTGCTGTTTTACGTGTTTTGCGGCGTGGCAGCCTCGCTGGGCCACGTTCTCTCCGATCCCGACTCGACGATACCGATGGTGGGCGCCAGCGGAGCGATCGCCGGTATTCTCGGGGCCTACCTGGCGCGGTTTCCCGGCGCCCGGGTGCATGTCTTCGTTTTCCTTCTCTTCTTTATCCAGATTGTGCGGGTGCCCGCGCTGCTCGTTCTGGGCGTCTGGTTTATCATCCAGCTGGTGAACGCGTCTGCCGAATCTGGAGGCGTGGGGGGCGGCGTGGCTTGGTATGCACATATCGGCGGGTTTATCGCGGGTTATCTGCTCATGCGCCGGTACGCCCGGCGATTCCAACGGAATTAGGAACAGTCCGGTCGCGCCGAATCGAGAGGCGTCACAACAGAGACGGGCCGCCTGCGAAATTCGGGCGGCCTGTCGTTTTTTTCTGTACGTGCTCGCCTGATCTCCCTTCGCGCCGGCCTCCGGATCATTTTTGGAGCGTGTCCGTTCGCAGGGCCGGGACAAGGAACTGAAGATGCTCACGAAGTTGCTTTCGTTCCTCGTCGTGAGGACTGATACGAATCAGCTCCTCGAGGCAGAGGCTCGCACTGTCTCTCTTTTCGGCACGGAGAAAGCTGACGGCGAGCTTCCGGTAACTCTCGTGCATCAGCGAGTACCACACCTCACGCCCCACGGCTTCCGGAGGGATGGTGCTCTCCGCAACCCTGATGATCTGCAGCGCTTCGGACGGGCGTTCCTGGAGGTGCAGCGTGCGCACGAGGCCTTCGAAGATCACCAGGTAATTGCTGATGAGGCGCCGGGCAACCGGGTCCTTGTATACGGTGGCGTCCGCGATTCCGGTATACCTGTAGTTCTCGAGCAGATGCCGGGAGGTCAGGCCGGCGTCGAACTGTCCGGGAGCCCGCTTCCGGACGAGCCGGTACACCATGCCTTCCATGGACAGGTGAGACCGAAGGCCGCCCATGTTGCGTTCGGGGACGGTCACCGCGAAGTATATCGGACGCTGCCAGTTATTCCGGTCAACCAGGTACCAGATCATAAGCGTGTGAGATTCCAGAATGTCCATGCGCCTGCTACCCACCTGGAATTCGGTGAGCGGGATGTCATCCGCCGTGACGATAATCGTGCTGTCGGCGAGTGGGATGTCATATCGTCTCGACCATGGTTTGGCGACAACCTGCTCATCGATGGTTGCATCCGTCATCGTGATGGGAAGCATTGGCTTCAGGTCGCGCAGTTGTTTGACGTACCACGGCGTTTTGAGCAGGCTGAGGTTGACCACCCGGACGTCCCGGCGAAACCCCTCGACGTACTGGAGATACCACAGCGGGTAGGTGTCGTTGTCTCCGTTGGTGAAGATGATGGCGTTGGGTTCGCAGGAGCTCAGAATGTTCCGGGCGTAGTCGTGTGCGATGAAATCGCCCCTGCGGTCGCGTTCGAAGTGGTTGTTCTGCAGCAGGCCGATGGGCACGACCAGGCACACGACCGCGGCCACTGCCGCCGCGGGAACCGCGGCGAAACCGCGCGCGACGGCGACGATGAGGGCAGCGGCGCCGCCCCCGATCCACAGGGCGAAGAATGCGTACGCGCCAACGAAGATATACTCCCGTTCGCGGGGTTCGGGGTCGGGCATATTCAGGTACAACACCAGTCCGAACCCCATGAGCAGAATCATGGAGAACACGCTGGCGAATCGCTTCCAGTCTCTGTGGAGGTGGCTGACCGCGCCGACGACACCCAGGAGGATGGGCACAACCGAATACGCGATGGTTTCCCGGGTGCCGTCCAACGAGGCGACGGCCCTTCGGAACGTCCCGGACAGCATCTCGCCGACGGAAAATCGCTCCGTAAACGCAGGCAGTGTCTCCGAGAAGAATCGGCCGACGAGCCCCTGATCGTAAAACGGGAACTGCTGGAGGAAATACTTGATGTGGATGTTGAGCTGAAAGTCCCAGAAATCGCCCCGGCGTGGAAAAATGGAGTGGACGCCGTATTGCTGGCGGGTGAGGAACGCCTTGAAATTCTCGTAGGTCTCCGGATTGTTCATATCGATGAAGGGATCCAGGCCCGAACGGATGTAGAGCATGGCGTACGTGGAATATCCGAGTGCGATCATCGCCAGGGCGCAAAGCCAGAATGCGGGATGACGCCAGGCCGGGCGCAAGACCAGGAGCGCGGCGAGTACGGCCACGACCAGGACGGCCGTGATTGAAATATGAGGAGAGACGATACACAGAAAGGGAAAAGCCGTGAGCCCGATGACAACGGTTGCCTGCACGGAAGTGGAGCGATTCTTGAGCAGGTCGGAGAAGACCAGAATGAGGATTCCGGGCACGGTGAGCAGGCACTGCAGGTGCACGCCCGCGCCCAGAAAGAACAGGTAGACGATGAATATGAGCAGGCGGTCGCGATACCTGTCTTCCGGCGCGCCGTCCCAGCGCAGGGCCAGGTAGAATGCCAGGACGGTGAACAGCATGGACAGCGCGTAGACTTCGGCCTCGGTGGCATTTGCCCAGAAGGACGTGGAGAATGCCGCGGAAAGCGCAGCGACCGCGCCGCCTGTCAGGATGGCGATGCGGTCGGCCGCACGTCCGGGGCTGAGCCAGCGGGAGAGCAGCCGGACGCTGCAGAGGTATAACAGGACGGCGGTCGCGGCGCCGGAAAGCACCGAAATCAGGTTGACGCTGAAGGCGACGCTATCGGGAGTTGTGAAGAGGGTGAAGATGCGGCCCAGGAGGGTATGAAACGGCGCGCCGGGAGGGTGTGGAACACCGAGGATGTAAGAGGCCGCGATAAATTCACCGGTGTCCCAGAAGGTTACCGTGGGCGCAACGGTTCGGATGTATACGAAACACGTGATCAGAAAGACAGCGGCGCCGATGAGCCGGTTCTGTTCCCGGAACGTCCTCATGGATGCCTCAGGCTATGTCGGCCCTCGGGACTTCCAGGGCAGGTAAACCGGCTCTTCGGCAATGCTGAATGACGACCCATGGCGGCGATCACTCTTCTGGCAGTTCTTCGGGGCCGTAGATGCGGATGGATTCGTACTGCTTTTCGTAGATGGCGTAGTAGACGTTGCCGTCCTTCAGAATCCAGGCGCTCGTACCCGCGCCGGTGATGGCAACACTGGAGCCCGCCTCCTCACTCTGTGCATGGGCCGTGCCGGGAGACCAGAGCGGTCGGACCAGGTTGGCAATCAGCAGGAGTGCGACAACAGCCAGGAGCGACTTCAGGGATTTACTGTTCGACATGGGGCTGAATCCTTTCGGTGAAAGAAGACGTTGAACGGTGTGTGGAGGGTTGTACGCTCCACCAATCTACAAGTTTCACGAATTTCCGTCAAGCGAGGGCAGGCAGGACCGGGTCATCCATCGAAAAAAAAGCCACAGCCTTCGCGTGACGCCGGCTGTGGCTTGGCAGTCCGTTGAAACAGTCCATCCGGGCTGCGTCCGGCCCTTGTGGCCGAATGACTGCGTTGCGCTCCCTCGCCGAATCGCTCGATGGGACTCGGTCGCGCGCCTTGCCTTCAGCCACAATGACTCGGCCTCGCCTGCAGAGCGACTCTTCCATCGGACTGTATGGACGCATACCGTCTTCAGTGCAGATATGCCTTGAGCGGGCGGCTACGGGAGTTGTGGCGCAGCCGGTGGATGGCTTTTTCCTTGATCTGGCGTACCCGCTCGCGCGTCAATCCGAAACGTTCGCCGATTTCTTCCAGGGTAAGCGGGTGCTCACGGTTGATGCCGAAGTAGAGGCTGATCACTTCGGCTTCGCGTGGCGTGAGGGTTGCCAGCGCTTTCTCGACTTCGCGGTGGAGCGAGTCGTCGATGAGCGATTCGTCGGGGGGCGGCTGCAACTGATCTTCCAGAATGTCCAGCAGACTGTTGTCTTCGCTTTCGCTGAACGGGGCGTCAAGCGAAAGGTGCCGGCTCGAGATCTTGAGCGTATCCATCACCTCATAGTCGCTCATTTCAAGTTCATCGGCAATCTCGCTGGGGCTGGGCTCTCGACCGAATTCCTGCTCCAGCCCGCTGGATGCCTTGCCGATTTTGTGCAGGGCGCCCACCCTGTTCAGAGGCAGCCGTACGATTCTGGACTGTTCGGCCAGGGCCTGAAGGATGGCCTGCCTGATCCACCACACGGCGTATGAAATGAACTTGAAGCCCTTTGTTTCATCGAAGCGTTTGGCCGCTTTAATAAGACCCAGATTTCCTTCGTTGATCAGGTCTCCCATTGAGAGACCCTGATTCTGGTATTGTTTGGCCACGCTTACAACGAATCTAAGGTTGGCTTTGGTCAGCTTCTCGAGGGCATCCTGGTCGCCCTTCTTGATACGCTTGGCGAGGGCGATCTCTTCGTCTGCCGTGAGAAGATCGACTTCTCCGATCTCCTGAAGGTACTGATCCAGGGATTCATCTTCGCGCGCGTACGGCCTCTTAGCTAGCTTAGACACTCGTCAGCCTTTCTTTGCACCGGGGAAGGTCGGTTCAGTTGGCCGGAGTTACGAGCCGGACTGTGAGCCGAGAAATCAGTTCGGGAGAATCGACTGAATATCTCGAAGGGGACTAAGACTGTCGTAGTGAACCTTGCTGATGCTGATACCGGTCATGAAGACAGGTGAGCGCTACATAAGAATGCCTCCTTTCAATCGGCCGGACGTCCTTCAACAGATGACTGAAGCGCGTTCAGCGCCCCGGTCGGAGGGCAACGAACCGCGTATTGCCGTCGTCCTTATTGAGGATAAGGAACAGACCGGGCCTTACAGCCCTCTTGATCTCTTCAACCATCTTGTTATAGTCCCGGACGTTTGAGATGGCAACGCCGTCGATTTCGAGGATCGCATCGCCGCGTTCGATTTGTTTTTTTTCCGCCGGACTTCCGGGCGCGACGTAATGTACCACGACGCCGGGTCCAGTTCTGGACACCTGGAGGCGGCCGCTTTCCCAATCCGAGCGATTCTTGACCTCAAGCCCGGGCCAACCTGAACTGTTGGAACGGAATCCGTTCGGAGGACGAGGCTGCTTCAGCCTCCGTCCCAGCGTGCAGGAGATCCTGAGCGGTCTCCCGTCCCGAACGACGATAAGCGCAATGGACTCCCCGGGACGGTACCTTGTTATCCGATTGAGAAAATCCTGGGCATTGATGATGGGGCTGGCGTCGAGCGACCTGATGATGTCGCCCCGCTTGAGGCCGCCCCGCCCCGCCGGGCCGTCCGCCTGAACTTCCCCGATCAATATGCCCGACGTCGACTGCAGATCCAGCGCGTCCGCGAGATCGCGGGTTAGATCCTGGGGTTGGATACCCAGGTAACCGCGGACAACCTCTCCGTGTTGACGGAGTTCCGCTGCAACCCGGCCGGCAACGTCAATCGGAATGGCGAATCCGATGCCGGACCCCGCGGGATTGTACGCGGTATTCACGCCCACGACCCGCCCGGCGCTATTGACGAGGGGTCCACCGCTGTTGCCTGGATTGATGGACGCGTCCGTCTGCAGGAAGTCCTGAAAGGGCGGCGCCGGAATGTCGCCCTGAATTCGCTCCAGATACCTTCCCTTGCCGCTGACCACGCCGACGCTGACAGTATGGTGAAAGCCGAAAGGACTGCCAACGGCCATCACCCAGTCGCCGACCTCTACGGAATCTGAAGTGCCCAGACGCGCAATGCGCGTACGATCGATCGGGACGTTTGAAAGAAGCCGTAGAAGCGCCAGGTCGGTGTCCGGATCCTGCCCGATGATTTCCGCGGCGTATTCCGTGCCGTCGAAAAACTCCACCTGAATACCGGCCGCGCCGTCTATAACGTGGTTGCTCGTCAGGATATGTCCGGTGGCGTCCAGGACAAAGCCTGATCCGTATCGCAACGCAGACGGACCCCGGCGCAACCCCGACCGGGAGATCTCCCTGCCGTAGGGTGTGTTGGCAGATATGCTGACAACCGCCGGTCTTACCAGCCTGACAACATTGGCAAACGACCGTACGGGACTGTCGGCCCATGCAGTCTCGAACCGCAACAGGAAGAGCGCAGCAAAGAAGGTAACCTGGCAAACACGCCGGAGTTGGGGTGTCATGCCGACAAGACCGACAGGGCTATGTCTCCGCCTCTGCGGTTTTCTCCTCTTCCTGGTTGTTGCCGGATTTCAGATTGTTCAGATGGGCTTCCCGCTCTTGCAGGAGGTTTTCGAGTTCGTTGATTCTCCGCACCAGTTCCTGAACGTCGTCTGCCTGGGCAACGTCAGCTTCGCCACCCTCGGACAGGTGCGCGTAGACCGCGCCTCCCAACTCTGCGAAGGCTTCGTGTATGGCATGGCGGGTCCCGGCGATATCGAGCCTGGCGCGGCCGATTTTCCCGAGGTGCTCGGCTTTGTGGGCTGCCGTCGCGGCACTGTCGATGATCCCTCGCTTAATGCGTTCCCAAAGCGTGTCTGTATCCATCCGGGACTCCTTCGACGCTACGTGTCGATGTTGGCATTTGCGCTGCGGAGCGCCTGGATCAACTGCTCGCGGGTTGCACGGGAGATCTCGCGCCCCCTTATGGACAGACCGGGCGTCTTTCTGGCCAGTTGACGGAGCTGTACTACCGAGAGACCGCTGACGTCCGGATTATCCGGGTTCCGGGGTTGCTGCCCGTTCAATTCGAATACGTCGACCAGATCGTCGTGAGGATTCGGAATCACGTGCCGCGATACCAGTTGCCCGACCCGTTCCGCAGCCTCGGCGGCAGCCTGAACGGCGGCCTGTACGGCCCCCACGTCGCCCAGGATTCGAATGGACACCAGGCCTCCCTCTATCTTCTCAACGGCCGCGAGTTCAACGGCCGCGGCCTTCACGGCCGCGTCGGCGGCTTCGACGACGCCGGTGAATCCACGTGTTTCAATGAGTCCTAACGCGTTTTTGGCCATTTCGGGACCCGGAGCACCAGCTGCGAAAACACGACAGCGGCCACCTCGGGCGCACGGAGACGCCCGAGGTGGCCGCTGTCGTTCAACTTAGCAGATGAAATAGGGGAAAGATCATCAGGACCATTCGGTTACGTACAATCGCTAAGTTAGGTTACGTGCCAATCTTTAAGATAAGGAAAATGTCCGTTCGTGTCACGTTTTTTTTCGGTCACGAAAAAGACAGGTATATACTTAATATCTGGAAAACAATAAGTTATCGAAAAAAGTCCTGCGACCAGTCATAACGGCTCGCCCCTTTTTCCGTACCAAACCAGACGTAGTCGTCCTGAAGGAGCACGGCCTGTGTACGATCGTCGATCAAGCCGCTGGTTTGCGTGTAGCGTTTCCAGAGTTTCGTGGAAATATCAAAGCGGAACCCGCCGAGGTCGGTGCCGAGCCAGACGTGGCTGGTATCGGCCGCGATGGAAACGTGACGGTCGCCGTGCAATTCGGCGAGCGCGAATCGTTGCCAGGCCGAGTCGGGTGCGGCCAGATGAATGAGCGCAGACGGCGATTCAACGGTTGCCCACACGCCGTCCCTGCAGGTGGCCAGCCCGCTGATGGGCCGGGACGTGAGTCCGCCGGGGCTCCGGACGGGCGTCCAGCTCACGTCGTCGACGGGACAGCGAAACAGACCCAGATGTGTGCCGGCCCAGATGTAGCCCGCGCCGGCGGCCATGGCCTGGATGGCGAATCTCTCGCTGCCGCCCACCCAGCGAATGGTGTCGGCCTGTGTATCGAACACGGCCAGTCCTGCCTGGGTGCCGATCCAGACCCGCGTGCCCGCTCTGGCCAGCGCGGTGACGCCTCTGCGGCTTGGCAAACGATAGGTGATCCACTGTCCGGAGTGACGGACGTAACGGATGAGTCCGTTCCAGGCGCCGAACCAGACCGTGGCGCTGTCGGGAAGAATGGCGGAAATACGGGCCTCGTCCAGACCCATGATGTGTTCCGGTTCGAAGTACTCCCATAGTTGGGTTGAGAGGTGGTATCGGGTAATTCCCTGTTCCCTGAGCCCGTAGACGCCCCTGCCTCCGAACCAGATGCTGTCTCCGTCTCTCGCCATGGCAGTGATATTCTCGTCGAGAGGCCCGAAAGCGTGAAACTCGAGCTGCCGGTCCGTCATGTTCGCCTTGCCGACGCCCAATCCGCCGGTGCCGATCCACAGCGATTGCCAGGTGTCCATCAGCGTCGCCGTGATGGGATAGCTCCGTCGCGGACCCTGGATCCATCCGCCCTCAATGAAGAAGCCAAAGGGCATATAGATCGGCGGAATCGTCGCCGGCGGGGGGCGTGGGGGCGGATCGTCGCCGAAATAGGAAACGGATTCGAGCCGCGTGAGCCAGCGGGCCGCGCCCGACGGCGTGTCCATCCAGAGTTCGCCGGTTCTGGCGTCGTAGGCGATAGCGCGGATGCGATTGTCGGGCAGGCCGTCCAGGACGGTTAGCGGCCTGTGCCATCGTTCGCCGTAAATATCGAAACGCCGGATGCCCCCCTCGGTGCCCACGTAGACGTACTGGCTGCCTTCAGCCAGGGCCGTAACCGAATTCATGTTGGGAAAGTGGGTCCAGAGTTCCCGATCGAACGCGGGAGCCGGTTCCGCGAGCATGAGAAACAGCGCGATGAGAAGCTGTTTTAAAATCACCGGTGAGTTCCCGAGCGCGAGCGAAAAAGTGGCGGTCAAGGCGGGAAAATCCGCCCATATACTAATGTATCGTGGCTGCGCGCCCCTCGCCACTCTTGGGTGGGTTTGACCAACGCCGACCGGCGCTTTTGCAGCCGCGCGAAGACCGCTGGGGATTTTAAGACAGCTTCTGGAAAAGGATATCATGGGTTCGGGGATCCGTGCGTTACGACATACGCCTGACGAGGGCCGCGGTCTCACGGGCCACGATGACTTCTTCGTTGGTGGTCACGATCGCGATTTTCGCGGCGCTTTCGGAAGCGGAGATCAGCCGCTCCGGAGGTCCGGAGGCGTTCGTTTCCGGGTCGAGCTCAATTCCCAGAAACTCCAGACCCCGGCAGACGCGCCTCCGAACGTGAACGCCGCGTTCGCCGATGCCTCCCGCAAAGGCCAGCGCATCGACTCCGCCAAGCGCGGCCGCCATTGCGCCGATGGCTGTCTTCACGCCGTAGCAGAACGTCTCGATGGCCAGTCTTGCCCTTGGGTTGCCGGCATCGGCGGCCGTTTCAAGGTCGCGGACGTCCCCGCTGAGACCGGAGATTCCGACCAGGCCGCTTTCCGTGGTGAGAATGCGCCGGATGTCGTCCGTAGAGAGGTTTTCGCGGTCCATCATGAATGGAATGATGAAGGGGTCGATGGCGCCGTTACGGTTTCCGTGGATGATACCGTCCTGGGCTGAGAATCCCATCGTGGTGTCGATCGACCTCCCGTCCTTGATCGCGCACAGAGACGCGCTGCCGCCGAGGTGGCAGGAAATCAGATTCAGTCCGACGGCCGGCCGGTCGAGGAGCCGCGGCACTCTTTCCGAGACGTAGCGGTGGGAGGCGCCGTGGAAACCGTATTTGCGCACGCCGTAGGTCTCGTACCAGACGAACGGAATGCTGTAGGTGTACGCGTAATCCGGAATGGTGGCGTGGAACGCCGGTTCGAAGAGCCCGATCAGAGGAAGGTCCGGGTAGAGCGCGCGAAAGATCCGGACAGCCTGTATGTACGGGGGATTGTGGGCCGGCGCGAGATCGTTGTAGTCGGCCATGCGCTTGAGAATCCCGTCGTCCAGCACGTACGTCCCCGGTTCCCCGCGCAGGTGGACGGTCTTGAACCCGACGGCGTCCAGGTCGGAGCCTCCCCGGCTTCCGACCACGCTCCCGAGCGTTTCCATGACGTTCCGGATCGCAGTAGGGTAATCGGGAAGCGCGCAGGTGGATCGGGTTTCCGATGTACCAATGCGATGTTGAACGGGACATCGCGTGCCGCCGATACGTTCGAGGCGCCCCTCGGCGAGTACCGTCTCGTCGGTCATATCGAAGAGTTTGTACTTGAACGACGTACTGCCGACGTTTGCGACGAGGATTTTCATAGAAGTTGTCTAAAAATTACCGGTGAGTTCCAGAGCGTGAGCGAAAAAGCGGCGGTCAAGGCGGGAAAATCCGCCCATATTTGTCTATAAGGGTGGGTTTGACCAACGCTGACCGGCGCTTTTGCAGCCGCGCGAAGACCGCTGGGAATTTTAAGACAGCTTCATCGGCGGCGGCGTGGGGTGTCGCGGACTATTCCGGCTTCCCGGTACGGAGTTCCTGCATCACCTGGCGGGTGATTTCGGTGATGAGGTCGTCTTTCGCCGGCGGAGGATCGCCGGAAGGGCTCGAGGCGCTGCGTGTGCGAAGGGTGGGGATTTGCGGTTCTGAGGTGTCGGGCCCGGATGGCGCCCTGCCGACGTCGCACGCCGGGTCCGGTCCCCGGATGCCCAGGCGCTGTCGGATCTGAAGGAGTTTGTCAACCTGTTCCCGGTTCAGGACGTTGGCGCCGCCCAACTGGCGCGCCACAAAGAGGATTCGCGCGAAATGTTCCAGGGTTTCCATTTTGAAATAGGCGTTCATCACGTCGGAACCGACGGTGGTAGCGCCATGATTCTCAAGCAGATAGGCATCGTAGTCCTTGACGAACTTTCGAATCGGTTCGGAGATCTCCGGCCCTCCGGGCGTCCCGTACTTCGCCGTGGGAATCGAGCCGAGCGTGATCACGACCTCGGGCAGAACGCAATCGGTGAGCGGCATTCCGGCAACCGAGAATCCCGTTGCCGTGGGCGGATGCGCGTGGACGACCGCCTTGATGTCGGACCGTTCCCTGTAGAGGAACAGATGCATGCCGATTTCGGAGGAAGGGCTCCGAACGCCGCTGATCTTCCTGCCTTCCATGTCGCAAACGCACAGATCCTCTACGGACAGGTTGCCTTTGCACAGCCCGGCGGGCGTAACAATCAGGCGGCTTTCGTCGAAGCGGGCGGAAATGTTTCCGTCACTCGAGACGATGTAACCCCTGTCGTAGAGCCTGCGTCCGGCTTCCACGATATCCAGTTTTGCCTGATGGAGCGTCATGGCGAGGGGTCCGGATGGTCGTCTTTACGGTGCAGGTTGTCGATGACTGCGGTCGTCTTGCGTCTGCGGCTCGCAGACGACCTGGTCCACGATCCCGACGATAACGGAGCGGATGGGCGGCCGGTCCACCCCCAGGACCTGCGCGGCCGCAATGCCCTGGCGCAGGACGAGTACGGTTTCGCCGGCGCCCGAGCCGGCTGCGTCGACGGCAAGCAGGGTGTCATCCACCTCGCTGCCGTCGGGCCGGACCGGTTGTACCAGCATGAGTTTTGCGGCGTCGTAGGCCGGATGTTTCAGCGTGGAAACAACGCTGCCGATGACTCGGGCCAGAATCATGGATTCCGCGGATTCGAGGGAGACCGGAGGACTGCGCGCGGTCCGGTCATGGTTCGTTCCGGATATCGATGCGGTCGGCGATGCCGACGATGGCGGCGTCTACGGGTCCGTATTTGTCGGGCAGGGCGTTGGGCGCTTCCCGCGCGCTGACCCAGTAGACGGTCTCACCCTGTCCCGCGCTGACCACGTCTGCCGCCACCAGCGCGTCGCCGTGGTCGTTCCGGCGGTGGTCCAGAGGCCGGATGACGAGCAGCCGGATGCCTTTGAGCGACGGGTCTTTCCTTGTGGCTACGATTTTTCCCGAGACGCGGCCGAGTCGCATGGGCACCTGGGCATTGAGAGTGGGAACCGGGAATGGTCCTCGCCGGACGTCATACGATCCTGAAGTAGTCGACCAGCGTGCAGCGCCGCTGCCGGGTGAACGTCCTGGCCGATGTGCAGCCCTCGCCGGTGGGCGTGGCGATGGAGAACGAGGTGTATCCTTCGCCGCCTGCCCCCACGCCGGCAGTTGACGGTCCGTTCTTGATAAAGAGACTGCAGCGGCACGCCCGGGCCATGTTCGTCATGTTTTCCACGTTCTTCGAGTGCATGACGGCCGTGTGGCGATATCCATGTTCGGCCTCCACGGCCCGTTCGATGCCGGTGTTGACATCGGGTACGCGGACAACCGGAATGAACGGCATCATCTGCTCATTCTGCGTGAAGGGATGCGCAGCTACGACCTCGCCGATCAGCAACTCCGTTTCGGGGGGCACGTTCAGGCCGATACTCTCGGCCAGAACATGCGGGTTTCGACCCACGAATTCCCGGTTGACGGTTTGTTCGCCGCCGCCGTCCGCGGTAAACGCGTGTGCGGTCAGGCCTTCGATCTGGCCGCGGTCCAGCTCGACGCATCCCCTGGCCAGCAGGGAACGCTTGAGTTCGTCGGCGACGGACTCGACGACGAAGACTTCCTTTTCGCCGATGCAGAGGATATTATTGTCGAATGCGCCGCCTTCGACGATCCCATCGGCGGCCGTGTCGAGGTCGGCGGTTTCATCGACCACCACCGGGGGATTTCCGGGACCCGCGGCAATGACCCGTTTCGGCGCGCGCATCGCGGCCTTGACAACGCCGCCCCCGCCCGTTACCAGGACGAGGTCGATTTTCGGATGTACGAAGAGATCCTGGGCGGTCTGAATGCTGGGTTCGTGGACGGCGGTCAACAGATTTGGAGGTCCGCCGGCGTCGACGATCGCCCGGTTGAGGATCTGAATGCCCAGTTGGGAGACGTTTTTCGCGGCGGGGTGTGGTGCAAATACGGCACTGTTTCCTGCAGCGATCAGGCTGATGGCGTTGTTCACGGTCGTGGGAACCGGATGTGTGGAGGGCGTGACGGCGGCAACGATGCCGAAGGGCGCCAGTTCGACGACGGTCAGCCCGCGGTCGCCGGTCCAGGCCACCGGTTCCAGGTCCTCCACGCCCGGGGTGAGACGGGCAACCACGTCGAATTTCCGGATCTTGTGGGCGATTCTGCCCATGCCGGTCTCGTCGAGGGTCATCTGCGCCAGGCCCTTGGCATGGTCCAGCGCCGCCTTGCGAATGGCCTCGATGATTTCGCGCCGGACTTCGAGCGACAGGGCCTCCAGTTCGCGCTGGGCCCCGCCGGCCGCTTCGATCGCGTCGTCCAGTCGTTCGAAGATGCCGTCGTCCCCATTACCGCCCGTGCGGACCGGAGACGAGACGACAGCGGGGGCCCGCGCTTCCGGCGCGAGGGTGCGGACGACTTCCTCAACGACCGATCTGATTTGGGCTTCGCTGATGTTCATCGTAACCAGGAAAAGACGAGACGACGAATGGACGAAAGACGAAACTACGAAAAACCAGAAAAAAGGCTGAAAGGCAACAGCAAAACTACGAATGACGCGAATAGACGAGACTACGAATAGACGAGACCCTAACGCCGCGCGTCAGCCTGGCAATGCCACGCTCTGAACCGTATGGGTTCAGGGGTGTTTACGGTACGTCGTTTCGCCTTCCATTTCCACCGAATCGACGATGGCGACGACGACCGCATCGACCGGACGGTCTTCGGTCGAGCCGGTCATCCGCGCGGAACTTCCGCTTGTGCACAGGACGACTTCATTGGCCCCTGCGCCTACGGCGTCGACCGCTACCAGGAATCGGCTTCCCAACTCCAGAGTCTGAATGTCCAGGGTTTGCACGACCTGGAGCTTGAACCCCTCGAGACCCTTGTCCTTCTGGGTGGCGACAACCGTCCCCACCACTTTACCCAGTATCATTGGTAACGCTCAGCGTTTCAGAATTCAGGACGATTTTCCAATGGGCAGCACGTCTTCGAGGCTGCCGTGGGGGCGCGGAATGACATGGACGGATATCAGTTCGCCGATCTTGCCGGCGGCGGCGGCGCCCGCCTCGGTGGCGGCTTTTACGGCGGCCACGTCGCCCCGGACGACAGCGGTCACGTAGCCCGCGCCGATTTTTTCCCAGTTGACCAGCTTCACATTGGCCGCTTTCACCATGGCGTCGGTCGCTTCGATCATCGCCACCAGACCTCTGGTTTCGATCATGCCAAGGGCTTCACCCATGTCGCGATTCCTCCTGTTGAGAGTGTTTGACCCAATCCAGGCGGGTATAGCGCCCACCTATTTTTTTCTGTAGACGACCAGCCTGTAGGGACGCGGGCCGTCGAAGGTCCTGATACATTCGTAGGATTCCCGGAACCACGGCGCGGACGCGATCGGGCCTTCAAGAGGAGCCCAAAGTGGATCGTGCAAGAGCATGAAATCCGGCCTGTAAGTCCGGATGGGCCAGGAAACGTCGCCGGCCGCCATGTGTGGGCCGACCGTGGGGGTGATCAGACCGCAGACGTCCACAATATAGCGGTCGCTGTAAAAGCCCACGATGCCAATTTCGACCATTCCAACGGAAGCATTCGCCGGAGTATTTTCTGCGAGCCAGTCACCGGCCGTCCTGTAGATGCGGTAACGCGGCTGGGGCTCCCGGCCCAACAGATTGGCGGTCGGGGTCAGCAGGGCAATCAGCAGCGGGATACACAACAGCGCGCATATCCGGATTTCATGGCGCTGCCAGCCGGACCACTCGCGCGCGACCCGGCCGGCCAGCGAGGCCGTACCCAGAGCGGTCAGTATCATCAGGAGTGGTACCAGACCGGCATAATAGTTATAGGCCGCCGGAACCCCCATCGCCCAGTACCCTAGAAAGATGAGTAACGGCCAGCCCGCAATGAGCAGAACGCGCCTGTCCAGACGAAATATCCTGATGACGCCCAGGAGCGCCGGCAGCGCAAACCACACCAAAAATGGCGACGACTCGAGGTAGCGCCGGCCCGTGTAGAGGACGCCGTGCCACAGCGATCGCCAGAGCCCGCTTGCGCCCATGGCCCGCTTTGCTTCGAGCGTATTGGGAAAGGGCGATCCGAACGTCCACGCCGCGTAGATCGACCACGCGCCAACAACAACAGCGAAGACGAGGAGCGGCCGCCAGGCCGCTCGCCGGTGAATCCACAGGTGGTGGCCCAGGATGAGTCCGGCAGGTACGAGTCCATCGCCGCGGGTGAACGTGCCAAGCGCAAGCAGCAGCGCCGCAAGGCTCGGGCGGCCGGAAAAATAGGCCGCGTAGGCGCCGAATATCAGCGCCTGAAACAGAATCAGCTCAAAGCCGAGTACGTCGCCAAGATAGGGATTCAGAACCACGAGAAACGCGGCAACGAAACCGGCCCTGCTTTCATTGAAGTCTGCCAGGATGCGGCCGATCAGCCATCCAAGCGCCCCCAGCGCGGCGCCGCTGAAAAGGGTGCTGACCAGTGGATAGTTTCCGGCAAAACGACCGGGAACGGAGAGGAGCACGGCGTAAAGCGGCGCCGTGGTTCCAAGCACCCGTTCGCCTTCGTTATAGATGAAGCCGCGCCCTTCCGCGAGGTTTCGTGCGTATCGGTACGTGATATACGGATCGTCCATCTGCACCCGGTGATAACAGGCAACCGCCGGAGGCGTCAGCAGAACCACCAGGATGAAGATACGCGCGCTGGTCGACATTGGTGAGCGAAAGAGTACAGCTTCTCAGGAAGCCGTTTTAAAATTACCGGTGAGTTCCCGAGCACGAGCGAAAAAGTGGCGGTCAAGGCGGGAAAGCCCGCCCATATACTAATGTATCGTGGCTGCGCGCCCCTCGCCACTCTTGGGTGGGTTTGACCAACGCCGACCGGCGCTTTTGCAGCCGTGCGAAGACCGCAGGGGATTTTAAGACGGCTTCTTACGACTCGATGAATGCCCTCCCTCCGCAAACGAGGTCTGCCGCGTTGGCGTCGTCGGTGTCCAGGTGGAGTTCGGGCAGATAGCCGGGGTCGATTTTCAGCCTGACATTTTCGAAGGTGAGACCCTTTTCACCGCGGATATGAGCACGAACGGCACCACGCCCCGTGAGGCCCATTTCCGCAACGTCGACGGGGCGGAGATGGAGGTGCCGCACGGCGCGGATGGCGGCAGGAACGGTAAGGGACCCCTTCGGACCCACAAAAGTGACCCGCTGGGCGCCATGAAGGTCGCCGGAGTCCCGCACGGGAGGATCGAGACCGAGAAAGATGGCGTCCGTACGGGCCAGTTCGACCTGGTTATAGTCCCGGGCGGGTCCCAGAATCCGGACGCGCTCGATGGCGCGCAGCCTGGGCCCGATCACGGAGACGCATTCTTCCGCCGCGTACGCGCCGGGCTGAAAGAGTTCCCTGTAAGGCGTGAGTTCCGATCCGGCCCCGAAGAGGATATCCATCGCTTCGCGGTTCAGGTGACAGTGCCTTGCGGAGACACCCACCGGAACTTCGAGGAGGCCGTCTTTTCCGTTCCGAATCCTCCCGATGACTTCACGGACGATGTGGGCGATATCCGGCGAGCCGTTGCCGGGCGCGGCTTCCCGCCCTCGTTCGCACAGCTTGCAGTCCGCGCATTCGGAAGCAGGTTTGAAAGTATCTACCATCGGGACGCGTCGCGCAATCGTGTTCGGCCTCGGACGTGGCTTGCAGAATGGCGACTCGTTTCCGGGGCAGGACGCGAATTGGGCGTTTGCTGGACCGAAATCAGGTGTGAATCCGGATTCAAGACGCGAATAATAGCAGGTTGAATACGTAAAGTCAAGGGATTTCGGGGAGACGTGCGGCAGCCTGATCGCGGGGGCCGTTCGCTTGACAATTCGCGGTGTTATGGTATAATTGGGCGGACTTTCGCCCGGCGCGGAGAATTGGAATGCAGGAGTTTCCCCGTCGGTCCGGGCGTGGTGGTTGGCGCGCCCGACGGCGCGGCTGCGTTGACGGTACTGAAAGGTCGGTTTTCCACGGAGTTCTGCTTTCTCCGGATAAGACGTCGTGAGATCCGCATTCCTGTTGCTGGCTGTTCTGTCCCTGTCCCGGATCGTCCACGCGGGTGACAATACCCCGGACGTACCACTTACCCATACGGTATATCGTTCGCTCGACCGGTACGACGTCCGGGGCTGGCTGGACTCGGCAGCGCCGCAGACCAGGCCCTACACCCGACTGGAGGTCGCACGGCTTCTGATTCAGGTCCTGCAAAGTGGCGATGCGCAGGCGGCCATGTCGGGCACGGAGTGGGCGATTCTCCATAGACATCTGGCCTCGTTCCGCGGGGAGGCCGCGCGGTTGGGCCATACCCGGCCGGTCGCCGAAACCGGCGGTTTCGAGCAGTTGGCGGACGCACTCTATTCATGGGGGGATACGTCTGCGTCGGTCGCCGTCGATGCGCTCTTCCGGCAGCGGTTGATTCTGCTGGGGGGCGAGGTCAGGGAGCGGGAAACGGTTTCCCAAACGCACATCGGCGCGATTGTCCGCGGCACGCTGGGCGACCGAATCGGTTTTCGCGCGCGGCACTACGAGGCCAGGGAATGGAGTACCCTCGCCCGTCGGGCCAGAGCGGACATACTTGCCCGGCCCATCGAACTGGCACAGTTCAAGGGAAACGCGGCCGACTTTCGTGAAGCGACCTGGCAATTGGCGTGGGCAACGCGCTGGTTCGCCGCGGATGCGGCAAAAAGCAGCCTGGACTGGGGCCCCGGCAGGAGCGGCAACCTGCTCATGACGCCATTCGCGCCGACTTTCGGGATGGCTCGATTCCGGTCGGCGTACGGGCGGGTGCGCTTCATCCACATTCTCGGATTCCTGGAAGCCGATTCGGGTCTTATCGACCCTTCGCGCACGCGGTTCGACAACGGCCACCGCCGAACGTTCCTACGTTCCAAGGCGATTGCCGCCCATCGCGTGGAGGTCGATGTATCTCCACGCGTCCGTCTGGGATTCCAGGAGGCGGTGATTTACGGAGACCGGGATTTCGAGTTTCTGTACGCGTCTCCCGTTTCGGTTCTGACGGCCGCACAGATGTCGGTGGGGGACAGGGACAACCTGGCTGTCGGGCTGGATGTCTCCCTTCGCCCGGCCAGACGAATTCAGACCTACCTGGCGTTGTTCATGGATGATTTGAGGAAGTTCAGTCCCGGCGATTTTTCCAACAAGCTCGCGGCGCAGGCGGGGGTGTTCTGGGTGGATGCGTTCGGGCTGCCGGATACGGATCTTCGAGCCGAGTTCGTGCATATCGAACCGTTCGTGTATTCTCACAGGTTCAACATCAATGCGTACACGCATTTCGACGCGCTCCTGGGTTATCCCACCGGACCGAATTCGGACCGGTTCTGGGCCCGGTTGACGCACCGGTTCTCTCCCTCGGTTTCCGCGGCCCTCAGCCTGGAAAGGACGCGTCTTGGCGAGAATATCGAGAATTCGGACGGCACGCTGACGAATGTGGGGGGAGATGCGCGGCTTGGACGGCGGCCGGAGGACCCCGCGGTTCGTGAATTCCTGAGCGGTACGGTGGAGAAACGGACGCGGTTGGGTGTCGACCTGGTCCTCGAGCCGTTCTCCGATTTCGTTCTCTCCGCGACCTACAGGCTGACGCGAGGGAGCAATGTGCCCCTTGAGGGCGGAAGTCGCGGGGACGGAAGCACCCATGACTTCCGCATCACGCTCGACCTCAATTTTTACTGAACTGAAAGGTGACCGATGGCAATGGAAGCGGGCGGGTCGACCGCGCGGATGCACGGACGGTGGCTGATTCCGGCCGTATGCCTCGCGCAGCTTTCGCTGATCGCGCTGCCCGCCTGGCGCTTCGGCGAGGTGATTCCGCTAATCACCGTGAGTCTGATCGTGGTTTCCGGTATCGCCCTTTTGACCTCAGTAACATCCGCGCTCCTGTATCTCTGCTTCATCGCCTCCGTAATCTCCTCCGAGTTCTACGAAGAGCATCTCATGTTGCCGGGGAATATGCATTTCTGCGAGGCGCTGTTCCTGGTGGTATGGGGGGTGGCGTTTGTCGCCTGGCTGCAGGAACGGAATCTGAGCTGGCGGCGCACCCGGCTGGATCGTCCGATGCTGGTATTTCTCGGGCTGGTGGCGGCCTCGATAGGACTGGGTCTGTTTTACGGGCAGGACGTTCGGCAGGTGATGCGGGACGTTCGATATCCGCTTTACTACGTGCTGTTCTTCGTCGCAACGGGCTTTTTCGACCTGCGCAGGCGCGGGACGTTTCTGGCCGTGCTGGTGATTTCCGCGGCCGTCGTGGGGGTCGAGTACCTGATTGAATTCGTCCGGACCGTCGATCTCTCGTACGCAGGCGCATTCTACCGTGTAGCAAGGCGCGAGGGGCTGCTGCTGCCGATGGGCGTTCTGGTTATTGCGGCGGCTTTCCTGTACGACACGTCGCCGGTTCGGCGCATGGTCGGCGGTCTACTCATGGTTCCCATCGGTCTTGCGCTGGTTGTCACGATGGGACGCGCAATGTGGGGCAGCCTGCTGTTCGGTCTGTTCTGCCTGGGGGGACTGGTTCTGCTGGACCGCGGCAGGCATCGCGGGCGGCGGCTTCTGATATTGTTGATGATTCCCGTTTTGCTGCTGGGCCTGGGTTATTATTTCCAGCAGTTTACCGGCGCCGGCGTCGAGGATATGGCGGCTCACCGTCTGCGGCGTACCGTAACCGAGGGTGACCTGGAGATCCAGGGGCGACTGCTGGCGTACGCGCTGGCGCTGGAGAAGATATGGCAGCGTCCATTACTGGGTGGAGGACACGGAACCACGATTTCATATCTGCGGGTCGACGAGTACTCCCGGCCGTATATATTTACGTCCGGAGGCGTAGACAATACCTATCTGACGATCATGATGCGCATGGGGGTTGTGGGCGTGATCGCCTTTCTCTGGATATTTGCCAGGGGACTGCGGATCGCCTACGGCTTGTTTCGCCGCTCGGACGATCCGCGGCTGAAGGGGTTTTGCGTTGCGTTTCTCGCGGTCTACGCGGCGCTGCTGGTGTATATTGTCACCGACAATACGATGATGGGCAACCGTCTGATCTTCTGGCATGCGTGTTTTCTCGGCATTCTGGCCCGTTTGGATGGAGAGGCGGATGAAACCCGCGGTGACGGCGGTGGTGGTGAACTGGAATTCGGGTGACGACCTCCGCAGGTGCGTCGCGAGCCTGATGGCGGTAACCGAGCGTCTGCCGCTGGACGTGGTCGTGGTGGACAACGCGTCGTCGGATGGAAGTCCTGACACGCTGGAGACCTTCGGCGACGCTGTGAGCCTGGTTGAGACGGGAGGGAACATCGGGTTCGGCAGCGGCGTCAACCGGGGGGTGCAGCGATGCACCGCTCCATATATTCTCGTCCTGAACCCGGACGTGTCGGTTTCGCCGGATACGGTTGAACGCCTGTTGGATTTTCTTGAAGCCAATGACCGGGTCGGCGTGGTAGGGCCGCGGCTTGTCGACGAGCGAGGTCATGCGCAGCGGTCCTTCGGCAGGGCGCCCCGACTGGCTGGCGAAATCTGCCGTAAATTCCTGTTGCATCTTGTACTTCCATTTCTTAAATTCGGCTGCCGGATCTCACGCTGGCCGACTTCGGTGGGCTGGGTGACGGGTGCCTGTTTCCTTACGCGTCGCAGCGCCTTCGGCGCGGTCGGCGGTATGGACGACGCTATATTCATGTATTATGAAGACGTTGACCTCTGCCTCAGGCTTGGTAAGGCCGGGTGGTCCGTGGCCTATCTGCCGGAGGCTTGCGCATTCCATGCGGGAGGCGGAAGTTCAAAAAGGGCGCTCGAACGGATGCTGGTGGAGGGCGTGGCGAGTCATATCTATGTTATGAAAAAACACCTGGGAGATCACGCGGGTCGCCTTTTGGCCGCACTGACGTTTCCGGAGATGGTTTTAAGAACGCTGCTCTGGGGAGGTCTGTTTTTATTGCCCGGATTCAGGAAGGAAGCCGGACCAAGGCTCAGGGCGTACAGACGGGTTCTGGCCCGGTGCATTACAGGTCGCGGCGACTTCGGTTCCGGGTGGGGAAGTGCGGGTCCGAAGGAGATTTCATGATTCCCATCTGGCGGGCCTGTTTCGACGAAGAGGAAGTAGCGGCGGTTCGCGAGGTGATGCTGTCCGGCTGGGTAGGGGCCGGCACGAAGGCCGCGGCTTTCGAAAAACGGTTCGCCGAGTATATCGGGACGTCATATGCCGTGAGCGTAAATTCGTGCTCGTCGGCATTGCTGCTGGCGCTCCAGGTGCTGGGAGTGGAGGGTCGCGAGGTCCTGACGACCTCCATGACCTTCGTCGCCACCAACCATGCCATTCTGCAGAACGGGGCCACGCCGGTTTTTTGCGACATCGATCCCGATACCTTGAACCTGGACCCGGATTGCGTGGCGAGGCGGATATCGGACAGAACGGCCGCGATTATGGTTGTGCATCACAGCGGCCACCCCTGCGACATGGATCCGATTCTGGAAATCGCCGCGACCCGGGACATTCCGATTGTGGAAGATGCCGCCCACGCCTGCGGCGCCCGGTACAAAGGCCGGATGGTTGGCGGTTTGGGAAGGATCGGGTGTTTCAGCTTCCAGGCGCAGAAGAACCTGACGACCTGCGACGGGGGTATGCTCACGACAGACGATGCGCAACTGGCCGAACGACTCAAACGGCTCAGCTGGATGGGCATCCCGCAGGGCACCTGGGACCGGTTTACGGCAGGGCCGCAGCAGAAACGCTGGTTATACGAAGTGACCGAAGTAGGTCACAAGTTTTACATGAACGATCTGAATGCGGCGATCGGGTTGGTCCAGCTGGCGAGGCTGGAGTCGGCCAACGCCCAGCGTCGGGAAATCGTCCAGCAATACAACAAGGCGTTTGCCGATCTGGCGTGGCTTCGGACGCCCGGGATTGCGCCGTACGCACGCAGCGCCTTCCATGCCTACGTGCCGCGCGTGGCGGACAGGGATAATCTGGTCGCCCATCTGCACGGGCGGGACGTCGATTCCAGCGTACACTATTATCCGAACCATCTCTACCCGATCCACGAACCGTATCGTTGTGCGCTGCCGGTAACCGAGTCGGTGTGGCGCGAACTGGTGACGCTTCCGCTCTATCCGGCCATGACGAACACGGACGTGGCTCAGGTTATCGACGCTGTCCGGAGCTTTCAACCCAGATGACGGGACGCCCGCGCTGATCCCGCTCGCAATCAGGAAGTACGACGTGTTGTCCTCCGCTCTGTTTCTCGCATTCGGCTTCGGTAGCGCCCTGTTGCTGACGCCTCTTCTTCGTGCCGTCGCGTTGCGCGCCTCGTGGTTGAATTCCGGCGCCGGAAAGGGTGCGGAGCCGGTTCCTCCCATCGGCGGCGTGGCCATCGCGATTGCAACCCTGCTGCTGCTTCCCTTTGCGCCGCTGTCGTTTCCAGCCGGCCTGTGGATCGGCGCGCTCGGAATGGGCGCGATCGGATTCTTCGACGACAAACGGCCGCTGTCGCCCTTCCAGAAGCTCGGGTTTCAGATATTCACGGTTGTCATTGCGGTCGGGGGCGGGCTTCGGTTCGACACAACGGGGAGTACCGTCGTTGACGCCGTGCTGACCGGCGTCTGGCTGGTCTGGATGTGTAACGCGTTTAACGTCCTCGACATGATGGACGGTCTTTCCGCTGGCGCCGGAGCCATTGCTTCTATCGGCCTTGCGGGTCTCGGGCTGGTTGGCGGTGCGGCGCCGGTTGTAATACTGGGCGCCAGCCTGGCGGGAGGTTTTCTGGGGTTTCTGGTATACAATGCCTATCCCGCCCGGGTCTACATGGGCGATGCCGGCAGTCTGTTTGCCGGGTTTGTGCTTGGCGCAATGTCTGTCGAGATTTCCAGAGCCATGACGGGCGTGCAGGGTGAACTCTGCGCGATACTGGTGCTGGGGGTGCCCTGTTTCGAAGCCGTCTTCCTGTGTATCGTGAGGCGGAGGAAGGGCCTGCCCGTGATGAGGGCAAGCCGGGACCACGTTGCGCAACGGCTGGTCGGTATGGGATATTCAGTCAGGGGCGCGGTACGGCGTATTCACCTTGCCGGCGGGCTGCTGGCCCTGTGCGGAATCGTGGCGGCCGTCGTGCCGGCCGTGATTTGCTTCGCGATTATCGTTTGTGTGATTGTGGCGGCGGTATGGACCGGCGTGCGGTTGGCCCGTGTGGAGACCGCATAAATGGTGAAGGAGCGGCCGGATGGCCGACCTGCGTCGCACAACCGTCCGGGGTTTCTCGTGGACCAGCCTGGCACAGGGCTCCGGGTATCTGATTCAGGTGGGCGCGCTGGGGTTGGTGGTGCGGCATCTGAGCGAACCGTCCAGGGCTTTCGGTACGGAGGTCGCCGCAGCCACTCTCGTGGGCGTGGGGATACTGGCCTCGGAAATGGGTCTTGGAAGAGCCCTCATTCAGAAGCGCGATGCGCACGAAGCGCATCTGGCCGCGGCGTTCTGGATGGGCCTGACCGTCTCGTGTCCGCTGGCCGCCCTCCTCTATCTGACCGCCCGCTTCTGGGGCGGGCTTTTTTTTGCTGATCCACAGGTTTCCGCGGTTCTCCCGGCTATGGCGTCGGTGCTGGTCTTCGCGGGCATTGGTACCGTTCCCCGGGCACAGATGGAGCGTAACTTTCGCTTCGGACAGTTGGCGATTCTGGATGTCTTCGCGGCGGTCTCGAGCGGAATTGCGATGGTGTCGCTGGCCCTGTGGGGATTCGAGGTGTGGAGTCTCGTCTGGGCCTTTGTGGTCCGCCATGCGGTTCTGGGTCTGGGTCCCTGGATTTTCTGCCCTTTCAACCCTGTCCGGTCCTTCAAGGCCGTGGATGCCCGGGTATTGATCGGGTTCGGAGGCAAGTGGACGGGTTCAAGGCTGGTGGGCTATGTCCAGCAGAACCTGGACTATCTGCTGATCGGCAGATTCCTCGGGATCGAGGCGCTGGGCTATTACGGACTGGCGTACCGCCTCATCGCATTTCCGCAGACCCGCGTGGTTCAGGCCGTTGCAAAGGTGACCTTTCCGGCCTTCTCCGCTCTCCAGGATGACGTCGTCCGGCTTGGCCGGGCCTATCTCTCCACTGTGAAGTACATCGCCATACTCGTGTTTCCGATTATGGCGGGATTCTTCCTTCTGGCGCATCCCGGGCTCGTATTGCTGTTCGAACCGGAGATGGCTCCCGCGACGGTGGTACTTCAGGTACTCAGTCCGGCCGGAGCGCTTCGTTCCGTCGCGTCCCCCGCCGGATTGGTCTTTTCAGCCCTGGGCCGTACCGGTCTTGCGCTGATATGGAATACCGCCTGCGCCGTCTTTATGCTCGCGGCACTTTGGATCGGCATCTCCGGTGGGATAACGGGAGCCGCGCTGGCGGTGAGCCTGGGCGTGCTGGTCCTGACCGTGGCTTCGCAGGGAATCGTGAACCGGCTGGCGCGGATTTCATTTGGAGAGTACCTCCGGGCGCTGTATCCCGGCGCGCTGGGCAGTGTACTGATGACGGGGGTGGTAGCCGGTTACAAATGGCTGGTGACTGGCGTACTGCCCGATACCACGCTGGTTGCGTCCTGCGTTGTTGCTGGTGCGCTTGCCTACCCGCTCGCGCTACGTTTTTTCTCGGCCGGGACCGCCGCGGAGGCATTGCGTCTGGCCGGATTGATCCGGCGTTAGCAGTCCGTTGATAAAGTCGCTCTGCAGGCGAGGTCGAAGACAAGGCGCGCAACCGAGTCCCATCCTGCGATTCGGCGAGGGAGCGCAACGCAGTATTTCGACCGCAAGAGCCGGCCGCAGCCCGGATGGACTTTTTCAACGGGCTGTTAGGATATGGATATGTCTCGACTGCCGGATTTCCTGATTATCGGCGCCCAGAAATGCGGAACGAGTTGGCTGGCGGCCATGCTGCGGCAGCACCCCGAGGTGTACATGCCCGAACAGGAGATTCACTTCTTCGACAAGGCCGGCAATTACGAAAAGGGGATGGATTGGTATACGAGTCATTTCTCGCGGGCTGAAGACAGCAGACGCGCAGGTGAGAAGACGCCGGATTATTTCTGGGCCGACGGACGGGGAGGTGAAGGTCATTTGCCGGACGTGCACCGGCATATTCACAGACATCTGCCCGATGTGAAACTGATCGTTACCCTCAAGAACCCGGTGGACCGGGCGGTCTCGGCGGTAAAGCATCTGATCAGGACCGGCCGGATTTCACCTTTGCATCGAATGGACGATCTCCTGGCTGGCGAGAAATCCGTCCTGCTTGAAGGTTTCGGGGTGTTCGAGGTGGGGCGGTTCTTTACGTTGCTGACCGCCTATCTGAATCTCTTCAAACGGGATCAGATCCTGGTGCTATTTTTCGAGGAGGATATCGTACAGCACCCTGGCGAGGGCCTGAAGAAGGTCTGTGCGTTTCTGGAAATTGACGACGGCTTTCGGTTTTCGGGAATGGCGCAGAAGGTCAATCGATTCGACGCGTGTAAATTACACCTGATCGCCCGCTACTACTTCCCGATCCTGTCTCCGGTAACAAGCGTTCTGGGGCGCCTTTTGCCGGAGAGCGATTATCGCCCGGGCGAGCCCGTCCTTCGGCATCTGCACGGACTCTACCGCGAAGAAAATCGCAGGTTGTTCGATCTTCTCGAACGGGAACCGGCTGAATCGTGGCTTGCACCCTGATATCGGGTTCACCGAAAATGCGCCGTTTTCCATTGATTAGCCGAATTCCTGTGTTTATATTGTATGAAGCTGTCTTAAAATTCCCTGCGGTCTTCGCGCGGCTGCAAAAGCGCCGGTCGGCGTTGGTCAAACCCGCCCAAGAGTGGCGAGGGGCGCGTAGCCACGATACATTAGTATATGTGCGGATTTTCCCGTCGGCGCTACGCGCCCCTCGCGCCTCATAACCGCCGCTTTTTCGCTCGCGCTCGGGAACTCACCGGTAATTTTAAGACAGCTTCTAAGGAGTCTTCCCGCCTTGAGAGTTTTTTTTGTCGCGCTCACCGGGCCCCGGTTCGCCGCCAGCCGTACACGCGTGTTCAACTATCTCCCCTTCCTTAAAGCCAATGGCGTTGAAGCCGATGTATCGGTTGTATTGCCGGGTCGGATTGCCACCTGGACATACTCAAGGAGAGGCGTCGGGCGCCTGATCCACTATTTCTGGGTGTGGTGGCGCTCGCTCCTGGCGGGGCTGCGCACCCTGCGTTCCGCGCCCCGGTACCACGTTGTGTTTGTGCAGCGGGTTTTTTTCATCGCACCCGTCGCCTGGCTGTTGCGGCTCTTTTCAAAGAAAGTCATCTTCGATTTCGACGACGCGATCTTTACCACCGAGGCGCCTTTTGAAGACTGGATATCGCGGCTCCGAACGTGGCACCACTCGCGAGGGTTGGCGCGGATGCTTCGGGCGGCATCCGGGGCCATTGTCGAAAACACCTACACGGCCGCCTATGCCGAACGGTATTGTCCCAGGGTTTCAATCATCACCGGGCCGATCGACACGCGGCGGTATTCGCCCGGCGCAGCGGTTGAGGAATGCGACGGCGTGGTTCTCGGCTGGATTGGAAGCTACACGTCCGCCCCGTATCTGGAACTGATCCGGGGTCCGTTGGCCGAGTTGGGGGTTCGCCACCCCCACCTGCGGCTCCGCCTGATCGGCGAGGGCGGTTTTTGCACCGATGCGGTGGCGATGGAATGGCGCCCCTGGTCCCTGCAAACCGAGGTTCAGGACCTGCGCGGCTTCGATATCGGCCTGATGCCGTTGCCCGACGATCCGTGGACCCGGGGAAAGGGCGGGTACAAGCTTCTGCAATACCTTTCGATGGGCATTCCTGCTGTAAGCAGCCCGGTGGGCATTAACCGTGAAATCGTGGAAGACGGTGTCAACGGCTTCTGTGCGGGCACCCACGACGAATGGGTGTCCTGTCTGGATCGCCTGATTCAGGACCGTGCGCTTCGGCATCGGTTGGGCAAGGCCGGACGGGCGAAGATGGAAGCGTGTTATTCCCTGGACCGGAGCAGCCGGAGGCTGTTGCGTATCCTGAATTCGGCGGCCCGGGAACAGGTATGAGCGGACGTCGTCGATCCTGTTTCGATGACGATCTTGCCGGACCGGCATTGCGCTCGCCGGGGAGTTACGCGTTCAGCGTCCGATGCGGTGGCACACATTTATTCGACTCACTTATAATTGTAAGATAACTTTTACATTGCCGGTTTATCACAGGGTGTTTATATTTGAAACGCTGATTCCGGCGCCGGAGCACGTTTATCCAATCCGATCATGGTGGTTCCACCCGTGGCGTCGGCATGCCGGCGGGTCATTCGCCGGCGCGCACGCCGATTCAACTGGTTCAAATTATCGATCGCCTTAACGTTGGCGGCCCAACCCCCTATCTGCTCTTTCTTTCCAGGGCGTTGGAGTCCAGGGGTTATCGTTCCACCGTGGTCAAGGGCCAGGTCGCGCCCGGCGAAGCTGAAATGGATGACGTGATCCGCCGTTCCGGAATTCAACCCCTGGAGATGCGCGGGTTCAGCCGGGCGATTGTACCGATTCGCGATTTCAGGGTGCTCGTGGCGCTGTATCGGCTGTTGAGGCGTGTACGCCCGGAGATTGTCCACACCCACAAGTCGAAAGCGGGCGTCGTCGGTCGTATCGCGGCATGGCTGGCCGGCGTACCGATAACGCTGCATACGTTTCACGGTCTGGTCTTCAAAGGCTATTTTTCGGCCTGGAAGACCGGCCTGATCCTGCTTGTCGAGCGGTTGCTCGCCCGCCGCACCGATGTTCTCGTTGCCGTCTCGGAACTGCAACGCGATGAACTCCTGGCGGATCGTATCGCGGCGCCTTCCCGTATCTGCACCGTTCCGTTGGGTGTGGACCTGGTGCCGTTTCTGAACCGTCAAAGGGGCGACGCGGGTTTCCGCGAGGAACTGGGTTTCGGCGCTTCAACGAGACTTGTCGGTATTGTTGCACGGCTTGTGCCAATCAAGGGCGTGGACGTCTTCCTGTCGGCGGCCGGGCAGGTGGCGGATGCCCTGCCCGACGTCCGGTTTGTCGTGATTGGCGACGGTGAGTTGCGGGCCGAACTTGAGTCCACGGCAGGAGAAACAAAACTCGGGGACAGGGTACGGTTTACGGGTTTTCGGGACGACATGGCCCGGATATACGGTTCCCTCGATCTCTCGGTGCTGTCTTCGCATCACGAGGGGTTGCCGGTTGCGCTGCTGGAGTCGGTGGCATGCGGTTGTTACGTGGTTGCCACGCGGGTGGGCGGCGTGCCCGATTTGCTTCGGAGCGAGAGGATTGGCCTGATGGTCGCGCCAGGGGACACCAGGGCGCTTGCCGCAGGGATTCAGAGGGTGTTACGGGAGCGGCGGAAGATTTCCGTTGAAGAGCGGCGTAGAATCGTTGAATCGTACGGGATGAAAAGATTGGCGGAAGATTTCAGCCACCTCTATCGTAAGCTATCCGAAAACAAGCGGACCGGAGGCGGTTCTCCGGGAGACTGCTGGGAAGGGAAGTACGCATGAAGGTGTTGATTACCGGCGGGGCGGGGTTTATTGGATCACACCTGGCCGAACGGCATTTGAGACGCGGCGACGAGGTTGCCGTACTCGACGATCTTTCCACCGGAGACTACAACAATATCCACCACCTTGAGTCCAATCCCCGGTTCAACATCAAGGTTGGCACGATACTGGAGTCGGATACGCTGCGTCCTCTGGTGGAATGGTGCGATACGATCTATCACCTGGCCGCTGCGGTGGGCGTGAATTATATCATCGACAATCCGCTGCATTCTTTGACAACCAATATCCGGGGCACCGAAATCGTCCTGGAACTCGCCAACAAGGACAAGAAGCGCGTCATGCTCGCATCGACGTCGGAGGTGTACGGAAAGAAGAACGGAAAGGTTTCTTTCCAGGAAAACGACGATCGGCTGCTGGGGCCTATAACCGTCGACCGTTGGATCTATTCCACGACAAAGGCGGTGGACGAGATGCTGGGCCTGTCGTATTGGCGTGAAAAGAAACTGCCGATGCTCATCGTACGGTTTTTCAACGTGATTGGGCCCCGGCAGACCGGCGACTACGGGATGGTTGTACCGCGAATGGTCAAGCAGGCGCTCCTGGGCCACCCCATTACCGTCTATGGCGACGGGGAACAGCGGCGCTGCTTCACGGATATCGAAGACGCTCTGGACGGCCTGGTTGCGCTGGCCGAACATCCCGATACGCCGGGTGAGATCTTCAATCTGGGCGGGAATGTGGAGACCAACGAAACCAGCATTGTAAAGCTGGCGCACAAGGTCAAGGCACTGACGGAAAGCGATGCCCCCATTGAATTCGTGCCTTACGACAAGGCATTCGCAAAGGGATCGTACGAAGACCTCAACTATCGGGTGCCGGACCTCTCCAAAATCAGATCGTTCGTGAATTACGAGCCGAAGATGAGCCTCGACAACACCCTCCGGCGCATCATCAACTATTTCGAATCCTAGTCCGTCGATCGTCGGCACAAGGGTTCGCGCACCAGGGTCGCATTAACTGTCCGTTGATAAAGTCGCTCTGCAGGCGAGGCCGAACAACGCAGTATTTCGACCGCAAGAGCCGGCCGTAGCCCGGATGGGCTTTTTCAACGGACTGTTAAGGGCCGGGGGCGCTCGCGATCCGACATATGAGAATTCGTCAACTGGCGTTAGACCGTCCGAAGCCCACTGTCGGCATGGACGGGGCTGGGCGTACGCCGGTTTTTTTTATTTTTATGTCTTCCTGGGAGTCGCCTTGAGGGAATTCCGTTCCTCCGGCTGGACCTGCGCGGGCGTTCTGGCGTTCGGGTTGGCCGCCGTTGTGATCGCGTGGCTGTCCTCCGGCGTGTCGCTGCTGGACGACGACTGGGGACACCTCCGTTTGTGCGAGGAGGGATTGCGATCGATTCTTACCACCGGCTGGACCGGGCTCACGGGTGCCGGCGGATACTATCGGCCGGTTGTCGCCCTGACGCTTTACGGCACCTTTCTGCTGTCTGAATACGATCCGCTTCCACATCACGTTGTCAACGTATTGATCCACTGTTTCTGCGGGATTCTGGTCTATCTGGCCGCGCGGCGTCTGCTCAAGGGGGCGTTGGCCGCCTGGACGGCGCTCTTTCTCTTCTTTGTGTTGCCCATCCACGTCGATACCGTATTCTGGATAGTGGGCCGCACGGACTCGGTGTGTGCGCTGTTCTATCTGTCCGCGCTTCTCCTGTTTCTGGCCTACCTGGAACGCCCGTCTCCGGGGCTGCTCCTGGGTGCGGGCCTGTGTTCCTTGCTGGCATTTTTTTCGAAGGAAATGGCGCTGTCCCTGCCGGTCGTCCTGTTGATCCTGTTCTGTCATGACGGGACGGTCCGATCCGCCATGGCGCGCAGGGCGCTGGTGTGCTGTGTCACAGCCCTGGGCATCTACCTGTGCGCGCGCTGGATCGTTCTGGGCGGTATACTCACCGGGATTCCGGATCGGAACCTGACGCTGCCCGGTCTCGGTCTGGACGTGCTCAAGTCGGGCGCGAAATTGGGGATGACGGATTACCGGCTTTTCGGCGTTGTTCTGCTGGTGGCAACCGTCGTCGTGTTCTGGTTGTCCGGACGGCCGCGCCGGGTGCTTCGGGACACGCTGTACCTTGGCGGGATGACCCTGGTCAGCCTGGCGCCCGTTCTGGGAAGGGTCCACCGATGGTATCTCTACCTGCCTTCCGTGTTCTTCTGCATTGCGGTTGCGAATGTCTGGACGGCGTGGCAGCCGGACCGCAAGGCTGTCCTGCGCTGCAGGAACCTGCTTCTGTCGGCGTTGGTCGGTTACTATGGCCTGGTGCTTGCACGCGAGGGGTGGTTCTGGCGGGAAGCTTCCGTTCTGAGTGAGAACGTCCTGAATACGCTGGCGCCGCTCACGAAAGAAGACAGAGGAACACTTTACGTCCTCAACGTACCATCGGCATTGAGTCCGCGGGGCAGCCTCGGAGAAATACCGCTGTACGCATTCGGATTGAGCAATGCGCTGGCAGTCCGGTCCGGCGCTGAAACGCCCGTGGTGGTCGTGAACCATTGCTGGCTTACGGATCCTGCCGGCTTTGAGACCGGGGTCACGCGGCTTGGTCCCACGCACTGGCGAATCGACGTCAGGAGCGGCGGTTATTTCTCCGCGCACGGGCAGGCGGACGCCGGATCGTTGTACGGGGCAGACGGCAGGCTGCGCCCCACAGCGATAAGGAAGCCGTGGGGCGAATCCCGGTATCACGGCCCGCGAAGGGCGGAGTTTGTAGTCGAAACGGGCCGGCACGACCGCGCGGTGATATTCGACCGCGGAGGGATCGGCGGATTGCGCCTTCAAAACGAAACAAGGTAAAGTACATGGTATCGCGTCTCTGGCTTTTTTGCGTGCTCTGCGCGCTAATGCTCCTGATTCCGGAAGCGACGCCCGAGGCTTACGGAGGCGAACCGCGTCTGGTGCGGACGTTTGTGGACGGAGTCGAGATCGAGGTGAGCGGGTCGGACTATCAGCTTCGAACCGTCCGTCTTGAGGGTGTCGCCTACACGGAGGTTCAATTGCCCGGGGGCATGTGGTTGGCCGAACCCGGGCGTCCGGCGGTGCCCGTGCGCGGGACCGTGCTGGGTGTGCCTTTCGGTGCGCGGGTCGCGGTTACGGTTGTAGAAGCGGAGTTCGACGAGATGTCGGGGGTGCTGCTGCTGCCGGCGCCGCAGCCCCGGTCGACCGGACGGGGGACGTTCGGGACGGAGGTTCAGGTCTACGAGCCGGATGCGGACTTCTACGCCGCCGATGGCCTTTATCCCGCGCAGCAGGCTGAGGTTACCGGCATCGGCGTCATGCGGGACCAGCGGGTAGCCGGGATTTCATTGAGGCCCATACAGTACAATCCGGCGCGGCAGCAGCTTCTCATCGCCCGGAAGCTCCGGGTGCACGTACGGTTCCTGCGTGACGAGCGCTCCATTGGGGTTTCGCCTTCGGATGAAGGCCCCGGCGGCGGGTTTGAGGCGTTCTACGAGACGACACTGTTGAACGCGGATCAGGCGCGGCCATGGAGGGGACGGACAGAACGGGACGACGGGCTCCGGAAGCCGCGGACTTCGGAGGACCTGGATCCGGCGGCCGACTATTATAAGATCCGAATACGGGATGATGGGCTGTATCGGCTGGACGCGACGTGGTTTTCGGATGCGGGCATCGCTCTTCGGGCGGGCGACCTGGAACGATTGAAGGTCTTCCTGAACGGTCGGGAAGTGCCCGTCGACGTGCGGGACGACGGAGACGGTGTGCCGCGCGCAGGAGAAGGCGCGATCTTCTATGGCGAATACCGACGCGCGCCGGACCGGAACTTCGAGCATGAGCTGGGACGGGAACAGGTGTACTGGCTCACGCTTGACGGCAGACCCGGCCTGCGTTTTGAGGAGGTGGACGGTTCGCCCGGGAGCGGATATCCACCGGTTGCCCTGTTTGCGCACAAGGCCCATGCCGAGGTCGACTCGCTCTACGATCCGCTCGGAGACGCTCCGGACGCGAATCGCGACCATTGGTACTGGGGGCGTACCGGTTCTCCGGGAAGGCCGGGTACGGGACTTCAGAACATTGGCGAGTACCCCGTGACCGTACCCGTCGCATTGCCGGGATTGGACCGTGCTCCGGGAACGACGGCCCGCATCCGTGTGGGGATGCACGGACTGACCTTCAGACGACGGTTCGAACCGGATCATCGTACGGTCGTGCGGCTTTCCGGCGGCACGGTTGTGTCTGACGACCGGTGGGACGGGAAGCGCGCGTTTGTCTCCGAAGGGACAGTACCGGTATCGGAACTAGACGATACGACCCGGGTGACCCTGGCGACACCGGGAGCCTCGGATTTTCCGGCCGACTATATCGAGCATGTGCTTCTCAACTGGGTGGAGGTCGCATACTCCCGGCGGTTTGAATGCGTCGACGGCAAGCTGGAGTTCGCGCCGGATGAGACCGACGACGGCCGCACCTTCTCGATCTCGGGCTTTCGAGACGCCGAGGTGTCCGTCTACGACATCACGGCGGCGCGAAGGATACGGCGCATCGAGGTGACTCCCGGGGATGCGGGATTTCATGCCCGATTCGAACTGCCGGCCGTATCCGGACGATTTGTCGCGATGGATTCGGAAGCCATCCCAAGGGCGCCCGCCGGGGAGGCCGCCCGGGTGCCTGCGTTCGGGCAGGAGGGCGCCGACTACGTAATCGTCGTCCATCCGCGGTTTCGCGAGGCGGCAGAGCGGCTGGCCGATCACCGGCGCGGGAGGGGGTTGCGGGCTCAGGTCGTGGACGTCGTGGAAATCTACGACGCGTTCTCATTCGGGCAGTTCGAGCCGCGGGCAATCCGCCGATTCGTGCGACACGCCTTCGAAAACTGGACGCGGCGACCGACCTACCTCTTGTTGTTCGGCCCGGACAGTTTCGATTACCGGCGCAACTTTGACCAATCCGTCGTGGAGCGTCACGTGGATGCGTCCGTTGTTCCCTCGCTTCCATTCCAGTCCGTAAGAAGGGGGCTGACGTACACGGACCATTTTTTCGGCGCCGTTGCGGGTTCTGAAGACGATCTGTTCCAGGACGTTTTCGTGGGCCGGCTTCCTGTGGCTACCCGACGGGGGGCCGCGGCCCTGGTCCGTAAGATCGTCGCCTACGACCAGGCGCCGCACCACCGGTGGCGGGACCGGGCGCTGTTTATGGCCAACTACGATCCGTTGTCCATCTTCATTTCCCCCAGCGACCGATTGGCGGCGAATTACACCGAGCCGCTGGGGCTGGAATCCTTCAAGGTCTACAACGAAGAGGATGTCGGACCTGAACCCAACGAGGACACGGGCGAAGTCATCCGTCAGATCAACGAGGGACGACTGCTGGTGAATTTCCTGGGTCACGGGAGCGTCTCGGGAATGGCGCGGTTTCTGAGAGGAAGCTCGCAGAGAGAAAGCTATAACTATATGCGCCAGATCGTCAATGCGGACCGATTGCCGATTGTGGTGGCGCTGTCCTGCCTGAACGGACAATTCTCGGATCCCAGGTTCACCTGCCTGGCTGAGGAAATGACCGCGAAGGCGGACGGCGGCGCGATCGCGTATATCTCGGCTTCCGCGCTTGCGGCCGTAATAACCAACGACTTCCTGAACGACCGTCTGTTCGGCGCGTTCTTCAGAGACGGCGTCAGCGAATTCGGCGCCGGTCTGGGCATTGCAAAAGCTGCGCTGGACACGCGTTTCCCTGAGCTGAAAACGCTTACCCTTGGCATACAGTTAATTGGAGATCCGGCACAGGAGCTTGCCCTATTGCCGAATCCCGATTTCGTGCTGGATTCCGGAAGCCTGCAGGTCGAGCGGATGACCCGGTTGACTGTGAAAGACTCGGTCCGGATCGCGATCCGGATAGAAAACACCGGGATTACCCCTCGAACCGGGCCCGCGGTTGTTCTGGTGGACCGCAATCTGGACCGGGGAGTGGCTGATACGCTGTTTTCGGGCGTCTTTCCCGCCTTCGGCCATCGGGACAGCACAGCGGTGATATGGCCGTTGGCCGGCCGCGCGGGGAGGCATCTGCTGACGCTCACGGTGGATCCTGACGACGAGATTCCGGAGTTGGATGAAGCCAACAACCACGTGGAGGCTGAGCTGGATGTATCCGGGACACTGTCGGCCGTGCCCACGATGCCAAGGCAGAGCCAGGTCGTTCCCGCTTCCGCGGTGCGGTTGGCCGTCCGCCCCGCCGCCGACGCTCGGGAAGTCTACGGAGAGTTCGAGGTGAACGGATTGCCGGCGTTCGACGGGCCGGGCGTGATTCGTTCCGGCACCGTCGCGGGCCGCGTGGGGCTGGTTTTGTGGAAGGTGCCGGACCTGGCTCCCGGAAAGTACTACTGGCGGAGCCGGGTACGGGAGGGTGACGAATACGGCGCCTGGTCCGCCATCATGGAGTTCACCGCGCAGCCCGCCGCGCCCGAGAGGGAGGTCCTGTGGCGACAGGACGCCGCCAGTGCTTTCCGGTGGGCTGACGGAACGGACGTTCGGCTGGCTGAGGGCGCGGTTTCCCGCGTGGTCGATCCGCCGCCCCTGCGATTGAACGCGGACACGCGGGAAGAGGCGTTCGCCGCGGAGGGCGTCCGGGGCACGGGTGTGTTGTGTACGGACGGCGCCTACCTTTACGTGAACCGGTTCTATTCACCTACGGCGGTCTATCCGGGGACGGACATATTCGAGCGGATTGGTACCGGATTCCGGGGCACGCGGGCCGGACAGAATCACGGCGTCCTTGCGGAGACGCCCGTTCTCGGCGTTTCGGCAACCTATCACGGCGACGGGTTTATCTACGCCGACAACCGGCGGGGACGCGAACTGGCGCGTATTGCGCCATCAACGGGGGTTGTGGACCGCGTGCAGGTGCCGGACGGGTTGATGGAGTTCCGAACCGGTCTGGTATTTGACGGACATTCGCTGATTACGTCGGACGGCGCCTATATCTACAATCTTGCGGCGGCGGTGGACGGCGTGCAGCGCGCGGGCTGGTCGGTGCGTGTGTTCGATCCGTCGAATGGCTGGCGGCTGGAGCGGGAATTCACGGTCGCCCCGACCGAGACCGGGTTTGCGTATCTGGTTACAGACGGCGTGATTGCAGACGGGAAGTATCTCTATCTGGTTGAGTTCGGTACCGGGCTGACCCATCGGGTGCGGGTGGTCGACGCCCGGAGCGGGGAATTCGTCGAGGAATACGAAAGCGATCAGGCCGAGACCGATATCCTGACGGGGCAGTACGACTGGACGAACAACAAGGTGTGGATGGGCCAGCTCAATGGTCCGATGATCTACCGTTACGCGGGAAAGACACTACCCCCGTACGGGACGCTGACATCGGAGCCGATCGGTCCGGCAGGCGCCTGGCACGCACTGACACTAGACCTGCGAGAGGCGGCGGGCGGGCGGGCGGAAGTGGATGTACTCGGCGCGGCCCCGTCGGGCGGATTCGCACCGCTTGCCGAATGGACCGGGCTCGACGCCGCCGGCGAGATTGGCCTCGGCGACCTGAAGGAAGACCGTATCCGGGTTCGTGTCCGGTTGTACGGAGAGGCGTTGGGACCGTCCGCCGGATTGACGGGATGGCAGGTTGGTTACCGGCCGCAGTCCGATCTTGCGCTGTCCGGGCTGAATGCGGCGCCCCTCGAGGTTGATGAACTGGAACCTGTTCAGCTGACGGTTCAGGCCCGGAACATGGGTCCCCTGGATTGGGTTCCCGGCGCTGTCGTCGCCTTCTACAGCGGTGCGCCCGAAGACGGACGGCTGATCGGACGCGCGTCGGTTCCCGAAGAAACGCCAGCCGGCGAAACAACGTCGGTATCCCTCGTCTGGAATACCGCCAGATTTGCCGGGACGAACGTCGTATCGGCGCGGCTTGAGGATCTCTCGGGTCGTCGCAGCCACTACGTGAGAGAGACCACGGCCGAGGAGACCGTCGAGGTCCATCCCAGCGACGATCGGACGGGGCCCGAACTGGACCTGATCGCGCTGGACGCGGCGGGGGAGGTCCGGCCGGATGACTTTCTCCCTTCGACGCCGAAGTTCTCCGTCGTGTTCCGGGACTCGAGCGGCATAGACGCCGGATCGGTACGGATTGTGCTTGCGGGACCCGAGGATGAGATCTCCGATGTGCTGACCTCGGACCGGGTGTCGGATCGGAAGGAAGACGGGACATCCCTGAAATTCAGCTGGTCTCCGCGGCTGGATGACGGCCGCTACACGCTATCGGTTTCGGGGACGGACCAGCTGGGGAATGGCCCCGCGGAGAAGTCCATGGCATTTCAGGTATCGTCGGACCTGGCCATCGAGAGGGTGTTGAACGTCCCGAACCCGACTGCGGCCGAGACGGAGTTTACGTACGTTCTGTCCCGGCCGGCGGAGGTGGTGATCCGTATCTTTACAATTTCCGGAAGGCTGATCCGGACTCTGGACGGCGCTCCGGGGCGTGCGGGGTATAATCAGGTTCGATGGGACGGGCGGGACGCCGACGGTCACCTGCTGGCCAGCGGCGTATACCTCTACACGGTAACCGCAGACGACGGCCGGAAACGGGTGCGCGAGAAAGAACGGTTGATCGTATACCGATGAGTTGGATCGCAGGGAAGGGTCAATGATCGTGTAGCCGCATTTCGACAATCGGGCAAGTCGTTCAGGATACATGATTTCTCCGGGGGGCGGCCTCGGCATTTCGCCAGCCTTTACGGAGTTTTTTCGTTCACGCTTTGTAATGAGGATGCATCCAATGTGACACCGTTGATTCACACGGTTAACAATGGTTTTGCAAACGCTCGAAAATTATAAGTTTCGATTATTTAAACACTTATCATCCGGTGCGATTTTTTTTGGAACTTCATGCGGGACAAGGGCGTGTGAAGCGCAATAGTTGACGGAAATCACAGATGTCCGGGGTTGAATGGCGTCGCTCGTCCCGGGTTCCTTAACGGAATTATAAAAACCAACGCATTTCGTGTACTTTCGAGAGGATATCGCCAGGATCAATAACGCGAACTGTTTTTAAGCGACGTAAAAACATAAAATTATGTAAATTGGTTGCTGAGTCGGCGAGCTTTCGAGATGCATCCTCGCAACCGGAACAACGCCGGCAAACACACCCGTTTACTGAACGGTTCGCACCATTGACTATGGCATTTTCTCCCAAATTTCCCGCCTTCGCGCTCAGCACCGCCAGTGTGCCGGGCCCGGTGTTTTCCATTTCCTCGCGGTCGCTTCAGTCGCAGATCAACAGGTTTGCTCCCTCTCCAGGCAGTTCTGCAGGCGATCGGGCCACATCCTCTCCAGAGTCATCTTCCTTCCGACCTGTTTTCATTCCTGTTTCCGGTGCGTGCGATCTGAACGTGCGATGTAACGGCCGGCTGTAGACCGCCGCAATCCGGCACCTTCGAACTGTGCGTTCCAGGCGCGTCTGTGCGCCGTGGATACAGGCAACCCGTATTTCTTCCAGGGAGTGGACACATGAACAAGCCGAGAATATTGATCGTCGGTCGTGAGACGGGTGAAACGTCGACACTTGCGGGTTTCCTACAGGACGAACCCTATGAGATCGTGACCGCCGAAAACGGCCTTGAAGGACTCGAAATTGCCAGAACCCGAAAGATCGACCTTGCCGTCGTCGAGGCGTGCGTGCGGGACATGGCGGGCACAACACTTCTCAAGCGGGTACAGGCAGAGGAGATTCGCACGGTGATGCTGCTCGTGACGAGGTTTGGAAAGTTGGACTCGTCAAGGAATTCGAACCGGTCCTACGCCGTGAGTGTTTTCGACGAACCAATCGAGAGAGATTCGTTCCTGGCACGCATATGCAAATGCCTGCCCATGCAGGATACGTGGGAGCACCGCGTGGATTCGTTTCTGGAACACAACTACAGCAATCCGGAGTTGAGATTCGAGGACGTGGAGCGTCATTTCAGGTTCTCCCGGACTTACGGCTATCGGATGTTCAAGAAACACCTTGGGGAATCATTCAGCGTCCGACTCCGGAGAATTCGCCTGGCAAAATCAGAGCAGGCACTGAAGAACTCCACTGCTTCAATTTCGGAAATCGCATACCAGTGTGGCTTTGCTTCACTGTCCACATTCAGCAGGGTTTTCAAGGCGAAAGTCGGCTTAAACCCGACCACATATCGCAGAAATTGGAAACTGGGACAAATTTAGTACTCCAGAACAAACTTGCGTTCTTGACATCGCATTTCCGTCACAGATATTCTTAGAGTCCGCCGCATTGACCCGCTCCGGAGCGCCATAATCCGGAGATTCCCCCGGGCTTTTGCGCGGGATATTCGTATGGCGTGAAGACGGGCAACTCTGAATGTGGAGGGGGATCTAACGCAATGGATAAGCGGAAAATCTTGATCGTGGAACGAGACCCGGAGGTAACGTCGGAACTTGCAGGATTCCTGAAAGAAGAACCCTATGAAATCGTCACCGCGAAAAACGGACCGAAGGGCCTTGAAATACTGAGAAGAGAAAAGATCGACCTGGCCGTGGTCGAGGTATGTGTAGACGACCAGGACGGGATAACGCTTCTGGAGGGCGTAAAGGCTGAGGAGATTCAGACGTCGGTGCTGCTGGTTACAAGCCTGGGAACCCTTGAACTGGGAGAGAAAGTGCACAGGCCTTTCACCATGAGCGTATTCGACAAGCCGATTGATAAGGACGTATTCCTGGCGAACATCAGGAAATATATGCCTCTGCAGGACCTGTGGAAGAGCCGTCTGGAGTCGTTTCTCGAAGACAACCACAGCAATCCGAACCTGAAATTCGAAGACGTCGTGAGATATTTCAGGTTCTCCAAGTCCTACGGATATGCCTTGTTCAGGATGCATCTGGGAGAATCATTCACCAGGAGTCTGCGAAACGTTCGCCTGGCGAAAGCCGAGGAAGCACTCAAGAACACCACGGCATCCATTTCGGAAATCGCTTATCTCTGCGGATTCGGATCCTTGTCGACGTTCAGCAAGGTGTTTAAGGAGAAATTTGGAAACAGCCCCACCAAATACCGCAGAAATTGGAAACTGGGACAAGTCCAGGACGTCCGGACAAACCTTAGGCCTTGACTTCAATGTTCGTTCTCGGATTTTTTCATTCGAAGGTATTGTCCGTTCTTTCGATTTATCCAGGCTACGTCTTTTAGGGCGCAATATCACGATAATATCATTATAATGAAGACAAATATCACATAAATATCACGTAAAAATGTGTTATATTATGCTCGGAACCAGCCGGAATGATCCAGACAAGTTCTGGTTCAAGTTCGTCGTGTTTCAATTCCACCGGAGAGATTCGAACGAAAGGAGCCAGGGTACCAGGTCGATAACACTTTGTTTCCGGACTGGAAGGTCTCACGCGGCATCTGCCGTGATTACTTCATCTTGAAACGTGGCCGAACCCTGAGTCGGCAGACGGATTCGGCATTTCCTTTCCAACCTGCTCACAGTCTGGGCGCGCCAGGGCTGGCAGTAACCTTAACTGACGCAAGTCCGTGGTTTCAGACCGAGTTGTCGAAGGTGAAAGGGAGGGAGTGGACATGGTACTCAAGCCGGTGATAACCGGGCTGGCCGCAGCGGCAGCCATCGCCCCGGAGTCAGCAACATTTCGACGGGCACGCTACGCGACCGGCGGGAATCGCGTTGAGCGTCTCACCGCGGAACTCTCTTTCCCGCCTTCCTTACTGTGCCTCTCTGCCGGTATAATTCCCGGCGAGCCCCTCCACGATTTCAGGTCGTCCCTTCCGCCTCATATCGACGATGTTCCTCCGGCCGCGGGTCGAAGAGCAACTGAATCCATGCGCACGGTACGCCGTTGTCGGTCTTCGGAGGCTGCGAGGCGTCCTGTCACCGCTGCATGGTCCCGTGCGGACGGCACTATTCACCTCGTCACCGATCGGGTGACGCTAAATAGGAGGTAGCTATGCGGACTCGCGTGATATCATCCATTTGTGCGGCGTTGTTATTTGTCGGAACGGCGTTGGCCGGAGAAATGACCCGCGGACTGACCATTACCGGCGGCCGTAACGCCGGCGCGACGCTGAAGCTGGAGCGCGTGAACGATCCGGGCGCCGAAAGCGGCGTTCTGAAACTGCACGTGTCGGTGGCGCAAACCGATGAACTGAAGGGTTACGGTCTTTCCCTTCAGTTCGATCCCGTGAAATACGAGTTCGTGAACGCCACGGAACTCGAGGGGAACCTGCTGAAATCCGGTTCCGGGCAGGAGACGCTGTTTCTGTCGTCGAACCGGACGCCGGGGCAGGTGGACGTCGGCGCGGTGAAGATCGACGGCCGGGGCGCCAGCGGCGGCGGGAAGCTCGTCGAGCTTGTGTTCAGGACGAGCGGAACGCCGTTGTCGTCCGACTTTCAGGTATCCGAAAACGTCCTGGTGAGCATGGATGGGGCCGTGGACAGGCTGCATCACGCTGAAATAGGCGATCTGAAGCCGCTGCCGGATCGATTCAGTCTGGAGCAGAATATGCCCAACCCGTTCAATCCCTCCACCGCGATCGGCTACCAGTTGCCGGAGGCGGGAATGGTCCGGCTGGCAATCTACAATCTCATCGGCCAGGAAGTGCGCGTGCTGGTGAACGAGCACAGGAGCGCCGGCTCCTTTACTGCAACGTGGGATGGGGCGGACGCGCTGGGCAGGCGCGTCGCCAGCGGCATTTATCTGTATCGGATACAGGCGGGCAGTTTCTCGGCCACGAAAAGGATGCTGCTACTGAAATAGTCCTGACTCCGATTCGACGTTTCTGAACCTGGATGACGCCGTGTACACGACAGCAGTCGGCAATGTCAGTCTATCGGGCCACACAGCCGGCGCTGGCGGCTGGTTCAAGACGTCGCGACCGTAAGGTTTGGACTCCGGACCCGGGCGTGGCGCCGGAACGAAATCGTCGTCGAAACAAAGGAGTGTTCCTCGATGCTTCCCAAGCGAAGATTGACATTGATCACCGCTCTCGCGGTTGTCGTCCTTGCCGGGCAGGCTTTCGCCGGCCCCAATGCAAACGCTGTATTGTCGCTTGACCTGATTCCCGGTGGAGGCGCCGGCAACCGGACGGATGACGGGATTGCGTCAGGGACAGTCTCCGGACGAGGTACGACAGTCGCAATTGAGATTTTTGCGACCGGCGTGAGGTCCTCTCTGGTGGGAGTGATTCTGAAATTCGACTTCGACGCATCCATGCTGTCATTTGCAAAAGTCGAAAACAGCGCGTTCCCGCTGTCGCTCCCTGAAGGCTCCGTGGGCGCCAACCTGGCAGCGAGCAATCCCGTCACATTGGCGTCTTCGGGGTTTCTTGGACGGGCGGAGTTTACGACCGTTGCGGACGTGACGGGTCGGGGGTTTTCCATTGGCATCGAGTCGGTAACGCTCGCCGAAAGTCCCACTTCAAGCGATGTGCTCAGGACGAACAGCGAGGTCACGTTCAACTCGGCGCCCTCTCCCGACTTCGACGGCGATAACTTCGTTGGATTTACGGATTTTCTGATCTTCGCGAGCGCGTTCGGGTCGCGGCAGGGAGATGGCAGGTATAATTCCGCAGCGGACTTGAATACCGACGGTTCGGTTGACTTTACGGATTTTCTGATCTTCGCCCAGAGCTTTGGAGGTCCGCCGCCCTCGCCGGGCGGCGGCGGCAGCGGCAACCCTGACCTCGTCGTGCAGTCCCCTTCCTTAAGCAGCAGTCGCGTTTCACCCGGGGCCCCCTTTACGCTTGGCGCGACGGTCCGGAACCAGGGCAACGGATCGTCTGCCTCGACCACGTTGCACTACTACCGTTCGACCGACGCGACAGTCAACGCCAGCGATACTCAGGTCGGCACGGACGCGGTGAGCGGACTTGCGGCAGGTAACGTCAGCGCCGAGTCCATCAATCTGACGGCGCCTTCGGGTCCGGGAACCTACTACTACGGCGCCTGCGTCGACGCGGTATCCGGAGAGTCGAACACCGGGAACAACTGTTCTCCGGCCGTCGCCCTGACGGTTGCTGCGGCGCCACCCCCCACCCCTGGAGCGTCAAAGCTCTACTGGACGGACTGGGGCACGGACAAGATCCAGCGAGGCAACCTCGACGGTTCCGGAGTGGAAGACCTCGTCTCCGGCAGCGGGCTGGACGGTCCGGACGGATTGGCGCTGGATATGGCGGGCGGCAAGATGTACTGGACGGATGCCGGCACCAACAAGATCCAACGGGCCGACCTCAGCGGCGCCAACGTGGAGGACCTGGTCGGGGGCCTGGGAATACCGTACGGTCTGGCCCTGGACGTCTCCGGCGGCAAGATGTACTGGACAAACCGGCAGACGAACAAGATTCAGCGAGCGGACCTCAACGGCGCCAATGTCGAAGACCTGATTACCAGCGGTCTGACGTTTCCGGGCGGATTGGCGCTGGACGTGCCCGGCGGCAAGATGTACTGGACGAATCCGGGCGCGAACAAGATCCAGCGCTCCAACCTGAATGGTTCGGGGGTCGAAGACCTCGTCACCAGCGGCGTTAGCAGTCCGACAGGGATCGCACTCGATGTTTCCGGCGGCAAGATGTACTGGACGGACCGGCGTTCGGACAAGATCCAGCGGGCGGACCTCAGCGGAGCCAATGTCGAAGACCTGGTCACCAGCGGTCTGGATCGACCGAATGGTCTGGCGCTTGACGTGTCCGGTGGAAAAATGTACTGGGCGGATGCCGGCACGAACAAGGTGCAACGCGCAAACCTGAACGGCTCCAACGTGGAAGACCTGGTTACCGGCGCCAACGGACTGGTAGATCCGTCGGGTGTGGCCGTGGGGATGGCGCTCGGCGGCGGGGGTGGAGGCGGTGCCCCGGCGCCGGACCTGGTTGTCGTATCGCCTTTCGTCAGCAACAGCAGCCCGGCTCCCGGCGCCTCCTTCAGGCTGGGCGCGTCGGTTCGCAACCAGGGTGATCAAATGTCCGCGGCGACGACATTGCGCTACTACATGTCGAACGACGCGAACATCTCGACAACCGATACGGAAGTTGGAACGGACGCGGTGACGGGCCTTCCGGCGTCTGGAGGGAATCCCGGATCGGTTGATCTGGCTTTGTCGATTGACCTTACGGCCCCGTCAAACGCCGGAACCTATTATTACGGGGCCTGTGTGGATGCGGTATCGGGTGAGTCGGATACCGGGAACAACTGCTCCGCCGCGGCAAGCATTGTGGTCGCGGCGGTGACGCCGCCCCCCACGGGGACTTCGAAGCTGTACTGGTCGGACTGGGGCACGGACAAGATCCAGCGCGCGGACCTGGACGGATCCAACGTCGAAGATCTGGTCAGCGGCGCGGGGCTGAACGGCCCGGACGGTTTGGCCCTTGATATGGCGGGCGGCAAGATGTACTGGACGGACGCGGGTACGGCAAAGATTCAGCGTGCGGACCTGGACGGGTCCAACGTGGAGGATCTCATCACCAGCGGCCTGAGCGTGCCGTACGGCCTGGCGCTCGATGTGTCTACAGGCAAGATGTACTGGACGAACCGACAGAATGGCAAAATCCAGCGCGCGGACCTCGACGGGTCCAATGTCGAAGACCTGCTCACACTTGCCGGCCTGGCGTTTCCGGGTGAAATCGCACTCGACGTGGCCAATGGAAAGATGTACTGGACGAATCCCGGGTCGGACAAGATCCAGCGTGCGGACCTGGACGGCACCAACCTGGAAGACCTCGTGACCAGCGGTCTGAGCAGCCCCACCGGCCTTGCCCTGGACGTGTCTGGAGGAAAGATGTACTGGACGGATCGTGGGACGCACAAGATTCAGCGCGCCGGTCTGGACGGCTCAAACGTTGAGGACCTGGTCGCCAGCGGCCTGACGAGCCCCAACGGGCTGGACCTGGACGTGTCCGGAGGAAAGATGTACTGGACGGACGTGGATGCCGACAAGGTTCAGCGTGCTGATCTGGACGGGTCCAACGTCGAGGACCTGCTCACCGGCGCCGACGGACTGGTCGATCCCTCGGGACTCGCCGTAGGCGCCGCAGGCGGCGGCAGCGGCGGATCCTATGGCGTCGGTGACGTGCTCCCGAACTTCCCCACCGGTTTCTTCGTTCCCCGGCTTATTCAGAATGCGAACCTGACCATAAGCGGCGGGCGCGCGGTACTCAGTTTCCAGAACGGCGGTCTTATCGAACTCCAGGACGGTACCCGTTATACCTGCGTTTCTGCCGGCGGATGCAGCATCGAGGGCGGACGCGTCACCAGGGGTACCTTCGAATAGGGGCAGCTGACTTATGGTCTGGCCAATTACGAATCGTCGATTCGCCTTGTTGTCACTGGTTGTCGTCGTAACGGCATTTGCCCTGCCGGCTTCGGGTTACGCCCAGGTTCCCGTACCCGCGGTCCAGGAGTCGATCACCGTTTCGACGTCAGGTACGTTGACCGAGGCGACGCTGGACGGCAGAGAGTTTACGGTGACGCTCGCGGGGCGCACATTCGAGCGATCCATCTTCGATATCCGGCGCGCGGTGTCGGTCTCGGGCATTGCCGGCGTGAGCGTGGGCACGTTCGGGATTTCGCGTGCAAGCGATACCAGGCTGACGATAGAACTGGATTTCAACGGCGACTTCGACGAAGAAGGAACACTCACGTTCACGGTTGGTTCGGGGGCCATCGCGGCATACAACGGCGCCGCGCTCACGAGAGATGTATCTGTCCCGTCGGTGGAAGAAACGGTCGAGGCGTCGACCGCGTCGCCGTTGACCGAGGCGACGCTGGACGGGAGCGTGGTTACGCTGACACTGGCCGGACGCGCGTACGAGAGTTCCATTTTCGACGTTCGTGACGGCGTGTCGGTCTCGGGTATTGCGGGCGTGAGCGTGGGCACGTTCGGCGTGCGGCGTGTCAGCGACACGAAAGTGACCGTTGAGCTCGACTTCAGCGGAAACATCGACAGCGACGGCACGCTGACGTTCACGGTCGGCTCAGGGGCGATCGCGAACTACAACGGCGCCGCGCTGACCGCTGATTTGACCGTGAGCGCGGGATCGGAAACGGTGACTGCGACGACGGCGTCGCCGTTAACGGAGGCGACGCTGGACGGGAGCGTGGTGACGTTGACGCTTTCGGGCGGCGCGTACGAGAGATCGATCTTTGACGTACGGGGCGGCGTGTCGGTCTCGGGAATCGCGGGCGTGAGCGTGGGCACGTTCGGTATCCAGCGCAAGAGTGATACGGTGGTAACGGTCGAGCTCAGCTTTAACGGAGACATCGACAGCGACGGTACGCTGACGTTCACGGTTGGCTCAGGGGCGATCGCGAACTACAACGGGTCCGCGCTTACCGACCAGATGTCTGTGGTTGCACTGGAGGAAGCCGTCGTTGCAACAGCGGCGCGGTCCTTGACCGAGGCGACATTGAACGGGAGCGTCGTGACACTCACGCTTTCTGGTCGTTCATACGCGAGTTCCATCTTCGACGTTCGGCGCGGTGTGTCGGTATCGGGGATTACGGGCGTGAGCGTGGGTACGTTCGGCGTCCAGCGGGTGAGCGATACAAAGGTAACCGTAGAGCTGTCGTTTAGCGGCAATATCGACAGCGACGGTACGTTAACGTTTACCGTGGGCGCCGATGCGATCAAGGACTACAATGGCGCCGCGCTCACCGCGACGCTGCCGGTCAGCTCCGGAATGGAATCGGTGACGGCGTCGACGGCGTCGCCGTTAACTGAGGCAACGCTCAACGGGAGTGTCGTGACGCTGACGCTGATGGACGGCGTCTATGCCAGCTCTATCTTCGACATTAGAGGCGCGGTGACGGTGTCGGGAATTACGGGCGTTAGCGTGGGCACCTTCGGCGTGCAACGGGCGAGCGACACCAAGTTGACCGTCACGCTGACCTTTAATGGCGACTTTGATGCCGACGGCACGCTGACGTTCACGGTGGGCGCAGGGGCCATCGCCAGTTACAGCGGCGTCGCGCTCACCGCGACGCTGCCGGTGAGCGCGGGGATGGAATCGGTGACAGCGTCGACAACGTCTCCCTTGACCGAGGCAACACTGGACGGGAGCGTGGTGACACTCACGCTTACGGGCGCCGCGTACACGAGGTCCGCCCTCGACATTCGGGATGCCGTGTCGGTGTCGGGAATTGCGGGGGCGAGTATCGAGAGGTTCGGAATCAGACGCGTCAGCGACACGGTAACGACGGCCGAGCTCGAATTCAACGGCAACATGGACGCCGACGGCACGTTGACGTTCACGGTGGGCGCGGACGCGATTGCGAATTACAACGGTGATCCGCTTACCGCGACGTTGCCGGTTACCGCGGACACAGGTGGCGGGACGAATCAGGTACCCACGTTCAGCGAGGGCGCCAGCGCAACACGCAGCTTCGCAGAGAATACGCCCGCCGGACAGAACATAGGCAGCCCGGTGACGGCGACGGATAACGACGGCGGTACGCCGTCTTACAGCCTGGAGGGTACGGATGCCGCGAGTTTCGTCCTCGTCTCAACCAGCGGCCAGCTGCAGACCAAAACGGGTGTCATCTACGACTACGAGGTGAAGAACCGCTACGAGGTGACGGTGCGGGTGTCCGACGGCCAGGGCGGCAGCGCCACCATTGACGTGACCATCAACCTGACCGACGTGAGCGAAACGCAGGCGAATCCGGAGCTCTATTGGACGGACTGGGGTACGCAGAAGATCCAGCGTGCGGACCTGGACGGCTCGAACGTGGAAGACGTGGTCACCAGCGGTCTGAATACCCCGGTCGGGTTGGCAGTGGACCTGTCTGCCGGGAAGATGTACTGGACCGATTCGGGCACGCAGAAGATCCGGCGTGCGGACCTGGACGGCTCCAACGTTGAAGACCTGATCACCAGCGGTTTGGACACGCCCGTCTGGCTGGCGCTGGACGTGGCTGGCGGCAAGATGTACTGGACCGACTGGGGTACGGACAGGATCCGGCGCGCGGATCTGGACGGCTCCAACGTTGAGAACCTGGTGGTCGCCGGAGGTTTGAACAGCCCGGCCGGCCTGGTTCTGGACGTGTCCGGCGGCAAGATGTACTGGACGGACTCGTCGGCTGACAAGATCCAGCGTGCGGACCTGGACGGCTCGAACGTGGAAGACCTGATCACCAGCGGTTTCGGGAGTCCCAGCGGTCTGGCGCTGGACGTGGTACACGGCAAGATGTACTTCACGGATCGCGAAACAGGCGTGATTCAGCGAGCCGACCTTGACGGCTCCAATATCGAAGACGTTATCACCCGCGGTCTGGCCAAACCAGTCGAGGTGGACCTGGACCTGGCCGCGGGCAAGATGTACTGGACGGACCTGGACAACGACAGGATCCAGCGCGCCGATCTGGACGGTTCAAACGTGGAAGACCTTGTGACCGGATCCGATGGCCTGGACAATCCATTCGGTCTGGCCCTCGCGGTTGCCCCCGCTCCCACGCCGCCGGCGCCGCAGGGCCCGTGCGCGACCGGAAGCGCTGTACCCAACCCTGCCGCAAACCCGTGGCTGGTCTCCGACTGCAATGTCCTGCTGGAGGCGAAGGATCCACTGAGAGGGACAGCGACGCTGAACTGGTCGGAGAATACCGCGATCGCGACGTGGGACGGCGTCACAATCAGCGGTACGCCGCAGCGCGTAACGAACTTGAGACTCTGGAACAAGAGCCTGAACGGAACGATACCGGCCGGGTTGAGCCGCCTGACGGGCCTGAACGCGTTGCAATTCGGCTACAACCAGTTGACAGGGACCATCCCCGCGGAACTGGGTACGATGACCGGCCTGACCCATCTGGTTCTTCCGAGCAACCGTTTGACCGGTACCATCCCCGCGGAGCTGAAAAACCTGACCAACCTTCGAAAGTTGGCCCTTCAGATCAATGGGTTGACCGGTAGTATCCCGTCATGGGTAGGTACCCTGCGCCGTTTGCAGATACTGAACCTCTACGAGAACCAGTTGACCGGCGCAATCCCGACTGAGCTGGGCAACCTGACCGAACTGTGGCAGCTGCTCATATTCGGTAACCGGTTTACCGGTACGATCCCCGCGGAACTGGGAAATCTGAGTCTGCTGCAGGAAGTGCGCCTGGACGACAACAGGCTGACCGGGTCCATTCCCTCGACATTAAGCGGACTGGCCAGATTGGGCCTGCTGTATCTCTCGGGGAACTCGCTGACAGGTTGCGTCCCGCCATCATTGAGGGACGTTTCCCAAAATGATCTGGACAAGCTCAATTTGCCGGACTGCACTCAGACCCAGGGACAGAAGACGGCGGACTTCAACGGCGACGGCATCGTGAACTTCGCGGACTTCTTCGACTTCGTGGACGCCTTCGGCACCACGGACGCGAAATACGACCTCGACGACAACGGCATCGTGAACTTCGCCGACTTCTTCGAGTTTGTAGATGCGTTCGGTACGTCAGGATAGGCCCACGCGTAACGTATTCATGTGCGTGTGAACGGGCTAAGCGGCACTTTTGACCCGACACGTGTAGAATCTGAACCCATTCAAGAAGGAGGAATTGAACATGAAACCGTATCTCGTATCGGCAATCGCCGTACTGACCCTGTCGGGCTGCATGGTGGCGCAACACCACCGATCGTCTGTGCGGGATGACGAGGGCGACCGGATGACCGTGGGAGTGGTTCAGAAGGAAATCAGAGTGGGCATGAGCGGCGCCGAAGTCGCGCAGGCTCTCGGATCGCCGAACGTCGTCTCGACCGACGAAGAGCGGCGGGAAGTGTGGATATATGACAAGATTTCCACGGAAAAGGCATACTCGTCCAGCAAGGCCGGTATTCCATCTCTCATTCTTGTGGGATTGGTCGATTTTGCATTCAGGGGCGCCAAGTTGGCCGGAGACTCCGGAGCCGAATCGACGTCGCAGAGAACGCTCACCGTAATCATAAAATTCGACGAGGACAAGAAGGTGAGGGACTTCGCCTATCACGCGTCGCGGTTCTGAGACTTGTGCGCCAGGAATGGGATCAGGCAGGTGACGCAGTCGATCCGAGGGAGGTCCGAGGATGAACCAATCAAGGATCCATCCGGTAATGCCGCTTGTCATGGCGGCTCTGGTGTTGACAGGCTGTGCCAGGGGCGGCCTGCCCGCGCATGTCCTGAGACTGACGCCGGAGTCACTGCAAAACCGGGCTTTACAGACAAGAAAATACGAAGGGATTTCGGAAGCCGATCTCTTGTCCGCGTCGACCGGCGTGATTCAGGACCTGGGTTTCATCATCGATGAGAGCGAGACCAGTCTCGGACTCATCGTTGGCTCAAAAGACAGAGATGCGGATCCTGACGCGGCACAGCGCGCGGAGCAGGTGCTGGTTGGCGCGACGACGTTCCTGCTTGCTGTGATGGCTGCGGCTGCTGCGAAAGACGGAGATGTCTTTGACCAGATCTTTCACGTACCCGCCGTCGACGACTATCAGAAGCTGTGGGCGTCCATCGTAATTCGTCGGTCGTCGGAGGATAACGACAGCATACACTACGTAAGAGTGACGTTTCAGCGGATTGTCTGGAATACAGATGACGAAGTGGCGCGGCTTCAAAGCCTGGATGAACCGGAGATGTACCAGAGGTTCTTCGATCTACTCTCAAAGTCAATTCTGTTGGAAGGGCAGGAAATATGACAGCAACCGGGAAATTGGCGGTCGCGATTGGCGCATTGTTCGTTTATTCCGCGTGCGCGTCATCGAAAGAGCATCTGTTGAAGATGGACGAAAGCCAGGTCGAGATGCGAAGCATGCAGACCCGTGCATTCGACACGACCGATAAAGAAGGCATGCTCAGAACTGTGATTTCCACACTTCAGGACCTGGGCTATATCGTGAATGAGGCGAATGAAGTGATCGGAACGGTCAGCGCCCGAACAACGGACATAAAGTACAAGCTGTTTTCCAAGAAGAAACTTCCGCTCCTGATCACCGTAACGGTCCGCCCGAGGGGCGAAACCCAGTTGTTGGTGCGAGCGAACGCGCAGTTCGACGATAAAGCGGTAAGAAACCCGCTCGTATATCAGAATTTCTTCAACGTTTTGGAAAAATCAATCTACCTGTCCGCTCACGAAGTTGACTGAGTGGATGCTATTTCTGCCCTAACCTCGTCGCTTCCATACAAGCGGTGATTCACCAGGGAAACAGCAATATGGGATTTTCCAGGATAGCGTTCACCGCAATTGTCACCGCGATTTCAGTCGGTTTGTCCGGATGCGCAACTCCCAAAAGGCAATTGATGAAGATGGACACCAGTCAAATCAACCTGCGGAGCATGCAGACCCGCGCATTTGACACCACGGACGAAAAAAAGGCGCTCAGGAGCGTTATATCCACACTTCAGGATTTCGACTTTCTCATAGACGAAGCCAATAAGGTGCTCGGCGTTATCAGCGCGACAAGAAGGAACGATTGGGCGCAAATGACGGTAACCGTGCGTCCAAGGGGCGAAACCCAGGTCGAGGTGCGCGCCAATCTGGAATACAATCGCAAGGGAGTCGAAGATCCTTCAATTTACCGGAAGTTTTTCAGGTTCCTGGAAAAATCGATGTTTCTGACCGCTCACGAGGTCGATTGAACGGCCCTGAACGTCATCCATAACGATATTGCCGTAAATACTGTGGGTACAGAATTATGAAGAATCCCAGCATCATCGCAACGCTGATTCTCACGTTCTTCGGGCTCTCAGGCGGCGTCTGCATGTCGAAAGAAAAAAAACCATTGAAGTTGGAGTTGGCTGAAAGTCCACTGAAAATCCGAAGCATGCAGACCCGTGCGTTCGATACCACGGATGAGAACAGGACGTTGAGAGCCATCATCGCCACACTTCAGGATTTCGGTTTTGTCATTAAAAAGGCGGACGAGGCGCTCGGGACGATCACAGCCAGAAGAATCGACAAATATCCAATTCGATTAACGGTAACCGTACGTAGCAGGCGCACAACGCAGGTGCTGGTGCGTATGAATGCGTACTACCGCGGTCCGGTCAGGGAACCCGTTATATACCAGAATTTCTTCACGTCCCTGGCGAATTCCATGTTTCTCACCGCAAACCCGATCCAGTAAACGACCTTCGCGCATTTTTCTCCACAGCATAGTTCCATTTGCGTCCCCACAGGCTTGAGCTGATGTTCGCAAAAGTACTGCCGAATCTGTCGCATTTTGCGACAGTTGCCCCGCGTGCCGCGCCCCGGGATACCGGATGATTGCTCACCTGGTTCCCGCCTACCAATCCCGGGAACACCACCGACGCGAGCGAAAACTGGACTTATCCGGGAGGTACGAATGTCCGGCAAAATCCCCATCGTTGCTGCCGTCTTTCCCGCCTGCCTGGCTATCCTGTTGTTGTCGTCGTTCACATACGCCTCTTCTCCCGAATTCGATTGGACGCATTCCTGCCGGGCGCCGGATCATGAGCTGCTTGGCCATGAGTTGGCGTTCGGTCCGGCCTTCAAGCGGGTGGCGGTGTCGGACTCCGGCCAGACACGCCAGTTGCGCCTCGTTTATTTCCTGCCGAACGACAGGACGTTCAACCCGGACGTGGTCGATTCGATGAAGGCAAGGATTTCCCGGATCCGGACCTTCTTCCTCAACCAGATGCAGTCGAACGGCAAAGGCGCCATGACCTTTGGGTACGAGACCGACGCGCAGGGCGATCCGATCGTACACCGTTTCGACGCGCCGAACTCCGATGCCAGCTATCTCTCCTCGTATCGCATGGTCGGCATTGGAAACGTATTCAGGGACCTGGGATCGACGTTCGACACGAGTCAGAACATCTTCTTCATCGTCGTTGACCACAGCACGTACAACAACCTGGGTTGGGGCAACGTGGCGGGCTTTGGCGCCCGGTGGGCGGATAACCGCGGTTACGCGCTGCTGCCCGCCAGCTTCATCGTTGAAACGGCGGCCCACGAACTCGGCCATGCCTTCGGCTTGCAGCACGAATTCAACGACGGCGCGAACATCATGTCGTATGGCCCGGGATGGAACCGGCTGGCGGCGTGCAGCGCCGGCCTGCTGTCTGTACATCCCTATTTCAATCCGGCAATCCCGATCAAGGGATATCAGGGTGGATACGACCTGGGGGCGTTCAACTCGCCGGGCGTAGAGCTGATCTCACCGCTGAGATATCCCGCCGGAGCAACGAGCTTCTCCGTTCAGTTCAGGGTTACGGCTACCGGCAGCAGAGGACTTCACCAGGTTGTGTTCTTCCTCAAGACGAAATCACCCCACGCGGCCGCGGGATCGCAGGAAGTGAAATCCTGCCGGGTTTTCACCGGTCAGAATCAGGCTGTCGCCACGTTCGACTACGACGGCATCGTTCCCTCTGAAGGCGTTTCGAGTCTCTCCGCCTCGCCCGCGCAGTACGTGTCGGTCCTCGCGGTCGATACAGAGGGAAATGCGAATACCGGGCCACTGCACGATACGCATTTCGTCTTTGCGGAAGCGTCGGAACACCACCTCGCCACGTTATTCAGATTCACGGGGAAATATTCACCGGAGATCTATGGCGCGAAGTTTTCGACCGATGGATCGGTCCTCGCCGTGAATTCGTCGGCGGGGATCCAACTATGGAATATGACGTCGCGAGTCCATACCGCGTCATTGAGAGGGGGCAGTTCTACAGCGGCGTTTTCGCCCGACGGCGCCACGCTCGCTTCCGGGTCCACCCGGACCGACGAGGCCAATATCAAGCTGTGGAACGTTGCGGACCAGACCCTCATCGCCACGCTGCCGGGGCATACGGGGGGCCCCACGGGGGTCCATTCGCTTGCGTTCTCGCCCAGCGGCGACACCCTTGCTTCAGGCTCGGGCGACAGGACGATCAAGCTCTGGGACGTTTCCAGCCGGACGCTGATCACCACCCTCACGGGGCACACAAGCCACGTTTTCGCTATAGCATATTCGCCCGATGGCACGCTCGCTTCCGGTTCAAGGGACGGGACGGTCAAGCTGTGGAATACGGCGACACGTACCAATATCGCAACGCTTCAGGGCAACACCGGCCGCGTACTGGACGTGGCGTTTTCGCCCGACGGGACCACGCTCGCTTCGAGTACTGACGGACCCATGGTGCTGTGGGACGTAACGGCACGGGATACGATCGCAACCCTTCAAGGGCACGGAAGGCCGTCGTTTTCCTCCGACGGATCGATGCTCGCCACCGGCGCGGGACTGGGGGAGGTCCTGCTGTGGGACGTGGCGACGACGGAGAATGTCGCCAGGCTCGGGCATCCGGACCACCTGGAGGATGGAAGTGGCTTCGGGATCAATGGGGTGTTTTCTCCCGACGGATCCCTGCTTGCTTCGGTCGGGCTGAACGGGATCGAACTGTGGGACGCGTCGGAGTGGACGGGGGCATCTCCGCCGGCTTCCACGCCGGCCAACCCGGACAGCGTCGCCCTGGTTGCGCTGTACAATGCCACGAGCGGCGCGAACTGGCGAAGCAGGACGAACTGGCTGAGCGACAAGCCCCTTGACGAATGGAAAGGTGTCAGTACCACAGGAACGGGCCGTGTGAATAACCTCAGTCTTGAATTGAACCGGTTGAGCGGTCCCATCCCCGCGGGAATTGGCAACCTCAGCTTCCTCGTGTCGCTGTATCTCTATTCCAACCAGTTAAGCGGAGCGCTTCCGCCCGAAGTGGGCAATCTATCAAACCTGGTTCATCTGGAAATCTACCGTAATCGTTTGAGCGGTCCGATTCCCTCCGAATTGGGCAACCTGTCCAGGCTGACCAAACTGAATCTGCACAGCAATCAGTTGACCGGCTCCATACCGGCGGAGCTCGGCAACCTGACAAGCTTGACGACGCTGAGTCTCGCCAACAACCGGTTGACAGGCTCTATACCCGCGGAACTCGATAGCCTCACCAACCTGACGCACCTGTATCTCTCAGGCAACCCGTTGAAAGGCTGCATCCCGGCGGGCTTGCGTGACGTGGCGACCAACGACCTGGACCAGGTCGGTCTGCCCTATTGCGGTCAGGGGCAGACACAAACGTCGACCGATTTCAATGGCGACGGCCGGACCGATTTCGTCGATTTCTTCCTCTTTGCCGACGCATACGGTAGCACGAACGCCAAATTCGACCTGGATGGCAACGGGACCGTGGATTTCGCGGACTTCTTCAAGTTCGTCGATGCGTTTGGATCGTAGTCGCCAGCAACGATTGGGAAATCAAGTGTTTTGCAGATGGAGAATAATCCCGACCTTATTTCGATTTGTACCTGGGACGAGGAGTATTTATGGAGTCGCCAACGGTGAATCTCAACTCCGCGTGCCTGTTCCATGTTGGCTGGTCTTCTGCGCCGTCCTTCTGTCTGTAGCGCCCGATGCAGTTGAGGCCGCGGTTTCCTACGACAGCGACGGCGACGGCCTGATCGAGATCAGCACCCTGGCGCAGTTGAACGCCATACGTTGGGACCTGGACGGCGACGGTGCGGTGGACAGTGGAACGAATAGAGTTGCCTATTCCACGGCCTTCCCGGATGCCGCGGCGAGCATGGGTTGCGCCGCCACCTGCATCGGCTACGAACTCGTTGCCAGCCTGACCTTTGACGAGAACGGCGACGGACGCGTTACGGCGGCCGACGGCGGTTACTGGAACGGCGGTGCGGGATGGCTTCCCATTGAAAACTTCGCAGCCACGTTTGAGGGCAACGGACATACGATTGCCCGCCTGTACATCAGCCGTTCCACTGGCGGTATCGGTTTGTTCGGCGGGGTGAGCGCCGGTGGGCAGGTGCGGAATGTTGCGGTTCGAGACGTGGCCGTGACCGGCTCGGGCGACTGGAACTCTGTCGGAGGCCTGGTGGGCATTGTCGCCAGTTACGCAACCAAGGTGACGGGCTCCGGGCGAGACAGAATGTCATCTGGTGGGTCGCCAGTTACGCAACCGGTAAGGTGACGGGCTCCGGCGCGACGAGACAGAATGTCGGAGGTCTGGTAGGGTACAACAGCTCAGAAAGTAGCATCGTCGCCAGTTACGCAACGGGCGTGGTGACGGGGTCGAGCGACTGGGGCGGTGTGGGAGGTCTGGTGGGGTACAACTCAGCAGGTAGCATTGTCGCCAGTTACGCGACCGGTGCAGTGACGGGTTCCGACGCGACGAGACAGAGCGTCGGAGGTCTGGTAGGGTACAACGGCTCAGAAGGCGGCATTGTCGCCAGTTACGCAACCGGCGCCGTGACGGGGTCGAGCGACTGGGGCGGTGTGGGAGGTCTGGTGGGGTACAACAGCTCAGCGGGTAGCATCGTCGCCAGTTACGCAACCGGTGCGGTGATGGGCTCCGGCGCGACGAGACAGAGCGTCGGAGGCCTGGTAGGGTACAACGGCTCAGAAGGTAGCATCAGCGGTTGCTACTGGAATACCGAGACTTCCGGGCAGGCGTCGAGCGCTGGTGGGGAAGGCAAGACGACAGTGGAACTGCAATCGCCCACCGGATACACGGGCATCTTCGCCAGCTGGAACGTGGATCTGGACAACGCTGACGGGGACGACGATGCGACCACCGGCAGCGACGATCCCTGGGACTTCGGGACTGCGCAGCAGTATCCTGCACTGCGTGCGGACTTCGACGGCGACGGCGCGGCCACGTGGCAGGAGTTCGGGCGGCAGCGACCGGACGCTTCCCCGACAACTGGCGAAACGACTGGATCGACGGCAGTTTCCTACGACACCGACGGTGACGGCCTGATCGAGATCGACAATCTGGCTCAGTTGAACGCCATTCGCTGGGACCTGGACGGCGACGGCGCCGTGGACAACGCCGCAAACGAGTCCTCCTATGCGAGCGCCTTCCCCGATGCCGCGGCGGGAATGGGTTGCGCCGCCACCTGCATCGGCTACGAACTCGTTGCCGGCCTTAGCTTTGACGAGAACGGCGACGGACGCGTTACGGCGGCCGACGGCGGCTACTGGAACGGCGGCGCGGGCTGGGCGCCTATCGGAGGTTTTTCCGCCACGCTCGAAGGTAATCTCCATGTCATAGCTCACCTGTACATTGACCGCGCTGCGGAACGCAATGTGGGTCTGTTCAGCCAAATCAGCGACGGCGCCAAGATACGCAACGTAGGCCTGAACGAGATCACAGTGACTGGTGGCCGCAACAGCGGCGGGCTGGTCGGGCAAAACTCGGGCGCCATCAGTTCCAGTTACGCCACCGGCTCGGTGACTGGTGGCCGCGACACTGGCGGGCTGGTCGGGCTTAACTGGAGTGGCGCCATCATCGCCAGCTATGCCATCGTCTCCTTAGAGTCCAGTGGCCCATCCGGCGGCGCGGGCGGGCTGGTCGGGCTTAACTGGAGGGGCGCCATTGTCGCCAGCTACGCCGCCGGCTCGGTAAGGTCCAGTGGCTCATCCAGCAGCGCCGGCGGTTTGGTCGGGGACAACTGGACGGGTACCAGCATCATCATCGCCAGCTACGCCGCCGGTTCGGTAAGGGCTAGTGGCTTATCCAGCAGCGCGGGCGGGCTGGTCGGGCAAAACTCGGGCGCTATCAGCTCCAGCTACTGGGACACCAAGACCTCCGGCCGGTCTACAAGCGCCGGAGGCGTTGGCAAGACGACCGCCGAATTGCAATCGCCTACAGACTATACGGGTATCTACGCCAATTGGGATCTGGACCTGGACAACGCAGACGGAGATAATGATCCGACCACCGGCGGAGACGACCCCTGGGACTTCGGCACGTCCAGCCAGTACCCGTTGCTGAACCTGGCATCACTGCGAGTACTTTCTGAGATCAGATTCATCACGTTGATTTGCGACCGCACCCAGCAGGTGCGTGACGAGATCGTGGCCAAGGTACCGGCGGTAAGCACTTGTGGCGATGTGACGACGGCGCATCTCGCCGCGATTACGAGCCTTGATCTGCAACGGAAGTCAATATCCTTACTGAAAACCGGTGATTTCGCCGGACTGACGTCACTACGGTCTCTTGATCTCGTATCCAACCAATTGACCACATTGCCTGATGGTATTTTTAGCGAACTCGCCGCACTTACATACCTCGGACTGTCTGTCAATCGCATGACGACACTACCAGCGGGTTTATTTGACGAACTGACAACACTGACAAAGCTCTCTCTGGCAGACAACAATTTGACTTCGTTGCCGACAGGTGTATTTGACAAAATCACCGCGTTGACAGACCTGCGTCTCCAAGGAAACGGTTTGGCTTCGCTGCCAGCAGGTATATTTGACAAACTGACGAATCTGTCCGTGCTCTACCTGGCAGATAACGATCTGACTTCGCTGCCAAGCGGGCTCTTCAACGAAGTCACCGGTTTGACAGAGCTCTATCTGCATCGCAACGAATTGACCGCACTCCCCGATGGTGTCTTTGACGGACTGACCGGTTTGGCGGAACTCTGGCTTGGTGAAAACTCGGTTGATCCGTTGCCTATTATCGTATCGCTTGAAAAAGACAGGGATGGGCAACTTAAGGCCACGGCGCCCACAGGCGCACCTTTTGATATTGTGCTTCCGATAATCATCACTAACGGCAGCATCAGGGGTGGCGCAACCACGATTGTGGTACCTACCGGCAGCACTGAAAGCGGACCCCTAACCCTGATTCGCACACCCGGCACGTCGGATGCCGTCACGGTGGATTTAGGTACGTTACCGGGACTGCCCACCGACCTGGATCACAATGGCTACCCAAATCATAAAGGCTACACCCTCGTCAAATCCACCGACCTGCCGCTGGAGATGTTCACCAGCGGCGAAACCGGTACCACGACGGCCACTACCGACTTCAACGGCGACGGAAGGGTTGATTTCGTCGATTTCTTCCTCTTCGCCGACGCGTACGGCAGCACAAACGCCAAGTTTGATCTGGATGGCAACGGCACGGTGGATTTCGCGGATTTCTTCAAGTTCGTCGACGCATTCGGTTCGTGAGCGCTGGTGAAAAGGGTCGGGAAATAGATCATGCTTAATGGTACTCAGCAATGAACATTGTCTGCTTACGACGGCATATCGTATGGATTCTCGTGTTGATGCCGGCAATCGTCGGGTATTCGCGTACGGGAAGCGGCGGCGAGGACGGCGACGTGGGCGAGTCGCAGAATGTGACCCTGGCCGCGTGTTGTGACCGGGACTCCGCCAAAGACATCAATACGCTGGACGCAGCCGGAAACGACGAACCGGAGGGCATCTGGTCCGACGGTACGACGATGTGGGTGGCGGACGACCAGTTCGGGGGCGACGAGAAGATTTACGCGTACGTCTTGGCTTCCGGTGATCGGGATCCCACCAAAGACTTCGATACGCTGGACGCAGCCGGAAACGGTGAGCCGGAGGGCATCTGGTCCGACGGTACGACGATGTGGGTGGCGGACGATCCGTGGTTCGGAGAGAAGATCTTTGCATATACCCTGGCCACCAAAGCCAGGGATCCGGACAAGGACATCAATACACTGGAAGCTTCCGCGAACGACAATCCGGAGGGGATCTGGTCGGATGGGACGACGATGTGGGTGGCGGACATGTCTGACGAGAAAATCTATGCTTACGCGATGGCGACCGGAGCCCGGGAATCCGGAAAGGACATTAATACATTGGATGAGGCTGGAAACGACGATCCAACGGGCATCTGGTCGGACGGTATCACGATGTGGGTGGCGGACGGCTTTGACGCCCGAATCTACGCCTACAGCCTGACATCTGGGGTTCGGGTTCCCGGCAAAGACATCGATACCCTGGACGACGCGGGAAACGACAGCCCGACGGGCATCTGGTCGGACGGTACGACGATGTGGGTGGCGGACGACTTCGACCACAAGATATACGCCTACGATATGCCGCCCCGAGATACCGCCACGACGGCGCCCGCCATACATTCGCTGACGGCCGGCCGCGGCTCGTTCACCATAACCTGGGCCGCGCCATCCAGTACGGGCGCCCCTGCCGTCACCGCCTACGATCTGCGCTACATCCACAGCGACGCCCCCGATAAGGCCGACGCGAACTGGACCATTGTCGAAGACGTCTGGACGACCGGTTCAGGGGCGCTGAGCTACAGCGTTAGCGGCCTTGCCGGCGGCCAGAGGTACGACGTACAGGTGCGGGCGGTCAGCGGCCCCGACGAAGGCCCATGGTCGCGGGTGCATGCCGTAACGACCATGGTGCAAGCGCCGGCGACGACGGATTTCAATGGCGATGGGCGGACCGACTTTATTGACTTCTTCCTCTTTGCCGATGCGTTCGGCAGCACGGACGCGCGGTTTGATCTCGATGGCAATGGCAGGGTGGATTTCGCGGATTTCTTCAGGTTTGTCGACGCGTTCGGGTCGTGAACGCAGTTGGATGTGATAGAGGGAATGGATCGTGACTGGAGGAATGCTGCGATGAAGAACTTCGTTTCCAGGCGAAGATGTGTCGTGTGGATTCTCGCTGTTGTGATGCTCGCGCCGTTCGTGTATTCCCGTGCGGGTAGCGGTGGCGACGACGGCGACATGGGCGAGTTACGGAAGATGGCCCTGGCGGCGTGTTGCGACAGGAACCCGGGCAAAGACTTCGATACGCTGGACGCCGCCGGAAACGACGAGCCGACCGGTATCTGGTCGGACGGAACGACGATGTGGGTGGCGGACGACGCGGAGGGGTGGGTGGATGGTTTGGAGAACAACGACAGGATTTACGCGTACGTCCTGGCCACGATGGCGCGGGACCCGAGCAAAGACTTCAACACGTTGAACGCCGCGGGAAACGACGATCCGGAGGGCATCTGGTCCGATGGAACGACGATGTGGGTGGCGGACCAATCTGAGGAGAAGCTGTATGCCTATGACATGACGACCAGGGAGCGTGTCGCGGCCAGGGACTTCAATACGCTGGATGCCGCCGGAAACGACGAGCCGAAAGGTATCTGGTCGGACGGAACGACGATGTGGGTGGCAGACGACGCGCAGGGGTTGTGGTTTGCGGAAGACAACGATAAGATCTATGCGTACGTCCTGGCCACGACAGCCCGGGATCCGAGCAAAGACTTCAACACGTTGAACGCCGCGGGAAACGACGATCCGGAGGGCATCTGGTCGGACGGAAAAACGATGTGGGTGGCGGACCAATCTGACGAAAAGGTGTATGCCTATGACATGACGACCAGGGAGCGTGTCCGGGCGAAGGACTTCAATACGCTGGATGCCGCCGGAAACGACGAGCCGACCGGCATCTGGTCGGATGGGAGGACCATGTGGGTCGCGGACGACGCTGATGAAACAATCTACGCCTACAATATGCCGCAACCGAACGCAGCCCCACCGGGCGTGTCCACGGACTTCAACGGCGATGGCAGGACGGATTTCGTCGATTTCTTCCTTTTTGCCGACGCGTACGGCAGTACGGACCCACGTTTTGACCTGGATGGAAACGGGGTCGTGGATTTCGCAGACTTCTTCAAGTTTGTGGATGCATTCGGCTCGTAATGCCTTACAGGAGCATAATTCATGCCTCCAAAACGGGTTCCATTGGCTTTCGCGGCGATTGTGTCGCTGGCGTTTGCCGGTCAGGCCATTGCCGGACCCAATGCGAATGCGGTACTCTCACTTGATCTGATTGCCGATGGTGGGGCGGGCAACCGGGCGGACGACGGCGTCATCACCGGTACGGTTTCCGGTCACGGACAGACCATCGCCGTCGAGGTCTTCGCCACAGGCGTGAGTACGCCCCTGATCGGCATGATCCTCAGGTTTGACTTTGACGCTTCTGTGCTGTCCTTCGTCAAGGCCGAGAACAGCGCATTTCCGTTAACGCTTCCAGAAGGATCGATCGGCGCCAACTTCGCGTCCGGTACGCCGATAACGCTGGCGCCGTCCGGATTTCTGGCGCGGGCTGAGTTTGAAACGGTTGCGGACGTCGCTGGCCGGGAGTTTTCCGTCGGCATCGACATGGTCACGCTTGCCGAGAGCACCACGTCCAGCGATGTACTTTCGACGACGAATGTGATCACGTTCAATGCCACGCCTTCAGGGGCCGTTGGCAGCGACGCTCTGTCACTTGACCTCATATCGGACGGCGGGGCGGGCAACCGGATCGACGATGGCGTCACGTCAGGTACTGTAACCGGAAGGGGAACAACCATCGCGATGGAGGTTTTCGCTGCGGATGTGAGAACACCGTTAATCGGAATGGTCCTCAAATTCGATTTCGATGCTACGCTTCTTAGCTTCGTCGAGGCCGAGAACAGTGCGTTTCCCCTCACACTTCCCGAAGGGTCCGTGGGCGCCAATTTCGCGGCCAGTACGCCCGTCACGCTGGCGCCATCCGGATTTCTGGCGCGCGCCGAGTTTGAGACGATTTCTGACGTGACGGGCCGTGAGTTTTCAATCGGCATCGACATGGTCACACTTGCCGAGAGCACCACGTCTAGAGAGGTGCTTACGACAACAGACGCGATCGCGTTCAATGCGATTTCTTCTCCGGACTTCGACGGCGACGGGACAGTCGGTTTTTCCGACTTTGTTCAATTCGCGTCGAGATTCGGTGAACAACAGGGCGACGCGGGGTTTGACGCTCGATTCGATCTCGACGGTAACGGCGAGATCGGCTTCTCCGATTTTCTGATCTTTGCGCGGAATTTCGGTAATGAGGTCCCGACTTTCGGGGTCGAAAGCCCGGATCTTGTACTCGATGCGCCCATGGTGAGCGGCAACGCCCCCACGCCAGGGCAATCCTTCACCCTCAATGTGACCGTGCGCAATCTTGGAAGTGGTCGGGCTCCCTCGACAACGCTACGCTATTACCGCTCGCCGAATGCGACGATTTCAACGAACGATACGGAAGTTGGCACGGTTGTGTTGCGGGAGCTTGCGGCATCAGGAACCGTTGACGAGTCGATTGGTTTGACGGCGCCATCGTCCGCCGGCGTATACTACTACGGCGCCTGTGTGGATGCGGTCACGGGTGAATCCGACACCGGAAACAACTGCTCTCGTGGCGTGTCTGTTACCGTCGCACCGTCTCCTTTCCGAATCGAGGTCGTTTTCGTTGAAAGCGCCTCCCGCGGCGGATACAACACGTCCCAGAAGGCACTGTTCCACAAGGCTGCCGCACGATGGATGTCCATTATTACCGGAGACATTCCGGACAGCGATTTCTCGGACAGACCGATCGACCGATGGGACGATCTTCTGGAAGCACGGATATTCGTCGACGATACTGTGGATGATCTGCGGATTTTCGTTGGCATAGGGGATATCGACGGCGCCAGGGGCACGCTTGGAAGAGGCGGAACGCGCATTGTAAGAAGAAATCGTAATCAGGGTACCCTGGTTACGAAGATCGGTGCGATAGCAATCGATAAGGACGATCTGGAGTGGATGTCTGAGACCCTTCTGTTGGGCGTAATAATGCATGAGATGGGGCACGTGCTCGGGTTTGGGACGTTATGGGAAACACTGGACCTTGTTCGCGGAGAGCGCGATGTGTATTTCACCGGCCCACGGGCGATTCGAGCGTTCGACGACGCGGGAGGCCTGAACTACAGCGGCCCAAAGGTACCTGCAGAGAGCGATAGCAGTCATTGGAGAGGGTCGGTGTTCGGCGAAGAACTGATGACAGCAAGCTTCAGGACGGACCTCGCAGGGTCCGTTGCCTTGAGCAGGATCACGATTCAGTCGCTGGCCGACCACGGCTACCAGGTCGACGTCGGCCAGGCCGACGAATACAGGCTGCCCGCCCCCGTAAGCGCTAAGCCCGTCGCGGAGCATCTGATGCACTGGGGGGATTGCATTGCGGAGGGCCCGATCTATGTGGTCGATGAGAAGGGGCGCATCGTCGACGTCCTGGGAAGACATGAATGACCGCATTGAGAAATGCGCCTTCGGCGCGTGGATTCAACCGGGAGCGGACGTCACCAGCGGAGGCTCCTGACGTGAAGACAATCTTGTATATCGCAATTCTGCCAGTTCTGGCTGTCCTTCTCCCGCCGCCGTCAGAGGGCTATGCATCTTCGGTGCCTGCCGACAGCGTACATTTCTGCCTGCCTGTCGATCCCGAACAGAGGAAGAACGATGCGCCCCAACCGGCGGGTAAGTGGGCGTCCAACCTGAACGTCGGCGAGCCACGCACCGTGCGGCTCTTCTACTTCCTGCCTAACGACCGGCCGTATCGCACCGAAGTCGTGGATTCGATGAAAGCGGGGATCCTCGATCTTCAGACTTTCTTTGCCGGGCAGATGGAAGCCCATGGACACGGGAACACAACATTCCGGATTGAAACCGATGATCAGGGCGTTCCGATTGTCCACAGCGTGGACGGCGACCACGCTGACAGCCACTACAGCCGCCGGGGATATACAGAAGGAGAGATTGGACGTGCATTCGACAACTCGAAGAACATCGCACTGATTGTCATGGACGTCAGCGCGAGTTCAGCCCACGGGCGTGGAACAGGCGCGAAGGACAGCGGATGGGCGATAATTTACGGCGACTGGAACTGGTTTGCCGCCGCCCATGAACTGGGCCATTCGTTCGGCATGCACCACGACTTCCGCGACAACGAGTACGTAATGTCGTATGGGCGCGCGGACCGATCGTCCGCCAGACTGTCTGCGTGCGCCGCCGAATTTCTGTCCGTTCATCCGTACTTCATCGCCGACGTCCCGCTCGAAAACGTATCGCCGCCCGCCGTTGAACTCGTTTCATCTGAATATCCGTTCGGGTCAGTAAGTACACCCGTCCGGCTGAGAGTCCGGGATGATGATGGACTTCACCAGGTCATCCTGTTCGTTCGCCCCAAGAATCCCTTTCTGGGTGGCACGCCTGAAGTGAAAGCATGTGACGGATTGTCGGGTGAAACCGATACTGTCGTTGAGTTCAATTTCGACGGCAGGCTTCCATCGGACAACGTGGGCACCGCACCGGAGGCGCATACGACGCTCTCCAATACGGTCCTGCATCCGATCTATGTCATAGCAGTCGATACAGCCGGGAATCGAACCAGCACGGTGAGTCTTAAGGCATTTACGCTCGAGGCGGGACACTCGCCACAACACATCGCCACACTCGAAAGGCCGAATTTCTACGATATCGGCGACTTCGCGTTTTCCCCAGATGGCGCATTTCTGGCAATAGGCGAATCAGGGCGAGTGGAGTTGCTTGACGCTGCGAAAAGGGAGACGATAGCCACCTTTCACCATTCGGCCAACACGATCCCGGCGGTAGCCTTCTCACCCGACGGTACACTGCTCGCCGCGGGATCGAAGGAAGGCACGATCAAAGTGTGGAACGTGACCAGTGAAACAGAGGTCGCGACGCTGGCAGGACACGCTGATCAGGTGGCGTCTCTGGATTTCTCCTCGGATGGTTCGATGCTCGCTTCGGGATCATTCGACCGTACGGTAAAGTTGTGGAACGTCGCGACCTGGACAAATGGCGCTACCCTTGAAGGACACACGGAAAGAGTAGGCAAGATCGCCTTTGTGCGCGAAGGGAAGCTTGCTTCCGCATCCGTAACCGGTACTGTCAGGCTTTGGAACGTGTCCACAAGAACCCAGATTTCGACCATTGAGACTGGAGCAAAAGGAGCCGTAGCGGTTTCAAAGAACGGGACACTCGTCGCATCACCCATTTCATGGGCAGTGAAGCTCTGGGATCTGGCAACAGGAGCACAGACCGGCGCCGTGAACGATATGCGAGACTACAATCGTGCCTATCCGGTGATTTCGCCGGATGGCGCCACTCTCGCAGTGACGGCTTTCGGTCTGATTGAATTGTGGGACATATCGAAGAGTGAACTCCTGGCGTCGATCTCAGGTGGGCCGGGCGGCGTGCGGCGCATGACGTTTTCTCCGGACGGAAGAATGCTCATCGGCAACGATGCGAGGCCGAATAGCAGGCAGATCAAATTCTGGGACGTGTCAGAGTGGACGGCGTCCATTGCTCCGGTCGGCCAGCGCACGTCGCAGGTGCGAGATGCGATTCTCGGCGTTGTCCGTTTGAACGATCCCAATGTTTCGAGCTTTGCGCAAATCACGGCGACACACCTTGATGGCATAACCGCACTTTATCTAAACGGTACAGGCATCGCATCTTTGAAATCCGGGGACTTCGATGGGCTCACTAGTCTGGAGGAACTCTTGCTGTATGGCAACCAACTCACGAGTCTGCCGGGGGACATTTTCTCCGGGCTTACGTCTCTGGAAACGCTGCGTTTCGGCCTTAATCAATTGCCAACGTTGCCGTCGGGCCTCCTTGACGGACTGACCGCACTAACGGACCTGCGCATGATCGGCAACCGGCTGACGGCGCTGCCCGATAGCATCTTCGCAGGACTGACCGGGCTGACCAGGCTTTCCCTGGGAAGCAATTCGGTCGATCCCTTGCCGCTCAACGTGTCTCTGGAAAAAACCGGAGAAGGACAGTTCAAGGCCGTGGCGCCCACTGGCGCGCCGTTCGAAATCGTCCTGTCGCTGATCGTTGCAAACGGCACCATAACCGGCGGCGCGACGACAATCACTGTTCCCGCTGGCAGCCTCGAAAGCGATACGCTCTCCGTAAGGCGTACACCCGGCACTACGTTCGCCGCTACCGTGGATATAGGTACACTGCCGGCGTTGCCCGCGAATCATTCCGGATATGCTCTCGTCAAGTCCGCCGACCTGCCGCTCGCGGTCACTGCCGGGGCTGTCGTAACTGAAGTTTGGTCCGGAACTATCACAGTTGGGTCATGGGGGAATGCATTCGGAAATGGCAATGCCACTGGTTTTGGTTACAGTCGTCGTGATAATGCCGGTGCAGTTTCAAACCCAACGTTTACTTATAGAGGCATTGGTTATACAATCAACGGTTTCGGATTTGCCAAAATTGGCAACAATCCAGCGCATCGATATGTGCTGACCATAAGTCCTGGGTTTTCACCATGCGACAAGAAGCTCCTGACTCTTGGAAGTTTACGGTTAGCTGATGCGTTAGATGGTTCAGCTTACGGTTCGCACGCCTATCATTGGCAAGGACGATGGGCAGTTTGGGCACCGATTGGGCAGCGATGGTCTCTTTCAATTACCCTGCACCCGGCTGTCCCGGATTCCCCCATCGCAACCGCCATCGTCGAGGGGAACCAGGTGACGCTGCATTGGACCACGCCGTGCGATGGCGGCATCGCTATCACGCGCCACGAGTACCGGGAAAAGGTGGGAACCGGATCGTTCGGTTCATGGATGCCTGTTCCCAACAGTGGCGCCGGTGGAGTAAACGAGGCAAGCTACACCGTTACCGGTCTGAGCAACCCTTCACGATACATATTCGAGGTTCGCGCGGTGAACACCGTGGGCGAGGGGGAGACGTCCGCTGAAGCCATGGTAAGCAGTCTGCCCGCCGTGCCGCTCGCCGAACGAACGGCACAGGTGCGCGATGGAATTGTTGCCGCTGTGCCGGACATCAGCGACTCCAGCATTGTGACCGAGGCCCATCTCGCCGCGATTACCCGGCTTCGCCTCGGCTACCAGAACATCTCAGCGTTGAAATCGGGTGATTTTTCCGGATTGACCGGTCTTACCCGCCTCTACCTGCCTGGCAATCAGCTCAGCAGCCTGCCTGATGGCCTATTTGAAGGACTGACCTCGCTGACAGAACTCCGCCTCGGCGGCAACCCCGTCGACCCCTTGCCGCTCAACGTGTCCCTGGAGAAGGTTGGCACGAATCAGTTCAAGGCAGTGGCCCCTGCCGGCGCTCCGTTTGATGTCGTCCTGCCGCTCTCCGTCACCAATGGCAGCATCAGTGGCGCCGCCACGACGATCACGATACCCAGGGGTAGCGTCGAAAGCCAGCCGCTCACCGTGACCCGCACTTCCGGCACAACCGCGGCAGTTACCGTCAATATCGGCACGTTACCGGGGCTGCCCAATGGCCATTTCGGATACGCGCTCGTCAAGTCCTCCGATCTGCCTCTCGAAATATTCGGCGGTGGCGTGACCGGAGCGCAAGCCTCAACCGATTTCAACGGCGACGGACGGACTGATTTCGTAGATTTCTTCCTCTTTGCAGATGCGTACGGCAGCACAAACGCCAGATTCGACCTGGACGGCAACGGCACGGTCGACTTCGCCGATTTCTTCAGATTCGTCGATGCATTTGGCGCGTAGGCCACTCTGGCGACGACGTCGATGGACACTGTCCGGTTCGAAGCCCATCGAATCCGTTCGAAAGTGGAGCAACCGGTAAACTCGAGCGTGAACCGGAAACGGCTAAGGTGGTCACGGTCTGTATTGCCGGAAACCCGAAGAATGCCATTTGTGAGACGCGGAAAACCAAGTATTGGGCTCTTCGCCTCGGTTCTTGTGGTCTTGTCAGCGTCGCGGATCTATCCGGAAACGGGCAACGACCTGCCGGCGGGCGGCCAGGATGAGGTGAAGTTTCGTTCGATACAGGAAATCTTCGGAGGGGAGTGCTGCGCCCGGGACGCCGTTAAGGATATCGACGGGTTGGCGGCCGCCGGAAACAACGACCCTGAGGGCATCTGGTCCGACGGCACGACAATGTGGGTGGCAGACAAAGATGACGAGAAGCTGTATGCCTATGACCTGGCTTCCGGCGCGCGCGCAGCCAACAAGGACTTCGATACGCTGGCGGCCGCCGGAAACCGAAACCCCGAGGGCATCTGGTCCGACGGAGCGACGATGTGGGTGGCAGACGACCCGTGGTTCGGAGAGAAAGTCTATGCCTACGACATGTCGACAGGAGCCCGGAACGCAGACAAGGACATCAACTTGCTGGAGCGTAACGGAAACGACAACCCGGAGGGTATCTGGTCGAACGACACGACAATGTGGGTGGCAGATTACACGGACGCCAGGTTGTATGCCTATGACATGGAACTCGAGGTCGCAGATATCGGCAAGGACGTCAGTGCCCTCGATGGCGCAGGGAATAACCACCCACGGGGTATCTGGTCCGACGGCACGACGATGTGGGTGGCGGACTACGCCGATGCGAAGATCTACGCGTACAATCTGACGCACTATGGCCGGAACCCCTTTCAGGACGTCAATTCGCTGAATGCCGCGGGGAACAGCCACCCCGTCGGGATCTGGTCCAACGGCACGACGATGTGGGTGGCCGACGACGTGGACAAGAAGCTGTATGCCTATGACCTCACGCTCCGCACGGACGCGCCGGCCATCCTCTCGGTGACAGCCGGTACCGGCTCGCTCACTTTGTCGTGGCGCGTACCTCCGATCGAAACCGGCACAGTGGTCATTACCGGCTACGACGTTCGCTACATTCGCAGCGACGCCCCGGACAAGGCCGAAGCCAACTGGACCGTATTGAGGTATGTCCGGACAACCGGTTCCGGCACGCTGACGTACGAGGTGACCGGGTTGGCAAGCGGCGCCCGGTACGACCTGCAGTTGCGTGCGGTCACCAACAGGGGACCCGGTTCGTGGTCGGCCGCACGTAACGGAACACCGCTGGTACAAGGTCAAGGTCAGGCCTCAACCGACTTCAACGGCGACGGCCGGATCGATTTCGTGGATTTCTTCCTCTTTGCCGATGCATATGGCAGCACCAACGCCAAATTCGACCTGGATGGCAACGGCACGGTGGATTTCGCGGATTTCTTCAAGTTTGTGGATGCGTTTGGCTCGTAGGATAAGGTGCGCCTCCGAGTTGGCGCCATCGGATTTTCTGGCGCGGGCCGGGTTTGAAACCGTAACGAACGTCACCGGGCGGAAATTCGCCATACAGGGAGGAGTGCATGGAATACGTCAATTTCGGCCATTCCGGCCTGAAGGTGTCGCGCCTGGCATACGGATTGGGCCTGCGCGGGCAGGGCGACGTCGACGAGGCGGAACGCGTCATCGAACGGGGCATCGAGCTTGGCATCAACTTCATCGACTGCGCCAACGTCTACGGCCTCGGGGACGCCTACGAGACCCGCGGCACGTCGGAGCAGCTACTCGCGCGCGTTCTCACGCGGCACCGCGACGACCTTGTGGTTACCTCGAAGGTCGCCAGCCGCATCGGCGAGGGGCCGAACGACGCCGGTCTGTCGCGCTATCACATCATGCGGGAGATCGACCGCACCCTTGCCCGCCTCCAGACCGATCACATTGATATCTACATCCTGCACGTGTACGACGAGGAGACGCCCCTCGAGGAGACCCTGCGCGCCCTCGACGACGTGGTGCGCGCAGGCAAGACGCGCTACGTGGGCGTTTCCAACTTCCAGGCCTGGCAGGTACTCAAGGCGTTGTGGACGCAGGACCGCCTCGGGCTCGATCCCCTTATATGCATCCAGAACCCCTACAACCTCCTCAACCGCGAGCTCGAGCTTGAGATGTGGCCGGCACAGCGCGACCAGAGGTTCGGGGTCATGACCTACAGTCCCTTGGGGGTGGGCCTCCTTTCCGGCGTGTACACCCCCGGAAAGCCGCCGCCCGAAGGCACCCTTTACGCAAGGGGCCGCGCCCAAGCCCTGGAGAAAGATCTCAACGCGGCGGCGGGCCGGACCCTGGAAATCCTGCGGAGGATCGCCGGCGCCCACGGCCGCACCGTGGCGCAGACGGCGATCAACTGGGTGCTCTCCCACCCGGAGGTGACGGCCGCGATCACCGGCGGCGACACGGTGGCTCACATGGAAGAGAACGCAGGCGCCGTAGGCTGGTCGATCACGCAGGAGGACCGGGCCCTTCTCGACGAGGCGTCGGCCGGCCAGGACCGCGTCCTGGACTAACCGTATTTCGCCCGGCGTCCGCCCTCCGGCCGATTTGACTGGACCGCCCCTCCCGTGTCGGGAGGTGGCGCCGTTAACGCGGATCCTCGAACAAACATGTATCCATTTTACGTAGAAGTCACATTGTGAGAATCTAACGTTGCTAATTCTCCACAACATCGTAGAAAGGAGTCCGGCAATGGTCAATTTCACCCGTTTACTGTGTGTCGCTCTGTGTCTTTGCGCGAGCGGCGACGTGTTTGGTAACAAGGTCTCGGGGCGTCTGGGAAAGGAGTTGGAGAAGACATTGAAGGGCCGAAACCTGATTCTCCGGGGCAGCATCCATCAGAATCCCATGACGTACTACGAGTACGGCGGCAATGTCTACTATTTCCAGCATTCCCGGAAGTATCCGGTCCTGTTTCGCATTGAAAGGGACGAACCGGTGGTAATCAGGTCTGTCAAAGTGCGTGACGATGAGCTCAGAATCGAGCTCAGGAGTGCGCGGCTTGGGAAGGGGTTGGTGACGTTTTCAGCGCCACTGCATTCGCCGCCCCTGAATCGGGCGGCCTTTGACGCGGGATTCGCGCTGTGTTTCAGCACAGGCGAGGAGACCGAGGCCCTCCCGAATCTGATCGGCAACACGAGCAGTAAGGTGTATCACGTGGCTTCGTCCAATCATCTGCCCGATGCGGACAAACGACAGGCCTATCACACACACGCCGAAGCGGAAGGCGCGGGCATGCGGGCGTGCAAGCTGTGTTTCCTGCGTATGCCCCTTGTAAGTGACTATGCGACCGAGCGAACGTTGGCGCTCTATGCGTCGCAGCAGATTCAAAGCATGGGACAGTTGGCGACGGATGACGCCGTTCAACTGCGCGCGCGGGAGATCGGCCAGCGGGTGCTGGACAACTGGCCGGTTCCCCTGCAGGGGTACAAGTACCGGTTTTCGGTGATGGAGGACGACGAGGTCAATGCCTATGCCCTGCCCACCGGATTCGTGTTCGTCAACCGAGGCCTCCTGGAGGCGGCGGAAAGCGATCTGGAAATCGAGGGCGTGATCGCCCACGAAATCGCGCACGTCGAACGCCGGCACAGCTACAGGATCTATCGAAACGAGAAGAAGAAGCAGATGATTTCGGCGGCCGCGGGCGTTCTTGTGGGCGTGCTGACCGGGAAAAAATCAAAGGAAGACAAAGTGGAAAAAGCGGTGATCTTCGGTGGATTGGCATACAACCTGGTCAAGGCGGCGACAGACGTATTCTACGAAGGATATCCGCGGTCGATGGAGGAAGAGGCCGACGCCATGGCGGCCTTATACCTCGAAAGGCAATACGGCGGCGAGGGGCTCGCCGAAATGACGCGTGTTTTGAAGAAATTGCGGTATTACACGGATTACGTCGGGGTCGATCAGAAGAATATGCGGGCGTTTCGATCGCACCCGCTGCTGGACGATCGCATCGCGGCCTTTACCGGATCCAGGGTCGAGGTGTTCGACAATCCGGTGCGCGTGGTTGGCCGCAACAAGCGCGGGGATGAAGTCGTAACCCTTGAAATGTCGTGCCAGCGGTGGACGACGTCGGCTGTCGCCAGCCGTTACGCTCTGGACCCGACACAGATTCTGGGCAAGGCATACGCCACCGCCGACATCGGCAAACCCCGCAAGTTCAAGGACATTGTCTTTACGACATTAGCAGGACGAAAGATCAAGCTGGACAACAAGGAAGATTCGCTCATCGGTCCGTATGAAGATCAGGGTTTTCTTCTGCGCGGGAATCTGCCGGTCAAGCTGGATGAACTGGATGTGAAAGACGTACGGGTCAACCTCGACGGCGCGAAACTGAAATGGCATCTGGAAACAGAGTGAGCGGGATTCGAACTGCATTTCGGCTGGAGTCACCGTCAAGCGACGGTACCGCAGATTGGCACGTGCGCTGCAGGATCATGCGTTGCCACAGATAGGCATCGGGCCACATGCAGCCGTGGTGACCCTCCATAACTTTTCGCGGGGCGGGGACACCCGGTCTTTCACGGATCAAGATCGATATCCATGAAACCTCTTGTTTTTCATTCCGCTCTGTTTGTGATCATCGGTTGTCTCCTTTCGGCGATGCAGGTTGCCAATGCGTCGCCGGTTCTTCCCGACAGTGTTCATTTCTGCGCCTTCTACGAATACGAGCAGTCGCGGGGTGATCATCCCCATCCTGCGGCCAAGCTGCCGGCGAATCTGGACGTTGGCGAACCCCGCACGGTGCGATTGATCCTCTTTATGCCTAGCGATCGTCCGTATCGCGTCGGGTTGGTCGATTCGATAAAGACGGCCATCGTGCAGAGTCAAGCGTTCTTTGGCGAGCAGATGCAAGCGCACGGTTACGGATACATGACCTTCCAATACGAAACTGATACGCAGGGCGAACCTCTCGTGCATCTCGTCAATGGACAACACCCTGAGAGCCACTATTTCGAAAAGACCCCAGGCGTCCAGCATGCCTTGTGGGAGAGAGAAATCGAGCAAGTCTTCGATGTTGAAGAGAACGTCTACGTCTACTTTAGAGATATCACCAGGCACACCGGATCTGCCACAGGATACAGGTGGACGAAAAAGCGAGGGCGCGCGAACTTGCCTGCGCGGGCAGCGGAATGGGGCGTCTTGTCCCACGAATTGTCTCACGCCTTCGGCCTCGGACACGACTATCGCGACGGTGCGTATATCCTGTCCTACGGTGGCCCGAGCAATTATCCGGGCGGGAGCACTTGGAATCGCATCTCCGCGTGTGCTGCCGAATTCTATTCCGTAAATCCATACTTCAATTCGGCGGTCCCGATAGACGAGTTTTCCCTTCCGAACATCAATCTCATTTCGCCAACCGAATACCCGGGCGGCTCAAAAAGCGTCTCTATCAGGCTCGAAGTCAGCGATGCGGAGGGACTTCATCAGGTGTTGCTGTCCGGACACCCTGGTTGGGGATACGGAGGGATAAGGGAGTGTCAAACGCTCTCGGGACAAAGGAAAGTCCTAGTCGAATTCGAGTATGACGGATCGTCGATGTTCGCAGATCCACAACGCGCGATAACCAGCCTTTCTGACTCTCTCCATCGTGTGGAAGTCCAGGCGGTTGACACGGACGGAAACATGAGTGAGCTAAAGTTCGACCTCGTACCTGATCGGGTTCCCGATGCCCTCAAAGGGCATACCGACTCTGTCAACGCGGTCGCGTTTTCCTCAGATGGGGCGACCCTGGCATCCGGATCGTCGGATGGAACCGTCAGGTTGTGGGATGTGGCGCGACGTGAGCTGCTTGGGATCCTCAGAGGGCATTCATTTCCGGTCATGGCGGTTGCCTTTTCCAACGACGGGACCCTCGTCTCCGGCTCATCATATGATATCAAGCTGTGGGACATGACCACGAGAAACGAGATCGCCACCCTGGTTGGGATAGCGCCGGTGGCGTTTTCCCCCGATGGGACTCTGCTTGCATCCGGGTCCGGGAACAACATGATAGCGCTTTGGGACGCAAGGTCCCGGAAAAAGATCGCAACTCTTGAAGGTCATGCGGGACAGATCAACACGGTCGCGTTTTCCCCCGATGGATCGATGCTTGCCTCGGGGTCGGGGCACAATGGCTCAGGTGAACAGACGGTCCGGTTGTGGGACGTGGCAAGCCGGAATGAGATCGCCTCGATAGAACATGCCGGCACGGTCCGGACGGTGGTGTTTTCCCCGATTGGCCGCATTCTCGCGTCCGCAGCAGGACCGCCGGCAAATGCGGTTCGATTGTGGGATGTTCGGTCACGCAGAGAGGTCGCCAGGCTCTGGCCCCGGGGACCGTTCCTGTCGCTGGCATATTCTCCCGGAGGGGAACTCTTGGCATCCGGATCCGGCGATGGGAAGATAAGGCTATGGGATGCTTTGTCCCGAGAGCTGATCGGCACCTTCCTGGCGGTTCAGCCCAGACGACCATTCGATGGCGGCGTTCGCTCGTTGGCGTATTCCCCAGATGGTACAGTTCTCGCGGCCGGCTTGCGTGATCATACCATAAAGCTGCGGGACGTGTCGGAGTGGACGGGGCCCCGTCCCGCCGCCCTTGAGATCATCTCCGGCAACGGCCAGCAGGGGGCGCCTGGCGACACCTTGATCCAGCCCATGATGATTGAAGTACGGGATCAGTTCGGCGCTCCGCTGACCAATGCGGAGGTCACCTTCACTGTCACGACCGGGGACGGAACGCTGTCAGTTTCCAGAGCTACCACAGACGAGGCCGGCCGTGCCGCCACAACCCTGACGCTGGGACGCCAGCCAGGGACCAACACCGTAGTCGCAACGGTTTCAGATATCGATCCGGTGACCTTCACCGCCATTGGCAGGGCTCACGCCGACTTCGATGGCGACGGGACGGTCGGTTTCGGCGACTTTCTGCTGTTCGCCGCCGCCTTCGGGCGAAGCCAAGGCGATGCCGGATACAATGCGCAATTCGACCTGGACGGGAACGGCGCCATCGGGTTCAGCGATTTTCTCATCTTTGCCGTCGCGTTTGGCACGAGCACCGCGTGAACCGAAAGATCCTTATTTGGAGAAAGGAGGACCAAAAAGAGAGATTGCGACACCAGACGTGGAGGGAATAATCATCCGCCGGGGTTCGTCTCAATGAAACCATCATTAAAATGGAGTCGTATCCATGAAACAGCTGTGGAGAAATATCCTCATAAGCGCACTGACGTTGGCAGCCATCAACCTCCCCTCCGACATACCGGCCCAGACCACGCTTGCCATTCGAGGCGGCTTGAGCCGGGCGACTTTGAGTGGTGTGCCAACGGAAGGCGTGCCCGAATCGGCATTGAAAGCCCGCACCGGCCTTGCTTTGGGTGCTTCAGCGACATTCCCGGTTCAGCACAATTTCGGCCTTCGACTCGACGGCGGCTACGTGCAGAAAGGGTACCGTGCCGAAGCACAGGGATTGGAAGGGAATCTCTATATTGACTACATCGAGTTGTCGGGCCTTGGGTCCGTCAATCTCACGCCGTCCGGAAGTTCGGCTACAGCGAACCTGCTCGTCGGCCCGTCGTTCGCGTTCAAGACCGGGTGTGAAACGTCTGCTACGGTCAGCCTGGGCGGCGAAACCCGCAATGTCTCTGAGTCATGCGGAGAAGATGTCAAGGGTATCGATCTGGGACTTACGGGAGGGATCGGCGCGGAAATTGCCGTATCCGAGCAGATGACGTTGGCCGTGGATTTGCGCTACACGCTGGGGCTTCTGTCGATTGACGAGACGGGCGAGGATGACGTCAAGAACCGTAACCTCACGCTTCAGGTCGGCGTCGGCTTTCCCATCGGAGAATAGGGAATAACCGTTCGAAGCTGGCAATGTCCATGAACAGATCGTGCGACCGAAACATCCGGTCGCACGATTTTTTTTCCTGTGCGAATGTCGGTGTTCGCAGGGATGCAGTGCGACTACCCGCCAAGAATCGGGCCGAGGGTGGCGAGGATTTTCTTCCCTCCGGTATATCCGAAGAACACGAGGGTGGCAACGAGGACGGCGTTGATGACGGGATGGCTCTTGAAGCCCGGTCCCACCCAGTCCGTTCTGTTGTTCATCAGCAGCAGGGTGAGCGCGACCAGGGGCAGGAAGAACGAACCCAGAACGGCATAGGTGAGCTGGACTTCGGCCACCGAGCCCCACAACAGCACGAGGGGTACAATCGCGAGGCCGACCAGGTACGCACGGTAGGGAGCAGATCTCCGGATGTCCGATTTCTGAAAGGCTTCGGGAGAGACCCCTTTACGCAGCGCAAGGAAATTCGCGAACATGTACGGATCGCTCTGCCAGACGCCGAGCAGGCTGGAAAAGACCGCGCCCCAGAAGCCCAGCAGGAAAGCCCACTTACCCGGCGCACCGAGCGCCAGCTCGAGCTGGCTTGAGAGGATGAGGGCCAGCGACGCCCCCTTCCCGTCCAGCGCGACCCGCGAACCGATGATGATCATCGCAACGCCGAACAGCGCGGTGACGGTGTACCCGACCGCCAGGTCGATACGGCAGGATGTCACGCCCTCCCGGCCCTGCCTGCCGGTCTCTCGGATCCAGTACCCGTAGGACAGGAGGGTAACCGTACCGCCGACGCCTCCCAGGACGCCGAGGGTCCAGCCCACGCCGCCGGTCGGGATGGCGGGAAAGAACAGGCCTCTGGCGAGAGCGTTCCAGTCCGGTCCGAGCAGCAGGGCCGTCAAGAGGACCGTAACGAACATCAATCCGATGCAGGCCGACATCAGAACTTCAAATACGCGGAACCCGCCGATCCAGACCAGGGACAGGCCGACCAGGGAGTGGATGATGCCCCATGCAATCTTGGACGTGGCCGGATCGCCGATGGGAAGCAAGCCGGTGCCCGCCACGCCGCAGGCGGTGACCAGCGCGCCGCCCACCGAGAAGCTCCAGATGATGAGGTAGACAATGAATACCCATTGTACCCAGGCGCCGAGCCGGTGGACCCAGCCTTCCAGCATCGTGGTACCGGTTGCCATCTGCCAGCGGGCGATACCCTCGTTCAGGGTCCATTTGAGCAGCGCGCCGATCACGGCTGCCCACGCAAGGCCAACGCCGATCTTCGATCCGGCGAGGCTGGCTGTGAGCAGGTCTCCCGCACCGACGCCGGTGGCGGCCATCAGAATGCCGGGAAGAATGAGAGCGGGTCTGAAACGCACGAGAAATCCGAGTTTCGGGTTCAAAAGAAACGGCGAACAGTTGGCGGTCTTATAACAGCATCTAAATAAGGTGGCGCAGGGAACCCGTCAAGGAAAAAACGCGGGCTTTCAGCGAATTGGCGCTTGACACACTGCCGGCGGATTTCTATAATTCATCCTCTTCCCGGAGACAATGTCGTGATGGTCATCAAAGAATCGATAATACGGGGGCGCACGGCAGTGCGCCCTTACCTGTTTTGTCTGCTTGTTCTGGCCGCCGGATGCGCGGAACGGACGGCGTCACAATATCTCGAGGCCGCGCAGGCGCACGAATCCCGGGGCGAGTCGGGCGCCGCGCTGGAGGCGCTTCGGGCCGCTGCAGCCGTGGTTCCGGGCGACGCGTTCTACCAGCGGCAGCTCGGTTTGGGCTATCTGCATCTGGGAAGGTACGCCGAAGCCGCGTCGACGCTGGAGCGTGCGCTGGAGCTGGAACCCCATTATGCGGACGTCTATCGGGACCTGGCGGCCGTTTTCGAAGCGCAGGAGATGAAATCAGCCGCCATCGGCTGGCTGGAACGGGGGACCAGGCAGGTCCCGGGATATGAACCCCTCCACCGCGATCTGGTTGAACTCCAACTGGGTCAGGACCGGCCGGACGAGGCACTGCGCATCCTCGAGGCGGCCGTCGAGCGCTGGCCCAATGCACTCTGGGCGCATTTCCGTCTCGCGCAACTCTACCAGCAACTGAAGCTGTTCGACAAGGCCAGGTCCGCCCTTGAGACGGTTCTGGGTATCGAACCCGGTATCGCGGAAGCGCACGCGCTTCTTGGCAACGTGCTTTACGAGCAGCAGGCGTATGGCGACGCCGCCGAGGCGTACCGTCGCGCCATTGCGCTGAATCCCCGGGATCACGGCAGCTACAACAATCTTGCCTGGCTTTACGCCATCCAGGGGATCCGGTTGAAAGAAGCGCAGCGTCTTTCTTTGCGGTCACTTCAGCAGGCGCCGGATTCGCCGACCTATCTCGATACGTTCGCGGAGATCCTCTATAGGACGGCCCAATACGAACGAGCGATTGAGGTGATCCGCCACGCCATCTCGCTCGCCCCCGAAGACCCCGCATTGCGGGATCACCTGCAGGATCAATTGGACAAATTCATGGCTGCGTACGGCGGGAGCGTCGACCGGGGCCGTTCGACGGACACAAAGGATTGGTGGTGGTCGGATCATACGTACGTGCGAAACTTCTACGGAGGATGAGAGGAGTGAATACACGGATAGAACGCGTGCATGCCAGGGAGATTCTGGATTCGAGGGGCAATCCGACGGTCGAGGTGGAGGTGGGGCTGACCTCCGGCGTTTCCGGCAGGGCGGCGGTTCCATCGGGCGCGTCAACCGGCCAGCACGAGGCGGTTGAACTCCGGGACGGAGACGAAACCCGGTACCTGGGCAAGGGCGTGCTGAGCGCGGTCGGAAACGTGAATTCGTCAATCGCGCCGGCTGTGGCGGGAATGGACCCGTCAGACCAGGCGGCGATCGATGGACGCCTCAATGAGTTGGACGGGACCCCAAACAAGGGCAACCTGGGAGCCAATGGCATCTTGGGCGTCTCACTTGCAGTGGCCAAAGCCGCCGCCGCCGCGTCCGGGATGCCGCTCTACCGCTATATAGGCGGCGCTTCGGCATGCACGTTGCCGGTGCCGATGATGAATATCCTGAACGGCGGCTCGCACGCGGACAGCAGCGTGGACCTGCAGGAATTCATGGTCATGCCTGTGGGCGCCGACAGCTTTCGAGAGGGGCTGCGTGCGGGCGCGGAGGTTTTCCATGCGCTGCGGGAGGTACTCAAGACGGAGGGCTACAGCACCGGCGTGGGCGACGAGGGTGGATTCGCACCCAGCCTGGCTTCCAACGAAGAAGCGCTGGACGTGGTTGGGGAAGCGATACAGAACGCCGGATATGAACCCGGGAAGGACATTCTGCTGGCGCTGGACCCGGCCACCACGGAGTTCTACAGCGATGGCAGGTACGTTTTTCACAAGTCCGACGGCTCGGAACGCACCTCCGAACAGATGGTTGACTTCTGGGAGGACTGGACGCGGCGGTATCCCATTGTTTCCATTGAAGATGGGTTGGCCGAGGATGATTGGGCAGGTTGGGCCCGGATGACGGACAGGCTGGGAAACCGGGTTCAGCTCGTGGGAGACGACCTGTTCGTTACGAATACGGAACGTCTCGGGAGGGGTATTCAATCCGCCGTTGGCAACTCGATTCTGATCAAGGTGAACCAGATCGGAACGCTCAGTGAGACGCTGGAAGCGATCGAAACGGCGCGCAAGGCGGGGTATACAGCCGTGATCTCGCACCGCTCCGGCGAAACGGAGGACGCGACGATAGCCGATCTGGCCGTTGGAACGGGAGCGGGACAGATCAAGACCGGGTCGGCTTCGCGCTCGGACCGGGTCGCCAAATACAATCAGCTGCTGCGAATCGAAGAGGAACTCGGGGAGTCTGCGGTGTATCCGGGCCGGGAAGCATTCTACAATATCGACCTGCCCGCTGCGTAGGGTCATCAATTTTGAAAACGCCGTTTTTACAGATTGAGCCATCGCGTGAGCCACGGAGGCTCCCGGAACCGGAACGCCGGCGACTCCAGGCGGTCTACGACCAGGTTCCGGCCGTTTCGTGCCACTGCGACCGGTTGGGACAGTGCTGTGAACTCACCAATGAGGAAATGGAAGCGGATTTTGCGACCATGTATCCGTTGTATTCAGTCGAGTACTTCAACATCGTCGACTACGTGCAGGACCACTTCGAGGTCGGACGACGCGATGCCGTACTGGCTTTGACGGAAGAACGGCCTGCGCGATGCCCGTTTCTGACCGATTCCGGCGGGTGTTCGATTTATCCGGTTCGGCCGCTGGTCTGCCGCACCTACGGGGTGTTGAGCCGGGAAGCCGTCGAGGAGACGGCGCGCGACGCCCGCGGGGAGGTTTCCCCGCAGTGGGTCTCTTCCTTTCTGTTTACGGAACGCCATACGGTCTGTCCCCACACCCGCATCGTGGCTCCTGAAGCGCTGGCCGCGCATGCACAGAATATGGTTCGATTCAACTACGAGCGGGAATTGCTGAAACTGGGCGAAGATACAGAGCGGCCGGAGAAAGCCCGTGCAGCCCTATTGACGTCCGTGGCCGGACTGAAGCGGGTTACACGATGGACCTGGGGAGGATACAACGTTCTGATGAGGTCGCCATTGGCGTGGCTCAAGCGAAACTTCGCAGGATATTGGCGCCGGTGTGCGCTTGCGGAGTAGCGTGAGGCTTATCCGGGACGGGGTGAATTGCGGGTTTGCCGCTCACGGCGACATGCCGAAATTCCGCGCGAATAAAATGAAGTCTGAGAATGACACGGTGCGGTCTCCATCCAGATCGAACGAGGGATCGAATCCCGGCCGGCCCGCTGATTTGCCGAATCCCGCGGCGAATGCGATGAAATCCGAAAACCCCACCGTGCCGCTGGCGTCGAAGTCCGCCGCCGCCGGAACGTGGCCGTCGCGCCTTGCGAGAGAAAATGAGTAGGTCTGCGGACCCGCGGACGTGCGCGTGAAGGCCAATACGGTTGGCGACTCGCTGTACAGACCGATGCGGCGGCGCGCGCCGTGCGGGACCGGGACGGCAGCGACGTCGTGCGTGTCTTCCCGTTCGGAAACCAGCGTCACAAGCAGATCGCTGTCGCTCCTGACGTCCAGCGAGAGGCCGGGTGGTCCCGACGTACGCGGCACGACATAGTCGATGCCCCAGAGCTGGAGGGCGCCGCCAAGGTCGTCGGCGGGAACCGTGACGGTATCCCTGCTGATCGGACCCAGGGAGAGCCCGTGGTATCCCAGGCCGCCGTCGTCGTTCACGAACACGGCGGCCGTCCAATCCGCCCAGAATTTTTCGAACCGCTCCTCGGCGCCGATATCTTCAAGAGTTCGATTGTAGCCGTCAATGCTGTTTGCCGGTTCGGCGACCAGACGCGCTACGGCCGCATCGCCGTAACGCTGGGCGAAGTAGGTCGTCAGCAGAAAGGTCTGGTCGAACAGGAACGGCAGGCAGGCGCCCTTGGACCAGCTGGAAGCATCCGTCAGGCCGGTATTGGGCGGTACAGGCAGGTTCGAGACGGGCGATTTCAGCAGATTGGGAACGACCAGGAATTTCTGCGCAACCTCGACGGTTGCATTCTTGTAGCCGCAGGCCAGTTCGGCGTACTCAGAACAGCCCTCATCCACCCATCTGTCTTCGTCGGGATCCCCGTTCCAGTGCAGCATGTGCTGGAACTCGTGGGCAAGTGTGGCGCGCGCCAGATCGCTGTTCAGGTCCAGGGGATCGCTGTCGATATAGAGGATTTCCCTGCCGACCGGCGCCGCCTGATTGGCGGTATCGTAATAACCCACGATCGTGCCGCTCAGGATATTGTCCAGAATATCCAGCAGCACGATCACGATCCGAGGGTCGCCGTCCGCGTCGGGTGGAGGACCGAAGATTTCGGTACCGACGGAGTAAATCCCGCGGTCGGGATACCGGGGGGTTGACCGGTCGAAAGCGCGGATAAGGGACGTGAGGGCGGCCGGCGTTACGCGCGAACCGTCCCAGATAACGTCCTCCACGAAGATATAGCAGTGTTCGCCTTTCAGGCGGCAGGTCGTCGTGGTGAGGTAATACGGATCGGTACCTGGAACCGCGCCGAAATTAAAGACACGAACGGTCAGAGGGTCGCCGACGTCAAACGTCTCGGCGGCCGTTTTTTTTACCGCCGCCCCTGGCATTGGACGCGAGGGCAGATAGGGGGTGCCGCAATGGGCATCGGGGCCGGCGAAGGCCGAGGTCTTGAGGAGCAGGCAGAACACGATCCCTGCAGAGGCAGAACACCAAGACACCCGACTCGATACGGAAGAAGCCAAGCTGTTTCCGCCCTTTCATGACGATCGGGGAAACTCCCAGCGCGGTTTGAGGCTCGGGTCTCAGAAACCGCGCCGGATGCTCGCGTACAGACCGCCTCGAGGGTCAATCAGGAGCTTGACGCCCGTGTTCTGCGTGCGGCTTTTCCTTGCGATGGAAGCCGCGTTTAGAGCGCTGGCGAAGCGGTTGAGAATCAGGCCGCCGATGAACAGGAAAGCCTTCTGTTCAGCGGAAGTGGCCTTGCTGCGCAGATCCAGAAATTCGATCCGGGAGGCTTCCGTATCCCACTCCCAGATCCTGTCAACGGTTTCAGCCCGTAGATTGGCATGTTCACCGGCGAGAAAGCGTTCTCGCCGGTTTCGTTCGTAGATGCTTTCGAAGTCTCCCACTTCCTTGATGAAGGACTCGGGCAAATTCCTCAGCCGAATGCCCGCGTGGGCTGCGGCATGGGCGTGGTACGCATCGACGCGATAGGACTCGAGGAATCTGAACGTGGCCATGCCGGACCAGAGTAACCCTTCCGTAACCAGAAAGAAGCGCGCGGACCGTCGTCCGCCGGCGTAGAATTCGCCCAGTCCAGGCAGTACGAGCGATAACACTGCTGCGCCGGCCGGCGACTTGCTCCGCGCGTTTCCCGCCGACGGTACGCCGATCAGAATCAGGGACGATACAGTGAGATTGACGAGGATCCTGGTGAATGGGTTTGCCATAGTTTCAGTTTCGAGAAAACCCGTTTCCCGGCGTTCAGAACCGAACGTGGATTGCGAATCCGGTCTCGTCCGGTCGGGGCGAAATTGACAGTTGCGCGGACCGCACGCGAAGCGCGGCATGAATGGAACTCGCGATGCGATTGACAACGGTCAGGCCGATGATTACAGAGGCGCGTTTGAGGAGTCTGTTGCTTTCGTTGCGCTGGTCTTCGTAGTCGATACGCTGATTGGAGTCGACGTCGCCGTTTCCGAACTGGAAGCCCACGTCACTCACGTCCCTCCAGCCGAATACGAACTGGTCGTACTTGCCGATCATCTCGTAGTATTGCTGGGTGTCCACCCGGTGACACCCGTCCAGGGCGCGTTTGCATGGCAGGGTCTCGGTCTCAATATATGGCGAGCCCCTGGCCCGGTTGTATTCCTGCCATTCCCGATACCGGTTTTCGTCCCAGTTCCGATCGGCAAAAGCCCGAAATTCCGCCTTGAGATCGTTGCCCTTGTTCCGCCAGCGCAGATAGTTGAACCACGTGAGCGCTTCAATCCCCAGGAAGACAGCAGCCCGCTTCGGTTCGCCCGCGTAGAGTTCGCCCAGACCGGGAACCAATAGAGACATCGTAAAGGCCAGTTTGGGCGATTTCCCGCGGGTCGGCAGTGGGTCGTCATCCAGAAGCCACGGATTCCCGATGCCGTCATCGAGACGGTCCGCGGCATGGATCGGCAGGACGGTCAGCAGGACCAGCACTGTGATCGTGAGGCGCACGTGGAACTCCCGCAAAAAAAGCTGTCAGCGATCAGCATTCAGCCGTCAGCCAAAAGCAAAAACCAAAAAACCGTCTCCCTCGATCTATCTTCCCCCGACGCTTTGAAGGTATCCGAAAAGCAGGGCGAAGTAGAATTTAAAGCCGCTTCTTTCCAATTCCTCGCCGGGGACCACGCGCGGCATTGTATCCATGCCGTAGGCGATGTCAAGGCTGGCGCGCGTCGGAAACGTGTAGAAGGAAGTCGCGTCGTAACGGATCTGGATCCCCACGTCGCGTTTCCAGCCGCGGTTCAGTACGTTGTCCATGTCGTCTCCGTCCCAGGCGCGGCCGATGCCGGCGAAGACGGACCCGAAGAGTTGGTCGGAGTATATGGGGCCGGTCTGCCGATCCATCCGCGTCCGGATGGGGAAGCGGTACGCAGCGCGAAACATGGCTGCCCTGCGCCCTTCAAGGCTATAGAAGGTATATCCTTTCATGTAGGGCAGGCCGCCCAGGAAATAATCGAAGTAGTCATCCACTTCGCTGTCGATCAGCCCTCCATAGAATCGCAGGCCCAGGGAAGCGCGTCCGGGCCCCACCGGCAGGTATTCGCTCCAGCTCAGTGTAAACCGGTTGTAGAAGTAGCGGTCGAACGTCTCGATCAGAAGGGACGTGTCTTCTTTGAACCCGCTGATGAAAAAGTTGAACTGGCGGTCGTAGCGGATCCACATCTCCCGTCCGGCCCGGGGGTTGATTTCCCGGTCTCTGGTTCGGCTGATGTTGCGCAGGGAATACCTGAACGCGAAGTCGAATCCATGGTGCGTGGTGGCGCCCAGGCTGACTTCCCCCATGCCGTTGAAACGGGCGACGTCCTGGTCGGTGGATGACAGATTATAGATGAATCTGGCGTCCAGGCGGCTGCCCGTGCCCAGCCTGTGCCTGGCGCCGAATTCAACACCGGTGATTGTGAATGTCTGGCTGAAGATGCGGAAGTTTTCGTCACGGTTGAGAACGTCGTCTTCTTCGTGGCGCACGGCTCGATAGGCTTCCAGAAAGACCGTTGGGCGCCAGCGGCGGTATTCGTAGACCGCGAAGAGGTCCAGGTCCCTGTCACGGGCGGCCATTGCGCCCACGAGGAGGGACTGTTTGTTGAGGACGTCGTTGGATCCCGCGAAGATGCCCAGTTTCACCTTTCCCGCGTCCACGGCAACGCGCGGATAGAACGAGGTCGTTGAGAATTCGCCGCCGTAGGTCCGGCTGCCCGGGAAGGGGTCGTCCCCGACGGCGTCGGCGGTCGACCGGCCGGTCTCAGGTTGAAAGACTCCGGTTGCGACCGGCTCCCATGCGCCTTTTCCCGACAGGGTCCGGATCTCATAGCCGTCGGCGCCGTAATGGGAGAAGGCTATACGACGGTCCATGGGATTGACATGGGGTTGCAGGGCACCGCCCAGAACGCGCGTGATGCGGTGTACGGACCCGTCTGCCAGGCTGAAATGGTAGAGATTGAAAATGCCGTCCTGATCCGAGGAAAACACGAGGCCCGCCCCGTCGGGAGTCCAGCACGGGTCCCGGTCTGTGCCCGCGGAGGAGATGACGGTATTCAAACGCCCGCCGCCCGCGGGGACGACGGCAATATTCCGGGTGCCGTCCGGATCGAAGACCGAGCAGGCGAGCTGCGATCCGTCGGGCGACCAGCGGGGTGTATAGACCTGAGAGCCGTCGTCGAACGACGTGAGCCGGCGGACACTGCCATCCTCAACGTCCATCACAGCCAGATTTGTCGAACCGCGGCCGTTCACGACGAACGCGATCTGTCTTCCATCGGGCGAATATGCAGGGTGGCTGGCTCGGAGACCATGGGTCAGACGACTCTGGCTGGGTGGCAGTTTCTGTGACAGGCCAAGCGTCGCTCCGGTCTTCCGGATCAGCCCGTGCCCACGCGTCACGGTAGGGTCCACCGTGTAAAGATCCCAGAACCGCGAGCCGTGCCTGTCCGGTGGACTGCGTCGCGCGAAAATCAGGCGGGGGCCGTCGGGCGACCAGTCCGGAGCGGTATCGGCGCCGCCGGCAAGCGTCTCCGAAGAACTGTCGGAGAGGGTATGTACAACCAGGGCGGTGCGCCCGAAATCGCCGCCCCGATTGGACAGGTAGGCCAGCTGCCGACCGTCAGGCGACCAGCGGGGGTGGAGGTTGAAATACCCCTTGCCGTGCAGGATTTCGCCGTCCACCAGGCGTCCCGCGAGTGCGGACCTCTGTGCCTCGTACCTTTCTTCGAGGGCGGCGACCCAACGTTGATGGAGCTCGCGTCCCGAAATGCCGATCGCCCCCCGGACGGCTGATTCGAAGTCTGTCCGCCAGAGCGTCGCCATATTGTTATAGATCTCCGGCAATTTGCCCTCGCCGAAGGTGTTGACGATAAACAGGGTCAGGGCATAGCCGTGGTCGTAGACTTTTTCGAGTCCCAGACCGGTTTTGGAGCCGAACACGCCCATTTCGTCGTACGTGAGGAGCCGGTTTTTCAACGTGGCCATGCGCAGAATCATGTCGCGATGGGAGTCCCAGCGGTCGAAACGGACGCCCGGCGCCATGTATTGCGCGGTGCCTTCCGCAAACCAGGGGGGTACGATTGTAAGGGGAATGGCGTAAGATGCAAAAACGTCAGGGTAACCCGTGAGAATGTCGTCACGGCGCTCTTCATTCTGGTACCCCAGATAGTGGAAGTAAACGGCAGGGAGGCGCCGCGGACCCTTGCGCGCTGTCTGCAGTGCGACGATATGTGTGAATTCGTGCGCGATCACATTCTGAAGCCAGTTCGTGTCGCCGCGCAGTTCGAACTCCAGGTTGGATGCCCAGATTTCCATGGTGTTGTGATAATAGAAGGCCACACCATTGGCGTAGTCGTCTGTGTCTTTCAGTATCAGCCGTATTTTTTCGTCGGGCGTGAAACTGTAGAACGTCGTGACCGGACCGTACACGGTTTCAGCGACCTTAGCGGCGCGGCGGGCAAAGTCCGCGAGGCCCTGATGGTAATATATCTTGAAATGGGAGGTCTCCAACACCTCCCAGCGCAGTTCCGGATGGTTGGCGTCGAACTGGGCGACGGCCGGCAGGGACGCCGACAGCAGCAGGGCGAGGGAGATCCTGAGAAGCTGTTTTAAAATTACCGGTGAGTTCCCGAGCGCGAGCGAAAAAGCGGCGGTTATGAGGCGCGAGGGGCGCGCAGCGCCGACGGGAAAATCCGCCCATATTTGTCTATACGGGTGGGTTTGACCAACGCCGACCGGCGCTTTTGCAGCCGCGCAAAGACCGGTGGGAATTTTAAGACAGCTTCTTAAGATCCTTCCCGATGAGCGAACCATCAGTCCGCTACCGCGCGCGTTCCTCCGACGTTGTATTTCCATCGCCTCCATCACAGGTCTATTTGATGATCGCGGTTTTGACGAAACGGACTTCAGATCGCTCTTCCGAGATGGCTTCCACGCGGCAAACGTAGAAACCGCTGGCATACTCGACCGTATTCCAGCGGAGTTCGTTGTCCGTTCGGGGCGTTGGATTCTCCATAGTCATGCGTTCGACGATTTCTCCAAGCGCGTTGAACACGGCAACCTGTATACGGGCGCTCCTTCCCAGGAAGAACCGGATCGTCGCCGACGTCCCACGTACGGGATTGGGGTAGCAATAGACCTGGTCGGGCGGCAGCAGCAGCGACGTGGTCTCAGGCGGCGGGTCACTGGGCAGCGTAAGCAGGCGACTCGCGTTGCCGGGCCCGCCCCCCGCCTGGCTCCATACGAGATGATTTCCCGTAAAGTGGGCGTCGAAGTTCTCGACGTGCCAGAGATGCGCCGCTCCTTCCGTCGTGAAGACAACCAGTTCGAGGGTGCCGTCGCCGTCCAGGTCGTCGGTCAGGGGCGAGGCGTGCACCGGGCCCGATACGGGAAGGGGAAAAGACGGCAGGATTGAGCCGTCTGCGCCAAGGCCGTATACCAACCCGCCCCTCGTGGCCACGAATATGTCTGGAGCTCCATCCAGATTGATGTCGGCAAGCACCGGTGGCGCGGATATCAGCCCGGCCTCATCCTTGAGCGGAAACTCCAGAGGCGTATCGGCCTGGTGAACGCCGTTGAAGCGCACCACCCATAGGCGACCCTCCCCGCCGAACAGCACCTCGATGTAGCCGTCCTCGTCGAGGTCGCCCAGCACAGGCGCGGACCCCGCGCCCCCGGGCACCGGCACGCTCTGCGCAGTCAGGATCCCCCTGGAATAGATGGATACCACACCGTCCGCGTCAAGCGTGACGATCTCATCTCCGCCATCCCGGTCGAGGTCGCCCAGTACGGGGGCTCCCACAACGGGTCGGGAGAGATCGGCCACCTGTTCGACATGTCCATCGGCTTCGGCAATGAACAGCCCGCCCTGATCCGCCAGCGCGACGAGTTCGATTTCCGGATCGTCGTCCACGTTTCCCGCCGCCAGGCCGGCGACGGGCTCCGCTCCCACTCGCGCAATGCCCGAACTCGCTCCCGCCAGGTCGCCCCAGGTGACGTCGCCGTTGGACCAACCCCAGATATCCACGTGCGCGTTGCCGAAACGGGCGACGAGGGGTGGGCAGGTGATCTCGCGCGCCGGATCTGCCGGCGAAGCGGCAGCATTGCCGCGGCTCCACAGGACCGGCGTGTGACCCCGCGCGAAGATGAAGTCATCTTCGCCGTCTCCGTTGATGTCACCTACGGCGGGGGTGAAAGACGTGAAGAACGGGAACGTGGCGCCAGGCGGGGGTATGACCGGATTCCCGGAGAGAGACAGTGGCAGGCCGTTTCCGTCCGGTGACGCCTCGACAGTGCCGCCGCTGCGCAGTATCTCCTTGACGCCGTCGCCGTTCAGATCGATCGCACGTGGGGCCTGCAGCCCGATGTCCGGCATCCCGGTTGCGGGCCAGGCATCCTGCTGGTAATCGAAGGTGATCACCACGTCCATGGTATCGGCCGGCCGGCTGAGAATCTGAATCGTAATGCCGGTGGGATAGTCCAGGTTGCTGTTGGTCGAGGGAACGGTATCCGGCCCGAAACGTGTGGCGTTTCCAGCGTAAAACGGATCTCGTGGGCCGCCTTCTATGGCGTCCAGGCTGATGATGCCTGCCTGAACGATGCGGTCCGCGGCGTTGTTGCCGATATCCTCCAGGCCGTCCGCCTCCTCCAGCGAAATTCCGCGCCTGTACTGCCCCGGGCTGATGAGGTAGTCCGGATTGCTGTTGACGGCCGCGCCGTCGTCGCTGGCCTGGATGACGGCGTCGTCGACATGCCAGATCAGAATGCCCGAACCGGGAATGAAGGCATCGTAGTCGTCCACGGAGAGCCACACCCGTTGTCCCGTTGTAAACTCTATGTTCGGTTTCCGCCCGTATACCGCAAGTCGGGATATACGGTTTTCCAGAAGAAAGTATTCGGTGGCGCTGAGGGGGACCTTGATCGCGCGCGCCAGGTCGGAAGCCTCAACATGCGGCGCAACCAGCCGCACCGTGTCGTTCCGCGTGACGACCGTCGGCTCCAGCCATCCGAGGCGGATGCGGGACCACGCCAGGAGTCGGCTTGGGACGAAACCTGTGAGCAGGCTGTCGGCAGGTTCTCCCGTCAGAGGCAGAAGGTCCAGGCGGGCCGCTGAGGCTACGGCGCCCGGACCACCCGTATCCAGCGGACTCCAGTCTCCTACGGCGGGGAGTTCATCTTCAAAATTGGACAGACCCGGCAGCCCGAGCTGGTGGGCGAAGAAACGAACAAGCGTGCCGTTCAGGCCACCCCTCCCGTCCGTACTGACGGCTTCGGGAAGCAACATGCCGTTGCGAACGACCGTCGCGCCGCCGCCTACCGCGATCGGTCCGTCCACAAAACGATCGAGATCTCTTTCGGACACGAATGCGGAAGGTATGTCGTTGATGGCCTGCCCGCCGGCCTCAGCGCCAAGACCGGCGTGAAAGACCACGTACGCCTGGAACGCGGAGAAGTCCAGGTTCGCTCCTTCAGCGGAGTCAGCGGCCGCGATGCCGTCGTGAAAGAGCTGGGTGATTCGCTGGGCGATTTCGGCCCGGGTCCGTCCGTTGCCGTATTCCTTGAGGGGACGGTCGATGACGTAGCTTCCATCCGCTTCCTCCGGGAACACGGTGTAGTCGATTTCAAGTTGACCGTCGGATACTTCCAGATAGTAGTTGCGCAGGGCCCGGAGGTGGGCTTCAAAGTAGAATCTGTCGTGCGGGGGTGCGTCGAAGGGGAAGGTATAGTCGTCGCGGACCGCGTCGAACGTCCTGAGGTCGAAAGCGCCGTCTCCGCTGGTGGTCCCGTCGTCGGGATCTTCCACTGAGAATGAGACCCGGACAGCCAGGATGCGCCAGGTTTCCGTGGCGGCATGAACGGCAGGCGGAGAAAAAACAAGACCAAAAAAGCAAATGGCGAGAAGCAACGACAATGTCGTCCGCTTCTGCGCGATTTGCAAAACATGCTCTGGTTCAACCCGCCGCAACCACACGATGGTTATCGACCCTGTGAGATGTCACGCGAGAAATCGCAGAAGGAAACGCCGCCTCATTGATACAGCAGCCCGGATGGGCTTTTTCAACGGGCTGTTAGAAGGAGAATCCGCCAGTGAAGCGAAAGACGTTTCGGAGGGCGGAGTTGCTCCTGGCGAAGTACGAGAGATCGAACGACGCCCAGTTGTATTTGAGGCCCAGGCCGAAGGTCGGGCTCTTCCGGTCGCCGTCCTGATCGTGGAAATACCCCGTTCGGAGGGCGAAGGCGGATTCTTCGGAGAGGTTGTATTTCCACTCGACGCCGGTATGGTAGTCCATATCCTCGAGTTCCTCCCTGCCGTTGCGATCCTTCCAGCCCGTGACAAATGAAAAGAAGCCCCTGTCGGCAAGGGGTTTATAGATGTCGGCGGCGAAAAGCAGAGTTGAATTCCCGCGTTGCAGCGCTGTATAGGCAATTCCGATTGTGAAATTCTGTGGCAGCGGATCGGCCTGGTCCGCATCGATAAACGTAATGTTCGGTCCGACGTTTCGCAACGCCCAGGCGATTGTGAACCGATCGGAGGTTTTCCACATGAATCCCAGGTCGCCTGCGAACGATGTACCTGCGCCTTTGCCCTTCTCGATGCCGGCGCCCTGACTGGCCAGTTTTTCATGAATGAACTTCATGGTTGCGCCCACAGAGACGTTGTTTACCACAAAGGTTCCGTACGAGACCGCCACGGCCAGGCCGAAACTCGTGAACTTGCCAAGGTCCTGCCCTTGCGAGTCGGTACGGTGCTGCGACCCGAGCGAGGTGTAGATCAGGCTGAAGCCCAGGTTGCCCACGCCTTCGACCGGTTGCGTGTAGGCGCCGAACGACGTGAAGATATCGCTGGCCAATGAGGGAACGGGCTTGTACATCGTCGTGCTCATGTGCCTGTTTGTGTCGTCCGCCAGGCCCGCCGGATTGTAATAGGTGGCATTGGCGCCGTCGGCAATTGCGATATAGGCTTCACCCATTCCGGCTGAACGCGCGCTGGGCTGGAACAGAAGGAATGGCGCCGCGGCCTGGCTCTCGGGCGTCGCCCACAACGCGCCCGGAAACGTGAATGCGACGGCCAGCATGATGGCGATCAGGCACACGCACATCAGGTTGTTTTTCATGGGGTTCGGCTCCTTGAGGTGTGACGGTTTTCTTTCTTCGCGACTGAGCCAGGAGGGAATAACCGAGGCGACGGGAAACAAAAAACCGGGTGCGGAGAGGGGCAGGACGGTCTGCGCCACTCTTTTGCCCGACGACCCGGGTAATTTCTGAAACGGCATGCGCATTCACTCCATTCGCCACAGGTTTTGACAACAAGCCCACAACGCGACGTACGCCCCGGGAGGCGAAGGCGGTAGTGACCACCATGTCGACGGTTTCATTTGTGGAACGGAATTGTGGAACCAGGAAGCTGTTTTAAAATTACCGGCGCTTTTGCAGCCGTGCGAAGACCGCTGGGAATTTTAAGGCAGCTTCTCAGGGCAAAACACGTCAGCGAATGTTAGGAATAGGCGCTCCAGCCGGAAAAAACTTGTTCGACAACCGCTTGTTGACTATTTTCTCTGAAACCGAGTGCCGCACAGAACGAACTCAGCGAATCCGGCGCTTGTATTTGAAAGGGGCTCAGGGGTGATCGACAGGGAACTTCTCGACATTCTGGCCTGTCCCGAAGACAAATCGCCAGTGCGTCCGGCAGGTCGGGAACTGATCGACAAAGTCAACGATCGTATCGAAAACGGCGAGTTGTGCAACCGGGGGGGAACCCCCGTTGAGAAACCCGTTGACGGAGGCCTTGTTCGCGAGGACGGCGCTTACATGTACCCGATTGATGACAACATTCCCATAATGCTGATCGAGGAGGCGATACCGCTTGCGACGATCCGGTGAAGTCCCGAATACTGCCCCTGTCTCCAACTTGCCCCGCAAGCCTTTGTGCAACTTTGGATTCCGGTTGTACGGCCCGTTACCAACGGCGTGCGTAAAAAGGGCAGATCCGGTACTTGTCAAGCGCGAAAATTACGTTAATCGCCGTTGAAAAGTCAAGTCTTTTCGTCGATTTCAAGATATAAACGCATCTGGCGCACAGTGGTTCCCGACTTTTCCGTTCGGCCGTCACATTTTCCGGACCGGTGTCCCGGTTTGGCAGTCCGTTGACAGAGTCGCTCTGCGGGCGAGGCCGGCCGCGGCCCGGATGGGCTTTTTCAACGGTCCGTCAGGGAAGAAAGGCGGCCATTCCCATTGGACAAGAATTCTCGACTCTCATTGAGTGTCCTGTCCTGAAAGTCCCTCACCATTCGACCGACGATTCATCCCGTCTCGCTGAAACGTGGTCATTGAGCTTGTCGGAGGGCATGTCGACGGATGCGAGCCGGGCGGCTCGGCGGTCGAAATCAGGCCACCTGTTTCCGGGACGGAACACTCGCTCTCGCTCGATGCGTCCGGCCATCGTCCAGGGGGTCCCTCGTGCCTCATGTGTCTCGCGCCTCGCGGGTCCATTTGCTTCCGGCCTGGGTGTTCCTGATGGCGATTGCCGGTTTTGCCGGTTGTGAACGGGTACCGGAAGCATCGGTGTTTTCCGAGCTGTCCGAGCCGCCACCCGGAAGGGTGAACTGGAGGGAATGGTCCAATCGGGATTCCGCGCGCGTTCTCAATCGTCCGCTGTTCGTCTTTCTTTTTTCCAGGAGGTCCTACTGGTGCCGGGACATGGTAAGTCGCAGTTTCGAAGCCCCGGTGTTGGTGCGGGCAATTGAAAGGGGCACCTGGCCGGTACGGGTTGACGTGGACCGGCGCCCCGATCTGGCGGAACGATTCGGACTGGGCGGCTGGCCATCAACCGCGATCCTGACGCCCGATGGCGACTGGATGACCGGATCCACGTACCTGGATCCGGGGGATCTGCGGGAGTTGCTGCGCAGGGTGTGGGTCTATTTCAATAACCCGAAACGATGGACTGATTTCGAACGCGAGCGCCGGAATCTGGCTCTGTGGACGGCAAGAGAAGCCCGGCCCCTACCCCGCGCTGCGGCGTCGTCCGGACTGCTGAAGGCATTTACGGACAGCACGGCGGCTGCGCTGAAACGAGGAGAATTACCGGGTCCGGAGTCGTTTATCGTACTCCTCGACGGCGACGACCCCGCGGCGCGGACCCTGGCGCTGGACCGGCTGAAGAAGGTCGGATCAAGTCCACTGCGCGATTCCGACGGTACTTTCTTCCAACGGCAGCTCACGCCGGATGGAGTGGTGCTCGACACTGAGAAGACGCTGGCGTCGAATGCGGGCTGGCTTGCGGTCCTGGCTCGGACGGACACGGCGGCAGCCATTGATCTGGGCGACGCGCTGGTTCGCGGGCTCTTCGCACCACGGAACGGCCTGTTTGCCGCGGGATTCGCGGGGTTTACCGAAGAATCCAGCGGCGCAGTTCTGCTGGAGGCGGGTCGCGCGGCCCCGAGAGATTCTGCAGTCTACACCTCGTGGAACGCCCTGGCTGTTACCGGGCTTGCGGCGCTTTATCAGGCGTCTTCAAGAACGGCCTACCTGGATCTGGCGCGCGACGTCCTGGCGTCCATCCGCGCGAGGCTCACGCATCCTGAAGGTGGAATGCGACATGCGCTCGACCAACCGGTTCCGCCGGTTTTTCTGCTTGCAGACCAGGCCCTGGTCGCGAGGGCCGCGCTGGACCTGTACAGCGCGGGTGGCGACAGCGCCGCATCCCGGTTCGCATTGGAACTCACGGATGTGATCCTCGAGCGGTTTCTCGATAAAGAGGGCGCACTGCGAGACCGCTGGCCGGAGCCTGACACCCCCGTCATCCACGCCGTCGACCGTCTGGTCCCGTCAGGTAACGGGGTGGCTGTCCAGGTACTTGCGAGGCTATACGTCCTGACCGGGAATCGGCGTTATATGGAAACGGCCGGTGAGATACTCGCCGCGCTGGCGAATTCGCATCTGGCGCGCGCAGCCAGCGCGGGCGCGCTGTGCAGGGGTATGGCAATGTATCTGCGCCTGGAGACCGGGCCGGCAGCGTCCGTTCCGCCGGACCGCGGGGCCTTTTAGCTGGTCCAGGTGGCACAAATGCGTGATGGGCCTATAATGAAGGTATTGATCGTAGGGGCTTCCGGATTTCTGGGGAGGGCGTTGTGCGACGTGCCGTTTCAGGGCCTGGATCGGGTTCCCGCGGCGCGCAACCCCCGGCCGCCGTATCTGGGATCGGACGGTTTCCGGGTGGACGTCACGGACGCGGAGTCAGTCGTCCGTGTGGTATCGCAGGTTCGGCCGGACTGGGTTGTCAATGCGGCCGCGGAAGCGGGCGTGGACCGATGTGAGCGAAATCCGGACCTGGCGCGCCGCGTCAATGTGTGCGGAACCCGGAACCTGATTCGGGCGTGTGAAAACGCGGACGCCGGACTCGTTACCGTTTCCACGAACTATGTCTTCGACGGTCGGGCAGGGCCCTACGCCGAGACGGATTCCACCAATCCCGTAAACGTCTACGGACGGACCAAGTTGGATGCTGAGGAAATCGTACTGGCCTCGCCTTGTCATGGACTTGTGGTCCGGACGGCCGTGCTCTACGGTTATCGCGCGGGTTGCCGGCCCAATTTCGTCACGTGGGCGCTGGAATCCCTCGTTCGCGGCGAGACCATCCGCGTGGTTACCGACGAATGGGCGAATCCCACCTGCGTGGATGAACTCGCCGTGTTTCTCCTTGGATTGTGCCTCCGGGATTTCCGTGGCGTGATCCACTTTGCGGGGCCGGAATTCATGAGCCGGTATGAAATGGTCCGACGGATCTGCCTATGTTTCAATCTCGACGCCGATCTGGTGGTGCCGGTGACGTCCGAGGAGTTGGGACAGATCGCGCGCAGACCTCCCGGTGCTGGCCTGAAGCTCGACCTCGCGCGCGAAATGTTCAATCCGGTATTGGGATCTTACTCCGAGAACCTGAAGCGAACAGGCACGGAAATGCGTGTCGCAGCCGGGTAATTGACACATCTCGGACCGGTTACGGTTGATTTCCGTCTTTACCATGAGTGCCGTCGTCGCGTTCTACGCGCGCGCGCCCTTCTCAAGAGGTTATAGGCATGGGCGAAACCCCTTTGCGGGTCTCTCTGATTACCCCCACCTACAACGAGCGACCGAACATATCACTTCTGGCGGACGAGATTTTCGCGGTGGTCGGACAGTACACGGAGATCGACGTTGAATTAATCGTAGTGGACGATAACTCTCCCGACGGTACCGGCGAAGAAGCGGAGCGGCTTAAGGACCGGTATCCCGTTCAGGTCGTGCATCGGCCCGGCAAACTCGGGCTTGGCAGCGCTGTGATGGAGGGATTCCGGAAGTCGGACCGCGACTGCCTGGGTGTGATTGACGCGGACCTGAGCCACGATCCTTCGGTCTTGCCCCGATTGATTCTCGGGCTTCGGGAACACGATGTCGCGCTTGGAAGCCGCTATAATCCCGACAGCCGCGTGGAGAGGTGGCCCTGGTATCGAAAGTTGATCTCCCAGGCTGGCGTGCTGGCCGCGAGGCAGCTCACCGGCGTTCAGGATCCGCTCAGCGGATATTTTTTCCTGCATCGCCGTGTGCTTGATGGTGTGACACTGACCTCCCCCGGATATAAGATCCTGCTGGAGATTCTGGTCAAGGGAACCTGGTCGACGTTTGTCGAGGTGCCCTACGTGTTCCGTAACCGGCAGTACAGCACCAGCAAACTGAATCTCAAGGAGTATTATCTCTTTTCCAAGCAGCTGCTCGTATTCTCTCTGACCCGGTCGAAAGGATCCGGCGACTGATGGTGCCCCGGCGGATGCGGTTTCTCCTTGACATCTCAGGCCGACGTCGTTATGTTGAGACGTTTTTTTGGTGGTCATAATCGACGTCGCCAGGTTCGCGAAAGGTCTGTATGCCCGTCATTTATCGGATTGTTTCCTTACTGATCCTGGTCTGGACGGCGGGTCCTCCAATTGCAGTGGGGGCGGACCCCCCGGCTCGCGTGAACACGGCGATGCAGGCGTACACTCTGGATCAGCTGGCCGACCTGGTGCGCCGCGAGTACTATGAATCGACCAATCCGGTTGAGTTGTATCATGGTGCGATTGAAGGCTATCTTTCCCGGCTGGACCCCCATTCAACCTACATCTCGCCGGACGAACTCCAGGACACCCAGGATAAGATGCAGGGCTCGTTTGAGGGTATCGGGATCTATTTCGAAATCATCGCGGGCCAGTTGACGGTACTTTCTCCAATTGTCGGATCTCCTGCGTACAAGGCCGGCCTTCAGGCCGGCGACCGCATCGTAAAGATCGACGGGGTGTCGGTTGTCGGGGTTTGGAAGACGGATGAGGTGAAGCGGCGGCTCAAGGGTCCCAAGGGCAGCAGGGTGATCGTTCTGGTTCAGCGGTCGGGATTGGCCGATCCCCTCACGATCGAGATAGTTCGGGACAAGATAGAAGTACCGAGCGTGCCGTACGCGTTTAAGCTGAATTCGGACGTGGGTTACGTGAAGATCGACCGGTTCTCGAGCCGCACGTCCCGCGAGTTGAGGGTTGCTCTCGAAGGATTGGTCGATGCGGGCGCAAGAAAACTGGTCCTGGATCTGCGCGGCAACAGTGGGGGTTATCTCGAGCAGGCGGTTGCAGTGGCGGATCAGTTTCTCGAAAGGGACCGCCTCCTGGTGTACACCGAGGGCCGAAAGAGCGGCTCAAGAGAAGATCATTTCGCGGATCGCGATCCGGTCGTGCCGCTGGATCTGCCCTTGACGGTGCTTGTTGACAAATACAGCGCCAGCGCGTCGGAAATCGTGGCCGGTGCGGTTCAGGACTACGATCGCGGGCTTATCGTTGGCCGGACCACATTCGGCAAGGGACTGGTTCAAAAGCAATATCCGCTGAAGAACGGCGGCGCGGTCCTGCTCACGGTGGCTCGCTATTTCACACCCAGCGAGCGGCCGATCCAGCGTCCTTATTCAAATGACAGGCGCGCTTATCTTCAGAAGGCGCACGACGGATACGATCCCAATGCCGATCCGGACAGTGTTCTCTCCCAACCGGTCTATTTCACGCAGATTCTGAACCGTAAGGTCTACGGCAGCGGCGGGATCACACCGGACGTTGAGCTGGAATCGCCTCGCCCGGGCGATTTCGAACGGCGGCTCTCCCCGAGGCACTTCTTTGAATTCGCCAATCAACACGGTTCGGAGTTTACCGCCTCGTACCCGGACTTCGATGCCTATCTTCGACTGTATACCCCTGATTCGCACGCGATAGCGGAATTCAAGAAATTCCTCGAGGCGCGGGAAACCGACCTGACGTTTACGGATGCGGAATTCGAATCGGGAGTCGATTTAATCAAGCGGCAGATGAAACGGTATTTTGCGAAATTCCGTTGGGGAGACCGGGAGGCGGGCAGGGTCGCAGTGAGCCAGGATCCGGAAGTCGTTCAGACGCTGGCATTGTTCGACCGGGCGAAAAAGCTGTTGGCGGATCGGGCGTATTATTCAACACGCCGGGGGCGCACCCACGTCCCGGCGATGCGTGGCGCGGAAGTCAGATAAGAAGCTGTTTTAAAAATCCTGGTGAGTCCCGAGCGCGCGTGAAAATGTGTCGGTTAAGAGGCACGAGGGGCGCGCAGTGCCGAGGCGCGAGGGGCGCGTCAGCACAGGTACAGGTGAAACAGCCGGAAGATTCAGGCAACGAGAGGATCCTTTCGAACGTCGCGTCGTTCTGTTGTTGGAGGAGTTCATGGCGGAGAGCTATTCGTCACCTGCCCGTCGGGAAATCGGCACACAGGTGAAACTGCCGGTCAGAAAGGCCGTCGAAATCAGTTTCAACAGCGTTAAGATCCGGTTCGGGCGGTCGTTGATTACGGTAAGCAGCATTATTCTGGCCATCGCGTTTCTGATGTCCATCTGGACCACCAGTTCCATCGTCAACAGTCTTCGAGACGCCAACGATCCGAAGATGAACCTGATTCTCCAGCAGAAGGGAATCGACATCAGTCAGGAGAGTGAAGCCAATCGGCAGGAGGAGGCCAAGAACACCTGGCTGGTTGTGCTTTCGCTGCTGGTTTGCCTGGTGGGGATTACAAACGCGATGCTGATGTCCGTCACCGAGCGCTTCCGCGAGATCGGCACCATGAAGTGCATGGGTGCGCTGGATGGGTTTATCGTCAAGCTGTTCATACTTGAGTCCGCCTTTATGGGAATGGCCGGCACCGTGCTGGGCGCGGCGGTTGGATTTCTGCTGTCCATTCTAACGTCCTGGATCGGCTATGGCACCGGCGTCATGGGGCACGTGCCATGGCCCACCATTCTGGAGCGCGGGCTGATGGCGATCGTGCTGGGTTCCTCCCTCTCCCTGATGGGCGGAATTCTTCCCGCCTATCGCGCCGCCAAGATGGAGCCTGTCGACGCAATGCGCCTGGAAGTCTAACGCGCCTGATTCGGGCCGAACACCCGGTTTCCGTAATTCAAAAAGAGGTCGACCATGGCCGTCGTACGAACGCAGGATGTGAAGAAAGTCTACGAGATGGGCGACGTGCAGGTGTCGGCGCTCAAAGGGGTGGATATCGAAATCGAGCAGGGCGAGTACATCTCCATTATGGGTCCGTCGGGATCCGGAAAAACAACCCTGTTCAATATGGTGGGCGGCCTGGACAAACCCAGCGACGGCAAGGTGTATATCGACGACGTCGACGTTGCGCAGCTCGACGCCTATGAACTGGCATGGTTGCGATGCCGGAAAATCGGTTATATTTTCCAGACGTTCAATCTGATTCCTGTGATGACGGCGCTGGAAAACGTGACGTTGCCCATGGTATTCGCGGGGCTGACCAGCGACGAGGCCAGGGACAAGGGAGTGGAGCTGTTGAACAAGGTGGGGTTGGGGGACCGGGTATCGCACAAGCCCTTCGAGCTGTCGGGCGGACAACAACAGCGTGTGGCGGTCGCGCGCGCGTTCGCCAACGATCCGGCCCTGATTCTGGCCGATGAACCCACTGGAAACCTGGATCTGCGCACCGGTACCGAGATCATCGAATTGCTGCGTCAGATGAACAAGGATTCGGGCGTCACCGTCGTTTCGGCCACGCACGACCACAAGATGCTGAGCGTTTCCGACAGGGTGGTGTGGGTGCGTGACGGGCGCGTCGACCGCGTCGTGAACCGGGATGAGCTGAAGATCGAAGTGGGCACCATCGACGGAAGGACGGCTTAGTCGCGGACGGGAAAGTACACGTTCGGGCGATTCGGATCCCGCGTGCAGTAGGGGCGACCGGCCGGTCGCCCGTATTTGAAAGGATGGTTTCAAGAGGCCCGGGAATTTGGCTCCGGGCCTTTTTTGATGAGGAAGGAAGAAGGCAGAAGGAAAAAGGAAGAGGATCCCGCGTTCCCGCACGGCTTCTGCAGGTTTCCGGTTATTTGCATTCGATTTTCTTCTCCGCAAGGTCGACGGTGCTTCGAATTGCGGCTCGTGCAAGGTGAGCTTGTAATTGAGAGTGTCTCGAGACGTGGTCATTGAGCTTGTCGAAATGCCCGTGTTACGCTACACTATCGCGATGTCTCTCGACACCCTTCGCCGACTCCACCACGGTTTCTCTTTTCTTCCTTCTTCCTTCTTCCTTTTTCCTTTCTCACCATTTGTGGAGGATCGTCGCTATGTCCAGATGGTTACCCATACTCGTGACGCTGGCCGTCACCGGCACGTCATTCGCTCAGAGGGATTTTTCGGCGGTCGAGATCAGGTCCACCAGACTGACCGACAGCGTCTATATGCTTGAAGGCAGCGGAGGCAACATCGGCGTGTCCGTGGGCCCGGACGGCGTCCTGATTGTCGACGATCAGTTCGCGCCGCTGGCTGAAAAGATCCGCGCCGCCATCGGCGAGTTGGGTGGGGGAGCCCCGACCTTCGTCCTGAATACGCACTACCATGGCGATCATACCGGCGGGAACGCGTATTTTGGAGAGGAAGGCGTCATCGTCGCGCACCGGAACGTCCGCAAACGCCTGGCGGCCAGACGTGTCAACGACAGGCCGTTACCCGAAGCCGCCCTGCCGGAAATCACATTCGATGGCGGACTGTCGATTCATTTCAACGGCGAAGAACTGCGCGTGGTCCACTTTCCGAACGCTCACACGGACGGCGACGGCGTGGTGTTCTTTACCGGATCCAACGTCGTCCACACCGGAGACCTCTTCTTCAACGGCAGATTTCCGTACATCGACCTTCGCGGTGGCGGAGACGTTCAGGGTTACATCGAAGCCGTGCGGTCTCTCCTGAAACAAATCCCGCGGGATGCGCGTATAATCCCCGGTCACGGCCCGCTCGCCGTCCCGGACGATCTGAGGATTGCGCTTGAGATGCTGGAAACGTGCACGAACCTTGTCAAGACGTCCATCGCGGCCGGAAAGACGCTGGAGGAAATCCAGGCCGCCGGCGTGCCCGAGAGATGGCAGTCGTGGGGCCAGGGTTGGATGAGTACCGACCGCTGGCTCTCGATCGTCTACAACAGCTACAAATAACCAGGATTCATCAAAACGGCCGACGCGAGATACGGCCGCAAGGCGTCCATTTTTCTGAGGAGGCACACCGATGATTATGACCACCACACCGGGTATCGAAGGCAACGATGTGACCACCACACCGGGTATCATCCGTGATTACAGGGGCATCGTCACCGGCGAGGCGATCCTCGGTGCGAACATCTTCAAGGACTTCTTCGCCGGCATTCGCGACATTGTTGGCGGGCGATCCGCGGCGTACGAAAAGGAACTGAAGCAAGCCCGCGAGATCGCATTTTCGGAGATGGAGGAAGCTGCCAGGCAGGAGGGCGCCAACGCCGTCGTGGGCATCGACCTGGACTATGAAGTCGTTGGGGATGGCAGCATGCTCATGGTCTCGGTCAGCGGCACGGCCGTGACAACCGACTGACCGGCGCCGCCGATGAGGAAGCCGGTGTGAGGGTGGGGCGGACATTCCTGTCTGCCCACGTATGCCAGGCCGAAACATCGGGGTCCTGTGTCCGGACATACGCCGGGTCCTGTGGAAACCGCGCAATTGATCGGACTGGCGCCTCAGGCCTGCTGGGGCGACCCTCCGGTCGCCCTTGAATTGTCATCGCTTCTTGCATCGGTTACGGAAATCCGCTATGATTTAATGAATTCATCGTTGAAACCTATTCACCTCGAGAACGGCCAATGGGCGCGACTTACGTTGATGTAACCATCCGCAACCCCGCGGATCCGGAACGTTATTGGACCGGGAAATTTCTCGTCGATACAGGCGCATTCGACTCGCTTGTACCCAGGGCTCGGCTCGATGCGATCGGACTCACGCCAAGGGGCCGCCGCGAATATGTACTTGCGGATGGAAAGCCCATTGCCATGGACATAACAATTGCGGAACTGGAGTTTGAAGGAGAAGTCGTCGGCGGGACAATCGTGTACGGGGACGAAGGCGCCGAACCGTTGCTCGGTGTGACCGCACTGGAGTCCGGCGGATTCGAGGTCGACCCTCGCAATGAACAGCTCAAGCGGCTGCCGGCCGTTTTGTTGAAGTGATGCAGTGTCTCCATGCGCTGCAACATGGCTGATGAATGGTAGTCGACGCAAAGTGGGCAACCACAAGGGTTGCCCCTACCAAATCATCCCGATGCGCAGTTTCCGAAGGGGCGACCAGCCGGTCGCCCCTTCGACTTTATTCTACGCTGTCGCAATACCTGCGACAATCCCTTCTTACGTTTATGTGGAGGGTTTCAGATGGAACGCACAATGACCCGCGCCGAACGTCTAAAGGCGATCGAGACTTATCTCTATCAATCGGCGGGCGGCAAGAAGGCCACGGACATCGCCTCGCGGTTCGCCGTACACCGAAGTACGGTGTACCGGGACATTCAGTCGCTGGGCGAATCCGGGTCGCCGATATGGGAGGACAACGGGCAGTTCGGCGTGTTGAAGGAACGATATCTGACCACCGTCCGTGTCAATCTGCACGAGGCCCTGGCGCTCTACCTGGCCGCTCGCCTGCTCTCTGCGCACAGCGACGAACACAATCCGCACGTCGTCTCTGCGCTCGAAAAGCTCGCAAGCGCAATGCCGGAGTCCATCGGCGAACACATCAACCGAACGGCCGCGGTTGCCGACAGGCGCAGGCCCGATCGCGATCACATCCGCATTCTGGAAACGCTCACGCGCGCCTGGTCCGAACGCAGGCAGGCGCGTATCGTCTACCACAACCCACAGACCGGCGAAACCACCGATCGTACCGTAGATCCCTACTTCATCGAGCCTTCGCCCGTGGGATACGCCTGCTACGTCATCGGTTACGACCATTTGCGGCAGGACATCCGAGAGTTCAAAGTGGAGCGAATTGAACGGGCGACGCTGCTGGAGACAAGATTCAAGACGCGGGTTGGCTTCGATCCGTACGAATTCCTCGAGCACTCGTGGGGCATCATGGGCGGTAACGAGGTCGTGGACGTCGTACTCCGGTTTTCGGAGAAGGTCGCGTACCGCGTTCGGGAATCGGACTGGCCGGGGGTGGTGGACGTGACGGACGAGCCCGACGGCGGCTGCCGGCTGCGGCTCAGGGTGAAGCACACGCTCGAGATGAAGCCGTGGATCCGAGGCTGGGGGCCGGAGTGCGAGGTGCTGGCGCCGGAGGAGCTGAGAAACGAGATCGCCGAGGATATGATCAAGGCGGGGAGTGTGTATGAATCAGGATCCGTCTGAGATCAGAGACAGTAGGGGCGACCGGCCGGTCGCCCGCACAAAAACAACGCCAGCGCGAGGTTTCGGTTGTGGGCGGCCCTCCTATCTCTTCCGTCTTCGCCTCTTGCTGGCGGCCGGGGATTTGTTGGGTGCTACGATCCGTACTTCCCCATGCGCCGCCGGTTGACTTCCCTCTGATTGTCTGACCCGCATTTCGATAAACGGCTGTGAATTCCAACTTCTGTTGCACAGCCGCAACCTCTGTGACGCAAAATGCGACATTTTTCACCATAAAATCAACAAATAGGACGAAGAATTCATCATGAGTTCAACAATATATCCGTATATTGTACTCTCACGAACAACGGCACTGAATGGCAGAACACCAAACTGGTTTGGGAACAATCAAGTTAAGGATGCCCGCATTGGCGACATCAATAGTGTGGGAATGGAGGACAGTTTGACGAGAGCCGAAATCATCGCGCGTCGCCGCGAGTTCGAGATCCCAGGATACAAACACAAGTACAAGACGCTTGCAGACGTCGGGTTTGACGGCGAGTGGGTTACGCCATACCAGATCGTGTCGAGTTCCGAGACGGGTCCGGTACTGGTCGCACACTACTGGCTGGATGCCCCACAAGTCAATAGACATCGCCAGGTGCTGAAGGAGCACGGCTGGCTGCCGGGTATTCCCTTCAACAAAGTACTGACGCTGGCCCTTGAGCGGGCGAACCTGACCCGCGAGGACATCTATGTCACGCAAGCGTTTCATCTGTTGCCGTACAAGCAGTGGCCGCCGTTCCGTATACGACACATCGATGAATCGTTTGACAGAATCACACGGCACGAGTGCGCGGGTCGGACGGTCATCGCACTCGGTACGGTCGCGCAACGCGCCTGTCGCCGCGCCGGCGTCGAGGCCATCGAATGTATCAGCCCAAGCGCTCGCCTGAGTTGGGAGTACAAGGTGGAAGAACTCGCTAAGGCGCTGAAGACCGCGTTGGTGCGGATCGGATGAGACGCCGGATGACACAGACAATCGTGACGACAGTTACGAACCGGTCGAGCAGCCTAAGGGTTGTGATGGCGCCGGCGACTGTTCTGATGCCCTGACGAGATCCTTGTAGATGGCCGAGAAGTTGCACATCGGACGGCATTCAAAAGCTCAAGCCGTAAACCGATGCCTGTCACATCTCCTGCTTTTCTGTTTTTCGGACGTCTTCGATGCCTGTCAACATCGTTTTTGCTTTTGGCTGTTCGCGGATCGCTTCCGTTCACTTCGGTGGGGGAGCGGATTGAAACGTAGGATCGGTCGGCTCGAAGGTCGTCACCGGCCCCAAAATCTCCCCGCACTTCGGTGGGGGGCGTGGATTGAACTTCGCGGCGGGACCCAGGTAGTACTGCGCGCCAATTCAACCTATACATTCGGGTCCAGCCTGTGATGTTCGGACCGGGTATTGATCCAATTTCATGATGAAATGAGGCGACTATGGATATGACCGAAATCTCCAGTCTGCTGGCACTGACGCTCGGGGTCGGCTGGGCTAGCGGGATCAATCTGTATGCAACCGTGTTTACTTTGGGGCTCGCCGGTTTAACAGGATACGTGGAATTACCTGATCAGCTCGATGCGATCCAGAATCCCTGGGTACTTGTCGCCGCAGGTTTGATGTACCTTGTGGAGTTCGTCGCCGACAAGATCCCTGGATTCGACACGGTTTGGGATGTCATCCACACCTTCATTCGCGTTCCGGCGGGTGCTCTGATGGCTTTGGGGGCAACGGGTGATCACGGCTTGGCCCTGGATATGACTGGTGGACTGGCCGGCGGTATCATGGCCCTGAATAGCCACGCGACCAAGATGGGTTCGCGCGCGGCCATCAATACGAGCCCTGAGCCGTTTTCCAACTGGGCTGCATCAATCACAGAGGACATATCCGTCGTGGGCGGCTTGTGGCTGGCACTGAACCACCCCTGGACGTTTCTCGGTTTGCTGGTGTTGTTCGTCGTGCTCTCCGTTTTTTTGTTGCGGATAATCTGGTCAACTCTTAAAGCGGCGATTCGGAAAGTACGATCCCGATGGCGTTCCGATCTCGCCCATAGTAGGGGAGAATGAGCTTGCCGTTCCAATACGTGATTTGTCCCCCCGAGAATTCTCGACCTACCGCTGAGCATCAACTGGCCCGCCCGCCGGCCCGGCCATAGGGACGCTTACTGGGAATCTTCCATCAGAACAAGGATTGAGACGATTATGCGAAATAGACAAGACACCGCTGGTATGCTGGTCTGGCATCCCGACGGCAAGCCCTACTCGCCGGCCGACTACGAAAAGGCGGGCATGCCGGTGCCCACGCCCGAGCAGCTCGCCCACTGGGCCGAGACCGACCGGTGGATCGCCGAACTCAAAGCCAAGTACGACACCGATTAGCCCCCCTCCGTCGTCAACTCAACCACGTAGTAGTATTCCACTCGCTCAGAATCTTCCATCAGAAAAGGGATAGAAATGCATGCCGGCAATGGCCGGTGCCTCGTGAGAGTCTTCCACCAGAACAAGTGGAGACGTTGTTACACCGGCGGCAATAATTACCGACATGCGTGTCGGGGGACCTGGTCTATGAGGATCCCAACGACAGTCCATTCTATTGCAGTGAGCCTCGATCGAAGTGAAGGAATTGAATGACCGCAGCCGGCAGGGAGAACGACCTAGCGCCCGTTGAGCGATGTCTTTCCATCGGCACCTGGAACATGGATCACTGGAAACGGACCACGCAGCAGCGCCGGGACGCATGGGATTACCTCAAAACAAACCGCAATGCTGACGTGATGCTGCTTCAGGAAAGCGTCGCGCCGGCTGGTATCCCCCGTACCAGTTTCGTGCACCGAGAGATCGCTGGCCGGCGGCCATGGGGATCATCGGTTGTGGCGTTCGCGGATGACGTGGAAATCGAGGAGGTCGATGCCGTACGCACCCGCTACGGCGCCACGAGATACAGCTTGCTGGGAAGCCTTCCGGGTTCCTTAATCGTCGCTCGAATCCACGTGCCTGAAATCGGCCCTATTACGTGTGTGAGCGTCTATGGTACGATAGATGGCGTCTATGCGCAGACAACGATGTTTCGTGTTATTGCCGACCTGGTTCCGCTGTTTGACTCGGGCGACGGCAGGCGGGTCATTCTGGGCGGCGACTTCAATATTACAACAGCGGCGTCTCCCGAAACGCCCGAACGGCCTCGATACCGCGCCATCTTGTCTGGCATCGAATCACTCGGACTCGTCAATCTCGCCGAGACGGCAAAGTGTCGCCCGGACTCCATGCCTGGTTGTCCGTGCAGTGCCGATGATTGCCGCCACATCCGAACGTTCGGCGACAATCCTGGCACGCAGCTCGATTGGCTGTACGCCACGGAGGAACTCGCACGCAGGTGCACACGCCTGTCCGTCGATCACACCGTTATGGGTACAATGAGCGACCACGCGCCGCTCGTTGCCGAGTTTCGAGTCCCCCCGCTCGAGGGCAGCGGGGTTGTCGATCCGGATTCATTCGTCCGGGAACTTGCGGTCCGCACTGGTTCCGAGTGTGCTCGAATCGCGGAAGAACTGATCGCGTGGGCGCACTGGAAGCACGCGGAGCTGGATCGATGGGACCGGAAGGCCGTGTCCTTTGACCGATTGCCGACGCGTGATAGCGATCCGCCGGAAATCTGGTTCCAGCTCGATAAAGGACGTCCGGGTCGAGAGAGGAATCTGTTGCAATGGACCTTCAGCATCAAGGCACACGGGCGCGTCGTCGTGCAATTTCGATGGTTGACCGGCCCGTTCAAACAGATGAGTGCGCGGGAAGAACTCTGGTCAGATTTGTGCCGGATTGAAGGCGTGTCTCTGGACAAGAATCTGAATAGCAAACCGAGCTTTTCCTTAAAGGCCCTGGCGCAGCCTGATCGCCTCGAGCAGTTTCAGCAGGTGTTTTCCAATATGATTGACAAAACGCTGCAGGGAAACGCGGATTGAGACTGAACAGGACCCTTGAATCGTCGTCGTGAATGATCCGAGGAATACAAACTATGTGAAGGAGGTTCCGTGGACACGAGTGGTTTATCCGAATTCAGCCGTGATCTGGAGTCCTTGATCGGCAAGCCGACCGATCTGCGCCCGTTCGTTTGTGAAGGTTCTCCACTTGAATGCGAAGTGTTCCTCGTAGGTTTCAATCCTGCGAGCCCCATGTCCGTAGACTTTTGGGATTTCTGGAAGGACAGCTATGGATTCAACAAATGCGCCTGGTTCGAGAAGTACAAGTACGAGCGACGGAACCGCCCGCTGAAGCGTGGAAGGACGAGAAGGAATGAAGTAAGCAACACGCGTAGAACCATAGATGTCGTCGTCGAAAGTGCCAGACCCGTCAAATGCCTCGAAACGAACATCTACGCGAATGCGACTGAGCAGAAATCGGACCTGAAAGCAAAAGACAGAGTCACGGCGCCCTTCGACTATCTCCTGCACGAGGTCGCACCTAAGCTGGTGATTGCCCACGGCAGGGATGCCGCGAGTTACTTGCAAGGGCAGGACCTACCGTGCGAGCTTAAGTGTGTTCCACATTTCGCACTCGGTTGGTACGAGCAAAGCGCGCGAGATCTGGGTGTGTGTATTCGCAGGTATTGCGAAGGAAAGTAACCGCACCTCGCCGCGCAGACGTCAACTGATTGGATTTTTGGTTCAGGCTGATAGCCAATAGCTTGCTTCTCTGTTGTCGCAATTCCTGCGACAGATCCGGTTTATCTTGATATGGGTTGAGCAATATTGGTGAAACATCCGATGAGATGTACGGCTCTGTTCTTGGCGGGCAGGAACAGGACGGGAACGATTTGATGCCGCACGCTTCCGCATGACCGTTTTCGGGTACAGTCTCGAAGGTACAACCGGGTGGAGGGCTGAGCGATGCCAAATGGAGGATCCGACTGTTGCGGGACCTGCTGGTTCAATCGAAGGAATCAGGGCGAGCGCGACTGGTTGGCGCACGCAGACGAGAGTATACCGCCCTTTTGCGAGATCAGGGACATCGAGGTGGAGGATCCGTTCTACACCTATTGCGCGAACCATCCTCATCGCCGGCCCGATCGCGACACCATTCCCATCGGGCCGGTGATGCGCCACGGCGGATGGAAAGAGGAACGGCGCGTCGAGGACGGTCAAACCATTTTATCCAGTTGCGAGAATCCTCGTTACGTCTGGAAACCCTCGCCGGATTCGGAAGAGATTCGCCAACACCTGCTGAATCTGCTGAATAGCATTTTCGAGCACATGTCAAGGGACCGGTATCCGATAGGCGCCGGTCTGGGAGAGACGATTATCCGGCAACTTGGCGAGTTTCGGGAGGAACGGTCGGTGAAGTATCTCGAATGGATACGCGAGAATCTCGAAGATTCGCTGGATTTCATGGCAGTCGCTGCCAACGAGGCGCTGGGCAAGATCCAGGAAAATGAATAAGCAGTGTACCCGGACGACAACACAGACCTTTTCGGAGAGATCGTCGACGGCTCGTTCCGCTGAGAATCTTCCTTCAGAACAAGGATCGAAACAGCTATGCGAAACAGACAAGATAGCGCAGGCATGCAGTGCTGGCACCCTGACGGCACGCCCTTCTCTGACGCCGACTACCGCCGGGCAAACCTCCCTGTGCCCACACCTGCGCAGTTGGCACACTGGGCCGAAATGAAACGGCTCATCGATGAGATGAAAGCACGCCACGACACCGAGTAAGCCCGGCGAGAATCTTCCGTTAGAACAAGAGAGGACACAATGCAGGCGACGTTGACCTGGCTCGATCTGACGGCAAGCGACCGGGACAAGATGCGGCGGGTGCTGGACCTGTTCAATGAGCAGGGCACCCTCGATGAGATGGGACTCGGAAACCTTCGAGACGCGATTTCTGACGCGCTGTTTCCCGGGACCTCTTATATCCAGACGCGGCTGCGCTATGTACTCTTCATTCCCTGGATCTACCAGAGGCTGGAGGCGCGGCGCGTCAGGAGCGTGGATGTAGCACAGGCCGCGCGCAAGGCGGAAGTCGATCTAATCGGGCGGCTTGAGCAGGGCCAAGACAAGAAAGGCATCATCGGCGTACTCGCTGGCCATTCGCTAGTACGGTTGCCGAGTTCCATATACTGGAGTGCACTCACTCGATGGGACGTCTTCAGGCCTCAACAGAGCCAGAGTTGGTATCACACGAACTTCGATACCCTGTTGGAAGGTCGCAGCGACGTGGGGCGGGCAGACGATCCGGGCGTGATCTGGAGCCGAGATGCACACTGGAATCCGCGTATGCCAGAGCCACCGGACGGCTTTCCTGAGGGAGCATCCTTTGCGTTGACCCGCGACGAGGCGGACTTTCTTTGTAGCCGCCTGGAGGAAACGTGTGCCGGCACGCTTCTGGCGTGGCTGGCCCGCACTGGAACCGATTCGCCCGCGAAAGATTCCTGGAAGGATCCGGACGCTCTCCGTGCACCTCAGGATATCCTTGATACCGTCGAACTGGCACGGCGTTTTTCACTACATGTCGAGGGCATGCCGCTGCTCTACAATCTGGTTGTGGCGGAACACCGCCGCGAGATGCTTGACTCTGACGATGAGGGCGAATTGATCAGCTCGTACCGTACAGAGCTCACTGAGTGGGCGGACTCTGAGGCGGAAGAAGCTCAACCATTCGATCCGGATCCGCTGTGGGAATTGGTAGCCCGACGCGGTGGGCGCACTCCACATCATCAACGACTCTTCATTCAAGATTGGTCTCGACAGATTGCCAAGTTGGATGCCGACATGATCGCCGACGACCCACGGCTGCGGGCGATGGTAACCGAACGCGAGTTAAACCTGAAGGGAGCGCGCGCACGACTTGGAAACCGTAGTCGCCTGATGGAATGGACGCCAGGGGTAGGTGTTGGTCGGATGGACTTTCGCTGGGTTCGCGTCCGGCAGTTTCTTACGGACCTTCACAGGGGGTTGGCCGCCTGATGTTATCGCCCGATACGCGATCCACCGCCTTCGAATTGCTACGCCCGCCCTGCGGGTACCAACTCGACCTCGCGGTGCTTTCCACTTACACGCTCGATCTTGAAACACTGCTCGTACTCCCCTTGTCGGTACTTGCACATTCCGATGGTGGACTGGATGAGTTATTGGCCGATCCGCTCTGTCTGCAACAGGCAATCCGGGATGCGGGTGACCGCATTCATGCTTTCGTGGACGAATCCGGAATCGCGATTCCACGCAACGCGCGATCGCTGTACTCGATGCTTGAGTCGAGCGTCCACGCCGTACGTGCCCCGAATGGCGGCGCATTCCACCCAAAGGTGTGGGTGGCTCGATTCGTTGCCTCTGATGAGGATGCTGAAGACCTATTGCGCGTTGCGATCCTGTCGCGAAACCTGACCTTTGACCGTTCCTGGGACATCGCACTGACGAGCGAGGCGTCCATCCGGGGCCGTCGACGTGTCGCCGTGAGCAGGCCGCTACGCGACTTTCTGCTGACATTGCCGCAACTCTCAACCAGCCCCGTACACGAGAACGTCGTAGCACGTCTCAAGGCATTAGCCGAACAGGTTTCGCGAACCGCTTTCCCTGCCCCTGACGGCTTCGCCGATCCGGTCGCGTTCCATTTACTCGGATTGCAGAAACGCCGCCGTCTGTGGCGCCCGCCGTCTACCGGGTATCGAACACTCGCAGTATCGCCGTTCATCAGCCGGACCGGACTGGAGGTGGTCGGGGAGTTGAGCGGTAACGACCGGATGCTGGTGAGCCGACAGGAGGAACTCGACAGACTCGGTCAGGATGCGCTGGCTGAATGGAACGATGTATTCGTCCTTTCAGATGCCGCGCATGGGGAATCCGACGAAAGTCTGGCTGATGAAAACCAACCCGCAGCTGGTGGAATTGATCGCCCGTCGGGGTTGCATGCCAAGATGATCGCCGTGGAGCATGGTTGGGACGTTACCTGGTACGTGGGTTCCGCGAACCTGACCTCGTCTGCATTAAGCGGCAGCAACGTCGAAATGGTGGCGTCCGTCACCGGCAGGAAGGGACGCAAGGGGGGCCACAGCGGTCATGGTATCGATCGGTTCCTTGACGCCGGATTTCGGAAGCTGTGTGTGAAGTATGAGAGAGTCGAACCGGAGAAAGAAGACCCAGCCATCACCGATTCGCGAAATCGTCTTGAGGCGGCACGGGACGCCCTGTTGAGGACTGACCTGTGCGTGAATTGCGTTTCCGCAGGTGACGCCTGGACCTTGACGATTGACGGAGACGGTATTCCGTGCGCCGACGATGTCGAGGTCGTAACTTGGCCCGTCTCCGTCGCCGAAGATCAAGCCTTGCTGCTGGAGAAGGCGGTCAGTTGGAGGTTGCCCGTTGCGCGTCTTACGGCATTCATCGCCTTTCGGCTGAGCGTCGACGTCGGTGGCGTGGACGACGTCAGAATGACCCTTAGTCTACCCGCTCAAGGAATCCCGGAGGATCGCATGCATCACGTGCTCCGGGGCCTGTTGGACAGTCCGGAGAAGTTCCTTCGATTCCTTCGGGCATTGCTCGGCGGGCTCGATTCCGTTTTTGGCTGGGCGCAGGAACCCAGGCAGGGAGACGCGGCCTTCGCCTGGGGAATCGGGGAGGGTGGCGAGACATTGCTCGACGACCTTGTCCGCACTGCCTCAAGAGACCCCGATCGCCTGAAGCCGGTACGTCGCCTGATCGACGACCTTCGGAAGACGGAAGAAGGGCGCCGTATCGTACCTGACGAACTATTCGGTATCTGGACGGCAGTCGAGGAGGCACTCGCACCGGAGCCACGACTATGAAGCGTCCTTGCGTCAGCGCGAGTCTGAAACCGCTAAAGTCCTTTCAGCGTCGTACCGTGGAGCACGCCTTCCACCGCCTGTTCACTGCGGAAGACGGAACCGGGCGTTTTCTGGTGGCTGACGAGGTAGGCCTCGGGAAGACGCTGGTCGCCCGGGGTATCATTGCCCGTACCATCGATCACCTCTGGACCGACGTCGAACGGATCGACATTGTCTACATTTGCAGTAACGCCAGCATCGCGCGTGCCAATCTGCCAAAGCTCAGGATCGGAGGCGCCGAAGAACGGTCGTTCGCATTAGCGACCCGTCTCACGATGTTGGCCACGCAACTGGCGCGTAAGGAAGGTGAACCTGGTCTGATCGACAGCAAGCTGAACTTCGTCAGCTTCACGCCGGGCACGTCCTTTAACATGGGGCAATCCGCAGGGCAGCGCCAGGAGCGGGAGGTGCTGTTTCAACTGCTCGATCCGCTGACAGAGCGGCGCACGGCGCTTATGAACTTCCTGCAGGGATGGATTACGGACAGAGATGACTGGCGCTGGTACCTTAAGAACCGCCCCCGCCCTATCGAAGACATGATACGTCGAAGGTTTGAGAATGCATTTTGCAAGCGCCACGGTCTGGAGGACAGATTTCAAGGCATCCTTGGTGCGTTCCGCCGCTACCGGGTAAATTGGCCTGACGATGTGCGGTACCAGCGGGACCGGCTCATATCCGAGTTGCGCCGCCTGCTGGCCGGAGTGTGTGTCCGCGCCCTCGAGCCGGATCTCGTGATCATGGACGAGTTCCAGCGCTTCAAGTCACTGCTCGACACAAGTGGCGTAGAGCGAGACCCTGCAGCGCACCTGGCTCACGAGTTGTTCCAGGCCAAGGCGCATGACGGTAAGCGCGTGCGGACGCTCTTGCTCTCCGCGACTCCGTACAAGCTCTACACCGCAGATGCGGAGATTGAGCAGGAAGACCATTACGAAGACTTTCTGGCAACTACCGAATTCCTCCTCGGCGATGAAGACGGTCGCGTTGAAGAGCTTAAACGCCAATTGTCGCGTTTCGGGTCCGCGTTGAAGGGCACGGCGGCCGGAGAACCGGATAAGGCCAAGAGAATCGAACGCGCGAAGCACGAGGTCGAGGTATCACTTAAGAACGTGATGGCACGAACCGAGCGTGTCGCAGCCAGTGAAGAGCACGACGCGATGGTGGCGGAGGTGCCGAGCAACGTGACCGTGACCTCAACCGATGTGCGCCAGTACCTGGCCGCAGATGCCCTGTTTAGGGCTATCGGTGACCGCGATCCGATGCCGTTCTGGAAGTCGGCGCCGTACCTTGCTCATTTCATGCACGGTTACAGGTTCAACGAACTACTCGCAGAGGCGATTAAGTCACCGAGAAAGATCGTCGAGGTCTTCCAGCAGCACGAGTCTGCGTTCTTGAAGGCTGCGACGATTCGCTCCTGGGAGAGCATTGACCCCGGAAACGCGAAGCTGCGTGAGATGGTTGGGGAACTGATCGACGAGGGAATGTGGCGACTTCTCTGGATGCCGCCGACGCTTCCGTACTGGCCGCTTGAAGGACCGTTCAAGGGAACGGCACAGGCAACGAAACGCCTGTTGTTCTCTGCATGGAACGTCGTGCCCGACGTTGTCAGCGCCGTTCTGAGCTACGAAGCGGAACGTCTGATGACACGTAGTCCACGCGGCCGGATTGAATCCTACGAAAGACTCGTCGAGCAGCAGAGGCCGCTCTTGAGACTTACGCAGTCGGTAGTCGGTCGACGGTCACGACATCGTCTACTGCTTTTGCTCTTGCCCTGCCTTCCGCTGGCAGATGGGGCCCATCCTCTTGATGCGCCGCCCGGCCAGGATCGCCGGGCGTGGGTCCGGTCGCGAGTCGACGAAATTCTTTCTGACACAGAGCTTCCGAACCCAAAGCAAGGTAATATCGACGACAGGTGGGAATGGATCGCGCCGCTCCTGATAGATCCTGAACTGCGCGGTTTCCTTCGGGCTTGGGTGAACGGCGGGCTTCCCGGGTTGTCAGCAAATGAGCGACTACCGCAGCCAAACCCGGAAGTCTTTGGCGCTTACGTAGATGATTTGCTTGACGTCGAATTGCGTACCCTAGGCCGGCGACCACCGCATCTTGCAGAATTGCTCACCGACGTCGCACTTGGCTCGCCCGCAATACTCGCAGCACGCAGTCTAAGAAATAGGACGAATATCGGCGACGGTACGCGACGTCGGCTCGCCGTGATGATTTCACTTGCGTTCTGGAGCCTCTTCAATCAGCCGGCTGTAATCACACTGATGCGTCAACTGGCTTCAGATTCGGCCGAAGCCAGGAATGAATCAGCCTACTGGCGTCTTGTGCTCGGCTATTGCCGGCAAGGCAACCTGCAAGCAGTACTGGACGAACAATGGCACCTGCTTTGGGACCAGGAGTCGTGGTCCGGCGACGCCAGCGGCGACGAAACCGCCGAAGGGTGCGCCCGCAAACTCATCCAGGTTGTGCGTCCAATGCGTGCTCGTGTCCATGCAAGGTTTTTCGAGATTAAGGGTGCAGGAGGAAATGGATCGACGCTTGCAAGTGATGAAGTCCGCCTTCGTACGGCTTTCGCGCTGCGCTTCGGCCACATCAGCACGGATGAAGGCGTTCACATCAGCCAGGACGCCGTTAGAGACGCCTTCAATAGTCCGTTTCGTCCCTTTGTACTTACCAGTACATCGATTGGGCAGGAAGGGCTCGATTTTCATCCTTGGTGCCACCGCTTGGTCCACTGGAACCTGCCCGGCAATCCGGTCGATCTCGAACAACGCGAAGGCCGCATCCATCGATACAAGGGACACGCGATCCGTCGAAATGTCGCTGCCCGCCATGCGCATGACGCGCTGACGTCATGGAGGGCCGGAGACGACATTTGGATACGGATGTTCGAGTTAGCCGACCAGGCGGCGCGAGCTTCCGGGGAAAGTGATCTGGTACCTCACTGGATCGCCCCCGGAGATTGCTTGGTACAGCGCCATGTGCCACTCCTGCCATACACGACGGAGATCGAGGCGTTCAAACGCCTCAAACGTCAACTCGCGGCCTACCGGGTTGTCTTTGGGCAACCCCGCCAGGAGGAACTCGTTGCGCTGCTCGACCGATCTGACGTCGACGTCACGAAATTCAAAGAATGGGCGATCGATCTCTCGCCACCAGAGATCTGAAACGATCAAAAGTAGCTGAGAAGTTTCGGAATTTGGGCGTTGTGCGGGATTCCATACACGCCATTTGAGACACTAAACGCCCGTCGCGAAGACAAACTCGCTGTTCGATTTCTCCTCACTTCGGAGAGAGGAGCGAATTGAAACGTGAAGCGCACACGGACACGTGCGATCGTGGGGTCATTCGTCTTCTTCTGGGTCGCGCCGGCTGTCGTTGCCGGCGTCATCCCGTTCGCGCTGGTCGGCTGGACGATGCAGCCGCCGCTGCTCGGGCTGCCCGGCGAGCGGGTATTGGGAGCCGCGGCCGTCGCGGCGGGTCTGGCCTGCCTGCTGGACTGCTTCGCCCGTTTCGCCCTCGAGGGTCGTGGCACACCGGCGCCGGTGGCGCAGACCGAAATACTGGTCGCTTCCGGCCTCTATCGGTTCGTGCGAAACCCGATGTATATCTCCATGTTGATCATCATTTCAGGGCAGACGCTGCTCTTTGGCCAGGCACGGCTGTTGGTTTACGCCGGGGTGGTGTTTGCCGCGTTCCACCTGAACGTGCTGCTCTATGAGGAGCCGCAACTCCGTCGAAGATTCGGAGGGTCGTACGAGACCTACCGCCTGCACGTGGGTCGCTGGTGGCCACGCCTGACGCCGTGGCGCGGGTCAGGTACGCCAGGCTGCTGACGACGCCGGCAAATCAGGTGTGACGCTGAACAATGGAAAGAGGCAGCATGTCGGATCGTCCGCTCGGAAATCAGGTGGCGGTCGTTGACGGTCCGGATCCTGTCCAGGGGGACGTTCTCGAATATGCCTCCAGGATCGTTGCGGCCCCCGTTGTCAGGCTCACGCCTCATTGGAAATTCGCGCTCCTTTCAGGTTAATACTTCGCAGGACAACGCAACTCATTTTCAAGGAGGAATATGATGCTCAGGAACATCCTCGCCGCCGTCGTCGGCTACATTGCCATGGCCGCCGTTCTCTTCGTTCTCTTCTCGCTTCTGTGGCTGACGCTAGGGCCCTCGCGCGCCTTCCAGCCGGGTTCGTGGGAGGTATCCGGCAGCTGGGCACTCGGCTCACTCGTGCTCGGGCTCGTGGGCGCGTACATCGGCGGACGAGTCTGTGCCAGTGTGGCGCACAATGCCAGGGCCGCCACGATTCTAATCGCCGTCGTTCTCGTGCTCGGGGTGGTGACGGCCCTGATGCCGGTGGATATGTCGGCCGGACCGCGCCCGGACGACGTGTCGATGATGGAGGCGACCGCAGGCGCTCGCCAGCCGGCGTGGTTCAACTGGCTCAACCCACTGATCGGGGTCATGGGCGTCTGGTTCGGATCGCGGAAGTTGCGCGCGTAGCCGTCCATTTCCGGGGCGGATGAAAGGAATGTGCCGCGTATCGATACGCTGTACGATACGGCGTCGCGAATACGTCTCACGCCGGCTTTGGCCTGGCTGGTGAGTGTGTCGTTCATGGGGATGCGTCCTGAAAGCTGCGGCCCTGGGTGGATGACCGCATGCAATCGGAATTCTCACAAGGGTCGGAAACAGCGAACCGTTCGAACCGGTGGCGATTCAGTTCGGCAGGCAATTCGATTAAGGCGCCCGCATCACGCGAGGCAATGGCCCAATCCAGGAGCAGGTCGTATTGCCACGTTTCCTGGAGGCCTCCAAACCACTGCATTTCCTCGGGCAAGATAACACAGACGACGTTGGATCCAGATCGCACGGGCCAAGGCATCCGGAGAACGTCAGTTGCACCGACCTGTTGAGTTTTTCAATTTTCCACCGATGCTTAATCCAGTCGCGGGGCACTGGCGGGAAGCCATTTTCTGTCCTGCCGCAGCAACAGCCTTCGCAGAACACGATCTGCCCAAGAACGCGGTCCCGGGCCGGAGCCAATGTTCCGTCTCTGGCGAGCGTTTCGCGGATGCGCTGAGTCTGAGCATTCATTACGTGTTGCTCACTCGCCAGGCCGTCACGCCGCCCTGTGCGTCGAGCGCGGCCAGCGCGCGGCCGTCCGGCCGCCAGTACAATTCGGCCACGGCGCCCGCCACAGCCGCGGTCCCCATCGGATCGCCTCTTCCATCTTTCCGAATCGACCACACGACCACGGCGCCATCACGGCCTCCCGATGCGAGGCGCATTGCGCGCGGAGCGAAGGCAAGCGTCGTGATGGGTTGAACATGAAACTCCAGGACGCCGGGCTCCGTGTCTTCGGGACCCCTTCCCGCGAAGTTCCAGACGGTCACCGCCTCCCCTCCGCCGGTGGCCAGGAGGGTGCCGGTGTCATCGAAAGCCAGGGCCGACGGCTTGGCGGGATATCCTGACATCATGGAGTCCTCCTCCGTGGCACGACGCCAGAAGTGAACCGAATTGTCCTGGCTGCCGCAGACCACGATGCCCCCGTCCGGACTCAGTACCATCGAAACCAGGGATCCCTGCCATTCCAGTTTCTGGCGAATCTCGCCGCTGGACGCGTCGAAGAATGCCACGCGACCGTAACAGGCCGTCGCCAGTTCTCCCGCGCTCGACCAGGCGATTGCGCTGACGGTGCTGGGATGATCGTCAGATCGCCAAATCTCCGCGCCGTCCGCATCATACGCGCGAACCTGTCGGGAGCAGGAGGCCGCCAACCATCGGCCGTCCGGCGACCACGCCACGTTTTCAACCCAACCGCTTCCAACGTCGATAGCCCTGCCTACCTGGCCTTCGGCGGCGCTCCAGATCAAGACCCGGCTGTCCTGGCCTGCCGTAGCGAACACGGTTCCGCCAGGGTGGATCGCCACCGCGAGTACACCGCCTTCGTGAACCCCGCGCCGTTCCCAGGCGGTCGCGCCGGACTTGCCGTCGAATGCGTAGACGCCGCCCGCGGCATCACCGACAATCAGCGCCTCACCGCGAAGGCACCAGCCCCCTGCGATGGCATAGTCGCCAACCGCCGCGGACCAGCCCCGGCGAAGCGCGCCACCCGAGCTTCCCACATTCAAACCAGACATGCGTCGAATCCCTGCCGCATGCTTTGCTCGTCCAGGTTTCGGCCGATGAAGACGAGCTGATTTCGCCGGAGCGCGTCGCCCCACGGCTGGTCCGGCTGGCCGTCAAAGAGCATGTGAACCCCCTGGAAGACGAAGCGACGCGACTCGCCGGCAAGGCTGATGAAGCCCTTCATTCGGAAGATGTCAACCCCACGTTCGGCGAGCAGCCTGCCAAGCCAGTCGTTGAGCCTTTCGAGATCGACGTCGCCGTTCCTCTCGATCGCGATCGAGCCCACCTCGTCGTCGTGTTCGTGCTGCGCGACCCAGGTCCGCTCGACCTCGATGGGAACCACCGCTCCGTTGACGCGGGGGACGCCGTTCCCTGTGGCGGCAAGATTAGAGCGCGGACTGTCCTCCAGCCTGAGTGTCGCTCCATCCGCGTTCTTCAACTGGAGATCGAACTCCTCCGCGATATGCTGGGCGTAGAGGCCAACCCGCGCCCGCGTATCGACCTCGAGAAAGAACGACTTGCGCCCCGGAGCGTCGAGCCAAAGGGTCACATGCTTTCCAACCGGTATTTCTCCCCCCGGGTGAATGAGTTCCGCGGGTTGAGCGTACCGCCGCACGCACCACTCAGCACCCTCTCGGAGGGCGGCGTCATTGGTGCCCTGATCGGGCGCGACGACGAGAGACATCGCCGGATCGGGTCCATCGGCGAGGCTGAGTTCGTAGCGGCCGATATCGAGCGAGTAGACGCCAGTCCATTCGAACGGGTACTCCGGCTCGAGGAAGGAGGGTCGACGCTCGAGCGCCTGGTCAAGGTCGAAGGCGTTGAGGTTGAGTACGGTATCGAGGGAGACGTTCGCCCGCTCGCAACGCACGACTCGCGCCATCTGATTCATGTCTCGCAGCCGGGCTTCGAGCGTGTCGAGCGCCTCGCCGTTCACGAGGTCCGTTTTGTTGAGAACGAGGACGTCGGCGAACGCGACCTGCTCCGTACTCTCGTCGCTCCGGCCGAGCTGCTGCTCGATGTGGGCTGCATCGACGAGGGTGACGATCCCGTCGAGCGAGAACTCCTCGCGAATCTCGTCGTCCATGAAGAAGGTCTGAGCGACCGGACCGGGGTCGGCAAGCCCGGTGGTTTCCACCAGAACATAGTCGAACTTGTCACGGCGCTTCATGAGATTGCCGAGTACGCGAATCAGGTCTCCGCGCACCGTGCAGCAGATGCAGCCGTTCGACATCTCGAAGATCTCCTCGTCAGCATTGATGACAAGCGCCTGATCGATGCCGACCTCCCCGTACTCATTCTCGATCACGGCAATGCGCTTGCCGTGCTCCTCGCTCAAGATGCGGTTGAGCAGGGTCGTCTTGCCGGAGCCGAGGAAGCCGGTAAGGATTGTGACGGGTACTCTTCGAGGGGGAATCTCCAAATTCGGCGTGTTCATCTAGTCCTCCTTGTGTTCTGTCCCGGAAATAAGTTGCCTGAATTCGACCGCCGAGTCGCCCGGCTCGCAAGGCGCCAGAGCGCAGGCGACCTGCGTATGGTCGGCGAGCGAGGGGAACACAGCGAGACGGGATGAATCGCCGGTCGAATGGCGAGGAATTTTCGGGACAGGACACTAAAGCAGCGGTTCGAGTTTTGGAAGTTGGACGTCGAATCCCCACGCCGTGCAGACCTGGACCAGGTCTTCGGCGTCAACGGCGTCCGTGGGTTTGTGAAGCTTGTGTTGTAACGGTTGGGCATCGCGCCGAAGCAGAGCGACCACGGTTTCAACAGGCGCGCAGCCTTCTTCAAGGCATGCCAATTCGGTGACCGAAATCGTCGTGTCATCGGAGAGGCTTAGCGCTTCGCGCAATGCGTTTTTAATCTGGCGAACCCGTTCGCGGTTGGGGCGGCGTGGAGATGTGTTGATCAACATATTCCCTCTTCTCCCTCTGAAATGCACTGCGCACAGGTTCCCAGCAGTTCGACGACCGGACGCTTCGTACGGAATCCAATCTCCTTGCCTGCCGCTTTCAGGCTCCTGGCAACATTGGGGTCTTCAACCTCGTCCACTTCGCCGCAGTCATCGCAGATCAGGAACTGGCTGGTGTGCGGATGATCCGGATGTGCACAGCCCACGTATGCGCTCAGGCTCTCGAGCTTGTGCGCCAGTCCCTGTTCGAGCAGGAAACTCAATGCCCGGTAGACCGTCGGCGGTGCGGGGTTCTTGACATAGCCGCGCATGCGCTCCAATAGCACGTAAGCGCTGAGCGGTTTTTCCGATACGCACAACAGCTCAAGAACGGTCTTGCGCTGTTTGCTCAGCCGCAGGCCGCGCTCACGGCACAGCGCCTCGGCTCGATCCAGTACATGGGAAAGCGCTTTGTTATTCACGGGCTTCTCCTCGCCACGCACCTCTCGTGGCAGCTGGTTGCGCACGGCGGCGATCGAGGACTTGCGTCAGCTCCTCGGACAAGACATACACCCCTGGTCACTGAACCCGATGAGTCGCACAGGGCGGCGACCAGCGTCAGGACGTTGTGCAGCATCATGTCAAGGTGGGTACCGGCCGGCCCGTCCGCCTTCGACAGAGCGTCGGAATAGAGCGTGCCGCCGATCTGCGCTCCGGTTTCCCGGACGATCTGGTCGAGCAGGCGGCGGTCGGAGATGTTCTCGACGAAGACGGCCGGAATCTTTTCCCTGTTGATCTGACGAATCAGCCTGGCGACGTCACCCGCGGACGCCTCCGCTTCGGTGCTGAACCCGACCGGCGCGTGAAACTCGATACCGTAGGCTGCCGACAGGTAGCCAAAGGCGTCATGGGACGTGACCACCTTGCGCCGTTCGACCGGCAGCGAATCAATTGCCTTGCGAACATGTGCCTCGACCGCGTCGATCTCCTCCAGGTAGCGCGCCGCGCTGCCTCGATAGATTTCGGCCCCCGCAGGGTCGATCGCAGCCAATCCGTCGGCGATGTTGCGGACGTAGATCCGGGCATTGGCAAGACTCTGCCAGGCATGGGGATCGATCTCGCCGCCGTCGCGATCCGATAACATCCGGGGTTCGATGCCGCTTGTCGTTGTCACGACCGGCCCCCTGTAGCCGGATGCCTCCGTGAGACGGTCTATCCAGCCCTCAAAGCCCAATCCATTGACGACCAACAGCCTGGCCCCGGCGACGGCCCGCGCGTCGGCCGGAGTCGGCCGATAGACGTGCGCGTCACTGTCGGGGCCTACGAGGGTGGTGACGCGCACCCGATCACCGCCTACCTGCCGGACCATATCACCCAGGATGCTGAACGATGCGACAACGTCGATGGGTGCATCGGCGCCGACGGTCCCCGAACCTGACACGGCGATCAAACAAGCGGCGAAGACGGAAAACAGGATAGATCGCTTCGATGTCATAGGCTTACTCGTAGTTCTGTATTAAAATCATGCTTCCAGATGACGGCGTGGCTTGAGACGCGTCATGATGACGCCGTCAGGCCCGAAGGACAGCGAGAACAGATAGAACGCTCCCGCCGTCAGGATGATGGCGGGGCCGGAAGGCAGACTGGCGTAATAGGACAACAACAGGCCCACGAACCCGCCCAGGAAGGCCGCAATTACACTGATGACCACCAGGGGCGTGACGTCGCGCGTCCAGAACCGGGCGGCAGCGGCGGGAAGTATCATGATGCCCACCGCCATCAGGGTCCCCAGCGCATGAAACCCGCCCACCAGATTGAGGACCGTCAGGACGAGAAAGCTGTAGTGGGCCACCGGACTCAAGGGACTGACCGAGCGGAGAAAGCCCGGGTCGAAACACTCCATCACCAACGGCCTGTAGATGACGGCAAGCCCGAAAAGGGTGACCGTGGCGATTCCCGAGACCAGGAATATGGCCGTATCGTCCAAGGCGAGGACCGTGCCGAACAGGATGTGCAACAGGTCGACATTGCTTCCGCGCGTCGAGACGATCACCACCCCGACGGCGAGGGAAATCAGATAGAAGGCGGCCAGGCTGGAATCCTCACGGGCCACGGTGGTTCGGGCTGCCAGTCCGGATAGCATCGCCACAGTCACTCCCGCGATGACCCCGCCGAGGGTCATCGCGCCGAGCGACAGCCCTGCCACGAGGTACCCGAGCGCGGCGCCGGGAAGAATCGCATGGGCCATGGCGTCCCCGGCCAGACTCATCCGCCGCAGGGTCAGGAACACCCCGATGGGCGTCGCCCCCAGCGAAAGAGCAAGGCACCCGACCAGGGCCCGACGCATGAAGCCGAATTCAACGAAGGGGGCGATGACGGCATCGTACATCACGTGCCTCTTGCCGGAGGAGAGGAGGCGCCGGCGTTCATCTCCCGCATACGGCCGCCCCTTCGATAAAAGCCTCGGTAAGCCGGCGCGCGCGATCGAGATTCGCTGGAGAAAGGACGTACTCCGTTGGCCCCGCGGCGATCTGCTCGCGGGCCAGCAGAAGGGTCTCGGGGAAATCCGTCCGAACCTGATCCAGGTCGTGCAGGACGGCGACGACCGTCCTCGCCTCCCCGTGCCAGCGATGAATGAGTCCCTTCAGATCACGTACTGTAGCGGAATCGATCGCCGTGAACGGCTCGTCGAGAAGAATCAGCCGCGCGTCCTGGAGGAGCAGGCGGGCGAACAGGGAACGTTGCATCTGCCCGCCGGAAAGGGTGCCGATGGAGCGCTTCTCGAAACCACCCAGACCCACGATATCCAGGACTTCGCCGACCTTCCGGTTACCCTCGCGTCCGAATCGACGGAAAGCCCCCGTCTTTCGCCACAATCCCATGGCCACCATGTCGAAGACCGAGATCGGAAAGCTCCGATCGATATCGGACTGTTGAGGGAGGTACGCGATGTCCGAGGCTTTGATCCCCGTCAACCTGATTTCGCCTTCAAGGGGCGCGAGGTTGCCGGAGGTTCCTTTAAGTAGAGTCGACTTTCCGGCGCCGTTCGGTCCAACCACGGCGACCAGGGCGCCCGCGCGGATGGCGTAATCGAGATGATGGACTGCGGGGTGGCGGTCGTATCCGAGGGTCAGGTTATCAAAATGCAGGATCGTTCCGTCCGTTGGCGCACTCATAGCAGGGCCCATGCGACCGCGAACCACAACAGACCGGCGGCGCCGCCGGCAAGCGCGAGGCGCGCTCCGATACCGGCCCGAAGTGGAGAGAATTGTGGCTTCATCCGGATAATCCTGAGAAGCTGTTTTAAAATTACCGGTGAGTTCCCGAGCGCGAGCGAAAAAGTGGCGGTCAAGGCGGGAAAACCCGCCCATATTTGTCTATACGGGTGGGTTTGACCAACGCAGACCGGCGCTTTTGCAGCCGTGCGAAGACCGCTGGGAATTTTATGACAGCTTCTAATGACAATTCGCGCGGACAACGAGGCCAAGGCCCACCGCTTACATACCCATTGCTGGTTTAAGTGCAAACGACGCGTTCAGCAGCCACAGCGCGAAAAGGACCAGGAGGGCGCCGCCAAGCGCGCCTACGCCACCGGCCGCCAGCGTCCACAACGGCGACCTGTGAGCGACGACCTCACTCGCCCAGTCTCGCGCCCTCGTAGCAATAATGGCCAGGACAACAACGGTGATCGCGGTACCTATGGACATGGCAAACACGGAAAGCGCCCCATGCCAGTGTAAATCCATCACGGCGGCGAGGACGAGCACCAACACTGCTCCGCTGCAAGGGCGCAGCCCAATGGCCAAAACCACGCCAGCCGCCGCATGCCGGCCGCCGGCAGTATCAATCTCTGCAGCGCTGGGCAGATGCCGGCAACCGCCATCCGCCCCGTGTACATGATCGGCATGGTCGTGGCGGACTTCGCCGGTTTCTCGGCGCAATTGGCGAACGCTTTCTGACAGGGCACTTGCCGCGCGTACCAACAGGTAGAGTCCGACGATCGCAAGCAGCGTGAAACTGACTCGCGTAGCCCACAATGATGCCGTTTCCGTCTCCATAGGCAGCCAACCTGCCAAACCGATCGGGACGTAGACCAGCACCAGCGCCGTCACCCCCTGAAGGAGTCCGGCTGCGGCGCCCATGGCGACCCCGCGATTCAGCCGGCTTCGGTGGGTCAGCAGATAGGTCGTCAACACGACCTTCCCGTGCCCGGGCCCCGCGGCATGCAAGACACCGTAGAGAAAGCTCATCAGCACCAGAGCCCAGCCGACGTCATCCTTGCCGCGCAGCGATCGCAATTCGGTTGTCAGTTGTACGAGAAAATCGCGTTGCTTATCCAGGACCCACGTCGCAGCCTGATCCCAGAGCGAAGATGCCTGCCCGGTGTCAGCGTGACTTTCACCGCTGGAGTACTCGGCCGCGATTGGCTCGCCGGGCAGCATCGTTGCCGCGTGGAGATCCGCGGAGAATGCGGCGGCACACAGCCATGCGAGAAAGACCGCGATGTCGTAACTCACTCGCATCGAATCGTCACCGTTTCAGAAGACAGAATGCCGAGGCCATTGCCACCGCTTTCATTGATGACGGGCGAGGCGGCATTTGGGCCGGGTTATGCCACGGGCCGATCGCCCGCGGCCTGGCGTGATGTAGAGGCTGTCGATACAGGCCAGGTTGCGGTTGGTTTCAGGACAAGCGGGTCGTCCTCTTCGATTGAATGATGTTATGTTATAACATAACAATATAAACGAACGGGATACGTTGTCAAGCGCACGATTGAGAATTCAGCGAAAGAGATCGCTTTTGTATGCTCGTCAGTGTCGGCAAGTAGGGGCGGCCGGCCGGTCGCCCCTACACCAATTCTGACCGAATGCGCCAGATGGTTCCAAGGTTGCGCTTCCATGCCTACCGAATCTAAGGGGGAACGGGTTGAGTCCCGCGTCCCTCTTTCGTATATTCGTACCGGATCGGGTCGCCGAGATCCTCCTTGTTTGTGAAGGCGAACGGCCGGTCGCCCCTACATTGGACAGCAGCGCGAATTGACGGAGACATCGCCGGAAAAACCGCACGATGAATGGCGCGAATCCACAGCCGAGGATCCTGCTGACCGGCGCCACGGGCTGCATTGGCGGCCGACTGCTTGAAGCGCTCGAGGCAGCGGGACGTCCGGTCCGCTGCATGACCCGCCGTCCCGAAGCGCTCATCGCGAAGGTCGGGCCGCAGAGCAGCGTTGTCCGCGGCGACTGCTTCGATCCGGCGTCGCTTGCGGCCGCGTTTTTGGGCGTCGAAACCGCGTATTACCTGGTCCACTCGTTGGGCGGAAGCGCGGATTTCGAAGACCGGGACCGTGAGGCGGCTCGCAATTTCGGTGACGCGGCTCTCGACGCCGGCGTGCGGCGCATCGTCTACGTGGGCGGTCTCGGCGCCGCCGAGGGTCTATCAAAGCATCTGCGCAGCCGCCATGAGACGGGAGAGGTATTGCGCGGGTCCGGCGTGCCCGTGATCGAGTTCCGTAGCGGCATTGTGCTGGGCGCCGGAAGCCTTTCGTTCGAACTCATCCGGACCCTGGTCGAACGCCTACCGGTGATGGTCTGTCCGTCGTGGGTGCGTACGCCCACGCAACCGATCGCGCTTGCAGACCTGATCGCGTATCTTGTTGCGGCGCTCGACCTTCCCCCTGGAGAGAGCCGACGGTTCGAGATTGGCGGCGCGGACGTGGTCTCCTACCGCGAGATCATGTGCGAGTACGCACGGCAGCGCGGTCTCCGACGCCTGCTGATTCCCGTGCCTCTGCTGACGCCGCGTCTGTCCAGCCTCTGGCTGGGGCTGACAACGCCGGTCTATGCGCGGGTCGGTCGTGAACTGATCGACGGTCTTCGCACGGCGACCGTGGTTAACGATACAACCGCAAGGACTGTGTTTCCCGTCCGTCCTCTCGGGTTGCGCGAGGCCACCGCACGGGCCGTCGAGGACGAGGACGCGGCTTTCGCCGACACGCCGTGGTCGGAGGCCGCGCTGGCGGCCGCAACAGTCCTGCGCTGGGGCGGCGTCCGTCTCCGCGGCCGGCTGATCTACTCGTCTGCGGTCGATCTGCCGGTCGATCCTTCGGCTGCGTTCGCCCCCATTGGGCGCATCGGCGGGGTCAAGGGTTGGTACTTCGGTGACTGGATGTGGCGCCTGCGCGGTCTGGTCGATATGGTACTGGGCGGCGTGGGAATGAACCGGGGCCGCAGGGACCCAGAAAATCTGGCCGCAGGCGACGTCCTGGACTGCTGGCGGGTGGATGTCTGCGAGCGGAACGTTCGTCTCAGGCTAGCGGCCGAGATGAAGCTGCCCGGTCGGGGCTGGCTCGAGTTTGACGTCACGCCTCGGGACGGAGGCGTGTCAAGGGTACGCCAGACCGCCGTCTTCGACCCATCGGGCCTTTGGGGGCGTTTCTACTGGCACGCACTGTATCCGATTCATGTCCTGTTGTTCGGCGGGCTTCTTCGGAGCATCGCACGACGAGCCGTCGCGACGGCGCACTGATGGACAGGAGGACGCCATGCGCTTCAATGTCGAAGCCCAACTAAATGCGGCAACACGGTACGTGTCGTCTCCGGAGCGCGATGGAGAATCCGTTCACGCGGTCACCATTGATCGCAGCTACCCCACGACGGTGGAGGACTTATGGGATGCCGTCACGAACGGCCAGCGCATTACGCGCTGGTTTCTCCCGATCAGTGGCGAACTGGAACTGGACGGCCGTTATCAGCTGGAAGGTAACGCGGGCGGGGTGATTACAGCATGTCGAAGACCATCTCATTTCGAGGTCACCTGGGAGTTCGGCAGGGACGTCAGCTGGGTGGAAGTGGATATCTCGGAAGACGGCAACGGGGACCCGCGATTGAGTCTCACGCACACCGCTCGTCATTCGCCACACTGGGACGAGTATGGGCCGGGCGCGGCAGGTGTCGGCTGGGAAATGGGTCTCACGGGGCTGTCGATCCATATCGCGCAACCGGACGAACCGCTTCAGGACGAGACCGCCTTCGCCGCGTCCTCGGAAGGCAGGGCGTTTATATCGGGCAGCAGCGAGGGATGGGAGCAGGCAGCCGTGGCTGCCGGAACAGACCCCGTCTCGGCGCACGCTGCGGCATGTCGCACAGCCGCTTTCTATACCGGCGAATCGCCAGAGACTGCCTGACACCGCGACTTGAGAACAGAGACGTAAGGCGGTTGACGGGAGAGATTACCTGCCTTGTGACGTCTCTCCTCGTGCCGGAGGCAAGCAGGAACAAGACATCGTGCAAGGACTTCCTCTACCGTCTACCCTCTTCCGTCTCACCGCCTCTTGGCGACCCTTCAGTAAAGCTATCAGTGTTCAGTCGTCAGCCAAAACGAGAATCGAAAGGAGATCGTGTATGGATATCGAGCTTGTCTACTGCGCCATGTGAGGTTACGAAGACGAGGCCGTCAGTTTGACGCGCCATGTGCTGGAAGAATACAAGACGTATGGATATCGAGCTTGTCTACTGCGCCATGTGAGGTTACGAAGACGAGGCCGTCAGTTTGACGCGCCATGTGCTGGAAGAATACAAGACGGGTATCTCACGTTTCACGCTGGTTCCATCCGGACGCGGAAAATTCGAGATCACCGCCGACGGGAAGACGGTCTTCTCAAAACTGAAGGAAGGCCGGTTTCCTGAAAACGCGGAGATTGTGTCCCGCCTCGCCGCGGGAAAAGGAACCGGCGGACCCGGTTCGGATTCCTGCTGTTCAGATGACGAGCCTGGCAGCCGCAAAGGCGGGGGGTTCCGCTCCCTCTTCGCGAAGCTCTTTCATAAGGGCAGCTGAAGTAGGGGCGACCGGCCGGTCGCCCCTACGAATGCAATGGCCGCGTGAGGAGGTGTGCGCATCAATGCACGGGGTATTGTGTCCGCATTGAAAATTGGCTATAATTCCGTAATGAGGGTGGAGTAGGGGTGGCCCGGGTGGACTGTTCGAATTTCAGATCCGGGGAGGCTGCAATGGTGTATCGTATCTGCCTCACGCTGACGTGTGTTTTCGCACTTGCCGGGTGTTATACGCAGATTCGTCCGCCCGAATATGTAGCGGAAGACCGTGTCAGTTCCGCTCTGTCTGCGGAAACCGACACTGTTGTCGTGTACAGACAGTACGTTTACAATAGTTTCGATCCGTACGGGTGGGTGGTGGCGCCGTATTACGAACCGTATTTTCCACGCTATCCGTCGTGGGCGAGACGCGGATTCCGATGGAGACATTCCTACTGGACAGCGGCATACGGACCGTGGTGGAGGGGGTGGATGCGGCGGGTCCTCGCGCGAGGTCGATTGCCCGCCCCCACGTACAGGTATCGTCCGGTCGACGCGGATCCGATCGACCTTCACGAACCGCGCCTGCGCATCAGATACACCGGATTGCGGGGCGGGGAGCACGCGCCCGCCGGTACGGTCCGGAAGGGTAAGGTAAAAAAGACGACGCGGAGGCGGCGGGCGCCTGTGGCAAGCGCCATCCGGACCGACTCGAAAACGGAAAGATCGGGCGGCACGTCGAGAACCGCCTCGAAACCGCGCGATTCTGGCGGCGGCCAGTCGTCCAAACCGAAAGAAGAAGAGAAGCAGCAGGAAAAGCGTGAGGAGAAGCGCGAGGGCCAGCGGCGCAGAGGGGGGATGCGATGAAGCCCCTCCGTCCGATCATCTCGATTCTGGCGATAGGCGCCTGGACGGTATCGCTCAACGCGCAGGAGGTTGCGCTCGACGGGTTTTCCGGAATCGGCGCGCGAGCGATGGGGATGGGGGGCGCGTACGTCACGGTATCGGATGATTTCTCCGGCCTTTTCTGGAACCCGGCAGGATTGGCGCGTGCCCGGCAGGGGTCCATCTCGTGGGGGATGTCCCACGACCGCTATCGGAACGAGTCGCATTTCTTCAGCCAGACGTCGGCGTTTGAATTAAACAGCACGCGCTTCGCAACGGGGGGTATCGTCTACCCCATTCCGGTCTATCGGGGAAGCCTGGTTGTTGCGGGAGGATTCGGGCGCGTCCGGCACTTCGACGGCGGATTGCGGATTGACGCGTACGATGAAGTCGCCGAATACGATAAGTCGGGCTTCTCAGAAGACAGGGGTACCTTCGGCGCCTGGACCATGGGCGCTGCTATCGACGTGGCGCCGCGCCTGTCCGCGGGAGTTTCGTTTTACAAGTGGCGTGGAACCAACCGGTTCATGCAGGAACTGACGCTTGACGACGTGCGGCAGGTCCACGCGGATACGGTTCGCATCTTCCAGCGGTTCGAGTCCGACGACAGCTTCTCAGCGCTGGGCGTTCAGGGCGGCATCCGCTACTGGCATCCGTCCGGTTTCCGGCTTGGCTTCACGGTTTCCGCGGCAACACCTATTGAGGTTTCGGCTGATCTGGTGGATGAATTCGAAGATACGTTCGACGATCGGAAGGACATCTATCCTCGCGACAATTACGCGGACAGATATGAGATACGGCAGCCGCTCTCGCTGGGATTCGGTCTTGGATGGTCTTCGAAGGGATTGACGTTGAGCGGCGACCTGCACTACGGGGATTTACAGGAAGCGACCTACAGCGTCCTGGCGCGGAACATTACGCCGTACGTCGACGATTTCCGCCGGCAATACCGAAGTGCGGTGCGGGTCCATCTGGGCGGTGAATACGCCGTTCCCGGCAGGGGTGTGGCCGTGAGGGCCGGATACTATCGCGACCCGGTTCGATACGTGGGAGGCGGATCCGTACCGGAGGTGCGGATCGAGACGGACCGTGACGCGTGGACGCTTGGGATCGGCGCTGAGCTGGACCGGTACTTTGCGCTGGACCTGGCCGCCGTGATTGGCGGGTACAAACAGACGGAAGGCAATCGCCAGGACAGGGTGCGTACCATTCGCGCGCTGGTTTCCATGCGCGTGAACTTCGACGCGGAGGCATATTGGTAGCGCGGAATACTGAATCAGATTGGCGAGGTACAGCAATAGCCGCCGTTTGCGAGCAACCGGCGGCAGTTTTTTTTCGCCCGCCTTGTTTAAGGTCGCCCATAAAGCACCCGTCCTTCCCTCAGGGCTCGCGCCACTACGTGGTTGAGAGAATCGCGCCAATATTCCACTCGTTCGCGACTATAAACCAGGATGTCTTTTGGAACGTTAAAATGGGACAATGCGTTATAGAGCCTGATCCCTTCGTTGTACCTCAGTTCGCCGTTCTCGAAAGACTCTGACTTAATGACAAGCAGATCCACGTCGGAATCGCTCGTGGCGTTACCTCGAGCGTGGGAGCCGAACAGGATGACCTGTTCCGGATCGGCTTCGTCGACGATGGTCCTTACCATCTCTTCGAGCAGGGCGTCTGTAACCTGTGTCAACTCTGCACCTCGTCCGTGTTGGCCTCGCGTATATTCGCGCGGGTTCCGGGGATATCGAAACAGGCGTACTGGTTCTCCCGCATGATCCGGGTCGCTACTTCGATCGCCTGTTTTTCCGTCATATACCCGTCTGCAATCTCCGCTTCCAGCGCCCGGCGGATCTCGTTCCGTGCCTGAATGGAATACGCCAGTGTGCCTGTGGGCCACCCGGTATCGCCCCCGAATGCAAACAGCTTATTGGCGGGGACGGCGTGCAGGAAACGGCGCAGAAAGTCCCTCGAACTGTACGGGTCGATGCTCCACGCCCAGCAGAGATCGACCCAGATGTTGCGGTAGTGCTTCGCCAGCGCAACGAGTTCATCGCTATACGGATAGGCGATGTGCATCAGGACGAAACGCGCGTCCGGATATCGTGCGAACAGCGCGCACATATTCCCCGCGGCGATCCGGCTCACCGGCATGCGGTCGTTCCCGGCGTAGTATCCGGTGTGGATTTTGAACGGCAGGTTATGTTCGATAGAGAGTTCCACGCCCCTCGCCCAGCACCAGTCCCCGAGGCAGAGACGCGTCTGGACCGGGGCTTCTTCGTCCGGTCCCTTCAGTAACTTATCGAGCGCAGTTGCCGCCTCCGAGTCGTCCCGTTCCGTCCAGTTCAATGTGCGGTTGTACGCGTGCTGAGCCTTCACCGCGATCGCGCAGCCGGCGTATTTTGAAAAGATGCCTTCCATCGCCTGCCGGAGGGAGTCGAGCCCCGTCACCTCGATGTTCGTCTCAGCGCAAGTCTGCTCCGGATCGATCTCTCCGTTGCAGAACCCTGCCCAGGAGAGGTCGTAGAGGAAAAAATCGAGGCCGGAACGGTCGGGGCGGCAGGCCCACTGGAAATCGTCCGTCTGAACGTGATCCAGTCCTGCCTGATCCCGCAGCATGCGAAGGCGTTCGCCGGGCTGCCGCAGTGCGTGGATCTTTTCCTGGGCGTCCGTGAGGGCATCCGCGGTCAAGACGTCGATGCCGTACACATGCCTGGCGATCAGCCGAACCGCTTCCCCGTATCCGGTAAACTGCGTCGCCTCCCAGGCGTCGCGGATGCCCTCGAATCGCCCGGCGACGTCCGCGTCCGACCCGTCCATCAGCCGCTTCACGGCGGCCGGAGGTGCGCCGGCGGTGTGAAGGTCGGCCGGAACGTAGTTGCCGAACAGGTCCTGCAGAATGTCCGGGCCGTCGTTCACCCATTCCGGCTCTTTCCGCAGATGCTCGTGCGTATCGACCAGTGCGATTTGCTCTACATGATGGCTCAGGTCGGTGTTCATTCGATCGTCCCCACGCCGCTGCCGACGAGCGTTCAGGTCCCGGTCCAGGGCGGAAAGAGTTCGTGTTCGATGCCCAGCAGATTCAGAATCCGACCGGCGATGAAATCCGCCAGGTCGTCAAAGGTCTCCGGCTTCTGATAGAACGCCGGCATGGCCGGCAGGATGGCGGCACCCGCCTCCGCGGCAGCGGTCATGTTGCGGAGGTGGATCAGGTTCATCGGTGTTTCCCGGGGGACCAGTATCAGCGGACGCCGTTCCTTGAGCGTGACGTCCGCCGCCCGCTCGATCAGGTTTCCGGAAGCGCCGTGGGCGATATTCGCCAGGTATTTCATCGAACAGGGCACCACAACCATGCCGCGCAGGCCCACGGACCCGCTCGCGACAGGCGCCGCCATATTGCCGATCTGGTGAACGATCACGCGTCCGTTCGCAATATTGGCGCCGTACCTGTCCGCAAGGAAATCCTCAAACTCAGCCTGCTTTCCTTCGAAGCCCGCTTCCTCTCTAAGCAGCATCCAGCCGAACCCGGAGACGATGAGATGAACCTCGTCTCCGTTCATCAGCAGCGCGCGCAGGGTGCGCAGCGCATAGATCGCCCCGCTGGCGCCGGTTATCGCAACCGTCGTCCGGTTCACCGCCACAGCACGTCTCCAAGCGTAAAGACGAAAAAGACGGCGCTGATCGCGGCATTCACGTTCATGAACGCCACGCCGAGTTTTGAAAAGTCGTCAGGCTTTACAAGCCGGTGCTCGTACACCATCAACCCCGCCACGACGACGAGTCCAGCCGCATAGATAACTCCCAGCCCGAAACGCACCCCCACCGCGACCATCAGAAGAAAGGAAATCGCGTGCAGGGCCCGGGCGATGGCGAGCCCCCGGAGCACGCCGAAACGTTGCGGAATCGAATTAACCCCGTGTCCGCGGTCAAACTCGACGTCCTGGCAGGCGTAGATGATATCGAATCCGGACACCCAAGCCAGTACAGCGCCTCCCAGAAGCAGGATCTCCGCGTCCAGACTTCCGGCGATCGCGATCCAGGCGCCGATCGGCGCAACCGACAATGCGAGTCCGAGAAAGAACTGCGTGCCCCACGTGAACCGTTTCGTATAGGAATAGAAGAAGACAATGCCCAGGGCCACGGGCGACAGCGCGAAACACAGGGTATTCAGCCTCCAGGCCGCCAGTACAAGCGCCGCGGAGGAAAACGCGACCAGCACGCGCACGGCGGCTGGAGAGATCCGGCCCAGCGGCAGTTCGCGGGCCGCGGTTCTGGGATTCGCCGCGTCCATCTCCCGGTCCACCAGCCGGTTGAAGCCCATCGCGGCGCTCCTGGCCCCCACCATCGCCACAACGATCCAGAACACCTGGGCCAGGCTGACGTCAAACTCCAGAGCCGCCAGCGCCGCGCCGCTGAACGCAAACGGCAGGGCGAACACGCTGTGCGAAAACTTGATCATGCGCCCGTAGGTTACAATCCGTTCAACGAGCATGGGTGGGTCCCAACCTGTACCCGTCCACTCGCACAGAGGATCCGCTATCGCGGTCCGAGCGCGGCGTTGACAGTTTCATCGATTCGAGACATCTCGTCGTCCGTCAATTCCACGCCGGCCGCGTTCACATTGTCCTCCAGATGCCGCATTTCCGTTACGCCGGCGATGACGGACGGCACCTGCTCGTTGGCCAGCAGCCAGGCGATCGCGAGTTGAGCAAGGGAAATCCCCTTCGCTTCCGCAACCGCGAGCAGCCCTTCAACGGCCTCCAGGTAGGGTTCGGTCAAGAACTCGGCCTGGTCGCCGTCGTCTATGATCCGACCGCTGGCGTCTTCCAGACTTCCCTTGCGGTACCGGCCGGTGAGCAGGCCGCTCGCGAGCGGATAATAGGGAATCACGCCCACTTCGGCCCTGGCAGCCGCCTTCAGCAAATCAGCCGCGCGGCCGCCGTCCTCGGCCGCGACCGCATCCTGCTGTACGAGATTGTACCGGTTCTGCACGGCCACAATCCGCCGCGAGACGTCCTTGCCCACCTTTTCCAGCGTCGCGACCACGTTCGCCATCTGTTTCGCCGAATGATTGGATACCGCCAGGTAACGCACCTTCCCCTGCGTGACCAGATCGTCGAACGCGCCCCAGGTCTCCTCGATCGGCACCCGGTAGTTTCCCTGGTCGTCGGTGCCGTTCTGGTGCAGGTAGAGCAGGTCGATGTAATCCGTCTGCATCCGCTCCAGACACTTGTCTACCCCGAAGTGGATGTACGTCCGGGAAGCGCCGAGCTGATTCGGCGTAAAATCGGCCTCCATGGCGTGCTCTGCGCGCACCGGGTTGTGAATCTTGGTTGCCATGACCACCTGCTCCCTGACCGAACGCGGGCGAGAGGCGAAATAGCGCCCCAGCAGGCGTTCGGAATTTCCCGATGCCAGGTTGTATGAACATGCCGTATCCCAGTGAAAGACCCCCAGTTCCAGGGCGCGGTCCAGGACCTCGAACCCCTCGTGGTCCCCGATGCGGGATCCATCGTACACGGGATCGCCCCATTTCCACATGCCCAGTCCTACCACGGACACGAATAGACCGGAATTCCCAACCCGCCGGCACGGCATGCCTCTGAATTCTTCTGCCATTTTTCAGACCTCCATTGATTGAATTTGTAACTATCCTCAATTCACAAAAGATAACAGTCAATTTGGCTGAAAAAAGCCTGAATGCGGGTAGAGGGTAGACCAAAAGCGGTGAGAGGGGAGCCGGTAGAGGGTAGAGAACCACGCCCCAGCCCACCACTTGGTGAGACGTAAGCCGGGAGAGGTTAGAGATGTCCTGCCTCGTGAGGATTCTTTTCGTGCCGAAGGCAGCGAGGAATTAAATGTCGGGCGAGGATATCATCTACCGTCTACCCTCTCACCTCTACCCGCCTTTCTTCTACTGTCTTACGTCTCCCGTCTACCCGGTTATCTCCCCCTCTTCCGTCTCCCGTCTCCCTGCTTTTCGGGCGCCGGGGGGAGATGTCCCCAAAGACTAACGAATCAAGGTTAAGCGGACCGGATACGCGGATGTCGATTGTGCCAATCCGTCGCCTGCTCGTACGCCAGGCCGGCGGCCAGAACGGTCGCTTCGTCGTAGAGGTTCCCGATCAGCGTCAACCCCAGGGGCATCCCGTCCACGAAGCCGCACTTCAGCGTGAGGGCCGGATGTCCGGTGAGATTGGTTGTCGCGAGACTCGCCCCGGCTCTACCGGGCGCCAGAAGCACGTCCCAATTCGCCATCAGTTCCTCCATGTCGCGAATCATCAGGGAACGAACCTGTTGCGCCCGCAGATACTCGACTGCCGGCACCATACGAAAGCTGCGAAATACCGTGGGCCAGGAACTCTTGTCCGCATCGCTCATGGCGTCCAGTTCGCCCGCCCGGGTCGCACTGTCGAACGCGGCCGCCGCCTCCACGCACAGCATCATCGACACCGCGCCCTGCGGAAACGCCGGTAGCGTCACCGGCTCTACCCGGAGTCCCAGTTCCTCAAACCTGCAAAACGCCTCCTGGTAGACGGCGCGGTCATCGGACGACGCCATCGCATCGAATTCAGGCTTGATATAACCGATTCGCAATGCCTTCGTGTCGGTTGCCGCGGGCCAGTAGAACGGCGCGTCCACCACGGAACGGTCTCTCCCGTCCGGCCCGCGGATCGCGCTGAACACGGCCGCGCAATCTTCAACGCCGCGGCACATGGGGCCGAGTTTATCCATGGTCCAGGCAAGCGCCATCGCGCCGTACCGGCTTACGCGGCCGTAGGTTGGCCGCAGCCCCGTTACCCCGCAGGTGTGGCTCGGCCCCACGATGGAGCCCAGAGTTTCCGAACCGATGCTGAAGCCGACGAGGCCCGCGGCGGTCGCCGCGCCGGGGCCGGCCGAAGACCCGCTCGAGCCGGTTTCCGTATTCCAGGGGTTCCGGGTCATTCCGCCAAACCAGTGCGGCCCGTTGGCGAGGGCTCCCGTTGAGAGTTTGGCCACGAGAACCGCGCCTGCATCCTGAAGCCGTTCCACAACAGCCGCGTCGGTTTCAACTGTCTGTTCCCTGAAGGGCGTGGCGCCCCACGTGGTCGGGATTCCCTTTGTGGCAAGCAGGTCCTTGGCGCCCCAGGGAATCCCGTGCAGCGGCCCCCTGTACCTGCCGGCCATGATCTCCGCTTCCGCGGCCTTCGCCTGCGCCATCGCCAGGTCGTCGGTGAGCGAAACCACGCAATGCAACGCGTCCCCGAACGCGTCCAGACGTTCCAGGTAGAGCCTGGCGAGTTCCACGGGAGACACCTGCCGCGTTTCTACCAGGCGGGCGAGCGCGCTCACGGGTAGAAAGGCCAGGTCCTCCCGGGATTCCGGTCGCTCGATCGCGGAAGCCGTCAACCGGAACGGGCGCTGTTCTCCGGATGGCGGCGGCTTCACGCCGGGCAGGAATATCGAGGCCGGGCTCACGTCGTAGCCCACGTCCACGTCGCGAAGTTCCCGGTAACGGAGACGGTATTGCTCCACGTCCCGCCTCATTTTCCCACGCTGTTCTTCGGTAAAGCGGATTCCGCTCAACTGCTCCGCGCCCGCGACCCGGGCGTCGACCACGGCTGCTTCCGCCTCCGCGATGCCGTTCAGCGATACAAACCGGATCTCCGTATCGATATCCGGGCTGCAACCCTCGCCGATGTGCCCGTGCGTATAGACCAGACGCGGTACGTTCACGCGGTTGTGTCCGGTCTGACGTTCGAGGGCCGGCAGCCAGTTGGATGCGTCAGGTTCGTCCGCCGATATCCTGTAGGCCGAAAACGTCTCCCCGCCGTCCCGCGACGTAAACAGCGCGATCTCGTTGGTGGAATCCGACCAGCCGCCGCCCCGCCGGCACACCGGGACCGCGGCGTAGATCACGCCGTCGTCCGCGATGCTGAGCGCGCACACGTCCGACATTTCGCACCGTCCGAACAGCCGCTCCGCCCCGGGCATCAACGAAACGACCCGCCAGTCGTTCTTTCCCCTGGTGTAGACAAACGTCTCCGCCACGTCGTTCTCGCGGCGATTCAGCGTAAAGCAGAGCGTTCCCCTGGCGCCCGTTACGACGTTGCCCATACGGACGTCGAGACCTTCGTCGAATTCGATGATGCAGGGTGAAGCCGGGGTTGTGGGGAGGTCGAGCGCGCGTCCGTCGACGGTCTCCCAGTTCTCGCCCCGGTCGCGGGACCGCATCACGCCGAATCCCCTGCCGCGCGTGTCGCCATAGTCCGCTTCAGTTGCCCGCACGATGTGATAGGCAAGGTAGAGCGTTCCGCTCCCGTCGATGTGAAGCGCGTTCTCGAACTGCGTATACGCGGGAGGTCCCTTGGGGTCCACGAGCTTGACCGGGTCCGTCCACTCGCCACCGCCGGTTTTCTTCTGATACACCAGCGACCAGGGTCGTTCCGCGGCGTACGAGCCGCGGTAACAGGCATGCAGCGTATCGTCCGCGTCGCAGACCAGGCTCGGATAGGTCGCCGTGGATCCTCCGAACGAAGGCTGTTCCACCCACGACGTTGAGGTATTGGGACGTCTGCTCACCACGTGACGCATCGGATTGTGATGGGGACCGAATGCCAGGTGCAGGTAACCCCGCGAATCCATTGCAAACGCCGCGCCCGCGTGGTTGTCATCCCCGGTTCCCACGTAGACCGGCCTGCCCCAGCGCCTGGTCTTGTGGTAGTAGGTCCGCACATAGATCTTGCAGATCTGATCCAGCCACGCCACGTGTGTCTTGCCCGCGTGGGTCAGGATCTTGTTGCTCATGGTGTACGCGGTTCCCCGCGTTGATCCCGTAACGGAAAGCACCTTGTGCCTCATCATTCTCACCCGTCTTGCGCGTACGCCGCGACAACCCGTGTCACGCGTCCGTCCGGATTCTTGCCACCCAACCCGACGTGGCGTCGCAATAAAGGAACCCGCCATCGTAACCGGAGAGCCCGTGAGGCTCCGGATCGGACGGCGGGACATGGATGCGATCCAATTCATCGCCCGTGCACGGATCGAGTTTTACGATCACACGATCCGAAGTGTGTACGATCCACACCCCGTTCTCAACGCGAACAACGCCGTGCGCCCGTCCGTACGGAAGGGGTAACACCCGCTGAATCGTCCAGTCCGAGATACGTACTTGCGTCAACGTCTGGTCCTTCAACGTGGTCAACCACAGCGTTCCGGTCTCGAACGAATCGTACTCCAGCCCGTGCGTGCCGCCGCCGCCCGGCAGCGGCCATCGCCCCAGGGTATCGCCGGTCTCGGGATCCACCCGCAGAATCTCGCCCGAATCCGCGTCCGCGTCCCGGGGCGTTCTCCACTTCTCCGCCGAACCGTTGGCAGCCACCCAGAGCGATCCGTCGCCCCAGGCCAGCCCGCTGGTGTTGGACGACTCGGTGGACAATTCGAACCGCATCCGCAGCATCCCGTACTCGTCCGCATCCGAGACATCCAGAATGGCGGCGCGGTCCGTTACCTGGTCGACCAACCATATTCCGTCGCCGGTTGCCTGCACGCCGTTGGGCATCCCGTACGGCGCTCTGAACCAGCGTTCGATTTTCGCATCCATGTCAGAAGCTTTCAGGTGGTGGGTCGTGAGTCGTCGTTCAATCGGAGGTTCAGGAACTGCGGCTGGTGGCGACTTCCGTCAGGCGACACGACGGCCCGCGATCTCGAACAGACGGTACTCCACCCAATCGTGTTCGCAGCAGGGCCCCCGGGCGAACCAGGCTCTACCATTTGACGGCTCCAGAACAATGCCGCAAATCGTCTGCCCGCATCCGTCCACGCTGTGCCTGCAGATCGAAACGGGGCTGTTCACGTGGTCGCCGAGCGCCGACTTGATCGTCTCGGCATCCGGATCGGCAGACCTGTTCAGAAGCCGCGTTGCCCGGCCCCAGCGTGCGAGGCTCTGGCCCCGCTGATCGTTCGCGCGGCGCTCCAGCGGTATGAGGCGTTCCGCCAGATAGTGATTCGAGTGCGCCATCGGTCCGTCGAACGGGCTGGTGGCCTCGTAGTCGGCGGCCGTGGTTTCCAGGTTGTAGATCTCCCCGTGCCGGTCGCACAGAACATAGTTCATGCCGGACGCCCGGCGAGAGGAGACCGCGGCGTCGATGGCGTCTCCGATTTGAGCCGTGGCGAGAATGCGCCTGATCACGAACGGGTAGGGGACGCCAGGTCCGGCGTCGCCGGGGACGAGGTTGTTGATGACAACACCGATACCTTCGCTGTTCAGACCCGCGCTCCCGAGCATTCCCGCCGTTGTGTACATGAGCGCGTCAGGTCCTGCACCGGTGATTCGCAGCAACACTGCCGCAGGCTGAAAGATCTCCACCAGGTCGTAATTCTGGCCGATGGCGGCACGTGCGCCGCCTTCCATATCAGGGACCATGAACGTCGTACATCCCGCCCCGATAAAGTTCGGGGAGAGATAGTCGAAAATGTCCAGGAAGCCGTTGAGCGCCATGATCTCCTCAATCGGCACACCCGCGCCATCGGCAATTCCTCCGGCCTCTTCCACCAGATCCGGAGCATAAGCTTCCGCGGGTTTCGCGTAGGTCGCGGCGATCTCAAGCACCCGTGTCTTGCTCAATACAGGTACGCGTTGGCGCCGGCTCGTGCGCTCCAGGTAGTCAAAATAGACCGGAATCAGCGCGCGAATTTCTTCACGGAACGCCTCTCCGTGCGCCTGCCCGCGATTCGAGGGCGATCCTGACACCTCGAGGAGCGGAAAACCGTCGCTCATGTACACTCTCCTTCATCGTGATTACGGCGGCAATTCCTTCCGAAATGTGTTTACGACTCGCCACCGGCTGTTTCTTCGTTTTCCTCCGCGTCCCGCGCCTGCAATTTCCTGGCCGTCTTCGGGGACCCGATGTAAAGTGAGTCGTAGGCCGCTTTCGAACTTGGAAAGGGGCCTTCGTGCCGGGTGCCGTGCCACTGCAGATTGGTGAACATCGGATTGGTCATCCCTGTTTCCGCCTCGCGCTTCGCAATCCACGCGTCCATGCGGTCTCTGAGCATCCGCGCCACGCCGGGTTCCTCTTCCGCAAGATTCACGTTCTCGCCCGGGTCTGCCACCAGGTTGTACAGCTCCACCTCGGGCTTCCCGTGGAAATCGGGCTCCAGCGCCACGATCAGCTTCCACTCGGGCGTGCGCCACCCGTGCTTGCGCATCCAGGTGGCCTCCGTGATATAGAATTCAGACCGGTTGGACGCCCGCTGTCCGCAAATCAGCGGCAAGAGGCTGTTGCCGTCGAATTGGATGTCTGTCTGCACGTCCAGAAGCTCCAACAGGGTCGGCGCGAGATCGGGATGGCTCGTATAGCCGTTCACGCGCAGCCCTTCCGGCAGTACGCCGGGCAGACGCAGAATCAGCGGGACATGCAGGGTGCAGTCGTACATCCCGTGATGATCGAAATAACAATCGTGATCGGCAAGCGTCTCCCCGTGGTCTCCGTTGTATACGACAAGCGTCTCGTCGGCAAGACCCAATTCCTCCAGGCGCGTGAGGATCCGCTGGATACAGGCATCCATATACGCGACTTCGCCGTCGTACTGGGCGATCACGTAGTCCGCGTCGGTGATGCCGGGTGGCATCCAGCTGAGATGAAAGTCCCGAAACGGCTTGAAATTCCGCACCGGTTCCATCGACGTTTTGGCGGGATCGCACGGGTCGCCGCTGTAAAACATCGTATCGTACGGCGGAGGCGGCAGGTAAGGCGCATGAGGGTCCATATGACGCAGAAACAGGAAGAAGGGTCGGTCGGCGGCGGCGAGCCGCTCCAGTTCCGGAATGGTAACGTCGTTCAGCCACTCGGCCTTGCGAAGGGGCCGTTGCTCCCATGATCCCCAGGCTTCGTAGTCGAGGTACCTGTCGAACCCCCGTGAGCTGGGATTGCCCGTGAAACCGACGCAAGTCGTATCGTATCCGGCGCCGCGCAGAATCTCGGAGAGACTCCTCACTTCGGGCCTTAGTCCGCCCTTGTGGCGCAGCGCCACGACCTGCGTGGAAAAACAATCCATGCCGGTCAGCATCGACGCATAGGCGGAGGTGGTTGGGATATGCGGGCTGAAGTTTTTCTCGAATAACACCCCCTGCGCGGCCAGCCGGTCCGCGTAGGGGGTCGTCAGCCGTCCGTATCCGTAACAGCTCATGTGGGCGGCCCACAGGCTGTCCACACCGAAAAACAACAGGTTCCGTTTTGGCATGGTTGATGGACCCTTCTCGTCCGGCGAACAGGCGGCGGTACCGACAGGGAAATCACCGGACCCCGTCGCTCCACCAGTATTAGCCTCAATCCGAAAAAAACAGCAACGCGGTGACGCGATAAAACCCTCCGAAACGGGGCATTATCGACGTATAGAAGGACGTTTTTTTCCTTCACGGCCGGTGACCTGGTGTATCCTGGTAATCAGCCGTCTAATCGCCTTTATTTACAAACATATATTCGAATTAACGTTCCCGAGGACTTACGAATCAAGGTTAGTCCTGCATCAGCGGGAGTTGCACAGGCTGTCCGGTTTCGTAACACTGCAAGGCCGCAAACGCAATCTCGTGCGTAACAATCGCGTCGTCCAGGTTGCAGTGCGATTCCGTGCCGGTCTGAATGCATTCCACGAAGTGATCCATCTGACCCTGGAACGGGTGGTGGGTCACGTCCGCGCTGTCCGGCAGGATCGCCGGAATCTCCACCCAGCTGTTCTGTCCGGGATACTTGTGCGACCAGACCCTGTTGTCTTTTACGGTACCCTTGTTACCGAAAATTTCTACCGGGAACGTGTAGGGCATGATGCACCCATAGTTCACAGAGACCTTTCCGACGGCCCCATTTGAAAACTTCACCAGGGCGACTTCCAGGTCGTCGTACTCCAGGGGAAGGCCGTCCACCCACTTGTTGGCCAGGTAGTCGAACTCTTTCTTGAGACCCTTCCGGTAACCGCCCGAATAGGCGAACACCTCCACGGGTTTCGCCGCTTCGAACTCGCCTTGGGCCGCGAACCAGCGCAGGGAGTCGATGGCGTGGCATCCGCCGGTCAGAAACGCGCTCACGCCCGTACTCGTCTTTCTGGCCTCGTCCCAGCCCGTCCACCAGCTTGCGATATCGTGCTGATAGTCGGCTTCCACGTAGAAGACGTCTCCCAGGGCGTCGTCGGCGACCATGGACTTGATGGTCTCGAACAGCGGATTCCATCGCAGCACGAAGCTCACGACCGTACGAACGCCCGCCTCGTTCACCGCCGTGCGCATGGCCCTGATCTCGTCCAGGCTGTTGGCGATGGGCTTCTCGATGACGACGTGTTTCCCGCCCTCCGCCGCGGCGATGGTATTCTCGGCGTGAAAGCGCTGCGGCGTGCAGACGCACACGATGTCAACACCGTCGTGCGACAGCGCCTGCTCATAGTTGTCGTACAGACCGATGCCCTCCAGACCGGCCTCTTCGGCACGCGTCCGGGCGCTGGACAGTTTCCGGCTGGATACAGCCACCACTTCGGTATGCGGGTTGTTGGTGAAGGCCATGATGTGCTGCGTGGAAACCCAGCCCGCGCCGTGTACAAGAACTCCCAGTTTTTCGGCCATCTCAAACCTCCTTGGCGTGTTTTCGGGCGGCGGGCGGCCGCGCGTCTGCCTGGATGCGCCCCCGACCCGGTAGTGCAACTACAACCGTGACTGATCGAAGAGCGGCACATGCGACAGGGCCGCTTCGCCAACTTCCAGTGAGCCTCCCGTCACCGGTGTATTGTTTCTGATGTAATCCATGAGCAGGTGGTGATACGCCTCTGCGACGTCGGGATGATCTGCCGCCACGTTATGCAGTTCATCGGGATCGGACACCAGATCGTAGAGCTCGGGCGGCGCCAGCGGTTGCGCGTTTCCGTCCGCCGACGCGGGGTTGTTCTTCACCCAGGGTGTCTGGTAGTTCCATTCCCTGCTGCGAACGCTGGCGTAGTTGCCGAACGCGGTAGTCACGTGGTCCGGCCCGCCCTCAGACTCTCCCGTCACGTATTTCCGGAGATCTTCGCCCAGACATCGATCCGGGGCATCGATCCCCATCAGTCCCAGAAGGGTGGGCATCAGGTCCTGGTGTTGCACAAAGGCATTCGCGACGCTGCCGCCAAAGGTATCCACGTCCGGGTGCCGAATGATCAGAGGCACCTGCGTGCATTGCCAGCGCAGCCGGCTGGGACCTTTATGGAGTTGCCCCTGTTCTCCCATCATCGTGCCGTGGTCGGAGAGGAAGACGACGATCGAGTTTTCCAGCAGCCCGAGGTCTTCCGCAGTTTCCATCAGCCTCCCGAACCACCGGTCGATCAGCGCGCAAAGGCCCCGGTAGTGCGCCCGCACCCGGTGTACCTGGTTTTCGCTCATCCCCTCCGTGCTGGCCGGTGGAAATATCCACTCCACGCCGTCGTGGTCGTCCCCTTCATAATGTTGTTCCACCAGTTCGGGAGGGGCAAACCATGGTTCGTGCGGAAAGAAGCACTCCAGCCAGAGCATGAACGGCTGCTGCCGCGCATTTTCCCTGAGGAATTCGATGCCCTTCCGAAGCACCCGCACGCTGCACCAGTCGGTCTCGTCTTTCCAGTCCCGGCTGTTCATCAGAAACTGGGTCAGCACGGGCGAGCCCACGCCGGTTGGATCGAACCGGCCAACCGGAACGGCGTCCCGGGGCCCGGCCACAACGTAGTCCATTTCCTGACCGCGTTCCCAGTTGAACTGGACGAACCCCCGGTGGAAGTTCTTGCCCGGCTTGAACTGGTGCGGCAGATCGCTGATCAGCCCCGTTACGTATCCGTGTTCGACCAGCCACTCCGCCAGCGTCACGTCTTCGTGAAACAGGGGATGCCAGCCGGCAAGCTGCACCCGGTCCCATTTCTGAGGCGCCCACAGGAACGGGAAGATCGGCCGCCCGGTATAGAGCACCCGGCGGGCGGGCAGCGTGGGTATGCCTTCGCCGAATGCGGAATCGAAACGCACGCCTTCCTCGGCAAGGCGGTCGATATTGGGCGTCCGGACCGGCGAGTCGTCCCGGTAACAGCTCAGATGGTCCACGCGGAAGGTGTCGCTGCACAACACGATCAGATTCACAGAAACCTCGGTACGACCCGCGAGGGAGAATAGAAAAGCGGCATTGGGGGCGACTCGCGGCGTGTCCCCGGCGATCTGAAACGCTTAGTCGACCACGTTCCGTCCGCCGTCGTCCAGGCTGTCGGGACGCCGCCAGTACGTGAATTGGGGCGTCCAGTCTTCTTCGCCGAGGCCGGCCAGCCCCAACAGCGGCCACATCGAGCAATAAATGTCACCCGGGCCGAACACACACGCGTTCTTGCGGAGAATCGTGTCAGCGTCGCGCTCGTAAACCACCGCGCCGGGGAAGTTGTCGTCCCCTTCCATCACGGATTGCTCGCGGATGTAGTCTCCGCCGCCGTGGGAGGCCAGTTGAAACCGCCACCCGCGCGCGTTCGCGAAACGGCGCTGGGTTTCCGGCGGGTCCTTCGACAGGAGGACCACCGCCAGAGCGGACTCCAGATGCGGGAGCAGTCCGTTGAAGCCGTCCGCCCAGAGCGTGCAATAGCGGCAGCCCTGGCCCATGTTGTGGATGGCCAGCAGCCTGTCCCTGTCGCCGAACAGGTCGAGCAGCGTGGCTTCGCCCGCCATCGTTTCAAACGTGTAATTGGGGACAGGCGTTGCCGGGTTTTCTTTCTGCAGGGCGTGGAGTTCCGCCATCAGTTCACCAATTTGCCGCTCCAGTTCCAGGATTCTATCGTTCGACATATCCCGCCTCTTGCAATGGTCAGATGGCGTATTCCGACAAGCGCCGACGCGCGCCTCAGACGCCTGCGACTGGCCGTTCCGTCAGATCCGAAAACGGACTGTTAACCTAATGCCTGAGCCCAAACGCCGCAAGCGGAATAGATATCCGGCGGGACAGCGCCTCCGGCTCGAACTGTTCGTTGAGCGGAAGGCCATTGACATCGCCAGACGTACCGGATATCTTGAAACGAACGTCCATCTTCGGGTAATGCGAGTCATCCGACACGGATCCAGCCATGCTACCGAGCGTGCTTCCTCTAAAACCCTATTTCCGAGAGATGATCTGGGGCGGACGCGGGCTGCGAGAGCATTTCGACAAGGCCCTGCCGCCCGGACGGCTCTACGGCGAATCCTGGGAAGTCTCCGCGTACCCGGGCATGGAGAGTACCGTCGCGGCCGGCCCGCTTTACGGACGGTCCCTTCGCTCCCTTGTTGAATCGCACGGCCGCGAGTTGCTCGGCGACGTGGTCTTTGACCGTTACGGAGGCGAATTCCCCCTGCTCGTCAAGCTGCTGGACGCACAACAGGACCTTTCCATCCAGGTACACCCGGACGATGCCTACGCCCGGATGAAACGTCCGGGGGAATTCGGGAAAATGGAAGCCTGGTACGTGCTCCGATCGGAAGACGGCCGCATCGCGTGCGGCCTGAAACCCGGTGTTGACAGATCCGCGTTCGTCGATGCGATCCACAACAACCGCGTCTCGGATGCCGTCGAGTTTTACCACGCCCGCCAAGGGGACGTCGTCTTCATCCCGCCGGGAACGGTCCACGCCCTCTGCGCCGGGGTCATGGTTTACGAGGTCCAGCAATCCAGCGACATCACCTTCCGCATTTTCGACTACAACCGCACCGGCGCCGACGGGAAACCCAGGGAGTTGCATATTGACGACGCCCTGGCGGTCATCGATTTCGACGGTCCGCGCCGGAAACCCGTGGCGTCGTCCACGCTATCCTCGACAGGTCCCAGCCGGACAGTTCTCGTCGAGTCCGAACACTTCCGGCTGGAACGTTTCAATCCCTCCGGAAACAGAGTCGATCATCCACCTCGCACTTCGGTATCGGCGGTCACGTTTATTCACGGCAGCGCCGGAATCCGCGGCGGCGACGACGCCTTTCACGCGAGGATAGGGGGCACGTTTCTCGTCCGCGCGGGCCGTGACTTTGCCGTCATCCGCCGCGATAATTTCCCCGCCGAATACCTGGTTGCGTCGGTTCCTTAAGTCGTCCGCGATTTCGACAAAATGAAGCCCCGGAGAAGCAATTCTCCGGGGCTTTTTGGGACCGACTTCGTCTCGAACGCGAATTCACACAACATTCTCACGGTCGCGACTGTTCGCCATTTCGGCCGTGATTTGCATTAAATGATCCAGTTCTTCAGGCGCGTATACCGGGATGGTTGCGCGTTTGAAATCGCCGATGTTTCTGGTTACGATTCCGTCCGCATTCACGTTCAGGGCCGCATGATACATTACTGCGTCCTCGAAGTCCGTGAATTTCGACTGGAGGGCTCCTTCCAGCACGGCCAGGTTTACCGGCGCGACGTCAAGCAGGTCTATCAGGTTTCCGATTTCGCGGCGCGCCTGGCGATCTCCTACCGTTCTGCGAGCAAGATAGTGGACGGTCGTCACGGTCGTCGCGCTGATAAATCCGGACATCTCGCCCTCGTCGACCCTGGAAAAAAGCCGGGCGGCGATATCTGAAAACGGCTCGCGATCCAGCAGAAGATCCAGCACCACGTTGGTATCGAAGAGAATCTTCAAAGATATTTGTCCTCGAGATACCTCCGGTAATCTTCCGGGCTGGCGCCTCGCAACGAGCCCTTCATCGATCGCACCGTGGGACTGATATCAGGTCCATCCCGTCCACGTCCCAGAAGCACGAAATAGTCGGCGACGATCCGGGAGACGGATTTCCCTCTGGACCTCGCGAATTCTTTGGCGACGCCGATGAGTTCTTCTTCCAGCCGAAGCGTGAGCTTGGTCTGCATTTCATTCTCTCAATTTAGATGACGTATTACTTTTCGAAAAATATACGTCAAGCAGGTCGCTATGTCAAGATTGGGGTATATGAAAAAGGCGCCGGCAAAGCGACGCCCTAAACGACTATATCATGCGAAGCACGAACCGTTGTCCGAGTTGTCGCGTCTACTCCTCTCCGTCGTAATATTCCGCATCGGTCATGCGGCCCAGCTTGCCCGGAGGCCGGATGGCCCATTTGTCCGAATCCGGATAGTAGCAGGGATCGCAGACGGGGTTGTCGGCAATGACGTAGTAGACCATGTCTTCGTCCTCGCTGGGATTGCGAATGTGGTGCGCCGTGCCGGGCGGCTGGACGAACACGTCGCCGGCCTCGACCTCGAACGTTCGGTTGTTCCGACGGACGATACCGCGGCCGCTGACGACGATGTAGAACTCCCACTGGACCTGGTGCGCGTGATACGGGAAGTTGGTCATGCCGGCAGGAATCCGCACCCAGTCGACTTCGAACGGCTGCCCTTCGGTTCCCAGGGCGCCCGAAATGTCCTTTCGCGATACGCAGAAACTCCCGCGGGGCGAACGATGCAGCTTTTCGTCTAAATCGGGTTCATGGATCTTTTCAATCATATTGTCTTCCTCCCAAAAAGCCGCGAACGATCCTTCAGGCGCCCCGCATCCAACCACCGGCCACCCTGGCCAGTTCCTCCAGAACGGGTTCGTTGGTATTCCTTCGTTTCAGCACCTTGAACCCGTGGTCCGCGGTATCCACCACGTGGAGCGTCGCATGGTTCAGCCCGTGAACGACGGGCTCGAGCAGTTTCATGTCCGCCATCTTGTCGCGCTGCCCTGAGAGAAACAGCATCGGTACCGATACATCCTGCAGATGTCCGGCGCGCTCTACATTCGGTTTTCCCGCGTGCAGGGGAAATGCGAAAAACACGATTCCCCTCAATCCATCCATCGGTTCCTGCGAACAGGCCATGGAGACCATGCGCCCGCTCATGGAATGCCCGCCCGCGAAAACTGGCAGGCAGTTCGCATGATCCAAAGCGGTCGCGACGGCGGCGCGCACCGTGGCCAGGCGCACCTTCTCTCCGTCCATGCCCCCGCCCCTTTCGGAGTAGGGATAGTTGAATCGAAATGTGGCGATGTCCGCGTCGTTTAACACATCGCTCAGATCCTGCATGAACGCGTGACGCATATTGGTGCCGGCGCCATGGCCCAGAACGAGCAGCGCATCCGCCCCGTCCGGCTTCGCGATCAACCCAGACACCTCGCCCTTTTCTTCCGTCGCAAGAAACTTCAAATCTACGGTTTCAACGGGCATGAGTTTTCCTTCCTGAATGACTTGGACTGTGGTTGCTGGCACTGTTTCGCAAATCGTCAGTCTGTGATTTCTGGTCCACCGCCATCGCCTTCCCGTCAATTACCGGTAATTGTAGGGGCGTCCCTTGTGGGCGCCCGGCCTCTTGAGGGAATCTGCAATGTTCCGCGCCGCGGTGTCGCCGCATTCTTTCCCTGGAGCGAGGGCATCCTGCCGTCGAAGCCTGACGTCAGATGCAGTCGAATTCGGGTCAATTCACAGACGTCTTGTGTTTCATTCTCCCCGCCTGCTGGGACTGTTGCAGCAACTCCGTCCGTTTCTTCCAGAAAACCAGTTGTTCTTCCATCGTCATGCCCGCAGTCAGACTCCGGATTCGTTCAGCGCCGCGGCGTTTCATTTCAACGCAGTCAAACGTCTTCTTCGTCTTCATAATAAATCGTCTCCTGAGGGGAATGGATCGCAATATCTGTGTGTCGGGAGGATGTTTTCATCATCCCCACGTGATCCGCGAGTCGTCCGGCGTACCGCACGCGGGGCCGCCGTGATCGTCAGTCAACTTCAGCCTCACGACGATGGGTTCATCCGACTCGAGCGCCTGTTCGATCTCCGGCCATTCCAGGTGCGTGAGCCGGATCTTGAGTCGCCGGAACATGTTGAATCGATCGGACCGCTTCACGCCCCAGGATAGATAGAAGAACCGGTCCCGGGGCCTGCCCTGCGCGTACGGACCCAGGAAATTGGGAGACCCGTCCCATTGTTTCCCGATCCTGAACTCCGGATGAAACACCACCCGATGCCGGTCGGCCGGGACCTGTTCGATAACTTCGGTCCCGCGCTGGATTCCCAGATACACCGGCTCCTTGACCCTGGGTTCGTGTTTGTAAGGGTCTTCGAAACGGAGTCCCGGCAATCGCGAGCACAGCACTTTCAATTTCAGCTGCTTATCTGACATCACACCTGTCCGAAATCGTCTTTAACGACCGCAATCACGACATGATCCACCAGTAACCGGAGCGAGGGCATCCTGCCCTCGAACTTCGCGTCACCTACCGCTATTCGCGTAGAGTGACTGATGGGGCCATTCAATCCGACACCAGGTCACGGAAAACACCGTGTGCGACGAGTTACCCGACGTCGAGGGCAGGATGCCCTCGCTCCCTGGAACGCCGACTGCACCGGCCCCGCCGCGTCTGCCGTATTACAATAAGCGACCCGCACACGATTTCCAATCCATTATTTGACCTGGGCGATTGTCGACCGCTCGCAACAGGTGTGCATCGCACACACGTTTATCTCGGTAGATGGCAGGTGCATCATGTGACCCGGCCACGGCCTGCTGACGCTGATACGCTTTTTCAGATAACAAATAACTGATTGATATTATTAAATATAAGTTCAAATTACCGAAAAGTGGCTATAGAAAAATATGTCCCCGGTTCGTCTTGGCACGTTTCTTGATCTAATTACCTCCGCGTGAAATTTATCGTGCGGAGGGACCGTATGCGACATGCTATCGTATTCGTGGTCGTTTTCCTGATGATGCCCGGGACGTCAAATGCACAGGAGTTGGGTGTGAGTGTCTCTGGTGGCTATTCAATTCCTGGCGACAGTCGTCTCTACTGCGGCAGCGGTAGCCGCAGCGACTGGGACCTGCCGACCGCTCGTCTCTACTGCGGCAGCGCCAACGAAGGGGAACTGCTGTCGGCTCAGATAGACTTCCATGAAATGCAGGCCGGGCTCGTTCTTTCCGGGGACTTCTTCTTACGCATCGAACCGTGTGACGTCGGCGTTGGCGCTTTCACCCATTCAAGCGGCCGTATCTCCGGCTCGTTGCTTTCAACGAACGCTCGAGGGAAAGAAGCCGGGTCGGTCGATTTCACGAGGTCTTTCAGGACGGCATTTGCATTCTTCCGGTGCCGTGCGACAACGAATTCCCGGCTAACGCCCTATCTTGGGGGCGGCATTGGCATTTACGGGCTACGTGAAAGTGAATCCTACGAGTATTCCAAATGGGAAAAGGGTCGGCTTCTTCAGGTGGTCGCGGGGGGCGAAGCCCGTTTGACCGAGAGCTCTTCCAGAGTCTTCACGGAAATCGGCGTAAATTTCGCCGTACTCGACGATGAACCGGAACCGGGCTGGGACATAGTCAAATGTTGTGGATGGAACATGGCCTTTGCAACATTGACCGTCGCCATCGGCCTGAGGTTCGCCCACTAGCCGCAAACCGTTAAGTCGACGCCGTACACAAGAATGCCCGGGCGGGGGATTGTCCGAACGGGCATGGCGGGTTGCCTTTTGTTGCTCTGGGCATTCGTTACTTTCTTCGTCCTGTTTCGTTCGCGTTCCCTCGTTTCTGCATCCGCGCCCAGGTGTCCCTCAGCGTAATCGTGCGATTGAAAACGAGCTTTTCGGGCGTCGAATCCGGGTCCACGCAGAAATATCCCAATCGTTCGAATTGAAACTGGGCGCCGGGCTCCGCGCCATCGACCGTGGACTCCACAAAACAGCTCGGCCGCACCTCCAGGGATTTCGGGTTCACCGTTTCGCTGATGTCCCCGCCTTCGGCAACCTCCATTGGATTCTCCACGTTGAACAGCCGATCGTACAGGCGCACCTCCGCCTCAACCGCGTGTGCGGCGGACACCCAGTGGATCGTACCTCGGACCCTGCGGCCGTCAGGTGTCGACCCGCCCCGGCTCTCGGGGTCGAACGTGCATCGAAGCTCAACGACGTTTCCATCCTCGTCCTTCACGACGTCCGTGCAGGTGACATAACAGGCCGCGCGGAGCCTGACCTCCCGCCCCGGCGCAAGGCGGCGGAATCTACGGGGCGGATCCTCCATGAAGTCCTCCCGCTCGATGTAGACTTCCCGTGAAAATGGCACCGCGCGCGTCCCTGCGGACGGGTCCTCCGGATTGATCTGCGCTTCAATCCTCTCTTCCATGTCTTCGGGGTAATTCTCGATGACCACTTTGAGCGGATCGATCACCCCCATCACTCGGGGCGCAAACCGATTCAGATAGTCCCGGATATGAAACTCCAGGAGATCGATCTCCGCAGTTGTATCTCGTTTGGACATTCCCACGCGGCGGATGAAATTCCGAATCGCCTCGGGGGGCACGCCCCTGCGCCGAAGTCCCGATAGCGTGATCAGCCTGGGATCGTCCCATCCGGCCAGCAGCCCGTTTTCGATCAATGGCCGCAGATGTCGTTTTCCCACCACCGTATGCGTGACGAACAGCTTTGGAAATTCGATCTGACGCGAAGGGAAAATCCCGAGCTCCCGGATATACCAGTCATAAAGGGGGCGGTGGTCTTCGAATTCCTGCGAACACAGGGAATGCGAAACCCCCTCGATCGCGTCCGACTGCCCGTGGGTAAAATCGTACATCGGATAGATACACCACGCATTTCCCCGGCGGTAGTGAGACGCCTTGAGGATGCGAAACATCACCGGATCGCGCAGGTTCATGTTGGGCGACGCCATATCGATCTTCGCCTTCAGGGTTCGCGCACCATCCGAAAATTCACCCGCCCTCATCCGTGCAAACAGATCGAGGTTCTCGTCGATGGACCGGTTTCGATAGGGGCTTTCTCTTCCCGGTGAGGTCACCGACCCACGGTATGCCCGGGTCGCATCCGTGCTCAAATCGCATACGTAGGCTTTGCGCTTCTTGATCAGTTTGACCGCGAATTCGTAGAGTTGCTCGAAATAATCGGAGGCAAAATAGAGGCGGTCCTCCCAGTCAAACCCCAGCCATCGGATATCCCGCTGGATTCCGTCCACATAGCTTGCCTCTTCCTTGGTGGGGTCGGTATCATCAAAGCGGAGATTGCAGACGCCGCCGAATTCCTCGGCAACCCAGAAATTGAGACAGATCGCCTTGGCGTGGCCGATGTGCAGATGCCCATTCGGCTCGGGAGGAAAGCGCGTCATCACGTCCGTGTACCGGCCGGCGGCGAGGTCCTCCCGAATCGCGTCGCGGATAAAATCGGAGGGAGCGTTTTCGTCGGCGTCAGCCGGGCTGGCATCGGCTTCGTTCATGGGAAACACCTCGCAAAAAAGACCGAATGCAACGGGTAAATCAGGGTGAGCAACCTGTAGACGACATACTCCGCTAAAACGACTGAACTCACTGAAGCGTTGGTTGAGCCAGTCGAAACGTGTTCACTGAACTTGCCGAAGTGCCCGCGTTTCGATACCTGTTAACAGATTTAGCCAGCCCTTCGCCGACCCTTCGACAGGCTCAGGGAGCGGCTCGGGCATGGCTAACGACTACCAGATCGAATGCAAGAGATGTACCGCCACGTGCCCGTCAGGAAGGACGAGTGTCGTCTTCGGTGACCCATTCCGGCTCCGTGAACAGGCTGCTGACCGACTCGCCATTGTGAATTCTGCGAATGGCTTCGGCAAGCAGGGGCGCCACGGACAACACCGTCAGTCTCGCATTCGACTGAATTGAGGCCGGCAGGGGTACCGTATCCGTTGTCACGACCTCGCGTACTTCGTCGAACGCGCAAAAGCGCTCGAGCGCGTTACTCGTGAACAGGCCGTGCGTGCACGCCATCGTGATTTCGCTTACCCGCCGGTCCCGGAGGCGGCGGATCAACTCGACAAGGGTGCCGCCGGTTGCGATCTCGTCGTCCAGAACAATGACCTTCCTGTCGTCGACGTCGCCCACGATCGCGTCGATCACCACCTTCGTGTCGGAGATGCGGCGCTTGCTCCCCGCGGCCACGGGCAGTTTCAGCATCCTGGCGAAATGGGCGGCGTCTTTCGCCCGTCCAAGGTCGGGAGAGACGACGACCGTATTGTCCAGATCGCGGCCCAGAAAGTGACCGGCCAATATATTGAGCGCGTTGAGGTGGTCCACGGGTACGCTGAAGAAGCCGTGCACCTGCGCCGCGTGGAGCGTCATGGTGAGGACGCGGCTGGCGCCGGCCGTGTAGAGCATGTCCGCGACAAGCCGGGCCGCAATGGAGATCCGGGGCGCGTCTTTCTTGTCCGAACGCGCATAGCCGAAATACGGGATCACGGCCGTTGTACGCGCCGCGGATGCGCCCCTGGCAGCGTCAAGCATCTGCAGCAATTCCATTAGATGATCGTGAACCGGCATCACTATGGGCTGTATAAGGAATACATCCGCTTCCCTGCAGTTGGCCTCGAGTTGCACCTGGAAGCATCCGTTGCTGAACTGATTCAGCATGCTGCGGCTGCGGGCCACGCCGAGGTGTCCGCAGATATCCTCGGCCAGTTCCGGATGCGCCGTTCCGCCGAACATCACGATTTCACGCATGGGTTGTACTCCGTGTACGGAAATTGCACCCGTATCGTGTTACAGGGTTGATCGCCGACCGACAGCGACTCAACTGGAGGACCACGGCGTTACGACACACGCCGTTTCGCACATGTGCCTTTTGTGCTTTTTGTGGCCAATTTGATGTTGATCTTCCGTAGAGCTGAGGTTAAGGACCATTTGAACCGACAAAACCGGTTGACGCGTCAGGTCCGATCCTCGATCGATGCAGCCCTTATCTCGTCCAGTTCTTTGGCGCTGAAGACTCCCGCTTCGAAGAGATTCAGATATTCCTGTGATACACTCTGCCCGAAGATCATCGGATCGTCCGTATTGACGGTGACCTCCACGCCGTGATCGAAGAGAACGCGGATCGGATGCGACGAGAGGGAGTCCACAGCGCCCAGCATGACGTTGCTGGACGGGCAGACGTGAAGCCGAATCCGGTTTTCCGACAGCCATTGCATCACCCTGGGCGATTCGGCAGCAGCGATGCCGTGTTGTATCTCGTCCAGCTCCAGGATTTCCGCCGTCTCCCGTACGCGTTCGGCCCCGCCGAATTCGCCAACGTGCGCCTTCAATTTCATTCCGGCCGACCTTGCATTTCTGTAGATGGGAATCACGACGTCAACGGAACACGCGTTTTCGTCGGCATAAAGGTCGATCGAAAGGAAGACGCCGGACTCGATTCCCGCGTGGATACGATGGACCATCTCCCTGTCGGCGACGATCTCTCGCGGTATGCCGAGTTCCGGCCTGAGATCGATACGGTCGCGATAACGCTTCCTCAGTTCCTTGATGGTGGACGCGAATTCCGCGAAGCCGCTCTCGAAATGACTGGCAGACCGCACGTCGAAGCTCATCTCCAGGCATCGGACGCCGTCTTCAATCGCGTCGCCGATCGCCGCCGCGGCCGTGAATTCAAAGGCCTCTCGCGAACTGATGTGGGGACCCAGAACCCTGACGGCGTAGTCATCCAGGGCCTTAATGCCGGGCATGGGAAAAGCCGGCCGTTCCAGCGGGTAACCGAGCCAGCGCTCCACATTCTCGATTCGCGTTCCGAAGAAGGCGTGGCGGTGGAAGTCGGCTTTCGGCGCGCGCTGAATCGACTCCACGTCGCCCGACTCGAGGGCCTGCGCGAAGGGTAGGTTCATTGTACGGCCATCAAATATACATACCTGCGCTGTCGTATTTGATTTTTAATTCCCGGTTTTTTCATTTTTCCATGCAGAAGGAAATGGTATCCAATGCACCTGTCGCGCTTAAAAACAAAATTTGGCTGCCCCCCAGGGATTCGAACCCCGATACTACGGTCCAGAGCCGCATGTCTTGCCATTAGACGAGGGGGCAGCCATATTTGCGATGCGTGTGGTCTGTTTATTGTGGAGCGGTCTCCCTTCGTCCCAGTCGTTCCAGGCCCGTCTTCATCCGCCGGATACACGTTTCCTGTCCCAGAACATCCATCATTTCGAACAGTCCCGGCCCCGTGTTCGTACCGCTGAGCGCGAGGCGGGTGGGATGGATCAGCTTTCCCGTTGAGATACCGAGTTGTCCTGAGAGCGTACGCGTGGCGCCTTCGATTTCCCCTTCGTTGAAGTCGGACAGCGCTTCAAGCCTGTCGATCAGCAACGCCAGCCGGGACGGGCTGTCGACCTTCCAGTGTTTCTTGCGGGCTTTTTCCTCGTACGATTGCGGATCGTTGAAGAAGTACTCGAAATTCAGAAAATCCCGTAAGGTCTGGATGCGCGGCTGCATCAAGCTTACGGCCCTCAGCAGGCTCGACCGTCGGGCATCCGCATCTTGCGCCGTTATCCATCCCGCGTCAATCCACAGCTTCAGCGCTGCCCGCAAGAGTTTGGAAACAGGCTTCAACCTCAGGTGTTCGCCGTTCAGCCAGACCAGCTTTCGCTCGTCGAAGACCGCATTCTTGCTGAGCATTCCTTCAACGGAAAACGCCTCGATCAATTCCTCTTGTGTGAAGACCTCCCGGTCAACCCCGGGAGACCAGCCCTGAAGCGCCAGAAAATTAAACAGCGCCTCGGGCAGGATGCCTTGCTGCCGGTATTCAGTGACCGTCGTCGCGCCAAGGCGCTTGCTCAGCTTTCTGCCATCCGGGCCCATCAGCAATGTCGTATGCGCGTATACCGGGACCGTCCAACCCAGCGCTTGAAAGAGCATCACCTGCTTGGGTGTATTGGAGAGGTGTTCCGCGCCCCGGATCACCAGCGTCACGCCCAGATCGTGATCATCGACGACCACCGCCAGGTGGTAGATCGGTGATCCGTCCGCGCGCAGGACAATGAAGTCCTCCACCTCGACGTTGTCCCATCGTTGCGTGCCCCTGATGGGATCCTGCCAGACCGTTACGCCTTCCGGAACCCTGAAACGCACCGTCTTCGGCCGCCCCTCGGCTTCAAATGCAGCCTGTTGTTCCGGTGTCAGGTCCCTGTTGTACCGAACCCGCCGGCCCTCCGCCTGTGCCTGCTGCTGCAGGGCCCGCACTTCTTCCGGGGTCTCGTAGGCGTAATACGCGTGTCCGGTCTCCAGCAGCCGGTCAACCGTTTTTCGGTGCGCATCCGCGTTACCGGACTGAAAAATCGGCTTGCCGTGAAACGCAATCCCCAGCCAGTCCAGTCCTTCCTTTATGGTCTGGAGAGCGGCGTCCGTGGACCGGTCCCGGTCCGTATCTTCAATCCGCAGGTGCAGCCGCCCGCCGTAATGCCGGACGTAGAGAAAGTTGAAAAGCGCAGTACGGGCGTTGCCCACGTGAAATCCGCCAGTGGGCGACGGCGCGAATCGAAGAACGGGATCGGACATTAAGAATCGCTGAGACGTGAGAAGTAAGGCGTGAGACGAGAACAGCGACGTCCGCGCCGATTTCGTTTTCGAAGTGAGCGTAATTCGAACCGCCCACGTGCCGGCGGTGAATCGGTAGCCATATGTAATCGGCGGTCGGCAACTTGACGCGAGAAACAAGAAGCAAGAAACGTCGCCGGACGATTGGGGTGAGGGGTGTGGCCCTCTTCCTTCTTGCTTTTTCCTTCTTCTTTGTCAGTGCCGCTTGTTTTCTTGGCGGAGAGGGAGGGATTCGAACCCTCGGTAGAGAATTATCCCTACAACGGCTTAGCAGGCCGCCCTGTTCAGCCAGCTCCAGCACCTCTCCGCATAAAAGATTCCGAGAAATCTAATTTTACCAAATCGTGCCCGCAAAATCAAGGAAAACCTGTGATGCGGAGACTATTTCGCCAGGCGTCGGGGAACCGGCGCAGTCTAAAACGAAAGGGCCTAAAAGCCCTGCCTGTACATCGGATTCGGCCGCCCTTTCACCTCGGGCCGTCCGCGTTTAACCCAGGGTCTCGAGTTGCCGGTCGTCGGCCGGAGCGAGCAGCCCGCCGTGAACCGCCAATGCGTATCGCGGCGAATTTCACCAATCATCAAGGACTCAATGAATCCAACTGGAAATTCAACATCAGGTCGTTATATTTCGTACCCATTCTAAACCGAAACCGGAAAGGCTAAGAGTGATGCGTACTGGTGTTCTGTTCGATCTCGATGACACGCTGATCGACCTCCAATACTCTCGTCGCCATGGGCTGCGCGCGGTTCAGGAGATTCTGACCGGCCTCAAGCGGGTCTCGCTGGAGGAACTCGAACTTGCTCACGACGAGGAGTTGAACCTGACCTATCCGCGTACGCTCGACGGCAGTCTGTCCGCCGAGGAAGCGGGCCGTTTACAAATACACGGCATCTGCCGGCGTTACAACCAGGAAACAACCCGTGTGGCAGAGGCTGCAGAGGCTTACGCGCAAGCGCAGCAGTCCAACCCCACGCTTGTACCGGGTGTCGAGGCGTTGTTCGACGCGCTGCGGGGACGGGCGAAGATCGGAGTCGTCACCAACGGCTGTCCGCTTCAGCGATACAAGCTGGAACTGTTCGACCTTTTTCCCCTGGACGCGCTGGCGATATCGGAGGAGGTGGGAGCGGAAAAACCGGACCCGGCGATCTTCCGTTACGCGCTTGATGAGCTTGGGATGAAGAAGGCGACAATGATAGGTGATTCGTGGGATAATGACGTTCTGGGAGCGGTAGGATGCGGTCTGCCCGCGATCTGGCTGAATCGTTACCGTCGAACCTGTCCCGATCCTTTACTTGCCGTTGAAATCAGTGGATTCGAGCCCGTGGAAGATGTTCTGAATGTCCTGAATCTTTAGCCAATCGTCATACACAACCCTGGAATGGAGGCGAAAGATGACGGTAACCGTGCACATCCCGGAGCCACTTCAGAAGTGGACGAAAAATCAAGCCACGGTAGAAATCGCGGATGTCATCTCCATAGACGACGTGATTGACAGCCTGGAAAGGGAACATCCGGGTATCAAGGACAAGCTGGTCGAGAACGGAGAGATTCGAAAATATCTCAATGTCTTCCTCAATGAGGAAGATATCAAATTCATGAAGGATGAAGACATCCGTCTCAGACACGGAGATAGCGTGTTCATCATACCGTCCATAGCGGGAGGCAATTGATGGACCGGCGAGATTCTCTGGCTCGTGGATCCGCGCTTTCCACGGCAGCGAATCCAAGGGCGGAAGACAGGCGCCTGTCCGGCTGTACTTACCGGCGTTTTGGAGGGCGTCCGTAGTGTCCGTGCTGCCCGTCGTCTTCCACAACCTGCTTCGATACGACACGCTCACGTATAGCGACAACCTATCCGCCGCTTTTACTGTCGGATACCGCCTTGAAGATCGCCCGGACGACACGTGGAGCGTCCGGTTCACTAAGTTCAAATTCGATCCCGACGACGCTTCCACCCAGGGCGGGGTGAGGCTCATGGCGCACGCCGCAGGCATTCTTGTTCAAGGTCTCGGATTGGACCCCAACAGGACGGTCTTCGCGCCAGCGCTGCGCTCCGCAGAAAAAACCGCGGATTCTGAGGGATTGATGGCGATGCTCGCAAGTCGGTGCGCCGGAGCCTGCCGTTACGAGCCGGGGCTGTTGCGCAAGGAAGTCCATCCGCCCACGGGCAGAGGAGGACTGTATCCTGAATTTCGGGCCTTACTGGTTGAGCAGGCTGACTATCGTTCCGCTTCCCTGGATGCCGACACGGTCTTCATCGTGGACGACTTCGTAGCCACTGGAATGACGCTGTCCCTTGCAGCTACCTCAATTCTGAAGCGCAACCCGGACGTGACCGTGTACGGATTCGCGCTGGCGAAACCGGAATGGCATAAAATGGTCCTCGATTGGCATGGCGTGGATCTCAGCAACAGCCACATACCATCTCACTGGTCTTCGATATGGTCGGCGACCCCCTGAAAAAGGAGTGTCGCTCTTACTCCTGAGGGCGCTCAATGGCTTACCGGCAGGCAGACGAACAAGCGGGTACGTGTCAGCTCTTCACAAGGGAGGGGATCGCGAACGACCACGAGGCCGCGGACGCCTGCTCCGTGTCCGTCCGCGACAGCGACGGGTTGGGCGCCGTCCGCATAGACATGAACGATAAATCCGTCAGGGGGCGTCTATTGCCTCCTGACGGCTCTCTATTACCCGAACGTTCAGAAAGGCCGGTGTCCGGACGTCCTTCAGATCATGCGCAACGCCCGCCGGTCAGGAAATACAGCTGTCAGATTCAGAATTGGCGGTGGGGGTGGGATTCGAACCCACGGATCCGGTAAGGATCAACGGTTTTCAAGACCGCCACGTTCGACCACTCCGTCACCCCACCGTCACGATTCACAGGATCCAGACATCCGCGGCGGTTCTACAAAAAACTATAGAAAACGGGTGTTCGCTGTCAAGACCTTTGTCTCCCGAAACCACTCCCGGACGGCCGGCCGGACATCCTTGTTTTTGCCCGATGAAGTCGTCTATTTCCGCCGGTTTAAGATGTACAAGATTGGGGTTGCGCCGCCCTGGAGATTCCTGTATCATTAGTCAAGTTTGAGGCGTTCCCGGGTGGTCCGGATTCTGTCGGCGTCTGCTGCCGCACGATGACCGCCGGGGCTTTTCAGACAGCATCCCACGGAGGCCCGGTGCCCCAGGTCCATGCCAGGCTCGTAACCGGCGCACAGATGGCCCGCATCGACCGCGGGGCCATGGAACGCGGGGTTTCCGGCATCCGGCTGATGGAGAATGCGGGGCGCGGCGCGGCCGGGGTTCTCGACGACCTCGCCGGTGGCTTTCAGGGCAAACGAATCGCCGTCCTCTGCGGCAAGGGCAACAACGGCGGCGACGGGTTCGTGATTGCGGATCTCGCCGCCTCGTCAGGCGCTTCGGTTTCCGCCTTTCTACTGGCAACGGAAGACCAGGTCACGGGCGACGCGCGCCACCACCTGGATCGAGCCCGGAAGAACGGCCTTGAGATCGAAGAAATCGTTGAAATTAAAGATCTTGTACGAATCCGGCCTGTGCTTTCCAACGCGGCCGCCGCTGTAGACGCCCTCCTTGGAACCGGGATTCGGGGCGAACCCCGCGGGCTGATCGCCGGCGCAATCGAAACGCTTCGGGACGCCGCCTGTCCCATCCTGGCCGTAGACGTTCCGTCCGGCCTGGATGCGGACACCGGCCTTGTAGATGGGGCCTGCGCCGCTGCAACGCGCACGGTCACCTTCGGACTCCCTAAAATCGGGCAGTTTCGCTTTCCGGGCCGGTCCCTCTGCGGAAGCCTTTTTTGCGCGGACATCGGACTGCCTCCCGCGGCTGTCGCAGGTGAAGACGTCACCTGTCAACTCATTGCGGCGCACGGAGGCGCGGCGCTTCTGCCGCGACGTCCGCCGGATGCCCACAAGGGCGATTGCGGCAGGGTGGTCATCCTCGCCGGTTCAATGGGTTTCACGGGCGCCGCGGTACTTTCGGCGCAGGGGGCGCTCAGGTCCGGCGCCGGGCTGGTTCAGGTCGGCGCGCCGGAGAGCCTGAACGACATTCTTGAGGTCAAGCTCACCGAGGCGATGACCCGTCCGCTTCCAGAGGTCCGGAAACACCGCTGTCTCGCCCTTCGCGCCCGCGGCGACATACAAAGGTTGGTCGAGGAGGCCGATTGCGTGGCGCTGGGACCCGGGCTGGGCACGCACCGGGAAACCGTCGAATTGGTCCGGCGGATCGTTCACGATATCCAGGCGCCGCTCGTTCTGGACGCAGACGGCATCAACGCGTTCGCCGGAGCGCCCGAAAACCTGAAAATGCGGACGGCGCCGACCGTTGTCACGCCCCACCCGGGGGAATTCGCGCGTCTCACCGGTCTCGGCAGAGAGGCCGTCTGTTCGGATCCCATCGGCTCGGCGCAGACACTGTCCGGCGAGGCCGGCGTCATCGTCGTACTCAAGGGCGCGCCGACCGTTGTGGCCGTGCCCTGCGGCCGAACGTACGTCAATCCCAGTGGGAATGCAGGCATGGCCTCGGGCGGATCCGGAGACGTGCTCACCGGAATTCTCGCGGCACTGATCGGTCAGGGGCTGGACCCCGAGTCAGCGGCCAGCCTCGGTGTCTACCTGCACGGGTTAGCCGGGGACCTGTGCGCCGAACGCGCGGGTGAGGCCGGAATGATCGCGAGCGACATCGGGGCGACGCTCCCTGGCGCCGTGCGCGCTATTGAAACAGGCGCGGACAAGAATCGATACATTCAATTTCATGCGTTAACAGTCCGTTGATAAAGTCGCTCTGCAGGCGAGGGCGCGCAACGCAGTATTTCGGCCACGAGAGCCGGCCGCAGCCCGGATGGGCTTTTTCAACGGGCTGCTCAACTGAGAACCGGATCAAATGCCGGATATCCGCGAAAGCATCGACGAGATGATTGAGGAGTCCTATCTCTCCGGGCTTACTGACGGTGAAATCAGGGCCGACATGGAACGCTTCGTGAGCATCTGCGGCAGGGTTATCCGCGAGAACGTACACGACAGGAAACAAACCCGCAGGCTTACCGAACAACTCGCCAGGGCGCGGGCGCTCAGTCTGGTTGAAGACGCGTCCGGATCTAGTGACGACGCGGATCTTCTTATCCCCGACGCGGGCGCACGTTCGTCTCTCAAGGGGCGGTACGCAGAGAGGGTGGCCCGAAACAAACGTCTCATTCTCAGGGTCATCCGCGAGTGCGATCCGAAACTTGAACAACTTATCGAACAGGAGCGGTTTTCGGGATCGATTCCGGAACCATCCGCGCCTGCGATGCCCATCGGCGTCAACCCGCCCCGGAACAGGGCGAAGGATTTTGTCCTGAAGACGTGTTTTGCCGTCACGCTGCTCCTCATCCTCCTGCTGGTCTACCTGGTTCTGCTGCAAAATGTCTGAGACGCCGTCCGCCATACGGTTCCACTCCGCCTGCGAGCATGCGCCTTTTTCAAGGACAGCCGCAGGTTTTTTTCTTAGAAAATGATCGACCGCCCGTGACCGGATCCATTTCATAGACCGAGACCTTTCCTGCGATTATGCCCAGACGTAACGACATTCAGAAAATCATGCTCATCGGTTCCGGGCCGATTGTCATCGGCCAGGCCTGCGAGTTCGACTATTCCGGCGCGCAGGCATGCAAGGCCCTGAAGGAAGAGGGATATACAGTTGTCCTGCTGAACAGCAACCCCGCGACGATCATGACGGATCCGGAAATGGCGGACCGGACCTACGTGGAACCGGTCGCGCCGGAGGTATGCGCGGCCATAATTGAACGTGAGCGACCCGAAGCGCTCCTTCCTACGCTTGGCGGACAGACCGGACTGAACGTGGCCATGGAGCTCTACAACAGCGGCGTCCTCGATGAATTCAACGTGGAGATGATCGGCGCGAATGCCGAAGCCATTGAGAAGGCAGAAAACAGGGAACGCTTCCAGGCCGCAATGGCCGGTATCGGCGTTGAATTTCCGAAAGGGAGATTTGCGCACAGCGCGGAAGAAGCCCGCGATATCGTCGACGAAATCGGCTATCCTGCCATCATTCGTCCTTCCTATACGCTTGGAGGCACCGGCGGGGGCACGGCCTATAACGCCGAAGAGTACGAACATCTCGCGGTTCGTGGGCTGGATCTCTCGCCCACGACGGAAATACTGGTCGAAGAGTCCATCATCGGGTGGAAAGAGTTCGAGCTGGAGGTCATGCGCGATCTGAACGACAACGTGGTTATCATCTGTTCCATTGAAAATTTCGATCCCATGGGAATCCACACGGGCGACTCCATTACCGTAGCGCCGGCGCAGACCCTGACCGACAAAGAGTATCAGGCCATGCGGGACGCGTCCATCGCCGTTATCCGGGAAATCGGCGTGGAAACCGGAGGATCCAATATTCAGTTCGCGCTGAATCCGCTGGACGGACGTATTGTCATCATCGAAATGAACCCGCGGGTGTCCCGGAGTTCCGCGCTGGCCTCGAAGGCCACGGGGTTCCCCATCGCGAAGATCGCAGCCAAACTCGCCGTGGGATACACCCTGGACGAAATCCGGAACGACATCACCCGGGAAACACCCGCCTCATTCGAGCCGACCATCGACTATTGCGTGGTCAAGATTCCTCGGTGGACCTTTGAAAAGTTCCCCCAGACGGAGGACCTCCTTGGCACCCAGATGAAGTCGGTGGGTGAAACCATGGCCATCGGCCGGACGTTCAAGGAGGCCTTTCAGAAGGGCCTGCGTTCCCTCGAAATCGGCCGCGCCGGATTCGGGGGCGACGGAAAGGACCTGGCAATCTCCGAACTCGACCGTGCCGTGATCGAGCACCGGCTGCGAGTACCCAATTCCCAGAGACTCTTCTATCTCAAGGCAGCACTGGATGCGGGTTGGCCGTTATCCGAACTGTACGACCTGACGGGTATCGACCCGTGGTTCCTCGAAAACCTGCGGCAGATCACCGAATTCGAAAAGGAACTCGCCGGACTCGTCGCGTGAATTTTAAGACAGCTTCTTAGGAGCATCGCAGCCGTATGCGCCTTAAACAACGAACCATCGACGACCTCCGGGCCCGAATCGGCCGCAGAGATCTCATCAAGGCCAAACAATACGGTTTCAGCGACCGGCAGCTTGCCCATCTCTGGAACACCAGTGAATGGACCGTAAGGGCCCTCCGTAGAGAATTGAACATCCACGCGGTCTATAAAACCATTGACACGTGCGCCGCCGAGTTCGAAGCGTATACGCCTTACCATTATTCGACTTACGAAGACGAAAACGAGGCCATCCGCTCCGAACGTCCGAAAATCATGATCCTGGGCGGCGGCCCGAACCGCATCGGGCAGGGCATCGAATTCGACTACTGCTGCGTGCACGCGGCTTTTGCGCTGAAGGAAGACGGCTACGAGACAATAATGGTCAACTCGAACCCCGAAACCGTCAGCACGGATTACGACACTTCCGACAAACTCTATTTCGAACCGCTCACGGCCGAAGACGTTCTGAACATCGCGCATCTGGAAGAACCTGACGGCGTCATCGTACAGCTCGGGGGCCAGACGCCGTTGAACCTCGCTCGCGACCTGGAGCGCGGCGGCGTCAATATTATCGGCACGTCTCCCGACAGCATCGATCTGGCCGAAGACCGCAAGCGATTCGGCGCGCTGATCCGGCAACTCGGCATTTCCCAGCCCGAAAACGGAACGGCCACCAGCGTGGACCAGGCCGTCGCCGTGGCCGACGCCATCGGCTATCCGGTGCTCGTCCGTCCCTCGTATGTCCTTGGCGGTCGGGCCATGGTAATCGTCTACGAACGCAATGCGCTGCTCAGCTATATGGAGAAGGCGATCCAGGCATCGCCCGAGCATCCCATCCTCATCGACCGATTTCTCGAAGATGCGCATGAGTTCGACGTGGACGCCGTGGCGGACGAAACATCGGTGGTGATCGGGGGCATCATGCAGCATATAGAAAGCGCCGGCGTGCATTCGGGCGACAGCGCCTGCGTGCTGCCGCCGTACGACATTTCCGGGGAACACCTCGATGAACTCCGTACCCATACCCACGCGCTGGCCGGCGCATTGAACGTCGTGGGGTTGATGAACGTACAGTTCGCCCTGCAGGACAATAAGGTCTACATCATCGAGGTCAACCCGCGCGCCAGCCGGACGGTGCCCTTTGTTTCGAAGACGATCGGCGTTCCCCTGGCCAAAGTGGCGGCGCGCGCCATGGTGGGCCGGTCCCTTGCGGAACAGGGGCTGACCGGTGAAATCTCCTTCGATCACATCGCAGTCAAGGAGGCCGTATTGCCCTTCGCCAAGTTTCCGGGTGTGGATACCCTGCTGGGTCCCGAGATGAAGTCCACGGGCGAAGTGATGGGCATTGACACCGACTTCGGTCTGAGCTTCCACAAGGCGCAGTTCGGCGCGGGCGTGCGGCTACCCACCTCCGGCGCCGTGTTCATCTCCGTCAACGACCGGGACAAGGAAGCCGTGATACCCGTCGCCCGCCGGCTGTCGGAGCTTGGTTTTCAGATTGTCGCGACCCGCGGCACCCACGCCAGGCTCAAAGCGCACGATATTCTCGCCGAGTCCATTCTCAAGATCCAACAGGGACGTCCCAATATTCTGGACGCCATAAAGAACAGGTCGATCGTCCTGATGGTGAATACGCCTGCGGGTGAGGCCGCGCAAGCCGACGATCACAGGATTCGCCAGGCCACGCTTCAATACGGTATCCCGTACACGACCACGCTGGCAGGGGCGTCGGCCGCGGTGGCCGGTATCGAATCCCTTAAGAAAAACGGCGCGGTCAGAATTCGTTCACTCCAGGAATTCCACGGGAAGGAGGGGCGAGAAAACGCATGAAATCAGACCGGAAGATTCCGCTGTCCTGCATCGTCCTGCTTGCGGGTGCCCTGGTTTCCGGGTGCGTCTATTACAACACGTTCTACAACGCCCGAAAACAGTACCAGGAGGCCGAACGCAAGAGAGAGGAAGCCGAGAACGTGTCTGCCACCGGCCAGAAGAGCCGGCAAATGGTGTTCCGGTACCGCGATTTTTATATGCGCGCCATACGCAAGGCTTCCATCGTCCTCGACCGGCATCCCGACAGCAAGTGGGTGGACGACAGCCTGCTGCTGATCGGTAAGGCGTTCTACTGGCGCGGAAGCTACCGTGACGCCCTGCTGAAGTTCCAGGAACTGCAGGACAATTTCCCGGAAAGCCTGCTGCTCACCGAAGCCCTCTACTGGAATGGAATGTCGCTCTGGGCGGCGGGAAGGGCCGAAGAAGCGCGCCCGGTACTGGCCGACGTCGGCGAGAGCGCCGATCCGGTGTTTTCCGGGAAAGCCCGGCTCGCGCTGGCCGAACTGGAAGCCGAAGCCGGCGAGTACGCCGCCGCCATCGATGCGTACCAGAAACTGCTTGAGTCCAAACCCAGGGGTCTTGCCACGAAAATCTGGGTTGGTATCGGCAACGCCAGGTTTCAACTGGAACAGTATGAAGACGCGCTGCTGGCCTATCGCCGCGTCTTGAAGTCGAAACCGAAGAACAAGATCAATTTCGAAACCCGCCTCCAGATCGGCAGCATTCTCGAACGTCAGGGAAAACTGGACGAAGTCCTGGCAACGTACAACCGCATACTGAAGATAAAGAGCCTGAGATCATATGAGCCCGAAGTCCATCTCAAACGGGCGAATGTGTACCAGCTCATGGGTAATCAGGAAATCGCCGATGAGATCTACCTAGAAGTTATCGAACACAACCCGAAGACCGAATTCAGCGCCGAAGCCTACTACCGGTTGGCGATGTTTGCCCAGACGACCCAACGAGATATGGAGAAGGCGAAAGAGCTTTTCGCCAGCGCCCGAAAGGAAAATCCAGGTTCCGACGCCGGAAGGGCGGCCAGAGACCGGGAAAAGGACCTGGGCAAGCTGGAGCGCTTTCAAAAGGCGGCGGCCAAGGGCAAGAAAAAGGGCCTCAAGGCGCTGTTCAACGTGGCGGAGATGTATCTGTTCAACTTCTCGGAACCGGATTCCGCACTCGCCACCTATCGAAGGGCATATTTTATCGCCGACAGTCTCGATGCCGAACTGGCGCCAAAAGCCCTGTATGCCATCGGCCTGATCTATGCGGACAGTCTGAAGAACCAGGAAGCGGCCGAGAAGACGTTCCGGAAACTGATCGACAGGTACCCCGTCAACCCGTACGCCGTGGGCGCCCGTCAGCGGCTGGCGCAGGCCCTCGAAGACGACGCGAGGGCGGAAGCGCGGTTTCGCGAGGCCGAAACGCTGATGGCAGGTGGCGTCAACCCGTCCGGCTACCTGGACATCCTCAGACAGTTGCCCTCGGATCATCCCAACAGCCCCTTTGCGGCCAGGGCCCTGTATACAGTCGCGTGGACTCACGCAAACCGCCTGGACAACCCCGATTCCGCGAGGGTCTATTACCAGAAACTCGTGGACGGCTATCCTCTCACGGAATTCGCGGAACTCGCGTCGAAGAGCCTCAAAGGCGATTTCCTGACAGTCATCGCGCAGTCCGACCCTGACGCGGAACCGGCCGGTCGTAAAAACAGTTCGAAGCCTGCAGACCGGAGAAATGACAAACGCCGGCGGGATTCCGAAAGCCCGGGTAAGAATCAATCCCCGTAACAACCCCTGCAGTCATTCAAGACATCCCGGTCTGCCCGGATGACGCTTCGTCCAATGATGAGTCAATTCCTTCAGGAAAACGCCGAAGTCCTCGAAAACGAGCCAATTGCTCGAAACGTCTACCTGATGCGCCTGCAAGCGCCGAGAATCGCACGGGCATGCCGCCCCGCCCAATTCGTACAGATCCGCACCGACGCGGGTCAGTCGCCCTATCTTCGACGTCCATTCAGCGCACTTCGCACGCACCCTGAAGCGGGATCGATTGAGGTGGTCTACGACGCCATCGGTGAAGGCACTCGCCGGATGGCTGCCGCCTCGGCCGGGCATCGCCTGGACCTGCTAGGCCCGCTCGGAAAACCCTTCGTCCCGTCGACGACCGGCCGCGTACTGCTGGTCGCCGGAGGGGTCGGTCTGGTACCGCTCGCCTTCCTGGCCTGGTTCCACAGCGAGCGCCGGGATGACATGGTATTCCTGATGGGGGCAGCGAACCAAGGACGGATGCCCGATATGGATCGTGTGATTCCCTCCGATCTGCGTCGGTGGCTGGCCACGGACGACGGCAGCCTGGGTCACGAAGGCCCTGTGACGGATTTGATTCCGGAACACGTCGTGCCGGGCGGTACCCAGGTGCTTACGTGCGGACCGCACGCCATGATGGCGCGGGTCGCCGAGATCGCGGCAGAGCGCCGCCTGCCATGCATGGCATCCATGGAGAATCACATGGCCTGTGGATTCGGCGCGTGTGTCGGCTGTGTGGTGGAATACCGGGAAGCGGAAAGGGAAGACCATCGATACCGGAGAGTCTGCATTGAAGGCCCGGTGGTGGACGCTCATGCGATCGTCTGGTAGACGGCGCCTCGCCTTCAGAGCGGCTTTATCAACGGACTGTCAACGACCATGGACCTTTCCACGCACATCGGCGGCGGCCTGACCATCAGAAATCCTGTAATGATGGCCTCGGGAACCATCGGACACGGCGCCGAATACGAGGGCATGTTCGACTTCGCGAGGGTCGGCGGCGTGGTAACGAAAACCATAACCTGCCATCCCCGCGCCGGCAACAGCGCCCCCCGCACCGCGGAAACCCCTTCCGGAATGCTCAATTCCATCGGCCTCACGAATCCCGGCCTCGACGCCTTTATTGCCGAAAAGGTCCCGCCCTTGCAATCGCTTCCAACAGCGCGAATTGTCAGCATCGCCGGTACTTCGATAGGCGAATTCGCCGAAATGGCGCGGCGGTTCAACGACGTTCCGGGCGTAGACGCCCTGGAACTGAACATCTCGTCGCCCAATATGAAAGACGGCGGACAGCTCTTCGGGTGCCGCGAGGAGGCCGCGCACGATGTCACGGCGGCAGTGAAGGCGGTCGCAAGACTTCCGGTCATCGTCAAACTCACGCCCAACGTAACCGACATCGCCACGGTGGCCGCGGCAGTGGAAGAAGGCGGCGCCGACAGTATCGCTCTGATAAACACCTTGCTTGGCCTGGCCGTGGACGCCGGCACCCGGCGCCCCGTTCTGGGGAACGTCACGGGCGGCCTTTCCGGACCTGCCATCAAGCCGGTAGCGCTGGCGATGGTGTGGCGGGTCGCCAATACGGTTTCAGTTCCCATTGTGGGCATGGGCGGAATTGCGACGGCCCAGGACGCAATCGAGTTTCTCATTGTCGGCGCATCGGCCGTGCAGATTGGAACCACCACCTTCATCAACCCCTGGGCTGCCCTGGAGATTGTCGATGGCATCGCTGAATACTGCCGGAGCCACCGGATCGGGCGCATATCAGACCTCGTGGGTTCGTTTGAAACCGGGCCGCGGAACTGACCGAGTTGCAATTCACATTCTCCTGATCTTTGCAATCGGCCTGACTTCAGGCTGTTTCTCCCGGCCGAGGTATCGTACCTCGCCCCCCGGGAGCGACTCCGAAACGACGATCGTCGATTCTCCCGTTATCTCCACGAAAGACGCTTTTCAGGTTGGCCTTGCGTCGTACTATGCGCACAAGTTTCACGGCCGCCCCACCGCCAGCGGTGAGATATTCGATATGTACGGTCTTACCGCGGCGCACAGAGAGCTTCCGCTCGGTACCGTCATCCACGTAACCCATCTCGGAAACGGACGGAGCGTCAAAGTAAAGGTCAACGACCGGGGACCCTTCATCGAAGGACGGATACTGGACCTTTCCCTGGGAGCGGCGCGTCGTCTGGATATGGTGGAGGAGGGGGTCGCGCGGGTCAAGATCCGAATCATCAAGCGCATCGACTGAGGATTCGGCGACGCCGCGATCGTTTTGCGGTAGGGGTCTGCGGAGGGTTAGTTTTCGCGGCCGGATTGACTTTGCGAAAGCGTACGGAAGGCAAACTGCGCGATGAAATCGATGCCCAGCATCCTACCCATGACGCGCCCTTCCTTCAGGTCGATGGCGCTCAACCCCGGTCCGCCGCCGTCCAGCACCAGCGTGCCGATGTAGATACGTGCACCATCCGGAGCAACGCCGATCGTGGACGCGGCATCCCCGACCCGGAGACGCCCGGATATCAGATTGCGTTGTACGTCAATGGTCACCAGGAATCCGCCGGAGCGTGACCCGGTCGAAGCCACGTAGAGCGTCTGACCGTCCGGCGAAAACGCCAGCCCACGCGCGGAATCTCCACTCAATTGGATACCCGCCGCAACCTGATCCGAATCCAGATCCAGCACCGAAACGACACCGCGGTCGACGTTGGTCACGTACGCCCGTCGGCCGTCATTCGTAATGCCGATCTCCCCGGGGACGCCCCCGACAATGATGGAACTCGCGACTGCTCCCTGTTCCACGTCGATCACCGAGATGTCGCGGCTGTCGGCGTTCGCCACGTACAGCTTCCCGCCATCCGGAGTCATCGCCACGTCGATGGGTCTCTCGCCCACCGAGATCGTATCCACGGGAACCCGCGCGACCAGGTCCAGCACCACAAGCCGGTCGTGCCGTTCTTCGGTCACGTATGCAAAGCGCTCGTGGGGGCCAAGTACGACGCGACCCTGCGATTCCGTTGGGATTGAGAAAAGCGCTTCGTGGTTTTCATCGATGGCGAAGAGCCCGAATCCTTCCGAGACGTAAATTGCCCGTTCGCCCGCCGAGACCGCCATACCGGTCGGTCCCCGAAACCTGAGATAGTCCGAGAGCAGATGCGACTCGGAATCGATCACCGCCATCCCGCCCAGTAGCGGGTCGAGCGCGTAGACGGCGTATCGCGACGACGTCGCGACGCCGGAACGGGCGCCGAATGCCGAGCTGAAGGAGACGAAGTCGGGAAAGTTAACGGTGCCGTCGCCGTTCAGATCCATCCTTGCGTCGTACCCCGCGTCGCCTTCCGCGGTGTTGAAGCTGCGGGCGAACAGCAGAAAATCCGAAAAACCCACAACGCCGTCACCGTCAAAATCCGCGGTAAGCGGACCTGTAGAGCCCTGCGTAACAGGACCCTCGGGTTGCCAGACCAGGACTGGACTCTGCCCATACGCCGAACTTCCGGAAGCGCAGGTGAAAAGCACGCAAAACAGCATCCGATGGAGATTTTCGGTCATTAGACATCCTTTTCTGATGGCACTCGCGCCTTCAGGTATATAGCCGCAGTCCTTGCGGCCGTCAGCCGGCCAGTGCGGCACGCGCCACGCGGAGCATGTTGCCGCCCAGGATCTTGCGGATATCCCCATCCGGATATCCGCGCTGTACCATACCCACCGTAAAGAGCGGCCAGTTGGTCCACGCCAGACTCTTCACCATGTGTTCCTGACGCCAGTGCGCGTCGAATGCATCCGGCGGCCAGAAATACGCCCACCGTGGACGCCCCCGTTTACGCGGGGCCTTTCTCCTTTCCGTTGCGGAAGCACGCGATGCGTACGCCGTATCCGTACCGATCGTAACATGATCGGCCCCAAACGTTCTGACCATATAATCGACATGGTCCAGCAGGGCCTGTATGTCGCCGCTTCGACCCAGGAATGCGGGTATGCAGCAGATGCCCACGTAACCGCCCGTATCCGCAATCGCCCGGATCACGTTGTCCGGTTTGCACCGCACGTGTTCGTTTACCGCGCAGCAGCCCGAGTGACTTGCCACCATTGGGACCGCGGACGCCCTGGCCGCCTCCAGGCTGGTCTGCCAGCCCGCGTGCGCTACGTCCAGGATCACCCCGACACGGTTCATTTCGGCGACCACGGACCGGCCGAATTCGCTCAGCCCCGCGTTGGCCGGTTCGGCGCATCCGTCTCCCAGCATGTTGCGCCGGTTGTACGTCAGATGCATCATCCGAATCCCCAGTTGAAAGAAGATTCGGATGTACCTGAGTTCCTCTTCCACGGACACCCAGTCCTGCGAAAGGGGGACACCGTTGCCGCTCATGTAAAAACACTGCTTGCCCTGCTTCTTGGCGGCCTCGATATCCGCGGGCGTGGTAGCGCGCAGCATGAAATCGCGCATGACGTCCGCCACATAGGTAAAACGTGCGAGACGCTTGATCAGCCGCAGAGGCGCCTGTCCCTCTTCTCCGGCATTCTGAGCGATGCATGTCACCCCGCTCGACCCCCAGGCTTCCTGGAACTCCGCACGCTCGACCGGATCGGTCGCGCACCGGGTCATCGACATCTCCTCATTCATGTCGTTCAGCTCCGCCTCCGACGCACCGGCTTCGATGGCGGCCGTCATCTCGTCTCCATCGATTGCGGCCCGGGGCGCGAATCCGTAGGTGTCGCACACGATCGACTCCGCGTGCAAGGCCAACCCGTGTTCCAGTTCCTTCTTTCCGGGCTTCAATACCTGTAGCGCAACCTGCCGCGCTTCTTCGATCTTTTCATTCATCTTTCGTCCCTTGACCGTAAAGGTACTCGAAATTAAGGATCTCCATGAAATATACCACATCGTCCGCACGCGATCAACGACGAGATTTCGAGGAATGTCCGGTCCGGATCAGGTGCTTGCCGTGATGATGTGGTTGCGCAGCCATTGCCGCCGCCGTGAAATTCCCAAAAAAACCTTGCGTATTTCGATTTTTCTCATACCTTTATGTGTCTTGATCCGAGGGTTTCCTGCCCGGGATCCCCGCGCCGGGCGAGCGCGCGGGGGTATGACCGAATATCGCCGGAAAAGGAGCATGAGAGAAGCCGCATGAACGAACCGCAAGATGTGCATGAAATGGACGAGAAATACGTCGCAGACCGTGCCAGCGACGAATTCGCAGCCCTGTTGAAAGATGAACCGGACCAGACGCCCGCACCGGTGCTTTCGGTGGGCCAGCGGCTCTCGGGTCGCATTCAATCGATCGATGAATCCTCGGTGTTTGTGGAATATGGAGGCCGGAGCGAAGCCGTTGTCGACATACAGGAACTTAAGGACGAGCAGGGTGTGGTTTCCTGCCGGGTCGGCGACAACATCGAAGCCTTCGTCGCCTCCGTCGAGAATGAGGTTCGATTGACCATCTCCCGGCGGACCGGCAATGTCCAGATACTGCGCCAGGCATACGAAAACAGCATACCGGTCGACGGGCGTGTCACCGGATTCAACTCCGGCGGTCTGGTCGTCAATCTCGGTGGCCGCCGGGCATTCTGTCCGGTTTCCCAGATCGATACGGGTTACAGCAAAGACCTGGCCTCCTATGCGGGGCAGACGCTTACGTTCAAAATTGTCGAATTCCGGGGCCGGGGCCGCAATATCGTACTTTCACGCCGCGCCCATCTCGAGGCCGAGGCTGCCCGCCGTGCGGATGAGCTGCGCGAGAAACTCAACGAGGGCGCTGAAGTCACGGGCAAGATTACCAGGCTTGAACGGTTCGGCGCTTTTGTCGACCTCGGCGGCGTGGAGGGTCTGGTGCACATATCGGAGATTGCGCACAATCGCGTCGGGCACCCGAAGGACGTGCTCCGGTCCGGAGACGAAGTCAACGTGAAGATCCTGGAACTCAAGGGTCTGGGCGGAGACAAAGAGCGGATCTCGCTTTCCATAAAGGCCCTCCTGCCCGACCCCTGGGACGGCGCGCTGGAGAGATACCGGGAGGGAGAGGACATCACCGGCAAGGTCGTTTCGATCCAGCAGTTCGGCGCCTTTGTCGAAGTCTCACCGGGTGTGGAAGGCCTGGTTCACGTGTCCCAACTCGCCCGCAGCCGTGTAGCGCGGCCAGCCGACGTGGTTTCCGTCGGGCAGGAAGTTCGCGCCCGGATCCGGAAGATCGACCGGGACAAGAAACGCATCTCCCTTTCCATGCGCGACCTTCAGGAAGAAGAAAAGAAGGCGGTTGAAGTAAAGGAAATCGAAGCGTTCAAGATCAAGGAAGACTCGTCAGACAACAAATCTGAAAGCGTCATGGCCGACGCCCTCCGCCGGGCCGGATTGCTATAGAAGCCGTCTTAAAATTCCCAGCGGTCTTCGCACGGCTGCAAAAGCGCCGGTCGGCGTTGGTCAAACCCACCCAAGAGTGGCGAGGGGCGCGCAGCCACGATACATTGAATATGGGCGGGTTTTCCCGCCTTGACCGCCGCTTTTTCGCTCGTGCTCGGGAACTCACCGGTAATTTTAAAACGGCTTCTTTGAACAGGATCCCGCATCCGATCCGGTCCGACGAGACCGCGGAGAACGGCCAGGGATCCCGATATGCCACGCTATAACACCGATCCTGAAATCCTCCTCAAGGAAGCGCAATTCCATCCCTTTCGCGGCGGCGGGCCGGGCGGCCAGAACCGTAACAAGGTTGAAAGCGCGGTCAGACTCGCACACCTTCCCTCCGGCATCACTGTCGTTGCGTCCGAACATCGCTCTCAGGGGCGGAACAGGGACCTTGCCCTCCAGCGTCTCCGGAAAAAACTCATCGGCCTGAACCACACGGCCAGACCTCGAATTCCAACAAGACCCTCACGTGCGTCCAGAGAAAAACGCATGGAACAGAAACGCCGGCAGGCGCGAAAGAAAGCCCTGCGGCGCATCGTGGACGGGTCTTGCCCGTAGTCCTCTGCGCGAGGGTCTCGCCATCCCCCGCATCCTGTTCCCCTTCCCGCGGAAAAGGCAGCGGCGGTTGCGCCAGGCGTCCCGTGGCTCTCCGCCGCCATTTACCTCAAAAATGAATCATATAGAAGGTTCATGCGTCTTACGATACGTGGAAGGAATCGTTTCCGTGCCTGTATGCGGATGAGATGAATGCCTGTGCCAAACGAATCATCGTCGCTATGAACAATCGATCTTCCCTTATTTCGCGTATTTCCGTCAACAGACCTGTGACAATTACGGTGTGCCTGGTGGCCCTGCTCGTAATGGGCGCCGTGGCCTATTCGCGGATCGCGGTGAAAATGATGCCGGCGGGTTTCGATCCGCCCTTTTTGTGGTTGAGCGTCAGGTATCCCGGTTCGACCGCCACGCCTCAGGAGGTCGAACAGCAGATCACACGCCCCCTGGAGGAGCGCCTGCGGACAATAAAGGGAATCGAGCAGGTGAGGACGTACACGGACAGCCGGGGCGTCGGCGCCCCCCTCCGGTTTCAGCAGGATGCCGACATGACCCTGGCTTACAACCAGTTGCGGGATCAATTGGACCGCCTCAAACCGGACCTCCCCGAGGAAGTGCGAGATCGGATATTTGTGTGGAAGTACAACGACGAAGGCTGGAATATCATGTGGGTCGGCGCGGCCCTCGACTCCTCAATCGTAGACGTGTACCGTTTCCTTGAAACTCATGTCCAGCGACCTCTGGAGCGCATCGACGGCGTGGCCAGGGTGGAACTCTGGGGTACGGACCCCAAAGAGGTCATGATCGAAATCGACCGGGAGCAACTGATGGCCCGGGGTGTGAACGTCTACGATATGGTCAGAAGTCTGCAGAACGACAATTTTGCGCTCAAGAGCGGCTATGTGAACGAGGGAACCAAGAAATTCTACGTCCGTTCTCTCGCCCGTTACCGCAGTCTGGAGGAGATTGGCGATATCCCCGTCGGCTCCCGGCAGGGCGGCGTCAGGTTGCGGGAAGTCGCCGACGTGGTCTACGATATTCCGGCCAGGAGCTGGTATCAGAGAATAGACGGTCAGCCGGCTTCTTCCGTGGGGATCAAGGCCGAGTCAGGAGCCGACATCGCCACGGTTTGCGACCGTGTCTCCGAAGCGCTCATCCAGATAGAGAACGGGCCTGCCCTGGCCGGAAAAGTGCAATTCAACGTGTTCTTCAACCAGGGCGAGCTAATCCGGGGGTCGGTTGCGACTCTGAGGAATACCGGCCTCTGGGGCGGGTTGTTTGCCGCGCTGATCCTGCTGTTCTTCCTGCGTGTCGTCCGAATGACGGCCATTATTACGCTATCGATTCCGCTATGCGCGATGTTAACCGTCACGGTGCTTTATTTTTCCGGGTGGTCCCTGAACCTCATGACTATGATGGGTCTGATGGTAGGCGTGGGGATGGTTGTGGACAATGCGGTCGTGATTCTGGAGAACATCTACCGCCGGAGGGAGAAGGGCGAGTCGCCGAAGCCGGCGGCCGTCTCGGGCGCGGGTGAAGTCGCCATGGCAATAACCATGGCCACGCTGACCACCGTTGTGGTCTTTCTGCCCCTGATGTTGATGACCGGTAACGTGGGGATGACGTTCTATCTTTCCCGGATGGGCGTCCCCGTAATCGTGATGCTGGTGGGGTCTTTGTTCGTCGCGCTGCTGATCATCCCGCTGGCCTCGGTGCGGTTCGGGGGCGACCGCGTCAAGCCGGATTCGAAGTCCATCGGCTGGGCCCGGATACGTTACGGCCGCGTTCTGAAATGGGCGTTGAGCCACCGCCGGGACGCCATATTGATCCTCCTCGCGGTATTCGCAACCATTGCGATTCCGGCCGGCAAGATGAAACGCTCGGATGCGTCCCGCGGAAACATCAACGATATTGGCATCAATATTCGAACACCCCGCGACTTCACGACATATGAAACCTTTGAATTGATGAACGAAGTGGAGGAATTCCTGGATTCCAAGCGGGAAGCGTACGGCATCCGAACCATCCGGTCCTGGTTCCGCAAGACCCGCGGGAACTTCCGGATCTATCTGGATTCGGATCCCAATGAGGCATGGTGGTACGTCGCGTACAAGAACGTGAGATCCGGTCTGGGCGTTCCGGTGGACAATGCGATGGAACGCACGGAGGTCATCAAGGACCTGAAACAGAACATGCCCAAATACGTGGGGGTGCGCATCGGCGTGGAGAGCCGGGCACGGGGAGGAGGCGACCCTTCAGTTTCCGTCTACCTCTACGGTGACGACACCGAGGCGCTCGCGGGCCTCGTAACCGAAGTCGAGCGCCGGCTCAGGGCGATACCTTCGGTGGTGAACGTGGACTCGGACCTGGAACGTTCCACGGATGAAGCGCAGGTCCTTATCGATCGGGATCGTGCAAGACGCTACGGGATATCTCCGCAGGTGGTGGCGCGGACGCTGGCCTTCACCATGCAAGGGGTGAGCCTTCCCCGGTTCCAGTCCGGAGAACGGGAGGTGGATACGCGCCTGTACCTGGAAGAGGCGGACCGGCAGACACTGCATCATCTCAAGAGTTTCATGTTCAGGTCCGCATCGGGCGACGAGATTCCGCTATCCGAACTGGCCAGCTTCAAGGTAAAGCCGGGGCGCGGGAGAATTCGGCGGGAAGACGGAAAGACGCGTCTGGAGGTGAAAGCGTTTACGACAAAGGACGATCTCAAGAGTCTATACGCCGAAATCGACCGGGCGATGGACGGTTTCGAAATGCCCAGGGGATATTCGTGGAACAAGGGAGAACGGTTCGCCCGGTTCCGGGAGTCCGACAACGATACGATTTTCGCGGTGGTGATGGCCGTTACGTGTGTCTTTCTCCTGATGGGAGTGTTGTTCGAGTCCGTGGTCCTGCCGTTCTCGGTGTTGTTTTCGATACCGTTTTCGTTCCTGGGGGTGTACTGGACGCTCTATCTGACCGGTACGCCGATGGACATGATGGCCAACATCGGCATGATCGTACTCATCGGCGTCGTCGTAAACAACGCCATCGTGCTGGTGGATATGATCAACCGGATGCGCCTGGAGGGCATGGGCCGCACCGAGGCGATTCTGGAGGCGGGACACAACCGGTTTCGACCCATTCTGATGACGACGTTCACCACGGTGTTCGGCCTGTTGCCAATGGCGTTGGGGAATAGCAATCTGATCGGGATTCCCTATGCCCCGCTGGGACGGACAATGATGGGCGGGCTGCTGGTTTCGACGTTTATGACCCTGCTGCTTGTGCCCATCTGCTATACGCTGCTGGACGACCTGCGGACGTTTCTGAAAGGCGTCGTTCGAGCCGCGTTCTTTCGCCCCGCCATCGGCGAACAGACAGCGGACGACTGATCGTATGGGCGGACCGGCCCGGGCTTCTCCCGTGGCTGGTGTCTGATTATCAGGACACGAGGCCGGAGGTGCGAACCTCCGGCGTTTTTCTGTACATGTCATGGATGGGCCGGGGTTGAAGTGGTGGTTATAGTACGTTATATTGTGGCGTTGTCCGTCCGCGCGTTTCGGCGAATTGTGCGTGAGGAGACCGACGGCATGCGTGGTTCCGGCTGCGCTTCGCACGGCACAATTTCCCGATTTCCTGCCAGATATTTGGAGTTTCCGTGAATTTCAGGCCCTGTATCGATTTGCGTGGCGGGCGCGTGGTGCAAATTGTGGGCGGAACTTTGCGCCGCGGCGCCGCGCCTGTGACGAACTTCGAGACGGGCCGGTCCGCGGCCGACTACGCGAAGATTTACAGAGCGGACAATCTGCCGGGCGGTCACGTCGTCATGCTCGGACCGGGCAACGAGTCGGCCGCGCTGTCCGCGTTGTCCGCCTTTCCCGGCGGGCTCCAGGTGGGTGGGGGCATCCGTCCGGAAAACGCGCGACGATATCTGGATGCCGGCGCCAGCCATGTCATCGTCACCTCGTATGTGTTTCGGGACGGGTGTGTAGACAACGATCGACTGGACAGGATGGTGCGCACTGTCGGCCGGAAGCGGCTGGTGCTGGACCTGAGCTGCCGGCGTCGAGGCGGCGGGTATCTGGTGGTGACCGATCTGTGGCAGCGGTTTACCAGCGTCCGGGTGGACGGACCCACGTTGAACCGGCTCTCGGAATTCTGCGACGGGTTCCTCGTGCACGGGGTGGACGTAGAGGGCAAACGGCAGGGGATCGAGGATTCCCTGGTGAAACTGCTGGGCGCCGAGTCGCCGATTGACGTGACGTACGCCGGCGGCGCGCGGCGGCTTGAAGACCTGGACCGTGTGGAGAGACTGGGAAAGGGGCGCGTGGGACTGACGATTGGCAGTGCGCTGGATATATTCGGCGGCGACGTGCCATATGCGGAAGTCGTGGCCTGGCAGCGGCGGCGCGAACGGCCGGCGTGAGTCTGGTGATCAGGTGACCGAACGTTCCTGTCCCTGTCAGCAACTCGAGCGGACTGCCTTTTCCGGTGGAGAACCCCGTGGCGACGTTCCGGGAGATCGGAGAGTTCGGCTTTATCGAGCGGATTGGCGCAGCCGCATTGCCCCCGGCCGTCGGTGTGTGCTGCGGGATAGGGGATGACTGCGCCGTGTTGGCGTGCGAAAACGACCGTGTGCGGCTCATCACGTCGGACTTGATGGTGGAAGGCGTTCATTTCGCGGTCGAGGGTTCCGATCCGGGTTGGTTGGGTCATAAGCTGCTTGCAGTGAGCCTGTCGGATATCGCGGCGATGGGCGGGGAGCCTCGCGAGGCCGTGGTTTCGTTGGCGATTCCCCCGGATTTTGACGTCGGATTCATGGAACGTGTATATCGGGGATTGCGCAGATTGGCGTCTCGCTTTGGCGTCAACGTCGTTGGAGGCGACACAACGCGGAGTACGGGGCCGCTGGTCATGAATCTGACGCTCACGGGCGAAATGGATCAGGACCGGGTGTGCTACCGTTCCGGCGCAGCCCCGGGTGATTTGATCTATGCGTCGGGCACGCTCGGGGATTCCGCGGCAGGCTTGAAACTTGCGCTGGGCCAAGCTGTCGGACTGTCTGAGGAGGACCGTGAGTTTCTTCTCCGCAGGCACCACAGGCCGGAACCAAGGGTGGCGTTGGGTCGGGCGCTGGCGGCATCGGGTACCGTGACGGCGATGTTGGATCTATCGGACGGGATGGCTTCGGACCTGCGGCATATCTGCAGGCAAAGCCGGGTTTCCGCGGTGATCGATGGGACGGCAATTCCCGTTTCACCCGCGTTCGGGAGATTTCGCGAGCATTCGGATGCCTGCACCCGGAACCTGGAGATAACGGGCGGAGAGGACTATGAATTGCTGTTTACGGTGGCGCCCGGGGGGAGAGATGACGTGGAAGCGCTCGGCGCCAAGCCGGGGATTTCCTGCATCGGGCGGATCGTATCGGGTGACGAGCGTGTATATGTCGAGAACGCGCAGGGACTGAGGTCGGAGCTGGAAGCGCGCGGTTTCAAGCATTTCTGAGTCTGACTGTCTCCCTGAATGACTATCGGAACCCGGTCAGTCGATACGCGCCGGGTTGGAAGGAACAGGACTGAAAAGCCATGTCCCGAGAGCCAGAGACGAATGGGGCCGTCAGCCTGACCGTTCCCGTAACCGGGATGAGTTGCGCGGCCTGCGCCGCCCGCGTTCAGGACGGATTACGAAAAACCCGGGGTGTAGGCGAAGCGTCCGTCAACTTCGCCACGGGAGATGCCACCGTGCAGTTGAGAGACGGTGTGTCCGGCACGAAGCGGGTTGTTCGTGAAATCGAGAGTCTCGGCTATGGGATACGTACTGAAGAGACAAGACTTGCCGTGGGCGACATGAGCTGCGCCGCCTGCGTATCCGCAATAGAGAACGCGATAACGGGGGTACCGGGCGTCGTCGACAGCGAGGTCAACCTCGCGGCCCGTCAGGCCACGGTGCGGCATTTCGCGGTCCCGGATTCCGTTCTGACGCGCGCGGTAATCGATGCAGGGTACGGCGCGACAGTAGTGGAACCGGACGCCTCCGCGGAGGAAGGAGAACGGAGGGAGGAACGATCGGAACGCCGTTCGATTCGATTGCGATTCATCGTCGCCGCGGTGCTGTCAACGTTGATCATGGGTGTGGGTATGCTGCACGAGTCACTGGGAGCGCCGTACTCTCTCCGGCAGGTCCACCTTCTGCTCTTCCTCCTGGCAACTCCCGTGCAGTTCTGGTGCGGCTGGCGCTTTCTAAGCGGGTTCTGGAGCGGCCTGCGGCGCAGGACCGCTGACATGAACAGCCTTATTGCCGTCGGGACGCTGGCGGCCTATGGCTACAGCGTCGCGGGCACTTTTTTTCCCCGGTCCGTTGCTGGGCCCGGAGAGCCCGTCAGCGTCTATTTCGACACGTCGGCTATGATCATTACCCTCATCCTGCTGGGCCGGCTCCTGGAAATCCGGTCCCGCGGCCGCGCGACCGAAGCCATCCGTACGTTGATGGATCTCCGGCCCGAGACCGCGTGTGTCCTTAGAAACGGCGAGGAGACGCTGGTTCCTGTAGAGGACGTCGCCGTCGGCGACCTCATTCGTATTCGACCGGGCGACAGAGTCCCTGTAGACGGCGTGGTGCAGGAGGGGCAATCGAGCGTGGACGAGTCCGTGATAACGGGTGAGAGCATGCCCGTTGAAAAAGTCAGACAAAGCCGGGTTCTCGGGGCAACGCTCAACAAGACCGGGAGTTTCACATTCGCGGCCACACAGGTCGGCGCCGAAACGGTGCATGCCCGGATCGTTCAATTGGTTCGCCAGGCCCAGGGCTCGCGCGCGCCCGTTCAGCGGATCGCGGACCGGGTTGCCGGGGTCTTTGTGCCTGTCGTTTTCGGCGTCGCGTTGCTCACGTTCGCCCTGTGGTGGTCCGCCGGTTCCGGATCCGGCGCTTCCAACGCGCTGCTCAATGCCGTTGCGGTCCTCATTATCGCCTGTCCGTGCGCGCTGGGTCTGGCGACGCCAACGGCCATTCTGGTCGGCACCGGCCGGGCGGCGGAACTGGGTGTCCTCATCAAGGGAGGCTCTGTCCTGGAGACGGCCCACCGCCTCGATACGATCGTCCTGGACAAAACCGGCACCATCACTACCGGAAGACCTGCGGTAACCGATCTGGTGACGACAGGTACACGTTCGGAATCGGATCTGCTCAAATTGGCGGCGTCCGTCGAACAAGGTTCCGAACACCCCCTCGGAGAAGCCATCCGCGACGCGGCGCGGGAACGGAAACAGCCCGTTGAAGAACCTCTCGAATTTGAAGCCCTGCCCGGGCAGGGCGTGCGCGCAAAAAAGGCCGGCCGCACCATCCTTCTGGGCAACCGGCAGTTGGTGGAAAGCCAGGCCGAATTGACCGATGACCTGGATGCGAAGGCGGCGCGTCTGGAAACCGCCGGCAAAACAGTCCTGTTCGTGGCCGTAGACGATCAGGTGGAAGGCCTCATCGGCGTGGCCGACGTCCTCAAGCCCGATGCCGTTCGCGCCGTCGCCGATCTCAAGTCACTTGACCTGACCGTCATCCTCCTGACGGGAGACAACGCAAGAACCGCCGTAGCCGTCGCGGAACACGCGGACATTCACCGGGTCATTGCCGGGGTCATGCCCCACGAAAAAGCCGCCCGAATCGAGGAATTGCAGGAAAAGAGACATTGTGTGGCCATGGTCGGAGACGGCGTCAACGACGCGCCCGCCCTGGCGACCGCCGACGTCGGCATTGCCGTCGGCACCGGGACGGCCGTGGCGATGGAAAGCGCGGACATCACCCTCATGTCCGGTAGCCTCACCGGAATAGAGGCCGCGATCCGCCTGTCGGGGCGGACCATGCGCACGATTCGACAGAACCTCTTCTGGGCGTTTGCCTACAACGTACTGCTGATTCCGGTGGCGGCTCTCGGCCTGCTCAACCCGCTCGGAGGGCCCATGGTGGCGGCTGGCGCGATGGCGCTGAGTTCCGTCTCCGTGATCTCGAATTCGCTCCGGATCAGAAAATTCATGCGATAGGCGGGAGGCTGGGGTTTTCCAGGCGCGGTCGCCATTTAAGGCCGCCGCGCTAAGCTAGACTGGCGCAGTTTTGTTCCGTATACGGAATCATCCGAAAACTCACCGATTTTTCTTCGCGTACGCAAGGATGCCGTTAACGATCTTTTTCGCGTGGTGCTGCCGGTTCTTGTGATACCGGATTCGATAGGCCTCGTTCTCGTGGTGGACGTTGTGAACTTCAACGAGAATTTCGGCGTGGGCCTGATTATTCCGCAATACCGCCAGGTTCCGCCCCCGGATTTTAGCGGGGAGGTTCGGCTGGTGCAGGACCGAACGCATGACGCGAGCCAAATACCTGGAACGGCTGTCAATTCTGCCCCGCCGTTTATGGTAGATTACCAGCGGACCCTTCGGGCGCCCGGGAGTGTTGTCCGCGTGCAGCGAAACAAACAGACTCCTGCCCCTTCGCGCTCCCTTTACGAAGCGGTTCGTCACCCGGACTCGCTGTGAAATATTGGCGCTTCTGGGCCGCACCTTTTCCGAATTCCTCCGGTTGTACCGCTCATCGTTGTAGACTTCGTTCTTTTCGTGCACGAATGTCGTTTTGGCCGGCAGGTTGTCGCGGATCAGATGATTGGGGCTGATCACCGTCAATGTCACCTCCGCGCCGAGCAGCCTGAGTTCTTTGAACATTCGCAACGCAATGTCGTACACGTATTCATCTTCGACCACGTAAACCCGCTGTTTCTTGCCTGCCAGGTTGGACACGATGGCGCCCGGGTCGATTCCTCCGTGCCCGGGGTCGAGCACGATCCGCCATCCCTTCAGTGGTTTCCTTCTCTTCCTGGGCGCCTTGGCGAGAATCTCGTTGTCGAAGGCGCGCAACAGGATCTGGGCGCGTCGATAGTCCAGACCCGGGCTGGTTCGCGCCCTTTCGGAGTAGTTGCGATGCCTTTGCCTGCTCGCTTTCGGCTTTTGCCAGTAATATGGTCCGTTCGGCGCGTTGTATTTGGTAATACGAGGTGTCAGACGGAGTACCTGACCCGGATAGACGTTGTTGGACCGCAGCTTGTTGATCCGCTTGATTGCCCTGATGCTGGTCTTGTATTTCCTGGCAATCGACCACAAGGAATCGCCCTTTCGGACCTTGTGGACCAGCGAGAGTCCGGCGAGGGGACTTGCCAGCAGCAAGACCACGCAGAGCCCGGCGCTCAGAAGTCGCAAGAATCGAAGCTTATCCATCATTGTTGTTATCCGCTGAAGCACGAGTAGACCCACGGGCGCACCTGCCCGTATCTCGAGAGAGTACTCCAGATTTTACGCCATTTGTCCGAAAAAGACAAGTCGGCTATGGCTGTGAACGAGCCTCTGGAGCCGATACAAGTCGGTTGTTTTCGCCTTGCGTTCGGTGTATTTCACCAATAATTGTTGACAATCATTCATCGAAATGAAATATAAATCGCTAAATAACAGTTATTTATATGGTTTTTTGTGATTCGGGCACGGTCCTTGCGTTATGTGGTCGGCAGATCGGCGGATGAGTGTCTGAATCCGGATTTTTTAACCGTGGCGGGCTACGGACACCCGCAAGAGAAAGGAGTACGACGATGGCCAAGGGGATATTCTCCAGAATGGCTGACATCATCAAGGCCAACATAAACGACCTTCTGAATCGCGCGGAAGATCCGGAGAAGATGATCCGGCAGATGATCCTCGAAATGGAGGAGGCCGTTAACAAGGCGACGGCGTCCGTCGGGACGGCCGTGGCCAACGAGAAACGTCTGGAGCGTCAGCTTCTGGACAAGACGGACCAGATCGAGGCCTGGCAGAAGAAGGCGGAACTGGCCGTGGAATCCGGCGAGGACGATCTGGCCAGGCGCGCTCTGGAACGAAAGGCCACGCTGGAAAAAGCCGCCGGGGATCTGGAAGCCGCGTTCGACGAGAGCCACAAGACCTCCGATCAGCTCAAGAAACAGCTTGGGCAGCTCAAGTCCAAACTGGACGAAGCACGCACCCGTCAGGGCGCGCTGATCGCGCGGCGACGCGCCGCTCAGGCTCGGAAGCAGATCGCCCAGGGCATTTCGGGCGTCGGTGACGACGCCTTTTCCAGCTTCGAACGCTTTCGCAGCCGGGTTGAGAATGAAGAAGCCGAAGCTTCCGCTCACGCGGAAATTGCCGGTGAAGATCCCTCGCTGGACGATACGTTCGAAAAACTGGAACGACGGAACACGGTGGAAGACGAACTCGAGGCGCTGAAGAACAAACTGCGCAAATCCGATGCGTGAATTTCGAAAAATCCTGGACGAAATCGCGTACGAGATCGACAGGACAATGCGCGACGCAACAGAGGCATGGCGTGATTTCAAGATGACCCGACCCGCGCGGCAAGAGCCGGGAAGGGTTCGTCACCCCCGTTCGCGTCGGCTGTCCTTCCGATTCTCCGATCTGGCCACTGACGGGAGTTGTGCTATGCGATACGCCTTCGCGCTGCTACTGAAAGTCACAGCGATTCTGTTCGTTTTCGGCGGTCTGATGGGCATAGTCTATTCCGGCTTCCGGTCGTCCGGTTTCATCCTGAACCCCCTTGACATTGTCATGGGTATCGCCGTAATCTCGTTCGCGCTGGTTTTCTGGCTGGCCGGCCGAAAGGTCCAGGTGTCGGCCGAGCACAAGCGGTACGCGCAGTATCAACACCGCCTGCTCAGGCTCGCACGCGAGAAAGGCGGCAGCCTCACCGTTCTGGAGGCGGCTACGGACGGGAGGATGACCGTGGGAAAGGCAGAAGAGATCCTCGGTGCATTGGCCGTCGGCGGCAGCGCCGAGGTTCGGGTGTCAGAGTCCGGTCTCGTTGTGTATCACTTTCCCGAGATTGAACATGGATCCGAAAAAACCCGGGCGAAACCGGTGTATGAACTTTGATACATTCGAAAATCACGGAGGGATGTCATGTTTGAAGTCGGTATTGGCGTTGCGCTGATCGTCCTTGCCGTGGCGGTCCTCAAATACGTGGAGCGGCAGACAAAGGGTACCGTCCCCGGTAAGGTCGAGGAACGCCTGAATGCCCGGCTGGACGACCTTGACAGGAGACTGACCGATATCCAGGAAATCATGATCGCGATCGACGAAAAGCTGAATCGCCAGGACTCGGGAGGCGCGTCGTGAATCGCGCCAGGTTCACCGGATTACCTGAAGCGCGATCGGCCAGTATCAGAATCATATCTGCTCAAGAAACGGGGCGTTGAATCATGAACACACAGCACATTCACGTCGGCGAGCGGATTCAGGGTGGGACGGCCGTTGTCACCATCAGCGGCGATCCGATCGCCCTGCCGGAGGTGGCGCCGCTCCGACGCGAAATATCGAACCTTGTAAACGGAGGCGCTCGCACCGTCGTGGTCGACCTTTCACGCGTGAACCACATGGGCGCCGCCATGCTTGGTGAACTGGCGAGGGGCATTAAAGCCACCCGAGACGCCGGAGGCGACCTGAGGTTGAGCGGCGTTTCCCGTCGTATCCGAAGAGTCCTCGCATTGACAGGACTCTCTCGATTCTTCAAGCAGGCCGAGATTGGAAACGGTACGACGGAAGCCGCCAGCCGAAACGTCAAAAAAGTGGCTTGAGACTTCAAATCGTCGGAATGCCGTCGCCACACAATCAAACGCGGGGACTTCAGAGGAGGGAAAGTATGAGTTGGATTCTGGAACTGGCGTTGGCGCTTTGCCTGCTGATCGTTGCGGGTGGATACTCCGTTTATCTGATGACTCCCGGCAACAAGAAGCCCAGTGGATCCACTGTGGGGATTTTCCTGGCGGTGGCGGCCGTCGGTTTCGTTGTCTGGGCATTCACGTCGGAACGGTGGAACCTGCTTCCTGGCGCCGAAGACATTCCCACTATTACCCTGACCGGCAATACCGCCGGTCTAACGGGTGAAAGCGTGAGACTATTTCTGGAAAATCAGAGACGCCTGGAGTCAACTGCCGGTAAACTCGAGGACGTCGCAGACCGTCTCGAGTTGGCGCAATCCGGAACAGGTCTGGGCATTGCGATGGAGATCGGCATTGGGATCTGTCTGATCATTTTCGCCGGGGGCCTTGTGAGCTATATACACCTCAGAAAGAAGAGGGAAGGCAAGGGGATGAGTCCCGAACGGGCCAAGCGAATGGAGTCGCGGCTGGACGCCGTGGACCAGCGGCTGAACGACCTCCAGGAAGTGATCATCACCCTGGATGAAAGGCTCAGGCGAGGCAAAACCAACGTCTGAACAACGACTGCAAGCCAAAGGAGGGATCCTGATGACCCGTGAGTTTATTACCAGAGGCGCAATCGTCTTTATCCTGATTTTGCTTGGAGCGGTAACGCTGAGGTTTTTCTTCGGCGACCCATTCATGCCCGGGAGTTCGCCACGCTTCGTGAGTTTCGCCATTGCTCTTGCACTGGGGATTCTGCTGATCGGCGGGACAGTCGCGGTGACCGTGTTCGCCCTCGGCTACGTGATGATATATCTGAAGCGTCGGAACAGCGGCCAGACTCACGGATTCGAAACGAACCAGACAGAAGCGTTCAAAACCCGGCTGAACGAAGTGGATCAACGCCTGACCGATGTTCAGGACATACTGATAACCATTGACGAGAAACTGAGCCGGTTGCAGGAAAACAGGAGCACGGGCTGATCATCGTCTCCATTCGAATCCGCCTCTGTACCGCGACGTCCGGGCGGACTCCAGGTCTTTCACGTAACTTTCAATCTAAACCGGAATGGCAGAGATAAATCATCTGGCTACCGGAGAGTAGAAAGGACGGAACCATGCTCGCGAAGATCCTCGGCATCATCCTTATCGCCATCGGCGCGTATCTCGGTATTTTCGAAGCGATCAAGCTCATCGGCATGTCCCTGGAAATGGTGTTCTTGCTCCTTAAGCTGTTTGTGTCGTTTGTCCTGATTTACGTGGGTTACCGGCTGCTTACAGGAGAATCCAGATAATTGACCGACCATTAGAGAGGAAAACCAATAGATGAAAAACGAACGGTATCTGGTCCGGAGGGCAATCGAAGGTGACGCGGCCGCCTTCGGCGTCCTGTACCGGGCCTGCCACGAACAGATCTACGCCACGATGGTGCGTCGAACAAGCGACCCTGAAACCGCACAGGATCTCGTACAGACCGCGTTTTTGAGGGCATATACGGCCCTTGGCTCCTATCGAGGCGATGCCGCGTTTGCCACCTGGCTCACCCAGATCGCCCTGAACGTCCACAAGTCCCACTTCCGCAAACAGCAGGTGCGCCGTCGGTGGACAACGGTAACCGAAGATCCTGCCGCACTCGTGGAAGCCACGCGCGTGCCCGCCGCGGGCGAGAATCCTGAATCCACGGTCGAGCGAAACCAGCGGCGCGAACTCGTGAGAATGAGCATTCACGCATTGCCGGAAAGATATCGCGAAGTTATCTGGATGCGTTATGTTCGCGACTGGTCCTACGAGGAGATAACACGGGCGCTGCAGATTCCTATGGGGACGGTCAAGACATGGCTCAATCGCGGACGTTACCAGTTGAAGGGCGAATTCAGAAAGCGGGGACTGGTACCCTCCTGAGTTCGCGTGACTTCAAGTTCCGGACAATTCCAGTTTTGGTGCTCGAACGGGAGGTCTCAGCGCTTGCATTGGCGTCTCATTCGGGGCGAAAACTGTAGCCGAGCATCGTCCCGGCGCCAGGCACCGTGGGCGAAAACCGTAGCGATTTTGTATTGACGCAAAGAAGATTCTGTATCACATTTCGCGGCGCAAAGCGCTTTACCGATACAGACCGTTTTTCCGCGTACGGGAGATCGTCGTTGCAAACTCAAGGAGATCCGAAGAAGGGAGCCGGATATGGATGCCTGGTGGATGGAACTGACCGTGCTCAATCAGATTTTCTACGTCATGGCGATTTTCTTCAGTGCGTTTTTCGTCTGGCAACTCCTGGCTGCCTTGCTCGGTCTCGGAGGAGGGGCGGACGCGGGGATCGCAGGAGATGCGAACTTCGGCGATACCGGGCCGGAGTTCAACGACGGTACGGTTGCCTCATTCAAGCTGCTGTCTATCCGGTCGCTCATTGCCTTTGGCATGCTGTTCGGGTGGGCGGGTGCCCTGTATCTCCAAAGAGGGATGGAAGTACGAACCGCCCTTGTCTACGCGCTTGTATGGGGCAGCGCGGGCATGGCGGTCGTGGCCTATTTCTTCCACGGTATCAGGCAGCTTACCGAAACCGGAAACGCAAGCCTTGATACGTGCGTAGGCACGTCGGGTGAAGTGTATCTGGATATTCCGGAAGGCGGCACGGGGCAGGTCCGGGTGATGGAGAGCGGGACGGTCGCGTACGTGACTGCCCGAGGAAAGAACGGCATGCCGGTCTCCGCCAGGACGCCCGTGCGCATTCTCCGGGTTGTGAGCGCAACCACGCTTGAGGTCGAGCCCCTGAAATCATGAGAAGCTGGATCAACATGATATTTGCAGCCAGCGCGGATTTTCCCCGGGAAAGATCTCATTCAACGGTGCTATATTCAGTCGAGGAGGGATTGCAATGGCAACCGAGACGATTCTGACAATCATCCTGCTGTTGGTGGTGTTTCTTCTCTTCGTGACGTTTATTTCCCGGTACAAACGGTGTCCGTCCAACAAGATATTGGTCGTCTACGGGAAAACCGGAAAGGGTGCCGCAAAATGCGTCCACGGAGGCGCGGCCTTCGTTCTTCCGCTCCTGCAGGATTATGAGTATCTGGACCTGGAACCGTTTGTCGTTCCCATAGACCTGGACAACGCGCTTTCTCAGGAGAACATCCGTGTGTCCGTACCCACAACCGTCACCGCGGCGGTTTCCAATCAGGCGGGCGTGATGCAGAATGCGGCGATCCGACTCCTGGGCCTTTCCCGCGAACAGATCCAGAGCCAGGCGCAGGACATCATCCTGGGCCAGATGCGGGCGGTGATCGCCACCATGCAGATCGAAGAAATCAACAGGGACCGGCAGGCGTTTATGTCCAAGGTCAATGAAGCCGTGTCAACCGAAATGGAGAAAATCGGGCTGGCCGTGATCAATGTAAACATCAAGGATATCGAAGACGAAAGCGGCTATATCAAAGCCCTCGGTCAGAAGGCGGCCGCCGAAGCCATCAATCAGGCGGCAATCGACGTGGCCGAGCAGGAGAAAATGGGCAAGGTGGGTGTGGCCGAACGGGAACGAGACCAGCGTACGGACGTGGCCGCGGCGAATGCGGCCGCGGACATCGGCGAGGCCGAGGCCGCCAGGGACAGGCGCCAGCGGGTTGCCGCGCTGGAATCCGAGGCACAGATCGGGGAGGCAGAGGCCACCAGGAACAAACGCCAGATGGTCTCTGCCCTGGATGCGGAAGCGGTCCAGGCCGAGACGGAGGCCGATTCCAAGAAGGCCGGTTACATGGCGCAGCAGACCGTAGCCGAGGAGGTCGCGCGTCAGAAGGGACAGGAGGCCGCCAAGGCAGCCGACGGCGCCATCCGGGTCGCTCAGGAAAAGGCGGAAAGAGAGGCAGAGGACGCCCGGGCGCTACGCGAAGAAGCCCGCCTTAGAGCCGAAATCGTCGTAGAAGCCGAGGCGCAAAAGAAAAAGCTGGTTGTGCAGGCCGAGGCCGAGAAAGCCCAGAAAGCGCTTGTGGCGGAAGGCGAGGCCGCCGCGATTCTGGCCGAGCGACGGGCCGAAGCGGAGGGCACTCAGGCCATACTGGACGCCAAGGCCGAGGGATATAAGGAACTGGTTGCCGCCTGCGGCGGTAAAGACCAGGCTGCCGCAGCCTTCCTCATCGTCGAACGGCTGACAGAGGTCGCGGGCATTCAGGCCGAAGCCATTCAGAATATCCCGCTGGAGAAAATCGTGGTCTGGGACGGCGGCAACGGACAGGGAGGTATGTCCAACCTCGGTCAGCGTCTGATGGGCGCGATTCCTCCCATGCACGAACTGGCAAAGCTGGCAGGTCTGGAACTGCCGGAGTTTCTGGGCAGGTTGGCAGGCGGAGTGAATCCGGCGGACGGTAATGAAGACAAAACCGGAGAATCCTCCGGATAAACCCGATTAGTCATGGAGTAACCTGTTGACCAAATCTGACATATCAGACAATGGTCCGGCGCCGTCCGACCGCATAAGTATCGTTCGGACCCTCCCGGAATCCGCGAATGCAGACGCACGGAGGCACTGCCGCGACGGTGATTCCGCGTTGGAAACCGGGGACATGTCGAGAGCTGAAGCCGCTTACGCTTCGGCACTGAGTCACGACGCGGGCAACCTTCGTGCGCTCCACAACCTGGGTGTCGTCCACTATAGAAGGGGCAACTGGCAGCATGCGCTCGCAAGCTTCGAACGTGCGCTGGGCTTGACCCATGACAATTCGGACCTGTACTTCAAGATCGGTATGTGCCTGCTCAAGACGGGCGCAGATGGCGCGTCGGAGGCCTTCGAGTCCGCCATCGCGGGCAAGCCGGAACATCTTGAGGCGCGCTTTCAACTGGCGCTGTTGCGGGCGGAGGGCGCGGAATCGGGATCCAGGGGTCGGCAACAGGCGGTCGAAATGCTCCGTTTTATTCTGGAGGCGGTGGATCGCGGCGTGCACTACGGCAACGTGGACGGTGCCTGCTTCCTGCTCGCCAGCTTTCTGGACGACCTTCCGGAGAACATCGAGGAAGCGATCGCTGTTTACCGTCGTGGTCTGGAAGCGAATCCGCTGTTCGCACCGGGTCACAACAACCTTGGCATCCTGCTCATGCAATCGGGTCAGACCCTTCAGGCCCTGGGTGCATTCAAGATAGCCATCCAGCTCGAGCCGGATTACGCGCTGCCCTACAGGAACCTGGCGCATCTCTTGTTCGATCACAAGAGTTCAGCGCAGATGGAGCAGGAATATACAACCATCATCGAAGAATTCGGCGCAAAGGCTGCTTCGGTTCTGGCAAGGTTGTCCCTTGAGCTCATCGACATGGGACGTGTGCAGGTGGGTGAGAGCCTGTACACGCGTGGCCACCAGATAAAGAACCTGATGGGTCTGGTCGGGAGCCGTACACGCAGGCTGATTCGAAGGAACCGGAAGGACAACACGGTGCTCGATGATCTAAGGGAAATCGCACGCGATCAGGAGCACATCTACGACCAGTGGGTCGCGTACCTGCGCAGCATGAAGCAGGACCCGTTGAATCCCACACTGGTCGATATTCCACTGCTGTTGCGCAACATCAGAAAGACGGTCTCGAGCCGGACCGGTGGTACGTTGCTCCGCTTCGCATTCGAACCGCAGGTGCCCCAGGTCAAGGTCGACCCCGGAATGTTGCGTGAGGCGGTTACCAACCTGATTCTCAACGCACTGGACGCCGTAGACGAGGATGGTGCGGTCACGGTACAGGCCGGCTACGACAATAAGCGGGCGTCGGTGTTCATCGAGGTGGAAGACAACGGGCCGGGCATATCCGAAGAAATCCAGGGTCGCATCTTCGATCCGGGGTTCTCAACCAAAGAAAAGGGCAATGGATTCGGCCTCAGCATCTGCTCGCGGATCGTATCCGCCCACAGGGGAAACCTGCGCATGATCAGCCGTCCGGGCGCCGGTGCCGTGTTTCGCATCGACATTCCAGTGGACTTCGAGCTCGTTTCCGAATCCGAAAGCATCGGCTGGAGCGGGGATCCGTTAGCTGCGTCCAGGCTGCCGCTGGCCGAGGAATTCATCGAGTAAGTCATGAACGCGCAAATCGTTGTCGCAGACGACCAGTCCGAAATCCTGGGCATGCTCACGCGAAGCCTTCAGGTGGATGGCCGGATCGTGAGGGCATTTCCCACCGGTAGAGAGGCCTTCGCGTATTTGCGAAAACACGTTTCGGACGTTGACATGGCGATTCTGGATATCGACTTTGGACAGGCCGAGCCGGACGGCCTCGAAATTCTCCGTCAGATTCGCGATCTCGCACCCGATCTGCCGGTGATCATCCTCACGGGCAAGGGCACCGTGGAGAACGCCGTAGCCGCCCTGCGCATGGGCGCTTCCGACTTTATCGAGAAAGACTTCTATATTGAAGACCGGCTTGAACTCAGCCTTGAAAAACTCGACCGCGTACTTGCCGTGCTCAAGGAGAACGCTCGCCTCCAGGCCCGGGTTAAGGATCTGGATCGGGAGAACAGATTCTACCGTGACGAATTCGGCAAGAAATACAGGACGGTAAACGCCAGCTCACAGATGCTGCGGATTATGCAACAGGCCGAGCGCATCGCTTCCATCCCCCGACCGGTCCTGGTCCTCGGCGAACCCGGAACCGGAAAGGAACTCGTGGCCGCCGCGATCCACTACGGTGGGGTACGAAGAGATCGTCCATTCGTCAAAGTCAACTGCGCCGCCCTTTCCGCCAACCTCCTGGAAAGCGAGCTCTTCGGCCATGAGAAAGGCGCCTTTACCGGAGCCACGGAAGCCCGGCCGGGCCGGTTTGAAGCGGCAAACGGCGGCACTCTGTTGCTGGACGAGATCGGCAACACCACGCCCGAGTTCCAGCAGAACGTCCTGCGCGCCATTGAATATCAGGAGATCCAACGGGTGGGCGGCGCCGCGCCGACCAGCGTGGACGTACGTATCATTGCCGCCACGAATGCCGACCTCGAGCGCGAGATCGTCGAAGGCCGCTTCCGGCAGGATCTGTACGACCGCCTGCGCTTCGAGATTATCCGCATTCCCCCCCTACGGGAGCGTCGTGAAGACATCCGGCCCCTCGCCGTATTTTTCGTCGAACAGATCGTCCGGGAGGTGCCGGGCCTGGAAGCGCGTCCGTTTTCGGAGAGCGCGCTGCGGATGCTGTTGGGCTACGCGTGGCCGGGAAACGTGCGCGAGCTTAAATTCGCTGTCGAACGCGCCGCCTGCATGGCCGTGGGTGCATCCATCGAGCCCCGGGACCTGCCGCCGGAGATCTCCAGCGGGGCCGCCGCTGCGCCCGGAGACGGGTTTGACGCCCAGGTTACGGCGTTTGAACTCGGCTTGCTCAGAGGCGCGTTGAGCCGCGCAAACTGGAACCAGCGCAAGGCCGCCGAGTCGCTCTGCTTGAGCTACGATCAGTTTCGTCACTTTTACAGGAAGTACGGACTTGCAGGAGAGAAATCCTGACACACTCTCGCACGTTGACAGGGAAAGCGACCAACCGAGGTTCATTACGGCATATCCGGCTTGATCGTAAGAAGTTGTCTTAAAATTCCCGGTGAGTTCCCGAGCGCGAGCGAAAAAGCGGCGGTTATGAGGCGCGAGGGGCGCGCAGCGCCGACGGGAAAATCCGCCCATATCTGTCTATACGGGTGGGTTTGACCAACGCCGACCGGCGCTTTTGCAGCCGCGCGAAGACCGCTGGAAATTTTAAGACAGCTTCCAAGGAGACAGATATGTTCAAGGAACCGGACGTTATAGCGCTTACAACGGAGGTTCCGCTCAATCATATTTGGGATGTCCCGTCCAGCAGCCCGCTGATTGAGAAACGCAATCCGGGGGAAGGGCTGAAAGTCGGCGACATTGGCACGATTGTATATGTGCAGGGCAACGGGGAAGCACTCGAGGTTGAATTCCTGGGCCCGGAAGGCAACACGATAGGCGTTGCCACGATCTCGCCATCACAGGCCCGCTTGGCCACGGAAGAAGACCTCACTAACCGATCTCTTCCGGAAGAAGCTGACAGTGCGGCTCTATCACGGCCACAGGATAGATTTGGAAGGCCCAGTTCTTTGTCAGTACAGGAAGATCCCGAAAACTACAACACGCAGGACACGAATCCGGACAACACGGAGGTGTAATGAACATTGTCGTATTCGGCGCGGCGGGCTGGCTCGGAAGGGCGGCGCTGGCCGCTCTTGACGGAAACCATCGGATCCGGGCTTTCGACTACGGCCCGCAGGCCTGGCAGTCATGGAACGATACCGACGGCGAATGGACGGGCGGTGAAGTCGTACACGGAGATATCGTGGATTTCGATGCCGTTCACGGCGCCGTGGCGGACATGGACGCGGTTCTGCACATGGCGGTGTACCACTCGGACGAGCCCGGCGCCCATGGCGTTGACGATCAGAAACCCTTTCTGATCAACATCAAGGGACTCTGGAACGTGCTTGAGTCCGCCCGGCGACACGGCATCGGGAGGATCGTGCACATCGGTTCCTGCCAGACCGCCCATCCCGGCGGCGTCTTCTTCTCGGCCGACGTCAGGCGGCCCGACGGAGGTCTGTACGGCGTTACGAAGCGCCTCCAGGAAGAAATGTGCCGGCAGTATTACGACGCGTTCGGGATGCGCATCATCGTACTCCGGCCTGACTACATCGTTGACAGCAGACTCGGGATCGGCCGGTACAGGGAAAAGCTGGGTACGGAAGCACGTCCTTATCGCCAGGGATGGGTCTGCCGACACGACCTTGCGGAAGCATGCCGGCTGGGCCTGGAGTCCCGGGACATCGACTTCGACGTCTTCCACGTCGTGGGAACGCCGGGCGCGGAAAAAACGTGCAATGTCGCACGGTCCCGTGAGATTCTCGGTCTGCAATACAGGGGAAATCTCGAACAATACCGGATCGGCGCCGGCGTGGAATAGACAGACCACGAGCCAAAATAACGAAAGGAGACGCCAATGTCCGCCGAAGACAACGCTCGAATTGCCCGGGAGTCCCTCGAAGCCGCCTTCGCCTGTGACTGGAAGCGACTTCGCGAAACCTACGCCGACGACGCCACCATGGCCGGCGGCGCACTGAACATCCGGGGTGCGGAAAACCTGGTGGCGCTCTGGCAGGGCTGTCACGAGGAAGAGCGGGACATGCGGCTGGAAATACTCAATGTCGTCGCAGACAACGTCATGGCCGCCGTGGAGTTTCGTTTCAGGGGTATCGTAAACCAGCCCCTTCCCGGGCTGCCCGAAGCAATGTACGGCAAACGGCTGGATGCCACCGAAGTGCATATGTGCCGGATTCAGAACGGAAAAATCACCGCCGTGACGATTTACGGCGGCGTCCTTGAATCTCCCGACGTCCCACTCAAGCGGGTCTGGGTGGACAAATAGGCAAGCAGGCTCATGCCGTATCAACAGATCGACCATCGGGACCTCGTCCTCAGACCTCTGTCGGAGAGACGGAGCAAGTTCTCGATCGACGAGATCATGGTCGACCCTGACGGGGCCGCGCCCGACCCCGTGCTGCTGGCGGACAGGCTGCGGCGCGTTGCCGAAGAAATCCGGGACGCCAGGAGGCGGGGCGCTTCCGTCATGCTGGCGTACGGCGCCCATCTGGTCAAGAACGGCCTGGGGCCGATCGTGACCCGCCTGATGGAGGGCGGTTGGATCACCCATCTGGCCACCAACGGCGCCGGCACGATTCACGACTGGGAATACGCCTATCAGGGGCGATCCGAAGAAGACGTGCGGGCGAACGTCGCGAAGGGGTGTTTCGGAACGTGGGAGGAAACCGGCCGATACATCCATCTGGCCGTTCTCGCCGGTGCGCTGGAGGGCAGGGGCTACGGCGAATCCCTCGGAAAGTTCATTGCCGACGACGGTTGTGAGATTCCTTCCCGCAACGACCTGGCATCCGCCCTGCTCGACTGGGCCGCGGTTCCCGCGGACTCGCCCGCCATGCCCGCGTACGCCGAAATGCTCCAGGTCCTCTCGCGATTTGACATTCCTTCAGGCCGCTTCCGCGTCGAACATCCATACGGAGATTTGTCGCTTACGGCAGGGGCTTACCGACTCGGCGTGCCGCTCACCGTTCATCCGGGTATCGGCTACGACATCATCCACAACCACCACCTCGCGAACGGCGCGGCAATCGGCCGCGGCGCGGATATCGATTTTCGGGTGTTCACGCGCGGCGTGGTCAATCTGGATGGAGGCGTGTTCCTCTCAATTGGCTCGGCCGTCATGGCGCCGCAAGTCTTCGAAAAGGCCCTTTCGCTGGCCAACAATCTGCGCATTCAGGAACCCAGGCGCGTCGTACGCCCGTTCATCGCGGTGAACGATCTGACGCCGGTGACCTGGGATTGGTCCACGGGCGAACCTCCCAAAGACAACCCGGCGTACTATCTCAGGTTCTGCAAGTCGTTCAGCCGAATGGGAGGCGAGATGATTTACGTCGACGGTGACAACCGGACCTTCCTGCACAATCTCTACCGAATTCTAAAGGAGAAGTAACGGACGATCGAAGGGAGTGCCGGAACTTTACAACCGTCCCGAAGGAAGGGTAAACCGGCCCGCTCCGTCTCGATGGACTCACCCGAAAGACGCTATGGACGCCGCGCCCGAACCCGTTATCCTCATCCACTATCACGAAATCGGCCTGAAGGGCAGGAACCGCGGCCGGTTCGAACGGCAGCTGCTCACCAACATCACTCGCGCATTGAAAGGCCTGCAGCGCGGGGCCGTCCGACGCCTTTCAGGTCGCATCATCCTGGAACTTCCCCCGGACGCTCGGACGGGGGCCATCCGGGAGCGCCTGGTTGACGTATTCGGGATTGCGAATTTCTCCGAAGCCGTTCTCGTCCCCAACGCCATCGAACACATACGGGCTGCGGTGTGGGAGGTCGTTCGACAGGAGGACTTTAGCTCGTTCAAGATTGCCGCGCGTCGCGGAGACAAGAATTTCCCGCTGACATCAGAGGGAATCAACCGCGACGTGGGCGCCCACGTACAGAAGCTCTCCGGCGCGCGGGTCAAACTGGAAGATCCGGACCTGACCTGTTTCGTCGAAGTTTCCTACGAGGGGGCCTTTGTCTATACCCAAAAAACACCCGGGCCCGGTGGGCTTCCCGTGGGCGCGAACGAGCGTGCCGTCAGTCTCCTTTCCTCGGGCATCGACTCGCCGGTTGCTTCATACAAGACGATGAAACGCGGCGTAAGGCTCTCGTTCGTACACTTTCACAGCCAGCCGTATACCAACCGAAGCTCACAGCGCAATACGGAGGAGCTTACCCGGGTGCTGACGCGGTACCAGTACAGGTCGACACTGTATCTGGTCCCGTTCGTCGAGATCCAGCGCCGCGTGATGACCCACGCGCCGCCGGGCTACCGAGTGGTCCTCTATCGAAGGGTCATGTTGCGGATCGCCGAAGCGATTGCCGAACGGGAAGGCGCGCAGGCCCTTGTCACGGGCGAGAGTATCGGTCAGGTCGCCTCGCAGACCCTGTCGAACATACGCGCGATCGAGGAAGCGACACCGCTTCCCATTCTGCGACCGCTTTCCGGGGACAACAAGGAGGAAATCATCGATCTTGCCCGGCGCATCGGAACCTACGATGTCTCAATCGAGCCCTATGAAGACTGTTGTACGGTCTTTGTACCCAAACATCCGGAGACCCGCGCCAATCTGAATGCGGTACGTGAGATCGAGCCGAAGCTGGACCTGCCCCCGTTGATCGATCAGGCGCTGAAGTCAACAGAGGTGAAGACGGTAAACTACTAAACGGCCTGTGGGTCATCGTGCATTCCGTCCGCTGGTATCCCGAACCGTTCAAAGACGGCGTCGAGCAGGCGCCGGATCGCGGGTCCGAAATAGCGCCCCTGTCGCCAGGCCACGCCAATCTCACGGCCGAATCGCACGCCCAGGACGTCTACGGTCACCAGAGCTCCCGATGTCAGGGAATCCTGAACGGTCAGATGCGGCAGGAAGGAAATACCCACGCCCGCCTCGACCAGCTTCCGCATGGCCTCCGGACTCCGCATTTCCATGACCACGCCTGGTGACACGCCCGCCTCAGCGAATCGCTCGTCCACGATTTTTCGCGACACGGAATCGGCGTGAAACAGAATCAGCGGCTCCTCCGCGACCTCTTCCAGCGCCACCGACGAACGCCGGGAAAACGGATGCGACGCCCCTGCCACCAGCGGCATCGAGTCTCGATGGATGGAAACCGTTTCCAGTTTCGGATGGACGAACGGAAGCGAAATCACCGCGAATTCGGAACGGTTCAGCAGCAGATCGTCCACGAGATATCGAGAGGGCGCAACCTGTACCGCAAGCGCCACGTTCGGGAAATCCCGCATGTACGCTTTCAGGATGTCCGGCAACAGATAGGTAACCGCGGCATCGATCGCGCCGAACTGAAATCCTTCGCCCGGCAGAACGTCCCTTCGTCTCAGCCGGTCTTCGGTCGATTCCACCAGGTCCTGGATCTGCATTCCGTAATTCGCGAGCGTCCTGCCCTCCATTGTCAGGCCCACGTGCCGATTGCCCCGGTTGAACAGCCGCACGCCCAGCGCGCGTTCCAGGTCGGCCACGCCGCTGCTGACGGTAGGCTGCGTCACGTGCAGTTCTCGTGCCGCGCGACTGAAACTTTCCTCGCGCGCAACCGCCAGGAAGTACTTCAGATGTTGCAGGTTCATACTCGTCCCCGATTGTCAGGTTTCAGGAATGTGTCACCATTCTTTCAGACGTTTACCCCGTCCCTTTGCATGGCCAGCGCGAAGGATCGCGACATAGAATCTGTAGGGGCGACCGGCCGCTCGCCCCTACAACAACCAGATATCGGTTGCTTCTGATTTCACCGTGATACGCGCCAGACGATTATTTGTAGGGGCGTCCCTTGTGGGCGCCCGTATTATGTCACCGGTGATTTAGACGTCATATCTATAGAGAAATCCTATAAATAATATAGTAATTATTCATTTGTCAAATATATAAATATACCTATCTTTTTCACCTGTTTTTGTCCAGGAAGGCTGAACTTTACCTCTCGAAGGAGTTTTGAAATGGCCAGGAAAGTCCGCGTTGCCATCGTCGGTGTCGGCAACTGCGCATCTTCTCTCGTTCAGGGCGTCCAATATTACAGGGATGCTCCCGCGGACAGCTTCATTCCCGGGCTGATGCATCCCGAACTGGGCGGCTATCACATCCGCGACATCGAATTCTCGGCCGCGTTCGACATCGACTCGAACAAGGTTGGCAAAGACCTCAGCGAGGCGATCTTCACCGAACCCAACAATACCGTCGAGTTCGCGGATGTTCCTCAGCTCGACGTTCCCGTTCAGCGCGGTATGACCCATGACGGGCTGGGCCGGTATCTCAGCGAAGTCATCACGAAAGCCGACGGGAGTACCGTAGACGTTGCTGAGGTTCTCAAGGCCACCGGTACCGATGTGGTTGTCAACTATCTGCCTGTTGGCAGCGAAGAAGCCACGAAGTGGTACGTGGAGCAGGTTCTTCAGGCCGGCTGCGGTTTTGTCAACTGTGTGCCCGTCTTTATTGCGAGCGCGGGGCACTGGCCCGAGCGATTCGAAAAGCGCGGCCTGCCCATCATTGGAGACGATATCAAATCGCAGGTGGGGGCAACCATCGCCCATCGGGTACTCACACGGCTCTTCCGAGAGCGCGGCGTCAAGCTCACCCGCACCTACCAGTTGAATTTTGGCGGGAACACCGACTTCTACAATATGCTGGAACGTTCGAGGCTGGAATCCAAAAAGATCAGCAAGACCAATGCCGTGACTTCCCAGCTTGACTACGACCTGGGAGAGGCGAACGTACACGTCGGCCCCAGCGATCATGTGCCGTGGCTGGAAGACCGGAAGTGGTGCCACATCCGGATGGAGGGTGAAACCTTTGGCGGCGTACCGCTCAACCTGGAGCTGAAGCTGGAAGTCTGGGACTCGCCCAACTCCGCGGGCGTGGTCATCGACGCTGTACGTTGCTGCAAACTGGGTCTGGAACGCGGCTTGAAAGGACCGTTGCTGGGTCCCTCCTCCTACTTTATGAAGACGCCGCCCGAGCAGTTCAGCGACGACGAGGCCCGGGAAATGGTGGAAGATTTCATTCTGCAGTACGGGCGGAAACAGCCGGATCTCACCGGATGATCGTGCGGGTACGGACGCCCGTATTGTCGTTCAGGGGTCGATCCGGAACACTGAAACTAAAAGAAGGCCGCCGAATTCAGGGCGGCCTTTTCCGTATCGGTATCGTCCACGCTAAGAGTTATCAAGAATCACGACCGCGACGATGTCCCCGTCGTCCTGGTCCACGGCCAGGCCCACGTGCTTCCATTCGCCGTTCAGAATGCTTCGCCTCTGGGCCGCGCTGTGCATCATATAGGTAAATACCTCTTCAACGGACGGACCCCGCGTATAACTCTCCGCACCCCAGGCCATCCGTTCGGTCACGGGGCCGCTTGACGACAAGACATCCCATAATCTCGCCCTGGCTGCATCCATCAGCCGTGGATGAGCCTCGAGGGCCGGCAGGCCCAGACGGCTGCGCGCGGCGTGGATCAATCCCGAAAGCCGGCTTCGGGCGTCGTCCGCGCCTCGAAACGGCAGAATCGCAAGGACCATCTTCTCAAGCGGCGACGGATTCCCAACGACCAGGGACCGGTCCGCGACAACGACGGACTCGCGTGGGAGTTGCGCCAGTACCTGAAAACGATAATGTCCGGACGCCGTAAGGACGCTTTCCGGGAACACACAGGAAAACCGACCTTCCTCCGGCTCGACGGTCAATTCAGACACATTGCCGTCCGGCAGGCGGAAAATCGCCGCCAGCAGTCCGTCGACATCGGAAGTTAAAGCGCCCGCCACGCGCAGGCGATCCCCTGGCGGCAGTCTCCCGGGTGTTTCGTCGACGTCCGCGAGATCCTCCCTTATGGTTCCCCAATACCTGTAAGCGTTCACATAGGTCTTGATCCGCGTTCCGTCCGGAAACTCCTCAACGTGGTTGCCTTCTGCGTCGCGCTGAAACCGCCGGCCGTCCGGAAACGTTTCCAGCCGGTTGCCATGGGCGTCGGTCTGTACCTCCCGTCCGTCGGGAAACACCTCGAGGCGGACGCCGTCCGCGCCCGTCTGGGCCTCGCGCCCGTCAGGGAACACTTCGACGGTCAACCCGTCCGCGTGTCGCTCGACGCGGGTGCCGTCAGGTTTCTCAATGACAGAGGAGCCGTCCCTGAATGACGTTCGCCTGGTCCCGTCGATAAATACCTCCACCCGCTCGCCGTCCGGTCCGCGCTGCACCCTCCGCCCGTCGGCGAATTCCTCGAGTACCGTTCCGTCCTGTGTCCGGGTAAGTCTTCGCCCGTTCGGGAACACGGTGACCCGGTGACCCTCACCGGTTACGGCGACGATTCGGCCGTCCGCATAACGGGTCTCCGTCATCCCCTCGGGAAAGGTCATCTCCACAGTTCCATTCGTGCGCCTGACGTGGAGGGTGCCGTCCTCGAATCGCGTCCTCTCGCTGCCGTCAGAAAAAATCGTCCGCCTGGTTCCGGTCTTGAAGTGCTGGACGATACGTCCGTCCGAAAAACGCTCTTCCCGGTTGCCGTCCGCAAATACGGCGGCGATGCTTCCGTCGGGATGCGTCACACGTACGTTTCCCCTCGCATCCGTCATTTCGATCCTGCCGTCGGCATAGCGATTTTCGCGCGATCCGTCCGGCAATTCAACTTCCACCCGGCCGTCCGGGAACACCATTCGCTGTCTGCCGTCCGGAAATGTCGTCCACACCCGTCCGTCCTTGTAATTTCGTCTGCGCATGCCCGGGCCGGGCGTCGTCCTGCTCCTGGGTTTCGGCCACACGCCCGCCAGTACCCGCAGATACCCATCGGGTGGCATCTCGGCACGTACCCCGGACCGGTGGCGGAGTCTGGGAAATATGCTCTGGTGGACGCCCACGGCATCTTCCAAAATCATTTCGTTCTTTGCCGGGCTTCCCGCGGGCAAGGCCAATTCGTCGTAGACATCGGGATGCAGATGCAGGTACAGATACTGAAACCTGCCCAAGGATTCGCCTTTCTCGCTTCCGACGACCGTGCCTGTACCAATCACGGAAGCAACCATCACGCCCGAGTCGGTCCGGCCTTCGGCCAGCCACGCCTCCGGAGCCCGATATTCTCTTTCCTTCCAATGAATGTTCAGGTTTTCTACAGGCCGTATTTTATCCATCTGCACCGCGTAAGTCCGATACGGGACGAAGATCAGGTCCCCTGCAAAGACCACGGGTGACGATACCAGAGGCCACCACGACCGGCTCGTCTCCTCGCTGGTCACGCTGTCCCGCAATACCCGGATCAACCTCCCCTCCGGCACGACCGCTTCCGCCGTGTATCCGCCGCCGGCCTCTACGTAATCGGCCACGGTCCATTCCGGATTGTGTGGGTATGGTCCCGGGCGCGCCACTGCGCCGGACAGGGTAACCGCCGCCTCTTTCTCCGCACACGCGGACAGAAGGACGGCCAGAGCCATCCAGACCGGCGGGTTGACGTTCATGGATCGCTCCGCGGCAGGCCCTGTCGACTTCCCGTTTCTCTAGTTGTCATCGGATGCTCCCGTCCTGCTCCCTTGTCCCTGGAGTGAGGACCTGCCTACCTGATCGTCAATCTCGTGGTTCCGGTCGTCGTCTGTTCCGACACCTCGTCCGTTACGGTCACCCGCAGGAACTTTTCTCCCGGATCGGATGCGGCCATGTCCAGCTCCACGTATCCCTGGTCGTCTTCACGGTTCCCGATGTGGGCGTATTCGATCGAAATCGACGCCTGATCGTGTTGACGGACATTCAGGAGTTTGCCGATTCCGCTTCGAATACGGGCGCCAACCGATTCGCTCAGCGCCGACCGCATTTCGTATGACACCCGGTAACGCGTGGCTCCGAACTCATCCCGCTTCAGATTATAGACTTCGTAGTAGATGAAAACCGATTGCCCGCGCTCATACGTCCTCGTGGGATTGGGCACGACCTGGATGTCTCCCTTTCGGAAGCGATCGTCCTTTGCGGGCTGGATGGACGCGGCCATCTGGATGCCGCTCAGCCTCAGATATCCGCGGGCGAATGACGGCAGCACGACCTGCTGCTCGTAGACCTGGGATCTGCCCGTAGCGGTATCGATCACCTGGACGGACATCCGGTACCTGCCTGGCGGCGCCGAAACGCGGAACATCTCCGGAGCGTACGCCCTGCGGGCGGTATCCGCCGCGACGTCTGAAAACAGTTCGAATTCTCCGTCTCTGCGCAGTACACGCTCGTTCGCATCGTTGTAGAGCGCCACGCCGTTTTTCAGTCGGGCCGTTGGCTTTCCGTCGAACCCCGGGGGGAAGGACAACTCCCATAGCGGAATTCCATAGTATACTTCGAGATTCGAAGCCTCCTGCGCCCCCTTGAAGCCCGCCGAGTCGAAGAAATACGCCAGCGGTCCCGTGGCGAATGTGGGCCGATAAAGTGTGGGCACGCGACGACCCACGTGGTCCAGTTTCAATTTGGGATTCATGCGCTGCCACGTATACAGGTGGCGGGAGTGTCCGCCCTTCCCGCTGGGCATATCGGCAAATTTGAATGACGTCTGTCCCAGCGTGCGGGTGAAGGTAATCTCCATCCCGGGCCCCACGTCCGTATAGATCCAGTATTCCCACACCTTGCCTGACACCGGATAAACGGGCCAGCCCAGAATGCTGGACGTCATCCGCAATTTACCGGAAAGATCCCCCGAGCCGTCACTCAAAGGGATCGCCCGATATCCGCCGGTCGCGTCCCGCGTGACGCCCGCCTCCTCCATCTCGCGCAGATTCTCGCTGACGGGCCCTAAAACACTCGCTTCGCCGAGATCTCCGTCCCTTCCTCCGTAGGAAGTCGTTTCGCTGTTTCGCACCCTTAGCATGTGGGATAGCGCGTCGCCGGCATGTAGTGCGATCCGTTCCTTAATCCTGATCGCTTTCGTGTCCGTTTCGAAGCGGATGTTCTCGGAACTGCTCACGTGGGCGGGACGGCCGTAGCGGACGTAGACGTCGCCGCGCACGTCCCACGGGAACCGGTCCTTTCCGAAGTGCTCCAGCGAGTAGGCCACGCGGCGGTAGTGCTCCAGCTTTCGTTCGTTTCCGTCCGTTGCCGGGGCCGGGTCACGACTGGCCCAGTACTTCTCGGAAAGCGCCTTCCATTTTGCCGGGGGCGCCGACTCGAACTTCTCCCGCTCCTCCTCCGCCACCTTGCGCAGGTCATAGTATACGGCCTGAGTGTCGGCCCCGAGGTTTTCGAGGTACCTGTCGAAAAGGACGTCGGCGCGGTCGAACTCGCGCTGTTTCAAGTAGGCTTCGGCAAGCGCCACGAGCGACCGCTGCTGCAGGGGATTGCCGGACTCCGCAAGCGGCGTGAGAACCGTTACGGCCTCATCGGCCCTCTCCAGTACCGTCAATACCTCCCCCAGATCCAGCCGCGCTTCCGCGTGATCCGGGTTGACCTCGAGTTGTCTCTGATAAGCCGATTCAGCCCTTTCTCTCTGGACGTACTCTCCCGCTTCTCCATTCTTGTAGATGCGACCGATACGAAACCAGACATCCGGATGCGCCGGCGCGATTTTCGAAAGTCGCCTGTACGCCATCAACTCTTTGGTGTCGCCAATCTCCCGGAACGCCCTGGCCAGATTATAGTACGCCTCGGCATAGGTTCGGTCCACCGAAATCGCATCCTGGAAGTATTTGATTGCCCACTGCAACCCCTTTTCCTTTTGCATGTAAACCATCCCCAGCCCATTGTGGGCGGGTCCGTATTTCCTCTTCCGACGCCGGGCATCCATAAACGCGTCTTCGGCCTTATCCAGGTCGCCACGCTTCAGATACACGTGGCCGACGCCGACCAGGGAAGGCGCATGCTTGCTGTTGATTCCCAGTGCTTCTCTGAATTTCCGGAGCGCGGCGTCCGCGTTTCCAGCCTCGAACAATCGCATGCCCTCTCCAAAAAGCCTCTCAACCGTCGTCCGGCGGGTATCGTCGGATTCGGTGGGGCCGCTGCTTGCCGTACTCAGAAAAACTGACAATCCGAAAGCAAGAATATATCTCATCTTGCGACCCTCCGCGCGGGAACGGGTACGGCGCGCCAGCGCCGGAGTTTCCGCCAGGCATCGACCGTCGACCCCGGGCACCAACTTACGCAATGTGGCGCCATGAGCGGGACAGTTGATCACGTACCCATGAAAGACACGATGCCGCGGGTGACGGTTCCCTGAGATATCGCCGGTCGCGTCACGTTGTGCCAACCTCTACGGGGTCGGGCCAGCTCAACGCCATCGAAGTGGACCCATCTCCGGGGCGCGCGCCACGTCGCTCAGTTCGGTCATGGTCGCGGCGCCGCTGGAAACCGTGCTGACCCTCGCGTCGGCGAGGACGTACCGGAACGCACTGAGCGCGACCGTCCCTGGCTCGTCCCGGAGGCGTTCGATAATCACTTCCGCGTTGGCGCGTTCGGCGGGATCCTGCAGGTTTTCGAGCGCTGCCTCTCGCCGGGGCTCGTCGGAGAAAAGCCCTCCGGCGAGTACGGTGGCAACGACAATGCCCATCCCGCTTGCGGCTGCCGCCGGTAAAACCGCTTCGGCGGCCTTCTGCGAGCAGGGGTGGTAATCGTGAAAGACGAGCAGGGTGTCGAACTCATCCGTTCCGGCGAGTTTCGCCAGCAGGGGGATGGCCCGGTCCGTTATGCCGATATGGTCGCACAGGCCTCGCTTCTGAGCCTCCCGAAGCCCCTCGAGGGTCCCGCCCCGTTCCATGACGCGTTCCCATCCGGCTTCGCTCACCTGATGGATCTGCGCCGAAAAAAGCCTCGATATTCGCAGCCGCTTCAGGCTTCGTTCGAGGCTTCGCAAAACGCTGTCGCTGCGATAGTCGAAGTCTTTGGGGTCATATCCGACCTTTGTGGCGACGTGCATGCGCGCCTTCGCGGCTTCGAGGGCATAGCCGAACAGCGCTTCGCTCCTGCCGTAAAGGGGCGCGGTGTCGATATAGTTGATTCCCAGTTCGTTCGCACGCTGGACGATCTCGACCGCGTTTTCCAGCTCGCGATCGGGATCCGGCCCTCCGATGTACGCGCCGCCCAGGCTGACCTCGCTGACCCGGATACCAGTCTTGCCGAATTCGCGGTATTGCATGTTTCCTCCTTCCTGCTTGATTCAAGCCAAAAGATAGCCGAATGACGGTGGTCACGCAAGGTATCGGGGGTCCAGACATGGAGGGTGAAGAGTTCCTCGCGCGCCCTGTCTATGCGACTGCCGAATAGGTACGACTACACATTGGACCTTAAACTGGCTATATTTCTGCGACCCTGTGTTGTTACGGCTTATTGACCGCCCTCGCGCCCGCAGGTGCGTCAGGGCGCGAAAAAGGAACGTAGAAATGGTTTCGCGCGCGGTTGTCCTTCTCCTTCTCCTTTCATCTGCGACAACGTCCCTCCACGCGAATCCCGCGTCAATCCCGCCGGTGTATGACAGCCTCAAGGATCTGCACCTGAACACCGTACTGGTGGAGAATGGCCGGGCGGTTGCGACGATCGTGGTTCCCGCCAATGGGATGTACGACGCTGAAGCGGCGCGTATCCAGCGGGCTATTCTTGAACGGACCGGTGTACAGGTTCCCCTGACGCAGGACGATTCGCCCGCCGTTTCGGTGCCGATCGCGGAAAACCTGATATTGCTGGGCAACAGGTCCACGAACCGGACGATTTCCAAGCTGTACGATCGATATTACACGTTGCTGGACCTGAAATATCCCGGACCGGGCGGTTACGTCGTGCGTTCTCTACACAATCCCTTCGGCAACGGTCGCAATGTGATTGCGGTGGGCGGGAGCGATGCCGCCGGGGTGGGCCTGGCGGCAGATGTCTTTATGCGAAAAGTCGCCGAAAGCGCCGGCAATGGCGCCGGCCTGTCGGTCGGCTGGATGATGGAGATCCGCCTTGGAAAAGCGGTGCAGGTACCGGAAGCGCTCCAGCAATTCGAGACCTGGGAGGCTTCCGCGGGTTACCGTTCCGTGGGGTATTTCGGGTGGAACAGCATCAGCAAACACATGGCGATGTACTATATGACCGGCCAGGAACGCCATGCTCGGGAGTTTCTCCGGCTGGCGTTTCCGGACGACGCGGCGAAGGCCCAGATCGCGGCGATCGACGGTGAACGGATAGAGAACAAGGATGAGCCCCTCAGCGGTCCGTACCATTACACGGCGCATATGCTGGTTCTCTACTGGGACCTGATCGAGGAAAGCCCGGTCTTCACGAACGAACAACGGCTGCGGATCACCAACGCGTTTGCGAAGCAGTTTTCGCACGATCCCTACGGCCAGAGCCGGACCGCCATGATCGTACGAAACCTGGATATGGGAAGAGAGGCCTATAACCCGCCGCCCGCAGGCGTCGGAACGCGGCACCACCAGTGGGCCGCCATTGCGCTCTACTGCCTTGGCCGGTACTTCCAGAAGGATTACCCGCACCCTCTGTGGCAGCACTGTATCTGGGCGGCTGAATGGCAATTCTCACCATTGCGCCACCACGCGTGGGTGATGGGCGAAGCCGACAACCTGTATTGGTACAGCACCGGCATCGCCCCGATTCTCACCTATATGCTCATCTCGGGGGACCGCGCGGCGTTGGAGAACGGCGTCCTGAAGACACTACTGAGGGGGCAGGAGATGCTGATATCCGGGCGCGAGCCCGACTGGGCCCTACGCTACGCGTCCATCGGATACCTTCACAAAGCCGCGTATCTGACAGGTGACGGGAGATATCTGGAATACGCACGCCGGACCGGGGTGAACCTGGACGAGTTCCGGCTGGGGCAGTCCTTCTGGCCGGAGTCCGGCCTGGCTCCGGTCCAGCCGGCCGATCTTGTCCAAAGGTGGAGCGTCCTGGAGTTGCCGGAGCCAATGTGGAAACGACGCGCGAGCGGGCTGCCGCTTTCGGACTCGTTTCAATTCGGGAGCTTTCGCAGCGCCACCGACGCTACGGGCGATTTTATCCTGATCGACGGGCTGAACGGAGCGTCCCGGAATCCCTACCACTCGTTCGCGGTCCTGGAGCTCCGCCTCGACGGAGAAACAGTACTCCAGGGCTACGGGAATCAGGTGCTCACGGGTGCCGACGGGCTGGTGGCGCCGCGCAGCCCGATGGACGCGGCGCTGCGTTATCGGGACGTCGTGGGCCGGACGGCCGTCGCCGTCGCCGAGGTTCCCGATGCGTCGTTCTGCAGCTGGCGCCGCGCCCTGGCGCACCGGGAAGGACGGTATGCGCTGTTTATGGACAGGCTGAAGTTCCGGGTGGACAGCGCGAATCTCGAAGTCAGAACCCAATGGACGGCGCCGGGCCGATGGCGTACGGCTTCAGCGGGCGGCGAGTCGCACATCGAGACCGGCGGCAATCGCTTTGGTATCCGGGCCTCCGATCCCGTCGAGATCACACTGAACGGGAGAACCGCAACCCTGGCCTGGACGGGCGCCGTATCGTCCGATGAAGAACGCGCGTTCTTTTCGCTGATTGCCGCGGCCGGTGCGGATGGGGCCCCGGTCTCCTGTCTGCGGCTTGGAACGCGGGCGGCAGTACTCGGCCTTCCGGCGCCGGCCATCGCCGTCGACGGAGAATACGGCGGCATTCAGGGCGACGTGGTCCTGCTGGCCGGCGATCACCTCTTCGGGAAGGACTTGAAAACCGCAGGGTTGGAGGGGGATCTGATCAGTGCGGACGAGCCGGTCGATCTGGACTGGGACTTTCAGTCGGGATCGGCGGTACTCACGACAGCGGGAGAGACACGCATCCGGGCGGCGTTCTCGGAACCGGCTGACGTCCTGCTGGATGGCGTTCCGCTCTCTGTCCTGGCGTTTTCCGATAGCGGCGCCGTGTTCGATGTGCCGGAGGGTCGGCACGAATTGACTGGCGCGATTCCCAATCCCAATCTGCTCTCCGAAACGATCGAGCGGCTCAGCGGGATGTTGTCGCAGGCCCGGACGGAACGCCGCCGGAGCGCGGAAAACCCTGGTGTTCCTGCAACGCCGGAAGGTCCGCCCGCGCCTCTGTTTCTGAGGACACGGACCGGCGGCGCCGTGACGGACATGATTTCCTTCGCGTCTGAGGGCGAGAGGTGGATCGGCGTCGCGACGGAAAGAGGGGTACATCTGCTGGCGCGGGATGGCAGGGACGGCCGGTTTTTCCGCACGGACGCCCCGATCCGGGTGATGGCCTGGTGGGATGCCTTCCAGTTGTTGCTTGTGGGGTGCAGGGATGAACAGGTAATCGCGTTCGACCTGGAAGGAAGGCGCCGCTGGACGTTCGTGTCCGAAATGCACCCGGCGGTCTACCGGGCCGGGAAGACCTACTGGTTCAAGACGGCGCCGGGCCACGAGGGGATCCACGGGCTGCATACGGGCATCTTTCGAAACGGGAAGAGCCAGGCATTCGTGGGAAGCGCGTGTACGCTGGAAATTCTGAACGGCAGGGGAGAGCTGGAGGAGAGGCTTCCGGTGTTCTGGGGGCCCGGAACCCGGTTCGCACTGATAGAGAGCCCCCGAGGCGGCACGGATCTCCTGGTTGCAAGACAGCCCACGGATTCGCACGCGCTATCGGTGGTGAACAGCCGATCGTTGCAGGTGACCCGGGGCCGCTTCGCCGGGGTTCCCGCGGGGCACACGTATATTGGGGGATGGGCCTCGATGAGCCGGAAACACATCTTCTACGAAGACCTGGACGCGGACGGGGCGAGAGAGGTGATCAGCGAGATCAACGGCACGTGGAACCGGGTGACCGTGTGGAACGCAAACGGCGCAGCCCTGTACAACGCGAACTTCGGCCCGGGAAATCGGATTCCCGCTCAGAATATGCGCGACCTGGATATCGGGGACCTGGACGGTGACGGGAAGAAGGAAATCGTGGCGGCGACGTCCACGGGGCTCGTGGTCGCGCTGGATGCGCGGTGCGATCGAGTGTGGACACGCCGGCTTCACAGCCCGCCCACGGTGCTGGCGTTCGTGCGCGCCAGTGACGCGTCGTGGGTGGTGACCGGCTGCGAGGACGGCAGCATCGTGATGTTGGATGGATCCGGAGAGGTCCGTGGCCTCGGAAGGGTGTCGGGAAAGCCCACCCGCATCCTGAGAATCGGAGATGGCGCGGTGATCGGGACCGATACGGGCGAGGTGACGGGATGGAAGATCGGCGGCCGCTTTCTGAGCGACGCTCCGGCCGAACCCGTGGAATACGCCCTGCATCAGAGTTTCCCGAACCCGTTCAACAGCGAGTGCCAGATCGCCTACCAGTTGCCCGGCTCCGGCGACGTCTCGCTGGTCGTCTTCAATCTGCTCGGACAACGGATCCGCGTTCTGGTAGAGGGAGAACGGCAGGCCGGATATTACCAGGTGACCTGGGACGGGAGGGACGACGCGGGCAGGGAAGTGTCCAGCGGCGTCTACTGCAGCCGCCTGGAGGTGGATGGCGGCAAGTTTACCGCTGTTCGGAAAATGGTACTGTTGAAGTAATTTTCCGCCAGGAATTGCGATGATTTCGTGGAAGGCTGAATCCGGATCCGGTTCGACCGCGAAAGGGGAGAATTCGCGCAACAGCGTTCGCCGGGCTATCTCTTTTTGGGAATGTACAGGTCGGTCGCGGTACCCAGGTGGATCTCGGCGGCGATGCCCAGGGATTCGGAGAGCGAAGGATGGGGGTGGATCGTGTGCGCCAGGTCTTCGGCGACGGCGCCCATTTCAATGCCGAGGACGGCTTCGGCGATGAGTTCACCGGCGTTGGGGCCGACGATCCCCGCCCCCAGAATTCGGCTGGTTTCCGGGTCGAAAACCAGTTTCGAAAGTCCCTCGGTTCGGCCGAGCGTTGCCGCCCGGCCTGAGGCGGCCCAGGGAAAGCGTGCGGTTTTCACAGGGCGGTCCTGCGCCCGCGCGTCGGTTTCCGTGAGGCCGCACCACGCGATCTCGGGATCCGTGTAGACAACAGAGGGGACGATGCTGTCAAAGGCCGCCGGTTGGCCGGCGATCACTTCGGCGGCGACTTTCCCCTGGTGGGCGGCCTTGTGGGCGAGCCCGGGGCCATCCACCACGTCTCCAAGGGCGAAGATGCGGGTGTCGGCCGTACGCATGTGTCCGTCGACGACCATGAAGCCGGCATCCGTGAGCCCCACCCGCGTGTTTTCCAGTCCCAGGTCCCGGGTGTTCGGAACCCGACCGGCCGAGAGCAGGATGTTGTCGAAGGCCTGCGCGCTTGCTTCGAGGTCCCCTTCAAAGCTCGCGGTTATCACGTTATCACTTTCCTCCAGGGAGGCGACGGCGGTGTTGACATGGATGCCGTCAAAAATGCCCTCGAGGTACTTTTGCAGGGGTTTGACCAGGTCCCGGTCCACACCGGGAAGGAGGCCGCCGGTGATCTCGACCAGCGTCACACGGCTTCCCAGCCGGGCGTAGACGGTACTCAGTTCGAGGCCGACGATCCCTCCGCCTACGGCAAGCAGGCGATCGGGGACGTTCTCCAGTTCGAGCGCTCTGTCCGAATCCAGGATCTTCGGACTGTCGACGTCGAAAACAGGGGGCACTGCCGGCCGGGACCCCGTGGCGACGATGGCATGCACGAAGTCGATTTGCGAGACGCCGTCACCTCCGGAGACGCGGATCCGCCGGGAAGACTCGAATGCCGCTCGACCTCGGATGCGCCTGATACGGCGGCGCCGGCACAATGCGTCGAGGCCTCGCGAGAGATTCGCGAGAATTCCGTCTTTCCAGCCGCGCATCTTTTCGAGATCGATTTCCGGTTCGGAAAACGTCAATCCAAAGGCTGCCGCTTCACGGGACTCCGAAATCAGGCCGGCGACGTGCAGCAGGGCCTTCGACGGGATGCAGCCGCGGAGCAGGCATGTTCCTCCGAGCCGGTCGTCGGCTTCCACCAGCGTAACCGGGATACCGAGGTCCGCCGATCTGAACGCGGCGGCGTAGCCGCCAGGCCCGCCGCCGATGACGAGGAGGTCGGTCTTGTGGGTGCCATTCGGCATGGTCGCTCCGGACGAGGGTACGCGGACGGCCGTGATGCGGTCCGTAGGGTCGTCTGAACGGGTTCATCCCCCGAGGAGCATGCGCTCCGGATTCTCCAGGGATTCAACCAGATGTCTTGTGAATCGTGCGCCATCGGCTCCGTCCACGACGCGATGGTCGTAAGACAGGCAGATGGGCATGATGAGACGGGCCTCGACACGTCCGTTGCGCACGACGGGTTCCTGCCGGGACCGTCCCATGCCGAGTATGGCGACTTCGGGGAAGTTGACGATGGGGGTAAAGGACGTTCCGCCGATGCTTCCCAGGTTGGTGACGGTAAATGTGCCGCCCTGGAGCTCTTCGAGGTCGGCCCGTCCCTCTCGCGTGCGGCGGGCGAGATCGTCGAGTTGAATGGCCAACTCGAAGATGTCTTTCCGGTCGACGTCGCGGATAACCGGCACGAGAAGGCCCCTGTCCGTATCAACAGCCACGCCGATGTGGTAGTAGCGCTTGAGAACGAGCTGTCCCGCGGCCAAATCGAGGCTGGCGTTGAATTGCGGGAAGGCCTTCAGCGCGCTGACGACGGCTTTCATTACAAATGGCGTGGGCGTGAGTTTGCCGCCCCGGGCATCTGTACTGGCCTTGTGTCGCTGCCTGAAAGCTTCCAGATCCGTCGCGTCGGCCCGGTCGAACTGCGTCACGTGGGGTACCTGCGACCAGGCCGTGCCCACGTTCTGCGCAATCGTCCTGCGGACCCCGGGCAGGGGTTGTCGCTCGACGTGGCCCCATCGGGTGAAGTCCGGCAGGTCCGGCGCGACGACGGGCCCTGCCTGCGCTGCTTCGTTCAGGGAGGACTGTACGTATCGCTTTACATCGTCGCGGGTGATCCGACCTCCCGCGCCGCTGCCCGGAACCTGGCGCAGATCGACGCCGAGTTCCCGGGCGAATCGTCGCACGGAAGGGGCGGCCGGCACGGTGACGCGTGAGGTCTCCGCGGCGACAGGCGTCCCTTCGTCCGGGCCCGCGTCTGCCTCAGCCGGCGGCGCCTGCGGTTCCTCCGGCGCGTCCGCCGGAGGCGGCTCGACATCATTGCCTGTCTCGTGCGATTCGCTCGCGGCTTCCCGCCCGTCCCCGGAAAGTGCCGCGCTGACGGTGATCAGCACGGCGCCGGGCGAGATGCTTTCGCCGCTCCTGACGTTGACCGAAGCGACGGTTCCGGCAATTGACGATGGGACTTCAACCAGCGCCTTGTCGGTTTCCAGTTCGATAACGGGCTGATCGACCGCGATTGAATCTCCTTCCGACACCAGGATGCGCACCACGTCGCCCTGATCGATGCCTTCGCCAAGGTCCGGAAGTCTGATCTCATCCGCCACGGTTCCTCCTTTGCGGGCGCCACAGACGCAGCTGGAGTTTTAGCCCTGAGATATCGCCCAACGGCAACCCGTTTCCGGCACGTGACATAACTATCCGTAACTCAATGTTGGGCCGGCCGAGACGGGATTCGCTTTATCGGGGTCGACGCCAAGGTCCGCGATGGCGCGTGCAACCTCGTCTGATCCGATCATTCCCTGGCTGGAGAGGGCGTGGATGGCGGCGACGGCGATGGATTCGGCATCGACTTCGAAGTGCCGGCGAAGCGCCTCTCTGGTATCGCTTCTTCCGAAGCCGTCGGTACCCAGCGAGACAAGATCCAGCGGCACCCACGGCCGGATCATGTCGGGCAGGATCTTCATGTAATCGGAAGCAGCCACGACGGGGCCCCTGGCGTCTTCGAGTACTTCAGTGATGAAGGGCTTGCGCGCCGGTTCTGACGGATGTAACCGGTTCCAGCGTTCCGTCTCCAGGGCGTCTCTTCGAAGTTCCTTGTAACTGGTGACGCTCCAGACCTGCGCGGAGATGCCATATCTCTCAGCCAGAATGCGCCTGGCGCGTATGGCCTCCCTCAGGATGGCGCCGCTTCCGAACAGTTGAACCTGGTGAGCCGCGCCTGCCAGCGACGCCTCCTTGAGTTTATATATGCCTCTGATGATGCCTTTTCCGGCGCCCTTGGGCATGGCCGGCATGTCGTAGGGTTCGTTTCCCAGCGTCAGATAGTAGAAGATGTCTTCCTGCTCGTTGTACATCCGCCGGATCCCGTCCTGGACGATGACCGCGATTTCGTACGCATAGGCTGGATCGTAGGTGAGCAGATTGGGTACGGTGTTGGCCAGTACGTGGCTGTGGCCGTCCTGGTGTTGGAGGCCCTCGCCGTTCAACGTTGTCCGGCCGGCCGTGCCACCCAGGAGGAATCCCTTGCAACGCATGTCCGCGGCGGCCCAGATCAGATCGCCGATGCGCTGAAAGCCGAACATGGAGTAGTAGATGAAAAACGGGATGGTGTTCACTCCGCAGGTCGCATAGGCGGTGCCGGCGGCGATGAACGAGCACATGGAACCGGCTTCGTTGATTCCTTCTTCCAGAATCTGGCCTTCCCTGACTTCCCGGTAATACAGCAGCCTGTCGGCGTCGACCGGCTCGTAGAGCTGGCCGACGCGGGAGTAGATTCCGCATTGCCGAAAAAGCGGTTCCATACCGAACGTGCGGGCTTCGTCCGGAATGATGGGTACGATGAGCTTTCCGATGTCGGGATCGCGCAGGAGCTTGGAGAACATGCGGACGAAGGCCATCGTCGTGGACGCCTGCCGCCCCTGCGTGCCCTTCAGGAATTCGTCGAACAGGTCCAGCGAGGGGACGGCGAGAGGTTCCGTGTTGACCTGCCGGCAGGGCAGGTACCCGCCCAGTTCCTCCCGGCGGCGCTTCAAGTATCTTATCTCGGGGCTGTCATCAGGAGGCCGGTAGAAAGGCGCGGCGGCGACTTCGTCGTCGGAGATCGGGATACCGAAGCGCGACCGGAATTCCCGAAGTTCGTCCTCGTTCAGCTTCTTTTGCTGGTGCGTGACGTTCCGGCCCTCGCCGGATTCGCCAACCCCGTACCCCTTGATTGTCTTCGCCAGGATGACGGTGGGTGAACCGCGGTGCTCCACGGCCGACCTGTAGGCGGCGAAGACTTTTTCCGGGTCGTGCCCGCCGCGTCGCATCTTCTGCAGCTGTTCGTCCGAAAGGTGGTCGACCATATCCAGCAGACTGGGATGCGTGCCGAAGAAATCTTCGCGGATATATTCGCCCGATTCAACGGTATATTTCTGGTATTGGCCGTCGACCACTTCGTTCATGCGCTGTACCAGGATGCCGTCGTGGTCGCGATTCAGCAGCGGGTCCCAGTCGTCTCCCCAGATGACTTTGATGACGTTCCAGCCGGCGCCGCGAAAGGCGGCTTCCAATTCCTGAATGATCTTGCCGTTGCCGCGTACGGGCCCGTCAAGCCGCTGGAGATTGCAGTTGATCACGAAGATGAGGTTGTCCAGCTTTTCCCTGGACGCCAGGGTGATTGCGCCGAGGGATTCGGGCTCGTCGGTTTCGCCGTCGCCCATGAAGACCCACACGTGGGAGCCGGAGGTATCCTTGAGGCCCCGATCTTCCAGGTAGCGGTTGAACCGCGCGTGATAGATGCCCATAATCGGCGAAAGGCCCATGGACACGGTGGGGTATTCCCAGAAGTCGGGCATCAGCCATGGGTGAGGATAGGAGGACAGCCCGCCCGGACGCCGGAGGTCCCTGCGGAAATTTTCCAGGGCTTGCTCGTCGATCCTCCCTTCGAGGAACGCCCGGGCGTAGACACCCGGCGCGGCGTGCCCCTGGAAATACACCTGGTCGCCCACGAATCCGTTGCCACGGCCGTGAAAAAAGTGGTCGAAACCCACCTCGAGCAGCGTGGCGGCCGATGCATAGGTGGAAATGTGGCCGCCGATCCCGTCGTATTCCCGGTTGGCCCGTACCACCATTGCCATTGCGTTCCATCGGATGATGCTCTTGATACGGCGTTCGATTTCGCGGTTGCCCGGGTACGGATGCTGCTGGTCCACGGGAATCGTGTTGACATAGGGCGTATTGGCGCTGAACGGGATGACGACGTCCGCACGGTTCGCCCACTCTTCGATTTTCTTGAACAGGAAGCGCACCCGGTCCGGACCGTAGTTTTTCAGAGCGTAGTCGAGCGATTCGATCCAGTCCTGGGTCTCGGCGGGGTCGACGTCTCGGGATGGAACTCGAACGACTTTGTCAGACATTTGCGTCCTCGTCAGCCTCTCTTATACATAAACCCTAACTTACAACCTCACACCGACCAATCGGCCCCTGAATTTACCGGTAGATGCGCGAAAAGTCAAATTTGTTGCCCTTTCGCGCGGCTTGGGCGGAAACAAGAAAAAAGCCCCCGGAGGCGCGCCACCGGAGGCTTTACGTACAGCGATCCGTTGAATTGTGTACAACGTGTCTTCAGATAATACCGGCCATCTCCTGGAGCATGCGCCAGTTCTGCCGGCGGTCTTCCTGGGCGGCCATCAGGGTTTCGGATGGATTGCCTTCTTTGTCGAAGTGCTTGGCGAAACGCCCCTCGGTCCGGGCGAAAGTAACAAAGTCGACGGTTTCACCGGTCTTGCGAATGGTATACCAGTCGTCCTTGACGGCGGGGTTCCCCCGGAGATCCAGCCGCTCCTTGATGCGTTCTCCCTTGCGCGGATCGTAGATGAAGATGGGGAATGCCCTGGACTCCATGGCCAGTTTGGCCTGGTGTCCGGCCAGGTGGTCTCCCACGCCGTGTTCGGGCTGGCACGTGGTGAAAACGTTGATGACGGCCGGGCCGTCGAATTCGTTGGCGGCGGCGATCGCGCGGTAGAAGTGGTTCTGCAGGCTGCAGATGGTCTGGGCCACGAACGTGTCCGGATGCATCATGCAGATCTGGCCGAGTTCCTTGCGGCGTTCGGTTTTACCGGGAACGGCGGAGCCGTGGACGGACATTTTGGTGTTCTGCCCCATGTAACTTGAAGTGGAGGCCTGGCCGCCGGTATTTGAGTACACCTGGGTATCCAGGACCAGGACGTTGATATCCATTCCGGACATGAGCATCCGCGAGAGCGCCTGGAAACCGATATCCAGCATGGCCCCGTCTCCGCCGATGACCCAGATCTTCTTGTCCTGCCAGCCCATCTGATCCCAGCGGGCACGCACGCCCATGGCATCTGTGGGCCCGTTTTCGAAGAGGGAGTTGGTCCAGGGCACCGTGTAGGGGTTGTATGGATAGGTGGAGGTGTAGACGGTATTGCAGCCGGTGGATGCGACGAGGCCGATGTTCTCGGGTCCGTGCAGATAGCCCGTGGATGCCAGCATCATGCGCAGGGCTGTGGCTTCACCACAACCCATGCAGGATCCGGCGCCGCCCACGTAGAGGAGCGATCTTTCGGCCAGCATCATGTCCTGAACGGATTTTTCGAGGATATATTCGCTGGGAGATTCAGGCAGGTCGTTGTGGAAGTCCCAGGCGGCTCGGAATTCCTCCAGGTTGTCTTCCGTCTTCGTAACCATCTTCAACGCGTCTTTGTCTGCGCAGACTTCGACGCACTCGGCGCAACCCTTGCACTTGGTGGGATCGATGAAAATGCCGAAATAGGCGCCTTCCTTGCCCTTCTTCTCAAAGTTCTTGTAGTACTTCGAAGTCTCGGAAAACTGGTTGCGCAGAAATTCCCGCTTTTCCGGATCGGTCGTCTTGGCCAGTGCGGCGTCCAGGTCTTCGCGGGTCGCAATCTTGCCGAGAATGGCCGTATCGGGACATTCCGTGACGCAGTCCATGCAGCCGACGCAGTTCTCCTGGATGAATTCCGGGATCTCGGGCGCGATGTAGCTGAAGTCGCGAAGGGCGCCGGTGCCCGGCCCCACGAGGCTGCGGGCAACGCCGACGTCGGCAGGCAGCCCCTGTTCGGCAATGCCTGTATTGTAGCCGGCCACAACACGGCCGTTGAAGTCTTCGATATCGAGCAGGGTATGCAGGTTTAGCGGAGACGAAGAGATCGGCTCCTCGTCCATTTCCTCCAACGAACTGACGCTCAGCAGCGTGGAGGGCTCGCTTTTGCCATTGGTCGACATGGAAATTTACTCCCGATCCGGCTTGAACGACCTCAACCGGCCGGATCTTTACGGTTTATGTTTCTATCGACGTCATGTCGTCACGCATCCGGAATCACGCTGTGGGCGGGACGGAAACGACCGGTCAGCATCCGATCGAGACCAAGCCGGCCGGAAGTTCGTCCGTTTCCTGATCGATTGTGCTTTCGATCAGTTCCCTCGGGACTTCGAATACTTCCCGGTACCCTCTCCTTATGGCGCCCATATTGGCCTCCACGACGCCCTTGCCCTTGCTCCCCCAGTATTTGTTGACCGCGTTTTCCACGTTGACGAACAGCTCGTCTTCCGTAAGATTAAGGTCTTTCTGGAACGGCGTGTGTTTCAGGAAGATTCCCAGAAGAACAATGCCCTGGAAACGCTGCATCAGGTCCGGCGACGGCGCTTCCTCCAGGGCAATTTTGACGGCGTCGAGGGCGAGAGGTTTGATGTTTCTGGTACGGAATGTCTTTTTGGCCCATCCGGGAACATTGTCCCATACCTTCTCCGCTTCGGTGTGGGGACTCTGGATGAAGACCATCCCCCCGTCGACAACGCCGGCCAGCGGATTGGCGGTGTTAAAGGCGTTCACATCGTTGAGCGGGACGAAGTCCACGACTTCCAGCTCCGAGTGGGTCCGGATGTGTTCGTTGGCCGCGGTAAGGTAATAGGTGGTGGGCAGACCCTTCTTTTCCGACCCGTATTTAGGGTAGGCCTGGACGTGAAGCCCCAGGTTCGCCAGCAACGTGGCAATAACCTTGTTCGTCGTAACGGAACCGTATCCGCCGATCGAGTGCCCGCGCATGGCGAAGGCGCCGACTTCCCGCGTTCCGGGATCGGGCTGCCTATGAAGGGCCAGATCGTGTTCGATATTGAGAACGAAGAGATCCTTCCGGCGGGGTTCTGCGGCCTGCATATTTCTGACCGTGGCAATGAAGTCGCCCGGCCGCACGTCGCGGCTACCCAGCCCCGCCATGCCCGAGAGAATCCTGGGAATGCGTTCGATCTGCGGATAACCGTTCGAGCCGCAAACGGCATCGGAGAAGGCGGACTTGATTTCGGCGGTAAGCGGATTGGACTGCGCAAGGGGGTTGTCCATGCGTTCCACAATGGATATCGCCTTTGCGTGTTTCAGGGCTTCGACAATCTCGACGCCCGGGAACGGGCGGAACGACGTGACGTGAAGGGCGCCAACCTTGAGATCTTCGGTCTCCCGCAACCAGTCGACGGCCGTGAGCGCGGTTTCGAGCATGCTTCCCATGCCCACGATGACGTATTCGGCGTCTTCCAGCCGGTAACCGTCGATCATGCCGTAACGCCTTCCGGTCATCCGGTAGAATTCGTGCATCGCCTCCTGGAGATCATTGGGCACGCGATCGTAGAAATACCGCTGGGCGATCTTGCCCTTCATATAGCTGTCCTGGTTCTGCACAACGCCGCTCATCATCGGATTGTCGACGTCCATGAGATTCTGAATCTTGTCTTCCGGGCGTCCGACGAAAAGCTTCATGAGTTCGGGCTCGATGGCCAGGACGTTCTGTACCGTATGGGTTGTGAGGAATCCATCCTGCACGACCATGAACGGTGTCTGGGAGGCTTCCGCGGCCCGGCGCGCGATGAGCGTGGTGTCCATGACCTCCTGCGTGTTGCGTGCGAACACGATGCCCCATCCGCAGTCGGCAACGGCCATGACGTCGTCGTGGCCGGCGTGTACATTGAGCGATTGCGACGTGAGCGCGCGCGCGCCGATATGGAAGACAGCCGGAAGACGCTTTCCCGAGATGGTGTACAGCACCTCTTTCATCAGAACGAGGCCCTGGCCGGAGGTGAAGTTCGTGACACGGCCGCCGGCCACGGAAAAACCCTCGGCCGCTGAAGCCGAACTGTGCTCGGACTCGGGTTCTATGAAGATCAGGGTGTCGCCCCAGAGGTTGACCCCGCCGTTGGATACGACCGCGCTGTATTTCTCGCCCAGAATGGAGGAAGACGTGATGGGGTAGGCGCATGCACCCTGGCTGATGTGTTTTTCGACCCAGATTGCGGCATCGCCCCCATCGCCCACGTCGGGGATACCGGGAAACGGGAATTCACCCGGACGTCCGTCAATCTGTATTCTGGCGCTTTCCGCCATGACGGTTCTCCTTTACATTAGGCAATCCGCGACGTGGATGCTGACGACGGTATGCCGCCGGATCCACAGTCGGGCGCGATACAATTTCATAATATGGATAATAAGTTAAGCTAAATCCAATTGAATGGAACAGACTAAATATAACTCAATCTAACAGGGTCTGCAAGCGCTGTTTTTGACGGTTCCTCTGACGGATTGCAAAAAAGGAAATGATGAATTGCAGCGGACGGTCGTTGAATCCGCTTGCCCGATTTCCGGCGGCCGTCCATATTCTACGTCAGACCAAATCACGTGTACGCTCGAAATACGGAGGCAATCGATGCCGGCACTCAGGTACGACGGCGGGGACCCCGCCCGCGCGCTTGCGTATTTCCGGGAACACCGCGCGGAAATGCGGGCGCTGCGCCGGGTCTTCGTGGGACCGGAAGGCGCCACCGTAAAAGACATCAACGGCGAGGAGATGTTTCTCAAGGGACTTACGCTGGGCCAACCCCTGCTGGAATCGCTGCTGAAGCTGGCAGGGGCCTCCTACAATCCGTCGACCCTGCACGACGGGCCCCGCGGCCGAAGTCCGATCAAGGAATTCGAGATCGTCAAACAGGATCCGTGGGGGCACGATCGGGTCCTGTAAGAGCGAACCCGGGGGCTTACCGCCGATTGGCATCAAGCCAGGCCAACTGGCGGACTCCGGTGAATGGACCGATTGTGTTCTGCAGGTCGCCGATTCCGCCGAACGACATCCGGACCGTGTCGTTTACCTGAAGGCCGCCGGGCAGATCGTCTTCCGAAAAGACGATGGGGGTACCCCAGTATAACAGTTGAAGTGTCTTTTCAGCCAGGGGCAGTCGACCGAACAGTGACCGCTCCAGGTGGAAGAGCCGGTCGGGCATATTGAGATGGCTTTGCCCGGTGCGCCCCGCCTTTCGGGCGATTCGATTGTCGTCTCGCAGGATTTCGCACGAGACGGCGACGCTGGCGTCGTCGAACTCGGAATCGGTCACCAGAACCGGCCCCAGGCTGGCGCAACCGCCGTGCCAGTTCTTGGCCTGGGGAAGATTCAACGGATTTTCGGCCTCGATGCCGTTGTCGGTATAGTCATTGCCGCCCGAAAAGCCCAGTCGCTCGACCTGACCGTGCGTATTCAGACCGTAAAGCGTGACGAGTTCGGTTTCGGGAACGAGACGCCGGGTGTCGTCCGGGCGGGAGATGTGTCCGCGATGTCCTGCAAGCGCGTCCGCGTCGGTCTTCGCAAAAAGTTCGGGTATGCCGCCCTGCGCGCATTCCCGGTATTTCTGATCGTAAACGTTAACGTCGCCTCCGGTAGCCTCTTTCGCTTCGGTTTCCCGCAGCCTTGCGCTGTCCGCATGGGTCACGCCGGCCAGCCAGACACGCAGCCGGTCGGGTTGGCCGGGCGGCGGGGTTACGGGCGGGATCAGGTGCGGCCACCTCGTTGATGGATTGTTGTTCATCAGGTCGGCAAGGCTGTAAGCACCGGCGCCGGAGGTGTCGATGTCCGCGACCACCCGGTCCAGTCCGGCGACGTCGCCCCCGTGAATGAAGTAGAGGTCGTAGACCGATTCGGGACTGGGCTCGCACGCCGTCAGGTCCAGTACCACGTCGTTTTCAACCAGTCCGAGGCGCAAAGGTTTCGGGGCGGACGGATCGCGGAATTGCACGAGTCTCACGGAAAACGCCTCCTCCTGCAATGCAATAGATGTGCGCGAAAAATCTTCCACTCGAGGCGGAAATTGCGCTCATCTCTGGATTTTCCGCTTGAATCTACACAATTAATCGTGTAGATTAATGTGTAAACACGGAGGTATACAATGGCAACCAATCTTGCGCTTGACGACGCGCTGATCGAGGAAGCCCGTCGCGTCGGTGGGCACAGAACGAAGAAGGCTGTTGTCACCGAAGCGCTGGAAGAGTATGTTCAGCGTCGCAGACAGCTACAGATACTTGGCCTTTTCAATACGATCGACTACGATCCGGACTTCGACTACAAGATACAGCGGAATCGGGAATGAAGGTACTGGTGGATACGAGTGTCTGGTCACTATCGCTGAGGCGCAAGGTCGTTTCCGAACATCCTGTCGTCGAGGAGTTCGCTGAGCTTGTCCGGGAGGTTCGGGTACAGCTGATCGGACCGGTCCGCCAGGAAATTCTCTCCGGAATTCGTTCGCAGGTTCAATTCGACGGACTTCGAGGTCGTCTGAGGGCGTTTCCGGACCTCCGGCTCGAGGCCCCCGACTATGAATGCGCGGCCGAATTTTCCAACCTGAGCCGAAGCCGGGGTGTTCAGGGATCGAATACAGACTTCCTGATTTGCGCTGTATCACACAGGTACGAGATGCCGATCCTTAGCACCGACCGCGATTTTCTTCGGTACAGGAAATATCTGCCGATCGAACTTCACGCGCCCCGGCGGGAAGCGGGTATTGAACGCGATGCTGATGCAGGATGAAATGGCCGGGCTCGGACGTCGGTTTCTCGCCGTGGTCATCGACATGCTGATGTTGAAGCTGCTGGACCTCCCGCTCTCCCGGACCCTGAGAGAGGTCACGCCCTCGCCAATTGCGGCGCTGGTTCTCGAGTACGGGATCACGCTGGTCTATTGTACCGTCTTTCTCGCGCGCAGGGGACAGACGCCGGGCAAGATTATGACGAGTCTGAGGGTCATCTCCGCGGATGGCGGCGCGATCGGGCGGGCCCGGGCACTTGTGCGTTCCGCGGTGAAGTGGACGCCTTTGTTCGCAATTCTGATTTTCCTTTCCGTCCTTAACCCTTATGCGGAGCCCCATCAAGTGGCGTTGGATGCCGGACGCGTCCTGACGCCGCCTCCTGATTTCGATGCCGAACGTTCGCATCTCTGGTCGATCGTCCTTTATTCCGGTTCTCTGCTCGGCCTTGCACTCGTCTGGATCACGCGCCGTCATCCTGACCGGCAGGCGCTGCACGACCGTATTTCCGGCACACTGGTGATGCGAGTCGGGTAATTCGACGGATCGCGGAATCGCGCGGACGTTCGATCGATAAGGAATTGACTCCGGGCGCGGCGTCTGCCTGCCTGCATCCGTACGGGGGCGCCCTCCTGCGCTGTGCCTCTATCTCCGGCGAGGGGGCGACGCGATCCGGAAAATGCTGTCCCGTTTGATGTTACGGTCGGCATTCATGTCCTTGACCGTCATGTGCAACGAGTAACGCCCCGGGTCCGCCTGTCCCAGGTCCAGTTCGACAAAGTCCGAGACCGAGGTTTCCGTACCCGTCTGTTCGTACCGGACTTCAATGGATTCGCCGTCTTTCCGGATTCTGGGCAGAAACGTCCTGGGGGATCTGTCGCTTGTGGACTTGGAGATGACCTCGAACGTGACTTCGTATCGGGTGTTCCCGAAGGCGTCTCTTTCGAGATTGTAGACTTCGAAATAGACAAAGACGGATTTGCCCACGTAAAACGTGCGGGACGGCGCCGGAAGAATGTCCCAACCCTGTCGTACGAATTTCTGGTTGGTTCCTTCACGGGCTTCCACCACGTTCTGGGCGATCTGGATATCGCTCATCATGAGTTCCCCGCCGCGATAGTCGGGCAGTTCAAGCGTCTGCTGATAGACCTGGAGCATGTCCGTTTTTTTTCGCCAGGCCTCCACGGCGAGCTGATAGACGCCTGGCGCGGCGGCGATGTCAACGCGGTCCAGCGCCAGGAGGCTCCGCCCCAGGTTGGCGTCGGTAACCGGCACGGCGAGGTCGTCACTCCGTTTGTGAAGTCGGCCTTTGCGGCTGTCGACAAGCGCGACTCGTCGATTGACGACGACGGTCGTATCGATGTCTTCACGCCTCGCTACATTGTCGATGGGCAGGCCGATGTTGAGTTGCAGCTCGGTTTTGCCGTCAAGTCCGCGAAATGAAAGGGCTTCGTAGTAATAGTCCAGCGGTTCGAGCGCTTCGAAGGCGTATCGTTCGGGTTCCTTGCTCGCAACTCTTGTCATCCGCGCCGCGGGAGCCATGGCGTTAAGCCGGTTGACCATGTTGCGGAATGGGCCGCCGCGGCTTTGCATGTTGTATTCATTGATATCTTCCGGGCCCATGACAGGTTCCGGAGCGTAGTCGAAGTTGCCCGTATTGAACTCGTCCGTGAAGGCGATTTCAATGCCGCCGTCGATGTCGACGTAGATCCAGACCGCCCAGGGTACGGCGGACCAGTCGCCGCTGGAGGTAATGGGTTTGTATCGTTCCAGGCCGACCGCGGCCTCGTCGATCGTCTGAATGGGCTGCGAGGTTGCGCGGACCTCGGAGTTTCGCCACGTATTTTCCGAGGCCTGTGCGGAACGAATGGGGTAGACGGGACCCACGAACGTCAGGGCCAGGGCTCTGTTTCCATAGAGCTGGTGGGCCATGCGTTCCTGAACGCGCTGGACATTCAGCGGCATCTGTGCGTTCAGTTCGCGCCAGCTGGATCGGAAGTCCGGCTCGCCATAACGAATATAAATCTCTCCCCGCCGGTCGTACGGGAATCTCTTCTTACCGAAGAACGTACGGGCATACCAGACCCGGCGGTAGTGCTCTGCGCGGCGCATCGCGCCGGCGGATGACTTGAAGGGATCTTTCCGGAGCCAGAAATTGCGAAGGAATGCCTCGCGCGTCTCCGTCGTCGTCGTCCGGTAGGCTCTCACTTCGTGGGAAAGGCCAACCAGCGAAATGTCTTCGAAATGGGCCTGTTCCTCAGGAGTCAGGCCGTCGATATACTCTGAGAAGGCATCCAGCGCGCCTTCATAATCGCGGTCGGCCATGAGCGCCTGGGCGACAATAGGCAGGCCTCGCGACCCGCCGAGCCGTTCCGCGATTTCCCGTGCTCTATCGAGTTCCTTCTGTTTGAGGAGTTCAACCGCGAATTCATAGGCCGCGGTCTGGTCGTTGGGGCGCTGTTCGAGATAAGCCTTATAAAACGTAAATGCAGCGCGGTTGTTGTTTTCACGCTGGTAGAGTTTTGCCAGAAACAGGTATGGCGCCGCGTAGTTCGGTTCGACCTGGATGCTCTTGTCCGCGGCTCGCCTCGCGGCCGTGGTCTTCCTGGATCGCAGGTAAGCACGGGCCATCATGTAGTGGGCTTCCGCATACGTGGAATCCAGGTCTACCGCCCGTTGCAGCGGGACGAGCGCGGCTCGGGGTCTGTTCCGGAGTTCCAGCAGGACCTCGCCCAGGCCGAGATGAGCGCCCGCCAGCGTACTGTCCTTTTCGACAGCGCCATAGAAGGCGACTTCCGCGCTGTCCGCCTCCTGCAGGCGCACGTAAAGATTGCCGATACGGATCAGCATACCGGCAGGATGGGCGATGGAAGGCAGGGCCGCGTTAAGCCTGGAGACGACTTCGCGTACGTCTTCCATGCGTTCCGCGGATTGTCCGCGTGCGTAAAGGGAATCCGTGGACGTCGGCGTCAGCGGGAAGACCGCGGACGGCAACAGCAGGAATGCGATGCACATCGTGGCGAAACGTGTCGGTACGTGTTCAACGGAGCGCATTGGATTCCTTTCGGTATCGAACGGGCCGGAGCCGGAGTTGCCCACTCGAGGACAGGGCGGTTTTCCCGCGGATAAGCGGCAATTTTCCCCCGTTTTACGCCGATTCGGCCGAAATGTTTCAAGTTTCTGCATACCCCGGAATATCCGCTTTCCGCTTGACAGTGCTGGTGGCGGAAGGTATACTCAGGCGTCGAAGTCAGATTTGCCCCCGGCGACCGGCAATTGTCAAAAAGCGACCCAACGGTGGACGTTGATCCCTCGCCATCAGAATCGACCCCCCTCAACGCGGCGAAGCGCATTCGTATCCGGATCGCTCGGTTTTTCCCCCGGTTGAACCTCAGCGAACAGACCATCCTGATCAGTCTGGCCATTGTTGTCGGCGTCGGCTGCGGGGCGGGATCGGTGCTGTTTCAGTGGTTGCTCGACGCGGCGCACAGGCTGCTGCTCGTCGATGCGCCGGAACTGCTGGGCAGGTCCTTTCTGTTTCCCCTCATTCCTGCCATGGGCGGCCTGGCCGCCGGCCTGATCGCTTACTTCTATGCGGTGGAGGCGCGGGGCCCCGGCGTTGCGGAAGTCATGAACGCGATTATCACCAGGCGGGGTGTGATTCGTGCGCGGGTGATGGTTGCAAAGGCGTTTGCTTCCGCATTCACAATCGGATCCGGGGGGTCGGCCGGGAGCGAGGGGCCGATCATCCAGATCGGGGCCGCATGGGGCTCCACAGTCGGCCGGCTGTTCAGATTCTCCGAAGCGAACCTGAAGACACTGATTGCCTGCGGGGCTTCGGCCGGGATTTCGGCCATTTTCAACGCGCCGATCGCGGGCGTGCTGTTTTCACTGGAAATCATCCTGGCGGATTTTACGATTGCGGCCTTTACGCCCGTGGTCATTGCTTCGGTGATTGCGGCAGTCGTTGCAAAGGCCTATATAGGAGAGCGCCAGGTATTCGAGGTGCCGGATTATCAGTTCGTAAACCTCCACGAGCTCGGTTGGTACGTGATTCTGGCCATTTTCGCGGGTGTCGTCGGCGCCTTCTTCATCAGGCTGCTCTATGCCACCGAAGATCTCTTCAACCGGCGGGCATTCGGGATACCCGCGTGGCTGAAGCCGGCCGTCGGCGGCGCGCTGGTGGGGCTGATCGGCCTGGGATGCCCGCCGGCAATGGGCGTGGGCTACGAGATTGTCGGCGCCGCGCTTCAAGGACAGATTCTTCTGCCCATGCTGGGTCTCCTGTTGGGATTGAAGCTGCTTAGCACCTCGCTGACGGTGGGCTCCGGCGCTTCGGGCGACTCTTCGCGCCATCGCTTTTCATGGGAGCTACGCTCGGCGGCGCCTTCGGCCGCCTCGCCCAGTCCTGGCTGCCCGGCGTCATCAGCCCCCCGGGCGCATACGCGGTCGTGGGCATGAGCGCCTTTGTCGCCGCGACGACGCACGCCCCATTGACGTCATCCCTGATTATCGTTGAAATGACCGGAAACTACCGTCTGATTCTGCCGTTGATGTTCACCACCGTTCTGGCTGTGGTCATGGCGCGTGTGATCGAGCGTGAGTCGATCTATTCGCTGAAGCTCCGGCGCCGGGGCTTGAATATACATCAGGGACGGGATCTGTCGGTATTGGAAAAACTACCGGTCTCGGGGATCGTGCGCACGGACTATGACTTTATCAGGGAACACACCCCTCTGCGCGAGATTGTCGACATGATCGGCCGCAGCAATCTGCAGGACTTCCCACTGAAGGACGACGCGGGCCGGTTCAAGGGCATGATCTGGTTTCACGACATTCGGGAAGTGATGCTCGAGTACGATATGCACGCGCTGCTTATCGCCGAAGACGTAATAGGAGAGCCGCCGCCCGCCCTGGTGCCCACGAGTTCGCTGGCCGACGCTCTCGTTCAATTCTCAAAAACGGATGCGAATACGCTGCCGGTATTTCGTTCGGATTCCCGGGAGGAACTGGAAGGGATTATCACCCGATCGGACCTGCTGCGCAGTTACGAGAGGGAACTCCTCATCCGGGGACGGCCGGCCGGATAGACGGCACCCGGGCTTGTGCCCGGCCATGTCCGACCCCGCATGGGCGCCGCCGTTTTCCACGGCATTCGTCAACCGTCCCGACATTGGCGTATCCCCCTGTTTTTTGTGCCTTTTCCCTTGACTACGAACAAGCTATGGGTTATTTTTCGCTTCGCCGGGCCTGGCTGTACAGGCGTCGGATATTAACGGTGGTTACGGGGTGTTCGCGGGAGACGCATTCATGACCCTGATGGAGATTCTTTCAGGCAGGTCGGTAATCGCCGGGTTGACGGGCCGGAACAAACGGGAAATTCTCAAGGAACTGGTCGATGCCGTAGACAGCGATAAAGTCACCGATCGACAAAAGGTCCTCGAAGCGGTGCTGCTTCGCGAGGAAATCATGAGCACCGGAATCGGTCATGGCATCGCCATACCGCATGGCAAGTCCGAGTTCGTGAGCGAACTGGGCGGCGTACTGGGCATCAAGCGGGAGGGCGTCGACTTCGACGCCCTGGACGACCAGCCGACCTTCATCTTCTTCCTGCTGGTGTCACCAATGGACGTTTCAGGTCCGCACATCAAGGCGTTGGCGCGTATCTCGCGCCTGCTCAAAGGCGAGGCGTTTCGCCGACACCTCATTGAATCGGAAGACAGTGAAGCCCTGATCACCTGTATTGAAGAAGAAGAGAAGCTTCATTCCTGATGGAACCTTTCGGGAGGAACCTCAGCCTGCGATCAATTGAGAAGCAGGCTATTTTTGTATGTGAACCGGATCCCCGGTTTCATAGCAGGTTCTGTTTCCGGGTCTGATCGTCATGTTCGGCCTATCCTTTTCATCACCCGCAGTACTGCACGGCTTGTGGGCCGCACTGTTGCCGCTGGCGATTCATCTGCTTAACCGCAGGCGGGCCGTGACGGTGGCATTCAGCAACGTGGCTCTCCTTCAGACGCTTCAACAGGATCGAATGCGCCGGTTCAGGTTGAAGCAGGTCCTGGTGTTGATTCTTCGTACACTGATCATCGTATTTCTGGTACTCGGCTTTGCGCGCCCCAGGATAAAGGGCGTAGAGGGCGATGGCGCGGTGCGAACGTCTGCGTCGCTTCTGCTGGACCGATCGCTGAGCATGAGTTTCAGGGTACCCGAAGGAACCCTTTTTGACCGCGCGCGAAACCGGGCGAAAGAGATTCTGAAGCTGTTCAACGCACAGGACGATGTACGTCTGTTCCAGGTGGATGACCGGGTCGAGGAGATTGAACCCGGGCGCCCCGACCGTCTCGCGGCAAGGCTCGAGGTCTTGCGGTACACGCAACGTGGAACGGATTTTCAACCCGCGTTGATGGCTGCACTGGCGCGTGCCTCTCAATCGGAGATTCCGAACAGGGAGATCTACGTCGTCTCGGATTTTGCCGCGAACGGCTGGTCGGAGATTCCCGATACGCTCTTTGCGGGAACGGGCATTGCCGTGTTTTGCGTACCGGTTCGAACGTCTGAGCCGGACAATACCGGCATCCGGCATGCGGCCCCCGTCGAAGGGATCCTTGGCGCCGGCAGCGCTTCGACGCTGAGTGTGTCTTTAAAGGATTACGGTGGTCCCGTCCGGCTGAGGTCGCCGGTACAGGTTTATCTGGACGGAAGCCGGATCGGTCAGCAGGTGATACGCACAGAGCCCGGTACCTCCCTGCGTCTCCACTTCCGGTTCGTTCCGGAAAGGGGAGGACTGGTTCCCTTGCGTGTCGAGCTCGGTGACGACGACATGGCGGCGGACAACGTCTACACGTCGGTCCTGAACATCCCCGAGCGCGTGAGCGTGCTTCTGATTGCCGAAAACGATGACGAGACCTATTTCGTCGCACGGGCGCTGGAAGCAGGGTCAGGGCATTCGGTATCGGTCCGATCGGTCCGGCCTGATGAATTGAATGCGGACCTCTTGCACGGGACGGACGCGGCCCTGTTGTTCAACGTGTCCCGGTTGTCCGCCGGCGCCCTGAAGGTCCTTGAATACCGGGTGCAAAGCGGAATGGGCCTGCTGGTCGTCCTGGGGGACCGGGTGGATTTTCGGCATTACAATTCCGCATTGCTGCCGGTCCTGTTTCCCGCGTCGCTCGTCGGCGTGGAGGGTTCTCCCGGACAGAACGTCACCTATCACAGGCTGCGGAAAACACTGCCTGACCATGCGGTCTTCGGCGATTCAGGTTCGGCCGAAGTGCTGCGAAGGCCCCGGTTCTACGCGTACTGCCGGATTCGGCTGGGCGGCTCATCGCAGCCTGTTCTCCTGTTCCGCAGCGGCGACCCCGCCCTGGCCGAGACCCGCCTCGGCGCGGGTCGCGTCGCGTTGTTTGCCGCCGGCCTTAATTCCGATCTGAGCTGGACCGACCTGCCTCTGACGGGAATCTTCGTTCCGTTCATTCATCGGATGATCCGTTATCTGGCGGCGGGTTCTCCAGGCCGGTCGGACTACTTCGTGGGCGACAGGGTGTATCGGAGCCGGTCTGAGGTCCAGGCTCGTGAGGCCCTGCTCAGACCTCCGGAGGGCGAGGCTCGAACGATCTGGCCCGAACAGCGCGGGGCACACTCGGTATGGCCGGTCGGCGAGGTGGATATTCCCGGCGTCTGGGAGATTTACGCGCTGGACCGTCTGGCAGACCGGTTCGCGGTTCGTGTCGATGCCGCGGAGGGGGACCCTGCGCCTGCGTCAGCGGATCGGCTCAAAAGAGTGTTCGAGGGGTCCCGTCTGCGATTTGTGGAACCGGAAGTCCCCCCGGCAGACGTCGTCCGGGCAGCGCGCGGGGGCCGGGAGCTATGGAGACTTGCGCTGGGCCTGGCGCTCGTTTCGATGATGTTGGAGGCCATCCTGGCGCAATCGGAACGGCAGGGCAGGCGGATCCAATCCGGCATCCGGCCGTCGTCTTGAGAAACGCCTGGAACGAGCAAGTGATGTTGTATGGTATAAATAAATGTTTTACAATAATTTATTAGTTTATTCTTGACTTTTCTCCGGGGCGCTCGTATTTTTGAATCGGACGGGTTGCATGCCTCACACGATGCAGGCACGGAGATCGTCGGGCATCGCTTTTCAAGGAATGCGGTCCTGTCTCTCCGTGTCTCAATACCTATCGTAACCGGGCTGAGTCACTCGATGATTTATTTCGACGTGGCTCGTTCTTTTGGGAGACAATATGCCGGATGCGCTGGTGGTGGTCGAGTCGCCGGCCAAGGCGAGGACGATCAACAAGATACTCGGTAAAGACTTCAAGGTATTGGCCAGCATGGGGCATGTCCGTGACCTGCCGAAGAAGGAACTGGGCATTGATGTCACGAACGGATTCAAGCCGACGTATCGCACAATCCGCGATCGGAACAAATTCGTCAAGGAGCTTCGCGCGGCCTCCCGCTCGGCAGGGCGGCTGATTCTTGCGACGGACCCCGACCGCGAGGGGGAAGCCATTGCGTGGCACGTGGCCGAGGCGCTCAAGCGGGTCAAAGATGCCCATAGGGTAACGTTTAATGAGATTACGGAACGCGCTGTCAGAGAGGCGGTGGCCAAGCCTTCCAGGATCGATGTGAGGAAGGTGGACGCTCAGCAGGCCCGCCGGGTTCTGGATCGCCTCGTGGGGTACAAGGTCAGTCCACTCCTGTGGAAAACGGTTCACGGCGGTCTGAGCGCCGGGCGGGTCCAGTCGGTTGCGCTTCGATTGATCTGCGAAAGGGAAGCTGCGATCGACGCGTTCGTTCCGGAAGAATACTGGACGGTCGACGCGAAGGTGAAACGGGAGGACACCGTTCCGTTCAGGGCGCGGTTGGTCCGGCACAAGGGTGAAAAGCTGGCGTTGAAGACCCGGGTGGAGGTGGACCATATTCTTCTGGATCTGCGTGCGGCGGCCTCAGACCCGGGATACCGCATCGCCGATGTGAAACGGCAGCGGCAACGGCGCAATCCGGCCCCGCCATTCATAACGAGTACGCTGCAGCAGGAGGCGTCCAGGCGGCTGCGGTTTACTGCGCGGAAGACGATGCAGGTGGCCCAGCAGCTCTACGAGGGCGTTGAGGTACGGGGCGGAACGGCAGAAGCGACCGAAACAACCGGTCTGATAACATATATGAGGACTGACTCCACCCGGTTGGCGAGCGACGCTGTAACCTCCGCGAGAGACTATATCCGGCAGCGGTTCGGGGAGGCGTATCTGCCGGCCCGGGCAAGAACGTACCGAAAAGGAAAGGGGGCGCAGGATGCGCACGAGGCGATACGCCCCACGGATCTGCAGCGTCCTCCTGAGGTCGTCGAGGCGCAGCTGACGGACGATCAGGCGAAGCTCTATCGCCTGATCTGGGATCGGTTCATCGCCTGTCAGATGGCGTCGGCCGTGTTCAACCGGACCGCGGTGGATATCCGGGCGGGCGAGTATGAGTTGCGGGCAACCGGGTCGGAGCTCAAGTTTGCCGGTTTTACGGCGCTCTACACGGAGGGCAGGGACGACGAAGCCGAGCAGGCCGAGGCGCGGCTTCCCGATGGATTGAAGAAGGGAGATCTCCTGACAATGATGTCGCTGCTGCCCGAGCAGCATTTCACAAAGCCGCCGCCCAGATTCTCCGAAGCCACCCTGGTCAAGGAGCTGGAATCACGCGAAATCGGACGACCCAGTACCTATGCCCAGATTATCAGCACGCTCCAGGACAGGGACTACACGGCAAGAAAGAGCGGACGGTTCACGCCGACGGAACTGGGGCGTACGGTCAACGGAATTCTGGTCAAGGCGTTTCCCGATGTGTTCAACGTGGATTTCACCGCGAGGATGGAAGATGAACTGGACCAGGTCGAAGCCGGCGAGGCAGGATGGGTGAAGGTGGTGGAGGACTTCTACGGGCCGTTTGCCAGAGACCTTGAAAAGGCGGAAGGGCAGCGAAGAGAACTGAAGGCGTCACTGCAGGAGGAGACGGACAGAATCTGCGAGAAGTGCGGAAGGGTTTTCGTGATCAAATGGGGTCGAAACGGCCGTTTTCTTGCCTGTTCCGGATTTCCGGAATGCCGGAATACCCACCCGCTCGAAGCTTCCGAGCCGGAACCAACGGATGAAGTTTGCGAGAAATGCGGATCGGACATGGCCATTCGTACAGGACGCAATGGACGATTCCTTGCATGTTCGGGGTACCCCGGGTGCAAGAATACCCGGTCGATTTCCACGGGCGTGCCGTGTCCGCAGGAAAAATGCGACGGCCAGCTCAAGGAACGAAGCAGCCGGCGGGGCAGGACGTTCTTCAGTTGCGGCAACTTTCCGGAGTGTACGTACGCGAGTTGGGATCGGCCCCTGAATCGGCCGTGCCCGATGTGCAACGGACCGTTTCTGGCCGAGCATGCCGGTCGAAACGGCCGGACGTCCTTCCGTTGCCTGAAGTGCAGGCATACGATGCCGGCCGCGCAGGAGGAACGGGTGTAAGACGGCATTCAGGGCCACCTGCGAAATGCCGGTTCCGAACCGGTAACCGCCGGCGGCCCCGTTGAATTGCCCGCGGCCGCCGACCCCGCGGCAGGAACAGTTTGAAATAACAGTCCGTTGATAAAGTCGCTCTGCAGGCGAGGCCGAGCCATTGTGGCTGAAGACAAGGCGCGCGACCGAGTCCCATCCAGGGATTCGGCGAGGGAGCGCAACGCAGTATTTCGACCGCAAGGGCCGGCCGCAGCCCGGATGGACTTTCTCAACGGGCTGATAAGGTTGTCATGCGAATGCGCGTTTTAATCACGGAATTTCTGCGCCATCTCGCCGACGAGCGTCGTCTTTCGCCGCACACGTCACGGGCCTACGGCACGGACCTGGCACGGTTCCTTTCATTCTTGCAGGTCAGATCGGGTCTGGAAGACCCGGACGTGAGCAGCGTCGCACGTGAGGACATACGGGCGTTCCTGGGGTATCTCAACGGCGCCGGATTCGGCAGGCGTTCAATCGCACGGAAGCTGGCTTCGCTGCGGACGTTCTTCGCTTTTCTGTGCCGGCTGGGCCGCTTGCGGAAGAACCCTGCGCTTCAGGTCCGTCCGCCAAGGCAGGAAAAGACCTTGCCCGTACATCTGGATCTCGGAGAAGTGCGGCGCGTGATGGAGAATCCGTCGCCGGATACGGCACTGGGTTTGCGGGACAGGGCGATTCTGGAGTTGTTCTACAGTTCCGGAATCCGTTTACGCGAACTTGCGGAAATCAATATGGACGGCCTGGACCTTGACAGCGGGACCGTCCGGGTAACGGGGAAGGGCGGCAAGGAGCGGCTCGTACCCGTTGGAAGGCCGGCCCGGGAGGCCCTTCGCAGGTATCTCACGCGGCGGCCGGAGCTGTTGCCGGGGGATGCGCCCGAGGTTGACCGTCGTCGTTTTTTCCTGAGCCGTACCGGCAGGGCGTTGAGCGCAAGCGGGGTTCAGGACCGGGTCGTGGGTCATCTCGAGCAGGCGACGGGCAGGGGCCGCCTGGGGCCGCATACGCTGAGACATACCTTCGCTACACATCTGCTGGACAGGGGCGCCGATCTGAATGCGGTAAAGGAGATGCTTGGTCACGCGAGCCTGTCCACAACGCAGATCTATACCCACGTGAGTGTGGAGCGGTTAAAGAAGGCCTATCGGCAGGCGCATCCGAGAGCGTAGCGACGTGAGAACGGACACGGAAGTCGGTGGATGGCCATACAGGGTATACGTGCCGTTTTCCATTCCGAAAAAGACGGCTCGTGTTCTGATGAGCCTTCTTCCGCTTCTCGCAGGCGCGTGCGCCAACCCCAGACCGCCGCCTGGCGGTCCTCCGGATGCGACCCCGCCGCGGGTTGTCCACACAACGCCGGCGGCCGATTCAGTAGGTGTTGGATCGGATACACGCATCCGGATCGGGTTCAGCGAATCCATGAACCGCCGATCGGTCACGCGCGCGGTCTTCATTTCGCCGCGCCTTTCCACCGATCCGGATTTCAGATGGCGAGGACGGGAGCTTGAAATCCGTCCACGTGAAGGCCTCCGTGAGGATCGTACGTACGTTGTATCGGTTGGCGCGGGCAGTTCAGACGAGTCGTCCAACCGTATGGAGGCGACCTACAGCTTCGCGTTCTCCACCGGTGACCGGCTGAGTCGCGGTGAAATCCACGGAAGCGTCGAACTGAATACCGGGAAGCGGGGACAGGCCTACGTCTGGGCGTACGATCTGACCGGGACCGGCGACCCCGATCCCGCGACAGACCCTCCCGCTTATGTGACACAACCCGGCGACGACGGGACGTACCGTTTTGTACGGCTGGGGGCCGGACGGTACCGGGTATTCGCGTTCCAGGATGGAGACCGCGACCAGGACTATCGTCCGGGCGAGCCCATTGCGGTACCGCCGGGGGACGTCCCGCTCGGATCCGGCGACGGGCGTGTGCAATTGGGTCTGCTGAAGATGGCGGTACGTGACAGCGTGCCGCCGCGTTTCGTTTCGGCGCGGACGCCCGACCGGCGGCGGCTGTCACTGCGGTTCGACGAACCCGTGATCCTGTCCTCGCCGCCCCGCATTTCCGGCGGCGCTGGATTTCTCGCGGTTCAGGCCGTATACACGGACGCGACCGATTCCAGCCGGGTGTGGCTGGTTACCGGTCCGCAGACCGCCGGGACGGAATACAGTGTGGCGTTGGGTGGAATCTCAGACCGTTTCGGGAATCAGATTGCGCCTGGCGAGGCGGCAGCGGTGCGCGGCGAGGGGCAGCCCGACCGCCGAGCGCCGGTTCCGGTTCGTGTCAATCCCGATGTTGGCGCACTGCACGTATCGCAGGGCGTCGCGCTGCGAGTCGATTTCAACGAGGCGATGTCTGACGATTCGAGGCCTGACTTCTGGGCCGTTTCGGACAGTACGGACGCCCCCGAGGGACGTATTTCGTGGCCGCTGCCCAACCGGCTTGCATTCCGGCCCCTCCGGGCCTGGGCGCCGGGTAAGACTTACGTTCTGCGAGCCCGGTCCGACCGGCTTTCGGACGTTTCAGGCAACCCGGCCGAAGGTGAGATCCTGTTCCGGTTTTCAGTTGCGTCGCCAGAGGATCAGGGCGCATTGAGCGGTTCGGTTGTACCGTCTGATACGCCCATCGTCGTGCAGGCGCGGCCGGCTTCGGCGTCGGAAGTGACGCATGCGATCACTGTCACACCCGGAGACTCATCGTATTTTTTCGAAGCGTTGCCGCCCGGATCCTATCGGGTGCTCGCCTTCGGTGACGTCGACGGCACCCGCACATGGACGCCGGGCGTGGTCAGACCGTTCGTTGCCGCCGAACCCTTGTCCGCACTTGATGATACCATAAGTGTCGTCTCCCGATGGGAGACGAGTGCTGAGGAGCGGCTGAACCTGTACGTTTGGACGTCTTCAGGGATCGAACGGGAGAAGTAGCGGTGCCCAATGAATCTCAACGCAGTCTTTCCGTCAGGAAGCATCTGGCGCCGGTCCTGTTGCTGGCCCTGTTCTGCGCCTTGATGATTGTCCGGCTTACCGCGCGGACCCCGGATGAGAGCGAACGTGCGCGCGCCCGAATGCACCTCGAATTGATCTACGCGCTGGAGCGTGCCCACCTGAAGGAATATGGAACTTATCTACCTGTAGACCGTGAAAAAAACGGTGAGATCCTCAAGCTTGACGAGGTGTCCGGCACGTTCCGGTACCGGGTCACGGTGGAGGGATCGACGTTCGTTGCGGAAGCGCGGGCGGACCTGGACGGAGACGGTCGACACGAGGTGTGGTACGTGGACCAGGAGACGCCCGAACCCGTGCTGATTCAACAGGACTGAGTCGTGAGACATCATATCGGAAACGAAACGCGTCGATTGTTCGTCTGGCTTTTTGCGTCCTTGACGGTCGGCTCCTTTCTGGCGGTTCCTGCGTTTTCCTACGTATTTCAGATGCACCGTAACAGTCAGGGTCAGATTGTCACGGTGCGATGGTCGGCAGGAAAGGCGCGCGCGATCGAATTCTGGCTCAAGATCGATCAGTTTCCTTTCCTGGACAGACATGTAAGACGCCTGGTAAACGACAGCTTCGCAGCCTGGGAGGAAATTCCCATTTCATTCGCCTCGTTCAGAAACCGTGGCGTCGGCAATCTGGAAGTGTCAACCACCGACGGAAAAAACGTAATTGCCTATGACCGGAGCGCCAGTAATTTCCCGGAACGCGGCGGCGGGGGTGTGATTGCATTCGCGCGGATGAATTGGGACGTCCAGGGTCACATAACCGACGTGGACATCGTCTTCAACGGTCGAGACTATTCCTATTCGGCGGGAAATCCCGATCAAGAGGGCGGACTTGTGGATATGCAGGATGTGCTGGTCCACGAAATCGGCCACCTGCTGGGCCTTGCCCATTCGCCGCTGGCGGGTGATCGGACCGTTCGCCCGTCGATGTATCCCTTTTACTTTGGAGAGGAACGAACGCTTACGACCGACGACCGTGCGGGGGTTGCGGCGCTGTATCCTTCGACGGAGGCAATAACATCCACCGGCGCAATCTCCGGAAGGGTGTCGCACCGTGACGGTTCCGGGGCATTTGGCGTGCACGTGGTGGCATATCGCGTGGAGACGGGCGAGTTCGCCGCGGGTGTCCTGTCCGGGACAACCGGTGAAAACCGGGGGATCGGCGGAGACGGGGCATATGAAATCAAGGGCCTGCCGCCAGGTGAATATCACGTGGGCATCGAACCCGTGGGCGGATCGGTTACCACGCGAAATTTCAGCGGGATTTACAGCGAGTTCGAATCCGGCTTCCCGGAGGAGTATTACGACAACCGGGCGATTCGGGACGTTGCCGACGTAGTTCGTGTTGCCCCGGGCAGGAGCGTGGCGGAGGTGGACTTTACGCTGGGTACGGCCCTTCCGGGCTTTCCGGATATTCAACCGACCGTTCTGCCGAACAACACGCCGAGCCCGGCGGGGCCGTATCGACTTCACATTCGCATCCTGGATGAGGACCCGATTGTTCAGGTCGAGGCCGACTACCGGATCGACGGCGGACCGGTCCGGACACTGGTGTTGCAGCCGGAACATGGACGGTTTTATTCCGCCGAGTTTCCCGGTCGAAAACGCGGAACCGTGTTTACGTACCGCTTCCGGGCTCAGGACAGTCAGGGCAATGAGACAGTCTATCCCGCCGAGGAACTGCCCCCACTCCGGTTTGAAGTGCTTGCGCTTTCCGGCGAACCGGTCGTGTACGTGGCGCTGCGCCGTTCGCGGCAACTGGCCGTGTTCGATACGGGTCTGGACCGTGAAGTGGCCCGGATACCGCTGGGCGGCGACCCCTTGAGCGCGTTGTTGACACCCGACGAGCGGTACGTGTACGTGGCCAACAACGGCGCGGACGCGGATGGCTCGGAAAACAAGCTGATGGCGATCGATACGGCAACGCATGAAGTCAACGTGATTCGGGTGGGGCGTGAACCGCTGGACCTGGCGATGCCCCGAAACGGATCGCGTGTGTACGTGAGCAATGCCGCGGAACAGTCCGTATCGGTGGTGAACGTGGGCAGCCTCCGGGAGCGGCGGCGCATTTCCACGCCCGTTTCGGGTGGCGGGGAACAGTCACGGGGTCCATTCGGCATCGCGGTGGGCCCCGATGAAGAGTGGCTGTACGCGGCGGACATCGACGGGAATCAGGTGATGGTGGTGGATATAGAAGCCGGGCAGGTGACTCACCGCATCGACGTGCCGGTCTCGCCGCGCTCCCTGCTGCTTTCTCCGTCCGGAGACCGCCTCTACGTTTCCAGGTTCGGACGCAGCGGTGACGGTGCCGGCGTCACGGTCATCGACACCGAAACGAACGAGGTCATCGGTGAGATCGACCAGCCGTCGGCGAGCATCTTCCGGCTTGCCCTCTCGCCTGACGGCAAACGACTCTATGCCACGGACCGGACCAACGCCAGGGTGCTCGTTATCAACACCGAACTCAATCGCGTTGTTCTCAAGTGGGCGGCACGCGGACGCGAAACGCGCGACGTCGCCGTGTCCGCCGACGGCAACACGGTCTACGCGGCCAACCAGGACTCGAACGAACTGCTGTTTATCGATGCGGCATCGGGATTCATCCGCAAGACGCTCACGCTGGAAGACGGGCCCCGGGGTATCGCCGTCCGGGGACGGCCGGTCTACGAAGACGCTCCCGTGACCGATCCGAGACGCGCCGACTTCGACCGCGACGGAATCGTCGGGTTCGGCGACTTCGTGATTTTCGCCAGCAGTTTCGGCGCCGGTTCGGGCGATCCGAATTTCGACGAGAACCTGGACCTGAACGGCGATGAACAGATCAGCTTCGCGGACTTCATCCTCTTCGCCGCGGTCTTCGGGATGGCGGCGGGGGGGTAGGAAAAGACGTCCTCGCAGCATCACGCAGATCAACTCCAGCCAAGTAGATAGAAGTAAATGCGCGAGTACGTTTGACGGTCCAATCACTCCCCCCTTGAGGGGGAGTCGCAGAAGCCGAGCCGTCCCCTGAGCCTGCCTGCATTGCCCGTGCTGAGCCTGTCGAAGCAAGCTTTTCGAAGTGTTGTCGAAGGCGCTGCCCTGAGCCCGTCGAAGGGTCCGGCGACGGCTGATGCGGTGGGGGGATTTCAAGGCCTTACTGTAACCAGGCCGCGCGAAAAAAACGCGCTCCGGTGATTTTGCGCAGCAGGCTCACCGGAAGACTCGAAAGGGACCCATCACAAGACGAGGCGAAAAATGCGTTTTACGGCTGTCGTTGAGCATTGCAGGGATACCAAGTTGTATGTCGGTTACGTGCCCGGCTTTACTGGTGCCCACTCTCAGGGCGAGACATTGGATGAGTTGAACACAAACCTGAAGGAAGTGATCGAGATGCTTCTTGAGGACGGAGAACCGATTCTCGAATCGGAGTTTGTGGGAACACAGCAGATTGTAACCTCAAATGTCTAAAATACCGGTACTTAAGCCTCGGGAAGTGACTCGAATACTTGAATCGCTACTATTTCGCGAAGTGCGCCAACGAGGATCGCACAAGCAGTTTCGCCATGAGGACGGAAGAGCCACAACTGTACCGTTTCACAAGGGAAGAGATATTTCGCCCATATTGCTTCGTCGAATCGCAAGAGACATCGGGCTAACTGTCGAGGAATTTATCGGGACGAAATAAAGTACTCCAATTGTCAGTCTCAATTGTATTCAGATGACGAAGACGACGTTTCGTCCCCCTAGAGGCGCGTACCATTTCCCCTTGTTCTCCGTCTGTTCCTATCACCGATTCGCTCGCCAACCCGCACCCACCGCCCGCCACTGACTTGCTCGAGTTGACCTCACCTCCTAGCGCGGCATCGCTTTGCTTAGCCGCAGCCAAATAGATGGAAGTCAACGTGCGCGTCCGTTTAACGGCCCAATCACTCCCCCCTTGAGGGGGAGTCGCAGAGGCCGAGCCGTTCCCTTGAGATTTGCCCTGCTTGTGCTGAGCTTGTCGAAGCAAGCCTGTCGAAGGGGTCGTCGACGGCTGATGCGGTGGGGGAATTCAAGGCCATACCGCCTGCAAGCATCTAGATAAAATCCGCCCGACTTCACCAAAAGGTCGTACAAGTCCCTTCAATTGTCTATCCGCCACTGATCGACCCCGCTCGATTACCTCGAACGCAACGCACCATCGAATCCTACCTCTTAGCCAACCTCTTTGCTGAACCCTAATTCAAGATCACGACTGTGTCTTGCCACCTACCCGGCAGCACGGTTCACGAATCGTAACCACGTCCGGAAACGCCCTTCGCGCCTTTTCTGCGTGCGTATTCGGGGTTAACCCGTCATCTCATTTCTGGGGATTATTTGAAATCAAATTCCAGCATATCGGTAAATGTAACGGAAAGGGGTGAGAAGGTTTTTTCCCTCGGCTGAGGCGACTTTAGTTTGTTGATACCAATGGAGACCGGTTATATTTTCGTGACAGGTAACAGTTGTTTTCCGTTAATAGATACGCCGAAATTAAGGCGGATCTTGCCGCCATTTGAAACGAGGTTGGCGAACAAGAACGTCCACTTTGCAGGCTATCGCGCTGTGTAATCTCCATCGGGGAGACGAAATCATGAGCGATTCCAACCAGACTAATTCACAGGACAAGGAGCCGGGAAGGGTCTTGGATTTAATCCATGAGATAGCAGAAAAATCAGTGAGCGCGGAGTTTCTCTTTAGGGGTGAGCCTAAACTTTACAATAGGGTCTCTTCGAGCCTCTACCGTGCATTTGAGAAGGAATTCGATGCCGGGAGAATTGACGTCGAGATGGTCCAAGATTCCATCCTCAAAAATTCGAGACAATTTATACGCCTACCGGATGTTGAAATTCTTCCTGAACTTCAACATTATGGCGGAAAAACGAACCTTATAGACTTTACGTCCGATTACAACATAGCTCTCTTTTTTGCATGCGACGGCTTCTACAACGAAGATGGGAGGATGATCTTCTACAAAGTCGAAAAGACAAAAGGTCACGTTGTGTATCCTCGGAAACCGGTCAACAGGGTCATCGCGCAGAAGAGTGTTTTCGTTCGACCTCCCAAGGGTTTTGTTGAACCGGATGTCGTATTGCCTGTCCCCAAAGACCTTAAACTGACCATACTAAACTTCCTAAGGAAGTCCCATGGTATATCCACCGAGTCCGTTTACAATGACATTCATGGGTTCATCAAATATCAAGAACTTCATCAACAGGCATACACGGAGTTCTATTTGGGTCTGGATTGCTTCAACAGCGGTAATCATGATCAAGCCATATGTCATTACACCAAAGCGCTGGAATTCAACCCGCATCACGCAATTACCTATAACAACTGTGGTTTTGCTCGCTACAAAAAGGGTGACCACACAGGAGCGATCTACGACTATAACATGGCCATACAACTAAACCCTCAGTATTCTATAGCCTTTGTCAATCGTGCTGTCGCCTGGTTAAGCATGAAAGATTGGGAAAAGGCGCGATCAGACCTGATTGCTGTAAGAGAAATGGGAGCGGATGTCATCGCGCTATTTCTTAATGATTTTGAGAGCGTTGCGGACTTCGAGCGCAAGAGTGGCGTGAAACTTCCCAAAGATATCGCATCGATGCTAACGCGCTCGTTAGATTGAATTTCCGAATATGTGCGGACCCCTCGCTCTGGATGCAAGCGAATGTTTGCCGCGGGGAGATTTGTGCGATCTTCAAAATATCGATTTGCATTAAGTGTATTAATCCCCAGCGACATTTGTATACAAAGGAGCCACTTATCAAAACGGTCCTCAGTATCCTCGCGGTACTGCCGGATGGTCACGGCTCTTGGGAAAACCATTGAGATATAGAAAGAGCTCGATACACTTTATCCTGATGTCGAGAAGGATCTGGTGGAGATCCCGGCTGAATGAAAGAAAGAGAAACGTCGCACATTAACATGACCCTATACGTGGATGCACGACGCGGTGGACAGACCGACTCTGAGCGGGAGCCCACCGCGTTTTAATTTTTCGATCAATTTAAAAACACTTGACACTGCGTAGTCAATTGGCTACAATTTCATGTAAGAACTGAGTTCGCGACGTCGCGAACGCCGGGAGTCGCTGGAAAGCCTGCAAACGGGAGAAACGAGATGCCAGCGAGAGAACATAAGGCCAGAGATTATCTCAAGACGCCTGAGGACGCCGCCGCCTATCTGAACGCGGCGATAGAGGAAATGGGCGACGATCCGCGCCTGCTCATGAAGGCGTTTCGGAACGTTGCAGAGGCGCGGGGTGGCGTGTCTGCGCTTGCTCGTCAGGCCAAGCTGGATCGCGTGGCCCTTTCCCGAGCTCTGTCCGGTCGACGAAATCCGCGTCTTGATACGCTGGCGAAAGTCTCTGCCGCCTGCGGTATAAAACTTCGTTTCTCGGCGTAATTGAGGGTGCCCTGAAAAACGTCAAAGGCCTTCAGATAGTCGGAGCGGTACCATGAATTATGATCCAATAGTTGAGGAAGTTCATCGGACCCGGCGGAAGCTCCTGAAGGAATGCGGAGGCGATCTCGACCGGTTGTTGGACCGCGTGAAAGCTGGAGAAAAAAACCACCGCAATCTCGTGGTCATTAATGCTCCGCTACCAGCAGAGACCTGCGTGATGAAGGAATCCCCGGTTCCCAGGGGTTCCGGGAATCACACTTAATCGACGGGAACGTCTGTACACTCCGCGTCGTTGTTTTGGATTCGGCCGGGAACAAGAGTCGTTCGGCGGCTGTCGTGGAAGGTTGGAGGATACGATGAAAAAGCTTACAGTCCTGGTTGGAAAACAAAGAGACGGCTACGTATTCAGGCTTCAGCCATCCAGCAGGCGGATGGTAATGCCGAAGGTCGATTCACCCGGCACGGTTTCGAGTATTTTCGTCGCCTTTGACACGAAGCACCATTTTGAGCAAATCCACGGCCCGATTATGGAACATGTCATCACGTTGCTGACCGGCAGGTCGTCGGACGACTTGAATCAGCTGGGCGGATTCGCGGTTGTTGACCCAGTTACCGAAGAGACACTATACGATTCGGTCGCGCAGCATGTTAAAGCCTCGGGATTGTCTCTGCACGAAGCCTGAACAGTCGGACGCACGCCGTCAGACGCCACGGAGCATGACATGACGAAGACAGTTATTCTCGATACGCATGTTCTTTACGACATCGGCTTGAATCGCGTCGACATTAAAGACATTCGGCAACCGGGAGACCGTCTCTGTTACACTCCAATCTCGGTCATTGAGCTGGTATCTAAACTTGACGATCGGTCGTTTGACGACCGAAAAACCGCGGCCGGCGCCATTCTCCTGAATGGTATCGACGAACTTCCAGATCCGGAATCGTACCTCACAACCACTTTTGGATACAAGCTGGCAGAACCCGCTCCGTCCTATGCAGACGCCGTTTTCGCCCTGGCGGAGGGTCAAAGCCTTGACGAAGTCAGGAAGGGCGTACCTGACTACGAGAGTTTAGTCCGAAGGACCTTGAATGTACCGTTCGCGGCGACTTGGCGCGATAAGGGCGAGCAAGAATGGGTTGATTCGCTGATTCACCTGATGGTGGAGAACATTCCCGGGTATCGCAAATGGTATGCCACCGATTCGGACAGACGATCTTCGTCCATGCCAAAACTCCGAGGCGCCGAAAAAAAGCGCTTTCTAACGGGAATGAGGTCGAGAGAATGGTTCGCACAGGTTATAGCCGGCTGCCAGATGCGAGCGTTTTTCAAAGCAGACACCAGGGCTCTCGGAAGGATTGCCCGGAAGAAAGTAGATGATCTGGTCGCTGCAATTCCCAGGATAGAGTGCTATTCGCATATATATACGCAGTACCTGATTCGTCTGATGACGGAGGGGCTTCTGCCGAGGAAGAACGACAGCGGAGATATCGACTTGTTTCTTTACTCTACTGATGATGACCACATTGTGGCCACAAACGAGATAAAATGGATTGCGCTTGCGAAAACCGCGGGTTTCACCAGGAGGATCCGCACTTACGGACACGGGGAGGTCGAACGGGAATGCGAATGCAACTGTCCGGACGAGGAGGCCGCGCGGTACCGAATCATGCGCGACGCCGCCAGATATCGAAAAATGAGCATTGAAGACTACGTAGAGACTACACTGGCCAGGGAACCGAACCGTGTAAAGGAAGATGGCGCGACGTATCGCAGAATGAGCTATGAAGAATACATCCAGACACGGCCGGGTGTTCGTGGGGGAAAACCCTGCTTTGAGGGTACTCGAATAACTGTGTATGACGTGTTGGATTATATGTCTGCGGGAATGTCTGACGCGGAGCTTCTGGAAGATTTCCCGGTTCTCACAAGGCAGCACCTCCGCGCTGCGCGTGATTTTTCCGAGGCGCATAGGCTTCGGCCTGAATCCGGTTCTGCAGCGTGAAGCTGTTGTTCGACGAGATGCTTAGCTATCGGCTGGCGACGCGTGTTGAAGAGACCTTTCCTGGCTCGACCAGCGTCAATCGAGTCGGGCTTCAAGGCCAACCTGATATTGTCATTTGGAACTACGCAGCGGGACATGGCTTCGCAATTGTGTCAAGGGATGACGATTTCCGACAACTCAGTTTCGCCCTCGGCCATCCTCCAAAGGTCATATGGCTCGGTGGAAAAAACGCGGGGACAGGTTGGATCAAGGACGTTTTGTTGTGGAATAGATGTCGAATCGCAGGCTTCATGGGAGACGATGAGGGCTCCCTTCTCGAATTGAACCTGGATCTGCATCGACCGTGACCTGTGATGCCGCACAATACCCCTCCGCTGTATTTTCGGTTTTCCGTTTCCCTCTAACCCGAAGGCAATTGCTGAATTCTTGTCATGATTTCCAGATCCAGAGGATTCGCGATGCGTTCTCCCATGCAGTTGAAAGGCAACCGCCAATTGTTCCTGGATGACGAGGGAGTCGCGGAGGCCTTTCGAGTTTCGCGGCGATATCACTCTCCGGTCAAATACGTGGGGAATCCGCTGTTGGTCGGCAATCAATACCACGACGCGCGGGAGGGGGTGCGGTACGAGGAGGACCGGGTACCGCCGGAGGGCGGCGTTCCGAAACTCAATCCTGACCTGACGCCCACGTCGGTGGTTCGAGGCTCTTCCGGGTTGTTTCAAATGTACTACCAGACGAAGCCCCCGGGAATCAGGGACTTCGGATACGGGGGCGGGACGCCGGTGGTGGCCTACGCGGAGTCCCATAACGGCGTTCACTGGCGGCTTCCGGCGTTGAATCGGGTTGAGATCAACGGCAGCACGGAAAATAACGTCTTGTTCGAGCCGCCGGGGAGTTTGCCGAGCGTCGTTTTCGACGATACCGATTCAGACGATGCACGCAGGTACAAGATGCTGTATTACCCCCACAACATCAGCTTTTCGCCCGACGGCGTGTCATGGACCAACGTACAAAAAGTGCGCGTACCCAGTCGTATCGGGCATTCCGACGGGCTGAACTGTCTGGCGGGGTGGGACGGGAATATCGGACGCTACGTGGCCTATTTTCGCCCGCAGGTCGCCCGACCCGACGAAGCGATCGATCCCGAGGGCCTCTCGATTCGTCTGATCGCCAGAAGCGAGAGTGAGGATCTGACCGGGTGGACCGAACTCGAAACGGTACTCGCGCCGGACGGCGACGATCCGGAGGGGACGGAATTCCAGACGATCGGCGTCTTCTTTTACGAAGGAATGTACGTGGGGTTGCTGTGCGTGCACGAAGGGTTTGCCGAGGAGCGCCCCAAACGGTTTCCCTATCGGCTGCCGCACTGGCCGGCACATTCCGCGATGCTGGGCCGGTGCTACATCGAACTGGTAACGAGCCGGGACGGGATTCATTGGAACCGGTCGGAGGGTCGCGTGCCGTTTCTGGACAATACTCCAGGGGGATTGGACTCAGGAGTGATCTGGCCAACCAACTCGCCGGTGGTTGCGGACGATGAACTCTGGTTTTACTATGGAATGGCCGTGCATGGACACGGGTTGTCCTACACGAAACTTCCGGGGCTTGCGCGACTTCGCCGGGACGGGTTCGTGAGTCTGGCTGCAGGGGAACAGGCGGGGTGGGTGTTGACAGAGCCTGTGATCTGTCCGGGAGGCCGACTCCATGTCAATGCGGATGCAAGAGGCGGCGAGCTCGCGGCTTCCGTAATCGAAGAGGACGGATTCCACACGCCGGAATACGCCGCGGTCCGGTGCGCCACGCTGGACGGAGACGCGGTCTCCCACCGGCTGACGTGGATTGAGCGGACGGACCTGGATCCGCTGAAGGATAGGGAAATCAGGCTGAAGTTCTACCTCAGGCGGGCGGAACTCTTTTCGTACTGGTTCGCGTAGGCGAATGCATGATTCGGTAACGGTGGAATGGAATTGCAACGGACGTTCGCGGTTGTTGACAGGGTAACTGACACGACACGGTGCGATTCGGTCGGACAGCATGCCTGGGCTGGCTGATCCGTGTCGAAGACGCGCAGGCCAAATGGCGGTCACGTTGATCATTGACTGGAATCGCACATAGTGATAAGTTTCTTTCTTGTGTCTAAACCGGGCCCCAGTTGTTTCAGTTTCCGGAGAGCACGATTCACTCGCCTCGCTGACCGGGCGGGAAAACCCATGCACGCACCCACACCAATTCATAAGGATGGCCTTCACAATGAGGATCCAGAGACGTTTCGATTCCGTCAGCGCCGCCAAAACCTGGAACAGTAAGCCGGAATCCCGTTCGGGCGACAGGGATCTCCTGCCTGACATCTTCGGCAAAGACACCTTTGGGCTGAGCGAAATGCAGTCGAGGCTTCCGGAAAACGTATTCAATCAGCTTGTTCGGACGATTCACCACGGGAAGCAACTCGATTCCGATATCGCAGACACCGTGGCCGCGGCGATGAAGGACTGGGCGCTCTCGATGGGCGCGACGCACTACACGCACTGGTTCCAGCCGCTCACGGGGCACACGGCCGAAAAGCACGACTCCTTCCTGAAAGTTGGCGCGGATGCCCGAGCAATCACCGAATTCGGCGGCGAGGAACTGGTACAGGGCGAACCGGACGCGTCGTCGTTCCCCTCGGGTGGCTTACGGGCCACCTTCGAGGCGCGCGGCTACACGGCCTGGGATCCTACGTCTCCCGCTTTCATCATGGGCGGCGAGTCGGCAACTTACCTTTGCATTCCCACCGCCTTTTCGAGCTGGACGGGAGAGAGTCTCGATGCCAAGATCCCACTGCTCCGTTCGATGGACGCACTCGACCGTGTCACGCGACGAGCGCTCAAGCTCTTCGGTATCGACGCCGGGATGGTAACGGCCAGCCTCGGTCCCGAGCAGGAGTTCTTTCTCGTCGACCGCGAGTTCTACTACCGTAGACCCGACCTCATGACCTCGGGCCGGACGCTCTTCGGGGCAAAGCCTCCGAGGGGGCAGGAACTCGACGACCACTATTTCGGACAGATCCACGAGCGAGTGCTGGCGTGCATCCAGTCCATCGAGATGGAACTGTACCGGCTGGGCGTGCCGATGAAGACTCGCCATAACGAGGTGGCGCCGGGGCAATACGAGATGGCGCCGGTCTACGAGAATGCGAACGTGGCGTCGGACCATCAGCAACTGATGATGAGGATCCTCGAGCGAAGCGCGCGCAGTTACGGATTCATCTGCCTCTTGCATGAGAAGCCCTTCGCAGGGATCAACGGCAGCGGCAAGCACCTGAACTGGTCCTTCGGTACTCCGGACCGTAACCTGATGGATCCTGGTGACACGCCACACGACAACCTGATGTTTCTGTTTTTCTGTACCGCCGTGATGAGCGCGGTCGAGCAACATCAGGACCTGCTCCTGGCCAGCGTCTCCAGCGCCGGGAACGATCACCGCCTGGGCGCCAATGAAGCCCCGCCGTCCATCATCTCGGTGTTCCTGGGCAGCCAGCTCGAAGACATCTTCAACCAGCTCGAGAAATCCGGAAAGGCGGAGAAGCGGGAACACGATGGGCTCCTCGGCTTGGGGGTCAATGTCCTCCCTGACCTTGCGCGCCACTCCGGAGACCGCAACCGCACGTCTCCATTTGCTTTCACCGGGAACAAGTTCGAGTTCCGCGCAGTCGGCTCGTCCGCGAATATTTCGCTGCCGGCAACCGTCCTCAATACGATCGTGGCGGAGGCGATCGACAATTGGACGGAGCTGCTGGAGCCGATTGTCGACGCCGGCACCTCGATCGAGGATGCGCTCTGGACGCTGTTGGCAAACGAGATCCCGTCCTTCAAGCGGATCATTTTCAACGGCGACAATTACGCGACCGAGTGGGTCGAGGAGGCCGCGCGCCGCGGGCTGTTCAACTCGGGATCGGCGGTCGATGCCCTGGCAGCGCTCGCCTCACCCAAAAACCAGGGGCTCTTCGACAGGTACGGCGTCTTGACCCCACGCGAACTGGGGGCCAGGCTGGAGGTACTCACCGAGCAGTACTTCATCAAGATCAATATTGAAGGCGAAACAGTCGCGCACATGGCCCGCTGCATGATACTGCCCGCCGCGGTCGCCTACCTCGAGCATCTCACGTCGGCGTGGAACGGGACGAAGGAGGCGGGCGGCTCCACAAAGGGTCTCGAAAGCAACATCGTGCGGGTTTCCGGCCTGATCGATGAATTGAGTAATGCGCTGGACCGGCTAGACACGCAGAACGAAGAACTCGGCGGAGACGAGATGTCGTCCAAGGTGGTCCACATGCGAGACAATGTGATCCCGGCGATGAACGCGGTGCGCGAAGTGGCGGACCGGTTGGAGAAAGTGATTCCGGACGATCTGTGGCCGTTGCCGACGTACCGCGACATGCTGTTCGTAAGGTAGGCCTCGTGTGAACGCGGGCTAAAGCGCAGATTTGGTATCGAGCCCTTTACCGCGACGGCTTCATGGATCCGGGTTCGAGTGCGGCTCTCTGCGTACCGGCTACAAACGCCGGCAGCGAAGCGGAATCTGCTGTGCCTGCGGCCTGCCCGTCAGCAAACCCTGGCTTGCGAAAATTCAACTTGACATTGAATCGGCGCGACCCTAAGATTAGACGTTTTGTTCTTTGACAGAACCGTACATATTGAATCCACTCCACGTAGCTGATCGGTGTCGTGGATATTGCAGGCCCAACCCGTTGACCTCCCCCAGGGATTTTCCCCGGCATCCATTTCGAAAGAAATGTCAACTTCCGGTGTGATCCGTCAAGGAAACCACCTAATATCGAATGGAGGAATGAAGAACATGCCAACTCGCGCGCTCGTTCTCGTCATTACGCTTTGTCTGCTTGCCAGTCCGGCATTCGCCCAGATCGGGAATGTTTCCGTTGAGGGGGGCGTGGATCTCGTCTCCCATTATGTCTTTCGCGGCGTCGGCTTCACGAACAAGCCCACCGCGCAGCCTTCGCTCACCGTCGGTATCGGGGAATCCGGTTTTTCGTTCAATGTCTGGGGTTCCGCGTCATTAAAGCAAAGAAGCATTCAGGATGCGGGCGATGAACTCGACTTCACGGTTACATACGACCGCAATCTGGGAGAACAGTATGAAAACGTGGGGCTGTCCTTCGGGATGATTCAATACACGTTTCCAAGCCTGGAGAAGGGCGAGAGACTCACCACCGAGTTTTTCGCAGGCCTGAGCCTGGATGCACCGGCCTCCCCGTCGGTTACGCTCTATCGCGACCTGGGCCAGTTCGATTACTGGTATATCAACGCCAATATCGGTCATGAAATCGGACTGACTCCGGAGGGCAATGTTACGCTCGGGTTCGCCGCAGACATTGCATACAGCGACACGACCGACAAATTCGAATTCAACCATGTCGGTGCTTCCGTTTCGGTGGGTGTCAGCCATAGCTACTTCTCGTTGTCGCCCACCATCGGTGTCATTCGCAGGATCGAAGACATCGTTGAAGACGGAGGCGAGCCGACCCGGGTCTGGGGCGGCGTCAGCCTCGGTTTCGCACTCTAGAAACACAGGGACGGCCTATAAGCAGGATCAACACTGGCTCAGCGGCCGCGTGAGTTGCGACCGCACACATATCGTAATGTCGGCGTCGGGACGATTTCAATCGTCCCGGTGTCGTTTTGGCCAAACCGCAAGCGCGACTGAATCGTCTGCGACACGTTCAGGAACACGAGCGACGAACCGGGTTGGGCGTGCGGCGGCGAACTGAACTTGGAAACCGGCGCTATGCGAAAGTCATCGTGGGGGTTCATCCTGTCCCTGGGCGTGTCCACGCCCTTTGTCGCATTGGCTGACGGGAAAGGCGTTGCGGGCGTTGCCCCGGCCGACCCTGCGCTCCAACGGTTCGTGCAAGCGGTGGTCGACGCAAATCCACGCGTCAAGGCGGCTCGGGCCGCGCTGGAGGCGAGACGGAGCGATCGAGACGCCGCATCCCGACCGCTTTACAACCCGGAAATCAATGCAGACTACGAAAGAACGCACGAAACCCGCTACTGGGTCGGCATCGGGTATACGATCGACTGGGGCGGTAAGGGCAGGGCCCGCAGCGCGCTCGCGGAATCGGAGCGGCGTCTCGCCGAGGCGGCGGTCACCCTTGTACGCCGCGGCGTTGCCATTGACCTGCTGAACGGCCTGGCCGCCCATCGGGCCGGCGTCGAACGCGACAGCCTGGCCGCGCGGCGCCAGAGGTTAATGTACGACTTCGCGGAGCTCGCGCAGCGCAGGTTCGAGACGGGCGACGTGAGCCAGGTAGAACTTGATCTGGCGCGTCTTGCATCCGTGGAAGCGCGAATCAATAGAGCGACCGCGGCGGCTTCGCTTGCAGGAGCAAAACAGGCGGTCCGTGTTTTCGTTCCGGACCTCCCTCCGTCACAGTGGCCTTCGCTCTCTTCCTCTCTGCCGGACCTGCTCGATGGCACCGACGTTCAGTCCCTGATCGAGGCGCTCCCGGAAGTCCTCGCCGCAACTCGCCGGGCGGATGCCGCCAAGGCCCTCGTTGAACTTCGCCGCAGGGAACGGCGACCGGATCCGACGTTAAGCCTGGGTGGCGGCAGCGAGGCAGGCGACCGGCTCACGGTTGTGGAGCTGTCGATCCCGCTGCCGCTGCTCAACCGGTTCGGTGACGAAGTGGATGCGGCCGCGGCCGAACACCGCGGGGCGCAGCAGGCCCGGGAAGACGTGGCGCGACGCGCCCGTGCCCGGCTGATCAGTGCGATGGAACGCTACCGGCTGGCGCGGACCGCGTGGGAAGACTGGCGGAAGACCGGACAGGCGAGCCTTGAGAGGCAGCGGGAACAACTGCGAAGGCTGTGGCAAGCCGGCGACATCGGCACGACGGATTATCTTGTGCATGCCGGTAAGACGCTGGATCTCCGGAAAAGTGCGCTTGACCTGCGGGAAACGCTGTGGGGGGCGTGGCTGGAGTGGTTGTCGGCTTCGGGACAGGTGGACGCATGGATCGGTTTCACCGCGGACCGTTGAATCGTCGTATCGGGCGAATCGAGATGGAGAAACACCAATGAACTCCAGGACACTCGTTGCATTTTGCGTGAACCTGGCGATCGCTGCCCCTGTCTTTGCGGAGGATGCCGGCCACGGAAAGCCAGGAGGCGACGCGTCCGGAATAGTCGAACTGACCGCCGAGGAGCAGCGCGCTGCCGGCGTTGTTGTTGACCGCGTTTCACGACGGGCGTTGGGCGAGACCATTCGCGTGCCCGGGAACGTGGAGATCAATATGTACAGGTCCTCCCGGGTTACGCCCCGCATTACGGCTCAGGTCGTCGCACGCCACGTTATCCTCGGTGAATCGGTCAGCGCCGGCCAGCGGATGGTGACGCTGTCCAGCGTAGCCATGGCGGAGGCGCAGGCTGAATTGATCGTTGCCAACCGGGAATGGGAACGTTCCAGGAGCCTTGGTCCGGAATCCGTGTCCGAACGACGATACACGGAGGCGCGGGTCGCCCGACAGCTGGCGCTGGCCAGAGTTCTGGCCTACGGCATGACCGAGGCGCAGGCGGATGCGCTGATGAGTACCTCCGAGGCGGAAGGAGCCAGCGGCGTGTTCGATCTGCTGTCACCGCAGGACGGGACGGTTTTGCAGGACAACTTCATCGTAGGCGAACTGATTGAACCCGGACGCGTGCTGTTCGATATCAGTGACGAATCCGTAATGTGGGTGGAAGCCCGTCCGATCGCCGTGGGCGTGCCCGATATCCACACGGGCGTGCCGGCCCGGGTCACTCCCGATGGCGTGAACTGGATTGACGGCAAGGTTGTTCAACGCTACCACCGCGTGGACGAGACCACCCGCACCCACGGCGTTCGCATCGAAGTGGACAACGCGGACGACCAGTTGCACGAGAGGCAGTTCGTCGAGGTAGAGATCGTAACCGGAAGCGGGGATACGGTGTTGGCTGTGCCCAGCGCCGCGGTGACAATGATCGGTAACACACCTACCGTGTTCAAAGTCGAGCACGGTCATGAATTTCACGCGGAATCCGTTGTTTCAGGTCCTACCGTAGGCGACTGGACGGCTGTCTCGGCCGGGCTTCGCGAGGGGGACGTGATTGCGGTCGCCGGCATATTTCATCTCAAATCGCTGATGCTCAAGTCCTCGCTGGGCGGCGGCCACGCGCACTAGGGGAACAGGGTGCTGGATAAACTGGTTGAAACCTCGGTGCGCTACAAAGTCCTCGTCCTCATCGCATTCGCGGTGGTCGCCTTTCTGGGGTGGCGCGCGTATGTAACCGTCCCGATCGATGCTTTCCCCGACGTGACACCCGCCCAGGTCAACATTTACACCGAATCGCCGGGTCTGGCCGCGGAGGACGTCGAACAGCTTCTCACCTTTCCCATCGAATCCGGTATGGCGGGCTTGCCGAGGGTGCAGCAGATCCGCTCGGTCAGCCTGTTCGGTCTGTCGTACGTGGCGGTGTATTTCGAAGACGACATGGACATCTACTTTGCTCGTCGCCTCGTAATGGAACGCCTCCAGGAAGTCGGAGACCGGATTCCCGAAGGTTACGGCACGCCGGAGATGGGGCCGAATTCCTCGGGCCTGGGCCAGGTGTTCTGGTACACGCTCGAGCGGGCGGATGAAAAGCTCAACGCCGACATCTCGGACATGGATCTGCGGACGCTCCACGACTGGAGCGTCCGCCTGGTTTTGCGCACGGCGCCAGGCGTGGACGACGTGATTTCCTGGGGAGGCCAGGAGCGCCAGTACCAGGTGGTTATGCATCCGTTGAGTCTCATTGAATACGACCTCACCTTCACCGACGTCATCGAAGTGATCGAGGCCAACAACAGGCAGGTCGGGGGTCAATACGTCAACCTCGGCGCAGAGCAGTTTCTCGTGCGCGGATTGGGCCTGGTCGCGAACGAAGAGGACATCGGCGCAATGGTCCTCAAGGTAGAGGACGGCACGCCGGTCTACCTGCGCGACGTCGCGGACATTGTACAGGGTGGCGCCCTGCGTTTCGGCGCCGTGACCCGCGACGGTAAGGAAGTCGTGCTGGGTATGGCCCTTTCGCGCATCGGCGAAAACGCCGCTAAGGTGGTCGATGCCGTAAAAGAGAAAGTTGCAATCGTCAACAGGTTGCTTCCGGAAGGCGTTATCCTGCGTCCCGTTTACGAACGCACGGACCTGGTGGAGCGATCGGTGAACACGGCGAGAAACGCACTTGTGCAGGGCGCTGTTGTGGTGGCCGTCGTGTTGTTTCTCTTTCTCGGCGAACTGCGTTCGGCAGTGGTTGTGATCGCGTCCATACCGCTTGCGATGCTGGTCGCCTTCATCTTCATGGGTCAGGCGGGACTCTCTGCGAACCTGATGTCGCTGGCCGGCCTCGCGGTTGGGATCGGCATGATCGTCGACGGCGCCGTGGTCGTGGTCGAGAACGCCTTTCGCATTATGGCGGAGCAGAAGGAAGCCGGTCAGACCGTCGACCGTTCCCGCGCCGTGCTGGCCGCCGCGCGAAGCGTGGCGAATCCGATTGCCTTCGCCATCATTATCATCATTGTGGTGTTTCTACCGCTGTTTGCGCTTGAGGGACTCGAAGGAAAACTGTTCAAGCCCATGGCATTCAATATCAGCTTCGCGATGGCCGGTTCGCTCGTGCTGACGCTCACGCTGATCCCTGTGTTGGCCGCACTGATCCTCAAGCCGAAGGAGCAGCGCGATACGTGGCTCGTACGCGCGGTCAGGGCGTGGTATATCCCGCTCCTGTCCGGCGCCCTCGCGAACAAGAAGGTCGTGGTCCGTGTCGCCGTGGGGCTGTTGGCGGCAAGTCTCGCGCTCTTTCCCTTTCTCGGCAGGGAGTTCATGCCCCAGTTGCAGGAGGGCTCGATCATGTGGCGCGTCACGTCCATCCCGTCCGCGTCGCTCGAGCAGTCGATTGCAATTTCCAAGGACATTGAGAACGCCCTGTCCGGGTTTCCGGAGGTCAAGACCACCGTGGCCATGATCGGACGCGCCGAAAAGGGCGAGACGGCAGACGTAAACTACATGGAGATCTATACCGAACTCAAGCCCGAAGATGAGTGGCCGGGCGACAGGGACATCGGGGAACTCGCAGTAGCGATGCGGGAGAAACTGGAACTCGTGGTACCCACGGCCGTCGTGGCGTTCACGCAGCCGATCCAGATGCGGGTGGAGGAACTCATATCCGGCGTTCGCGCGACGCTTGCCGCAAAGATCTACGGTGAGGACCTGTCGGAACTCGACCGGTTGAGCTCCCGGGTCAAGGATGTCATTGCCTCTGTCGACGGTGTGGCCGACCTGTCGCTCGAGGCCAATGTCGGCAAGCCGCAGATCCGCATCCAAGTCAGGAGAGACCGCCTTGCGCGCTTCGGTATGAACGCCGACGATGTGTTGTCGGTTGTGCGGACGGGTATCGGCAACGAACCGGTGTCTACCCTGATCGACGGCGTCCGACGGTTCGACATCACCGCACGACTGGAAGACGCGTCCAAGTCCTCCGTGCAGGCGATCGAGCGCATCCCGCTCAAGACGCCCACCGGCGCCATCATTCCCCTTTCGGAAGTCACCCACGTGAGCGTGGCGCAGGGATATTCGTTCGTGCGACGGGAGCAGCTGTATCGTTACGCCGTCATTCAAATGGACGTCCGGGGCCGCGATATCGACGGGTTTGTCCGCGACGCGAACGCGGCCATTGAGAGACTCGTCGACCTGCCGCCGGGTTACTGGATCGAATGGGGTGGCGCGTTCGAGAATCAGCAGCGCGCGCTGGCGCGACTGTCGGTAATCGTTCCGCTGACAATTTTCTTTATTTTCGTGCTGCTGTACACGGCGTTCAATTCGGTGAAATATGCCACGTTGATCATCGCAAACGTGCCGTTTGCCACGATCGGGGGACTGATCGCGCTCTTCATCAGCGGACAGTACGTGTCGGTGCCCTCGGCAATCGGATTCATCGCCGTGTTCGGCGTGGCGATGCTGAACGGCATCGTTCTCGTCAGCTTTATCAACGAACTCAGGCAGCAGGGCCATTCCGTCGAAGAAGCGGTGCGGCAGGGCGCGGCGCTCCGCCTGCGACCCGTTCTGATGACCGCGAGTACGTCCATCCTGGGCCTGATGCCGATGTTGCTGTCTTCGGGTGTGGGCGCCGAGACGCAGCGTCCGCTCGCTTCCGTTGTGGTGGGCGGTCTCATCACCTCGACCCTGTTGACGCTGGTCCTCCTGCCGGTGATCTACGAGTGGATGGAAAAACGCGCCGAACGTCGGGCGAAACTGTAAGTTTCTCAAAAGGAGAAAACCATGAAGAGCGGCGTTGCGGTGGCGGATATAACGCCCGAACCGGGTCCCGTGCTGCAGGGACACTGGAGTACGAATCCCTCGCACTCGGTGCTGTATCCGCTGGAAGTCCGGGCAATCGTGTTCGAAGAGGGGGCCGTAAGGACGGCGATCGCCACCCTCGATGTCATCGGCGTGACGAAAGAGACGACCGACCGGATCCGCGCACGGGTGACCGAGGCGTGCGGCATCCCCGGGGATCACGTGATGGTGGCGTGCAGCCACACGCATTCAGCGCCGGCAACGCTGCCGGCGCTGGGAATGGAACCGCCTGAGGGGTGGATGGATACGATCGAAAGAGAAACCGCGGCGAGCATCGTCCGCGCGGCTTCGGACCTCAAACCGGTACGGATCGGGTTGGGCTGCGGATCGGCGCATTTCAATATCTGCCGGCGGCCGCTGCCCGGCGCATCCGGCATGACGCTGAATTTCGGCGGTATCGTGGACCGGCGCGCACGCGTGCTTCTGGTCGAAGCGGAGGACGGCGTTCCACAGGCGGTCCTGTTTCACTATTCATGTCATACCACCACCAAGAGTGGGTCCGAGGGTTATATTTCGCCCGACTACGCGGGTATCGCCCGCCGTGTGATCGAAGATGCGATGGGGTGTAAGGCGCTGTTTCTGGCCGGGTGTTTCGGGAATATCCGGCCCGCCGTAATCAACCGGGAAACGGGAGGGTTCAAATCCGCCACCAAGGCCGAACTGGATGCCTGCGGCGAAGAGTTGGGCCGGGAGGTGGTGCGCGTGGCAGGGTGTCTGAAGACCCGGCGGTCCTCGCAGTTGAACGCGCGGCGTGCCGACGTGCGGATCTCATTCGGCGACCACGATCCGATAGAGGAACTTCGTGAAAAGGCGACCGACGAGAGTGCAAGGGGACGCCTGTTGACTGGGCCGTGGGCCGGCGGCGTTCTGGAGATGATCGAAAGCAGCGGCATTCCCGACAGCCGCGCGACAGAGATGCAGTTGATGGCGGTGGGTCCGTTGACGTGTGTCACCATACCGGGCGAGCCGGTGCAGGAAATCGGCCACGCGATCGAAAGACGACTGCGGGGGCTGGTGGACGCGGATGACGTGTGGCCGGTGGGATACGCGAACGACGAAATCGGATACCTCTGTACGGATCGGCACTACGAGGAGGGGGGTTACGAGCCCAACGCGTACCCCTACTACGGCGAACCGGCTCGATTCCAGGGGGAGGAGCAGACCATCGTGCAGACAGCGGAGTCCCTTGCGAGGGGGTAGGGATGTGGCAAGGGGACGCAGAAAAAGCCCTGAACGGTCAGGTTCGGCGAATGTGTCCGGGGGTGCAGTACGGGCGGCGATTTATGGAACCGGTGCGTGGGCGAACCAGACCCACATTCCGAACCTGAAGAAGCTGGGCGTGGACGTCGTGGCAGCCTGCGACGTGGATGCCGAGGCCCTGCGACGTACGGCGGAGCGTTTTGAGATCCCGGCGGTCTATGCCGATGGTCGCGAAATGGTAGAGAACGAGCGGTTCGATGTGCTCTATTCGATTGTGCCCGCCTTTGCCCGCACGGACGTCGAAATCAGAGCCGTGGAACGCGGAATTCATCTGTTCAGCGAAAAGCCGCAGGCGCTTCGGATGGCCGTGGCGCTCGAGATCGACCGGGCGGTCAGGAACGCGGGCGTGTTGAGCACGGTCTGTTTTCGGGAACGGTACCGACCGCTCTTCGGGGAGGCGCGGCGGATACTTTCCGATAAGCGGATCGTACACGTCGTGTTTCGATCCGTGGGCGGGCCGCCGCCGCGCAAGGAGGGAGTGGAACAGGCTTCCTGGTGGCGCCAGACACACAAATCGGGCGGTCCGGCGCTCGACTGGGGCGTGCATGCCGTGGATTACATCCGGTTTGCGACGGGATTGGAAGTCGAAAAAGTCCAGGCGTTCTATTGTGAGCAGTCCGAGGTCTTCAGCGAACCGCTCTCGTCCTCCTTCCATTTCCTGCTGAACAACGGCGCGACGATGGCGATGACGTTCGTACGTGCGGACCCGTCCGGAACACCGCAGCCGTGGTTCACGTTTTTCTTCGAAGGCGGACGACTGGAGATCTACAGTTACGACAGGATCGATCTGAACGGAGAGACGGTGTACCGCTGCGGGGAATTCGATCCCTGGTTCGAGCAGGATCGGATCTTCGTTGAGGCGGTGCGTTCCGGTGATCGCGAAGGGATCCTGAATGATTATCACGATGGACTGTATTCCCTGGCGCCGGTTCTCGCTGGTTGGGACTCTGCCCGGCAGGGCGGTCGATGTATTGACCTCAAGGCCTACTTCAGTCAGGAGGGACATTGATGGAAGATAAGGGATATGCGAATCCCGATCTGCTGATGACGCCCGCGCAGTTGCATGTTCGCCTCCAGGACGCGTCGATATGCATTGTGGACGTCCGGCCCACGCACGAGTACGTTTCCGCGCACATCCCGGGGGCGCTGCACCTGGACCTCTACGGTATCAGCCTCAATAACACCGGACGAGAGGCATTCGATGCGTTTATGTGGACGCTGGCCTACCTGATGGGAAGCCGGGGGATCAGCTCGGATACGACGGTGGTGTTTTACGAGAACGATTCCGGAATGCGCGCGGCCCGAGGTTTCTGGATCTGTGAATATCTGGGTCACCGCGACGTGCACGTTCTGGACGGGGGGCTTCATGCCTGGACGGCGGCGGGATTCGAGACCACGGTTGAAGTCCCTGTCCCGGTTCAGGCCACGTTCGCGATGGCGCCCGACGAGACGCGCCACATCGGATTCGAAGAGATTCGGGATTCGCTGGGGAAAGCCGATTTCGTGCCGCTGGATACAAGGAGCGACGACGAGTATTACGGTCGGGTGGCGCGTTCGGCCCGTGGCGGCGCCATTCCCGACGCGGTGCATATCGAATTTCTGGAAAATCTGGACGAGTCGGGTGAATTCAAGCCCGCGACGGAGTTGCGCGAAATGTACGAGCGGGCTGGCGTGACGCAGGAGCAGACGGTGGGGTGTTACTGACAGGGCGGGTACCGTTCCTCCCATTCGTACCTGGCGTTGCGCCTGCTGGGTTATCGAAACGTGCGCAACTATATCGGGTCGTGGAAGGAGTGGGGCGACCGGCTGGATCTGCCGGTGGAAGTTCCGGAGGCAAGGTAATCGGATCGGGGCAGATTGACGAGTCCTGAGACGTCGCCCGGGGTGTGGCGACGGGGGGACGGGATGACTTCAGACCCCTCCCATTTCACAGACGACTTCAAAGTCTGGTTTCATGACGGGCTGGACGGATAGACGCTGGCCCCGCCGGACAACCAGCATTTCACCCAGTTCAGGATTGGCCTTGAGGTCTTTAAGACGAACATACGTCTTGAAGGCCTTTTTCCATTTGACGTCGACGGAGTACCAACGGGGATCGTCCGGCGAGGATTTGGCATCGTAGTAGTTGCTCTCCGGGTCGAAGGCCGACGGGTCGGGGTAGGCCGCCCGCACGATTTCCGCCAACCCCGCAATGCCGGGTTCGTCACAATTTGACTGATAGAAGAGGACGATGTCGCCCGTTTGCATATCGTCCCGGATGAAGTTTCGGGCCTGGTAGTTGCGAACGCCGCGCCACTTTCCGGTGCTGTTCGGCCGTTTGTTCTTCAGGTCGTCGAAGCTGCATTCGCTGAATTCGCACTTCATCAGCCAGTATCTTGTCGGCATAATCTCCTCGTATACAATTGGGGCGCGGCGCAATCCGCGCGTTTTTTCGTTCAGGAGTCTTTCGCGATTTCCCTGAGCATTTTCGGCCAGGCATCCTCGGCATAGAACCGGTGGCCGCCGTCGCCGACAACAAGGTGGCAGCGGCGAGACGCGCCGGCGGCGGCATAGATTTCCTTGAGATGGCGAAAGGCCTTTCGTACGCCGGCGATGGGAAAGATACCGTCGTCCTTCCCAGCGACGAGTACGACCGGCCTGGGAGCGAAGAGCCCCATCACATCCGGCATTTCGGCGTATTTGAGCAGACCGGGCACGTAGTTGTCCGCACAGTGGTAGATTGACATGACGGAATGGCGGAACGTGCAGAAGTAGCAGGAAGGCATCGCGTAGGAAATTCTAGGCAAAAGCGCCGAGGCAAAGAGACTTACGGTCCCGCCGCCTGAGTTTCCCATGACACCGATGCGCCCGGGATGGGCATCGCCGCGTGAAAGCAGGTAGTCGATTCCCCTGTCCACGTCGTAGACGCGTTCGCCCAGCAGGGTTCTGCCAAGCATCAGGGCGTGCATGGTGGCGTCGTGACAGCCATGAGAGGATATCTTCTGCTGGACCCGCTCCCGCCGTTCGCCGAAAGAACGCTGTTCGATGCACAGGGCGGCGATGCCGCGCTTCATGCACCCGAGTCCGAAGTCCCTGTCTCCGGGAACGTCGATTGGCGCGGCATTGTTCTCCCTGTCCACCGCAATGGAGTTGTGCATTCCCGTCGAGTGTCCCTGAAGACAGATGAAAAAAGTGTAGGGCGGCTGGGCGCCCACCGGCAGGCACACGTACGCAGGAACGTCGGCGTACGGCTCGGCGGCGTACACGATCTTCTCGATACTCCCGAGCGGGTGGTCCATCTTCCATAGCGTGCGGACATCCAGGGAGACACGTTCTTCGGGCATATCCCCTATAAGCTGACGGACCTTTCGGCGAAGTTTCCGCTGCCACGGATTGAGGTCGTCGCCGCCATACGACAGCGAAGGCTCGAGTGTGTCCATCAGGTGCCGGTGATGCACCGACGGGGAGAAGCTGAAGTCCGTCTCGGTTGCCATGCGGTCGTCTCGTATCCCTTAAAACAGATCCTCAAGTGCTGTTCAGACGCGGGGTTTCGGGGCTAGCCGCCTTCCGGTGCTTTCGCCCGTTGTTTCCATTCCTCGTAGTTGGGCGAAAGTGCCAGCGCGCCGTCAGGCTGAGGCACGAGTTTGCCGTTTCGGCCCCTCGGATCGCCGCGTTTTTCATTGATCCCGGCCAAACGTCTCCGCCAGACCTCGATTCGTGGTTGATGAACGGAATCCGCCGCAAGGTCGTTGCATTCCAGAGGATCGGCTTCCAGGTCGAAGAATTGTTCGGCGCCCGTATGGTGAAACCAGATGTATTTTTCGCGTCCGTCGGTAACGTACTGCATCCCGTGTTCTTTGTCGTAACAGGTAGTGTGTTCGCCCTGTACGAACGCTCGCCAGCCGTCGTCTGCGCCCCTGGACAATTCCAGCAGGCTGAGGCCGTCTACGGATTCGGGGACGGGAACACCCGCGGCTTCGAGAAACGTGGGCATGACGTCACGCAACTCGACCGGCTGAGTCAGCGTCCGGTTACGGGGAATCTCCCACGCTTCCGGGTATTTGAGGATGAAGGGGATTCGGGCGGAACCTTCATACGCGTACGTCTTTCGCCAGTGGTGATGGTCGCCCATCATGTCGCCGTGGTCCGAGGTGAAAAGAATGAGGGTGTTGGCCGACGCCACCGGGTCGCGCCGGCGCAATTCGTGGAGGACGCGGCCGATCTGGTGGTCGATGAACGTGATGTTGCCGTAATACGCGGCGCGCGCGCGATGGGTTTCGGTGTCGGAGCGACGGGAGCGCGGGGCGTTCACGTCGGCGACTCGACGGTCGTACCGAGCGGACCACGCTCCCATGGCCGCTTTGGGCACGCGTGGATTGTCGATGTACATATCGTAGTAGGTCTGCGGCGCGTCGTACGGAGAATGGGGGCGGGCGAAAGACAACCAGAGGAAGAAAGGTTTGGTTGGGTCCCGATTCTCAAGGAACCGGATGCCCTCCGATGCCGTCCAGTGCGTGGGGTGAAGGTGTTCCGGAAGATGGGTCGGGCGGGCCATCCAGGAGTTCCAGTCGACGCTGTGGTCGCGGTAGCCGTATTCGCCGTCTTTGTGTTTGTCGAAGAAAATGTGGTAGTCGCTGATGAAGTTGCCCAATCGCCGTCCGCTCTCGTCCAGGACCATATGGTGAAAGCCGTGGAGTCTGCGCTGGGGGTGGAAGTGCATCTTGCCCACGGCCTGGGTGTGATAGCCCGCACTGGCAAGTTCGCCGGGCAACGTTGCCGGATACTCGAGCGGGTCCGCGCCGGTCATCGCGAGACGGCCGTGGTTCCACTGGTCCATTCCCGTCAGGATGCCCGCGCGGGCCGGGGTGCAGGAAGGGACGGAGGTATAGGCGTGGTTGAAACGCGCGCCGCCCTCCGCCAGTTCATCCAGATAGGGAGTTTCGAGTACCGGGTGGCCGTCGCAGCCGAGGCAGTCGCCGCGCTGCTGGTCGGTCGTGATAAGCAGCAGGTTAGGTCTGGAAGGCATACGCACGCGGTTAGAAAGACGGGAAATCCAGGGTCAACTTTCGTTCAGATAAGTCGTCGAATATTGCCGTTCAACGCGACCACTGGCCAGCATGGATCCGATGACGATCAGCCAGATCAGGAAGGCTGTACCGATCACAGAGTGGAGGTTCGTTCCCGCGTCGATCCAGATGAGCTGCATCGCGACGCCCAATACTGCCGATATCGGAGCAATCTTGCGCAGCGTACCGCCCACTTTCCACTGATACACGGAAGCCACCGCCAGCGCGACTCCGGCTGCCGAGAAACCCGCTGCGCCTGTCAGCCATCGAAGGCCGGACATCGACTCCAGCACGGACATGTCGGGAGCAGGTGAGGCGCCGGCGCCTGAAACGGTCTCGAGTGTGGGATGGATGGCGATCAGGACTGTGATCCCTCCCGAAAACGTGGTCAACGCACCCGACAACACGAACAGGCAGGGGACGGCAGACGTCGCCCATCCCCCTCGAATGATCCAGGTCCGCAACAGGAGCAAGCCCGCCCCCAGGAGCGCAATGCCGGACAACAGCCGGGCAACTCCTGAAAGGATGTACATGACCGGGCGCCGCAAAATGGCCGCCAGCGATTCGAGCAGCGTTGCCTGGTCGGCGTCGGCGGCAACCCGCGTGTAGACGAGCGCAACCGTAAAGATCACGGTGAGCAGCAAGAGGAATCCCGCCTTCCGAGCCGCGTGGTCCGGTGACTCGCTCCGTAAGGATGGCGTCGATTTGACAGAATCCGACATGTCTGGCAGCCTCTTGGTGGCGGCGTTAGGAAATGGAATGGGCACGAGGGAACGATCCCGACATATCGCGATTCTTGCCACTTGCGTCCAACGGATCTCCTACCCCCAAACTTCCTTGAGGAATCGGACCCAGTTGCCGGAGAGGATGTTGCGAACGTCAGGTTCGTCGTAACCGCGGCGCTGGAGGATGCCGACCAGGTTCTGAAGATCGGCAATGGTGTTGAGGTCGCGCGGGGACTGTTCCTGTCCGAAGCCGCCGTCCAGGTCCGTTCCAATGCCGGCATGCCGCGAATTGCCGGCGAGTTGGCAGACGTGATCGATGTGATTGGCTACGGTCTCGAGGGTGGCATTCGTGCTCTGGGCCCAGCAGGGAATCTCACGATTCCAGTCCGGATCCAGCATCCAGGCATCGAATGCGGCGCCGATCACGCCGCCCCGTTCAACGATGGCCGCGATCATCTCGTCGGTAAGCTGGCGCTGGCCGGGGGTGAGTGCCCGGCAGTTGTGGTGGGAGGCGGCCACCGGTCCGTCGTAGACGTCGAGGATTTCCCAGAAGGCCTGGTCTGTGGTGTGGGTGAGGTCGACGACAATCCCCGCTTCCTTCAATGCATCGAGCAGGGGTTTGCCGCGTTCAAGGAGGCCGCCCTCGGTGCCCGTTCCGTGGCAATATGAGCTGACGCCATAGTGGGAAATACTCACCATGCGGAGGCCCAGATCGTACCATTCGGGAACCTGCGTCGGGTCCAGGATCGGGTCGGCGCTTTCCATGGCCACCACGAGACCGATGGGCGTATCCGGCGCGGGGTTTTTCCAGGCGGCCACTGTTTCGTCCAGGTCCCGTGAATTGCGGACGATACGTACGACGCCTTCGCGTTCCATCGCCTGATAATAGGCGAGGTGGCCTCTGCCCACGCCGTGACACTGGTCCTGGCAATACATCCCGGTGCGGGTCCAACGGTCGTTGGGGTCGGTTCGGGACATCATCGTGCCGAATATGATGCCCACGTTACCCCGGCGGAGTTCTGGAAAGGTCACGGTACAGCTGCCGAAACTGCGCATGACGGGTTCGGCGTCGTGGACGCGGACGGTCGCGGCCGGCTGCGTGAGGTCCCGGTTGACCTGAATGGCGCTGAAACCGAGGTCAAGGTGGCTGTCTGCGATAAGGTACGGGCGGTCCGGCATTCGAATTCCTTGATGTAGACGGCGAAGAGGGCTGCAAGAGACGGTCCGGCGGCAAAACGGCCGGCGTCAGTTCCACGACTCTTTGAAAAACCGGATCAGATTCCCATGACAGATGTTGTCGATGTCTTCAGAATTGTATCCGTGTGCTTCCAGGATGTCGGGAAACCGCTGGAGGTCAACGATGGTATTGTAGTCCGTGGGCGAGAGTTCCAGGCCGAATCCACCGTCAAGGTCCGTCCCAATGGCCACGTGGCGGCTGTTGCCGGTGAGTTGGCAGATGTGGTCGACGTGTTCGACCACCGCCTTCATCGGCCGTGTGGCAGTGGTGTAATGCGTTGAAGGATCGTCCCAGTCCCAGGATGGGCTGAGCATCTGTTCTGCGAAGACCATTCCGATGACGCCGCCGCGATCCACAATAGCCCGAATCATCTCGTCGCTCAGGTGCCTCTGGCCGCGCAGGAGCGCACGGCAGTTGCAGTGGCTGGCGTGGACCGGTCCGTCCCAGTAATCCAGGATCTGCCAGAACGTCAGGTCCGAGGCGTGGGTGAGGTCGATGACCATGCCCGCGTCTTTAAAGGCGTCCATCAGGGGGTACGCCGGCGGGTAGAGTCCGCCCACCGTGCCGGTGCCGTGGCCGTACGTGTTTGCGCCGAAGTGGGTGAGAGATACCGATCGCAGGCCGGCGTCCCACCAGTCTCCCACCTGGTCGGGCCCCAGGATAGGGTCGGCGCTTTCGGCGGTCAGAATCAGGCCGATCGGCGTTGTGTCCGTCGGGTTGTGCCAGGTTGCCACGCATGCGTCCAGGTCGGCGGAATCCCTGATGAAGGTGATTTCGCCCCGTCGGGCGAGCGCGTTGTAGTAGTGGAGGTGGCTCTGGCCCCTCGCGTATGCGACCGACTGGGCGCGGACGGAGTTGTGGGAGTCGATGGACGGGGCCTGAACGCGCGCCATGATGGTGGAGAGCATGATGCCGACGTGGCCCTCTCGCATCTCTGGCAGGGTTACGGTCACCGTGTAGCGCTTGTCCTCCAGGCCAGCACGTCGTTCCAGCGAGTCCTTATGGGTCGACAGGCCGGCGCGAACGACGTCTTCACGTTCGCGCAGCACATGCACCGGTTGCGTGAGGTCGCGCCTGTAGAACAGAGCGTTGAAGGCCATATCCAGATGGCCGTCGATGATGAGTACCGGTTTGTCGGGCATAGGGATAGTAACTCTCGAAATCGGTTTGCAAGACGACTCGGTTACAACCGCACGCCAAATTACCTTGCGCCGTCAGTCCGGGCAAGTGAAATCCATGGACCCCGGCCGACGCCGCAGCCTGTGTGCCCGATTCACCTTTTTTCTTGCTCGCCGCAATGGTTTTGTGGATATTCCGAAGACACGAATTATCCTGGCACGACATATCGGGGAGTGGCTCAGTCCGGCAGAGCACCTGCTTTGGGAGCAGGGGGTCGCGGGTTCGAATCCCGCCTCCCCGACCACCAAAAACAAAGGTTTACGTCAAATTGGCGTAAACCTTTTCTACAATGAGTCGTACCCACACCTGTCCAAAATCGTCTTTTCCAACCGCTATAACGACACGGTCCACCTGCAACCGGAGCGAGGGCATCCTGCCCTCGAACTTCGCGTCACCGACCCCATTCGCGTCGAGAGACTGACAGGGCCATTCAATCCGACTCCGGTTCTCGGAAAACACCGTGTGCGACGAGTTATCCGATCTCGAGGGCAGGATGCCCTCGCTCCCGGGAAAGCCAACCACCCCGGTCCCATATCGGTTTCTGTCTTGGACAGTCGTGGTCAAAAGATAGGGACCTGCGTTAGTACTTCGCAACGACTTTCAAGAAAACCTGGCACTTACGCATCCAAGATCGTCTTTTTCAAACTATCTTGGACAGCAGTGAGTCGTACCGTATTCTGGCATGACTCTTTTTCGCCATTCTTATGACTTGACATGATCGACGAACGATACTTACTTCCTTTGAGCCACTGAACGTGCGAATGTGCCTAGGTGGTGAGAGTCGCCCCCGGGTCAAACCGGGGGCGATTCCTATTTGGGATAGCACACAACTCCGAATTGATCGAAGCCCGCCCGGTGCTACGACCGAGAAACTTCCAACGGGAGTCCCCTCTCCCGAATCAACCGCTGAACCGCGCTTTAAACGCCGATTTTGCTCGCTGCACGACGTCATCCGGCAGCTGACGCCCGTCGGAGATCCCGACGTTGGCGCGGATGTGATCGGGATTGGTTGAGCCGATGATGGCGGTGCAGACGTCCGGATGCGAAAGCGTGAATCGCAGTACGAATTCGAGAATGGGCATCTCACCCGCCAGGTCGGCCAGCGGGATGGATTGCGCACGGTCCCAGGGACCGCCCATGTAGTCGCCTTTGGGACGCTCCGTCTGCTGCCACACGGCATTGGAAATGGGGCGTTTGATGATGGTACCCATCCCTTGTGACTTCAAGGCGGGCATGAGAATGGCGGCAGATTCCTGGTAGAGGATGTTGTAGGTGAATTCCTGCGTGTCGAGGGGCCAACGACGGGCCGCCGCCGCGGCCGCGGGTCCATCTGCCGAAACGCCCACAAACCGCGTCCAGCCCCTGTCCCTCGCGTCGAGCAGCGCCTCGAATGCCACCTCGTCGTCATCGTCCGGATCCGGCAGGCCGTGAAACTGTACGATATCGATTACGTCCATATCCAGCTTTTTTCGACTCTGGTCGATCGTCCGCAGAATACCGTCCCGGGTGTAGTCCCTCACGATGTGGTATTGACCGTCGGTTTCCCCCACGAAGTCGCCGCATTTCGTGGCCACGATGAATTCGTCGCGTCTGCGTGAGATGTACTTGCCGATTCGGGCTTCGCTCTGTCCGTACATGGCGGCCGTGTCGATGAAATTGATGCCGGCGTCCAGAACGGCATTGAGGACCTCCTCGACGCGGTCTTCGGGCATATTGATATTGCCGATCTGGGCCGCGCCATAGCCGATTTCCGATACGCGCAGTCCGGTTTTTCCAAGGGTTCGATATTCCATGGTGGGTCTCCTTCAGGACGGGTTCATTGATGTCGGCCGGGCAAACTCGCCGCGCGGGGTGCGGAAATAGGCCCAGAAAATCAGGGTGCCGAGCGCGGTAAACGCGGCGCTTGTCAAAAAGAGGGCGGGGTATCCGGCGGTGGAGATGATGTAACCGCCGCCCATCGCGATCACGGAATAGCCGATGCCCGCCATCATGGAGGAGGCGCCTGACATCGTCGCGCGCCATCGCGGTGGGACGATTTCCTGATTGTAGACAACGAAGGCGGGACGGCGGATGGCGGCCAGAGCGACGATGTTCATAAAGCAGAAGCCCGCGGGAATCCAGTGCGGCAGCAGCGCCATGGGTATCAGCATGAGCGGCGTACAGATGGCGCTCAAAACGACTGTGGGGTGATTGCCCAACCGTCCGGTGAAAAACGGCAACATGAGGGCGGCGGGCACGGCCAGAAGTTGTCCCGTGGCCATCAGCGTGCCGATGAGGGACGTGGGTATCTGAAGGCCGGCATCCATGTAAACGTTGAAAAAGGTACGAACGGCGCCCTCGCCGGCAACATGCAGGAGGGAGACCACCGCGATCAGCGCGATCAGTCCCAATGGGAACGGCGCATCGGATTCTTCCACGCTTTCCGTGGGTTGCCGGACCTGAGGCCTTTGCATGGAGATGAGAAGGAACAGAGCCGGAATGAGCAGGGCGGAGGCGGCCAGCAGCGTGTATCGGAACGGCGCTGGGTGATACGGGGCGACGTTCATCAACCAGGCGATCCTGCCTGGGAGTATGCCGCCGACGAAGCTTCCGAAGAAACCGGCCAGCGGAAAGAGGGCGCCCTGCATCGAGAAGACGTGGTTGCGTTCCTTCGCTCCGGTAACCCCCATCAGATAAGGGGCGCCGTTGACGATGTAGAGGGCCACACCCAGCAGCCCAAGCGCGTTGGTCGCAATAACAAAGACGTCTCTGGCGCCGGGGGCGACGAGCTCGGCTTGTGAGAGAAGCCCGTTTCCGACGACGGCGATACCGATACCCGCAATCATGACCCGACGCGGATCCCATCGGGCCCCCATGAAACCGGCGGGCAGACTGCAGATTGCAAAGGAGAACGCGCCGGTGGCGTTTACCAACCCGACAAACGTGGGTCCGTATCCCAGGCGGAGCAGGTACAGGTTGAGCAGCAGTGAGGTAATTCCGCCGAAAAGACAGAAGCCGAAGAGGATGGTTGCGGCGAGATACAGCCGGACGTCGCGGTTGAACAGGCGCAGCGTTTGCAGGTAGGATTGCATAGATTCGAAGACCGCGACCGGGCGGTGAATTGGCGGAACGCTACCTACGCAAGCAGGCGTTTTCGCCTGGCTTTGAAGGAAGCCGAGAAGCGTTTCTTCATAGGGCTTCGCGTTTCTCCGACGGGCGGATTGACGGCCAGCGCGGAGCAAAGGTCGACCATGTTGGCGGCGTCGGATATGGAGATGATCTCTTCCGCAGGCCAGCGTTTGCCAAGATTGTGGTAGTTGCCCAGGGGGAAGGCCAGGGCCCCCACAACCATGTTATACAGGACGTACAGGGTGGCTTCGCAGACGCCGCCGCTCATCAACTGGCGCTGATAACTGAATTTGCGCTTTTTCCTGGCGAGGTCGCGCGCGGTGCTGTGCATGGCGTACTCGATCCGCGGATCGAAGACACTCATTGAATCGCCGACACGGATGACGGGGCCGCCGCCGATTTCGGCGCCGGGAAGGGCTTTGCTGGTCTCGAGCACGATAATGGGCACGCGCTTTGGAACGGTTCGGGCGCGTACGATTCCGCCCGCGCCGAGCAGACCCACCTCTTCGGCGCGTGTGAAAACGCCCCACAGGTCGGCGTCTGCTTTCTCGCGATGCAGCCGGTCCATGACGGCCAGGATCGCCGCGCAGCCTGCCAGATTGTCCGCGCCCTTTGTCAGGATGAGATCGCCGTCGAACGCGACCGGCTTGAGGCCCCAGTAACCGAACGCGTTTTCTGGACTCGCGAGCGGACTGGCGGCACGGGCCGTGAAGGTCTTGTCGTCGCCCAGCGCCGACGTGGCCCGGCCGGTTATCTCGTTCCGTTCCGAGACGATCGTGAGTCGGCCGCCGGGGAAATGGCGTTCGTCGCATGCGCCCAGCCAGCGCGCAAAGAGGTCCCGTCCGGCGGTGTCGAGGATTTCGAAGCCCGGGTGATCCATGTGTGCGGTCAGGGCTACGGATTCCGCCCGGTCCCCCTTTGTGTACCGAAGGACGATGTTGCCGTACCGGTCTGCTTCCGCCGGAATCCCGCGCCGCCCGGCAAATTTCCGGATGAATGCCGCGACGGCGTCTTCATAAAAGGGCGCCGTGGGTAGAGACAGGACGTCGTGGAAGATTTTCCGGAGGCGTTTGTTCAAAGTTCATCCCCAGCGGCTGATGGTCACTTTCTGACGGGTGAAGAAGGAGACCCCTTCGTGGCCCTGAACATGCAGGTCGCCGAAGAAGGAGTTGTTCCAGCCGGAGAACGGAAAAAATGCCATAGGCGCAGGAACGCCGGTGTTGATACCCACCATGCCGGCGTTGATGCGGTGGCGGAACCTGCGCGCGGCGCCTCCGCTTTCGGTAAAGAGGACTGCGGCGTTGCCGTAACCGCTGTTGTTGCAGGTCTCGATGGCGCCATCCAGGTCGTCCGTGTGCATCACAGACAGAACTGGGCCGAAGATTTCCTCGCAGGCGATCTGCATTCCGGGCGTAACCCGGTCGAAGATGGTCGGCCCCAGGTAAAAGCCGTTGGGGCAGGTGTCCACAGCCACGTCGCGTCCGTCCACGATCAGAACGGCGCCCTCGGAAAGGCCGGTCCGGATAGAGCCCCTCACCCTTTCGAGGTGCTCGGGGGAAACGAGCGGTCCCATCTCTGCATCCGCATCCCGGTCGGTGGGACCGACGCGCAGACCGCGCGCGGCATCGCGGAGACGCGGGAGAAACCGCTCGGCGGCGTCGTGAGCGCACACGAGAACGCTGCCCGCCATGCACCGCTCACCGGCGCAGCCGTACGCGGAACCCATAACCGCATCGATCGTAGCGTCCGGTTCGGCGTCGGGTAGGACGATCATAAAGTTCTTGGCGCCCCCCGCGGACTGCACCCGCTTGCCGTTGCGCGTCGCAGTCTCATAGATGTACCGGGCAACAGGCGTGGAACCGACGAAGGACACGGTGCGCACGTCCGGATGATGCAGCAGCGCGTTCACGGCGTCACGGCCGCCATGCACGAGGTTCAGGACCCCTCGGGGGAGTCCGGCTTCCGCCAGGAGCTCCACCATGCGGATGGCGCTGAGCGGCACCTTTTCGGAGGGCTTGAGTACGAACGTGTTTCCGCAGACGAGGGCGACAGGCAGGGTCCAGAGCGGTACCATGATGGGAAAGTTGAACGGTGTGATGGCCGCGCACACGCCCAGGGGTTGGCGGATCGTGTCGCAGTCGATATTCGGCGCGATGTTTTCCAGGGCTTCGCCCATCAGCAGCGAGGGCGCCCCGCACGCGAATTCCACGACTTCGATGCCGCGCCGGACGGAGCCCCTTGCCTCGTCGAGGGTCTTGCCGTGTTCACGGGTGACGATCCGGGAGAGTTCTTCAAAGTGTTTTTCCAGGAGTTCCTTGAACCGGAACATGAGCCGGGCGCGGTCGACGGCTGGGGTTTCGGACCAGTCCGGGAACGCAGCGCCCGCGGCCGTTACGGCGCGGTCAACTTCATCTGCGCCGCACATGGGCGTCGCAGAGATCTGTATCCCTTCCGACGGGTTGTACACCGGTTCCGTCCCATTGCGGCCGGATTCGACCCATTCCCCGTTGATGAACAGCGGACAGGGCTCGATTGCGGGCATTGCGGAATCTCCTGTTGATTGCATAGTCGCCGGACGTGGGGACACACGGATTCGGAGCTGTCGTCCGTCGGTTCAGTTTGCCAGTGACGTGTAGATAAAGCCGTCTCAGGTTTCGACGGTATCCGGTCGTCGTCCAACGGATGGGGGCGCCATGAGACGCTGCTGCTGGTCCGTCAAGCCCCTGTATTCCCCTGGGTCGTAATATCCCTGGGACCACGCCGAGTGCCCTGGGCTATACTTGTAAAGCAGGGCCCGGCGGTCGTGGTCGGCCGTCCAGGGCTTCGTCCCGTGGATTAGGGCCTCCGTGAAGATGAGCGCGTCGCCGGCGTCCGCTTCGGGCTGTACCACGTAATGGGCGTCGCGTTCGAAGCGCCGCACGTCCCTTGGCAGCCGATCGATGAAGTTGGACTTGTGGCTTCCGGGGATGCAGGCGAACCCGCCGTCTCCCGGCCCCGCGGGGGAGAGAAAGTAGGTAACCACCGTAAGTCCGTTGCGCATCACTCCGTCCCGATATTTGTACCAGTGGTCCGCCTCGCTGTCGGTTTCGCCGCCGTGAAGCCCGCCTCGCGCCGCCCCTTTCCTCATGAATATGCAGTAGTCGTGGTCGATACGGAATTTGGGGCCGAGCAAATCGATCAGGTACGGCACGATCTTATGGTGGTCCATCAGTGCTTGAAATCCAGGGCCCCATTGAGAGATGCGGCTGATCGTACTCGTGCCCGGGTCGCCGTTTTCGGCAGCGAACCGGTCCGCAACCGCGTTCAACGACGTCATCTCGTCTGCGGTGAGTACGTCCTTTACAACCAGGTAGCCTTCCAGGTCGAAGGTGAATTTTTCTTCGTCAGTCACGGTCGCACTCCCTGTTTTCAATTCTGGCGTTGTCGTGTACGCGTGGGCCCATTCTTCCTCGCGCCGGTCAGTGGACCCGGAAGGCCGCCGCCTCGCCAGGCACCGGGGAGTTGTCGAAGGCGCCCCTGTTCCGAACGGCGTCTTCGCCGCCGAAAGATGCGATTTTCGCCAGTTGGTCCGCCTTGGCGCGCGCATCCGTGGCTTCGGGGTCCAGAAGTTCGCGCAGCCGCCGCTCGAAATGAGCGAGTGTGGATCGATGGTCCGGAGAACCAGAGAGGTCGACTGTTTCTGTCGGATCGTCTTCAAGGTTGAATAGCTGTGGCGGCTCACCCACGTAGTGTATGTACTTCCAGGTTCGATCGCGGAGCATGTATGCGGCATTGCGGGACCCGACGGCGTGGTACTCGCTGAAAACGGTCCGAATTTCGTCGGCGCTCCGGGCGATCTGCCAGAGGGAATGGCCGGGCAGGCGCTGGCGTTCGTACGCGGCGCCGGCGCATTCAAGCACCGTGGGATAGCAGTCCACCAGGGAAACGGGCGTATGGGCGACCCTGCCCTGAGGTACGTCGGGCCCGGCCAGGATGAGCGGGACTGACGCGGCTTCCTCGTACATCGTGAATTTTCCGAACAAACCGCGGGCGCCCAGGGATTCACCATGATCCGACGTATAGAGGATCCGGGTCGTATCGGTCAAATTGTGGTTCTTGAGCGCGTTCAGGACGCGGCCGATCTGTCGGTCGAGGTGCGTGCAGGCTCCGTAATAGGCCGCCGTGACGTTTCGCAGTTCGCTTTCGCAAAAGCCACGATCGTAGTGGAAAAACCGGCGGAAGCGCCGAATGGCGGGGTGATCGGGCCAATCGTCCGAATGCCACTGGGCGGGCAGGGGGAGGGATTCCGGCGGGTAGGATTCAAAGAGCCCCGGCGGCGCGATGTAGGGCGGATGCGGGCAGACGAACGACAAGAATAACACCCATGGCTTCTCGTCGTTGCGATGCTCTGCCAGCCAGGCGCATGCGCGGTCGGCGTTCGAGATGTCGTACTGAAGATAGGTGGAATCTCCGGCGCCGGCGTTGAGGATAGCGGAACGCTTGTCGCGAAACGGCGGGTTTCCCCGGATACAACTCAATATATCACCCACGCCGTCCACGACGTGCAGCGGGTCGATCTCCTGTGAAAAGCCGTTGGCGTCATTCGCTGTGCGGAAGTGCAGTTTACCGATGGAGGCGACCTGAAATCCCTGCTCCCCGAGACGATGGCCCCAACTGGATACGCTGCCATCGTAGGCGAACGCGTTGTCCCAGTTGCCCGTCTGATGGACGTATCGCCCGGTGGCCAGCGCGGCGCGCGCGGGCACGCAGATGGGACAGTTCGTATACGCGTTGGTGAAGCGGGTGCCCCGCCGGGCGAGACTGTCGATGTTCGGCGTCCGGACGACCGGGTGTCCGTAGCACCCCGTGATGTCCCGCGTGTGCTGGTCGGAGAGAATGAACAACAGGTTGGCTGGGATTCATCCGTTGGCTTCCTGATCGGTATCCATGTCTACCTGGATCTGATCGGCGGGAATCCATACGACCTTTCCGTCTTGCCAGTCGGCGATTGGATTGCCGCTGTGTTTGTGTCTTAATACGGCATCGCGCACAGCTTCTCTCAATGCATTGTCAATCGGTGTGCCTTCTTCGAAGATTTGGCTAATGTCTTTTCGAGGCAACTCTTCCATGATCTCATACGTCCCTTCTGATGCGTTTCCATAGTTCAATATCGCGGACTTCGAGGTCGATAACACCCTTACCCATTGCGACAAGGCGGGGCCCCGAAGTTGCCGCATTGTTGTAAAAGCGCCAATAATTCGCAATAGGACGATATAACCCGAAGAAATTTCGAAGACCTGAATCGTACCGTCGGCGAATGGTGGTCTCCGGGATATGATGGCCACCTGCACGGACACGCTCCGCCACCCTGGCAATCGCCATTTCCGGTTTCGGCAACCATAAATAAGCCAGATAAAAGACATATCCATCTTGTTTGAGGCGACTGATCCAGGGTGCAAGACCGCGGCTCGCGAGCGTCGACTCAAAGGCGAAATCCGCTCGTCTCGACGCGAGGTCGCGGAGCCGTTGCAACATAACACGGCCCGCCGGAATAGCCGCTGATTCCGGTCTAAATCCGGAGAGTCCGGCTGCGATGGCATCGGCGTTGACGAATTCGACCAGATGGAGCGTATCCCTCAATAGCCGGGGTGCTGCCGTGCTCTTGCCCGAACCGTTGGGACCTCCGATCACAACAAGCTGTGGAGTGGACATAGCCGTCACAGATTCAGTCTATTGGTAGATGTCTAGACCTCCCATGCAGGCGCGTCAGGCAATATAACGGAGCGCATTGCCATTCTGCAAGGGTTTTGCCCACTGAAGAACCTCGCTGTGTGGGCCGTTACCGTGAAAGTTGACGGAGAGCGCCGCCGGTTCGAAGTGATGATTGACCCTTGAAAACGGATATCCGAGAGGCTATATTTCCGATTGACTGGAATACTTATGTCGTGCCGGCCGACCGGAGACCGGCTTCCGCGAAAGGCGGCTCAAATGACCAGACTCAGCGTAAACGTTAACAAGGTGGCGCTGCTGCGTAACACGCGAAACCTAGGCATCCCGAGCGTGACCCGGGCAGCGCAGGTCTGTATCGATGCCGGAGCATACGGTATTACCGTCCACCCCCGGCCCGACCAGCGCCATGTCAGGCCATCAGACGTGTACGAACTGAACGCGCTCGTTTCTGGCGTCGAGTTCAATATCGAGGGGAATCCCTTCGAGGCCGGATACCTGGACATCGTGCGGAGCGTGAAGCCCACGCAGTGCACGCTGGTACCTGATACGCCGGACGCATTTACGTCCGATCATGGCTGGGACCTTTCGAAGGACGGCGACCGCCTGGTGCCGATCATTCAGGAACTGAAGGCTTTAGGCAGCCGCGTGAGCCTGTTTATGGACTACGATTCGGATGAGATCCCGCGAGCCGCGCTTGTGGGGGCCGATCGGATCGAGCTCTACACGGAACCCTATGCGGATGCGTTTCGAGAGAATGAGGATCTGGAGTCGGTGTTTGAGGGATACGCAAGGGCTGCCGCGATCGCTCAGGACGCGGGCCTTGGCGTCAACGCGGGGCACGATCTGAACCTGGAGAACCTGGGCAGGTTCTGTTCCATTCCCGGCGTACTGGAAGTCTCGATCGGCCACGCGCTCATCGGCGAAGCGCTGGAAATGGGGCTGGCGAACACGGTAAAGGCGTACCTGGGAATTCTGGCGAAAACGTGACTGTGGTCAATGCAGGCCGCCCGCGTGCAGGTCCATGGAGAGACTGCGGTAGTTTCGAATGCGGTGGATGGTGCAAAGGTCGGAATCGTGCTGATCGCCGGAGTCCCGGCTGGTTCGGGAGAGTACCACGATGTCGTCCCCGTCCACGACGGCGCTGGGATACATGAAGCTGCGATAGACGTTGTCGGGCCAACGGGCGACGCAACCGGCCGGGAACCAGTTGAGGCAATCGATTCCATAGTGCAGATAGAGCCACCGCCGTTCGTTTCCCGGACCTCCGTGATATCCGGTCTCGCGCATTCTTTCCGCCCAACCAAGCAGGTCCTGAGAGTTGGTAATGAGGTTGCTCAGCATCCAGTACATGGATGCTGAGCGGTCATGGATGATGTAGAATTTACACTGTGCGCCAGGCCACGCAGCGAATTGCGTAAAGCTCAGTTTGTGCAATTCGGGATCGTAGTCGAAAACCGCGGCAATGTGGGCGGCCGCGTATTCGTCGAAGACACAACGGCAGAACGCCCGGATACGGCCGCGGACGTCGACGGTGTTGGGCTCCAGCCACACGAGAGGGTCTCTCCAGCCGCCGGATAACTGCGGGCGGTTGCCGTCCGGGAAGAGGTTTCGGGTCATCGCCGCGGGAATTTCAGGCTGGCGCACGATGTTGGACAGCGTCCATGCTCCCGGATCAAGGGGCGACATGCTCCGATCCAGACGGAGCATTGTCTTGCCGCCGTGACCAAGGCCGGGCAGGTCGTAGTCCATCGCCCAGTAAAGGGCCTCGGGGCGGAGAACACGGGACGTGGAGATGTTCCAGATGGGGCCTTCGATCACGGTCCGGGGATCGCTCCAGGTTTCGCCTCTGTCGTCGCTGGCCACAATTAGAAAGTCCTTGTGGCACTTTTCCTGCACGAACATGAGCAGTCGGCCGTCCAGCTCGAAAGGGGTGGCCTCTTCGTAAGGCAGGCCCGGGAGTTCCACCCAGTTGAGCCCTCCGTCGTCGCTTCGCAGGAGTCGCAGGCGGCGTGAATAATCCCACCCAGGTCGGTGCCATTGCGGGGCTGCCAGCAGCAGCGTGCCGTCGTCCAGGCGGGTCAGGTCGGGGTCGTGAAAAAAGTATTGCACCGGATCCGGCACCTGAGCGGCAATGACGAAGTCCTGGGCGAGCGGTTGAACGTTGGGATTGGACATTGGGTTACCCGTGTTGAATGGTGAATTGACCCGTTGAATGAGGAGGCGGTATGGACCAGGAGCAGAAATATCTATTCGACCTGCAGGGTTATATCGTCCTCGAGCAGATCGTGCCCCCGGAAACGGTGGCGGCCTGCAATGACGCGCTCGACCGGTTCGAGGCCATGGATCCGGCGGATTACCCTCCCCCGGTCGTATTGGGCCAGGAGCGCTCGCCCGAGAACCTCTATCTATCGAACATCATGGAGGGCGACGACGCGTTTCTGCCGCTGATGGAACTTCCTGAATTGCTGGATGCGGTCGAATGCGTAACCGGCGGTCCGTATCGTCTCAACCACACCTATACGATCTATCGGTGGGGCGGGGGTTATACGGGGATGCACATGCACGGCACGCCGATCCTCCCCAAATGCCAGTATCACTGCCGCAACGGACAGATGGTGTCGACGCTGACGAAAGCGGTCTTTCCGATGCTGGACTGCGGGCCGGAAGACGGCTGCTTCGCGGTGATCCCAGGGGCGCACAAGAGCAATTTCCCGAGACCCTGGGGCGGCCATCCGGACGACAACCCTCCCCTGCAGGCGGTTGCGGCGCGCGCGGGCGACGCCATTCTGTTTACAGAAGCGCTCACCCACGGCTCAACGGTAAACGTCTCCGGACGCCCGCGTCGCTCGCTCTATTATTGCTACAGCATCGGCTATATGCCCGATTGGGGCGGCCAGCACCTGAAATTCAGCCCCGGCCTGGCCGACCGCCTCAGCCCCTCCCAGCGGGATATCATCTCTCTCAAGTAAAAACCACGGGCCGGGCTGGTTGAACACGGGAAGTAAGAAGGAAGAGGACCGCACCGCACCCCGCCAGTCCTGCGCTCAGCTTCCCGTTTCACACATCGAAAGTCCATTCGCCGGCGTCACACACGGAAAAGTTATCGACTCTTCGTTCTTCCTTCTTCCTTTTTCCTTCTTCATTTCATCGTCTCCGCTTATAGGCCTTCCCGTGCCCCTCCCGGATCAGGACTTTCGCGAGGTTGGTACCATCCTGCAGCCGGACCGTGGCTACGACGCGCCCGCCGAAGCTCCCATGCTTCACGTTTTCCAGGTATACGGTTTTCCCGATCCGCTCCCGGACGAAGTCGCGCGCCAGCAGTGCGCGTCGTTTCTCCGGCTCGCTCTTCGTCTGAATTTCCGGCGTGTCCACGCCCCGCACGCGCACCTTTCCGCGCCACGTCAATCCCGGCCAGAGCTCCACGTCAACGGTCATCGTATCCCCATCGTACACGGAAACCACCGTCGCCTCATGCCTGGGAAACAACGATGGTCCTCCTTCGGCTGTGGAAAACAACGCGATAACAACGAGAATCCATACCATAACACGCTCCTGAATATGGCTTGAGAAACGGAAACGCAACAGTATATTGCAATCGTACCGGGCTGTCAACTCTCTGGCGGCTATGCGTACGCGGAGTCCTGTCATCAGTGCCGAAGATGTGATAGAGCCGCCGCAACGAACTTACTCCCCACATGACCAACATCGAATGGATATTTCTGGATCTGGGTTGGACGCTGGTTGACGAAACCCGGGCGCACCGGGCGCGTCTTAAGGGCGTGTGCGAGCGTGTCCGGAAGTTCGGATTGAGCCACTCGGTTGATGACCTCATGCGGTTGTGCGAGCGAGCGGCGACGGATTTCGCATCCAGCCCGTTCCGCGACATGCTGGCGCGCCTCGATCTGACGGAGGAAGAGCGGCGCGCGGTTGCAAGCGCTGTTCGTTATGCGAAAGAACTGGAAGTCTTGTATCCCTGCGTTCCGGAGATGCTCGAGACGCTCTCGCGGAAATTCAGGCTTGGCGTCATCGCCAACCAATCCGAAGGGACGGAGAAGCGGCTTTCGGATTGGGGTATACGGGACCGGTTTTCCGTTGTTCTTGCATCCGCTGAACTCGGCCTTTCCAAGCCCGATTCGAGGATTTTCGGCGCTGCAGTTTCCCGTGCGGGGTGCGCACCCGAAGGCGTATTGATGGTTGGGGACCGGCTCGATAACGACATCGGCCCTGCCAGATCTCAGGGATGTATGACCATGCGTGTCTTGCAGGGTTTTTCGCGGTTTCAGACGCCGCGCCGCGCCGCCGAGATTCCCGATTTCACGATTTCGTCTATCAGGGAACTCCGTGGCATGCGGTCCGCAATGCGCCTGCGGCCGGGACGGTGCGGCCTGGCCCCGCTTTGAGGATCGTGATGAAGATCATCGGCGCAACGTGCTTCTCTCTCAGGATTCCTTTCGTCGAGGCCTTCGGTCACAGCGCTTCGGTGCGGTCCCGCTCGGACTCGGTCGTCGTGCGCCTGACTGCCGAAGACGGCACGGTGGGCTACGGAGAAGGGCTGCCGCGTCCGTACGTGACGGGTGAAACGGTCGAGACCTGCGTCGATCGCATCGCGAATTGTCTCTGGCCCGCCATTGCGGACTCAGACTTTGGGGCGTTGGAACCCGGCCCGGACACGGTTCGTACTCTGCAGCCCGCGGCTCGAACATTGCCCGACTGCGGTGACGACGGTGTCGTTGCGTGGCACGCCGCAAGAGCGGCTTGCGAACTGGCTTTGCTCGACGTCCTGTTGCGTCGCGGTCAACTGTCACTGGGCGAGATTCTGAGGCCGATGCGTGGCTCCGTCACCTACAGCGGCGTCATCAGCGGCGGTTCCATCGATAGTGCGGTCCGGCTCGCACGGGTCTGTGCGAAATTCGGTCTTCAGGCTGTCAAAATGAAGATTGATGGAGACGATGCACGTGACCGCGTCGCGGCCGTCCGCGATGCTGTGGGCCCCGACGTCTCGCTCAGGGTCGACGCGAACTGCGCGTACACGCCTGACGAAGCGGTTGCGACGCTCGAGGCCCTGGCGCCGTTTGATATCGCCTGCGCCGAGCAGCCCATTCCCCGCGGCGACCCTGCGGTGTTGGCGATTGTGCGGTCCCGGTCGCCAATTCCGATCATGGCCGACGAATCCCTTGTCACCCTGGCCGACGCGGAAGCGCTGATTCAGGCAGGCGCATGCGATTTCTTCAATCTGCGCGTCTCCAAGTGCGGCGGTCTGGCCCGCACGCTGGAGATCGCGCGAATGGCCGACGGTGCCGGGTTGGGACTGCAACTTGGCTGCCAGGTGGGAGAATCCGCCATCCTCTCGGCCGCCGGGCGACACCTGGCCGCCCATCTCGAGCGGGTATCGTTTGTGGAGGGATCTTACGGAACCATGCTGCTCGTCGAAGACGTGTCTGAAGAATCGGTTGCGTTCGGACAGGGCGGGACGGCGCCGCTGCTGGGAGGTCCGGGGCTCGGCGTCGACGTACGCGACGACGTCCTGCGCGCCCACGCGGAGACCGCGATGACCCTTGGTGAGGTATAGGTCTTGGGTAAGCTCGTCAAAGCGATTATCCGGGTGAAGGGCTCCGGCCTGGCGCGGAAACTCGACCGCGCGGCCGAACGCCCGCAAGACGTGCAGAACGCCTTCCTCATGCGCCTGGTGAAGGCCAATGCCAACACCGCGTTCGGGACGGACCATGGCTTTGGGTCGATCCGCACGGAGGCCGACTACCGCCGCCAGGTCCCCGTCAGGGACTACGAAGGGCTGCGGCCCTACGTCAACCGGATCACCGCGGGCGAGCAGGCGGTCCTCACCTCCGCGGCGCCCCGTATGTTGAATATGACGAGCGGGACCACGGGAGAACCGAAGTACATTCCCGTGACGCCCGAGTCCATGAAGCTCGCGTCGAGTTTCTCCCTGGAGTGGATCTATCGCGCGCTTCAGGACCATTCCGGATTTCTGAACGGTGCATTTGTCGGGATTGTCAGCAGGGCAATCGAGGGTTACACACCCTCCGGACTCCCGTACGGCAGCGCGTCCGGTATGCTCTACCAGCGGATTCCCGGGCCGATCCGCAGCACTTACGCGGTCCCTTACGCGGTTTCAGAAATCAAGGACTACGACCGCCGCTATTTTGTGGCCGCGCGCCTGGCGCTGGCCAGGCGCGTTTCGTACATCGGAACACCCAATCCAAGCACGCTCATTCGCCTCGCGGAAACCGCACTCAATAACGCCGAGGCCATTGTTCGCGCGGTTCACGACGGCACCCCTGGCATCGACCTGCCGGACCAGCCGCAACTTGCCGATCAACTGTCCGCCCTCATTGAACCGGATCCCGACCGCGCAGGGATCCTCGAGAGCATACTGGAGCGGACCGGTAGTCTCCTTCCGGCGGATTGCTGGCCGGACCTGAAACTCATCGGGTGCTGGCTGGGAGGCAGCGTGGGGGTTCAGGCACGGAAGCTGCCGGAGTATTACGGCGACGTTCCCATGCGCGACCTGGGCTTTCTGGCCAGCGAAGGACACTTCACCCTTCCGAACCGGGACAATACTGCTTCGGGCATTCTCTCGCTGAACGGTAACTATTACGAGTTCATCCCCGAGGCGTCGCTGGATGACGCCGATCCACCGGTGTTGTCCAGTCACGAACTGGAGTCGGGCGTGAACTATGCCGTGCTGCTGACCACCCCCGGAGGGCTTTACCGTTACGATATTCACGACATCGTACAGGTGACCGGTTTCTACCGGAACGCCCCGCTGCTGGCCTTCATCCGCAAGGGCCGCGACATGACGAGCATCACGGGCGAGAAAATGCACGTGAACCATCTTCTTCTGGCGCTCGAAGAGGTCCGCCGCCGGTATGACGTCTCCGTGGTCGAGCAGTTCCGGGTGGTGGCGAACGTGGAGGCCCGCCGGTACGAGATCTACGCGGAGTTGAAGGGAGAGTTCTCGCGGGATTTCCTGTTACACGAGGTGATTCCCCACCTGGACCATGCACTGGCGGGGGTCAACGTGGAATACGCCGAGAAACGCGGTTCCCGAAGGCTGGCGCCGCCGTGCCTCCATCTGATGCGTCCGGGCTGGGCGGAAGCCGAGGTGCTGCGCGCCGCGGGCGCGGGGAAGCGGGATATCCAGTACAAATGGCGGATTCTCAGCGACGAACCCGCCGACGAGGACGCCGACGCGATTCTGAATACGCTCGAGACGGTGGAGGAGGGTTAGTCCCGTCACGGAATTGAAATCGGGATGATTTCTACTCGCGCCTGAGGACCGTCATCGGCATGCCGTACAGCGGCCATGTCTTCACGTCCATCGAAGGCGTAACGGGATGCCCGCGCACAAGCTGAAGCTGGTACCGCCGGACCACCATCGCCAGCACCAGGACGGCTTCCAGCATCGCGAAGTTTCCGCCCAGGCAGATCCGGGGTCCGGCGCTGAAGGGAAGGTAGGCGTAGCGGGAGCGTCGTTCCGTCTGCTCCGGGGTAAATCGTTCCGGGTCGAATTTTTCCGGGTTTTCCCACAGAGTAGGATGGCGTTGCGTGATATAGGGACTCACCAGCACGAGTGAGCCCGCGGGGATGCGGTACCCGTCAATCTCGTCGTCGCCCGCGGCCTCCCGGACGATCACCTTGATCGGCGGGTAGAGGCGCATCGCTTCCTGGAATACCATTCGGGCGTAGCTCAGTTCATGGACGGTCTGCATGGTGGGCGGACGCCCGTTCAGGATTGAACGCTGCTCCTCCCACAGCCTTCCCGCAACCCGTGGATGCCGATCCAGCAGGTACCACGTCCACGTCAGCGCATGCATCGTTGTCTGATATCCCGCAACGAACAGCGTGACCAGTTCGTCCCGCAGCTGCCGCCGGTCCATCCGCACACCCGTTTCTTCGTCCCGGGCATTCATGAGTACCGAGAGCAGATCCTCTTCCACTGTATGGTCGCGCCGCTCGTTGATGCGTTCGTCGATGTACCGGTGGATTTCGCTGAGGGATTGTTTGAATCGCCGGTTCGCGGACGAGGGGACGAACATGGGCAGCGCGATCAGATCTGCGGAACGCCGGTCGATGAACCCGACGCAGTACTGAAATGCTTCGTCGATCCGACCCGCCTCGTCGTTCAGGTCCCTGCTGAACAGGATGCGAACGATGATATTTCCCGTCAGGCGCGCCATCTCCTCGTCGACCTGAATCACACGCTCGCCATCCGCCAGGGGTTCCCATCGCGTGAGCATCTCGCGAATCGCGTTCACCATCACGTCCATGAAGCGCATCGTGCCCCTTGGCGTGAAGAACGGCTGCATGATCCGGTGCTGTCGCTCCCAGAGTTCGCCCTCGCTGGTTATCAGGCCCTCTCCCAGCAGCAGCTTCTGGTCGTCGTATCCATATCCCTTGAAATAGGTGCGCCTTTTGCGCACCAGCACGTGTTCGATGTGCTCCGGGCGGGTGACCAGGTGCACCGTCTTGCCCCTGATGTCCAGCCGGACCACGTCCCCATACCTGGACCAGGCATCCATCAGGTACCGGACGGGGTCCTTACGAAACGGAAGCACGCAGCCCAGAAGGGGAAGCCCGCGCGGTCCGGGCGCGCGCGACGTGGCAGGGGATGTATCAGACATGATCTTCACGACCCTCGCACGGGCTGCCGTGGCGGCGTACCGCGCTTCGGTCCGGGCCTCCGCCGATAGCCGCAGAGCTCACTTGGGGATTTCGGCCGTCAGGATACGTGGATCTCCGGCCGTGATGAGCACGTTGTCCTCGATCCGGACACCGCCCACCGGCCGCCAGGGTTCCAGAGCATCCCAGTTGACCATATCGGCGAATCGTTCGCGCCGTTCGGGGTCGTCGAGCAATGCGGGAACGAAGTACACACCGGGCTCGACGGTCATCAGGAAGTCTTCCTCCAGCGGAAGGTCCACGCGCATCCGGATACCGCAATGGACACTGACTTCGCGCCCGGCCGCGAGGCCGCCCACGTCCCGAACGCCAAGGCCGACCATGTGGCCGACGCCGTGGGGCAGGAAGAGGGAGATGGCGCCGCCTTCGAGGAGGTCGTCGGGCGTGCCTTTCAGAATGCCCAGGTCACAAAGCCCCAGGGCGATTACGGCGGCCGCGGCACGGTGAACTTCGTGCCATTCGACGTCTTTGCGGCACGTGGAGATGGCTTCCAGCTGAGCGGCGAGGACGAGGTCGTAGATGGCCTGCTGCCTCGGCGTGAAGCGGTCTGCAGCCGGGTAGGTGCGGGTGACGTCGGCCGCATAGCCTGCGATGGACGCGCCGGCGTCGATGAGGACCAGGTCGTCGGGTTCCACGATCCGGTCGCCGGGTTCGAAATGAAGTACGGCCGCGTGAGTTCCCGCGCCGACGATGGTGTCGAAGGCGGCGCCGTCGGCGCCCTGCCGGAACATCTCGGCCTCGAGTTCAATGCGGATGCGGCGTTCGCTGACACCGGGCCGGATTGTTTCGCGGGCTCTCGCGTGGCCGGCTGCGGTTGCCGCGGCCGCCCGTTCGATCAGTGCGACCTCGGCGGCGTCCTTCCGGCGACGGACGCCATCGATGGATACCTGAAGCGCCGCTACCTGCTGAGGGTCGTTTTTGACGTTGTCCACGGCCGCGCCGATGACCGCGACGGGGTGGCCTGCACGTTGATCCAGCCAGCCCTGAAGTCCGGCGACGTCGTCGCCTTCGACGTCTTCACCGCCGCCTTCCCACAGCCGTTCGTTCTGTGAGACCGGCCGCACGAAGTGTCTCCAGCCATCCTGAGGATCGTAGGCCAGAACGCCACCCCAGCGTCTCGAACCCGTGAGCCAGTAGTATTCCGGATAGGGAATGAACGGATAGGTCTGGTCCTGTCCGCCGGGAATCTGAACGGGCTTCCCGGCGCCGAAGAGTACGATCGGAGGGTCGTCACCGAAGGCATCGGCCGCACGCTGCCGCCGTCGTTCCAGCACGTCATTTTCAAATATGGCCATGGGGTCTTCTCAAATCAGATTTTCGCGACGGAAGATCAGGTTCTGAACGATGCCCTCCGAGTAGTCGACCGGGCCGACGTTGGCCAGGGCGAAGCCCCGTTCGAAGAATGCCGTTTCAATCTTTTCGGCCATGTCTTCGAACATATACACTTCGATGAGCACAGTCTTGAGCCTCGCGTCCTCGAGCGTTCGCGATGCGCCGGCGACGATCTTGTCCTCGATGCCGTCGACGTCGATTTTGACGTGGTTCGGAAAGGGCAGGCCGAATCGGCAGGTGAGGTCGTCCAGTGAGACGGCCATCGTTCCCTGCCGGTTCTGCGGCTCGAAGGGCACGGCGCCCTGGGTTACGGGTTCGCCCAATGCGTGGAGCGCGGCGCCGGGGGCGAAGGTTTTGGAGTAGAAATGCTGGATGGCCGTGCGGTCCGATACGGCGATGGGGTAGGCCGTGACAATGTTCGCCAGGCCGTTCAGCAGGATGTTCCTGTTCAGCTTGGCGTGATTGAGCGTTTCCGGCTCAAAGGCGAGGATCCGCGCCTGCCCATCAAGTCTACGTGCCGCGTAAAGCGAGTACTGCCCGATATTTGCGCCGATGTCGTAAATCGTCTCGCCCGGCCGGAACCAGGTGTCGATCCAGTCCAGCGTATCGGGCTCTTTCTCGTTGAACGAACTCGCCCGCCAGAGTTCGTGGTTCCTGGAGGCCTCGCTCTCACCGTCCGTTTCAACGTCGATGAGGATGGTCTGTTCCCGCACGTTGCAGGTGATTGTCTTGCCCAAGTTCGGTTCCTCAAAATGGTAGTTTTTTTATCAAAGTCATTGTATTATGGTAACGAAAATGACCGCGTCTGTAGGGGCAGGTTTGAAACCTGCCCCTACCTGTGTCGAGAGATGTCGTGAGATACGGGTCACTGCTGGCGAGTGTCAACGGTACGTGCCGTTCCACGCCAGCGATCAGTCGAAACCGTGCAGACCGCAGTGCCAATATGATAAGGAATCAGACCGATTATGCAAGGAGCGCGTATGGCCAGGGCGTTTAATGTGTACGGCATCGGCAATGCGCTGGTGGATATTCAGTATCGGGTAACGCCTGACTTTCTCGCCAGGTTCGGAATCGAGAAGGGTGTCATGACGTTGATTGAAGAGGACCGGCACCACGAACTCCTCGATCGTCTGGGCGATGACGTCCTGAAGCGCTCGTCTGGCGGATCCGCTGCAAATACGATGATTGCCGTGGCCAGTCTTGGCGGAACGGCATACTATGCGTGCAAGGTGGCAAGGGACGCGTACGGGGACTTCTATCTCCGGGACCTGGCAGAAGCCGGTGTGGCTTCCAACCGGTTTCAGGGGGAGGGCATCACGGGCAAGTGTCTGGTTATGATCACGGATGACGCCGATCGTACCATGAATACGTATCTCGGCATAACCGGAACGTTCGGTCCCGAGCAGCTTGAGTCCGACGTGATCCGGCGGAGCGACTATCTATATATTGAAGGGTACCTGGTGGCCTCCGACGTTGGGTTCGCCTCGGCAATTGCCGCCCAGGCCGAAGCGCAGGCCGGGGGAACACGGGTGTCGTTGTCGTTGAGCGACCCCTCGATCGTGGCCGCGTTCGGGGACCGGATGCGCACGCTGGTAACCCGCGGGGTGGATCTGCTGTTTTGTAACGAGGACGAGGCGCGGGCGTTCAGCGAAGCGGGCGAGACGGATGAGGCTTGCGTTGCGCTCGAGACGATGGTGGGCGCATACGCGGTCACGTGTGAGGCCAACGGCGCCATTGTATGGGACGGAGTCCAGCGGTTCGGTTCGCCGGGATTCAGCGTTGATGCGGTAGACACCAACGGCGCGGGGGACATGTTCGCCGGGGCCTATCTGTTTGGGATTACCCGGGGATTGGACGCGGAACAATCGGCGAAACTGGCGAACTACGCATCGATGCGCGTGGTGGCGCAGTACGGGCCGCGGCTGGAGGAGTCGCTCAAGGATGAGACAGGGCGGATTCTGAGCATGTGATTCCTTGCCGGTGCATTTCTAACAGACTGAAAATAATATGGATGATGGGGATACCGTCCTTCGGGGCGGTTTTTTCATGCATTCGCTTCCCGTGCGGCCGGAGCGTTTCGGAAACCGGACATGGCGAGCGTGACCGCAACGACGAACAGGGACGCGATGGCGCACGTGCCAAAGACGGCGAAAGGCGCGCCGAAGCGTTCGGCCACCGCGCCCGTACTCAGGCGGCCCGGCGGCCCCGTGCCGATTGCAAGGACGATGCCGCCCATGGCGCGGCTTCGCATGTCGTCCCGCGCCGACAGCAGGACGATGGTGCTCTGGAGGAGACCGAATGCCGCGTGGCCGATTCCCGACAGGGTGAGAAGTCCCAGCGAGAGATAGAAGCCGGTCGAAGTGGAGAATGCAGCCACGGCGGCGGCCATCAGAAACGATCCGCCCGCATAGAGCCAGCTGACTCCAACATGGCGGCGGAGCCTGCTCACCATCCAGAGACCGGCAAACGCGCCGACTCCGTTGGCGGACGCGAGCACACCGAAACCGACCGGGCCCTGATTCAGGATATCTCTCGCGAACACCGGCAGCAGCGCCTGATAGGGAAAGACCAGGAAGTTCATGGCAACGGTAATGAGCGTAACGCCCAGAATCGCCGGATTGCGACGGATATAGCGCAGCCCTTCCACGGTCCGGGTCCAGTAGGAAGCGTCCGTGGGCGTTCTCTCGAGGACGGGTTGCCTGGAGAGCCGGAAAAGGATCAATAGAGAAGCAAGGGCAATTCCGGTCAGAATCAGAAAACAGCCAAGAGGTCCCAGGGTCGCGTAGAATGCGCCGCTGGAAAAGGGTCCGGCAACCCGGGTGATGTTCTGGGAGATTCCCTCGAGGAGCATCGCGTCCATGGTTCGCGCTCTGCCCACGAGATCGGGAAGCAACGACCTTCGGGCGGTCCAGTCCACCGCCCAGGTCGTTCCCATGACCAGTGCGGCGACGGCCAGATGCCACACGGCGAGGCGGTCAGCCAGGATAATCAGGGCGATCAGGAGGGATACGAGAAGATTGACCACCTGGGAGAAGATAATGATCTTCCGGCGGCCGAACCGGTCGGTCAGGGGACCTGAGACGAAGCCGACCACCAGCAGCGGGGCCATGCGGTAGAAACCGATCAGCGACACCTGCCAGGCCGAGTCCGTTAGCTCCAGGACCAGCCAGCCGGCCACGATGATTTCCATCCACATGAACTGCCACCAGAGGGCGTTGCTGGCCAGCAGACGGCGGTAGTCCGGGGTGTTCAGCGGCGCGAGCGCACCGTGCAGATTGGAGGGCGTTTCGGAGGGTCCTTCGGATCGCTGGGACATGGACGCTTCGGGTGACGTCAATGAATCGCTTCGGAACGGACCGGGAACTCAGTGATGAAGCGCGAAAGCTGGATCTACCGTTCAGCCTGAAACAACCATACTGACTTCACTCCCGCAACACTGGATCTCGTCCTGTCACGCGAGCCCACAACAAGCCTAGTCGAGTGTATCCACTTCTCGCGTGCAATCTCACTGGCATTTGTCCGACCTTATCGCCTCGAGCGCGATTGTCTTGGGCGCACTTCTTCCGCCACGTTTATCCTCGGCGATCACTTGAAACGTGAATTCTCCACTGGAAATCTGAGGGAAGCATATCGCAAACATGACTTCCTTGCCGGACGCATGGTACTTGAATGCGTTCCGCTGGCCGCCGATTTTGACTTCAGGAGTGGCTGGCGACGTCTGTGTAACGAGATATCGAATCGCCTCGCCATCGAAGTCTTCAGCTCGAACGTTGAATTTGCGCCACACAACCGTGCTGGCTTTTGTCTGTCCCCCCTCTGTGACCCATTTCCCGTCCTTGTACGTCATCTTGTCGGCGGAATAGGAAGCCGAAGCAGGTCTGTGATCTCCTGCATAGGCAACCGAAGACAAACGCGGCGGCCGGTTTCCGGACTCATCGAAATCAGTAGCCGCCTCCCAGTTTTCTATCCAGGTTCTGGCTCGTTTGTACCCCCGATCCGCCGATTTCTGCATCCACTCCCTGGCGGCAGCCAGATCCTTCGGTACACCGTCGCCCTCAGCCAGCATCTTCGCCAGACTGAATTGGGCAGCGGCGTTGTTCTGCTCGGCCGCCAATTTGTACCACCGCAGTGCCTCTCGCTTGTCCTTCTCGTAAAACCCCACGGCATATTGTGCATGCGCATGACCCTGCCTTGCCGCGGCACGGTACCACTCAAGCGCTTTCTTTTTGTCCTTTCTTATCCTGTGCTTTCCCGTGTCGAGAAAATAGGCCCATTGAGCCTGGGCTTCGGCATTTCCAGCTTCGGCATGCGTTTGCATGAGATGCGTTCCCTTTTTCTCATTCTTGAATACGCCGTCGCCGTTGATATATGCCACCGCCAGATCTCTTTGAGACTTGTGATCTCCCTGATTGGCGGCTTCGCGCAAGCGGGCAAATCTGGACAACCGCACCCAGCGCGCTTCCGATGTGCATCCGGCGGCGTTCACGATGACCGACCTGGGTTCGCTCCTGGCGCCGTTCCTGTCCATCGCGACGACCTGAAGCGTGATCTCCGCCCCTGAGGGAGGAATGCATACCTTCACGTCGACTGCCTGGCCGCTGGGAACGAAGGAATCATCCTGTTCTATGATCGCAACCGGCTTTTCAGGTGATAACTGAGACCAGATATACTGCACTTCGTCCCCGTCTGCGTCGCTGGCCTGCGCGGTGTAATAGAGCCATACCACGTCCTTGCCGGAACGGAATTCCGCAAGTCCTTCTTCCATCTTTTCCTCTGCCAGGGTCTTGCTGGAAGAGAAAGAAATGCCGGAACCGACTGTTTGGGAATATCCGTATGCTCCATTTCTTCCCACATTGCCGATCACGGGCGGCAGGTTACGGCCTTCGGCCGATGTTTCGGATTGGTCTGCCTCCGCTGCCGACGAGTTTTCAGTCCCCGTAAACATGCCGACGAAGATGGCGATAATCAAAAGCAAGGGATTGCTCAATGGCATAGGGAACATTCCTTTGTGTCGAACCGCACCCGGTTTGGAGCCTGCACCGCCTCGCATCAGAAGTCTGAATTCATGAGGCGATTTAGATTTCGCCGGCGACGGACGAGATCATACACGCCTCCCCGCGCCGGGTGGAAACTGGGGGAGGGGTCGCTACCCGCTCGTCTTGCCGAAATTCGCCGCGAAGGTGAGAAAGTCTGCGAAATCCACCTTACCGTTACCATCAAAATCCCCGATCAGACCGGTCGACGTGCCTGTATCACCGACGGCGGGCGCTTCGGAGGACCAGCGGATTTCTTCGTCCGCGCCGCGAGTACGTGCGACGCCATTGCCGTTCTCATCGACAAACGCACTGAACCTGCCTCCTTCTATTCCCAGCCCGCCAATGCCCGTCGAATCCGCCCCCATGCCGGCGACAACACGCTCGGACGCATTGAGGAACCCGACGAGACCGTGACCGTTATCATTCGCGCCCATGGCGGCAACGACCCCACCCTCCGCATTCGTGATACGAAAGGCTCCGGCGCCATTGTTGTCTATACCGAAACCGGATACCGCCTTATTGTCCGTGTTGAACACCGCCATCGCGCCGTCTCCGGCGTTGTCGAAGAAGAGCGCGGACGCAGAGCCGGTTGCGCTCCTTGCGTCGACCCATCCATTGGCCTGTTCCGACGGATCGGCGCCCATCGCGGCCGCGACCCGACCGGCAGCATTGAGGACCCCCAGGGTACCGTGTCCGTTAGCGTCAACGCCCACAATGGAAGCCACGTTGCCGTTGCTGTTCCCTATCACCAGTGAACCGTCGCCGGACTCGCCCGACCCGAGGGCTGCGACAACCTCGCCGCTTGCGTTTACAATGTGGAGTGTTCGCACGCGTAGGGTATCCCCGGCATCGACAATTTGCTCCGGAGCGAACTTGCTCAGTGCATCGGTGCCGGCCTCCGGTAACGGCAGGTCGGCGCGGGCGAGAGATACATCTCCAAACTGGACGTCGCCCGTTGTCGTCGTGCCGTGCTTTAAGTTCAGCGAAGCCAGCTTGGCCGGAAGCATACTCCCAACCCACTTCGACGCCCGGGTGAGGGCAGGCGTCGCGCTGAAGAGGAATACAACCAGCAATCCTGAAATCATCCTTTTCTGCCAGCGTAATTTATCTTCCAGTGCTTCCAGCCTCTGGCGCACATCGTCACGATCCATTGTCTTCCTCCTTCGCGTGAATACCAGGCATATCCTGAACCTGAGTCTTTTGACCAGATTCGAACATCTCCGTAAGTGGTTGAAAACAACCGATGGCTAGGGGCCTTCGTCGCACGGGCGCCGCAGATTTCTTCCCGGGAACGACCGGAAAGGATGCTCGGCGAGCGCAGGTTCGTCCAGGTCAATGCCCAGGCCGGGGGCCGTGGGAAGCGTGATGTAACCGTCTTTGACGACGAAGGGTTCGACAGCGATTTCGTTGCCCGCGGGTTCGAAGTTTACGAAGTACTCGGTAATCAGAAAGTTGGGCATGCCGGCCGCGGCCTGCATCGTTGCGGCCAGCCCCACGGTGGTGCTGTTGTAGTTGTGCGGTGAGACCGCGATGTGACACGGTTCGGCCATCGCCGCGATTTCGCGAAGCTCCAGAATGCCGCCGCAGTTGCAGACGTCCGGGTTGATGATGTCGGCGGCGCGTCTCTCGAAGACCTCGCGGAATTCCGTCTTTGTATAGAGTTCTTCTCCGGTGACAACCGGGATGCGGATGTCTCGTCTGGCTTCCACCAGGCCGTCGAGGTCCCGGGACGAAACCGGTTCTTCGTACCAGAAGGGACTGTATGGCTCCATGCCGCGGGCAACGCGGATGGCATGCGCCGGAGTGAGCCTGCGGTGTACCTCGACGAGAATATCCACGTCCGGGCCCACGGCCTCGCGCACGGCCCTGACCCGGTCCACGGCGGTTTGTTCGTCCGTTCGGTCGATGATGCTGCGCCAGGGGCCCGGAAAGGGGTCGAACTTGAGCGCGGTGAACCCCCTCGCCACAACTCCGGCCGCCCGTTCGACGAGTTCATCCAACCCTTTACCGGGATCGTACCAGCTTCCCCAGCCGTTGGCGTAGACCTTGATCCTTGTTCTGCATGCGCCGCCGAGCAGGTTGTAGACGGGCTGGTCCAGGGACTTGCCGACAATATCCCACATGGCCTGTTCGATGGCGCTGATGGCGGCATAGAGATCCATCGCGCCCCGCTTGCTTGCGAAGTCCGTGTAGGCCACGTACGTGAAATGCTTGATATCGAACGGCGACCGTCCCCGCAGGTAGCGTCCCAGTTCATCGACGTGAATCTGGACGCTCCGGTCCCTGTCGTGCTGCGTGTAGGCCTCGCCCCATCCGTGGATACCCGCGTCGGTTTCCAGTTTGACGAAGAGCCAGTTCTTCGCGCTGCCGGGGTGAACGAGAAAGGTCTTTATACGCTCAATCCGCATTTCGCGAATGCTCCGGAAAGCCGTACGAGACGCCTATTGGCAATACCCACCTAAATCATCAGGTCTCCGCCGTTGATGTCCAGCGAAGCGCCGGTGATGTAGGCGGCCTGGTCGGAGGCGAGGAAGGCCACGAGGTTGGCCACCTCCTCCGGTCTGCCCAGGCGGGGTATGGGGAAGCTTCTCGCATAGGCGCGTGTTCGTTCCTCATCGATCGTACCGCGGACCATCTCGGTATCGATCAGGCCCGGGCATACGGCATTTACGGTAATGTTGTAGGGCGCGACTTCCCTGGCAAGATGACGCGTGAATCCCAGTACCCCGGCCTTGGCCGCGGTGTAGTGCGCGCCGCCCACGGTACTGACGTTCTTGCCGGCGGTGGAAGAGAAATTGACGATACGGCCCCAGCCCGCCTCCCGCATGTGCGGAAGGACCGCCTTCGAGCAGAGAAAGGCGCCCTTGAGATTGACATCGATCACGCGATCCCACTCGTCTTCGTCAATATCCATGACACTCGTCGGAAAGAGGATTCCCGCGTTGTTGACCAGAATGTGGACGGCCCCGAATGTGTCCGCCGTCCAGTCGACCATGGCCTGCACCCCCGGCGCATCGGTGACATCGGCCTGAAAGTGAAAGGCCGTGGTGACCGACGACCTCAGTTCTTCGGCCGTACTTTCGGCGTTGGACTGGTCGAGGTCGTTCACGACGAGGTGGGCGCCATGATCCGCAAGGGTCCGGGCGACGGCCCGGCCGATGCCCTGACCCGCCCCGGTCACGATGGCGACGTGGTCACGAAGGGGTTGATGCTGGGGCATATCCATGAGCGTGTCCTCTCGCTGTTGCCGGCCGCAACCGCTTCCTCTTCAGGAATCGAGGGAAGGGTTCAGGGGTCAGGGTGATACGACACCGAGTGACTTGCCGACGTCCACAAAGGTGTCGATGGCGCGGTCCAGTTGAACTCGGGTGTGGGCCGCGGAGATCTGGACGCGGATGCGGGCTTCGCCTCTGGGCACCACGGGATAACTGAAGCCCACCACGAAGATGCCGCGTTCGTTCATCGCCCGCGCCATGCGTACGGTCTTTTGTTCGTCTCCGAGCATGATCGGGACGATGGGGTGGATACCCTCTGTAATGCGGAAACCGCGTTGGCTCATTGCCTTCCTGAAGTACGCGGTGTTTTGCATGACGTTCCGCCGATATTCCGGCCGCGTCTCTACGAGATCCAGCGCCTTCAACCCGCCCGCGACGATCGGCGGCGCAAGCGTGTTGGAAAAGAGGTAGGGACGGGAGCGCTGCCGCAGGTACTCGATGATTTCTCCGCGCCCCGTTGTAAACCCGCCCGACGCGCCACCCAGTGCCTTTCCAAGCGTGCTCGTCAGAATATCGATCCGGTCTTCGACGCCGCAGAATTCCGGTGTGCCGCGTCCGTTGTCGCCCAGAAATCCGGTCGCATGAGAATCGTCCACCATGACGAGCGCATCGTGAGCGTCCGCGAGACGGCAGATTTCCTCGAGCGGCGCGACGTACCCGTGCATGGAGAACACGCCGTCGGTGGCGATTACACGGAAACGGGCGTCCGCAGCGTTCTGCAGCAGGGTTTCGAGGTGCGCCATGTCCGCGTGAGGATAGATGCTGCGTTGCGCCTTGCACAGCCGGACGCCGTCGATAATGCTGGCGTGGTTGAGCGCGTCGCTGATTACGGCGTCATCGGGTCCAAAGAGGGTCTCGAACAGTCCTGCGTTGGCGTCGAAGCAGGACGTGTAGAGTACGGTGTCTTCCGTATTGAGAAAGCCTGAGATACGCCGTTCCAGGCTCTTGTGCAGATCCTGGGTGCCGCAGATGAATCGTACGGATGCCATGCCGTATCCGTACGCGCCCATTCCCTCCGCCGCGGCGTTTACGATGTCGGGATGATTGGCCAGCCCCAGGTAGTTGTTGGCGCAGAAGTTGATTGTCTCACCGTCCGGGGTTCTGATCAATGTATCTTGCGGCGTGACGATCTGCGTTTCTGTCTTGTAAAGACCGTTTTCCCGGATGGATTTCAATTCGTCCTGCAACCATGATTTCATGCCGGTGTAGGCCATATCGGTTGTCTCGTGAAGGCGGAAATCGGCATCCTGACCTGCAACACCAAAATAGAAGATCCATCCTTCGAAATCAAGCCGGATGAACCGGGCACTGTCCCGAATTCCGGGAAGTTCATTTCACCTTGACATCGATTCCGGCCCGCTTCATATTTGCCCGGTGGATTGGGCGACATGCCCGGATTTCTTCGTACGAATCACGCACATGCCGCGAAGGGATTCACCCGTTCCCGGTAGATTGAGGCGAAGACGACCTAAGGTGTCCTGTCCCGAAAATTCCTCACCATTCGACCGGCGATTCATCCCGTCTCGCTACGTTCCCCTCGCTCGCCGACCATACGCAGGTCGGCTGCGCTCAGGCGCCTTGCGAGCCGGGCGACTCAGCGGTCGAATTTAGGCAACCCATTTCCGGGACAGAACACTAGGTGTTCGCCCGTTGCTTCGAAGGGCGGTTACAGATGTCCGAACTGAAGAAGATCGCGGCCATTGTGACGACGTACTATCGGTATTCTCACGCCGACGTCATCATGACCAAGTTTCTGAAGGGGTTTCCGTCGGACGACGGGTTGATACCGCCGGAGGTGGAGGTCGCGTCGATGTACATGGACCAGGTTCATGAGAAAGACGTCGGCCTCGAACTCGCGAAGGAACACGGGGTGCCGGTCTACAACAGCATTCCGAAGGCATTGACGCTGGGCGGAGAGAAACTTGCGGTCGACGGCGTGCTGATCATCGGCGAACACGGCGACTACGCATGGAACGAGAAGCAGCAGCATATGTATCCGCGCCGGTACTTCTTCGAGCAGGTATGCGGGGTTCTTGCGACTTCCGGCCGGTCCGTGCCTGTTTTCAACGACAAACACCTCGCGTATGACTGGGTGAATTCTAAGTGGATGTACGACCGGGCCGGAGTGCTGAATGTGCCTTTTCTGGCCGGGTCCTCGGTTCCGCTAGGCTGGAGGCGTCCGTATCTCGAATACAACCTGGAGACGCCGCTTACGGAAGCGTTGTCAATCGGGTATTCGGGCCTGGACATCTACGGGTTCCACACGCTCGAACTGTTGCAATGTATGACCGAACGCAGGCGGGGCGGCGAGACCGGTATCGTCGCTGTGCAGTGCCTCGAGGGAGATGACGTCTGGAGGGCGGGAGACGAGGGGCAATGGTCCCGCGAGCTCGCCGATGCCGCACGCGAACCCATTGAGGCGAAAGCCGCCGGGGAAATGGAAGCTCACTGCCCGGACCCGGCGGTCTTTCTGCTGGAATACAAAGACGGTTTGAAGGCTGCCTCCCTTATGTTGAACGGATACACGCAGGGATTCGGATACGCCGGCCGCGAACGGGGCGGCGTACGGGGAATGGAGGTGTTCCTTCCGGACGATCCCCACGCCCATTTCAGCTATCTCGGCAGAAACATCCACGAACTCTTCCTCACCGGTAAACCACCGTACCCCGTAGAGCGCACGCTGCTGGTTAGCGGGGCCCTGGATGCGCTGATGGACTCCCGCCACAGGGGCCACGTAAGGGTGGAGACACCGCATCTCGACGTCCGGTATCGTTCGTACGAGCGCCCGCCCATCAGGCCCGTCGGGCCAAGACCGTCGGGTGCAAGCCTGGTGCCGATTGTGCCGGGACGAAGCTGAAAACGGCGAAAAACGAAAAGACGCGAATGAACGAGACTACGAAGAAACGAGACTACGAACAGACGAAACTACGAGAGAATGAAACAACGGGAATACATCATACACTCTTGGCCTCGTCATCTCTTCGCCTTTTCGTATTCTCGTACTCTCGGCTTTTCGAATAAACGAAACGACGAAGAATCCGTGGCTGAGATACATTTTCATCATTATGGGCGACCCATACGGGCATGACAACTGTTATAAGGTTGTCGATGCGTTCCCGAGCGCGAGCGAAAGAGTGGCGACGAGTTTCCAGGTGGAGGGCTGACGTGTGGCACTGAACGCGGCGGTGATCGGTCTGGGCGTGGGCACGGGGCACATCGCCGCCTACCGGGAAGCGGGTGCGGAGGTAACCGCGATCTGCGACGTAAACGGGGAATTGCTGGAACGGGTCGGGGACGAGCAGGGCGTTCCGCGCCGGTATACCGACTATCGCGCCCTGGCCGACCGGGATGACATCGACGTCGTCTCAATCTGCACGCCCGATCATCTGCACGCCGACCCGGCCGTTGAAATGATGTCTTCCGGGAAGCACGTGCTTGTGGAGAAGCCGCTGGCCACCACGTTCGAGGATATCGAAAGAATCGTGCGGACGTCACGCCGGATGGGACGGAAGGTGTCTCACGGTTGCCAGATCCGGTTCGATGAGACGTTTCAGGAGTTGAAACGCCAGGTCGAGGCGCAGGCGTTCGGCAAGGTGTTCTACGCCGAGGCGGACTATATATCCAACCACCTGAATCTGTTTAAGGAGGGATGGCGCGGCAAGCTGGGCCCGCGTTATAATGCGGCGGCCGGCGGCAGCATCCATCCCGTCGACGTGATCCAGTGGATCATCGACTCGCCGGCGGCGGAGGTGACGGCCTACGGAAACGGCATATCCGCGGGGTCCCACGGTCTGGACGTGACCGACTGCATCGTGGGGATCATCCGCTTCGAGAACGGATGTGTCGCCAAGACGTTTACGACAATGGGCTCCGCCCGGCCCGGCTTTCGCAACTTGCAGATATACGGCACACGCAAGACGTTCCTGACCGCCCAGGCGCCGCCCGCGCGCCTGGTTTCGGATCTTCAGAGTCGAAAGTGGACGCCGCTTGAGGTTGCGGACGACGGCCGGGACAGCCGGCGGAAGCTGATCGAAGACCTGCTTCAGGCCATAGTGAACGACACGGACCCGCAGGTGAATCTGGAGCAATCCGTCCGCACGGCGGCGATCTGCGTGTCGCTGTTTGAATCGATACGGGCAGGTAAGCCGATCGCCGTGCCCGGATTCTGACGTCGTTCGTGCCGCGAAATCCGTATCCCGAAACGTAATTGCGGAGTGTCCATGTGGGTTTGAAGGCGATAGAAAACCCTCAGCCGTGCAGGCCGTATACGATCGAGTTTGTATTCCCCGAATTCACGGCGGTATATCAGCAAACGAACGAACCGGTCTTCGCGACGATCACCGTTCGATATGTGCCTGGCGACACGTGTATCGAGACCGTTTCGCTCAAGCGGTATCTGGGGTCGTATCGAAATCAGTCGACGTCGTACGAGGCGGCCGTCAACCTGATTTGGGATGATCTGGTCGCGGCCTGTAATCCGAAGCGAATGACGGTTGTCGGCGAGTTCACGGTGAGGGGAGGAATTTCCGCTACGGTCACCGTTGATACAGTAGAGAACGGGGCTGCATATTCTTCAGAGGAGCGGCAGATTGGGGACAAGGGCAGGCGAAATCCTTGAGGTCTTCGAGAATCCGCGTCCCGGAAGGCGGTACACGATCGAATTTACGTGCCGGGAGTTCACTTCGCTGTGTCCGCTTACGGGACAGCCTGACTTTGCCACGATCGTCGTCCGGTACGTTCCGCGCGACAAGTGCGTGGAGCTCAAGTCGCTCAAGCGCTACTTCAGGTCGTTTCGCGATACGGGCGCCTTTTTCGAAGAGGTGACGAACCGGATCCTGGACGACCTGGTTCTGGCATGTGCGCCAGTGGAAATGATGGTGGCCGGTCGATTCAACGTCAGGGGCGGGATCGAACACGAAATCACCGCGGACTACAGCTCAAATCGACAATAGCAGAGTGGCCTGGCGGGTCGATGAGGAATGATCGCTCCACCCGGTGAAACCTGCCGCTCGTTGACTCAAACGACGAACGACTTCAGAAATCTTGCGGATCGGGCCGCGGCTTCGTCCGGGGTCAGGCGCCCGCCGAACGCCTGGTGCACGGTGACGTACCCGCTGTAGGAGATGGCGCGCAGCCCCTCGAAGACCCTGCCGAAGTCGATGCCCCCGGCGGCATCGAGGGGACGCAGGATGGACATTACGGTACCATTGGCCCAGGTGGTCATCGGCATGTCGCCATCGGGGTGGGGCGCGTGGTTCTGCACGTAGACATTGAACAGGTACGGCTGAAATTTCCGAAGCGTTTCCGGCCCGTAATCTTCTCCGCAGAGGGCGAGATTGGCGGGCTCGTAGATCAATCCGAAGTTGGATCTGCCAATTCGTCCAAGGACGTTCAACGAGCCCTCAACGGTCTCGAACAGGCTGAGCGTATGGCTCTGGTGGGCGAGGCGGATATTCCGGTCGGCGGCCTCATCGGCGGATTCTCGCGCAAAGGGGATGTCGGCCTCGGTCTTGATGCAAACGCGGATCAGATTGGATCCGAGGGCCTGCGCCAGATCGAGGTACGGCGTGATGTTCCGAAGGCAACCCGGCCCCTCGTCCCCGTTTTCGGGAACGGCAAAATCACCCGTAACCATCGACACCGTGAGGCCTTCCCGCCTCAGAAGCGCGCTGGCGGAATCCACGGCTTCCGGCGCGCTCCGGACGCCAACAACCGAAGCCCGCATGCACAGCGCTCCAAATCCGGCCCTTCTTGCGATGCCGGCAAGGTCGGGCAGCGGTATGTCCACGACGCGTTTGTTGCTGAAGCTTTCTGCAACCCGCACGGAAAGCGAGAGTTTCATCTGATACCCCGTTTAACCTCAATTCGAAACAAGACAACTGTCAATTTGGCCACAAAGAGCCAGAATGCGGGTAGAGGGTAGACCAAGAGCGGTGAGACGTAAGCCGGGAGAGGTTAGAGATGTCCTGCCTCGTGAGGATTCTTTTCGTGCCGAAGGAAGCGAGGGATTAAATATCGGGCGAGGATATCATCTACCGTCTACCCTCTCACCTCTACCCGCCTTTCTTCTACCGTCTTGCGTCTCCCGTCTTCCTTCTCACGGATGCGGGTGTAATTTATCCGCGTAATCTGCCCATGTCAACACGGGATTGACGGAGTATCTGATTTGCTGATGGCCGGCGCGGCAAAGCGGTGTGTAACCCCGCCCACCTGGGTGCCGTATCTGACCTCGTCCGGGAACGGCACCTGCGAGCCGTTCGACGGCGTTCACGACGACCTGTACGCCAGGGCCCTCGTACTCGACGACGGCCGCAGGTCGATTGCGGTGCTGTCGGTGGACGCGGTCGGATACGACAACGCGATTCTCGGCCCGGATCGAAACTTCACTTCGGAGTTGCGTTCGCGGATCGCCAGCCGGACAGGGCTTGCGCAGGAAGGCGTGATGCTGACGGCCACCCATTCCCACTCCACGCCCGAGACGCTGGGGTTGACGCCGTTCCGTGAAACGGAGGGGATTCACGACTGGCTGGAAGGGCACCTCGAGGCGCTGGCGTCCACGGTTACCGAAGCGTGGGAAAAGCGGACGGCCGTCCGGGCCTACGCCGGGGTGACACAGGTGCCGGGCGTGGCCCGGCATCGGCGAATCCCTCTGAAAGACGGCACACTGAACCGTGCCGGGGCGTATCCACGGCTCGAGGAGGCGGCCGGATCCTGGGCCGTGGACGAGGCGCTGGCCGTACTGTATTTTGAAGCCGGGAACGGAGAGCCGCTGGCTGTGATGGTGAATTTTGCCGCGCATCCCGTCGTCGCCATGCTGCTCCCGCCGGTGTCGGCGGATTATCCCGGCACCCTCACGGCTTCCGTGGAAGCGGGCCTGGATGGCGCAACGTGTCTATTCGTCAACGGGGCGTGCGGCAATGTCAATTCGATCCGTGTAACGACCGGTTTCGATGACGTGTCCTGGATCGGACGAACGCTGGGTAGAGCCGCGCTGGAGGTGATCGCCCGTCTGAAAGAGGGCCCTCCGCTGCGTTCTCCCGGGGTGGCTTACGATACGGACGGGCTTGAGCTGGATCCGAGGCCCTGTCCGCCGCTGGAAGCGGCTGAGAGAACCGCCGCGCGGAATCCTTCCTTCGAAAACCGCCTGGCGTTGCGGCTTGCGCGCAAACTCGCTGAGGGTCCGATTCGGGTCGAGGTACAGGCCATGGCGCTGGGCCGCCTGCGCTGGGTCGCGCTCCCCGGGGAGGTGTTCGTCGAGACCGGGCTTGCAGTCAAACGGGCCGGCGCCTGGTTCGTAACCGGCAACGCGAACGGATGGGTGGGGTATTTCCCAATCCACAGAGCGTATGAAGAGGGTGGTTACGAAGTGGTTGCCGGACCCTGGTCGCGGGTCGCGCCCGGGAGTGCCGAACGGATCGAGGCGGTGTGTATCCGGCTGATGGAACGGTTCGCTGCGCAATGCGTTTAAGAAAAGCGAAAATTACCCTTGTCGGGGAATCTGGCTTTCGTATATTGCTGAGCACATTCCGGGGAAATGAGAATCCGGAGGATGGAGATGGTCGAAGTCAAGATCGACATCGAGCGCACGTTGAACGCGCTGCGGCCTGTTCAGGTTTCGCAGCCGCGTATGGTCTGGCTTTGCAACAGCGAGCACAACGTTTTGCTGCCGATCGTAATCGGACTGATGGAGGCCAGCGCCATCTACGCCGAACTGACGAACGAGCGCCCGCCTCGCCCGCTCACTCACGACCTGGTCCGGTCCATTCTGGGCCAGCTCGACACCACAATAGAAGGCGTCTACATTGTGGCATTGAAGAAAGGTATCTTCTACGCGGAACTGGCGCTCGCACGCGGCGCCAGGCGCTGGCGGGTCGACGCCCGGCCGAGCGATTGCGTTGCCCTGGCGCTTCGTTACGAAGCGGCGATATATGTATCGGAAGCCGTTCTCACCGAAGCCGGACACGAAGACCGCCCCGAAGTTGGCGCTGAGGAGCCGGAATCGATCGAAGCCCTGGCGCCGCCCCAGTTTGTCGAGGACAAGGAAGAAGCCGTCATGACGGTCGCGGAGGTTCCCAGGAGCGGGACAGCCGATGCCGGAGACCCTGTCGAGACCCGGATCAACGATCTCCGACGCAAGATGGAACAGGCCAGCCGGCAGGAGCGGTATGAAGAGGCCGGCAGGCTGCGGGATGAAATCGACCGGTTGAAGAACAGCCGGGAGGCATGAAGAGGCCGTACACGAAACGGGCGGATGAGCGTCGTTCTCATCCGCCCGTTTCGTGTACGATACCCGCAGCCCGCATTACATCAGCCACGCCTGTTTTGTTCCCATTGCTCAAGAACCTGACCGGATCGGGCGAGGGCCCATATCCGGCGTTTTTCATGTTGACAGGGGTTCCATCCTGTACATTTATGAGAAAATCAGGCCGATGAACGGGGGTGCATCGGCCGCGGTATCCATGACGCGGTTTCCATCGAATTAAACTCCCCAAATTCAGAAGGAGACACACGATGGCAGGCACGATTCCCCTTATCAGTTCCGGTGTTGCGGGGCCTCTCGGCGCCATCCACCTCCCCAGGTTGTGGTTGAAGCTGACGCTTTCCGCGAAGGGCCAGCTGGCGGACGACTATCCCGAATGCGGCGCCGGTTACGACCAGATGGTGCTCGACGGATTGAAAGTCGATCGGGATGCGGCGGTTGACTACGTAAAAGGCAACCTGCCGACGTATATCGAATTTGAGAACTGGGTGGTGAGCCAGCGCGGCGGCAGCATCCCGCAGGACGAGATCGACGCATCCAATGCGGCTATTCTCGGGTATCACCACGACGACGAAACGCGCGGCTCGATTCTGTCGGCGGCCGGGGTGGCGGACGACGGGTCGATCCTGGATGCGGTGAATCTGAACAATCTGGACGATTGGACCGAATTCCACGATAGCCTGTAGCTTGTTCCGTACGGAGCGTTCGACCGCTGGCCGCGCGTGCAGGGAAGCCGGTAGTTGAACGCTCTTTCTTTGTATGCCGGAGGGTCGCATGGAGACTTCTGATTTCAAAATCGGCGTGGTGGGTGTGGGGCGTATGGGCGCGAATATAGCAAGGCATCTCAAGGACGACGGATTTGTCGTAACATCAGTTTACGATGTCCGATCGGATGCCGCGGCCGAACTGGCGCGTGAACTCGGGTGTGAGGCATCCGGCTCGCTGGCGTGCGTGACTGCAGCCGCGGATCAGATCATTACGGTCGTCACGGACGACGAAGCGATGCGTGCGGTATTTTCAACCGAGGGCGACAGCCTGCTTTGCGGCGCGGACGGAAGGGTCTTCATCAATTGCGCAACCATTGCCCCGCAGGTCCACGTCGACGTCCAGGCGCTGGCTGAGGCGGCGGGTGCAAGAAGCCTTGAAGGGTGTATGGCAAGCAGTATCACACAGGCCCGGGAAGGCACGCTCTATCTCATGTGCGGCGGCAGGAAGGAAGTCTTCGACGACATGCGCCCGATTCTGGACTCGATGAGCACGGATTTGAAGTACATCGGCCAGGCCGGACAGGCGGCGCAGGTCAAGGCGCTCGTCAATATGGTCATGAACATCAATACGGCAAGCCTCGCGGAGGGGCTCGGGCTGGGGGCGGCCCTGGGTCTCGATCTGGAGATGTTGCAGCAGGTATTCTCGCAGACGGGCGCCAATTCCCGCGTCCTTGAAACGGACGGGGAGGATATGGTGGCGCGGGACCACGAGTGTTACTTTTCCTCCGCGCACGCCGCGAAGGATTCGGGCATCGCACTGGACCTGGCCCGGGATGCCGGGCTGAATCTGCCGCTGGCCGACGCGACGAAGAGGCAGTACGACCGGATGATCGAAATCGGCAAGGGCGAACTGGACAAGTCGGGCGTCGCCGAACTGACGTTTCCTGGCAGAGGATAGACCCACCCCGCCCGCGTCCCCACGTACGGGATGGTTTGGAGGCCGAACATCCGGCGCCGGGTATGAAAACGGTTCGTTGTCGTTACGTGAAGGAATTCACGAGACTTTCCCTCTGGTACGTGTGGCGCCTGGCGAAGGCCGGAACGGAGCCCTTCGTCGATGTGGTGAACAAGCGGGTCAACATCTACAGGAACACATCACTCTACGACGGGAAACGCCATCCTTCCGGCGAGGATGTTGGGCCGGAGTGGGCCGACGTGGTCGGCAGGCTGGCGGCCCTGTACTCGCTGCATGAGTACGACGCGGCAACAGACGGTTTCGAAGAGGAAGGTCTGAACCTGCTGTGGCCCTTTCTGGAAGCCCGTTTGCAGGCAGCCGACGACGGTCTCTCCGGAGAACGACCCTACGAATGCTGGTCTTACGACTATACGGATTCCGGTCGGTTGAATATTCACATCGACAATGTCTACCGGCCTGAATCGCCATTGAGTGAGATGTTCACGCCCTTCGCAGCGTCGCTGATTCGCATGCTCCGGGATTCACGGACGCGTCGACCCGATATCACGATCGTTCGCTGCAGCAGCTGGATGAATTCAACGCCCCGATTCCGGTCGCTGTTTCCGGCCCGATGGGCGGAAAGCGAGGTAGTGAATCCCCATATCGGCTATACTATGGGCCACTGGGGGCAGTTCATGGACCGGCGAGGCGACTTTCATGCCGGGAACGGACGTCTGTTTCGCGCCACCGGAACGCTGCCTTTCGCGGCCTCGGCCTGCGATTGTGAAATCGCCGAGGCCCTGAGCCATCTGACGACCCGGTTTCCGGAGGCGGTCGAGTTCAACCGCCGGCGGACTTCGGATTGAAGCGGGTTTGTGAAACAGGATGAAGATCACCGACATCAAGGTCTACAATCTCCGGTATCCGCTGACAGAGCCGTTCGCGAATTCGATTGCCTGGAATACGGCACGGACCGCCGGTGTGATCGAGGTCATCACCGACGCGGGCGTGACGGGTTGGGGCGAAGGGGTCTCGGGTCTGAACGAAACGGCGTTGCGGGCGAGGCTCGTGGGCCGGGACCCGTTCGACGTCGAAGTCATCTGGAACGACCTCTATCTGCGGGGCGGCGTAGGTTTTTCGGAGCTGAGCGCTGTGGATATCGCGCTGTGGGATATCGTGGGCAGGGCTCTCGAGATGCCCGTTTACAGACTCCTTGGCGGCGCGTTCCGGGATCGGATTCCGGCATACGCCAGCGGGTTGTTCCTGCAGCGAAAAGCGGACATGACCCGGGCGCTGTCGGAAGAGGCGGCCTCATACGTGGATATGGGGTTCCGCGCGGTGAAGATGAAGATCGGGTTCGGCGCGGACTACGATGTCACGAACGCGGGCGCGGTACGAGGGGCGATCGGCGATTCGACTCTGCTCGCCGTGGACGCCAATTGCGGCTACGATACCGGCACGGCGATGCACGTGGGGCGCCGGCTGCTCGAGAACGATCTGCTCTGGTTCGAGGAACCGATCTCGACCGACGACGTTTCCGGCTATCGCGAGATCCGTCAGGCGCTGGGCGTGCGGGTTGCCGGCGGCGAGGCCCTGCAGGGCAGGTGGGCATTCCGAAACCTGATCCAGGAACGGGGGCTGGATATCGTGCAACCGGACATCAGCGACGCGGGCGGGTTTACGGAGTGCAGGAGAGTTGCCGCGCTTGCAAGCGCAAATCACGTGAGGGTGCTGCCTCATATGTGGGGAACCAGCATCCGCCTGGCCGCTACGATACACTGGCAGGCAACCCTGCCCGACTCGCCGGATACGCTGAATCCGTTTCCATCTCTGTTTGAATTCGATATGACCGAAAACAGGCTGCGCACTGAACTCGCCAGAGAGCCGATCGTGGCAGTGGACGGGGACGTGCCGGTGTTACAGTGTCCGGGTCTTGGAATCGACATTGACAGAGAGATACTGGAAGAATACGCTGTTGCAGGAAACATATAGCCGACGGTGCGCAAGGCTCGGCAGGTTTGTCAGTTTAATATTCAAGGAGGGTCGTTTGGTAACAGGCACGAGGAAGTCCGATCTGGCGGTTCACGGCGGCCGGCCGGTACACAGCAAGCCGTGGCGTTCGGGAGCGTTTCACTTCAGGGAGGAACTGGCTGCGCTGGAAAAGCTGCTTTCCGGCCCGGCGCTGCCGCTGGCTCGCGGCAAGGCCGTCATGGCCTATCGCGAGGGTTTGCAGAAGCTCTACGGGTTGCCGTACGCCGTACCCACGAGTTCCGGGAGCGCGGCCATCCACGTCGCGCTGGCTGCTGCCGGCATTGGTGCTGGCGACGAGGTCATATTAAGCCCCCTGACCGACTACGGCAGCATTATGGGGATTTTTCAGTTGAACGCGATACCTGTCTTTGCAGACGTGCAGCGGGACGGTCTTCTGATGGACGTGGCCTCGATGGAGGCGGTGGTCACGCCGTTCACCCGGGCGATTATGCCAATACATAACGGTGGGTACGCGGTGGATATGCCCGCGGTCATGAGGGTGGCACGCAGACATCGATTGATGGTCGTCGAAGATTGCGCGCAGGCGCATCTCGCGTCCATCAAGGGCAGGTATCTTGGCACGTTCGGACAGCTCGGCGCGTGGAGTACAAACGAAAGCAAACACATGAAGTCCGGCGAAGGAGGGTTCGTCCTGACCCGAAGCCGCAAACTTGCGGAAACAGCGGATCTGTTTTCCGACAAATGCTATCCGAGGTTCCCCGGCGCGCCGGCGACGCCCGCCTTCCCAGCGTTGAACGTGCGATTGAGCGACGTCAACGCCGCACTGGCATCGGTACAACTCAAGCGGGTACCGGGGTGGATCGCCAGACGCCAGGCGTTCGGCGAGAGGTTCGATTCGGGGATTGCGGGGTTGCCGGGCGTCAAGCCGCATCCACAGCCGCCGGGGGCGAAGCCCAGTTACTGGTGGGCGCTGTTTTCGGTAGATCCGGAGGTGCTCGGGGTGAATGCAGGGGAGTTTTGCCGGATGGTCGCGGCGGAAGGCATTCCGGCATTCGCGAAACCTCAGCAGTACGTCATTGAATGGCAGGTCTTCCGGAGGCTGCACAGGGACCCCGCGGCGTTCAACAGCTACAGGCCCGGCCGGCTGGAAAATAAGGCGTATCCGCTCGAGACGTGCCCGAACGCAAGGACCTGTGGAGAACGCGTCGGCGCGGTCCGGATGACCCAGCACAATACCGTGGGCGAAGCGAACGCCGCTGTCCGGGCGGTGCGAAAGGTCACGGAGGCGTTGTTGGGGCAACGGGTATGACAGTGCGTACACCGGCGGTTCCCGGATGAACGCCATCCGCGGCGGCGCCGTGTTCTGCCATTTTCTGGAGGGTCGGATGGATGTACTGGATGTGTTGAAGGCGCGGCGCACGATCTTCAAGTTCAACTCGAGGCCCGTTTCCGGCGAGATGCTGAAACGCATTTTTGAGTTCGGTTTGTGGGCGCCGAATCACCATGTCACGGAGCCGTGGCGTTTTGTCGTCCTGGGCGAGCGCACGAAAGAAGCGCTTGGGCGACGATATGCGGACATCCAGGAAGCCAAGGCACCGGACCATGCCGACGGCGAAAGCCGAAGGAAGCTGTGGCAGGCGGGTTACGACAAGTTTATGTCCAAACCCTCAATCGTCGCCGTGTCCTGCGTCCAGGAAGGAGATGAACAGCAGCGGCGGGAGGACTATGCGGCGGTCTGCTGCGCGATGCAGAACGTGCAGCTCGCGGCATGGGAACTGGGCGTGGGCATGCAGTGGAGCACCGGTCCCATTACCATGCAAAAGGATACCTACGAATTGCTCGGCGTGGATCAGGACCGTGAGTATATCATCGGTTTCTTCTACACGGGGTATCCGCGCGAGATCCCGAAACCCAGGCGAAAGCCGCTGGAAGACGTGATGCGCTGGACGGCGTAACAGCCCTTCATTCCGCGCCGGCCGTACGGGCCTGTACGCCGGCCAGGTCTTCGACGACGGTCAACAGTCCGGAGTGATCCAGTTCGCCCCGGTCCCTGGCCATCGCCAGGTTGAACAGTTCGTGAACGATGCTCGTAACCGGCAGCGGCACATTGTAGTCGCTGCCGGTTTTCATGATGATGTTGAGGTCCTTGTAGTGAAGCCGGATGCGGAAGCCGGGGTCGAAGTCGCCGTTGACCATGCGCTCTCCCCGGTTTTCGAGTACGCCGCACCGCGCGAGACCCCCGCTCAGGACCCGCACGATGTTGGCCGGGTCGACGCCCGCCCTGGCGCCGAGCGTCAACGCTTCCGACACGCCGGCGATGGTTACGGCAACCAGCACCTGGTTGCAGGCCTTCACGGTCTGACCGGCGCCGAGGGGCCCGCACATTACGATATTCTGACCCATCGCCGCGAAGATCGGCTGTACTGAGTCGAATACATCCTCGTCGCCGCCGACCATGATGGAAAGGGTGGCATTCTCCGCTCCGATATCGCCTCCGCTTACCGGCGCATCCAGGCAGCGAACGCCTTTTTCAGCCATCGCCCGGCCCACGTCCTGAGAAACGGTGGGCGCGATGGTGCTCATATCGATGTAGATGTCGTCCCGGCTCACGCCTTCGATGATGCCGCCGGGTCCGAGAGCGACTTCCTCCACATCCGGAGAGTCGGGCAACATCGTGATGATGACGTCGCTGTTTTCGGCGACTTCCCTGGGAGAACGGGCTTCGCTGGCGCCGGCGTCAGTCAGTTCGGCCACGGGTTCCCGGCTTCGGTTGTGCACAACCACCTCGTAACCGGCTGCGAGCAGGTGTTTGGACATGGGTTTTCCCATAATCCCGAGTCCAATGAATCCGATCCTGGGTCTGGACATTGATACGGCTCCTTTCACTTAACCATCGACAAAGAGAGATCTTTCGGACGTCGGAATGATGCGAGCGGTTTCGGCGCGCGCGACGATTTCGGCTATCGCGGCTTCCCCGTCCGGACCGTAGTCCAGAGTATAGGCGTTGACGTACAGGTCGATGAACCGTTGCACGACGGACACATCCATTTCCGGTGCATTCCGGAGGATGTCCTCTCGGACCAGGCCCGCGTGGGTGTGGGCGTATTCCACGCTCTCCCGCACAGCCTTGTCGATGGCGCGGATCCGGTCGGCGCCCAGGTCGCGGCGGGCAAGGATGCCTCCAAGCGGAATGGGGTGGCCGGTGGTGCGTTCCCACCATTCGCCCAGATCGATGACTTCACGCAGCCCGAAATCGGGAAAGGTGAACCGGCTTTCATGAATGATGAGACCGGCGTCGACTTCACCGTTCCGTACCGCATCCATAATGCCGTGGTAAGGCAGAACGACGAGATTCAGGAGGGAGGGCTCGAACAGGCGCAGCAGCAGGGCGGCGGTGGTCAGTCTTCCGGGTATCGCGATCTTTTTTCGGGTCAGTTCCGACGGTCTCAGGGGTCTGAGGGAAACGACGAGAGGACCGCACCCGCGGCCCAGGGCGCCGCCCGAATGGAGAAGGCAGTACCGGTCTCGAAGGCGGCCCAGGGCGTGAAAGGAAACCTTGGTGACGTCCAATCGCCCGTCGATGGCCAGCCGGTTGAGCGCTTCTATGTCATCGAGGATCGTCTCAAACACGGGTGCATCGGAGATCTTGCCATGGGCGAGGCCGTAGAAGATGTAGCTGTCGTTGGGACTGGGAGAGTAACCGAGTGAAACGACGGCCATCGGTACCTCGAGATATACGAGATAAACGAGAATACGAAAAGGCGAAGAGATGACGAGGCCAAAAGTGAATGATGTATTCGCCTTTCGTAGTTTCGATTATTCGTAGTTTCGTTTCTTCGCAGTTTCTCACGGCGCCAGGTTTTCGATCAGGACGCGCGCAGCCTCTTGGGCGTTTCCGGATGCCAGAGGGAGCTTCCAGGCGGCCGTGTTCCGGTCTTCCACGAGATTGCTGATGCCGCGCAGTTCGATGAAAGGAACGTCGTACAGCGTGCACACATGCGCGGCGGCCGCGCCTTCCATATTCTCGCAGATCGCGTTGAACCGCGCTGCGAGTTCGTTGCCTTTGGCGGCGAGGCCGCTGCATTGCTGTACAGTCACGAAAGGACCCGAGCGCACGGCCGGAACTGCATCCGGCCGCATATTGAGAATCACGGCTGCCGCGCGCCGGGCAAGGGCCGCGTCGAGCGGAAAGGTATTGTAGTGGTTCCGGTTTCTGCTCAGAACCGGGATGCCGATGCGATCGGCCGAAAGCCAGCCGTTGGGCGCGAGGATGCCCAATTCCCCGTCGTTCTCTTCGGTGGCCACGGCGAGGTCGCCCACGTTCAGCTGAGAGCCAGGGTAGGCGCCGCCGACGCCGACCTGAAGAACGATGTCGGGCCGGCCGGACTCCAGAGCCGCGGTGAGCGCCTGCGCCGTATTGACGGCGCCGATACCGGTCTCGATCAGGGCAACGCGGCGCGTCCCCAATGTACCGTCGGTTCGCGCCCTGTGGGCGAAGGTGCGCGAGGTCGGGTGCGAAATGCTCCTTCTGAGCGTCTCCTGCTCGAATGCAGTGGCTGTGAGTACCAGGATGTCCATCGGATGTTTGCAGATCGGGCAGGCGTTCTGCGCGGTGAAGCGGGACGGGGTTTCGGATCAACCCGATACCATTCCCATCGGCGGGTCCGGTACGCGACCGTCATCCCAGGCGGGTCGATACCCCGAGCTGGCGGGCGACGGATTCAAGATCGGTCACATGGGGAAGCAGCATGGGGATACCGTTTTCGAGATTGCGTTCGCGGGTGATCCATTCGGGCTCACCGGGGTAGTGGACGCGGTCGACGCCGGGCGCCGGCCGGGCCTCGCGGATCGTCTGAATGCGGGCGTCGACTTCTGCTGCGAAGGTATCGGGATCGGCGAAGGTTGACACGTCGATCGCGATGAACAGATAGCCGAACTTTTCGACGTCGGGAAAAGCGGCGCCGGCCAGGATGCCGCCGATACAATGCATCACGATTGCGAGGCCCGATCCCTTGGGGCCGAGAGGTACGACAATACTTGCTTCAGCCGGGTCGTCCGTGGGATTGCCAGCCGCGTCCAGCGCCCACCCCAGGGGGATCTTCTCGCCGCGGGCCCGGGCAATCTCGATCTTGCCGGCGGCAACAACACCGGTGGCCATATCCAGGATGATGGGGCGTTTCCGCCCGGCGGGGATCCCGTACGCGAAAGGCGCGTTCCCGATGGCGGGTTCAATGCTGCCGTACGGCGCCATGTTGCCCCGGTTTTTTCGTCCGCCGGTGGTGTTGAATCCCACCATGCCGGCCTCGGCCGCCATGTTGGCATAGTAGGCCGCGGCGCCGTAGTGGTTGGTATTCCGGACCGCGGCCATGCCGATGCCCGACCCCTCGGCTTTCCGGATCGCTAGCTTCATCGCCCTGTATGCGGCCACCTGTCCGAGGGCGTTGTCCGCGTCCATGTGAACGTACGCGGCCCCCTCGCTCAGGACACGGGGATGGGCGTTCGGGTTGATATCGCCTTTCAGGATCTGGCGGATATAGCCCGCGATGGCGCGCGCACCATGAGAATGCACACCGCGGAGGTCTGCTTCAACCTGGATGCGGGCCGTGATTCTGGCGTCGGTTTCAGGCACACCCGCTGCATTGAGGAGGTCAACGCAATAGGTATTGAGTGCGGTGTGCGAGACGGTGCGTGTCGTCACAATACGGAGCCAGATGTCGGAATTGCAAGGCGAAAACGAGCGGATCAGCTGGCTTTGCGCCCGGCCTGCCAGGTCGCATACCGGTCCGGGAGGTTGATCTTGACCTGTTCTTCCAGTTCCTCGTCCGTTATTGCGCTCATCCGTCCGTGTACTTCATATTGGTCCATCACCCAGCGGGCGACCTTGTGCACTTTGATCTTGCTGAGCCGGTCGCTGCCCTTGAGACCCAGGAACTCATTGACCCAGAGGGCGACCCCGTCGACACCGGTCTTGTCGGTAATGGCCACTCTGGGCGGACGTCCGAACAGTGCGGTCGTATCGAAGATGTTGTATATGCGTTCATCGGAACGCAGCCCGCCCGCGTGGATCCCGGCCCGCGTGGTGTTGAAGTCCCGGCCCACGAAAGGGTAGTTCGGCGCGATGTCCACGCCGATGGAGCGCATGTAGTCGGCCATCTCCTGGATCATCATCGTATCGATGCCGCAAAGGTCTCCGTGAAGGCCGATGTATTCGAGTATGGCCCCCTCGAGGGGAGGGTTGCCGGTGCGTTCGCCGAAGCCGAACAGCGTGGTGTTGAGCGCATTGCAGCCGTAGAGCCACGCGGTAGCCCCGTTGACGTGAACCTTGTGGAAGTCGTTGTGCCCGTGCCATTCCAGGCAATCGTACGGAACCCCGCCGTCGTTGGTCATCCGGTAGACGAGCTTGGGGATGGACCGCGGCAGGCTTGCGCCCGGATAGCTGATCCCGAATCCCATGGTGTCGCAGAGCCGTATTTTTGCGCGGAGCTCGGGAGAGACCTGCTCGGAACGGCGCATCAGTTCCTGGACGAAAGGCAGGACGTATCCGTCGATGTCCGCACGGGTGACGTCTTCAAGGTGACACCGCGGCCGTATGCCGGACTCCCAGGCGGCTTCGACAACCTCCAGGTAGTCGTTGTACGCCTTCCTGCGGTCTTTCTTGAGCTTGTAGAAGATGTGGTAGTCGGAACTGGGTGTGAGCATTCCGGTTTCCCGTACGCCAGCTTCCTTTACCAGCCGGAAGTCGCCCTTGTCCGCCCGGATCCAGGAGGTAATTTCGGGAAAACGGTGCCCCAGTGCGCGGCATTCTTCCAGGGTGCGCCGGTCGTTCTTCGTGTAGAGAAAGAACTCGGTCTGCCGGATAACGCCGTTGGGCCCGCCGAGCCTGGCCATCATGTCGTAGAGTCTGACCTGCTGTTCCACGGTGTACGGCGGGCGGGCCTGCTGACCGTCCCGAAAGGTGGTGTCGGTGATGACGAGGTCTCGGGCGAGGGCTTCCTCCGGGTCGAATCTGACGAGTTGGTCTCCGATTTCTTCATAAATCGGGCCGTCAAACAGAATTCTGGGCGGCAGGTTGTAGTCGAACTGCTCGTCGAGGAGATTCGGCCGGTCAACTTCGATCAGGTCTCCTGCTTTCATGGGGCACGCTCCTGGAAAAAGCGGGGGCAAGTGGTGCGGAATCAATCGTTTACATACTGTGCGATGAAGTCGATGGCGCCACCCACGGTTTGTACGGCCAGGGCTTCATCTTCGTCCATCTCTATATCGAACTCCTCTTCGAATCCGGCCATGAGTTCTACCGATTGTACGGATTCGGCGCCCAGATCCGCGGTGAAGCTCTGGTCCTCAGCGACCTCGGTTGTGTCGATTCCAAGAACCTTCGAGATCACCCGGTACACGCCTGCCTTGATTGATTCGCGATCCATTTGACGCTCCATGAAAATGCAGGGAATATGGAAGGAAGTCCCGTCGAGGTGTGATGCAACGGATGGTCTTGACGTCCGGATTTAACCCGATTCGAGCCTTGAAGCCGCTTCGCGGTCCACGATGAACGTACAGTCCGGATGGCTCTGCAGAAGACTTGCCGGGCAGTCCGTCGAGGGCGGTCCTTCCAGGGCCTGCGCAACGGCATCTGCCTTTCCGGATCCGGTGGCCAGCAGGAGAATACGCCGCGCCTCCCGAATGGTTCCGATTCCGGCCGATAGGGCGAATCGGGGGACGCTGGCGGCATCCGAGAAGAAACGGCCGTCACTGTTCGACGCAATCGTACTCGGCGCAAGGTTGACGAGACGCGTGCGGCTGTCCACGGCGCTGCCGGGTTCGTTGAATGCGATGTGACCGTTGGTGCCGATGCCGAGCAGCCACAGGTCGATACCGCCTGCCGCGAGGATTTTCGTCTCGAAGGCCCTGCACTCCAAATCGGGATTGGCGGCCCTGCCGTTCAGGACGTGGGTATTCCAGGGTCGAATGTCGATTTTCCGAAAAAGGCGGTCGTCCATAAAATAACGGTAGCTCTGATTGTGATCGCCGTCCAGGCCCCAGTATTCGTCCAGGTTGAAGGAGGTTACGCGGGCGAATTGGAGGCCCTCGCTGCGATGCAGATCGGCGAGTCTTTGATAGGTCTGTTCCGGTGTGGATCCCGTGGCCAGGCCGATCGCGGCATCCGGTGTCGCGCGGATCAGACTGGCGATGGTTTCCGACGCTTTGACCGCCACGTCGGCGCCGGTCTCGCATATCTCGAGTTTGATAGTGCCGGACATCGGTTACTCCCACCGTGGATCGCCGCATAATGGATTGGCGACTGCCTGAAAAGGAAAGGCAATATACGAAATGGCCGGATTGAAGTAAAGGTTTTTGCCCTCGAACCGGGAGTCGCGGAACCGGACGGGAAATCGATAGAAAACGCTTGCCGTCGGGTGCGGCGCAGGATATCTTACCCGCCCTCCTGATTCGATAATGACCGGTTTTTCAGTGAGATACGCACGCCTGAACTGGAACATGAAGGAAGGAGAATTCACGCATGGCTGGCTATCGTGCGCTTTCGAGGGTTGAGGTCGAGGCGATGGAACGCAACGGGTGCGCGTCCCCGGATTGGTCTAAGGTGAAAGTAAAACACGGATTCAACCCGGATCGGGTGAAGCGCGTCGGATTCTACGGACAGATAAAAGTGGGCGCCCTGGAAGGCGCGGTGTCCTTCGCCGGCGCGGATTTGCCCGCGGAAATCTCGGACGCAACCCTGATCGATTGCGTTCTGGGCGACAACGTGCGGGTGACCCGCGTTCGCGGTCACCTCGCGAACTACAGGATCGGCGATGGCGCGGTCGTAACGGACGTCGGGCAGATGGTGACGCGCGCCGGTGCGGCATTCGGAAATGGTGTGGTTTTGGAACCCGTCAACGAGGGCGGCGGACGCGAGGTGCCGATGTTCAACGAGATGTCCAGCCAGTTCGCATACGTGATGAGTATGCACCGGTACCGGACGGAGATGACGTTGCGCCTGCAGGAGATCGTCGATGCATACGTCACGGAAATCACCTCGGATACGGGCGTGGTCGGCGAACACGCCGTCGTCGCGCATGTAAATGAGATTCAGGATGTAAATGTCGGTTGCGGCGCGGAGGTCGTCGGGGCGGCCATGCTGAAGAACGGAACCGTACTGAGCGAGGCGAACGCGCGCACGCGGGTCGGCGCGTCCGTTGTGGCCGAGGATTTCATAATCGCGGAAGGCTCGAGCGTGGAAAGCGGCGCGATCCTTTCCCGGTGCTTCATTGGGCAGGGAGTCAAGATCGGCAAGCAGTTTTCGGCTGAGAATTCCCTCTTTTTCGCCAATTCGGAGTGCTTTAACGGCGAAGCCTGCGCCGTGTTCGGCGGTCCCTACACGGTAACGCACCACAAAAGCACGCTTCTGATCGCGGGACTGTATTCGTTCTACAATGCCGGCAGCGGGACCAACCAGAGCAACCACATGTACAAGCTCGGCCCCGTGCATCAGGGTGTACTCGAACGGGGAAGCAAGACGGGATCTTCTTCCTATATGCTCCTGCCGAGCGCGGTCGGACCGTTCACCGTTGTCATCGGCAAGCATATGACGAACTTCGATACCCGGGATCTGCCGTTTTCATACATCGTCGAGGAACGGGGCACAAGTTACCTGACGCCCGCGATGAACCTGCACACGGCCGGTACCGTTCGCGATGGCGACAAGTGGCCGAACCGGGACCGGCGTACGGCATCCGACAGGCGCGACAGGATCCGGTACGAGGTGTTCAGTCCCTACACGGTCGAGCGGATGATGCGGGGTGAGGCGCTTCTCAACGATCTGTACGACAAGACTCCTCGAGACGTGGATCAGGTGCGCCACAACGGCGTGAGGATCCGGCGCCTGGTCCTGCGCCACGGCATCAGGAGCTACGCGGCCGCGATCGACCTGTATCTGATTGAAAAGATCCTTCAGCGGGTGGCGAAAGGAAAGGGGCTGGGCCCGATGGATGGGGAGGCATACGATGAGCGTTGGGCGGACGTGGGCGGTTTGTTGCTTGCGGGGTCACGGCTGGCATCGATTGAAACGGATATCGTCTCGGGAGCCATCGACACGGTGGCGGCGTTCAATGCGGCATTCGCGACGGCCGACGGGATGTATGAAAGGGATGAGTGGGCATGGGTGCGCCGCACGTATCGTGACCGGACTGGCGCCCACGTGGAGGCGCTGACGGAAGACGACCTCGAGGAGATGAAAGCGGCCCACGGGAAGTTGCGCGCCTCGGCCACTAAAAGGGTGCTGGCGGATGCGGAAAAGGAGTTTGGCGCCGCCGCCGCAATCGGCTATGGCGTCGACGGCGGTGCGGACGAAGTCGAGGCCGACTTCAGGGCCGTGCGCGGCGAATATTCGGAGAATTCGTTCGTGCGGGATATGCAGGAACGCGGCTTGCACGAGGTGGATTGAAGGACCTCGCGATTCTGTTGAGGCCGGGACCGTTCACCTGTGGACGGATTGCCCGGCGACTTCAATCCGACAAGGAGTACGGGTCAGCAGATCATGCCCTGTTTCGCGCGTATGCCGTGCGCCGGCGGACGGGCCCCGATCCAGCGTTCGTCCTGAGGTTCGGAGGCGAGCTGATAGCGGGAGTCCGAGGAGATGCGAATCCGGTCGGTTCGGTTGTCGGAGCTGGCGTGCATCGTATGCATCGAAAAGACAAGCACGTCGCCCAGTTTGTAGTCCGCCGTCAGCCACCGGCCGCCGATCTCGTTTCGAGCCTGTATGGCGTCGGACGCATACGAACCGGTGGAATTCCATCGGATTCGGGACTGTTCCTCGCCGGTCAGGTCGCGCTTCTGAGTCCTGGCGGTTTCAACGATCCGTCCGGCCTTGTCTTCGTTGTCGCAGTATTTGTCCACGTCGGTACGCGCGTATGTGTGACGGAGGCGCTCGATCTTGTGTGAATTTTCCAGAATGATCAGGCCGCCCATTTCGAAAGGTACGTCGCCCAGCGGGGTCCAGGAGGTGAAGAGGTTGCGGGTTCCGCGGCCCATGTAGACGACGTCGTAGTGGGGTTGGGTGGGAGATGCGGTTCCCGGCGCCTTGACCCGGAACCATGTATAGTCGAAATGGATGACGGGTCCTCCCAGGAAACGTTCGTAGAAACGGATCATGGGTCCGTCATAGAGGACTTTCATCAGCGGCGGATTATCGAGCGTTAAGTCGAACATGGAGCCGAGCCCGCCGCCCGGCTTGTATCTCCCCTCGATGAGTGGAAAGGTTTCGTCCACCGAGCCCATCCTGGCGAGGCGTTTCATGACTTCCAGCCGCGCCGCCTGCGCTTCTTCAGGGTCGAGGAGTCCGGGCAGGTAGAGGTAGCCATCGTCTGCCATTCGGGCGTGCAGCGCGGCAGGATCGCGAAGAATGTCGTCCGAACGCCGCAACTCGCCCACGTCGTTGACGGATCCCGCCATTGAATTCCCGCGAAAAGTCAGGTCGAGCAGGGCGCTCATTCGAATCTCCTGGCGGTTGGTAACTGCGACATGCGAAGACAACGGCAAAATGCTATTAACGTCGGGGTTTAATATGCCAAAATAGTCTCAGACTGTCAAATCCAATGCCGTGAATCGATAGAAGAATCACGTTGAGTCCTTTCGTGGGCCGAATGAGTCCCGCGACGGTGATGGTAACTGTGGAAGCAGTTCGAGCGCGGCATTCAGCACGGCTTCGACCGACAGGGCCGGGAGGTGGCCGCCCGGGGCTTTCAATATACGGGCGAGGGGATGCCGTGGCGCCCACGTTTCCGCGTCCGTGGGTCCGAACAGGGTGAGTGTCGGTGTGCCGACCGCCGCTGCTATGTGTCCGGGACCGGAGTCGTTTCCAATGAACAGGTCGGCTGCGTGCAGCAGGGCGGCAAGGCTGCGAAGGTCTCGGGGAACCAGGCAGGGAAGGTGAGCCGGCAGTTCATCGACGACGTCCCGCTCCACGGGGCCGCATACGGCCATGACGCCCGCTCCGCGAGTGGCGAGTCTGTGGGCAAGTTCGAAATAGGAAGTCAGCGGCCAGCGTTTATCCCGGCCCCCGCTCCCGGGGTGAATGGCGATCAGAGGGGAGGCCAGACCGTGTTCTCTAAGGATCTCGCCTGCATGAGCCAGTTCATCGACGTCCGGACGGATACGGGGCATCGGGTCGGAGGTGGGAATGCCCATCCGTCTCAGCGGCGTCAGGAGGTGTTCGACGATGTGCACGCCCCCTTTCGGGCGCGGGTCGTATACGATGGCCCGGCCGCGGACGATTTCGGCGAGGCGGGACTGAAGGCTGCGTTCCGGGTCGATGGCGTAGGCGATAAGAAGATCGACATCCGAGAAGAGTGCGCGGGTACGTTCAGGGACCGGCCCCACAGGGTTGTAAAGACCGGCGACTTCCGCGCTGTTGATGTCGACGAGGTTATTAACAGGGGCGAGATGGAGAATCGACGGGCTGCCGATGAGTCGGAGGGTTGAGCGCGGGTATGCCGCGCGCAGCGCGTTGACCGCGGGCAGCGTCAGAACAAAGTCTCCGATGGCGCCGCTTCGTATCATCGAAATCTGTTTTGGATTGACGGGCATACGGTTGACACCGTAGTCTTTAACGCACGGGAGAGAACGATGGGTGACGTCAAATTACGTGCGGCGGTCATCGGATGCGGCCGAATGGGCCAGATCTACGCGGAAGCATTTTCAACCTATCCGGATACGGAACTCGTCGCCATCGCCGAGGTCAACGAGGATCGACGCCGGGCGGTGGGCGAGCGATTCGGGGTCAGGGCGCTGTACCCGGACACGGAAGCCCTGCTGCGTGACGCGGTTCCCGACGTGGCTTCCGTGGTGACACCGGTAAAGTACATTAAAGATGCCGTGGTGGCGTGCGCGCAGGCGGGTGTAAAAGGGGTGACGGCGGAGAAACCCATCGCCGGTCTGCTGGCCGATGCGGACGAGATGGTTGACGTCTGCATGAAACGGGACGTCGTGTTCGGCGGGGGAAACCTGCAGCGGGCGATGCACGAGGTGCAGGAGGCGGCCGGTCGGATTCACGCCGGTGAATTCGGCGCCTTGAGAGGGGCCAGCGTTCACGGATTCGGCGGTGAGATTTCGGGTGGTTGCTGTCAGCATATATCAGTACTGAGGTTGTTTGCCGGTGCGGAAGTCGAGGAAGTGATGGCCTGGGGAGCGCATGAGGAGGCGCTGGCTGCGGAAACGGATGAGGGTCTTGTTCTTCACGGCTGGTTTCGAATGAGTTCGGGCATCGATTGCGCGGTATTCGGCACGCCAACACCGTACGGCGGCGTGGATGTGTGGACCGATGATTCCATGGTGCGATGGAACTGGGCGCCGCCGGAGGTCTACCGTGGATTTGATCCAGACGGACAACGTATCAAAGAGCAAACGGCGTATGAATCTTACGAATGGAGCGAATTTCAATATCTGACCGGGTCGCTCAGGTCGTTCCTGGCGGCAGTACGCGGGCGGGGTGAACCGTGGATTACCGGTCATGATCTGCGCCAGGCCCTGGAGGTGTCCATTGCGGCCAGGCAATCGGTGCGCGGCAACAGTACCCCCATAAGACTTCCTCTCGAAGATCGAACGCTGGCGCTTTTTCCCAGATTGTACAGGTGGGCCGGCGGGGACGTTTCAGGGCGGCCTCAGAGTGTAGAGGAAGCCAGGGGCGAATGAGAGCAGGGCGCCAACGACGCGTTCCAGCCCAACCCGGCGAACGTCGCCCGAGATCCTCCGAAGGTTCCGCAACGACTGAAACGTCTTCCCGGGTATATGGGTGCAGAAACGCGAGGCGGACGGCCATCAGCGCCAGACGGCGCATACCGAACCGGGCGCGAAAGAACCGGTTCTGCGCGCCGTCGCCGTACCTGGTGTCGCCGAGAACGGGATGGGAGACGTGGGCCATGTGCCTCCGGATCTGGTGCATGCGGCCGGTATGAGGAACCGCCCGTACCAATGAGAAACGCGCTGTGTCATGTCTGCCGACGGGCTCCGGAAGTTCGGCCGTTCCCAGCCTGACGAAGTCGGTCACCGCGTCAACCGCTGGATTTTTCCGGTGTTTGCGCAGGGGATGATCGACCCGTCCGGCCTCGGGCGCAAACCCCCGAACCACGGCCAGATATTCCTTCCGGATGCGTCGCTCTTCGAACAGGAGGCACATCTTCCTGGCCGCCTCGGAACTCAGCGCGAAGAGAAGCACGCCCGAGGTCGCCCGGTCCAACCTGTGAATCGTGAAAACGGGACGACCCAGTTGCCTGCCCAGTCGGGACATGCAGTCGGGCTCCCGTCGTCCCAGGGGAGTCGGGTGTACGAAGATGCCGCTCGGTTTGTCAACGGCAACGAAGTGGTCGTCCTGATAGAGGATTCTAAACATATTGATCCACCGTTGGACGGTCTATATATTCCATCTGTTCTTCCCCGGGACATGTCTTCAATTCCGCGACTCGAGTTCCCCCAAAGGAGGCTGACGTTTTGGGTTATGACTGTCAGATTTTTACCGGCAACATCAACAGAACCCTGGCCGAGGAGATCTGCCGACACCTCGACATCACTCTCGGAGAAGCCGAAGTCATCAGTTTCCCCGGAGGGGAAACCGGCGTTCAAATCCGGGAAAACGTGCGCGGCAACGACGTCTACATCGTTCAGCCCATCTGCGGCAACGGGGAATTCACGCCCAACGACGCCCTGATGGAAATCCTCATCCTCATCGATGCGGCCCGCCGGGCCTCCGCTCGGCGGATCACCGCCGTATTACCCTATTACGGGTACGCCCGGCAGGACCGTAAAGACAGGCCGCGGGTGCCGATCACCGCCAAACTGATCGGGAACCTTATCGTTACCGCCGGAGCCAGGAGGGTCCTTTCGCTGGATCTGCATTCCAACCAGATCCAGGGATTCTTCGACATCCCGATGGATCACCTCTACTCCATCAATGTTTTTGGAAACTACCTGATGGAAAAAGGCATGGAAAACCTGGTCACGGTCACGCCCGACGTGGGCAACATCAAAATGACCCGGGCTTATTCCGAACTGCTGGATGCGCCGCTCGCTATTGTCGACAAACGACGCTCGAGCGGAACGCAGACCGAAGTTCTGAATATCATCGGCGACGTGGAAGGAAAGAACGTCGTGATCATCGATGACCTGATATCCACGGGCGGGTCGCTTGTGGAGGCCGCTACGGCGCTGAGAAAACAGGGCGCCCTGGACATCAGCGCCGTAATCGTACATCCCGTACTGGCCGGCCCCGCGGTCGAGCGCGTGGAGAACTCGGTCCTGACGGAACTCGTCGTTTCGAATTCCATTCCGGTGCCTGAAAACGTCCAGAACGGAAAAATCAAGGTGCTTTCCGTTGCTTCCATCCTGGCGGAAGCCATCCGCCGCATCCACAACGACGAGTCGGTCAGCACGCTCTTCGGCCACGTTCACGTCGAAGGATAGAACGACTGTGAAACTACGAGAAGACGAAACTACGAAAGGCGAAACTACGAAACTACGAGACTACGAGATTACGAGACTACGAGACTACGAGATTACGAGACTACGAGACTACGAGATTACGAAGAGAACGAAACTAAGGAGGCGGCCGCGGTACGGTTCGCGACTACATCACCGAGGCTGCAACCGCATTGCCCACCCGTGGCCGCAGAGGAGCCGCGCCTTGCGGGTCGTTGGTAAACAATACGCACGTCGTCTCCGTTTCGGGATCCACCCACGCCACCGTGCCGGTCGCCCCCTCGTGTCCGTAGGTGTCGTCCGAAGTCAGATCGCCGAAGATTGAACTCACCCGATCGCGCAAACGCCATCCCAACCCCCAACGCTGTCTGAATCTGTCCGCCCGGACCAGGTCCGGCATCGCCGACGTCTGATCCGTTGTCATTGCGGCAACCGTCGCGGGCTTCAGAATACGGATTCCGTTGAGCGCACCGCCGTACAGAAAGGCCTGACAGAGCGCCGTCATTTCAGATGTAGTCGTCAAGAGTCCTCCCCACGGGGCGCCGAATCCGCGCCAGTAGTCGGAATTCCAGTTCCACGACACGGCGTCCGCCCCGCCGTATTCCCCGCTGCGGATCTTGACTTCGGATTCCCGCGGGTTCCGTTTCATTATCCCAAGCGTCGTATCCGCAAGTCCCAACGGATCGAAGAAGGAGCGTTTCAGGAAGGTCCGGATGGGCGCCGCCTCCAATCGCTGAACGATCTCGCCCAGCATCGCGATACCGCAACTCTGGTAGGATATCCGCGTTCCGGGTTCGAAAAGCAGTTCCACCCGGCAGATGTGCTGTATGAAGACGTCCAATGGCGCGTGTTCGGACCGCAACGACAGATTCTGCGGGAGCATGTCCGGGAGTCCGGAAGTGTGGGTCAGGAGATGCCGCACCTGCACGCCCTCCTTGCCCGCCTGACCGAATTCCGGTACGAATTCCGCCACGGGGTCGTCCAGGCAGACCTTGCCCCGTTCCACGAGCAGCATAACGGCCGCCGCGACGATCGGCTTGGTAATGGATGCAACCAGGAACCGTGTATCCGGCTCAACGGGAGAACCGGCGGGGTCCAGCGTCCGGCGCCCGAAACACGCCGGCGGAAGGGCGATCCCGCCCCGCGACACCTGCAGCGCGGCGCCCATCAGCTCTCCCCGGACCACCGCCTCCTCCAGTATCCCGCAAGCCGACCGGATGCCTTCTTCGGATAAGCCGATCTCGTCCGGGTTCTCCGTATGTCGAATCATTGCGCCTCCCCGGCATGTCAATCCAAAGGGCCTGATTACAGGGGTAACTCGGTTCCGATTTTCAGCTGCACCGCACGACGGTAAACCAGGATTGCAGTCGCCATGTCTTCCAGGCCGAGCCCCAGATTGATCGCAATCGTGCGCTCCGTCGCCGACTCCCGTCCGGGTTTCAGCCCCGCCGCGATTTCTCCGAGGTCGGCATACGGCTCGGGGGTGTCACGGAAATACCCGGTCTGGCGGTAATAGTTCAACTGGCCGGTATCGTCGCTTGCCAGCTTGTCCGCTTCGCGGAACGCATCGTTTCGAAAATATGAATCGAAGTCCAGAGGGCACGCAAACGACCCTTCGGACAACCAGCCGCTGCCAACCACCGGTTCCGGATGTCTCAGCACCGGGCCGCTGGTCACCACGATGTCCAGCCCCCTCACCGCTTCTGAAGCTTCGCGAACCGGCTCTATCCGCACGTCCAGCCGGGGTCCCATTTCCGCCGCGAATCGATCGGCAAGGTCCGGATAGAGATCGTAGGCCCTGACCTCCTGAATCTCGAACACACACGAGAGCGCTTCGAGATTGCCACGGCCCTGGACGCCGCAGGCGACAATGCCAACCGTCGAGCTGTCCTTGCGCGCCAGATATTTCGCGGCCACCGCGGTCGCCGCGCCCGTCCGCATCGCCGTGATCCACGTACAGTCCATAACGCACGTGGGAATGCCGGTTTCAGGATCGTTCAGTATCAGCAACCCGCTGATGTACGGCAACCCCTTTGCCTGGTTTTCAGGGTATCCCGACACCCACTTCATTCCCGCCGATTCAAGGCTCGGTATATACGCCGGCATCGCGTGGATGAACGCATCCGGTTGGGTGTGGATGCCCGGCTTGGGAGGCATCTCCACCTTGCCCTCTCCTTTCTCCACGAACATCCGGTCCAGCCCGTCGATGATTTCCGCCATCGACAGATCCACCGCCTCCACGTCATTTCTTGAGAGATACAATACCGTATCCGACATTGGCCGCTCCCGGTGGAAACTTGATCTGCGATCCGATGTTCTTTATCTTGCATCCGTCGCCCGCCGGCAATCGGCGGTGACTTTGCCCCCGTTTCTTCTGTAGTCAGGCCGGAGAACGGGGAATCTCAGGCCACATTCGAAGGAAGCGATATGGACTGCCTCACGGAAGAGCAGTGGGGACAATTCCAGAGTCAGGGCTATCTCCATCTTGGCAGGGTCGCCGGCGCGGACGAACTGAATGCTCTAAAGCAGCGCATCGACGATATCATGCTCGGCACGGCACCTTTGGACTACAGCCGTATGTTGATGCAACTGGACGTCGTTGAAGGCCGGAAAGGTCCGGGACCCCAGACCAGGGGACATAAGGGCGCCACACTGAACTACCGGAAAATTCAGGATCTGGAGTTTGATAACCTGTTCCTCGCCTATATGCAGAAACCGCTGTTCCTGAGCATCTGCGCCAGCGTCTACGGGACGAATGCGCCGGTGGCCTGCTTCCGCGCCATGTTTATGAACAAACCGGCGAGAAGAGGCCACGACCTGACCTGGCACCAGGACCGCTGGACCGACCTCGACCGGGACCCACTCATTACCGTCTGGACGGCGTTAGACCCCGCCACGGTTGAAAACGGCTGCGTCAGAATCATCCCCGGGTCTCACAAATGGGGCCTGGTCAACCCCGATAACGCGAGCGGGTTCCTGAGTCCCGACCAGATCGACGAAAGGACGCGAAGCGCAAAGCACACCTTTCTGGAACTCGACGAGGGAGAGGTCGTTCTCCTGCACAACTGGCTGTTACACAGTTCCGGCACGAATCAGACGGACGTTCCCCGCAGGGCGTTCAGCGCCTGTTACATGCACGCGGCAACAACGTCGGCGCGCGGCAATGCGTTTTCGGTCATTTTCGGCGCGGACGCACTGACGCCCCGGCCCTCGTAACGCGGGATCGGCGCCCCACCGTTTTTTCACTTGACCCACGCCCTCGAATCCGGAACATCCAGCCAGGCGCCGTCATTCGCGATCGATGCCTGGCTGATCAGTCCGGGAAGCGTCATGTCCATGGCTTCGTGGATCCCGATGGGGCAGGGCGCCGTTCCCATGATGGCGTTTACAAAATCCAGAATCTCGAAATAATCCCCACCCCCGTGGCCCGCTTGCAGCGCTTCTTCGGACGGATTGCGCCAGATCTCCGGCATATATTCTTCCTCCAGTTCCGACAGTTCCTTCCAGGAATTCCTGTCTTCGCACAGATCCGCGAGCCAGATCCGGTTCGCCTCACCCCTGGCGCGTGCGGACTCGTAACATCCCGTAGTCCCCTGAAGGACGTAGTTCGCCATCGAGTGAGGGCGGTCCGACAGCATATCGACACGAATCTTGATCAACGAACCCCTCACGGTCTTGCACAGCATCACGCAGGAATCCTGATTCTCATATTGGTTCCCTCTGGGATCCGTGTAGTGATGCCCGCTGCCCTCGCAGCAGACCCGCGCCACGCGGTCGCCCACCATCCATTGAAGAATCGGGCCCAGGCTGTGCGTGCCGTAGGTGACGCCGTCGATCCCCGTCTGCCACTTCCGCCGCCAGGTCGTTATCTCGTTCAAGCCCTTCAACTCGTGGACATACTCTCCCTCCGCGTAATAGACCTCGCCGAACAGCCCGCGCCTCACCAGTTCTTTCACGAGCACATTGGGTTTCATATACGTGAAATTTTCCGCCATCATGTACAATGCGGTGGTGTCGGCGGCCGCGGCGACCAGGCGTTTGCACTCGTCCACCGAAACCGCGGCCGTCACCTCGCTCAGCACGTGGACGCCGGACTCCAGGGCGGCGATCGCCTGTGGCGCATGGAACTGCATCGGCGTGCCGATAATCACGGCATCCAGGTCGGATTTTTGCAGCATTTCCCCGTAGTCCGAATAGGTCTCCGAGGCGCCCAGCCTTTCGGCAGCCGCTTCCAGCATGTCCTCCCGGATATCGCACACGGCATGCAGCCGTGCGGCGGGATGCGCGTCAATGGCCGCCCGAAAACTCCCGCCTCTGCCGGCTGCTCCCGCAACGCCGATGTTCAATCTTTCCAGGACTGCCATATCTTCCCAATCCTTCCGGTCTGAATGCGAAGAAACCCCGATGCCGGCGATCCGCCGCGGGGTGGGTGGTCGCATCCGAGAGATCATGATTCCAATGGCGTACAGCCGCTATCGCGCGGTCGCGAACGTCGGCACTCTGCCCGATGCGTCAGTCCCGCGCGGGTCCCATGAACTGTCGCCGGGGGACGGAACCCGAAAGCCACGCGCTCTGAATTGCCCGAGAGCCGGCGCCGACTTCAGAAAGTCCACAAATCGCCGCGTATTCGCGCTATCCCGCCCCTTCACGATCGCAACGGGATAGACGATCGCGTCATGCGTGTCGGCCGGAAACACGGCCAGCACGTCCACCCCGTCGCTGGAAGCCGCGTCGGTCGCGTACACGATGCCCGCGGCGCATGCGCCCTGCTCCACGAACGCGAGCGCCGCACGCACGTCCTGACCGACGGCCAGACGGCCCTTCAGATTCCCCCACCATCCCAGCCGGACGAACGCCTGCTTTGCGTAAATTCCGGCCGGAACGAGTTCCGGGTCCGCTACCGCAAGCGGTCCCTCGAACGCCGCGGCAAAGTCAAAACCCTTCTCCCATTCGATAGGGAACCCCTCTCCGCCGGGTACCACAACCACCAGCGAGTTGCCAAGCAAGTCGGTCCGGGTATCCGGTCGAATCAGCCCTCGGGTGTCCAGGTAGTCCATCCACGCCGGATTCGCGGAGATGTAGACTCCGGCAGGCGCACCCCGTTCGATCTGTCTTGCCAACGTGGAAGACGCGGCGAATGAATAGCGGATTTCCAAACCGGTTTCCCTTTCGAATATCCCTTCAATCCGCTTCATTGAACCGATCAGACTGGCCGCGGCGTACACCCGGACGGGTTCACCCAGAAGCCGGGTATTCGTCGAACCCAATATGAACAGACACAACGTCAACCGGAATACAGTCATTTCGATCTCAGAAGTTGTTTTAAAATTACCGGCGAGTTCCCGAGCGCGAGCGAAAAAGTGGCGGTCAAGGCGGGAAAATCCGCCCATATACTAATGTATCGTGGCTGCGCGCCCCTCGCCACTCTTGGGTGGATTTGACCAACGCCGACCGGCGCTTTTGCAGCCGCGCGAAGACCGCTGGGAATTTTAAGACAGCTTCTCAAGTGAGGGACGAATCCCGAATGGGTCAATCACGTCTTATTTAACAAAAAACACCATATGTTCAAACCGTTTTTTCAATCCCGACGGGCTCCGGGCCGGTCGCCCTCCGTCGGTCCGGCCTCTTTGCCCGGAGATCCGAGGCACAGCCAGACCCGCTTGATAGCACACCGGAATTCTTGTATACTATCGCCGGTTTAAATTCACCGAAGGATATGAATGCAATGACGAATGAACGCTACACGGGCCCAAACCTCGAGGTGCTGGAAGCCCAATCCCGTGTCTGCACCGGACCTCATCAATCCCGGCCGTTGGGGGTGAAACCCGCCGACCCCCGGCCCGGCCGCATTCTGGAATTGATCCTGCGTTCCGTCAGGGAGGAATTACCTGAGACGATGCGTGCATCGCCTGTCCAGATGGGCGCTTTCTTCGTCGCCATGGCGCTGCGGCGCGGCTTTCCTGCCCGGACCCGGTGGAGTTGCGCCGAAACAGAAGCGTTTGAACGGAATCGTGAGGCCCTTCGCCAATGCCTGCCGAAGGAGATGCTCTTTCTGCTGGACCCGTCCTCGAAGCTGAGAGCGCAGGACGATCAGGAAGGTGTTCTCATTTCCGCGCTCGGCAAGATCCTCGCCGGTGATCACCTGAGCTATGGCGAGACTCGCCGGATGTGTGGCGTCATCCTTGGCGGGCATGGGCGAGCGGCGCTCTATGGCGCGGCCCTCATCGGCCAGCGGATGAATCGCGAGACCTACGACGAGGCGCGCGGATACCTGGACGCCGCGTTTGACCCGTCCGGCGTTGTGGCACTGAACGTCGGCTCGCTCACCCATTTCGGGGAACCCTACGACGGATCGAAGAGATACTTCCGGCCGACCCTTTTCGTCGCGGCGGCCAGGGCGGCGCTCGGACGCCCGACGGTACTGCACGGGGTGGATGGGATGCCGCCGAAATGGGGAGTCACGGACGAACAGATCCTGAAAGCGCTGGGGGCGAACGTCGATCTCTCTCTTGACCAGGCCGGAGGTCTGATCGAGAACCCCGAGGTCGGTTTTGCCTACGTCAGCCAGCGCATCTTCTCGCCCGCGGCCTACGCTTCCAGGGAACTTCGTACACACATCGGAAAGCGGCCTCCCTGGGCGGCAACGGAGAAGGCCCAGCAACTTTTCGCCTGCCCGGGTGAAAACCACATGGTTGTGGGCTATTACCATCCGGGGTACGAAGATATGTTTCTTCAACTGGCAGTGGACCGGGGGTTCAACTCATGCCTTGTCGTCAAGGGAATGGAAGGCGGCAGTTCCCTGGGGCTGCGGCTGGGCAAACCCTCCGACGGCGAAAGGAAAGCCATCAACAACGTAACGGGATTCCGGACTGTCGACGGGCGGTTTGAAACATACGATCGCGATGTCGACCCCGTCGACGCCGGATTCGGGTACGAACTTCAGCCTCGACCCGAATCCGTATGTGCAGACGCGTTTGCAAAAGCGGGCTTTGCCGCCCTTTCAGGCAAAAAAGGCTGGATCTACGACCAGATCGTACTCAATGCCGCAGCAAAAGACAATCTGCTGGGATTTGATGCCGACCCGTCAACGGCCATCGAACGCGCCAGGTACGCCATCGAGAGCGGCAGCGCCTTAACGCATCTGAAGGCATACGTCGACGCGTCGAACGGAATCGCTGGTCGGGCGTCTCGCAGTCTGTACGGTGCCGTAAGGCCGCAGCCACACGTCATTTCAAGGGACCACCCTGTTTAGCAGCCCGTTGAAAAAGTCCATCCGGCCTCGCCTGCAGAGCGACTTTATCAACGGACTGTTAGCGACGAGCGAACGGGATCGGTTCACATCGAAGGGAACGAATCAATGGATACGGATGTCATCGTCGTCGGCGCCGGCCACAACGGCCTGACTGCCGCCGCTTACCTGGCAAGAGCCGGGCTCGACGTCAGCGTGTTCGAGCGCCGGTCCTTTGTCGGCGGCGCGTCAATCACCGAAGAACTCTGGCCGGGGTTTCGCTTTTCAACCTGTGCCCACATGATCCACGGCCTGCCCCCCAGGATAATACGGGACCTCGATCTCTACGAACGCGGAATGAAAATGCTGCCCCGCGAGGGGTACATCCGCCTTCGTCCCGACGGCACGTATCATGGACCATCGGATCACGACTCGCCCAGGAATCGAACCCACCGGAGCCGCCTCACCAGCAGCGAACGCGCGGACTCTCGCCGGTACGGTGAATTCAAGCGGACGCTCTCGGACATCGTGACCCCCTTCAGGTTCCAGGCCCCCCCACCGTTTGAAGAGGTACGTTCCTCGATTGCCGGCACGCCGTCGGCCCACGTGCTCGACAGGGCCATTTCCACCCGGATCCGGGAACTTCAGGACGAATTCCTGTCCACCGACCACCTGAAGGATCTCCACGCAACGGAAGGCGCCGCCGTCGGCCGAAATCCCCTGGGACTTCACTTTGCGTACAGTTCCATCAACCGCCCGGACGCCGAAACCGGCGAGGCCCATCCCTACGGCTACGTCAAGGGCGGAATGGGCGCGGTCAGCGATGCCATTGCCGACGCGGCGCGAGAAGCCGGCGCGGCCATCCATCTCGACGCGGGCGTAGACGGATTCCTCGTGGAAGAAAACGCCGTGATCGGTGTGCGCCTGGAAGACGGACGGGAAGTCCGCAGCCGAATCACCGTCTCCAACCTTGACCCGAAGCGCACTTTCCTCAGGCTCATGCCTGCCGAATCGGTTAACGGCAGGCTGCGCAAGCGCCTCGAGGGTCTGATCACCCACGTGAGCTGCTACAAGCTGCTCGCCGTTATCAGCGAATCGCCGCAATGGAAGTTCTGGGACGGAGATCCTGAACAGCCCTACCGGGGCGCCATCACCCTGAATGCATCCAGGCCGGAGGTCGATGCGGCATACGATGAACTGGAAGCAGGCCTGCCGGTTCGGAAACCCGTCATCAGTTTTTCAATGCCCTCATTCGCGGATCCCACCCTCACCCGGCCCGGCTATCACACCGCCTCCGTGTGGATTTACCCGGCGCCCGCGAGACTCCGGCAGGGCGCGTGGGACGACGTCCGGGACGAGATCGCCGAAGGCATCATCGACCAGATCACCCAATTCGCTCCCAACTTCAGGTCCTCCATTCGAAACCATATCTTCCGGACGCCGCACGACATCGAGCGTGAGAACGGCCTGACGGACGGCTGTATCTGGCACGTGCAACACGCCGGCGAACATCTTTTCTGGAACCGGCCCCTTCCGGAGCTCTCGCAATATCGGGCACCGCACCGGGGCCTGTACCTTTGCGGCGCGGGGCAGCATCCGGGCGGTGAAGTCAGCGGCATTCCGGGCCACAATGCCGCGCAGGAAATTCTCAGGGATCTTGCCTGATGCTCGAATCGGCCGGTCCGAAGCGTCATCCGATGGCCGCCTTCTCTCCGGCCGGGAGAGGGTCGTCGTGTGTTTTGCCGCCGCTTGAGCGCTATCCGGCGTGACATCCTCGAGTCCCCGTCTTTCAAGGTGCCCCATGCCCGGCGAACATTTCATCGCCTCCGAAGAGATCGCCAACGCGCGCCGCAACATTGAACGAATGTCCTGGGCTGCCGCCGAGCGGGATGCTGCCGTCGATTGTGCCCGACGATGGCTTGATCTTGACGATGACACCCTGTGGTCGCTGGTGACCGGGCAAACCATCGGGCGCAGCACCAACGCAAGCGTCGTCAAGGGATGTCCGCAATGCGGCGACGGCATCAATCTTTATGGAGGCGCCTTCAGAGTCGACGTCTTCCGCGACCCCTGGAAAATTACGTGCCCCAACTGCGGCGGCCGGTTCCCCGGCAACGACTATGCCGCTTTCTACACGAGCGGCATCGGTCTCGACGGACTCTTTCGCCCCGAAAATGCCGACCGAAGCCTGCTCTTTAATACGCAACATCCGGACAGGAACGACCCCCTTTTCACCTGGTGCGTGGACGACGGTACGGGCTGGACCGACGATACCGGAGAATCATTCAAACTCATTGGCGTCTATGGACACTATGGTATCTGGAACGAAATACGGACCGCCTGCCAGGGGTTGAAGCGGGCATTCCTGCTCTCGGGCAACCCCGCGTACGCGCACAAGGCCGGAATTCTCCTGGCCAGAATCGCCGACGTCTATCCCGATATGCACTGGTCCTACTGGGCAGGACTCGGATTCTTCAACTCGGACGGATTGAGCGGCCGGGGTCGTATCTACGGCCGAATCTGGGAGCCGGGCATGCTCATCGCCTTTTCGGAATGTTACGATGCCGTCCGAACCGCGTGGCGGGATGATGACCCGCTCTTCACGTTTCTCTCACGCAAACAGATCGTCCATGGTTTGTGTTCTCAGAACAACGTGGACGAACTGTGCCGCCATATTGAAAGTCGTATCATACGCGAGGGCATCGCCGCCATCCTCGCGGGAGACGTCGCCCGAAACGAACCCGGCGACCAGGTTACGATGGCTGTCCTCTCCGTCGCCCTGGATGCGGACGATACCAACCACTGGCTGGACTGGGTCTTCAAGGCCGGCAAACTGCGCGGTCAAAAGCCGAGCGGCGGACACATCCCGATACTGTTCGCGGGAGAAATCGACCGGGACGGGATCGGTTCCGAAGCCGCGCCGTCCTACAGCCTGGGCTGGCTCCACAAATCCCAGGGCATGAACGATCTGGACCGTGTACTTGGATGCCGGCGCTCGTACACCCGTCACAACATCCGTCGATACCTGCGGTACAGGCAGATGTTCCTGGGACATATCCGCATGATCTGTCTGGGCAGTTACATCCCAAACATCGGCGACACGGGCCAGACCGGTAACCCCAACCTTTGCGGTCTCACCGTCGAACAATGTCTGGAAGGCCTGGAGCTGTTTGGCGATCCCATTTTCGCCAGGGCCGCGCACCACCTCGTTGGCGGAGACCTGACACGGATTCATGGCAGCATCTTCAGCGGGGATCCGGAAGCCATCCGGCGTCGGGTGGCAGAGGCCGTAGCGCGGCACGGGCCCTTCCGCCTCGATTCTGACGTGATGACGGGGTATGGGCTGGCACTTCTCAGAGACGGCGCGGAGGACACTGAACGCACCCTGTGGCTCTATTACGGCCGCAACACCGGCCACGGGCATGCGGATCGATTGAATCTGGGCCTCTACGCCTTCGGATTGGACCTGCTGCCGGACCTGGGCTATCCCGAACACGCGCGCGTATGGCCGAAACGCTCAGGCTGGACCAGCCATACCGTCTCCCACAACACTGTCCTTGTCGATCGAAGCAAACAGAAAGGCGGCTACTCCGGAAGGGTTGGCTTCTGTGCAACCACCGGGGAAGCTCAGGTGGTCTCCGTTTCATCGACTGACGTCTACCCGCAGTGCTCGGTCTACCGCCGCACCAGCGCGATGGTGCGCATCTCCGATACGGACTTCTACGTGGCAGACCTTTTCCGGGTCTCCGGCGGTTCGTCACACCACTTCCTCTTCCACGCAGCCGAAGGGATCGTCAGGACCGGGGGCCTCGAGTTGACGCCGCAGGATAAAGGCACCTACGCGGGTGAAAACGTCAAGTTCGGAGAATTTTACGATGGCGAAGTACGTAACTACAGAGGCAGCGGCTTCCAGTACCTTTACGACGTAAAGCGTTGTGCAGCCGCGGCCGGGACGGTCTCCGTCGACTGGACCATTACCGATACGTGGCAGGCGCTCCCCTCATCATCCGGGCCCGGCGCCGCGACCGACGTTCACCTGCGATGGAACCTGATAAATCCCCCTGGCGAGATTGCCCTCTGTCACGGAGACCCACCTGGCAACAAACCCGGCAATCCCCGACGGCTTACCTATGGCATCGTCGCCCACGAGGGTGAACCGCCCCTCGAATCCGGCTATTTGAGCATCATCGAGGCATTCAGAAGAAAACGGAATCTTGTGCGAATTGAAGAGGTTGACCTCCCTGGCGGACCCGCTGTCCGTGCTCTGAGGGTCCGCCTTCCGGATGAATGTATCCACACAGTCATTTTCGGCGACGGGCACAGCTCCGTGAACATAGACGGCCGCATTTGCTTCAACGGCAGGTTCGGGATCTTTGCAGAATCGAAAAAAGGCCCGCAATGGGCCACGCTCGTTGGCGGGACCGTCATCGGCACTGAGTCGCACGGCATCCGGATGTCGGAAGCTGCCTGGACCGGCATCGTCTCCACCCGCGAGCCCGGGGTCATCCACACAACAGAACCACCACCCGACCGACCCCTCTCAGGCGCATATATCTCCATCCGAAACGAAAATGAACGCGATGCCTGCTATCGGATCCGAAGCGTCGAGCGCGAAAACAACAGGACGCTCATCCGGGTCGGCGATGAAAATTTCATCCGCGGTATGGTGGACGACCTGGATTATTCAAAAGGATTCCGCTACGACTTTGAACCGGGTGACGCGTTTGAGGTTGTCCACACCGGATTCAAACGCTGGGAAGATTGAATCGGAATTCAGAACCTGCAATTGGCGCCGGTTCACGCACTCAGCTTCCCGTAATTGCGCTGAAGCGGATGGGCGGTATTATCCACGCCCAGAAGGGCACATGTGCGGCGCCCGCGATGCCTGATGTTCTTTCTGATCTCTTCCAGCTGATACGAATGGCGGAAACAACGCGAGTTCTCGCGCAGACGTTGACGGCGGAATGGTCCGCAGCTTATCTCGAATACTTCTGAGCGTCAAACCATTATGTCCAAAGCTCTTCTGATTGTCGATCACGGCTCAACCCTGGACGAAGCCAATCGTATGCTGGAAGCCGTTGCAGAAATCGTGAGGCGGAAACGTCCGGGGCTGATTGTGCACATCGCCCATATGGAACTCGCCCCGCCCACACTGGAAGAAGGGTTTGAAGCCTGCGTTCGCGACGGCGCAGTCGAAGTGATCGTCCACCCGTACATGCTCTCGCCCGGCCGCCACGCCACGCGCGACATTCCCGCCATGGTCGAACGGGCCGCGGTTCGTTTTCCGGGCGTCGCATTCCGGGTCACAGGACCCCTGGGCATCCACGACAAAATCGGAGAGGTCGTTATCGAACGCGCGGGCCTCGCATAACTCTCCCCTCACGTTACTTCTTTTCTACGGATCCCGCTCAACTTCACCGCACCGCCGGCAACCGGGAACACAGATGCGATTGACGCAACGTCCACTTCTCCGGGTCTGTCTGATTACCTATGCGCACACCACCGTAGATTTCTATATGACCCTGTTTCCGCCGCTGCTGGCCCTCTTCAAGGAAATCTACGGGCTGACGCTGGTGGAAGCTTCCCTCCTGCCGATGGTGGTTTCACTTTTCGGCAACATCCCGCAACCATTCATGGGCTACATCGGCGACCGGACCAATCGCGTGCGGCTCGCCGCGCTCGGCGTCCTTGCGTGCGGCCTCTGCGTTTCCGCAATCGGTACGTTACCCACGGTGGCGGTGCTGGCCGGCTTTCTGATTCTGGCCTCTCTGGGCTCCTCTCTGTTTCATCCCACGGCCGGCGGTCTGGTGACGACTTCAATGCCCGGACGATCCAACTTTGCAATGGCCGTATTCCTCACCGGTGGACCTCTGGGCATGGCCATCGCACCTGTAACCGGGACGCAGGTGGTTTCTCGATTCGGTCTGGATTCCCTGTGGATCGTCATCTTTCCATGCCTTGTTGCCGCGGCGGTACTCTTCCGCATGTCCCTTGGCCCGGCCCGTTCGGAAGTCACAACGCGACCCGTCCGCATCAACTTTGCGTTCCTGCGGACGGCGGCCATGCGTCCCCTCTGGATCCTGTATGCGATCGCGGTGTTCCGATCCCTGGTACACGCGGCCTGCGTGAGCTTCATCTCCATACTCGGCCATGAAAGGTTGTGGGAGATCTCCAAAATCGGTTGGGTCTTGTCCGCCTATCTGATCGCAGCCACGCTGGGACGTCTGGCCGGCGGGTATCTCGGCGACCGCGTGGCGCCTCGCAGGCTTCTGGGCTGGTCCTGTGCATTCTCGACCGTTTTCTACGTTGTCTTCTGCTTCACCTCCGGATCCGTCTCGCTGGCGTGTTTTCTTACGGCCGGGTTCATCTTCGACCTGGGCGCCACGACCAATATCGTACTTGCGCAGCGCATCCTGCCGCAGCACGCCAGCACGGCCACGGGACTGGTAATGGGTTTTGCATGGGGCATCTCGGGCCTTATGCTTCCGGTCATCGGTCTCCTTGCAGATGTCGCATCCATGGGGTTTGCTCTGGCTTGCGTGTCCCTCATTCTGCTGCCGTCCGCCGCGCTGGTGGCTGCACTGCCCGGAACCTCGGACCGGGGAGGCTCCGGAGCTCTATCAGATCGTCAATCGACATAAACGGAACCTCCGGTCGGATATCCCGTACATAACGAATGGGCCATCGAAAGCAGACGGATCGGATCTGCAGAGTGACGAAGCGTCATTTTCCTGGAGAGGGACCTTGAATCGAACCATACGGGCGCAGGCGATTTCAGCGATATTTCAAGTCTTGATATTGTCTTCTGCCTCCAGTTCCGCCATGGCTCAGCCCGCGTACTCTCCGGGACAGATCCTTGTGAGGTTCAGGTCGGCGGCGGCCAAGACCGCTGCGGGAAGCCTGGAAAACCTGCATTTGCGGTTTGCGGCCGGCACGCCCGAGCCCGTGTTTCAGCCGCCCGCTGCCCCGGCCAAACGCGCCGTAGGATTGGCACAGGTTTACCGCCTCGAGATTGACCCGGGTGTAAGTCCAGTGGAAGCCGCAGCCGCCTACACGGAGCACCCGGACGTCCTCTATGCACAGCCCGTCCACCTCTTCACCCATCACGGCGCGCCGGACGATCCCCGGCTGCCCGATCAGTACGGCCTGGAACAGATCAGATGGCAGATCCTTCTGGATGGCCTGCCGCCGGGCGAACAGGACGTCATCGTCGCCATCATCGACTCCGGCGTGGACTATACCCACGAAGACCTGGCAGACAATATCTGGATCAACACCGTTGAAGCATCCGGTCGGCCGGGCATCGACGACGACAACAACGGGTACGTGGACGACATTCGCGGATGGGACTTCACCCACACCCCGACGCTCCCTGCAAAGGGAGACTACCTCTCGCCCGACAACGATCCCATGGACGAATCCGGCCACGGCACCCGCGTTGCCGGTATTGCCGCGGCAGTTACGGATAACGGCGCGGGCATCGCCGGCGTGGCGCCGGACGCCGCGCTGATGTCCCTTCGCGCGGGCGTGACACTGCAATCCGACCTTACGTTTCTTGAGGAAGACGACCTCGCTGCCGCCATACTCTATGCCGTGGAAAACGGCGCACACATCATCAATATGAGCTGGGGAGGGCCGGAAAGCGCGTTCCTCATCCGCGACGTGGTGCGCTATGCGGCCGCCAACGGCATTGTTCTCGTCACTTCCGCCGGAAACAGCGGCGAATTGGGTCTTTCCTACCCGGCCGCAATGGACGAAACCATTGCCGTGGGGGCTACGGCGCCGCAAGACCGGATTGCGGCATTCAGCAGCCGGGGGGTCCCGCTCGACCTCGTCGCGCCCGGCTCCGGCACGCTGACGACCCTTCCGGGGAACCGGTACGCGTACGCCTCAGGCACGTCCTTCGCGGCGCCCCATATTTCCGGCTTGGCGGCGCTTGTTCTCTCCCGTCGTCCCGATCTCAACTCCGAGCAGGTCCGCACGCTGTTCGCGGCGTCCGTGATCGACCTCGGGGAGGAGGGTTGGGACAGCAGCAGCGGCGCCGGCCGTATCGATGGGGTGGAATTGCTCGAAAGAACGACGGGGTGGACCGATCCTCCCGTCGTGCGATTCGACCACCCGAGGACGGACGACGGCGCCAGGCGCAGCGTCGACATCATCGCCCGGGCCGATGGACCCAACGTTGCCGGTTACGTACTGTACTCGGGCACGGGAGAAGATCCTCAATCCTGGACCCGGATCGCAGGTGGTCCGCCGGGATCGAACATCCGGCATTCCTGGACGCCCGATACACAGGACGACACCACCGCCATCCTGCGCCTGCTGGCCCGGCTGACGGACGGAACCGCACTGGAAGATCGGGTACGAATCGGCATCCGGCCGGCCTTGCCGGTGATATCGAAGGCGTCTTTCGCACCCATACTCATCGGAAACCGTCAGACATACCACGCCGAGTGGTATACCAGACGTCCTTCCCGCGGCGCCCTGCTCTATCGATCGATCGCGGCGACGCGGGAAGACACCGTGTTCTCGGAAATCATCTACACCCGACATCGCGTCACCCTGCCTCCGGACCTCGCGCCGGGTTCTCTGGAATACCGGATCATGGCCCGGGACGCCGCCGGACAGGCCGTGGTTTCCGATCCGTTGTCATTCGAGGTGAATCCGCTTCGTCTCTCCTCACGCGGTTTCGTTCAGGTCGACGCCCTGCCCGACGGGTATCTTGCAAACGAGACCGCCGACTTCGACATGGACGGACGGCTCGAAGTCGTACTGATGCCCTACGTCAGCGGCCGTCCCTACAACACGAATCTGATTATGGAGCGTGACGAAAACGGAAACTTCACAACCGTTTTCCGCACCAACGAGTCGTTCCTGCCATGGGCCCTGGGCGATGCGAACAACGACGGACGCACCGACCTTCTGGGCATAAACTTTCCCCGCACCAACATCGCGCGTCTCCGGCTCTTTGTCGGGACTCCGTTTCCGTCCGAAACCCTGCTGGATCTCCCTGAAGCCCAGGGCGGCGAAATCATAGATGTCGACGGTGACGGCAGAAACGAGATCGTGGCCCTTTCGGCGCTGACAAGGGACATTCGTGTATTTGAGAGTACCAGAGAAGGCGCTTTCATCGGAGGCGCCTCCCTCTCGAATCCCACGGACGGCTCCAACTGGCCCGGACTTCGGCCCGTCGTTGCGGATCTGAATGGCAACGGGCGGAAGGAAATCCTCTCCGGAGATGACGACGGAGACCTCTGGATCTATGAAGCCCTTCAGGGCGGCGGTTTCGCACAGACGTGGAAACTGGCGGGCAGCGACAGCACCAACACACACTGGATAGGCGGCGGCGCCGATATCGACGATGACGGCGACGTGGAGTTCGTCGTCGCCCGCGCGGCGGAGGACCGGAACGACGCGCTCAACGGGCGGTGGAACCTCGAAATCTATAGCGCGGACGGACCGACTTCCTATGCTCTGGAATGGTCGATTCGCGTCTCGGGTGTGATTTCCACGGGAAACGGCATTGCGACTGGGGACGTCGACGGCAACGGAATTCCCGACCTCGCCGTCTGTCTGCTCCCGGACCTCTACCTGATCCGCGCCACCGGGCCGGATTCGTACGAGCCCGTCTGGCACGAGACCGTTTCATTGACGTACCGTCCCCTTATTGCGGATCTGGACAGGGATGGTTACGCGGAACTGCTCTACAACCGGGACGGCGCCGTGCGTCTGATGGAACGTACGGAGCCGGGAATCAGGAGGTTGCTGCAGCTCGTTCACGCCTATCCGTTGGGACCGGACAGCGTCCGGCTCGCCTGGACGCCTTTGGAGGGCGCCGCCTATCGTATCCTGCGCGGCGTCGAAGGAAGTTCGCTTGACGCCGTAGTCGACAGGCTTACAGGCAATACGTACACGGACACCGGCCTGGACGAAAACAGAGCGTATCGATACGTGGTGGTTGCCACGTTGCCGGATGGCGATGAGATCCGTTCCGAAACACGCACCCTGCGTCCCAACCCCGCGCCGGTACTGAATCGCGTGGAAGTCCTTCACGAAAACAACCTCTCCCTCACGTTCAGCGAACCGATGTCGGCCGGAACGGCCGAACCGCACGGATATTCGGTCGCCCCTGATCTGGGTCATCCGACCTCGGTGATTCTTGACCGTACGGGCCGGCGTGCCTTGCTGTCGTTTTCAATGCCGTTTGAAGCCGGCCGTGAGTACACCGTTACGTGTTCCATGGCCGCTGACACGACCGGCGTACCCCTCGATTCCAGTTACCGGACCCTATCGTTTACGTCCGGGCGGACCACGTATCCTTCTGCGGCTGTCGCCGATTTCGACGACAGCGGCAGGGTTGATTTTTCAGACTTCCTGCTATTCGCCGGCGCCTTCGGCTCCACCGATCCCCGGTTCGATCTGGACGACGACGGCAACGTCGGATTCTCGGACTTCGTGCGGTTTGCTTTCCTGTTCGGCAAGGTGGTATAGCAGCCCGTTGAAAAAGTCCATCCGGGCTACGGCCGGCCCTTGCGGTCGAAATACTGCGTTGCGCGCCCTCGCCGAATCGCTGGATGGGACTCGGTTGCGCGCCTTGTCTTCGGCCACAAAGGCAAGTGTTCTGTCTCGGAAATAGATTGCCGAGATTCGACCGCCGAGTCGCCCGGCTGGCAAGGCGCCTGAGCAAGGCGACCTGCGCAAGGTCACCGAGCGAAGGCAACGCCGCCAGACGGGATGAATCGGCGGATGAATGGTGACATATTTCCGGGACGGGACACCATGCCTCGCCTGCAGAGCAACTTTCTCAACGGACTGCTAGCCTGTGGATCTCATGCCTTCACGCGCCGCTTCTTCATCCATTCGATTGCCCAGACAAGGGCGAACCCGCCGAATAGCACGGACTTCGCCCAGACCGCCTCCTCCCATACGCCTTCGCTCGCGAATCTGATCAGGATGTGATATGAAACCGCGATCAGGCCCGTAAAGATCAGCCACGCCGGCTGCCTGTAGAAGACCATGAAGGGTATCATCCAGATCGCATACCATGGGTGCAAGGTTGGCGTGAGTAACAGGAACGCGCCGACAAGGAAGAACCCTGCCTGGATCGGCGGCATCCTGCTGAACGTGAAGAGAATCACCGCTCCGCCAAACCCGACCGCAATAACGGCGCGCGCCCAAAGAGGGTTATCCAGCACGTAACTCAGGATGTCGAAGACCGGCGCATTGAAGCTCCAGTGTTCGGCATAGGTGAGGAACCCTGTAAAGAGGGTGTCTCCAGCCTCGCTGTAGGGCAGGTACCCGGCCGCTGCCGCTGCGATGAAGACCAGCGCAGGCCAGATGACCTGCGGTCTGAAGCCGGCCGGCAGGCTCCCCTCGGAACTTCGGGAGATTCTGCCGCAGATCCATCGAAAGAAAACCGGTACCAGGCAGATGGCAAAGAACTTGCTCAAGAAGGAGAGCGCCAGCGCGGCGAATGCCCTCGCGTAACCTCCAATCTGAAGATAGAGGAACGCAAAGACCATGAAGGAAACACCCAGCGCATCTATGTGACCGTTGCCCGCCACCTCCACCGGCAGCAGGGGATGCCAGAGGTAGATGAGCAATTGACCCGGATGCTGATCGTAAAGCCGTATCAGGCCCAATAGAAACCAGGCCGTCAGCAGGTCGAAGAGGACGAGGCCCGCCTTTATGGTCCAGATCGACGGATGTATGAGATAGCAGACGCGGAAGAATATCTGTGCCAGCGGGGGATAGATGGTGGGTACGTCGGGGTGGTTTACATGGGGGAAGACCTCGTCGTCCTTGAGGTGGGCGAGCGCTTCGGAAGCAGGTGGATGCAGGTAGGGGTTTATCCCCGCAGCCTGCACCCGTCCGTCCCACAGGTACCGATAAACGTCGTCCGAGAGGCCGGGCGCTGAAAACAGCAGAATGACGCGGAACAGAACGCCAAACAGCACGACAGTCTTCAGAGAAGCCCCGGAACAACGCCAGACCGCCGCCAGATAGAACACCATCCACAGGCCGAACAGAAGAAAAAAAAGCGGCATCCTGTGCCGGGTTTCACCCAGCGCCAGTATGCCGATTGCACAAACGCCGATCAAGACGCCGAAAATCAAGAATCTGCTTTGCCCGACCCCCATACATGCACCGCTTGACAGGCGTATTCACACAGTGTCTTTTCCGGGAATAGAGAATACTAACGGCGGATCGAAACAACCCTGGCCCTGCGCCGCAAAACCTCATCCGGTACGAGTTCGCGGATTGTATTTCGACTCTCCCGGTCCATTGCCCAGTAGTCCTCGATCCAATATCGCCGGCCGTTCTCGTCCGTTACCGTGATCGATGGCGGTTTCGAACCGTCCAGCGCCTCCCGGTCCTGGGTTCGGAACACGATCTCACCATCTTCCGTGACAACAGTCCATTCACCGCCCGTTCCGCGAGGCGCCACCGACAGGATTTCCCGAATCCGTGGAATATAGTAGGTATCTTTCAACGCGGCGTTCAAAATTCCCTGAGAGTCCGCGTCCAGTGTACCGGGATCTTCAATCAGGCAGATTTCATGTCCGTCTTCTCCCAACAGTCCCACGAAGCGGCCGGGGTTGCTTTTCGGGAACGCCCTCGCAACCCGGGCTACAGGCTGAACACTGCCCCCGATAACGGCCAATAAGCCGTCCTTGCGCTGGATCAACCGGACTTTCATCGCGTCTTCATTTAACGGACACTGAAATCGACTGATGGAAACTGAAATCGACCGTCTATCGGACGATGCGGTGGCCCGGGTCCCGCCGGAGGACAATCTCGCCGCGTTTGAAAACCCGAACCGTACCTGTAGACTCCGAAACCGCCACCGCGATCGCATTGGTGTTCTTGGATACCGCTGCCGCGGCAACATGACGCGCACCCAGCCCCTTGGGCAGGGTAAGACCCCTCACGTATGACGTGATATAGCGACAACCTGAGCGAATGACGCCATCCTCCTGGACGATGAAGGCGCCGTCCATCAATGCAACCTCCTTAACGCCTTCGCGGTTATCGGGATCGCAGATGTTCCGCTCCCGTCTTGAATACCCGCGGAACGGATCGTACGTCATCACCCGTGAGTTGGCCAGGACGCGGTCGGAGTCGCCCAGCACGAAGAGTGTGCCGACCTGCTCTCCTTCCCTGCCTTCACGTCCAATGTCCAGGGCGATATCCAGCACGGATTTAACCACCTCAACGGGCAGATCGCCCGCCAGTTGAGCCAGGCTCTCCGGATCAAAGTCCTCGAACTCCCAGCGGGTGTCCACGGTCATGAGTGTGTCCACGCCGCCGTGTTCCATGACATTTGCAAGGCAGATCAGCCGGCTTCCCTTCTTGATGTGACCGGCCTCCATGCCCAGCACAATGCCATGCCGTACCCTCTCCAGGTGGGAGCCATCGTCGAAATCAAGCGTCAACCGGCGAACGCCCAAACTCTCGATGCCCTGAAGAAACCGGTTGCGACGCGTAACCAGCAGCACCGGACAGGATTCATTCAGGGTTTGCACCGCGGGCCTGGTCACGCCGGAATCCGCCACGATCAGCACGAGATCTGCGCCAATTTCGCCGGAGAGACCGGCGGCCGTTTTCAACAACGCGTGTGCTCTGGATCGATTCTGTTTCGCCACGTTTGCTATCTCCGGGACCCGAATCGGCGCTTCCTGCCGTACGTTACCGGTTCTTCGCTCTGATTCACGGTCACACCGCCATCCGAATCCGGCCTCGGCGCATCTTCGGCAGAGAGAAACCGGGGTGGAATTTCCCGAGCGAGAATCGTGGGTCCGCAGTCGAAGAATTGAACCCCGTCCGCGGCGGCCTTTCTTGCGTCCACCCGTATGACAGCCCCCGGACCCCGCCGGTGTCCCCCAAGCCTTCGCGCAACGTCAGCGCCAAAGGAGAGGTGGACGTATTGCCTGTCTACGGGCTTCAAGCCCCTCGTCAGGATGGCTTCCACTTCGGATACGGTTGCGCCCTTGTAAAGGTGTTCCGGTGGTTTCACGGGATCTGTTCCCAGATCCATCTGAATACTATGACCGTAGCGGGCGCGGATCCGCCCGTCGACAATCTCAAATCGTTTCTTGTCGGCTTTGTAAACCAGTGCTTCTACGTCCCCGGCTTCGATGTCGGCATCCTGTTTTTTTAACGCGGATATCACGGCGTCGAAATCCGCGAAGCCGAACCCGTCGACCTGGATGCCGAACTCTTCCGGCCGATGCCTGAGCATCAGTGAAAGCAGCTTGGATACCCTGACTTGAGATCTGTAATCGTCCATATATTTCCCTCGGAATGACAATACCAATGTTTCGATTCGGTTCGAACACGCTGGAATTTGTTGCCTCACGGGCCGGCAGGGCGCCGGCCCGATCCGACCCGTCGAGGGCCATGCATCAGAAAGGATCGTCCCGGTAGGTTTCGTACTCTTCAAACCGCAAATAGTCGCTCATGAACCTTAGATCCACACTTCCGGTAGGTCCGTTGCGTTGCTTGCCGATGATGACCTCGGCCTTGTCCTGTTGTGGATTTCCCTCTTCATCGGGTATGCCGTACACCTCCGGCCGGTACAGAAAGGCAACCACGTCGGCGTCCTGCTCGATGCTGCCGCTTTCACGCAAATCGGAAAGCTGCGGCCGTCTGTCCGTCCGGGACTCAACCGCGCGGGACAACTGCGCACACGCGACGACGGGCAGGTCGAGTTCCTTGGCCAGCGCCTTGAGCGATCGCGAAATACTCGCGATTTCCTGTTCCCGGTTGTCCACCCGCGCTGAAGTTGTCATCAACTGAAGGTAATCCACGACGATCATTCCGATGCCGTGCTCCAACTTGGCGCGGCGGGCCTTGGCCCGCAGCTCCAGGACGGAGACACCCGGCGTGTCGTCAATAAAAAACGGCGCCTGCGACAGCTTTCCGGTCCAGGTCGCCAACCGCTCCCATTCTTCCGCTGACAGCCTTCCGGTACGCAGTCCGTGCGACGACACCCGGGCTTCGGCGCAGAGCAGACGTATCGCGAGTTGCTGCATGCTCATTTCCAGCGAGAAATAGAGTACCGGTATTTCCTCTTCGACCGCGGCATTTCGCGCCATGCAAAGCGTCAACGCGGTTTTTCCCATTGCAGGGCGGGACGCAATGATAATCAGATCGGAAGGCTGCAGTCCGGCCGTTATCCTGTCAAGATCAGCGTATCCGGTGGTAACGCCCGAAAGTGCGCCGGCTTGCTTCTGGGCTTTTTCGATAAGCTCAAATGTCTCGTGCAGTTTCGACTGCAGCGAAACGACGCCCTGTCCGAGTTCGCCTTCAGCAATTCGAAACACGCGCTGTTCGGCCCGGTCGATGACCTCGTTGACCTCTTCGCCTCGTCGTAACATTCCGCGATTGTCTGCGTGGACGCGTCGATCAACCTGCGGCGCTGAGCCCGTTCGAGTACGATCCTGGCGTGGAATTCCGCGTTTGCGCCGGTTGCCATTTCGCCGCCCAGGCTGGCAACGAAGGCGTACCCGCCCACGTCCTCGAATTGCCCGCGGCGTTTCAGTTCTTCCGCAACCGTCACCTCATCCACCGGCAGTCCCCGCTCGGTCAATGCGAGTACGGCCGCAAAGACCCTGCGGTTTGCCGTATGGTAAAACGCCGTCTCGTCGCCAAGGACCTCGATCACCCGGCTGATGGCCGCGTTATCGATGAACATAGCGCCGAGAACCGCCCGCTCGACCTCCAGCGCCTGGGGCTGCGGACGGTCGACGGGAGTCTGTGCGCTCGATGGTTGGGACGCCATAGGATCACGCAATGAGCAGAATCTTGTCCAGACGAGGAATCGAGAACACGTGGATGAACTTAACCGGCCGCGTCGTCGTACACGCGCCTGAGCAGTTGCAAATCCTCCCAGGCGGGGCGTTTCCAGTGCCGGTTTCGCAGGAGCGCGGCCGGATGATAGGTGGGAATCAGATGTTTGCCGCGGTACGAAAACTGCCGACCGCGCAGACTGCCCATCGGTTCATCGGTTTCCAACAGGGTCCGCGCGGCGAATAGACCAAGTGCGCAGATCGCAACCGGCTGAACGAGCTCGATCTGCCGTTCGAGGAAGGGCCTGCACGTCCTCACTTCTTCCGGCTTCGGGTCCCGGTTACCCGGCGGCCTGCATTTGATTACATTCGCAATATAGACCTCGTCACGCTGAAACCCGATGGCCTCGATCATGCGCGTGAGCAGTTCTCCGGCCGGGCCGACGAACGGCAGTCCCGTCCTGTCTTCTTCCGCACCCGGCGCTTCACCGATAAACATCAGACCGGCATCCGGATTGCCGCTGCCGAAGACAACGGTGCGCCGGCTCTCGCAGAGTCCGCACATCCGGCAGTCGCGGATCGTTTCGTGAAAGCCGGCAAGCCGCGTATCCGCGTCGGCGCGCGCGAGCCTGAACTCGCTCAGACCGAATTCCGCCTGCGTTTCAACGAACGTCCGGACGGCTTCCAGGGTCTCTTTCGTCTCAGTTTCTAGGTCCACCGTTTTTTCACCCAATCCAGAATCCGGTCTGCAACCTCGAGCTTGGGCATTTTCGGCAGCGGTTCCGGCTCACCCCCATCGATCAGCGTGACCACATTGGTATCAACGCCGAATCCGGCGCCCGATACGTTCAGATCGTTCAATACGATCAAGTCCAGGTATTTCTCTTCGAGTTTCTTTCTTGCGTTGGACAGACCATTCTCGGTTTCCATTGCAAATCCAACCACGATCCGGCCATCTTTCCGGGCGCCCAGATCCACCAGGAAGTCTTCGTTCGGAACCAGATCCAGCGTTAGTCCGTTCGTGTTTTTCTTGATTTTTGCGTCGGAGACGGCACGAGGCCTGAAATCCAGAACGGCCGCCGTCATGACCAGGGCATCCGCCCCTTCAAATGCCGATTCGGTCGCCGTGCGCAGTTCAGAAACCGTTCTCACCCGGATCAGGTCCACGCCAGCGGGAGGATCCAGATTGCCCGGGCCGCTCACCAGAACGACGTCCGCGCCGCGCTGCCTGGCGCGGCGGGCTACCGCGTACCCCATCTTTCCCGTGGAACGATTGGTGATAAAGCGAACCGGGTCGATGTCTTCTTCCGTCCGTCCTCCCGTAACGACGATCTTTCGACCCGCAAAATCTCCGGATGTCACTGCCGCGGCGACGGCTTCGGCGACAATTCGCTGCGGGTCCGCAAGCCGCCCCATTCCGCTGCGGCCCGATGCAAGCGCGCCTTCCTCGGGACCAATCAGGCAGTATCCCATATCGGCGAGCCGCTGGAGATTGCGTTGTGACGCGGGGTGGCGGTACATTGCCGTTTCCATTGCCGGCGCCACCATCACGGGCGCCTCACTCGAGAGCACGGTGCACGTAAGCAGATCGTCCGCCAGGCCGTTTGCCATCTTGCCGATCACATTGGCCGTTGCCGGCGCGATCAGGATCAGGTCGGCCCATTCGCCCAGCTCGACGTGAATAACCTCCGGGTCTCCCGCCTCGGGAAACAGCTCGGCGTAGACTCGGTGGCCGGAGAGTGCCTCAAACGTCAGCGGTTGGATGAACTTCCTTGCCGCCGCAGTTATCGCAACCCGCACTTCGGCGCCTTCACGCTGCAGGCCGCGAAGCACTTCAACGGCCTTGTAGGCGGCAATCCCGCCGCTAACTCCCAGCAGGATCCTCGTTTTTGACGGCATTGCCATCTTCCGCTTCCATTTCGTCATCGACGTCGTACGAAATCTTCACTTTTCCCGTCGATAGGCGATCAAGCGACAGCGTTGTCGGTTTTTCCGCCTCGCCCGAAACGTCTCTCGCCATACGGGCCTGGTTGATCCGGCGGGACTCTCTCGACGCGGCGCTGACCGCCTCGTATGGGTTCATATCGTCGTTGCTGATCTCTTCGAGAAAGAAAATCCGTGACATTTGGACCAAATCCTCCGTCTGTGTGGGGCATGGCTGCCCGTTGTCGAAACCGTATCGCTTTACGTGCACGTAATCCGGACGATTTGACCGCCCGTCGCAAATACATTCTAAGGCACACTCCGGCGCCGGAATTCAGCGAGCAGATCCGGCGTACGCCGCGGCCTGCGCCGCTCAACGCGAATCAGTTCCTGCACATCGGATATGGCACGATCCAGATCGCTGTTGACGACGAGATAATCGAACTCCACGGCTTTGTCAAGTTCACACCGTGCATTCTCCAGCCTGCGCTTCAAGGCCCCAACCGCTTCGGTCATACGCCCACCCAGGCGCTGTTCAAGCACCTTGACCGATGGCGGGAGTACGAACACGCTTACGCACCGTTTGTTGAGCAAACGCTTCCACGCCGCCGTACCCTGTACGTCTACCACGAGCAGCACGACGCCGCGCCGTTCAATTGCGCGCGCTATTGCCTCGAAGGTTGCGCCGTAGAGGAAACCGTACACCTCCGCCCATTCGAAGAAACAGCCTTCCTCCAACCCGAAACGGAACTCATCCTCCGAAACGAAATGGTAGTCGATGCCGTTCGTTTCGTCATGGCGTTTCGCGCGCGTGGTGGTCGTCACACATCTCCGCAGCGTGTTGTCACGATCCAGAAGTCCCTGTCTGATGGACGTCTTACCTGCGCCCGCCGGACCCGAGAGAATCACGACGAACGACTCGGGATGGCGATCCAGTCGTTCTTGAAGGGCCTCAATTCCGAACGGTTTTTCCATCTGTGGAACCGATCACGCTGTTATTCTATATTCTGAACCTGTTCCTTGAGCTTCTCGATCTCTTCCTTGACCCCGACCACCAGATGCGCAATTTCCGCGTCCCCGGCTTTGGACCCGATTGTGTTCGCCTCCCGGTGCATCTCCTGGAGAAGAAAATTCAGACGTCTGCCCACCGGTTCTTCGCGGTCGAGCGTCTTCAGGAACTGTTCGTTGTGACTGTGGAAGCGGACCGTCTCCTCGGTAATGTCGATGCGTTCCGAGAGGAGGGCGATCTCGGTAAGGAGGCGGTTCTGGTCGACATGCTCCGGAGCGATGAGCTCCCGGAGTTTCTCGTCGAACCTCCTGCGCGTGGACTCCACCTGTCTGGGCGCCAATTCCTGAATCTTCGCAATCAGATCCTGGAGAAGATGAATGCGTTGGACGAGATCCGTGGCCAGCTGCCTTCCTTCTGCGGCGCGCATCGACTGGCATTGGGCAACGGCCTCTTCACAGGCCGGCACAACCGCCTGCCAGACGGCATCCAGATCCGGTGCGCTGGACTCGAATTCGAATACGTTCGGCATCATCGCGACCTGCAGGGGATCGGGTGCAACGGATACCCCCAGGCGAGATTGCAGCCGGGCAAGCCCGTCCCGGTATCCCTCAAAGACACGTTCGTTCAGGACCGGGATACTCTGTCCTAGCGCGTCGCCAGCCACTTTCAGCGAGACGCTTATGTGTCCGCGGGAGAAAACCGAGAGCACGAGGTCCCTGATTCTTTGTTCCAGGGGAGACAGGTGTCTGGGCAGATGGACGGAAACCTCGCCGTACCGCCCGTTGACGGACCGCAGCTCCACCGACGCTCGATAGCCGCCGGTTTCGACTTCTCCCCTCCCGAAACCCGTCATGCTGACAACCATGCGTTCTCCCGGCGCAATACCGTCCAACTCGTGTAAAATTATGAAACTCAAAAAGATAGCACATTCACCAAAGCTTGTCAACCCACAAACCTCGGAAGCTGTTTTAAAATTACCGGTGAGTTCCCGAGCGCGAGCGAAAAAGTGGCGGTTAAGAGGCACGAGGGGCGCGTAGTGCCGAGGCGCGAGGGGCGCGCAGCGCCGACGGGCGAATCCGCCTAAGAGAGGCGAGCAAGCGCAGCCTCGACCTCTCGAAACGGGTGGGTTTGGCCAACGCCGACCGGCGCTTTTGCAGCCGCGCGAAGACCACTGGGAATTTTAAGACAGCTTCTCAGTCCCGATGCCGAAATTTGGAATTGCACGGCAGAGGGTGCAGGCGTATATTCACGAAAAGCACTGATGTCACGTCTGTCAGCGCCGGCTTCACACGCACCGAAAGGAACCGTAATGAACGATAGATACCGTTCTGCGGCGATGCACTTCTGCGCTTTGTTTTTGTGTCTGAGCGGTGTCCTCGCGCCTTCGGCATATCCATCGGAAAAGGACCTGGTCAAGACCGAGGTCCATCAGGTCGGGCGGGATTCGGAAGATCAATACATCGTCTTTCTGCGTGACAGCGAGACCGCACGACTTCTGCCTATATGGATCGGTCCCTGTGAAGCGATGGCAATCTGGCGCAAACTGAATAACGAGACGTTTCCTCGACCGTTCACCCACGATCTGTTCCACAACGTGCTGCAGGAGGCCGGCGTTCGCCTCAGATCCATTGTGATCGACGAACTTCGTCCGCTGGAAGAAGGGGGTCTGGGGAGCACGTATTTCGCCGTACTTACCCTGCAGGGTCCGGATGGAACAACATTCAAATTGGACGCGCGTCCAAGCGATTCAATGGCGCTGGCCGTCAGAATGGGCCTTCCGGTCCACGTGGTTCGCGGCATCATGGAAAGCCATGGCATCCCTGAAAACGAGGCGCCTCCGAAACCGGCCGCGCCCCGTAAGACACCCAGGTACTTCTGACCGCGGGAAGGAATCGCCCTGACACCGGCGGTACCGTTTCAAGCACCTGCCGGGCCGTCGCCGTGCCCTCGATGCGTGAAGATCACGAGGATGCATACGCATGGGCGTTTCACGACACCACATCGAAATCGTGTACGTCCTCGCCTGCCTCAATCGATAGAATATCGAGCGCGGCCGACGCGCCCTGGCCGGCGGATATAATCGCCTGCGTCTTGCGTAGCCGCGTACTCCAACCCACGACGTAGAGTCCTTCAATCGACGTGCGACCGTCCCTGTCGCACTCCAGCCCGTCCTGGCCTCTTTCCAGACCGATACTCACGCCCAGTTTCACATTGGTGCCGGCCGCCAGTATCAGATACTGCCCTTCGCGGGTGGCCCCTTCCTCCGTGGTCAAGGTGAATCCGGTCCGGGATTTTTCTATTCCCGCGACCTGCACGTCCTCAATGCTCGCACCCTGTGCCGCGACCTGATTCCGGGAGATGCGTTGAAATTCGCTCCCGGTCAACTCGGGAATTCCCAGGTAATTATAGAGCATGGCTTTATGCATGGGGGTTGTATTCTGACCGAACACCGCCACGTCCATGCCGTTTTTGGCCAGAAACAGGGCCGCGCTCAGTCCTCCCGGACCATCACCTACCACCAATACCGATGCCATCACATCCTCCTGTTAGAAGTTGTTTTAAAATTACCGGTGAGTTCCCGAGCACGAGCGAAAAAGTGACGGTCAAGGCGGGAAAATCCGCCCATATTTGTTTATACGGGTGGATTTGACCAACGCAGACCGGCGCTTTTGCAGCCGTGCGAAGACCGCTGGGAATTTTAAGGCAGCTTCTTGGTTCGTTTAATGCATCTTGTGAGTAAGTTTGTCGCGATCGCGTTCCGTCACGATGGTTTCCGTAACAGCGCATCCAGTTGGGTAGGTGTTGTTACCGGCGCGGAACAGACCGAATCCCTACACACGTACGCAGTCGGTTTTCCATTAACCGTCGATTTGTCGGCAAGCAACGGAATGCGCCGGGACAGATCTTCCCGTTCGTCCGGATTCGAAAGAACGATCACCCGGCTGGATGGCAGGCGTCCGTATGCGGTCTTCAGGAGATCTTTCGTCGCTGAATCCTCCGGTTCGCCCACCAATACGATCTCAGCCGGACGTCTGGTGAAGGTGTCCAGACCGCAAAGCATCTGGCCGAATCCGGAGGGCATTTCTCTGAGCATCGGTTCGAACAGCTTCAGGGTCTGCTCCGCCTTTTTCCACAGATCCGGCCGGTCGAGAATCGTACCCAGACCCATCAGCGAGGATACGGCCATCGAATTCCCGGATGGGATTGCGTTGTCGTACGGGTTCTTCGAGCGAACGATCAGTTCTTCATTCGACCGTCCCGTATAAAAGAAACCCCCTTGATCCGCGTCCCAGAATTCCCTGAGCATCGTCTCCGTGAGCGACTCCGCCGCATTCAGCCATCGCGGATCGAAGGAGGCCTCGTAGAGGTCCAGCAGTCCGCTGCTGAAGAAGGCGTAATCGTCCTGGTAACCCGGAAACCGCGCACGCCCGGCATTGTACGTGTGCAGTAGACATCCGGATTCCGTAACCATGTGTTGGAGTATGAAACGGGCCGCGTTCCGTGCCGTTTCCAGATACTCCGGTTGTCCGAGAACCTGAAAGGCGCGCGCAAAGGCCGAGATCATCAGCCCGTTCCAGCTCACCTGGATTTTTTCGTCTCGATCCGGCCTGGTCCTGCTCTCGCGGGCCTTTGCCAATACCTCCCGGCCGCGCCGCGTCGCCTCGTACAGGCGATCCAGGTCCACATCCAGGAATCGGGCCAATTCAGGCGCTTCAACGGGAACATTCAGAATGCTCTTCCCGTGTTCGAAATTACCCTCCGGGCGCACATCGAAGTACCTGCAGAACAGCCGGCCCTCTTCCTGCCCCAGCAGAGCGTGCACCTCCTCCTGATCCCAGACGAAAAACCTGCCTTCCTCCCCTTCGCTGTCCGCGTCCTGAGTGGAATAGAATCCGCCCTGCGGATCGGTCATCTCACGAATGACATAGGATAGTGTCTCCTGCACGATCTCCCGAAACAGCGGCTCTCCGGTGTGCTGAAAGGCCTCCAGATAGAGCGCGGTCAACAGCGCATTGTCATATAGCATCTTCTCGAAGTGGGGGACCAGCCAGCGATGGTCAACCGAGTACCGGTGAAATCCGCCACCCAGATGATCGTATATCCCTCCCCGCGCCATCTTACGCAGGGTGAGCAGTACCATATCCAATGCATTGCGATTTCCACTTTTCTCGAATTCCCGGAGGAAGACCGACAGATTCATGGTGCCCGGAAACTTCGGCTGCGATCCGAACCCTCCGTTTTCCCAGTCAAAATTGCGGGCAATCTGCGAATACCCTTCAGAGAACAACGTTCCCGACAATTCTCCATCCCGGTTTCGCAGGTCGGTCAGCCGTTTCAATCCGGCCATCAGGCGTTCGGCCGCCTCTCCCACCTTGCCCCGGTTGTCACGGTAATGCATGGCCACGGAGCGAAGTACGTCGGGGAATCCGGGGCGGCCGTATCGGCTGTCGGGAGGGAAATAGGTGCCGCCGTAGAACGGTGTTCCGTCGGGTGTGAGAAACACGCTCATCGGCCATCCGCCGCTGCCGGTCATCATCTGTACCGCATTCATATAGATTTCGTCCACGTCCGGACGCTCTTCGCGGTCTACCTTGACGTTTACGAAGAATCGGTTCATTACGTCCGCGATTGCTTCATTCTCGAACGACTCCCTTTCCATGACGTGGCACCAGTGACAGGCCGAATATCCGATACTCAAGAAAACCGGTCGGTCTGCCTTTCTCGCGCGTTCAAAGGCTTCGTCGCCCCACGGATACCAATCCACCGGGTTGTGTGCGTGTTGCAGCAGATAGGGGCTGGTCTCGTTTGCCAACCTGTTTGCGAATCGCGGTTTGTCCATGGCGGCTTTCGAACACCTGGTTTATGTTTTGCTCATTGAAAACACAACAATGTTGAAGCCGACCGACCCGGTTTCATCTTCATCAGCCAGCTTGAATTCCACGCGCCCCATCTGTCGGACCAGGTGAAGATTTCCCCTGTGGGGCGGGTCCGCACGAATCGTCCACCAGGCAATACGGCTTCGAGTATGAAATTGCCCAGCGTACATGCCTCGTTCCGGGGCACCTGGATGTCGAGCCGGTTCTCCATGCGCAGATGTTCAAGGCATTTCGCCGGTAATTCCATCCGGATCGGCGCGTAGTCGTTCGCGGGAGGGAGGTTGCCAACCAGCGTGCCGTTGAGGAATACCTCTTTGTCCTGGCGCAGCGCATGCCATCCGCAGAACCGGAGGGAAGCGCGCCGAATATGATTCAAGTCGTCGTAAATCAACCGGGCATCCGGAGGATGGTCCATTTTTTCGAATGCCGAGAGGTTTCCGGCGCGATGCCAGACGAGTCGCGTCTCGACGCCTCTGTTCAGGTGGTGCCACGACGTTTCGACCGAATCCCGGCCGACCTGAACGATAAACCATCCCGGCGCCGTGTTCTCAAGGTAGCCCGGCCAGCAGGTCACCACGTCCTGGGGATACGGCAGCAGGTCCTGCACACGATCTAAAGGCGTCGGCATCTCGCTGGACAGGCCGATTGAAGCGCACATGCACTGCAGGACCGGTTGGCCGTCCGTACGGTGAAGCAACACGTTCTGATTGTGCGTATGCCCGCAAAAATAAGCGTCTACAGGGTGTTTCTGCAGTATTTCCGGTAGATCGAGATGGAGGTCGATATTGGTAAAAAAGGCCCGCGCAAGCGGCCAGACGGGATGATGTCCGAACAGAAACGTCCGATCGATCCCGGCAGCCTCCCGGTCATTCAACGTGAGTTCCAGCCATTTCCGCTGTGCGCCTTTCCTCTTCCAGGTGGGGGTGTCGAGGAAAACCAGCCGGCAGCCGGCGACGTCAAGAAAGAAATACCGCTCCCGGGGCGTACTGCCCAACCAGCGGCCCAGATACGGACGAACAACGCTGTCAAACGCCTCAACCCGGTCCCTGTTTCCGCATGCGAACAGGAGGGGAATCCCGTAACCCTCGAAGAATTCCAGCCCTTCCTTGATCTCATCGACGGCGAGTTCGACGTCGTGATGCCCCTCCACCAGGTCTCCGGTCATGACGACGAATGCGGGGGAAACTTCCTTCAGGGAAGCCATCATCGGCATCAGGACATATTGAACGCTTTCGAGGTATTGGTCAACTTGCAGGGGACGAAACGAACCGCCGGTCCCGGCCGTTGCTCGTCCGAACCTGGGATGCAGGAAATGCGTGTCGCCCACCACGGCAAACGTGAAGGGCTTCTCGATTCGTTCGCCAACCTCCTGGAGATCCATCCGAAAACCTCAAACTCCGCCGCCAGGCGGACCGCCGCCCCGCCGGCCACCGCCGCGTCCACGTTGAAACCCTCGCCGCATCCTCTCCAGATAGTCGTCCAGAATCTTGTCCTGTTTGTCATTCAACACCGTTTTGACCTTTTCGAACATCGAGCCGCGGAGGCGGCCGAGTTTCTCCATAATCTGTTGACGGTCGGCGCCGTTCCGCATCTCTTTCTGCAGTTCGGCCCGTTGGCCGTGAATCTCCATAAGGGCGTTTCGGACTCTGATCAACTGGTCGTCTTTCAACGCGATCTTGGCGTCAAACGCCAGAAAGCTCAGCGTCTGCTCTACCGGCAACATCATTCTGAGACGGCCCGCACCCCCGCGCCGTCCGCGTTCGCGACCGCCCCTGCGGTCTGGCTGGGCCGCCGCATCCACGGCAAACGCCAATACGATAATGGCAATCAGCGCAAGCCCCGTGATCCTCCCGCCTCGTGTCATTGAAACCTCCATGGGGTTGAAATTCGGTTCAGGCGGATGTAATTCGGCCCGGATCGGGCGTCTGCGGTGTTCCTTAGACACCCGGAATCCGGGCGGCGTTCCGTAACAGTCCGTTGATAAAGTCGCTCTGCAGGCGAGGCCGAGCCATTGTGGTCGAAGACAAGGCGCGCGACCGAGTCCCATCCTGCGATTCGGCGAGGAAGCGCAACGAAGTATTTCGACTGCAAGGGCCGGCCGCAGCCCGGATGGACTTTTTCAACGGACTGCTGATGCATCGCAGGTCTTCAAGACTAGAAGACGACCTGCGAAACGGCCTTTGAAATCAGCACAACGGAAACCGAAGTCATCCCGATGAGCCCCATCCCGCAGTAATATCCGGCCAGCAGAATGGGCGCGTACGCCCGCCATTTGGATTCCCCGAAACGCCTGGAGAAGTAGTAGCGTCCCAGCAGCGCGCCGGCGAACTGCAGAATCACGAAATGCGGCCACGTGGCGAGCGAGCCTACAAAGCCGAAGAAGAACAGCGTGGGTGCCTTCAACGCGGCCAGAATAAGATACATGAGACCGCCGACGGCAAATCCGGCGCCGATGATATGCGGCTTGATGATATCTCTGAGAAGCTCGACACCGACGGTTCCATGGCCTTCGAGGTCCGGCATCGTCGACTTGAGCCACATTGTGGTCATTGTGGCGTCGTACGGCCAGAAGGTCTGCACATAGTAGTAACTGGATGACGGAATGGGGCCGAGCCGCCAGATGAATTCCCAGAAGATGAAGCTGAAGATGAAGATGACGACCATGGTCACGGCGGTCAATTTCACATAACTGACGAACTTCGTTTTTGTGAGTTCCATCTGTTTGTACGTAGGTACGGCCAGGCCGTGATCGTGCAGTGGCAGGGGTGCGAACCAGACCGCCACGCCCTTGTATCCGGAGAGGAGGATTCCCGCTTCACGCAAATAGGGAATACTCGCCCCGTACGGACTTCCGGTCAGACCGATCATTCGGGCGCCGATATAGGAGGAAATCGGGGTGTAGATGAGTCCGAAGAACACGACCCAGCCCCAGTGGAATTCCGGAACCAGCATCTGGCACATAATGATAAAGCCCAACGTGGCGGCGCCCCAGAACAGAATTGGGTAGATCATCTTCATATCCGAGCGGCCCTCCGGCAGGTCCTCGAGGTCGATACCGGACGTATGATGCCCTGTCTGCTGTTTCTGGCGGCGTTGCTCCATAAGCACCCGGAACACCTGGTAGAATCCGGTGAACGCGATGACGAACGACGTGCCGATCCCGAAACTTAGCCAGAAGTCGAACTGGTTGGAGATCGACGTCGGGATCGCCGTCATGCCCGCGGACCAGCGGTCCAGGATTTCCCATCTGTAAAGGAACGGGTTTACAACCAGGTTCCCCAGAACGGCGCCGGCGAAAGACCCGATAACCACCCAGAACGGCAACACGAAACCGACAATCAGGTGACCCAGGTCGGTCGCAATTCCAAACAGCGCCGCGGGCAGGATGGTCTTGATCTGTTCCGTGAAATCGATCCAGGGAATGGGAAGGATCTGGACCGTATCGGTCAGGAATATGCTTGAAAGCGTGGGTACGACAACGTACAGGAGGCCCCAGACCAGTCCGATGCACGCTCCGGTACTGAATACCCGCCATCTCCAGCCCTCCTGCTTGGCCGACGTCTCGGCGAGTGCGGTGGCCCCGCGTGCCTGCACGGGCGCCAGCGGAAACGGCAACCGTTCGATGTCGCTGGTAATCCGAAACATCACGTACCCAAGCGACAGTCTCGCGGTGTTGCTCAACAGCGTCAGTGCAACGAGGATGCCGATCGGCTTCAGCCACGCGGCGTGCAGAAACGTACGTTCGGCGTAAATCTCGGGATGTTCGCTGATCCTGGGTACCACCCAGTCAGGGATGAAATCCGCGAGACCTCTCGCCGCCGGAGACTGGATCAGGTATTGATCCCAGATCAATCCGCCGAACGGCCCTCCGTACACCAGCGCCGCGCTGCCCAGCCGTACGCCCACGCCCAGCAACCCGCCGGCAACCCAGTAAATGACCAGGACCTCCTGGGTCTTCAGCCGCACGAAGGACCTCTTGGCGATCTCCAGGAAGAGGATGATCGTCACCCATTCGGACGCGCCCGCCATGTTCTGTCCGGTCACCAGGCCGAGATAGATGGCGCCGGGAAGCATCACCAGACCCACAAAGAGCGTCGCCCACATGGTCTTCATATTGAAGCCATCTTCGAACGGCGCGTCGACCGGCATGATGTTTTCGTACTGTTCCTGCTCTTCTCTAGGGTCCTTGGGTTCGATTGCCAAAACCGCCCCTCCTCGTTGGGAGCAGTGAGAGTACTGTCTCGGAAGTGGATTGCCTGAATTCGTCCGTCTTGTCTTCGGTCACGACGGTTCGGCCTGGCCTGCACGGCGACTCGATCAACGAACTGCTATACTGCCGCCTCTTCCACCTTGTCTGAAAGTATGCGGGCGCCCTCGTCCGCATATTGGTGCTTCAACTCGGGTGGAATGGTTCGCCAGACCAGGAATCGCTTCCGGAGGACGTTCAGGAAACCCCGGTTTATCCGTTTCCACGAGGCCACGTCACCGCTCAGCCGGTTGATGACGACCTCGATCTTGTAGATGTTGTGTTCCCGGGTGGGAATGGCAAGCAGGGCCACCTCCTGGCTGATGCCCAGGTCGTATGGCGCAAGCCAGCACGTGAGGTTGATTTCGTACTGAGGTTCACCCTGCATGTCCTGCGACGTGAAACGTACGTAATCGGCCACAAAGTCGCCTACGGAACCTTCGCCGTATGATTCGAAAACGCGTGTGAGATAGGTGTACATTCCCAGTACTTCCGCGCCGCCAACCGTAAACGGAAAGTCGAACACCCATCTGTCGCCCTCGGGTTCCGGAAACTCCCACTTCCGCGTCACGTCCGGCACGGCCATATCGGCGGCCTTCTTTGCAGGGTACAGTGTAGAGAGGAATACCGTTGCCATTACAATCAATGTGGACGAAATGGCGGATAACGAAGAATAGTTCAATTCAAGGCTCAGCAGTTGTCCCTGCGCCTGCGCCTGGGTGAACAGCACAAGGACCAGTACCTGCCCGATCAGATATCCGAACACGGCGCCGACCGTGGCGAATACCGTCGCCTCGGCCAGAAACAGCGCCGCAATGTGATTGGGCGCCAGCCCCACCGCCGAATAAATCCCGATTTCGTTGAACCGTTCGTACACCGCGCCCATCATCGTATTCAGCACGATCAGTGCGGCAATCAGAATTGGAATGAAGAGTGTGCCCAATCCCGATAATGAGGTTGAACCGATGGAACTGTATACCGTGACCTTGTTTTCGTGGCCCACGAACATCGTCAGGGATACCCGGGTCATGAATTCTTCGACATCCGGCAGGAAGTTCCCCTTGGAATTGCCCTGGGAGTCCACGAAGTTCGCCAATGCGACGGAGTTCAGAGTGCCTCCGATATTGCGGACGTAGTCATAGGGCAATATCATCACGTTGGTCGATTCCAGGTGCGTAAACGTCTCGATCGGCGCCGCCGCGACAACCCGCGGGTCCTGGTCCTGGGCGTCTGCCAGGTCGTCCTTCTCCTTTACGGTATCAACCGGCGTGAGCTTTTCGTCGTCCATATCCTTGTATTTGTTGAACCCCTCGGAGTCCATGATACCAATGACGGTGAAGACGCCACCCAGCATTTCGATCTTCGCGCTACCGGCGTCTTCGGGAAAAATACCCACCAGTTCCGCGAGATCGTTCGGGAGAATGCACACATTCGTCTCACCGGGTTCGAACCATCGTCCGCTCATCAGGTACCGGTCCACGCCGGTAATCCGGGGTTCCTCCGCCGTGAGTCCGAGCAAGCCGTTTACAAAGCTGTCTTTTCCAGTGGTGATACCAACGTCAAAATCGACGTAGGTGTCCCTTGAGCCCAGGTAGGAAGTCTGGTCCGTGGTCCGCGAAAAATTGACGTATGCCCGTTCCCCGCGAACCTGCGAAAGATACCATGCGCGCGGAACAATGGTCGCACGGCCCTTGAATGCGCTGGTCAGGTATTGAAGCACGGATTCCTGCAATCCCCGCCAGGATCGATCCCGTACCAGGCCCCCCGGGTACGGCGGCTGGTTGTCCCTCGGCAATCGATAGAACTTGATGGACGTCTGCACCGATGTAAACGAAAGGGCCGTGAACGTAAGCAGCGTCAGGGTGATCGCGGTCAGTCCGGTGCGGAGCGGTCGTTTTCGCAGATTGGAAATGCCCAGGATTATCGAAGCGGCAGTCGCGCTCAATCGTCCCACGTCCGCCTCGTACGTGCCCGCGGAGGCCTGTTTCATCTTCCTGACTTCCTCGCCGAACTTGGAGACGACAATGAACATCGCAATACCGCCGAGGGACATGATCACAAATGCCAGGAAGATGATGTAGGGCGTGCTGCTCAGCTTGAAGGCCGGATGCACGTATCGAAGGATAATGAAAAACAGCACGAAGATTCCCGCAAAGCCCACCAGGCGTCGGGTGATATCCGGGAATCCGAAGAGCAGCCGTTCGCAGAAGAAGGAGAACGGAAGCAGCAGGATGAAATAGAAGATTATCCCGCGTACCGTGTCGTTTGCCGTGGACATGACCTCGGGGTAACCGCGCGCTTCCAGCCCCCACGCCTCTCTGGACGCGGCGATAAACCCTTCGTAGTCGTGGCCGGCCAGATTCTCCCTGGCACGCTTCAACGCGTCCGCCGCGTGCGTGTGCAGCTTCTCCAGCCGCGCGTTGGTGATTCCGTACTGGGCGAGCTGCTTCATCCGGATATCGTCGACCACCCACATATCCTTGGCGGCCTTGTAGGACGGGTAAAGAATGACGCCGGGCGGATAACCCTCGCCCCGGGACCGCTCCAGCAATTCGTCGTCCACCTCCCACTTGTCCACGGGTTGTTCCAGCAACTCCTCCGGTGCGTTGGTCAGCAGGTATTTTACGCCGAAAAGGCCCGTACTCATCAGAATCTTGATGGGATCGGGACTTCCGGTCGTGGGGTTGATGGCGGTAAACGCGACCGCTGCACGTGTGACGTCGCCTTCTTTGATACTCTGATTTTCGATGTAATAATAGCCGTATTCCATCGGCTGTGAATCGCCCGCATTCAACACGGTCATGAAATCCAGGGCGGAGAGGTAGCTGGAATCGATGATTTCAAACACGCTGAGAGACCGGCACTTGAAAAGGACCGCCAGCATCTCGTTCTCCCACCATCCGTAGCCCTGCCTTGTCGGGAACTTCTCCTCGCCCTCCGTGCCCAGGTCCGGCGCCGAGATGATTCGGCCATCGTCGTCGATTTCGAATGCCAGTATCTGATTGGTAAACCGGTTGCGCATGATTTCGAACCGGAACCGGCCGGTGGCGTCCACTTCCTCTTTCGTGCCGAACATGGGCCCCGTGGAGCGGTCGCTGACGTACCTCGGGCCCTCCGTGGTCTTGTCCACAATGAGCGTGCGGACGCCGCCGCAACTCGCAACCGGTCCGGGCTGTTGATACGTGACGATGGCCCCCGGTACGGGCACGCGTGGAATAGCGAAATCGGCATCCCGTTCGAACCACAGGATTCGCCCCTTCATGCTGTGCCCGAGATCCTGCAGTTTGAGCTTGGACACCCGGAAGAACTCGGGATCTTCCAGCGCTTTCAGCAGCATGCCCGTCGCCGTGCGTGTCTGGCGGGCAAGATTGGCGAAGTTGACGTGTTCCAGCAGGTCTGCGGGCGTATCCACCTTCTCGCGCGTTGTGGACGGGCTCGCAAGCGTAATTCCTTCCTTGCCGACGAATTTGACCGCTTCGCTGTCGAATCCCAGCCTGATGGGCATGTAGTTCTTCCAGGTTCTCTTCGGCGGCGCAACGGCGTCGACGTGGCGTTCCTCGCCGGGATAGACTTTGGCCAGGTATTTGTTGAATTTCTTCGCATAGGGTGCAAGCAGGTTGTTTTCGTAGTTGTTCGTGGACCAGTTCGGGTTGATGAACGTCCCGTGTGAGAAACTCGCGATCCGGTCCGTTTCGCTCGACAGGTCGAACCCGACGTACAGACGGAAATCGATCTTCTGTTCGTCCGGTATCTTCTCCCGGAAGTGGTCGCTTTCCCTGGAATGCCTGAAAAGAAAGTCGTTGATGCCGGCCAACCCCTGGAAATGGGCGCCCGTTACCAGGAATTTGACCGTGTACCTCGGCAGTTGCGCAAGCCGGGAGGACGCGTCCAGCCAGGATCGGTCCTTCAACGCCGCCGCGACTTCGAGAAGGGCGGCCAGTCCTGTGGCATTCTCCGCACCGGGGGCCAGTGCCGGCACGACGGAAATGGCGTCGTAGAATGAACTCAGGACAACCATCTCGTCCTTCCACTTCCGTTCCTCACGCTCGGTGACGTAATCTTCGGAGCCGGGCAGGGTGGCGTAGATGTTCCAGGTGGGGACCTTTTCCCAGTCCATTCTTGCCGTGACGTTCACGAGCGCGGCGCCGGACTCCGCCAGTTCCGCAAGCCGTACCGCGTCGTCTCTTTCCACCCAGAACCTCGGTACGTCAACCGGTACCTGGAGGATCTTCTCCAGTGCCTGTCCTCTGCTGACGCCGCCGTTGTCGTAGAAAATGATGGCCTGCGCACCCAGCATGCGTGGATTGAGATAGTTCTGACCGCAGTCGAATTGCATCAACGCGATGCTGTTCTTCATCGGCTTCGAATTCAACGCCTTGAAGGAGCCGTCTCCCGCGTCGACCAGCGCGCCCGTAACGCCCTGTTCCGGAAGAGAAGACGTCTGCACATGATTGGGCCAGAGTCCGTAAAGCCGGATCTTCGCGCCAGTGTCAAGGACTTCCAGTTTCGCGCCCTTGTCGATCGGCACCGTGACGTGGTGTTCCTCGATCGTAATGTCTTCCAGGCCCAGAACCTCGAAACGGTTTTTGACGTATTCGAAGGCCTTCCTGTGCCCCGGATACCCCGGCACGCGGGACCCCATCCCCGAGAGAGCGGATACGGTTTCCCGAAGACGACCCTCCGGGATCTGATCGGCGAAATCCTGGATGCGCCGGTCTCTCAGGGAGGGCCTTTCCTCACGCAACTGGGGAACGCTCGGCCTGATATTGAATACACGTACGAAAAAGTCGGTTACCTGTCCCGGATTGAACACGGTAACCGACGAAAGCATGAAGATCGCGATCAGCCAAAGGATCACGCCGCCGAGTTTGCGCAGCATCTTCAACTCCTGAATCTTGTGAAACACCAGGGCACCCGGCCCTGTCGGCGAGTCACGGTAAAGTGCCCGACAGCGGCCCTGCCGGAGATTGGACCGGCATGGACCACAATTCGGACGGTCGCCGAATCCATCCGCCGTTGACCGAAGGATTCGTTCGAAAACCCGGCCGTTCAGGGCAATTCACAAAATGTTGGATATAACAAATAAGAAATCCGTTGTCAAGGCATTTTCCATTGCTCTAATCATCTGATTTTTCTGGCCTTCGCGGCTTTCGAAAACGGTGTCCGAGGAGAAGAAAAGAGAAAAACCCCTTGCGCCCGAACACGCATTTTTTATATTGGTGACCCTCTGTTACGGCAAGTTGAACGGGTTCATCGTACTTATCCTCTCCCGAAAGGAGATGTGCCTTATGACCCGGTGCGCTCCCCGTCTCCTGCGCCCGATCGCAATTGCGGTTGCCGCACTCTGTCTTTCTTCCTGCGGCGGTCCGGAAAAGAAAATCGAGGAAAAGCTCGCGGCGAATGTACTCTTCTTCGCCAACTTTGACGACAGATCCCGTTTTGAGGCATTTACGAAAAAGAAGGGCACGGTCGCTGCAATGGAAACGAGCAGCCCGCCCCGCCATGAGTTCACCGGCGGCAAAGAGGACGGTTTCGTTTCATTCGCGAACGGCGCGACGTATCTCAGCTATCAGGCCAGGGGCAACTTTCCTTACGGTGCCGGCAGCTCGTGGTCCGGCGGGGTTTCCTTCTGGTTGAGCGTAGATCCCAACAGCGATTTCAAAGAGAAGTTCCCCGAGCCGTTTTCGGTGGGAAAGAAGTGGGACGACGCCGTCATATTCGTCGACTTCGACAAGAACCGGAAGGATCGGCCTCCCAGTGCACTCCGTTTCGGCTGCTACCCTGACAAGACGCAAGCTGTCGGGGAAGAACTGGTAAAGAAGTGGACGATCAGGTACGACAGGCTCAACTGGAAGTCCGACCAATGGCACCACATTGTGGTCACCTGGTCCAATATCAACAGCGGAAACGCCGACGCCGAGTACGCCCTTTTCGTCGACGGCGAGGAAATCGGACGTAAGAAGAATATTCGGCGCGACATTACCTGGAACATGGATGAACTGGCCATCCGGTTCAACAATTACGCCTATTCCGGCAAGATCGACGAAATCGCAATCTTCAATACCATGCTCGACCCCGCCGACGTCATCTACCTCTATAAGCCCAAGCGACCGTTGAAGGTCCTTCTGAAGAAAGACAGATAAGCGGCGGTCCGATTCCCCCAATGCCGGAACGCGGACCCTGTTCTGCGTCTGACTCTCGTCTCCCCGGGGCGCCTGTGTTAACCCGTCTGATCTTCCTCATTCTACCCGGCATCGGATGGTTCGGAAGCCCGGTTGAGGGCGCTGAAGTCGGAGGGAATGAAGCTGAACTGGCCCATTTCCGACGCCTGATCAACGTCCGGCCCGAGGACATCCAGGCGAATATGCACTACCAGGACCTGATGATCAGGGCGGACCGTCGCCGGGAATTGCTTACCGAATACCTCAGGCGCCTGCAGGCCAGACCCGGTTCGGCCGCAAGGCTCTACCTGTACGGACGTCTGTTGACCCGGCCCGACGAGCGGCTTGAATATCTGAAACGGTCGATTCGGGCCGATTCCCGAATCTTCCATGCGCGGGTCGATCTGGGCAGAACATACTATCACAAAGGGAATTACGACTCGGCTCTGGCGCAATACAGAGCCGCACTGGAACTTAAACCCGGGTCGGCTTTCGTGCGAAACCTGATGGGTCTGGCCTATTACCATAAAGGATACGCCGATCAGGCAGTTGCGGAGTACAAACGCGCCGTCAAGCTGAATGACAAGTTTACGGACGCGTACCTCAATCTGGGCCTTACCTATATTTACACGGGAAAGCCGGACGAAGCCGTTGAAATCTACGAACAGGCGCTTCGGTTTCAGTCCGACGCCACGGAGCGCCGCTATATCTACCGAAATCTGGGAATGGCCTACGCCCAGGAAGGGAAACTCGGGAAAGCGAGGGACGCTTACCTGAAGGCATTGGAGATCGACCCGAATTACGGAGAGGCGTACGTCAGTCTGGGCAATCTCGCGTTTAACCGGGGGGATTACAAAACCGCCGTCGACACCTATGGGAAAGCGGCTGACGCCGGAGCCGACGATGCCTCCGTCTTTCTGAAACTGGGGGTGTCATATTTCAACATTCGCAACTACGACAGCGCCATCACCCATCTTCAAAACGCGGTGAGGTCCGATTCACTCCAGATAGACGCCTATTATTACCTGGGCCTGGCATGCTTTCGGGACGGCCGACACGATGACGCCCGGGAAGCGCTCGAGGCCTATGTACGCAAGGAAAAACGCATCTCGAAGAATTCCGTCGTATTCGACGCCAAGCAGCTTCTGGATGACCTGAATCGTCTGCGGATAAGATCATCCATTCCGGGTGCCCAGAAGAAGAAATAGGAATCCATTGGCGAACAGACCGCTGACCAGACCGATTCTGAATGTGTCGCCAGGGGTCTCAAGCTCTCCGAAACACGCGACAATGAGCATCGACAGAACCAGAGGCGTCACCGGCGTCCAACGTTTGGGTACTCCAATCCATCGGAGAAGCAACGCTCCCAGAACGGAAAGCGCTGCCACGCCCAGCTGGTTTTCGAAACCCATGGATTCCTCCTGTTGACTCTGGCAGTATCCTCAGTCGAGCGGACGTACGGGCGAATCCCGGAACTTCGCTAATATAACGTCAGCGCGGCGGGCACACAACCCCAAAGGAAAACGTGCTTGACCTGATCGGGCGGGCCGTGATCCGTCTCCGGCCACCGCGTACCATCCCCCGAAACACGTCTCTCGTTGCCTGTGATTCTGGCAGTGTTCGCGTCGACTCCACCACAACGGACCCGTCGGAGAGTTCTCCGGAATATGCCCGTGCGAGTTGAGTCCACCCAACCCGCGCAATGGCGAAATTTCTGGAGAAATCGCTTGACATTGTATAGTGTAAGGTGTATCTTCTTCCTGTATCAGTGCATTCAAGCTGAGCTGTTTCGGAAATGGTTATTTCTGTTTGACTTGTCGGCAACTTTCGAGGTCTTATCAACCAAGGAGGGGAGATGCGATCTGTCCTGAGAATCGGCCTTGTTGTCTGTTTTGCCGCAGCCTTCGCGGCTTGCGAACAACCTCCCGAAGAAGAAATCAAAGCCGCCGAAGGCGCCCTCAGCAAAGCGAAGGCCGCGGAGGCCGACGTCTATGCCGAGGAGATTTTCCGTTCAGCCGCGAATACGCTGCAAGATGCCAAGGACAAAACAGAAAAAGGCGAATATAAAGAGGCCAGAGCTGCCGCTATCGAGGCGGAGGAACGCGCGAACCAGTCCGTCTCGCAGGCGGAAACAAACAAAGCCAAGACACGGGACGACGCTCAGGCGATCATCGATTCGGCTTCTCCAGGTCTGGCTGAAGCCCGTGAATCGCTCAACGCCGCGCCCCGGGGCAAAGGCGCGGATGAGGATCTGGACCAGCTCGATGCAGACCTTGGCGAAGCCGAAGCGTCCTTGAATAGTGCAAAGGGCAGCCTCGAGAACGGCATGTTCATGGATGCGCTTGCCCAGGCCCAGGCCGCGGAAGGCAAGCTGGGTGGAGTACAGGATGCAGTAAAGGTCGCAATGCAGAAGATCGAAGACTGGAAAGAGGAAAACAAAGCCTGGTATCTGCGATAGTTCATTCGAATGAATCCTACGCTGTTCAATTTGAAAACCGAGAAGCCTACGTTCTTCTCGGTTTTCGAGTTTTAGAAGCTGTTTTAAAATTACCGGTGAGTTCCCGAGCGCGAGCGAAAGAGCGGCGGTCAAGGCGGGAAAACTCGCCTATGAGAGGCGAGCAAGCGCAGCCTCGATCTCGTAGGACGGGTGGGTTCGACCAACGCCGACCGGCGCTTTTGCAGCCGCGCGAAGACCGCTGGGAATTTTAAGACAGCTTCTTTGGTACGCTTTGCAATGCACCGGTTTCGTTTTATCCTGTTTCTGCCCTTGCTGGTCGCCGTCGCCTGCCGGTCCGGCTCACCCGAGGCCCCGAGTCCGCGTTCCGAGCTGGAGGGCGCCCCGATTCTGTCCTCCAATGCGAAGCGTCTCAAGGCGGAGGTCCGGAGGCTGGAAGCCGCGCTCGACGGGTTGATGGATGAAAAGCCGGATATCGTCATCGACACGGTACACAATCGCCTGCAGATCTGGCGCCGGAACCGTCTGGTTGAGGAAGCGGTGTGCGCGACCGGAAGCGGAAAGATCCTGTTGAGCGACAATCGCAAATCATGGCGGTTCAACACGCCGAAGGGACCGTTCGAAATCCGGCGAAAAGTGGTGAATCCGATTTGGGAGAAGCCGGAATGGGCTTTCGTGGAAGCAGGTCTGGAGACGCCCGTACTTCCGTGGGATTTCAGACGCCTGGATCCGGTCGCCCTGGGCAAGTTCGCCCTGGATCTGGGCGACGGCTACGAGATTCACGGCAATCTCTACCCGAATCTGATCGGGCGAAACATCACCCACGGATGCATCCGTCTGAACGACGCCGACCTCGAGTCGACGTTCGCCATGGCGCAAACCGGAAGCCGCGTCTTCATCTACTGACGCTCCCTGCCGCCATCCTCGTCGCCTTGTCCACATCGTTGACCCCGACGTGGGCCGGGAGCGTTCCGGATTCGCTCGAACAGGCGCTCCTCAACAGAAAACAGGCCCTGCACCTCGAACTTCGATTCGTCAGCGAGAACCCCGACGCGTACTATCTCGTCATCGACCTTCCCTCCCGCAACGTCTATCTGAAGGCCGGCGCACACATCTTGAGGGTTTGCGCGATACAGCATTATCGGCTTGCGGGAGCGTCGAGCCTGTCGTCATCGCAACTCCGGTTGATCGACCGGATCGAACCGCACAGTGTCGAACCCGGAAACTCCGGGCTCCGGCTTCGCGGCAGACGGCTGCCGATCGATTTCAGCGGCCGGCTGACAGAGGGTCCCCGGGGTCGTTCCAGGCTGTATTTTTCTCCTGCCCTGCTCATCCAGCCGCACGAACTTCCCCTGCCGGCCGGGATCTTCGGCATCGCCCTCGCTTCGTCCGACGTCAAGGCGCTGGATTCCGCTCTTCGGCCGGGATGCGCCGCGATACTCGTTCCGTCCGTGGATTTCACACCGTAACAGTCCGTTGATAGAGTCGCTCTGCAGGCGAGGCCGAGCCATTGCGGCCGAAGACAAGGCGCGCAACCGAGTCCCATCGAGCGATTCGGCGAGTGCGCGCAACGCAGGTTTTCGACCGCAAGGGCCGGATGGGCTTTTTCGACGGGCTGGTAAGAGTCTTTCCCGTGAAGCAGTTTCTCCTCGCGATTCTGACGCTTGCCCTGACGCGACCCGGTCCGGCTGCCGCGCAAGATGAAACCCGTTATTCGGAAGACCCCCTGTTGCTTGGCGCCGGCGCAAGACCACTGGGGATGGGCAGCGCTTTTGTGGCCGTAAGTGACGATGCAACAGCCATTTACTGGAACCCCGCGGGACTTGAGCGGCTCCAGAGACGGGAATTGCAGATACAACATGCCGAGCAGTTCGGCGGTACGGTCAACCACGACGTTTTTACTCTGAGCGGGCCCTCTCCCCTCGGCGGTTTCGGCGTCGGGCTGACGCGCCTTGGCGTTGACGGCGTCAAGATCACCACACTGGAGGATCCTGCGCTTGCACCGGGTCCGGACAACCGTCCGGTCGTTTCCCGTGTCGCGAGTACAACCGAGTACCACCTCCATCTTGCGTTCGGCCGAAGCCTGAGGTCGAATCTGTTGGCCGGCGCCGGAGTGAAGCTCGTATCCCGCAGCCTCGGCACCGGCACCGGATCGGGATTCGGGATCGACGCCGGAATGCTCTATATGCCCCGGGCGGACCTGACTGCGGGATTGATGATTCGTAATCTCATCCCCATGAAGATCACCTTCGACTCGGGTTCTTCGGACCGGGTCCCGCCGGTCCTCGTCCTCGGTCTTGCGCTCGCAAGACCTGTTTCGGCGGTCGACGGACGGATCACCTGCAGTGGAAGTGTCAGCATCGGCGAGGAAAAATCCGCCGCTGACCGTTTTCAGGGTGCGAGGGTTGGCGTCGAATACCTCTATCGGAAGAAGCTGGCTTTCCGTCTGGGCGCAAGGGGGAATCACTTTACCGCGGGCGCGGGCGTCCGGCTGGGTGGACGCGTCGCTTTCGACCTCGCCTTTCTGGAACACGGTGAATTGGACAACACCTATCGCATCTCGGGTTCCGTGTATTTCTGAACCGATAACTCGTCTATGTCAAGCGCGGCCGATTTCAAATCCGGATATATCGCAATCGCGGGGAAAGCCAACGTGGGTAAGTCCACGCTGTTCAACCTGCTCATCGGCGAGCGCCTGTCCATTGTGACCGCGAAACCTCAGACCACGCGGCACCGGGTATCGGGCATTCTTACCTCGCGGACGTCTCAGATGATTTTTCTGGATACGCCGGGATTGTTTCAGCCCCGTTGTCGTCTGCACGAGCGAATGTGCGATCAGATAAGGCGTTCCGTGAGTGACGCGGACGTGTTTCTCGGTGTGGTTGACGCCTCGGACTTCGATGCCACCTTCGACCGGGAAATGCGCGAAGTCCTCCGCAGGGTCAGGAGCCCGCGCATCGTCGCGGTCAATAAATCCGACCTGGTTTCACAGGCCCGGGCAACGCAGTGCGAGGATACCGTGAGGAAAGAAGCCAACGTAAAGGAAGTCATGACGGTTTCCGCCCAAACCGGTTACAATGTCGAACCGCTTCTGACCAGTCTGGAGCAGGCGCTGCCTTCAGGCCCCTTATTCTTCCCGGAAGACACGCTCACCGAGCACCCGGAGCGGTTTTTCGTGACCGAGCTCATCAGGGAGGAGATCTTTCTGCAACTTCGCCAGGAACTGCCCTATGCAACGACGGTCAAGGTGGAGGCATTCCTGGAGGACAGCCGCAGAACCAGTATCCGGGCCAGTATCGTCGTCGAACGAGAGTCCCAGAAGGGCATCGTCATAGGAAGGAATGGTAAAACCCTCAAGTCCATCGGCAAGATTGCGCGAGGCAAGATTGAGGCCTTCCTGGACGTTCCGGTCTATCTTGACCTGCGGGTGAAAGTCTTCCGGAATTGGCGGAAGAAAGAACAGGCCCTGCGGGGTTTCGGCTACTGAACGTGGATTCGACGGTGCCTCAGACCATAAAGACACTGCTCAAGTTTTCCATCGGGGCGGCGCTTGCCGCAGGGTTTCTGTGGTTGGCCTTTCATGACGTTGCGCCCGCCAAATTGTGGTCTGCAGTCAGGCAGGCCAGCGCTTCCTGGCTTGCCCTGAGTGTTTTTCTGCTCTTCCTCTCGATCTTCCCTCGAGCCTGGCGTTGGCGGATCCTCTTGAATCCCGTGAGCCGTGAGGTGTCCTTCCTGAGGGCCAGCCACGCCATACTCGTGGGCTACGCGGCCACCAACGTCATTTCCCGTGCCGGCGAGATTGCGCGCGGGGTCGCGCTTCAACGGGACCAGCGCCTGCCGTTGAGCGGCGTTCTCGCCACCATCCTCGTGGAACGGGCGATCGATATGCTGGCTCTCCTCATCTTTCTGGATGGGGTTCTCTATTTTACGAGAGACAGAATCGCCGCGGCGTTCCCATGGATGGAAGGGGTCGCGCTCTTCGCGCTGGCGGCCACGGTGGCCGTGCTCGTGCTTTTCGCGATTCTGTCGATCTACGGTGATCGCGCATCGAACATTGTGAGGTTACCGGTACGCTGGGTTTCCCGATCGGCTGCGGACCGGCTGACCGGCATTCTCCGGTCCTTGTTTCAGGGATTGGGCGGCGTTCACGCGATCTCGGGCTATGCCGGCATCCTTGTGTCCAGCATTCTTCTCAACCTGGTCTATATTCTCGTCACCTACGTTACATTCTTCGCGTTCGGTTTCCCGTCCCGGTACGACCTTGGTTTTCTGGACGCAGTCGTGGTCCTGGTCATTTCGACCATCGGCGTCATCATCCCCACACCGGGCGGGACGGGCACGTACCACTATTTCTGCAGCCAGACCCTCAACGCGGTATTCGACGTACCGCTCGCGGACGCTCTTGCCTATGCGACAGTGATGCATGGCATTGCCTTTGTCACCTACCTGGTTGCGGGGGGACCTGGGTTGATACGCCTTTTGCTCGCCCGCAGGCTCGGCGCCGTGCAAAACGCCGATTCAAATGAGACTAAATAAAAAAGGCGCGAACAAAAATGTCCGCGTCCTGCCTGTGCCAACCGATTTCTCTCTCACGATCAGGACTGCAGCCGCCGGGACATCTCCATCGCCTCCTCCGCCTCTTCGATCATTCCCTTTTGCTGGTAGAGCCTCGAAAGACTCGTATGTGCAAGCGGTTCCTCAGGCGCGATTCGAATCGCTTCCCGCGCGTGCAGAATGGCATCGTCGACCTTTCCCTGCCTGTCCAATACCTGCGCCAGGCCCAGATGACCCATGTAGAAATCCGGATCTACTTCCAGCGCCTGATGGAACTTCTCAAGAGCCCCATCGAGGCTGCCCGAGGAAATCAGCTTCAAACCTTCCCTGTAGTGGTCTTTGGCCGCCAATTCTCACGTTCTCCCGTAATTTTGAATTCAGACACCGCCAGACGACGGTTTCCCGCCGCACTGCAGCGGGATGGCCCGGCGTTCGACGCTGCCCGGTTTCCTGGTCTTACTAGAAATGCCCCGTGATGTCAATTGAGAAATACTGGTGGGGGTGGTAGGTCTGTGCGAAGTCCGTGGGCCAGGCCAGATCGTACCGGAACAGGAAATAACCCAGGTTCACGCGAACGCCGAATCCGTACCCCGCGGCCATCTGCGGTTTTTCGAACCCGTGCTTGGACCTTCCCTCGCGGAAGTGCTGCGGCACATTGAGCTCGAACCCGCCGTCGCGGGCGATCCACCCGTCCCTCCACCTCGCCCTGTCGAAGGCGCCGCCGATGTCCAGGAACAGTTCACCCTGGACGTTCTGGAAGAAGAGCGGCAGCGGCCATCCCATGGCCAGTTCCCGGATGAGGGGAAAACGAAACGCCGCATTGCCCAGCACATAGGTATCTCCAGCCAGCTCGAACAGCTCCACGCCGCGCAGCGGCCAGACGAAACTGGAGAAGAATATCCGGTCCTGATCAACATTGGCAAATGTTGAGAAATTCGGATTCACGGGGTTGTTGACGCCCCCCACGAAATAAACTCGCTTGTTGGGGCCGAAGCTGGTGCCTGCGGAGACACGAAAGGCAAGCGTATATTCGCCAAGCGCGAGCATGTAATGGCGAAGGTCCGCGTTGAATGCCGCAAATCGCATGCCCGCCCAGCTTCCTTCAGCGCCAAGGCGCACCCGTCGTCCGTCCACGGCGCCGAAACCGCTCATCAGCGAGTTGTCGTCCACCAGCGCCAGATAGGAAACCACAGCTCCGCGGGAATCGACTTCGGTGCCCGAAAGCCCGCGCAGGCTGCTGCCGGTGAAACCGCGCCGAACCCACCGATTGTCGTAACGTTCCCGTTCCAGGCGTTCGCGGGAAATCCTGATGCCCCTTGTGCCCAGCTCCAACCTGCTGAAACGGCTGAACGGCCTGACCAGGCTGGCTTCCGCGCCGAAATACCGATCGGCATTCAACTGCCCCCGATCGAAGAAGAACAGACGCGTATGGAAGGCGCTGAGGTAATAGTTGGTCTGGTGCTTGAGGTTCTGGTATCCCAGGAAGAGGTCGCTGTCCTTGAGAGAGAAGCTCAGCCCGGTCTGTATGATGAGCCGGTGGTCGCCCATCACGTCGGTCAGGGACAACTGGAGCAGGCTGCTCACACCGTAGAACGTGTCGAAGCCCGCGTTGGCCCCGAAGAATTCGGGTTTGAGTTTCACGCGGTACTTGTTCACCGTGAACTCCCGGTTCCAGTCGCGGAGCGTCAGCTCCCGGTCGCCGTCCGCCGCCAGCGTATCCGCTCCTGCCGCCTCCTCGTCGTCGCCGCGCGCCTCCGCCGCCGCCAGCGCCATCTGGTCCGACATCCACGTCTCCACCTTCCTGTCCGCCGCCGCAACCACCGCCGCCGTGTCTTCCCTCGCGGCCACACCCCCGCTGTCGGCATCCGCCTCCGCAATCGCCTTCAGCTCCTGCCGCCGCTCGCGCTGCAGCTCCACGAACGGACGGTCCTCGATGCCTGCCAGCCGCTTCGCGTAACGCGTCAGCGGCAGGTCCTCCATCCCCCGCTTCTGCTTGCGCGGGTCCTTCATCACGAAGATGTCATAACCCCCGCGGTGGAACGTCGTGAACGCCAGCTTCCTGCCGTCCGCGCTCCAGTCGATATACCGCGCCCCCGACAGCAGATTGCTGATCGGATACATCTGCGAGCCGTCCACGTGCGCGATGTAGATGTTGCCCACGCCCGTCCTGTCCGACACGAACGCCAGCGTCTGCGAGTCCGGCCCCCACGTGGGATGACTGTCGTTCACGTCGCTTTCCACTACCCGCCGGATCTCGCTCCCGTCCGCCTTCAGCACGAACACGTCATACACCCCGAACTCGAAGTCCTTAGACCCGTCATACGAAAGGTCCGCCGACGGCCGGTCCGAACTGATCGCGATCCATTTCCCGTCCGGCGACCAGTCCAGGTGCTTCTCGTCATACGGATCACGCGTCATCCGCCGCAGACGCTCGTCACCCACGTCCACCACATACACGTCCGACCACCCGTCCTTCAACCCCACGATCGCGATCTGCTTCCCGTCCGGCGACCACGTGGGCTCGAACAACCCGTCCAGATCGAACTTGAAGCGCTTCGTCACCCGCTTCTTCCTCACGTCCAGCGTATACAGCGTGTTCTTGTTGCGCGACTTCGCCGCAAACGCGATCTGCTTACCGTCCGGCGACCACGTGATGCCAGGCCGCAGCACGAACAACCCCTCGAAGTCCGACGAGCGCTCCCCCTCCACCAGCCGGCCCAGGTCCTGACCGTCGATCGCCGACATCAGGTAGATGTCGAACGTGCCCTGACGCTCCGTCACATACGCGATCTTGTCGCCCTGCGGTGAAAACGACGGCGCGATGTTGTAAAAGCCCCGACCCGCGCCCGCCTCCGTCAGCTGCTTCGCCACCTCCTCCGACGGATGGTGCAGGTTGATCTCGTTCCAATACTGACGCTTCAGCCACAACTGCCACTTCTCGTCCAGCTCCTCCACACCCTCGCCCACCGACGCCTTCAGCGCCTTGTCAACGGACCGCGCCGAACGGAACGAAGAAATGAACTCCGCCACCTTGTCCTTGCCATACTCCTCCTCGATCATCACGAAGACGGACTGCCCCCCCTTATACGCGAACGCGCCGCTCAACGACATCATCCCAGGTACAAAGCCCGTGATCGTCGCGTGACGCATGAAATTGTCGCCCTCACGGTCCCAGCCCCCCTGCGACAGATACTCCGCCACCCCTTCCGCGATCCACAGCGGCGGCAGCGACGCCGTCTGCGTCATCATCGCACCCAGCCATCCGCCGCCCGTCCACATCTCCAGCGTCACCACGTGCGCCAGCTCGTGGTGGATCACGTGACGGAAATCGGCATACGACCCCGTATACGGGATCACCACCCGACCCTGCGCGAACTCCGTAAAACCGCCCGTGAACTCCGACTGCTCCGTCGGCAGGATGTTCGTCACCGAAAACCCGTTGTGAGAGTTGTAGATCACGATCGGGTACCGGTCCTTCAGCGTATACTTCAGATCCTTCTCCAGACGCACCAGCGATCGCTCCGCCTCCTTCGCCGCAAACTCCGCCGCAGGCTGCGACGCCTTGTCGAAATAGACCTTGAAATGCTCCGTCTCCAAAAAATGCCAGTCGTAATCGTCATACGTCACCTTGTTCTTGCCGAAATACTCCTGCCCGCCCGCCACGCCGTACGCGAACAACACGATTCCGAGTAGAAGAAACCACCTGGACATATCCAAGCTCCTTGAATTGTAGACGAGCCGTATCGGGTGCCGCATCGCTTGGAAATTGAGAGGAAAAGGCCGGTTTACACGGCCTTCCGTCGGCTTCTGCTGCCGCCGCCGTTCGGGTTTCCGCCATTGCTCAGCGCGTAAAGAACGGGTTGTTCGCCAGTTCCTCACCGATGGACGTGATGGGTCCGTGCCCGGGAAAAACGCGGGTTTTCTCATCCCGGGACAGGGCTTTCTCCGTCACGGCCCTGATCTGACCGGCATAGGCCGGACCCGTCGCGCCGCCCATGGACCCCGCGAAGAGCGCGTCGCCCGAGAAAAATACCTCGTCGGTACCATAACCGATTCCGCCGGCCGTATGCCCCGGGAGGCTTACCGCATCGATGGCGACTCGTCCCACGTTCGTCCGCCAGCCGTCGTCCACCGGATCGGTCACGAGCTCCTTCAGGTTTCCGAGAAGCCCGAAGTCCCGTTCGCAACAGCAGACTCTGGCGCCGGTTTTTGCCACGACTTCAGCAAGCGCGCCAACGTGGTCGCCGTGACCGTGTGTAAGCAGCACGTGGGTCAACTCCAGGCCCATACCATCCGCCAGCGCAAGAATCCGTTCCGCCTGCCCGCCCGCGTCCACAATCGCGCCTTCCCCGGTTGCCTTGCACTTCAACGCATAGGCGTTCACTTCCATGCCGGCGTCCAGAATCGTTCGCTCGACGGAAAGTCGCGCGTCGTCGTGAGGCGCATTTCCGTGCTCCGGCACCCATCCTCTCGCAATCCCGACCAGCTTTTTCCCGTCCAGTTGCAGCGCGCCGGCCAGGGCGAGAATTCCGTCCTCGCAGGGCGTGAATTCGTAGGCTTCAATGCGTCCGATTTCTCCTGCGCTCAACCCCGTCGCATCTGCGAGCGATGATTCGGCCAGGCCCAGTCCGCGCCTGGCCTTTCCGACGATATCTCCGAAAAAGTCCTCGAGTGTTTCGTACGCCACGTGTCCTCCCTCGTTCACAGGTCGTCCGCAATTGGCGGAGTCGTTCTTAGCGACAATCCAATATATATATGATATATATGTGCGAGATTGTCAATTGTTTTTGATTTCACGCCGACGACGAACGCCGTGACGTTCGTATATCTCCGTCATTTGTCGTTGCAATACGGGTCGCCGGTATATAAATTCCACGCGATTCGGATCAGGCCCGGAAATTTACCGGGAGCGTAGCAGTCTGTTGAGAAAGTCGCTCTGCAGGCCAGGCCAAGCAACGCAGTATGTCGTTCCCAAGGGCCGGCCGTAGCCCGGAAGGGCCTTTTCAGCGGGCTGACAGGTGAGGTCGCACGACGTTGCGAAATAACAAAGTGACTCCCAACCCGAAAAAAGCCGCAGGTGAACGGGCCGCCGAACTGGTGGACGACGGGATGATCGTCGGTCTGGGGACCGGTTCGACCGCTTTCTACGCAATCCAAAGGCTGGGCGAGCGTGTGCGCGAGGGTCTTCCGATTCGCGGGGTTCCCACGTCGGAGCAGTCCCGGATCCAGGCGGAACGCGAGGGTATACCGCTTGTCGATTTCGCGGAAACCACACGTATAGACCTGACGATTGACGGTGCGGACGAGATCGACCCCGCCTTCAACCTGATCAAGGGCGGCGGCGGCGCTCTGTTTCGCGAAAAACTCGTGGCCACGGCCAGCCTAAGGGAAATCATCGTTGCCGACGAATCCAAACTCAAGGACCGCCTCGGGGCATTCCCGCTGCCGGTGGAAGTGGTCCCCTTCGGCTGGCAGTTCGTTCGACTGAAACTCGAGGCTCTCGGGTGTCGTGCAACTCTGCGCGTCCGTGAAAACCGGACTTTCGTCACGGACAACGGCAACCACGTTCTGGACTGCGCCTTCGGCGCCATCGATGACCCCGAGGATCTCGAACGACGTATTGCTTCGACCTGCGGCGTCGTTGAGTCCGGCCTCTTCGTCGGCCTGGCTCACCAGATCGTGATCGGCAAGCCCGCCGGCACCATCGAAGAGCGATACAGACCGCAATGCGGGGTAGACGTAAGACGTAAGACGTGAGAGTTTGCCGGCCTTGCAAGTTTTCTTCTCAGGCCGGAGGCAAGCTGGAGAAACCTATAGGGCAAGGACTTCATCTACCGTCTAACTTCGGGAAGAGGGTAGAGGTGAGACGGTAGAGGAAAATCCTTGCCACATGATGCGGCGCCAAGTCAAAAAGGATTGAGCCCGAACACGATGGTCGAACTCAGCCACATTACGTTACTGCCAGGATAGACAGAAAGTATTTCAAATAGACCGGTGCCGATTGCGTAGAAATCGTCGTTACGGATAACAAACCGAGCGGGCACCCACATCATCTCCCGTCTCCCGTCTTGCCTCTCCCCGCTTCAAGGAACACAGCAACACGCCAGACGGAAAACTGTTTATAACAAGGGTATTCAATGAGCATCTTCATCGATAACGACACTCGAGTGGTCGTTCAGGGGATTACCGGCAACGAAGGATCCTTCCACACGCGTCAGATGCTGGACTACGGCACCCGGATCGTAGCGGGCGTCACGCCGGGCAGGGCCGGACACCGCGTCGAAGGAGTACCGGTCTTCAATACCGTCTCCGACGCGGTCGACGCCACGGGCGCGGACACTTCGATCCTCTTCGTCCCGGCGGCGTTCTCCGCGGACGCGATCATCGAAGCCGCGGATGCCGGAATACGCCTGGTCGTGTGTATCAGCGAAGGAATCCCGGTACTGGACATGGTAAAGGTCAAACACTATCTTGGCTCGCGCTCCACCCGGCTCGTCGGCCCCAACTGTCCCGGGATCATCTCTCCCGGCAAATGCAAGATAGGAATCATGCCGGCCGATATTCACAGAGGCGGCAACGTGGGTGTCATTTCCCGCAGCGGGACGTTGACGTACGAGGCGGTCGCCCAACTGACGGCCCTGGGCCTGGGCCAGTCCACGTGCGTGGGCATTGGGGGAGACCCGGTCATCGGCACCAGCTTTACAGACTGTCTCGATGCCTTCGGACGGGACTCCCACACCGAATGCGTCGTGATGATCGGCGAGATCGGCGGCTCGGCCGAAGAACAGGCGGCGGACTACGTGAGAACTTCCTTTACGAAGCCCGTGGTCGGCTTCATCGCCGGCCAGACCGCGCCCCCTGGCAGGCGCATGGGTCACGCCGGCGCGATTATTTCGGGTGGCAAGGGCACCGCCGAAGAAAAGGTGGCGGCCCTGAGCGCGTCGGGCATTCGGGTCTGCAGCAGCCCCGCGGACATCGGCGAAACAGTGCTCGTAGCGCTCGGCGGTGATCCCGGGCGGAGCACCGCCGGTACGGCCTGACTTCCACGACGGATTCCGGACGTTTCGCTATCCTGCGACCTTGGCAATTGTGGGGGCCCGCCTGTCGCGAATTCGGATGAAAATACGCTAAACAAAAGTATTGACATTTGAGAAATCCTTATATATCTTCTGTGGAATACCCTGCGGTTGTGCGTTTAATCACGAACCTGTGCGATACACCGGTGGGCTTATGTTAAATTGCTACCGCGTAGTCGCTTATCATGTACACGACAGGAATGAAGCAGGAGGGCGTTAACGGGGCGCTTCCGGTTACCGGACAGTATTGCCTTTTTTTTATGTTCGAGAGGGGGTGAGGAATCAAGCAGACTGCGGGGAGTTTTGCAGATTTTAATGCCGGGTTCTTTTTTGGAGCAGTTTGCAGGTGTAAGGTAGTGTGGAGGGGACAAGTCATCTTCCTAATAAGGAGGTGTTTATGAAGGTGTTCAGGGTTGTCGGCCTGTTGATTCTCGTATTCTCGGTATCGGCATGGCCCGCAGTTGCCCAGGAAGGGAGTTGGGGGGTCGGCGTGTTTGCGAACTACAACGTGCCGGTCTTCGGTCTGGGCGAGTGGTACGACAACGATTCCAAGTTCGGGCTGAACGCGGCCTACGTGCCGGCGGAAAACGTTACCGTGGAGCTCGAGTTTCACAGCGGAAACTTCACCGACGGGAGCCTGCTGACCCGGACGTTCATTTGGACCGATGGCGAGGCCCATACCAGCCCGAATGCGTCCAGTAATATGAGCCTGAACAGTCTGCTGGTAAACGCCCTCGTCAGGCTGCGGCAGATCGGACAGCCGTTCACTGCCAGTAGTTTCGCCCCGTACGTCGCGGTGGGGGGCGGCTTCTACCGGTACAGGAACGAAGTCAGCGGGTTGCTGTGGCCAGGGCAGACTGGAAGCCTCGTCCTCGAACTGGAGCCGTTCACCGACGAGCGATACGCGCTTGGCGTCAACGCGGGACTGGGTGTCGAGGCATTCGTAATCGACAATGTGGCCGTGGACTTGCGTGCGCGTTACAACATGATGATAGGGGACCTTCGGGGCCTGGAAGACTGGCAGCTTTCCGAAACCTTCCCCTTGCAGATGCTGGACTTCGGAGCCGGGGTTAAATTCTACTTCAGCGGGAAATAGCCGCGGAATCTTTTCGGAGGAGGTTTTAAGATGAACAGATGGAAGCTGTTTGTGGTGTTGCCGGTCGCGCTCTTCGTGCTTGTGGGTTTCACCACGGACGCGTTCGCGGGCCAGACCGGTAAATTGACCGGACGCGTCATGGATGCGGCGTCCGGTGAGCCGCTTCCCGGCGTGAATGTCGTTATCGAAGGCACGCGCAGGGGCGCACAGTCTGATGCTGACGGGTACTATCTTGTCATCTCCGTCGACCCGGGCAACATTACGCTGGTGGCGTCGATGGTCGGCTACAACGCCGTCACGAAGACCGACGTGCGAATCCAGGCCGACTTTACCACGACCGTCGATTTCCAGTTGAAGGAGACGGCGCTCGAAGCCGAGGAGCTCGTGGTTGTGGCGGAACGGCCGCCGGTGGAGCCCGACAAGACGACGAGTCACTACGTGATGGGCGCCGAGCAACTGGAGGCGCTGCCCATGGCCCGGTCGGTCACCGACCTGGTGACGTTGAATCCGGGCGTGCAGCTCACCAATGCCAACGTCATCCGCGGTGGGGACTCGAAAGACGGCATCCTGATGGTGGACGGCGTGGTTCTGCCGAACAACGACGGCTACGGCCGGCAGTTCACGGGACCCTCCAAAACGGCCGTTCAGGAAATCACCGTGATTTCCGGCGGCGCGAGCGCGGAATACGGAAACCTGGAATCAGGCGCGGTCTCGATCATCACGAAAGACGGCGGTCGCGACTTCCGCGGCTGGGGCGATTTACGCTACACGCCTCCGAGCCAGAAGCACTGGGGTTCCAACCTCTATGAGAGCGCGTATCACCGCGACAGGCTCAAGTGGGACGACAGTGAGTGGCGTGCGGAAACCGTAATCCTGAGCGACGGTGAAGACGGCGTTCCGGGCACGCCCGACGACGAGGTGGGTCTGGCGCACAGGGCCGTGGAATATACTGACATCAAGGGATACTATATCGAGGGCGGCATCTCCGGCCCGATGGGCGACCAGGCCAGTTTCTTCGCGAGCGCCCGGTGGACCAGGCAGCCCACCGACGTTTTGAACACCTCCGTCCGCAATGCCACGTTCGATCCGAGCCTCGGCGCAACCAGCCTGATCAGCGTGATGTCGGGCGGTTTTCCCACACTCGAGACGCCGCTGGATTTCCGCGGCAACGCCAAGTTGACGTTCCGGCCGGGGGCCGACGCGAAAGTGAGCATCGGGCAGATCTATTCCACGGCGGAATATTACAACAGGGGAACGAACACCCAACGCGACAGGGCGTCCAACGGTCAGAATATCTTTCTGCCGGAGGGGTCCGGGGCCGGCGGACGGAAAGTGACTGATCGGGTCACCTATGCGTCGCTGACCCACACCGTATCCCCGAAGACGTTCTACGAAGCCAGGGTGTCGTTCTACACGACGCTGGAAGATACGCAGGAAACCAACTGGCCGAGGGACAGCTTCGGTTTCCCCACAACGGTATTCGGCGAGAAGGACCTCGACGGCTGGTTCAATGTGAGACCCGCCAATGTCGCGAATTACACCATCGCCGACCGGAGCCGGCTGAATCTGAAGCTGGACGTATCTTCTCAGGTAACCAAGGGACACTTCGTCAAGGGCGGGATGGATCTCACGCGGTTCAGCATTTATTACCTGAACTACAATTCGCCGAACCCGAGCCAGAGGATCGTGGACTTCATCACGCACTCCGGCAATCTGCCCGACGTGAAAGCTCCCATCAACCCCATCCAGATCGGGTTCTATCTGCAGGACAAGATGGAGTTCGAGGGGATGGTGATGAACGCGGGCATCCGGTTCGACGCGCTTTACACCAACCATCGGTTCTACAACGTATCGCAGCTTCAGACGCCGCAGAACCGCTGGCTGATCAAGCACGTGGATATGGTCACGGTCGACCCGCAGTGGGCGACACAGTTCAGCCCGCGCTTCGGGATCTCGCATCCCATCACGCAGCGGTCGGCCTTCCACTTCACGGCCGGTCTTTACGCCAAAGTGCCCGACCTGTTCGAGTACTTCCGCGAGCAGTGGCGGGCCAACGGCCCCGACGCCCACGTGGCGTGGGACGCGTTCCGGGGTCTGCACGGCCAGGTCCGCATGGCCAACCCCTACGTTGCCCTCACGCGTACCCGGGCATACGAGGCGGGCGCCGACTGGAACTTCGTGGCAGACTATACGGCGGGAATAGCGGCCTACTACAAGAGCGCCATCGGCAAGATTTCCTCAGGGAGCCGGTACTGGTACGAGCCGCAGCGCACGACCTGGGTCTGGGGCCGCAAGCCCAGTTCCTACCAGGATATGAGAGGGCTTGAGCTGCACGTGCGCAAGGGCTTCAGCCACTATTTCTCGTTCAACGCGGCCATCAACTTCGGCTGGGCGTCTACGGCGCGCGTGGGATCCAATGCCACCATGTTCTATCCGGATTCCTCGTACGTGATGAACCCCGATCAGTATCACGATTGGGAATGGAACGGTTCGGCCTACGTACGCAAGGATTTCTCGCTCGAAGAGCGGATGAAGCTTGCGACGAGGGTGGCCAGTTGGTGGCGAGGCAGGGCCAGAGGCATCACCCAAAGCTATCAGTTCGTAATCTTCGAATTCATGGACATCCAGAAGGCCTACGACGCGCCGGCCAACATGAACGGCGTGTGGCAGCCGACGTACGGCGGCGGCCGGCTGTTCAATCCGAAGGGGTCCGACCTGCGCGTCCAGTCCAGCCTCTCGCTGTACGTGGACACGCCCATGGACTTCGGTCCCGGGCTGCGTCAGTTCCACGCGGTGGGCGGCCTGCGCACCAATCTGGTCTGGCGCATCCAGAGCGGCAGGCCCCAGTGGTACACGCCACCGGGCAAGCAGCCGGAGTTGCGCCACAGGCCCATCCGCACGTGGACCGACCTGCAGGTTGAGAAGACGCTCGTGGAGGGCGGGCACCGGAATGCCGTCTTCTATGTGGAGATCTTCAACCTGTTCAACCAGCAGGACAGCCCCGTCGGCGGCTCCTATCCCGACTACGTCCGCTGGGGTCTGAACGTCCCCAGGCCGAACGACCAGGACTACCTTACGTACGGCGATTACAACGAACTGACCCGGTACTACGGGAAGCCGCGTGAGGTGGGCGTGGGACTCAAAGTCAACTTCTAATCGTGTTCAACGTTACCGGGGTCGGGTTTTCCCCCGTCCCCGGTCTTAACGAAAGGGAGAAGCAAGTATGAAACCAGGCATCAAGCTTATGGCGCTTGTTTGCGGCTTGCTCCTGCCAGTGGGCGCCTGGGCGGTTGACCAGAGCGACACGCCGAGGCTTTCCACAAGCCGGGGTCACCTCCAGATCAGCTGGAACTCGGACGGTACCATGGGCGGCTGGAATCTGGGAAGCGGGCAGACGGGAGAGCCGGATATGTTCTGGTATCCCGGCTGGGCAAACATCCCCAGCAGCAACGCCAGTTCCAACTATACCCGCCGGGGCGGCAACGCGGTCGGATTCGGTACCTGGATCATGGTCGTGGGGCCCGGCGGCGTGGATGCGGCCTGGACCGGCCCCCGGGGCAAGAGCGTCGATATCACGCCGCTGGTCTATGATCCATCCAGCGGGCCCGAGGCGCACCTCGGCGCGGCCACGGAGTGGGAGCAGGGACGTTCCGGGTCGTTCTCGCCGGCGAGCAACTACTGGCCGGGCGCGAACGTGCCCGACGAGAATGACGTGAGCGCGCCGCCCAGACTCATCCGCAACTACACTCCGGGAGAATACACGCCGGACGACGCGTTTGCGGAAGAGATTCTGGTCGCCAAGTGGACCAACAAGTTCGACATCACGATTACGCGTAAAGTCCACAACTGGTCCCATCAGATGTTCGACGATTTCGTCATTGCGGAGTTCACTCTGGAAAACACCGGCAGCGACCGGCACAACGAAGTGTACCTGCCGCTGGTGGCCACCTGGAAGATCAACGAAACGTCCGACAACAACCAGGGCGGGGGCCGGTGGTGGCGCTGGCTGGACGACGGTCTCGACGATCACTTCCGCTACACGGAAGCCGGGAACTACGTTGACGGCGGCCCCGGCGGTCCGGTTGCCATCAGTGCGGCCAGGGCGCAGGGGCTCAAGCTGAGCTACCAGTTCGACGGCGACAGCCCGTTCAAGGCCTGGGAGGATACAGGCGACCCCTGGATCAAGGACATCGAAACCTCCGACCTGAAGGAGATGGCCTTCCCCGACGGCAAGCTGTCCGCCCATTCATTCGTGGGCATGGCGCCGGTAGCGTTCGCCGACAGCCCCGAGGACCCGAGACACGCGTTCAACATGCACGACGCGGGTCAGTACGTGCAGCCCGCGGGAGACCAGCCGGTCTACCAGGGCTGGTGGAACGTGCGCACGACGTCAGACTACGACGAGCCCGTCCTTGAAGGAGAGACCCCTGCCGAGGCGTTTGCGAAGCTGACCGCGACGTCCGCACAGGACAACCCCACCGAGGTGGGCGGTTTCACGAACGCACAGGTGTACGGCCCGTGGGCGCTTGGTCCGGGCGACAAGGCCAAGGTCGTGGTGGCGTTCGTGGCCGGCTCCGGCGCCGAGTATGCCGGCCCCGGCAAGAGCCCCATAGACATCTGGCAGTGGTCGCTCACCGCCGACAAGGCCAGTTTCCTGTCGGGCGAGCAGGCGATCGTAGAACACCTGGAACACGCGTTATTCGCCTATCAGAGCGGCTTTGACATTCCGGATGGCCCACCTGACGTCGACGTCTACGTGAAGAGCGACGAGAACGCCAAGGTGAAGCTGTTCTGGGCCGCCGAGGCCCAGGGCGCGGTTCATCCCGACTTCAGCGCTGCCGACGTGGCCGGCTTCCGCATCTACCGCGGGCTGCGTGGAACGCTCACAGCCACCGGCCCGTTCTCGCTGGTCGGCGACATTCCCGTGGGCGGGCCGTTGCCAGCGGGTGTCACGTACGATGCGGGCGCCGACTGGCCCGTTGCCGCCGCGGAGGGCAATGAAAGCCAGGCGGTTGGGCTGGCGAACCAGGCCAGCGACGGCCGGCGCGCCGCCCGTCCCGGTATGTACGGATGGTCCGATGCGAGTTCCAATGCCGGATTCTTCTATTACTACAGCATCCGGGCCTACCAGAAACCCCATGACGACTGGGTGAACAACGACGGCACGATGACCTTCGCGGACCTCCCGCCCAGGGCGCAGAAGTTCCTGCAAAACGGGCAGGAGGGACCGTTCTCCAACTTCCTGCAGGTCAATCGCGGGTCGCCCGTGCTGCCGTTCGTGGCGGCCGCGGACGCGCTGGAACGCGATATCGTGGTGGTTCCGAACCCCTACATGGCCAACGGAACCAACGAGTACGGCGGCGGGCTTTCAATCCGGTTCGTGAACGTGCCGTCCAACTCGTTCATCTATATCTTCAACACTGCCGGCCAGCTGATCCAGGTCCTGCGTCAGAAGAACAATGCTTCCAGCGAGACGCGATGGACCGGCCGTCCGTATTCCACCATCCGGGCGCTTGTGGGTCCGGGAATCTATTTCTATGCCGTGCACGGCGTTGAAGGTTCGGCAGGCGCCGGAAAGATCAAGACCGGCACGTTTGTCGTGATCCGATAACGAACCTCGCGACGTTTTAAGGAGAACTGCTATGAAAAAAGGATGGCTCATCTTGGGATTGGCCCTCGTGACCGTCGCTCTCCTGTCCGTGAAGCCGGGGTGGGCGGTTGAGCAGCCGGCGCCGGGGACCGGGTCGCGCGACGGGGCGTTGATCGATCCGAAGATGGAGAACGTTGACAAGGCATGGGGCCTCTGGGTCGAGCGCGTGGGACTCTCCGAGTTCCCGTTTCTGAAAATCGGCCAGGGCGCCCGCGCCGAGGCAATGGGCGGGGCTTACACCGCAATTGCCGACGATATCACCTCCGCATTCTGGAATGCCGCGGGTCTCGGGCACATCGAGAACGTAGGCTATACGCTGAACTACACCCGTTGGCTGTCCAACTCCTCACTGGTTTCCGGTGCGCTGGCGTTCAACGCAGGGTTCGGTACCATCGGGTTTACGGTTACCAGCTTTCAGACGGAGGAGATGGAAGTCACCACGCCTACGGCCCCATGGGGTACGGGTACCATGTTCAGGGGCAGCGATATCGCCCTCGGCGCCGTTTTCGCCAAGAAGATGACCGACAAATTCATGCTGGGCGGCCAGATTCGCTGGATCCAGGAAGATCTTCACCTCGAGAAGGTCTCTACTCTGGACTACAGTATCGGCACCCATTTCTATACCGGGTACCGCAGCAGCAGGATCGCCATGAGCTTCCGGAACCTGGGTCCGAACGTCAAGGTGACGGAAGGCGGTTTCACGGCGGTGATGCCCACCACGTACTCCCTTGGCGGCGCAATGGAGATTTTCGGTCAGAAGGGCGATCCCGGGTACTTCACGCTCTCACTGGAACACGAGTTCGTGACGGACTTCCGGCCGATTACCCGCATGGGCGGAGAACTCTGGCTCGAGAATACGCTGGCGCTGCGTGCGGGTTACCGTACACATACGGCTCTTGAGAGCTGGAGCGTCGGCGCCGGTCTGAAGCACGAACTGCCGGGCGGTCAGTTGATCACGGTGGATCTCTCCTACCACAACGCGGACCTGGGCATCTTCGATCCCCCGTTGCGTCTGTCCGTGGGCGGGACGTTCTAGGGACGCGATGCGCGGTTATATTAAAGGAGGACGGTCCGCCGGATCGTCCTCCTTTAATATGAGAAGCAGGAAAAAGCAAAAGGAAGAAGCAGAAAGGAAGAAGGAAGAAGGAAAAGCCCAAAAGCGGGTAAACGGGAGAGGGTAGAGAACCAAACGACACCCCACCACCTGGTGAGACGTAAGCCGGGAGAGGGTAGAGTTCGCATGCCGTGTAAGGTTTCCTGTCGGGCCGCAAGCGAGCCGGAGGAACAAATTGGCAAGGGCTTCTTCTACCGTCTCACCTCTACCGTCTCCCCTTATTCATTCGACCGTCTTGCGTCTCCCGTCTCCCCGCCTCTGTGATTTTCTGCAACCAATTCCATCTGTGGGCATTCAAATATTATTGGCAGCAGACGGATAGTTTCAACGGCGGCGCTTCCGAATTCAGTTGCGCGGTCCGACGCGTTTGCGCAAACCCGAAACGAGGACGAGTACGATGTTCCGGATCTTACCGCGGACGATGGTTCCCTGGCTTGCCGGATTGGCCCTTTTCCTGGCGGGAGGTCGGGCCGATGGAGCCGACGAATCGCCGACTCAAGCCGCGTCTGACACGACCACCGTCTCAGCACCCGACCGGGAAGTGCAGCGGGCCGTGCGTGCGTACTGGCCTCAAATGATCGCGGATCCGGCCGGCCGGAATACCCGGATCGGCTACGCCCGTCTGCTGAAGACGGACCTGGCGGGCGCAAGAGAGGCGTTTCAGTCGGCGCTGTCGCAAAACGACGGGTTTGCGCCGGCCCACTTCGGGATGGCGCTGGCGTCCTATCGGTCGGGGACGGCGGACGGAGAAAAGGGGAGGTATTCCGAGCAGACAATCTACCATGCCACTCGGGCGGCCGCGCTTTCACCCGGATTCGAACTCGTCGATCGGCTCCTGGGACAGTTGTATTTCGACATCGAGGACTACGAAAATTCCGTCGATGCTCACGTGCGTTCTCTATCGGTGGATCGAACGCGGGACCTGAGCGTACTTCAGGACGTGGTCACGGCCTTTGTCCGGACGGGGGTCTTTGAGGATCTACCCTCACGGGCGCTGGATTCATTGGAAGTAACGACGGACGAAGGGCTGCTGTTGCCCGTCGTGGCGCAGGCTTGCGCAAGCCGGGAAGCTCTGGACCTGGCAATGCAATACTATGGTCGCGGTTTTTCCCGTATGCCGCCCGAGGAACGCCTGTTTTACCAGGATGTGACCCTGATTGCGTCCAGGGAGGAGCTTCTCGCGTACCGGGCGACTGAGGACGATCCCGCGGCGCGACGGGAATTCCTCGTAAGGTTCTGGTCGGTGAGAGACCCGGATCTGATGACTGCCGTGAACGAGCGCAAGCTGGAGCACTATCGGCGCGTGTGGCATTCGCGAGCGGCTTTTTCCGAACAGGCGAATCCTTGGGACCGGCGGGGCGAGGTCTATATCCGGTACGGCGCGCCGGATTACCGGTCTACTTCCGGCTCGGTGGCGCCACCCTTGCCCGTTTCCGTAGAGAGAATCAAGGAGCGTGTCGCCCACGATATCTACGGGCCGCATGGGATGATCGAGGTCGGCCGGGGGCCGGTGTTTCCGGTTCGCAGGATGCACGAGGTGGGTCTGGATTTCCCCGCTGAACTGCCCCCGGGTACCGATCAGGGCGAGACTCCCGACGCGCTGGAGATAGAGGGTGCGCCCGCCCTGGCCGATGAGCCCATGGCGCCTGCCGACATGTCGGAGCTGGATGGAGACAATTACGAGGTGACCCTCTCCCCGAATCGCACGCAGGTGACGGGTGGGGACTTTATGTCCTATATAAAGTGGGAGTCCTGGGTATATACCGGCGTTGCCGGTGGGATCGAGGTGGTATTTACCAACGAGTGGGGTGGCGGGAGGTTCGACTTCGCGCCGGTACCCGCCGCTGAATTCGACGAGGGTGCGTTGCGGCGGACCAGCCGGATGGTGAAATTTTCGCCTGCGATGGTGATGAACCGCAGTATCCGGCAGATGCCGGAGCACTATCTGCCCGGCGGCCGGGAAGCATTCCTGGACTTTTACTACGATCGGGCGACGTTTCGAGGATCCAATGGTAAGACGCGGGTGGAGGTCTATTACGGGATTCCGCCGCGAAGCCTGAGCGAGTCCGAATCCCGTGAGCAGCCGGTGTTTCGATTGGGGTGTGCGGTGGCGCTGTACGAAGCGGAATCCGGGCAGACGCTGCAGGAAAGCGAAGAGCTGGTATTGCGCACTTCGAAGGAGCTCTATACCGGGAAGGGGACCTTCATTCCAAATCAACTCGCTCTGGACGTGAGCCCGGGCGCCTACGAAATGCGCGTACAGGTCAAGGACCTTGTTTCCGGCCATTCGGGGATCTACAAGGAACGACTCGAGGTTGAGGATTATTCCCTGGATACGTTGAAGCTGAGCGGTCTGGAATTGGGATTTCAGGTTTCCACGGAGGGAGGTCTGGAGAAATACGACAAGGGGGGCGGCATCTGGGTGATCCCGATGACCACCAAAACCTATCGGATGAACCAGCATCCGTTTGTCTATTACGAAGCCTATGGCCTGAAACCGGATACATTCGGCCAGAGCCGGTTTACGTTGCACTATACGATCCATTCGATGCCGGAGAAGGGCGGCGCGTTCGGACGGCTCTGGGCGGGGGTCGGCGGCCTTTTCCGCAGGGGCGAACGAAACCCCGAGGTTTCGGTATCCACGGAGCAGGTCCGGGAGGAAACGGATCTGCAGGAATATTTCGAGATGGACCTGGGGAGCGCCAAGTCCGGCGTGAACCGGCTGACGGTCCGCATTGAGGATCAGAACGGCAATGCGGTAGCCGAGAAGGAGGTGCTGTTCAAATTGGAGCGGTAGGTGCGTGGAGTCGGGTCGGAACGGTGGCGGATCGGGAGGCGTGTCATCAAGAAATCCAGGGGTCGAACGTCAGGATGATGGAAGCAGTTTTCCTTCCGGATTCCGATGGTCGGCTTCTGGATTCTTCTTTTGTTGGAGGCGAAATGGAAAAACTGGCGATCCATGGAGGACCGAAGGTACGAACCCAACCGTTTCCCGAGAGGGCGCCGTTCGGGCGACGGGAAGAGCAAATGTTGGTCAATGCCGTGCGAAGCCAGAATCTGTTCGGCAAGAATGGCCGTTACGTCAAGGAATTCGAAGGGGCCTTTGCCGATTTCTACGGCGTCGGGTACGCGCAGAGTTCCACAGGCGGATCTGCGGCGATTCACCTCGCGGTGGGGGCTGTAAACCCGGACCCGGGCGACGAGATCATCACCGCGCCGGTTACCGATCCGGGTAGCGTGATGCCCATCCTGCAGCAGAACGCCGTGCCGGTCTTCGCAGACGTGGATCCCAGGACATTGAACATGACGCCCGCCTCTATCGAAGCGGTCATTTCGGACCGGACGCGGGCCATCATTCTGGTCCATCTCTTCGGGAGGCCGTGCGATGTGGACGCGGCGGCGGATATCGCTGATCGCCACGGCCTTGTTCTGATCGAGGATTGCAGCCAGGCCCATGCCACCCGATTCAAGGGACGGTACGTTGGCACCTTCGGGCACATGGGATGCTTCAGCCTGCAGCAGTCGAAACATATGACAACCGGTGACGGGGGGATGACCATTACGAATTGCGAGGAGACGTACGTCCGGCTGAAGCTGTTTTCCGATAAGGGCTGGGACTATCAGTACATGGGTGAACGCGACCACGGTTTTCTTGCGCCTACGTATCGTATGACGGAGATGCAGGGGGCCGTGGGCCTGGCGCAGCTGGAAAAGGTGCGCGCCGTCGTCGAAAGGCGGATCCACCTGGGACGGCTCTTGTGTAACCTGATATCGGATGCGCCAGGAATCGAGCCTGTGTCCGCGAAACCGGACCGGGAGGTGTCGTGGTGGAATTTCATATTTCATGTGACGGGCCACGATCCGGACCGGTTCTGCAGGGCGGTGTCCGCGGAGGGCGTCGCGGTAGGCGCCCACTATATCGGCGATCCGATATTCATGCGCGGCAAATACCTGACGGACAGAGTCACGTACGGAAACAGTGGATGTCCATTCACGTGCGGCGTGACGAACCGCGAGTACCACTATGGCCCGGAGACGACCCCACAGGCCGTCGCGGGTCTGGGGACGGTCGCGGTTCGAGGCATCCATGAACATATGGACGAGTCGGATATCAATGATATCGCAGTGGCAATCAACAAGGTTGCCGAGAATCTGTAGCAAGGCATTGCGTAGGAGCGACCCCTTTTCGTCACCCGCCGATGAACATCCGGTATTGTCGACGCATCCGATCGACTCCTTGCCAGGGGCGACACATTATGGTCGAAGGGAAAGAGGTTCTCACGTCTCACGGCGCCGTTGCCGCGGGGCCGGAAGAGGCGGCTCGCGTGGGCGCGCGCGTGCTGGATCGGGGCGGGAACGCGATGGACGCGGCCGCCGCAGCCAGCATGGCCTGCTGTATGCTGCAGCCGCAGTCAACCGGGGTGATGGGTTACGTGCTTTGCGCGCTGGTGTTGGACGGTCGGACCGGGAGCGTATGGTCTCTGGATGCCAACTCCATTGCACCCGCGTCGGCGAGTGAGAAGATGTACGACGTGATGCCGATGGGGGACGGTCCGAAGGGGATCAACGAAAACGAGTATCTCTGTTCCGTACGGGATAACGCCAACGTCCACGGACCCCGGGCCGTGGGTCCGCCAGGAATGATGGCGGGGATGGGGGTGTTGTGGGAGCGATGGGGCCGCTTGAAGTGGTCCGATATCGTAGCTCCTTCCCTGACGTTGCTGGAGAATGGATTCCCGTTCGGTTCCACGGCCGCAGCGATTCGAAACCTGGAGCCGGTAATCCGGCGGTTTCCTGCAACGGAGAAGCACCTCATGCCGCACGGGCGATTGCCCACGGCGGACGACGTCTGGCACCGCCGGGATATGGAGAAATCGTTGACGCGTGCGTGCGAGGCGGGGTGGCGCGATTTTTACGATGGAGAAATCGGGCGGAGGATCGCGGACCATGTCAGTGATACGGGCGGTTCGCTTACCAGGGAGGATATGGCGGGATTCGAGCCGCGCGTCACCGCGCCTTACGAGACGACGTACCGCGACGCGACCGTCTATGCAGCAATATTGCCGAACGGCGGTTTGACAGCCCTGCAGATCCTCAACATGCTGGAATGCTTCGAGCCCGTTGCCGAGGATACGCTGACGTACTGGCACCGGTTGGCCGAAATTCTGAAACTGGCGTGGCGCGACCGGCTGCTGTACCTGGGCGATCCGGATCACGTGGACGTACCCGTCCAGCGGCTGCTGAGCAAAGACTATGCGGCAGGGCGTGTGGAATCCGTGCGCCAGTTTCGCGATTACGTCGATCGGCGCTCCCCTTGGCCGGAAGGGGACTCACGGACCGGGACGCTCCATGTTTCCGCGGCGGACGCGGAGGACAACGTGGCGTCGGTGACGATTTCTCAGGGCGGTGCATTCGGATCCCTGGTAACCGTGCCCGGTACCGGTCTGATCCTGGGGCACGGGATGTGCCGCCTGGATCCGCGGCCCGGTCGCAGGAATTCGGTGGCGCCCCTGAAACGGCCCCTGAACAATACGGCGCCGCTGTTGATTCGCCTGCCGGACCGCGACGTCGCGGCGGGGTTGCCGGGGGGACGGCGGCTCGTGAGCGTGAATGCGCGAATCGCACAGAAAATCGTGGATTTCGGCGCGTCTCCTTACGAGGCCGTATCGGGCCCCCGGATGCACGTCCAGATGGAGGAGCCCGTGATGGTAACGAGATCTCTTGACGAGGCCATTCAGGATGGATTGCTCGAGTTGGGACACGAACTGGAAGTGGTCGGGGGCGTCGCGGGCGGTGCGCATTGCGCGGAGTACCTGAAGTTGGAAGGAAAAGTGCGGGCGGGTGGAAACACGTGGGCGGCAGGCGTTTAGTGAGGTTGTATAACAAATTGGCATTAATGTCAAAGTCGCAGTCTGTTTTCTGTATACACCCGTCTTGGTATATACGGTAGCAGGAAATATTGAATGTAGACGTGACTATGTTCAAGTTGTTATTTCTCAGGTAGATGTTTGTGTTCACATTGCTGTGAAAAACGATGAAACCACAGAACGGGAGAAGGGCAATGCCAGTATCACACCCGCGATACAGCAAAAAAGAGTTCGCCCGGCGAGGTGATGAAATTTACGAGCGAGACATGCGCCTCCTCATTGAGCCAGAAAACGAAGGGAAGTTTGTAGTCATCGATATCGAAACTGGCGATTATGAAGTTGACGCGGATGAACTTGGGGCGTCAGATCGTCTTCTGTCCCGCAGGCCTGATGCGCAAATGTGGATGATGCGAGTCGGTTCTCGCTATACCCGCCGCTTCGGACCGCGCTATCGGTCGGTAAACAAGCACGTGACTAAGCCAGCGGTCCCATACTTAATAGATGCTTGATTTCGATTCCGTCGTCCAGGTCCTCCCAATACACCGCAAAGCCTCCCGGCTCAATCGACCAGTTGTCCCGTTGCTCACGGGTTGCGTCTGCGAGCCAGTCCAGCCAGTCGAACTTATTGATTGATAGGCTGATTTCCCGTCCGTCGTCTAACGTCACATAGAGTGTGTCGTCGACGAAGCGAACGCCAATTGCCTTGACCTGGCTGGTGGACTCTTCAGGTAAAATAGTCATTCCAGGCCTCCAGTAACCTGTCACGATTCCGATGGATTAGTTTGACAATGCGGTTCAGCTCCGCCGGGTTGAAACCGTGGCAGTATTCTACTTCTATCGGCCGAAGCCAGATCTTTGCTTCATTGCCTGCCTTGATTGCATGGAAATGTGGAGGTTCATACCGGTCGGAGGAATAGAACCGGAGCTTGTACCCCTCAATTGATATTGTCGGCATCCTGAAGATCGCTCCAGTTGCTTTCGAAAGTCAAATTAAACAATCATCACACGTAAATCAAATCTATAGCAAATACCGTTCCCGGGAAGACGGCTTCTTCAGCCAGAGATTCCAGTTCGATATCTTACCTTGATTCGCAACTATTCGGGGATCTGAATGTCGAACATATGCAGAAGATCAAAGGCGAATTGACGTCAAAGTTCCCGGATACTAGTGTTCAGTCCCGAAAATAAGTTGCCTGAATTCGACCGCCGAGTCGCCTGACTCGCAAGGCGCCTGAGCGCAGGCGACCTGCGTATGGTCGGCGAGCGAGGGGAACGTAGCGAGACGGGATGAATCGGCGGTCGAATGGTGAGGAATTTTTGGGACAGGACACTAGAGGTCGCTGGACGTGAACGGGACCTCTCCCCCCGGCCCCCTCTCCTGTGAGGAGAGGGGGAGCAAGAGCAGGGTTCGTTCTGACGCTTTCGCGCTGAAACCTTTGGTGCCTTTTGTGCTTTCTGTGGTCGTTTTGTCGGTTGTCGTTTTTCGAAATGAGGATAACTACCGGGCTTGGTTGTTGGGGCCCGATTTTTGTATTTATCACGTTCGTTTTGTATATTGCATTGTCCAGGTGTATACTGCAGGCTGGTCGCGTTAATCACAAATATCGACTGCATCGGTCCCGGGTCTACGGTCATTCCGGTGCCTCGCTGTCTCAGGTGTCGGACGACGCAGGGAAGGGTACAATGGCGGAAGGTTCAACGGTCGCGGTATCGGCTGACATTGAGGGCGGACTCGACAGGCAAACGGTGACGCTGCGAAGCGTTCTCCTGGCAGGAGTATTGGCGGTCGGGGTGAACGTCGTTGTGAACTACGTGGAGTACGTCGTCCACGCGTCACGGATGACGTTGAGTCACTTTCCGATGGGCACCCTGTTGCTCTACCTCCTGTTGGCGCTGGGACTGAACCCGCTGTGCCGGCTGCTCGCAAGTCGGTTTGCGCTATCCTCGACGGAACTGCTGGTCGTGCTGGCGGGCGGTCTTGTCGGCGGGGCAATACCGTCGGTGGGGCTGACGGGCTATTTCCTGGGGGCTATCGCGGCGCCTTTCTACTTCGCGACGCCGGAGAACCAGTGGGGGGAGTTCTTCCATCCGAATATCCCGCATTGGCTGGCGCCGAGAAACACGAACGGCACGTTGAATCACCTGTTCGAAGGATTGCCGCCCGGCGATGCCATTCCCTGGAACGCCTGGTTCGTACCGGTGGTTTGCTGGATGGGTCTGATTACCGCCCTGTTTTTCGGTTCGGTCTGCCTCGCGGTGATTCTGCGCAAGCAGTGGATGGAAAGCGAACGCATCTCGTTTCCTATATTGCGCCCGGTTACCGACCTTACCGAACGGGCGGAGACGTGGGAATTCCCGCGGCTCTTCTGGATCGGATTCGCAGTCGCGTTCGGCATTCTGGCCTGGAACATGATCAACTATTTCGTTCCCGGCTTTCCGCAAATCCCGAATATCCGGTGGGGCCCCTGGATCAGGTTCGAACGATATTTCCCGGGGCTGTGGACGCGGATCAATATGTTTACGATTTCCTTCTGCTATTTCGCAAATATAGACGTGTTATTCAGTCTCTGGTTCTTCGATCTTCTGTTCATCATTCGCAGCGGGATTCTGAACCGGCTGGGTATCAACGCCAGTTCGTGGTCCCACGCCTCCGCCGATTTCCAGTGGGTGCCTCTGGGCGCATTTTTTGCGATGGTGGGATGGGGGTTCTGGACGTCGCGGAACCACCTGAAACTGGTCTTCATGAAGGCGCTCCGGAGGGAAGCGCCCCTGGATGACAAAGATGAGATGATGTCGTTCCGGACGGCGGTATTCGGGTTGATTGTGTGCGTTTTATTCGCTGTTTTCTGGTGGTGGCAGGCCGGAATGAGTCTTGTCCTGGCGTGTGCGTTTGTTCTTGCCGCGTTCATCCTCTATCTGGGCGTTGCGCGCATCGTATCCGATGTGGGTTTGGTCTTCATCAGCATGCCCGTGGGGCCGCAGCGGTTCGTCACGTCGTTGTTCGGATCGGGGAATCTGTCGGGGTCCAGTCTGACGACGCTGGGATTCACGAACGGCATCGCGTCCTACGGCAAGGGCCTGTTCATGCCTTCTGTCATTCACGGGGCCAAACTGGCAGACATATGTCCCCGGGACGGGCGGCGGCGCGTGCTGGCTGCTTTACTGCTGGCCTTCGGTTTGGGGTGTATTTTCTCGGTTGTGTTTACGTTGTATCTGGGATATACGTACGGGGCCTATAATTTCAACGATTGGCCGTTTACGAGGTATAGCAAGTCCGGCTTTGGACGTGTGATGACCCAGATGAACAACCCGGAGCCGCCCCACCGTTTGCAGTTGAGTCTGTTCGGAATTGGCGCCGCGGTAATGTCGCTGTTGACGTTTCTGAAGTACCGGTTTCCCTGGTGGCCCTTCCACCCGGTTGGATTCGCGCTTGCCGGTACAGGGACGTCCGTGCGATATACCGTGTTTTCGGTCTTTCTGGCCTGGGCGATCAAATTCCTGATTCTGCGGATTGGCGGGGCGGCGCTCTACCGGCGTTACGTGCCGTTTTTCCTGGGCGTGCTCGTGGGTTACTCCACGGGCGTGGGGCTTTCGCTCGTTGTGGATATGGTCTGGTTTCCGGGTGGCGGGCACTCGATCCACGGGTATTGACCCACCGTGCGCGGGTACGACGTTGGACCCGATTTTCTTTCGTTGAATACATGGATGTGGATTTCTTCCGGAGGTAAGTCATGGAAACGATGGTTGAGCGATCAGTTGCCCGCTCGTGGGAACTGTACGACGCGGCACAGGAGGTTATCCCCCTGGGCACTCAGACCCATTCCAAGGCCCCGAGAGAGGCGCTTCGGGGGGTGGAGCCCTGCTACCTGGTTCGGGGCGATGGTTGCCGGGTGTGGGACGTTGATGGTAACGAATACATCGATTTCAGGAACGGGCTTGGACCCATCACCCTGGGGTACCGCTTTCCGGCGGTGGATAATGCCGTCAGAGAACAACTGGAGAGTGGTATCGTGTTCAGTTATCCGCACCCGCTGGAAGTCGAGGTCGCACAGCGGCTGGTCAAGGCGTTGCCCAGCGCGGAACGCGTCAGATTCCTGAAGACGGGCGGCGAAGCAATGGCGGCCGCGCACCGACTTTCAAGGGCGTTTACGGCGCGGGAACTCATCCTGACCTGCGGGTATCACGGCTGGGTCAATACGATGGCTCGAGGAGGGGTGCCGGAAGCGACGCGCAAGACTTACGTGGCGATGCCGTGGGGCGACATCGGGCCGTATGCTGAGGCGTTCGAGGCTTCAAGGGGTGAGATTGCCGGCGTCAGCGTGGCTTGCGCCTATGCGGAAGTCGAGCAGGGGCGCACTTTTCTGAGGGAACTGCGGACGTTGACGCGGCAGCACGGCGCTGTCCTCATTTTCGACGAGATCGTTACCGGGTTCCGGCTGCGGCGTGCAGGCGCGCAGGAATATTTCGGGGTGACTCCCGACCTGGCGGTGTATGCAAAAGGCCTGTCGAACGGGGTGCCCCTCTCATGTTTTGCTGGGAATTCGGCGGTGATGGAGACGGTGGAAGACTGTGTCATATCGTCCACCTTCGGAGGGGATACGCTCGGACTGGCCGCGGCGCGGGCAGTGCTGGACGTGTACGAACGCGAAGATGTGATCGGTACGCTGTGGAAGCGCGGCGAACAGCTTCACGAAGGCTTCAATGCGTACAGCGGGAGATTGGGCCTGCCGGCGCGTTTCACGGGAGCGGCGCCGGTTGGGCAACTGGTTATCGATCATCCCGACGCGGCCCGGCTGTTTCTCAGGTTCAACGAGGAAGTACTGAAGCGAGGGATCATTGTCTATTCGGTCTGTTACACCAATTACTCGCATACCGAGGCGGATATCGAGGAGGCCGTCGGCGCGATGGGCGAGGCGTTGGAAGTGATGGCAATAGAAGGGTTGTTCGATAGAGGGTAACTTTCGTATCTTAAGGGCATTCCATATCGCAACGTTGCGTACTTCGTTTCGCGGACATTCGTAAGAAGCTGTTTTAAAATTCCCGGTGAGTTCCCGAGCGCGCGCGAAAATGTGTCGGTCAAGGCGGGCAAGTTCGCCCTTATTCAATGTATCGTGGCTGCGCGCCCCTCGCCACTCTTGGGTGGATTTGACCAACGCAGACCGACGCTTTTGCAGCCGCGCGAAGACCGCTGGGGGTTTTAAGACAGCTTCTAAGATTCGGAGGAGCGTTTGTTGAGGTTTCTTGCCATCACTGCGGCCTTTCTGGGTCTTTCAACCGGGGCCTCGGCCGTCCCGCCCGCCGTCAATTCGCCGGAAGGTGATCGGGTCGTCTGGCTCATACCTTCGGGCAAGCCAATGGTCCTGTTAACCCAGATCTGGATGGGACGTGCCGACGGGACGATGCCCATCAGGACGGGGATTTACCTGGGCCCTCCGGGAGACGTGGGTTTCCTGCCGGGAGGTGGGTTGGTATACCTGGAGCGGACGCTGGACCACGTCGCGTTCGGCACGACGCCGCTGGGCAGACTCACGTCCGATTCCCGCAGACAGCGTCGCCTACCCCTGGCGCGTAATCGAATCTGGCGAATTGACGCTTCCGGCGAGTCCCGCTGGCCGTTGCCCGGCGAAATGGACCCGATCGATCTGGCGGTTGCGCCGGACGGAAGTCGACTGGCCGTAACGGACCGCGAGGGGTTGTGGCTCGTCGATGCATTCGGGCGCGCTCGAATTCTCGTGCGCGGACACGTGCGCGGTCCCCTGGAGTGGTCTCAAGGCGCCGACGCCGTTGCGGCGGTTGTGGAAGGCGAATCGTCATATGTCGGAATGGACGGCGCTGAAGTGCCGGCGTGGAGCAGTTCAAGCAACCAGGGTGGGGCGAAGCCTCCGAAGCCGGCGCAGGAAAACGAGATTGACGCGGCCATGCTCATGGTTCACCAGGCGCTGAACTGGTGGGTCCGGGGTCATCACGCGATGCACCGGGGGGAGTATCGCAGCGCCAGGGATGCCTACCGCGAATCGGTCAGCGGATTCAAGGAAATCCGAAAGACGTATACACCCCTGGGTCTGTCGCGAGGAAGCTGTCAGGGCTACATCGATACAATTCGACGCCGTATCAAAAACGACGAGGCGCTGAAGGAAGCGGTATGCTCGGAACGTCTGCTCGTTGTCGGCGACCTGATTGCAGAGTTTAACTCGGCTCGCGCCAATGAAACAAGGGCTGGCCTGGGCGGGCTCTTGTCATGGGCGTCCGCTGAACTGAAGGAGCGGCGGTTGGACGCGTCCTCGAGAGCACGGGATCTGGCGCAACTCAGGCATCTCTTCCAATGTCCGGCAACGGACGAACCCCACATGCCTGAAATCGGATACTTTTTCCGGCCCGCCGTTCACGCAGCCGGCCCCGTGTTGACCTGCTACTGGCACCGGGGGCGGGTGCAATATCTGCTGGGAAGCCCCGGCGGATTCGCCGTGGAGGCGCAGAATATACCGCGCGCCAGGGTCGATTCGCTCTTCGACCTGGGCGTGGCGCGGCTTAACAGGAATGAGGTGGACCAGGCGATCTTTCCGCTGCGCGTCGTTGCCCACCAGCGCCCCCGAAATAAAGATGCGCATCTGAAGCTGGGTTATGCGTTTCTGGAGGACAAATACTACAGGGGCGCGAAATGGGCATTCAGAAAGGCAGCGGCGCTGCCGGGCAACGACCCCGAACCCTACTACGGTCTGGGCCTCGTATTGATGGAACTGCACAACGAGCGCTACCAGGCCATAACCTATTTCAGAAAAGCCTTGATGCGCGATCGGGACTTCGTGGATGCCCAGTATAAGATCGCACTCGTGAGATATATGCTCAACGAGCACGACGTGAAACCGGAGTTGGACCGGGTGCTGAAGACGGATCCGGAGTACGCCGACGCCTATCTGTTGATGGGAGATTGGTACGCCAATTTCATGGAGGATTACGAAGAGGCGATTGTCTGGTACACCCGGTATCTCGCGATGCGGCCGGCCGACCAGAAAGTGGGGAGGCGGCTGGGACATGCGTATCTGAGAGTGAAAGACTACGACCGGATTCTGGAGAAAGTCCAGGCGTTTACAGACGAGTACCCCGATGCAATTGAACTGATGCCGATTGTGGCTCAGGCTTGCGCAAAGCGCAACAAATACGATATGGCGATGGGGTTTTTCTCAACGTACATATCGCGGCTGAAGCAGGATCAGCGGGCGCTTTATGATGACATCGGACTGATCGCGTCACCCGAGGAGATTGCCGAGTATGAACAGACGTCGGGCGAGCTGAGGACGGCGTTTCTGGAGCGGTTCTGGAACGTGCGCGATCCGGATATCGGGACTTCCGTCAACGAAAGGTTGCTGGAACATTACAGAAGGGTCTGGTACGCCAGCCTGGAATTTTCCGACGGCAAGCAGCCCTGGGACCGTCGTGGCGAGGTGTACATTCGGTTCGGCGATCCGGACCACGTGACAAGTTCACGGAACGTGAATTTCCGGCACCCCCTTCCCGTGCTGCGCGTAAAAGAGCGGTTGGCCAGGCAGTTGTATGGCGCCGAGGCCATTGGCGCGTCATTTATGGGTCCCGTCTTTCCCCTCCGCAATTTTGCTCTGGAGCGTGATATTCTTGGATTCGAAAGCGCCGCTGCTGATCTGGGCATTGAGGGCGAGCGCGACGCGTTTACCGGTGGCGACCCCGACGGGTCCGATTCGAATTTGAGGCAGATGACGACGTCGGAGGGTAGCCGGGACGGGGGCTCGTCGTCCGACCGTAACGATACGGAACGTTCCAGCACCGCCGGAACGATCGGAGCGGCTGGAGATATCGGACAGAGTGAACTTGCAAGCACGGTTACAGGGCCCCTCCCGTCCAGAATCAACACGGAAATTTTCGCGGGATCGGGTTTCAGTCCGGTTCTGAGCGCCGGCGCCGACCACGGGTCCACGCCGTGGGAGTCGTGGATCTATCTCAATATCGACGGCGGAATAGAGATCACGTTTACGGACGAGTTCAATTCACAGGTGTTTGACTTTGCACCGGTGCCTGATGCGCCTGACTTGGGTATCGAGCAGGTTACAAAGTTTCGTCGTTTTTCGCCCGCGATGGTGTTCAAGCAAGCGGTAGCCCTGACTCCCGATACCTTCACGCCGGAATACGCCGAGTCGCCATTTGACTTCTACTATACATTGGCTGACTTCAAAGGACCGGACGGCAATAGCGCTTTGGAGATCTACTACGGGATTCCGTGCGCCTCGACAAACTACCTGCCCGAACATAATGTCACGCAGGTGGCCGTCCGCCGGCAACTGGCGCTGCTCTCGCCCAATTCGGAAAAAGTCTACCGGAAGACTGCAGAGATGTTTTACAAGCAGCCTGGTAATCGAACAGGCCCCGACGTGGTCCTCCCGGACGTGGTCAGACTGGAAGTGCCACCCGGCGTGTACAGGTTGGAAGTGAAGGCCAGGGACCGGATGACGGGTCGGCTTGGGATATACCGCCAGCAGGTCGTGGTCGAGTCCTACCATCGGGAGGGTCTCCGCGTGAGCGACCTCGAGTTGGCGTACAGGGTCAGCGATGCCGCCGCCGATCCTGGAAAATTCGGAAAAAACGGTCTGAACGTGATACCGATGCCGTCCCGAACATTCGGGACCGGGCAGAATGTGTTTGTCTATTACGAGATATACAACTTGAAGCGTGATGAGTTCGGCCAGACCCAGTACCGTGTCGAGTACACGATGGGGCCGAAGGCGGGCGGCGTACTGTCGAGGCTGGCGCAGACGCTTACGGGGAAGTCGAAAAAGCAGGGTGTGGCAATCGGATATGAACAACTTGGCGTGCAGGAGTCTGAAGTGGCATATACGGAACTGGAATTGGGAGAGGCACGATCGGGACGGCACTACCTGAACGTGAGGGTCACGGATTTAAACAGTGGAAGATCTTTCGAAAAGGAAACCACGTTTGTCGTTCAGAAATAACTCGTCGCCAGGAAGCGGACGAGGTACGGAAAGACGCCGGTGAAGGAGAATGGGCACATGACGCGTGTGTTACTCTATTTTCCACTCTTTTTCGTCCTTGCATTTAGCCCGGAGCGTGCGTGGGCGGAGAGGGTCACCATAGAAGACGTGGACTTCGACGGCAATGGAACCATCGATCTGACCGATTTTGTCCTGTTCGCACGGGCGTATCAGTCGGACGACCCGTTATACGATCTGGACGGCAGTCGCGCGGTGGACCTGCCCGACTTTGTGATCTTCGCGTCATTTTTCGGACAGAACGTGGTCGATGGGCCGGTCATTCCGATCCTTAAGCATGTACTCCTCGAGGTCGCGGCCGGAGATTTCATCATGGGTACCAGTCAGGGAGGGTTGCCGCCGGACGGTCCGGAGCACGTCGTCTACCTGGACGCGTTCAAGATCGACAAGTACGAGGTGAACAACGCACAGTATATCGCCTTTCTGAACGACAGGAACCGGAACACCAGAACGGTGGGCCGCACGGCGCCCTGGCAGACGGACGAGGATATCGCGTACGAGAACGCGGTGAATCGCAACCGGGACCCGGATGACAACGTGCTCTACAATCTGGAATCGAGAAGGGCCGACATCCGGATATCGATAGACGTTCTGGCCGGACGCGAAGGGGACGATGATGAAGAAAGCGAGGACCTGGGGCGCACCATCAAGGATGAGTACGTGCTGAAGGCATTCTACCTCGCCAACCGGGCGGTGACGAACGTGACGTGGTACGGCGCAAAGGCGTACTGCGAATGGGCAGGAATGCGCCTTCCCACGGAAGCGGAGTGGGAGAAGGCGGCGCGAGGGACGGACGAGCGGCCCTACCCCTGGGGTACGGCTACGCCCACTCCTGAACTCGCGAATATCGACCATTATGTAGGGCGTACGGTGGACGTGGACAGCCACCCGAAAGGCGTAAGCCCATACGGGGCGCATCATATGTCAGGAAATGCCTGGGAATGGTGCGAGGACTGGTTCGACCCCTTTTATTATCGTGATTCTCCAAGAGAAAACCCCAAAGGCGGTGAGACGGGCGCAAACCGGGTATTGCGGGGAGGGTCGTGGGCATTCACTGACCTTGCCGACACGACGACTCGATGGTTTGAGCCGCCTTTTCTTGCGGATGAACAGGGTGGATTTCGTTGTGCGAGTGATTTCTGACGTTCCTGACGTGCGGCGGCAATCGACGCCGGTAATGGGAGGAACCGGAAGGCCGGTCAAAAGGGACCAGGTGTGAGGGTAAGCGAAGATGCCGATTGGAACTGATGGTGTGTGGCGGTGCAGCAAATGGTTTGTCTTCGGATTGCTTGCCAGTTTTCTGACGGCGTGCGGTGACGACAACCCGATTGAATCCGACGACGACGAGGAACCGGTTGCGCCGCCTTCGCTATGTTCGGATACGGTGGGGACGATATGCACCTGGGCGGGTACCGGTGACGCGGGTTGGGACGGCGACGGAAACGTATTGCTGCTGTCCACCTTCTACTGGCCGGTCGAAGTCATGGTCACGCACGAGGGCCGGGTCTACGTTCTGGATTGGAACAACCATCGCGTGCGCCGTGCGGCCATAGGCGACAGCACGCTGGAGACGGCGATCGGCAGCGGGCTGATGGGCGACGGATCCTACGCGCAATCCGAGCGTATCCCGCCGGGTGCGCCCGGGAGATCCGTCAATCTGAGTCATCCCACCCATCTGGTGCAGCTTTCCGGCGGGGCCTATCTGCTCACGGCCTGGCGAAACCACAAGCTGCGGATTTTCGATCCCGTCAGTGGCAGGGTACGGGTATTTCTGGGTGACACGCCGGGGTTTTCCGGCGACGGCAGTGCCGCGGAGGACGCTCTCCTGAACCATCCTTCGCAGACGGTGCTTGCTCCCGACAACACGCTCTATGTCCTGGATCAGCGCAACCTGCGGGTAAGGAAGATCGATGCCGGCAGCGTCATTACCACGGTGGTGGGAACGGGCACGGCCGGATTCAGCGGAGACGGCGGTCCTCCGCGTCTGGCGCAGCTGAACCTCCCTGCGGGCAACAATCCGCGGCCGGCGGGCGGATTGGCTCTGGGGCCCGATGGAAATCTCTATATTTCCGACACGCTCAACCAGCGGATTCGGCGCGTGGACTTCGAAAGGGACCGGATCGACACCGTCGCGGGCACGGGCGCAGCCGGTTTCAGCGGGGACGGAGGTCCGGCCACGCAGGCGAACTTGAACAACCCGCGTGACCTTCAGTTCGGTCCCGATGGGCGGCTGTACATCGCCGATGAGATGAACCATCGCATCCGGGCGATCGATCTGGCTTCCGGAGTCATCGCGACGGTGGCCGGCAACGGGCAACCGGGATTCAGCGGCGACGGCGGTCCGGCGCAGGTCCGCCACATTGAACCGGCCGGCCGGCGTCGCGTTTGATGAGGCAAACGGACTCCTCTACATAGCCGATACGTACAACCATCGTATCAGGCTGGTAACGCTCTCGGCATCGGGAAGTCCGTGAGAAGCACGGTACGAATAGACGCACGTGGCTGATGGACTGGAGGCGAGGGGGACCATCTTGCCGGACCAACCCAATTTTCTGGTGATCATGTCGGACCAGCACAACCGCAGGTATATGGGTTGTGCCGGGGATCCAATCGCCCGAACGCCAAACCTGGATGCGCTGGCGGGGCGGGGCGTGCTCTTCGAAAATACCTATTGCGGTGCGCCGCTTTGCGTGCCGTCGCGGATGACTTTTCTTACGGGACGTAATGCGTCTGATATCGAGGTCTGGTCCAATGCCTGTTTTCTGAGGTCGGACATTCCCACCTTCGCACACGGTCTGGGGCTGGCGGGATACGCGACGGTCCTTGGCGGCAGGATGCACTTTGTCGGACCGGACCAGCTTCACGGATTCGAAAAGCGCATCATTGGAGATGTATCGGGTCCGTTGCCGGGAGGTCCGGGTCCCGATCTGGGTCATATTCCCACAGGTACGACCGGGCAGTCCCGTCAATCGGTCGAGATTTCCGGACCGGGACGCACGGCCTACCAGGCTTACGACGTGGCGGTGACCGAGGCCTGTTGTGAGTTCCTTGAGAGCCGCGACAGGACTGGCGCCGAGCGACCGTTTTGCCTCGTAACGGGCTATGTGCTGCCGCATTGCCCGTTTATCTGTCCCGGAGATTTATACGAGGAATATCACCATCGGGTGGAGCTTCCGGCCGTTCCCGAAAGCTACCTGGATGAGCTGCATCCGGCAATGCGTCTCTGGCGCGAGAAGCGCGGGGTCAACGGATTGAGCGACGACGCGGTGCGGCGGGCACGCGCGGCCTACTACGGCCTCGTCACGTTCCTGGATGGTCTGATCGGACGGTTGCTGGAGACGCTGGCTTCAACGTCGTTCGCGGACAACACCGCGGTGATCTATCTCTCGGACCATGGGGAGATGGCAGGTGAACACGGGATGTGGTGGAAGAGCAGTTTTTACGAGGGATCCGCCGGCGTGCCGATGATTGCGTCGTTTCCGGGGCGATTCGAAGAGGGCCGGCGCGTGGACGCCGTGACAAGCCTGCTGGACGTCGGACCCACGCTGATTGACCTGGCCGGCGGAGATCCGCTGCCGGAGGTTGCCGGCCGCAGCCTGAGGTGTTTCCTTGAGGGCGACGGACGTGCGCCGGGTTGGTCGAATGAGGTGTTTTCCGAGAACTACAGCGGCGCCGACGAACCGCCGGGGCGGATGGTCCGCCGGGGACCATGGAAGTTGAACTACTACCATGGATTCGACGAACCGCAGTTGTTCAATTTAGACGACGATCCCCATGAATTCAACGACCTGGCGGGAGATACACGTTGTGCGGAAGTGAAGGGGGCGCTTCTGGATCGGGTCCGGGAGGGATGGCGCGGGGAAGCAATCGGGCCGACGCTGCGACGACGGGCCGAGGGGCGGCGGGTGTTGCGGCGATGGGCCGGTGCGGTAGACCACGATCTGTCGGATTACTGGAAGGCGCCTCCGGGGTGTAACGTATTCCCTGAAGCATGAGTTGCGGAACTCGCTGATTGATCCACGGGCCCTGCCGGGAGGCTGTTTCAATGAATGCAGCGTGCCCGTGCAGGGCGGTTTTCTGCCGGTTGAACGACCTCGATCCCCCTTTTTCGCACCGTCACCTTCTGTGCCTTTTGTGCTTTTTGTGGCAAATTATCGGTTGTCTTTTTTCGAACTGAGGTTAGCCTCAATCTGAAAAAAACAGCAACGCGGCGACACGATAAAACCCTCCGAAACGGGGCGCTATCGACGTAAAGAAGGACGTTTATTCCCTTCACGTCCAGTGACCTGGTGTATCCTGATAATCAGCAGTCTAATCTCCTTTATTTACAATCACATATTCGAATTAACGTCCCCGAAGACTTACGAATCAAGGTTAGTCTTCCAAAACGGGCAGGACGACGTACGACGGCCGTTCTGCGTCGTGGAAGACGGTGTTGACGGCGACTTGGCCGGTGACTTCTTCGCCGAAGGGCCCGCCCGTGTTCAGGTTTCGATCGTATCGGGGGAAATCGCTGCTTGTGATCTCTATGCGCAGGCGGTGCCCGGATTGGAACACCTGTGCCGTGGCGGACATGTCGATCTCAAACCTGTAGATCCTGCCTGGCGTCAGCAACTCGGGGTGTTGCAGCGAGTCACGGAATCGCGCCCTGAGGATGCCGTCGCAGACGGGCATGGAACGACCGTCCGGCCAGACGTCGCACAGCCGGACCACCCAGTCCGTATCCGGGGCTGAGGACAGGGCGTGCAGGATGGCTTTGACGGGTCCGATGACGGTCAGGTCTCGCTTCAGTACCGCCGAAGTATAGGTGAGCATCCCTCCTTCAAGGTGCCGGTGGTCCACCGGACCCAGCGTGGGATAGAAGCGCAGCCCGGGCATGGGTTCGCTCGGATCGTACTCAAAGCTGTCTGGATGTTCGGCGCTATCGGGCGGATCGAAGGCCAGCCCGCCGTTGTTGAGCGAATTTTCGTCTTTGCCGGAACCCTCCCGCAAATACGCGGATCGGTACGTAATGCCCGGCGGCGGCCAGTCGTCCAGGTCCATCCACTGGTTATTTCCCATCAGGAAAATGCGTACCGGCGGACCGTCCATGGCTCCGTTGTCCATTCCCTTCAGCCAGTAATCGTACCACTGCAGACGGTGCGCGTTCATGTCGAACGCTGCCTGCGGGCCGAAGTCGAGTTCGCCGACCACACGCCTGGCGGCGTTGCCCGGACCGTGGATCCAGGGACCGATCAGCAATCGTTGGCCTTGCCGGCAAGCCCGTGTTCGACCGCTTTTTCGGGTTCCCTGGAAGGACTGCAGCGTACCGTCCAGGAAGACGTCGAACCACGCGCCGAAATGAAGCATGGGCGTGTCGATATCGCCGAATTTCGACGCGATGTTCGTGGGCCACCAGTAGGGACCGTCTTCGGGGTGGTCCAGGTATTCGAAGTACCAGTCGAGCAGACCCTCCAGGGGTGGGAATGACTTCAACGGAAGATGCTTTTCCCAGTCTTGGTATTCGTCCAATGCCGCTGCAAGGCGGGCCCTCGCGGCATCCACACCCGGTGGCGCGCTTTCGTGTTCCAACTGGGCCAGCAGCGTCTGCATCGCCCATTTCTGGAAGGGCAGTGAGAAGGCGCCGTAACGGTACCAGAAACCGCTGTAATAGTCTGCTCCGCCCTGCCGAACGTAGAGCGCCTTCAGGTGCGGCGGCCGGGTCGGGGCGACCATATACTGAGAGAATCCGGAATAGGAGCCGTCAGCCATACCCACGCGGCCATTGGACCACGATTGAACACCTGCCCATTCAATCGTGTCGTATCCGTCACGGTTGGCGCCCCAGCCGTCGTCCCGGAACGGTTGCCACTCGCCTTCGGAGGCAAACGTGCCTCGCACGTTCTGTCCGACGAAGACGTATCCCCGGCTCGCGAAGAACTCGCCGTTCGACGTGCAACGGCCGACGAGTTCGTACGCGACCCGTTCCACGATGACAGGATGTCGACCGCCGTCGTCGGGCCGGTAGACGTCGGCTGGCAGGACGACGCCGTCTCGCATTCTTATGGGTATATTGCGTTCTACGCGTACAGAATGTCGTGGTTCGGACAGCACTGTTTCAGGCATGAGTTTCTCCTGTTCGGGATTGCTTCGCTACCTGCAGGTCTGCCATCGGGATAGCAGCGAATCTTCATCGATGTTCAATATATCGACAGAAGCGATCCATTGCCGGTTCCAATACGGATGGGTCCGACGCGCAGCAGAGCCGAACCGAACCTTCGCCGCCTGCGCCGAAAGCGATGCCTGGCGCAACCGATACCCTTCGTCGATTGAGCAGTTCAAGCGCGAACGCAAACGAATCGCTGACGCCCTCGATGCTGGGAAAGAGATAGAAGGCGCCCTCGGGCGGACTGACTGACACGCCCGCTATCGAATTCAAGGCATCGTAACAGTAAGAAATCCTCTTGTGATAGGTATCGACCATATCGTGAACATTCGACTCTCTGTGGCGAAGCGCAATCTCACCCGCCCGCTGAACCATCGCGGGGGCGTGTGATACGATGAATTCGTTGAGTTGAGCGGCCCTGTCAACCAGGTCCGGGCGCGAGACCACCCAGCCCAGGCGCCACCCGGTCATTCGATAGGTCTTGGAGAAGGATTGCACGACGATTACGGCGTCGTTTCGGTCGCACAGCCGCAGAATGGACGGGGCGACGGGTCCGTTGTAGTAGATGTGCTCGTAGACTTCGTCCGCGAGAAGCCAGAGGTCGTTGCGGCGGCAGAAATCGAGAAGTTTCCGCTGTGCGTCTATCGAGGCGACCCAGCCCAGCGGGTTGGATGGCGAAGTATAGGCGAGCAGCTTTGTTTTCGGGCCGAGTGCGGATGCCAGCGCGTCGAAGTCGATCGTGTGACGACCCCCGTCTTTGATAAACGGAATCTCAACGGCGTTGCCGCCAAAGAGGTTGACGATGGCTGCCGCATTGGGCCAATTCGGCGTGAGAATGATGGCTTCGTCACCAGGATCGATCACGCAGCGGATTGAGACGTTCAGGGCCTGGACGCCCGATGCGGTAATGAGGATCTCGCCGGGCGCGAGGGTCACGCCGTGGATATCGGCGTATCTTTCGGCCAGGGCCTCCCGAAGTCCGGGCAGGCCGGCGTTTTCGGTATAAAACGTGTATCCTTCGTCCAATGCCTGAACGGCCGCGTCCTTGATGTATCGGGGCGTGGGCAGATCGGATTCGCCGAAGTGCATTTTGTAGACGCCGTCCATGCCGAAAGCGACGTCGGCCAGCTCGCGGATGCGCGACGGCTCGACGTTGGTTAGCGTTGCGGCTAAAGGGATTGTATGGGCCATGGCTCTTGGAAGGGTTGGAAGGTGTCCGGCTGCGCTTATGGGACTCGACCGGCTTATCGGCATTCCTTCGCAATGTCTGCTTGCATAGGATCGGGCTTCGCAGTATCATAACCTTCGCGCCGTGGCGTGAGCCCCGCTCAGTGTTCCGAAACGGAACGCCAGGCCAGGATTCCGTTTCAGGAAGGCAGGCGCGCGACGAACCTCAGCCGAAATCAGTAATGGCCATTCCTACAAAGAATCATGACAGCAGGTGACAAAGATAGGGAATCAAACGGGGGAATTCAATCCCAGACCGGCGCCCTGCGTCGAAATGCGGGCCATGGAATCTCGCGAAAGGGAATCGCTGATCCGTGTCTGAGTCGGATACATTCACAATGGAAGCCATTCGGCGGGAGATGAGGGTATGAGGGGCGTCGTCTATCTCGGAGAGAGCGAGGTGGAAGTCAGAGACTTTGATCGGCCGGAACCCGGGCCCGGTCAGGTGGTCATCGAAATGAAGGTCGCGGGGCTTTGTGGGAGCGATCTCCATAAGTACCACAGCAGCCGGGAGTGGGCGAAGGAGCGGAAGGGCATGATTTCCGGGCACGAACCGGCGGGGGTCGTGGCCGAGGTCGGAACGGACGTTGCAAATCTGTCCGAGGGCGACAGAGTCTGTGTCTATCACACGGTCGGGTGCAATCATTGCGCGGTCTGTCTCTCCGGAACGCCGGTGTTCTGTCCGGAACAGGGCGCATTCGGCAGGACTCGCGACGGGTCCCACGCGGATTTCATGGTCACGGAGGCTCGGTACTGCATGCCGCTGCCCGATGGTGTCTCTTTTGCGGTCGGTACGCAACTTGCCTGTACCGCGGGGACGGCCTTTTCCGCCGTGAACAAGGTATCGAAACGTCATGGAGATCCGCTTGTTGTGTTCGGGTTGGGTCCGGTGGGATTGACGACGCTTCTGATGGGCGAGGCGATGGGATACAGGACGCTGGGCGTGGACATAAATCGCTTCAGGATTGACCTCGCGGCCCGTATCGGCGGCGGGGTTGTGATCAACGCGGAAGAGAACGACCCGGTTGAGACAGTCAGGGATCTTACTGGCGGACAAGGAGCGGCCGGGGTCGTGGAGTGCTCGGGGAGCGGCATCGCGCGCGCGCAGGCGGCGGCGGTCGCGGGTCTGCACGGAACGGTGGTCTACGTGGGCGCGGGCGCGGCGTCGCTCGAGATCGATTTTGTGGATATCCTTCGAAAGGAGCTCACGCTCAGGGGCAATTCCGTGTATTCGATGGGCGCCTATTTCGATGCCGTTGCTTTTCTGCAGACCCACCCGGTGCCGCTGGACGAGATTGTGACCCATCGTTTTCACATTGAACAGGCGAAAGAGGCATTTGAAATCTTCGATAGCGGAGAGACGGGAAAAGTGATCTTCGAATGGGAAGGCGGAGAAGGTTCGTAAGGACCGCTGTGCGGGGACATCCTGCAAGGGATTTTCCCCTGTGATGCATTAACGCACACGGATATCGAACTGTTGCGGGACCGCAGGCGGTTTGATCCATAGGAATTGGAGTCCGGTAGAGCAGAAATGGAGGAACGGAAAATGGCAGAGAGAACAAGGGTGGGTATCATCGGATGCGGCGGCATGGCCCGGTCCCATGCCAGCCGGATGAGCGAGGTGCTCGACAGGGTGGAGATTGCGGCGGTGGTGGATATCGATCTCGAGCGGGCGCGGGCGGTCGCCGGACACTTTCCCAATGACCCCGTGGTTGCGGCCGACTACGAGGAGGTCCTGGATCATGTCGACGCCGTACTCGTAGTGCTTCCCCATCATCTCCACCACCCGGTTACAGTGCGTTGCCTGAATGCGGGCAAGCACGTGCTGGTGGAGAAGCCGATGGCCAACAGTGAACGGGAGTGTCTGGACATGATCGAAGCCGCACAACGGAACGACCGGGTTCTGATGGTAGCCTACTGCATGCGGTTTCATCCCCTGATACTCAAGTTCAAGGAAGTGGTGGACAGCGGGACATTCGGCGAGGTCTTCCAGTTGTCGATCTGGACCGAGCAGCATACCCAGCGCGATCCGGAAAGCTGGCACTGCCGGGCGGGCATGCTCGGCGGAGGTCAGTTCTTCAGCCACGGCTGCCACTATATCGATCTGATGTTGTGGATGCTTGGCAGGCCGGTGAAGGGCGTACACCTGGGAACGAATAGAGGCACGCCGTGGATGGAAAGAGAGGGCACCAGTAACGTGTGCCTGGAGTTCGAAGGCGGCATCCTGGGTATCACTTCGGCACCTGGGGGGCCAGGGGCACCCGGCTCGGATACTCCTTTCACGCGCACTGCGAGAAAGGCATGGTGGAACTTCATCTGCGCACGGGACGGGTTGTGTACCTGGGCGACGTTGAAAAACACGTGCCCGGCGAACACGATCCCGGTCAGCGGGAGATCGTATTGATGGAAGAAAAACACGCCAAACCGACGGAAGTGGAAATGGCGCACTTCGTGGATTGCATCGAGACCGGCCGGAAGCCATTGACCGACCCCGTTTCCAGCCTCGAGGGACTCAGGGTCATCTGGAAACTGTACGAGGCGGAGGAGAGCGACTCGGTCGCAGATCTGAGGGGACTCGGACTCGGTACGATGGGTGAAACGGGCGTGCAAGCAGCCGATTAGCGGGTCTACCCCGCCCTGAAGGTTTTTCCGGAAAAGAACCAGAAAGTTCGTCGATGATGGGAGGAATAGCAATGGACCGCGTCGTGCTTGGGGAAAGCGGCCTGTCGGTATCCCCGATCGCCGTCGGCACGTGGCAGCTCAGTCCCCGTTTCTGGGGACCGCAGTCGAAAGACGATGCGATGGCCGCGATGAAGTTCGCGTTCGATCGCGGTATCAACTTTTTCGATACGGCCGAGGCCTACGGCGATGGCTATGCCGAGACGGTTCTGGGGGAGGTCGTAAGGGATCTGCCGCGGGACGAACTCGTGCTGGCAACCAAGGTGTTCAACCACTTCAATCCCGATGGCTCCCGGTATCCCGATCTTTCGCCCGAACACATAACAGCGCGGTGCGACGTGTCGCTCGATCGGATGGGGGTCGAGACAATCGACCTGTATCTGCTGCACATGTACGACCCGTTGACGCCGCTTGCCGATATCGCTGGAACGCTGGAAAGACTTCGCGATCAGGGCAAGATCCGGTGTTACGGGCTCAGCAACCACACGGTGGAACAATGCCGGGCGCAGCGCCGTTTCAGCAGGTACGACGTCGTCCAGCCTCCGTACAGCCTGATCGATCCGGCCGGAGAGAACGATCTGTTGCCGTGGTGCCAGTCTGAGAATGTCGGGGTGATGATCTATTCGCCCATGCACAAGGGGCTGCTGAGCGGAAAATACACCGGGGGAGAGGCGTTCGACGATTTCCGGATGAATCATCCCGATTTTCAGGGAGAACGGTTCAGGGATCTGTGTGCGAAGGTGCTGAGCCTGAAGCCGATCGCGGAACGCAACGAACTGACGATTTACCAGCTGGTGTTGGCCGCCACCCTGATGCATCCGGCGATTCACGTGGCCATCACTGGAATCAAGACGCCGGATCAGATTGCCGAGGCCGTGGGGGCGGGTGGACGGCGCCTGTCGCGCGAAGACTATTTCGCGGTGAGAAATGCTGTGGGGCCGGGCAGCCCGAAAATTGCGGACGCCAGCGGAAAGCGGAAGTGAGTGCCGTCTTGTTCGGCATGATTTGGGCCGCAATAACAGCCCGTTGAAAAAGCCCATCCGGGCTACGACCGGCCCTTGCGGTCGAAATACTGCGTTGCGCGCCCTCGCCGAATCGATGGATGGGACTCGGTTGCGCGCCTTGTCTTCGACCACAATGGCTCGGCCTCGCCTGCAGAGCGACTTTATCAACGGACTGATAGCCATTGGTGAGCGGTTCTTCGCGAGCTGTCCGGCGAAATCCTACACCTCGATACAGATCGGTCCGCTCTCCGTCTGTCCCGGCAGCCTGGCTTCAATTTTCCTGCCCGCTCGCGCTCCGTCGGGCGCGCGTTCGACAAAGACGTCGACATCCTGGCCGTTCTTGTACACCGGTCGGCCTTCCAGCGTCTGGTAGGCCACCGGCGGACAGGAGACCATTCGGATCGTGTCACCGTCGAATACGGCCGACAACGTCACTGGCCGTTCCGATCGGATGCGGATTCCGCGGCAATTGAATTCCGTTGCGTGGATCAACAGGACGCTGCGGGGCTGCCCGGATTCGTCGCGGGAAACGGATGCAAAGCGCCCTGCCAGCATCAGCCCGTCCGGCCCCGATCCGGTCTCGTAGATCGCCCGCCTGCCGCCGCCGTCGGCGTGAGTGATTTGGACAACCGCCGCCGCATTCCCCGAAAGCGTCCGAACGTCGGAGACAACCGGCTTTTGGATATAGGCTTCGTGGACGGCCACAAAGGGTGCGTCTGCCTCACGATGGCGAACCATCAGGCTGTGCCTTCCCGGATCGGGATAGGTGTTCAGGAGAAAGGCGGTCTGTTCCGGCGAACCTGACACCGTCACCCGGTTAAAAACGTCGTTCCGGTTGGCGCCGTTTCCCGTTTCAGGTTCCGCGGGTACGCGCCATGTTGCCTGAAACGTCTCCTCCGCAAGCCCCTCACGAAATACCGGTCGGCCTCGCATGACAAAATCCGCCGGTTCGAATCCGCACTTCTCCTTCATCGCAAGACCGATCCGCGGTTCCTCACCGATTCCGTGGTAAAACCAGTCGTGTATGTTCCCGCCACGAACGCGGAAGATATCCAGCAGGTACGAGTCGAACTGGATCAGGATTCTACGGTAGATGTCGGTCTGCGCATACACCCGGTCGCCGTGGGCTTCGGCCACCTGACCCGCGGGCAGATCGACGAATGTGTGGATGCGCGGGACCTGTTCATCGCGAAGCTGGTCTCCGTGAACCTGCGATACTTCGTCGACGGTAACCGTATTGTGGGCGTATGAAGCGCCGCTGTAGATGCGCTGATCGGGGTCTTCGTAACGGGTGCGCTTCTCGCCCGTGAGCATCCGGCCGTGCGAGTAGGTGATCAGATTCAGCCGGTCCGCGTGCGCGTGTCCGGAGCCCGGCAGAAGCGCGTTCAGTCCCGCGTACAGGCGGTTGCCGCCGGCTTCCCGTTTCAATGCCACGTACCCGCTGGAGAGGTTGGCGCTCTGGTACGGTACCGGTTTTTCTGAGATGACTTCTGCGCCGAACAGGAGTCCCGTCAGTCCTCTGTCCCCCTCTCGAAGTACGCGGTACGATCCCGTTTCGTCGATGTCCAGGTAGCGGTACCCGATTTCGGCCGTCAGCGGATAGCTGGCGAGGCTGGCGCGCCCTCCCATGTCTCCCGTCGGCGCAACGGACAGGTCCGGAAACGTCTGGGCGGTAAACCATTTGATAGCGCGGCGAACGTGCCGGTAACTGCTGTTCCCGGAATCCAGTTCGTCGTAGATCTCGGACGGGAACAGGTGCGGCATCTGTCGCGAGAGCCTGTGGCCGAGTACGAGCGCGCGGCAGTTCGGACCCAGGGCATACAGGTGGTACGCGCTGCACAGACCCCAGAAACCTCCGTCAGCCAGATAGTTGTTGCGCGTCAGCCAGCGGATGCCGCGGTGGTTTGGGCGCTGGTCGGAAGCGTAGTCCCGGTGGCCGAACGCCCAGTCCACGTAGTCCGTGCTTTCTATGGCGCAACCGACCATGGCGACCGAGCTGAGATAGGCGAACATGCCGTTGTGGCGCGGGCTGCTGTCCTCTTCAACACGGAAGACCGAGTCTGCCCAGTGCCGGAGCAGGTCCTGCCGAATCCGCAAGTGTTCCTGTTCGGTAAAGAGCCCGTCCGTGGACCTGAGGAGTTCGTATGCTTCCGACAGCGCGAGTACGATGACGCAGTCTCCCTCCATGTTGTAGGTCCAGATTACATGCTGGGTGCCGCTCCCCTGCACGGGCAGGGACTGAATGTGTCTGGCGAACAGACTCAGAATGCCGGCGCTCCTTGTGGCGTACGAACGGTCCGCACCCAGTGCATATAAAAACGCGAGGTGTTGGGCCGTGGTCGCCATCGCCTGGATGTAGGAGCAGCCCCAGCCTTCGTACAGGGTCCCGGAATACTTGCCGGTCAGATGTACCGCCGTGGACTGCTGATCAAGCGCATGGGCAATGTTGCACCGATGGCAGGTGGCTTCCCGGTCGTTGAACGGTTCGAACCTGAGCCTTTCCTGGCAGACGGGACAGATCAGCAGCCAGTAAACCTGCATCTTACGTTTTGGCATGAGCGACTCGATCTGTTCGAGGGGCCGCTCTAGCCACGGCTGCACGCTGGCGTGCAATTCCTGCGCGGCCTTCTTTGCCCAGTCGTGGGATCGGACTTTTCGCCTGATCTCCTCCAGGGTCGCCACGTCCAAGAATCCGGCCGGGTGGATCCATCGCTGCTTATCGGAGTCGCCCATCCCGCCTCCTCCTTTGTTCCCGAGCGCCTTTTCCGATCTTCCGGTCAGATGACAAGATAACATCTGAGCGCCTATCGCAAAGGAGTATCCGCTTCCGGTCGGGGACCCTGCGAAGTGAGTTTGTCGGTTTCCGGCGTTTGCATATATTGCGGTTAGTCGGGCGGGCGAACAGCGAACCATACTGCGGAGGATTCGAGATGGGCATGACGGACGAAGAGAAGTTTCGTTTCGATCTGACGGGCTTTCTGGTGCGACCGGCCATTCTGAATCAGGATGAGATCGAATCCATCGTCGAGCAGATCGATCGCATCGTGCATGATCCCGGCGCACTGCCACCGGAACATCGTACGGTTCCAGGGGGACCGTCGAGCGTTCTGATCGATCACCCGAAGGTCGTGGAGGTCCTGCAAGAGATTATCGGGCCCGAGATTCGAATGGAAGGCTGTTACTGCGTATGGCGCAAGAAAGGGGAGTCCCACGGCGGGGGCCTTCACGGAGGCGGCCCCGGCCAGATCGATCCGATATTCGGATACCGTTGTCAGAACGGGCGGATTCACGCCGGGATGGTACGCGTGGTCTTCGAGCTGACGGAAGTGCGTCCGGAAGATGGGGGCACGCATTTCATCGTAGGCAGCCATAAGGCGAATTTTGAAATGCATCCCGATCACCTTTCCATGGAGCCGGGAAAGCGAAGCCCGTACCTGATGGGATATGGATGCCCGGCTGGCAGCGCCGTATTCTTCACAGAGAACGTGTGCCACGTGGGACCGGAATGGACCAGCGACAGTCCGCGCGTCGCCGTGCTGCATGCCTATTCGCACCTGGCAACGCACTGGCACCGGCTGAATGTGCCTCCGGACGTACTTGACAGTCTGCCGCGAGAGAAACAGGCCTGGTTTCGCGAGCCGTGGATCGCCGATTTCCGCACCCGGCCGGCAACCCGGAATACGCTGGACCACTATCTGGGTTCGAAAGATCCAATGATGCGAACCGCCGTCGGGGATTGAGAGTCTGTCAGCCCGGTCTCCAGACGCGTTGGAATTCCGTCTTGCGACGGCGTGAGAGTCGGCACGTAAACCGGCATGGCGCAGTGAACGTTGAATGAAAGCGACATAGCGATGGAAGATTATTCACACGTGATGAAGCCGGACACCGGTTATCAGTATGAGTTTAAGGCCGGGGATCTGGATGCAATGAGCGAATGCCTGGAGGCGCATGGATTCGCAGTCATCAAGGATGTGCTGCCGCCGGAACGTGTTGAAGCGCTCAAACAGGCAGTGTGGGACGGCACGGATCCGGACGGCGCGCTGGCGACGGGTGAGAGCAGTACGCGCCATGCGTGGATTGAGTCCGGGCCAGGAGCATGGTCGCTCCTGGAGTTTGAACCGTTCATGGATATTCATCGTCACTTAATCGGTACGGAAGAGCTGACCTTACATCGGTCGGCCGCAATTATCCGGATGCCGGGGTCACAACCTGTGTCGTGGCACACGGATTGGTGCGGGTATTCGACGGAGATCAGGAATTCGGGTGATGTGTTGAATCGCGGTCTCTGGCCGTCGGGCAAGTGGTTTTACCTGACGGGATCCCGCCCGGTTCATGGCGGTCTGTGTGTCATTGAAGACTCCCATGTGAAAGATTGGGACGGTCCGGAGGGGTTCAGGATGACGGCCGACAGGCGATCGTTTTATCCCGAAGGCGAGGAAGAGCGACCGTATGCCGGTTTTGATATTCCCGGACTTGTGCCGCTGTTCACACAGGGCGGTGATATGATCGTATTCGCCCACCGGACGTACCATGGCGCGTTTCCCAACCGGCTGCAAGAGCCGAGACTGTCGTGTGGCGTCGGTTTCCGGGACCGCGGGCACCGTATCGATGTTCCGTGGGAGATTCCGCAATCCGGACGATGGTTTCTCGAGAACTTGCCGGACCATCTCAAGGTATATACGGATGGCTATACCAGCATTGACATGGATTGGCGCGGATAGGGTCCGGCAGTTGTTGCCGCGCAGGAGGGTCAACAGTCGTGTCGCGTTGGGCCGAGGTGTGACTTGAGGACGGTCTACGTGCTGCTGACGATGGACTGCGAGACCGCCAGATCGGACCTGGCGCCCAATGCAATCCGGATGTCCGGTAGCGGTCCCGCGGACTACGAGGAGAGTGCACGATCGATTTTTGGATATGCGGAGACGGCAGCGACGTACGGATATCCCGTCACGTTTCTTGCGCATCCCGAAGTGGCTGTCGAGAACGCGGACCTGCTCCTGGATCTGCGGGACCGCGGCGCATGTCTGGGGCTGCATGTCCACCCGTACAAGCTCAGACACCGGAAATACAGGTACGACCTCGGGGCGTATTCCGCCGGTGAGCAGTCAGGGATCGTCAGCGGCGCGATGCACGTGTGGGAATCCGCGCTCGGTCATCCGCCCTGTTATTTCAGGGCCGGTTACTTCTCGGCCAACGATCAGACATTTGGTGTCTTGAGCGATCTGGGATTTGCGGGCGGCAGCCTGTCCATCCCGGAGCGGGTCCTCCCCGGACATCATAGCCTCTGGGCGGGCGCGGAGAACTACCCACACAGAGCCTGTCACCAGTGTCGTTTGACTGCCGGCGAAAGCGATTTCATCAATGTGCCGGTGTCCGTCGCATGCGAGCGCCCGGTCAGTCGCGGGCACGCGGGCGAGCAGGGTTATGAATGGTCCTATGTACCGCATCCGTACGATCACAAGGCGGTTATCCGGAACGTGCTGGAGCGGTTCGTTGTCGACGAGCCCCGGTTTCCGGTGATCGTGACGGACAGCCATAACGACCAGGAATACCGGGATCCCGATCATCCGGCACGGTTGAATCTTGAACTCATCCTCCGTACAATCATGGACACCTGCTGCCGGATGGGTTTGCGTCAGGAGGGCATTACCCTGGACGCATTGTGCAGACTTGTAGGGGACGACGCGTCGTGAATGAGAAGGCCGGATTCTTTTTCTGATTGGAGGAACCTATGCGAATCGATTCTCACGTGCACGTGTGGACGATGGGTTCACCGCCGTTTACGCACAACGATGAAATGTCAACCAGTCGGCCGAAATATCCGGGACTGGTCGAGGATCTCATACGGTATATGGACCTGAACAACATTGACCGAACGGTGCTGATTCAATGCATGTATCACGGGTACGACAACAGTTACATGTGCGACTGCATGCGGCGATTTCCCGATCGCCTGCACGGCGTGGCGCTGATCGACCCCGTACGTCCGGGCGCGGCCGGGAAGATGGAACGGCTCCACGGCGAGCACGGGGTGCAGGGGATGCGTCTGTATCCAATAAAGGATAAAGACGCATCCTGGCTGTCGCGTGACGATCAGACGGCGCTATGGGAAACCGCGAAGAGACTGGGGGTCCCGTTCACATGGTTCGGCCGCTGCCATCAGATTCCGTTGCTGGAGCCGATGCTGGACCGATTCCCCGAGGTCAACGTTATTGTGGATCACCTGGGAGAGCCCGTGCTGCCCGAAGGCCTGGACGGGAGCTTTCGGTACCTCCTCCAGGCAGCGAAGTATCCGAATCTCTATGTGAAGGCCACGAGGATTGATGGCATATCCGCGCAATCGTGGCCGCACGAGGACGTTCATCCGTATGTTGAGGCCGTACTCGAAGCTTTCGGGTCCCGCCGGATGCTGGGGTGTACCGGATTTCCCGAAGACCCCCAGCGCGGCGAGGCCGTCGGCTTCCGCGTGATCGAAGAAGCGATGGACTTTCTTTCCGATGAAGACAAGGCCTGGATATTGGGAAAGACCGCGGACAAGCTCTACGGCCGCAACCCATAGGAGGAATCGTCATGTGGCAGTTGAATCTCTCAGGTCTGGGGTCGATGGGATGGGCGGTTGCACTACCCGGGGTACAGTCGGCGTTGATCGACGTGTGTTTCTTGAGAATCCACATTCTCGTGTTCCTGTTCATCCTTCCCGCGATACTGCTGGCGGCATCCAGGAGCGCATGCGCCGGACCCCGGACATTGTACAAATCCGCGGACATTGAAAACGCTCGCCGAAACGTGGCGCAATACGATTGGGCGAAGGGAATCGTGGAGGGATGGGAGAGAGATGTCGCGCTGGCGATGCGGCAGGACCGCGGGTTTTTCGATACACTGATTCCGGAGTTGACGCCCGGAACCCATTACGGCCAGAACTGCCCCCATTGCGTGGGGAAGCTGTCGCTGATGGGTGGCGGGCGGTTCAACTGGACCATAGAGCGTCCTGATGAAATCTCGTGCAGTGTCTGCGGGACGGTTTACCCGAATGCGCGGTATCCTGAAACCGGCGTTCTGGAATGCCCTCGCATGGGGCAGCGGTTTACGTATTACCAGACGCCTGAAGAAGTGGCCGATCCCGAGAACAGGGCCAATCATGCGCTCAAGTGGCTAGGCGAACGTCCCACGATGACGAGTTTCACGGGGCATATTCGAGATTGCAAGGTGGGCTGGGCGACGGGCCAGGCGTTGACGCTGGCGAAGTTGTTTGCCGTTTCAGGCGATGCCAGGTACGCTGAACGGGTGGTCTGGATTCTGGATCGATTCGCTCGTGTCTATCCGAATTATCTCTATCATTCGTACGACGGCAGTATCGCCGACCTGCCGCCCGCGGAAGTGGCGGCCAATATGGGCGGGGAGGAGTTGGCGGGAGGACCCGCGGGCGGGCGCTTTCCGCCTGGTGCTGTACGGCACGCTTACGGCTTGCATCAATATGAAACGCATTCCACACTGAACAATGGGTTCTGGGGCGCGGGGCGCCTGCGCGTGCACGGGAAGGGGAGCGATGCCGGCCCGCTCTTCTCGATGCTCGTCGCGTATGACCTGGTCCGCGAAGCGTCCTACCCGGACGGCCGCCGCGTGCTGGATGAAGTCACGGAACGCCGCATCGTGGATGATCTGATGCTGGCCGGTTGCGCGGATATGGAGCACTGGAACTCTCTCTCCAACAAGGGCACCGCCGTATTTGTATTGAGCTCCGGAGTCGGGATGCTTTTTGGGCAGCCGGACCGTGTCCGACACGCGCTGGACGGCTTCCGCCGAATGCTGGATGAGCGCTACCACCACGATGGATTCTACGCCGAATGTCCGTCCTATTCGGCCCACAACCTTTCAAATGTGCACGAACTGGCCGACCTGCTCCATGGATACAGCGACCCGCCCGGGTATTTACCCGATGAAGGAAAGTGGATTGATTCGCTGGACATGTTCTCCAGTGGGCGTTTTCATGATTCGCTGGTGTCACTGGTCAGATCGCTGGCGCCCGGAAACCGGATGCCTGTGATCGGAGATACGCAATACATCGCGACGGCGGACCTTCTTTCCCTGGAGATGCTGGCTGCTCGCCTCGGGGGGGCTTATGCTGGATTGCTGGAGCAGGTTCAAGGCGCGAAATTGTCCGAAAGAGGCAGGGAGTATGCGTTGTGGTATCGTCCCTTCGATCTTCGCGCGGCCACGGCCGGGTTGCCGCTGCGTTCCGAGTGGTTTCCTGGCTGGCATGTCGGGGTATTGCGTGGGGGCAGGGACGGGAACGACACCGCCCTGTACCTGAATGGCAACGAACATCAGTGGACGGTGCAGACAGGTCATCGGCATCAGGATGTCTTGAGTTTAAGCCTCTATGGCTTTGGCGAAGAACTGGCGTCGGACCGCGGTTATTTTTCCGGCAGCGATCAGCGGCTTCCGGACGGAAGGAGCGGTCAGAGATGGATGAAGAGCACCCTTTCCCACAATCTGGTGGTTGTCGACGAGGAAGATCAGCGGAGAAGCGATTGCGGCTCGAATCTCGAGCTTTTTGGCCTGGCGCCGGGCATCGAGGTCGTGCAGGCTTCGGGGGTAAACGTCTATCCGCAGTGCGACGTCTATCAGCGTCTCTGCGTTATGGTGGATGCGGCTGAGGGTCAGACTTATGCCGTTGACATCTTCCGGGTCAGCGGAGGAAAAATCCATCAGTACGGCTTTCAGTGCAACGGAACGCTGGCGGGCGGTGTGCCCGACTTTTCCACGTACGATTCGGTAAGACTCTCGGATGTCTGGGCCGAGTGGCTTGAGAATCCACGGGCGATTTCACCGGAGAAGACAACGGCGATTACATGGCAACATCGGGGGATAAACCTGGACTTGATGGTGCTCAATACACCGCAACGACTGACGCTCGCCGATGCCCCGGGCTGGCGGATATTCACGACTGAAGAATTGAAACAGCCCTCCGTGGGGCATATTCTGGCGGAGAATCGGTCTGGTCACGAGGGCACGCCGCTCTCGAGCCGGTATGTCGCGTTAATCGCACCTTACGTTTCCGGAAGCTCGCCCGTTGTCAGTGCGCGATTGATCGAAGACGATCCTGAGTCCGGCGCAGTGGCCATTGAGGTCCAGTTGGCAGGCCGCACGGACTACTTCATTTCTTCGATGGACCAGGAGCAGCGCCAGTATGGTCCCGTGCGCCTGGCGGGCCGATTCGGATTTGCATCGGTGGACGAGCAGGGTCGCGCCATGCGGGCTTATCTGTTGGACGGAACGGAGTTGACCTGCGGCGAACTGACCGTTTCACTGGCCGAGGCAAGCACGACCGTGAGCGTCCGGTCCGTCGAAGCGCGGACGTTCCATATTGCGGAACCGTTATCCGATCCCGAGCGCGTCGTTGGTGCCTATCTGCTGACCGGCACGACGCCACAGACGGGATTCGAGATTGAATCGGCCACCGAGAACGCCATTACCGTTCGGGACTATCCGGCAATTCCAACCGAAACGGTGACAATATTGAATTCCGGTTGGAGAGAGGCGAAAAAATGAGACCCCGACCGTCATGATCATACAGGCGGTTTTTCAGTATTGCGGGCTTTTTTCAGGGAATCACAGGGGAGAGAATTCTATGCGGATCTTCGATCGATATTCGGATCTGTTGAGTTACGTGGAAACCAGGGGTTTTCGCCCGGAAATACTCGGCTGTGCGCCGGACAAAGCGCCGGTCGTGTGCCTGAGAACCGGGGGAGAGAAACTGCCGGCGATATTCATCAGCGCGGGCAGCCATTCCACGGAACAGGCGGGCGTCGGTTCTGCCGTCGGGCTTCTGACGGAACTGCAGACCGAGCATCAGGTCTACGTGATTCCCAGTCGAGATCCCATAGGGATGAACGGGTACGGGTACGCGTTGAGCCTGGGTCTGGGCGAGGAACCGGAGGTGGGTTCGGTCGAGGATGTTCGGACACTTCTGAAGTCGCGGGGCGAAGTTCTTTACGAACAGGAAGATACGGTTCTCGCAATTATAGGTGAGTACGGGTATTCGACGACGGGCCTACTCGGGTGTTTCGAGGTGGGGGCGGAATTCCTGGAACCCCTGTTTGGACGACGGATCTTCTATCCTTCGAGCGAGGCCGGCGTTGAAGGCACCGCGCCTTGTCAGAGAGCGTATACGCTGATCGTCAGCCCGGAGGGAGAGGTGTTGCACATCAACCGGTTTCATGATACGCCGTGGGCGCCGGTCGAATCCCGGTGCGCGCGGAATCTGATGGCGCGGACAAAACCGGGCCTCACGCTGGACCTGCACGAGTATGGCGGCAACGGATTCTGGTTCTCGGCGCGTCACCAGCGAAATGACGTCGACGAGACGTGGGAAAAACGAATGGCCGATTCGATGATCCGGGCCGTCGCCGATTCGGGCGCGCAGCTTGCGCCGCAGGGGTACGCGCCGGGTCCGTTCTTCGAGACGCCTGAGCGCGGCGTACTCTGGCTGATCGCAGCCGAACGCGGCGAAGGGTTGAATCTGGCGGACCACGGAGCGAACAGATACGGGCCCTCGTTCACCATAGAGACCGGGATGACGATGAAGGGCGGCTATCGCGAGCGGGTGGAGACGTCCATGCTGGCGGCTCGCACAGCAATTTCCGTGTTCGAGGAACGCTGGCGATGAACCAGAGCGGGATGGCCGCAGGAATCCACGACTCATGCGAAACCCTGCTTCAGGCGATGGTGGGGTTCGACACCGTGAATTCGGCGATTTCGGGAAAGCCACACGCCGAGCGGGCGCTGTCGGTGTATATGGAGGGGCAGGCTCTTGCGATGGGGCTGGATACGCGCCGGCTGCCGGTGACGGGGGATGGATTCAATCTGCTGGTCTCTCAACAGGTGGACGCTCGAGCCCCGTGGCTGCTGTTTGAAAGCCACCTGGATACCGTGAGCGTGGACGGGATGACGGTGGACCCGTTCGAGGGACGGATTGTAGACGGAAGAATGTACGGCCGGGGGACGTGCGATACGAAGGGAACCGGCGCGGCAATGCTCTGGGCACTTTCACGATACCGTCGGCGAAACGGCCCGAACAACGTGGCGATCCTGTATACCCTGGACGAAGAGGTCGGGAAGACGGGTGTACGCACGTTTGTGGCGTCGCAAATGCCGGAAATGGCCTGGCGGCCGGCGGGTGTGATCGTGGGGGAGCCGACAAGGCTGCGAGCCGTGGTTGCGCACAACGGCGTCGTACGCTGGCGGATTCGGACGGCGGGCGTGGCGGTTCACTCATCGGATCCCTCCCGTGGGCGGTCCGCCATTCGCATGATGACAAGGGTGATCGGGGCGCTTGAGGAGCGTTACATTTCGCGACTGACGTCAGAACATCCGCTCACAGGTGCTGCACAGTGCAGCATCAATCTCATTCGAGGCGGCACCCAGATCAACATGATACCGGAACACTGCGAAATTCACGTGGACCGGCGGGTGGTACCGGGTGAGGCCCCGGACACGGTCATTCCTGCGGTCGAAGGCGTGCTGGAGGAACTTCGGGTTAGTAATCCGAGTCTGAAGGTCGTTCAGGAAGCGCCCGATATGGTGGACAGCCCGCTGGATCCCGCCGGAGGGGAAGCGTTCGGCGCTTTTGTAGCAACTGTGTTGAATTCAATGGGGCTGCCGGACGGCCTGTCCGGCGTCGGCTATGGTACGGACGCCAGCAGCTTCAGCCGTGCGGGGATCCCGGCGGTGGTCCTCGGGCCGGGCGACATTGCGCAGGGACACACGGCGGACGAGTGGATCGATCTTGGACAGTTGAACTCAGGCGTTGACGTGTATTACAACCTGATGCGTTCACCGGTGATTGGGCAAGCAACCCCATAAGGCAGAAAAGGGTAGTCTTCGGGTCTGTTCTGGAATCTGATTGGGGCCACCACGACGACATCTCGTCGTTCATCAAGTTTCTGATCCTTGAGAAAATGGCCAATCCTGAAGTGATACCGGAGTCATTTGGCGACGTCTGACAACGTCGTTGCGATCAATATGCGAAAGCCCGGCGGGGAATGACCTGCCGAGCTTTCTTAGAGATTTATTGAAGTGAGGGCCGAAGACTGATTGAGTGCATCAATGGGGATTGATCCAGGAATCGTATCTGGAGGGCGCGGCTGGGTGGTTCGGGATTGCGTTTCGAGAGACTACGCCATATTCGGGACGGACTGACATCATTCCAAATGTCACGATTCCTTGATTAACGAACGTAGCGCTCTGTTCACCGAATCGGAATCGGGAAAATGTCGTTTTACATCGGGATCCAACATGACAGATCCGTCCTCCTGGGTGAATCGGTGGGTTTCGACTGATCCGTCCCGTGTTGTTATCTCAACCGAGTGTCCTGCTCGGTAATCCTCAAAATGCCTACCCCGAACCCCCTCGGAGAAATCATATTCCGATCGCATTGACTTATCTGTCTCGTCGCTCATAGATGCGTCGCTCCCTTCGTGTTGCCAACCTGCTACTGAAAATTCGGATTGTTGTCCCTCTTTCTGTATAGCATACAACCAGAAGTCTTCCCTCTACAGAAAGTCCCAGATCGATATACCGGTCTTCGACTATTGAATGATCCGGATCATAAATCGTAATGGCAAGTGGATCGTTAAAAACCGTCTTCGCCTCCTGGAAACTGACACCATGCTTTCTCTGATTATCGCTGGATTTCCTCTCATCCCACTCGAATTGAAGTGACAAATCTTGACCGACTCCATTTTACTTTTCCCATTAAATCCTTATCAATACTCAAAAATAGGCAAAATTCAATCGTACAACAAGGGAAGAAATCCGAACCAACCCCTGGAAATCGGCGTCAGCGTCTCAAATAAAGCATGTTATCACACCTGACCGAACCCGTCGTTCCTGGATAATCTCATTGCGGACCTGCAGTCTTCTCGTTACGGGTGGCCGCGGAACCTGGTAAAGCCCGAAGTCGCTACAACGGCCGCGAGCGCCCTGCGACCGAAGGCAATCTTCCCGCTAACACGGCATGATCCACCAATATCCGGAGCGAGGGCATCCTGCCCTCGAACTTCGTGTGACCTATCAATACCCGAATCAAGGGCTTATTGTTTCCCTTGCATCCGAAATCAATTTGAAAATGATGGCGCCAGGACCTTGCGAATCAGCCGTCGAGGGCAGGATGCCCTCGCTCCCGGGAACGCCAACCGCACCAATCCCAGATCGGTTGCTGTTATGGACAGCCGTGACAAGCCATAGGTCGCTAATTCCCAACGCCGGGCTCGACGGTTTCGGGAGCTGAGTCACCCTGATCTTCAGGAAGCGCGAACACGATGCGCTGGGACATCCAAACGGGGACGGGCTTGCCACCGATCTCAGCAGGTTTGAACCGGAATTGATTAACCGCATCAATCGCTGGTTGGCGGAATACGTCATCGCCCTTCAATACTTTTGCGTCGCTCACGGTTCCATCTACATTAATCTTGAATTTCAGGAAGACTTTGCCTGTCAACCCTGCCCTTTTTGCGTGATCCGGATATACCGGCCGTACGGTACGCAGGTTCACGTTGACAGGTTTCACGTCGACGTCCCAAAACTCGAAGACCTTGTCATTGCCAATTTCGCTTCTGTCGGTAGACGCTTCGTCCCGGTGTTCCGAGGGCGCGAACGCAAAATGGTGTGTCATCCGCACCGCGACGGGCTTGCCTTCGTGTTCAGCAGGTTTGTACAGAAATTGTCTAACTGCATCGATCGCAGGTTTACGAAATATCTCACCGCCCTTCAGGACAAATGCGTCTACGTCGCTCACGGTACCATCCACGGTGACCGTGAACTTCATGGCCACGTCTCCCGCCAGGCCTGCTTCTTTCGCGATGTCGGGATAAACCGGTTGAACTGAATGAATGACGACGGGCTTTGAGTCTACCGACCGGAACTGAAACACATTCTCGCTGGCGGCATCGCCTGCGCCGGGAGACGAAGTGGTCATCGGTTTGGGCGGGTTGAAACTGATCCGGTGCGTCATCCACACCGCGACAGGTTTGCCTTCACGTTCCCCAGGTTTGAACCTGAATTGTGAAATGGCATCAACGGCAGATTTCACAAATACCGATCGACCATCGAGGACACGTACGTCGGTCACTGATCCATCCACGTTGACTTTGAACTTCAAATTCACAATTCCCTTTTCCCCTCCGGTAAATCGTGCCCATTCGGGATAGACTGGTTGAACGGAATGTATGACGTTCGGCTCTACGTCTACCGACGAGATATCGAATACCTTATCACCGTCGGGATCGCTTGAGCCAGGAGGCGGCATGGCCTTTGGTTTGGGTCGGCCAAACCTGATCACGTGCGACATCCACACCGCGACAGGTTTGCCTTCGCGTTCCGCAGGTTTGAACCTGAACTGCGAAATCGCATCGATGGCAGGTTTCGTAAATACCGGCTGGCCCCTGAGGACACGGATAGCACTCACCGAACCGTCGACGTTGACTTTAAACCTTAAGAACACGTTTCCCGACAAGCCTGCTTTCTTTGCTTCGTCGGGATAATCCGGCGCAACGGAACGCAGGAGGACAGGTTTTACGTCTGCCGACCAGAATTCCAGGACATTCGCATTGACACGACCTTCCAGCTTCTCCTTGTGCGCCGCTCTGGGATATTCGGGGGTAACGATTCGTACTGATCTGGATTTTGATTCCGTCTGGTCGGAAGCAAGAATGCCTCCCAAGCCGGTATCACGGAAATTCGTAGAATTCGGCGTCTGCAGTCTCTTTTTCGTAGGGTAATTGTAGTATGAGATTTCTTTGGTAAACCAGACCGTCGCATTTTCGCTGTCCTGTTTCACTGGTTCAAATCTCACTCGCGAAACGCTGTCGATTACGGCGTTCTTGAATCCTGCCGGTCCTTCGACATTCAAGACCTTCATATCACACACCGAGCCGTCGTCCGCGTAAGCCCGTACTCTCAAGGCTACAGTGACGTCGAAATTCGCGTCAGGCGCCATATCTGAATTCGCAAATCGCGCCAGTATTTCGCTGATAACAACTGAACTTTTCTGCTGTCCAACGGTAATGGGCCTCGTTTTGACTTTAGCCTCGTCGTCGTTCGGGACTCCAACAGCAACAGTGTCCGAATTGCCCGAAAATGGTGGTTCGGTATGTTGCTCGTGTCTAAGTTCGCTCCCTCCGCCACCCTCGGAAGGGTTCAGGGCCGACGGTCCATTCTCATCCTGCGTATATGCCTCTCGGATCGAGAGCGGCACAATCATCAGGCCGACGAGAACGAGCGCAGCCACCTGCCGTTTCGACCGTTTGATTCGCCCTTCCTTGAAGCCGAGGACGTGCTCAAGGCGTTTCTTCAGCGTCGTTCCCCGATCGGTGAAGAATACGGTCAGGGCGCTCGGTGTTGGTCGCCTGTCGACCAATCCCAGAAGCAGACGTCCGTATTCGGCGGGTGTCAGGTTCGTTTCGCGCAGGACCGCTTCGTCGCAGCGCAGTTCCCGGACTAACATCAGGCGGCGGTTCAACAGCCAGATCAATGGGTTTACGCCGAAGAGAGCCGTTGCCATGGCTTGCAGAATGAGGACGTGAATGTCGCGTTTTTCAAAATGCGCCAGTTCGTGCCTGACGACGCCTCGCAGCTCTTCGGACGACCAGGAAGACCACTTCGAGGGCAAGAACAGCCGAGGTCTTGTCAGGCCCACCAGGATGGGAGAAGGCAGGTCCGTTTTGGAAAAGACCTCCAGGTTGGGTGGCGCATTCAGTGAGGGAGCTAGGTCCACCGGGTTTGCCGGTTTCAGCGTGCGGCGGAAGGCCGCGTTCTTCCACAGCGCCACACCAGTCCAGACCAGGACTGAGAGTGTCCAGAGACAGAACAGATAGAACGCCGGTGGAAAGGTAGTCACTGGTTCGGGAGAGACTGCGACAGCCCCAGATACGACTCCGTAATATACGGGTTCATCCAATGCGACAGTTGCTGGAGAAACGAGAAATGCAGGTATTGGAATAGCCAGAACCGGCGGTACAAACACCTTCGCCAGCGCCAGCAGATAGAGCGCGTATCTCAATCGCGTCTCCAGCGTCAGCCACCGGTCCACGGCCCATACCAGCGAAATGAACAGCGAGATTTCGACCATGTGTACCGCATAATACGGCCACCACGATTCGGCCAGATGGATTAATGTGTTCACGTTGGACCTCCTTCCTTCGCTTTCTCCCGCTCCTCGATCAGTGCGCGCAATTCATCCAGTTCTTGCTTCGAAAGCTCGCCCGAATCCACGAGATAGGTCGCCAGCGCGCCAAAGGAGCCCTCGAACATCCGCGACACCAGGGTTCGCGTTTCAGCCTGCGCAACGTCTTCCCTCGACACCGCCGGGTTGTACACATTGACCGGACCGATCTTTTCCCGATCCAGCACGCCCTTTTCGGCCAGGATGTTCATGATCGTCTGCACGGTCGTGTAGGCCTTTTCGCCGTTGGGATAGAGGTGATTCACAACGTCGCGAACAGTGACCTGACGTTCGAACTGCCATACGCCGTCCATCACCTCCCACTCGACCTCGGCCAGCCTGCGTTTTTGGGCCATAGGGAACCTCCTTTCGTCTTTGCCGGATTTCCGGTCGTCAATCGCGATGATGCGTTCAGTTCCGTGGTCGGCTGTCGACCGTCGGGTGACCGCAAGGGCCGGCCGCAGCCCGTATGGGCTTCAACGGGCTGCTAAACCCGAGGAGACCTGTTCGATGCCGCAACGCCCTCGTGGACGGCGGGATTCCACGACCCTTCCAGTGAACTGCACGATGTAGATTACTAACTTATTAGTAATATGACGAATTAATTAGGAAATGTCAAGGGGGAATTTAAACTATTTTGGAAATGTGATCCATACGCCGTTGAAAGACTCGATCACAATCTTTCACGCAGCTTTCATTGGGTAAGTCGCTGAGATCCCCCCACCGCATCACCCGTCGCCGGCCCAACAACAGGCTCAGTGCAGCGCCTTCGGCCCTTCGACAAGCTCAGGGACCGAAGGCTAAGGACAACGACTCAGGGACCGCCACCCTATCGGCAAGCCAATTGCAGGCAGTACAAGCAGGACACGTGCTCACTGAGCGGCTCAGGGCAGGTTATGGGACTCCTAATAGCGGCTTGATGACGTCCAATGAACCAAATAACGCGTGGTCATTGAGCTTGTCGAAATGCCCGCGATTCAACAGCCTTTCGACAATCCTTTGACAGACTCAGGACAATGGTTCACTGGGTCGACGCGGTTCACGTGAAATCTCCAGCGGCATCCACTCCTTATTCCTGCCGACCCGGCACAGGCGTCCACGGAAATCTGATTTAAGGTGTGTCTGGACTTCAATTATCGGTCGTCGTATATTTCGCAATCCGCGGAAGATCGCGGGTCTGTGCGACGTAGGCGTTTGCCGCTGGGCGGACGTGCGCTTGGCGATTTTGGGCGGGATGTAACCCTTCCGCCCGCTGCGTGGAGTACCTGGAATGTCCGATGATGACCTGACAAGACGGGAGTTCCTGCGAGACGCAGGTCTGGGCGCGATCGTTGTTGCCACGGGATGCGATCCGGCTATGTGGAGGAGCGATATGGGGATCGAACGAATCGACTGCTCGAGAGAAAAACGGTACTGGGAAGGCGAACGGCCGTTTCCCAGAGGCGTGGCGCACCCGCTATTCTATTCTCCGGACCAGATCGAGCGCGCGCGGCGGCGAGTGGAGTCGTACAGCTGGGCGAAGCAGTTCAGGGACGCGCGTTTACGCTGGATAGCCCGCTGGGGGATTATGGAAATGCCGGACGAGGCGATACGCGCGGGCATCTCCGAGCAGGTCAACTTTCCGCTTCCTCGCTGTCCCGTGGACCGCCGCAAGCGAAGCTGGCGGATCCATTTCTGGGAGTGGTCGGCGGATAGTCCGGACCACGTCAGGTGCAAAATCTGCGGGAACGCGTTTCCGGGACCGGAACATCAGCCGGTGGGGGAGATCGAAGTGGTCGGCCCTGCCGGCGGGACGGTCCGATACCGGTATTGGGAGGATGAAGAGGGGATGCGGTATTTTTTCGAAAACATGCTGCTGAATTACACGCAGTACCAGGTGGTCCGAATGGCGGATCCGCTGGCGATGGCTTACGTCTTTACGGGAGAGCCGGCGTACGCAGAAAAAGCAGCAGTGATTCTGGATCGGCTGTCAGAAGTCTACAAGAACTACCCCGTGCACGGCCTGGGCCGGTCTTATCTTCACGCCGACCGGAAGGGATTCTACGAAAACCACTTCTACAAGGACCCGCCCTTTCCCTTTGTGTCCGCCCGGATAGGGAATTTCCACGCCAGCCCCTTTTCAGACGCGAGCAACGCGTTCCGGCTCGCCCAGGTCTACGACCTGATTTCAGACAGCGGCGCGATCGAGAAACTCTCCGATGCCGTGGGCCGGGACGTGCGCGCTGCTATCGAACGGGACCTGCTGTACGAGGCGATTCGACACACACTTGAAGTGCCCCATGGATCCACGAATTACGACGGTGGGAGGATCAACGGGCTGGCCCTCGTCGGGCGGGTCCTGGACGAGCCGGACTTCGTTGCGGAAGCGTACGGGCTGTATCGGACGTTGATCGATAACTGTTACAATTACGACGGGTACTGGCACGAGGATACGGTGAATTATTTCAATATGATCACCAGCGGAACGCTGCGCGTGCCTGATGTCATCAGTGGGCCCGGCGGAATCGACGTCTACGGAGAGATGCCGTTTCTGCAGCGGATCTTTACCGCGCCGATGGGCTTGTTTATGCCGGACGGACGCACGTTCATGGCCAACGATACGTGGGGGATCAGTACAGGTTTCGCCCGCGTTTCGAGCCGGATTGCATCCATGGGCAAATTCGTGGAGGCGGCAGATGAAATCAGGGGTACTTCGCGGATTGCGGTGGCCGACGTGGAATACGCGCTGTTTCGAAGGACTTCGGAAGCGGACAGGCGCGTCACGGAGGAGGACCTTCTGGCGCTGGTGCCTTCGAACTATCTGCTGCCCGGTGCGGGTGACGTCATCCTGGGAGTTGGGAGGACCTCAAAAGCGATCCGGGCGACGTTGTGTTACGGTCCCTGGGGCGGGCACCACCATTACGATACGCTCGCGATGGGCATGGACGTTTTCGGTCAGGAATTGCTGTCGGACATCGGATATACCCATACCCGTTACCGGGAGTGGGCGACGACGGTTGGCAGCCACAATACGGTGGTCGTCGACGGGCAGGAGCAGACACGGGACAGCGGGCGGCTGTGCTGCTACCGTCCCGCTTCCGACGAGAGCGTGGGCATGGTCTGCGCGGAGGCCACGGGCGCGTTCGAGAATACGGAAGTCTATCGCCGAACGTTGATGCTGGTCCCAACGGGGCCGGAGAGCGGGTACGTGGTGGACCTGTTCGAGGTGAAGGGCGGGGACGTACACGACTATCTGCTGCACGGATCCGCCGATTTCGACCAGGTGATTTCGGTGGCGCCCGACCTGAGCCACGCTGAAGGCGAGATGGTATTGAGCGGGGACGGGACCCGCGGCGCGCTATACGGGTATTTTCATCGCACGCGGGGGACGGACGTATCCGGAAACTTCAAGGTCCGGTTCGAAGGAGAGGGCACGTTCGTTGATGTCAGGTTCGCCGGCGTCCAGTCGGGCAGATTGCTGATCAGTGATGCGCCGTCCATCCGCCGGACGCAGGAGGATGATGGCAAGCTCGACGACTTCTGGCTTCGTACGGTCTGTTTGCGTCACAGGCGCGAATCCAGCCTGTTCGTGTCGGTCATCGAAGCGCATACCGGCGAGGGGTTCGTGCGGAATGCTGAGTTGGTTGCGCGGGACCGGTCCGGCGTGGTGCTGCGGGTGCAGGAAAGGGAACGGGTACGCATCATTGCAATAGATCCCGCGGGGGCGGGATTGGCCGCAACCCTGCCCGACGGAAGGCGCCTCGAACTTATGGGTCGGGCGGGCGTGCTGAGCGAGTCCTCCGCGGACGCCGACCTCGACGTGATTGACGGATCGTCATTCCGGGTGGGCGACGCGGGGGTTCAGCGGATTCGTGACTACGAAGGGACCGTGACGGAGTTGGCGGGAGATATTTCGGGTGAACCGGGGCGCAGCGAACTCGTGCTGGACGTCGCGTTGCCGGACGACGGATCGCTGGAAGGTAAAGTCGTTTTCGTCCGCCATCCGTCAGGACTCGAAACGGTATACCTCGTGAATCGAATCGAGGGTGAGGCCGGCGGCAGCCGCGTATTCCTCGCGGATATGCCGAGATTCGTCAGGGGCAGGGGCAAGGTGACATCCGGAAGTAGATCCAGGTTCGACAGCGACGTCGATCACCCGAAAGAAGGCGCATATCCGGGATGCCGGCTCCGGATCGGGGACCGCGTGTTCACGATTCGAAAAATGCGACGTCGGACGACCTTTTTCGTAGAGGAAACGTTTGATTTTTCGAAGGTTATCGGCGAATCATTCGAAGTGTATTCCACGGCCGTCGGCGATCGCGTCAGAATCGTGGTTTAGCAGCCCGTTGAAAAAGCCCATCCGGGCTTCGGCCAGCCCTTGCGGTCGAAATACTGCGTTGCGCGCCCTCGCCGAATCGCAGGATGGGACTCGGTTGCGCGCCTTGTCTTCGACCACAATGGCTCGGCCTCGCCTGCAGAGCGGCTTTTTCAACGGACTGTTAGCTTTCTTCATCGTCGGCGTAGGCATGGCCGCCCATGATTGCCCTGACTTCGGCGGCCGACGATGCGCTCAGCAGGGCGCCCATTCGAGCTTCCTCTTCCTCTTGTAGCGCACGGACGTTGTTGAGAACCGCATCCAGTTTGTCGGCGGGGAACTTGCACGCGCCGTTCTCGTCCATATGGACGATCTCGCCCGGCGCCACGTCCATCCCGCCTACGGAGACCGGCACATTCACGGCGTGAACCGCCATGCCTCCGTGTCCCGCCGTGACCCCGCTGAGCATGTACTGAAATTTCATTGGACGGATTTCGTCGATGTCCCTGGAGGGACCGTTGGAGATGGCGCCAACGCAGCCGACGGCCTTCATCGCGGAGGTCATGTTTCCGCCGGCCAGACCGACCTTGGCCGCGAGTTCGGGCGGGAATTTCTGCTGGAAGACAAGAACGGTCGGTTTCGGAGACGCGTCCAGTGCGTCGATCACGTCCAGAAATGACAGAGAGTCGTAATCGGGATCCGGCAGCCCGAAGACGCACGTGACCGCGTAACCCACCGTGCGGCCCAGTTCGGGATACATGCAACGGATGGACTGGTCCGTGTACCAGTTTTCCGTCCAGGGATTGTAGAGGCTCAGGCAGAGCGGATTGCCGGGATACGTGGCAACGACATTCGTGATCGAGGGGGTGTCGTAATTTTTCAGTTCTTCCAGCATTTCCTGTGAGTCAGCCATCGTATCCTCCTTCGTTTCTTGAATGGGGCTAAGGAAGTCGCGTCAGTGCATTTTTGCCTGTCACGTGGAATCGGTTTTTTCCTGCGGTTCTCGAGGCAGGAGTTGCTGCGGCTGTACGATGCGGCGGCGCTGAGGCGTAAGTCGTTGCAGGAGTTCCGGTGACGGCTGATAACCATGGCGGAAGTTCCCCCATGATGGCCCGTAGCGGTAGACGACCACGCGCCGGATGCCCGGGTTGGAACGCCTGGCGGACCCGTGCGAGATGCCGTCCACAAACAGAAGCGCATCCCCCGCGGCCATATGGATTTCGAGGGCGCCCTCGATGCCTTCGACAGTTGCATTTCTGGCCATCCGGTGCCTGTCGAAGTGCGGGTGTTTGAAGTTGGCCTTATGGCTTCCCGGAATCACCATGGTGCCCCCGTCGCCGCGTCCAATGTCGGTCAGCGCCATAAGGATGTTGATCTGGCCGCACATAAAACGCCCGCCATGGTATCGAAACTGATTTCGCAAAATGGGTGGAAATCCGCCGGAGTGCAGGCCGATGGCTTCACCCGGCTCGCGAAAGTTGGCGAAATTCTCGTCGATGAACAGAGGACCGTGGTGGTAGTCGAAACTGCCCTCGCCTCCCACAAAGCGCTTCACCGTTTCGAACCAGGAAGGATGGTCGATCAGGTTCTCGAAGGGCGCCCCGGCTTCATAAATCTGCTGAAGGTTCAGTCCGGAAGTGTCGTCACCGTATGTGTGGGCATGAACGTGACCGTACCATTCCCCTGGTGCGAGTGGGGGAATCTCATCCAGGCAGGCATTGAGTTCGCCAACCTCCTCGTTGGAGAGTGCATTCTCAAGATGTAGATAACCGCGAAGGTCGAACAGGTACGTTTCAAGGTCCGTATCCATGAATGTCCCTATAGGCTGATGCGAAGCCAGTCTTCGGTCGTTTCGCCGGCGTCGAATGAATCACGTTTTCCGTGCGGTGATCATGCTCGAGCCGTTCCGCTGTCTGACACGGCGCACATCCGCAAATCCCGCTTGAATCAGCCAGTTTCGGTACTCGCTTTCCGTGTAGGCGCGCCCCCCGCGATAGATGTTGAGGAAGACGATGTTGAACAGTGCGGCCTCCCGAGGTGTGCAGCGGCAGTCGTCCAGGATGCCGTTGCCGAGGATGTAAACGGCGCCTCCGGGTCGAAGGGCGGCGGTTACGTGCGAGAGGGCCACAACTGCCTGGTCCGGGGGAAGTGTCTGGATAAAGGCTTTGACCACAGCCGCGTCGAATTCGCCAGGTACGGGTTTTCGGGTGACGTCCAGCGCAAGGGTCTGGATCCGTTCGGCAAGGTCTGCCTTTTGGATGAATTGACTCGCAACGGGGATGACTTCCGGCAGATCGAGCACGGTTGCGTGAAAGTTGGAACTGCCCTGGACAAAACCGATGGACAGGCCACCGGAACCTCCGCCTACGTCTAACAGGCGGGTGCAGGATGACGTGTCGAAATGCTCCACCAGTTGCCGGCCGGCTGCCAGCGACTCGTCGTGGAGTCCACGAAAGAAGGCGAACAACTGACCAGCGGGCATGCCGGCAAAGCTGTGTTCAGCCTGGGGCTGGCCGAGCCGGATCGAGTCGGCGGTCCTGAGGGTTGCCGACCACAGGTCGGAGAGCAGGTGGTGGAGGTTGCCGACGTATTCGGGGCTGGACGCAACCAGATATCGTTGTGCCTCGCCGCCGTTGACAAAGCGATTGTCTTCAACGTGCAGCAGGCCGGCTGCCGCCAGCGCGTAAAGCAGCGGGGAGAGAAGGTCGGTCGATACCCCGATCTTTTCTGCAACCTGCCGTGCATCCAGCGGGCCGTCGGACAGGGGCGTGAAGACGTCAAGCTGCATTCCGGCCAGAAGTGCAAACGAAGCATAGGCATTCTGAATCAGCCCTGAAATGGTTTCGGCTGCATCTTCCATTGGACGTTTTCAGCGTTCGACGCGGACGTCTCCATTTTCGTCCACGGCAAGAAACGGAACATCTCCACCGTGGTTGGAGCATGGCCCGAACATGACCGCGCGCTGCTCGTCAGTCATATCCGCCACGACGTCCTCGCCCCAGTAGATTTCAGGGGGCGCGAGTTCCTTGGCCGGGCCGCCCCGTACGGAGGACCTGGACGCGTATTTGTACAACACCGAGCGACGGGGACGATTGCTCTGCCAGGGACGTGTGCCATGGGTCTGCGCGCCGTCCATGAAAAAGAGGACGTCGCCTGCGCGCATGGCCGGCTGAACGACGGTTCCCATATCGTCGTCGCAGGTACGGACCCCCGATGGCATCGAATATCTCGTTTTGTGGCTGCCGGGGACGCAGACGAATCCGCCGTCACCGGGGTTCACGTCGGCGAGTTGCCAGCTCACCGTGACACCCCCGCAGTAGGACTGACCGTTCTGATGGTTGTAGGCTACGTGCGGCCTGTGCGGTTCGCCGGCGCCGTGCATGGTCAGGCCTTCGGTGCCCTTGACGCCGGATATCAGCAACGGGCCGTGATCCAGTCGAAAACCGGTACCGCACATCACGTTCAGTCGCAGGACGACGGCGGGGTGGACCAGCATCCGCCGGAACGGTTCGCAGTGGGGGCGTTCCAATTGCAGCAGGTCGTGCATGGTGGGCCGGCCCGTGCCCCGAAGCGCGTGCGAGTCGCGCGCTCCCAGATTGTCATCGGCTATGCGTATCCGGTCCCGGTGCAGGTCGATCGCTTCGTTCGTAGCGGCGATCTGATCCGGATTCAGTACGTTCCTTACAACGATATAACCTGTCAGATCCCAGAAGTAGCGTTCTTTTGCGTCCATCGCGTTCTCCAACGGCGATCCGTGTCGTTTTACGTGGTCGTTCAGGCGATCGAGGTCTTACGGCCGTCGGATACGAGCCGCGGAAAATCATTGCCGGTATGGACGCCCGGCCCGTAGAGAACGGCTCTTTGTTCCGGGCTGAGGTCCCGGACCCAGTCTCCCCAGCGGGACTCCGGCGCAAAATGGCGTCCCGTTGCGCGGGCGGCGGCACGTGAGGCATATTTGTACAGTACGGAACGGCGTTCGTGCGCGCCCTTCCACGGCAGGGTACCGTGCGTGGCGGATTCGGCAAAAAACAGTACATCGCCCGCTTTCATCACAGGCTGCACAACAAGGTCCATGTGATCTTCAACGGACCGCAGGCCCGCGGGGGTGGGTTCGCGTGTCTTGTGGCTCCCTGGTACGATGCAGAAGCCGCCGTCGCCTTCGTTGACATTCGCCAGTTGCCAGGCAACCGTGACGCCCCGGCAGTACATCCTTCCGTTCTGCTGGTGGTACCATACGGAAGGACCGAACGGTTCGCCCGCGCCGTGCAGCTGGTGGCCCTCGGCTCCGGCTTCGGCGCCGATCAACAGGGGGCCATGGTCCAGCCGGAAGCCCTTCCCGGACATCTCATTCAGGCGTGAGACCACAACGGGATGGACGAGCAGCCGGCGGAACGGCTCCCTGTAAGGCGGGGGCCAGCCCAGCATTCCCGTGAGTTCCTTTCGTCCCTGTGCGCCTTTCAAGGCGGATGATCCGCCCGCGAGGCCTCCTGTTTCGACGGAACGGGTGGAGACGCGTTCGGCGAAGTGGTCGATGGCGGCATTGCATTCCGCGACCTCGTCGCAAGTGAGCGCGTTGCGTACAACCAGGTATCCGCTCAGGTCGAAGAAATACCGCTCCTCAGCCGACATTTCGTATCTGTTGTCGCCCATCGTTCCTCCGGAATCAACGATAATCGGTCGTTGGTCTACACCGGAGCCCTGGCTCCCGGCCCCTGACGGCGCGTCTCCTGCTCCGCCTCCCAGTCCGCCATCACCTCCGCGGTCCGGCGGAGGAGTTGCTCGTCCTTCTCATTACGGATAGAATGTGGGTCGCTGCCCGTCCAGTTGTAATATCCATTTCCCGACTCCAGGCCCGTTGCGCCCGTGGCGACCAGCTTCTGAAGAAAATCGAGCGGCTGCTCCCACCCGCCCAGGGTCTTCCACAGGTGTGAGGCAACGCGGACGTGCATGGACAGGCCGTTGATGTCGCGCTGCTCCAACGGTCCCGCGGTGGTAAATCTGGGCGCGAGCCCCAGACGGAAGGCGGCGTCGATGTCCTCGGCCGAGGCGACGCCTGACGCCAGCAGGTCGACTGCCTCGCGGATGAGGGCGTGCTGAAGACGGTTGACGAGGAATCCGGGTACGTCCTTGTTCACGCGAAGTGGGAAATAGTCCAGCCTCTGCCAGATTCCGGTGATGCGGTCCATCGTCTCGTTCGAGGTCTGTTGGCCGCGGACGATCTCGGCGACGGGTACGATGTGGGCAGGCTGGACAAAGTGAGAGCCGGCAATGCGGTCGGCGTGCCGGGCTCTTTCCGCGAGTCTGGAAATGGGCAGCCCGGACGTGTTGCTTACCAGGGGAGCATCCGTTGCCGCGAGGGCATCCAGGCGATGGAAGAGCGCTTGTTTCGATTCCAGGTCTTCCGTGATGGATTCCACGACAAAGACAGATTCGTAAACTGCGGCCTCGAGGTCCGTGGTGGTGTGGATGCGGTTGAGTACGGCGTCCGGAGACTCACCTCCAAGCCGGTCGTGCCGTCCGAGATCCTCGGCGTACCGCTCAAGATTTCTCCGTGCCTTTTCCAGGCTTTCCGGCCGCCGGCTGATCAGCCAGGTTTCTCTGCTTCCGAGCGCCAGAACCAGGGCGATCTGACCGCCCATCAGACCGGCTCCAACAACGGTGGACTTGCCCAGGAAAAGGTCCATATATTGGAATGTTGATTGAAGGTGGACGTGAGTTGCTGGGAGAATCCATCAGTGAAACGCCGACAGGCGCGACACGGCCTTGCTCCCGCCAGGTCTATAAATTGACGCGAACCCTCTGGAGGGCCACTTCGGCGACTTCCAGCGTCCGGTCGACGTCGGGTTCCGTGTGCGCCAGCGAGAAATAGAGCTTGCCGGCAGGATTGAAGAAGATGCCCCGTCTTGATCATTTCGATGCCGAATTGTCTGGCGGCGCCGGCGTCGGCCTTGAGCGTGTCGGCGTAGTTTCGAATTTCGACGTCCGCGAAATAGGGTTGCAACACCGGTCCTTCGCCCAGGACCTGAAGCGGGAGTCCTATCTTTGCGCCAAGCGCTTCCAGGCCGCGTCGGAGGCGGGCGGGGATGTCGTAGAGCCTTGTATATACACCCTCGGTTTCCAGTACGTCCAGTGTTGCCAGTCCGGCGGCGGCGCTGACGGGATTGCCATTTGTAGTGCCGCTGACAAAGGTATACGGCGCCTTTCCCTTACGACGGGGGTCGGCGCACGCGAGAACATCCGCACGCCCGCAGACGGCGGCCATGGGATACCCCCCGCTGATCGTCTTTCCGTAGACGGCGACGTCGGGCACGACGCCGTAGCGCTCCTGTGCGCCGCCCCAGGCGATGCGGAAGCCGGTAACGACTTCGTCGTAGATGAGGATGACGCCATAGTCGCTTGACGCCTGGCGAATGGCTTCAAGGAATCCCGGTTCCGGCCGAAGGGCGCGCTGAAAGGGCTCGACGATAACCGCAGCCAGGTCATTCGAATACGAAGCGATGAGTTCTACGGCTACGTCGGCATTGTTGAACGGGGCGACCAGAACCGATTGGCTTACCGCTTTGGGTATGCCCTGGGAATCGGGGACGGCCACGGGTCCGTCAGTGGGTTTTGGCGGCGTTGTGCTTTGCTGGGCGTAGTCGTGTGCGCCGTGCCAGCCGCCCTCGAATTTGAGGATCTTTTCCCGACCGGTGAATGCCCGCGCCATTCGCAGGGCCGAGAATGTACCCTCGGTGCCCGATGACGTAAAGCGGATGGACTCCCCGCAGGGCGAGGCTTCGACGATGCGCTCGGCCAGGTGGATGACAGGTTCATTGAGTGCATAGAAAGTCGAACCCAGTGCAACCTGGCGCTGGACAGCCTCGACGACAGCGGGATGAGCGTGGCCCAGAATAAGCGGTCCGGAGCCGAGGATGTAGTCTATATATTCCCTGCCGTCGGTGTCGCAGATCCGGCAGCCGCTCCCGCGCGCCATCACGGTTGCGACTTCGTCCGGCATCCGAAAGCTGCCCAGACAGCCGCCTGCAAGGTACCGGTCGGCCTTTTCGAGCAGATCTCGCATCGACTGATTCTTCATCAGAGGTTTCCTGGGCAAACTGGGATAGGGGTCCTGTCTTGCCACTGACGAAGACATAAGATATCCCCGTGGACGCAATCTGTCACGCCCTTTTGCAGCCGCGCGAAGACCGCTGGGAATGTTGAGACAGCTTCTAAAAGGAATAGACGATCGGGAGCATTCAGACAGTTCGTTCGAACTGAACGGTTCAGTCCGGTGCCACATCGGGAGTCGCGGGTCGGTGCGGGACCGGGATAAAGATCAGCGCCCGCGGTGCGGGAGGCGATGGCGTAACGCCCGTACTGTGACGGAAGACAATTCAGCCGGAGGTCGCAATGGTCGATAATCTGACTGAGAAGCCGAATGTCGTCGTTTTCTATACCGATCAACAACGGTGGGATACGACCGGCGTTCACGGGAACCCGCTGGACCTGACGCCCAATTTCGATCGGATGGCGCAGCGGGGCACCCATGTCTCGAATTCCTTCACCTGCCAGCCCGTTTGCGGACCCGCCCGTTCCTGTCTGCAGACGGGGTTGTACGCTACGGTAACGGGTTGCTTTCGCAATGGAATCCCTCTACCGCCGGACAGCCGGACCCTGGCACACCATTTCAATGACGCCGGTTATCGCACGGCGTATATAGGCAAGTGGCATTTGTACGGAAGGGATTCGAAGGGCCCGGTGCCGCCGGAGGGTCGCGGAGGCTATGAATATTGGCTGGCATCAAACGTGCTCGAATTCACGTCGGAGGCCTATCGAACGGTCCTGTACGACAACGAGGGTGATCCGGTGGATCTTCCGGGATATCGGGTCGACGCCGTCACGGACGCGGCGATCAGGTACATTCACTCGAACCGGGAACGTCCGTTCTTTCTGTTTGTCTCCTATATCGAACCCCACCACCAGAACCATATCGACGATTATCCGGCGCCGGACGGATACCGAGAGCGATACGACGGCCGGTGGATGCCGCCTGACCTGGCATCGCTCGGCGGATCCGCACATCGTCATCTCGGCGGTTACTACGGGATGGTGAAGCGGTTGGACGAGGCGCTGGGGAGGATGTTGGACGCGCTGAAGAGTACGGGTCTTGCGGAACGGACCGTTGTTTTGTTCACGTCGGACCACGGTTGCCACTTCAAGACCCGCAATGCCGAGTACAAGCGGTCCTGCCACGAGAGTTCGATTCGAGTGCCAACAGCGCTTCAGGGACCGGGATTCAACGGCGGGGGGCGCATTGAGGAACTGGTCAGCACGGTGGATCTGACGCCCACGCTTCTGGATGCGGCCGGGATTTCGATACCGCCTGAAATGCAGGGCCGGTCGATCCTGCCGCTGACGGTCGGGAACAGCGAGGGTTGGCCGGAGGAAACGTTTGTGCAGATCAGTGAGGCTCAGGTGGGGAGGGCCGTGCGCACCCATCGGTGGAAGTACGGCGTGGATGCGCCTGAACGACAAGGCGCACAGCAGGCTGGATCGGACCGCTACGTCGAACAATACCTGTACGATCTGGATGCGGATCCGTACGAGTTATGCAATCTGATCGGGACGACTTCCCATCAGGAAGTGGCGCGGATCATGAGACAGCGTCTGGTCCGGCGGATGATTGAGGCCGGCGAAGACGCGCCGGAAATCCAGCCGGCAGAAACAAGGGAAGGCGGACAGCGACGAGTGTCGCCAGTTGAAGCACGCAGCTGATCTGTCTGAGCCGGCTGTCCGCTTTGAAATAGCGAATGACGCGGCCGAACGGGACCCATCGTCGGGATTGAAGGGAACCGGGCGCGTTGCCGCCTCGAGCGACGATCCGGGAATTTATCGCCGGCGAATTCAGGCCTTATGGTAGATTTCCCTACCTTTCTGTCTGAACTCCTCCGCTTTTTCCTCCATACCGGCATCCAGGGCTTCGTCCACCTCCAGACCCTTCCGTTCGGCGTATTCCCGCACGTCCTGGGTGATCTTCATGCTGCAGAACTGCGGACCGCACATGCTGCAGAAGTGAGCCAATTTGGCCCCGGCGGCCGGCAGGGTCTCGTCGTGGAATTTGCGGGCCGTATCCGGGTCCAGCGAAAGGTTGAACTGATCTTCCCACCTGAATTCGAAACGGGCCTTGGATATGGCGTCGTCCCAGGCCTGCGCGCCCGGGTGGCCCTTGGCGAGGTCGGCGGCGTGGGCCGCGATCTTGTATGCGATGACGCCGTCTTTGACGTCTTGCCGGTTGGGAAGGCCCAGGTGTTCCTTGGGCGTGACATAACAGAGCATTGCGGTCCCGTACCAGCCGATCATGGCCGCGCCGATGGCGGACGTGATGTGGTCGTAACCCGGTGCGATGTCCGTGGTGAGCGGTCCCAGCGTATAGAACGGGGCTTCGTTGCAGAGGTCCATCTGTTTGTCCACGTTCTCTTTAATGAGATGCATCGGGATGTGCCCGGGGCCTTCGTTCATGACCTGGACGTCGTACTCCCATGCGATTCCGGTGAGTTCCCCCTGGGTTTCCAGTTCGGCAAACTGGGGTGCGTCGTTCGCGTCGGCGATGGCGCCCGGTCGGAGACCGTCTCCCAGGGAGAACGAGATGTCGTAGCGCTTCATGAGTTCGCAGATTTCCCGGAAGTGCGTGTACAGGAAGTTTTCTTCGTGATGCGCAAGACACCACTTTGCCATTATGGATCCGCCGCGCGAAACGATGCCCGTAACACGTTGTGCGGTGAGTGGGATGTAACGCAGGAGCACGCCGGCGTGGATGGTGAAGTAGTCCACACCCTGTTCTGCCTGCTCGACGAGCGTTTCCATAAAGATGTCGAAATTCAGGTCCTCGGCAACGCCGCCAACCTTCTCAAGCGCCTGGTAAATGGGGACAGTGCCGATGGGAACCGGAGAGTTTCGGAGTATCCATTCCCGGGTTTCGTGAATATCGCTGCCGGTGGAAAGGTCCATCGCTGTATCGGCGCCCCACTTTACCGCCCAGTGGAGTTTCTCGACTTCCTCGTCAATCGACGACGTGACCACCGAATTGCCGATATTGGCGTTGATCTTGACCAGAAAGTTTCGCCCGATAATCATCGGCTCGCTTTCGGGGTGGTTGATGTTCGCAGGAATGATCGCCCTGCCACGGGCAACCTCAGACCGTACGAATTCGGGTTCGACGTTCTCGCGAATGGCGATGAACTCCATTTCGGGTGTGATCGTGCCGCGCCTGGCGTAATGCATCTGCGTGACGTTGTCTTTGCCCCGCAGGACCGTTTCGCGTTTCAGTCCATGGGGGACTTCCGGAGCGTCCGGATTCTCCGGGGAATGCGAGGGAGCAACTTCCTGCACGTCTCCTCGCGCTTCGATCCAGGGGCGCCGCAGGGACGGGAGACCTTCGCGTACGCTGTGACCCTGGGGGCCGCTGGTGTCGTAGACGTACAGTGGTGGTTCGCCGTTTTCGAGATGAATCCTGCGGGCCGGCACCCGCACGCTGCCGCGGCCATTGATGTAGACCTTTTCAGAATTCGCGAATCCGCTGCCGTTGTCCGGGGAACTTTCCATCGCTCAGTCTCCTTTGCTGAATACTCCGCCGCTTGAGATCGCCCGGGAACCGCGAGTTGTCGTGTGAAAAACACAATGGGCCGTCCCCTCGGAAGGAACGGCCCTTAATAACTCGCAAGGCCTGTGTTCCGCTTCCCTACGCTGGCATAATCCAGATCAGGTTCCAAGGGTATGATCTCAGCCGTATGGCACCCCACGCGGATCTCGGCTTACAAGATAAAGGCGTGCAAAAGATCTGTCAAGGGCAGAATTACAGTTCCGTCAGAGGCCGCATCCGGACATCGACTTCGAGCCGGGTCTCGCCGCCGCCCTGTCGGACGCCGCGGGTGGGAGAGATGTCCAGATAGTCGCGTCCTGTCGCGATCCGGACGTGACGTTCGCCGGCAAGGCTCCGGTTGGTTGGATCAAAGCCCACCCATCCCAGTTTCGGCAGGAGGCATTCCACCCAGGCGTGGGTTGCATTGCTCCAGGCCTGGCCGTCCGGAGAACCGGGGACGTAGAGATAGCCCGAGACGTAGCGGGCGGGGACGCACCAGGAACGGGCGACCGCGATCATGACGTGGGCGTAGTCCTGGCAGACCCCGCGGCCCGAGGTCAGGATTTCCTCAATTGGAGACGCGGCCGACGTGCTTCCCGGAGTATATTGAAACACGCTGTGCAGCGTATCCGATAGCCGGATCAGATCCCTGAGCGGGTCTTTCCCGCGTGCAATGCCGTTTTGCCTGGTGAAATCGGCGAGCGCCGGGGACGGATACGCCATCGCACTGGGATGGGCATAGTCCCAATGCAGACATGCGTCCCACCAGGCGTTGATCTCCTTCCACGCACCGGCGCCGAGACCGGACGGCAGCAACTTGAACGGAGCCGGGATCACCGTGGATCGAGCCGTAATCTCCAGCGATCTGTGCTCGGGGTGGACGCAGAGGACGTGCCGCGTGTTGCCAAATGGATCTGTCTCGGCGCTCAGTGAGCCTGGTGGCCGGGTTTCGATTTCGAAACGAACGAGTTGCTGACACGCGTTCACAAGCGGCTTCAGGCAGAGCAGCATGACGCACTCACGCGCGGGGAACGTGTACTCATAGCGTGAGACGTGCCTGATTTCGTATTGTGTCGTTCCGGCCAAGGTACCTGTATATCCGCGAGTCAATAAACGGCGCGGTATTCTATATATGCAGCGGCAATATGATCGTGGAGTTCCCGGCAGTACCTCATGAGGTCTCCAATAAGGACCTCGCGGTCTTCGCGATCGGGCCAATCGTAATGGATCAGTGCGCACATGCGTCTGGCCATGCGCAGGGCGACTGCACTGGAGTGTTCGTCGGACCCGGCACCGATGGCACCGAGTTCCGAAGCCACCGCGTCGAGCGAGTAGCACAGAGAGCCGTGTAGCAGCGGGTCGGTGACGAGAAGGTCGAGGACGCGACGCGACTGGACGTCGACGCTGTAATTCCGGCTGTAAGCGTCATAGGCCTGGCAAACGTACAGGAGATTCGTCCAGTCCGCGTCGGAGGCCTCGTCCATTATTTTGTCCATGGAGAGCTGGGAAAGAAACAGCGAGGCCGAACATTGGGCGCGTTCGATATGCCTCCCGAGTCGCAGAAAGTGCCACCCTTCGTCGCGGTACATCGTTGCTTCCGCCACTCCGGCAAAGGTGTTGATGTCGCCTGCCGTTGCAGCAAAAAAGCTCTCCGGTGTTGGCTTCCAGATGTCTCGAATGCTCAGGTTCCGGAGCCGCAGATATGCGAGGTTGAGACAGGTCCACATTTCCCCGCTGATGCAATGGCGCATCTGCCGGGCATTTTCACGGCCGAGGGAGAAACAATTCCAGACTGAATCGGGATTCGAGCGTTCGAACGTGAGATCGTCGGCCAGCGTGTAGGAGTCGGCCAGCGTGAAGTCGTCGTTCCCGACCATCGTAATACTGCCACCGGGAGGACGACGGTTCAGGCTCATGTAGATTCGACTCCATCCGAAATAGATCTCACGGATCGGCCGGTCCACCAGCGCTTCCACCTGGAATCGTAACACTCGACAGAGATGCTCCGCACGTTCCAGATAGCGGCCCATCCAGTAAAGTCCCTGGGCGCTGCGCGCAAGCAGTCTGGGATTACCGGGGGTCGTCATCAATCCTCATCTGCTTCTTCCGGGTTGAGCACAAACTCGGGATAGGCCTCGATCCCCAACTCGCCCACGTCCTGTCCCAACCGTTCGACTTTATCGGATACGCGGACCTGGATTGTGGCAGCCAACGCACGCCAGACCACCCACGAAACTGAGAATACAAACACGCCAACCGCGACGCAACCCAGGAGCTGAACGCCGAAATTGCCGCCGGCGGCAATGCAGACCGCCAGCGTTCCCCAGACACCGGCGAAGAGGTGCGCGGGTACCGCGCCGACGACGTCGTCGATCTTCAGCTTCTCCAGCAGCCGGATTCCGGCGGTGCAGAGGAGAGCGCCCACGGCGCCGATGACGACGGCCCAATAGTGCTGGACGATGTCGGGGCCGGCCGTGATCGACACCAGCCCGGCAATAGCGCCGTTCAAGCTGGCGAACAGGTCCATTCTTCCCAGAATCGGCTTGGAGATTATGAGAGCCATCACCACACCGGCCGCCGCCGCAAGATTGGTGTTGACCAGCACATGGCTCATGGCCACCGCGTCGGCGGCGCTCCCCAGCGCAAGCTGTGACCCGCCGTTGAATCCGAGCCAGCCGAACCACAGTATGAACACGCCCAGTGTCACCGCCACGATGTTTGATGGCGGCGTATTCTTCACGCTGCCGTCTTTCCGATACTTACCCAACCGCGGTCCGACGACCAGGACCCCGGCAAGCGCGGCCCAGCCGCCGGTGCTGTGGACAATGGTCGAACCCGCGAAGTCCTTGAATCCCATTGCACTCAACCATCCGCCGCCCCAGGTCCAGGCGCCGACCACAGGATAGATGACGGCCGTCAGAAGCAACGTGAACAGAAAGAAGGACAGCATCTTGACCCGCTCCGCCAATGCGCCGGACACGATCGAGGCGGCCGTCGCCACGAAGACCATCTGGAAGAACCAGTCCGACATAGTGGAGTACTTATTCGCAATGACCTTGGCCTTTGCCGCCTCCTGCCCGCCTACCAGGGCGATATCTGCGGCGGACGGCCCGTAGAGAAGTTTAAAGGAGCCGATGAACTTCCCAACCTCCGTGTACATCAGATTGTAGCCGATGAAGTAATAGGCGAGGCCGGCTATCGAGTACAGGCCGATGTTCTTCATGCAGATCATCGAGGCGTTCTTGGTGCGCACTGAACCGGACTCGAGCATTGTGAATCCGGCGCACATCCACATGATCAGCGCGCCCCAGATCAGAAACGCGAACGTATTGAAGACGAACATCGTCTCCTGGTCAACCGCCGCGTACGCGGCCGTGGTCCCGCAAAGCAGACATCCAAGCAAGAGCAAAGCGATCCTTAAGCGAGAACCGCCGGCGCGCTTGTAAAACGGCAATTTCGTGGAACCTTTCATACCCTCTCCTTTCGTGGTATTTCTCCAACGGTGAGATGCGTTCTTTGCCTGACAGGTGTAGTGAACGCGAGTACTCAGTTTTCCAGGACCCAGAGGTCTTTGCCGCCGCCGCCCTGACTCGAGTTGACGACGATGCTGCCTCGGCGCAATGCAACACGACAAAACGCCCCCGGCACCATCCGAGTCTTCCGCCCGTGCAGCACGAATGGGCGCAGGTCGACGTGCCGCGGCTCGAACTTGTCGTCGATAAGACACGGCGCGCGGGACAGCGGCAGGACCGGCTGCGAAATGTAGTCAGCCGGGTTGGCGCGCAACTGTCTGGCGTATTCTTCCCGTTCGTCCGGCGTGGCGTGGGGACCAACCAGCATGCCGTAACCGCCGGACTCTCCAACGCGCTTTACAATCAGGTTCTCGAGATTGTCGAGTGTGTACTCGAGGTGTTCCGGTCTGCGGCAAAGGTAGGTCTCGACGCTGGCAAGAACGGGCTCTTCGCCAAGGTAGTACCGAATGATATCGGGAACGTAGGCATAGACGCTCTTGTCGTCAGCCACGCCCGTACCGGGCGCGTTCACCAGGGTCACGTTGCCAAGTTTGTAGGCGTGCATCAGACCCGGCACGCCGAGCAGGGAATCCGCGCGAAAGACGAGGGGGTCGATAAAGTCGTCGTCGACGCGCCTGTAAATAATGTCGACCCGCCGGAGGCCGGTGGTCGTGCGCATGTATACAGTCCCCTCGTTCACGAGGAGGTCCCGGCCCTCCACAAGCGCGGCGCCAATCTCGCGAGCCAGAAACATGTGCTCGTAGAACGCCGAATTGTACACGCCGGGTGTCAGGAGTACGATGCAAGGGTCGGACCGGCCGCCGGGGGCAAGTTCTACCAGGGTCTGGCGCAACATCCTTCCGTAGTGTTCCACTTCCTGTACCCGCGAGCGCCTGTAGAGGCGCCGCAGACCTGCCTTCACCGCCTTGCGGTTCGCCACCATATACGATACACCCGAGGGTACGCGCAGGTTGTCTTCAAGAACGAGAAACCCGTCGTTGGTTCGGACGAGATCCGTCCCGCAGATGGATACCCAGGCGCCATGCGGCGGGGAGGCGCCGCGCATTTCCACCCGGTACTGAGGACAGGTTTTCACCATGTCCGCCGGGATCACGCCGTCCGCAATAATGCGTTCCTCGTTGTAGATATCCTGGAGAAACCGGTTGAGGGCGCTCAGCCGTTGCGTAAGGCCCCTGACGAGCTGATTCCACTCCGCGCCGGATAAAACTCTAGGCAGGCAGTCGACGGGTATAATGCGTTCCGTGGCCTCCTCATCGCCGTAAACGGTAAAGGTGATGCCCTCATTCGAAAACGAACGTGTCACGCGTTCCTGGATGCTCGAAAGCTCGTCGCTTGAGAGTTCGCCCAGCGCTTCGAATAGCGGGCGGAGATGCTCTCTTGGTGTCCCGTCAGGAAGGAACATCTCGTCATAGTAAGTCGGATCGAGAGGGTAGGTTTCGAATTCCATATCCAGTGTCTTGATCTACGGACGAGCCGGGCCTGTGAATCCGGTACCGAAAACAGATGCGGGCATCTCGGCGATGCCCTGGCCGGCGATCAATTCCCCAGCGTTTCGAATCTGCCGTTCCTGACCACCTGCAGGACGGCCGGATACGTCGGGTCGCCATTCGCATCGAAGGCGAATTGCCCGACAACGGTGGGCAATTCGATGGTCGCCAGCGCATCCCTGACCGGCTCCGACCGCGTTGAGCCCGCCCCTTTAAGCGCAGCCGCGAGGATCTGCACACAAACATATCCTTCCGCGGCAAAAAGATCGGGTTCGCCACCGAATCTGACGCGGTAATTCTCGATAAACGCCCGATTTTCAGGCGTCTCGATTGAATGAGACCAGAACGTCCCCGTAATCAAACCCTCCGCAGCAGGGCCTGCCTGTTCGATCTGGCTTGATGCAAAGCCGAAAACAAGAAAAGGTATCCCGTAAGGAATTCCCAGCTGGCGGCCCTGTACGGGAATCGCGACCCTCTCCAACGGTCGGGTCCAGACAAGAATGACATCGGGTTTCAGATTGTCAATTCGCGTCAGTGCGGCGGTAAAATCGGTCTGGCCGGTTGCGAATGCCTCGGCCCCAAGCATCTCGACGCCCAGTTCAGCAAGTGCCTTCACTGTTTCCACGTAACCGCTCGCAGAAAATACGTCCGTGCTATCGTATATGACGGCAATCCGGTTCAACTGCAGTTCCGATGTTACAACCTCGAGTGTGCTTTGCGCGATCCGGCTTACCGGGGCCGGGACCCTGAACACGAAGTCGCCGATCGCGCCCAATCCGGCGGCTGCAGCGGTCGGGCTGAAGGCCACCACACGGTTTTCCTGGGCGATCGGAAATGCCACGGCAGCTGAGGAAGAGTAACCGGGACCCAGAATAACCGTGACATTGTCCTCGTAAATCAGTTTTTCGAAGGCCGCTGCCGCGACTTCCGGCGTACTCTCACTGTCTTCAACGATGAATTGAAGTGTCGCCGAGCCGAATTCATACCGGTTGGCCTCGTCTCGCGCGAGTTCCATCCCGTTTCTTACGATTTGGCCGAGGGGCCCGCCATCGCCGGTAAGTGGCAGAACGACACCGACCCGAATTTCCGCGGGAAGGCCCCCGGACGCGAGAGTGGACGCGTCGATCACCCTCGCCGTTCCCCCGATCGGCAGGTCGATCGTTACTCGATGTCCCCCGTTGACTGGAATGCTCGACCACGAACCCAATGGATTGCCGGCACGCGTGGCGCGTACTCGATAGTAGCCACCTGCATCGGCGATATCCACGCGCGCTCGCCCATACGCATCAGTCGTGTCCGTCCACGCGAAATTCGGCGACTGTCCGGAAATGGAACGAGCGAACGCGACGGCGACGCCGCCCAACGGCTCGCCGTCTCCGATCACAGTTGCCACCACAACAGCCGTCGCCGCGTTGTCATCGACCGCGAGTTTTCCCAGCGGCTGTTCAGCCGTTGCCACCCTGTCTGACATCGAGGGCGCGACCGTGCGATCCGTGCCGCAGCCACAGATCATACCTGCCACGGACACCAGAAGGAATGCATTGCGAAAACTGATCGTCATTTCGACCTGGCCTCGTCTCCACCCTGAAGCAATGTACAGAAGCGAAAGAAAGGGTCGTTCGTCACCGCTACGAATTCAGGTCGCTTCCTCATCGGTCATCGGCTCCGGCACCAATGGGGGAGCTTCAAGGGGTATTTCAACAACCATTTCGGTAAATTCCCCGGGTTCGGTCTCCACCCGAATACTTCCACCGTGCTCGCGCACGATATCGTTCGAAAGCGCGAGACCCAGCCCCGTGCCCTGGTCGGTAGGCTTGGTCGTGAAAAAGGGATTGAAAATCTTGTCCACGACGTCGGGCGGAATCCCTTTACCGTTGTCCTTGATGCTGACTTCAAGCTGTTCCGGGCCGCGGCGGGTCGTAAGCCAAAGTGTGGGCATATACGCCTCGTCGTTGCCCGATTGTACATTCTCGCGTCGTTTTTCGTCGGTCGCGTGGCAGGCATTGCTGACCATGTTCAGAAACACGCGGCCCAGGTCTTGAGGTACCACCTCGACTTCGCCCACTGTCGGATCCAGACTCTGCTGGATATCGAGTTGGAATTCCGTGTCGCTCGCCCTTGCGCTGTGGTACGCGAGCCTGGCGTGTTCGTCGAGCAGATTGTTGATGTTTGTGGCCTGTCGCTGGGCCGAACCCCGGCCCATGGACAGCATATCCTGGACAATTCGGTTGGCGCGCTCGCCGTGTTCCCGGATGCGTGCGAGGTTGTCGTTGAGGTCCTGGCAGATTTCCTGGACGAGCTCGCGCCCTTCTTCGTCAAGTTCTCCGCCTTCTTCGCTGAGCGTGTCCTGGAGTTCTTCACCAAGTTCCTCCAGAAGCTCCTGGGAGACCTCGGAGAAATTCTTGACAAAATTCAGCGGGTTTTTGATTTCGTGGGCGACCCCTGCGGTGAGTTCGCCGAGCGCCGCCAGCTTTTCGCGCATCACGATCTGGTCCTGCGCACGTCGGAGGTCCTCGAGCACGGCCTCCAGTTGCTCGTTTTTCTCCCGCAACTCCTCGGCAAGCTTTTCAACGAGGTTAAGGCGCTGGACTTCGAGGGCATGCCTGCGGAATACTTCCAGCGCCGCCGCCATATCGGCGACTTCATCGTGCCCGCTGATATCAACCTTGGCTTCCAGGTCCCCATCGGCCATGGCGCGCATCCTGTTCGACAGGCGTTCGAGCCGGCGAAGCAACACCCGGCCCACAAACAGCCACGCGATGAGTACGGCTCCGCTGATGCTGACCACGTTCAGTCCCAGCAGAACGCTGCGGCCGGTCCCGATCGCCTGAGTGGATGCCAGAGTGGCCTCCCGCGTGCGTTCACGGGCGGCGCCGACGAGACCCTCTACTTCCGCGCCGAGTTTGATTTCAAGTCGCAGGTTGTCCTGGAGAAGGTCACGCTGCCGGTCGGTGAGTTCGAACTCACGAACGATCAGAACGAACCCGCCCTGCTCTCCCAGGCCCAGCTCGAAGAGCCGATTCAGGTGCGGGGCGATCTGATCGCGCCAGGGCGACGTCCCGAGTGCCGACAGACTCCGTTCAATGCGGCCTGCCGCGGCCTCAAAGCGCTCCCGCAGCGGCTCGAGCAGGAGTGCGTCGGAAAGGTTGAATGAACTCGACAGGAGTTGCGTCGCGATGGTGGCATCGGCTTTCAGGTCGGCCAGGTGGCGGTACCGATCGAACTCCTCATTTGAAAAATGCCGCTCGCGGGGTGCGGGCGGCTGGCCTATCGTACGATAGCCTGTCATCGCGTAGAAGAGTTGATCGTCGATGGCGGGAATCAGCATGCCGAACAATCTGGCACGCAGCTCGGACAGTTCCATGCGAAGCGTTTCGCTGCGTGCGTTTACCTCGAACAACTCGGCGACCTCACGCTCGATCGCTTCGATGTTCGACGTGAGTGCGGCGGCAAATTCGTGTATTCTGCCGAAACGCTCCTCGTCTTCCTTCCTGGTGTCCCTTTGCATCAGGGCCGCCAACTGTGATTCGAAGGCCCTGCGCTCTTCAGCGATATCCGCCTTGACGCGGGCGAAGTCAGCCACCGTTGCTGCTGAGGTCAGCCGCGGCGCCGCGGCGACCAGCGTGCCGCTCTGCTGAGCGACCCCGAAGGCAGCCGCCATTTCCGGGACGCTGCCCTCGTTGACGCGGTTCTGGATGTCGCCCACGAGATCGAAAGAGAGCCACCCGACCAGGCTGGCGACCATGGTGATGGCGACCGCGCCTCCAATTCCCAGATAGAGCTGCGTGGCGATGCGGAAGCGGCCCTTGAGCAATTGTTTCAGTGTGTCGATCACGGCTCCGCTTCCTCGAGGGTATCAATCGGATAATACCGGCCGTCGCGACCGATCATGGTCAGAAATACGGCGTCCGACCCCTGATTGTCCTTGCTGCCGTATTGCAGTTCGAATCCGTCGATATCGACGACCTTTGTGCTGCGGAGGCTGTTGAGAAAGGATGCCCGTTTGACCTCCGCGCCGCAGCGTTGGAGGGCGGCGATGGCGAGGCGGCCGGCCAGGTAACCTTCGAAGGAAACGAACCCCGGTACAGCATCGGGAGCGAAGACAGACAGAGCCCGGCGGTAGGCTGACGCGACAGGGAAGTAGTCGTCGGTTGGAAAGGGTACGACCTGTGTGACGTAGACGCCGGCGCCTGCCGGACCAAGCTGTTTTGCCAAAGCGTTGCTGCCTACGAAGGAGATCGTGATGAAAACGGGGTCCATCCCGATATGCCGCGCCCATGCGATGAATGTCGCGACCGGCTCGTAAGCGCCCACCAGGATCACCGCTTCGGGGTCGGCCATTCGCAGGTCGAGCAGTGCTGTCTTCACTGCCGTTGTATTGCGCGGATACAGCCCGACGGCCACGGCCTCCATTCCTCGCCGTTCGAGCGCACGTCGTGCACCGTGATAGCCGGCCCTGCCGAAAGAGTCGTCCTGATACATGACGGCAATTCGTTTGATGCCGAGGTCGCCGGTCAGGCGCGCGACCATTTCCTCCGTTTCCTGGTTGTACGACGCCCTCAGATTAATCACGATTTTCCAGTTCGGGTCCCGAAGGAACGCCGCGCCCGTGAATGGTGCGATATACGGAATATCGGCTTCCGCGGCGACCGGGGTGGCTGAACGCGACGTGGGTGTGCCTACGGCGCCGATGAGTGCGAACACCCTGGCCTCATTGATGAGGTAGAGGGTGTTCGCGATGGCGGCCTCCGGTTCGTACGCGTCATCTCGGGAAACGAGTTCCAACCGACGGCCGTGGACGCCCCCGCGTCGATTGATCTCGTGAAACGCGGCTTCGATTCCGCGTTTCATGTCGGTTCCGAGCTGCGCGGCGGGGCCACTGAAGGCGGCCGACTGGCCGAAGAGAATACGCTCGTCCGTGACACCGTTCTCGACCTCGTTGCCTTCCGGACTGCTCGAAAGCGCCGCCCAGACGATGAGCAGCGACACCCCCAGACGAAACCTGGATCTCATTCCGTCCTCCGCTTCACCAGCGTCAGGTGGTTCCGCTCGTTTTCCCGCCTGTAGTGCATCTCGTCCATCATGGTCTGGACCAGGTGAATGCCGAGCCCCCCGATGGGCCGGTCTTCGAGCGCCGCTTCCACGTCGGGTATGGGCGCGTCCTCCAGGGGATTGAACGGACGGCCGTCGTCGACGATCTCGAGCGTGATCGATGCGTCGTCAGAGGTCAATGTGATTTCGAGTTCTCCGGGACCGCCTTCGAAACCATGCCGGACGACGTTATTGCCGAGTTCTTCTATAGCAAGGTCGATCTGATGAATCAGCGCGGGCGACCAGTTTTCCTGCAGCCCCAGTTCTTCGGCTGCTGCGGCGACGCGTCTCAGTTCATCGAGATCGGCTTCTATGCGAAAGGATTGTGTGGCGCTCACGTTTCCGGCCCTTTGTATCGAAACGTAACGCAGGTGATGTCGTCGAATTGGGGGGTTTCACCTACGAAACCTCTTACGGCGCTGAAAATCGCGTCGTTGGCGTCGCGGGCGTCATGCGGGGGTTTGTCCGTGAAGACATTCTGAAGGCGTTCCATTCCGAACTCTTCTTCAACGTCGTCTATCGCTTCGGTAACACCGTCCGTGTAAAGAACAACCGTATCACCCGGTGCGAGCGTGACCGAGTTATAACCGTATTCGATGTCCGGCAACATCGCTAGGGCGACGCCGCCGGTCAGCGGCAGCGCGCTGGCCTTCCCGTCCGCGTTTACGATCAGCGGCGTATTGTGTCCGCCATTGGCGTAGACGAACTGACGGCTGGCGGGGTCGAATACTGCATAGAACACCGTCACGAACATCGCGGCTTCGTTGTTTTCGTAAAGCGCATTGTTCATTTCGAACAGCACCTCGCCGGGGCTCGTTGTTCCAATTGCCGCACCCCGCAGCACGGTCCTGCTGGACATCATGAACAGGGCCGCTGGTACGCCCTTGTCGGATACGTCGGCGATAGCGATGCCTATGCGTCCGCCGTCGAGCCGGATGATGTCGAAGAAGTCGCCGCCGACGTTTCGGGCGGGTTCCATACTTCCGTATGCCTGATAAGACGGATTCTCGGGGAACCTCGTGGGCAGAATCGACTGCTGCATCTTGCTGGCCACGTCCAGTTCGTTCTGCAGCGCGATCAGCTTGTCCCGCGATTCCAGCGCTTCACGCCATTCGATCAGATGGCGCATGGTTCGATCGATGGTCACCTGAAGGTCGGAGAAGTCAATGGGCTTGGTAACGAAGTCGAACGCACCGCGATTCATGGCAATACGGATGTTTTTCATGTCCCCGTACGCCGATATGATCACGGAACGGATGTTCGGGTCCACCTTGGGTATCTGCTCCAGGAGGGTAAGACCGTCCATCTGGGGCATATTGATGTCGGACAGCACCATATCGATGGTGTCATCCTTGTTCAACCGTTCGAGTGCTTCTATGCCGTTCCGCGCAAACACGAAGGTGTAGCGGCCCCTCCGAATCGGACGTCGCATACGCTGCATCATGAGCGGTTCCAGGTCGGGCTCGTCGTCCACTACAAGGATTTTGTACGGGAGCGCAGACATTTCGTTATACCCCAGGATAGGATGGTTTGACTATCTTTTTACTCCCGACGCTGCGCCGTTCGGGCGTCCGGCAGAAAACTGCGCCTGCGGCCTGCCGGGAATCCCTGACTCGAAAAACTGAATTCGTGGGACGGAAGCAGAAACCCGCAGGAACCGTGACTTACTCCGGCGCTGGTCGACGTATCAATTAACGGTGTCAATTCGGCTCTTCCTTTTCTATCACCTTCAACTCGTCGGCGATCTCATCCATCAGAAGGACGAGGTCGACGACGTCGTGGCTGGTTATGGTACCCAGGAACTCTTCAGAGTCCTTTTCCAGTACCGGAATGACCGACAGCGAATGCCGCGACATCTGCTGAAGAACGTCTACGATGGGCTCGTCCGGTTCGGCATGCGGCGGCTCAGGTCGCAACACATCCCGGAGAGGCGTTTGCCCCCAGGATCCCATCGGGACGGACGTCAGCCGCGCCGGCGACACGACTCCTGCTACTGCGCCTTCGTCGACCACGACGTAGTCCTGCTGATCCGGCACGATCCATTCATCGGCAAAGCTCCTGATCGAAAGTGACGCTTCCGGATACGTACGCGAGGGGTCCAGCACGTGGCCGGCCGTAATGTCGTCGAGGGCGCGGCGCGCGAATGACACAGGTACAACGCTTGGCATCGTCGGGCGGTGGGTCAGGCGGGCTCTGTTGACGGCGGTGGAAATGGCTTGCGGCATCAGCACGATATAGCCGAACATGGCGAGTACGATCAGCGAGAAAACGTCCTGTCCGATCACGCCGTTTTCCAGCAGGACCAGCAAGAGCGCGATTTCGGCGACCCCTTTGGCCATCAGTCCGGCCGCCTGCGCGTAGGGTTTGTCGAGTCGCGCCAGGTAGGCGCCGATGAGGGCGCCCGCAAACTTGCCCGCCGAAGGAATGGTCAGCACCGCGATAATGGTTGCAAGTGGAAGCGACAGAAAGGAAAAGTCAAGTCGCAAGCCTGCGGAGGCAAAGAAGAGCGGGACGAACAGACCCTCCGCCGCGCTTCGAATGCCGGGCATAACGTCGTTGTGCACCTGACGCGGCAGGCCCGAAAGGGCCGCGCCGAAGAGGAGAGCTCCGAGGGACCCGTGAAGGCCCATTTCTTCGGCCCCGACGACCACCAGAAAAAGGCCGCCGATCAGCAGTCCGAACGATAGCTCGGGGACGTTGAAGATGCGTTTCAGAAAGAGAATTGTCGGAGGCATGACCCTGGCGGAAAGAATCCACGCGACCACTGCGAACGCCGCGACCTCCGCAATCAGAATGACCACGCCGAAGGCCCCCCAGAGATGGTCGGGCGCGGCAATGGTGTGTTCGCCGATGCTGAATCCCACAACCAGCAGTGTGATCATCTCGGCAATGATAACGGTGGTGAATATCTCCAGACCGAGGGGTTCTTTAAGGTATCCCTTGTCTGCGAGCACCTTCGCTACAAGCCCCAGGCTCGACATGGACAGGATGCCGGCGAGCGCCAGCGCATCCCTGAAGGGGAGTTTGAGGGCGAATTTCACGCCAAAGAGGTCGGATGTGACCACCATGGCGGCAACCATCGAGATCACGACTGACAGGATAGCGGCATAAAAAAAACGCCCCCGGATGGTTGCTACAAAGCCGGGGATGTCTATCTCGTCGAGGCCGACCAGGAAGAAGAGGATGAAGACGCCGATGCCCAGGAAGACCTGAAGTTTGCTCGTGGGCTCAACGATTCCCGCGACGGGGCCGAGGAGAATCCCGGCCGCCGTGTAGGCGACAATCGAACTCAGGCCAATCCGGTCGAGGAGGCACTCTAGGAGTTTGGCTACGACAATGAGCAACCCGATCGGCAGCAGGTCTTCGATCATGGTCGGCCTTTCAGTTTCTCGGGAGATTCGGGGGGACCGACTGATACCGGAACACAACCGATCTCTGGCCGTCAATAATGCCGATGCCCTGAAAGCCTTCCAGAGAACCCGGTATGGTTACGTTGTCATCTCCACCCGTGGTGCCGCTTCAGCCAACATCGCCTGCTCTCGTGAAGCGGTCCCGGACCAACCCGTATCTATCCTCCAACTGCTGCCAGCGCTTCGGATCTGGAGGCGTAAACCGGAATAATCTTATCGAATCCGCTGATCTCGAAGACCTCCCTGATTGGATCAGAGAGCGAGCAGACGACGAATTCCTTGTCCTGCTTTCGAAGCGTCCTGGCGGTCAGCAGGATGACCCGAAGGCCCGCACTGCTTATGTAGGAAAGGCCTTCGAAATCCACGATCACCGCTTGACCGTCTTCGTGCTGGGTGATTGCGGAATCGAGCGCTTCCTCGAACTCACGGGCATTGGACCCGTCGACGCGACCCTCAGCTTTCGCGATTAAGGTTCCGTTGTCCCGTTCGGTGTTAACCTCCATCGACCGATCTCCTTATTTGTTGTGATCCGACCTGTCGGTTACAACATATCAGATTTCATTGACGGATGTGCGCCGAAACGTTTAGATAACAGGATTCTTTCGATATGTCAAGTATTTTGTTCGGGATTCCCGCGCAAGGGCTAAGGGAGATGGGAGCGCGAGCATCGATTGTGCGGGCCGTACCGTTAGCCGGTTTTTCCGCCGAGATTGACGCCAGGGGCCAGTCCTGTTGGAGCTCTGACGCAGGAGTCGTACAACGCTGTTGACCCACACATCTGCAGCATACGGGGTCATACGTGGAGACAGACGCGATTCTGCAGGAGCGTCTGTGGGTGGCGGTATGTCCCTGTCGACGTGCCCCTGCGACCGGACCGGCTCATTCCATGGACCGTGTCATCCTGATCCGTCAGGGTCAGGTCAGAAACAAATTACCGGCTCGCGAGTCTTAGAATATGGCTGGATACGCCAGATCTGTTTTTGAACTTCGTTGCGTTTGAGCCGAATCACGAAATACCCACGGAAGGATGTTTCGGCGATGTCGGTGCCGGCGGTTTTCACCGGAGTCACTCAATCAAAGGGGGTCCGCGATGTTTGGTCGAGTTCGCAGTGTGTTTGTGTTGGCGATGGTCGCAGGTACGATATCGGGCTGCGGCGGTGATCGGGTTACCACCTCGATGGTACCCGAAGCTGACAGGCCGGTAGAAGAAGCCCTGGTCAATTCCGGACAGCGGAATTCAGGGATGCCATTGGGCAAGCTTGCGGTGGCCGGGAAGATGGAACAGGCCGCAATTGTTGCACTCGTGCTGCGAGACGGCGCGCCACTTTCCGGCGTGACTGTTGAAATCTCGCGTTCCGTCTCGGGCGCGCCTGCTGATTTCGCGTGGTCCGGCTCAACCGATGCGCAGGGTGAAGCGCGCATTACGATCGGGTCGGACAACGTGAACGGCTATTACCGCGCACGTGTGGTTCAGGACGGGACCTTGCTGGGTTCCTGGTCGAGCATTCCTGTAAATGGCGGATACGCAGTCAGCGTTGAACTGCCCATTGGGGGGAAGGCGCGCATGACGGGTTCCGCCCTGCTCTCGTCACCAGATATTGTCGGAACCTGGGCATACGTCGGAACCGACATGGTCGCGACAATCAGCAGGAATCTGGTTGCCGCCATCCTGGAGCAGGGGATCGTCGATAGCACGATTGCGGTAGCCATCGTCAAGGAGTTCACCGGCGAAATGGAGACGAGCTTGCGCGACAGCGTCTGGTCTCCGGGCCGCCGTTTCCATGCCGACGGCACCTTTGAAGATCAGGACAGCACGGGCACGTGGTCTGTTACGGGTACCTGGTCGGCGATGGGAAACACGCTGACGATCATCGAGGAAGACGGTCTGGTCCTGGAAGGCTCGGTTGACGTGGACGGCGACAGATTGACGCTGACGTTCACCAGGGAGCAATATATGAGCATCGTGTTGCAGGCGGCCGGGGAGTTGAACGAGGAGGACCGGGAATTCTTCGATGCCATGCTCAGAGAGGATGATGTGATCCGGTTCTTCTTCGAAGCGCGGTAGCCGCTGTTCCAGTTTCGCAAATCGGGGAGTCGGAAGCGTCGATTTCCGTAAACAAAACCCGCCGTCGGGGAGGATCGACGGCGGGTTTTTGAGAGACGACCGGGCGATCTTGAAGGGGGCTCTCCGGAAACCTAGCCGCTCCTGCCCTTTCGGCCGTGTCCGCGGCCCTTTCCTGATCGCTTCCGTCCCCCGGATTTCATTTCGTCCAGCTTCGCCTTTTGTTCATCCGTGAGGACCGCGTTGAAGTCGTCTTGAAAGACTTCTTTCAAATTATCCAGTATTTCCCGGAGACCGGAACGGTCGCCCGAATCTTTGGCGGTTTCTATCGCAGCCCCAATGTCGGCCTGGTAGGCGTCGTACAGTTTGTTCAGGTTCTCGACCTGTTCGTCGCTCAGGCCCAGCGAATCGGTCAGCGTGTTAATATATCGTTCCCATCCGCTCTCCTTCCTGCGAGCGGCCGCATTGGCCTTGATTTCCGCGAGTCTGGCCCGTTGTTCGTCCGTGAGGACGTCGTTGAAGCCGTCTTCGAATCCCTGCCTTAACTCCTTCAACTTCGTCCTGAGCCCTGAACGATCGCCCGACTCCCTGGCGTCATCCATGGCGGCTTTAACGACGGCCTGGTAATCTTCATACAATTCATTGAGGTCCGCGACCTGCTGATCGCTCAGGCCAAGGGAATCCGTCATCGCAGCGATATAATTCTCCCAACCTCTGTCCTTCCTGCGGGCGGCGGCATTGGCCCTGATTTCCTCGAGTCTGGTCTGTTGCTCGTCGGTGAGGACGGCGCTGAAGTCATTTTCGAATTCATCTTTCAAGTCCTTCAGCTTCTCACGGAGACCGGAGCGATTGCCCGACGTTCCGGCGCTGTCGATCAGCGCCTTGACGCTCGCCTGGTAGTCTTCATAGAGTTCGTTCAGATCCTCAATCTGTTCGTCACTTAGACCCAGCGAGTCGGTCAGCGCGGCAATTCGACGATCCCACCCCTTGTGGTGACCGCGGTCCGATCTGCTGGAGCGGTCGTTCTCAAGTTTGGATTCTATCTCGTCCGTGGATGCCTTTGAGGCCTGTGATGCGCTTTCGGTGGATCCGTCCCCGGTTGGAGACTCGACGGGAATCCTGTTTCCGCACCCGAGGAGTGTGACGGAAACAATGACGGCCGCGATGGCAAATCTGCGAAAAGACATTTACGAAACCTTTCTTTCCCGGCTCGTTCCCTCAGATCGAAGACGGTTGTACTTCGCCGCGTTCCGGAGCTGGATGTCCCATCCCCTTCAAGCCCTTCCGGTAGCCACCCCTACGCCACATCTTGCCGCATCGTCCTTTTGATCGATCTCTGCGCATTTCTCGAAGCTTGTTTCGCTGCTCCGGGGTCAGGACGCTGTTGACGTTGAGCCTGTGGTTGACCCTGCTCTCCAGAATCAGGGATCGTGCGTTGTTTACAGCGGCAACCCGCGCTTTGACTTCAGCAGGATCGGGGTTGTCCAGCCGCATTGCCGCGCGAAGATCCAGCCTGGCCACCTTGAGGTCGGCGCGCAACTGCGCCATCTTCTTGGCCCGCTCCAGGTTCAGATTTTCCAGCTTCGTCCGCTGTTCCTTCGAGAGTTCAAGGGCCGCCATTGGCGCCCTACGGGCTTTCTTCCAGCCGCGCTTACCGCGATGCGCGTCTGATGGCAGAGCCCAGGCGACGGCAATAATGGGAATGACGACGGCAACAATGAGGGCCAGACGTTTCATGGTAATTCTCCTTTCGGTTTCCCCGGCTTGAGGTCGTTACGCAAGAAGCTTTACACCTTGGACAGATGGTTTCTTCGGTGCGTTCCAGGATGGGTTCAAAAATCCAACGCCCTGCCGGCGGGCCTGCGCCTGAACTGGCGTTCCCATCGCATGCGCCGCTCGATACTCTCGGTGATATTATCGAATTTCCTGACCTGATCTTTTCGAAGCATAGGCTTGATTTCCGACCAGGTTCTTACTGTTAAGGACGCAAGTCGCTCGTCGCGCTCCTGAAAAAGCAGACGCGTTGCCTCGCGGCTTTCTTTCCTGATATGTTGCATTTGCGCTCGCTGCTCGCCGGAAAGATCCAGGTCCCAACCTCCATTGGTCCGTTTCCGCTGTTCGGGCGTGAGCAGGTCCTTCTGCCTGGCGCGCGTGTTTTTATGTATCGCCTTCAGCTCCTCCCGTATTTCCCGGCGCAGCTTTCTCACTTCCGCCCAGTTTTTCCTTAGAACGCGCGAGACTTCGGCCTGTTGATCCTCACTGAGTACTAGACGTCTTCTGAACTGCCGAAGGATGATGTCCGGGGATACGGGGCTGGTTAACTCGTCGAACGTCTCCTGCTGATCCGGTGTGAGGACGCCGCGAATCTTGGCCCAGGCGCCCCGCCTCACCGTCTCGATCTTCGAGCCGATATTCTGCCGCACCTCCACCATCAGCTCCCGGCTTTGATCCAGAATCTGGTCGATTTCCGCCTGCTGCGCTTCGGTCAGGTCGAGATGCCGGGAATATCGCTTAATCAGACGTTCCGACGTTGCGCCCATGCGAGGGGTACGGCGGGGTTCCCGAGGCGCCCGGATCCGCTTGTCGCCGTCGGCGGGAAGCCAGAGATGGTCGTTTGCGCCCAGTACAATACCGACGACGAAAATGCCCAGCGCCAGCAGAACCGCCTTGATCCGTGTTGCGTTTTCGGACATGGCCTACCTCGATTGCAGGATTTGAAGGACGTCGCCGGAGAGTTCGGCGTCGCTGAGCATTTGGGCCTCCTGTTCATCCCACTGGGCATTCAGATAGTCTTCCAGCGTAAGCGCCGGCGCGTCGGTGGTGAGATTTCCGACGACGGCCAGAAGCACGACCGCGGCGGCAAGAACTGGAAGAAACCGCTTGCCGACCCACTCAAACTGTTTCCAGGGCCCCACCGCGTCTTCGAGGACAATTCGTGGTGCGATGCTGCGCCAGAGCCCGGGCGACGCGGATACCGGTCTGGCGGCGATCAGGCTTTGAATGCGCCTGAGGTATTCCAGTTCCTCGCGACAAGCGGGCGAGACTGCGAGGCGCGCCTCGACCTCGCGCATCTGTTCGACCGGCAAGGCGGATTCCAGATAAGCGGGCAAAAGGTCCTTGACTTCCGAGTCTGTCATGGCGACGTCCCCTCTTTCCACTCGTTGTACAGGGGCCGCAAGAGGTCCCTGAGACGGGCCCGGGCCCGGGAGAGGCGGGATTTGATCGTACCGACCGAACAATTCAGCGTTTCTGAAATCTCTTCCTGTGACATTCCTTCGATGTCTTTCAGCACGATAACCAGCCGGTGGTCGGGCGAGAGGCGACCCAGAACTTCCCGGATGCTTTCCTGGAGTCGCAATCGTTCGAAATCGTTGTGGGGCGTGCGGCGTTCCCAAAGTTGTTCCGGCGTGAAATGTCGCGATTCCAGCAGGTCGTCGAGCGAGGTCGTATCCCGCCGTCGCTTTTCTTTCTGGGCTGCGTTGAGACACACGTTGACGGCAATCCTGTAGATCCACGTGTAGAAGCCGGCGTCGGCGCGGAATCCGGGGAGCGCCTGGTATGCTCTGATGAAGGCGGTCTGCGCGGCATCACGTGCGGCCTCCCTGTCTCCTACGATTGAGCAGGCAAGGTTGTAGATGCGCCCTTCGTAACGTTCCACAAGCACGCGATATGCCTGATGATCTCCCTCCTGGCAGCGTCTGACCAGATCCAGATCTTCACCCATTCGGGCTCCCCGAAACACGTCATGGATCCAAACCAGCAGTTATCGTGGCTGCGCAGAGCAACCGCCTGTGCCTTGCATAACGGCCCCGAACGGATACGAGGTTGGGCGTTCCGCACGTAATTCGACTTTACTAAACGCTTAGACAGGCGCGTTGTTGAAGGCGTTCCCTCCGGGCACGAAAATCCGGATGTTGCGTCGCAACATCCGGATTCTGACAGGTTGCCCGCGGGTCTACTCTGTGATGATGTCCTTAAATGTATGACCCGCCGGGATCATGGGAAGCACATGTTCCTGATAGGGAACAATAACGTCAAGAACGTACGGGCCGGGTGTTTCGAGCAGGCGTTGCAGGGCGCCCTCCAGGTCTTTCTTGTGTTCGACGCGCGCGGCCGGAATGCCGAATCCCCTGGCAATATTGACAAAATCGGGATGGATGCCGCCGTCCGGATCGCCTATGAAGGTGTGGCCGCGGTTGCTTTCATAGAACCTGTCTTCCCATTGAACCACCATACCAAGATGCTGATTGTTGATTATGATTGTCTTTACCGGCAGTTTCTCCACGTAGAGCGTGGCCAGTTCCTGGACGTTCATCACGAAACTTCCGTCTCCGTCGATGTTCAAGACCAGGTTGTCAGGTCTGGCCAGTTGCGCGCCAAGAGCCGCGGGAAGACCGAATCCCATCGCGCCCAGCCCGCCCGACGTGAGCCAGTTGCGCGGCTCGTCGAACAGGTAATATTGGGCGGCCCACATCTGATGCTGTCCAACGCCCGTGGAGACCACGGCTCTACCGCCTGTCATTCGGTACAGCAGGTCGATGGCGTGCTGAGGCAGGATCGCTTCGTCCGCTTCCTGGTAGGCCAGCGGATGTTTCTGTCTCCAGGTTTCCAGGTCGGCATGCCAGGCGTCGTAATCTCCCGGCACCACCCTTTTATTCAGGTCCTCAAGGGCGTATCCGACGTCGCTGACAACCGGAATGTGCGCGGTTTTGTTCTTGTTGATTTCTGATGGGTCGATGTCTATATGCACGATTTTGCCGCGTTTGCAGAACTCTTCGAGCTTACCTGTAACGCGGTCGTCGAAACGAACGCCCATAGCCAGCAGCAGGTCCGCGTGGTTGATCGCGTAGTTGGCGTATACGGTTCCGTGCATGCCGACCATTCTGAGCGAGAGCGGATGGGTTTCCGGAAAAACGCCAAGCCCCATGAGCGTTTGCACCACCGGAATACCGGTTTTGCGGACAAGCTCCCGGAGTTGCCGGGCGGCGCCGGCGGCCACGATCCCGCCGCCCACATAAAGGACCGGACGTTTGGCTTCCCGTATCGCACGGACCACGTTCTCGATGGCGTTGCTGTCCGCCCTGATGTGTGGATTGTAGCTGCGAATGGTCACGTCGTCCGGCCAGACCGGCGCATGCATGGCCTGCTGGACATCCTTGGGTACATCGATCAGAACGGGTCCCGGCCGGCCGGTATTCGCGATGTAGAACGACTCCTTGACAATGCGCGGAATATCCTCGATGCGGTCTATCAGGAAGTTGTGTTTCGTAATCTGCCTGGTGACCTCGACGATCGGCGTTTCCTGAAAAGCGTCGCCGCCCATCACGTGCGTCGCCACCTGTCCCGTAATAGCCACCAGAGGAACGGAATCCATCTTCGCATCCGCCAATCCGGTGACGAGATTGGTGGCGCCGGGACCGGATGTGGCCAGACACACGCCAACCCGGCCCGATGCCTTTGCAAATCCTTCTGCAGCAAAGATTTCACCTTGCTCGTGCCGGCACAGCACGTTTCGGATCCTGGATCGGGTGAGCGCCTGATGGATCTCCATGCTCGCGCCGCCGGGATATCCGAAAATGACATCGACGCCCTCACGGACGAGCGCTTCCACGAGGATGTCGGCGCCCTTCATCGGGGATGGGGAAGGCGGAGACACGTCTCCAAGGCCAACCTGTTGTTCAGGCCGACCGTTGGTTTCGGATATGCGGATTTGCTCGGATTCCTTTGCCATCTGCAGTGTACTCCCGAGATTAAGAAGCCGTTCCGCGGTTAATCAATGCAATATAAACACGCGCCGGCGATCCGTCAAATTCAAGTGGAAAAACCGCAAATAAAAACGCCGTCGATTCGATATCGACGGCGGGCTGAATTCGTGTATATGCCATTCCTGTTACGAGCCCTGCCGTCGTGAGGATACCGATACCAAAGAAGCGACACTAAGGTAAACGTTACCGTTCACCGGGACCGGTACGGATACAGTGTACAGATTCAAAGCCACGGGATGAATCCCTTCCGAAGGCCGCCGGACCCTGACTCCCCGGCCTTTTCGAAAAATCCGCTGGAACACGGGAGGCGACGCGGTAACGGATGAACTGTGTCGCCGAAAAATATAGTATTCGTTTTGGACCCAAAAGTCAAGGTGTTTTTGATGCTGCGCGGACTTCCGGAACGCCTGCCGCGTCCATTCATGGTGAGGTGGTCCGGGCGAATCGTTCGCTTTGCCGCTTGCGCGCATGTGTTAAAGGTCTTGCAGGCGCCGGCTGTATATCCCTATTTTGCGGTGCCTGCGTTCACTGGCGGTATGGTTTGAAACGGTCCGCAGATGTAGGGCGTTGATCCGCACCCGGGCGAACACAGAGTGCGTTAAGGGCCCATGGCGTCAGCTTTCTTCCAGTTCCCAGATCTTGTCCCGAATGGCCGCGGCGCGCTCGAAATCCTCGTCCTCGACGGCCTGAGCCAGTTCCTCTTTGAGTTTTTCCGCGGGACTCTGCGGGCGTTTGCTCAGTATTTCATCTTCCAGTTCTTTGAGGGACTCCTGGGAGCGCTTTTTTTCTACCTCGAACTCTTCGGCCTCGACACCCTCAAGGTTTGAAATCCTGGATTGCGCTTCACCGATAATCTCGAGGGCTGTGTCGTAATCGTCCTGCTGGGACGCGATCATTACCCTCGCGACGGCGTGGATACGGAGAATGTAAGGCCACCACTTCTCAAGGTTCTCCCTGTCTTCCGTGCGTTCGGCATACCGGTTGACAAAGCGAAAGACGTCCATATTTCTCTCGGTATCGCGCACAACCCTGTTGTAATCCCGAATCTGCAGAAGGAATACATACCTCTCATATATCCGCCGGCTCTCGTCGAAGATTTCGGAACAGGCGTGCTCATCCAGACTGAAACCCGCGGGCGACCCTGAAGCGCCCACGTGTTTCTGCAACTGCTGCTTGTGATAGTCCAGGACGAATGTCTGACTATAGGGTTTCTGTCCATCGGGCCGTCCGTCCAGTTCCATTTGGAGAACGCCCTGAAACGCACCCTGATCGACACGCACCTGAATTTTCTCTACGCCGCGGGGATCGATTACCTTGCGGATGCTGTTCTGGGGATCGTAGGGCCAGTTCTTCAGGATCGGTCCTATATCTTCTGACATGACACGGCTCCAGGGCTTTAACGGGATCTTCAGCGCGGAAGGGTCAGTCCATGGCCGCCGACCGGCCCGTACGACTGTCCGGTCAGTCAAATGTAAATAACTCTTAGCCAAAAACAAGCGCAAAGCCGACTGCCCGGAATTCAGGTTGCGAGGCGTGAACCACGGGCGCGGCGGTTCCACAGAGCGAAAAACGGAGCGGGTTCCAGACGTTTTTCCGGTTTACAATCTGGCAGGAGAACGGCAGGGATTCACCGTTGTGACGGCGACCCGCTGAACTTTCTCGTTCAATCTTGCATTTGCCTGGGAGAGATCCATGACTGCGATTGTCAGATATTTCCGGTTTGAAGAGAACGGCGCCACCTTCCGCACGGAGGTGATTGGCGGGCTGACGACATTTGTTACGATGGCCTATATAGTGGCAGTGAATCCGGGAATGCTGACGGAAGCGCTGGGTAAGGATCTCTTTGGAGAACTGCTGTTTGCAACCTGCATATCAGCGGCGCTGGCGACCCTGATAATGGGCATCGTCGCGAACTATCCGTTTGCCCTGGCGCCCGGGATGGGATTGAATGCCTTTTTCGCGTATACCGTCGTGTTGGGGATGGGCGTGCGTTGGGACCTGGCATTGGGAGTCGTACTTGCGTCGGGCATTCTCTTTACGCTGCTGACGCTGGTGCGGGTGAGGGAGGCCATCATCAACGCGGTGCCCGATACCGTCAAGCACGCAACGGCGTGCGGTATCGGACTGTTTATTGCATTTATCGGATTGAAGAATGCGGGAATCGTGGCGGCGAATCAGGAAACGCTGATAACGCTGGGGGAAATCAGGAGCGGGCCGGTGGGGCTTACGCTGCTGGGCGTGTTGGGCACGGGCGTGATGTTGGCAAGAGGCGTAAAGGGAGCGATATTGTTGGGGATGCTGGGTGTGACGATACTTGGCGTGTTGACGGGCGTGGCGCCTGCGCCTCAGGGATTTTTCAGTCTGCCGGCGTGGCCGGAGCGGTTGTTCGGCGTCGCGGCCGTCAACCTGACGTCGGCGTTCGACGTCGGCTTGATCGGCGTGGTCCTCGTCTTGCTGTTCGTGGATATGTTCGACACGATGGGTACTCTGGTCGGGGTGTCGGGCAGAGCCGGATTCCTGGATGGACGCGGACGGCTGCCACGTGCGAACCGGGCGCTCCTTGCCGATTCATTGGGGACGGTATTCGGTTCGCTGTTCGGGACTTCGACGGTGACGACATATATCGAAAGCGCATCGGGTATTTCGGCCGGAGCGCGTACCGGTTTCGCGAGTGTCGTGACCGGCGCGATGTTTCTGCTGGCCCTGTTCCTGACACCTCTGGTGGAGGCCATACCGCCGTTTGCTACCGCGCCGGCGCTGATCGTGGTGGGGGTGTTGATGATGGCATCGGTGGTTAACGTGAAATGGCACGACGTCACGGATGCTTTGCCTGCATTTCTGACAATGATCGCCATGCCGTTGACGTTCAGCATTTCGGATGGTCTTGCAATGGGATTCATCGCATTTCCCATTGTAAAGCGTCTGGGAAGACGAGGGGACGAAGTGAACCCCCTGGTGGACCTGCTGGCGGTGATTTTCATCGCCAGGTACCTGTTTATGGATTGAGAACATCCGCTTCAAGGATTGCAGGAATATGCGCATCGGCATCGATATCGGCGGCACTTTCACGGATGTGGTGGCGGTTGACGAAGACGGCCGTGTCAAACTGTGCAAGTTGCCTTCCACGCCGGAAGATTACGGCAGGGCTATAATAGACGGCGTAAGTCATGTCGTAGGGGGATCCGGCTTGCAGGTGAATGAAGTCATTCATGGCACGACCGTGGCGACCAATGCCGTCCTTGGCGGCACGGGCGCCCGCACAGGGCTGATCACAACCCGGGGATTCCGCGACGTACTCGAAATCGGGCGGCTGCGGATGCCCCGGTTGTACGATCTCTCCTGGGAGAAGCCGAAGCCACTTGTGCCACGTTATCTCCGTCTGGAGGTGACGGAACGGATTGCGGCCGATGGCCACGTCATGGAACCACTGGATGAGGAGAGTGTTCTTCTCGCGATCGAACGGTTGGTTGAGGAGCGTGTTGTTTCTATCGCGGTTTGCCTGCTCAACTCGTATGTGAATCCGGATCACGAAATCAGGATAGGTGAGTTGCTGCGTGCGGCCGGGCGATGGACTGTGACGCTGTCCTCGGAAGTCCTGCCCGAAATCAAGGAATACGAACGGACCAGTACCACAGTAATTAACGCATACGTGATGCCCGTGGTACGGAGCTACCTGAGCGATCTTCGCGCACGACTACAAACCCTGAAAATAGATGCTCCGCTGCGGATCATGCAGTCAGGGGGAGGCGTTACCGACGCTGCTACAGCAGTCGAGCGTCCCGTGCAGATTCTTGAATCCGGGCCAGCCGCGGGCGTGGTTGCCGCCGCGTCGCTGGGGCGTCGCATCGGTTGCATGAATCTGATTGCATTCGATATGGGAGGGACCACGGCCAAGGCTGCGCTGATCGAAAACGGACAAATATCCCGCATTTCGGACTACGAGGTGGGCGGCGGGTTGTCCGTTGCTGGGAGGTTACTGAGCGGTGGCGGGTACGCCACCCGGGTACCCAGCATCGATCTGGCCGAGATCGGAGCCGGCGGCGGGAGTATCCTGGAGGTCGACGGCGGTGGAGCGCTTCTTGTCGGACCGGCCAGCGCAGGAGCGGACCCGGGTCCGGTCTGCTACCGGCGCGGCGGAAAGCGGCCTACCCTTACGGATGCGAATCTGCTGCTTGGATACCTGAATCCCGATGGACCGGCTGGGGGTAGCCTTCCTCTGGGCGTCGCGTTGGCACGCAGCGCGATGCGGGAGTGTATCGCGTCCGGGATGAATCTGGGGGTGGCCGAGGCCGCCCTGGGGGCGCACCGGATCGCGGTTGCGCGCATGGTGAGGGCTGTTCGCGCGGTCTCGTCGGAACGCGGCCGCGACCCCCGGCGGTTTTCGTTGCTGGCATTCGGCGGGAGCGGTCCTCTGCACGCCGTGGGGATGGCCAGGGCACTCGGCATTCGGAGGATACTTGTGCCGCCCGCGCCCGGCCTGTTCAGCGCAATCGGTCTGGTCTCGGCAGGATTGCAGTACGATCTGGCACGCACCCGCCTGGGTCAGCTGCTGGAATCGGAACCGGGTGAGCTCCGGTCGGCATTTGAAGCGATGGCCGGCGAAGCCCTAGAACGACTGCCCGGCTCCGAGATTGAGTATATCGTAGATCTCAGGTACGCTGGGCAGTCCTATGAACTGCCGATCAGGGCACCCGGCGGGTCGTGGAACCGTGGTACCCTTGTGGACCTGGGGAACGCGTTTGAATCAGAACACGAACGCACGTACGGGCACCGCTCCGAGACCGACGCCGTTGAAGTGGTTACCTTGAGGGTTCGCGCGTTTCAGCCCGCCCCGCCGGCGCCGGACGGGAAAGACATTGCCGCGTCCGACAAGAGCGTCGAAAAATCCGGCAAGAGGCATGCGTATTTCGGGGAGCGTCGAGGATGGGTCGAGACGCCCGTGTTGTCTCGGCATCACCTTGAGGGTTCGCCTGAATCCGGACCGCTTATTGTCGAGGACTACGACGCAACCACGCTGGTTCCTCCCGAAGTTCGCGCCCGCCTGGACGAATGGAGGAATATCGTCATCGAGGTGTAATGACGGTGGCTTTTGCGAAGTGACCTTCTACACAAGCGGGTGGTCCCAGTGACCGCCCGCGCTGTTTTTTCGATTTGAGACGGCGCGCGTTCAGCGCCGGTTGCATTGGAAACGCGATCGAAGCCGGCGCGTCTGCGCAATGTCGATGTCCATCGTGTCGGGTACTACGGCGACGGCGTAGTTCTGTCTGGCGGAACGGATCGAGACTTTGCCGTTTCTCACGTCGTCAAGGACGTGTCGAGGGTCCCTCTCCTGCGGGCTTCCCCAGCCGCCGGCGCCTGCGAGTACGTGCCGCAGGGTGTCCCCTCTCTTCAGGTTGAGCAGCGTCTTTGCGGGCAGTTTCCGGGCTTCGGCGTGAGGGTTCAGGATGTTGCTGGATGGGGACCCCGGCTTTCCGCCCGACAGGCCGTAGGCCCGCGAGTTGTGACGATCCGAGCGGATCTGCAGGGTCGCGAGTGTTTCCGTAAACCGGTATTCACGCACGATCGAGCAGGAACCTCGGTATTTGCCGGCGCCGCCGGTGTCGGGCAGGAACCCGTATTCCAGGATCTGGATCGGATATTCTGCTTCAACAACTTCGGCGGGGTTGTTGGAAAAATTGACCACAATACTGGCGCACCCGTCAACTCCGTCCCTGTCCGGCCGGCCGCCCCAGCCGCAGAATAGAAACTCGAGAAAGACAAAGGGGGTCCGGTCGGTACGGTATCCCCCAATGGAGATTCCCGTGTCTCCTCCGACTTCGCAGGCGGGCACGATATGCGGCGCCAACGGGGCGAGCGCGCCCATAATCGCATTGGCCAGTCGAAAGCCGGTGAGGCCGCGGGCGGCTACGGGAGCGGGCGGTACCGGGTTGGCAATCGTCGCGGAGGGGATGCGGACGTCAATTGCACGGAAGAAGCCGGAGTTGGTGGGGATGTCCGCGCGCATGAGACAGCGCAGACAGGCGTAGACCGCCGACCTGGTGAATGAAGCGACACAGTTGATGGCCCCCTTGACCTGGGGCGCGGTACCGCTGAAGTCCACCGACAGCGCGCTGCCGGCTACCTCGACTGTGACGGCGATTGGGATCTCATCAGGGTCGATACCGTCGTCGTCGAGTACGTCCGTAAACGTGAAGCGCCCGTCCGGGAGCGCTTCGATTTCTGCGCGCGTGAGGCGTTCGGCGTAATTCAGAAGTTCGGAAAATCCGCTCTGGAGGCGATCGTAACCCTCTTCCACGGCCAGTGCGGCGACCGCTCTTTCGCCGATGTGGCAGGCGGACAACTGGGCGCGGAGGTCGCCCATCGTGTTTTGGGGGACGCGGACGTTCCGCTCGATCACGTCGAAGATGGCCTGCAGCGGTCGGCCGGCGGCGTAGAGTTTGAGCGGCGGAATGCGGAGGCCTTCCTGAAAGATCTCCGTGGAGTCGCAGGCGTTTCCCCCTGCGACCCGGCCGCCGATGTCGGTATGATGCGCGATGGCGGTCGTGAATCCAAGCAGGCGGGAGTCGACGAAAACAGGTTTGTAAACGTAGATGTCAGGCAGGTGAGTGCCACCTTCATACGGATCGTTGAGCAGAAAGACATCCCCTTCGTCGATGGCGTCGCCGTACCGGCTCAGGACGGCGGCAAGACCGTCCGGCAGGCTTCCCAGATGCAAGGGAAGACAGAGGCCCTGTGCGACCAGCCGGCCGTCGGGATCGCAGAAGCCTGTGGAAAAGTCCATCGAGTTTCTGAGAATGGTTGAATAGGCCGTGCGAACGACGGTGAGCGCCATGTCGTCCACGATGGATTCCAGCCTGTTCTTGAGGAGTTGGAGTTCGACGGCTGTGTATGTCATAGGCAATGGACGGTGAAGCGCGAGCCGGACCTGCGGGGCTCTGGACGATGGCGGATAGACTACAGCGGCGGCCGGTAGCTGACGGATGGAGGGTCGGCTTCCGGAATTTGAAGTGTGTCCCAGAAATCTGTCCGGGTAAACGGAACCCGTCTCAGGTCTGGAATCGCAATGGGTGTACCGCCCAGATCCGCGGAACGTGCAGCGATGATGCCCGGCAGGGCATATTCGATTGCGCGGTAGACGTCAATCGAAGAGGGTCGGTCTTTAAGCAGGTTGTCCGTAAATTGCCCGGCGACTTTCAGATCCGTTCCCCCGTGGCCGCCTGTCGCATCGTCCACGGCGGACCTGCTGACCGGCAGAACCCTCCAGCCTTCCTTGTGACTGCAGCCGCTATCGAAGTAACGGGTGCATTCTTCGTAAGTAAACATCTCCGCGCTGCCTTCGGTTCCGAAGAGCCTGTAGCGGTGCTCGGAGGGTCGAATCGTGTTGAGGGTGACCATGATTTTAATGAGTGTGCCCTTCTGCGTGTGAAACAGGGCGATCTGACCGTCGGATCTCAACGGCGCCTCCATGCAGCGCCAGGGCGCGCTCAGACAGGTCACTGAAATGGCGCGGTCGTCCAGGATCTCCAGAAGCGGGCCCAGGTCGTGGGTCAGATACTGGATCGGAGGCTGGTCTGCCCGCCATATCGGTTTCGCATTCACGGCTCCGGCGGACCGTGCCTCGTTCGGCGACAGGCGCTTCCCGTCAGGCGTGAAGAGCGTCTCGGGCAGGTAGTGAAGGTATTCGGCTTCAGCGATGGAGACGGGTCCGAAGCGGTCTTCCAGGATCCACTTGCGCCAATACGGCACAAATCCGGCGTAACACGCGTTTTCGGCAAGCATATATGTCATTCCGGTGCGTTCCACGGTGTCACGAAGGCGTATCAGCTCGTGTTCCGTGTCTGCGCCCGGGACTTCCGAGAGAACGTGACAGCCGGCTTCCAGTGCCATGCAGGCGTGCTCGACCTGGCGTCGGCCGTTGCTGGCGACCACGACGGCGTCCGGCTTGCGTTCCAGTAGATCGTCATATTCTACCAGGAGTTCGGTCGACGAGCCATGGCTGTCCACGAGTGCGCGTGCCTGATCGCGGTAATAGGGGAAACGGTCGCAGGCGGCAACGACTTCGGCCTGATCCAGCGCCAGGAAGTTGCGAAGATGGGCAACGCCCCGCCGCAGACCAAGAATGCCGACTCTGATTTTCTCCATCGTACGATTTCCCGGGTAACGCGGCTTGCGACTGCATCATGATTGGTACAAGCGGGGCCGAACGCAATGGACGGCGATGCGGTTCCGGAAGCGGATTTCCACGCGCACGGCGGACTTCCTTTCCGGCTAATATATGGAAGAGATCACGGATGTCATTGTAAAAATCGGGGGAACGATTTGGAGACACGGTCGTTCTAAATGGTGTAGCGCGAGGGACGGGCGGCAGATGTCCTTGAATAGAAACGCGTTCAATGTGGCCATTGAGTTTTTCCCGCAGAAGTCTTGCGGGAGCGGGGTGGGGGCGGTAAAATCCCGGCGGCCGACCCCCACCCCATCGTCGTTGTACGATCTTGAAAAACGCCGTCAGACAGAGATGTAGCGGGCGGTGACGCAGGCGTCGTCGTCGGCCGCCGCATCTCACGCTCATGTAAGGAGGTCCATTATGATTTGGCGCCACTTGACGTCAGCGATTCTCATCAGTCTGTTCGCGTTTGGCATGGCGAACGGGCAGGAGTATTTCGGCAAGAACAAGGTGACGTATGACGATTACGACTGGCATTTTCTGGAGACGGAGCATTTCAAGGTCTATTTCGACAAGGCGTCGCAGCCTGCGGCGGAGTTTGCGGCGAAGGAGGCGGAGCGATCGCTGGTGCGTCTGGAGAAGGACTTGAAGTATACGCTGAAGGACCGCTATCCGATCGTGATCTACAACTCCCACAACGGGTTTTCGGTGACGAACATCCTGCCGACGGAGCAGTCGGAGTTCACGGGCGGTTTTACGGAGTTCGCGCAGGGTCGGGTGGTGATCCCGTATACGGGGTCGTATGCCGATTTCCGTCACGTGATCCACCACGAGCTGGCGCACGTGGTGACGCTGGAGATGTGGACGGGCGGGGGATGGCTGGGTGCGATGATGACGCAGACGGCGTCGCTGCCGCCGCTGTGGATCGCGGAAGGGGTGGCGGAGTATCTGTCGCAGGGGGGCTGGGACCGTGAGGCCGACAATTTCATGCGTCACGCGACGATCACGGGCTTTGTGCCGGGGATGATGTCGTTGAGCGGCGCGTTCGCGTATAAGGGGGGACAGTCCGTCTTCGTGATGATCGAGGAGGAGTATGGCAAGGACAAGGTGGCGGAGTTCATCTCTTCGTTCCGTTCGGCGCGGTCCGTTGACAAGGCGCTGAAGGCGTCGGTGGGCGAGGGTGTGGAGGAGCTGGACGAGAAGTGGCAGTTGTGGCTGAAGCGTCAGTATTGGAACGAGATCAACCTGCACCATCCGTCGGAGGAAGTGGCGAAGCAGTTGACGGAGGCGGGCGCGGGCCGTGGCTTTTACAACATCGCGCCGTCGTTTTCACCGCAGGGCGACAAGATCGCGTATGTGACGGAGCGTCAGGGCACGTTCGACATCTATCTGATGTCGGCGATCGACGGACAGGACCTGGGCCGGCTGGTGGAGGGGGAGCGCTCGTCGGACTTCGAGGGGTTGTTCGTGCTGCGGCCTGGCATCACGTGGTCGCCGGACGGGAAGCAGATCGCGTTTGCGGCGAAGTCGCGCAACAAGAACACGCTGTATACGCTGGACGTGCGTAAGAAGCGTGTGACGAAGCGGTTCAAGTTCGATCTGGACGGGTTGTTCGAGCCCACGTGGTCGCCGGACGGGAAGCAGATCGCGATCGTGGGGTTGAAGGACGGGTGGTCGGACGTGTATGTGGTGGACGTGGGTGACGAGCGTCTGCGGCGGATGACGCGTGATCCGTATGACGAGAAGCACCTGGACTGGTCGCCGGACGGGAAATGGATCGCGATCAGTTCGGACCGGCCGTCGGCGGACCTTTCGTATGACGGGTCTAAGGACTTCGAGTTCGGGGTGTATGACGTGTTCGTGCTGAAGGCGGACGGGAGCGAGATCCGACGGGTGGTGGAAAGCGACGTGAACGACAGTCATCCCACGTGGGGGCCGGACTCGCAGACGCTGGCGTTCGTGTCGGACAGGACGGGCGTGGGCAACATCTACATCACGCGCGTGGACGGCACGCAGATGTATCCGATCAGCAATCTGTTGTCGGGGGCGCGGTATATCGACTGGAGCGCGGACGGCAGGAAGCTGGCGTTCACGACGTTCCACCGCGGGGGTTATGACATCTTCGTGATGAAGGACCCGCGCAAGCAGAAGCGGGGGATGGAGGACCTGCCGCTGACGCGTTACGCGAAGCGGCTGGCAGGCATCGAGGACCGTCCGTTCGTGGAGCTGCAGCGCGAGCGGCGGCAGGAGCAGAGGGCGGTTGCGGAGGCGGATGCGGACAGCGGGGGTGTGGCCGCGAGGGAAGACACGGCGGCGGTGGTTGCGGCGGCGGACAGGAAGGTGGAGACGTGGATGTCGGACCAGATGGCGCTGGCAGCCGCGGAGGCGCGCGGCGACGACGAGGAGGCGGCAGGGGCGGATACGCTGGCGGCGGACGGCGACAGGGAGCTGACGCTGCGCGACTGGAACCGGGAGTTCACGGTGAACAAGTACCGCGTGAAGCTCAAACCGGAGTCCTTCGGGGCCAACGCGGGCTTCGACACGTTCTACGGCGTGAGCAGCCTCCTGCAACTGTCGCTGACGGACGTGATGGGCGACCACCGCGTCGTCATACAGACCGGGCTGAGCTTCTCCCTCAAGGACAGCGACCTCTTCCTGGGATACCAGAACCTCAAGCACCAGACCAACTACTATCTCAGCGCACTGCATACCCGAAACTTCTTCATTTCAAACGGTCAGGTCGTGGCTGATCGAATCCTGGGCGGCGGGGCTGTCTTCCAGCGGCCGTTCAATCGATTTACACGGCTCGAAACGAGCATGCAGGCGATAAGCATCTCGCGCGAAAACCTCGGCTCATATCAGAGCCAATACCTCCGCGGAGGCTATACCGGCAGGGTCATCCGGGGGAGCGGTACGCCGGTTTCCAGCAACAAAGCCGTAATCAACAGCCTGGAACTCGTCGACGACAATGCGTTGTATTCCCTTTACGGACCCACGAAGGGAAGACGGGCGAGGTTGTCCGTAAGGGGTAGTTGGGCGGGAATGCGGTACGGGACGGTGCAGGCCGACTACAGAAAGTATATTCCAATGCTGGACGAGTACACGTTCGCCGTTCGTATGTCCGGCGGCACGAGTTTCGGCAGGAACAGCCAGGTCTTTTTCCTGGGTGGGGTGAACAATTCAATCAATCCGAATTTTGCCACGTTCGCGTCAGTCGACCGGCAGCGCATCTTTTTCTCCAGCTTTGTATGGCCCCTGCGCGGGGCCGACGTGTTTGAGATGGCCGGGGACTCGTATGTGCTGGCCAACGTCGCATTTCGTTTCCCGCTGCTTAGACAGCTGGCGTTGGGCTGGCCGCTTCCCCTGTTCTTCCAGAATGTACAGGGTGAACTCTTCCTGGACGCGGGAAGCGCGTTCAATCGAGACAGTTTTGAACCGTGGGAAGCCCGGGACGGCGGGTTCGAGCTCCGGGACCTGAAAGCGGGCTATGGGCTGGGTGTCCGCGTAAACATGGGGCTGGCGCTTTTTCGCTACGACCTGGCGTGGCCCACCGATTTTGCGGAAACGGGCCATCCCAAGCAATATTTCTCGATCGATTTCACCGGATTGTTTTAGCAGCCCGTTGAAAAAGCCCATCCGGTCTACGGCCGGCCCTTGCGGTCGAAATACTGCGTTGCGCTCCCTCGCCGAATCGCAGGATGGGACTCGGTCGCGCGCCTTGTCTTCGGCCACAATGGCTCGGCCTCGCCTGCAGAGCGACTTTATCAACGGACTGCTGGCGCAACGGTTCAGTCAGCGCACCTTGAGGTCGAAGGGTTGTGCGTTTCGGAAAAAGAGACGCAAGATGGTCGGTTGCAGGATTACTGCGGTATTGCTCGCGATATCTGTGATTGCGGGATGTGGAAAGGGCGCAAACGATTCCCAGCCGGAGGGCCCCGTCACCGAAAATGGCGGTGGGCCGGCAGCCGACAACCGGGTGGATGGATTCACGGTTCAGACGCTGGCGACCGGCCTGGACACGCCCTGGGATCTGGCCTGGGGACCGGACGGCCACATCTGGGTGAGCGAGCGTGCGGGAACGATATCCCGGGTGGATACGGCGACGGGCGCGATCGTCCGTGTTGGGAGCATCGGTGCGTTCGAGTTGAGCGAAAGCGGCTTGATGGGGATCGCCTTTCACCCGGATTTCGAGAGTCAGCCGTTTTTGTATGCGGTTTATTCTTATAGTACGGGCGACGGTATTCGAAACCGCCTGGTTCGGATGGGATACGACGGAGCGGAGCTTGCCCGGCCTGAAATCCTGTTGAACGGCATTCCGGGAGCGCCCAATCACGACGGCTCGCGCCTCGCAGTCGGTCCCGACAACATGCTGTATCTCACGACCGGCGACGCGCAATCGCCCCCTCTCGCGCAGGACCTTAATTCTCTGGCGGGGAAAGTCCTTCGACTGGACCCGGAAGGAAAACCCGCCGAGGATAATCCGTTTGGCACGGAGGTTTTTTCCTTAGGGCATCGGAATCCTCAGGGTCTCGTGTTTCACCCCGTGACAGGGGCGCTCTACAGTACGGAACACGGCCCGCTGGATAACGACGAAGTCAACCTGATTGTGCGTGGAGGGAATTACGGCTGGCCCAACGTGCGAGGGCTCTGCGATAATGACGTACTGACTGGGGAGACCGCATTCTGCTCGTCAAACAACGTCGTGGAACCGCTCGCGGTATGGACGCCAACAATCGCGCCCGCGGGAGCGGACATATACACCAGGGACCTGATACCGGCCTGGAAGGGCAGCCTGTTGTTTACGACGTTGAAGGGGCAGGCGCTCTGGCGTATGGGCCTGTCCTCTGACGGTCTGCGTGCGACGAGCCGCGAGAATCTGTTTAGCGGCCGTTTCGGGCGGTTGCGGGACGTGCTGGTCGGGCCGCGGGGCGAGGTATACCTCGCCACCAGCAACAGGGACGGCCGGGGTCAGCCTCGGACTGACGACGATCGCATCCTGGTTGTCACGCCGTAGACGCTTTCGGCAAGAGATACGATTCGACGGCCGGAAACGACCCGGCCGGTCATTCCGGCGGTAGACGACTTATATTGAAACTTTGTTCACGCGCGGACGTATTATAAAGCAGAAACGCCCTTTCTCCCGTCGTTGTCCTTTTGGACCTTCCCTCCCGCCAAAAGGTTACTCAACGGAGAGAGGGCGTTTTTTCGTGCGCGGCCTGACGGACATCGGCGGTCGAATGGTGAGGAATTTTCGGGACAGAACCCTAGATTAGGCTCTCCAGGAGATTTTTTCCCTGAACCAGATCCCTCACCTTCAGGTCCCAATCCGGAATTTCGCGTTCCATGGTGATCGGGCCGCGGTATCCGATCTGCTTGAGTTTGGCGATGAAGCGGTCCATACCCACGTCGCCGCTGCCCAGGGGGTATTCCGTACCCAATTGCCCCTTCCCCGGCGGCCACTTTCCGTCTTTCGCATGAACGCTGAAGACGTAGTCGGCGACAATTCCAAGGGCCTCGATGGGTTCTCCGCTTCCGTACAGGATCATATTCGCCGGGTCGAAGTTGACGCCAACGTTGTTGCGATTCAGCGTTTCGAGAAAGTGGCGCAGCGCAGAAGCCGTCTCCTGGCCGGTTTCCAGGCAGAAGTCCTGGCCGTTACGTCTGCAATAATCGGCCAATCTTCCGACACATTCAACCATGGCATGGTGGTCGGGATGATCCGGTTCTTCCGGGACGAATCCGATGTGTGCGGCCACCTTGTCAACGCCGAGCGCGCGTGCGAAGTCTGAGATACGCTGGGTTATTTTTATGCGTTCTTCCCTCAGGGACGGATTGAGATATCCCACCGTATCTCTGACCGTGGAAATGTCGGCGTAACTCTCTCCTGAAAACCCCGCGAAAACAGTTGTAATTTGAATGCCCACAGATTGTATTTCCCGTATCAGCGCGGCACTTCCGTCGGGATCTTCCAGCACGTCCTCGAACGGGGCGTGAATCTGTACGTTGTCGAAACCCAGGTCCCGCACCTGCCTGAGCTGGTCCAGGGTCCAACCTGCGCTCATCATGACGCCTATCGGAAGTTCGTTCATCGTCTTTCTCCTCCTGTAATTCGTCTGCTTCACTCGTAGATCTCGAACGTACCGTTTCTCACGACCAGAACGACCGGGTCGTAGACCGCGTCTCCATTGCGGTCGAACGAGAATCGACCCAGAACGGTGTCCAGGTTCGTCATGCCGGCCATCGCGTCGCGAATGGCGCCGGGATCCGTGGATCCGGCCTTTACAATCGCCTCTGCAAGAACATAAAGCGCGGCGTACGACTGAGCCGCCCACCGATTCGGTTCCGAACCGAATTTCGAACTGTAATCCTCGACGAAAGATTGATTCCCCGGTGTGGCTGCCGCAGCCGTCCAGCCGGTAATTGCGATCGCACCCTCGGCGGCATCTCCGGCATCCCGGATTTCGTCCTGGGTCAAGCCAGGCACGATAAAGGGTATGTTGCCCGGAATGCCCTCACGTCGGCCCTGAACCAGACTCTGGACGCGTTGCCGGGACAGTGCGGAAACGAAGACAGCATGCGGATTAAGGGTCCTTATTCTGGCCAGCTGATCGACAAAGGAGGTATCGTCTGTCCCGAACGTTTCTCTCGCCAAAACCTCGACGCCGTCCTCGGCGAGGGCGCTTTGCAGCGCGTCGTCGCTGCTTCGGGAAAAGACGTCCGTCGAGTCGACCATCAGGGCGACCCGACGGTATCGCAGCTTCTCGCGGGTGAGCGAAACGCCTCCGGGGATGAGCACGTCGACACTCAGACTCGCGCGGAAGATAAATTCGCCGATCGCGCTCAAGCCCGCCGCGGCAGAGGTCGTGCTGAAGGCGACAACCCGGTTCTGTTGTGCGAGAGGAAATGCCTCCTTGGCTTCGGTGGAGAGAGCGGGGCCCAGGATGACGGGTACGTAATCGCGAAAGATCAGCTTGTTGAACGCGTCTACGGCGCCCTGCGCACTGCCTCGGGAGTCCTCCGTCCTGAACACGATTCTCGCGCCCTCGAGCATCGATGTGCCATTGATCTCTCCGAGAGCGAGCTCCAGACCGCTTTCAATGCCCGCACCGTACTGGGTCTGCCTGACCGTGAGGGGCGCAACGACGCCGATCGGGATTTCCGCGGGAAGGCCGTCCGGTGTCAGTGCGGTTGCGCCCGTGACGCGCGCTTTTTCGCCTACCGGCAGTTCAACGGTGACCTGAAAGCCGCGGTTTATCGGGATGCTCGACCACGATCCTATCAGGGTCCCGTCCTTCCGCGCCTGCGCACGATAGTATCCGCCCGTCGGCGTCCCCTCGAGCGCCACTCGCGCCTGTCCGCGTCCATCCGTCGTGCCGGCCCACTCGTAGCTGGCGCGGCGTCCGGAAACCGACCGCGAGAACGTTACGGCGGCGCCGCTTACCGGAGACTGGTCCTGACGGAGACGGGCAACCGCGACCGCAGATGACACATTTCCGTTGACAGCCTGTTTACTCAGACGCATCCCCGCATCCTGCTCCGGCGGCGAACCGGACGAGGTGGTCAGGCGTTCGCCGCCGCAGCCAAATACCACGCCCATCGCAATCGGGAAAATGAACCAGCTGCGAGTCAAGCTGAACATCATGCGCCTCCTTTAGGGAATTTCATTTTCGAACGTCACAAGGATTTCAGTACGTCCGCCTCCTTCGACGCCTCTCGGCTGACAACCAATATATGGGAGAGTGTCAGCCGGTGTAAAGTTAATTCACATGAGCATGCAGAATCGCTCCCGTTGGCCGGCCGGCGCACGACCAATGGAGAACTGAAATCTGCCGCTCACCAACCGCGAACAGGCGTCTTGCCCTCCCTTGACAACTGCACATTTGTTTAGTATACATCGGTTATACAAAAAATCCGGAAACGAGGTGATATTTCAGGATCCATACCTGGAGGTCCCAAGTGTCAAATCGCGTTGGGCGGAACGAAGGGTTCACCGGAGGGGCGGCGTTCACGCGCTTGAGCGACGACTTTCGACGGGTTGTGGAACGCATACAGACCGAAATCAACGGCCTCGTCTCGCCTGCACTGGATGCGGAGCGACTGGCCAGCATAGACGCGGCCGAGCGGACTGTCGACAGTCTGGCATTGGATTTCCGGCGTGGCGCCGGAAATCAAGACGCCTGGGATGGGGCGCTTGCAGACTATGAATCGACCTGGCTGAAGATCATCCGCAGCGCGCGTGACAGTGCAAGTTGACTCCCGCCCGTCACCCGCATCCTGCCACCTGTGTTGATCACGCACGCAGTTAACAGTCCGTTGATAAAGTCGCTCTGCAGGCGAGGTATGGTGTCCCGTCCCGGAAATATGTCGCCATTCATCCGCCGATTCGTCCCGTCTGGCGACGTTGCCTTCGCTCGGTGACCGTGAGCAGGTCGCCTTGCTCAGGCGCCTTGCCAGCCGGGCGACTCGGCGGTCGAATTCCGGCAATCTATTTCCAGGACAGAACACTTGCCATTGTGGTCGAAGACAAGGCGCGCAACCGAGTCCCATCCAGCGATTCGGCGAGGGCGCGCAACGCCGTATTTCGACCGCAAGGGCCGGCCGCAGCCCGGATGGACTTTTTCAACGGGCAGTTAAGTTCCGGAGCGCTATGGAGCGGATCTTCCATTGGAAACCCGCCCCCTGTTTTGAGTACAATCGTTGCGTAATCAGGTCAGGTCTACGATATCACCGAAATACTTGCCCGTTTCAGCAGTCGTAACCGGTACGCCTGTGTGCGATTCAACGTCACGAATCAACTTCAACACGGGATCCGTGAGGGCGTCCCTGGTGCGGGCGCCCCGCACATCGGGATCAAGGTGGTCGCAGAACGTGAGCGCGATCTGCGTGGGTCCGTTGAGCATTACCGCCTCTTCAAGGTGCCGCCATGAAATGTGGCGGGCTTTTCTGCGGCGCCGTCCGGTCGTGACGCCGTATTCGACAATACCACGCCGGTCCTGTTCAGCCTCAGAAATCTCAAACGGTAGTGGACCCGCCCCTACGCGACTGGGTACCGCCTTGACCACCAGGATGACGTCCGTTATGTACTGCCAGTTTAGGCCTGAGTCGTCCGCTGCGGCGACGGCGGTGCAATTGCCGGACGTGCAGAACGGGTAGTCGGCAGTCAGCGAAAGGGAAAGGTGGGTTCCCTGGCTGGATTCGATGACAACAGCGAGACCCTCCGTGCATGCCGTGTTGATCTCTCGCGGTACGTCGGTGAGGTAATCCTCCAGTTCGGGGATGTCTCGGGCCTGCCGGGCCCTGCGCATGACAAAGTCGGCTCTGGCAGCGCCGCTGCCGCTGCATACGCTGCCCACATTGACGGCAAGTTGCGTGTCCCGTGCCTCGCGTGCCCGATGTTCGGACGCGATCACCGGACACCGCAGATCCACGCGGGCACGGTCGGCGAGTTCGTATCTGTGGATTTCACGGAGGAATATTTCAGGGTCTAACGCGACGCCACTACCTATCCGAAGCTGCGTGCCAGGATGTAACCACCCGCAGCACAGCTGATGCGTACGGATTTCAGAGCCGTCTTCGAAGTATATGCTGTGGCCGGCGTTGGTGCCGGTTCCGGCGCGTACACAGAAGGCGGCTTCCTGTTTGAGGGCGGTATAGGCGGCGATTTTTCCTTTGCCGGAATCGCCCCAGAACGCGTCCACAACGAGGGTTGCGCTCACATTACACCTCCATATTCGGCATGGTCCATGGAATCATCGTATTGACCCGCTCCGCAAGGCTTGGCGGGCCGGGTAAACCATAACGGATCCCATGAAATAAAAAAAATTTATTAATATTATTTTTGTTATATTATATTTTTATGAATTCTTGCAAGGTCTCACGGCGGGAAGGCAAAGCCACCTGCTTTTTACGGTTTGGACCTGCAGCACCGTGGGGTATTGACAAATGGATCTGGATCGCCTTAAGGGGTTTGTCGAAACGGCGCGAGAGAAGAGCTTTACGCGTGCAGCGGAGAAACTGTACCTGACGCAGCCGGCCGTGAGTCTTCAGGTGAAGGCTCTTGAAGACGAACTCGGCGAAGCCCTGTTCGAACGGCGCGGCAAGCAGATTCTGTTGACCGAGGCGGGTCGGCTTCTGTTCGCGCGAGCCGAGGCCATCCTGGAGATGGCCGATCGGATCCGGCAGGACATGGCGGACATCGGTCAGTTGCGCACGGGGCGACTCAGTATCGGAACCAGCGATACGAATTGCGCCTATGTCCTCCCTCCCGCGGTCAAAGCCTTCCGACAGGCACACCCGGGAGTCGAAATCCGCCTGACCGACCGCATGTCCCCGGAGGTGGTGCGGCTGGTTCTGGAAGGGGCGGTGGATTTCGGACTGGCCACGCTTCCTGTAACGGAACCCAGGGTGCGGACACGGCCGCTGTTCATCAGGGAAGACGTGGCCATTTCCAGCGCGACGCATCGTCTGGCATCCGCGAAAACGGTCGATCTGCATTCGCTCGCTGACTGTGCGATGTTGATGCTGGAGCGAGGCAGTACCAGCCGAGGTCTGATGGACCGGATGTTCGCGGCGGAGGGACTCCAGCCGTACGTCATCATGGAACTGGGCAGCATTGAAGTGATCAAGCGCTTCGTTGAAATCGGCCTCGGAACAGCGGTCGTACCCGAAGTATCGGTTCGCGACGAGGTGAGATCCGGCAGGTTGACCGCAATTCGAGTGACTGGGCTTCCGGTGCGCCAGGTGGGTATGGTGCATCGCGACGGTGGCCGCCTCTCACGGGCGGCCGCGGCGTTTATAGGGTTTCTGGAGATGCATCTGGAGACGATCGGGCTTCGCATACATGAAGGAAAAGGCCGCGGCGTACCGGAGTAGCCTGCGGCCGGCGGTTTCGAAGCGGGTGACGCTCAGGATGCGAATCGCGCTCGTCGACAGGTCAATCCTCCGCGCATCGCAATGGATCAGGGGTTATCGGCGCCTGTACGAACGCATTGAACAGGGCGACCCAATGTGATCTGGCGGTGGGCCGAACTTGTGTTTTTCAGGGGTTTTTTGTATCATTAGCCCGCGGCGGCGGCATTGTGTCGCGCCTGCTGCAAGGCACGTAAGACATTCCGTACGAGGACCCGCATTGTCGGCCGGCAAACCCGGCGTTGGGTATCCTTGCGTATGAGCACGGAACTTCCAGGCATGGAATACATGCAGATCTCCGGCGCCCGTGTCATCCCGCTCTGGAGGCGGGTAATGAGACGACATCGAAGGCCGCTTGCGGTATGCGCATTGATTGCGCTTGCCGGTGCTGTGCAGGTGCAGGCCAAAGATAATGAAGCCCTTGCCCGTGCCGAGGCGCTTTACAACCAGGCGGTTGCGCAGGTGGCGGCCGGGGCACTTGGTCAGGCGGTTGGGCTGTTTCAGTCCGCCATCGACGCTTACGACAAACACGCGCCTTCCTACGTGGGCCTCGGGTACATCCATCTCGAACGGGGCGACCTGGATGCCGCGGAGGAAATATTCCGGCAGGCGCTTCGTAAGAAAAAACGGTTTGCGCCTGCCTTCAACGGGCTGGGCCTCGTCTACGGGCGCCGGCCAAAAGCGCTTCGACAGGCGATTGATGCGTTCCGGAACGCGCTGCGGGCGGATAAAGCCTATGTTGAAGCGCAGTACAATCTGGCAGAGACGTACCGGCGGTTCGGCAGCAGCGAAACGCTCAAGGCTTACCGCAAGGTGGTCAAAATGGAGTCCGGCCACCCGGACGCGCTTTTCCAGATCGGCGTAATTGAAGAAGCGAAGGGCGAGTACGGGAAGGCCGAAAAGGCCTATATAAGTCAGGTTGCGGTGAATCCACTCCACTACGAGGCCCGACTACGGTATGGAATTGTCCTGAAACTGCAGGACCGCACCGATCAGGCGATAGCCGAACTGAGACCGGTCGTCCAGAACCCGAACCGGCACCAGCGACGTGCGGTGCTGGAACTTGCGGATATCCACCAGAGGCGCCGGGACTTCGATCGGTCGCAGGCGCTATTCGAAGCGTATATCAATCGTCTGGAACCCGAGGAACAGCGGCTCTTCTACGACTTGAGCCTTGTATCCAATACTGCGGACGACTCCGGGGGCAGATCGCTGGAGGAGCTGAAGGCTGCGGCTGTGGAATTCTGGGTCTGGCAGGACCCGGCGCCGGCATCCGCGGCAAATGAGCGGCTGGTCGAGCACTACCGCCGCGTAGCCTTGGCACGGGAGAATCATGGAAAGCACAAGTTCCCCTGGGACGATCGTGGGGAAGTTTACGTGCGTTTCGGGGAACCGGATCACGTCAGCCGGTCTGGAGACGTCCGGTTCGAGACGGACCCCCGGGTGCTGGACGTGAAGGATCGGCTGATTGTGTCGGCAGGGGCGGCGGCCGCAAAGCTGATGAAAGACGAAGTCCGATCTCTTGGGGATGTGGCCAAGTCGTCCATTCTGGGTCGGCCGGTGTATCCCGTTGGCGGAATATGGGAGTACTGGATTTACGTGAACGTAGGATCGGGAATCGAAATGACCTTCGTGCAGCCGAATTTTCCCGGACCGTACGAGTTCGCGAGAATGCCTCTGGGCACCGGTCGGATTACGAGAATCTGGCAGAGAATGAACCCCAAGACCGTGCTGCTCAATCAGGTAGTCCGGCAGCCGGCCGCCTATCGGCCCACGTTTGCTACCGGACCGCTGGATTTCTACTTCTATACGGCTTCGTTTCGGGGTGAGGATGACAAGACGGCGCTGGAGGTCTATTACGGGATTCCAACCCGGGATCTGGCGTATCGCGACGGCGACCTCGGTCGGCTCGCGAACCTTGTCAGGGGCGTCGCGGTCTACGACGGCGAAAACAAGCTTATTCATCGATCCGACCACGAGATGATCCTGCGGGCTTCCGGGGCGGTAGATACCTCTGCCGGGGCATTTATCCCGGAGATAGATCGCATGCTGTTGCCACCGGGCGCCTACCGTGTGGACGTGCAGGTGATGGACCGCAATTCCGGCAGGACTCAGATATACAGGGAAGACCGCATTCTGAAGGCGTATCCGGCAGCGCCGCTTTCATTGAGCGACGTAGAAATGGGCGCGCGAATCGACGTAGCCGATCGGGGACGCTTCGTAAAGGGCGATATCGAAGTGATCCCGATGGCGTCCAGGGCGTACCGGCCTGGCGAACCGGTGTTCATCTATTACGAGATTTACAACCTCGCTCGAGACGAATTCGGGGCGACGCGGTATCGCATATCATACCGGATTCGGTCCTTGCGCAGGACAAACGTGGGCGCGCGGATATTGGGCGGCCTGGGGCGGTTCATCGGAAAACGCGAGGACGGCAACGTCATCAGCATCGAATACGATCATGTCGGCACCCGTCCGGATGAACGGGCGCACCTCGAGCTGGACATGGGAGCCACCGTACCGGGACGGCAACTGTTGACAATTCTGGTGACCGACGAAAACGGCGGCCAGACGGGCCGCGCGGCCATCAGTTTCGATATACGACAATAGCTTCCGGCCCGGTGCGAATGCCGCGGCCCCGGAACAGACCGGCTCGCGGACTTGAGGAGCAATGGACATGAAGGAGTTCACGGTTGCCAGGATGCGCGCTGACGCGGCGTCGATCTTCGAATCGGCAGTGGCTGCCGTGGACGCGCAGGCGTGCCTGAAGCGTTTCGTGAAACTGGATGGACGGACGCTTCGGATCGGAGGCGTGGACTACAACCTGGATTCATTCGAGAGGGTGCTCGTCGTTGGCACCGGAAAGGCTTCTCCGCGGATGGGTGTCGCGCTGGAGGCGGAGCTGGGCGACCGTATTTCAGACGGGATCATCAATACCAAGTACGGGCACGCGGAACCCCTGGACCGGGTACGCATCGTTGAGTGCGGCCATCCGGTTCCAGATGAGGCGGGTGTCGAGGGTACGGGGGAAATCCTCGCCGCCCTCGACGGGGCTGACGACCGAACGCTCGTGATCTGCCTGATTTCGGGCGGGGGGTCGGCGCTGATGCCGGCGCCGGCCGAGGGAATATCGCTGCAGGAGAAACAGGACACGACCCGGCTGCTTCTCGAATGCGGCGCCAATATCGTGGAGTTGAATGCGGTCCGGAAACATCTTTCCCGCGTCAAGGGCGGGGGTCTCGCCCGTGCGGCGTTTCCGGCCACGGTCGTGTCTCTCATGTTGTCGGACGTCATCGGCGATCCGATGGACGTGATCGCGTCGGGTCCAACGGTGCCCGACACGTCCACGTTCAGAACCTGCGCGGAGATATTTCAAAAATACGAGGTATCGAATCGCCTCCCGGAAGCGGTTCGGGCGCGATTCGAAGCAGGTTCGGCCGGAGAGATTCCGGAAACGCCGAAACCTGGAGACGCCGTGCTGGACAGATGTCACAACGTCATCGTCGGCAGCAACGGCCTGGCGGTGGCCGCTGCGGCGGACCGGGCCCGGGGACTGGGTTACAATACGCTGGTGTTGTCCACGCGCCTGGAGGGCGAGGCCCGAGAGGTGGCACACGTCTATTCGGCAATCGGTAAGGAGATTCTCACGTCGCGTGTGCCTGTAGCGGCTCCTGCATGCGTGATTGCGGGCGGCGAGACGACCGTTACCGTTCGGGGCAGCGGCAAGGGAGGGCGAAATCAGGAACTGGTGCTCGCGGGCTCGATGCATCTGTCCGGATGGGAGGGGACGGTGCTGTTCAGCGGCGGGACGGATGGAACCGACGGCCCGACGGACGCGGCCGGGGCGATTGCGGATGCCGAAACGATCAAGCGCGCGGAATCAGCGGGGCTTTCTGCGATCGAATCCTTGAAGAACAACGACGCGTACCACTTCTTCAAGCCGCTGGGCGACCTGGTGATGACCGGTCCCACGGGAACCAACGTCGCCGACGTGGCGTTCGTCATGGTCGGCGCGGCGTAGGCGGTTGAAACGCCACCAGGCAGGGGGCGGGAATGCGAAACGCGTATGCTCAGCCTCTTTTCGGGGCCCGAATGGCTTCAGGTCTCGGTATTGACAATGGCGACGCCGATCCCGACCAGCAGGACGCTGATGAGAAGCGTCGCCGAGATGACCTCGCCCAGCAGCAGGTCGCTGAACACGACGCCCACGACGGGCGTAACGAAACCGAACGCCCCGAGGCGACTGGCTCTGTAGCGTCTCAGGAGCGTTACGGATACCAGAAAACAGAACCCGGCAACCACGAGACCCTGGTAGAAGATCGCACCGACGACGCCCGGATTGATAACGGTGGTATTCAGGTCCTCCAGCAGGGCGCTCAGCAGAATGAACATCGGCAGGCTGAGCGCGGCCTGCCATAACAGAAGACGGGCGGGATGGATGTATTGGGTCAGCTTCTTGGTATAGACCTGCCGGGCTCCAAGCAGCAGACCGCTCATCAGAACCATCACGTCTCCCGGCAGATAGCCCTGGCGTCCACCGGTCAGACTGTCGACAAACACGAGTACGACACCCGCAAAAGACAGGGTCATTCCAGCGATCTTGAGGCCGCTCAGACGGTCTCCGGGCATGAACAGGTGGGCGAAGACGGCTGTAAAAAACGGATACGTGGAAATAAAGACGGTCGACCGGCCGGCCGTCGTGATATTCGTGCCGGCGTTGAGCAGATAGATTTGCGCGACAAAAAGCAGGACCAGCTGAAACAGACCACGTCTTTCGCCGGGTCCGGGCCGGAGCGGGACGCCGGAGAAGAACGTCCACGGGATTACAGCCAGCCCGCCCAGCAGAAAACGGGCGGCCGCCAGCGCAAGCGGAGGCAGGCCGTCCAGAGCGATCTTAATGGCGATGGAGTTGCCGCCCCACAGGATGGCGGTAAGCAGGGCGAGGCTGCCGGCCTGAAGGGTCAGGCGTTCGTTGAGCACGTTCACGGCGCCGGCGTCCGATCGGCGGGGAAGCACCGGCGCACGAAGACGTATCCAACGCCCAGCGGCACAAGAAACCACGCCGGTTGCAGCGTGCCCGTTACTATGCCTGCCTGTCCGATCACCCCACACAGGATCAGGACGTTGCAGGCGTGAGCCGGCGCGGGTGGAGCGCTGGAGACGCCTATCTTATCGAGGAGACGATCGAACCGCGGGGGACGGACGCTCTTGAGGTGGTTTCCCGCAAGGATGGCGGCGAGTGAGAGCAGGCCGGGAAAGAGGTTCGCGCCGCGGTCAATCCAACCGAGGCCGATGCCCAGCAACAGGAGATGGCTGTATCCGAACAGGAGGACCGCGCCGTTTCGGAATGGATCGTAGAGGCCGATATCCTTCAATTGGCGCACGCGGTTCCTGTCAACATACGGGATCAGACGAAAGAAGATATATACGAGGGTCATTGCGCCGGGATGCAGAAAAACGCCCATGCGTTTATTCAGCTCGGCGTCGATCCGTCCGAACGCGTTCCAGTGTACGGGTATCCGTTCCGGAAGATGGTCGTAGGCCAGATAGCTCGCCAGAAGGGCGAGCAGGATGCCGGCAATGGGATCCCGGTGAAGGATGCTCATGCAGGGAGAACCGTGGATCGGGGGCGTGGTCGTCGCGGGCCGGTAATTCCGCTCGGAAGTCGCATTGGCGGCCCGGACCTTATCGTCGATGCGAGATTGAAGCGTCGGCGCGCAGCGCGGCTTGTGTACCTGAAAAACGCTGCCCGCCGCAACGTGCCGGGCGGATCGAAGACCTCGGCATAATAAAGGGATTCCAGCAACATGTCAAGGTATTCGAGGGCGAACGGAACGGGAGCGATTCGTCGTGGTCGGGAAGAAGCTTCGAAATTACTCTTCAAATGGAGGCGGTCGGTTGAAACGGACGATTGCTGTAGCGTTTTGCCTGGTTCTCTGGTGTGAGGACGCAACTTCCAGGGACTTCCTGGCGGAGATCGGCGCGCATGGTGCTCACGGACGAGCCGATTCCGCGCTGGTAACGGCTCAACTTTTCGCAAAGACATTTCCTGACAGTGCGAACGCTCACGGCGTCCTCGGCATGGTGTACGCGCAATTGGGACAGCCGGAAGGCGCAATCGATGCCTTTGAGACGGCGATCGAGCGAGGGCCGAGTCTTGAAGCACCGTACGACGCGCTGTTCAGGATTCATGCGCAACTCAACAGGGGTCGCGAGGCGCTGGACGTATTGAACCGGGGAATCGCGCAGATTCCGAATTCCGTGCTTCTGCTGATGGACAGGGCGATACTCTATCAGGAGGCCGGTAATCCCGGGCTGGCGATTCAGGACCTCAGGGCCGCGATTTCGCTGGATCCCGGAAAGATAGAAGCCTACCAATCCCTGGCAGGATTGCACGTCGCGCTGAAGGACCCCGATAAAGCGCTTTCGGCTTTCGAAGAGGGACTGAAGAACAACCCTGAAAGCGTGGTTCTGATGATCAATCAGGGCCAGATCTACGGGGCGTTGGGGAAACCTCAGGATGCGCATCAGCTGTACGAACGGGCGATATTGGTACTTGAAAAGGAACTCGAGAAGAATCCGAACGATGTTTCCCTGCTGGTGAACAAGGGCGCCATCTACCATTCGATGCGCCGGACAGGGGAAGCCTTCGCCGCATACCGGCAGGCCGCACTGTTAGCGCCGGACGATCCCGAGGTGCACCGATCCATGGGCCAGATGGCGGCTGAGGTGGACTCGCTGGAGGTTGCGCGGAGGGCGTGGGAGAAGGTGTCCCGGTTGGAGCCGAGGGATCTGGATACCCGTTCGGCACTTGCACGCCTTTATACGGTTCAGCAGAAATGGGACCTCGCGCTGGACGAGTATAGATTGCTCATGGAGATTGCGCCAGAGTCGCAACGCGCGCGCCTCGAGTACGGTGTCGCGCAGGTCTATCTGCAGAAGGGAGACGTCGCGCAGGCAAAGTCGGCGCTGGAAGCGGCGATCAGTTCAAACCCGAACGTTCTGGAGCCCTACGGCGATCTTGCCCTGATCTACGCGGGGCAGCAAGACCTGGACTCGGCCCTCGTGGTCTACAACAGAGCTCTGGCGGTGGATTCCACCAACGCCGGCGTACTCTTCAATATCGGCCTTGCCCGAACCTCGAGGCGGGAGTTCGATCTGGCCAGGCGTGCCTTCGAAAGAGCCGTCGCATACAGCCCGAACGAAGAAATCGCGGGCGCGGCACAGATGAAAATCGATGAAATCGACGGGATACAGTCCGGAAAGCTCTGGGTGTACCATATTCTCGTGGCAACCGAAGTGGAGGCGCAGGAAATCCTGAATAAACTCAGGGCGGGCGAGGATTTCCGGGTACTTGCGCGCCAGCATTCCAGCGATTCCTCTGCGGAGACCGGTGGCGATCTGGGATTTTTTTCACCGGGCGATCTGAATCCGGCGTTCGAGGAGGCGGTGCTGAAGTTGCGGGTGGGTGAGACCAGCGGGGTCGTTCAGACACCCCTGGGATATCACATTATCAGGCGGCTGAACTGATGACCGGACGTTTTGCCGGAATGGGCGACGAGGCCTGTGTATCGTCGCCCGTTCTGTACCCGGGGAAGCAAGCCAGAAAGATCAAGGTGCTTTTTCTGACGGGCTGTACGGGGCGCGGAGGGGCCGGGAACAGTCTTTTTTACCTGCTGAAACATCTCGATCCTGCCGTACTCGAGCCACTCGTCGTCATGCCCAACGAAGGCGTGCTGAAACGCAGGCTCGAGGAGATACGCGTCCCATACCGTATCGAACCCAGGTTGAAGGAGCGTCTGGCGGAGATGCGGTTCCGGGGCCGCAACCGCCTCTGCAGAATGGCGTCGGTGGTTCTGAACGCGATCGACGGCATTCGGTTTACGATCCATCTGGTTCGTGTGGTCGCCCGGGAGAATGTAGGACTGATTTATTGCAACCAGATGATGGTGAAGTTGATGGGCACGGTGGCCGGTATGGTGTGCGGCACTCCGGTCATCTGGCACTGCCGCACCCTTTACGGAAAGACCTTCAGAGGATGGTTTTTCGACAGGCTCGCTCGGTCTGCGAGTGTGGCGAGAATTGTCGCCGTATCCGAGGCGTGCGCAGGGAATTTCCCGTCGGCAAGGGAAAAGGTCCGCGTTGTGTACAACGGCGCGGACCTGGACAGTTTCAATCCGGATTCCGTTCAGGGGTGTGTGCGCAGGATGTACCGAATCGGACCGGACGAAATGGTTTTGGGATTCGTCGGGCGAATCGTGGAGTGGAAGGGTATCGACACCCTGTTGTCGGCGATGAAACGTGTGCTGGCGAAACGCAAGGACGTGGTTCTGGTGGTTGTTGGCGGGAGCCCGAATCGGTCGTTGAATCTCCTGGACCGCTATCGCCGCGAGGCGGCCAACGGACGTTATTCGGGACGGGTCCTGTTTACGGGATTCCGGACCGATGTCCGACCGTATTTGAAGGATATGGACCTCACGCTTGTACCATCCGTAGCGCCCGACCCCTGTCCCAGAAGCGTTATCGAATCACTGGCGCTTGGAACTCCGGTGGTCGGGTCTGCAACTGGCGGTGTCCCGGAGCTGATCAGGGATGGTTACAACGGATTCCTGGTGAAGCCCAACGACGCGTCCGGTCTTGCGGATACCATCCTCAGGGTGATCGAGAACAGGGAGTTGCGAAGGCGAATGGGTTCGGCCGCGCGCGTTTCGGCGGTTCAACGGCACGATGCTGTCGAAGTCGCACGCCGTGTGCAGACCATTATATTCGAAGCATTGCGGGACTAACGGCGTTTTGTATGTTCACTGTGTGATGGCACGACTTTCGCTTTTGTTATACTGGTTCGGCAAAGAAAGAATATGATCCGAAACAAGATCGCATTGATATATCCAAAGGTTGTTCTGCTTTTTCATTGTAGATCCAGGCGCCGTATGTCCGGGAGGCTGACGGAGAAGGCGTTGCGATTTTTCCACACATGTGGTAAAACTTCACACCTTGCAAGATTTCCCGTTTCCATAGTCCTGGTCTGTGTTGTCGGGATCGGTATCCGTCCGTGTCATTCCGAATCCGGAAAGCGCCCGTACGATCTTGCCGCGTGCATACGGATGGCGTTCGCGTCGAGTCCATCCATTCAGGCGGCGGAAGCGGACCTGCAGATCGCTGAGAACAGGCTCATGCTGGTGCATGCCGCGCGATTTCCCAGTATGGATTTCACATGGATATTCGGGCCTTCGCCTGAGGCTCGCGGCGACGCGCTTACGGGGGTGAGCAACTGGCGGCGGATGAGTGTGTTTACGAGAACCGAACTGTCGCTGGTTCAGCCACTCTTCACCTTCGGAAAACTCAAAGCGGCGATAGAAGCGGCATCCGGCGGGATCGGCGCGCAACGCGCGGGACTGACCGGATCCCGATTCGACCTGGAACAGCAGGTCGCCAGGGCCTACTATCTTCTGCTTCTGGCGAATCAGCTTCGGGAGCTGGCGCATGAGTCCCGGGGGGAAATCGAACGGGCGAGGCGAACGATCGTCGAAAAGCTGGAAGCCGATACGGGAGATTTTACGTATACGGATCTTCATCGAATCGACAGGTTCGTTTACGACGTGGAGGAAAACGCAAACAAGGTTGTCAAGAGTCAGGGGCTCGCACGTTCGGCGCTCCGAATGCTCACCGGACTTTCCGATTCCGATTCCGATTCCCTTGTTCTCGCAGACGGGAGTCTGAATCCGGTTGACGTTCAGATCCGACCACTTGAATATTATCTGTCGCTTGTCGAGGGACGACCGGATCTGGGTCAGCTTCGTGAAGGGCTGCGGGTGCGGTCAGCACAGGTGCGCGCCGTCCGAACCGACCTGTTTCCGCAGGTCTTTCTCGCCGGCCGGTTCAAATACGGCTTTGCGCCGAACAGGGACCGCCAGCGAAACCCGTTTCTGAAGGACGAGTTCAACGTGACCGAGTTGGGCGCTGTGCTTGGCTTTCGGCAGTCGTTGTCATTCGCGAGTACGAGCGCGAAGGTGAAGGAAGCCCGTCTGGCCTATGAGAAACTCGGCTATCAGGCTCGGCTGGCGACACAGGGCGCCCGGCTGGAGATCGAAGGCGCCTACCGTTCGCTCATTGAAGCGCGGGCCAATATCGCGTCGGCCCGGAAAGCCCGCCGGGCAACCAGGCGGTGGTTTGTATCGGCGAGAGACGGTTTCAATGCGGGTCTGGAGGAGGCGGGAGAGATGGTCGATGCGGTCAAGGAGTACGGCATTATTCGCGCCAAGTACTATCAGGCTGTATTGGAGTTTAATCTGGCCTGGATAGCATTGCAGCGCGCGACGGGAAATTCGATTCTGGAGTAAGAAGCTGTTTTAAAATTACCGGTGAGTTCCCGAGCGCGAGCGAAAAAGTGGCGGTTATGAGGCGCGAGGGGCGCGCAGCGCCGACGGGAGAATCCGCCCATATCCAATGTATCGTGGCTGCGCGCCCCTCGCCACTCTTGGGTGGATTTGACCAACGCCGACCGGCGCTTTTGCAGCCGCGCGAAGACCGCTGGGAATTTTAAGACAGCTTCTAAGCCGGGAGGGTGTCATGGTAGAAAAGGCGGTGATTATTGCGGCCGGTATGGGCAGCCGCCTGAACGGACACGGATGTGGCAGGCCGAAGCCGCTGGTTAAAGTGGCCGGCGTGGGGCTGCTGAAGAGGGCCATCCTGACCGCAAGCAGGGCGGGGATCTCTGAGTTCGCCATTGTCATTGGTTATCGGGGCGATGAGATACGCGAAGCCATCGCAAACGACCCGCAGATCGACGTGAAAATTGATTGGGTTGAAAACCCGGATTGGAAGCGGGGCAATGGTCTTTCCGTCCTCAAAGCGCGTGATTACGTGGAGGGTACGTTTCTTCTGTTGATGGCGGACCATCTGTTCGAACCGAATGTAATCACCCGCATGCGCGGTCTGCTGCTGGGGGCAGGCGAGTCGGCATTGTGCATAGACACCCGGCTGGAACGGATTCAGGACCTGGATGACGCGACCAAGGTCGTCCTTCAAGGCGACCGGATTCTGAAGATCGGCAAGGCGTTGAGCGAATACGACGCGGTGGATACGGGTATCTTTCTCTGCAGTCAGGCGCTGTTCGACGGCCTTGAGCTTGCCGTTGCCGGCGGCGACGAGACGCTCTCGGGAGGGGTCCGGGTTGCTGCGTCTCGTGGAAACATGAGGGCGGTTGACATCGATGGCATGTTCTGGCAGGATGTGGATACGCCGGAAGCATTGCGCCAGGGAGAATCGGCATTGTTCGGTCAGCTGGGCAAGCCGACTGACGGAATTGTGTCGCGGCATTTCAACAGAAGGATATCCGCCTGGATTTCAAGATTCCTGGTAAAGACGCCGGCGACCCCCAACCAGATTTCCGTCGCCGCAATGATGATGACCTTTTTGGCCGGCTGGGCGATGGCGCAGGGTAGCTATTTATACATAGCGCTGGGCGGGCTGCTATTTCAATTTGCGTCAGTTGTTGACGGCTGCGACGGCGAGATCGCCTCCCTTAAGTTTGCGGGATCCCGCTTCGGGGAATGGTTGGATACGGTCGCGGACAACATTTCCTATCTTGGGTTTTTCGCCGGTGTCATATACGGGATGTACAAATTGACGGCTGAACCGGTTGTCATCGCGCTGGGTTTCATCGCCCTTGCTTTGAATGTGCTTGCGGTCCTTCTCATCTGCGTGTACCTGAAACAGAGTGGATCCGGAAGCATCGTAAGTTTCAATATGGGTTTTTCAAGCGAAGTACCGGAAGAGCGCCGCGGATACTTGCACCGGGTCTATTGCGGACTGAAGTTCGCGTGCCGCCGGGACTTCTTCGCCGCACTGTTCTGCGTCCTGGCTGTTCTGAACTTCCTCGAAGCGATTTTCTGGATTTTCGTCCTCGGGTCCGGCCTGGTCGTGAGCGCCGTTTTCGGATTCATCGGACACATCATGCGGACCCGCACGACGGAAGCCGAGAAGCTGGTTTCGGGAAAGGCGGATTGACAAGAGAGATGCTGCAGGGAAATTTCCGGAAGTAACGAACGGGTATCGAACCGGCCGGAGTGGTGTTCCTGTGCCGGGTCGTTTTGTTTCTGGCCGAAAAAGGAACTGGATAAAATGAGAATATTGTCGTATATTATTGTGTTTTATGCCCTTGTTGGGTTTTTGGGATATGGCTTCGCCCAGGGTGCGGACCAGGCTGAACAATTGCTCCGGTCGATGAAGGAACGGGACGGGTCAATAAAGGCAATTGTGAATTCGGAAACTGCGGGAGAAACAGCTGAAGAGCGTGAACAGCTGAGGGCGATCGTCGAAGGCATGTTCGATTTCCGCCGGTTCGGCAAGGTCGCGTTGGGCCGCCACTGGCAGCGGCGCGACGAGGTTGAACAGGCTGAATTTGCAGACCTGTGCAGGCGTCTGATCGTCAAGAATTACGCGGACCCGAAGCTGTATACGAAATCCGAGAGAATCGAGTATGTGGGCTCGGAGGTCGACAGCACGGAAGGCGTTGTCCGGACAATCGTGCATTATAAGGATGAGCAGAGCAACATCGACTACAAGCTCCACCCTGTCAACGGAAAATGGCTGGTTTACGATATGGTGATTGACGATCTGAGCGTTGCCAGAAATAATCGATCTCAGTTCTACAAGGAGATCCGAAAGTCGTCGTACGAGGGTCTTGTTAAGAAACTCAGAGACAAGCTGAATGAGGATGAGGCAGACGGGAAAGGGAAGGAATGATTCATGCAGGATAGGTTGAGGTTCCTGGCGGACTTCGTCTATCGACGACACGCCGTTATTATTGTTGTTTCGACTCTCCTCTCCGTTTTTTGCAGTTTTTTTGTCTATCGTCTGATCCAGCGCCTCGAGACGGATATCGCGGCCCTGATCCCGGAACACTATCCCAGCGTGCAGACTCTCGAGGATATAAAGGCGCGGCTGGGCGGCGTGGGAAGCCTGGTTGTTCTGGCGGAGTGCGGGGATTTCTCGGCATCCAGGCGATTCGTGGAAGATCTGTTTGTTGAACTGAGGGCCGAAAAGTACTGGAAATACGTAAATTACGTCGATTTCAAGCGTGAAGTGGATTTTTTCAAGGAAAACGCGCTGCTGTATATGGATATCGAGGACCTGGAGGACATACAGCTTCGAATCGACGATCGCATCCGGCAGGAGAAGCTGAAGTTATCTCCGATGTTTTTCAGCCTCGACGAAGGCGAAGACGACGAACCGCTGGATTTTTCGGATATCGAGTCGAAGTACAAGGAGAATGGAGACCGCGGGCACGAGGTATATTACACCAATTCGGACAGTACGATCGTTGCGGTTGAGGTGATGGCGTCGGGAACGGTGAGCAATATCGGATTCGCCAAGGAGATGTACGGCGTTATCCGGAATGCCGTTCAGACGCTCGATCCGGTATCCTACCATCCCGGGATGATCGTCTCCATTGGAGGATCGTACAAGAACAAGATCGATGAATATAACGTCATTCTGGACGATATCGCGTCGACAGTCATATTCGGATTCGTAGGTGTCGTCCTGCTCCTCACGTTCTATTTCAGGCAGCCGCTGGCTGCTTTTTTTGTTGCCATTCCGCTCGTCATGGGGCTGACATGGGCCTTTGCCATTACCTATTGGGCGATCGGCAACCTGAACACGATGACCGGATTCCTGTTCGTGATCCTGTTCGGTCTGGGAATCGATTTTGGCATTCACATGTTTTCCCGGTACCTGGAAGATCGAATGGCGAACATGGACGTCAGACAATCGGTCGAGACGATGCTGATTCAGACGGGGCAGGCGATCCTGACGGCCGCAATGACCACGTCGATGGCGTTCTATTCGCTGACGATAACGGATTTCAAGGGATTCTCGGAATTCGGCTTTATCGTCGGCACCGGAATCATCATGTCGCTGGTGTCAATGACCATGGTCCTTCCGGCTTTTCTCGTTCTTGCCGACGAGCGCCTGAAGCTCGTGAGGATGCGGCAGGTACTCGGACACCATCGAGGCGACGGCAAGGGTCGGTTTCCGATGGCGCCGGTCGTGTTCGCGTTTGCGATCGCCGTTACGGTTTACCTGGCATACAACCTCGACCGGATCCAGTTTGAATATGACTTCACCAACTTGCGTTCGAATCTTGCCACTTCGAAAAAGGTGAAAGACAAGATCAACTCGCTCTCGAAATTCAGAGGCGAATCGCATTCACCAAGCGTGGTACTGGCCGACAGCAAAGAAGAGCTGGATGAAATCGTCGATGCGGTTAACGGCATGATCGCATCCGAGGATCCTACGCCGACAATTGACAAGATTCGAACGCTCTGGTCCTTCCTTCCCGAACAGGAGGACGAAAAACTGACGGTGATCGCGGAACTGCGCGAACTGGTGGACGGCGAAGGTGCGAAGTTGCTGAAGGGCGAGCAGAAGGAGCGAGTGGACGAGTTGCGCGAATTGATGGACGTGAACAAGCTGCATGTGGACGACCTGCCGAAGAATATCCTGCGCAAATTTGCAACGGTAGACGGCAGCCGCGCCCATTTTGCCTTCATTTACCCCAGCGTGCAACTACGGGACGGACGACAGGCAATTGAGTTCGCGAACGACACCCACGTCATTACGACTGAATCCGGAAAGACGTTCTATTCATCCAGTTCCAGTATCATATTCGCGGATATGCTCAAGTTGATGATCCGGGACAGCAGGTGGGCGATCGGCATTACACTCCTGGTCGTCTTCCTGATTGTATTCATCGATTTCAGAAGCGTCCGAAACGGGCTGATGGTTATGTTGCCGTTGATCTGCGGCGCCATCTGGATGTGCGGAAGCATGTTCCTGACCGGGATGAAGTTGAATTTCTACAATATGGTTGCCTTGCCCACCATCATCGGGATGGGCATCGATAACGGCGTGCACCTGTTCCACAGGTATCAGGAGGAAGGTGCGGATTCGATACCTGTGATCCTCCGGAATACCGGAGGCGCGATGCTCGTGTCGATGATGACGACGATGATCGGCTTCTTCGGCCTGATCATGGCAAGGCATCCCGGTTTGAATTCTATTGGAAAACTGGCCGTGATCGGCCTTCTGACCTGTTTTGTTGCGGCCGTCGTTGTCCTGCCTGCCGTACTCGAGATCCTTGATCGCTTCAAGGGGAGGCGGGGTCCTGTCAGAATCGGAAGTGCGAGGCCGTAACCCGTTTGCGGGCAGGATTCCGAACGGCTCGACGGCCCCGATCTTTCCCGCTGAAATCCAAATTCCGTCGAGGACAGAATACGCGCGTCTTCACGTGTTCTGTCCTTTTTTTGTCTGCGCCTTGACGCGTCGCACGTCAGGATATATCTTAGCAGCCCGTTGAAAAAGCCCATCCGGGCTACGGCTGGCCCTTGTGGTCGAAATACTGCGTTGCGCGCCCTCGCCGAATCGCAGGATGGGACTCGGTTGCGCGCCTCGTCTTCGACCACAATGGCAAGTGTTCTGTCCTGGAAATAGATTGCCGGAATTCGACCGCCGAGTCGCCCGGCTGGCAAGGCGCCTGAGCAAGGCGACCTGCTCACGGTCACCGAGCGAAGGCAACGCCGCCAGACGGGACGAGACGGCGGATGAATGGTGACATATTTCCGGGACGGGACACCATGCCTCGCCTGCAGAGCGACTTTATCAACGGACTGTTAACCGTCCGTCGACTATCCTCGGTATTGCCGACAGCCAGGGCATCCGCCTATGGGTTTCTTGATCCCGTTCCTCGTCAGTCTGATTTCAGGTCTGTACACCTCGTTGTGGGGCGCATTCAAGGACTCCCCCTATGAGGGCCTGAAGCGCCGCACCTTTCCCCGCAGCGTTTATTTTCATGCAGTCATTTTCTGCGCCCTGTATTGGCTTCCCTTGTTCAGCGGAGATTTCCGCCAATTGAGCCTGGTGCAGGTCTTCTTTGCCATCATGGGACTGGAACGGTTCCTCGCGGAGCTGTACAAGGGATTCTTCAGATCGGAAGATCAGTCGAAATACGCCGTGCCGTCCAGAATCACGTTCTTCGGCCGCCCGGTGACCAGCGAACCGTTGCGCCTCTCATCCGGCGTCGTACTGGTGTCCGGTGTCTTTTCCCTGCTGTTTCTTTCGATGCGAATCGTGGACTTCGCGGCGTTCGCGGCCGTCGCTTTTTGCACGGGAATGCTGGTTTCTCTCGGAGGCGCATATAAGGACGCTCCCTTCGAGGGATTCGCGCCCCTGAAATTCCTCCGCTCCGCGATAGTGCTCGCTGTCTGTTCCCCCGTTTTTTTCTATTCGAACAGCCCTCTGTCGCCGGTGCCGCTCGGCTATCTGATCTTCATGAACGGGGGACTGGAGCGGTTCCTGGTCGAGTACTACAAGACCTACGTGCAACGCACGATGTCCGGGAAGTTCAGGCCGGACCTGCCCCGGATCGCGCGATGCATCGAGACACGCGAGAAATATCACTATATGGCGTGGATCATTATCGTCGCACTGGCGGTTCTGTACGTCTATGAGCTCACGAACCTATGAAGCCATCGTGATCGGTTCGGGTCTCGGTGGCGGCGCCGCGGCGTTCGCGCTCAGCCGTGCGGGTTTCCGGACGCTGCTGCTCGAACGCGGCGGGTGGGTGAAGCGGGATGCGCTGGACTGGAGCCCGCGCGGGATCCTCATCGATCAGCGGTACAGAAGCCGTTCCCCGGTGGAGATAGAAGATGACCGGGGAGTACATTCCATATATCCGAACGAAGCGGTCGGCGGCATGTCGGTGTTCTACGGCGGGGCGTCGCTGCGGTTGCGCGAGAAGGATTTCTCGAACTGGCCGGTCGATTACGCGGCAATGGAGCCGTACTATACGAAGGCGGAGCATCTCCTGGAGGTGCATGGCCAGGCGGGGACGGATATTCATGAGCCGCCGAGGTCCGGGGGCTATCCATTCGGAGGGATTGAACTCACGCCTCCGGCGAAGCGGATATACGAGGCCGCGAAGGCGCTCGGGCACCGGCCCTTCAAGATGCCGCTGGCTCTGAATTTCACGAACAAGGACCGGCCGGTATGCATCCGCTGTTCGACCTGCGACGGATTTCCATGCCGCATCGAAGCCAAGAACGACGTGGCCATGACGCTTCTGGCAAAAGCGCAGGCATTCGACCTGGCGGTCATGCCCGGGATGATCGTCCTGCAACTGGAAACCGGAAACGGCAGGGTCGTACGGGTCCGGTGTCTGGATGGAAATTCAAAACGGCCGGTCGAATTCAGCGCAAAGATCGTGATTCTCAGCGCGGGGGCGCTGCAGAGCCCGGCCATTCTGTTGCGTTCCGGGCTGGAGCGACTCGACAACCACCGGCTGGTCGGTCGATTTCTGATGCGGCACTGCAATGCCGTGGTCACCGGGCTCTTTCCCTTTCGGACCAATCCAGAACGCGTTTTTCACAAGCAGTTGTGCTTCACGGATTTTTACGAAGACCTGAGGGAACGACTGGGAACGTCGGTGGGATCCATTCAGGACATCTACACCCCCGCGCCGGAGGTGCTGAAGCAATTCGCGCCGTTCGGATACGGGAATCTGGCCGCGTTTATGGCGCGTTACCTGCAGAATCTGCTTTGTATTGCGGAGGATGAACCTCAATATGAAAACCGGGTGCATCTGACCTCTCGACTGGACGATTACGGAATCGCGGTTACCGGTGTCGTACATCGATATTCGGACCGGGATCGCCTCCGAAGGAAACATCTGACAGACAGGGCCAGGCGCATCCTGAATCAGGCGGGGGGCCTTTATCACCGAATTTACAATATCGAGACGTTTTCTCACGCGGTGGGGTCGCTGCGTTTCGGTAACCTCGCCCGTGACAGCGTTCTGGATGAGTGTTGCAGGTTTCGCGGCATCGACAACCTGTTTGTCCTCGACGGCAGCTTCATGCCCACGTCGGGAGGGGTCAATCCGAGCCTTACGATCGCGGCCAACGCGTTGCGGGTTGCGGACGTTATTCACGCGGAATATGGATAGACACCCGCTTTCGGACCGTCGTCGGGCAACGTGACGCCTCTCAGGAATCGGGGAAATGAAGAGAATCTGTCTGGTGGGCTGCGGGACGATTGCCCGCCTGCACGCGAAGAATCTATCGGGCGCCGCCGAGCTGTTTTTCTGCAGTCGATCCGAAGAGAGCGCCCGGCTTTTCAATGTTGAGTTTCGGGGCAGCGGCAGCTTCCCTCGTGTGGAGGATGCGCTGGCATCGCCCGACATCGACGCGGTGGTCATTGCGTCCCCGCCCGAATTCCACAAGGACCAGGTGATACGCGCGCTCTCGGCCGGCAAGGATGTGATGGTCGAAAAGCCGATGTGCGTAACTCCGGAGGAGGTGGAAGCGGTCGGCGCGGCGGTGGCTTCGCATCCGGAAGCGCTGTTGATGGTGGCCGAAAACTATTATTACAAGCCGTTGCTCAAGAGAATCAGGGCATTGACCCGGGAGCGCCGGATCGGAGACATCAGGTCGGTACAGGTAAGGAAGATGTTCACGCAGGCGACAGCCGGCTGGAAGCGCAAGTACGGCGCGTTGCTCGAAGGGGGCATCCACTTTGTCGCTTTGGTTTCCGCGATGTTCGAGTGCGCGCCGGAACACGTCAACGGCCGGTTTCCCGGACGGCGGGAGGGAGAGCCGGAGCGGACGTCGGTTATTGAATTGACCTATCCCGGAAACGCGACGGCCGAGTTAAGGTATTCGTGGAACACGAGGAGCTGCACAAACGGCGCCTTTCAGCATTCCCGGATACGTGGTACGCACGGGCACATCGTCTTTGAGAGCAATGGTCTGTATGTGCTGCAGAAGGGGCGTCGAGGCGTCCGGTTTTTCTTTCCCGGAATATCGGATCTGATGGGCTATCGGGAGATGACCCGGGACTTTCTGCGATGCATGGATGACAGGAGCCGGACGCCGTATTCAAACTTTATGAGAGCCAGACGGGATCTGAGAATCGTCTTCGATGCCTATCGGTGGTAACGCACGGTGTTCCGGCGCGTCTCCCGCCTGTCCGGGCAACCGGTTCGCCGCGTCCCTGGCGGAAATACGAAAACAGTTGACCGCATTCATGCTTGTCGCTATATTTCCGGGCAACATCCTCCCCAGCCTCCTCCTTCCTGCGTAATACTCCTTCTCAACAGACGGCCCAGGACCAGTACTTACGAGGTTTCGCTTCCTCCACGCAACGGTCAAGATTGCTTCTGACGCATTACGTATAAAGCTTGCGTTTTGCCACCCGGATCACGGCCCGGGAAAAACGCCTGGATCGACGTTGCGGGGAAGGACGCGAGGGATGTGCCGGTGAACGATCGCCTGAAGTACTATCTCGATTCCTTTGTGCCCCTCATCGATGCGGAGCTCTTCAGGTTTCTGCCTCAGGCCGAGCCATTCGGCTATCTGTACGAACCTATGCGCGATTATCCGATTCGGGGAGGCAAACGGTTTCGGTCCGTACTCGTTCTGCTTGCCTGTGAGGGGCTCGGAGGCGCCGTGGAGAAGGCGTTGCGGACGGCGGCGGCGTTTGAAATGTTCCAGTCTTTCGCGCTGGTTCACGATGACATTGAAGACGGTTCGGAAATGCGCAGAGGCAAACCATGTCTGCACCATCTTCACGGCGTTCCGTTAAGCGTCAATGCGGGCGACGCGCTCCATTCGAAGGTGTTCGAAATACTTGCCAGCAACCGGGACATTCTCGGCGACGCCATTGCGCTTGATTTGATACAGGAAATGCTCTACGGCGCCCAGCGCACGTTTGAAGGACAGGCGTACGACATCGGCTGGATCGAGTCGGGCGAGGTCCCCGAAGTTGAGATTTTTCTGGAAATGCTGCGTCTGAAGACGGGCTGGTACAGCGGGAGGGGGCCGTGTACCGCCGGTGCAATCGTCGCGGGCGCATCCCCGGATTGCCAGCGAGCGGTGGGTGCATTCGGCGAGCGAATGGCGGTGGCGTTTCAGATCAAGGACGATCTGCTGAATCTGACCGTACGGGCCGAAGATGCGCACCAGGCCCCGGCGACGACTTCCGGAGGTTACGGAAAGGAACGTGGCGGAGACATCGCGGAGGGAAAACGGACCCTGATGGTGATCGATCTCTTCCACAGATGTTCTCCGGATGAGCAGGAGTGGGTGCGGGAAATCCTGAATCGAGACCGTTCAGAGACGAGAACGGACGAAGTTGAAAGGACGATCTCGCTGATGGAGCATTACGGTTCCATAAAAAGGGCCGAAGACGCTTGCCGGGCGTGGGCAGCGGACGCGGAAGCGCATCTTAACGAGATTCCTCCCTCCGAGGCCCGGGAAACAATGCGTGAGATGTGCAGTTTTCTCGTCGACAGGGCATTCTGAGTCACATGGGACCCCGTTCCGACTCATCAGTATACCGAACACCAATTGCAATTCGAAGATTCCACGATTCCACGAGCTAGTGTTCTGTCCCGGAAATAAGTTGCCTAAATTCGACCGCCGAGTCGCCTGGCTCGCAAGGCGCCCGAGCGCAGGCGCCCTGCGTAAGGTCGGCGAGCGAGGGGAACGTAGCGAGACAGGATGAATCGGCGGTCGAATGGTGAGGAATTTTTGGGACAGGACACTGAGATAACCAGACCCGCAGGAGGGCGAGTGATGAAGTTCTTCATAGACACGGCCGATCTGGACGAGATACGTGAAGCCAACGAGATGGGCGTTCTGGATGGCGTGACAACGAATCCGACGCACATCTCAAAGGAAGAAGGAACGTTTGAGGAGATCATACTCGAGATTTGCGAACTCGTGGACGGGCCGGTCAGCGCCGAGGTCGTGAGCACCGAGTGGCGACTGATGCTCGAGGAGGCGCGTCATCTGGCGAGCATACACGACAACGTGGTCGTCAAGGTTCCCATCACGCTGGACGGGCTCAAGGCGATCAGGGCCTGTAGCGATGAAGGGATCCGCACCAACGTGACGCTGTGCTTCTCCCCCAACCAGGCACTGCTGGCGGCGAAGGCGGGAGCTGCGTATATCAGTCCTTTTCTGGGGCGCCTGGACGACATCGGGCACGTCGGAATGGACTTGATCAGGACCATTCGCCGGATTTACGACAATTACGGATTCGAGACCGAGGTGCTTGCAGCCAGTTTGAGGCACCCCCTCCACGTCATCGATGCCGCTTGCGCCGGAGCCGATGTGTCCACGTTGCCACCCGACGTATTGAAGAAGCTGCTGGCGCATCCGCTTACGGAAGACGGCCTCGAGCGCTTCCTGAGTGATTGGAATGCGTGGAAGGAGAACCAGCCGGACACGGTTGTGGTTTAGCAGCCCGTTGAAAAAGTCCATCCGGGCTACGGCCGGCCCTTGCGGTCGAAATACTGCGTTGCGCTCGCTCGCCGAATCGCTGGATGGGACTCGGTCGCGCGCCTTGTCTTCGAACGCAATGGCTCGGCCTCGCCTGCAGAGCGACTTCATCAACGGACTGTTAGCCTTGCCAATGGAATCATCCGGAAACAAAAAAGGGCTTGTGTACGCAATCACACAAGCCCTTTCCTGCATATGGAGCCACCCAGCGGACTCGAACCGCTGACCTACGCATTACGAATGCGTTGCTCTACCAGCTGAGCTAGGGTGGCTAACAGCCCGTTGAAAAAGTCCATCCGAGCTCGGTCTCGCCTGCAGAGCGACTTTATCAACGGACTGCTAAAGCAATGAAAAACACACGATTATCATCCTGAACCCGAAGCGGATAAAATACATAAGCGGCGTATCCGTGTCAAGGATAATTCTACGATTCCGACGGCCCTGTATTCGTCTCGATTCAGGGAGGAGATGATGCGAAAGAACCTGAGGATGGGCGCCGCGAAGGTCGACGTGACGCCGCCGGTCGGACTGTCCATGGCCGGGTACGCGGGTCGCACGAGCCCGGCCATCGGTGTCCATCTGCCGCTTTGGGCCAGGGCTTTTGTGTTCGAACAGGGTTCGATGCGGGTCGCGCTCGTCGTTGTGGACACAGTTGGATTCAGCGAATACGCGACGGAGCAGATGAGGGAAGCGATCCTGGAACGAACGGGAATTGCAGCCGACGGCATTCTCGTTGCGACGACACACACCCACTCGGGACCGGTAACCACCCGGTTCCGCCACGACGCACCCCACCCGTCGTATATGGCGGACCTGAAGGAACGGATCGTCGATGCGGTGATCAGAGCATCAGGTGATCTGAAGCCGGTAACGATCGGCTTCGCGCAGACGCGAGAACCCGGTTTTCACCACAATCGGCGCAAGGACGGTCAACCGATCGATTCCACACTCGGGCTGGTGCGCTTTGCGGGAGAGGACGGACGAGTCGTGGCGGTGTGGGTGAACTACGGCTGCCATCCGACCATCCTGACCGGGAAAAATCTCTATTGGTCCCCTGACTTTCCCGGTGTGGTCTGCAATGTACTGGAAGAAGCGTGGGGTGGAACGGCTGCTTTTTTCAACGGTTGCCTGGGGGACGTGGGGCCGTACCGGCCGGAGCAGAATTTCGCCGAGGTGCAGAAAGTGGGCGGCGGGTTGGCGGGTTCGGTGCTGGAATTGGCCGGGAACGTCACACAGACGGACGTGCCTCGTCTCGACGCGCGTCGGCTCCGTTGCACGTGTCTGCTGGATACACTGCCGACAAGCGCGGATCTGACGGAACAGTTGGCGGGCTCGAGACCTGATTCGTACCAGGCCGGCTGGGCACGGGAACAGCTGGCGATGCGAGCGGCAGGTGATGCGGTACCCAACGCGGTGCAGCTGGAGGTGCAGGGGTTTCGGATCGGGGATGTCTTCCTGGCGTGTTTTCCAGGACAGCTGTTCGGTTCGTGGGGGCTCGAACTCAGGCGACGTTGGCCCGACGATCGGTTGTTTATCGTGAATCAGGCGAACGCGCATGCCGGCTATTTCCCGTCGAAGGAGGCGTGGGATGGAGGCGGTTACGAGGTCCGTTCGGCGTTCATGTTCAATTCCGATCTGCCCGCCCCGATGACGTGGGAGGCCGGGCAGCGACTGATTGATACGGCGCTTATCCTGGTGTAGAGCGATCCGAACACAGGTCCGGGTAGTACTCACCCGGAATACATTTCGAATACGACAGCAAAAAGGCTTCGGGAAGAACCCGGAGCCTTTTTTGTCTTCGACCGTAAAATGCCCTGTTTCGTCATTTGGGCTTGATTTTTCGCGACTCAGGCCGGATTGAATCCATGACGTATTGGACGGCCGGCGTCTTGAGTATACGCAGCTTGTAGTCGATGTTGGGGTCTGGTCGGGCGATGGGCATGTTGAACGCGAAACCGGCGCCGGGGTTGACGATGGGCATGTTATCCAGAGGCGACCTCTGTAACAACAGGCGCTCAAGCGCGATTGTAGTCATTGTGCGTTCCTTCTCAAGATCCCGTTTTCGATTAAGCCTCTGTCGCAGCCCCTTCAGCATTTTCTCACCGGATGAACCTTCCGCGCGTTTCGACAGCTGTCTCTTCAGTGCATCGGCGGGCGCGGGAGGATCCCCTCCCGCAGGACTCGCGTTAAAAAGCACAAGGGCGAGAACCGGAAGAGCGCGAAAGAATGTGCCTGGCAACATCGAGGCCTCCTGCCGGAAATGAAGGACGACAAAGGGATGTAACTCTGAAACGCTTCCGTCCGTTCGAAGTTCCCGGATACGGCGGTTCGAACCACGCGACGTTCCGCTGTGGGTTGCACCCCGCCACCTGTTCCCGTGTTCAGCATGTATCCAGCCAGGCCATCCACGACTTGCCGTCGCGGATATCGTGACCCCGGTCGCCGCGACGTGTGACCAGAACCGGTTGTCTTCCGGACTCCGCGAGCCCGACAACCGGATAGGCCCGGATCGTATTTCCGGCTTCGGTTACGAAGATGTGTCTACCCACCAGCTGGCGCAGCTGGCTCTTCTGGCCATCGGTCACCAGGCCGGATTCACTCTCGTCAACACGGGTCTCCAGGACGGGACCGGACAGTGCCGCGAGGTCTTGCTCGAGGGAGATTTCGCCTTGTTGAAGACATGTGCCTCCCACCAGCCAGGCGTCTTCACCCGAGACGAAGCCGAACCGGCCATTGAAGTTCAGTTGCAGTTCGTCCTGTTGGATAACTTCCGGCGTCTGTCCGCATCCGGCGCTGATTAATGTGTCTCTCCCCGTGTTCGTGGTGACCTCAACGACCGTGCCGAGGGTCGTCTGGTCCAGGTAGGATACGCGGGCGGACCTCACGGCGTCACCAACGGAATATACCGTAACGAAGGTACTGGCGCCGTCGTCTCTTCGGCGCACGATGTAAGGTATGGTTGCGCCGATGTCGCGGGCTTTGCGCTGTCCGAAACCCTCGCCGACAAGAACCCATTCCGATTCGCACGCCGGGAAGTGTACGCGGAAGGGCGCCCCGTTGCCGGGCGTCCACGCCGCGGACCATGGGGATACGGATTGACCGTGACGTGTCTGCGTGAGATCGTAAATCTCTTCGTCCGTCGGGCAGGTCCGTAAACCGGAGATCGCGAGGGTACGGTCAGGTCCGTGCATGACCCAGTCGTGCCGGCCGCCGCCCCGGACGCGGAAGATATCCACGACGTATTCGCGCTGTCCGCTGCCGACGATGGCGATCGTTCGGCGGTAGACCGAAGTGTTCGGATAGACGTTGGAAGCAGCCTCCATCACCTTCGCGTGCGCACAAGCCGAAAAGAGTTGAAAGGTTGCCCGGCGGCCGCGCGTTGCCTGCTCATCACCGTCAACCAGCACCAGATTGTGCGCGAGGGTACGGTTGACTCCGTAACGGAGGTCTTCCATATCCCACAGATAGCCGAGATCGGTGAGCAGCTCACGACCTTCCTTCCAGTAGTAGAGATTGAGGTGGTCGTGGTGATGGTGGCCTTTGAAGTCCGCGCCGTACAGGATGACGGCGCTGCCGTTCCCCCGGTGTCCCGTGCGCAGGGTTCCGATATTCAGGTGGGGCCCGAGATCGTCGGTGAACCGGGGCGGCTGTTCAGGCGGTGCGGCAGGCTGCCGGTAGAAGGCGGACGCGGTGTCCAGGTTGCCGCCGTACCAGAACTGTGCGATGCGGCCGGCATAGCATCTTTCCTTTCTGGCGACGTCCCGTTGAAGCACCCGATGGTTTTCCGACGGATAATTGCGGGCAAGGACGTCTGCGAACATGGACGAAAGGTGACAGGGGTGCCGGTTGTCGGCCAAGAGGGGATAGTTCAGGTCCGGCAGAAGAGGACGGGCCATATTCTGCCAGACCGCCCGGTAGCGCGGCCATCTGTAGAGGTCGATGCGGTCCAGCCGCGCCGGCGGAAGTTCCACGCCATCCGGATCCGAATAGCGCTTGAGGGCTTCGGCGATGCGCCAGATACCGGATAACATCATGCCCGCGTATCCGATGGACTCAGGCGTTCCACCGTCGGGCAGCCACCAGTCCCGCACGGCCCTCACAAAGCCGTCGAGGCCGAAACGGGTCAGCAGGGGGTCGCCGCAGACGATACCAATCAGGCCGACGGCGCAACGGTTCATACCGGTCTTGTTGTTGATAACGTCGTCAGAGAAGAGCATCACGGCCGCGTCGAGGAACAGGTCGTGCTCGATATGCCGTTTTTCCGCGTCTGAGAGGGTTTCGGCCACCAGGTCGTAGGCAAGGATAAGTTTCTGCAGCGAGGTGCCTTCCATTCCTCCGGAGGAGCCCCAGCGCAGTACGGCCCAGTATCCGGGATGGAGCTTTCGGTTCGGTTTGTTGCCCGGCGGACACCATTCGTCTTCGGGCAGATTATCGACCCGGGTTGCCGCGACCTTCGGATCGAAGTCCGCGATGTCGCCGTATGAGGAGTGTACAAGATACGCGGGATGGACGTCGGCAAACCGTTTCAGGATAGACGCTGCGCTCGACGCGTAGTCCCGTATTCCGGTCAGCGCGTAGGCCAGCGCCAGGTCTTCGGCCGTGTTCGCCGCGTGCCGGCACTGGTGTATGCGGGCATGCCCGGAAAAGCTGGAGTGGATGGCCGCGTATCCGTATGCCTGCCACGACTTCCCGCCATATAGTGTGACATTCTGCCCGGGGTCGAAGCGGCTGGCGAAGACCACGTCTTCCGGATATTCGTCGTTTGGATATACGGTGCGGCAACCCTTGCAGCGGATGTGCTCCGGATCGTCCGGATACCAGTCGTAGGCGCCGTGCATTGGCGCGAACTCGCACTTCGGACACATGGTAAAATGGGGCGAGAAAGGGGTCGTCGACGGCACATAGGTACGCACCCACTCCCCGGAAACCGTCCCCGCAGATTCGACTCTAACCAGAAGGGTCTCCAGCGCCTTTCGTGCCCACGTGTGGTCGGAGACGTTTTCCCTGGCGCGGTCGATATCGCTCCGTGAGAAGATGGTCGCGGGATGCTCGACGTGAGACCGGTATCGTTCCCATCGGCCGGGGTCCAGCATCTCCGCGATATCGAATTCACCATGCCAGGTTTCCAGCCAGGGATACATTGTCCACGAATCTCCCGGTTCCAAATGCAGAGGATTGAATAGCGCCGTTTTGCAGGTGCTGACGACTCAGCTTCCCGGGTTCGGCGGCGGGAAAATTACGCGATGTTCGACGTTACGTCCGGCCGGCATCTGGTCTGAACCGGATTCCGGGGCGCGCCGGTCCGCCTGCTACGGCAACTGGGGACCCGTCGGCGCGCCAGCACGCGGCGCCCGAGATAGTCCCGGTGGTGTGATCGTAGGTGACGCCGTTCATCCCTCCGGCAACGGTGTTGACTTCGCGTACGTCGTGACCGCGGGCGGTGAGCCGGGTTCTTACCTCGCGGGGAATGACGGGTTCGATTTCCAGCTCCTGGCCCTGGGTCCATACCCTGGGAGCTTCAACCGCTTCCTGCAGGGTCATTCCGTGGTCGACAAGGTTGACGATAGCCTGCAGTACGGCGGGAAAGATGCGTACGCCGCCGGGGGTGCCCAACGCGAAACAGGGCTCGCCGTTTCTGGTTGCAATGGTGGGCGCGTTGCTGCTGAGCATACGCCGGTTGGGTCCGACCGAGTTGGCCGTACCTGGGTGAGGGTCGAAGAGGGCCATATTGTTGTTCAGGAACAGGCCGGTTCCCGGGGCAATGGCCTTGCAGCCGAATGCTTCATTGATGGTCTGGGTCATGGAGGCCACATTGCCGGCCGCGTCCGCGGCGGTCACATGGGTGGTACACGCGGATTCGGCTGAGGGCGGAATGCCCGCGTCGACACGGGCCGCTACCGCCAGGTTGATCTCCTCGCGTCGCTGAGCTCCATAGGTTTTCGATGTAAGCCACTCGACCGGCACTTCGACATGTCGGGGGTCGCCCATGTGTTTCGTTCGATCGGCAAAGGCGATCTTGAAGCATTCGGCCAGGACGTGGATGCTTTCCGCTGTCCCGAATCCGAGATCCGCGACGTCGAATCCCTCCATCAGATTGAGGATCTGAAGCAGGTGTACGCCGCCGGAGCAGGGAGGCGACGGCACAGAGAGTTCGTATCCACGGTAGGTTCCTCTGACCGCGCTGCGCCGCACGGCGCGATAGGCGGCCAGATCTTCCATGGTAAGGACGCCGCCGCTTTCCTGGATGTGACCGACGATTCTCTTTCCAAGCGGGCCGCAATAGAGTACGTCGGGACCTCCATCGGCGATGTCCCGCAGGGACGCGGCGAGATCGGGCTGAACAAGCCGGGTGCCCGGCGCAATGGGCCGCCCTTTGGGCAGAAAAATGCGGGCTGTTTCGGGGAATTGGCTTAGATGCCGCTCATTCTGCGCCACGGATTCGGCCAGATACCCGGTGGCGGGAAATCCGTTCTCGGCAACCTGGATCGCGGGCTGAATGGCGGTCTTCAGGTCCAGTTCGCCCCAGCGCCGGAGCGCCTCGCACCATCCCTTCAGCGCGCCGGGAACTCCGATGGCCAGCGGGCCGATTTTGTTGGCGTCGTTTTCGGCCCGCATGTAGTCCGGCCACGTGTCGGAAACGGGCGCATACATGCCCGGCTTTGCCGCGGCAGGGGCGCAGGCATACGTGTCCAGAATGACGGGCGTGCCGTCGGCGAGGCGGATGTTGATCCAGCCCGCGCCGAAGAGGCCTACCATTTGTGGCTCGACGACGTTGAGGGCGAAGAGCGCGGCCACCGCGGCGTCGATGGCGTTCCCGCCCAGAGCAAACATCTGTGCGCCCGCGGCGGAGCCAATCGGATGATTGGCGGCAACCACGCCGCGCGATCCGGCTGCCGGCTGCTTCCGGGGCTCAAAGGGTGCGGCGGCTCTGTTGCGCCAGTTTGAGGGCATGTCGATGGTGCAGTCAGGAGTTAACGGCTATCGGGATGGGTGTTCTCACGGGCACTTCGGAGTCCGGGCTGGAGAAGTGTCAGGCCTGGAGTTGACGGGCCAGCGACAGAAAGGTCTGCCGGGCCGACGCGTTGAGTCCTTCGGCGAAGGGACCCGGACCGGTGGTGGTGTATGTGTTGGCGCGGTCGACTTCGTACCCTCCTTCGGGCAGAAGTTCGTCGGTAGGAAGATAACCGCGTCCTTCCTGGCAGTAGCCCCACGCGATCAGGTTCGGGTCGTTCAGCCATGCTCTCACGAGGCCAAGCCATTCGGCAAGGACCTCTCCCGCGATCCAGGCGATCCGGCGCTCCTCTGCAAGGCGTATCAGACCCACGGGCCAGGGTACCGCCTTCACCGGTGGAATACCGCTTTCGAGCCGCTCGACCCAGTAGCCGCCAAGATTCCGGCTGAGTTCGTCGTCCGAAGTAGACAGCGATCGCCAGTGGTCCGCGGGGGGTATTCTTCTCTGGTCCCGCGGGGCGAGGAATCGACCCTGAGCGGCGGCGATATCCAGATCCAACCTCGTGCCTGCGCTACGAAGCGACCGGACAACGTCGCCCGCGAGTTCCGTTCCCGCGGTCACCGGGTCGGCGGGCGTCGACTTACGGAATCTGCCATGGGTCAGATCAGCCAGGACACGGGGTCTGATGTTCCCTGCGAGGCCCTGGATGAACTGACAATGCACGTTTGTGCCGAGTTCGGATCGAAGCGTATTGCGGCAGACACCCGGAAAGTCGGCAGAGATGCCGTCCCACGCGTATCCGTAGACGATGACCGGGTGACATCCGTAGCTGAAAATTACGCACCGGTCGCCGCCGTCCAGCGCGGAAACGTCGATCAGCCACAGGTCCGGGTTGTGCGCCCCGTCCGGATCCGGACCCATTCCCGTCTCTCCGGACGGGCCCTTTCTTCGGCGGTTGATACCTACCTTCGACGCGCCCCGGTGTTCGGTCACCGTAACCGGTTGCAGGTTTTCCACTGCCGCGAGCGCGACGTGGATGATGTTTCGGCACAGGGACTCGTCGTACGCGTGGAGTTCGGGCGGTTTGGACAGGGGGGTGGCGTAGCCCTCGAAGCCGCCCATAGGGCCGCTGTGGGTGTGGGAATAATTCAGGATTACGGCTTCGATGGGAATGCCGGTGAGTGCGGAGAGGTCATATCTGAGAGGTTCAGCGATCACCGGCGACAGCCCCACGAGGTCCACGGAGATCCAGAGTGTCCGGTTGCCCCTGGAATCTTCCATTACAATGGCCTGTGCAATGAGGGGATCCAGGATTTCTCTTCCGGGTGTGAAGCGGGGACCGCGCCCTCCCATGGGCAATCCGAGCGGCGGGGTGGTTTCTATCTCCGCCCAACCGGCTCTGGCGGTTGTCATAGCGTACTCCGTGGGTCTGCTGGTCAGTTGCGGAATTCGCAGGTCGGCTTCAGGCTATGCGGTACCGTTTGACTTTGTCGTGGTCCAGGCTTACCCCCAATCCGGGTCCGGGGGGCGGCAGAAGGTGACCGTCCTCGATGCGAAGGGTTTCGACGATGACGTCGTCCGCGTGATAGACAAAGCCGTTTACGTCGCTGGCATAACCCAGGTTTCGCATGGCAAACGCGAGGTGGGCCTGTGCGGAAGTCCCAACGCCGAGCTCAGGCATGCTGCCGATGATGCAGGGCAGGCGGGCTGCTTCGGCAATGGCGAAGATCTGCGCAGCGGGAAAGATGCCCCCGGCTTCGGCCACGTAAACATTGAAGACGTCCACCGCACCGGCCTTGATGCAGACCATGGCGTCTGTCGGCGTCCAGACACTCTCGTCGGCCATAATGGGCGTATCCACGTGATCCCTGATGTGCCGGAGGCCCTCCAGATCGCTGAAGTGAAGGGGTTGTTCCACCAGTTCGAGCCGGTAGGGTTCGAGGGATTTGATGTTGCGCACGGCCTCCTTGGCATTGCGCCAGCCCATGTTGGCGTCCACGCGCAGTACGACGTCGTTCCCCACACGATTACGGACGGCCTCGACGGTGGCAAGATCGGCGTCTGCATCCATGCCGATTTTTGCCTTCAACGTCTTATACCCCTGCCCGGCGAGAGAAGCCGCCTGCTCGGCGATCTGTTCCGGTTCGCCCATGGAAAGGGAGTGGCTGAGCAGAACGCGGTCCCGGACCAGGCCGCCCAGCAGATTGTAGACCGGGGTGTTCAGCGCCTTGCCGACGATGTCGTACAGGGCCATGTCCACGCCGGCCTTCGCGGGTTCGGAGCGGTGCAGCAGGCTGTTCATCAGACCGTGGATTTCCGCGATGCGGAACGGGTCCCGGCCTGACAGCGCGTCCGCCAGAAGATCATTGATGTCTTCGGCCTGACCCCGGCCCTTGCGGTCCCAGATGCTGCAGACTTCGCCGATCCCCGTAATGCCTTCGTCGGTCCGGATTTCGACAATCGCGTTTTCCGTCTCCTGGCTGCGCCCAAGACTGCTGGTAAAAGGCTGCGGGCGCGGTACGCGGATCGGGGTGGCCTCGACGTGGGTAATCTTCAATCCGTACTCCTTTCAATGGCTCGACACCGTCCGTGTCTTGCAGGTTGTTGCGGTTGCAAACGAGGTGTTCCGTCGCCGTCTTGGCGGGTTCATTCGTACGGATCGAAAAACGTCAGATCCGCGCCGAAGTTTTCCATTGCCGATACTTCGTCTCCCCGCAGTCTGACACGTATCTGCCGGGTACGGTGATGCAGGACGATTTCCCGTTCGACGAGCGGGAACTCGAACGTGATCGGACGGTTGAGCGGGGGCCGGGCGAGGTAGAGATATCCGTTCGCCTCGCGCGGCGCATCCCGCGCGCCCTGGATGCTGATCCTTGATGCATCCATCCATGAAGGGACCCGCACCCACAGCGGTCCGGCGCGCTTGACGCGCACCCGAAGCGCCGGATGCGTATAGGGCGATTCAATTTTCACGGACGGGGTTTCGTGGTCGAAGAGCAGGTTTACACGGTGGCCCGCTTGGTCGCTGAACGCCACCGCCCGGTATGCTTCGCAGAGTGAGCCCACCCCGCCCCCGACGATATCCATGTTGAAGCTAACGTATTCCATACCGACCGGGCGGTGGCCGTAGGGTGCCGGAAAGCCGAAAGCGCCCAGGTGCCGGTTGGCGACGTCCCGTTTACCGTCATCTCGTTCGGGGTTGGGCGGATCGTCGATAAATGAATTGTCGCGCAGTTGGGACGGCAGAATGTGGCACCGCAGAATGCGTTCGGCGTCGTCATAGTACCCGGTATATCCCCAACGACCGAGGATCAGCGCGGTTTCGAGAATGTCTCCTGAGTTGTTGATTTCTCCCTTGTCGGCAGGAGCTTCGTCACCGCTGTTCTCGATCACCCAACCGAGCGGATCGCTGATTTCACGGAGGCCGTTGTCGTAGAAGGCTTTCACACGGTCCATCAGCGGGGCGTCCGACGTCAGTTCGGCCAACTGCGCCAGGGACGACATCACGCACGTGGTGGAGTGCGTATGCGCCCCGAAGGTCTCGCGGTTGTAGTCGCCGTTTTCATTGAAATAGTCCAGTGCTCTGTCTTTCAGGACGATGGCCAGATCGAGTGCGGCGCCGTACCCCGTTGCGCTATAGTACTTCACCAGCGGACCGATGGACCGTCCCAGCCCGACCACGAAGGTGGAGCGATGGACCTTGAGTCCGAGTTCGCCTTCGAGGTAATCGTAGTCCCACCCGGTTACCGGACTCCAGCATTTCGGAATCGTGCGGATACTGGCTTCGGCGATCTCACGGGCGCGTTCGGAATGCCGGAAACGTACCAGCGGGTACAACGCATGAAATCCTTCCCGGCAGTTATGCGGCGTGAAGTTAACCTGTGTCCCGCCATCTTCGTCCCGGTTGATCGGCAGCGCAGCCGCGCCCCCGTAAGCGAGAAAGGCGGCGTTGGTGTGGTTGTCGATGCAGCGTTCGTCCAGTTCGATCCCGATGGCGTCTTCGGCGTTGAGCAGGGCATTGAGATGGCGCCCGGGAACGTGGGACTCGGAATGCATGGGACTGAAGCTCAACCGGGCTTCCGGGAGCACCCTGGAACTGAAGAAGGGGACATTGTTGTCGTCCGCGTTGAACACGTTGCACATCGTGCGGCAGCCCAGTCGGATGGCGTCGGCGATATCGGTCGTGTTGACGTCCCGGAGTCTGGACATCGGGAGTCCTTTCCTTCGGGTACCGGTGATCGGCATCGGGCGCGTGTCCGACCAGCGGTACTCCGGCGTTTATACGCGGACCGGGCGTTGAGAACGACGGTCAGCGACGGCTGTGCGGCATCTAATATATCCATCGGTCGAACGCCCGGCAACTTCCATGCGCAGGGCGGCGCCAGTGGCGGTTTTTACCTTGACATACGAGCGGTCGTTATTATCTATTCATCTCTTGGGGGCGGACCCCGGGAGTCACCAGACTGAACAGGCAGCGAAAGGGAAGACAGCCATGGAAGATACGATCGGGTTCTTCGAGAAAAACGGCTACATCGTCGTGCGCGACGCGCTGACGGATGAAGAGGTCGCCCGCGTCAACAGCGGAATCGCCGCGGACCGGGCCGCGCACCCGGAATATTGGGAGCCTGCTCCAACGGCATCCGGTCATCTGTCCGTGGGCTGTGACGCGCCCGAGCTTCTCCGCCGGACCGAGGCGCTGGACGGCCTGGTCTGCCACCCTTCTGTCGCACCCCTTGCCCGCCGCATCCTGGGTCCGGGCGCCGGGCTGTCCGGCCTGACGTTTCTCAGGCGGGAACCCTGCGACGTCCAGCCCCCCGAAGATCAGGACGGCGGCGATCCGCTGTGTCTCACGCGCGTGTGGCATCGCGAAGACAGCGGAAACGTGGAAGGCGCGGACCGGAACGACTTTTTCGTGCCGGCGCTGCAGGTGATCTTCTACATGGATGACGTTGACACGGAGTCCCACTGCTTCAGCATCATTCCGGAAAGCGTCGAAACCAAACGAAATCTGCCGAAGACGCACACCGGGAGCAGCGGATGGGGCGCGCGGGACAGGCTTCGGATCGACGACGCAGACGTCGGTTACGTCGACCCGGAGCGACCGGTCTGGGTGGACGCCTTTGGTAGGGAACTGACCCGGCGTACGGGTCGTGTAGATATTTACGGCCGGGCGGGAACGGCTGTCATGTTCAACAATTGCAGCTATCACTGCGGCTCCGTCAGACACACCCGGCGTCCACGGCACACGGTGCACGTGCGTTATCGTCAACCGGAGCCCGTCGCCTCACGCCACGCGCTTAAGGCTCCGTGGGAAAGCGTCGCCCAGTTTTCGGCGGCACTCCCGTCGAGACCCACGATCGGCAAATTGTAGACCCGTCCGACGTCAACGTAAGATCGAAGAAGCCCATTGAGAGGAACGAATCATGTACATAGGTACGCAGGTGGGATGTCGTCATGATACCGATATTGAGGTCTTGTCGCAGTTGGGCGTATACAACGTGGACCAGACGCCGGTGGAGCCGTGGACCGAATGGTCGGCGGAGATGCTGATCAGCATGCGGGAACGGTTTGACAGGTACGGCATCAATCTCGAGATGATTCACATTCCGCTCAGCTCGGGCAGCGCGTTCAGTAATCCGGCCGGCGCCGTGTTTCTCGCCCCGAGCGATGAACGGGAACGGCAGATCGACCGGTTGTGCGAAATCGTACGAATGGCCTCCAGGGCCGGGCTTCGGGGTCTCAACTATAACATAACCATACTGGGTCACCTCCGGACCGAATCCCGTTACGGTCGCGGCGGGTCCCGGCTGTCCTCTTTTGAATACGCGAAACTCGACCAGTCGCTCGGGGAATTTGAAGGTGGGGCGGCCGACGCCGATACGATGTGGGAACGTATTCAATACTGGCTCGAACGCGTCATGCCGGTGGCGGATGAGTACCGCATCCAGATGGCCTGTCATCCGTCCGATCCGGGGATCGGCGATGTGACGTACCGTGGCGTCGCTCGTGTTATGGGGATGGTGGACGGGCTGAAGAGGTTCGTCGAGTTATACGACAGCCCTTACAACGGGCTGAACTTCTGTCTCGGAACGATATCGGAGAGCCTTGAAAACCCGGGCGAGGAGATTTACGACGTTATCCGCTGGTTCGGCCTGCGAAGGAAGATCTTCAATCTGCATTTCCGAAATATAAGGGGTGGTTTCCGGGACTTTGTGGAGGTGTTTCCCGACGAAGGGGACGTGGATATGCTCAGAGCGCTGCGCACGTTCGATGAGGTCGGTTATGAATACATGATTATGCCCGATCACGTCCCCGGTATTTCCGGGGAGGAACCCGCGCAAGTCGCCTTCGCCTACACATACGGTTACATCCACGCCCTCTTGCAGGCGGTCAACGAAACTTGAGAAGTCACTCAGACACTGCGGATGTGGATGAGTTTCCACTCCAGACTTGAAAGAGAGAATTTCAAAACGCCGTCCCGGATCGGGACGGCGTTGTTTTTGAGCGCGTCCTCCGCAACAGGGGCAGTGCCGAGCCCCAGCTTCTTCATGTTCAACTCTGCCGTGACGTTCTTGCGTTTGCCGTTCATATTGGAGACAACGGCCAGAACGCCGTTTTCCGGATGGCGATAGATGCTGGCGTGAGCGTTCTTGGGGGAAACGCGTATATAATCGCGGTTTCGCCAATATGGGATCCATTCGGCGTTCTTGCGGTCGAACGCGTCCATGGCGCGCCACACTTCGGCAGCCAGATCCAGATCATCGTCCGCACTCTGCGGTCGAACGGGAATGTCGTGCAGGAGCGTAAACGCCCACGCTTGATTGTAGGTGTAGGCGGCGCCCGCGTGGAGGAATTCGGCGGGAACCCCCCACTGCCTGCCCATGAATTCGGCGCGGAAGGCGTCCAGGGGCAGCAGACGGGAAACGTCCACGCCGCTGCCGACCCCCTGGAACTGCTCGCCGTCCCAGTACCCGGTCGCCCATCCGAGGGATGGCATGGTCATGCACGTGGAGTTGTGCACGTTGACGTGGCCGTCTTTCCTGCGTGACTTTACGATTTCGTAGATGCGCCGCATCGCGGAGCGCGTGCTGAAGATGGGATAGGTCTGGGCGATGCTGCCGTCGGACCTCTGATGCCCGCATCCATGTTCGGTATTGCAGCAGCCGAACGGATATTCGGTCCCGTCCAGGTAGACCCCGTCGACGTCGAATTCATCCATCACACTCGCGATGCCGTCCGTGAGCAGGTCCTGCCACGGGCTGTTCAGGCAGACGCGCCAGGCGGATTGTTCCGGCTGCGGCTGGTAGTGGAAGACCGGGTATCCGCCCTTGGGCAGAATGAGCGCGTCTTTGCCCACGGCCTGCCATTCGTCGATGATATCCGAGATGAGGAAGCCGAAGTAGAGCAGGATCTGAAGCCCGCGGTCCCGGCAGGCCTTGACGATCTTCCTGACTTCGTCGGCGTGCGGCGTCCGGGTGTATGCCTCCGCGTCAGCCCAGTGTTCGAAAAGGACGACGGCGCGGACGCCGGAATCCACGCACCGGTCCAGGAGGGCGTCGGACACGTTCAACCGGGGACTGAAGCCGGTTGTGGTCTGGCCGATGCAGTATATTCGCTGGTCCCAGGCGTCCTCCACGACGGGCTTGACGGGCGTGGCCTGAAATCCGAACGTGTATCGCAGTTCGTCGGTAACGACACCGCCAGGCGTGAGCGGCCTGACGTCTTCGGTTCCGAAACCCGTGAACTGCCCGCCCTCGCGGCTGCCGGGAAGGAGCTTGATCGGTGTCGACACGCAGTGGATGCGCAGCCGTACCCGGTTCTTTCGACGCGCGATTTCGGTGACCTTCCGCGGATTGCGGATGTGGAAGCCCGCGTCCGATTCCGAGAACAAAGCGATACCGCGTTCCTCGTCCCCCAGCCAGATATACGGGCGATATCCCATCTTGAGATCGTTCTTCGGCAGCGCGCCGACGTTTCTGACTCCGCCCCAGCTTCCGGGAAAGTGGTACAGGTATCCGGCGTGTTTGCCGCGAACGGGCAATTCGAGCGAGAGCGCGTCGAGGCGCAGGATCGTGCTGGCGGTGAGTGACCAGTCTATCCGCGCCATCCCGTCGAAGTCGATTTCGGTTCTGGCCGTTACGGCCAGGCCGGCGGGAGATTCGAAACGGACATTGAAAACCACCTGTTCTTTCTCTGCCGAAATCAGTTCGAGATGACCCTCCGTCCAGCGTGCTTTCTTGCCGTTTACGCGGGCAACCGGCCTCAATGGCCCGGCAAGCAGCTGGCTTCCGGCTGAAGTCGCCTGGGTGGCGAACGCGGTTGCCGGGAATTCATAGGTTCTTCCCCAACAGTTGATTTTAAGGCGTTTCCCGGATTCCGTAACGTTGAGTGGCGTCCATGGATTGGGTACGCGGCGAGAGATTCCGGCACGGGATCCCAGCCAGGTAAAGTCGCCCGGCCATTTGTCCTGAAGCGTCCGGGTGGCGAAGCGGGCGCCGAACCGGTCGATGAAGGTCGCTCTGAAGTCGCAGCAACCCGAAGGAATGTCGCTGGTGTCGAAGGCGATTTCGTCCAGCCCCAGGTTGCTGACGACCCTGGTTTCCCGCGTTTCGCCCGAACGTGTGCTGTACAAGACCAGTTCCACCTTGCCGCCGTGCGCCAGATGGGTTTCGCCGAGAAGGTGGACGCGGGCGTACACCTTGCGGTATTCATACCGGGTATAGATCATGACCGTGACCGCACGGGCAGGCGATCCGGATTCGGTCGGGGGCATAGAGGGCTCCTTCCTGCGGCGGCTCCGCCATACGAAGTCGGTCACATAAACCGAAGGCCGCGCTGGCCTCGCATCGCGCGTTTGGCCGACGGTACGTATTGCCTGGCCGGCAGGCCGACGAGTTCGCCGTCTCTTCAGCCAGCTCGAGATCTTCGCCGTAGAGGTGTTCCACCAGACGGCTCTTGAGGCGGTTCAGCGTGTCGGCAAAGCCGCTGTCGCCGGCGAGGTCCCGTGTTTCACGAGGGTCGTCGACGATGTCGAAGAGCTGCGCCTGGTTTCCTACGGGATAGTAGATGAGCTTGAATCTTCCGTCGTGTACCATGCGCATCGCCGCGGTCCCTTCGCCGTGTTCGCCGTACAGGTCGTCCCGGCGACGGTCGCCGGCGAGGCTATGGCGGTCGACGTAATCGGGTATGGGTATGCCCGCCAGGTCCAGCAATGTGGGCATGATGTCGGCGAACTCCGCCAGGCGCTCGTCGCGGGTTCCTCCCGGAAGGCGTTTGTCGCCCTTAACTGGCATGACGACCAGGGGTATCTTGGCGGACATTTCATAGAACGGCGTCATACACCAGAGCCCATGTTCGCCGACCATGTGGCCGTGGTCGCTCGTAAAGACCACGATGGTGTTGTCCAGGAGCCCGCATTCCCGCAGGTATCCGATGACGATCCTGATCTGATGATCGATATGGGTGAGCATTGCATAGTAAGCGCGCCGTGAATACTCCCATTCATGGTGTTTTGCGCGCGCCATCGCGAGGTTGTCCGGGTTGCTCAGCGTTTTGATATGGTAGGGCAGGTCATCGAAGTTTGCCGACCAGTTTCCCCCGGCCGGTTCGTCGAGGGGCGCATCCCGGTAGAGCTCCATATAGGTCTGCAGCGGCGTGTTGGGCGGGTGCGGCGCGGAAAAGGAGAGGTACCAGAAGCCGGGCTTTCGAGGATCCCGCCGACGGATGGTTTTGCACATCTCCCGCGCCGCCCAGTTGATCGGATGGCAGTACTCGGGCAGGTGCCAGGTACGGGCGATGTAATCGTTCTGCGTCATGCCGCTGGCGTATTCCTGCCCGCCGTAGCCCTGCTCGGCCAGGAAGAGCTCATAGTCGTCAGCCATCCCGTCCGGAATGTCGTGGTGAACGTGGCGGCCCTGCTCCTCCACGAGGACGTCATCGAAGCCGATCCGGTGGCGCTGCGGATAGACATGCAGTTTCCCAACGGCATACGCCTGATAACCCGCGTCGCGAAAGCACTGGGCGAGGGTGGGAACTTCGGGGAAGTCAACGCCGTCGATAAACGAGCGCATTCCGTTCGCCCTCGGGCTCATGCCGGTGAACAGAGAGCGTCGGGCGGGTATGCAGGAGGGGCAGGCCGAATAGGCATTGGTGTAACTGACGCCGCACCTGGCGAGGTGGTCGATCGTCGGTGTGGAGACAACGGGATGGCCTGCATCGCCGGTGAGCAATCCACTCCAGTGATCCGTGCAGATCAGCAGTACATTGGGCTTGTCGGGCCGGATGAACTCGGGCATGGGCGACCTTTCGTCGGTTGTTCAATTCGTATGAGCGTATCCTTAGTTTCGTAGAGCGAGAATACGAGAATACGAAAAGGCGAAGAGATGACGAGGCCAAGAGTGTATGACGTATTCCCGTTCTTTCGTAGTTTGAATTACTCGTAGTTTCGATTACTCGTAGTTTCGTCCATTCGCCGTTACGTTCTCTCGTATTCTCGTCTATTCGTATTCTCGTCATTTTCAGGTAGTTTCTCAGGGATTTTCGAATCTGTCTACGCGCAGGGGTTCGATGTCGATGGAAGGCGTCTGACGCGTGACCACCTGCGAGATCAGTTTGCCGGTAACGGGTCCCAGCGAGATCCCGATCATTGCGTGTCCGGCGGCGACGGTAAGGTTTTCGTATGTCGGGCTGCGACCCAGAAACGGCAGGCCGTCCGGTGTGCAGGGCCGGAGGCCCCGCCAGGTCTCGATGTGTTTCAGGCGGTTCGGTTTCAGGTCGGGCAGATAGCGTGGTACGGCGTTGAGAATGGCCGCGACCCGCCGTTTGTTGATGGAAAGATCCAGACCCGCCAGTTCCAGGGTGCCGCCGAAGCGGAGCATATCGCCCATGGGTGTAACGGCCACCTTGGCCTCCGAAAGCGAGGCTGGAATCGCGGGGCTGCGGTCCGGTCGTTCGAAGGTGACGCTGTAGCCCTTGGCCGGTTGTATTGGCAGTTTGATACCGAGTTCCGCAGCAATGGCCGGCGACCATGCGCCGCCTGCCAGGACGACTTCGTTCGCGCTGAATTCTCCCCGTGTGGTAACGACCGTACGGATCCGGCCGTTCCGTCCCTGGAAGCCGATCACTTCCGTCGATGGATGAATCCTGACGCGTCCAGGGTCTCCGGCAACATGACGGGCGAGTTCTCTAACGAATTTCGCTGGAATTACATGGGCGTCCTGTGGATAGTAGACGGCGCCCGCGGCGTGGTAATTGGCCATGGGATCCAGCCTCCGCAGGCCGCACGGATCGAGTATCTCCGTCCGGATTCCCTTCTCGGACAGGATGCCTGCCTCCTCGATTCCGCCCTCAAGTCCCTTTTCGGTCGCGTAGACCATCAGACTGCCTTTTTTCTCAAACCCGAAATCCAGGCCGTCGATGGCGGCGATTTCCGTGAATAGCGCAACGCTCGCAAGATTGAGATCTCTCAGGATCGCCAGCGCAGGCTGCATGCGCGCCCGGGTACAGGCCGCATGAAATTCCAGCAGCCACCTCGCGAGATCGAGGTCCATACGGGGCTTGATGTAGAACGGGCTTTCAGCGTCGAACATCCACCTGAACGCTTTGCCGATCACGCCGGGAGCGGCGAGGGGAATGCTGTGGCTGGGCACGATCAGGCCCTGGTTGCCGTACGAACTGCCCGCGCAGACGTCGTCTTTGTCAACGAGGATAACGTCCTTCCCCGCGTCCGACAGATAGTGGGCGGAGCAGACGCCGATGGAGCCGCCGCCAATTATCAGGATATCGGTGTTGGTCTTCATCGAAAAAGTGGGCCAATGTCGGACAGCCGAAGCCGACGCCAAAGGGTTACGATGGCCATCGACGTCAGCCGGGAATCGGATTCAGGTATCTTTTCGGACTTCGACACCCAGGACCGCCTCCCAGACCCGGGTCATTCCGCCTTTGTTCAGGTTTCCCAGACCCCGGTCCAACGCCGCGCGAAACGTATCGGCGGCGGCAGCGACCACGGGCAGACTTACACCCTCCCTCTCCAGAATACCGGTGATGGCGTCGACATCCTTGCGTGCGTTTGCCATCGGATATCCGGGCTCGAAATTCCGTTCGAGGATCAGAGGCGCGAAGGTGTCGAATCCGTAACTCTGTCCGCTTCCGGTCATCACGGCGCCGCACATCTTCTCGGCGTCGAGGCCGAGCCTGACGGCAAGCGGAAGCATTTCGGCCAGCGCGGCGCAGGAGATGTTGAAAAGGGTATTGTTGACCATCTTGGCAAGCTGACCGTTTCCGGATCCTCCCATATAGTAAATGGATGAACCCAAGGCATTCAGAAGCGGCTCGACTTTGCGAAAGACACCTCTGTCGCCGCCCACCATCAGGGTCAGGGTTCCATCGGCCGCACGGCTGCTCATTCCGGAAACGGGCGCATCCAGGAAGTGCACGCCGAGATCGGACAGAATACGTGACGCCTCGCGCGTGAAGTCAGGATGCGTCGTGCCGCAATCGATGATGATGTGTCCCGCCTTCAGTTGGGGCTCAAGGCCGTCGTAACCAAAAAGCACGGCCTCCACGACACGGGTGTCGGGCAGCATCAGAACGATCCGATCGCAGATACCGCCCACTCGGGTCAGGCTCTCGGCCGTCCGCGCGCCGCAACGGGCGATCCGATCCAATGCCTCGCCGTTCGTGTCGTAGGCGAGCAGGGGAAATCCCTCCTTCATCAAATTGCACGCCATTCCGCTTCCCATCGACCCCAGGCCGATAAACCCCACTGGCGACGGCGCTACAGATCTGTTCATTCCTGGTCCTGGGTTTGGGTTCCGGGGGTACCACGGGCGGTTGTTTCAGGTGGCGATGCGTTCGACTTCCAGGTCATCGAACCAGCTTGTACCACTGCCATCCTGGCGCAGGATGAGGTAGACGGCCCCGCTGTCCGGCGGGGATGGTCCGCGGATCTCTACACAGACCCGTGTCCAGTCATTGGTGCCCGTGAGTTTACGGGAACTGATGTAAGGATATTTCTCGGGTTCGTTGAAGACGCCCCAGCGCACGGCCAGAAAGGCGCCGCGTCCCCGGACGTTCTCGGTCTTGATGTAAACCGTCACGCGAAAGCCGGTGGACCGGGTCCAGCGTTCGGTCCAGGCGCCATCGCTTTCACGATCCATGACCCATTCGGTGGGGCCGTCCGTCGGTTTGTCGATTTTGAGCGAGTATGGGTCGGAGCGTCCGTGATCCTGACACCACTGCGCCCCGTCCCCTTCGGGCAGCCAGGGCCAGGGATCGGTATCGCACGGGGTGGGTCTGTTGAGCTGCAGTCCGTTTGAGAAACTGGTCCTGCGTTCGTAAACGGGGAGTTCCTCGAAGCCGTTGTACGAAACTTGGGGAACGGGCTCCGAACGGGCCATCAACTGCGCGGCCTTCCGGTCCGGGCAGAGGCGGATGCGAAAGTGCGGGCACAACGGCGCGTAGAGTTCTTCGCGCGTGTAGTGACCCGCGAAATGGATGTCGTATCCCCAGTTACACACGCCAACGGTCGTGCGATCCGCGGTATCGCCGACAAATTCAAAGGCGGGGTTGTTGCCCTCATCGTAGGCCAGCACGAACAGGCCGTCTCGCTTCAGCGAATCCGGGCCCGGGATGCCGGTGGCCATATGGTTGAGCGGCATCTGCCAGACGGCGCCGTCTCCGGTTTCGGCCAGGAGATGCGAGAATCTTTTCTTCCACATCCCCGGAAATTCGACGGTCGGCCCGGGGATGTCATTGTACCAGGGGTCGCAATACTCGAAGGATACGGTCTCTTCCCGGTCCAGTGCCTCCGGACTGTGGATATCCAAATGGGCTTTGAAGTCATAGATATACGTCCCGGCGGCGACGTCGTACGTCAGCGTGAGGACACGGCGCGAGGTGGCCACGCCTCCCGGATCCGCCGTGATTACAGTGAGGACAAGGCGGTCGGTTTCCTGGCCTCTGGCCTGGATGTCGATCAGATCGGTTGTGGCGAGCACGCGGTGTTGGAACACCCAGTACATCTGCACGCCGCAAACGAGCGGGCGGCCTCCCGGGGCCAGTTTCAGGTCTCGCAGGTTGACCGGCTTGGCGTTGCCGTTGAAATAACGGAGGTTCTGTTCGGGCTGCTCGATCAGCTTGTCTTCGAGGCGCGCGATGGGCTCGTCGCGATCGTAAATCCATGTCTCGCCGGCACAGACGCCGCCGTGCGTACGGAACGTAAAGACGCTGTCGTGGGACATGTTTGACTCCTCCGTGGCGCGACCGACCGACGGGCGATATGATAGCCGGGACGGAACATCAAGTCAACACCTATCAGCAGGGACACGGGCTGTTAAAGTGCGCACGGTAACAAAACCGTTGATCCTCGCTCGAGGCGCGCGTATCTTGTCGCATTATAGAGGATCGAACGGTTTCAACGCGCTGCTGAGGAGGCTCGCTTGGGGCGAGGCGGACAACTGTTGACGCCGGAACAGGTGAGAAACGCCCGGCATAACGCGACGCGATTCGATTGGGCGGCCGACCGGCGGGATGTCGCCGTCGAGAAGGCGAAGAGATGGGTGCGCCTTGACGACGATGCGCTCTGGGCGCTGGTTACGGGTCAGACGATCGGGCGCAGCACGAATGCGAGTATTGAAAAGGGGTGCCCGCAATGCGGCCAGGGAATCTACCGGCACGGCGGACGCTTCGAAGTCGATGTGCTGGCGGACCCGTGGAAGATCAGATGTCCTTCGTGCAACGGACGATTTCCGACAAATGACTTCGAGGCATTTTACCGGAGCGGGATCGCCGAAGACGGTCTGTTCGATCCCGAACGCGCGGACCGATCGTTGCTCTACAATACCGACCATCCGGATCCGGCCGATCCCAGTCACCTGTTCGCGGTGGACGACGGGATGGGTTGGACCGACGAGGAGGGAGAATCGTTCAAACTTGTCGGGGTCTATGGTCACTATGGAATCTGGTCGGAGCTCAGTTCCGCGTGCAGCGCGTTCCGTGAAGCGTTTCTGCTGACAGGAGACCGCGTCTACGCCCACAAGGCGGGGGTGCTGCTCGCCCGCATCGCTGACGTCTATCCCGAAATGGACTGGTCGTTCTGGGCGCGGCAGGGATTTTTCAATTCCGACGGACTCAGCGGCAGGGGTCGGATCTACGGCCGGATCTGGGAGCCCGGCCTCCTGAAGGCGTTTGCCGAATGCTTCGATCTGGTCCGCACGGCCTGGAACGACGACGACGAGCTGTTTCGGTTTCTCCGGGCAAAGCAGCGGCGGCACGGCCTGGTCGAGCAGGGAGCCACGGACGCGTTGAGCCGGCATATCGAACGCCACGTTTTGAAGGAAGGGATCGATGCCATCCTCTCGGGCGATATTCACCACAACGAGCCCGGGGACCAGGCCACCATGGCCATGCTGGCGATCGCGCTCGACGACGATCGGACGGATGACCGGCTGGATTGGATTTTTAAAGAGGGTTACCTCATCGGCCGCCGGCCGACCGGTGGACACATTCCCCTGCTCTTCGCCCGCGAGATCGATCGGGACGGCGTGGGATCGGAGGGTGCGCCGGGATACAGCCTGGGTTGGCTGAGGTGGCCCTTCGGAATGCGGTCGCTCGAGATGATCCTCGGGTCGCGACCGTCATATACGCGCCTCGGGATCCGCGACTTCGCCAGATACCGCCAGATGTACCTGGCTTTCATGCGCGTGACGGCGCTGAACCGATTTGTCCCTTCCATCGGAGACAGCGGGAGCACCGGAAGCCCCGGACTCGGCGGACAGGACCTGGAGCAATGTCTGTACGGATTCGAACTGTTCGGAGACGACGAGCTGGCGCAGGCCGTGGATCATCTGGCAGGCGGTGATCTGTCCAGGGTGCATGGCGCAATCACGGATCCGGACCCGGAGGCGATACGGGTCCGGGTGGCGGAAACGGTCCGCAGGCGCGGTCCGCTCCGGCTGACATCGGACGTGATGACGGGATACGGTCTGGCGATGCTCCGCGACGGAGAAGGTGAATCCGAAAGGACGATGTGGCTGTATTACGGTCGCAATGGGGGCCACGGACACGCGGACCGGCTCAATCTGGGACTCTACGGCTTCGGACTGGATCTGTTGCCGGACCTGGGCTATCCCGAGCACGCCCGGGTGTGGCCCAAGCGGTCGGGCTGGACCAACCATACGGTTTCGCACAATACGGTCCTGGTGGATCGAAGTCCCCAGAGACGCACCTATTCAGGCAAGGTCGGTTTCGCGGTATTCGCCGAAAACGTGAAGGCGGTCTCCGTGTCGTCCCCCGATGTCTATCCGCAGTGTCGCACCTACGGTCGATGCAGCGTCCTGGTCCGGGTGTCGGAAAGGGACTTCTACGTCGTCGATCTGTTCCGCGTGTCCGGCGGCCGTTCACACCATTTTATGTTCCACGCGGCCGAGGGCGAAATTGAGACTTCGGGGATGCGGCTGCAGCGGCAGGCTCGAGGGACCTACGCTGGCGAGGACGTCGGTTTCGGCGAGTTCTACGATGGATCCGTTGTGGATTTAAACGGTTACAGGGGAAGCGGTTTCCAATATCTGTACGACGTCAGGCGCTGCCCTTCGCCCGAGCGCGTCGTATCGGTGGACTGGAGGGTAAGGGACACCTGGAAGGTCAGAGCGGAGTCCCGCGCTGAAGGGGTACCGCTGATGACCGACGTACACCTGAGTTGGCGTCTTTTCAGTCCGCCAGGAGAAGTGGCGCTGTGCCACGGCGACCCGCCCCAGAACAAGCCGGGGAATCCGCGAAGATTGACCTATGCGGTCGCCTCGCACGAAGGTGGCGACCGGCTCGAATCCTCGTTCCTGAGTCTGATCGAAGCCTACGACGGCGTTCGCGTGGTCAGGTCCGCGGAGGAAGTCGAGGTATCCGGCGCCGCCAGGGCGCTGAAAGTCCATCTGCCGGGCGACCGGGTGGATACGTTGATTTTCGGCGACGGCGATTCTCTGGTCGAGGTGGACGGACGAATCAGGTTCGACGGGAGTCTGGGCGTATATTCGGAGGTGAACGGATCGGCGCGTTGGGCCGTGCTGACGGGAGGCACAGTGCTTGGCACCGATGAACGGTCCATCCGGGAATCGTCGGGCGTGTGGCGGGGCAGGGTGGAAGCGTGCGAGCCGGGCCGGATCTGGACATCCGCAAGGCCGCCTGCCGAACCCCTGGAGGGTGGGTTCATTTCCGTCGAGAACGATAACGAGCGCGATGCGACCTACCGGATTCGCGAGGTCCGCCGGGATGGAGACCGAACGCTGATCGACGTGGGCAACGTGGATTTCGTGAGGGGAATGGTGGACGACCTGGACTACTCGAAGGGATATCTGTACGATTTTGATGTGGGCCAACCGTTTCGCGTGGTACGGACGTACGAAGCCCGATGGTAAGTAGTTGTCGATAAATCTCAGGAGAACGACGGTATGGCCGAATGGCGCGACGATGCCGGACTCTTCGAGTTGATGAGGCGTGAGCTGTTCACCGCCGTGGTCGGCGACGTGATGGACGAGGTGGGTCTGGTCAGGCAGTTCCTGCCGCCGGAGGTTCAGCCCCTCCGTGACGATATGGTCGTGGCAGGCCGTGCAATGCCGGTCCTGGAGGCCGATTGGACCGAAAGGGACGACGGTTCCAGGGAAAACGAAGGGCCGTTCGGCCTGATGTTCGAAGCGCTCGATGATCTGGGTCCGAACGAAGTTTACATTTGCACGGGCGCATCGCCAACCTACGCGCTCTGGGGCGAACTGTTGAGTACGCGAGCGATGAAACTGGGCGCGGCGGGCGCCGTTCTGGACGGATTCAGCCGTGACACGCGGGGCATTCTGCATCTGAACTTTCCCACGTTCTGCGCCGGCCGGTACGCTCAGGACCAGCGGGTGCGTGGTCGCGTGGTCGACTATCGCTGTCCGATTACGATTTCGAACGGCGCCGCGGTATCGCCGGGGGATATCGTGTTCGGAGACCTGGACGGCGTGGTGATCGTCCCCGCCGCCGCCGAAACCGACGTCATCAACCGGGCGCTGGACAAGGTCAGGGGAGAGAACCGCGTCCGCGAGGCCATCGAAGGAGGGATGTCCTCGAGTGAGGCGTTTGAACGGTTCGGTATCATGTAGATCCCAGAGCCCTGGTCAATTGGTAACAGGAGGGACGTGGCGTGAACGTCGTTCCCGTGGAATTCAAACGGGTGATGCCGGAGGACATGCGAAAGTTCGTGCGCGAACTGTATCGCCGGGTGGGGAAGTCTGCGGACCGGGCGCGGCTGATGGCCGAACTCCTCGTGGATACCGATATACGCGGCGTGTTCAGCCACGGGACGCGGCAGTCGGCTCGCTACCTGCGTCTCCTGCGCGACGGAGAACTGAATCCGAACCCGGAAAGTTCCATTGCGCATCAGACCCCGGCGACGGCCACGATCGACGGGGACGGGGGGCTGGGTCATTTTGCTTCCTGGCGGGCGGCGCACCTCGCCGTGGAAAAGGCCGCGGCCGCTGGACTGGCGGCTGTGGCCACGCGCAACCATTTCCATTTCGGCGCTGCCGGCAAGTACTCCCGGGTCATTTCAGGCGCGGGCATGGCCGGCTTCGTCGTGTCGTCGCATGTCCGGCAACTGTCGCCCGATCAGGGGATCATGTCCGCAAACGGTGCGTCGCCGATGAGCTTTGCGGTTCCGTCCGGCCGGGAGCATCCGCTGGTCCTGGATATGTCCACGGCGCTGGCGCTTTCCGGAAACGCGGATTTCGAGACGATATTCCAGCGCATGCCAGCGACGTTTTTCAAGAGTCTCGGTCTGGGCGCCGTCTGTCACGCGCTGGGGGGTCTGCTGGCGGGGATTCAGACGTTTGACGATCAGGGAGCGTCGTGGCCGGCGGTGAACCAGGGATCCTTCATCCTTGCCGTGGATATCGCTGCTTTTACGCCGCAGGAAGCGTTTCACCGGCAGATGGACGACTTTATTGCATCTGTACGTGGACTTAAGCCGTTTCCGGGCGAAGACCGCGCGCTGCTTCCGGGGGCCCTGGAATGGGAACGGGAGCAGAGATGGGCTTCAGAGGGCATTCCGGTCGGTTCGGATCACCAGAGGGATCTGGCAGCAATTGCGGCTGAACTCGGTGTGGAGACACCGTTTCAGGGTTGTGCCGGCCGGTCAGGTGGAACGTAGGACCCGCGTTTCATGCAGGTGTATGGGAGCAGCGCGCGTGCCAATGCTCCCGGATCACACGGGCGAGCTGCTCCGTGCAGGGGTAAAACAGAGACGACGGCGCCGGGTCCGGGCCGGCTTTCCGCTGTCACATCGTGGAAGGAAAATATGAAAGTCAGGTTTGCACAATACGGTATGCTGCACTCTCACGCCGCTGGCAAAGCGGCGGTATTGAAAGCCAACCCGGACGTACACTTTTGTGGCGTTTTCGAGCCGGATCCGGAAGTGCGCGCTGCACGCGGCGCGATGGAGGCGTACACGGGCGTCAACCGGTACGACACCAGGGAGGAGATGCTCGACGACGACTCGATTTCGGCGATTGCAGTGGAAGGCGCGATCGCGCAGAATCTGCGATTCGCCCGGGAAGTCCTTGAACGTGGAAAACACGTCTGGCTGGACAAGCCGGCGGGGGACGATTGGGAGGACTTTCAGGCCCTGGTCGCCCTGGCCAGGGAGAAGGGACTGCTGCTCCAGCTGGGGTACATGTTCAGATACAACGCCGGGTTTCAGTTCATCCTGGACTGCGTGAAATCCGGCAGACTCGGGGACATCTTCTCCGTTCGCGGGCGGATGTCTACGCTCGTCGGCGACGACAGGCGTGAGGGCCTGGCAGTCCACAAGGGCGGCATCCTGTTTGAGTTGTTGTGTCACTTGATGGACATCGTCGTGGCCGTGCTGGGGCGGCCGGACCGGGTGACGTCGTTCCTCAGGAACGAACGCGGAATCGTGCCCGCTTTCAGGGACAATACCGCGGCGGTCTTCGAGTATGAAAACGCGTTGGCGATCGTCGAGTCATCCTCTCTGGAAGTGTCGGCGTTTCCGTCGCGGCGGTTCGAAGTGTACGGTACGCGGGGGAGCGTCGTCATGGAGCCGCTGGAGCCGGATCCGGTTGTACGCCTCTGTCTGGACGAGGCTCGCGACGGTTTCACCAAGGGCTGGCAGGTTGTGCCCGTCGAGAACGAACCGAGGTACGTCGGGAGCCTGCGCTCGATGGTCGCTGAGATCAAGGGACGGAGACCGACCGTCCGGTCACTCGATCATGAGTTGATCGTGCAGGAAACGGTTCTCCGCGCCGCGGGTGTATTGTAGGTCCTGATTCACGGTTGTTCAGTTGCGCGACAGGGAAAATCCGACCAAGGAGCGAGCTATGGGTCTGTTGAGGCATCTCGCGCTCCGCTGCGCCGATATGGAAGCGTCCAGGCGGTTCTACGAAGAGGTGATCGGCTGGCGTTTCATCTCCCGCCGTGCTCACGGCGACGCCCTGGACATGAGCGACGGAACGAACAACATTACGTTGATCCAGCAGCCCGGGGATTCGAATCGACCGCGCCTCGAAGAGGGAAACGAGTACATCCACTTCGGCGTGGTCGTGGACGACCTGGATGCGACATGGTCTCGCGTTTTGGACTGGGGAGCGGAAGTCGTGCGGGAAAACGTGAAAGAGCGCAACCCTGTCGATCCGGACGTGCGCCCGCCGGTCTCGTTCAAGGTCCTGGACCCCGATGGAAATATCGTAGATGTCACCTGCAACAGGAGCGAGTGGGTCGGGGCCCGCATGGATTAGGATTCTGCGCTGCAAGGCCGGGTTCGGAGGATCGAAACGGCGGATTTCGTCCCATATGTCGTGACGGACGATTCGTATTCAACCGCGATCTGTTACGACCGGACGGTCATTTGACGGAAGGAAGGAACTCGCGCATGATCCTGATTACCGGTGCGCCCGGTTGGCTGGGCACCCGTCTGGTCGATACGATCGTCAATGGCAGTACCGGTATGCCCTGGCTCACGGAACCGTATGCGGATCGCCGCATACGGTGTTTTGTGTTGAACGGGGTGAGCCCGGAGGAGTTGCGCGGCTTTTCGCGGAGGGTAAGCGTGTTGGCGGGTGACGTGCGCGACAGAGCGTCCCTGGTGCAGTTGTTTAAGGATGCCGAAGGCGCCACGCTTTTTCACCTGATTGGTGTCATTCATCCCAGGCGGGTCAGGGACTTCTACGACGTGAATACGGGCGGCGCACGCAACATCGTCGACTGCGCCGTGGAGCACGGCGTTGAGCGGCTGGTGATGATTTCGTCCAACAGTCCGGCGGGTCATCACACCGGAAACGGGCGCCTGTTCGACGAGAACTCGCCGAATCGGCCATATATGAGTTACGGAAAATCGAAGATGCTGGCGGAAGATCTCGTCAACGCGGCGCACGCGTCCGGAAAACTCGAAACCACGATTCTTCGACCCTGCTGGTTTTACGGTCCCGGTCAACCGCCGCGGCAGACACGATTTTTCAAGATGATTCAGAACGGGCGCGTGCCCGTTGTTGGCGGGGGCGAAAACAGACGTTCCATGACGTACATAGACAACCTCTGTCAGGCCATCCTGCTTGCCGGTCATATGGAGCAAGCGCGTGGACAGACCTACTGGATCGCGGATCGAACGCCATACACGATGAACGAAACGGTGGACACCATCGAAAGGCTCCTGGAGCATGAATTCAACCTGCCGGTCGCGCACAGGAGGTTGAGACTGCCGGGAATCGCCAGTGAATTCGCCGTGGCCTGTGACTGGATCATCCAGCGCGCCGGACTGTACTGGCAGGAGATGCACGTCCTGTCGGAAATGAACAAGACCATCGCGTGTTCCATCGAAAAGGCCGAACGGGAACTGGGCTACTGTCCTCGAATCGGCCTGGAGGAGGGCATGCGGCGGTCCATCAGGTGGTGTATCGACCGGGGATTCCTGCCGTGAAAGAAAGGCCCCTGGTTGTCGTTCCGGAAGGATTGGCCGGGGGCGCCCGCGGAAAGACCCTGCCCGAGCCCAGTTTCGTTTTTCGGCAGGTCCTGGACTATGTCGCGACAATCGCGACGCCGTCTACCGTCGTGTATCTGGCCCCTGCGAATCGGTTTGGCGGCAACGTCTTTGAACAGGAGGCGGCATACGCTTACCTGACCGCGAGGATCGGCCTGCCGACGGATTCACTGTCCCGTATATCCGGCGCCCGGATATGTCGATACGCTCGGTAATGCGCGTTTGCTGCGAAAGTACCTCGTCGACCGGAATCGATGGCCGCCGGGCCCCGTCGACCTGGTCTGCGCCCACACTCACTCCTACCGCGCGCATTACTGTTTCGCCAGGTCGGGCTACCGGATTGCGCGGGTCCACCGGGTGCCATTCCGGGTCTTCTCCGGCGAGCGCATTGTCAACCGCCTCTGGTACTATCGGGTCAAACCCGCGCACGTCGTCTATGAGCTATCGGCGTTGGCGCGCGATGCCATTCGCTGCGCGGTGTTCGGTCACGGAAACAGCTTTCCTGAGTCGGCTGGAGAATCGTGAGGTACTCTAGGAAAAGAACACCACGGGCAGGCAGGTCCTACACATGGCAATGCACCTGGTAACGGGCGGCTCGGGATTCCTGGGAAGCCATATTGTGCGGCGGCTGCACGCCCTGGGCGAGGGCGTAAGGATTCTGGATGTCATCGATTCGCCGGATCGTCCTCGCGGTACGGAATTCGTGAAGCGCGACATCAGGGACCACCGCGGCGTGCGGGAGGCGATGACGGGCGTGCAATTTGTGCATCACAACGTCGCCCTTGTGCCTCTGGCGAAGGCGGGCAGGGAATTCCGGAGCGTCAACGTGGAAGGCACGCGGATTGCCGCGCGGGCCGCGCTTGACGCAGGCGTCAGGCTGTTTATTCACACGTCTTCCTCGGCGGTTTTCGGCATCCCCGGCTCGTGTCCGATTACCAGCGCCACGCCTGCGGCGCCCGTAGAGAATTACGGTCGCGCGAAGCTTGCGTCGGAGCAGGAGGTCCAGAAAGCAGCGCGGAAGGGGTTGCCCACTCTGATTCTTCGCCCGCGGACCATCCTCGGGCCGGGCAGGCTGGGCATCTTTCAGATCCTGTTCGAATGGATTCGCGACGGCCGGAACATCTATGTCATCGGCAACGGTGACAATCCCTTTCAGTTTATCCACGTCGACGACCTTGTATCAGCTGCGCTGCTGGGGGTAGAGAACGAAACGCGGGGCGAATTCAACGTCGGCGCCGACCGGTTTTCGACACTTCGCGAAGACCTGGGCGCAACCATCAGACACGCCGGCAGCGGGACCCGGATCGTGGGATTGCCGGCCGGACTGACCGTGTCTGTCCTGAAGCTCCTGGACGTTCTGAAAATATGTCCGCTTGCTCCCTGGCACTACCTGACCTACCACAAACCATTCTATTTCGACCTATCGGAGCCGATGAAACAGCTTGGCTGGGAGCCCCGGTACGGCAACGCGGAGATGATGATCCAGGCGTACGACTGGTACATCGAGCGTGGATCTCAGACACACGGCGCGGGCGCGAGGTCGATTCACCGGGACCCCGTGAAGCAGGGCGTGCTCCGACTGCTCAAATGGTTGTCATGAAACCGGGAATCTCGCCTGCGTGCAGCGATTACAGAATCCGGGAACTCCGGCGGGATTCGGTCGTTATTCCAATCAGGCATTCAGGACCGGGTGGACGGGTGTATTTCGAACAACCTGGCGGCTTGCTGAACAATAAGAAGCTGTTTTAAAATTACCGGTGAGTTCCCGAGCGCGAGCGAAAAAGCGGCGGTCAAGGCGGGAAAATCCGCCCATATTTGTCTATACGGGTGGGTTAGACCAACGCCGACCGGCGCTTTTGCAGCCGCGCGAAGACCGCTGGGAATTTTAAGACTGCTTCTGAGGCCCGGCGAAAATGCCGGGTTTTTTTCTGCGCCTTGACGCGAGAACATGTAATATTGAGGCAATCGTCATTAACTTATAAATATAACTTTGTTAAGGATATTTTATTTATAATGAATATTTATAAATCGGGAATCATCCAATTCTTCTCGTGCAGATCCCGCACAGGAGGTGTCCCGTTGTTCGCAATGCGCATTCTGTTGCTGGCGCTTCTGGTCCCGGGCGCAGTCGGGGCCGCCACGCTGAGCGGATTCGTGACCGACGGCACCAGCGGAGAGTCGCTCCCCTACTCGAATGTTGTTCTGCGAGGGGATGCATCGCCGCTGGGCGCACTGAGCAACGTGGACGGGTATTATGCGATTCAGCACATTCTCCCCGGTGAATATACATTCGTCGTCTCCTATATCGGGTATCGCAGTTTCGTGGACACCCTCCGATTCTCCGGCGACGAGTTGCGGGAGCTGAATGTGCAGCTGGTTCCCGAACCGATTCTTTCCCGTGAGATTGTGGTCGAGGGTGACCCGTACGAGGCGGAGCGAAATGTGCAGACGGGCTTTGTCACGCTGGAAACAGAGCAGTTGCAGGAGTTGCCGGCGGTAGGCGAAACTGATCTTCTCCGGAGCCTTCAGTTGCTGCCCGGTATACAGTCGGCTTCTGACTTCACAAGCGGGCTTTATATCAGGGGTGGAGGACCGGACCAGACGCTGATCCTGCTGGATCAGATCCCGCTGTACAACCCGACCCACGCATTTGGTTTCTTCTCCACGTTCAATCCCGATGCCATCAAGGATATGAGCCTGCACAAGGGCGCGTATCCGGCACAGTACGGCGGACGACTGGGGGCCGTTCTGGACGTGCGCAATCGCGACGGCAACCGGAAGGGATTCGAGGGATCCGGCGGAATCAGCCTGATTTCCGCCCGGATGACGCTGGAGGGACCCGCGGGCAACGGCTCATGGATGGTCTCCGGCCGGCGGACGTACCTGGAACCGGTTCTTTCCCTGATCAGGGACGAGGATACCGAAGTGCCGTATTATTACTTCTACGATACGAACGCGAAATTCAATCGGGATTTTGGTGATGGCGACAAGCTGATGTTCAGCGGATACTTCGGACGCGACGACCTGGAACTCGACCTGGATGACGGTAGTTTTTTCAATGTAAGGTGGGGCAATACCGCGTTCACGGGTCGATGGACCCACGTGTTTTCCCCAGCGGTCTTCGGCAATCTCGTCCTGTCAGGCAGCAAATATGAAAGCAACACGGAAGTGCGCGTGATCGAGACCCCCATTGAGTTTTCCAACGGGATCACGGATGTCACGGTCAAGGGGGACCTGGACTTCTTCGCAAGCAGCCGGCATTCCCTGAATTTCGGGTTTATCGGCACGTGGTTCGACTTCGCGTACAAACAGAGTTTCAACCAGGACGATCAATTGGATATCCGCGAAAAGCCCTTCCTTTTTTCGGCGTACGCGCAGGATCTTTGGCAGCCCCGGCCCGAGACGAGCGTGAGACTGGGCGCGCGATCGAACTATTTCACCGAAGGAAACAGGCTTCACGTCGAACCCCGATTCGCGCTGAGCCATGGCATCACGCCCGAGTTGAAACTGAAGTTGGGCGGCGGGTCATACAGACAGTACATCCAGCTGGTGACCACCGAGGTCTTCAGCGGCGGCGACGTCTGGGTGCCTCTCGACGAGACCGTGGAGCCCGGCCGTTCCTGGCAGGGGGTGGCTGGCTTCGAGTGGGAACCGTCGAAGCGGTATCAGCTTTCAGTAGAAGGGTACTATACGGACCTTGCGAATCTTGTGCTTTTCGACAACAACGTTGCCGTCGGATCCGAAGCCGGCACGTCGGAAGACACGTTTGTGAGCGGCGGAACCGGCGTTGCAGGAGGTGTTGAGTTTTTCTTGCAGAGGCGCACCGGGTCAGTCACCGGATGGATCGGATATACACTGGGATGGACTCGTCGCCGTTTTCAGGAGTTGAACCGGGGAAAGCGTTTTCCGCCCAAGTACGACAGGCGGCACGATCTTTCTTTTGTGAGCAACTGGCGGGTGGGCAGGTGGACCCTGGGCGCCAATTTGCTGTATGCGACGGGACAGGCGTTTACTCCGGGGTCGGCGGTCTACAGGCTGCGGCGTCCCACGGAGCCGGAAGCAGGAATCAGGAACTATGCGCTGCCGGCCGACCGGAACAGCGCGCGGCTGCTGCCGTACCACAGGCTGGACCTGAGCGTCAAACGTCAATTCAGTCTGTTCGGCGTCGACGCGGAGGCGTACCTTCAGGTGTTCAACGTCTACAGTCGCCGCAACGAATGGTTCATCGAGTTCGAACCGGACGAAATCCATACCGAACCCGAGGTCGTGAAGATGCTGCCGGTCGTGCCGACGCTGGGTATAAATTATGCCTTCTGAAATCGAAACGGGTCTGGTGAAACCATGATATCGCAAAATACGGTCGCGTTGGTATTGACGGCAGCATCCTGCCTCCTGGTCGCGGCCTGCCAGGCCGAACGGACACCCGAATCGTTGTACGGTCCGGACGCGGCGGGCGAACTCGTACTCGACGGACTGTTGATCGTCGGACGGCCGCTGCCCCCGGTATTCGTGACGCAGACGGTGGCCGCGGGCGACAGCGGCAGCCCGAGGCACGCCATGGTGTCGGACGCCATCGTGGAACTTCGGCAGGGTGACCGGGTCTTCCGATATGCGCGGGATCCGGACGCGGGTCCGTTTCAGTATTCGCCCCCGGCCGATCCTCCTTTCGTGGCGCCTGCAACGACGTACGTCATTGAGGTGGCCTCAAAGGGGAGGACGGCGCGGGCGACGACGGTCACGCCCGGGCCGGTCCGCGTGCGGGAGGCCGTTATTCTGGATCAGAGGACCGAAGCGGTGTTGCGAAGGCTGAAGACGTTTGCCGATCTGTCGGACGGGGTCTTTCTTGCGCCGGAAAACAGGGTGGTCTTCAAGGCCGGGTTTCTCGAGGCCAGATTCGATCCGATCGACGTGCCGGGCTATCAGGTCGGCATTGTGAGTCTCGACCGGGGCGCCGACGAGGTCGCACGGGAATTGTCCGAAGACTCACCGGAACGCACGGGAAGTTCGCCGGCGATCGAGTCCACCGAAGGGAGCGTCAGGCTGCCGTGGTTCGCAATCTACTTCACCGGGCGTCACCTGATGCGGATCTATGCGGTGGACAGGAACTGGTTTGACTACGTTCGCTCGGGGCCGGAGGCGCAGGAGGGCTGGTTCGGCGGGCTGGCGGGCGAGAATTTCAGGCGGCCGTTCTTCCACGTGGAGGGCGGGATCGGTCTCTTCGGCTCTGCATCCGTGGATTCTCTTGGCTTCGTTATCGTCGAGGAACCCTGAGCCGTTGTCCTGCTTGTGCTGAGCCTGTCGAAGCAAGCCTGTCGAAGGGTTTATGAATCGCGGGCATTTCGACATTTCGACAAGCTCAATGCAGGCATGCTCAATGACCACGCAAAATTCAGTTTGATGGACATCGAAGCGTCGCTGAAAGGAATCCCCTAATCTGCCCTGAGTCGCTCCCTGAGCTGCCACCCTGAGCCTGTCGAAGGGCTGTCGAAGGGTCGGCGAAAGGTCATAGTGGACGTACGACGTGATGAAACCGTGGAAGCGTGTTGATTGCTGAAAAAAATCCGAATTGGAACTCGGATTTCAGTCAGGCCCGGCGGATCTGCCGCCGGGTTTTTCTTACGGCAGCGGCCGGCCGAACGACCTCGCGAATTCGATGAAATCGGAGAAGTCGACCACGCCGTTTCCGTCCAGATCGTAGGCCGGGTCGACCGAGCTGAATGCACTCGCCAGGGCGACGAAATCGCCGAAATCGACCCTGCCGTCGCCATTGAAATCAGCCCGGGGATTGGCGTAAACGACGACAGGCGTTGGGCGCTCTTCCAGAATTTCCAGCGTCTGATTGGGCTCAATATCCCTAATTGTCTGGACGATTCCACTTGGCCATCGGATTTCGATTGAGTCAATGGCGGTATTCCTGCCAATGCCAAACGTCGGCCACAGGCTGTTCTGCGAGAAACTGCTGCCCCCGCTTGCGACGTCGCGGATCTGGATCCTGCCGCCCGCGAAGAGACGGATTCTGGCGCCGATGGCCGACCGGTTGCTTTCCGTACCTTCCAGTTTGAGGCGGATCCAGTTGTTGTCGTCGAACTTTTCCGTAAACAGCATCGGATACCCTGTCCGGAAATCCGTTCCGGCATTGGTGACGAAGATATCCACGTGGCCGTCGTCGTTCACGTCGCCGGCCGCGACCCCCACCGCGATCGAGTTGGTGCCGGTGCCGTCAATCGTCTTGAGACCGAAGCGCGCCGTGGAATCGGCGAATGCGCCGGCGCCGTCGTTTATCAGAAGGTAGCCCGGATTGAGATACGCCTCGAGCATCTCGAAGTTGCCCACGAAGTAAAGGTCCTGGTCGCCGTCGTTGTCGAAATCCGTAAAGACCGTGCCCCAGCCGAAGTGCAATTCAGCCAGTGTGTTATTCTGTGACACTTTCAGTTCTTCCGCGATGTTCCGGAAGACACCCCCGTCATTGCGGAAGAACCCGTGCAGATCGTACTCCTGGTGCCCCTTCTTGTCCACAAAGGAACCGCCCACGTTGGTGGCGAAAAAGTCGAAGTCGCCGTCCAGGTCGTAGTCCCCGAACGCGAGCCCCATCCAGCTTCCGGTGATGCCCAGACCGGCATCCCTGGTGACGTCGGTGAACCTCAGATTGCCGTCGTTCCTGTGCAGCCGGATGGGAGACCATTCCCCCGCCAGCGCGATACCCTGGTCGTTGGCGGTGAAAAGGTCCTGGTCCCCGTCGTCGTCGTAATCACAGAAGCGGACGGACCATGTGTACGTCCCCTCGGTGCCGGTTTCGTCGGTAATGTCCGTAAACGTGAGATCCCCGTTGTTGAGATAGAGTTCTCCCGTGCCCACAATCCGGTTTCTTTCAACGCCGTCCTCGCCCCCCGCGCCGCCCACGTAGATATCCACGTACCCGTCGTTGTTCACGTCTGCAAACGCTACGGTCGATGAGAAATAGTTGGAGATGATCCCTGCGCTTTCGGTTATGTCGGTAAACGTCCCGTCGCCATTGTTCAGAAAGAGGTAATTGTGCCCGTCCGTCGCCGCGAAGAGGTCCGCGTCGCCGTCATTGTCGATGTCGGCGCTGGCCACGCCGTGGGTCTCTCGCTCGACAGCGACGCCTGCCTCCCTGGAGACGTCCGTAAATTTGCGGTTCCCCTCGTTCTTGAGCAGGTAGTTGCGAAATCCCTGCCCGTTTGCGACGTAGATGTCAAGGTCGCCGTCGTTGTCGTAGTCGAACATCGCGGCGCCCGGCAGCCCGCCCATTTCGTCAAACGGACTGACTTCGTGGGGAAAGTCGTATAGCAATGGCCCCTCGTTCTGCGCTCCCGCGGTGGAACAAAGAACGACGACCCCAACAGACAAAAACAGTAGACGTCTTTTCATCGGCGATTCCTCCAGAGAGTCCCCGGCATTTTCCGAAGGGAAATAACGCAGAAACGAGGAGAACTGTCAAGGAAGGTCAAGAAAGTCGGCGGGCGCCGCCGCGCTACGCCCACCCATGGACGTGGTGGCCCCCGCCGGGAAACCAGATCAGATCGACAATGAAGGAGACGAGAACGCCCGTGGCCCGCCCGACGATGATTCCGAAGAAGAGGGGCCGGAAATAGCGATACAGTTGCACGCCGCCAACGCGCATGACGATGGCCTTGAACAGCCAAACGATGAGGATGGCGGTGATTTCGTGCAGCAGGCTGGTCGTCGTCACGATGAATCCAACGGGATGCAGGGGCCACCACGGCAGCCGGTAACGCAGGAGCGTGAAGGCAGCCATCAGGATGCCTCCGAACCCGAACAACACCAGACGTTCCCACGAGGCGGGCTCCGGCGATTTGATATTCGCGACAACGGCGTCGTAGAGGCGTGGCGCGTACCTCATGAACGGGTACTCCGTGAAGTTGAACGCGCCGTACTTGTATCCGAGGTAGAGTACCATCCAGATGTTCAGGGCAAGCGCGGTGAGCAGGCCCCCGAGTACGGCCCAGAACAGGACGCGGCGGTTGCCTTTCACACGGTCGATGGCCTTTGCGCCCTGGGTCAGCGCCGGCATGAAATACATCCACCGCAGGGCGTGCGACGTGGCCGAGGCGGTAAGGACACGCGCGGAGATGGTCTCCGTGCCCAGGATCTGATAGCCCATATCCAGGGGGCTGGTGGGCAGGCCCAGGTACAGCGTGCCGGACTCGCAGACGAACCTGGCCAGCGCGATGTAGATGATGATCGACGCCGGAACGGTGATCGCCATCAAGGCCAGTTCGATCCCTGCCTGATGCAGCCATGCAACGATGTAGAGGTTGCCCGCGATGAATCCGATAACGGCCGTGCGGTACGAGAGCATCTCCCGGGAATCGTCCACGCCCGGTTCGTTGAAGAAGGCTTTGCGGAACACGTCCCGGAGGTGGTGGCGCGCCGCCCAGAATCCCCATCCCACGAAGACGAACAACGCGCCCAGGCATTGCCACTGGACGAGCGGATCGCCCCAACCGCCGCCGGACTGGTGCATGCGCCCGAACTGGAAGCCGGTCTTGCGGATCAGCGCAATCTCGGACATCAGCAGGAAGTGGAAGAACCAGATCGAGAAGAGGATCTCCAACTTCACGAAGTAGCCGAAGCCGATTGTGTACGTATTGATGTGGGTGAGCAGCGGCGGAAAGATCCGGGCGAAATAGAACAGGCCCTTGTTGGGACTCATGCTGATGCGCGGCCACGTGGGCTGGAAGTACGAAATCATGTTCCAGGCGATAATGCCGAAGGCGATCCCGAAGCCGATCCAGAACAGTCGGCCCTTGAAATAGTCCGGCCATTTGTTTCCGCCCGAAGCGTCGTGGACGTCGTCGATGGTTTCCAGAATGGGCGCCAGCAGCGGGTAGTCCAGACGTTCGTATTCGACCCATTGCTTTCGCAGTATCACCGTGATGCACGCGCAAACGATGAATCCCGCGAGTATGAGCGTGAGCCACCAGAACAGCGGGAGATACCAGACGTTCCAGGGAATCGCCGCGCCGCCCGGCAGGCCTTCGTAGAGCAGCGTCGTCTGATTGCCGTCGTTGGTTGGAAACAGATAGTCAGGGAGGTGAGGCTGAACATAGTCGATCCAGCCGTTCTCCGGGGTGCTTCGATAGTACGGCACCGCCATCAGGCCGAGCCAGATGCCGGTGAGGCCCCTGGCGGGAATCATTGCGGCGACGAGGCCCATCGCAATGATCGTGAGCATTTCCGAGGGGCCCAGACCCGACGAACCCGGCCTCCTGCGAAGGATCAGGTTGATCGTGAGGACGACAACGAACACGGCGAAAAAGGAAACGGGCAGGTGAGTGATATTGACCGACGACGTATCCGCCGCGGTCCGGGAATAGGTGACCCAGCCGCTGCTGAGAGCCGATACCAGCACGCCGGTTCCCACCGCGCGGAGCGTGATCCCCCGTTCCCGGTGGTCCGTTTGCGATTCTATGGAGGGTTGTTGCGGTTTTGGGAGTGCCATCTGGCGGGATTGTTGTTAGTTTAAACGGGCGTCCCGAGGACGACGGGTTGGTCTGTGGGGTGCTTAAAATATATGGAATAGGTAATTTAGTCAAGGAACGCGCCAATGAAGCGGTGGTCGGAGGCGGCCGGCGAATGGTGAACGCCCGCCGGTGGATCATTTCAGAGTTCGACAGGGCGGGGCGGACATTCCTGTCTGCCCGGTTCGGTTAATTTGCAACGGGAATGTTTACAATTGACCCGGTACAGGGTATATTGTTTCCAGTCTCGGAATTGCGACACCCTTGCGACACCTGACGGAGGTTCTGAATGAAGCGACTGTTTTCGTTTCCCTTGATGCTCGCTGTGTTACTTGCGGCCTGTGGCGGGAACGACGGCGGCGGCAACATAAGCGGTCCAACCGAGGGTACCGGCGGCGGAGGTTCCGGACCTGTTCCGGGCAGCCGCAGCGAGCACGCGCGCCCTCCGCGTGCCGGCGGCAACTATCTTGCCTCGTTCCCGATTGACGACATCGTGTCAGGCTGCCCGGGCGCCGATTGCATACCGGCGGTCACCGATCCGGATTTCGTCAGCCCCGGCGCCGCGGGTGCGGGGTATCTGCGAGACGACGACATTGTCATGGGAATCGTGATCAACGGAGAGCCCAGGGCCTATCCCCACAACATCGGTTGGTGGCATGAAGTCATTAACGACACGGCAGGCAATGAGAGCGTGATCGTGACGCTCTGTCCGCTGACAGGTACCGGAATGGTATTCAACGGCGTCGCTGCGGACGGCGAACGCATACACGTGGGGGTGTCCGGCCTGTTGTTCAACAACAACCTGATCATGTACGACCGGCGGGACAGGCAGTCGCTCTATCCGCAGATGATCTACAAGGCCGTTCTGGGCCCCCGAACGGGCGAGGAACTGGAGTTGCTGCCTGTGACCGAGTGTACATGGGAATACTGGAAACGGATCCACCCCGATACCAGGGTTATAGACGGAAACTCAACCAGCTACCCCCTCAACCAATACACCGAGTATCCATATATCCAGGGAACCTCGGATTATCGGACGGAAAACGGATATTTCATATTTCCAATTATGGACACAGCCACGTCGGTCCTCTTTGGCGCCAAGGACCTGGCCATGGGCGTCCGTTTCGGGGAGATGGTCAAGGCCTATCCATTCCAGTCCATGCACCGAGAGGACGTTATCAACGACGTAATCGTGGAAGGTCCGAAGCAACATCCCATTCTGGTGGTCCACTACAGGGATGCCCAACTGGCCATTCCCTTTTCGCGCGAGATCAGCGTGAACGGCCAGGCGGCCACGCTCACGTTCGAGAAGGTGAATTCGACCCAGAGCGCCTATCCTTTTATGGTGAAGGACAGCGAGACCGGGACAACGTGGAACCTGAAGGGAGAGGGCGTGGACGGGACGCATGAGGGCATGCAGTTGACTCAGTTACCCTCGCACAACGGGTTCTGGTTCGCATGGGGCATCTTCTGGCAGAACATCGGCATTCACTGATCGTCAGCCTGATCGTACACATCATGCCCGAATAGAGCAGTGCCTGGAGGCTTGAAGAGATGTCTGGTCCGGCAATCGACCTCAAGAGACGGCCCTTCCCCGGGTTCCTGTGGGCTCTTGTCCTTGTCGTATACGTATGCGGCGCTGCACCGGCCCGGGCTGGCGCGCTTTCGCCCGGGGAGGTCGACGGGGTCTTTATCCGCAGCATGAAATCGGACCATCCCGATTCGATCAGGCTGGCGATCGGAAAACTGGAAGGCGCCCTGGATGCATATCCGAACCCGGCGCTGCTGCGCGTACGGATCGGTATGCTCTATCTGAAGACGAAGGATACTCAGCGTGCGCGCGCGCGTTTCAGAGACGCTCTGGTCCAGGATTCAACGCTCGTTGCGGCGAGGTACGGACTGGGACGCGTATATCTGGAACTGATGAATAACCCCAGGCGGGCATTGAAGAACCTTGAACGCGCCATTCGCATCGACTCCTCCTACGCGGACGCCCATCAGCTGATGGGACGCGCACACTTGAAAATGGGCAGGAAGGAGGAAGTGCTTGCCTCGGCGCGGGCGGCGCTCCGCCATGACCCGAACCATGCGCCGTCGTATATGCTGCTGGCCGACTACTATCTTTTGCGGGGGAACACGCCGGAAGCCATCCGGTATTTCCGGGAGTTTCTTTCGCACGAACCCGATGACGAGGAGTCGGCGTTCGACTTTGCGATGCATCTTCTGAAGATCGAGCGGTACGACGAAGTACTCCAACTGGCCGCGTTGATGGGCCGCGAGCGCGGCTTGCCCCTGGAGGCCCAGGTATTGGCCGCATGGGGGGACCACGAAGAGGCCCTTGGGGTGTTCGAGAGATATATCTCGCTTCTTCCTGCAAAGGAACGGTCGGCGTACTACGATATCTCCAACGTCGGCGGACCGGAGGATGTCGCGGCCTACAGGAATACGCCGCCAGGAGAACGGGAGGCGTTCCTGAGGGGTTTCTGGCTCCAGCGCGATCCGTTCCAGACGAGCGGCGGCGCGATGCGGCGCGTGGAGCATTACCGCCGCGTCTGGCGGGCAATGACGCTCTATGGCGAAATCGCCTGGCCCTTCGATGCCCGGGGCCGCGTGTTCGTCAGGTACGGAGAGCCCGAATGGAAGTCCAGCTGGAAGCAAGTCAACGCTCAGGTTCCCATCAAGGTGCAGCGCGTACAGGAAAAACTCGCGTTTCAGCTCTACGGAAGGCGCGGAATGGACATGACGTTCATCGGCCCCGTGTATCCCATCCGGTCGGACCGTTCGGCTGAAAAAAGGCTTTCCCAGACGGAGTGGCGGACCAACAGCAAGCCGTTGGGCGGCCCTGAGGAAATCGACGTGGGACTCACGTTCTACAAGCCGGTCACCACGAGCATGGACTACTCGAGGGTGGGTTGGGAGGTCTGGGTTTACGCGGACATCGAGAACGGTCTGGAGGTCGTGTTTACGGATGAACTCTACAGCGGCATCTTCGATTTCGCACCTGAGCCCACGCCGGACGGGTACGATCTGGATGAACTCTCCATGCAGCGTATGGGCCCGATGCGCCGCCTGATGACGCGGTTGCCGAACCTGGCGCCCGGCGCCCGGGTGGCGAGAATCTCGAAGGATCTGCCGGAGCGGTACGACCTGTCCCATCTGGATCCCATGGAATTCTACTATGAAGCGCTTTCGTTCCGGGGACGCAACGGGGAAGCGGACCTCCAGCTGAATCTGGGACTGCCGCTGGACAACGTCCTGGTGGACGGCGACCGCGACACAACCGTGACTCTGGAGAGGCGCATCGCGTTGATCGAAGACCGGACCGAGGAGGTTCGGAAGACCCGCGACCGGCTGGACCTGCGGATATCACCGTCATCACGAGGGGCAGGATTGCTGGCCGTGGACCGGGTCGACCTGACCGCGCCGCCGGGCGCCTATCGGCTGGCTCTGCAGATGTCCAGGCTGAATACGAACCGGCTTCAGGCGTATCACCAGGAGGTCGAAGTTCCCGACTACGATGGCGGGGAGTTGCTCCTCAGCGATCTTCAGATTGCGTACCGGGTCGACGAGGCCGGCCCGGGCTCCGACCCGAAGTCAGTCCGCGGGCAATGGCAGATCGCCGCGGCGCCGTCCCGGGCTTTTCGGTCCGGCGAACCGGTTTACGTCTATTTCGAGATATACAATCTGACGCGGGATTCCTTCGGAAATACACGTTACGAGGTGGGGTACGAAGTGCGCCGCGGACGTAAGAAACTGAAAACGCTTGCCCGGAAGGGATCGGGCGAAATGGTCTCGGTCAGCTACAGGCAGGTCGGCACCTCGCCCGATGAGTCCGACTACGTCGAATTGGATCTACGTAAGGGCAGACCGGGTCGATATCGGGTGAAGATGACGGTGAAGGATCTCGTTAGCGATCGGCAGACGGTTCGAGAGGGTCGTTTTCAGATCCTGGAATAAAAGCAGTGCGTCCCAGACCGGCCGATAAAAAAAACTTGACAAATTCATTTGCGCCAACTAAATTTTATGGAATCATTAAAAAACAGGGGAAGTGCGCCAAAATTAAATCATCACGCGTAATCGGTTTTTCGAATGTATTATTTACTGCACATGCCAATGTTTGGCGAACACCGGGGCGTAATCCCATGATTCATTCAATCATGTTCTGGATTGTGCCCCTTTTTGTTAACCGGGCCAGGGAAGAAAGGAGGTCAGCTATCGAGACGAGAGGAGTCTGCTTCGCAAATTCCGTTCGTGGGACGACGTGATGGGCGGAGGGGGGTTTCCGCATCGTTCACTCTCAGATGGGGAGGTGAGTAGATGAAAGTTGTGCGTATTGCTTTTCTGGCCGTTTTTGCGCTGGTGGCAGCGGGTCTGTCTGACAGCGCATTGGCCCAGGAAGGCAGATGGGCGGTTGGCGGGATCGCCGATTACAATATCCCGATGCATCGGCTCGGGGAACGCTGGGACGCCACCGGCAAATACGGAGCGACGTTAAGCTACGTGGCCAGCCAGCGCACCGTTATCGAAGTCGAGTACAATTACTCGAAGTTCACCAACGGGAAGCCGGCGGCGGATCCCTGGGTTTACCCGATCGACGAGCAGGAATACACCCACCCGAACGGCCGGTCCGAAATCACGTGGAACAACCTGATCGTGAACGGCCTGCTTTTCGTTGGCGAGGAGAACTCCACGCACGGGTTCAAAGCCAGGGATTACAGATATTATCTCCTGGTTGGCGGCGGTCTCTATCGCTATTACGCGATCAACAGCAACCTGGTTTATTCCCGCCAGACGAACGACCCTATTGATCTGGACTTCGTCATGGAAGACCAGGTCGATCAGCGATACACCATTGGCGCCAATGCCGGCGTGGGCGTCGAGGGATTCGTCACCCAGAACCTGGCCGTCGACCTGCGCGCGCGATACAACTTTGTTGTGGGTGAATTGCGCAATATGCTCTTCTACGGGCTGGAGAAGGTGCGCCCCATGCACATGGTCGACGTGGGCGCGCAGATCAAGTTTTACTTCTGGCGTTAATATAAAGCAGCCGGGGTAACAACTCTACGAAGGAGGTATCACAATGAAGCGTAAGCTTCTGCTTTTTGGAATCGCATTTGCCGTTGCGGCCGTCGGTTTTATTGCCGGCGAGTTGCAGGCGGGCGTCACGGGCAAGATCAACGGCGTGGTACGCGACCAGGCCGGCGAAGTCCTGCCCGGCGCCAACGTTGTGATCAAGGAGCTCAATCTGGGTTCCACGGCCGATGCCGACGGGTATTACGTCATCATCAATATCCCGCCAGGTGTCTATACCCTTTCAGCGTCCCTTATCGGATACGAGACCGTGTCGCAGACCGGCGTGGACGTAACGTCGGACCATACCACCACCATCAATTATAATTTGAAAGAGACCGCCCTCGAGCTGGGCGAGTTGGTGGTTACGGCGGGCCGTCCGCTGGTGGAGCCCGACAAGACCACCAGCAAGTACACGGTGACGCTCGAAGAAACCGAGAGGAACCTGGCGGCCGCGCGCAGGACGTCCGAATTGCTGCAGTTGCAGCCCGGCGTGGCGGTTGACGGGTCCAACCGGATTCGCGGCGCCTACGTCGACGCCGGCTGGTACGCGAGCGACGTTGCGTACGTGGTGGACGGCGTCCGGATGAACCACAACGACGGCCGCGGGCGCGGCGGGCGCTACCGCCAGGTGAACCGGGGCGCCATCCAGGAATTGTCGGTGCTCACGGGCGTAACCCCCGCTGAATACGGCAATGCCCAGGGCGGCGTGGTCCAGATCATCACCAAGGAAGGCGGCGGCGAGGTGAACGGCTGGGGCGAGTTCCGCTACGAGCCCGCCGGCAAGAAGCACTGGGGCGAGAACGTCTACGACTCCCCGCAGCACCAGGACAAGGTGCAATGGGACAATCCCATCTGGGCCAACGAGAAATATCCGGACCTTTCGGACAAGATCAACCATCCCATTTTTGAAGAGATCGCGGGCGAGCTCATTCACGTCCGGACGAACTATACGGAATGGACCGGGTTTGGCGTTGAAGGCAATCTGTCCGGCCCGATTGGTGACAGGGCGTCCTTCGTGGCCACGGCCAAGCACGAACGCTATGCGGCCGTCACGCCTCGGGCCGAACGCATCGGTTTCTACAACGACCGCGGAAGCTTCCAGGACGACCCGGGCAACCTCAACGTTTCCGGGAGCATTACCATCAAGCCCACCGCCAATCTCAAGTTGAAAATCGGCGGGATGTATCTGGGTTGGGACTGGTATTCAAACGGCAATCCTGACCTCTTCGGCGGGCGTCATGGCAGCGGCGGCGGCGCGATGGTGCGCGGCTCCGGGCGCAACCTGTTCCTGCCCGAGAAGTGGTCGGCGGCAGGACTGCACGACCTCAGGGAAGAGCTGCAGTACGCGGTGTTTACGCACACGCTGTCCCCGAGGACGTTCTACGAAGTACGGGTTTCGCATTCCCGCTCGAAGATGGATACCCTCAGTGGCACGCATGACGTAACCGGCGAAATCTTCCGGGACCAGGCGGGTTGGTTCAACATCGGCCGGCAGGCCGCCCGATACGGCCAGTACGACAGGCAGCGCATCGGGGCCAAGGTCGACCTGTCGTCCCAGATTACCAAAGGGAACTTCATGAAGGCGGGGGTCGAGTACCAGACCAGCGCCATCACGATGATTCTGCGGTACGACACAACCCCGGCCGCACGTAATCTGCGGGTGATCATGGATGAGGGTCAGATGGGCGAAAAGGTCAAGCCCTTCTTCCTGAACGCCTACCTCCAGGACAAAATGGAATTCCAGGGGATGATCGTCAACCTGGGCGTCCGCCTGGATACGTTCAACCCGAACTCGCGCCAGCTGACCTTCGGCGCGTACCGCGGGAGTTCCATGTTCCGCTATTATACCCGGGCGCGCGACTGGGCGTACCAGGAAGGCTCCCTGTGGGTCACGGACGCGCCCTGGCACGTGAAGTTCAGCCCGCGGATCGGCGTTTCGCACCCGATCACGGAGCGGTCGCAGATGCGGTTCTCCACGGGCGTGTTCCTCCAGTGGGCCGACCTCTGGTATTACTTCGGAGAGGACTACTGGACCTCCGGCGACGCCGGCGACCGCGACGTGAACGAGAACGGACGCATCGACGCCACCGAGCGGATGAACAACTTCCGCACCACCTATTCGGGCCAGAACGGGCTGCATCTGCTGCAACCCGCCAAGACCACGGCCTTCGAGGTGGGCGCCGACTGGAACTTCGTGAGCGACTACACCGCCACGTTGACCGCGTATTACAAGAGCGAGGTGGACCACTTCACCTCGTATCCCAACGAGACGTGGGTCGGTCCCAGGGACTTCTGGATTCCCTATTCGCGGACCCTGGACAACGGCGCGTACGGTGACACCCGCGGCGTGGAACTGTCCATGCGCAAATCCTTCTCGCACAACTTCTCATTCAACGTTTCCTATAACTACCAGTGGTCGCAGATCACCACGGGCAAGCTGGGCAACGTGATCCGCAACGTGTACATGGACTCGGCAACGGTGGTCCATCTCTCCACAACCAACGCGTTTACGGACCGCGGCATTACCGTTCCCAATTTCTGGATTTACTGGGACGCGCTTCCGGACGGCAGCGAGGCGCCTCGCCGGCTGACCGGCGACGACCTGGTCAAGTACGCGCAGCAGGGCCAGAATTTCCACGATGGCGCGCGCGCGAAGGGCGGCCAGTTGGGCACGGGCGTGTGGGATGGCCTCCGGCCGGTCGACAATCCCGCCCTGGGGAACTGCGGTCCGAATTGTTCGGTCAAGATCAACTCGGGCAGCTATACCACGCTGTTCTTCCGTCCCAAGAGCGGCGACCGCCGGAACTTCGGAAGCTTCTCGCTGTTGGCGTCCTTCCCGGACGATTTCGAGTTCGGCCATTCCTTTGTGGGGACCGTGCTCAAGAATCTCCGGCTGAACGTCACCTCCCGCATCCAGACGGGCGGCATCTTCAACTACGCCCCGCCTGAAGGCGGCAACCGGTACTACCGCGACCGCGCCCTGGATTCGCGGACGGACCTGGCCGTCGAAAAGACGTTCAACGTGACCGGCAGGGTGCAACCCACGCTCTTCGCCGATATCCGCAACGTCTTCAACCAGAAGGACCGTACCAGTCCGTCGAACAGTAACCTCTGGGCGTACATCGGACTGGACGGGCCGACGCCGGACGACAAGAATTACCGGTTGTACGGCGACAGCCGGGATCGGTCTTACGCGCATTCGCCGCGTCTTGCCCAGTTCGGGCTGCGCGTTAACTGGTAAGGTAGTGGCGTGCCGGAAGCGACAATGCTTCCGGCACGTCTGCTCCGCATTGCTTTCGAATGGAGGCAGAGAAGGATATGAAACGATTGAATTTCATTGTTAAGGGGCTGGTTGCAGTCGCTTGCCTTGCGCTGGTTACGGTTGTTTTTCAGCCAGTCCCGGTCGATGCGCAGGCCACTCCGGATAATATCTCCAGCAGGTACAACCTGCGGTCGCTGATATCGAACAGCTATAACAACATCGGCGGCATGGGCGGCAACCAGGAGTGGGGGCGCGGCTACAGACGTAACGCATATCCCTGGAACGGCAACGGCCCGGGTTCGTTCGGCGCCGTGCTCTCCCAGTTCACGTCCAACCAGAAGTCGCAGATGTACAATGACTACAAGGTCTCGGGCGGCGAGGGCATCTGGATCCTGAACGCCGACCGCGGCACGGTCACGGTAACGGGACCTCGTGAGAACCTGCAGATCGTGGAACACAACCAGGCGTTCCCCTACGATCCCGTGGGCAATCCCGAGGAGAACTGGGGACAGCCCAATCCGCTGAACCAGCTCGCCGAGTTGCCGAACAGCGCGATCTCGCCGGGTGAACAGGGCGCTGGGGGTTCCCTGTCCAATTACTGGCCGGGTGTCACCGCCGACGATCCGGGCAGCATCTATGGGGCGAACTGGGACCCGGTTAGCACACCGCCGGCCCACATCGCCAACTTCAACCTTGGCGCGCATAACCTGGTGGACGTAACCATTCCGGAAGAGACCATCATCGCCCAGTGGATCGACAAACAGAACGGTTTGCTGATGCAGCGGCGCGTATACAGCTGGTCCAACCCGGATTTCGACGACTTCTACATCGTGGACCTTACCTTCAAGAACATCGGAGACTTCGATGGTGACGGCGTAGGTGAAGCGCCGGGACCCATCAATAACCTCTACATTGCGTTCAAGAACGTGGCGGCCATGACGGCTATGGGCATCCTCGAAGAGTTCGGATGGAACTTCTACGCGTCCAACGCCCGCGGCATGGACGATACGTTGTGGTTTACGGAGGCCGACGGCTATCCGAATGCATTTTCCGCGAACGGGGCGTTCGCGGGCGAAGATATGCGGGCGGTCATCCGGAGAGACTCAGACAACCCGTTCTCCTCGCACGACGACACGGGCGATCCGTTTTTCAAGGCGATCGTGCCTTCCAACTACAATATTCTGCAGACGGAAGGCCAGCCGAGGGCGCCAAGCACCTATTTCATGGCGCCGGTCGCCTACGCCGACGACGCGGGCAAGTTCTCGTTCAACGAAGCCGACCGCGGGAAATACGTACAGCCTGGCGAAGACATGCAGCCGCGTTCGTTCCAGTGGTGGCTGGCGCGTTCCACGGGTGACTTCGACGACCCCACCTATACAACGCACAGCGCCGCCGAGTTGGCCAGCGTCATAACGACGACGGGCTTTCAGGCCAATCCGGACGAGGGCGACATCTCCACGCGCAAGGTGTTCCACGACATGACCGTCTACGGGCCCTACAACGTGGGCGTGGATGAGACCGTCAAGCTCGTGTTTTCCTGGGGAGCCGGCCACCCGTCCTTGCTTGCGCCGATTCCCGCCAACGAGCAGGACATCGGACTCATAAAGTGGGACCGGTCCAGCGACAGTCCCGAGAACAAGATTCAGAAAATCAAGACCGACGGCGAGAAGGCAGCCCTGGAGAATCTAAAGTTGGCCCACTGGGTATATGACAACAACTACCAGGTGCCGGCCTCGCCCACCGAGGCGTACATTTCCGCCGACAACCTCACGTCTTCCACCAAGGCCAAGCAGTTGATCCGGTGGGGCAGGGAGTCCGAGTCCGCGGTCAACCCGTACACGGGCGAGCAGGATGTCCTCGGCGTCCGCCTGTACAAGTCGGAGTGGTTCTCCTGGGGTCCCTGGGAGCTGTACGGGATCATCGAGAACGGTTCCAGCGGGTCTTCGGTCAGCCCGGCGGGACTGCCTCGGGGCGAATGGGGCATCAATGCCAACGGCGTCTATGAATACGAAGACCTGGAGACCACGGCCGGCTTTTCCTACTTCTACTCCGCGCGTCCGTATGCCAGGGGCGTGGACTCGTACACGTGGAACAGCGGGATGACCATCGACGACATCCCCAGCGATCGCGTGCAGAACAATATCCGGAGAGGATATGAAAGCGGCTGGGGTCCGTCCACGGCCAGGACCTACGACGGCGACAACCGCAAGCCGTTCCAGGCCCTGTTGTCCGGTCTTCCAGACGAGGTGCTCATCGTTCCGAATCCGTATTACGTGGACGGCGTGCACCAGTATCCCAACTCCCGCAACCTTCGCATCGTGGGCCTGACCTCGGACGCGATCATTCACATTTACTCGGCTTCCGGCGACCGTGTGGAAACAACCGACCGGACCCCGCTCACAAAGGGCGAAACCGAGTTCCGTCAGATCTCGTTCAATATCGCCGGCGAAGTGCAGACCGGTCTGTACTACTTCGTTGTCGTATCCGGCGGAGAGACCCGAAAAGGCAGCTTCGTGCTGATCAAGTAGCGGGCTTAAACTAGGAGGAAATGACGTGAAAAGAAGCATGCTAATCATTGCGTCGGTCTTGGCCCTGCTGCTTGCCGCTTCACCGGCTTTGGCCGTGAAGTGGGGCGGGGTGACCGGTGAGTACGGTGTCAAGAAAGTCAATATCTCCGGGATGCAGTTCCTGAAGATCGGCCAGGGTGCCCGCGCCGTGGGTATGGGCGACGCGTTTACCGCGGTCGCCGACGACATCAACGCGATCTTCTGGAACGGCGCGGGGCTGGTACACGTGGAACGCGTGGCCTACCAGGCGAACTGGACGCGTTTCCTGCTCGACACCCAGCTCTACTCGGCCACGGCCGTCTGGAACACGCGTTCGGCCAGGGGAGAGGTGCTTGGGATTTCGGTGATTTCGCACAACCCGAAGCCCTCGAAGGAAACCACGATCTATCAGCCCAACGGAACCGGGCAGGACGTGGTCGTACACAATATCTCCGTCGGCCTGCTATATGCGATCAAGTTCACCGACAAGTTCTCGTTCAGCGCCAAGGCGAACTACGTCCAGGAGAAGCTCTACACGGTGAAGACCACGGGCTTCACGGTGGACGTGGGCAGCTTTTTCTACACGGGCTTCAGAAGCCTGCGTATCGCGATGGCGTTCAAGAATTTCGGACCTGACCGCAAGTCGGGCGACCGGGCATATCTGCTGCCGCTCGTCTACAATATCGGCGTGGCTGCCGAAGTCTACGGCGAAAAGGGCGATCCGTCCTACCTCACCGCATCCGTGGAGAGCGCGTTCTTCGTGGACTTCGAGCAGCGCTGGCATTTCGGTGCTGAGTTGTGGCTGCAGAATGCGCTCGCGTTGCGCGCCGGTTGGAAGTGGAATTACGACCTCGAGAGCATCGCCGTGGGCGCCGGCCTGAAGCAGACCTTCGGTGGACGCACGATCACGGCCGATGTGGCGGTGTCGCTCCTGCAGAAAAACGACGGCGTCGTTATGTTCGATCCGCCGATCCGCGTATCTGTTGGCGGCACGTTCTAGCGGTGCCATTCCAAAGCGTTGGAGCCGATCGATTCTGACGTAATCCGGCGCTTTGTCGGCGTAAGAACCGACGGGCGGCGACCGGGACTCTGAGCCCGGTTGCCGCCCGTTCTTTTTGGTCAGGTTGTCGGCAGTAAGCGATCCGACCGGCATGGAAATTTACAGCAGCCTGCTTTTGGACGGATGGCTCCAACCCGGTTTGACGGTAGTCGGCTGTGCGCACGCCCTTTCGCACCGATACTTTCTGTGCTTTTTGTGGCCAATTTATCGGTTGTCTTTTTTTCGAATTGAGGTTAATCACTCGCCGTCGAAATGTAGGGGCGTCCCTCGTGGCCGCCCGGGCAGATTGAAGAAACATATGGCGAATCGCAATTCCCCGATACGCAAGAAGCCCGAGGTAAGGTCCTTACGTGAGGATGTAAAGTACACATGGGCGTGGCCCGTTCTGGTGGGCGTCGCGGCGTTTGTGGTATACGTCAACGCGCTGGCCAACGGGCTGGTTTACGACGACCAGTTTCTGATCGTACGAAGCTGGATCGTGGAGCGGCTGGATTTCAAAATCGTTTTCACCACCCACTACTGGGCGGGCTATCCCGGTAACGAAACCGGGCAATACCGTCCCCTGACGGTGCTGACGTTTCTGCTGGACGCCCTTGGAGGCATTAGCCCGTTTCGGTTTCATCTGACCAACGTGCTTCTTCACGTAAGTTGCAGCCTGCTGGCGTGGCTGCTGTGCAGGCGCGCGGGCCTGAGCGGTTTCGCAGCGGGCTTTGCGGGCCTGTTGTTTGCCGCACATCCGATTCATGCGGAAGTTGCTGCAGGTGTAACCTTTGGCCGGTCCGACCTGCTCGCCGGCGGCTTTCTCCTTGCGGGAATGTTGTTATATATGCAGAGTTCGGGTTCCCGCACGGCCTATCTGATGGCGCTCGTTGCATTCTTCTGTGGATTGCTCAGCAAGGAGAGTGCGCTCGCGTTGTTGGGTCTGGTGGTCGTTTATGACCTTATGGTTGGGATGGAGGGCGTGAAGGGCGAGAATGCATCGGACGGCGATGGTGCAAGGAGAGGTCTGGCGCCGGCGGGTCTGGCCGGGTCGGCGGGGGAACCGGGAAAGAAGAGAGTGTTCAACCGCATTCTGGATGTCTGCCGGGCAAGATGGCCGTGGTGGCTGGGCTTCGCGTGCGTTTTCGCGCTCTGTCTGGTCGTGCGAGACGCCGCGGCAGGACTGGGCTTCGCACCCGGTGGGATGACGGAACTGGTGAATCCACTCTATGGCACTTCGCTTGAAACGCGCATCCTCACAGCCGGGAGAATCTTCTGGCACTACATTTCGCTCCTGGTCTTACCGTGGCGGCTTTCCGTGGATTACTCGTACAATGCAATTCCGGTTGCCGCTTCGCTGCTGGAACCGGGCGTGATCGCGGGCCTGGCGCTGGCGCTTGGGGGACTGGGTTTGTGGGCGCGATCGCTGATCAGATGGCCACGTCTGTTTTTCTGTGGAGCGCTTTTTTGGGTGCCCTATTTCGGGGTGTCGCAGACTGTGGTGTTGCTGAATTCAATGGTCCAGGAGCGGTTTCTGTACATCCCTGCACTCGGTGCGTTCGCTCTTGCGGGGATTGGCGCAGAGCGGTTGTTCAGGAGATTCGGACTCGCCGTTGTTGTCGCGATGGGTCTTGTGTGCCTGGGTTACGCCGCGCGCACCGTTGTGCGAAACAATGACTGGAGAGATGATTTCAGCTTGTTTTCGAGTGCTGCCAGCGCATATCCTCAAAGTGCGAAGATGCACCATGCAGTCGGGCAGGTGCATGCCGAGCGGGGACGGATGGACGAGGCAATTCTTGCTTTTCGACGGGCGCTGTCCATCCGGGAAGAAGCCATGACCTATAACAATATGGGCAATGCGTACGGCGTGAAGGGGACTTTTGAACAGGCGCTCGCGGCATATCGAAAAGCCGTGGATCTGAATCCGCAATACGCGGAAGCGTGGAAGAATCTGGGCGTGACTGCCATGCGGGCCGGCGAACCGGCGGTAGCGGCCGAAGGATTCAGGCAGGCAGCGATTCTGCTGCCGAAGGATAGGGAAGCCCGTTTCAATCTCGGCGTTGCTTTGGAGAAGTCGGGCATGCAGGATGAGGCGGCACAGGCTTATCGAAGGTCCGCGGCGTTGGGAGACACAAGAGCGCTATTCAACCTGGGTACGGTGCTTCAAACTCAGGGCAAGTCAGGGGATGCGGTCACGGCCTACGAAGCATTTCTGAAGCAATGGCGCGGCGATCCGAAGGTTTCTTCCGAAGCCCGTCGCCGCATTCGGTTGCTGACGGAATAAAGGCGAATCACCGCATCAGGAACAGAATCAGCTTTGATTTTTGGTCCATATTCCTTATTCTATAGTGATATCCATTCACACCTGTCCAGAACCGGTTACCGGCCTGGACAGTATTGATTGCAGTGTATTTTGAAGTTATTGGCCGGATTTCGCGGTAGTCTTTATTTGTCTTTCTGTGCCTTTTGTGGCGATTGATCTCAAGCAGCCCAACCCCTATAACATCGGGGAGGAGCCGGTCGTGTCAGGCTCAGGAAAAACCGACTTCGGTCCAATTGCATTGCGTCTATTCACCGCCTGCTGGTTTACGGCCGGAATCGCGTTGCCGGTTCATGCGGAGTCCTCTAACCGGCGGGTCTGGACGGCTTCCTATGAAAACGGGCAGGCGGCACTGACCGAAGTCTGGTCATCGGATGCGGCCGGAAAACAACGCAAACTGGGTGCCTTTCCGGGCCCGCCAGGACAATTGGGCTGGACCGCGGATGGCCGGCGGCTGTTCTACAGAGATCGCCCGTTGCGGGACTATCGTCTTTCTGGGCTGGGGCAGGCGGCGGTACCGATGGTGGAAAGCCAGGTATGGGAGGTGATGGTAAACGGCACGGTCGTCCGGCGTCCGGGAGAAGTCGAACTCGGACACCTCCACGTGGCGTGGGAATCCGCGCAGAACGGGGGGCCCCGAAACGGACCCAACCGCTCGCTCTCGGGCGTTGAGAAGGCGATGATGACCGTGAAACTGGCCTACGGGTCCCTGCATCAGTGGGATTTTCGTCAGGCGCAGCGTCTCTATCGCGATGCGGCCCAGCAATTCGAGGCGCTTGGACGGGACCAGCTTCTTTATTCAAAGCCCGCAATGGCGTATGCAAAAATGTTGGCCGTCAGGTCGCGAATGGCGGCGTCCGAGGGCGCCCGATGGGTTGGCAGGGAGAACCTGTCCGCGATCGGTGAGATGATTCGTGAGTACCGGCGACTCCATAACGGCAATTCGCCTGTCAATCTGCAGGTCCTGATGGCTTCTGCTCGCGCGGGCGGATTGGATGACGCCGAGGAACGAATCCTCAAACAGGTGTTCAGGTCTCCTGAAGATCGGAAGAAACGCACGGTCAGCTATTTCTATAGATCCGTCGCTGCCGACGGTGAGGCCATGGTGATCAGTCCCTATCACCATGGGCGATTGTTGGAACTCGTGCGACAGGGGGACGGTTTCGACGTGGTGGACAGGGTCGCCGGAAGAACGCAGGTTGATTCGTTACTGGACGTGGGCAGCCGGGTGCTGGAAACGGCGCCGGCGGCGTCCGTGCCGGTGTTGCAGGTGGTCACGCTGATGGCGCCGAAGTCAGCGCGGGGGCATTCACGGCTGGGATACGCATATCTGAAATCCAACAATCCTGATGCGGCGCTGCTTTCCTTCGAACGCGCGGTTCGGCTGGATCACAGGCTGTCCGAAGCCTACAACGGGCTTGGTCTGGTTTACGAAAAACGGCCGAAGGCCCGGTACGACGCGATCCGGTTCTATACCAGGGCGCTGCAGTACAACCGTGACTACCTTGAAGCGCGATTCAATATCGCCAGACTTCGCCGCAGCCTTCGGGAGCACGACGCGAAATACGACATTGAGAAAGTGATCGACATCGATCCAACGTATGCGCCCGCCTATCTGCTGCTGGGAGAATGGTACGAGGTCCACGAGGAGGACTTCGAACGGGCCGCGCTCCTCTACGCGCGATATATGACGTTGAAGCCGGACGATCCCGAGGGGCGAAAGCGCCTGGCCGCGGTTTATCTGAGGTCCCGGAATTACAATCGGATCGTGGATCTGCTCACGGATTACGTCCGCGAACACCCGGATGAAACCGGCGTTATGGCCGTACTGGCCCAGGCCTGCGTACAGTTGGGAAGGCTTGAGTGGGCGGACCGGTATTTCAGTGAGTACCTGCAGGCGGCCACTCCATACGAGCAGGCGTTGTACCGCGATCCGATCCTGCTGATGTCCGGTGAGGAACGCGAGGCGTACGAACAGGCCCAGAGATCGGACCGCGTCGAGCTGGTGAAACGGTTCTGGACTGCGCACGATCCGGATCTGACCACGACCATTAACGAGCGGTTGCTGGAACACTACCGGCGGGTCTGGTATGCGCTTGGCGCATATTCAAGTGGCAAGCAGCCCTGGGACCGGCGGGGCGAGGTATATATCCGCTTCGGCGAACCTGATTACCGGTCGACCTCCGACATGAAGAACTACAACCAGAGCCTGAAGGTGCAGCGGGTCCGGGAACGCATCGCACGGCAGATGTACGGACAGGCTGCCCTGCAAATGACCTTCATGGGCGGGCCCGTGTACGCGGTGCGCAGCCTGAAAGCCAACCTCAGCGGGGGCGCCAATCTGGGCGACGGGTTCGCCGCCGACCGGCAGGTCGTGGATCTCAGTATCGCGGCACGCAACACCGAAGCGGAACGGGTGATATCCGGCGGCCAGAACCAGCGGACCGGAATCACTTTTGAATCGGGCATTACGGCGGACAACGAGGTTTCGGATGCTTCCCTGGAATTGCTTCGGTTCGAGAATGTTCAGATGAACGAGGGCGCCCTGGCGGTGGGCGACACCCGGAACGATTTCGCATTCAAGGCCGTAACCTCGCAGGACGACGCCTCGATGGTGCCCTGGGAAGTCTGGGTCTATACCGATGTGAATGGTGGCATCGAAATCACCTTTACAGACGAGCACATGCGCGGCGAGTTCGACTACGCCCCTCCGCCGATGGACGTGCGCATACCCATGCAGCAGCTTGCGCGGTTCAACCAATTCAATCCGCGGTCCGTGGCCAAACAGGCGGCCCTGGTGACGCCGGATTACTACAAGCCGCCTGAAAACAAACTGCCGCTGGAGTTCTACTACGATCTGGCCAACTTCCGGGAGGACGAACGGGGCGCCGGGTCCGTTCTGGAGGTCTATTTCGGTGCGCCTTACAAACTGGGGACGTATTCGCCTGACGACGACGAGACCGAGATGTTTCTTGAACGTTCCGTGGCACTCAACAACCCGCGTACCGGTGCGGTCTATCGCAGGCAGGGCAATCTCGTATTCCGTGGAGGCGGCGACCTTACAGGAATGCGGGGCGGCTTTGTTCCCGATCTGGTGGGTCTGGACGTCCCCCCGGGCACGTACAGGATGGAGGTGCAGGTCAAGGACAGGTTGTCCGGACGGCAGGGTCGGTACCGCCAGGAAGTGGTAATCGACAACTACGACAGGGAATTCCTGCAGTTGAGCGAGTTGCAGTTGGCCTATTCGGTAGCGGAGTCGGACGAAGGGGGGAAATTCAGGAAGGGCGGTCTCCGCGTTATTCCGATACCGACGCGTACATTCGGCAGGGAGCAGGGCGTATTCGTCTACTACGAGATTTACCACCTGAGGAGAGACGAATTCGGGCAGACCCGTTACAAGGTGGGGTATACGATTCGACCCAAGGGCGTCCAGGGGCGGAAGGCCAGGGGGGTCGTCTCCCAGCTGGTGCGTGTGCTTACCGGCAAGAAGCAGGAACTTGCGGTTGGATACGAGCAGATTGGCAATTCGGAGTCGGAAGAGGTGTACATGGAGCTGGATCTGAAATCCACAAAGCCCGGACAGTATATTCTGGAAATCGACGTGACCGATCTGAACAGCGGGTTGACATCCAGCAGAGAGACCGGATTCTACGTTCAATGAGTAAGAGCGAGGAGTGAGAGTAAAAGCGAGGAGAGAGAGAAGATCAAAGGCGAAAAGGGGGGCGCCCACAAGGGACGCCCCTACAATTTCAATTGAACCTCCTATTAAACAGCGAATAGTTCGTCCCTTACCGTGTAAAGGCGTTCCTTGTGGGCGCCCGTCTATAGCGGAGGCATCCGTGAACACGCGCGCCGCGCCTTTTGTTCTTGAGGAAATGGTCGAAAGGTTCGCAGGCTATGACCGGTCGCAAAATCAGGGCGGAGGGCAGGCCGACGAACCGGACTCCGGGAGCCTGGGATGGGGCGAAAGCGGTTTCCTGGATGCGTACGTGAAGTTGTACGAATCCACCGGAGACGAGGGATGGCTTGAAAAGGTCGTGGACCATTTCGACCGGATGATCGCCACAAGTCAGGACCACTTTGCCGACGGGCATGCAACATGGGTCACACCGACCTATTCGGTGGCGCTGGTGAGAACGGGACCGATGCACAACCGGGGGACGGCGCGGATCACCCCTGATGAGGATCGGGTGTGGGTTATCCGTGGCGGCGACATGGCGAGCGATAGCATTCGCGTCGTGGAGGTCCTCCCCGGACGGCGGTACACCGTCCAGGAGTATGGAACACGGAAGGTATTGGCCGGTGGGCGGTTTCGGCCAGGCGCAACGTTGAACGGTTTTGCGCCGTTCAAGATCAGCATCGGAGGCGCAGCTCGGGCCGGTGACCGGTTCTGGGTGCAGGTTTACGCGGGTGAGCCACTGGAATATATCGTCCACCAGGGGATGTTCCTTCATCCCGTGAGCCGCTTTGTCGAGCACGTATTGAGGAATGACCGGCTGAAGACCAGATTCGGAACCAGCGCCCGGACGTATCTTCGATTTATCGGAAAGCGGATCGCCGACAAGCACGAGCGTGACTGGGTGGACGCGTCCCCTTCCTCAGGCGGATATCGGTTTTCTCCGTGGATGACGGAACGGTTTCCGAACCGGATCATGCCGCACAATCAGTATCTCGCGCTGGGCCGGGCTTACCTGTGTTTACAGAGCGTATCGCGGAAGCGGCTGTTTGCGGACCGGGCGCAGCGGATGGCGAAGCATTTCAAGCGGCACCTGTGGAAAACGGGCCGGGCGTACACCTGGTACTATTGGGACTGGATCGAAGGCGGCGTACACGGGCACAGCGCCATTGAAGATACCAGCCACGGGCGAATCGATATCGGATTTGCAGTCGATGCCTGCCGGAGCGGCGTCGTATTCAACAACGCCGATATGAAGCGGTTTGCGCATACCCTGCTGGACCAGATGTGGAACGGGTCGGTGGATGATCCCGTGATTGCCGGACGCGTGGACCGGAACGAAGGGGATAGTACACCGTGCGCGGACTGGATCGATCTGTGCCAGTGGAATCCGCAGGTCTGGGACGTCATGTGGGCCGTTTTCTGTAAAGCCGGACAACCCGTACAGATGATCCCGTCCATTCTTCAGGGCTGGAGGAGGCTGGCGGAAGGCGGTAAGAGGTAAGACGTTAGCCTCAATCCGAAAAAACAGCAACGCGGCGACGCGATAAAACCCTCCGAAACGGGGTGTTATCGACGTATAGAAGGTCGTTTTTTCCCTTCACGTCCAGTGAACTGGTGTATCCTGGTAATCCGCCATCTAATCGCCTTTATTTACAAGCACATATACGAATTAACGTCCCCGAAGACTTACGAATCAAGGTTAGACGGGAGAAGGATCTGATGGCCCCGCAAAAGCAGGTCCGCGTGCCCATGCGGTTCTGCGCTGTCCGATCAAGCGCCTCTACCTTGCAATCATTCCCCAGCCGTTGTAGGGGCGCCCCTTGTGGGTGCCCGCCTTTCCGTCGCAATCATATCGAAGAAAGGAGATGTATAATGGCGAAAGTGTTACCGATTTTTATCGCGGCACAGTTACTGGCCGGCGGATGGGCGGGCAGCGCCAGCGCGCAGCAGAAGCCGATCTATTTTGTCACGGCGGGAATCGCCGCGCCCGCGTCCATTTCCGTATCCGAATTCTGGTTTCCCGGTATCGGCGCAGGCGCCGGCATCGAGTATTTCATTCACCCCAGCGTGGCCGTCCAGGGCAGGTTGGGTTATGCCCGTTTTGCACTGGATGAGGGCAAATTCAAGGCGGAAAACGAAGCGCTCGAAGTGTTAATCGCCACATCCGGTGGAGAAAAACACCTCTTCAGCGCATTCGCCAGTTTGAAATATACGAAGACAATCGATTCGGACGACGTGGATGTACGGGCGGTACCGTATGCCGTTGGCGGGATCGGCATCCTGTCGTATTCGGAAACGGATATACACGGAACGGAGATTGGCGGCGTAGAGATACAAGTGCCGGGGCAATCCGGGACAGGGTTTGCGATAAACGCGGGCGCGGGGATCGACATCCTGCTGACCGATCGCGTACATCTCTTTGTCGAAGGTCGGTTTGAAATTGGATTCACGTCGGGAGAGCGGGGCAGCACCCAACTCTTCCCCGCTCGCGTCGGAATTTCCTTTGAATGAAACTGCGGATGGGTGGCTCGGCATTTCTAATACGGTAATCGCCGGCCCCGACGGACGAACCGAATGCAAGGGTGGATAGCGATTTGAAGCGGCCTGAGGGACGAGAGCGGACCGGATGGCCCCTGGACGTGTCGGCCCTGCTGGCGTTGCTGGCGGGGCTGTTGATTTTATTCCAGTATGTGACGCTGGAAAAGTTCGGCGTTCTCCGACCGGGCCTGAGGTATCAAAGTCTTCAGGGGTTTCTCTCCGTTGTATCGCGGTTTGTGGACTTCGGCGCCGCAGATGCATCGCTGCTGCTGCTTATTCTCTCGGTGGGAATACTCCTGATTGGTATGGAGTGGCGCGCGCAGCGGCTCTCGGTGTTTTTTGAGCATATATTCGCAAGCGAAAGGCGAACGGTCGTGCTCCTTGTTCTGGGGAGCCTGATTCTGGTTCGCTTTTATTTTGCCGAAGGGGAATTTGCGCACGGCGCCGACACGTATCTGCACGTGACGTACGCCTGGCTTGCGGCAACGTCGATGACGCAGGGCGAGGTGCCAATCTGGACGCACTATTTCTGCAACGGCACACCCTACCTTCAGTTTTACGGCTTCCTGTTCTACTACCTGGTCGGGCTGGTGAATCTGGTGCTTCAGGCGCCCTACTCGTCGATCAAATTCGCGCTTGGCGCCGCCCATGCGCTGTCCGGGCTCGGCGTATATCTCTTCGTGAGGCGGCTTACCGGATCGCGACCGGCAGGATTCGCGGCGGGACTCGCGTACGTGTTGAGTTTCTGGCATACGCAGCAGGTCCTCATTATGGGCAGGCTGCCGCTGTCGCTGTTCTATGCCCTTCTGCCGTTTCCATTCTTCTTCTGGGAGGGGCTTCGAAAGAACTCAAACCGGCTTGCCCAGGCGATCGGTGGCGGCATCACGCTGGGTTGTCTGCACTTTACGCATCCCGGTTACGGGTTCTGGGCGACGTTTTTTCTACTCTTGTACGCGGTCGTCAGGTACCGGATGACCAAAGGCGGAGACGGGCCTTTTTCAATCCGGCACGGTTTGCTGCTTATCTGCGGGGGCACGTTGCTGGGCGCCTATCTGACGGTCCCGATGTATATGGAACGAGGATTGACGGGGCTTCACGCCGGGTTCTACATGTCCGACTTTCCAGTGCCGACCTGGCGGCATCTATTGCTATGGTCCAACTACCGCTTCCGTCTCTTTCAGGCGCAGGACCACTGGTACGGCGGATACCTCGGGGTGAGTCTGGTCGCGATTGCGTTGTGGGGACTGGTACGCATTGTCCGGAGCAAAAGGGCTGAAGTTCGGAACTCGGGATTTCCGATCGGCATCTGCCTGATCGGATCGCTGCTGCTGGTATTCGGTTACAGGTGGCCGGTCCTGAAGTCCCTCGGGGTGGTGCAGGCGATGAACGCCTCTCGTTACCTGCTTTTTACGGTCTTCTTTGTCGCCGTGCTGGTTGGATTGTTTGCGGCCGCGCGAGCCGCCGGGCGGAAACGCCCCGTCGGGGTCTTCGTGGCGATTCTCGTGGCGGTCCTGGCAGACCTGGGGCCAACAACCTTCCAGCAACCCTACCGTTCTTCCGGCGTGGCGTCCGGGATCGGCCCGCACGCTTTGCAGGACCTGCGGCGGGACCCGAACGCCTGGCCGGTTGCGAAGCCGCTGCCCTTGCAGCATCATCCTGTGTACAAACGGTTCCGGGAGGAGCTGGCGACTCTTGAAGACGGGCAGCTTCCAGGCTATCGGCTGTTCCATACGACCAACAGGATCTATTACCACTTCATCATTCCATGGTTAACTCTCCGGACGGGTCTGGCGACGCCTCTGGATACGTTTACGCAGTACCCGCTGACGGTGCCTGCCTTTGTCCGGCGTTTCCAGGATCTGCTTCACCTGTCGCTGCACCGTCTCGAGGAGGGGGCCAGCCTGAACGAGATGCAGGCATTCGATGCAATCCGCGCGGGACTCTTCCTGATGAATACCCGCCACCTGCTGTATTCAGATTCTGAACAGGACCGGATCTTTCACGAGGAGTTCCCCGAAGCCAGTCCTGTCGTGGTCTCGTCGAAAATCACCGGATGGTCCTATCCGGTTCGCGAACTGGACAAGGCGCGCGCCCGGTCCGGGTCGGACGTGGATGAACGGGAAGCGCGCAGAATGCAGAGCCTCGCATTGAGCAACTTCTTGAATTTGCTGCAAGCTATGGAAGTCGACGTAAGAAACCGTACGAGCAAGCAGATTCTTGTGACAGACGGGCACGCGAGAGAAGACCTGGGCACGTCGCCGCGGGTGGAAGTTCTGGCGCATCGGGTGTGGAACCAGCGGGTCGAACTGGTCGTTCGCGCGAGCGCGGCCTGTTTCGCGCGGCTGGCATATACAGCCTATCCCCATCAGCGGATCACCCTGAATGGCCGCGACGTGCGGCCGTACACGACGGCCGGTCGATTTGTGGCGCTGAAGCTTGGTCGTGGCGAGAGTCGGATTGTGCTGGAACCCACGCTTTCGCCGCTGCGGTTCTCGCTGCTGATCGTCGACGTCGTCCTGCTGCTGGCCGCGGCGGGGGTATTGGTCGGGCGCAGGATCGTGCAACGAACATCGCGGTGAGCGCTCCACCCGGTCCACTCGGAAAGAGCTATCTGCCATCAGCATTCAGCCGTCAGCCAAACCAGACCTGGGCGCCCACAAGGGACGCCCCTACGATTGTGACGCCGTCGTCGAACCCTGAGCGTTCAATTCGTGGATATTTGATCTTGTAGGGGCGTCCCTTGTGGGCGCCCGCCGACCTGCTGCACAAAGAGCGGGCGATGATGCGACGGAAAGAAGATCGAACCGATACCAGTATGCCGGTCATCGTGGTGGGCATTTTCCTCGGCCTGCACGTTCTGTTTGCCTACTGGCAACCCGTGCCAGTCTGGGGTGCGGATTTCCTGCGGTTCCACGACTCCGTATTCCGGGCGATATTCGTGCTGTTGAGCGTGGCGTTGCTATTATTGGCCGCTCGGCGGCGTCTGGGGAGATGGACGTCGGGCGTTGCACGGCTTTTTTACAGCGGAAGCACCCCCTGGAGATCGGTTCTCTCGTGGGTCCTGCTTCTGCTGGGCGGCCTCCTGGTTTTCTGGGGCATGCGTTCAGCTGTACATCTGCTCGGCGACGGGATTATGCTGATGCGCGAATTGGAGGACTTCTGGTCTGAAATCCCGAGGACGGACCGCGCGCCGCTGACGTTCTGGATCGTCAGGGGGCTGCACCGTGCCGCCGGGGCGTTTGCCTGGACTTCCGCCGAGACCACGTATCGACTATTCAGTTGTCTTTCCGGTATCCTGTTTCTGGTTGTTGTCAGATATACCGCAAGGCTTCTTGGAAAGGACGCCCTCGAGCGATTTCTGATATTTGCCCTGCTGCTGGGGGCAGGATATATGCAGCTCTTTTTTGCATACGTTGAGAATTACGCGTTTCTGTTCCCGTTTATGTTGCTTTACCTGCTACTGGGCATTCGCGCGCTCGAAGGCAGGTTGGCGATCTGGTGGCCCGCGGCGTTGCTGGGCGTCCTGATGGCGCTCCACATTACGATGATGACGCTTGCGCCTTCCCTGCTGGCGCTGGCGATACTTAAAGGCCGGGCGGAGGGTGTCTCAGGTACAACAGGCCCCGGAAGGTTGACCGTGAGAGCGGCGTTCGCCATCCTGTTGAGCGCGGTCGTCTTCTTCGGCGCGCTCCTGCTGATCCAATTCGATCTGATCGCGTATCTTCAAAAGAGACAGGGGTTTTATATCCTGAAACTGTTTGCGGAACCCGGACCCAAACAGCACTACCGGTTGTTTTCGATTGGAAAGCTTGTTGACTTTGTGAATCAATACTTCCTCGTTGCGCCGGCTTCTCTGATGGTTCTGCTCCTATGCCGAAGGACACGCTGGCTGCAGGGACCGAATCGGCAGTTCGTTATGGTGGCCGCGCTGTTTCCAATTCTGTTTACGGTTGTCGCAAACCCTGAACTTGGCGCTTTCAGAGATTGGGATGTGTTTGCCTTTGCAGCATTGCCCATGACGTTGTGGGCGGCGCTTACGGTCGTCCGCGAGCTACGGGACCGTCTCGTCTCGGCGGATACCGCCGCATTGATCTGCGCGGCCGCGGTCCTGCACACGGTATTCTGGATCGGCATGAATGCCGACGGAGTGTCGGCCGAATCGCGGTTTTCCAGCCACCTGAAGGGGGGATATCTGTCGGCGCACGCCCGGTCGCATGGATGGGAGACGTTTGCGGTATACCACAGGGATCACGGCAGGAGCGTTCAGGCCATCCGGGCGTACGAAAGCGTCGTTGATGCCGATCCGGAATTCGCGGGCGGCTATTACAATCTCGGCAACCTGTATTACGACTTGAAGCAGTACGATCGGGCAGCGGCGTATTTCCAGAAGGTAATCGCGCTGCAGCCGGACTTCGCGGAAGCCTATTACAACTTCGGTAATCTGTACTACGATACAGGGCAGTACAAACTGGCAATCAGGCACTTTGAGAAGGTGATTTCGCTGAAGCCCGAATTCGCTGAAGCCCACTTCCAGACGGGCAACGCCTGGTACGGCCTGAGGGAATATGACAGAGCGGCGGGCTATTTCGAAGAGGCAATCGCGTTAAGGCCGCGGTTCGTGGCGGCCTATTACAATGTGGGCGATCTGTACTATAGAACGGGACAGTTCGACGCGGCCGTAGGCGCATACCGGAAAGCGATTGCGCTGAAGCCCGGCAATGCCAGGGCGCATTCGAATCTCGGGAACGCGTACCACGGGCTGAGGGACTATCAACAGGCCATTTCCGCCTACGAGCAGGCCGTGGAACTGGACCCCGGGTACGCCGAGGGCTTTTACAACCTCGGCGTTGTCTACCACACGTTGGGGGACGTGGAAAGAACCCGGAGGTGTTTCAGCAAGGTCCTGGAACTGGCGCCGGAACACCCGCAAGCGCCGGCACTGAGGTCCTGGCTGGCCCTGAATCCGGGGTGAGGTCTCTCTCGCGGTGCTGTCGCCTTCCCCGCCTCAAGATCCGGGTTGCTCGACCGCGACCGGTCCTTTTTGTATATAGCTGAGGGCCGCCCGCGCCAGGAGTCCCGATCGGGATTCACCCTCGCGCGCCGCAGCCTCGTCGACGATTGCCAGAACGCGCGCCGGCATTGTGATGTTTACTCGCCGGATCGCGCTGGATAGCCTGGAGATATCGACGTCTACGAGTGCCCAGGTCGCGTCCTTGTCCTCCCGAGCCCTGTGACTCTCGATAGGTACCTGATCGGGGATCGGCAACCCGTCCATCAACAAGCCCTCTATATGGCAGGCGATAGCCTCATGAGCCGAAGCAATCGCTTCATCGAGGGTATCACCGGCCGAAAAGCATCCCGGAAGGTCCGGTACGGTAACGCCATATCCGGTACCCGCGTCCTTGTGAATCGCAACTGGAAATCGCATTAGCGGTCCTCCCATTGCCATTTGGCCTGTCTGTAGATGTTGCGTAATGTACCGATTGGAATGTCCCTGCTCGGATGTTTGACGGTAACCCGGCCGGACTTCCGCGCATGCGTGAATTGATGATGGCTCCCCTTTGTATTTTTCAGAACCCAACCATCTTGGGTCAACTTCCGAATAATCTCAGTACTCGTCATAATGTGTAAGATACACACTGATACAATGTGTGTCAACGATGTACATGGAATTGTAGCCGCGACGGCTGACGATCTTGCTGTCCGCAGGGGCCTGTGGAAAGGCTTCGTGCTGCGGAGATTTTCGAGACGTAACAGGTAATTCGAAACGCTGCGGCTTGACTGATATCCGGCGGGTCTCAGTGCGCTGAGTAAGGTTTCTTCAACTCGAATTCTCTAAGCGCCTTGTGGTTTTGTGTTTGACAGAGTCGGTTTCGTTTTGTACGGTTTTATCAATGCAGGCGGCATACTCCGTTTCAGAAGGCCAATGATGGGACCGGATGCACGGAAAATCCGATTCGAAGAAGATGGCTATCTCGTGGCGAAGGCATTGCTTTCCGCGGAAGAGGTGGCCGCGTGCGAGCGGGAGATCGAGCGGTTGCATCGTCTGGCGGTCGAGCTCGATGCGCGCGGCGATCCCGCGGCAGATCGCTTTCAACTCGAGCCTTTTGCAGGAAATGCGAAGCGGAAGGGTCTGCCGTTATTGCGAAAAATCGAACAGACGGGAGAATTATCCGGGGTCTTCAGGGATCTGGCGGCGCATCCACGGCTCATTCGCCTCGTCGGGTCGCTTCTCGGGCCGGATTTGCTTTTGTTTCGCAGCACCCTGATGCTCAAACCGGCTTTCCACGGGTCGTCGCACGGGTTGCACCAGGATTCGGCGTACTGGCCGATGCAGCCCCCGGCACTGGTAACCGTAAGTATTGCATTGACCGATGCCAGCCCGGAAAACGGGTGCATCCAGGTCCTGCCTCGAAGCCACAGGTGGGGGCTGCAGTCCTGGGGACACATCGCCCGCAGGCAGGATGAGTCCCTCACGGATCGGAGTGACGTGGATCTTTCCGCCAGTATCGACGTCTCGCTGAAGGCGGGTGACGCCGTCTTATTTCACTCACTGACGGTTCACGGGTCCGGTCCGAATACGTCTCCCCACCCACGTCACACCGCGTTGTATGCCTATTTCCCGCCGACGGTCCGTTATGTGCCGGGCGACAGAGGTCCTTCAGAGATGACGTTTCCCGTGGCCGCCGGTCTGGGCGGGAAGGACGCCGTGACGTTGATTGCGGACTCGTAACTGCATCACGGAGACTTGCGGTAACCGGATGCAATAGCGGAATCGTCGCATTCCTTCGCGTCCTTCAACGATGGAGCGATTATGGAAAGAGAAATGCACATCAGGCCCAGGTATTACCGGTGGCACGTGGACCCCGGCGTATCGTGGGAGGAGAAGAACACGGATTACGCATACCTCGACTGGCGCGTACCGCTCTCACAGTCCGCGCTCGTGCTGGTGGACGTGTGGGAAGAGCATTACCTGAAGGAACCGGCACAGCGTGCGGACGCGATCGTGGAGGCGCGAATCGTGCCTCTGCTCGCGGCCTGCCGAAAAGCCGGACTGCGGCTGATCCATGCGCCCGCTCCGGGTCTGGCCGAACACCATCCGGCATGGGTGAAGCTGATAGACGATCCGTCGAAGCCGGCCGGTTCGGGGGAATCGTGGCCGCCCCGGGAGTTCAAAGCCAAGTCCGGAGCGTACGCAGCCTATGCCAGACCCGAAGAGCCGAGAGAGCCGGAAATCGTCGAGATGCGTTCCAGGCGCCGGATGCATCCGCTGGTTCACGTGGAAGACGGAGAGGTTGTCATCTACAACGGGGAAGAGCTGCATCGGTATTGCGAACGAGAGGGGATCCTGTTTCTGTTCTTTCTGGGTTTCAATACCAACGCGTGCATCCTCCTGCGGGACTACGGAACGATTGAAATGAGCAAGCGCGGCTACGAGGTCATCATCCTGCGGGATTGCGGTACGGGCATGGAGTCGTTCGAATCACAGGACGGGTTGTGGCAGACCCGCGGGGCGATCCTGTTCCTGGAGATGTTCGGCAAGTACTCGGTCACCTCGGCGGAGATGATCCAGGCACTCCAGTCTATGGCGCCGCAGAGTTCGTGAAGCGCCAATAGATAGCTCGCGAAACGGGATGAATCGGCGGTCGAATGGCGAGGAATTTTTGGGACAGGACACTCGGAGAGAAAAATGGAGATTTCGGTCTTTGCGGATGAAATCGATCGGTACGATCCGGCGCGTGCGATATCCCTCGCGGCAAAGTGGGGAGTTTCCCACGTGGAGTTGCGTCAGCTTGCGGGTGGCCGGTTCCCGGCCGTAGATGACGATGAGTTGACCGACTTCCACGCGCGCGTCCGGGACGCTGGATTGGGAATCTCGGGGGTATCGCCGGGGTTTTTCAAGGGACCGCTGGATGATCCCCGAATCGACGGACACCTTCGCGAATCGCTTCCCAGGGCGTGCGAATGGGCGCTGCGACTGGGCACCGATCGGATGTCCTGTTTCGCATTTGAGCGGACGGCGGCGGCGCGTCCTCCCGCGGCGGTTGTGGACCGGCTGGGACAGATGGCGGACGTCGCGGCGAGGGAGGGTTGTCGTCTGGCCTGGAAAACGAAGCGGTCTGCTGGGGGGCGACAGGCGCTGAGGCGGCCTGGCTGATTCGACAGGTGGGCGAAGACGGAATCTCGCTCTGCTGGGACCCCGGAAATTCCGCCAGGGCGGGTACTGCATCGCCGTACCCGGAGGAATATGAGGATCTGAGAGATCTGGTATCCCACGTACACGTGAAGAATTTCGATCCGGAGACGGGCGCCTGGTCGCTGGCGGAGGAGGGGATCGTGGACTGGCCGGGACAGCTGCACGCCCTTTCCGCCATAGGGTACAGCGGCTTTGTTGTGGTCGAAACGCATCTGGACATCAGCCCGGACGCGTTCGAAGTGGCCGACCATGGGTTCGAGGGGCTGGCAGCGAACAGTCTCAGGAATCTGGAGTATGTGAGGTCGTGCCTGGGTGCGTCGAGTGGGGAGAACAAATGACACGATGGAGGGTGGAATGGCTGAAGCGATTCGTCTGGGTCTGATCGGTTGCGGCGGCAATATGCGCGGCGCGCACGTGCCGCGGATTCAGGCAGAGGAGGACGTGAAGCTGGTATGCGTGGCGGATCCGGTATTGGAACAGGCCCGTCTGTTGATGGATCGATACGGCGGAGAAGTCGACCATTACGAGGACTATCGCCGCATGGTTCAGAAGGAGGCGCTCGACGCGATCTTCATCAGTTCGCCGCATTCGATGCACTTCGAGCAGGCGCGGTGTGGGCTGGAAGCCGGATTGCACGTACTGGTGGAAAAGCCGCTGACGGTTTCTTCAAGGCATACAAGGGACTTGATCGACCTGGCGGCGGCGAAAGAGCGGTTTCTGCAGGTGAGCTATCAACGGAACTACTTCGCGCCCCATGTGTATGCCCGTGAACTGGTTCGGAAGGGGCATATCGGCGAGTTGCGCGGGGTGGTGTCCTACGTGACTCAGAATTGGGGGGGCGTGAAGGGCTGGCGGCTGGATCCGGAGCTTTCGGGCGGCGGGATGTTTATGGATACGGGCAGCCACCTGGTCGCGTCCACCCTGTGGATTACCGGTCTGGCGCCGGTGGAAGTCTCGGCGCTTATGGACTACGGCGACAAGGAGGTGGACGTCAACGCGGTGTTGAACGTACGCTTCGAGGGCGGCGCGGTTGGCACGATCAGCACCTTCGGCAACGCCAGGGATCACGACGAGCGCATTGCCATCCATGGGTCGGAAGGATGTATCGTCTTCCATCTCTTCAAGTGGGACGTGAAGGCGGTCCTGGTGAACGACGAACCGATGACGATTCCCGATCGCATACGCGAGACCACCCCCGATGCGGCGTTTTTCGACTGGATCCGGAGCGGCGGAGAGGGGTACGAGGCCCCCGACTTCGCCCTGCAGGTTGCAAGGCTGTCCGAGGCGGCCTACAGGTCCCTGGAGCGCAGGACTCCGGTAACCGTTGAGACACACTGACCGCTGGAGGCGTCGATGTCGAATAAGATCCGCTTGAAGGGCAGGTATTACCGGCAGCACCCGCCCGGACGGCATCTCGGCCACGCGGAAGAGGCGCTTGAGTTGGGTCTGGACAATACGGCGTTTTTCCTGGTGGATGTCTACGGAAAGGGCTATGACCCCGACCACGATCCGGGGAACGTCCCGGAGTTGTATCGTGCGGCCGTGTTGAAGAACCGCGAGATTGTGGTGGACCATATCCGTCCTGCCAAAGATGCGGCAAAGCGCCTCGGGCTCCCGGTGGTCTACGTGACGAATTACCTGGCGCCTTCCACGAACGAACAGACGGAATGGCGCAATATGTCCATCCGAACCTGCGGTGTGGATGTTCTGGATGCGTGGCCGGAACCGAACGATATCCTCGCGTTTTCGGATGTGATCGCACCGGACGCCGGCGATTACGTGGTAAAGAAACAGATGTACAGCGGGTTCTTCGAGACGCACCTGGATTCCCTTCTGCGAAGTCTGGGCATCTATAACCTGGTGACGGTCGGGTTCGACACGCGGATTTGTCTTGGCACGACGGTTACCGAGGCCATGTACCGGAATTACCGGGTGATCGTGCTTCGGGATTGTTGCAGTACTGTAGACTATCCGGAAACCCAGGCAGATGGGTTGGCGGATTTCTTCGGGATCCGGTTCATCGAAGCGAACGTCGGCTATACATCCACGTCGGACGCATTTGTCCATGCCTGCGGTGAGGTCTGAAATGAGCGCGCGAGAGGCGGTTCTGAATGCCATAGACGGGGAGTGGATGGCCGGGCAGGCGCTCAGGCTGGTCGAGATACCCAGCGTCACGTGCGAGGAAGCCGAAGTCTGTGCCTGTTTCGAGGCGCAGTTGGCCGACCTGGGGTTCGACGTGGACGCGCACGAAGTGACGCCGGGACGGCGGAATCTGTACGCGGGGATCGGTGGCACGAACGAAGGTCCGGCTCTGCTGCTGAACGGACACCTGGATACGATTCCCGTTGGCGACTGCACCCCGGTGCGGCGGGAAGGCGACCGCATCTTTGGGCGGGGTTCGACGGATATGAAGGGTGGCGTGGCAGCCATGCTTGGTGCGGCAAAGGCCCTGCAGGACGCGGGAGTGCGCCTCAAGGGGGATCTTCTGGTCAGCGGTGTGGTTGGCCACGAGGAGCCTGAGGCGGAGAAAGACGGCCCCCTGGCGCTCGTGGCGGACGTGAACAGCGGACGGCTCAAGTGCGACCGTATTCTCATCGTAGAGGGCGGAGACGAACTCTGGGTGATGAGTATGGGGTCGATGGTGTTTACGATCACGCTGACGTCCGATCGTGGCGGCACGCATACGAATTACGTGCCGTTCCCGGAAAACCCCATCCGCCACGTTGGCGACCTGATCCGCAGAATAACCGAACGCCAGCGAGAACTGGATGCCGGAGACGTCCATCCGCTGGCCGGGCCGGAACGGATCGACCTGGGCATCGTACAGGCCGGCGATTACTTCAACCGGACACCGGGCCGGTGCGTGCTTACCGGTACGCGGCGCTGGCTGCCCGGAAAGACGATGTCGTCGATTCTGATTGAGCTGGAATCGATGGCCGAGCCGATTGCCAGGGCGGGAGAAATGAAGCTCGCCGTCGACATGTCGCTACAGCGGGAACCGTTCGAAACGCCGCGGGACGATCCGGCGGTCCAGGCGGCGGCCGCGGCCCACCGGGAGGTGGTCGGCGCCGAAGTCGAATTCGTTGGGAGGCGACTGGTGGGCGATGCCAACATCTATATGAACGAGACGGGGGTGCCAACCTTCTACTACGGTCCGTCGAATGAGACGGCCCATTCCGACGGCGAGTGGGTGTCGGTGGCGCGCATCGAGGCGGCCGCAAGGGTCTACGCGCTTATGGCGATGAATTACTGCGGCGTATCGGACTAACGGAATACCGGGCCCTGGAAACCGGAGGTGTTTCTGTGATTTCGATCGAACGAAGGTCGGGCGGGGGGATTCTCACGGCACGTACGGCGCGCTGGGCGAGTGAAGAGAGTCAGGAGGGCCTGGCGGAGACATTCGGCGCGGAACACAATCCCACGGGAAACCCGATTGGCGGAGGCGAGGGTTACACGGACGGGTTCGAGCGCGGCGACCGATCGGTCCGCAGTTACGATGAACTGACGCGAGCGCTTAAGGAGGCCGTGGCGGGCGACGTGGTTTTCGTACCGGCTGACGTCGAGATCGATATGGGCGGCCGGCCGGGTCTGGATATTCCGGAAGCGGTGACGCTGGCCGGCGACCGCGGCGCAGGCGGCTCAGCGGGAGGTCTGGTTTATTCGAACGCGCCGGATACGCCGTTTCTCTTCCGGTCGGAGGGGGATTGCGTCCGCGTAACGGGGCTGCGTCTTCGGGGCCCCTACCCCCACCGCGACCGGGCGGCGCATACATCCAACGGAATCCTTACCTCCCATTTCTCGCTGGAGATCGACAACTGCGAAATCAGCGGATTCAGCGTGGCGGCGACCCGGTTCGACGACGGTGCGGTCCGGGGTTACGTGCACCACAACTCTATCCACCACAACCAGAAAGGCGGCCTTGGCTACGGCGTCAGCATCAACGGCGCCACCGTGCTGGTTGAGGCGAATCTGTTCGACTGGTGCAGGCACCACATCGCATCCAGCGGAACGCCCGGTTCCGGGTACGAAGCGCGGTACAATATCTGCCTGAATCACGCCAACGGCCACCTCTTCGACATGCACGGCGGGCAGGACCGGGGAGACGCAACCGAGATCTCCGGCGACTGGATGGATGTTCATCACAATACGTTTATTGCGCAGGACGTGCGCAGCGTGGTGATCCGGGGTGCGCCCTGCCAGGATGCCCGCATTCACCATAACCGCTGCCTCAGCCCCCTGCCCGAAAACGTCGTGCGGGCCGGGGGAAATACACGGGCATACCGGAACCTCCTGGGGCCCGAGGGTCAGCTGGTTGCGAATCAGAGGGTAGGCCCATGAACGGTTCTAAGGACCATCTCGGCGATCCCCTGCCGGACCGCGCGGTTCAGCGCCTGGGAACCCGCCGGATGCGGGGCTCGGTAACCGAGATGTTCTATTCCTTCGACGGCGAACGGGCGTTCGTGCTATCGGGGGCATGCCTTTGCATCTGGGATCTGATACATGGCGACTGCATCGCGCGGCAACAGGTTTCGGAGCACCGACTCACGGCTGCGGCATGGAACCGCGACGTGTCGAGGGCGTTGTTGGCCGACGAAGCGGGCGTAGTCAGTGAATGGAAGCTGACCGAAGAAACACGGGAGTTGGGCCGCTTTGACACGGGACGCACGTCGCTCGTCTCACTGCGGTATTCGCCGGACGAGGACAGGGTACTGACGCTTGACCGCGAGACGAGCACCGTGGAGGAGTGGGACCGGGAGACGGGCGGGCGGCGCATCGCGATTTCGGATGCCGGCGAGTGCTTCGATCACTGTCTGTATGCCCCGGACGGCCGGACGGCGCTGGTCGCCCATCAGCCAGGTCACAATGTGTACCACTACGACCTGACGACGGGTGCGCGGCTGAAGCTCTTCGTGGAGGACTACGTCTGCTACGACATGTGCCTGTCCGCAGACGGTGAGCGGCTGCTGGTGGGCACGCGTCACAAATCGAACGAATGGCGCCTGCGCGACTACGAGTGCCTGGAGACCTTTACCGGGCACCTGGGGCACGCGGTGCCTTCCGTGGCATACGCTCGGGACGAGCGGCAGGTCCTGACCGGATCCAGGGACGGATCGATCCGGCTGTGGGACCGTCATACCGCCACGGTCATGCGGCGGTGGTACCCGCATCAGAGCCATGTCAACCGGATCCGGGTTTCGCCGGATGGAAACTGGGCGCTATCCCACGGCAGCGACGGGCTGCTGGCGGAGACCGGCCTTGCGACAGGGCGGCCTCGTCTGAGGTGGGAAAGGCACATGGCGGGTGTGCGGGCGCTTGTCGTTTCTCCCGACGGCGCCCATGCGATTTCAGGATCGACGGACAAGACCATCCGGTGGTGGGAAACGAAGGGTTGGACGGCAACGCGAACGGTGGAATGTCCGGGCGGCGAGGTCCACGCACTGGCGGTTTCTCCCGACGGTACGCTGGTTGCGGCGGGATGCAAGGACGGCAGCGTACGGGTATTCGATTGCGCGAGCGGAGAATGCATTCACGGGTTTGAGGGGCACCGCGGATATGTTCGGGCTGTGGCCTTTGCGGACGCCGGCGTGGTTGTGAGCGCCGCCGACGACGGGTCGGTCCGGGTGTTGGATACCGTTACAGGACGGGCCTTACGCACGTTTGAAGGGCATCTGGGCGGCGTACTGGCGCTGGCGGTCTCGGCGGATGGCGGGCAGCTCGTGAGCGGTGGTCGGGACGGCACCGTGAGGCTCTGGGACATGGCGACCGGAGCGTCGCAGGCGGTGGCGACCGCACACCGGGGCGGGGTCCAGTCCGTTGGCTCTGGGAGGGATGGCCGCGTGATCTCCGCGGGCCGTGACGGGTGGGTGGTCGAGTGGGACCTGCGGGACGGGCGGGAGGTGCGTTCGTACGCGCATGGGGAAGGCGTGGAGGACGTCCTGTATCTGACTGGAGCGGGGTCGATTTGTCTGGCAGGGCAGGATGGCAGGGTGGTTGTCCTGGAACCGGGATCCGCCGCTCCCGCGGCCGAGTTCACGGGGCACGAGGGTGCTGTGCACGCGCTGGCGGCCAGTCCGGACGGACGATGGCTGCTGTCAGGTTCCGCCGACACGACCGTGCTGGTCTGGAAACTGACCTGATTGTCGCCCCGCGAAGTGCGTATCTGGATTTTACCGTTCAATCACGGGGACCGGGGAACGGGAAGACGCGAATGCCTTACCCGACGGTGAAGGACAGGGATCTCCAGGCAGTGATGCGGGACGGCACGGTGCTCCGCGCCGACGTATACCGGCCCGACACGCCGGGACGGTTTCCGGTGTTGCTTTGCCGGACGCCCTACGACAAGGGAGGCGAGAAACAGCTTGAGATCGGTCCTGAGATGGCTGAACGCGGTTACGTGGTGGTCATGCAGGACGTGCGCGGCAGGTATGCTTCGGACGGAGCGTTTCAACCCGGGTTCTTCAGCGTGGATCACCGCGACGCTGAAGACGGCTACGATACGGTAGCGTGGGCGGCGGGACTGCCCTGGTCCGACGGCAGGGTGGGTACATTCGGAAATTCGTACGACGGGTGGACACAGTGGGAACTCGCGCACACGCGGCCGCCGAATCTGGTGGCGATGCTTGCGGGCGGGATTGCGGCGAACCTGCTGGACAGAGAACTGAGCGGCGTGCTTCGCCTCGGCCGCGTGATGGATTGGACGATCAACAATCTGTCCGTGGACACGGCGCGACGGGCGGGCCATTCGTGGAAGGAAAAGGCCAAAGAGGACGCATCCCGGCTCTGGCAGGACCGTGATCGCAGCAAGTGGCTGTGGTATCTTCCGCTGATGGACATCCCCGAGGACGCCATGCCGGGGATGGGCGGGCACTGGCGGCGGTGGCTAGCGAACCATGCGGCGGACCATTTCGGATTTCAGAGAAAACACCGGAACGTGGACGTCCCCGTGCTGGGTACGGCGGGCTGGTACGATCAACAGATCGGCATCTTCAAGCACTTTACGGGAATGCGCGAAAACGGCGGGAGCGAACGCGCCCGGCAGAATCAGTATATGATCGTCGGCCCGTGGACCCACACGCTTCTGGACCTGGGCCGGCGGGTGGGTGAGGTGGACTTCGGCCCGGAAGCCGTGCGGGACTTCTACGATATCGCGGATGCGTGGTTTACCCGCTGGCTCAAAGCGGAGCGGAGCGAGGCCGCGGACTGGCCGCCGCTGCAGTTGTTCGTGATGGGGGCCAATACCTGGCGCGGCGAACGGGAATGGCCGCTGCAACGAACGGTGTATACGTCGTTCTACCTGCACAGTTCGGGCCACGCGGATCTGCCCTCTGGCGCGGGATGGCTTTCCATGGAGCCGCCGGGTGAGGAAACGCCGGACGCGTACGGCTACGATCCGAGAGACCCGGTAATGACCCTGTACACCCCGGGCGGCCAGCACGCGCCAATGGACCAGCGGGTTCTGGACGGACGCCGCGACGTCATGGTGTATATGACGCCGCCGCTGAGCGCGCCGATCGAGGTGACGGGACCCGTCGAGGTGCGCCTCTTCGCGTCTTCATCGGCCCGGGACACGGACTTTGTAGCCAAGCTGATGGACGTGTGGCCGAACGGTTTCGTCCAGGAGTTGTGTCATGGGATCGTGCGCGCCCGGTATCGAGAGTCGTTTGAGAATCCGTCACTGATTGAACAGGGCCGCGTTTACGAATATACGATTCAGGTGAATCCAACCAGCAATCGCTTCAGGGCGGGGCACCGGATCCGGCTGGATATTTCCAGCAGCGATTTTCCGAATTTCGACCGGAACCACAATACCGGTGGCGACGATTACCGCGAGACGGCCCTGCAGACCGCGCAACAGCGGATTTTCCACGATGGGAACCGGCCGTCGCGCGTAATCTTGCCGGTGATTCCCTGAGAAGCTGTTTTAAAATTACCGGTGAGTTCCCGAGCGCGAGCGAAAAAGTGGCGGTCAAGGCGGGAAAACCCGCCCATATTTGTCTATACGGGCGGGTTTGACCAACGCAGACCGGCGCTTTTGCAGCCGCGCGAAGACCGCTGGGAATTTTAAGACAGCTTCTAAAACGTCAGTGAAACGAAGGAGGCTTTCGTGAGCGAAGTCGTGATCTACCACAATCCAAGATGCAGCAAGAGCAGGCAAACGTTGAATCTTCTGAGGGAGCGAGGAATCGAGCCGAGAATCGTCGAGTACCTGAAAACGCCCCCGGACGAGCAGACGCTCTCCGGCATTCTGGATATGCTGGGAATCCAGCCGTCGGACCTGGTCCGAACGAAGGAGGATGAATTCAGTGAACTTGGCCTTAAGGATAAGGTGAACGATCCGACGGCGCTGATCAGGGCGATGGCGACACATCCCATCCTGATCGAGCGGCCGATCGTTATCCACGGCGACCGGGCAAGGGTGGGTCGACCGCCGGAAAGCGTACTGGAGATTCTTTGAGGAACGCCGAAAGACGCAGCGTTGACGGACCCTGAACTGAACCCCGCCGGACGCTCTCCGGCGGGGTATTCATCGGCGCCTCGGGGATAGTCATTGCGTCTGATATTCCGGAAAACTATATTTCCTGGCGCACGGAAAAGCCGCGTGACTCCATGGTTTAGACCGCGTGAAGGAAAGGTACTCGCATGACGGCCGCCAAGCGGGTCATTTCAGCCGAAGCGTTGAAGAAACGCCTGGAGCGTTTTTCGCGTCTGCCGCTGGCAGACCTGCCAACACCGCTCCTGGATTGCCCCAGGCTCTCGGAACAGTTGGGCGGACCCCGGATTCTGGTCAAGCGGGAGGACCTGACCGGCATGGCCTTTGGCGGTAACAAGGTCCGCGAGTTCGAGTATTCAGTAGCACCGGCGATCCGGGAGGGCTACGACGTTCTTTTGCACGGGGCGGCGTCCCAGTCGAACCAGTCCCGGCTCACCGCGGCGATGGCGGCCCGGTTCGGGCTGAAGGCCGTCATGGTCGGCCGGAGGGACGCGCATTCCCACCCGGTGAACGGAAACCTGCTTCTGGACCATCTGTTCGGCGCCGAGGTCCACCTCGTAGACCGTCCGGAAGAGAAGGACCAGGTCATCGAGCGCCTGAAGTCGGAGGGTCAACGGGTCTACAACACGAGCACGGACGGATACTACCTGCGAAGCATCTCCTACGTCGACGGTTTTCTGGAACTGTGGGAACAGTTGCAGGATCGAGGTGTACGGCCGGACGGGCTCTACCTTTGCTCAGGGGTACACACGCACGTGGGGTTGGTCGTGGGCGCACGCGCGCTGGGGGTTCCGCTCCGCGTCGTCGGGATCAGTCCCAGCCCCCAGGATGACGAGGAGGATGCGGCGAGCCTCGCCCGGGTGGCGAACACCGTGGCGGAGATGCTGGCCCTGGACCTGTCGTTCACCGGAGACGACTTCGAGAGCTACGGAGCCTTTGCGGGCGATGGATATGGAATATTGACGGATGGGAGCCGCGAAGCGGTTGTAATGGCCGCGCGCACCGAGGCGCTCATTCTGGATCCCGTCTACACCGGCAAGGCATTCGGGGCGATGGTCCGGCACATACGCGAGGGTCAATGGGAGCCGGGACAGACGGTCGTGTTCGTGCATACCGGTGGCACGCCGGCCCTGTTCGCGTACGCCGATGAAATATTGCAGTTGGAGCCGGGGGAACCGGCTCGCGGGGTAGCAGTCGAGTGACGTCAGCGAATCACCGGGAAACGAAAGCAGGTAGAAAGATGTCAGACAATATTCCGAACGTGCTGGCCGGGCGGTACGCGAGTTCGGAAATCAGGGAGATCTGGTCGGAAGAGGGGAGAATCGTGCTGGAGAGGCGGTTCTGGATCGCGGTGATGAGGGCCCAGCGTAAACTGGGGCTGGATGTGCCGGAAGAGGCGATTCGCGCCTATGAGGGCGTCGTGGACCGCGTGGACCTGGCCTCTATACAGCGCAGGGAAGCCGAGACAAGGCACGACGTCAAGGCGCGCATCGAGGAGTTCTGCGAGTTGGCAGGGTACGAACACATTCACAAGGGGATGACCAGCCGGGACCTCACGGACAACGTGGAGCAGTTTCAGGTACTGCGTTCATTGCGGCCCCTGGCGACCAAATACGTGGCGGTGCTGATGCGGGTTGCCCGGCGGGTGCGGGAATGGAAGGCGATGCCCATTGTCGGCCGCACCCACCATGCGGCGGCTCAGCCGACAACGGTGGGCAAACGATTCGCGATGTTCGGCGAGGAAATGCTGCATGCGTTCAGGCGATTCGAGCACCTCGTGGAGAACTACCCGCTGCGGGGGCTGAAAGGCGCGGTAGGGACGTCTCTGGACCAGTTGACGCTTGTACACGGCGACCATCGGAAACTGGAAGCCCTCCAGGAGGAAGTCCGGGTCTACCTGGGGTTCGGGCGCGAGTTGAACGCTGTGGGGCAGGTCTATCCGCGGGGTCTGGATTTCGAGGTGATCAGCTGCTTCTACCAGATGGGTGGGGGTATCGCCAATCTCTCACGTACGTTGCGACTGATGGCGGGCGCCGAGACCGCAACAGAGGGGTTCGCGAAGGGCCAGGTGGGTTCTTCCGCCATGCCGCACAAGATGAATACCCGGAGCGCCGAGCGGATCAACGGCTTTCAGGTGCTTCTCGGCGGGTACGTCCATATGGTCGGCGGGCTCGTGGGCGACCAGTGGTTCGAAGGCGACGTGTCCTGCTCGGTGGTGCGTCGCGTGGCGCTGCCCGACGCCATATTCGCATTTGACGGGATGCTGGAAACCGCGCTGCACGTGCTGGACGAAATGGGCGTCTATGAAGCGGTCATTCGGAATGAACTGACCAGGTATATGCCGTTCCTGGCCACAACCACGCTGCTGATGGCTTCCGTCCAGCGTGGCGGCGGACGCGAACAGGTCCACGACGCCCTGAAGGAGCACGCGGTAGCCGTGGCGCTGGAAATGCGCGAGGAGGGCCGGGAGAAAAACGACCTCGTAAAGCGCCTTGGAGATGACAGCCGGATTCCGCTTGCGGCCGACGAGATCGAGGACATCCTGGGTGAGAGCGAACGCTTCGTGGGTCAGGCGGAGGCCCAGTCGGAAGGATTCGTGAATGCGGTGGATGAATTGACCGAGCGGTATCCCGAAGCCGCCGGTGTACGAAAGGGTCGGCTACTGTGACGGGTTGCTCTGTGACGCCTCGCGCCTTCCATCCAGCCGCTCCTTGAGCATGTACAGCGCAATAACCGTCTTCGAGTCAACGATGCGTCCGTCTGCCACCATGCGAAGGGCTTCCCCGAAGGCGATGATGTGCGGGCGGATATCTTCCGATTCGGCTTCCAGACCGGCGTGCCGGCGTATACCCTCCAGTTTACTCACGCGGGCGAGATAGAGTTCGGTGCGTTCGGAGGTGCCCCCGGGGCTGACGTAGACCGTCGTTAGATGTTCCAGTTCACCACGTAAGGCGTATCCTGTCTCTTCGAGCAGCTCTCGCCTGCCGACGTCCGGCCCACGCGCGTCCTTGATGCCCGCGACGGTTTCCAGGATCCAGCCCTTGCCGTCCCGTTCCGATTCAGGGTAGCTCGCATACACGGGATAGCGAAATTGTTCGACGAGGACGACTTCGTCGGTGTCGTCCGCGTACAGGAGCACCGCAACGCTGTCGCCCCGGCTGAAATTCACCCGTTTGACCGCGGGACTCATCCGGCCGTCGAAGCGCTCGTGCGAGACCAGGGCTTCTTCCATGCAGAAAAGCACCCGCCCGTGGGGCGAATGAAATTCGTACGGCGTGGACCGGCTGCTGATTTCGACTCTCATAAATGCACTCCGTTCGCAATGAAGTTCTACTTCCGGCACCTCGAAATCTATGTCCGTTCTGCCCGTAACGCAACGCTGATTTTTCTTTCTTGAAGGCGCGTGATGTCCAGCCGACTCGCATTGTTTGGAGGAGAGCCCGAAGTTGACAAGGGGATTTCGAATCCCTGGCCGCAGTTCGACGAGACTGAAGAGACCATCTTGCTGGAGGTGTTGCGCAGCCGGAACTGGAACTACGGCCCCAGGTGTCAGGAATTCGAAGAGAAATTCGCCCGTTTTCAGGATGCCGCATACGGAGTCGTCTGCAGCGGGGGCACCAATGCGCTGGAAGCCGCGTGCCGTGGCGCACAGATCGGCATCGGAGATGAGGTGATTACCAGTCCATATACCTTCCACGGAACGTGCATGGGTATTCTGGCGGCGGGTGCAGCGGTGACTTTTGCTGACATCGCTCCGAATTCGGACAATATCGACCCCGATGCGATTGAAGCGGCGATTACCCACCGCACGAAGGCGATCATGGTTGTGCATTTCGGCGGGCTGGCATGCGATATGCGGCGAATCCGGAGCATCGCGGACCGCCACGATCTCGTCGTGCTGGAAGACGCCTGCCACGGCTGGGGGGCGTCGTATATGGGCCGGGGGCTGGGTAGTTGGGGCCTGGCATCGGGCTTCAGTTTTCAGCGAAGTAAAAATATCACTTCCGGAGAAGGCGGCATCGCGCTGACGAACGACGAAGACGTGGCCGACCGGATGAACTGCGTGATCAACTCGGGACGGTCCCGGTTCGACCGGGCGCCCGAAGGACTCCGCTGGGGCGGCAACCATCGAATGTCGGAATTTTCGGCCGCGATACTCTTGTGCCAGTTGGAGCGGGTCAGAAAGCAAACGGAAATCCGGGAACAGAATGCCGCGATGCTGACCCGGACGCTTTCGCGGGTCGATGGCATCGAGCCGGTCGAAAGACTGCCTGAAGCGACCAGGGCGAGCTGGCACATTTACGGCGCCAGGTACGAACCGGAGGAATTCGACGGGGTATCCCGCGAGCGCTTGCTTCAGGCACTCAGAGCGGAGGGGGTGCCCGCCAGCGGCGGCTACACCGAGCCGGTCTATCGGAATCCCGTATTTCAAAACGACTGGAAAGCGGGTTCCTACAGGCCCTTCGCCTGGACGATGATGGACGACGCGCCGGACTATCGAAGTCTTCATCTGCCGAACGTGGAAGCGGCCTGCAAAGACCGGATCTGGCTGTCACAGACGGTGCTGCTCGCCTCCGAAGCGAAGATGACGGATCTTTGCCGGGCGTTTGAGAAGGTGAGAACGCACGCGGCAGACTTGCGCTGACCAGTTGAAGCCGACCTCGTTCGCCCCCGAAAGACCGCGGGGAATTCCAGAGTTTCGACGATTTTGGCAATCGGTATGACAACTGAGGATCCGGAACGGATCTCATTTCGCTGTTACCGAAACCGGAGGTGCCATGTTCGAAAACGCCGTTGGACTGAAGAAAAGGATCCGCGATGGAGAGCAGATCGTGGGTACGATGCTGCCGCTGGATGCGACCCGGGAGCGTTTCCTGCAGGTGATGGACAGCGGTCCGTACGATTTCGTATCGACAGACAGCCAGCATTCGGCGCTGAATGAAGAGCGGTTGGAGGAATTCTGCGGCATCGCTGAGGAATTGGACGTATTCGTCCAGTTTCGCATTAAACATACCAGGAACGCGTACCTGATCGGAAATTACCTGGACCTGGGGCCGTGTGGCGTCGAGGTGCCCCAGACGGAGACGGATGAGACGGCAATCGAGGCCGTGGACGCATTTTACTATCCGCAGGCGGGGATCCGGAGCATCGGCGGACGTTCGCGGCGCGGGGCTGCGGCGATCTCCGACCCCTTCGAATACGCGGACTGGTGGAACGCATACGGGGTGCTGTGGTTGCAGATCGAGTCCGTAGAGGCCGCGACCCGGGCGCATTTTCTGGCCAGACCCGGTGTGGATTGCCTTTCGTTCGGACCCACCGACCTGACGTTCAACCTGAGATCCCACCCCAATCACGCCCTGAAGTCGGTCGATGACGCCGTGGCCTACGTGGCAACGTCGCTTCAGGGAACCGGCGTGGCCGTGTGTCACCGGATCGCCTCGGCGGAACAACGTTCCAGATACCTTGATATGGGGGTGACGGTCATTCTGGAGCCGCCGGCGGTCTGAGCGTACAGGCGCGGTGCGGGGGCGTGACATCGGATGCCGTCTATCGAAGGGGGAGGACCATCATGACGGAGTCGTCGGGACCACGTGGCGAAGTCAGTGTCGCGGATTTCTTCGACCCGGACTCACCCACGTGCGGGATTGCCGAGGCGATCGCTTCTCTGTCTCCGGGTGGAGGAAGGGTCCGCGCGCCCGCGGGGGCCTACCCGTTGCGGCAGTCGATCTATCTTCCCGGCAACGTCAGCCTGGTTGGCGATGGGCCTGCAACCGTCCTGGCGATACGGCCGCCGGAATCGGTCGCCCTGACCAAAGACGTACGCGAGGGCGAGCGTGCATTCGATTGCAGCACGCGCCCCCCCTTCCAGGAGGGCGACGCGGTCGGGCTGTGCGATGACCGGCAGACCGGCTGGCACGGTACCCACGGTATCGTGCGCGAGCGAAGCGGCGCCCGCGTCCGGCTTAACGTACCGGTGGAACGGGACTTGAAGGTGGCGGACAATGCAAGGGCCGTGCGACTCTTTCCGGCGATTTACGCGCTGGATGAGGTCGATATCGAGATTCAGGGCTTGGCGATACGGGGTCCGGAACGGTACCGGGGACCCTGGTGGGACTTCACGTACGCGGCGGTCCATCTGGTTGGATGCAGGCGCGTGAGATTGGTGAATTGCACGGTGTCGGACTGGCCCAGCGACGGGTTCGGCATTCAAAGAGGCAGCGACGTCCAGGTGATGCAATGCCAGGCGCACGGGTGCCGTGGTCACGGGTTTCATCCCGGCACGGCCCTGCGTGCGAGCGTCTGGTCACACAATATCGCTGAAGGCAACGGCGGCGACGGCTTTTTCTTCTGCGCCCGCGTACACCATTCCGTGTGCAGCGACAGCGTGTTCTCGCGCAATGGTCAACACGGTATCGGCGGGGTGGCGAATGGAGGCGATCACCACAATATCGTCAGCGACAATGTCTGCGCGTACAACGGACGCAGCGGAATTGACGCCAGCAGGGGAGAGGAGCACATGCTTTCCGGCAACCTGCTGTTAAGCAATTCGCAGGAAGCGCCGGGCCGATGGCCCGGGATCAGGCTGCACGACCTTGATCGGACAATTGTCCGGGGCAACCGTTGCGCGGACGATCAGACGGTGCCAACGCAGACCTGCGGCATCGTGGAGAGCGGGTCCAGCAACTGCAACCTGATCGGCGGCAATATGTGTGTGGGGATGAAGGAGCCGGTTGTGGTGACGGGCTCGAACAGCCGGGCGGAGGGGAATCTGGTCTGATCGACCGCACCGGGGATGGCCTCCCGGCGAGGCGCGGTCGATCCTGAACTGACAGACCGATGTGGATAATGGCTCGCCGGTCCGATTTTCGGGCCAGCGAGTTTTGTTGTTCCGGGACAGAACATCGGCCCCAATTCGAAAAACCAGCAACGCGGTGACGCGACGAAAACCCCCGAAACGGGGCGTAAAGGTCGTCCAAGAGGACGTTTTTTCAGTTCAGGTCCAGTGACCTGGTGTATCCTTGTAATCAGCCTTCTAATCGCCTTTAATAACTAGCACTTATTCGAATTAACGTCCACGAGAACTTACGAATCAAGGTCAGATTGCGGCGAGGAGCGCGCCGATGGATATTTTGGAAAGGACCTCGCCCAGCAGAATGGCGGCCGCGAAGAGGCCGATGGCTTTGCCTCCGCCCACGTTGCAGGCGACGGCGAAAGCACGGTACATCAGCAATACCGTCCAGACGAGCAGCAACAGCGCCAGAATGACGGCCAGGACGAAAACGGCGAGATCCAACGGGCTGACCTGCGCGAAGGACGTAAGTACGCCTCCGGAAGCGCCGGACCGGAACCGCGTCGGACCCTGCATCAGCTGCCCGGCGAGCTGGTCCGTAACGCGCCGGAAACCGGGAAGGAGCACGCAGAACAGGGTGATAGCCATCGGCACACGCGCCAGCGCCTGTGTGCCGAACACATCCAGCGGTCGGATCCTGCTCCGGGATATCAGCCGCCCCGCGAGATATGCCAGAACGCCCATCACCAGCCAGTTGATCAGGTTTTCGGCGACAAAGACCCACGCCGGCGCCGGCGGGCCCGCATGGAGGTCGATCACACCGTCGAAGTGATGATTCGTCGCCGCGCCAACGAGGCTGGCGATCATCATCACGACAAGCCCGATGCCGAGGGCGGTCCCGCCCGCGACGTAATAAAACGGGTTGAAGAGCCAAGTCTTCAGCTTGTTCGAGGGTATACTATCCGGCATTTCCATTGCGACCCCCTGAGGAGGCACATCGTCGCGTCCCGGTACGTGGCAATTGACGTGAAGAAAACAGGCGTGCCGCCTGCGCCGCCTGTTCTGCTTGCGTTGATTCTGTCGAAACGAGCCTTTCGGCGTGGGTCTATTTACGGCGACGCTGCATTTGTAGGGGCGACCCTTGTGGTCGCCCGCCCGCCTTTCAGGTCCCGGCCTCTGCCAGCGCATCCTGTACGGCTGCTTCCAGGGCGCGCAGATCGCTGGCGATATCCATGAACGTGAATCCCTCGCGTATGCGTTTCCGGACGATCTCCAGGTCGCGTTCCGGCATCCCGTAGGGCTTTCCGGCCTTCTTGCATCCCGAAACAAACGTTTGTATGGCGTTCTCGTGGTCCGGATGGCCCCGGTTCACGCCCATTGAAAGGGCCAGGTCGCCGGGTCCCAGGAATCCGACGTCGATTCCCTCGACAGACATGATGGCTGCGGTGTTGTCGATTCCCTCCATGTCTTCTATCTGTGGTACGATCATCACCGCGTCGTTGGCGCACCGGCGATATTCGTCGCCGTACACGGCAACCCGGCCCGTACCGGCTGAGCGGGCGCCCTCGGGGGGATAGCGCATGGCCTGCACAAGGGCTTCTGCCTGCCGTGGCGTACTCACGTGCGGTACGATGATGCCGTAGGCGCCCGCGTCCAGGATGCGTGCAAGGGAAACCGGATCGTGGTCCCACGCGCGGACGAAGGGCACGGCGCCCCGAGCCTCGATCGCGCGGAACGTGTCCGCGATCAGGGGAATGTCGAATGGCGAGTGTTCCGCGTCTATCGCCAGCCACTCGTATCCGGCGGCCGCCATGACTTCCGCGGCGAGCGGGGAACCCAGGTTCAGCCAGCCTCCCAGGGACAGTTCGCCCCTGAGAAGTTTCGCTTTGACGGGATTTTCCACGGGGTCTCCTTCTTTAAGTGGGGTGCTCGGACAGTGACGGTTCAGTCGATGCTCGACGAGGCCATTTCGTATTCTCCCTGGACGCCTTTCACCGTATTCGAAGACCGGCGCTTGAACACGTTGCCGAATGCGCCGGCCAGGCGCAGGGCCTCGTCGGGGTGATCGTCGATGAGGTTGCTTTTTTCCTTCGGGTCGTCCGGAAGATGGTACAGTTCGTCGGGCTCGCTCGCGGGGCGCTGGATATAGCTCCAGGTGTTGTCGCGGGTGCAGCGGTCGATTCCGCCGTGGTAACCGGTGATCATCGTCCGCCGGTGTTCGTCAGCATCGCCCGTGAGAACGGACATGAAGCTCCGACCCGCCATGGCGTCGGCGTTACCGTCCAGACCGAGTGCGTCGAGGAGGGTGGGCAGCACGTCCTGGTACTGAACGATCGCTGACGTCCGGCGACCCCCGTGTTTCCCTCCCGGCAGTCTGACCATGAACGGCACCTTGAGCAGTTCGTTGTACATCCGGTCCGCGCCCTTCAGGAATTTTCCGTGGTCATTCAGGGGATGTCCGTGGTCGGCCAGCAGAAAGATAACGCTGTCGTCGTAATATCCCAGGTTTCCGAGGGCTTCGAACAGCCGGCCGAGGCAGTGGTCCACAAAGGCGCATTCCCCCGCGTAGAGACCCTGGATGTGGGAGACCTCGTCCGATGAGGCCCAGTCTTCCGACGGTCCGCCCATCGGCATGATGAGGCGAGGACCCCGGTACCCGGGATCGGTGTAGCTGTCGAACTCCGGAACGGGATTCCACGGTTCGTGAGGGTCGAACGAATCCACCCAGAGCATCACGTTTTCGTGCGCCCGGTTCGATTCCAGCCAATTGATGGCGCTGTCGACCACCTGCCACGCGAACTCGTCCTCCTTCGAGTGGAAATCGTCGGTATTGGCCAGGAATTGCGAGATGCGCCGGCGCCAGGTCTCGGGATAGCTATCGTTGACGTAGTCATCCAAATTGCGCCGGGTTGGCGCGCTGATCCAGGGGTCGTATTCCTGGCCGCGGATCCAGTCGTAAGAAGCGAAATTCCGGTGGTAGTTCATTCCGGGAGCGCGATAGTGGTAGGTATCCGTGACGAGTCCGCAGACGTATCCCTCTTCGGAGAGGATCTGGGCGATATGTACGTCTTCCGCGGTCAGAGGTTGCCAGCCGCGGCTGTGCAGCGTGCGCTGTCCGGTCATCAGCTGGCAGCGGATTGGGATCGTCGGCAAGGCTTCGGGATAGGCGTTGTCGAAGACCACCGCCTCCCCGGCAAATGCGTCTATATTGGGCGTCCTGCACGGATCGATACCGGGAAAGGGCGCGACGCCGGCGTTGTACAGGCTCACGTGATCCTGTCGGAAGCTATCGAGCACGATAAAGACGACGTTCATGACGTCACCTCCTCCTGGGAGACGCGGCGTTCCCAGCCGTCCCTGAACAGCGGCAGGTGGTTGTTCACGGAATAGGGGTGTTTGCGTATCTCGTCGACGTTGAGGTCGATCCCCAGTCCGGGTGCGGCGGGCAGGCTGAAGTACCCGTCGACGACGTCATACCTTTCGCCGGTTACCAGGTCCCGTTCCCACGCCACGTTGAATTCGTCGAAGGTTTCCTGAATGAAGTGGTTGGGTGTACATGCCGCGAGTTGAAGGCAGATGGCGGTGCAGACGGGGCCCTGCGCGTCGTGCGGCGCGACCACGCCGTAGTGCGCGTCGACCATATCGCAGATCATTCGGGTTGACCAGAGTCCGCCGCATGCCAGCGGCTCAGGCTGAAGGATGTGTACGACGTCGTGCTTCAGCAGTTCGGCGAACTGGTATTTCGTATGGAGACTTTCCCCCGTGGCGATGGGAACAGGCGACTCTCTCGCGACCCGGACGAGGGCATCGATCTTGTGGTGAGGCGTCGGTTCCTCAAACCAGGTGGGGTTATAGGGTTCCATTTTTCGGGCGAATTTGAGTGCGGTGGACGTGCTGAACCGGCAGTGGCCCTCTACGAGAACGTCCACGCCCGGTCCCACGGCGTCGCGGACCGCCGCGATGATGTCGACGGCCAGCGCCTCGTCATCCAGGTCCGTAATCTGGTAGGCGGAACCGAAAGGATCGAATTTGAGAGCCGTGTACCCGCGGCGGACCACGTCAAGCGCTTTCTCGTGAAAGTTTTCCGGCGTCCGCGCACCGCGATACCAGCCGTTCGCATAAGCGCGGACCCTGTCGCGCATTTCGCCGCCCAGAAGCTGGTAGACGGGCTTGTTCAGGCATTTGCCCATGATATCCCAGCACGCGACTTCGATCGCCGCAACCGCGTGCTTGTGAATCTGACCGCCGTCCGTGTACACGTCGCGGTACATCCGCTGGACGATGCGTTCAGGCTGGAACGGATCCTGGCCTTCCCACTGCGGCCTGAGTTCGTGGATGGCCGATTCAACGGTCCTGGCCATGAAGTTGACCGTGCCCTCACCGACGCCGTATACCCCCTCGTCCGTATGCACGCGTGTAAACAGCCAGTTTTTCCACGGGTTGCCGGCAATGAAAGTTTCGACGTCCGTAATCTTCATGAGATGCCTCGATTCGCGTGTATTGAGGTCCGGGGTTTCTCAAAACGGACTTCCAATATTGTTCCGGAGCCAGGGCCCGTCAAGTCGTATTTCCGCGCCTGAAACGGGTCGAATCCTCGCGGGCTCCTCACACATTTCGCTTTTCATTGTGCCGGCAGTCGCGTAAGTTCGTTTGATCTGGATTCATATTCGGGCAAATACAACGGTGGGAGGGCGATTGGAAGGGACATTGAGGATTACAGATGCCGAAATCGCGGGAATACTGTCCGCAAGGGAAGTTGTCGAAAGCTGTGACCGGGCGTTTCGCCTCTATGGGTCCGGAGAGGCGCTGAATCCGCCGCGACGTGAAGAGGTGCGAAGGACGGGAGGCGCGGACCTGTTTCGCCTGGAGATGCCGGCGGAGTGGCCCGGGCGTTACCGTGCGAGGAAGGTGATTGTGGAGCGGTCGGATGTCTCGTCCGGGCGGCTTTCGGAGCGCACCGCGGTGATCGAACTGGAAGACGTTGCCACGGGCCGGAGCGCCGAACTGGACGCGGAATATCTGACCAATATGCGGACCGGCGCGGCGGGCGCCCTCGGAGTCCGCTATCTTGCCGGCGGATCGGAGGTGCTGGCGATTGTGGGAACCGGTCGCGTATCACGCGCGCTTGCCCTGTGCGCCGACGCGGCCCTCGGCCCGCGGGAGATCAGGGCGACCAGCCGCAGCGCGGCCAACGTCGAGGCGTTTGCCGCGTACGTACAACCGAAGGTGAACGCCCGTATACGAAGGACGAACGCCATTGGCGACTGCCTGGAGGGCGCCGATGCCGTGCTCACGGCGGTTCCCACGCCCCACCCGATTCTGGGAAGGCAGGACGTTGGCGACGCGGTGCATCTATCCGTAATTGCAGGCGACCCGAGGACGGCTCAACTCAACCCGGGGCTATTGAGCAGCCGTGAGGTGGTTGCGGACCATCCCGAGCAGGTCCTGAAGTCGGGAGATTTCCTGTTGGCCGGTCTGGGCCGGGACCGGTTGGCCGCAGACGGCGAGGGGCGCGTACTGACCATCGGAGACGCGGCGCTTGGCCGACTGGAAGACCGGCGCGGCCGGGGCGCGATTGCCTATTTCACCGGAATGGCCATCCAGGATCTGATGGCGGCTGTGCAGGTGTACGAACGTGTGGCAGGGCGCTGAGAATCGCAAGGCTGTTTCATGAGTCGCGATCGGTCGACACGTCTTCCGCCTGGATTTTCTTTGATGCTTCCCATAGCCGGTCCATTTCTTCCAGACTGGCGCCCTGCGGGCACTTTCCCTGTCTTTCAAGTTCCTGTTCTATGTAGCCGAAACGACTCTCGAATTTCCCTACCGTCTTCCGTAACGCTTCTTCCGGGCAGACGTGCAGAAACCTTGCGAGGTTGACCAGAGAGAACAGGACGTCCCCAAGCTCTTCCTCGATGCCCGCTTCGTCTGCGTCCCGCCGCGCTTCGAGAAACTCACCCACTTCTTCGCGCACTTTGTCTACGACCTCTTCAGCATGCTTCCAGTCGAAGCCGGAACGGGCCGCCCGCTCCTGAACGCGCCGTGCCCTGAGCAGCGCGGGAAGTTGCCGGGGTATGCCGGCGAGGATGGACGGACCCTGGCCCTTTTCCCGCTTTTCCCGCGATTTGATGGCTTCCCAGTTTTCGACCACCTGTCCGGGGGTGTTCGCGGAGGCGTCCCCGAATACGTGCGGATGCCTGCGGATGAGCTTTTCGGACGTGGACGCCGCCACTTCTTCGAGCGTGAACCTGCCTTCCTCCCGGGCAAGTTGTGCGTGAAAGACGATTTGAAGGAGCACATCGCCCAGTTCGTCCCGCAGGCCATCGTCGTCGCCACTGTCGATGGCATCCAGGGCTTCGTAGGTCTCTTCAATCAGATAGGGTTTTAAGCTCTGGTGGGTCTGCTCGCGGTCCCAGGGACAACCGTCAGGGCCGCGCAGCCGTGCCATGAGTTTGACGAGTCGATCGAGTTCGGACATCCCGGGGTCCTCGTTAACCTTGATAGGAAAGTCTTCTTGGACGTTAAATCGAATATGTGTGAGTTGATAAAGGCTATTGGACTGCTGATTACCAGGATACACCAGGACACTGTACGTGAAAGGAAAAAATGTCCTACGGGACGCCGGAGATCGCCATTCGAGAATCCGGGGCGCGGTCCACACGGCTTCGGCTAGTGTCCTGTCCCGGAAATAAGTTGCCTAAATTCGACTGCCGAGTCGCCCGGCTCGCAAGGCGCCACCGACCTGCGTATGGTCGGCGAGCGAGGGGAACGCAGCGAGACGGGATGAATCGTCGGTCGAATGGTGAGGAATTTTCGGGACAGGACACTAGGTGTTTTGCATAACGACAAACTACGCCGGAGGGCTCCGTGAGTCAACGGATATTGGAATCGCGGGGGCGTAGTAAATCAAAATTAGCCGTTGACAAAAGCCGGGTCGCGATGTATGTTTTTTCGTCGTGGATCTGCATCGCAACATACTGCGGCACTTTAAATAATGCAGCCAAACGATCCGGCGTTCCAACAATCTGGAGGCGAGTGAATGAGCAAGTCGGTCAAGGACATTATGCGAAAAATGGGAAACGATGAACTGAAAGACCAGGAACAGGAGCGATTCAGGAAGAAGGCGGAGGAGGTGTCGGAATACTACGACAGCGTGGGGGAAAAGTCGGAACTCGAAAAGAGGCACGACCGGTTTCGCCAGCGTCAGGAATATGCCAGCCGGCTTGGCCCGGCGGCAGAGCGCCTGCCCATCCTCACGAAGGAGGAGCGGGAACGCCGCGAAAAGGAACGGCCCGTTCGCAGAGCCATCCGGTTCGAGGGTCCAATTGAGAAACTGATTGAAAAATACAAAGACCCGAAAGAAGTCTTCAACCACATGTCCCACGGACAGTTGATGAAATACGAACTGGAAGAGGAGACCGGATGCATTTACGAAAAGGGCAAGCTGATATTCGACGGCGAGAAACTCGTGGACGGCGATGACGACAGGCCTTGATCGGTCATTTCGGGGATTGGAAGAGGAGAGGTCGGAACCCGCGCCGTCGTCAATGCAGGATTGATCGACCGATCACCCGGCAGGCGCGACACCGGATTCCGTTCGTCGAATCCATCCGCTATTGCGTTTGACAGGACCCTTTGGATTTCTGAGATCCGAAGGGCTTCTTTTTTCGGTGCAGTGCGAAAGCCGGTGTATCCACCACCGGATCAGGGTCCTTTTTGCGCGCGCTTTACGCAGGCTTCGATGTACTCCCGAATCCTGTCTCCACATTCGGGGTCCTGGAGGGCAAAGTCAATAAACGCACGATAGTAACTGGCGTGACTTCCGATATCGTATCTTGTTTCATCCGGTAGCAGACGCACGCATCTGACCGGTTTCCCCCGCCGAATAAGGCCACGAATGGCTTCGGTGACGCCAATCTCCTCGCCCGCGGCCTGCGTAAGCGCGCGGATTTCGTCGAAGATATGGGGGCTGAATATATAGCGCGCGCTCACGGCCATAAGGCTGGGCGCTTCGTCCACGCCGGGCTTTTCGACAAGATCGTGGATGGCGAAGCTGTCTGCGTTCAGATCGCCTGCCGGGTCCGGCTTGACGATTCCGTAGCGTCCAACCATTTCGGACGTGACGGGACGGACGCCCACGGTACACGCGGACCCGTGTACGAGATGAGATTCGATCATTCGAGCCAGAAAGTTCGGCGTATGCCTGGTGTTGATGATCGTATCGCCATAGGCGACCGCAAAGTGCTCCTTGTCCACGAAACTCTCGGCAGCGAGTATGGCGGCGCCCGTGCCCCGGAGTCTGTTCGCCGGGGTCAACGCCTGCTGACGGGTATAAAAGAACTCGATGCCGCGCAGGCTGTAGTCGAGTTGACCCGCGTCATTGGAGGCGTGGTTCTGGTCGGACGGGGAGGCGAGATCGACGTTGTTGTCGAACTGGTTTTCAATGATGGTCTTGGTATGAGAGGTTATGAAGAGACACTTCGTCAGATTCGCGGCGGCCATTTCTTCGACGACGTGCTGTATCGCGGGGTATTTGCCAACGGGCAGCATCTCTTTCGGCAGGGCTCTTGTCGTGGGCAATAAACGGGTGCCGAGCCCTGCAACCGGAATGACGACTTTTCGGACACGCATACTGGATCCTTTGACTGGCCGCAAAGATAATCCTGCGCTGGCGCATTGTCAATGCCGAAGCGCGCTGAAATTCCGGGTCCTGGAACCGGCTTCCGGCCCGTCCGCCAAGCATAGAATTCCTTTGCGCGCGCGGAGCATATTCGATAGATTTTCTCAGTGACCCATCGCGGAAGGTGTGACCATGACGTGGATCATTGCCCTGTCCCTGACGATCGTCGCGCCCGTACCGGCGGCGCCGGTTGATTCGCTCCGTGTACGGGCGGAAGCCGACATCGAGGGGGGGCGGCCGGAACGCGCCGTTGCCGCGCTGCAGCTGGTGATCGACACGGGAAAGGAAACGGCGCGGGACTATGTCCTCCTCGGACATGCGTATCTGGATGCCGGCAATCAGAAGGCAGCCAGAAAGGCATTTCGGAAGGCGGTCAAGCAGGGCGCAAAGGCAGCGGGGTACAACGGGTTGGGTCTGGCCTACATGGCTTCAAAGCAGGGGTACCGGCAGGCCGAGTCGTATTTCAGACGAGCCCTGAGAGCGGACCCGGACATGGCCGGGGCGCAGTACCACCTGGCTTGCGTCTACCTTGAAACACGGAAGCGCCGGGCGCGGGAGGCATTTGAGAGCGTGATTGAAATCGATGCCCGCTACCCTGACGCCCATTACCAGGTCGGACTGCTGCTGGAGGACGGCGGCAAGCGGCACGAGGCGATTTCAGCATACCGGCGGGAGATGGAGGCGAATCCGGCTCACCCCCGCGCAGGAATCCGGCTGGCCAGGATGTGGCTCTCGTTGGGCAACACCGGGGAAGCGGTCAATACGCTCTCAGGGTTGCTGACAGCCGATGGCGACGCCAGAATTCCTGCCAATCGCGAACTTGCCGTTATTGCACTGATGAATCGTGACTTCGAGCGAGCGAACGAACTGTTCGGGGTCTATTTCTCCTTCCTTCCGGAGGCCGAACAACGCAGGTATCGAGACATATCCCTCGTGGCGGACGACGAGGACCTTGAGCGCTACGAGGCGGCGTTGCCGGAGGAAAAAGATGTACTCGCCGCGCGGTTCTGGAACCGGCGCGACCCCACCCCCCTCACGCCCGAAAACGAGCGGCTGCTCGAGCACTATCGCCGCGTGGCACACGCGCTGGAACATTATACCCGGCCGGACGGCGGCTGGGACAAACGTGGCGAGGTATTCATCCGGCTGGGAAGTCCCGACCATATCAGCAGATGGGACGATATTCAGGCCGAACCCAATCGGGAATTACAGGAAACGCGAGTGAATTTCGTGAACCGTTCCCGGATCGCGCTGGCCATCTCACCGGGGCTTCCGATCTTTCCGGTTGCCGCGAATGCCAGGTGGGAATACTGGATTTACACACAGGTGGACGGCGGTATCGAGATCACGTTCGCGGAAGTCTTCAAGGGCAGGCGGTACGACTACGCGCCGTTTCCGCTCAGGGTCGCGCCGCATGTCGGTATCCATCTGGCTGGTTTTCAGGGCGGGGTGGTCATGCAGAATGTGGTGGCGAGCCGGCCATCACGCTATTCACCCGATTTCGCCGATCTGCCCATCGACTTCTACTACTATCCGGCGGATTTCAAAGGGCCGGAGTCCAGGACGCGACTTGAGGTCTATTACGGTTTGCCTGCATCCGAGGTGGTTCGGTTGAACGTGGATGAGAAAACGGATCTCATTCTGTTGGACCGGGGCGTTGCCCTATTCGACAGCTTGTGGAATGAAGTTTATCGTGAGGTGGATCAGATGGCCTTCAGCGCCCCCACGGACCGGCAGGTATCCGACGGCGCGTTCATTCCCGGCGTCATGCCGGTGGACCTGCCGCCGGGGACGTACCAGATGGCCCTGCAGGTCAGGGATGTGGTTTCCGGCAAGTCCCAGGTCTATCAGCAGGCGGTTGTCCTGGAGGACTATCACAAACCAACCGGTCTGTTGATCAGCGATATCGAACTGGCCTTCGCTACCGAGCCGACGGAAGAAACCGCGGGAGACTACGTAAAAAACGGCCTCAAGGTCGTTCCGATGTCGTCGCTGGCGTTTCGAACCCACCAGAACGCGTTTGTCTATTTTGAAATTTACAATCTGAAACAGGATGCCTTCGGTCAAACGCGCTATCGAGTGGAATACACGTTGCGGTCACATCGCGACCGGGCGCTGCCTGCGAAGATTCTGCACGGTCTGGGACGGGTATTCAGGTTGTCCGAAAAGGACCAGGAGATTGTGATTGCGTACGACCAGGCCGGCAACCGGCCGGATGAAGTGGCGTACGTGGAACTGGACCTTACCGAAACGCAGGAAGGCAGGCAGCTGGTCAGGGTGGCGGTAACGGACCTGCTGGCGGATGAAGAGGCTTCGAAGGAGATTTCATTCAGCATCGTTCCGTGACGGTTGACCGCCCGTAATTCTTTTGATCCCCCGCGCAAAGCTGTTACCGCGCAGCGCATCGTAAATGGCGTCCATTATCGGGAGCAACATGGCAGAACATGCCAACTTGTCGGTGATTCCTTCTGTTGACTCGGTAATGGCCGAACCTGAGGTGCGCGCGTTGTGCGAACGCTGCGACCAGCCGCTGGTTGCGCGTTTCGCGCGCGAGGAAATCCATGCCGTGCGGCAGTCCATACTCGCCGGTGACGCGATTGGGGAATCCCGGGACAAGCTCGTTGCGCGGGTAACGTACCGGGTCTGTCTGCGGGTGGAGCGATTGACCGAACCCGGTCTCAAGCGGGTTGTCAATGCCACGGGAATCGTGCTGCACACGAATCTCGGACGCGCGCCGCTGGCGGATGCCGCCTCCCGGGCGGTCGCCGGAATCGCGTCGGGGTACAGCAATCTGGAGGCAGACCTTGAATCCGGCCGGCGCGGGTCCCGAACAGCGCTGGTTGAAGAACTGCTATGTGTGCTTACGGGCGCGGAGGCGGCGGCTGTGGTCAACAACAACGCGGCGGCCGTATTGTTGACCCTGAATACGCTTTGTCTGGGAAAAGAAGCGCTGGTCTCACGAGGCGAATTGATCGAGATCGGTGATTCCTTTCGCATTCCGGAGATCATGGAGCGCAGCGGCGCGGTTCTGGTAGAGGTAGGCACAACCAACCGGACGCACCTGCGGGACTATGAGGCCGCGCTGACAGACCGCGCCGGTCTGATGCTGGCGGTACACCCGAGCAACTACAGGGTGATGGGCTTTACAGCCGCGGTTTCACTCCCGGAGCTGGTTGCGCTGGGCGAAAGGCGAGGTGTGGCCGTGGTCCACGACCTCGGAGGGGGCGCGCTGGTGGACATGGGTGAGTTCGGTCTGCCGCACGAGCCCCTGGTATCGGAAAGCGTCGCGGTTGGCGCCGACGTGGTCACGTTCAGCGCTGACAAGGTGTTGGGCGGCCCCCAGGCGGGTATTCTGGTGGGGAGGGGAGACGCCGTCCGGAGAATCCGACAGAACCCGCTCATGCGGGCGCTGCGGTGCGGGAAGCTGACGTACGCCGCACTGGCGGCGACGTTGAGACTCTTTCTGAACCGGAAAGAACTTTTGCGGACGCATCCTGCGCTCGCGATGCTGGCCGAGCCTGTTTCGAGTCTGAAGCGGCGGGGCCGGCGGAGCCTGGCGCGGCTGAGCCGGCTGCACGACAGCGGGCTGCGGGTTGAACTGGTGGATTCGATTGCACAGACGGGCAGCGGCGCCATGCCCCTGGAGGAAATCGCCAGCGCGGCGTTATGCGTGTCTTTCGTCAATGATGGGTCCGTGACCGACCTCGCGGCCCGGCTGCGTTCAAACGATCCGCCGGTCTTTGGATACGTGCGGGACGATCGGCTGTTTCTGGATCTGCGGACGGTGGCGTCCGGAGAGTTGCGCCTCGTCGAGGCCGCGCTTCGGCGCGCGGCGGGGATCGGTGTGGAGTCAACCTGATGTCGCACGTGATCATCGGTACGGCAGGACATATCGATCATGGCAAGACCGCACTGATCAAGGCGCTCACAGGTATCGATACGGATACGCTCCCGCAGGAGAAGGATCGGGGCGTGACAATCGATATCGGATTCGCGTATTGGAAGGACGATGTCACGATCATAGACGTGCCCGGTCATGAGCGGTTCGTGAAGAATATGGTGACCGGCGTGTGTACGGTGGATCTCGCCCTGTTCGTGGTCGCGGCAGACGACGGGGCCATGCCCCAGACGCGCGAACACCTGGGTATTCTGAATCTCCTGGGCGTGAGGCGGGGTGTTGTGGCGCTGAACAAGGTGGACCTGGTGGAGCCCGATTGGGCGGACCTGGTGGTGGAGGACCTGCGCGACCTGTTCGACGGCACGTTTCTGGATGGCGCTCCGATCGTACCGGTGTCCGCGGTGACCGGCGAGGGGATACAGAGGCTTGGGCAACTGCTGGAGGAAGAAATCGGGATGGTGGAGGCGCGCCCCGATGGCGGTGTGTTTCGTCTGCCGGTGGATCGGGTGTTCTCCGTCAGGGGATTCGGTACGGTTGTGACCGGCACCGTACTGTCAGGCCGGGTCCGGGCGAAGGACGTGGTGATGCTGCAGCCGGCGGACCAGGCCGTTCGGGTGCGCGGCGTTCAGGTGCACGGCAGGGACGTGGAGACCGCCCTTGTCGGCCACCGGGCGGCGATCAACCTGGCCGACGTAGAGGTGGATCAGGTCGCGCGGGGCGACCTTCTGGCGCAGCGGGGTTATTTCAGTTCCACCTATATGCTCGACGCGCGGCTGCGTCTGCTGAAGGATGCGCCGACGTCGCTGAAGAACCGGGCGCGGGTGCATCTGCACCTCGGCCCGCGCGACGTGCTGGCGCGCGTGGTTCTACTCGAAGCCGACGAGTTGCGCCCCGGCGAATCCCAACTGGTGCAGTTCCGCCTGGAGGAGCGCGGCGTGGCGGCCCGGGGCGACCGATTCGTGATCCGACGTTATTCGCCTGTGCAAACACTGGGCGGAGGGGTGGTGCTGGATGCGCAGCCGGTCAAGCACCGCCGCTTTCGGGAGGACACGCTTGAACGTCTGCGCGGGTCCGAAGTTGAAGATCCGACCCATGTGTTGGGCCTTCGCCTGAAAGCCTCGGGTTTCCGGGCCCACCCCGCCCGTGATCTTGCGGCGGCGCTGGGGCTGTCTCTGTCGGAGACGGACGATCGGCTGCAGGACCTGCTGGATACTGGAGCCGCATTCGGCTTTCGCCACGCGGGAGAGGACGTATACGTCCATACGGATTCGTGGCTGGCCCTGCTGACACGGATTACGGAAGCGATGTCGATCTACCACCGGGCCAATCCTCTCAAGGCAGGAGTTTCACACAGCGAACTCCGCCCGCGGGTGGAGGGAAGGCCGCCGGCCGGTATCTTCGAGCGGGCAATCGACCATCTGCTCTCTGAGAAGGCACTGTTTCCCGTGGGCTCCCTGCTGCGACTCGCCGATCACAGGATCCGATTCTCGGGAGAACAGGGCCGGATCAGAGAAGAAATACTGGCGCTTCTGCAGGCGGGCCGCGCCGCGCCGCCCGACCTGAACGAGATTGGCGTTCACCTGGCGCAGGACGCCGTCGAAGTTCACGCCGTTGCGGCCGCCATGCAGGCGATGGGGGAGATCGTAAGGCTCGACGAGAATCTGATGTTTCCGCCGCGCACGCTCGAGGAGATTGAGCAGGGGCTGGTTTCTTTCCTGCAGCGGAACCGGGAAATGAGCGTTTCGGCTTTCCGCGATCTGGTGGGTACCACGCGCAAATACGCCGTTCCATTGTTGAACCATTTCGACAACAAGGGCGTCACCGTGAGAAAGGGGGACGTCCGGGTCCTTGCCGGGTAGATATGGGTTCCGGGCACGGGATCGTGTCGATTGACATTGCGCGGCTTTCAACGGCATTTCGTCTTCCGGGCGCGGTCTGTCCTCCAAGGCAGCCGGATCCCGGGATTGCCGAAAGCCCGCTCTTTGTGCGGGAGTGGATGGGGCACTGGTGGCCCTCGCGGGCTTCAAACCCGTTGCGGCGTGCTAATCACACGCTGGGTGGGTTCGATTCCCACACATTCCCGCCATTTTCGGAAGCGGAGGTCTCACACGGGGCCTCCGCTTCTATCGACCTGTTGTTGATAGGGAAGCCTCGCGGATGAATTTCCTGATGATCGCCGTCGACAGCCTGCGAGCGGATCGACTCGGATGCTACGGATACCACCGGCCCACCACGCCGTTCATCGATGCGTTTGCGGGCGGGTCGGTGGTGTTCGAGAACTGTTATGCGCCGTCCATTCCCACCCAACCCTCGTTTACGTGCACGTTCACCGGACAGTGGCCCACCACGCATGGGATCGTGGCGCACCGGGGCCGCTGGTCTCTGGGTAACGGCGCGCCCTTTCTGCCCGAATTCCTGCAGCGGGCCGGATACGCCACGGCCGCGGTAGACAATCTGGCGGAGCATCACAAACCCTGGTTTTCCCGGGGGTTCGACGTCTGTCTGAATCCGAGGGAGGCGGGAAGCTATCCCGAGTGCTTTCGGTTCAATGAACTGGCCGTCGACTGGCTGAAGGCCCATGGCAGAAAGCCGTTCTTTCTCTTCGTACACTATTGGGATCCTCACACGCCCTACATGCCTCCCGTGGCGTACAGGGACCTCTTTTATTCCGGCGATCCTACGGTAGAAAACAGGGGCAGTCTGGACGAATTCTACAGGCGGCCCCTGAGAAGCTGGTGGACGTCAGGCTGGCTCGGGCGGATGGCGTCAGAGTGGCCGGGTGCGGCGGCCGCGCAGATCACCGACATCGAATTCGTACGCAGCCAGTACGATGCCGAGGTGAGATGCGTAGACGACGGCATCCGGGAGTTGATGGGGGCGCTTGAAAAGCTGGGTGTCACGGAAGAAACCGCGGTGTTCATATTCAGCGACCACGGCGAGGAGCTTGGTGAGCACGGCATCTACTTCGATCACCATGGACTGTACGAAAGCGACATCCGCGTTCCACTGATTGTTCGGTGGCCCGGGGTCGAGGGCGATGGAAACCGGGTCCGATCTCTGGCTCAACACACGGATCTCGCGCCGACGGTACTCGAAGGCGCCGGGCTGCCGGTTCCGCGCGGGATGGACGGGCGTTCGCTGTTTCCATTGATACACGGCGGCCCGGATCGTGAAGCAGGGGAACTGCTGCTTTCGCAGGAATGCACGTGGATGGCGAAATGGGCCGTGCGTGAAGACGGGTGGAAGCTGATCGCCGCACTCGAGCCGGATTTTTACGGCAATCCCATGCTGGAGCTGTATGACCTGAACGGCGATCCGTCGGAGCAGCGGAATCTGGCGAGGGAACTGCCCGGGAAGACGCGTGAGATGGGTGAAATCCTGGCCGTTGAATTGTCCCGGCGGCTGGCTCGAGCCGGCAGGACCCGGGACCCCGTCGAAGCGCATGGGATTACGCTCGGCAGGGAGATGTTTGCATGAATCCCGCCAGTTCTGTGTGGGCGGGCACCCTGGATCCACGTCATGGGACAGGATTTCATGCGTAACTACAATGAGGTCGTTGAACGCACCGAGGCGCTTTCGCGGAGGGATATCCGCATCGAAGTGCTGGATCGCGTTGCCGGCTATCCGGTATTTTGCGCAACCCTTCGTAAAGATTCGTCGCTTCCCGCAATCTACGTCAACGGTGGTACCCACGGCGACGAGCCGGCGGGAACCGAGGCGGCTCTGGCCTTTCTGGAGACCGGCTGCGGGCAATGGCTGGATCGATTCCGGTTTTTCGTGATCCCCTGCCTGAATCCCTACGGATATGTTCACAATTCCCGGTCGAATGCGCAGGACGTGGACATCAACTGGGCATTTCTTCGTGAGGACGTACCGGAAATCTGCCTGCTGAAGGAGTTTATTCGGGGCAGGAAGTTCGCGGCGGTAATGGACCTGCACGAAGACTGGGAGAGCCCCGGGTACTATCTGTACGAACAGGTTCGTGAGATGGCGCCCGCGGGACCCTCGATTACGAAACAGGTTTCCGGGTTCTGCCCGCTGAATACACAATCAGAAATCGAGGGGGAAACCGCAATGAACGGCGTGATATTTCCGAATCAGGAGGTGGAAAAGCGGCGCCTGGGCGGCGGGGTGCCGATCGTATTGTTCAAACAGTCGTACACCGATCGTCTGATTACGTCGGAGACGCCGTCGGCGCTGGACCTGGATGTACGTGTCCGGGCGCATCTGGTGGCGTTGGAGACAATGCTTGAAGTGCATGCCGGAGGATAGCGCGTGGGATCGCTCGACCTGAAATCCGCGCGCATGAAGCGTGCATACATAATCAGCGCGGCGGAGGTGGTGGAGCCGCCGATGTCGGCCGAGGACTGGGCGGATTTTGAAAGAGGCGTAGCACTCTTCAACGGTTGGGAGCACTGGGAAAGCCACGAGGCCTGGGAGCAGGTGTGGCGCAGGCATGCCGAGCCGAGCCGGATTTTCTTTCAGGGTCTGATCCAGCTCGCGGCCGCGTATCATCAGCTTCGACGAGGAATCTACCACGGGACCGTAAAGCACTACAATAATTCATATTTCAAGCTGAAGCAGTTTCCCGCCCGCTTTCTGGGTGTGGACGTCGACGCGCTGAAACGAAGAATCGAGCAGGGGCTGACGGCGGTGGAGCGGCTGGGACCGGAAAGGATGTATGAATTCCCGCGGGAACTCGTGGCGAAGGTGATTTACAGTCGGCCGCAGGACGGTTAGCCATTCTCGGGGCACGACGTTCCCATGCAGAAGGAGCCCCGGACGTCCGCGTCCGGGGCTCCTGTCAATGAGTTTGACCGGCGCCGGAATCAGCTGCCGTTTGCCCCGTTGTCGTAAAGCTGCGTAAAGAATTCGAGAGCCGCCCTGAACGACACCACCTTGACGACCCGTCCGCCCGGGTCGACGACCGGGATATGACGGTAGCCATGCAGGTCCATCAGATGCAACGCGTATCCGATGGGATCGGACAATCTCATGGTTATCGGATTTGGCGTCATCACGTCTTCGACGCGCGCGGTTGCCAGATCGATGTCGCTGCCCACGACTTTTACGAAGAAGTCCCCTTCCGCAAGGATGCCTTGAAGGGCGACGCCGTCTTCGGAAACCAGAAGGCAACCGGCCTCTTTTTCCTCCATCAGAAGCATGGCTTCGAGCATTGAGGCCCGCGGTGCGATGAATTCCGGCGTGTGAAGTTTCACCGTCGAGATCGGATCGATGACCAGGCGCTCGAATTCGCCCTTCGGGTCTATCGGGTCCTCTCCTCCGATTCCCGGAATGATGTCGGGGATGTCCGTTTCGATTTCCTCCTCCACGACGTCCCGCTCGATCGGTACGCTGTCCTCTTCCGAAACAACCCAGGTATCTGCGGCATTGTAGAGTGTGGACAGATCGGCTTCCCCACTCTGTGTGACGGCGGCGCGACCCTGTGCGAGGATTTCCTCCTCGTAAACGGGTCGATCCACGCACCGGAGAACCCCAAGCGGAACCGGAAAATCCGGATATTCCATGCGGCTGAGCATGTAAGCCAGCGCCGGCGGGTCCGCGGACTCGTCGTGTACAAGAAGGTCGGCTTCGGATGTGCCGTTGCCCAGCGTCACGACTTCGGGACGCAGCTCGTTCATCCGGACACCCTTGTCCCGCTCCTTCCCGAAAATCATCGGCTCACCGTCTTCGAGAATTAACGTATTGTCGTCTTTTACATCCGCTTCGGTGATGTGGAACCACGCGCCATCGTTGTAGATGTTGCAGTTCTGGTAGACTTCGACGAACGACGTGCCCTTGTGGGCTGCCGCCCGGCGGAGCATTTCGGCAAGGTGCTTGGTATTCCTGTCGACGGAACGGGCGACAAAGGTGGCCTCGGCCCCAATGGCGACGGAGATGGGATTGAAGGACTGTTCGATGGAGCCCATGGGCGACGAATACGTCTTGTGGCCGGGCAGCGACGTGGGCGAGTATTGCCCCTTCGTAAGGCCGTAGATGCGGTTGTTGAAGAGGATGATGTTCACGTCCACGTTCCTGCGCAGAATATGCAGCAGGTGGTTGCCGCCGATGGACAGGCCGTCCCCGTCCCCGGTGATCACCCATACGTGCAGGTCCGGGTTGGCCACCTTGAGGCCCGAGGCGAGAGTCGGCGCGCGTCCGTGAATGGAGTGTACGCCATAGGTGTTCATATAATACGGAAAACGGCTGGAACAGCCGATTCCGGAGATGAACACGATCTGCTCCCGTGGGATTCCGAGTTCGGGAAGCACCCTCTGCATCTGCGCCAGTATGGCGTAGTCTCCGCATCCCGGACACCAGCGGACCTCCTGGTCGGAAACGAAGTCCTTGCGGGTCAGTTGTAGAAGCTCCGGTGTGGCTTCGGCCATGGATCATTCTCCAGATTCAGGGGGACGGTCTAGTCGAGCAATTCGTGGATTTTGTCCGCAATCTCGGAAATCTTGAATGGCTGCCCCTGGACTTTGGGATAGCTGATGACACGTAAGGGATACCTGGCGTTGAGCAGGAGAGAAAGCTGTCCTCCGTTGATCTCGGGTACCAGGATCTTTCGATACCGTAGAAGCAGACTTTCCAGGTTCGCGGGAAACGGGTTCAGATACCGGATATGGGCATGGGCAACCGACCGGCCGTTGGAGACCGCGCGGCGCACCGCTGACCTGATTGCGCCGAAAGTGCTGCCCCAACCGACGACAAGCACATCGCCGGCACTTGGTCCGAACACGTCCTGCTCGGGAATCCGATTGGCGATTCGCGCCACCTTTTCCGCCCTGACCCTGACCATGTGTTCGTGGTCTTTCGGGTCGTACGAGACGTTACCCGTGCCGTCCTGCTTGCCCAACCCGCCGATCCGGTGTTCCATGCCCGGCGTGCCGGGAAGCGCCCAGGGACGCGAAAGGGTCTGCACGTTCCTCGTGTACGGCTGGAAATCCTCAGGGTCCGTTCGGTGTTCTACGTTGATCGTCGCAATATCGTTGGGATCGGGGATCTTCCAGGGTTCGGAACTGTTGTTCAGGTAGCCGTCAGACAGGAAGAAAACCGGCGACATGCTTTCAACGGCGATGCGAAAGGCTTCAATGCCCAGGTTGAAGCAATCGGAGGCCGTGGCCGGCGCGACGATGGGAACCGGACTCTCGCCATTGCGGCCGAACATGCATTGGAGCAGGTCGGACTGTTCCGTTTTCGTAGGAAGCCCCGTGCTGGGCCCTCCCCGTTGAAAGTTGGCGACAACCAGTGGCAATTCCAGCACGAGAGCCAGGTTGATGGCTTCGCTCTTGAGCGCAACGCCCGGGCCGCTGGTGCCCGTTGCGGCAAAGGCGCCGCCGAACGCGGCGCCAATGGCGGAGCCGATGGCTGCAATTTCGTCTTCTGCCTGGAATGTGCGCACGTCAAAGTTTTTCAGGGCGGCCAGCGCTTCCAGCAGGACGCTGGCGGGGGTAATCGGGTAACTTCCGTAAAAGAGGGTCTTGCCGGCCTTGTGCGCCGCGGTGACGAAACCCATCGCGGTGGCCTGGGCGCCGGTAACGGCGCGATACGTGCCCGGTTCGACCACGGCTTTGGGAATTTTGTACCTGTACTGGAACTGTTCGGTCGTCTCCCCGTAGTTGTATCCGGCCTTCAGGGTAGTTACGTTGCCCTCAACGACGTTGGGGCGGCTGGCGAATTTCTCTTCAAGCATGCGGATGGTCGGATCCAGCGGACGGTCGAAGATCCAGTACGCAAGTCCGAGGGCGAAGCAGTTCTTCATCATATCGATCTGCCGGTTGGACAGGCCCTCGACACCGGCCACCGCCCGCTTGTGCAACGTTGTCAACGGAACCTTGCAAACGCGATACCCCTCCAGCGATCCGTCTTCCAGGGGGTCGGTCTCGTAGCCTGCCTTGCGCAGGTTGTTTCGTGTGAAGTTGTTGGAATTGGTAATGACCACGCCGCCCGGCGGCAGGTCCTGCAGGTTGGCCCTGAGAGCGGCCGGGTTCATGGCAACGAGAACCTGGGGCTCGTCTCCGGGCGTGTAGATGTCTTCGCTGGAAATGCGGACCTGAAAACCGCTTATGCCCGGCAATGTGCCCGCGGGAGCGCGGATTTCTGCGGGGAAATCCGGCATGGTACTGATATCGTTGCCCACGATGGCGGACGTGTTGGCGAATTCTCCCCCAATGAACTGGCTTCCATCGCCGGAGTCGCCCGCGAATCGGACAGCGATAGATTCTACTTCGTTCAATTCGTCCAGAAGTTCGGCTTCTTCGTCAATTTCCTCGACGGCTGTTTCGGCCATCTCTATGAACCTCCCGGTACATTTGGGCTGCGGATCCGATTACGAACTCCAGGCGCGTCAGGCGCCGGCGCGGGCTTTGGCGAACACGTCCGGCACGGGCGGCTGGTTGTAGATTTCCTGCGGGAAGTAATCGCATATGTATTTGATAATGGCATAATAGGTCAACGTACCCAGGACCCTGCCCTCTTTGTTCGTTACCGGCATGTAACGGAAGCGGTTAGAAGCGATCACCCTCGTCGCGTCCAGGATGTTCATCTCCGCGTCGATTGTTTCAGGATCCGGAGTCATCAGGTCATCGATCGGCGCATTGCCGCTCTCCGCGTTACCTGCCACTTTTTTCATGATATCGCGTTCGGTGAAGATGCCGATCAACCGGCCGTGTCTCATTACGAGCGCGCATTTTCTGTGGCTCGCCTTCATCTTGGCGAGAACATCTCCCGCTCGCGTGCCATGTTCCGTCTCGACGTAATACGACAGGTCGACATGGGTGATCGGCGCAGTTTGAATACTCTCTTTAAGGTCCATCTGACCCTCCGGAATCGATGCGCTCCGGCTTCCGTGTGTCTGACGGCCGGCGCACGTTGCGTACGACTCCGTCCGCCCGCCATGATGTCGTTTTTGGAACCGACAGTTAACAATAAGCCGCGCTTATCTTATCTGGTTGTAATATAAAGCATTCAAGCGGCAATGGCAAGGCGAATCCATTAGTTTATTTTGTCAAAACTCCTTCGATACAACAAAATGGTTTATAGTGATTCGCGGGAGTCCGATGCATAAGTCGACCTGAATCGCCGCGTTAGCGCAGATTGCACGATCGACAACGTCGTGTGTCTGAAACGTACGAAGAACCATTTGATTTAAGCAAAGCCGAATTCTATATTGAAATTGTGCTCACAGCGAGGGGGCGACTGTGATTCCCGCGATAATTCATCCGGTCTCGTTTAGTTGCGTGCATTGAGCTTGTCAATGTGCCATCACTCGACGAAACGCGGTCATTGAGCATGCCTGCATTGAGCGGGTCGAAATGTCGAAATGCCCACGTTTCGATACCCTTCCGCCGACCCTTCGACAAGCTCAGGGAGCGGCTCGGGGCTCAGGAGCCGGTCCTGAGCCCGTCGAAGAAGCGATTCCGGCCACATCCAACTGAAATGATCTGGAAATTCTGATATGCGCGTCGGCATTCTCTCTCTTGTCCATGAGTCCAATACGTTCATCGGTACGCCCACCACACTGGATATGTTCCGGTCGAGCCGGATTCTCATCGGAAACGAAGTGGCGGACGGTTTCGAAGACGGCCTGAACGAGGTGAGCGGTTTTTTGGCGGGTCTGGCGGAGTCGGGCATCGAAGCGGTACCGCTCTTTTACGCCAGTACCGAGCCCTCCGGCAGGATTACGAAGGACACCTGCGACGCGCTGATGCAGATGATGTTCGAACAGGTTGAACGCGCCGGCGAACCGGACGGCTGGCTGGTGGCGCCCCACGGGGCGAACGTGGGTGAGGGCAAGGACTACCGGGACCTCGACGGATACTGGCTGTACCGACTCAGGCGCATTGTCGGCGAGGGAACACCGATCATCTGCACAATCGATCCGCACGCGAACCTGTCGGAGAGGATGATTGCGGCCTGTGACGCGACGATTGCCTATCGCAGCAACCCGCATCTTGACCAGAAAGAGGTGGGATTGCAGGCCGCGCGGTTGATGGCGCGGACGCTTCGAGACGAGATCAGGCCCACGCAGGCGGCTGCGTTTCCGCCGATCGCCATCAATATCGAACGCCAGCTGACGGGAACCGCGCCGTGCCGGCCGATGTACGAACTTGCGGATCGACTTCTGGACCGGCCTGGCGTTTTGTCGAACAGCATCGTGTTGGGATTCCCGTACTCCGATGTGCCCGAGATGGGCGCTTCGATGATTGCCGTGACAGACGGAGATACACGCCTTGCGGAATCCGTGGCCGGAGAACTCGCGGATTATCTCCACGCCTTTCGCGGTGACTTCAGGGGTGAGTTCATCGGCATCCCGGAAGCGGTCGATATGGCGTTGGCTGCAGACGGCCCGGTATGCCTGCTGGACATGGGCGACAACGTGGGCGGCGGTTCCGCGGGCGACGGCACGATGCTCGCGCATGAATTGCACACGCGCGGGAATATCAGGGCATTCGTGTGCCTGTACGACCGGGAAGCCGTTTCAAGCGCGGCCGAGGCCGGCGTGGGGGGGCGTCTCACGCTCCGGATGGGCGGCAAGACTGACGAATTGCACGGCCCGCCGCTGGAGGTTCCCGTCAGGGTACGCGGCGTCTACAGCGGTTGGTTCAGCGAGAGCGAGATTCGCCACGGAGGCCGGACGGCGTTCGACATGGGTCAGACAGCGGTGGTGGACACGGACAGCGGCTTGACCATCAGCCTGACCTCCCGGCGGGTAGTGCCGGTGAGTCTGGGTCTCATGACCAGTTGTCAACTGCGTCCCGACGCCTTCGACGTCATCGTCGCCAAGGGGGTGCATGCGCCCGTGGCGGCTTACGCTCCCGTGTGCACGCGTCTGATCCGCGTCGATACGCCCGGAGCGACGGCGGCGGACATGCGCAAGTTCGAGTTCCGCCATCGCCGGCGACCGTTGTATCCGTTCGAAGAAATCTAGGCTCTACGCGCCAGAGTCGCGTGGATTGGGTCCTCACCAAAGAAGCCCGAATAGGATTCTGTAACGAATTTCTCTTACCAAGCTCGACGAAGCGCGTTCATTGAGCATGCCTGCATAGAGCGGGTCGAAATGTCGAAATGCCCGCGCTTCGTCCGCGTTTCGACCCTTCACCGGCCCTTCGACAAGCTCAGGGAACGGTTCAGGGTCCGCGGACTTTGGGCGTCGGCCCACGAGGAAGTATCGCAGCCGAATCACAACACCTACAGCAAAATCAGGAGGACAGCCCGTGTCCATTCTATTCGAAGAGATGACCCGGGAAGAGATCCGGAAGGTTGCGCCCACGGCCACGGCAGTCCTGCCCACGGCGGCCATCGAGCAGCACGGACCTCACCTTCCGGTGTGTACGGACGCCGTTCTATGCGGGACGGTCGCGCGCCAGGCCGCGGCGCGCGCAAATGAGCAGGTTCCCATCGTGGTGGCCCCCACGCTGCAGTTCGGCAACTCCCACCATCACTATCCGTTTCCGGGCGTCCTGTCATTCAGGACTACCACGTACGTCGGCGCAGTGACAGATGTTCTTGAAGGCCTTTCGCGAAGCGGATTCAGGCGGCTCGTGGTGTTGAACGGCCACGGGGGGAATTGCAACCCGAACGGGCTGGTGGGACAGGACTTCGTGAACCGGCTGGGCTATCCGGCGGCCGTGGCGACCGGCGATTACTGGAATATCGCGCGGGAGGCGCTCATCGACGTCATGCCGTCGTCGGTCATCCCCGGCCACGCCGGTCGATTCGAAGCGGCGATGATGATGGCGATCCGGCCGGACCTGGTGAACAGAGAGGCGTTGGACGCGATGAGCGGGCAGATCCACGACGATGCCGGTCTGGACGTGGGCCTTTCGGGCGCGGTGGTTCAGGTCCACGGCGAATGGCAGGCGGGAGTCGGCTACACGGATAACCCGGCGGAGGCCACCGTCGAGGACGGCCGGGCCATGCTGGAGAAAATCGTATGCAAGGTGTCCGACTTCCTCGTTGCATTTCATCGCAGCAAGCATCCGGTTTGAATCTGCTGCCTTGTGCTCCCCGTGAAACTTGCCCAAACCGTTGAATTCTCTTAATATGTGTGCCCATCTGTCGGCCGCGAAAATGCCCGTTTCACAGGTAGAATCATGGAAAAACCCAATGTCGTCGTCATCGGCTATGGCTTTGCCGGCCGCTGCTTCCACGCCTATCTGGTGGGACTGGCCGGCGGCCTGAACCTGTACGGCATCGCCACAAGCCGGCCGGAGGCCCGCGACGAAATCCAGCGCGACCTGGGTGTAAAGACCTTCCGCCACTTCGATGAGGTGTTGGCCGATTCAGCCGTTGATTTAGTCGTCCTCGCCACGCCCAATGACCTCCACGCCCCGCACGCGATCCAGGCGCTGGCAGCAGGCAAACACGTCGTCACCGACAAGCCCATGTGCCTGAGCATGGCTGAGGCCGACCGGATGATCGCCGCCAGCCAGGCGCACGACCGCTTGCTCAGCGTATTTCAGAATCGCCGCTGGGACGGCGATTTTCTCGCCGTTAAAGACACGCTGGCCCAAGGGCTTGTCGGCGATCTCTTTTTGCTGGAGATGTTCTGGGGCCAAAACGGGCCTCCGCGAGGCTGGCGCAGCATCGCACGGCACGGCGGCGGCAAATTCCTCGATTTAGGTGCACACCTGGTCGATCAAGCCCTCCAGCTCATCGACGCGCCGCTCGCAAAGGTGTACGCCACCTTCCACTCTGGCGACCCACTCAGCATCGACGTCGAGTCCCACGCGCTGGCCGTGCTCCACTTTACCAACGGCGTCGAAGCGCGCGTGGAGACCTCGTCGCTGGCGAGCAAGGCCAAACCGCGCTGGTACGTGCTGGGCACGGAAGGCGCACTGGTTAAAGAAGGCGTTGACCCGCAGGAAAAGGCCATGATCGCCGGCGACATCGACGCGGCTGAAGAGGCGCCCGAGCACTACGCCCGCCTCTTTAGGTCAGCCGAGGAAACCATTATTAAGACGGCACCTGGTCGCTGGCGCTCCTACTACGAGAACATCGCCGACGCGCTCGCCGGCCGCGCCGAGCTGGCCGTCACCGCCGAGAGCGTGCGGCATGCCATGATTGCCATTGAGGCCGCCCGGCTCTCTGCCGCCGAGCAGCGGCCCGTAGCCCCGGAGGAAGTCGGGTGAAATTGCGGCCGGGCAACTACGGCAAGGAGACCAGCTTTGAGGTTCGCACGTTCGACGCGGAGATGCCCGTCGACGAATACGCCCGCCTGCCCAAACACCCGCTCTATCTGGTGCTCGACAATTTGCGCAGCGCCTTCAACGTCGGCTCGATCTTCCGCACGGCCGACGCGGGTCGCTTGCAGGGAATCTACACCTGTGGCTACACGGCTCATCCTCCCCATCCCAAGCTCGACAAGACGGCGTTGGGCACCCTCCCGTACATCGAGACCCGCCACTTCGCCACCACGCTACAAGCCATTGAGCACTTGCGCGCTCGCCAGGTGCAGGTTTGGGCGCTGGAGACGACATCGCAAAGTCGCTGCTACGCCGAGTTGAACTATCCGTGCCCCCTGGCCCTCATCGTGGGTAATGAGGCCCTCGGCGTGAGTCGCACCGCACTGGAGTGCTGCGACGAGCTGGTTGAGATTCCCATGTACGGCTACAAAAACAGCCTCAACGTCGCCGCGGCCAGCGCCGTCCTCGTCTTTGAGGTTCTGCGCCAATGGCGGGCCGTCAGCCCCACCTGTCAGCCCACCGCCCCTTCCTGAACCCACCCCGCAGACTCGGGGTCCAGCCGCCCGTTTGCTGCGCGACTGGCTCGGCTTTGAGTTCGTCACCACCCCCATTTCCCTGTGTCTACACGTAAAATGCAAGAAGCAAATCGACTTATCGTGTCTCGGCTGCGAACGTTTTCGTTCCGATTTCTCGTCGGCAGAATAGCATCGAGGCTGGCGGGCAGGAATGTCGGCCGCATCCTCCAACGTAAGCCGGCGGCGCCTCACGTACCGCTGCCGAAGCTTCGGGCAAAGATCACAAAATCGTTGAACCCGACCTCACCGTCGCCGTCCAGGTCGAAACGCGCGTCAAACCCGGCGTCGTCCCGGCTCTGACCGAACTGGGATGCAAACTGCAGGAAGTCGGGAAAGCCCACAGCGCCGTCGCCGTCGAAGTCGGTAGCAAGGGGTTGACGAGCGACATACGGCGAGACGTCCCACAATAGGATTGCGCTGCCGCCGCTGGCCAGTTTACTTCCGTCCGGAGAAAACGCCACCGACGGGACCCAATATGTATGCGCTGTGAAGGTGGCTTCTTCCTGCCCCGTGGCCGCGTTCCACAGCCGCACCGAACCGTCCGAACTGCAGCTGGCCAGCGTGGTCCCATCCGGTGAAAATACCACCGAATAGACCCATTCCGTATGTCCGGTGAGAGTGAACTTTTCCTGCCCTGAGGCCACGTCCCACAACCTTACCGTACTGTCTTTACCGGCACTCGCCAGCGTGCCTCCATCCGGGGAAAATGCTACCGAACGGACGTGCAGCGTATGTCCTGTGAGGGTGTTCTCTACCTGCCCTGAGGCCAGGTCCCACATCCGAACCGAATTGTCCGAACTGCCGCTGGCCAGCGTATTTCCATCCGGCGAAAACGCTACCGAATAGACCGTGCCGAAATGTGGTGTCAAGGCGCTTTTCTCCTGCCCTGAGGCCACGTCCCACAACCGCACCGTACCAATCCCGCCGTCGCCACTTGCCAGCGTCTTTCCATCCGGCGAGAACGCCACCGACTCGACTCCTCGGGTATGTCCTGTGAGGGTGTGTTTTGCCTGCCCTGTGGCCGCGTCCCACAACCGCACAGATCCGTCCCAGCTGCTGCTTGCAAGCCTGGTCCCATCCGGCGAAAACGCTACCGAACTGACATCACGGGTATGACCCGTGAAAGTGCGTTTTACCTGCCCTGTGGCCACGTCCCACAACCGCGCTTTATCGTCCACATCACCGCTTGCCAACGTCGCCCCATCCGGCGAAAACGCCACCGACCTGGTTGACCCGGAATGTCCCCTGAGAGTGCTCTTTTCCTGTCCCGTGGCCACGTCCCACAATCGCGCCGTATGATCCCAGCTGGCGCTTGCCAGCGATGTTTCGTCCGGCGAAAACGCAATCGTCCTGATCGTCCCCGAATGTCCTGTCAGGGTGGTTTTTTCAGTTTGGTTGGCCAGGTCCCACAACCGCACCGTATTGTCCGAACTGCCACTGGCCAGGGTCATTCCATCATGCGAAAACAACACCGACCTGACTGTCGCCGTATGTCCTGTGAGAGTATAATTGACCTGGCCTGTTGCCACGTCCCATAATCGCACCGTATTGTCGTAACCGCCGCTGGCCATGGTCTTCCCGTCCGGCGAAAACGCCACCGATCCGGGCCACCAGTTTTGTTCTGTTACTGCGCCTTTTTCTTCGCCGGTGGACACTTCCCACAATCTCAACGTACGATCACTACTGGTGCCGGCCAACGTCTTCCCATCTGGCGAAAACACCACGGACGTGACAGACGACGTGTGTCCTGTGAGGGTGTTTTTCTCGTGCCCTGTGGCCGCGTCCCATAGCCGCACCGATTCGTCCCGACTGCCGCTTGCAAGCGTGGTCCCATCCGGTGAAAACACCACCGAATTGACAATGTTGGTATGTCCTGTGAGGGTGTTTTTCTCGTGTCCTGTGGCCGCGTCCCACACCCGCACCGTCCTGTCCCAACCGCCGCTTGCCACCGCAGTACCATCGGGTGAAAACGCCACCGAAGTGACCCGATGGGTATGTCCGGTCAAGGTGCTTTTTTCCTGCCACGTGGCCACGTCCCACAACCGCACCGTATAGTCGCCACTGGCGCTGGCCAGCGTCGTCCCATCCGGCGAAAACACTATCGATACCACTTCACGTCTATGACCCGCGAGCAGAGAAACTTCGTCACCGGTTTCAGCATCGTAAACCCAGATGCCAATGGTACCGCCCACCGCCAGCTGCGTCCCGTCCCGCGTCCAGGCCACCAGGCGTGATTCTCCTTTGCGCAGCCGCTTTAGTGCCCCCTGGGGCAATCCCATTCGTGTGTGATCCTGTGCGAGGCTGTCGTGTGAAAACAGGACAGTCGTCAATACTAGAGTGACGCCCAAAATCGTTGACCTCTTCATCTGAATGCCCTCCCTTACGATGATTGACTTTGATTACAAGGGATTGACTATGATCTAACGGAACGAAAAGACAGTGATTGATGTGGGTTTGTTGACGACCTGCACCGAGTGATGGATTCGTGGAGATAATTGGCGCGACCGGTTTCCTACACCGTTTGTTCGCTTCAGTTACCCCGGCCGAAGCTTTGGCTGAAGATCCGCCAATCCCAGGACCCGACCTCCCCATCGCCGTCCAGGTCGAAACGCGCGTCGTAACCCGCATCTCCCCAGCGCAACCCGTATTGCGCGACGAATTGCAGAAAGTCGGCAAAGCCCACGGTGCCGTCGCCGTCGAAATCGGCAGCAAGGGGTTGCAGCGCGGCACGTGACGAGACGTCCCACAGCAAGATCGTACCGTCGTAACTGCCGCTTGCCAGCGTTTTCCCATCCGGGGAAAACACCACCGAATTGATCGGATCGGTATGTCCCGTGAGGGCGCGTATATTCTGCCCTGTGGCCACGTCCCACAGCCATACCGCCTTGTGCGCACTGCCGGTTGCCAGCGTCATCCCATCCGGCGAATACGCCAACGAACGGAAATTATCGCCAGTGAAGGTGCGTATGTCCTGCCCTGTGTCCACGTCCCAAAACTGAACCGTACCGTCAATACCGGCGCTTGCCAGGGTCGTTCCATCCGGCGAAAACACCAAATCATGGACCCTATAGGTAGTTGCTGTGAGGGTGTGTTTCTCGTGCCCTGTGTCCACGTCCCACAACCGCACGGAGCTGTCTCCACCAGCGCCTGCGAGCGTCTTACCATCCGGCGAAAACGCCACTGTCGCGAGTCTATTAATATGTGCTGTGAGGGTGTGTTTCTCGTGCCCTGTGTCCACGTCCCATAACCGCACCGTATCGTCCTGATATCCGCCAGCGCTTGCCAGCGTCTTGCCATCAGGCGAAAACGCCACCGACTCGACAGGGCCTGAATGTCCCGTGAGGGTGTGTTTCTCGTGCCCCGTGTCCACCTCCCACAGCCGCACCGTATCGTCCCGATAGCCGCCACCGCTTGCCAGGGTCAACCCATCCGGCGAAAACGCCACCGACTCGACCCGGCGGGTATGTCCTTCGATGGTGCGTATATCCTGCCCGGTTTCCACATCCCACAATCGGACCATGTGGTCGCTACCGCCGCTTGCCAGCATCTTCCCGTCCGGCGAATACACAACCGAATTGACGGTGGATGTATGCCCTTCAAGTCTGAGGGTGCCCTTCTCCAGCCCGGTTTCCACGTCCCACTGCCGCACCGTATTGTCGAAGGTGCGACTTGCCAGGCTCATCCCGTCCTGCGAGTACGCAACCGACTGGACTCTGGACTCATGCCCTGTGAGTGTGTGTTTCTCCTGCCCTGTAGCCACGTCCCAAACCCGCACGGTACTGTCCCGACTGGCGCTGGCCAGCGTCGATCCATCGGGCGAAAACACGACCGAATACACCCAATGGGTATGCCCGTCCAGGGTGAATTCTTCCTGTCCCGTTTCCAGGTCCCACAACCTTACAGTTTGGTCGTAACTGGCGCTTGCCAGCGTCAATCCGTCCGGCGAAAAGGCCACCGACCGGACCTCATTGGTATGTGCCTTGAGGGTGTGTTCTTCCTGCCCTGTGACCACATCCCACACCCGCACGGTACTGTCCCGGCTGGCGCTGGCCAGCGTGGCTCCATCGGGGGAAAATACGACCGACATGACCCAGGGGTTACTAATCTTATCGGTGTACTTTTCGTTGATGAGCCTGTGTTTTTGCTGCTCAGTGGCCACGTCCCACACCCGCACCGTGCCGTCGCGACTCCCGCTCGCCAGCGTCAGACCATCGGGCGAGAATGCCACCGCCTCGACGTCGTACCTATGCCCTGTGAGGATGCTTTTTTCCTGTCCTGTGGCCACGTCCCACAACCGCACGGTATCGTCGCGACTGCCGCTTGCCAGCGTCAGCCCATCGGGAGAAAACGCAACCGCATTGACTCGGAACGAATGTCCTGTGATGAAGGAAATTTCCTCTCCTGTGCGGGCATCGTAGAGCCAGATGCCGGCGGTGCCCCCCGCGGCCAGGCGCGTGCGGTCCGGCGACCAGGCCACGTCAAGCACGTTTCCTTTACCCAACCGCATGCGGGCCCCTTCAGGCAGGCTCCAGCGGAGGTAGTCCTGTGCGCGGCTGTCCTGGGCGATCAAGACGGCCGTCAAAAGAAGAATCAGGCTCGAAATCGTAGACCTTTTCATCTGAATTCCCTCCCTAACTGTGATAAATTCTGACTAAACCGAATGGTGAGACTGAGATTGACGGTGACTTCTATCTTGGCTTTGCGCGACCTGTTTCCGACACCGCTTGTTCGCTTCAGGTACCCCGACTGAAGCTTTTTCTGAAAATCGACCAATCGGGGTACCCGATATCCCCGTCGTTATCCAAATCAAAGCGTGGGTCGTATCCCGTATCTCCCCAGCTCAGCCCGAACTTCGCGGCAAATTGCAGAAAGTCGGAAAAGCCCACGGAACCGTCGCCATCGAAGTCGGCGGCAAGGGGTTGCAACGCGTCACGTGACGAGACATCCCATAGCAGAATCGTTCCATCGTAACTGGCGCTTGCAAGCGTTCTGCGGTCCGGCGAAAACGCCACCGTCCAGATCGGAGCGGTATGTCCTCTTAGGGCGCGTATATTCTGCCCGGTGGCCACGTCCCACAGCCATACCGCCTTGTACGGACTGCTGGTTGCCAGCGTCTTTCCATCCGGCGAGAACGCAATGGAAAAGAAATTCTCGCTACGTGCTGAGAATGTGTTTTTCTCCTGTCCTGCGGCCGCGTCCCACAACCGCACCGTGCCCCGGGAATCGGAGCTTGCAAGCGTCCTGCCATCGGGCGAAAACACCACCGCATGGAGCCCTGCATTGTGTCCTGTGAGGGTGATTTTCTCACGCCCGGTTGACGGATCCCACAACTTCACCGTCTCGTCGTAACTGGCGCTTGCAAGCGTCGATCCATCGGGCGAAAACGCCACCCAGGAGACAGACGCCGTATGTCCCGTGAGGCTGTGTTTCTCCTGCCCCGTGGTCACGTCCCACAATCGAACCGTTTCGTCCCGACCGCCGGCGCTTGCAAGTGTGGTCCCATCCGGCGAAAACGCCACCGACTCGACAGACGACGTATGTCCGGTGAGGGTGAGTTTCTCCTGCCCAGTGGCCGCTTCCCACAACCGCATAGTTCCGTCCCGACCGCCGCCGGTTGCCAGCATGGTCCCATCCAGCGAGTACGCCAATGACCCATCTCCTGCGAAAGTGCTTTTTACCTGTCCTGTGGCCACGTCCCACAACCGGATGCCAGGGTCGTTACCACTGCCTGCCAGGGTCTGTCCATCCGGCGAGAACGCCAACGAGTTCACAGATTGTGTATGCCCTGTAAGGCGTAGGGTGCTTTTCTCCTGCCCCGTTTCTACGTCCCATGTCCGGACCGTATTGTCAAAACTGCGGCTCTCCAGCGCCACCCCATCCTGCGAATAAACGACCGATCGGACGCTGGACGAATGTCCTGTGATGGTACTCATCTCCTGCCCTGTGCCCGTGTCCCACACCCGTACCGTACTGTCCCGACCCGCGCTTGCCAGCGTCAGACCGTCGGGCGAATACGCAATCGAATACACATAGTGGGTATGTCCTTCCAGGGTGCTTTTTTCCTGTCCCGTTTCCACGTCCCACAGCCGCACGGTATTGTCCAGGCTTGCACTGGCCAGCGTCAACCCGTCCGGCGAAAAAGCCACCGACGTGGCCCGACGGGTATGTCCTGTGAGCGTATGTATTTCCTGGCCTGTATTCACGTCCCACACCCGCACCGTCGTGTCACGATTGGCGCTTGCCAGCGTCAGACCGTCGGGTGAAAACGCCACCGAATAGACAAAGGGCCTGTTCCGCAACTCCCGGTACTTTTCGTTCAAGAGGGTGTGTTTTTCCCGCCCGGTGGCCGTGTCCCACACCCGCACCGTACCGTCGCGACTGCCGCTTGCCAGCATCGTCCCATCCTGCGAGAATGCCACCGCCTCGACGTCGTATGTATGTCCCGTGAAGATGCTCTTTTCCTGTCCGTTGGCCACGTCCCATAATCGCACTGTGTCGTCACGGCTGCCACTTGCCAGCGTCAGACCGTCGGGCGAAAACGCAACCGCATTGACCCTGAACGCATGTCCTGTGATCAGGGAAATTTCCGCGCCGGTGATGGCATCGTAGAGCCAGATGCCGGCGGTGCCCCCCGCGGCCAGACGCGTGCGGTCCGGCGACCAGGCCACGTCGAGCACGTTTCCCTTACCCAACCGCATGCGGGCCCCTTCGGGCAGGCGCCAGCGATTGTAGTCCTGCGCGTGGCTGTTCTGTGCAAACAAGACTGCTGCCAAGAGAAGAATTGTACTGGAAGTCGTAGACCTTTTCATCTGAATGCCCTCCCTTAATGTGATTGACCTTGATTACGAGGGATTGACGATGATTCAACGGCACGAAAAGACAGTGATTGATGTGAGCTTGTTGAGAACCTCGAGCGAGTGATGGATTCGTGGAGAAAACTGGCCCGACCGGTTTCCGACACGGTTTGTCCGCTTCAGCTACCCCGGCCGAAGCTTTTCCGGAAGATCCAGAAATCGGCAGAACCGACGTCACCGTCGCCGTCAAGATCGAAGCGCGCGTCATATCCCACGTCTCCCCAGCGTAGCCCGTAATTCGCGACGAATTGAAGATAGTCGGAAAAGCCCACGACCCCGTCGCCGTCGAAATCGGCAGCAAGGGGTTGCAGCGCGGCACGTGACGAGACGTCCCACAGCAGAATCGTACCGTCGTAACTGCCGCTCGCCAGCGTTTTTCCATCCGGCGAGAACACCACCGAATAGATCGGATCGGTATGTCCCGAGAGAGTGCGTATATCCTGCCCTGTGGCCACGTCCCACAACCACACCGCCTTGAAAGGACTGCCGGTTGCCAGCGTCAGACCATCGGGCGAATACGCCAGCGTCCAGAAATTATCGCCGCTTGCGAGTGAGCGTTTATGCTGGCCTGTATCCGCATCCCACAACCGCACCGTACCGCCGATGTCGGCGCTTGCAAGCGTCGCCCCATCCGGTGAAAACGCGACGTCCTGGATCGCCCGGGTTTGACCTGAGAGTGTATACCTCTCCTGTCCGGTTGCCGGATCCCACACCCGCATCGTTTGGTCGTGACTGGCGCTTACCAGTGTCCTGCCATCCGGCGAGAACTTCACAGAAGTGACATCTTCCGTATGTCCTGAGAACGTATATTTCTCGTGCCCTGTGGCCAGGTCCCACACCCGCACCGTCCCGTCGCGACTGCCGCTTGCCAGCGTCCTGCCATCCGGCGAGAATGCCACCGACCTGACAGTGCCCGTATGTCCTGTGAGGGTGTTTTTCTCCTGCCCTGTGGCCGCGTTCCACACCCGCACCGTATTGTCGTAACCGCCGCTTGCCAGCATCATCCCATCCGGCGAAAACGTTACCGACCTGACCCCACGGGTATGTCCTGCGAAGGTGCCTATATCCTGCCCGGTGGACACGTCCCACAACCTGACCATACGGTCGTTACCGCCGCTTGCCAGAATCTTCCCGTCCGGCGAATATGCCACCGACAGGACGACGGAGGTATGCCCTGTAAGTGTGAGGGCGCCATTCTCCAGCCCGGTTTCCACGTCCCACGCCCGGACCGAATTGTCGAAACTGCGGCTTGCCAGGGTCATTCCATCCGGTGAATATGCAACTGACAGCACGGTGGACGTATGTCCTGTGAGGATACTTTTCTCCTGCCCCGTGGCGGCGTCCCACAACTTGATTGTACGGTCCTGACTGCCGCTTGCAAGTTCCGATCCATCGGGCGAATACACCACGGCATACACCACATGGGTATGTCCTTCCAGGGTGTGCTCTTCCTGTCCCGTTTCCACGTCCCACAACCGTACGGTACTGTCCCGACCGGCGCTTGCCAGTTTCGTTCCATCCGGCGAAAACGCTACCGAAGTGGGTCTATTCGTATGTCCGACGAGCGTGTGTTTTTCCTGCCCTGTGTTCACGTCCCACACCCGTACCGTCGTGTCACGATTGGCGCTTGCCAGCGTCCGACCGTCGGGTGAAAACGTGACCGAATAGACAAAGGGCCTGTTCAGCAACTCCCGGTACTTTTCGTTCAAGAGCGTGTGTTTTTCCTGCCCGGTGGCTACGTCCCACAGGCGTACCGTACCGTCGCGACTGCCGCTTGCCAGGGTCGTCCCATCTGGCGAGAATGCCACCGCCTCGACATCGTAGGTATGTCCCGTGAAGATACTTTTTTCCTCTCCTGTATTAACGTCCCATAACCGCACCGTATCGTCTCGACTGCCACTTGCCAATGTCAGGCCGTCGGGCGAAAACGCAATCCCATTGACTCTGAACGAATGTCCTGTGATCAGGGAAACTTCCGCTCCGGTGTGGGCATCGTAGAGCCAGATTCCGGCGGTGCCTCCCACGGCCAGGAGCGTCCGGTCCGGCGACCAGGCCACGTCGCGCACGTAGCCTTTGCCCAGACGCATGTGCGCTCCTTCCGGCAAGCTCCAGCGAACGTAGTCCTGCGCGCTGCCGGTTTGTGCCAGCAAGACAATTGTCAAAAGAGGAATGAGACCGAAAAACATATGTTTTTTCATCTGATTGTCCTTTCCCAATTTGAAAACGTGTGTAACGACAGTAACTGATGCGACTATTGCAATGACCTGGAGCGAGTGACGGGTTCGTCGAGAGAACTGGCGTATATCGCTCTTCCGTTCAAGCAGCGAGTCGATTAACTTCCGCACTTTCCGTGAGGCGTTGCTTCTCAACTACACATACTGCTGTCCGACTCTTCGCGACGTGGATTCCGATATCACCTCCTTTCGAAACGCGGCCAGATTGGTTGAGCGACGGAATGTCAAAACAGAGGTCGGTCAAGGCTTTGACTCTCATGCGGCGAACCCGCCCAATGGGGGTGGACTCCCGGCCCTTTTTAAACTGGGCGCGACCGGTTTCCGACACGGTTGGTTCGCTTCAGGAACCCCGGCCAAAGCTTTTTCGCAAGATGGACCAATCGGAATACCCGATATCCCCGTCGTTGTCCAGATCAAAGCGGGAGTCATATCCGGCATCTCCCCAGCTCAGCCCGAACTTCGCGACGAATTGCAGAAAGTCGGTAAAGCCCACGGTTCCATCGCCATCGAAATCGGCAGCAAGGGGTTGCAGCGTGGCACGTGACGAGACATCCCACAGCAGAATTGTACAGTCGTAACTGCCACTTGCCAACGTTGTCCCATCCGGCGAGAACATCACCGAATTGATCGGGTCGGTATGTCCGGTGAGGGTGCGTATATCCCGCCCCGTGGCGACGTCCCACAACCACACGACCTTGAACGGACTGCTGGTTGCCAGTGTGGTCCCATCGGGCGAAAACGCCACCGACCGGAAATTGTCGCCACTGGTGAAGGCGCGTAGTTGTTCGCCCGTGGCCGCGCTCCACAACCGAACCGTACCATCGCCATCGGCGCTTGCAAGCGTCGCTCCATCATAGGAAAACGCCAACGCAAAGATCCATCGTGAATGTCCTGCAAGGGTATTTCTCTCCAGCCCTGTGGCCACGTCCCACAACCGCACCGTGCCGTCTCTACTGGAACTTGCCAGCGTTCTGCCATCGGGCGAAAACGCCACCGAATAGACAACGTCGGAATGTCCTGTGAGCGTACTTTTCTCCCCCCCTTCAGCTGCATCCCACAAACGCACCGTACCCTCGTTGTCAGCGCTTGCAATCGTCTTCCCATCTGGCGAAAACGCTACGGATACGACCCGACCGGCATGTCCTGTGAGAGTGCTTGTCTCCTGCCCCGTGGCCGCGTCCCACACCCGCACCGTCCTGTCGTAACTGCCGCTGGCCAGCGTCGTCCCATCCGGCGAGAACACCACCGACCTGACCGAACTGGTATGTCCTGTGAGGGTACTTTTCTCGATTCCCGTGGCCATGTCCCACACCCGCACCGTCCTGTCCCAGCTGCCGCTTGCCAGAGTACTTCCATCAGGCGAGAACACCACCGAATGTACTTCGCGGCTATGCCCTGTGATGGTGAGGGAGATGGTGCTTGTTTCGTGTCCCGTTTCCACGTACCACTGTCGCACCGTATTGTCCCAACCGGCGCTTGCCAGCGTCAGACCGTCCGGAGAAAAGACAACCGAACGGACCCCACGGGTATGTCCTGTGAGCGTGCCTATCTCCTGCCCGGTGGCCGTATCCCACAACCGCGCCACATTGTCCCAACCGCCGCTTGCCAGAGTCGTTCCATCCGGAGAATAAACCACCGAATTCACCACATGGGTATGTCCTTCCAAGGTGAGTCGTTCCTGTCCCGTTTCCACGTCCCACAACCGCACGGTACTGTCCCGACCGGCGCTTGCCAGAGTCGTTCCAACCGGCGAAAACGCTACCGAAGTGGGTCTATTCGTATGTCCAATGAGCGTGTGTTTTTCCTGTCCTGTGTTAACGTCCCACACCCGCACCGTCGTGTCACGATTGGCGCTTGCAAGCGTCGCTCCATCGGGCGAAAACGCCACCGACACGATCCAGGGGTTACTATACTCATCCGTGTACTTTTCGTTGATGAGCCTGTGTTGTTCCTGCCCGGTTTCCACGTCCCACACTCGCACCGTGCCGTCGCGACTGCCGCTTGCCAGGGTCGTCCCATCCGGCGAGAATGCCACGGCCTCGACGTCGTACTTATGTCCTGTGAGGATGCTTTTCTCCTGTCCGGTGGCCACGTCCCACAACCGCACCGTATGGTCCCGGCTGCCGCTTGCCAGTGTCAGACCATCGGGTGAAAACGCAACCGCATTGACTCTGAACGAATGTCCGGCGATCAGGGTAATTTCCTCTCCGGTGCGGGCATCGTAGAGCCAGATGCCGACGCTGCCACCCACGGCCAGGAGCGTGCGGTCCGGTGACCACGCCATGTGGCGTACATTTCCTTTGCCCAGACGCATGCGGGCGCCTTCGGGCAGACTCCAGCGATTGTAGTCTTGTGCGGGGATTTCATGCGAAAACAAGACGGTCGCAAATACAAGCGTGAGGCTCAAAATTGTAGATCTTTTCATCTGAATGTCCTCCCTGACTATGCTTAGACCACATGAAGAGACAGCAATTGATGTGACTTTAGTGATGGCCTGGCGCAAGATGATGATTCACGGAGAGGCCTGGCGCGCCCGCTTGCCGATACCGTTTGTCCGCTTCAGGTACCCCGCCTGAAACTACGTCTGAAGATCGTCCAGTCGCCGTACGAGACGGTACCGTCGCCGTCCAGATCGAAGCGCGCGTCATATCCGGCGTCTCCCAAGCTCAGCCCGTACTTCGCGACGAATTGCAGGTAGTCGGAAAAACCCACGGCCCCGTCGCCGTCGAAGTCGGCGGCAAGGGGCTGCAGCGCGGCACGGGAAGAGACGTCCCACATCAGAATCGTACCGTCGTAACTGCCGCTAGCCAGCCTCGTACCATCCGGAGAAAACACCACCGACCTGATCAGACTGGTATGTCCCGTGAAGATTCGTATATCCTGCCCGGTGGCCACGTCCCACAACCACACGGGCCCAAACAGACTGCCGGTCGTGAGCGTTGCCCCGTCGGGCGAAAACGCCACAGACAAGAAACTCTCCTTATATGCAGTGTGGGTGCGAATAAGCTGTCCTGTGGCTACGTCCCACATCCTCATCGTACCATCGCCATCTGGGCCTGCGAGCGTCGTCCCATCAGGTGAAAACGCCAGCGAATAGATCCAGCGGGAATGTCCTGCGAGCGTGGTTTTCTCGTGCCCCGTGGCCGGGTCCCACAATCGTACCGTCGCATCCAGACTGCTGCTTGCCAGCGTTCTGCCATCCGGCGAAAACGCCACGGAATAGACCATTGCCGCGTGTTCTCTCAGGACGTGTTTTTCCTGTCCGGTGGCCACGTCCCACAACCGCACGGTATTGTCACTGCCGGCGCTTGCCAGCGTCAGTCCATCGGGCGAGAATGCCACCGATCCGACCCGACTGGTATGTCCTTTGAGCGTGGTTTTTTCGTGCCCTGTGGCCACGTCCCACAACCGCACCGTCCAGTCGTAACTGCCGCTTGCCAGCGTTCTGCCATCCGGCGAATACGCCACCGCCCTGACCAGACTGTTATGTCCTTCAATGACGCGTCTCTCCTGGCCTGCGGCCGCGTCCCACAGCCGCACCGTCCAGTCCCAACTACCGCCCGCCAGTCGACTCCCGTCCGGCGAAAACGCCACCGAATGTAATTGTCGGGTATGCCCTGGGAGGGTGACCGTGAGGGTGCTTCGTTTCTGCCCCGTATCCACGTCCCACACCCGCACCGTATTGTCCCAATCGACGGTGGACAGCGTTCTGCCATCCGGCGAAAACGCCGCCGACCTGACATACCTCGTATGTCCCGTCAGGGCGTGTCTTCCCTGCCCGGTGGCCACGTCCCACAATCGCAACATTGCGTCCCGATAGCCACCACCGATTGCCAGGGTCGATCCGTCCGGCGAAAACACCACGGAAGAGACGGTAGACCCATGACCAGTGAGCGTGCTTTTTTCCTTGCCGGTGGCCGCGTCCCACATCCGCACCGTAGAGCCGCTTGCGGCGCTTGCCAGCGTCAGACCGTCAGGCGAAAACGCGACCGACCGGACTCTTCCGATGAACGACCAGAATTCTCCGACAGTTCCAGTAAGCGCGTGTTGCTCCTGTCCGGTGGCCATGTCCCACACCCGCACCGTAGAGTCACTTCCCGCGCTTGCCAGCGTCCGTCCATCGGGTGAAAACACGACTGTCCAAACCTTTCCGGCATGTCCTGTGAGCGTGTGTTGTTCCTGACCGGCGGCCACGTCCCATACCCGCACGGTAGAGTCGCTGCCGGCGCTTGCCAACATCGTCCCGTCCAGTGAGAACGCCACCGCCTCGACGTCGCCGGTATGTCCCGTGAGGATGCTTTTTTGCTGTCCCGTGGCCACGTCCCACAACCGCACCGTATGGTCCCGGCTGCCGCTCGCCAGCGTCACACCGTCGGGCGAAATCGCAATGCCGTTTACTCTGTGAGAGTGTCCCGTGATCAGCGAGATTTCCTCGCCGGTCCCGGAATCGTAGAGCCAGATGCCGACACTGCCACCCACCGCCAGGCGCGTTCTGTCCGGCGACCAGACCACGTCGCGCACGTCTCCTTTGCCCAGGCGCATCAGCGCCCCGTCGGGGAGATTCCAGCGATTGTAATCCTGAGCGCGGGCGGCTTGTGCGAACAAGGCAGCCGCCAGGAGAATAACAGTGCTCACTATCGATGTCCTGTTCATCTGAATGCCCTCCTCGACCACGAATGATTGTGACTAAACGGATTGACATTGATCGAACCGCACGGCCCGCCGCACTGCCATACCCAGGGCTGTTGTTCTCGCGGGTACCGGCATCAGTCGTCGGAATCGACCGCAAGGCGCGCCGCTCGGCCGCACCGGGACCGTGATACCCGTGATTATGGTTAATTACCGGGAAATTGAAGCGGAAGACACGTCGCCGAACCGTAGCCCGTACGGTGGTTACCGGTGATTGACCGGCACAACGGCGCAGGGCGCGCCGCTCGACCGCACGCATGCAGCGATTCAAGAGAGCAGGGCAAAAAACCGTGAGGAAGGGGCAGGAACTGGCCGCCCGGCCACACCCGGGACCTGGATTCACGCAATCGCGAGGGAAAGACTGTGCTGAACGCGCAGGCGCGCCATTCAGTCACCTACCGCACCGTGAATCAAGCTTTTAAGCGGCACACAGCCGTGACGAAGGCACAGGACGTGCCAACCGGCCATACCAGGGAACAGCCATTCGCGTGGTTGCGGGGTCTACCAGTGGTGAAGGCGCAAGGCGCGCCACTCAGCCACGCCCGGGACTGCGATCAATTGTGGTTACGGCGATTGACCGTGACAGGTACACTACCACCGCCATCCGGTCACAACCCGGACGGTGATTCGCGCGAGAACCGTGCCTTACCGTGACTAAGACGCATGGGGTGTACAAAGCTACACCACGGTTGGCGATTCACGCAATTTACGGGCGATCGATTGAGATTAAACAGTATGAAGAGACTGTGCCTGGTGGGAATTCAGGATTGAACCGGAGGGCGTGAAAGCGACAGGTAGAGACCTGTTATATGATTCGGCCCCGTCATTCGATGACTCACACAGCGCAACGTGTCATTTCAGGTGTTGCCCCGAGCCACAGTTTCTCACGTAAATGTACTTCGGCAAAACGCTTAGCGACGTGGATCCAAATATCACCCCCCCCTTTTTTTCTGCGGGCAGGACGGTAACCGGCATTAGCGATCTGTGCAGCCGATCATCGCCTGCAAGAAGACGTGCAGCAGCAGTAAGCTAGACGATGTTGGTTCGACTATCACCTCCTTCATTCTTTGCGCTCAGGTCAGGGAATGGCGGTCAATCGCAAATTACGCCGATCATCGCCTGCGGGGCTATACCGGATTTGAAATTCCCTCGACCTCCGGTCGGCGTTGGCTCCATTTACGGAAGACGTATGCTAATACGCAACTTTAGTTGTAGTTTAATCCATGGCTCACGTAATGTCAACCGTTAAATCGATGCGTAGCGTATCCGGCTCTTCAGTCGCTATTTCCCAGTCGTTACGTACCGGATCCCCCACCCGTCAGGTCGGCGTGAGCGAAGTGCCAGTCTTCAATGTGGTTCAGGACGACGGCGGAGGTGAGTGTGCCGTCGTTTTCCAGGCCAAGTGTATTGTGAATATCCACGATCTTCTCATTTGAGTGGATCCGGTTTCGCACAAACGCGTTCCAAGCGTTCACGGCGCCCGCGTCAATACTCCCGTTGTTCCGCTCGAGAATCCACGCTTCGAAGTCGAGATAGGACGGTGCGTTGTCCCGGATGAAACCCACGGCGTCGTGCGGCTCGACGTTCACGGCGCGCAGAGCGCGGGGGTCCAGGCCGTCTTCGGTCATGTCCGGATAGTCGGGATGCAGCAGGTTCCGCGATCTGAGGAGAATCTTCAGCCACGTTCGAGGGAGCTGGCAGACGTTGAGAGGGCCGTAGTCCAGGCTGGAGATGAGGGGCACCACGCGACCGTCCAGGGCGGAAAATTCACTATTCAGGTCGCGTTTGTAGAAAAGCGACCAGTCCTGGAGGCCGTTGAGGACCACGGCAGACGTGATCGCGCCGTCATTGGGAATGCCGATGTCCCCCGTGGTTTCCTCAAGCTTGTCGGGCCGTGTGTGAATCCGGGTGCGTACGGATTCGTTCCAGCCGTCGATCGCCTTTCGGTCGAGCGTTCCGTCGTTCTGCCGGAGGACCCAGGCTTCGAACTGCAGGTAGCCGGGCATGTTCTCACGCAGATAGGACAGGGTGTTCGCCCTGTCCAGATTCAACACTTCGAGGACGGATTTGTCGAGGCCTTCGCTGACATCGGGGTATTCTTCGTCGAGGATGCCGGCGTTCCGGAGCAGGACCTTCCACCAGGTCCGCGGGAGCTGACAGACTTCAAGCGGACCGTAGCACAGGCTGCTGAGCAGGGGGATCATGGGTGTGTCCTCCTTGATTAGGGTCCATAGGCGCAGCAAAGAGCTTCGGAAGAGGATATCGCCTGCGTCGGGCGCAGTCAATCACCATTCAGACTGCAATCTCCATCATACCCAGCGCCGTCGCTTTCCGGATGACAAAGGCGCTCTCCTCGCTGGTGAGCGGACGCTGCGGCGGACGGGGATCCCCGCAGTCGATGCCGAGCTTCTCGGATATCAGGGCCTTCATGGACGCGATGTATCCGGCGCGGTTGAAGATCGTATAGAGTTCGGCCGCCCGATCCTGTTCGGCCTCGGCGGTCTTGATATCGCCGCTGTGGTACGCCGTCCAGATATTGACCCACACATCCGGAGACAGCGCAAGGGGGCCGTCAACGCAGCCTGATGCGCCGATGGTGAGCGCGGGAAGGAGCAGCGCGGCGCTGCCGATCAGGCACGACAGGTCCATCCTCGCGAAATGGCGCGTGTTTACGAATGCCGGAGCGGAATGTTTGAGGCCGGCGAGTTGCGGTACATGCTCCCTGATCTTCTCAGCCAGTTCGAGGGTGATCTCCACGCCCGTGGCGCCCGGAAGGTTGTAGAGGAAGAGCGGAAGGTCCGCTGCCTCGCCCACCACCCTGTAGTGTTCGACGATTTCGTCGGGTCCGGGCCGGTAGAAGAACGGAGGCACGGCGCAGATGGCGTCAACCCGTGCCTTTGCGGCGTTTTCGGCCATCCCGGCGGCGCGCTTCGTGGTGGGCGCGCCCACGTGCATGATGACTTTCGCGCGGCCCGTGGCCTGGTCGGCGGCGGCTTCGGCAATGCGGGCGTTTTCCTCGTCATCCAGCAGGACGCTTTCACCCGCGCCGCCGGCAACCCAGAAACCGTGGGCGCCCGATTTTACGTTGTATTCCACGAGCCGGCGGAAGGCATCTTCGTTGAAGCCGCCTTCTCGCGTCATCGGCGTGATCAGAGCGGGGTAGATGCCGCGGAATGCGTTCATTTGACGTCTCTTCGTTAAAATGTGGAGAACCGGACTTCCTTCGCGCGCCGCCGATCGAACTCAGTCGGGTACCGCGAGGCCTTCCTGTGCCTGTACGTCCCGGGCGAGGTCCTTTTCGACGACCGTCTCTCCTTGCCGCACGCGCGTGATGTGACCGCCGGTCTCAGCCCTTGCCGCGAACGAAACGAAGATCTCCTCATCGGAATCGCTGAAGCTGAGTTCCACATTGCCCGCGGTCACGGTGGCCTTCGCGTCTTTCATCGAGCAGAGGGATTGATCGCCAACCTGTATGAGATGCAGGAAGAGGTCCTCCTTCCGGGCCGTGCCGGGTCTGACTTCCATCCGCCATCGGCCCATCAGCTCGGGGACCTCCTCGTAGTGCATTCTGCCAATCGGGTATTTGTTTTCAACGATGAGCTTCGAAGGGCCGGCGTCGATCGCATAGTTGACGCCGTCGGCCATGAATTCCCTGCCGGGTCCGCCAACCTTTTCGAGAGTGGCGTTTTCGGGTAAGAATGTCCGGACGAGAATGCGTCCCCGGTCCTGATCCGACCTCCATGTGTTGCCATCGACCCTGGGCTCGTTGGCGTGGTGCATGAGCCAGGTTTTGGCGTAATCGGCGCGGGTGGACGTGACGCGATCGAACACGACGAAATGGTCCGGCGGGAGAAAGATGAACTGACGGACCATAAGCGCGCATTTTTCGGCATTGTAGACCGGGGTGGCGTCCGCGGCGACGTAGGTGAAGTGGGGGTTGGTTTCGAAGGCGGTTATTTCGGAACCGACGGTTTTGTTCTGCCCGCCCGCCTGTCCGAAGACCTCGCCGTTCCAGTACGGCGATGGCGCCTCGCCGGGCATCTTGATCAATATACAATTGTGGGCGACGGTCTGCGCGTAGTAGTTCTGCAGGTTGTCGGTATTGCCCATGCGGGTGCCGCTGTCAAGGGCGAGGAATCCCTTTTTGAAGATCGTGAAGTGCGTGGCGTCATAGTGGCGGTGGCTTCTAAGGCTGCCCCCACCGCAGAAGAGGGCATACGTGTCGTCTCCGCCGGAGCCGGAACGCATGAAGATCTGACCCAGGTTTTCGAAGTGGCGGGCGGGCGGCAGGATGTCCGGCCCCGCGGCAGGCGGCGCGCTGTCCAGACCGTCGAGCAGAAACGGGTAGACGGGCCACTTGTCCAGAGGAAAGCCGCCGCCGGCCATGTCCCGTATGTATCGCGCGAGTCCGGCCCATTCCGGATGGGTCTGTCCGAACAGGTGCATGATGTGCGACATATGCGTGTACATCCAGTTCGTCCGCATGCTGTTGTCAGTATGCGTGTTGTCGCCGTAACCGAACTCGAGGCCTCCGGGCAGCCAATTCCAGATCACGTAGTTGGGAAACATCCGGATGTGCGGCCAGTCGCCGGATATGTCATCACCTGTCGACGATTGAAGGGTATGGATGAAATTCCACTGCGCCAGCGGGTATTCGCCGAACGCGTATCCGAGCGTGGGCGAGGCTTCGCCGCCGTCGTCGCCGCACGCTGACGCGCGGTGAACCAGCAGCTTGACGTGGTCGTCATAGCCCTTTTCAAGAAAACGGGCTGCCCGGTTGTCGTCGATGCGTTCTTCGTGGAGAACGAGCCCCGCGAACCAGGCCAGGCTCGGCGCACCGTAGAATCCGCTCCGGTGGTCCGAGCCATTGCGGCGGCGGATGCCGGGTTTGTGAAGCGCTTCGTCCACGTGGTCGAGCAGACGCAGGGCGATCTCCCGCCGGTCACTGGCCGCGAGGTCGTTCCAGATCCAGTCCAGGGTTACAAGGCACGCGGCGCGGCTGGCGGCGTACCAGTTTACGGACTCGTTTTCGGCGTAACAGGCGTGGTAGTATTCAGCGCTGGCGCGCAGTTCGGAGGCGAGTCGAGCCAGCCTTTCGGGGGCGGGCTCCAGGAGATAGACGATGGCCGAGCACATCATCCGGTGGCCCCAATCCCGGACTTCCGTGCCGTCGGGCAGCGGCGGCAGACGGTCGATGACGGCCCATCCCGTGTCCGGCGGACCCGCATCGGCGAAGGACCTGACCTTGAGATAATGATCCCTGTCGACGGTCGACGCACGGGTACGGACTGCCGGGAGGGTGTCGCGGTTGATGAAGATCCGCGGGTGGTCCGGGCGTATTCGGGTAATCCAGTCAGGGTCGGTTTTCACAAAGAAATTCCAACGCTCTAATGCGGCTGTTCAGGCGTAAGGCGCCAGAGCCCATGCCCACTGGCAAAAAGGATCCCGTCGCCTGCGGCGGCCAGAATCGGGTTCTGGCCGGGGCCGGCCGTGTGTACGATGGTGAACTCCGCGGTTGCGGGGTCGAGCCGGACGATGCGGTTGCCGTGGGTGAAGAAGAGATCCCCATTCGCAACCGCCACCATCGGCCGGTTGTGGGGTCTGCCGCCGGTGAACGGATTGCCGATGCGGCTGGCGTCGCAATCCGACAGGCGAATGACGAATAGGCGGCTGCCCCCGTCGTGGTCGTCGGTCCAGAAAAAGACGCCGCCGGCGCTGCATCCCATCGTAATGAGACTGCGGGCGCCGTCGATTTCCCGTTCGTGCAGGACGGTCTCGGTTTCCGGATCGAAGACCAGGAAGCGGGCGTTGCCGCGGGCGGGCCGGATATAGCCGTCCGCGATGATGCTGGTGCCGACGTACACGTGATCCGGGCCCGCGGCCAGGCCCAGAACGGAATGGTCGGGTACCAGGTGCCGGTACGACCTGTGGCTGTTGTCATCGGGATTGACGACGGTAAGCGCGCCGCCCCGGGCCCCGTAGTCCGGCATGGATCCAATATAGAGCCTGTCTCCCGGACCATTGAGAATGCCGGTGACGGGGCGGTATTGTTCGTCGCCCATCGGTCCCAGATTCCGGGGGTTGTCGCCCTCTGCCGGACCCGGACGCCAGGGTCGTCCCGGATCATATACCGTCAGGACGTTATGGGTGTAGGAGATGCTGTAGATACAGCCGCGGGCTTCGGCGCTGCCGTAGATTTCGCCGGAACCGTTGTATGTCAGGCCCAGCACGTCCGCCCGTTTCGTTTCCGGTTCCACGCGCGTGAGGGAAAGGCCCAGATGGGCCGAGCAGAAGATGTCTCCGGAAGCCGCCGGCAGGATGGAGAAGATGCCGATGGGAGGATTCTCGATCTCGGTCCTGTGGAGATCGAGTTCGGCGGTCCTGATATCGCAGATGCCGTAATACTGCGAATGGCCGGCGAAGAGGACCCGATGCTCGTCAACGAAATAGTAGTTGCCGCGGCTTGGAACGTTAGGAATGCGGCAGACGAGGTCGGCCGTGTGCGATGTCAGGTCGATGGCGTAGATGTACCCGTCGTCCACGCTCATGAAAGGGCGCCCGTCCGGCGAGGCCATCAGGTTACGTCCGGAGGTGATCGCCGTCTTTACGACGAACGAGCCGAGGAAGCCCAGGTCCAGCGCGGAGAATCGACAGATTTCAATGCCGCCCTCAGGGTCGCCGAGGGAGACAAGGAACTCATCTCCGAGCCGCAGGAAGCCGCTGTAGGCATCCGGCCGCCCCGTGAGGTGGGGAGGCGACGCGACGACGACGTCCCCGGTGCGGGGGTCGAGGGCATAGACGCCGTGCTGAAGGCCGTTGAGAATGCCGATGTGTCCGCCGTCGGTAACGCAGGCGGCGAAAAGCTGATGGTTGCTTTCCGCCACGGGGAATTCCCTGTATTCGCCGGTGCCCCGGTCGAAACTCACGCAGTTGCCGGAGGGGTACCCTGGCATGTACAGCAGACCGTCCGGTCCTTCGACCACGTCCGTGAGGTGTGAGTTCTTCGTGGACGGGCGATGGGGCGGGACGCCTTCCCAGGACTCGGTCGTCGGGTTGAAACAGGCGAGTTGCCCCGGCCCGTTCATCCCGAACCAGAGCCGGTTGTCGGAAAGGAGACGGACCTTCCACGTCCCCCGTCCTTCAGGCTGGGCGAATGACGCATATTCGTGGCGCTCGAAGTCAGTGCGTACCAGAGCCGGCGGCCGGCCCGGTACCGCGGAAAACATGGACTGGTAGAGAACGCGGCGGCCAAGCCTGGGATCGAAGACGAGCTCCCCGGTGGAATTGGAGGGCGCCAGGAAAGGGACGTCGCAGATTTTCGAAGCGTTCATTCAAGGATTCCTTCTGTCAATTTCAAGATACCTCAAAACCGCGGCCGTCGACGCGAATCCCGCAACCCCGTTCGCGCAACGTAACGGCGGGCGGCGTATCGCCCTTCGCAAATACCCACCAGACACAGGGCGCGGACGGGTCCGCGCTCGCACGGAGCGTGAGATGGCCCCTGGATCCGGGAAGCCGGTCAACGTCTTCGTCCGTGATTCGCGCCTGGGGCGAGCCGATCCAGAGCGTAAGGTCGGGCGTGTAGACGCGCGCCAAATTGTCCTGCACCCACCAGGCGGCGTCCGGGTGTCCGTGCCAGCAATACGTGATGGTCTCAACCGAACCGCCCTGTACCTGGTCGGCGACGACCACCAGATCTCTTTCTGAAAGCCACAGCGTTCTGACGACCCGCTCCAACGCCAGCCCGGCGGGATATCCGGCCGCCATGTCCAGCTCCGCCATATGCGTCGTTCCGCTGCGCTGCCGCAGATCGACCCGCCGGTCGGCCGGCTTCTCGGTCTGGGCCATCCCGTTGATGACGGGCGCATTGTGCGCCGTGGCACCCAGGGTGAATTCGCGTTCTCTCTTCTTCATATACTGCTGATAGCCCGGGTCCGATAGCGGCCAGGCCCCGGACGCCGATGACGATGGACCCGTTGTCGTTCTGAATGTGGCCCATTTTCGAGTTGCTCGCCGCCATGGCCACGGCCATGTCGTCCGATTCCCATCCGCTCCTGAGTACGACAGCGTAGTGCGCATCGATAGCCCCCGCTCGGGGCGGTTCACATGGGTGTTCGCCGCCAACCCCGTGGAGCGCCGCCAGGGCGTCTGCGCGCAGCCGGCGAAGGCCGCAGCGCTTCAGGTACCAGCCCGTACGCGGCGACGCACGGTACCGGTACAGTTTGGCGTGGCCGGATATATGGAACGGCATCTCCCGGGGCTCCGCGTCGCTCAACTGGGCGAAATTCGCGACGTCGCCCGGCGCACCGAGCGCGATGGACTCGTCCAGGACGTCGCCGAAACGAGGATGGTCCATCAGGGCGCCCCGTCTGGCCGGGGAGATCGTCCCCAGCCAATCTGCGGCGAAGTCCAGAATGTATCCGTCATAGCCGACGCCTTCCGAATGACCGGTCTCGCGCAGGTCCAGGATCGCCCCCAGGAGCGCTTCCAGCCTGCGGTTCAGCGCATCGGCGGACGGATGCGAAATCCCGTTTGCGGCAAGGGCGAGGCCGACCGTTCCGATGAACGGGATGTTGTGCAGCGCGGTGTGGGGTTCTTCCAGCGCGAGGATATCGTCCTTGCTGTCAAACGCGCCGTGCGTGGCGTCGGACAAAGGGAGCGTGTCTTCGATATGGCGGTGAAACGCGCCCTCGATCTTCCGCCGCAGGCGCGGGGGCAGCCAGTCCCACCGGGCGAGGGCCTGCCAGAGGATGCGCAGCGCGTGACCCGAACTCAGGTCGGGCGTCGGCAACTGCCGGTAGCACGGCCAATCGGCCAGCGCGTCCAGATCCGAAACGGCCGATCGGCGCGCCTGCTCATCGCCGAACCAGGACGCCGCCCACCCCAGGCTCAGGATCCGCTCCTCCAGGCTCCATGTCATCCAGATGGACCATGGATACGCCTTGATGCCGGGGATCGGCAATCCGGGCAGGTAGATCTCCCGGATCGGGAGGGGATACGCGATTTTCCGTCGGACCCGGTAATAGTCGGCGATCAGATGCGTCTGGGACTTGTAACCGTCGGCGCGCCGGCGAATCTCGGTTTCGATATGCTCCCGCTGCATCGACACTCCTGGTCAATGGTCGTATTTCTCCGGACCCCAGTCGATTACCTGATGCTGCTGCTTCAGGATGACGGCTTTGTGAGGCGGCGCGTTTTTCATCAGAACCACGCCGGGACCGACCATGGCGCCGGGCCCGACGATGCGGCCCGGCATGAGTATGGTTCCCACACCGGTGCGCGCGTAGTCGCCGAACAGGGCGCCCGAAAAACCGGGCGCCGGATGGCGGACGCCCTTCACTTCAACCTGCGTCGGCCCGTCGTCGAATCGGAGCGTGCCCACCTGGGTGCCGGCGCCGAATTCCGCGCCTTCCCCGTAGATGCCGGCAATCTGCATCTGGTGGGTGATGCGGCCGCCCGCCAGAATGACGCCGCTGAATTCTCCGAGGAAGGTGATGTGATTGTTGCGGTCGACGAATCCCGATACCTTCGCGAAGGGCCCGATCCGGCAGTCGTCTCCGATGACCGTGTGCGAGGCAATCTGGGAGCCCTCGAAAACGTGCGTGTTTCTGCCGATCCAGGCGGGCCCGCTGATACGGGCCCCGCGTGAGATGGCCGCGCCCTCGTCGACGAACACCGGGCCGTCGATGTGCGCGTCGGGATCGACCCTTGCGGTGCCGGCGATACTGGAGTCCTCGAGACGCCGGGCCATTTCCTCCGCGGCCAGACGGCAGACCGCCAGCGGCTCCCAGGGCATGTCCATATCGAAGCAGACGCCGTCGGCGCGGACGGCGGCCGCGGGCCGGCCCTCCCGGTTCATGAGCGCCAGGGCCTCGGCGATTTCGTGGCCCTCCGGAGGCGTGACGCCGTTTTGCACGCCGGTTGCAAAATCCGGAGTATTGCCGAGGTCCTGAAGTGCGTCGTTCCGGAATACGAAAAGGCCGGACAGCGCCGTCCCGGTGGAAGACCGGGGCTTCCAGGTGTAATCGACGACATTTCCCACGGTATCGGTTTCAATGCGGATGCGCCGGTTGAGCTGTTCGCTGTGGTGGACGGCGGCGACCGACCGGCCGGAGAAGCCGTCCAGGAGTTGAGTAAGGACCGTCGGTTCAAAGAAGAGGTCGCCGTACGCGACAAGGAAGTCGTCTCTCCCGATAAATCCTGCGGCGGCGCAGACGGCGTGTGCCGTGCCGAGTTGCTCCGGCTGTTCAATATAGGCGATTTCGCATTCGAACCGGCGGCCGTCGGAAAAATGGCTGCGTATCCTTCCGTCTCGATGGCCGACAACAATGCCGACGTCCGTGATGCCCACCGCCACGATTCGCTCCAGGACCCATTCCAGCAGCGGCCGGTTGCAGATGGGAAACATGGGTTTGGGCCGGTAGTGGCTGAAGGGATGGAAGCGATCGCCTTTGCCGGCGGCCAGGATGATGGCTTTCACGTGCAAACTCCCGGAAATACGGTTCGTTGGTATGAATGCGGTTCGGGCGCGGACGGTACCGGATACGCTACCGGATGGGCTCCGGATCGATAGGGATCACTGGCACGTCGGTGAGATCCTCCGCAAAGACGATCTGGCCTTCGAAGATGCGCGCGGCCTCGGCCACGAGGCGCTCCCGGACGCCTGGCGGCTCCAGCTGTTCGGTAACGTGGGTCAGGACGAGCGTGCCGACGCCCGCCTCGCGGGCGGTCCGGGCGGCGTCCAGGTGTCCGGAACAGCAGCCCGTGATGCGCGGGTCCAGTTCCACGTCGTTGATCAGGTGGCACATATGGATGAGCACGTCCGCGCCCCGCGCCAGGTCTGTGAGGCGGCTCGTGGGCGCCGTATCTCCGCCGAAGACGATCGTCCCGTAGGGGGTGTCCAGCCGGTAGGCCAGGCACGTGAGCTGTGGTTGAACATGCAAGACTTCGGCCGTTTCGAGCCGCCAGTTCCCGGCCTGAATGCTCGAGCCGTCCGCCACTTCGGTGACGACGGGTTCGGGCCGTTTCCGGGGAAGGATCCCGCCCCGACGTTCGTACACGAATTCGCTTCCCGGATGCCGTGTTCTCGCCTCGAGGTCCGGCCCGAAGGCGCCGTCGCAGCCCAGGAGCCTTTCCGTCATGCGTTTCAGCGGTGCCGGCCCGTAGACGTGGAGCTCGGGGATCTTTCCCGCGCCCTGGTCCCACCGTGTAAGCACGATACACGCGTAGTCCACGCTATGATCGTAGTGGAGGTGGGTAAGAAAGAGACGCGTCAGCGCTTCGGGCGGCGTCTCTGCTTCGAGGAGGCGCCTTGCTATACCCGGGCCGCAGTCGAACAGCAGGACTTCCTCGTCGAACGTCACGAGATAGCCGGAGCCCGCGCGATGCGCGAGCGGGGTGGGGGTTCCGGTGCCAAGAAGGGTCAGTTTCAGAGACATGAGACGGGTATCCGTAGTCTTCGCGTTTACCGGTCCACGTCGGCTTCGAAGTGGCGGATGAGGGGGGCGAGTTCGATCCAGAATGCCTCGGGTATATCGACGTCACCCGCGCTGGCGTTGACCCGGGCTTCGGCCGGTACGCGTGCACCGGGTATGGTGGCAGCCACCTTGGGGTGACGCGTGCACCACTGCAGAGCCGCGGCAACCAGCGGTACGTCGTGGCTCGCGCACAGGTCCTGGATTCTTGCAACCTGGTCCAGGCAATTCGGGCTGAAATTTCGGGCGAGGTAGTTGATGCCGTCCACGGGGCCCGTGGCGAGCAGGCCGCGTTCAACCGGCGTGGCAATCACGAGACCCACGTCATGCTTGACTGCCGCCGGCAGGATCCGGTCTTCCGCAAGCTGATTGATCAGGCTGAGCGCCTCGGGAACCACGGCGGCATCGAACTCTCCGGTTTCGATGTACCGGGCGTTGGTGTGGGGGTCGTTGGTGGCGGTGCCGACAAAACGCGTGACGCCCGTATCCTGGAGTCTTCGAAGGGCGCCGAGGGCACGGTCCTTCCCCATGACTTCATCGATGGGTACGTCCATGGCATCGTGGATATAGAGAACGTCGAAGGCGTCGATTCCCAAACGCCGCCGGCTCTCCTCCACCTGCCGCATGACGGCGTCGTAGGAATGGTCCAGACCCGCCGCCGTCTGCCCGACCTTCGTGGTGACCGTACACCGTTCCGCGAGGTCGGGACGCTGCCGCAGGGCCTCGCCGATAATGGATTCGCTGTTGCCCGAACCGTACAGCGGGGCGGTATCGATGAGGGTGGATCCCGCTTCGATCGCCGCATGCACCGTTGCAATTCCCAGTTCGATTTCCATATGGCTGGAACGCCCGGAGGCTTCGCCGGAAGACGTGGGCGGATCCGCTGTCCATGATTCCATGAAATCGTATTCGGTTGCCGCGCGGTTCGCGTCAGCAATGCCGATAAAGCCTGTACCCAGGCCCACGATGGGGACTTCCAGGCCGGTTCGGCCGAGTCTTCCGGTCTTCATCGGCGGGCCTCACAGATGATTGGGATTGCGGAGTCGGCGCCGGACTTTCAGGGCCGCGTTCGGTGCGGCGTCCAAGATAGCATGCGCCCGTTACGGGCGCAACAGGCTTCTGGTCACCGGTCAATATCCTTATTCCGCGCTTGCCTTTGGTCACCGGGGGTATTATCATAATTCCGTTCTGCGCCGGTACAGTTTCAACCCTACCAGCCCGTTGAAAAATCCATCCGGGCTACGGCCGGCCCTTGCGGTCGAAAACCTGCGTTGCGCTCCCTCGCCGAATCACAGGATGGGACTCGGTCGCGCGCCTTGCCTTCGGCCACAATGGCTCGGCCTCGCCTGCAGAGCGACTTTATCAACGGACTGCTACGCCATCAAGGAGGCGGGTATGCGAAATCGATATTGGTGCGCGGTGGTTGCGGGATGCGTGATCGCAATCACCCCGGCCCTCGCGGAGAAAGCGGCCGAAGGAGACAGATGGTGGCCCTCGGAGTGGGGACCGGAAGATCAGCGGGGAGCGGCAAACCGGCTGACGCCGCAGAAGGTAATGGCGGCCGCGAAATTGATCCGGACGGGAAAGACCTACCAGCTCGGACGGGTATACGAACCGGGCATTCCGCTTTTCGGCAACCGTCACTACAGTCTGACCATTCCCGGCTCGCCAACCGGAGGCCCCGTCGGCGAGAACCAGCTGATCTGGTACGACGAGATGTTCAGCGGCGAGATCGGACAGGTGGGGACCCAGTTCGACGGATTGGGTCATATCGGTACCCGTAAAGGCGACCAGGACGTCTTTTACAATGGATTTACACGGTCTCAGGTAGGGACGGCTTACGGACTCGAGAAACTCGGAATCGAAAACGTCGGAGTGATCTTTACCCGTGGCGTGCTGGTGGACGTGGCGAAGTACAAGGGGCTGGAGCGGCTGGAGGTGGGCTACGTGATCAGCGCGGCCGACATCGAGGGGGCCTTGAAAAAGCAGGCGGTGGCGGTCACGGAAGGCGACATCGTGCTGATCCGCACGGGCCACGGAAAACTGTGGATGGTCGACAACGAGACCTACAACTCGGGCCAGCCAGGCATCGGTCTGGAAGCCGCGCGTTGGCTGCTTGAGAGGAAGATCGTCATGGTCGGCGCCGATACCTGGGCGGTCGAGGCTGTGCCCGGTGAAGACGCGGAAGGCGCATTCCGCGTGCACGAGTTGCTGATCCAGCGTAACGGGGTCTATATCCTTGAGAACCTGGACCTGGACGGCCTGGCGGCGGACGATGTTTACGAGTTCGCGTTCGTATTTGCGCCGCTGCGGCTGAAGGGCGCTACCGGGTCACCGGGAAATCCGTTCGCAGTCAGGTAGACCGTTCCTGGTTCGACCGTGTGCATGTGCGGTCGCGCGCAACGGTACAGATGTGGGGAATCTCGTGACTCAGGATGAACAGAAACAGCGATTTCCGGAACTGGCGCCTGAGTTGAGCTCGCGGCGGGCGATGGACTTCCTGAAGTTCTTCGGGCCCGGAGCCGTGATCGCGTCGGTGACGATCGGGAGTGGGGAGACGGTGTGGGCGTCGCGCAGCGGGGCGATTTTCGGCTATGCGATGTTCTGGGCGTTCAGTCTCTTCTGTCTCACGAAGGGGGTGCAGGTCTACACCGCGGCGCGGTACATGACGCTCACCGGCGAACATCCGATGGAGCGGTGGGCAGCCTTGCCCGGTCCGCGCGGGCTGTTTCCGGGCATCATCGGCGTGGTGGTTATGGTGGCATTTCCATTCTATCTGGCTAGCCTCCCGATCATGCTCGGCACGATCACGTCGTGGGTGCTGTTCGGTGACCCGGGGTTGTACCCCCACGCCATCGCGATCGCGTTCATCGTACTGCTTGCGGCGTTGACCCTGATGCAGAGTTACGGGTTTCTGGAACGCGTTCAGTTGACGCTCGTCGGCTCAATGCTGGTGGTCATGCTGATCGCGACGATTGCCGTCAATCCGGACTGGCTGTCTGTACTTGCCGGCGCGATAACGCCTGCCCTGCCGGATTACCCTCAGTGGGTCAAGTCGAACCCGGCATTTGCCGACCGTACGCTGATCGTGGAGATGGTCGCGTATATGGGCGTCATGGGCGGTGGCGTACAGGATTACGTGGGCTATCTGGGCATGTTGAGAGAAAAGGCATGGGGTTTGATCGGCAGGGCGACGGGTGGAAGCCGGAGGCCGGCGCCGGCCGACGACGAGAGCAACGTGCAACTGGGGCTCAGGTGGTTGAAGGCCCCACTCATCGACTGTACGGTATCCTTCGGCAGTGTGCTGGTGTTCACCGCGACGTTTCTCATCCTCGGGGCAACGCTGCTGCATACGAACCGGATCGTCCCGTCCGGAATGGATCTCTACAACTACCAGGTGGTTTTCCTCACGCAGCTTCATCCGGGCCGGACGGCGCAACTCCTCCTGTCGGCGCTTTACAAGGCCGGTGTTTTCTTCGCGATATTCGGTACGGTCTACGGCGCGTTCGAACTTTACGTGAGGACCGCGCACGAATGCGTTCGTTCCACACGGCCGCAGTGGCGGGACCTCACCCTGGGCAGGATGCGACTGTGGACGCTTGGCTATTCGGGCGTCGCGGCAATAGGGCTCGTGATCTACGCCTGGTGGACGGCAACCCAGGATCCCCGCGGCGTGGGATGGAACCCGATTTCAATGATGACCATCCCGCTCCACGTCACCGGGGTCCTGCTGGCCGGGCCATGGTGCTTTGCCATGGTATGGACGGATCGCAGATACCTTCCCCGACCGTTCAGGATGGGTCACGTGCTCGTCACGCTCAATATTCTGTGCGGCATCGTGTTCACGTACTTTGGCGTCCTGGCCGTTATCGAGGATTTCAAACCGTTCTTCCGGTAACGGCGCGTACGCGGGACGACCCCACTCTCACGTCAGATGACATCCGTTGTCCATCCGCCATGAAGTCCAATTCCGAGACCGGGAGTGGCCCGGCCGGGTTCATACTGAGGGACGTCTGTCTTGCCGGAATGGCCCTTGCGCTCGTTGCGACGGCTGTCCTGGCACTGCCGGGCCGGCTGGGCAGAGGCGAGCGGCTGGATCGGCTGGGGCGGGCTGAGGCCCTGATCGCCCGTACCGCGTACCGGAACGCGTTGCAGATGCTGTCCGGAATGGAACTGACCGGAATGGACGACTGGGCGGCTCGCAGGGCGCGGCTTCAGCGGGCGCTGTGTCTGAAGGCGCTCGGGCGCTTTGAAGACGCACTGACCGGATTTCGCGCCGTGGAGACGGCGTCCGAGTCCATTCGCGACTACATGGATTTCTGGCTGGCAGAATGCCACCGGGAGCTCGGACGGCCCGACAGCGCACTGGTGTATTATACGCGGGTTGTCGATGCGCGGCCATCGGGTCGCCTGTTGGAAGACGCGGCGCTCCTGGCGGCCGGACTTCATTTGCAGGCGGGAGACGCGCCGGCGGCCGCGCTGATGTACCGCCGGTTGCCCGACGGAAGCGAGCAGAAGGTGAGGGCGCTGGCGGGCCTTGCAACCGCGCTGGACGTTTCCGGAGATCCCGCGGAGGCGCGGCGAATCCGGCTGCGCGTGGTGCGCGACCACCCGGAGTCGCCGGAGTCGCTGGCCGCGCTGGATTCGTTGGGGCGGTTGAATACGGTGCAGGAACGGTTTAACGGGGCGATCGCGTACTCGAGCCATGGACGTTTTCAGGAAGCCGTGCGACTGTTCCGTCAAATCGTCAGGGAGTCCGGTCAGGCCGGCTGGCGGGGTCGGGCGCAACACGAACTGGGGCTTGCACACTTCAGACAAAGGGAATACCGAACGGCGCAACGGGCGTTTCAGGATGCCCATCGGCGGTTTCGGGTGCCTGAGGCGCTATTCTATCTGGGGCGCTGTTCCGTAAAGCTGGGGCGTGATATCAAGGCGGCCGGACAGTTCCAATCCTTCGCACGCCGGTATCCCGCGACCCCCGGGGCTGCGGAAGCGCTCTGGCAGGCGGCAATGGCCTATGAGCGGCGGGGGAGGCGCGCAAAGGCGCGCGAGGTGTTTCTGCATCTTTCTGCCCGATACCCCAAAAGCGGTCTCGCGGACCGCGCCAGGTGGCGGGCGGGCTATGCGCTCTACCGTCTGGGGCGGTTCGAAGAGGCGGCGCGGGTCTTTGTGCAGCTGGCGGACCGGACGTCGGAAAACTACATGCGGGACCAGGGCGCCTACTGGGCCGGCAAGGCCTATGGGCGAGCCGGTCGTCCTGAGACGGGCGCCAGATGGCTGCGGCGTGCGGCAGCGGGTTTTCCAACCTCGTACTATGCTTCCCGGGCGCGCGCGATTCTGAAGTTGAAGGACCGCGCGCATCAACCGGTTCCGGCATCTCCGGGCGCGCGCAAGCGGCTGCCGATGTATGTACCGTCGCCGTTTCTGTTGAAAGGAGACAGGCTGGCGGACCTGGGGCTTTACGAGGAATCCGAACAGGAATACAGACTCGCGGGTTGGGCACACAGAAACGAGATACACGCTCTGGGTGAGCTGCAGCGGCGATTCGAACGTATCGGCGCCATGAACCAGGCGTTCCGGATCTCCGGCCGGATCGTCAATCTGGAACGCGAACGGGGAACACCGGTTTCACTCGCTTCGTTTCGCAGACTGTACCCGATCTACTACTGGGGCGAAATAAGCCGGGCCGCCCGGGGCCTCGGATTGGACCCCAACCTTGTTCTCGCGATCATACGCCAGGAAAGCGCATTCGATGAAATGGCGTTGTCCAGAGCGGGCGCCCGCGGGTTGATGCAGGTGATGCCGGCAACGGGACGTCAGGTTGCGCGAAAACTGCGTCTCAAGGGTTTTTCTGCCGAAGACCTGTGGGATCCGAACACGTCCATTCGGCTAGGGGCCAGTCACCTTGCCGATCACTTCAGGTATTTCAGAAACAGCAGGGACCGAAGGCTCGGCCTGGCTTTGTCGGCTTACAACGCGGGATTGGATGCGGCGCGGAAGTGGTCCGGTCGGCTCCCGGCGAACGACGTGGACGAGTTCGTCGAGAGCATTCCGTACCGGGAAACACGCAATTACGTCAAGCTGGTGTATCGGAATTATCAGGTTTATTCGTATCTGGAGCAGGCGACGGACGCGGGCGGATAGCGCGCAGGGGTCGCCTGGCGCCACGCCGGAACCATCGGAGGTTACACCATGTCAAAAGGCGATGAACGCCGCATCTGGGTGGCGCTGGAGGACTTGTTCATTCTGCTGTCGATATTCGCGCTCTGGCCCGTGATTCTGGGATGGGAAGGGTGGGTGTGGGAGGTGTTGAAATATCTTGCCGTGGGAGGTCTGGTCTGGATCTTCGTGCGTCGGGTGAGGCGTTACCAGCGCCGTCCGAAAGGCGATGGTTCCGGATCGGATTGATCGACGGAACGCGCGCGGGACTCCGAATCTTCCAACCGCCATACCCGGTTCAGAGAAACCGGCTCAGCAACGGGAACGCGGACTGAAGGGCTTTTCCCCGGTGACTGAGCCGGTTTTTTACTTCGGGCGGCAGTTCCCCAAACGTCCGCCGTTCGCCCGAAACCAGGAACAGGGGATCGTACCCGAATCCACCGGTTCCCCGCGGATTGCGCAGAATTCTTCCCTCGGCCGTACCCTGCGCCGTCTGAACGGTACCGTCGGGCGCGCCGACGGCAATCACGCAACGGAAACGCGCTGTACGTTGTTCGTCGGGGGTGTCTTCGAGGAGTCGGAGCAGTTTGCGGTTGTTCTGCTCGTCGGTGGCCTCTTCGCCAGCGAATCGCGCGGAATAGACTCCCGGAGCTCCGTCGAGCGCGTCCACCTCCAGGCCGGAGTCGTCGGCGAGGGACACGTGGCCCGTATGGTATGCTGCGGCAAGCGCTTTCTTGATTGCGTTGGCCTCGAACGTCCTGCCGTCCTCCACAATATCCCCGACGCCAGGGAAGTCGGCGAGAGAAAGCAGCCTGACTTCCGACCCGAGTATTTTCCGGATCTCTCTGAGCTTGCCCGGATTCTTCGTGGCGACCACGAGATACGTCATGGGATGCCCGCAATTGAAGTTGGAGCGCGACGTAGCGGAGGTGTGAATCTCTTATTGAAGCTTCCATCCCTTCCACGGACCCGGACCCCGCCTATAGCTCATGTTTGTGTTGTTCCCGATAGTCCGGCGCATGGATGCGGACGATATAACACATTTCGATGAACCGCGAGTAGATCCTGCCGTCCGCCAGATCCTTCACGTTTTCGATGTCCTGGTTCGTGGTTACAATCGTGAAACGACGGTTGGCATATCTCGTATCCACCAGGTTGTAGAGCATTTCCAGTTCCCATTCCGTGTTCCGCTGTACGCCGAAGTCGTCGATGACGAGAAACGGTACGTTGCCCAGCGTTCGCAGAAAGGCCTCCGACTTGCCGTGCATGGGGCTGTTTTCGTCAAATGCGAATCGCAACGTCTGGAAGAATGTCTTTGACAGGCTGATGAATTTGCCCGGACGGCCGGAGTGGAAGATGAGTTCGTTGAGCGCAACATAGGAAAAGTAGGTTTTGCCAACACCTGGCTTGCCCGACAGAAAATACCCTCTCAGCGGTTGATTGGCGTCTGGGCCCGCTCCGCGTTGGTGCGAGGTGTTTAACCTGCGGGCACTCTTGATCTGTGTGCGCAGTTGCCGTTTGAGGTTGGCCGCCTTTCCCTCGTAATTTTCGTCGAAATCGTCCAGAAATTTGTACCGAAACGGTCCGGGGATGCCGGAGGTCCCGATAAGCCGGCTGATCTCCTGAGCCTTCAACCGGTAGCGCCTGCACGGACACCAGGTCGGTTCGGCATCCGGCCGCTGAAAAATCTGGTACGGCGGCCTGCCTCCGCACCTGCAGTGCTTTTCGACCCTGGGAGAGAGTCTGATTTCGCCGTGCAGCCCAGCCGTGACCCGGGGATCGTAGAAGTATCCCGGATCGTTACCGGGAAGTTCGATCCGCGGGGACGGATCAGTTCCTGGTGAGCTGTCGTTCATAAGTTCTGGTTTCGCGATCTCGTCTCTCGAATCTTGAGTTCCCGCCGCATTTCACGCTGTGCGTCGCGTTTGGCGATCTCCCGGCGCCGGTCGTATTCGCGCTTGCCCCTGGCAAGGGCGAGTTCGACCTTGGCCCTGCCGCGTTTGAAGTAGAGCTTCAGGGCGACAAGCGTCAGCCCCTTTTCTTCGGTGCGGACCCTGAGCCGGTCGATTTCGTACCTGTGCAGCAAGAGCCGTCGTTTGCGTACCGGATCGTGATTGAAGCGGTTGGCCTCGGTGTATTCGCCAATGTGGAGGTTGTGCAGGAAGACCTCGTTGCCTTCCACGCGGGCATAGCTGTCCGCCATATCGGCGTTGCCCAGGCGCAGTGATTTTACTTCCGTGCCCTTGAGTTCGACGCCGGCTTCATAGGTGTCGACTAAAGAATAGTCCCGCCTGGCTTTGCGGTTCTGCACGACGATTTTTATGTTTTCGGGCATGGGAACAGGAGGGCGACAGGTTCCGGTTCCTTGGAAGCGGACGTTGTTTGACGCCTGCCACCCGGTCTCCGGGCGAAGCATTCCGAATCGAGCGAACCGGTTACTCCTGCAACGGGTGGCGTTTGAGAAGGATACGGGCCAGCCGTTCGAGGGCGTCGACCTTGCTTGCGTCGTCGCGATTCCTGTAGGCGGCGCAGAGATTGAAAATCATGCGGGTGAGAATCTGCCGGTCGGACGACTGGCGCAGCATGGATGGCTCGAAAGCCACGTTGAATCGGGAAAGATATTCCGCGCATTCATTCGCCGTCAGGAGTTGACCCTTGTTGTAAGGGTCGAACAGGAACTCCATGCCGTCCGCTGTCCTGTACTTCGCGATGAAGCGTACCGGCATCCCCACACCGAAAACCGGAAGATCGAGCCGGCGCGCCAGAAAGACGTAGAGCGCAGATATCGAGATGGGAAGGCCCGTCTTCCGATCCAGGACCCGGTTCATATAGCTGGCGGCCGGGCCGTTACTCTGCCCCCGGAATCCCTGTAATTCATGGATAAAGTGATTCAGGGTCTGGATGACCCGGAGCGGATGGTCGTCGGGCGCGATCGAAGGCGCAAGTTCCTCGGCCATCTTGTTGAGCCTGCTTCTGTATCGCTGAATGTCGAGGGCAGGATATTCGAGCCTGGCCAGGGTGAACGAAGCCGTCTCCAGATCGATGTCGCCGCCGGCTCCTTCGTGGAGATTCCGGAACTGGGTCTCCAGAGGCGGTTCCTTGAGGCACAGCAGAATCCGGCCCGCTTCCCGTTGGGCCCGCGATCCCACGGGCGCGGCAGCCAGAACCTCGCGCACGGCCGGCTCGCCCATCGTGAACAGCTTGCTTCGCACGATATCCACGATATCGGCGTCGGGGTCGGCCAGCAGCGAGAGAATGGCCCGCACCTGTGTCGTTCCCGGTTTCATGCCGCGCCTCGGGCACGGGCTCTCAGGATGACCATCAGGGCAGAGATGTCCGCGGGTGAAACACCCGGTATCCGGGAAGCCTGACCCAGCGAGCGAGGGCGTACCCGGGAGAGCTTTTCGGCAGCCTCGCGGGAGATGGCGGGAAGGTCATTGTAGTTGATGTCTTCCGGGAGATGCTTCGTCTCCAGATCCTTGAACCTTGCCACCTGCAACTTCTGGCGCTGAATGTAGCCTTCGTATTTGAGTTCGACCTCAACCGATTGGCACACATCCGGAGGCAGAGGCGAGGGCGGCGGCGCCACTTCACGCACAAACCCGTAGTCGATCTGCGGTCTGCGCAACAGATCGATCAGAGGTACGGGCCGAGCGAGAGGGGTCGTACCCGCTTCCCGGAGGTACTGCTGGACGCGGTTTGAGGGCGTGACCTTCACGCTTTTCAGCCGGCGTTGTTCGGCGATGATTGCTGATTCCCTTCGCTTGAAGGATTGGTACGCGCTGTCTGAAATCAGCCCGATCCTGCGTCCGGTCTCGGTGAGGCGAAGGTCCGCGTTGTCGTGTCGCAGCAGCAGACGGTATTCCGCCGAAGCGGTGAACATGCGGTACGGCTCCTCGGTACCCTTGGTTGTGAGATCGTCAATCAGCACGCCGATATAGGCCTGGGCCCGGTCCAGAATGAGCGGGTCCTCGTTCCGGACCTGCAATGCGGCGTTGATGCCCGCCATCAGGCCCTGTCCCGCCGCTTCTTCGTATCCCGTGGTGCCGTTGATCTGACCCGCGAAAAACAGGCCACGGACCGGTTTGGTTTCAAGTGTGGGAAGGATCTGGTTCGGGGGGACATAGTCGTATTCGACGGCGTATCCCGGCCGCATGATTTCCGCGTTTTCAAGGCCGATTACGCTGCGTACGACCTCTACCTGAACGTCTTCGGGAAGGCTCATTGACAAACCGTTCAAATAGACTTCCAGGGTGTCGTAGCCTTCCGGCTCCACGAAGAGCTGGTGCTTCCGCCTGTCCGCGAACCTGACGATCTTGTCTTCGATCGAAGGGCAGTACCGCGGTCCGACCGACCGGATACGGCCGCTGTACATCGCCGAACGATCCAGATTCCGTCTGATGATTTCGTGGGTTTCGGGCGTTGTCCAGGTGATGTGGCAGTCAAGCTGTTTCTGTGCGACAGCCCCGGTGCGGAACGAGAAGGGGCACGGTTGCTCGTCACCGGGCTGGACGTCCATCACTCGGTAGTTCACGCTTCGGGAATTGACGCGCGGCGGCGTGCCGGTCTTCAGCCTCCCCAGGTCAAACCCCAGCCGCCGCAGGCCGCCGGATGCCCGTTCGGCGGAACCCTCGCCGGCGCGCCCTGCGCGGTAAGACCGGTCGCCCACGTGGATGAGGCCTCTCAGAAAGGTGCCGGTGGTCAGGATTACGGTCCGGCCCGGAAAAACCGTTCCGGATTTTGTGAGGATGCCCCTGATCCGTCCCTCGTCGACCAGCAGGTCTTCGATAAGGCCCTGTTTGAGATCCAGGTTCGGCTGACTCTCCACGACGAATTTCATCCGAAACTGATAGGCTTTTTTGTCGGCCTGAGCACGGGGGGCCTGCACCGCCGGACCCTTGCTCCGGTTGAGCAGGCGGAATTGCAGCCCCGTTGCATCGATGTTCCGCGCCATCTCACCGCCCAGGGCATCGATCTCGCGCACCATGTGGCCCTTTGCGATCCCACCGATCGCCGGATTGCAGGACATCTGCGCGACGGTATCCAGATTCATCGTCAGCAGCAGAGTGCGGCGCCCCATGCGCGCGCCCGCCAGGGCGGCCTCGACTCCGGCGTGCCCCGCGCCGACAACGATGATATCGTAGTGTTGGTCGTAGGTCCACATAGGTTCGTGAAAGGCGTTACCGGACTGCACTCCCGGCCCCTGACGGCACAGTCGATCCGTCTTCCGGATTCCAATGCGCTTCGACTTCGAATCCCAGGTCCTCGATGAGTCGATGGGTCTCGGAAGTGGACTGTCCTCCGGTTGTAAGATAACCTTCCATAAAGACGGAGTTTGCCGGATAGAGGGCCAGGGCCTGGAGGGAACCGAGCGTGAGTTCCCGCCCGCCCGCGATACGGATTTCCTTGTTCGGGTTTACAAAGCGGAACAGGCACAGAACCCTGAGGCCGTCCTGAGGCGACATCGGCTTGCGGCCGGCCAGGGGCGTGCCGTCGATGGGATGCAGGAAGTTGATGGGGATCGAATCGATGTCGAGTTCGCGGACGGCCACGGACAGGTCGACGATATCCTGCCTGGACTCTCCCATCCCGATGATTCCTCCGCAACAGGTCTCGAGGCCGGCCGCCTTGACAGCCTTGAGGGTATTCAGCCGGTCCCTGTAGGTGTGCGTGCTGACGATGTTGCCATGGTGCCCGGCGCTGGTATTGAGATTGTGGTTGATCCGGTCCACGCCGGCCGCTTTCAACGTTCTGGCCTGTGCTTCGTCAAGCAGCCCCATGCAGCAGCAGATGTCGATGTCAACCGTTTGTTTGACTTCGCGCACGATGTCGGCAACGGTGTCCACCTCTCTGGCGGTGGGGCCTCTTCCACTGGTGACGATACAATAGCGCAGAGCCCCTCCCGCCCTGGCCTTTCTGGCGCCGTCGAGAATCTGCTCGCGAGGCAACAGCGGGTATTTCCGGATGTCCGCTGTGGACACGGCCGATTGTGAACAGTAGCCGCAATCCTCCGGACACAGACCGCTCTTGGCGTTCTGCAAGACGTGAAGGCGCACGCCGTTTCCGAAGAAGCGGCGCCGTACCCGATATGCCGCGTGGATCAGGAGGAGCAGGTCTTCGTCTGGCGTATCGAGTACCGCCAGCATTTCCTGATTGGCCAGGGGTTTGTTACGCAGCGCTTTGCGTTCGAGTATCGAGTAGTCCTTCATACGAGGATGCGCTCCCGCGGGTGTCATGCCGGAACCGTCGTTCTACCGGTAGACGGCCAGACCGAGAACCGCCGTGCCGACGATGGCGACGGCCGGATGAAGATTCAGGAAATGGATGGCGACAAAGGCGGCCAGCGCGATCAGGCCCGTGTGCCAGGAATTCACGGACTTGGGCGCCATCTGCCAGACCACGACCAGAAGCAGGCCCACAACCGCCGGCCGGACCGCCTTCAGCATTGCCTGGACTGCCGGCGCACCCTTATACGCCATGAAGAACAGACCCAGGACCATCATCAGGATGAGAGACGGAAAGACCGTCCCCAGAAGAGCGACGATCAGGCCCGGGGTCTGCGCGACCTGGTAACCGATGTAGGCGGCCATTTTCGTTGCGATAGGACCCGGAAGGGCATAGCCCATGGCGAGCGTGTCGGTGAACTCCTCAATGGTCATCCAGCCGTGCACGTCGACGACTTCCTCCTGGACCAGCGGAATCATGGAGGGGCCGCCGCCATACGCGAAGAAACCGACTTTTGTGAACGAGACAAACAGCTTGACGAGTTCCATTACCGCCTCCGCGAGCGGACGGGACAGGTGCGAAACAGAGTTCTAAACGGCCTTGAATATAGCACATCGCCCATATTCGCACAAGGCAAATCCCGGAAAAACACGGCCCCGACCGGGGCCCGAAACCGGCGCGAAACGCGGCTGAATTTCCCCTGCCCGGTCGGCGCCGCCGCCGCCGTTTCGGTGGCCGTCGAATTGCATCTCCGCCGTGCGGCATGGAACCCCAACGGCGGGCGCATGGTGGCGGCCTTGACAAGCATTGGCCTTTTTCCTATACTTCCCCCCGGTCTGGTGTTCCGCGCCGGTGATGGATTGCCCGAATTCGGCCGATCGGAAGCGGAAAAAGCAGCTGTCAGCTTTCGGCCGTCAGCTTGAATCAAAAACACAGGCAGTCAACGTCAGTGCCGTAAACAGGCAGCACCGGAATGTGCGCAGCGACGGACGCAACCCTTGCAAAGCTTGAAAGAATGTGCGGCAGGAATCCGGCGTCGATCCTGTTTGCGCGCCTCGCCGACGCGTTGCTGCGACTCGGCAACGTGGACCGCGCGGCGGAGATCTGCCGGGAGGGCCTGAGGTATCGCCCGCTGTACCCCACGGGCCATCTCGTCTTGGGCAGGTGCCACATGGCGGCCGGACGGTTGGAAGACGCCCGCCGGGAGCTTCAACATACGCTCGCGCTGGATCATGACAATCCTTCCGCATCCTGGCTGCTCGGCAAAATCGAAAGAAAGATGGGTTTCGAGGAGCGGGCGTTGCGTTACTTCAGGTACGCCCGGACCGTCGATCCGTTCAGCCGGTTGCCGGCTGCCGCGATGGACGCTGAAACTCAGGCGGAAGACGAACCGCACTCAACGTCCAGGCCCGGCAACGAGAGGGAACGTCCGGGGCCGGATGCGACCGTCGAGGCAGACAGGGCGCCGGCGGGACGTGAGGACCTATCCCTACTGTTGCGGGACCTTCAGGAACATCCCGGCCATGTAGAGGATCGGTCCGCAGATCCAGACACCGAAATCGCGCCGATTGCCACCTCCACGCTGGCCGAGCTGTACGCGGGTCAGGGGCTGATCGACGAGGCGGTGACTGTACTGGCGCGGGTTTGCGAACGGCAACCGGACAACAAACGCATCAAGAAACGGCTGAAGGAACTTCGGAAGATGGAAGGCGCGTGTACCGGAGGATAATTCCGAACCATGGTCTCAACGTCCGAATTCAGAAATGGAATGGTCCTGCGTCTGGACGGCGATCTCTATTTTATGGTCGAGTTCGAGCACTTCAAACCGGGCAAGGGCGCAGCCGTCGTGCGTACCCGCCTCAAGGGCGTGAAGACGGGGGCAATGATAGACCGGACATTTCGTTCCGGAGACAAGGTTGACGATGTCCGGCTGGAACGGCGAAAAATGCAGTATCTCTACAAGTCCGGCGATCTGTACTGTTTTATGGACAGTGAAACGTACGATCAGTACGAACTGACTCCGGAAGTGATGGGCAATGCGGTAAGATATCTGAAAGAGAACGAGATTCTGGAAATCCTGGTCGCGGAGCAAAACGCTGTGAGCGTGGCGTTGCCCATATTCGTTGAACTGGAGGTAACGGAAACCGACCCCGGGCTGCGGGGAGATACCGCCAGCGGCGGCAGCAAGCCCGCCGTGCTGGAAACGGGAGCTTCGGTCCAGGTGCCCCTGTTCGTTGAAAGGGGCGACGTTTTGAAGATAGATACCCGATCGGAGTCGTACGTCGAACGAATCTGATCGGAAACAGCCCCGGAATCATCAAGGCCGACGCGACCGTAATCCGATTTCCGCCAGTCGTTTTTTCGAAGGAGCGCGCGTGAAACTCTCCAAGGTCATGATGGAGACCCTGCAGCAGCTGATCGAAATGGTCGGCGAAGACCGGGTCCGGGAGATTGAAATTGAGCGTGGAATTCTGGGGCTTAGAAAAATACGCGTCGCCGCGGGTATCGATGCAACGGCCGTCCAGCCGGTTGCCCAGGTCCCGCCGCAGCCGGCCGAAACCGACGATACGCCGGTTTCCGATGAACCTGACGACACCGAGGGGTTGCATAGCATCAGTTCACCCATGGTGGGCATGTTCTATCGTGCGCCGAATCCGGATTCGCCGTCGTTCGTGGAGGAAGGCGACGTCGTTTCGGTCGGGCAAACCCTGTGCATCATCGAAGCCATGAAAATTATGAACGAAATTGAAGCGGACGCAAAGGGCCGGGTGGTTCGGGTCCTGGTCGAAAATGGCAATCCGGTCGAATACAACACGCCTCTTTTCCTCATCGAACCCCTGTAAGGTGCTTCCTTCAACGATGCGGCGGCCCCTGCCGCCGTCCCACCAGATCTGCCGTGTCATCCACTCCCTTATTCGATAAGATCCTTGTTGCGGATCGGGGCGAAATCGCCGTCCGTGTGATCCGGGCATGCAAGGAACTCGGCATCCGGACGATCGCCATCCACTCCGAAGCCGATGGCAATTCGCTGCATATCGGCGTCGCCGACGAGGACGTCTGCATCGGACCGCCTCCGGGAGACCAGAGCTATCGGAACATCCCGCGCATTCTGAGCGCCGCGGAAGTCACCAACGCCGATGCGATCCACCCGGGGTACGGGCCATTGGCCGAGAACGCGGACTTCGCCGAGATGTGCGCCTCCTGTGGCATCGTATTCATCGGACCGTCTCCGGATGCCATTCGAAGGATGGGCGACAAAGCCGTTGCGCGGGAAACGATGCTGGCCGCAGACGTGCCGGTAGCGCCGGGTACCGGGGTGTTGCAAAGCCTTGAGGAGGCGCGCGTCGCCGCCGGAGAGATCGGTTACCCGATCCGTCTGAAGGCCGTTGCAGGCGGCGGCGGCCGTGGCATGCGCACCGTAGACTCCGCGGAAGGCCTCGAACGCGCCTGGAATGCCGCGCAGGCCGAGGCGTCTGCGGCGTTCACGTCGGGAACGCTCTATCTGGAAAAGGAAGTCGTTGCGCCCCGGCACGTGGAAATCCAGGTTATGGGCGACCAGGCTGACAACGTCGTACACCTGGGGGAGCGCGAATGTTCCATCCAGAGACGTCATCAGAAGTTGATCGAGGAGTCGCCTTCGCCGGTGGTCGACGACAGCCTGCGCCGGCGGATGGGCAAAGAAGCCGTTGCAGGGGCCAGGGCGGTGGGCTATACGGGCGCGGGGACCGTGGAGTTTCTGCTGGATGCGTCCGGAGACTTCTATTTCCTTGAAATGAACACCCGCATTCAGGTCGAGCATCCGGTCACCGAGATGGTAACCGGAATCGATCTCGTCAAGACGCAGATCAGCGTGGCCGCGGGTAAGCCGCTTCCGTTCGCCCAGGAAGACATACGGCCGAAGGGGCACGCCATTGAATGCCGCATCAACGCGGAAGATCCCGATCACAACTTCCGACCTTCCGCGGGAGAAATCAGCACGTTCCATGCGCCGGGCGGGCCGGGCATCCGGATCGACTCTCACGCGTATGCCGGCTATCGCGTCCCGTCCCATTACGATTCGCTCCTTGCCAAGTTGCTGGCGTATGGCGACACCCGGGAGGAAGCAACCGCGCGTATGGTCCGTGCGCTCGAGGAGTTCGTGATCGAGGGAATCCCTACGACCATTCCGTTCCACATCGCCGCGATGCGGCATTCCGACTTCCGTGACGGTCGGATCGACACGGATTTCGTGGCCAGATTGGGATACGGGGGTTGAACGTCGGCAAGACCGGAGAAACGTCAGACACCCACTCAGCGGACGGCTGGCGTCCCGGAACGAAAGACAACACCTTCATTGTGGAGCCATCAGTCATGTCGGAAATTCCGGACGGCCTTCTTTATACTTCGGAGCATGAGTGGATTCGCGTCGAGGGCGAGCGGGGCACGATAGGCATCACAGATTACGCGCAGGGGGAACTGGGGGACATCGTTTTTGCCGAGTTGCCGGAACCGGGTGCTGAGTTCGAGCAGGGTCAGCCCTTCGGCACGATCGAGGCGGTGAAGACGGTGGAGGACCTCTACGCGCCCGTGTCCGGCGTCGTTCTCGAGGTTAACGATGAACTTGGCGAGGATGCGTCCCAGATAAACGCGGATCCGTATGGCGAGGGCTGGATGGTCGTGGTGCGGATGACAAACAGCGACGAACTCGAATCGCTTCTCGGCCCACGGGCTTACGGCGAGCTTGTCGAAGACGGCTAGCCGCCACTGAAGACCGCCTGTCCATCGCCGGATTGCGGCCGATTGACCGGGATTGTACGGACGGACGGACGCGTGCCGGGCCAGGTCGGAACTGCATGTCGGGTTCCGGCATCCTGCGCCTTGTAAGCGCTTGACATCGATTCGTAAAGGCTTTATTTTTTTTCTGTTAAGCCAAATCCGCAGCGCATCGCGGATGCTCATTCAACCCGGTTTCAGACGTATCGCCGGCGTGCCGGCCGTGAGCGACGGGCACAACCGCGAGGCGTCGCGCCACGTCGACTACGTTCAATTGTTCCAGCCCCGGGGTTGTTGCAAGAGGGGATGTATGCCACTGCTGAATCGGCCGGTTCTGGTCCTGAACCAGAGTTACGAACCCATCCAGGTGTGCAGCGTGCGTCGGGCTATCGTTCTTGTGTTTCGTGGCCGGGCCGAGGTCATCGAAGCGCTGGACCTGTACGTCCGCTCGGTTTCAGACCGGTTTCCGGTCCCCAGCGTGGTCCGACTGGGCATCTACGTGCGCGTTGCGCCCAGACAGCTCGCGCTTTCGAAGAAAAACGTCCTGAAGCGGGATGGACACCGCTGCCAGTATTGCGGTACCCGAAAGGGTCCGATGACGGTCGATCACGTGGTTCCCCGAACCGGAAACGGTCGGGACACCTGGGAGAACCTGGTGTGCGCCTGTTTACCCTGCAATAACCTCAAGGGCGATCAAACACCGGAACAGGCGGGAATCAATCTGCTGCGCCGTCCCCGCCGGCCCAGTACCGTCACCTCCATAAGCCAGTTGATCGGCGTGCCGGACAGTCGCTGGCGGCCGTATCTTTTCATGGATTGAACAATGGCGTCGGGAGCCGGATCCTCCGGGAACGTCCGTCACGCCCCTGCCCGCGTCGCGCACGCCTGCGACCCGGGTGGACGCCATGGGAGATCGAGCGAATGGTTGCCGAAGCGCTGGAAGTTCAGGGAAAAGCCGCTGACGATGCCTACGGGGTGAAGCTCGATGTTTTCGAGGGGCCTCTGGATCTGCTGCTTTTTCTGATTCGCAAGGATGAGATCGACATCTACGATATCCCCATCGCCGATGTCACGCGGCAGTTTCTGGAGTTTGTCGAAATGATGGAGACGCTTCATCTGGAACACGCCGGCGATTTCCTGGTGATGGCGGCCACGCTGATGAAAATCAAGTCGCGCATGTTGCTGCCGGCGGACCCCGATGCGGATGAAGAAGAAGAGGACCCAAGAGAAGAACTGGTACGGCGCCTGCTGGAGTATCAGCAGTTCAAGGAAGTGGCCGGCTGGCTCGAAGACAGGCAGGACTCGCATCGTGACCATTTCTATCGGGGTGCCGCGCTGGATACCGGGGAAATCGACGAGCCCGAACCGGATCCGCTCGCAGCCTATGGTTCCGCAAGTCTTTTCGATCTGATGTCGGCGTTCCGGACGGCGCTCTCAGCCGCGCCGAAAGCGGATTACCACGAGATACATCAACTGGAAGTCACGACCGAGGAACGGATGGAGGTCGTCCGGAACATACTGGAGGATCGCCATCGGGTTCAGTTCTCGAATCTGGTTGCGGGTCTTCCGAGAATCGTCCTCATCGTCACTTTCATCGCCCTGCTCGAGCTGATAAAGACCGGGCAAGCCCTTGCAAGACAGAGCGCTTCGGAAGGCGAGATCTGGGTTTACAGGAGAGACGAAGATCCGTCGGAACCCGCCGGCGCCCGATCGTCAACCGGGTAACGACCATCGGCAGGGCCGCTTCAGTCGTTCGAAAACTCGAACGGGTCGAGATTCAACCTTGATTTGTAAGTCTTCGGGGACGTTAATTCGAATATGTGCTTGTAAATAAAGGCGATTAGTCGGCGGATTACCAGGATACACCAGGTCAATGGCCGTGAACGGAAAAAACGTCCTTCCATACCTCGATAACGCCCCGTCTGGGAGGGTTTTATCGCGTCGCCGCGTTGCTGTTTTTTCGGATAGAGGTCAATGGGCGAGTCGTACGGGATAGACCGGGTCGCCTCGGATGAAGACGCGCGCAACCAGGGCATTGTGGAAGCCCTGTTGATGGCGTCCGACAGACCGCTCGGGGCCAGCCGGATCGCCTCGTTGCTCGATGGCGTGCAGGCGGGAGACGTGCGCGCGTACGTGGAGGACCTCAACGCGCTGTACGGCCGGACCGGGCGCAGTTTCAAGATCTCCGAGATCGCCGGCGGATTCCTGTACATGGTACACTCGGAATACGGCGTCTGGGTCCGGCGGCTCCTGAAAGACAAAGCGCCTGTCCGCCTTTCGTCGGCCGCCCTGGAAACGCTTGCCATCATCGTGTTCAAGCAGCCGGTCATGAAGGCCGAGGTAGAGCACATTCGCGGCGTGTCCGTGGACGGGGTGGTACGCCACCTGCTCGAGAAGGGGCTGATCCGCATCGCCGGCCGGTCGGATGCGCCGGGACGACCGCTGCTGTATGGAACGACCCGGGACTTCTTGAAGCACTTCGGACTGAAGACGTTGTCGGACCTGCCAAAGGTCAGGGAACTGAACGAGTTGCTGGAAGACAAGGTCGCTGCGGTGGCATCGCCCGGCGAGTCGCTGCAGGCGATGCCAGGCCGGGAAAGCGCGCCCGGGGATTTCAGTGACGGTTCCAGTGACGCGTCGGGACCGATGATCGGTCCCAAGGGGGATGGCGGGGTAACGGAGGCGGACGGTGTCGACACGCGGGGAGGGGAACCGAATGCGTAAGAAGCTGTGTTAGAATTACCGGTGAGTTCCCGAGCGCGAGCGAAAAAGTGGCGGTAGAGGCGGGCAAATCCGCCCATATTTGTCTATACGGGTGGGTTTGACCAACGCCGACCGGCGCTTTTGCAGCCGCGCGAAGACCGCTGGGAATTTTAACACAGCTTCTAAGGATCGGGGCGGAGGGTCGCGATGGGGAAGCGGGGTATCGTGATTGCCATCGACGGTCCCGCAGGATCGGGCAAGAGTACGACGGCTCGATGTGTCGCCGGCAGGCTGGGATACCTCTATCTGGATACCGGCGCCATGTACCGCGCGCTGGGTTGGTCCATGATTCGAAGGGGACTCAGTCCCGACGACGAATCCGCGGCCGCCGCGGCCGCCGCCGTGCTGACATTCGACTTTCGTCCGGAGGCGTCCGGCCAGCGGGTTCTGATCGACGGGGAGGATGTGACCGGAGAGATCCGTTCGGCGGATGTTTCCGATGCCGCCTCCCGGGTTGCCGTACACGCCGCGGTCCGGAAGATCCTCGTGGCACGCCAGCAGGAACTCGGATTCGAGGGCGGCATCGTACTGGAGGGGCGGGATACGGGCACGGCGGTTTTTCCCGAAGCTGAACTGAAGATATTCCTGGTTGCCGACGTCGCCGAGCGAGCGCGGCGCCGGCACCGTGAGTTGCTCGATTCCGGTATCGCGGCGGAAATGGACGAATTGACAGGACAGATTCGAGAGCGGGACAAGCGGGACACGGCCACGCAACGGCGTTCCGGATCCTGGCCGGCTTCGGATGCGATCACGGTGGATACCACGGGGCTGGACGTCGACGCGCAGGTCGCCCGCGTGGTGGAACTCGCTCGCGAATGCGGCGTCGAGACATAGTCACGTAAACGGAATGCGGACAGACATTTACACCGGACGACCGGGCAATTTCCTTTACCGTTTTCTCTGGACGCTCGGCGTTGGAGCCTGCAGCTGCCTGTTTCGGCTTCGTGTTGCCGGCCTTCATTTCGTGCCGCGCCGCGGAGGCGTCATCCTGGCCAGCAACCACGCCTCCTATACGGATCCCGTATTCATCGGGGTTGCGGCGTGCAGGGAACTTTCGTATGTTACCAAGCAGGAAGCATTTCCCGTTCCGATTCTTGGCTGGCTGATTCGGAAGCTGAACGCACTGCCGATCGACCGGTCTCGCGGAGACCGGGGTGCATTGCGGGGCATCGAAGGGTGTCTCAAGGCCGGCGGCGCGATGTTTCTTTCGCCGGAGGGAACGCGCAACAAGACGTCCAGATTGAGGCCGCCCAAAGACGGCGTGGGCATGTTGGCATACCGCGCGCGGGTTCCCGTGGTTCCGGTCTATATTTCGGGCACGGTCAACATCTGGACGAGTCTGATCGGTCTCAACCGCGTAACCGTGCGGTTCGGAGAACCGATTCGCGTGTCTCCAGCCGGATTGCCCGTCAGACGTCGAGCGGCCTATCACACCATCACCAGCGAGGTGATGTACAGTATAGGTAACTTGAGACCCGGCAGGCGCAATACCGGCCCGCCTGCGCCGGGTGCCATGCTTGAGCGCCGGTAGGGTCCCTGCGGAGAGCCGGTCTCCGTCTTTTCCCTGTTTTTCTGCGCCGAACCGCACGTCGGGGGCATCGGCCCTGCGCGGAACGGCCAAGGAGGTCGCAGTTTCATGTCGGAAGAAAACAACACCGCAAGCCAGCCCGTCTCCCAGCCGTCCAGCGCGGAGGCACTGGAAGCACTGGACGAGCGCGAATACTCGGAAGAGGAATTCGCCTCGATGATGAGTCTGTACGAAGATACGATGAGCAATATCACCGAAGGTGAAATCGTCTCCGGGACCGTTCTGGCCGTCGCGGAGAATTCAGTCGTGGTCGATATCGGGTTCAAGTCCGAGGGCGCCATTCCGCTTGCCGAGTTCGCCGATCCGTCGGAAGTCGAGGTCGGACAGGAAATAGAGGTATATCTGGAAGACGTTGAAGATCAGGAAGGACAGATCGTACTGTCCAAGCAGAAGGCTGACTTCATGCGGGTGTGGGACCGCATCAAGGACGCTTACGACAGCGATCAGATCGTCGAGGGCCGGCTGGTGCGGCGGATCAAGGGCGGTATTGTGGTGGATCTGTTCGGCGTTGACGCGTTCCTGCCGGGATCTCAGATCGATATCAAGCAGGTGAAGAATTTCGATCAGTTCATCGGCGAGGTTTTCCCCTTCCGGATCATCAAACTCAACAAGAACCGGCGCAATATCGTCGTTTCCAGACGGGTCGTGCTGGAGGCCGAGAGGGAGCGTTTGCGCAAACAGATTCTTCAGACCCTGGAAGTCGGCCAGATCAGGGAAGGCGCGGTGAAGAATATCACGGATTTTGGCGCATTTATCGATCTGGGCGGTCTGGACGGCCTGTTGCACATTACCGATATCTCCTGGGGCCGGATCGGACACCCGTCCGAGGTGTTGTCCATTGGCGACAATGTCCAGGTCAAAGTGCTCAACTACGACGAGGAGCGCGAGCGCATCTCTCTGGGCATGAAACAGCTGATGCCCCATCCCTGGGAGAATATAGAGGACAAGTATCCCGTCGGAGACCGCGTGGACGGCAAAGTGGTCAGCATCACGGATTACGGGGCTTTCGTGGAACTGGAACAGGGTGTGGAGGGTCTCGTCCATATCTCCGAGATGTCCTGGACACAGCATATCCGGCATCCGTCCAAGCTTGTCTCAATTGGCGACCAGTTGAAGGTTGTCATTCTGAACGTGGACAAGGACGGCCAGAAGATTTCGCTGGGCATGAAGCAGACGACCGACGACCCCTGGCTTTCGCTGGACGAGAAGTATCCCGTGGGTACGCGTCTTACCGGTCTGGTGCGAAACCTGGTCAATTTCGGCGCGTTTGTGGAAATCGAAGAGGGAATCGACGGTCTGGTCCATATTTCCGATATGTCCTGGACACGGCGGGTGCGCCATCCCAGCGACGTCGTCAAGAAGGGTGAGCAGATCGACGTGGTTGTGCTGAATATAGACAAAAAACGTCGCCGTATCTCCCTGGGACACAAGCAGACCATAGAGAACCCCTGGCCTGAGCTGGCCGTCCAGTACGCGGTGGGTAAAACGACGGAGGGGAGGATATCCCGGCTGCTGGAGCGCGGGGTCGTGGTCGACCTGGACGGAGACGTGGAGGGTTTCATTCCGGTCTCGCAACTGGGACTGTCGGATCTTCAGACCCCTCAAACCCATTTCTCGGAGCATGACAAGTTACCCCTCAAGGTGGTGGAATTCGATGAAGAGCAGCGCAAGATCGTGTTGAGCGTCAAGGAATATATGCGAGACGCCGAACAGGCCGAGATCGATGCCTATATCGAAAGCCACCGGCCGAAGCCGGTCACGGTAGGCGACGTGGTGGGTGATGTGGCCGATTCGGAAGCGGGATCCGGGGATGCGGATTCCGATTCGAATGCCCGTGCCGACGCCGAGAGCCCCGCCGAAGGGGAGGATGCCGAATCAACCGGGGATGTGGCGTCGGTTCCGCAACCGGAAGCCAGCGCCGAAGGGTCCGCTGAAGAAACGGATGCCGAATCGACCGGCGGCGTTTCCGGCGAAGACGGTCCGCCGGCCGAGGAAACATCCGGCAGCCGCGATGAGACGGAGGCTTCGTCGAAATCGGAAGCATAGGATCATCGGACGGCGGGTTCGCTCGAAACAGAGAGTTGGGGGCATTGTCCTCAACTCTTTGTTATATGGATTCTGCAGATTCCGGACAACCGGCGCAGTAAATGCGGGGAATTGACTGGATGGACGGAAACGTCAAGACCGTATCGTTTTATACGCTCGGCTGCAAGCTGAATACCTACGATACGGAATGGTACCGCGAGCAATTCAGGCACGAGGGGTACCGTGAGGTCGCGTTCGGACGCCCGGCGGATGTAACGGTTGTGAACACCTGTACCGTGACGGGTCAGGGCGCGTCTCAGTCACGGCAGATGTTGCGCCGGGCGCATCGGATATCTCCCGAAGGTACGGTCGTGGCAATGGGCTGTTACGCCCAGACCGATCCCGATGTGCTGATCGGCATGCCTGAAGTCGATCTCGTTGTCGGTACGGCCGAGAAGACCCGGCTGCTCGATTTGATCAACGATACCTGTTCCATCGGACGAAGTTACGTGACCCGGCGCAGAACCGCCGAATTCCAGGAGATGGACATCTTCAATTTCGGCGGAAGGGCGCGCGCGTTCGTGAAGATCCAGGAGGGTTGCAACGAGTTCTGTTCATTCTGCATCATTCCGTTTGCGAGGGGTCGGAGCCGGAGCCGCAGTCTGCGCAGCTGTCTCGACCAGGTGCGGAGGCTGGTTGACGCCGGTTATCAGGAGGTCGTCGTTGCGGGGGTACACATTGGAGACTACGGTGCGGACCTGGACGGACACGGACTGCTTGATCTGTTCGAGGGCATTGAGCGGATCGAGGGCCTGCGGCGGTTTCGCGTGAGTTCGATCGAAGCGTCGTACATCAGCGAAGCAATGGTCGATTTCTTCTCGTCGTCATCCAGGTTCTGCAGGCATCTGCATATTCCGCTCCAGAGCGGCGACGACGGGATTCTGACATCAATGCGCAGGCCGTATACGCGCGCGCGTTACCTTTCGCTGATCGAAACGCTGGCCGAAAGGGTGCCCGATATCGGCCTGGGCGCGGATGTGATGGTGGGGTTTCCAGGAGAAACCGACGAGGCGTTCGGCAATACGTACGATCTGATTGACAAGGGTCCCCTCGCATTCCTGCATGTGTTTCCCTTTTCACCACGGGCCGGCACGATTGCGGCGAGAATGGGCGGGGAAGTGGATGCCGCCGTCAAGAAGCGGCGAGGCGCGCTGCTGAGGCGTCTTGGCGAGCGGAAGACACAAGCCTTCAACCGCCGATTTGCCGGCAGGACCATGGACGTACTCTTTGAAGACAGACGCGAGCCGGAAACGGGATACCTGCAGGGCGTTACCGGCAATTACATTCGCGTCTTCGCCCAGGGGCCCGACAGCGCGAAGAATTCTGTCGCACCCGTGCGGGTGACTAACGTGCGGCCCGGTCGGGTCATCGGAAGGATGGCGGACGTCGATCCTGAGATCCGCCGCGGAAGAGCAGAAGTCCCGCGTGGAGAAGGAGGCCGGGGTGGCGCATTGCGCGGTCGTTGAACGAGACTAGGAATCGTCAGATGGCACGGCCAAGAGATGTCACGCCCGCAATGGAGCAGTACCTGCGTTTCAAGGATGAACACAGAGACGCCGTACTGCTTTTCAGAATGGGCGATTTTTATGAGACGTTCTACGACGACGCCAAGGAGGTCTCCGGCCTTCTGGGACTGGCGTTGACGTCCCGCAACAACGGCAGGGGAGGCGAAAGCGTGCCGATGGCGGGCGTGCCTCATCACGCGCTTGATACCTACCTGGCGAGGTTGATCAAGGCCGGTCGCAAGGTCGCCATCTGCGAACAGATGGAGGCGCCGCAAAAGGGCAAGGCGGTCGTGCGGCGCGAAGTCGTCCAGGTGGTGTCTCCGGGCACCGCGCTCTCGGACAACCTGCTCGATCAGAACCGGAATAACTACCTGCTGGGGCTCTGGGTGGAGTCGAACCGGCTGGGCGCCGCTGTAGCGGATCTGTCCACCGGTGATTTCCGCACCATGGAGAGGGATGTGTACGAACTGTGGGAGGTCCTGGAGCGGATCAGCCCTGCCGAAGTGCTCGCTCCCGAGTCATGGGTCGAAGCGAATGAGGACGAGATGACACGGCGAATGCCGGGTACGCTCCTCGTTCGCGCGGAAGACTGGCATTTCGGATTCGCGTATGCGCACGACTTGCTTCTGGAACATTTCCGGGTCAACTCGTTAAAGGGTTTCGGCTGCGACCTGCTGACGGTGGGCGTCAGCGCGGCCGGTGCGGTGCTGGCGTATCTGAAGCAGAACCAGAAGGGCGCGGTCTCGCACATCACGCGTCTGTCACGAGAGTCCGAGAGTGCGTACATGGGCCTCGATCTGGTAACCCAGCGGAACCTGGAACTGATCACGTCAATACAGGATGGCCGGCGGGAAGGGACGCTGCTGTCCCTGCTTGACCGTACCTGCACCGCCATGGGCGCTCGGACGCTACGGGCATGGCTTGCTCAGCCGCTGCTGGAGATATCCAGAATCGAATCCAGGCAGGATGCCGTGGAAGACCTCGTACGTCATCCTGTACGACGCGAGTCGGTCCGTGAGGCCCTGAAGCACGTCGGGGACCTCGAGCGGTTGATGTCACGCATCTGCTGCGGCCGCTGCAGCCCCAGGGACCTCGTGGCGCTCAAGACATCGCTTCAGGCCATACCGGTACTGCGGGACACGCTGGATGAGGCCGTTTCGGAACTGCTGGTGAAGGCGAGATGCCACGGGTTGCCGGAACTGGGCGAACTGGTCGAGCTGATCCGCCGCACGGTTGTGGATGAGCCGCCGTTTCAGTTGAGTGACGGGGGCATCATCAGGGAGGGCCATAACGGGGAGCTCGACGAACTTCGGGACGCGGCGTCCGGAGGACGCCGCTGGGTCGCTGAATTGCAGGCGAGAGAGAGGGAACGTACCGGCATCCCGTCGCTCAAGGTCGGATACAACAAGGCTTTCGGGTACTATATCGAAATTACCAAGGCGAATATGGACAGGGCTCCGGACGACTACCTGCGGAAACAGACCCTGGTGAACGCGGAGCGCTTCATTACCCCTGCGCTGAAGGAGTGGGAAGCGAAGATCCTTGGCGCCGACGAACGGGCGAAAGAACTCGAGAAAGAGCTGTTTCAGCAACTCAGGGGTGAAGTTGAGGCCTGGGTGGACGAGGTGCAGCGCACGGCGCGCGCCGTGGCCGTGGTGGACGTGCTGGCCTGCCTGGCAGAGGTGGCTGCGGTTAACGACTATGTCCGTCCGGAAGTGGATGAATCCACGGGCATCGATATTCGGGAGGGTCGTCATCCCGTTGTCGAAGGGTTGTTGCCGGCGGGCAAGTTTGTACCCAACGATTTCTTCGTGGATGGCGAACGCGAACAGGTGCTGATCATTACCGGTCCGAATATGGCCGGTAAATCCACGATATTGAGGCAGATCGGCCTGATCGTGCTGCTGGCGCAACTGGGCAGCTTTGTTCCGGCAAGGGCCGCGCGTGTCGGTGTTGTGGACCGGATTTTCACCCGTGTCGGCGCGTCCGACAATCTGGCCAGGGGCGAGTCCACGTTTCTTGTGGAGATGAACGAAGCCGCGAACATCCTGAACAACGCCAGCCCCAGAAGCCTGGTGCTTCTGGATGAAATCGGCCGCGGCACCAGTACGTTCGACGGGCTGAGCATTGCCTGGGCCATGACGGAATATCTGCACGACACGGCGTCCATTCAACCCCGCACGCTGTTCGCCACTCACTATCATGAATTGACTGAACTCGAGGAATCGCTGGCGAGAGTGAAGAATTACAGCGTTGCGGTCAGGAAGGAAGGCGACAACGTCACGTTTCTGCACCGGCTGGTGCCCGGCGGGTGCGACCACAGTTACGGCATCGAGGTGGCGCGGCTTGCCGGCATGCCCCGCAACCTGATTGCAAGAGCCCGTGAAGTGTTGCGGACGCTGGAAGCAAACGACCTGACCCCCGCGGAACGGAAGACACAGGCCTCCGTGAGTCGTGAGGCAGCCGTCGCCGGGGGACAGATGAATCTGTTCGACCGGCCTCCGGAGGACCCGGTCCTGACCGAGTTGCGCAAACTGGACCTGGGCAAGACCACGCCGCTCGAGGCGCTTGTTACTCTGGACCGGTGGAAAAAGGAGATGGAAGGAAGGATATGAGGGCTGGCGCCGCACATCCGGAGGCTGATGAACGTCTTGAATGCTGAGGGACGCCGATTAACGACTCGTCTGCCGGGTTCCTACAAGACGTCGTCCGATGTTCCGTTGATGCGCTGAACGGATGAGACGCCGGGCACGGAGAGTATTTTCTTTCTGAGGTCGCGGAGCTGCGCGACGTCTCTGACCTCTACGGTGAACCGGTTTCCGACATGGCCGCCGTCGGTGTTCAGCATGCCCTCGATCACGGGCACGCCCAGGCCCGATATCGCGTCGCTGACGTCGCGGAGGAAATTGGGACGGTCGACACCGCTGACGCGGATCTGCACCGTGAATGTCGTTTCTTCTTCGGAATTCCAGTCGACGTCAATCAGGCGGTCGCGGCCTTCAGGCAGGTTTGAAATGTTGCGACAGTCCCGTCGGTGCACGGAGATGCCCTTACCGCGCGTGATTACGCCGAGAACCACGTCGCCATAAATGGGCTGGCAGCAGCGGGCGAACTGAATCATCAGGTGATTCAGACTGTGAATGACGATCGGATTCTTCCGGACCGGCTTCCTGGGTTCCGCACGCTGTCGCTTCGGAGTCGGGCGGGCCGCGGGAAAGATCCGATGCACCACCCGTTCCAGCGAGACGGTCCCGTTGCCCAGGCTCGCGTAGAGATGTTCGATGTCCCGCAGATTGAAATGTGCGGCGGCCGCTTCGAGTTTGTCTTCGGTGGTTCGTTTGCGTCTTCTCTTGAGTTCGCGGTCCAGGATGTCCTGGCCAAGCCGGACGCTTTGAGAATAGGCTTCCTCGCGCAACCAGCGCTTGATCCGGCTGCGGGCTTTCGCGCTTTTTACAAAGTCGAGCCAGTCACGATTGGGTCTCTGGTGCGGCGAAGTCATCACCTCGACGGTACTGCCCGTTTGCAGCGGGGTGGACAGGGGGACCATCTGGTCGTCCACCCGGCTGCCGGTACATCGCAGCCCGACGTCGGTGTGCACCGCAAAGGCAAAGTCCAGAGGCGTAGCGTCTTCCGGCAGCTGGATGAGGTCGCCCTTGGGGGTGAAGACGTAGATCTCGTTTGGAAAGAGATCCACCTTCAGGTGATCCATGAATTCCCGCGGATCGCTGGTTTCGCGCTGCCACTCCAGAAGGCTGCGCAGCCAGGCCATGTGGCGGTCCATTTCGGACGGGCCCCGCTTGCCCTCCTTGTAAAGCCAATGGGCCGCAATCCCGACTTCCGCGGTCTGATGCATTTCCCGCGTGCGGATCTGCACTTCCAGCATGATGCCGCTCGGTCCCACAATCGTGGTGTGAAGCGACTGGTACATGTTGCTCTTGGGCGTGGCGATGAAATCTTTGAAGCGGGCGATGACCGGAGGATACATGGTGTGGACCAGGCCCAGAACATTGTAGCATTCCGGTACGGTTTCAACCAGGATGCGGAGCGCGAGAAGATCGTAGATTTCGTCGAACGTCTTGCCACGCACGTTCATCTTTTTGTAAATGCTGCTGAAATTCTTCGAACGGCCCGTCATTTCGGCCTGGATTCCTGCTTTTTCGAGCGCCTCCGCAAGCGGTTTCTGCACGGCTTCGATGCAGGACTCCCGCTCCTCGCGCGTCAGGTTGATCTTCTCCTGGATGTACCGGTACGCTTTCGGTTCCAGCCACTTGAGGCTGAGGTCTTCGAGTTCCGCGCGCATTCGGGACATGCCAAGCCGGTGGGCAAGGGGCGCGTAGATATCGCGACTCTCGTAGACCATGCGTTCCTGGCTTGAGGGCCGCATGTATTTGAGGGTGCGCATGTTGTGCAGGCGGTCCGCCAGTTTGACGAGAACCACGCGAATGTCTCTGGCCATCGACAGCAGCATCTTGCGGAAATTCTCGGCCTGTTCCGATTCGGGGCTCTGAAAGGAAAAGTCCTTGATGCGGGAAACGCCATCCACGAGGCCGGCGATTTCGGGCCCGAAATGGGACTCGATCTGAGAGAGCGGAACGCGGGTCTCGTTGACGACGTCGTGCAGCAGGCCGGCCGCAACGGTGGGAGCGTCCAGACCGAGGTCGATCAGGATGCGGCACACGGCCATTGCGTGGGATATGGCGGGATCGCCCGATTTGCGTTGCTGGTTTCGATGCGCCAGTTCGGCAAAGTGGTATGCTTTGGCAATGAGGCTCAGATTCTGGTTCGGACGGACGTCGATCGCAGCCCGGAGCAGGTTCTGAAGTTCGGGAAAAGTCGACTCGGATTCGAAAATGGCTTCGATGGCGGGGTGGGACTCGGATTCAGCCGTCAGCAGCGCCACGGAGACCTCCATCGGATTATATCGGCCCACGATTCGGGGCCGTCTCTTGGCGAATACCATCAGGCCCTTCAATTTAACATATCAACGCGTTGGAGTCAACCGGCGGCGGCGTGCGCCGGGGGCGTGATTTCTCACGATCGGTGTCCTGAGCGCGGCGTTGTTACCGGGCCTTCGTTGTTGCTTTCGCCGCAGACTGTCCGGCCACCGGGCGGCATCTGCCGATAGATGCGATCGCTCAATGACAGGGTTCGTGGAGGTTCGACATGTCCTCAGAAGAAATCCGGGGGGTGGTGGCGGTGCTGGTAACGCCATTCGACGAACGGGAAGAAATCGTATTTGAAGATATCGGACGGCAGGTGGAGGCGGCGGTGGCGTTCGGCATCGGCGCGGTCTGTCTGCCTGCCTACGCGAGCGAGTTTTACAAGCAATCGGGACGCGAGCGTCTTGCTGTCGTTCGTACCGCGGTGGCGTCCGCCGCCGGGAGGATTCCGGTGGTCGGCCAGTCGAACCACCCTTCGGCCCGGCAGGCGGCGAATTTCGCGCGGGCAAACGCGGATGCCGGCGCCGACGTGATCAGTTTCGCGATTCCGAGACAGTTCGGCACGACGGATGCGGACCTGCTGGCCTATTGCCGGACGATCTGTGACGCGGTGCAGGTCCCGATCCTGATACAGGATTTCAATCCGGGCGGGCCCACCGTCGATGGCGCCTACTGCCGCCGGCTTCGCGAATCCTGCGACAATTTCAGGTATATCAAGCTGGAGGAACCGCTTCTGGGTCGCAAGCTTCGCGGCATTCGGGAGGAAACGAGCGACCAGGTCGCCGTGCTGGAGGGTTGGGGCGGCATGTATATGCCTGACCTGTTCGAGTGGGGCGTTGCGGGCGTGATGCCGGGGCTCGGGCACGCCGACGTGATGAATCGGATCTGGGAACTGGGGTCGGCCGGTGACGTGGACGGCGCACTGGACGTGTTCGATGGGGTCCTGGCGCAGATCGTCTTCTCCCTTCAGGATATGGAGCTCTATCTGACGGTGGAGAAGCGGCTGTTGGCCGCCAGGGGAATTATCAGACATTCAACGGTGCGCAGCCTCGCATTGACGCCGGACCGGGAAACACTGTTGCACGCGGACCGGCTGAATGAACGCGTGTTGCGGGCCGCCGACCGGTTGGGCTTGGCGCGGCAACCTCTGGACTGACCCGAAGTGCGAGTTTTCGCTTGCCTGAGGGAAAAGAACAGGCTAAATTGTCCACGTATGAAAGTGCGCCCGCGGCAGTGGCGAGGTCATCGGTCGAACGAGGAGTCATTTTCCGGTATGCGAGGACCCCGATACAACACGGTGCTGGAGCGGTGTCATCCCCGAACGGAGACGGTGCCGCTGTCATTCATCCTCCGGCATTCGCTCGATCCCGATCCCTATGCGAACATGGATCTGGACGTTGAAAAACTGGATGCCGTCAAGAACGTGATCGAGCCCACGCTGACCGGCCGCAAGTACGAGGTACTGCTCCTTCGCTCGCAGGGCAAGTCCATGGCGGAAATCGCGATGCTGCTCTCCGTCTCCAAGAGTACGGTCCGGAACTATTACCTTCAGGCGATAAAGCAGGTACGCGAGGCGCTGGGCGTCGAAACGGAACCGAAAGGGACGCCTGTCCGTAAGGACGAAAACGAAACGGTTTCGCCGGCTACGGCGTAGCAGTCCGTTGTTAAAGTCGCTCTGCAGGCGAGGCCGAGCAACGCAGGTTTTCGACCGCAAGGGCCGGCCGCAGCCCCGATGGGCCTTTTCAACGGGCTGATTGACGGACGGGACGGAAGGAGCGGTTACAGGGGCAGCTACTGGCTGTCTTTTTTTGTTGGACGGTTGCACGGCTGGTCCGGCCGACATCGATTTCGAAGAAAGGAGCCTGAGGTGGCGGTATTCCTTCACACCAGGATTCGGGTAAGCGACCTGGACAGGTCGGCGGCGTTTTATTGCGACCATTTCGGTTTCGTGGTGAAGAGCCGGTCGGAAAAGTCGCCGGCGGGAAACCAGATCATGCACCTGGAACTGCCGGGCAACGCCCATACGCTCGAACTGACCTGGTCGGACGACTACGAGCTGAACGTGCCGGAAGATCTGATGCATCTTGCAATCGGCGTGCCGGACCTCATTGCGTTTTGTGACGGTCTCGAGACCAAGGGCATCGAAATCTGGCCCGGCGATTGGCGTGAGACGTTTCCCGCGGGACGAAAGATGGCCTTTGTGGACGACCCGGACGGATACGAGATCGAACTGCTGGAGCGGACATAACCAGGGGAGGCCGGCGTCCGATACGACTTACGCGTTACGTCCTTCTTCGGCTTCGGCCCAACGGGACGCGACGTCGGTGCGCCTATCCCCGTTTGGGTACGCGCCAGTTGGGATGCCAGACGGAGGTTTCGGGCAGGGTTTCCGCCGACCAGCTGTTCTGCATGGTTTCGAATTCCGCGAACGCCGGACCAACCACGGTCTCCCAGAGGACCTCCACGTCTTCATAGGTTCGCAGCTTGTGATCCGGCTTCCCGCTTTCGTATTCGTCGAGCAGTTCCCGGGCTTTTTCGCCCAGCCAGCGGACTTCGTCCGCCACCATGCGCTCGCCAACGCGGCGATCTGATTTCCGGACCGTTGGCCCCATTGCAAAATGAGGTCCTGGGGCGTCTTCGCGAGGCAGCCGGGACATGTCCACGCAGTCAGGATGAAGCGCCCAGAGCAGCGACGTCTCGACCTTGCCGGCGTGGTCGCCGCCGCTTTTCCCGTCTTTATCGAAGCCGGGCTGGTTGGCTTCGTGGTCCGGAAGGCCGTAGAGCCTGGTGCCCACGTGGGGTTGCACCAGGTCGATCAGCGTTTTGAGGTCCTTCCAGTTGGGGCCATAATGACCCGTAATAAAGATGGCGGCGTGGAATCTGAGGTGATCGGCCATCCGGATGTGGTAGCAGATGTTCTTGAAATGCTGCCAGGGCGGCATGCAGGTCATCCAGGAACGTTCGACCTGCCCCACCGTTCGCTCGAGCCACAGCGCATACCCGCCCAGTTCGTGTATGTGCCAGAAGTCCGGCGGGGCAACGATGCCGCCGTGCGCACGCGCGGCCTCGCAGGCGATGCCGTGGGCTTTTAATCCATCCAGGCCCACCGCGTCGTGGGGCCCGTGAGGTTCGCAAAGGCCGTATGTGAAGTAGACAAGCGGGCAATCCTCCCATGCGGCTTCCAGCTGATCGGGAAACATGCGTTCCCATTGTACCTGGCGCATTGCGCATCTCCTCTCGGATCGTCGAACTCCGGAGTTTACCGGCTGAGAAGTTGTTTTTAAATAGCCGGTGAGTTCCCGAGCGCGAGCGAAAAAGTGGCGGTCTATTGCACCCGGCCCCGGCCGGCAACGGCCCACACGGCTTCCACAACGCCGTTCCTCACCGCGTAGGCGGTATCGTGCAGATTGGTCGTCATGCCCTGGTGCTGGGGAATGATCGAAAGGCGTTCCCCTACCTGGAACGCATGTTCGCAGGCGCTGACGTCAATATGGCCGTGTTCCACTGACATGCCGTATATTCTGGCATCGGGGTGTTCCACGATGTAACCGTACGGGATGGGGGGGTAGCTCGCGAAGGTCTTCTGGCCGCCATCCACAATAATACGTTCGGGGGTGGGGGTGCTGACGACGGTTACGATCATGCGCTCCGCGCAGGTGACGGGGTTCGGAGGGTTGTCCGTGTGATTGATGCGGCGCATCCCCTCGAAAACGTAGGAGCCGATGCGGGTTTCGGTGCAGCCAATCTGTTTGGAAACGGCTTCGCTTCCCGTCCCGCCCCCGCTGACGACGGGCGCCGGGATGCCGGCGTCTTCCAGCAGCGCTCGTGTCCGTGTAAGAAAGGGTTCCGCCTGCGGACGGCTGGGATAGGTCATGATACCCCTGAAATGGAGGCCGGGCATCCGGACGACTTTACGGGCGAGTTCCAGGGCTGCCTCGGGAGACTGGACGCCGCATCGATTGCCGCCGGTATCCAGTTCGATCAATACCGGGATGTCCGGATTTCCCGCCTTTTCTGAAATGCCGCGGGCCGTTGTTTCCGAATCCAGGGCTACGGATATTGTTGCCCTCTTCCGGAGACGGACAAGGCGTTCTACTTTCCTCGCGCCAACGATGTTGTACGGAATGAGGATGTCGGCAATCCCCGCATCGGCCATCGCCTCCGCTTCTCCGAGCTTCTGGCAGACGATACCTGCGGCGCCGGCCTCAAGCTGAAGGTGGGCGATTTCGGGGATCTTGTGGGTCTTGGTATGGACCCGAAGCGCGATTTCGTGCCTGCGGCAGGATTCGGCCAGATCGTGGATATTTCTGGATAATATATCCAGATCTATGGTCAGCGCGGGCGTATCAAGTTCCTCGACTCGCATGGCAACTGTCCTCATCATCCAGGGATTGACGTGTGAGTGGGACGGGTAAGTTAAGCGCCGGGCGGGGATAATTCAAAGACAAAAGCACGCGCGTGAACTTTTTTCATTTGTTGATTTCTCTTGACAGCGCCGGCCGCGCCCGGCTAATTATGAATCTGGCACTTGGCTTCACCATATCCTGAGGGGGTGTTTTGGCAATTCAGATCGGGTTTATCGGCGCCGGGGGTCGTGCGAGATCCCACATGCGGGTGTTACAGGCGATTGAGGACGTGGACATCATCGCGATCTGCGACGTGCGGCGGGAAACCGCCGAGCAGGTGGCGGGTGAAACCGGCGCGAGGGCGTATACGGACCATCGGAAGATGCTGGATCGTGAGCCGCTGTCCGTCCTGTATGTCTGCGTACCCACGTTTGCGCATACCGACGCCGAGATTCTGGCGGTGCGGAAGGGTGTGCATCTGTTCGTGGAAAAGCCCGTGGCGCCGACAATGGAGAAGGCCCTCGAAATCCTGGAAGCCGTGCGGGAGGCGGGCGTATTGACCTGCGTGGGATACCAGTTGCGCTATTCCGGAATCGTACAGCAGGCGAAGGCGTTCCTGGAGGGTCGAAAGATCGGGATGGCCGCGGTCCACAGATGGGGCGGGCTGCCCGGAACCCCGTGGTGGCGCGTGATGGCGCAGTCGGGCGGCCAGATCGTCGAACAGACCACGCACCAGGTGGATCTGCTTCGCTATCTTGTGGGCGAGGTGGCGGAAGTGCACGCCTATTACGCGTTGCGTACGCTGGATGACGAGGAAGGCCTGGATATACCGGACGTACACTCGATCAATCTGAAATTCGAGACGGGGGCAATCGGCTCATTGACCTCCACCTGCACGTTTCGAAACGGCGGGGGGACGGGACTCATGTCGTTCGTGATGAAAGACCTGCGAGCGGAATTCGGTGCGGAAGGCCTGGTGGTCTATCCTGAATCCGCCGCAGACCCGGGACCCGTTCATCCTGACGCCGGAGATATCGACGAGGTTTTTATGGATGCCATCCGCAAGGGCGACGGGTCGGCCGTTCTGTCGGACTATGAGGACGGCGTCCGTTCACTCGACGCGACCCTCGCAGCCAACCGTTCCGCCGTCAGCGGACGGCCGGAAGCGCCCTGTCTCTCAGGTACTGGCGCCGCCGGGCGGGAACCGGCGGCCCGGTTCCGCGTGTAATCATGAGTACATGAAACAGCTTCTAATGGACGTAATGGAGGTTAACCTATGAAGTCACAGCGTCACCGGCGGCCGCGTACCGGACGGATACTGGTAGATTATCTGAAGTCGATCTTCTTTGCTGTCTTTCTGGCTGTATTGATCAGGGCAACGCTGGTGCAGGCCTATCACATTCCGTCGGGTTCCATGGAAAACACGTTGATGGAGGGCGACTACGTTCTGGGCGACAAGTTGACGTTCGGTACGCAGATTCCCGATCGTCTCCCGGTTCTGAACTACAAGCTGCCTTCCTTTCGATTGCCGGGTTTTCGTTCTCCGCAACCCGGCGATCTGGTGATTTTTGAATACCCGCAGGATCCGTCCCGGGACTTCATCAAGCGTTGTATCGCGGTGGAAGGTCAAACGATCGAGATCAGGAACAAGGTTGTCTATGTCAACGGCAAGCCATTCGTGAATCCCGCGGGCGTGAAGTTCATGGACCGGCGGACGCAGACAAGACGGTATAGCCCGCGCGACAACTACGGCCCCTATATGGTGCCTCCGGGTCATGTATTCGTGATGGGCGACAATCGGGACAACAGCGACGACAGCCGGTTCTGGGGCCCGGTGTCGCTCGACAGGGTGAAAGCGCACCCGCTGCTGATCTACTTTTCGTGGAATTCCGGAGCGCCGCTATGGAATCCGTTCGTCAAGATTCGATGGAGACGACTGGGCATAGTGCAATGATCGTCGCCCGGTGCTTTCCGCAAGCGGTGACGGGACTGTGAGTTCAGTAATAAGAAGCTGTTTTAAAATTCCCAGCGGTCTTCGCACGGCTGCAAAAGTGCCGGTCGGCGTTGGGCAAATCCACCCAAGAGTGGCGAGGGGCGCGCAGCCACGATACATTAGTATATGGGCGGATTTTCCCGCCTTGACCGTCACTTTTTCGCTCGCGCTCGGGAACTCACCGGTAATTTTAAAACAGCTTCTAAGAAAGGCGGGCCCGATGACCAGACGACATTACAGTTTCCGGTTCTGCCTCGTATTTCTCTTCGCGACGCTGAGTTGCGGCCCGATACCGGAGGACACCGCCAATAATCCAACCGACGCCGCCGATGGCGACCGGGTGTATTCCAACGATGAATGGGGATTCCGGATTACAGTCCCGGACGTGTGGGGATGGACGGCCCAGACGTCCTTCCAGACCCGGGAGCCGAATGGATTGCCCAGGGTTGAAGTGGTTATGAACCGCGAGCCGATCTCGGGATTCGTGGCCGTACTGACCTTAAGGCCTCGCGCACTTTCGGAAAGAGCGACGCTTCAGACCGTTACGGCCGAACTCGAGGAGGAGTTCAAGGCCACCTTTCTGGGATACACGGCGCAGGAGAAGCGCACGTTTCAGATTTCCGGGCGCGAAGGCATCGAGTGGATTTTCCGGACGGTGTTTCTGCGTCGGCGGGGCGACCGGTTTCTCGTTACGGTCGTCCTGGACGGGCGAAAAGCCTATCTGATGATGGGCAACGGGACGTCCGCCGCCTTTCCCGTCGACGAGTACCAATCAATAGTGAAGTCGCTTGAATTCCGATAAAACCGGGACAGCGGGACGTATTTCACGCATTCCGAAGACCGCTTCTGGACGTTTTATGTATTGGAGCACTGCTGTTTAGGATAGGTTGAAAAAGACGATTTTGGATGCGTAAACACCTGTTTTTCTTCAAAGTCGATTCGAAATGCCAATGCAGGTTCCCTTCTTTTGGCCACGGTTGTCCAAGACAGGAACCGATTTGGGGCCGGTGTGGTTGGCGTTCCCGGGAGCGAGGGCATCCTGCCCTCGACGTCGGATAACTCGTCGCACACGGTGTTTTGCGCGAACCGGTGTCGGATTGAATGGACGCGTCAGGACCTCGACGCGAATAGGGATAGGTGACGCGAAGTTCGAGGGCAGGATGCCCTCGCTCCGGTTACTGGTGGGTCATGTCGTGATATCGGTTGGAAAAGACGATTTTGGACATGTGTGGTATTGGAGAGGAGTTCACCGGCTGCCCCGCGTCCGCAATTGATACGCGGAGATACGCTCTGCTCCAAAGGGTCCCGGCGGGATGCGTCAATGTCCCCCGCGACCCTGTTTTTTTGTTGCGCCGTTCAGTCCACAGGCTCACAACGTCTTCGAATTGTCACCAGGCCGAGCCCTTCGTTTTGAAGGGCTTCCCTGAAGACACTGCGCATTCGGGCCTCCGGGTCCGCTTCCTCAACCGTCCAGACCTGGTCGACGCCGCAGGCCGCCGCCAGGTTGTTGATGGCAACCACGGGTCCGGTTTTTCCGTTGACCGGGACGCCTCGATCCGGGGTGGGCTGGCCCCCTGTCGTGAGTGAACCGGCGTTGTCGAGTACCACAAGCAACAGGTTGGCGCCGGTGGATCCGGCGTGGATCAGCGCGTTGACGCTGCTGTGATAGAAAGCCGAGTCGCCTGTAATGGCCACGGCGCGCTCCTCAATACCGGCCTTCTGGAGTCCCAGCGCCGCGCCGACGGCGGAGCCCATACACAGTTTGGTGTCGAGATATCGGGCGGCGATAACGACGCAGCCGGGATCGGCGGTAAGGAACGGGTTCTGGCCCAGCGCCGCCGCTTCTTCACGCAGCGCGGCAAGGATTTCATTGTAGGGGCAGCCGGCGCAATGCGACTTTCGGTATGGCTTTTCCTCCTGCCAGCCCGCTTCCGTGAAGACGCGCTTCGGGCTCAGGTCAGGCAGACAAGCCTTCAGCGCCTGCTGCATCTGCCAGCGGAAGAGTTCGCCTTCTCCGGGGACATGACCGCTGCGTTTGCCGATGACCGGCGGCGTGACGCCCGCGTCGTACCCGATGGTCTTGACGCCGTCTTCCAGATACGGGTCTACTTCCTCCAAAACCAGCACCTTCCTGCATCTTTTCAGGAAATCCGCGATCAGGCCGCCCGGAAGGGGATAAATGGATGCGAGTTTCAGGAATCTGAGCCCCGAGATATCCGCGCCTTCAAGCGCGTCCTGAAGTTTATTGTGGACGAATCCCGACGCGATGACGCCCAGTTCTCCGGCGCCGTCGATCCGGTTGAAGGGAATATCCTCGAACGAGTGAGAGATGTCCTTGAGATTACGATGGAGCCGTCGGTGGTTGGGTATGCAGTTTGAGAGGGACGAAATCCAGCGCATCGGCTCTCTGTCCGGTTCCAGCGCCTGCCGGGACGCGGGTCTCCGGACAGGGTACAGGTCGGCTTCGCAGACGCTGAAGCTCCGGGTGATGCGGAGGATCACAACCGTACGGAACGACTCGGAGAATTCGAAAGCCCAACGCATCATTCGCCGTCCTTCCGCCGGCGTCGCGGGCTCGAGCATGGGGATTTCCGCAAGGGGGGCGAAAAACCGGCCGTCCTGTTCATTCTGCGACCCCCACGCTCCCGGATCGTCGCCCATGAGGATCACCAGCCCCGCGTGAACGCCGGTCATATTCAGGACCATCAGCGTATCCAGCGCCACGTTCATACCCACGCTCTTCAAGCACACGAGTACGCGGCGGCCGCCCTGGGAGACGCCCGCGGCGACGTCCAGGGCGATGCGTTCGTTCAGACACCACTCGGCATCGTGGCCGTATTCGTCCGCGGTGTCGGACAGCGCCGTAAACGTGCCGGTGCCCGGCGAACCGGGATATCCGGTAACGCAGCTGACACCGGCCTCGATCGCGCCCCAGGCCAACGCCGTATCTCCATTGATTCGCATTGCATCCATCGGGGTCTCCATTGGGAGTCGTTCTGATTATGGAAGGAACGACGATGGTACCCGTACATCCGGGGCTTGTCAAGCGGTAATGCGAATTCGGCGGATTATCAGATCAACCCGATAAGCCGCCAGTAAAGGAAGTTGAGGGGAATAAGAAACAGGAGCGAGATCAGCGCCAGCAGAACCATGAGCCGGATGAATTGCCCCATATGCACGTAGCGGAAGCTGTACGCCAATATGAACGGCGCCGCCTGGTACGGAAAGAACCCGCAACTTGCGACAATGGCCATACAGAGGGCGGCGGGAAGCGGCGCCAGGCCGGTCTGTGCGGCGACCTCCAGGAGGACGGGCGTGAGGATGGCGGCAACCGCAGCCGTGTCCGCCAGAAAATTGAAGGGCAGAATGAAGGCCGAGAGCGCACCAAGCTGTGTAACCAGGCTGCCGTCAAAACGGCTCAGCCATTCGGTAAATTGGCTGGCGAGCAGGGGGCTGAAACCGGTGGTCTCGAGCGCGTGACCCACGGAAAACGCGGCGGCGATGTAGATGAGCAGCGGAAAGTTGATCTTTTTCAGCAGGTCGGGATGCAGGGGTCCCAATCCGGGTAGATAACAGGCCAGAACAAGCCCCAGGCCCACGTAGGCCGGATGGATGCCGTGCAGCGCGTCTGTCGCCCAGAGCAATATGCCCGCAAACAGGATGCACAGGGTTTTCTTCTCTGCAGCCGTTACGCGGTCGGGGACTTCCTCATCGACGTCGAGTCTCGTCCCGATGCGGTAATCCCCTCGCACCGGCAACAACAGCCGGATCAGCGCGTAACAGCACGCAACCCGGCACAGGGAGAATACGGGAAAGAGATACAGCGTCCACTGACCCCAGTAGACGATGATGTCCCGGGATTCCAGGACACCGAAGACCACCAGGCTGGGCACGGAAGCCGTAAGGACGCCGGTGCCGCCGTAGTATGTGGAACAGGCCAGGGAGAGGATCAGCGCCGCGCTCACCCGTGAACCGGGCGGTTCTCCAAGCGTCCGCAGCAGGGTGACGATGAGAGGCATCAGGATCAGGATTCGCACGACCCCCGAGGGGATGAGAAGCGCGGAGAGCATGCCCAGGACGTGGAGCGCGAGGATCAGCCCGTTCAGGCTCCCGATGCGCCCCAGGACGAGGCGCGAGAGCCGTGTGCCCAACGGGGTTTCGGTAATGCCCAGGCTGAGGGCCATGCCGGCGAAGATGAGCCAGACGGTCTTGCTCGCGAAGGGTCCGAAGGCGGTCTCGAACGGGAGTACGCCCAGGACGGGAAAGAGGACGATCAGCAGCAGCGAACTGTATTCCAGGGGGACCGGTTCGAAGGTCCATAGAACGATCGTTGCAAGAGACAGCGCCAGCGCCAGACGCGGCACCGTGTCCAGGTCTCCCGGATACAGGATGACGAGCAGCGGTAGAAGAATGGCCAGAATCAGCCCGGCTGCGGTTTTTCGGGTCATTGTGGCGATACCTTGGTTCATTGTGTGAACGCGAGAGATCGAAAATAGACAAAGAACTCACAAGATGCAATGAAATTAACAGGTTATGCGCGATTGAGGTCGTTCAATGCAATTCGCAGAGAGTACAGGTACTTTGCATGAAGATTGCCTTGCAGACTGGGACGGATTTGGATCATTTAATGTGTGCCTGCCCCCTCCTTCGGGACAAAATACTCATGCTTGACATTAGTAATGTATTTCGTTATTATATGAATTTATGAATCGGTTTAGAAATGACGACTCCCAGCGCCTCTTCGCCGGGCAACGGATCCGGCGATTGCCGGCCGACATTCAGCGACGTGCGCGTGTGAGATTGCAAAGAGTGATGGCGGCAGCGGCGCTCACCGACCTTTCGGTACCTCCTTCCCACCGACTCGAAGCCCTGAAAGGCGACCGCAAGGGCCAGTTCAGCATCCGCATCAATGACCAGTGGCGCGTGTGTTTTGTCTGGACGGACCGGGGCGCCATGGAAATCGAAGTCACCGACTACCACTGAGGAGGTTGCTTATGACAACCCCTGAACCGATACACCCGGGAGAACATCTGGCGGAGATCGTCGAGGAGCTCGGCATTACACAATACCGCCTGGCCAAGACGATAGGCGTGCCGCAAGTACGCATCCACGATATTGTCCATTGCCGCAGGTCCATTACGGCGGATACAGCGCTGCGAATCGGCAAGGCCCTGGGCATGACCCCCGACTTCTGGCTCAATCTGCAGCGGATGTACGACCTTGACGTCGCCCGTTCCAGGACAGACGTCAGCGCCATCGAGCCGCTTGTCAAGGTATCGGGTTGAGCCCGCCCTGCACGACCGAATAGTACGTCAGGAGATCGAAATGGCAGTGGATTTCCGCATCGTTGAGGAAACCTCCGACGTTCTTCCCGAATACGGTAGCGTGCCCATCGCCTTCGAAGTGAGCAGCCGATTCCGGGTTGAACGGGTGTCCTGTGGCCTGGGGGGAATCCGGCTGATCGAGGAAGCCGTGAAGCCGCCCTATATCAAGGACTATGACGAACCCGATGGCCCCGAACGACTGGCGCGCAGATCGTGGGATTTGTCGAACTGGATCTTCCTGGGCGCGTTCCGGGAGCGAGAGCGCATCGGCGGCGCGATCGTCGCCTTTCACGTCGACGACATGAACTATTGCGAAGGGCGGGAAGACCTCGCCGGCCTGTGGGACATTCGCGTCCGCCCGGACGACCGGGGACGGGGCGTCGGCAAGTCGCTGTTTCAACACGCCGAGACCTGTGCGAGGAATCGTGGTTGCAATCAGTTGAAGATAGAAACCCAGAACACCAACGTCGCCGCCTGCCGCTTCTATGCGCGCATGGGGGCCCGGCTGGGCAAGGTTCATATGTACGCCTACCACGGAGAAGGCCTGGACGAGGTGGAACTGACATGGTACAAGGATCTGTAGAGAAGTGTCAGTTCCCGACCAGAATCAGATAGCCCGCGACCCGATCGAAGTCTCCGCTCCCACCCGGCTCTTCCAATGTATCGCGGCGACGCCGGCGCCAGGATGGTCATTGAATTAGCGCTGCGACTTCGATATATTTAAATGACTACAATGCACGAGGATTACTGCAAGGTTCCTCAACGTGACGATGAGAAAATAAAATGACGCGCGACACTCCGAAACGTGGAGCCTCGGAATGCGGCCCGGCAGTTCGTCTGTCCGAAGACGCGCTCAAGGTGCAACCCTATTTCCCGACGCTCATTTTTTCTTTGGAAGTTCCGGAAAGCGAGACTCTGAACGGCGACCTGATCGAGGCGATCTACGCCGAACGAGAACGCGACAAAGCAGGGGTGCCCAAGTCGAACTTCCCGGAGTTGGGGAGTTGGCACAGCCACGTCAATCTGCACAAGGAGGTTACGTTTTCGGAGTTGGTTCAATACGTCGATGCGGCCTCGGACATGATGTGCCGCGAGCTCGGATATCACAGGTCCTATCATCTGAACATCGGCACCATGTGGTCGATCATCAATCCACCGGGTGGCGTGAACCGTGCTCATATCCATCCCGGCTGCACCTGGAGCGGCGTCTACTACGTCCAGGCGCCCAGGAATTCGGGTCGAATCGAGTTCATCGACCCGCGCACCCAGAACCTGATGAGTCCCGTCAAATACATCCCCGACACCAGGCGTCCACGAATCTGCTGGACGAAAGTCCGATACAAACCCGTGGCCGGTAGAATGCTGATCTTCCCGAGTTGGCTGTACCATAGCGTGGCGCCGAATCGATCCAGAGCCAGGGGTAAGGACGCCGATCGGATCATCGTGAGCTTCAACCTGTCTCAGAAAAAGCGCAGGTAGTTACTCTGTAGTCTGCATTTACAGGACAGTAAAAGAGATTGAAATGAGACACCTGAGACGATTTATCGCGGTTCTGTGCATCGTGATCCTGGTGGGTTTGGATCGGCCTTCATCTGTTTACGGTCAGGGTGAGAAAGACACACCGTTGGGTGACCAGATCTCGCCCTTCCTCAGGAGCGAAAGGAGCATCGACACACATACTGGCTCCGGCGTCGGTGCTTCCAGTGACGACGACGATGATGATGACGACGATGACGACGATGACGACGATGATGATGACGACGATGACGACGATGACGACGATGATGATGACGACGATGACGACGATGACGACGATGATGATGACGACGACGATGATGATGAGGGCGACGAGGGCGACGAGGGCGATGAAGACGATGAGAACGACGAGGGTGACGAGAACGACGAAGGGGATGAGGTTGACGAGGACGATGAGGGAGATGAGAACGACGAAGGGGATGAGGGTGACGAGGACGATGAGGGTGATGAAGACGATGAGGGTGATGAGGGCGACGAGGGTGACGAGGGCGACGGCGATGAGGGTGATGAGGGGGACGAGGGCGACGAGAATGATGAGGGGGACGAAGGCGACGAGAGCGATGAGGGAGACGAGGACGACGAGGGTGACGAGGATGACGAGGGCGATGAGGGCGACGAGAATGACGAGGGCGACGAAAACAATGACGCACAACAAGGTGCCACCGGTACTTCTACAGCAACGGGTAATCGGTCGGACTTCAATGGAGACGGCGCGGTCGATTTCAGCGACTTTATAAGTTTCGCACGCGCCTTCGGTACCGACGATGCCCGGTTCGACCTTAATGGTGACGGTACCGTCGACTTCCAGGACTTTTTGATATTCGCGGCTTCGTTCAACAAACCTTAGCCGGCATTTCCGTGATTAGCGCGATTATCTTGATTGCGAGTTCCGGATAGCGTTTCTTACGCCGTCCGTCTCTTGAGTGTCCTGACCCGCGTGAAATTTGATCCGGACTGCATCCCGAGAAGGGGACGGGCCATTCGCCGCGTTCCACACTTCGACGGATGAAAATTCACCAATATGCGAGTCTATTGCGATGAGCAGTGGTGAAGACGCGCGACCGGCCTTATCGTGGTCTACGTGGAATGAGCCGGAAAGGCGTATTGACCCGGCAGGTTGACGGCGCCCCGGTTGCAGTCTTCAGGATTCTGTTCGGCGCGTTGATGTTTGTGGAAGTCCTTCGATACTGGAAGTACGGCCGGATTGCCCGTTATTATGTCGATCCGGCCTTTTTTTCTCGTTTATCGAAGGAATCCTCCCGTGCGGAAACTGGATGTATCTGGTGTATGCGTTGATGGGCGCCTCTTTACTATTGACGCGTTTCTCCGAAGGAGCCGCGAGGGGTCCGTACATCGCCTTGACTTTCCGGAACGCGCTGGTCATATTGGCATCCGCAAGTCCGACGCGAAGTCGAAACAGCCTGGCGAGGAGGAATAACCAAGGACAGCTTGGACGAGAACAACCCCGCCATCGTCAATCCAACGGAAAATTAAACATGAGCCTTCTTCTCTTCGTGGCATTTGCGACAGTCCTCGCGGCACTTCTGTTGATCTTCAGGCGCGCGGCAAGCGCGGGGACCCGTGATTTCGGTGACGGGTTCGCGCGCCACGGCGTGGCGGCTCCGGTGTGTCGCGCGCGAGGGGTAGCGGCAACGGTTGACGGCGACGGGCGGCCGATCGTTCTGGCGTGGCCAATGGACCATCGGGGTTGCGGGTCGATTCTCGTGATCGACGCCCGGTCGGGTGAGGTGGAGCAGATTCCGACTCCGTTCGGGATGGCCTCCACGCCCTTTGCCGTGCTGCTGTCCTCCCGGAACCGGTTCTATTCTTATTTCGACAAGTTCGTGGAGTTCGACGCCGAATCACGCCGCTTCACGTTCTGGTCCGACGCGCCGCCGAGATTCGCCATGTCGTTTACAGAAGACGATAACGGCACGGTCTGGACGTCCGCGTATCCCAACTGCGAATTGCTGAGCTTCGATCCCGACAGTAGAAAACTGGAGAACCACGGCCCGCTGAACCATGAGAGTTGGCCGCAGTACCCGAGGACGATCGCGGTGGACAGTTCCGGGTGGGTCTACGCGGGCATCGGTTCCACGCGCGGGCAGATCGTTTCGTTCAATCCGGCAACAGGCGAACGTGCCGCATTGATTCCCGAGTCCGACCGCCGGCACGGCTCATCGACCGTCTACAGGGGCGTGGACGGCAAGGTGTACGGGAGGACGTTCGACACCGGTGCGTGGTGGGCGATGCTCGAAGGCGCGGTGACGCCCGTGGACGCGCCCGCCGCCGAGCGGCCGATCCTGGCCGGCATCCAGGAAGCGGTCCTGGACAATTTCCCGGATGGCTGGTCGCTCGACGAGATCAACCTTCCGGAGAAGTTCGTCGAGATCAACGAGGCGGGAACGGTAAGACGTCTGGAAATCGACTATGAATCGGCCGGGTCCCCCATCCTGTCGATCGCGGAGGGTCCGGACGGCAGAATCCACGGTTCGACCGGGCATCCCCTGAGGTTCTATACGTACGATCCGGAGGCGGATGCGTTCACCCACCACGGGCTGTTGGACCTGATCGGACACCTGAACGCGCTCGCCGTTCAGGGCGAAAAGATCTACTGCGCGGAGTACGCGGACGGCAGGCTCTGGGAATACGACCCCGCGCGGCCCTGGGACGATCGGGCGCCCGAGGACCCGAACCCCAGGGTTTTGATATCCGTGAATCCCACGATTATCCGCCCGCACGCGCTGCTGGCGCACCCGGACGGGCGGCGGTTGATCATGACGGGAACGCCGGGCTATGGCTTGACGGGCGGGGGGATGCTGATCTGGGATACCGGGTCCGGGAGCCATACGCTGTTGACCCACGAGGAGCTGATTCCCGCCCACAGCACGGTTTCGATTGTGGCGCTGCCGGACGGGAAGATCGTGTGCGGGACGACGATAAGTCCCGGAACGGGAGGTGAGACGCACGCGAAGGAGGCGGAACTCTACATTCTGGATCCGGATGATGGCCGTGTGCTGTTTCGCGAAGTGGTTGTGCCCGGCGCCACGGTGATTCCGGACATGCTCCTGGGTCCCGACGGATTGATCTACGGCCTGGCCGCCGGATCCGCATTCTTCGTTTTCGATCCCGGGTCGCGCGAGATCGTCCACTTCGAGGCGACGCTGCCTTACGGCGACCTGGCGGGCCAACAGGCCCCCAGGATCATGGCGGCGGGGCCGGACAACGAGATCTACGTGCTCTTTCGCAACGCGATCGTTCGGATCGAACCGGGTTCGTTCGAACACGCGTCGCTGGGAACACCCCCGGTGAATGCGAATGCGGGCATTGTCATTCGCGAAGGCAGGCTCTATTATACCCACAGATCCGAAGTCTGGAGCTTCCGGATACCGGGCGTGTAGAGGAAACGCTGCCTGCCGATTCTACGCGCGCATGGGGCCCCGGCTCGGCAGGGTCCATATGTACGCCTACCGCGGAGAAGGCCGGGACGAGGTGGAACTGACCCGGTTCATGGACCTTTAGCGAAGCGGCAAGCCGGGAGCCGAATAAGCATGCATTGGCGCGCATGCCGAAGGGATCTGCCGTAGTACCGGTGCATCCGCTTGACTTTCCGGAACGCGCTGTTCACAATTGACATCCGCGAGCCTCTGGCGAAGTCGAAACGGTCCGATTAGAACGAATAACGAAAGGCGGCTTCTGCGGTAGCGATCCCGCCGTCGTGAATCCTACAGAAGACAAATATGAGCCCCTTTCTCTTCGTAACTTTCACTACATTTCTCGCGGCCGTCCTGTTGTCAACCAGCCGATCGGCGAGCGCGGGGACCCGTGATTTCGGAAACGGCTTCGCGCGCCACGGCGTGGCGGCTCCGGTGTGTCGTGCGCGAGGGGTAGCGGCGACGGTTGACGGCCACGGGCGGCCGATCGTCCTGGCGTGGCCGATGGACCACCGCGGCTGCGGGTCGATTCTCGTGATCGACGCACAGACGGGTGAGGTGGAGCAGATTCCGACCCCGTTCGGGATGGCCTCCACGCCCTTTGCCGTGCTGCTGTCCACGCGCAACCGGTTTTATTCCTATTTCGATAAATTCGTGGAGTTCGACGCCGAGTCACGGCGTTTCACGTTCTGGACCGACGCGCCGCGAAATTTCGCCATGTCGTTTACGGAAGACGATAATGGCGTGGTCTGGACGTCCGCGTATCCAAACTGCGAACTGCTGAGTTACGTTCCGGACAGCGGGGAATTGAAAAACCACGGTCCGATGAACCGTGAGAAATGGCCGCAGTACCCCAGAACCATCGCGGTGGACAGCTCAGGGTGGGTCTACCTGGGTATCGGCTCCACGCGCGGACAGATCGTGTCATTCAATCCGACAACCGGCGAACGTAACGCGTTGATTCCCGAGTCCGACCGTCGACACGGCGCATCGACCGTCTACCGGGGGGTGAACGGCAAGGTGTACGGGAGACCCTACAATCGAGGACCCTGGTGGGAACTGCTCGAAAGGGCGGTGACGCTTGTGGACGCGCCCGCCGCAAAGCAGCCGATTCTGGAGGGCAGCCAGGAGGCGGTCCTGGACAATTTCCCGGAGGGCTGGTCGCTCGACGAGATCAACCTTCCGGAGAAGTTTGTCGAAGTCAGGGAGGCGGGAACGGTAAGGCGTCTGGAAATCGACTATGAATCGGCCGGATCCCACATTCTGTCGATCGCGGAGGGCCCGGACGGCAGGATCCACGGATCGACCGGGCATCCGCTCAGGTTCTATACGTACGATGCGCAGGCGGATACGATCATCGACCGCGGCCTGTGGGACCTGAGCGGACACCTGAACGCGCTCGCCGTTCAGGGCGAAAAGATCTATTGCGGAGAGTATTCCGGCGGCAGGCTCTGGGAATACGACCCTGCCCGGCCGTGGGACGATCGGGCGCCCAAGGACCCCAACCCCAGGGTTTTGATATCCGCGAGCCCGACGATTATCCGCCCGCACGCGTTGCTGGCGCACCCGGACGGGCGGCGGTTGATCATGACGGGAACGCCGGGCTATGGATTGACCGGCGGAGGGATGCTGATCTGGGATACCGGGTCCGGGAGCCATACGCTGTTGACCCACGAGGACCTGATTCCCGCCCACAGCACGGTATCGATTGTGGCGCTGCCGGACGGGAAACTCGTGTGCGGGACGACGATCAGTCCCGGCACGGGCGGGGAGGCGCACGCGAAGGAGGCGGAACTCTACATTCTGGATCCGGATGAAGGCCGTGTGCTGTTTCGCGACGTGGTTGTGCCCGGCGCCACGGTGATTCCGGACATGCTCCTGGGTCCGGACGGTCTGATCTACGGCCTGGCCGCCGGATCCGCATTCTTCGTATTCGATCCCGGGTCACGCGAGATCGTCCACTTCGAGGCGAAGCTGCCCTACGGCCACCTGGCGGGCCAGCAGGCGCCCAGAATCATGGCGACGGGACCCGACAATATGATCTACGCACTGTTTCAAGACGCGATCGTACGAATCGAACCCGGCACGTTCGAACACAAGGCGCTGGGAAAGCTCCCGGTGCGCGCGGGCGCGGGAATCGTAATTGACGACGGCAGGCTGTATTTCACACACGGTTCCGAAGTCTGGAGCTTCCGGATACCGGGCCTGTAAAGGACACGCCGACTGCCGTGACAGGTACGCGCGCCGGCACGAATTTCCTTCGTACGAGGCGGGGCGCCGGATCAGGCAACCAGGGCCTCCCACAGCGCTTTGTAGTAACGCAGGAGCCGTTCCGGCTCCGGGCTGTCGGGGATTTCGGCCAGGGTATATCCGTCGTATCCTTCGGCTTTCAGCAGCCCGAAGAGTTCCCGCCAGGGGTATTCGGCCTTGTGCAATTCGTTGATGTGCACGAGCCCGATTTTGTGTTTCAACATGTCGAAGCCGCTCCTGACCGAGCCGTCAACGACGTCCTGGGGGTTGCAGTTCCAGCAGATGTAGACGTTGTCATGGCCGGCATGGTCGATGATCGTGCGCATGCGCCGGGGTTCGCACGTGTCCCTGCCGTGTACCTCAACGCGAATCTGGACGCCCAGGTCCACGGTTGCTTCGCCGCATTCTCCCAACGCGTGTCCGATCTGTTCCAGGGTCACTTCTTCCGGAATGCCTTTGTCCGTCTGCAGCGCGTTGGGACGCACCTTGACGCCGGAGCAGCCCAGGTCCGCGGCGAGTCTCGCGTATTCGACGGTCCCGTCGATATTCCGGCGCACGGTCTCCGGATCCGCGTCATGGTACTCGTAGACGCTTCCCAGGCCGACGATGTCGACTCCCGCGTCCTCGAACCGGCGTCTGACAGCGCTCCGTTCGGCGGATGAAAGCGCGATCTCCACGCCGTGGGCGTGGGTGGTGCGCAGTTCAACGCCCTGGATCCCCGTGGTCTGGCACATGTCGATCAGCGTGGGTACATCCCAGTCTTTCGCGATCTGGTACGTGACGATTCCAAGTTTCATCCGGGCGCTCCTTTCGTGCCTGGTTGGTTTTGGCGTTTGACTTCAAGATATCGGCATCCGGACGAATGTCAACGCCTTTGTATTTCGGGAATACCGTCGTCAGCCCCGCGTCCGTCGCTGATGTCCATTCGCAGGAGGGAACCCGCCGAAGATGCCATGGCTCGATCCTGAAATGCGTTTGCATTTCCTGACAATGAGTTACGCGAGGAACCCGAGCTCTACGGAAAATACCGGGAGGACGGATGAGCATCCCGGCTTCTGAACTCACCGCGGGGTTTCGAATTCGACGGGCGGCTCAGGAGGATATGGAGCGTGTGGGCAAGATCGCCCGGCAGGCATGGCAGAGGATCCACGCCAGTACGACCGAGATCATGGGTGAAGAAATGCACGCCGTGCTGTGCGCGAATTGGGAGGATGAGAAAACGGCCGCGGTCCGCCGCCACTGGGAGGCGCATCCCGAGTGGTTCCGCGTTGTCGTTGCGCACGGAGACGGGGATTGTCGCTGCGTTCCTGACGTTTTCGATCGATCGGAAGAAATCCCTGGGCAGAATTACGAACAATGCCGTTGCGCCCGAAGCGCAGGGCAAGGGGCTCGGTACGGCGATGTATCACTACGCCCTGGACTGCTTCAGGTCTGAGCGCCTCCGCTTTGCGTGCGTGGGTACGGGTCTGGACGAGGGTCACGCCCCTGCGCGCCGCGCATATGAGAAAGCGGGTTTCAACATTGCCCAGCCCCAGGTAATGTATTATCAATACCTTTAGCCCGGCTTAGAGGGTTTCCGAATTCAATACCGGTTCGAAAACCTTGACTGTATATCCAAATGGTTATATATGATGTTCCCATGATTACAGGAGTATGATTCATGAAAGTTCTGATTACATCGGCAGGGACGGAGCTTGCCCAGGCATTGGCGGCGGTCCTGTCGCGGAACAGGAGGTGACGTTGACCGACGTCGAGGAGGTGTCGACTGAATTCGCATTTCGCCGGTCACTCGGCTTTGAGGTTTTTCTGGGCCACGAGGGCGAGACGGAGTCGCTGGTACACGGGATGGATGCGATCGTGCATGTCGCGGAGCTGCCCCAGGGCCAGCAGAGTGACGAGCGTGAGATCGATTTCCAGACGCGCTGTACGTACAATCTGATGGTTGCTGCCAGGGAGAAAAACGTCCGCCACGTGGTGTACCTTAGTTCGCTGAGCCTGTTCGAGACGTGCGATCCGAACTGGAACGTGACGGAACAATGGGCGCCGAGGCCGTCAACCGACGCGGACCTCTGGGCAAGTACCTCGGTGAGTTCACGTGCAGAGAATTCGCGCGGGAACATTCGGTGCGCGTGACGTGTTTGAGGCTCGGCGAAGTCGGCGGTGACGGCGACACGGCGTTGTCGGTGAAGGACGCGGTCCGGGCCATCGCATCGGCACTGACGAATGAAGGGCCGATGTGGCGGGTGCTGCACGTGACAGTCCGAGGTCGAAGACGCGAGGTTTCCCGTCGACGCGGCAAAAAAGGCCCTCGGCATCTAACCTTGATTCGCAATAGTTCGGCGACCTGAATGTCGAATATGCTCAGAAGAGCAAAGACGAATTGACGTCAAGGTTCCCGGAAACCTGACGTCACTGGGCGTGAAGGGGAATTTCATCCATTTGAACGACCTCAATGCCCCGCATCGCACCGTCACCTTCTGTGCCTTTTGTGCTTTCTGTGGTAAATTGACTGTTGTCTTTTTTCAAATTGAGGCTAATGCGGTAATTCGATTCCGCGTGACCCTGGTGACGGATATGAGAGTCGTGATCTACGGCGGCAACGGGATGCTGGGGCCGCACGTCGTGAAGGCGCTTGAAGGGCGCGTGTCCCTTCGGATTACGGATCTGGAGCCGTTTGAAACGTCCCACGAGATGTTGCCCGTGGACGTGGCGGACCCTGTGGCCGTCACGCGCGCCGCGGAAGGGATGGACGCGATTATCAACCTGTCCGTTCTGCGGCCGCATCGAAAAATCGCGTTCGACGTGAATACCCTCGGATGCTATAACGTGATGCGCGCGGCCGTGAAAAACGGGATCCGGCGCGTCATCAACACGGGGCCGTACTTTACCGTACAGGGAGACCCCTACAGGGACTGGGACTATCACATCGTTCCGGACGTGCCCTCCAGGCCCGGAACGGGTCTGTATGTGCTGTCCAAGGGACTGGGCCAGGAAATCTGCCGGATCTTCACCTCTAACTTCGACGTGTACGTGCTGTGTTATCTGTTCTGGAGTTTTCGCGGTCACGAACCATCCTCTCAACCGGTTCACGACCGGCCCTTTCTCGTGACGTGGCGGGATGCCGCCGGCGCGTTCCTCCCCGGACTGGAAATCCCGCTGGAGCGTCTGCCGTCGCGTTGCGAGGTATTCAATATTCTCGGCGACCGGCCGCACGGGCATTTTACGAACGCAAAGGCCAGACGGGTTTTGGGCTGGCAGCCCCGTGATGGGTTGGAATACACGTATTTGAAGAAACCGCGGTAACCGAAGCCGACCAACGCTGGAGACAGGTGTGAAAGTCGTGATTTACGGCGGCAACGGGATGCTGGGGCCGCATGTCGTGAAAGCGCTCGAAGGCCGTGTGTCCCTGCGGATCACGGACCTGGAACCGTTCGAAACGCGCCATGAGACGATGCCCGTAGACGTGGGTGACCCGGAGGCCGTCATGCGCGCGGCGGAAGGAATGGACGCAATCGTCAACCTCTCGGTATTGCGTCCGCATCGAAAAATCGCATTCGACGTGAATACCCTGGGATGCTACAACGTGATGCGTGCGGCGGTGAAACACGGCGTACGCCGGGTCATCAATACGGGGCCGCACTTTACCGTGCAGGGCGAATCCTATGTGGACTGGGACTCCCACATCGGTCCGGACGTGCCCCCGAAGCCTGGGACGAATCTGTACGCCCTGACCAAGGGACTGGGCCAGGAAGTCTGCAGGGTTTTCGCCTCGAACTTCGACCTGTACGTGCTATGTTACCTTTTCTGGAGCTTTCGCGATCACGACCCTTCCTCGCAGCCGGTTCACGACCGGTCGTTCATGGTGACCTGGCGGGACGCCGCCGACGCGTTCCTGCCCGGACTGAAAATTCCACTGGAACGTCTGCCGTCGCGCTGCGAGGTATTCGATATATTCGGTGATCGGCCGCACGGGCACTTTACAAACGAAAAGACCAGGCGGATTCTGGGATGGAGACCCTTGGACGGCATGGAGTACACGTATACGAAGAAACCGGTGTAACCGAATCTGACCAACGCTGGAGACAGGTATGAAAGTCGTGATATACGGCGGCAACGGGATGCTGGGGCCCCACGTCGTGAAGGCGCTTGAAGGGCGTGTGTCCCTGCGGATGACGGACCTGGAGCCGTTCGAAACGTGCCATGAGATGATGCCCGTGGACGTGGCTGACCCGGAGGCCGTCATGCGCGCAGCCGAGGGAATGGATGCGATCATCAACCTGTCCGTCCTGCGTCCGCATCGAAAGGTCGCATTCGACGTGAATACCATCGGCTGTTACAACATCATGAGGGCCGCGGTCAAACACGGGATCCGGCGCGTCATCAACACCGGTCCGCATTTCACCGTACAGGGCCCACCCTATGAGGCGTGGGACTACCGGATCGGTCCCGACGTGCCGCCGAAGCCCGGTACGAACCTGTATTCGCTTTCCAAGGGTCTGGGACAGGAAATCTGTCGGATCTTTACCGAGCATTGTGACGTTTACGTGCTGTGTTACCTGTTCTACATCTTCAGAGATCACGACGCGTCTGCCGAGCCGGTTCGGGACTGGCCGTTTCTGGTATCGTGGCGCGACGCGGCAGCCGCTTTCGTTCCGGGGCTGGCCATTGATCTGGACCGGTTGCCTTCGCGGTGCGAGGTCTTCAACATTTTCGGTGATCGCCCCCACGGGCAGTTCTCGAACGAGAAAGCGAAGCGGATTCTCGGGTGGCAGCCCGGAGACGGTCTGGAATATACGTATTTGAAGGAATAGGGATTTCCGCACCGATTCAATACGCGAGGTCGTGTTTGTGAATTATACACCGCACACGAATCAGGACATTCGAACGATGCTGGACACGATCGGGGTCGATTCAACCGGGGCGCTCTTCGATCCAGTCCCCGCGTCTCTGAGGATGGCCTCCCTTGATCTGCCTGCCGGGATCAGTGAGATGGAGGCGTTGGGACTGATCGAGGAACTCGGCCGTTCGGCGCGGGCGCAGGCCCCCGCGTTGTCATTCACGGGCGGCGGCGCCTACGAGCACTTCACGCCAAGCGTCGTTGACGCGATGATTTCCCGCAGTGAGTTCTATACGGCATATACGCCGTATCAGCCGGAAGTGAGCCAGGGTACGCTGCGGGCGATTTTCGAGTTCCAGACCATGGTGTGCGAGTTGACCGGTATGGAGGTGGCCAATGCCTCCATGTACGACGGCGCGTCGGCCCTGGCGGAAGCGGTGATGATGGCGGTCCGGATCAATGACGGGACGCGCGTAATGCTGCCGCGCAGCCTGCACCCGTTCTACCGTCGGGTTGTCGAGACCTATGTTCGGGGAATCGGGCTGGAAGTGGTGGAAATTCCCTGGTCGGTTGCCGGGACGATCGATATGGCACGGGTCGAGGCAGAGTTGAGTGACGATACCGCCGCGGTCTTGGTGCAGAATCCGAATTTCCTGGGTGTGCTGGAACCCCTTGACGCACTGGGCAGCCTGTTGCAGAACCACCCGTCGGCCTTTGTCGCGTCGGTGAATCCCATCTCACTTGGGGTGATCCGGCCGCCGGGTGACTTCGGAGCGGACATTGTGGTTGCCGACGGTCAGCCGTTGGGCCTGCCGTTGTCCTTTGGCGGCCCATACGTGGGCATGTTTGCCACGCGCGAACAGCATGTTCGACGAATGCCCGGGCGGGTGGTCGGACAGACCACCGACGTGGACGGGAAGCGCGGGTTTGTGATGACGCTCCAGACACGCGAACAGCATATTCGCCGGGAACGCGCAACCTCGAACATCTGCACGAATCAGACGCTGTGCGCGACAGCGGCGACCGTCTATCTGGCGTCGCTGGGGCCGAACGGCCTGCGTGAAGTCGGCATGTTGAACTGGAACCGTAGCCACGAAGCAGCGTCCGCGCTGTGCGGGATCGACGGGATTTCCCTGAAGTTTTCCGGCGCGTCGTTCAACGAGTTCGTGGTTGAAACGCCCCGCCCCGCGCGTGAAGCGCTCAAAGCGTTGCGGCGCAAGGGCATCGCGGGCGGAATAGACCTGGGGCGCTTCTATCCGGAATTGGACCGGTGTGTCCTGACCTGCGTGACGGAAACGAAGTCCGGTTCGGACGTGGCGCGCCTGGTTGACGCCTGGAGAGACATTTAATGGACAGGGATCTGCTGATTTTCGAAAGGGGCGGTCGCGGGCGCCGGTGCGCGGGGTTTCCAGACGCAGGCGACGCGGTTGTACCCGTACCAGACGGGATGTATCGGAATGACGCGCCCGCGCTGCCGGAAGTCAGCGAGTTGGAACTGGTGCGCCATTACGTGAATCTCTCGTCCATGAATTTCAGTATCGAGACGGCGTTCTACCCGCTGGGATCCTGCACCATGAAGTACAATCCCAAAATACATGAGCGCGTCGCTCGCCTGCCCGATTTCGCGGGGTTGCATCCATTTGCGGACGAGGAGGCGTCGCAGGCTGCATTGCGCGTTCTGTGGGAGATGGACGGGATATTGACGGCCGTAACCGGAATGGACGGGTTTACGTTTCAACCGGCCGCCGGCGCGCAGGGAGAATTCGTGGGCATTTCACTGATTGCGGCGTACCATCGAGAGAGACAGGACGACAGGCAGGTTGTGCTGATTCCGGATTCGGCGCACGGAACAAACCCCGCGACGGCGGCGATGTGCGGCTATCGGGTGGAGACGTTGAAATCTACCGGCCGCGGAACCGTGGACGTCGCGGACCTGAAGGCCAAGATGAACGACCGGGTCGCGGGATTGATGCTGACAAATCCGAACACATTCGGCGTGTTCGAGGACGAAATCCTGGACATCCAGCAGGTGGTCCACGACGGCGGAGGCCTGCTCTATTACGATGGTGCGAATCTGAACGCATTCCTGGGACAATGCAGGCCTGGGGACATGGGCTTTGACGTTGTCCACATCAACCTGCACAAGACCTTCACGACCCCGCACGGCGGCGGGGGTCCCGGTTCCGGACCCGTCGGCGTGAAGGAAGCGCTGCTGCCGTACCTGCCGGTCCCCGTCGTCACGAAAACAGGCGACCGCTTCGGACTGGACTACGACCGCCCGCGAACGATCGGAAAGGTCAGTACGTTTTTCGGGAATTTCGGGATGGTGATTCGCGCCTACGTCTATGCAAGAATGCTGGGTGCGGAAGGGATGCGGCGCACCAGCGAGATGGCCGTACTGAATGCGAATTACATCGCCAGCAGGCTGGATGGGCACTACGACCGCCCTAAGTCCGCGCAGCCCATGCACGAAATGGTGTTCTCGGCGTCGCGACAAAAAAAGTCCAGCGGGGTAAGCGCGCTGGATATTGCCAAGAGACTCATCGACTATGGCCATCATCCGCCTACCATCTATTTCCCGCTGCCCAGGGTGGCGCCGGAAGCGATGCTGATCGAGCCCACGGAAACGGAAAGTCTGGAACAGCTTGACGAGTTCATCGAATCCATGATTCGGATCGCCGGCGAGGCGGAGGAAAATCCGGACTTGCTTCACGATGCGCCGCACCACACGCCTGTACGCCGGCTGGACGAAGCCACGGCGGCGCGGAAACCCGTGTTGCGAGCGACAGGGCGCGAATAGCCGGTCTGACATGTTCACCCCAGACGAAGAACGGGCCGCGATATCCATCGCGGCCCGTTCTTCGTCTCGACTCAATGACGGTTCAATCTTCGCGATTTGCCGCTCGGCAGGTGATTTCAATCAGGTTGCCGTCGGGATCATGGAGAAACACGAAGCGGCTCCCGTCGTGCGGTCTGACGCCCGGGCCGCCGACGACATGTACCCACCCGCCATCCAGAGATTTGACGACGCGTTCGAAGTCGGGGACTTCGAACGCGATATGTCGCCTGGACGGATCGCGGTGTTCTTCCGCCACCAGCAGGTGAATCTCCACGCTTCCGCATTTGTACCAGGCGCCTTCGAAATCGTAATCGGGCCGCGGTATTGGGCTCAATCCAAGGAATTTCTCATAGAAGGACCGGGATCGATCCAGATCGCGTGCAACCAGTGTGATGTGATGTACGCCCACGATATCCAGCACCGGGGTGACTGCGCCCCTGAGGGAGAATTCCGGGTTATTGAGGGTATCGTGTGCCACGGTTCTCAGTTCTCCGTGAGGTACGCCCGGATCTTTCGCACCCTCGACGGGTGTTTGAGCGCTGCAAGCGCCTTGTCCCGAATCTGCCGAACGCGCTCCTTTGTTAAACTGAGTTGATTGCCGATTTGTTCCAGTGTCATGGAGTCTTCGCCGTTGATTCCGAAATAAAGCCGCAGGATTCGGGCCTCGCGGGAAGACAGGGAATCGAGCGCGGCCCGGACCTCGTCGGCCATCGCCTGTTCCATCACTTCGTTTTCGGGTGAGACCTGGTCCTTGTCTTCAAGGACCTCGAGCAGAGACGAGTCCGGACCTTCTTCCAGCGGCATATCGAGGGACACGTGCCAACGCGAGGCGTTAAGCAGATCCTGCGCCTGCTTGGGCTGCATATCGGCCCCAACCGCGATTTCGTCGATGCTTGGTTCCCTTCCGAGTTTCTGCTTGAGGTTTGAGGCAATGCGCTCCAGCCGGCACAGGTGTTTGATTTTGTTTACGGGCAGCCTGACCATCCGTGCTTTTTCCGCCAGGGAAGAGAGGATGCCCTGCCGGATCCACCAGACCGCGTAGGTTGTAAATTTGACACCCACCGTTTCATCGTACCGCGTTGCCGCGCGAACCAGACCGAGATTGCCCTCCGCAATCAGATCTTCAAGGGGCAATCCCCGCCCCTGGTATTCCTTTGCGATCGTGATGACGAACCGGAGGTTGGATTCGACCATCTGTTCCAGGCTCTTGCGGTCTCCGGCTCTGATACGCCTGGCCAACGTCACTTCCTGTTGCGGCGTGAGCAGATCGTTATATGCGATATCCTTGAGATAGAGTTCAAGCGCTGATCGCTTTTTTCCCTGTGACGAGATTCCGTTCTGCTGCCTCATTACCGTTGCAGGCATTACTTTCCCCCAGACAATGGTAGGGCCGTCTGCGCGACGGTTCCCGTCCTGATTCAATCGACTGGGAACAACCGGAGTTCGCGCGGACGGATCCCGTGCGCACAGAATGCACGACCTGCGACACACGGGCTCGACAGAGCCGACCGTGGACGTGAATAACACAATCTGGAAAGGGGAGGAATCGAATAAGAAGCTGTTTTAAAATTACCGGTGAGTTCCCGAGCGCGAGCGAAAAAGTGGCGGTCAAGGCGGGAGAATCCGCCCATATCCAATGTATCGTGGCTGCGCGCCCCTCGCCACTCTTGGGTGGGTTCGACCAACGCCGACCGGCGCTTTTGCAGCCGCGCGAAGACCGCTGGGGATTTTAGAACAGCTTCTAAGGGAGAAGGGAAATTCGGAAAGTTCAACCCATCCGGGGGTGAGGTGTTGAACTGGCGGGGAACTGAGGATGTATCCGGAAACCGATCAGGGGAACCGATTCCCGATGTTACGGCCCTCCCGGGTTCTGCAGCCCGGATGCTGTCCGGTCGGAGAGCCGTTACTTGCCGGAATCACCGTTTCAATGCCGAGGGGTGGCGGCTGAAACTGTAGTCGACTCCGAATTCAAATGAGACTACCTTTTTACAGAAAGCCCTGTGAAATAACAAGATAACATACGAATGGCGTTTTGTCAAGTTACGATCATGATTTTTTCCGGTGAAACACCACAGGCGCCGGTTGGCGAAGAGGTCAGTATGCGGTAACGGTTGTGCGGAGGCGAGGCCCCTATTCATCCCCGTCCGGCTCCTGGTTTCGGGTCCCCAGGTCTCTGTCCAGAAGAAACAGGCCGTTGCCGTCGCTACCGACCAGTTTGAGCTTGTTTACGATATCGCTTGCCGTGGCCTCTTCTTCCACCTGTTCGGTCACGAACCACTGAAGGAAGGTGTTCGTCGCATGGTCACGTTCCTCGACGCTCAGGTCCACCAGGTCGTAAATCTGGGCGGTTACCGCCTTTTCGTGCCGATAGGCATCTTCGAACGCTGCCAAAGAATCGTCCCAATTACGTTTGGGTGCCGCAACGGTCGTCAGCACCACGTCGCCTTCCCTGTCATTGATAAAGTCGTAAATCTTCATGGCGTGCATCAGTTCCTCCTGGGCCTGAGCGCGCATCCAGGAGGCGAAACCCGTCAGGTTCGTGGCATGAAAATAGGCCGACATCGAAAGATAGTAATACGAGGCGTACAGTTCTGAATTCAACTGTTGATTCAAGGCAGCCTGTACGTTTTCCTTAATCATCGACGTCCTCCTTGAGTACACGAGAGCAATTCAGACAGGATGTCAATACGCCGAACCCGGGATGCGTCTCGCACGGAGAACCGGCGAGTTTCTTGCGCGATCTGGTAACACTGGCGGGACGTTAAGTATATCAAAAAGCGAAAAAAAAACAAGGGTTTCCTTTAATGCTCACCAAAGGGACGGATGTTCTGTTTTTCGGGTAGAACGGTCGTGCGCCGCGAGCGGATTGTGGAATGATCAGGAGGCGCGGCCGAGTCTGAATTCAACGGGTACTGCCGGCCGGGCGCTCACGATCCGGAGATCGTCCGACACGGGTTCAATCAACGGCCGAACGGCCAGGCATTCGTGGGACAGGACTGGAATCCGGTCTTGACGCCGCCGATCGGTGTGCGAGGAGGACCCGGCCGCACACCCGGCGGGCCCCGAAAAAAGGATTGGCCGCGATGCTTGAGGATTTCTATTTTACGAAAGGTCACCGTTGATTTCACTATACTGGAGCGACTATGCGCGATGAGTCTCTCAGAGTCGCCGTTATCGGCGCCAGCGGAATCGGTCAGCATCACGCCCGGTGGTACGATCTCTCCGGTTGCGAGGTGGTTGCGTTCGCCGGTACATCGAAGGATTCGTGCGAGCGAACCCGCGAACGGCTGGCGTCGTACTTCGGGTTCAGCGGACGGGCGTATCAGGACGTGGAGGCGATGTTGCGGGACGAAACTCCCGACATTGTCGCGGTGACGAGTCCGTACCCGATGCACAGGGCTCACGCGATCGCCGCGCTCGACGCAGGCGCCCACGTGCTTTGCGAGAAGCCGTTCTGCTGGGACAAAAACAAGGAACTGGATGAAATCCTCGCCGACGGACTGGCAGTTGTCGCGAAGGCGAAGGACGCGGGCCGCCTGCTGGGCGTGTCTGCCCAGTATCCTGCGGGTATACCGCACTACCGTGCGTTTTATGAGCGGGTTCGCGGAACCTGGGACCCCGTGACGCGGATTACGATGGAAATGGAGGTGAAGGGAAGAAAAGGGCCCAAACGCCGCGAGGAAATCTGGGCCGACGTCGCTCCGCACGCATTGAGCCTGGTCATTGGCTTCCTTCCGGATGGAAGGATGGATATGACAACCGCCGAATGCGAGATCGACGAGCGCGAGAACCGGGCGCGATTCGACACCGTCAGCCCCCGCGGACGGTGCGGGGTGGATCTGGTTATGCGGGATATCGACGAGGGCATACCGGCGCGCCGGTTCGGTGTCAACGGCTTTATGGTGGATTGGGAGGGGTACGTAGACGACGATGGAATCTACCGCGCCCGCCTCGTCCATGAAAGTGAATCTCTCCAATGCGACGACTTTCTGCACGTACTGGTCGATGCATTTGTTTCATGCGTGCGGGGTTCGGGCGGTCGGCCCGTCGTTTCGGGCGCGGACGGATTGCTGGGGCTGGAGTACCAGGTCGAACTGTTGCGCCTGGCTAGAGCTCAATCCCGTTCCCGGACCTGAGCACGGGGCGCGCAAGAATGGAGCCGAAGCGCAAGGCCGATATTGCCGTTATCGTCACCTGTCACAATTACGGCCGTTACCTCCGGCAATGCCTGCGTTCGATTGAAAACCAGGTGCTGAAACCGGCGTCCGTTCTGGTGGTGGACGACGCAAGCACGGACGAAACCGGGGAAGTCGCCCGGCAGTTTCCGGAGATGGAATACCGCCGGGTTGAATTCCTGAACGCCAACAGGTCCCGGAATTACGGGTTCACGCAGGTATCCGCCGAATGGGTCGTGTTCTTCGACGCGGACAACTATATGTCGCCCGGATTTCTGGATGAGCTTTACGTGGCGGCGCGCACGCATCCGGACCTCGATTTCGTATATTGCGATCGCGTCAACTTCACCGACGGGGACGGCTCCTGGCATCCCGAGCCGGACGGAATCAGGAAATCCGGGCCCTTCCAGCCGGACAGGCTGCGAAGGGGCAACTATGTGGACATCGCCTCGCTGTTGCGGTCAGGCAGTTTTCCGGGTTTCGACGAATCTCTGCTGCGTTATCAGGATTGGGACCTGTGGCTGAATGTTGTTCTGAGACGGCAGGGCTGCGGTCACTATGTTCCGAAGCCCCTTTTCTACTATCGGATCCACGACGCCAATATCAGCCGCAGGGAGTCCGACGACAGGGCGGTCTGGTGTGTCCGACGGAAGTATCGACTCGGGCTCTACTTTAATTTACCGCTCGTCAGAGACGCATGCTGGCTGTTTTGCGCGCTCCGGAAATTGAAGAGAACCGCGTTCGGTCGCAGCCGCTGATCCTGGCACGTGAAAACAGGGGGGCGTTTGGACGTTACGCATCTGGTGCTGGCGTTGGCGGGCCTGCTCGTTGGCGTTATGAAAGCCGGGTTCGGCGGCGGCGTAGGCGTGGTCGTGACGCCGCTGCTGGCGCTGGTGATACCCGCCAAGCTGGCGCTGGGCGTCATGTTGCCGCTTTCACTCGCGGCGGATCTGATTGCGATCCGGTACTATTGGAAGTACCGCGTGTCCAGGGTTGTCGGTAGCCTGATTCCGGGGATGGCGGTGGGTGTGCTGGTTGGATGGGTATTATTGGACGCCATTCCCGAACTGTGGTTCCGGCGCGTGCTGGGCGGACTGGCGTGCGTGTTCGGCCTGTTGCAGGCGTTCAGAGACCGACTTCCGAGCGTGCCGAATGTCTCCGCCGTCGCCGCCGGCGTGGCGCTCGGCGTCGTCTCGGTACTCACCCATTCCGGCGGCATCATCCTGATGTTGTATCTGATACCCCAGGGCCTGAGCGGGAGGGTATTTGTGGCAACCGCGGTGCTTGTGGGGCTGGCGTTGAATTCCATGAAGGCGCTGGCCTATGCGCACCTTGGCCTGCTGGGCCCGGAAGTGTGGCGCATGGATCTCTTCATGCTGCCGACGCTTGCCGCGGGCGTGGGCCTGGGCATCCTCATGAATCGTGGGCTGTCGGTCGTATGGTTCAACAGGGCAATCCTGGTCCTGGTGCTGGTGATCGGCGTCCGGTTGATGCTATCCTAGGATTTCGTGTGTCCCGCGGCCGCTGGCGAGAAGCGGAGGAATGGGTGTCACGACCGGTAATCGGCATCACCACCAGCATCGAGACATCGAAGGGCCGCGACTCACGCCAGACCGTTGGCTGCGCATATGTCGGCGCCGTGGAACGGGCCGGCGGTTGCCCGGTGATTCTCCCGATGGTCGATCGACAGGCGGCGCTTGCGCCGGTGCTGGATCTGATCGACGGGCTGATTATTACGGGAGGTCCGGGCATTACGGACGGTCTGATCGGCGTGCTTCCCGACGACCTCCCCCCGGTAGATCCGATCCGGGCTCAGACGGACAACTGGATTTACCGAGACGCACGGAAACGGGACCTGCCAATGCTGGGCATCTGCTACGGTATGCAGTTCATCAACGCCAGATTCGAAGGCGCGATCTACGCTGATATACAGGTCCAACTCGGCAAATGCCCCCATTCCCCCAAACGTTCGGAACAGCTTCCGCTCCGGCACCGCGTTCGGACGCTGGCGGACACCTGGCTCGCAAGCCTGACCGGCCGGCCGGGCGAGCCCCTCGAAGTGAACAGCTCCCATATCCAGGCCATCGAGAGGCCCGGTAGCGGGCTTCGCGTCAATGCGGTAAGCAATGACGGTGTTATCGAAGGGATAGAGACGCAGGACGGACGCATCATTGGCCTGCAGTTTCACCCCGAGGCGATGCCAGGTACGGTGTGGGACCGCGTATTCGAACATCTGGTTTCAATTTCGCGGGCCGGCAGGAACAGGGAAACCGTCGACCGGGACTGAAATAATCGCGGCGGCCGGCGCCGTTGTCGTTCCGGAGTGTTGCAAATTGCGGGCGTTACCGTTCAATGGTACGAATTCAGGAAGGAAACCCGGATGAGAGAGCGACCCGTTTACTGCTGCAGAAGCGTCTCAACGCCGCCGCCATTGGATGGGAACATTGCCGGAACCGTGTGGGCGTCGGCAGAGAAAGTCAACCGGGCATTCCATCTGATTGGGACCCGGGCCGACCCGCCCGGCTACTTCCTGGAAGCCGCGGCGCTATGGGACGACGAGGCCCTCTACGTATGTCTTGTATCCGATCCTTCCCCCGTTCCCGTGACGATGCGGGAGCGTGACGAAGACCTGTTCAACGAGTGTGCGGTGGAGGTCTTCCTTCGAGCGGGAAGCGGCTACTATGAAATCGAGGTGAATCCTCTGGGCGCCGTATTGGATCTTTACTTCCCGCGGGAGGAAGAGACCGACTGGCGGGCGATGGCGAAATTCGACGTGCCGGGGCTGGTGTGGACGGTCGGGGAGGTGGATGCGAACGGCCGCTGGTGCGCGCAACTGGCCATCCCGTGGGACGGCGTACCTGAGGTGAGCAGAGCGCGACACGACGGCATGGCCTGCATTTTCGCCAATTTTACGCGAAGCCAGAAGTTACCGGACGGAAGGTATCATCTGACCACGTGGGGGCCCGCGCAGAATGCGTTTTGCGAACTTGCGAATATGGGCTGCGTCGTACTCTCGTCCCGCGAACAGGCGGATCGATGAACGAAGGAGCCCCCCCTGCCGCGCGCGGCCGGACTCGACCGGCAGATAGGTTCTGGACGACTGCAAACGGACTGAGCCTGCTCCGCGCCGTGTTGACCGGACCGGTACTCTGGATGATCTGGATGGGTCCGGCGTATAAGTGGTATATGTTCTCCGTTGTCATGGCGATGATTATATCCGATATTCTGGACGGATTTCTCGCACGGCGCTCGGGGACCGTAACGCGGTGGGGAAAGATCCTGGACCCGCTTGCCGACAAGGTGGCCATCGATGCGATCGCGATCATGCTGGCGATTGTGAAGGGATTGCCGCTCTGGGTCGTTGCCGTGGTTGTCGGACGGGATGTTGCCATTGTAGCAGCAGGCGTTTTCTTGCTGAAACGGGACCGAATCGTACACTCTTCCAATGTCTGGGGCAAGCTGACCAGCTGTGCGATGAGCGTCCTGCTGATTGCCTACGCAATGGACGCTCAGCCTCTGAAAGCCCCCTTTTTGTACCTGTCGGCGCTGCTCCTTCTGGCTTCGTCCGTAAGCTATACGCGCAGATTTCCTATCGAAAGGCGGTAGAGCGTCAGGCGTGATTCTACCCACTTGCGAATCAGTGTTATTATTCCCGTTGTCAATGAAGCAGAAGTCATAACCGGATGCCTGGCGCAGTTCCGAGGACAACGGAACGTTGAAGTGATCGTGGTCGATGGCGGCAGCCGGGACGGTACGCAGGACAGGACCCGGGCAGCCGGAATCGCGCAGCTGGTGACGTCGCCGAGATCGTTCCGATCCGCGCAGATGAATCGCGGGGCGGGGTCGGCCTCGGGGGACGTGCTGCTGTTTCTGCACGCCGATACGTTCCTCCCTGACGGCGCGATCCGGATGATCCGGGAATCGCTCGAGGATCCGGTCGTGGCGGGTGGAAGCTTCCGCATGGGGCTTTCCGAAGATACGTGGGTGTTCCGGACGATCGCCTTCCTCTCCACGATGCGGTCCAGGTATCTCGGGGTTACCTACGGCGACCAGGGAATATACGTCCGCCGGGAAGTCTTCGACCGTGTGGCCGGTTTTCCGGAATTGGCGCTTTTCGAGGACTCGGAGTTCTGTGCCGCCGTGAGGAAGCTGGGACGTTTCGTGCTGCTGGACGGCAGCGTCCGTACGTCCACTCGCCGTTGGCGGCGTTGGGGGGTCGTGCCCACGATTCTCTGGATGTGGACGTTGCGTATCCTGTTTCTGTGTTCAGTCTCGGATAAGCGGCTGTGCCGTCTCTATCGCGACGTGCGTTGAACAGATCGAGGAGGCTTGGGATGAACGCGGCGCGACTGGGTTTTGTCGGCCTGGGGTACATTACGGTCAATGCCCATCTTCCGCCACTGGCCGTACTGGCGGAAAAAGGCCATGTGACGTTGCAGGCATTCTGCGACGCAGACGGTGGAACGGCCGCCAGCCAGGCGCGGACCTTCGGTGCGAATGCAGTATACACGGACCATCGTGAGATGTTCGATAAGGAGGATCTGGACGGCGTCTACATCTGCATCCCGCCCACCCTGCATACGGATGCCGAATTGATCGCCGCGGAGAAGAGGATCCCGGTAATGGTGGAGAAACCACAGACGCTCGACATCGCGCAGGCCGTCCGGTTCAGCGAGGCGATCAGCAAATCGGGGGTCCCTTCTCAGGTTGGTTTCATGAGCAGGTATTACACGACCGCGGAGTTCCTGAGGGACCGGGTCTCGGAGCGGACGCCCAGACACGCCCTGGTCCAACTGCTCTACAGTGGCGGTCACATTCGCTACTGGACAAGCCGATTCGAACTCTGCGGCGGATCGTTCGTGGAGAATACGATTCACATGGTGGACCTGCTCAGATTTTTCCTGGGCGACATCACGGAGGTTTCCGCGTTTTATCATTATCGCAAGCCCGGGGAAGGTCCCGATCCCATCAATCTGCCCCATGTGTACGACGTGAATTACCGCTTCGAGAGCGGCGTCGTGGCCAGTGTGACCACCTCGCGCGTGCTGACGAACGTCAATTCGTCCAGGCGGGAGGTGCTGGTCGTATGCGACGATTCGCTGATGGAGTGGTCGGCGGAACGGGTCGTGGAAAACGGTGAGACGGTCTTCGAGCCGACGTGCGCGGACAATCCGTTCGCCATCCAGGCTCGTGAATTTGTCAAAGCGATCCGTTCGGGCGACGCGTCCGGACTGCGAAACGGGTACCCGCAGGCGTTGAACAGCCTGGCCGCGGTGTTGGGGGCGAATGCGTCCGCCTCCGAAGGGGGTGCGCTGATACGGCTGGACGATTTCGTGTCCGGTACGGTCGGCGCACGGGATCGAGTCCACGCAAATGCGGGTGCGGCGACCGGCGCTTCATGAATAGGGGGTGTGGTCGATGAGCGATATCAGATATTTCACGCCGGTGGAGGCCAACCGGACCCTGCCGCTGGTGAAGCGCATCGTTGCCGACATCCAGGCATCCGGACGCCGGCTGAGGCGCCTCGCCGAGAAACTCGGGCCTGCAGCGGCCGACGATGCCGAAATCAGGAAACTGATTGCGTCGCTGAATGAGTTCTTCGAGGAACTGGAGGGCATCGGCTGTTCGTATAAAGATCCCAATTTCAACCTCGGCCTTGTAGATTTCCCCGCCGTGATTGACGGCGAGGAAGTGCTTCTGTGCTGGCGAAGCGATGAGCCGGCCGTCACCCATTACCACGGTCCCATGGAAGGTTATCAGGGGCGCAAGCGGATTCCCGATGAATTGCTTCGGGAACCCGGAACGGATCAGGGAGAGGAGCAGTACGATGACAGTTCAGGAACTGGCGAGCCGGTTTCCGGAGATCCCGGCCGATCTGCACGGTGAGCCGCTGCTGGCGGCGTTCGCGGAGGCGTTTGACGCGCAACTTGAAATTGCTCACAAGCCCAGCGCCTGCGCGGAGGAGCATGACGCGGGCAACCATTTCTATCTGAAACTGATCGGGCCGATCGACATCTACCGGTACGGACTCTACGACCGCGAACGGGTGCTGAAAGAGATCGGGCAACTCGTTGAAGGGCATCGGTCCGATCCCGACGGGTTCCCGCGCGGGTTGCTGCCGGAACAGGTTGCGCGGCAGGAGGTCAGAGGACCGGGTTGCGGATAGGCCGAAGCCCGCGGTGTTCCGGGTATTGTGGCGGCGGCGTCGCCTGCAGAGCGACTTTATCAACGGACTGTTATGGCACAGCACGCGCTTCATTTTCGGACGGCCACAGAACTCGCCGGTCTGTACCGCAGCGGCCAGGTTTCGCCCGTGGAGGTAACCGAAGCGTATCTGGAACGGATCCATCGGTATCAGCACGGGTCGAAAGCCTTCATTACGGTAACCGCCGATCGCGCGCGGGCGGATGCGAAAGCCGCGGAACTGGCGCTCCGGTGCGGCAACGATGCCGGGCCGCTGCACGGCGTGCCGATCGCATTGAAGGACCTGTGCGATACCGCGGGCATACGCACCACCTCGGGAGCCCTGGCGAGGAAGGACTACGTGCCCGCGGCCTCCTCGACGGTCGCGAAGCGACTGGCGCGGGCGGGCACGGTGCTGCTGGGCAAGACGAACCTCGTGGAATATGCCTTCGGTCCGTTCGGAATCAACCCTCACTTCGGCACGCCGCCGAATCCATGGGACCCGGAGCGGGTTCCAGGCGGGTCCAGCAGCGGATCCGGTCTGGCGGTGGCGGCCGGTCTGGCTGCTGCCGCGATCGGAACGGACACGGGCGGTTCGGTGCGTATTCCCGCGGCATACTGCGGCGTCGTCGGTCTCAAGACCACAACGGGCCGCATTGGCACGGCGGGGGTCATGCCGCTTTCCTGGACGCTGGACACGATCGGACCCATGGCCAGATGTGTTGAAGACGCCGCGCTGATGTATTCGGCGACCGCGGGTGCGGAGACCGGAGACACCACGGCACTCGATTTGCCGGTCGGCGACGTCATGGGTCTCCTGAAGAAGGACGTCACGGGCCTGCGGCTCGCGGTGGTCCGCGAGCCGTTCTTCAGAGGGGCGGACCCGGACGTCGTCTCTCTTGTGGAAGACGCGATTCAGGTCCTTGCCGGCCTGGGTGCTGACGTCCGGGAAATGACGTTTCCCGAGGCGGTTCAGGCCGAAAGAGAGGAAGATAACCTCAGGCTCCTGCGGACCGAGGCGGTCGTTGTCCATCGCGAGGCGTTGACGGAAGCGCCGGATTCGTTCGGCTCCGACGTCCGTGCGCGTCTTCAGGTCGAGCCGGGCCTGCTGGCCGTCGATCTTGCGGAGATCCAGCGCAAACGTGCCGAAATGATGGAGACTGCGGCGGCGAGGTTGAGAGACGTCGAGGCCGTCGCCGGTCCCACGATGTTGTCTCCCGCGCCGTGTTTGAGCGATCTGGACCGCGGCGAGCCGCACCGCTTGCTCACGCGGCTTGTAAACTGGCTGGGTCTGTGCGCGATATCCGTACCCTGCGGATTCACGTCCCGGGGACTTCCGGTGGGACTGCAGCTGACGGGCAAGCCCTACGACGAGGCGACGATTCTGCGGCTGGCCTACGCGTACGAGCAGGCGACGGACTGGCGGGCGGCGCACCCGCCCGGCTATTCGCCGTAAGGGGACGATTGCGTCGACACCACATCGATTGACAACTGAAAATCAATACGAAGACTCAAAGCAAGGGGAGCGCGATATGCTGGTGGGATACGTGAGTGATGAGCGCTATGTCGCGATGTCCGACGTGGCCCTTGAGTTCAGGGACGCGTCGGGAAACGCGGTGCCCGCACGTTCGTCGGCATCGGGTGCGGTATACGCGGACGTTTCGCCCGGGCGGTATCAGGTGGTTCTGGCGCGGCATGGTTACGGGTCGAAGATTGTCGATTTGGAGGTGAAGCCCGATGAACCCCATCAGTTTCGTCTGTTGAAGGACTGCCTCATGGGCTACGTGTGGCCCAAGTGCGTCAGGTCGGGCGATCGCTCCGAATTCCGCGTGCATTCACACGAACAGTACAAGCTGGAGTTGTGGCGTTACGGCTGGAAAAAGGAACTCATCAGGCCAGTCGGGTGGTACGACGAGCACGGGCCGCGGGCCACCGTGCAGCTGACTCCCGACGGCGACTATACGCAGGTGGGCGCACAGTGGAACAGGTTCGGCTATACCAGCCCGGGTCATAAACAGCTGGTCACGGCGCCCGAACGGTCCGGTCTCTACTATTTTCATGCGAAAACGGAGTCCGGTCTGTTCTTTTCGTTTCCGTGGGTTGTCGCGCCGGCCCGACCGCGGGCGAGAGTGGCCGTGCTGGCGTCGAACATCAACTGGAACTGCTATAACAACTTCGGCGGGCGCAGCAACTATATTCACCCTGACAGGATGCCGCCCACACCAACCATCAACGCCCGGCTCGAATTGAAACGCTACACCGATCCGGAGCACATCAACTACGATGCGGAGGAATACCTGCCGCTTTCTTTCGAACGACCTGAGCCGATCAATTTCGTGCCGGAGGATGAACAGGTAACCGACCCGATCGAAGGGCGGGCGCCGAATCACGTCGCGCCGGCGGAATGGCGGTTGATGGGTTGGCTCGAACGGGAAGGGTTCGAGTACGACCTCTACTCGGAGACACAACTGCACTTTGGAGCGCTCAATCTGGACGATTACGCCGTTTTGATTCTGGGTCCCCATCCTGAATACTGGTCCGCCAGGATGTATTACGAGGTGAAGGACTGGGTCTTCAGCCGCGGCGGCAGGCTGATGTATATGGGCGGCAACGGGCTGAACTGCGAGGTGGAGTTGCCGGACGAGGAAACAATGATCGTCCACAACGGAAACCTTCGTCAACAGAGGGACGGACGATTTGAAAGCCGGATGCACATGCGCCAGGAATCCGAGGCCAACCTGCTGGGTGTCGTGTTCACCGATGCCGGCATTATGACAGCGGCGCCTTACCAGGTCGTCGACGCAGGACACTGGGCATTCGAAGGCACCGGTCTCCAGGACGGCGATATCTTCGGCCGGGAGTGCCTGCATATGCGAATTCCGGGAGGGGCGTCGGGGCACGAAACGGACAAGATCTCGCCCAGATTCTCTCCCGAGAACGTGAAACTGCTCGCCCGCGGGACCAACGACAACGATGGCGGCGCTCATATGGTCGTTCACGAGCCGGACGGGGGCGGCGCCGTCTTCTCGACGGGGTCGATCACCTGTATCAGTTCCCTTCTGGTCAGCGATGAACTGTCACGGTTGACGGGCAACGTGCTGAGGCGGTTCCTGGCGTAAGACCCTTGGCGATCGGAGCGTAGCGTGCTATTCGACACGCATACGAACCTGTTGTGGTATCCGGACCATCTGTCGGATGAATTCATCGAGTCGGCGCTTGCGGCCAAGAAGGCGAAGATGCGATTGTCGCCCGACGTGTACTACGCCGACGACGCCAGGGACGAGCGCAATGCGTTCGATGCCAGGCCCGAGCAATTGCTGGAGGCCACGGAAGACTGCGACCGCGCCATCGTGTTCGGCCTGCGTGCGCCGCACGTGGGAATCGACGTGCCCCAGGAACTGGTTGCCGGATTCGTGGACGAAAACCCGGAACGGTTCTTTGGCTGGTGTTCGGTCAACCCGAACGACGCGGATTGTATCGATCAACTGGTATATTGCGTGGAGGGCCTCGGGCTGCGGGGGTTGAAGGTGGCGCCGATCTACCAGAACTGGGACCCGCAGGATCCCCGTCACCTGCCGTTCTTCAAAATGGCGGAATCGCTGGGTATTCCGCTGAATATCCATCAGGGGACCTCTTTCGTCCGGTTCGGCCCGTTGAAGTACGCGAATCCCATTCAACTCGAGGATATCGCGATTGCGTGTCCCGATCTTCGCATCGTCATTTCCCACATGGGGCATCCCTGGGAAGATGAATGCGTCGTGCTGATCCGGAAGCATCCAAACCTCTTCACGAACGTATCCGCGATCCACTACCGTCCGCGGCGGCACTACCACGCCCTCATGTCGGCGATTGAATACGGCGTGGAACACAAACTGATATTCGGATCCGACTTCCCGTCGGCCACGGCGGCGCAGGTCATCGCCGGACAGTGGAAGGTGAATGACGTGGTCAGGGGGACCGGTTTCCCGACGGTCCCGGACGAGGTGATCCACAATATCATCTACGAGAACTGGAAGCTTGCCCTTCCCGAATATATTGGACGATAGTCGGCCGGAATCTGAGATTCCAAACTCACAATGAGAGGCCTTGATGAGCCGATTGTATTATAGCGAAGAAGGGCGGGTGATGCCGACGCTTTGCGAGGAACTGACGACGTTCCGCCGGGTCCGCAAGAGGCTGGCGTTGCCGGCTACCGACGCGCCGGGGCAGGTCTATCTCCTTGCCCGGCCCTATCCTGATAACGCTGCTTCGCTTCGAGTGGCCGTGAACGGCGTTGAAGTCATCGCGATCGAGCCCGATCGGCCGGGCGCGTATTCCTGGTATGAATTCCCGGTGTCGGACCTGAGGGCCGGCGACAACACCTTCGAACTGTGGACCGACGGGACGGCGATGGACGGCTGGTCTCTCGCGATGGAAGCGGGACGCGCCGGAACCGGCAGCGGGGTCAGTGACGACGGCGGGGAGACCTGGCGGAGCGACCGGATGGGTTATCTCAACTCGGTCCTGGGCGAGTACGTCGTCCGGGTGCGGCTGGCCGAGGGCGAGGACCCGCCGCCTCCCGCCATGGTCTGGGAGGTCGCCAGGTCGCCCAGGCTGTTGTCGTTGAGGCGTTTGCTGCCGCCGGTCGCAAGAGACCAGGGGCCGCTGATCAACCGGGTCCGCGCGTTAACGTCCTGGCTGGCGTCCAGCTGGGAGCATACCAACTCATTAAGGGCGGGCCAATACGCGCCCTGGGACGCCGAAACCCTGCTCGCATGGGCTCCCCGACAGGCCGGACACAATGGCAAACGCCCGGTGGCGATGTGCGTACACTACGCGGCGGCGTTCGTGAGCTGCGCCCAGGCGGCGGGCATCCCGGCTCGGTGCGCCGTACTCACCGAGGCGGTCAACGGTTTCAACGGACATTTCGTGGCCGAGGTCTGGTTCGAGGAGTACCGCAAGTGGGCCGTGGTGGATCCGAACACCGATGCGCTTTTCATCAGGAATGGGGTACCCATGTCGATGGGCGAGGTGCAGGCCGAGGGAGAAAGCCTGAAGACTTATGTCGAATACGGGCCGGGGGCGGAGTACCAGAGGACGTTCCCGCATATGGTTGAATTCGCCCGGGAGAATCTTGAGAAGGGGGTGTGCTTCGGGCACCGGAGCGTGTGGTTCCGGAGCGACCTGCTGGGACGACCGGAATTTTCGCCGCCCGCGCACGGATCCCTGAGCTATTGCGAGACCGGCCTGGTCTGGGAGCAACGCGACCTGGCCGAGGGGTTTGGAATGTTTCCTTATTTCGGCGGCGAAGGCTACTTCGATGCCGCACCGGCGGGATTCGGTGACCGTTGAAGCGACGACCGACGGCGTTCGCGGTCGTGCAAAGCCGGAGTCATCGTCATGATGGGAGTCCCGTGATGAAAATTGGTACGCGAATCGATCCGGCTTGGCTGGACCGGCCGGAGGACCTGAGGTTCCTGCGGCAGATCGGCGTGGACGTGGTGGATGTGACGCTGGATATCTTCCCGGGATACAGGGAGTCCGGGCAACTGCGTCGCGAAAGCCTGGAGCGCGTGGTGGAGGTGGTGGACGGCGCCGGCCTCAAGATCGAACGGGCGAACGCCACCAACAACTATATGCGCGCTGTCTACCTGGGTGAATCGGGTGCCGCTGAGGAACTGGATCATCTCGTGGCGAACGTCGCGCTCTGCGGGGAATACGGATTTCCCGTCGTCGGGATTCAGTGTTTCCAGGCCGCCCAGTTCGGAGGGTTGCCTCGCGGCGTGTTCGAGTGGGTGGAAGGCCGGGGCGGCTACCGGCACCTGAGGGTCGATTTGCGGGACGCGCTGAACAGACCCGCGCAGGACGGCGCGCCCACGCACGAGGAACTCTGGGAACGGACGTTGGAGATCTTTCGGGCGACGGTGCCGGTCGCCGAAGCAGGGGGCACACGGGTCGCGATGCATGGGAACGACCCTCCCGTGCCCAGCCTGCATGGCGTACCTCAGATTCTGCACGATTTCGCGTCGTTCGATCGGTTGTTCTCGGAGGTGCCGTCGCCCGCAAACGGGATGACCTTCTGCGTGGGCACACGGTACGAGTCGGGCGAGGACGTATTCGAGGGAATCCGGCGGTTTGGCGGGCAGGGGAGGATCTTTCACGTGCATTTTCGAAACGTACGGGGAACCATTCCCGAAACCGGGGGTTATGAGGAGGTGAGTCCGGATCTGGGAGACCTGAACATGTTTCAGGTCGTCCGGGCCTTGCACGAAGTGGGATTCGAGGGCGCCATCGACTACGACCATATTATGAAGTTGGCCGGTGACGCGGAGGGGCGGGCCTATATAGCGCTATGCGTCGGGCAGATGCACGGATTCCTGCAGGCGCTCGAAACGGACCGTTAACGGGTGATGCACACTGTGGCAGACGCCCTGCACGGCCGATGTTCAGCGGGCTGAACGCAGACATACCGGGAGATGACTCTGAGCGTTGCCATGGCTGAAACGGCGGAATTCGTTGTTGATCTTGCGCGGGCCTCGCGTGCTTCGCTCGATCAGGTTGGCGGAAAAGCGCGAAACCTGGGGCGTCTGCTTGTCGGGGGATTCCGCGTTCCGGACGGATTCTGCGTGACAGCGGACGCCTGTACGCGGTTTCTGGAACACAATGGGCTTGATCCCGCCGGCGCGACCGAGGAGACGGTTGCCGGGGGTTCGTTTCCCGAATCCGTGGAACAGGCCATCAGGACGTCTTCCGAATCGCTCCTCCGCCAGGGCGCAGGACCGTTGCAGTGCGGTCGTCCGGCGCCTCCGAGGACGGCAGCGCATTTGCGTTTGCGGGTCAGTTCGAGACCTACCTGAACCTGACGGATGTCGCTTCCGTGCTCGAACACGTCCGGATGTGCTGGGCGTCCGCATGGAACGTCCGCTTGCGAACCTATGCCCCGGAGCTGATTCCCCGTATTGCGGTTGTGGTCCAGGAAATGGTGGCGGCGGAGAAGTCCGGCATCCTATTCACGCAAAACCCGGTGGCGTCAGGCGCACCGGGTATTTTCGTGGAGGCAAACTGGGGACTCGGCGAGACGGTGGTCGGGGGGGAGGTTTCGCCCGATTCTTACGTGCTGGACCGGAAATCGGGCCGTGTTGTCGAGAAACGTATCGCGCATAAGCTGTGGCGGCTCCTGCCGGGCGACCGCCGGGCCGAACCCATGCCGGAGGAGCTCCGGAATGCGGAAGCGCTTTCTTCTGATGAACTGAGCACGCTTTGGCGGCAGGGCACGAAGATCGAGGCTTTATCCGGGGGCCGACCCCAGGACATCGAATGGGCGTTTTCCGGGAGCCGGCTTTTTCTCCTGCAGACGCGTCCGATTACCACGGCGGTGTCCCGCCCGCGCGGCGCATGGTCTCGGGGGATCTGCGACGACCTCTGGTCCGAGGCCCTCTGTCCGATGGCCGCGTCCATCATTGCCGGTCGTCTGAGCGAAGCCTATACCTTCCAGCGTCCCGCGCGGCGCCTGGGCATGAGAGCATTTGTACGCGATGACATCTTGAATGTGATCGACAGCTATATGTACGTGAATGCGGACGCAGTGGCGCAGGCGCTCCGCCTGATCCCTGAAAGACTGACCGCAGATGACGCCCTGGATATCCTGCCCAGGAGTCTCCAGGCGGAGGTCAAGGGTTCGCCGCGGACCTGGCGGCGGATTCTCCCGGCACTGCTGCGCCTTCCGGGCCTGCTGATGACTGAACCCTACGGTCTGATTCACAGCAATCACCGGCGGGTCAGGCAGGCGTTTTTCCCGGTATTCAGCCGGCGGATTCGGGCCATAGAGCGCCAAATTTCCTCGGCGAGGGCTCCGGATGACCTGCTCGAGGCCGCGGATCGTCTGAATGAACTGGCCATGCGCCAACAGGGGCATGTCAACCAGTGGAGCTACGCATTCGCGATGAACTGCATCTGGGTGCTGCGAATGATGGTGGTCCGCTGGGCGAAGCTCGACATGGAAGTTTTCAAGGATCTGCTGATGGTCCCTGTTAGAAACAAGACTTCGGAGGCCAACGCCGCCCTGGAGGAATTGACGGAGGAGATCCGGAGCGACGCCGGACTGCGGCTGGTGTTGGAAAACGGCACGGACGCGGCGTTCCTGAAACATCTGCGGGCGGGCGAACGCCGCTTTGCTTCCAGGTTCGATGCATTCATCCAGGTGTACGGGGTTCGCGCCACAAATCGGGATTTCACCATTGCGCGCTGGCGGGAACGCCCGGAAATCGTTGTTCAGATGCTCCGACAGAACCTCTGCGCGGAACCCGTATCGCTGCGAAGAGATCCGCGGGAAACGATGCAGACGGCGGAATCGACGGTATTTGAATGTCTGTCCGAAAAACCTTGGGGAGCGGTGCGTGTTCCGGTGTTTCGGTACGTATTGAGATATGCGAGGATCTATCTCGGACTTCGTGAGGAATTGCGATTCCACCTCGACAGACTGTTCGCCGGGTACCGGGCTGTTTTTCTGGGGCTCGCAGACCATCTTGTACACCGAGGGCTGCTTCGCCGGAGGGATGACGTGTTTTTCCTGACCTGTACCGAAGTCGAGAACGCGTTCCAGGGCGGCCCCCTGCCATCCGAAGATGAAATCCATCGACGGATCGCGGATTTCGAACGCGCGCGCGTCAGACAGCCGTTTTATTTCTGGATTGACGGGCGCGGTGAGAATCCGGTCGCCGACAATAGTCAGGATGCACAACGGTTGGAGGGCGTTGGAACCAGCCCCGGAACGGCTACCGGGTTTGCCAGGCTGATACGCGGGCCGGAGGATTTCGGGACACTTGGGCAGGGTGAGGTGCTGGTTGCATTGGGTACGGACCCGGGATGGACGCCGCTCTTCCGGCGGGTGAGGGCGGTCGTCACGGAAATTGGCGGGGTCCTGAACCACAGTTCGGTGATCGCAAGGGAGTATCAGGTCCCCGCGGTCGTGGGGGTGTCGGGCGCCACGCGGCGCATCCGCACCGGAGACCGCGTGACCGTGGACGGGAGTCGCGGTGTTGTCGAGATTCACGGCGACGTGAGCGGGTCCCCTGTATCTCGCGATCGGGCAGACGAGGCCGGATAGGGGACCGGACACGGAGATCTTCAGCGTGCTTCCGTATAACTTTCTTGTTTTTAACTATTTGGGACAATATGGATCCTTTGTGCCGTCGGACTGCGGATTTGCCGGTCAGCGAATCGGTTGCCAATAAGCGCACGTTATTGTAAATTTACTCTTCTGTATCGGAACTTCTATTAACCGTTTTTCGTTTCGGCGCAGCGCCAATGACGTCGATTTCCGAGAATCTGAGGCGGGTCCGTGAACGCATCGCCCGGGCCGCGGAGCGTGCGTCGCGGCAGGCGCGGGATGTGACCCTTGTCGCGGTTTCCAAGACGAAGCCCGTCGAGGTCATCGGGGAAGCGGTGGAGGCGGGGGTCCGGGTGCTGGGCGAAAACCGCGTGCAGGAAGCCGAGACGAAGGTTGGTAACGTCGCGGAAGCCGTGGAATGGCATCTCGTGGGACATCTCCAGCGTAACAAGGTGAAGAGTGCGCTGCACATGTTCGAGCTGATCCATTCGGTGGACAGTCTGCGGCTTGCAAAGGAGATTGGAAAACGCGCCGTGCAGGCCGGAATCTGCGCACGGACGCTCGTACAGGTGAATACTTCCGGGGCGGACTCGCAGTTCGGAGCCGCGCCTCACGAAGCAGTCGACCTTGTCGGGCGGATTTCAGAGGTGGAAGGCGTGGGTGTGGAGGGGTTGATGACGATCGGCCTGTTCCTTCCGGACCCCGAGGCGGTGCGACCATGTTTCGTACAACTGCGGGAACTGAGTGAAGAGATCGAATCGGCGCGAATACCGGGTGTGTCGATGACACACCTGTCGATGGGGATGACGGGGGATTTCGAGGTGGCGATAGAGGAAGGCGCCACGATGGTGCGCGTCGGATCGGCGGTCTTCGGCTCGAGACAATGACGGACGGGCAGCGCTCCCGGCGGTCGGCGGCAGAGGGCGTCCAAGTCAAGGATTACAATGTTATACGTCTTGTTGCAGGTCATTGACTATTTGCGTGCGGCCGTCAATTTCGCGGCATTCGCTGTGGTGGTGGTCGTTATCGTCCTGATGGTCCTGCGATGGATACTGTTCAGGGCGCAGCCCTTCGGGCGGCTCGCCCAGGTCGTTCGGGAATGGACCGACCCCATGATCTGGCCGGTGGCGCAGAGCCTGCCGGCGTCCAACAGTCTCAGCATTGCGCCGCTGTTTGTGATTCTGGCGGCGTTGCTGGCCGCGTTTTTTCTGAAGTGGGTCAGCAACGATGTGCTGCTGGCGCTGGAAGGGGTGGTTCGGGCATTGATGAACGTGGCTTTTCTTCAGGTCATCGGCTGGCTCTTTTACGGCGCGATTTCCGTCTTCCTGGTGTTGATCCTCGCCCGCATCATTGTCTCCTGGATGCCCTTTCTGCAAAGCGGGCGGCTGGTCTGGACGCTGTATGCGCTTACCGAGCCCGTCATGGCGCCTTTCCGTCGCATGATTCCGCCCCTTGGGATGTTCGATCTGTCTCCCATTCTGTTGATCCTGCTGTTGAATTTCGCAAAGGGCGCGGTTCTCGCCGTCTTCGGACTGGGCGCGTCGTAGGGTCGGATTTCCGTAAGGACTGAGTGGATCCATGACAGACATGAAGCCACTACGCCTTGGCGTAATCGGCGGGTCCGGGTTCTACGAGATGGACGGCGTCAGGGTTGTGCGGGAGCACGACGTGGACACGCCGTTCGGCCGGCCATCTGACCTGATGGTTGAAGCGGAGATCGACGGACGCACGGTCGTCTTTCTGCCCCGGCATGGACGCGGACACAGGTTGTTGCCGTCCGAGGTGCCATACCGCGCCAATATCCATGCCCTGAAACAGCTGTGCATAACCCACGTCCTCGCGGTCGGCGCCGTGGGAATCATGAAGGAACACATCGCGCCGGGAGACATGGTCGTTCCGGACCAGGTTTTCGACCGCACAAAGGGGAATCGGGCGTCAACGTTCTTCGGCGGCGGGGTTGTCGGGCACGTGTCCTTCGCCGACCCGTTTTGCGCCGGGATGCGCAGTCTGGTTGTGCAGGCGGCGAAGGCAGGGGGCGCTTCGGTCCACGACGGCGGTACGTACGTCTGCATGGAAGGGCCGCAGTTTTCCACCCGGGCGGAGTCGCACTTCTATCGCCGGGCCGCCGACGCTACGGTGATCGGAATGACGGCGCTTCCAGAGTCCAAACTGGCGCGTGAGGCGGAAATGTGCTACGCCGTGCTGTCGATGGGCACGGACTACGATTGCTGGCACGAGCAGGAGGGGGACGTCGATATCGAGTCGGTTCTGGCCATCCTGAAGGCGAATACCCGGACGGCCAATGCGGTCGTGAAGGAAATCTCGGGGATGCTGCCGGAAGCGTCGGACTGCGAGTGTCAGCGCGCGGCGCGGGATGCGATCATTACGGCCCCAGGCGCCGTTCCCAAAGAAGCGAAACGCCGGCTGAGCGTCCTTTACGGACACTATCTGGACGGGACGGGATGATCGACGAACAATGGTACAAGAGACCCGACGGCGTACCGGAAGCCGTTTCGGCGGGTGGCGTGGTTGTCAGGGTGGATGGCGGCCGGGTGATGGTGGCGCTGATTCGGGAGCAGTCCTACGAGGAGTACGTGCTGCCCAAAGGACACGTGGACGAGGGCGAGTCCGTCGAGGAGGCTGCGCGTCGGGAGATCGAGGAGGAGGCAGGGTTTACGGAACTGGAATTGATCCGTCCGATGGGCGTTCGGAAGAGGATGAACTATCGTCGAACGGAGTGGAAGACCACGCACTATTTCCTCTATCGGACCGAGCAGGTGGACGTCGTGCCAACCGACGTCGAAAATCACGAAGTCGTGGACTGGTTTCCGGTCGACAGGCTGCCCGTGATGATGTGGCCGGAACAGAAGGACCTGTTACGGGAGAATAAGCACCGGATCCTCGCAATGGTGAACGGCCGGTCAACTCGATGACCCCCAAAAGCGTCCGCCGGTACGCTTCCGCCTGAACGAGTCGGCAGTGCGGCGTGCAGGGACGTGGGACCGCATCGGCAAAGAATCCGGAATCATCCGCGGTTTCCCCGAAACCAACAATGACGGTGAATAGCGTTCATGGCGACGGTTAAAGAGGCAGAAAGCGCGTTTGAAGACGTTTCCGGCGGAATGGATTTTCCCGGAATGGAGAGGGAGACCCTTCGGTTCTGGGAGGAAAACCGCACGTTCGCGAAGTCGGTGGCAACCCGGCCGGAATCCAATCCGTTCATCTTCAACGACGGGCCGCCGTTCGCCAGCGGGCTTCCGCATTACGGGCACCTGCTGGCCTCCATTATCAAGGACGTCGTACCGCGGTACTGGACGATGCGGGGATATCGCGTGGACCGGCGTTTCGGCTGGGACTGTCACGGGCTCCCGGTGGAAAACGAGGCCGAGAGGCAACTGGGCCTGAAGTCCAGGAAGGACATCCTTGCATTCGGCGTGGATCGATTCAACGAATTCTGCCGTGAACAGGTACTCCAGTACACCGCCGAGTGGAAGCAGGTCATCCAGCGGTGCGGTCGGTGGGTGGACTGGGACCACCAGTACCGGACGATGGATCCGGACTTCATGGAGTCCGTGTGGTGGGTGTTCAAGAGCCTCTGGGAGAAGGACCTGGTGTATGAGGGATACTATTCCCTCGCCTACTGTCCCAGATGCGCCACCCCGCTCTCCAATTTCGAGGTGAATCTCGGGGGCTACCGGGATACCCAGGATCCATCCATCACGGTGCGGTTTCGCGTACGCGGGCAGGCGAATACGTCGATTCTGGCCTGGACGACCACACCGTGGACCCTGCCTTCGAACATGGCGCTCGCGGTTGGAGAAGACATCCCGTACGTGCGCGTCTACATGGAAGACGGCGAGCAGCTGATCCTTGCGGAACCGCGTTTCGACGCCGTGTTCGGCAGTCGCGGCGGGGAGGCGCTTCGGGTGGAGCCGGAACCGGTCGCAGCACTGCTGGAAATGCGTTACGAGCCGTTGTTTACCTACTTCACTGATCTTGCGAAAAACGGCGCGTATCGCGTAGTTGCGGCCGATTTCGTGTCGACCGACGAAGGCACAGGGATCGTGCACGTCGCCCCCGGTTTCGGCGAAGACGACTATCAGTTGGGTGTCGAAAAACGTATCCCGGTCGTGTGTCCGATCGACGAGGATTGCGCGTTTACGGACGCAATACCGGAATATACCGGTCGATTTGTAAAGGACGTCGATCGCGAGATCGTGCGGCGGTTGCGAACGGAAGACCTGTTGTTTTCCGAGGGCACGCTGGTTCACAGCTATCCTTACTGCTGGCGGTGCGATTCTCCCCTGATCTATCGCGCAATCTCAACCTGGTTCGTTGCAATCGAGCCGATCAAGGAGATGATGATTGCCTCGAATCAGCGGGTCCGCTGGGTGCCGGAGCACATCAAGGACGGACGATTCGGCCGTTGGCTGGAGGATGCGCGCGATTGGGCGATCAGCCGGAACCGCTACTGGGGCACGCCTCTGCCGGTTTGGCGCAATGCGGAAACGAAGGAGACGATCTGTGTCGGTAGCCGTGAAGAACTGGAACGCCTGAGCGGGCAGAGGGTGGAGGACCTTCACAAACATCTGATCGATCACATCGAAATCCCCAGCCCCAGCGGCAGAGGCGTCCTGAGGCGTGTGCCCGAGGTTCTGGATTGCTGGTTCGAGTCCGGGTCCATGCCCTACGGCCAGACGCACTATCCGTTTGAGAACCGGTCGTTTTTCGAGGCGAATTTCCCGGCCGACTTCATTTCGGAAGGCCTCGATCAGACCCGGGGCTGGTTCTATACATTGACCGTTCTCGCCGCGGCGCTGTTTCAGGAGCCGGCGTTCAGGAATTGCATTGTTTCCGGTATGCTGCTTGCCGAGGACGGACGCAAGATGAGCAAGCGCCTGAAGAACTATCCTGAACCCACCGAAATGCTGGACGCGTACGGCGCTGACGCGCTGAGGCTGTATCTGTTGAACTCGCCGGCGCTGAAGGCCGAGGAGTTGAGAATCAGCGAACGCGGAATTCAGGAGAGCCTGCGTTCGGTCATCATTCCACTGTGGAACGCGTACGGCGGCATATTCGTCACCTATGCGAATATCGACGGCTGGACCCCCGCCCGGGCCCGGGGGGCGCCGCGCACGCACGAACTGGACCGCTGGATCCTTTCGGAATTGCAGACCCTGCTGCATGAAATGAATGCAGAAATGGCGGCCTACCGGCTGTACAGGACTGTGCCGGTCATGGTTTCGTTTGTAGAGAAGTTGACGAACTGGTACATCCGCCGCAGCCGCCGCCGCTTCTGGAAGTCGGAAGACGACGAGGACAAGGCGGCTGTCTATGAGACGCTCTACGAGGTGCTGGTTACGCTTGTCAAGGCGATGGCGCCCGTGCTTCCGTTCGTGACCGAGCAGATCTATCAGAATCTGGTCAGACGAGTCGACGGGGAGGCCCCGGAAAGCGTACACCTGTGCGATATGCCGCAGGCGGACGAGACGTTGAGGGACCCGGAACTCGAGGCGCAGATGCATCTGGCGATGCGCGCTGTCGCTCTGGGCCGGTCGCTTCGCAACCGTCACGACCTCAAGGTGCGTCAACCGTTGCGCCGGGTCTACCTGCTTCCGCCCGATACGGCCGGTCGAAAAGCACTCACGTCCATGCAGGTTCTGATCGCCGACGAACTGAACATCAAAGAGGCCGTGTTCGTGGAGGACGAGACCGAGTTGAGCGAAATCTCGTACAGACCCAACTTTCGCGCGCTGGGGCCGCGTTTCGGGAAACGCATGAAGGAGGTTGCCGGTCGCATCGCCGAACTGGCGCCAGGGGACGTCGAACGTCTGCGAACCGGGGGGAAACTGGCGTTTGCAGGAGGAGAAATCGGTCTCGAGGATCTGGAAATCCAGCGACGGGAAAAAGACGATGTGGTGGTGGCCGTCGAGAACAATCTGTGCGTAGGGCTGGACGTCCACCTCGACGAAGAGCTGGTCGACGAGTGTACGGCGCGCGAATTCGTAAACCGGGTACAGAACATGCGCAAGGAGATGGGTTTGCAGGTTGTAGACCGCATTCGCGTTGGGGTAAAGGGAGAAGGCTGTCTCGAGCGTGCGGTCGCCCGCCATCGGGCATACGTCAGCGGGGAGACGCTGGCGGAGGACTTGCTGGTGGGTCAACTGCCGGACGCCAGTCCGTTCACCCGGGAATGGCAGGTGAACGGACTGCGCGGCACAATCGGCGTTTCGCGCAATTGATTTTCGCACGGCATTGGAGCAATATGGGTTTCGGGCCTCACGCTCGCAGGACGGCGTCGGCATCCGGCTCGTGCGCGAGTATTGAATTGACAGGCGGAGAGGACGATGAACGAGAAAGATCTGAAATACTTCCGTGAGATCCTGGAAGAAAAGCGGTTGTCCATCGTTCAGGACCTGGGGATGCTGGAGCAACGATCCATGCACGCAACCTCCGAAGAGGCGTCGGGAGGGCAGATTTATTCGGATCACATGCCGGAACTGGGCAGCGATTCGATCGAGCGGGAGAAGGCGTTCCTGTTCGCTTCCCGGGACGGCGCGTATCTGACGCAGGTGGAGGACGCGCTCGAACGCATCAAGCGCGGGACGTTCGGAGCGTGCAGGGTCTGCGAAAAGGGGATCCCGAAAGCGCGTCTTGAGGCCGTTCCCACCACCCGGCTGTGCGTACCCTGCAAAGAAGAGGAACAGCGGCAGGGTACACGCGCCACTTAATTCGAATTTACGGCGACGGGCTCAAGCTATCCGTTGCCACGGGAGGCGATGTGCGGAGCCTCTGGATTTCGGGTGTCGTCCTCATTCTGGACCAGGTGTCAAAGCGGATGGTGATGGAATCGATGTTTCTCGGCGAGTCGATTCCCGTACTGGGCTCATTCTTCAGGTTGACCTATATACAGAACCCCGGCGCCGTGTTCGGCTTGAGGCTTGGCGGAAACGTCGCTCACCTGGTGTTCGCCGGTCTGGCGTTGATTCTGGTGGCGGTGATGTGGCTCCGCCTGCCCGCCCATGAGCGGGTGGCTTCGGCCGGTCTGGCGCTTGTGCTGGGCGGCGCCATCGGCAACGTCATCGACCGGATCCGCTTCAGCGCGGTGATTGATTTTCTGGATTTCGGATTCGGATCCGTTCGCTGGTGGGTGTTCAACGTCGCCGACGCCGCCGTCACGGTCGGAGCCGTGCTGTTGATACTCGGCTGTGGAATACTCAAGGGCGGAAAGGATGAGGCAGTTTGAAGTTAACGTCCTTCCGGAACACGCGGGCGGTCGACTCGACCGGATGCTGGCCGGCGTCTGCGAACCGCTCTCCCGGTCCAGAATCCAGGCGTTGATCGCCTCCGGAAGAGTACTCGTAACGGGCAGACGCGTTCGATCCAGCTACCGGGTTTCGGCCGGCGAGAAGGTCGTGGTTCGTCTGCCCGCTCCCGAGCCGGCCGGACTCGGTCCAGAGGAGATTCCTCTGGATGTTTTCTTTGAGGATGCCCATCTGCTTGTCGTGAACAAGCCGGCAGGCATGGTCGTACACCCGACGGGCGGCCTCCGGTCTGGCACGCTGGTGAACGGTCTCCTTGCCCATTGCGACGGTCTTTCTGGAATCAACGGCGTACTTCGTCCCGGAATCGTCCACCGGCTGGATAGAGAAACCTCGGGCCTGCTGATGGTGGCCAAGGATGACGCGGCGCATCGGGGGCTTGCGTCGCAACTGGAGTCGCGGACGGTGGTAAGGCGTTATTCCGCCTTCGTGTGGGGTCAACCAGAAGCGAAGAGCGGCCGAATCGAGGCGGCCATCGGCCGGAGTTCCGCGGACCACAGGCGCATGGCCGTGGTGGATACCGGCGGCCGCCGGGCCGTCACCCGGTACGAGGCAAAGGCGTTCCATGGATTCGCTTCGACCCTGGAATTGAGTCTGGAAACCGGGCGAACCCACCAGATTCGCGTCCATCTCGCCCACGTCGGCCATCCGGTCTTAGGCGATGCCGTGTACGGTGGAGGGGCGAAACGAATTCGTGGCATTTCGCCGTCCCACCGGAATGCGGCCAGGACGGTCCTGAATGCGGCGAGCCGTCAGATGTTGCACGCCGGGTGCCTCGGATTCGTCCATCCGGTCACGGACAAAGCGCTGGAATTCCACGCGGAGCCGCCTGAGGACATGCGTCGCGTCCGCGAGCTGCTTTCATCCGTCGGCCGCTGAAGCGACAGCACGGTCCGCCGGCTCTGCCACACAAAAAAAGCGTCAACCCGATCGGGTTGACGCTTTTGCATATGACACGCGGCCGTTAACGGTCTACAACGTCCCCACGGGGATTCCGTATGCCTCTTCAACCTGCTGGGTATCCACCATTTCGATGGCCTCCCAGGGGCAGATGTGTACGCACTGGATACATCCGATACAGTCTTCCAGACGGACTTCACAGAACGTGCCGATGCCGTCCAGGCCGGCGTCGGCAACGTCAACTTCCTCGATACAGTCCGTCGGACAGACTTCGATGCAGGCGTTGCAGCCTGTGCAATAGTCCGGATTGATGATGGCGATATGCCGCGGCCGCTTCTTCTTGGCCGTCATGCCGGAGCGGGAATCCAGCCACAGGTGTTCGTGGTAGTCGACGCGTTCTTTTTTCGCGACCCGCTCCGGACGGTAGACCTCTGACTTTGGAGCGAATTCCAGCGTGCCCTCCGCGTGGGCGTGGCTGAGGCGGTACCGGTCCGAGGTAACGAGCTGGTCGGGGTCGTCGTCGTAGACGAAACTGACCATGTCGTAACGGATGCCCACGGTGCGTCCGGCGCGTCCGTTCAGTTTGAAATGGATTCCGGGCCTGAATTCCAGAATGGCAAGGCCGGCGGGTTCTTTTTCAACTTCCGCGACGGCAGTCGCGGCGTCCGATTCAGCTTTGGCCGCGTCGGGCGCGGCTTCCGCGGCGTCGCCAGCGCCCTCTTTGGCTTTCCGCATGGCTTCGGCCTTGGCCCTGGCGCGCGCCACCCGGTCGGAGATGTTGTCAAACTGGGTAAGGTCGACGTTCACTGAGTCGTTATCTCCGTCTTGAATGTGCCTGACTGCGTGACTCATACGATTCAGGGCTAAAATAAGGTCTTCCACCGGGGTTGTCAAGGATGAATCGGCGGCCGAACGGCGCGGAATTTCTGTGAAACAACACCGATCTTGACAGCGCGTGTGGCCTCTGGTTATATTGGAACCCGTGTTCTTGCGGATCGGCTCGAACGTTAACACAACGTGTTTATTGACACAGAGGCTGTGGTATGGACCAACCGACTCCCGACGAGGAACTCAGAAAAATCGCCGAAGACGCCTCCGCCCCGGTTTCGGACGCGGACGTCTCGCGGGCAAGGCTGGTCTCGCAGTTCGTCATTTTTCCCGTGGCGATCATTCTGGTGGCGCTCGCAATATATCTGGGATTGGGGCTGTTGACGGTCGAGCGAAAAACGGCGGAGGACTATCTCAATACAATTCGGGTGGGCGGAATCAACAGCCGGTGGCAGGCCGCGTACGAACTGGCCACCGTGCTGGACCAGGAACAGCGGGAAGGACGGATCGGCCGCAGGTTCGTCGGAGAGTTGATCCGGGTGTTCGAGGCCTCCCGGTCGGACGACCCCCGTGTCCGGCGCTTTCTGGCCGCGGCCATGGGGAGGGTGAGGGATCCCGAACTCGTGGGCGTTCTGATTGCAGCGCTGGACGATCCGGATGACGAAACGCGGATCAACGCGATGTTTTCACTCAGGGCGCAGGGAGATCCGGGGGCCGTACCGCACCTCATCAGGATCGCTTCGAACGACGATGCGGGACTGCGCAAGGCGGCGGTGTACGCCCTTGGAGGGCTGGACGACCCCCTCGTGCCGCCGGCGCTGGAGCAGGCGCTTCACGACCGTGCGCCCGACGTTCGCTGGAACGCCGCCCTCCAGTTGGCCGTGGCGGGTAACAGCGCGGGCCTGGAGGTGCTGGAAGAGATGCTGAGCCCGGGGTACCTGGAAGGATTCGATCGTATAAGCGGCGAGGGGAGGCGCAATATCCTGGTCGAAGCGATCAGGGCCGTGGGCATGCTCAACGCGACGTCACTGGCCCCCGCGCTGCAGCGCCTTCGTGAGACAGACCCGGACCTGCGGGTCCGACAGGCGGCCATTGAAATCCTGAATGGCTGGGAAGCGAAATGAGCGGCTGGAATCGATGGAATTGCAGTGGGGGATCCGGCCTGTACAGACTCGCGTCGGATCCCTCTTTTTTGTCCCCGGGCAGGCGCGAATCTTCCCAAAATCCCGCTTGACAATTCGGGGTGGTTTGGATATATTGGCCCGGTGCCGGTGGCGCCGTAAGTGATGCAATTTCCGGTATTTCTTTAACTTATATCGTTTATTATTCAGTCCTGACGAATTCCCGCACAAAAACCGACCGCCCGGTTTCCGGGGTGCCCAATGGCGGAAGATAAAATCGACCTTTCGGAATTCGACGAAATACCCGATCGGGTGGCCAGGGCCAAGGCCAAGGCGGAAGCGCTTCGCAAGGCCCGGGAGGCCGCCGGAGGCGAAACGTCCGCGCCGAAGCCGGCCGACGAAGCTCCCGCGCAGGCCCCGGCCGAACCGGGTGGAGATTCCGGGCCATCCGAAGTGGATCTTTCGTCGCTGGACGAGATCCAGGACCGCGTTGCCCGTGCGAAGGCCAAAGCCGAGTTGATGCGAAAGGCCCGCGGGAGTGGTGGAGCGGCGCCCGCACGCGCGCCGGTCAAGAAAGCCGCGTCCACCGCGGACCGCGCCGCCGCCGCCCGGGCTTTAACTCAGAAGACCGACGAGCCGGCCGCGGAGCGCGTGATCGTGCAGACCTCGCCGGCGCCGCCCGAAATCCGCCCCGGTCCGGAGAGAACGCAGGCCGTTGCCGAAGGCGGCATGACCACCCGGCGCGGGTTTTTCACCTGGCTGACCCTTGCGTGGGCGTCGTTCGCGGTCGCGTCCGGCGCCGGGCTCCTGGGTTTTGCGCGCTTCCTGTTTCCGAACGTGCTGTTTGAGCCGCCGCAGTCTTTCAAGATCGGGTTTGCGGAAGATTACGACCTGGGCGTGGACGAACGCTGGAAAGACAAGTTCAGCGTCTGGATTGTCAAGACCACGCAGGACATGTTCGCGCTCATTTCGGTGTGCACGCATCTGGGGTGTACGCCCAACTGGCTGGGCAACGAACAGAAATTCAAGTGTCCCTGCCACGGCAGCGGATTTTATATGACGGGCATCAACTTCGAGGGTCCGGCCCCGCGTCCGCTGGAACGGGCGCGCATCGTGCTGGCCGAGGACGGGCAGGTGCTGGTCGACAAGACCCGCAAATTCCTGTACGAGAAGGGTCACTGGGACAATCCGGAGTCCTTTTTGCGGATCTGAACGGGGCAGACGGCGGAATCGCCCTTAGAAGCTGTCTTAAAATTCCCAGCGGTCTTCGCACGGCTGCAAAAGCGCCGGTCGGCGTTGGTCAAATCCACCCGTATAGACAAATATGGGCGGATTTTCCCGCCTTGACCGCCACTTTTTCGCTCGCGCTCGGGAACTCACCGGTAATTTTAAAACAGCTTCTTAACACGTTTTTCTTTTCTGTTTCAGCATCGCGGTACAATCGGGAGAATACGGTATGCCGAAGATCTCGGGCCTTCTGGACCGGACCAAGCGCTCTCAGATCTGGAAGTCCATCTTCAGGCACGACGTGCCGAGAGACGAACGCGGTCGCGCGCAGGTGGTGCTGACCAACGTATTCTTGCATCTGCATCCCGTGCGCACGCCAAAATCGGGAATCAGGGTGCGCTACACGTGGTGTATGGGCGGGCTCACCTTCTTTATTTTTCTGATCGAGACCATCACGGGCATTCTGCTCATGTTCTACTACCGGCCCACCCTCGAATACGCCTATACGGACATCATCGATCTGGGCGAGCAGGTGCCGCTGGGAATCATGCGGGAGATTCACCGATGGGGCGCCCACGCGATGATCATTACGGTCTGGCTGCACATGTTGCGCGTGTTCATGACGGGATCGTACAAGCCACCCCGCGAATTCAACTGGGCGATCGGCGTCATTCTGCTGCTTCTGACGTTGCTGTTGAGCTTTACAGGGTACCTGCTGCCCTGGGACCAGCTTGCCATCTGGGCCATTACGGTGGGGTCGAATATGGCGCGGGCAACCCCTTTTCTCGGTCACGAGGGGCCCGGAGCGGCATTCCTTGTGCTTGGCGATATCAATCTGGTGCACGCAGGCGACGATGCCCGATTCGCGCTGTTGGGGGGCCGCTTTGTCGGGGAAGGCGCGCTGCTGAGGTTTTATGTCCTGCATTGCCTCTTCATCCCGTTCGTGGCGGCTGTACTCATGGCCGTTCACTTCTGGCGGGTCCGAAAGGACGGCGGAATATCCGGACCGATGTAGATACGGCCGGGACCTGGTAGAATTCGGGATTCACCGAGGAAGACGATGGACTTACTGAAGGGCTTCGTCAACTGGCTTCTCACGCCTGAATATTTCCTGCCGTTGTTTGCCATTCTCTTCTTTCTGGCTTTGCGGACCCGCTGGGTATGGACGGTCCGTTTCGGCCTCCCCGCCCTGATCGCCTCGATCGTATTCTTCCTTGTAAGTTTCCAGGATGAGAATTTCCGCATCATCGTGACCAAGGGTGACAATATCCCCATTGTCATGTTGCTGTTTCTGGTGGGTTTCTTTGTCTGGTACAGCCTGAAACAGGGGTACGACAACGACGAACGCATCGCGCGGGGCGAAGGGCCGGTTGAGAAGGCGGAATTCAAGGAGAAGGTCCTCACCTGGCCCCATCTGGTCTACACGGAGTTGATCTGTCTGACCCTTGCGACAGTCTTCCTGATTCTCTGGTCCGTGCTCATCAAGGCGCCCATCGAGGAGCCGGCCAACCCGGCGAAAACCCCCAACCCGTCAAAGGCGCCCTGGTATTTCCTGGGGCTGCAGGAAATGCTGGTGTATTACGATCCGTGGATTGCGGGGGTCGTCCTGCCCACCCTTGTCATCGTGGGCCTCATGGCCATTCCGTATATAGACCGGAATCCCAGGGGGCTGGGTTACTATACGTTCAAGGAACGCCGGTTCGCCATTACGGTGTTCCTGTTCGGTTTTGTGGTGTTATGGGTGATGCTGATCATGATCGGTACGTTTCTGCGCGGTCCGAACTGGAACTTTTTCGGGCCATACGAATTCTGGGACGTACACAAACTGGAAGCGCTGGTCAACGTCAATCTTTCGGAGTATATCTACGTCCAATGGCTGGGTACGGGACTGCCATCCTTCTGGCTGACGCGCGAGATATGGGGTTTCCTGCTGGTCATCCTGTACTTTCTATTGCCGCCCCCATTGCTTGCGCAAACGGTGTTCAAGGATTTCTACAAGAACATGGGATTCGCTCGCTTTAGCGTGATGGTTTTCTTCTTCCTCTGCATGGTCGCCCTCCCCATCAAGATGTTGCTTCGCTGGCTGTTCAACCTGAAATACATTGTCGCCATTCCGGAATATTTCTTCAATATCTGAGGATTCCTGTTTGTCTTCCGGCGCTGCTGCAGCATACCGTGGAATTTCTGAAGGGGTTGGTGGACGCGGCACTAAGGGCATATGCCGCCTCCCTGGAGCCGTTCGATGAATGAGCCGAGGCGCTTCATAGACTTTGTCTACAACGTAGACAAAATGAACATGATTTTCGCCATCTCCAGCGTGGTGCTGGTTATCGCCGTGGTCTGGATGGTCTGGGACGACTACGACCGGGAATGGAAGGGTTTTCAGCGGGAGGCGATGGCGCTGGAGGCCTATAACACCGAGGCGGAAATCAAACTGGCGCAGGAGAACATCGATCAGGACGCGCTGAAATCGATTGAGGACGAACTTGCGGGAATCGAGGCGTCGATCCAGGCGCACCAGAAACGATTCGATTCGGCAACGGCCGAGTTGAAGCGGCTCACACAAGCGGAGTGGTACAGCGCCGATCAGAGGCTGAAGTTCGAAAAAGCGCAATACGACGTGGTGAAGTTTGAGTATGAAGACGCTGCCAAAGCGGGACGTAAGAAAACGGCGGCGAAGAAAAAGGCCGAGATGGAGGTTATGGAGGCCCGGATTTACGAATTCCGGCTGGCTCTGGAGGCCGTGGAAGAAAAGCAGGCCGCGCAGCAGAAGATCATCGACGACGTCGCCGGGCAGCGACAGGCGCTGGAGTCCAGGCGGCGCTCGCTGAATAAGGATGAAGACAACCTGAGGCGCAAATTGACGGGTCTTGTGCCCAGTTTCCCCAACGTGTTCCGAAACCTGCCGATGGTGGATTTCATCGATCCATCCATCAAGGTACGGCAGGTCGTCCTGGCCGATCTGAGGAACGAACTCAACTTTACCCGGGTTCCGCGGGTGGACCGGTGTACCACGTGTCACGTAAACATCGACCGTCCGGGCTACGAGCTGGACCCGGAATCCGGCTGGTTCAGGAATGAAACCCTCAAAACCTACATGGAGACGGTCTACGCGGATCAAGACGTCCGGCTCGGCCGAACCCGGGCGTTTGCCACCCATCCGAGGCTGGATCTCTTCCTGAGCAGCGGCTCGCCCCATCCGATCGACGAGTCAGGGTGCACCACCTGTCATCTCGGTCGCGACCGGGGGGTGACGTTCAAGAATACCGCCCATACGCCGAGCGACGACGTCGAGGCCGCCCGCTGGAAGAAGCTGTACGGCTGGAAGAAGATGAAATACTGGGACCACCCGATGCTGCCCGGCCGCTACGTGGAATCCACGTGCGCACAATGCCACGCGGGCGTTGTCGACGTGCCGGAGGCGGACGATCTGAATCGCGGCATCCATCTCGTGCGCACGCTGGGTTGCCACGGTTGCCACAAGATCGCGAAACACACGCTTCAGGACCTGCGCAAGGTCGGGCCGGACCTGCGCAAGGCAGCCGGCAAACTGGATCAGAATTGGGCCGTGAAGTGGGTGCGTGACCCCAAGGGGTTCCGGCCATCCACCAGGATGCCCAAGATTTTCGATCTGGCCAACGTGAGCGGGCCTGAAGATATCGCCCGCAATACGGCCGCGGTCAACGCCGTTGTGACGTATATCTTCGACAAGTCCGAACGGCCCGAGTACCCGACGCCGCCCGTACAGGGCGATGCAGGCCGGGGCGAGCGCCTCGTCGAAATGGTGGGCTGCAAGGCGTGCCACGTGGTGGGCGCGGACGACAAGTTGGGCCAGGAGTACGGGCTGCGGAACTTCGGACCGAACCTGAACGACGTGGGCAGCAAGCTGTCGGAGGGATGGCTGTTCGCATGGCTGAAGGAACCCACGGCCTATTTCCCCGATACACGGATGCCGAATCTGCGGCTGACCGACCGTGAAGCGGCCGACATCACGGCCTATCTGCTCACCCTTCGGAATACGGAGTTTGAAGCGCGGCAGGTGGCGGCGGTGGACCCGCAGGTGCGCGACGACCTGGTGTTGAACTATCTGCGCAGCAGGCTGCCCGTGAAGACCGCGAAGGAACAACTGGATCAGATGTCCGGCCATGAGCGGGACATCTGGCTGGGCGAGAAGATTATCTCCCGGCAGGGCTGCTTCGGGTGCCACCTCATCCCTGGGTTTGAAGATACACAGCCCATCGGCACGGAACTGACCGAAGAAGGCAGCAAGGACCTGGACAAGCTGGATTTCGGTCTGCTGGCCAAAAAGCCGGGTTCCTACAACACCGATCCCGACGCCATTCCCTATACGCGACACGACTGGTTCTATAAAAAGCTCAAACAGCCCCGGGTCTTCGACAAAGGTAAGGTGAAGCTGTACGACGACAAGCTGCGCATGCCCCAGTTCGGTCTGAGCGACGAGGATGCGCACGCGCTGACTACGGCGCTGCTTAGCATGAACAGGAGCCAGGCGGGCACCGATGCAATCAAGCGCCTGTCTCCCGATGAAGTCGATATCGAGAAGGGCCGCTGGCTGGTCTACGACAGGAACTGCAAGGGCTGCCACGTTGTGGAGAATCAGGGCGGGGCCATCCAGGATCCTCTCGTGGAGGCGTACGGAGACGAGGAAGTCCCGGCCGCCGACGCCGTGGGATTCGTGCCGCCGTCCCTCAACGGAGAGGGCAGGAAGGTGCAGCCGGACTGGTTCTTCGCCTTTCTGAAGAACGTGCAGCCTGTCCGACCGTGGCTCGAGGTGCGGATGCCCACGTTCGGTTTCGAAGACCCGCAGGCCATCGACCTGGTCACCTATTTTTCGCGTCTGGACAAGGAGCAGTTCCCCTACGCGACCTTTGTGGATAAACATTTGAGCTCAAAAGAGATGCGCGGCGCGAAGAGGCTGTTCAGCGCGGATATCTACAACTGTTTCACCTGCCACCAGCAGGGCGATATCAAGCCCACGGGCGATCCGGCAAGCTGGGCGCCCGACCTGAAACTGTCCAGGGAGCGGTTGAAGCCCGCGTGGATCAGGGACTGGCTGTGGGATCCGCAGAAGCTGCAGCCGGGCACCAAGATGCCCACGTTCTTCGGCGACGAAATGACCTACCTCCCCGAGGAAATGGCCGCCTATCTGAAGCTGCCCGAGGGGGTCAGGCCCGAGGACGGCCTGCTCGTATTGCCGACCGACGTCGTCATCGAGGCGCTCACCGACTACATCATCCACGGCCTCCACCAGGATTCACGGCTCACCAGACGATAGTTGGAACTTAGGCCGTCTTAACGATTGGAAATAATAGAGGAACGTCAGCCGGCGCGCCGCGCGAAGACCGCTGGGAATTTTAAGACAGCTTCTAACGAGGAAGAGAGGGGACGCAAGATGAAACGACGTGGATTGATCGCAGCATTCATGACCCTGAGCTTCGCCGGTTTCGCGTGGAGTGACGCGACGGCGGGCGCGACGGTTTCCGGAACCATCAAATTGGAGCTGCCCGGCGGCAAGAAACCGGGGCGGAAGAAAATTCAAATGGCGGCCGACCCCGTATGTGCGGGAAAACACACCAGCGGTCCGGCATTGAGCGAGGTCGTGTTGGTTGAAGACGACGGAGGCCTGCACAACGTGTTCGTGTACGTCAAGAAGGGTCTGGAGGGCAGGAAGTTCGACCCGCCGGCCGAGCCCGCCGTTCTGGACCAGCAGGGCTGCATCTACGTACCACACGTTATGGGCGTCAGGGCAGGGCAGCCGATCACCGTGCTCAACAGCGACGGGACCCTGCACAATATCCACCCGAAGCCGCAGAACTCCGCCGAAATCAACAAGGCGATGCCGAAGTTCATGAAGAAGACCACCATTTCGTTCGCAAATTCGGAGGTGATGGTACCGGTCAAGTGCGATGTGCATCCCTGGATGCAGTCCTATATCGGCGTGATGGATCACCCGTTCTTCGCCGTCAGCGGCGAGGGCGGCAAGTTCGAGATCGCGGGGCTGCCGGCAGGCACATACACGATCGAGGCGTGGCACGAGAGCGAGCGGCTGGGCACGATGACGCAGGAAGTGACGGTCGCAGAGGGCGAGTCAAAATCCCTGGAGTTCATGTTCAAGATCAAGCCGAGAAAGAAAAAGTAGGCGCAATCCTCAGGATCGACCATGCGGGGTGGGATTTCGGGTCCGCCCCCCATAAATACTGGAGGGTCCCGAATGCAAGAAAAGGTGTACGGTTACTGGCTGCCAATTGACATCTCAACCCACGGCGCCGTCGTGGATTGGCTGATCAATTGGCTGCACGTGTTCATGATCGCGTTGTTTCTGGGTTGGGGCGTCTTCTTCGTCTACTGCCTTGTCCGCTACCGGAGGAGGGCGAACCCCGATGCGTCCTATGATCCCGTTAAGGGGAAAGTCGCCAAGTACGTGGAATACGGCGTGATCGTCGTCGAGGCCGTGCTGCTGGTGGGACTGTCCATGCCGCTCTGGGCAGACTTCAAACACGCGTTTCCAAACGAATCCGAAGCGCTGGTGGTGCGGGTGGTGCCCGAGCAGTTTGCCTGGAATATCCACTACTCGGGGAAGGACGGGAAATTCGGACGGACGGCGCCCGAGTACGTGAGCGCCGAGAATCTGCTTGGGCTGGACCCCGACGATCCTGCCGGCAACGACGATTTCAATTCCATCAACAACCTGCATATCGTGAAGGACAGGCCCGTCATCGCGCACATTTCGTCGAAGGATGTCATTCACAGCTTTAAAATTCCCGTGATGCGCCTGACGCAGGATGCGATTCCCGGACAGGACATCCGGATCTGGTTCGAGGCAACCAGGGCCGGAACGTTCGACATCGCCTGTGCTCAATTGTGCGGTCTGGGGCACTATCGCATGCGCGGGCAGTTGACGGTGGAGTCGGAAGAGGCGTTTCAGGCCTGGTTTGACGAGCAGTCCGGCGCAGCCGACGAAGAAGACGATTTTTCCTTCTAAGGAGTCCCGTTTATGGCTGAGCACGAACACGGTGACCACGGACACCACGAGATGCCCTTCTGGCAAAAGTACGTATTCTCTACCGATCACAAGGTCATCGGGATCCAATACGCCGTCACGGCGCTGGTTTTCCTTTTCCTGGGCTTCTGCCTGATGATGATGATGCGCTGGCAACTGGCCTATCCCGGACAGCCCATGCCGTGGATCGGGGGTTTGTTCGGCGAGATAAATATGCCGGAAGGCATCATGGTGCCCGAGTTCTACAACCAGCTGGGCGCCATGCACGGCACAATCATGGTCTTTATGGGCGTGGTCCCGCTGGCGGTCGGCGGCTTCGGAAACTACGTGCTGCCGCTTCAGATCGGCGCGCCGGACATGGCGTTTCCGAAGCTGAATATGGCGAGTTACTGGGTGTTTGTCCTGGGCGGCATCATTATGCTGGCCAGCTTTTTCGTGCCCGAGGGCGCGGCGCAGTCCGGCTGGACGTCCTATCCGCCCCTGGCCAACATCGCGCCGACGGGGCAGACATGGTGGCTGTGGGGCATGGTCGCCCTGATCACGTCCTCGCTTCTGGGTTCTGTGAACTTCATCGTAACCACGGTGCAGATGAGGGCCGAGGGACTCTCGTTCTTCCGGTTGCCGTTCTTCGTTTGGGCGCAGTTCGTCACGGCGTTTCTGCTGCTTCTGGCGTTTCCGCCGCTCGAGGCCGCCGGCGTTATGCAGCTGATGGATCGGATCGCGGGTACCAGCTTTTTCATGCCGAGCGGACTGGTCGTAACCGGACAGCCGCTGGAGGTGAGCGGCGGCGGCAGCCCGCTGTTGTGGCAGCACCTGTTCTGGTTTCTCGCGCATCCGGAAGTCTACGTGCTGATTCTTCCGGCGATGGGAATTGTCGGCGAGATCGTGGCCAACAACACGCGCCGGCCGCTGTGGGGATATCGCACGCTGGTCTACTCCATTGTCTTCCTCGGGTTCATGTCGTTTATCGTCTGGGCGCACCACATGTTCATGACCGGGATGGGGACGACAATCAGTACCTTCTTCCAGGCCACGACCATGATCATCTCCATTCCCTCGGTCATTATCCTGACGGCGTTCGCGTTGAGCCTGCACGGCGGGTCCATCCGGTTTACGGTACCCATGCTGTTCTGTCTGGCGTTCATTCCTATGTTCGCCATCGGCGGGTTGACCGGGCTGCCGCTGGGCCTCACGGCCTCGGACCTGCATCTTCACGATACCTATTACGTGATCGGCCACTTCCACTACGTGGTGGCGCCGGGGACGATTTTCGCGCTGTTCGCGGGGATCTATTACTGGTTCCCCAAAGCCACGGGCCGCATGATGAACGATGCGCTGGGCAAGCTGCATTTCTGGACCAGCCTGATCTTCATGAACGGTGTGTTCATGCCGATGTTGTTCGTGGGGATGGCCGGGGTTTCCAGACGCCTGTACGACCAGACGCAGTACGCTTACGGGGCGCAGGTGCAGGGCCTGACTGCGATGAGTTCCTGGTCTGCATGGCTGCTGGGGCTGGCGCAGATCTTCTTCATCGTCAACTTCATCATGAGTATCCGGAAGGGCAAAAAGGTGGAGTCGGACAATCCATGGCAGGCCACCACGCTCGAGTGGGCGACGCCCACGCCCCCGCCACACGGGAATTTCGCGGTGACGCCCAGAGTCTACCGGGGGCCCTACGAATACAGTGTGCCCGGTGCTTCAAGCGATTTCACGCCGCAGCACGCTTCTGAAAACGGGCAGGTTGCCCAACCCGAACCGGCGCCCACGCCCGCCCACGACGATTGACCCCGTCGCCCGGCACGTTGGAACCCGGGCATCGGTCCGAGAAAACATACGAATCCTGGTCAAAGGAGATAAACGGTGTCTGTTGAAGAAATCCCACACACGGTGGAGCCGCATCCGATAACCGGGGTGTACAACGGGAAATTCGGGATCTGGCTGTTCCTGGCTTCCGAGGTCATGTTGTTTGGCGCGCTGTTTTCAACGCTGGTCCTGCTCAGGGTGGGCGCGCCAAGCTGGCCGCATGGCTGGGAGTTGCTGAACGTCCCGCTGGCCACGCTGAATACGTTCGTACTCATTGCCTCGAGTGTGACGATGGTGATGTCCTGGGCATCCCTGAAACTGGACAATTTCGGCAGGTTCAAGCTCTACTTAGGACTGACGGTCCTGCTGGCGTTCGTGTTCCTGGTTGTGAAGTACTTCGAATACACCCACAAATTCCATCTTGGCATCTATCCGTCCACGAGTACGTTCTACGCCACGTACTTTACGATGACCGGCCTGCACGGGTTGCACGTGGTTGGCGGCATCGTGGTGAATCTCTACCTGCTTTTCCCCGGAAGCAAGCTCTGGCATACGGCGCCGGAGCAGTTTGCCAACCGGATCGAATGCGCCGGGCTCTACTGGCACTTTGTGGATCTGGTCTGGATCTTCCTGTTCCCGATTCTATATTTGCTGTAAGGAGCGTGGTATGGCTGAGAGCGCTGAAGAGATCAGAAAACACGTGCGGGTCTACATTCTGGTGTTTGCCGCGCTGGCCGTGCTGACGGTTGTAACGGTCGGCGTCTCCTATCTCCAGATCGAGTCGATCGCGGCTACGGTCCTGATCGCGCTGTTCATCGCGAGTATCAAAGGCGGGCTGGTCGCCGGTTATTTCATGCACCTGGTATCTGAAAAACAGATCATCTACTGGGTGCTGGCGCTGACGGTCGCCTTTTTTGTGGTCCTGATGTTGCTGCCGTCCTTTACGGAATTCACTGGCGTGGGCGAAATGGACGGGCAGTCGTGATTCGGAGGACGCAATGTCTCTGAAGGCATTCCACGTGGTCTTTGTCACCGTTTCCATTCTCTGCTGTATGGGATTCGGCGTCTGGGCGATTCAGGACTGGGTCGCAACGGGCAACGGAACGAACCTCGCACTGGGCGTGGCCTCGTTCGCGGGGTGCGGCGTCCTGGTCTGGTACGGCCTCTGGTTCCTTAAAAAGCTCAAGGGATGGAGTTATCTGTGAGACGCGCCTGTGTTGCCGCGGCCGTGTCCGTTGGCGTCATGCTTCCCGAGATGGTTCGGGCCTGCGCCGTATGTTACGGGGATCCGGAATCCGATATGGCGAAAGGCGCTGCCGCGGGGGTTCTGGTGCTGATGGGCATCGTCGTGTCCGTGCTGGGCGGAATTGTGGGCGTGACGATCTTCTGGGTGCGCCGGGCGCGACGTTTCGGGAACGTGGGGAGTCTTTCCCGGGGCCGACCGGGAATGCTCGGTTTGAACGGCAAATGGCTTGCCGCCGACGCGGAATAGGCGGGGTTGGCGGGTGAGCCTGACGGAAATGGAATTCGCAATGTCGAAGGGGTATCGCTGGCTGCACCGGTTCTCCGTGTTCACGGCTGGCGCGACCCTTTTTTTAATTTTCGCCGGGGCGATGGTCAGCAGTACGGGTTCGGGGCTGGCGGTCCCGGACTGGCCGCTTTCGTATGGGATGTTATTTCCGCCCATGGTCGGCGGTATCTTCTACGAACACGGCCACCGGATGGTGGCGGCGTTCGTGGGAATCCTGACGACCGCGCTTGCCATCTGGTTGTGGCGGCGGGAAGAGCGGCGCTGGTTGCGTAACCTGGGTGTGGCCGCCCTGGCTGCGATTGTCCTGCAGGGTCTGCTCGGCGGGTTGACGGTACTCTATCTCCTGCCCACGTGGATTTCCGTGAGTCACGCCTGCCTGGCGCAGGCCTTTTTCTGTCTAACCGTGGGCATTGCGCTGTTTACGTCGGCCGGCTGGCGGGCTGAGGCGGAACCGATGCCGGAGACGGGGGGGACGCCGCTGAAATGGCTGGCCTCGGCCGGCACGTTGGTGGTCTTCATCCAGCTTGTACTCGGCGCGCTGATGCGGCATACCGAATCCGGCCTGGCCATTCCCGATTTCCCGCTTTCCTTCGGTCGTCTGGTTCCGCCGTTCTCCGAATTGACCGTGGATGTGACGGACCCGTTTCCCATTTCAATCGAGACGTTTCGGACCCGTGTTGCCATTCACTTTGCCCATCGGGCGTGGGCGGTCGTCGTGTCCGGTGTTCTGGTCTGGACGGCGTACCGCGTCCTGCGCACGCAGGGGACCCGGCCCGATCTGACGAGGCCCTCCGTGGTTTTGCTGGCGCTGCTTTTTGTTCAATTGGCGCTGGGGGCCCTTGTAATCTGGACGGGCAAGGCGGTCGCTATAACAACGTCGCACGTGGTCGTGGGAGCGATGGCGCTTGCCACCAGCCTGGTACTGACGCTGCGTGTATGGCGGATTTGCGTTGTTGTAAACCCCGAGGTCGTCTCTGTGTCTACAGGTCGCTGATCTCTGGAGGTCTTTTGTTCCATGAAACCGCGTGTTGAGGCCGGGACGGCGGATGCGGCACTGTCGTGGGCGCGCTTGATGGACTATCTGGCCCTCACCAAGCCCAAAATAACCATATTTGTCGTCCTGAGTACAACGGTTGGATTCGTTCTGGGTGCGGCCGGTGTCTTCGAGTCCGCTCGACTCCTTCATACGCTGCTGGCGACGGTCCTGGTCGCGAGCGGATCGGCCGTTCTGAACCAGTTTCTGGAACGTAAAACGGACGCCCGGATGGAACGTACGGCGAGCCGCCCGTTGCCTGCCGGGCGCCTGTATACTGAGGAAGCTTATCTGTTCGGGCTGCTGCTGTCCGGAACCGGCATCCTATATATGGGGCTGCAGATCAACTGGCTCGCCGGCTCTCTGGCAGGGCTGACAACGGTCATCTATCTGTTCATGTATACGCCGTTGAAGCGGATATCGACGCACAACACGTTTGTCGGCGCCGTTGCGGGCGCCTTGCCGCCAATGGGAGGCTGGGCCGCGGCGCAGGGGGAGATCGGCGGCGGCGCGTGGCTGTTGTTCGGCATCCTGTTCCTCTGGCAGTTTCCACACTTTTACTCTATCGCATGGATTTACAGGGACGACTACGCCAGCGGCGGATTCAAGATGATTTCCATCGACGATCCGGCCGGCCGCCGGACAGCAACGCAGATCGGCCTCTACAGCGCCATCCTGCTGGCTTTTTCCTTCCTGCCGTGGCTCGCGGAATTGACCGGTCTGCTCTACGCGGCCGTGGCGGCGGCAGTGGGGATCTGCCTCGCCTATTCTGTTGTTGTATTTTCCAGAACCCGGTCGGAGAAGAACGCGAGACGGCTGCTGCGCACGACGCTGGTCTATCTGCCTCTGCTCTGGTTCGCCCTATTGTTCGATACGTTGCTGTAGTTTAGTCGGGCGCCGCGAACCAGGTTATTGCCGGGTGATAGGGATTGCCTATCACCTTTCTCTTTTCGGATGGTGTCGCTTTCCTTTGTCTGGCTGACCTGATATTTCCGCGGGCCTCGCGCCGCCGTTACGTCAGCCAGGCGGTCTCAAGACAGCTTTCGCGGAGTTCTTTTGTCGCTTGCCATCGCAGTTGCCGGATTGCGCCATTGTTACGGAAACCGGAGCGCGCTTGACGGAATCGACCTTCGAATCGAGAGGGGCGAGGTCTACGGCCTGCTGGGCCCTAACGGCGGCGGGAAGACGACCCTTTTTCGCATCCTGAGCACGCTTCTCGAACCCTCCGAAGGAACGGTTCGCATTTTGGACCGTGACCTGCTTCGGGATGCCGCGGATATTCGCGCCCGAATCGGTGTGGTGTTTCAGCATGCCAGCCTGGACCTCAAACTGACGGTTCTTGAAAACCTGCGCCATCAGGGCCATCTGTACGGTCTGCGCGGGCGCGGCTTGATGGAGCGGATCGAATCGGTTCTCCGGAGCGCCGGCCTCACGGATCGCGAGAACGACAGGACGGAGGAGCTTTCCGGCGGACTTCGGAGGCGCGTGGACCTGGCGAGAGGACTCCTGCACCGGCCGGAACTTTTGTTGTTCGACGAACCCTCCAGCGGATTGGACCCGCTCGCGCGCAGAACGCTGTGGGATGACTTGCGGAAGCTTCGGGAGGAAGAGGGCGCCACCGTCCTGCTGACCACGCATTTCATCGAAGAGGCGGAGCGATGCGACCGCGTGGGCATACTGGACCGGGGGCGGCTTGTCGCGCAGGGTGCGCCGGACGCGCTGAAGCGTTCGATGAACAAAGACGTTCTGGTGATCGAAGCCGAACATACGGAGGCACTGAGAGCCGAAATCAAAGCGCAGGTGAGCGTAACATCGGCGCTTGTGGACGGAACCCTGCGCATCGAGTGCGACGACGGGCAGGCGATGATGGCTTCACTGTACGCCGGTTTCCGGGAACGGATCTCTGCAATCAGACTGGGACGGCCCACATTGGAGGATGTGTTCATCCGGGAGACGGGGCGTCCGTTCGAGACGGCGGAGGGCGGGAATGCCGGATAGCCCGCGCCACGGCGAAGGGTTTTTCCTCCCGGCGGCGACGCTGTGGAAGCGGGAGCTCGTGCGATTCGCGAGAGACCGGCACCGGCTGCTTGGCGCGATCCTGCAGCCGTTCGTATTCTGGCTGCTGCTGGGCATCGGAATGAGCGCGTCTTTCGCACCCGCGGGCATTGCGGGGACGATGAGTTACCTGGAATATATCTATCCCGGCGTCCTCCTGATGGTCCTGCTCTTCACGGCCATTTTCTCCACGATTTCGGTGGTTGAGGACCGCAGAGAGGGGTTTATGCAATCCGTACTGGTCGCTCCGGTTTCCCGGAGCGGTGTGGTGATCGGCAAGGTGCTGGGCGGTACGACGCTGGCCGTGTTGGAAGGGGCGGTTTTCCTGTTGTTCGTATATCAACTGGATATTCCGGTCAACCCGGCTTCTCTCGCCGCAACCGTGGCGTTTCTGTTTCTGGTGGGCCTGGCGCTCACAGGCCTGGGTTTCGCAATCGCGTGGCGAATGGCGTCCACGGCGGGGTTCCATGCCATCATGAACCTCTTCCTGCTGCCGATGTGGGCGCTCTCGGGGGCATTGTTCCCGCTTTCCGGCGTGCCGGACTGGCTCGCGTGGGTGATGCGGATCAATCCGTTGACCTATGGCGTTGCAGGCGTTCGGCATACGCTGTACATGGAGGCGCCCGAACTGGCGGGAAGGGTGCCGTCGTTCGAGGCGTGTCTTCTTGTGACGAGCCTGTTCGTTGTCCTGACGTTGGGTATTTCCATGTTTTTGATCAGGCGGCAGGAAGGAGTGAGATAGATACGATGGGCGCACCCAGGCAGGTTCGTGTATTCTGGTTGGTGCTGACAGGCGCGACGCTATTGATGCTGACGGTGGGCGCGTTCCTGTTCCTGCGCGAAGTCAAGGCCATACGGGCCCATTCGCAGCGGTTGCCGGTTCTGAGCGAGGTCCCGGAGTTCGTGCTCCTGGAACGCAGCGGCGATGAGATGGGTCTGTCGGAACTGCTCGGCAATGTCTGGGTTGCGGACTTTATCTTCACGCATTGCGCCGGCCCCTGTCCGCTGCTTTCAGCGCAGATGCAGGCGCTTCAGGCTCCTCTAAGGAAGTATCCGGACGCGCGGCTGGTGTCTTTTTCGGTGGATCCGGAGCGGGATACTCCCGCGGTGCTTTCCGGGTATGCGGACCGCTATCTGGCGGATGAAGATCGCTGGCTGTTTCTGACAGGTGAGAAGACCGAGGTTTACAGCGTCATTCGTAACGGCTTTCAACTGGGTGTGGGGGGTGTGGAAGAAGGCACGGACCAGATTATGCACAGCCTGCGCTTTGCGCTGGTGGACAGGCAGGGGCGGGTCAGGGCCTATTACGATGGGACCGATCCCGGCCTCGCGAAGAAGCTGTTGCCCGACATGAAGATGCTGTTGAAGGAAAGCGAGTGAGTTTCCCTGCGCTATGCCGGACGGCACAAGCTCCCATTCAGTTGATGTCCGGCGGCCGCCTCACGGATTCTGTGGCGGCGTTCGCCGGCAATCCCGTCTGTTTGATGGAACTCGATAGCCGCCAGAGAGTTAGAACGGGTGTTCGGATCCGGCTCCGTTTATGGTGCAGCGAGGCAAGGAGTCTATCCACGGGGTTTTCCCGCCTGTCATGTTTTTTCCAAGGAATATCGTGCGCTGGACACCGGTGTTGTTCTGCCTGGCTACCCTTGCTGGCTGTGGTCTGCTGGACAGACAGGAACAGCCGCAGATTGTGGAGCTTTCCACGGACCAGGATGACTATCCATCCGTAGGCCGCGGAAGCAAGGTCCAGATTACGCTCTTCACTGAAGACGCGGACAACGACGAACTGGACTATCTGTGGACCGACCTCAGGAGGGAAGAGGGCGGGCAGTTCGCTGCGAGCAACCAGGATTCCCTGAGAGGGCTTTTTCAGGACTCGGTGACCGTCGTCTGGATCGCGCCCATCGTAACGGGCGTCTATACGCTCAAGGTTCAAGTTGACGACGGGAAATCAGGCACCATTACAGAGGGAATGGTCGAGATTCACGTCACCCAGGGAGCGCCCGTGGCGGATGCGGGGATTGATCGTACCGTCCCATACGCGAGCGGACTCCGCGTGACGCTGGACGGCACGGGAAGTTCGGACCCGGACCGGGACCCCCTCCGGTATACCTGGACGCAGCTCGACGGACCCGGGGTCGATTTCGACGCCGAGAACAGCATGCCGGTCTTCCGGGCCGTTGCGCCGGCCGACTTTATCTTCGAGCTGAGCGTCCGAGACGATATTGTCGTTGCCGAAGGTGCGATTACAAGCGAACCCGACACCGTGACCGTACGCGTGGACGACCGTCTGGGGTTTGATTTCTGAAAGCTTTTCACGCTGGGCAATGAATCAGAAAGCAGGCGTTGACCTGCTTTTCTTTTTTGCGGTATCGGAGGGAATGTTGGCGCGGGTTTCAGAGAATTCGGTCTTCATCACGGTGGAGAAGGGCGCCCACCTCCTTGGGGGGATGCTGCTTCTGGTGGGTGTGGCGCGTCTTCTCGGGGAAAGCGGACTGGCCGATTACGCCTTTGTCATTGGCCTGACCGCTTTTTTCGTTCCAATTCTGGATGCGGGAACGAACAACAGGATCATCAAAGCCGCGGCTTCGAGTCCGGCGGAGGGCCGCGTCGCGTGCCTGGAGGCCCTGTCGTTCAAGCTGGTCCTGGCCCTGCCCGCACTGGTGGTGATGGCAGGGGTTGCGTGGGCGATAGGCGCCGGGCCGGATGTGACGCTGGCCGTGCTGCTCGTGGGCGTTTCCACGGTTTCGATGAGTATGGGGGACGGGCTCAATGCGGTTTTCAAAGGCCTCCAGCGCTCGGGAACCTGCGCCCTGCTGATGCTGGGACTTAACGTCCTCCTGCTGGCAAGCGGGGTTGGCGCGATGATTGCCGGCTGGGGTCTTGTCGGCGTCGCATCGTGCTATCTGGTCTGCCGGGCGGGCTATCTCGCGGCCGGGTTCGTCCTGGTCCGGAGGGCGGCGGGTGAACTTGGCCCTGTTCTTCGAGCGGAATTCAACCGGCATCGGATCGTAGACGGGTTGAAGCATCTGCCCGCGGTGTATTACCTGATCAACCTGTTGAGTCTGAATTACCTTGCGATCTATCATCAGACCGGAGGCGGCGCCGAAGCCGGATTTCTGGCCGTCGGGTTCCGTCTGGCGGCGGCGCTGCTCATTCTGATCGGTGCGAGTTTCGAGGCCGTCCTGCCCGCGCTCAGCACACGGCTGACCGATGGGCAGGCGTTCATGAAACTCGTCGTCCGGTCTGCGGTTACGCTGACGGGAATTGCCCTTGCGGCTTCGGTGGCCGTGCAACTGATGCTTGGACCGGCGGTAACGTGGCTTCTGGGGCAGGCATATCTTCCCGCGTTGCCGTTCGCAATGCAACTGGTCTGGTGTGTGCCGCCTTTTGTGTTGTGCGGCGTGGCACACACAACGCTGCTCGCTGCCCACGAGCAGGGTCGCGCGGCAGGGTGGATGGCGGTGCTGGTTGTCGTTGGCGCGGTCGCGAGTGTCTTCGCGTACCAATACCATGGCCCCGTATTGACGGCGTTTGTTCCCGCGGTCTCCGCATGTGCGCTGGGTGTTGTACTATGGTGGCTTGTGGGAAGCCGTAGAGAGGTGATCCATGGGTCCGCGGCCGGGCAGGGTTCATAGTGTCCTGTCCCAAAAATTCCTCACCATTCGACCGACGATTCATCCCGTCTCGCTACGTTGCCCTCGCTCGCCGACCATACGCAGGTCGCCTGCGCTCAGGCGCCTTGCGAGCCGGGCGACTCGGCGGTCGAATTTAGGCAACTTATTTCCGGGACAGAACACTAGAAAAGGCTGAGTTGTATGCCCGCGGGTTGTTTCCGGAGTGGAAAAAGTCGATCGAATTCAATTTCGCCGAAGACGCCACGGAAGCGTCCCGCCATATCGTGCAGTCTTCGCAACAGATATCCCCTGTCTTCGTCGTTGTCGTAGTTTTCGATTCGTGCCAGGCTGCCGTCGTTTCTCTGGTACACCGCAATCCTGTCTCCCGCCTTACTTCCCTCTGCGGCGACGGCCAGTCGCCTCAGGTTCGGATTCGAGAACGTTTTCTCGGTGACGGTCTCCCTGCGGCAGATGTCTGCCCGATCGAATTGACCGGCCCCCAGACCGTCCGCATACTGCATGTACAGGGCCGACGCGGCATCGGACTGCCGGTTGATCAGCAGCGGGGCGAGCTTCCGGACGAACTCACGGAAGACCCGTTCGTCGCGGCGGCTGCGCAGGCTGCTGCCCTTGACGATGAGGCGTTCGTCGTAGTCGACCAGAACGTAGTTCTTGGCTTTGAGGCTGAGCATGCCCCGGAACCTGCCGTCGTGGGAAAGGCGGATGCCGTCGGGCAGTTCCCGGGACAGCGCTTCAACGAAATCGTACTCTTCACTCTCCGATCGGACTCCGGGGGGCACCACGAAATACACACCGTCGGTATCCGCTTCGATGAGGCGTGCGCCCCGCTCCCGCAGCATTGTCACAACCTGCCGGGCGATCTGCTGGCCGAGGCTCGTGACGCGTGCCGCCGCCCTGTAGTCGTTGAAATTCGCCCTTCCGTACGCCAGGTATCCGTAGAACGAGTTGATCAGGAGTTTGTAACTTCCCTGCAGGCCGTCCCAGTAGGAACGGTCCGCGTCGGTATCGGCTTTTTTCAGGCTGGCTTTCGCCTTGAGGCGTCGTCCGGTCAGGCGCCTCAGCATCGGCAGGAACACGTTTTCTGTGTCGGAAACGGGTCGAATGCCGTAGTTTAACATAATTGACGGGTAGAGGCTCTCCACGTCCGCCTTGACAACCCGGTTGAAGACGCCCGAGGCGAAGAGTTCGGTATATCCTCCCCCGAAAGGCTCGGAGTGCCGAGGCCTCGGCACGGCGAGGCCACGCCGGAGATAGGCGCCGATCATCAGGGCGTTGATCTTCTCGCCCGGTCCGGTAATTGCTGCATCCTGAAGCCGGTAAGGCAACACCTGGGTCTGGTAGAACTCGGTGGTGGCGACCATTTCGCTCAGTGCTCGCACGTCACGGACGTCGTCCAGCGCGTAGTCCGCGACCCGGCCCGGGTCGTCTCGCCAGGTCTTGTGGATATCGGCCCCCTCGATGAAGACGCGGTCCCCACGCTCCAGGCCAAGCGAACGGACGGCGTTCTTCAGGCCGTAGCTCTCCAGGCGACCGCCGATGTCGTATCGCTGGACCTGGTGAAGGGTGTCGATAATGTGACGGCCGTGGATGGTTGCGGGGCGAAACGTGGGACTTCGGGCGCCCACCCTGTACCGGCGCATGCCGTTCCCGGCCTTCAGTTCGGAGCCGTCGCGGCCCCAGGGCAGGCTGACGTTTAACGCGCGGGCGCGCACCTGGATGTAATTGAGGTCGAAGTCAAAGATGTTGTGGCCTTCGATGATGTCCGGGTCGCGGCTCCGGATGCGGTGATTCAGCGCCTCTAGCAGTGCGCCTTCGGACATCCCGCCGGCGCCGAGTACTTCCTCGTAATTCCTGTTGTCGGAAAGCGCGGCCAGGATGATGCGTGCGTCCCGCGCTTGGGGATTCAGCCCTGTGGTTTCGATATCCAGCTGAAGGCGATGGGCGTCATTGTAACGCAGGCCGCGATAAAGCGTGTTTCCGGAAAGCATCAGGTGCTGTTTGACCGGGTTGTTGAAGTCGAAATGGACGATGCCGTCGGCGGACAGGCGTCCGCGGGCATCCAGAAAATCGCTCCAGGAGTGGAAGTGAACCAGAAACCGGAACTGGCCGCCGCCTTTGAGATGGCTTATCTTCCTTACGCCGGCGAGGCCGGCCCTGTCGCACTCCTCGGGCGCCTCGACCAGCAGCCACGGTGAAAAAAGATGGGTCTCGCGTCCGGCCCGGGTATAGTACGCCATCTTGTTGCCGTCAACCAGTTCGACAGCCAGGATTTCGGATTGTGGACGCATGGTTCGCAGCCCGGTTGAATTCTGGACGGGATCGGGTCTCGTACAATACAATATAGCCAAGTGACGCGCGTCCCGGAAGGGCAATGCGGAAGAACGCCCCCGGCGGAGTTACGAAAATGAACCGACTACAGCCTGAGACCGGATCCGCCCCTCCCGCGACTGAGCGGTCGCGAACGGCGCTGCTGCTTCGCGCTGGCACGTGGGTCGTGCTGGCGGTATCGTTGTCGGGGCCGGCGTGGTGGGCCTGGACGCAGGAGCCCGATGCCGCCGGCCGGGCGGTCGGTTTCCTCGCGGCGTTTCCCCTGTTTCTGATTCTCGTCGATCTCTGGACCCTCGCAATCGCCCGATTCTGGCGTCCTTCGCGTTCGCCTCTGAGGGTGCCGGCCCGAACTCCGATCGTCCTCGCGATCCTGCATACGGGGCTCTGGCTGTGCATGCGCTATCTGCTCGCGCCCGAAGTCCTCGATCGCTCCGGTGTGTCGGCCGGCGGGGAAGGGGACCTGGCGATACGATGGGGGATGGCGCTGTTGTTCGGCGTGCTATGGATGGTGGGAACCGTCGCCGTCCTCCTTGAAATCAGGCTCTTGCGCTGGGTGCTGATCTCGGAGGATACGGCGGTTGTTGAAGAGAAACCTGAAGAAGCCGAAGAACCGTCCGACATGCCCGCCGGGCCGGAGCACAACTACGAGGTGCAGACGATCCTGAATGGACTGGGATACGAAACCGGACCGGTAGACGGGGAACTGAACGACGCCACCCGGGAGGCGTTGAGAAAGTTCCAGGCCGATGCCGGATTGGAACCGACCGGGGAGGTGACCATGCTGACCGTCATCGAATTGCGGAACCGGTGGGGGGAGAGGTGACGCTTGTTTTGAGAGCGACCTTCCAGAGGCCGCTCGATGCATTGATGGGAGAATGGGAGACAGTTTTTAATTAGAGACGATGCCACCATAGGAAGCATTCCTGAACATGTTCGGGCTACAAGCTTCAGCGTGGATTATTCCCCGAACGTTCGCAGATCTTCGGATCAGGTACGTATTGCCGTGACTGTTCGGTAATACCGTAGTTAGCCGCAATTGACCTTGATTCGTCAGTCTTCGGGGACGTTAATTCGAATATGTGCGAGTTAATAAAGGCGATTAGACTGCTGATTACCAGGATACATCAGGTCACTGGACGTGAAGGGAAAAAATGTCCTTCTATACGTCGATATTGCCCCGTTTCGGAGGGTTTTATCGCGTCGCCGCGTTGCTGTTTATTTCCGATTGAGGTTAACAGAGCATTGATTTCCAAAGGTAGTTAGACAGCACGAGACAGCCTGTCCGTACTTTTACTGTCCAATTACGACGCAATTCTTACAGCAACACAAGAGGATATAATGGACATTTCTACTGAACCGTGCCCTGGGCAGCTACGCCAACACTCTTACGCCGTGGTGCGCGGTTTGTTCGACGCAGCGACGACAGAAAGGCTGCGCGAGATCTGTGAGCGAGTGCTGGAACAGTGGCGGCGCGCTCCTCGCTGTGACAATCCACCGGTGGGGCCCCAGGCCAATTACATGAGGCACCTGAACGACCCGGAATATCACCGCGATCACCCCGACGATCTTGCCTTTCTGCTCAATGCCATGGGGTCGCCCCAGGTTGTCGAATCGCTGAGCGCAGCCCTGGATGAAGAATTCCTCTTCGCCTTGAGCAGTCTCTACTTTAATCCGACCGGAGAAAGCCAGGACGGATTTTGGCACAAGGACAAGATCGGTGCAGAAGCAGACGTATCCCGGAGACCGGAGACCGGAGCCGGGTTGCAGATGCAAATCGCATTGGTCCCTACGGACGATCTCGAAGTGGTGCCGGGGTCTCACCTGCGTGACTACTCCCCGAAGAGCACGCGATCTGCGTCGCCGATGATGGGATCCACAACCGCTCGAACGATATGCCAGGCGCCGTTCGTCTCCACCAGGAACCCGGTGACGCGGTGCTGTTTACCCAGTTGTGCATTCATCGGGGCCGCTATCACACCGACAAGCTCAGGCGCTCGTTGATGATCTCGGTAAAAAAACGGGCCGCCGCAGAGTTCACGATGCGCCAGCGGGGGCTGAACTACGCCAGTGACCAGCCATGGTTTTTGCTGCCGCAATACTTCGATGGCGTCAGTGAGGATGCGCGAGCGTTCTTCCAGGAATTCGTCGGCTTCTACGCCCCGCATTGGCGTGCCCGGCTGACGGAGGTGTTGAAGTACTCGAGTCTGGTACAAAGGCTGGTGGAAGCCGGCGAGCCGTACCCGTTTTTTGGTGAGTGAGAAGTCTGTCGGTAATTCCGGAGTTATGGGCCATGCGTCCCCAGGCATCGTAGCTGCCGGAAGGGTGCGAAACACCGGAAGCCGTCCAGAATCAGCAGGAGACTATGACTTCCTTGAATTCCAACCAGGATGGCGCCCGATACGACGGCTGGGCGACGTGGTACGATGAATATCTCAAGATGCCATTCTACGAGAACATCCCGGCTCATCTATCGCGTTTGGTTGGACCCGGCTCAGGACTCTGTGTGGACATTGGTTGCGGAACAGGTGTGCATCTCCAGCTACTGCAATCGCTTGGCTGGTCCGTGATTGGAGTCGACCTTTCAGCCGACCAGCTTCGACTGGCAAGTGATCGCTCTCCGAGGGTTGTCCAGGCCAATGCGTGTAGTCTGCCTTTCTCGTCAGCCACGTTTCGACGCGTCGTGTCGGTATTGACACTTACTGATTTCGATGATGTAGGGCCATTCTTCTCGGAAGCACACCGCGTCCTGGATCGTCACGGGCGTTTCGTTATCCTGGGCACACATCCCTGTTTTCTGGGACCATTTGCGACCATCGAGAGAGACACGGGAATTGCCAGGATCCATCCGGGTTACCGGGAAACAGCACGAGTTTTCGAAGGTCCTGGATTGGGTGAGGGCATTCGGTCGAAGGTGGGTGTCCGGCACGTTCCTCTTGCCGAACTCTTCAACAAACTGCTCGCTGCTGACTTGCGGCTCGAATCAGTTGCCGAATTGGATGGTGACACGCTCCCATCTCTGCTGGCGTTCGTTGCAACCAAAGCCTGACCTTGATTCGTAAGTTTTCAGATGACGTTAATTCGAATATGTGCTTGTAAATAAAGGCGATTAGACTGCGGATTACCAGGATACACCAGGACACTGTACGTGAACTGAAAAAATGTCCTTCATGACGACCATTTCGTCCTGTTTCGAAGGGTTTCGTCGAGGTACCGCGTTGCGGCTTTTGCGGAATTGAGGCTGATTGCTCAATAGATCGACACATCGGGGGAAATCTGAAGGCTTGCGCGCAATCTCTGCACGTTCGTTATTGACTGGCTCAGGATCTCGGAACTGATATGAACCGCATACACGAAGCCAACCGTCAGCTGTGGAATGATCAGGTCGCTATCTGGGAAGAAAGGAGCAACCGAGAAGGTCGGTGGCACCGATGCCACGAAGATCCTGATCTGGCGTTCGAAGGTGGAGCTCTTCAACTGATTCAGACGTTTACTGGCGGGTTGAGCAACAAGAAGGCATGCGTTATCGGCAGCGGTGACAATATGGCAGCGTTCGCTCTTGCAGGCCTGGGTGCGCAAGTTACGTCGACGGACATTTCGGAAGAGCGATTAGCGATGGGGTCACGTAGAGCTGAGCAACTCGGTCTATCAATCTCATTCGTTCGATCGGATGCCGCTTATCTGGAATCGTTGGCCGATTCGAGCTTTGACCTCGTATGCTCCACAAATGGGTTTTTTGTGTGGATCGCCGATCTCGAAGCGGTTTTCTGGGAGGTCGCTCGAATTCTAAAACCCGGTGGCTCTTTCGTGTATTTTGATATCCACCCATTTCAGCGACCATGGAAGGACCAGGGGATCCCAATTGAGATGGAAAAGTCGTATTGATCCACAGGTCCATTTCAGCCGCGAGATAGAGACTCTTATGAATTCCACTGGACTTTGGCTGACCTTTTGAACCCAATGGCTACGGGGGGACTGATGTTGGTCAAGGTCCTGGAGCGTCCGGCTCGCGACACACGGTATTGGAAGGAGTCCTCTCAATGCGATGTTGAGGACGAAACCATCATGGATTGGAGTGAGAATCCCCGAGCTGGACTCCCCGTATGGCTGACCGTTGCGGCGCGTAAGACAGTTTAGCGGGAGAGTCGAGAAACGTCGTGCAACAGCACGGTTTTCGCTACGGCGCTGGACGCGCCTGGGTCCTGTCGGACAACCCCTCGCCAAGCTCGGGTTCGCAAACCGGCGAAACGTTATATGCCATGGCAGTTTTGACACTGTTGTGAGAAGCAAGAGGGACAGACCGTACCTGGAACCTCCTGAGATGGTCAATGTCCGAGATAATTGAGCCGCTCAGCGCAGATCGGGTGAACTGGTTGGCGGAGGAGTTTGCCAAGCGCGCCTGTTCGAAATCGGATGGATACTTCGCACAATGCTTTGACGCGCAGGAACGCGGGGAGATGATCGTCCTCGTTTCCCGAAACGGCGAAAAGCTCTTGGGATTCCTGAAAGTAGTCTGGAGTCAGACGTACGAGCCGTTTCGTGATCAAGGCATCCCAGAAATTCAAGATCTCAATGTTGTGTCAGAGGCAAAACCATCCCCACACCAGTGGGCTATCTAATAAGGCTGGGCGCAAAAAGCGCTTTGGTTTCCGCCCGATTCAAGTTATATTTTGGGAAATAGTTGTATTTGTTTGGCTTAATGGATATTTTCGAGCGAAGGATCGGAGGCCATTACATGTCTGCAAAGACGCTAGACCAGCATATTGAGACAACTCCTGGCGTTTCAGGAGGAAAACCGCGCATTGCCGGGCATCGTATTACCGTGCAAAATATCGTGATCTGGCATGAGCGGATGGGAAAAAGCGCGGACGAAATTGCGACAGAATATGACCTGACCTTGGCGGACATTTATGCGGCATTGAGTTACTATTTTGATCACCGTGATGAGTTGGACCGGGATATAGAAGAAAGTGAGGAATTCGGTGAAACATTACGCCGACAAAGCCTTTCCCGACTGAAATCAAAGCTCCAGGAATAGGAGCCACATGGCTAAGGTCAGATTCTATACCGATGAACACGTCTCGAAGGCTGTGGTGATGGGATTGCGCCAAAGGGGAGCAGATGTTCTCACCGTTAGTGAAGCAGGTCTACTGGGCGCCTCAGACGAGGAACATTTGAGGAAGGCACGGGCAGAAGGACGGATTATTTTCACTCAAGATATCGATTTCTTACGCCTGTCTGCGGCAGGCATCGAGCACACAGGGATCGTCTACACATCTCAGGTCACTACGACAGGCGGTATTATCCGCGGTCTTATGTTGATTTATCAGGTCTTGGAAGCGGAAGAAATGGAAGGTCACATTGAGTATTTGTGACGACTTAATGCAGAGGTCTGAGAGAGAAAAAAAAGGGAAAACAGAGGGGTGATGGTCGCCCCTTCTTTATTTTTCTAATGACAAAAACGGCACTCCGTCTAACACCAAACTCCCGGCTGCGGTCGCTGCGCTCCCTCCGACCCAACCATTCCTCGTTCCTCGGTCGGGTTCGGGAAGCGGCAAGACGTTATGTGAAATGCATTTTGGACAATTCTCGAACGCAGGTTGACGTTGATAGTCCAAGATCTACCATACCCGGTCCAAGCCCATCTGAAGGGTTTCGTCTCAAATGGCGACAATCTCAGGACTGAATCGTGCGCCGATGTATTTTCATTTGCGCACCCGAGCAAGCAGGGTTTGTTCCTCAAAATCAGAGATACGCTCGCTGCGCCACAAGAATCAGATCTTCGTGCCGAAAAAGCGGCCATATCCTGGTTGCACGACAAACTGAGTGTGCCTGGCATGGTCTGCTTCCACGAGGAAGACAATACTCAGTATCTGCTGATGACCCGAATCGCTGGCGTCTCTGGTGTCCACGAAGACGCCACGACAGATATCCCTGGTCTGATACGTCTGTTCGCTCATGGACTTCGCGAGATTCACGCAGTTCCAGTCGATTCGTGTCCATTGAATTGGCGCTTTGAACGCTATTTTGCGTGGGCGACAGACCTGATTGATTCAGGAGTGCTGGATGGTCAGATCCCCGAAGGCGGCACCAGAAATGTCCTGCGGGATGAACTGGCAGGCATACAAGCCGACCTGCCGCCAGAAGACGTGGTGTTCACCCACGGGGATTATTGCCTTCCCAACATCATAATCCTCAATGGCCACCTGAGTGGCTACATTGATTGGGGTTATGCAGGTATGGGAGATCGATATCTCGACTTTGTCGCCGCGTACAATACCATTCGCAGAAATCTGGGTGGGAGGTGGGTTTCCTTGTTTTTTCGAGAGTATGGACAAGAATTGGATCCGGCCAAGTTGAGCGTGTATCAAAGGATCCATGACTTTGTAGACTAAGAGGGAAATAGCGCACTTCACATAACCCGTCCGTCCCCGGCTTCGGGCATACTCCCTTCGCGCAACCTCTATTCCTGAACTTTAAGTTAGCCGCAGTCTCTCCCACCAATTAAGCCTCATACATCAAAGGCTGTGAATTTTACGTTGCCTTTCTACAGGTTTCGTTAACAGGATCATTACATAAAGAGGACTAAATGTCGAACCCGGAAAATTGGAAAATAACAGCTACAAGACCAGTCTTAATCGTCTCTGATATTGACCGTGCGGTTGATTATTACACCGGTATTGGCTTTGAGGAGATATTTAGAAATGATGTCGTTTACTCCGTTTTGAGTATGGATGAACATATCATCCACTTGGGAACGAAGATGGGTACCGGTGCAGGTTTGTCGGCAGCAGTAGTCGAAATGAGCGGTGTTAATGAATATTTCGCTTTCCTTAGCCGACGAAACGTCAGAATCCACCGGGAACCAGCAGATCAATTCTACGGAATGAGAGACTTCCAGGTGATGGACCCGGATGGCAATATTATCACTTTTGGGGAGCCATTGAAAGACAGCAACACGGTTTCTGAGTGATGTCTTCAGATATCGGGATCTTGTCAACTTGCGGTCAATTTACAAGCCCGAAAGCTGTTTTTTGCTTGACGGCCAGTCAATCGTCAAGAAACGGCCCTGAATTCTGTTTCTGTACCAGGTCCAGTACAAGTACATCCTAACCGAACATGCGATTAACCTTGATTCGTAAGTCTTCGGGGGCGATAATTCGAATATGTGCTTGTAAATAAAGGCGATTAGACGGAGAAAACCCAGGATACACCAGGTCACTGGACGTGTAGGGAAAAAACGTCCTTCTATACGTCGATAGCGCCCCGTTTCGGAAGGTTTTATCGCGTCGCCGCGTCGCTTCTTTTTTCGGATTGAGGCTGATCATGCGGTATCGCCGCCTGGGAAGAACAGAACTGCAGGTCTCGGAACTCAGTTACGGTGCGGCACGGGGCGCGTCGCAGGACCGGGCGAAGTTCATTGCCACAGTACACGCAGCGATCGAGAGCGGCGTCAACTTCGTCGACACCGCCGCCGACTACGGCAACGGTGACAGCGAGAGCGCGCTTGGGCGAAGCGTTGCGGGGCCACGACCCTATCATTGTCGAGACCAAGTATCAGCCTTACGATGGCTGGGGCGGCGATGCGGCATACACGGGTTCAGCGGCGGCATTGACCTCCTCTGCCGAGGAGAGCCTGCGCCGCTTGCGCCGTGATCGTCTTGATATTCTTCTCGGCCACGGCATACGCACGCTCGAATCTCTGGACCGTTTTATGAACGATGGCTGCTACGAGGCCATGTCCAGGCTGCGTGAGCAGGGCAAGGTCCGGTTCATCGGTATCAGCGAGCTCTCCACGGTTGACGGAACACACGAGATCCTGAAGCGCGCGGTTCCCACCGGCGCCCTGGACGTGGTCATGCTCACGATCAATTTTCTGCTGCAAAACGCGGTGGAATCGGTACTGCCGCTGTGTGCCCGGCACGACGTCGGCACGGCGGTGATGATGCCGCTGAACCAGGCGAGCCACGAGTCCGGTCTGGTCAGTGTGCCGGCGGCGCTGGAGTGCGTGCGGCGGCATGTCGCGGCCGGTTATCTGCCGTCCCGGCCGCCGTACACGGATCCGGACCTGTTTGATTTCCTGAAGCCCTACAGTGTGCCCGCTGCGGCGCTGCGCTTCGTGCTCGCGCAGGACGTGAGCACATGCTGTGTCGGGACCCGCAGGCCGGAACGGTTTCGCGAGAACCTGCCAGTGGTTGACCCGCCGTACCTCGATACACCGCGGGTGGAGAAGCTGCGCGAACGCTTCGGGCGAATTCATGGCCACGTAAGATAGGCGGAATGATGAAGACTTCTGCACCTTCATGGGCATGCCGGGAGCGCGGACAATGAAGATCCTGCAAGTCACATCGCCGCGCGAGTTCGAGATTCTCGACGTCCCGGTTCCCCAGCCCGGTCCGGACGAGGTGCTGATGCGTGTCACGGCGGTCACGACCTGCCCGCAGTGGGACCTGCACCTGCGTCACAACGACCCGATGTTTGTCGGCCGTGCATTCCACTACCCGTACACGCCGGGCAAGCCCGGCCACGAAGCCGTCGGCCGGATCGAGGCTGTTGGGGAACGTGTGGCAGGTTTGAAGGCAGGTGACCGCGTGTGCGCCTGGCGCGATAGCGGCGATGGGCATCACGGTTGCTATGCGCAATACGTCGCGATCGACGCGGCAAGAGTCATACGCGTCCCCGGAGAATTGCCCGACGAGGCGCTGGCTCCACTCGAACTGGCTATGTGCGTAGGCGCCTGCTTCCGGATGCTGCGCGATATGGACGCAATCCTGGGCCGTTGTTTCGGCGTCTGCGGCCTGGGCCCGGCCGGACTGGTGGCGCTGCAGATGGCCAGAGCCGAGGGCGCCAGGGAAGTATACGGGTTCGACTTCATATCTGACCGCCGCGCCATGGCCGAGCGTCTCGGCGCGGCAGGTTGCTACGACCCGCGGGCCGACTTGTCGGGGAAGTTCCCGGCGCGGCCGGAACGGCCAAAGCTCGAGTCGGCCGTGGACTGCGTCGGCGCGAAGGCGTCGGTGGAGTTCCTCATGGACCGGACTCAGGACGCCCTGGCCCTGTTCGGCGTGCAGCGCGAAGACTACACGTTCAGCCCGCGGCATTATCGCGGGCTGCGGCTGTGCGGGTACAAGGGCCACTCGCGCGAATCGGCCGAGTATGCGCTCGACCTCATCCGCCGCGGCAAGCTCAACCTGGCCGCGCTGGTCACGCACAAGCTTCCGCTCGAACGCTACGCTGAAGGCGTAGACCTTTTGGAGAACCTTAAGGCCGTCAAAGTCTGTTTCCTGCCGTGGGAGGAATGAAACTGATGGGAAATTGGCGATAGAACCCGGTATCGTTCTGACAGTCCACGGGGCATCAAGCTTCTTCGATTCTTGCGGAAATGTGCTGAATGCTTTCTATTGCGAGCGTCTCCCGCGGGCTTGCAGGTTGGGCGAGGGAATAATGGACGTAGACTACGACCGACTGGCGGAACACTACAGGAACCACAGAAGACCCGATCCAAGGATAGCTGCGCGGATCCAGTTCCATATTGAGGGTGCCAGGCGCGTGCTGAATGTCGGCGCCGGCATTGGATCTTACGAGCCGGATGACTGTGAGGTCGTGGCTATAGAACCGTCCCAAGAGATGCTCATGAAGCGAGAGAACGCCAAGGTTGCATTGGCTCAGGGCGTTGCAGAAGCGTTGCCGTTCAGAGACAATGTATTTGATGTCGCAATGGGGATTCTAACCGTACATCATTGGTCAGACACTGTGTTGGGTCTGCGGGAAATGGTCAGAGTGTCGAGAGACAAAGTCATACTCTTCACCTGGATAGGCTACGGCAATGATTTCTGGCTCGAGGACTATATCCCTGAAATAGCTGGAGTCGACTGTGAGCTGTTTCCAACATTGGCAGAATTGTATGAAATACTTGGTGGGATTTCAGTGGAGACAATTGAGATACCATATGATTGCTCCGATGGGTTCATGTGTGCGTATTGGCGAAGACCCGAGGCATACCTGGACCCGGGGGTAAGGAATGCCATATCGACGTTTTCGCGCGTATCCGGTATTCAAGAGGGATTAACCCAACTGCGAAATGATATTGATGACGGCATTTGGTGCAAGAAGCATAAGCACCTGCTTGAGAGGGAGAGTCTGGATCTGGGGTATAGGCTGGTCGTGTGTAGAGTTCAATGCGCCTGACCCATTCACCGGTGCAGATTCAAGAAGCTGCGCTTCCATAGGACAGATATCATGAAGTCTGTTGCCCAAATCTACGACGAGAACGCGACACGTGAATGGAGGCGTTTGGAGAATGCCCCCTTTCGGTCCATTGAGTTCCTCGTTGCCATGGACCGTATTCTCAAATACCTTCCCAAAACGGGTAAAGTGTTGGATGCTGGAGGGGGGCCAGGACGATATGCCATCGAATTATGTCGTCGGGGATACCAGGTTGTTCTCCTGGATCTTTCGGAAGAATGCTTGAATCTGGCCAAGAAGAAGATCCTGGGGGAGCCGAAGGGTGTTCAGGAGCGACTGATGGACCTGGTCGCAGGCGACATCCGAAACCTTTCTGGCTTCGTAGACGATTCATTTGAGGCCGTCATGTGTCTTGATCCTCTCTCTTACTTGTGTGAGGTTCAAGAGAGGAGAAAGGCGGCCTCAGAGCTGTTTCGGGTTACAAAGCCGGGTGGCGTGGTATGTATCGCCGTTCGGGGATATCTGGCTGTTCTTCGTCATATATTGAAGCGGTTTCCGCAGGAAATTCTGGATGATTCTTTCAACGATCTGGTCAGGACCGGAGACACCCTTGTGCAGGGAGTGCCAGTTCATTTTTTTCGAGCTCAAGAGGTGTGCCGTCTCACCGAGTCCATAGGATTGGTGACGCTTGAAATGTGTGGATGTGAGGGGTTATCCACCGGGCTCGAAGAAGCGACTGACGCTCTGGCAGAAGATACTGCTCGATGGGACTGTTGGATGGATTTGGTTCTGAAGACGGCGTCTGAACCAGCGGTAGTGGATATGGCCCCTCACATGCTCTACATAGGTAGAAAACCAGATTAAAGCCTTATGGTGCGCGCAATATGGTTTCCCTTGATCGGCATCGCCTTGATGGGACCGCCAGCGGGTAACAGCCATTTGCGGAGACCCCACCCAACCGCAACCCGAATTCACGAAAGGATAGGAGTCAAATCGGTGAACCGTCTGTTCCTGTCAATGTTCCTCACTCTGTGCAGCACAGGTCATGCTGATGCATCCGATGATTGGAGGATTGGAACTCCGGCCGGGCAAGGTCTGAATGCGGATACGATAGCGGAGGGTCTGGCCAGGATCCGGGATGGGGAGTACAAGAATCTCCACAGCTTTCTGATTGCTCGGCGAGGCACTCTCGTACTGGAGGAGTACTTTGCGGGCACCGACGGGTGGAGGGGGCATGTCGTATTCGACAAGGACCGGCTGCATGACACACGCTCAGTTTCAAAGAGTGTAACGTCCGCGCTCGTTGGAATCGCCATTGACAAGGGCTTTATCGATTCTGTTGATGTGCCGATGCATCAATTCTTCCCGGATCACTCAGCGCACATAACAGAAGGGAAAAAACAGATCACTTTGAGACATCTGCTGACGATGACATCCGGGTTCAGGTGGGACCAATCGGGAGCGCATCAATCTGAGCCTGGTTCTCCAAACTCGGAAGCTCAGATGGAGAACAGTGACGACTTCATTGGATATGTACTGTCATCTGACATGTCTGACGAACCCGGCAGGCGTTTCAACTACAATAGCGGATGCGCAATTCTTCTTGCGGGGGTGATCAAGAAGGTTTCCGGCCTGCACGCAGATGCTTTCGCTGACGAATATCTCTTTGGACCTGTGGGCATCCGTCGGAGTGATTGGTGGCGGACAAAGACAGGATTGCCGCAAACCCATGCTGGTCTTCGTCTCAGACCCCGTGATCTGGCCAGGATCGGTCAGCTGTACCTGGACCGTGGGGTGTGGAACGGAGTCGAGGTACTGCCTGCGGATTGGATCGAAGAATCTGTTCGCTCTCAGTTTGGAAATGAACGATATGGGTTCGGCTGGTGGCTGGATCGCTTCAGTGTTGCCGGACATCCTGTCAAGACCTTCGTTGCGGAAGGAAATGGCGGTCAGTTCCTGTTCGTGATTCCCGACGTTGAGATGGTGATTGTCTTCACAGGCGGGAATTACGGATCCGCAGTCGCCAACCAGGTCTTTCGCATCGTAACAAGGCATGTCTTGCCTGCGGTGACAGACCACCCCGCAGAAAGCAAAGGAGAGACCGATGGTGAGTGACTACTCGTCCTTGATGGAGGAGCTGGACAGAAATTCGCGTACGGCAGACTGGTTTTCGGACGGGTGGGAAACGCGACTGGACACGTTTCCTGAGAAGGTTTTTTCGGTGAGTTCCCGAGCGCGAGCGAAAAAGTGCGGTCAAAATCGCCCATATTTGTCTATACGGGTGGGTTTGACCAACGCCGACCGGCGCTTTTGCAGCCGCGCGAAGACCGCTGGGAATTTTAAGACAGCTTCTAGAGTGGGGGATCAGGGCTTCAACTGTTCAGGGACCTGTGGTTCAATCAAGACGGAATGGGTATCCATTTCGAGACCTGGATTACGGACCGTGAAATGCAACAGAAGAAGACACGTCTTGTCATGCACGTGCTTCATCAAGACACATTCCCGGGAACTCGATTGAAGCGCGCGGCTTTCAGCCGGCCTTTTGTGAAAGAAGCACGCGGTATGATTGAGACATGGAAGGGATACAAGGTGTCGAACAGCACGATGAAGGTTTTCAGTCGTGACGTTCGCTTCGGCGACGATGACCTCATTGAGAAACTCTCTGCGGAATTTGCGAAAGTGCAGCAACTTGGCTGCATCGTCGATCAGATTCTACACGATGAGATCGGAGTCCAGCGTTTGAACCTTGATTCGTAGGGACGTTAATTCGAATATGTGCTTGTAAATCAAGGCGATTAGACGGCGGATTACCAGGATACACCAGGTCACTGGACGTGTAGGAAAAAAGTCCTTCTATACGACGATAACGCCGATTTTCGGAGGTTTTTATCGCGTCGCCGCGTTGCTGTTTTTTTCGGGTTGAGGTTAATTTGGTGGATAAGGGATCCCTCAAGGTTCTATCAAAGGACGAAAGAACAGCAGCATTGCACGCGCTGGCCGAAGCCAGTCTTGCTGACTTCGGTTTGACCGGCGGCTCGCCCGTGTTGCTGCAGGATCTCGTGAACAGCTCATTCCGGGTTCAACATGACAGGGGGCAGTGGTATCTTCGTATTTACAATAGCGACAGGCATGATACATCAGTTATCGAGTCTGAACTCCTGTTCCTGGAAGCGCTCGCCAAAGGGGGCTTTCCAGCGCCTCAGCCGTTGCGTAAGCACAGTGATGGGATGCTTTGGGTGGCGTCGCAGAGACGCAATTCGAATATCGATATGCTCTTGGCTACCGGGAGAGATATTGCAACATGACAAGACGTCACAGCACTATGCCAACTTAGGTGCCATGTTAGCAGAACTCCACGAGTTTTCCGGAAAATGGAATCCGCCCGAGGGGTTCGTACGTCCACGTTGCGACAGTGAAGGTGTATACGGCAGTCACGGTGCTTCAGGAGAGCAAGTCATGCGAGGCTGGGACAACATTGACGATCCGCTTCGCTCGGATCTTGAAGATGCGAAAAAAGCACTTGAACAAGCCGAGAAAGCCATTGGAACGGATCGCGGTCGCTACGGCTTGATCCACGCTGATCCAAGTTTCAGCAACGTCCTGTTTGATGGGGAAATACCATACCTGATCGATTTCGATGATTTAGGGTACGGCCACTATGTCTTCGATCTCGCCGTTGTCCTTGCTGGCGCATGGGGCAAGCCTGATTTCGAAGGGAATCGCGCGGCTTTGTTCGAAGGATATGGGCAAAGACGAAAATTGTCGCAGGCAGAAATAGGCGCATTGCCCGCAGCCATGGCAGCACGAGCGGCCTCGCTCATTTTCTGGGCTGCGGCTCAGTCATCGCAGCATCCATGGATTGAAGGTCAGTGGCAACGCCTCAAGAAATACATGGAATCATGATCGAAGGAAGGCATCGAAAAGCCAGACGCACTCGACGGGCTTACGCCCGCGCGGGGCCTGCGGCCTCAGGAGCCAGTAGGAGAGATACTCCCGGCCCGAAGTAGAGTTAGAAACCCACATCGCTTAATACCTCGGTTGCCTCTGCGGCGGATTGGCGCGTTGGCCCGCGGCAACCCCTCGACGGGCTCGGGGTTCGGCAACCGGAAAACGTCAGGTGACACTGGCGCAAAGACAGAATCCAACTGCCCCAAAGCTCCATATAGCGGTCAAAAACAGAAGAAAGACACATGAACCAATCCCCGGTTTTGCCTCAATGGGCACCCCGTGTATCGCGTCATAGCATTGCTGAATTATACGCAAAGGACGCAAAAGGGATAAGAGACGAGGAACTCGCAGATGATGTTGGTATTGCCCTGTTTGCGCGAGTCGAAAGTTGCCTTATTGCGACAGGGGCGATGCGCGGGGAAGTCAAGTGTCCCAGTTGCGGAAGTTTCATCCATCGCGACTTGAAGCCTTGCCGCCGGGATGACCCAATCGAAATGCTTCAATGTAATTCTTGTGAGTGGCAACTGTCCTGGCCTGAGTATCACAAGACGTATCGTAGGAAGCGTCTCGGATCTGCCAGGCTTGATGTACCGTTTCGTGAGTTTCTCAGAGGGTTTGCAAAAGCTCAATCATATCAGCAAAGGATGATCCTGATTGATACTTTGCTCCATATCTACCACGGCGAATTGGAAGGGCCGTTAGGGGGGCCAGGAACCGCTAATCTGATCGGCGGCAAAATGTCCGATGTTGCGATTTTCTTGAACCAGCTTACCTATGGAGATCAGAGCACGCCAGGATTGGTCGATCAGTTGGAGGAATGGCGGAAACTTGCCAGGCGAGCACCTTATGGGACTGAGGATGTGTGACTGAAAGCAAGGCAAACACCAGGACGCTTAATGCGCCTGCCCTATTACTGCTCCTGTATTTCATGGACTTGGAGGAGTGCGACAGCATCACCTGACATGTTGCTCCCGGCTCGCTACTCTCGGCCCAAAGGGTTGTGGCTGATTGTAAAACCACTGATTGACTTCCCGCACACAGCCCGTTCGGGAGCCACTGAACGTTACACGCAGGCGGCGCTGAGTTGCCCAACAACCCCACCCTGGCAAATCGTGCACAGACCCAAGAAACCATCCCATCCGCAGCGAACACACATACATCGGGCTTCTTCGATCTGTCTTCCTGGCAACAGAGAATACGATCCGCCGGGGTTTGTTCTTACGCGGGTCGAGTGCGTATCGGAAAAAAGGCCCCAGTTCGAACCGACCGCACCCCAAAGCTCAGACGCAAGTAAAGGGCGCGGAGAGAGGTACGTTCGGAAAGGATGAAATGAAATGGAAGAGCGACAACTTTTCGGAGGCTTCGCTCGAACCGACGTCACGCCCGAACTCGGCATTCTACTGATGGGCTACCCCGATCCGGACCGGAAAGCGGAGTCTGTCCGCGACCCATTGCAGGCAAACGCCCTTGTTTTGAAGCAAGGAGAGACGACAGCGGTCCTGATCAGTCTGACGATCTGCATTCTTGATGACGCAGGTGTAGAAGCGATTCGGCGGGGTATCCAGGAACAGACCGGCATACCTGCGGACAGTATCGTCGTCTGTACTGCGCAGACGCATTCCGCCCCCTGCACCATGACGTGTTGGGGATGGTGCGATAGGGACGAGACCTATGTCGATCTGCTCGTGAGCGAGAGCATCAAAGCGGCTGTGAAAGCCAGTCAGAATTTGAAGAAAATCCAGGTCGGCATTGGTACGACTGAAAGCGATGTGGGCGTAAATCGCAGGGCGATCAAGGCTGACCACTCGGTTGGGCTGGGATACAACCCCTGGGGAATCTACGACCCGGAAATGACGGTTGTCTGCTTTCAAAGCGCAGACGGTCCTCTGGCGACCCTGATTCACTACGGCGCACACCCCACCGTTCTTTCAAGCAAGAGCAGAGCGATCTCGCGCGATTGGCCTGGGGTGATGATCGATCGGGTCGAAGACCTTACTGGCGCTCCGGCGCTTTTTGTCAACGGTGCGGTGGGCGATATAGCTCCCCGGAGCAATATCCTTGGTTCTGTCGGAGACGGAGAGGCCGCGTTGCTGGAGGTCGGCACGCGGGCGGGGATGGATGCCATGCGGGCCATTCGCGCCATCAAGGAATTCCGTAACGTGGAGCTGGGCGTCACGACCGGTGCATACCAATTACCCTACAGGCCTTTGCCCCCGGAGGATGAAGCCAGCCGCAATCTTGCAGAGGCTGAGCTTCATCGGAACGAATACGGTAGAGGCATGTGTGAATACAAATATTGGCAGGCCGTTGTCAGATCTCAGCAGGCCGCGCCAGTTTCCGGCAAGAACTATCTCCAGGTCATTCTGCGCCTCGGTCCGATCGCGATCGTGCCGTTTCCGGGAGAACCATTTGCTGAAATCGTCCTTCGCCTTCGTGATTTCAGTCCTGCGCAATACACGCTCTGCGCCAGTACATCCTGTGGGAGCAACGGGTACTTCGTTACGCGTGAGTCCCTGGACCGGGGCGGGTATGAGGTCTGGGTAGCGAGAGCGATGGGAGCGTATATCCTGGCGGAGAATATTGATGATGTGCTCGTAGAGAAAAACTTGAGGCTTCTTACGGAAGCCTACGCATAAGGAAACGCATAACGCGGGATGAGGAGACGGACGCGACGGCGCCCTGGATCCTGGACGAGGCGTCGGGTCGGTGAAAAGGGGGGCTTCCTGCCCAATCCACGTTCGAGCCGGTTTTCCTTGCTCTGAGCGGACACACAATGTATCTTAAACACAGTAACAAGCCGACTGGTTTTTGCTACGCCCATGTACTCCCCCCACATGGTATCCCCGACCTGACGACGATCCACTTCCGAAAGCCAGCCTCTACGACGATCGCTGTTCCCTTGAGTGTCTCCCCCCAGAGGCCTTCACCTGAACAGGACCATACCCATGCTAAATGAATCCCAGATCAGAGAACTGGTGGCCGACAGCGGGGCACGCGTCAACGAAGGGCGTCCGATCAAGCAGATTATCGCCGATGGTGATCTTCCGCGACTCGATGGCTGCACCATCCTGGAGGGGAAGGTATCGGACTCGGTGTTTGGCGAGAACCTCGCGACCAACGAAGGCCAGCCGATCCGGCTGATGTTCCGGAACAACCGGATATCGACGCACGATGTGAATCGCGGGGCCATCCCGTTCAAAGATCAGGTGCTGGCTGCCAATCATGACCACATGTTGCGTCTGGTGGAACACGTATTGGGCAGTTCTCAGTTCAAGGTGCCTGGTCTTCAGGCCAGTTCGACGGTGATTCCGTCAGAGAATCTGAAGCTGATCATGGTGGAGAACGTCCTTCGGATGTATAACGCCGAGAGTAGCACCTCGACGTCCCTCTTTCAACACTGGCTGCAGGCCAGGGAGGCGGGTGAGGCGACGCTCGACTATGCGGGCCATCAGATCGACGTGGATCAGTTGTCCGCCAATGGCGTGCTGCCATACCTGATGGATACGCCGAGCACCAAGGACAAGGTGGATCGTACGATCGATCCACAGTATCTCTTTGACAACAATGTCTGCACGCCCGGCCAATACAACGAGCTCCGCAACGCATCCATCATGGCTTTCGGGATGGTCTCCCAGTATCTCGCCGAGCGCGGAATGATCCTCGTGGACACGAAGACGGAACACGGGGTCAACACAGAAGGTCGGATCGTGGCGGCAGACGAATTGTACACGATGGACTCAAGCCGCTTCTGGCGTATGGACGGCGGCGGACAGCCGCTGACGCGGAATGGCAAACCGGTTTCGTTTTCGAAAGAATTCGCGCGAGGAATGGTTACGGAGAAGGACCAGCAGTTCACGGAAGAGCAGGCGGGAGAAATCGCTGTCCGCTACATTCAGGGTCTGCAGCATCTAACGAGCGAGGCATTCGAGCCGGATCTGCGGCCTCGCGATCAACGCATCGTTGAATCGACCAATCTCATTCTGGACCATCTGCTATAGACCGAAACGGGCGCAGGTCGACACTGCCCTTCTCCTCGACCTTCCGGGTGATGGCGTGCCGGAAGGGGTAAGGCCGGTGAAGGTGGCGTGGGTTGGACCTCATCGAGGAGGTGAAACGAACGGGGCTTACGTCGTGCGACGTAAGCCCCGCTGCGTTATACGGAGCAGAAACAGCCCGGACGTTCTGCGGAACGCAAGTCAGACCTTTCGGAGATACGAGTGTCAATATGGGAACGAAGATAGGGCTGATCCTCCTCTCCCTCGCCGTCGGCGCCGCGGCGGCGGAGGAGGGCCTCGTGGCGCACTACATGTTCGATGAGGGGGCCGGCTCCGTGGCCGGCGATGCCTCGGGCCACGGCCTCCAGGGCGCCATTCACGGGGCCGAGTACGTGGAACTGGATCAGGGCTACGCCCTCCGCTTCGACGGGGTGGATGACTACGTGGAGATCCCGGACTCGGAGATGCTGAGACTCTCCGATGCGGTCACGGTGACCTGCTGGGTGAACACGTCCGTCAGATCCGGGCAGACCGTACTGTCGAAGAACGGCTGCAGCACGCTGCGCCAGAACTACCGGCTCAGCCTCGGCCAGAACGCGGTCCGGTTCTCCCTGGTGGAGTGTCCCGAGCACGGCAAGAGCGCCGCCGGCGGAGGCGTCCGGCAGGACAGCTGGTTTCACCTGGCCGGCAGGTACGACGGCGACGGGATCAGGGTTTACGTGAACGGCGGCCTGAGAGGGCGGTACGGTGAGCCCTTCGCGACCGGCACCCTGGAGGCGCCGATGTACATCGGCGCCAGCTTCTACGGCTCCGGCCTGGGCGGCCACTTCACGGGTCAGATCGACGACGTCCGGGTGTACAACCGCGCCCTGTCAGACCGGGAGATCGTCACTCAATACGAGGCGGAAAAGGACCTGAGGATATCGATGCGGGATCGCCTGATGGCGCAGACCACGCCGGTGGTGGAGAGGGACACCAGGCCGCCGGCGCTCGTGCTCCCCAGCCCCGCGCCGGACACGAGGGTCGACGGTTCGCCGGTCATCTCGGCTGTCTTCGATGACGAGGGCTCGGGCATCGACGTCGCCTCCGTGCGGGTCCTGCTGGACGGCGAGGACGTCACCGCCGGCGCCGCCGTAGCGGAGGGCGGATTCACCTTCTCGGAGACCGGAGCCCTGGAGGACGGCATCCACCAGGTGGAGGTGGTCGTCAACGACCGCGCCGGCAACGCCGGCAATCGACTGCGCTGGCGCTTCGGCGTCAACGAGCCGGTTTCATTGGAGTCGCGTTTCGACGGGGACGTGTTTCGCGTCAACGGCGAGCCCTTTTTTCCGGTGGGAATCTACTCGTCGAACGTCTCACCCACGAGCAGGATGCCCTATATCGCCCAGGCGGCCGAGGCCGGGATCAACTACAAGCTGATCGGCGAAGGCGCCGGGGAGATGCTGGACGATCTGCTGGATCTCGGGATGAAGGGGCTGGTGCACGTGTACTACGCCTCGCTGGCCCTGGGCAGAGGCGAGCCCGGGCAACTCACGGAGGTGGTGCAGCAGGCGAAGGACCACCCGGCCATGCTGGGGTGGTGGAACGAGTACGCCAGCGACAACCAGTCTCCCCTGGCGACCGAGACCTACGAGCTCATCCGGCAGCACGACACGGACCACCCGGTCATCTTCATGCTCACATGGGGTGGGAGACTCAGCGACGCTTACTTCGTTTACGGCTACCCAATTCTGAACCCGCTGCTGCCCGACGACTCGATCACCTCGATCTACGAGCTGGTCCTCGACGATGCCTTCGAGGCTGCGCGGGTGGAGGGCAAGGGCAAGCATGTTTGGTTCATCTCCCAGGCCTTCGACTATCGTCTCGACAGCAAGCGCGGCGAGGTCGTAACCCTCGAAGGGGGTTTCCGGCCCAGTCGCGAGGAGATTCGGTCCATGAACTACCTCGCCCTGACGAGGGGTGTCAAAGGGCTGCTGTTCTACGCGCCCGGGGGCGAGATTCCCGGCACGGAGTACACCGACGACGTGGCCATCTATCCGCGGCAATGGACCGAGGTGCTCAAGGTCGCCAGCGAGGTGCGACATCTGGCCCCCATACTGGCGGCGGGCACCCAGGTACAAGGCGTGCGGCTCGAGCAGGAGGGCGACGCCATTCACTTCATCGAGCGGCTGCACGACGGCGTCCACACCCTGATCGCCGTCAACGTGGAACCGGCCCTGGTCCTGGGCACGTGGCGGTTCGACGGACCAGTTCAGCCCAGGGTGCTGTTCGAGGATCGCATGGCGCAGAGCGAGTCCCGTGAGTTCATCGATCTGTTCCTGCCGCTGGAGGTCCACGTGTACCAGTGGGCGGACGCGGGAGACTGAACCAGGCAGAGATTTGACCTTGATTCGTCACTTTTCCGGGACGTTTATTCGAATATACGCAAGTTGATAAAGGCGATTTAACGTCGGATTTCCAAGATACTTCAGGTCACTGGACGTGAACGGAAGAAATGTGCTTCCGGACGACCTTTTCGGTCCGTTGAGGAAATAACTGCAGGGTCACCGCGTTACGACACACGCGGCTCTGCACGGATGCTTTTTGTGCCTTTCGTGCTTTTTGTGGCCAGGACATGATGGCGGCACCGCATTCATCAGCCTGATTAACGTATTGTGTGAGCACCAGAGAAAGGATGTTGGAAAGGCTATGTTGGCGTTCGTAGAAGGTGATCTGCGGCGCCGAGGCCACAGGATCCTGTTGAGTTCGTGCGTTGTAGATGAATACGAGCCGCAGACATGGCATAGACACATGGGTTTTTCCGAGTGCGGGTTTCTGGCAGGTTTCCCGTTTGAGGACGACCGGGGGGAGCTCTTCCTGTTCAAAGAGTTAGCCCCAATACGATAAAGACGGCAACCGGGCGTCGTGATAAAACCTCCCGAAACAGGGCGTAAACGTCGGAGGACAGATGGGACCCGAAGGTATGGAGCTGCGACCGTTCAAGACCCTCTCCCGTCGCACTATCATAGAGAAGGGTCCGTACCTGACCGTTGAGAGTCATACAGTGGAATGGCCGGATGGGCAGGTCATCTCTGACTGGCCATGGATTGTTGGTCCCGACGCTGCGATTGTCCTCGCCACGACTTGCGATGGCAAGTTCCTCTGTTTTCGACAGACGAAGTATGCAGTGGAGGGAACATCCCTGGCTCCAGTAGGAGGAATGATCGAACCTGGTGAGGATCCTCTAGACGCCGCTAAGCGTGAACTACTGGAGGAGACCGGATTTCAATCGCCCGAATGGATTGATCTCGGCAGCTACAAGGTCGATCCCAATCGAGGCGTTGGTATTCGGTACCTATTTCTGGCCCGTGATGCTGTACCGGTAGCGGAACCTTCGAACGATGATATTGAGGACCAACAGCTATTGCATCTTGCTCGGGAGGAGCTAGAGGATGCGCTCAGGACCGGGGAGTTCAAAGTCCTGTCGTGGGCTGCGGCAGTTTCATTGGCGCTGCAGTTCTTAGTTCACACGGGTAAATAAGACTGAAAAACAAGAACGGGAAGACCCTATATAAGGTGCCCCTTATGCCCCTGCACCTCCGAAAACCTGTGCAGACGCATAACAGGTCCGCGTGCGCGCCGGTCGCGTTCGCTCCATCGGCCTCCGGCAACACGCCTGGGTGTCAGCAATGACAATGTCGTGCAACGAGTCCAGAATATTCACTCTAAATCCAAAGCCCGAGATAATTATCAACTATTCGATTGACCGAAAACGAGGGAGGCGAGAATGTTCGGCATGGTTCTTTGGGAAATCCAGCTTGTCCTCCTCTTGGGCATGATGGGTTTCTGGCTGTGGATGCTCATTGAATGTGCAGTTAAGGAACCGACCATCATGCAGAGAGAGAGGTGACGCGATGGTACCCTGGATCTTCGTGCACAATCCCCTGGAGCGCTGGCTGGACGACTACCCGCGCATCTTCGACGCGTGGGAGGCGGGAGGGGTGGGCGGCATCGTGGTGGGACGGATGTGGCTCAGGAACGAGGCCGGCATGCCGTTGTGGGGGGACACCCTCACCCCCTCGTTTGCGGCGGACCCAAAGGTGTACGCCGCGTTCGGCATCAAGCCGCCCCCGGAAACGGCCCGCACCCCCGAGAGGGAGAAGCAGCTCCACGCGCTCCTCGACAACGCCGCCTCCCGGGGCTGGCACATCATGATCTTCGACTCCAGAGACGGGCTCCGGCTGCTCTACCAGCGGGGCCAGGGTACCACCAGCGGCCTAGCCGAGGAGGAGGACCCTTTTGGGGCCATCGAGGTGGCCGCCGGGGTGCACGACCTGGCCAGTGCCTATCCCCAGGCCCACGGCGTCATCCTGGACCAGCCCGGTGAGACCTTCTACGAACTTGCCTTCCATCGGGGTCAGGCCCTACTGGAATTGGACGGTCGCATGCGGCACCGCCTGGAAGCCATCGGCGCCGATGTGGAGCGCGTCGCCCGCGGCATGGCGCACCTGAACGAGCGTTTCCACAACCTGACTCCGGATCTGGTGCGCTACCACGCGTCCGGCGGCATGCTGGGGGCACTGAACCTGTTCGACCTGAACGAGGATGCCCTGTACTGGCTGCGCGCCCGCCGCGAAGCGGCGCGGGGGTTCATGCGCGCCGTGCATACGCAGATGCAGAGATTGGGAGGGAAGGTGGAGCTGGGGGGCATTCCGCGCACCGCTGCTTTCTCGTCACTGACCGGGCACGAATTTGGCGAGATGGCGGAGTACTTCGACTACGTCTGCCCCAAGCACTACTTCTGGCACCGCGGGAATGACGGCCTCTACGGCACCATGGCCCGCTGGGTGCAGCAGGTCCTGGACTGGAACCCGACCCTGTTGGAGGCAGACGGCTTCGCCGTGGTCAAGGCCTTCCTGGGGCTGGAGCTTCCCGGGGTGCAGACCCTGGCGGACATGGAACTGGGGTTCCCCGAGGAGTTCTACTCGGAGCTGGTGTACAACGAGACGCGCCGAGCGCTGGAGGCCATCGGGGATGTGAACAAGGTGATCGCCTGGGTGTCGACGGGGCGCCGTCCGCACGGGGGCGAGCCCATGACCGCCCGCGACCTGCACGGCATCCTGACCGCCTCCGAGCGGGCCGGCCTGCAGCGCTTCCTGTTCCAGCCGGACCCTGATCTGAGCGCCCCCGAATGGAGCGTGATCTCCGACCTGTGCGGCAAGCGCTGGCACCCGAGCCGCGACGGGTACTGGCCCTCGGACTCCAGCAGGCCCGACGCGTTCAGCAGGTAGGCATGCGCCCGTTGCGGGAGTTATCTGCGGGTTCGTCGCTGCGGCGCCAGCTAAGTCGAGTCTCCATCAATAGAAAGTTTAGCGGCGTCACTTCAGTCGGCTGTTTTCCTGGCCGCGATCACGGCACACTTGCCAGGTTCGTTGTCTCGTATCAGATTGACCAATTTGAAACCCGCCTCCCTGAGCAAGACCGTGTTGGTGTCTGGGCTAAGTGTGATATCATAGTTCCATCGAGCACGATCAGCCTCGTCTGGCGACTTCGCGTCGAAAGCGATCAAGGCCTCGCTCTCCTTCTTTTGAGGTTGTTTGATCGCCCTCGATATAGGATCCATGTGGCTTCAAGGCATTGAATATCTTAATCAATGACCTTGTTTTCCGGCGGCAGGTGATGTGTGGTGAGACTCGAATCGCGTAGTCGTATTCATCTTTTCCAAACGGAACATCAAGGTAGTTATTCACCCATTGCGCCGGAAGGCCCGATCCGCCGCGACCCCTTGGCAACGGACGCCACAGGCCCTGATCCCCGGCCGGCGTTTCCTTGCCGATTTGTTCCCATCGAGCTTCTACTTGACTCCTCCGATCTTCCTCGGACATCTGGCCTCCTTCAAAGTTGAATGGCGTAGTACGTGAAGAAGCGGATTCAGAGTACCCGGGAAATAGATGCACTTTTGAATTACGAGATGGAAAACCCTCCGGAAAAAACCGTCATCTTTGCACATGCGCGAAGCGGAAGTACGACGCTCTACCGCATTTTGCAACTGCATCCCCTGATGAACGTCGCGCTGGAACCGTTCTGGCACGGATATGCAAAGGAAAACCCGGGTGAGAGGAACTACGTAGACTTCATTGAGGACGTTCCGTCGCTTGAGAAAGCCCTTGACGATCTCTTCGCGAAGTACAACGGGATAAAGATCCTCAGCTACCAACTTCCAGAAAAGCTGTACACTCATCTGTTGCTTTCTCCAGACGTCACCGTCATCTTCCTGCAAAGGGCGAATCTGCTGCGAGCCGAAGTCTCGGGATGCATAGCCGAACAAACGAAAGTCTGGCAGATTTCGGACTTGAATGAGGAAACCGGGCACATCTACCGGAATCTGAAGCCAGTTTCCCTGAAGAAAATCGAAAACGGTCTCGAATACGCGAAAGAACTCAGGGGATACTACAACAGTGTGATTGAACGGCGCGCAACCGGTACTTACATGAAGGTCGACTACGAAAATCTCTACACGGGGGACCTCGGGGCGAATCGTGCTGCCGCCAGGGAGATCTTCGATTTCCTGGGACTCGAGCTACCCAGGTGTGATGAGCTGGACAACCACCTCGATCCTCGGACTTCAAAGATAAATACTCCTGAATCCTACGCGTTGTTGCCCAATGCCATCGAGATAAATGAACGATTCGGCAACGATGGCACCGGCTGGCTGTTTGGTGACGACGATGTTGGAGCGCTCGTGGAGACCAGAGTTTGATACCGCGGTGGTGGAAACGAGTCCCCACCACCCTGGCAGACAAATCATATACCACGTCGGGCTGCGCCTTTGGGCCTTGTGGCCTTTCGCGCAACCGCAGTGCGGTTCGGGGGCACCTCGACGTTACAAGAGAAAGCGGGAAGGGGTTTGTGCAGGGGAACGTCGTCTACGGGATCGCGAGCGGTTGGATATCCGCAAGCTCGCCTTGATGTCGCTGCTCTGTTTCCCAAAGATCTCGTTTGTGTTGGGCCTTCATCCAAAATTCTGGAGAGTTTCCAAATAAGCGGGCAAGTTTCAATGCCATGATGGGTGAGATGGCGCGCCGCTCCCGCAGAAGCTCATTTACCGTTTGACGGGATACATCCAATGCCTCCGCCGCGGCAGTCACTGTTAGCGCATAATCCGGCAAGAAATCCTCACGCAGCATCTCACCAGGATGAGTTGGCGGGATGGTGCGTTCTTGTGTATTCGTGATGGCCATGGAATGTTCCTTTCAATGATAGTCCGTGATTTCCTGAAAAATCTCCAGCGAATATATGAGCAACCCCAAATCAAGAGACGACAGGCCAACCTGGGCAGGTCGAGTTCCAAGAGAAAAGATAGCCCGACTTTATGCAACTGATGCACAGGGCATAGTAGACGAAGAGCTTATCGAAGACGTGGGGATTGGACTCTTCGCTCGTATCGAAAGCATTTTCAAAGCACGAGAGGCCAGTGCCGGACGAGCAAGATGCCCATTGTGTGATCGCCAGATAGACCACGACGGTATGAAGGATACGATTCTGAGATGCGAATCGTGCAACTGGGAACTCACCTGGGGCGAGTATCATAAAGCCAGACAAGGTAAGCATCTTGCTGCCGCCGGTCTCACGGTCTTTCTCCAGGAGTTCCTCCGGAAATACCAGACTGCGAGAACTCCAAAAGAGAAGATGGTTCTCATAGACACCTTGATTCACAGGTATCATTGGGAACTTGAGGGAGGACTGACTCGGCCTGGAGCAACAGATTTAATTGGAGGAAGGCAGCATGAAATTATAGATTTTCTCAACGACCTTTCATATGGCGAAAAGAGCAGCCCGGAAATCCTGGCCAACAGAGCGGCATGGATCCAGAAGGTCGAAAAAAGCCAACAGCATCGCAAAACAAAAAGAGAGGAACGGCAGAAAAAAAAGGAAGAGCGGGAGAGAAAGAGGAACTTGAAGAGAAAAGTCAGACAACAGATGTTGGCGCAGAGAGACAGATCGAGTGAGTCATGATTTTCCATTTGGAAGGAATGTACTGAAGAGGTGAGTGGCGTGAAAATCAGAGGATTCGCTTTCGTCGGCCACCCGGTAACGAGTCTCAAGCGTGCGCGTGAATTCTACGAGTCGGTTCTGCGCCTGCCTGAACCCGAAGTCATCGACCCTCCGCGCGGCCCCGATGGGGATGACGGATTCATTGAGTACGCCGTCGGCCCCCACGATACGCTCGCAGTCACCACAACCTGGTTTCGTGGGGAACCGCCGGCCGTACTCAGCGCGGGACTCACGTTGGAAGTGGAGGATTTCGATGAGGCCGTCGCGCACATTGAAAGGTGTGGCGTATCGTTTGAACTGGGACCCTTCGTAGGCGCCCGCTGCAGCATAGCCGTCATCAAGGACCCGGACGGGAATCAGATCGGTATCCATAAGCTACGAGAGAAGTCTGATGTGTCTAAGCCGAGTTGATCAGTCCGAATGAGTTAGTGGCGGTTCGCCGCAAGGGTTGGCCGAAGCCCGGATGGGCTCTTTCAACGGGCCCCAAAGGAGGCAGAAAATGAAACTCTGGGTATTCACCTGCAGTGACAGCCCGTTCGAACACTGGCTCGACGGGTTCGAGGAGCGGTTCGATGCCTGGGAGGACGGCGGCGTGCGCGGTCTGGCCGTCGGCCGCATGACATTCCTCCAGGACGACGGCACCACCATTCCGGCGTGGGCTCCCGACCCGAAGGTGTACGGGGCCCTGGGGGCGGAAGTCCCGGAGCAGCGTCCGCGCGACCTCACAAAAGAGAAGAAGCTGCACGCCATGCTGGACAACGCCGCGAAGCGGGGCTGGCGACTGCTGATTTTCGCCGGAGGCGGCCCGACCGCCCACGTGCAGGACCAGATGAACGCCTTTCCACAGGTGCACGGCGTCATTGTCGACGGTCCGGGCGAAAACCACTACGAGCTGGCCTTCCACCACGGGGGCGAGCTCCTGGAGGTCCGTCCGGGTGAGGAGGCCCGTTTCGCCCAGGTCGGCGCCGACATTGATCGAATACAACGCGGCATCACCCACTTTCGGGAGCGGTTGCACAATCTGACACCGGAAATGGTGAGGTACCACGCCGACGGAGGAATGCTGGGGGCGATGCTCCTGTTCGACGTCAATGAGGACGTGCTCTACTGGCTGCGCAAGCGCCAGGAGCGCTCTCGCTTTGACTGGCAGTACATGCGGCAACAGGTCGACGCCGTCGATCGCATGGTGGAGCTGGGCGGAATCCCGAGGGCCGCGGCGTGGTCATCGCTCACCGGACAGAACTACTGTCAGATGGCGGAGTATTTCGACTATATCTTTCCGAAACACTACTTCTGGCACCGCGGCATGGACGGCATGTACGGGACCATATCCCGCTGGGTAAAACGGTTGCGAAAGTGGAATCCGTCCCTGAGCGAGGCGGAGTGTTTCGCGGTCGTGAAGGCGCTGTTGGGCATCGATCTGCCCGGCGTCAACTCGCTTATGGACATGGAGATGGGTTTCCCCGACGAATTCTTCTCCAGGGTGGTCTACAACGAGACCCGGCGGGCCCTGGCGGCCATAGGCGATCCGGACAAGGTGATCGCCTGGGTGTCCACCGGGCGCCGCCCCCACGGCGGCGACCCGATGCAGGCGCGCGATCTCTACGGCATCCTGAATGCTTCACGGGAGGCGGGGTTGAAGCGATTCCTGTACCATCCCGAGCCGGATTTCGGGGCGGCGGAATGGACCATCATCTCGTCGATGTGCGGAAACCAATGGGATGAAGACGCCGGCGGGTACTGGCCGACGGAGACCGACAAGCCGGGCTTCTGGGACGGCAGTCGCGAGGTACCCGAAGAGGGGCGAATTTGAGCGAGATTTCTTTCTTGATGGATCAGCTCTACAGCGAATGAGCCAAACGGGGTTTTTCGACCGAATTCTTCCGCACAATCGAGAGTTGGCGGCGAAAAGACCAACATGAGCGCATTATACGTGAAAGGCTGTCCGGTGACTGTCAAATGAAGCTACACATTCTCGGTAACGGTGGTCCGCGTCCCAGCCGCATGGGTGAACGCTACGGGTGTTCCTGCATTCTCGAGATCGGTGACGATCGTATCATGGTTGATTGCGGCCCCGGCACAACCTACAAGATGGCACGCATGGGAATGAGCCCTTCACAGGTGAATTCGGTTTTCCTGACTCACCATCATTCGGATCACATCGTTGATTTCCCGTGCTTTGCCCTGCTGCGGTTCGATCTCGACCCCGGCGATCTTCCTCCACTCAAAGTCTTTGGTCCGCCTCCGACAGTCGAATTCGTGGATCGCCTCTTTGGCAAGGACGGCGCCTTCCTTCCTGATATCGTTGCGCGTCGGGAACACCACATCAGCCACCACGGGCACGTGGGGAGAGGCGGAACGCTTCCCCGCCCGGGCATGAAGGTCGATGTATCCGACATCAGTTCAGGAGCCGTTGTCGAGGGGAAGCGTTGGAAGACGACGGCTGTACAGGTTCCTCATGTCGAGCCCTACCTGACCGAGCTGGCGTACCGGATCGATACCGATAGTGGCAGCGTGCTCTTCCTGTGCGATGGCGCGGACTGTCCCGAACTGAGGCCATTGGCCAGGGGGGTCGATACATTCGTTACTGGGCTCTCTATGCGCAATTTCAAAGAGAGTGACGAAGATGCTTCGCATCCGATCCGGGGCGTCAGCGCGGACATCTCAGAGGTCGTTGACATCGCTAATGAAGCCGGCATATCGAGGGTTGTGGTCATCCACTGCGGTTCTCCGCACAGTGAGGAGGTCGTCGGCAGGCTGCGTCGAGGCTACCGAGGAAATGGATATAGCGGTTGTATCGTGTGTCCTGACGAGCTTACGACGGTTGAGATATAGGTTGTGTAAGAGCAGAGGATCGGCCTGAACCCGGCACGGACGGTTGATCTTCGACATTCTACCGTTCACCGCCACAGCCAGATTCTTGAGATGTGAAATGAATGATACCCTGCCATACTCAGTTGCGGTAATTTCAGATATTCACGGGAACGTGGCTGCGCTCAACGCTGTTCTTGAGGATCTGCGAAACCGACCCTATGACAGTCTGGTGGTCGCCGGTGACCTGGTGCTTAGCGGACCCCGTCCGGCCGAGAGTCTTGACGCAATACGGAATCTGGGGGTCCCCACGATTTACGGGAACACAGACCTGTTGGTCTTCGATGAACAGCATTCCGAGGAAAGACTGGTATGGGTGAGAGAAAAGCTGGAAACGGATGGTGTGGACTATCTGAAGGGTCTGCCCATTGAGCACAGGATAACGCCGCCAGGTGGGCGATCTCCGGAGGACGATCTTCTCATTGTGCACGCAACGCCTGCTGACGTGAATGGTATGTTGGTTCTTCAACCCGTTCCGTTCAGTCAGCGGCCGGTTACTCCGGAAGCCGAGGCCAGGACACTGCTGGGGGATGCGAAGGCCAATCTGATCGTGGCCGGACACCTTCACTATGCGTCCTGTGGCGTTCCGTGCGGTCAGCGATACAGCATTATCGATTCGGTCGGGTTTCCGTATGACGGGGATCATCGAGCGGGATATGCCAGAGTGTGGTGGGACGGGCATGAATGGCACGTGGAAAATCACAGATTGAGTTACGATTACCGCAAGGTTGCGGAGGATCTCATGGGTTGTGGTGCGCAGTTTGGTGAGTTGTCAGCCCAAAGAATCCTTCAAGCCAGATTCAGGCCGGTCACGCAGAATCCAGAAGCCTGATGGTGCGTGCAGGCGGTCTGCCCGTGACAGGCTTTGCCTGCAGAGCGACTTCATCAAAGGATTGTTAAACCGCGCGGCGAAAGGATATAAAGCACCATGCTGAGAGCCATTCTCTGGGACAACGACGGCGTCCTGGTCGACACCGAAGGCCTGTACCTCCAGGCCTGCCGCGAAACCCTGGAACCCCTTGGCGTACGGCTGAGCGATGACCGTTTCGTCGAGCTCTTCCTCAAGGCCGGCGAAGGCCTTAGCAGGATCGGTGCCGAACACGGTATAGACGAACAGACGCTGGAGGCCGCCCGCGTCCGGCGCAATGCCCGCTACACCGAATTCTTGCACGCCGGCGTACCTGTCATCGACGGCGCCCGCCAGGTGCTGCGCCAGCTCCTCGGCACGGTGCGCATGGGCATCGTCACCAGTTCCCAGCGGGAGCACTTTGAGATCATCCACGCCACAACCGGCCTGCTGGACTTTTTCGATTTCACGCTCGTTCGCGAAGACTACCGGCATTCCAAGCCCGCCCCCGAGCCCTACCTGACGGCCATGAGGCAAAACGGCCTCAGCGCCGCGGAATGTGTCGTTATCGAAGACTCGGACCGGGGGCTGCGCTCCGCAATGGCGGCCGGACTGCGCTGCATCGTCATACCACAGGGCCTGACGCGCGGCCTGGATTTCACCGGCGCCCTGCGGCAACTGACCGACATCCGTCAGGTCCCGCCGCTGATCGATGAGCTGATTCAAACTTAGTACTGTTTCAATTCCAGGAGAAAACAATGACGGACGAGAAAACGGCCTTCCTGTTTATTGACAATACGTTTGTCGAGAATCTCGACGGCGTCGTGCAAGGGGTCGTACCCGCAAAGAAGGTTTCGCACCAGCCGCTGATTGAGAAGGATCGGGCGTGGGAGGAGGAGTGGCTGATCGGGGGTTACGTCAACGTGCTGTACGACGACGACGAAGACATCTTCAAGATGTGGTACGGCGTGAGCCGGAGATTGAGCGAAGCGCGTGGCGAAAGTGCGGACGGACTGGCCTACGTCGTGTCGCAGGACGGGATCCACTGGGAAAAACCCGTCCTCAACCTCGTCGAGGACGCCGGCAGCAAAGAGAATAACCTGGTCTTTCCCTTCCTGAGGTGGGGGGCCGGAACGGGAGTCATGAAAGACCCCATCGAAACGGACCCCGCCAAACGCTACAAGATGCTCTTTATGTTCCAGAGCGGAGACATGATATTCGCCGGTATCGTCCAGCCGGTCTGTGTGGCGTATTCTGCCGACGGGATTCATTGGGACGTGCCCCAGCGCTGGCTCAATCCGGTCATTCCACAGGGCTCGGATACCCACCTGGTCGCCTATTGGGATACAAGAATCCACCGCTACGTCGTCTATCTGCGGGGCCGGCCTAACGTGCGCATCATCTGCATGGCCGAAAGCGATGATTTCGAAAACTGGACCCCGCGCAAGATCATCGTCGCACCCGATGAGCACGATCCCCCGCAGGACCACGAGTTTTACGGAATGAGTTCGCTGGCGTATCGCGGCTTTCGCATCGGCTTCCTGTCCGTGTTTCACACGCTCAACGAGGGGTGGATCGCCCGGAACCGGATCGAAGACTGGATGCCGGAATGGATGAACCGGATGGACATTCAGTTGACCTGTTCGAAGAACGGCCGGACCTGGCATCGGGCGGGCAACCGCGAACCCATTCTGGAATGCGGCCCCCGCGGCAGCCACGACAGCGGAAGTGTCTATCCGTCTCATTCCCCCTTTGTCCGAGGCGACGAGATCTGGGTCTATCACAGCTGCTCAAACGAACTGCACGGCGAGGGGACGCGCTACGGCGAAGAATCCCGGCGGGGAATCAATCTGGCAAAGATCGAAAAGGACCGGCTGGTCTGTCTGAAGACGGAGGCGCAGGGGGTCGTGACCACGGTCCCGCTGAGTATCCAGCCCAATGCATTGTGGATCAACGCCGATGCGACCGGCGGTTCAATTCGAGTGGAGATCGTCGATCCGTTTGACCGGGTCGTGCCGGGTTTCGGCAAAGAAGACTGCATCCCTTTCTCGGCGAATGAAACAGAATACCGGGTACAATGGAAAAGCGATCCGCAAGGCGCAGTCGGGGATAACGAAGGTGGACTCGAAGAGAAGATGGTCTCACAGGCTCGCGGCGGGGTCAAGGTCAAAGTGTACCTGGACCGCGCCAGGCTGTTTGCTCTTTACGCGTCCTGAAGCCATTTCGCAGAATCACATGTCAGGCCGTGCGGAGGACCGCCATGATGTGGGAACTGCTGCATCCAGACCAGGACCAGGCCGAGGATGTGCCCTGCAGACGGGCGGCCTTTGGCGGGATGTTGAGCTACAATGGATGCGTCTACCTGTTCGGGGGGATAAAAGTGATGTACGGCCGGCCGAAAGGGCCCGGAGATCTCTCCGTCCAGGGTTCATTGAACGACCTGTGGCGCTACGACCCGGGTCCAGGCCTGTGGACGCGACTGGAAGACCATGATGGGCGCATCGGGTTCAGACCGTCCGACACCAGACCTTGTACCCGGAAGCTCACGACCTGGCTGCCGGCGAACGGCAGGCTCTATCTTTTTGGCGGGTCCTCAGTACAGGGCCCCGGCGATCGGGGGATCAAACTGAACGATCTCTGGGCCTACGATCCGAAGACTGCCTCGTGGGAGCTGATAGAGCCCGACGACGGGCGCGCATCGGGAATTATGGCGGATGGGCATCGTCCCGCCGGTTACGGCGGGATGGGGGCGGCCGTCCTGGGTGATTGCCTGTATCTGATGGGGGGACATGGCGCGATGACGCACGCACAGCTGTGGACCTACAGGGCGACGGCCGGGAAATGGGAGCACCTTGGGCCTTCATCGACAGGGTGTGACGGTTGGCCGCCGAAACGATACTGCCCCGCGTTTGCCGGCTGGAACGGCAGGCTCTACCTGTGGGGCGGTCGGGACAGCCAGGATCGAACGCCGGAGTTCTACAACGATCTGTGGGAATACGATCCCGGCGGAGGCGCCTGGACCTGCATTGAGGAGAACCGGCCGGATGACGTTGCACGGCCTTCCCCCCGGTACGGGCTGGGATACGCTGTGATCGGAGATCACCTGTATCTGTTCGGAGGATTTGCAGGAGGGGAAGGGGAGCACCCACAGTTGAACGATCTGTGGCAGTACGATCTTCGAGCCGGCCGGTGGGACTGTCTGTATCCACACAACGGCGCGAAGGATTACTCTGCCGGCGCCGAACGTCCCGGTGTGAAGCGAATCCCCGTTATGACAGTGGGGGGCGGGTCCGCCTATCTCTTCGGGGGGCTCGACCTGGCTACCGGGCCGCAGGGTGAAGGGCCGCTGGCGGCGTACAACGATTTCTGGCGCGGAACCCCGGCCTGAAGGGCAAACCCTTCGGAGTTCATCAACCCGCACAACGTTATGTGAAATCACTATAAGGCATGGGGAGTCATAATGATCGAACAAAATCACCTGGACCTCTTACTCGACCTGAACACCGACGAAAATCCTCACACCGGCGGATATCTTATGGATCATCTTCGGGGAACACACGACCTCCTCCAGGCTTGGGGCAACGACCAAACCGTGTGTCTTGGAGGTTTATTTCATAGCATCTACGGCACGCAATCCTACAAGACAGAGTCAGCATCGCTTGAAGATCGCCAACGCATCCGCCAAGTGATTGGCGAGAGGGCCGAGCGATTGGCTTTTCTCTTCAGTGTTTCGATCCGCAGTGGGTTCTTCGAAGGATTAGGAAAGGAAGGGGCAACTGTGTGGAACCGTGTTCACGAGGAGAACATACCCGTCACGCAAGCGGATCTTAGCGACCTCATTGAAATGGAGGTTGCCAACTACTTGGAATTCATGCCGAGATCCCATTTCACGGTTGAGGAACTTGACAGGTTCGAGGCCAAAGTGGAGCGAGGGAAGCCCTTACTCTCACCCCTGGCCTACAAAGCGATCAAGGCAGGAATAGGATCGAAACGCCTTACCATAGCCTCGTAGGGAGAGAGGTGACTTCACATAACGTATCCGTGCCCGGCTACGCCCTGCGCCCAACCGCTTCGCGGTTCGGGAACGGGGAGAACGTTACACGAACAATGAGGGCCTGGTCAATGAATTGGCCAACACTCTTCACAGATTGCCTGCAATATGGGTTTAGGCAAGCTTGTCGATAGTTGGAGAGGTGAAGAGGAACAGCTCTTCTCGGGATGGGACTTTTCCTGTCTGGATGGCAGGATGTTTGAAGAGCAAGCTCCATGGTCTTATTCTTTACGGGCTGCCGAGCTCATGCGTCGAGGCTCATCTGTTGTTGACCTGGGAACAGGTGGGGGTGAGCGGTTCCTGGACTTACAGGAATACTGGCCTGAAGTGGTTGTGGCGACGGAGGAATATGCGCCAAACCTCAAGTTGGCAACAGAGCGACTCGTTCCATTGGGAGCGAAAGTTGTGGATGTGCGATTAACCGATCGCGATCCAGTGCCTTTTTCCGACAGTGAGTTTGATCTCGTTCTGAACCGCCATTCCGCATTCAATCCCAATGAAGTTGCCCGTATTCTCGCGCCTGGCGGCACGTTCCTGACACAACAGATCCATGGGCTGTGGGCCTATGACTTGCTGGCTGCATTCGACGTGAAACCGCAATGGCCCGGATCCACCCTTGAAAGGTACGTGGCTCAATTGAGAAAGACGGGCCTGACCATTCTCAATGCCGATGAATGGTCTGGCCGGCTGGCTTTCGCCGACGTAGGCGCCGTGGTCTACTACTTGAAGGCGGTTCCCTGGCTGGTACCCGGGTTTACAGTCGAAACGCACGTGGAGCACCTGTTAAGGCTGCAACACCGGCTTGACAGCGGTGATGAGCTGGCGTTCACGGCAAGGAAGTTCTTGATTGAAGCGCAAAAAGATGAGCTATCTTGAACCGCGCCATCTGGCATCGACGTCGACCATCTACGTGTGACAACACGTTGGCGCGCTGCGGTGGCTAAAGCCGGCTTGGCGAGATGGCAACCCGACCATAGAGCCGTGTGGGTTGGCAATTGGCGGGATCGTTGGCCGAAATTGTCCCACCCAATGAACAACGACATATAGCAGAAAAGGACAGGAATCCCCAACAAACCAGCCACTTAGAGTCCTCCCTCCATTCCTTTCCGTCTACTCGTCTCGAATACTCCACAGGCAGTTCGGATCCCATCGAACGGCACGGTCTCGCACTCTCGCGTTTGTTCCTATACATGTCATTCTGAGCGAAGTCGAAGCGTCTGTCGCCGCTTCGGTCTCGCGCTGCAGGCAAACGTGCTGCCTCTCAGGTATCGACACGTGCAAATCACACGGGGAGGAACCGATGCTGCAGTAGATCCTTCGTCTGCCAGGGGGGCCTCCTCAGGGCTCTGGATGACAACGGGAAGCCACGTGCATGACAATCTTAAGACATGTCATTCTGAGCGCGCTGGCCTCCTCAGGATGGCATGTTCTGCAAAGGTGTGGGCTCTGCGTTTCGCCAAGGGCAATCGCAAAGCGCGTCAATCACAGCGCAGCGAAGAATCTCCCGTATTCTCGATTGTACGTGTCTCATATGGTCTTTGAAGACGACCTTGTGCGCGGACGCATCGATTGCCTGATGACCCTTCGACAGGCTCGGGGCAAGTCCTCAACATGACAGTCTTCTCAAAGGTAGGATCGACTCGTTTCGCCAATGGTCTTGGACAATTTTTCCAGCCGTTTATTTCGCGATTTTCGTAGTTAATCAAATCCGTTCTTGGACAGGTGTGAGAAAAACACAGAATAAGTACACCCAATGCAATCCAAATGGGATATTATCGGTGAAGGCCTTCATAATCAGAGGATCGAGATGGAAACACTGAAGCCGATATTTGAACGCGCAAAGCAAGGAGACCTGACGGCCTACGAGCAGATTGTGGCACACTTTCAAGATCTCGCCGTGGGATACGGGTTCGCGTTGTTGAGGGATTTTCACCTGGCACAGGACGCGGCGCAGGAGGCGTTTACAGAGGCGTGGGTGAATCTGGAGCGGGTGTACGACGTCTTCGCCTTTCCTGCTTTGTTACGCAAGATCGTGTTCAAACATTGCGATCGGATGACGCGCCGGGGTAAGAAGGTCGAGATTGTATCGATGGAGCAACTCGTCGAGATCGCATCGGAAGAGCAGCATCCGGATCGAACAACAGAAGTAAGAGAGATGCGTTGCCTTGTGCGAGAAGCGATCAACACGTTGCACGAAAACGAGCGTCAGGCCGTGTCTTTGTTCTACATCTCGGATTATTCACAGCGGGAAGTGGCCGCTTTTCTGGGTGTGTCAGTCGCCGTCGTGAAGAACCGTCTGCGGTCTGCGCGGAAACGGCTCAAGGAAAGGCTATTCGATATGGTGAAGGACAATATGCATGAGAACCGGCCTTCGCGGGACGATCGGTTCATTGACCGTGTTCGAGAAATCCTGGCGCCTGATCAAACGAACCATAGCGAAGGTATCTATGAGTTGCTGGACAGGCGCTGGAACGCCATAGGCCGTCAGTGTCGCGCCGGACGCATTGCGCACAGTCACTACGACTGGCAGACGTCGCGGATCGGAACGATGGATGGTGATGTGGTCACGCACGCGGGCATTTATGATCTGTCGATGCGCATCGGCAGCGCAACGGTCCGGACCGGGGGCATCAATCTGCCGACCGTGCATCCCGACTATCGCGATGAGGGGATCTACGCGGAGACAATTCAGGCAGCGCTGGACGCCATGTATGCCCATGGTTATGATATGTCGTGTACACGTACCGAACCGCTCGATCGCTTTGCGAATTTCGGCTACGTGCTTGCCTGGCCCGATCAGGAGACGTATTTTATAGACACCGAGCACCTGCCCGAAGCAGCCCCGGACATAGAGCTGGAGGAAGTACATGTCAACGTGATTCACGGGCGCAGAGACCTGGCTGAACTTCACAATCGATGGCACGACGGGTTGACCGGCACGACCGTCCGTCCAACGTACCGAAGAGGCAAGTGCCCGCCGGAAGACGACGATCCGTGGACAGCGTACATTTTCAACGATAGAACCGGACGTGCGGTCGGTTATCTCTACGATGGCCCCAATACAGAGAAAGATCACGAGGGGCGCGACCTGCGTCATACGGATTCAGCCGGTGATCCGGAACAGATCCTGCGCGTTTTAGGGCAACTTGCCCGGCAATACCGGGGACCCAGGGTGCAATTCGTCCGACTCCCCTGGCGCAGCGCGCTGGCACGACGCGTGCGACAGTTGCCTCATCTTTATTCAGCCAGAAACCACAATGGTCGGACGGGGAACCAGATTCGCATCATCAACCTTGAGACGACGTTGTGCAAGATCGCACCGGAACTATCTCGACGTTTACGAAAATCGCATCTCAGATATTTCATGGGTACATTACAGATTTCCATCCCGGATCAGTCTGCAATTCTATCCATCGACAACGGTGAAGTCTCTGTGCAACCTGGTGGCAAGGCAGACAACACCATTGAAGGCGGTTATGAGTTTGCACAATTCATCATTGGAAAAGAAGCGCCAATTGAGATTGCCGATCGGTCGGATATGTTGCTTGCTGGCGATGCGGCAGAGCTCCTGGATGCGCTCTTTCCTGCCCAACATCCGCAGATGCCGAATGAAGATCTATAAGATTCTCCGCTCCTTCGTCGCTTCACCCAAACGGCCCTGCGTGAGTCACTGACAGAGTGCCAGAAACCCCTCACACTGGTTGATGAAGTGCCGATTCTGCGATGCTTGCGCGTTTGCGGACTTCTTTAAGCGCAGAATGCGAACTGTATGACCACTCCTGAGATTCCCTTCAGCCAATGGCAACCCTTGTCAGTCTAGGAATTGACGCAATTGTTCGCTGGCGCTCCTTTCATGTGGGGACTCGCCGGCGGTTATGCGGTTGAGCAGTTCGCGGGAAAGCGCGTCAGAGACCACGGCGATATAGACGTCATCGTGTACCGGGATCAGCAACTCGAAGTACAGAGCTGGCTCTCGAATTGGCATCTGCACGCGGCTGATCCGGCTGGTTCATTGCGACCCTGGGCGAAATCGGAGTACTTGCCTTACGGGATATTTGACATCTGGGGCCATACCGGCATAAAGGCATGGCAGCTTCAGATCATGTTAACGGAAAGCGAAGGCGACAGGTGGTTCAGCAAGCGCAGCAGACTGATTGGCGGGCAACGAGGAGACTTGATCGTCACATACAGGAATGTACCCTGCATACGGATCGAGGTTCAACTGCTGTACAAAGCCAGGAATCCTCGTTCGAAAGACGATCTGGACTTTGAGACGTGCCTGCCGCTGATGTCCGCCGAGGCAAAGAGATGGTTGGGAGCCGGGTTGGAGGTCTTGTATCCTGAAGGGCATCGCTGGCAAGGGTTACTAACGGAATAGCGGCCTGCATAGTAAGGCGCGGCCGAGATACGACAGCGTAACGCGAGCGCGAAGGAGGTGTCGTGGCCAGAAAAGTTCTCGACAGGTTTGTCAATCTCGACTCCATCGCGGATGGCTTCTTCAGAGACGCCGTCGTGGACCACGTCTCGGTGTATTGCGAAGTATTCGATGAACGGCTTGTCGCAGTCTACGTGTGGGGAAGTGTTCATCGGAATGAAGCTGTACCCGAAGTTTCCGATCTTGACTTGCATCCATTTGTAATTGACGCCGTCACCGATGCGGACAGGTTCCGGCTACGAGAATCCGAGGCATCCCTTCGTAGGGAGTTCCTCTCACTTCATGGGCTTGTCACACCGCGATCTGTAGACAGGGTTTCCGAGGTCGCAACGCGACTCTGCCACGATGCCACGCTTGTCTGGGGAGAGGATCTGATCAAAGGGATGGAGATTCCACAACCGGATCCCGTTGAGGCATTCCGCGACCCCAGGGAACTGGTCCGATTTGCAGCGGGATTGCTGGAGGAGAACACGACCGATTTCTCCCTTCCTGAAGAGCCGTCATTGCGCCTCCGCAAGCTCGGACGCCTGGCCGTGCTGGGTGGCGGGTATCTCCTCATGGCAAGCGGAAGCAGGTATTCCCTCAAGGGGACCGAGGTTCTTCCGCTGCTGGAAGAGGTTGCTCCGGATTGGCGAGGTTTTCTGAGAAGAACTTCTGAAATCTACGTTCATCCCGTACAGCCGAGCGAGAGCGAAGTAGACGAATATCTGTCTGAACTGGTTGAGTGGATAGAATGGATCAAAGATCAAATGCAGGAAAAGTCAGCTGCGGCAGGCACTTGATCCGCGCCAACATCGCGTAGCGAAGGAGGCGGCAGGAAGCGGCTACCGATGACACGCCGGACTGCGGCTCCCGCGCGTTCGGGCTTCCGATCTAACTCGCCTTCGGCAAGTTCAATGCCCGTGGGGACGTTTTCGGGAATAGACTCATTCGAGGGAGTTGCCGACGTTGAGCGAAGACGTCAGACGATTTTACGATGACCTGGCTGCTGACTACCATCACGTCTACGCGGAGTGGGAGTCGGCAATCGAACGGCAGTCGTGCGTACTGGATCGGTTGATTCAACGTGAATCGTCGGTAAATGCATCGGTTGTCCTGGACTGTTCGTGTGGAATCGGCACCCAGGCGATTGGCCTGGCGCGGCAGGGATACGAAGTCTTCGCGTCCGATCTCAGCCCGAAGGCGATTGCCAAGGCGGAATCAGAAGCAGCTGACCGGGGGCTGAAGATTGAGTTCGCCGTTTCCGATGTTCGCGAGGTGGAACGTGCCTTCGCCCGCAAGTTCGACGTTGTGATCAGTTGCGATAACTCACTGCCTCATCTCCTAACCCAGGAAGACCTGACTCTCGCTCTCCGAAGTATCAGGCGCACGCTGAAGCCTGACGGACTGTTGGTTGCCAGTATTCGAGATTACGATCGGTTGCTCGCGGAGAGACCGTCGTTTATGGGCGCGAACGTTCAGGGTGCATCGGAGCGTGAGGTCATTACGTTTCAGGTCTGGGACTGGTCAAAGGAATCAGATACCTGTCTGATTCGGCTATTCATAATGACACGGGCACCGAATCGATGGCAAATAAGAGAGCTAAGGACCCGCTACCGGGCAATCCGGCGCAAGGAGCTCACTCTGGCCCTGGAGTCCGCCGGATTCTCGAAAGTCGCCTGGCATACGCCTGAACAGTCCGGTTACTTTCAGCCGGTCGTTACGGCGCATGCCTGATTGAGACTACTTTCGAAACCAGCGCCTTGTTGTCCAGTGGCGTGGCCTGCACCGCTGCCGACGGAGATCCCTTGATGCACGCATACATTGTCTTCGCGCATCCGACGAGGAGGTCTTTTACCGGGGAGGTATTGGCCGAATTGTGTCGAGGATTGGACGAAGGAGGACATTCCTACGAGATCGGGGACCTGTACGAAATGGACTTCAAATGCGAAATGACTCCGGATGAGTACACTCGCGAGATGAACGTCCAGGGCAATCGCCCCACCCTCGCCATACCGCCGGATGTGGAAGCCGAACACAGGAAGATCAGCAGGGCAGACGGTCTGGCCTTTGTCTTTCCGGTCTGGTGGAGCGACTGTCCGGCGAAGTTGAAGGGATGGTTCGACCGGGTCTGGGTCTGCGGATACGCCTACGAGTACCAATTCGCCAGGGAGACTTATCCGTTTCCACGCCTCTCCGTGGAGAGAGCGCTCGTTCTCTGTCCTGCTGGAAATACTCTGGAGGGATTGGTAGAGTCCGGAATTGCTGAAGCCATGAGACGGTTATACACCCATGATCGCCTCCGCCCTGACGCGGGTGTGAAGCATTGTGAGTTTGCATTTCTTCCTGGGATGGCGGATCACTTTGCAACATCGTGCAACACGGCGAGGAATCTTGAGATCGCGTATCGGTATGGCAGAGACTTCCTGATGAAATGAAGCGCGGGCATTTGACATTTCGACAAGCCACTTCGGCCCTTCGCCCCTTCGACAGGCTCAGGGACCACAGGCTCAGGGACCACAGGCTCAGCGCAGGCAGCACATTCAATGACCACGTTTCAGCCGGACGTGATGAATCGGTGGGAGAATGGCGAGGTATATTTGGGACGGGACACCTGCTGCGAGGGACTTGAATCACGAATTGCGGACCTGACCGGACGAAAAGTGTACGGGCTGCACCCGGTACAGGGAGGTTACACGAACGCCTGCCGGAGAATCGTAAGATTCCGGGACGGAGACACGGCATTTGCAAAGTGCGCTGCGGACCGGCGCACCAGCGCGTGGCTGTATTCCGAGATTTCGGTCTATCGCCAGCTTTCCGGCGACTTCATGGCGGCCGTATTGGCCTGGGATGAGGAGGAACCTCCGTTATTGATATTGGAGGACCTGACCGGGAACGCGTGGCCTCCGCCCTGGACGGCTTCTCGCGTCGATATGGTTCTCGACAGTCTGGCAACGATACATGGGAGCCAGGCGAGTGTGCCCGAATATCAGGAGATCTTCACACATCGCGGTTGGCACGAAGTTGCGGCGCACCCGGAGACCTTCCTTTCGATACGCGTCGCAAGCGAATCGTGGTTGACAAAGTGTCTGCCCACCCTCCTGGAGGCGCATGATAGAGTTGAACCTGAAGGCAAAGCGCTTGTCCACCTTGACGTGAGAAGCGACAACATCTGCTTTCGTGCCGGCCGGGCCGTTCTGATCGACTGGAACAACGCCTGCTTCGGCAATCCCGATCTCGACATTGCCTTCTGGCTGCCCGGTCTTCGCCACGAGGGTGGGCCGCCTCCACAGGATATTCTTGCGGACGCCGGTCACCTGGCGGCGTATGTTACGGGGTATTTCGCTTCGCGTGCAGGGTTGCCGGACCTGCCCCATGCACCGTTGGTTCGCAAACTGCAGCGGGCGCAGCTCATTACAGGTCTTCAGTGGACGGTTCAGGAACTTGGACTCCCTCAACCGGACCTGATGGAAAGTTGAATGTTCCTGGCGACAGCCGATAACAGCACGTCTTGTGCTGCGGCGCCGTTGCCATTAAGGCTTTCGGCAGCCACCTTGGCGGTTCGCAAACTTGCAAATCGTAGCGAGACATGCGGCCAGACAAGAGGGCAATCCCGAATTTGCCCCATTCGATAAAAAACAGCAACGCGGCGACGCGACGAAATCCCCTTGAAAAGGGGCGTAAATGTCGTCCAAAAGGACGTTTTTTCAGTCCACGTCCAGTGACCTGGTGTATCCTGAAAATCCGCAGTCTAATCGCCTTTATCAGTTTGCACATATACGATTTTACGTCCCCGAAAAATTGCGAATCAAGGTTAGGCTTGGGAGAATCTGACGATGCTGCAAGAGGGTGAGTCCGACCGGGGTTGTGTCAATCCTGTTGTGCGGATTGGAGACACTGTGCGCAGACCTGTACACAGGTGGACGCCGGCCGTGCACGCCCTGCTGCGCTACCTGGAGGCGGTCGGCTTTTCAGGAGTTCCTCGTGTCTTCGGACTCGACGAACTCGGACGCGAGGTGCTTTCGTTTATCCCTGGAGAGGTTGCCCGGCGACCATGGCCGGAGGTGCTGCTAGAGGAAAAGGGCCTTGCCGAGGTCGCGCGATTCCTGTCCCGATATCACAATGCAGTAAGGGGTTTCGAGCCACCCGAGGATGCCGAATGGTATCTTCCCAATGTAACCTGGGGACCGGGAATGATCATCCGACACGGGGACCTTGGACCCTGGAATACTGTCTGGGAAGGGCGAACCTTGAAAGGAATAATCGACTGGGATTTTGCCGAGCCAGGTGATCCCCTCTGCGATGTCAGTCAGTTTGCCTGGTACGCGGTGCCTCTCCGAGGCGTAGCGCACTGGAGAAAAGCCGGGTTTTCCGATAAGCCTGATCTCAGGTCCAGGTTAGCAGTACTTTCCGACACATACGGTACGGATACCAGCGCAATCCTGGACACCTTGAGCGATCTGCAACTGGAAGAGTACCGCAGGACCGAGACTCTGGGCAGCCAGGGACTCCTCCCATGGTCCATCTTCTACCAACGTGGGGATCTTGCGGAACTGAAAGAAGAAAACACGTGGCTGAACGAGAATTACGATTCGCTTGCCGCATAAATGTGGTCCGCAGGTCTCGCGCTGCTCGCAGATTGACTACCAACGGGGTCATGTGATGGGAAGCATTGTCGCAATAGGTGGCGGAGACATCACCAGCCTGGCAACCCGGCTCATCGACGTGGAAATCATCAAGCTGTCGGGATCATCGAATCCAAACGCCCTGTTCATCCCGACGGCAAGCAGCGATTCGGTCGAGTACTGGGAAGCATTCGACAGAGCGTATCGAGAGAGCTACGGGTGCGACACCGACGTGCTCTACCTGCTTGGCAAAACGCCATCGCCGGGGTTCATCGCCGAGAAGATCGACCGGGCCGACATCGTCTACGTCGGAGGTGGAAACACGCTCAAGATGATGCGCCGATGGCGGCGGCTAGGTGTCGACGCCTTGCTCAGGGCGGCTCATACGGACGGCGCGGTCCTCTGCGGCGTGAGCGCAGGAGCGATCTGCTGGTTCGACCGTGGGCACAGCGACTCAATATCCTTCTATAGCCCCGACGATTGGCGCTACATAGCCGTCACCGGCATGGGACTGCTGAGCGGGCTGGCGTGTCCTCACTACAACAGTGATACCGCTGGCGTACCCAGAAGGCAGGACTTCCACGATATGCTGAAGCGAAAGGGTGGAAACGGCCTCGCCATCGATAATGACTGCGCCGTCGCGTTCACGCCGGACGGGTACAGGGTCATCTCCGCCGATGCCGAATCCGGAGCCTGGTCGCTCCAGGTTCAGCGAGGCCGGATCGTCGAGCGCGCTCTGCCGGTTTCTCCAGTCTATCTCTCAATTGATTCCCTTTACGAAAGGCAGTAGCCTACGTCCCGCGGACTCGTTATCAATAAGAATCTGTTGCAAGATGCGACGGAAATCCATTTGGGAGTTGCCTGACTGACGCCGTCAAGACGTGGAGAAGATATATGGCGGTTGGACCTGAGTATCTGGAAAAGGGGTTGTTGGGACTGAGCCGAGCTCACCTTGTGGATACCATGACAGGACATTTGGGCGCAACCCTCGTCGCCGGCTATCTCTTCAGTGAGGAACACGGTGAACTGGACAGGAAGGTTCATGCAGGCATAGAGAAAGAACTGGATCGTGTCCTCAATGGAGAGTCGGTATTCGACCCCGGCGAAGGTGGATCCATCACAACGTCGGAACTGTTTGTGCCGTACCCGGACGAAGCCATGCAGGTAGATCAGATTGACCGCATCGCAGAGGTCCTCTCCAGGAACATTGGAGAAACACGCTCCTCGGGTCACAACGTGATTTTCGCCTCTCTGTCCATTCGGGCGCTTCAGGAGTACCCCCAACACGCAACATCGTCCATCATCGATGGCATATGCAGATTGATCGGGGGCTTTGACCGGGCATCGGCTGGCAGCGGTTACTACGGGAGGGAAAAGGGTCGGATCGACGGAGACATGATCGTGTTGCCGGAACAGTCGGATTTTCTGCCGTATTCCAATCTGGAGGGCATGATCGAAGCGGTGTTGGATGAGCTCCTTGAGACAGCTGCCGAACGGAGACAGGGATTCGGGGGATTGTGGCACATTATCAACCATGCCGCTTCGCTGATCGATCTTTCTGAGTGTGGCTACGTTGACCTGGCGCAGGAAGGACTTGAGGCTCACCATCGTCATGTTCGTCTGTGGAGATCCCTGCCGAATGTCGAGGACGAACTCGGGACGGAAGCGCCGGCTGAAGAAGATCCTTGCACCCCGATCTATTGGGAATCCGGCGCCCTGAGAAGAGATCGCGCCAGGCTTACTCATCGGATTAAAACGCTCTATGGTTTCCACAGGTTTGCCCGTCTGGTTGATGATACAACCAGGCTCCAGCGTGCCAGGGATGCGTTTCGCTATCTCATGTAGGAGACAGAAATACCGATGCCCGCTCCTGAGTTGAAGAGGGCTGTAGAAGCAGCCGTAAAGGCCATCGACGCCAACGATACCGCTCGCCTGGAGAGTCTCGTTGCGGAGTACCCGGGTCTGCTCACGTGGTACAATCCGGACGACGAGTGCGGCGTTCTGCTTTACGCCGCCATTTCGTATGCCAACTTTCCCGGCGCCGAGAATGAAGGCGTCTACAACCGGCCCGACTGTGCCCGCCTTCTGCTTGACGCTGGCGCGGTTATGCATCCCCGGGTGTACTTGAGGGCGATCGACACCGGCGCCCACGGCATGCTGGCATTGTTTGACGAGAAGGGCGTACTGCCGGAAAGCCTTCGAACATTGACCGCGAGGGGCGATCTCGAAAGCGTGCGGGGATGTTTCGACCCTGGCGGTGTCCTGTCCGACGTCGGACGACCACAGGCGGAACTGCGCACCGGGTACTCCGGCGCCGAGGCGGACTGGCCCGATCCCGCGGATGATCGGCTGATCGTTGCCGACGCGTTTCTCTACGCCTGCCGGCTGGGTCATCGCGACGTCGCGCACTTCCTGATGAGTTGTTGCCTTCAGCTCGACGACGATCTCAGGACAAGGGTGGAGGCATGGCAGGGGAAGACGGCCTTTGTCGACTTCCTTCTGGAACAGCGGCCGGAGGGGGGAAGACAGGCGTGCTCGTACCGGGAGGTGGACGACGAACCCGGCCTGATCTGGCGTAGGGCCGTGGAACTGCGCCTGCTTGCTGCCCTGGACGAGGGAGACGCGGAATCCATCCGAGATCTGCTCGCGACCGAACCCTTTCTCCTGGGACCCCGCTATCTCGAGACCCAGGAAATGCTGCTTGCAGTTGCGGCCTGCACCGAAGGAAAACTGCCGGTGATCGAAGCCGTGATCACGAGCGGAGCGGCCATCACCACTGCGCCTGAACCGCCGGCGTCTCGCGCCATCCTCTATGCTCTCGAATACGGGAATGCTGACTATGTTCCGGCCCTTTCTCAAATCTGGTCCGTGCCTGATGATCTGCCCCACGCCGCCGGTCTTGGCGACGTGGAAGCTGTCGCAAAGAGGTTCGCGAACGGCTATCCGAGGTTGGGCGATCCATCCCTGTATGTCTGTCCTCCCGGAGAAACACCATTGGCCGGCGTTCAGGAGATCGTCGACAGGGCCTTCGCCTGGGCGGTGCAGAACGGGAACTACCCAATCGCGGACTATCTCCTGGATCACGGCGCGAATATCAACACCAGATGGAGTACCCACGAGCCAGCCAGCATCCTGCACGAATGCGCGTTCGCCGGCCGCATGGAACAGGTGGTATATCTCGTTCGCAAAGGGATCGACGTGACCATCAGAGATCATCGACACAACGCCACGCCGGAAGACTGGGCAAGGTACGCTGGACATGAAGAAATCGCCGAATATCTGGCAGGATTGAAGGGTAGGTGATGTATGGTGGGTTTGCCCAATTTTCCTGGTTCATCCAACCAGAAACGAATTTCCGTGGCTGTTCGGTAATGCCGCGGCTATGCCAATGCGCGCTGAGTGAGTTTGCCGCCCAGCCCCAAAGGAACATATATGACAGCAGAAGCAAGACCGGACGAGAGCACCGATGGAAAGATAATGCATGCGGCAATTCAAAACGGTGACCGCGAGGCAATTGCGCGTTACCGTAACGCGTTCCCGATCCTCGAGCCCTTCAGCGATGCGGCTATTCAAGAAGGTGCGACGCCGCACAACTGTTCCATCGCTCTTGCCCGTGAACGTGGGTTTGAGGGGCCATTTCATCTTAGTCGATGCTTTTCGGAGAACATCCCTGTCGCACCCCGCGAGACGTTTGAAGCGCTTAAAGAAGCGGTAAAGGCGTTGGATCTCGACACTGTCGCCGGGATCCTCGATGCGTTTCCCTATCTGGCGAGGGCACGGGTCTACAAAAAGGAGCTTGGCGTCGAGCGTGGGGCGTCACTTCTGCATCTGGCGATGCCACGATGGGCAAAGGACGGCGGTGACCAGACGACCGACCAGCACATTGCGATGGCGTCACTCCTGATCGATCGCGGTACCCCAATAAACACGATCGGGGATGGCGGCGAGACGCCACTCGGTTACGTTGGCTGGCTGGGTATGAAACGATTCGCCCGGTATCTGTTTGAACGCGGCGCCGACCCCACCGTGACTACCGAGTGGGGCTTCGACGCGCTCGGCACCATCGCCGACCACGGTCACGTCGAGCTCATGGAGATCTTCGCAGGGGCGGGCGTCTCGTTGACACCCAGGCATCTCGTCCAAGCGCAGATGACCGAACGCCTGGATGCGCTGGAGGACGCGGATCTACATGCGAGATGCAATATCGGCCACTTTGACGGAGAACGAGGCACGTTGATGCACGTTGCGGCAAACGAGAACCTCCCTGCGATGGTCGAGTACCTGCACATGCGGGGTGTTTCGCTTGACGACCTGGACAACTTCGGTCGCTCACCAGCACAGTTCGCCGTCGAACGAGACAGGCTCGAGGCGTTGCGCGCATTAGCGGACTGCGGTGCGACGCTCGATGCCGAGGCAATCCGGTTCCTCGATGATCGAACGTCTTGAGATGCCTTCACGCCATATCCGCGTGGATTGCAAAGCTTCCGGGAGGCAGACAGGGAGAATGGAACTATGATATCAGACTCAGTGTGGAAACCAATCTCAGGCTGATTCTGGATGCTGGCTTTTCTGACTGTACGATACAATTCGATCAATCAGACAACGGTTCTGACGCCCATGGCGTTCTTCAAGCCCATGTATGATCGAACCGACAGCGCTTGCGGCTCCTGGCGTCCCAGCCCTTTTCCAGCTTGCCTGCGGCAAGTTCTCCGGACGTTTCACGCAAGGGCTCTCTGGCGTGAATTGGTGCAAGACAATACCGTGGCAGCCCTGAAAAACCATATTGCAACCTGTAACCGCGTGGGCGAGATCCTATTCAATGTCTCGTGAAATCGGACCGGGAACTCACCTGTATTGGTCGGCGAAGTCCGGCCTTTGCTCCGGAACCGTTGTAAGGCCCGGAGACTTCAAGAACTATCTGATGCGTCAGGTCCTGATCGAAGTCCAAACGGGCTCTCCCGCGGTAACGGTTCCAAATGCCGCCGAGACAGGTCGTGCGATGTTGGAACTCGCGTGGGAGACCGTTCGGCAACGGGGATTTCCAAATAGGCCAACTCGGTTTGAATGCCTCTTTCTCTGGCCGGAAGCGAGTGCGGCCAGACGATTCGACTCCCACAGGGAAGCGTGCGAACTGTATGATGTCGAGATTCTTGAATGCTCGCGCGCGTTCACTGCTGATATGAACCTGATAAGTTACTTCGAAGCGTCGGAAACCCTTGCATCGATGTTCGAGAGGGCGCGAAGATACTGGCAGGCCGAGCGGAAGGACGAGCACGGAGAGATTCTGTTGGAAGGGACAATTCGGATTCAGGGGACGATCTTTTAGATGAAAACCGGGGTTGGCTGCCGGCTGCGCCGCCTTGTCCATCGGCGACTCGCTCAGTGAGATCGAAGGGCGCGGCGACGATACAGGTAGTGGGAAGAGAGAATCTACAATACTTGAGGAAGTACCTATGAATTACGAGTTCAGGCTCAACTGCGGGCTCTTACGCTTGTTTGACGAGTTTGATTCCTCGCCGGATGAGTCGGCGCCTCGCTTCCAATATGAACTCTCGCATCCTGAGCTCGAACGTCTGCGCGAAGAATATAGCCTTGATCAGGTTGCGGGAGGAGGAGACGAGTGGTCAAAGGTCCTGAACTTGATGCAGTGGATGTCAGAAGGCGTATGCCACAGAGGCGACATAACCAAATCACGGCCCGAAGTCTGCGAATCGCTGCCCATGAACGCTTCGGGACTTTTGAAATATTCGTTCGGCAAAGGCGAGGACTGTGGCATCAACTGCTACATGCTGTCTATCGTGTTGACAGAGGCCTGCCTGTCTCTGGGGTTGCCGACCCGAATCGTGTCACTGAATCCCTTGAATCCATACGACTACGACAATCATCTGGTTACGGTGGTTTGGTGTGCTTCCCGCTCGAAGTGGGTGATGGCTGATCCTTCGTACAACGCGTATCTGCGTGACTCTGACGGACTTGTTCTGAGCCCATGGGAGACCAGGGATCGCCTTTGCCGACACGAGACCATTTTCTGCAACGACGAGCTGAGCCACAATGGAGCCAGGTACAGCTCAGAAGACTATCTGACTTACCTGGCGAAGAACCTGCTCTACATGCACTCCCCATGCTTCAACGGCTTCGGAAGCGTTACTTCAGGGAAGACGTGGCTCACGCTGGCCCCGAAAGACCTGGACGTCTGCAAGCGTGAGACATACAACCTGAAATGGCGTGAAGAGGCCGAAAGCGGGAAATGGGAGAACGAGGAACTTCAGAGTCTTCTTGAGAGACGAAGGTTGGCGGGAGGCCACGCGGTCACGTCTTCTGTCGCGTCTTTTGCGCAAGCGCCTAAAGGATGATTCGGATCACTGCTGTCCAAGAACCGTGGGAATCTTGCAGATAGGGTCCGAAGAGTGGATTCGATTCGTGATTTTGGACGTGTCTGATCAGGATAACGGAAACAAGGTTGCCATCGGTCGTTGTTTGCTGCAACGCAAGTCATTCTGAGCGCAGTCGAAGCATCGTTCGCGGCTTCAGTCCCGCGTTGGGGGCGGACGTGCTGCCTCTTGGGTATTGAAACGTGCAAAACGCGCGCGGATGCCCCGATGCTGCAGTAGATCCTTCGTCGGCCAGGGTACCGGCCCCGGATGGCAGTCTGATGTCGAATGAAACCGATGCATTTCGCGGACGTTGCACCCAGGCCTCCTCTGGATGACAGTCCTTGCCAACGCCTGACCGACACATTTCGCCACCTGAATGTAAGCGGAAACAGCCAGTTGAGAGAGCAAATGAGCCACCCGAAGGCATCCATAGCTACCTCCTTTGCATACGACTGCCCACTTGAGGATTTGCTTCCCTTGATAGCTGAGGCAGGATTCACGCATGTTTCGCTTGGAGCACAAGAGCCACATTCGAGCTACCTTGGAGACGCGAGGAGATCCGGTTTGCGGAATCTCCTGCTTGACTGCAACCTGCAAATGGACACAATTCACGGCAAACCACTTCACCTTCCCCAGGCGCATTCGACCCTGGCCGCCACGGTAGAATCCGCGGCCTTTCTCGATGTGCCGACGGTCGTGGTACACGCCGGGCCATTCGTCCTGGAGTCCAGGGAGATGCATGAACACCTCGAGGCGGCTCTCGCCACCTGCGAGGCTCTGACTTCAATCCTTCGGGATAACGGAGTTAAATTGGCACTTGAGAATGTGCATCCCGGACCCGCCACGGATCTTGTACGACGTGTTCTTGACAGTCTGCCTGGTGACGTTTTCGGGTTTTGCTACGATTCTTCACATGATCAAATAGGAGGTCCGAAGCCCTTCACATTGCTCGGGGATATGTCAGATCGGCTTCTGGCGCTTCACTTGTCAGATCGGGTCCGGGAGTATGTTGACCATGTCATTCCCGGCCATGGGTTCATTGACTGGGAGAATCTGTGCGGGCGTATCCGCAACACCGATTACGGTGGGCCAGTAACACTTGAGGTTCTGACCGAACATTCGAGGGTGAAGGAGAGGAAAGAGTTCGTGAGGTTGGCTTTCGAGCAAGCCGCGAGGCTGTACAATCTGGCCTTTGCGTAAGGAAGAAGGCATGCGAAAGGGAACTTCGTGTCCAATTCGACGATGGGATCTGTTCTGCGCGCGCTGAAAGGCAGGCAAAACAATGTCGCTAAACAAGCATGACATATGGGCGGACCTGAGGTATGCCCTTGATGAACTGGATAGGCCCTCGCGCGACATACGTAACCGCTTGACTGATGCTGCAAACTTAGATGCACAATCTGAGAATGAGTTCTTCAATAGACTACTTCTGATTGCACAACTCTCCTCAGCATACTCAAAGGCAAGGGCAAGGGCAGACACGAGGAATGCTCACGAAGCAATCGAGAAGGGCCTAAAGGCGATTCTGATAGACGGTGGCCTGTCAGAGAACCACGTTCGTTCTCGCGGGCACGAGCTACACCGACTGTTGGCGGATGTTCAACAACATAACCCAACGGCATTCAATGAATTAGAGCGGTGTTTTGACAGTACGATCCAATATCTGGAGAGCGTCACAACCATCCAGCACACCACAAACATTGTTGACTATTTTCGGAAACACGGCAAAGCGGAAATATTCGTAGCAAATAGGTACGGGAGTATCGACGGAAATAACAACAAGCATGGGATGATTCACTTGGTCTATTGTGAAATTATCCATGTGCTATTGTCGCTCATATTCGGCTGGACTCCCAAGGACGTAAATTTCCGCATCGAGGAAGAGGCAAGAAAAGCAGTATTGGCCGATAGCAAACTTGACCCGGCGTGGGACGCAACGGAGTGGTTGATTCGGGGGCCCGTTCGCCCGCGACTGGAAGCCATCGAAAACCTGGAGAACAATAAAGTCCTCCGCGCTTCCGTGAGGAGGTGTGCGAGGGAATCTAAGGATAGCAGGATTAAGTATTGGGCTAAAGGGCTCAGGTACAAACTCTTCGAAGCGAGAAGTAAGGCGCGAGCTGAGCGCCGGGATGGGTAGACTTCGATATAAACGCGATCTCCGGCATCGGATTAAAACTCAAAGAAGCCTTGAAGCGGGACGGAGATGCTGAGAATTGCCACGAAGAGACTCTTCCTCGTTGTCGTTGCATGCAAAGCGTGAATCGGAGACCAGTATGAAATCTACCAGACATCTATGGCCCATGTTGGCGGTTTTGTTTGTGGCATCGGACGCCAAGGCCAATGGCTTCGCCATGGGTCATCGTCACGTTCCAATAGTCGTAGACGTTGACGCAACCCTTTACACCGGTGAAACCGTGCGCTTGCGAGCTGGACAACCCATCTACCTTGACGACAGATCCCGGACCTATTATCGCGAAATTCCTGTCGAGTTACCGTCAGGCGCACTGCCGGCATCACTCGATGGATACCGTCTTTATAGACAAAAGTCCTTGAAACGGAGCGCCGCTCTTCTTTCGTTGGAGGCCTCAGAGGAGACAAATCCGATTGCGAGGACATGGCTATATCTCCTGGCCGGGCACTCATACGTAATAGCTGGCGGTTCTGCCGACAAGAGAGCAAATGAGGCGTACCATAAGGGATCTGAACCGCCGCTAAACGTTTACAGTCCATACGGTCTATTCTTCAACGCAAAGCTTCTCGCAGTCAATCGGGACTATCGAGGGGCCAAGCGGATTCTGCAGCGAATCCTGGAGAGATTTGGCGAGGGCGCAATTGATGCAGTTAGATCGACGCAACGTGTCAAACTATTTACAACCTATACTCATGGATCTGCCATAACCGAGGGATATTTTAGCGGATTTCGCGGTCTTGACTGGTCTATCCAGGTCTTGGATAGGCTACTTGATGCACAGCAGAAATACCAAACGGTCGATCAAGGGATTGAGGCTGCGGATAGGCCGCAGGTCTGCTTTGATTACGCGACGGCTGTTGAAGATTTGTGGAAGTACTTCCCTCCGAAAGAATTCTTTGGATTTAAAAAGCCCGATGAACCAGAGGAGGTGCTTCGACGTATTGTCACAGAATATCCTGCGTCGGACGTGGCACCGTTGGCCTACTTCCGGCTCCTGACTTACTACGAGGCCCCTTATGAATTCAACGGGGACGACGTTGCCAGATACCGATTCGAATTTCGCCAGATGACGAAGTTTTTGTCGAAGTATCCGGACAGCAAGCTAAGCGATGACGCTCGGCAGAGACTGGCCGAGGCGGAGAAGTTCCTGAAGGACAGCGGAAATCCGCCAAGGTAGTCGAAACGAGTCGCCCGGGCGGCAAATCCAGCTAACACGCCGGGCTTCGGCTCCCGCGAAATGGCGCCTCCAAACGTGGCCGGCCTATCACAGTAACGGCGCCAGCGCCACAATTGCCCTCCTGGGCTTCGTCTTGATAAGGGCGCAAGCGTTTAGCGCGGCAGGCTGCGGTTCCGGCTCATTCGGCAGTCTCACGAGAGGCGGGAACGGTAGAGGCCCTGCGAAGTGGACCGAGCCGGGGGACGGGTTTAAATGAGATTCTCAGTCGTCAGCAGCAGTCTCGATGCCCGCAGTCGCAGCAGGGTGCTTGCCTCCATGTGTCGTACCGCCCTGGAGGACAAGGGGCATGCTGTCGACTTCATCAATCTTCGACAACTCGATCCACCGAATTTCGACGATGACGAGATCTATTCGTCCGAGGTTTACCAATCGTGCCACAGGATCATTGCGGCAGCCGACGCAATCATATTGGCCAGTCCGGTATACAACTGGGCGTGCTGCGCGGAGCTCAAGAAATTCGTCGAATATATGGGTTCTACGCCGCCAGGCGGATCGCTCAGAGGCGCTTTCTATGACAAGGTCGTGATGTTTGTCAATTCGGCCAGCTATCCGCACAGCTATATGGCGTTCGCTTCTCTCGCAACCTCCCTGATGCTTGATTTCAAGTGCATTGTCAGCCCCTACAATGTCTATGCGCACGGCGACAATTGGGGTGAGGGAGGCGAACTCGACGACGCGACGACGTCCAGATTGGACAAGTCACTATCTGTACTGATTGAGCTTGCGGAGCGACTCAAGAGCCGATCATACGTGTCGAACTGGGAAATCTGACTCCAACTACAAACGGAAGGATCATCAATGCCTCGCCATGACATTCATTGTCGTTTCTTTTCACAGGAAGACCTCCTTGCCGCAGGATGCCTGGACATCCGGATGGCGATGGACGCTGCCGAATCGGCTATTCGTGCATTTGACAAAGGAGACGTTCTCTTTCCTGACAAGATCGTGCAGATCTTCAACGATGAAACCCAGGAGAGAATCAACTGCCTGCCGGCGACGTTCAAGGATAAGGAAATTTGCGGCATGAAGTGGGTGTCGGTCTTTCCACCGAATCCGGTTAAACATGGGATTCAGAATCTCTCGGCAGTGATCATCCTGTCCGAGATCGTCCATGGATTCCCGATCGCGTTCATGGAAGGCACGCTGTGTTCCAACATTCGAGTTGGGAGCATCGGCGCACTGGCCGCCAGATACCTGGCCCGTCAGGACGCAACATCGATCGGATTTATCGGCGCCGGTGAACAGGCAAAGATGCATTTGATCGCGATGAAGACTGCCATACCGTCACTGAAGACGTGTCGTGTGGCCGCGAAGCTGGGTGCCGAGGAAGAACAGTTTACCAAGGAAATGTCTGCAATCGTTCCCGATATGGATTTTTCGATCGCGAATTCAGACCTCGAACGTGCCATTGACGGAGCGGACATCATTGTCACGGCAACCAGTGCACAGGCGCCGCTGCTTAAGGCGGACTGGATGAAACCCGGTGCTTTCTACAGTCACATTGGTGGCTGGGAAGATGAATACAACGTGGCGAAACTTTGCGATAAGATTGTATGCGATGACTGGGAGACCGTGAAACATAGAACACAGACGCTCAGTCGTATGTACAAGGAAGGCTTGCTGGCGGATGACGACTTGTACGCGAATCTCGTGGAATTGGTCCGTGGTACGAAGCCGGGGAGGGAGAACGACGACGAAAGAATCTATTTTAACGCGGTGGGTCTGGCCTACGTTGACGTCGGGATCGCCATTGCCATGTATGAGAGAGCCCTCGAAGCCGGCCTGGGACAGGATCTGCAAATTCAGCGCGAGATGATATTCGAGCATGCAGACCTCAAAGACTGGGTACGACTATGACCAATGCCTCCACGTGCGAAGGCCAGGAGAGATCATCATATAACAATCGCATGCGCAGGAACCGCGGATTCTGCAGCGACTGATTAATCTCAACTCTACAAAGACAACCGTCAATTTACCACAAAAAGCACAAAAGGCACAGAAAGTGACGGTGCAAAAACGGGGTCTTGAGGTCGTTGAGAGGGATGAAATCTCCCTTCACGTCCAGTGACCTCAAGTATGCGGGACATTTGACGTCAATTCGCCTTTGTTCTTCTGTATATATTCGACATTCAGGTCCCCGAATAATAGTGAATCAAGGCTAAGACGGCATCACGGGGCCCCTGATGCTGGTCAATGGAGTCGACCGATACCGAATGAGATCCCCGCTGGAAAGTTTGTCCGGTGGGGATTCTGCACGGTGTCCGCTACCCGGCGCTTGCGTTCACCCCACAGGCATGGGCCGCAAGCGGCGAAGGATTCAGTTGAAATGGCGATAACCGGTCCGGGCAGTGATTGTCTCTCCCAAACAGGGCAGAATAGATCGGAGGTGTTCCTGGTGGATCTGAAATCGCAATCGTACCGCAGGCAGATGATCGAATACTATGACGGCGCCAAATATTCTTACGACTGGGACGGCGTGCGGCAATCCTACATTGACGATGAAGCCAACTTGAGCGTCGAACAGAGACGCACAATTGAACAGATCCAGCGGGTGTTTTCCGGTCGTAAGGTGCTGGAACTCGCAGCTGGAGGGGGGCGATGGACGAAACACATCGCGCAAACAGCTGAATCGGTTTTAGCAACGGACACGTCTGAACAGGTGCTGGCAATCGGACGTAGTTTGGTGAAGGCGGCGAATGTGAGGTTCGTCCAATCTGACGCATTCGATTTAGGCCAGCTAGACGAGCGTTTCGATGCTGCATTTCACTTCAACTTCATCAATCATCTGTCGTACTCTGATTGGCCCCGTCTGGTGGAGAGCCTTCACAGAAAACTTACTCGCGGAGCTGTGGTTGTCATGGGGGGCCAACGATACCGGGCTCCTGAGAGCGACGACGGGATTGACTACTACTCAGACCGCGAGTGTTCCAATGGCAAACGCTATCGGCTCATCGACAATCTGCCGGATGAGGACCAGGTGAAATTCGTGATCGGACATCTGGTTGAAGATATGGAGTTTACGATGGACAATCGCTGGTGGACAAAGTACACTGTTCCCTGAAATCCGGACGGGAGCAGGGTACACAGCTTTAACAGACACATCCGCCCACAGATTCAGATCTGATTCTGTCCCATTCGTCTTGTAGGGGCGCCCCTTGTGGGCGCCCGGCCTCCGGCTAACCGGCGGCAGGGGAATTCGATGTTCTCAGATGCTTCAACTGTAGTGATCGCTTTGTTCCTCCTTGCTCCCATTCTCGTTGGTATTCTCTTCAGAGTCTTCAGTCCCCGAATGCGGTCAGTTATCGATGCACGAATGCTTACGGCAGATGAGCAAGTTGCGTTCCTCGAAGCGGCGGTGATGACGCTCTATATCGATGGTTACCTGGAAAAGTCCGAGGAAATCGCGTTACGGTCATTTCTCAAGACCAAAAAGTGGCGAATTGACGTCGAAAAAGAAATCGCCCGTATCCGCCCCAGAGCGTTGCGCGCTTTGCGGAATCCTATGGATTTGAATGCATATATGATTGGCATCAAAGAGAAGATATCCAGCGAAGAGGCGGCGGGTTCGATTTTACTGGCCTGTACAGATTTGAGTGACCATGGCGGACCTTCGGGATGGATTGGTGAATCCGGATTTTTGATAAGTCTTGAACGCTTGTTGCGTGCTGACCATGAACAGGGCCCAAATTGATGAAGAGTGAATTTCGTCAAAGAATTCAAGGCATCGAAGGCGTCGGCGCCCGGCCTCCGGCTGCTCCGAGCAAGGCGCGGGAATGCCCACTGCATGCAAAAGGCGGGAAGCAGGTGACATCATGAACCGACGCGATGCTGTGTGGATTTTTTCTTTCCTGATCCTGGGCACACTCGGTCTCGCATGTTACGTTCATTTCTTTGACCGGGCCGTTCCCGTTGCCTCGCTTAACTTTCGTGTCAACCGCGAACAGGCTTTTCAGTCTGCCGAAGCATATCTCCATGACCTCGGCTACGACCTCGCCGAATACGAGAGCGCTCAAGTCTTCTCCTATGCTCCCCTTCCCCAGATCTTCCTTGAACGGACCCTGGGCCTGGCAGAGGCCAACCGCCTCGTTCGGGATTGGGTCTCGGTATGGTTTTGGCGCATCCGCTATTTCAAACCGCTTCAGAAGGAAGAACTCCGTGTTCGCATCGATCCCGACGGACGCGTCGTCGGGTTCACCCACAGCATCCTCGAGTCCGTGGAAGGCGCCAGCCTCCCGGAAGAGGATGCCCGGCACATCGCCGAGGCCTTCCTCATCGACGTTCAGGGTCTTTCGCTCGACGATTTCGAACCCATCGAGGCCTCCAGCATCGACCGTCCCAAGCGGAGGGATCACACATTTACCTACCGCAAGAGGGATTTCGTCGTTGGCGATGATGGACACTACCGCCTGTACGTCGGTGTCCAGGGGGACAGGGTGGGTAGCTTCTACGAATACGTCAAGGTCCCGGAGACCTTTTCGCGCGACTACCGGGAGACCCGCTCCCGCGCCGGTCTACTCGCAAAAGTTGCCCGGGGATTTGCCCTCGCCCTGGGTCTTGCCATGGTCGTCGTCCTGGTGCGCAAGTACCGCCAGCGCACGCTCACCTGGCGTGTCGCTGTATCCATCGGTATCCTCGTGGGAGCAGCCTCCTTGCTCGGATCCATCAATGGCTATCCGCTCAGTCTGTTCGGATTCGACACCATGGAGTCCTATGACTCCTTTATTCTCAACTTCATCTTCAACGGTCTCTCCAACGCCGCGGCAATGGCGTTCGTCGTTGCCGTGTGCGGCACGGCAGGCGGCGCCGCGGCGCAGGACATAAAGGGCTGGCGCAACCCCCTCGAGCGGATTTCTCTACGGCGCTGGCGGTCGGCGGGCTTTGCGCGCGTCACCCTTGTCGGTTATGGTCTGGCATTCGCGCACCTGGGTTACGTGACCCTCTTCTACATTCTGGGCCACGACTACCTCGGTGTCTGGTCGCCTGCCGCCATGACCCAATACAGCAATGCCTATAGCACGTACCTGCCCTGGATATATCCGCTCCTGACGGGTCTGGTGGCGGCCACGTTCGAGGAGTTCCTCTTCCGGCTTGTGGCAATCTCCCTCCTCCTTCGCTGGTTCAAGAGAAGCTGGCTGGCCGTTCTTGTTCCTGCTGTGGTTTGGGCCTTCCTCCACGCTGACTATCCGCAGGAACCAATCTACATCCGAGGCCTGGAACTGACGATAGTTGGAGTCGTCCTCGGCATGGTCTTCCTGCGCTTTGGTGTCTGGGCGACCATCATTTCCCACTACGTGTACAACTGCTTTCTTGGCGTCTATCCGATGCTTCAGTCCGACAGCCTCTATTTCAAGGTCTCGGGCATTCTCGCAGTCGCCATCATCTCCATCCCAGCCGTCCCCGCTATTTGGAGCGCCGTCCGCGGCCGCTTCGAGGACGAGCCCCGTGAACCCGTCCCAAAGGCGCCAGTGGCCGCACCTCCGCCGTCTGCCCTTCCCGCGCAGCCGCCAGAGCCTCCGATCGAACGCAAGAGACCCTCTGACTACCTCGTCTCAGGCAGGGGCCTCCTCGTCTTTGGCATCCTCGGACTTTCGGGCTGGTGCGCATACTTCGCTTTCGAAACGCGGGATTTCGCCGAATACGCACGCGAAGAGGTCCCCACGCGAGCGCAGGCCAATGAGTTAGCCGAAGGATATCGGGAGCAACTCGGAATCGAACTCGAAGGTTATCGCCGCACCACCAGATTCTCAAGCAGTCTCGGTTCCAAACACTTTAAACACCTGCTGCGAAACGTCGACGTCGGGAGGGCGGATACGCTTGCGGCGGAGCACACGGCCTCCTGGCGCTGGATCGTACGATGGTTCAAGCCTCTTGAAAAGGAGGAACTCACCATCAGCATTGATGGCAACGGCGGCCTTTCATACGTCTCGCATGCAGTACCGGAAGGCCAGGAGGGTGCGGAACTCGCCATCGAAGACGCACAGGAAGTGGCGGAAGCCTTCCTGCGCCAACATCTGAATCGGGATGTAACCGATACGACGCGCTACAAGCGTCTCGAAGCACGCTCCATCAAGCGCGAAAACCGGATGGATCACCGCTTTGTGTGGGAACGCACGGACATTAAGGTGGAAGAGGGCGAGTTTCGCATCGTCGCCTCTGTACAGGGCGACCGGATCGGCCTTGCGTATAAGGCCTACAAGGCGCCTGAAGAATTCATGCGCAAACAGAGAGAGAAGACTGCAAAGAGCACCATTGTATCTACTATCCGCACTATCGCCCTAATCGTAACCTTCGTTCTGGCCCTGATTTACCTGCTGCGCGCCTATCGGAACGGGCTGATCGAGTGGCGATTGCCCGTCTGTTTCGGCATCCTCTTTGGCGTATGCTCCATACTCGAGGGCCTCAACGAACTGCCCACATTCTACCGGGGCTTTGACACGAGTCAAGCTATGGGTACCTTCCTCATTGGCAAGCTTGTCGATGTTGTTCCGGGCTTCGTTTTCGCGACCATCTTCGCCCTGTTGATCTGCGCCCTCGGAGATACGCTGTTTCGCATCGAGCGTCCCGGAGAAATGCGCATCTCCGAATGGATCGACGTGTTCCGCCTGAAGGCGGGCGGCGCGGCGTTGTGGTGGCAGGTCGTCTTTCTGGTCGCGTGCTATTCCGGTATCACGGAGGGCGCCGGCGCTCTTGCCTCTTACGTGCGTCTCAACATTCTTTCGTACCACCCGGCCGCAAGAGGCGGCGTGCCCGCAAACGTCAATACCTACCTGCCCGCGTTCGGTGAGTTTGTCGACGAATTCAGCGGTATGCTCATCGGCCCCATTGGGGTCCTTGGTCTTCTTTTCGTCTGGTGGCGGGTCCTGGGCAGGACAAGCCTGATGGTTCTCGGCGTCTTCGTCGTTCTCATCTTCCAGTCCGTGGTCTCGCCGGCCAATGACCTCGACCACGCGGGCGAACTGTTCGCGACGAAGAGTCCAATCTGGCTGATCTCGGCTTACCTCATTGTGACGTATATCCGCTTCAACCTGCTCTTCTACGTCGTCAATGGCTGGAGTTCCATTCTGTTCGCGGGTTTCTGGTACCTTGAATTCGATGCCGACATATGGAAGCTCAACGGCATCCTGATGATCCTCCTGGGCCTCGCTCCCGTCGCATACGCGGTCATCGCAACGCGCCGCAACGCCGACAAAATTCCATCACATCGTCGAAGGACGGCGACATGAAATTCCTCTTCGTTTTCTTGCTGACACTTCTCTTCGCGGTATCGACGCGCGACGCCGATGCCGGCGGCGACGACGACTATGGCCGGAGCCGCCCCGGCGGCCTGATCATCCCCTGGCAAACGCTTCTTCAGGGAAGGGGCCTGGAAGGTTGGGGCGTGGCCGATTCGTCCAGTAAGTGGTCACGCGACGGTGAGGCCGTTGTCGGGCAACTGGACGGCAAACGCAAGTCCCATATTTTTCAGGGGGATTCCGGCTGGAAGAACTACGAGTATTCGCTTTTCGTTAAGCTGGAAAAGGGCTCGTGCATGCAGTTCCCCTTTCGCGTGACCGACGACAGAAGAGGCTTCTACTTTGTGGAATTCGATTATGCCTGGCAGACGATTAACGTCACGTTGCGTGAGCCGGGCATCCACGGTGTCACCAAGCTCAGTGTCGTCAACTACGCTCTGGAGAAGGGACGGGAGTACCACCTCATCATCTCGGCGCGACACCGCTCGCTGACCACCTATATCGACGGTAAACTCGTCAACCAGGTGACCGATGGCAGATACGACGGGGGAGGCATCGGCATCGCAATGTGGTGGGACACCCGGGCGACCTACCGCGATCCGAAGATACGGCACTACAAATGGCCGTAGTATATGAGAGAGACGGATTGCCGAGATTCGGCTGAACGGAAGCGGGAAAAACAGCTTTCAGCATTCAGCTTGAATCAAAAGCCCTTCTGACAACCGGTCCAATCACTCCCCCCTTGAGGGGGAGTCGCAGAAGCCGAGCCGGTCCCTGAGCCGCTGTCCTGAGCCTGTCGAAGGATTGTCGAAGGGCCCGGCGAATGGTCGAAGGCGCCTGCGACGGCTGATGCGGTGGGGGGATGTCAACGTCTTAACGAATACAAACAGCATGAATTGACAGGCGCGCATTTTGCGTTTTCGACAACACACTTTCCCTGATTACAGACCTGTAGACGTTCAGGGCCGTGGAGGACCAGAGGGGTCTTCGGGTGTGAAGTTTCGATGGTCAGAATTGGACGCCCACCTGTCCCGATTCGGATTTTGCTTACCGTTGTAGATTTCGTTACATTTCCCCCAGGGTTTCGAAACGGACACGAGCGGCCTGCGACCGAGGACAATCTGCCCTCTTTTGCGGCTTGATCCACGAACATCCGGAGCGAGGGCATCCTGCCCTCGAACTTCCTGTAACCCGCTAAAACCCGAATCAAGGGCTTATTGTTTCCCTTGCATCCGAAATCATATTGAAAATGATGGCGCCAGAGCCGCGCGAGTCAGCCGTCGAGGGCAGGATGCCCTCGCTCCCGGGAAGCCGATTTGTACAAGTGCTTCATTGCGAATCTTCAAGTTTGGTGTACAGCAGGTTTGGATAGTATGAGTCATCCAATTTACCGAGTCGTTTCGTTCGAGATTGTCGGGCCCTATCGGATTCATGTCCGATTTAACGATCAGACGACTCAGGATATCGATTTTCGACCAGTACTTGAGGGCGAGTTGTTCGGACCTCTGGTGGACGAAGTGCTATTTAATCAGGTGCGCATCGATTCTGAAGTGCATACACTCGTCTGGCCTCAGCAGCCCGTTGAAAGAGCCCATCCGGGCTACGGCCGGCCCTTGCGGTCGAAATACTACGTTGCGCTCCCTCGCCGAATCGAGGGATGGGACTCGGTCGCGCGCCTTGTCTTCGACCACAATGGCTCGGCCTCGCCTGCAGAGCGACTTTATCAACGGACTGCTAATGGCGCTGACTTCGATCCTGCCACGCTTGACCAGGATTCGTATGTTTTCGTGGACGATAAACCGAATATGTGAAAGTTGATAAAGGCGATTAGACTGCTGATTACCAGGATACACCCGGTCACTGGACGTGAACGGAAAAATTGTCCTTCCTTACGACTATTTCGGTCCGTTTCGGAAAGTTTCGTCGCGGTGCCGCGTTGCGGTTTTCGCGAAACTTAGGTTGACGATTGGCCGGTTCACGAGGAAGAATTGAGGAGAATGGCCGGGCGTTGGTCGGATGCGCTGACAGCAAATGAACGAGGATAACCAGGGCGCGGTTGTTGCAATTTAAACTCTACCGTGATCCGGCAGACCTCCACATCGGTTGACACGACACCTCCGGCTTCGGGGGTGTCGAGTATTTTTACTCCATGTGAGACCTGAGTCTCACGAACTCCCACACCAATGAAAACCCGCCACAGAGCCTACGCGTATATCACGAGTGGGAGCCGGCTGCTTCTATTTACGCAACCCGGAGCGCCGGATGCCGGCATTCAGGTTCCCGCAGGCACGATCGAGCCTGGTGAGAATCCTCGGGATGCGGTGATGCGAGAAGCAAGAGAGGAGACGGGATTGACCGGGCTCAGATATGTGCGGTTCCTTGCGCGGGATACAATGGACATGAGGTTTTGCGGGAGCGATGAACTGCAACATCGCTGGTTCTACCATCTGTCTGTGGAAGGACCAACGGAAGAAACCTGGCGTCACGGGGAATATGGCGAGGACGGATCTCTCATCCATCCGTTCGACTTCTTCTGGGCCGGCGTCGGGGCACTTCCCGAGCTCGTCTATGGATACGACGACAAGATTGACCTGCTGATGGAGTCGATGGAAACACACAAGTAGGGTACACGCCCGATAGTCGTCCGACGCCGAGCTCCACCACCCGTCCGGCGCCGTTGCGTTCGCAAACCCACATCGATTCGCGGACCGAAATTTCGTGAGCCGGAAAACGAACGAGAAGGATTCGTTATGGAACTGATTCGTTCCTCGGACATCCAGGTGTTCAGCAATTCCGGAATTGAATCTCGACAACTGCTGTTTCCAGAGAACTCATCGTCGCAAAGGGTTACGATTACACAGGTCTCTGTCCCTCCTGGCGGCAAGAATCCGCCGCATCGACATAACGCATCGGAACAGATATGGATCGCCTTACAAGGTTCAGGAAATCTGCTTCTGGAAAACGGGGAGATAGCGGAATTCGCTGAAGGTGACGTTGTTCGGTTTGAGGAAGGTGACCTTCACGGGTTCTTCAATTCCGGAACCCAGACCTTTGTCTACATGTCAGTTACATCACCACCGTTGAATTTTCGTGCGGCCTACGACAGTCACTGGTCGAGGTGATTGTCGGACCATTCTCTCCTTGCTTATGACTGCTCCAAAACCACTCCTTACATACCAGGAATTCGTCGATTATGATCTTTCGCTTCCAATCGCGCAGGCCACTTGTTTAAAGGCCGGCATCCCGGAACCGACCTCGATCCGACGATTGAAGCTCGGCGAGGTGAACGCGATCTTCGTGCTTGAGTTGCCCGGTGGTGCCTTGGTTGTTCTGAAGGTCTGGGTCAGATGCTCGGACGACGAGGTAATGCGAAGGGAAGAGGGGGTTATCAAAGTTGTCCAGCGCGTATCTGCAGTGCCCACGCCAGGCTGGATCTACGTCTCATCCGGTGACTCCATTCTCGCATATCCCCATGCTCTCATAGAATTCGCGAGTGGCGTCGATGGCGACCGGGTTTGGCGTGAGATAGGTTTCGAAGACAGGGAGAAAATCCTCACGCAATGTGCGTCTCAAATGCATGACCTCCACTCAATTCCTGTCGGTCCGGATACCGCCGCCATTCTCGGAGACCCGATGAGCGGAAGCGAGTGGCGGGAGTCTGAGGAGAACCGTTTCCAGCGGGCAATTGGGGACCTCCGGAAGCAAGGCTGGCTGGGAAAAGACACCCTTGATCGATGCACGGCGCTCTGGACCGACCATTCCGGTTCATTGGAAGCCGTGGAAGTTGATGCCCTTGTCCACTATGACTTTCAGTTGCATAATCTTCGTATAGACCCGGCGACCCTGAATCTGCTGGCGGTTCTGGATTTTGGTAATGCGGCGCTTGCACCGGCATTCGCCGACTCCAGGGATTTGTATCTGAGCGTTTTCCTCAAATCGCCGGAACTGGCTGAATGCTTCTGGCGGACTTATGGAACGCTGAGTACCGAACTGGAACTGGTCCTGAGGCTTCACTCCGTTGCGAGGGTGTTGGAAATTCTCGCCGCGTACCAGGGTCCGACTCCGGGAGGTTGGGACCGGACAACCGTGCTGAAACTTCTCGAATAGACGGCGGCCTGCAGAAGACTGGCAGACAAGCCACATCTGATGGATGGTAACGAAAGTTGACGGCAGAATTCGAACCACATTTCGGTATGCGCTTCGGGGACTGCGCTGCCATGGCCAGTGGTCCACGAACTATGTATATTGCCTGATCGAGACAACATTTGGACGACCTCGGATGGCACGGAAGTATGGCTTCGGAAACACAAGCAGATCGAGGGAGGAACGCGCATTTACAACCAGAGCGAAGTATCCGATATGGTGCTGATTCCGTCAGGGGAATTCCTGATGGGAGCAGTGAATGACGATGATATGGGCTACACGGGAGCATTCCTCGATGAGAAGCCACAGCACATCGTCAACCTGGAAGCCTACTATATTGAAGTACATCTGGTTTCGGTAGAGCAGTATCACAGATTTATGCGGGCAGCGGACTATCGCCCTGTGACCTGGCAGGACAACTGGTTGCACGCCCCTCTGCAGCCTGTCAGGAGTATATCGTTGCCGGACGTTCTCGAATATTGTCATTGGGCCCGAAAAAGACTACCCACAGAGGCTGAATGGGAGAAGGCGGCTCGAGGTGGCCTGGACAATAAATCGTTTCCGTGGGGTGACGATGCATTTGATGGATCGCAGGCGGCAGATCGCACGAGAGAGGAAGGCCCGCCAGACATCGGCATGTTTCCACCAAACGGGTTTGGTCTCTACGACATGGTTGGTTCCTTGTGGCAATGGTGCAGAGATGACCGGCGACTCTATACAGAAGACCGCAGACACTGTCCTGTTGGACCCCTGGGCGGTGAAACACGGTCGGCGCGGGGAGGCGACTGGTATACCAGCCCGTTTCACAAGAGATGTTCCAGGCGGGGAAGCGTGCGTGTAAAAGGTGGATCGGGCAATTTGGGATTCCGTTGTGTCCGGGATGTTTTCAAAGACTGATTTGGCGGCGGTGACAAGCGGCAATGAGAACCTATAAGCGAAAACAAGCATAATTCCGCCCGACCGGGTAAGACAACACGACTCCCGGTGCTGGCCTCTGGTGTTTCAATTCAGCTGTCAACGACGTTTTCGTTTTTGCAGGTGCGTCGGTTTGTCGTTTTGGCACAATAAACGCGGATGGATCGACCACTGAACCACCGTTTACGAAAGGGGAGTATGACGATGGACCATGAATTCAGCGTTCGTGCAGTACAGTGTGATCACCGGGCCTCCGACGAGGAGGTCTACGAAAACCTGGTACGGGCGACCGCCCCCCTGTCGCGTTCATGGGAGAAGCTGCAGAGGGCTGGCCGCATCGCGCTCAAGTTCAACATGGGGCATACGAATGTGGCTCGTTTCAAGGGCCGCCGTCGAGAGCTCGTCGACGAAGCTGTCTTCCGCGCCGTCCTTCGGCTATTGCGTGAACGGACCTCAGCGACGCTTGTCGCCGCCGATACGTTCTGCCGGGATGCGTCCGGGGCCGCGACGGACTACTTCAACTATCTTCCGCTGCTCGAGGAATTCGACGTTGAGCACGCGGAGTCGAATTATCCCCCCTTCGCCGAATATGACGTACCGGGCGGTGGCTGCATGTTTCAGCGCTACACGCTCAGCCGGTGCTTCAGCGAAGCGGATGAGGTCGTTTCCGTCGCCAAGTTGAAGAACCACCTCTTCATGGGCGTCACACTGTGTACCAAGAACCTGTTCGGCCTCACACCCACGATCCCGCCCGAAGGTCGCGTACGCACCTATTTCCACCACGCAATCCGGCTGTCCTACGTGCTTCCCGATCTGGCGCGCATTACCAATCCGTGTCTCAATATCATCGATGCCACGACCGGTCAATGGGGTCGTGAGTGGGACGGCGAGGGACGCGTGTGCGACACCCTCATCGCGGGCGACCAGATCATCGCCACCGACGCCGTCGGCGCCAGCCTGATGGGACACGATCCCGCGTCGGATTGGCCGACGCCGCCATTCCGTCGCGACCGCAACCATCTGCTCGTTGCCGCACAGAGCGGATTTGGAACGGTCAATCTGGACGAAATCGACTTCGAGAGCGAGGTCGAGGGTCCATTGAACGAATTCGACTCCGTCGAGGAAGACCCGCCCGAAATCATGGCCACGGTAAGGGAAACGGCTTGCGAACAGGGACTCTTCTATCGCGATCGGATGCAGGCGATGATCGAGGAACACGGAGGGAATTTCGTGTATCTTCAGGATGGCGAGGTCAAGTGGAGCGGCGAAAACCCGGCGCACATCAGGAGCCACCGAGAGTTTACCGGCAAGAAACCCGGCAGCGCGTTGTTCCTCAAAAAGGTCGATCCCGAGGAGCGCGAAGGCGAACGATTCGAAGCCTATGAGGAATGCCTCGAGCGCCTGCGCGCGTGAGTCTGGCGCGATCATTGCTTTTCAAGCTGCGGGTACCGCCGGCCCATTTTCCTCAGCATAGGAGGACAAAACGGGATGGTCCAGAGAAACTACCTGCTCCCCGGTGTATTCGTACTCGGCCTTGCATTTCCAGTCGTTGGCGAAGTTCGCAGCAAAGTAGAAGGTTTGACACGTGAAGACATCTACACAGCCGTCCAATCTCTTTCAAGGGAAAAGGACCTGTTCGCTGCCAGCGAATTCATACTCGGACTTGAAAACGAGTCAGAGATTGTTGAGGCTTACGGCAACCTTGTTCTGGACTGTTACTGGAAGGCCAAATCCACGGAGCAGGTGCTACACTTTGCAAATGCCGGTATCCACTATTGCCTGGCTAGAGCAGCCAGATACGATGGAAAGGATGACGATTCAGCAAAAAAGCTTCGATTTGCTGCCAAGAGGATGGCGACCGACGCAGCATCCTGTACCTGGATCGGCTGGGAGGAGCCCGGGATTGCGATTTCACCAGACCAGATGCGACAGGGTCTTGCAATGGCACGATATAGCGTGCGGCAATTGCACGAGCTTGATCCAAGTGCCGTTCAGCTGGCGTTTACCTACTGGTTTCTCGGCGCACACCTCATTGCGATGGAGTCATATGGCGAAGCTCTTTCGGTCTTTGCGCAGGCGCGGGATTACAGCAAGGCACATGGCTCCAAACCTGAGGAACTAGCGATGCTGGAGGGCTACATCGGGCTGACAAGGATTTTGAACGAAGAGAAAGACGTCGGCGAATCGGAGTTCAGTTCCTCAGTATCGGCCCTGGAATCGCGCGAGAACCAGGATGCTGAGTTTTATGCGAAGCAGCTATTGAGTGTGCGTGCCTTCTTTGCGAAACAGTGAAATGCAGGACGACGATCGCTTCTTCCGTCATCTCTTCTGAAAAACCAACGCGGCTCTTTAAACGAGCACCCCCCAGGGCACAGTTGCCTGGTCTCGAGGTGCAACCGATACGCGGGATCGCGGGCACCGAGAACGTCACATGCCTTTCGCAGGGCTCTCTTCGTCATGACTGAAAGTCATATTCGCATAGCTCCGGTGGGTTGGCGGTTGGCATGGACGCTCAAGCGATGTCTGCGTGAGTTGTTGGGGAACAGGATATTCGCGAGATGAAGACTTTGGCGAACAGAGTTGCCGTGGTGACCGGAGCAAGTCGCGGAGGGGGGAAGGGCATTGCCACCGCGCTCGGCGAAGCCGGCGCGACTGTATATGTGACGGGACGCAGCATCCGAGGGAACCAGACCACAGACATCCCCAACGAAACCATTGAGGACACGGCAGAAACTGTGACTCAGCGGGGCGGCGAGGGGATTCCTGTGCGGGTAGATCACACTCAGGATGAACAGGTTGATGCACTTTTCAATCGAATAAAGAAAGATCAGAGTCGGCTGGATGTGCTCGTGAACAACGCCTGGGGCGGCTACGAGATGGGCGATGGATTCTGGGGGCGTAAACGTTTTTGGGAGCTCCCAATTCGGCAGTGGGATCTCATGTACGGAGCCGGTTTGAGATCCCATTTGACGGCTGCTCGGGGCGCAATTTCGATCATGCTGGAGCAGCGGCACGGTCTGATTGTCAACACGACCAGTGGGATCAAACCGGACAGCAAGTTCCACCCGAATCTGTTCTATGACACGTTCAAGTCCGCGATATATAGAATGACGCATGGAATGGCAGAGGAATGCCGAAAAAACGGGATAGCAGTTATCCTGTTGTCGCTTGGCGACGAATACCAATACATGCGAACCTGGGAACCTGACGACAACACCAGACCTGAAGATCTGAAGAAGACGTTTACACCAGTTTACGCCGGCCGTGCGATCGCGGCTCTGGCTGGCGATCCGGATGTGATGAGCAAGGTCGAAGCGAGACCATATCTTGAAGTCCCCGACTTGGCCCGAGAGTACGGATTCAGAGACGTCGATGGTCGACAGCCCTGAACATTCGGGTCGTGAGATTTGCGATGACTTGACCCTCGGAGGTTCGCGGACCACGAGGGCGTTAGATGCCAGGTGTCTGAGCTCCACGGCGTGAGAAGACGAATACTCTGAGAAAGGATCCTCGACCCTTTGAGCTCGTTTATCAGTGATCAAGGACAGCCGATTGGATTTCCGATTCCGGATTGGGAACCGTGTCGGCCCCCTGCCAGGGAAGTCATGGAGGGCCGGTACTGCCGTCTGGAGCCCTTGAATCTGGACGAGCACTCGTGCGAACTTTACAACGCGATTTCTTCGGATGAAGATGGAGCCAGCTGGACGTATCTCGCCTATGGACCGTTCGAGAGTTTCGAGGACTACCGCTACTGGCTGTCCGGATGCCTCAAGAGCGACCCTCTCTTCTTCGCGATTAGGCCCAGCAGCGTGGGCAAGGTCCTCGGTCTCGCAAGTTACGTGAATATCGACCCGCTGAATGGCTGCATTGAGGTTGGGCACATTTACTACCCCGAGCGCTTGAAACGGACACCAGCCGCCACTGAGGCGATGTATCTCATGATGAGACACGCGTTTGACCTCGGATACCGACGATACTCATGGAAATGTGATAGTCTCAATGCTGCTTCTCGAGCTGCGGCTCAGAGGCTCGGATTGTCGTATGAAGGCGTGTTCCGACATGCCAAGATTTACAATGGACGAAATCGGGACACCGCCTGGTTTGCCGCGATTGACTCCGAATGGCCTGCTTTGCGAACGGCCTTTGAAACCTGGCTAAACCCGTCGAACTTTGACGAAGCGGGCAACCAACGCAAGAGGCTATCCGATCTGACGGCCCCGATACTCAAAGAAAAAGGCTGATTGGTTCCTCTTGCCGCCCAATCGGCGTCGCTGAGTGGAAGGGCCCGCCCCGTCACGACCTCGGCGCGCACCATCGCAGACACCAGTCGTTGGCGGAAATCACTATTGAGAAATGTCCCGTTCAATTGGAGCAGGTCGTTGTCGAAAAAATGTCGTGAAGATTTCGAAGGCCTTGCGAAGGCTGGGCGGGTGGTTGCCGCTACGTTGAGAGAAATGGCGGGTTCCGTTCGCGCCGGAGTAACCACAGCGGACGTTGATCGCGCCGGCGAGTTGGTGCTCGAGCGGTACGGCGCAACGTCCGCACCCCGGCTGTTCTACGGTTTTCCCGGCGTCAATCTTATCAGCGTCAATGACGAGATTGTTCACGGTATCCCGGGTGATCGAGTGCTTGAAAAGGGTGATATTGTAAGCCTGGACGTCACTGCCGAACTGAATGGCTACATTGCAGATGCAGCTATCACCATCCCCATTCCTCCATGCACCCCGAAAGCCGTTGGATTGTGCAGGTGCGCCCGCACGGCATTTGAAATGGCGGTGGCCGTCGCTCGTGCGGGCAAACCGATCAACTGCATCGGCCGTGCCGTAGAGCAAGAGGTGACGCGACAAGGATTCCGGGTTGTCAGTGAGCTTACAGGGCATGGCATCGGTCGCGTTATCCATGAAGACCCCATCGTTGCCAACACCTTTGATCCGCTCGATTCGACGCCGCTTACGAATGGTCTTGTGATCACGATCGAGCCATTGATTGCCGAGAATCCGGCCCGGGCCGTTGAAGACAGCGACGGTTGGACCATGAAAACCTCGAACGGATCTCTCTCGGCTCATTATGAGCATACCGTTGTCATTACCGATGGCCGGCCTATCCTGCTGACTGCGGCTTGAGGACCCTGACTTCAAAAGGCACGCTCGTTCTCGGCTTCGTTGACGCGGTGCAAGCATGTCACCACGCCTCGATTCGGACGCGGCCAAACGTAATGCGTCATTGGCGGACGTCTCAGAGGGCATTCGAAATGGTCAGCCCTGAATGCCAACCAATAATCATACTTGGCGCAGAGCGCAGCGGGACATCCGTGGTTGCCGAGATGGTGCACACATGGGGCGCGTATGCAGGCGCTTCCAAAAAGTTGCACGCGGCTGACGCGCATGCGCCCAGAGGTTATTGGGAATACCTGCCGTTATGGGATTTTCTGGCCGAGTTAGGGGATTTTGCTTCCGGTGCGACCTGGTGGGACCGTGACTTTCAACATCGAATCGGAAATTATGCTTCTGACCCGGAGTATCGAACAAAAGCCGCTGTCCTGATGTCAGAGATGGACGAGGGTGGCCCCTGGTTCTGGAAGGATCCTGCGCTCTGTCATTATCTCCCGTTTTTTAAACAGATATGGGGAGATGCGATTTATATAATCACAGTTCGCCACCCTCTGGATACAGCCGTGTCCTGGCAGAAGTTCATCATGCCGTCCAATTTGAACGACCGGATCTCGTTCCTGGCGATGAATCTGCTGCGCTGGCAGCACATGATGACGCTGATCCTGCGCCACACCGAAGACGCTGCGCACCGGCTTTTTGTTGGATACGAAGATATCATGCGAAAACCACACGTGCAGGCCGAGAGATTGTCCAACTTCCTGAACTCGAAGTTCGAGAATCGAGACTCGCGAATTCAGCCGATGGCCGATACGGTTGATTCTCGATTGTGGCGCAATAATTGTGGAATCTCCTTTGACCGGGCGCCAGAGGCGACAGAGCACCAGAAAGCGCTCTACGCCTTTGCAAGGCAGAAGATCATCGATCCATTTCACCCGTTCGACAGCGCCAGGTATCCGATGCCACCCGGATATCTTGAGTTTCTGAACATACAAGAGGCTTTGCTGAAGGCGTGTCGAGACCTTGAAACGGTTACGCACGCCTGAAACCGCACCCCTTGTTGGGACGCATTCGACCGAATGGCTGGGTACAAATGAAACCAAGTATGTTCAATCAGACGCAGAGTATTCCACATCCTGCCGCGCAGCAATTTGAGCTCCGCGCCTGTCGGCGCCTGGCCCTCGGCAACCCACATTCGCAGGTTTGCAAACTGGCGTGATGTTATTCCTATGACGAACGCTATTGATTCAACGAACAACACAGAGCTCGTAGCAACGCTGGAAGAGGCAGCGTTGAACGGGCTACCCGCGTTGCAAACAGAGTTCTACGACGGCTGGATCGTTCGAATGTCTGAGGGATACAGTCGCCGTGCCAATTGTGTAGTCCCGCTGTACGGATCCACAACCCAGCTCCAGGAGAAGCTGGTTCATTGTGAAGCTGCGTACGCGCGGGCATCGCTACCTTGTCTTTTCAAGATTTTTCCAACCTGTAAACCTGGGAATTTGGACGAGACATTGGCCCAGCGTCAATACTCCAGTGACGCCGAAACGCTGGTTCAAACCAAGCGACTTGAGGCCAGTCCCGATAGCTCCTCTGCCGTATCGCTATACGAATGTGCAACAGATGAGTGGTTCGAAACCTGGAGAGGTCTGTCTGATCGCAATCAGCACTCTGAGGTATTTCGCAGTCTGCTCAACGCCACCTCCACTCCGTCGGCCTATGTTATCGCCCGGACTGATGGTAAATCCGTAGGTTGCGCCCGCGCAGTTGTTTCGGGCTCAATCATAGGTCTCTTTGACTTGCTGGTAGATCCCGAGCATCGGGGACAGAGCTTTGGCCGTCGGCTCCTTGAGGCACGGCTAAAGTGGGGATTTGAGCAGGGAGCGCGTCTGGCATACCTGCAGGTGATGGCTAACAACGAGCCAGCTCTGGCTCTGCAACGCAAGTTTGGTTTCAGCGAGTTATACAGGTATTGGTATCGAGTGCAATCCGTCTCAGATTCGGAGGACACAAACTGTTGAGGTCAACTCACCGCATAACACGTATGTGTCCAGCATCAGGCACGGCGAATCGTATCGGGAGATCGAGATGAACAAGCGAACAAGCTTCCAACTGTTGTTGGCAGCACTGTTGTTGAGCGGGTTTACGGTCGGCGCGAACCAGATTCCACCCTTGAACACCAACGTGCAAGAGAAGGTGACCGAGGTTGCCCCCGGATTGGTTCGGACGCACATATCCGCGGACTCGACCGGCGAGGGGCTTCCCCAGAACATCCACGTGGCGGAGATAGACCTGCGGAAGTACCGAATGAAGATGGTCATGGCGATGAATCAGATCATCGGGCAGGAGGCGACAAGCGATATGGCAAGGAGATACAACGCCCTTGTCGCCGTGAATGCAGGATACTCCTTTTCAAACAATGCGTGGAACATCTTTCACGGCGATCCAAGCGAGTTCTTTGTTCTGGATGGAAAGATAATGAGCGAACCACGATCGCCCGGTCGCAGGAGCGTTGGAATCTGTACGAGGAACGACAGGCAGACCTTGATCGTCGCGGAACCACTGTTGAATATAACGGTGACAATGGATGACAGTGAAGAGAGCGAGGTGACCGGAATCAACCGGAGACGAAACGAAGTCCGTGGATGGGATAAAGAAGGGGCCGAAAAAGAAGAACTCGACAAGAATGACCTCATCCTCTATACACCGGAGTGGAACCGAAGTACACTCACCGACCGGAATGGTGTCGAGGCAATCGTGCGGGAGGATACGGTTTCAGCCCTCCACGACAATGCGGGATCCAATCTCATCCCTTCCAACGGATACGTCCTTTCCGGGTCCGGCAAGTACGCCGACTGCCTGAAGCAGCACGCGCGGGTGGGTTCAAAGGTGAAGATCAGCTATCAGCTGACCTCCCGGGAGAATCCGGGGAGCCCGCTTCCATTGGAAGATTGCAGCTATACGAGCGCCGGGACACTGCTGATTCGAGATGGCCGGCGGTTTACTGATTACGGCGCCGAGTCCTTTGAGCCCTGGTTTTATGATCTAAGACATCCCAGGACGGCGATAGGGATATCAAGAGACAATAACACGCTATGGCTGATCGTCGCTGATGGTCGCCAGCCCAATCTGGCCATGGGGATGACCCTGCCGGAGCTCACGGATCTCCTTGCAGACCTTGGGGCCCACAATGCCTATAACCTGGATGGAGGGGGTTCCAGCACGATGGTGGTCCGGGGTGAAGTGGTGAACAGTTATTCGGATATTCACCGGGGCGGCGTTCGCAAGGAGCGCCGCCGGTGCGATGCAATACTGGTGTTTCCGCGATAGGCGAAAACGGTAGCGCGACCGCTTGGAAGGCTTTCTGCGCGTTACCATTGGCTGAATGTCGACTTAACGAAACGGGGCAAGCACGGATGTCGATAGAACGAAGTGAAGACTTCATTCTCGCAGCTTTGTTCCTCTCTCGCTGCGGTCGCAAAGTAGACTCGGGCAGGCCGCTTCCACCTGAGGAATTGGGAACCGATTCATGGGCCAAAGCCTACGCGTCGTTCTTTGACGCACTTGGCGACGGCAGAAGTTTCCGAACCTTCCACAACAGTCTAAAGGCTTCACGTGATCAGTTCGACAGTCACGTCGACTCCGGACGTCGCGGCTGGCGGGTCGGGGGTCAACCGAAGGCTCTTCCAAAACGAGATGCTCGCGTGCTGAAGCAGTGGAAAGCTCGTACCGACGCTGAGGTCTGGGAAGCGGTACGCCACCTTGTGGACGTCGACGCCGTAACCATTCCTTCGTCCGTGCTGAGCGATCTTCAGGCCGAGTCGGTTGAGGATCGCGAGAAGGTAACAGTGGGCATTGAGGGAAATACCAAAGCTGTAGTGTCGCGAAGACGAGAACGAAGTCCTCGACTTCGGGCTGCGGCGCTACGAATTCATGGATACAAGTGCCAGGTGTGTGGATTTTCCTTTGAGCAGGTTTACGGCAGATGGGGGCGTGATTTCGCGGAGGTCCATCACATGCAGGAGCTCAGTACGGCGCCTGATGAAGGACTTGAAGTCGATCCGTGCCAAGACATGTCGGTGGTCTGCAGCAATTGCCACCGTATGATCCACAGAAAAGCCAAGCATGCACTGACCCTCGACGAGCTAAGGGACATCATCGCCAAGACAGTATCGTAGTAGGCCGGTGAGCCTTTGCCAAAAATAAAACCGGTGTTGACACCTTGGCGGTACTTTGCTGGAGACAACATCCTCGCGCCCGGTTCGGCGCATGGGTGCCCTCTCCCAATCGTTTCTCGATTCGGGACATCGAACCGTAAATTCCAGGGCAATGTCTATCCTGATACGGGAAGCAATCATAATGGTTAACACAGACCTGCCAGTGATTACACGAAGCAGATTGGTGTCTGATCTGTCGAGCCTGGGGCTTGTCTCGGGCGACACGGTGATGTTGCATGCTTCCGTCAGGGCGGTCGGCTGGATCGTTGGGGGGCCTGACATGGTACTTCGGGCGATCCTGTACGTGATCGGTTCAACGGGAACCTTGATGATGTACATCAAGTGCGAGGATCCATTGAACGAAATTGACGATTGGCCGGAGGACTGGCAGAAAGCCTATCTGGCAGAGTGTCCACCGTTCGATCCGTACCGGACTCGCGCCAATCGTCGATGGAGCATCCTTACGGAGTACCTGCGCACGTGGCCCGAGGTCCGATGCAGCGACCATCCCGAGGCGCGGGTGGCGGCAGTCGGGGCAAAGGCGGAATGGATAACGGCAGACCATCCGTTGCAATTCGGCTATGGCGCAGGTTCCCCGCTTGAGAAGTTGTGTGACGTTGGGGGGAAGGTTCTGTTGCTGGGGCCGCTCTTTGATAGCCTGACCATACTTCACTACGCGGAGCATCTGGCCGCCATACCCGATAAGAGAACCGAGCGCTATCGTTGGCCAGTGTTGCGAGATGGCAGGCGCGAATGGATCGGGTTCGAACAGTTCGATACGTCCAGCGGAATCGTTGACCGGCTCCACGGTGACTATTTCCAGCGCATAGTAGTAGAATTTCTCGATCACGGAAGCGTCGCGCGGTCGAAGGTTGGCGCCGCGGACTCGTATCTGTTCCATGCAAGGGACCTGGCGGACTTTGCCATCGAATGGCTGGAGAGAAAACTCGGCTAGACTCTGTGAATCCCGCACAGCGGTCAACGGCGTTGTTCGGAGTGTCGAAGGCGTTAACCAGCGCTTGTTAGATGCATTCTTGAAATGTTCGTTCTCAATCTCACACGCTCGCAGCGTGAATCCTACGGATTGATCTGGGGGAGCTTCACAAACTTCGATTGGACCTTTCTGGGCCGCGAGAGGACGTTTGGATTCTACGGCAGATTGGGAGTGGATGTAGCTGGACGCGTAGACCTGCTTGGTCTATGCGTGGTTTGCTCGGCAAAACACACAGTTGATGAACACGGAGGCTTGCCGAAACATCTCAGACAGAAGCTGTGTTCCAGATCAGGGAATCCTGCTCATGAGCCTGCCGACTGGAATGTTGAATTCATGGTCTCCGAAAATGCCGGAGGAACCGCGGCGAGTCATCTTCTGCTGAGCTATGGTGACTCGAGTGACCTGAGAAAAGTCCATTTCAGTCGCTTCGAGTCGAAAGCGAAGGAGACGAATGATCCACTTGTAGCCAGAAACGAATACTACCCGGTCAGCACGAGAGCGTGTCCGGAAGCCGCAAAAGAGATCGCGGTTTCAGACCTGCAATCTCTCGTTTCACAAAACCCCGTGGTTGCCCTCACGGGAGCCGGAGTTTCCGCAAGCAGCGGCATCCCGACCTTCAGAGGAGCACAGGGATTGGAGCGGCACTTCCCGTTGCATGAACCGTTTCCTGGCGCCGTGGCGGAATTCATGATCGAAAGGCCTCGAGAACTCGCGAGGATTCTTGTGAGATTTCAAGCTGCATTCATCCAGGCGGAACCCAACGATGCGCACAGGGCTCTGGCGGATCTCGAGGAGAGAGGGCGTGTCCGGCACATTATTACAGGCAATGGAGATAAGCTCCACGAGAGGGCGGGATCTGTGAACGTCCACCTGAAGAAACCTGACGACTTCAAACCGGGTGCGAGTGGATGGGCGTGGCTATCTGAAGGCAACGTCCTTCTGGCAGTCGGGCTCGGGAGAGACGAACATGGGTTGATCAGTTATGCCCGCGACAGCGGCATACAGATCGTTTCGGTTTCTCCCGACCGGCCGGAGTTTCTCCACAAGGAAGACTTATTCGTGCAGGGAAAAGCGGAAAACGTGCTGCCACGTCTCGCGGGCTGAAAGTTGTTGCAGTCGACACGCCCCGACGCCCTCCCACAGCCCTGACTGACTCTCCGTAGCATTGTAGGGGCGTCCCTTGTGGGCGCCCGCCAAACGCAGTTTTAACTCACGAGGTGAACCATGAAGTCCAAGCTGAAGAACGTCCTGGCAGTCATCGTCGGTGTTGTTGTCGGCAGTATCGCGAATATGATTCTGGTCACGGTAGGGCCTTATGTCATTCCACCTCCCGATGGCGTCGACGTGACCGACGTGGAATCCATTAAGGCTTCGATGCATCTTTTTGAGTTCAGACATTTCATCTTCCCGTTCCTGGCACATGCACTGGGGACCCTTGTGGGCGCATATCTGGCCGCCCTCATCGCCGCAAGCTACAGGATGGCAGTGGCGATGGTGGTGGGTGGATTCTTCCTGATCGGCGGCATCGCGAACACTTTCATGATAGGGGGACCTGTCCTGTTTACGGTCGTGGACCTGGTTGGCGCGTACATACCGATGGCCTGGATAGGCGGAAGATTGAGCGGCAGAAACTAACCAGGATTCGTATGTTTTCGTGGCGGTTAAATCGAATATATACAAGTTGATAAAGGCGATTAAACTGCGGATTACCAGGATACACCGGGACGTGAATGGCCTGTTCGGCCCCTCAGACCTCTCTCCCCGGCCCCTCAGAAGCGGGTAGACGGGAGCCGGTAGAGGGGAGAGAATTGCCTGTCCTCGTGAGGATCCCCCCTCCTTCGTAGGTCCGTAAGACGGGAGAGGGGGAGAAAACCGGGTAGACGGGAGCATTGCCGGATTTCATCTACCGCACGGATTTACCCTCTTACCTCTACCCGCCTTTTTTTCTACCGTCTCACCTCTCCCGTCTCCCCGCATTCAAGCTTTTCGTAGCCAATTTGACTGTTGCCTTTCTTCGATTCGAGGTAATCACAACACAATGATATAGGAGGTCGGAGGCATGGCCCGTGAGATCATACATCCGGCAAGCGTACACTCGACGGCGGGGGTGGGCTACTCTCACGTCGCAAGGGCCGGCGACACCGTGTACATCGCCGGTCAGATCGCCCTGGATCCGGGGGGCAATCTGGTAGGAAAGGGCGATATCGAGGCGCAGACACACCAGGTCTACGCGAATCTTCAGGCCATCCTGGAGGAACTCGGCGGGAGTCTTGAAGACATCGTCAAGCTGACCACATACCTGACCGATCGGAGTCATCTGGATGCCTTTCGCCGTGTCCGCAACCGCTTCTTCACGGACGCGTTCCCACCGAACACGTTATTGTTCGTCAGCGGCCTCGCTCACCCCGATTATCTGGTCGAGATCGAAGCCGTCGCTTATCTCCCGGGAAGTTAATCGTATAGGTGGATCAGTGTCCTGCCTCCAAAATACGTCGAAATTATCCCGCCGATTCATACCGTCTCGGTGAAACGTGGTCATTGCCAGTGCTGAGCTTGTCGAAGCAAGCTTGTCGAAATGCCCGCGTTTCACTATTCGCAAGGGGCCAATCGACATTTCTTCGCCGACCCTTCGACCCTTCGACAGGCTCAGAGACCACAGGCTCAGGGAGCGGCTCAGGGCTGACGCGCTGATATCTGAGCCAGTCGAAGGCGCCGTCCTGAGCTTGTCGAAGGAATGCGAGCGGGGCGACTCGACAGGTGAATTCACGCAACTATTCCTGGGAAAGCACACAGATATGGACAAGATATCAATTGCAACCTGGAAAGCCGAAGACCTGGCGCAGGTGATGGACCTCTGGCAGAGGACGTTTGCAGCCCGGAAATACGAATTCCGGATCGATGAAGCCGGTTTTCGGCAACGGGTCCTGGCGCATCAGGACTTCGACCCGGAGGGGGCGATTACAGCGAAGGTGGAAGGCAGGGTTGTGGGGTTCGTGCTGGCCGTCGCGCCCGGTGTCGAAGAGACGGGATTCCTGAGCGTGTTGATCGTGGATTCGGATTATCGGCGAACGGGGATTGGCGGCAGGCTCCTGGACGCCGCGGAGGAGTTTCTATCCGGTTGCGGCAAGACGGAGATGCGGATCGGTTACAAGGGAAATCCTATTACCTTCGCGACCGGCGTCGATATGAAGACCGCGGCCTATACGTTTTTCCTGAATCAAGGTTTTCGCAACCGCGGGTCGGTGAGTCTGTTTATGGAAACGACGTTCGCGGAGTTTGAGCTTCGGGAGGAGATTAAGGGTTATATCGAAGAAAACCGGTCTCGGGGTATCCTGTTCGGTTTCTGCGAAGCGGGGCATCGGAATGCGCTGGGTGAGTTTATGGAAGCACTGTTCCCGGGTGGTTGGGAGGCTTCTGTAAAGTCCTGTCTGGACGGCGATCCGCCCTATCCCGTGTTAATCGCGACACACGGGCCGGCGGTGGTGGGTTTTGCCGGGCCGGTCCGAATTGGAAATGATGGAAGGGGCGGCTTTACCGGGATCGGGACGCGCCCGAACTACCGGCGGGGCAAGATCGGAACGGTGCTGTTCAATCTGATGTGCGCGGAGTTTAAGAAACGCGGTGTGGTACGCAATACGCTCCATACCGGACTGAACAATCCGGCCCAGGAGATATATTTCGGCGCGGGGTACAGGGTGCGCCAACTGGTGGATTACGGCCTGGTGAAACGGTTAGACTCACACCTGAAGACTTAAACTCAGATTACGTAGATGTATAATCATGCTTGCTTGCATACGTAATGGTGTTGGAACCCCCCCCACCGCATCAGCAGTCACCGGCCCTTCGACAAGCTCAGGGGACGGCTCTGCTTCTGCGACTCCCCCTCAAGGGGGGAGTAATTGGTTTATCAAGCCGGCGCGTGCATTTCTTGCCACCCATTCGGTTGCGGCTGAGCATTGCGAAGCCACGCTATGGTAATCGGGAACAATTCGGCTTTCTCTTGAAACGCTCTGGCATGGCTATGACGCCGCGATCCCGGTTCGTGAACGGCAGGGACATGGTCGAATACTAATTTCGGCATTGACGGGAACGCAGACGATGGGCCCAAAGACTGACGACCATGGATGGGGAGATGAAGTCAAGCCGCGCTCGGGTCACAGCGGTCGCGCCGGTATCGACAGAATATTAAAAGAGGTACGGCGAGGTGATTTGAGTGCAGTAAAACGGCACCTCGAGCGTGATCCGTCGCTGCTGCAGGCGAAAAGCGGCGGGCACAATCGGACGTTTCTGTGGGAAGCGACGCGCGGCAACCGGATAAATGTCGTGCGGTTTTTGTTGCGGGCGGGAGCGGATCCCAATGTCCCGGGTCGGACTCGTGCGGAGATACCGGTGCTCCTGAAGCCCTATTGTATCGCGCGGCGCTATCGCAGGCCCGAAATCGCTGACCTGCTGGCTAAAGCGGGTTCCGTCATGGATATCTATTCGGCGTGTTTCCTGGGGGACGTGGACCGCGTGAAGCAGTGCCTGCAAGCAGATCCGCGTCTGCTGACCGAAGAACAGGACGACGACTCCGTCTGGCGCGTGACCCCATTGCACTATGCGGTGACTGGAGGCCACGAGCAACTCAGCCGGTGGTTGATCAGCGAGGGCGCGCTCGTGAAGCCGTATACACGGTTGTTGTGCGATGCGGCCGTAAGGATGAAACACGCGCACCTGCTACCCGTTCTGGAAGAGGGTGGCGCCGATCCTGAACTGCTCGAGAACTGGGGCGAAATTTGAATCTGTCGCTACGCATTCGTGGTCCGCGGGCAACTTGGATAAGTAAATGGGTTCCATCTTCAGTTCGAGGAGGATGACTTGTCAGATCCCCTTCATTTCGTCCACATCAGCGACACACACTTGGGACACAAGAGAGATTGGGTCGCTCTGGGCAACCACCCTTTCCGAAATCTGCTGCAGGTCCTTGATGCGATCGATAGCCTTCCGACCCGGCCTCGATTCATAATTCATACCGGCGACGTCGCGAATCATGACACGGAAGTCGCATACGAGTTGGCTGCCGAAGCATTCTCGCAGGTCGCAATTCCGATGTACTTCGTCACAGGAAACCATGATACCCGCGATTATATGCGCAAACATCTGTCGATGGGGCCCAGAGAGGATGTCCTGTCCGATTCAGATCTGAACTGTTATCGATTCTCCATTGAAGGCGAGCGGTTTCTGGTTCTGGATTCGAAACAGCCTTACGATGAAGCCGGCCACTTTGGCAAGGTGACGGAAGACCAGCTGGATTTCGTTCGAACGGAGGTTGGCCGGCACAACGGGTCATTGACTGTCTTCATTCATCATTCGCCGCTCGATATGGATTCCAGGTGGTACTCCAAATACGTGGGAATGCTGAATGGTTCGGAACTACATGAAGCGTTGTTGCCGGCAAGAGATCGAGTCCGGGGCGTTTTCTTCGGACACGTTCATCGTGGGACCCACATACACAAGGACGGCATCGCGTACATCAGCGTTGGAAGCACATTCTGCCAGCTGAACTATTGGCCCGATGAACAGAAAGTGAACTTTGACGAAAAGCATCCGCCGTGCTTCAACTTTGTCACCCTCCATGCGGACAGAACAATCGTCAAGGAGCACACGGTCGCTCCGGACGAATAGACCGCCGGCGACAAGACGTAACCGTGCGCAAAGAGTGGAAAGCGAGGAATGTAGTCGGCGAGAACCTCATACGGGAGTTGTCACAATTCAACCCGCACTGGCGCTACCAATGCGATGCAGAGAAGAGACGGCTTTTCGCCTCTCGTGGGGACGCGTCCCTCGAATTCGAGCATATCGGAACCACATCCGTGAACGGTCTTGGATCAAGACCATTCATTGACATAGGCGTGATGTCCGATCGAACGGAGGGCGGCGCGTGACCCGGCGACGGGTGATCTGATGTGGCCTCAACATGGACGGAACATACTTCGACACGATCATCGCCAGATATCCCACACTGAGTGGCTCGATGGGGCAACTTCGTCCCGATGTCCACTTCCGCAGATTTGAAGAGAAGTTGGCCTCGACGATTTGCGGCTCCTCGTACGTCATTCCTTTCGTCTCCAATAGTCACTGCCTCGTCACCAGGCGTTCCAACGGGAAATGGGTATTGCCGGGAGGAACGCTCGAACCCGGGGAGACATGGGAGGAGGCTGGGCGCCGCGAGCTGTTGGAGGAAACGGGGAGCATTCCTGGAAATCTCCATCCGATCGGAATGTATTACTGCGTGTCCGGAGTTGACCGCCCCCGGCTATCCCAGTTTCCGCACCCGGAACACGTTCGGGTCGTATCGTGGGCAAACGTGGTACAAAACACAGTGAAAAGACCCGATCCGGACTCAAACAGCAGAATTGTGGAAGTACGGACAGTCCACTACAAACGAGCAGCGGCGCTGTTCGGTCCTGAAGCTGCGGACTTCGGGGAACTTTATCAACTCGCTCATGAATTCAAGCAGAGCCAATGTTCCAGGTCGTGAAAGGATAGTTGCCCGCCAATTTCAATCACGACGTCGCGTAACCAGAAACAGCGAGCAGGTTTTCTGCCATAAGTCGAAGTAGCACCCGGCCCGATCATCGATTCGAGCACCGCCTCGGTTACTAAAACCGGCCATTGTCCTGCATTGAGCACTGCCTCAGTTCCGGACCCTCTGGTCAACAAAGGAGGTAGCGTTCATGGGCGATTCATCGAATTTCCCCGATTCAGTTGAACTGGGGCGCATGGCGCCCTGCATTGCAGTCAGCAATGTCGAGAAGTCCGTGGCATTCTACGCGTCGATGCTGGGAATGCGCAAGACGTTCGAGAACGGGAATCCGGTCGGGTTTGTGATCATGAAGAAAGACCGGGCCGAGTTGCACCTGTCGTTGCGCCGTGACAAAGAGTCAAGCACTCACAACGTCGCGCACCTGAAAGTGAGTGATGCGAACGCGCTTTACAATCATCTCAGCAACTCGGGAGTACGGATCATCAAGGGACTGCGCGATCAGCAATACGGTCTTCGGGACTTCGTCATCGCAGACCCTGATGGCAATCGAATTGACATAGGGCAACCGCTTTAAGGAGCCCTGCTGGCAAAACGCGATGATCGGGCCCGGGACCCTTCGCTGACTTCATCGTCGCCCTGGCAGGCTTCACCTGCGCTGCCGGCGTCGGTGATATTTCAAGGAAATCGAATTGAAGCGAATCATCCACGTCGTCGGGCTTCAGAAATCAGGCACTTCTCTCCTGGTCAGAATGCTCGAGAACACCGGCATGGCCGAATTCCTCGGAGGGCGAGGAAGAACAGAAGGCGGAATAGACTGGGGCAACAGGCCGTCGTTTACGCCCACGGCGTTTCCTGCCGGTGTCATCTATCAGCGAAATTCGGGAGACGAGGGTCATGAGATTGGCGCCGGCGATGCGACTCCGGACACGGTGGAGTACGTACGCAGGGATGCGGAAGCCAGACTTGATTCCCTTCCAACGGAATTGGGCATCAGCAAATGCCCGTACAGTACGGTTCGGCTTCCCTGGATCAGGGCAATTCTACCTGGTATGTTCGTTGTTGCCGTTGTCAGAAAACCGGTCTCGAATACCTTCTCGCTTCTCAAACGATTCCGGCACGTCGACGGATCGCGCGGGCCGGAAGACGGCTGGTGGGGTGTCAAGCCATGCGGATGGCGGGAAATGGTATCTTCCGACAAGATCACTCAGGTTGCAAACCAGTGGAACGCCGTCAATTCAAAGCTGTGGCAGGACCGCCGGCTGGTTGATCGGTTCGTTCGGTACGACATCCTGTGTCGATACCCTAAGGAAACCCTTGAGGGGTTGCTGGGCGGTGCGCTTGAAGAAAAAGTGACTCTGGAGCGCGAATTCCCGGTGCTTCGAGACTTCGACGATGAATACCTCAGGGGTTCAGGACTCGAGCCCAAGCGGCGGAAGTGGATAGACTTGAACGAACTGGTCCTGTTTCGAGATGACGACCCGGAAATCGGTCCCCTGTCCACCAACGAGATCGACACTGTCAGACAGATCTGTGAGAGTACTTCCCGAACGCTTGGTCTGATGGACTGTTGATTGTTGTGATCCCTGCGCGGTGTAGTTTGCTGGCACGGGTTTTGTTGCAGTAGAAAACGTCGAGTGAAAGGTGGTAAAAGGTGATCACGCACAAAGAGAGAGACACGTTCGAACTCTACAGCCATCCGGAGATCTATGACGTTGCCTTCTCATGGGATCTCTCTGACGAGATACGCTTCTTCAAACGCGTCTTTGAAATGCACGTACCGTTCCCTGTGAACGACGTTCTCGAACCGGCCTGTGGCACTGGGCGAATGCTGCGAGCGCTGGCTGGCGCTGGGATCCAGGTCACGGGTTATGACGCCAACCCGTCCATGGCGCAGTACGCAAAGGACTCGATTGCAGCGGATGGCACAGATTTCCGCGTGATGCTTGCCGAAATGGCATCCGCTGAGATCCCCGGCTTATTCGATGCAGCGGTGAATTCGATTAACAGCATCGGATACCTGCACTCCGATGACGATATCGTCTCGCATCTGCGAATGACCGGTTCATCACTCCGGGAGGAGGGGGTCTACGTTCTCCATCTTAACTTCGCCCATACGGGTGATCTCCCGGATGGTGATCATTGGACGCAAGAACGCGGCGGCATTCGCGTGAGTACGTCGTGGAGAATCCTGAACGAAGACAGAGAATCGAGATTGTGTCACCAGGTATGCACGATTGTGGTCGAGCAGAATGGGAAAACCGATCGATATGAGGAGAGCCATACGTTAAGGCTTTGGCTTTTTTCCGATCTGGTGAAACTGGCACACAAATCCGAAGCATTCGAAGTCGCGGCGATTTACGGGGAGGATTTCGTAGAGATTGAGGATAAAGAGCACGTGTCCGGCGAACATGGAAACGTCTACGTGATACTCCGGAAAGTCTGATCACTCACGGGAGATGAAATGCCGATCTCGACTCGCCGCGGCTCCAGGCAGCAGGCGATGAAGAACCCCAATACTGATTGCGACGATTACAGATAATGGCTATCTTTGTTCAGTTAAATGGCATCATTAGCAATCAGGAAAGAAGCCATCGGATAGAGATATGAGCGATTTTAGGTTCAGGGTACTCATTGTGCAGGACGAAGACGGTATTTTCGTGGCTGAGGTCCCCGCGTTACCGGGGTGTATTTCACAGGGTTCTACGCGACAGGAAGCCCTGGCAAATGCCCGGGAAGCCATCGAACTCTATATCGAGAGTCTTGAAGCCCACGGAGACCCGATTCCACCCGCAATTGCGGAACAAATCGTCGAGATCAAGATGTGAGCCCGCTCCCGGTTGTCTCCGGTCGCGACGTTGTCAGCGCATAGGGCAAGAAAGGCTATGAGTACGATCGTCAACGCAGTAGCCACATCGTCTTACGACTCAATCGAGAACCTTATCGCCGAATCGTTGTCCCCAACCATAGGCAGGTTGCCAAAGGCGATCATTCGCGAGGCGGGATTGACCGTGGATGAATTTAACGCCTTGTTGTGAGGTCGTTTCTCGCCATCGTTGGATGGATTCTGATACCCATCGGACGTTGAAACACGAGACGGGGTGATGAACACCCCGTTACTTTTTTTATTTTTGCTCCGTATCCGTATTTTCCCCAAAAGCCTCAATATTCGGTGGATCGCGGAACTTGCCCTGAGCTTGCAGAAGAGAACCCTGACCTGACAGGTACCACTCGGCAACCCTCGACAGCATCAGCGACCACGATCTCAGGGCCAATGCTTCGGTTGGAAACCGGAAAGACGCCCCAAAAGTGGCATTCAAGGACAGATCGAGAACAAAATCGATCTTGAACCCTGGTCTCTGATTTCCGATTTTGCGGATTAACCGACAGCGCACCGAGGAACTGAAATGAAGCTTTTTCTGGAACTCACAGATTCACAAAACGAAAAGTTGGATTCAACCGCCAGACGACTTGGAATACGTCCGGAGGAGCTTGCAAAGGAAGCGTTGGATGAATTGCTTGATAAGCTTCAAGAGGATTTCGAGGCCGCGGCACAGCGCGTCTTAAGCAAGAATGAGGAACTCTATAGAAGGCTGAGTTAATGAGGTATCTCTCTCTGGCAAAGGTGATCGAACTTCACAGACGCGTTGTTGATCAAAGTTGCGGAGCACCGGGGTTGCGCGATACAAGCAGATTAGAGTCGGCCGTTGCGCAACCCCGAATTTCTTTTGAGGGGCGGGATCTATATCCTTCGCTGATCGAGAAAGCAGGCGCATTATGCTTTTCCCTGGTGCAGAACCATCCGTTTGTCGACGGGAACAAGAGATTGGGCCATGCAGCGATGGAACGTACCCTGGCGCGCTTCGCTATACTCAGCCGTAACCAGGTAGGTGGAAGTGAACACGCGAGATCGCCTAACGGTTCAATCACTCCCCCTTGAGGGGGAGTCGCAGAAGCCGAGCCGTCCCCTGAGCACTTGCCCTGAGCTTGTCGAAGGGGCAGGCGACGGCTGATGCGGTGGGGGATTTCAACGCATTACCGTATTCAAGCAGCACGGCTAAACATGCAGGCATCTTGTATAGAAGCCCTGTTGTAAAGATCTGACGTTCAGGTATACTTCTATCGGTCCCCCGTGCCAGCGCGATAGAACCAGATAATCCTTGCCATTGTGGATTGACTTGATGGATTCCGGGTCAAGCCATCGGAGTTGATCTGGAATGAGAGGAGGAAGCGATGGAAGTGATCCGACTCGCTGATATGCTGCCGGTCAGCCAATGTGTCGCAAAATGCGACAGTGAACATCTTGTTCTATCGGGATACGGCTACGTCCGCACCCCCGGGGTATACGAGGTACCGCTGACGATCGAAGCGGAGGCGAAGACGGATTCGACAAACCTGCGCCTCCACTTCGCGAAAGGGCACGTAATATTGAATTGGGAAGCCGTTCCGGACCAGTTGGCATGCTACGAACCGGTGTACGGGCATGCGTTCCATGTCAGGGGAAAGGGACGGATTCCGCAGGATTCATGGGTAAAGGTGTCGTGGTTGATCGAGCGGGATTTCATGCGTGTGCTGGTCGACGATGAACTCAGATATACGAACGAGGGAGAAACTGGTGATGAGTTTCATCGGATCGATTATCGGGGTCTGATTGGTCCCGTTTGCATCGGGCCGGGGTGGGGTTCAACCGTGACCGTCCGGTCTCTGGCCGTCGAGGAGTCGGACTGATCGTGACAGGAAGGTTCATAGAGACCGCGGAACGACAATGCGAGCAAGATCCTTATCGCGCGACCTCGGACAACCCGATGAGTCGCTTTGGTTCATAATTCCGTATGACTGCTATCCAAGATAGTTTAGAAAAGACGATCTTGGATGCGTAAGTACCTGATTTTCTTGAAAGCCGCTTCGAAGTGCCAATACAGGTCGCCTTCTTTTGGCCACGGTTGCCCAAGACAAGAATCGATTTGGGACCGGTGTGGTTGGTGTTCCCGGGAGCGAGGGCATCCTGCCCTCGACGTCGGATAACTCGGTGCACAAGGTGTTTTCCGCGAACAGGTGTCAGATTTAATGGACGCGTCAGTCCCTCGACGTCGGATAGGGGTCGGTGACGCGAAGTTCGAGGGCAGGATGCCCTCGCTCCGGTTACAGGTGGATCATGTCGTGATGGCGGTTGGGAAAGACGATTTTGGACAGGTGTGATTCCCTACCTTTTCGACAGGGTGTTCGTTAGATGGAATGGAGCCGATGAGATGTTCAAAGAGGCGGTACCAATTCTGGGCGTATCGAGTTCGGAGGCTGCCGAGGAATTCTACTGCCGAAAACTCGGGTTCCGTCGCGTGTACGCCTGGCGGCCCGACCCGACAAAGCTTGACCCCTGCTATATGGGTGTCGTCCGGGATTCGGCCCACGTCGTCATTTCCTCGTTTCCCGGTGACGGTCCGCCCGGGGCGCGGACCGTTCAGATCTACGTCGAAGACGCGGCGGCCGTCTACGCGGAGTACGGGCAAGCCGGTATCGCAGTCGGAGAACTCTCGGACCAGAGCTGGGGAAATATCGAGTTCAGCTTCGAGGATCCCGACGGTAACAGTCTGTGTATCGCGCAGGACAAGATCGGGTAGTACTCACTCCGTGGAACACAGCGCCGAAATTCCGACTCGCTATGTCACCAAGATATCCGGCGAGTACGAAACGCTGGAGTTGTCTTGCAGGATGCAGCTGAATGTTGAAATCGCACCTCATCGTTTCCTGGCGCAGTCTTTCGAGACACAAGGTCGTTTCAATATTAAACGTCTCAGGGATGGCGGCAGGTATCTCTGTCGTATTATTGATCGCAATCTACGCACAGTACGAACTCAGCTATGACCGGTTTCACAAGAATGCCGAGAGGATTTTCCGTCTGTCAGTGCGTCAGAAATTCGATAATGGTGAACGCATCTGGCATCAATCCGCCTGGTTCATGGGCCCGCGTCTGACTGAAGAATATCCCTTTGTCCATGACTACGTCCGGTTTTTCCGCTTTAACAGAGTGATCGAGTTCCAGGACCGCAATATCCGCGCGTCGGGTTACAGTGTCGATGCCAGCGTATTTGATATATTCACCTTTCCACTGGTAAAGGGAGATGCACGGACTGCGCTCGCAAGGCCCTTTTCGATTGTAATTACAGAATCCCTGGCGAGAAAGCTGTTTGGGAATCAAGATCCCCTGGAAAGGGTCATCAAAGCGGGGGAATTCAAGGGCAAATCGTATTTCTTGACGGTAACCGGTGTCCTGAAGGACGTTCCCCGGAATTCGCATATTTCATTCGACTATCTGTTCTCTATAAACAGTGTAACCAGCCATCTCCCGACCTATTTCAATTCCAAAGGCTGGATGTCCGTATACACGTACGTGCTGCTTGATGACGGCTATCCTTCCAGGGGCTTCGTTGCGCAAGAACGAGAGTTCATCCGGGAATTCTACGGAAATCGAGACGCCGAACGCTTTCAACTCTCTCTGCAGCCATTGACGGATATCCATCTTGATCCAACTGTAAATCAACAGTTCTCGGCAAATGTGAGTCTCAGCCGATCCGTCTATATCTACGTCCCTGTAGTGCTGGCGATATTCATTTTGGTCGGTGTCTGTACCAACGTTGTGAACTTAAACACGGCCCGATCTCTGGACCGCTCGAGGGAAATCGGAGCCAGAAGGGTTTTTGGGGCAAGGCGATCCGAACCGGTTTTTCAGATAGCGGCAGACTCTCTCTTGATCGTCTCAGCGTCGCTGCTGGCTTCTGTTGTGATCACTTATTCGTGTCTGCCCTATCTGAATCGCCTCACGCTCACGGGGCAATCATACGAGTTTGAACACGTTACCAGCGTATTAACAACACTTTGCGTGCCTGTCTTCCTGGTTTGTATCGGCGCCGGGAGTTTGCCCGTCCTCTGGCTGGTCAGGGGACAGCCCGCAAATATCGCGGAAGGCAAATTGGCATTCAGAACGGCAGCGTGGTTGCGGAATGTGCTGTTTCTGTTTCAGGTAGGGATTTCCACACTTCTGCTGATTGTTGCTTCAATCGTATACTTGCAGTTGGACCATATCGACAAAAGGAACCTGGGTCTGACGCCAGACCACGTCTTCTATTTTTCCACGCCGGGCCTTTCGACGCATCAACGCCTGTCGATAGAGCGGGAGTTGAGGCGATCACCATTGATTCTCAACATCGCGTCGGGCGGCATCCCGGGAGGAGTTCTTCAAAGCTACACGGCACGAGGTCGTTCCGTTTCTGGCAATGTATCCATCCGGAGTCTCGCGGCGAGTCGTCACTACCTGGAGACCCTGGGCATCGAACTCAAGCAGGGGCGGGATTTTTTCGCCGAAGATGAATATCAACGCACCTGTCTACTCAATGAAACAGCCGTGCGACTGCTGGGACTGGAGTCGCCGATCGGGGAGGAAATCACCTGGTGGAGAAAACGTCGAACGGTTGTGGGTGTGGTCAGGGATTTCAAATTTGTGGCACCGCACAAGCCGGTCGAGCCGCTGGGAATTTTCCTTGTACAAAGCGGGTCTGGCATATTGGCGAGAATCCAACCGGAACGCACTGAAGATGCGGTAGACTGGATCCATCAGGGATGGTCACGAATCGCGCCCCGGACCGCATTCCCGTCGAATAGCGGGTTCTTGACCGAGCGGTTTGAGCGATGGTATGCAAGAGAACGTGGCTCAAACAGGATAGTCGGCATCTGCACAGGCATCACGCTGTTGTTGGCCGGCATGGGTCTGGCGGGCTTCGTCAAGTTGACGGTTGAACAGGACACAAAGCAAATAGGAGTACGAAGAGTCCTGGGGGCATCGAAATGGCGGGTCGTGGCGATGTACTCAGGGAAGTTTATATTTGCAGGACTCCTGGCCAGCGTCCTGGCGTGGCCTGTCGCATACTATGTCATGTCCCGATGGCTGCAGGATTTCTCCTATCGAGTTCAGCTGAGTGCGGATGTGTTTGTTTATTCGACGTTGCTTTCTCTATCGATCGTTATGTTTATTGTCGCCGGACAAACCCTTCGGGCGGCCAGGCTGAATCCCGTAAACGCCATTCGTGAAGAGTAATGGAGACTGGTGTCCAGAAACCTTTGGATTTTCAGAGATAAGGCTCAAAAAGCGGCTTCAATTGGCGATTTTGTACGTGTCCGACCCGGATAACGAAAACCGGGTGGTCATCAGCCGGTGTTTGTTGCAACGCATGTCTTTCTGAGAGGAGCCGAAAAATCTCTCGCCGCTTCCGTTCCGCGCTGCAGGCGGACGTGCTGCCTCTCAGGTATCGACACGTGAAAATCCCACGTGGATGATCCGATGCTGCAGTAGATCCTTCGTCGGCCTGGTGGCCCCTTCGACATTTCGACAAGCTCAATGCAAGCACGCTCAGGGCAAGTCCTCTGGATGACAGTCTTCGCGAAGGCAGGACCGACGCGTTGCGGCAATGGCTGCGGACGACTATCACCACCGTCTATTTCGTGTAAATTCGCGCCATTCGTAGTTATGATTTTGTCTTTCAGCCTTTTTTCTGGTTTCTTGTCTATTCGCCGTTTCGTTTTCTGGTGTCATTCGCGTTTATTCGTGTAATTCGTAGTTTCGCCTTTTCGTTTTTCGCCGTTTCGTATTCTCGTCTTTTCGCAGTTAATCAAACCCGTTTTTGGGCAGGTGTGATGTCGTTCAGGATTGCAAACGATCCGGAGGCCGATTATCGAGCGTTTGTCAGGGCGGCCTACGACCGATGCGCGATGGACTATGCGAACCAGCGAAGTCCCGCGGCCGGTGCGGAACTCAACCTTATCGAAGAACGCCTGGCGCCGGGCTCAAGAGTCCTTGACGTCGGCTGTGGGGCCGGTATCCCGGTGGTGAAGCAACTTTCTAATAAATTTGAAGTTACCGGGGTCGACATCTCATCGAGCATGATCGGTATGGCGAGGGAAAACGTCCCTTCAGCCACGTTCATCCGCGCCGATATAACGGAGACCGGATTCCTCGAGGCCTGCTTCGATGCAATTGTTAGCTACTACGCGATCTTCCATATTCCGAGACAGGAGCATCGGGAACTCTTTCGGCGGTTCGCGCGATGGCTCAGGCCGGGCGGACTCCTTCTGTTTACGGTTGCACCGAAAGATGACGGGCCCGGATACACTGAGGATGACTTCTTCGGCGAGACCATGTACTGGAGCAACTTTGGGCCCGGGACGTACAGGAAGATTCTCACTGAAACCGGATTTGAAGTTAAACGGGAAGGGTTTGCGGTAGCCGGGCTTGCGGACGTTGAGGGGCAGACAGAAGTGCATCCATTCTTCTTCGCCGTTAGAAACGAGCTGTCCTGATCAGGTCATTCTCGTGTGGCGTGCGGCCGCGCCTTAGACCGTGCCCCCGCGTCAGTTGAGCGCCGAACGATTGGAGATCCGATTTGTGGAAATTGACCAGGAACGCCTGAAGTCCATCCTGAATCAGGAACATTCGTACTATGGGTCAACGCCAGCGAAGTACCGCACCGACGGAAATATCGCCCCTCGGGCACGGGAGATAATTGCTTCGCAGTTTCACCCCGAGATGCGGGTGCTGGATATCGGTTGCGGGAGTGGCGGGACACTTCTGCAGAATGCCAATCGCATTGGCTCGGCGCTCGGCGTCGACAATGACCACACACACATCGAATTGGCTGAAAAAGAACGTGAGACGAGGCAAGTCCGGAATGTGGAGTTCAGACTTCTCGATTTTCTTGCGGAAGGTAACGCCCTGGAGCCTGAGTCGTTCGACTTCGTCTATTCCGAACGTTCGCCTATCGGATACGACAGCTCCGGTGTACAGGCGGCTCTTCGGGTTCTGAAACCTGGCGGCCTTATCTTTTGCGAACTGATCGGCGAACTGCACCATCAGGAAGTGCGCGAAGTCTTTGGCGATCGTACGCGGCTGTCCCAGACGATAACGGTTCAGGACCAGATGCGGGTCTCTATGGAGAGGAGCGGTGTAGGGATTCGTCTTGCAGCCGACGTCGTCGAAAAGAGAATCTATCCGGATGTCTACGAATGGCTCCAGTTCCAGTGTTCCATCTGGGCATGGGCCGGAGGAACCCTTCCGTGTTGTGATGACCCTCGCCTGAAGCTGTTCGCTGAACGCAACACGACATCATCCGGTGAGATCGAGACCACACACCACGTCGTCTGGGTCGGAGGCGTCAGACTTCCCGAAAATCCATATCCGGAACGCGTTTCTTGAGGGGATAATTCATGGCAAGGTTTATAGGCATTGGCGAGTGTGAATCTGTTTCGGGCGCCGCGGTTGTCATCGACGTGATGCGGGCGTATACCGTCGCCGCCTGGGCTTTGCATCTGGGCGCCGCGCGTATGATTCTGGTTGACGACCTTGATGTAGCCCTGGAGCTCAAGTCGCGATTTCCAGGATCTCTGGCATTGAAGGACGGCGCGCCGGCAGAGGGCTTCGATCTGTACAATTCGCCCGCGGACATTCAGGAAGCGGATATTCGCGGCAAGACCATCGTGCAGCGGACAACCGCAGGAACGATCGGCGCCGTTGCCGTCCGCCACTGCAGGCCACTGATCTGCACGGGCTTCGTCTGCGCATCGGCCGTCGCCCGGAGATTGCGCGGCCTGGCGCCCGATGAGTTGACCTACGTGGTGACGGGCGAGGACGGAACGGCTGAAGAGGATCTCGCGTGCGCGGAATACGTCGATGCTCTCGTTCGAAATCCCGATACCGATCATGCCCCGTATATCCAGCGGGCTTCAGAGTCCAAAGCGGCGGTCGATATCCGTCAGGCAGCGGCAGAGGGCTACCCGGGCATCAATCCACGAGACGTCGAAATGTGCGTGGATGTCAACCGTTTCAATTTTACGCTTGAAGCTTCGATGGAAGACGAGCTTCTCGTGCTGAGGAAACGTCAAGTATAGGTTCCATTCATTACGGGAGATCTGCCCGGCGGCACGTAACGCTTTCCGCCGACTTCTCGCCGGTCGAGTCACCGGGCCGATCCGGACGTTATCCGCGCTGCAATGTCACACTGATCCTCTGAAAGAGTACATCTGTGGAAGCTTCAAAGATTACGTTCGTCAGCGATCGGGATGGGACGTTCGATCTCTTCGTTATGAACCCGGACGGAAGCGATCAGACGAATATTACCTGTACCGACGGGTGGGAGGAAGATCATCCGCGATGGTCGCCCGACGGAAAGTGTATTGCGTATTGCGACCGGCGTCACGGTAAGGGGGAGATTTACCTGATCGATGTCGATGGGGGTCGATCCATACGACTGACTCATAATTCGGCTCCGGATCTTCGTCCGCATTGGTCGCCGGATGGGCAGACGCTCATCTTTACCACCGATCGCGACGACAACGTCGAAATCTTCGCGATGAACCGCGACGGCTCCAACCAGCGAAATCTGACCAATCATCCGGCGCGGGAACTCGAGTCGACCTGGTCTCCCGACGGCGCTCAGATTGCGTTTACCTCGGACCGCGATGGAAAGTCGCAGATATATGTGATGAACCCCGACGGCAGCCGCCAGCGAAGGCTGCACGTTTCGCACGGGGACGACGACGATCCTGCATGGTCGCCGGACGGCAGGTGGATTGCCTTCAAATCGGACCGAGACGGCGACACGCAGATATACGTGATGAAAGCGGACGGGTCCGATCCCAGACGCCTCACCAAACTTGAAGGGGGTGTTGGCGAGGTCTCGTGGTCTCCGGACGGCCATCAGATGGTCTTCACAGCCAAAGAAGACGGCCGCCAGCAGATTTATCGAATCGATTTCGACGGCGGGAACCTGATCAACCTGTCCAACAGTCGTGCTAACGACTTCGCTCCGGATTGGGGACCAGCGATCGAGGCGTGAGCGATCAAGGCTTCCTGTCTGGTTGCGGGCACGTCCGCGCCACGCCCCTGATGTGTGTAGAATAATGGAGGTTCGCAGTGCGATTCAACGGCATCTGCATCGTAACAGACAATGTGCCTCGATTATGCGCCTTCTACAGGAGGATTCTACAACTCCCACCTGAAGACGCGAACATCTTCGAGATTATTCCGACGGAGGGAGCGGTTTTGTCTATCTACTCATCGAAACGCACGGAGAATGCTGCGCCCGGATGCCTGGAGGGGTCAGGAAACGGCAGGTATACCATCGAGTTCGAAGTAGAAGACGTCGACCGGGAATTTGAACGTCTAACGGCGATGGATGTCGAGGTCGTCAAACCGCCCACGACCCAACCATGGGGTCGCCGGTCCGTCTGGTTTCGCGATCCGGATCGCAACATCGTCAACTTCTACGCCAATACGCAGGTTCAAGGTGGCTGAGAAAGACGTAAACGGACATGACCTCGTCTCGAGTTAAACCGTGGCGTATTCGCCGATTGTATATGCTGGACCGGCAGGGTATCTGCGACGATGAGCTTCTTCTTGAGGTCGGATGGGGCCTCTTCGCCCGCGCGCAGGATGTGCTGGCGTTTCATCGCGCCCTCCGTGGAGAAGTCACCTGCGACAAGTGTCGGTCCATTGTCCATCGCTCAATACGTGACCGGCAGCTTCAGACCAGAGAAGCCGAGGAGGCCCGCACCCGGTGTTTTCCTTGTCCGTCCTGCGGCCGAACCACTTCGTGGCCGGAATGCGCGAGTCCGCTGACGAAGAAGCCAAGGTGCCTCCGCTGCTGGGACAGTTTGCAGTGGCACTATTCCACAAACACGCTGTCGTGTTCTCGATGTAGCCGAAAGTGGCAATGGAACGTATACAGCAAATCGCCCAAGCGGCAGACCAGACTTCCATGCCCGCATTGCGGAGATATCATCCGGCGACCGAAACGAGAAAGACCGAAGCCGGTTGCGGCGGTTCCTGAAGGCGAATCAAGTGAGTTGACGTGTCCCAGGTGCGGCAGACCGGGCGCTCGTTGCGAAGGTTCATTCAAGTGCGCTCATTGCGGGTACGAACGCCCATGGCGCGCGTTTGCCAGGATGCTGAGAACGAAGGACGAACAACTGGAATGCGGCCAGTGCGGCCACACGTTCACCTGGCACACGTGGCGGCGAGAACATAGTGATGCAAACATACGCACCGGGAATACAGCCGGGATTCGTGCGTTTGTATCGCAGTGGAAAACCGCGAAGACCCCTCAGGCGCAGATGATCGAGATCGACAACCTGCTGCACACGATCCATGGCCGGGGCGCGATGGCGGCTGTTTTCATCGAGGGCAACCAGCAGACGGCAGCAGAGCTGCTGGATGAACTGGCCGGCCACGACACGACCACGGCGAAGTAGACGCGCTAGTTAAAGCTGATTTCGTATATACAGCGGCACCGCTATCACGAAAGCGCTGAATGGATCGAATAGCGGCACATTACGGGAAAAAGAGCGAAAGCCAACGCCTCCTGAGCGGCCGGGGCGAACTGGAATTCGTCCGCACGAAGCGGATCATCGAACAGTTTCTGCCGTACGAAACCGGACTGTCGATCGCCGACGTCGGCGGAGGTTCCGGTCCCTACGCGTTCTGGCTTGCCGGGAAGGGACATCGGGTCTCCCTGTTCGATCTGGTCCCCAAACACATTGATGAGGCTGTGTCGATTAACAGGACCGCGCGAAGACCTCTCGCCCGGATCGAGGTCGCCGATGTACGGTCGATCGAACTTGGATCCGGACAGCACGACGTCGTGTTGCTCCTGGGACCGCTGTATCATCTCACCAGCGCAAAGGAACGCAGGCAGGTCCTGCGGAAAGCCGCCGATTGGCTGTCACCCGACGGCGTCGGGTACGTGGCATACATCTCACGGTTTGCGTCGATGCTGGATGGTTTCACGCAACGACTCTACGTAGACCCGGAATTCCTGGATATTGTGAAGCAGGACCTGGAAACGGGCGTCCACAGACCCAACAGGGACAATACGAGGTACTTTACCGACGCGTATTTCCACCATCCCGATGAGATCGAACGGGAAGCCGAGGAGGCGCATCTACAGGTCGTGGACCTCATCGCGCCGTGGAGGGAATTGCCTGGATGTGGCAGAATTTCGACGAGATGTGGGCAGACCCGCGAGAACGCGCGATCATGCTCGAGATGGTCGACCGAACGGACCGGGACCGTTCGCTCATGGGCGCAAGCAGCCACATTCTTCTGGTTTTCAAGAAGCAGGCCGTCGAGTGACGACAGGAATTGCACCAAACGGAAACGCCCCGTTGTCAAAATGGGCAACCCGAAAACATGGTTCTACGTACTTCGCAACACTTCGACGAGCTCAGGTAATTGCCTACGAAAGGGACACCGGTCGAGGTTTACCAGCCAGATTTAGTGCATCGGCCTATTGACTTTCATTGAGCTATACCAGACGCCGGCATTGACCATGTAATTACCGCTTTTCGAAGCAACTCATCGACGAATGGCAGTACATTTCATCTCCGCGGCTAAGGGAGGAATCGAAATCGCCAATAGGGATGATTCAGAGCATTGAGACGACGTACGTTTGGAATCATCACTACCCGACGAATCTCGCGAAAACTACTTTTGCCTTGGTGAGGTTTTGGGTGTAGACTGCGCGGCCGGGTTAGGGATGATTATTTGCAATTGATTGGGCGCAATTGATGAACGTAGGAGGCAACAATGCGCATTCGGGAGTTCAAGTTATCAGATGCTGAATGCCTTGTGGAGATTCTTCGACTGAATGGCCAATATTCCAGGGCAGATGTTGAAGGACCAGACGCTATGGAGAGATTCGCTCAACACGACATAACGCTGTTCCTGGTAGCCGAGGAAGCAGGTCGACCGACGGGATTGTTGCGCGCCGTATATGACGGCTCAAGAGCTATGGTACACCTTCTTTCGATACATCCTGAATTTCGTGGCAAGGGAGTCGGTTCAGATCTGCTTTCAGCTGCTCAAACCGAACTACGGCGCCGTGGCGCTCCTGGACTAAGTGTTACTGTAACCGAGGAGAGTGCAGGATTTTGGGAAAGGCACGGGTTTAGCCGCTTACCGGTCTTCCTGATGCTAAAGGACTTCTGATAACATTGAGATAATGAACAACGTTTAACGCCTCGATCTGTCGGAACACTCTGATTTGCTTCGTGAAACCGGATCAGTTCTGCGTAAAGATCCGAAATTGCAGAAAATCCTGCGGGTGATGGTGTGGCAAGATTCGCAGATTACGCAAATTTAACGCGGTTGATCCGGCAACCTGGATATGTCACGCGGTATACGGACAAAAATGGCACGGACATTCGTCAATCTAAGCAAACATACGTGAGAGTTGAGAAAGGAGAGGAACAGGCATGCTTCGAATCCAATTGACAATCGCGCAGACGTTGATTGCTGCGCTGATCCCCATTTCCTCGGTGATTGCCGACGAGTGGCCGCAGTGGCGAGGGCCGAACCGGGACGGTGTATGGCGTGAAACCGGAATATTGGAGGCGTTCGACGGGCCGGGGGTCCCGATCCGCTGGCGGGTGCCCATCGGCAGCGGCTACAGCGGCCCGAGCGTCGCCGATGGACGTGTCTACGTTACCGACCGGCTGGCGAAACCGAAACAGGTTGAACGGGTCCGTTGTTTCGCGTGGGAAACGGGAGAACTGCTATGGTCCTACACGTACGACTGCGAGTACAGAATTGACTACGTTGCCGGCCCCCGGGCGACGGTTACCGTGCATAAGGGTCTGGCCTACGCCCTCGGGGCGATGGGTCATCTCCACTGTTTCGATGCGGTCACGGGCGAATTGAAGTGGAAAAGAGAATTGAACGCGGAATACAATATCGCGATGCCGACGTGGGGCATCGCCAGCGCGCCTATCGTCGAAGGATCGAACCTGATCGTACAGATCGGCGGCACGCCCGATGCATGCATTGTCGCGTTCGACCGGGAAACGGGAGCAGAGAGATGGAAAGCCCTTGGCGATAAGGCATCTTATTCCGCCCCAATTGTGATTACGCAGGGCACGGCGCGCGTTCTGGTCGTTCGGACGGCTGAGAGCATCGCCGGTCTCAATCCGCAGACCGGCGGCGTATATTGGCGCCATCCGTTTCCGCCAAATCGCATGGAGATCGGAATCGCAAGTCCGGTCCTTTATCGGAACGAGTTGTTTTTTACTGACTTCTTTGACGGCTCGCTGCTGCTGATTTTGAATCCGGACGAACCATCGATGAAACCCGGCTGGCACCGCAGGGGAGAGAGCGAAAGAAACACGGACGCGCTCCATTCGACGATGTCGACCCCGGTCCGCATTGGCGAATTCATTTACGGCGTGGACAGCTACGGGGAACTCCGCTGTCTCGACGCCCGCAACGGCGATCGCATCTGGGAAGACCTCACGGCGGTACCCAAAGCCCGTTGGAGCAACATCCATTTTATCAGGAACGGAGACAGGGTCTGGATGTTCAATGAACGGGGAGAACTGTTGATCACCACGCTCTCGCCGGACGGGCTGAACATCATCAGCCGCGCGAAACTCATCGAACCCACGCGAGACCAGTTGAATCGCAGAGGCGGCGTCACGTGGTCGCATCCCGCTTTCGCCTATAAACACGTGTTCGCCCGAAACGACGAGGAACTGGTCTGCGCCAGTCTGGCGAAGTCTGAAAGCGCGGGAGATCACGCCCCGGGAAACCGATAATGCACGCCTGCAATGTCCATCCCACCTTCACACCCGCTTCCCGAGCAGCCGAATGTCGTTAGAGCACGCGGATCCGGATAACTCGCCGCCGGAAGACTCTGCAGTTCTTGAAGCCATCCTGATTGGGCCTCAACTTGAACGTTTCTGTGACGAGTTCGGGCTGACGCCTGGAGAGCTCGAACCCGACTTCACCGGATGGTCCAAGCACATCATCAAGTCTCCGGATCATGTCTTTCTGTTTCCAAGACATCCAAAATACCAGTGTTCTCTGAATGTCGAGTTGGAACTATACAGGCTCTTCAGCGAACTGGATCAATTGCCCGTGCCCAGGCACGTAAGGGCGGTCGAGAACCGCGAATTGAGCCCGTACCGGTTCGGCGTTGTCACGCGGCTGCACGGGATCCTGCTCGGAAACATCGAACACAGGTTAGGCGCAAGCGACTATGAGGAATTGCTTCGCACGATCGGACGGCTCACGGCGATCTGGCACAACCTTGATTTGGGTCATAAAACTGATTTCCTGAAACCACTGTCTCAGGATATGGACGGCGATCATGGCGACTCGTATCGATGGCTGTATGGGGCGCTGCGTTCGGGTTTGCCGGGCGAAGCACCGGATTTAATCGCTTCATCGGTCCGCGAATTGGCTGCAGGAGGCGGCACGGAGGATTTCGGTGACCTGAACTCCGCCTCGACGATAGACCAGTGGCAGAGGGCGTTGTCAGAATTGGCGGGGATGGACGACGTGCTGCTTCATGGCGATATCCACGAAGACCAGATTCTCGTCCGTTCCGAACGGGACCTGGAAGTAACCGGGATCCTGGACTGGGGAAACGCAGGTTTCGGGAATCCCGCCCTTGAGTTCAACTTCGGAGAATGGGGCGCTGAGATCTGGCGTTACCGGGATAGATTCGGCACGTTTAGAGAGGTAATCTGGCGGGAGTACCTTCACGCACTGGGACTTGACGGACCGTCGTGGGAGGCCATACACATCCTTTACACCCTGCAGGAACTCATCTGGACGATGACTGCGCGAAAGCCCATCGGAAACGAAGGTGGATCGTACGAGTCCGAAATGCGAAGGCTGCTTCGGATATTGAGAGAGACGACAGAAATGCTTTGAAAAGTGAGTTCGCGATCCGTGTGAGATTGAGATGATTAATGTATTGTTGTTCGACGTCGGGGAGACCATTCTCGATGCCGAAGGTCAGCAGGATGCCCTGATGGAAGTGCATCGAACCACACTTGCCAGATTCGGATTCGAAATGTCCGTTGAAGAGTACCGGCTTCTGGACAGTGACAAGATATCGCAGTTCGTTCCGAGTCCCATGCACGCCATCACCCGGCACTTTGCCGGATCTGACGCGTCCCTCTTCGATGAGATTACAGAGCAGGTGCGATCTCACTATCCGGAGATTCGGTCTCTCGGGTATCGCCTTTATTCCGGAGCCGCTGTGATACTGGAGCAGTTGGCTGAGAAATACACGCTCGCGCTGGCCGGCAACGCGCCGGCGAGTATCACAAACGTCCTCGACGATCTTGGCGTACTCCGCTGGTTTCAACACAGGGAGGTGTCGGGTAGTATTGGGATCAAAAAGCCCGATGAGCGTTTCTTTCACACGATACTCGACATGGGCGGATTTTCGCCTTCGCAGGCGATCATGATCGGTGATCGCCTCGACAACGATATCATTCCGGCAAAAAGGCTTGGCATCCGGACCATCTGGTTCCGGCAGGGGAGATATGCCGCGCTGGAACCACGGGAACCGGATGAAGTCCCGGACGAGACGATTACCAACCTGGAAGACCTGCCCTCGGCGGTAGCTTCAATCACGAAGAGGGTCTGAATTTCGACGGCGGTACGTTGCATATATTGCGGCGCTTTCCGTTACGCAAGCCGTGTCAAAAAGTCAGCAGCCGTTGGGAGGTCGATTTAAATGGCCAAAGACATCTCCGCCAGGCCGCGGCAATACTGGGATGAATACGCGTCCCGGTTCAAGCATAGAAGCCTTGCGGATGCCTACGAGCTTCGTCCGCCATATCCGGACGAGGCGTATGAAATAATGAGAGAGTTGCTTGGTGCGTCGCCGGGCAGGATCCTGGACGTCGGATGCGGGACGGGTAAGATCGCGCGGAACCTCGTCGAATACGTGGATGGTGTGGATGCAGTTGACTTTTCGTACGAGATGATTCGCGTCGGACAGTCACTGAACAACGGGGATCATCCGCGTCTCAGATGGATCTGTGGCCGGACGGAGGACGTGGATCTGAACCCCCCGTATTCCCTGGTGACAGCGGGCGCCAGTATTCATTGGATGGAGTGGAGCAAGGTCTTTCCGAGATTCAGGCAAGCGTTGCCGGATTGTGGGTACGTTGTCATTGTGGACGGCGACAGGCCCGTCGAGCCGCCCTGGCGGGATGCAGAGCTTGTGTTGATTCGAGAGTTTTCGACGAACCCGCACTATGAGGACGTCGACCTGATTCAGGAACTCAAACAGCGGGGACACCTTCTCCCGTTCGGAGACAAACAGACTGAACCCGTTCATTTTTCGCAATCGATACGGGACTACGTCGGTTCGTTTCATTCGCGCGAAAGTATGTCAGTCGAACACATGGGCAGGAAAAACGCGGCGGTCTTCGATGCCGAATTGACGAGCATCCTCCGCGACTACGCGGATGAAGCCGGGATGCTGAGCTTTATTCTCCAGACGCGGGTTTCGTGGGGAAGGCCGCTCGGCTAGAGAAATCAGCGGATTGCCGAGCGGAGGCCGGGCGCACACAGGGGACGCTCGTGCCTGTCAATGATGTCCAAACAACCACGCCGGGACGAAAGGAGCAGCAATGAAGATGAGTAATCCCTACCGATCTGCAGTCGGAGTCGCGCTTGCGACAGCGTTGATACTCCTCTGGGTGAACGGCGCGGTCGGCGTGATCGGATCGGAGAACAACGACGCGAACCTGATGTATATCGGCGTGCTCGGCATTGGAGTCATCGGCGCCGTCGTCGCGCGATTCCAGCCGCGCGGCATGTCATTCGCGCTGTTCGCCACGGCGATCGCTCAGGCGCTCGTGACCCTGGTGGCGATAATCGGAGAGTTGGGCTCTCCAGCCAGCGGTTCGCTGGATCTCTTGCTCCTGAACGGGCTCTTCATCGCTTTATGGGTCATGTCGGCCTGTTTGTTCCGGCAGACCGCGCGGACTGCCGCCGCTTGAGGTCGGGAAGAGCAACCCATGACTTCGTCTGAAACGGCGCCGCCTCTCGGTACATTCTCCTGGTTCGGCTACGAACTGCCTCTCTCTGATCGCCTGAGGTTGATCAGGAAGAGTGGTTTCAGTCACACGTTTCTGTGGATGGGAAATCAGGAACCGATGGTTGAATCCGGTCGTGCTCACGAAATGCCCGCAATGACTGCAGATGCCGGACTCGCCATTGATCACGTCCATGCGTCATACGACAATGCGAATGCGTTCTGGTCCGACAGCCCCGCCGAACGCGATGTTGTGGTCGATGAGAACCTTGAGCTGATCGAGTACTGCTGCCGGCATTCCATTTCCTGCATCGTGCTGCACGTCACGAAGGGGCCAACACCGCCTCCGTCTCGCACGGAAGGCCTGGAGATCTTTCGAAGACTGGGAGAGGAGGCGGCAAGAAGCGGGATCAGGTTGGCGCTCGAGAATACAAGGGTTACCGGTCGTGTGGACTTCATTCTGAATGAGCTTCCTCTTGAGAGCCTGGGCTTGTGCTACGACAGTTCGCACGACACCCTGTATTCCGATACGCCCGGCGTTGTGCTTGGACAAGTGGGCGCATCGTCTCTTCACGACGCACTTTTCGGACACTGACGGTCGGGCTGACGTTCACTGGCTGCCGATGAAGGGAATCGTAAATTGGGATGCTGTATCCAGTGCGTATCCCTCGTCGCACCCGGGCCCGATAATGATTGAGGCGGTCCCCCAAGACCCCGCGCAACCACCCGCTGAGTTTCTCGATGATGCGTACCGGACGGCAGTCAGACTGAGAGAGAGGCTGCTTGCCGGACACGAGTAGCGACGATAAGTCGAATTGACACGCCGTTCGCAATTGGTCCGGAGGCGGTCCATTAAGAAAGTACGGTCAGAGGCAGTAATGGACGAAGCGAAACGGCGGGCGCCGACAAGGGACGCCCCTACAGGGCGAGGAGCAGCGTTCGCGGTCTGGCGAACTGACACCCGACAAGCAGCTCTGGTAGTTGTCTCGCGGAATCCACACCAAACAGGAGACACGAATGACCCTGCAACTCAGAGCAGTCCTCTTCCTTGCGGTTGTGTGTCAGACCACTTCGGTCCCGGCGCAAGCCGCAAGTCTCATCGCAGGTCCGCTGATCGGCCATACCACAACGACGTCGGCAACGATCTGGGTTGAAACGGACGCCGCCGCGACGGTTCGAATTGACTACTGGGTTGAGCCCCGGGTCATGTTTCACCGGACCTTTAAAGAGCCGATGTCCAGGGGCTCAGCCGAAGCAAGAACGGAATCAACGACGCCATATACGTGCGCCATCGAACTTTCCGGTCTGCCACCGGGGCGGCTGGTCTATTACGATGTCTACGTCGACGGCAAGATAGTACGTCCCCTGACCGTCCAGGTGTTTCCACTTATGCCGCCCGAATCGATCTTGGAAACAGAACCCGAACGAATCACTGAATTCACAGTCGCCTTCGGATCGTGCAATCTGCCCGCGAGAGTGCCTGTTCAATCGATCTGGTCACAGGTTGCGAGGTTCCGCCCGGCCGCCTTTCTGTTTATCGGCGACAACAATTACATGCCGGGGAAGGCGGAAGGATTTGATCTCCCCGAAGGCAGCGTCAGAGAGATCATGTCCCTCTACCATCGGAGATTCAGGCAGGTCCCCGGGCTCAGAGACATCGTCGCCACCACACCCAGCTACGGCATCTGGGACGACCACGACTTCGGACCGAACAATTCCGACCGGACATTCAGGTGGCGGGATCTCGCAATCGAGACGTTTCGCCGTTACTGGCCGAACCCATACCCCGAGTCCTCGGGTGCGCCCGGCGTCTTCCACAGGTTCCGGATAGCCGACGTAGAGTTCTTCATGCTCGACAACCGCTCTCACAGGGACCCAAACGAAGCGGAGGACAGATCCACGATGTTTGGTGAGGGCCAACTCGAATGGCTCAAGGCCAAACTGAAGAGCAGCACGGCCACCTTCAAGGTGATCGCTTCCGGCGGTACGGCGGTTGTTGATGAAACCGGAGAGACATGGTCGAATTTCGGCGACGAACGCGATCGGTTCTTCGCGTGGCTCTTTGAGGAAGATATCACCGGCGTCTTCTTTCTCGCCGGGGATTGGCACTCGGGTGTACTCCATCGCCTGGACCGACCGGGGTTTGACTATCCACTCTATGAACTCATGAGTTCAAATCTGGCCGTCCGACGACGCAACCCGGATCCCACGCCCGGTGGAGGAGCCCTTCGGGGCGGAGGTCCTCAATCGGCGGCGCCATACGTCAGAGACTACAACTTCGGGCTTTTGAGGTTTGTTGGAGAGAAAGGCAACCGGGAAGTCTATCTTCAAATCATCGACGACACAGGCAAGATCAGAATCAGCCAGCTACTCTCAGAAGAATATCTGAGGCCGATAGAGGACTAAGGGCGCGTCCCTCGACACGATTCACAAGGGCCTCGTGAAAACCTCCTCCGGCCCAACTTGACCGAGGAAAGACCGCGATCACCCAAGACACCTGCCTGAGAACGGATTCGAGATCTACTGTGCGGGAACTGAGCGGCACGAGACTGGGATGGAGAGTAAATATGGAACAGCGACCAGAGGTGTCGGAGCTGGCGTTGGAAGGCGCTGCTTCTGTATACGAGTTCATCGAACGCACGTCCGTTCCAACGGCAGAAGGTGTACGCTGGCAGAGCGGCTGCGCTTGACCTTGGGCATGCCCTCACCACCGGTCGACAGTTTTTTGGCAGGATCCGGGTGAAGGCTCAGTGGTACAGCTTGGGACTCGCGAACCAGGAGCCACCTTCGCTATTCGGGAATTTCGGTAATGGGAATTACGCTGGGTCGTGGCTCCGTCGCATTTGCATCTTCAGTGAATCCTGGTGTCAAGGTTCATGGCAGGCGAACGACACCGTGCGCCAGCGAACCATTGGGTGAAACCGCGCATCATATAGCTGCCTCGGAGCGTCGTAGCTATGTCAGCACCTGTAATTGCCGAAGACCGAGCGTGGGAAATCGCAGACACTTTCGCTGCAGAGAGCCGTGAGGTCTTGGGCGCTCACCTGACGGCGGTTGTGGCCGTGGGATCGCTGCCTGCAGGTTCCTACGTCCCGGGCAGAAGTGATATTGATTTGGTCGTGGTTGCAAGGGACGCTTGCCCGGAAGGCCTTCTGTCTGAAATCAAGGAGATGGCCAGGCGATATTGGGTGAAGTACGGATTCTCAAAGGGATTCGGAGGATATGGCATTCATGAATCCGACCTCAGCCCTCCATTCGGCAGACTCCACGATATGGTCTACGAGATTCTTCAACTCAAGCAGCAAGGACGGGTGATTCTGGGGCATCTGGACCTGTCGGCGATTCCGGATCCTTCGGAGGACGATATGAGGCGGTCCCTGGCTGATCTTGTGCCAGACCTTCTCGGGGCCTGGAAACGCAACTTTCCGGCCCCAATCGACGTCGCCGACGCACGCGTCAACAACATCATCTACTGGCTTCGAATCTTGGTTTGGGACCGAACTGGCGAGTATGTTCTTGGTAAACGTAACGTCCTTCCGGCGTTTTCGAACCTGCCTGGTAGTGACTCGATTCTGGAAATGTTGACCCCGATCAGATTGTACCTCAATCAAGAGTCAGATTGTCCGGGGGACGTCAAGCGTTACTGTCGGGAGGTAGAAACATTCGTCCTTGGCGAAGTCGAATGGGTTCGCAGGGCAGCACCTGATCGAATGTTGGAAGATTGAACTTCCTGTCTTGCGTTGTAGCACTATCGTGCATTGGAATTCAACAACCCGAATCACGGGTCGCAATTCGGGGCGCGGAAGCTTTTCTTTCCAGACTTTGGTTTAGTCTGACCCTCTTGATACTGCTTGAAGAGCCCCGCCCAGAGGCAGTAATGGACGAGGTGAAACAACTGGAATCACTCATCGGGGCTGCGCGGCAGGATGATGCTCACCAGACCTTCTCGTACCATGGATGGGTCGTGCCAGAGTACAAATGCCTGTGCATGACAATTCCAAAGGTTGCCTGTACTACGGTAAAGGTGACGCTATACCATCTGGCTGGAAACCCGGCGCCGGCGGAACCGAACGACATTCACGGTCTCGACGTCGGGTTGTTTGTCGGGAAATACAGCACTGAAGAGATCATCGAGATGCTGACCTCGCCGGAATGGGTGAGATTCTGCTTTGTCCGCAATCCGTATCATCGGTTGCTCTCGGCTTACAAGTCAAAGATCGGGAACACGCGGGATACCCAATATTCATGGTTACAGGATGCAATTCGGGGAAGATTCAGCTGCCCTGACGATGATCAAGGTAGTGCCAACATGGTGACGTTTGTGGACTTAGTTCATTTCCTGTCAGACTGCGGAGGGAAGGTGCGATACGAGCTCAAGCCGGACGCCATCTTCGACGGACACTTCAATGCTCAGACTAGGATTCTCAGGCAGGACTTGATCGAATATGATTTCATCGGCCGCTTCGAGAATTTCGCCGCCGATTTCAAGACTGTACTGGCACGGCTCGGCGCTCCGGTTGAAACGGTCGCGCTTGTCTCGGAAAGGCGGAACGTATCGGCCCATGTACCACTGGACGAGGTGTACAATCCCCAGTTGGCGGCTCTGACCTATGAAGTCTATCGAAACGACTTCGAGGCCTTCGAGTACGGCAGGGATAGCTGGCTCTGCGGATCGTGAAACGCCGGGCGCCCACAACGGACGCCCCTACAATGTCAATGACCGCCCATAAGCGGCCAAAACGGGATCGGCCTAGAGCGACCACTGCAAGATCGGCATAGTCAGGCCAGACCAGGCAAGGCGAGGAGACGTAAATACGCGCGAATCTATGGAAACATCGCCGCGATAATGACGATTGAAGACCGTTAGTCTGCCAGCAAAGGTATCGGGCGGGGTTATCAGGAGATGTCAGATGAAGGATCAACTCGATTGCGTGAGGCATTTTCATGAGGTGTTCCAGTGTCACCTGGAGCGAACACCTGTTGCAGAACTGCCTTCGGACACAAGCGAATGGCGTATCCGAATGTTAATGGAGGAGTTAGAGGAATATCGAGCGGCCGTGCGTGACAATGGCATCGTCGAGATCGCGGACGCCCTTACCGACATGCTTTACGTGCTTATTGGTACATTTATCGCTCATGGGCTGCATGATATTGCCGAATCGCTTTTCGATGAGGTCCACCGGAGCAACATGAGCAAGCTGGATGAGCAGGGTAAGACCATATTCAGGAGTTGCGGCAAAGTGTTGAAGTCAGAACGGTTTTCGGAACCGAATTTGCGGTCGATCATAGCGAGGATCGGCCACGATGAGCCGGGGTAGATAACTGGATCACAGCGGGAAACATCGTTGGAATTGAAACCATGTCTGAGAATATAACGCGCGGGAGTACGGAAGATCCGAATCCTGTCCAGCTTGGACTGATCCGGGAAATTCATGAAGCATTGACAGCGCGTTCCATCCCGCACTGGTTGGGCGGGGGTTGGGCGTTGGATTTTCTGCTGGGGGAAATCACGCGCGTACACGGCGACGTCGATTGGGCAATATGGAAGTCAGATGCGCCGGATGTGACCGTTCGTCTCGGATCCCTGGGGTATTCCCGCCAGCAAGTCCGGCATCCTGAAGAACACATCGGGTTTTACAAACGCGATCAGTATGTCAGTTTTGGGCTGCTCGAGAAGACTTTGTCCGGGGATGTGGTTACATCCGGCCGTTGGACCGATTGGCCCTATCCGCATAGCGCCTTTTGTGCGCCGGAGGGACGGCTGGGTGACTTATCCTGCCCGATCCTCAGCGCTGAGGCCCAACTGGACGAAAAGGTCAACTTTCACAAGCACCCTGCCGGCGCGCCACTTAGAGAAGAGGATATTCCTGCGATCGAGAGGCTGCGCAGGTACATTGCGGGTCGCCGGTGAGAATTGTCGGTACATCTCGAATCACGAATTCGTCCACGCCGGACTTCACGCAATCCATTTGCCAGACGAGATGAATCGGCGGTCGAATGGTGAGGAATTTTCGGGACAGGACACTAATGGCAATCCAAAATGATTGAAGATTCCTATCGCTTGGCAGCGAAGCATTACGATGCCGCATACAATGTCAAGGAGGACCTGGTCGACAGGGACTTCTATCTGGATCTGGCCAACGAGTATGGCGGTCCGGTCCTCGAGCTTGGCTGCGGGACCGGCAGAATCACTTTACCGGTTGCCCGGAAGGGTCTTGATGTCACGGGGGTTGACGCATCCCGTTCGATGCTGGCGGTCTTGCGGGCAAAGCTCGAAGAAGAACCCGCAGAAGTACAACGCCGGGTACGAGTCGTTCAGGGCGATTTCCGTACAGGCCGTTTTGGTGACCAGTTTCCTCTGGTCGTCATTCCGTTCAGACCCATGCAGCATATGTACACCGCGGAAGATCAACTTGCCGCCCTGAGAAACGCCGGTCGCCATCTGAAAGACGGTGGAATCCTGGCGTTCGACGTCTTCAATCCCCGCTTCGACAAGCTGCTTTCCGGTGACGGCGAAGAGCACCTGGAATTAGAGTGGCCGGAGGAAGACGGGAACGGTCGGACCATCCGGCGGTATTTCGTGAAGAACGGGTACGACCCGGTCAACCTGGTGTTATCGGGCCGGTTTATCTTCCGGCTCTGCGAGGGCGACCATGTACTATCGGAGGAAGCCGAGAACTTCAAAATGAGCGTCTATACCTATCCACATCTCAAAGCGCTTATCTCCGCGGCAGGTCTTGGGATCGTGGGAGAATTCGGATCGTTTGACCGGAAACCAATAGGGCCGGAATCGCCTGAGATGATCTTCCTTCTGAAACGACAGTAACGAGATGACTTCGCAATCTCCTGCCAGTGAATACGCGCAAGACCGGACGGCTCACCGGTATTCGATACTGACGATGTACGAAAGGGAAGAATGAAGACCGTCGTCCGAATTTCAGGAATACTGATCATGCATGACGGCATCATGCTCGTGAAGTGCGATGGTATTGACGACTATCTCCTGCCCGGCGGAAAGCTCGAGCCCGGCGAGTCGGACCTGGATGCACTACGTCGGGAACTTATGGAAGAACTCAACGTTATACCGACGGAACCCGAATTCTTCGGCGAATACGAGCGTATCGGCTACCCTCCGGAAGCGGTGGAACGATACAGGGTGAGGGTCCGGGCTTACTTCACCGGATTCGACGGAGAACCGGTTCCGGACCGGGACGAGGTGCTTGAGATCGCCTGGGCATCGATGGCCGATCTCGAATCAGGGAGGTATCAATTGAACCCAATCTTGCGGAATCACATTCTTCCGGAACTCAAGCGACAGAAGAAGCTCTGTTTTCCTCCAGTGCCAACGCAGTCGACATCCATAGCCCATACAACCAAAGATCCGGAAACTCTCTTTCAGCCACCGTATCGTGCTTCAGGGCAGTCAGTAAAGTAGCATCCCAAAACTTCAGCGCAGGGAGGGGCGCAGCATGCAAAAGGTTCAGGGATTCGGCGGATTCTTCTTTCGGGCAAAGGACCCGGATCGCCTCACGAAGTGGTATCACGATCATCTCGGCATCAATCCTGCTCCGACGAACATGGAGATGACGCCATGGGTGACCGGGTCCGGGGTCACGGTCTTCTCACCTTTCGATGATGACACGGACTATTTCGCAGCGGATAAGTCTTTCATGCTGAATTTCCGCGTGGCCGATTTGGACGCGATGATCACACAACTGAAGTCCGCCGATATTGAGGTGAGCCACGAAAGCGAGATGGAGGGCATCGGCCGCTTCGCCCGCATCCACGACCCCGAAGGAAATGCGATCGAGCTTTGGGAACCCGCATCGTGAGATGAAAGCCTATGCTGGTCGGCGCGACGTCGCGTGAGAAAGCCGGAACCTACATGCCTGAATTCATCACCTTCAAACGCTGGTCCCTCAGAGACGGGCGTGAGGAGTCTGAACTCTTCAGGCTTGTCCGAGAGGAGATCATTCCTCACTACGAGAAACTTCCGGGCTGTCTCCGCCTGGGATTGTTGCAAATTGCAGGTACCCGTTCCTACCTTGCTCTTCAACACTGGAAGAATCGCGACACCTGGCGCGCAACTGTCGAGTCCGACGACTATGAATCCTGGTTTCAAGCGTACGCGCCAATGCTCGAGCGCTGGGACGAATTAATGATCTTTGAAGAAGAATGGGAGAGTGAAGACGTGCTAAACATCGGGAGCGGCGCCTGACAGCGATGTATACCAGCGATGACCATACATCAATTCGGAAATGAAGTCCTTGACGTCCTTCGGAGGCATCTGGGGCCGGGAAACGTCAACTTCCGCGGTTCATTTGCCTCAGGGAAGGTTGATGATTACAGCGACGTTGACCTCGAGGCCAGGGTCCATGTTGAGCTCACGCAGGGGTTTTTCGATTCCTTATCGGCGTGTCTGAAGAAGCATTTCGGAGCATTCTCCGTACGGTTTGATCCGCAACAGAAGGGCGACCGGATGGCGCAGAACATAATGGTCAATCTTCATGAATATCCTTTGTTCTGGAGGATTGAACTCAATATCAAGTCGGACCAAGACACTTCTCAGAAATGGCCTTTGCCGTTTCCGGACTGGTGTGTCGCCACGTCCGCGTTCTGGAACGTCGTCTGGGCGGTAAAGCGAGCCAGGCGGGGCGAGTGTGATGCCGGTCACTACGTGTTCAACGCATGCGAGAAACTGGGTCGCCCCGGTCTGGCGTATTCAGTTGAGAACGTTGAGATTTTGCTTTCGGAATTGTGTGAGTTTCACGACGTTGACAGGGTTCTCGTGTCGAGACTCCGCAACGAAATCACGCGCTGAGGACCGGTAGATGGTTTCTGTCCTGGAAGACGATTCGGATCCTGCTATCATTGCTGCGATTGAGCGGAACAACATCGATCTTTTCCTCTTTGCGGCTACCATGGGGCAAAAGACGATACTGCGGGAAGAAGACTTCACCGGGGTCATTGGCAAGCCGTGGTGGCCGAACTATCTGGTCGAACCGTGTTTCAGGGAAGAAAACCTCGAAAGCCGAATCCGCGAGATCCGCGAAGGTATCGAGCAGAGGAAGCTGCCGCCGCTCCTGAAGTTCGGCCCGAGCGCGGCGCCGAAGAATCTGAGGACCCGTCTCCTGAACAGCGGGTTCGTAGCGATGGATCACAATCCGCCGGGAATGGCGATGCGATTGGATGGTTTGGGCGAGGAGCGTCCAATACCACTCGACCTCAGGATAGAACGCGTGGGTGATGACGCCGGACTTCGCGAATGGTTGTCCTTTTTCACGCTGTTCGAATTCGATATGTTCAAAGTTCTCATGGATTTGCCCGAAGTGAGGCTCTATCTGGGGAGGATCGACGGTAAAGCGATCGGGACTTCGATGATGTTTCTCTCATGCGGGCGTTGCCGGGCTGTATCAAGTGGAAGTTTTGCCGGAACAACGGAGGCGGGGAATCGGGACCGCGATGACGCTTTCGCCGATGGAGGACGCATGTCAACTGGGGTACCGGACCGCCGTCCTGCAGGCGTCGAAATTGGGGGAACCGGTGTACCGGAAGATCGGTTTCAAGTCGTACTTCAGGTACAATTATTGCCATCCGAAAGGATGTACGTTTGCGAGATTCATGGCCGCGTGAGAATTATCGCTGAGAAAACCAATAGAAATGATCTCGTTTACCACACCTGAAACTGACAAATGAAAGGGGTAATTTCGCGATGAAAATCATACTCAATGGCGTTTTCGTTGAAGATCAGGACAAGGCTCTGAAGTTCTATACCGAGACGCTGGGCTTCGTCAAAAAGCACGATGTGCCTGTTGGAGAATTCAGGTGGCTGACAGTCGTCTCACCCGGCGACCAGGAAGGCACTGAGCTTCTGCTCGAGCCGAACGAGAATCCGGTAGCGAAGACATATCAGAAAGGGATATTCGAACAGGGTATTGCTGCGACCTGCTTCGGCGTAGACGATATCCGCGCAGAGCATGAGCGACTAAGCGCGCTCGGCGTGAAGTTTACGTTGGCGCCGACCGAGTGGGAGGACATCATCATGGCCATTTTTGACGATACCTGCGGAAATCTCATTCAGATCATGCAGCGGTAGAGCCTGGACCACGAAGCATCTCGCTCAACGTCACTCAGGATGACATGTTGCCCCTCAAATCTCCATGAAGTGTCTCAGAGACACTCGTACATGAGCTGTCCTCCTGAGGACTTGCCCTGAGCGTGCTTGCATTGAGCTTGTCGAAATGTCGAAGGGTGCCGTCATGCTGACGAGGGATCTCCTGCTGCGAGGGATAATGTCCGGGGCTCAATTGGTCGCCACGACCCGACAGGCAGCACAAGGTCTCCATTTATTCGAGGTATTGGGTCCGGCGAGTACAGCCGCCTTGCAGAAACTGGCGGGCACGGATTAGAGGCGACCGTGGATACCTTTATTAAGTCAGGAACCAGGTTTCACATCGAGGTCGGGATATCGTCTATGCCCGGACTTGTACGATGGACGACCTGGGGAAATCACGACATTCAACAGTCCTATCTGCTCTCCGCACGCGATGGAGCAGTTCTTGTTGATCCGATACAGCCGATAGGCAGACAGGCTCTGAATGCCCTGAAAAAATACGCCGACGGTCGATTCCAGGCTGTAATCTGCACGAGTCCGAACCATGAACGCGATGCTGAGTGGTTCCGCGAACGTTTCAGGATACCGGTATACGGCCCTGAGCCCGCTCCTGCCCGTTCCCGCATAAGACTGAAGTCGGATGTACTATATCGAGATGGGGAAATCCTTCCCGGGAACATTCGAGCGATCTGGTCAGGGGATAGGCGAGGTGAGATGTGGCTGCATCGGGAGACCTTCAACGCATCCGGGGTTCTGATTTGCGCAGACTCGATTTACGGTCAGTCCCGGAGGGGAGGCTTCGACGGTGCGACCGTATCGTATTGGATGCGGGAGGGCGGCATTCGGCTGCAAATGGATGGGGACGTCGGTCGTGGCGAAATGAAGCGCCGGTTTGAACGTCTTGTCGATTTCGACTTTGAGATTGTCCTCAACGGTCACAACCCGCGTCCTATTGAGAATGCGAAATCCGCCCTCGAGACAGCGCTGACTCAGGGTGAATATGAGACGCATCCCAAGGGCGCATTCAGTGTTATAGAGGCAGAATTATCCTGTCCCGGCAGACATGACGAGTCGTGAAACAGAAATCGATTCTGCTGTAATTCGTCGCGCCAGATCTGACGAAGCACCCAAACTCACCGCTCTGTCCCGCAGGTCCAAGGGATACTGGCGATATGATGATGCTTTCCTCTCGGCGTGCGAAAAAGAGCTATCGGTTTCTGAAGCAGAATTGGCGCACAATCCTGCATATGTGATCGAAGAATCCGGACGAGTAATCGGATTCTATATCCTCCAACCGCGCTCCACAAGCGATGTCGAGTTGACGTTTCTCTTTGTTGAGCCGGTTGAAATCGGACGTGGAAACGGGGGACGTCTGATGCGTCATGCCATATCAACAGCATCAAACCTGGAATTCAGGACGATGCACATTCAAGGCGACCCGCATGCCGACGGGTTCTATCTTGCAATGGGCGCCCGGAAGATCGGTACCAGACGTTCACAGAGCATTCCGGAACGCGAACTGCCTCTTTACAACATTGACCTGGACGTCAGGGAAGCGTCGTCTGATTTGCAGAGTGAGTGAATTTTCATTCCGGCCGCCCTTCGCCGACCCTTCGACCCTTCGACAATCCTTCGGCAGGCTCTGGACAACGGCTCAGGGACCGCAAGCTCAGGGAGCGGCTCCGGGCGCCTGCTCTGGATAGGCTCTCGTACGACATGCTCTGTTCCCGGGCTCAACAGAAAGACGCCGCCGTGATGGCCGCGCCTTGATTTGTCTCGATTAGCCTATCTGTTGAGATTACCGTTCTAATCGATCTTTCCGTGCCTGCGAAGCACGGCGTCGATATCGTCCAGCCCGTTCCCTTCCTGGTTCCCTCGAACTTCAATCCCGCGTTCAGCAGCATGTCGATCACGGCCGGATAGTCGGCACCGGGTCTCGGCGAATTGATCGCGAAATGCAGAACCGTGCCCATGGCGGTGCCGCCGAACTCGTTCCGCAATTCGAGCGAGGGGCCGCGATCGAGGATCATGGCCATGGTGTCGAGATGTCCCTGGGAAGCGGCCCACATCAGGGCGGTCATCTTCCACGTGCCCTGCGCGTCCACGTCCGCGCCCTTTGCCAGCAAGTATTCGGCAATGTCTGTCCGGCCGAACCGGCAGGCATCTTCAAACGCGGCTGCAAGTTCCGCCTCAGATACGCCCCGTTCTTCAACGAACTCCCTCGTCAGGTCCAACCGGCCCAGTCCCGCGGCCATTGCGACCGTCTTTACCTCCGCCCCCAGGCGCACCAGTGCGGCGGCCGATTCGGGATAACCGAATTTAAGGGCCAGACGTACCGGCGCGTCGTCTCCTTTCACGCCATTCACTTTGGATCCCGCCTTCACGAATATCTTAATCAGTTCCGTCGCCACACCCATATGATGCGGATGTACGCTGGTGACCAGCGCCAACATGGGAGTGTCATCCGAATTGCCCATCCCGCACAGGGCGTCCACCTCCGCGCCGGCATCCAGCAATAGCCGCGCGATTTCGGGCGCATTGGCGGGCGACCGCTGGCGAAAGTCCTCGATGCCGTTGGCCGCGAGGTAATACAACAGCGTCGCCCTGTGGATGCGCGCCGAACGGGCGTGGGCCAAAGCCGGGTTTTCGCGCAAGAGCGACCGGAGTCTGGCGAGGTCTCCATCGACCACGGCGTCGGCCGCGACCTCGAACTCGGCTCCCTCCGAAGTTTGGCGCGTTTCATCGTCGCAGAACCTGACGAATGCATCCCAACCCACAAAGCTGTGGGCATGCGCAATGAGAGCCTGGGCATCGGCCAGCTCAAACCCGGCGCCACCTTCCCTAGCCTCCTCCGACGTCTCGCGGGCGCTTTTTTCGACTTCGCCTATAGCCCGTTCCCAACTTCCCCGCACAAAGTCCGTCAGGTCGGGTCCGGAACTTCGGACGATCGACTCGAGCCACTCGCCGCACCGCTCGGTCAGTGCGTTGGCATTCTCCGACTGTGCTGCCTCGACGAGTTCCTCAGCGAGCTTTGTATAATCTTTGAGAACTGGCCGTGCGGGTAGTGGGAGTGTGTCCATGCAATGGTCCAATCGATAGAGTGTGGCACGAAGTGATTAGCTGTCAGCTATCAGCCGTCAGCAATCAGCTTAAAACAGAAACCGAATCAGGTGACGACCGTGCCATTATGTGGACGACCGCGAAAGGCGAACATCTTCCCCCGGGCCACAACAGAAAAAGCGAAACCGGTCTGATATCAAACTTAAAAAATCGCGGCCGCTGTTTCAAGCATTATGCCCTAGCGCGGCTTCCCTTTGCACAACCGTAGCCAAATAGGTGGTCGGGTACGCTCGCGCCGGTTTGATGGACCAATCACTCCCCCTTGAGGGGGAGTCGCAGAAGCCGAGCCGTCCCCTGAGCCGTTGTCCTGAGCCTGCCGAAGGGTTGTCGAAGGGTCGGCGACGGCTGATGCGGTGGGGGGATTCCAACACCATTCCGTATGCAAGCAGCATGATTAAACATGCACGCATTTTCGTTGAAGTCTTACTGTATTACTGCAAGCCCGTTTTTCAGTTAAAATTACGAAGCATAGTGGTTTTGAAGCGATTGTGTTATATTGATGACGCGGCTGCGATCGTCGAATTGGCCGGGCGCCCACAAGGGACGCCCCTACAAGACGAGGGCGAACCAAAGACGCGACGGTTGGTGGGTCTGCGCCGGCATTCGAGCCGAATTGTAATCTGAGGCGAGTACGAGGCACTATGAACCGAGAAGACTATTATCGATGGGCTGAACGCGCCGCGCGGTGGGGCGCCGAGTACCTCGAAACGCTCGAGGACCGCCCCGTTCGGGCCCAGACCGTGCCGGGTGAGATCATCGCGATGTTGCCTGCATCGCCGCCTGAATTGCCGGAATCGATGGAGACGATCTTCGCTGACTTCGAGCGCATCGTGCCGGGCGGGATGACCCATTGGCAGCACCCTCGCTTTTTCGCGTACTTCCCTGCCAGCGCCGCGCCTGTTTCGATGATCGCCGAGAACCTGACGGCTGTGATGGCGGCCCAGTGCATGCTCTGGCAGACATCGCCAGCGGCCACGGAAATCGAGACCCGGATGGTGGACTGGATGCGCCAGGCGATCGGACTCCCGCAGGGTTTCCAGGGCGTCATCCAGGACACGGCAACGGCGGCTAATCTCTGCGCCGTTCTGACGATGCGGGAACGCGCGCTCGACTGGCGAGGGATCGGCGACGGAATGGCTGGGGAGAAGCCGCTACGTATCTATGCCTCGCCGGAGACCCATTCATCAATAGACAAATCCATCCGGATCGCGGGGATCGGCCAACGGAACCTCGTCAAAGTGCCCACCGATGGACTCGACGCTCTCGACCCGGATGCGCTTCGCGAGGCGGTACGCGACGATCAGGCCGCAGGGTTTCTACCGGCCGGTGTGGTACTGTGTGTCGGCGGTACGTCGATCGGCGCGTCCGACCGCGTGCGTCCGGCCATCGAAGTCGCGCGTGAGTTCGATCTCTACGTCCACGTGGACGCCGCGTGGGCCGGCTCGGCGATGATCTGCCCCGAACTGCGGGTGTTGTGGGAGGGCGTCGAGAAGGCGGACAGCATCGTGTTCAATCCCCACAAGTGGCTCGGCGCGCAGTTCGACTGTTCCATCCAGTTCCTCGCCGATCCCGAACCGCAGGTCCGCACCCTGGGAATCCGCCCGGAATACCTGGAGACACTCGGGCAGTCCCAGATTACCAACTACAGCGAGTGGACGATCCCCCTCGGGCGCAGATTCCGGGCGCTCAAGCTCTGGTTTCTGTTACGCGCGCACGGGCTGGAAGATCTCCGAGAGCGGATCCGGAACCATATCGCGTGGGCCGAGGAGGCCGCCGCGGCGATCGCATCGCTGGACGGATTTCGACTGATGACGGAATGCCGCCTGTCGCTTTTCACGTTCCAATACGCGCCCGATGGCGAGGATGTCGACGACGCCACCGAGCGACTTCTCCGCGCAGTCAACGACGACGGCCGGATCTACCTGACCCATACGATCCACGAGGGCAGGTTCGTCATCCGCTTTCAGGTCGGGCAGTTCGACTGTCGAAGAGAAGACGTGCAAATGGCGGTCGACGTGCTGCGGGAGTTGGCCGCGGGCATTGACCCCTTTGCCCTGAACGAACGTTGATCACGACCCATGGTGATTGAGCGAATTCATGATCATGTCCATCAGACAGGAACGTGAACATTTCATTGGGCAGATTAAGGAGGAAATGGCTGAATATCCTGTCCCTCCTCCCCTCGACATGCAGATTCTGGACAAGCACTATCGGTCCGATCGTGATCACGTTTACGAAGAATGGAAGATTGATTACCGCGTTGAGACGGAAGAAACGATGCCTCAGTTGCCGGGAAGAAGCGTACCGGCATACCTTCTGGTCCCCAAAGATGAGCGATTCTCACCACCCTACCCGGCAATGGTTGCCTTTCATCAGTGCAACACCGACTGTATTATTGCAAAGGATGCCGTTGTTGGGAAGGCCGTCCAACGCCCCGATCAGGCCTATGGCTATGAGCTTGTTATTCAAGGGTTTGTCGTTCTGGCGCCTGATGCGATAAATTGCGGCGAGCGTAATATTCCTTCAATCAGACGCCCCTATGAGAACAATCACTGCCATCAGATTCTGAGCGAACCCCTGGGACGGCCTTTCTGGTTCAAGCACGCGTACGATGGAATGCGCGCGGTCGATGTCCTTTCAGCACTGGACTTTGTGGATTCTGAACGCATTGGCGTGATCGGTCACTCCATGGGATCGGCGCAGGCTGCCAGTACGATGGCTCGCGATCCGCGCGTCAAGGTGGGTCTTGTAACGGGGCGGGTCACAAAAAAGAATCTATTGGCAATTGCACCGCGCTATCTGATGACGGTGCTGCAATCTCTGGAAAAGACTCCTGAAACTATCGCGCAGATTCGAGAGTACTTCGACGAAGCCATGCGGGAATTCTACGAACCGGACGGGTTGTCAGATCATTTGTATCTTACCGTTCAGAAATGCGGGCACAGTTTCCCCGATGAATACAAAAGCGAAGCATTTTCCCGGTTGAGGAGCTATTTCAATGCGAGCTCAACCGACGTCCAATTCGGCAAGGCGGTTGGAGAAATCGATGAATAAGTGCTCCCGGTTCTCAGGCGGCTGCGGTTGCGGAGAGTTCCGATACGGGCTCCGGAACCCGCCCCTTTTCGTACACGCATGTCACTGCCTCGATTGCCAGAAGGCATCCGGTTCCGCATTCCGGATTACAACCATCGTCCTGGAACGCGACATCGTGATCAATCAGGGCGACGTTTCGTTCAGGAAGATATCGACGCATCGAACGGAATTCATCTGCAAGTCCTGTGGTGATGTCATTTACGGGACTGCGACGAATCACCCTGCAACGGCGCTCCTGAACACGAGAACACTGGATGACCCCAGGATGCTGGAGATCGGTGCACATATCTGGACCGTAGACAGGCACCCCTGGCTTGTTTTGCCGACCGATGTTCCTCAGTATGAAAAGGGATACGAAAGGAACGAGGTTTGGCCACAGGAGAACCTGCAACGCCTGCGTCGCGCTGTGGATGAAGGTGGCCGGATCTAAAGATGAAATATCCACGAAGACAGTCGGTCGTGTTTTATGCCCGTTTGAATTTCGATAGATTCAGCGCGAATTTCTGTACGACAGCATCTAAAGAAATACGGAATCTGATTGGTCAGTGTGATGTTCGGCGGTCTTCAGAGGTAAGGATTCATCGCTCTGGCGCGGAGTAGTGAGCATTTGTCCGACTCCTGGTTCCCAATCCTGCGTAATCCTGGCAGGTTTTGCTTTTATCCTGACTATCCTGTCCATCCATGTAAGTTTAGACTCTTGAATTGAAGAGGCTGATGGATCCGTTCGAGAACAAGCTGACCTTCACGAGTCTGACAAACAAGCCGGCGTGATTGCCATTCGCAGCTTGCGCAATGCGACGACACGTGTCTCTGGAGCCGTTCAGATGCGCTTTAATATCGAACCACTGACTCAATCCGACGCCGAGACGATCGCGACATGGCATTACGATGGCGAATATGCCTTCTATGACGCTGAAGCGGATCCCGAGGATCTTGAGGAACTCCTGGATCCGGCGCTTCGCGGCGACTCGATGTTTGCCGTTCGGGATGGCGCGGGCGATCTGGTCGGCTTCTTCGCGTTCCAGATCGAGGATGGCGTGGTGGATTTCGGTCTGGGACTTCGACCCGATCTGACTGGGAGGGGTCTGGGGGCGGACTTTGCCCGAGCGGGCCTTGATTGCGCAAGAACCCGATTCTCGCCGAAGACCATCCAGCTTCGGGTCGCGGCATTCAACAAACGCGCGATCAAGGTCTATCAACGCGTCGGTTTCAGGGAAGTCGAACACTATTTGAATCGCACGAACGGCGGCGAGTTCGAGTTCATTCGAATGGAATTGACGGACACATAAGAACAGCAGGGTTGAACTTTAATCTGTGCACATTAGCGCATGAACCCGCGCCGTCGCCTCCTTCCTTTCCTAGTGGACCAAGTAGATGGATCTGGTCACACTTGACAGAATGCCTGAAATGTCGGGCGCTTTGAAAGAACTGAACGATTCCACCTGGCCCGCGTTTCTGTCGCGCTCGAATGTACGGAACTGGTCTTCCATTTACACGGAGTTTACGGGCTTTCAGATCCTCGTCCTCAATCGCAATGCTCTGGTGGCCGCGGGTTTGTCCGTACCGTTTGATTGGGCGCCAGGCGGTCTCTTGCCATCTACGATTGACGAAGTGGTTCATCCGGCCCATTGGCCCTTAATGACCGCGGGTGTACTCTGTGCTGTCGGTATTCTCGTGCGGCCGATGTATCGCAGAAGGGGAATTAGTCGAAAGATCCTTTCCGAAATGCGATCTCTGTCGGAAGTTAAGGGATTGCGGGGCGTTCTGGCGCCTGTGAGACCGAACCGGAAGCATGTCTTTCCGGAAGAGGAAATCGAAACGTACGCCAACCGCCGGGATGAGAAGGGTCGTTTGCTAGATCCGTGGCTGCGCGTCCACGAGGAATTGGGTGGCGAAAGACTGGGTTTCATGCACGAATCGGTTACAGTGACTGCTTCGATCCAGGACTGGGAGAAATGGACGGAAATGCGATTTTCAACGTCGGGATCCTACTGCATTCCGGATGGATTGGCGCCAATCACAATCGACCTGGAAGACAATCTGGGCACATACCGTGAACCGAACGTTTGGTACTTTCATCGATCGAGATTACAAGACTGACGTGGGAGGTGCGCTATACACGACACTTTCAGCCTGCACTCCAGGAGTGCGTAAACTCGAAAACCGACGGATTTGGAATTCATTCTGACGCAGTCGGTATCTATTCCCATTTGGAATAGATCGCCATGGTGTTTTTCTAATTGACCCACTGCTGTCCAAGAACTGTGGCAATCTTGGAGATGAGGTTCGAAGAGTAAATTCGATTGGCGATTTTGGACGGGTTTGACCCGGTTAACGTTAACGAGGTCGCCACAGGTTCACGTTTTTTCAATACCTGTCATTCTAAGCGGAATCGAAGCATCGTTCGCCGCTTCCGTCCCGCGCTGGAGGTGGACGTGCTGCCTCTCAGATGTCGAAATGTGCAATCCGCACAAGAATAATCACATGTCGCAGTAGATCCTTCGTCGGCCTGGGTGCCGGTCCTGGATGATAGTCTGGTTTCAAGTGGAACCGATGCACTTCGTGGACGTTGCACCCAGGCCTCCTCTGGATGACAGTACCGGCCAACGTGTGAAGGATACATGTCGATGATTGTTACTGCAAAACGTGTCATTCTGAGCGGAGTCGAAGAATCTCCCGTCTTCTCGATTGTACGTGTCGCACATGCGTTTTGAAGACGAACCTGTGCGCGGACGCCTGGCCAGCCTATCTGCCTCCCGTGCATAGCATTCACGCTCACTTGAAAAGGATACATTTCGCCCTGGCTGTGGTCGTTTTTTCCATCTGTATATTTCGCGCACTTTCCCGACCATCGTAGTGAATCAAACCGGTTCTTGGACAGTTGTGTTATTGACCGATTTTGTGACTGACAACATCCACAGATGGAAAACATTGATTCATTGCACAGATGGAATCGTGAAAAAGCCCGCGATGGATCCTTTTTTCGTACTTTTCTCAGTCGAAACACAGTGAGCGGATCGGTTACCCAACGAGACTGGAGGCGACATGTCACCGAGTGCTGTGACGTACGAAGGCAGCTGTCTCTGCGGTCGGATCCGTATCCAGGTAACAGGTTCGCCCGTCTCGGCCGGATATTGCCATTGCAAGACCTGCAGGACGTGGCACGCGGCTCCGGTCAACGCCTATGCGACCTGCCCGAACGAGGCCGTACGCATCACGGTAGGCGAAGAACTAATCGAGAATTATCAGGATAGACGAAGCAATCGGCATTGGTGCAGGCACTGCGGATCCGGACTGTTGAACCGGCTGGCGAAAGGAAGGACGGTGGTTTATGCCATGGTACTTGCCGATTCGGGTTATGTCCACGAAGCAAACTGTCACATTCACTGCGACGAGGCCGTACTCGATCTGCAGGATGGAATTCCGAAGTATTCTGGATGGCCGAATTCAGAACCCACTGACGAACCGCGTCGGACCAGGATGCGCCCTGCCGGGACCTGAGGTGAATTCCCGGACGGCTCGATCTATGAAAAATTGGAATATATCATTGTGTTTCCGCTCACTGCTGTCCACGCCGGGGATAGATTTGGGACCGTTGTGGTTGGCGTTCCCGGGAGCGAGGGCATCCTGCCCTCGATGTGAATAGGGGTAGGTGACGCGAAGTTCGAGGGCAGGATGCCCTCGCTCCGGTTACGGGTGGTTCCTGTCGTGATAACGGGCAGATTGCCCTCGATCGCAGGGTGTTCACGACCTGTATAGCGACTTCGGCGTCTTGCCAGGTTCTGCGGCCACCCGTAAGGGGAGAATACCAGGTCCGATTACCGCTGTCCTGGTTTATTTGGAAAATTCGATTTGGACGGGTGTGATTTCCGCCGGAAAAGATCTCATCTGAAGCGTGATTCTGCTTCAAGGCCGGTGTCGACACAATGCATCTATACAAGGTATCTGCTCCGCGCGAGAGTTTGGTGTTCCATCCAACGAGATTCTACCGTACTGAGGATTTTCGGAGCAGCAGTAGACGGCCCAAACCGGGCTACATCGCTGACAGACTGCTCTATGCCGGCGACTTCGACGAGATTTCAATTCACCTGTTTCCGAAAGATTCATAGAATTCGAGTGAGGAACGCTGAAGAGTCCAGGAGGAAAGCTTTCGATCCTGGGATTCGAGACAGATGCGGCCAGAAGGTGTTACATCTTCGTGAATCGTGAGGATGAGACGCGGATAGCGGAATTTGAGGCCAACGTCTATGTTTTCGAGGTCCGCCATTTCACGAAGACACCCAGCAACGAATACATCTCCAGGGAACCCGTCGAAGCCATCGGTTCCGAATCCTATACGATGCAGGAGATCCTGCGCAGATGGCGCATCCAGCTTATCCCTGTCGACTCCGTGCCAGAACTATCCGGTTTTCTCACGGACGCCAGTGTCGTCTATTCCTATCAGACGTGACAGGCGATCACTACGTATCTGCCAATTGCGTATATTTCGCTCAACGACAGGTTCGCGACGGAAGCCATCAGATGAAACAACGCACGAAGGGAAGAATACCACCGACGATCCGTTCGGCTACCTCTGCAGACGCGGACATTGTGACCCGTATTTACATCGATTCCTGGAACGCAGGATTCGGCGCGTTGCTGTCGCGGGCGGATAGAACCGTGACACCGGCGCTTGTTGAACGCTGGCGGCATGATCTGATTCAACCTGTCCCACGTCGATGGTGGGTCGCTGAACATTCCGGTACAACTGCAGGGGTCGCCGGCATCGGACCCAGCAGGGATCCGGCGGCTGAACGCCTCGGCGAAATCGATACCATCGCTGTATGTCCGTCGCGCTGGCGCACAGGAATAGGCAAGGCATTGATGTCCGTCGCACTGCGTTATCTGGTTGCGGACGGCTACGACGAAGCGATCGTGTGGACCGTAGAAGGCTACGAACGCGGAATCGCTTTCTACGAGGCCATGGGGTGGAGCCGCGATGGGGGCGTCCGGGACGGTGGGCGACAGATCCGCCTCAGACGAGATTTCACGTAAAGGTTCCCGGAATGGAAAAACTGACTGAACGTCTGGCGGGAATTCACAGGAATGACGTGGGCGCCGTTGCCGAGTTCAGGAAGGGCGGTATCTGGAATTCTATTACCGGCCTCCCTACACGAGAGAGGAGTGCGTCCGCTTTGTAGACACGTGCATCGCCTGGTCTGGAGAAAATCCGAGAACCAGGTACCAGCTGGCTATTACAGACCGAGCATGCGAGGTATTGCTCGGTAACTGCGGAGTGCGCATGGAAAGCATCGAAAGCCGGCGAGGCGACGTCGGCTACGAATTGTCGCCGGCGTACTGGGGGAACGGCTACGCGACGGAGGCTGTTCGAGCGATGCTTGACCGTTTAATTTGGAACTGCACGAGATCGAAGCCAGGTGTGTTGGCAAACAAACGGTCCGTGCGTCTTCTTCTTGGATTCGAGGCGACGGAGCCATGCAGCCCGGACAGTGCAGGACGAATTCACGCGGATGTTACCCGAACGGAGAGTATTTCTGCTGTCTCGGGACCAATGGATCCACAGCATGTCCGGTCTCAATGCATGAAGTCGTTTGAGGCATTGGATCGACCGGGCATTTTAGCCAGGAGACAAAACTGTGAGCATACATCGCATTACGTCGATGGTTCCGATAACCGATCTGGATCAGGCGATTACCTTTTACTCGCAAGGGCTGGGTCTGAAGGTCGTCCGCCGAAGGGATGACTGGGGCCACGCCATACTCGAAGGTGAGCATCGTTGCCAGGTGATGATTGACCGATCGATACGTTCGGAATCGAACGCCGCGACTGTCGTTTACTACTATACGTCCGAGATCGAGTCGGTACGAGACCGCTTGATCGCCGCCGGATTCGACCCCGATCCCATCGGCGAAACGTTCTACGACATGACGGAATTCAGAGTGCGGGATCCCGACGGGAATCGGGTCTGGGTCGGTGCGCGTGACGATCCTGAGAGGCGCTCCTGAGGCTGCTCCCGGAACGGATCCGATAACGATCCAGGATGTTGGATCACGGAATTCAATTCACACACATCGACTCACGAAAGGAATATATCCATGAGCAACTATATCGTAGTATCGAGCATCTCCTACGCCCCGATCAGCGGTGATGACGAGAAGGTGATGGCGCAGACCCATAAGGACCTGAAGGACCTGGTGGGGCAGGTCGCGCGCGCCACTTCGCCCGATCTGATCGTCCTGCCGGAGACGATCTGCCGTACATGCGACGAGGAGGTGCCGGAAGGGCCTACGACACAGTTGCTGGCAGGCCTGGCGCGGGAATACAACTGCTATATCACTGTGCCGGTACATCAGAAAGAACCCAAGAGCGAGGCGGTCTTCAACGTCCTCGGGCTGCTCGACCGGCGGGGGGAACTGGCCGGAATCTATCGCAAGTACATTCCGGTCTACCCCGAATTCGACCACGGCACGCGTCCGGGTCCCGGAGCGACGCTGATCCGCACGGAATTCGGTCCCGTGGGCGGGGTGATCTGTTTCGACCTGAACTTTGGCGAACTGCGGGCGCAGTACAAGAAGCTCAAACCGAAACTGCTGCTCTTCAGTTCCATGTACCACGGCGGCCTGGTGCAGAACTTCTGGGCGCTGGACGTGCAGGCCTACTTCGTCGGCTCGGTGTACAGGGGGACGCCCTGCACCATCATCGATCCGCAGGGGACCACCCTGGACACGAGCAATAACTACAGAAGCTGGGCTTCCGCTCGCATCAACCTGGACTTTGAAGTGGTGCATCTCGACAAGAATCGGGCCAGATTCGACGATATCCATCGAAAGTACGGCGAGGCCGTGCGCATTGTCATCACCGGGGAGGTGGGCACATCGGTGATCTACAGCGAGACCGCGGAGCGCACCGCGGCTGACATCGTCGACGAGTTCGAACTGGTGCGCCTGTACGATTACTTCGAGTGGTCAAGAGAACTGCGCACGGAGCATTTGAAGTGAATTAAGACAGTCACCTGATTCCCCGCAGTTCAGTCACAAAGGTATGGATCTGAATCCCTGATCGCGCGTCCAGCCGGCAACGCGGACGGTTCATTTGGCGGATTTTGTCGTCCTTCGCCGGCCCTTCGACCCTTCGACAGGCTCAGGGACCACAAGCTCAGGGAACGGCTCCGGGTTCAGGCTGAATTAAGGTCGCTGCGTTCGCCGCGAACAGGACTGGTAGGGATATGCAAGTCACGTTTCTAGGAACAGCGGCCGCGCCCTCGGTGCCGAGCCCGTTCTGCGTGTGCGAGGCCTGTACCTGCGCGAGGCGTGCGGGCGGAAAGAACCTCAGAAGGCGGTCGTCCATCGTAATCAACGATGACTTGATGGTGGATATCGGTCCGGACGTCGTCAGTGCATCATTCTTCCATGGCGTAGCCCTCACCGGAATCGGCGTCTGCCTCATGACGCACGCCCACGAGGACCACTACGACCCCGAGTTTATCATGTCGAGGCACGAATCCTATGGGACTGTGCTCGCGAAAGAGATGATTCTGGCGGGTTCAATCGATACACTGAGAGCCATTGACAAGGACCTGTCCGGGAGATGCCGATACGGCAGCATCTTCGACCGACAGGCCCAGCGAGCTCTTGGGATCGATCCGTTGCCCCTCAAACCGTTCGAGGGACGTGTCGTCGGCAATTATCGGGTCACAGGATATCCCGCGAACCACGGAACGGTAGCGGGCGCCCTGCTCTATGGGATCGAGCAGGGCCGGCTGGCCGTATTCTACGGTACGGATACATCGGTGCTTCCGGAGCACGTATGGGAGCATCTGCTGCTTGCCGGCACCCGGTTCGATCTGCTCATCCTCGATCACACGTACGGCGTCGGAATCGACGTCAGCCCGCCCGACCATCTTGCATCCGTTGACGTCATCGGACACGTGGACCGCTTCCGGCGCAGCGGTCTCCTGAAGGACAACGGACGGGTCTACGCGACTCACATTTCGCACGAAGGATACCTGGAGCACGACGAGCTCGACGCCTATGCCTCGGCGAACGGATACAGAATCGCATTCGACGGATTGTCGCTGACATTCGACGGCTGACAACAGATCACCGCGCGTAAGCTGCGCTCGTCAGGCCAAAACGAATACCATGGAAAAGATCCGCCCCATCCGCGAGTCGGAACTCGAGGAACTCCTGGACCTGCTCTGCGCCGTGCACAACCCCGACGGTCGCGAGCGTTACCGGGGTTACATCGAAGGCGACCCGACGTGGCGCCCGTCCCACACGCCGGTTGTCGTTGTCGACAATCGGATCGTATCCACGCTGCGCATCTGGGACCGCCGGGTCCACCTCGGCGCCACACCCGTCCGCATGGGCGGCATCGGCGGCGTCACCACGCATCCTGAATACCGTGAACGCGGCATCGCCACCCGCCTGATGGAGCATGCGGCGGAGCACATGCGGGACGATGGATACGACCTCGGTCTGCTCTTCAGCGCGATTCCTGCGCGCTTCTATCTACGTCTTGGCTGGTGCTGCGTCCCGCTCATGGGTTTTCACGCGGAGTTGCGACGTTCTCCGAACCGGGAGCGGCACGCACTCGAAGTCCTGCCGTTCGACGAGAGCCGGGACCTGGAGGAGACGGTCGCGCTCTATCAGCGTCACAACGCCGGCCGGAGCGGCACGATGCTGCGTCCGCGTCCTTATTGGGACTATGCGCCTTCACGCGTGCGGGGCGTGCTGCCCACCACCGTCGTCCGCAGTCCGTCGGGACTCTGTGGTTACATGAACTGGGCGCGGAACGGCGACGAAGCGACGGTGTATGAGATCGCTTACGACAACGCGCCCGCCCTTGAAACCCTCGTTCAATGCGTGATTGACGAAGCCGGGGTTACCCGGGTCCACGGCGTGATTCCCCACGGCCACCCCTTCGTCGACGCTCTGGTCGCCGCCACAGACGCCGATCTGAGACTCGGGGGCGACAACTCGATGATGGTCCTGCCGTGCGACGTCGAGTCGCTGATCGCCATGACCGTACCCGATGCAGCGGAGCTGGCGCGCAGGCTGCCCGTCGACCTGGTGTGCCGGCTCCTGTTTGGAGAGTCCTCGGGCCGCGACCTGGAACCGATCCTTCGAGCCCGTGGGGTACCGCTTGAAGCAAGGGAAATTCGCCAACTCGAAGCGTGGTTCCCCCGCCGCGAGGTGATCTTCTGGGCGCCAGACCATTTCTGATGTCGCATAAGGAACAGAAATGAACACTTCGGTGAATATCTTCGGCGACTTTGGAAGGGTTTTGCGATCGGACGCGGTCTTGCACGCGATTCTTGACGCCGTGAATCAGACGGTAGAAATCACTTCAATCGCGAGCGACGTCGAGCTGTTCGTCCAGGAATACGGATTGAGAGCGGTCCATCTCAGGGGGTTGCATCGAGCGACAGGTCTGGTCGTCATCATAAAGGTCGGAACCAGCGCGCGAGAGAACTTCTGGTGTTCGGAACTTCATCGCCTTTGCCCGGACCTGGTCCCAAGAGTATACGCCTCAGGGTTCCTTCTAGGGGGAATTGACGTTCATTGGCTGGCATCGGAAGCCATTCCGTATGGACCTCTGGGGAATTCATGGAACGGCAGGGAGTTCGAGTTGATGCTCGATGCAGGGACTCGTTTCTATCAGCAGGCGAAGCGGATTGAAGACTCAACGCTGGACGTCACGTCGCGGGCCGAAGTTGCTCGCTGGCTGGAAGGAGCAATCCGGCAGCGCTGTCCGGGACCCGTCGACGGGCTTCTGTTGAGACTCGATGACCATTGGGAGTTTATCCTCGCGAAGTGTGGATCCGAAACCGCCTTCGAAGACTTTCACCTGTGCAATGGCCTGATGAGAGATCCGCCGCCGGACGGGGAGCGCGCGGTCCTGATCGATATCCACCCGAATCGCCGCCCGTGGATTCTGGATCCCGCGTATCTCCAGGTCTTGAATTCGGGGGACAGGAATCGACCCGGCCACAGGGACCTTGTCGCCAGAATGGCCGCAAAACGCCGCCAAGCGGGACTCGCGAGCCTCGAGGGTTCAGACCTGGATACTGCAACAAAGATCGCGCTGGGCTGGATGGCCGCCCGGCAATGGCAACCTGAACGGGCGGATTGGGAGCCTGACTATCGCGAAGCATATCAAGGGTTCATTGCCGATGCCGTAGGAGTCTGACTATCGGCGGAAGCGGTCCTTCAAAGAAGCCAGCCCCGTGTATAACGACTGACACGGGGCTGTTGATTTGTCTTTCCGCCGCCGGCGAGTGGACGCTAGAAGAAATACAGCTTGTAGTTCAGTTTCAGGCTGCGGCCGGTTTCGGGCATCACGGACCGGACGCGCGAAAGGTGGTTGCGGTATTCCGTGTCGAAAAGATTATCCAGGGAGAGGATCAGGCTGTGGCGGGCCTGATTCATGTGGAAATCCCGCTGTACGTAAACGCCGAAGACCGAATAACCGTCGGTGGGATCCTCGTAGGTATCCACGCGTTCCTGCCCCGCGGCCCATTCCATGGTCCCTCCCCCGGTTAGCCAGTGGTGCCTGTAGGTTGCGCTGCCCACAAACTTGAGCGGCGGCATTTCCGGCAGGGGCATGCGGTCGTTCCGATTTTCGCCGCGCACATGACTCAGTTTCATCTCCAGTTCCAGGCGTGCGTTCGGACGCCATTTCAGGTGGGATTCCACGCCCGTCATTCTCGCGTCTATACCTTCCGCGGCGTAGATGGGGAGTAGTTGGGCCCAGTTGATTTCTCCCGTATTTCGCGGCGCGATGTAATTGCCGAATTCATTCCAGAATCCCGTGAAGACCAGGTCGAATCCCGGCCGCAGGTAGTGCAGGAAGGCCTCGGCGCCGAAACTGCGTTCGGCGTTGAGCTCCACATTACCCTTCTCAAAGGTGTAAGCGGCCAGGTGTGGACCCTCGTTGTAGAGTTCCTCGATGGTGGGCGCGCGCTGGGAGCGGCTGAGGCTGAAGCCCGCTGTCAGTTGCTCTGTAATCGGTACGAGCGGGCTGAATGCCGCGGACCACGCATGGAAGGTACGGTCTACGTCCAGCCTCTGGTTGGTAATCAACTGGCTGCGCGGGTCGAAGGCGGCATAGGCGTACCGGGCCGCGGCCTGCAGTTCGATATTGCGATAGATTGTCTCGTGATACAGACCGAAGTGGACGTCCTGCCTTCGCGTGGGCGGGGTGAAGACAAAACCACCCAGCTTGAGATTGCGGTGTTCGAAGCCTGCGGTGAGAACGGTGTTCTGCTCCCTGTTTCCCGAGTTCAGGTAGAGTTTGAGATCGCCGCTGTAGTCATGAAAAAGGAATTCGGATCCGATGCTGCCGCTTGACTCGTACTCGACGTGGCGATAATAGGCCTTCGTGAAGCCCGCCTCGAATCTGTCTGCCGTTCTGCCGTCGAACCGGTAGACAACCTTTCCGTCGAAGACCCGGCGTATGATGTCGAGATCCGCGCCGTTGGGATGGGCGCCGATGAAGCCGCCCGGAATGCCATACTGAGTTTCGAATTGATCGAAGGAGCCGCCGACGTATCCCCGGTCGCCCGCGTAGGACGTGCCGAGAGTATATGTGCGGGTGTTGATGGGCGTATTGGCAAGGCGGCCAACCGGTGTCCGGATGTCTCGGGTATCCCGGTAGGTGGTCTCGGCATACAACGCGAGCGGCCCCACGGGCGCGGTGAGAGCGGCGGACGAGAAATAACCCCGGTTCGCCGTTTCCCCGTAAGCGCCCACGCTCCCGAAGAAGCGCCCCGGTCGTATTTCTGGTATCTTGTGTTTGACGACGTTGATGACCCCGCCGCCGGCCGTGGACGTGTGCAGCAACGTGCGGGGCCCGCGGATGATTTCCAGGCGTTCCGCGTTGAAGGTTTCGACGGTGACCGCATGATCGGCCGACGTTGCGGAGAGATCCTGAGACTGAATGCCGTCGACGTTGATCTGTACACGGTCGCCGCTGAGCCCGCGGATAACAGGCCGGGCGGGCGCCGGGCCCATGCTCCGGATGGCAACGCCGAGTTCGTTCTTCATGGTCTCGGCCAATGTGATGCTGTATTTCTTCCTGAGTTCGTCGCCCGAAAGCACACGGGTGGCCTCGTGCAGTTCCTCAAATAGGGTTTCAGCGCGTTTGGCCACAACGTCGATGGGGTCCAGCCTGTGGTCCAGCCGCGCCAGTTCCAGATAGACAACGGGGTGCTTCGCAGCCGAGATGTTCAGTTCCTGGCGCGTTTCAAGATAGCCGACGTGCGTCAGTGACAGGCTATGAATTCCCGGTGACAGATGAAGCACGAACCGGCCTTTTTCGTCCGTAGACGTGCCCGTGGTGTGATCCTCGGAATGGACGTTCACGTTCCTGATCGGCAGTCGGGTTTCGCCGTCGAAGACATACCCTTCGATCAACACGCCCTGATTTGCGGAACAGATTCCCGTCAGACATGCCATTGCCAAGAACGCGAGCGCCGCGCAGAAGATAGGAAACCGGAGCGGGGAACGACGGCTGGCGCCGTCGCGCGGGTAGGGGCCTTCCCTTCCACGACCGGAAAGGAATACCGCAAACAACGCCGCCGCTGCACCCAATTGACTGGATGTCTTCACTCTAAGTGTGCTGAACATAATTGTTCTCCTGTGTACCGGAATCTCACTTCGTCCCGAAACGCGCGTGAGCATCCGCCGACGCGGTGGACGAACTGCGGATTTGCCGGTATGATGGCGAAATGTCAAGTTGCCAGGCCGCTTGCCCGCCATTGCGGACGTATCCTGCACCGGAGAGGGGCGGGATTGCATTTTGCCCAATCCCGAGAGTCTACCTGCGTGCAGAACCGAGCCACACTTCTGCACGCGCGGATTAGCAGCCCGTTGACAAAGTCCATCCGGCCTACGGCCGGCCCTTGCGGCCGAAATACCGCGTTGCGCTCCCTCGCCGAATCGAGGGATGGGACTCGGTCGCGCGCCTTGTCTTCGACCACAATGGCTCGGCCTCGCCTGCAGAGCGATTTTATCAACGGACTGTTAGAGCCAGTGCCGACCTGGAACGAACTGTTTGAAAAAACCTGGAAGTACGGAAGACGTGTCAAGAAGACACGTGAGACACGGGAGGTGCGCGTCCGTCGGGCAGAAGGAGGGAAGAGCGAGATGAACGAATCGAGGAAAAGCCCTGCCTGATATACAGAAAGCAAAGTTGCAGCACGAGCACTGCCGGCGGAATGATGCTCAGGTTGCTGAACCAGGCGCAGACGGCACACTGTTGTTCGTGATCGTGACATGGTTGACCGTGATCGTGATCGTGTTCGGGGAAGACGGCAAGCAGGAATACCGCCAGGTAGGCCGCGAATATCACGAGCGCGATAACAACAACCGGATGAATCCGTCCGGAGGAAAAAGACATCCTGCGGTCTCCAGATAAGCGCAAACGAACCTGGTTACAGCCATGAACACACTGGCAACGTAACCTCCGAACCCATCCCTTTCGTCCCACAGGACGTCGCACCGGCCTGGCTCGGGTGATCTCGTGCCAGAACCCGGACCTGCCGGCCCGGCAGGTGGTAAATCGTGAGGTCGGCCTGCCGGGGCTCAGGGATCATACGGACAATCTCGGCAGAAGCTTTATCCTGTACACGTCAGTCATCTGCAATGTGCTCCGACCTTGCAGACGGAGGGAGGGCGAGAAAACCCTCCCGCAGCGTTTTCTGCTACGGCGCGGTGATCGCCACCGAAATGGGCGCGAATTCGTCCTCCGCCTCGCCGTCGTGGAAAATGGAAAGTGTAATGGTGGTCGTGCCCGCTTTCTTGCCGATGAGTCTGAAGGCCCAGTATTCGGGGGCAACAGGCGGATCGATTGCGAGCAGCGCGGTGTCGGCCACCGCGATGCCCAGCGTGCGATCGGGCGCTTCCGGCTGAAATTCCACGTCGTGTTCGTCAAAGAAGAACGTCGCGACGTGGTCGGTTGTGTCGCCTGCGGCAACGGCAAGGGCCTCGGTGGCTTCGCCTTCTCCCTTAACGGGCGCCTGTGTAAGCAACTCGCCGCTGTCTTCTTCCTTAAGCCGAACGCCCACGGGTTCGCCGTGCTGTCCCTCCCGTGACTCCACGTGTACAGGAATGGGCCGTGTACGGTAGTCAACGTGCCCTTCGTGCCAGACTTCAAATACAATCGTGGTTTCGCCTTCCTGCAAGCCGCGCAGGTGAAACTCGAATGTACCCTCGTCGCCCTCGTCCTGAACGACTTCGAGAACGTCGGGGTTGGCAATGGTCCAGCCGAACGTGAATTCGGGATCGTCCGGCGGGTCTTTTTCATCGCCGTGTTCGTCCAGAAACATGATGCGCCAGTGAGGCGTCAGGCCAATCGGGGCCGTGAGTTCCGATGCCCGACCTTCGCCCGAGTCGATCTCGCCCTGGTAATAGCGAAAGAATCGAACGCCGGATTCGATGATGACAAGCCCTTCCGCATTGAAGTGGGACGAGTGCTCTTCTACCACGTATACCGGGAGCGGTACCGTGGTGAAGTCGATGTGCCCTTCGTGCGAAATCTGAAGCTTGATGGTGGTTTCGCCATCTTCAAGGCCGCGCAGGGCGAAGACGAATTTACCCGCTTCCCCCGCGTCCTGGACGACCTCCACGATCGACGTGTCCGCAATCTCCCACGTGAAACTGAAGCCCTCGCCGGAGGGGGGCGCCATTTCGTTTCCGTCTTTGTCCAGGAAGCGGATGCTCCACTTGCTGGTGACTTCGCCGTGAGCGACCGCCAGGATTTCCGCCCGACCTTCGCCCGCGTCGATCCTGCCCTGGAAATAACGAAAGAAACGCTCGCCGGAGTCGACGAGGACCAGGCCTTCGGCTTCGTAATGCTCTTCCTGTTGAGTGATGGGGCCTTCTTTACCACAACCGGACGCGAACACGGCAAAAACCGCCGCCGTCACAATCCAGCGAAGGGATGTTTTCAACTTCAGCATGCTGATCATTATTCAATTCCTGTGTACTCGAGTCTCACTTCGCCCAGAAGGCGCATGAAACTCTGCCTGTGTGGCATACGAACTGCGGTTGTGCCGGCAGGCAAATCCGCCGGGCCGGTCATCTGGCGTTGCGGATGTAGCCTGACCCGGAGAGGGCGCGAATGCACGCACCCAATCCCGAGAGTCTACCCGCGTGCAGAACCGAGCCACACTTCTGCACGCGCAGTTCGAGCCAGGGCCGACCTGGAACGACCCGATTGAAAAAACCTGGAAGCAAGAAGCTGTTTTAAAATTACCGGTGAGTTCCCGAGCGCGAGCGAAAAAGTGGCGGTCAAGGCGGGAAAATCCGCCCATATTTGTCTATACGGGTGGATTTGACCAACGCCGACCGGCACTTTTGCAGCCGTGCGAAGACCGCTGGGAATTTTAAGACAGCTTCTAAGGAGGACGTGTCAGGAAGACACGCCAGTGTTCTGTCCCGGAAATAAGTTGCCTGAATTCGACCGCTGAGTCGCCCGGCTCGCGAGGCGCCGGAGCGCAGGCGACCTGCGTATGGTCGGCGAGCGACGGGAACGTAGCGATACGGGATGAATCGGCGGTCGAATGGTGAGGAATTTCTGGGACAGGACACCAGGTTGGATCAGGACACGGGAGGTGCGCGTCCGTCTGGCAGAAGGAGGGAAGTGCGCGGGGAATGGAACGAGAAAAAACCCTGCCTGAAATACAGAAAGCAAAGCTGCAGCACGAGCACTGCCAGCAGAATGATGCTCAGGTTGCCGAACCAGGCGCAGACGGCACATTGTGGATCATGACATTGCTGATCATGATCGTGACATGGGTGTTCGTGATCGTGACCGGCGAAGGCGGCAAGTAGAAAAACCGCAAGGTAGCCCGCGAATATTGCAAGGGCGAAAACGACAACCGGATGAAGCCGTCTGAAGGGCGAAAACATCCTTACCTTCTCCGGAAGAACAAAGAACTTACAGGAATTCAATTCGTAGTATACACGAAACGATCGGCTTCGTCAAGTAGCCGGAAGCCGGAAAGCAGCCGCAAAAATGGCGCCGCACTCGGGGAATTGACCTTGACACCTGATTCGTACCTGCGTATATGAGTGTGATTCCTCACGTTTTTATATGGCAACGATGCGGCTGGTGACGACGCGGCCGAAGTCGGACTGTTTGCACTTGATAATCCTGCCGCAGACCTGGCGTCCGAAGCGGATCGAAAGATAATCGCCAATCTGAACGTGCTATTTGCAATGTGCCAAAGACGATGCCCTACACATTTATAAACGGCTTCCGTATGTTCTATGACGTGCGCGGGGAAGGCGAAGTCATCGTGTTCGTACACGGTGGATTTCCTTCGCTCGACATGCATCTCCGCGCCGATCCGGGAGGCGGGTGGGGATGGGAGATGGATTTCACGTCGGAATTCCGGTATGTGATGTACGATCGCCGGGGCTGCTGGCTGTCTTCCCGCCCGGAGTCGGGCTATGACCTGGAGAACCAGGCGCGCGACCTGGTCGAATTGCTGGACCACCTCGATATCGAATGCGCGCACGTCATCGGTTCCTCCGCCGGGGGTCCAATAGCGATCCTCTTTGCAACGCTTTTCCCGGAGCGTGTCAGGACACTGGTATTGGCCGGAACCGCGGCGCATCTCTGGCCGGACGAAGATCCGGTTACCCGGATTGTCAAGAAACAGTTGGAAATCCTTTATAAACAGGGAGCTGAGCCTGCCTGGACGTGCCGGCCCGATGGTGTCGAACTCTCTCTCGACGTCCTCTGGGAACGCGACGAGATGGAGGAACGGGGAACGCTGGCGGAATACGACGAGCGAGTCAGCAGGCTTGTGGCGAAGTCCAGCCTGGAGGATCGCGAGGCGTGGTACGAGACCCAGTTGAGGTCGATCGACGCGTACATTGACAGAGATCTGTCTGTCGAATGCGAACGCGTGCGGGCGCCAACGCTTGTCGTTCACGGCGCAAGGGACCGGGAAGTACCGGTGGATTGGGGCAGGGATCTGGCAGCGAAGGTCCCCGGCGCCGAGTTCAGGTTGTATAAGACGAACCTCACAGCATAGTCCACGGAAGTCGTCGGGTGCGTGAAGACCTGATGGCGTTTATTCGAAGCGCGGATTAATGAATGCGTGAACCGTCGATACGCAGGCTGATCCGTTCACTTTCTTCGATCGGGCACGAAAGACAAAATGGGCAGGGACAATCTCAGATTTCTGTTTCTTGACGTCGACGGCGTGATCCTCGACAACGCCATGTGGGAAACGGAGAGCAGCAGGCTCGTCGGCGCCGCGTTCAGCGAATTGCTCGGTGGCGACGCTGACGTGTGGGCTGAGCACCAGGAACGGCTGTGGTTGCGGGTATGGAACCGGGGAAGCGAAGAATACACGGAGGCGCTGGGTCTGCGAAGGCTGAATCTGTCAAGATGGTGGGATCGACTGCATGCCGAATGGGTTCTGCAACTGTGTGACGAAGTTGGCGTGGAAGCGCCCCGCACCTTCGAAGAACGGGTCGACGTTGCCGAACGCGCATTCACCAACGTTTATCTGAACACCAGGGCCGTCTTTGCGGGCGCCGGATCGGCCATCGAGGCGCTGGCGAAAGACTTCGAGATCCATACCGCGTCCGGCAACCCGTCATGGGTGATAGAGACCCTGCTGACGGGCATGGGTATTCGTGAACTGATAGGCAGGCCGTTCGGGTCCGATCTGGTCGGCTTTCAGAAGGGGCACAGGACCTTTCACGCTCGCATCCTGAACGAAGTCGGGGCCAGGCCTCAAGAATCGATCGTCGTGGATGATCACGAAATGCCGCTTCTGGCCGCCGGGAAGCTCGGCGCAAAGACGGTCAGAGTGGGGCGCGCCGGATCAGGTGAATTCGACCTCACAATCGAATCGCTGTCCGATTTGCCAGACGCCATATCTGCCCTTTGATAATCCGTCCGGTCCGACACCGTAAGAGCCTCAATGCGCGGTCATTTGCGAAAGCTGCAATGCACCACCGAAATCTGATTGCGCGTACCCGTAAGCGACCTGGACGTCAACATCGAAACTCCGGGAGTCATACGCTGATGGCCGCCAGATTCATTGAACACCGACGACACACGATGCGGACGAAACCCGGCCAGCATCTCTGTCAAGCCGGCGTTGACCTCGCCAGGCGGGTCGGGGAGGGTATGCCCGCATTTGACAAAGTGTACACGAGTTCCGTCCCCCGCGCATTCGAAACCGGCGTTGCCATGGGCTATGCCGTCGACCGTCAGGTCGAACTGTTGGCTTCGATGCCGTCGAACGCGGAAATCTCTTTCGACGTGGGATTTGGCGGATTCTCTTCCCATATCCGTCGATACCCGGACGGCGTCGTCGCGAACTTCGCCAGAGAACTGGCCGCTTTTCACAACAACGTCGCCCGGTCGCTTCCGGCAGGCGGCAGAGCATTAATCTTGTCTCACGGCGGATTCATCGAAGCCAGTGCGGTCGGTTGCCTGCCCGATGCGGACCACGAATCGTGGGGGCCTTCCTGTAACTATTGCGAAGGGGTCAGATTGACGTACGACGACGGGAGGTTCACGGACTGCGAAATCCTCCGGGTCCCGGGCACAGTCCTTTTGAACTGATGCAGAAGCAGCTATCAGCTAAAGGCGGGTAGACGCAAGACGGGAGAGGGTAGAGAACCACACGACACCCCACCACCTGGTGAGACGTAAGCCGGGAGAGGGTAGAGATCGCATGCCGTGTAAGGTTTCCTGTCCGGCCTCCGGCGAGCCGGTGGAACATATCGGCAAGGGCTTCTTCTACCCTCTACCGTCTCCCCGCATTTCTTCTACCGTCTACCGCGAGGGTCTTTTGAGTCCGACGAGAGTCGCCGTGATCGGGTGCGGTCAGATCGCAACCACACAACATCTGCCGGCCTACAGAGAGGCAGCGGATGCCGGGGTCTGCACGCTTGTGGGCGTGTGCGATCCGGATCCCGAACGGCTGGCGCGGGCGAGCAGGCAGTTTGAAGCCGCCGGATTTCGGGACGCGGAAGCGATGCTCGAGAAGGCAAAGCCCGACGTCGTCAGTATCGCTACGCTGCCTTCAAGCCATCGGGACCTCGCGGTGATGTGCCTTGAGGCGGGATCTCACGTCCTGTGCGAGAAGCCCGTGGCGATGGATTCGGGCGAGGCCCGGGACATGGTCCGCGCCGCAGAAACAAACTACCGGCTGCTGAGTATCTGCTTCGAATACCGGACCTGGGACGAGTCACGGTACCTGAGAGACCGGATCGCGGAAGGCGTCCTCGGCCACGTGTACGCCGTTCGGACGTGGGGAGGGTGCGCATACGGCCGGCCGGCGATCGCCTGCAGTTCACCTGGATCATGCGGCGGCGGCGTACTGGCGCACTGGTCGATCCACAACCTTGACCTCGTTCTCTGGCTGCTTGGCAACCCCGAACCGCTGACCGCCAGCGCATTCCGCCATCAGCGGGCGTCCGACTGCCCGCCGCCTGCCGGACCCCCGGCAGACGGCGTCGATCCAACGCCGCTCGATCCGGATTTCGAAGACTTCGGCGCGGGCTTTATCCGGCTGTCCGGAGACACCGTCCTGACCGTGGAGGGAGATTTTTTTCAGGGACCCTCTGACAGAAACGAGGGTTGGGCCTTTCTTGGAGACCGGGGCAACGCGTCTGTCTCGCCGCTTGGAATCTGGACCGACGACGGACGATCGTGGCGAGAGGAGGAGACCCCCCGCCTGAAGCCTTGCGACTACGATATGCGGCAGCTGATCAACGAATTTCTGGGCGCTGTCCGTCAGGGAGAGGCGTCTCCCGTTTCCGGCAGCGAGATCGTTCGAATCCAGCGGCTCATGGACGCACTCTACGCCTCGGCATCATCCGGGCATGAAGTCGCTGTCGCAGGAGCTTGAATTATAAGGACAACACACACCATGGGGCTAGTCTACATCGAGTACATCAGCCGTCTGCCAGGCATCGATCCGGAGACGTTCCGCGCGCGGACCGCTCAGGGACAGGAGGGATGGGACACCGGGTATGAGGACGAGTTGGTTCTGTCCGTCGGCCGCACGTGGCGATTGGGGCCCCAACCGGAGTACATGACCGTCTGGCACACGCAGAACGCGGGCCTCGAAAGATTGGACGCGTGGGACCGCATCTTTCGCAGCGGCGAGGCGGACGACCTGGAAAAGCCGTTCTTTCAGGTCGCGCGGATCGACGTGGCCGGCTGCTACAATCCGTTGCGCGAACCAGTCCCGGCACGCAATGGAACGTACTATGCAGAGTTCTTCGTCGCCCGCGATACCACGGATAACGTCAGTAGCTTCTTCGAGAGCCGTGCGAAACGCCATCCTGATTTCACGCTGAATCTCCTCGTGCAGAGAATCGGGATGCTGGCGCCCGAACCCGGCGGCCTTGCCGTCTGGACCATCCCCGATTTCGCAGCGCTGGATTCCATCGCAACCGAGCTGGATCAACCCGACACCCCAATCAGGCTCTCAACCGCGGGGACCTATGCGGACTTCGGCAGGGAGATTCTCTGAGCGCCGTTTGCGGCAAATCAGTGTGTAAGATCCACGGTATCGTGGTCGTGCACGTGGAACATTTCACCGGATCGGAATCGATGCTCCTTGTATTACTCTTCTGCGCGCTGTTGACGTTCAATTTCCTCAGCTGCTCCATCGCGTTTGCGCAGAACGACCTCACGGCGGAACAGTATGAAGAAGACTTCGATTTTCTGTGGAAAACGTTCCGTACGGACTATGCATATTTTGACGAGAAGCGGACGGACTGGGATCGGGTCAACGAGATCTACAGACCTGAAGTCCGAACGATTTCGACAAAATCGGAATTCGTCGCGTTGCTGGAGAAGGTCCTTGAGGAGCTGTACGACGACCATATACATCTGAACACGCATACGGCATCTTCACCGAACATCGTGCCTTCGCGGACCGACGTCTGGGCTGAGTGGATCGACGGAAGAGCGATCGTTACGGGAATCCGACCGGGCTTTCCCGCCGAATTCGCAGGTCTGCGTCCCGGGACGGAAATCTTCGGTTTCAATGGAATGCCGATCGAAGACGCCGTCCGCAAGCGTATGGGCAGGTCTATTGTCCAGGCCGACGACAAAATTAAGGGTTGGACCCTGAGAAAAGTGCTGGCGGGATTCCGGAATGAAACAAGGACAATCGACGTCAGATACCGGGGCGATTCCAGGCAGGTCACCATCCCACCCGAACCGTTCGATATCGCCTATCGCTCAGAGCACCAATCGAAAGTCGATTTCCAAATTCTGGATGACCGGATCGGATACGTGGCCATCAACGGCACCCTGGTGGACAATGGACTTCTGAAGTCATTCGACACCGCACTCGAGGAGCTGTCTGAAACCGACGGATTGATCCTGGACCTGCGCAAAGTCGGCGGTGGCAATACGGGGGTTGTTGAAGGAATTATCGGACGCCTGATTGACCGGGAACGCGTGTACCAGCGAACCGTACCACGCAATGGAGAGCCGTTTCTGAGCCGGGTCAGACCGAGAGGTAGGTGGCAATATGCAAATCCCGTTGTCATTCTGGTGAACCGCTGGACGGGAAGTGCCGGGGAGGGTCTGGCAATCAGTCTGGATGCACTTGATCGAGCGACCGTGGTTGGAACGAAGATGGCGGGACTGGAGGGTTCGGTCTTAACGATGCGGATGCCCAATTCGGGAATCGGATTTCAGTGTACAAATCAAAAAATCTTCAACGGCACGCTGAAGGGTGACGCGGCATCTCAAGAGTTCGTCGGATCGTCACGACGCGCGTACGTGCCATCTTTGCTTGTCGACCCACTGAAGGTATCATGGGGCGAGTCGGAGGATCCAATCCTGAAGAGAGGCGTTGACGTACTCCGGGGTATCGGACACCAATATGACCGATAGGCAAATCGAACGTACATTCGGTTTCTTTCATGGGTGAGACGTTCCGTACTTGCGTTGCAAGGCCTTGAGTTCACTTGATGAATTGCCGACCTCAACCTTGGTGGATACCGCCTGCAGGTTAACGGATTTCGAGATCGTACACCTCCTGAGTTGCCCGCTGAGCGAACGGAGAGAGAAGCCAGAGAAAGACATTAGCCAGTAGTGCCATCCTATACGTGCCTGATCCTTGTCCAGGAGATCGATCTTGCAACCATCCGCATTCGCGGCTATATTAAAGGGGATTATATACTTGGGTTGACAGGGGACTTGTCTGATGTTCATCGACGAAGACGGGAAAGTGGACGGCGGCGACATGACCGCGGCCGAGAACCATAGGCGGGTCCACAACGAGATGGCTGGCATCACTGAGGACGACGAAAAAGAACTGAAAGGCCGAATGTCTAATCCTAAACAGATGCAACACAAGGCGTTAGTCTTTGACCGCCACGAGGAGGACACGGGCAAAAGATGGAAGTACGAGGCCAAGGTGGGTGTACCGCTGGACCCGACTGTAGTTCACGACACCCCCAAGTTTCCTCTCGGCTCAGTGATGGTCGTGCGAGAAGGGAAAGACCATAAGTAGGCCGATTCCACGCCGTCAACCTTAGTATATAATTCCCATGTTAAAGGGGTGTTTAGACAAACATGGGCTTGACGTGGCGTAGGTGCTATGTCATTCAAATTCGAGTGGGATGATAACAAAGCAGCATCAAATTTCACGAAACACCGGGTGGCATTTAATGAAGCAAAATCCATATTCGAGGATCCGTTCCATGTTGATTTCTACGACCCCGATCACTCTTACGATGAACAGCGGTATGTTTTAGTCGGACAATCGGAGCGAGGTCGTTTATTGATCGTGTCTTATACCGAACGTGGCGAAGTTGTACGTTTAATAGGTGCGAGGGAAGCGACCCGAAGGGAGCGAGAATCTTATGAAGAAGGCTGAAGCCAAAATAGAAGATGAACTGCAGGCGGAGTACGACTTGAAGAGCCTGCAGGTTAGGAAGGTGGGACCGGGGCGAGAGGGCTTTGGCAGATTCGTCGTCCGGTTGGAACCTGATGTTGCAAGGGTGTTTCCGGACGCTGATTCCGTTAACGAGGCATTGCGTTTCCTGATACGGGTGACCAGAGAAAACAAGCCGGCGCTTTCAAATGATGCAGGTGATGACTGACACCTGAAGTGAAGGTCCGGACGCTGGAGTTCTTTTAAAAAATCGAAATCGGTACGTATGTGAATCCCCGTTGGTCCTGCTGGCTGGCGGGGATTATATTCTAATGAACAGATGTGTTTTTCGTCGGCGCGTATAAATTTTAAAACTGCAATGAAATCAGTTATTTGGGACTTCAACGGTACCATTCTGGATGACGTAGGACTTGCAACACGTTCGATGAACGAACTGTTGCGCAGAAGAGGACTGCCGACGATCGACAAGGCGGCGCATCGACGGGTCTTCAGGTTTCCCGTATCCAATTACTATCGTCATTTGGGATTCGACCTGGACCGTGAAGACCAACGAGAAATTTCCGATGAATTCCACAATGTTTACCAGGCCGGTATCGGATCGTGTTCACTGAATCCGGGAATCGCGGATGCGCTCAAGTTCCTGGAAGAACATGGAATGGATCAGTTCGTGTTGTCGGCTGCCCAAGAAGAAATGGTCGTTTCGTGGGTGCGTATTCACGGTCTTCCGGAACGATTCAAGGGTGTGTACGGACTCAACGATCGATTGGCTGCGTCGAAAGAACAGAGATGCCGCGATCTGATTGAAGATTTCGACCTCGATCCATCCGCGACGCTGTTCATAGGCGACACGGATCACGACGTGGAAGTGGCGCGCACCGTCGGTTGCCGTCCGCTGGTCGTATTGCAGGGGCACCAGGACAGGTTTCGGTTTGCGGGCGCGGAATGTGAGATCTATGATTCCTTTCACGACCTGGTCAAAGCGCTTCCGGTGGATGGGACTGCCGGAAGATAGGCGTATACAATGTATACAGTAAGGGTAACAGGGTATACAGTGAAGGAGGCAGAATGAAGACCTTTCCATTGGAGTACACGGCGGCCGGCGCCGCGGGACAGATGTCGTTCCATCTGCCGAAGCCGGTGCAGTACGAGGGAAACCCGGTCCTGACGGCGACGGACGACCAGGAATTCGCGGGACAGGACGCCACGTACATCTCGGTGCTGCCGACGGCGGGCGTGCTTCCGGATCCTATCGACGCGTATTATGCCTACGTGGCGACGCACGACGGCTCGGAAATCTGGCTCGCAACGGCGCCGCACCCGCTGGGTCCGTGGACGTGGCGGAGGGCCGTGCTGGAACTCTCGGCGACGTCGTTCACGAAGCACATTTCATCTCCGTCGGCCGTCATGCACAACGGGGAGGTCTACATGTACTTCCATGGCGTACACACGACCGGCAGGCAGCCGACCGCACTCGCGACGTCGAAGGACGGCGTCCATTTCGAGCAGAAGATATTCCCCATAATGACAACGCACCCGAATCGCAAAAACCACTGGTACGGGCAGAGCGTGAGCTACGTCCGGGTGGTCAAGGACGGCCCCATGTTCATCGGAACCTTTCAGGGCAACGGCCTCGGATGGAACGCGCAGGCGAACGGGGTGACGACCGTGGCCGGCCTGGCGATGAGCGTGGACGGCATCCACTGGCGGCTGTCGAAAAAACCGCTGCTTGGGAATATGCCGGGCAGCCGGGGGCCGTTCGCATCCATCCTCGTTCGTCTGTGGGACCGCTGGCTCATGCTGTTCAACGATGATCGGGGACTTTCCGGGGCGCTTTCGGAGGGTTCGGACGTGACAGGTCCGTACGAGGACATGGGGTGTGTACTCGAATCCGGACACTGGCCGTTTCCGGTGTTTCACGAGGACAAGCTCTACCTGCTGTGCGGCGGGATCAACGCCGCTGTGATCGAGTGGAAGTAGAGGAAGCGTACCAAGTCTAAATTGAATCGACCGAACGGATGCGGGGGGAAGAACCATGAACCGAAGATTGCTTCGCACGACCTATCACGCGGAAGTTGAAGAGGTCAACTTCACACACGGGCTGCCGGCGTGGATGACGCAAACGCTGACCGGATCGTCCGGCGCAGCGACGTGTGACTATACGGATGCCTACGGCAGTCACTATTGGATGATCGCACGGGGTAACACCGGCGACGGCGTGAAGTTGATCGGGTCATCCTTGAGCATGTCCGTCGTGAAGGTCGTGGAAATGGTGGCGGTGGGAGTGACGGTGAACGGGCCGGCGGAGTTCAGCCTGGGTTTTGTTTCGCCGGGTGACAATCCTGCCGGGATTCAGATTGATGCGGTTCCGATTGAGGCCGGCGTATCGCCGGCCGGCCGCGTGCGGCTTGTCATGCGGGACGGGTCTACGGATGGTGAGCAGACGCTTTTCGCGGAGGGTAACGACGGTCAAATCGGCGATGGCGGGACGGTGATCGAAGACGTCGACCTGGGGGTCATCGTCAATGTCGAGACGAAGTCAGCCAAGGCGCACCTGGGGTACTCCTACGTGTCCTGCGGTCCGCAGGGCTTTCCGACCGGACAGGTGCTTGCGCCCGCCATCCGGACAAGGCTGGTCGCGGATGGAGAGGCGTCGGCCAGGGTGCGTCGGGTAACGATAGGGATATACAGTTGAATTTTGAAAAGACGTTGACTGAAGATGAAAATCGACCCAGGCCCGCGTTCGGTATTGAGGCCGACGGATGACCAATAGGTCCCGGGCGCTCGTGGAGGTGCATGTTGCGACACTCCTGTATGGATTCATCGGTCCCCTCGGAAAAGCGGTGGACCTCGATCCGTATCAGATCGTCTTCTGGCGAACGGCGCTCGCGGCCATCGTCCTCTTCCTCGTCGCGATACGGCTAAAGAGCCACGCGCCCATCAGGAGCTGGAGTGATCTGGCGACCTTTTCGGCGATCGCAGTCCTGCTTTCGGTCCACTGGGTACTTTTCTTCCAGTCGATCAAGGTCTCGACGGTCGCCATCGGCCTCGTGACGACGTACACCTATCCGGTGCTCATGGTGTTTCTGGAAAGCCTCTTCTTCAACGTCAGGCTGCGGGCCGTTGACTTCGCCAGCGCGGTTGCGGTCCTGATCGGTGTCTACTGCCTGGCGCCGGAATTCGATCTGTCCGATGCGAATTTCCAGGGGGTTCTATACGGGATGGCCTCCGGCGCAATGCTTCCACTATTCATCCTGTTGCGCAAGAAACGGATCATCGACAGATACAATACCTGGGATATTTCAGCCTATGAATTGGGCATCGCGGGCCTGCTCCTTCTTCCATTTATGTTCTACAATGAGACCCTGTTCGAGTTGCCCGGAACAAGGGACCTCGTGCTCGTGGTGGTGCTGGGCGTGGTGCTGACCGGTTTCGCTCGAATACTGTTCGTCAACAGCCAGCGGCTCCTTTCGGGGAAAGTCGTCGGAATAACCCTGGCGCTGGAAACCGTCTACGGCGTCATCATCGCGGTCATTTTCCTGGCCGCTATTCCATCCGGCAGGGAAATCACCGGCGGGCTGATCATCCTGTCGGCCGCGGTGTTCGAGAGTTTGAGAGCGCCGGCAGATGAAGCGGTTGGTAGCAATGGTCAGTGATTCGCAAGATCAGCGGCACACGCAAAGAGAGTTTATCGACGACGCAATGACGTTCAAGGTGAACGAAGAACCGGTCGACAACCGACGATTGATTTCAGTTGTTCGGGAGGAAAGAAAATGAAAGTCGGAAAGTTCATGATGCCGCTGCATCCGCCGCAAAAGAACCGCACGCAGACGTTCGAAGAGGATATCGAGTGCGTGTTGTGGGCCGAGGAACTCGGTTTCGCCGAGGCCTGGATCGGCCAGCACCACACCGCGATGTGGGAGCCGATTCCCGCCAATGACGTGTTCATCGCCCACGTGCTGCCGCAGACTGAGCGAATCCGACTGGGCACGGGGGTCACCATCATGACCCAGCATCACCCGGCGAACGTGGCCGTGCGCCTTGCGTATCTCGATCACCTGTCCAGAGGGCGCATCAACGTCGGCTTCGGGCAGGGCGGCGTGCCTACCGACTGGCCGCTGTTCGATCTGCCTGACCCGCGCACCCAGGGGCTGATGAACCTGGAGGCGATGGACATCGTCTTGAAACTCTGGACCGAGGACGGGCCGTTCGAATTCAAGGGAGATTTCTGGAACGTCGCGCTGGCTGAGAAAGTCCCGGAACTGGGGTTGGGGGAGGTATTGAAGCCCTATCAGAAGCCCCATCCGCCGATCGCCATGAGCATCGTCAGGGAAGAATCCATGGCGGCCACCACCGGCGGCAGGCGCGGGTTCCTGCCCATCAGCATCAATATGGCGCCCTCGCACAAGGTGAAGAGGCATTGGGAGATGTACTGTGAGGGGGCCACGGAAGGGGGGCGGCCCGATCCGGACCGGCGCGACTGGCGGATCTCTCGCAGCATCTGCGTGGGCGAGACCGATGCCGAGGCTCGCGAGCATGCTCTCAACGGCGCATTCGCCGATTCTTTGATGTATCTTCGCGGCATGCTCGGAACAGCGAACATGCTGGACCTGCCGAAGATGGACCCTGGGATGTCCGACTCGGACCTCACGCGCGACTACTTCATCGATGAGATCGCCATCGTCGGCAGTCCCGACACCGTGACTCGAAAACTGCAGGAGCTGTACGACGTCACGGGCGGATTCGGCACGGTCCTGATGATCGGCCACGACTGGGACGACAAGGCGAAGATGAAGCGCTCGATGGAATTGATGGCGAAGGAAGTCATTCCACGTCTTCCATAGGGACTTCTATCCGCTGAGGAACCGTTTTAACGGTCGCGCGGACATTCCCGTCTGCCCTTTTTGCCAGCCGTTTATTTCGCGTAATTCTGTGACATTCACAATCACTGGACGAGAACGGGATCTCTCCGTCCGGCCCATGAGAAGCGGGTAGACGCAAGACGGAAGAGGGGAGAGATTTCCTGCCTTGCAAGGTTTATTCTCGTGCCGGAGGCAAGGAGGAATAACATACCGGGCAAGTCCTTCTTCTACCTTCTCACGTCTACCGTCTCACCGCTTTTGGTCTACCCTCTACCCGCATTCAGGTTTTTGTGATCAATTCGAACGTTGTCTTTTTCGAATTGAGGTTAACCACACCCGTTTTTGGACAGTTGTGACCACAGGAGATATCCAATGAGTAACGCACCCGCCCGGCGCGCCATTGTCGCAGGCATGGACGGCGCCAGCATGGAACTGGTGAAGAACATGGCCGACGCGGGCCATATGCCCAACGTGCGCGCTTTGATGGAGGCGGGCGTCTGGCGGCCCATGGTCGGCGTCTTTCCCACGCTCACGCCTCCGGGGTGGACGGCCCTGTCCACCGGATCGTGGCCGGGCACCCACGGGATCATGGACTTCAATATCCGCCACGTTGGGGAGCCCCTGGACCGCACCCTGTGGGGCATCGACACCTCCCTGTCACGTTCGGAGTACATCTGGAACGCCTTCGAGCGGGGCGGCCGAACGCCGATCCTGGTGAAGTGGGAGATGTCGTGGCCGCCAACGGTGCGCACTGGCGTGCAGGTTGAGGGCACGGGTCCCGGCGTTTCCAACCACCACCAGGTGGCGGGCTATCATTTGTTCGTCGCCGGCAAATGGGCGCCAAGGCGGCTCGAGGCGCAGCGCGACCCGGAAACCCTGGACCCGAGCGCGCTGCAGGGGGTGCGCGAGTTCGATCCTGTGACGCTGTCGGACGCCGTGGGATGGTCAGGCGCGCCCGAATCGAAGCGACCGCCGAAGGAGGCGGTCCTCACCATCCTGTCGCTGGCGAGGGGCCGGGAGGGCATGAAGCGGGGTCGGGAGGGCGCCCCCGTACCACTCCACGCGCTGATTTACGCCGCCGGCGCCGGCGGCTACGACCGGGTGCGTCTCTGCCGGTCGAAGGACGCGTCAAAGCCGCTGGCCGACCTGGGGGTAGGGGAGTGGAGCGAGTGGTGGCTGGACAACTTCGAGATCGACGGCGGGCAGGTGCGCGGGTACGTCCGTGCCAAGCTGATCACGCTGACGCCCGAGGCCGACGCCTTCGAGCTCTTCATCCCCCAGATCTGGCCGCCCGACGGGTACACGAAGCCGGCCTCCGTGGCCAACGAGATCGACCGGAACGTGGGCAACTTTCTTCAGAATCCGGCCCGCGACGCCCTCGGCCTGATCGACGACGATACGTATTTCGAGCTGCTGGAGTTCCACCACCAGCGCCTGGCGGACGTGGCGGAATATCTCGCCGGCTCACGGGACTGGGACCTGCTGATGACGGAGACCCACGCCTCGGACTACACCAGCCACTTCTTCCTGCGCGCCGCCGATCCCCACTCCGGGGCGCCTCCGGAGGTGCAGCGTCGCTGCCGCGAAGGCGTGGAGCGCACCTACGCCTCCATCGACCGCTGGATCGGACGCCTGCGAGAGCTCTCCGGGGACGATACCGCCTTCTTTCTGGTCTCCGACCACGGCGGCACATCCCAGCAGCATACCGTCGTCAACGTCGCGGCGGTGCTGGAGCAGGCCGGTTTTCTGAAATACACGGGCAGCGGGTCCAACCGCGGCATCGACTGGTCGCGGACTCGCGCGGCGGACGTGGGCCTGGTACACATCTTCGTGAACCTGAAGGGGCGCGAGCCCGGCGGCATCGTGGATCCCGCGGACTACAACGCCGTCTGCCAGGACATTATCCAGGCATTGTACGACCATGTAGATCCGGCCACGGGGCGGCGGACATTCGCGCTGGCCGTCACGCGCGAAGACGCGGAGATGGTAAACCTGTGGTCGGACCGCGTGGGCGACGTCGTCTACGCCCTGCGTCCGGAGTACGACGGCGCCCATGGCAAGCAGTTGCCGTCCGTGGCCTTCGGGATGGCCGGCCAGCACTCGACCTTCATTGCAGCCGGCGCCGGCGTGCGCCCGGCGGGGCGCCTCGAGCGGCAGGTGCGCGTCATCGACGTGGCGCCGACGGTCTGCTACCTCACGGGCGCGCCCATGCCGCGTAACGTCGAGGGCGGCGTGATCTACGAGGCCGTGGTGGACCGGGACCTGCACCGGTCCTGATCCGGAGCGGCGGGAGATATGGATTGCCAATGGATTTATCGCTGACACGTACCGTCGATCTGCTTGAGGCAGGCGTCGAAGAGGGTCTCCATCCGGGCGCTCAACTCTACGTGTCCGTCGACGGCAGTGCCGTCGCGGACGTGTCAGTCGGGAATGCCACGACAACCCGGGCGATGACGAGTGACACCATAACCGTCTGGATGTCGTTGACCAAGGGCATCACCGCGGTTGCCGTCGCCCAGATGTGGGAGAAGGGCCGGATCGGAATAGACGATCCGGTCTGCGCCCACCTGCCGGATTTCGGCGTCCGCGGGAAAGCGCGTCTGACGTTTAGGCATCTGCTGACGCATACCGCCGGGATCGGCCCCGTTGACGTCGCGTGGTCGAAATCCTCATGGGAAGAAATCGTCGCCGGAATATGCGATGCGCCCTTGCGGGAAGGCTGGGCGCCGGGGATGCGGGCGCGATACGACGTGGCGAATGCCTGGTTCGTGCTTGCCGAGGTCGTTTCACGCAAGAGTGGCATGCGCTTCGACCGATACGTCCATCGGGAGATTTTCGATCCGCTCGATATGCCCAACTGCAGCCTCTCGATGGATTCATCGACGTATCAGGCGAGGAAGGACCGGATCGGATTGATGTACAATACCGCTGCCGAAACGCCGGAGCCGTCGCACTACAGCGTGGATCTGGATCGAACGATCGGTCAATGCGTGCCGGGTGGGAGCGGCAGGGGACCGGCGAGGGAGTTGGGACGCTTCTACGAAATGCTTCTCGGGAAAGGCCGGTTCAGCGGGAAGACGATCCTGCTTCCGCAGACGGTTGAAGCGATTACAGCCCGGCATCGAAGCGGCCTGAAGGACGAAATCCTGGGTCATATTGTGGACATGGGTCTGGGTTTCTACGTCAACTCGAACATCTACGGCGAGGAGTCGGTTCCGTACGGCTTCGGGCGCTACGCCTCACCCCGCGCGTTTGGCAATGCAGGCTATCAGTCGTCCATCGCCTTCGTGGATCCCGATGCGAGCCTGGTTGTCGTCTGCATCTTCAACGGCACGCCTGGAGAAGACGCCCATCAGGTCCGCAACAGAGAGACGAATAGCGCCATCTATGAGGATCTCGGTTTGGCTTAGTCTGTTCAGCCTCCGGTTTCTGCCATCACCTGCCAGCCCTCCGCGACCCCTCCAAGTGTCCGTTTTCGAACATTTCTGTATCAAAAATGAACACAATCCGGTGGATACTTCTTCCTGCCTGCTACATATAACTTCCTGAAAAATATGCATATGGATATTTGGCACGGTTTTTGATATTTCTGGATTAATCTATCGTCTGCCGTATGTGTCAATCCTGCAGACCGCTACACAGATCAATAGGTGTCGCCGGTTATGTTCCGAAACGTGCTCCTCATCACCATACGCAATATGCGTCGTTACAAGCTCTATTCGGCCATAAATATCGCTGGGTTAGCGGTGGGGATCGCGTGCTGCCTGATGATCGGGCTACTGATACAGGATGAACTGCGATACGACCGATTTCACGAGCACGCCGATCGTATCTTTCGGCTCACAACCTGGATCGAAATCAATCACCCAAAGGCGAATGCGCATCTCGGCCCAAGGCTTGTTGACGATTTTCCCGAAGTTGAACAGGTCGTCCGCTTGGCGCGCGTGCCAACACAAACGTTGGTCGAATACCAGGATCGGGAATTCCTCGAGGAAGAACTGTTGTATGCAACCCCCGAATTCTTCGACGTATTCTCGTTTACACTCGTTCTGGGCGATCCCACGACCGCGCTGGCGGCGCCCGATGCGATCGTGATTTCCCAGGACATGGCAAAACGCTTTTTCGGCGACGCAAATCCCATAGGCAAGCCATTGCGGATATCCTTGCGGTTGAAGACAACCACACTTCAGGTTACGGGCGTACTCGGAGACCCTCCCCGGCACTCTCATATTAAATTCCGGGGGCTTGTTTCCTATGCAGCATATTCCAGTGGTGAACGTAAATTTTCAGGCGCCTACACGTATCTCCTCCTGGACGATAAGGCAACGACACAGAAATTCGTTGACAAGCTCCGCGACTGGCTGCCTCATCAGTTTACAGCCGACGAGGATGATGACAAATCCGTCGCCAGCGCATCCACTTCCTCTAGACCATTTCGGCTGATGCCACTTACTGATATCCATTTGCATTCTCATATGGAGCAGGAACTGGGCGCCAATCGCGACATTAATGAATTGTATTTGTTTGGTTCGGTGGGAGTTCTCATCCTGCTGATTGCCTGCGCGAACTACACGAATATGGCCACGGCGCGTTCAGCCAACCGGGCCCGGGAAGTGGGGCTGCGCAAGGTAATGGGTGCCGACCGCGGGCAATTGATCCGGCAATTCATGGGCGAAGCCGTTCTTGTCACCATACTTGCATTTGTCGGTGCCGTAGTGCTCACAGAGATATTTCTTCCAATCCTGAATGCTGGTGTCGGCAAGTCCCTCGGCATAACTTACGGCGGCCGTTTCTTTTGTATCCTAGCTGCGGCGGCACTGGCGGTCGGGGTACTAGCAGGAAGCTATCCGGCATTCTTCTTGTCGCGTTTTCGCCCCATAGTGATGTTAAAGAAACTTTCAATAACCACACACAGGAGCGTGGGATTTCGCAAGAGTCTTGTGGTCATCCAGTTCGTAATCTCAATTGGCCTGATCGGTACGACAGCCGTGGTGATGAGACAGTTGCATTTCACAAAGAACAAGAATCTGGGCTTTGATACACGGAATGTGGTGGTACTCGATACGGAGGGAATCGAGTGGAGTGTGTATTCCGCGGAGCATCGTTTCCGCACTATAAAAGACGAACTGAAGCGGCACCCGGACATCCTCAATGTGTCACTGGCCTCTGTCGTGCCGGGCGAGGACTATTGGCCCACATCCCAGTATACCCTGATCGACTCGCCTGGCAGCCAACCGAAGTCCATCAAGACAATGTTTATCGATCAGGACTACCTGGAGACGTTGGGTATTGAACTTATCGCCGGGCAGAATTTCGCGTCCATTTTCGCCAAAAGATCGAATGACGCTGTCATTCTCAATGAATTAGCGGCGGGAGAGATGGGTATCGGTCGTACAACCGGTCAGAGGGTGCACATGAAGTTTTGGATGATTGAAACGACTGGCACTATTGTGGGTATTGTGCGAGACTTCCATATTAGGTCGCTGCATCACAGAATCGAACCATTGGCGTTACGACTAAATCTTGATGGAAAGTTTGTTTGGAATGCCACTGAAATTGCCGCAAAATTGCGACCCGGTACTGTCCAGTCCGCGCTGCCATACCTGAGAGAAAAATGGGCTGTTTTTGCCCCCTCGCAATACTTCCGCTATACCTTTCTCGACACCTATTTTGATTTCGATCAGTTATATCAACAGGAAACGCGATTGATGCGCGTTTTCGGCGCATTCTCGGGACTGGCGGTTTTTGTGGCGTTTCTTGGGTTGTTCGGTCTCGCATCTTTCACCGCTGAGAGTCGCACCAGAGAAATCGGCATCCGGAAGGTTCTCGGCGCATCCGTTTCCAATGTCGTCCTCCTCATAACCAGAGATTTCGTAGTTCTGGTGACTATCGCCATCGTCATCACGTGGCCGGTCACGTATTTGGGCGCGGAGAGGTGGCTGGAGAACTTCGCCTATCGGGTCGACGTTGGCTGGTGGACCTTTGCGCTTTCCGGCGCATTGGCGCTCGGCCTGGCTCTGGTGACCGTCGGCTGGTATGCTCGCAGAGCCGCTCGCGCCAATCCGGCGGATGTCTTGCGGCATGAATGATACCCGGAAGGCCGGGCAACTCGGTTCTTTCCTATGCATATCGCTGTCATGATCAAAAGCTGATTTGTGTATTGATCCCGCTTGCAGGTTTCTTCAGTTAAACCGTGCCTCGATTCACGCAGGACCAGCGCAAATTAGAACTGCACGGTCCCCCGTAGAATCCCTGAACACGCCCGCCGCATCTCGCAGAATCCACTGCAGTCGAACCTCCACCTGCCGATATTTCCAACCTGTCCCCAAATAGATCGCGCCAAGCATCGCATATAGGAATTCGAGAGTATTCTGCGTTTTTCTAATTTTCCCATATGATGTTTAATAACAGGTAATTTTACATATCTGTTGCCGGGTTTCCTGTGCAGAAACGGGGGAGGGGGGACTTGATTTTGCGGCACTTGAATAGCATATTCATTCCGTAGTCTCCGATCGTTACAAGAAAAGATGGTTCAAACCCGGCGAATCGCTTGAGAAAGCAGGACCCCCGATTATGCCAGCGAATGAGATTGTCTTGAAATGGGCGCCTCGGGTGAAACAGGCGCGAATCCGGCGTCTCTATCGCTTCGCCAGCCTGGGCATCTACGATGAAGATGCGCTCGATGACGTGGGGACATCACTTTATGCCCGCAGTCTGGATATTGCGACAGTCGCCGATGCATTCCAGTACGGTCGGGTGACGTGTCCGAAATGCCGTACACCGGTTCAGCGTCGAATAGATCCCCTTTACGGTCTGGGCTGGCACGGCGAGCGTGGCCGGTGGTTTCACTGTCCGCACTGTGCCAGTCGCCTCTTGTGGACGGAGTGCCGTAAGGCGCTTCGCGAAAAGCCCCGCTGTTTTGACTGCCGTACGTTGCTGAAAGGGAAGAATCCGCTCAGGTGCAAATGCGGAACGGAATGGGATCCCCAGGCATACCACCGTTCCGTTGGATCCCGCGTACGGCTTCCCTGCCCGGCATGCCACGAAGTGATTCGCAGACCGGAGCGTCCGGAAAGTCCACGAAAACAACGCCAATCTACAGTTGAACGGTTACAATGTCCCGTATGCCGGCGTTCAGCCCATCACTCCGGTGGCGAAATCACGTGTGACGGCTGCGGTTATCGGCGCAGGTGGAGGGATTATCGGAAAGGGCTCAAGAAACGCGACGAGAGACTCGAATGCCTGTGCTGCGGTCACGCCTTCACCTGGCAGGTCTGGCGTAAGAGCGTGAAGCCCCTCACCACGGGCAATCCGCAACCCGCGCGAGACTTCGTGCGTTTATGGCCGATATGCCGGACACCGGAACAGCGTATGTTACAGATCGATTTGCTCCTTCAGACTCTGCATGGCCGCGGCCCATTGGCCCCGCTTTTCATCGAAGGGGACGAGCGCAGTATTCGTGCGCTACTCGACGAATTGGCATCGCAGGTCCTCACACATGGAAGACCGGAAAGAAGCCTTGTCGCTGAACAAGTGCGGTAAATGGCTGAAACGAACGAACGCGCCGAAACGGAAAAACAATGATCAGAAGAAGAGTCGTAAGAGCGGTGATGTTGACGCCGGACCGTCATATACTGTTGATGAGGGTGCAGGAGCCCGTATCTGGAATCGAGTTCTGGGTAACTCCAGGCGGGGGCCTTGAGCCCGGTGAGTCTGACGAGGATGCGCTTCGCCGCGAGATCGCCGAGGAGACTGGAGCCACGAAGTTTTTTCCAGGACAACTGGTCTGGTCCAGACAGTGCGAATTCACGTGGGACAGCCGCGACTACAGCCAGCACGAGTACTTCTATCGGGTTCAGACCGACCGTTTCGAACCCGTCATGGACGGGAATCCCGCTCAGGGCGAGGCCTCAGCCTTCCGGGAGTTCCGATGGTGGTCTGTCGAAGCCATCGGCAGGTCTGAAGAGACATTCTCGCCGCGGGACCTTCATTCTCTATTGGTGAGTCTATCAAGGAACGAAACGGCGGCGGGACCGTTTGACGTGGACCAGTGAGAAGGAGTCGGACGCCGAACTCCGATCAGTAACTCCGCCACGGGCATCAGGCTTGTATTCGGCGGTTTTTTTGTTGCCGAAGGTTAACAAATATGTTATCTTCATAGATGGACATGCGCGTTGAGTTTTATCGACGAAGATCGAAAATGCCCAGTTGAGAGCTTTCTTGGAATCTGGTCCCAAGACAGGCGCAAAAGGTCTTATGGGTGTTCAGACTCTCGAACGCATGGACAGGATTCCTGCGAACCACTTCAAGAAGCTGGCCGGTACAGCGAATATCTGGGAATGCAGGATTCCAACGCAAAGGGGAAACTATCGCTTCTTCGGGTTTTTTGTCAAAGGAAACAGACTCATTCTCACCCATGGATACTTGAAGAAGACTCAGGAGAGCTCAAAGATCGATCCTCGAGAAATCAGGAGAGCGGAGAGTTACATGAGAAATTATGTGAATCGTCACAGGGAGCAGGAATCATGAGTGATGTCGAAAAGTATATTGCGCGGCGAAAAACGTCAGATCCGGAATTTGCAGAGGGTTTTGAGGAAGGGTACAAGGAGTTCGAATTCGGCGTTTTGCTTCGGCAGGCCCGACAGGAAGCCGGTTTGACGCAGGAGCAACTCGCCAGGTTGATGCATACAAAGAAAACAGCGATTTCGCGCCTGGAAAACCGTGCCGGAGACATTCGGCTGTCAACGCTGAGAAAAGCGGCGAGGGCGTTGGGTAAAGAACTGGTATTGAACCTCAAGTAGGTTAAGGTCCCACGACGGGGATTCGGCAATCGCCTCGCGCCTTCATGCAAACGCTCATTCTTGTGAAGCATTCGCTGCCGGAGATCGATCCGTCCGTCCCCGCGAAGGAATGGCGGCTTTCCTTCGAAGGGCGCCGGCGCGCACGGATACTTGGTGAGCGATTGGACCGGTATAGTCTGGATCTGATCGTCAGCAGTGCGGAACCCAAGGCCATTGAAACGGCTGAAATCGCGGCTGGCGTTCTGAATGTTCGGATGGAAGTCGTCGAAGGGCTGCACGAACATGAGCGCGTCAACGTCGGCTTCCTGGAGAAGGAGCGATTCGAGCAATCGATCAGGCAATTCTACGAGCAACCCGCCGATCAGGTTTTCGGTGAGGAGACAGCCGATAGCGCGTATGTAAGGTTTTCAGAGGCCATTAACGGAATTACGAAGAGGTCCCGAGAGAAGAACGTAGCGATTGTCACTCACGGTACTGTAATGAGCCTGTTTGTCAGCCGCAATTCCGACCTGGAACCGTTCGCTTTGTGGAAGAAGCTGGGTCTGCCGTCCTGTGTCGTCCTGTCCCGACCGGCTTTTGACGTGGTCGAGATATGCCCGAACATCGGGGATGAGGAATCCATTGGCGGGGAGGAGCCGCACAATGACTCCGGCATTCGCCGATCGGGACCCGTCGAGGGTTGACTGTCAGTGTGTGGTATTTCGTGTGCTACTATGGACGGATTGAGGATTCGCAAGGCGGATTCGGCGGACGTTGACTTCACTTTTTTGGTAAAGGAGGCGGCGTTCCGGGAATACGTTGAAAGGGTCTGGGGCTGGGACGACGTCGATCAGCGAGAGTTGCATGAATTGCGGTTTGCTTCACAGGATGTGCGAATTATCCAGTATAAAGGGATTGACGTCGGTTACTTTTCCACGTCCGCGACCGCCGATCAGGTCAGAATTTATCAGATTTTCATCCTTCCTGAATACGAACGGAAGGGGCTCGGGTCGGCGTGCATGAGCCGCACGGTCGCTGATGCCCACGCTCAGGGAAAGGACGTGACGCTGCAAGTACTGAAGATCAACACCCGCGCCACCGCGTTCTACCTGAGGCTGGGATTCGAGATCGTCGACGAAGACGATACGCACGTTCAGATGATTAGTCTGGCAAAGTGAAACCGATCAGTCTTTACAAATACTCTTGCTGTCTGAAGGAAAATTGTATATACTTCGTATATACGCAATGGATTGAGCGATTTTAAGGAGGTAGCCGATGGTGACGAAAGTACAAAAATGGGGCAACAGCCAGGGACTTCGCTTCTCCAAAGCGATTATGACGGAGGCTCGAATCAATGTTGGAGATCAGGTCAACGTCTCCGTTAAAGACGGACAGATCATCGTCGAACCGTTGACTAAAGTTCGGGGCAAATACGATTTGCGCGAACTGGTCTCCAGGATGCCTTCGGATTATCAGGTCGAAGAATCGGATTGGGGAGCGTCCACAGGAAAAGAGGCCTGGTAAATGCCGGTATATGTTCCTGAAAAAGGGGATTTCGTCGTTCTAAGCTTTGATCCGCAGTCCGGGCACGAGCAGATGGGCCGTCGTCCCGCGCTGGTAATCAGTCGGACGATGTTCAACAGGCATACGGGGCTTGCCATGGTCTGCCCGATCACCAGCACTTTCAGGAATATTCCCTTTCATGTTTCCATTCCGGAAGGACAGGCCGTCAGCGGATATGTTATGGTCGAGCAGATCAAATCAGTTGACTACAAAAGCCGGAACGTGAAACGGGTTTCGAAAGCACCTCATTCCGTACTCAATGAGGTGTTGAGTATTCTGGATGCCAGCATTTATGACCACGTTTAAAAGTGCAGCGGAAGATATTCCGGTGGACGTTGGCAAAATATGACACGCGAATTCATCGAAGCCAGGACGTTTATCGGAAAGACAGTCCGGGTCTCGGTCGACCGCCCGCTGGGATCCAGGCATCCTGACGCGGGGTTCGTCTATCCCGTCAACTACGGATTTCTCCCGGGCGTGCCGGCGCCTGACGGTGAAGAGCTGGACGCCTATATTCTGGGTGTCTCAAGTCCGATCACGACCTTTACTGGCACCTGCATTGCGGTCATTCGGCGATCTGACGATGATGACGACAAGCTCGTTATCGCGCCTTCCGGCAAGGATTTTTCCGACGAGCAGATCCTGGCGCTGACCGAATTCCAGGAGCGGTTTTTCAGGTCATTCGTGACTCGGAAACCTGTTAATGCACAATAACTATCTCTGAATGAAGTAGTTATGTGGAATTACTGCTGTCCAGGAACCGAGGGATTCCTGGAGATGAGGTTCGAGGAGTGGATTCCATTCGCGAATATGGTCGGCTTTGACCCTGACAACTAAAACCAGGTTGCCATGGGTTCGGGCCAGTTGCAATGCTTCTCATTCTGACCGGCGTCGAAGCATCTTTCGCCGCTTCCGTCCCGCTCTGGAGGCGGACGTGCTGCCTCCCTGGTATCGAAGCGAGCAAATCGCACGGGATGATGCGATGCTGCAGTAGATCCTTCGTCGGCCTGGCGCCACCTCGGAATGATCGTGGGAAACACGTGTGACCTACGCGTTTCGCCGATGTCGCGCACAGGCCTCCTCTGGATGACAGCGGGAAGCATTGTGCTTGACTGTTGGCCAGCGTGTCATTCAGAGCGGAGCGAAGATCTGACCGGTACATTTCGCCAATGGTTAATGCAAAGCATGTCATTCTCAGCGGAGCGAAGAATCTCCCGTCTTCTCTATTGGAAGTGTCGCACATGCCCTTTGAGGACAAACCTGTGCGCGGACCCATTGCCAGCCTTTCGTCCTCCCTTGCATAACATTCGGGCGAAAGTGTGAAGGATACGTTTCGCCAATGGCTGTGGGAGTATTTCTCATCCGTATATTTGGCGCACTTCCGCGATTTTCGTAGTTAACCTCAACCGTTTTTGGTCAGGTGTGATGTGGAACAAGAAAATAACGGATATGAAGTATAACTCTCGACATCGATTTCATGGCGATCCAAAGCGATTTGACGTACTTGCTTCATTTATCGATGTGCGCTTTGGAAAAACGGTCCACTATCTCGCTGACGTTGCCGGCGGGCAGGGCATGTTGACCCGGATTCTGCGCAAGCGGTACAATTACGACTGCGAGGTCGTCGATCCTCGCGCCTGGACGCTCAAGGGCGTGCCAAACCAACCCGTGGAATTCGATTCCTCGATGACTGACTACTATGACCTGATTATCGGATTGCACGCCGACGAAGCCACTCGGCCTGTTGCTCAAGCGGCACTCAGTCGACCTGTAGTTCTCGTACCCTGCTGCAATTTCTGGTCGGAGGAAAAACTGGGAAGGGACGAACTGCTCGATGCCATCGAAGCATACTACGGCCGCCATAAGGTGTCCTTTGAACGCGTCAAATTCCCGTTCAAGGGGCCAAAGAATATCGGTATCGTGTCAGAACCGCCCGTGGAGTCGTGAGTTAATAAAGGGCTCCCGAGTCATCCAATAGGGCACCGGATGATATGAGCATCGACCAGGTCCATATCCGTGATGCCAGCGCAGCCGACATACCCGCACTGTTCGAAATCCGTACGGCTGTGACCGAAAACGCGATGACGCAGGCAGAACTGGCAGCGTCCGGAATAACGCCTGAGCGCTCCGCGGAATTGCTGCGGACCGAGGGCAGGTGTTGGGTAGCGGAAGTCGGCAAACCCGTCGTCGGATTTTGTATCGCGAATAGCAAAACCCGGTCCATCTGGGCGCTGTTCGTCCTGCCGGCATATGAAGGCCGCGGAATCGGGCGACGGCTGACGGAGACAGCTGCTGACTGGTTATGGCAAAACGGCGCCGAGGAGATCTGGCTGGAGACAGAAACAAACACCCGCGCCGAGGGGTTTTACGAACATCTCGGCTGGAAAAGGGGAGAGGTCCTAATAGAGGACGGCTTTGAAGAAGTGCGGTTTACTTTGAAGAAAAGCATCTCCCCGTCGCTCGACTGACGCCATCACACGATAGGTGACGCATCCCGCCTTATGAAGTTCGACCAACTCCCCTCAAACGCCAGGAAGGTCTGCCAGGCCTTCGTTGGCGGTCTTGAAGTTATCCTCGATGAGAACCTGCACGGCATCTACATGCACGGCGCCTCCGTATTTCCGGATACCGGACCGATACAGGATATCGACTGTCACGTGATCCTTGCAGGACCGTTGAACAACCGAAACAAAGATGCGATACTTCAGTTGCAGAGGGAACTTTCGGAGCGCTTTCCGCCTCTGGGTGAAGAATTGGACGCCTATTTCATCCTGTATGAGGACGCCGTCAAAACGCACCCACCCGCCCACCAGTTGCAGCCCGAAATACGGGACGAATCATGGTCGCTGCATTGTGCGCATATCAGGGCAAAGCGTTTCATTGCGCTCTATGGACCGCCCCCGAAGGATATCTTCCCGGCGCCGTCGTGGGACGAAATCACCAATGCTCTCGAACACGAGTTCACGTTCATACAGCAGAACCTTCAATACCCCGACTACTGCGTCCTCAACATGTGCCGGATCATGTTCAGTGTCCAGGAGTGTAACGTCGTTGTATCGAAGTTTTCCAGCGGCAAATGGGCTCGTTCCCGGTTTCCCGAATGGAAACCGCTGATCGACGCGGCAGTCGCTTCATACCAGGGAACGGAGACGCCAGACGAGGCCGCATTGCTGAAGACCGGCGTGGAGTCCTTTGTTGAGTTCGGAGAAAAACTGATTCGCGAACGGCACCAAAGCGCCTGATTTTTTCGTACGCCCAAACCTGCCCTTGCGCGGCTACACTTTGCTCAGCCGCAACCAAATAGATGGGAGTCAACGCGCGAGCCCGTTTAACAGTCCAATCACTTCCCCCTTGACGGGGAGTCGCAGAGGCCGAGCCGGTCCCTGAGCCTGTCGAAGGGCTGGCGACGGCTGATGCGGTGGGGGGATTCAACGCCTTACAATTTGCAAGCAGTGTGGTTATACATGTGCGCATCTTGCGTTGAATTCGTACTGAAAGAATCTAAATCGGCTACGTATTTGGACTGCACCGGCGGACGCCGTTGATTTTACGATGCGATTGATCGGAGTCGGAATTGTACGGGCATGCGATCGACACCTTGGGTGATGAACAGGAAGCTTCCGCGGCATTCAGCGGCCTAGAGGTGGGATGACATGGAGTTGAGCCTGGACGATATGCTTCCGGACCCCGAATGGCTCAAACGTAAGTACGAGATTCTCTGGGATGGACGATATCGCGCCATGAGCGGCAGGATCGCCCATGTTGTCAGGATCGCGTGCGGGAATACCGGGAATCCGTACGTCCTGCGGGTCTCCGGTCCAGGGCGAAACTCGGTAGGTTCTTCGTCAGCGGCCCGCCGTCTGTCGCAAGTGCATCGATTCCAGGCGCACCTGAATGATCAAGGCGTACGAACCGTCCTCCCGTTAAGATCGTTTGACGGAAAGACCTTCTCGATGACGGAACAGGGGATGACAGTCGAAGTCTTCCAGTTTGTCGGGGGAAGGCCGCCGAAGCGGGGTGATGAAGCGGACGTTCGATTGGCGGCGGCTGAAATTGCCCGGTTTCACAATGCAGGCGTTGGATACCGGGATCTTCCGGACGAAGAAATTCTCTGCATGAATCATCTCGCGATCGACAGTCTGGTGGAGGACGTCCGTAAGATGCGGGAGTCGACCAGGGGAAAGGCGTATCACGATCAATTCATGGAGTACGTGGCGGAAACGGAACGGTGCGTTAGTGCGATCGATCGCCTGCGTCCAGACCTGGTCGAAACGGGTCTGCACCTGGACACCGGGCCGCAGAATATGATCATCGATAACGAAGGGCAACTCTGGTTCATCGACTGCAATCACGCGTCTCGAGGTCGGCGGGTGTTCGAAGTATGCGCCTCTATGTACTACCTGGCGCCGCATTCCGACTTGCCGTGGGGCGAACCGGCGCGATATCGACTCGTGGACGAAAGCGTGGAAGCTGCATTCCACGAAACGTACCGGGAAGTCTGCGATCCTGTGTGGCGAGGGGAGGAATCCGCTGCTTTGGCGATCGAACGGATGCTGATGTTCATCCACGGCGTCACTTGCTGGACAACCATGGGAGATGAAGAAGACGTCCACGAGGAATTGGACCGATGGAACGCCTGTTACACCACCCTGAGAGCAGGGCTTGACAAAGCTGCGTAAACCGGGTGCATATGGCTAAGGCACTCCCAACGACGGCGCCCTTCTCCTGACCCGTACACATCGCGACACCGACCAGGCGCAGCCGCGCCGGTCGCTTCCCAAATGCGAAATCATAGATCGATAAGGTTCCAGGGGTCGAAATCGCCCTTGACAGCAGCAATGTGTTTGGTTACTTTTATAGCAAAGATGATATAATCACAGGAGGGTTTCGTGCCGTTCGACTGGCTGCGGATCAGGGAGTTTCGACAATCGGTGGGGATGACCCAGCAGCAGTTCGGAGAGATTCTCGCTGTTCCCCAATCCACCGTCGCCCGATGGGAGACGGGAAAGATCTCGCCCAACGCGCATCATATCGGCCTGATGTGCGATCTGGGCAGGGTACGATCCATCGAACCGGAATTCTTCTTTCCACCGTTTTCCCGGCTCGATCCAGTTAATAACGCATTTAAAAAAAGGAGGTTAGATCAGTGACGCCCGCTACTTTCACGGACGCGAACTTTGAGACCGAGGTCATTTCCTCAGACCGGCCCGTTCTCGTCGACGTCGGCGCGAACTGGTGCGGCCCGTGCCGGCTCATTGACCCGATTGTCAAGAAACTGGCTGTCGAATACGTTGGACGGCTGAAAGTCGGAAAAATGAATTTCGATACATCCCATTCGTCGGCAGTCCGGTACGGTATACAGAGCCTGCCAACGCTTCTGCTCTTCAACAATGGAGACGTCGTAAACCGCCTGGTCGGCGCCGTCCCCAAACAACGGCTCGTCGATTCAATTGAAGAAGTACTTGCGGACGTGCGCCGGTAGTCGCATGTGTTCGTCGATCGTTTTTTCGTTTCGGACTTCCAGCGGCCAAGGATACAGGATTCTCTTCCAGGGCCACTGTATCCAGGATACATTGGAGGGCGACGTTTCTTGGCGTGACAAGGTGTCAAATTGGAAATCGCGGCAAAAACGATCCCCGACCGTGTGAAAAAGGTCGAGGGCATCTGTTGATTTTCGTCGTCTACGCTGATCGTTTGAATTCTACATGATTCAAGAGCACACTGCTTCAACTGGAGGGGAATATGCTGGAGCGGCACGATGGAAAGGTCGTGGACGTCAGCAGACCCGTATTCCTGGATATTGAAACCACAGGTCTTTATGAAGACGATGAAATCGTGGAGATTGCGATAGCTGACTACGACGGCCGTGAAATTATGAATGAATATACAAAACCGGTCTATACTGAATCCTGGCCGGAGGCTCAGGGGATACATGGAATAAGTCCACAGACGGTCGCGCATTCTGCGACATTTGAAGATCAGATTCCTGCAATAAGGGCCGCGATTCGTGATAGAGTCGTGGCGGTTTACAACGCGGAATTTGAACTGCAATTTCTCCCTTCGCACGTCGTGGCGGCTACAGATCTGTTTGTGTGCGTAATGGAACTGTATCGTGAGATTCGCGGCCTTCAAGAATATGTAAAGAATACATATAGGTTGCAGAATGCAATGGATTGGTGCGGTTATCGTAAATCACAGACACATCGGGCAATGGAAGATAATTTAGGTACTATTGCTGTATGGAATAAGTTACAGGAACAAGAGGGCGAGAGATTTGAAAATGCGGTGAGTCGGCATTGTTATTATGTTTATTAGCAGGTCCTTGATCGCCGTTTCGTGTGTGGCAGCTGAGTGAAAAAAAGGCGGTAACATTGCGCAATAACTCGTCCTTCATCAGTCCCAACGCCTCTATGGTTTGTCCGGCAGGAGGATATGGATCATCGATGGCAACCTGGTGTTCGTTCTCCGGGTCAAGCCCGTATAAAATCGCCCATTGAAGCCACTTTTGAAGTCTTATCTCCGAGAATCCCGCGGTTCTCGGACAGCAGTGATTGGGTATAATCCCCAAAAGGAAAGGCCTCCGGCATCACGTGGAGGCTTTTTGCGGGGACCGCATTGAGCAGAATCGGATCATTTCTCTTCAGGAGAATATGGAGGAGGTTCCTTAAACTGCACCCCTTCTTTCTCCTGTTCTTTAATCCATTGGAGCACTTCCTTTCTTCCCTCCTCTCGTCCTTTTTCTCGCTGCTGATTTTCAGGAGAATATGGAGGAGGTTCCTTAAACTGCACCCCTTCTTTCTCCTGTTCTCTAATCCATTGGAGTACTTCTTTTCTCCCCTCCTCTCGCCCTTTTTCTCGCTGCTGACGTCGTATTTCCGCCAGGACGCCCAACATGGCTTCACCTCCTGCAAGAATAACAAATGCACCGGTTACTGAAAAGACGACGATAGACTCCAGCGTCTTAATAGAACCAACGTTACCCAAGTAGAACCAGCTTCCCAACGCGCCTGCAAACAGCAAAACCATCAGCCGTTCAAACCACTTTCTGTTTCCAATTGTCCAAATCTCTTTCCTGGACATAACCTCCTCACAAATTTAACCGAAATATCACTGTTGTTCAAGATCATTCGGAAAGGACGATCCTGGACAGGGGTACTGGAATATCTTTAATCTTACCTGTCCCAAGACGAATTTCATTAACCACGAAAGTCGCGTAACATATGGCTGGAAAAATCACCCACAAATGCACTCAACGAGTCTATCAGTAACAAGCGCATCAATCTCAGATTTTCAAAAACGTACCCCCATTGATTACAGCGATAGATTCAGAGCTATGCCGAAAAATCCTTTTCCTCCGGCCCGAAAACCGTTATGGCCGTATAACTGATTAACCTCCAGTTCGGCTACCCGCGCAACAAGGTTGACCAATGCTGGTACGACTCTTAACAGATGTAGATTTCAACTCCCATGCCAGCGCTAACCTGCCCCTGCCTGCCTACCACCCCGGCAACCACCCTCACATAGATGGCCCCGTGCGTTCCAGTAACTCACGTATGCCAGCACTTTGATCCCGCAAGGCATTGCCCATCTCTCGCAATGCTTCGCCCTGGTCATCGACCTGCTTACTCCGAATTTCAGATGCCTTCGACATCTGTCGCAAACCCCAGAAAATCAATCCGCACTGCCCCGTCCCTACCACCAATGCCACAACGGAACCAAATAACTCTCCCATAGTGACGGCAGACACAAGGTCCATTGTCATACCCGTTTCTGTAAATACTCTCGGTTCTTTCTCCCGTCCCGTAAACCACCGCTTCCACGACCGCTTCGATCTCTCGACTTTGCCGGGTTTTACCTGCGGAGGATCGCCAGGAAAAAAGTCCGCGGGACCTCTTCCGGCGCAGCATCGATACTCACATCCTCATCCTGAACGGCTTTTTCAGCGAAATTCCCACTCGCTTCTAATTCCAAGGAGCCGGAAGTCCTATCTCTACACCTCCAAAACTGGCTATCTCTCTGTTTTCTAATTGAAAATTGGCGTTTTTAGCACTATCGTCCACAATGCCCTTTCAAAAGTATTGAAAACTTATGTTCAATTCGAGAGACAAGACGCTGATATTCGTTCCACTATGATTGAGAATGAATATAGCAGGATTTCAGTATAGAATCAAGGGATGACAGTTGTAAGATGTTTATTTTCAATATTATATTGATAAAAAATGTCGTTTTTTTGTTAATTGAAGCCGATCGGTATTGTCATCCTTACAGTTCAAATTTGCAAACTGCGTGCCATCACCCGACGGCCGATTCCTCGAAGGAGGTGATCGGTTGGGCGGAGGAAAGTGACGGCGCGCTGCGAGTCGGCCGCCATCGAAACGCGCCTGCGCCGCCTACGTTCAGGAGTTCATTGTGATCACTTATGCAGCGGATACATCGAAGTGGGAAGACTGGCAGCGCGGCTATCGGCTGGGAGTGATTCTGATCCTGCCGCCGCCCGACGTGTCGCGGGAGGTTGATTTCTTGCGGGCAAGGTATGATCCCCGCTCGGCGGCATGGTGTCCGGCGCACATCTCTTTGTCCGATCCGCTGTGCTGTGAAATGAGTCCCGCGTTTGCCGGCGAAATCCGCGCCGTCCTTTCCGACGTCCGGCCGTTCGAGCTTCACTATGACAGGCTTTATGCCTCCACGCGCCACCCGGGTGTCGCGTATCGCATCACGCCGCGGGAACCGATCGAGCGCCTGAAGCAATTGCTTCACGGCACATCGGGCTTTGCGGACGAAGCCCATGGCAGGCGCGACATTGCGCCACACATGACGATCGCCGAGTTCATTTCCATTGATGAGAGCCTTCAACTCTGCGCGCGGCTTCAGGATACGGCGCCTGTCGGCTCCTTCCTGTGCGACCGGTTGGCATATATGGTCCCCGACGATGGTTTCCGGTTCCAGAGGAGGTTGACGTTCCCGCTTGGTGATTCGGTGCAAAAGTCCTAACTTGCCCCAGGGGTTTTTCATCTGTTGTATCGGCAGGATTTGCCGACTCCGAATTGTAAGATATCGACGGATCCGGCCTTTGTGTACTCATCCTGTCCATCCATGTAAGTTTCGCGTTGTGAATGAACCGGTTCTGCGCGCAGCCAGGAGAAGTTCGTGAAGATCGACCGAATCGAAGTCATCCAGATCGAGACGCCGCGCTACTACGGCCAAATATCCGGACACGTATTGATCAGGGTCCACGTGGACGACGGTCCGATCGGCCTCGGTGAAGCGTCGGACAGCCGATGCGCCGACGTGCCGGCCCTGGCGCGGCAGCTGAATGAGCAGCTGAAAGGCCGCGACGCTCGTTGCATCGTCGAGATCAACGACTTCGCCCGCGCCCGGACCTGGAACAGCACGGTCACCGACCCGCACGTGGCCAGCGCCATCGACCTGGCGCTTTACGATCTAAACGGTAAGGTTCAGGGCGTACCCGTGTACCAGATGCTGGGCGGCAAGGTGCGCGAAGCCCTACATTGCTGCTATCCGATTTTCGGATTTCAGGTGGTGGAGGACTTCGAGCGCGCCGGATCCTACCTGCAGCGCCTGGTGGATCTGGGCCACCACCTGTACCGCTATTATGTCTCCGGCGACGTGGATCTGGACGACCGCTTCCTCGCCGAGATGAAGTCCAGACATGGCGACCTCATCCGGCTCAAGTCAATCGACTTCTCAGGACGCTTCCGCGACTGGGTGGAGGCGCTACGCTATGGCGACAGGTTGCGGCGTCACGACCCGTACCATTTCGAGCAGCCGACGTATGACATGCGTTCCAGTGCGCAGTTCACCAAACGCGTCGATCTGCCCGTGACATGGCATATCGGCTCCCTGCAGCAGGCGTGGGAGGCGGCCGAAAGCGGCGCATGCACGGCGTTCAACGTGGCCTGCGTGTCCGGCGGCCCCACCCACGTCAAGCGCATCCTGGCAGTGGGGGAGGCGGCGGGCATGCCCTGCCTGATCGGCACGGACCAGGAGTCCACGCTGGGTATGAGCGCCCAGATTGCCGTGGGGATCACCTCTCCCCAGGTCCGGCTGCCGTGCGACCCGATGGGTCCGCTGCTGTATATGGCTTCGCCGGCCAGGGAACGCGTGAGGGCCGAAGGAAGCTATCTGACGCCGCTCGAGGGTCCCGGCCTGGGCGTGGAACTCGACGAGGACAAACTGGCAGCACTAACCGTAGCGAGGGCTTGAATCATGGAGAATCGCCTGGAGATCAGCGACGACCAGTTGGCGCACTTCGAACGAAACGGGTTCTTCCTCATCCCGAACCCTTTGGGGGCGCAGGGTGTGCGGGAGGTCGACAGCAGACAGCAGGAAGTGGAACCGGAATGGGAGCGCACGGAGTTCCCCGCGGGGTGCAACCAATTGGCGTGTCTCTTCCTGATGATCGGCGAACCGGTGCTGCTAATGGTGGAGCGGCCGGACCTCGTGGATGCGGCGCGGCGGATTCTGGGCGTGGAGAAGGTACACGTGGGGGCCTGCGGCATCGGCGACGCCTCGAAGGTGCAACGGGGCGAAAGGCGCCAGGTAGCGTGGCACGCGGACGGCAGTCCGGAAGTCCGGCAGGTGTCCTTCCGCACTGCCCTCGACCGTCACGACGCCAGCAACGGACCGCTTCGTGTGCTGCCCGGCAGCCAGCACCGCCCTCCTGAGGAGGTCAGGGCCGAACTTCTGCAACTGGAACTGGCCACCGGGACGCACGACGAGATGCCCGGGCAGTTCTTCGCCCGCCACCCCCACGAGGTCGAGGTCGTCCTCGACCCCCGATGGACCCTCGTCTGGACCCCCTCGTGCTGGCACGCCACGGGCCTCAAGACCGCCGCCGGGCCCCGTCGCGCGATGGGATGGAACTACTTCCCTTCCGGCGGCCGCAAGCGCGATCTGGCCGCCATCAAACACGTCCACCCGGACTGGCAGGATTGGACCGGGGAGCGGCAGCGCTTGTGGGGCCTTATCGACTGACGGTCGCGCCCGATGCCAATCCTGGTTTATATCAACGGTTCCATCAATTCCGGCAAATCGACCATAGGCAGTCTTCTGGCGAAGAATCTGCCCGGGACCGTCCACATTGAAGTTGACGAACTGCGGCACTTCGCGGATTGTCTGAGTCTGGCGGAAGCGTGTCCTTACTGTCTCGAGGATGCGGCGACGCTGGCGAGGAACTGGCTGTCGCGCGGGTTCAACGTGGTGGTTACCTGGCCGATTTCACATTTCGACTATGCGGTCTTCGAACGAGTAGCGGCAGACGCCCGAGTTTCCATACACGCGTTTACGCTCCGTCCGGCCCTTGAAGTGGCCGTATCCGATCGCGGCGGGCGGCAACTTTCGAAACGGGAACGGACCCGTATCAGGGAGCAATATCGATCATCGCATATCGATCCCGGTATCGGAACCGCAATCGACAACAGCGATCAGACGCCCGCCGAGACGTTGGCTGCCGTCCGCTCCACTCTGGGAGTGTAGTCGTACCGGTCAGTGGACCTGGAGAGCATCGCTCCTTCCGCAAACAAACCCGGAACTCTGATCCGATGACGAAGCCTCTCGTCCACAAAGCATTTGCGTTCATTATAAGATACGGGACGGTTGAACGATGCGAATTACTGGTCCTTGAACTCAAATCCATCGGATACGAATTCTACCGCCTTCCGGGCGGGAACCTCGAAGGCAGTGAATCGCCACTTCAGGCAGCGCATCGGGAAACTTTCGAAGAGTCGGGTATCGATAATCTGCGGTTCATCCGGAAAATCGGGACGACCCGATACTTCAAGCCCTACATCCAGTCGGACGTGGAACGGACGGACTTCCTGTTCAGCGCCGATCCCCGTCTGCCGGACAGCTGGGAACACGTTGGAACGGTGGGTCCCGAAGACGGTGTGATTTTCGCATATTCGTGGATTTCCCACGATTCAATTTCGAGGGTGGATCCGGAATTGCGTACGTTCCTGACGCGTGACCGTATCCCGGAACTTTTCAGCCGTGGCCCCCTGCTTGGATTGAACCGCGGTGAGGTTACGTTATCGCCTCATCGGGAAGAATGGAACATCCTGTTCGAATTGGAGAAGGAGAATATCGAAGAAACGATCGGGGACTACGTCGAGGATATCCAGCACGTCGGCAGCACCTCTATCCCCGGCATGTCCGCGAAGCCCGTACTGGACATTGCGGTCGCCGTCAGGGACTTTGACGAAGCGAGGACCTGTATAGAGCCCCTTGACGGTATCGGGTACGAGTACCGGGGAGAAAACGGCATCCCGCGAAGGCACTTTTTTCGGAAAGGGTCCCCGCGTACCCATCATGTTCACGTGTTTGAAAGATCGAGCGCGGATTGGAATGAAGTCATCCTGTTCCGGGATTGCTTGAGATCGAATCAGAGCTTTGCGGAAGAATACAGGAGATTGAAACGAAACCTGGCTCGCCGGTTTCCGAAGGACCGGCCGTCGTTTCAGACCGGTAAGGCCGGGTTTATCGAAGAGGTCATCAAGAAGGGCCGTGAGGGGGCAGAAGGTAGACGGTAGAAGAAGCCCTTGCCCGGTATGTTTTTCCTCCTTGCCTCCGGTACGAAAATAACCCTGACAAGGCAGGTAATCCCTCCGGTCTACCGTTTTCAAGGAACACGCCGCAGGCAGGGAATCCTGAATAGATGGGCAAACGACGGGCTTTTGCCTGCGACCGGCCTCTATATTTTAATACAAATCATTATTTTTATTTTATTTATACCCTTTTTCTTTCTCGCCAAAGAAAAAGGGTCAAAAAGAACGGCGCCGCTCAAACGCCGCGGGGCTGCTTTTCCGCGAACAACCTCAGGGGAAAGAACGAAAGCCGTTGCCCTGCGTCCAGTGCAGGCAGTTCCGAGCTATTTTGCGGGACGGAATTGCGCGGAAAAGCCCCTGCCGCCCTGACCAGGCGCGCGAATGTTACATTTGCAGGCGCGACGCATGGATCGCTTACGCAGAGGCGCGCAAATCGCCGATAGATTGCGCAAGGCGATATCGCTCGCTCTCGGTCAGGCATTTGTTTGTTTAACGCGATGCCACTCCCGAGCACTTTCGGAGCAGGGCGCGTTGTTCCGTCTCGCTCGAACTTACGAAATCCTCCGGCGTTGGCAGGCCAACGTATCAGGTGAGTCCTGTATGGGTATTCGCGCCATGCATGAGGCAGGCCCCGCGCCCAGCGGCGACTTTTGGTTCCTTTTGGTCGCTTCAAAAGGAACACGCCGTAGGCAGGGAATCTGGGGAGAAGTGGATTTTGAATTTAGGCCTTCCTTCTCGCTTTTAGCTGACGGCTGACCGCCAATAGCTGATAGCTAATTCTGAGAGGGCCGGGGAGAGAGGTCTGCGGGGACGAGGGGAGAAGTGGATTTTGAATTTAGGCCTTCCTTCTCGCTTTTAGCTGACGGCTGACCGCCAATAGCTGATAGCTTATTCTGAGAGGGCCGGGGAGAGAGGTCTGCGGTGCGGAGGGAAGATGTTGTTTTTGAATTTGGTTTTCGCTCTTAGCTGATGGCTGACGGCTGATAGCTATGTCTTCGTGTGAGTTGAATGTCGTCTTGATCTTTTCCCGTCCTGATTTATATAGTCATGTCCAGCGAATTCGATTTCGGGGGAGCCGTTCCCGCCTGGGGGCGGAGCGCGGCCGAATACGAGGCATTCTTCGCTTTGTCCGATGTCCCTTCGTCCGCGCGCGTACTGGACTGTGGCGGAGGGCCGTCGTCGTTCACGGCGGAATGGGGCGGAACCGGGCGATTCGTCGTCGCCGTCGATCCCGTCTACAGCTCTTCCGGCCACAAAATCGAGGCGGATTTCCGATCCACGTCCGCGAGAATGCTCAAGGGTGCGCGAGAGGCGTACGCACGGTTTCGCTGGGACCACTATGGAAGTCCCGAATCGGTCGTCAGGCTGCGCCGCGACGTCCTCACAGCCTTCCTGCGCGACTTCCGCTCGGCCGCCGCGAGCGGCCGCTACGTATCGGGAAGACTGCCCAATCTGCCCTTTCGGTCGACTACTTTCGATCTTGTCCTCTGTTCCCACCTGCTGTTTCTGTACTCCGCGGAGTTCGATACCGAGACTCACATATCGTACCTGCTGGAACTGCTTCGGGTCGGTCGCGAGGTCCGGGTCTATCCGCTGTTGGACATGGCGGGTAATCGATCGAGGCATCTGGACCATACGATTCAGAAGATGCGGGATCGCGCGGACGTCGAGGTCGTGCCGGTGCCGTTCGAGTTCCGTCGGGGAGATACAAACATGCTGAGGCTGACGTAAAGGCGGTGAGAGGTAAGAGGGGAGCCGGTAGAAGAAGTCTTCGCCCGGTATTTTATCCTACCATCCCTCCGGCACGAAAAGAATCCTCACAAGGCAGGCAATCTCTAACCTCTCCCGTCTTCAGTCTACCCGCTCTTGGCTGATAGCTTATTTCCAGATCTCTCGGTTTGATCATCGCCTTGCATTGTGTCTGCAATTAATATAACGTATCCCGTTTAATGAATATAGTTAAACGGGATACGTTTACGATAATACGTTAAATGTTATTCATTTAATGGAATCCATTTAACGTATTTTATTTAACGGACCAAATTTAGCACTTGTCATTTAACGGAAAACGTTATAATATACCGTATTGTGCAATCCTTCGAAAATCGGGAGTTCCTGCGTCGCCTGTGAGATGAATGTCGCAACTGATCGCCCAGGAGAATCAACCATGTCCGTTGGAGAAACGGTTCCCGTTCATCCCGGGAGGATATTGCAGGAACAGTTTCTCGAGCCCATGGACCTCAGCCAGAACCAGTTGGCGCTGTCCATCGGGGTGCCGCCCCGCCGCATAAATGAGATCGTCCTCGGCAAACGCGGCATAACCGCGGATACGGCGCTGAGACTCGCCCGGTATTTCTACACCTCCCCCCGATTCTGGATGAACATTCAGACAAACTTTGAGCTGGAAGTCGCCGAGGAGGCACTCTCGGAGCGGCTGGACCGGGAAGTGCGTCCCCACGTCCGCGGTGGATAGACCGTGGGTTTTCTATTGCACCATCCGATATCGGCACGAAACTTGCATTACAGGACTCAGGAATGTCCGGACTTCGCGTGATGAGCTTCAACCTTGCCGGCGGTTACGACGAACATGAACCGGAGAACGCATGGATCGGTTCCGGCCGCTCGCAACTGGTCTGCGACGTGATTGAAGACGCGTCGCCGGACCTCATCGGATTCCAGGAAACGCAGTGGCCCAATTTCGCCACATTTGGCGAAGCCCTTGTGGGGTATGACAGCTTCCAGGGCCCTCACGCGAACGATCCACCGCATCTCTTCAACCCTGTTTACTGGCGGCGAGAGCGGCTTCAGCCACGATCGAAGGGCGGATTCTGGATCAGCGATACGCCGGAGAAGTACTCGAGGTCCTGGGAGTCAGCCTGCGTCCGGACCGCAACCTGGGTCCGCTTTCGCGACCTCGCGAATGGCATGGATTTCCTTCACGTCAATACACATCTCGATCACATCAGCGAACGGGCCCGGACCGGAGGCGCATCTCTGCTGAACCGGTGGATCTCCAATACTGCACGAGGCGGAGAACTCCAACTGTTGACCGGAGACTTCAACTGCAATCCGTGGACGCCGGAGGTGGAGGATGCTGGCGCGGCCGGCAGCACGATCACCGACGCGGCACACCGAATCCTGCTCGGGTCAGGCTTCGAAGATGCGTTCCTGTGCGCCGGGCTTCGCGACGGAATAGCGTCGAATACCTATCACGGTTATGATGGAGCAGCGTACGACCTGCGGCTCCATCACCTTTCCTGGCGTCTGGATTGGGTCCTGTTTCGGGGCGCGGGACTGCAGGTCGACGTGGAAAAGTCCGAGATTGTCCGAAGCCACCGGGGTTCGCTCTATCCCAGCGATCACTATCCGGTCGTTTCGGACTTGTGCTGGAAGTGACGCCTGGCGTCTACCTGTGCATCGGGAGGCGCGCATGCGCTCATATGAACCGAATTACTCCCCCGGATTATTGTTTAACTAGCATTAATATCACTCATTCCATGTGTGGGAATGAGAACCGAAAGGGGGATCCAATTTGTCGAATCACCACACCCATCGTCTATGCCGATGCTTCGAATCTGAACGGAGTCAAAGGCATCCACATCGCTGATACGGGCCGGATCAGGGGTCTGAATGAGGACTCCCTTATCCGGCGGGAGATGAACCAGGAAGACATGCAGCCAGAAACCACGACAGAAAACGGCAAATCGATAATGCGAAGGGTCTGCATCATCGGTTGCGGGGGTTCGGGAAAGTCCACACTGGCGGTCAAGCTCGGAACTCTGCTGGACCTGCCGGTCGTCCATCTCGACGCCGTTCATTGGAGGCCGAACTGGGAAAAGCCCCCCAGGGACGTCTGGCAGCGCCAGCACGGGGAGCTCCTCGAGCGCGAGACCTGGATTCTGGACGGAAACTACGGAAGTACGATGAAACAGAGGATAGCGGCAAGCGACACGGTGGTCCTGCTGGCGCTGCCCCGATTCACATGTCTCTTTCAGGTATTCAAGCGGGCGGTCAGGCATCTGGGCCGCAGCCGGCCGGACTTGAACCCCGGCTGCCGGGAGCAGTTGCCCGATCTGGAATTCCTCGATTGGATCTGGAACTACAACAGGACACGCCTGCCGGGGATACTTGATGCACTGGAACGGGTTATAAACGAAAAGAACGTCGTGATCTTGCGGTCGCGGGGCGACGTGGCGCGGTTTCTGAATGAACTGAAGAAGGGGGGAACCGGTCGGGCTGTGATGCGGGATGCCAGCGGCCGCGCGTGACGTACACAACAAACTCACCGACCGGAACGACTGGTCTGTACACAACCCACATTGATAATTCGCCGACATAAACGGGTTACGCGTTTCACGCGCTGAACGCTTCAATTCAATTGGGGGAAACATGTCGACGTATGAGATCGTCTATCAGGAGGATGCAAGGGGCGTCAATTGGAAGGACCTCGCGGAAGTCTACAAGCGGGCACCTCTGGGAAGGCTGGATCCGGGAAAACTCCGCCGCGCGTACGCCGATAGCGAAGTCAGCTGTTTCGCCTTCAGCGGAAAAGCGCTGGTTGGGGGCGGACGGACGATTACGGACGACGAGGCGCCTGCGACCGTCTGCGAGCTTGTCGTTGCGCCGGAATATCAGCGCCAGGGTGTCGGGAGGGCGATCTTGCGATCGATACTCCGGAAACTCGCCGTTCCCAGGGTGATCCTGGCATGTGTCCACGGACAGCAGGATTTCTACCGACGAGAAGGGTTTCTCACCCACGAGTCGGTCATGGCGCTGTACGCGAACACGCAATGGTTCGTCGAAAACGCAAATCTGGAATCGGGAGACCCGGTGAACGCCGTAGCGGCCTATTCGGATTGAACCGTCGTCGTTTCGGTCATTTAGAGAAGCGGCGGAGTCCGTTCTATCGAGATGGAGCGATCCAGTGAGCGCCAGGTTCCGTTGCGGAGACGCGATCCTTTACCGAGAGCTCGACGAGAAAGGCCGGATCATCGACGTAAAGCCCGTCACCGTGGTCGAGGATTCCGATGCCCGGACGTTGCTATGGCTCCCGTTGGGGACGCCGTCGAAGAAGCCCGTGTTATCCTTCGATACTCCAGACAGGCCCCGGGACTGGGTGAACTGGACCTGGACGCTGGCCGATTCGGTCTGGCGTTGGGCGGAGCTTTTGATCATCGTCCGGCCAGGGGAATTCCGCGCAACGTGGGTGCGGTGGTCTGCCGATGGTGTGTTTCAGGGCTGGTACGTCAATCTTCAGAGCAAGTTGACACGCACGCGGCTGGGTTTCGATTTCAGAGATCACCAGCTCGACATAATTGTCGATCCGGAACGAAGCTGGACATGGAAAGACCGTGATGAATTCGACCTCGCGATCCGACAGGGACGGATGACACCGGAAGTGGGCAGGGTGGCGTTGAACGAAGGAAGACTCGCCGTTGACGAAATAGAGGGTTCCGTCGGGGTGTATACGGAGGGGTGGGAGAACTGGCGTCCCGATGCGACACTGGCGCGACCGCAGATGCGTGAGGACTGGGACGACCTGTCCATGTACGACAAGCCTTGATCGGAATAATCAGATGAACCCGTGTCGAAACAAGCTTCTGTTCACCACCTCCGCCCGTGGCCCGGCGCCGGTCTGAAGCAGACCATGATCAGGTGCCTCGAATTGGCAATTCGAGGTACGTCGTGGCCGACTTAAGGTGCTTGATCCGGTGCCGAAAATTGGCGATTCGCAGGCGACAATAATACAAATCAAGGCGAATCCATGGACGACATGACCGACATACGCGAGTTTTACAATGCCGGCTGGGACGCCGAGGATGACCGGCTCACGCGCCATCAGCTGGAAGCGGATTTGACCTGGCGATACCTCGACCATTACCTCCCTTCCTGCGGGAGGCTTCTGGAAGTCGGCTTTGGCACGGGGTCTTATTCCTTTCCACTGGCAAAGCGGGGCTACCGGATTACCTCTGTGGACCTCGCCGACGAGTTCGTCGCCCGGTGCAAGGCGAGGGCCGAGGCGCTGGGTCTTGCGGACCGGACCGATTTCCGCACCGGCGATGCGCGCACCCTGGACGGGGTCCCGTGCGGACAGTTCGACGCCGTCCTCCTGATGGGCCCACTGTACCATCTGGTGGATGAGACCGATCGGACGATGGCCGTGAAATCCGCCTTCGAGCGCCTGAAACCCGGCGGCGTGGTCTTTGCAACGATGCTCTCCAGGTTCGGTGTTATTGGAGACCTGATCAAAAAAACCCCGTCGTGGATTGAGAATCAGGAGGAGATCCGGTCCCTGATCGGCAACGGCCATCGTCCAAATGATGCGCCGCGTGGCGGCTTCCGCGGGTATTTCGTTCGCTATGAGGAAGTCGCCCCAATGCATGAACGCGCGGGATTCCATACACTGAATATTGCCGGGTTGGAGCCCGCGATTGCTTCGGACGACGAAAGCTATAACAGCCTGCGGGGAAAGCAGCAAGAACTGTGGCGTAATCTGCTGTTCGAGATCAGCGAGGAACAGAGCATCGTCGCTTCGTCCAGGCACATTCTGTACATCGGACAGAAGCCGGGCGACTGATGTTCGCGGATTTATCTGACATCCAGCGGTAAGTCGCCCGCCAGGCATCCCTTCGACAGGCTCAGGGCAACACTAAGGAAGCGGCGTCTGCGATCCGAGCCGTTCCCTGAGCCTGTCGAAGGGTCGGCGAGGGGCACCCAAGAGCGGCCAACAGATTACGCAATACGGGCATTTCGACATTTCGACAAGCTCAACGCAGGCATGCTCAATGACCACGTTTCGAAAGGCCGCTCCCACGTGCCAGCGAGTCCACGCCGCCAGGTACGTTCTACGAGGATCCGGGACTCAGGCAGCACCAAAATTGCAAGTTCTATTGTCGGTCCCTGAACGCGGATTTGGAATAGAGCGTCGCAAAGTGCGACAGTTCCCGACGGGACACCGTTGGGTTCCGATTCTTGAGAGAAAAACCGGATGCGAAGATTTGGCAATGCAATTGGAAACCTCCGGGAAACTCGAGACGTTTAAGGGCGAGTGGATTCAATGCGAAACGTCCAGATCTGGAGATTCAAATGAAACGACGGATCGGTGCGCTGCTGCCGGCGCTGGCCGCCGTGTGCGTCCTTCTTCAATGTAGCGAACCCGAAAAACCCCCGCCGTCCAGGTATACTGGCGACCTTTCCGAGTTGGTTTCGAGAGGCAGACTGAGGGCGATCGTCCCTCTCGAGGCGGTCGAATATATGCCTCGTCATGGAGAGCAGGTGACGCTCTCCTACGACGTCGCCCGGGAGCTTGCGGAGGCGTTCAAGCTGCAGCCCGTGCTCGTCGAGGTGGGAGACTTTTCCAAGATGATGGTGAAATTGATGGAAGGCGAGGGCGACATAGCGGTGGCAAGCCTGACCATTACGCCTGAACGCCAGAAACGTGCCGCATTCTCTGTCCCGTACATGTACGTGGATGAATACCTGGTTACGAGGTCCAACGGCAGGATGCCCGAGAACATCGAAGACCTTGCGGGTATGGAAATCAGCGTGCGCCGTTCCAGCTCTTATTATCAGACGCTCATCGACCTCAGGCGACAGATACCGTCCCTGCGAATCCGGACCGTACCGGAAACCCTGAACATTGAGTCCTTGCTCGATGGCGTCGCTCGAGGCGAATACGATGCAACCGTGTCCGACTCACATCTCTGGCATGCCCTTGCGAGCTACCACGACAATCTGGCGACGCCGCTCGTGCTGGCCGAAGACCGCCCGATCGCCGTGATGATGAGGCCGGACGATACCGAGCTCAAGACCAGGGTGGACGAGTACCTGCTGGCCCGGCACTTCACGCGGTTGCGCCAGCGCGAATTCACGGACGATCTTCCCGGCCTGATCGAGCGCGGCCGCCTGCGCATGATTACGCGCAACAACGCGATGACCTATTTCATCCACCGGGGCCTGCAGGTCGGATTCGAGTACGAACTGATGAAAAAGTTCGCATCGGAACACGGCCTGCGCCTCGAGGTCGTTATCCCGAATTCTCATGCTGAGCTGTTGTCCTATTTGAACGACGGCAAGGGAGACGTGGTGGCCGCGGCGATGACCATAACTCCGGAACGGTTGGCGGAGGCGGATTTTACGCGGCCGTATAACGAAGTGGAGGAAGTCGTCGTCGCACGTGAGGACGACGATTCGATCGAGTCAATCCGGGACCTGGCGGGCAGGACTTTCCACGTGCGCGGGAGTTCTTCTTTCTACACGACGTTGACGGCGTTGCAGGATTCCGTGGATGACCTCCGGATCGTCAGACTACCGGAAGACGTCGAGACCGAAGAGATCATGGTGGGGGTCGAGTCCGGCCTGTACGACCTGACACTGGTCGATTCCAACCTGTACGACGTTGAGCGCACCTACGGTTTGAAACTGAAAGACGCCCTCAGCATCAAGTCCACGACGCTCGGCTGGGCGGTCCGCAGGGACAATCCGGCCCTGCTGGGATCGCTGAACGAGTACATCCGGCGCGAAAAAGGCGGTCTCTACTTCAACATGATGAAGAAACGGTATTTCGAGAACCCCCGACGGATTGCGAGAGCAAAGGACTCAACGCGGGTCGGCATCAGCGGACAGTTGTCGCCTTACGATGATCTTGTGAAAAAGTACGCGCAGCGATACAATCAGGACTGGCGCCTGATTACCGCACAGATGTACCAGGAATCGAAATTCGATCCCGATGCCGTCAGCTGGGTGGGCGCAATAGGATTGATGCAGGTGATGCCGAAAACCGGGCTCCAACTCGGTTTCGAAAACCTGGAGGACCCGAACGAGGGTATCCATGCCGGAACGAAGTACTTGCATCAGCTGATCCAGCGATTCGACCTGGAGATTCCAATGCAGTCGCGGATTCACTTTGCACTGGCGTCCTATAACGTCGGTTACGGACATCTCCTGGATGCCCGCCGCCTGGCGCGCGAAAAGGGATGGGACGCCAACCGCTGGTTCGGCAATGTGGAGCATGCAATGCGCCTGCTTTCGCAACCGGCCTATTACGAGCGGGCGCGTTTCGGGTACTGCCGCGGCGGCCAGCCCGTCTATTACGTCGAGAAGATACAGAGTTTGTACGACGCTTACGTGGAGGTGCTGGACACCGCACAATGAACGGGAAGCGCAGACCACAGCCGACGTTGGAGCGGGTTGAATTGCACGAAGATCCCGGCTTATGAGAGAAGGGTACAATGTGAATGAATATCACCGCGCGAACCGTGCCCGCTGGAACCTTGGGGCCGAAGCGTGGGCTGCCATGCACGACCGGCGAGGAACATGGCGAATTGCTCACAGACAGCCCGAGCATGTCTTCCTGCCGCAAGAGATGGATCTGATTGGGGATGCGGAAAGAAAGGACGTCTGCGTGCTGGGCAGCGGCGACAACCTGGCAGTCTTCGCGTTCGCCGGTATGGGCGCAAGGGTCACGTCCGTCGACATTTCGGTGGAACAACTGGCGGTGGCGGAACGGCGTGCCCGCGAACTGGGTTTGACCATTGAGTTCGTCGAGTCGGACGTTGCTGACCTTGGATGTTTGGAAAACGCCAGCTTCGACATCGTGTACACAGGAGGTCACGTGGCCATTTGGGTTTCCGATCTCAGGGCGTATTACCGCGAAGCCATCCGCATTCTACGCCGGAGGGGTCTGTTTCTCGTCAACGAGTACCATCCGATTCGACGGATCTGGAAGAATCGGGCTTCGTCGCTGGAAGTCGGGTTCAGCTATTTTGACAACGGCCCGCATGAGTACCGCGCATCTGAGGACGTGCTTGAAAAAGCGTCTGGTGAAGTGAAGCAGTACGAATTTCACTGGACGGTTTCAGAGTATCTCAGGGCCGTCATCGAGCAGGGCGTCGATCTGATCAGGTTCGAAGAAATCGGGGATGAAGCCGAGGGATGGGAGGGCGCGCCGCTTCAGGGCCTGCCCCAAATGCTCTTGATCGCGGGGAGAAAAGTCTGAACCAGAGGTATATTCCAAATGACGACTTTCCGTCTCATCCGGCACGGCGAACCCGACTGGACCCTGGCAGCCGGCGGTAATCTGAAGGACAGGGAGGACGGCTGGGCGGTACATATCGTTCCGTTGACCCAAACCGGCATCGGCGAGATCGAACAAGCATCAGAATCTCTTGTAGCTGAAGATTATCAACTGGTTATTTCTTCTCCCATGACACGTGCGTTCCAGTCGGCCACCGTCATCAGCCGGATTCTCGACCTCGATCTTCGCGTCGAATTCGATCTGCACGAATGGGTATGCGCGTGGCGACCCTCGCTTGAGCTCGTCGATAAGACCGTAGCCGAGATGCTGTCGCTCGGAGGCGAATGGCCGTCCGGCGAGACGAGAGACTGGGAGCCGCTATCGAGCGTACGCGCGCGCGTCACTCGTGTTCTGGATCGTTACGGAGACTTCGAGCGCATAGTTGTGGTCTGTCACGAAACCGTGATTTTCTCGCTCACTGAAAAATGGGTGGGACACGCCGAATCAATAACGCTGGAGAGATAGCCGCCTTCGCTCGCAATACCTTTTTTGCCCACTTGAAATAACCCAGGGACCTCGCCGTCGCCATGGGCTTTTATTTTGTCAAAAATGAAACCTGCTACGAGAATTGGTGTCATATAGGAAAAAGGGAGGTCGCCAATGATTCCTCAATTCAAGTGGTATTGCTGCCGGCATTTGCTTCGGATTGTCTGTATGGATTGTCGTTTCGCAGACAATAAGACATTCATCTTCCATAAGTGTAGAGACAAGCTGTATAAGTCGGACCGGATCTGTATGAACTGTGAGAAGGGTAACTGCGCAAACCCACGGGGCATACACGGGAATCCGATGGTGATACAGAGGAGCTACGCATAGAACAAGCTTCGGCGCAATGGGCTGAACCGAAAGAACCACCTGTCTCCGAACGAGTCGGGTGGTTCTTTCTTTGACGATCCCTTGGGATGCTCGCGGGGGCCTGACCGCCGCTAAGTTCGCGGTACGTTGCCGTCGTAGGGCCGTTCTCCGCGCACCAGCATCCGGTGGGGATTCACCATGTCGGAGATTTCGTCCACGCTGTGGTAGCCCATGGTCATACTCATCCGGGTGCCGTCCGTGTGATTCTGCCCGACGCCGTGCATGATCATGCTGTCGATGACGAGCATGCCGCCTTCGGGCATTGGCGCGGGCAGGGCCTGGTCCAGGAGATCCAGGGTCCATGATTCGTCGTACAGACGGCCGCCGACGCCCGGGAAATGGTGGGACCCGGGCACGACCAGCGTGCATCCGTTTTCGACGGTTGTTTCCTCCAGATAGAAGATAACCGTGACGATCGTCCTGGACCACTGCCTGACGTCGCGGTGCATTCTCTCCGGCCGGTCCTCGGAGGCCAGGCGGAGCGTGGCGTGGTTGTGCCGGTTTTTGATGAGTTCGATGTTGGGCCCCAGAAGGGATTCCAGGGGATCCAGGACCAGTCGGGCAGGTGGCGGTTTCGAGGAAAACAGGGTCTCTGTCCACGATGCCCGAGAGCCGTATGATCCGTCCTTCGGGGTCTCGAACGGCCGGTTCCACCTCCTCGCGTATATTCCTCCAGATCGCATTTCTGAGCATTTTCGACTGCTCCTCGGGAAGCCGGTCTTTCAATTTGAGGAATCCGTTGTGGCGAAACAGGTGGATTTGCTCCGATGTGAGTTTCATAAGAAACGACCCGATCGGGATAATTTAAAGGATGCTATCAGCTATCAGCGGTCAGCCGTCAGCCAAAAGCGTCTTATGGCAAGGTCTGGCGATGGTAATCGCCGATATCACAACCGCCATGTGGGCAACCACAAGGGTTGCCCCTACAAGCGCTTCTTTATCATACCTGCGGCGTCTTCCTGCCTTTCTTCCTTTTTCCTTCCTCCTTCTTCCTTTTTCCCTCTTCCTTCTACGCTTCATCAACCGTCACCGCCACCCGGTGCATCGAGTTGTTGAGATAGCCCCGCGGATTCCATGCGATCGCGTGCGGCTGGCTTACGCCGTGCGAGTCGGTCGCCCTGGCCCAGACCTCGTAATATCCCGCCTGAGGAAACGTGACTCTGGCCCGCCAGTTCTGCCATGCGTACGCGTTTAACGGTTCATCCAGCATTGCCTTCGTCCACGTCGCGCCGAAGTCGATCGAAAGATGCACGGAATTCACCCGCCGGTCGCCGGCCCACGCGTGTCCGCGGACGGCCAGCGACCTGCCGTCCGTTCTATGCCCGTCGGCCGGACTCGTGATCAGAGACTTCACCGGCATGCCGTGTATGATGTCGAAATCCTTCTCATCCACTTTCTCGCCGCGTGCAATCGGACGATTGGGGACCCGGTAGGACGTGCCGGTCATTTTCGGGCCGTCGTGGACCCGGTCCCGCAGCCGGATGCGGGTCAGCCACTTCTGCGAGCAGGACCCGGGCCACCCCGGCACGATCAGCCTCAGCGGGGCGCCGTTCATCGGATGGATGGGCTTGCCGTTCTGCTCGAAGGCGATGAGATTGTGTTCGTCCATGGCCTTCGCGATCGGGACGCCCCGGGACAGGGGCAACTTGCCTGGCTCCCCGGTGAGGTGGGTGTCGGCGCCTTCATGCGCGGTGTAGACGACGTTCGCCTTGACGCCTGCGGCCTTGAGGACGTCGGCGAGCCGTACTCCCGTCCATTCCGAGCAGCCAACGGCGCCGTAGGTCCACGGGTCTCCCTTCGCGGGAGGATCGAAGAATGCGCGGCCATTGCCGCCGCACTCCAGCACAAGCGCGCGCGTGACGACGTCAAACTTCCTTTTGAGTTCGTCGATGCCCATCATCGTCGGTCTGTCCACCAGGCCGTCGATGGCCAGCATCCATCCGGCCGCATCGGTCTTTACCGGGGGAACGCCGTTATTCCGGATAAAATGCCGTGCTGTCGGCGTAATGGCGTCATCCAGCAGGTGGGCCGGCGTTTCCGCGTTTAGAGGTCGTTCGTTGATCACGACGAGGCCGTCTTTGCCGCGAGTGACCCTTTCGCCGGCGAGTACGGAAGGGATAAAGTGCGCCGGCATGTAGCGTTGAAAGGGGATTGTCGAGCCGACCATGGCCCCCATCACCGCCAGTCCCGCACCCTTCAGGAATCCACGCCTGTCGGAACAGGTCTCGCGGCCGAAGAGAAGCCTGTCGGCCTTGTCCGGATCGCGTCGGTAGAGTTCGAACAATCCCGGACAATCGGTATCCTTTTTCATCGTCTGTCCTCGTCCTGCTGCATGCGTGCAAACCAACGTGGTCCGTAAGGTCGCCTGGGCGTGTATTCGGTTCCGGATGGTCCGGTTCAATTTCCGAATAACCGCCTGGCATTGAGTGTCAGCGTCCAGAGACGGGCGCCGGCGAACGAGTTGTGACTGGAGAAATCGGGGTCGATACTGTGCATTGGATGAATTTCGTACTCCCCCCGGACGTCCACGCCGCCGGTCAGGGAATATGTAAGATTCAATCCCAGCATCGTCCTGCCGCCGACCGGATATTCCGCGCCCGCGTGAAAGTTCACGATAAGAACCACGTCGCCGAGGTCGCCTTCCTGCCGGCCGTTGTAGAACGATAGCGGAGGATCGTATACCTGGCCGCTGGCGGACGTCTCCGTATGGTTGTCGGAGTAGTGCGTTCCGGTCATCGCTACGTGCGCCGCCCCCAGCCCAACGCCGACGTAGGGTGAAATAACGCGTTGACCGCCAGGAAGATCGTAGTACGCGTTGAGCGAAAGCGAGCGTACGACGAGATCGTCGATCGAAGACCGGGTGTTGGAGTCGATCGTTCCGTCTTCACGGTCTTCCATGGGCATGCCATCGAAATTGGTGACGCTTTGAAAGATCTGGTCGATGCCATTCTTTCGCTGCGATATCGCAAGTTCCACGCGCTTGCGATCAAGGATGCGTCCGATCGAGACCTGGAACGCGTGTCCCGAGGCGCCTTCGTTGATGTACCGCCACCGGTACCCCGAGATCGTGGGAATGGGATCCAGATCGAAACATGCGTCCGTCGGATAGCAGAACGTGTCCCGATTCCAGCCTTCCTGATCGATGTCGTTCGCTCGATTCAATCCCAGCGTCGCGCCGGCGTACCACCCGGAGCGCGGATTTTCGGGGGGCTCTGATTGCGACCACGCGATGGAATTCTGACAGATTGACTGTAACGCGACGGCGGCGGAAAAGACCAACAGCGCAAAACGCATTGGGAACCCTCTCCGAGAACGCCCCGCGCCTGCGCCGCTCTGCCGCACAGCCCGGGAAGTGGCAGCTTCCCTTCAGTTGGACCCCCGGAATATCCTAATTCGAATCCTGTAAAGTCAAGTCTGTTTTCCGAATGGATGCAAGGCGCCGGATTCGCAGTGGCCCTTCGCTGCTCCTGACGTTCCCGATTGCCGCGGACCGGATTGAACGTTAATTTGCCGGAACCGCACGGCCGGATGTGCTTGTCTTGCGGCACTCTACGAAGTCACGAACCAATCTGTGGTACCATAGGGAGGAATTTATATGCTGACCTGTGACGCCGGGCTGCCGCTTCTCGACGCGAGGGTAACATCGATCCTTTCCGCGCAGGTCCTGGACCGCTCGCGGACCGACTTCGGCGGATTTGTGAGCCAGGGCGTAGCAGGAGGGACCGGAGTGGGGCAGGTCGTTCCTTTGTGCTATGCCTATCTCATGGAAGGATCCGTACACTATCGAAGTGCCGAGCTGCTCGAGCGAATTCTCCTTGGAGCCGGGTTCGGCCGGAGGGTCCGTCGGGAGTCCGGGCTGTTCGACCTGGTGGAGACCAACTTCGATTCGGCGCCGGACACCGGCTTTCTGGTGCAACTGATGTCGCCGGTCGTGGCGGCGGCGCGTGAAGCTGCCGACGATGAAGGCGCCGGAGAGATCGCCGGGGCGTTGGGGGAACTGATCCGGACGGCGACGCCCGGGTTGGCCGCGGGCGGTTTCCATACGCCCAACCACCGGTGGGTACTGGTCTCGGCGCTGGCGCAGGCGAGGGTGTTGTTTCCGGATCTGGACGTTATGGACACGATCGAGGCATACCTGGCGGAGACCATCGACATCAATGCGGACGGGGAATATACCGAGCGGAGCACGGGGGTCTACAACGCGGTCTGCAACCGGTCGCTCCGGATCGCCGCGGAGGCGCTGGACAGGCCGGAATTACTGGGACCAGTGCGCAAGAACCTGGAGCTTTCGTACCATCTCCTGCATGCGGACGGTTCGGTGATTACAAGTGTGTCCCGAAGGCAGGACCGTGGACAGCGGACGGTCCCGGTCGGCCTGGCGGACACCTACTATGCATTGGGCCGAATGGAGAACAACGGGTTTTATGCGGCGGTCGCCGACTGGCTGTTCGACCTTGAGCCGGGCGGGTTGCCCTGGACGCTGCATCCATTCCTGGAACACCCGGAATGGCGCGAAGATACCCTGAAACGCGAGGCGTTGCCCGAGTCCTATAGGAAGGTGTTTCCGGTATCCGGCTTATGGCGGGTGCGACGGGGCAGATTGAGCGCGACAGTGGCTTCCGGTATTACAGGGGCCTTCAGTCTGAAGTACGGCGAAGCTGAATTGTCGGCGGTGACGGTGTGCGCCAGTTACTACAGCACGGGGCATTTTGTGGGTGAGGATTTTCGCGAGTCGGAGGACGGGATTCGGATGATGCACCCCGGCAGGGGGTGGCACTACGACAGTCCCGGATATTTCCATCCGCTGGGTGAACCCGTAAAACAGTCACAGTGGGAGGAGGCGCGATGGAATCGAAGATTCACGCCCGTTCCGCCGCTGTCGATGGATCTGATCGTGAAAGAAGTGGAAGGCGGGTTCGACCTGCGGATACAGGCGGATGCGCTGGACAGGGTGCCGCTACAGTTCGCGTGCGATTTCGCCCCTGGAGGGGAGCTCGATCTCGACGGCGGTGCGATGCAGGGCATCGCCGGTCAGACCGTGTTCCTGAAGTCCGGGTACGCGATCTACCACGTCGTCGACGACGCGATCACGATAGGGCCGGGCGCATTTGCCCACCGGATGTGGCGGATGCGCGGGAGCGAACAGGCGCCGCAGGGGTTCCGGGTTCTGATTGCGCTGGTGACGCCCGCGGATCGGATCCTGGAGGTCCGATGCGGCGCGTGGTCCGCGGCGACGGAAGGAATATTGAAGAGCGACGATTGAGCGCAAGTCAGGGCCCATGGCCTGGCAACTGAGAAAAATCGAACCGGTTGCATCCGTCCGGAGGGATAAACGGGGCCACGGAATGGGGCGCGGGGCCGGTTCCGGAACGCCGTATCAGATCACGCGCCCGGTTCTGTCTTTCGGCATCATTGAGCATGCGCTCGGCGGACCACCGCGCGTGTATTCTGTCCTGAAGATCCGCCGCGATCTTCCGGCAGTCCGGGTCCTGCGCCCGGTCGTGCATTTCGCCCGGATCCTGGTCCATATTGAAAAGCTGGCAGGACCGGAACTCGTGATAGTAGTTCAGCTTCCAGGGCCCGCAGCGGACCATGCAGGCGGGTTGATCGCCGAGGAGCCCGATGTATTCTGAATAAACTTCATCGGGCCAGTCCGGAATCGGGGCGTCGTCACCAAGAAAGCCGGCGAAGCTTCTGCCGGAGACATCCGGCAGCGGCGGGGCGCCGGCGAGTTCCAGGAGCGTAGGGCCGACGTCGATGAGACTGATGACCGCATCGTTACGGCCGCACTGAACTTGACCTGGCAGGGAGACGATAAGGGGGACGCGGGCCGAGCCGTCGTAAAAACTGCTCTTCCACCACATGCCGTGTTCGCAGGCCATATCTCCGTGGTCGGAGCAGTAGACGATGATTGTGTTTTCGGCTGCCGGGGAGGCTCTCACCGCCCTGACGATCCTACCGACGTTCCCGTCGAGCTCCGTGACCAGTCCGTAGTAAGCCGCCAGTGCCCGCCGGTTCTGTTCGGGCGTCAATTCGTCTACCCCCCGGCGCGCGCGCCAGTTCCGCATAGCGGGATGGAGGGCGTCCAGATACGCGGGAGATACGGGCTCCGGGAGAGGGATTTCCTCCATGTAGCGGTCGAACAGGGGTCTGGAACAGATGAGCGGGTTGTGGGGCAGTATCAGGCCGACGACCAGGCAGTGGGGTTGACCGTCCCCCGTCCATGATGAAATGTCGTTGCACGCCGTTTCCGTGACACTGTCGTCGAAGGCCTGGTACCCCGTGGTTCCGTATCCGGCGACCTCAACGGCGTATTTCGACTGCCCGGTCGTACGGTTGTTTCCCGATCCCCGGATTTCCGGAGAAAGCGTCCCGCCGCAGTCGGCGTGGATGCGTTTCCCAAAACCGTGAAGCTGATCCGGCCCAATAAAGTGCATCCTGCCGCACAGGACGGTCTCGTAGCCCGCCACAGCCAGCGCGTGGGCAAACGTGGGGGTCTGCGGCGAGAGCGTCCCACTGTTGTCGAATGCGCCCACTTCGCTCGGGTAGCTGGCTGCCAGGAACCCCGCCCTGGACGGAGCGCAGAGCGGATAGGGACAGTAGACGTTCGTGAATCGAGCGCCCTGTCCGTCGAGCGCATCCAGGTTGGGGGTCCGCACAATCGGGTTGCCGGCGCAGCCCATCACGTTCGCGTTGTGCTGGTCCGATATGATGAGCACGATATTCGGCTGACTGCCCGTTGTCCTTGCCATATCTCGCCTGCGACTTACCGTATTTTTTTCCTTCGACCCTGTCCGGCGTTAGCAGTCCGTTGATAAAGTCGCTCTGCAGGCGAGGCCGCGCAACGCAGTATTTCGACCGCAAGGGCCGGCCGTAGCCCGGATGGGCTTTTTCAACGGGCTGTTAGGGATCGGTCACGGATTTCTCCCGATTCCAGCGGGCTTTGTTTTTCTTCATTTCTTCATTCAGCGTGACGGTGCGCGAGGTGGTCTCCGTGCGCGCGTCGTACAACCATCGTCCCCGGTTGTCGCGGAGAACCGGCATCCGCTGGTCCACGGCCGGCGGCGGGGCGACGGCCCGGGGCCGGTCGCCGTACCAGTAGGCCACGCTGCTCATCTCGTTGCACAGATGGTTTCCGTGGCCGTGCTCGATGGTCACCCTGATTTCCCGCTCGAAGCGGACCGGATTCTCCAGGTGGTGGACGTAGCTGGTCTGGTAGCCGTCGGTATCGCCTTCGTAGATTGAGGAGCCATTCCGCAGGAAGGCGTTGGGTTGCATACCCCATGCCTGGTTCAGATAGTCCTCGCTGCCGGTGCCGTGCAGGTGGGGCGGCCACCTATACCCGTCCACCCAGATCATGTCGTCGCCCTCGCCCCACCAGGTGCCCTGGAAATTGGTGACGCTGAGATTGCAGCCGATGTAGTGGCCGCGCCCCTCGGCGTCCAGGATCACGTAGTTATTTTCCCATGCCTCCCGTCCCGTATTGACGATATCCGCTTCCGGCGAGTTCACCCGGATTTCGTGTCCCCATCCGCCGAAGGGGTTTTCGCGACGGAATTCAGCGTGGAAATACCCTGTGTCGGCCGGCACGCCATCGGGACAGGTCTCCCAGTCCACGTAGAAGTACTGCCGGTGCGGCTCGTCGCTTTCGTTGACCAGTTCGAACCGTGCCCTCTTGTGAAAGGGCATGGGAACGTACGCGTTGAGCGCACAGCCGGTTTCGAACTGGTTGTTGCTATTGGTCGACGCGGTGAAGAGCAATGACTGGTAGGAGTTGACGATGCCGTGGCCCAGCCCGAAGAAGTCGCCAAGGGGACACAGTACGCTTGGTTCCTCCGCATCGTCATAGGTGATTTTCAGCAGGCACTCCCGGTAGTGGTTGCTCTGGGTAAACCAGAGATGGGTGATGCATGCGGGGCCTTCGACGTCGGCCAGAATCCGGGTCTCACCCGGTTCCAGGGTCCACGCGTCACTGTTTCGCCCGGTCGTGTCCCATGAGGAGTGGCGTCCGGTGCGATTCGACTTGAGACGGGCGAGCCCGCCCGGGATATTGTACATGTCAGGCTCCTGAGTCGGGAAAAACTAAAAACATGAACTTACATGGATGGACAGGATGTGCAGGATAGAGACATAATGGCTTGGTGCGGCTTCGTTTTGCCTGGCCGCAACCAGATAGGTGGAAGTGAACACGCGGGACAGTTCATCGGTGTAGTCACTCCCCCCTTGAGGGGGAGTCGCAGAAGCCGATCCGGTCCCTGAGCTTGTCGAAGGGCCCGGGACGGCTTCTGCGGAGGGGGGATTTCAAAGCCTTTCCCCCGCTAAGAGCAATGGAGCGAGGGCATCCTGCCCTCGAACTTCGCGTCATCCACCTCTATTCGCGTCAAGGTCCTGAATGGGACAGCGACGCTCTGAATGCCCGGACTGTCGTTTATTTACAACAACCCCTTCCTTCGCTTGGACTCGATCACTTCGTCCACGAATCGCGGTCCGCAGAAGGCCTCCAGACTCCCGCCCGGGAAGCGCGTCGCCCACTCGTACAGCTCGCGTATTCGTCCTTCATCGAATTCCGCTACCGGCGGTTCGGCGCGGACCGCGTCCAGTTGCTCGATAACAGCGTGGGCAATCCTGGCGTAAAGTCGGTCAGAACGATCTGTCACGTTGGAAGCGCCGTCCCGCGCTTCCTGGTACCAGGACATCGCATTGAACCCGAGCACACGGACGCGTGGGTAGAAGGAGCACATCAGGTTCCAGGCGTCGCCATCCTTGTCCTGGTCCCCGGAGGAACGGAAGTCGGAGCGCAGAATCACCGACGGGATGTCCAGGAACTTGGCTACCATGAACTCCACCACCGTACCGGAATCCAGGTCCGTCCCGTCGAAGTTGAACAGGCCCAGGTCGCACGCCATCACCTGCTTCAGGTCCTGGTTCCGGATGTCGACAGCCCGACCGGTGGCTTGTTCCAGGTGCTGCGGTACGACGCAGTTGTACCGGCAGTCCGAATGGCGCTCGATGGCCTCAGCCAGAATGGCGTTGCCGATGAGATGCTTGTGGTCGAAGAGCTCACCGGCGAAATAGACGCTGTAAGCGTTCATGCCGGGGTTCCTCTCGCTAAAGGCTGTCATGCAGATTGCGCGTGTTCAGAGTCCGTACCGCAGCGAAACCCGAAGCCCGTGGCTGGAGAGATTCGCGCTCGTCTCCGCCAGATCGAGTTCCAGGGGCTCGCGGCTTCCGTCGCGCCAGACGATTCGCCCCTTGGCGCGCCCGGTCTCCACGGCTCCGGCATCCTGGTACCGCCAACCCACGTCGACGTATACCCTTCCCCAAACCCGCGCCGCGGCGCCCGCGGTCAACATGAACGCAAATCCTGTCCGGCTGGCGCCTGGCACGATCGTGGTCGTCCTGGGGAACTCCATGCGGGTTTCGCCGATGGTATTCCGCGACAGTCCGACGCCGCACCCGAGGAAAGGGCTGAACGGTCCCCTTCCGGGGAGGTCTGCATAAATGCTGGCAAGAGCGGAAAGGGAGGATATGTCGGCCGAGACGTCCTGACGTCCGGAGGTCTGCACAAAGTTGGCACGGCCGTTGAAGGAGAATGTGGGGCGGTATTGAACGGTGGCTTCGACGCGGATGCGCGTTGTCGCAACGTAGCCTGCGCCCACTTCGAAACCGGGCGCCCTGGCGAATTCGCCCGAGGCGCTCAGGTTGTCGCCGTCCGCGCCGGTCCCGCAACCATAGAGCGCCGCCGGAGTCTCGCTCGAACAATTCCTGTCCTGGAACCGCGACGCTGCCCGCAGGTCCAGGGCGGCGGCGCCCAGAACATAGAAATCCCCACGTGCAAAGGACGTCGCACGGACCCTCGCAGGCGTGGTTTCAGTATTCAGTCCGGACGTCTGTGCATATAGAACAGTCGGATCCGTGGCGGCCAGGACCATCACTGTTCCGAACAAGAATCCTCGGAAACCGAACTTGGAGTCACTTCTATTTGTCATTATTTAGTATCAGGTTGTGTGCAGGAATGTCCGCACGAGTCAGTGGTTTCGGCACATTAATCGGTCGAGCGCGTACCGCGCAACGGCCTCGTCCTTCTGCGAACACAGGATCAGCCCGACCGGCGGATTCTCGTCATCGTGCATCCAGTGTTCACGGGCGTAGTTGAGATAAAGGTGCATCTGACCCGCATCGGCGTGGGTGAATTTGCCTACCTTCAGGTCGATGACCACCAGACAGCGCAGACGCCTGTGGAAGAATAGCAGATCTACTCGAAACCACTCATCGCTGACCCGAAGCCGCCGCTGCCGGCCCATGAAGCAGAAATCCCCGCCTAACTCCAGGAGAAAAGCCTCCAGGTGGGCAATTAGCGCTTCTTCAAGGTCGCTTTCAGAGTACTCGTCCTTGAGATCGAGGAATTCGAGAACGAATGGGTCCTTTATCTCCTCTTCGGGAAGGACTCGATCTTCGGGTCGCGCTTTCTGTCCCCGTGTGAGCATGGCGGCCTTGTTCTTTGAAAGAGCAGTTCGCTCGTAGAACTGAGAATTGATCTGCCGGTTTAGTTGACGAACCGACCAACCCCCGCGCAAAGCCTCGGTTTCGTAGAATTCACGGGCATGTCTGTTCTTGATCGAAAGCAGCCTCACGTAGGCGGACCAGGGAAGTGGAAAAGCCTCAAGGAGTTGTCCCAGGCGAATTTCAGTGGAAATGGTATCGGATTTGCCAGACACTGTCTGGCAAATCGCTTGTTGAGGAAGTTTATCAGATTCGCCAGACAGTGTCTGTTGAATCTGGTCGGATGGATACGAGAGGTAAAATAAGCGCATTTGCCGGATATTCTGACGAGAAAATCCGCGCCCAAACCGTTGTGTCAAATCCGCTGCCAGTCTTTCAACGAGCGCGGTCCCGTATTCAGCGCGCTTTTCTCCTGATTGTTCAAATTCAACTATACGACGGCCGATCATCCATTTCGCGGCGGTCACAACTGCATTGACAGACCGAGCGGCCGAACGCCTGGCGGCGTCGACAATTCTTGACACATCGCCAAATATGGCTTCGTACCGAATATCCATCTTTTCGTCTGTGAGCACCCGCTCGTTCATGAACTGCTCTTCTTCCCGTAATGGGTTTCGGCGAGAGGCTTGCATTCCGGACAATTCATCTTATGCGTTCCTCAGCCCAGCGTATGACGTCTTCGGCGATGGCAATCGTCTCCGCGTACTCCTGCACACTAACAGGTTCCTCCAAACCTGGATAACGTGTATGCGTGGCAAAGCGGGTGAGTCTTGTGGCTCGTCGAACCCTATCTGGAATGCGATCCTCGCCGGCTTCAAGGATCGTCATCAATCGGGCTAAATCATGAATGTACGGAAAGTCGATTCCGCGCATAGTCATTACCGACTTAATCGCCTTCTCAGCTGCCTGCTGCGCTTCAAAGCACAGGTCTTCCAGATAGGCATCAGGAATACGGTTCTTCGCCATCGCCAAACAACTCTTGGCACGGTTCAGCCATTCCCGAGGATCATCGGGCGGGTACCGCTCAGGAGAATTCATACACAACCCTCCCCTCACGCAGCGCTGGCTTGATGACCAGAGCATGGCTGTCCTTGTACCGCTCTACGTCGTCGGGGGTGACCACAACCACATCGACCGCCGCACCGGCGCCGTGCATATTCTCGTAGATCCTCCCCGCCAGGCTTCCCCGATGTGCTCCCTCCTTGATGATTAACAGATCGACGTCGCTGTGGCGGTTCATGTCACCCCGCGCTGCGGACCCGAAGAGGATGATCTTCTCCGGATCGGCTACCTCCACTATGCGCCGGATGATGTCGTCCAGGATCGGCTGGTTCAGCATCATTCTGCGTTTCCTTTCAGTTTCACTGCAACGGCACATCGCCTTCCCGTCGTCACCCGAATATATGACGATGGAATCCGGCGGTCAATCGGATTTGACCGAATGGGGCGGTTCAGAGCATATGGAACGGCACGGCAAGGCTTGGATTTCGCCTTGGGATACACTATACTGGACAATACACTTTAGACATTGATACGAAAAATAGTAAAACTCTTGTTCGGCGATAGAATTAGCGCCGAATCTACGCAATCGGCGGAGTTCACCCGCCGTGATTCGACTGTCGCGGCGATTTGATCCGGATTATCGCCAACAGCATACGCGCCTATGGATGTTTCCACGTTAGAAATCGCCATCATAGCGATCGTCGTAATGGGCGCGGTGATCCTGATTGTGTATCTGATGAAGCACCAGATGCGCCGGTGCCGATGGTGTATGCGTTCGACGTCGCCGGTCGAGCTCTTGCCGCAAGGGGAGGGGGAAGAGATACGCGGCTTGATCCGGGACGAAGGAATGCCCGGGGGATCCGGAGAAGTACGAGGTGTGTCCGCATTGCAAGCGCATTTACGACTGGCGCTGGTTCAGCGACGATCGACCGCTCCGAAGGGACTGGGATATGTACGACCGGCAATGTGCCTGTGGCTGCGACCTGTCGCGTCCCGCATGGATCGTCGATACCGACGCCCTGAAATCCGCATTGCGAGGAATTCGCCCGGAAGTCCTGGAGTTTATGGAACGGACGTACGGGAGAGGAGGGCTGCACGAGCGACTGTACTCGTCGGTGTCCGACGAACATCTCCTGTTCGTGTGCAGAAATTGCTTTCGGATCTATATGTGGCTGCCCGTGAAGGGCTTTCAGGTATTCCAGGTTGTGTCGGGCGGTATGGACAAATACGATCGAACTAACTGATATCGTGGTGCGAATCCGGTTCACGGGTTTTGCGCGGAGTGCGTTGATTCGCGGCTCCATGCGCAGCGAGGGTAAACTGCAATGGAATTCCTGGTTCTGATTTTCGCGGCGGTTGTAATCGTCGGACCCTTCGTGCTGATGGTGATTCTCCGGAGGAGCGCCCACCAGTGCGCCTGGTGCCATAAGCGAACGGTGAAGCTCGGGAAACTACCGGACGCGGAGCGCGGGCAGATCTGCGAAATTATCCGGGAAGAGGGGATGGACCCCGCGTTGTCGTATGAATTGTGCGAGGCCTGCCGGCGAATCTATGACGAGTGGTGGTTTCAGTCGGACTGGGATATGTCCGACCGATGGTGCGCTTGCGGGTTCGAACTGTCATTTCCATGGGACGTCGACCCACGGAAACTCAGGAAGGCGGTGGCGGACCTGCCGCCAGCGGTATTCGCACTGCTTTCAAAGCAATATACGCCCGACGACATTGCGCAACTTCGTCGCGGCTATGACGATCTTGATTACCGCTTCGAGAGGAGTCCGGAAGCGCATGCGCTAAAGGCCTGCGGCATCTGCCACAGGGTATATATGTGGATTGAGATCAAGAGCTATCAGGTTTTCCAGTGTGTGTCGTCGGGGCGTGAGAAGTACGAAAGTGTAGCAGACCGCCGCCAGATGGAGACCTGATAATACACGCAATAGCGGCGCTTGAGCTCGCAGCTTTCACGATTCTTCGTTCATTGGGTCTTTATCCTGTTTATCCCGTCCATCCATGTAAGTCCATGTCCGTGAATCATCCCGGTTAGAGAGAATGCGATGCGTTTTGTAGCGGACGTACACCTGCATTCCCGGTTTTCAAGGGCGACAAGCCGTCAGTTGAACCCTGAAAACCTATATAAATGGTCCGCGCTCAAGGGCGTGAACGTGGTGGGGACGGGCGATTTCACCCATCCCGAGTGGATTGAGGAGTTGAAGGACCGCCTGGAGCCCGCCGAGGAGGGGCTGTTCCGGCTGAAGCCGGCGCGACAATCCGCCGTGGATGAGGATCTGCCCGAACGGTGTCGGGGCACGGTGCGCTTCGTTCTATCGACCGAGATCAGCTTGATCTACAAGAAGAACGAGAAGACGCGCAAGGTGCACCACGTCGTTCTGATGCCAGGATTCGAAGCGGTGGAGCGGTTGAACGCCCGCCTGGGGGACATCGGAAACCTGAAGTCGGACGGGCGGCCCATTCTGGGACTGGACAGCAGGGACCTGGTCGAGATCTGCCTCGAAGCCGCCGATGACGTGCTCTTCATCCCTGCGCACATATGGACGCCTCATTTCGCCGTGCTGGGCGCCAGTTCCGGGTTCGATACGCTCGAGGAGTGTTTCGAAGATATGCTGCCCGCGATCTTCGCCGTCGAGACGGGGCTCTCGTCCGACCCGCCGATGAACTGGCGCCTGTCCATGCTGGACCGGTATGCGATCGTTTCCAATTCGGATGCGCATTCCGCACCGAAACTGGCGCGTGAGGCCACCTGTTTCGATACCGAACTGTCGTACAGAGGCATATACGAGGCGTTGAAATCGAGAGACCCCGAACAGTTTCTGGGAACGCTGGAATTCTATCCGGAAGAAGGCAAGTACCACCTCGACGGACATCGGAAATGCGGCGTCCGCTGGGAGCCGGGCCAGTCGCTTGCCGCGGACTGCCTTTGCCCTGAATGCGGAAAGCGGTTGACGGTCGGCGTTCTGCACCGCGTCGAGCAGTTGGCCGACAGGGAGGAAGGCGGCAGGCCTGCCGTGGCCCCGCCGTATGAGAACCTGATTCCGCTGCCCGAGATCATCGGTTCGGTGATCGGGGTGGGGCCAACCAGCAAGCGGGTCCAGGCGGTATACGAGAGGATGCTGGCGGAATTGGGGCCCGAACTGGCCATTCTGAGGGATCTGTCCCCAGAAGAGATCGCCGGATGCGGCGAGCCGCTCGTGGCGGAGGGCGTGAGGCGGATGCGGGTCGGCGAGGTGGAGATTGCGGCGGGTTACGACGGCGTGTACGGCAGGATTCAGGTGTTTTCCGAGGCGGACAGGGCCCGGTTGAGCCGGCAGCCCGCGCTGTTCGATCTGCCGGATTTGCCGGAAGCGGCGCCGCAGGTGCCATCTTTCGAGTCGCCGCCATCGCGCGAAGAAACATCGGGCGGGAACGGTGAATCGCCGGCGATCGCGGAGTCTGCCGGTGAGGGTGGATTGAACGATGCTCAGAAGGCGGCAGTGGACCGGGTAAGCGGTCCTGTTATTGTGGTGGCCGGCCCGGGCACGGGCAAGACGCGGGTATTGACCCACCGACTGGCGCGGCTGATCGGGGAAGCGGGCGTGCCGCCGGAGTCGATTCTGGCGGTCACGTTTACCAATAAGGCGGCAGCGGAAATGCGTGAACGCGTTCACAATCTGTTGCCGCGCAAAGGAACGCTGGATGGGTTGACGCTGGGCACGTTTCACGCCGTGGCGCTGAATCTGATGAAGGACTGCACGTCCGGGGAGTTGCCTCAGGTCATCGACGAATTGGAAGCGACACAGCTGGCGGCCGAGGTCATTGCGGATGCTGACGCCGGCATGTCCGCGCGGGATGCGCGGTTGGCCATCTCATTAGCGAAGACCAATCCCGATGCGATCGTAACCGACGCATTGCAGGGCATAGGTGAAGCGTACCAGGACCGCCTGCGTAAACTGGGTGTGTGGGACTTCGACGACATTCTCGTGGAATTCCTGGCGATGCTGAGCAAGGGCGACGCGGTGTCCGAGCGGGTCCGGAACCGGTTTACGCACGTACTCGTGGACGAGTTTCAGGACGTGAACGCGGTGCAGTACCAACTGGTGACCGCACTTTCCCGCGAGGGTACCGGCCTGTTCGTGATCGGCGATCCGGACCAGGCCATTTACGGATTTCGCGGTGCGAGTGCGGCGTACTTTGACAAACTCCGCGAAGATCTGCCGTCTGCGCGAACGATCATGCTGGATCGATCATATCGCTCCACGCGCCAGATCGCGGGTGCGGCCGTGTCCGTGATCGGGGATGGCCGTGAGTTGAACGCCGTCAGGGGAGAGGGCGTTACGGCTCGACTGCTTTCCGTATCGGGCGAGACGGCGGAGGGTATCGCGGTGGTTCGGGAGATCAGCCGGATGATGGGCGGCGCGGATATGCTTCAGGCCGGCGAGGTCGGCGGGCGGCAGAGAGTGGGAGGGAAAGGCGACCGGAGCCTGTCGGACTTTGCCGTCTTGTTCAGGACCGGACGGCAGGCGGAGGCGATTGAGCATTGTTTTATCGAAGAGGGATTGCCGTACCGGGTAGTCGGCCAGAAGGGTTTTCTTTCAGCAGGGAACGTGCGGCACGCGATCTCCTTTTTCAACTACGCGTTCCGGCCGGCGGGATCTCTGCGCCTGCTGCGCGCGATGGCGGTTCCCGTCTTCCATCCCGGAAACACAGCGCTCAATCGGCTCCGGCGCGCGGGTGGCGACCTGTCGGCGGGCAACTTTCCGCAGCAGATTCGCGATAAAGTCTCGGCACTGGAGGATGCCGCCGGGGCATTCAGAAAAATGGAGGAAACGGAATCCGTAGAGTCGCTGGTGAGGACGTGGCAGGAAGTCGCCGGGATGGAAGAGGATGAGGATCTCGCACGCCTTGCCCGGATGGCGGTCAACTTCGATACCGTCCGTATGTTCCTCGATACGCTGGTTCTTGGGGCCGACGCCGACTATGTGCGCGATGGCGGCGTCGCGCGTCCGCGTGCGGAAGCGGTAACGCTGTCAACCCTGCATGCGTCGAAGGGGCTGGAATTCCCGGTCGTGTTCATCTGCGGCGTGGAAGAGGGCCTGATTCCGCACCCGAACGGTGACGAGCAGGAAGAGCGGCGGCTGTTTTTCGTGGGATTGACGCGGGCCATGGATGAAGCCGTCATGCTCTGTACGCGAAGCAGGACGCGTTTCGGCGAACGGTTGCGTCCGGAGCCGTCCAGGTTCCTGGAGGACATTCCTTCCGAATTCCTGGAACGGGAGCGCCTGTCCCCGGAACGGAGGGTCAGGCAGGCGGACCAGCTCTCCCTGTTCTGATCGAGGTTAGCCTTAAATCCGCAAAAACAGCGCCGCGGCGACGCGATAAAACCTTCCTAAACGGGGCGTTATCGACGTATAGTAGGATGTTTTTTCCCTTCACGTCCAGTGGCCTGGTGTATCCTGGTAATCAGCCGTCTAATCGCCTTTATTTGCAAACACATATTCGAATTAACGTCCCCGAAGACTTACGAATCAAGGTTAGTATCGGTTCAGTGGACGTTGGTCCCGACGTTCAATAACTGCCTGAACCTGGCGTATGCGTCTTCCCATGCGTCGCCATCGGCCGGTTCGTACGTTACAAGCTCCGTGGAATTGCGAACGACCTCTCGAATACCTGCGAGCGAGTCGATTTCGCCCCGCGCGTACACCTGCATGAGGATATTTCCAAGGGCGGTGGCCTCCGCCGGGCCGGCGACAACCGGCCTTCCGGTGGCATCGGCTGTGAACCGGTTCAACAGGGCGTTGCGTATGCCTCCGCCAACGACGTGGATGGTGTGCAACCTGCGGTCCAGGACAGACTCGAGATCCTCCAGTACGCACCGGCACTTGAGGGCGAGGCTCTCCAGGGCGCACCGGATGACGGCGCCTTCGGTGGCAGGTTCGTTCTGTCCCGTGCGTCTGCAGTACGTACGGATGCGGGACGGCATATCTCCGGGCTCCAGGAAATCCGAATGATCGGGATCGATGAACGAGGTCAGTGCGGGCGCCGCTTCGGCCAATCTGACGAGTTCGGCGAAGGAATAAGCGTGCCCCTGGTTTTCCCAGATGCGCCTGCATTCCTGGACGATCCAGAGCCCTGTAATGTTCTTGAGGAAACGGAAGGTGCCGCAAACCCCGCCCTCGTTTGTAAAATTGTGACGAAGGGCGGCCGGCGTCACCGCGGGGGCTTGCAGTTCCGCGCCGAGAAGCGCCCATGTGCCGGAGCTGATATAGGCCGCGTCCGCGTCGGAAAACGGTACGGCCGCCACGGCCGATCCGGTGTCATGACACGCCGGTGCGATGACGCCGGTTGACCGGATGCCGGCGTCCGCGGCAATCTCAGGTCGAAGCGGACCCAGAGGCGTTCCCGGCGGGACGATTTCGGGAAGCATGTCTGCGGGGATCCCGAGCCGGTCCAGCAGGTCGGTCGCCCACGCCCCAGTCCTCGGATTGTAGAACTGGGTTGTGGTGGCGTTGGAAAACTCGCACACCTTGCGCCCCGTCAGCCAGAAGTTGAACAGGTCCGGCATCATCAGAAATGTACTGGCCATGCGCAGGTGCTGCGGCTTCCTTTCCGCCACGGAAAGCAACTGATAGAGTGTGTTGATCTCCAGAAACTGCAGGCCGGTCTGCTCGAAAATCGCTTCTCTGGATACCCGGCTGAGTGCCTTTTCCAACATGCCCTGGACGCGCGGGTCACGGTAACAGTGAGGATTGCCCAGGAGTTCATCGACGTCGTCCAGGAGTGCGAAATCCACCCCCCAGGTATCGATTCCGATTCCCGCCGGTTCCGGACCGGAGATCCGGGCGCATTTTCGAAGTCCCGCGAGCATCTCGTCGTAGAGCCTCAGCGCATCCCAGTACAGACCGCCCGCCACAGAAATGGGGCCGTTGGCGAAGCGGTGGATTTCTTCGAGTTCGACGGCGCTTCCGTCGAAGCGGCCGATAACGGCCCGGCCGCTGGACGCGCCGAGGTCGTAGGCGAGATAGGTCTGCGGCATGGCGACTCCTTCCGGTCCACCGGCTTCGTGTTGTGCGGGGACTCACGGTTTGCGATATTATGCGATGCGGCTCGGGGTGTCAAGTGTTTCGTCGCAGCGGGAACACGCGCCGCCGGCGAATCAACGACGCGTCGTGCGCGAAGTACATCAGTCCGATTGCGAGAGGTGGTAGATGCCGGAAAAGCCGACGGTTGCGCACTGCGCGAATCCGTTCCTGACCCTGACCATGATCTGGTGTTACGACCAGATACGCGGTCTGAATCGATATCGGCCGGTTGTGTTGACGCAGGCACGGCAGAATGAGCGCGTCTTTCCTGTTGACACGCTCTATTCCAGCGAAGACCTGTCCCGGTTGCGCCGGTCCGCCTACCGGGTGGTCCGCAAGATCCGGGGCACGTACGCGGGATACGGACGAATACTCCGGAAGGAACGCGCCGCGGTCATCCATGCCCATTTTGGCCAGGAGGGCTATTTCTGCCTGGAGGCGCGCCGCAGCGCCGGGGTTCCGATGGTCACCACCTTCTATGGGATGGATGCTTCCGCACTGCCACGAAAGCGGCTGTGGAGACGCCGGTTTCAGCGGCTGTTCCGCGAGGGGGAGCTCTTTCTGGTCGAAGGCCCGCGAATGGGCGAATCGCTGGTCACCATCGGTTGTGCCTATGAGAAGGTGCATGTACACCGGCTGGGCGTCGACCTCGACAAGATTCGCCAGGCGCGGCCGGACGCCAGACAGGAAGGCGTCGTATTGATGTATGCCAATTTCCGCGAGAAGAAGGGACACGTCTACGGGCTCCGGGCCTGCCGGAAGATCATCGGGTCGCATCCCGGCTTGAGGGTGCGCATTATCGGCGATGGAGAACTTCGTTCGGACGTGGAACGCGAGATCTGGCGCCTCGGTCTCGAAGACCGGGTGGACCTGCTGGGCGTGTTGCCTCACGAGACCTGTCTGAAGGAACTCGGAAGGGCTTCCGTGTTGTTGTATCCGAGCGTGACCGCCGCCGACGGCGATACCGAAGGCGGCGCGCCCGTGGCGTTGATCGAGGCCATGGCTTCCGGGCTGGCGATCGTCTCCTCCCTGCACGCGGACATACCCACGGTGGCGCCCGACAGACGGTGCGCGCTGTTGTTCCCCGAGCGCAACGTGGACGGACTGGCAGAGGGACTGGATGCTGTGCTTGGGTCCGGCAGGTTAAGGGAGGAATTGGGCAGCGCGGGCAGGGCCCACGTGGAAGACGCCCACGATATGCGGAAACAGGGCGGGCGGCTGGAAGCGTATTACGATCGAGTGAGATCCTGACGGAGACCCTGGGGCGGTGAGGCAGGGCACCAGTAACGACCGGCGTTGACAATTGGGCGGACGGCGATTATTTTACAGCAAGTTACGTCAATTTTGGCCGCTGTACACGCGGGGATCCACGGTGGAAATACCACAAACGCAGGTCGACTCGTACAAAGAACAGGGTTTTCTGGTTGTGGAAGGACTGTTGGACGACGAGGATATTGAGGCCATTCGTGCGGATGCCGTAAAGCTCTGCCGCGGAGAGTATAAGAGCGACAATCTGAAGCCGGTTCCGGATGGGATGTCCGACGAGGCCGCACTTTCGCAGTATCTTTGCATCCACCAACCGCACCGTATCAGTCCGTTCATGTCGGAGGCCCTCGCGCACCGCGGCGTATCGAGAGTACTTTCACGCCTCGTGGCCCCGGATGTGAAGTGCATGCAGTCGATGCTGTTCATCAAGCCGCCGCAGTTTCCGGGCCAGGCCTGGCATCAGGACGAGGTGTATATTCCCACGCGGGACCGCAGCCTCACCGGCGCGTGGTACGCCCTGGACGACGTGACGGTGGAGAACGGCTGTATGTGGGTGCTGCCGGGCTCCCACCGGAATGGCTATCTGTATCCCCAACGCGCGCATGACAGGCCCGAGGAGTTCGATTTTGCCCAGGAGTCCTACGGATTTGACGACAGTGGCGAGATACCCGTGGTGTGTCGCGCCGGCGCGGTGGTCTTCTTCAACGGATACCTGTTGCACCGGTCCCGCAAGAACCGGTCGGACCGATTTCGACGGGTGCTGGTGAACCATTACATGAACGCCTACTCGTTGTTGCCATGGCATCGACCGCCCGAGGACGGCAAGATGGCGCTTGCCGACTACCGCGGCATCCTGATGGTTGCGGGAGAAGACCCGTACGCATGGAAAGGCACGGTGGATGGCGGCGACGCGCACGTCCGCACGTTCGATCCCGCTGCCCTGGAGACGGATTAGCGTTTAACCTCAATTCAAAATGAGAAAACCGTTGAATTGGGCACAAAAAGCCTGAATGCGGGTAGAGGGAAGAGGGAAGACGGTAGAAGAAACCCTTGCACGGATCTTTGTTCCTTCTTGCCTCCGGCAGGAGAAGAAACCACACAAGGCAGGAAATCTCTCCCGTCTACCGTCTACCCGCTTCTGATACGAGTTAACGTCCCCGAAGAACGACGAATCTTGGTTAAACAGCGTATATGGATACTCTAACAGCTCATATGGCGACGGACGAAGCGACCGTTGAACGGCCGGAAGCCTGCCACGTGATGGCCAAGCCGTCGGGCGCGGTTTGCAATATAGACTGTAAATACTGCTTTTACCTTGAGAAGGAAAAGCTGTACCCGGACGCCGGCAGAAACTGGATGATGGACGATGAGACGCTTGAACTTTACGTCCGGCACTATATCGAAGCGCAGGACGTACCGGAGGTTCATTTCGCCTGGCAGGGCGGAGAACCCACGCTGATGGGCGTGGACTTCTACCGCCGGGCCGTGGCCCTGCAGGCGCGGTACGCCAACGGAAAGACCGTCACGAACGCGTTTCAGACCAACGGGATTCTTCTCGATGACGAGTGGGGCGAGTTCCTGGCAAAACACCGGTTTCTCGTGGGGCTGTCCGTGGACGGGCCGCGAGAAATGCACGACCGCTATCGCGTGGACAAAGGGGGAAAACCGACGTTCGACCGGGTGATAGAGGGTCTGGAAGTCCTTCAGAAACACCGGGTTGAATACAATACACTCACGGTGCTGCAGGCCCACAACGCGGACTACCCGGTGGAAGTCTATCGCTTTCTCAAGTCCATCGGGAGCCGTTACATGCAGTTTATCCCGATCGTGGAGCGGATTGCGGACGCGCCCGGTGACGATCTGCTGCAGCTTGTCGCGCCGGAGTTCGAAGGGCGGGCCCGGGTCTCGAAGTGGTCGGTGGGTTCAGCCCAATACGGCCGGTTCCTTTGCGACGTCTTCGACGAGTGGGTCCGGAAGGACGTGGGCCGGTATTTCGTCCAGATGTTCGATATCGCGCTGGGGAGCTGGATGGGCCAGGATGCCAGCCTCTGCATATTCGCGGAAGAGTGCGGCAGGGCGTTGATCATCGAACACAACGGGGACTTGTATTCCTGCGACCACTTCGTCTATCCGCAGTACAATCTCGGCAACGTCCGTGAAAAGAGCATCCGCGAGATGGTCGCCAGCCCCCTGCAGGAGAAATTCGGGTCCGATAAACGGGATACGCTGCCGGCGTATTGCCTGGCCTGTGACTACAGGTTCGCCTGCAACGGGGGTTGCCCCAAGCAGAGGTTCATCCACGCGCCCGACGGAGAGGCGGGGCTGAATTACCTCTGCAGGGGGTATAAGATGTTCTTCGGCCACGTGGACCCCTACATGAAAATGATGGCGAAGGAGCTTGCCGCGGGTAGGCCGGCCGCGAACGTCTTGCACTGGGTACGCGCCCGGGATACCGAGCGAGCGGCGGTCCGCGCGCGAAGCACGGGACGGAACGAGCCGTGTCCGTGCGGCAGCGGCAGGAAATTCAAGCGGTGTTGCGGGACGGCGCGTCAACGTGTTAGCGGCGGATGAATGGTGTTATATTTCAGGGACAGAACACTCATAGTTTTGGCTTGACTTTTGTCTTGTGCGGTGCGATCATCCGTACCCGTTTCACCGAAGCTGGTACGGCTTTTTTTATGTATCTCCGGAGAGCGACAATGTGTGGAATCGTGGGGTTCTGGAACCGGCAGGAGGATACCGGCGGGCTCGGGCGGACCATTTTGAAGATGCTGGGCGCCCTGGATTGCCGGGGACCGGATTCGGCTGGCGTGGCGCTTTACGGCGAAGGAGAAGACGGGCACATGGTCCTGCGCGTGAGTCTGGGAGAACATGCGGATTACGAAGCAACGGCGCGGCGGGTCGTTTCGCGGGCGGAAGCGTTGGGCACAGTCGCCGGGTGGGAACGCACGGAAGAATACCTGCGGCTGGTCATCGCTTATGGTGGCGACGCGGGCAAACTGGAACACGCGATCGAAACCGCGGGCGAGGGTGTGGAGGTGGTGAGCATGGGAGGCCGGCTGGAAATCGTAAAGCAGGTGGGGTCGCCCCGCAACCTGGACAGGAGCTACCGGATTTCCGGATTTGAAGGGACCCACGGCATCGGCCACACCCGTCTGTCCACGGAGTCGCGGATCGACCTGAGCCATTCCCAGCCGTTCTGGGCCCACGGTCATCCGGATCTGGCCATCGTTCACAACGGGCACATCACGAACTATCACAAGCTGAGGCGCATTTACGAGCAGGAAGGCGCCCGGTTCTATACAGAGAACGACTCCGAAATCATCGGGATGTATCTCCGCCGGCAGCTTGCGGACGGAAGGGACCTTGAGGCGGCAATGGCCGCTTCTCTGACAGACCTTGACGGCTCGTTCAGCTATCTGGTGGCCACGCCCGACGCCGTCGGTTTCGTCCGGGATCCGTATTCCTTCAAGCCGCTGCTCTTTGCGGAAACGGACGATTTCGCCGCGGTGGCCACCGAAGAGATCGCGTTCCGGTCCGCTTTCGATGGAGACTACGACGTGGTTGAAGCCCGCGCGAGGGACATGCGGCTATGGCACAACTGACATGCAACGGAAAGTCGACACGGGAGATCAACCGGGAGATCAGGGCGGTCGTCGCCGCCGGAGAACGTGAGGTCCGCGTCCTGGATCCGGGTGCGCGCCACAATCTCGGGGTGGCGCTTCTGGATCCCGTTCACCTCACACTGGAAGGCAGCGTGGGATACTATTGCGCCGGGATGATAGACGGGGCGACCGTCGAGGTAAAGGGCAGCGCGGGCTGGGGTCTGGCGGAGTCGATGATGAGCGGGAAGGTCGTTGTTCACGGTAACGCGGGCAACGGCACGGCGGCGTCCATTCGCGGGGGCGCCGTGGTTGTGCGGGGGCACGCCTCCGCGCGGTTGGGCGTGGCGATGAAGGGCGGGCTGATCGTCGTGGGCGGTGACTGCGGGTATATGGCCGGGTTCATGGGACAGATGGGCCGCATTATCGTCTGCGGCGATACCGGCGAAGCCTTTGCCGATTCGATGTACGAGACCGAGTGTTTCGTGGGCGGGGAGATCGCGGAACTCGGCAACGATGCGGTTGTGGAGACGCCGGACGAGAGCGAGTTCGCTTTTTTGAGGAACGCCATTCAGGAACACCTGGGCGCGCGCCACGACGTCAGGTCATTCAAGAAGGTCGTGGCCGGACGCAAGCTCTGGAATTTCGACAAAGACGAACGCGCGGTGTGGCGGGAGGCATTGTAATACAGGAACGCAAGATCCACTGGTTCGGAACCCGTTGCAACTTGACTCCAATCCAACAGGTCAACCTCAATTGGAAAAAACAACAGTCAAATTGGCCACAAAAAGCACAAAAGGCACAGGATTTACCGGTGCAAAACGAGGTATTGAGGTCGTCAGGAAGGACATTTTTTCGTTTCACGTCCAGTGACCTGGTGTATCCTGGTAATCCGCCGTATAATCGCCTTTATTAACTAACACATATTCGAATTAACCTCCGCTAAAACTTACGAATCATGGTCAATTATGAACGAAGAATATAACGGGCGTCATCGTCCGCCGCAGGCCAGCGGCACGTTTACGCCCGCCGTCATCGAAGACATCCAGGTCAAGGCGGAGCTGGGGCGGTACCGGATACGCGGGTTCGGCACGCTTCGCGAACGGCGGTGGCCGACGTTCGACGACCTGACCTTCATTCCCTGTACGCTCACGCGCATTCCGCTGGAAGGATACAGGGAGCGCTGCTCGGCGGAAACGGTTCTGGGCGATCGCTTTGCCGAAAAGCCCATCGTGCTGGATACGCCCATCATGATCACCGGCATGAGTTGGGGCGCGCTGTCGTACAACGCCAAGGTGGCGCTCGCCCGGGGCGCCAATATGGTCGGATCCTCCAATACGACCGGCGACGGTGGGATGTTGAAGGCCGAGCGGGAAGAAAGCAAGGTGCTGGTCTACGAGGTCCTGCCTTCGCGATACGGTATCAACGTGCACGACCTCCGGGTTGCCGACGGGATCGAACTCACCATCGGACAGGGGGCGAAGCCGGGCACGGGGGGACTGCTGCTGGGCGCCAAGGTGCTGGGCGACGTCGCGTCGCAGCGGGACCTGCCCATCGGCGTGGACCAGCGAAGTCCGGCGCGGCACCCTGATTTCCTGGGTCCGGACGACATGATCATCAAGATCGAGGAATTGCGCGAGGCCACGGACTGGCAGGTCCCCATCTTCGTGAAGATGGGCGCCACCCGCGTTTTCGACGACGTACGCCTGGCGGCAAAGGCGGGCGCCGACGTGGTTGTGGTCGACGGCATGGAGGGCGGCACCGGGGCGTCCGCGGAAATCTGCCAGGAGCATACGGGCATTCCCACGCTCGCGGCTGTGGGAGAAGCGAGGGCGGCGCTAGAGGACATCGGCATGTACGGAAAGGTACAGCTGATCATCGCGGGCGGGATCCGGAATGGCGTCGACGCCGCCAAGGCCATGGCGCTGGGCGCCGATGCCGTGTACATCGGCACGGCGGCGCTGATGGCATTGAACTGCAACCGGCCCCTTTTCGTGGACGACTACAGGGCGCTCGGCGCGGAGCCTTATCATTGCCATCACTGCCACACCGGTCGCTGTCCGGTGGGCATTACCACGCAGGATCCCGAGCTGATGTCCCGCCTCGACGTTGACGAAGCGGCTGAGCGGGTGGCCAACTTGCTCCAGGCCATGACGTCCGAAATCCAGATCCTCGCGCGCGCATGCGGCAAGGCGGACGTGCACGATCTGGAGCCGGAAGACATGCGCGCGCTGACATCCGAAGCGTCCATGATCTGCGATCTTCCGCTGGTTGGGACGAATCGCGTCGTGGGGGGCGGGCCCGGCTGGCGTTAGTCAGCGCTTCGGGCGCAGAACGGGAAAATCGGGGACTGTCAGGTGTCGTTCAAGCTGATTCGACAGGCGCTGAACGGAAACGGTCTGTTGCCCAGGATGTGGTGGACCCATCCAGTCAGGGACCGTTACGACGTGGTAATCGTGGGCGGGGGCGCGCATGGTCTGGCCTGTGCCTACTATCTTGCGGCGGAACACGGCATTACGAACGTTGCCGTTATCGAAAGAGGGTATATCGGTTCCGGAGGAAGCGGTCGGAATACCGCCATCATCCGCAGCAACTATCTGACGCCTGAAGGGGTGCGTTTCTACGACGAAAGCGTGCGGCTGTACGAGCAGATGGCGACGGAGCTGGATTTCAACGTTATGTTCAGCCAGCGCGGCCACCTCACGCTGGCGCATACCGACGGCGCCGTGCGCACCATGCGAAGGCGGGCGGAGGTGAACAAGCTGCAGGGTGTAGTGTCGGAACTGATATGGCCCGACGAAATCGAGAGGCTCTGTCCGGGCATCGACGTCAGCGACCATCCCCGCTACCCGATTCTGGCCGCGCTGTACCATCCCCCGGGGGGCATCGTCCGTCACGACGCCGTCGTCTGGGGCTATGCCCACCAGGCAGACCGCCGGGGCGTGCACATTCATCAACAGACCGCGGTGACAGGGATCGACGTGCGCGGTGAGAGCGTCGTGGGCGTAAAGACGTCCGGCGGTTACATCCGGACCGGCACGGTGTTGAACGCGACGGCGGGGTGGGGGTCGACCATCGCCGATATGGCGGGCGTACGCCTGCCCCTGACCACTTTTCCGCTGCAGGCCTGCGTTACCGAACCGCTGAAGCCGTTTCTCGACGTCGTCATCGTGTCGGGCAGCCTTCACGTGTACGTGAGCCAGTCGGACCGCGGCGAACTCGTGATGGGCGCAAGCGTGGACCCATATACGTCCTATTCGATGGATTCTTCGCTGGCGTTCATGGAAAGCATCGCCGGACACATGCTTGAGTTGTTTCCGTTTCTGAGCAAGGTGCGCGTTCTGCGTCAGTGGGCGGGGCTCTGCGATATGACTCCGGACTACAGTCCCATCATGGGCTTTACACCCGTACGGGGTTTTCTTGTGGACGTGGGTTGGGGCACGTACGGCTTCAAGGCGTCCCCGATCTGCGGGCGGACCATGGCGGAACTGATCGCCGGCGACCGCACGCCGGACCTGATTCACCCGTTCCGGCTGTCCCGGTTCGAGGAATTCGACCTGGTTGGCGAAAAAGGCGCGGCGTCTGTGGGTCACTGACCGCCGGGTCACCGGAACGGCCAGCTGGCGCGGACCTCGAATCTGAGTGTCTCATGTTGATTCTATCCTGCCCGAATTGCGGCGAACGAAATGTTAGCGAGTTCCGTTTCGGGGGTGAATACAATCCCCGGCCGGCGAACCCCGATGCGTGCGACGACGCGGAGTTGGCCGCATATCTCTATCTGTGCGACAACAAACTCGGTGTGGAGACGGCGTGGTGGTATCACCAGGCGGGGTGCGGCCTCTGGTTCCTGGCCCAGCGGCATACGAAGACGCAGGAGGTCCTGAAGACGTACGCGTGGCAGGCGGACGCGGTCGGGGAGAGCCGGGATGACGACTGAATCGATCCAGCGGGCGGTTTCGGGTACGGATTCGGAGAGGCTGCCGCCGCAATCCGGCGAGGTCATCGATCGCGGTGCCGGGGTCGCGTTTACTTTCGATGGACGGCACTACGCCGGATACGAGGGAGATACGATTGCATCGGCCCTGGCCGCCTCAGGGGTACAGGTGTTCAGCCGGTCGTTCAAGTATCACCGGCCCAGAGGGTTGCTTTGCTGCGCGGGCCAATGTCCCAACTGTCTGGTCCAGATCGGCGACGAACCGAACGTCCGCGCCTGTACGCGCCGCTTGGAGGCGGGCATGGCCGTACGGTCGCAGAACGCGCTGCCGTCGCTGGACCGCGATTTTCTTTCACTGACGCAGCTGGCCGCGCCGTTGATGCCGGTGGGCTTCTACTACAAGACCTTCATCCGGCCCACCGCACTCTGGCCTTCCTACGAACACGTACTCCGCCGCGCGGCGGGCCTGGGGAAAGTGGACCTTTCGTCGCGGCCCGGCGCATACGACAAGCAGTACCTGCATGCCGACGTGGTGGTGGTCGGCGGCGGACCGTCCGGAGTCGGCGCGGCCGTCGCGGCGGCGGAACAGGGCGCAAGCGTCGCGCTTTTCGAAGTCGAACCGTCTCTGGGCGGGCGCCTGCGCTTCCCGCCTTCCCAGGCCGACCGGCTGGAGGCGTTGCTGGCGTCTGTCGCGAACCGGTCGGACGTCGCGGTTTACACGGATACGGCCGTCCTGGGATGGTACCAGGACAACTGGCTGGCGGCGGCGAAGGGTTCGCGGCTGTTCAAAATTCGCGCTAAATCCGTAGTTTTTGCAACCGGGGCCATAGAGGTTCCGCTGCTGTTCGACAATAACGACCTGCCCGGGGTGATGCTGGGCAGCGCCTCCCGCCGCCTCGTCCATCTCTACGGTGTGAAGCCGGGCACAAAAGCGCTGGTGGTAACGGCGAACGACGATGGATGGGACGTGGCCGCGGATCTGGCGGAGGCGGACATCGAAATCGCCGCGGTCGTGGACGAACGGCGCTCGTGCTCGAGTACGACCGCCGGCGAGTTGATTTCCCGTGGCGTGCCTGCGTTTTTCCGGCATACGATTCTGGAAGCCGTCGGATCGAAACGCGTTCAGGCCGCCAGGGTCGCCCGGATCGATCCGTTGGGAGAGGCGGATCGGTCCGCGGCGCGAAAAGTGGCGTGCGACCTGATTGTCGTCAGCGTGGGATGGACGCCGGACCTGGCCCTGTTCCACATGGCAGGCGGCGAATCGGTCTACGACGCGCAACGGTCGGAACCGCGTCCGACAAATGCGCCGGAAGGCGTATTCGTGGCCGGCCGCGCCGCGGGGGCCAACACGGCCGCATGCGCCCTGGACGAGGGGCGGATCGCCGGACGAAGCGCCGCGGCCTCCTTGGGCTTCGGGGACGCACCCAACGCGTCCGAAATGTCCGAGCTTCTGGACAGGAAGGCCGCCGAGCCGGTGCGTACGTCGTCCCGTACCATGGTGCCTGGACGGAAAAAGAGGTTTCTGTGTTACTGCGAAGACGTCACCGACGTGGATCTGCAGACCGCAATCGTCGAGGGGTACGACAGTATCGAACTGTTGAAGCGGTACAGCACAATCTCCATGGGTCCCTGCCAGGGCAGGATGTGCTCCATGAACGCCGTGCATCTCTGCGCCCGCGCGAATGGAAAGCAGGTCCGGGAAACGGGCAGGACAACGTCACGCCCTCCGGTGGAGCCGGTAACGCTGGGCGCATTGGCAGGTCAGAACATGGAGCCCGTGCAGGTGAGTCCCGCGCACCAGTGGCACGTGGAACAGGGCGCCAGGATGATGGTGGCGGGGCACTGGATGCGACCCGAGGACTACGGCGACCCCATTGCCGAGGTGAAGGCGGTCCGTGAACGGGTCGGGCTGATGGACGTCAGCACGCTGGGCAAGATCCAGCTGACCGGCCCGGGAGTGCCGGTATTGCTCGATCGGCTGTACGTCAACCAGTGGCGGAAGCTGGGTGTGGGCCGCGTACGGTACGGCGTGATGTGCAACGACGAAGGGGTGGTGATGGACGACGGGGTGTGCGCCCGCATTCAGGAAAACGAGTGGTATATGAGTACCACCTCCACCGGGGCGACGGCGGTGTTCGAATGGATTCAATGGTGGGTGCAGTCGGGATGGGGCGACGGCGTACACGTTGTCAACCTCACCGATTCCTACGCTGCGTTCAACCTGGCGGGTCCCAGCTCGAGAGACGTGCTGCGGAAGCTCACGGACCGCGACCTGAGCAACGGGAAGTTTCCCTATATGCGGGTGCGGTCGACCCGCGTCGCCGGGGTGTTGTGCCGCGTCCTCCGAATCGGGTTTACGGGGGAGCTTTCCTACGAAATCCACTGCCCGTCGTCATTCGGCCTGCACGTGTGGCAGGCGCTGATGGCGGCCGGTGAGGAATTCGGCATCGGACCGTTCGGGGTGGAGGCGCAGCGTGTGCTCCGGCTGGAGAAGGCGCATATCATCGTCGGCCAGGATACCGACGCGCTGACCGATCCCTTCTCCGCGAACATGGAATGGGCCGTGAAAATGAACAAACGGGATTTTCTGGGCAAGCCCATGTTGACCCGGATCTCGGAACGCGGGACCCGCCAGCGGCTCGTGGGATTCAAAATGGCGCGGCCGGGGATCGTGCCCGAAGAAGGTCTGCAGGCGGTGCATTCGGACCCTAGCGGAAAACAGGAGATCATCGGCTGGTTGACCTCCTCCCGGTTCAGTCCGGCGCTCGGAGAGACCGTCGGACTCTGTTGGCTGCCCGCGCACGTGGCGGCGGAAGCAGGAACGCGGTTTCAGATTCGCCGGGACGGCGAACTCGAAGACGCCTATGTTCACCACGGGCCGTTCTACGACCCCTCCGGAGAAAGGTTGCAGATGTGAGTACGTGGGCGGCGCCGGTGAAACTGTCGCCACTTCACGAGACGGCGCGGGACCTCGGGGCGCAATTCGCGGAATCTTCCGGATGGCGGATTCCGGAGGCGTATTCCGCGCCGGATGCGGAGATTTCAGCCGCCGGACGCGGCGTGGCGCTGGCCGACGAGACGGCGAACGGAAAGCTTCGGGTTGAAGGCCGGGACGCGGAAACCGTCTGGGCGTTACCGGACGTGGAAATCGGCGCCGGGGTTGCGGTCGATTCCGAATGGGTTTACCGGCTTCGCGGAGACTGTTTCTTTGTAAGTACGTCCCCGGGCCGGGATATCGCGGTCCGCAGGACGCTCGTGGACCGGGCTTCGGGCAGGTTCGTTACTGTAACGAATCTGACCCACGCGTGGTCCGAAATCCGCGTTTTGGGGCCATCCGCGCCGTCCCTGATGAGCAGGGTGTGCGGGCTGGACTTCACCGCCGCCGCATTTCCGGACGGCGCCGCGAAGCAGACCAGCGTCGCCAGGACGACGCAACTGGTCATTCGAAGGGATGCCGCTGAATTGCCGGCCTTTTCGGTCCTCGGGGCGCGGTCTCTGGCTGCGTATCTTTGGGAGATCCTTATGGAAGCTGGAGCCGATCTGCAGATTGCGCCGGTCGGCCTGGACGCCATCCGGGCCCTGGAGTCACGGTAGACAAACTCATTTGCGGAGAGGAAGGGTCGTCTATGTCGAATCAGGCTGCAACGGATCTGGAAGCCTACGTCAGGGCCGACGGCCGGGACGAGCAGGTGCGCCAGGTGCGCGAGAAGATCGACGCGCTTGGAATCACCTATATCTACTACCAGTTTATTTCGGTGACGGGCCGGGTGGTGGGCAAGGGCATTCCGGCGGACCACTGGGAACGGACCGCGGAACGCGGATTCCAGCTTGTGTACGGGGCGACCGCTAACCTGTTCATGGACCGGTACGACAACTACATCGGTTACGGACCCGAGGCGTCGGAACTCGTGGGGATTCCCGATCCGGAGACCTTCGTTCAGCTGCCGTGGGACAAACGGCTGGCGAGGGTCTTCTGTACGCTATTCCGCAACCGGGACGAGCTGGAAAATCCCGGCGGGGTCCTCACGGCGGACTGCAGGGGCAATCTCAGGCGCATCCACGCGCAGTTCATGGAGGACCACGACGGAATGCACATGCGCCACGGCGCCGAACCGGAGATGATGTGGCTGCAGAAGGGCCCCGACGGCAAGCCCGCGGACGGTTTCAGCAAACCCTACTGCTATCACATCGATCAGTTCGAGTCCCTGCGGCCGGTGGTCATGAAGGTGATCGAATACGGTCGCGCGATGGGCCTGGACATGATCCAGGGCGACCACGAGGACGCGCCGGGTCAGCTGGAGTTGAACTTTACGTTCGACGACGCGCTCGCCACCTGCGACCGGCTCACCACGTACCGGCAGATATGCGCCCAGGTCGCCCGGGAGCACGATCTGATCGCGTGTTTCATGTGCAAGCCCTTCATGGGCGTTTCGGCATCGGGTTGCCACCACAATCTTTCGCTCTGGCGCGGGGGAAAGGACGTACTGAAGCCGCTGGGGAACGAATCGCTGCCCGGCATGGAGGGCGTCTTCATGCACCGGGAGGGCGGCGAGAATATGTTCGAGCCCCTTCCGGGCAGACGGGAGCCCGCCCCGACCGGTCTGCAGTGCATCGGCGGCGTGATCGAACACCTCCAGGCGCTGACCGCCATCGGATGTTCCACGGTGAATTCGTACCGGAGGTTGTGGGAGACGGGGTTCTGGGCGCCCGTCTACTCCGACTGGGGATATCAGAACCGGACCTGCGGGCTACGGGTCTCCGGCCCCGGGCGGTTCGAATACCGTGCGGTGGACGCGATGGTGAACCCGTATCTGATGGCAGGCGCGTTACTGAAGGCCTTTGACGACGGCATTCGCCGCGACCTGGATCCCGGAGAGCCCGAACACCGCAACATTTACGAGGCGATCGAAGAAGGCAAGGAGGTTACCAAGCTGCCGACCACGTTGGGCGATGCGCTCGATAAGCTGGAGCAGGACGAGGTGATCCGTTCGTCGCTTCCGGGCGAGATGTACGACGTCTACATGCATTACAAGCGGGACGAGTGGGAACGGTTTCTGGCAACGGTAACCGACTGGGACCTGGAGACCTACTGGGACTGTCTGCCGTAGTTGTGGCGGAAGCGAGGAGCCTATGTGCGGGATCGCTGGGATTATCCACCGGAACCGAACCGGACGAATCGGCAACGAAATGACCATGATGCTTCAGGCGATGAGGCACAGGGGTCCGGACTCCACGGGCTTTGCGCTGTACGGAGAGCCGTCGGCCGGGATCCTGGCAATGCGGTTCAAGGTGGCGGAGAAGGAGGACCTGGAGTCCGGCTTCGAGATCAGAGATCAGATCGTGCAGCGCAAGGCGGAGGTGGATGAGCGTATCGGATCGCTTGGCGGCGAAGTACTCGCCTCGGAGCAGCCAACGGAGTACGCGTTCCTCTATCGCGTCAGATACGAGGGAGACCTGCGCCGGTTCGCGGACTTTATAGAAGACGCGGAGGGCGTCGAAATTCTCTCCATAGGCAGCGCGCTGGAACTCGTCAAGGACCTCGGCGACGCCACCGAGGTGAGCGAGCAGTACGGGATGGGCACTTTTGTGGGCACGCACGCCATCGGTCACGTTCGCATGGCCACCGAGTCCGACGTGGACATACGTTCCGCGCATCCCTACTGGGCGTATCCGTTCGGGGATATCTCGGTCGTCCACAACGGCCAGCTGACCAATTACTGGTCGATGCGTCGCGATCTGGAGCGTCGGGGGCATCGCTTCGTGTCGGATTGCGATTCGGAACTGATCGCGGTCTATATCGCGGACAGCCTGGATCGCTCGGTTTCGCTCGAGGAAGCAATGGTGAGATCCGTACGGGAACTGGACGGCGTCTTCACGTATCTGGTGGCGACAACAGACAGCCTGGGAATGGCCAAGGATACCATGGCGGCCAAGCCCATGGTGCTCTACGAAGGGGAAGAGGAAACCCTGCTCGCCTCCGAGGAAGTGGCGATCCGGACGGTACTGCCCCAGGAAATCGAAACCGTGGACCCCTACGCGGGAGAAGTGCGGGTATGGCAAAATTAGACGCGGACCGCGAAAAGACGCACCGTTCCTACGCGATGGGCATGCACGACGAGCCGCTTGCGAATCGGACGAACCGGGTCTTCTTTCGTGCCGAAGAGGGTGCGGAACTGGTGTACCCGGGATCGCTGAAGGTTGATTTCGGCAGGTGCGAGGAATTCGATGCGGCGCCCATGTCGATCCGGGAAGTGAACCGAAAGATCAGGCAACTGATGGAAGCCGGCTGCGGCCACGTCGTGGTGCGGAATCCCAACGCCAAGCACTCGCTCGGTTCCGGAATTCTGAATCGGCTGAAACTGGATTTCGAAGGGTCTCTGGGGTATTTCGCCGTGGGCCTTATCGATGGGCCCAACGTGAGGATCAGGGGGCGCGTGGGCTGGTCGTGCGCGGAAAACATGATGGCGGGCACCGTGGTTGTGGAGAAGAACGCGGGGTCCTCTTTCGGCGCCGCGTTGCGGGGCGGCGACCTGGTCTGCAAGGGAGACGTCGGGGGACGTACCGGCATCAACATGAAGGGCGGAACCATTCTGGTGGCCGGGCGAACGGGAATGCTCTCCGGATTCATGATGCAGCGCGGGCGGATGATCGTCCTGGGAGACGCCGACGAAAATCTCGGCGATTCGATGTACGACGGCACGATCTACGTCGGCGGGAGCATAAAATCGCTGGGTGTGGACGCCGTTCGCGCGGAATTGACGGATCTCGAGGTCGCCTGGCTGGACCGCAAGCTGGGACTGTACGGCCTCGAGGCCCCGGACGGAGCGGGCAACCTGAAAAAAGTCGTCGCGGGCAGGCAGCTCTGGAATTACGACAACCTGGAACCGGCGGAGAAGAAGATGGTGCTATAGCGAATTGTACATTCAAACCGAAACAAACATGGATGGACAGGATAGGCAGGATAAAACCCCAAATCCAAGATGATTGTCCTCAGGTGAACTCAAAAATCGCCAGTCTGTGACGCCAAAGCACTTCTGTTCTTCTTTATAGATCGAAGGCGATGTCGAAGAAATAATACGAATCAAGGCCAACCATGGAAGTCGAAGGGAACGACGTCGGCCCTTCGTCGGGATTGAATACATCCGGAACCAGTTCCGGATCTTCGGGAGAGAAAAGATGGGCGACGTATTATCCGTGGGTATGGTGGGCGCAGGCGGTATCGCGCATTCTCACATGCGTGCGATCGCTGAGGTTGAAAACATAAGAACGGCGGCGGTGATGGATATCTTCGCGGATCCCGCGGAGAAGGCGGCGGCGGAATACGGTGCCAGGGCGTATACCAGCCTGGATGCGATGCTGGACGATCCGGATGTCGAAGCCGTCCACGTATGCACGCCGCACAACCTTCACGGCGCACAGGTGGTGGCCGCCGCGGAAGCCGGGAAACACGTCCTGGTGGAAAAGCCCATGGCGCTGACGCTCGACGAGTGCGACCGGATGATCGCGGCCTGCGAAAAGGCGAGTCGCGTTCTGATGGTGGGGCAGGTCATGCGTTATTACCCGGTCAGTCGAAAGGTGAAACAGCTCATCGCCGATGGCGTGATCGGCCAGGTGGGTCACCTGCTCAGGCGGCGGCTGGGGAACTTCAATCCCGCGCCCGCGCCGGGACAGGATACCCACTGGTACCTGGACCTGGAGGCCGGGGGCATCTGCGTGTTGTACTGTTTCGGACCGCACGAATACGATATCCTGCACTGGTATATGGATTCGCCGGTTGTCAGGGTCTTCGCGCAGGGAACGGAGAGTACGGAACGCTACCGCGGGCAGAAGGACTCCTATACGGCCGTCATGAACCACGCCAACGGCGCGGTCAGCGTGTTGTCTCAGTCCGTCGTCTGCCACTCCGGGTCGCATGACCAGTACATCATGGGAAGCCTGGGATCGATGTCGTTCACCCATGGTCGGCTGATGCTCAACGGCAGTGAGGTGGACGTGGGCGAACCGGGTAACGGGATGCAGAATCAGATTCGCGAGTTCGCCGACTGCTGCCTGGAGGGAAAGACCCCCGACGCCAGCGGCCGGTCCGTGCGGCATACGATGGCTGTCATCGAAGCGGCCAAACAAAGCGCGGAACGGAACGAGTCTGTCCTGGTCTCGGAATTCGATTGAAAAACGGCTCCCGCGCCGCCCCGGGACAGGACACGGGTCTGTTATGGACTTGAACACTGAGGTCCTGGACGCCGATATCGCGTTCATTCCCCGGAAACTGAAGACGCCGCTCCACCTGAGTTCCGGGCAGATTTCGGAGCTCACCGAAGCCCGTGCGGTAGTCACGGTCCGCGTGGCCGGGCGCGAAGGCAGGGGCAGGGGGTCGATTTATCTCAGCGACGTCTGGGCCTGGCCGGATGCTTCGCTGACGCATGAGTTTCGTGATCGGGCCCTGCGCGGCTTCTGTGAGGACATTGCGCGAGGACTGTACGCGCAATGCGGCGGCGAACCCGCGCACCCGCTGACACTGGGCCTTCGGCTTCACGAGTCGGTTGCCGGTGAATCATCGCCACCGGCCCTTGCCCGCGCGATGTGCGCCAGTCCGTTCGACGCCGGGATCCACGACGCGGTCGGCATCGTGACCGGACGCTCCGCATTCCGCTTCTACGCCGGTGCCGCACAGTTCCCCGACGTGGACGGTCTCTTTCCGGGCGGCGGCGCATGCGCGGCGATTCAGCGGCTGTTTCATTCTCCCAATCCGAGCCTGCGCGCCTGGTGGGTCGTGGGAAGCGCCGACGACCTGGGCGCGGATCTCGCGCAAGTCATCAAGGATCACGGGTATCGCGGCTTCAAGCTGAAGATTCCGGCGAAGGACAACGCCGCCGACGCGGCCAGGACCGTCGAGGTGTACCGCGCCCTTCGCGGGCACGGCGTCGACGATCCCGCGTTGACGGCGGACAGCAATGAAGCCAATCCGGATGCGGAAAGCGTGCTTGACTATCTGCAGCGGCTCAGGGCCGAGGACAGCGAGGCCTTTCGGGCGCTGAGGTACCTGGAACAGCCCACGGGTCGGGATATTCTGGTGCATCCACAGGACTGGCGGGCGGTCACCAGGCTCAAGCCGGTGTTTCTGGACGAGGGCCTCACCAGCCTTGAGTTGCTGCCGGAAGCGAAGCGCCAGGGTTGGAGCGGCCTGGCCCTGAAGACCTGCAAGGGTCACAGCTTCGCACTGCTGGCAGCCGCGTGGGCGCGTGAGAACGGGATGCGGCTCGCGCTTCAGGATCTGACCAATCCCGGGTTCGCGGCAATCCACGCCGCGCTGTTCGCGTCGCACGTGCCTATGATCAACGGCGTGGAAATCAACTCCCCTCAATATACGCCGGATGCCAACGCCGATTGGCTGCCGCGCCTGGCGGGAATTTTCGAGCCCGTGGACGGGCTACATCGGATAGACAACCCCGACGCCGTAGGGTTGGGGTCCACGCTGTAACGGTCTGGGGAAGCTTCGAGTTCGCCCGTCTAGCGGGCAAGGGTGCTCCCGGGAGGAATGACGATGGATACCGAAAGTCTGGATTACCGACTCACCAGCGAGGAGAAGTCGAAGTTCGAGCGCGACGGGTTCTTGATGATCGAAGATGCGATTCCGCCCGAGCGGGTCTCCGCGTTGAACCGCGTGGTCGACAGGGTTTACGAGACCTATCTTGCCGATAACGGTCTGGGGCCTGGCGAACGCATGAACCTGACGGACTTCGTGGGGCTCGACGATGAGTTTCTTGCCCTGCTGGACTGGCCGGTCACGTTCACCAGGGTATGGGGCATTCTCGGGTGGAATATCCAGCTTTATCACTCCCATCTGATCGTCACCCCGCCGGATTCGCCGGAGAAACGCGCATATCGCGGACGTTTGGGCCTGCACCAGGACAGCGGGCGGTTGAATATCGAACTGGACGCCACGCCCCGGCCGCGGGTCTCCCTCAAGGTCGCCTATTTTTTGACCGATACGTCGCAGCCGGACCGCGGGAATTTTCACATCGTTCCCGGAAGCCACCTTCAAAACCGGCTGGATTTTCCGGACGACGGCGCGTCCGACCCGCCCGAGATGACGCCCGTTCTGGCTTCGGCGGGCTCGGCGGTGTTCTTCGATCGGCGGCTCTGGCACGCGGCCGGGATAAACCATTCGGACGTGACGCGAAAAGTGCTGTTCTACGGGTACAGTTACCGCTGGCTCAGGCCCAGAGACAATATGACCGTAGCCCATTGCATGGAGCGATGTGATCCGGTTCAGCGGCAGTTGCTCGGTGAAAGCACCGGAGGGATGGGATATACGTCGCCCACCGACGCGGACGTGCCGCTCAAGGGCTGGATCCGGGAACACGCCGGGGAGGAAGCCGTCGCGCCGTAGCGTACAGCGCTTGAAATCGTCCGCACCGGTGGGGGCCCGTGTTCAGTCCCGGAGGTTGCTCCAAAATCGGCATATCGGCAGTGTCAAAAAAGCTGTCAGCTCTCAGCCATCAGCTTGAATCAAAAGCGAGCGACAGAAAACAAAAGGCGACCGACGGAACCAGCACGAGTCCGTCAGATTGATCTCTCTGAGATTCCCATCACCCGTTCGGTTGTGGGGATGGGGCTTTTCCGCGCCAGTCCGTTCAGCACGGAAGTCAGGAAATGCCTTCGTGGGCGGCAGGGCAGCGGCGCACGTTCTTACCACGGAGGGGGTTCGCGGAAAAGCAGCCCCGCGGCGTTTGAGCGGCGCCCTTCTTTTTCGCCCTTTTTCTTGTGGCGATACAAGAAAAAGGGCAAGGGAATAGGGGACGTTAAAGGGTTTGGTGGGATCTTGCAGGTGAAAGTTGGTGGAAACGGGTGGAGTCAGGACCCCGCCCGAAGCGAGCTTCGGAGCGGGGTCCGTAATCTGCAAAGAAGGAGATCGAAGATGGCAGGGGAACTCGCGATTCTTGGCGGCGAAAAGGCAATTACGGCCGATAGCGGGGAGCAGTGGCGTCGACCCGTGGAGAAGGAAAAAGCCGCGGTCTGCGCCCTGATCGACGAAGGCTATCTCTCCGGATCGGGATCGGGGGTTCCGAAGGAATTTGAGGAACGGTTCGCGGAGTACGTGGGCTGCAAATACGTCCTCACGACCAGCCACGGGCATACGGCGCTCGCCAGTGGATTCTTCGCGGCGGGCCTGGGCGCGGGCGATGAATTCATCACCCCATCGGTCGGTTATATAGGCAGCTACGCGGGCGCGTTGCATATGGGCGCCACGCCGGTGTTCTGCGAGATCGATCCGGAGACGCTGTTGATGGACCCGGACGACGCGGCGCTGCGGATCACGGACAGGACCCGCGTGCTCTCGCCGATCCACTCGTGCGGCCGGGTGTGCGATATGGACCGGCTGCTGGCCCTTGCGGACGCCCACGGACTGGTGGTGGTGGAGGACGCGGCTCACGCGCACGGCAGCGAGTGGGACGGCGTGAAGATCGGCAACCTGGGGCATATCGCGTGCTTCAGCATGCAGGGTTCGATGCCCGGGGGCAAACCCGTCGCGGGCGGCGAGGCCGGCATCGTGGCGACGAACGACCGCGAGTTGTACGAGCGCGCGTTGATCTACTGCCACCTGCACCGGCCGGGCGCGGTGCAGGAGCTCACGAACCCGGTCTACCGTGAGCTGGAACCGCAGCTTCTCGGATGGAAATGGCGGCCGCATCCGCTGGCCATGGCTATCGGCCTTATCTCGCTTGAACACCTTCCCGAACGGATGGACCGGTTTGAAGCCAACCGTGAGGCCCTGTTCCGAAAAATCGAGGGCCTGCCGGGAATCCGGCCGGTCTGCAATTACAGGAAAGCCAGGGGTGTGGAGCTTTACGGCGGGATCAAGTTCATCTACGAGCCGGAAGCGCTGGGCGGGTTGCCCGCGCCCCGGTTCGTGGCGGCCATGCGTGCCGAAGGCGCGCCCCTGAACGGCCCGGGCGTGGGCCACATGGAACATCTTCGGTCCATTTATACCAAAGACCTTCCCGGACTCTGGGGAGCGGGTCACGACGGACCGGCGAATGTGCCTCTGCCCCGCTATCGCGAGGGCGATTTCCCGGTTTCGGAAGCGATCCGCGGGCGGGTGCTGTCCTATCCGGGACATATCCAGGCCGCGGACGGGTTCATCGATCAGTTCGCTGCGGCGTTCCGGAAGGTCGTGCTTCAGCATCAGCAGCTATTGTAGGCGTCTGTTGGAAACGTCGCGCTGCAGGCGAGCCGGCCGAAGTCCGGATGGGCTTCTTCAACGGGCTAACAGGAGGCGTGGGTTGGCTGGATCCGTGGCGTTTGGTTCTCCGCTGGAGGTGCGGCTCGCGTGCCGCCGGAATGCGCTGAAGACCGTGGCGTCGCGCGCGCTTTCGGGCTACCTTTGCGTGAATGTGGTCATGATGGACGAGGCGTACGCCGCGGAGTTCGAGCGATTCTGCAGGGCGAACCCGAAGCCGTGTCCGCTGCTGGCCGTAATGCCAGCAGGCCGGACGGATTGTCCGGAATTTGCGCGCGGGCTCGACATTCGCACCGATCTGGGTTCGTACGACGTGATCCGGGAGGGCGTGGTTGTCGAGCAGCGACGGGACGTGGTTTCCCTCTATTCAGGCGACATGGTCACGTTTCTGATCGGTTCCAGCGTGTCATTCGACGGCCTCCTGGTCGAAAAGGGATACGAACCCGCGTTCGGTCCGTGTATTCAGCTGACCGACCTGGACTGCGAACCGGCGGGAAGGTTTCGGAGCAAAATGGCGGTAACGATGCGGAGCTTTCTCCCCGATCGCTGCGACGCTGTATGGGAATACACAAGTCATTTTCCGGCGTGCCATGGGGCGCCTCTTGGCAGGAATAACGGCCGGGAACTGGGTATTCCGGACCTGAATGCGACGATTTCAGGGAATCCGATAGAGGTTCCAGAGAGCACCGACCGCCTCTACTGGGCCTGCGGCGTGACGCCCAGCCTGGCGGCACAACAGGCCCGGCTGCCATTCGCCCTTTCCTACACGCCCGGCCACGCGCTGATTACGGATATACCAACCGAGAGTCTGTATGAAGCTTGAAGTAAAGCTGTCAGCGATCAGCCGTCAGCTCTCAGCCAAAGGCGGTTCCTGCTAAGGATAAGCATCGGGAATCTTCGATAACCCCACCGCCATGTGGGCAACCACAAGGGTTGCCTCTACAAATCCAGATATCACGCGTACGGTTGTGGAGTGGGGGGTTTTTCCGTGCCAGGACCAGCCTGCCATAACATCCCATCCGTGTGGTTCGGTAGAATCTGATGCTGTACGTTGAAGATGTCCCGGAGGACGAGCGGTGAGCAAGTCCAACTGGCTGGACGCGGCAACGGCAACCTGGCCGGAGTGCAGGGATTTCCTTGCGGACACGCCCGCGGCAATCCTGCCGCTGGGCGCGACCGAACAACACGGCCCCCACCTGCCGCAGAACACGGATACCGTGCTCGCGGAGGCGCTGGCCGCAGAGGTCGCAAAACAGAGTTCCGGCCTCCTTCTGCCTTCGGTCCAGGTGGGGTACTCCTGGAGCTGGCGCGACTATCCGGGCACGCTCACGTTCTCGTTCGACACATTTCGCGAGGTCGTGAAGGACCTGGCGCGCAGCGTGCACCGGGGAGGCTGCCGCGCGCTGATGACGCTTTCGGGACACGGCGCGAACCCGGGCCCGCTGAAGATGACCGCCAGGGAACTCGTCGACGAGATGGACCTGAGGGTATTGAATGTCTTCTATCCCGGCCTGGATGAAGTGATGGCCGATGCGGAGTCGCCGCAATGGGCGCCGATGAACTTTCACGCGGAGGAATTCGAAACGTCATTGATGCTCTACCTGAAGCCCGACTGGGTCAGGATGGACAGGGCCGTGCGGGAGTACCCGCCGCGGTCTACCGATTACGAGATGTCCACGCTGCCCCTGGGAAGCCTGTCCCGATCGGGGGTGTTCGGCGATGCCACGGTCGCTTCCGCCGAAAAGGGCGAGCGCTGGTTTCACGCGTGTGTGGCGCGCATGGCGCGGGTGTGGACGGAATTCCTGTCCGCGCCGGATGACAGGTAGGGGGGCGGGATGGGAACGGTAGTGTCGGTTCGGGGCGAGATCGACGGCGAAGATCTGGGCATCGTGGATTACCATGAACACCTCTATTTCGACGCCCCGGACTGGCTGCTGAGAGAAGATCGGGATTTCCGGCTGAACAGCGTGGAGCGGTCTGCCGAGGAGCTTCGATCCTGGGCGCGCGCGGGCGGCAGGACCCTGATCGAGATGTCGGCGATCGACTTCGGCCGGAATGTCCGGCAGGTGGTCAGGATAGCTGATCTGGTACCTGACGTGCACGTGGTTGTCATCACGGGATACAACAAGCCCTATTTCTGTGACCGCGCGATCCTGAATCAGGATGAAGACGCAATGGTCCGGAATTGTATCCGGGATATCGAGACAGGCATCGACGGCACCGGCGTGAAGGCCGGCATCGTCAAGGGAGGCAGCGGATACAATACGTTTCAGGAGGCCGACAGGAAGCTCATGCGCATCGCGGCGAAGGTGCACGTGGAAACCGGCGTGCCCGTGATGACCCACACGGAAGCCGGCACGATGGGTAACGACCAGGTCTCGCTCCTTGACGCGCAGGGCGTACCGCCGGACCGCGTATGTCTGAGTCACATGGACAGGAATCCGGATTTCTGGGAGCACAGGCGAATTGCGGAAACAGGGGCTTATCTGGGCTACGACTGCCCGGGCAAGGTGAAGTACGGACCGGACGAAATGCGCATTGACCTGCTGAAGCGGATGATCGACGCAGGGCTGGGCGACCGCATTCTGCTGGGCAACGATCTGGGCCGGCCCAGTTACTGGCGAAGCTACGGTGGCGGTCCCGGCCTGGACTTCGTGCTGACCCGGTTCGTGCCCCGGCTTCGGGAAGAGGGCGTATCCGACGCCGCGATCCAGGACCTGCTGGAGAACAACCCGCGGCGTTTTCTGACCGGGGAATGACGCCACCATTTGCGATGGGTCCGGGCTATGCCACTGGTAATCGGAATTGACCTGGGGACGTCCAGCACGAAGACGATTGCGTTGGATGAAAGCGGCGTCGTATTAGCAACTGCCAGTGCGAGTTACGAATTGCAGACGCCGCACCCGGGATGGGTGGAGCAGGACGCGGGCGACTGGTGGACGGCGATCTGCAAGACAACCCGGGCGGTTGCGGCCGACCTGTGGGCGCAGGGACGGTCCGTGGATGAAATCCGGGGTGTTTCACTGTCCGGACATATGAACGGGGCCGTTTTCGTGGACGGCGCCGGCAACCCGTTGCGGGCGCCCATTCTCTGGCTCGACCGTCGTTCGCAGGCCGAATGCGACTCGGCGAACGCGCACGCGGGGGACCTGCTGCGGACCCGGGCCATGCACGTGATGAATCCCATCAACACGCTGGCCAAGGTGTTGTGGGTCCGCGCTCACGAGGGGGAAGTTTACGAAAAGGCGCGGTTAGTGCTGATCCCGAAGGACTGGGTGCGATTCCGGATGACGGGTACATTCGGTACTGACGTATCGGACGCATCGGTATCCGCGGCCGCGGATGTCCGGGCGAGGAATTGGAGCGGTGAGATACTTGACGCGCTGGAGGTGCGTCGCGATCTTTTTCCCGATATCTCGGAGTCTCCGGAGGTGATCGGAGCGTTGACCGGCGCAGCTTCCCGTGAAATGGGGCTGGCAGCGAACACACCCGTCTGCGCCGGCGGCGGCGATGTTGCCTGTCTCGCGGTGGGCAGCGGGGTGATCAGTCCGGGCGTCGTAAACGTGGGCATCGGCACGGCGGGGCACGCGCTCGCGTTCGCGGAGAGATTGGATCCCGCGGCTTATAACAGGCTCTGGCCGATGTGTCATTCGGTACCGGGCGCCTTCTTCTGGCTGGGGTGTTCATATACGTGCGGGGCGAGTCTGGCGTGGTTGAGTCGACAGATGGGAGAAGACGTCGCTTCTCTGACCCGGCAGGCGGAAGATGCGCCCTTGGGCAGCGAAGGGCTGTTCTTTCTTCCCTGGCTGGAGGGGGCGGCAACGCCCCACCCTGACGCGCGCGCCCGGGGCGGATGGATCGGGCTGACCCTGCGCCATACGAAGGCGCACCTGGTCCGCTCGCTGATGGAGGGCGTGGCGTTCGACCTGAGACGATCTCTGGAGTGTTTCGAAGACATCGGGCTGCCAATCGAGGACCTGCGAATAGGCGAGGGCGGCGCGCGGTCCGCGTTATGGCGTCAGATCCAGGTCGACGTGTTCGGACGCGACGCACGGGTCCTGGAAGTGCAGCATGCGTCGGCGCTGGGCGCGGCCCTGATCGCCGGCGTGGGCGTGGGTGTATTTCCCGATTTTGAAACGGCCTGCGAACGCTCGGTGGTCTGGGCGAAGCCGTCCGGTGCGGCGGGAAGCGCGCGATCCGTTACGAGAAGCAGTTTCAGCGGTACCGCGGCCTGTATCCGAGCCTGAAAGGCTGGTTTAACGAGAACACGACAACGGCGCCATAGTCCGCTATTCATACCGGGATGCGGACACACGAAAACCCGGTTTTCATACTTGCAGCTTCGATGAGGAGCTCACGCAATGGATAAGGCTTTTGAGCGACCCTACAGACCCTTGAACCTCGACGATTCGTGGATCGAGTCCTTTCCGCTGAAGGCCATGGCCCGACAGCTCATGGACGAAGATGCGTATGGCGAATCGGGCCGGAACGCGCTGACGCTGGTTCGCGGGGATAAGATGACCTTGGTCCTTACCGTAATAAGGGCGGGGACAGCTTTGCACGAACACCGTGCCCCGGGCCCGGCGACCGTGATTCCGCTGAGCGGGAACATCCGGATGTCGGGTGGTCATGAGAAAATGACCCTGGAACCCGGATCGGCGGTTTCGTTCACGCCGGACGTCCTTCACGCGGTGGAGGCCGTCGAAGACAGCGCGTTTCTCATCGTGATCGGCGGGAGATAGACGAGGCGCGCGGTTACAAATGGGAGATTTCCTGATATGGAAACGCTGAGCGAAGCGCAGGTCGCCTTTTTTCGTGAAAACGGATACATCCGCCTCGAAGGCATGTTCTCTCCCGGCGAAGTCCGGGAGATGGGCGACGAACTGGACTACATCATGAAGGAGTTCGCGAACTGGGATTCCGCCTGGAAGGGGCCCTGGCGGAAGGAGTATATGGACGAAGAGGAGGACGCGGTGGCAACGCTGGTGGCCATCCATGAGTTGCAGCACTATTCCGCGGCCTGGTCCCGCGCCATTACGAAGCGGGAATTGGGTGCCGCGGTAGGCGATCTCCTGGGATCGGAGGCCGTTGAATTGCACCATGTCACACTGCACGCGAAGCCGCCGGACAAGGGGGCGCCGTTTCCCATGCACCAGGACCTGCCGTTTTTCCCGCACGAAGACGGAAGATACACGGATTGCCTGGTACACCTGGACGACGCCGACGAAACCAGCGGATGCATCAAGTTCCTCAAGGGATCGCACCGGCTCGGCAAGCTGGAGCATATCACGGGCGCCGGTACCGCGCCCCACCTGCCAACGGACCGGTACCGGCTTCAGGATGCCGTTTCGGTGCCGGCCAGGGCCGGCGACGTGGTCCTGTTCTACCTCTGGACCATCCACGGGTCGGCCGTGAATCACAGCGGAAACTGGCGTCGCCTGGTACGGCTCGGTTTCAGAGATCCCCGCAACCGGCAGGAAGGCGGGCAGGGCATGGGGCGGCCCGGCTTTATCGTCAAAGGCGTCCGGCCCAGGGTGGAGGGGGTAGAGGTGGACGTGTACGGAAACTGGGCGCAGAATTGATCGTCAACTCCGTGTCAGACGTGTTGGGCCGTATATGAATGAACCTGCGGTGCTGCTTGAATGTAACCGTAACGATCAGAACGGCGTCTCGTACGCTTTTTCCGGATGCGTCGGTCAGGTTGTCGCCCACTGTCCGACGACAGTGTACGCGGCGCTGAAGGAGGTGGACCGTGCCGTATCCCGCGGCCTGCACGCCGCGGGATACATCGCGTACGAAGCGGCCGCCGGACTGGATCCCGCGCAGAAGACCCGCCCGCCGGGTGCAATGCCCCTGGTCTGGTTCGGTTTATTTGAAAGGCGGATTCCGGCGAAGGAGGCCGGTTCCCGGCCGGATCGCGCATATTCGGTTTCGGGATGGCGTCCTTCCATCAGTAAAGCGGAGTACGAGGACGTGGTGGGCAGGATCCGCGGTTATATTGCGGCGGGCGATACGTATCAGGTCAATTTCACCTATCGGATGCGGGCGGATTTCGAAGGAGACGCCGCCGCCTTCTATTCGGACCTGTGCCGCTCGCAGCGGACCGCATATTCGGCCTATGTGGATTCCGGACGTTTTCAGGTTCTTTCGGCGTCCCCCGAGCTGTTTTTCCGTTTGAAGTCGGGTGAATTGACCGCTCGACCGATGAAGGGAACGAGGCGTCGCGGCAGGTTTCCGGAGGAGGACCGTTTCCTGTCAGACGACCTGAGAACGTCGCCTAAAGATCGGGCGGAGAACGTGATGATCGTGGATATGCTCCGGAACGACCTCGGGCGGGTGTCGATAACCGGCAGCGTAGAAGCCCCAACGCTCTGGGAGGTGGAACGATATGAGACGGTGCTGCAGATGACGTCCACCGTACGTTCCCGTCTCCGAAACGGAGTCGGAGTTTCAGACATACTCAGATCGGCTTTTCCATGCGGTTCAGTTACCGGTGCGCCAAAGGTGCGGACCATGGAGATCATCTCGGAGCTGGAGGACTCCCCTCGAGGGGTCTATACAGGCAGCGTCGGATACGTATCTCCCGGACCCGAGGCCCAGTTCAATGTCGCCATCCGTACGGTTACGGTCGACCGGGAGAAAGCGCTCGCGGAGTTTGGCGTGGGCAGCGGCGTGACGTACGATTCCAGTGCAGGAAACGAGTACGAGGAATGCCGGACCAAGGCGCGCATGTTGATGGATGTCGGGACGGGTTTTCGGGGCTCGGTGAACGGAATCGCAAACCTTGACCGACCCGGTCAGCCGGCAGAGGCGACCCGAATGGCTTAGCGGGAAGCCGCGACCCCTGTCTTGCCGGTAACGATGCAGGAATCCATTGTCCGCGAAACGGTTGCCGACTATGAATACCAACAGGTTCTCCATTGCCGAGGCGCTCCGCTTCGGTTGGCGGACAACATTGGACAATCTTGGGTATTTTCTCAGCATCGGGTTTCTGTACCTGGTCATCACTGTGGCTCTGAACGGCGCAGTCTACAAGGTGAATGCATACTCGGAGGGCTGGGCGTTCCTTGCCGGTATCGTCGCATTGGTCGCCGGCATGATCATGGACGTGGGGTTGGCGGCTATTTCCCTGCGTTTCGCGGACGGTCGAACGGCGCGCGTCTCGGATCTCTTCATCCACTATCCATTGGCGCCCACGTACTTTATCGCGACCCTTCTCGCGACACTGATCGTGCTTGTCGGCCTCGTTCTGCTGATTGTGCCTGGAATCTTCCTTTTGATATTGTTTCTGTTCTATGCCTATCCCATCGTGGACGAAGGCGCGGGCGCGGTGGCGGCGCTGCGCCGAAGCGCCGCAACGACCAGGGGCGCGAGGTGGCGCCTGTTTCTTTTCGGTCTGCTCACGGTGCTGATCAATGTCGCCGGTTTCCTTTGTCTTGTGGTTGGATTGTTGCTTACCGTACCTGCGACACTCCTGGCGTACGCGTATGCGTTCAGGCAACTGCAGGCGCAGGAAAGCGGCGCGTAATTCGAAGCTGGAGGTGCCATGTATCGCATCGGCGACCTGGAACTTGGGCGTGTTGAGAAATTGTTCAGAGACGGAGGTCTCTTTCGATACGGACGCACAGGCGAATGCGAACGGTTCGAGGCCAGTTGGGCGAAGCACCTGGGCGTGAAGTACGCCAGGATGACCACCAGCGGGACGTCCGCGCTATATTGTGCGCTGGTGGGAATGAAGGTGGGCCCCGGCGACGAGGTCATCGTCCCGGCCTGTACCTATATGGCCACGGCGCTGGCGGTACTGTCGGCGGGCGCCATACCCGTCGTGGCCGACGTGGACGAGTCGATCACGCTCTCCGCGGAAGACGTGGAACGCAGACTGTCGCCCAATACAAAGGCGATCATCCCCGTGCATATGTGGGGTCTGCCGTGCAACATGAAGGCGCTGATGCGCGTTGCGCGCCGGCACAAACTGCTCGTACTCGAGGACGCATGCCAGGCGGTGGGCGGCGCGTACGAAGGAAGGATGCTGGGATCGATCGGACACGCGGGCGCCTTCAGTTTCAACTTCTACAAGAATATCTCCAGCGGCGAGGGAGGGGCGTTCGTCACCAGCAACAAGGTGGTTTTCGGACGCGCCTCCGTGGCGTCGGATTGCTGTTCGTTCTACTGGAACCCGGACCAGAAGAAGGAGGACGAGCAATTCGCGGGACATAATTTCCGGGCCCCGGAAGTCTCGGGCGCCATTCTGAACGCCCAGCTGCGGCGGCTCGACGGGATGCTGGAGAAAATGGGCGCCCACAAACGGCAGTTGCTGGAGGCCGGCAGGGCCGCGGGCCTGACCTCAATCGTCAACAACAGCCTGGGGTATGAATGCGCCAGCAATCTGGGTTTCATCTTTTCGAATGAAGAGTCAGCAAGGGCTTTCGCGGACGGTCTGAGCGGGAACGGCGCGCGCGGATTCCTGCCCATCGATACAGGGCGGCACGTCTATACCCGATGGGACCCGATCATGAGAAAACAGGGGGCGCACCACCCCGATATGAATCCCTACAACTTCCCGTCGAACCGGAAGCTGAACGTGAAGTACACAATGGATATGTGCAGCGATTCCCTGGACATAATGAGCCGGGCCGTGTTGATCCCGATGCATCCGGACAATACGCAAGCCCGGGTGCGAAAGATGGCGGAAGCGATCAGGAAAGCGGCAGGCGCGTCTCGCTGAGGAGGACACATGAAGGCGGCGTGGGACTGGCACCTGCCCGTTGAGACGGAGACGCAGCAGCGGGAGATCGTGGAATTCGCGTGTGATCTGGGTTTCGACACCCTGATCGTGCGGGACCCGTCCGAGGCGATGGCGCGGCGGGGCGAAGCGCTGGGCGTCAGGATCGTCGCGATCGTGTACGCGCGTCCGTCAGACGCGTTCGCCGCGGACCACCCGGAATGTCTGCAGCGGCTGCTTCCCGGAGAGGACGAGATTGCCCGCGCCGGACACGAGGTTTCCCCGGCTAACTTCCAACTGTTGTCGCACCGGTGGTTTTCCATCGTGCAGGACGGCGCCACGTTGTGCTTCGAGCACGAGGCTTCGAGGTCGTTCCTGAAGGACCGGGTGAGCCGGGCGCTGGAAATCGCGGACGGTGTATCGTTCGACGGGTTCGGCTTCAGGAACCACTATGCGTGTTTCTGCGATCGATGCGCGGACATCCGGAAGATGATGGCCGCCGAACAGCCCGAGGCACACGAACCCGAACTGCTTGCGCGGATGTCTGAAACAAGTCTGATCGGGGTGTCCGACATCCTGTGCGAACACGCGAAGGCGATAAAGCCGGATGCGATCGTCACCAACCACGTCTGGCCGCCGTTCTATCCCAACGAATACTACGGAAACGGGCTCCGGCTGGATTTTTGTACGCAGACGATTTCCTGGTTCTATCCTCCGCACTGGAGCCTTGAGCGCGTGGAATTCGAGACCGCCGAGATGAAGCGGCTCGAGGACCCGAAGCGGAACACGTTCGTGCCGTTCATCGGGCTCTATGCGGATCCGTATCTCGTTCGTTCTCCAGACCGTGTGCGGGCGGAGTTCGACATCGCTCGCAGATACGTCAAAAACCACGTCGTATTGTGCAACCTCGAAACACCGCGTCGCTATCCCGAGATTGCGGCCGTGGTCAGGGACGCATTGGAAGCATGAGACCGAATGTCAGGCACGCACGGACGCGGGAACCGACGGATTTCCGGCGCCTTCGTGAGTCAATTGCATTTAGGCGCCGCGCCCGATAATCCCTTCTGTGATGCCGTCTGGCTACTCCAGCTGAATCTTTCCCAGGTAGGTTTTCTGTAGGGTACGTTTCCACCAGTCGCCGGTCCGGCGTTTTTCGTCCGGAGTCGTGAAGCGATAGTCGTACAGTTGCGCCCGCAGGTACTGCGGGGGGCTGCCGGGAAAGGGGTTCCGCGCAAGCAGGTCGGTAACCGGCGGCGATCCTTCGAGGAGCCGTCGACAGAGGTCGACGAACCATGGACTCTGACGATAGTGGCCAAGCGCGGCGAACCACATCTGCCAGTCCAGACGGGGCTGGTGCGGCGCCACAACCGGGGGCCGTCTTTTCGGATCGCCCGGCTTATATCGAAACTCATAGGGGTGCCAGGTTTTGCCGTCCCTGCTGCCTTCGAGGACGACTTCCGGCCGCCGCGTGGTCATCACCTGGAAGAGCCCGTAGGTGTTCACGATATTGTAAGGGGTCACTGCATGACTGAGAGCGACCACGGGATGGGGCCAGGTCACTTTCAGGCGCAGGCTGAAGCTGCAGAGATACACGAGACTCAGGATCACGACGACAGCGGCAAGGGGTACGGCCGCCAGCCTTTGCAGGGCGGGTGAGTATCCACTCTCGCGACCGGAAGACGGAACTCTGAGCTGTTTCGGCCAAGACGCGTCATCGATAAGCCACAGGCAGAGCGCCGCCGCAAGCAGATTGAAAAATGTATAGTTGCCGGTAAGCGCGATACCGAACTGCAGGCCGACGAGCAGCGCGCAGGCCGCGATCCGGACGCGCCGGGGTCCGAAGATGAAGAAAGGCGCCGCCAGTTCGATGGCGAACATAACGACCACGGAGACGAGGTGGATGATTTCCGGCAGATGATGGACGTACCAGGCCAGCGGATTGGGAAGGGGCTGCGTCTGGTAATGGTAGGTAAGCGCGCTCAGGTCACGCCAGGTCGCGTCTCCGCTGGTGAGCTTGACAATGCCTGAGGCGAACATGAAGCGGAACAGCAGCCAGCGATAGAGCCAGGCGACGAGGCGTGAGGGCGTAAATGCGCCGCCTCCGGTGGGAAGTTTCCAGGGTGCGAGAAACACGGCCAGCAGACCGGCTTCGAGGAGCAGGACGTCCCATTGGAACGACAGAAAGGGGCCGCCAGCCGTTACAAAGGAAAGATATCCGATCCACAGGAGCAGGAAAAACAGGCCGCAAGCCGGAAAGATTACGGCGGCACCGGCGAGCAGCGTTCCGGCCCCGCAGAGGACATGGATGAACGTGTCGCTCTGATCGAACCAGAACAGTGTCGGAAAACGGAGCGGGTGGTCCTTTTCCGCGGCCAGTCGAACGGATTCTTCGATCGGCTGGATGCCCTTTGCGCCGATGAGGCCGTGCGCCTGCACCCAGAACGACAGGAAAGCGATCAGGTAAGTCAAGGCCAGGGCGCGCAGGAACAGGTCGGCGGAAGTCCGGTACGCGGGCCGGCGGAGGTCCTTTCCCCAAAGCCATCGGCAAACCGTCGACACCGTGTTCCGGTTACGGGCGACCAACCGGTAACCGGCTTCAGCTGCTCCGGCAAACCAGGGCAGCCGGCGGTAGGCCCACCACAGCAGCCTTCCAGTCGGCCCGGTGAACGCAAGTACACACAACGCCGCCCTGGCGCCGCTGTAGACTACGCCGTCCGGGCCGATCCACTGGACGGCGTTTTCAAATTTCTCCGGGGATATCTGCGGAAACCGGTGGCCGACCTCCTGCGACGGCGCGAACTCAACCCGATCGCCGGTGGCGGCGCGAATTCGGTCCACCCAACGCGTGCAGAAGGCGCAGTTGCCGTCGTAGACAAGCATCGGATTACCGGACGAAACTTGCGATGAGTCCGAGGAAACCGCCGAATACGCCGCCCCAGACCACGAGCCAGCCGAGGTGTTCGCGGATCATCTCCTGTACGATCTGTTTGACCATCTGAGGCGTGAGTTCCTCCAGCCGGCGCGTGACAATGGTCTCCGCTCTGGCCACCAGGGCCTCCCCCGCGTGAGCGCTTTGCAGGCCGGCTGCCATGGCGTCGCTGAAGGAACGCGAGAGCAGCATGTCGCGGAGTTCCTCCTTCATCTTGGCCTTGAAGGGGTCGCGCAGCGGTTCGAGCGCTCTTTCGCCGCCCACAATGCCGAGCATGCCGCCGAATGGCGAGGCGAGTACGACGTCGACGAATCCGGCGTAGATGCGATCGTAGTCAACGGCGGAGACGACCGGGTCGGGATTGAAGGGTTCGTCCCGAGAATCCGAGGCGAGGAATTCCTCCACCTTCTCCCGCGTGAAGAACTGCTCCATGATGAGCTTTCGAATGCCGGACTTGAACTCCTCGAAACGCGCGGGGACGACCCCGGATCCGTAAAGGCCGGGTATTCTTTCGAAGAGCATATGTACGGCCAGCCAGTTCGTAAAGGCCCCCGATGTCGCGAACAGTCCGACAGTCAGGATCTGGTCCCGATACACCGGGCTGACCGCGCCCGTACCCACGACCGCGAGCGAGATGAGATTTGTCAGAAGGCTTTTGTTCATAGAGTCAGCCTTACATGGATAGGCAGGACAGCCGAAATGCCGGGCACCCACAAGGGGCGCCCCTACAATTTCATTCGTTCATCCGATCTGGTTGAAAATTGTATACCCCGTACCGTGTAGGGGCGCCCCTTGTGGGTGCCCGGGTTTCTTGGGCCGTAAACGTCGTTCCTGCATCTATCTAGACGTCAATCCCTCCCCGTAAAGCACATCCATATATTGCGAGGTGGTTTTCTCCCAGACGTCAATCCCTCCCCGTAAAAACATCCATGTATTGCGAGGTGGTTTTCTCCCAGGAGTACTCGGCCCTCACAAACGCCTGGACGCGGGTCTTCTCGCGTTCCCTGTCTTCATCGGGCAGGTCCAGGTACCGGTGGATCCGTTCGACAAAGGCGGGATAGTCACCGGGCGGGACGCCGAAGCCGCCGTCGCGCAGGCTCTCGCCAAGGGCATCCACGTCGAAATAGACCACGGGCAGGCCGGCGTACAGACACTCGAGCGGGGCAATGCCGAATCCTTCCGCATCGTGGCTGAGGTGGATGTTGGGCATCAGAAAGAGTTGCGCCTCCCGGCGGAGCATGGCCAGCGTGGGGTCGTCGAGCCAGCCAGGCGTGAAGACACGGTCTCCCAGATTCAGGGATTCGACGGCGTTCCGGATGCCGTCCCGCACGGGTCCGCCGCCGCTGATGAGCAGACGAATATCATCTCTCATCAGCGGGACACCGGCCTTGATGAACTCGGCCACGCCCTTCCGTGGAACCTGCCGCCCGTAGTTCAGCAGAACGGGGTTTGCGCCGAGGTCGATGCCGTGCGCCTGCTCAAATCGGTCCCTCAGGCGTCGATGCTCATCGTCGGGGGGGATGACCGCGTGGATCCCCTGGTAAATGACGCGCGCTTTTCCGGCGGGCAAACCGTTGCGGACGGCGAGCGCCGACGTGGCGCGGCTGACCATCACGGTCCGGTCGCAGGCGCGTGCGCCCGCGCGCATCAGGTGGCTGAAGAATGCGCGCCGGAACGTCAGCTCGGCGCCGTGGATGGTGACGGTGAACCGGGCCGGCGTAAAGGGGCGCAGAAACGGGGCCAGGGCGGCCGTAACGCCGTCCATGAAGAATACCGCATCGGTACGGTGACGGAGAACGTGATAGACGGCGGCGCAGAAGGCGTAGGGCATGAACCAGGCCAGATGAAATATCGGGTCCTTGCCCAGCGCGACGAGGGTCACGGGACAGTGTTGGCAAAGCCTGGTATAGAGTTCTTTCGCGTAGGTTTGAATGCCGCCGACAGAGGGTGGATAACGCCGGGCAATAAAGAGGATTCGCGGGTTGGAGTTCATGGGTGGTCCGTGGTCCGCGGTGTGCGGCCGGCAGAATCAGCGCTTAACAGTCCGTTGATAAAGTCGCTCTGCAGGCGAGGCCGAGCCATTGTGGCCGAAGACAAGGCGCGCGACCGAGTCCCATCCTGCGATTCGGCGAGGGAGCGCAACGCAGTATTTCGACCGCAAGGGCCGGCCGCAGCCCGGATGGGCTTTTTCAACGGGCTGTTAAACATTCACAATAACTGCCGTATTATATGCGCCTTATGCGGCTTCCTGCAAGGGATTTCGAAGGAGGCGCGACCGCCGCCGCCGACTTCCGGCGCCCGGGGCCCGTCCTGCGGCACGGTAAATCCGGACAATTGAGCTCGGCCTGACGCGGTCCGCACTTGCCGGGGTCCTTTGTGTCTTGACGCGACGGTGCCTGCGGGTATCTTTTGTCCCCGCGAGACGCTGAAGCCGTTCCTTTTCCCATTTTACCCGGGTTCGGGTTGGACGCGGTAGCGGACAGGCCGGTTTCATCGATATCCAAACCCAATACGATCGGAAAACAGTGAGATGAATTCAGAATCCCATGGTCTGGAGAGAGGCGAGCGAGCCACGGACTTCGTGCTTCCGCTGTCGCCGGACGGCAAGCCGACCCGGTTTTATTCGAAGGCGGGCGGACTGTCCACGTTGCTGGTTTTTTCCCGGGGCGAAGATGAACGCCTCCCTGGTTTCTCGGCTGAGCTGGAGGGACGGGATGTGGATGTCCTGGCGGTCATGGCTTCCGAAAACGCGCCGGGTCCGGGTTGGCCCCACCCGGTCTTCGTGGATGCGAAGGGCGTGGTTCGTTCCGCGTATCGGATCCCGGATTCAGCATCTTCCGTCGTGTTCGTTCTGGATGCGAATCTGCGCGTGCTTGCGTCGATATTGCTGGATGAACCCCGTAACGCAGCGCGCAAGGTGCGAAACGTGCTGGATGCTAACCGGGCGGAGATCGAACCCACGGTGGTTGAAACGCAGGCCCCGGTGCTGCTGATTCCGAACGTGCTCGATCCCGAAATCTGCAATTTTCTAATGCAGGTGTGGGAAAACAGGGGCAGCGTGGAAACCGGCGTGGAGCAATCGCAGGGAGCGGCGCGAGGGGAGCGGATCGACGTCGAACAAAAGAGCCGGCGAGACCACGTGGTAGACGACGACAAGTTGGTCAGGCTGCTTTCGACTTCCATCGGCCGCAGGGTGATTCCGGAGCTGCATCGGGCGTTCGCTTACCGCGCCACCCGGTTTGAAGGGTTCAAGATAGCGTGCTACGACGCCGCGTCGGGAGGATTCTTTCACGCTCACCGGGACAATCTGAGCCCGTCCACCGCGCACCGCCGGTTTGCACTGACGTTGAACCTGAACGAGCGGTATGCGGGCGGGTGCCTGCGGTTTCCGGAATTCGGCCCCCACCTCTACAGACCGGGGGCCGGCGGAGCGGTGGTGTTTTCCTGTTCGCACCTGCATGAGGTCACGGAGGTGACGTCCGGCCGGCGGTTCGCCCTGCTTTCCTTCATGTTCGGCGATGAGGAGACTCGCGCCGGGCGGCGCTCGTCCTGACGGCCAATGCGGGCGGCGTGCGTCACCAGGTGTGGACCATCTTTCCATCGCCAGGGAACCAGATCGCATCGGTGAGAGTCGAGATTCCCACGCCCAGAGTATAGCCGATCAGCAATCCCACGAAAAACGGCTGAAAGCTCCGGTAGAGCGCGATGCCGCCAAACCTGAGCACAAGGGACTTGAAAGCCCACACGAGAAAGACGGTAAAGGCCGTGACCCTCACGGGGAACGCGTAGCCCACCGTGAATCCGACGGGGTGCAGCGGCCACCAGGGAAAGCGCAGCCGGAGCATGCCCAGGAGCAGGGTGCCCAGAACGCCGGCTGCAATGAATGCAAGCTCTGTTCCCGTGAAGGTGGGCGGAGCGCCCGCCCACGTGACCACGCGGTTGAACATCCGGAGGCCGTAGCCGCCGAATACGTAAACGTGCCGGATATTCGCCGCGCCGGTGGCGCTGTAGCAGAGGTTGAGCGTGTAGGCGATCGACGCCGCGAATCCCACCACGAACGCCGCGCAGAGGGCCGCGGTCACGCGGAACCGGTCCCAGCGAAAGCTGTGCTGGATTCGGGCGACGTGTACGAGCGAGGGCAGGATATATTGCCGGTGGCTCTCAACAACATTGGCCGAAAGTGCCAGGCCCACGTGGTCGGCGGTTTGTACCTGTGCGCCCAGAATTGCCGCGGTCAGCGCCTGGGTGCGCTGCGGCGTTTCGATGTAGACCAGGCCCGTTTCCGCCACAATCTTGGACAGGCCGAGGAAAAAGATGAGAAGCAGCCCGAGTTGCACCGTGACCGCCAGGAAGGAAATTCCCAGTGCGTGCAGCCAGGCCACCGAATAGGCCAGTGATACCAGCAGGCCGACAACGGCGGCGCGATAGGACAGCAGTTCGTCTCTGTCGTCCATACCCGGCTGTTTCTTCCAGGCACTGCGAAATACGCCTGCGATATGCTTTCGGGCGATGAAGAGGCCCAGAAGTACGAGCGCGACGAATCCGCCCGCCTGTTGCAGCAGAACGCCTCCGTGGTATTCGCTGCTGACGGTGATGCCGAGGCGGTTGGTCAGGCCGATCTCGAAGAGTGACAGCACGTGAAAGAGCCAGACGGATAGCAGCACCTCCAGGTTCGTGAGGTAGCCGAACGCCGCGACCACGAAGTTGAATTTGATCTGCAGCGGCGGGAAGTCGTGGCCGAAGGACAGGGTGCTCGAATACGTGGGGCCGAGTGGAATGAAGGGCACGCGGTGAGAAAAGCGAGGGAGGACATTCCACGCGAGAACGAAGATGCCGATCGCGAATCCTGCCCAGAAACGCCGGTTATTGAAGAGCGGGATGGCGCCCGCGCCGGGATCGGATATCATCATCAACGGCAGCCGGGCCAGGGGAAAGACGATCCTTTCGTGTTCCACCCACTGTTTTTGGAGGATGACGGCGATGCAGAGGCAGGCGAAAAAGAGCGCGAACAGCAGGGTGAACCACCAGAACAGGGGTACCAGCCAGACCTCCCAGGGAACGGGCTGGCCCCTGGGCAGACCTTCCCACAGGTGCGTGATCGCGCCGTTCCGGTCTCCGGGGACGGACCAGGACCGCAGGTGTTCCGTAACGTAGTCACCCCACCGGTTTTCGGGCGTGGCCTTGTAGTACGGCGTGGCGAGGACGGCGACAAGGCGGCCGGCGATGTTTTTCGTTGGAAACGCGCCGCCGATGAATCCCATGCAGAGGATCAGGCCCAGTTCCCGGGCGTTCAGGGCCCGGAGCGGACGGAAGTTCTGCAGGACCCGATTGACGAGGAAGAGGAGAAGAAACGGCAGCCAGAGCGACATGGGCAGGTGGCCCAGGGAGACCCGGGAAGCCCGAAGGCGGTAGGTGGTGTCCGTCGCGAAGAGGCAGATGATAACCGTAAGCGCAAGGCCGATGAGGATGGAGCGGCGGCTGACGACGTTTGCCATGGAGTGGAATCCGGGCTCCTGCGCGAGGTTTCGAGGATGTGGTGATTGCGTGATTCGCACTGGGAATCGACGCGGGGATGTTGCGCACGGGTCTGGAAGTGGCGATAATATGAGGCGAACGGTCCAGGGTGTCAACGGGTGAATGGCAGGACTTTCCCAGGTTCGCGCGGTCGGATGCGGACAGCGTGGGCAGATGGGGTCCGACGGAGGGTGCGTGTCCGATATCGGAAATAGTCTTCGTATCCGGCAGATGACGTCTGAGGACGTCGCGACCGGCATGCGGTTCAAGACGCTGGCCGGCTGGAATCAGGTCGAAGCGGACTGGCAGCGTTTTCTGGCGCTTTCGCCCGGCGGCTGTTTTGTCGCCGAAATCGGGAGCGAGCCGGCAGGCACGGTGGTGACGGTGACGTTCGACGGGGTCTGCGGGTGGGTCGCGATGGTGCTGGTGCCGCCCGAGCGCAGGAGGCAGGGAATCGGGACGGCGATGCTGCGGCACGGGATTGCCCACCTGCAGTCCACCGGCGTGGACACGATCAAGCTGGATGCGACACCCATGGGACGGCAGGTGTACGTACCGCTGGGGTTCCGCGACGAATACGGGCTGGAGCGCCGGGAAGGAGTAGGAAAGGCGTGCAGGTGGACGTCGGTCCGCGAAATGCGGGACAGGGATCTGAAAGACGTGATTGCCTTCGATACGCCCTGTTTCGGCGTTTGCCGGGAGGGTCTGCTGAGGTGTCTGTACCGGGATTCAGGGGGTTTGTGCGGGGTCTGCCGCGGGGAGGGCGGCACGGTCGAGGGATTCGTAATGGTCAGGCCCGGCAGCAACGCCTTCCAAATCGGTCCGCTGGCGGCGGTCCACGAGCGGGCGGGCAGGTCGCTGTTCTGCTGGGCGCTGGACAGGCTGGCCGGGGAACCGGTTTTCTTCGACGTGCCGCTGGAGAATCCGCACGGGACGGGGTTGGCCGAGGAATTCGGGTTTTCCGTACAGAGGGGATTTACGCGAATGTTCCTTGGAAGAGATCCTTACGGGGGATTTCCGCGGCAGGTGTACGCAACCTCGGGACCTGAAAAGGGTTAGGTGTTTCGAAATGACACCGCGTCCGTTGCTGGGGATCACGATGGGGGATGTATGCGGCATCGGTCCCGAGGTGATCGTCAAGGCGCTGAGCCATTCGAGTGTATACGCGTTCTGTCGTCCGCTGGTGATCGGCGACGCGGAAGTACTCGCCGCGAACCTGGCGCACGCAAGCCGCCGGCTCGAGGTCCGGTGCGTCGACAACCCCGAATCGGGCGAGTACCGCTTCGGACGGATTGATCTCCGGGCGCCGGTCGACCTGGAACTTGCGCGGATAGAAACCGGTTGCGTGTGTCCCGAAGCGGGCCGGGCGGCCGTGGAATGGGTGGTCCGGGCGGCGGACCTGGCTGCAGCGGCGCGAATCGACGGAATCGTGACGGCGCCGCTGAACAAGGAGGCGATGAACCGGGCGGGATTCCCGTATGCCGGACATACGGAATTGCTGGCAAAGCATCTGGGCGTTGCGGAAGTCCGTTTGATGCTGGCGTCCGAACGCCTGAACGTAGCCCACGTCACCGGACACGTCGCGCTGCAGCAGGTGCCGGAGCGATTGACGGAAAAACGGGTTCTCGTCACCATCCGGCTGCTGCACAACGCCCTGACGGACATGGGCCGGCCGGATCCCCGAATTGCCGTGTGCGGCCTGAATCCGCACGCCGGCGAAGCGGGAATTCTTGGAAGAGAAGACGCGGATCTGATCTTGCCGGCCGTTCAAAGGGCCAACGCCGGGGGGATGCGGGTAACCGGGCCGCTTCCCGCGGATACGGTTTTTCTGAAGGCGTACAACGGCGGCTTCGACGGGGTGGTGGCGATGTACCACGACCAGGGTCACGCGCCGGTCAAGCTGGTGGCGTTCCACGATGCGGTGAACGTGACGCTGGGCCTGCCCGTCGTCCGGGTCTCCGTCGACCACGGCACCGCGTTCGATATAGCGGGAAAGGGCGTCGCGAACGAGGCCAATATGCTCAGCACCCTGCGCCTGGGCGCGCGCCTGGCCGAAAGGAAACGCGCGAGAGCCAAACGCGGTGAATAGTCCGGCAGCCAGCGTCCGTCCCGGTACTCAATCCATGCCGGCGATGAAGTCCATCGTGACAAGATAGTCGCCGGTGTCGGTGAAGACAGGTGACCGCGCCGGCGGGTTTTCCGGGAAGAAACCGGCGTAGGCGTCGTTGAAATCCGAAAATAGCGACCGGTCTTTGAGGAACACGGTAACCTTGAGCACGTTGTCCAGCGAGGTGCCCGCGTCCTCGAGGATGCCGGATACGTTGGTGAGGAGTCGTCGGGTCTGGGCTTTCACGTCTGCGGAATCCACCTCTCCCGTTTCCGGGTCGACGGGAGGCTGGGCGGATATGAATATCAGGTCGCCGTATATAATGGCCTGCGAGTAGGGGAATTTGGGGATGTTCCCCTTCGAACTGGTGAACGGTCGTTTCTTCATGAGGATATCCTTTCGGAAAAACGTACGGTTTACCAACTGAAGTTGCGGTAATATACGTTGACAGTCTGCCCGTAACACAACTGTCTTTGCGCGGCGTGGTGCGCACGAATTCATCCTGCGAATCCCGATCCTGTCGGTGTTTACATTAGAAGTCACCATACATGATTTAATCCTGCTAATCCTTTCATGCTGCGAATCCTGATCCCGGTTTTTGTGGTTTCGCGCCATACATATCCATATCGCGGAGGTATCGTAAATTGAAATTCCGACCGGACCTCGTTCCCGCGGCCGAGGAGGACAATCTGGAGGTCGTTCAGCTGACGGATGAGTCGATTCCGTCCTCGCACATTTACATGGAAGCGCAGATTTTCACGCCCGATTCGCGGCGGCTGGTGCTCCACCGCTCGGCGCATCCGCATGGCTCTGATCCGAAAGACCCGGAGCACCGGTACCTGGTGTGCGATCTTGAGGACCACTGCCGCATGGCGCCCCTGACGACGGAACTGGGAACGACCGCGCCCTCCATCTCACCCGACGGCGACTGGCTCTACTACTTTGTGGACGAAACCGACCCCGCGAATCCGGGACCGCTCACGCTCAAACGGGTGAGACTGGACGGGTCGGACCGCGAGGTGATTGACGTCCTGGACCATCCCGTTCCGAACACGGATTTCCGGCTCAGCCGTCCGTATCCACTCTCGACCATTTCGTCCGACGGAAGGCGAATCGCGATCTCCGGATTTCTGGGGGACGGCCGAACGGACGGCGCCACCTGGGGTCTGCTCGTCTTCGAAATCAACGAGCCGTCCGTGCGGCTGGTCTTTCACGGACCCTCCTGGTGCAATGTCCACCCGCAATATACGCGGCAGACCGATGCGGACGCCTCGCACGACATCATGATTCAGGAGAACCACGGCAACGTCGCATCCCCCGATGGTATGATCGAGAAGCTCACCGGCGGAACGGGCGCCGATATCCACCTGATCCGGGACGACGGGACCTCGCTCCGGGACTTCCCCTGGGGGCGCGACGGGAACGAATTCTGCCAGGGACACCAGTGCTGGCAGGGGCGGTCCGACATCGCGATCACCAGCACGTCGACGCGTGAGCCGGACGAAAGGCAGCTCATTTCAGGCCGAGCGGCGGCGCACGTGGGGCACCACGGAAACGGAACCCCCGGGGGATGGCGAAGTGATCTGTCCCGATCTTTCGACGTACCGGACTTCTACCATTTCGCCACGGACGCCTCGGGACGACGCCTGATTACGGATGCCGGCCCCAGGGACGGGGGCGGCGCGGTCTGGCTGTTCGATCTACCCGGGGCCGATGATGGCGCGTTGTCGAACGCAAGAAGGGTTGCGAACCCCGGGTCCACCTGGCGAAAGGACACCCATATCCATCCGTTCCTGGCGCCGGATGGAAGTTCGGGGTTTTTCAATTCAGACGAAAGCGGCACGCTGCAAACGTATATGGTACGCGGCTGGGCTTGATCGGACGATCGGACACGGAGCCGATCGACGCCCCGGCGGCCGTGCCCGCTGAGGCATTCGTTCGGGAGATTCGTTTGGCCTTAACTACAAAGCGTCATTGAGAGGCGTGCGATGAAGAAAGCATTGATGGTGTACGGCGGCTGGGAGGGGCACGAGCCCAGACAGTGTGTGGATATTTTCGCGCCGATCCTCGCCGGTGAGGGATTTGACGTGACGCTTTCGGATACAATGGACGTGTATCTGGATGCCGACCTCATGGCGGAGCTGAGTCTTGTGGTTCCGATCTGGACGATGGGAACCATCGAACGGTCGCAGGAGGAGGGGTTGCTGACGGCGGTCAGGAACGGCGCAGGGATAGCCGGCTGGCATGGCGGAATGGCGGACGCATTCCGAAACCACACCGAATATCAGTTCATGGTTGGCGGCCAGTGGGTGTCTCATCCCGGCGGCGTCGTCGACTACGAGGTGAACGTCGTGGACCGCGAGGACCCGATTACGCGTGGGATTCAGGACTTCAAAATGCATTCGGAGCAGTATTACATGCACGTGGACCCATCCAACCGCGTGTTGGCGACCACGACTTTCCAGACGACGGTGGCGCCGTGGGTAAACGGTTGCGTAATGCCGGTGGTGTGGAAGCGGATGTGGGGCGAAGGAAGGGTGTTCTACTCGTCGCTGGGTCACGTGGCCCGTGACTTTGACGTGCCGGAGGCGCGCGAGATTCAGAGGCGGGGGATGCTCTGGGCAAGCCGGTAACGGGACCGGAATCCCACCGGTTCCGTGCGAGAGGCTTGACAATGGCGCGCGGGTGTTGTATTTTGAAATAATAGGGCGAGGCGGCGTGGCCAAGTGGTAAGGCAAGGGCCTGCAAAGCCCCGATTCGGCGGTTCGAATCCGCCCGCCGCCTCCATTTCACGGATGGACAAGCGACTGTCTTCTTAGAAGCTGATTTAAATTTCCTGGTGAGTCCCGAGCGCACGCGAAAATGTGTCGGTCAAGGCGGGCAAATTCGCCCATATTTGGGTTACGGGTGGATTTGACCAACGCAGACCGACGCTTTTGCAGCCGCGCGAAGACCGCTGGGGGTTTTAAGTCAGCTTCTTAAGATTAGTCGTTGTTTTTTTGGAAGTAGGAGAAACGTATAATCCCGCTTGACATTGTACCGGCGGATCGCTATTTTCGAATCCGGTGCCGGAGTGATGGAATTGGTAGACATAGGGGACTTAAAATCCCCCGGGCCGATAAGCCCGTGCCGGTTCGAGTCCGGCCTCCGGCACTCATATGGTACCGAATCCAAGAGGGCTGTCCTATGAAAATCGGAAACAAGGAATTGATCATTGTGGGGGACCGGGTCCTGGTCAAGCAGGAGGAGCTCCAGGAACGCACCGAGGTGGGTCTGTACCTGCCGCAGACGGTTGTTGAAAAGGAAGAGGTCCAGGGCGGCCGGATTGTGCTGACGGGTCCGGGGATGCCGCTGCCGCAGCCGCACGACGTCGACGACGAGCCCTGGCGGAGCGTACCGGATGAACCCAAGTACCTTCCAATGCAGGCCCAAGTCGGCGACTATGCCCTGTTCATGAAAAAGATGGCGATGGAGATTAAATTCGAAGGTGAGAAGTACCTGATTATACCGCACAACTCAATACTGGCGCTGATCCGGGAAGACGTCGGCGGACTGGAGGAGCTCGACGACGTTGAAGATTTCGAGACCTGACAGCCCCGGCCCGACCCCGGCGCCGGGCTTCTATTCGGATCGACCGGCAACCGCAGGCAGATTCGAAAGCGGAGCATCCGGCTCGCCGGAGGGCGTGGACTTCAGCGCGTCAGGAATGACGACCCCCGCCGAGACGATCATCTGCATCGCCTCCTCCACCGTGAGCGAGACGTTCCGCACCTTTTCGGGTGGAAACACCACCGTCCAGCCCGTGGCGGGATTGGGTGAGGTCGGTATAAACACGCAGCAACCGATCCGGCCATCCTCGTCCATCGGAATATCGCCCGTCGCAAAACCCAGGATCCAGAGCCCGTCGGACGGATATTCGGCGATGACCACCCGGTTGAAACCCCTGTCTTCGTCCGGTGAGACAACCGATTCCATGAACTGCTTTACCGGACCGTAGATGCTGCCGATTACCGGAAGACGTTTAATCAGATCGTCGCCCTTACCGATGAGGCGTTTGCCGAAGACATTCCCGGCTAACAGACCGGCAAGCCATATCAGGATAAGCGTCAGGACCAGCCCCAGTCCGAACACGTCGTTTTCGGTTTGAAAGATTCGCTTAACCAGGGGCTGAGCCAGTCCGTCGATCCACTGAAAGATGATCCGAAGAACGATAAACGTTACCGCAACCGGCACCAGAAGCGCGATCCCGGCTATTAGCGTACCGCGAAAGCTCATCCGTGCGCGTTTTCCCAGACTCGATATACGATTCTGCTGTCCCATCGTTCCTCTGCTCCGCATGCGCCGTAACGTCTCGTGGACCACTGCCGTTCCGAATTATACCGTCTTCACCAACGAAATGCTAGTGTTCTGTCCCAGAAATAAGTTGCCTAAATTCGGTCGCTGAGTCGCCCGTCTCGCAAGGCGCCGGAGCGCAGGCGACCTGCGTATGGTCGGCGAGCGAGGGGAACGTAGCGAGACGGGATGAATCGGCGGCCGAATGGTGAGGAATTCTTGGGACAGGACACTAGGTTCAGGGCGCCGATTTCACCTGGGTGAAGGACCTGGCCATGAGGTCGATCTGGCGAAGATAGGGTTCCTTGCGTTTGTTCGGTGAATACACCCCGCAGTCGATGTAGTAGAAACGGTCCGTTTCCACGTCCACGAAAGCGTAACTCCTGAATGGGCCCCCCGCCCATTTTTTCTTGTTTTCCCATAAGCCCTGCAGGACATACGCCAGCTTCCCGGCAAATTCAGCCTGGCCGATCTCCAGGTGGTCCTGTACAATCCGGTCCCGCTCGAAAAACCTCCGGGTGATGTCGTTGCGTTTTCTGATGCACCATTCCTCCGAGAGTTCATCGGGCGAGATGCCGTCCTCCCAGTAGACGAACAACCAACGGTTGGGTTCCTCCTTCGTCAACACCACGAATCCGCTGTCGGGATAGGCCTCCAGGATGCGGTATCCGAAAGCCACGCGCACCTGCCAGCCGAATTCCCGCCCGAGCCGCTCGGTGACGTCCTTCCGTTCGCCATACCGATAAATCAACCGCCGAATCCGCTCGTTGCGGGCGTCTTCGATCCGCTGGTAGAGCCGGTCAGCTTCCATCCGGAGGTTGTCCACCAGCGCGGCGCTATCCGCGCCGGACACCGCCATGAGGAGTTGTTCCTTTGCCCAGACGTCTTCCTTCCAGAATACGCCGGACCGGTTCATCCGCACGGCGTCTTGCACGTTAGGACTCAGGATATTCCTCAGGAATCCCGCAGTGGGATGGGGAGCGTCGATTTCGGCGACAACCAGGATATTCTTGCGCCTCTTGTTCTCGTACCTTTCGAAATTGGCCACATCTTCGAATTGCAGCCGGAAAATCTTCTCTTCCTGAGGCGTATAGATGATTTTTTCGAAGACCTCTTTCAAATGCGGTTCCAGGCTCTCACGGGCGGCCGGATCGATCAGGACAAGTATTTCCTGTGCGGGTCCTACCGACTCGGGCAGCCGCGGGCCGCAGCCGGCCAGCAATATCACGCACAGCGCGGTCGGGGAAATCCAGGTTCGTATTTTGAAACTCGGCGCCATGTCCTGAACAGCCGTTTGAAGGCAGTGAAATTGCCGGCGAGCGGTTTGGTTCGCTGCCGGCAATTGTAATTGCACAGTGCGTGCCTGACGTTATCGCTCGTTGGCAAAAATACTCAATCAAAAGGACGCCAGAAAGGGAAAAATGCCACCCGTCCGCCTGACTGGATGTGCCTTCCTTCCGCGCGCGTTACTTCCTGGTGCCGAATTCGATCTGCGCCGCCCAGGTGCTCGATGTACCTTTTTCGGTATTCTTGACTGCGTATCGTACAGAAACGCGGATCCGCGACCCCGTGCAGACGATCCGGATTCCGGCCGTTCGGCCTCTTCCGGACAGGAGTTGCAGGCGGCTGCCACCCCATACATCGGGCTCGAACGTATATATTCGGGAGTCGAAGTGGGTCACGTCGAAAAGGGCCAGCCAGGCGTCGCCTCTCAGTCCTGTCCCGCGCTGGACGCGGAGATCCAGACCCGCGGCGCGGCCGCCGCTTTTTCGGATGGGGGCGCGGGCGCCCGCGCCTTCCAGCCACAGATTGAGGCGCGCGTTTGTTCTGGGCACGGTCAGACGAAGACGTGCGCGTCTCTGATGTCGCGGGCCTGTGATGCCCGAAGTCGTGACCGTCTGCCGCCGCGTGCCCAGCGTTAGCCGCATCCTGGCGCTGCCGAGGCGACGCCTCATTTCGAAGGCGAATCGCTCGCCACGGGCGGGCAGCGTGTATTTGCCTTGGGGCGCGATGCGGCCGTGCCGGTCGAGCGTGGCCTGCAACCGTGTTCTCCTGTCCGGCCGCCACACGGCGCCGGTGAACAGACCCCACTCGTTGCTGCCGCTGTAAGCGGAGAACGGGCCGCCGTGCAGGCTTGAAAACCCGGGCGGATACCTGCGGGCAAGTACCACCAGTTTGAGGCGATCGATTTCCGTGCGTGCGCCGGTCAGCCAGGCAACGGCTCTCCGCCCGGATGCCGCGATTTCGCCGAAAGCGTTTACCTGCCTCGCCCGCAGGTTCCAGTCCAAACCGGAGGAATGCAGGCGTCGTACGTCTTGCAGCGCAGGCGAAAACGTGGTCCGGACGAAAGTCGCCCCTATACTGCCGGCCGGCACTTCGACCCGGGATCGAAACGCCGCCAGGTGTTCCCGCAGCCTGCCTCTGCGTTCTCGCTGGGTTTGCGTGACGTGCAGGTCGGCGGTGCGTATCTCGGCAACGCCGGAACTGTCGATGGCGGCATCCCAGCGGTTGCTGGCGCCCATGGCCGTCCACGTGACCCGACCGGACCGGCCTTCTGCAAACAGGCCGCGGAGTGCGCCGTCTTCGATTGCGGAGCGGTTGCCCACGGTTCGAACGCTGGCTGGCCTGGCCCACTCGATGCCCGTCGCGGACCGGTTGTGGCGGCTGAAAAGCAGGCCCTGTCCGTAACCGGGTCGGAAGTCGCCCGCGAGCAGGCGCCGCAAGCCCGGCACGGTCGCGACGCTCACGTATCCGGTGAGGAAGTCCGCAAGCCGTACTTCCAGAGGGTCGCGTTCCGTGAGGAAGACGCCTTCCACGCGCCGTACTCCGATCACGGTGCGCTGGTAGAGCCGCAGGCTGGACCAGGCGTCAGAATGGCTGGACGGGCGGGTGATCCTGAGGGACGTCCGGACGCGGGGACCTCGCAGCGACGATACGGTCAGATAGGGCCGGACGGCGGCGAGGGTCTCGGATGTGACGCCGGGAACCCCGAGGAGATCGCCTAGACGTTGGTAGGGCCCGAACCGCTTTCGATAGGCGATGACCTGGCGCGCCAACTCGGGCGAGAACCAGGGCAGTGCCTGCAGGTCCTCGGAGTTGGCCCTGTTGACGTTGATGACCTGTCCGTCCAGATCCCGGAGAACGGCCAGGTACGTCTCCGCGGTTTCAGGATTTAAGGATTCCTGCGCATGAGACGCGAAACCGCAGAGTAAATTTGGAAGCAGAGCGATGAAAGTCACTTTCGTTCTGCAACTGGCGAATTGAAAGAAAGCGCATACCACAGGCTGCCCCCCTGACATTTCAATTGGGCACAAGCTATTGTTAACAAGCAATGAACCTGCCGTAGACGATGCGTCCGGCCGTTGCTCGTTGAATCCAGTGCAATTGAAATGCCAGCGGGTAGCATTTGTGATGCGGGGAGGAAAAGTGCGAGTGGAGGCGATCAGGGTTCGGACGCGGCCTTGTCCGCGCGGCCGATTGAGAGGAGCTGAATCTTTCCGTCTTTTGCGGTCAGAAGGTACATCCAGCCGTTTTCCCGGTTGCCCCGGCTGAAGGAGATCTTTCCGGTGGCGCCCGGGATTTCACCGAGGTTCTCCAGCGCGTGCTGAAGTCGCCCGGGTGTCGTGCCGCCCCTTTCAACTGCGGTCAGAACCGCCGTCATGGCGTCGTATCCCAGCGCGGCCGCAATGCTCTGGTCGCGATTGAACCGTTGTCTGAAGGCGCCCAGGAACTCGTGAACGGAGACCAGATCGCTGCGAGTAGAATACTTGGCGACAAAGACCGCGCCGTCGGTATAGGAGTCTCGCGCGACTTCGTGGTGATTCCAGCCGTCGCTGCCCAGCAGTCGCGAGTGAATGCGGTGGAAGGCGATCTGCGGCGCGATCAGCAGGACGTCGTCCTTGCCCCCGGCAATGAGCAGGCCATCCAGCGTATGCACCGGCGGCGGCTGCACCGTATCGGGATCCACTTCGACCGGGGGCGGTGGCGCCAGCCGAATGCTACCCAGAATCAGCGAGTCTATTTCGTCCGCGAGGATTTCGGGCGGATGGAGCGCCAGTCCGGCGTCTCTGATGCGTTCCAGCTGACCCCGGTAGTCGGTCGTGCCCGGTTCGTACCACGTCTGTATGACGACTTCCGAACCCGACTCTTCCGCACGGGCCGTGAACTCCCTGGCGATTCGCTCACCGTAGGTGTCCCGGGACGCAAAGGTCGCCAAAGTGCGCATGCCCGATTCCCGGACCGCGTAGTCGGCAATCCGGCGGCCCTGCGCGCCGGGCGTTGCGTTGATCTGAAACACCCAGGGACTCAGGGTCGCCAGCCCGTCCTCCGATGCCGTGGGCGCAATCAGCGGAACCTCGTAAGAGCCGGCCAGTGCAGCGATGGGAAGGGTCTCAGCGCTGGTGAGGGCGCCGATTATGGCAATCACATCGTGTTCTTCGACCAGACTCTGAGCTGCCTTTATCGCGCGTACCGGGCTGCCTTCCGAGTCTTTGAAGACCAGCGCGACCGGCTCTCGCGATTTGAGTTGATGCAGCTCCCGGGCGACCAGGACACCGTCTACCATGTCCTTTCCCGGCGGGCTTGCCAGGGGCGCGATCACGCCTATCGTGAAGCGCGCGTCGGCCGGTTCTTCGGGGCCTACGGCGGCAGGTGTGGGCGGCACACCGGCTACGGAGGGCTGAATGCGTTCCGGCTCAAGGCGTTTTTCTCTTACCAGCGGCGCGAAGGTGCCGTTGGGATACCGATCCACGAATCCGGCCATATCCTTTCCGGATGGTTCGGTCCGGGCAAGTCTCGACGGCCACCGGGCGCGGCCGAACGCCAGGGCCTCCGCGACGATGTCCCTTCCAAAGTCGTTCTTCAGACGTGCGACGTCGCCATCGGTGATTCTCCCCGCTCCGGCTAGTTGACCCAGCCGATCCGCTGCTCTGGCCTTCAGGCGGAGGTCTGCCTTTCCGGACACCACGCGGGCGTACAGGGCCGCGGCGGCGTAGACCCTTCCCTGCTGGAATTCGCAATCACCGGCGATCAGGTCGGCTTCGGGAAGATAACTGCTGCGCGGGAAGGCGTCGTAGATTCCCACTGCCGTTGCCAGCGCCAGATTGTATTTCCCGAGTTTGTAGAGCGATTTGGCGAGCATCAGCCGGGAGGCCGATGTTCGCCAGTGTGCGGGGTCGGCTTCGGCCAGCGCCCGGAAGGCCGCTTCCGCCGCCCGATAGTTGCCGGCAGTGTAGTCGCCAAGGGCGCTGTGAAACCGGTTTTCGATCTCCCCGCGGCCGATCTGCGCATCGGAAGGATGTGCGACTGCGAGATGAGTAACGAGGACAAGCCAGAACGCTGAAGCGATCCGATTCACACGTGGTTCCTCACGGAAATGACATCCCGAACAACTGGTTTTCCAACCTGCCAGAAGCCGTCTTCAGCCGGACGTGGAATTCTCCGGTGGGGTGAGCAGGTGCAGCTTCGTTTTCGCAGAGTACCGCAGCCGCAAAACCCAAATATAGGGACAATGCTCGGGATAGGCGAGTGTTTTGTATTTAATTGGTCAGACATCGTATCCCGGCTTCCGATTCAACACTCGCACTTTGCGTGGATATTGGTATTGACAACACGACGGCGTAGATATACTGTATGACTGGGCTGCTGTTTTTTCGAATTGGGGTTAATCCTTTGAATCCTTAGTAATCCTGTTAATCTTGGTAAGGAGAGAAGAAATGAAGACCGACGAAACAACCTCCACCTACAGGGCGCCCGCCTTTGCCGACGCGCTGCCCGAGTTGGCGGCGCCGGGCGCGACGCCCGAGCGGCTGGCGCACCTCGAGGAGCACGGATTCATCATCATCAACGACTTCGTCGACAGTCCGTGGATTCCGGTTCTCCGGGATGCGGGCCGCCGGATTACGGAGGCGTGCGCCCCGGCCAACGGGTACAGCAAAATCGACAGCTCCAGGGGTTACGTCCACCGTACCGGGAAGGACGAACCGTGGGCGATACGCGGTCTGGTCCATCCGGCATTCAATGAACCCTGTTTCGCGGAGTTCCACGGCTCGGACGATTTTCTGAACTTCGTGCGCTCCTGGTGCAATGGTCTTGGCCCCGAGGATTTCACGTATGGCGGTCTGCTGTTGTGGTGCAATCCGAGAGAGACGGAACATTCCCTCAGCTGGCATCGTGACGCGACGTGGTGGGGGACGGGAAAGCCCTATTTCGCGCAGCGTGAGATCCGCGGGGAGGGGCCCGAAGCGTATACGGAAGAGGTGGAGCGGGAGCGCTGGGCGGAGATTCGCGCGAACAACGCCAGGTCGATTACCGAGCGGAACGGGGTGAGCATGTTCCTTGCGCTGGTCGACGAAGAATGCCACGAACTCATACCCGGCAGCCACAATCGGTGGCGCACGCCCTACGAGCACGATGTCCTCCTTCCCAAGGCCATGAAGGAGAAGGGCGTCCCGCACACACCCAGTTGGAACGGCGTCGACCCGTTGCCGGGACAGGTCGCAGTGAGGCTGAAGGCGGGCGAAGCTCTCATACGGATCGGCTCGAATATTCACACGGGCCACACCGTACCCGAAAGAGAAAGGAATACGCTGTCCATCGGATGGTCCAGGTGGTCCGGGCCGTTCACGGGTGATCCTTCCGTGGCCGACGTGCGGAGCGCATGGCAGCTTGATCCCGCGGTGCGTGACGCGTTGCCCTACGACTGGATGAGAACTGCGTGGGACCGATGGGCCGAAACGCAAAAGCTCGGCGATACGCTCGAAGACCGGTACCCCGCTTACGACATCCGGCGGATAAAGGCCGGAGAAGTCGTGGGCTGGCGCGGCGAGTTGGAGCGCCAGGCCGCCGAGGCTGGCGAGGCCTGGCAGTCCTTTCAGCGGGCCGGATAGGGTGTAGCCCCACTCTTGTTACCTCCGCGGTTCCGCCGGAGTCAGGACGAATGGGCGTCGATCCACTTTTTTTGAACAACCGTCCTTGACAAACGTATATAAGATGGCGTCAATTCTGACAGACGAAATCCGCTTGTGAGGCAGAGGATGATTCGCGCGCTATCCACGACAGGTCTGGCAGTTGGCTTCGCTCTTGCTGCCATCCAGTGCCTGTGCGGGATGTCGGTTCCGGTTGAAGCATGCCACGCCCAGCCGGTTGAGGCGGACTGCTGCTGCGCCGGAAACGGTGGCAGCGTTAAAGATGCCCCGCCGGATCTGCCTTCCGCGATTCAGTCCTCAACGCCCCGTTTTCCGGGTCCGGATTCCCACACCGGACCTCGATCGGTCAGCTCCGCCGGGGCTTTTGGTTCATGCATGACCCGCGCGGGCGTATTTCATTCGGCCCCGCCCCATCCGTTATCCTCGCTGTACCTGATGAATGCTTCGTTTCTAATCTGATTTCCCGCCCTGTCAGCCCGTTGAAAAAGCCCATCCGGCTTCGCCTGCAGAGCGGCTTTATCACCGGACTGCTGACCGCGTCTCCCGCGGCGCGGTATCTTTCTTCTCCTCGTTGGAAGTTGTTTTAAAATTACCGGTGAGTTCCCGAGCGCGAGCGAAAAAGTGGCGGTCAAGGCGGGAAATTCCACCCATATTTGTCTATACGGGTGGGTTTGACCAACGCCGACCGGCGCTTTTGCAGCCGCGCGAAGACCGCTGGGAATTTTAAGACAGCTTCTAAACATCGCCCGAATTTTAGTCGCTGGACGAAAACCCTCCGGCTCGAGTGCGTTGTTTCGCGCGTGCGCGGCCGTTTTTCCCAGCCACGGAGGTGATCAGTCTTGAAGGGATTGCTGAAACTCATCGGGATGTGTCTTTTCCTCATACCCGGGATTTCCGGCGCCGCGGCATCGGACCTGGAGGTGTTGGTCGACTCGGCGCTCGCGAAAAATCCCGGTCTGGAGGTTCTTGAGTACCGGTTGGCCGCAATCGAAGCCAGGGTGCCTCAGGCCGGTGCGCTGCAAGATCCGATGCTGGCGCTGGATTTGCGGAACGTACCGACAAGCAGCTTTGACTTCAACAGTACGCATATGTCCGGCAAGCAGTTGACGGTCAGCCAGCGGATACCGCTTCCGGGCCTGTTGCACGCGAAAGAGCAGGCGGCGGAATCTTCCGCTGGCGCTGCCAGAGAAGTCCTTGCGGACCGTACCGGAACGATCGTCAATCTTGTTAAGCAGGGATACTATGCGCTGGCGTTTCTGGAACGGGCAATCGAAGTGACGGAACGGAACCGGGCGCTCCTCCGGGACCTGGTTCGAATCGCAGAGAAGAAATACGTGGTCGGTCGGGGACTTCAACAAGACGTCCTGAAGGCCCAGGTGTCCCTTTCCGCGCTGCAGGATCGACTGATCGGGCTGAATACGGACCGCAGGCTTGCGGAGGCGCGGCTTAACCGGGTCCTGAATCGGCCGATGGATACCGCCGTGAATGCGCCCAGCGACGTGATTGCGACGCCATTCGCCCTGTCGGTGAAGGACGCCCAGCGGCTGGCACTGGCGCACCGCCCGCTGTTGAAGGAAATAGACCATACCATTTCCGGTTGGGCGGCAACCGAACAGGCGGCAAGGCGATCGGGCCGGCCCGATCTGACGTTTCGCCTGGGCTACCTGCAACGGGCCCACGTGGCGCCCGATCCCGTGAGCGGCAGCGACTTTCTGTCGTTCGGCGTGAGCATGAACCTTCCGATCTTCAACGGACGGAAACGGGACAGTCAAATTGCCGAGGCGCAGGCCAATATCAGAATGGTCAGGGCGCAAAAGGAGGACGTCAGCCGCGAGATCCTGTTTCGGGTGGAAGAAATCTGCCTTGAAGTCGACCGGCACTGGAAGCAGGCGGAGCTGTTCCGTACCGCAATTCTGCCCCAGGCGCAGCAGTCACTGGAATCCGCAATGGCGGGATACCAGGTGGACAAAGTGGACTTTTTGACCTTGTTGAACAACCAGGTCTCGTTGTTTCAGTTTGAAATCGAACACTATCACCATCTGATCCAACGCGAGAAAAAGCTGGCGGAATTGGAAGCGGTTATCGGAAAACGGCTGTTTTAGCGCGGTTTCCCGATATCGCCTCGGTTTCAGCAAACGTACGCATTGAAGAGGGAAGGGTCGAGTTATGAATTCGAAAACCATCGTTGTGACGATTCTCGCCCTGATTGTCGGTGTGGGCCTGGGAATGTGGATCGGAGGAGAGGACGGGTCGACGACTCACGAGTCGGGACCGTCCGTGCACCGGTGCCCGATGCATCCGACGGTGGTGTCGGACAGGCCCGGAAGCTGTCCGATTTGCGGAATGGACCTGGTGATGGACCAGCCCGGCAGGTCGGGACACGAAGGCGACCACGGAGAGGAAGCCGGCGAGGTCCGGATCGATCCGTCCACCGTGCAGAATATGGGGGTCAGAGTCGGGGTCGTGGAACGGCGCCCGTTGAGCCGGACCGTTCGCACCATGGGACGCGTAGATTACGACGAAACAGGAATGACGGACGTGAATACGAAGGTAACCGGATGGGTTGAGAAACTGCATGTTGACTTCACCGGTCAGGAGGTGAAGAAGGGACAACCGCTGCTGGATATCTACAGTCCCGAACTCGTGGCCGCGCAGGAGGAATACCTCACGGCGCTGGACTATGTCCGGAGGCTGGAGGCGGGCGGGTCCGCCGAAGCGCTGGATGGCGCAAAGGCGCTCCTGAGCGCGGCGCGGCAGCGATTGATGTACTGGGATATTGCGGAAGCGCAGATTGCGGACCTGGAGCGGACGCGGGAGGCCAGGCGGACCATGACGATCCATTCCCCGCAGGAGGGCGTGGTTGTGCATCGGGCGGTGTACGACGGCGCGCATATAAAGGCCGGAGAGCATCTCTATCGAATCGCGGATCTTTCGCGCGTATGGGTCTACGCGGATATCTACGAGTACGAATTGCCGTGGATCAGCAGAGGGCAGTCGGCCGAAGTCGTGCTCTCCTACGCGCCCGGCAGGGAGTTCAAAGGTGTGGTGAGCTACGTCTATCCGTTCCTGGAGTCCAGGACACGTACCGCGAAGGTTCGGATGGTGTTCGACAACCCGGAACTGCAATTGAAACCCGAGATGTTCGCCACGGTAAAGATCCTCTCCGAGGTGTCGAAGGAGGCCGTCGTCGTCCCTGCGGAGGCAGTGATCCGGACGGGAGAGCGAAGCGTCGTGATTCTGGATCTCGGGGAAGGTCGTTTTTCGCCGCGCGAAGTGTCGCTTGGGGTGGAGGCGGACGACGTCTTCGAGGTGACCGGCGGGCTGCAGGGAGGCGAGCGGGTTGTCGTATCAGCGCAGTTTCTGATCGACTCGGAAAGCAACCTGAAGGCGGCGCTTGGAAACATCGGCGCACAACACGAAACTTCGGCGCCGATGCAGCATCGACATTGAGGTCGGGTAACGCAACCGGGTTCATAGGCGGAACCGGGATCCGGGACCGATGCCAATGTCACTGACATCTTCTTTAACGGAAAGTCGAGATTATGATTGGTCAAATAATCGAACTCAGCCTCCGGAACCGTATTCTGGTCATTATGGCCACGATTTTCGCAATCGCGTGGGGGGGATACGCGATGTTGAATACGCCCCTGGACGCGATTCCGGACCTGTCGGACGTGCAGGTGATCGTAATGACTGATTATCAGGGGCAGGCGCCTCGGGTGGTGGAGGACCAGGTGACCTATCCACTCACCTCCGCCATGCTGGCCGTGCCGAAGGCAAGCGTCGTGAGAGGATATTCATTCTTCGGACTGTCGTTTGTCTATGTGATTTTCGAGGACGGTACGGATATTTATTGGGCCAGAAGCCGCGTCCTGGAGGCGCTCGACACCGTTTCGAACCGCCTGCCCGCGGGTGTTGCGCCGCGGCTCGGGCCGGATGCCACAGGGGTCGGATGGGTGTACGAATACGTGCTGGTTGACAGTACGGGGCGCCGGGATCTTTCGGAACTGCGGTCCATCCAGGACTGGTACCTGCGTTACGAACTCAGCAGCGTGCAGGGTGTAGCGGAGGTGGCAGCCGTAGGCGGGTACGTGAAGCAGTACCAGGTAACCGTGGATCCCAACCGGCTGCTGGCCTACAATATCCCGTTGCAGAAGGTCAGGAACGCAATCCGGCGGAGCAATAATGACGTTGGCGGGCGCATCGTGGAATTCGGTGAATCGGAGTTTATGGTCCGCGGCCTGGGGTATCTGCGTTCGACGGAGGATATTCGAAACGTCGCCGTCGGTGTCGACACACGGGGCACCCCGGTAAGAGTAGGTGATATCGCCGCAGTACAACTGGGTCCCGAGCTTCGCAGGGGTCTGGCTGAATGGAACGGCGAGGGCGAGGTCGTGGGCGGCATCGTCGTGATGCGTTACGGCGAAAACGCGCTGGCAGTGATCGATCGCGTCAAGGAGAAAATCGAGTCGCTAAAACCCGGTCTGCCCGAAGGCGTTGAAATCAGGACCGCCTATGACCGGTCCGCGCTCATTCGCAGCGCCATCGACAATCTGCGTAACAAGCTCATCGAGGAGATGTCGGTGGTCGCGCTTGTATGCGTCGTGTTCCTGCTGCACTTTCGCAGCGCATTCGTGGCGATCTTCGCGCTTTCAACCGGCGTGCTGGTTTCTTTCGGGATGATGTACACACAGGGTGTGAGCTCCAACATCATGTCGCTGGGCGGAATTGCGGTCGCCATCGGCGCGATGGTCGATGCGTCGATCGTGATGATCGAGAACGCACATAAACACCTCGAGCAGGACAACGGGAAGCTGAGCCATCTCGAGATTGTCGCTCGAGCGTCAAAGGAGGTCGGTCCTGCCCTCTTTTATTCTCTACTGTTGATCACGGTGTCGTTCCTTCCCGTGTTCACGCTTCAGGCTCAAGAGGGGCGGTTGTTCAAGCCTTTGGCCTATACGAAGACGTACGCGATGGGCGGGGCGGCGTTACTCGCCGTCACGCTCGTTCCCGTTCTCGTGAGCTTTTTCGTCCGGGGCAGAATCCGGCCGGAGGCGCGAAATCCCAGCAGCAGGTTCTTCATCTGGACCTACCGTCCGATGATCGATTGGGTCCTGAAACACAGGGTCGCCACGGTTCTGCTGGCGGTGGCCGTGTTGTTCGTGACGCTCTTTCCGTTCAGGAGCACGGTTCTCGATCGATTTTCTGATGCGCCGCGCAGCGTCGCGTATCGTGCGCTTCTGAGGCTGGACCGCCTGTTTCCCCTGGAGAAGATCGGTTCGGAATTCATGCCGCCCCTGTACGAGGGAGACCTTCTCTACATGCCTACCACCCTGCCTGGAATCTCCGTGACCCGTGCGCGTGAATTGCTGCAGCAGACGGACAAGATCATCAAGTCGTTTCCGGAGGTCCAGGACGTATTCGGGAAGATCGGGCGCGCCGAGACCGCAACCGATCCGGCGCCGCTTTCAATGATCGAGACTACGATTACGTTGAAGCCGGAAAACGAGTGGCGCCCGGGCATGACACCCGAAAAGCTGATCGACCAATTGAACCGGGCGATACAATTCCCCGGCCTGACCAATTCGTGGACGATGCCCATCAAGACGAGAATCGACATGCTGTCGACCGGGATCAAGACGCCGGTTGGCGTGAAAGTCGCGGGTGAGGACCTGGAGGTGTTGCAGCGCCTCGGCGAGCAGATCGAAGGGGTAATCCGCAATCTGCCGGGCACTCTGAGCGTGTTTGCCGAACGCGTCGTTGGCGGAAACTACCTCGACTTCGAAATCAACCGGGAAGAAGCAGCGCGCTACGGACTTACGACAGGAGACGTTCAGGACGTGATCATGTTCGCGGTCGGCGGGATGAATATCACAACGACCGTTGAGGGCCTTGAGCGCTATCCGGTCAATCTGCGCTATGACAGGGAACTGCGCGACAACCTGCCGGCGTTGCGCCGGGTGCTGGTGCCAACACCCACCGGCGCCCAGATTCCCATCCAGCAACTCGCGGACATCCGGATCAGAAAAGGGCCGCCGGGGATCAAGAGCGAGAACGCGCGTTTGAACGCGTGGGTGTACGTGGATATCCAGGGCATCGACGTTGGAACCTATGTGAAGCGCGCACAGCAGGCTGTGTTGGAGAGCGTGTCGATGCCGCCGGGTTATTCGATCACCTGGAGCGGCCAGTACGAGTACATGCAGAGGGCGGAGAAGCGATTGAAACTGGTCGTTCCGCTCACCCTTGGAATCATTTTTCTGTTGTTGTATCTCAACTTCAGGAATATTACGGAGAGCCTCATCGTGATGCTGTCCCTTCCGTTCGCGATGGTGGGCGGGATCTGGCTGATGTATCTGCTGGATTACAATATGAGTGTTGCGGTAGGTGTCGGATTCATTGCTCTGGGCGGTCTGGCGGCCGAGACGGGGGTGGTCATGCTGGTCTATCTCGATCATGCGTACGAACGTATTCGGAAGGAGCGAGGTGGCGGGATGAATGCTTCGGACCTGAGGACAGCGGTCATCTCCGGCGCCGTGGAACGGGTCCGGCCGAAGATGATGACTGTACTCACGACGCTGCTGGCGTTGCTTCCCATTATGTGGGGACACGGCATCGGGTCTCAGACGATGAAGCGCATTGCCGCGCCGATGGTGGGCGGGGTCGCTTCCTCCGCGTTGCTCACGCTTATTGTGATTCCCGCGATTTACGCGTTGTGGAAAGGCCGATCATTGAAAGATGGGAGTTGATTAAAAATGGGTGTTGTCATATATTCGAAGCCAAAGTCCTCATGTTCAGGGAATGGCCCGAACTTTCCCTTTCTTTACAGGAGATAGAATCATGCGCACGTTCGTTTCTGTTCTGCTATCCAGTGTGTTCGCGTTCTCCCTCATCGCCGTCTCCGGCTGTTCCACGGCCGAGACCCGAACGACCAAAATCAATGTCCCCACGGCACAGTGCATGATGTGCGCGAACAATATTGAAAAGGCATTGAAAAAGGTGGACGGCGTATCGGAGGTGGCCGTCGACATGGATGTCAAGGTTGTCAGCGTGACTTACGATGCGTCGCTTACCGAGGCGGCGGCGTTGGAAAAGGCAATCACCGGGGCGGGTTATCAGGCGAATCAGGCCGCTGCCGACAGCGCGGTCTACGCGAAACTGCCGGACTGCTGCAAGGTTCCTCAGACCCAATAGGCGCCTCCGGCGCAGCGGTATATATGTCGGGTCAACGTTCCGGTACGTGTTCGGGCTCGCCGTTGGCGACCGCGGTATCAATGAGCAACGGGCGCCGGGGGACGTCTCCGGACAAAGGCATTGGGGGAGTTGATGTTTAGCAAGGAGATTCAATCGGCGCTGAACGAGCAGATCAACAGCGAATTCCTCGCCTGGTACACCTATCTGGCCATGTCCTCCTATTTCAAATCGGTCAATCTGAACGGATTTGCCAGGTGGATGGGAAAGCAGGCCCAGCGCGAGATGGCGCATGCAATGAAGATCTACGAATTCCTGCACGAACGGGAGGCGCCGGTCGGGTTCAAGTCGATTTCCGAACCTCCCGCGGACTGGCGTTCGCCGCTGGACGCGATTTCGGAGGCATACCGACGGGAACAGGACTCCAGCGGCCGGATCAACGATCTGGTCGATCTGGCCATGAAGAACCGCGCCCATGCGACCAATACGTTCCTGCAGTGGTTCGTGAACGAACAGGTGGAGGAAGAGGCCGGGCTTCGCGCGATCGTGAAGAAGCTGGAACTGGTGGGTGACGATCGATACGGTCTGTTCCTGATCGATCGCGATATGCGCTGACTCCCGCCGGCCTTGTTGTCGTGTGGCGATCTGAATTCGGCCGCTTCTGGATTGGGTACCGGGGCGGCCTTTTTTTACCCGGGGCTGTGCAAGGATGGTCTATGTCGAAGACTTATGGAAGAGATACTCCGGCGCATGGGCGCTCAGAGGTGTGTCGCTGACGGTGGCGCGCGGCAGGGTGCTGGGCGTGCTGGGAGAAAACGGAAGCGGAAAGAGTACGTTGCTCCGGATTCTGGCCGGCGTGACGCGTCCCACCCGGGGGCGGTCGCGGATCGGCGAGGTCGAGACCGGGTTCGCCACAAAGCGGGTGGTGTCCTTTCTTCCCGAAGTCGATCCGTTTTATTCGTGGATGAGGGTGGGAGAACAACTGGCTTTCCTTTCGTCGTTCCATGCGACCTGGGATGAGGGGCGGGCCAGGAGACTGCTGGAATTCATGAATCTGCCCGAAGACCGCAAGGTGGGCGCCCTCTCGCGAGGGCAGCGGGCGCGGCTGAAAGTGGTCTCCTCATTCTCCTGGTCCCCGGAAGTGGTGCTGATGGACGAACCCCTGGGGGGAATCGATCCGCCGTCGCGCAGGCGCATCCTGGACAGTCTGTTCAACGAGTTTCGGCATCCTGAGCAGACGGTGTTGATTTCAACGCACCTGGTATCCGACGTGGAACCGTTTATCGAAGAGGTCCTGCTTCTGCGCGACGGTGAGACATTTGCCTCGGGTCGGACGGACCAGTTGCAACAGGAGCACGGAAGGTCTCTGTCTGAGATCTTCGAAATGGCGGTTGCCTGACGTACGAGGCCAACAGCGTATGAAGATGTTTTGTGCTCTGTATATAAAGGAGTTAAGGGACGCGAGGAATTTATCCTGCATCCTTGCCATTGGCACCCTTGTGGTGCAGGGTTGGGTCCTGTTGTCCGTTGAAGCGCACGTGATCGCCCTGTTTTTTTCAGCGTTGCCCCTCTCGGCGATCATGTTTGTCCTGCCGTTTCTGCTGGCTTCCTCGTTCAACGGGGAATGGCGAGCCAATACAACCTATCTGCTCTTTGCGCTCCCCGTCCGGGCGGCTGTCGTGTGCCTCTGCAAATACGCCGCGATTCTGAGTATCGGCCTTTTGCTGTTCTCGATTGCCGGCGCAGGCGTCTATGCCGTTGTTGCGCGCGCCCCCGGGGAAGACGTATCTCAGATTCTGGGTTTCTTCGGTGTAACACCAGCGTCGGTTTACGGATACACCGCCGGGTTCCTGGGATGCTACGCGCTCCTGACGCTTGGCATCGTTACGGCCGTGGAAGGCGCCAGGTACACGGCATCGCGACTGAGGGGTCTCGTGACGGCCGCTTCGTTTGTAACGTGCGTGATCCTATATCTTTCGATGGCAGGCTATTTCGTGAACGGTCTGCTGGGAAGTCTTCCAACTGGACCGGCAATGATGGCATACACGGTTCTCGCCGGCCTCGTCTTCATGCTGATCGGGCTCCTGTTGTTTGAGAAATTCGTGGAAATTTAGACCATTTTTGTGGTGGATCCGGTAGAACAGGCGCATGCGTCCAGTGTTCTGTCCCGAAGATAAGTTGCCTGAATTCGACCGCCGAGTCGCCCGGCTCGCATCCCTTCGACCGGCTCAGGGCGGCGCCTTCGAAAGGCACAGGAATCGGCGGGCGAGACCTGAGCCGCTCCCTGAGCTTGTCGAAGGGTCGGCGAAGGGATATCGATTGGCCATCGACGGATTTTGGAACGCGGGCATTTCGACAAGCTCAATGACCACGTTTCAGCGAGACGGGATGAATCGGCGGTCGAATGGTGAGGAATTTTTGGGAAAGGACACTAAAAACGGCGGATATGAGAGGGCGAACCCATGCCAGATACGAAAGGTTCACAAGGGAAGTTGAAACGGCCGAAAAAAAGCTATCCGGACACGGTGCTGGCCAGCCGCGGCAGACCCACATCGGCAATTGTCTGCCCGGACGATGCGCAGTATCGGGAACTGGCTTCGGAATTGCAGGCAGCGATCCGTGACCTTTCCGGCGCGGACGTTCCCATCGTGACGGACGCGGACCCGACGACGCCTCCGGACCGCCATCTCATTCTGCTGGGAAACGTGAACGCGAACCGCGCGGTCTTCCGTCTCTACGGATACAACTATACCCCTGCGGACGACCTGTATCCGGGCCGCGGGGGATATCTCGTTCAGACGATTCACGACCCGTGGGGAAACGGCTCGAACGCCGTGGGTCTCTTCGGCAGCGACCCGGATGGCGTGCGTGCCGCGGTGGGGCGGTTCTCGGCGAAACTGGAAAAGGGGGAGACGCTTTCGACCGGTCCTCTGTTCGACGTGAGGTTCGGGCCGGAGGCATTGAAGATTCCGGGACTCGAAGACGAACCCGATATCGATTCTGAGATGGCGGCCGCGGAGGAGGCATTGCGCCGGGGGGAACATACGGGCCTTTGGGGCCGGATCGGCGAGCGGGGGCTCTTGTACGGGCTTACCGGAAAAGACGTCTATGCCGAGCTGTATAAGCGCCTCGTGTACCGGATGTACCGGCACGCGATGTCCGATCCGGACAACTACGGCGGCATCTGGGGATTCGACGCCGATTTTGCACTGCATAAAGTGATGCCGGGTTGGGACCTCGTCGAGGAGAGCCCGGTGATCTCGGAGGACGACCGGCTGCGGATTACCCGGATCCTGTTCGAGTTCATCAGCGACTGCGTGTCACACGTGGGCGATATGGAAGTGCCCCGCGTGAGGCACAACCACACCACGTTCGCCGCATTGGGGCTGCACTACGCCGGCGCCTATTTCCGGAAGTATTACGGGATTCCGGAAGCGGACGCGTGGCTGGCGCTGTCCGACGCGTGTTTCCGGTTCCAGGCAAAGGCGTTCAAGCCTCACGAAGACTGCAGCGGGTACCAGTGGTTGACCCATTACCACCTGACCAGGTATTCGCTCTCCAGTGGAGATATGACGTTCTTCGAGAACGGGTGCGCCCGGAAGGCGGCCGACTACGCCGTCCTGACAACGGACAATCTGGGCTATGCACTGCCCTATGGCGACAATGCCTCGCCTTTCGGATGGTGGAGCGAGCTGCCCTATCTGCGGGCTGCCGTTTTCGCGCTGGAAGACGGGCGATATCAGTGGATGCTCGACAGGAAGACGGTCGTCGAGCCTCGATTCGCGGCATACGAATACCACAGACGGGTGACCCCGGTCGAGCCAGCGGACCTTGACGGCACGCAGGTGTTCCCGGTGGATCCGCTGTATTACGCGTCGAATCAGGGGAATGACCATCTGCCGTTGAAGAAAACCGTCGACAAGGTCGTATTCCGGGACGGGTACGATCCTATGGCGCAGTATCTGTTCCTGGACGGGCTCTCGAACGGAGGGCACAAACATTACGACGGGAATTCGATTTGCCGCATAACCCAGCGGCGGCGGATCTGGCTGGCCGATTGCGACTATATCAAGTCGTTACCCAAGTTTCACAACGGCGTGCTGGTTTTCAGGAACGGACAGTCCGCCGAGATTCCGCCGTTCGTGGAGCTCGAGCGCGCCGCGAACTTCGACCGATCGGGCTTCTCCGAGACCACGCTGCGCGACTACAGCGGGGTGGACTGGCACCGCAACATCCTCTGGAACCGGGGTCGGTTCTTCCTGGTGATCGATGAGATGGAAGCCCTGTCGGACGATGATTTCGGTTTCAGGGCGATCTGGCAGACGCTGGGCGACGTGGCATTGCGCGGCGGCGGCCTGACGGTGGAGCAGGACGGAGAGCGGTTTTTCATCCAGGGACTGAAGGGACCTTCGCTGAAGCTGGAAGACGACGGGGAAACGGGCAGGAACTGGACGGAATATCCGCACGCGGAACCGGTCGTGCGGATCCTTCAGCAGATCGTGGACGTACGATTGAAGGCTCATGAGACCTATCGGTTCTTCAACCTTCTCTATTGCGGCAGCGAACCGGCCACACGGAGTTTGAAGTTGACGCGGCTGACGGATGGCGCCGTCCGGATTGACGGTGGTGAGGAAGTCGTCTACGCCGGCACGGGAGAACCCGGTGAACCGGTCGAGATTCCAGGCGGTCCCACCGTGGCCGCGGCTCAGTTCATGGTCTCTCCGTCCCGTTTCGCGGTCGTTGACGGCACGCGGGTAGGGTGGGGAGGGGTGGAACTGCGTTCGGAACAACCGGTGTCTATGGAGTACGATCCGGTTCGGTGCGAGGGTCGGGCGGCCGCCCGGCAGGGCGTCAGGCTGTACCTGTGGTCGGATGGTCGCTCGGGCGTTAGTATCGACGGAAAAGCCGTGGATGCGTCCGTTTCCGGCGACATGGTGTCTTTTGCATTGCCCGCCGGCGACCATCGATTCCGCGTGGTGCCTGACGCCGTAATGTCTCTGCGCAGGGCGGCCACGCGTACGGTGCGCTCGAATGCGTCGCAGCCTGAATTGATCCGACCCGGCCGGGGCCGCACGGGTCGATTGAAGCCGCTCTGGACCTTTGGGGAAGAGGGACCGTTTCTCTCGTTGTACGCGGCAGACCTGATGCGGGACGGATCGGACGTGCTGGTGGCGGGCGGCCGGGGCGCGTCCGTATGTGCGCTGCGGGATGGCGCCGCGCTCTGGCGGTTCCGCACCGGAGGCGAGGTGAGGTCCGTATGGGCCGCGGATCTGGCGGGTGACGGCAGGGCACGGGTAATTGCAGGGTCCGCGGATACGAAGGTCTACGTGCTCAGCGCAAGCGGAAGGGTGATGTGGGACTATGAAATCCCACTCTACTACCGAAAGCCAATGCTGAAAACCGTATTTGCAGGCGACATCAACGGGGACGGCAAGCTGGAGGTGATCGCCGGAGCCGAGTCCTGGCGCTACTATGCGTTCACCCACGAGGGAAAGCTGCTGTGGTATCAGATGACCGTACACTCATCCACCCAGGGCTGCGCGGCGGATATCGACGGCGACGGCAGGGACGAGGTGATCGCCGGAACGGAATACCATCGCTGGCACTGCATTGACGGTAGCGGAGCGATCCGATGGTCCTACCATCCCAGTACCGGCCCACGGACCAATTCCGCCACGGCGGGCGATCTGAATGGGGACGGCATGAAGGAAGTGGTCTTCGCGGGGGCCGACACGCATATTCATACCCTTGGCGCAGACGGAGGGCTCCTCTGGCAGTTCAATACCGGGGACGAGGTGACGCAGGTCGTCACGGAGGATATGGATGGGGACGGGCTGGACGAGGTGGTCGCGTCTTCGATGAGTTTCAACGTGTACGTGATCAAGGGCGACGGGCGGACCGTTGTATGGCGTGCGGACCTCGGGGAGGTCGTGCGTTGTATTGCCGTGGGTGATTTCGACGGAGACGGAAGACCCGAGGTCGCCGCGGGGACCGAGGATGGCGTCGTGCATCTGCTTGCGAACCGTGATGGACGTACGCTGGCGCGTTTCAAAACCGGCGGCGCGCTGATGACAATGGCCGCGGCGGACGTGGACGGGGACGGCATTCCGGAAATCGCGGCGGCTTCCGGCGACGGGGCGCTTTACGTATTGAAGCGGTAGGCCGACCCCGCAGCCCTGCGAAGACCGCTGGGTATTTTGAGACAGCGACTAAAGACCCAGTTCATCCGCGATGCCGGCCATTGCGTCACGCACGAATGCGATATGTTCGTCCAGGTCCACCCCGAGTTCCGATGCCCCCGTGAGGATGTCGTCACGGCTGACGGCCCGCGCGAATCCTTTCTGTTTCATCTTCCTGCGTACGGACGAGGTCTTCAGGTCCGCCAGTTTCCTCGAAGGTTGCATCAGCGTGACGGCGACGATAAACCCGGTGAGTTCATCCACGGCGAACAGGGCCCTGTCGAGCAGGCTGTCCCTGGGCACGCCAAGGTACGTGGCGTGAGATTTGATCGCGTGGATGACGTCCGCCGGATATCCTCTTTCCGAAAGGATGCTGACGCCGAACATCGGGTGCTCTTCGGGGCTGGGGTGTTTCTCGTAGTCGAAGTCGTGCAGCAGCCCGGTGATGCCCCACAGATCCTCGTCCTGCCCGAATTTTCGGGCGTAGGCCCGCATTGCCGCCTCCACAGCCAGCATATGCTTGACGAGGTTCGGATTCTTCGTGTGTTCGCACAACAGTTGAAAGGCTTCATCCCTGCTCGGTAGTGACATCAGGGCTCCTTTTCCATGCCATATAGCCGTTGCCCAGGGTATTCCGTTTGCCTTGATGGAGCGTCTTTGCGGCGGTTTATGGACTGGTACGGGTCAGCGTTTCGAACAGTTTTCGGGTTGCCATGGAGTGACTGCGGCCCTTGCGCTGAAGGACGCCAAGCGTGCGTATCAACGGCTTGCCGCGAAGCGGAAGCGCTCTCAGGGTATCTTTGAACCGGCCCTGTCGCAGCGCCGATGAAGGCACCAGGGAGATTCCGATATCCACCTCGACGGCGTGGATCAGGGTCGCGATATGGTCCAGTTCCATGACCGGTCGGAGGTTCACGCCGTGTTTCCTGAAGTACCGGTCGACCGCCGTCCTGGTAGGAAATTCAGGTGTGAACAGGATCAGCGGCTGTTCCGCCAGTTCACCCGGGCTGACGTTCGGCTGCACGCTGAGCGGGTTGGATACGGAGCAGATCACCACCATCGGGTCTTCCGCAAACTGGACAGCGTCCACGTTTCGCTGAGAGCGGGGAAAGGCGACGACACCCAGGTCGATCTGGCCGCTTGCCACGTTGTCGTAGATATTGCTTGCCTGGGCATAAGACAATCGCAGATTTACTTTGGGATGGCCCTTGATGTACGTTTTCAGAAACGGGGCCAGTTCCATCATGCCCACGCTGTAGATGGCGGAGAGTCCTACGGTGCCTGAGATCTCTCCGCTCAAGGACTGCAAACGGTGCTGCATTTCATCGAAGCGTCGGACGATCTCCCGTGCGTACCCGTAGAAGACTTCGCCTTCAGCGGTAAGGGAAAGCCGTCTCTTTTCCCGCTGCACCAGTTGCCGGCCCTGCCGTTTTTCGATGCTCTTGAGTTGCTGACTGACGGCCGACTGGCTGACGTCATTGAGCAGGGCAGTCTTGGAAAAGCTCTGGGTTTCTATGAGGTCGCAAAAGACCTTGAGGCTTTCTGTCAGCACGAAATGGTTCCCGGTTCGGAATGGATGTTTCTTCCCGGACGTGACGGCGATTGCGATCGTACGTAGCGGCGTTCATAGCCGAAGGTTTACGGGCGCGCGAACACACGGTCATTCGGCATCGTCTATCGGCGGATCGCGACGGGAAAACTATAAGATACGCGAAAGCAAGTCAACAGAAAATCTATATGACCGTGCAGTGATCGAGGCGGTGTAACGAGGGTTGAATCGGACACGATCCGCGCCGGAATGAAAACGCGGGTCCGGGTAGAGGATCCGCCTAACTGCCTGCTATGTATTAATTTTCTTGTGTCAATCCGGCGATGGGGGTATATTTCGCGTTCCGCCTCAGCCGGTTCCGGCGTTGCGGCGAAGGGACCTCGCAAGAGATTTTGGAGGAAACCTGATTGTGAATTGGTTTGACCGATTGAAGTCCGGAATCCAGACGCTTGTCCGACGGACGATGCCCGATAATCTGTGGATCAAGTGCGAACGATGCCATCAGACGCTCTACAGCAAGCAGGTACGGCAGGAGTTCGGGATCTGTCCCCACTGCGGCGCGCACTTCAGGATCGGGTATAAGGAATACCTGGACCATATCCTCGACGAAGGCTCTTTCAAGGAGATTGCCACTGAGGTAAAGTCCGCCGATCCGTTACAATTTGAAGATCGCAAGCGTTATGCCGATCGGATCCGGGAGGGTCGCAAGGCCACGGGCCTGGACGCGGCGGTCAGCGTGGGCATCGGGAAGATTGATGGCTGGCGCGTCGGCGTGGGGATTCACGAACCCGCGTTTATCATGGGTACGCTGTCGTCGGCGGAGGGCGAGCGGTTTTGCCGGCTGATCGATCGGTGCGTCACGGAGCGTCTGCCCCTCCTCCTGATCTGTCGATCGGGCGGCGCCAGGATGCAGGAAAGCGCGCTTTCGCTGATGCAACTCGCCAAGATCAATGCAAGGCTTGCGCGGTTTGCAGACGAGGGTCTGCTGTTCATTTCAGTACTGACGGACCCGACGACTGCCGGCGTGTCCGCCAGTTATGCCCTGATCGGCGACATCAATATCGCGGAGCCCAACGCGTTGATCGGTTTTACGGGCGAGCGGATTACCGGTAGTTCCGTGGGTGAGGACGAACTGGAGGCGCTCCGTCGCGCCCAGCGCGCCGAGAAGGTCCTTGAGCATGGATTCGTTGACATGATCGTGCCGCGCAACGAAATGCGGCAGACGCTGGCCAGGCTGTATTCGCTGTTGTTGAACTCGCGATCCGGCGCAAAGGTACGGGTTTGACACCATGTGACGCCTGACGTTCCGATCTCCGGCCGGCGAACTCATAAGAGGCTGACGTGGGTGCGGGTCTGAACGTCTATGTGACGGTTTTTCTGTTTCGGAAAAACCGTGTTTTGTTACTTGAGCGTGGGTCCCGCAAACGGTTTGCGCCGGGCCGATGGACAGGAGTCGGGGGCCGGGCGGAACCCGGCGAGATGGGCGATCTGGAATCGGCGGCGCTCCGCGAGGTGAGCGAGGAAGCCGGCATCGAAGCGGAGGACATCGAGAATCTCAATATCCGCGTCGTTTTGTCCCGGATTGAAGACGGCGACCTCACCACCGTGGTATTCTTCTCGGGGCATACCGATCGCGAGTCCTTGCATCAATGTGACGAAGGGCGTCTGCAGTGGGTCGAGTTGGATCGTGTGGATGACCTGGACCTTGTCGAAAACGCCAGATATGCGTTGAATCTGGCCCTCCCGGCAGAGGAATCCGCGTCCCCCGGACTGTTTCTTGCCGTGGAAGACGCGGCGTGCGGCGGCGCCATCCGCGCGGTGAGGGTGAATCCTCCGGTATCCGGGAATTCGTCCGGAACACGGTAAACACAATGAAATTCGTCATTCGGGCCGGCGGTTTCGGAACACGGCTGTGGCCCTACAGCCGGACGTCGAGGCCCAAGCAGTTCCACAGGATGGTGGGAGAACGCACCATGCTGCAGGAGGCTGTCCACCGGATCCGGCCGCTGGTGGACGTGCGCAACCTCCACGTTTCAACGGGCAGCGACCTGGTCGCGCTGGTTCGTGAACAGCTCCCCGAAATGCCCGGTACCGGGTTGATCGTCGAGCCGGCGCTGCGCAATACCGGACCGGCCGTGGGACTGGAATGCGTACTTCTCGAAAGCAGGTACCCCGGCTGTACTGTGGCCAGCCTGGGCTCCGACCACCATATCGGCAAGCCCGGGGAGTTCTGCCGGCTGCTTCGCGTTGCGGAAGAAGCCGTGGAGGAGGATCCCGACGCCCTCTTTACGCTTGGGGTGAAACCCACCCGCGTGGAGACGGGGTACGGCTACATCCAGAAGGGGGGCGTTGCCAGGCGGGTAAACGGTGAGCCGGTCTACGGCGTCGCGCGGTTCAGGGAGAAACCCGATGAGCCGACTGCGAGGCGATACGTTGAAAGCGGCGACTTTCTCTGGAACAGCAACATGTTCGTCTGGAAGGCGCGTACGGTCCTGGCGCTGTTCGAGCAGTTTGAGCCGGAACTCCACCGAATCCTGATGCGCATTCAGGTAGCGGTGGGCACCGCGTCGGAACCGGATGTCATCGCGCGGGAGTATCCCCGGATGACGGAGGTGGCCATAGACAATGCCGTTATTGAACGAGCGCCACGGGTGGCCACCCTGGAGGCGGATATAGACTGGAGCGATATCGGCAGTTGGGGCGCGCTGACGGATATCCTTCCGGTGGACACCGAGGGCAATCTGGTCTCGGGCGACGTATTGAATCTGAATTCACGGGATATCACGGCTTATGGCGTCGAGGGCAAGCTGATCGCCCTCGTGGACGTGGAGGGTCTGGTCGTTGTCGATACGCCCGACGCGCTGTTGATCTGCCGGCGCGACCGGGCGCAGCGCGTGAGAGACGTAGTCTCGGCATTGCGGGATGACCGCGCAGGGTATCTTTAGTCGGAACGGATTCTGAATCGACGGCGCCGTCTGCGCTGCGGACGGCCCTGCAGGCTCAGTTCCACGAATGGCGACCGTGCGCGACGACGCGGCGACTCGGATTGGCATTGGAGAAGTCGGCATGAAAATACTCGTGCTTCAGGGACCTAACCTGAATATGCTCGGGAAGCGGAAGGCGGATCACTATGGTCTCGTTACGCTGGACGAGATCCACGCCAGGCTCCGGGAACGCGCGAGCGCGGTGGGCTGCGAGCTGGAATTCCTGCAGTCCAACCACGAGGGCGTTCTCGTCGACCGGGTCCACGAGGCGAGGGAGCGCGTCCAGGGTATCATTCTCAATCCGGCGGGTCTGACGGGGTTCGGTTACTCGCTGCGGGATGCCGTTGAAGACAGCCGGCTGCCAACGGTGGAGGTGCATCTGTCGAATATCCATGCCAGAGAAGCGTTCCGGAGGCATTCCTGCTTTTCGGCGATCGTGGTCGGGCAGGTTGCCGGATTCAAGTGGCGCGGATATATCGCGGCGCTGGAGATGCTCGTGGATATGCTCAGAGAAGAAGAATAAAGCAGGACAGGTTGACTGGACAGCGAAACGCCCCGGAGGGATCCCCGGGGCATCTTTGTGTTTCCTGCTTCGTATTCCGGCCGCGCGCGGTCAGTTTCGCCTTGCCTTGATCATGTACCGCACGGCGTCGGCGACGATGCCGGCGGCGCCTTCGATACCGGTTTGCCGGGTATTGAGCGTCAGGTGATAGTTTTCGGTAGCGTTCCAGGCGATTCCGTAGTGCCGTTTGAGATAGCGTTTCCGGTACTCGTCCATCTTGCGGATGCGTTTCGTTGCGGCGTCTGATTCCAGATCCTCCCGCTCCATAACCACCTGGATCCGGTAATCGATGGGGGCAACCACGCGCAGATGGAGGGTGTCCGGCCGATCTCTCAGCAGCACCTGCCCGCCCCGGCCCACCAGAATCACGTTGTCCCGTTCGGCCAGGCGCGCGACGACTTCACGCGTGATGTTGACAAAGGCTTCCTCGTCCGGAAGGGGCAGACCGGCATCGCTTCGCCCGGTCAGTTCGGGAACCGTCGCGGTCGCCCACCATTCGTACTCGGAAAGGCCGGTAATGGCTTCCGGATGCCCCGGCGTGAGGAATTTTCGAATCACACGCATGGCGGGATGTTCAGGACGTTCGTCGAAACGTTCGGCTTCAGAGACCGGGACCTGGGCCTCATTGGCCACTTCTACCAGCAGGTCTTTGTTCATGCAAAGATAACCCAGCAGATCCGCCGCCTTTTGTGCGACCGATCGTCCGTCGCTGCCGTATTCTCTTGAAACGGTAATCACACCCATGGGGAGCCTCGCTGATGTGAGATGCCGCTTTCGGATTCAACGTTGCGCGGAAAGTCAGGGGATTCGAATATCGGCATAAGTTAGTGAGTATTTTTGATTTGTCAACAGGTTTAACAGTACGTTGATAAAGTCGCTCTGCGGGCAGGCAAGCATTTCGTGGAGAAACGAGATCCGGCGGTTAACGCCGGAAAAGAGGGACGGCCAATGAAGAATCGGGTATGGATGTACAGGCACGACGAGATTCAAACCGGAAGACCGTTCGGAATTGACGTTGACGGATCGGATTGGCTGTGGGAGGGTTGCGGGCGCAACCGATTGACAGGCCATAATTTACATACAGCGGAGACGGTCCGGATTCCGGTACCCGATATGGCGGGTCGAGCTGCGGTCCAGGTCATCGCCTGGGAGGACAAGCTGTTGCTCACCCTGGGGGACCTGCCGTACTACCTGGTATACGATCCGGAACGTCGGACAGGCGAAAGGCGGCAGATCCCCGCAGCCCGGCCCATCGTCTGGTACGGACTCAAGACGCCTTGCGGAAAGGTGCTGCTCTTCGAGCGATCGGAATCCAGGGTTCTGGTTCTGGATGGTCCGCTGGCGGAACCGCGTGTCGTGGATTGTCCGTTCGAAGGGCAACTGGCGGGCGGATGGTGTATTGAGGAGATGGTCTGGTCGCCATTGACCGACCCGTCCAGAATTGTCAGGTTCGATCCCGGTGAGGAACGATTCGTGGACGAGCGCCCCGGTCCCTATCCGGAAGCCTCGTTATCCGGGCACCTCATGCATCGCGGCCTGCTTTACACGTGGGATGTGTCAAGGGGCCGGATCCTGCCGCTGGAACCGGTCCGCGGCCGTTGGGAAAAACCGATCCCCGCGCCGGACCACGGCAGTGTGTACGGATTCATGGGTGGAGGGTTCGGCTTCGGGGGACGTGCCTATATCTGTCTGAGTACCTATATGCATCCGAGCCGGCTCGATCCGAAAACGGGCCGGATCGTGATCCCTGACGGGCCTCTGACGATTGACGGGGAGCCGCCCCGGTTTCTGGATCGTTTTCTGGTATTCGATCCGGATTCCGGAACCTTCGACTACCTCGCGGCGCCGGAACAACCGGACGGTGTCCCGCTTTTATGTTATCACTGGACGGACGGCGAACGGTTCGCCATTACCGGCACCACCATACCCTACGCGCATCCCGGGAAATTGGGAAGGGCATTCGGTTCCTGGATCGTGCTGCAGAGCGAACCGGCCGCGCAGGAACCGGGTTTCGGCAATCATGACACGGCGTTTGACCGGGGTGCGCATCTGAACCGGTACCGCCGCACGTACGGCGCGGAAAGGTCGCTCTATCTGCCGCATACGCCGTGGACGCCGCCCATCGTGAATATGGAGGGTCCCGCGACGGATTATCCGCCCGGGATGGAGGCCGAACTGGTCCGCCGTGCCGCCAGGACCGATCGGTCGGAGTACCTCGAGAACCTTGTCCGGACCATTACGGCCGGGGTGTCGACGGACGCGGAGGCGGTCAAAGCGGTTGCGGGATACGTGAATCGGGCGCTGTACTACAATCCGGTCCAGATACCCGATACCCGGGACCCGGTCGCCATACTCGAAGGACACGATGCACGGTGCGGGCAGGGCGTTACGGTCACCGTGGCGATTCTGGAAACGCTCGGTATTCCGGTGCGGACGGTCGGTCTCTCCCATCACGTGGTTGCGGAGGCCACGTACGACGGCGGCGACCATATCGTGGACGCGCTGTTTTTCGGCGCAAGCCAGCCGCACAAGGCGGGGCGCGTGTTGTCCGTGACCGAACTGAAGGCGGATATCTATTTCGCCGATGGCTTCGCGCAGGAGTGTTTCGCGTACGATCCCGAATTGCTCGAGAGCGAAGACCGGTTCTGGATTCTGGGGTACGTATTCGGCATCTGGGGGTCCGAACCGTATTACTCGTACTATCTGGGGGCCGAAAAGGCGCATCCGCCGACGTTTCCGCTTTCTCTGCCGGCGCAGCGGATTGGCGGGCGAGAGGTCCGTTTGAACTGGGCGCGGTCGATAAAGATGGGCGGCGGCGGGATCGAGTACGACGTGCGGGTTTTCACGGATCGGGCGTGTCGTGAGGAAGTGATGGCCGAAACGACCGGGGACACGTCAATTGTCTGGAGGGTGCCGGAGGCCAACAGAATGTACTTTGTGGAAGTACGCGCCGTGGACGATCACCGGGAGCGGAATCCGGACACGTGGTATCCCGCATCGCGGTCCAACTTCGTGCTGGTTCCCGAAGACCAGTACGGCTGGTACGGCGTCATGTAGGGACGAAGCCGCCGATATTCCGACGAGAGACGGGGCGGCTATTTGTCGGAGGGACTGCTCCGGACCACCGGAACGTGAATCAGCGTGGGCCGTTCCGATTCCAGGCCGTCCCGCAGCGCCGGCAGGATCTGGCCGGCGCGTTCAATTCGAGTACCCCTGGCGCCAAAGGCTTTCGCCATTCCCGCGTAGTCGATCGGACCCAGCTCGGAGGTGATCCCGCGGCCATAACGCGCCTCGTGTCCGGAAAGCGTGATGCCCCACGCTTCGTCGTCGGCCAGAAGGACCACGAAGGGCAGTCCCTGGCGGGCGGCGGCCTCAAGTTCGGCGACGGTAAAGGTGAGCGCGCCGTCGCCCGAAATGAGGATGACCCGCCGGTCCGGATACAGGAGGCGTGCGGCCATCGCGGCAGGAATGCCGTAGCCGACAACGCCGCTTGCGCCGCAGGTGAGCCAGTGGCCGGGATATCGGTCGCAGAGGACCTGGTGGGCCCACTGTCCGATGTTGCCGCCGTCGATGATGACAATGGTGTCGTTGGTAAGGACGGCCTGTACAGCGTGGATGATATCCAGCGCGTGCAGGCCGTTTCCCTTGCGAGAGGCCACGCACCTCCGGCGAAACGCGTCCCGGCGCCTGGTGGCTTCCTGGAGCCAGGCCGTCCCGGGCGCGATCTTCCGTGATTTCGCGACCTCCGTCAGCTGGCTGAGCGCGGACCCGGGATCGGCCGCCACGCGAATATGGGCGCCCGCGCCCTGATTGAGCTGGGAGGCATCCGCGTGGATGCGCACGATCGTCGCATCGGGATGTACGGCGGGCGGTTGAAGGTAACCGACCCGGTAGTCGCAGACCGCGCCGGCCAGCAGAACCAGGTCTGCATCGGACAGGAGCCGGGGGCCGCCGCTTGCCGCGCCGACAACGCCCATAAAGGTCTCGATGGGCCGCGGGATGGCGCCCCGGTCCCAGATCGGCACCGCCACGGGAACAGCCAGGGATCGGGTGAACTCCGCCAGCGCCTCGCCGCCGTCCGCATAGTGTGTCCCTCCGCCGGCAACCAGAAGGGGACGGTCCGACTGAGAGATCAGATCGGCGACACGGTCGATTTCTCCGGGATGTCCGGATGCGACGGTGGGCGCCGGATGGCCGGTGTCATGAACCCGTACGACGGCGTCGGCGCGGATTTCGGCGTCCAGGACGTCCTGGGGAACGGTCAGGTGTACGGGTCCCGGCCTGCCGGACATCGCGGCTTCAAAGGCCTCGTGCAGCATCTGCGGTATTCGCTCCGGATGGTGGATGGTTTCCGCGTATTTGCACAGGGGCGCCGCGATGGCAACCTGGTCCAGGTCCTGGAAGTGACCGAGCCCCGCGGTGCCGGAGGATCCACTTCCGGTGATGAGCAGCATCGGCGCCCCGTCGAAATGGGCGTTGCAGACGCCGGTGAGCGCGTTTACGTGCGCCACGCCGCTGCTGACGGCGCAAACGCCGACGGTGCGGTTGAGGCGTCCGACGGCTTCCGCGATATACCCTGCGGCCTGTTCGTTTCGCACGTCCACAAGACGTATTCCCGCCCGGTCGCAGGCGTCGTCCAGGTCGTCCAGGCCATGCCCGCAGAGGGTTGCAACGAAGGCGACGCCCTTTTTCTGTAGTTCCGACACCAGCAGATCCGCGCCGTTCATTCACATTCCTCCCGTGGAACTTTCAAGGGGTTCTCACAGTCAAAGGTTAACAGGCTTTTCGGGCGCAGGAGTACGTCCGTCGCCGCTGCGGCGCGCCCGCAAACCCGTCAGAGACGGTACAGGTCCAGCGAATCGATGGCGTCCGCGACGCGGGACGGAACGAGGTGACGGATTGACGCGCCATTTCGTCTGAGATCCCGGACCTCGGTTGAAGACATCCGCGAATAGGCGCCGTCCAGCCGGATGAAACGGATTTTATCCGAGAATGCGGCGAATTCCGGGCTCTTCTCCAGCCTTCGCATGGCTTCCCGGTCGATAGTGTCGCGGTTGGCGGCGACGACGTGGGCACTGTCGAAGAGTGCGGCAAGCTCGTCCTCGAGGTTGGAATAGTACCGGGGATCGAAGACTCTCAGAAGGGTGTCGTATCCGACGACAAAATATAAGTCTGTCGATTCGGGATAAAGGGGACGCAGTGCGCTGGCTTTGTCGACGAACCGGGCGTGGCTGCAGCCGGCCACCGAGATGTTGGGATACGGTTTCGCATAGTGTTCGAGCATGGCCAGACGCTGTGCCAGCGACGCCCCGTAGATGGGTTTGTCGACATTCGCGTGTGACAGCAGGAGCAGTTCCTCGCCGGCCCGGCACGATTCCGATGCCCGATTCAACATGGCTTCGTGGGCAACGGTCATCGGGTTGAATGAGGCATCCATCACAACCAGGCTGCCGCCCGGCCGGTTGAGACCGTTCGCCGCTCTCAGCAATAAGGCCGCACGCGGTGGACCACCGGGTTCGAGCGCTTCCATGAAGCTTTGCAGTTCCTGCAGTTTCCGTGGATCGACCCGCATCGGCAACCTGGCGAATGGTAGTTTGTGCCCGTTAGAAGTTGTCTTAAAATTACCGGTGGGTTCCCGAGCGCGAGCGAAAAAGTGGCGGTCAAGGCGGGAAAACTCGCCCATATTTGTCTATACGGGTGGGTTTGACCAACGCCGACCGGCGCTTTTGCAGCCGTGCGAAGACCGCTGGGAATTTTAAGACAGCTTCTTAATTGGATATGGTAGGCCGGGGTCCGGAGTAAGTCAATCGAATTATCGGGTGGATTTTCCGCTTGACATCTGCCTTCTCAACCTTACCATTAAATGGGGGTTTGGGTTGAACGTCCAATATCGAGCGAGAGGGAGATGAATGGCGGGGCGGCCGTTTCGGGGGGTGTTCGTCATCCTGGCAACGCCGTTTTCGGACGATGGATCGCTTGACGAAGACGGGTTGAAGTCCGTGGTGGAATTCTCGATCGCGGCGGGCGCGCATGGGCTGGTCACGCCGGCAAACGCAAGCGAATTCAGCGCGTTGTCCGACCCGGAACGGCTTCGCGTGATCGAGGTCGTGGGCAGGACGGCGCAGGGCCGGCTGCCTTTCGTCGCTGGCGTGTCCGGAGTGAGTACCCAGGTGGCTGTGTGGCTGGCGAAACATGCGGCCGACGCCGGCGCCGACGCCTTGATCGCCATGCCACCCTATGTGTCCAAGCCGTCGGCCGATGGCGTGAGGGCGTATTACGAAGCGATTTCCCGGACGACCGAACTGCCGATATTCGTACAGAACTATCCGCTGCCGATCGGCGTGCCATTGTCATCCGCGTTGTTGGGTCAGCTTGCGCGCGAGATCGAACGGGTGCTTTACGTCAAGGAGGAAGTCCCGCCGGTCACGCACTCCGTTTCCGCGGATATCGCTGCCTGCGGGAATTCGGTGGAGGGCGTGTTCGGGGGTGCGGCCGGACGATTCCTGATTGACGAAATGAGTCGGGGCGCGGCCGGAACCATGCCGGCCTGCGACGTCCCCGACGTGCACACCGCAGTATGGAACGCCTGGCAGGCGGGGGACGTGTCTGGCGCCCGCGAGGTGTTCAACCGCCTGTTGCCGCTCTTGAATTTTGAATCGCTGCACAGCGTACAGGGTTACAAGGAGGTACTCCGCCGCCGCGGGGTGATCCGGTCGGCCCACGTCAGGACCGCCGTGACCGGTCCGCTGGATGCGCACGATCACGCTGAACTCGATGCGATTCTCGCCGAAATCAGCGACCTCTGGTCGGTTTGATCACGAAATTTACGGAGGGTGTTATGCATGTTGGGATGCGGATACCGTCGATGGGAAGGGAATTGGGTCTCGAGGGTGTGGTGGCGTGGGCGAGCGAATGCGGTTTCGGGTCTGTGGATGTGCCGGAAGTCGACGCCGGGGTTCGGGGGATTTTCGACAGGGCGGGGCTGGCGATCGGTACCGTCGACTGGGGTGTGGGCGGAGGCCTGCTGAGCCGGGACGCCGAGGTGCGCAAGAGGGCGGTCGCAGCCATGAAGCGGCGCATTCACGATACGGGTGTCCACGGTTCCGGCGTTGTGTTTCTCTGCCTGGCGCCGGACGACGGCATGCAGTCACGGGCCGACAGTTTCGAGATCTTCAAAGCCGTTTATCCCGGGGTGGTGGACTATGCGGAACAGCAGAATGTGCATCTGGCCATCGAACCCTATCCTGGAGGCGCGCCGGGTTACGCCAATCTGGGATGTACGCCGGAGACGCTCCGGGCCGTATTCGAAGTCGTGCCGTCCCCCCATCTTGGGATCTGCTACGATCCGTCGCATTTCATCCGGATCGGTGTGGACTATCAGCGTCTGCTGATGGAATTCGGAGACCGCGTCCGTCACGTACACGCCAAAGATACGGAATTGCTGTCAGACGGTCTCTATCTGTACGGCAGCCTCGGACAGAGCTTCGGCAAGCGGTATGGACACGGGGAAGGCTGGTGGCGGTACTGCATTCCCGGTTGGGGCGACGCCGACTGGATCTGGATTGTGGCGCGACTCGAAGAGTTCGGCTACGACGGGCCGCTTGCAATCGAGCTGGAAGACGACCGCTATATGGGAAGCACGGCCCTGAATCAGGAGGGGCTGCTTGCGGCCAAGGCGTATCTGGAGGACATCATTCGCTAGCAGTCCGTTGAGAAAGTCGCTCTGCAGGCGAGGCCGAGCAACGCAGTATTTCGACCGCAAGGGCCGGCCGTAGCCCGGATGGGCAATTTCAGCGGGCTGTTGTGTACGACTCGAATTCCCAATAAGACAGCCGGGTCCGGAGGCGCGCGATGAGAAGGTTCAAACCGTTTACGTTTGTCGTGTCACTGCTTTTCATGTCCTGCGGAGAAGACAATCCGCTGAATTACGATACGCTGGCAGGCACCTATACGCTCCGCGAAATACAACTGGCGGGCGGCGCGGCGACGCAGACACTGCGTCCGCCCGAAGCAATCGGCACGCTCGTGCTGACGACTACGGGCGACTTTTCCCTGAGCCTGAGCATCCCTTCGCTTGGGCACGAAGATCGCTATTCCGACGGAACGTACGCCATTGAAGGATCGAGCATTCTGTTCCAGGAAGCAGCGACGCTGGGCCTTGTCGGTACCAACGCCACGATCGACGGGAATGAGCTGACGTTGACTTCGTCGCTTGCCGGGTCCCAGGTTACCATGGTTTTCGTGAAGGTCTGACCCTCGTTGCAGTGGGTCGCCATCCGGGAGCATGAGCCGGAGCAATAACTCGCAGAGGAGCGATGTAAATGGTAAGGGTGGCAGACGCCGTCGTGATCGGCGGGGGAATCATGGGTGCCAGCGCGGCCCATTTTCTCGCAAAAAAGGGTCTGAGTAATGTCGTGCTCCTGGAAAAACGGTCGCTGGCCGCCGTGAGCACGGGTCATTCGGCCGCCGTGATCCGCACCTTCTACTCGAACGACCTGACCATCCGGTTGTCCATGAAGGCGCTGGAGATGTTCGCGAACGGACAGGAGGCGCTGGGGGGTGACTGCGGCTTTCGCAATACGGGTTATATCTGTCTTCTGGGTGAGCATACCGCCGCTGCGGGCCTGGCGGTGCTGGAGGCCGAGCAGCGGAATCACACCCGGGCCGTGGAAGTGGAAACGGATGAGATCGCGGAACTCGTACCGGGCGTGAACACGGACGGGATTATCTCAGGCATTTACGAACCCGCGTCCGGGTACGCGGACCCCGTCAGGACGGTCAGGAATCTGGTGAAGCGAGCCGCGGACTGGGGGCTGACGTGCTATGAGGGGGTGGGGGCAACGCGAATTCGGCTTTCCGGCGATCGCGCAACGGGGGTGGAGACGGATGCCGGCGAAATCCGGACAAACCTGGTGGTCAACGCGGCAGGTCCCTGGGGACGGCATATGGGATTGTCAGCGGGCCTGAATTATTCTCTGCGATGGAGCCGGGAGAGCGATCTGGTTCTGCGATTGCCGGAGGGATACGGGCGGTTTCCCGTGGTTTCCGATCCCAATCTCAGGGTCTATTTTCGTCCCGACGGCGAAAACGGGCTGCTTGCCGGATTGAGCTTCCCAAAAGAGGTGGAGCCGATGGACGTGGACGCGTACGATCCGGTTCTGGATGAGCCCACGCGACGGCGCATCGAGTCTGGGACCTTCGAACGGGTGCCGGCGTTCCGGCAGGGCGAATACGTGAAGGGCTGGGCTTCGGTCTATACCATTACGGACGACTGGCATCCCCTGGTCGGAGCCGAGCCGGGGCTGGAGGGCTACTATGCCTTCTTTGGCGGGAGCGGGCACGGGTTCAAGCTGGGTCCGCCGATCGCCGATTCGCTGACCGACACGATCCTCGGCCGGACGCCCGAGTTCGATCTTCACCCGTTCCGTCCCAGCCGGTTCCAGGAGGGCGATCAGTTCGCGTCCGCTTGGGGAGGAGGAAACCGGGGGTGAGAGGAACGGAGAATGCGCACGTTGAGTATCTGGTCGTCGTCGAAAGATCCGGACTGCGCGCAAACTGAGCCGCTCCCTGAGCTTGTCGAAGGGTCGGCGACACAAGGACGTCTACAGCAGGGAGGGCACGATGAACTTCGACAGAGCCGCGAGCAAAGGCAGGCAAGCAGCAGACGATAGGTCTGTATTCTTGTGGGGTCTCTTCGGTTTTCTGACTTGGCTGCCCGCTGTTTTCGTTGCCCACCTCATCGAGCCGCGTGTCCCACTCATTTTTCTTCAAAGATCACGGGAAGCAGAAGATGGAGTGGAGTTCGAACGCGCCTACTGTGACCGCATGAAGACCAAGCAGGTACGCGCTGCATGGTTAGGTTTGGCCGCCAGCATATTGGTGGTTATGTTCATCTATCTCTTCATCCTTGCAGTTGCCCTTACCGCCGGGGTTAGGTGACGAAGAGACATCCTGTGTCACACCAAGGGAAAGATGCTGCGGCAAACCCATTCGTCATCACGGCGGGTGCCCTTCGGGTAATCCGCCTTTCTCTTGTTTGAGAAGGGACCACCCAGGCCAGATGCTGCCATGAAATGTCCAATCTCAGATCGAGGAGAAGCGCGACAGTGAGCAACGCCAACCTGAACTGGATCGCGAACTATATCTGGGGAATCGCCGACGACGTACTGCGCGACCTGTACGTGCGAGGCAAGTACCGCGACGTGATCCTGCCGATGACCGTGCTGCGCAGACTCGACGCGGTACTGGAGGACAGCAAGCAGGCGGTCCTGGACATGCAGGCAAATCTCGATAAAATCGGTCTGGTCGACCAGGAGGAGCCGCTAAAGCAGGCAGCGGGACAGGACTTCTACAATACCTCCAGGTTCACCCTGCGCGACCTGCGCGCCCGCGCGAACCGCCAGCAACTCGAGGCCGACTTCAGGGCCTGGCTGGACGGGTTCTCCCTGAACGTCCAGGATATCCTCGAGAACTTCGAGTTCCGAAACCAGGTCTCCCGGCTTTCCAGGGCCGACGCGTTGGGGACGCTGATCGAAAAGCTGACGTCACCTGATATCAACCTGAGCCCGGCCCCGGTGCACAACGGCGATGGTTCGGTCAGGCACTCCGGCCTCGACAACCACGGCATGGGGACGATCTTCGAGGAGCTGATCCGGCGCTTCAACGAGGAGAACAACGAGGAGGCGGGCGAACACTGGACCCCGCGCGATGCGGTGACGTTGATGGCGAAGCTGGTCTTCCTGCCCGTCGCTGATGAGATTACGTCCAGCACCTACCTGATCTACGACGGCGCGTGCGGTACAGGCGGCATGTTGACCGTGGCCGAAGAGGTCCTTCAGCAACTCGCCGCCGAGCGCGACAAGCAGGTCTCCACCCACCTGTACGGACAGGAAATCAATGCTGAGACCTACGCCATCTGCAAGGCCGACCTTCTGCTGAAGGGTGAAGGAGATGCGGCGGACAACATCGTCGGCGGCCCGGAGCATTCCACCCTGGCCAACGACGCCTTCCCGTCCCGAGAGTTCGACTTCATGCTCTCCAATCCGCCTTACGGGAAGAGCTGGAAGACTGACCTGGAACGCATGGGCGGAAAGAAGGAAATGCGGGACCCGCGGTTCGTGATCGAACACGCGGACGATCCCGAGTATTCGCTCGTTACCCGGTCCAGCGACGGGCAGATGCTCTTTCTCGCCAACAAGTTGTCCAAGATGAAGGAGGGCGGCAGCCGCATCGCTGAGGTGCACAACGGCAGTTCTTTGTTCACGGGTGACGCCGGGCAGGGCGAGAGCAACATCCGCCGCTGGATCATCGAGAACGACTGGCTGGAGGCGATCGTCGCACTGCCTCTCAACATGTTTTACAACACCGGCATCGCGACCTACGTGTGGGTGATCACCAACCGAAAACCGGAACATCGCCGGGGCAAGGTGCAGTTGATTGATGCCACCGAGTGGTACCGGCCGCTCCGCAAGAATCTGGGCAAGAAGAACTGTGAACTCGGCGAGGAGGACATCCGGCGCATCTGCGACACATTCCTGGCCTTCGAGGAAACCGAACAGAGCAAGATCTTCGACAACGCCGCCTTCGGCTACTGGAAGGTGACGGTCGAGCGGCCGCTTCGGCTCGATGGGATCGACCCCAACCGCGCCTACAAGGCCTCTGAAATCAAGAAGTTAAAGGAGAGCAGTGAACGAAGCGAAACCGCGCCGCCCGTCATCAAGAGGGTCCACAAGAGAGGCACGGAAGCTGACCCGCTGCGCGGCCGGTTCCAGGCTACTGTCGACGGCAGGCCCGTCGTGGTCGAGTACGAACCGGACACCGACCTGCGCGACACCGAGCAGATTCCGCTGCAGGAAGAAGGCGGCATCGAAGCGTTCCTGGGGCGGGAAGTCCTTCCCTACGCCGCTGACGCCTGGTATCAAGCGGACAGCGTAAAAGTCGGCTACGAAATCAGCTTCACTCGATACTTCTACAAGCCCCAGCCCATGCGAACTTTGGAGGAAATCGGGGCGGATATTCTGGCGCTGGAGAAAGAGACTGAGGGGTTGCTGGGCGATCTTCCGATGGTGCGCGAACCGCCGGCTGTGTACGGCAAGCCGCGCATCTACGTGGATACCTCGGTGATCGGCGGGTGCCATGATGATGAGGTCCGTGAGGCGTCCATGGAGTTGTTCGAAAAGTTCAAGCTCGGAGATGCTATCCTCGTTTATTCCGATGTCATTCTCAGGGAACTGGCGGCGGCGCCGGAAAGCGTGCGCCAGATGATCGATCAGATTCCCGCTGCAAACAAAGAGATGCACTTTCTCACGGATGAGGCAGAACGTCTTGCGGAAGCTTACATTGATTCCGGGGCTTTAGGCCTTGCGAACCGCGCTGACGCGGAGCATATCGCCCTTGCAACCCTGGCCGAGGCCGACGTTCTGGCAAGCTGGAATTTCAGGCACATGGTGAACTGGCGACGTAACCGGTTGTATAACTCAGTCAACCGGCAAATGGGGTACGCGGAGTTGAACGTCCTATCCCCGGAGGCAATCAGCTATGACAAATGATACCGCAACCGAGAGATTCGATTGCATCCGTTTTGTGCGTGAGGTCCGTGCGAGGATTGCCGAAGAAACGGCCGGCATGAGCAATAAAGAGCGAATCCAGTACTTTCGCTCGTATCACTATGAAGACCCTGTTCTGGAACGACTGGCCGTGCCTTTGCGCGAATTGGACGAAGACGAAAGAGGGTGAACCCTGATCAATGTCCTGAGGAGCAGCCGGCACCGCGTGACCGTACCGAGGGTTCGGGACTTGCGAGTTGAAACGCTTGACGGAATCATTGCCGACGTCGTGAAGTTTCGTGGTCTGTCCAAACCGAAGTACGAGAAACTCTCTTTGGTTGACTCCAAGATCCCCAGCCTGAAGCCTTTTCCCGCAAAAAAGGATTCCGGCGCTTCAGGGCATACAACGAGGTCAATCGTCAAAACGGATACCCCGCTATTGACATTCGCACGCCGGAGGAGATCCTCCATGGCTGATGACACCCATAAAATAAAGAAATTCGACTGTGTCGAATTCATGCGCCAGGCCCGCGCCCGCATTACCGCCGAAACCGCCGATATGACTGCTGACGAACGGATAGAGTGGTTCAATTCGAAGCGGTATTCCGACCCCGTGCTGGAAGCAATGGCCGCGCGAATACGCAAATCGAATGAGGACAGGGCAACAGACAATCCTGACGGCTGAATCGAAGGCAAACTGAAGCGCATTGGCCGGCGATGCTCTGCATATCGCTACCGCGACGCTTCATCCTGAGGAGGCCAGCCCGCTCAGCATGACCTGTTTTACGATTGCCAGGCACGTGGCTTCCCGCTGTCATCCAGAGGACTTGCCCTGAGCGTGCGGTCCATGAGCCTTTGTCCTGAGCCTGCCGAAGGATAGTCAAAATGTCGAAGGCGCTGCCCTGAGCTTGTCGAAGGGTGCCGACCCCAGGCCGACGAAGGATCTACTGCAGCATCGCATCATCCTCGAGGGTTTTCAGGTGTCGATACCTGAGAGGCAGCACGTCCGCCTGCCGCGCGGGTCGGAAGAGGCGAAAATTGCTTCGACTCTGCTCAGAATGACATGCGTTGCGACAAACACCGGCCGAGGGCAACCTGGTTTCCGTTATCCGACCTTATCCCTGAGTATCCCACGTTTCCTGGACAGCAGTAATGAAGAATAAGAGCAACGCAAAGGCTTTCGACTGCGTAAAGTGGACGCGCGAGGTCCGGGAGAGGATCAACGCGGAACTGGCGGGAATGTCCCCGGAAGAGCGGCGTCGGCGGCTCAACGCGGCTGTCCGTAAGGATCCCTACTTCGCTCGCATTCCGAAGTCCCGGGTTGTGCGACCCTGGCAGGACGATGGGGCAAGCGACGGCGGACGATCCGGCGCCGAGGGCCATTAATGATGTAGACCGGGAAGGGAACGAAGGCTTGCAGCAGCGTATGGACCAAGCGTGAGATTCCGCTATGACCGATGAAGCCGCTGGCAAGAGATTCGATTGCATCCGCTTTGTGCGTGACGTCCGTGCGACGATTGCCGAGGAAACAGCCGGCATGAGCAATAAAGAGCGAATCCAGTACTTTCGCTCGTATCGCTATGAAGACCCTGTTCTGGAACGACTGGCGGCGCCTTTGCGCGAATTGGACAAAGACAAACGAGGGTGAACCCCGATCTTTGCCCGGTCGAGTAGCCGGCGAGAAACAGGGTTTGCACATTGGTTCGTACAAATCCGCCGCAACCAGACGCGTCAACGCCAGATTGGATTCGGCAATACATCGTGGATCACCCGGCCGGATGGTCTGAAGACCCGGAGAATCCTGACGCTAAGAATGGCCAAGACACCTGGAGGATATACAGATGAGACGGAGCGGGATCATCTTCGAGGTAACTGAAGCGATTGAAGGCGGATACGACGCCAGAGCGCTCGGCCACAGCATCTTCACGCAGGGAGAAGACTGGAACGACCTGAAGGCGATGGTGCGAAATGCGGTGCGCTGTCATTTTGACGACGAGAACATGCCACGAGTGATCAGGCTGCATCTCGTCAGAGTCGAGGCCATCGCGGTATGAAACTGCCCCGAGACGGGCGCCGAATTCGGGAGGAAATGGAAATGACAGCGGAAACCCTGAATCAACATATTGAGATCACACCGGGCATTTCAGGCGGCAAACCGCGCATTGCCGGTCGTCGAATTGCCGTGGAGAATATCGTCATCTGGCACGAGCGCCTGGGCAAGAGCGCTGACGAAATCGCCAGTGATTACGATATTACTCTTGCGGATGTGTACGCAGCACTGGCTTACTATTTCGATCATCAGAATGAGATTGACCAATCTCTTGAGGAGAGTCGTGCATTTGTAGAATCCTTACGTCAGAAGTTCTCTTCGAAGATTTCCCAGAAGATTCAAGACCCGACCCAACATGGCAACGATTAAGTTTTTGACCGATGAGAATGTTTCCAGAGCAGTTGTAATGGGGCTGCGACGTAGAGGTGTGGACGTACTGACTGTTGCCGAAGCGGGTAGTCGTGGAGCGTCTGACGAAGTAATTCTCGGAATTGCCGGGGAAACAGAACGCGTCATCTTCACGCAGGATGATGACTTTCTTCGTCTTGCAGTAATTGTACATGACCACAGAGGAATTGTCTACACGTCTCAAGAAAATACGGTTGGTGAGATAATTCGTGGCTTGATGTTGATCCATCAGGTTCTGGAAGCGGAAGAGATGGTTGGGCATGTTGAATACCTGTAGAACCCATCGAAATCTTGGCCAATTCAGACCTGTTTGTCGCCCACCGCACGATTGCCTTGTACCTTGCGTTGGGCGCTGACGCTTGATTTCGGACGACCAGCGTCGAGCTCAACCACGAAATCAGCTTCACCCGGTTTAGTATAGCCCCCTCTTTGTAGGTGCCGGAATGCCTTTTCCAGAACCACTCAAGAGAAGGGTCCGTGAACAGGCACTTTTCCACTGCTGTATATGCCAGAAGATATCTGTCAGTTTGGAAATCCATCATATCATCCCAGAAGCAGCAGGCGGGCCGGATACGGAGGATAACGCGGCACCACTATGCCCCGGCTGTCACGGTGATTTTGGAGGTAACCCGGAAAAGCGTTCTCGGATTCGAGAGATGCGAGATCGCTGGTACGATATATCCGAGAATTGTGTTATTGGATCCACAAGAAATCCAATGCCAGATTCTCTTGAAACTGATCGATATTCATTTGCCTGTGACGAGTTTGTCCATCCTCTGATTGTTCGTGAGTTGTTAGGATGGATTTCCGATACATCAGAGACGATTGTTGGAGTGGATCTTGAATCGGCCAACACGAGCAATCGGTTCCATGGTGACTTCGAGATAGATGATCGCGATGGCAGAAAGTGGGTGAAGTGGAACGAACCTGAGAGTGCCCGGAGAGGGTTTTTCAAATACGCACACATTGCGACTTCGCCAACCGGAGTTGAAATGGTGGAGTGCTACGATTGTGGTGGAGGTAGTGGCGTATTTGGAAGTGTTGGGCTATTCCTTATTGATCCAGATCGAGCTTTAGACGAATCTTGTTCAGGAAAAATACCCACGCGGGATCGCCAGGTGCTTAAGGTCCTCGGATCAGTTCGTTTGGGGGATAGATACGTTGGCGAGATTACGTACAATGATAAGATCCTTGCCATTAGTCCAGACGAGGGTAGGATCAGATCTCTCGGAAGCACTTCAGAGTCGTGCCGCAAGTACCGTATTTTATAGCAGTTCATCCTTTCCTTACATCCAATTCGTCACGATGATAACTCAGGCCCATTGTGCCCAATCCCATTAACCCATATCCTGCCTACAATCCTCCGAGTGTCGAATGGATCGGCGATGTGCCGGCGCATTGGGAAATTAGGCGACTCCGCACCGTCGCTGAGTTGCGTGTCAGTAACGTGGATAAGCACACTAAGGAGGGTGAAATTCCCATTCGGCTCTGCAATTACGCCGATGTGTACAAGAACGACCGTATCACTTCGGCCATGCCATTCATGAATGCAACGGCTTCGCAGGGTGAAATCGAGAAATTCCATCTGAAGAAAGGTGATGTCCTCATTACCAAGGACTCAGAGACTTGGGACGATATTGGGGTTCCCGCCCTGGTAACGGAGCCAGCCATGAACCTTATTTCTGGCTACCATTTGGCTTTGCTCCGGCCTTTCAAGGAGGCGATAGGGCCGTACCTGGCTCTGACGTTGCAGAGTAAGCCGGTTGCGTATCAGTTTCACGTGCGGGCGAATGGCGTAACAAGGTACGGCCTTACTCACGCTGGGATCCAGTCCGTTCGTATCCCGCTCCCACCCCTCCTCGAACAAAACGCCATCGTCCGCTTCCTCGACCACGCCGACCGACGTATCCGGCGCTACATCCGTGCGAAGCAGAAGCAGATTGCGCTGCTGGAGGAGCAAAAGCAGGCTATTATCCACCACGCCGTCACGGGCCAGATCGACGTCCGAACCGGCCAGCCCTACCCGGCCTATAAGGACTCAGGTGTGGAGTGGCTGGTGGAGGTGCCGGTGCATTGGGCGGTACTTCCTCTGAAGAGGGCTTTTGGCTCTATGGAGTACGGAATCTCAGATTCGGGATCCGATGACGGCACTATTGGCCTGCTCACAATGGGGAACGTTCGTGACGGAACGGTAACGGTACCAACGTACGGCGGAGTCACCTCTGTTGATCCGACCCTGCTACTGCAGGACAAGGATCTACTCTTTAACCGCACAAATAGCCCTGATCTGGTAGCCAAAGTCGGTCTGTTTCGTTCCCAAGGGAGACCAATAACTTTCGCTTCGTATCTCGTGCGAATGCGAACCGGCCCTGAAAACAGTCCAGAATACCTAAATCTGCTCTTGAACGATGTAGGCTTCGTGTCTGTCGCACGAAGAGCAGCAATTCCCAGTCTACATCAGTCGAATCTCAATCCAACCCGTTACGGTCGTCTGAAGATTCCACTTCCTCCTCAGTCTGAACAGGAGGCAATCGTCCAAGGTGTAACCGAGTGGTCGTCGGTCGTTAATTCTGCGATTGTGAAAACGAACCGTGAAATCGATCACTTACGCGAATACCGCACCCGCCTGATCGCCGATGTCGTCACCGGCAAGCTCGATGTACGCGATGCGGCGGCTGAACTACCTGAAGAAGACCTCTCGGGTGACGCAGAGGAATCGGCTGAAGAGTATAAAATCAAAACGGACTTGACCGTATGAAGGTCCTGAGCACCTGCCCGGCCGCTCAATTGATCGGGGAGGCCGTTCAAGAGCGTGCAATTGCACCTGGTGACCCAACAGCAACTCCAAGACTGATGCGTTATGTGCCTTGGTGGGCGACGGAGTGATCCGATACTGGTACTTGATGACGATGTTGTTCAGGCAACCGAATCGAGCATGAAATACCCATATATGATAATTATTATCAATAAATTATGTTGATCAAGTCGTACTTGACGGGTACTTGATAACTGTGGCCGCCGACACAACCGGAATTGGACTTGAGTCGAAACAATTCGGTACACATTCCGCAGGAACCACCCGCGTTAACGCCCAATTGAAAGTCCACCGTTGAAAACTTCAACAAGACTCATTTTAGTCCCTCGCCGCCACAAGTGTTGCCCATCGCCCGGCAAATGTTTATATTGTGTAACACAGAAACTGTGAGGATGTGACTATGAGAAATATTACCGTTTCCGTCGACGAAGAGACCCATCGGCTCGCCCGTATCCGTGCGGCAGAGTTGGACACGTCGGTATCGGCACTCGTGCGAGACTTCCTGAAGAACCTGGCTGCCGACCGCGTCGGCGGAACAGCGGCCGCAAGGCAGGACGTTGAGTCCGCAGCCGAACGTCGTCGCGGGATGTAGCACGCGGTGATTGAGAAAATCACTACCAATGGCGGCCGATTCAGTTGTGGTGAACCACAACACGTTTACGGTTTGATCGCAGACACCTGACGGACGTTGAAGGACCTGCAGAAGAGCGCACAGTTGCAGCGGAGGTGAGAATATGATTGACTGGTCGAAATGCCCGGTCGTGGAGAGCGTGCCTGGGAAGGTGAGCGGGGCCTGGGTGTTCAAAGGAACCCGGCTGCCGCTGTACGTCCTCTTTGAGAACCTTGCGGCGGGCGCGACCATCCACGACTTCATCGAGTGGTTCGGAGGTGTGGATGAATCGGAGGTGAAGGCAGTGCTGGAGCATGTGGCACAGGAGCTCCGTACAAGGGTGGTTCATGCGCATCCTGTTCGATAACGGGACACCCAGGCAGTTGCGCGTCCGGCTCTTTGGCCATGTCGTCGAAGAGGCCAGGGAACGCGGATGGGACGGTTTGGCCAACGGAGACTTGCTGGACCGTGCTGAAGAATTCGGCTTCGATGTCTTGATCACGACCGACCAAAGCATCCAATATCAGCAGAACATGCCAGACAGACAGGTGGCCGTGGTTGTCTTGATGCAAACCGCTTGGCCGCGCATCTCGCAGAGAACGGAAGCCATCCGCGTTGCATTGGACGAAATCCAGCCCGGCGAAGTCCGGGAAGTCCACATCCCGGCGATAGGCGAAACATAGCGCGGATCAACGACGCCAGCAAGAAAGGGCTGGAGCGTCCTGTATGAACGACCCTGGTCGGCCATCGCTGCAATCGCCTCCGGGGTCCGATTGTAGGGGACAGGTTTCGCAGGCGCCTTTACCAGGTCAACGATGGTAACCCGTCCTGCCGCAGGTCTTGTCCGTGGGCCGGTTGATGACCATACTGTGTTACACAGAAACTGTGAGGTTGTGACTATGAGAAATATCACCGTATCCGTCGACGAAGAGACACATCGGCTCGCGCGCATCCGTGCGGCAGAATTGGACACGTCGGTATCGTCCCTCGTGCGAGACTTTCTGAAGAGTCTGGCAGAGAACCCGGACACGGATGGCGAATCCGGTTCCGGGTCTGTCGAAACCATCTATCAGCGTCGGTGCAGGCTGCTGCGGGAAGTGCTCGCGGACTTCGATAGACAGGGCATCGGGTTGCGGATGTCCGACAACCTTCCCAGGGAGGCGTTGTACGATCGCAACGCGGCAAGGGCCGAAGCTGTCGCCGAGCGGGAGCGGCAGCGCAGTATCTCCGAAGCACTCGGATCCTCACCATGCGATTCGTAGATACCAACATTCTGCTGTATGCTGTCAGCGAGATCCCGGAGGAGGCCGACAAGCGGGCGCGGGCGGCGGAAGTCCTGACGGAACCCGACCTCGCTGCGTCCGTTCAGGTGCTGCAGGAGTTCTACCACCAGGCCACCCGGCCGACTCGAATCGGCAGTCTTTCTGGCAATAAAGCATTGCAATTCCTGGAGCCGATTCTGCTTTTTCGGATTCAGACCATGTCGACGGACGTATTTCTCAATGCCATTGCCATTAGCCGACGATTTCGCCTTTCCTACTGGGATGGCGCAATTCTCGCCGCAGCCCGTGCCTTGGGCTGCGATGCCGTGTACTCCGAGGATTTGAGCACAGAACAGGACTACGACGGCCTCCGGGTCATCAATCCGTTCACGCACCAACAGGCTCCGCAGTGAACACAGACACCACCGAGAGCGGGCTTGAACGCCTGATTTGCGCCGCCCTGACAGGCCAGGGTTGCGAGCCGCCTGTTTCAGGCACCGTGGGAGAACCGCCCGCCGGTTACGGCGGTGTCGGCTGGAGCTGCGGCAATCACCACGACTATGACCGTGAGTTCTGCGTCGATCTGGCGCAGCTGTCGGCATTCCTGCACGCCACCCAGCCGGAGGCCGCCGAGGCGTTGCCGCTTTCTGAAGACGGTCCCGTGCGGCGCGCATTCCTGACCCGTCTCCAGGGCGAAATCAGCAAGCGCGGCACCATCGACGTGCTGCGCAACGGGATCAAGCACGGAGCGTTGAATCTGGACCTGTTCTACGGCACGCCGTCGGCCGGCAATCCGCAGGCACAGGAATTGTTCGAACTGAACCGGTTTACCGTTACGCGACAGCTTCGCTACAGCCGGGACGATGCGCAGCGGGCGCTGGACATCGGGCTGTTCATCAACGGGCTGCCGGTGTTCACGTTCGAGTTGAAGAACAGTCTCACCAAACAGACGGTGGACGATGCGGTCTGGCAGTACAAAAAGGACCGCAACCCGCGTGAAAAGCTGTTCGAGTTCGGGCGGTGCATCGCGCACTTCGCGTTGGACGAACGCGAGGTGCGTTTTTGTACGCACCTGAAGGGGAAGGCGTCCTGGTTCCTTCCCTTCAACCGCGGCTGGAACGACGGGGCGGGCAACCCGCCCAATCCGGACGGTCTTTCAATCGCCTATCTCTGGCGCGAAGTCCTCACCCGGGAGAGTCTCACCAACATCCTCGAGAATTACGCGCAGGTGGTGGCGTCGAAGGACGAAAAGAGCGGAAGGCAGCGAAAGACTCAGATCTGGCCGCGCTACCATCAACTCGACGTGGTGCGCCGCCTGCTGGCCGACGCGGGCGACCGCGGCGCCGGTCAGCGCTACCTGATCCAGCACTCCGCCGGCAGCGGCAAGAGCAACTCCATCGCCTGGCTCGCGCACCAGTTGATCGGACTGGAGAAGGACGACGCTCCGGTCTTCGACTCGATCATCGTCGTCACCGACAGGGTCATCCTGGACCGTCAGATCCGCGACACGATCAAGCAATACGCCCAGGTGGCGGCAACGGTCGGACACGCCGACCGCTCGGGCGATCTTCGTGAGTTCATCGAAAGCGGGAAGAAGATCATCATTTCCACGGTCCAGAAGTTTCCGTTCATTCTGGACGAGATCGGCAATGAACAGCAGGGGAAGCGCTTCGCCATCATCATCGACGAAGCCCACTCGAGCCAGGGGGGTCGTACCAGCGCGGCGATGGCTCAGGCGCTGTCGGAGGCAGGCGAAGAGGACGATCAGGATACCTTCGAGGACCGGATCAACCGCCTGATGGAGTCGCGCAAGCTCCTGCCCAACGCCAGCTACTTCGCGTTTACCGCCACGCCGAAGAACAAGACGCTCGAGATCTTCGGCGCTCCGGAACCGCAGCCGGACGGTTCGGTGAGGCATCGCGCCTTCCACAGCTACACCATGAAGCAGGCGATCCAGGAAGGATTCATCCTGGACGTACTGTCGCACTATACGCCTGTGGCGAGCTACTACAAGCTTGCCAAGACGGTTGAAGACGACCCCGAGTTCGACGCTCGAAAGGCGCAGAAGAAGCTGCGCCGCTTCGTGGAGGGCAGCGATCACGCGATCCGCCTGAAGGCCGAGATCATGGTCGACCACTTCCACGACCAGGTGCTGAAGCAGGGCAAGATCGGCGGCGCGGCGCGGGCGATGGTGGTCACGAACGGCATCGAGCGCGCGATTCAGTACTATCACGCCATCCGCGACTATCTCAAGGAGCGCAAGAGCCAATTTGAGGCGCTGGTCGCGTTCTCCGGCGAACACGACTTCGGCGGCGGCAGGGTAAGCGAGGCGTCGCTGAACGGCCTGCCTTCGGCCCAGATCGCCAGGCGATTTCAGGAGGATCCGTACCGGTTCCTGGTGTGCGCGGACAAATTTCAGACCGGCTACGATGAGCCCCTGCTGCACACCATGTACGTAGACAAGACGCTGTCCGGCATCAAGGCCGTGCAGACGCTGTCTCGCCTCAACCGGGCCCACCCGAAGAAGCACGACGTGTTCGTTTTCGACTTTCTCAACGACACCGATACGATTCAAGACGCGTTTTCTGACTTCTACCGGACGACGATTCTGGCCGATGAGACCGACCCGAACAAGCTGCACGACCTGCAGGCGAACTGGACGGACCCCAGGTCTATTCTGAAACGCAGGTCGACGAGTTTGTGCGGCTCTATCTGGAAGGGGTGGAACGCGACCGGCTGGATCCTATTCTGGACGCTTGTGTCGCGGTCTATCGACACGACCTTGACGAAGACGGCCAGGTTGCATTCAAGGGCAACGCCAAAGCATTCGTGCGTACGTACGCCTTTCTTTCGTCCGTGCTTCCGTATAACGTTGCCGAATGGGAAAAACGTTCGATTTTCCTGAACTTCCTGGTGCCGAAGTTGCCGGCGCCCGAGGAAGAGGACCTCTCCAAGGGAATCCTGGACGCGATCGATCTGGACAGTTATCGGGTGGAGAAGCGGGCGATGCAACGGATCCTGTTGGAGGACGAAGATGCCGAGATCGATCCGGTACCGGGTTCAGGGGGAGGGCATCAACCGGAGCTGGAATTGGATCGACTTTCCAACATCATTCGGGAATTCAACGATAACTATGGGCATATTAAATGGGCAGATGAAGACCGTGTACAGCAACTCATCGTCGAGACAATTCCCGCCCGCGTCGCCGCTGACACCGCGTTCCAAAACGCCCGGGTAAACTCCGACCGGCAGAATGCACGGATCGAACACGACAAGGCGCTGCTGCGCGTGATGACCGCCATGATGAAGGACGACACCCAGCTATTCAAGAATTTCATGGACAATCCTGGCTTTAAGCGCTGGATGACTAACAAGGTGTTCGGACTTGCGTACAATCCGGTAGAGAGGTAACGTAGGTCACGCTGTGTGTCCGTTTAATGGCTTGATTCGGACAGAAGATACCGGAGACAATCTCGCACACACAGTCCACAGGCAATGTAATTCGGATTCGAACCGACTGCCGTGTAAATACTGCATGAAGATTCGGGAACTATTGAGAGAATTGCGCAAGGACGGATGGTACGAGGTGCGCCGCCGCGGGAGCCACCGGGTGTTGCGACATTCGACAAAGCGTGGCATCGTCGTGGTTGCTGGGAACCCCAACGCGGATATCAAGGCCGGTACGCTGAGCCAGGTACTCAAACAGGCCGGATTGAAAGAGAACGACATGGAGGATTAAGATGGCACAGACTGAGTATCTTGTCATTGTAGAGAATTACGGCCACGGGTCGTACGGGGCGTATGTACCGGAACTTCCGGGGATTGGCGTTGCGGGTGAGACGGAGGAGCAAGTGCGCGACCTGGTTGCCGAAGCTATCAGGTTGTATCTAGACGAACTTGAGCGGGATGGTGAGTCGAAGTCGACTTCGGTAGTGGTGAACCACTACACCGTTACGGTCTAACCCTCGGTGCCCGACGGCTTTCAACCCCGCGATGCCGGAGTGCTTGAAAGCCGGTTGATTCGACATCACACCGCTCTGGATGTTATCTTAAGTAGTACGGTAGGGAGAGATAGATGAAAATCGTATATGTAATCAGATCGCTCACGGGACTGCGATGAACAAGAGGTATGCCCCTGTAGAGAGGTGCATCTACTGCGGTACAAACGAAGGACCTCTTGGTGACGAGCACATTGTCCCGCTTGCGCTCGGTGGCCGACTAATCCTGCCTAAATCAAGTTGTAGAGATTGCGAGAAGATAATAAATCGTCAGGTCGAAGGGCCAATCTTACAGAGTGAATGGGGAGATTTCCGGATTAAACACAATTTTCCGACGCGAAACAAGAAAGGTCGACGTTCTACATCCGAGTTACGTCGGCCCGACGGATCGAAAATGCGCATTCCCATCCGCGAACACGCAACGCCTGTTCCTTTATATCAATTCCGGGATGCACGTTTACTTTCAGGAGGTCAGGCTCGCGAAAACGACTTTACAGTATCCATGCTTGCAAGTCACACAGACGAAATGGCGATGCAGAAGAGGCATGAAGAGTGGGACCGTACGCATACATTCGTGGCTGAGCCATACCGATTTGCTCGATGGATCGCGAAGATTGCATATAGCTATGCAGTTGCAGAACTCGGAGGAAGGTTGTTCATGCCTCTTGTTACTGATGTGATTCTTGGGAAATCCGAAGACGTTCTGTCCATCGTCGGAGGATCCAAGTCTCCGCACAAAGGAACTCTTTCTGGAACAATCGAAGTAAAGACCAGCTTTCAAATTGAAGTACGAACAGCGCAATATGGTATGGGATTGGTAGGACTCTTGATCGTACACGTGCAATTGCTAGAACCGTTAGCGATACCCTCGTACCACACTGTGGTTGGCATCATTGACTTTGCGAATCCCCATCATTGCGAGGAATTCGAAAAATTCCGCGTGCAGCATCGATGGCAGCCAAATGAAATTGGAGGAAGTGCGTAGACTTGGGAAAGGGACTTCCGACGGGTTCCGCTAACTCCACCTATCTTTCGCATTCTAGCGGGATATCGGAGTATATTCGGCGGGCGGGTAGAAGCTTGGCAGCAGATACGGACCGCGGAAGCGGGTGGATTCTTCTACCCCGTTCCGCGTTTCTTTATGTCCGGTTTGACAGCACTTCCTTCTCGTACGCTTCCATTTCCGGAATCCAGGCGACGCCGGGGGGGACGCCGGTTTTCAGACAGGCCATGTCCCATACGGCGGAAAAGGGCATGGTTTTCATGTCTTCCATCAGGGCCAGCTTCTGCGCCAGTTTGCCCTCCCGTTCCAGTTCCTTCAGTTGCCGCGTGGGATCGAGCAGCGCGTAGAGGATGGCTTTCCGCGTCGCGCGGGCGCCGATGACGTAGGCGCCAATGCGGTTGATGCTGGCGTCAAAGAAGTCCAGGGCCACGTACACGCGGTCCAGGGCGTTGCAGCGGACAATCTCGAGAAAGACGTTGCGTACATCGTCCCCGAACAGAACGACGTGGTCCGAATCCCAGCGGATGGGCCGGCTCGTGTGGATGAGCAGCCTTTCGTGGAAGGGAAGGTGCGAGGAAATCTTGTCCGCGATGGATTCCGTGGGGTGGAAGTGGCCCATGTCCAGGCAGAGAACCGCGCCCCGAGACAGGGCGTAGTTCGCGTAGAAGTCGTTTGAGCCCGCTGTGTAGTCTTCCACGCCCAGGCCGAAGAGCTTGCCCTCGACGGCGTCCACGCAGGCCGGTCCGATGCCCAGCGAGGGATCCAGGACGGCGTCCAGGGATTCCACGAGGCGTTCACGGGGTCCGATTCGGTCCGCCGGATGGTCCTTGGCGCCGTCGGGAATCCAGTGGTTGTTCACGCACACGTCGTCCAGCGCAAGCCCCATCGCTTCCGCGATCCACCGGCTAGCCACGCCGTGGCGAATCCAGAATTCCCGGACTTCCACCTCCGGATGGGCCAGGGTGTACCCGTCATTCGCCTTCGGATGGGCGAAATACGTGGGGTTGAAGTCCAGCCCGACCCCGTTTTCCTTCGCCCACGTTATCCAGCCGGCGAAGTGTTCGGGTTCGAGCCTGTCGCGGTCCACGATTTTACCGCCCGTGTCGCCGTAGGAAGCGTGGACGTTCGCGCGGTGCCTCCCCGGCAACAGGTCGATCGCCTGTTTCAGATCGGCCCGCAGCTCATCCCCGTTTCGGGCCCGGCCCGGATAGTTCCCGGTGGCCATGATGCCGCCGCCCTCCACGGCTTCGTCCTTCGTCTCGAACCCCGCCACGTCGTCGGCCTGCCAGCAGTGAAGCGATATGGGCACATCGGCTGCCTTTTCCACGGCTTCGTGCGTGTTCACGCCGAAGGCGGCGTACTGTTCGGCGGCCTCCTGAAAGGCGGCCTCGATCTGCGCGTCGGTCCGCGTCGTCTGGTATTGCATCCGGATTCTCCCTGACGGTTTACCGGGAAAATGGGGCGTTCCCTGGTACCTGCCGATTTTCGCCCGATTCCCGCATGGAACAGGCAGGCAGTGAAATCGCGTGGTGTCTTCGATAGCTATCTAACACCCGGCAGCGCTGCGACCTTATCCTGAAGCCACGCCTTCAACCCGGCGAACCGGAATGACCCGGCTTCCAGGTTCCCTACGATAAACGCGTATGCCTCATCGTCGTCACAGTCGATAAAGTGGCCGTTCAGACGCAGGAAGGTGTCGGTGACAAAAAAGGCCGCCCGTTTGTTGCCGTCCACAAAAGGATGGTTGTTGGCGAGGCTCTCCATGAGGGCGGCGGCCTGGTCGATCAGACCGTCGTAGTATCCAAGCTGCGGACGCATGAGCGCCGACGCGAGCGCGCCTTCATCACGTATTCCAGGTGCCCCGCCAAACGTGCTGATCAGGGCGTCGTGCATGACCAGGACTTCCTGTATGGTGGGGAAGTCGTGGGTCATCTGGCCAGCATTTCACCCAGACGGCGATGTCTTTCCACGCTGGCCTGAAAGTGGGCCATGATCTCAGCGCGCGGCTTCTCCCGGGTGCGGTTATCGATGTATTCCCGCATGGCCTCTTCCAGCACTACCTGAAAGTGACGACCCTCCATGCGGGCAATCTCCCGCATGGTGCCCAACAGCTCGGGGGCAACCTGGCTGGAGAATTTCTCTCTTGGCATATTCATAACCGAACGACTCCGTTTTTATTCAAAAATGGGCCTTCGAAGTCCGGCTGTCAAGATTTATCTTGATAAAAATGGGTAAATGAACCGCGTTGTCGATCAGGAACCCGTTATCTTTCGATGTCGTGATCCGGGATCTCTCTAATATCCGTGTCCGTATCGCCTTGCCGCCTGTCAGCCAATTAGCGCCTGCAATTCGGGCAGGAGGTAGGCGAGGGCGATGCTGACGAGCAGCCCGCCGGTAATTTTGACGAAGTCCGTTGCGACAAGCCGCGTCACTTCCCTGCGGCTGCGGTGGCGCTGATTCCAGGCGACCGCGATTTCGCGTCCGGCCAGGAGGCCGACGAAGACCCAGGTCGTGCTCATCGGCAGCTTGCTGACCTCTTTAAACAGCAAAAGCACGATGCCGTAAATCAGGTCGACAAAAGTCGCTGACCGGATGTCGGTGGTATTGGTCTTGGTGAGCACCACCTTCTGGATGGCGCCGCCGTGGTTGTAGAAGATAATGGCATGCAGGGCCAGCATGACCACCAGCGAAAGAAAGAACCATTCCGCGGTCAGGCTGCGTGGAAGGAAAACGAAGATATTGGCCAGGTCCTGTATCAGCCATTGGCTCCACAGGAAGCCGGTGGAACACCACTGCGCCACCACCCACCAGCCGGTCGTGGGTCCCTCTGTTTTGTGGAAGCGGGATTCGATTGTCCCGGTGACCCATCGGTAGATCAGAATTGCCGCGATGAAGGCCGTTGCATACCCGGCGAGCGATTTGACCAGCATGGCCGGCAGCGCCTTCGGCGCAAAGATCGTCAGGGTGAGAAACGTGGTGCTTACGGGAATGCCCCAACGTGTCAGAAGGAGCAGGACGAACGGAGGAACGCAGTAAATCCAGGTCCACTGTTCGGGTTCGGGGATCTTCTCCAGCCTGCCGTAGGAGACGTCGTCGTGCATCCACCACCCGTAGACGAGGACGACGATCAGAATACTGCATGCAAAGATCCAGAGTACCCACCAGGGGCGTCTGGCATTGGAACTGAGAAAGGTCCCGAGTGTCTGGATTGCGTCGTTTCCAACAATGGAATAGGCGCCAAGCAAAAATCCGACAACCATGATCACTTCCTGACTCAAAGCGGTTCTCCTCCGTTCGAAAGGGTTTTGCAGGCGGCAATTGTGGACCGGGCATATTGTCTCCTGCCTGTCGACGGAGACGGTGTCCGGATCTGACGCCTGCGGTAAATCCGGACGTCAAAGTAAGGTGTGTCGAAAGATCGTTTACCATGGGAATCACGCTGTTCGCCGGCTGATATTGCCGTCGACTGATTTCGAATCAATTCGGGCAGTCCTGATCCACAAGTTCGCCTGATTTCACAGTGGCCAGCGGTTCCCACGAGCCGCCGGAACGTTCGACGCCGAGGACGTCGGAAAGGCGTCCGTCGGGGTTCCACCGCAAAACCGCGATATCGGCGCACGCGCCGGGCGCCAGTGTGCCCACCTCGCCCGTCAGCCCCAGTAACTCGGCGGGCCTGGCCGTCGCCCGCGCGAACACTTCCGCTTCGGGCATGCCCGCGGCGACATACTTGGACATCGTCCTGGGCAGGTGGTGGGGCGGGTCGGCGCCCACGTGCGCATTGTACTGGTCGGTGGAAATCGTATCGGGGTAGAATCCCTCGGCGATGGCCTGTTCCGCGTGCGGAAAGCTGAAGGACTGCATCCCGTGGCAGCCGTCGAAAAGGACGCCCCGGTCGCGGGCGTCACGGACCGCGCGCCGCACCTCTCCGCCGGCGATGATGTTGTCCGGACGGGGGCTGAACGTGTACGTGAAGAGGTCTCCCGCGCGCAGGAGCGACAGTTGTTCTCCGAGCGGAAAGTCGACGTTGAAACGGGGCCCGTAGAGGATCGGGCGCCCGCTGCGTTCGGCCGCTTCGACGCCACGGCGCATGATCTCCCGGGGGTCGTGGGCGAGGCGTGGCTCGAGTACCGTGTTGAAGGCGATGCCCCAGATGTCCTCGCCCGCTTCAGCGATCGTATCTACGCAGAGATCGACGTCCGCGTTCTCGAGGCGCTCGAAACAGTGATCGGGCGGCGACTCACCGGATTTCGACAGGTGAAGCGCGAGCCGCACCCGCGTGCGGCAACCCTGGATGACCTCCTCGCGATAGGCAGGCCAGTTGAGAGCGCCGGCATCGCCTTGCGACAAACACGTGGTGACCCCGTGTGGAAGAAAATGCGTATCGGGATCCACGCCGAACCGGGAACCGCCCCGTGCCGGATGGGCGTGCATGTCAACCAGGCCCGGCAGAAGCAGGGCGTCGGGGTAGTCGAGATTCAGACCCGCGGTTCCTTTGACGTCGGGACCGGCTGCGACAATCCGGTCGCCCCTTACGGCGACGGCGCCCGGGCCGTCCCGACCGGTGTCGGCGCAGAATACACGCTCGGCTGAAATCAGAAGGTCATAGTCTTCGGCTGTTTCGGACATCGATCGTTCCTTTTCGGTGGAAGAAATGGTTGGGATACGTCCGCCAGATAGGGGGATCGGGGACGCATGCGGGAATTCCCCGGCGTTCCGGTTCCTCAGTTGCACGCGTTCAAACGCATTCCGCCAATCTCTATAGCGCTGCCACCAGTACGCGTGCACTCGATCGTGACATTCACCAGAGATGCTCCGGCCGGCACTGTGACCGTGGCGTGTTGTTGGGTCCATTCGGGGTTTTTGTTGAAAACGCGTGTTTCTGCGTCGTTTCGACCTCGAAGAACCGAAACGTCGCCTCGATGCCGGCCCCAGGATGTCCGCGTGTCCAGACCGAAAAGGTATTCGCGCCTCTTTCCAGACCGCCCAACCCATCAACGCTGCAGATTGTCCCGACATTCCGTACAGTCAGGAAAACACCGATGGCATCAGGTCCTCCGTCGTTCCGGACCACTTCTGCCGGCAGCATGTCGTATCCGTCCGGAACGCCGTCCGCATTCAGATCGACACTCAATTCGGGAAACACATTCACTAAAGCGGATCCGGTCGTTGTACGATAGAGAATCGTCCGCCCACTCCGAATACGTCCTCACCGGGACACGGTTGTCCCTGCACCAGGACAGCATCCGGTCGACCCGCTCGAGATAGCCGCCCCAGCCGTCCGGCATGACGTGCTCCCAGAAGTGGCTGTGGCCGATGAGCACGCGGTGCCCGGCGATCCCGTCCGCGATTCGTTTCAGGTTCCAATCCAGGTCCCGCGCCTCGTCATCGAAGTCGCCCCACTGCATACCGAAACGCTTGTCCCCATTGGGATCATCCTCGTTGAAGCACTTCAGAGACCGGTCGGGGTAGGTCGCGGCGGCGACGTATCCGTACAAGATCTCCGAAACACGCTTTGACGTCTCCACGCCAGAAGTCGGAGCACCCTCCGGAGCCGGGCTGTATCCACGTCACGGGACGATCAAGGCCAATCTCGTCAAACAATTCGAGCGACGACTCGGCCAGAAGCCTGCGCGCGTCCAGCGTCATCCGGACGTCCGCCTTGCTCAGCTTGTAGAAGACCACGTCCCGTAATTCGCCCAGATCGACGTTGTCTTCGTCCCAGAAACTGCGCAGCGCCAATACGACGTCGCCCGATCGTTCGATCTGTCTGAACCGAAACACACTGTCTATATGGGGAACGTAGACGGCGATGAATCTCGTCTGGTTCGGGTCGTTCAGGACGCCAGGCGTCCGGCTTCTCATCAGATTGCCCGAAATATCCGCGCGATATTCCGGCAGCAACGAAGGGTCGATCGCTTCAGGCGTCAGGTAGACGTGATTTGCATCCACGTGGTCGACGCCCGGCGTCGCGCGCCAGGCATCGGCGTCGGCGCCTTGAGGGAGCGGGAGCTTGTCCACGCTGTGAAGGGGCGTGTGGTCCATGATTTCGTGCCCCCGGTCCTGCAACGACCTGACCAGCCTCGTATAGTCCTCGTCTCCGGCCATTCTCCCCGGGCACAACGCGGCGCAGAACTTGAACCCGTACCGGTTGAAAACCTCCGCGAACTCGATCCATTGCCGTATCGGCTTGTTGTCGTCCACGCGAAAGCAGATGCCTCCGCGTTTGTCTGTTCTCACGTTTCCAGAATCCACGTAGACCTTCTGGCAACCGGCTTTCGTTCAATTGGAATATTGCCCTGGCATCAGTCGAATCTCAATTGAAAGACCGCGCATGCCTGCTGTTTCGTATTCCGCGTTCATCCAATGCACGCCGGCCGGGCGTGGTGCCTCTTTCGATCCGACCGAATTCTTCTTACCATGACGTGTCATACGGGTTCCATTCGAGGCAGTATCAATCCAGGATCCTTCACACCAGGGAGCGTCCCGATGATCTACGAACACCGCATCTACAGAGTCCCGGAAGGCCGGATGCCGGACATCCTCAGCCGGTTTGAAAACATTACATTCGACCTGTTTGACCGGCACGGCATCAGAGTCTCCGGTTTCTGGACGCGAAAATATGCCAATGAGCTGATCTACCTCTGTGAATTTGAAAGCGAAGAGGCGATGGACGCCGCGTGGGATGCATTCCGCGCGGATCCAGACTGGATCGCGGCGCGGGAACGAACCGAAGCCAACGGACCCATCGTAGATGAGGTTATCTCAGACGTCCTCATCCCAACCTCCTTCTCGCCGATGCAATAGGCGCGGTTCCGATTGAAGCCCCACACCGTCATTTGGGGGGAAGCGAACGGACGTAATCCACCGCTCTGTACACCCAGTCCGTCAGGTCTTCGTCCGATTCGATTGCGGGCGGCTCCACCATCGCCCATCCCTTCATGACGCGCCCCGTAATGTCGAACGGCCGCGTGTGCGGCTCGGCAAGTGTCCGTTCGTGGTGTGCCCTGTCGAGACGGACAATCAGGGACCCCTTCCACGTGCCTGCGCACATGTTGCCGCCGATCATGAAGCAGACCCCTCCGAACATCCTCTTCTCGGAGAATCCGTCCTCGTCAATCAGGATCGTCCGTATCCGACTGACGAGTTCCTCGTCGCCTGCCATTCGCTATATCTCCTCGAACAGCTGTCTCAGTCTGAATACCGTGTTGTGATTTCGGGCGGTGAGCTTCTGATACTCCGGTGATCCCGGCAGCTTCACCCACGTGGACCGGGTCGGTCGTGTCCTGGATACCGACCAGTAGATCACGCCGGGCCCTGACGTCACGGTCTCCCACTCCGGCCGCGGCGATGGGAGCCGGGCAAGGATGTCCTCCGGTCGTGCTCCGGCCAGCGTAAAGAGCGCGTGGTGCATCCGCTCGTCGTCTTGTCCCCAATCCTCGGGCGCCGCGTCAACCGCGGTTCGATATGACTTTCTGGACAGGACGACAGCGCGCGCGTTATACGAAAAACGTGCCGAAAGCGCGCTTTCGACTTCGTCCGCGAGCGCCGGTTCATCGGAATTGGTCGACCGAAACAGGATGTTACCGGTCTGGATGTAGGTGCGGACGCTGAGGAATCCCATGTCCTCAAAGCAGCCGCGGAGCGCGTCTTTGGGAACGATGTTCTTCCCGCCGACGTTCACCCCGCGCAGGAGCGCCAGAAATCGGGGATGTGCTCTCTCTTCGCGTGACATCTGTACTACACTCCCGTCGGCGACGAAGCGTGAGGCTACAGGGCGCCCCGGTTTCGCAGTAACTTTGCGATATCCTCATGACCGCGTCGATTTGCCCAGGCGAGGGGCGTCGCCCATTCGGCGCCCGCGGCGTTGGGATCGGCGCCGCTATCCAGTAGAAGCTGCACCAGTTCCGCGTTACCCTCGCGTGCGGCGATCCCCATGGGTGTCGAGCGGTCCTCCTCATCGATTGCGTTGACGTCAGCGCCGAATTCAATGAACATGCGTACCATCATGGCGGCATCGGACACGGCCCGGTTGGGGCGGCAGAGGTCGTGCAGCGGGGTTCGCCGCTGCCAGTCGGGCAGGTTCGGGTCCAGGCCGTGTTCGAGGAGCCGGCGCGTCATGCGTGGCACGTGGTAGAGATAGGTCTTGCAGGCCGTCAGTACGCGGGGCATCGGGTGTTTGCGCTGCAGGAACATATCGAACATCGCCTCGTGGGCATCCGTGGATTCTCCACGATCCTCCATGCGCCCGCAGCCGCTGATCGCGGCGGTGTAGGGTGTGGTCAGGTACTCGCTCTCCTCGTTGGAAAACGGATCGTCGGTGTAGCGGAGGATCGCGGCCACCGTCTCGAACTCGCCCCGCTGTACGTAGCCCCACGCTCCGGATGCGCGCCCGCCGTAGCCGTAGAGCAAGCCCCGCATGGCGTCAGAGTGGGCACGTATCGCGGGGGACCCGGAGGAGTCCACGTGCCCGTTCGGATCGGCGCCGGCTTCAAGAAGCCATCTGGCGACTTCGAGGTCGTCCTGCACGGTCGCGGTCATCAGCGATGCCCCGTAGGGGCACAGCCGGCTTTCCGGCAGACCGGGATCCGCCCCGTTATCCAGCAGAAAGCGGACAATGTCACGGTGGCCGCGTTCCACCGCGGCCGACAGCGGGCGTTTCTGAAGATTCTCGCCGTCGTTCACGGCGGATGGGTCGGCGTCGACAAACGCCCTGACGGCATCCAGGTCTCCCCTCGCGGCAGCCAGCGTTGGGGTGTCGCGGACGCCTGCGTCCAGCAGAAGTCGCGCCAGATCGGGACTCGCTTCCGACCTGTGCCACATCAGGTCCCGCCAGTAAATGTAGTGGATGGCGCGGAAACCGGCGTGGTCGGCGGCATCCACCTCGATGTCGCTGTCGAGGAGCGACCTTACTGCCGCGCGGTCGTTCGCGATGACGGCGAGATGGAGTGCGGTCCTGCCTTCGGGGTCCCGTTGTGATTCGATGCCATCTGTGCCTTCAAGCAGGCGTTGGATCTCCGCGTGGTCTCCGGCGTCTATCGCTTTGTGCAGCCGCGGGTCCGGCGCCTCCGAAACGGGCCCGGAGGCCTCCCTGAGATAGTCTGCGACCGAAGTATGGCCGCGGTCGTCTGCCATTTCGATGAGGTCCGCGACTTCGTCGTACGGATACGCCTCCCATAACACCCTGGTTGCGTCCGAACTGCCCTCCCGCACCGCGAAGTGGATCGGCGGGGTGTACCAGAATTGCAGTCTGGCGCAGTCCGGATCCTCGCGCAGGTGATTGCGCAGGGCGCCGGCATCATTCCGGATCGCGGCGCTGATCAGTTCCCAGTAGAGGCGTCCCTCTTGTGTTTCGATGCACCAGGACGGCCGGTGCATGGCCTCGATGACGTCCTGCGGCGTTCGTTCCGATTCGCCGGTTTTTTCAATGTTCATCCCGGTCCTTTCCGTAGGTTTGCGTCGACTTCCGTTCGTCCGTTGCTTCTTCACGATCCTTTGCTCGAAGCTGAACACGTTCTCGCTGGCGGGGTCCACCGTGACCTCGATCCAGTGTACGTCCGACGCGCCGAACGTCTCCACGCGCGTGAAATTCGCGAATCGCCTGCCGCCACCCTTGCGCCGAAGCGGCTTGTCGATCCGGAAATAGTGCGAGTCACCATGCGCAAGGACGACCGGCCTCCCGAATCGTTCCGTTTCCTCGCGCAACACGTCGAGGACCGCCTGGTAGTGGGGAGGGTCCGGCGCATGCCTTTGCTCCAGGCCCATCGACGCGTGCAGGGTAAGAAACAGCGCCTTGCCGGACCCGGACGCCTCCGAAAAAGCACGGCGAAGCCATGCGATCCCCGCATTGGTGCGCCGTTCGACCGCCGCGTCGTGCCGTTCCGTCCTCACCGGGACCGCGCCAACCTCTGTCGAATCCCGGCGTTGAAACCCTCGCAACCCGTTTCTGCTCCCCACAATGTGAATGGTCGCGAAGTGAACCCCGGCCCGTTCCCAGCGGACGTTCTCGACAAACTCGCTGTATTCGGGCACCGACGCCTGGGATTCAACCCGCATCGTCCGCTTGCCGAGCGTCATCCCGGCACGGGGATAGAAAAGTGAACGCAGTTTCCGCAGGCGTTCCAGCGGATCGAAGCGGCCGGCGATCTTGCGATGACAGTCCGTCCATTCGTTGTCGCCCGGCGTGAGGATGAACGGGTCATCGAAGCGATTGAACCTTTCCAGACGACCTTCCAGAACCGCATCCGTGCATGGTTGTCCGCCACGTTTGATGTCGCCCGCGTGGATGACCCATTGTACGTCGTCGTCCGCGTTGATCATGTCGGTCAACCTTGCGAACCGGATACTGTCGGCATCGGCGTACGGCACGTCTCCGATAAGGGCGAACGAGAAGGTATCGGCGCCGGCCCGGCTTTGCGAGGACGTCAGCGCAATCGCGATAAGCAAGGCGGATAACCTCACGGCCATTGTCATTAAAGCCTCCGTACAGTTGGTAGATTTCTGCATACCGCGAACACGCGCCACACGCAGGCCCGGCGAAAAACCGCGCAGATCTACTACGGGCACCGCGATCGGCCGCCGCTGGCCAACGATTCCGGAATCCCGGCGGTGTTCTGGCGGGACGATCCCGATCCGGAAACGCGCGCGTTTTACGGCGTACTCAACGAGCGGACCCGCCTTTACATGGCCGCCTTCGGGCCGCGCGAGGACTGAGCAGGCGGTTTATCGCAAAATCGCATCTTCATCCGTCAGTCCCGCCATCCCCAAGGATTACACGGCCGCCGCGGTTCGCCGCTTCCTCGGCGCCCAGCCCGATGCGAACGGCTTCGAGGGCCGTATCGAGGTCCGATCGCCAATCATCCCTTCCACCGCGCACTTCCTCCAGAAAGAGGCTTTCCAGAGACGTCCCCCGTTCCGTAGGCGGCAGCGATTGCTCTTTGACGTCGGCGGACGAGAGCCGCCAGCCCCCGTCCCTTTGGACCAGCGTTCCTTCCTCCAGCACGAACCGCTGATACTGCTCGGCGTTTCCGATTGGAATCCCGCCCGCCCAGGTCCATTCGGCCGTCCCTCCGCCCGTGAAGCCTACGGCGACACGGTTGACGAAGCGTTCGTACGCTCCGGCGTTGTCCATTCCGTCATAGTGGGCGTACCCTTCCACCCAGGAAGCCGGGCCGAAGAGGTCCACCAGAGGGTAGACTTGATAGACGAAGAAGAGACTCGGCGGCCCCGACGTGGGAATGTTGAACAGTACCTCCGGCCGCGCCCCTCTCCCCGGCGTCAGCCGTACGAACAGCGCCAGCAGAAGTCCGCCCAGTGATCCAACGGTCTCCTTGAGTTGCCGATGGGCGCCGGAGACGACCTCGGGATGCGCCACGCGCAGCACCGTGCCGGTCGAGCGCGCGAGGTCGACCAGGCCGGCCCCCTCGTCGACGTGCCGCGCGACGGGATATTCCAGGAAGACGGGCTTGCCGGCCTCCAGGGAGGCCCGCGCGATGGGGCCGTGGCTGTCGTTGTTGGTACAAACCACAAGTCCATCCACGTCGGACCGGTCGATCAGCGCCTTCCAGTTTTCCAGCAACGGCAGACCGTGCTGACGGGCCAGTTCCACACCCGTGCGCGGGTTCCTGGCTGCCAGTGCGGTCAGCCTGCATCCCTGCATCGACGCGAATGCACGCGCGCGGCTTTGCGCCATGCCGCCCGAACCGACCAGGCCCAGACGAATCGAATCCATAGTTTAAATTCCTGTTATTGAGTTATTTCGGGGTTTTTTCGCTGCCGTCGAACCGCCGGAGCAAGTCGCCGATGTCGTCCAGTGTCACGACGTCCACGTCGCCCCGGGTCTGCCGAAATGAACCCCCATAAACAAGCCCCCTGTCCGAGATCTTCGGCAGGAGCCTGGCGATCCGGTTCAGCGCGTCGAAGTAATCGGATGCCACGGTGGCGCCGGATTTGATCTCGACGGCGCCAATCCGATTTCCCATTTCATAGAGAAGGTCGCACTCGAGGCCGCGTGTATCGCGGAAAAAGGACAGATTGGAGCGGCGGCCGCGATTGAACAGGTACTTTATTGCCTCTGCGACAACGGCATTCTCAAACAGCGCCCCACGCAGCGGGTGGGTCGCAATCTGACCGGCGTGTTCGATTCCGATCAGATAACTCGCCAATCCGACGTCGTAAAAATAGAGTTTGGGCGATTTGATCAGGCGCTTGCGAATATTCGCGTAGAAAGGCGGTAGTTGAAAGACAACATAACTGGCTTCCAGAATTGACAGCCACTCCCGCGCGGTGGTATGGGAAACGCCCGCGTCGGCGCCCAACGATGAGACATTCAGCAACTGCCCCGCCCGCCCGGCGCACAGGCGCGCGAATCGACGAAAACTGCTGAGGTTGCGGATTTCACCAAGACGACGCACGTCTCGCTCGACGTAGGTTTCGAAATAGTCGCCCAGCGCCTGCCGCGGCTCCAGATTCTGATCGTGGATTCGTGGATAAAACCCGGAGTACAGGATGTCGTCGACACTGCCGCCGGCGCCCGCGCGACGCCGTTCGTCAATTGTGAACGGCAGCAGGCACAGAAGCGCCGTACGTCCCGCCAGGGACTGGCTGATGGTATCCGAGAGCCTGAACTGCTCGCTGCCGGTGAGGACGTAAAGACTGTTTCCGCCATTTTCGTCGGCGAGGACCTGAAGGTAGGAAAGGAGTTGTGGGACCCGCTGGATTTCATCCAGAATGACGCCGTCGCCGTGCTGCGAGAGAAATCCGCGAGGGTCGGTTTCGGCGAACAGGCGCTGATCGGGCGCCTCCAGGTTGACGTATTTGAGATGGGGAAACGCGGCGCGGCAGAGCGTCGTCTTGCCGGACTGCCGCGGTCCAGTCACGGTAACAAAGGGATACTGCTTGAATAACGCGACCAGTCTGTCTGTGAGTTCACGATGAACCATAAGTATTGGAAAATGTACCGAAGAAGCGATATATTTGCAAGTACTACTTTCAATTTTACACACAAGGTGACGATACGCCTTAAAGCGTTTCCCTTTCAGTTGTCTCAACCAGACGTTGATACGGTCTCATATTCACAGATACCGACAACCGCGACAATGCGTTAAATTGACGTTGTTCAATACATGGAGAACCTAGTTCTACGTCAACTCACAAAGGGAGACGTTACAATGTTCGATCCCAGGGAGGTTGGACGACGGATTCAGGAACAGCGAAAGCAGAAGAGGCTTACCCAGGAACAGCTCGCTCAGGCCGTATGCATCAGCGTACAGGCGGTTTCCAAGTGGGAGAACGGGGAGTCGATGCCCAATATAGGGACATTCCCCGCCCTGTGCAAAACGCTTGGCGCCTCGTCCGACGCGCTGCTCGGAATCGACTGCGAGCCCGAAATCGAGGTGCTCGGTGCGAGGTTGGCGCGGCGGGTGAGTCATATCGAGAGCGGGGAGGAACGAAACGTCGCGCTGATGAAGGTGTTGGGATATCTCGTCTCCTCAGGTGACGGTCCCTGGAATCCCGATCGCAATGTCTCATACAGGCTGTCCGGGAATGGACTCACGGGCTTCGGTTTCTGGAGCCGCAGCGGACTCGCGTGCTTTGCGGCAGGCGATGCCCTTGCAGAAGACGTCCCGCCATCCACGTTGATGGACAGCCTTCGCACCCTGCTCTTACCTGAATGCTGGTCCATCGCTTGCGCATTGTTGAACGGACCGCGTCGTTTTGACTCGTTGTTGGAAGCTGAGGTCGCCGAGTCCACGCAGGCTTTGTCGGACGCGCTGCGTGAATTGATCCAGGCAGGTCTATTGGTGCAGGAAAGTCGGGGCTATCGGCTGGAAGAGGACTACGGGTTGCTGCTGACGGGGATGATCAGAGCCCTTGGCGTTGCCAGCCTGAGAGTGGATCACGGGCGGGGGATACGCGTGAACAACACGGCCGACTGAGACGACCGTCTCACGGAATCCCCGACCATTGGTTTTCATCCTGTTCATCCTGTTCACATGTATTCTCCTTCCTCGAAAATCCGCAACAATAGTGTTGCCAACGCGACGGATGGAGCGTAATTTGGGTGCGTTCTGAGGGGATCCGACACGCGGATATCAGGATTCGCCGGTACGACAACCTGTTATCGAGGGAAGGCAAATGACTTACGTCGTGGAGCGCCCCGCGGGCGCAGACCAGATCGATCACGAGATGCCGCTGACGTCGTTCAACCCCGATTGCATTCTTGAGAAACTGGATCTGACTGCGGCGGGGTTGGAAGAAGCAAAACAGGCCGCTGACGCCGGGGACAGGACGGGCGCCCTTACGGTCCTGCGCGACTATTACAGGGCGAAATTTCCGCTGGGGGAGGCGGTTGAAGAGGGTGATCATACAGAGGCGGACAAGATCTGCCGCCGTATCATCCAATGGGGGCCGTACGACGAGGCGCAATATGGCGACGATTTCGACTGGGAGTGGGACCCGCCCGGGGATATCGAGTGGGTATGCGTCGTCTATCGCTTTTACTGGGCCGCGCCGCTCGTAAACGCCTACGCGGCATCGCGCGATGAAAAATACGCGCGGGCATTCGTCGATCTGGCGTCCGACTGGATATCAAAACATCCGCTCGAAAGACACACCAGAACCCATCCCGTATACAAGTCATGGAAGGGGTTCGCATGGCTGGACCTGCAGACGGGCATCCGGGCCACGAACATCTGCGCGGCTTTTCGCGGGCTGATCCAGTCCGAGGCGTTCACGCCGGAGTTTCTGGGCGTGCTGCTCGCGAGTGTGTACGACCATCAGACAAAAACGACGCTGATTCCCATGGGCCTCATCCACAACAAGGCGGTGTTCGAACAGCGCGGGTTTATCAACGTCGCCTATACGTTCAGCGAGTTCAGGGAAGCGCGCGACTGGATGGAACTGGGGCTTGCGCGCGTGGAGGAAAACATCCTGGCGCAGACAACGACCGACGGCGTCCAGCGGGAGTGGTCGTTCGGATATCACCAGGGCGTCCTGCGCGACGCCGTGGAAATCCTCTCGCGCCTCGAAGTCTTCGATATCAAGGCGTCACAGGAATTCCTGGAGCGCGTGCAGCGGATGTACGATTACATCTTCTGGATCGCGTCGCCCGATCTGACGCCGCCGATGTTCGGAGACGGATCCCGCCCGCTCGTCGCCACGGATGACCGGTCAACGTGGCCGCTCTACGGTGAGTTGATGGGCGCGTCGAAACTGTTCGGTGATCCGAAATATGCGGCAAGGGCGAATCTGGATCGCGAAGCCCTGCCGGACCGGAAGAGCCGCGCGTTCCGGGAGGCCGGCTTCTACGTGATGCGGAACGACTGGGGTCCCGATCAGATTCATCTGGCGCTGCACTGTTCTCCGCCCGCGATTTCAAGCCACGACCAGCCGGACAACGGGACGTTCGAGTTGTACGCCTTTGGTCGTTGGCTGATGAACGATACGGGCTTCTATACCTATGGTAGAGACAAGGAGGCCCGGGCGTGGCACCGGCAGACCTCGGTACATCAGACCCTGACGCTCGACGGGCGGGATATCGCCGACGACGCACGCGATCTGATGTGGGTCTCCGAGGGGGCGGACACAGACGTGCTGGTCGTTGAGAACGGGTCCTATCCCGGCCTCATCCACCGTCGTTCGGTCTGGTTCGTGGACCGTCGCTTCTTCGTTCTGCTCGACGAGGCGATCGGCGTCGCGCCCGGCCAACTGGACCTGCACTTCCAGTTTGCGCCTGGCGACGTCTCAATCGACAGCGGGGGAAACAGGGCGTTCACGATGTTCGAGGACGCCAACGTGCTGGTGCAGGCGGCAGCCGGGTCGCCGGCTTCGATGGTCGAAGAAACGGGCTGGTTCGCGTGGGAATACGGCTATCGCACACCGCGAAAGGCGTTCCGGTTCGCACTCGACAGCCATGCGCCCACGGTTTTCGGCACCGTCGTCGCACCGTATCGAGGTACCCGCACGCCGACCGTATCGGGGGAATTGCCCGCGGGTATTCAGGCGGGAGACGATCGCGTTGAGATGACCGTCAGCGAATCGGGAAAGACCTGGCGTGTGGGAAGAGACCTGGCTTCGGGCGAGGGATGGGCGGTTTGACTGACGTCGCCGCGTACTCGATCGGCCGCGTCAGCATACGCCGTTGGGGCGCTGTATGACAATGATCCTGAGGAGGCCGGGCCGCCTCTGGCCGGTTACATAGATCGATGTCGACCGCCGGATTTCAGACGTTCGGACCGCCGCATCTGGTCGCGATGGCGTTGACAGTGGTTCTGCCGGTGCTGCTCTCGCTGATCGCGAAACGGGCATCGTCCCGGTCAGCCGCCACATTGGGCATTGTTCTGGGGGTCCTCCTCCTCGGCAACGAGGTGACCCACTGGGGCTTCCGGATCGCCGGATACGGCCCCGATGTCTTCCTCCGATATTTTCTGCCCCTTCACCTGTGCGGCATCGCGATGTTCGCGACGTCGATCGCCCTGATGTCTCGCAATCAGACGGCGTTCGAAATTGCCTACTTCTGGGGACTCGCGGGGTCGGCGAACGCGGTTATAACACCCGGCAACCTGGCGGTTGACTATCCGCAGTACCGGTTCTTCCAGTACTTCATCGCACATTCCGGCATTGTTGCGGGGGTCCTGTACGCCACGTGGGGCCTGAAGATGCGGCCGACGCTGGGCGGGCTCTTCAAAGCGTTCGTCTGGCTCCACGTCCTGGCGGCGATTGCCGCGGTTGTCAACCTGCTCTCCGGTTCGAATTACATGTACCTCTCCTCGCCTCCGTGGGGAACGGTATCGCCCTTCTTCTTCCTGCCGTGGCCGTGGTACCTCGTCTTTCTGGACCTCATCGGTCTGGCCATGTTTTTCCTTGTCTACGCCCCAGTCCCCATCGCCAGGTGGTGGGAATCGCGTGGTTCGGCCTGACAGACCGCATGTTTTCACGTCAGGGGAGTCGCAGTCGATCCGGCTCCCGGGAAAGCGCATTCGAACCTTTGAACAGGGCAGTTCGAATCTCTACCTGGTCCCGCGGTCACGTAGAATCCGGGCGATTTCAGGGTGTCCTTTCTTTTCCGCCCAGGCGAGGGGCCTCGCCCAGGGTGTTCGTGCGGCAGGCCGGCGTCCGCTCCCCGTTTGAGGAGAAACTCCACCATCGGCATGACCCGCCCGGCACGCCAGTCCGAGGGGTGTCGAACAGTACTCGGGTTCTATCGCATTGATCTCCGCGCCGTAGTCAAGCAGAAGACCGGCTCTTCGTACGTCACCCTCATGCGCGATGTTGTGGAGGGAAGAGATCCCCTGCCAGTTCCTGTAATTCGGATTTGCCCCGTTATCGAGCAGGAATTTCGCAGTTTCGTAGACCCTGAAGAACGAGCCGTGGTTCGTGCCTGATACGGCCGCGCCGTGCTTCAGGAGCAGCTTCACCATTTCCAGCCTGCCGCGCCGGGCGGGATTGCCCAGTTTCGCGTTCGCGATCTCTTCGGGGTTCTGCGTGAGTATTTCGTCGACGCGCTCCAGGTCGTTGGCGTTGACTGCGGCGCTGATCGGGGGGATGATATCCTCCCTGCCGCCGTACGATTTCATCAATTCGTAGAGCTCGGGGTCCTTTCTGGCATGGTGGAATGCCGTGCCGGTGGAGTCCACGTTGCCATTGGGATCGGCGCCGTGTTCGAGAAGCAACTCGGCGATGGCGGTATACCCATGGAATGCCGCCTCCAGCAGGGCCTTTCCGCGAGGAGCGTCGGGCTCCGGCGCATTCGGATCTGCGCCATTTTCGAGCAGAAGTTCCACGATATCGTGATGGCCCCGGCCGGCGGCGATGGAAATTGGCAGCCTGTCGCAGGTATCTCGGAAATTGGCCAGCGACGGATCTGCCTCCAGGTACTCCCGGACGCGCCGGGTGTCGCCGAACGCGGAGGCGACGAGGATATTGTAGTCCGCGCCCCTGGCGACCAGATAACCCGCCAGCGCCGCCTTCGTCCGTATGAGAATCCGGTCCCGCCATCCGGCGTAGAGCGCGACGTGGATGGGTTTCTGCCCCGTGCTGAAGCCCGTGCCGGCCTGAGCCTGAATGTCGGCGCCTTTGTCCAGGATCAACCGAGTCAGATGGAAGTCGCCGATCGAAACCGCCTCGTGAAGGGCCGTGGTCCCGTTCGCGTTGCTCAATTTGACCCGTTCAGGAGAATTTCGGACAATGTGTGCCGTTTTCTCGTAATTGCGCCCACGAACGGCATCGATGAGCTCGTTTGCAAGGGGTTCCGTTTCCCGACTGTACCCGCCACTCCTTTCGCTGATGGCCTCTTCGAGGATTTTCACGATCTCCCGGTGGTCCCGGTCGGCCGCCAGATTGACCAGCGAATCGTGAAAAATCCGTGTCCGGTAGAAGGGACTGGCGCCCTTTTTCAGAAGGTAACGGACAACCTCCGCGTGGCCCTCGCGGACCGCGAACTTTATCGGTTGGGTGTAGTAGTGTACGCAGCGGACAAGGTCAGGGTTGGCCTCGACCAGCCTCTGAATCGCTTCCAGGTCGCCCCGTATCGTGGCGCAGAACATCTCCCAGACCTCCGGGCCCTTGCCCTTGCTCTCCGCAATATGTCCGGAATTCTCCAGCTCCGCCGGCCTGACCATTCGTGACATCACCCAGTCGGCATGGGTGCTATCCGTGTTCCTTGCATCGCTGGTCATTTAAGGTCTCCTCGTTTGGCATCTCATGCGATGTGCGTCCGTTGCTCGTTCGCCTGAACCGCAGCATGCTCGTATCACTCTCCCCGTGAGGGGCAGTCGCAGAAACCTGCGTAAGGGTGGGGCGGACATTCCTGTCTGCCTGCCTCCGGTTTGTTGTGGCCTTGCAGGAGTCCGTTGAAGAACTCGCGGACCGGATGTCGCGTCGAAAGTTCAATCAGCGTTTACCTACTCTATCTCAACGGTCCGCAGTTCCGGAACAAGCGCTCCCTGAGGTGAAACCGTGATGTACCCCATCGATACCGGAAGCCGGAAGCGGCGTGGCCCGATGCTGCCCGGATTCAGACAGCAGATCGATCCAATCGTGCTGACTTTCGGTATGTGAGAGTGGCCGCAAACCACGAGATCGAAACCCGCGACGTTTGCTTCTTCGAGGATGTGGGTGACGAGAATCCGCCGCCCGCCGGCCTGTAGCACGAGTCGTTCGCGCAGATCGCTGCAGGGCGGAACCAGATCCACGTTACCGCGGACTGCGTACACCGGCGCGACAGATTCCAGTTGCTCAAGTACCGAGATCTTTCCGACGTCTCCGGCATGGATGATCGCCCGGACGCCCTGGAGGAGCGCTATAACCCGAGGCCTCAGGAGTCCGTGGGAGTCGGAGACGACACCCAGGCGATCGCCGGCACGGAATTGAGGCGCGTCTTGCCGGGCCGGGTGAGGACGGCGTTCCCGGGAGGACGCGGACAGTCTATCTGGCATAGTGAGGCTGGTAGAGCTGTATTTCAAACCCGCCGGGCGCTTCGAAGTACGTCACCAGCCCGTAGCCGTGGTCTTCGATTTTACGCGTAAAAATCACGCCTTTTTGCTTCAAGTCAGCGACCGTGGATTCAATGTCGTCACAGTAAAAGGAGACATCCGCATCGCCCGATTTCGGACCTGCGTCTTCTTCCGTTGGATGACAGCCCATATCCGCCTCGGGGACGTCGAAGATCAACCAGCCGTCGCCCACGTCCGTGGCCGAAAACCCGAGTTTGTCCCTGATGAACGCACGGAGACCCGACGCGTCCGACGAATAAAACATGGTGTGTACGCCCTTGATCATGGTATTTTTCTCCTGTTGAATGCAAGATTAATTCATTGCTGATGAAAGCTATGAGCCGCGCAGTGGTCTGTCCAGCCATTTTTTTTGCGTTCACGGAGATCGACGCCTGCCGACTTGGGGCGAGTTTCGAGAGGACTGAATTCATGCCGGAAAACGCGCTCATGCAGCGTGCGCTGGAGGTTTTCGCGCGCGGCTATTCCTTCACGAGGAGCTTTACACACCCTTATCCTGCAAGCCGGGAGGGTGCGATCTGGGTGGTGAGGGATGCGCAGAGAAAACGAGGCACGTACCGCCGGGAGGAGTGGATCGCCCATGGCGTTGACGCGGAAGAAATCCATCGGGTGGCCTTGGAGAATACCCGGGGACAGTACGGCATCTGCGCGATCTGTGCGGAAGGGGACTCGGACGCCGGCATGCGCGCGGATTTCAAGGCGCTCAACTATCGACTGAATTCGACGGAACCCGTCATGGTGCATCGGCTGCGACGCATCCCGCGTCTGACGGACCCGCTGCCCATCGAACGTGTCCTCACAGCGGAAATGGCGGACAGACTGAACCGGACCACCCGGATCAGACAGATTCTGCCGGAACATCTTGTTCCCGACGCTCCGCTGAGGCAATATGTGGCGCTCGAGAACGAACAGCCTGTGGGGTGGGTTCAAGCCATCGCCGTGGACTCGGCAACGTGGTGTTCGAACATGTTCGTGACGCAGGCTGCCCGGCGTCGGGGAATTGGAAGGGCATTGATGTGCAGGATGCTTCGCGACGACCGGTCCCATGGTTCAGAATTGGCGGTCCTGACCGCGACCCACACCGGCGCGTTGTTGTATGCCTCAATCGGTTACGTACGGATCGGAACCTTGCTGTTCTATACGCCCAAGAAGCGGTAGTGTACTGTCTCAGAAATAGGTTGCCTGAATTCAGCCGTCGAGTCGCCCGGCTCGCAAGGCGCCTCCGACCTGCGTAAGGCCGGCGAGGGCAGGCAACGCCGTGGGACGGGATGAATCGGCGGCTGAATGGTTGGATATTTTTGGGACAGGACACTGAGAGTGGACAGGAAGAGAGGCGTCAATGTCAAGAGAACAGAGAATCACAGAGTTGCTGGACGAGGCCTGGAAGACCAGGGGGACGTCGGATTACGACCGTGGCAGGCGTCTCGTGGCCGAGGCGGCTGAGCTCTGCCGGCAGGACGACCACGAGTCCCTGGGCAGGGTGGCGCACGTTTACGGCCAGTTCGCAGAGGGACCACGGCAACCGGGAGCAGGCACTCCACTATTATCTGGAGGGATACAACCATTATATAGCGGGGAATCACGCGGAGAAGATGGCCCACTCGCTGCGCCACGTCGCGGACGTCCGCCGGGACCTCGGCGACCGGGAGGGCGCCGAGCACGATTACCGGTCGGCAATACGGATGTACCTTGACCTCGATCCCGCGCCAACGCACTCGCTCGCGAACGCGTACCGCGGCTTCGCAATGTTGCTCGAACGTACCGGAAAACGCGATGAGGCGCTACGCGCTTTCGTAGAAGCCCACCGGTTCTATCTGCAGGTTGGCAACGCCCCTGGCATCGAAGAAATGGGGCGTAAGGTGAAACAGCTTCAGGAATAGAGAATCACCGGCGGATTCAGGGAATCCGATCGCGCGTCTTCAACTGCAAAATGCCATCCCGGCCGTGCAGGGGCGTCCCATGCGGGCGCCCTCGTTTGCCTGGCCTCATCACCTCCCTTTGCCGCTCTGCATTCGCATCAACTTCAGATCACCGTTTGTTTCCACACGCCCTTCCGATAGCGGGTCCAGGCAAGAAGGCCCTGTGCGACGCCGGCGATGAACCAGGCGATCCAGATCCCCGTGGCATCCATATTCAGGGTAAACGCCATCACGTAGGACAGCGGCAGCATCAACACCCACTGCGCCACAATGGTATAGTAGAGCAGGGGCCTGGTCTCGCCGCCGCCCGCCAGGACGCCTCCAACGACGATGGACAACGCGGAGAAGACCTGGGCGGCTGTAATGTACAGGAGCATCACATATCCCATGTCGATTACTGCCGCGGCGTCCGTGAACAGGTCGACGATCTCACGCGCGAAGACGCAGATGACGATGGCGCAGACGGTGACGAACGCCATGCCCAGCCGGATCGTGTTTGCGGCAAAGCGCTCCGCTTCGCCAATCTGTTTCGCCCCCAGTCTTTGTCCCACCAGCGCGGTTGCCGCCACGGAAAACGCCAGGGCCGGCATGATGCCGATCATCCGCATCTGCAATCCGATGGTCAGCGCGGCCGTTGAGGCAGTCGGCCGGCTCGTCCACCCCACCACGCGATAGATCAGAATCCTTGCGCCATTCCGGAAGAAACCCTGCACCCCCGTCGGCACGCCGATTCGCATCATTCGTCCGATAATGTCCCGGTTGAACGGAAGCCGCCAGTTCCAGCGCATATGCACACGTGAGCGGCCGGAAGTTAGCAGGTAAATGCCGATGGCAAAGCCGACCGCCCTCGAGATCACGCTGCCGAGCGCCGCTCCGGTCACGCCCAGTTGAGGCAGACCCCACGCCCCGAAGATCAGGCCGTAGGTGAGCGGGATTTTCAGACAGATGATGAGACATGAGATCTTCAACGGCGTCCGCGTATCCCCCGCGCCGCCGAAAATCCCGCCGATGATGTAATTGGGCATCATGACGACGATGCCGGCAAAGTAGACGCGCATGAACGGCACGGCGTGCGCCAGCACGTCTTCCTGCGCGCCAAGCAGGACCAGGGCCGGACGGGCGATCGCGCTCCCGATGAGCGCCAGGCCCGCCGACAGAAGGACCCCCATCAGGATGGCCTGCTGCGCCGTATGGCTGAGGTCCTCCCGGCGACCGGCGCCGTAGAATTGCGCGACGAGGGTCCGTGATCCCGTGCTGACCGATATCGCCATGACCATGATCACGAACAGGACCTGCCGGCTGAGCCCCACCGCGGAGATCGCGGCAGGACCCAGTTGCCCGACCATGGAGATGTCGACAAGCCCTTCCATGGCGTCCAGCATCGACGCGGCCACAACGGGCCACGCGATGGCCCAGACCTGGCGCAGGACCGGCGCCGGGTCGGAGGGGGTGAGATCGGAGTCGGGGGGCGATAGGGGGCGGGTCATCGGTGGGTTGGGAGGCGCCTATTCGATGGTACTCTCAGTGGTCAGCACGTGAATTTCGACTTCAGGCCAGTGTTTCTCGAGGATTTCGATAACGTGTTCCTTGGGTCCGTAAAACATCGTGACCAGATTTGGTTCGACGAAGTATTCTTGGAGAAACGACCGTATCTCGCCATCAGTGACGGATTTGATGCCGTCTTCACGACTCGGAAAGTCGTAGAGGGCTTGATCAACCTCACGTGACAGTCTGCGTTGCGGCGTCCGTTCGCCGTGTGTATGGGCGTCGATCACGTCGGGGTTTTCGCGTAACTCGCGGATTGCCGACCAGAATTCCGGGTTGTTGGCGAGGCCCGCGATGAATGCATGCATTTTCGTCATCAACTCCTCGCTATTCTCAATTCGAGGGTCAGCATAGATTTCGAGAAACCTGACATCAGCTTCTCTTCGAAAGGAGCAGGAATTACCGTAAACCAGTCCCGACTCTTCTCGCAAATATTCAAAGAGCAAGCCGCGACCGGTACCGCGACCAAGCGTCCAGGACACCATATTGGGTACGAAATTGTCCTCGCCGACGGTTCCGATTGGGATGAGCCAATGGCAGTAGACGTTCTTCAAATTGGAGTAATGCTTGAAGACGAATGCGGTATGTCCTGGAAGGCGATTTTTTTCCCGGGTCGTCGGCGACCAGTCGAAACCGCCTTTCCGGCGGTCGTTCATGATTGGCCGGAGCAACTCCGCCACCTCCGTCGAGTCGAGGTCCGAGATCGCCTTGAAGAAGACCACTTCCGCGTTCAGAAGTCCCGCGAAAAAGTGCCTGGCTTCCTCTATGGTGATTTGCTTCATTGCTTCGCGTGAGAACCATCTCCCTACACCCACTGTTCGTGAAAGCGCGAAGTTCCGCTGGATATCGTGGTCGCCGGAATCGACTTCCTTTTCGTAGGATTCCAGTAACTTCGTCTTTGACTTTTCAAGGGCGAGATCGGTAACTGTCATGCTGCGTATCAGATCGTTCACGATCCCAACGGACGCTGCAAAATTCGCGGTCAGGCTGGCTATCGAAATTGTCTGGTGTTCATAGTATGTATGGAAGTCGATGTCCGTGCCCAGTGCTTCCATTCGAGCCGTGTATCCGTGCTCTTTCGCATAGTCCTCCAAGAGTCTGGCGACGGTAGCCGCGAGCCCGGTCTTTGAAGTCTCGTCACGCATGCTTCCGCCGCCGGAAAAGACGATGTCCAGCATCGTCAGCGGCGCACGGTTGTCATGCTGATAGAATAAGCGGTGATTGGGAATCTGCGCGGAAGCCGGTATCGCGCAAAGAACGCAGAGCGCCGCAACACTAATAGTGGTATTTACGGATTTCTTCATTGTCAGCAACATTGCAAATTGGTGTTAGGGCCCGCCTCCTGACGGCCCGGATTATGGCAAAAAGAGTGCCGCCACATACGAATACAACGAATGCGAGCACGATAAAATCCGGGCCGGTCAACAGGGGTTCCTTTATCGTCCAGGTAAGTGTGATGGCGTTATCTTCAATGAGGTGTTCCCGGGCGATCCGCGGAATATCGTCGGCACTCACACGCTGGATTTGGTTGATTGTCCTCGGATAGAGCAGGGGGTCTCCGGCCAGCGCGAATGCCTGGCCGAATCTATATGCCATATCAGACCGGTCGTAAAACTCGGAATACTGGCGTCGCAGTTGCGAGTTTCGGGCGGCTGAAAGGTCATTTTCGGATACGCCGTGAGTCTTTATATCTTCCAATCTTGCGAGTACGGCATTCTCTATGACCTTAGTTGATGAAACCGGGTCCATCTCGGCGACAAAACTGATCAGGCCGAACCCCTTATAGCCGTTTATCCGTACGCTAAACGAATTCACTGTCTGAGAGTCGAGCAGTGATGACCGTAGCGAGTTCGAGCGTCTGACCAGGATTGACGCCAGAACAAGGAAGCCCGCATGGTCCGGATGGCCTGGGCCTGGTATGTGCCAGGCCTTTCTGAACCGGGACTTATTCAGGTTTTTGAACTTCGTTTGATACCTCTCGCCCAGCGCATCGGGATTGGGAAACCGTGACAAGGGCGATCGATCTTCTCTTTGACGGTCCCCGCCGGGGAACGCTTCGGCCAATTTCGTGAGGACATCATCTTCATCAACGTCGCCGATAACGACAACCAGGCGTCTCTTCCGTCGCAAGACATTGTGAAAGAGCTGTTTCAGATCCCCAGGTTTGACCTTTTCGATAAACGACGCTTTGCCAACCCCTTCGAATCTTTCTATTCCGTAGACCAGCCCGAAGAAATGACCGGAGAATCTCCGCCCTGATCGAGTGCTCTTACCACTGACTTCCGTCAATACAACCTGCCTTTCCCTCTCTATAAATTCGGTGTCAAATACCGTACCGTAAAAACAGTCGCGGTCTATTTCTACGGCGAGCGCCAGTTTGTCACTTGGAAATCTCATCGTAAAAAACGTCATGTGTAATCCGGTAGCTGCGTCAGATTTCCCGCCGTTGCCGGCGATCAGTCGATTGAGTTCTCCCGGTGGAAGGCTTCCTGTGCCCGCGATGATATGCTCGAGAAAGTGCAGTTTTCCCTGCTGTCCTTCCGGTTCATCCGCGGAACCCATGGCATAAAAGGTCTGATATTCGAAGGTTGGGATCGTCGGGTCGACCACAATGACGGCGTCGAGTCTGTCATTGATGGTATAGTGATGGGCGACGAGGGCGTCCGAAAGGGATTCCGATCCCACGAGCCGATAGGCGGGGCACGTGTCCGTCCATATGCAGAAGATTATCGCCGCATATAGGGAGGTCTTTGCCATGTCGGGGACCCGAAAAATGGCAGGATGCATCGGGATAGGGATTCGCCAATGCTTGAAATCGTCAAGACTCAGGCGACAAGACAACAGGGTCCGAGGCTAGATGCGTGGGCGAAATGACGGATGAGAGAGGAGCCTGGATGGTTGATCTGATCATGCTACCGTGGTGCTGAGTTCTGCGAATCGAATGAGTGAGGAAGGTGATATTGATCAAGTCGGACGGCGTCCGGACAAGGTAAGTACGAACATATTTCAGAACCAACAGTCAATCAAGGGAGGTCTACAGCGCATCAGTCGTCGGTAGGAACCAGCGGTTCGAGTTGGGCGATCAACGCTGGCAGATCCTCCGTCACCGTATCCCAGACTCGTATAAGGTTGACTTTGAAATACCCATGCACAAGACGATTACGCATTCCGATGATTTCATGCCATGGAATATCTGAATGTGTTTCCCTCGTCTCAGGGCTCACATGGGTTGCCGCTTCTCCAATGATCTCTATCGACTTTAGGATTGCGTTTTGGTGAAGCTCGCTCTGTGTGAATTGTCAGTACGTTAAACCGGAGGCGAATTTAATGGCCTTGCGCGTATGAATCAGCATGTCCAGCAAGTAGGCTTCACTTCGCCGCGTAAATCGTCTCCGCTGATCCAAGGATGGCTTTACGGCGAATGGTGTTGCAGCTCGCCTCGATTGCGTCTCGTTCCAGTAGATCGGCCGGCCGACCGAATAATTCAGTCAGTTCATCTTCCATGCGTACCATGTCCAGGAGCGTTGGCCGCGCTTCGTCATTGAAGCTGACGAGTATATCGACGTCGCTTTCGGGACCCAGTTCGTCGCGCAATGCGGAGCCGAACAACGCCAATTCGACGACCCCCCATCGTTCGCAAAACGCATCGAGTTCTCTCGGAATCTTGGTATGTTCATTCATTCTAAAGAGTGCTCTGCCACCCTAATTTCCGATGGCGGTCTTGTTGGTTATTGGTCTGTCTTACCTGCCAAGTGTCAGATTCGCGAAACGGGATTTCGGAATGTGTTAATATAGACGACGTATCCAGCACTCTTGTGAGGTGGTCAACCGCATTGAGCCAACGTAATTGGATCATTGGTCCGGCCTCGCATTTTGTAGCAGATTGAATGATACGCGACCACCCAAATACGTATGTACATCTATATCTTTGTATTCTTCCTTTTGGACCCGTCGTCTCGGCCTTACAGGCTGTTTATCAAGCTTCCGACTGTTCTTCATTCCGATAAGATAGTATCGAATGCCTGGCGTCCATCTACTTTTATTTTTCTCGTCGCCGTGAATATGACAAGCGGAAACCAGGTATTTCAGAATCGGAAGTGACCTCCGAAGTTGCTCCATTCCTTTCTTATTTTCCTTCAGAGTCTCTTTCAACTCAACGAATATGGCATAATCCTCACCGTCTGAACTCCTAACCAGAAGAAAATCGCAGATCCTTTTCAATACACCACGTCTTGTGCCCGGCAAATGCCCAACGACATCCATATTTATTACTACAACATCTGGTGGCATTTGTGTCACGGCAAGTTCAGTCACCTCTTCCTTTAGAACCACTTCGCTACTGGGTTCATAGGAAATCAGAGCGTTTTCGGCAAGTATCGACTTCAGTTGGCTCAATTGCACTATTCCGCTGCCTCCGAGTCTTCCGAAATTCGAGACGTCAATTCATTTGCTACCGCGTTTATTTCATCGATGGTTCCATCGAAAACCGGCATATCAATGCCAAATTCATCAACGTCGCATTTCTTCAGTCCGTTATCTTCAGCTATATACGCCCGAATGGACTCCGGTTCCAGCGCATCGTCAGGTCGGTATTTTAGTTTTTTAACAACCGATTCTTTCTCGGCGAACGTACTGTTTAACATGACCAGATTGTTGATTTCCTTAATCAGGTAGTCGCTGTGGGTTGTAATGAGTACTTTCAATCCTGCACGTACGAATCGCGCCAGCAATCGCGCGAGTAGAATCTGGTTGGCGGTATCGAGATGGCTTTCCGGCTCGTCAATGATGAGAAGGTGACCGCTGCTTGCAACGTGACGCAGGAAAAAGTAGAAATCTGATAAACCTCGGGCGGATGACGAGGCGTTGTGCAGCGGTATGTTGAAGCTGCGTCCCTTTCCCCGAGCCTTGGATATAAACCGTATCTCTTCTTCAGACGCGCGGTAATAACCGCCCATCATGTCCTTGATTCCGTCATGCAGCTTGTGTGCATGAAGTTCGCTTTCCTTTGCACGTAAGTCCGGAATACTACGAGTGTAGGCGATGTTGTGTTTAATCGGAAGTGCATATCGGCTGGTGGCGCCGTCAATGAACATGAACCTGGAACTCCTGCCCCATGCTTTGTCGTCGCCCATCTTCTGCAGCAGGTCGACCAACTGGTTCTTGGTGAAGTCGAGCTCTCTGTAGAAAAGTGAGATACCAAATCGCTCCGAGGAGAGAATAAAGGTCTCGGATGGGATTTCAGGAAACAAGAAACGAAGATACAGGTGCGAAAGCGCTTCATCGATATCTGACCGGAGGTATGGCTGTTTACCCTCCTCGATATACAGACTGGCTTTTTCTCCATCGTAATTCAGCGATAGGATTGCGCCGTCAGATCGGATAGTCTCGTAGATTCGCTCGCCGTTAGAGGGATCGCGCGCGAGTTCGACATCAAGCCTGGCGCCGTCAAAAACGCCGGTAGGAGAGCTGAACACTCTAGACAGACGGGTATCCGAAAACGTGCGGGTCATATCGTCCATTAACGAAGACCGCATTTCGTTTCTCATTGTCCAATCTACCGGTTGTTCAGCCTGAAGGATCTTTCGCATCCTGATTGCAAGCATCTCCTTGATGGCGTGAGCCGTGCCTGCTACGCTTTCGGCGTCTACAATAAGCTCAGGCCATTCCTCGTACATTTTCAGAAAGGCATATAGCGTATACGCCATGTAGGTCTTGCCGGTATTGTTTCGGCCCGCGATTATGGTAAGTTCTCCCAATTCCAATTTGGCATCCTTGACGGGACCGATGTTGCTGAACCGAAACGTCGCTGGTTTCATTTTGGATTTCACGATATTCAGTTTTTCGGCCGATGCCATGGTGATGCCTCTTTGATGGATGCTAGGAAGTCCACAATATGCAAGCGATGTACACTTTGGTTACGGCAACCGCTGTATTATTGATTATATACAATCCATTGCGTTTCGGGTCAACCAAAACAAGAATGGAGGTCAATCCTGACCTCCATTCTTCCATTGGTTATATAGTTGATATTTCGTGTCTTGCGTAGCACCTCCTCTTTCAGAGTTTCCGTCTGCACCGCTTTCGATCTCCGTCTTCCCTAGAACAGCCGCTGCTGGGACATGGGCGTGAGGATATCCGGGTCGTCGTTCCGGACGCTGTTGACGCGGGTGCTGACCGCGCGGATTTCGTATGGACCGGCGCGGGGATTGCGGGCCAGGTCGAGGAGCGTTTCGGCGGGGGATTCTTCATCGAGCCAGACTGAAAAGTGTTCGGGATTGATGACGGCCGGCTGCCTGTGGTGGATGTCCGCCAAAGGCGGGTCGGCGGCGGTCGTGAGGATGGAAAAGGACTCGAGGGCTTCGCCGCCCCTGTCCCAGCGTTCCCACAGGCCGGCGAAGGACAGCGGCGACCCGTCTGCGAGCGCCAGGAAGTAGGGCTGTTTGCCGTGCCCGGCCCGCTGCCACTCGAACCAGCCGTCGGCGGGGACCAGGCACCGCCGCGAGCGGAAGGCCGCGCCGAAAGCCGGTTTTTCGTATACCGTCTCGGACCGGGCGTTGATCATGCGCGCGCCCAATTTGATGTCTCTGGCCCATCCGGGCACCAGCCCCCATCGAAGCCTGGCGATCACCCGGTCGCCGTTCTCGTCAATGCGGCACACCGAGAAGTCCTGCGTTGGCGCCCCATTGTATCGGGGCTGCAGGTCCGGCGTCGCCAGGGGTTCGGCCAGGGCGTAAAGCTCATGGAGTTCCCGCCAGGTCATCATCTGCGTGAAACGCCCGCACATGGGATGTTTTCCTCCGTTTTTCGTGCCAACCCGGAAATGCCGTCCGGGGGTTTGCGGTCCGGGTCGCGCTGAAAGCACCGTGCAATTTCGTCCTTACGTGAAATGGTGTCAATGAAAATCCCGGCTCTTGTGGCGGGCCGCTCCGGTATCCAGCTTCGGCTTCCAGATTTTATCAACCACCAGGTGGGTGACGCCCTCTCCCACCTGCAGTTTTCCGGTCACGCCCATGCAGGAAAGCGTTTTGGCCAGCAGGGAATAGCGCTTGAACGTCCTTTCCCAGATCACCAGGTTCACAAATCCCGTTTCATCCTCCAGGGTCATGAAGGTAACGCCCTTGGCGGTTCCCGGGCGCTGGCGGCAGATGACCATCCCCGCGTAGCGAACCCGGCGTCCGTCCTGCATCCGGTTGATCTGGCGCGCCGTGGGCAGTTTGCGGGCGGCCAGCTGGGAGCGCAACGGTTTCAGGAGGTGTCCCCGGGTGCTGTGGTCGGCGGCCTGATGGTCCCAGGCAACGGTCTCCAACCCGCTCAGGGGAGGGAACCGGGGCGGAGAAACGCGGCTGTTCACCGGCAGCGCCGGCCCCTCGGGAGTTGCGATACCGTGGACCTGCCAGAGCGCGCCGCGCCGGTCCTGGCCGAAACACTCGAAGGCGCCGGCCTCGGCCAGGGTTTCCAGCTTGTCCTGGCGAAGCCCGCCGCGCCGGGCGACGTCTTCGAGGTCCTGAAAAGGGCGCTTTCTCGCGGTGTCCGAAAGCCGGCGTCCGTCCGCGTCGCCCAGTCCGCTGACGTAACGCAGCCCCATGCGCACGGCGAACGGAGCGGGCGACGTGCGGGATGAGGCCGGCTCGAGGGTGCAGTCCCAGTCGCTTTTGCGTATGCAGACGGGCCGCACGGCGATTCCGTGCCTGCGGGCGTCGTTGACGATGGTGGCGGGCTCGTAGAACCCCATCGGCTGGGCGTTCAGCAGGGCGCAGACGAACTCCGCCGGATAGTGGCATTTGAGATAGGCGGTGGCATAGGCGATATGGGCAAAGCTGGCGGCGTGACTCTCGGGAAAGCCGTAGTCGCCGAAGCCGCGGATCTGGTTGAAGATGCGTTCGGCAAATTCGTGTTCGATGCCCTTGTTGACCATGCGGGTGACGAGCCGGCGATGGTGCCGCTCGATGCGTCCGGAACGCCGCCACGCCGCCATGTCCCGCCGGAGCTGATCGGCCTCGCCGGGGGTGTAGTCGGCCGCAACCATGGCCAGCTGCATCACCTGTTCCTGAAACAGAGGAATGCCCAGGGTTTTCCTGAGAACGGGAACGAGGGAAGGGTGGGGATAGTCGACTTCCTCGTCCCCGTTGCGCCGTCTCAGATAGGGATGCACCATGCCGCCCGTGATGGGTCCGGGACGCACAATGCTGATTTCAATCACCAGGTCGTAATAACTGCGCGGCTTGAGGCGTCCCAGCATGGCCATCTGCGCCCGGCTTTCGATCTGAAACACCCCCACGGTATCGCTGCGGCAGATCATATCGAAGGTTGGCGCGTCGCCCCGGGGAAGGGCGGCCAGAGACATGTCCCGCCCGCGGTGCTCCCGCATGAGATCGAAGCAGAGATGCAGATGGGTGAGGGCGCCCAACCCCAGCAGGTCCACCTTGAACAGGCCGGCCTGCTCCACGTCCTCCTTGTCCCATTGAATGACCGTTCTGCCGTCCATGGTGGCATTCTCGATGGGCACCAGTTCGTGGACGGGGCGATGGCCCAGCAGAAAACCGCCGGGATGGATGGAGAGGTGGCGGGGAAAATCCTGGATCTCTTTCACCAGGGAAACGAGATGGCGCATGGCCGGGTTTTGAGGGTCCAGCCCGGCCTGCGCGATGAAGGCGTCGCTCCAGCTTTCATGGGACACCAGCTTGGCAAGGCGGTCCAGGCTGGTTGCCGAAACCTCCAGCGCCTTGCCCACTTCCCGGATGGCGGACCGGTACCGGTAACGCACCACGTTGGCCACCATGGCGGCGCGGTCGCGCCCGTATTTTTCGTACATGTGCTGGATCACTTCTTCTCTCCGGTTGTGTTCGATATCCAGGTCGATATCCGGAGGCTCGGCCCTCTCCCTGGACAGAAAACGTTCGAAGAGAAGTTCCACCTGGGTCGGATCCACGCTGGTGATCCCCAGGGCGAAGCAGACCGCCGAGTTGGCGGCCGACCCCCGGCCCTGGCAGAGGATCTTCTGACGGCGGCAGTACTCGACGATCTCGTACATGGTCAGGAAGTAGCCTTCGTACTCCAGTTCCTGGATCAGTTCGAGTTCCTTCTCCAGTTGTGGAATCTGGTCCCGGAATTTTTCGCCCATCCGCCGCGCGGCGCCCTCGAACGTCCGGTCGCGCAGGTACTGGATGGTAGTCTTGCCCTCCGGCACGCGTTCCAGCGGATAGCGGTAGCGCAGTTCCTGGAGCGAGAAGGAACAGCGGTCGGCAATTTCCCGGGTCCGCCCAACCGACTCCGGATCGTCTGCAAAGAGGCGGGCCAGGTCGTCCGGAGGCGTCAGGGCGTGCCGGTCGTTCGGCCGGATGCGCCGGCCGGCCGTGGACAGGGTCACGCCTTCCCGGATACAGGTCAGGACGTCCTGCAGGCGGCGCCGTTCGGGTGTGTGATAGAGGACTTCCACGGCGGCCACGGTGGGGAGGCCGAACCGGTCGGCCAGTTCCCGGAGCCGGATTTCCCGCAGGATCTCCTCCGCCCGGCGGTGTCTGGCCAACAGGATGTACAGGCGGTCCCCGAATACCGTTTTGAGCCGTTCCAGCACGGGCTCCGGACCGCTCTCCTCGGGGGCTTCCGGTCCGCCCCGGCCGATCCACAGCGCGATCAGGCCGGGATTGCGGCGACACACTTCATCCAGGCCCGGCATACACGTTCCCTTCGAGGAACGCAGATGTCCGTCGGTCAGCAGGCGGCAGAGATTGCCGTAGCCCTTCCGGTTCCGGGCCAGCAACAGGATCTCCGATCCGTCCCGGAGGCCGATCTGCGATCCCGCGATCAGGTGTATGCCCGCCTGCAGGGCCTGAACGTGAGCCCTGACGATCCCGTACACGCCGTTCCGGTCGGTGAGCGCCATGGCCGGAAGGCCGTTCCGCCGGCAGGCCTCGACCAGTTCTTCTGGATGGCTGGCGCCTTCCAGAAAGGAATAGTTGCTCTTGCACCAGAGGGGGACGTAAGGCGGATTGGGGGTTGCGGTCATTCGACGCGGCCCTGAGCGTACCAGCGATGCGTTTGCTCGTCGTAATAGATCCAGAGGCGCTCCCCCCGGCGGGTCGTGACGAACCGGTAGTCTCTTCGGACTTCCCGATGCCACCATCCGCCACTGATCGCATGTCCCGGCGGATGCCCCGCGCCCGGCGTCGGCTTCCGGTTTTTCGCGTGGTAAAGGGAAGCCCCTTCCAGGTGTTCGGGGCAGGCGTGGACGCGCCGCACCAGGGGGCGCAGGGGGACCGGTTGGGGATTGGCGACGGCAAGCTTCCCGAAGGGCTGCCACTCGAAACGGGCTTCCGGCAGGTGCCCCGGTTTGAGCCGGGCCGACAGCACGGAATCGGGGCCGAACTCGGCGCGGACCCGGGCCAGGGCATCCAGGGCCGCCTCGAGATTGCGGCGTGGGTTCTGCTGCAGCAGGTCCAGTGTTTCGGCGGAGACGTACACGCCCTCCGCCTCAAGGGCCAGTTCCACCGGGGGAGCGCGGAAAGAGACCGTTTCCAGGTGCAGACGCAGCAAGTCCAGCAGGACCGGCGCCTCCAGCGTCGGCCTTGCCGGCTGGATGCGCTGGCGATGACGTTCTCCGTCTTCCAGCAGCAGTTGCAGATGCAGGGCCGCCACCGCCTGGCACCTTGCCGCCGTCGCCCGCAACAGGGGGTCCAGCCGCCGGCGGATCCAGAAAAGCAGTCTCCGTGCATTGGATTCGGGCTCGTCCAGGTCTATCCGGACGCGGAGGGGTTCGGGGATCTTTCGGGATTGAATCGGCAGCGACAGCGTACCCGACGCAAAACGGTAGAGGTTCCAGGCCTCCTCGCCGAGGTGGTGCATAATGCCGCCCGCGGGAAGCGCCAGGAAGTCGCTCACGGTATGGACCGCCAGTTTTTCGAGCCGGTCGCGCAGCTTCGGGTCGATCTGCAGATGCAGCAGCCGCACCATGCGGCTTTCCGTCTGCTCGACCTCCGGGGAAGGGAACACGATCACCCGGCTTGCCGACCTGGCGACGGCATAGCTGCCGAAACGGCCGAAGCCGACGACGATGCCGGCCTTTAACGCCAGCCTGGAAAGGCGGGCGTCGATCTGCCTGGCCCAGTCTTCGAGAGAGGTATGGAGCTTGTCGAGCCCGCTGGCATCGACCCAGAAAATCCCGGGCTCGTCGTTGGAGGGCTCGATCCGGGGGCTGAAACGCTCCAGAAGCCGGTGGACCTGCCGCACCGCGGCCTGAATTTCCCTCTCGGAAACCGTTCCCGCGCACAGGTTCCGGTCCAGCGAAAGGGCCGCGGCATAGCGCATACCCGTGCGGATGCCGGCCCGGCCGGCCGCCGGGTTCACCCAGAGGATGGGACTCTGGGGATTCTCTTTTTCCACCACGGCGACCGGCTTTCGCTTCCACTCCGGGTGTTTCCTCATCAGGAGTTGCAGCGGCAGCGCGCGGATATTAATGCAGGCCGTCCGGCCCGCGGCAGATTTCGGTGTGGCGCCAACCCGGTCCATGGCGTCTGTCCTTCAGAATTTCGATGTCGTACTGGAAGCGGTCGACCCCCATGCGCCGGCAGGAGGATTGCCCTCGCAGACAGACCATCGGTCCCAGCGAAGGCGTCTCCCTGGATTTTGAGGTCAGGCAGAGCAGGGCGGTGTCGTGGCTCCGCGCCAGGTGGGCCAGGCGCGCCTGCAGCGGAAACGGAATTGCGGGATCGGCGTGCAGGTCCATCACCATCAGGCCGAAGGCGCCCGACCTCAGGAGCCGGTCCGCCGAACGCGCCGCGGACTGGGCAGAGGGCACGTGGATGACGACGAGGGCATTCAGGTCCACGCCGTTTTCGACGGCATCGGGGGCGAAGAAGGTATCCGGCGTGGCCGTGATCCAGGCCACCGGCTCATGCCCGAGCTGCGCGTCCAGCACCAGCCGGAAGGCCGCCGTGAGCAGACCGGCTCCTGAACCGGAAGAGAGTTCGCAGAGGCGCCCGGCCAACTGCGCCAGCGACCAGCGCGGCGTTTTCGTCCGGGCCCTGATCCTGTTCAGATCGGTCCGGAAGCGCTGTAATCCGCTGTCCTGCAAGGCTGAAAAGCGTTCTCGTTTAATATTGTCCGATACGCTCCGCACCTGGATGACCTTTCCCGGGGGTGAAAAAGGTTCCACATTCTCCTGAAGAAATGTTCACAAACAAAAAAACAGACATATGTCTGTTTTGTCAAGTGTTTTCTTCCGGCTCTATTTTACCGCGGGTTCCGGGCACAGGGAAAGGCGACGGCGTCTACCGCAAGAGGCCTTTAGAGATCAAGAAACACGCGGGAGTACCAGAACGCGCCATTGCAGTCCCGGGGCGTGCTCTGTTGACACGGAGATACGACAAGACCCCCGCGGATTGCGCCGGGGGTCTCATGTACATAGACAGGTCGCCGGAATCGGGTCTGGGAATCCGGCGACCTGTATTGAAACGCTTTAACTTCGGCTTTCTGGCAGACTGAGAACTTTCTGAATTTGTATTGCGGGACCGTCAAATACCGTCCGTCGTCGGCAGGGCGGACGCGTTGTGACGAGGATTCCCTTTCTCTCGCTGGCTGATTTGCGAGAGACATGCCTGCCGTTATAGGCTGCTCATCCCGCTGCGGTGCTTATCCTTTGAGGCGATTCAGCGTCCTCTGCACGAGCACGGTGACCACACCGGCAAACAGAGAGACACCGGCCAGGTCGACGATCGCATCCAGTTGCTCGCCGATTCCCGGGATGTTGCCAAGTACGTTGGCCATTCCCGCGCCGCCGACGGCAAGTGCGAGCACGAGGTAGCCTGTGGCGTCCTCAGCGTCGATCGCAACACCCGCATAGGCGAGACCCAGGATGACCAGCACGAGCGCAAGAATGCCCTCACCGAGGAAAGCGTCGCCAGCCAGGCCCCCAATGATCGCACCGAGGGCGATGAGACCTACGATAACTCTACCTGCCATGTCTACCTCCCTAAAAAATAGTTACGTGCCGCGGACCGTGGACGATTTCGGCCGCAACGGTTACCGACGGAGCGGCGTGGGCGTCAGGAGTGCCTCCCCGTCACGAACATCCTGCAAAAAACCACCTTCAGAATTCAGCGAGTCAGCTATTGTGAACCGGTGGAACCGGTCAATACGATCAGCCTGAGGTGCTTCCGTAAGGTGATTCGCAAACCGCATCGCGCTTGACTTTATCGTATGGACGCCCGATTAGCGGGTTGCGTGATTCGCGGATGGACCTGATATTTTCGATCCATTCACGTGGAATGATTTGACGATTGGCAGGTTGGCCTGCCTTGCTCGAATCAGACTGAAGTGCAGACCGTCGTACTACAATGGATAGTGTCTATAGAATGACGTCTGTCGTATATGTGGGGGCGTGGGTTGAAAACCGCGGTACAAATGGACTTACACGTGACCCTAATAAAAGCATTGGCGCAAGCCTTGTCAAGTGAATTTATTTAGCGTCATTCAGGCGTCATAATTCCGATTTTCATTGGAATAATTCCTGCCGCTTTTGGGCGCTGTCTCCGCGCCTGGATCGTGCCCTGCCGATCTGACCGTGGTCCGGGAGAACTCGGGAGTCTGTCATTTCACTCCTCCAGCACTGCGAGACACGCCTTCAATCGCGGGTCGTGATCCGCGTATTGTCTCAACCACTCCGCGACCGTCTTGCCATCGGCCATCGCGGCTTCCGGATCCACTCCGCTTGACAGGAGGAATCGCGTCGTCTCCGCATGTCCGTGACCGGCGGCGCAGTACAGGGGAAAGTGACCGTTGTCCGAGGTGGCATTGACGTCGGCGCCGTAAGCGACCAGCTTTCTGACGATGTCAAGGTCGCCGTTTCGGCAGGCGTGGTGCAGGGCCGTGTCGCCGCGCGCGTACCGTTCATGCGCCAACCGCGAATCGGCGCGAAGCATGGCGCCCACCCGCTGGACGTTGGCCAGAAAAACCGAGTAGATGAACTGCCGGGCGACCTCGCTTCCCGGTTTCGTATGCGCGTCGAGTCCGCCGTAAGCGACCAGCAACGACACGATGTCTTTGTTGTCGGGCACTTCGGCGGCATAGTGTATCGCGTAACCGTCCTGGGCCGCCAGGTCGGCGCCGCGGTCGATCAGGTACTGAACGACTTCGCGGCGGCGGCGCAGGCCGGCGTGGAAGATGGGGCGCCAGCCGTACTTGTCGTCCTGGTCGACCGCCCCGGGCGTTCCTCCACAATCTTCTTCAGTGTGTCGAGGTCGCCGGTGCTCGCGGCTTCATGAATGGAACCGGACTCCATTGTTTTCCTCCGTGCGCGCTTGAGGCGAATCCGGGCCAATCGCCCGCGAGTCAGGGCAATGCGTTGCCGGACATGATGCAAGATAGGGCGTGTATCGGCGTGGAACAAGGAAAATGCGCCTTATGCGGCCGCAATGCGCCGGAAACGGAGGCGGTTTCTTGACGCCTATATATGGAATAGCTATATTCGCACGGTTCGCCTGTCGCGGCCCGACAGCGTATCCCTTCAACACCGTCCAATCAGGAGAGGCCGGTCGATGTTTCCCGAACTCGACGTCCCGGTGAGCGCCGTGCGCGGCGTGGGCGCGAAACGGGAGGAACTGTTGTGTGAGGTTGGGATATCCACCGTCGCGGACCTCCTTCTCTTTCTCCCGTACCGGTACGTGGACCGTACGCGCCAGTCGGCCATCGCCGCGCTGCCGGCAGGCGCGGAGGTCACTGCCGTCGCCTCGGTTCGCGGCGGAAACGTGGTGCCTGGCAGGCGGCCCCGGTTTGTTCTCGTGCTGGAAGACGAATCGGGAACCCTGGAATGCGTCTGGTTTTCGGGTCACCGATATCTTCGGCGGGCGTTCTCGTCCGGCGACCTGCTTGCCGTCGGGGGCAGGTTGACCCGGTTTGGCCGCAAGCGGCAGATGGTACACCCCGACGTGGAGGTGATTTCGGATGGCGAAGAGGGAACGCGTGTCCATACCGGGCGCGTGATCCCCGTCTATTCGACGACTGCGCGGATGAAGGCCGAACGCCTCACCAGCCGCGCACTCCGCCGCGTTATCTACCAGGCGCTGGAGGAAGTGCGCCTGCCGGAACCGTTGCCGGACCCGATGAGGGACCGGTTCGGGGCGCTCTCGCTCGGCGAAGCCGTGAGAAAACTTCACTTTCCGGACGAAATGGCGGATGTTGAGGCGGCCAGGCGCAGGCTCGCGTTCGATGAACTGCTTTACTTCCAGCTTCGGCTTCGGTCGTTGCAGGCGTTCCGAAACGAAAAATCGGGGTCCGTTCTTCCCGCGGCGGGCCCGCTGACCGAAAAAATGCTGGGGACGTTGTCCTTCGAACCCACCGGGGCGCAACGCCGCGCGTTGACCGAGATCGGCGAGGATATGGCGCGCGCCAGGCCGATGCGCCGCCTGTTGCAGGGCGACGTGGGGTCGGGCAAGACGTTGGTGGCAACGGCGGCCATGCTGTCGGCGGTGGATGGCGGCGCCCAGGCGGCGCTGATGGCCCCGACGGAGATTCTGGCGGAACAGCACGCACGGACCATCCGGGCCCTTGCGGCCCCGCTGGGGCTGGTGGTCGCGCTGCTCACGGGTCGGCAACCTCAACGTGAGCGACGCGAGATCCTTCAAGGGCTGGCCTGGGGTCGCGTCCAGATGGTGGTCGGTACGCACGCGCTCCTGCACGAGGGCGTGGTTTTTGACAGGCTCGGTCTCGCGGTCGTGGACGAGCAGCATCGGTTCGGGGTCCTGCAGCGGGCCGCACTGCTGGAGAAGGAAGGCGGCGCCCACCTCCTGGTGATGACGGCCACGCCCATCCCGCGGTCACTGGCCCTGACGCTCTACGGGGACCTGGAGGTTACCGTGCTGGACGAGCTGCCTCCGGGTCGCCAACCGGTGAAGACGGGATGGCGTGCAGCGGCCGACCGTCAAAAAGCCTATCGTTTTCTGCATGAACAGGTTTCGGCGGGCGGTCAGGCCTATATCGTCTTTCCCGTAATCGATGACTCCGGAGCCAGGGACATCAGGGCCGCCGCCACGGCATTCGAGGAATTGCGCAACGGCGCGTTGTCGGGATTGAGGCTGGGGCTGCTGCACGGCCGCCTCCCTCCCGCCGAGAAGGAGGCGGTGATGGCCGCGTTCCGGAAGGGTTCACTGGATGTACTGGTCTCCACCACGGTGATCGAAGTGGGCGTGGACGTTCCCGGCGCGACGGTGATGATGGTCGAAAACGCCGAACGGTTCGGCCTGGCGCAACTCCATCAGCTCAGGGGCCGCGTGGGCCGCGGCGCCGACGTTTCGTATTGTATCCTGATCGCCGACCCGGATGGTGACCTGTCGCCGGACGCGCGCGCGAGGCTGGACGCCATGACCGCCACCGGCGACGGTTTCGAAATCGCGGAGATGGACCTGAAGATCCGCGGGCCCGGACAGATCTTCGGCACCCGGCAGGCGGGGTATCCTGAATTTCGTTTCGCCGACCTGACCCGTGACGTGGACCTGGTCCGGTCGGCCCGGGAGGAAGCGGCTGAACTTCTCGAAAAGGATCCAGACCTCGAGCGCTACGACGCGTTGCGCCGGCGCGTCGAATCCGTGAACCTCGATGGGCCGCCCGACCGCGCGGGGTGACGCGGACAGTGTTCGTACTGCGGCGCCGGGCGGTTCATTTGAGGGGGATTGGGGTTGACACCTTCGGGCTTTTGTGGTACATTCAAAGACTGCTCCCGGTGAGGTTGGCTATGTCCGGAAACGCGCGCCGTATCGCGGTGGTCGGTTCAATCAACCGGGATACGATTTGTACGCCCGACGGGACCCGCACGGAAAGCTATGGCGGCATCCTGTACAGTATCGCGGCACTGGACCGGATAGGGTCCGCCACGATTTTTCCGGTATGCAACGTGGGGAAAGACGTTGAAGACGCGGTTCGGCGTCTTCTGGGTTCCTGGGCGTCCGTGCAGCTGGATGGCGTCCGGTTCGTACCCGAACGGAATCCCCACTGTTTTTTAGCCTACGATTCCGGTAACCGGAAGCAGGAAACGCTCCTGGGCGGCGTGCCCGCGCTGGCGATCGAGCGGCTTCGGCCGTTTCTGGACTGCGATGCGGTCTGCTTCAATTTCATCACAGGGATGGAACTTGAACTGCAGACGATGCGGGCCTTTCGCCGCGAAGCCCGCGGTCTCGTGCTGATGGACGTACACAGCCTGACGCTGGGAATCGACAACCGCCGCCGCAGGTTTCTTCGCCTTCCGCCCTGCTGGGAGGCGTGGTTGGCCTGTGCCGATATCGTTCAGCTGAACGAGCATGAAGCCGGTCTCCTTGCCGGCGCGTCTCTGCATGGCGCGGGGGCCACCCGCGAATTCGGAGAGAAGGTTCTGGCACTCGGTCCGGACGTGCTGTTGATTACCCGCGGCGAAGACGGGGCGGATTCCGTTGTCAGAAACCGGCGCGGGGGCGTGGAAATTCAACACTGTCCGGCGCGGCCCGTGGACGTTCCCGTGGACGAGACCGGGTGCGGCGATGCGTTCCTGATGGGTTTCGCGTGGTCGTTTCTCAATACCGGCAGTGTTCCGGCGGCCGCCAGGTTCGCCAACCGGGTCGCCGGTGTTACCTGTTGCCTTCGGGGCATCGAGCAGATGGCCCGGATCGGCGACTATCTGAAGCAATGAAAGGTTCGCCCGCCGTATTCTTGCGCTCCGGCGGTATTCCGGCGCCAGCCATTTCATCAAGGGGTTTGTTCTATGCAACAATACGATTTCCCTGGTCGGCCCAGTTTCGACCTGTCCCTCAGCCCGCGGCTGGTCTATTACGGTCTGGGCGTTCTGGTCCTGTTATGGCTGCTCAGCGGAATATATATCGTGCAGCCGGCCGAGCAGGCGGTGGTATTGCGGTTCGGCAAGTCCATGGGCGTGGAGGAGCCCGGCATCCACTACCATCTCCCCTGGCCGATCGAGTCGGTGGAAATCGAGCGGGTGAGCGAGGTGAAGCGGGTGGAGATCGGGTTCAGGACCGTCGCCATTGAGCCGGTGCCGCGCTATCAGACCGTTGCCAGAGAGGCGTCCATGCTCACCGGCGACGAGAATATCGTGAACGTCGAACTGATCGTTCAATACCGGATCAGTGACATTGAAGCCTATCTGTTCAATGCCGCCGACCAGGTGCACGCCGTCCGGAGCGTGGTGGAAGCGGCGCTGCGCCAGGTGCTGGGGCGATCGCCGATCGATGAAGCGCTCACAGAAGGGAAATTCAAGATCCAGGGAGAGATCGAGGAACAGGTCAAAGAGGTATTCAATCTCTACGATATCGGTCTGCACGTTGAGAACGTGAAGCTGCAGACGGTCTCGGTGCCGCGCGAGGTGGACCACGCGTTCAAGGACGTCGCCAGCGCCCGGGAAGACCGGGAGCGGCTGCGCAACGAAGCCGAGGCCTATCGGAACGAAGTGATTCCCAGGGCCCGTGGCGAAGCCGAGAAGATGATCCGGGAGGCGGAGGCGTATACAGTGGAACGCGTCAAGCGATCGCAGGGTGACGCGGAGCGGTTCCTGGAGGTGTTGACCGAGTACAGGAAGGCCAAAGACGTAACCGAAGTCAGGCTTTATCTGGAAACCATGGAGAAGATCCTGCCGGGTATTCAGAAATACGTGGTGGAGTCCGACGGCAAGGGAAGCGGTTTTCTGAATATGTTGCAGTTGCAGCCCCGGGCCGCGAGAAGTACTCAACCCGCGACAGCAGGGGGGAACTGAGGATGAAATCGTTAATCAAGGCTATCGTGGCGGTCGTGCTGGCGGGTCTCCTCATCGAATCGGTCCTGTTCACGGTGGACGAGCGTGAACAGGTGGTGGTGACCAGGCTGGGAGAACCCAGACGCACCATCAAGAGCCCCGGCCTGCACTGGAAAGTGCCGTTTGTGGAGCGGCTTCACTCCTTCGACGATCGTCTGCTCTACAGCGACGCGGACCCGGCGCCCATTTACACGCTGGACAAGAAGAACCTGACCGTCGACAATTTCGCCAGGTGGCGCATTGTCGACCCGCTGAAATTCCTGAAGTCCGTGCAAACGGTTCGCGGCGCCCAGTCCCGGCTGGACGATATCATCTACGCGGCGGTCCGCGAGGAGTTGGGCCGGCGGACGCTGGACGAGATCGTCTCCGGGAACCGCAGGGGGATTATGGACAAGGTCACGACGCGGTCGCGACAGGACGCCGCGGAACTGGGCGTGGAGGTGGTGGACGTGCGCGTCAAACGCGCTGATCTGCCCGAAGAGAACAAGAAGAACGTATTCGACCGGATGAGGGCCGAGCGCGCCCGGCAGGCCAAGGAGTATCGCGCCGAGGGCGAAGAAGCCGCCCTCAAGATCCGCGCGGAGACCGACCTGGAGGTCACGCGGATCAAGTCCGATGCGTTTCAGAAGTCCCAGCTGATCCGCGGACAGGGGGATGCCGAGGCGTTGGGGATCTATGCGAGTGCATTCCAGAGAGACCCGCGGTTCTACGAGTTCCAGCGCACCCTCGAAGCCTACGAAAAAACGCTCGGCGAAGGGACCACGGTCGTGCTGCCCCTTCGCACGGACTTCTTCAAATATCTGGGTAACAGGAAACGGCGATGAACGCCCGGCGGTTCTGCCCGTTGATCTGGGCGGTCTGCCTGCTCTGCCGGCCGGTTGCGGCCGGGGGCTGGGAGCGACTCGAACGGGAAGGACTGACGCTTCGGTTTCAGGATATCGATCGAGAGCCGGCGCGGGTGCTGCTGGATGAGCTGATTTCCGCAAGATCTGACGTCGCGCGGAAGCTGGGCGGCGGGCAGGACGTCCCGATCATCGTCTACGTAGCCGGTTCACAGGCGCTTTTTCAGTCCGTTACCCGCGGGCTCATCCCCCACTGGGGCGCGGGTTGCGCCTTCCCCGCCGAACGGATCGCGGTGTTGCGCCTGTTGCCGGGGCAGCGCGGACAGGTCCTGAAAACCGCGCGGCACGAGATATCCCATATTCTGCTTCACCAGCTGGCGCGCTCGCGCGTTCCACGCTGGTTCGACGAAGGTGTGGCCATGTGGGCCGCGCAGGAATGGCGGCTGCGGGAAAGCTCCGAGCTCTCCTACGCGATTTTCTCCGGCGGACTGATTCCGCTGGGTGAAATCGATGGGGTGCTCGGTTTTTCTTCTTCAAAAGCGAGCCTTGCGTATACCGAGAGCCTGCTGGCCGTCCTGTACCTGATCCATCTGGGCGGTCCCGGCACCGTGGCGCAGATCGTCCAGTCGCTCGGCACGGGGGTCTCGTTCGACGTCGCACTATATCGGATCACCGGACTCACGCCCGGGAGATTTGAACGCGAGTGGGCTGAATACGCCGAGGGCCGGTTCAGCGTATCGGCCCTGTTGACATCGGCGGGGGCGCTATGGTTCTATATGACGCTGCTGGTTCTCGGCGTGTTCGTCGCGGTCCGCGTCCGGAACCGTCGGATTATCGAACAATGGGATGAGGAATCTCCTGAAGACGCATTGCCGCTGCACCTCCGACTCCGCGTGCGTCGATCCGGAGACAGGACGTGATCGTTGGGGTAACAGGCGGCATCGGCGCCGGCAAGAGCCGTGTTTGCGACGTCTTCGCCCGTCAGGGCGGGGTCGTAATCGAGGCGGACGAGGTGGGGCGTGCGGCGGTGGACGCCCCGGCGGTATTGCGGGCGCTGGCAGAGACGTTCGGCCGCGACATCCTGGATGAAAACGGCGCCATGGTACGCCGTGAACTGGGCCGGCGCGCTTTCGCGTCAAACGAGGCGCGGGACCGCCTGAACGCCATCGTTTGGCCCACGCTGGTGGAAAAGCTGAAGGACTGCATCCGGAGCGCGCTCGCACAATATCCCGAACGCCCGGTGGTGATCGATGCGGCCCTGATCCTGGAGTGGGGTGAGCATCGTGAACTATGCGACGTTCTGGTGGTAGTCACGGCGCCGGAGACGGTCCGGATCCGGCGGGCGATGGAGCGGAAGGGGCTGTCGGAGGCGGAAGTCAGGGAACGGATGGCGTGCCAACTGCCGGAGTCCGAAAAGGTTGAGGCCGCGGACTTCGTGATCGAAAACGCCGGGTCCGCGGCAGAACTGGAATCCGTCGCGCTTTCAGTCTGGCGACTGATTGTCAGACCCTGACGAAAGAGACTTTAGAGAATTACGCGACCGGTTTCCATTGAATCGGAACTGCAAACGACATTCGTTCGAACGACTGAATGACCCCGACGGGATCCTCCATCGGGGTCTCATCTTTGTCCAGCGGTGTACAGATTGTCATGGATATAAGAAAACGCTCGTATTGTAACGTCCAAATAAAGAAACGAACGCTTCATAAATACTTGACATGCGTACCGGTACGCGATACATTCACTGCGGGGTAACGTTCTCCCTCAACGCGGCCCCATATGTCCGCGAGAACACGCATATTCCGGGAAATCGTCGCCCGGAAATGCCCTGCACGACCCCCTCCCACGGATAGATCTCTTCGAATTCACTCCCCCCGGCCCGATCTTTCGGGATTACAACTTGCTGTAAATCTGTCGATTGACGAATTGACCTGGAATTAAGCGAATGCCGTCCGGTACGGCGTCGAGCGGTGTAACCACAACCAGCGCGGGGTAAACGCCATGGCAATGGAGAAACCGCCTCATCCCGGTCTCAGCATCGTCGAGAACTGGCTCGACCCGCTCTGCCTCAACGTCACCGACGCCGCGAGGGTGTTGGGCGTGGCCCGTCACACGCTGTCCAGGGTGCTCAACGGACACGCGGGCATCTCCCCCGAAATGGCGATTCGGTTGGAGAAGGCCGGGTGGTACGACGCCGAGTACTGGTTGCGCCGGCAGACGGCCTACGATCTCCTGAAGGCCCGGGAGCAGGAAGATCGCATCGAGGTGGAGCGCTATCAGCCTCAGCCCACGTTGCAGGAAGGACACGGTGTTTACAGGAATACCAACATCGCCGTATTTCTGGGCGCCGGAACGTCAGAAGCGGCGGGCTATCCTTCCATTCAGGACCTCACCGACCTGGTTGTTTCCGGACGGGGCGTTACCCGGCACGGCGATGGGTGTTTTTATCTGAGCGGTGGAGAAGAACCGAAAACTGCGGAAGTCAGGTTACCCCTGAGCATGGTGAAGCGACTACAGGAGGAGGCTGAGACGTACCTTTCCACATTCGTCGACCGAAAGGCCAACTATGAGGATATTTACTTCCTCGCGCGGCAGGCGCTGGATAATGAGTTGGGCGAAACGGAGAATCCGGCGCTTCGCCTGTTTGTGGACAGGCTGAGAGCCAAATGGCTGTCGCTCACTCACAATGCAATGGAAAGAGGCGAAGCCGCGGTACATACAACCGAACTGTTTGTTCCTGACGACCTGGGCGGCTTATTGTGGGAAACATGCAACTTCATCGCGGACGTCGTCAGGCGAAGTCTTCTGCGTTACCGGCCCGAACCTGACCGCATCCACCAATTGAATGCCGTCGAACACGCCTGCAAGGCCTTCAACGTAACCTGTATATCGACGCTTTGTCACGATACCCACGTCGAGGCGTTTTTGAAGGACCGGAACGTTGCGCTCGCCGATGGATTTTCGGACGGCGAGGATGACATTTCACCCTGGAACGGCGATCTCATATCGGAGGTGAAGATTCCATTCCTGAAGTTGCATGGTTCCGTCGACTGGTACCGCTACCGGGACGGAAAGGTCAGACGCATCCCGCCAGACCTGTATCCCCAGCGCATCGAGGTTGACGGCGCCTTTCTGTACGCGGAAGATATCCCGAGGATGCTGCTGATCGGCACTTTCAACAGGCTTTCGGACTATGGCTCAGGGATCTTTCGCGAACTCAGGCATTGCTTCCGGTCGACCATTGGAAAAGCGAACACAATGGTCGTCTGTGGCTACGGCTTTGGCGACAGGGGCGTCAATGATGAATTGATCGATTGGCATGCAGGCAGGGAGGGACGCCGGTTCGTGATCGTTCACCCGGATCCTGACCATCTCGCCGAAAACGTCCACGCGGCCCTCCGGATACATTGGGAGACCTGGCAGAAAACCGGCGCGGTCTCAATCATCGAAAAGAGATTCGAAGATATCGAAGCGCCTGAGTTCGTGGAAGCCATTGCGCAAACGGCGAATCATTGACCGAAAGCAGAGAAGCGAAAAGGGAACGGCGCGGTTCTCAAGACCGCGCCGTTCCTTTTTTTGGTTCGGGCCACATATCCTCACGGGACCTCAGACCGGATAGTTATCGGATTTCAGTGACCGGAAACAACCTGGATAATCGAGGCGAGGCTGGTTTTCGAGAAGGGATTGGCTTTCTGTTCGGAGTCCTCGTCTTCGGGCGGCAGGATGTCTTCGAGGCTTTTCACCTCAGCCGTCAGGGGCCCCTGTTCCGGATTCCACGTAAGGGTCGCAGGGATGATTTCCTCGCCCGAGATTTTCACGCCGTACGTCGCGCGCGCTGCCTCTTCGGAGAAACTCACGCCGCCGCCCGCGGGTCCTGACGCGCCATCGAGCAGCATCAGCTTGCGCGCGTCGTGCCAGTCTCCCGTGCTGAGCCGGTAGATGTAGACCCCGGCGCTAACGCCCCTGCCGAGTCTGTCCGTGCCGTCCCACTGCACTCTGTGGAACCCGGCCGGGCGCTCCTCGTCGATCAGCGTGACCACACGCTGCCCCAGGATATTATAGACGTCCATGCGCACGTGCCCTCGCTCCGATATTTGAAAGGGAATGAGGGTGGAGGGATTGAACGGATTGGGGTGGTTTTGCAGCAGGGTGTTGGGCACTCCCGGGACAAGGTCTCGCAGCGGCAGCGTGAAGGCCCCGTTTTCGTCGGTTAACGTCGTCAACCGCTGGCGCGGGTCGTCGAGCCTGTAAAGCACGACCTGCGCCAGATGAATGGGAACGGACTTCGGATTGATTACCTGTCCCTCGAACGGATCCTCGTTCGCCGCGACGGTGGATGCCAGACACGTCACCGCGAAGATGGCAAAAGACAGCGCGTGTTTCATTGTCATACCTCCAGTCCGGAATCGGGTGAAAAAACTGCGTGTATTCTGTACGCAGGAATCCATTTCATGCGTGTTACTTTAGATACAGCATACGCCGGGCGTCCACGCCTCCCGGATGGAGCAGGCGCATCAGATAGACGCCCGCGGCCACATCGTCGCCGTGCCGGTCCCGCGCGTTCCATTGGACGACGTACCGGCCTGCGGCCTGGGTGTCGGCTACCAGCGTGCGCAGGTGTTGTCCAAGAGAATTGAAGATCTCCAGCCGCACCGGACCGGGGTCCGCCAACCGGTAGACAATCAGCGTGCTGCTATTGAACGGGTTTGGAAAGTTGGGTGCCAGACCGGCTTCAGGTTGCTCGCTCCCAAGCGCGACGATCTTCGCCGCGTTCAGAACGTGGCTTTCCACCACCCGCGCGCTTCCGCCAAGCTTCAGTTCCAGGACCTGGCGGCGATCCTCATTGAGGGGTATGCTGTACCACTGTCCCAGAATCCTGCCCGTACCGTCGAGGACGCGCGCGCTGTAGTAGCCGGTGACGCCGGACCGGTCAAGTGTGGAGATGTCCAGGTCCACCCGGCCGTTTTCGTCGGTGATTCCCCGCCAGGCATAGTGCGCCGCAATACCTGAAATCGACCGCGCGAACTCCACCGCCAGGCCCCCCACCCGGTTGCCGACCACCGTGGCCTGCACGACGGTTGTCGACGTCGACGGCGTCCCTCCTGAACGCCGCAGTTTCCACACGATGCCATCTACCGCATCCGGCGCGCCCCCCGCAAAGGCGCTGTTGCGGGGCAGCACGAAAACCAGGTGGTTTCCGGATCGGTATGCATAAAGGTCGTTGAAAAAGCCCAGGAAGAGGCCGTTCACCAGGGAAATAACGATATTGTATTCGTTGAGCGACCGTGCGTCGCTGGACTCCCTGACAATGTCCTCCAGATCCTCGCCGTCTGCGATCAGTCTCAAATAATGGGCATTGAACCGCAGCGTATCCGACTGAATGGTGTAATAGCCAAACGCGGCGGTAGCCCGCGTTGACGGGGGCTGATATTCAACGGGCTCGCCGGTAAGGAAGTGGGGAAAGGCATACCCTTCCGCCGCCCTTGTGATGATCGACAGCTTGTAGAAGTTGCCGCGGTAGAGCTCCAGGGTGACCCAGGGCGTGGCGGGTATTGGTTCACCACCTTGCTGTCGCGCGGAAAGGATGGCCGCGACGTTGAACTTGAGACTGTTGTCCACCAGGTCCCACGTATCCAGCGGCGAAGGCGCATCGGAGTTCGCCCACACTGAAACAGGAAATATCAAGGTAAGGATGAATAGGGCCCGTCTCATTCTACTGCCTCGGATTCGTGGATTGCCCCCGTGAGATTCCAATGCCATTGTCACCCGTCAAAGCCACTCAGTCGTTGTCGTGAATGACCACGTACACATTGACGGCCGCCCCGTCGTACCCGCCGCCGCTGGCCGTGTTGGATACGCTCACCCAATAGTTCAGTGCGTCGTCGTCCTGGCCTGCCGTAAGCGTCACCGTCTGCGCCGTGTTCCAGTTCTGAACGGTGAAGCTGAGACTTGTGGCACTAGCAGTGAGCTTGCTCGAAGAGCTCGTGATCGTCACGGTCACGTCCGCGGTGGGCTGGCTTCCCAGGACCACAGTGTAGTCGGCGCTGGCCCCTTCGGTGATCTCGACCTCCGTCAGGCTCAGCGTCAGGACCGGTGGGTCGTCCCCTGCCACGGCGTCGGCAACCGTGGAGTTGTTGGTCACTTCCTTGGAGGAGAAGGGGTGCAGGGCGTTGCCGGCTGCGTCGATGAAGAGCCCGACGGCGTCGCGGGCGAAGATGTTGTTGTAGGCCACCCCCACTTCCTGGCTCTCGGTTACAGCCGATCCCAGAGTCATTGTGAGGGTGGTATCGGCAAGGCTGGCCGCGGTCGGGACCACCTCATCATCGTCCACCGTGACCCCGACGACCGCGATGAAGAACCGGTCCAGGGCGACGTTCACCATGGTGCTTATCGACCGCAGCAGCGCCGGAATGGTGGTCTCCTCACTGAAGGCAACGATCACCTTCGTGCCGTCCGTGGAGGTCTTTGCACTCGAGTAGGCCGGTCGCACGCCGTCTACCTTGTGGGCGGCATCGGCGGCCACGGCATCGTGGTCGAGGTTGGCATCGTTGTCCGCCCCGTCCCGGATGGTGCCGTCGTCCAGATCGATCTTGTTCGAGCCAATGGCGATACCGTCTGAATCGGCATCATCCCTCGCTACTGTATAGCTGAAGACCAGCGAGGAACCGTCGCTGCTTTCGTAGTCCGCGTTCCTGGCGACGCCGCCGACATCCAGCTCGACCAGCAGTTGCAGGGCACCGCCCACGTCCGCCGTCACGTCCTCGCTGAAGGTCACCGTAACCTGGATGCTGTCGCCGATGGCGTAGGTGGAGTCGTCCCCGGCGTTGGACGTGATGGCCACCGAAGATATCGTCGGCGCCGTATCGTCCCGGGCGTCCACTTTGTGTCCCGGGTCGGTCGCCACGGCGCTGTGAGTCAGCACTGCCGCGTTATTCGCCTCGTCTTTGATTGTGCCGCCATTGAGGGAGACCTTGTTTTCACCGATGGAAATGCCGTCGCTGTCGACGTCCCCTTCCTGCACGGTGTAGCCGAAGATCACCGTGGCATTGGCGACGCTCTGGACCTTTGGATCGATCGTCCTTCCGCCGGACAGTTTTCCGTACTCGGCCATCCTCGCCGTGCCGCCGATGTCGACCTCCACCTGGGGCGTACCTGTGGCGAGCACGCTTTCGCTGAAAGTCACCCAGACCCCGATGTAGTCGCCGGAGGCGTAGGTGGAATCCGCACCCGGACCCGGACTGTCGGTGAAGGCTATCGAAGAGATGGTGGGCGCCCGAGTGTCGTTACCTATGAGGCGGCCGTCCACCTTGTGGGCCGGGTTTTCGCCCATGGCAGGAGTCTCGCCTCCAGGGTTGGGCAGGTAGGCGATGTCGGTGCCCGCAGCCTTGATGTTCAGGCCATGGGGGAGGAAGGCGTCGATCCCGTTGCTGTCCCGGTCCCCTTCCACGACCTCGTACTCGAACCGCAGCGTGTCGGTGCCGCTGCCCGAAACGACCGGGGGATGCCGCTGGTTCCAGACCGAACCCATCCTGATGATGGCGAATACACTGTCCGCGGCGTCCACTGCCTGGCCGAAGTCGATGCTGACCTGGATTGTGTCGCCCTTGCCGTAGGTATCACTCCTGGCCGTGGGGGTGGAGGTGATGGAGATCGTTCTGGCGTATGGACGGCCGTCCAGCTTGTGGCCGGACTGGTCCGACAGGCCGGAGAAGTTCGGTGGGACGACGTCGGTGTCCGAGCCCTTGACCTTTACGGTGCCGTTGCCGCCGAAACCGCGGCGGACACCGTCCTGGACGTAGCTTCCCTCCACCCTGAATCCGTCGGTATCCAGGTCTCTCGACTGCACGGTGTAGCCGAAGACCAGGGTTCGGGTGCCGGAGCCCTCCGTGTACCTGACCCCGCGCCAGGTGCTGTCACCGGTTCCTACTCGAGCGTTCAACAGAACCGTCCCGTCGACATCCACGGCCGCGCTCAAGGTGAGGGCAACGTTGATGGTCTCCCCGTAGCGGTAGGTGCTGTCCCCACGGGCAGGTGTGGAAGTGATCTCCATTCCGGTGCCGATGGGAGTGAGGTTGCCGTTTACCTTGTGGCGCGACTGGTGGCCGATGCCGGCATAAGCCCGGTAGGCCACGGTGTCGATTCCCACGGCCGTGACCGCGGTGTGGTTGATGAAGTTGTGCCACTGGCCTTCGCTGTCCTGGTAGCCTCCGCCCATTGAGACGCCGTCCTCGTCTCTGTCCTCGGATCTCACCGTGTAGCCGAACGCCAGTCTCCTGGTGCCTGAACCCCAGAGATAACGGGCGGACCTCCAGTTGCTGCCGACCTGGAGGCCAAGTGCCGGATTGCCGTCCACCTCCACCGCGCGGCTGAAGGTCGCCCCGAACCTGATGGTTTCGCCCACTCCGTAGGTTTCGTCCCTGGCCGGGGTCGAGGCGATGTGGACGTCAATGATGCCGGGGTCGTCGTCGATGATGGTGATTTCGCACCTGTTGTCCCGATCGGGGTTGTTCATGTCCACGACGTTGTTCGTGGGGGTGAAGAAAACCATGAAGGTCTCGTTCCCCTCGATCAGGGAGTCTTCACGGGTGCGGAAAGTGCGGTCCAGCCGGCTGTCCTCCGAATCTTCCCTGCTTCCCCAGATGATTCCTGTATTCTGGGTCACGTAATCGGTGGAGTCGGCCGTACGCGCCTCGGTGTGCCAGGCCGCGCCTATTCTGTCGGCGGTGGAGGTGTATACGAGGGTGACGACGAAAGAATCGCCTTCCTGAACCTCTGTGGTGGGGCATTCGAGGTAGAAACCGCCGCCCTGGGCGGGGTCGTGAGTCGCGATCGACCCAAGCAGACCGATCAGGACAGCGACCGAGCCTGGACGAAGGATACGCCGGAAAATTCCCGCTCGATCTTTCATTTACGTCTCTCCTCGCGACGAATACACCCTTACGATTCCCGAATCGTCCTTACGACACAATATGCGGCGTGGCATGTTCAGGTCACGGGGGAAGTGTCTGATTGCGGACCGCGAACAACAGCTCGTTTTCAATACGCTTCTTCAGTACGTTAATTTAATGTAAAAACCGTATTTTTCAAGTATACCAGCGAATATTATCATGGAAATATCACTATTAGTCATTGATATTTCACGAATATTACACGATATAGCTTGGGTACAGATAACCTACGAGAGCTTGGAATCGAGGCCGGACGCAAAGGAGTGAATTGGCTTTTTGTGGCTGACCATTCCATTTCGGCCCGGCCGTCATCGACTGAATGTAGAAGAACGTCAATGCCGATGAAGCATCCGCCGCCGCATCCGCGGAATGAAACAGGGGTGGAACGGTACGAATCGCAGCCGGTGTGCGAGTAGACCAATAAGACAAAAAAAGGCCCCCGAAATTCAGGGGCCTTGTTGTTTCCTGCACGGGAACCTGGGCTACGCAACCTATTTCCTATCGGATTTCGCTTTTGCGCTCCATTCCTTCGCGAGCCGCCGGGCTTCGGCGATCTGGGCGGGCGTCATCGAGTTTTCCAGGTTGTCGCGCACGACGCTCCCCATACTGTCTCCTGCCGCCGCGGCCAGGCTGCAGTGGGCGTGAGCTGCGATGTCGTCCCGCTCCACGCCCAGGCCCATGGCGTACATCATCCCAAGCTGTGACCGCGCTCGCGCGAAGCCCTGGTCAACCGCGCGGCGGAACCACTTGAGTGCCTCTTTATAATCACGGGGTACCCCGCGGCCGTTGGCGTATGTAATCCCTAGGAGGTACTGCGCGCCGGCGTGGTCCTGGCGCGCCGCGGAGCGATAGAATTCGATCGCTTTTGCGAGGTCTCTCTGCACACCCCGGCCGCGGGAGTAGGCGGTTCCCATCTTGAACCGGGCGTCGGCGTGTCCCTGATCGGCGGCGGCGCGGTACCATTTGACCGCCTCTGCGTTGTCCCGTTTCAGGCCCAGACCCTGGGCGTACATCCATCCGAGGCTGGCCTGCGCGTCGGCATGATCCTGATCGGCGGCGAGACGCAACAACCTGACCGCTTCCGCGAAGTCCTGCTTCACGCCTTGCGCGCTCGCGTACATGGCCCCGAGAAGGAATTGCGCCTCGGCCTCGCCTTTCAGGACGCGCCGCCGCAGGTCCTCCACGCTCCCTTCGCTTTGTTCCGCCGCCGGTCCCGCCGAAGCAACAGCGAGAATCGCGAGAGCGGTTACAGTCAGCCGAATCAACCGAAACACGTTCTTCATTTTCACCTTAGTTTGACGCTCGCCCCATTGGCTGATCGAGGCATTGAGGAAGCAGATTTGAAGGTGGGGCAGACATTCCTGTCTGCCCTCAGGCTGGTTTTCGTAGGGGCGACCGGCCGGTCGCCCCTACAGATTTCGCGCGGCCGTTCTTTCTGACAATCTCTCGCACGACACGTTTCGGGAAAAGGGGCCGGTCCCGTCAACGCCACCGGTGACGCTGTCTACGTCTCCGACTCTTCCCCTCCCAGCTCCTTGAGGCATGTGTCGACGACGACTTCGCTGGTGGTCGCTTCGGCCGTGATGACGCGGGTGGCGCCCGCGACGCGCAGTGAGCTCTCGTCCATGTCGTACAGCGTGCGCGCGATGATGGGGGTTTCCGGTGCCGCGCGCCGAATCGCGCGTACAGCGACCTCGGTCGCCCGGGTGTCATTGATCGTGACTACAACCAGGCGCGCGTCCCCGCATCCGAGTTCTTCGAGGACCTCCGTCTGGGTGACGTCGCCGTACACCGCCAGGTCTCCTGCCGCGTGCGCCCTGCGTACGTTGTCCACGTTGACGTCAACCGCGACGCAGGCGAACCCCGCGTCCCGGGCCGCGTGGCAGACCTCCTCGCCCGCCCGGCCGTATCCGGCGACGATAACGTGGTCGCTGTGCGGTTCGTGCGTGTCGATCCCGGGGGGCTCGGCATCCAGAATCCGGTTGAGCCACGGAATGCGTGTGACGCCGAGCGCCAGGTGAGGGGCGAAGGCAATAGCGATAGGTGTGAGCAGCATGGACAGGATGATCGCCAGCAGGAGGTTGTGGGACAGTGAGGCATCGAGAAGGCCCGTCCCCGAGGCCGCGTTCAGCAGAACGAACGAGAATTCGCCGATCTGACACAGAGTCGCCGCGGATTGGATCGCGACGCGGAGCGGAAGCCGGAGGATCAGGCCCATCACGAATACGATGACGAATTTGCCAACCAGAATCAGTCCGCACAGACCGAGCGTCGGTAGCAGATGGGCAAGTACATCCGAAACATCCAGCAGCATGCCCACGGACACGAAGAAGAGGCTGGCGAAGGCTTCGCGTACCGGTATCAGGTCCGACATCGCCTGGTGACGAAATTCGCTGCCGGCCACGACGAGGCCCGCAAGGAACGCCCCGAGCGCCAGTGAGACTCCCGCCATCGACAGGACCCACGCAATGCCGAAACACACGAGAAACACCGTAAGTACGAACAGCTCTCTCTCCCGCGATCTGGCTACGAATGCGAGTATGTAGGGCACGGTTCGATTGGCGGCAACAAGCACGCCCGCCAGAATGGCGAGGCCTGTGCCCGCTGCGACCGCGATTTCCCAAGTGGTACCGTCCTGACCTGCCAGAAATGGAACCGCCAGGATCATCGGAACCACACACAGGTCCTGAAAGATGAGTATCCCCACGGCCAGGCGGCCGTGGGGCGCATCCAGTTCACCACGTGCTGAAAGTCCGCGCAGCACAATGGCCGTGCTGGATACCGCGACGATGAAACCCAGAAACACCGCGGGGCCGGGTGTCATTCCGAACCAGACGGCCGCCAGCGCGGTGCACAGGATCGTAGCGCTCACCTGGATGCCGCCGCCCAGCAGGATGGCATGCCACAGCCGCCGCATATGGCTGAGCGAGAGCTCCAGGCCGATGCCGAAGAGCAGGAGCACGATCCCGACCTCGGCCATGATCTCGACCTGATGCGTGTCGTCCACGAGTCCGAGCGCCGTGGGTCCGGCCAGCATGCCGGCAAGAATCAGACCGGCGATCGGCGGAATGCCCGCGCGGCGCAGTACCGTTGCGACCAGGACCGCCGAACCCAGTATGATGATCAGATCCCCGAGAAAATCGAACTCATGCACGCTGTAAGGTCTCCACGGTTTGTCAATGCATTTTCCGCCCTTGAAGGCGATGAGCTTACCAGTCTCTGCGGCCGACGTACAAGCTCCGGTTGGTCATCGGTAGCGCGACGCGTTGCCCGCCCAATCGGTGCGATTCGATCATGCCCATCAACATCTCCTGGCTCCGGCGAGCGAGGTGCACCGGCCCCTTTGTCTCTCGGTCCGTATCGATCGCCTCTGCGATGTCTGTGATGCCCATCACGGTTCCGGTGGTGCGGGGTACGTCCGGGAACGGCGCCTCTTCGAAGAAGATGTGACTCTTTTTGCGGAGTTGGCATTCCCGGCTGTTGTTGAGGATGCGGATCTTCCCCTCGCTGCCGCAGACCTCGAATTCGGGACCGGTGCCCGCCGTGTTGTAGCCGTGGACGCCATTTGCAAAGCGGACGTAGCCGCCGGTAATCGCCGGGTCGACATCCAGCCGGTTGCCGTCCCAATCGGAGTCGCTGCAGACAGCGGTACCCTGTACGAAGTCGACTTCCGGGTCGCCGGCGAGGAAGAGCAGCATATCGGCGGCGTGCGTCAAGCCCCAGAGTGCTGAACTCGCGCCGTATTGTGCGATCGTGCACTGGATATTTCCGATCTCGCCGGCATCCACCAACTCGCGTACCTTGCGATAGACCGGTATATAGCGGCGCTGCGTGCCGTAGTTGAATTTGACCCCGTACCTCTGGACAACGTCGACCATCGCATCCGCTTCTTCCATCGAACAGCAGAGCGGCTTTTCGCAGTAGATGCCCCTGACGTTGTTCTCAGCGGCGAAGACCGTGATTTCCGCGTGCGGTCCGGGCCGGGTGGCGATGCAGACGATGTCCGGCTTCTCTTTTTCGATCATCTGTCGATAGTCGGTGTAGGCGCGCCCGGCGCCGTAGCGTTGCCGTATGGATTCCGCTTTCCCGGCGACAACGTCTGAAACGGCGACGAGATTGGTTCTGTTACAGGCGACAGCGGCTGCGGCGTGCGAGAATGGTTGCCACAGAAAGCGATCCGGACGGCCTTCGACTTCGTCGTCAATTGTCGCGCCCATCCGTCCGCATCCGATCAGGCAGGCTCTGTAGGTGCGTCACGCGGCATAATGCCCGATGCTCTCCTTCACGCGTTGCTGTTCCGCACCTATATATGATGAATCAATCTGCACATCCGGGAAATGCGATATCAGGGCCGGACAGGTTTATGCAGACCACCACCAGAACCGGCGGATTTGCGGGCTGGCCCACCGAGACCCGTTGAATGGAGGTTAAATCGATGAAACTGCAATATCCGCGGAAACTTACTATATATGATGTAGAACTGGTTGCGCGGGGATCAGCGCGGTCAAGCAGGTTGAGGCGGCCGGTCTGCTCGGGCTTTCTCAACCCGATGTGTCGCGGCTGCTGCGGGGCGACTTCACGGAATACTCAATGGAGCGGTTGCTGCGCCTTCTGACGATGCTGGGACGTGACGTGGATATCGTCATCCGTGAAAACCGTTCGGCGCGACAAGGCCGACTCCGGGTCGGAGTGTAAGCCGCAGAGGAGTGATTCACGGTCGCAGATGATCCGCCGAATTCCTTATAAATGATGTAGATTGCGTGTCGGATCTGTCAAACGACATTTACGACAAAACGGGGACGCCGATGAAACTATCCAGCCGGATCAAGTCAATCAGCTATCTGAGGGCCAACGCCTCGGAGATCGTGCGCACGCTCCGCGAGCAGGGAGAGCCCATGGTCATCACCCGGAACGGCGAACATGGCGGTGCTGCAGGACATCCACAGCTTCGAAAAAACGCAGGAGACGATTGCGTTGCTCAAGACACTTGCACTGGGCAACCGACATATGAGGCCGGCCACGTCGAACCAGCGGACGACCTTCGCGCGGCTACGGGAACGTACACGTGATCGCTAATGGCCATTAATGTACAGAGGACGGCCTTCTATTACATGAGAGGTCGGGAAGCTGCTGCTGATCGTCTCTACTCCTGACGTCGAATCTCCACGTACCGTTCCAGGCGCGCGACCTCGCGATCGTCCACGTACTTGCCGATTTCGCGGCGGAACTGCTCGATGTTCGAATAGGGACGGTACTCCTCGAACTCGTGCGCCATGCGCCTGCCCACGCCGGGGACGGCGAGGATCTCGTCTCTGGTGGCCGTGTTCAAGTCGATGGGCACGAAGACGTATCGCCCCATGCGTCCGACCTCGGCGTCGTCAATGTATTTGCCCATCTCGCGCTCCCACTGGGCGATGGCCGTATAAGGACGGTACTCCTCGAACTCGTGCGCGATCCGCTCTCCCACGCCCGGCACCAGGAGCATCTCCGCGTTGCTGGCGTTGTTCAGGTTGATCGGGACGAACATCTGCACGTAAAGGTTCTTCGCCTCCTCCTGGCTCAGGTGCTGTGCGACCAACGCGTGCAACGCTTCCATATTGAGGAAAGGGCGCTGCTGACGAATTGCGTCGGCGAGTTCCTTGCTCATCCCCGGGAGTGCGCGGAGTTCATCGCCTAACGCGAGATTCGGGTTCACGACCACGGGGCTGCTCGCGCCTTGCGCTGGAGCATCTTCGGATCTGGGCGTCTCATTCACTTTTGGGTCGGCGCAGGTCCACAGTAGCGCGAGACCCAGGCAGCACACAGCCAGGAGGGTTAACGCTCGTATTTCCTGGAAGTTTGCCATATTCTCCTTTATCGTCTCGAATTCAACTTCATAGTGTGTCGAACCCGTGCCAGCCGGGTAGGGCTGCCGACTGGCGGACCCACGCTGTCATCTGCGCTTCGTCGAACTCGTCTTCGTAGATGTCCACCCAGCGCGAGTCCCTGTCCTTGCCCGAGCCGGGAGGGATGGGTCGTAGCGACGCGCCGTTGAGGAAAGTCACCTTGACGTAACGGGTGAAGACGTGGTAACTCGCGAACCAGCCCTGGCCCTCGATGCCATACCACGGCGAGTTCCACCTCACGGCCTTGCGCACGTCTGGCACCGTGCGAACGATGAGGTCGTCGAGGCGTCGCCCGACGTCGCGCTTCCAGCCCGGCATGGCCGCGATGTACGCCTGCACGGGGGCGTCGCCGTCGGCCTTCGCGATCTGAGGGTTGCCGCCCGATAGAAGTATCGGTTTCGCGCCAGTCTTCCTTGCAGTCTCGTGTGCCTTCCCGGACGTCCCGGCATCCATGGCGTTTTCTCCGATCCGCGGTTCCCGGCCGATTGGAAATACCCGGTTACAGCTACGTCCTTGCGGGTTTTCGGTCCCGGCCATCGTTTCGCTTCTGATACGACGAGGCCCCGGAGGATGCGTCCTTCGGGGCGTTATTCAGTCGCTTGCGATGACGATCGAAAAATTGGCTCCGGCGGTAGGACTCGAACCTACGACCTAGTGGTTAACAGCCACCCGCTCTGCCAGCTGAGCTACGCCGGAACCCAGGTATCCGGAAGCGGGAGGAAATTACCATAAGGGGCTTGTGGTGTCAAGCATAAAATCGGTTTCAGCGGTCATTGCCGACGCCGCAAAAACGGCCTCTCCCTCATCAGGTGGCAGGGGTCCCGGCGGGCGTCTGCGTGCCGGGATTCTGCCTTGACATCATGCACGGCGCGGTCTAATTTTGGGCCATGTCGTTTCGAGACGTAAAACCCTTCGCACGGAGATGAAATGAATCCGATTGCACAGCGGATTCTGAAGCGACTGCGGCGGCCTGCAAGTATCGGAAACGTAAAGTTGCCGGATGAGTTCGTGTGGCCCGCGTACGACGGGTACAGCCTGCCGAACGTGGCGCCAACCGTGTTGCGGCATTTCGGCATCGGCGGGATTCGGTCGCCGGGGCTGGCGGAAGAGGTCGTGGGCGGCGAACTCGTCGGCGCGGAGAAGCTGGTCGTCACGCTGGTGGACGCGTTGGGGTACCTGACGTTGACGCGGGCGATGGACTCCGGTAAAGTACCAGGTTTCCGTGCGCTGGCTGAGCGGGGGCGGTTCGTGCCGCTCACGTCGGTTTTTCCATCCACGACGGCGGCTGCGCTTTCGTCGTTTCACACGGGGCTGCCGCCGGCCGGACACGGCGTCGCGGGCTACCGGATGTACATGCCGGACCGTGGATACGTGGCGAATATGATCCGATTGAGCCCGGAGGCGGACGAACGGTTCGGGCGCATGCTGCTGAACAGCGACGACGCCAGGACACTGCTGGGCGTGCCCACGGTACACAGCCTGTTGACGGCGGCCGGGATTTCGTCCTATTGCATGATTCACCGGTCGCTGGCGCACAGCGGCCTGTCGGAGATGTTGTACGACGGCGCTACCGACGTGATTCCGTTCGTGAATGCATCGGACCTGTTCATCCAGGTTCGAAGCATGTTGACCTCGGATCCGGGACGACCCGCGTGTATCTGGCTCTATACGGACACGTTGGACACGATCCAGCACAAATACGGCACCAGGGGCGAAGAACCCGAGGGTGAGATCTACAGCCTGGGTTACGCGATTGAAAGAGAGCTGCTTTCGCCACTCGAAGGTCAAGACGTGAGCGCCGTGTTCATGCTCCTCGCCGACCACGGGCATATTCAGGTGGACGAGGAGGACATCGTACAGGTCGCGGAGGTACCGGGGCTGAAGCGCCTGCTCGCGGCCCCGCCGACGGGTACGGCCCGGTCGGCGTATTTTCACGCGCGTGCCGGGGCCGTGACGGATGTCATGTCCGCTCTTGAAACCGGACTGGCCGGATCGGCGTACGTCGTAGAAACCGAAAAGGCTCTCGCCGGCGGCCTGTGGGGAACCGGAATGCGCGCGCCGGAACTGTCAGGCAGGATCGGCGACGTGCTTGCACTGATGCGCGGCAGCGCCACCCTGTTCCACGCATACAGGGACGACGCCGTTCCGTCCGATATCGCGGGCGGCCGGCACGGAGGGCTGCACGAGCGGGAAATGTTGGTCCCCTTCTTCATCGCGAGGCTGGGTAAACGCCGGTGACTCAGGATACCCCATGGGCATTCAGGTTGAAACGACCGGTCTGCAAGGCCCCTTCATGCGGGAAAACGGTTGACGTCGAGCCTGGAAACCGGTAATTTTGTCGGACCATCAAGTAGATAATCGGTAGACGATTTTCCGCCCGGGTGGTGCGTTTATTGACAGACGCGGATGAAGCCGGAATGGAACTGGCGCTTGCCGAGGCGCGCGCCGCCGGCGATGCCGGCGAGGTGCCGGTCGGCGCCGTGATTCTGCGGAACGGTGAGGTGGTGGGACGGGGGCAGAACCGCATTCTGAGGGACAACGATCCCACGGCCCACGCGGAGATGCTGGCCATCAAGTCTGCGGCGTCCCTCACCGGAATGAAATGGCTGACCGACTGCGCCGTCTACGTCACGCTGGAACCGTGCGCGATGTGCGCGGGCGCGCTCGTGCTGGCTCGGGTGTCCCGCCTGGTGTTCGGGGCGGAGGATCCGAAAACGGGAGCGTGCGGCTCCCTGCGGAACGTCGTCGATGATTCGAGGCTTAACCACCGGATCGACGTTCGTCGATCCGTCCTCGAAGAACCCTGCTCGGAGATGTTGAAACGGTTCTTTCAAGATTTGCGCCGGAAAGACGCGTAACGCGGCGCCGGAAGTCGGCGTCGCATACGGATTTCCAGCGTGGCCCGCATTCGAGCGGAGAGGTGCTGGAGCTGGTTGAACAGGCCGGTCTCGAAAACCGGTGTACCCTTACGGGTACCGTGGGTTCGAATCCCACCCTCTCCGCCAAGAATCTTACACGGGAATTATGATACGATTTACCAAGTGAACAGGGTGCAGGTCACGTTAGATGAGGGGTTTTCGAATCGGACCGCAAAACAGCTGATGAGGAGGTTTGACTACGTATGAGCGGTGTATTCATATATTGGAACAACTCGAATGTCTTTTACGAGGCGCAGCGACTTGCGGAGGAGCTGTATGGAGACCCCACCGCGCGTTTTCGTGTCCGTATTCACTTTGAAAATCTGTTTCGATTGGCGCAGGCGGACAGAAGTTTGGAAAAGGCATACGCTGCTGGTTCCATTCCTCCGGAAATGAACCAATTATGGAATCGTCTGGAGAATCAGGACGTGGAAGTTTATTTGTTTGATCGTGGAACAACCGGCGGAGGAGAGCAAGAGACACCTGACCAATGGCTGCAATTGCGTATGATGGAGGATGGCTGGGACAATATTGAGAATCCTGGTATCGTGGTTTTGTTGACCGGTGACGGCGCCGGATACGTTGAAGGCCGTGGTTTTCATAGTACGTTGGAGCGTTTGTATAGAAGAGGTTGGAAAATCGAGGTCTTGTCCTGGAAGCATTGTTGCAATCGCGGAATGCGTCTGTGGGCCGAGAATAACGGTGTTTTCGTTCCGTTGGATGATTACTATGAATCCATTACGTTTCTGGAACCTTCTCGTCCAGGTTTTCCGTTTGCACTGCCACGCGATGTCTCAGTACTGGATCTGTCACAGCGTCCGGAGGCTTAGAAGTTGCTTTAAATTTACCGGTGAGTTCCGGAGCGCGAGCGAAAAAGAGGCGGTCAAGGCGGGAGAATCCGCACATATTTAATGTATCGTGGCTGCGCGCCCCTCGCCACTCTTGGGTGGAGTTTACCAACGCCGACCGACGCTTCTGCCAGTTAGGCTTCTTCGCAAGATGCGTAGAAGTATAGTCATGCTGCTTGCAAGAGGTAAGGCGTAGAAATCCCCCGACCGCATCAGCCGTTGCCGGCCCTTCGACAAGCTCATGGACCGTCTCGGCCTCTGCGATTCCCCTCAAGGGGAAGTGATTGGATCTTAAAACTGGCTCGCGCGTTGACTTCCATCTATTCGGTTGCGGCTGAGCATAGCGAAGCCGCGCTAGGGTAGACGGCAACGATACTATATTTTATTGAGTCACCTAAACAAACCCCTCGTCCACAAGCCGGCTTCCACGCGACGTAATCTCGTGGCGTTCTCCCGAACTGCCCACCATTCTGCACCAGCTCTCCGAGACGAGCTTGGGTTGAATTCCATCCTTGTCCAAACGGTAGGAGAACCCTCCTGCCATGCCTGGTACGGGAAACCACATTTCCGGCGATTCCAACTCCAGCAGCGGCTCCAGTTCAGGCAATCGCAGTTCCTGTTCGACCACCAGGCGTTCGGCGCGACCGCGGATGACGGCGTGAAAGTGCGCTTGAAGTCTGACAATTGACTCTCGTGGGACATGGTGCCTGAATACGGGAGTCAGAGTCGGGAGCAGGTGCCGATGCCCGCGCCTTTCGGCCACGTCCACAGGTCTCTCTCCCCGAGCATTCCTTAGCGTCCGCCAGGCGCCCAGACCGATCAACCGCCCGGCAACCTCGACAGCCGCGCCGTGCCACGCGGCATGATGCAGAGGGGCATACCAGGACGGACCGTCGGGCCGGGTGGCGTTGACCCAATCACCGGGCCGGGTTGGGTGCCGCCAATCCCTATATTTGTTTAGAAGCTCAAAGACGCGACTCCATTCGCCATCCCTGGCCGCGTCGGCCAGAGCGTGCCGGTCGATGGCTTCGTCGTTGTCGCAGAACCGGGTCTGCGTGAGCCCGTTCCAACAGATGGTGCGGTTCTCCGACATGATCTGCCTCTCCGTTCCTATCGTCATCCATTCCCATACAGATTGATTCAAGGAATCTAGTAAAAGCGGTGGATCGGGTCAACTGCGGAGGGTCGACATAAAACATCATTCTTTGTCCATTTTGGGACTGGCGAGGAGAATCTGATTTCGCCCTGGAAAAAGTTGCGGATATCGGGTGAATATTGTATCTTAATATTGTGAGAAAGCGGCGTGTTGTGGTCGTGGAGACAGTGAGACGAATGCCGGCCATCCGCCGCTATTTTTGAGTCTCGAACCGATTTTGTGGAGAGGTGCTGGAGCTGGCTGAACAGGCATGACTGGAAATCATGTGTATCCTTTTTGGATACCGAGGGTTCGAATCCCTCCCTCTCCGCCATGAAACCTGTCTCGTCCCGGTCCGGCCGGTCTGCTGTCACGCAACGAAGATTCGCTTCTCGGGTCCGGAAAAGTTCCTATGCCGCATTCCATCAGGATAACCCTGGGAGAGATTCAACTGGACGCTGAGCTGAACGATTCCGAAACCGCGTCCAGAATCCTGGCCGAGTTGCCCATCCGGAGCGGATTCAACACCTGGGGCGACGAGATCTACTTTCAGATTCCCGTCACGGTCCACCCGGAAGACCCTCAGGAAACCGTGGAAGCGGGCGATCTCGCCTACTGGCCGCCCGGCAAGGCGTTCTGCATCTTCTGGGGGCCAACTCCAGCAAGCCAGGGCGACGAGATCCGGCCGGCCAGTCCCGTGAACCCCGTCGGACGGGTGCTATCGGGCGTGGAGGCGCTGAAAACGGCCTCACGGGCAGACGGGATATCAATTGAAAGAAGCGATGCATGAAGAGCGGATGCCCTCGTCCTGCTCCTTGCCTCTCGCGCAGTCGGCGTTTTGTGGGGCTGTAGCTCAGTTGGGAGAGCGCCAGAATCGCACTCTGGAGGTCGTGGGTTCGAATCCCATCAGCTCCACCAGAAACACAGCCGTCGGCCCTCTGCGGCGGACGGCTGATTGATCAGGTCGTGCTAGACGGGGAAGTAGCGGCGCCCTGTAGCCCGCAATCCGCTATAGCGGGGTTGAATTCCTCGTCTGAGGCTCTTCATTCCGGGATGTGATTCGGACAGTACGCGGTGTCGATCGCCAGGTCCTGCGCAACGGACGATTGCCGAACCCCGTCAGGACCGGAAGGTAGCAGCGGTAGGTAACCCGGCCCGTGTGCCGCGGGGCCCCCTGGCGGGAGCTTGCGCTTTCCGAAAACCCCGGCTTGAAAGCCGAAGCGGGGTGCACGGCCTTTTCAGCGTACCTTCCGGAAATCGTCTTCCTGTTCGTGCGTGCCCGATGGACGGATGAGAGGCTTGCACCGTATGGCCTATCGTGTAATCGCCCGCGAATGGCGCCCTGACGTTTTTCAGGACGTGGTCGCGCAGGAGCATATCGTTCAGACGTTGCAGAATGCCATCCGATCGGATCGCGTCGTCCAGGCGTATCTGTTCTGCGGCCCACGCGGAACGGGAAAGACGACGATGGCGCGGCTGTTGGCGAAGGCGTTCAACTGCGAAAACGGTCCCACGCCGGAGCCCTGCGGCAGTTGCGGATTCTGCACGGCGATCGCCGACAATAAGAGCATGGACGTCCTGGAGATAGACGGGGCGTCGAATCGCGGCATCGACGAAATCCGGCAGCTGCGGGAGGAAGTCGGATTCGCCGCAACCAGGGGCAAGCGCAAGGTCTACATCATAGATGAAGTACACATGCTCACCGCGGAGGCCTTCAATGCGCTCCTGAAGACGCTCGAGGAGCCGCCGCCTCACGTGGTGTTCGTCCTGGCCACCACGGAGCCGCACCGGATGCCGGAGACGATTCTTTCCCGCTGCCAGCGGTACAATTTCCGGCGGATATCCACCGAGGCCATCGTCGGGCAGCTTCGAAAGATCCTGGATGCGGAGGAGATCGAATCGGAAGACGAGGCGTTGTTTCTTCTGGCGAGGAAAGCCGACGGCGCGCTGCGCGACGCCGAGAATCTGCTGGACCAGTCCATCGCGTATGCGGACGGGTCCGTCTCTGCCGGCGCCGTTAGGGATCTGCTGGGCGTCATTCCGTCGGACACGTTCTTCGAACTGACGCAGGCCATGCTCGATTCGGACACGGCGGCGGCGCTGCACAAGGTGGGTCTTGTGCTGGATGGCGGCGGCGATGCCGGCGAGTTCACGCAGGGATTGCTGGAACATGTCCGGCATCTGCTGGTGGCGCGCGTATCGGATGGCCTTGCAGGCGACGATCTGTCCGAGGCCGACAAGGCAAGATACCGTGAGACCGGCGCGCGATTCCGCGAGGAAGACCTCCTGCGCATGTTGCAGGCGGTTTCCGATCTCGAGGCGAGGCTGGGTCGGGTTTCAAACCCCCGGTTCTGGCTGGAGCTGACCGTGTTGAAGCTGGTGAAGATGGCGCCATCCGAGTCCGTCATGGAAGTCATGGCGCGACTGGACCGGCTTGAAGGCCTGCTGCGTAAGGGCGGGACGTCAGGCGAGCGAAAACCCGGACCTGCCCCGCCCGCCGGCGCAAGCCGCGAACCGGCGCAGGCGGTCCCTCAACGTCCAGCAGGTCGAACGTCATCGCCGGACCTCGCTGATGAAGCGAAGCAGCCTGTCGCCGCCCCCCCGGCGCGGCCGCCGACCGCACCGCCAGGCGAGAATGAACCGTCACCGTCGTACGACCTCACGTTCGATGACGTGCGGAAGAAGTGGCCGGACCTTATTGAGCATGTCAGGATGCAAAAGATGAGCCTCGGGACGTTTCTGGCCGAGGGCAGACCGGTGGCGTTGAAGGACCAAATGTTGGATCTGGTCTTCATGGCCGACAAAACCTTTCACGCCGAGCAGGTGAGGCGCAACGAGGCGTATATGGAGGAAGCGACGGCCGAAGTCCTTGGCGTTTCCCTGCGTGTCCGGTGCGAATTGGACGAGGCCGAAGCCGGCGGCGCAGCGCAGGACGACAGCGAGCCGGCCGATGAACGCGTCCGGATGGCGATCGAAGTCTTCGATGGAGAGGTTGTGGGAGGTTAGCACCACCAGGGGAGAGCGCAATGGCAAAGGGCATGGCAGGTATGATGAAGCAGGCCCAGAAGCTGCAAGTCAGACTGGCGAAGGTACAGGAGGAACTCGCGTCGAAGGAGGTTGAGGGATCGTCCGGAGGCGGCATGGTGGTGGCGCGGGCGAACGGACAACAGCATATTGTCGGCGTCCGCATCGACCCGGAGGTGGTCGATCCCGAAGACGTGGAGATGCTGGAGGATCTGATCATGGCCGCCATTCAGCAGGCCAGGGAGAAGGCGCAGGAGATGGCCGACCGTGAGATGCAGAAGGCAACGTCGGGCATGTTGCCGCCGGGCGTCAACCTGGGCCTGTAGGTACCGGCCGCCGCTCGATTTCCCATGCAGGAATGCGGTCGGGGTATCCGCTTTCGAGGAGAGTCAGGATGGCTTCCAATGCCATCGATCGGCTGGCGGCGGGTCTGGGGCGGCTGCCGGGTATCGGCGAAAAGTCCGCGCGGCGAATCGCGCTCGACGTTTTGACCTGGAAGACCGAAGACGTACGCGCGCTGGCCGAACTGCTGGTGGAGGTGAAGACACGTGTCCGTACGTGTGGCGCGTGCTTCAACCTTTCGGAGAGCGACCCCTGCCCCATCTGCGGGGATGAGCGGCGTGACGGGTCTCAGGTGATGGTTGTGGATTTTGTCGGCGACCTGCTGGCAATGGAACGCATGCAGGCCTATCGCGGCCTGTATCACGTTCTCGGTGGGCGGATCTCTCCCCTGGACGGAATAGGACCGGAAGAACTGAACATTCAACCACTCATTGCGCGGCTGAACGGCGGCGGTATCCGGGAGGTCATTCTGGCGAATGGTCCCACCGTCGAGGGCGACGCGACCGCGCAATACCTCAACCAGGTCCTGGGAACACACGACGTGACCGTAACGCAGATCGCCAGGGGCCTTCCCGTCGGCAGCGACCTCGCCCTCGCCGATCAGGTTACGCTTTCCCGTGCGCTGGATGGACGCAGAGAACTATGAACCGTACCGACACACTCCGCGGCAGTTCGCAGGGGATCCGGCTGCCCAAGCCGCAGCCTGCCGACCGCATGGTCACGTTTCCCAATTTCCTGACGGGTCTGAGGATTGTCCTCACGCCTGTCTTTCTGGCGCTGATTTTTTCGGACAGCGGATTCAACAAGATCCTGGCGCTGCTTGTTTTCACCGTGGCCTCGCTGACCGACTTCTTCGACGGCTGGTTCGCGCGCCGCGACAAAACCGTAACCAGCCTCGGACGATTCATGGATCCGCTTGCCGACAAGCTGCTGGTTTCCTCCGCCCTCGTCTCCTTCGTACTCCTGGGGATGGTGGAAGCGTGGCTGGTTGGCGCTATGCTGATCCGGGATGCCGTGATTACCAGCCTGCGCGTATACGCGATCCGCAAGGGACGTCCTGTCGTCACGTCAAGACTGGCGAAATGGAAGACCATGCTGCAGCTCGTGCTGGCGTTCGGCATCCTTGTGTTCATCAACGTGCGCGTGATCACCGCTGAGCTGACTTCTCAGCCCCTGGTACTGGTGGATTCGGGTTCGCAGATGGTGCTGAACGTCCTTGTAGCGGCGGTGACTCTGCTGGCGGTTGTGTCGGGCGTCCTCTACCTGGTGGAGCATGGCCGCGACCCGGCCTGAGAAGCTGTCTTAAAATTCCCAGCGGTCTTCGCGCGGCTGCAAAAGCGCCGGTCGGCGTTGGTCAAATCCACCCGTATAGACAAATATGGGCGGATTTTCCCGCCTTGACCGCCGCTTTTTCGCTCGCGCTCGGGAACTCACTGGTAATTCTAAAACAGCTTCTGAGCAGGGGATCGGAGGCCGCTGACTTGAATCCGTGGACCCGGCTGCTTGCCACCGGCTTTTTCTCCGGATACGTACCGGTTGCGCCGGGTACGGCAGGCACGGCAGCCGCAATGGTTCCGTACCTGGTGGCCAGTTGGCTTGCACCGGGTTTCGGAGCGCTTCCGTGGGTCCTGTTTCTGGTCCTGGTTTCCGGGGTGGCGGTTTACGCCGCTTCCGCGGGAGAAGATGCCTGGGGCCCTGACCCCGGGCCGGTCGTTATTGACGAGTTTGTGGGATTTTACGTCACGGTAGCCTTCCTGCCGCTGTCACCTGCGGTGGGGGTTGCCGGATTTTTTATTTTCCGGGCACTGGATATCCTGAAGCCGCCGCCTGCGCGCGCGTCGGAAAAGCTGCCCCGCGGATGGGGCGTGGTGATGGACGATGTGATTGCGGGGATATACGGGAATCTTCTGATACGGGCCGGGCTGTCCCTGTGGAGCGGGTAACACCTCATGGCGAAGCTTCGCGCATTCGTGGCCGTCGAACCTCCCGCGTCACTGGTCCCTGTCTATCAGGCCGCGAGGCGATTCCTTGCGGACCTGGACGCTCGGCTTAGATGGGTGCGGCCCGAGGGCGTGCATCTCACCCTCAAGTTTCTGGGAAACGTGCAAATTGCGTGCGTGCCGGTCATTCTGAAGGCGATGCGGGCGGTGGCCGGACAGGCGCCGCCGATGGCGTTGCGTACTTCGGGAGTGGGTGCGCCGAATCCGAATCGGGCGCGGGTGATCTGGCTGGAGGTGGGCGGGGAGACGGCGATTCTGGACAGGCTGCAGGCCGACGTTGAGGAAGCCATGGTCGGGATCGGGTTCGAAAAGGAGGAACGGCGGTTCCATCCGCACCTGACCCTTGCCCGCGCAAGAAGCAGGGCGGTGCGGTTGCCTTCCGATTTGACCTCAGCTGTCCCGTCCACGCATTTTGTGGCGGACCGCATATCACTGTACAGCAGTGAGTTACGACCCGAAGGCGCCGTGTATAACGCGTTGGGCCACGCGCCGCTTTCCGGGGCGCCGGGCAGGGGTTGACCCGCCGGGGAGTCAGGGTGCCGCGGGATGGTCTTTTTCGAACGGGCAGGGCTTGACTTCCCGCTGGACTGCGGATATATTATATTTTCGATCCGAATGCCCGCCCTGGTTTTTCTTCCTGCGGTTCGCGCAAAATACAGCCTTGATTAATATACAAATGTTCACTATATTTTGTGACCACACACGTTGCGGCGCAGAGAATCGGGCTCCTCAAAGGCCGTGGGCTGCGCCGTGATCCAACAGGTCAATTCAGTCAGGAGGGGCAGGCAATGGCGAAGTCCAGTGGCGCCGGCAAGGAAAAGGCCATCGATCTGGCCATTTCACAAATCGAGAAGCAGTTCGGGCAGGGTTCCATAATGCGGCTGGGCGGCGAAGAGGGCGGGCAGGTGGCCGTCGAAGTCATTCCAACCGGCGCTCTCGCACTGGACGTCGCCCTTGGTGCGGGTGGGGTCCCGCGGGGCCGGGTGGTCGAAATTTACGGTCCTGAAGGTTCCGGAAAGACCACACTGACCCTGCACGTCATCGCGGAAGCGCAAAGGAAGGGCGGAACCTGTGCCTTTGTCGATGCGGAGCATGCGCTCAATGTAGAACTTGCGGAACGGATCGGTGTCGATCTTGAGAACCTTCTCATCTCGCAGCCCGATACCGGGGAGGAGGCCCTGGAAATCACCGACACGCTCGTGCGCAGCGGCGGGTTCGACGTGGTCGTGGTGGACTCCGTCGCGGCGCTCGTGCCGCGTGCGGAACTTGAGGGAGACATGGGCGATTCCCACGTGGGTTTGCAGGCGCGGCTGATGTCTCAGGCCCTGCGCAAGCTGTCCGGATCGATCAGCAGGTCCAAGACATGCGTGATGTTCACCAACCAGATCAGGATGAAAATCGGTGTGATGTTCGGCAATCCGGAAACGACCTCGGGCGGAAACGCGCTTAAATTCTATGCGTCCGTACGCATGGATATCCGACGCATCGGCGCTATCAAGGATGGTCAGGAAGTCACGGGTAACCGGGTCCGGGTCCGGGTTGTCAAGAACAAGATGGCCGCGCCGTTCAAGGAGGCGGAGTTCGATCTGATGTTCGGCGAAGGCATCTCGAGAGAGGGCAGTCTTCTGGATATCGCCGAACTTCACGGCATTGTCAGCAAGAGCGGTACCTGGTTTTCCTATGGCAGCGATCGCCTGGGGCAGGGGCGGGAGAACGTAAAGAACCATCTGAAGGAACAACCGGAACTTGCCGAGGAAATCGAATCCCGGGTGCGTGAGGCCGTGGGTCTGGCGGACAACGGTGCGGCCAAGGCGGGCGACAGCGCCTGAGCCGCATACCGGAGCGTACGCGGATGGCGTTGTACGTGACCTGCGCGGCGGAACGCCAGGGCTGCCCGGAAAGGCGGGGAGTTGGCATTTCCAGCCATCGAGGTGCCGCGGATGAAACCGAAATCCAGTTCGCCGCCGCATCGCCCGAATACCGCCGAAAGGGCGAAGAACGCGGCGTTTCGACTTCTGAGCGCACGCGCGTATTCGTGCGAGGAGATTAGAGAAAGGTTGCGTCGCCGGGGGTTTCAGGAGCCCGTGGTCGAGCGGACCCTCGACGAGTTGCGGCGGCTGAAGCTGGTCGACGATCGGGACTACGCGCTTCGCTTCGTTCAGGAGCGTATGCGATCCCGGCCCGCGGGCCGGGCGCTGCTGCGTCACGACCTGAATAAGCGGGGAATCGACTCCGCTACGGCCGAGGACGTGCTGGACGAGGTGTTCAAGGGCGTCGATCCCGAAGGTGTCGCCCTGGATCTCCTGAGGTCGCGCAGGAGACACTACGACGGCGTCGACAGGCGCAAAGCGCTTTCCCGCATGTACGGGTTCCTGGGGCGCCGCGGATTCGGCGCCGTGGCGCACGCGGCAGCGAAGCGGGCCTGGCTGGAATTCAGTCAAAGCGGTCACGACGGCGGAGCGGATTCCTAAGCCGGAACCGGCCGCATCCCGTGCAAAACCCGGTGCGGCGCCAGGCGCGGCGGTTCGCGTGTACCTTTGTCATTGCTATATCAATCCATGAAATCTTCAGCCGACATCCGTGAAGAGTATCTTCGATACTTCGAAGACAGAGGCCACACGATCGTGCCGAGCGCGCCCGTGGCGCCGCAGGACGATGCCACCCTGCTGTTTACAAATGCAGGGATGAATCAGTTCAAGGACGTGTTTCTGGGCACCGGCCGCCGGGATTACCGCCGGGCGGTGGATACCCAGAAATGCATCCGCGTATCGGGGCATCACAACGACCTTGAAGAGGTGGGCTTCAGTGCGCAGCACCATACGTTCTTCGAAATGCTGGGCAACTGGTCGTTCGGAGACTATTTCAAGCGGGAGGCCATCGCATGGGCCTGGGAACTGTTGACCGAGGTCTGGCAGTTGCCCAGGGAGCGACTCTGCGCCACGGTATTCGGCGGTGACGCCGGCGACGGACTGGCGGCGGACGAGGAGGCGGAAGCGCTCTGGACGGAGGTGACGGACCTCCCCGCCGAGCGGGTCATTCGGCTGGACAAGACGGACAACTTCTGGCAGATGGGCGAGACCGGTCCGTGCGGTCCGTGTTCGGAGGTGCACTACTATCTGGGTGACGATCCGGCTTCGTGGTTCCGCGAGGTTCCGGACCTTGACGGTCCCGAGACGTCGGAAATCTGGAATCTCGTCTTCATTCAGTTCAACCGGGATGCCGAAGGCGTTCTGCATCCACTTCCCGAAAAGCACGTGGATACCGGCATGGGGTTCGAGCGCATCTGCACCGTACTCCAGGGGGTGGAATCCACCTACGATACCGATCTGTTTCAGCCTATTCTCACCAGGATCAGCGAGGTCACCGGGAAATCCTATGACGACGAAAACAGGGTGGCGATGCGCGTGATCGCCGACCACATCCGCACGCTCTGTTTTGCGGTTGCAGACGGCGTGCTGCCATCCAACGAAGGGCGGGGGTACGTGCTGCGGCGTATCCTCAGGCGGGCGGCGCGTTACGGGCGCACGCTGGAGATGGACGATCCGTTCATTCACGGGCTGGTGCCCGTTGTTGTGCGCGTAATGGGGACTGTGTTTCCCGAGGTGACTCAGCAGGCTGACCACATCTCCCGGGTCATCCGGTCCGAGGAAGAAGGGTTCGGGAAAACGCTCGACCGGGGGCTTGAGATGTTCGAGGTCGTCTCCAGGGACGGAAGAATCTCCGGACAGGACGCGTTTCGCCTGTATGACACCTACGGTTTTCCAATCGACCTCACGCAGCTGATGTGCGCGGAGCGCGGGCTGGAGGTGGACCTGGACGGGTTTGAAGCGGAGATGGCCGCCCAGCAGGCGCGGTCGCGCGAGGCGGGGCGGAGGGTCTTCGCGTCCCGGGAGGCGGTGTCCAACGATTTTCTTCCTCCGGAACATTCCGTGTTCGTCGGATACGATCGCCTGACGCTCGACACGTTCGTGGTGGCGTGCAGGGCGGCGGAGGACGGCAGGTTGGATGTGTACCTGAGAGAGACGCCGTTCTACGCCGAAGCCGGCGGGCAGGTGGGGGATCGGGGACGGATTCAAAACGGAGATCTGGAGGTACTGGTCGACGAGACTTTCCGTTCTGGCGAGGGCATCGTGCACCGGGGGCGTCTGAGGCGGGGTTGCGCCGACGCGCTGGAGTGCGCACACGTGGAGGCGCGGGTTGACGCGGGGCGCCGGATGGAGACCGCCCGAAACCATACCGCGACTCATCTGCTTCACGAGGCCCTCCGCCAGGTACTCGGCAACCACGTGAATCAGGCCGGGTCGCTGGTCGCGCCGGACCGGCTGCGGTTCGACTTCAACCACTTCGAGGCCGTTACGCTTGCGCAGCAGGACGAGATCGTCCGTATTGTGAACCGGGTGATCCGCCGGGACCTCAGAGTGGATACCGATATGGTCGGTCTCGAAGAGGCGCGGCGTAACGGCGCCCGGATGTTGTTTTCCGAAAAATACGGCGACGTGGTGCGCACGGTGCGGATCGGGGACTTCAGCCTCGAGCTGTGCGGCGGTACCCACGTGGGATCGACGGGTCAGATCGGCATGCTCCAGCTGACGGCCGAGACGGGAACCGCCGCCGGCGTTCGGCGGATGGAGGCGGTCACCGGGGCGGGTGTCGAGGCCCTCATCAGGAGACAACGGTCCACGCTTGCCGAACTGGAGAGTATGTTGAGCGTGGAGGCCGACGCATTGCCCGATCGCGTCAATCGGTTGATCTCCAGGGGCAGGGAACTCGAGCGGACGGTACAATCCATTCGCAGCGCATCGGCCGGGGAGCAGATGCGCGACGTGGCGGGCGCCGCGGTGGAGGTGGACGGGGTCCGGGTGGTGGCTACCGCCGTCCAGCCGGCGGACATGGAGGCATTTCGCGAAATGGGCGACCGGCTTCGTGAAACCCTGGGTTCGGGTGTGGGCGTGCTGGGCGCGGCGCTGAACGGCAAGGCCTCGCTGATCGCGGTGGTTACGGACGACCTCATCCAGCGGGGCGTACAGGCGGGCAATATCGTCAAGGCGGTGGCGGAACGGGTGGGCGGCGGCGGCGGCGGACGGCCCCATCTTGCACAGGCAGGGGGCAGACATCCCGAAAAGATGTCCGACGCGCTTGCCGAAGTCCCCGAGATCGTCCGGTTACAGTTGAAAGGGTAATCTTCATCCATGTCGACGTACGACCACCTCAAGTCAGTTCTTTCAAAGCGGGGCGCGGGGTTCCTCTGCCTCCTGGATCCCGATCGGATGGACAAGCAGGACCTGGTTCACACGGCAGCGATGTGCGAGGAGAACGGAGCTGACGCCCTGCTGATGGGCGGTAGTTTTCTGCTTTATACCGATTTCGACAGGGTGGTACGGGAGGTCAAACGCGCCGTGGGGCTGCCCTTGCTGATTTTCCCCGGTCCCGACATGAACCAGGTCTCGTCCGCGGCTGACGCGATTCTGTTTCTTTGCATGATCAGCGGGCGAAATCCGGACCTGCTGATCGGGCAGCAGGTCAAGGCGGCCCCGATCGTCAAGGCGTATGGTCTCGAGACGATTTCAACCGGTTACATGCTGGTGGATTCCGGGCGGCAGACCACGGTCGAATATATCAGCAATACCAAACCGATGCCCGGAGACAAGCCTGAGATTGCGGCGGCGCACGCGCTGGCTGCCCAGTACCTCGGCATGCAATGCGTCTATCTGGACGCGGGCAGCGGCGCCGATCGGATGGTTTCCGACGAAATGGTCGCTGCGGTTTCGGGAAACGTATCCATACCCGTGATAGCGGGAGGAGGCATTCGGAAGCCGCGGGATGCCGGCGCGAAGGCTGCGGCAGGCGCCGATTTTGTGGTGGTGGGCAGTATACTGGAAGCAAAACGGGACCCCGCGCTGGTACGTGAGTTTGCCGGGGCCGTCCACTGCGGGTAGACTTCTGCAGGCTGGAATACAGGTTCAACGCAACCGCCGGGAAGGACTCTGGCGGTTTTTGTTTCGTTCAGGGGCGTCGGGGTTCCGGCGAGTGACGACCAGGCGCGTGGGGAAAGGCCCGGCAGCGCTTGACACGATGACTGGATTTAGATAGATTGTTCACTTCCGGCATGGGCTATCATAACGGCACGAACAGGTTATGGCTGAACGAGAAGCCACGGTGAAAAACAGGTTGGGTATCCATGCGCGGCCGTCGGCCCTTCTTGTGCAGGCGGCCGCAAAGTATGTATCGGAAATTACCCTGATCAAGGATGGGCTCGAGGTCAACGGCAAGAGTATCATGGGCGTTATGATGCTCGCGGCGGAGACGGATGCGAAAATTCGCGTCCGGGCGGCGGGTCCGGATGAAGAGGAAGCTCTGGACGAGATTGTGCGGATGATCGAGGGAGAGTTCGACTGAACGGGCACATTGTTGCGTGCAAGGTCTCAGACCAATGAAAGTACTGAAGGGCATCCAGGCATCGAACGGCATCGCCATCGGACCGGTGTATCTTCACGATCCTGAGGAGCCGTGGGTAGACTACCGGCGGATCGGGGAAGATGAAGTCGACGGCGAGGTGCGGAGGTTTCTGGATACGCTGGCCTCCGTGGCGGAAGACCTGAAGGCCACACGGGTTCTTGTCGAGGAGAAGCTGGGCCCGGACCACGCGCAGATATTCGACGCGCATCTGATGATTCTGGACGATGCGGCCCTGCGGGAGCCTACCCTCGCATCGATCCGGAAAGATCGGGTGAACGTGGAGTATGCGTTCTGGCTGACTCTCCAGAAGGTGCGCCGCCAATTCGACGCAATTCAGGACGACTACTTCAGGGCCAGGCGCGCGGATATCCTCGACGTGGAGAGGCGGGTGCTATCCAGATTGTGCCGGCGGGAGGACTCGTTGCTGGAACGGATGACCGCCCCTGCGATCGTGATCGCCCACGAGCTGACACCCTCCAATGCGGCGCGCCTGAAGCGGGACAGCGTGCTGGGCATGGTTACCGAAGCGGGCGCCGCGACTTCGCATGCGTCGATTATCGCGCGGGGGCTCGAAATTCCGGCGGTCGTGGGCGTCGAGGCGGCCCTGGCGTCGGCCGAGCCCGGCGATACGGCTATTGTGGACGGGAACCGGGGGCTTATCTGTATCCGGCCCGATCCGGACACGCTGAGCCGGTACCGCGCCGAAGCCCGCCGGTTCACCGAGTTGCAGAAGGGGCTGCTCAGGTTTACCGACGTGCCCGCCGAAACCCTTGACGGCGTTCGCGTGTGCCTGCAGGGCAATATAGAACTGCCTGAAGAGGGGCGGTCCGCGCTGGCGTACGGAGCGGAGGGCATCGGCCTGTTCCGGACGGAATACCTCTATCTCGCGGGGTCCAGCCTGCCGGGTGAAGACGAACAGACGGCTGCGTACACCCGTCTTGCCGAACAGATGGCGCCTCATCCGCTGGTGGTGCGAACGCTGGACCTGGGCGGCGACAAGCTGGCGCAGGCATCGCACGCCGCCGAAGAGACCAACCCGTTTCTGGGCTGGCGCGCCATACGGCATTCTCTGGCAAACAGAGATCTCTTCCGTATTCAACTGAGATCTATCCTCCGGTCCAGCGCGTACGGAAACGTGAAGCTGATGTTCCCAATGATATCGGGCGTGGAGGAACTGCTGGAAGCCAAGTCCGTACTCGCGGAGGCCCGCGCCGAACTGAAACGGTCCGGCGTGCCGTTCGACGAGAACTGCGAGGTCGGCGCGGTCATCGAGGTGCCGTCCGCGGCAGTCGTAGCGGATCAGCTTGCGCGCGAAGTGAGTTTTTTCAGTATCGGGACCAACGATCTTGTCCAGTATACCCTCGCGGTGGATCGGGGCAACGAACGGGTGGCCTATCTGTACGATCCGTATCATCCCGCCGTATTGCGACTGATCAAATCGGTTGTGGACGCCGGGCACCGTCACGACATTCCGGTCACGGTCTGCGGGGAAATGGCCGCCGACCCACACAGTTGCGTCCTGTTGATGGGCCTAGGGGTGGATGGATTCAGCGCGGGTCCGCGTATGGTTCCCGAGATCAAACAGGCGATCCGGACGGTCACCATGGAAGAGGCGAGGGCGGTGGCGGAAGAAGCGCTCGCCCTCCCCACCCGGGGTGCCATTCGGGAATACCTGCACGGTGCCTTGACCCGGATGCAGGCTCCGCGCAAGGCGCCGGATGAATGGGTCGAGGAGCCGGCCGGGATTGAACGCTAACAGTCCGTTGAGAAAGTCGCTCTGCAGGCGAGGCCTTGCAGACGGCCTGGTTGGCCGAAGGAAGCACTACCTGAATTCCACGACAGGAAAAGAGGAATAAATGCGGCGGCTTTTTACCTCGGAGTCGGTTTCGGAGGGGCACCCTGACAAAATCTGCGATCAGATTTCCGATGCGGTTTTGGATGCGATGCTTGCGGAAGACCCGCGGTCGCGCGTCGCGTGCGAGACGATGGTGACCACGGGCCAGGTGGTGGTATCGGGAGAGGTCACCACGCAGGCCCGGGTGAATATTCAGGAACTCGTGCGAAGCGTCATCCGGCGCATCGGGTACACGGATTCGGCGTACGGATTCGACTACCGGTCCTGCGGCGTGCTGCTCGCACTCGACACGCAGTCGCCCGACATCTCCCAGGGGGTAACAGAGGGTGAAGGTCTGCATGAAGAGCAGGGCGCGGGCGACCAGGGTATGATGTTCGGCTATGCCTGCCGCGAGACCCCGGAGTTGATGCCAATGCCCATCATGCTGTCACACAAGCTGGTGATGGCCCTGGCGGAGCTCCGGCGCAGCGGCGCGCTTCCCTATCTGCGGCCCGACAGCAAGTCGCAGGTGACCGTGGAATACGAGGACGACAGACCGGTGCGTGTACATACGGTCGTGATCTCGACCCAACACGACCCCGACGTGGAACATGACCGCATCTGCAGCGACATGAAACAGCATGTCATACAGAAGGTTATTCCGGCGCGCTATCTGGATGAGGACACGGTCTATCACATCAATCCGACCGGGCGATTCGTGGTCGGCGGTCCGCACGGCGACACGGGATTGACCGGACGCAAGATCATCGTGGATACGTACGGCGGCGTGGGGCGCCACGGCGGCGGGGCGTTTTCCGGAAAGGACCCCAGCAAGGTCGACCGGAGCGCGCACTATGCCGCGCGGTACGTCGCGAAGAACGTGGTGAAAGCCGGGCTCGCGAGCCGATGCGAGGTGCAGTTGGCCTATGCCATCGGCGTGGCAGAGCCGGTATCCATCTTCGTGGATACATTCCGTACCGGCACGGTCAGCGATACGGATATTGCGGACCTGGTCCGCTCGCATTTCGAGTTGCGTCCGTCCGGCATCATCCGGGCCCTGAATCTTCTTCGTCCGGTGTACGAGCGCACCGCCGCCTACGGTCACTTCGGGCGGACGGAGGAAGGGTTTACCTGGGAACGAACGGACAAGGCGGAAGCCCTGAAGAAGGCCGCGGGGAAGGACAGGCCCTGATGCGGACGGAGAGGAGACTGAAGTGGGTTACGAGGTAAAGGATGTCGGTCTTGCGGAGCAGGGATTCAGAAATATCGAATGGGCCGAGAAGCAGATGGGCGCCCTGTTGAAGATAAAGGAACGCTTCGAGCGTGAAAAGCCGCTCGAGGGATACCGGATCGGCATGGCGCTCCACGTAACCAAAGAGACCGCGGTGCTTGTGCGGACCCTGCGGGCGGGCGGCGCGACCGTATCGATAACCGGCTGTAATCCGCTTTCCACGCAGGACGACGTGGCGGCGGCGCTTGCGGCAGAGGACGTCGCGGTCTACGCCTACAAGGGAGAAACCCGGGAGGACTATTACCGGTATCTTCGCGCGGTTATAGAGACCCGGCCGCACGTGACCATCGACGACGGCTGCGACCTGGTCAACGAGGTGCACACGAACTACGCCGATCTGATCCCGGAGATCGTATGCGGTTGCGAAGAGACCACAACCGGCATCATCCGCCTGCGTGCGATGGAGAAGGACAATGCGCTGAAATACCCCATCATTGCCGTTAACGACTGCGATACCAAACACCTGATGGACAATTTCTACGGCACGGGGCAGTCGGCGCTGGACGGCGTCGTGCGGGCGTCCAACCTGCTGATCAGCGGAAAGGCGGTTGTCGTCGTCGGCTACGGCAGTTGCGGCAAGGGCGTGGCGTCGCGGGCGCGGGGACTGGGAGCGGAGGTCATTGTCACGGAAGTGGATCCCTTTCGCGCGCTGCAGGCGCGGATGGACGGGTTCCGGGTGATGCCGATGGCGCACGCGGCGGGTATCGGAGACCTGTTTGTCACGGTAACCGGCAACAAGCATGTGATCAGCGCGGAACATATGCTGGCGATGAAAGACGGCGCGGTGGTGGCCAATGCCGGGCACTTCGACCTGGAAATCGACGTGGACGGGCTCGAGGCGATGGCGGAGAACAAGGAGGAAGTGCGGCCCCTGTTTCACGAATATACGATGAACGGCCGCTCGCTGTTCCTGTGCGGCGAGGGTCGTCTGGTGAACCTCGCGTGCGCGGAGGGCCATCCGTCCACGGTGATGTCGCTGTCGTTCTGCGATCAGGCCCTCGGGGTTGAATACGGCATCCGGAACGCCGATTCGCTGGAACCCAGGGTGTACCGGCTCCCCGATGAGATCGACCGCGAGGTCGCCCGGCTGCAACTGGAGGCGATGGACGTACAGATCGACTCGCTGACCGCCGACCAGGAGCGGTATCTCGGTTCCTGGCAGGAGGGCACGTGAGCCGTACGTTTGCTGGACCGCGGTAATGACATCCCTTTCGTGCGCAATGAAAAAGCCCCGGAGAGAGATCCCCGGGGCCTTTCCTGTTTCACCGCGCAGGTCGGATGGACCGAATTCAAAGACTGTATCTGAGTCTGAAAGAAAACGTCCAGGCGTCATCCCATCTGTCCAGCCGGCGGGCGACGTTCAGCCGGAGGAGTTGCCGGGGAAGCGCAATACCCAGACCTGTACTGGTCATGAAGGATGCAAAGCCCAGTTCTCGGAATCCAGCGAACAGTTGGGCGGATTCCGGCATCAGCCGTGTCCACCCCGCATCCACGAATACAGTGAGGTTGAGCAGTTGGAATCCTCTGACGGGGATTCGCGGAAGGACGTCGCCGTGGAAGGCGTACTCGACGTTGAACAGAACCAGACGGTTGGCACGAAATTCCTTGATGTCGAACCCGCGCAGGGTGCCCACGCCGCCCAGGCCGAAGAGGAATTGAGACACCGCGCTTTGCCGGGTACTCAACCGGGCCCGGACAATCAGGCCCTGTCTGCCGAATCTCACCTTTTGAAAACGCTTGCCTTCCAGGGTGAGGCCGTGGAAGGCGAAATCCCGAAAGCCGCGTTCGTAGCGCAGGCTTCCGTACCACGCATTCCGGAAAAGCGGACTCCCGACGCGTGTATCGACCGTGGCGCCCGCGTACAGCATGCCGACGTCTCCGGGCCGGGCAGGCGGGTTGCTACGAAAGGGGCGGTTCCGTAAGAATAGACTCCAGGCGGTCCTGACCGCCATGGGCTCGCATCGGTACGCGGTCAGTCCACTGAATAGAGAAAGCGTTCGTTTCGACCTGAGGGCGAACTTCGCTTCGAATCCGTTTTTCGCCCGGAAATAGTCGCGGTAGTCCCACTTGAAGAGGAGGCTGAACAGGCTGTTTTCGTTGGTGCCGACGATGCCCGGTTCCGGCGTTTCGGATCTGTCGTAAACAGCGGCGTTGAATCTGAACTTCCTGCCGCGGTATTCCAACCCGGCTTCCCAACGGGCGGAGCGGCTGGCAAAACCGTATCCACTTTCCGCGAAGACCTTGAGCCGGGGCCAATCCTTGCGGCCCGCGGACAGGCGGTACCCCAGGAAGGAACCTTCCACGCGATTGTATCGGAGTCGGGCGCCGCGGTAGAACTTCTCGAACCGGGAGACGTCGCCGGTCTGCGCGCACGCGTCCGATACCCAGACGAGAACCGCGAGAAGGATGAGGAACGCTGCTTTCAAGTCTGGCGTCCTGTCACGGAGATATCCAGCCACGCTCCCGCCGACCCGTCCCGTCAGCGCTCGATATTAAAGTACTTGATTTTCTTGTGGAGGTTTGTACGGTCAACGCCCAGCAATCTGGCCGCCCTTGTGACGTTCCAGCCATTTTCTATCAATGCATCCGATATGTAGGCCTTTTCCACGGCCTCACGGACTTCATGGAGGCTCTTGCCGGACCCGGCTCCGGGCAAGGCGACAGCGGCCCCGGGCGCGTCGTCGCCGCGGGCCGGCTCCGGGCCGTCCAGTCCAGGCAGATGGTGGCCGAGGACCGTGTCTTCGGCGACCATAATGGACAGGCGCTCTATCAGGTTCTTGAGTTCCCTGATGTTGCCCGGCCAGCTGTAATTCTTCAGGGCCTCCATCGCCTCGGGGGTGATTTCCTTCGGGCGGAAGTCGTTTTCGTCGGCGTAATTCTTGAGAAAATGCTCCGAGAGCAGCGGTATGTCTTCCTTTCGATCTCTCAAAGGCGGGGCCGTGATGGGCACGACATTGAGCCGGAAGTAGAGGTCCTCCCGGAAAGCGCCGTTCTCTACCTGCTGCTGAAGGTTCTTGTTGGTCGCGGCGATCACCCTTACGTCCACTTTCAGGGTCGTCGACCCGCCAACCCGCTCGAATTCCCCCTGCTCGAGGGCCCGAAGGACCTTCGCCTGGACACTCAGGCTCATATCGCCGATTTCGTCCAGGAACAACGTCCCGCCATCGGCCTGCAGGAACTTGCCGTCGCGGGTTTTCACCGAGCCCGTAAACGCTCCCCGGTCGCTGCCGAACAGTTCGCTCTCGATGAGCTCTTCCGGTATCGCGGCGCAGTTGACTTTCACGAAAGGACCCTTGCTGCGCCGGCTGTTTCTGTGGATGTCCCTGGCGACCAGTTCCTTGCCTGTGCCGCTTTCACCCAGGATCAGGACGCGACCGTTGGTTGGCGCGACCTTTGCAATCTGTTCTCGCACGGATGCGATGGCGCTGCTTTCGCCCACCATTTCGAATCGCATTTCGAACTTTCGTCGCAAATCACGATTCTCCTCGGTCAGTTCGATGCTCTCAAGAGCATGGGAGAGCGTGAGCAGTACTTTTTCCCGGGACAGCGGCTTTTCCAGGAAATCGTAGGCGCCCAGTTTCGTGGCCACGACCGCGTCGTGGACGGTTCCGTGGCCGGAAATCATGATGACGGCCAGGTTTGGATCGTTTTGCCTGGCGGTTTTCAGGATTTCAATCCCGTTTGATCCCGGGAGGACGATGTCCAGCAGGACCACGTGCGGAGACTCGGTTTCTATCGCGACCAGCGCTTCCTTGCCTGAAGCCGCGCAGACAACCCGGTAACCCTCGGCAGACAGGATCATTTCCAGGGTCCGGCGGATGTTGCGTTCGTCGTCCACCACCAGAATTGTCGGTTCGGTCATATGCTTTCCTCCGGCTGTCTCGCAGGTACGCCGGGTACGGGCAGGGTAATCTCGAACTGAGCGCCCCCTCCCGGCGCGCTCGCCGCAACGATCTGGCCGCCGTGGCTCTCGATGATGCTCCGGACCTCGGCCAGGCCCATGCCCATTCCGCTTTGTTTGGATGTCACATGCGGCTGAAAGATGCGCTCGCGGTCCCGTTCCGGCACGCCGGGTCCGGAATCCACGACCAGGAGTTTGACCGAATTCGGGTGGTTCTCGGTCTGAATGACGATCCGGCCGTTTTGACCCGCGGCTTCGAGTCCGTTTTCGATCAGGTTGATCAACACGCGGCGCATCTGTTCGCTGTCCAGGTCCAGATCGGGGACCTTCGGCGTGAGCTCGAGTACAATACCGGCTTCGGGGTAAAGCCGCACGATATCCGTGATCACGTCGTTCAGACTGTGCCGTCCCAGGGACAGGGAAGGCATGCGCGCGAAGTCGGCGAACTCCTGAACCAGTTTTCGCAGGCTTTCCACCTCTTCAGTAACGATTTCGGTGCAGTCATGCACAAGCCTGGTATAGGCGGGGTCATTGCCGGGGTATTTGTCGCGGATCTGCTGGACCGTGAGCTGTATCGGTGTCAGCGGATTCTTGATTTCATGGGCAAGACGCCGGGCGATTTCACGCCAGGCGGCGATTTTTTCGGCTTCGAGACGCTGCCGGCGGTTCTGGGTCAGGTCTTCCGCCATCCGGTTGAAGGAACCGATCAGCAGTCCGATTTCGTCGTCCCGTCCGGCAGGAATGCGGTAGTCCAGATTGTCCTTGGCGAGCTCGCGGGTTCCCTTGACGAGTTCGTCCAGCGGATGCGTAACGCCGAAGCCGATACGCACGCCCATCAGGCATGCAAGCAGAAGCAGTCCAATGGTCGCGGCAAGGAAATAGAAGAAGAACTCGCCCCTGAGGTCGCCACCTATCATCCGCAGGTACTGATGGGCCTGGACCGCCTGTTCGACGTTGTTGAGTTCCACCATGGGGCTCGTGATGACGAGGGCCGCGTCGGATGGCCCGTTCAGGTCAACGGGCACGAACATCTTCAGCGACGCGTCGCGCTCGCCGGCCCTGCGCAAGACGGGGCCGGACAGGGGCTCCCGCATGTCTGGCGAGCCTATCTCCGCGGCATTCGCGAACCGGAGTCGTGCGTCGGGCATGTCGTGTCGGTCCAGAAAATCGCGGACCGGCTGAAGGTTTCCCGTGCGAAAGGCTTCTGCCGGCAGCGGCGACCGGAAGAGACGGCTTCCGATGTCGCCAAGTGCCTCCTTGCGGCTTTCGTAGTGGCTTCTTGCCAGTTCCACCGCGTCATTCAATGCCCGGCTGGTGCTTGCGCTGATGTTGTCCTGCAACTGAAGGCCGGATTCCAGGAAGTGTTGCGCCAGCAGGGACAATGCCAGCGTGGTGCCAAGGGTGAGCGCGATGAGGGCGATAACGATGCGCCATCGCAAGGGTAGGGATCTCATTGCAGATCCTCCGGCGAGAATTGGCTGACTTCGATCCAGGGTGTCCGGTCCGTGGGCCGGTCCAGTGAGATGAAGAGCTCCAGCAGGCTTCCTTTCTGAAGGAAGTTGAGCCAGCGGCGGGACCGCACCTCCTGTTCAACGGAGATGGGTGTGAGACCCACGCGAAGGCGCAGATTGAATTCCCGCCCGTCGGGAAGCGGTCCCAGCGGGAGCTCCCGATGTATCGAGCAGAACGCCCTGACCGTGTCGAAATGGGCAGTCTGAAGGGTGTCCAGGCGGCCGGTATCGCGTACCACCCGGTACCGGCCCTCCCAGATGTCGTGGTCGAGTCGCATGCCGAGTACGTACTCCAGCGCCTTCGACTGCAGGTCCGAATCCAGCCGGAACTCCATGACCACGGAGGTGATGAGGCCCGATGCGATGGCATCCAGCGCGCGCCTGGAAAAGAGTGAATTCAGTTCGATATTTAGTTTGAGCGTGTCCGACTGCAGGTAGACCGTATGTGCGGCGACCGCGACGTCCGGGGAGTCGGCGCGCGCCTGGGTTGCAACAAAAAAAAAGAGGCAAGCGCAAATGCTGACAATTCGCCTGGACGCCTCCGCTTTGCCTCGATTTGTATGCATTTCGGGAGATTGGTGAACTTTCAGCGGTCCGGACGCACAACCGGGGGCCGTGGCGGAACACTCGCCGAACGGTGACCTGTTCTTTGGACCGGACGCGAGGGATCTGTACGCGCCGCACAGGGCGTTACCCCCGACTCACAGGCCCAGATTGATACCGCCGAACCGGTGGAATTTTACAATTAGCGTGCCCCTTTTCAAGCCGTAGCTGATGTCGACCCGGTTAAACAGCAGCGCGCCGATGCCATATGTGCCGTTCGAATCCCTGCGATGAAACCCCGCCACCGGTCTGCGTATCGCGGCCCACTCGGCAAAGCAGTAGAGCCTGCCGATCGGGCGGGTTGCAATCGCATAGACGCCTTCGATTGAGATAAATTCCGTGCCGCCCTCGGGGCCGATCGCGCGTCGTTCGAAACCCCTGAGCTGATTCTCGCCATCCAGATAAAACCGTTCGAAGAAGGGCGGTGGGCCCGCAATCAGCCCCGCCCTTCCGCCCACGCTGAGGGTCTGTCCGGGCAGCGTGGCAAAGTGCCGATAGGCCTCCACCCGGGATCGGAGGTAGCTCGCGTTGGTGCCCAGGGCGCCGGGGGCGAAGTCCAGTCGGAAGTTGAGGTCGAATCCCGCCGCGCCGCCCCAGAACCTGGAGGCGGGCTGCCGGTAGAGTTCGATGCCGAAGGTGGATATCGGTGTGCGGCCGAGGGCCGAGATGATTTCCCGCGTGAACTCCGGGCCCGATATGAAGACATCCGGCTCATCGAAGTCGTTGATGCGAACCTGGTCGAGGGCGTAACGGGCCACCAGCCGGTATTTCTCGCCGATGGGTTTCCCGAGACCCACCGCGCCGCCGATTCGGTCCACGTCGTACAGGCCGCGCTTCTGCGGGTCGGGACTGCGGTACATATCGCGGTCGGCCCTTGAGAAGTGGCCCTTCACGTGAAGTGACGTGTACCCGCTGTTAAGCCATGGGTCGGTATAGCTGAAGCCGAAGCGTTGCAGGCGCTCGCCGTGCGAATACGCCACGCCTACGGTCTTGCCTTCTCCGCCGAGGTTGACGTGATAGGCGTCGGCGGCGAGCCCGAATCCGTCCAGTTCCGTGTATTCGAAGCTGACGCCGACGTCGCCGAATCGCTTCTCGTCGACGTAGACGACCAGCACGGCCTTGCCCTGCTCGGTGCCGGGTTTCGGCGCGACGTGTACCGTGCGGAAGAGGCGGGTGCGGTAGAGCGACTCGCGGCTGGCATCCAACCTTCCAGGCGTCAGCCGGTCACCCTTGTGGATGGGCAGGGATCGCAGGATGATGTCTGCTTTCGTCTTGTGATTGCCCCTGACCTCGATTCGTTCGACAACGTATCCGGTGGCATCCTGGGCGTACACGGATGGCGTCGTACAGGCGAAGAGGAGGGTGAAAAGGACAATCGCGCGCGACATCGATACTGACCTCCGCTGGAATCCGTCGACCACATTCAGAGCGGTGAATCAGAGTGCGCAAAAACCGTACCAGTACGGCCGTTTGGAATCGGACGCAAACGAGATTGAAAAACAACCAGTTACGCCGAAATCTGCGGCAGGCGCATCGCCATATCCTGTGAAAGAATAACACAGATGTGGTTGTTTTGCAACAGGTTTGTGGTTTCCGGGGTACAGTCTGAGATCGGGAAGGGCCGAGAGGAAGAGGTGACGCCGGGGACCGGGGATTACAGGCGACCGGGAAAGCTGCGGTCCCCGAAAGGCTAAGAGGCCGATATCGGGGCGATGTCGACCATGGTGCGCAGGCCCGGCGGAGCCTGATGGATGACCGGAATCGCATTGGTGACGATCGAACACGTGGCCACGTCTCCGTTGATGCCGCCGGCAACCGTAAGATCGACTTCCGGAGTCCCGATAACGCGGATGCGGTCTCGGGGCTGGGATTCGCCCACTGCCGCGCGAAACACGAGCGTGAGGACTTCCCGATTGTCCGCAAAACCCCGTCCCGTCTGGTTGACGCCCGTGGTGCGGCCGGCCTGGACGGACCAGTCCTTTCCCCGCACCTCCGTTCGCGCGATCACCGGTTCCACGATATCCTCGGTCCTGTCGAGACTCCAGCCGAGTCTGGATGCGATCATTTGCATGGATTGCGTCAATCCCACGTGGCGGATCTGACGACTTCTGACGCGTTTCTGAAACGCGTCGACGGAGAGTCCGGCGCCGATCTTCTGACGGAAGGGGAGGCGACGCCGGGATGCGTCCTGGATGCGTTCGATCAGGATGGAATCCACGTTACGGCACACCGCCGTCGTGGCCACTGGCAGAAAGTCCATCAGAAAGCCCGGATTCACGCCGGTACCCAGTATTGATACCCGGTTCGCCTTCGCGAGGTCGTCGACGCGCCGGGCGAGTCCCGGCTCGGCATCCCATGGATACGCCAGTTCCTCGCAGGTGGAAACGACGTTCAGGCCGCCTTCCATCGCCTGTTCCAGCGTTGGATACAGCGCCCGAATGTCGGACACCGTCGTGACAACGGCCACGTCGGCGTCATTCATCATTCCGGCGTCCAAAGAACCCTCCACGACGACGTTCAGCGGACGATCCAGGTTGTACGCGGCCCCCAGGTCCCGACCCGACTTTTCGGGGTCCACGTCCACGGCGCCGACGACCTGCAGGTCGTCCTTTTCGGTGAGATAGGGACCGAGCATCTGGCCGAGCGGCCCCAGACCGATATGCACAATACGAATGGGATTCGACATCCGGAATGTTCTCTCTTTCTCTGTGAATAAAGTACCATTTGGTAGTCAGATTGCCAGGCCGGCCGGAATCCCGGCGCCAATGGATTCACACGCGGAAGACTGCCCCCCGATGCGGGCATTGACGCCGGTTTCAATGCACCGGATCGACCGGTTCCGGACGGACGGAATCCGGCTGCCGGCGGCAGAAAACCGGGTCCGACGAATATACGTTTGAGAGGAAACCGCGCCAAACGAAAATGAACGGGTTCGGGTGATCAGTCCGTCCGGGAGACGGTTGACCGGAGGCCGTTTTGCGCTTACCTTGTTGGCGCCCGATCGGGGCGGTTTCAACGTGTTTTCGAAAGGGGACGGGGCGATGGCGGTTGACGTGATTGAACGGTTTGTTTCCAAGTACGAAACGCTGTCAGGACGCGCACATCTGGCAGACAGCGCGGAATCCGTTGCGGAGGCGGTGCTTTCCGTGGTCCACGATGCCGGAGGCACGCGCCTGGCCGCGGCCGAACTCCCGGATGAGCTGACAAGGACGCTGGAGCAGCGGTGTGTCCAGGCGGGTGTCGAGCTGTTGAAGCCGCCCTACGACGGCCGCTCGCTCCCCGGCGCCATCGACGCCGCCCACGTCGGGGTGTCCTGGGTCGAGTTCGCGGTGGCGGAGGCCGGTGCGCTTGTTGAATTCGCAACAAACGACGCGACGCGCCTGGTTTCCACGTTGCCGAGGATCCATCTGGGGATTGTTCGCGCAGAGGAGATCGAGGCGTCATTGCTGGACGCCGGACCACGGATACGGGCGTTTATGGCGGCGCAGCCGGAAAACGCCACCGTAACGTTCATTTCCGGCCCGAGTCGCACGGCGGACATCGAGATGCGGCTCACGTTGGGAGTACATGGCCCCGAGATGGCCCACGCGGTCATCCTGAACGATCAAACGCCAGGCACGAAAGGACAGGGATGATGTTGAAGGGCCGGTATAAAGGATTGGAAGAAAAGATCGATCATGCGCTGAAAGAGCGATCCGGCAGGACGGCGCTTTACCGGGCCATGAAACGCGGGCGGGACAGCCGGCACAAGGCGGTTGGCGCACTGCCCGGCGGCGAGGGGTTTCGTAATGCGGTTCGTTCCGTAAAGGTCCGGTGTCTCGATCAGCAGGATGAACTGGTGGACCGGTTTGCAGGAAAGGTGCGGGAGCGTGGCGCCATGGTATTCATGGCGAACGACGGGCCCGATGCGATTTCGTACATTCTGGACATTGTGAAGAAACGCGGCGCCAAAACCGTGGCCAAGTCCAAGTCTCTCACGAGCGAGGAAATCGAAGTGAATCATCCGCTGGAAGAGGCCGGCGTGGATGTGATCGAAACGGACCTGGGTGAGTTGATCATCCAGAAGGTGAACGAAAAGCCCTTTCATCTCGTCTTCCCCGCGGTACACAAGACGGCGGTGGAGGTGGCGGAGATCTTCCGGGAGGTAACGCAGCAGGACGTACCGCATGACGTCGACGCCATCATGAGGATCGTGCGCAAATATCTGCGTCCGATTTTTCTGAATGCCGATATCGGGATGACCGGGGCCAACGTGGGAGTTGCCGAGACCGGCGCCATCGTGATCGAGACGAATGAGGGCAACGCGCGGCTCGTATCCAGCATTCCGGACGTGCATATCTGCATCATGGGGCGTGAGAAGATCGTGGACACCGTGGAGGATGCGTTGCAGATGATGCTGGCGCATCCCATCAGCGCCGTGGGGCAGCATCTGACGACGTACGTGACCATGATGGGGGGGAGATCTCCGCTTGGCGCGGGGGAGGGACGGGGACCGAGGGAGTCGCACATCATCATACTGGACAACGGGCGCAGCAGGATGCGGGAAGATCCCCTGTTCAAGGATGCGTTGAATTGTATCCGCTGCGGCGCCTGTATGAATATCTGCCCCACCTACGGCGTGGTGGGCGGGCACACGTTTGGCTACATCTATCCGGGGCCGATCGGGATCCCCTGGACGTCGGAAGTTCATGGACTGGACAAGGCCGCCGAATTCGCGCCGCTCTGTGTTTCCTGCGGGCTTTGCAAGGAGATCTGTCCGGCCGGAATCGATATTCCCATGATGATCGCCGGCGTGAAGGACCGGGACGGAGCGCAGAACGGGCATCCCCGTGTCAACCGGATTCTGATGGCCGCGGAGGGGATGGCGAAGTTCGGCTGCGCCACGGCGCCCTTCTCCAACTGGATGATGCGGAACGGGTTGTTCCGGTGGGCGATGGAGGCGTTCACGGGCATCGACCGGAGGCGGGCGCTGCCCCCGTTCCGGCGCCAGACGCTGCCAAAGTGGTTCAGGAAGCGCGGCGCGGTCAAGCGGTCGAAGGAACCGGTGCGCCAGGCGGTGTTCTTCGCGGATATATATGCGGCTTACAATGCGCCTGAACTGGGCCGGGCCGCGGTCTCGGCGCTGGAAGCGCTCGGGTGCGAAGTCATCTTGCCAAGGCAGCGCGGCAGCGGCTATCCCTATATCGGATACGGCGACCTTAAACGGGCGGAGAAGCTGGCTGACGAGAACGTACGCCTGATGATGCCCCACGTCGAGGCCGGGTACGACGTTGTGGCCACCGAGCCGACTGCCGCATATTGTCTGAAGGTGTCGTATCCCAAGCTGCTCCACGGCCGCGCGGATGCCCAGGCGGTGGCCGACCGGACGTACGAACTGTTCGCGTACCTGGAAATGCTCGAAAACCTCGCCGGCGGCGGTGAAGAGACGACCCTGTACGAGGGCCGCCGGTTCGGATTCCACGTCTCGTGCCACCAGCGGCCCCTGGATGCCGGCCGGCAGGCGATGGACTATCTGAGACGCCGCGGCGCCCAGGTCGAACTGGTTGAGACGGGGACATGCTGCGGTATGGCGGGGACCTTCGGGATGAAGAAAGGCATGCTGGGATACGAACTCTCGCAGGCCGTGGGAGAGCCGCTGTTCCAGGCCTTTCAGGAGGCGAATGTGGACACCATCGTCACCGAAAGCAGCGTGTGCGCCATCCACCTGCGCGAGGGCACGGGCATCAACGTCATCCATCCTCTGGAGTTGTTGATGGAGCAGGGTGGTACGGGTTAATTCATGAATGGGCAATTTCGTAGGTTGAACCAGTGTTTTGTCCCGAAAATAATTAGCCTGAATTCGACCGCCGAGTCGCCCGGCTCGCAAGGCGCCTGAGCGCAGGCGACCTGCGTATGGTCGGCGAGCGAGGGGAACGTAGTGAGACGGGATGAATCGGCGGTCGAATGGCGAGGTATTTTCGGGACAGGACACTAGGGGTCCATCGTTCCGATTAGACGCCTCAGGCTGTCGTGACCCTCGCATACCGTTGCACCGGACGCCGGTAGATGTTGAGAACGACTCATCCATGCGGATAAGCGGGCGCTCACCGTACAGACATGGCCCGCGCGAAAAATATGACTGAAGACGTATCGAAACCGCGTACTGAAGTCGATGAGCGGGATGCTGTGCCTGCCGGCAGCGTCAGATCCGCCGTAAGGTTTCTGTGCGACTATTCCAATACGCTGTCTTTGCGAGGAAATGTCGAGGAGGCCAGGAAAAGCGCGCAGGATGCGTGGTCGCTGATTTCAGACGACATTCCCGGTGAGAAGGCGCTCGTTCTGTGCCAGTTCGGTATCCTGAATGCCCGTTCCCGTTTGTACGAAGACGCCGAACGGGCATTTCTCGATGCGATTGCAATCTACAGCAAGCTCGGACCGGTGAAGAAGGAAATCGAAGCGAGGGGATGGCTCGCCGACCTTTATGTACGGATGGAGCGACGGGCGGAAGCCAGGGCGCAGTTTGGGCGCATATCAGGACATTACGGACAGTCCGATGACGCAATGAGCATGTCGAAAGCCAGCTATTTCAGAGCATGTATCGCACATTTGGACGAACGCCTTGGGGATGCGCATGCAGGGTTCCAATCTGCTCTGCAACAGTGGGATAAGGAGGGGAGCGGGCACGGGCACATCGGCGATATGAATCTGATGGGAACGACGGCCTTTCAAACCGGGAATTTCAAACGCGCAGAATACATCTTCCGCGTACAGATGGATTCAGACGGGGATTGGAGGCGAACCGCGACGGAAGGCGTGAGCCAGTTTTACCTCGGCTCGATTGCGCTGGGGAGAAACGATGCTAAAACCGCGGTTGTGTACGGAAAAAAGGCAGTGGAGATTCTGTCTCACGTAAAGGACGCCTATCAACTTTACTGGGCATGCGGACTGCTGGCTGAGGCTCACGCAGCTTTGGGCGATGGGAACGAGGCGGTGAAGTGGGCGGAGAGAGCCCGGCCCGGTACCCGTGTGGAAGGCGAAACCCCTTCCGTGGCGTGGCGCGGGATCGGCGTTGCGTTAGCGGCCGCGAAGCGTTTCAAGGAAGCCGAGGACGCCTTCGAGCGGGCGATCAGGTGCAGTGAGGCAAACCGGCGGTTTGAATGGTGCAGGTCGCTGCTGGCGTCGGGTCGATTCTGCATGGAGCACGGGAACAGGGAGATGGCGCGCCAGCGGCTTGAGGCGGCGCAACGCAAGGCGACGGAACTGCAGACACCCTACTATGCGCGTCAGGCGTCGAAACTGCTTGCCAGCTTGGCCCGGCTGGCGGGTCGACCTGGAACCTCGGGTTCGCCGGCGCATCGTCCTGCCCTGGACAGAATTGCGGCGGTCTCCGACCTTGCAGCGGTTCTGGGGCGGGGCCTTGATCTGACGTTACTGATGAACAGGACCGTGGACATTTGTCTGGAGGTCCTGGGCGCGGAATCGGCCGTGGTCGTATTGAAGGACACCGCATCTGGAGCATTGCGTACCGAAGCCGCACGGTCTCGAGAGGGCAAAAACGACGCGACAGATGCCATTTCCCGGGACGTGATCCGCCGGGTGATCGAGAACAACAAGCCGTTTTTTGGCGCAGAAGCCGAGGCGGAAATGCTCATCGAGAAACGGCAGCGCGGTTTCGACTTCGACCGCCACCAGGTGGCATGCATACCACTATACCGGTCAGAATCAGGATCGCCGGGGGCCTTGTATCTGGAACTTCGCGGTACCGGCAGGGGAATTTCCGAAGCAGACCGCAGGTTCCTGGACGCGCTGGCCGGCATCCTGTCGGTGGGCGTGGTTCAAGCCCGAATGAGAAGCAGACTGATGGAACGTACACTGTACAGGGAGCGCGATCCGACCGGACGGAAGGAACTCGGCGGGCTCATTGGCGCCAGTCAGGCGATGCAGACGGTCTATCGTCTGATCGAGCTGGCCGCCCGTACGGATGTGCCGGTCCTCATACTGGGCGAAACGGGAACGGGAAAGGAATTGGCTGCCCGCGCGGTTCACGAAAACAGCGGCCTCCGGAATCGCCTGTTTTTGACTCAGAATTGCGGAACGCTGTCCGGAGAATTGATTCATAGCGAGTTGTTCGGTCACAAGAGAGGATCGTTTACGGGCGCCGTGTCGGATCGTGCGGGGCTGTTTGAGACAGCGCATGGCGGCACAGTCTTTCTCGATGAGATCGCGGACGCGGCGCCGCAGACCCAGGCCAGCCTGCTCCGGGTGCTGCAGAACGGCGAACTCCGGCGCCTGGGAGAGAGTACAATGCGCAGTGTAGACGTCCGGGTCATTGCGGCGACGAATTCGGACCTGGAAAAGGCGGTATCACGAGGGACGTTCAGGAAAGATCTCTTCTATCGGCTCCAGGTGTTGACCATCGACATGCCGGCGCTGAGGGACAGGAAGGACGATATTCCGCTGTTGGCAGGGCATCTCCTGCGCAACGCCGCACGTGATACCGGGAGGTCCATGACGGGTTTCACGGCGGGCGCGCTGAAGGCATTGGTGAAATACGACTGGCCGGGTAATGTACGCCAGCTGGACAACGAGATACGCCGCGCTGTAGCGCTCGCCGAGAATGGGGGTATTCTCGATGTGGGATTGCTCTCTAAGCGCATACGCGATGAGACGGGTGGGGCAAATGAACCGTCAGGTACCCTGCAAGCGATTCTGCAATCGGTCGAAAAACGGTATCTCTCTCAGGTGCTCGACAAGAACAACGGGCACATCACGCGATCCGCATTGGAACTGGGCCTTTCGCGTTCCGGTTTGTACAAGAAAATGGATCGCCACGGCCTCAGCGCCCGGGTTCACGCCGGTTGACAGGCGGTCAAGTACTGATTCGTCGTCGACTCGCGTAGACAGTCGAAATACGATGTATTTTCAACAGGTTATGTGCACGAATGGGGTTGTGGCGCTTTCCGGTGAACAATGTGTCTACACAGGTAAACACCGGATGGAACGTGAACAACCTGGTTGCATCTGAAGACTGAATTTTCAAACCGTTGTTTTAAAAGCGCCTGCGATGAATCGGGGGGCTTTTTTGTTTTCCGGTACGATGTTTGCACACAAGACGCTGTTGTATCGCGTACACATAATTTGCCGGCTTACCCATCGCTAAACAGGTCGTTCCCTTACCCGACAGGAAGGGCGGACCAGGCTTCGAGAAATGCCCGGGAGTTCCTGCTGCAGTACCGACACGATGGTGGGCGTTCATCCCGCATTCGTCGCGGTGCGTACATTTGCGCGCCGGGCCGGTGAGAGCGATCTGCCCGTGCTGGTTACCGGCGAGTCCGGGACGGGGAAGGAGCTGATAGCCCGTGAGATCCACGACTGCAGTCCCCGTGTGGACGCTCCATTTGTGGTTGTGGACTGTGGCATGCTGGGGATGGAGATGGGACGGAGCGAACTGTTCGGGCATGTCCGGGGAGCGTTCACCGGCGCAACGGAGTCTCGTCCGGGACTGGTTGGGGTCGCACACGGCGGCACACTCTTTTTCGACGAAGTGGGTGAGCTCGATGAACCCCTTCAGCGGCAGTTGCTTCGGCTGATTCAGGAAGGCGAATACCGGATGGTCGGCGATCACAGATGGAAAAGGGCGGGCGTCCGGGTCGTCGCGGCGACGAACAGGGACCTGAAGCAGGGGTTGGAAGCGGGGCGGTTTCGAAACGACCTGTATTTCCGCCTTCGGGTAATCCAGCTCCAATTGCCCCCTCTGAGGGAACGCAGGAGCGACATTCCGCTTCTGGTTTCCCATTTTCTGGAGCGGTTCGCCCACGTTGGAAGACGAACCTGCAGAGTGTCCCCGGAATCATACGCCCTGCTGGAAGGTTATGATTGGCCTGGAAACATCAGAGAACTCGCGCATGCAATCGCGGGCGCGATGGCGCTTGCCGAGGGAGATGTCATCGGGCCCCATGACCTTCCTGCGGAGGTCCGGGACGCGGAGAACGGACCGGACCGCGGCATCTACAATCTGCCCTACAAGGACGCGCGCAGGATCTGCATGGACGGATTCACACGAGAGTACCTGCATCGGGCACTCGTCAGCACGGACGGAAACGTGTCGCGGGCTGCCCGAAAGAGCGGAATCGGGCGCCAGTATTTTCAGCACCGCATGTCGGAACACGGAATGACCGCCGCCCAATACAAGAGAGGAGGATACGATGCGCAGGCCGACGCGGATGAAGAGTAATCAGGAGATCAGTCTGGCTGACGCACTTGCCCTTGAGACAGTCACTCGATATATTACTACTACCGCATCAGGACTGCGGAAAAAGCAAGGGAAGGATATGGACTCTGGCGCAATGTTGTCTTTCGGCGGCGTTATTATTGCCTCGTTTCTTGCAAGTGTTGGCTTATTTTGGAGAATCTTTGCAAGAACGGAAGACAAGCTGGATTGTCTGGATCGTCGATTATCAAGAATTGAGGGCAAAAAAGAATCTGAAGCTACCGTTACTGATTGTCACCCTTGACGCAGCACCGAAAATCTCCTGGATTCTCCAACGGAAGACCGGTTCCTGGCATTAGGAACATAGACTGGATATCACCGCCATGAATGTAAACAAGGAAGTTTCCGGTTTTTTGAAAGATATAGTTGTCCCAATTGCAATTGCTGTCTCTACAACGATAGTTGGCATAGCAGGCCTGGTCTATTACATCACGAACAGTTCCGAATCGAGACTCATGATTTCTATGAACGAAATGAAGGATGACTTCAAGAGAGAATTCGACGAGGTGAAACAGGGGATCACCAATATCAATACTAAATTAGATGAATTCCAAAGAAGAATCACCGAAAACGAAACCAGAATTGATGTAATTGCGAAAAGATTGGATTTGCCGGGAACCGTGAACTTTGATCCATAATACCTCACCGAAAAACCCATACCGTCTAAATGACACCGCGAGGACATTGGCCGTCCTCGCGGTTTTTCTTCACGAATATCAGATTCCTGAAACAGAATCAGGTTCTTTTGTTTCGAAACAGCCGTACTATATAAGCCCCGTTTTTCCAACGGCTTGAAAAAGTCCATCCGAACTTGATTCACAAGGCTCCAATTGTAAACCGGTGCTTTTTTCAAAAACAAAACCGGTGTTGATACTTGACAGTTCCTTACGCAGTAACTACTCTAGATTATGACTAAGAGAGAATTTATAACGTCTACCTGGAAGTACTTCGTTGTCTTGGCAGTCGGTCTAGGGTTTATTGTCGATTATCGGTCAGTTCGGTCGCAGATCGGCGATATTTTCCCGGTAATTTCGGCATTTCTCCCCTTAATTGGATTGGCGGTAGCGACATATGCCTGTGGTTGGATATTCAAGGCAGGTTTGCAATACGCAATGGCCAATCGACCGGCAGCTAAATTTGGCAATCTCAAAAATGACATACGTATCTGGCGCGATACATTTAGAACGTATCGAATTGACGTATCGTCCTCCTTCTACGGGCGTGCCGATGAGTCTACCCTGGTTCGATTGCGTGACAGCTTGCTGAATATTAGATATGAATTCGATCGTCTAGGTATTCGGTACCCATCCTTAGCGGGAGAAGGCCTTGAATGGGCTGACGTATGGATCGAATTTCTTTCTGTAATCGCGGTATTGTCCGAGAAAGCCGACCTGAAGCAAGCCAGAAAGTACACCCGTGAAATGTAAATTGCTTGATAATTAAGTCGACCTTTAGAGACACGCGTTCGTTTTCTAGTCGAAATACAATACGGAAGGAGTTAAGGTGCCAAAGTTCAAGCCCGATGTCTTGCGCGGGGTGGGGTATACGTTGTTTCGGGCGGCCGGGTGCCGCGAAGAGGACGCGCGTACGGTTGTGGACCACCTGGTGGACTCCAACCTGTTCGGGCACGACTCCCACGGTGCCATACGATTCTACGAGTATGCGAAGGCGGTGCAGGACGGCCGGTTCAATCCGAATGCATCTCCCGAAGTGGTGAGCGAGCGCGCATGTACCGCCGTGGTGGACGGCGGCGGGGCGATGGGGCAGGTGGGGGCGACGTTCGCGACCCGGTTGGCGATGGAAAAAGCCCGCCGGAGCGGCGTGGCGACCGTGGCATTGCGCAATACGAGCCACATCGGGCGGGTGGGCGCGTACCCGCTGATGGTTGCGAAGGAGGGGATGATCGGGCAGATCTTCGTGAACGCCGGCAGGCTGGGATATCAGATCGTGCCGTTCGGCGGCATCGACGGACGTTTGAGTACGAATCCGATCGCATTCGCCGCGCCTCGACGGGACGCGGATCCGATCCTCGTGGATATGACCACGTCGATCGTGGCCGAGGGCAAAATCCGGCTGGCGATCAACCAGGGCGTCCAGGTGCCGGAAGGATGGCTGATCGACGGGAAGGGTGAGCCGACCACGGAGCCGAATGACTTCAAGGACGACCCGCCGGGCGCCATCTTGCCGCTGGGGGGTGACGCGGGTCACAAGGGATACGGATTGAGCATTATGGTCGAACTGCTCGGCGGGGCGCTGAGCGGCCAGGGGTGCGCTGCGGGGGACCGCGAGATGATCAGCAACGGCGTGCTGATCAATGCATACGATATCGAGCACTTCACGGATACGGAGACATTCTACGACGAGGTGGAAGTCCTGATGCGCCACGTGAAATCCAGCCGCCTCGCATCGGGGTTCGATGAAATCCTCGCCCCGGGCGAACCGGAGTTCCGGACCGCCGAGCGCCGCGCAACGGAAGGCATCGACGTGGACGACCGGACGTGGGAAACGGTTTGTGAAATCGGGGCGGAATTCGGGGTGGACCTGGCGGAGATGGGGGAGGGTTGAGTCTTGGCTGACGATCGTCCTAACGCGGCCAGCCGATGATTAGGCCAATTTGGCCGCCTGGCAGCCCCGGTTTCCGGATTTCCGAAAACTCCTGGAGATGCAATTGACTTTCCACCCTGATCCCGTATCTTTTTTGCACGGAGCCATCCCACTCCCCAGGGCCCCGGAGCATTCCGAATGGCGCAATTCGATGCGATTTCCAAACACCTGATTCAAACTTATCCTCACGATTTCGCCGGTTTCACCCTCGGGCGAGAGGACGTCGAGGTTCTTGAAGTCATTGATACTGAGCAGCTCACGGTCTCGGCAAGCCGCGCCGACAGCCTCATTCGCGTCCGTGTTGATGGCTTTGAGGCATTGGTACATAACGAATTTCAAACGACTGACAGTACGAATCCGGACATGCCGCGACGCATGGCCGGTTATATCGGGCGGGCCATCGAACGTCACGGTGTGGCCGTCTACTCGAGCGTCATCTACCTGCGACAGGATGCCGGTAAACGGGATCCGGGTCAATACCTTCAGTCGCATCCCGTCTACCGTGTGCACGTGCAGTACAGAGTGATCCGGCTGAGTGAACTGGATGGTCAAGAGATTCTCGATGCAGGACACGCGGGGCTGATCGCCCTTGCTCCGTTGATGAGGCCACCACACGGAATGGCTTCACGGGCATGGTTACGCCACTGTATGCACACGGCTCAGGCGCGGCCAATGGCTACGCATGCCAAAGCCGACTTCCTGGCCGGCATGTCGCTGCTGAGCGGGTTGGTGTACGCGCCGGAAACGATCTCTGATATTGTTTTGAAGGAGGGCATGATGGACGTCATACGCGAATCATCCTTTGCACAATACCTCACCCGACAGGGCATAGAACAAGGCATAGAACAAGGTATAGAACAAGGCATAGAGCAAGGGCTCCAGGAAAGTATCCTCGCTGTACTGGAGACTCGATTCGGTCTTCCTTCGCCGCATCCTCTGACTGCTCGCATTGAGACGATTGACAACGTCCAACGCCTGAAGGCGTTGCTTCGCGCAGCGGTCCAGGTTTCCAGTCCGGAGGAATTCGGGCAATCGTTGGATCGGGAACAGTCCTGATACCCATTCGCTGAATGCCCTTCGCGGGGAATGATGCAACGGGACAATGCACTATTGTCGTGTGTTGTCCCGTTTGAATTGGATCAATCCGGTCGCTTCAGTCCGGACCTGTTGTAATCTGCCGTTCTACTGCGCCGCGGAGGGACGCGGATCCGATCCTCGTGGATATGACCACGTCGATCATGGCGGAGGGAAAGATCAGGCTGGCGATCAACCAGGGCGTCCAGGTGCCGGAAGGATGGCTGATCGACGGGTACGGCGAGCCCATCACAGAGCCGAACGACTTCAAGGACGACCCGCCGGGCGCCGTCTTGCCGCTGGGTGGCGACGCGGGTCACAAGGGATACAGATTGAGCATTATGGTCGAATTACTCGGCGGTGCACTGAGCGGCCAGGGCTGCGCGGCCGGGGACCGGGAGATGATCAGCAACGGCGTGCTGATCAATGCCTACGATATCGAGCACTTCACGGATATGGAGACGTTCTACGACGAAGTGGAAGGGCTGATGGGCCACGTGAAATCCAGCCGCCTCGCGTCGGAGTTCGAAGAAATCCTCGCCCCGGGCGAACCGGAGTTCAGGACCGCCGCGCGCCGCGCATCAGAAGGCATCGAGGTGGACGACCGGACGTGGGAAACGGTGTGCGAAATCGGGCTGGAATTCGGCGTCGACCTGGCGGAAGTCGGAGAGAGGTGAGTCTCGCGCTGACGTTGTTCTGCCGCCGCCAAAGACAAGAGCCGAGGGCGATTCAGTCGCCCTCGGCTCTTGTCTTCAGACCGCCAATCGAGGCTACATACCCTCGGTCAAATAATGCAAGACGGTCCGCGGCCGTCCGTGCTTCTGACGGCAGTTCTCGCAATCTTCCTTCTCGCAGGTCATATTGAGTCTTTCCGGCCTGTATTTCAGGTCCCTGCATCGGTGGACAATGGTAGCTGGATTTGGTTCGTTCTGCGAGGCTCCATTGTCCCGGACGAAAATGACCCGCAACAGATACCGACAGCACCACCACTTGAATTGATGATTCATCGGAGACCTCCTTTCGCTACTTAAACATTAAACCAAAGTTATAGGGAAGTCAATAGTCAATAATGAATCGGATAGAAAATCCATCGCCTTCAGCCTGTCACCGCGTGAAGCGTGCGGGCCTGCTAGCGACCCGATACCTCACCGCCACCAGGTGGCCTGTTCAGCCGATCATGCAATGGCCGCACCAGGCCGATCTTCAACTGGCCTGATTAAGGCGATCCTGCAGTGGCCGGATATGGGCGATCTATAACATAGCGGTGACAAAAGACAATTCCAAGCCTTGTGGATCCAAAATAGGCCGGGCAACTGTTGTTCCGCTGTCTATTCTACTTTGGAAGTGCCGAAGGCAATTCTTTCAGTTGTAGCTGTCGTCTATCTTCAACTTGTATAACCTCTGACGAACCATCGCTGGCACGTAAGGCCATTGCTGGCGCGGGAGGATAGTTTAAGGGAGCCTTATTGTAATCGTCCCATTCAAATGACAGCAGTTCGGTTTCCGGTATTAGCTGGTTTTCATTCAGACGAAAACCCTGATAACGAAGAATCGGCCAATCGTTTCGATCCTCTGTGAACTCTACGGGGAGTGGAATAACAATGCGATGCTCACCGTTTTCCATTGGCTGTGTCCATAGGCGGTTTAAATTACCATCTTGAAACACTGGAAACGAAACTTCGTCGATAAGTTTCAACTCTGAAGTTTCGTCATACCGATAGACACCCAGCTTTGGATCCAGTTCAACGGTGTAGTCCTTGTCCCACTGACCCGATCTAAATGCCACAACTTCATCCCGACCATCGGCATTCAGGTCAATAACCTTTGTTCGCAGATATGTTTCACCCATACTCGCCTTAGCGAGTAAGTCAAAGCCTCGTCCATTCCATGACAGTACTTCGATATCAATGGGCCCCGTCCCACCCGGGTTTGTATGCCCTACTGGCAGGGAACAGAGAATAACTTCGTCTCTCCCGTCGCCGGTCACATCTCCTGTCTGTCCCCATATGCCAGAAAAGTGTGAGACTTCTGTCTGCCTGAGAATGTCGTTCTTCCACTGGTATACAACCAGGCCTGGATTGTCCACACTTGTAGAACTGTCGTATATTTCATTGACAATTACGAGTTCTGATACTTTGTCGCCGTTTAAATCGGCTTTGAGCCAACCGCTCGGGTTGCGCAGGTTTATCGAGAACTTGCCCACTTCTTGCCGTGTTGCAACATCAAAAATAACAAGATATGGTGTATGGGTTTCGCGCTCCCACACTCTCATCAACACTTGCTGTTGGCCAGTTCCCCTGAAGTCTGCGAGAAAGGTTTCCTGAATACGCTCTCCTGGGCTAACAGAATAGAGAAAGGAGGCCTGAGAAAAGACCATTGTCGGCCACAATGCAACAATTATGATGAGCAGTTTCATCCCGACGTCCCATTTTCGAATCGGCGAATCGCACGACCCGACTCGCCCAAACGCATACGCGTCAATACCTGGCGATACCGATACATCTTGAACCTCCGGTTTGCCATGTCCTTACCTCCTGAATGTCGGGGAGACACTCAGAAGGTAGAAACGTTGCCGGAAAGTCCGAAACCTCAATCGTATCTCAGGTGGCCCAATTGGGCCGATCTTCAACTGGTCCGATTAAGCCGATCCTGAAGTGGCCTGATTGGGCCGATCTTGCAGTGGCCGCATTAGGCGGATCCTGTAATGGCCGCATATGGGCGATCATTAACACGCTGGCTCGCAAGTACGGGTTTTCCGGCAGTTACTCGTCCATCCGTCTTTTTTTTGTTGGAACAGACCCGTCCGCGGGTCACGACGGTTCTGGGTTTCTCGCCCGGCGACGCTGTGCAGTTGGGTTTTGGCGCCGGTCCACGTATTCAGGGCGTGCATTTGGGCCAGGTATGCTCGATCAGCTAGTAAAGAATAAGCTGTCGCTCATTGCTCTTGGAATCCCGTGGCTGGCTAAGGATCAGATTTGTAGATACCTGTACGGGCTCCCAATTGGCTAAGTCGGTTTCCGGTAATTCCATTTGTGCTATCTTGGAGAATCCGCTACCGAGGGGGAGAACAGTTGGGTTTATGCTTCCTGATTCGAACTGTAGTAATTGGCCGTTACTAACCGATAGTTTTGGAATTGGTGAAAGGCTATTGTCCAGATTTGCCAACGTGTGGGCCGGTGCCACTCCGCGGTCAAGATCATAGACCAATACCGACCGACCCAAATCGTTATCGCTATCGTCCTGGTGAATGAGGGCCTCATCTCTGCCGTCGTTGTCAATGTCGCCAAGGATCAATTGATACCAGTGATCCCCTGAGTCGAGTGTGACCCCTGTTCCCTGAACGTGAAAAATACCGTTTTGCCATCGGCCAATTTTCACTTCCAGTTCAAGCCAACCCATTTCTTCAGAATCGGAATAGGAATCATATTGTTCTGTGAACACAACTTCGTTCTGTCGATCGCCGTCAATGTCGCCGATCGCAATGTGATGCGTTAAGGTTTTGCGAGGGACAATGTGCCTTTGATACTGATTTGCGCCAACACTCAGATAAATTGCAAAGTAACGGGAGAGTGTATCTCCTAACTCAGCAAGGCCAATTCCAGCTACGACGAAATCCAACTGACCGTCCCCATTCAAGTCATTAGCGTCATAGCTGTTTGTGTGGGAAAAGGTCCTGTTATCTTCCCACGCCTTTTTAAGCCGTCCGTTTACGATATCCAATACAATGACGCCTCCCGTGTGAACAGGCGTAAGTTGATATTTCCAAAATCCGATCACCCGTTCTGTCCCGTTTGGCAATTGCTCTAACACTGCCTTGCGAATGCCCTTGAGTTCCGGACCTGTAAAGGTTCGCACCTGGGCGAACGTCGATTGCGTTAGACCCAGAGCGAGTCCGGCTGCAAGAACCAAAAGCTTCATGGCAAGGATCCTTTTTTGGTTGGAAATCCATCCTTCCTGTCCCTGGTTCTATTATGGATCAAATGCAGTTGCTGTTCCCCAATAAGTGATCGTAAAAAGGCCTGACGAAACGCTCTCAAAGTAGTGAAGGTCCTCAGGCCCATCGAGAATGCGAAGTGCTTCAGGCACCTTGCGCTGGTCACCTACTTTGACCCATCCTCCACCCCTGGGATCAACCAACGTGTGGAAGATATTACTCTTATTGTAAATCAACTGCCGATTTTCACGGCTTTTCCAAAAATAAGATCGCCCAATCTTGACAATTTCAACCCTATTCTTCAACCGATCTGCAATCTCAAGAACTTCGCGTTTTGTCTCCCCCCGATGTGACACGATCCGAATTTCAGGGTGGGCATATAATACCAAATGCTCCAGTTCCTCTGGTCCCAATGGATTCACATACACCACAGATACGACGAGAGCCAAGACAAGACTATTCAGGACAACACCTCTCTTCCTTGTGTTGATCATCCGCACAACTCCTTGTTTTGCAGAATTTCGTTGATCATTTCGCGCACGATTCGCTCAACCTGGAAGAGCGAATTCGCTCCACGGGCATAGTGCCTGATGGCCAGTTCGTTAACACTATTCACCAGGTGCTGTGCGCCCACATTGTGCCACATTTCGTGGTAGCGAATCTTACGCAGACTACAAGACATCTGGGTAATTGTCGACGTTGTAGACGAATAAGCCCGTCGCCGTCATTCAACACACTTCCCGTCCGGCTTGTTCACCTCGTTCCACTCCTCGATGAATTGGTCCGTCAGTTCGCGTACGGAAGACAGAATGCGCCGGGTGCTTGTCCCGTGGATACCAAACGCCTCGGTCCGCCAGGTCTGGGTATAGTTCAACTGCCCGGACAGGGGCTCATGGACCCACTTCTTCAATTCAATCAGTACGTAGAATGACTGTCCGATCACGTTGACGTGCGCGTACAGGTGCGGCAGGAAGACAACCGACCCCTTAGAGAACCCGAAGAAACTGGATTGATACAGCCCGGCGGAAAGCAACCTGGAGTCGACCGCGGCGACGATCTCGTTTCTCGTGAGACCTGTTTCCTCCGCATCCTGAGACTTATACTCAACCACGAGGGAAACGCCCACGCATTTCGTGTACAGTCTGAATTCCTCTATCGAACCCCTGGTCTCGGCCCGTTTTTCCGACGCCGCACAGACACCTGCAGCAATCGCGACCAGCGCAGCAACAACCACGACTCGCGTCTTCATATTCAATTTCCTCTGAAACCAAACAAAGCAAATCCTTCTGCGGGAACCGTTTCGAATTCACACAAGCAAAATCAAGTAGCTGTGGGTGAGTGGAGTTAAAGACATCTATGCCGACACGGCGGTCGATCAAACCGTCGTTATGTTCTCCAAACATGATTCTACAATCTTCGTCGGGCTTCGTAGAATGAAATCGGAACAGAACTCCCCATTCTCCCGAATACAATACACATACCACGTACCGGAGTTATTGGACGTATCCACGTAGTAAATGTCGTCCGAAAAACGGATGTTTTCGGAAAGCCGATCACATAAATTGGAAATCACGTTTCGGACAGTAAACGCATGAATCAGGATATCATTTTTCTCGAGTATTAAAATCGTGCGTGCGCCTTCGTTCCTGCATTCGGATAGCTTGGGTAATTTCTCTTGAGTTGCCTTTTCCATACTACAGACAAAAAGGGTATCAATGTCGTCAGGCAAAAACCTACCTACCCGACTAACCGGATACGCATCAATGGATTTGGGAGCCATTAAATGGCACGTAAGCATTACTTCGTACGGAAACCCATCTGGCCGACCCCGGATTGAGAATTCACGTTTGATAGTCTCAGATTTCACTTTTTCATACAAGCCCAATGCGTTTTCTCGAACCCATTCCGCTAATTTACTTCGGTGAGATTCAAGCTTAGCCCTTTTCGTCTTCAAGTACCTATCACTCGGAAGAGTCACCGAATAGACTGCGTCTTGAGGAACAACCCCGGACAAGGCATCTTCCACAACATCGGAAAATCCTTCTAACGGGATGCTGTTTGCGTACTCCCCCTCGAACGGCTCAACGAAAGTATGTTCAAGCGCATACTCCTGTGACCCCAATCTCAGACGTAGCTCGACTTTAGGACCTGGAAATTCAGGTGTATCCTCGGGAGACCAGACGTCGCTTCGAGTCTCACCTGTTTTTTCTTCCAGAATCCTGATCACGGCATCGCAACACTTCCGCTCATTGGATATCTTATGCATGTCTCTCCTCATGCATTGGCGGGCCGTTTTTGCTTCTACACCCTTCGCCGACCCTTCGACAAGCTCAGTGCAGGCAGCACAAGCAGGACAGCGGCTTAGGATCCAAGGCCGAGGATGTGAAATAATATAAACTACTGGATGCTCATTCGTCGCAAAGACGCCAATCAGGGTCTTTCATTGGTTTTTATCAGCCTTTAGTCCTGCTTAATCCTTAATCCTGCTTAATCCTGGTCCGGTTTTTGTCTCCCCTCGCGCCGGTCTTCGATTTCCTGTTCAACGTTTCCGGGTAACTCATTCTCTTTGAGTTCGATACGGTCCGCTTTTTCTCCGATCACGATACCGATCCGTTGTTTGCCGTCCGGTGAATTGCCGATGCGGTTGTTGACGAAGGTCAGGTCGCGGGTCTCGCCCAGGATGCGGATGCCGCAGCCCTCCGGTCCCTCTCCGTTGTCCAGTATTTCATTCCTCTCGAAGTAATTCCGATGCCCCGCCATCGGTTCGGATTCATCGCGGAAGAGCACGCCCTCACATCCGTTTCCGTTGACCTCATTGTTCAGAAACGTGTTGTCGGTATCCTTGTGGCCGATGGAGATCCCGGTCTCACCGTTTTCATTGAGACGGTTGTTTTCGAAGATCCCGTTCTTCACCCGCCAGCAGAGAAACAGCCCGATGCGTCCGTTCCCGCTCGAACGGCAGTTGCGGATGGCGGGCGAGCCGCTTCCGCTGCCCGGGTGCAGGCCCAGGTGGGTATTCCCGCTGCAAACGCAGTCTTCGACTGACACGTCGTTGCTTTGCTGGAAGCTGATCCCGTCGCCGTTGTAGTCTTGGATCGTACATGCGGTGATTCTCGTCCCATGGCTGCGGTACAGGAAGATGCCCGCGCCCCTGCAACCGTTGAGGTACGGGTTGTTTTCCTTGTTGCCCCGGATCGCCAGGTTTTCGATGCAAGCGCCGGTGACGCCGTAGCCGCTGATGACCGGAAACGTGGTTGCCGTGCGGGCGTTTCGTGACACGAGGTAGTCGCCCAGCATGGGCTTGCCGGCGCCGAATGTGTTGCCGTCCGCCCAGATCAGCGTGCAGACGACGGTGTGAAATCCGCCCGAGTTGTCGTCCGTTACGCTCACGCCCACACCGGGCGCGAAGCCCGCGGCGTCGGCAACCGTGATCTGTTCCTCGCCGTAGTCCCCGTCGAGCGTGAGCGGGCTTTCAACCGCATCCGCCTTGAAGAGAACGGATTCCGGCCCCTGTCCGCGGACGGTGACGCGGTTTCTCAGGTGCAGCGAGTCCCGCATCGTATAGGTCCCGGGGCCGATCTCCACGGTCCCGCCGCCCAGGCCCGCGATATAGTCCACGGCCGCCTGGAGCGCCCGGTTGTCATTCCCGTTTATATCGGCATCGGACTGCCCGACGGTGACGGTAGGGGTACAACGATTGGTGGCCATTGTGACTCCTCGGCTGTTTTGCGTCGGCGGGACAGTCTACCTTATCCTGATATCATACTTTCCGGGCACGGTAACGGGCAGGTCTCCGCTGTCGATCATCCGGTGCAGGGGCGAGGGTCCGGATGCGAGGGGGAAGGTGACCGTGTCGCGGATCCGGGCGGATTCGTAGAGGCCCATGAGGATCTCGATGGTCCCGCGGTTTGTCCGGATGGCGTTGCGGTGCTCGTCCACGCGGCCTTCCAGCCAGTCCACCAGTTCCGCGGCCTGCAGGATCCCGACGTCTGTCTCCTGCGCGGCGTCCACGTCCTGGCATCCCTCGTCATTGAGCAATCGCGCGCCCTTGGACGTGACGACCAGCGTGCCTTCCGTTCCCTGCAGCGTCATCGCGCCGTCCGGCGGCGCCGGTTCGGGCATATCGCTTTCGATCTGGATACGCGCGCCGTTTTCCAGCGCGACGATGCCCGCGCACAGATCTTCGATGGGGTCGTGCCGTTCGTGCCGGTCGGTGTGCCGCACCACCTGGCCGATCGCCCAGGCGGGCTCGGGATCGTCCATCAGGTACCGCGCGATGTCCACGAAGTGGGTGCCGTTGTTGAGCAGGCCGCCGGACGTGTGGCCGTGAAAGAGTACCGGCTGCCCGATCGCGCCGCCCAGCACGAGTTCCCGGCCCTTCACGCAGGCGCCGCGGAACCGGTGATGGTGGCCCACGGCGATGCGGGTTCCGTTTCTTACCGCGGCATCGAGAATGCGGTCCACTTCCTCCAGGCTGCCTGCCAGCGGCTTTTCACTCAGGATTCCGGGGATGCCGGCCTCCGCGGCGGCAACCGCGATCTCCGCGTGTGTGTTCATCCACGTGCAGATGCTGAGGACGTCGATATCTTCCTTCCGGAACATGTCCGCAAAGTGGGTATAACGGTTCGATATGCCGAATTCATCCGCGCGGCTGTTCACGGCCTGCTCGCTGATGTCTGCAATGCAGGTCAGTTCCACGTCCGGATGGGCCTGCCATGCGGTGATGTGTCTGCGAGAGATGCTTCCTGCGCCGACCACGCCGGCACGAAGGGATGCCATAGCGTTCCTTTCAGCTGTTATTGTAACCTGGTTTGAATTCCTGGCCGTCAATTCGCTTGACCCGCCGTCTCCGGCTCTGTTATCATACGAAAGAAACCGAATTCTGAACAGCAAAACACGGCTGACAGGGAAAGGAGCCCCGTACATGTTGACTCTGGAAGGCTGCAGGGACCGGCAGAACAGGCTGCGTGAACAACTGAATGCGCAAGGTATAGATGCGGTCGTCTTGACGGACCATCTCGAGATATACTACCTGACCGGCGTGTTGTTGTGCGGATTCCCCGCGTTTCACTTCCCGGCTTTTCTGTATTTCGAAACGGATGGCGATTCCTGGCTGGCGGCACATACCGGGGAGGGCGACGCGCTGGTGGACGACCGGGTCACTTACGAATGGCACAACATGAGTACGATGAATCCCGATCCCGTCCGCCAGCTCGACAAGGCAGTGGCGTCAAGATTGAGCGGCGGGAAGCCGGTCTCCCGCATCGGGTGGCAGGAGGAGGGGCTCGACCGGCTGCTGGCGGAAACGGTGGACGCCAGGCTGTCGCCTGATGCCTGGGCGCCGGTCGATGACTTGCTGGCGGGCCTGCACAAAAGGAAGGACGCCGACGAACTGGCGCTTTTGCGAAAAAGCGTCGAAGTCGATCTGGCGGCATATACGCGCGCACAGGAAGTGATCGAACCCGGGGCGAACGAACTCGATGTGCTGGCCGAGGCGCAGCAGGCGGCGATGAAGGCGGCGGGGGAGGTGGTTTATCACGGGGGCGACTATCGCGCCGGCGTTATCGGCGGGACCGCGAGGGACCGAGAGATCGAAGCGGGGGAACTCTACATCATAGACGCCCAGTCCACCTATCGCGGATACTGGTCGGATCTGGCGCGTACGTTCGCGGTCGGGGGGCAGCCCACGGACCTGCAGACGTCCGTCTACGAGCACCTTGCCGGCATTCTGCGCGACGTTCCGGGCCTGGTGAGACCCGGCGAGAGCGCAACCGCGCTGTGGAAGACGATCGACGCGCGCATTCGCGAGCACCCGCATCTGTCCGAAGCCGGGCTGATCCATCATGGGGGCCACGGGGTGGGGCTGCGCGCGCACGAGGCGCCGGACATCAACCGCGACCGGGACGCGGTCTTTGAGGTCGGCGACGTGTTTTCCTGTGAACCGGGCGCCTACTGTGACGACCTGCGCGCGGGAATCCGTCTGGAGAATACGTTCGTGATAACCCCTGAGGGCGTGGAAACCCTTTCTGATTATCCTCTCGATGTCATGCCATTCAAGGGCTGAATCGGCGGTGTATGGAACGGACCGGCGAATATTCAGTGGCGTGGCGTGTCAACGGCGGTCGCGTGCAATTTCGGTTGACTTCCGCTCGCCGACCGGACTAATTCTTACCGGGCTCCGATCGCCCTGAAACCGCCCTTCATCATGATTTGCTGCGGCGTCTCAGGAGGCTGAAGTGGCCATCATCGTAGATAGCGGGAGGCGCATTCCGTTCCTGAGAGGAATGCTGACCCACTACCTGCTGGAGCAGGGATTCTCCTTCCGGGAGGCATATCAGGTCGCGGACCGGGTCAGGAGTTCCATTCAGAAGCAGAAGAAGGTGCCCGCGGGCAGGATGATTGACCTGGTACATACCCATGCGCGCGAGCTCTTCGCCGACCGTCCGGTGGGAGACGGCGTCTTCTGGGCGCCGAGGTCCAGGCAGATACTCGTGGAAGACGACCTGGGCACCCGGCCTTTTTCAAAAGACCATCTCTCCGACTCGCTGGCCATCACCGGCGTTGACGAAAGCCAGGCCTACCGGATCGCCGAGCGGATCGAGGGCGATTTCATCCAGAACAACCGGACGGTGGTCAACCGCGACGACATCCTGAAAGCGACGCTGAACATGCTCCGCATCGATTCGGGCGACGCGTTCGCGGAGCGGTACGGCATCTGGAACCGGTTTCGAAACGGCGGGCAGACGACGCCGCTGATCGTGCTGATCGGCGGGGGTACGGGCGTCGGCAAAACCACGGTGGGCGTGGCGCTCGCCAATCTGTTGCGGGTGTCGCGGGTCGCGTCGACCGACGAAATCCGGCAGGTGATGCGACTGATGATTTCATCCGATCTCATGCCTGAATTGCAGGTCTCGTCTTACGCGGCGTGGGAGGCGATCCCCGTGCCTGCCGACGAGGCGCCCGATCCCGTCATCTACGGGTTCCGTGAACAGGCGGCCCGCGTCTCCGTGGGCGTGCGGGCGACCATTGCTCGGGCGATCGACGAAAACGTCAGCCTGATCGTCGACGGCGTTCACCTGATGCCCGATCTGCTCGAACTGGATGCGTTCTCCGGAAAGGCGTTATTTATCCACTTGAATCTGTATCTTACTGATCTACAGCAATTTACGGATCGATTTGAAAGCCGGGGGAAGAACGCCGCCGGTCGCACGCGACACCGGTACGTCAAATCGCTGGAGCAGATCATGAAAATCCAGCAGCATATTCTGGATGTTGGCGACGGTGCCGGCGTGCCGTCGTTCGAGAATGCGGATCTGGACGAGACCGTGCAGTCAATCTCGCTTTTGATCATGGATACGCTCAGGAAGGGCTCGAAAGGCGGGTAGGGGAGACGACGGCCCGGGAAACGCGTCCTGGGTTGGAGATCATTTGGCAGTGCGCTATCGGATGGAGAATCGGGCAATGATCGACACGCACGTTCATCTGGGACAACTCCTTTTCGACAACCCGGGATTGACGCCGGCCAAACTCCTTCGGTGGATGGATCGGCAGGAAATCGAAAAGGCGGTGGTGATGGCGGTGGAGGTACCCGAGGAGCTGGACTTCTTCGTGACGACGAAGGAGCTGCTAAGAATGACGCGCCCGCACCGCGACCGGCTGAAGCCCCTTTGCGCCGTGGACCCCCGTCACCGGTATCCCGGCCGGTTCCAGCCGTACCCGATCATCGCGAGTTACATGGACCAGGGTTGTGTGGGGTACGGGGAGAACCTGTGCGGTCTGCCGGTGGACGATCCGATGCAGGAACGGGTGTACGAGGCGTGCGACCGGTTGAATATCGCCATCGTGATGCACTTCGACTCGTGGATTAACCGTGACAAGCCGGGGCTCACCGGGTTTGAACGCATGCTGAAGACTTACCGGAACGTGAAATTCATCGGGCATTCGCCACATTTCTGGCGTGAGATTTCCGGCGACGTGGACGCCTCGGAGGGATATCCCGAAGGAAGGGTGACGCCCGGAGGCAGGGTCGAAGCACTGTTTCGAAAGTACCGGAATCTTTACGCGGACCTTTCCGCGGGCTCCGGGTACGGGGCCATCACTCGGGACCTGGAGTTCGGTCTGAAATTCCTGAAACGTTGGAAACACCGGTTGATGTTCGCCACCGACTACCTGCGGGTGGGGCAGGAAACGCCGATTGTCGAATATATCAAAGATGCGCCGCTGTCGAAGGACGCGTTCGATCTCATCACACGGAAGAATGCCGAGAAGGTCTTCCGGATCTGACAGGCCGCCGGGATCAACAAGAGCGCCTTGAAAGAGACCATTCGGTGCATGCAAGGGATCAGAAAATGATCGACACACACCTGCATCTGGGACAACTCGTGCTGGAAGACCCGGGCCTCACCCCCGCCAGATTGTTGCGCTGGATGGATCGCCATGGGATTGAAAAGGGCATCGTCATGGCGGTGGAGGTGCCCGAGGAACTCGACTTTTACTTGACAACGAAAGAGCTGCTGAGGCTCACCCGACCTCACCGGGACCGCCTGCTGCCGCTTTGCGCCGTGGATCCAAGACACCGATACCCGGGGAGGTTCCAGCCGTACCCGATCCTTGAGTATTATATGGACCAGGGATGCGTGGGATACGGCGAGAACCTGTGTGGTCTCCCCGTGGACGATCCGATGCAACAGCGCGTTTACGAGGCCTGCGACCGGCTGGGGCTGGCAATCGTAATGCATATCGACCACTGGATCAACCGGGACGATACCGGATTGCCGGGCTTCGAGCGTATGGTGAAGACCTACAGGAACGTAAAGTGGGTGGGCCACGCCCAATACTTCTGGCGGGAAATCTCGGGGGAGGTCGGACAGGGAGAGCGCTATCCGGAGGGACCGGTGGCGCCCGGCGGACGTCTGGATACGTTGTTCCGGAAATATTCGAACCTGTATGCCGACCTCTCGGCGCAGTCGGGTTACAACGCCATCACACGGGACCCGGCGTTTGGACTTAGCTTCGTTAAGCGATGGAAGCATCGGCTGATGTTCGCCACGGACACCATCCACACGCGGCCGTCGCCGGCGTGTTCTATCGTAGGGGTCCCGCCGATGCTGGACTATATCCGGAACGCCGATCTTTCAAAGGATGCCCTTGAACGCATCACGACCGGGAACGCGGAAAGGGTGTTCCGGATTTCGTAGGGCGACTCGATGGATAAGGTTTGACATGGATTTTCCGCGGATGTTTCCGCTGCGCCAGACGTTTGACGCGGAGAGTCTGGACGACCCCGTTGAACAGACGCGGCGGTGTGTCCTGAACTCATCGCTGGGCGCGCGCGTTTCCGGCGGTGCACGGGTTGCGATTACGGCCGGCAGCAGGGGCATTCATCGGATCGCACAGTTGACGCGGGCGGTCGTGGACTGCGTCCATGAACTGGGGGGCGTTCCTTTCGTTCTCGCGTCGATGGGCAGTCACGGCGGGGCCACGTCCAGCGGACAGAAAGCGATTCTCGCCTCGTACGGCATTGACGAATCCACGATGGGAGCACCGGTCGACGCCACGATGGACGTGGTACAGGTCGGGGAAACGGACGACGGCGTTCCGGTTGTAGTGAACCGATTGGCAAGAGAGGCCGATGCGGTGGTGCTGGTGAACCGGGTCAAGCCCCACACGTCGTTTCGCGGACCGTTCGAGAGCGGGCTGATGAAGATGATGACGATCGGGCTGGGGTCGCACCGGGGGGCCACGCTCGCGCATTCGATGGGTGCGGCGGGATTGCCCCGGATGATACCGGCGTGGGGCCGCATCATACTCCGGGAGGCCCCCATCGCGCTCGGCGTGGCGATTCTGGAAAACGCTTACGAGCAGACGGCAAGAGTGGTTGCCGTGGAGCCGGACAAGTTGACGGCGGTCGAGCCGGAGTTGCTGGATGAGGCCCGGGTACTGATGCCCCGGATACCCGTGGAACGGATCGACGTCCTGATCGTGGACCGGATCGGCAAGAATATCAGCGGTACGGGAATGGACCCCAACATCATCGGACGGATATGGCTGGAGGGCGTCGAGGAGCCGGATTCACCGCGTATCGAACGCATCGTCGTGCTGGACCTGACACCCGAGACGCACGGCAACGCCAATGGAATCGGGCTGGCCGACGTGACCACCCGCCGCCTTGTGGACGATATCGACTTCAAGGCGACGTATGCCAACGCAATGACCAGCACGTTCCTGAACCGCGCGTACATACCCATCGTTGGCGAAAACGACAGGGAGGCGATTGAGATCGCGCTTGGCGCGTCGGGCAACGGAGGGAACCCTGATGCGAGAGTGATGCGGATACGCTCAACGCTGGAGCTGGAACACCTCCGGGCGTCAGAGTCGCTGCTCCCGGAGCTCTCCGGGATGCCGGAGGTAGAGGTATCGGGCGAACCGGAAGAGATGGATTTCGACGGCGAGGGCAACCTGGGGACGTCCGGAACGCGGTCCGGGTGACGACCGGCTACGGGCGGACGCGATAGTGCGGAACGTTCAACCCTTACCGAGGTAAGGGAATCGGAAGGGGGTGCTAAAGCACCCCCTTTTTCTTGAGCAGACGTCGGACCCTGGCTCGGTCTCTTGCCGCGAGGATACGGCGGGCGGGGGTCGCGGCCGTTTGGGGCTGCGCCTCGCCCCGCATGGGGCCGCCCGCCAGGCCCATCATTTCCAGGCCGGCCTTGAGCATGGGCGTGCCGAGTTCGCTCCGGAGGGACGTCAGGGGTTCGAACCAGTCCCGGAGGTCCATCGCCGTCTTCCATCGACGCCGCATTCCGGCATTGTGCATTTCGATGGACTTCGGCAGGGTAAGGTTGGCCATTCCCGTCGTGAATCCGCTGGCGCCCGCGAGGTAGTAATAGGGCGCCATGTTCTCGCCGCCTCCCGTGATAATGGGAACGCGGTGATCCACGGCCCTGCAGCCGGTGCGTACCCAGTCGACGGCATTGCTCTCCTCCTTGATGGCGACGACCTTCTCGAGTCCGGCAAAGCGCTTCACGAGGTTGATCGAGAGGAGTTGCCGCGGCGCCCGGAACGGGATGACTCCGATATCCACCGCTTTCGCGATGGCCTGGTGGTGCCGCCAGATCGCCGCCTCGCCGCGGGCGACGACCGGGTCGTGAGGCATCACAAGCAGGGCGTCGCAGCCGGCGGCCTGTGCGTTCTCCGCCATCTTCACGGCTGTTCCCGTGCTCCATCCGATCCCGCATACGATCCTGCACGACCTCCGGACGCCCGCAACCGCCGCCGCGGCCAGGTCTTTGACTTCGGATGTCGAGAGGTCGTAGAATTCCCCGGATCCGCCGCAGATCACCAGGGTCTTCCGTCCCCTGACCCCCGCAAAATAACGCGCGTTTTTCTCCAGGCCCGCTGCATCGATCCGGTATGCGCCCTTCCGGTTCAGGGCGGTCTTCATCGGCGTCATCACAAAGACGTAGACCCCTTGCGCGTCCGTCGACCTTCGCCTTGTTGCGCTATGGTCCATAGCTGAGTTTCTCCGGCGCGAGTACGAGGTCTCTACACATTCGTGCGTCGGCTACGCCGTATGCGGATCGAACGCGGCCGCGATGTTCTGCATGCCGGCCGCAACAAGGCCGCCGTCCGATCCGAGCGCAATAAAGGTGAATCCGTCACGTACCGCGGCGTCGAGATGACCGGGGTCCAGCAGAAGGATTCCTGCGGCTTTACCCGCCCGCCTGGCGGCTTCGGAAACCCTTGCCCTGGCATCCAGAAAGCGGGGATGGTCGAATTGCTGCGGAATCCCCAGGTTGACGCTGAGGTCCAGGGGGCCGATGAACAAAACGTCCACGCCGTCTACAGCGGCGATCCCGTCAATGGCGTTCACGGCTTCCGGGGTTTCAATCTGCACGACGGTTGTCAGCAACTCGTGCGACGAACTGAAATAGTCATCGAAATCCCGTCCGAACTCGCTGCCCCGGTTCAACTTGGCAACGCCCCGAATACCCCTCGGCGGATAGCGGCTCGAAGCCACCGCCCGCTCGGCCTCGGCCGCCGTACTCACGTAGGGCACCATCACACCCGAAGCGCCCATATCCAGGACGCGTTTGAACCGGGGGGGTTCGTTGGCCGCGATTCGCACGATGGGCACGGCGGGCGTACCCGAGACCACCTGAAGCTGGACACGAAGCGTTTCCAGGTCCGACGCGCCGTGTTCGATGTCGATCAGGACCCAGTCCAGACCGCTCTTCCCGGCGATTTCGGCCGTGACGGCGGATCCCAGGTTCAGGAATGTCCCGGCCACGACTTCGCGCTCGAGCGCGCGCCGGCGTATACTCTTTACCATGGCGGAGCCTTTCTGCAGGGTGCTGTGGATCCCCGGGCGCGGCGTACGGGCGCGATTATGTATCGTCGCAGTCGGGGCGGTCCGGGTCCTCGATGACGACGCCGTCGCGGAGGTATTCCAACGCCTTGGTGTAGCTTCTGTTTTGCAGGAAATGATCCAGTTGCCGGGACGTGAAGGGGGCAAGTTTACGGTGGAGCGTGGCCAGATGGTGCAGGTGGTCGGCGATCGGTTCCCTTTTTGCAATGGCGTCCATCAGCGCTTCCAATGCGTTCTTGAGCGATTCAGCCTGTGCCGACGTCACAATGACCTCCTTCAGGATCCTGTTTACGGCCGGTTCGGTCCGGTGTTCGTCCCGGAACTGGATTGACGTGTTTCGGCCGACGAGCAGCCCGGCGGGAAACCGCCTATCTTAAATACGCCTCCGGCCTTCCCCCAACCTCCTCGACCAGCGCGTCCACATAGGTCCGGATGGGGAAGAGCCGGGACTCGGAGTCCCCGACCGTGCCCCGCCGGATGCGGCCGTTCGCTTCCCAGAAAGCGCCGAGCTTCGTCCGGTCGATCCACGGATATTTCGCATCCGGGTCGTTTTCCCGGCGCCGGTACCAACAGATGACTTCAACGAGGTGAATGTAGGTGGAGGTTTCGTACGTCACGCCCAGCATGAGCACCTTGCCGCCGGCCGCGTACGCGCGGATCATGGGTGAATTGTCGCCGTAGGTCTTGCCCCACGGGTCGCGGTCCCACGGAGACGAACGCCCGATTCTGTCGCGATGGCCGGCAACAAACGCCCGTGCGTTTGAGCCGCGGGCGGCGACGGAATGGGAATAGTGGTCGGAGCGGTACGTTCCGGGCAGCGTGCGGAAGAATTCGGTGAGCCAACCCACCGTCGAGGGGGTCGTATTCGGGTTCCAGAGCTCGGCGCGTAACCGGCTGTCCTCCAGGAGATTGAATGAAGGCATCAGGATGAGGCCGCCGGGATCGGTCACGTCCTCGAGGGCTTTCACGACCGTAAATGCGCCGCCTTCAACCCTTCCGAGGCTCTTGAACGACGAGTGAATGAAGAGCGTATCGCCGGGTTCCACGCCAAGCGCTCTCAGGTCCCGGCCGAGGGAATCGAGCGTATGTGTCCGGGGAACGGCGACTTCCCCGGCCGACGTCAGTTCGCTGACTGTTCCCATACTCTGTAAATGATCCTACCGGGCCGCTTCGCCCAGGGAGAATTCGGGGGATGAAAAAAGGTTCAGGCACGGGTTCCAATTCTGCAGGCGGCGTCGACCGGACGTATCTCCACGGGCGGGTCGGCGGTCATGGTTGTTTCCCTGTTTGCTGTTCTGTCGATCTCAACTCGGCGGTCGCCGATGAAGCTACGTTGAGTCATGCGCATTGTCAAACGGAATTCAGTGTAGACGAACCGCATTCCGATGGCCCAACACGTCTTCGCCTGGAGAGTCGTCCACGACATTGCGGTGTCAGGACCGTGGCGGCTTCGGGTCTTCACCTCGCAGGAGACGTTTGACGTAGGGGGGGAGGGCAAACGCAGCCCTGTGAATTTCGTCGTTGTAGTATTGCAGGCCGTGGGCATCCGCAAAGCGGCGGGCCCTCGCCGGACTGAGGGCATTCTGCGGGTCCGCGCCCTGTGTTGCGGCATATGAAAAGCTGACCAGTCCGGTCGTATACGTGGGGATGCAGGCCAGGTAGCAGTGCACGTTTCCCGGGCCGAAGACCGACTCCTGGCGTCTGTAGATTTCGGAGAAAGTCCGGCTGTCGAGCGCGGGCGGTTCAGTTTGCGCGACCATGACGCCCCCGGGCCTGAGGCATTCCCGGACCCGCGTGTAGAAAGGTCCCGAGAACAGTCTTCGGGGTCCGCTGGATGGATTGGCGATGTCGACGATCGCGAGGTCGAGGGATTCGGCGGGAAAGGTCTGCAGAAAGTCGAACCCGTCCGCAACGTGAAGCGAGAGTCTGGTGTCTTCGAAAGCAGGCGCAAGGGCCGGGAAGTGTTGTCTGCATGCGCTGACAACCATGGCGTCGAGTTCGACGACGACGACCTCCTCGATCCGCTTGTAGCGTAACAATTCGCGCAGGGCTCCGCCGTCGCCGCCGCCCACGATCAGGGCCCGCTTCGCGTCGGGGAGGGTCTGCATGGGTACATGGACGATCATCTCATGGTAGATGTGCTCGTCACGTTCCGTACATACGATCGACCCGTCGATCACCAGCGTCTTTCCGTACCCGTAGCTGTCCAGGACTTCGATCTTCTGATGGGGGGATTGATGCCGGAAGAGCGCGCCGGCATGCCTGAGCGAGAGGGCGATCCCTTCCTCCCGTCTCGTAAACCAGAGATTGCGGATGTGTGCCGGAGGCGTCTCCCCGGCTGCCATCGCCGGCGCGGCGCCGGTCTGTGCCGGAATGTCGAGTTGACCGCGCTCCATCTCCCGGGTGGTGCCGTGAGCGGCTTTCAGGTCCGACTTCAGCGCTTCATACGCCGGCCACGGGTCGATCGAGTCTCCGCAGGTAAACAGATCGACGGCGGCGAAACCGTACTCCGGCCAGGTGTGGATGGAGAGGTGACTCTCGTGGATGACAACGACCCCGGAGACGCCGTATGGCGAGAAACGATGGAAGGAGGTGTTGATAACGGTGGCGTTCGCCGCTCGAGCCGCGTTGACCATACACGCTTCAATGCGGATGACGTCGTTCAGTTCGGATGCTGGGGACCCATAGAGCTCAACCAGAATGTGTCTGCCGAGAGGCACAGCTTACGGTTTCCACAGCGGGCGAGGGTGTCGACACGCCGGGCGGGGCGGCGGGGCGGCGGGTGGGCGTGGAAGGAGGGACCGGAGCGGCATCAGACCTTCTCCCCCTCGGACACCGGGTTGGCCGCCGTCCCCCTGTCGATCAGTTCATCGCCTTCGTTCGCGTATTGACGCTGGCTTTCTTCGGGAATGGTACGCCAGATGAGGAACTGTTTCCTGATCTGGTTCATGAAGCGCTGGTTGCATCGTTTCCATGAAGCCAGGTCGCCCGAAAGCCGGTCGATGGTGATTTCCAGCGCGTGGATGCCGAAGGTGCCCGTGGGCGTGGACGTCAGGCTGATGTTCTGGCTGACCCCGAGATCGAACGGCGCCAGCCAGATGGTGGTATCGATCCGGTACCCGCGGCCCCGCGCTGTTTCATACGTGGACAGGTTGGCGCCGTGGGTGAAAAAGGTTCCCATCGAGCTTTCCGTATGAAAGTCGAAGTACCTGGTGAGAAACGTAAACAGCCCCAGGACCTCGCCGCCGGAGATGGTGAACGGAAACTCGAAATGCCAGCGGTCCGCATCCGGCTCGGGAAGCTTCCAGCGCCGGGTGATATCGGGAACCGCCATCTGGGAAGCCCGCCGGGCGGGGTATACGGTGGACAGGATGACCACGAGCATGACAAGCGTGGACGAGGCCATCGCCGACACGGAGGAGTAGTTCAACGTGAGGCCCTCGAGGAGGCCGTGCCAGAAGAGGAGCTTGGACACGCCCTGTGCGAGCAGATAGCCCGAGACCGCGCCGAGCACGGCGTACACGCAGGACTCGGCCAGGAACAGGAAGGCGATGTGTACCGGCGCCAGTCCGACCGAGGAATAGATGCCGATTTCCCGGAATCGTTCGTACACCGAACCCATCATTGTATTCAATACGATCAGCGCCGCGATGGCGATGGGAACGAAGAGGTTCGCGAGGCCCTGGGGTGACGCCTGTCCGTACGAGGAGTAAACGGAAACGGCAATGCGCCCGATCTTTCCCTCCGGCGAAACCTCCGGTACGCCCGCAAACAGAACCACGGACAGCCGCGAGATGAAACTCTCCACGCGAGCCTTGACCACCGTTGGGTCCCTGAACCGGACCGCAATTGCCTGGAGCGGGCTGTTGACTTCCCTCAGGGTCTGGTAGGGGACCACCATGACGTTTGCGGGGTCGAGGTGTTCGAATTCCATGATTTCGACATCGGTCTCCTCCAGTCCGGCCTTTTCGCGCTTCTCCTGCTGGGCCATCTGCATGAAAACGTTCTCATCGGTCAGCACGAAGTCCGCGGGCGTTAGCGGCTCGCCATCCAGGTCCTCCAGGTCCTTCATGCGCTCGGCGTCGATCAGTCCGACAACCTTGAATCGCTCTCCGAAGAGGCGTACCTCCGCCTTGCCGATGTCGGATTCGTCGATTTTCAGGAGGTCCGCCATCGCCTGGGGCAGGACGGTGACGTTTCGTTCGCCCGGAAGGAACCACCTGCCGGCGGACAGGCAGTCCTGGATCCCGATCACATCGGTCTCCTGCGCGGTCAGTCCCAAAATGCCGAGCGCGTTGGCCGACGTGCTGTCCGATACGACCTGAATGGCCTTTTTCTCTTTGGAGGCGTACCAGCTGCGCGCCGCCACGACGGCTTCCTTTCCGAAGTTGGCCTGAACATAGTCGAGGACGGATTCCTCCAGCGGCGCCCAATACTTGCTGCGGATGAGCATCCCCGGATACGGGCCCAGATTGTCCCGCGCGATCTGGTGAAACTTGAGCTGGGACTTGATGGAAGAGAATGACAGGACGGTAAAGGTGAGCAGGACGAGTGTGGTAAAGGTGAGCAGCGTTCTGAGTTTGCGACGCTTCATATTGGCGATGCCCAGCTGAAAGGCGGCCAGCGAGGCGGAAATCCGACCCACGTCCACGTCGTGGATGACGGCGGCCTCCGTGCGGAGGTTGCGCATCTGACTGTTGAAGCGGGAAAATACCAGGCTGATCACGAAGCTGGCCAGCGCCAGCAGCACGAAGGCGAGGAGTATGACAAAAGGATTGGAAAGGTCGAATGCGGGATGGACGATCGACAGGAAGATCCAGATCACCATGAAAATGCCGGCAAAACCTGCAATCTGTCGCCTGATGTCAACCGCCGTAAATATCAGCCGCTCCCCGAAGAAGGCGCACGGCAGAACCAGCGCCATAAAGAAGATGATGCCGCGGATCACGTCGTTCTGCGTCCCCTTGACATCGGGATACGCGCGGGACTCGAGGCCCAGCGCGGCACGCGAATGCCTGATGAAATCGTCCCACCGCAGCTGGTCCCGGGCCATGTCCGCCTGGTCCAGATGTTTCTTCGCCCGCGTGTGCAGATCGGCAAGGCGATCGTTTTCGATTCCGTAGGCGTGAAGTTCGCGCATCCTGGCGTGGTCCAGGACCCACATGTCTTTGGCGGCCTGGTACGCCGTATGCGTGATTGCGCCGTGGGTGGCGGCGACGAATCCGCTCTTGTGCGCCGCCTCGACGCTGGTTGTATCGGTTGCATTCAGCAGCAGGTAGCGGATGCCGATACCACGCGTATGCATGGTTAGTTTGAGTCTTGTTCCGGGAGGGGTGAACACGACGCCCACCGGCTCGTTTTGGCCGTAACCCAGGGTATAGCCATATTCCCGCGGGGCGGTGTTTCCGTCGCCGTACAGGGATAGACTCGGGAGCTTGGTGAGGTAGCGCGGGTCCACGGTCTCATAGAAGTCCGTTGAAACACAGGGAAAAAGGATGCGCGTGGCGCGCGTAATCCACCAGTCCATGCCGAATTCAGGCTTGTAGATCCGCGCTGCCTGCCCTCGATCCCACGCATAGGTGATCTCGCCGCTTTCCGGGTCGAGATAGAAGGCGTCGAGGCCAACCCAGCGTACCGCCAGGCCGGGAACGTAGAACTCGCCGTTTTCGTCGGCCTGATCGTAGAAGATAGCGCGTACGCCCTTGACCGACTTCTCGTAAGACATTCGCAATACCGCCACCGCGCCCTTGCGGGGCCGGTCCGGCGTGATGCTGCGCCGGGGAAAGGTGAGGATGCGTCCCTTCAGCGCGCGCATTCGATCCTTCATCTTGACGCGGTAGTCGGGCAGGAAGCCGGGATCGTTCAGCGCCTTGCTGAGCGCCGCGGTCAGCAGCCTGATCTGGTTTGTCAGATTGGCCAGATTGACGTGTTCGACGGTGTCGTAGGGGGTGTCCACCCGGAATCGGGCGTCGTTGATGGTCACGAATGCCAGCGTCGGCATTCCGGCGGTCAGCACCACCTGCGAGTCGGTCTTCAGATTTCCGCCGGGAATGAACATGCTCCAGCTCATGCCCGAAGGCGGGTTGATGCCGTCAACCAGCGACCGCTTTGCGTCCATGCCGAATGCCGGAGCGAGGTCCGCGCCGAGGTTGCTGAAGCGTTTGCCCAGCGGCGTGAAGAATCTCTGAAAATAGAACGCGGTGGAACCGTTCCAGACGGCCATCTGGTCGGTCTGGGAGGTTAGGTCCAGGGAGATCCACAACCGGATATCGATGGGATCCGTCATCAGCGCGGCGAAGTGTTCCTCTTTCCGCGCATGCCGTCCCAGGAAGTCGCACACGCCGCGAAAACCGAGATGATGCGCCGAGGTTGCCAGGAAAAGGACGGTGTGGGCGGGCGGATGCGCCTTGAAGTATTTCGCCATTTCCAGCATGGCGGCGATTCCGGATGCCTGTTCGGCGCCCGGGGCGAGCGCGGGCACCACCGACATGGCGTCGTAATACGCGTCGATGAGTACCACGCGTTCCCGTAGCTGAGGGTCAGCGCCTGTGATCCAGCCGATGATGTTTTGCGTGGGGTGCCGCTCCCAGTCCATCCGCGACTTCAATTCAACCTCGATCCGCTCGCCGTCGGCCAGCCGGCGCCGGAGGCGTTCCCCTTCGGACTTGCCGATCCAGAAGCGGGGCGCATTGAGTGGGACCTGGAAGAATTTCTGCTCTGCTTCGGCCGTTGTGGTGGAGTCCGGCGCCACGAAGACAATCGCCCTGGCGCCCAGCATGGAGGCGTTCATCCAGCGGTTCCAGGAGTTGAAGTCCAGCAGCACGACGCTGCCGCCTGGCTCTTTGCCGTTGAAATCGGCGAACTCCCCTGCGCCGCCGTCGATCAGCGGGGCGCGCAGTCCGGCGCCCGGCAGGGTGGACGTGCGAACCAGGTTGGGCCAGACCGCATGGATGGGGACAACGCGGGACTCGCCGATGATCCGAAGACCGCCGCCCTTGTCGACGGGCGACGTGACGTCGTAGGTTTCCACCGAGACGTTTTCCAGACCGATACGTTCGAATTCTTCCCGAATATAGAGAGACGCCTCCCTGTGGCCCGGATAGCCGACCACCCGCGAACCCGATCCGCTGAGCCGGAGCAGACGGGATTCGACTCCGGCAGGCGTGATCCGCTCCCGGATGCTGTCGGCCAGTTGCTGTTGGCCGGTGGCCACCCTGGCGGGCGGGGGTTCCGGATAGCGGATATCGAACCATTCGAACAGGCGGTCGGTCAGCGCCTGCGGAGAGACCAGGGTCATCGCGAGAAAGGCAATGAGGATGACCAGGCCGATGGCGATATTATTTGTTTTCACAAAGACACCTGCGCCGTGTTAAGGATTCGCGTCGATTGAACGCGAGTTTTCGCATGCGCCGACGTTTGCGTTTCGACCCGAAGCCGGATCGCGGACGCTAATACCATTTATGCACCACGTGGCCATCCGGCTGGAACCAGACAGCGTCCACGACAACGCCCGCGGCCACGGACAATATGTAACCCACAAGCATCCCGATGAAGAACGGTCTGGATTTCCGGTAGAAGGCGGCGCCGGCGAGCTTGAGCATGGTCAGCTTGACCAGCCATGCCACAAATATGGTCGCGCTGGTAAGCCTCGAGAGCGCCGTGCCGGAAAGGGCGAAGCCGATCGGATGCAGCGGCCACCAGACGAAGCGGTACCGCATCAGATTCAGCAAAGCCATGACGGCGGCCCCGGCGAAGAAGAACCAGTAGTTGACCGGCTCGATGGGGCTGTCCACGGCCTTGATGGAGTTGGCGATGCCCTGAATCTGCCGGACGCCGGCGTGGATGATCAGCCAGTTGGGCTGGATATTGTATCCGCCGATAGTGTATCCGAGCCAGACGGTGTAGAGCGTGGATGTAACCATACCCACCACGAACGCCGCGCAGACGGCTCCGAAGAGCCGGCGTTTGCCCCCGGGCAGGAACTCCGCCAGGCGGTTGATGTGCGTCATCGTCCCCATGGAAAGGCCGCGGTAGTGGTTTACCGCGCGGGAGGACATGCTCAGCGCCATTTTGGTGTACGCGGTAAACGTGTGGGAACCGCCCAGAAACCGGCTGAGGAGACCCCACGCCGACGTGGGCGGGTTGAGGTAGACGATTCCGGAGTCCGCGAGCATTTTCGATACGGTCGTATACACGACGAGCATGCACAGGATGAGAAGGACGATGACCTTCACCTGCATGCCGATCCATCCCAGCCAGAGCGCCATGTAGAGACACCCGGCAATCAGGCCGATTACGGCGTGCCGGTACGAGAGCAGTTCGTTGCTGTCGTCGGGAGTCGGTCGATCGGGGTTGAAGGCTTTCCTGATGACGTCGCGCAGGTGGTGTCTTGCGACCCAGATCCCCCAGAGCGCGAAGGCCGTAAACCCGCCGGCCGTCTGCCAGATGTAACGCCCGCGGCCATAGTAGGGTGAGATGGCCGAGACGCCGAGCCCGCTGAGTATACCGCCCTCGAGAATGAAAAGGACGTCGAAAAACCAGAGACTGAAGAGGATTTCCAGGCTGGCGAAGTACGAGAAGCAGATGACAACCGTACTCAAAAAGAAGAAACCGGGCGGGAAATCCCGCGAGAAAAAGAACCAGCGGGCGGAAGCGGTAGGGAAGCGCGGGAACTGGGGATAGAACCAGGCAATCATGTTCCAGCCGAAAACGAACGTGGTGAGCATGAACCCTGCCCAGAACGCCTTTCCCTTCATGAATTCAGGGAACCATCGTCTTCCCGTTCCGCCCTGTGTGGTAAACTCGACGATGGGTTCCATCGCGGGGAAGACGAGACGCTCGTATTCGGACCACTGCTTTCGGAAAATGACGGACAGGCAGGCCGCGGCAAGTGCGACGGCGCAGAGAAAGGTGAACCACCAGAAGAGGGGCACGGCCCAGACGCCCCAGGGAATGGACGCGCCCTGGGGCAGACCTTCGTAGAACCAGGCCATCGCGTTGCCTTCGTTTTCCGGAATCAGCCAACCCGGCAGGTACGGATGAAGGTACCGCGCCCATTCGTTCTCCTGGGTGACGAAATAGTGCGGCGCGACCATGATACCCACGAGGTAGCCGCTGATCCCGTAGGTAGGCCCCAGAGAACTGATGAATCCCATGCAGAAGATGGTGATCCATTCGGAGGACGAGAAGAGGAACCGCCGGCCGAACCTGTAGGCCAGCATCGAACAGACGATGATGGATACCAGCGTCAGGATCAGGTTGCCCATGGGCATATGGCTGTACGCCATAAACGACGCGTGGAGGACATAGCGCACCGTGTCGCCCAGGATACCGATGGCCACCGAAAGCAGGAGACCGTAGACGATGGACCTGACGGTCACGCCGCGATTCCTCGCTGCTTTCCGGCCGGTATCCATCCCGGCATCGGAATTCATCGATTTCGCCGATGGCATTGACATGGATTGCCGTTTCCTGAGACGATGCTGCGCGGGACCGACCTCCCGCACGGAAGAAGGCGCCGGATGCCAACCGTCACAATTCCGCGGCAGGGCCGCTCAGAAGGGGTCTCGTACAATGGCTTCCGCGGTCGCGGCGGCGAGGGGGTTCAGCGCGGTCGCCCTTTGCAGGCACGCCGCTGCAAGGCTGTCCCGCCCCGACAGCATGTAGTAGTGCGAAAGGGTCTGAAAGCGTTCCGCCGTGGGATTCTCCGCGGCGTCACGTTCCAGATGGCGAATGCGCGCGGCCAGCCTGCTCTGGCGTTCGAAAACAGTCAACTGCGCCCCGGCCTCCCCTTCACGCCCGAGGGCGAGCAGAGACCGACCCGTCAGATATCGCGTGCGGGTGTGGTGAGGATCCAAAACGGCCGCCCGACGGAGATGAGACAATGCTGTGCGCGGACGTTTCGCCATGAGTTCGGCGCTGGCGACGTCGCAGAGCAGATCGACGTCTCCCGGGGAGTCCTCAAGGGCCTGCCGGAAACAAGCCGCAGACGAATCGAGTTCGCCACGGCTGAAGTGAACGCGCCCCAGGCCGGCGAGAATCCGCCCGCGGTCCCCGCCGAAAGCCCCGGCGCGCCGGAAATGGGTTTCCGCGTTGCCGAGGTTTCCCGCCGCGAGGTAGAATTCGGCCAGTTCCAGGGCGTGGGCGGGGTTGTCCGGCACTTCCTCGACGGCTCTCAGATAGGCGGCCTCGGCCTCCCGGTCCGCCCGTGCGTTGCGAAGGGCCCGCGCGTATATTAACCACTCCTGCGGGCTCGATCCAGGTGGAGAAATCGCGTTGAGGGTTTTCTTCGCTTCGGCGAACCGTCCCCGTGCCGCCAGGAGATCCGAAAGACCGTACCGCGCGCGCGCGGAGGGCGAGTGGATGGCGATGGATTCCCGGTACGACGCCATCGCTTCTTCTACGTCGCCGTGTTTCAACGCAGTTTCGGCGCGAATGCAAAGATCGGCGGCACGCTGTTCAGGAGTCCCGGACGTCGGCCGAAACCAGACGACCGCCAGCGCTACCGGAAACAGCACGACCAGAGTTCTATAACTCCGTACCGCAGAATTGACAAAATTTCGCATCGGGCTCCCGTGTCACGGCGTTGCATACCGCGCAGGACCGCGTGCCGGACCGGCCCTGCGCGGCCTGGAAGATTTCGACCGACAGGATGCTCGAGGGCACGGCGATGATGCTGAACCCCAGTAACATGACAACAATCGCAAGGAGTTGGCCAGGTGCGGTTTTGGGAGATATGTCGCCGTATCCGACCGTTGTGAGCGTCACGATGGCCCAATAGATGCTTCGGGGAATACTCGTAAATCCGTTATCCGGTGTTTCTATCACGTACATCAGCGAGCCAAGGACGACAACCGTCGTCATCACCGTGACCAGAAAAACCGCGACCTTTCGGTAGCTGGTTTGAATCGCCCGAACCATCAATTGGGCCGCGTTCAGGTATTGCACCAGTTTTAGTACGCGAAATACACGCAGGACACGTAGTATACGGATGACCACGAGATAATGACTGCCGGGCAGAAGCACATCGACATAGGTGGGAACGATGGCAAGCAGGTCAACAATGCCGAAGAAGGACGTCGCGTATCGCAATCGGCGTTCGGCGCAGACAAGCCGCAAAATATATTCGAGCGTGAAAACGAGCGTAAAGAACCACTCAATGCCGTAAAGAAGGTCACCGTGGGTTTTCCGGACGGCGTCGACGCTGTCCAGCATCACGGTCAGGACACTCAAAATGATGGTGAAAATGAGAACGAGTGCGAAACGGCGCCCCGCATGCGTTTCCGAATCGAACATGATATACCGGAGACGCAGGCGCCATCCGGAGGCCGGCCGGCCTCCGTTTTGTACGTGTGTCATTTGCATTTCAGGATTTAATGTCCTGTCGCAAAAATTCCTCGCCATTCGACCGCCGATTTATCCCGTCTCGCTGCGTTCCCCTCGCTCGCCGACCATACGCAGGTCGCCTGCGCTCCGGCACCTTGCGAGCCGGGCGACTCGGCGGTCGAATTCAGGCAACTTATTTCCGGGACAGAACATTAAGCCGAACATGATCGCAACCGACCCCTCGCTTTTCTCACCGCAATGGCAGCCTCGAATGCACGGATCGGGCGATTGCGGTCTGCGGCTGACCCAGGGCCGGAACGCCTTTACGGGACAGCGCCTCGTCAGTAACGGACGTCCACAAGCCATGCTTCTTTGGGATGGGATTCCCAGCGTTTTCTCAGGGCCGTCTCGTTGGGGCTGAACCTTCCGCCGTAGGAAATGCCGCCGTGCGAGATGTTGACGCTCACGGCGACACTGTCGCCGGCGGGCACCCAGTGGGGCGTGAGCAGTTGATTCCAGAGCAAAACTCCTTTTTCCATCCTGTACGAGAGAATGTCGTCGGGGTCGTGATCCGGCGGTCCGTTCGGTCCTCTGAGCGCCTCGCGGTTGTTGACGGCATCGTGGAGGGGTGCGTATTTGTAGGGATCCTTGAATGCATTGAAGTACTTTACGCCCCAGACCTGCCACGCCACGACGTGCGAGGTATCCATGTGGTACGACGAGCTGCAGTTCCTTCCGGAAATGAAAATGATGGGATAACAGCGTTGCCAGGTAAAACCGTTCGAGGCCAGAAAGGTGCGCCAGGGAATCATGATCCTGTTCTGGAATTCCCGAAGGAACTGACCCTCGCCGTAGAAATTCTGCAGGTGAAAGTGTGCGAGCGAAAAGGGGCGGTCGATAACGTCGGCGATGGGTAGCGTTTTGAATTCCTCAGCCCTCGTTTTTTTCTCATCTTCCGAGATGTCGCCTGGAATGTTGATTCGTGCCTGACCGTCCTTTCGAAGGATGTCCACGATTTCGTCCGCGGGTGGAAACGCCATTTCAAAACGGAAGAACTCAGGGTCGATCAGGAAATTCTGAAGGCCGTTCCAGCGATGCTTCAGTTCGTCTTCGTTCCGGACGATGATCCGCATGTTTCCTCCTGTTCAGACGCTGAACTCAACTGGCGCAGGCCTCGCAGACGAGACCGAACCGCATCTGGCCGCTGTCCGGAATCTCAGTCTCGAAGTCGGTCCTGACGAAACCGTCCGTTGAGCCGCAAAAGTCGCATTTCCCGCGTTCGCGTCCGTCGGTTCGCGCATCTGCCTGACGTGCAGATTCCGCGGGGCCGGCGCAGGCTTTCAGATAGGCGGCAGCCTGACGCCGGATCCCCTTGTCGGGCTCCTTTTCCACCGCGCGTTCGAAAATGGCGGCAAGAGCCGGGTCGTCCGGTCGTCCGCCGTCTTCCAGGGTGTGCCACGCGGCTTTGCGCACGCCCCGATCGGGGTCTTCGAGCATGCGGTAAAGCGCCTGCCACACATCCTCACGGCGCCGTCTGATATGGCAGGGGCAGAGGAATCTGGCGGCGGTTTCCCGGTCTTCCGGGTCGTGGCTGCGGGAGAGTTTGACGAGCTTCCCGATGTTCTCGCCGCTGAAGCGCGCCTCTCCTATCCTGAATGCCCGCTTCTGAAATCTGTTCAGCCCGTGCTTCTTCCGTCTCAAGGTTTCACCCGTTCTACGATCCGGCACGAACCTCTACCTTCCGTGCGACTGCCGGGCCGGACGAAAAGAGTGGACGATTGCTGACAATTGCGGCTACAATATAACATATGGCGTACCATTTTCAAAATTCTAGTCGCCTGGTACATGCCGGAGGAATTCACGCGCGTATTTCGTCAAAACAGAATCACCCATGCGCCGAAAATGGAGCACACCGGGGACGGCGGCGCCCCGTGGCGCACTCGGAAGCGGGCCGCCGAAATTCCATCGGTCACCGCGCTCGCAGCAGTTGCAATCTCACCCTTATAGAGGGAGCCAGTAACCATGGAACGAGTTCCGGATGAAGTTCGGTTGGATCTGCTGCTGAAGGGCGGGTGCGTCATCGATCCCGCGAACGACGTCGAAGGCATTCGCGACGTGGGAATTCGGGACGGAAAGATCGCCGAGGTCGCAGTCGGTATCGACCCGCAGCGGGCGAAGCGCGTCATCGACGTATCGGGCCTTCTGGTCGCGCCGGGGCTGGTGGATATTCACGTCCACGCCTACGACACCCGTGTGGAGCCGGCGCCCGGAAAATTCACCGCCAGCCTGAATGCGGACGCGCATTTTCTGAGCGACGGCGTGACGACCTGTGTGGATACCGGGACGGCAGGATGCGACGAAATGTCGCACTTCAGGCAGACGGTGATGGAGAAGAGGATCTGCCGGATATTGGCGTTTCTGAACATCTCGGCGCCGGGAATGGGGAATTCGGAGCAGGATATCCGCACGTTTGACGCAGCAGGCGCTGCATCAGCCGCGACGGACCAAAGGGACGTGGTGGTCGGCATCAAGACGGCTCACTACTGGCCGCGAGGGCCGTTCGATGCCGACCATCCTCCCTGGGCCTCCGTTGACGGGGCGGTGGCGGCCGGGGACCTGTGCGGGATGCCGGTGATGGTCGACTTCTGGCCCCGCCCGCCGGAGCGTTCCTACAAGGAACTGATCCTCCGCAAGCTGCGTCCCGGCGACATACACACGCACGTTTTCGCCCGGCAGTTTCCCGTTGTCGACGCGCAAGGCAAGGTGCGGGACTACATGTTCGAGGCCAGAGACCGCGGCGTCTGGTTCGATCTCGGCCACGGCGCGGCCAGCTTCTGGTACCGCAACGGCGTCCCCGCGATAGCGGACGGGTTCCCGCCGGACTCGATCAGTACGGACCTGCATACCGGAAACATCCGCGGGTCCGTAGTCGGCATGACCGACACGATGTCCAAATGTCTCCTGATGGGAATGCCGTTGCGGGAGGTGATCTACCGGTCGACGGCGGCGCCGGCGGAGGCGATTCGCAGGCCGGACCTGGGCACGCTCGGGGTTGGGGAGGAGGCGGACGTTGCCGTACTCGCCCGCCTCAAGGGAGCGTTTTCCTTCCGGGATTGCGGATGGGGACGGATGGACGGGAACGAGCGGCTGGCGTGCAAACTGACACTGCGAAAGGGGGAGGTTGTGTGGGACGGAGACGCCCTGACGGTCGCGGCGTGGCAGGACCTGCCCGACGACTACTGGGAGACGACGATTGTGCCGGTACCGATTCGGCGGCACTGGCGTTAACTTGAAATGCACCGCGCAATCACCCGCGCGGTCGACGGCCCACGCCCCCGTTTTGGCGTTCATCGGAAGAATTGGATTCACCTACCAGTCGGCCACGCTCCCGTCGGACTCATACGTGTATTCGCCGCCGAGTTCCTCCGTGTACCTGCACGCTCTCCGGACTTCGCGTTCATCGAGTTCAATACCCAGTCCGGGTTCTGCGGGGAGCGCAATGTGTCCGTCCTTCACCCGCCAGGGGTTCTTCAGCAAACCTTCTCCCAGGCACGCGTCGACCTGCTCCTGAATCAGAAAGTTGGGCGCGACGGCGTCGACGTGCAGGCATGACGTGAACGCGACGGGTCCGATAGCGCAATGGGGCATGATGTGCATATAGTAAACTTCGGCCATGTTGGCGATCCTGAGGGTCTCCGAAATGCCTCCGGCGTGCGAAACGTCCGGCTGGATGTAGGCCGCGGCCTGATTTTCGAAGATCCTGCGAAATTCCCATCTGCTGAGCAGTCGCTCACCGGTGGCGATGGGAAAGGGGACCCGCTCGGAGACGCGCTTCAGGGCATCCACGTTCTCCTGCGGCACGGGTTCTTCCACGAACATCGGGCGCATCCCCTTGAGTTCGTGGCAGATTTCAATCGCCAGCGCCGGCGTCATTTTTCCGTGGAAATCGAAACACAGCTCCACATCGGGGCCGACCCACTCCCGCATCAGGTACGCCCGGCGGACGAATTCATCGATCACGGCGGGGGGTTCATGGCCCCGCCACTTTCCTCCGGGCCCGGTCTTGAAAGCCTTGTAGCCCCCGGCCTTCCGGAGGCTGTCAAGGCGTTTCCGTGAAGCCGCCTGTTCCTCTTCCGAAAGCCCCCCGATTCCCCAGTGCGCGTAGACCCGAATCCTGTCCCGTACCGGGCCGCCAAGCAACCGGAACACGGGCGCGCCATGGTATTTGCCCGCGATGTCCCAGAGCGCCTGGTCGATCCCCGACAGGGCGGTCATCAGGACGGGGCCTCCCCGATAGAACGCGGATCGGTAGATATGCTGCCAGTGGTGCTGGATTCTGAGGGGGTCTTTTCCGGAGAGATAGGTCGCGAGTTCCTCGATAGCGGCCATGGTGCTTCCGGGCCTTCCCTCCAGCGTGGTTTCCCCCCATCCCGCCAGGCCGTTATCGGTCGTGATTTTCAGAAGGCGGGTGCGCGGCCTTGGAAAGAACTGTTCGATGCGATCGATTTTCATGCGGTTTCCTTCATGAGCAGGACCGCTCCCTGCTCTTTACGTCCGTTTCTTCAGACATGGCGGTCCAGGGTTGAGAGACAGGCGCGCGTGTGTGGAATGGGATCCGCCGTGCCGCCCTGGAAACGCGTACGGGTGTCGTCGACAAGATGGTCGAGTTGCTCAGGGGTGTCCACGTCGTACCAGGACGGCAGGATGCCGGCTGTGAGACCCAGGGACCGCACCCGTTCAAGCGTCTGGTCGAAAACGCGCTCCGTACTCCATGCGATGTCCTGGAAGATCTCGCGCAGGGGCCTTGCGAGGCCAACCAGATAGTACCCGCCGTCCGTGCTGGGACCGAGCACGATATCGTGACCCTGAAGGAGTTCGAATGCACGGTTGACGTGGCGGGGCGGCAGCGATGGCACGTCGGTTCCGATGATCACGACGCGTCCGGCGCCCAGATCGAAACAGTGGCGGGCCGCCTGATACATACGTTCGCCGAGATCGGCACGGGCCTGCGGGAAAAGGATCCAGCCCGGTCCGGCCAGATCGGAAAGATCGGCTTCGGACCCGGGCGGGTCGCAGGCCACGCAGCGCCGATCCGCGGTTGCTTCGTTCGCGGCTTGTACGGTGTCCAGGATGAAAGCGCGATAGATTGCCGCTGCCTGATTCGGCGTGTACCTGGAATGCAGTCTGGTCTTGACCGAGCCGGGTTCGGGGTTCCTTGCAAAGATAATGAGACAGGTGCTCACGGCTGCCCGGGTTGATTGGGTTGTTTGACGCGGGCGGATTCAGGCGCGGGCGTTCCCGTCCTCCAGCTTCCGGCGCAACAGTTGATTGGCCACTTTGGGGTTCGCCTGGCCTCTCGTCGCCTTCATGATCCGCCCCATGAAGAATCCCAGCAGCTTTCTGTCGCCATTTCTGTATCTGGCAACTTCGTCCGGGTGTTCCAATATCAGGCCGACGATCAATTCCTCGATCTCGGATGAATCGCTGATCTGCGCCAATCCCTGCTGTTCGACGACCGCTTCCGGCGACGCACCGGATTCGGTCATCTTCGTGAATACGTCTCTGGCGATGTTTGCGCTGATGGCGCCCGCCCCGATCAACTTGAGCAGCGCGGCGAGGCCTTCCGGGGTGGCCTTGAGTTCCGCAATGCCGATCTTGCGCTCGTTGAGTGTGCGCAGGACGTCGCCCTGCACCCAGTTCGCGGTGGCTGCGGGTTCGGCCCCGGCCGATACGGCGGCTTCGAAATAGTCGGCCACTTTCCGGTCCGCGACGAGCGTGTCGATCTGATCCGTCCGCAGACCGTAGACAGTCGCGAAACGGGTGCGTCTCGCATGGGGCAATTCGGGTACGGTGGCCCGCACCCGGTCGATCCACTCCCGGTCGACGACAACCGGAACCAGGTCCGGCTCCGGGAAATAGCGGTAGTCGTCTGAAGACTCCTTGCCCCGCATCGCGCGCAGCCGGCTGCGGTCCGGATCGAACAACAGGGTCTGCTGCGCGATTTCGCCCCCGGCTTCGGACGTGTCGATCTGACGCAGTATTTCGAGTTCGAGTGCGCGCCGGCAGTTGCGTATGGAGTTCATGTTCTTGATTTCGACCTTGGTGCCGAGCCCGCTCGTTCCGCGCGGCCGGATCGACACGTTGGCGTCGATCCGGATGTGGCCCTTTTCCATGTCCCCTTCGGAAACCCCGGTGTAGGTCAGCAACTGGCGAAGGCGGGACATGAAGTGGTAAGCCTCTTCCGGCGATGCGATGTCCGGTTCTGTGACGAGTTCGATGAGGGGGACCCCGCACCGGTTGACGTCCACAAGAGACTCGCCGGCTGCCACAAAAGCTTCGTCGTGGATGCTCTTGCCCGCGTCTTCCTCCATGTGGATGCGAATGAGGCGCACGGTCCTGGTGCCGCTCCCGGAGGGGATGTCGATGCTTCCTCCCGTGGCCAGGGGCATTTCTTCGTTGGACTGAAATTGGGAAATCTGATACCCCTTCGGCAGATCGGGATAGAAGTAGTTCTTCCTCAGGAAGCGGCTTCGACGCTGGACGGTGCAGCCTACAGCCAGGGCGATGCGTATGGCGTGTTCTACGGCCTCCCGGTTCAACACGGGCAACGCGCCCGGCAACCCCAGGCAGACAGGGCAGGTGCGCGAATTGGCTTCGTCTCCGAAAGACACGCCGCAGCCGCAGAATATCTTGGTCCTCGTGGCGAGTTGGGCGTGAACCTCAAGACCGATGACGGGCTCGTACTTCATCGGATCAACTCCTGTTCGACCACGTAGGCGGCCCTGAGCAGAAGATCTTCCTTGAAGGCCGGAGCGAGCAGCTGCAGTCCGATGGGCAGGTCTTCCGCCGAAACGCCGCACGGTACGGAAATACCCGGGATTCCGGCCAGGTTTACCGAGACGGTGTAGATATCGGACAGGTACATCTGAAGCGGGTCGCTGGTCTTTTCGCCAATGCGGAACGCCGGCGTCGGCGACACGGGTGCGGCGAGAAGGTCGCAGTATTCGAAGGCCTTTTCAAAGTCCTGCCTGATGAGAGTGCGCACCTTCTGGGCTTTCAGGTAATAGGCATCGTAATAGCCGGCGCTGAGGGCATAGGTGCCGAGCATGATGCGACGCTTGACTTCCTCTCCGAACCCGGCACTTCGGGTCCGGCAGTACATGTCGATCAGGTCGTGTCCCTCTGTTCGACGGCCGAATTTGATGCCGTCGTACCGGGAGAGATTCGAGGATGCCTCTCCGGTGGCGATGATGTAGTAGGCGGCTACCGAGCAGGCCGGATGGCAGGCTACGGGGAGGTCGACCTCACGGACTTCCGCACCGGCGTTTTCCAGGACTTCAACGCTTCCGATGATCGCCGCGCGCACCTCGTCGTCAAGGCCCTTTCCGAAATACCCCGACGGAAGCCCGATCGTCAGCCCCGCGACGCCCGCTCCAAGGCCCGCCGTATAGTCCGGTACGGGTAAATCCACGGACGTGGAATCCCGCGCGTCGTGTCCGGCAATGACGTTCAGCAGGAGGGCGGCATCCCTTACGTTTCGTGTCACGGGGCCGATCTGGTCCAGTGACGACGCGTAGGCAATGAGGCCGTATCGGGAGACGCGGCCGTAGGTGGGCTTGAGGCCGACAACGCCACAGAAAGAAGCGGGCAGACGAATCGACCCGCCCGTATCCGTACCAAGGGCGAGTACGGTCTGATTCGCTGCCACGCTGCCGGCGCTGGCGCCGCTTGAACCGCCGGGAACGCGCGTTGGATCGTGGGGATTGCGCACGGGTCCGTACGCCGAGTTTTCGTTGGAGGAACCCATGGCAAACTCGTCCATGTTGAGTTTGCCGACGATCACCGCATCGGCTTCCCGCAGCCGCGCAACGGAGGTCGCGTCGTACGGTGGAACGAAGTTTTCGAGGATTCGGGAGCCTGCTGTGGTGAGCAGGCCGCGTGTGCAAAGAAGGTCCTTCAGGGCGACCGGGATACCCGCCAGGGGACCCACGGGGTCACCTGCCGATACCCTGGCGTCTACCTCCTCAGCTTTGCGGATCGCTTCGCTTTCATTCAGGGTAATGTAGGTATTGAGCGCCGGATTCGTCGCCCGGATGCAATGAAAAACGGCCTCGACAAGCTGTCTGGACGTAATATTGCCCGACAGAATCGACGCCGTGAGTTCGTGGGCGGGCCGTTCGTTCAGTGGCTTCCCTGAAACTGCCACCTTTCCTCCCTGAAACGGTTTCTACGGTTTGGCGGTTTTTTCCGAATCCGGAGTCTTGTTATCGGACTTGGAAGGGGGATCGACTCCGGTTTCGATTTCGTCCTGGATATCCCGAAGCCCTCGCTTGAATTCCGTAACGCCCTTGCCCACGCTCTTGGCGATGTCGGGAATGCGTTTGGCCCCGAACAGCAGAAGGATAACCAGGAAGATCAGAAGAATTTCCCAGGTTCCGATGCCACCCAGCATGAATTGCCTCGCATTCGTAAAGAACCGCGGTCCTGGCGTCGTGCGAGCCCGCCGGCGATGTTTCCGCGTCCCCCGAACCTCCAGGACGCCGCATCGCACGGCAGCCCCGACTGACAAACCGGGACGACAGTGAATCAGTAGGAGTATTTGACGTAATAATACGCCGTTCCAATGCCGATCAGGCTGAGGACGTTGAAATCGAGCGAAAACCCCAACGTGAGCGTCAACACCAGCAGGTTCACGCGCATCGGATAGAATTCGTAAGCGACCAGGGGATCCACCAGCACCCTGGACACCATGTTGTCCTCCAAGCCCAGGCCGCCGAAGACCAGGTTCAAGACCGCGCCGAACACCCGGCTGGCAAGAATCCCAACGAAGATCGCAACAATCAGGTGACCGACGCTCTTGTTCTTCATCGACCCCACTCCACTCCGGTTCCTGCGGGATTTACATATCCGCGACTTCCCGATGTACGATCAGATGCGAAAGCCACCGTACCGCGCCGGAGATCGAGAATGCAAACGCGATCGGAAAGAACGCTTCGTCCGGAAAGATCGCGACCGGGATAAACGCGGCGACGGCGATCCCCAGTCTCCAACGGTCCCTTCGCGTTTCAATGCTGAACCTGGGAAAGGCGGGATATCCGAACTGGCTGACCATGAGCAGGCCCAGAACCAGGCACAATAGAAGGCCGACGTGGGGTTCGCGGGTACTCTGCCAGACCCGTTCCGCGAAGACGATATAGGCCGCCATGGTAGCGGCCGCCGAGGGTATCGGAAGTCCGACAAAGTCTTCCTTGTCGTCTCCTTTGACCTGAACATTGAACCTCGCCAGGCGCAGCGCACCGCACAGCAGGAAAAGAAAACAGGCCGCAAACGGCAACCACACCGCGTCCAGCATTCCCTGCAGGTATTGAAACATCAGCACGGCCGGCGCCACGCCGAACGAGCAGACATCGGCCAGGGAGTCGAACTGAACCCCGAAGTTGCTGGGCGAGTCCATCAGCCGGGCGAGTTTGCCGTCGAAGGCGTCGAGAAAACCCGCGATGACAATCAGCCAGGCCGCCGGGACCAGTTTCCCGTCCATCGCATACGCGATCGCAAGGAAACCGCAGCAGAGGTTGCAAAGTGTGACCATGCTCGGGACGGCGGCCCTCTTTCTCATGTCGCATCGGCTCCGAAATTCGGCTGTTCTTCGTTCGTTGTCTATTGCTGCCGGGCAGGCGCCTTTTCCGGCGCAAGGCGTGTTGAAAACTGCAGTCGGCCGCGTACGATTTCCAACGCCAGGTCATCCCCGACGTGTACGTTTTCCAGGATCCTCTCCACGTTATCGGCGCTTCGAACGGGTCTGCCGTTTACCGCGATGATCAGGTCGCCCGGATTCAGCTTTGCACGGGACGCGGGGCTGTTGTCGGCCACACCCGTGACGAGGACTGCCCGATGGGTGTAAAGCCCCAGTGCGTTCGCCAGTCCTCGCGTCAGTTTCGGGTGCAATTCGAAGCCGGCCCAGACCTCCTGAACGCCCCCCGCGATCAGCCGGTCGGCGATTTTCTTCGCCCGGCTGATGGGGATTGCAAAACCGATGCCGAGGGACCCCCCGCTTTTCGTGAAGATAAACGTGTTGATGCCGATGACCTGCCCGACGCCGTTGACCAGGGGACCACCGCTGTTGCCCGGATTGATGGACGCGTCGGTCTGGATCATGTTGGAATACGAGTGGCCGCCATCATCCTGTTCCAGCCTCAGATTGCGGTTGACCGCGCTGACCACGCCCGCCGTAACGGTCGGCCGGGGATCTTCGATGAGCAGCCCGAAGGGGTTGCCGATGGCGATCGCCCACTCGCCGATAATGACGTCTTCGGAATCTCCCAGGTCCGGGACGGCGAGATCTGTCGCGTTGACCCGTATGACCGCCAGGTCTGCGCCGGCGTCGACCAACACGTCCGTGCGCGTGTCCTGGACCTTGAAGCTTCGGCCGTCGGAGAACGTGACGGTGATTTCCCGGGCGCCCTCGACGACATGGTAGTTCGTGACTATGTAACCGTCGGATCGGATCACAACCCCGGATCCGATCCCCGGCCGCTCTTTGTGAACGGTTCCGCGGTATGAGAAGAAATTAAAAAACGGATGCACGTACCCGACGTCGTACCGCTTGAGGGTCAGGGTGGTAACCCCCACGACCGAAGGCGCAACCCTTTCGACGGCCCGGGCGATGGCGTTTTTTCTGGACGCGTCGATTTCGGGACCCGCGGCCGAAGCCGGTGTCGCACCTTCCGGTTGATTTTCGGCGGCAGACGACAGGCACAATGCCGAAAAGACGCCTGCAAGAAGGATCCAGACCGGTCGCCGCACGTCCTATTCTTCCGGTTCTTCGTAGGTGACTTCTTTCAAAAACAGGCCATGGGGCGGGGCGTTGGGCCCCGCAACCTGCCTGTTTCGGGCCTGCAGAATCGCGTCCATCGCGTCGGGCGCACGCGCGCCCCGTCCCACCTGAACCAGAGTGCCCACGATTCCTCGTACCATCGATCGGAGAAAGCGGTCGGCCGAGATTTCCACGTGGACGGCGTCGTCGTTGCAGTCCAGGAAACACTCGAAGACACGGCAGTTCCGGTTCTCCTTCTCGGACGCGGCAACGCAGAACGACGTGAAATCGTGATATCCCAGCGTTCGCCTCGCGGCGGACCGCATCGCGTCGATATTCAGCCGGCTTCGCAGGTGCCACGCCTCTTTGCGGCCGATGGCCCTCCGGCGGTAGACAATGCGATACAGGTACGTCCGCCGCCTCGCGGACCGTCGGGCATGAAACGTGGGCGGAACTTCGCCTGCATCCAGAACGGCCACATCGGGCGGCAACGTGCCATTGAGCGCGGCGCCGATCCGTTGTAAGGGCAAGGGATTGGACGTTGTGAAATTGGCCACCTGCCCAAGTGCGTGAACGCCCGCGTCCGTGCGCCCCGCGCCGATGGCGCGAACGGGATGCCCCAAAAGCGAAGTCAGACTGGTTTCCAGCGTTCCCTGGACCGTGCGCTGGCCGGGCTGAACCTGCCAGCCCTTGAAGTCTGTACCGTCGTATTCCAGTTGGAGCCGAATATTCCGTTGCATTCCAGCTGGTTCGGCTTGAATTTTCGGGGACGACGCGTCCGGCGGCCTCGTTTCGGCACTGACATGGGCACCTGGCGACGCCACCAGCGAATATCGAAACTGAATCTGCCAGAAGGCAGACCCGTAACCGTCGAGAATTCTACGAAATATAGCATCTCCAGCCGACAATGTCAATGGATTGTTCAGGTGGCGTTCCGTCCCCGGGGGACGGGTCACGGATGGACATTTCGATGCATCGATTGGACGTTTCTTTCAATTTGGCAGCGCATTAACCGGCAGTTTCGCCGGTATCTGACGTGGTACGGATTTTGCATCTGGATTCATGGATCTTGGGGCGAAACGGAGGGGGCAAAGATGCGGCGTCCGGCGCTGCTGTCCGCGGCGTTCTTTGCCGCGGGGGTGTTCGTGGCACATCGTTTGGACGTGCCCCTGTGGGCGCTGTGGACCGGCGGTCTCGGGCTCTGGATGGTGTGCCTGATCAGCGGATGGAGCCATTGCGTGTGGCAGGGAGCCCTGCTGCTCGTTCTGGGGGCGATGCGCTACGAAAGCGTGATGCAGGGGTTGCCTGGAGACCACGTCGCACACTTTGCCGCAGGAGACCGTCCTGTCGTGCTTGAAGGACGCGTGGCTGAGGAACCTGAATGGATGGAAGACGGGTTGCGCCTTCGGATAACCGCAAAGCGGGTCGCCGTGGGCGATACCATGTTTGCGATTCAGGGAACGGTTCTCTTGCGGTTCCGCAAGTTCCGTCCGGACGTGGATTATGGAGACCGTCTGACGGCGCGGCTGCGCCTTCGCCGGCCGCCGCCGGCCAGAAATCCGGGCGCATTCGATTACGGCGCCTTCCTGAAACGGAAGGGAATCCATGCCATGGGCTCCGTGTCGAGACGGGAACAGATTCTTGAGATCCGCGCGGGCAGGGGAGGCTGGCTGTGGACGTACGTGGTGCTGCCGGTGCGCAGGGGCGTGCGCGCCGGCGTGGCGTGCAACCTGTCAGGAGGTCCGGCAGGGTTGTTGAACGGGATCCTGCTGGGCGAAAAACGGGGGGTTCCCGACCCCGTCCGTACCGCGTTTACCCGGGCCGGGGTCAACCACGTACTCGCGGTTTCGGGCCTGCACGTGGGCCTGATTGCCGCAGTGGTGTTCTTTGCGCTCGGTGCGGTCGGATGCGGCAGGAAGACGACTGCCTGGGCCACGATTTGCGCCGTGATGCTTTACGCACTGGTTACGGGCCTGCCGCCGTCGGTTGTCAGGGCCTCCATGATGTGCGCGATTACCATCTGCGGCCGCCTTGGAAACACGCAGGGCGAGGGACTCAATTCTCTCGGCCTGGCCGCCCTCGTTATCCTGATTTTCCGGCCTCAGGACCTGTTCGACGTTGGCTTTCAGCTCTCTTTCTCCGCGACCGGTGGAATCCTGATCTTATATCGGCCCGTCCGCGGGTGCATGCCCGGCGGCGGCGGGGGCGGCATCGGTCATTGGATCTGGGCGCCGCTTGCGGTGTCGTTGGCCGCACAGGTGGGCACACTCCCGCTCGTGCTGACCTATTTCGGGCTTCTCTCAGTTGTCTCTATCCTCGCCAACCTGGTTGTGGTACCCTTGATGGCGGCCGCCGTCGCGCTGGGGTTGCTTGGGGTCATCGTCTATCACGTGTCGGCTCCGGTCGCGTCGTTGTTGAACGGCGCGAACTGGATTGTGCTGAAGGGCGCCATCCAGGCCGCGGAATGGTTCGCCGCGCCGGCGTGGGCCGCCGTGGAAGTACAGGGACCCGGATGGACTGTGACCGGGCTGTATCTGTGTGCAGTGCTTCTGATCCTGCCTGAGGCGAGGTCAGGACCGTGGGGCCGGCGGCTCGTGCTTGCGGGACTGTCACTTGCGAATCTCTGGGTCTGGTCGGGCGCCTGGCAACGGCCCGCGGACCTGAGGATTCTGGTGCTGGACGTGGGCCAGGGCGATGGGATTTTTCTGAGGTTTCCGAACGGGAGGACGCTGCTGGTAGACAGTGGCGTGCGCGCGGTCAACATAGACATGGGCGAACGTGTACTGATCCCGTTCCTCAAGGCTGAGGGAATCGACCGGATCGACGCCGTGGTCGCGACGCACCCGCACAGCGATCACATTGGCGGATTCGTGACGCTTCTGGAGCGGGTGGAAGTTGGCTGGTACCTCGACGCCGGGCAATTCTACGATTCATGGACGGCCCGCAGGATCCGGACTCTGATCCGGGAGAAGGGCGTGCGCTATACGGCAATCGAGGCGGGAGACCGGCTTGGTGGACTGGGCGGCGTGGACGCCCTCGTACTGCATCCGACGCCGGACTACGTTTCGCGGCATGGCCCTGCGCCGCTGGGCCTGAATAATAGTTCCGTGGTGATCCGGCTGACGTACGGTGGCTCGGCCGTACTGCTGACCGGCGACATTGAGCATGAAACGGATCCGGATCTCCTGCGGTGGGGGGACCGGCTCCGCGCCGAGGTGCTGAAGGCGGCGCACCACGGATCCCGGACTTCGTCCACAGCTGCTTTTCTGGGCGCCGTACGTCCCGATCTCGTGGCGATTTCGTGCGGGGTCCGGAACAAATTCGGTCATCCATCCCGCGAGGTGATCCGGCGTTACGAGAAGATGGGGATTTCCGTCTACCGGACCGATGAGATCGGCGCAGTTGAAATCCGAATCGATGAAAAGGGAATCGACGCGTGGGGATGGCTGGAAGGGCGGTGACGAAGCGAACGGAACCGTCGTCGTGGGCGCTGCGTGGAGGGTTGGACGCTGACCCCGCTAAAATGGGCGGCTAGCCGTACAGGAATGCCGAATCAGCACAGAGCCACGATGCATGAGAAGAAAAGCAGCAGTTCTAATTGATAGGTATAGCCGGCAGTATTATCTCCCCCAATAAGACTGCCGCCAACCAAAGAGCCGATGCTTTCAACTTCCCCCGGGCTGGATCAGGTGCTGAAGCGAACCCCGGTAACGGCCATACCGCCCATTCATATACCAGGCGTAAAAACAAAGCGCCGAAGATGCGCAATCTCAAACGAAGGGACCGGTATGCTGCGGGTTCCGGCCCAACGTCAAAACGAACCGCGGCCATCCCCCGGTTCCCTTTCCAATCCAGGCGAAATCGCCAGGGGAGTTCTATGGAAAAGGCGCACGGGTTCGGCGATGTAACTTGCTCCAGGACAACGTCTTATGAGCAGACGGCCTCCTTGCAAGCACGTTTGAAATATATAATCCGATTGTGGGGTCGTCAAGGGGAAATTTGAGAAAAAAGCACGTGCGGAACCGGCGACTTTGGCATAAGATGCTGAAACTCAATCGGCTGCACGTCGAGAGGTTTTTTTTTAGGGTTCAGACGGTTTCGGTGGCGCCTTTTTCACGAAAAAATATCGCCAATTTCGGTCGAATTACGGAACCTCCCACGTAAACAGCAAGTTAGTGTAATCCAGTGACGGGCGGACGTCATGTATCAAAAAAAAACGGGCAACCAGTGGCCCATTTTTTGCTGAATTTTATATGTTCATTTGTCGCAGTACGGATGCCGCGGGAGCGCATAAGGGTCACTCGTCCCATACGCCCATCCGCCCGAATTTGTCGACCCGCTCGCGGACCAACTCCTCCGGCCGTTTGCGCAGTAGATTCTGAAACTCGTCCGATAGGATTCGCTTCAGGTTCTGTCCGGCCGTTTCCGGGTCCCGGTGCGCGCCGCCGAATGGTTCGGGCACGATTCGATCGACGATCCCAAGAGGGACGAGGTCCTGCGCGGTAATCTTCAACGCCTCGGCGGCCTCTTCTCTCTTGTCGCGGTTCCTCCAGAGAATGAGTGAGCAGGATTGCGGATTGATAACGGAGTACCAAGCGTTTTCCAGCATCAGGATTCGGTCGCCGACGCCAATGCCGAGCGCGCCGCCGCTTGCGCCTTCCCCGATAATGACCACGATGACGGGGACCGGAAGACGCGAGATCTCGAAGAGATTCCTGGCGATGGCTTCGGAGACGCTTCGCTCCTCCGATCCGATGCCGGGGTACGCGCCCGGCGTATCGATCAGACAGAGTACCGGGCGATTGAATTTGGCGGCGAGTTTCATCACGCGGAGGGCCTTGCGATACCCTTCCGGGTGGGCCATGCCGAAGTTTCGATGGATGTTCTCCGTCGTGTTGCGTCCCTTTTGCGTACCCAGGACCAGAAGTGGCTGACCGTCGAGACGGGCGAAGCCGCTTACGACCGCCGGATCGTCCCGATAGTTCCGGTCTCCGTGAAGCTCCATGAAGTCGGTGAATATCAATCGAATATAGTCGAGCGTATGAGGGCGCTGGGGGTGCCCCGCAACCTGGTATATCTGCCACCTGCTCATGTTCGAGTAGATTTCCTTTTCCGCCTTTTGCAGCCGTTTTTCCAGTGCGGACAGCTCGGCCGTCACGTCGCCCGGCTCAGCTTCGGCGCGCGCCCTGAGTTCTTCGATTCTCCTGTCCAGGTCGGCAATGGGACGCTCGAAATCCAGGTAGATCTTCTTCTTGCCATTCATGTTCGGTTATCCTCTTTGGCGTTCAGATCCTGCTGACGGCATCCTCGATGCGGTCCATGGCCTCGTGAATCATCGGCAGAGACGCGGCATACGAAAACCGCAGGTGGTTACCGGAGCCGAAACCGCTGCCGGGAACGCATCCCGTCATTGCCTCTTCCAGCAGATAGTTCGCGAGTTCGACGTCGTTCCTGACGCGTTCGCCGAAAAGACCGGCCACGTCTGGAAAGGCGTAAAAGGCGCCTTGAGGAAGGCGGCACGAGACGCCCGGCAGGCGATTCAGGCGCTCGACGATCAGATCGCGGCGTTTTCGAAATGCTGCCCGCATGGCTTCCACGCTCTCCTGGGTTCCCGTGAGCGCTTCGATGGCCGCATACTGGGAAATCGTGCAGGTGTTGGTGGTTTCCTGGCTCTGTACTTTGGCGATCAGTCGCATCAGTTCGGGTGGTCCCGCGCCATAGCCCACGCGCCAGCCCGTCATCGCATACGCTTTGGAAAAGCCGTTGACGACGAGGGTCCTGCTTCCTGCCCCGGGATGCACGGCGGCGATGGAAACGTGCCGTGCCGGATCGTAGATGATTTTTTCGTATATCTCGTCTGAGATCACAAAGATGCCGGCGTCCGCGATGACGTCCGCAAGTGCGCCCAGTTCACCGGGCGTGTAGACTTCGCCGGTCGGATTGCAGGGGCTGTTCAGAAGGATGATCTTGGTCCGCGACGTGATGGCATCCGCAAGGGCGCGGGGGGTCAGGCGGAAACCCGTCTCCCCGGATGTCCGCAAGATGACCGGCCGTCCACCCATCAGCCTGACCTGATCAGCATAGCTGACCCAGAACGGCGAGGGGATGATGGCCTCGTCGCCGGGGTTGATCAGCGCGACCACCGCGTCGAATATGACCTGCTTGGCGCCGCACGTAACGACAATCTGGGACGGGTCATAGTCCAGATTGTTCTCCCTCTTCAGCTTTTGCGCAATTGCCTGTTTGAGTTCCGGCAGGCCCGATGCGGGCGCAGTGTACTTCGTGCAGCCCCTGTCAATCGCCTGGATCGCCGCTTTCTTGATATTTGCCGGGGTATCGAAATCGGGTTCGCCGGCAACCAGTGAAATGAGGTCCGCGCCCCCGCGTTTCAGTTCCCCCATTCTGGCGAACGTGGCTACCGTAAGCGATTCGTCGACGTCGAGTACGCGATTGGAAAAAGGGGATAATTCTTGGTTCATCGTCCGGATTGACATAGAGGTTTGGACGTATCCGAGGATCGGGGACGGCGTTGGCGTGAACCGCTGTCCGGTTCCTGACCGGCAACCGGGCCACGCGTCCTGTTACGTCGTGTATTCGGCGTTGATACGGACGTAGTCGTACGTCAGGTCGCAGGTGTATATTGTGGCGGACCGGTTTCCGGCGCCGAGGTTGATTTCGATGTCAATTTCGTCTGCCGACAATGCCCGTATTGCGTCGTCCGTATTGAACGGCAGCCCGCGTCCCTGACCGTAAATCGGTATCCCGGCCATCGAAACGGAGACTTCGTCCGGATCGACGGGAACGCCGGCGTACCCGATCGCGCAGAGAATACGGCCCCAATTCGGATCCCGGCCGAAGACGGCGGTCTTGACGAGCTTGGAATTGCCCACGGAAAGCCCGACGGTCCGGGCGTCGGCGGTGGACGCGGCTCCGTCGACCCGGATGGTGATGAGCTTGGTTGCCCCTTCGCCGTCGCGGGCGATCTGTCTGGCCAGACTGACGCAGACCGCGTTCAGACCTGTCTGAAATGACGCGATTTCGCCGCGGGAAAGCGGGCGTTCGCCAGCGGCGCCGTTGGCCAGCAGGAGAACCGTGTCGTTCGTACTCATGTCGCCGTCCACCGTAATGCAGTTGAATGACCGGTCCACGGCCTCTCGAAGGCATGTGTCCAACCGGTGCGGATCCATTCCTGCGTCCGTGGCGACGAATCCGAGCATGGTGGCCATGTGCGGAGCGATCATGCCCGCACCCTTCGCGATGCCGCAGACGGTGAATTCGCGCCGGTCCACGCGGATACGGACCGATGCCATCTTCGGCACCGTATCGGTGGTCATAATGGCGGCGGAGGCGTCCGCCCAGCCATCGTCGCGAAGGTCCCGGACCGCCACGGGGATGCCGGACCGGATCCTGTCCATTGGAAGGGGTACGCCGATAACGCCCGTGGAGTTGACAAGTACGTTTTCCGGCGCAACGCTGAGTTCACGAGCCACCTCGCGGGCCGTCTGCCGGGCATCGGCCAGTCCCCGTTCGCCCGTGCAGGCATTGGCGTTCCTGCTGTTGATGACGATGGCCTGGGCGGTATTGTCCGCCAGGTGTTCCCTGTTCACCTGAATCGGCGCCGCCTGTACCCGGTTGGTGGTAAACACGCCTGCCGCTGCCGCCGGTCTGTCGGACGCGATGAGCGCCAGGTCCCTGCCGTCCGGCTTCAGTCCGCACGCCACGCCGGCAGCGCGAAACCCTTCGGGGCGGATGCAACGGCCTTCGGTGACTTTCAAAGCCGGTCCTTTCAGAAGAATGCCCGCTTGATGTTCCGCACGGCCTGTCGGATACGGTGCTCGTTTTCGATGAGGGAGATTCGCACGTAGCCCTCGCCCATGTCGCCGAAACCGATCCCGGGGGAAACGGCGACTTCCGCTTCCTCCATCATTTTCAGCGAAAACCTCATCGAGCCGAGGTAGCGGTATTTTTCGGGAATCTGAGTCCAGATGAACATGGACGCTTTGGGTTTGAAAACAGGCCAGCCGATCCGGTTGAGTCCCTCCACCAGAACATCGCGCCTGGATCGATAGATATCGGCGGCCTGGGCGACACAGTCCTGAGGACCGTCCAGAGCGGCGATGGCGGCGACCTGGATGGGCGTAAAAATACCGTAGTCGTAGTAGTGCTTGATGGTTTTCAAGGCTTCGATGACTTCCGGGTTGCCGAGGCAGAAACCGACCCGCCAGCCCGCCATGTTGTAGGTCTTGGACATCGTGTAGAATTCCACGCCCACTTCCCTGGCCCCTTTGACCTGGAGCAGGCTGGGCGCCTCGTAGCCGTCGAAAACGATGTCGGAATACGCCATGTCGTGGATGATGACGATTTCCTGCCGGCGGGCGAAGTCCACGATTTCTTCAAAGAAAGCAGGGTCTACCGTCGCGGTGGTGGGGTTGTTTGGGAAGTTGAAGATCATCATCTTCGGCTTTGGCCACAGCTCTCTCGCCACCATCTGAATCTCGGGAATGAACTCCTTTTCCGGCCTTAGCGGCAGACTCAGCACATTGCCGTTCGCAATGGCGACGCCGTAGAGATGCAGCGGGTACGCGGGGTTCGGCACGATTGCGAGATCGCCGGGGTCCAGAAGCGCCAGGCAGATGTGAGCGAGTCCCTCCTTCGAACCTATGGTGGCGAGGGCTTCCGTGTCGGGGTCCAGGTCGACGCCGAAGCGACGCCTGTAATGTCTGCAGATGGCCGCACGCAACGCGGCGATGCCCTGCGAGGGTCCATAGCGGTGGGTCTTCGGATCACCGGCAACTTCGACGAGTTTGTCTACAATATGCGCAGGGGTCGGCTGGTCCGGGTTTCCCATCCCCAGATCGATAATGTCCATACCCTGCCGGCGCAGGCGCATCTTGTGCGCGTTGACGTCGGCAAATACATACGGCGGAAGGCGTTCGATTCTGCGTGACGTGATTTTCATTTGCGAAACCTGAAAACAGAGCCGACCCCGTTCGGCCCGGGTCAAGGGGACGTTATGCGAGCGCTTCCTGACGAATCTGTTCGCTGGCGGTCAGATAGCCCTCCCTGAGCAGCTTGTAGGTAAGGCTGTCCACCAGAGCGATCCAGCTGGCTTCAATGATGTTCTCGGATACGCCGATCGTATTCCACACCCGATGACTGTCGGACGACTCAATGAGCACGCGTACCCTTGCGGCGGTGCCGTCCTGGGTGGAAAGGACGCGCACCTTGTAGTCTTCGAGATGGACGTCCTTGAGGATAGGGTACACGGGTTCAAGACCCTGCCTGAGCGCCGCGTCAAGCGCGTTTACGGGCCCGTCGCCATCGGCCACGGTGTGATAGACATGGCCGTCGACCTCGACCTTGACGATTGCCTCAACTTCCGTTCCTTCAGCCGACTTCCGGTTGATTGTGCGGAATCCGATGAGTTGGAACGGGTCGGAAATGCCGCCGAGCGCTTTTCGGGCCAGGATTTCGAAGGACGCTTCCGCCGCTTCGAAGACGTATCCCTCGTGTTCGAGTTGCTTGATCTGGCGGAGAAGGCGCTGAAGCGCGGGATGTCTCTTGTCGAGTCCGGGAAGGATATGGTTCAGCTTGGCGGCGATGGTGGCGCCTCCGGATTGCTCCGACAGCAGAAAGCGACGCTCGTTGCCCACCTGTTCGGGCCGGCAGTGTTCGTACGTCGCCGGCTGTTTGACCATGGCGTCGATATGTACACCGCCCTTGTGCGCAAACGCGCTCTCCCCCACATAAGGCTGCCGGTGATCGTGATGGACGTTAGCGACTTCGCTGAGAAAACGGGAGAAGTCCATGAGTCCCGCGAGTCTTTCCGGGCCGATACTGGATTTGTCGAGTTTCAGTTCGAGGCTCGGGATGATCGAACAGAGATTCGCGTTGCCGCAGCGCTCCCCGTATCCGTTGAACGTACCCTGTACCTGAATGGCGCCCATTTCGACGGCCACGAGCGCGTTGGCGACGCCGACGCCGGCGTCGTTATGGGTGTGGATCCCGAAAGGCGCAGTGATTTTTGTCTTTACGTCTTCGATGATCTTCCCGAGTTCCGAAGGCAGGGTGCCGCCGTTCGTGTCGCAGAGGACCAGAACGCCGGCGCCGCCCTCCTGCGCCGCCAGGAGCGTGGCGATGGCGTATTGAGGATCGGCCCTGTACCCGTCGAAGAAATGTTCCGCGTCGTAGACGACCTCCCGTCCGTTTGATGCAATGAACGCGACCGAGTCCCGGATGAGCCTCAGGTTCTCGTCACGAGTGGTCCGAAGGACGTGGGTGACGTGCAGTTCCCATGACTTGCCGAAGAGCGTGACCACGCCGGTGCCCGCTTGCAGCAGCGTATTGAGGATGGCATCGTCCTCCGGATGATTGTTCGCCCGGCGTGTACTGCCGAAGGCGGTTACCTTCGCGTTCTTCAGCGGGAGTTCGCGAACGCGATTGAAAAACTCCATGTCCTTCGGATTGGTGGGATTCGGCCATCCGCCCTCGATGTAGTGGACGCCGAGGACATCCAGTCGCTGCGCGATCGTGAGCTTGTCATCCAGCGAGAACGCGATCCCTTCGGCTTGCGCGCCGTCTCTGAGTGTGGAATCGTATATCTGAACCTGGTTGGACATCAGAAGCTCCTTGTGCATTGGGTCGGAGATTCGGTGAATCCGGAACAGACGCGCCCGATCGGCTTGACGGCCGCGTCCACGTATTCAGCAGACCGCCGTTCCAATGCGGCCCGGGCGGTCGGAGCCGCCCGGTCGATTCCACTTCCCTTCTGAAGAATTCAGGTGTGTCATCCTGTGTTTCCCCGGCTACGCGCGCGCGACCTCGTTGGCGATGAGATCGCCTACTTCGGAGGTGTTGAAGCCCATTTCTCCTGCGCCCATGCCTTTGAGTTTCGTGCCGACGACCTGGATGATGGCGTTTTCCAGGATGACAGCGCTTTCGGTCTCGCCCAGGACGTCGAGCATCATCTGTGCGGCGGCGATGCCCGCGACGGGATTGATGACGCCCATACCGGTGTACTTGGGCGCCGATCCGCCGATGGGTTCGAACATGGAAACGCCCTCGGGGTTGATGTTGCCGCCCGCCGCAACACCCATGCCGCCCTGAATCATGGCGCCCAGGTCGGTGATGATGTCGCCGAACATGTTATCGGTGACGATAACGTCGAACCACTCCGGGTTCTTTACCATCCACATCGTGATGGCATCAACGTGGGCGTAGTCCCGTTTGACGTCGGAATACTCGGCATCACCGATTTCGTTGAACGTACGCTCCCACAGGTCGAAGGCGTAGGTGAGCACGTTGGTCTTGCCGCAAAGGGTGAGGGTGTTGGCTCGACTGAGTCTTCGCGTGTATTCGAAGGCGTACCTGAGGCAGCGCTCCACGCCCTTTCGGGTGTTGACGGATTCCTGGACGGCGACTTCGTCTGGGGTACCCTTCTTGAGGAATCCCCCCGCGCCGGAATAAAGGCCCTCGGTGTTTTCGCGCACGACGACAAAATCGACGTCGGCGGGTCCCTTGTCCTTTAAAGGGCAGTCCACGTTGGGGTAGAGCTTGACCGGACGCAGGTTGATATACTGATCCAGCTCAAAGCGTGTTCTGAGGAGAATACCCTTCTCAAGGATCCCGGGCCGGACGTCCGGATGACCTATGGCGCCAAGGTAGATGGCGTCGAAGCCACGCAGCGCTTCAAGGGCGGAGTCGGGCAGGGTTTCACCGGTTCTGAGATATCGCTCGCCACCAAAGTCGAAGGTCTCGGTCTCAAAGTCGAAACCGCATTTCCGGGCGGTGGCGTCTATGCACTTCAGGCCTTCCACCACAACTTCCGGACCCGTGCCGTCACCGGGGATGACTGCGATCTTGTAGGACAAAGGCTTCCTCCAATGGTTTAGAATCCTGAGATATACGGGAGTCTTCGTGCGACGGAACGGACGCTTTCACGGCCTTCAAGAAGCATCCCGGTGGCGTCCCACGTCCCTTCCAGAAGTTGAATGCGGTCGCCGTCGGGGATCCGGACGTCAAACGCGAGTTCGCCGCATGACAGGGTCCTTGCTTCCAGGTCGACGGTTATCTCGCGCTCCGGATCGGATTCGACGGCATCCATCAGTGTCTGAATGCTCCCCGCCGCCGCGGTGACGCAGGGAAGTCCCATTGCCGTGCAATTGCCCTGGAATATTTCCGCAAACGATTCGCCGACGATTGCTCCAATGCCCCGCCGCATAATCGCCTGCGGCGCGTGCTCCCGGGAAGAACCGCATCCGAAGTTGGCGTTCACCACCAGAATGGACGCCCCACGGTACCGGTCGTCGTCGAAGGGGTGCTGTGTAGACTTCCGGTCGTCTTCGAAGGCGAATTCCCCGAGGCCCTCGAAAGTGATGTTGCGCAGGTACCTCGCGGGGATGATGCGGTCTGTATCTATGTCGTTGCCCCGCAACGGAATACCCCGACCTTCCGCGCGGGTCACTGAGGAAGATGCACCGTTCATCTACTGGTCCTTTCACCTGAGCATGGCGCGCACGTCCGTCACTTCACCTGAAACGGCCGCAGCCGCGACCATCGCGGGACTCATCAGAAGGGTGCGGCCGGTCGGACTGCCCTGGCGGCCCTTGAAGTTCCGGTTGCTGGAGGAAGCGCATATCTGTCGGTGCTGCAGCTTGTCCGGGTTCATGGCCAGGCACATGGAACAGCCGGCGTCTCTCCACTCGAACCCTGCTTCGCGGAAGATTTCATGCAGGCCTTCGGCTTCCGCGTCTTTGCGTACCGCCGAGGAGCCGGGTACCACCAGGGCCTTGACGCTGCCCGACACCCGGTTTCCCTTGGCGATGCCGGCGGCCTCCCGGAGGTCGGAAATCCGGCCGTTGGTGCATGACCCGATGAACGCGACGTCAATGGGCGTTCCGGCGATCGGGCTTCCGGCGTCCAGATCCATGTATTCGTAGGCTTCGGCGGCGACATCCCGTTCGTCTTCGCGCAGATCGCGCAGGGCCGGGATCTTTTCGGATACATAGACGCCCTGCCCGGGGGTGATGCCCCACGTGACGGTCGGCTCGAGCGCGGACCCGTCCAGCTCGAAAACGTCGTCGTAGTGGGCGTTGGAGTCCGAGGCCATGGACTTCCACCAGTCTACGGCCCGTTCGAATCCGCCGCCGGAGGGCGAGTACGCCCGGCCCCTGAGATAGTCGAACGTGGTCTGGTCCGGATTGACGTATCCCGCGCGCGCTCCGCCTTCGATGGACATGTTGCAGATGGACATGCGTTCTTCCATACTCAATCGGTCGACGACAGGCCCGGCGTATTCATACGCGTAGCCGACGCCGCCCTTGACGCCGAGACGACGGATGATGTTGAGGATGACGTCCTTTGCGAAAACGCCCCTGGAGAGGCTGCCGGTCACCTCGATGCGCCGGACCTTGAGCGGGTGCAGGGCCAGGCACTGCGTTGCCAGAACGTCGCGTACCTGGGACGTCCCGATGCCGAAGGCGATGGCGCCGAACGCCCCGTGTGTCGACGTATGACTGTCACCGCAGGCGATGGTCATGCCCGGCTGCGTGAGTCCGAGTTCCGGTCCGATGATATGAACGATGCCCTGGCGGTCATCGTGAAGGTTGAATAGCGGGATATCGAACTCCCGCGTGTTTTCCTCGATTGCGCCGAGCATCTCCTCGGCCATGGCGTCCATCAGTGGACGGGTGCGTATATCGGTGGGGACGATATGGTCTACCGTGGCATAGGTGCGTTCCGGATATGCGACCTTGAGGCCGCGTTCGCGCATCATCTGAAACGCCTGGGGGCTGGTTACTTCATGAATGAGATGCAGGCCGATAAACAGTTGGGTCTGCCCAGACGGAAGTTCGCGAACGGCGTGGGCGTCCCACACCTTGTAAAACAGACTCTTGCCCATGGGTGATGTCCACCTCCGTGACTTGCGTTTCAGGCGCCGGAATCGGCGTCGGTTCGTCCGAATGCGTGGTGCTACACCGCTTCTGTTCGATGCCGCCGTACGCCCGCGCGCAGGGCCAGATGGTTCAGGGCATCGATGTACGCTTTCGCACTGGCCTGGATGATGTCCGTGGACGCGCCCCTTCCGGTGGCGCCGTCACCCTTCCGGCTGACCTTGACGGTCACTTCACCCATTGCTTCGGCGCCGTGCGTGACGGATCGGATGTGGTATTCGTCGACCTGGACGTTCGTCGAGGTGGCCTTCCCGATGGCCTTGTACGTGGCGTCGACCGGACCGTCGCCCCACGCGGACTCCTGGATTTCGCTTTCGCCGTCGATGCTGATCCTCACGGTGGCCGACGGAATGGTTCCGGTGCCGCTCGTGGTGTGCATGTATAGCAGTTGGAATTTCTCCGGTATGTCCCGAATCTCGTCCTCGACGATGGCCATCAGGTCTTCGTCGTACACTTCCTTCTTCTTGTCCGCCACTTTCAGGAATCGCTCGTATGCCTTGTTCAGGTCATTCTGGTCCAGGTGATATCCCAGTTCTTCCAGCCGGTGCCGAAGGGCGTGCCGCCCCGATCTTGCCGTGAGTACGATGCTGGTGGCTTCCAGACCCACGTCTTTCGGGTCGATGATCTCAAAATTCGCCCGGTTCTTGAGGACGCCGTCCTGGTGTATCCCTGAACTGTGGGCGAAGGCGTTGGCGCCCACGATGGCTTTGTTCGGGGCGACGGGTATTCCCATCAGGCGGCTGACGAGCCGGCTCGTCGGGCAGATTTCCTTTGAATCTATTTTCGTATAGAGTTCGTAATAGTCGCCCCGCGTACGGATTGCCATCACGATCTCCTCCAGCGAGGCGTTTCCGGCGCGTTCGCCCAGACCGTTGACAGTACATTCCGCCTGCCGGGCGCCGTTTAGGATGGCTGTAAGGCTGTTGATGACCGCCATGCCGAGGTCGTCGTGACAATGAACGCTGATTACGGCCCGGTTGATATTCGGGACGTTGTCGCGGATATTGCGAATCAGGCCGCCGAATTGTTCGGGCACAGCGTAGCCCACGGTATCGGGAATGTTGACCGTGGAGGCGCCGGCATCGATTGATGCCTCGATGACGGCATAGAGATAATCGGGTTCGGTACGGGCGGCGTCCATTGGAGAAAATTCCACGTCATCGACATACGCACGGGCCCTCTTGACGGCATCCACGGCCATTCCGAGCACTTCGTCGGGGGACTTGCCGATCATGGCGATGTGGTTGGGCGAGGTGCCGATAAAGGTGTGGATTCTGGGTCTGACGGCGCCGCTGAGCGCTTCGCCGGCCCGGTCGATGTCCTTCATTACGGCTCTGGCAAGACCGCAAACGGTCGGTCCTTCGACCTCCTGTCCGATTCGCCGGACCGCCTCGAAGTCCTCGTCCGACGAGATGGGGAAGCCGGCTTCGATGACGTCGACTTTCAGCTTGCCGAGCTGCTGGGCGATTTCGATCTTCTCCCGAACGGAGAGTTTCGCGCCGGGCGTCTGTTCGGCGTCGCGCAACGTGGTGTCGAATATGAAGACGCGGTCTCGATTGTCCATGGTGTTCTGTCGCCTCCTGCGTGCGGTGCGTCCTGCTATTCCCCGCCTCCGGCATCCTGCTTCAACTGGGAGTCGCGCAGAAGCGCAACCGTGCCCGTCCTTGCGATTTCGTTGATACCGTAATCCTTAAGCATGTTGATCATCGCCGCGATTTTGTCTTCTTTTCCCGTGACTTCAATCGTCATCGAGTTCGTACTGACATCCACGACGCCCGCCCTGAATATCTCCGCGATCTGAATGATCTCGGAACGTGTATCGATGCGGGTCTTTACGTTGATGAGCGCAAGTTCGCGCTCGACGAATTCACCCTGCGTGATGTCGATGACCCTGATGACGTCCACAAGTCGATTCAGCTGCTTGACCACCTGCTCCAGCACGCGGTCGTCACCTCTCACGACAATGGTCATTCGGGAAATGGTTGGATCTTCGGTTTCTCCAACGGAAAGGCTGTCGATGTTGAATCCTCGGCTGGAAAACAAGCCTGAGATACGGCAGAGAACGCCGAAGTGGTTCTCGACCAACGCGGAAATGGTGTGTCTTGTCGGCATATTAAGGTCCTCTTTGGCCGGTATATGACAGGGCAGTAACCTGGCGATTGCCCGAGAGGCTCGTTCCGGGACCGGCGTTTACTGAATTTTCAGGGGATTCGACGTGGAAGAGAGCCTCTTGAATGCGTTCAATTGTCCGGAAGGATGGCGGACAGTAAGAGGCTTGAGGATGCGGGGAGAACAAGAATTCGCGGACGTGCGACGGCGTGCGCCGTGGAAGGACGCGGTGCAGGGAAGGGCCAAGCGCCTGAGGACACTGGTGCGCATGTTGGGGTGTAGGGAATCATCGTCGCACTCTCCATTTGGATCCGACCATCCTGATCTTAAGAAGCTGTTTTAAAATTACCGGTGAGTTCCCGAGCGCGAGCGAAAAAGTGGCGGTCAAGGCGGGAGAATCCGCCCATATCCAATGTATCGTGGCTGCGCGCCCCTCGCCACTCTTGGGTGGATTTGAACAACGCCGGCCAGCGCTTTTGCAGCCGCGCGAAGTCCGCTGGGAATTTTAAGACAGCTTCTAAAATACGAATATTACAGGATTTGTAAAGGCGTGTCAAGGAAAATCAAGTAACCTTATAAATGCGTCGTCACGCTTTCGCTTAAGGGAACGTGAAGTATGGGCGCCGGACCTGCCGTTTGAGGCGCAGCGGACCCGCACCGGCGCGTTTTTCTGTTCGGGGGCTTGACACGATTCGACTTTTTATATTAATTTTCCGGTCGAATTCAAGTGCGCCGGGTGTTTTCCGCTACCATGGGTTGAAGGAGGACCGTACATGATCCGGGTGGAGAACCTAGTCAAGAACTACGGTGAGGTCCGGGCCGTTCGGGACATCAGTTTCCAGGTCAACGATGGCGAGATTCTGGGGTTCCTGGGTGAGAACGGGGCGGGCAAGTCAACGACGCTGAAGGTGATGACGGGGTATCTGTCGGCAACCGCCGGCAACGTTTTCGTGGACGACATGAACATCGTGGACGATTCACTGGAGATCCGCAGACGCGTGGGATACCTGCCTGAGTTGAATCCGCTCTACGGTGAGATGATCGTCTATGACCTGCTTTCGTTCATTGCAACGATCCGGCGCATGGAAGGCCGGACGTTCCGGCAGGCGCTGGAGCGCGTCGTCGAGCAATGTGGGCTTGCGGGCGTTGTTCACAGGGCCGTGCAGGAATGCTCAAAGGGATACAAGCAGCGAATCGGCCTGGCAACGGCGATGCTTCACGATCCGGATATCCTGATTCTGGATGAACCCGTGACCGGGCTGGATCCCAACCAGATTGTGGAAATCCGCGAGTTGATTCGTTCGCTCGGGCGCGAGAAGACGTTGATCATGTCAAGCCACATCCTGCAGGAAATCGAAGCGACCGTGGACCGGATCATCATCATTCACAACGGGGAAATCGTGGCGGACGGTCTTCGCGAGGAACTGATGTCCAGCTTCAGGGGACAGACGCAGTTGACGCTTGAGGTCAAAGACGCGCAAGAGGAGAGCGTTCAGGGGCTGCCCGAACAGCTGCAGGGGGTCGCGCTTTCAGGCGTGGCCGAGAACAATGGATCTCAGACGCTCGTTCTGGAATACGACCGCGACACGGATCCCAGGGAACGTATTTTCCATTATGCCAGAGACCACGGATGGGTGATTCTTGAAATGAGCCAGGCCCGAGTTCAGCTTGAGGACGTATTCAGGAATCTCACGGGAGAGGGGGCGTCCAATGCATAATACGAAGGCGATCTATCTGAAGGAAATCCGCTCCTATTTCAACAGTCCCATGGCCTACATCTTTCTGGTCATTTTCGCGGTGTTGAGCGGGTACTTCTTCACAAGCACGTTCTTCCTTATCGGACAGTCCGATATGCGCGCGCTCTTCAACATCGTGCCGCTGGTGTTCCTGTTCTTCGTCCCGGCCATCTCCATGGGACTGATCGCGAAGGAAAAGAATCTGGGCACGATGGAAGTCCTGTCAACCATGCCGATCCAGGACATAGAATTCGTCACGGGCAAATACCTGGCATCGGTGAGTCTGATCGTTGTGGGGCTGCTGTTTACGCTGGTACATTTCCTCACGCTCCTGGCTGTTGGCACGCACGTCGACGTCGGCGCGGTGATTACCGGTTACGTGGGCCTTGTACTCGTGGGCGCATTTTACGCGGCCGTTGGTACGTTTGCAAGCAGTCTGGCGGAAAACCAGGTGATTTCGCTGATCATCGCAATTTCAATCATCATGGTGTTCTTCCTGCTCGACAAGCTGCTGTTGTTCATACCGGCCGGGCTGGCGACAATTGCGCAATTCATCAGTGTGGACTTTCATCTGTCGAATATCGCACGGGGCGTTGTGGATTCCAGGAATCTCGTCTATTTCGCCGGGATGATCTGGTTGTTTCTGGCGCTCACCCTTCGGGTTCTGGAGATGAGAAAGTGGAGGTAGTCGATGTTTGCGGTTCACAATAGGCGATCGTTCACCATCTATCTGCTTCTTGCGGTTGTCATCGTCGGGGCGCTCAACTTCGTGTCCAGGGACCTGTTCTTTCGTCTGGACCTGACCGCGAACGGGATCTATTCACTTTCCGATTCCAGCAAACGCGTGGTGGCGCAGGTCGAAGATCTGTTGACGATGAAGGTCTACTTTACGGACAACCTGCCGGCTCAGTACGGCAACAACCGGCGTTACCTGCAGGACATCCTGGAAGAATACGAGGCATTCGGCGGAGGCCGCGTGCGTTTCGAGTTCTTCAGGCCCGAAGACGACCAGGCGCTGGCCGACGAAGCACGGAAATACGGGATTCAGCCCGTGCCCCTCCAGGTGATTGAAAGTGATAAGATGGAAGTAAAACGGGTCTATATGGGAATGGTGTTTATATACGGTGACGGACGGGAAGTGATCCCGGTCATTGAGACCACAACCGGCCTCGAGTACGAGATCACCACCCAGATCAAGAAGCTGATCGATACGGAGAAACAGGCGTTGGCGTTTGCGATCATCGGTTCCGAGCCGCCCCGGGTGCGGAACATATCCGCCGTGCTCCAGCAGTCGTACCTCGTCCGGAACATCAGACTGGCCTCACCGGTGCCCGATGACATCGGCCTGCTGATGATCAGCGGGGTGACGGATTCGTTGAGCGAGGATGAGCTTGCGAATCTCCAGGCGTTCGCGGACCGCGGGGGCAATCTGTTCATCGGCCAGGGGCGGGTCACCGGCGACCTGAACGGTCAACGCGGCACACCTGTAAAGTCGAATCTGTTCGACTTTCTGGAGTCGACGGGCCTGCAGGTGAAGGAAAACCTGGTGCTGGACCAGCGGTGCAGCGCGATCACGATCAGCCAGCGCCACGGATTTCTACAAATGAGCTCCCAGATTCAGTATCCATTCTTCCCGGTGGTGCACCGCTTCGGCGAGCATCTGACGGTGGACGGGCTCGAGCAGGTGCGCCTGCTCTTCAGCAGCGAGATCGCGCTCGCGGATTCGACCTCGACCGCCGCGCAAACGACGCCGTTGATGTATACGTCCGACCGGTCCGGCGTGATGACCGGATTCTTCAATCTGCGGCCCCTGGAGAATCCGTTCTTCAACACGTTGAATCAACCGGGAAAGGTGGTTGGAGCGCTGGCGCGGCGGGAGGGCCCGCGGGGGATGAGCCAGGTCGTGCTGGTAGGTGATTCCGGTCTGTTCGAAGACGAGTCGGGAGGAACCTTTCCGGAGAATTTCGTCTTTATTGCGAATGTCGCCGATTTCCTGATGGGGGACAGCGATCTGGTGGCGCTCCGATCCCGTGAGATTACGACCCGCCCTCTCGCGGAACTCGACGACGCCGAGAAGGCGCGTTGGAAATGGCTGAACGTATTGCTGCCGCCGGTCCTGATCGTTGCGTACGGACTGCTGAGGTGGCGACGGGAAGCCGGGCGTGCAAGGACGTTGGAGGAGCAATATGGCTAAACGGGCAAAACTGTGGCTGATTGTAATACTGGCGCTGGCCGCCGGCGTGGCGTACGTTCAGTTTTCCAAGACGAAACATACGGCTTCCGGCGTGCCGATTTACGCGGGCAGCCGGGACGACGTTCAGCAGGTTGCGATCGAACGGGGGGGCGAGCGCGTCGAACTGCGACTCGACGGCGACGTGTGGCGGCTCGTGGGCCACGATACCCTGGAGGTTCGGGAGGCGCCGATTGACAATCTGTTCGACAGGGTCCTGAAGGTTGAGCGCACAACCCTGATGACGCGGAGCGCGGACCGGTGGAGCGTATATTCGGTTGACGATTCAGCCGGGACCCGGTTGTCCGTGAGGAATGCGGGTGGCGAGGAGCTTGCCGCATTCGTGTTCGGCCAGTCCAGGCGGGACTGGAGCAAGAATTATGTGCGGATCGGGTCTGACAAGGCGGTATATCTGACCAACAATAACATTACGTACTATCTGAATGCGACGCCCGACTTCTGGGGAGCGAAGCCGGAACCGGCAGCGGCGGACACGACGGGTCCGGATATCGACGTGGGCGCGGATGCCCATTCCAGTGCGCCGCCGGCGTCTCCGGTTCTGATCGACGCGAAGCGCGATACCTCGGGTCCGCTGAAGCTGAATCTGGATTCAGTGGCGGATACGGCAAAAACGCAAGAGTGAGCTCACGGCACCTGATTCCGCCTGCATCGTCTGGGCAGGATTCGAAAGGTTTCAATGCCCAACTGGCGCGAGAATTCAATTCTCGCGCTTTTTTCGTGTCCGGAATCCGGTTGCATTGACCTCCCAGGATATTATCTTGCGGTCGGCAGGCGCACAAAAGCGCAATCCGATCGCCGGCGCCGCCATACATATGAGTCTGCCGGACGTTTTCGGAGGGTGGTTGTGCAGATTGCATGGAGCGGCCTGTCTCAGTGTTACGAGTTCGATACCGGTGAAATCATGGGCGGCATCCAACCCTTTACGAACTACCACGGTATCTGCGGGCTGATGCACCGGGGCTACATGGCAGGCGTGGTTCGGCACAACAAGGCGTTTTTGAATGCCGAGTATTATCTCAGGCCGGGATCGGGGATGGTGATGTACCCGCGGCGACTCACCATGGCGAGGGAAGTGGCCCACGAGTTGAAGCACGACGGCGTCACGATCCGATTCCCGCCGGAGCCGGATTTCGGAATGGAATTGGATCTCCACTATCGGCCGTTCGGAGATGCGGTGGATCTGAATACGACGATACGGCCGTCGGTGGATATCCGGCGCTTCGAGATTTTCTTCGCCTCGTACATTGCCGAGATCTTCGACGAGACCTGGGTGCCGATAGCGAATGCCGGGGGGACCCGGTCCTGGACCCGGTTGGACAACCGGGCGGTGATCAACAGGACGTTCGGCGTCGCCAGAAACGACCTGTCCCGCGAGATGATTCAGGACGGGCGATACGGTGAGCGGGACCGGGCCCTGCATCGGGACCTGGAGGAAAGGGACTTCAGTCTGCCCATCCTGGCCGCCAGGAACTCGTCCAACGGGTTTACGCTGGTTTTCCTCTGCGACCCCGTCCACACGACCTATCTGACCGGACAGTACCACGGTTGGGACACCGCGCACGACTGGTGCTATGGCGGGGACCTCGCGGCGGGCGCGGAGATGGTGACGCGAACGAGAATGGTTTATCGCTGTTTTCCGGAAATACGGGCGATGGGAATGGATATCGAATCGTTGTGGACAGCCTTTGCAGGCCCCATTTCCCAATAAACCTCAGGAGGCAGGAGTATGCTGGCGATCGATGGCGGTGAGAAGGTTCGTAAAGCGCCCATGCCCGCGCGGCGTCTTTTTGGAGAAGAGGAGAAGCAGGCCGTGATGGCGCTCTTCGACGAAAGTATCCGGACGGGTAACGCGTTCGGGTACGATGGGCCCGAGGAACGCGCGTACGAACGGGACTTTGCGGATTTCATGGGCGGCGGATACGCCGACCTCGTGAATTCGGGCACGACGTCTCTCTACTCGGGGCTCGGCGCCCTCGAACTGGAGGTGCCCGGCGAGGTCGTGGTGCCGCCGATCACCGATCCGGGTGGGGTGATGCCCGTGGCGCTCCTGAATCTGGTACCTGTCGTGGCGGACGCGGACCCCGGCACGTTCAACGCCGGAGCGGAACAGATCGAAGCCGTGCTGACCGAACATACGCGTGCGATCATCGTTGCGCATATCGCCGGGGAACCGGCGGACATGGACCCGATTCTGGAGTTGGCCGGGTCGCGCGGCTTGCCGGTGATCGAGGATTGCGCGCAGGCGCACGGCGCCAGGTACAGGGGGCGGCTCGTGGGCAGTATGGGGGCGATGGGGACATTCTCTACGATGAGCGGCAAGCATCACGCCACGGGCTCCCAGGGCGGCGTGGTCTTTGTGAAAGATCACGATCTCTACTGGCGGGTGAAGCGATTCTCCGATCGGGGGAAGCCCTTCAATCTCGAAGGGAGCGGCCTGTCCAACACGAGAGCGAGCCTGAATATGAACGGGAACGACCTGGCCGCGGCGATCGGCAGGGTCCAGCTGCGCCGCCTGGGTGAGATCGCGGATAACCGTCGAACGGCGGGGGACGCGATACGGGACGGTATCGACCATCTGAATGCCGTATCCATGGGCAGGCAGGTGACGCGTACCGAATGTGTATACTGGTTCCTGCGCTTTCACCTGGATACGTCGAAACTGAGCATGGACAAGGCAGGATTCGTCAGGGCGCTGGTGGCCGAAGGCCTGTCGGCGTCCGTGTCCTACCGGCATATCCCGTCCGAGTCGGCGTGGTTCAGGGAACGCAGGGTTTTCGGTAACAGCGACTATCCGTGGGGACTTCCCGACTACGGGGGCGACCGCAACGCCACCTTCCCGTGTCCCAACGCGGTCGAGGCCGCGGAGAGCCACTTTACGATGCCGATCCATGAGAACTACGGAGAGCAGGAGGTGGCCGACATCGTTGCCGCCCTTGAAAAAGTGGAGACGGCTTACCTGAAATAGGCGGCAATCACCGCGGCACTGACGGGGCGGTACGCACAGGAAACCGAACGGGATCGGAGAATGCCCGAAGCGGATCTCAAACAGATACAGAGCCTCTATCCCGCACAGGAGATCTACCGTACGGCGGACGTCGCCGATCTATGGATGGGGAAAGACGATGCCGGTATCCACCTGTTCAGGGGTTCGGTGGTCGAGAACGACAGCCCCGGCGCCGGAAGGTCGGACGACCTGGACGAGGAACCGTTTATTGAGATATCCGGCAGCCTGGCGTTGAAAAAAGTACTGACGCTTCGGCAAAGACCGTCCGGGCCGGCGCAGGTGGCCTTTATCGCACGGGAGCGGAGAGGTCATTCTGCCACGCTTCGAATCAACGTCAACGGGAGGGAGGTGCTGCGCCCGCCATCACCCGCGGCTACGCCCGACGCGAAACAATATTGGGAGTTGGCGCCAGACCAGGGCGCCTGGAGCTGGAGCCGATGGTATTACGTGGGACTGCCCGACGGTTGCCTTCATCATGGCGAAAACCAACTGGTTTTCGATGTCGCCGGCGGAGGGGTGGGGTGGAGTCTGACGGTGGCGGACTACCGGGATTACGCAAAGGGGATGCCGGATCCGGTCGTGCTGCCGGCTTCGAGCCATTCGCGCCGAAACGGAGAGTGGGCGTCCGAACGCGGCGAATATGTAATCCGGCTGGTCCTGGACGGGTACCGTGAAACCGGACTTGCCGTGTCGCCGGTCATCGATGCCGCGGGTGAAGGGGAGGTTAAACGGCGGCACGCCATTCGTGGATTGCGTCTGGATTGGGACGTCGACCTGCCCGCCGGTACCTGCGTCCAATGTGACGTGAGGACGGGAAGGCATCCGGTGGTGAATGAGGCGGTCTGGAGCGACTGGCAATCGTGTGAACGCGGGTCGTCGGTAACGTACATCCTGGGACGTTACGTCCAGTGGCGGATGCGGTTACAGACGTCGGACCCGTCGTACACGCCCGTTTTGAAGGCGTTGCGGGTCCTTGCCGACGTCCGGCCGGAGGGAGTCGGGCCGCCCCGGGTCGTCAGTTCGGAAAACGCGGCCATCCGGCGGTCTTCGCACTGGATCGCGGATGAGGACTACCGGCATGACACATTGATACAACTTCGCGAGCGGTTCGAACTGGATGCCGTCGTCGCAGGGGCGCAGACCGAATTCGAAGCGATCGAGCGCCTGATGGCGTGGGCGTATGCCGTTCCTCTGGGTGCGTGCCGGCATTTTCCCTGGGACGTCCTTACATGGTTGATGCTCGATCGGGATCCATGCGGTGCGATTGTAATGAACCGGTACCCGGAACGGCGGCGCGACAAGATGTGTCTCTATCCCAATGTCGCACTCGTAGCCGCCTGCCTGAGTTTAGGATATCCCGCGCGGCACGTGAACTTCCACAGCGAAGGTATGACCGGACACGAGATCGCGGAAGTCTGGTCGAACGACTATTGCAAGTGGGTCCACCTGGACGCGACGCGTGATTTCTATTGGTACGATCCCAAAACGCGCGTGCCGCTGGATACGCTCGAGGTGCACGAGGTCCTGGCGGACAGGCTCGAGGACGTTGAACGCTGGGATCGACCGTACCTGTTCCGGCAGGACCTCGATGCCCTCGTCCGGGACCTGCCGATTGCGGTTCGGGAAGGAAATCACGAGTTCTCTACTACTGAGGGGGCGCACTTTCTGTTCAGGTCGTTCTGCCACTTCCGTATGATACCCCGAAGCAATGTCTTCAGCCAGCCGCGTCCGCTACCGGTGAGCCAGGGCACGGAAGTCTGGGCCTGGGACGGGTATCTCAACTGGGCCGACGACAAGGTGCCGCCGCTGCCTCACTTCACTCGTCACACGAACCGGCGATCGGATTTTTATCCGTCGATGAACCGGACCCGGTACACCGTGGTGGGGAATGAGGATGGGACCGCGTTGAGGGTCAGCCTGGAAACGCAGACACCGGGTTTCTCGGGTTTTCTGTCCAGCCTGGACCGAGACGAGTGGAAGTCTTGCCAGGAGAGGTTCGACTGGCAACTGCACGACGGGCTGAACACGATGCGGGTGCGTGCCGTCAACAGCGCAGGCGTGAAGGGCCCGGTCAGCAGTCTTGCCGTCGCATTGTAACGGGTTTCCGTTCGTTTCTCGCGAATACGTCGCCGCGAGCCGCCCCTATGGGGCGGCTTTTTTATTTATTGCATGCGACCCGGCCCGGCATCGGTTTTTTTCGCATGCGCAGGATACTTTCCGCCGTGATGCGCATCTTTATTCATGTCGCGCGTGATGTTTCGCCCCTAAAGCAAGGCGAATATTTGGGATGGATGAAGATCGAGACCTTGTAAGGTTTGCGTTAGCCGGCGACACGCAGGCGTTCGGCCGCCTGGTGGAGCGCTACGCCGAACGGGTTCTCGCGAGGGTCCGACGTGTGGTCAGCCGGCCGGACGATGCCGAAGACCTGGCCCAGGAGGTGTTCCTGCTGGCGTTTCGTCGCCTGGATCAGCTCCAGGATGCCAACCGTTTTTCCCCTTGGCTTTCGAGGATCGCTGAGAACATGGCCCGAGAGTGGCACCGGCGGCGGATCGTGCAGATCCGATTCGAGGAGTTGTTGTCGAAGGAGTGGTCCCGGCCCCACGCGGACGAATCGGAGGCGGAGCGGGAGGCCCGCATGATGGTCAGGGAGGCGATTCGCCGGCTTTCGGGTGCGCATCGGGAGGTGATCGAACTTCATTATTTCAAGGGTCGCTCGTACGGAGAAACCGCGCATCAGTTGGGACTGGAAGTCAACACCGTTCGCAGCCGCCTGCAGAAGGCGAGGCGGCGGATCAGAAAGGAGATGAGCGAGATGACAACCGCAGGAAACACATACGATCTTACGGCGCAGGACCTTCGGGCTCTCCATTGGGCAACCCGGTTTGTAAGCACGGACGAATCGCGACCTATACTCCAGGGTGTGTGCCTGGACACCGGCGGTCGGGTTCTTGGATGCGACGGAGCGCGGTTGCTGCTTCGCACGCTCGAGGGCACGGAGGATCTCGAGAAGCAGGTAATCCTGGGGCCAGGTTTCGATTTGCCGGCGCCGCATCCCGAGCGGGCTACGCTGTCGATCCGGGAAAACCGGGCTTTTCTGAAGGCCGTTGGAGAAGACGAACTCGTAATACCGATTCTCGACGAACCCTATGTAAACTATGTGGCAGTGATACCGGAAAAGGGCGGCAGTTTCGTTCGGATATCCGCGGGTGAACTGCTGCAGGCAGCAAGCCTTATCACGGAGCATCTTGAGCCCAGGCATCCGGTTGCAGGGGTCTGGACGTATTCGCCACAAGTGGAGGTTCAGATTTCCAGCGAGCATCAGACGCTCTCGCTGGTCACGTCAAGGGACCTGGGCTATCGTGCCGCCAAAGAGAATGCCGGTAAACCTGTATCGAATGACGATGCCCCGTGGGCCGGCGTTCCGTACTGGCGGTTCACGACCTCAATAAATGGCAAGGTCAACCTGGAAGACAGTCCTGAACCGTTCAGATCCAGTGTAAATCACGCTTACCTGAGCGACGCTGTCTCCGGAATTGAAAGTGGGGGTATGCTGGATATTCACTTTACGGATCCCATGAAGGGTTTACTTTTCACTTCATGCGACTATCCTGACCGGAAAGCGCTTGTGATGCCGATGAGAATCGAGTGAGCGTCGGCATGGAAACAGGTACCAATGCAACTCGAATGATAATACAGGAAACCGGGCGCTCCCTAAAGGTGCGCCCGGTTTGACTTTCTGAAGGGACGTCGACCGCATTTATCGGGCGGCCGCCCTCCACGTGGTAATCTCCTTCATGATTCGCCTCCTTTCTTTCGCGGGCAGACCACGCGCCATGACCTGTCCGGGTTCTGTCGACGCATCAACAGGATGGATACTGTACGGTCCGTATATCTACACGCCGGTGGATGCACGCGGGTGCGCGGCACTCCGTTGGACCGGCCGACCGTGGTAATTCTACCCGCTATGGTCCAATGTTGCGGGAAGCCGCGCAAATGTCGGCCAAAACGGCAGTTACCGGCTCCAGCGAGGTCTCTGGCGCCAGCACGACATCATACGCCGAACGGTATTCCTGGAGGTGGTCGGAGTCGGCGGGGAAGGCGAAGGTGAGCAGTCGTGTGTGGCTGATGTTTTCAGCCATCCTCGTATCCTCAAGCGTGTCGCCAAGGAGCAGCAGATTGCTGCGTCCTGCCATCTCCGGTGTGACATCCACGCGCCGAGCGTGTTTATTCAGGCTGTGGATCAGTGGGGTCCGGTACGCAACCGCAGTACCGTCGGCGTCGAAAGCCAGCGTGTTGGCGACGATGGTGAAATTGTCCGTGGATTGGCCTTCTTCCGCAAGTCGCGCTTCGATGATTTCCCTGATACCTGCGGACAGGATGATCAGCGGTATCCGGCGTTCGCGCACGGTCTGAAAAAAAAGGCCGGCACCGTCTCGAAGGTGCGGCCGATTCTCGCGGACAATCCGGCGGATCGTCCGTTTATTGAGTTTGAAATCCAGAAGCAGGTCGAACTGAAGGGACCACCAGCGGCGCAGGTGACGCGACTTGTCGCCTTCCGATATTTCGGGTGCGCGTTCGATGCTTCGGTATCGGTCAAACAGTTCCTGGTAACGTCGGGTGAACGCCGGCCCGAGAAGCCCGCTGTTCGCGATGACCGAACAGGAGGACTGATCACTACCGTCTTCAGCCGTGGACCGGGTCAGGGTTCTGTCCCAGTCGCTGACAACCAGGATCCTTTCGGGCCCGTCTTCCTGAAATTGCTTCAGCTTGTAACGCCATCGCATACGGTGTTTCGCCGCTCCGGGACGATGGTCTAGCAGTCCGTTGATAAAGTCGCTCTGCAGGCGAGGCCGAGGCATTGTGGTCGAAGACAAGGCGCGCAACCGAGTCCCATCCCTCGATTCGGCGAGGGCGCGCAACGCAGTATTTCGACCGCAAGGGCCGGCCGTAGCCCGGATGGGCTTTTTCAACGGGCTGTTAGTCCGACGATTCGGCTTCAAGGGACTGGGACAGCACTCTTTTCAGAATCTTGCCGGGTTTGAACATGACTTTGCGGCGGGCGGGCACATAGACCGTTTCGCCGGTGCTGGGGTTGCGCGCCTGGTTCTTTTCCTTCGTCTCCTTGACTTCCCAGGAGCCAAAGCCGCGTATCTCGATCCGTTTGCCGTTGCAGATCGAAGACGTCATGGCTTCGAACAGCACGTCGACGGCTTCCAAGGCTTTGGTTTTGGGATGACCGATGTTGTCTGAAAGGTACCGCGCCAGAGAAGCCTTGGTAATCGTTGCCATGCGTTTTCCTTGAATGAGGCAGTTTCCCGGAACTTCGACCCGGGAACGATAACTTAGAAATCTACCAATGTCAACAGAAAAACAAGATCCCTAAATGACTGTTTTACGTTCCCTTCGGGCGACTACGGCACGAGAGATTGCGGGTGGTATATCCCATTGCCTTCCAAAAGAACCCTTGCCCGCATTTCGCGCCGGGTTTATATTGAAATTCGAAGCCGGAGCACTCCGTAAGTCGCCCGTGCTCGAGGGTTCAGTATTTGAAATCCAAAAGGAGACCGCATCCTATGAAACCCGCTTTGGTGGGTCTGCTGGCAATATGCGTCTGCGTCGCGTGCGGCGGTGAAGACAACGAAAATAACCCCGCGAGTTCCGAGTCGCTGGCCGGGTCCTACGATCTGTTGAGGTTGACCCCATCGGGCGGTTCCGCGATATCACCGCCCAACGCTTCCGGGATAATGACATTAACGGAAAACCGGTATTCGATTGTGGCCTCCTACGTTACAGCGGGTTCGGAGGACGTAATCCGGGTCGCACAGACCGGAGGGTACGCAAGGTCCGGCGCCAGTCTGAGTCTCACTCCCGACGGTGGTGGCGGCGCCCAGTCAGGTCAGGTGGCGTCCGGTGGAAGTTCGATCACCGTACTGATTTCGGCGCAGGCGGGCGGTCAGGCACAGACGTTGACGCTGGTTTTTTCCAGGTCAGGTGAATAGGCCGCGGTGCGGTCTTCGCGAAGGGGTTCGGGATCGGGACACGCGTTTAAGGAATGAAGGTGCGATGAGTCGAATCGGTGTGATAGCGTTACTGCTGGCCATCTTCGCGGCGTGTAAACCTTCGGAGGACACGGATCTCATCGCCATGGTCAAGAAGGGAGATGAAGAGGGCGTAAAGACGCTGCTGGACGAAGGCGCCGACGCGAACGAAGAAGGCAAGGCAGGTACGACTCCGCTGATCGAAGCCGCGAAAAAGGGCGTTCCTGAAGTCCTGCGGCATCTGCTCGATGCAGGCGCGGAAGTCAACGATGACCTTTATAGCAGAACCGCGTTGATGGCGGCGGCGATCAAGAAGGATTCGACGATCACCGAGATCCTGCTGGAGGCGGGCGCCGACGTGGATGCCAGAGACCTGAACCATCGGACACCCTTAATGTTCGCGTCCGATGCCGGGCTGACGGGCGTCGTCCACGTCCTGCTGGCTGCGGGGGCTGATGTCAACGCTGTCGCGCGGTCTGGCTGGACACCTCTGATCTACGCGGCCTACGGGGGCCACAAGGAGGTTGTGAGCCGGCTGCTCGACGAGGGCGCCGATGTCAACGCGGTCACCAGAAACGGGAAGACCGCCGTCTGGCTGGCGGAGTACCGCGACAAGCCCGAGGTCGCCGAGGTATTGAGAGAAGCCGGTGCAAAAGACCGTTAACCTGCCGGCATGACGGGTCTGATTACACTCCCTAAGGCGCTCTTCGAGTGCCTTTTTCTCTTACGCGGTCCGGGATACGTAAGGATTCATTGCTTTGCCCCGAAAAAGTGAGCATTTTTCCGGCTCCCGGCACTCTTCCTGAATCAGTTTTTACTCTGCTCTCGGTTCTTGATCCTGATCCGTACCGATCCTGCTGTTGTTTTCTTATCCTGTCCATCCATGTAAGTTTGAATTCTTTAGAAAAGAGGCCGAGTGGCGATCCTGAATGCGGCAATTATTGGTCTCGGCGGGAGATCGGGGGCGCATCTCTCCGTGTTGCCGGTCCTTTCCGACAGGTACAGATTGGTCGGCGTGTGCGATATCGACGCGGAAAAGGCACAAGCGGTCGCCGAACAGACGGGTGCGACGGCGTATTCGGATCTTCAGTCGATGCTGGATTCGGAGTCGCCGGACGTCGCATTGATCGCTGCCTTGCCGGAGCTTCATCACCCGATTGCGCGCACGCTCGCCGAAAGCCAGATTCACATCCTTTCCGAGACTCCTATTGCGCACACGCTTCCGTGTGCCGACATGATGATCAAGGCCGCGGAGGATAACGGCGTTTATCTGGAAGTCTCCGAGAACGCCCGTAGATGGCCTCGCGAAAGGTTGAAACAGAAAATCGTAAGGGACGGACTCATCGGAGACGTCCGGGAATTCTACGTTTCGTATACGTCCGGATCATATCACGGCATCAGCGCGATCCGGTCGATTCTCGGATCGGAACCGAGGGCTGTTTCAGGTTCTTTTCCGGACTCTCCGGAAGTGAGAGAGCGGGGTATCATACGTTGGGCGGAAGCGATCCGCGGGACATACGAACATAACACGCGTCGGAAGAATTACTGGGAGGTTATTGGTTCGGACGGAGCTATTCGTGGAATGGAACTGAACCTTTATAGGGGGGACAGAAAGTTGCCGATTGTCAGCGGGGCATCGGCAACCGGGCAGACAAGCATGATACATCGATCCAGCGTGGGCACAAAGCCTGAGGCTGTCTGGGAGAGTCCGCTCAGGGCTTATGCGCTTCCCGATGAAGACAGCATTGCCATTGCCGAGGCCTGGTGCAGCCTGCACGATGCCGTGGTCCAGGGAGCGGCTCTGGAATATGGCGCGCACAATGCCAGAAGAGATCTCGAAGTGTTGATGGCCGTCCGAGAGTCGGGCGGCAGGGAGGGGATATGGGTGGACCTGCCCCTCGAGCGTATGACAGACCACGAAAAGAGGATTCACTCAGCCTTTGAAGAGAACTACGGCGTCGACCTCCTCGATCTGACGCTACACCATCCGGCGCAGCGGGGATCGCTCACCCCGCGTCTGCGGGAACTGTTGTATTGAGTTTGGCAGGCCGTGCGAGCGCCAATTCTGATATCGAGAAATAAATGGGATCCTGATCCTCCTAACCGCAGGAGAACGAAATGATCAACAACATTCACAAGATCGCCCTCGTCAGCGACGATATCGAAGGCGCCGTACGCTTCTATACGGAGACGCTGGGCCTGACCGAACTCGAACGCTTCCCGAATGAGGACGATGAGGATTTCGTCTTTCTCAAGGCTGGCGACATGATCCTGGAGCTGATGCCGCAGAAGACCATGCAGGCTGACGTGGGCTTCCATCACGTCTCGTTCAAGGTTGGCAATGTCGACGAAAGCGCCGGCGAGCTCAAGGGCGCCGGCGTGGATATCGCCGTGGAGCCGTTCGACGCGGAGGGTACGGATATCCGCCTGAGCTTCTTCAACGGCCCGGATGACGTCCTCCTCCAGCTCTTTCAACGCGAATCCGATCCTGCCTGAAAAACACGCTGTTCGTCTGAAGAAGGACCCGACGCAATAAAGCCGTACGCCCTCAGGCGTACGGCTTTATTGCGTCGGGTCCGCCAGTTCCTGGTTAAGGGATCTTCAAGGGTTCATTACCTCGGATCCAGCACGCGTCCGACAAACAGGATGGCATCCGTGGCGTTGTCCCGGATCAGAAAGATGAACGGCCGGTCGGCCGTGAAGGCCGGCGGCAACGAGGTGACACCGATCGTGCCGCCCGTTGCAGCGCCGGCCTCGGTGCCCCGTTCGTCCACCTTGACAAACGCCTTGTGAACGACCGCCGAGAGGTAGAGTTCCTTCGTTTCGGCCATTCCTGAAAAGTCGGCCGATTCGGAGTCGAAAGCGTCCGGCATCCCCATTCCAGCCAGCGTGTCGCCCAGCCTGAATTCGGACTTGATCTCGAAGGACGGAACGGAGAGTCTGAGGCGGATGGGCCTCATTAGCTTCGAAATCTCACTGACGAGGTCCGCGCTCAACGCGTCTTCGAGCTGACCGAATTCGCCACTGGCAGGAAGAAGGATGATCAGCGACGCCTCCTCTCCCGCATAGAGCATTTCCACTGACTGGACCTGGTGTGTCTCGTGCATCCCGTAGTTGAAAGCCTCCGTCTGGTGCATCATGGGCACGTTGACGCGATCCCCGCTCAGGAGGTGAAACGAATCACTCGTGGTCCGGTTTTCGTCGAAAGGGTAGTGCCAGGCGGCGTTGAAATAAATGGCATTTGTCAGTACCAGCCGCGTCAGTTGGTCGATGACGCCCTGGGGAATCAGGTCCTGGATTGTGTCTTCCGTCCTTTTCGCGACCCAGTCGTTGATGGCCGTCCGCGATGCCTCCGGATTTTCCACGAAGTCAACCGCCCGCATTCCGGCGCCGTAGTTTTCGGCCAGCGTGTCGAGGAAGCGCGGCAGAAACGCGTACCCCTTCTGACCCCAGATGGCATTGGCGATGTTCAGCCGGAAGTTTTCGGCATCCTGACCGCCGCTGCCTTCCCCGCGGGATGAGAGCGCGAGGTCGAGGACGTTGAACGCGGGGTGCAGCTGATCCGCGGGAAGTTGAAACCGAAGGACCTCCTCCATCTGTCGCGCCGTCTCGCCCCTCGCACCGGCGTACATCATAGCCAGCGCCACGGAGATGCTGTGCGGAGAATAGAACAGATTCCCGTCCTGCTCTCTCAACGTTTCGTAGAGGTCGAACGCGAATGCGCTGTTTCCCCGCACCAGGTCGTCCAGCTTCACATCCGATGCGGACAGAGAGGTCTTTCGCGCCTTTTCGGACCGCAGTACTTCGGTCGATTGGTCTTCACTTTCGTTCGCCGCCTCGTCAATCGGCGATTCCCCTCCGCATCCGGGGTGCGTAGAGATCAGAATTGCGGCAATAAATGCGGAAAGCCAACTTCCGAGGGGGGTCCGAATCCTTGTCAGGTTTGATCGTCCTGTTGCAGAGTCCATCATTTCTCGATGCTCTCCGGTGGAAAGATGTGCACGTATTGGTCGTCTGTGCCTATATTTGTGAGAAATCTCCCTATAATGCCGAATCGTCTTCAGCCGCGTCCACAGTGGCAGAAATGCAGAGAATACATCTTGCCCGAGCTTTAAACGCCTGCCATTGCGGCGGGTTTCCCGTTAATCGGTGTTCAAACGCACAACCTCAGACGTTATGTCGCTCCCGGCTCTCTGGTTCGTAATAGGGAATGGCTTGACATGTAGCGATTTTGTGTCATTTCTACCCATAGAACGACACCTGTTGTATGTTGCCTGCACCCGCGCTCGTGATTACCTGATGGTTTCCGGGGTCAGGCCGGCTTCCGAGTTCCTTGATGACCTTCGGGAATGATGTCATTGGCGGGGAATTTGCGTTGTTGCATCTGGCACAGTGTGATAGAGAACCACGAAAGCGAGAAGATGATGGCGGAAAAAAGAGACGGTCTTCCGTACGTCTGGGTGACCTGGCTGACGAAGTTGCTTACCGGAGAAGCGTCATGCGAGTGGGCAGGCTGGTTTCAAGCCCAACACGACAGAAAGACGTGGACTGCGGTGCCGGATGATTTCGATGCGACGACGTGGCAGATCGAACATACGGCGGCGAGGAATAAATATCAGGAAATGCTCGAGGATAAAGGCTTTGACGTGTCAACCGAGTCTCAGAATTCGTTCCACCTCAAGGGAAGGACGGCGACGGTTGGGGGAAAGCCTGATTTGATCGCGGTGAAGGGAAGTCGCGGCCTGATTGCAGATATCAAAACGGGTCAACCCAGGACTTCGGACCACGTACAGGTCATGCTTTATATGTACGCCGTTCCGAAAGCATTTCATGCCAGATACAAAGAGGTTGTATTCGAGGGGCGGGTTGTCTATGGAGAGCGGGAGGTCCCGGTCCAATCATCGGCCGTTGACGGTAAATTCATCGAGCGATTTGCGGAGTTAATTGGAAGGTTGGCGTCGAACAAACCGGCCAGAAAGGTCCCGAGCTATGGAGAATGCGGGTTTTGCAGGATTCCGGTGAGCGAATGCCCGGAGCGAGCGGACAACGAAACACCGGCCGCAGAAGTCGACGATTTCTGACCCTGGAATAACACCGCGTCAAGTTAAGAGCAGGGTCCAAAGATCAAAGAGGAAGCCGATGGAATTCCGGCTCCCTCTTGTGTATTCTGGTGGGCCCTGCAGGACTCGAACCTGCGACCAACGGATTATGAGTCCGCCGCTCTAACCAACTGAGCTAAGGGCCCGTAACAGGGAAATCTACACGAAATGGGGGAAAGGACAAGGGTTTTGTGGTCAACGCGGCGCTGTTTCGGTTTCAGCGCGCCGGCCGGCGAACAGTTCTTTGCGCTGGCGGGTGAGATCTTTGTGTTCGGCCATCAAGGCCATCGGATCTGTCCCTCCTTCCGCCGCGCGCAACCGCGTCTCAACGGCCGTGATTCGGGCGTCGAGGGCTTTGAGTTGCATTCTGGTAAGATAATCCTGCAGCGGTATCCGCCCTTCCGGGTTGAGGATGCCGGTTTCCATGGATAGCGCGGATACGATGCCGGCAAGTTCCGCGTCCTCGCAATGATTCAGCAGCGACGCGGCTGACGCCGTCCGACCCTCCTTTCGCGCCGTCGCGATCATTCCATAGAGACGCCTGTACATGCCGTTGGTAAAGTGACGTGTGTCAATCTGGTCAAGCACCTTGTCTGCCGTCGAATCGTCGGCCATCATGAGTGTGATGAGCTCCCGTTCCATGCGAGGGCCGGGCTCGAACGACGTCGATCGGGAATCTGCGTCCGTCTCTGCAGGATTGCGCCCGCTTCGCCGGTAACGCGCGGCGCGCTGCACCGCGTCGATGACAATCGCCTCCTCGATCCCCAGCTTCTGCGCGGCTTCCTGGATCAGAAAGCCCCGCCGGGCGCTGTCCTTCGCCTGTGCGATGATTTCCGAAACGGTCCTGACGGCGCGTGTCTTGCCGTCCGAAGTGGACAGGTCATCCCGCGACCGGACCCAATCGAAGAGAAAATCCATCAATGGCGCGGCGGAATCGGTCAGTTCATTAAAGCCGTCGGAACCCCGCTGCCGCACGAAGCTGTCCGGGTCCTCGCCGCCGACCAGCGTGACGACTCGAATATCCAGTTCGGACGACATCATCGCCCCGATTCCGCGAACGGCAGCAGCGGTACCTGCCGCATCGCCGTCGAAGACGAGCACGGCCAGGTCCGCATACCGTTTGAGCAGGCGCGCATGGTCAGTCGTGAGCGCGGTCCCTGAAGACGCGACAACGTTGCGGACGTCGAACTGATCCAGGGCGACCACGTCCATATATCCCTCCACCACAACCGCCGACCGGGTTGAACGGATCGGTTCCCGGTTTTTCCAGAGGCCGTAGAGCGTGGCGCTCTTGTTGTAGATGGGGGTCTCGGGCGAGTTCAGGTATTTGGGCTGCTGCTCAGGATCGAGGGCGCGGGCGCCGAAAGCCACCGTCCTTCCCGTGTGCGATTCGATGGGGAAGATCACACGGTCGCGAAAGCGGTCGTAGTATCCGCCGTTCTCACGGGCCACAGCCAGCCCCGCCCGTTCGAGCATCTGCGCGCTGTAGCCGCGTCGGCCCGCCACGCTCAGCAGTCCGTCCCACGCCTTTGTGGCGTAACCCAGCGAAAAGGCTTCCATCACGGACTCGGACACGCCGCGGCCCAAAAGGTATTCGCGGGCGCTCTCGCCGGACGGGTGGCGCATCAGCATGTGGCGAAAGTATTTCTTGGCGAATTCGACCGTTCTGTAAAGCTCGTCATTCGTGTCCTTTTCCGCGGGACTTCCGGATTCGGACTCGGGCAGGACGATTCCGACCTGATTCGCGAGCTTGCGCACGGATTCAACGAAACTGATGCGTTCGAGATCCATCAGGAATCTGAAGGCATTGCCGCCTGCGCCGCAGGAGAAACACTTGTAGATCTGTTTCTCCTGTGAGACATTCAGGGAGGGCGTCCGGTCGTCGTGAAACGGGCAGAGGCCCAAAAAGCTTTTGCCGCGCTTGCTGAGCGCGACAAATTCCGATATGACGTCGACGATGTCCACCGAGTCGCGGACCTGTTCGACGGTATCTTCAGGAATGCGGGCCATAGCGGATTCCCGATCGGGTTGGAACGAAGACAGCGTTGCGGAAGGTAAGCGTGTTGTAGACTTCGCGAACCTGGTGTGGGGGAAGTGCGGATCTTCAGCGCGGGCGCATCCGGCGTTCAGGCATCCACCCACCGGTTGTCTTCCCTGATCAGCTCGACCAGTTCGTCCACGGCGACGGAGGTGGGGATGTTTCGCTTGACGATGTCCTTGCCGCGGTATAGCGTGATCCGGCCGGGGCCGCTGCCGACGTACCCGTAGTCCGCGTCGGCCATTTCGCCCGGACCGTTCACGATGCATCCCATAATGCCGATCTTGACGCCTTTCAGGTGGTCGGTGCGTCCGCGGATCAGGGCGGTGGTCTCCTGAAGGTCGAACAGGGTGCGGCCGCAGGAGGGGCAGGAGATATACTCGGTTTTCGAGATGCGGGTGCGGGTCGCCTGCAGGATACCGAATCCGAGGCGGTTAAGATCCCCGGGTCCGACGTCCGGCGATTCCAGCCATATGCCGTCGCCGAGGCCGTCTGTCAGCAACCCGCCGGTGTCAATCGCGGCGTGAAGGATGAGCGCGTCGTCGTCGATGCCGCCGTATTCGCGTTTGAGCACGACGGGAATACGGATGTCGCGCTCGACGAACTCAGCCAGAACGCGGCGCAGATCCGGCATCGCGTGGATATTGTCCGTACGCAGGACAAGCACGCAGTTGGCCGCCGCCCGCAGCATATCCAGGGCGTCCGTGTCGACGTCATCGGGTTCGGCGAGCACGAAATTCAGGCGTTCTGACCGATATGGAACCTCCCGAAAGGTGGCCAGATCGAACAGGGGATAGGCGTTCGGCGCCCCGCGCCGGTCATGCCATGCATCGTGGTCCAGGATCTTGCCGAGTGTGCCCGGGAGGCCGAAGTCGATATCCCGGTTGCCCAGATAGATGAAGTCGGGCGCCATGTCCGCGATATTCCATTTGTCCAGCGTCGCGTCATATTGATAGCCGATGGAGGACAGGCAGGCCGGTGATTGCAATTCGTCAGGGGAAAGGATTACAACCGGCACACTGTCGCCGCCCACCCGGTCCACGGGTTGGGTTTGACGCCGGGTATAGGCGTATGGGTCGATCGGATTTCTGACGATGGCGGGAATCGGTGGATGCCCCGGTCTGGCCTCGTACCGTTCGACGAGACGGATACACACGGGAATCTCGGCTTCGGGCTCCTCCGTCAGGGAGACGCGAATGGTGTCGCCCAGACCGTCTTCCAGGAGCGCTCCAATGCCCACGGCGGACTTGACGCGGCCGTCTTCGCCGTCGCCGGCCTCGGTAACGCCCAGGTGAAGGGGATAGTTGAAACCCTCGGCTTCCATGCGATTGACCAGCAGCCGGTAGGCCTGTATCATCACCTGGGGATTGCTGGCTTTCATGGACAGGACGATGTCGTGGTAGTCCAGGTCGGCGCAGATTCGCGTGAATTCAAGTGCCGATTCGACCATACCCAACGGCGTGTCGCCGAACCGGCTCATGATGCGGTCCGAGAGGGAGCCGTGGTTGGCGCCGATACGCATCGCGGTGCCGTATGTTTTACAGATGTTGACCAGCGGCGTGAATTTTTCCCGGATGCGTTCGATCTCTGCGGCGTATTGCGCGTCCGTATACTCGACGATCTGGAATTTCTTTTTGTCCGCGTAGTTGCCGGGGTTGACCCTCACCTTTTCCACGATCCGCGCGGCGATTTCCGCCGCATTGGGCGTGAAGTGAATGTCGGCGATCAACGGGGCGATGTACCCCCTGGCCCGGAGTTCGTTCCGTATGGCCTCGAGGTTGCGCGCCTCGTTCTGGCTGGGCGCGGTGATGCGTACGTAGTCCGCCCCTGCCTCGATGATCCTGATGGACTGTTCAACCGTGGCGAGCGTGTCCATGGTGTCCGTCGTCGTCATGGACTGAACCCGTATGGGATTGTCCCCGCCAAGCGGAATATGGCCTATGGACACTTCCCTCGTCCGGTACCGGCTGTATTCGATGAGACTGTTGCAGTACTTCCCGGGGTCGGTCTGCAGGTTGGTAATCAGCATCGGCAGGTTCACGTAAAGAAGTTGTTTTAAAATTACCGGTGAGTTCCCGAGCGCGAGCGAAAAAGTGGCGGTCAAGGAGGGAAAATCCGCCCATATATTAATGTATCGTGGCTGCACGCCCCTCGCCACTCTTGGGTGGATTTGACCGACGCCGACCGGCGCTTTTGCAGCCGTGCGAAGACCGCTGGGAATTTTAAGACAGCTTCCAAGGGCGGAATTCGGGGCTTGTATCCTTCACGGTACTAATATAGACGAAACCCGCGGGGGTGTCAATCGACGGCGGATCGGTACCAGAAGACTGCGGGGGTGAATTGGTGATTGGCGGCAACGCGCGCTTTCAGGAATTCACCTCCAGTGCGATCACCGTGACGCCTGCGCCGCCTTCGTTATGCAGTCCCAGGCGCTGGGACTTGATGAGCTCGTGTTCGCGTAGATGGGCGCCGATTGCCCGGCGAAGGGCGCCTGTGCCCTTGCCATGGATCACCGCCGCGCGCTCCATGCCGGCCAGGTAGAGATCATCGATGTATTTGTCGACGGTTTCCACCGCCTCGTCCACGGTCATTCCTCTCAGGTCCACTTCGCCGGAAACGGCGTCGCGCCTGACCTGCGCGAAACGGGCGGCATCCGAGGCGGCCTCTATGGTCGGTTCCACGATTTCGAGATCTTCCCGACGTGCCTGCATGCGCAACTTGCCGATTTCCACCGGTACGCGCGATCCCTCGTTCCGTCCTTCCGCGACGATACCTTCCTTACCGAGGCTTCGAACCAGGACGCGGCATCCTGGCTCAAGTTTTGACGCAGGTGTATCCGGCTCCTCTACAGCGGTCGTCAATGTGCGCCGCGCCCGCTCGACTTCGGCTCGGGCTTTCTTTATTGAGTCCCTGTCGGCGTTGCTTCGTCTGAGTTCGGAAACGGTGCGTTCGATGAGCGCATTGGCGCCATCCAGAATGCGCCGGGCCTCGTCCTCGGCGCCGCGCTTGAATTCGCGCTCGCGTTCCTCCACTTCCCTGAGGCGGCCGGTATACTCCGCTTTCAGACCTTCCATTTCACGTCGGAAGGACCGCGCGCGATCCAGTTCCTCGTTGTAGTGCCGGTACGTGTCGTCGATGTCCGCGATAAGGGCTTCCATTCGGCCGATGTCGCTTCCCGCAATGCGCCTGGCTTCCGCGACGATAGTTGACGGCATCTGAAGCCGGCGCGCGATTTCGAAGGCATAGCTGCTGCCCGGCATGTTGAGTCGAAGCCGAAACGTGGGCGTCAGCGTATCCGCGTCAAAGGCCATGGAACCGTTGGCCATCCCCTCCGTGCGGTGCGCGAACGCCTTAAGCGCGCCGTGATGGGTCGTGGCCACGGTCCGGCAGCCCCGTTCCGTAAGCGTACCCAGCAGGGCCATCGCCAGGGCCGCGCCCTGGTCGGGGTCGGTGCTGGCGCCCACTTCGTCCAGAAGCACAAGGGACCTGGCTTCGGCATGGGTGGTGACCTCAACCAGATTCGCCACGTGAGAGGAGAACGTGCTGAGGTCGTTCTCGATGGACTGCGCATCTCCGATGTCGGCAAAGACGCCGGTAAAGACCGGAAACTGCGAATGTTCCGCTGCCGGCACAGGCAACCCGGCCTGAGCCATCAGCGCGAGGAGGCCGACGGTTTTGAGCGCGACGGTCTTGCCGCCGGCGTTCGGGCCGGTCAGTACGAGGCTGCGTACGCCGTCGTTATCCATTGCAAGGCTGAGCGGGACGATGGAATCGGCCCGGTCCTCACCGCTCAGCCGGTAGAACAGAAGGGGATGACGCGCATCATGCAGTTCGAGGCGCCCTTCCACGTTGAAGACCGGTTCGCTGCATTGCAGTTCGCGAGAAAAGCCGGCCATCGCGTAGATGGCATCGAATCTTCCAAGAATCCGCTGGTTTTCAAGCAGTCGATCGCTTATCAGACCCACGCACCGGGTGAGTTCGTGAAGTACGCGTCTGATCTCCTGTTGTTCTGCCAGTTCGAGTTGCCGCAGCCGGTTGTTGAGCGCAAGCGTGGCCATCGGTTCGACGAAGAGCGTGGCCCCGCTGGCAGATTGGTCGTGTACGAGGCCGTCCAGCCGGTGTTTCTGGTTCTCACGAACGGGAATGACGAAGCGTCCGTTTCGGATGGTGATCAGCCGTTCCTGCACGACGGTGTCGGGGAGCCGGCTCAGGATGCTCTCAACGGAACTGCGGATCTCGGACCGGGTGTGTTCCAGGCTCCTGCGGATCCGCTTCAGTTCGACGCTGGCGGAATCCTTGACGGTCTCCGTGGATGGATCGAGGGAACGTCGAATATCCGCTTCCAGATCGGGGTGCCGGGACAACCCGGATACGAGCGCCTGGAGTCGGGGATACTTCTCCTTGCGCTTGTCGAAATACGCCAGAAAACGGCGGGACATCCGTACGACTTCCTCAATCTCGACCAGTTCGCCGACGGTGAGCGTCGTACCGGGTACCGAGGCGGTTTCTGCCGCGGCCCGGATGTCGGGAATGCGTCCGATCGGGACGGGATCGTCATACCCGATCAGGTCCATGGTTTCGAGCACGGGGCGGAGGCGGGTTTCGATGCGATTGGGATCGTCCGCCGGTGCCAGGCCTTCGACCTCGTTTCGCCCTGCAACGGAAACCGCGCGTTCCGCGATCAGGTCGAGAATCTTATTGAATTCGAGGGCCTGGATGGTTTTGGGCGGCAGGGTCATAGGGTCATGGCTCGGTCGGATAAACTACGCATCGTTTCAGTCGAGAATCCATCTCCGCCAGCGGGAGGCCACGCTATTCCGGTGCGCCGTCTGAAGTGGGGGTCTGTGGACTGTCCGGTGTCTGTTTTTCTTTGCTTTGAGACTCCTCAATGAGTCCCTTGAGACGTTCCTTCGCTCTTCCGGTTCCCCGGGTCACACTTTCCACAAAGGGATGGGTCGATGACTCCCGGTCTTCCGGCACGAGGTATCGGTAGAGTTCCGACGCCCGCGGAATGGCGGCCTTAACGGCATCCATCACGACCAGGCAGGCCTGCTGAACGTGGCGTGTCAAACGCGCGTCGTCAATGTGCGCAATCACCCCCGGGTGCGGGGAATACGCCCGCAGCAACAGGATCAGCAACCCCAGAAGAAGCAACCCCTGCGCCAGGCCGAGTATGCCGCCGCACAACGTATCCACGACGCCGAACGGGGTGGCCTTGAGCATGGCCTGAAGCATGCGTCCAAGAACGTAACACGCGATCAGCGTCGCAAGGAATACACAGACGAAGCCAAGCAGGGCGGGGCCGTGGCCGGCACTTTCGCCGGAGATCCACTCCGAGACCTCGCCGCCGTACGAAAGGCCGAGTCCGTACGCCAGAATGAAGCTCGCCAGACCAATCAGACCCCGGACAAGGCCCGTTCGGCAACCCCTGAAAACCATCCAGCAGAGCCCGATCAGCAGGATCAGGTCGACAAAGTTCATTCGGCCCTCCCTCTGGTGTCCTGTCTACGAACGCGGGGCGCCCGAATTGCGTTGATCCGGGGGTTCAGCTCAACGTCAATGTGCAAAAAATACAACCGCATCCGAAGGTGAATCGGTGCGGTTGTCGTTGCCATACTCGCGAATCTGGACTTACTGATTGAAACGTGTTTCGAATTTCATGCGTTTGCGCTTCGCTGCTGCGATTTTTCGCTTGCGGCGCTCACTGGGTTTTTCGAAATGCTGGTGCTTCTTCATCTCGGTCATTATCCCTGCTTTTTCGCAGGTCTTCTTAAACCTCTTCAGCGCCTTTTCAAACGGCTCATCATCTCTCACGACAACCCTGGCCATTGGCTGAATTCCCTCCTTTCCGTTTCCCGCGGAAACAAGCCATGTTCGGGAACAAGAGAAGCTGGCCTCCATGCGCCAGTCCCATTGCCCGCCGCCATGCCATGTCTTGCAGGAAATTGATGTTTCTGAATATATAAATTCAATGGATATTATGCAAACGGTTTTTCTTTGGTTGACTGGATGCTTGCAATAGACGTATACTTTCTTTGCGCCGGCACCGGATTCAGCGCCACGCCGTCGAACGCTGCGGAACTTAAAGAGACGCTAAACGTTGACGTAAGACAGGGGAGCCGCAACGATGGGTGCGCGAACGAAGGATGTCACAGGTCGAACGGGCGGGCCCGTACACACAGGGTTAATGGGCGCGCCCGTGGTTCGGAAAGGGCGAATGAGGTTGGGGCTCCGGAGTTCCTACAGTCTGGGCGCCTATCTGTTTCCGGCCGCAACGGTGATCATCCTGGCGTTTCTGGTGTATATGCAAATCCTGGTTGTGGACCCGATGCGCCGGGATTCACGTGACCTGATCAAACGTCTGGCCTTCTTTTACGGGTTGGCCACCCAGGATACCGTGGTTGTCAGCGACCTTGACGTCAATGAGATCTTCCGGACCATTACGAATGCGAATTTCCCCGTGGTCATTACAGACTCCCGGGGTGAACCGCACATGTGGAAGGCCATACGGATTCCCGAAGGTAACCCAAGTGACCTCAGCGCAGTCGACAGGGAGCGAATGCGTCGGATCGTTCGAAGGCTGGATAGCGAGAATCCGCCTTATTCGTTCGAGATTCCGCAGATCGGCCCGCGGGTGCTGCACTTCGGCGATTCGCCGCTGGTCCGCCGGCTGGCATGGCTGCCCTGGGTTGCGCTTGGTGTAACGGCCCTGTTCATCGGGGTGGGATATCTCGGTTTTCAAAATGTCAAGAACAGTGAGCAGAGATCGATCTGGGTGGGCATGGCGCGGGAGACGGCTCACCAGCTGGGCACGCCGCTATCCTCTCTGTACGGTTGGATCGAGTTGATTAAGTCGGAACTTGAGCACTCCTCGGGCCCGGTGGATGAACAGACGCGCAGGCGATTCGACCAGATCGTGGTTGCGATGGAGGAGGATACCAGCCGGTTGGATACGATCGTCTCCCGTTTCAGCCTTATCGGTTCCACGCCGGAGCTGCGACCGGAAAACCTTCGTCACGTTATCGAAGAGACGGCCACCTATTTGCGCGACAGACTCTCGCGGGAAGTCCGGATCGTTCAGAGAAACTACGAAATACAGCCCGTCCCGCTGAATCGGCAATTGCTGGGCTGGGCTTTTGAGAATCTGTTCAAGAATGCCGCGGACGCGATGGAGGGCAAGGGCGGAAAGATAGAGATTTCCGCGAAAGTGCGGGCCGAACGAAAATGGGTGGATGTGCGTGTGCGGGACAATGGCAAAGGGATTCAGCCGAATCTCGTCAAGCAGGTTTTTCTGCCCGGTTACAGTACGAAGGACCGGGGCTGGGGGCTGGGACTTACGTTCGTCAAACGTATCGTAGAAGACTACCACCGGGGCAGAATCTCCGTCGAGGAGAGTTCGCCGGAAGAGGGAACCACGTTCCTGATATCATTGCCCGTGAGGCCGGTAGAGGAGCGGAAGGCCACGTAACGGCCGGGAGCTTGAATTCTATGAGAGAAAAGCAGGTTCTTTGGGCAGACGACGAAATCGACCTCCTGAGGCCGCATACGATGTTTCTGGGTTCCAGGGGTTATAACGTGACGCCCGTTACAAACGGGGATGACGCGATTGCGATGGTCAAGCAGCGGGGATTCGACATCGTACTGCTGGATGAGATGATGGCCGGACGCGGCGGGCTTTCCACGCTGGCGATGATCAAGGAAATCAACCCGGATATCCCCGTAATCATGATAACGAAGAATGAGGAGGAGCGCCTGATGGAGGAAGCGCTCGGCCATCGGATCGATGATTATCTCACCAAGCCGGTTAACCCCAGCCAGATACTCTCGGCCTGCAAGAAACTGCTCGACGCGCGGCAGATCGTGACCGGGCGCATGGGTTTGGATTATGCGGTCGTATCCAATCGCATTCGTGCATCGATGGCGGGCAACGTGACCTGGCAGGACTGGATCGACATCCATGTGAAGCTCGCCGAATGGGACCTGGAACTGGACCGGATCTATGACGCGGGTCTGCGAAAGATGCACGAGGACCTGCGCCGGGCATGCAATCGCGCTTTCGGACGATTCGTCGAGGCCAACTATGCCGATTGGCTCCAGGACGACATGGACTCGCCGGTGTTATCGGTGGACGTCGTGAGCGAGTTTGTCCTGCCCTTGCTTCAGGAGCGAAAGCAGGTGTTCTTCGTGGTCGTGGACTGTATGCGACTGGACCATTGGCTGGCAATCTCTCCGCTCCTGTCCGAACTGTTCAATATAGAGCAGCACTACCACTATTCCATACTCCCCACGGCCACGCCCTATTCCAGAAATTCCATTTTCAGCGGCCTTTTTCCCAGCGATGTGGCCCGGTTGTATCCTCAGGAATGGCGTTCCGGCTGGGACGACGACAACAGCCGCAACCGGCACGAGCACCAGCTCCTGGACCGCCAGATTCAGGAACTGGATCCCACGCTGAAACTGGATACCCGATACGTCAAGGTACTGGATATAGCCGAGGGCAACCATCTGGTGAAAAAGGTGCATTCGTACCGGTCCTTCCCGCTGATGTCGGTGGTGTTCAATTTTCTGGACATTCTGGCACACGGAAGGTCGGAGTCGGATATTCTGAAGGAGATGGCGCCGAACGAGTCCGCGTACCGGTCGCTCAGCCGATCCTGGTTTTCCCATTCATCGCTGTTCGAGATGTTGCGAAAGCTGGCGGAAACGGATACGACCGTGGTGTTGACGACCGACCACGGCTGTGTCATGAGTACGCGTGCAACCGTGGCGCATGGCAATCGGGATACGTCGACGAACCTGAGGTACAAATACGGCAAGCATCTGCGATGCGACACCAGGCACGCGCTGTATATTGCAGATCCGAACGTCTATCGCCTGCCCGATCTCGGAATGGGTACCACGTATATCATTTCGCGAGAGGATTACTATTTCGTCTATCCCACGAAATTCAACGAATACCAGCGGTATTACGCGAACAGTTTCCAGCACGGCGGCATTTCGCTGGAGGAGATGGTCCTGCCGGTCGCGGTGCTGAACGGCAAATAGCCCCAGGCACAGTCCTCGAGATACCTGCCGGTTGGGGGGGGCAGGTATCGCACGCTCGTGTTGCCTGGCCGACGATTGGCGACGCCCGAACCCGCCCTCGCCACGAGTCCCTATGCAGACCTCAAGGGCTGAAATCAACACGACGTCACCGGATCAGACGCGAGCGTTCGGAAGGGAGTTGTCCGCTCGTCTGCGGCCGGGCGACTGTGTCGGGATGATCGGGGAACTCGGCAGCGGCAAGACCTGTCTGGCGCAGGGCATCTGCGAAGGGTTCCATGTTCCGGACCGGGTGACCAGTCCAACGTTTATCCTGGTGAACGAATACAGTGGCCGTGACGCCGCGTCGCGTCCGATAGCAATCTACCACTTCGACCTGTACAGGCTCCCGGACGCGGACGCCCTCATGGACCTGGGCTGGGACGACTATCTTGCCGGTAACGGCATCTGCCTGATCGAATGGGCGGAACGCGCCGGATCGCTGCTGCCCGGGCGAACCGTGCAGATCCGGATTGAAATGACGGAATCCGGTTCCCGCAGAATCCTGCTTGGCAGCGGAGAATGCTGATGACACGGCATGCATGGCGGGTGTTGCTTTTGCTTGTTGTCTGGTCGGGGTATTCCGGTTCAGCGCATGCCCAGGGCAACGTGCCGCGATGGCTGGTCGACGGACCGACCGCCGGCATGCTTCCCGCCGGCCGTCTGGCCGTGGATCTGCGATTGTATGGCGACAGCGGTATTCTCTCTCAGATCGAAGTCGGCGTCCACAACCGAATCAGCGTCGGGATTTCGTTCGGCGGACAGCAACTTGTGGGCAGCCGCGAGGCGGCATGGAATCCACGCGTGGAAGTTGGGGGCCGCGTCCGGGTGATCGAGGAGGAGTTGAAGGTCCCGGCGGTCGCCCTGGGCTATCACTCTCAGGGGTACGGGGAGTACGACGAGAATCTGAGCCGATATGCGGTCAAGTCGAAGGGGTTCTATGCGGTGGCGAGCAAGAACTATGGATTTCCGCTCGGAGACATGGGGTTGCACGCCGGATTGAATCGCAGCATGGAAGACGGTGACGGGGATGGGGATCTATCGGGATTCGTGGGTGCCGATGTCGAGTTCAAGCGGATTTTTGCGATGCTGGTGGAATATGACTTTGCGATTAACGACAACGAAGACAACTCGCTGGGCTCGGGCAGAGGGAGGCTGAATCTGGGCGGACGGTGGATGCCTTCCGAGCGGCTGAACCTCGAAGTGGACGTCAAGAACCTGTTTCGCGACGGCAAGCGGTCGCAGAACATCGATCGGCAGGTGCGATTGGTGTATTATTCGAAGGTCTGGTAGCGAACTTGCCGCGCCGTCTCCTTTACGCTTCGGCCCGTCTGAGCTGATTGGGGGCGACAAAGAGCGTGACTTCATTCCGGATATTGACAAGCCCCGCGGCGGCCCCCCGGGGTTTTTGCACGTACCGGACCTCGGTGCAGTTGACCGGCACGGTCCTGGAATTCCTGGCCTTGCTCCAGTAGGCCGCCAGGCTCGCGGCTTCCTTCATCGCGGATTCGGAAGGCTTCTGGCGTTTTCCCTCACGCTTGAGGATGACGTGCGAACCGGGACATCCCTGCGCGTGAAAGAAGAGGTCGTCCTTTGCCGATCCTTTCGTGAGGCGGTCGTTCTCAGCATTGTTCCGCCCCACCAGGACGGTCCAGCCGTCCGTTGTCCGGTAACGTCTGGGATGCGTGTCCCCGGGAGCTTTTTTGCCGGCGCGCTTCTGCCGCGTGCGGAGTGTGAGCCATCCCTTCTCTGCCAGTTCGTTTCGAATCTTCGTAACGTCAACGGGGCTGTCGGCTTTCCTGATCCGTTCCAGAAGCGCTTCGACCCCCGCAAGTTCCGTTCGTGTCGCCTCCCGGCGTCGCGTGAGGATGGGCCGCGCCTTCTCGACCTTCCGGCTTCGCTTCAGGTAGGCGGCGGCGTTTTCATGCGGCATTTTGTTGGCTCTGAGCGGGATCGTCACCGGTGGTCCGGATGGATCGTACACGTCCGGAAGGGTGACAGAGGTATTGCCGGGATGGATCCTGTGGAGCCCTGCCATGAGGATGTGGCCATATCTTCTGTAACGTTCGGCGTTCCCGGAGTCGTCAAGATCGGACTGAATCCGTGTGATCCTGCTCTCCAGCGATGCACGGCGCCGGCTGAGTACAGTCACGATCTCTCGCCGGTCCGTGTCCTGGTGCGCCAGGCTTTCCTTCATTCCTGCGACGCGCTCGATTGCATCGCTGACGGATTCGCAGACATGTTCCACGTCACCCGGACCGTGCCGCAGACTCAGCACCCGGATATCCGGTGGACTGTCGGGAAAACACAGCGTCTCGGGTTGATCCAGAAAGGGTGGGTGGGCGTACAGGGAATGAATCCGGCTGACCAGATTCCGGATCGCATCGGGCGCCGCTTCCTCGCCCGGTTCCACGCCAGCCTCCGCGACCAGCGACGCGGCGGTCAGTACGTCAAGTCCCGCAACGACACCGGCGAGGGCACGTGCGGGCTGATCCGGTCGCTGCCGGAATGCATCGGCGAGATCGGCAGGCGCGAGTTCATGGGGCGGAATTCTATCCTGCGCGGGCGGGGGAAGGTACGTTTCGCCTGGTACGACGCGCCGCCGGCTGCTCGCTTTCCCACCCACCCGGCGCATCACCCCCAGGATCCGCTGATCCGGTTCCGTCGTCAGGATAACGTTACAGTACCGGTGGATCAGTTCCACGTACATGCGATAGCGGCGTTCTCCACCCAGCCGGTCGCGTTTGCGCAGGTTGAATGAAAGAATGCGCTCCAGCGGAATTTGTGTGATTTCCAAGATAACGCTACCGCACAGGTGGTGTTCGGCCCAGGGCGGAGGGGGGCGGGCGTCCGCTGGCCGCCGATGGATCCGCTGCAGGCGGCCCGCGGCCGGCGAAGCGGAAAGCAGCAGGTGTAACCCGTCGGTTGTTTCGACAGCAAGTTCATGCGATCCCGCCAGGGCCGCGCGCCGGACGCGTTTTCCCCGCAGAATCTCGTTCAGCTCCTGGCAGAGGCGTCTGAGTGTGAAGTAGCTGAGGTTCATGTGCCCGCTTCTTGCGTTTGAGGGGTGGATATGCGCTGAATCCCTTGACATTTCTGACCCGACCCGGTATCCTTAGACGGCGTTTACCGTGTAACGGGCGCCGATTTGACTGCCGGAATCCGGAGAGGAACGACGATGCCTGAACAGAGACCCGTAAATCCCAAGGAACTGCAGAAAGATCTGAAAGAGCTCATCGAGCAGAAGTACGGCGCCCAGGTCGTGTTTCCTCAGGCCGAGGCAGAAGGGAGCCATGAAGGACCGCGTACGGAGGAAACGCAGGATGAATCCATCGATTTTGACCTGAAACCGGAAGAGCTGGAAGCCTTTCTCGACGAGTACGTGATCAAACAGGACGAGGCGAAAGAAGTGCTCGCCACCAAGATCTGCACCCATTTCAACCGGATGAAGCTGGATCGCGAAGACCCGGAATTCGAACATCGTTCCGTGGGAAACATCAAGAACAACATTCTGCTGATCGGCCCGACCGGAGTGGGCAAGACCTATCTGATAAAGCTGATCGCACATCGAATCGGTGTTCCCTTTGTCAAGGGCGACGCGACGAAGTTCAGCGAAACAGGATACGTTGGCGGCGACGTCGAAGACCTGGTACGCGAATTGGTTCGCGAGGCCGGCGGCAGCATCGAAAGGGCCCAATACGGCATTATCTACGTGGATGAAATCGACAAGATCGCTTCAACCCCCAACCTGGTGGGTCCGGACGTCTCGCGAAGCGGCGTACAGCGCAACCTGCTCAAGCTGATGGAAGAAACCGAGGTGGACCTCAAAGCCCCTCACGATCTGGCATCACAGATGGAATCCATGATGCAGTATCAGCAAAGCGGCAAGATGGAGCGCAAGAAAATCAACACACGAAACATCCTATTCATCGTCAGCGGTGCGTTCAACGGGTTCGAGGATCTGATCAAACGCCGTCTGAATCGGAACAGTCTGGGGTTCAAGGCCGAAACGGAGCGGTCGCAGAACCAGGAAGCCGTCCGTGTCTCTTACCTGAAGCAGGCGATTACGGAAGACCTCATCGCTTTCGGTTTCGAGTCGGAATTCGTGGGGCGCCTGCCGGTCGTGGCCGTACTCGAACCGCTTTCCGTCGAGGACTTGTATCAGATTCTGAAGAGCCCGACCAGCTCGGTCATTCTTGGAAAGAAGCGGGACTTCCTGGCCTACGGGATCGAATTGAACTTCGAGGACGCGGCATTGCGCCGGCTTGCGGAGCACGCGTCCACTGAGCAGACGGGCGCGCGAGCGCTGGTCAGCGTCTGTGAGCGGGCGCTGCTGAAATTCGAGAAGGCCCTTCCGTCCACCGATATCCGTTCGTTTACGGTCACAGCCGACGTTGTGGAAGATCCAACGCTGCAGTTGCAGCAGCTGCTCGTCCACCGGGATATCTCGTCCTATACGAGGCGCTTTCTGGATGCATACGGAATTGTCCTGACGTTTTCGGATGCGGCAAAGACGGTTCTGGCCGATACCGCGGCCCGTGACCGCGTGTCGATCGAAGCGCTGTGTCAGACGTTGTTCGACGATTACGGTCACGGTCTGAAGCTTGTGGGCAAGTCAGAGTACACGATCGACAAAGACGCGGCGGAACATGCGAAAGTGCATCTGGATCGGATGGTTAAAGCGTTTTACGGGACCATTGGAGAAAAGTCCGTGCGCGCCAAGTGACGTCAGGTTCCGTTCGTGAGCGCCAGCCTGACGACGCCGCCGTTTTTCAGGAGCAGTTGACGGGCCGTCTCCTTCGAGACGGCCCGTTTCGACATCACAATCGCCGTCTTGAGATCGCCGGCCGCAGCGAGCAACTTCCGGCTTTCTTCCAGGGAAAGCCCCGTCGTTTCCATCAGAATCCGCCGGGCGCGGTCGTTCAGCTTTGCGCAGGTGGGTGTCAGGTCAACCATCAGATTGCCGTAGACCTTGCCCAGCCTGACCATGGCTGCCGTCGTGATCATATTCAGAACGACTTTGGTCGCGGTGCCGGCCTTCAGGCGCGTGGAACCGGTGATGGCTTCAGGGCCGACTTCCGGCACAATCTTGACATTCGCGTCCACCTGTCCCGCCGCTTCCGGATTGCACGTGAAGAAAACGGTCTCCGCGCCCGCGCGAAGCGCGTATTCAAGCGCGCCCAGCACAAACGGCGTGACGCCGCTGGCCGCAATGCCCATCACGACGTCCCGCTCCGACAGATTCCTGCGCCGAAGTTCGGACGCACCGTCTTCCGGCCGGTCCTCGGCGCGTTCCGCAGCCTGGAGAAGCGCGTCCGGGCCGCCCGCGATAATCCCCTGAACCGTCCCGGGCGGGGTTCCGAACGTGGGCGGGCACTCAGCGGCGTCCAGGACTCCGAGCCGGCCGCTGGTACCGGCACCGACATAGAAGAGCCGGCCGCCGTTCCCTATCGCCGCAACCACCAGTTCCACCGCCTCCGCAACCCGCGGAAGTATGGCTTTCACCGCCCGCGGGACCTTGTTGTCTTCTTCATTGAGGATTTCGAGAATCCGCAGCGTGGAAGCCTCGTCGATTTGCGCGCTGGCCGGATTCCGTTGTTCGGTTGGCAGAGGTGCCCATTTTGACGGGCTCGCATCGGATATCGTCCTATTCATCGTCTTCCTCCGCCTGGCTGCGCAGTTGTTGCAGGGTCTTGCGAAGGCGTTCAACGGCTTCTCCGTAGCCCGCGAAGTCACCCATTCGAAGCTTTGACTGCGCCGTGTCGAACTGCGTGAGCGCGGTCTGGCTGAGTCTACGAAAACCCGTCGATGCCGGCAGCGGGGGGTGCGGCGGACCCGGATCGGATCCACGCGCTTCGAGAGCCAGGTTCAGCGCCCGTTCAAGGTCCTCGGCCATCGCAAGCCGATCGCCGTGCGCCACGAGGACCCGTTTCAGCTCCGGCATGCCGCTCTGGGTGGCTCTCAGGTAAAGGGGTTCAACGTAGATGAAGCTGTCTTCTATCGGCACGACAAGCAGGTTGCCGCGCAGCACGTCGGAACCCCTCTGGCTCCAGAGGGTTATCTCCCGTGAGACATCGGTATCCTGATCGATACGGCGTTCGATCAACATCGGACCGTAGACGAGTTTCTTCTTGGGCAGCTTGTACACCATGAGCCGGCCGTAGTTGGGACCGTCGCATCTGGCGAGAAGCCACGCGATCATGTTGGCTTTTCCGGCGGGTGTGGCCGGTAGCATCAATACGAATTCCTCCCGGTCCGCGTCCGGCAGTTTCACGATGATGTAGTACGGCGCCATGACCCGCGGACGTTCCGAAACGCCATAGATCTCAGTGGCCGCTTCCCAGACATCTTCGCGGTTGTAGAATACCTGGGGTGAGGCCATGTGGTACGTGTTGTAGAGAGAAGCCTGGATTTTAAACAGGTCTGCCGGGTACCTGACGTGGGCGCGCAGGGCCTCCGGCATGTCCTCCCTGGGACGATAGAGATCCGGGAAGATTTCCATATAGGACCGTACGAGCGGATCGTCCGGGTCCCATACGTAAAACGTGACTGTCCCGTCATAGGCGTCGAGGGTGGCCTTGACGGCATTTCGGATGTAATTGGCTTCCCGTACGTACGGCCGTCCGGAGGGCTCCGCGTAGGGGTACATGTTGCTTTCGGTATAGGCGTCCTGTATCCAGACAAGCCGTCCGTTCACCGTGACGAGATAGGGGTCTTCGTCGAAGCGCAGATACGGCGCCAGCTTCTGAAACCGCCTGGGTCCTTCGTCCCTGAACCGACGGCCGATGTGCCGGTCGAATTGAATCCGGCTTTCGGGCTTCAGGTTCTGCGTAACCAGCAGGTACGGGTCGGCGAAGCGCAGTGCGAAAAGGAGCCGGCGAAGGAATGAATTGACGGGCACCCCGCCGGTACCGCTGTAGGTCGTGTAGGCGTTGTCGTCGCCGCGAGGGTAGTCGAATTCCTCTGTCCTGGTGTTCACAATCACGTAGTCTTGCATGGCTTCGCCAAAATAGATCTCGGGGCGGTCCACCCGGATGTCCACCGACGCGCTCGGCGGGATGTCTTTGACATAGAACTCCGGAAGACCCTCTTCGCCGATTTGGTTCGCCGGGCTCATGCAGAAGCCGTAACCATGGGTGTAGACCAGGTGGCGGTTGACCCAGGTTTCGCCCTGGGTCGCCATCTGTTCCCGCGAGAATTCCCGGGCGGCCACCATCACCTGCTGGTATTCGCCATTGATTGAATACCTGTCCACGTCGATACTTCCGAAACGGTAATAGGACCGGATTTCCTGGAGCTGGCTGTATGTCGCAATCAGGGGCCGGCGGTCCCACAGCGGGATGCTGCGGATGGTGGGCAGATTGTTGCGGATATCCTGGAAATCCAGATCGGAATCCGCCGGAAAAGGGACCTCTTCGATTCGATCCAGGCCATACGCTCGCTGCGTGTGTTCTATGGTCCTCCGAATGTAGGGTTCTTCCAGTCTCAGCTCATCGGGCTTGACCACGAACTGTTCAAAGAGAATCGGAAACAGCCAGCTGAGCAGCAGAATGGCCGAGACATAAGCTGTGCCGCCGCCGGCGACGGGCCACCACTTCTTTCCGCGCAGGTTGTATACCAGCAATGCGCCGAGAAGGATGGAGAGGACCATCATCAGACGATAGACGTATACCTGTACATGGACATCGGTATATCCTGCGCCGAAGAAGGCGTCCTTGCGAAAGGAATAGAGGATTTCGTATTCCTTGAGCCAGTACCACCAGGCAAAGATGAACGCGAGAATCGCGGCCAGCGCGGAAAGGTGGGCCCGGACGTGTGGGGTGGATGACCAGCCTCGTTCCGCCTTGCGCAGCGCCCGGTCCTGATGATAGGAGAAACTGACGAGGACGATGTTTAGAATAACGGCGAAGGCCAACCAGCCCTGCACGAAGTTGTAGGCGGGAAGCTTGAAGAAGTAAAAGCTGAGGTCGTTGGCGAAGACGGGGTCGGAGATCCCGAACGGGACAGGATAGAAATAGCGCAGCAGCGGCATCCAGGCGGCGGCGCCGACCAGTCCGGTTGCTGCGGTCAAGAGCGTGATTGCGGCTATCCAGAGGATCAACTCGCGCTTGCGCCGTTCCGGCAGTACCGGCTCAGCGTCGGCAACGAGGACCTCGAGCGGCATCTCGCGGGTAAGCCGGCCGTATTTGCGCGCAATGCGGAGGTTGACCGCCGTGATGACCGCAAACGTGGTTGCAAAGGAAAAAAATGAAAGAAGCCGGGCGAGGGCAGTGGTGACGAGAACGGACCCGTATCCCAGGTTCTGAAACCACAGCCAGTCGGTATAGAAGTACACACACAGGCGCAGGCACGTATATCCAAGAAGCAATCCGGCCAGTGGGAGAAGAAACTTGAGCGCTCGTTTTGACATTGTGCGGCTTTGTGTTTTCGTTAAGGCGATGACATTCTCTAACTTATGGAATATAAGCAGGATAAATAACCCTAACAAGCGGATTTTCCCGAAAACCGCCGCCGACACTGGAAAACCCTTGACAATTTTCGCAGGGATGATATCATATCTTGCTTTGAATGGTTCCGGATTCGTCCGGCACGCCCGGCGGAGCGATACCCGTGGCGTGGCGCCCCGCTGTCCGCGACGGCTGGCGCCCCGCGTAAATTGCGGCACCGCGGGATAGGACAATTCGCGGGGATGAATTTGGAAACTCAACACCCCCGTTCACAGAGATAGGGTCGGGTATGGATACCGCAGGTGTCGATGTCGCCCATGCCGGTATGACTGGCGTGGCGGAATACGAGGCGGCATTCGCACATCGCCGTTTGCGCAGGGATGCGTTCTGGAGGACGATTCCGGCGTACGCGGATGTGGACGCGGATACATTCCACTCGCATCTTTTCCAGGCACGCAATTCACCAACCAGCCTGGAGGGTCTGCGGGAAGTGCTTGGCGGGCTCGTCGGGCCGGACTTTTACGAAGATCTCCGCGAAGGGTTGAGCCGGGCGCCGATGAGCATTCGGATTTCGCCGTATATCCTCAGCCTGATCGACTGGGACGATCCGTACGGAGATCCGCTGCGTACCCAGTTCCTGCCTCTGGCCTCGCAGCAACTTCCGGATCACCCTGAGCTCTACCTGGATTCGTTGAATGAACAGGGCGATTCTCCCGTGCCGGGACTGACGCACCGGTATCCCGACAGGGCGCTCTTTCTGACGCTGGACACCTGTCCGGTCTACTGCCGATTCTGCACGCGCAGCTATGCCGTGGGGCTCGATACGGATGGGGTGGAAAAAGTCAGATTGAGCGCCAACAGGAAACGCTGGTCTCTGGTCTTCGACTATCTGAGGTCGCGCCCCGAGGTGGAAGACGTTGTGGTCAGCGGAGGTGACGTATACAATCTCAGGGCGGCGCAGATCCGGGAGGTTGGCGAGACCCTGTTGGACATTCCGCATATACGCCGGTTTCGTTTTGCAACCAAGGGTCCCGCGGTCATGCCGGGGAAGATCCTGAGCGACCGGGAGTGGGTGGATGCGCTCGTGGATGTGGTGAACCGGGGACGCAGGATGCACAAGGAAGTGGTGATGCATACCCACTTCAACCATCCAGGCGAAATAACCGGCGTGACGCAGGATGCGATGGAACTGCTGATGGAGCGGGGGGTTACGGTACGGAATCAGGCGGTGCTTCAGCGCGGCGTAAACGACGACCCGCTCACGATGCGGATACTCGTGAAACGGCTGAGTTACCTGAATATTCAGCCGTACTACGTGTTTTTCCACGATCTGGTGCAGGGGGTCGAGGATCTGCGCACAACGCTGCGCGCCGGTCTCGAAATCGAGAAGTCGCTGCGGGGCGCGACGGCCGGGTTCAATACGCCAACGTTCATTGTGGACACATTGGGCGGCGGCGGCAAACGCGACGGGCATTCCTACGAACACTACGATGAAGAAACGGGAATCGCGGTGTTTGCAAGTCCCACCGTGCGGCCGGGGGAGCATTTCCTGTATTTTGATCCGATCGACTGTCTGGCGCCCGAAATCCGGCGGCGCTGGGGGGATTCCGAAGAAAGACAGTCGATGATGGAAGAAGCGCTCGCGCGTGCCGGTTAGTTCGGCGGGATCAGGATTCGTATTGGACGGGGTCGGGGATACCTGACGCCTTGAAGGCATTCAGACGGAGGATGCAGCTGTCGCAGCGACCGCAGGCGCGGTCGCTGTTTTTGTAGCACGACCAGGTGAGGTGAAGCGGAGCGCCCAGTTCCACGCCAAGCCGGACGATCTGGTGCTTCCTGAGGTGGATGACCGGCGTGAGGACTCTGATGCGGGATTCCGGGCGCGTGCCCGTATCGACCGCGCGGGCGAACGCGTCACAGAACGCCTGTGTACAGTCGGGATAACCGGAACTGTCTTCTTCGACGGCGCCCAGATACACACTCGATGCGCCGACGGATTCGGCCCAGCAAACCCCCAGGCTGAGAAAGAGTGCATTTCGGAAGGGCACATACGTGACGGGAACGTCATTCCGATCGGATCCGGCGTCGGGAACGGGGACGTTTCGGTCCGTCAGCGCAGACCCGCCCACCCGACGGAGTGCGTCGGTTTTGGCGGCCAGGCGACGCGTCGCCGGTACGCCGTAGTGGTCGGCGATGTCGTGGAACGCCTTGCGTTCGCGGGCGTTTGTCCGGTGGCCGTAGTCGAGGAAAAGGAGAGCGAGGTCGGAATTCCGGCGGGCGACGGCGGCGGTGACGCAGCTGTCCAACCCGCCGCTGAGCAGCACGACGGCGAGTTGTTTCACGCGCCTCTCACGGTCGCGACCGTCCGCTTCATGTACGACGCCAGATCGTCCATGAGCGAGTACACGGTAGGCAGGATGACCAGCGTAAGAAGGGTCGAGACCATCAGTCCCGAGATCACGACGAAACCGATCGGGCCCCATCGGCGCGCGGTACCTTCAGCCGTGCCGTAGATCATCGGCAATACCAGGGGCGTGAGGCCCAGGATCGTCGTGGTCGCGGTCATCAGAATGGGACGCAACCGGTCCTGCCCGCCGCGGATGATGGCGTCACGGCGGTAGAGGCCCTGCTTGCGATAGCGGTTGATGTGGTCTACCAGGACGATGCCGTTGTTCACCACGATGCCGAAGAGTATCAGCAGACCGTAGGTCGCATTGCTGTCCATGGGGATATTGAAGGCATACAGCGCGAACGAGACGCCAATGAACGCGAAACAGATTGAAAACATAATCGTAAACGGGTGCGCGTAGGACTCGAAGAGAGCGGCCATGATCATATACACGAGAAGCGCGGCGAAGATCATGGTAAGATTGGTTTCTCCCTGTTCCTGATTCATCCAGCGGAAGCGCCGGTCCATCTGCCACGAGTACCCGGGCGGTAGCGGTATGGCGCGCATCCGCATGCTCATTTCACGTCCAACGGAAAACACGGCCTGCTGTTCCGTATTGGCGAATACGGTCAATGTGGACATCCGGTTTTCGCGCTCGAGCGCCTGAGGACCCTTGCGGACGCGGAAGTCGGCCAGGCTGGCGAACGAGACCATATTCCCCGTTTCACTCTCGAAGTAGGTGTTCCTGAGCTGTTCCAGGGTGGCCCGGTCCTCTTCCTTGAGCTGTACGGCAATGTCGATTTCCCCGTTCTCGGTCTTGAACTTGCTGTTGCCCCGGGTTCCCAGCGCGCTGGCAACCGTGGTCGCCACCTGCCAGGGCGTCAGCCCGTAACGCCTGGCGCGGCGCCGGTTGATGATGACCTGGATCTCCTCGTTACCGGACTCCAGGCTGGTTTCCACTTCGTGAACCCCGCGGATGCCCTGCAGTCGCAGCCGGATATCCTCCGCCAGCATCGCAAGTACATCCGGGTTTCGGCCCTTGATTTCAACGCCTGCGCCGGTGGAACTGCTACCCCACGTTCTCCCGGACTTGAACCTCACGCCAGGTATATCCCTGGGTAACAGATTCTTGACTTTGCGTTTGACCTCGTCGGTGGAAAGACGGCTTTCGTCGGGCGGTACCAGATAGAGCGTGATGCGATTGCTCCGTCTGTCGCTGTACCGGCTGCTCATGGCCGCGATGTCCAGGTTGTCTTTTTGTGGCAGCAGGATGCCCTCGATCCGTTCGAAGAGCGCCAGCGCGTCCTGGATGTCGTAGCTTCGCGGCAGTTCGACCGAGATATCGACCCGGCGCGTCGGCTGCCAGCGATAGGGCTGCTGTTCAATCTGCGTGAAGAAGTAATAGCCGGCGCCGAGAAGCCCGCAGGCGATCGAGACGGTCGTCCATCGGTAACGAAGCGTGTTGACCACCAGACGGGAATACAGATACCTGATGCCACGGGTCTTTCGGGAAAAATAGAACAGACTGCCGACAACTCCCAGCAGCACGAACAACAACAGCCACGCCACGGCCGGTATTGCCGCCAGGCCTGCCAGCATACTGTCTGAGCCTTCCCGGAGCCACGAGGCGGTTTCACGCAGACCCTCGGCGTAGACCACGTAGCCGCATAGCCCCAGAAACAGAATTGCGAACGCGAACTTCAGCCAGCGGTCCAGACGGGAAGCGCTCTCGTTGAATGCCCTGGATGCCGCCAGCGGGATCAGGGAAAGCGCCACGCAGAAGGACGCACCGACTGAAATACAGACCGTTAGCGCGAAATCCCTCATAAACAATGCGCTCCGTGAATCGGTCACGAAGATGATGGGTACGAAGACGCAGACGGTGGTCAGCGAGGCTGCGAGAACGGGAATGCCGATTTCCCGACTGCCCTCCAGTGCCGCGTTCCAGGTCGTCTGGCCCTCGTCGTACCTTTTTCTGAAGATATTCTCCAGTGCGACGACGGCGGGGTCGACGAGCATGCCGATCGCGACCATCAAGCCCATCATTGACATGAGGTTGAGTGTGATATTGGATCCGAAGACCTGCCGGAGGATGTACATCACCATGAAGACGGTGATGGCCGAAATCGGGATCGCCGATCCGATAATGAGCGTGCTGCGGAAATTCCTGAGAAAAACGAAAATGACGATGATGGCGAGGAAACCGCCCATCATCGCCGACTGGGTGAGGCTATGAATGCCGGTGGTAACGTCCAGCGACCGGTCGCGGATCGGCTGCGCCCGAAGCTTTTCAACACCGATGTCATTTCGGATACGCTCGAATTCCGCCTTGACCCGGTCCGCGGTGGCCACCAGGTTGGCCGAGGAGGATTTGCGGATGTCTATCGTCACGGCATTCCGGCCGTCGAGGCGTTCGAAGTCCTCTTCCACCGGAAAATCGTAAGTGACGTCCGCAACGTCACCCACTTCGACGCCCGTGCGCAGCGGAAGACGCCGGATCTGGTCTACGTTCTCGAATTCACCGATGGTCCGCGCGGCCAGGCGTTTCTCGGCTTCGTTGACGTAGCCCGCCGAGACGTTAACGTTGTTTGAGCTGATCGCTCTGTTCAGCGCGCGTATGTCCAGATTGTGTGTGTGCAACAGGTTCTGGTCGACTTCAATCAGCAGGTCTTTTTCCCGCAGGCCACGTACCTCAACGCTGCCAACCCCTTCCAGCCGCTGCAGGCGCGGCAGAATGGTGTATTCATAAACGCTCGCCAGTTCGGACTGATCCTGCCCCTGCCAGCTCAGCGCGTAAGTCAGCACCGGGAAATCTTCGGTATTCCACCGGCGAATCGTGATGCGCTCCACGTCGTCGGGAAGGTCGTTCCTTACCTGGTCGAGACGGTCCCGGACGTGGACCGCCATGAGGTCCATATCCGTATTGAGTTCGAATTCCAGCCGGACGTAGCCCCGATTGGCGTACGATCTTGAACTCAGCTGCTTGACGTGGGAGAGTGTACCCATCACCTCTTCCAGCGGCTGGACGATTTCCCGTTCGATTTCTTCAGGCGATGAAGAAGGGTAGTCGACGTTGACGTACATGACGGGAAACGTGATGTCCGGCAGGTATTCGAGCGGCAGCCGAAAGAGGGAAATCGCCCCCATCACGACGACACTCAGGGTAATCATCACCGCCGTGATGGGTTTACGTATGGCGTATTCGGAGATTTTCATTGAGGATCGCCTTTGTTAACTCGCACACATTCGAATTAACGTCCCCGAAAAAAGACGGTTCAAGATTAATTGTCGTCTTCCCGTTCGCTCAACAGATCGCCGCGCTGGAGCCGTTCCGCGTTCTCGGTGGACCACAGAATGGCCTTCATGACCTTCTGGGCGGTGATGTAGCGCGTGGCCGCCAGCAGATGCATCCGCTTTTCCTCCGGGTCGTCTGTGATTTCGAAGTGACGGAACGCCACTTCCAGGACCTGGAACATGTGCAACTCGGCGTCTTCCCTGAGCATGATGTGGGCGAGGGCGTGTTTCAGGCGGGTCATGTCGCGTCCTTCTTCCAGGTACTGATTCACAAGTATCTCGGCTTCGTACACCTTCTGGAAATCCGCGAATTCCCGCAGCCGGTCGAGCATCCGGTCTTCGGATTCGAATGTACCGTTGAGCCGCTGGCCCGGCTTCGGCACACGGGCGGCGGGCATATTGAGCCAGCGCAGATAGGTGAGAAACACCGCGCCGTGGAAAATTCCGCGGAGCAGGTCCCTCGACGGGGCCCGCTGAAATGCACGGTACAGCGCATGCGCGTAGGAGTAGATGTTGGCCACGTCGTGCCAGTCGCCTTCGTTCTTCAGGTGAAAGCGGGCCGTACGGATGGCGCCGGCGTAGACCATGGATCTGCATATCAGGGCAGGATCGACTCCCCGCCTGAGATGGGCTTCGATTTCAGAGACGATGGGGGCTTCCTCTTCGCCAAGCATGACCTGAGCAAAGGCCGAGACGTCAAGGGAGGCCTGGTTTCTCCGGTTTTCCCGCCAGATGTCGTCCAGACGGGTGAAGACGTCTTCCAGTACCGGCACGCTCTCCTGCCAGCGGGCCGTTTCCTCGTGGCGCGTGCGGGTGACGAGGTCGATGACGATCGGGCGCAGGATTTCGCTCGCCCCTTGCCATTCAACGTAATCCAGGGCCTCGAATAGCTTGTTGGCAAAGTCCAGCGCATGGCCGTCGCCGGTAAAGTAGTAGTCGGTTGCGGCCGTGAAGACCAGGTCGGCAATGGCCTCCCTTGGAACGCCGCGGTCGTTCAGCGTGATCAGAATTCGCTGGGCCGCGTTGCTGTTACGCTGTTCCACCAGTCGTCTGAACCAGCGTTTGTACGTTGCCAGATCGGGCTCGTCGGTTGCCATGGGAAAGGGAAATCCCTGCCTGCGGGAGCCGCCGGTGGTGCGCCTTGAAATCTGCACGAGGCCGTGAACGAGAAACAGGTTGTAATCCCGGTCGGCGATGTCGTGCCAGAGGTTGGCGCAGAGCGTCAGGATGGCCAGCCCCGACGAGAACCCCTCAGTGGTCTTGTACGATCCGTAGAACAGCCCCTGTTGTATGATCTCCTGGGGCGACGCGCCGGCGTGACGCAGTGCCGTCACACCCTTCGCGATAATGAGCGAGCTCCTGTCTTTCAGGCCCTGTTCGAGGATATAGCGTCCACGGTCGATCATCCTCTTGCGGGCAGCCTGCCGTTCGTCAGCCGCCATGCCAATGTGGAGGAAACCGTCTTCCCTGACCTCCACCGGAAAGCTCTTCAGGTCGTTTCCCGAGCCGGACGTTTCGAAGCAGCCGCCGGTCTTGAGGTCGAATTCCCAGTGATGCCAGTGGCAGATCAGAACGCCGTCGCGGACGCTGCCCTTGGACATGGGATAACCCATGTGCGGGCAGCGATTGTCAACGGCCTGGAATTCACCGTTGTACAGGAAGACGGCAATGTGGGAGCCGTTGACGGTGAAGGGTTTGCCTTCCCCCTCGCCGAACTCATCCGCCCGGCACAGACGGTGATAGACGAGGTTGTCAGGATCGACGTCGTCGCGGGGCGCCTGCGGGATCATTTCGCCGTCGAGCGAGGCCGGCGCGGTGCCGTGTGCGGTGTTATCCATCCTGTGATCTCCTGTGTTTCGAAATGGTGTTTTCCGTCGTCTGCACAAATATACCCATGGTCGCAGAGAATCGCAATGCGCAATGACGCCTAGTGTCCTGTCCCAAAAATTCCTCACCATTCGACCGACGATTCATCCCGTCTCGCTACGTTGCCCTCGCTCGCCGACCATACGCAGGTCGCCTGCGCTCAGGCGCCTTGCGAGCCGGGCGACTCGGCGGTCGAATTCAGGCAACTTATTTCCGGGACAGAACACTAGCAGGTCCCGGCGAGCCAGCGAATGCGCCCGACCGGAACTCCCGGGATCCAGGCGGCAATCAGATCAATGTTTCCACAAACGCGCGGCTGACCGGATCCAGTCTCCTGTAATCCGGGATCTCGTATCGGTTCCCGTCCGCGTCTCTCAGAAGAATCCGGCCTCCGGACATGATGCGTATGTCGCGTCTCCGGCTGCGGACCTCGAACACGCGGTGGCCGCTGTCGGTCTCCACGTCCCATTTCGGGATGTGGAAGTTTTCCTCAAGCTTGTTTACCTGAAGAATGACCGGCGCGAAATACGTACGTTCCAGGTCGGACTCCAGGATGGTGCGGCTTTCTTCATCCAGGCCTGCAACGTCCCGGATCATTCCAATCTCCGAGCCGTCTTCACCCTTGAGAACGATGAATTGACCGGCAGCCGTGAGCGGAAACGCTCGAAGAGCCGTAACCTGCAGCCTGCCGCCAGCGTGATCGAGGATCAGGTCGTTGAATTCATCCAGAAAGAGTCTAATCTGACCGGGATCCAGCAGCGAGAGTTCCTGTTCGAGGTGGTATTCTTCCTGCATGACGTTTCACCCGGACCGCGGTCAGTATGAATACGAGGACTACCAGGCGCGCAGTTTGGACATTTCGGTCTGCATGCGGCACAGGCGGGCATAGATCCCGTCCTGCCTGATCAGGTCGTCGTGGGTTCCCATTTCCGCCAGTTCGCCTTTGTCTAGGATCAGCAGACGGTTGGCATTTTTCAACGTCGACAGGCGATGAGCGATTGCGAAGGTGGTTCTTCCCGTGATCAGACGCGCGATGGCGTCCTGTATCTGGGCTTCGGTCTCCGTGTCGACGCTGGCCGTTGCTTCGTCCAGGATGAGAATGCGGGGGTTCCTCAAAATAGCCCGCGCGATGGAAAGGCGCTGGCGTTCGCCTCCTGAGACGCGAAGGCCCCGTTCGCCCACCGACGTGTCGTAGCCTTCCGGAAAATCCAATATGAAATCGTGTGCATTGGCCGCCTTCGCCGCCGCGACAATCTCATCCAGCGTGGCATCGGGTTTGCCGTAGCCAATGTTCTCCGCAACCGAACCGTTGAACAGAAACGGGTCCTGCAGCACCACGCCGATCTGGGCCCTGAGGGACTTCAGAGTGACTTCCCTGATGTCCTGTCCGTCGACACGTATTGTGCCGTTCTGAATATCGTAAAAACGGCAGATCAGGTTGATGAGCGTACTCTTCCCGGCGCCGCTGTGGCCGGCAAGCCCGATCATTTCACCGGGTTCCACCCTGAAATTCACGTCTTTGAGGATGGGTTTGCCGGGCTCGTACGAGAACGTGACACCGGAGAATTCCACCGAGCCCGAGATTCGCGGCAGGGTGACGGCGTCGGGCCTGTCCGCGACGTCGGATTGGGTATCGAGGACTTCGAATATCCGCTCGGCCGACGTTGCCGCGCGCTGGAAACGGTGGTTGAGCCGGCACAGGCTTTCCACCGGACCGTAGAACTGCCACATGTATCCCGTGAAGGCCACGAATTCGCCGATCGAAAGGGTGCCGCCAAGGACTTTGTTTCCGCCCATCCACCAGATGATCAGGGTGCCCAGAGAGGTGAGGAACGTCATAATGGGCGTAAAAATGCTCCGAACCCTCGCTACGCGGATTTCGCCCGAGAGCAGGCCCCAACTCCTGTTCTCGAACTTGCTTACCTCACGCTTTTCCTGGGCAAACGCCTTTACGACACGCACCCCGGGGATCGTATCCGCCAGCAGGGCGTGAATGTCCGCCCACCGTCGCCAGAGCCCATGATAGAGGTCGTGCAGCTTTCGACCGAATTGCCGTGTAAACAGGATCAGAAGGGGCGTGGGCAGCAGGACGAACGCCGCCAATCCGGGATTCAGGGAGAAGAGAATGATGCAGATGATGACGATCGTGGCGATGTCCCTGATGATTTCCTGGAGGCCGTCCGAGATGAAGTCCTGAAGTCGACTCACGTCCTGTGTGATATTCGACATGATTCTCCCGGTTTCCCGTTCATTGTAGAAACTGAGCGAGAGATAGTGGAGATGTCGATAGACCTCCTTGCGAAGGTCGAAAGTAATTCTCTGACCGAGCTTCGCAAGGAGATACGTGCGAACGGCGCTCAGCCCGTTTCGGGATAGGTTGACCAGCAGAAGGAGCAGCACCAGCACGGCAAGCAGCGTGCTCCGGTCGGTCCCCGCGGGAGGCGCCTGATCCGGCGCCTCCCGCCTCGGAACTGATGATCGCGGCTCGGGGGGAATCAGCGACGCCGCCGGCGTCGAGCCGCCCCGGTCGGCCACGAGCACATCATCGATCAGGGTACGCATCAGCAGAGGCGGCGTCAGGCCGATGAACGTGGCGGTCAGCAAGAGGAGGAGACTCCCCACGGCCATCTGCCAGTACGGCTTCGCGTAGCCCAGGAGGCGAACGAACAGCTTGCGTGAATCCAGACACATCGGACAGACGCCCATCCAGTGCGGGATCACCTGCTGGCATCTCTCGCAACGCTTCCTGCGGCCCGCGAATACGTCAACGCTGGAGTTGACGATCCGCGTGTCATCGGGTACCGGTTTGGCCTCGCGGATAAGCCGCTCGATCTGGGGTGGAATCCGCGTAAACTTGGAGAGCAGGGACTTTGTAAAGAAGGCCAGGGAGGCGCCGCTTCCCGGTGTCGAGACCTTCAGAACTCCGCTGCCGAAGAGTTCCCGGACTTCCACACGGTCGATGTCAACGAGCGGAACGCATACGGTCTCCGGCGGATCGGGATCCGATGGGCTGATTCCGATCAGCCGGTGCCGGGTCGCCACGAGCCAGGCTGCCCCATAGGAACCGTCGAACCTCAAATCGGCGGCGGCGGAGAGGAGGATCTCCTCGTCAGGTCCGAGCACTGCGCGCGCGGCGGCAAGAATGTCTTCGGGGACTTCCTCGAGGAACGGCGTTTCAGCGGAGAGTTGTTCAGGCGTGTTCACGTGAGATCCTGATTTCACGAATCGAGGGCTTGGGATAGCGCCCATTTGAAGCGCTGGCGCCGCTGAAAAAATAACCCGACACCGACCGGGAGTCAAGCGCCGAATCGTCGAGCCGGGGCTTCGTTCTACGTTTTGCGGGCGTTGTCCGGCATCGAAATTGCCAGAAAAACAGGATACTTGCCGCATCCCTTCAAAATACCTATAATGGATGGCGAAATGGTTGAAATGTCAACAAAACACCGCCCGCCGGAGCGCGCACGGTATGCCGCGGACCCGCGGGTACACCGAGCCTCCTCCCTCCAACCTGTAGCCGGCCGCATCGAAACCAGGGAATTCCATCTGGGGTATACGCTGGCCGGAGGACAGGTCTTCCGGTGGGGACGGGACAGAGATGGATGGTGGAAAGGCGTTGCCTACGACACGGTGTTCCATCTGCGCCAGGCGGGCGATACGCTGCTGTATCGCGCGGGGGCGTCACGCGTAGCGACCTATCGGGGCGAGATGACCGTTGCGGAATTCCTCGAGTGGTACCTGAGGTTGAACGAAAGACCCCGGATTCGCGTCCCACGAAAAGACGGGTACCTGCGCCGTGCGAGGGATCTGCTGAAGGGATTCCGGTTTGTCCGGCAGATGCCCTTCGAATGTGTGATTTCGTATATCCTGTCGGTGCAGGCGCATATGAATCTGACAAAGAGGCGGGTCAATTTTCTGGCTGAGTCATGGGGCCATGAAGTCGAGTTCATGGGAAGCAGATACTGTACGTTTCCCGAACCCGATGCATTGGCCCGTCTGAAGGGTCCGTACTTCAGGGCCAACCGCTTCGGATGGCGGTCTGAACGCGTGGCCGAAACGGCACGGTTTGTTTCCCGGTGCGCGGGAGGCGATCCGGGTGCGTTGTCCCTGGAGGACTGGCGTGAAATCGTGGACGCATTGAAAAAACAGGCCGGTACCGGCGTCGGTCTGAAGGTCGGCAAGTGCATCGACCTTTTCGCGCTGGACCGGCTCGATGCCGTGCCCGTGGATACCTGGGTACTCAAGCTGGCCCGCGAGTGGTACGATGTCAAGGGATCGGACAAAAGGATCTGTGAGTGGGCGGAGGCCCGCGGAGGCAGGTACGCGGGATACATGAACGAGTACCTGTTTGCGTACTATCGGGAGTTGAACGGCGCTTCCCTGGACGACCGGGTCATCTCGTTCTGCGCTTCCGATGCGCCATCGGCGGAGCTGCCCATGCTGGATGACGGTTAACGAGGGTACGCCCGTCCGCTGTTGCCGCGCCTGCGGACGGCAGCGCGGGCGATACGTCTCCCCGGTCCCGCCTCCAGTCCGACGATATCCGTTTGGCGATGTCGTCCTTTACCCGATATCTCGATCGAACTGCCTCCGAAATGATACACGTATCGGTCATTATCCCGACATACAACCGCTCGGCGTTCCTGAAAAGAACGCTGGAGCAGGTGTTGCGCCAGTCCTACCCCTCGTTCGAAGTCATCGTCGTCGATCAGACTGAAAAACACCCGCCCGAGATAACGAAGTTCCTGGCGTCCATCCGCACGCGCATCCGGTACATTCAAACGGAGACCGCGTGCGGGACCCGAGCGAAGAACCTGGGAATGAACATCGCTCGCGGGGAGGTGATTCTCTGCCTTGACGACGACGTTGACTTGGCTGGCGAATTCATCTCGATGCACATGCGCAACTATGGTTCGGGGGGCGTCAGCGCCGTGGCCGGCCGAATCATCAGTTCGCGAAGCCAGGGACGTCGGGAGCCGAAGCGTTGCGGCGTCGTGACGTGGTACGGACACGTGATCTCGAATTTCTACGCGACCCGGCGCCGGAACGTCACGCATGGCGGGGGTGGCAATCTTTCCTTTCTCCGAATACAGGCGCTGCGCTGTGGAGGGTTTGACGAGCAGTTCGCCGGCAGCCAGCTTCGGGAGGAGACGGACTTCTGTCTCCGCTATCTCGAGCACGGAGCAGGCCGCATGGTCTTCGAACCTGAAGCCGTGGCCTTCCACCACGCGGCACCTTTCGGAGGCTGCCGCGTATCTGATCAGGCGGCCGACCCGCTGACGTATGCCAACGAGTTATACTTCTGGCTGAAACACTGTGACGTACGGCTTGTGCCGTACTTTGTGCTGAATCTGTTCGTCCGATTCTTCATTCTACGCGGTCGCTTTGGCGCGGCAGGCTACTGGTGGACGATGCCGCGGAAGCTGCTGGCGCTGGTACAGGGAATCCGCATGGGGATGGATCTGTATCGAAAAAATCGCCGGGGGGCCAGGCCTGCGAGGCGCAATGGCTGACCATAGCGAGGAAGAGGCGCGAAACGCGCTGGATCTTGCGACACTTTCCCGCGGCGTGGGCGTCAATCTCCTGGCGCTTTTTTCGAGGCTGGGTCGTCCGGCGTTCTATCTCCTTGCGGCGCGTCTCTATTCCACGGCTTCCTATGGCCTCTACTATCTTGCCTGGACCTGGGTGAATCTGTTTTCCAGGTTCGCGTTCTTTGGTTTCGACAAGGCACTGCTCAGGCAGGTGGCCTACCATCAATCCAGGGGCGAGAAGCAACGCGCCCTGGGGTGTGTCAGGACGGCCCTGTTCGCGGGAGGCGTGCTGAGCCTCGGCGTGAGCCTGGGCTGCTATCTCTTTTCGGACGCGCTGGGGGGGCTGATCGGTCGGGAGCGGGTGGAAATCGCACTCCGATGGATGGCATTCGTCGTCTTCTTTCAGACCGTTGGCGGGTTGCTGCTGCAGGTACCGATCGCGCACAAGGTGATGGAATACCAGCTGTACGTTAAAGGGCTCACCGAACCCGCGCTGTTGATCGGTTTTGCGGTCCTGTTCTACCTTCTGGGGATGGACCTGACCGGGATCTGCGCGGCGTATCTGGTTGCGACGGCCGTCGTGTTTTTTTGCTCCATTTTGCCGGTATTCAGGTTTTATCCGTGGCGATCGTGGACCGGAAAGGGGAACGGACTGGATCGCAAGCTGTTTCGCTTTTCAATGTCGATGTTTCTGATCGACCTGATCGCGGAACTGAACGGACGGTTGGACGTCGTGATTGTCGGGTCGTTTATCGAACCCGAAACCATCGCCGTGTACGGCGTGATGATCCAGCTCGCCGCAATCGTCCGCTCCGTCTCCGGCGCCTTCGATCCCATTGCGAACCCTTTCTTCGCGGAATACCACGCCCGGGGCGAGATCTCGCGCCTGGACGAATTCTTCAAACTCGTGACACGATGGGTGGCGCTGGCGACCATTCCCATTCTGCTCGTGTTCGCCTTGAACGGAAGCCAGATTGCCGCGTTCGTCGGAACGGAGTACTCTTCCGGATACCCGTGGCTGCTGATTCTGTTGTTCGGAGCCGCCGCAACCGGTCTGCTGGGTCTATCGGGCTATGTTCTGGTCATGACCGGGCATCCCGACGCGCTCATGGGCGTCAGAATCGTAACGCTGCTGATCAGCGGGGTTGGCACTTACGTCCTGGTACGACGGTTCGGTCCGACGGGCGCCGCAATCGGCGCCACGTTCACCGCGTTTCTGTCCCCGGCGCTCTCCTCGTGGTGGGTATTTCGCCGGTTGAGAGTCCACGCGTTTTCCGTGAAACTCTGCAAGCCTTTGCTTGCCGGCTGCGCGACCGCGGTGCTGATGACGTTGTATGGACCTCGCGCTCCTGTCGCGCCGCTGTGGGATGTTCTGGGCCATGCCGCGCTGGTCTTTCTGTCATTCGGCGGATTTCTCTTTCTGCTTGGCATTGAAGAGGAAGAAAAACAGTTCGGTTTGCGGGTCTATCGCAGGATCAGGCGAATCTTCCATGAGGAGGCGGGGTGAGAATCTGCATTGACGCGCGCGAGATCCGGGACGTGGAAACCGGCGTCGGCCGGTACGCGTTCAGCCTGGTCCGGGAGATCGCCCGGCTGGACCGGCACAACGAATATCTGTTGCTCAGGCGGGCAACTTACCCGCGTCCGATTGTGGTTCAGCCGAATTTTACGGACATCGCGGTTCCTTTCGGGATCTCAACGGGTCGAAATCTCCTCGGGGGGGCCAGGGTTGTGAACCCGCTCCGGGCCGACATCTATCATTGTCTCTTTCATCTTCTTCCCCTCGGCGTCCGCGCCAGGCGGATCGTCCTTACCCTGCATGACCTGATCTGGATCAATTATCCTGATATTGCCTATGAAGCGCGCTGGCGAGGCTGGATGGCGCGTCGATTCGCGGGTCCATGGATTGGCAGTTCCGTAAGAAAGGCACATCATGTGATCACGGTGTCGGAAACGACCCGGCAGGACGCGCTCGCGCGATATCCGGGGCCGCCTTCCAGATTCACGGTCATCCATCACGGAAGCGACGGAACCTGCGCGGACAACGGCGATTCCTGCGAGCTCCCTGAAGTCTGCCGGGGCCGACGGTTCATTTTTTCCCTCGGCAATACAAAACCGTACAAGAACATCCGACGTCTGATCGAGGCCTTCGGCCGGGTCTCGAAACAATGTCCCGATCTGTCCCTGCTGATCAGCGGACGGGGCGACGGATACGCTACCCTGGCTGAACTCACCCGGAACCTGGGGATCGCTCGAAACGTCATATTTACCGAGCAACTGAGCGATGGCCAGGTTCGCGCCTGCTTCGAGGAGGCGGTATTCTTCGCGTTTCCGTCAATTACCGAGGGTTTCGGGCTGCCCGTTATCGAGGCAATGGCGAGCGGTTGCCCCGTATTGACGTCCAATGCGTCGTCGCTTTCGGAAATCTCGGGAGACGCGGCCGTTCTCGTCGACCCGATGGACGTCGGGTCAATCGCCGGCGGGATGACGCGACTGATTCGAGATGAGGCATTGAGGGAGCGGCTCGCGGCCAGTGGACGACGCCGGGCCGCGGGTTTCAGCTGGCAGGACTGCGCGCGAAAGACGATCGGGGTCTACAATGATATTTCGTCGGTGTAATCCATCGGTTGAGTACGTATCGAAATGCTGAACGTCCGGCGGACATGTTGGATTGCCTGCTTCACACTCACCTGGTGCGCCGGCGACGCCTGCGCAATTGAAAGGGCGGGAGGCGGCGGGTTGCGGGTCGATATGGGCTCATGGCTGCAAAGAGACTGGGCCGAATGCGATTCAAGGACGAAGTTTCAGTACTCGAACAACGCGGTGCGATTCGTCAGCGAGGGATCGGCCGCGCTTCTCTGGCAGATACCGACGCGGTCAGGCAGACCGATGGCGCTGGATCCGGACCGGTATCCGTGGATCGGTGAGTGCAAGCGCCCGCCGAGAGAATTCGGAAGCGTCATCAGAGAGCAGGGGTACGACACGCTGATCGACGTGGCGGAAAACCCCTATCTGACCTGGCGGTGGAAGGTGGATTATTCGACGATCGGCCGCCAGCGGCTGGAGAAGGGTGGCAAGCTCAACAAGCGGGACGACGACTTCAATGCGAAATTGGGCATTGCGATCCTGGAGAAGGGCACCAACAAGATCCGTGAGATCGCGTACGTCTGGTCCAACACGCTGCCGGAGTCGCTGATGTTCAAGACCGAAACCACCATTATTCCGTTTGTCTGGAAGCTGTCGTGGCGGCGGATCGTCGTGGAAAGCGGGCGGGCGCGGATGAAGCAGTGGGTGCCGGAAGTGCGGAATCTCTACGAAGACTACAAACGGGGGTACCCGGGGGAGGAGCCGGGCAAGATTCTACGGGTCTATCTGATGACGGACACCGACAATACGAACAGCCGGGCTTCCACCTGGTATGCCGATATCCGGTTCCACAGGGAAGCTCCGGGCGTTCCGTAGCGCGTTTAGATTGCCGGAAACGGATTTGGATCCATTAAAGCGGAGCGTTTGAAATCGACGCTCCGCTGTTCTTTTATTCCCGTACGAAACGCGGATTGCCGAATCCGTCGTTGATGACATGGCTTCGGGCGGGTATTTCCGCCTTGTCGGGTATGATCAGATCGAGCTCCGTGCTGTTTTCGATCACGGTCCCGTCGCCCACGCGGACCCCCTTGCCCAGACGGATGATACCCGGCCTTCTGTCTCCGCTCAAGACGGTACCGACCACAACAGACGAGGCGATTCGGCACTCCGTGTCGGTCTGCACATAGCCGTATACCTGGGTATTCGGCCCGACGGTCGAATGGTTGCCGATTCTGACCGGCCCCAGGAGGGTGGCGTCTGTCCCGATCTGAACGTGATCCCCGATTTCAGGATGCCGATGCCTGACTCTGCCGCTGAGGCCACCCATCGTGCAGGGATAGATGTAACAGCCCGAGCCGATGACGCCGGTCTGGCCGGTTGTCAGGCCCCGGTGTGGATGATCCAGGAAGTTGGCGTCCCCGATCACGGTTTCGGGGTGCAGGTCGGCCTGATAGTACCGGCCGCCGAGTTCCGAAATTGCGCGCGGCAACAGGGGGACCGGTATCCGTTCGACGTCCGCAAGACCTTCCGCGGCGCCGGAAATGGTAAGTGCATGGGCGACGTCATGATAGAATAGCACGCGCCAGCCGGGGTAGGTGCTGATCACCAGCTGCATGAGATAGTCGAATGCAAAATCCAGATTCTGGGTCTTCAGAAAATCCCGATAGGGTTTGAAGTCACGGGCATCAATCGCGCCGTCCAGCACAGGACCGTGGTCCAGGTCCGCCAGCTTCCCCATACGGCTCCGGTGTCTGCCCATGATATAGGCGTCCCATACCGCCGGATCCTTCAACGATGCGAACCGGTTCCACAACGCGCGATTCTTGAGGTGGGGCAGGTCCGCCAGGAGCGAGAACGTGGCATCCAGGGCCGGGGTTTCGATATCTCTGCCGTTGCCTTCCGCGGCCAGGAACGACTGCGCGATCATCGCATAGATCTGGTCCGCGATCTCTCCGATTGCTTCCTCGAGGCTGTCCGACGGCCCCGCCGCCTGGACGTTATGGGAGCCGGGCGCGACGCATTCGAGCAGATTGCCCAGAACGGTTTCGAGGATGTCGCGGTTGACAAAACCCCGCCCCGAGGGGCGCGAGAGCAGCACCCTGCTGATGGAATCGATACGGATGACCTCCCGCTCTTCCGACGAATATATCGGGTACAGCCGCTCCAGCACCTGATTCAGCAGCGGGTTCCTGCGTTTTTCGTATGACGCATCAAAAAGCGTTCTGTCACCCATGGATCTGACCGAACTCCTTTGATTGACCTTCGTTTCTGCCGGATGACCAGTTTCCCGGGCGCCGGAAACGCGAGTCTGCAGACCCTGCGGACCCACGTCGATCGACATTCAAAGCGCCGCGGACGCCTCGCGCTCTGCCAGACGTCGGTCGGCGTCGACCATTTCCCGGACGAGTTCTTCGAAACGGATCTGCGGGCGCCAGCCGAGTTTTCTGTACGCCTTGGATGCATCGCCCAGGAGTGATTGCGCCTCGGTCGGCCGGAAGTATCTCGGGTCGATGCGCACAACCGCGCTTCCCGTTGCCGTATTGATCGCGACTTCGTCGGCGCCCGTCCCGCGCCACTCCAGCTCCAGCCCCAGGTATTCAGCCGCGAGGTTGACAAATGCGCGAACAGAATGCTGTTGCCCCGATGCGATAACGTAATCGTCAGGCGCGGTCTGCTGCAGCATCAGCCACTGGGCGCGAACGTAGTCCCGGGCGTGGCCCCAGTCTCTCATCGCGTCCAGATTACCGAGGTACACGCATTCGTCCAGTCCGAGCGCCACGCGCGCGAGTCGTCTGGTGATCTTCCGGGTCACGAACGTCTCCCCGCGGACGGGGGATTCGTGATTGAACAGGATGCCGTTGCAGGCGAAAATCTCATATGCCTCGCGGTAATTCACCGTGATCCAGTACGCGTATACCTTGGCTGCGGCGTAGGGTGAGCGGGGATAGAACCGCGTGGATTCCCTCTGGGGCGTCTCGGCTGCCTTGCCGAACATTTCCGAACTGGACGCCTGGTAGAAACGGGTTCGATCCGCCAGGCCGCAGATGCGGATGGCTTCGAGCAGATGGAGCGCCCCCAATGCGGCCACCTTCGCCGTGTACTCCGGGGTCTCGAAGGAAACCGCCACGTGGCTCTGCGCGCCCAGATTGTAGATCTCGTCGGGTCGCACCTCCTGTACGACTCGGATCAGATTCGCCGTATCCGTGAGATCGCCGTAGTGCAGGACCATCCGCCGGCCGGGTTCCTGCGGGCCGGCGAACAGGTGATCGATCCGTTCGGTGTTGAACAGGGACGCCCTCCGGATGATGCCATGGACCAGGTAGCCTTTTTCAATCAGGAATTCAGCAAGATAGGAGCCGTCCTGGCCGGTGATTCCGGTAATCAGAGCGGTTTTTTCGGGGTTGTCAGGCCGCATGCGAACCTCGCTGCGACAGGGTCTCGAGACGCGCCAGGCACGTTGGATTCTGGTTGTTCTTTTCGTCCATGCCGGGATGTCCGGAATTGGCGCAAAATGCGCCGGCGAACGCAGTTGCATCGACCGGGCCTTACAACGACGGCAGATTCAACAATAGGGTTTTCGTTCATTCTTGTCAAGAGGTACCAGGCCGGACGACGGCTTCTGGGCGGGAAATCGCTTGACGATTCATCCGATTTCGCCTATTTTTGGCGCCGGTCTCGAACGTGGCGCAATGCCTCGTGGCCGTTGACGTTACCCACTCCGGCGCCCGCGTTCCACAAAGAGGAGTCCGGACTTGACGGTGCTTCAAAGCGCCATCGGATATGTCGTCCTTCTGGCCGTTGCCTGGTGCCTGGGCCGGCGCACGAAACGAATTCCATGGAAGACCGTCGCGGTTGCCAGCGGCCTGCAGCTGCTGCTGACCGGCATCCTTGTCAGGACCGGGCTGCGGCATTATGTCTTCGGCGTGGTTGGCGCTCTCACCGACATGCTTCGCACGACCGCCCTGAAGGCCAACGAGTCGCTGCTCTTCTCCGGATTGTCCAATCCCGAATTCACAAGCAGATACGGGCCCGTCGTCGCCCTGGAAATCGCGGCGATACTGATCTTTGTGGCGGCGGTTTCCAGGATGCTCTATCACTACAGGATCCTGCCCTGGGTGATCGGCCGGCTGAGTGCGTTTATGCAGAAGTCCCTCGGGCTCAGTTCGGCGGAAAGCGTCGGGTCCGCCGGCAACGTCATTCTTGGTATGACGGAGTCCCCGTTGTTGATCAGGCCGTACGTGAGCCGAATGACCCAGAGCGAGCTGTTCTGTCTGATGACCGTGGGTATGGCCACGATCGCCGGCACGGTCATGGTGATCTATGCGACGATGCTGGGCGACGTCAATCCGGATATCGCCGGCCACCTCTTTACGGCTTCATTGATCAGCGCGCCCGCGGCGATTGCCGTATCCAAGCTGATGATCCCGGAGACCGGCGATCCCGTCACCTCACGGAGCCAGGTGGAACTTCCCCGGGAAGATACGCTGAACGGCCTTGACGCCGCGGCTCGCGGCGCGGCCGAGGGCATGCATCTGGTCATCAACATCCTCGCGATGCTCGTCGCCTTCATCGGCCTTGTCGCCCTGGCCAACCTGGTCATCGCAGAGATCGACGTCCTGATCAACGCGAGTCCCGGCGGCTGGAGCCTACAGGCGGGCGCCGGCGAGATATTTCGTCCGTTCGTCTGGCTGATGGGGATTTCCTGGGCCGATGCCCGCGTCGTCGGAGAGCTGATGGGTCTGAAGACGATCCTGAATGAGTTCGTGGCCTATCTGGACCTGGCCCGGCTGATGAACGGACCCGAACCGCTCGGCCAACGGTCATTTGTCATCACGGCGTACGCCCTGTGCGGGTTTGCCAACTTCGGATCCGTGGCCATCATGATCGGCGGCATCGGGGGGATCGCCCCGGACAGGCGCGGCGACCTGGCGCGGCTGGGGCTTCGATCCCTTGCCGGCGGAACCCTGGCGACCATGCTCACCGGCTGTATGATCGGCCTGTTTCTGTAAAGCAGCCCAACCGGCTTCGAGCCGGAACGTAAATTCCGTCAACGCCGGGCTCTCGATCCCGGCGCTTCCGCATTTGAGTCTTGTACGCGGAAGCCATCAATTCACGGTGTGGCGCGTAGCCTGCCGCACGTCTCAAAGGAGGCAGCCTTGCAACTGAATACCTATTTGACCTTCGAAAACCAGTGTCGGGAGGCATTTGAGTTCTACCGCTCCGTCTTCGGCGGTGACTTCCTCTTCGTCCAGACCTTTGGAGACGGACCTCCCGATCTGCAGGTGCCGGAAGACGAACGCGACCGAATCATGCACGTGTCGCTGCCGATCGGCGACAGCGTGCTCATGGGAAGCGATCATGCCTCGACATTCGGACCCTCCCCACAGGCGGGCAGCAATTTTTCCATAACGGTCAGCCCCGACAACAAGGCGGACGCCGACCGGCTGCTTTCCGGGCTTTCGGAGGGCGGCAATCTGGTGATGCCGATGCAGGATATGTTCTGGGGGGCCTATTTCGGGATGTGCGTCGACAAGTTCGGCATCAGGTGGCAAATCAACTTTGAGAATCCCGGAGACTGAGTCCCGGAACGCTCCGGAATTGCGGCGGCGATCGCCGGGGAAATGGCGAGGATTCTCTGTCACGCGGGGAAACGATGACCCTGAACGAGACACTCTCAACGCTTGAAGCGCTGGGAACTGCGCAGAACCGCAAGGTCTATGCGCGCCATGGCGTCAATCCGCCGATGTACGGCGTCAGCTATGCCAACCTCAGCAGAATGGTTCGAAAGATAAAGCGGGACCACCGACTGGCAGATGCGTTGTGGGCTACGGGCAACCACGACGCGCGCGTACTGGCCACGCGGGTCGCCGACCCGATTGGGATGAACGCGGGTCAGCTGGATGCCTGGGCGCGCGATATCGACAACTCGATTCTCGCCGGAGAACTTGGCGCCCTGGCAAGCCGCTCGAAGACCGGTTTGGCGCGCTTCAGAAAGTGGACGTCCAGACGGGGAGAGTGGGTCGCCACCTCAGGATGGAATACCTTCACCGAGATGGTTCTGAACGATCACGAGGATGTCGACGAGGCGCTTCTCGACACCTGCCTGGATCGAATCGAAACGGAACTCCACGGCCAGCCGAACCGCGTCCGCTACGCGATGAACAACGCGCTGATCGCTATAGGGACGTATAGTGAGACCTATCGCGATCGGGCGATCGCGGCTGCGAATCGGATCGGCCCGGTCGAGGTGGACCACGGCGAAACGAACTGCAAGACGCCCGACGCGGCCTCGTACATCGCCAAATCGTTCGCCAGGAAAGAGAAACAGAGGAAGAAGGGCCGATAGCCGTTCCCGCACGCTCCTTGTTTTCATACAGACGTACAAACAGAAAGGCCGGGGTTCGAACCCGGCCTTTTTTCAAGTCGATGCTTCTTCGATCGGCTGGTGGAAATAGTAACAGAGTCCGTCCGGGGCGACGACGAAGAAGACCTGCAACTTCCGGCCGTCGTTCTCGTCGATGCGCCAGTTGCCGGTCCGGATTCCGTTCGCCTCCAACTCCCGCCTCGCTCTGTGGATATCGGACACCAGAATAGCCGCCCCTTCCTGTCCGGGGTCGCCGCCGTTGACGGCGAATCCGATCCGGACGCCGTCCCGCTCGAGAACGACCGTGGGAACAGGATTGCTGTGACGCTCTACCTCGTTGAGTCCAAAAGCGTTACAGTACCAGGTTGAAGCCGTGTCGATATCTTCCACTGGTAGCGCAAGTACGTCGTCGGCATAGGGAAAAGCGGCCTCGAACAGCCTCGTCGAACCCATATATATCTCCCTTTCTCCCTTCTTAGGCGGGAAGTCTCGAAATGACGGCGACCCGATGTCGCCTCACGTTACCCCGTTCAACGCGTATTCGAAGATGCGGTAGTTCATCAGTTGTTCCGACCCGTCGCGCGCCAGGTATTCCCCGTTCAGCGGGCGGTTGAGGATGAACGGCACTTCCCGCTCCGAGAGGCCGCCATGAGAGCGCAGGCGTTCGCCGTGCAGCCCCTCGAGATCGTGATCACCCGGGGTCATGCCGATACAGAACGCGTCGGAGGCAATCACCACGGCGTCGCCTTCGACGTCGAGCGGAAGACTGAAACGGCTCGCCGCGTCGGCCCCGGCCAGGACGGATTCAACACCGTCGATCGATTCAATAAAGCGAATCGCGTCGAAGACATTCAGGTCTTCAAAGCAGTACACCCGGACGAATCCCCCCAGGGCGCCATGATGGCCCACGAACGCGTCGGTAATCGGACAGATGACGCGCGTTTTTCCCGATCCGAAACGCCTGTCCAGCAGGTCCTGCAGATAGATGATGTTGAACGTACCGTCCCGTGCGCATTTGTCCTTCATACCGTGATCGGCCACCAGCGCCACCGTTGCGCCGAGCCGATCGAGTTCCGCGCATCGCCGGTCGACCGATCGATAGAAATCCAGGGCGACAGGATGGTCAGGGGGGTACCTGTGCTGGACGTAATCCGTAAGCGACAGGTACGCCAGGCGCGGCCGGCTGCCCTCTTCCAGAAACCGGATGCCGGCGTCGAGTACGAACAGGGAAAGCGCGTCTGTATACATGCCTGGCAACGGCCGGCCGACCCAGCCGAGGGCGTCCTGAATTCCGTTCTCGAGGAGCGTGCATCGGTCTGCGCATTGAGAAGAGAAACAGATGTTGCCCTTGCCCACGTCCATTCCCTTGCCGAGCTGCCGCCGGAGTTTGTCCTTCGCGGTGATGACGGCCGTTTCCACGCCGGCCCTGGAAACGACGTCGAAAATCGTACGCGAACGCATCATCGCGGGGCCCGTCATGGGAACCGCTTCACCGGTATGCCGGTCCAGATAGAAGTTGCCGGAAACACCGTGCACAGAGGGCGGGGCGCCTGTGGCGATGGAGAGGTTGTTGGGATTCGTGAAGCTCGGAATGACGCAGTGGGCTGCCCCGGTGAAACCGGAATCCATGAATCGGGCGATGGCGGGAATCGCTCCGGCTTTCCTCGCGGCCTCAATGTACTCCGGATCGCCGCCGTCGACACAAATGACGGCGACCGGGGACTGCGGAATGCGATAGTTCACGCCGTTGAGTTCAATCTTCATCTTGCTCCGGGAACGGCCGGTACGTCTGCGATGGTCTGCTCCTTCCACGAGCGGATGGCCGCTTCGATAACTTCCTGCACGGCCAGCCCTTCTTCGCCGGACCCCTCGATTTCCGACTGGGGCGCGCCTTCGTCCAGTTGCTCGATCCAACGGTTGATGCGTCTTGGAAAGGTGTCCTCGAAGACCAGACCGCCCATAATGGAGTTTCGAACGACGGTGAGTTCCTCGGACCGTCTCGGATACAGCGTCAGGTCCTCAAAGCAGTTGTCCAGGACGAAACGTCCCTCGCTTCCAAGCACCTCGCAGCGTTCCAGGTTGTGAGCCGGATTGGTGTCGTAGCTGCCGGTCAGGTGGCCCACGACGTCATTCTCGAATTGCATGTTGATCTGCGCGTTCGACCAGCACACCGGGGCATTGACTCCGCTGCGACCAGGCGCTTTGTTCAGAAATGCTTGTACCCGCTTGATATTTCCGCAAAAGTACCGCATGATGTCGATCGAGTGGGGGTGCAGGGCCCGAAGGTGGAACCAGGGGGAAGTCTCGTTAGGGTTGCCGATCCACATGGTCATGTTGATGAGCAGCAGGTGGCCCAGTCGTCCCTCTTCGATCCAGCCCCTGGCTTTCGCCGCGGGCGGGACGAACCGGTGGTTCAGGTTGATGCCGAACCGGACGTCGCATTCACGCGCTTTCCTGACCATCTGCCGGGCGTGGTCGATGTTGTTGCTTATGGGCTTTTCGCACAGGACGTGCAAACCGGCTTCCATGCACTGGATCGCGGGTTCGTAATGGTCGCCGCCGTTCTCGAAGCCGCCGGTCGCTACGCTCACGGCATCGAGTTCCTCGCGCCGAAGCATTTCGCGAACGTCGTAGAACGGTTTCGCGTTCAATCGCTCCGCCGCGCTGTCCGCGCGTACCCTGACAAAGTCGCAGACGGCAACGAGTTCCGTTCTGCTGTTGTTGACGTATACCGAGGCATGCTGGCCGCCAATGCCGCGCATGCCGATGACGCCGACGCGGATCATACCCGTGCTCCTTGTGATGAAACAGAATGCCGTTAACACCCGGGCCGCGGGCAAGTCATTCTGCCGGGGCCGGTTCCCGCGATTCTTTTAAATTTATTCAAACAGCGGCCGGAAGTAGTCGAACGACCGCCGGAGAACGCCGTCGACGTCGTCCACGCCCATGTCCCGCGTACCGACGATTTCCAGAACCGCGTATTTGAGCCCCGGGATCTTTCGGAAGGCGGCTGCCTGCGCGTGGAGATCCATATCTCCCTGACCGGCGACCTGGTTTTCAACCGGCCCGATTGCCGACTGTCGGCCCTTGACGTCGCGGATTCTCAGTGAAATGATGTACCGGCTGATCCTGCCGACGCTATCTTCGGGTACCTCGCGCTGCGGGCTGCGCCAGATATGGGTCGCGTCGTAGTTGATTCCGACCCACTTCCGATCGACCCGTTGCATGAACCGGAAAGCCGTATCTGTGTTGTAGACGGCATTGCCGACGTGAGGTTTGATGCCGAGCCTGACGCCGCGTTGGGCGGCCTCGACCGCGAGGGCGTTGATTTTATCCACGGCGGCCATAAACCCCTCTTCGCTGTCAGGTTTCCCGCCGGGGCCGGTTGTGACGAGGGGCGCGCCGACCGAGGCCGCCGCATCCAGGATGCGCAGGAAGCGGTCCCCGTCGTCCAGGTTGCCGCTTGCGCCGAGAGATTCGATCGCCAAGCCGTGACTTCCGGCGCGACGTCTGATATCCCGGTAGTACGCGTCGCGCCCGCCGATAACCAGGTGAGGCGCCATTCCCGGAATACAACAGAGTTCGATCGCCCGGTAGCCCGCCGCCTGTATCCGTTCCATCGCGACTTCCAGGTCGTACCCACCATATAGTATCGTGCTGCATCCGAGGTCCATGGGTTTCGCCTTCCTTTTCGCAGAGCGTTTGTATTCAACGAATTGGCGGCAGATAAGTAAGCGGTCGAACCGGCGCTTGTCAAGCCGATTCCGGTCGTAATCGACGCGCCCGGTGAAATTCCTGACTTGATCCTGATCACGATTGGGATTATATTGGTTGGCAGCGAATCTTTCCGGATCATACCGACTGAAACGCGTCATTGCGGTTGGTGCGGCAATCTGCCGTAACCCGAAACCATCGAGGGGGAAGAACCATGAAAATCATTGAGGAGATCAGGGAGGATGTTGCCGTCCTGACGGTGACGGGCGCCCTGATGTCCGGTCCCGAAGTGGCCGAATTTCACGACCATATCAAGCGGTTGGTAAAAGACGGCATCAGCCGGGTGGTGGTCGATTTTTCAAAGGTGAAATGGTTTGGGAGTTCGATGCTCGGCGTCATGACCGCCAGTCTGACGACGGTCCGGCATGCGGGTGGAGATATGCGTCTCACGGGCATTACCCGCAAGATCGAAAGTATCCTGATGGTCACGCAGCTGGCGGGGATTTTCAGGACCCTGGATACCGTGGACCGTGCGGTAGCCAGCTTCAGGACACAGCCGCCCGAATAAAGCCGTCCGCCAACTGGAAGCAAGTACGAAAGCGTCTCTGTCCGTCCGGGATAGAGGCGCTTTTGATCGTTTGGTCCGGTGGACCGGTACGGAACGTCGTGTGTCCTCGCGCGCGGGCGCCTGAGAACACGTCAATATCCATGTTCAAGATTCCACTCCAGTAACGATTTTCCTTGATACCTGAACATTTGAGTAGTATATTTCGAATCCGTCATCTGGCGGGCGCGCCAATACAGGACGGGGCTCGCCCTCAGGCGTTGTATTCGCGATCGCGGTGATTGCATGGAAACGCGTGATATCGTAATCAGGGGCGCGAGGGTTCACAACCTGAAGGATGTGAACCTGAACCTTACCCGAAATCAGCTGATATGCTTCACCGGTGTTTCGGGCTCCGGCAAGTCCTCGCTGGCATTCGATACGATTTTTGCCGAAGGCCAGCGCCGCTACATCGAGTCCCTTTCCGCGTACGCCCGGCAGTTTCTGGGTCAGATCCGAAAGCCGGATGTGGATCAGATAACGGGTCTGTCGCCAACGGTATCCATCGAACAGAAGGCAGCCGCGCGGAATCCCAGGTCGACCGTGGGCACGATGACGGAAATCTACGACTACCTTCGCGTCCTGTACGCAAGGGTCGGAGCGCCGCATTGCGTGTCGTGCGGTACGCCGATCGGCGCACAGACACGCGACGGTATCGTGGACCGGATCATGTCGCTTGGCGCAGGAACGCGAATCCACGTCATGGCGCCGATTGTACGCGGAAGAAAAGGCGAGTATCTCGATCTGTTCGACGATCTTAAAAGGGACGGTTACCTCCGCGTCCGTGTCGACGGACGGATCGTGCAGCTGACCGAGTCGCAACGGCTCGAACGGCACATCCGGCACGATATAGACCTCGTCGTGGACCGGCTGGTCGTGAGGGAAGATGGACACGGGCGCACAGGCGAGGCGGTCGATGCGGCACTGGGATACGGCGGCGGCACGTTGATCGTGGGATTCGAGGAGGGTGATGACCTGCTGCTGAGTTCCAGCTTTGCCTGCACCCGGTGCGGCTTGAGCGCAACCGAGCCCACGCCTCAGCTGTTTTCGTTCAACAATCCGCAGGGGATGTGTCCCACGTGCAAGGGTCTCGGTACTCAGGTTGCACTGGATCCGGAGCGGTCTGTACCTGACGATTCGCTGTCTGTAATGGAAGGTGCAATCGCGCCGCTCGGAGAGCCGCGAAACCGGTGGAAGATACACTATTACAACGGTGTGCTGGCCCTCCACGGCGTCGACGTCGATACGCCGTGGAGGGGAATCTCCGGGAACGCGCGGGTGGAACTGCTGTACGGAGTGAAGAAACCCATCACGCTCCACTGGCGGAAGCGTGATGGGAGCGTCTGGACGCATTACGATTCGTTTGAGGGCATCTTTCCGCCCCTGGAACGCAGGTACGCGGAAGGTGGATCACCGGCCTTGCGGCGAAGGCTGGGACCCTACATGCGCACAGGAAGATGTCCCACGTGCCGGGGGGCGCGGTTGAGGGGCGAAGCCGAAGCGGTGACAATCGAGGGCGTATCGCTGCCGGCCGCCGCGGCGATGTCGGTTGGGGACGCGTACGCGTTCTTCAGCGGTTTGAATCTGACCTCGACCCGCCGGATGATCGCGGAAGATGCACTCAAGGAAATCACGGGCCGGCTCAGATTCCTGCTCGACGTTGGTCTGGATTATCTGACGCTGGATCGGACGGCCCCGTCCCTGTCCGGGGGCGAGGCGCAGCGCATCCGGCTGGCCGGACAGATCGGCAGCGGCCTGGTGGGGGTTACTTACGTGCTGGATGAACCCTCGATCGGGCTGCACCAGAACGACAACGAGAGGCTGCTGGACGCGCTGTGCGTGTTGCGGGACGCGGGGAATACGATCATTGTCGTGGAACACGACGAGGAAACGATGCGGAGGGCAGACTGGATCGTGGATTTCGGGCCGGGTCCCGGACACCTGGGAGGGGAGGTGGTCGCTTGCGGGCCCTGGCCCACGATCGCTTTGTCGGAGAAATCCAGAACGGGCGCCTACCTTGCCGGGAAAGAATCGATCGCTGTACCCCGCCGCAGGGCGCATACGGGAATGTACCTGTCCGTACACGGCGCCAGGCAGAACAACCTCACGGGAATCGACGTTAATTTCCCTCTGGGCGTGTTCAACTGCGTGACCGGGGTTTCCGGTTCAGGAAAAAGCTCGCTCGTAAACGACGTTGTCTACCGGACGCTGGCGCGTGAATTGAATCGGGCCGAAACCGAACCCGGAGAATTCGACCGGATTGAAGGCATCGATGCGCTGGATAAAGTCATCGAAATCGACCAGCAGCCGATCGGGCGCACCCCGCGGAGCAATCCGGCAACATATACTGGCGTGTTCGGCCCCATCAGGGCGTTGTACGCTGAGCTCCCTGAATCCAGGGTGAGAGGGTACAGGCCGGGACGGTTCAGCTTCAATGTGAAAGGCGGGCGGTGCGAGGCCTGCGACGGAAATGGCGCAAATGTCGTTGAAATGGACTTTCTGGCCGACGTCTGGGTGCCTTGCGACATCTGCGACGGCAGGCGTTTCAATAGAGAAACGCTGGACGTTCGGTACAGGGACGCGTCCATTGCGGATGTGCTGGAGATGGAGGTAAAGCGGGCATGCGCCTTCTTTGCCGCCGTACCGCAGATCCATCGCATACTCGAGGTGCTGGTCGAGGTGGGGATGGGGTACGTGAAACTCGGGCAGCCGGCGCCAACGTTGTCCGGCGGAGAAGCACAGAGGATCAAGCTGGCTAAAGAGTTGTGCCGCAAACAGACAGGGTCTACGCTTTATATCTTGGATGAACCCACGACGGGGCTGCATTTTGCAGACATACAGAATCTGCTGAGAGTGCTTCACCGGCTCGTGGATCTGGGAAACACGGTGGTGGTCATCGAGCACAACATGGATGTCGTGAAGACCGCGGACTGGGTGATCGACCTCGGGCCCGGCGGTGGGGAAGCCGGCGGGCGTGTGGTTGCGCAGGGGACCCCGGAACACGTGGGGCGCTCCGGACGCTCCTTAACGGCTCGTCCCTTGCGTTCCGCGTTGGCGAACGGACGCGGCCCGGTGACAGCCGGCAGGGAACATCGCCGTCGGGATGAAGCCGGGGGACCCGTTCGGGAGATCCAGGTTTCCGGCGCTCGGGAGAACAACCTGCGTAACGTGGATGTGCGGATTCCTCGGGAGAGATTGACCGTGGTATCGGGTGTGTCAGGTTCGGGTAAGTCTTCCCTGGCGCTGGATACGGTTTTCGCCGAGGGCCAGAGGCGATATGTGGAATCGCTATCCGCATACGCGCGGCAGTTTCTGGGCCAGCTTCCCAAACCGAAGGTCGAGCGCGTTTTCGGGCTGTCGCCGGCGATCGCCATCGAGCAGAAAGCCGCCAGCAGGAACCCGCGCTCTACGGTGGGGACGGTTACCGAAGTGTACGACTACCTGAGGGCACTCTTTGCACTGGTGGGAGAGGTCTATTGTCCTGACTGCGGCATGCGGGCGGGGGCGCTCGCGGTTCGGGAAATCGTCGACCGGATCCTGGAAATGCCATCGGGGAGAAGGGTATATCTGCTCAGCCCCCAACGGCCGGGCAAGGGAGAAGACTATAGCGGGTTGATTTCCAGGGGCGCGCGGGCCGGATACCTGCGGGGCCGGCTGGACGGGGACGTGTTCGACCTGAATGCCGCGCCCGAAATCGACCACCGGCAGTCGCACAGGCTGGAAATCCTGGTGGATCGCGTCACGCTCCGGGCAGGCGTGCGGAAGCGCATCGCGGATTCCATCGAGAAGGCGCTGGTGTTGTCCGGCGGCGTCGTCATCGCGGCGTCACCCGACGACGACCTGGAAACCAGATTCAGCCAGGTTCTGTCCTGCCCGTCGTGCGGGAGAAGCTTCGAAGAGGTCGCCCCGCAGCATCTTTCGTTCAACAGCCCTGACGGCTGGTGTGCCTCTTGCGATGGCCTGGGAACCCAGAGGGGGATGGGTAAGCGCACGCTGATTCCCGATCCGCAACGGTCCTTGTCCTGCGGGGCGGTTCCGGTTCTCGGTGACCTGAAGGACGGTCCATTGGCGGCGTTGATTCAGTCCCTTGGCGAAGTGGCGGGATTCGACCTGGAAACTCCGGTCGCGCGAATGTCACGGACCGCGCAGGAGGCGCTGCTCTACGGAACCGGTGAAGGATGGATTCGGGGCGCGGACGGCTTGCGATTCCAGTACAAGGGTCTGTTCAGTTCGCTGGAGGAGCTGGCGAGGCTTTCCCCCCGGTTTCGCGAAAAGATGGGCGATCTGATTGAAGACGTGCCGTGCCGTGCGTGCAAAGGCGCGCGCCTCAAGCCGGAAAGTGCCGCCGTTCGCCTGCGCGGTACAACGCTCTGTGAACTGGTTGACCTGCCGATAGGCGCGTCGAGGCGCTGGCTTATGGACCTGGAACTGACCGGGCGAGAGCTCGATGCCGTTGGCGAAGTCCTCCAGGAAATACGCGTCCGGATGCGGTTCCTGGACGAAGTCGGCCTGGGTTACCTTTCGCTGTCACGACGGGCGCCCACGTTGTCGGGCGGCGAAGCGCAGCGAATCCGTCTCGCCAGCCAGATTGGCTCGGGACTGACCGGCGTCCTGTACGTGCTGGACGAGCCTACCATCGGACTTCATCAGCGGGACAATCGAAGGTTGCTTGCCGCCCTTCGCCAGCTGCGGGACCTCGGCAATACCCTCCTGGTTGTCGAGCACGATCGTGAGACGCTGGAAACCGCGGATCACATTGTGGATTTCGGACCCGGCGCCGGGGCTCACGGGGGAATGCTGGTGGCGGAGGGGCCTCCCAGACGCCTGAGTGCCGAGAACGGATCACTGACTGCGGAATACCTGGCGGGCGGGCTGGTCATCGAACGGCCGCCCCGGCGGACGGCCCTCGAGGGGTGTCTCGAGGTGGTGGGCGCACGGCACAACAATCTGAAGGACCTGTCCGTGAAGTTTCCGCTTGGTTTGCTGATCGGCGTCACGGGTGTGTCGGGGTCGGGGAAGTCCTCGCTGGTCAACGACGTCCTCTACGGGGCGCTTGCCTCGACGGCCAACCACGTCCCGCGGTCCCCGGCCGATCACGACGACGTCCGGGGAATGGAGTGCGTCGACAAGGTAATCAACATCGACCAGTCACCCATCGGTTTTTCGCCGCGCAGCAACCCGGCGACCTACGTGAAGGTGTTCGACAAGGTTCGAACGCTCTACGCGCAATTGCCTGATGCGCGCATACGAGGGTTTTCTCCGGGGCACTTCAGCTTCAATCACCGGAAGGGCCGCTGCGAGGCCTGCAAGGGGCTGGGTTCACGGTGTATCGAGATGCATTTTCTGCCCGATGTCTGGGTGACCTGCGAGGATTGCAACGGGAAGCGGTATAACCGGGATGTGGTTGAGGTTCTGTACAAGGGCCGGTCGGTTGCCGACGTGCTGGACATGACGGTCGATCATGCGCTGCGGCAGTTCGAGAACGTACCCGGAATCTGCCGGACCCTCGAGACACTGGTTGACGTGGGATTGGGGTACATCAAGATGGGGCAGGCGTCCACCACCCTGTCGGGAGGGGAAGCGCAAAGGGTAAAACTCGCCAGGGAACTCGCCCGGCCGAACACGGGCAGGACCGTATACCTGCTGGACGAGCCAACCACCGGATTGCACGTTGCCGACGTTGCGAGGCTGCTCGATGTGTTGAATCGACTCGTAGACGCGGGCAATACGGTCATCGTGATCGAACACAATCTGGATGTCATCAGGACCGCGGACTGGATTATAGACCTCGGACCGGAGGGCGGAGATGAGGGCGGGTACCTGGTTGCGGACGGCACGCCGGAGGAGGTCGCCCGGGTCGATGCATCGCATACGGGCCGGTTCCTGCGAGAGGCGCTTGCCCGAGGCAACGGCAGGTTGCAGGAATCGCACGACGTTCACGTCTGATGTGCACTGCCGCTCCGGTTCGTGCGAAACGTGCATCCGTACCGGGTGTAAGATAGCGCCGGCACCGGTGTTTCACGTTAGCCGAACGGGGGAATGTGATGATAGTCGCGACACGGAATTCGTCTGAAGAGTCCAGGGACGCGGCCGATTTCGTAGGAGACGGCCACGGTGACCAGGAGGAAATCCACGCGGCGATTCGAGCGCTTCCGCCGGCGGGCGGCACGGTCGTCCTGAAGGAGGGCGTCTACGACATCCGCAAGGAGGAGGGTACGCTCGGCGGGTTGATTATCGACCGGAGCAACGTGACGCTGGCGGGGCAGGGCGCCGCAACGCGGCTGGTTCTTGCGCCGGGGCAGAATACGAACGTGATCCGCATTATCGGGAACGGTGTGGGAAACATCACGATACGGGATCTCTGGGTGGACCAGAATCGGGATCAGAATCCGTACGACGGCGCCGAGTTCGGGAATATCTCCCACGGACGGTTCGAATACAACGGCATCAAGGCATTCTGCGCGGAGCCCGGCGGGTCCTGTCCGAAGCCAACGCACAACGTAACCATAAGGAATTGTACGGTTCTGAATTCCCAGCGACTGGGCATTATGCTGCAGGGCCCCAATATGAGGGTCATCAACAACCGCCTGGGCAACGCGAATTCAGATGCGGTGGAACTGCTGGGAGGGCCGGGATTCGTGACGGGCAATTTCGTCGAGATTACCGGCCGTACCCACGTCGCCGTGGGATCGGATGCCGGAGACTCGATCATTATGGCGAACAACCAGGTATTCGTGCGGGATGAAGGCGACCTGGACATCGCCTTCCGGTCCTGGGCCGATTCCGTGGGCCATGTGATTTCCGGCAATATAGTGACGGTTGACGCCGGGGGGCGTCTGGCGCTGGCCATGGACGTGCGTGGCTTCAACACGTCCGTTTCGGGAAACGTGATCCGGGGGCCTGGCCCGACACAGCGTTTGCCTCTCTGGCTCACTGGCGCTGGCATGTCGGTTACCGGAAATCACTTCCGCAACGTCGACCTGATCGTCAACGACCGGACCGGTACGAACCGGCCGATTCTCATCCATGGGAACGCAATGGAGGAATCGGAGGTCGTGCGGGAGACCGGCAACCTGGTTCGTCCGGACGGAGAATCGACTCAATGAATCCGGAAATCCCAAAACGGGCTCTTTTCAATTTTGCGTGGCAGTGTCCGTATCGCAGTGTGCCGCCGGACATCGACGGAGACCTTCAGGATTGGGACGGAAGATTCCGGTTGCCGGACCTTATGGTATTGGACGGTCGAGAGGCCTTTGCAGACGTGTACGCCGCATGGAGCGAGCGGGGTCTCTATTTCGCCGTTAACGTCAAGAAAGCGGCTGGCGCCAACGTGGACCGCCGGCGGCCGCTACAGGGCGATGGCATGCAGATCTGGCTGGATACGCGGAATGTCCGGAACGTACACCGTGCGAGCCGGTTTTGCCACCATTTCTATTTCCTGCCCGCCGTTGGACGGGCGAAGCCGAGGGGCGGACAGACGCGGATCCGTCGGGCGCGCGCGCAATCACGCATGTGCGAGTCCTCCGAGTTGCCGGTCGCCTGCGACACATCCGGAACCGGGTATCGGCTGGAGGTCCATCTGGCGGCGAAGACGCTGACGGGGTTCGATCCCGATGAAAACCGTCTTTTGGGATTTACCTATCTGCTTCAGGATCGGAGGCAGGGCCGTCAGTGGTGGACCGCCGACGAGCCGCTTCCCGTTTCGTACGACCCAAGCCTGTGGGGCACAATCGAACTTGTGAAGTGATTCCGCGCGTGTGAACTCTGATGCGCCGGCGCCGTCTCGAAAGTCGACGTTCGAACGAACGGCGTCGACTGTCGATTCGCGGCATTGAGGTCTGCGGTATCCGGATGCTCTCGGCAATGGTGGCAACCGGTAAACGTACCACGGGATTCAATGCACGAGGGCGTGAATTCCATGAATTCGCGGCGAGATGCACAGAACGAAGAAATCGACGATCGCGTCCGCGCGGTGTTGAACCACGGCGAAACACCCTTGCTGCAGGCGCGCTCGGACATGGACGTCCGGGGCGACTACGGCAGCCAGTGGGTGGTGGTGACAAGGGAACGGGTCCTCGTGTTCCGCGAGGACAGTATGCGGGACCTGGTCGATATTCCGCTCCAGGACGTGTTGTTCGCCCGCACGGAACCGCTGGTGGGCGCCGCGCAGCTGGTGATCGAACGCAGGGCCCTGCCGACTGTGCGCGTGCTTCATTCCCAGACGCAGGCCGGCGATTTTTCAGAGCTGGCCCGCCGGGTCGAACGGCTTCGGACTTCACAGCCGCTGTTGGCGGAGATGGTCCCGGAGCGGACGCGGTGCGAGTCCTGCGGCCGGCTTCTGCCCGAGAAGAACGGGATCTGTCCCGCGTGCCTCAGGAAGATGGATGTGCTGGCTCGAATCGCAAGATACCTGAGGCCCTACAGGTCGCGGGCTGCGCTGCTCGCGCTGGCAACCATTCTGACAACCTGCGCCGAGTTGATTCCTCCTCAGATAACCCGGCTGATCGTCGACGACGTTCTGGCGCCCCGCCAGACATCCGCCGTTGACGAAAGGCTGGGACTCCTGATTCAACTGGTACTTGCCCTTGTGGGGGTGCGATTGGTTACCTGGTCGGCTGAATGGCTTCACGGGTGGACGGCGACCTGGCTGAGCGCGAGGGTGACGGCGGATATTCGAAGCCAGCTGTATCGACGCCTCGAAATGCTGTCGCTTCAGTTTTACGACAAGCGTCAAGTCGGCGCTCTGATGTCGCGCGTTACGAGGGATACAGAGAGATTGCAGCACTTCCTGGTCGACGGATTGCCCTATCTCATCACAAACAGCCTGATGTTTCTGGGCATTATGGCCGCCCTGCTGCTGATGAACTGGCGCCTTACGCTCCTTGTGCTGGTTCCCATGCCGCTTGTCGTGGCCGGAACAGCCGTCTGCTGGAAGCGGATGCGCACCAATTATGCCAGGTGGCACAGATGCTGGTCGGCATTGATCGCACGCGTGAACGAAGCCATTGCAGGCATTCGGATCGTGAAGGCTTTTACCCAGGAGAAACGCGAGATCGAAGTATTCGAGCGGCGCAACCGTGATCTCACGTTGAGGGCCGTACGGGCGGAAACAAGCTGGGCGGTCTTCTGGACGACAACGAATTTTCTGAGTGGCCTTGGCGTGCTGATCGTCTGGTTTTTCGGGGGACAGAAGGTGCTGGGCGGGGAGATGACGCTGGGCACGCTGATGGCGTTCTACAACTATATGTGGCTCCTTTACGGCCCCCTGCAGTGGTTCGGCATGGTGAGCAACTGGATGTCACGCGCGCTGACCGGGGCCGAGCGCATCTTCGAAGTCATCGACACGCCGCCCGAAGCGTACGACGACCCCGGCGCTACCGGCTTGCCTGCAATGGAAGGTCGAGTTCGGTTCAGGGACGTGACGTTTGGCTACGACAAATCCAACCCCGTGCTGCGGGAAATCGACCTCGATGTCGAGCCGGGAGAGATGATCGGTCTTGTGGGCAAGTCGGGTGTCGGCAAGACGACGCTCGTCAACCTGATATGCAGATTCTACGACGTGGACGCCGGAGGAATCGAGATCGACGGCATGGATTTACGGACTATCCGGCTGGAGGACTTGCGCGCTCAGATCGGCATCGTCCTTCAGGAACCGGTTTTGTTCAGCGGTACCATTGCGGAGAATATCGGGTACGGCAGACCGGGCGCCGGTCTCGATGAGATCATGGAAGCGGCGAAGGCGGCCAATGCGCACGGCTTTATCGTATCCAGGCCCGATGGGTATGATTCCGACGTGGGCGAGCGCGGCGGGAATCTGTCGGGAGGCGAAAAACAGCGAGTTTCGCTTGCGCGGGCAATCCTCCACGATCCGAGGATTCTGATTCTGGACGAAGCGACGTCCAGCGTCGACGTTCAGACGGAGGTCCAGATTCAGGAGGCGGTTTCTCGCCTGGTCCGCGGTCGGACGACGTTCGCGATCGCGCACAGACTGTCCACGCTCAGGAACGCGGACCGGCTGGTCGTCCTGGATGCAGGGAGGATCGTTGAGGCCGGAACCCACGGTGAGTTGTTGTCGAAGGAGGGCGTATTCTACAATCTGGTGCGCATGCAGCAGGAAGTTTCAGAGATTATCGCCGTAAGGGCGTAGTCGGGCCCGGACGGTCCCGGCGGCATGGCTGAATTGGAAACCATCATGAATGCGTTCAAGGAGACCCTGCCGGCATCCGTGTCGGAGGCACTGGGTAGAGAAGGCCTGGACGATGATCCCGCGCTTCTGCAGGTCGCGACGGATCTGCTGCCGAACCGGCGGTTCGGCCGGCAGTGGGTGGTCGTTACACAGAAGCGGTTGATCGTCGTTCGCCACGATGGTGAAAGCAATATCGTGGTGGTGCCAATGGATGAGATGGCGGGTGTGCGGACGGAAGAGGCGGTTGGCGGGGGCTGCCTGGCGGTGGACCGGCAAGGAGAAGGGCCGCTTCTGGTACCCTATACACAATCTCTGATACCCAAATTCGCGGAGGTGGCTGAAGGCATCCGGCAGTTGTCGGAGGGCGGGGATCTGTCTTTGCCGGAGGAAGTCGAGCGGGCACGCTGTGACGCGTGCGGCCGGTTGCTGCCTGAAAAGAACGGAATCTGTGCGGCGTGTATCAGGAAATGGCATACGTTGCGCAGGCTTCTGCGATATCTCACCGCGCAGCCGTGGCGGCTGGCATCAGTCGTAATGCTGACCCTTGTCTCGACCGCTCTGGAACTGCTGCCGCCCAGGATTACGCAGCATATCATCGACGACGTGCTTGCCCCGCGCACCAATATCGATCTGCTGGTCTGGCTCGTGTTCGGTCTTCTGGGTGTGCGATTGCTGTTCTGCGCGGCTGCGGTGACGATGGAATGGCTTTCCCTGCGTCTGGGACATCGGGGCGTGCAGGACATACGGTCGGACCTCTACCGGAAGTTGCAGTTCCTTCCGCTGCGGTTTTACGATCGCCGAACCGCGGGCAGCCTCATCTCGAGGATGTCGAACGACTCTGACAGGCTGGAGGGGTTTCTGGCGTCAGACCTGCCGCTGGTCGTATCGAAAGTACTGCTCTTCGTAGGAATTCTGGGCATGTTGCTGGAGACAAACTGGAGGCTTGCGCTCCTTGTACTGTTGCCCATTCCACCGATTGTGCTGGGCGGAAGTCGCATCTGGAAGCGGGTGATGCGCCACTGGATCCGCTGGGGCGCGAGATGGTCGCGTCTTTCGTCGCACCTGAGCGAATCAATCGGCGGCATCCGGGTCGTAAAGGCATTCGCACAGGAATCCCGCGAAAGCGAAAGATTTGACAGACGTAACGAGGATCTGCGCGAGGTGACCGTCGCCGGCGAGCGGACCTGGTTTGTGTTCTTTTCGGTGACGAATTTCCTGATGAGCTGGGGCGTGTTTCTGGTCTGGTATTTCGGAGGCCGTCAGATTCTCGGCGGGGAAATGACGCTGGGCGCCCTGGTCGCCTTCATCAGCTATCTGTGGATGTTGTACGAACCACTGCGGTGGTTTGGCGAACTCTACAATGTCCTGCTGCGGGCGTTCGCCGGCGCGGAACGCATTTTCGAGGTCACGGATTCAAGACCGGAAACCTGCGACGGTACGGATGCGGTTCCACTGCCGCGGATGGAAGGGCGGGTAGTGTTCCGGGACGTGTTCTTCGGGTACGACCGCGGAAAGCCCGTTCTGAAGGGGATAGATCTTGTCGTGAATCCGGGAGAAATGGTCGGGCTCGTGGGGAAGTCCGGCGCCGGAAAATCCACGCTGATCAACCTGATCTGCCGATTCTACGATCCGGACAGGGGACGCATTGAAATCGACGGCACGGACATGCGGGACGTACGCCTGGAAGATCTGAGGTCCCGGATCGGTATGGTTCAGCAGGAGCCCTTCCTCTTCGACGGGACGATTGCCGAGAATATCGCGTACGGCAAGCCGAATGCGACGTTCGGTGAAGTCATTCGGGCGGCCGCCGCAGCGGAGGCCCACGAATTCATCGTACAAAAGCCGGACGGATACGATATGAAGGTGGGAGAAGAGGGCGGGAATCTGTCGGGCGGCGAAAAGCAGCGTATATCAATCGCGCGCGCGATTCTGCACGATCCCCGGATTCTGATTCTGGATGAGGCGACGTCGTCGCTGGACACGCGGACGGAGTGGAAGATCCAGAAGGCGATCTCGCATCTTGTTAGGGGACGCACGACCTTTGCGATTGCGCACAGGCTTTCCACGCTGCGCAGCGCCGACAGGCTGGTCGTGCTGGATGACGGCAAGGTGGCCGAAGTAGGCACCCACCATGAATTGATGTCGCGTAAGGGTATTTTCTACCGCCTCGTGAAGAGCCAGCAGGAGACATCGGCGGTGATGGCCGTCGGGGGCGGCAAGGACGCGGCAGGTAGGGCTTGAGGACCCGCGAAACCGATGGATACGGATTATAGAGACGGATGGAAGCCCACGCCGATCGACGTGACCCATCCGCAGAATGTGGATACCGGCAGGATCGGGCTCTTCCGGGAGCCGGCCTGGCACCTGCGCATGACCATCGAAGGCGATCGCTCGTACCTGAGGGTGAAGATCGTCCGCGCCGTCCCCCTATCGGATCCGGACCGGTACATCTGCTTCCTCGACGCGAACGACGAGGTGATATGCATGGTGGATGATGTAACCACGCTTTCCGTGGAGAGTCAGGCCATCATCCGGGAGGAACTCGACCTGCGGTATATGACCTCGCGAATCGAACGGGTCCACTCGATTCGCAGTGAATACGGCGTCTCGTACTGGGAGGTTACAACGGACCGGGGCCCGCGTGAATTTGTCGTAAAGAACGTGGGTGAAGACGCCCGGTGGCTGGAGGAAAAGCGCGTGTTGATTCTGGACGTGGACGGCAACAGGTTCGAGGTGGCGGACCTCGGCGCGCTGGACAAGAGGAGTCGAGGGCTCGTTGAGATGGTCCTGTAACGAAACCGGTTCAGCCGCATCGCTCGCGGGCGCTGGAAGACAGTCTTGTCATCGACGTCTTCGCGCCACTGCGGCCGGGATTTGTGGCAGAAGCGAAAAGGGCGACGTCGGACTAAACCTCCCACATCCGTTTGTATTTGGCTTCGTCTTCCAGCGTGATGGAATGGTCGTAAACCTGTTGCAGCAAACCCAGCGCTTCAAGGGCGTGGTCGGCGCCGCATGCCGGCTGTCTGTCATTACGAATCGACTCGATGAATTCGGTATTCTGGACCAGGACGTCGTCGTCCAGGGTATCTTCACTCTGGAAGAGGGTCTTGCCGTTCAGCGAGACCTGGTTGCCCGAAACGACGAGCGTGCCCGCGTCGCACAGGTAGATATTGTTGCTGACGCCCGTTCGGGCATTGTAGGAAAGGCTGAGCGCCGCGATGGTCTCCGTGGTATAACGGAGCAGCATGCTGACGTCGAGCGAAGTGCCGGTTCCGGCGTCGAGCGGGCTGAGTTCACCGCGAATCCGGCGAACGGGTCTGTCGATGGTCCAGAGAGAGTAGTCGAGTACATGACAACCGTGGTGGAACAGGACATCGTCCGTCCAGCTCCGCCTGTAACCTGTCCAACCCACGTTGTCGCGGCGTAACTGAAATTCGTGTGTATGGTGCTGGTACACCTGGCCTGCGTTGCCGTTTGCGATAAAATCCCTCACAAAACGTCCCGTGCGATTGAAGCGGCGGGTATGGGCGACCAGCAGCTTGTTTCCGGACTTCCTCGCGAGGCCGGCGATCTCGGCGGCGCCTTTGTGTGACAGCGCCACGGGGATTTCAACCAGGACGTTTTTGCCGGCCTCCAGCGCCAGACGGGTCTGTTCGTAATGCGCCTCGCTGGGCGAGGCGATGACGACCGCGTCGATATCGGGGTCGGCCAGGACTTCCTCGTAGCTGGTTGTGGCGTTCTCAAAGCCCCACGCTTCCCGGAATGACTCGGCGGGCTCTGCTCTTCGCCCGATGACGGTTCGAAGTCGAACCCCGGGAATTCGGAGAAGTGCCCGTGTGTGGAAGAGCGCGATGCCGCCGTACCCCACGATGGCGCAGCTGATGGTGTGCATGGAGACTCCCTTTAAAACAGCACATTGAATTCGGTATTTTCAGAGAACCACGCCAGGTGGGCGACCTGCCGGCTTGAGTCACGCAGCTTGACTCGGGGACAGATTACCGGTCCGCTTTCCGGATATCTCCCAATCTCTCGTGCAGGGTTTGAAGCGCGGGGTAGATTCCGCGGTAGACGGTCTGAAATCCGGTCTCGTAGATCTCAACCTGTTCGGCATTCGGCTCCATCGTCCAGCTCTCGTAGGTCAATTCGTTCAGCGCGGAGTCGATGTCTTCGTAAACGCCCGCGCCAAGGCCGCCCAGTACCGCGGCGCCGAGGGCGACGGATTCCTCCACCTCTGCAATCGAGATACTCTGGTTGAATACCGAGCTCTTGATCTGCATCAGAAGCCGGTTTCGGGTGTTCCCGCCGATGGCGACGATTCGTTTCGGTCTGTCGATTTCGGGGTGCGACACGATGGCTTCGAGGCAGAGACGGCACTCGTAGGCCAAACCCTCCAGCACGGACCGAAACAGGGTCCCGCGGGTGACGTCGGCATTGAGACCGATAAACGCGGCCCTCGATTCCGGGTCGTTGTTCGGAGGATTGCCAAGCCGCAGGTGAGGCTGGAAGTGGACGCCCAGGCTTCCGGGAGGGGCTGTTTCCGCTTCGGAGACAAGGGCGCCGTATTCGACGTTACCTGCGAGAAGGTTTCGGGTCCATTCAACGCACGCCCCGGATGTGTAGATGCTGCCCAGAATATAGTACCGATCCCTGGCGACGTGGGCGCCCGTGGTATACCCCTGTCGCGCGAACGCATCGCTGAGCCACGCGCGACGGTCCGCTATACAGACGGCTTCCGCTGTGCCGAGGGAATTCAACAACGTACCCGGTTCGGTGGCGCCTACGGCAAGCGCCCCGCATATGTGATCGTGTCCGCCGGTTGTCACCTGCACGCGGGACGGAAGGCCGGCCGCCCGCGCAACGTCGGGCAGGATTCGGCCAAGCAGCGTGCCGGAGGGCAACGCCTCCGCAAAGAGCCCGGGTGATACCCCCGTTTCATCCAGCAGGCCGGAATGCCAGGCCCGACGGTGAAGGTCAAAGACGAGCATGCGTGAAGCGAGAGAATAGTCCGTCGCCTTCTCGCCGCACAGGCGGAACGCGATATAGTCTGCGACGTTCAGCCACGAGACCGTTCTCGCGTAAGCTTCCGGCTTGTTTTCTTTCAGCCAGAGGACCTTGCAAAGACCGAAAATGGGCTTCAGCGACAGCCCGGTAATCGCGTAGATCCGCTCTTCGCCGACGGTCTTGTTCAGCCACGCGGCCTGGCTTGACGTCCTCCCGTCGAACCAGGCGATGATGCCGGCGGTGGGGCGGTCTTCCGCGTCAAGAGGGACGCCCGACTCGGCCATACTTGAAACGGCGATGCTTGAAACCGTGTCTGCCGCGTTCAGTTGCGAAACCGCGTCCCGCAACACGGTCAGCGTGCATCTCCACAATTCATCCGGTGTATGATACGCCCAACCGGGTCGGGGGTAGCGGGTTGGCGTCGGCACGCTTGAGGCGGCCTGAACGCGGCCGGCGGTATCGAACACAAGCGCCTTGATATTCGTGGTGCCGACGTCGATTCCGGCTAATAAGGGAGGTTGGGACATGACCATGAGTTGCGCGGCGGTGGACCGTTGGTCTTTATATCACCGGTCGGCGGAGTCTGGGCCGCCATGACTGCGGCCTGGAAATTCACGTTGACAGACGGCCCAATGGTACCTACTAATACACGAAAGTCAAGTCGAATCAATAACATCGGGGTGCTCTGGCGCGACAGAAGCCGTTTCGTCCGCAGGTCTGGCGGACGGTCCGGCGTCTGCGGGTGACCGGTCAAAGCGATTCATCAGGATTGAGGAAAGCAATGCCCGAACTGCCGAGGATGTTTCCGGTCTGGGTCGATGCGAAGAATACGCGGGTTTACGGGATGGATGACGACGAATTCGGCGCACTCTGGTTTACCGGCAGTCTGCCGGCGCTCCACAGATACCAGCCGGATTCGGGAGAGATCGACACGATTCCGATCCCCGAAAAGCACGGGGGAAGTCAGTGTCTCTGCGCCGGGGGGAAGGTCTACGTGCTGCCGCAGACGAACGAGAAGCTTACGGTTTTCGACGTCGCGGCGGAACGCGTGGACCAGATCGACAAACCGTTTCGGGAGGCAAACCTCTGGTATGGTCACGCGGACAAGGCGCGCAACGTGCTATATTTGCCTGAGCGGTCGAGGCCGTGTCTGGTCATTTGGGACGTTGAGACGGAACGGGGGGAGGTGCATGAATATCCGGAACCCGGTTCGCTGCCGGACATCGGGGAGGTAGAATGGCCCCGGCGGCTGGAGACATTCGCGGTTCCTGGAAACGCCTGCTTACAGCGCCGCGTGTACTACGATCCCGATGCTCGTGAATTCCTGGCTGCAGACTCGCATCGGATCCCGCCGTCGCGCCCGGGATCGCGTGCTGAGCGGTTTGTCGTGAGTTACGGGGAGGGTCGGCTCTTCCGGCTGGACCGCCGTACGGGAGAGACGTATGAACGGGATGTGCCGGGATGGAAGGAGGACTTCGGATTCATAGGCGGCGGCGTGTTTTACCGCGGGTGGCAATTGAACAACCTGAGCACGTACGATTCGGGATTCCGGTACGACGAGAAGACAGGCGATTATATCCAGGTCAAAGCGGATCCGCACATCGGGGTGGACGGACTGCCCTATCACTTTATGGACCGCTTTATCGCCTATCACCCGGAGAGTGATACGTTCGATCTGCTGGTTCCCGACGTGCCTCAGTCGCGATACCCCCAGCTGTGTTATAACAAAGTGGCGGACGGGCACCTGTACATTACGGCAAACGACATCTGGTCGAAGGAGAAACAGCGTCCGCTGGGGTCTGTTGAAAGCCCCGTGGGCCAGCTGATGGTCCTGCAGACACGCCGCATCGAAGACCGTTGACAGGAAGACGCCACCGATGGGTTCCGGTCCGCTGCAATGTGGTCTTCGGTGGACGCGGTCACCCGCTCCCATGAAGGCTGATGGAATCTGACGAGAGGAGGCAACGATGGAAAAGGTAGGGTTTATCGGTCTGGGTATTATGGGCAAACCAATGGCGATCAACTTGATCAGGGCGGGGTACGACTTGACGTTCTACGCGCGTCGTCCTCAGATCATTGCGGAGATGGAGGGGTTGGGCGCGAGGGCGGTTGAATCTCCCGCCGCGGTCGCGGAACACACCGATATCATCATTACAATCGTAACGGCGGACCCGGAGGTGCGGGAAGTGGTTCTCGGCGACAGTGGCGTCCTGAAGGGCGCATCCGAGGGAAAGCTGATCGTGGACATGAGCACGATCTCGCCGCTCACGATCCGGGAGATCGCGGATAAAGCGGAAGCGAAGGGTGTGGCGGTGATGGATGCGCCGGTGAGCGGGGGCGATACGGGGGCGATCAACGGGACGTTGACGATCATCGCCGGCGGCGAGGCGGACGACTTTGAGAGGTGCCGCGGATTGTTTAACGCGATGGGAAGCGAGGAAAATATCTTCCACGTCGGGTCCGTTGGCGTCGGGCAGACTGTGAAAATCGTCAATCAGCTGATCGGCGGAATCAACATGGCCGCAATCGCGGAGGGCCTGATCCTGGGTATCCGAGCGGGCGCCGACCCGGAAGTGATGCGCCAGGTCATCAGCGTGAGTTCTGCCAACTCGACGTTGTTTCAGATCCGCGCATCGGATTTCCTGCTGGCGGGCTCGTTTGCACCCGGATTCATGCTGGATCTGATGAAGAAGGACCTGGGGATCGGCGTGGATCTCGGCAAGGCGCTGAACCTGCCGATGCCGATCGGCGCGGCGACATACCAGATGTACTCCGCGGCGAGCGGTCTTGGTGCGGGAGAATTGGATTTTTCGGCGGTATGCAAAGCGGCCGAACATTTGAGCGGGACCCGGATTTCCCAGGACCGATGAATCCGGTCACACCGTGCCGTATTTCGTCCGGAACCGTTCTCTCAATACGGCTTTCTGCACCTTCCCGGTTGCGGATGTCACGGGGAGTTCCGGGATGATCTCCACCCATCTGGGTTTCTTGAATCCCGCCAGACGGGCGCGCACGTAGTCGGAGACCTCGTCGGGCGTGAGGTCTGCGCTGTCACTCGCCACGACCGCGGCCAGCACGGACTCACCCCATTCTCTGTCTGGGATGCCGACCACGGCAGCGTCGCGGATCTTCGGATTTTCCTTCAGCAGGCGTTCGATCTCCAGGGGATAGATGTTTTCCCCGCCGCTGATGATCATATCCTTTGCCCGGCCGGACAGGTAGAGATAACCGTCGTCGTCCATTCTGCCCAGATCTCCGGTATACAGCCAGCCCCCCTTCAGCGCTTCCCCGGTTTTCTCGGGCAACTTCCAGTATTCGAGCATCACGGAGGCGGTTTTTGCGACCACTTCGCCCACCTCGCCGGGAGCAACCGGATTCCCGGTCGAATCGACAACGTCGAGTCCGACCGAGGCCATGGGTCGTCCCACCGAGCCGAGTTTTCCGAGGTCGCCTGACGTCAGACGGCACACGGTCAGGATGCAGCCGGCCTCGGTGAGCCCGTACGTGACGTAGACGTCGGACTCGAACGTCGCCAGGATGTCCTCGAGCAGCGCCGCGGGAAACGTATCCGACGAACCCAGGCAACGCTGTACCGAAGCAACGTCATGGTTGCTCAGCCGCTGGTGCGCGAGAATCCAGCGCCAGACCGTCGGCACGCAGAAGACGTTGGTTGCCCGGTGCTGCGCAACGGCCGACAGGATGTCACCCGGGTCCGCGCCGTCCAGAATGACGAGCGTGGCGCCCGTCAGGAAATGAGGAAGCACCAGACAATCCGGGCCACCCGTGTGGAAGAGCGGGTAGACGACCAGGCCAACGTCGCAAGCGTGCCCGCCGGTCGCCAGGGCAAGGGAGAGGGCTTGAAGGTAATGGCTCTTGTGCGAGAAAACCGCGCCTTTGGGAAACCCCGTCGTGCCGCTCGTGTACAGGATGATGTGCGGATCGTTCTCGTCGAGCTCGACTGCCGGTTCGACCGACGGCGATCTGGCTGCCAGGTCTTCCAGCCGGTTGCCGCGAGTGCCGCCGATGGTGAGCATCCACTCGAGTCCGGCCCCTACGTCAAGGCCGCCGACCTCGTCCACGAACCGGTCTTGAAGGATCAGGCCGCGGGCGCCGGACTGCTGCAGCGTGTAGTGGATCTCCCTTCTGCGGTACCAGTAATTCACCGGGACCATAATGGCGCCTGTTTTGGCCAGCGCAAAATAGACGGCAACGTAGACGTCTGAATTCCGGCTCAAGACGCCGATTCGGTCGCCTCTACGGACGCCCAGGTCCAGAAGGCCGTTGGCAATGCGATTGCATTGCGCATTCAGTTCGCCGTACGTCAGCGAGCGGTTGCCGAAAATGACGGCCGGTTTGCGCTTCAGACCCGTGTCGCCTGCGTTGCGTTGGAGTATGCTCCCCAGTAACATCCTGTCCATCGTTACTCCGTCCCCGGAAAACCGCAGGGGCGCGTTAACTCCGTACGCGCCCCTGCGGTGTTTACTCGAACATGCAATGTCAAGTGTCCTGTCCCAAAAATTCCTCACCATTCAGCCGGCGATTCATCCCGTCTCGCTACGTTCACCTCGCTCGCCGACCATACACAGGTCGCCTGCGCTCGGTCGCCTTGCGAGCCGGGCGACTCGGCGGTCGAATTTAGGCAACTTATTTCCGGGACAGAACACTAGGGTGTTACTTTGGCAGCACCCCCAATTGGTCCGCAAACCGTCGCCACGTGTCCACCGTACCGTCTTCGAAGGTGACTTTGAAGACGACGCTATCGATTACCGCGACGCTGATGTCTTCGTACACCCGGGTTGCGCCGTCGGTGTTTTCGAAGGAAACGCGGTTACCGTTTACGACCATGTCTCCGGTTGTGATTCTACCGGTCGCGATATGAGTTATTTCAGGTGATGTTCTGTAGCCGCCGCCGATCTCCATATATTCATTCCGGGTGAAAGACTGCGACTCGACCGCTTCCGACTGAAAGCTATAGTTAAGACCTGAAACCTGGATCTGATTCTGGCCCTGAGAGATCGAGGCCGTGACATGCGCCGTGGTCAAACCGGTGGGGTACCACTCATAGTGACCGCTCACGGCAGGCGGCTTCAGTATCTTTCCGTCCGGCGTCTGCCTCGATTCCAGGCGCCATTTGCCCCGAAATGCAAACTGGTGTTGTGTCTCGTCCGCGCAACCCGTGATCAGCGAAACTACCGATCCGACGACCAGTGCGCGGCTCAGGGTTTTGAACATCCGGTGTCCTCCTCGCCTCGGTCGAGAGAATCCGTCCCGGCTCCTTCGAAGAATCGTCGTCCGGCGTAAGGGTCAAGGATCAATTACGCAACCGGCCGCCGGTCCTTCGATCGCGAAGAATATCATTCGGGATTTTCAATGCAGAATCGATGTACCATTTTTGTGAAGACATCGGAACCCTTGAGGAGCTGGTCCCGCGCGATCCATTCGTCAACGGTGTGCGCCTGCTGGATATTGCCCGGCCCCATGACAACCAGTTCCATCGTTTTTCCAAATACCATGCCATCCGTTCCGTAGGCGACGGTCCTGGGTTTCCGCCTGCCGGTAACCTGAAGCGCTTCCCGGACGACCGGAGAGTCGATGCTCGTGCTGAGCGGATCGAGGATTTTCGGCACTTCAATCCGGATGCCGTGTTTGTCCGCCATGCGTACCATGCGATTGACAACCGGATTCCAGTTCTGGCCCGGCATCGGCCGACAGTTGATGGTTGCGCGGCTGACGGGCGCCGTTACGTTTGCGGCCGTATCGCCGTCGGAAAGTACGATATTCAGGGTTGCATGCGGCGGATCGAACGCCTCATTCCGATATCGGGCATCGGTCCTCAACATCCCGTCCAGTTTGACGACGTCGTTCAGGAACGGGATGAGCTTGTGATTGGCGTTCGCCCCTTTGCCGGTACTGCTGTGCGCGGCTTTGCCCCTGGCGGTCGCCTCGAACTTGAGCGAGCCCTTATGGGCATACACAACATTGAGAAGCGTGGGTTCGCCGACGATACCGTACCGGATTTCGGACGACTTGAAGATCTTCGATTTCGTTGCTACGGTCTTCGCGCCGCCGCAGTCCGTTTCCTCATCGGCGGTGACGATGACGTATACAGGCGCATTGAGTTCCTTGACGGAGAAGGCGTTCGCAGCCGCGATCATACATGCGACGGACCCTTTCATGTCGGCGCTGCCTCGTCCGTAGAGCCTGTCGTGCCTGGCGGTAAGCTTGAACGGATCCGAAGCCCATCCCTCGGCCGGAACCACGTCGGAGTGGGCGAGAAGGGCGATGCCTCCTGTTCCGTTTCCCTTTTTCCCGATCACATTTGTCTTTTGCGTGCCTGCCTGGTCCCTGTAATTGACGAGTTCCACCGACATGCCCGCCTTTCGAAGCCATTTGGCAATGGCCCGGGATACCGGCGTATTGGTGAATTGGGAGGCTGAGTTGTAGGAGACCAGGTCGGCGGTGATTTCAACCACATCCATGTTCCGCTCCTCTACGTGGCCCCGCCGGGCGATGCGGATTACGGAAATGTCGAAATGAGAGTTCGTATCCTGTACGTACCATTCATTCCGTGTTGGGGGGCTGACATGCCTGTCCTGCCAATTCCCCGCGGACGATTTCGACGCCCCTTACCATGTTCCGGAGCTTCTGGAAGGCCAGCCACCGGGGCAACTGAAAGAAACCGCAGTCGGGCGTGACCGTGAGCTTTTCCGGTGGGACGTGTTGCAGGGTCAGTCGCACCCGTTCTGCGACGTCCTCGGGCGTTTCAACGTAAAAGGATTTGATGTCGACCAGGCCGGCGGCGACCTCCTTCTCCTTTGCGATTTCCGCGCAAAGTTCCAGTTCCACCAGTTCACGGTTCGCAAACTCCAGGGAGATCTGTTCGGCGTCGGCGCGAAGGATGTCGTCCAGCATCCAGTCGTACCGGCGTTTTCCCCGCGGCCGGCTGCCCAGGTTTCCGAAACAGATATGCAGGCCGATCTTGGCGTTGACGCCCTGTACGGTTTCATTGAACAGGTCGATCCAGCTCCGGTCGTCTCCGGGTACTATGGAAAACGAGGGTTCGTCCAGTTGTATGAATTGCGCCCCCGCGTCAACCAGGCGTTTGAGTTCGCGGTTGACCACTCCCGCGAACTCGTACGCGAGTTCGATCCGGTCCTTGTAGATGCGGTCGTCTTTCAGCTGAATGTGAATGGTAAGCGTCAGGGGGCCGGGGCAGGTGGCCTTCAATGGACGATCCGTAATGGAACTTGCGAATTGAAACTCCTCGGCGATACCCAGGCCGTCGGGGACCTGGATCCGTTCTTCGGGCCACCAGCGCGGGACGCTGTCGTAGCCGTAAACACCCGTGCGCCGGAGTGTCGGCCGGGACGCAAGTCCTTTGAAACGGCGGTAAAAACTCTGAACGAAATACCAGCGCCGCATCTCGCCGTCGGTGATGATATCCACACCCGCTCGCGTCTGGTCCAGCATGGCGAGATGCACGGCGTCGTCGAAGGTCTCGCGAACGTCGGTGGGTCCGAACTCGCCCTCTTCGATTTGTTCCACAGCCGTCCAGAACCAACCCGGCAGCGCGTAGCTTCCGATCACACTCGTCGGTATCAATGGTAATTCGGAATTCATGGGTCGTTTGTCCATCTGCCACAGAACGCGGGAACCGGGCTGTGGAAGGTCAACCGGGAACCATATAAGAAGCGACGGCGGCCCGGCTTTGTCAAGCAGAAACGTGGCGGAGGAACCCCGACGGGCGCGGGAGACGGGCATTGACTTGCAGTCCCTCATGGACTATCTTCCGCTTACCCCACGGTTGTCGAAGCGTCGGGTCCGACACCCCCCTTCGGGATCCGGCAGCCTTGCGGGTTTTCCGCAGTGTCCTCAATGCTCCATTTCCGTTTCAAGATCCATTGGAAACGTCGTGCTGGTCTCTTCGCCGGTCCAAATCCGAAGGGATCTGTCGATAAGGAATCCTGTCTATGGCCTTCTCTTCAGTCGGAACGGTGCATCGTTCCACGGTAACCGGCACCCGGGGAATGGTTGCCAGCGGGCATCCGCTGGCGAGCCTCGCCGGGGTCCGGATGCTGCTCGAACAGGGCAATGCGTTCGACGCTGCGGTGGCCGTCGCGGCGGCGCTGAATGTCGTCGAGCCATATATGTCCGGCATTGCCGGCGTGGGATATGCGCTGGTCTATTCCGCAGCGGAAGAACGCGTTCGTGTATTGGATTATTGCGGGCGCACCCCGCACGACGCCACCTCGGAGTCCTTCACGTCGCCGCACCATCAGGACGGTGGGGTGATGTCGTGCCTGGTTCCCGGCGCCTGCGGCGGATGGCTCGAGCTTCTGGACAGATACGGCACGATGGACCGGGCAACGGTATTCGCGCCGGCAATTGAACTCGCCGAAAACGGCTTCCCGGCCACCGTGAAGAATGCCCGGTTCATACAGGATTCCCTGCCTCGAATGCGACCATCGGGAACCCGGGTGATTCTGAGCGGCGGCCGGTCGCCCCTTGCCGGGGACGTCCTGATCCAGAGAGATATTGCCCGGACGTTTCGCAGGGTCGTGGAAGGCGGCGCCGAGGTCTTCTACCGGGGAGACCTCGCATCCGAGATTGCGGGATACGTGCAGGCCGGGGGAGGACTCCTTTCGCGGAAAGACCTCGCGGATTTCGAGGTTGAATGGACCGATGCCGTTTCAACGGCCTATCGCGATTTCCACGTGTTCTGCCCGCCGCTCCCCAGCGCGGGCTTTCACATTCTCCAGGCCCTGAATATGCTCGAAGGCTATGATCTCAAGGACTTGGGCCACCATTCTGAGGAGGCGCTCCACCTTTTTATCGAGGTACTGAAGCTGGGCAATGCGGATCGGGTGGCATTCGCCGCGGCACCTGAGGCGCCACTGGGTGGTCTGCTTTCAAAGGCATACGCGAATGAACGCAGGCGACTGATCGGGGACCGGGCGGCGGTGAATCGCGGCGAATATTACGCTGCGGTCGGCCTGCCTGGGGAGATTGCTCCGGGACAGCCGGGAGACTGGCTTAATGAATGCACGACGCATTTCGACGTGGTGGACGCGGAAGGTAATGCTGTGGCGGTTACGCAGAGCCTGGGATCGGGATTCGGCTCGGGCGAGATTATCGGAAACACCGGAATGTTCCTGAACAATTTCATCAAATGGGCCGATACGGTGTCAGGCAGCCCCAACTGTATCGAGCCCCACAAGAAAATCGATATGTGTCTCTCGCCGTGCCAGGTTTTCAAGGATGGTCGTCTCCTGGCGGCGCTGGGCACTCCGGGAAGTTGGGGGATTCAGCAGACGACAACCCAGTTCACCACCAATTTTCTGGATTACGGGATGAACATTCAAGCCGCCATCGAAGCGCCGAGATTCCGCTTTCAACACGCCGGCACACGCGTCTATATGGAGTCCCGGGTGCCGGCAGAAATCCGGTCCGGCCTGATTCGCCGCGGGCATCAGATCGACGTTGTCGACGCATTCTCGCACGTAACAGGGGGTGCGCAGGGGATTTCCGTAGACCACGAAAGCGGCGCCCTGATGGGTGGAGCGGATCCCCGACGGGACGGCTACGCCATTGGACTCTGAGACGAACCGTTGCGCCCCGACGATGGTTGAACCCCGATAGAGTGGGACCTGCCCGGCTCCCTGCGCGGTTAGCGGACGGAAGCGTTTGGCATGAGGGAATTTTCATCTGCGCACTGGAGGCGGGCGCAGGCCGAGCCGTATGAACCGGACCCGGCGGAAGTCCGCCGCAACAGGCGGCTGCTGATTCTGAACGGCGGTCTCGTCTTCATGTCGATGACGTTGGCCAGCTCGGATATGGTGCTGCCGGCGTTCGTACAGTCGCTGACGGCCTCGAGCGTCGCGGTCGGACTGGTCGGCGCGCTGATGCGGATCGGATGGGCGTGGCCTCAGATATTCATCTCCCGAATCATTGAAAGCAGAAGACGCAAAATGCCCTTCCTGCTTCTCGCGGGCGGGATGCGCAGTTCCGTCTGGCTGGCGATCGCGGGGCTGACGTACCTGATGGGAGGTCGTCAGCCGTTTTATTTTTTAGTCTGTTTTTTGATACTGTACGCGATTTCCACCTCCATGATGGGTATCTGGAACGTCCCCTGGATGGACATTGTGGGAAAGGTCGTCCCGCCGCGAGACCGTTCGCGCCTCTTCGCGGTACGGAGGCTCTGCGGCGGCATAACGGCGATGGCGGCTGGCGGGGTGATTACGTTCGTACTCAGCGACCGCAGCGGCGTTGCCTTTCCGGCGAACTACGCGGCGTTGTTCCTGCTGGCCGGACTGGGAAACGCGCTTTCGGTTTTCGTATTCAGCAGAATCCGGGAACCGGTGGGTCCTGTGCGGCATCTCCGGCAGCCGCTTTCCAACTACCTGAACAGCGGGTTACGCCTGCTGAAGAACGACACCGACTACCGTCGACTGTGCGGGATGCAGCTCCTGTGGTCGTTTATGATGATGGGAGCGCCGTTTTATGTGCCCTACGCGATTACCGACCTGGGGTTCGGGCTGGTCTATGTAGGCGTTTTTGTTTCAGTCATGCAGGTCAGTACCGTACTGTCAAACGCGCTCTGGGCTCACGTCGGGCATCGTAAAGGCAACCGTGCGCTTCTTGTTTACGGTTCGTATCTGATGGCGTTGTCGGTCGCCGTTCCGCTGTTGGCCGCATACGTGCCGTCACTGTCCTTCGCACCGCTTTCGAATTGGGGCATCGACTGGTCATTTGATCCGCACATCGTCTTTTATGCACTCACGTTCGTCTTTTCGGGATTCGCCAGCAGCGCGATGTTTAACGGCCGCATGGCATACGTGTTGGAACTCGCGCCGGAAAACCGCCGTCCAACGTATACCAGTTTCCTGAACATGTTTGCGCTGCCGCAGGGGTTTCTGCCGGTGCTGGCCGGTCTGCTCGTGGCGTGGATCTCGTATCGGCCGATGTTCTGGATCGCCCTCCTGTTCGTTCCGCCCACCGTGTTCTTCGTGCACCGGCTCGGCGATGCAGGGCTCCGGCGTTCCGATTGACGGGCTCGATGGTCACGCACGTTCACCGGTCCAGAGTATCCGCCAGTTCTTCGGCAGGATAGGTGATGATCTCGGCGAGGGTAGGATGGTAGTGAGGAATCCGGAGAAGGTCGAAGACGGTACCCCGGTAGTAAATTACCGCGGCGAGTTCATGGATGAGTTCGGAAGCGTCGGGGCCCGTGATATGACCCGCGATGAGCTCGCCGCTTTCCGGATGGCACAGGATCTTCACCGTGCCGTGAATTTCGCCCATAACCATGGATTTCCCGTGATCGCTGAACGGATATTCCGCCGAACGATACGCGATGCGCTGTTCCCGGCATTCCCGCTCGGTTGGGCCCACGGCCGCGACCTGCGGGTCGGTGAATACAACTGAGGTTCGCAACCGATAGTCGATCGTCTTCCGGGGCGTTCCGCCGGCGGCGTTGTGGCCGGCGACCTCTCCCTGCTGCACCGCGATATGTACGATTTCGTACGGTCCCACGCAATCGCCTGCGGCGAAGATATGTTCCGCGCTCGTCTGCATCCGGTCGTTGGCCGCAATGCTCCCGTCACGGACCTCGACGCCGGCGCGTTCGAGTGCGAGCCCGGCGAGGTCCGGCGTACGGCCCAAAGCGTTGAAGACGACGTCGGCTGTGACCGTACGGGACTCGTTGCCCTGCAGAAAGCGCACCGTGGCGCGACCCCCTGTCCCGCTGACCTGCTGGAGGCGGGTGTCCGTGTATACCTGCATCCCTTCTTCTTTCAGGCGGGTTTCCACGGGCAGGACCATGTCCGCGTCAAAGCCGCTGAGCAGCTGGCCGCTCCTCTGTATGAGGGTGGTCCGCGAACCCATCCGACACAGAAACTGTCCCAGTTCGGCGGCGACGGCGCCGCCTCCGAGCACGATCACGGATCCGGGAAGTTCCCGCAGTTCCAGGACGTCGTCGCTCGTGAGGTAGCCCGTTTCCTCCAGACCGGGTACGGGAATTCTGCTGACCGCGGAGCCCACGGCGATAACAAAACGCCGCCCAGAGACCTCTTCCGTGCCGACGCAAACGGAGTTCGGCGATTCAAAGCGCGCCCTGCCGCGTATCAGCTTGAATCTCGGGCTGCAAAGTTGCCGGACCCTGTAGTCCGCGAATTCGTCGACGAGCGTGCGTTTCCGGTCGTTGACTGCAGCCAGGTCGGGGGAGATGTCACCGGCATTCAGGCCGAACTCTCTGGCCCGTTTCATCAGGGAGAACACATCCGAACTGCGAAGCAGCGTCTTGGACGGCATGCAGCCGCGCAGGATACAGAGGCCGCCGAGCGGCCCTTTGTCCACAATGGCGACCTGTGCTCCGTTGTCCGCGGCGACGCGGGCGGCGGCATAGCCCGCGCTGCCTCCTCCGATGACGACGACGTCGTAAGTCATGGCCTGCCCCTGCATTGTGAGATGATTCGCGCCTCGTCCAGGTGCGGTCAGCGAATCTAGGCACTGCGCAAACACCGGACAAGGAAAAAATGGCACAACTGCGCCGGCCGCCGGAGGGGCGTGCCGACGCCGCCGTTGTCAATTGCCAAACGAACGCCGGTTGGATGTGATAGCGGACCGGGTCCGATTGCGATGAGGCGTCCATGATCTCACGGTGGCGGGAGGAGGGCGGTTACAGGGACGTGTTGCGGTTGGCGGCGCCACTTATTCTGAGTACGGGGTCGTGGAGCCTGCAGATCTTCGTGGATCGGGTCTTCCTGAGCTGGTACGATCGGGATGTGCTCGCGGCCAGTCTTCCCGCCGGCATGTTGCACTTCACGTTTTCAAGCCTGTTCATCGGGACGGTTGCGTACGTGAACACATTTGTCGCCCAGTATTGGGGCGCGGACCGGCCCGAACGCGTGGGACCCGCGGTGTGGCAGGGGATTTACGTCGGACTGGCGTCGGGGTTGGTTATTCTTTGTCTGATGCCGTTTTCCGGGACATTCTTTGAATGGGCGGGACATGAACCGCGGATACGCGCGCTGGAGGCGGAGTATTTCAGGATTCTGTGCTTCATGGGGCCGGGTATTACCGGGGTGGCGGTGTCCTCTTTCTTCAGCGGTCGAGGGGACACGCGGACGGTCATGTGGGTGAATTTCCTCGCGACCGGGCTGAATATCGTCCTCGATTATGCGTGGATTTTCGGCCATTGGGGATTCCCCGAATGGGGCATTCGCGGCGCGGCCTGGGCGACGGTAGTATCGCACCTCATGATCCCCATCGTGTTCTTCTTCCTGATGATGCGTCCCCGACACCGCGATACCCTTTGCACCCTGAGCGGATGGCGTCCGGACGCGGCGATGCTGCGTCGGCTGGTGCGTTTCGGACTGCCGAACGGCGTTCAGTTCATGTTGGAAATTCTGGGCTTTTCGATGTTCATTCTGCTGGTTGGGAAACTGGGTACCACCGCGCTGGCGGCAACGAGTGTAACGTTCAACCTGAATACGCTCGCCTTCCTCCCGATGATGGGGCTGGGGATCGCCGTTTCAACGCTTGTGGGTCAATACCTGGGGAAGAACAGGGAGGACCTGGCCGAGCGCGGCACGTGGTCGGCGGTACACCTCAGTCTGGCGTATATGCTGGTGATGGCCGCGGGGTATGTCTTCTTGCCGGGTCTGTTTCTGAAACCGTATATTGCCGGCGCCGATCCCGAGGCGTTCGAAGAGATCTGGGACATGTCCGTCGTCCTGTTGCGTTTCGTTGCGGTCTATTGTGTCTTCGATGCATTCTATATCGTCTTTTCAGCCGCTGTGAAGGGCGCCGGCGATACTCGTTTCGTCATGCTCGCGTCCGTAGCGCTCGGCTGGTTCGTCATGGTCCTGCCAACCTACCTGTCGGTCGTGACGTACGGGATGGGCCTTTACGTCGCCTGGATCTTCGTCACCCTCTATCTTGTTCTGGGCGGATTGATATTCATGCTGCGTTTCCGGGGCGGCAGGTGGAAGTCGATGCGTGTCATCGAATCATCTGAAACCGCACGGGCACGACCCATCGGACCGGCGGTGGACGATGTTGTGAACCAAAGGGCGAGTCAATCCGGCACCAGGGAATATGGAGATGAGGTCTCCCGTGATTCCCAATGAACCGTCGCAGCCAACGGGCGTCTGAAGAGCGTTGGTATCGCCGGATTCGCCCGTGGGTCCGGCCCGGAAGAAGGTGGACGCCGGATCCGAATCAACGGATCGACCGCTGCTATCATCCATTCGTTTTACAGACGCTGTTTGCGTAGAGGTCTGCCAGTTTGTTCGACAGACCTGCCCCGGCACAGGGATTCAAAGTATGTGTAACCAGAGCGATATAGCATGAGACGATCATGCGATTCAAGTCCAGGTAAGCCCGCGGAAAACGCTTCCGTATACGGATGGGACCCGGTCCGCGCCGTCGCCGTGGGCGTATTCCTGATATCGCTGGCGGTATTCGTCAAGACCGCCGCGCCGACCGTTTCGTTCTGGGACTCGGGAGAGTTTATCGCTTGCGCGTTTACGTTGGGCATTCCTCACCCGCCGGGCGCGCCGCTCTATCTGCTGATCGGGCGTCTGTTTACGATGTTGCCGATCACGGAAGACCCCGCGTTGCCCATGAATCTCATTTCGGCAATAACAAGCGCGCTCGCGGTGCTGTTCGTATACCTGATTACGGTACGTCTGGTCCTGTTGGGCACGTGCGACGGCGAGAGAATCGTCATCCGTGTCTCGGGTGCGGTCGGGGGCGCCGTGGCCGCCCTGATGCTTGCGTTCTCGGAGACGTTCTGGTACAATGCCGTGGAGACCGAGGTGTACGGATTCTCAATCATGCTGATGGCGATGTCCCTCTGGCTGGGACTGCGGTGGATGGAACGCGCCGGGGAACCGAACAGCCACATTGTCCTCTATTTTATCGCCTATCTCATGGGTCTCGCGGGAGGTGTTCACCTGTTGTGTCTGTTGACCGTTCCCACGTTGCTGATGCTGGTCTGGTTCAGGAAGCCGGAGTTGATGAAGGACTCCAGGGCCTGGGGGTTCGCGGCGCTCCTGTTCGTCGCCGGATACTCGACGTACGCCTCACTCTACATCCGGTCCGGGTTGAACCCGATGATCGACCAGAACAATCCGGAAACCTGGGCCAACTTCATCGGGTTCCTGGGACGGGAACAGTACGGAGCGGAAAGTATGCTGCTGGGCGTATTCAACCGAAAGGCGCCGTTCTGGGATTTCCAGATCTGGACGATGTACATCAAGTATTTCGTCGCACAGTTTCCCGTGCCCGGTATCGGATTCGTCTCGGATGCCTTTCGGCGGGCCACGTCGCATGAATTGGAGTTGGTGCGCATTTCAGTTGTACCCTATTTTCTGGGCTTCTGGGGAATCTGGGAACACTGGCGACGGGACGCCCGGCGTTTCTGGGCAATTGCCGCGCTTTTCGTGCTTTCGGGCGTCGGGCTTTCGATTTATCTCAATATGGAAGACCCGCAGCCGAGGGAACGTGACTACGTCTTCGTGGGCTCCTTCGCGTTGTTCTGCGTGTGGATGGGCATTGCGGCGTCGGCGGTCATTCGCGGGGCGTACAACCTGCGTGGCAGGAGTGCGGCAATTGCCGCGGCCGGCCTTCTGCTCGTAATGCCGGGGGCGTTGGCCGCGAGCCTCTATCCGACGCATGACCGGACCGGCAACCGGTTCGCGTTCGACTATGCGGCGAATATTCTGAATTCCTGCGACCCCGACGGGATTCTGTTTACCAACGCGGATAACGACAGCTTTCCGCTCTGGTACCAGCAGGAGGTGATGGGCCTCCGAAGGGACGTGCGCGTCGTAAACCTGAGCCTGCTGAATACGCCGTGGTATATCAGGCAATTGCGGGATCTGGAGCCGAAAGTTCCCGTCAGATATACAGACAGTTACATCGATCAGGTATTGACGGCGCATACGCCCGCGGCGGTGAGGCAGTCCGGGCGATTCTGGCCTGAGGCCAGGGAGGTGCAGGCGGCCGGATTGAAGTGGACCGTCCAGGGAATGCCGGGAAGGGTGCTGCGCGTACAAGATGTCATGGTTTTGAAGATTGTGGATTGGAACGAGTGGGCAAGGCCGGTCTATTTCGCGTTGACCGTACCGGACGGCAACCGGATGGGACTGGGGGACTACCTGGAGATGGAGGGCATGGTTTTCCGTCTGGTGCGACGGAAGGCGTCGCCGATTCACGTTCAGAAAGCCAGGAAGCACCTGATGGACCTCTATCGGTTCAGTGGCGTCTCGGACCCGGTGGTGCATCGAAACCGGACGGCTCGAAACCTGCTGGCCAATTACCCTGCCGTATTCCTGCGCCTCGCGGAAGCCCTCGCCGAAGAAGGAGACCGGGACGGCGCATACGACGTCCTCCGTTTCTGTGAGAAACACGCGCTTCCGCCGGAGCATTGGCAGGGCGCCGCACTGATGGCGGCGTTGATGCATCGTCTGGACCGGCCTGAGGAGACCCAGAGACTGCTGAAAATCGTGCTGGATTCGGACCTGATCGACGAAGAAACGCGTCTGGGAACCGCGGCGGAACTGCAATTGCAGATCGGCCGATACGACGCGGCAATAGAGCTTTATGACAGGATGATCGAAAACAACATACAGGTCGAGCGGGCGCTGTTCAATCGGGCGGCGTCACGGGAACGCATCGGAGACCTCGCCGGCGCCGCCGCCGATCTGGAGGCCCTCCTGCGGTTGACGCCGGGGGAACGCGAGGTCGCGAAGGCATTGGAGACGTTACGGCGGAGGGTCAGGCGTCACGAGGCGACGGATGGTCGATAAACCCCTGGTGTCCGTGATCGTGCCGCACTTCCTGGGGGATGTTCTCCTGACGTGTCTAGATTACCTTTATGCGAGAACAAGCGGCGCCCCGTTCGAGGTAATCGTCGCCGACGACAGGCCGTACGACGATGGAAGCCTGCAAAGGGCACAGGCTCGGTTTCCGGGCATACGGGTCGTGTGCGTTGGCGGCGGCAAGGGGATGGGCGCGGGGTGTAACAGGGGCCTGAATGCGGCACGCGGCGAATTCGCGATGTTGCTGAATAACGACGTCGAAGTCGCCGATGGCTGGCTGGCGCCTCTTCTGGCTGCAATGGAGGCCGACCCGCAGGTGGGTGTGTGCCAGCCAAAGGTGAGGTCGCTTCGTGATCGCGCGCAATTCGACTACGGAGGCGCCGCCGGCGGGATGATGGACATGCTGGGGTACACATTCTGTATGGGCCGGCTGTTTGAAACGGTTGAGGAGGATCGAGGACAGTATGATCGTTCGCAGGATATCTTCTGGGCGGTTGGGGGAGCGATGTTCCTGCGGATGAGGTGCCTGCGAGAAACCGGTCTCATGGATGAAGAGTTTTATATGCACATGGAGGAAATCGACCTGTGCTGGCGGTTCCATCTCGCGGGATACAGGGCGGTTTCCGTCCCTGAGTCGGTGGTCTATCACTTTGGAGGCTGGTCCCTCGATGCCATGGCTTTCCGGAAGGCGTATCTGAACCATAGAAACCAACTTGTAATGGTGCTGAAGAACCTGTCCGCCCTCTCTCTGGCGTGGGTGTTCCCGGTTCGGGTCCTGCTGGAACTCTGCACCGTGCTGCTCGGGATCGTGAAGCGCGACTGGAAACGCCCCGCGGCGGCGCTTTGCGGCCTCTTCTGGGTCATCTTCCATCCCGCGTCGATTCTGCGTCGGCGCCGGGACGCGCAACGGGTGCGCACCGTGGCCGACCACGAGGTCTTCCGCAATGTCTACCGCGGCGTGATCGTCTTCCGGTATTTCCTGGGAGGTGTCCGTAAGGCCTCGGATCTTTATGGCGGCAGGGGTACGCGTTAACTGGCAATTCAGACGATTCAAGGGGGTCCTGCGTGGGTGCGTTTCGCAGGGTGATCGGGCTGATGTCGGGTACGTCAGCCGACGGCGTCGATGCGGCCCTCGTCGACGTCGGGATCGAGGCCGCCGGGGTCCGGCTGATTGCGTTCACGGGTTTGCCGTACCCCCCTGAACTGCGGCGGGAGATCCTGGATGTCTCGGACGCCGGATGCGGTGCGGTGGACAGGATATGCAGGCTGCACGCCGTTCTTGGCGAGTGGTTTGCCAGAGCCGCATTCAACGTGTGCCGCGAAGCGGGTACGGAAATGTCCACGGTGGATCTCATCGGGTCGCACGGACAGACCGTGCACCACCTGCCGGCGGCCTACAGCGCGTTCGGAGTGGTCACGCGATCCTCACTGCAGATCGCCGACCCGTGTGTGATCGCGGAACGGACCGGCGTCACTACGGTCGCTGACTTCCGCGCGCGGGACCTGGCGGCGGGAGGACAGGGTGCGCCGCTCGTTCCACTGGTGGACTATCTTCTGTTCCGGTCCGGACGCGAGGGGCGCGTGCTGCTGAATATCGGCGGGATTTCCAACGTTACCGTGCTGCCCGCGGGTTGCGGGCCGGACGATGTCCTGGCGTTCGACACGGGGCCTGGAAACATGCTCCTGGACGCGCTGGCCGAGGACATTACGGGTGGACGCCTGGCGTACGACGCGGATGGATCAATCGCCGCTTCGGGCGACGTATCGGATTCATTGCTGGGGGAATTGATGCGCCATCCGTTTCTGAAAGTGGCGCCGCCCAGGTCGACCGGGAGGGAGACGTTCGGCGCGGCGTTGGTCCGGGACATCCTGTCCTGGCGCGGCCGCCTGCGGGATGAAGATCTGATCGCCACGGCGACGGCGTTTACCGCGCGAAGCATCGCGGATGCGTTAGAGCGGTTTGTCCTGCCGGTGAGTCCGATCGGCAGGGTGGCCGTCAGCGGCGGCGGCGTACGAAATCCGGTTCTGATCAAGATGCTGCGCGCCGCGCTCCCGGACATCGACGTCTGTCATTCCGATGCGCTGGGCGTACCCGGGGATGCCAAGGAGGCGATTGCTTTTGCGGTGCTGGCCAATGCCACGGTGGAGGGCCGGCCCGGCAATCTACCAGCGGCAACGGGTGCGTCCGGTTCCGTCGTTCTCGGTGTGGTTGCACCCGGTGGAAAATGCGGGATTTCGATTGATTCGGCCGATGGGATTGTGTAAATTTAACCTTGATTCTTAATTTTTCGGGGACGTAAAACCGAATATTTGCAAGTAGATAAAGGCGATTGGACTGCGGATAACCAGGATACACCGGGTCACTGGACGTCAACTGAAAAAATGTCGTTTCGGACGACCTTTACGCCCCGTTTCAGGTCGAGGTCCGATTTTATGGGAATGCAGAATCTGCTAGTGACGGGAACGGCCGCGGCCTACGTCATCAGCGCGTGCGCTTACGCCGCGAATTTTATACGGATGCGTGCCATTGGGGGTTCCTTCGGGTTCTGGAGCCTGGTCGTGGGCTGGGTGCTGCATAGTGCGTTGCTCGCGAGAATGGCCATTGCTGCCGGACAGGTTCCCTTGACCAGCCAGGTGCTGCCGTCTCTATGCGCCTGGCTGGTTGTTATTGTCTTTCTTTACCTGGAATTCGGCACGTGTCGCGGTTCGCTGGGCGCGCTGGTCGTTCCCATCGTTGCGGTGCTGCACATGGTTGCCGCTTCCAACCTGATTGGAGCCGAAGGCACGCCAAGAGTGGCGCACACCGGTGGGTGGTTCAAGCTCCACGTGTTCGCTTACATTCTGGCATACGCGGCGTTTGCCATATCCAGTGTCAGCGCAACGATGTACGTGATGCTGTTGGGCGAGATTCAGAAGAAACATCTCGGCTTTTTCTACGATCGTCTGCCGCCGCTGGATACACTCGACCAGACCAACAACCGCGCCGCGTCTTTCGGTTTCGTTTTCCTGACGGCAGGTATCGTGGCGAGTTCCGTCTGGGTTCACCAGAAGATGTACAGGCTTTGGATCTGGAACGAACCGGCGTTCTGGGTGCTGCTGGTGACATGGGTTGTCTATGCGGGGCATCTTGGGGCCCGAAGGATCGCCGGGTGGCAGGGTAAGCGGGCGGCGTTCATGTCAATTCTCGGATTCGTGCTCGTCGTGTTTACGTTTCCCGTCATGGGCCTGCTGTTTCCCGGAAAACACGTTATCGCACAGTAGGTCGATTCGCGTGAGTTCACATGGCAGGCCAGTGTGTTGAATACCCGATCTTTCTGAATCTGACGAACAGGAAATGTGTCGTCGTCGGCGGCGGAAGCGTTGCCGAGCGGAAAGTGATGGGTCTGGTCGCCGCGGGAGCGCGCGTGTCGGTGATCGCGCCCGTGGTTTCGGAATCGCTGGAGAGCCTGGCCGCTGACGAACGTATTCAACTGGAGCGCCGCCACTTTCATCGGTGCGACGTCAAGGGCGCCGTCCTGGTTTTCGCCGCGACGGAAACGAGCCCGGTGAACGACGAGGTCGAGCGTGCGGCGGGAGAAAACGGGGTTCCGGTCAATCGCGCTGACGTGACGGGCGCGGGAGACTTTACCGTACCTTCCACACTGCGTCGCGGCGGGTTTCAGGTGGCGGTTTCAACCGGTGGGGCCAGCCCGGCCTATGCTCGTATGGTAAGGCGGCATCTTGAGGATGTCCTGGGACGGGAACACGGCAGTGTGGTGGACTATCTGGGCCGTTTGCGTCCGCGGGTAATGGCGCGGTTTCCCGATAGTCCCGCGCGGCGAAAAGCCGTATGGGACCTGCTTGTCAACTGGGAGACCGTGGACCTGGTTCGACGGGAACGGTGGGATGAACTCGACAGGAAAGTACGGGCATGTCTATCGTAGTGGTGGGATTGAACCACCGAACGGCTTCGGTGGATGTCCGGGACCGCGTGTCGGTTTCCGAACAGAAGCACGGGTCCATCCTTGAACAGTTGTACGCGCTCGGCTCCGTGGTTGAATGCAGCCTCATTTCAACCTGCAATCGTTCCGAAGCCTACGTCATAACCGACGATCCCGACACCGCACGCGCGGGCGTCATCGGCGTATTTGGCGAAATCAGCGGGATCGACGCCGGTGAGTTGGGCGAATTCACATTCACCCGCAACGATCTGGATGCCGTTCGACACCTTCTGTGCGTTGCGTCGGGGCTCGATTCGATGATCATGGGAGAGCCGCAGATCGCGGGTCAGGTGAAGGACGCGGGCGCCCGCGCGCTGGAAGCGGGAACGAGCGGCACCGTTCTGAACCGGTTGTTTCGTTCGGCCGTAGAAACCTCGAAACGGGCCAGAACGGAAACCGAAATCGCCGACGGCGCGGTTTCGGTCAGTTTCGCGGCCGTGGCGCTGGCAAAGAAGATCCTGGGCAAATTGGACGAAAGGACGGCCCTGGTGCTGGGTGCTGGGGAGATGAGCGAACTGACCGCCAGGCACCTTGTGGACAGCGGGGTCGGGCGACTGATGGTGTCCAGCCGTACGTTCTCCCGGGCGCGTGATCTTGCGAAGCGGGTGAACGGAAAGGCGTTGTCGTGGCCGGATGCGATGGAGGGCCTGCACCGGGCCGACATCGTCATCAGTTCAACCAGCGCGACAGTCCCGATTCTCGAGAGGCAACGCATTGCGCTCGCGATGCAGAAGCGCCGGAATAACGCCATGTTTCTCATCGATATCGCGGTGCCGAGAGACATCGACCCGGAAGCGGGATCTCTCTACAACGTGTTTTTGTACGATATCGACGATCTGCAGGCGGTCGTGGGGGCGAATATGCAGAAAAGGCGGCGTGAGGCGGAGAAGGCACGGCATATCGTTGACGAAGAGGTGAGGGTTTTCTCTTCGTGGCTGAATTCGTTGGACGTGGTACCCGCCATCGTGGCGATGCGCCGGCGATTCCAGGAACTCCTCGAAGAGGAACTGGAACGGGCCCGGCTGTCGGATCTTTCCGAGATACAACAGGAGAAGGTGGCAGGACTCCTGAGGCTTTACATGAACAAGCTTCTGCACGCGCCTCAGGTCAGGTTGCGCGAAGCCGCCGATTCAGGTGAGGCGCTGACTTATGTCGACGCGCTCGTCCGCCTGTTCGATCTGGATGCAGCCCCGATCCGGGCGGCGAAATCGTCAACACAGGAAGCACCCGCGGAAAGGGTGCGGACCGAATGCTGACGCATCTTGTGATCGGCAGCCGCGGCAGCCCCCTCGCCCTCTGGCAGGCGGGCTGGGCCAGAACGATGCTGCTGAATGCGATTCCCGGCCTTGAAGTTCGCATCGACGTCATCAGAACCAGGGCGGATCGTGAACCGGACGAGCCCGTCGCCCGGATGGGAGGCAAACGCGTCTTTACCAGGGAAATCGAAGAGGCGCTCCTCGATGGACGAGTCGACCTGGCAGTACATTCCCTGAAAGACATGCCGACCCGGCTGCCTGGAGGTTTGCGGCTGGCGGCCACCACCCGCCGCTGGGACGTCCGGGACGCGCTGGTCAGTTGTGCCGGACACAACCTCGAGAATCTGCCCGATGGCACGGTCGTGGGTACGGGCAGCCTGAGGCGCCAGGCGCAGTTGCGGCACATCAGACCCGACCTGAACGTGGAAGAGATTCGCGGAAACGTGGATACCCGGATGCGGAAGCTGGATGCAGGTGAAGTCGAGGCGGTCGTGCTGGCAGCGGCGGGTCTGCGCAGGCTCGGATTGGCTGGTCGCGTGAGCGAGTTCCTCCCGGCAGAACGATTCCTTCCGGCCCCCGGACAGGGTGCGCTGGGGATCGAGATCAGACAGGACGATGACCGCGTCGCGCAGGCGGTGCGCTGTCTGCATGATCGCTGCACTCATTCGGCCGTGAGTGCAGAGCGAGCAATGCTGGATGACCTCGAGGGAGGATGTCAGATGCCGGTTGGCGCCTGGGCGCGGTTGGACGAGGGGGGTCTCATTGCAGACGGGATGGTGGCCGTCCCCGACGGCGGCAGGGTTGTCCGCGCACGGACGACGGGAGACCCGGATGCATCAACTGACGTCGGCAGGAGACTTTCAGAGTTGCTGATTGAGCGCGGGGCCAGGGAGATTCTGAGAGACGTCCTGTAGGCCGCAGGTCAGCGTCAACAGTTCAAGGGAGGACACCCGGATCCGTGGCGGTTTGGGACGATTATGGCGAAAGGCGCGGTTTTTCTTGTTGGCGCAGGGCCGGGAGATCCCGAACTGATTACAATAAAGGCCCTTCGCCGCATCCGGAAAGCTGATGTAATCCTTTACGACAGCCTGGCCAATCCGGCATTGCTGGACGAGGCGCCGCCCCATTGTGAGCGGATCGACGTGGGGAAACGTCCCGGCGCCCAGTCGCGGCAGCAGGACCGGATCAACCGCCTGATGGTCGAACGCGCGGAGAAGGGGCTGAGGGTGGTGCGTCTGAAGGGAGGGGACCCGTTTCTGTTCGGGCGCGGCGGAGAGGAAATGGCAACGCTGAACGAGGCGGGCATCGTATTTGAAGTGATTCCCGGGATTACCAGCGCGATCGCCGCACCCGCATACGCGGGTATACCGGTCACCCAACGGGCGATCGCGCCGCATGTGACGATTATAACGGGTCACCGCGAGTCCCTGGATGCGCTCCCTGAAGTAGACTGGCGCGCGCTGGGCCATCTGGGGGGCACGCTGGTCGTGTTGATGGGTGTACGGAATCGCGGGGAGGTCGCCCGGAGATTGATCCGGGCCGGTCGTTCAGCCGATACGCCTGTGGCGGTCGTGCAGGACGGTACGTTGCCGGGTCAGAAGACAGTCCGGTGTACGCTTGGTACTCTGGCCGACGTGGAGGCAGCCAGCCCCGCGGCCATTGTGGTGGGTGAAGTGGCCTCGTCCGACTTTCCGTGGTTCGAACGGCTTCCGCTCTTCGGAAGGCGGATCATGATAACGCGAAGCCGGAATCAGGCCGGGGATCTGCGCGGCATGTTGACGGGGCTTGGGGCCGAAGTTCTGGTGGCCCCCGCCATCGAGATCGTGGATCCGCATGACTGGTCGCAGGTGGATGCCGCAATCGGAGAGTTGGACCGGTTCGACTGGCTCGTATTTGCCAGTGGAAACGCCATCGAGCGCTTCTTGAGGCGGGTGCGAACGTTGCGCGGCAACATCGACGGGTTGTCGGACGTCAGGGTTGCCGTCGTGGGTCGGAATTCCGCGGATAAGGTTCGAAATGCGGGCCTGAACGTGGATCTGTGCCCGCGCCGGCACACGGCAGCAGACCTTGCGGAACAGTTCGCCGGAGTCAACGTGTCCGGGCTGCGCGTGCTGATTCCGCGGGCGGAAACGGGGCGAAGGACAATACCGGATGCTCTACGCGCGCTGGGTGCGCGCGTGCGGGAGGTCATTGTCTACCGGACTGTGAAACCGCCGGGCGTTTCAGGTCAAGTCAAGGAACGCCTTCAGCGGAAGGAAGTCGACATGGTTGTTTTTTCAAGTCCCTCTGCCGCATTGAATTGCATGGAATTATTCAAGCAATTCGATATGCCTGAGTTTGCACGGACACTCCCGGCCGCCTGTCTCGGGCCCACATCGGCGGAGGCGGCTCGGAATCTGGGCTTTTCGGTTGTCGCGCAAGCCGCGGACCGGGACGTCGGTATCGCCGGACTCGTCGACTCGATTCAGGATTTCTTCGGCGATCCGGAGCGGGGCGGTGGTCCATCCGTTTCGCGGTACCGGTAGACCGTTTCAGGACATCGGGTCTTTCTCACGGCATCGCCGCATTTGACTGTTGACACGGGGCAGTGTACCACGTAAATTTAACGAGACAGGATTCACAGCGAGGTTTTTCTGAACTCCGAAAGGAGGCGGTTATGCGACAGATTCTCGTTTTTCTGGCACTTGCCATGGCGGGCACCGCATCTGCAGGAGAAATGACCGATGGTTTGACCATTACCGGCGGTCAGAATTCGTTCGCACGTCTGACGATTGAGCGGGCGGACGCGCCGGACACCGAACATGGAGTCCTGAAGTTGCGTGTTTCGCTTGTTCAGGCCAAAAACCTGAAGGGGTACGGATTCTCGCTGAACTACGACGAGGGAAAATACGAATTTATCGAAGCCAGGGAGATCGACGGCAACCTGCTGTCGTCCCGGTCTGAACGGAATACGCTCTTCCTTTCCTCTAGCCGGACGCCCGGCAAACTGGATATCGGCGCCATGAAGGTCGACGGCGAGGGGGCCAGCGGCGACGGTGGTCTCGTCGAGCTCGTCTTCAAAACGACTGAAACCCCGCTGCCAACGGATTTCCAGGTGGCTGAAGGCGTTCTGGTCGGGCTCGATGGAAATATCGATATGCTCACCCAAATAGAAATCGGAAACCTGAAACCGTTGCCCGACCGAACGGACCTGAGCCAGAATATGCCGAATCCTTTCAACCCCTCCACAACGATCGAGTATCAGATCGCGGAGGCCGGACAGGTCAGATTGGCCATCTACAATCTCCTCGGGCAGGAGGTGCGTATTCTGGTGGACACGCGTAACGAAGCGGGCCACTATACGGCAACCTGGGATGGCAAGGACCAGCTCGGAAGGCAGGTCGCCAGCGGGATCTACCTGTACCGTCTGCAGGCTGCGAATTTCTCCGCGTCCAGGCGGATGATGCTGTTGAAATGACATCATTGGTGTGGCGCTGCAAAAGAGAGGTCGCCTCTATGCCGGAGGCGGCCTTTCTTGTTCTGCGACGGGTGTAAATATCGTCGGTCGGGAATGCGACGGGGATGCCCCGGTTCCCCCTGCGAGCACGATTATGTGAATGCCCTCCCTGTCTCGGGGCGCGTTCTCTACTGTTCTGCAAAGCGCCTGACTTCGACGGCCGGCATGAAGAAGGAGTTGAGGTCATTATGAACGCTTCCGGGTTGCGGGAGAATTGCGGTATTGTTTTGGTGGGCCTGTTGCCGTGGCTTTCCGGTGCCGTTGCGGACGTTTCGGGCAGCGAAGTTGCGAGGGCTCCGACGGTCAATGCCGGGAGTCGCATCACGGTCGAACTGTTCGTGATGGCGCACTGTCCGTACGGGATGCGGGCGGAAGCCGCCCTTGCGCCAACCGTCGAGGCATTTGGCGAAAGCATCGACTTCCGCCTGCATTTCATCGCTCAGGAGGCCGGAAAGGACCCCGAGCCCGCCGGTCCGATCAGACCGCTCATGCCGCTCCGGAGCCGCAGCGAATCCTGCGAATCCAGCGCCGTATCCGGTTCCGGCCCATTCCTGAGTCTGCATGGCGACGCCGAAGTGGAGGAGGGAGTCCGGCAGGTCGTGATGATGAATTTGTATCCCGACCGTTTCTATGACTATATTCTGGACAGAAATGAAAACATGGCGTCTCCGGATTGGCAGACCAGCGCCACCCGGGCAGGAATCGATGCGGAACGGGTGGCGGAAATTGCCTCCGGCGCAAAGGGCGAGACGCTTTTCCGCGAGAACATCCGGAGGGCGATTCAGCTGGGTGTCAGAGCGTCACCGACCCTTTACGTGAACGGTATGGAAGTTAAAGGTGGAATTGAAACGCAGGGCCTGGCCCGCCGTATCTGCGGTCTGGACAGCCTGGCGGGCCCCTGCGCTTCCGTGCCCGTTTGCGGAACGGACCGGGATTGTGTGTCGCCGGGACGGGTGGGCGTCTGCGTTAACCCCGGGAAGCCCGCGGCGTCGTGCAGGTTCAGCAATCCCGTTGTCTTCAGGATGACGGTCCTGAACGATACCCTATGCGACCTTTGCGACCCGGCATTGTTCGTCCGGTCCACGCGAGAACTGTTCCCCGGCGTGGACGTTCAGACGCTCAATGTACATTCCCGCCGGGGGAGGATGCTGGTGGACCGGTTTCAGGTCGACCGGGTGCCGGCGTTTATCCTCGACGTGGAATTTGAGAAGACGGCCCGATTTCGACGATTTGCAAATGCCGTCTATTCGATTCGCGGCAGTTACATGCCAAGGCCCGTACTCGTACCTGTGTCCCGGCTGATGGGCAGGAAGGCGGACCCGGGCCGAATGGATTTCTTCTTTGCGGGGGCGTCTCCGGCGACGGGGCGTGTCGCCGGAGACCTGCAGTCCTGGCTGGATGCCGTCGATGCCCGGGAACGTCTGCGCCTCCATCCGATGGGGCAGGATGAAAACGCGTTCCCCGGCCTGTGTGTCCGTCAGCTCTATCCCGATCGGTACCGGGCCTTTGCAATGTGCGTTTTCCGGGGCGCTTCGAAACGCGGAGGCAGGGAATCCTACGCCGCCTGTCTGAGACAGCAGGAGATCGACGTCAAACGTATCGGGCGTTGCGTCGAAGCCGATGGCGCCGCCCTGGCTGCGCGGTCCCGGGTTTCGGCGCGTAGAGCGGGGATGGACCCGTCGATGAGTCCTTCATTATTGCTGGACGGCCGATTCGTCGTCACGAGCAGGATGCTTCCGCAGGCCCGCGACTTGTTCTACCGGCTGAACCCGGAGCTCCTTGATCGGGACAAGGCATATATGGAGAACAGGAAGAAGTGAGCCCCCTGGAGGCCCGTGACCATGCATCGCTTACTCGGCGCCGCATTGCCGGCGCTCTGGCTGGCGGTTTGCGCCGGATGTAGCGCGGATTCAACGGATGGACGGAAGGTGTCGGCGGATGAGGAGGCGCGGTTTCTCATTATGCGCAAGAGGATGGTAAAAATACAGATCGAGCGTCGCGGGATCAGTGAACCGCGAGTTCTGAATGCATTGCTCGGGGTGCCGCGACACCTGTTCGTGCCCGAACACCTCGTGGATCGCGCGTATGACGACGGCGCGCTGCCCATTGGCGAGGACCAGACGATATCCCAGCCGTATATTGTGGCGAAGATGACTGAATTGCTGGACCTTAAGGGCGACGAGACTGTACTTGAGGTGGGAACCGGGTCGGGTTACCAGGCGGCCGTTCTGGCAAAGCTCGTGCGTGAGGTATATACCATTGAAATCGTCCCGGCGCTTGCCCGGACGGCAAAGGAGCGACTCAGGCGCATGGGATACGACAACATCAGCGTCCGCCTTGGTGACGGGTACCGCGGGTGGGACGAACATGCGCCTTTCGACGCGGTGATCGTGACAGCGGCGCCCGACCATATTCCGCCCATGCTCGTCGAACAGCTCCGGGAAGGCGGGCGCATGGTGATACCCGTCGGCACCGTCAATCAATATCTGACCTTACTCGTCAAGGAGCAGGATGGCGTGAGGGAAGAACGGGTCATACCCGTCCGGTTTGTTCCGATGACGGGAGAGGCACAGGCAAAGGAGTAAGGAGGGCTCTACTTGATCACAATCTGGGGTATCGGTATTTCTCTGGTGTTCCTGCTGTGTTATCTTGGCCAGTCGGTTTCTTCCGGCATGGAAGGGCGGCGTGCGAAACTGCTCCAATGGGCGTGCTGGCTTGCGGCAAGCACCACCATGCTCTTCTGCTATCTGCTTACCCGTTCAATTTCGCAATGAAATATCGGGAAATCAAACGGCACCTGGACAAACCGGATGCCGTTTTTGATTGTGAGTCCATTCTGCGCGCCCGCGATTACGTGGTACTCAAATACGTGAACGCGCGACCCGGACGGGTGGGGGATCTGGAGATTCCCGCGGGGTCCGTAACGTACGGATACTACAGGCACGGGGCGGGTTATGTGCTGTGGAAGATGTGCGATCCGGAAGCCAGGTTGCTGGGACATCTCTTCCACATTTGCAGGAATCTGAAGGTTGGCGATCACCACGTGGACTATGTCGACCTCATGCTGGACCTCTGGTTCGATCCGGCCGGTCGGCTTACGGTTCTCGATCGTGATGAACTGGAGACCTTCAGGCAGCGGGACGGTCTGAGCGGGCAGGATATGGAATGGATTTCAAAGCAGGAATGTACAATTTCCGGCAACTTCGCCCGGATTCTGGAGGACTTCGACGCCATTCTCGCCCCGGCGCAGGCCGGCTCAACCTCCGCGCGAATTCCTTTCGCCTGAAGACAGACCCTGGCAGGTTCTTTTCAGGTATTCGCGGAAAGATTCGCCGATATCGGGGTGGGTCAGGGCAAACGAAACGGTTGTCTGAAGATACGAGAGCAGGTCGCCAACCGTGTGCCAGTCCCCTTCGACCGCACACGCGTAAACGGAGCGGGATTGAACCATCAGTTGAATGGCATCGGTGAGTTGGTACTCCCCGCTGTCGGCCGGCGGGATCCGATTCAGAAAATCGAAAATGTCGGGCTCGAAGATATACCGGCCGAGGCAAGCGAGATTCGAGGGCGCCCGTGCCGGTTCCGGCTTTTCCACGAGTTCCTTGACAAGGCGTGCTCCATCGATTGATTCGGCCCGGACCACGCCATAGCTGCCGACGCGTTCCCTTGCCACTTCCTTTACCGCCAGAATTGGCGCGCCGAGTCTGGAATACGCGTCCGTCAGCTGCCCGATGCACGGAGTTTCCGATACCACCAGGTCGTCTCCGAATAACACGGCGAACGGCTCGTCGCCCACGTGTCTTCGGGCCTTGAGGACGGCATGGCCGGTTCCCAGAAGTTCTCTCTGTCGAAGATAGTGGATGTCGGCAAGTTGCTCGATGCGTTCAAGGGTTGCCAGCATCGAGCGGTCGTCCCGCTTCGCCAGGGCGTCCCGGATCTCGACACTGCGGTCGAAGTGATCTTCGATCGCCCGTTTTCCCCTGCCCGTGATGATCAGAATGTCTTCGATGCCGGCTTCGACCAACTCTTCGATGATGTACTGTATGGCCGGTTTGTCGACCACAGGCATCATCTCTTTGGGCAGGGCTTTGGTGGCCGGCAACATCCGGCTGCCGTGGCCGGCAGCCGCAATAACCGCTTTGCGGATATTCAAAGACAACCTCCGATGTGGTGCGGCAAATAAGTAAGTGCTTAACATATATCGGTTTAAAAAAGGAATGTTGTTGTATTCTTGTCAAGTGGATTCTGCCTTACCCGCCACCTGAACCTGGCCTGCAAAGCGCTTGACATCGGGCGCGCATTGGGTTATTTTGGTTTGGCCGAGTCACTTGTCTCCCCGTCCCCCCGGCATGTGACTTCCCGCTTTTCTATATCTTCCCCGCCGGATTATCTGTTGCAGAGTCAGCCATCGGAATGAATTCCCGTGTCGCAATGTGGAGCAGCGATCCCGACCGGAAGGAATGCCGTCTATTGCCTGGGCGTACTCGCCTCGGGGGGAGGGACCAATCTGCAGGCGATACTCAACCGGGCCGCTGCGGGACGGCTCCCGGCGCGCGTGGGCGTTGTAATCGGCAATAATAGCAGATCCGGCGCGCTTGCCCGGGCCAGGCGGGCTGGCATTCCCGCGATTCACCTCAGCGGGAGGACGCACCCGAAACCCGGGTCCCTCGACCGTGCGATCGCTGAAACGCTCTGGACGCACGGCGTCGATCTGGTGGTTCTTGCAGGTTATATGAAGAAACTGGGCCCGGCGACGCTCGAAATGTACAGAAACCGTATCGTCAATATACACCCCGCGCTTCTTCCGGCATTCGGCGGCAAGGGTATGTACGGAGAGCGCGTCCACGAAGCTGTCGTAAGAAGCGGCGCGCAGGTCTCCGGAGCGACCGTCCATCTTGTGGACGAGGAATACGACACCGGTCCGATTGTCCTGCAGCAGAAAATACACGTCACGCCCGATGATACGTCGGAATCCCTGGCAGGCAAAGTACTGGCCGTCGAGCACGAGTTGTATGCCGAAGCGATTCGTCTGTTCGCGGAGGGAAGAATCAGGGTCGATGGCCGGACGGTTCGAATACTGAATTAGAGGAGGAAATACGTCCATGGCGACGGACCGAATCTCGGCATTTGACCGCGTCGCGTCCAACGGTTTATCCGGAAAAGGCGCTATTGTGACGGAGATGTCCCTCTTCTGGTTCGAGAAGACCCTGGACAGGTATCGCGACGTTCGAGGTCGATTGCTCGGCTAATCCGTTAGGAAACGAACCGATATGGCACTTTTTCTATCCAGACTGCTGTCCAACGACATAGGTATCGATCTCGGCACGGCCAATACCCTGGTTTATGTCAAGGGTCAGAATATCGTGGTCGACGAGCCATCGGTGGTGGCGCTGGATCGCAATTCCCACAAACCACTTGCCATTGGCTCCCACGCCAAGCAGATGATGGGGCGACAGAACCCGGATATTGACGTCATACGTCCTCTGCGGAACGGGGTCATTGCCGATTTCGACGTGACGGAAGAGATGCTTAGGCATTTCATTCGAAAGGTTCAGAAGAACAGGCTCCTCGTACGCCCGCGGATCGTGATCTGCGTGCCTTCGGGGGTGACTGCCGTGGAAATGCGGGCGGTCAGGGAATCCGCGGAGCGCGCGGGCGCCCGCGAGGTATATATCATTACGGAGCCGATGGCCGCAGCAATAGGTATCGGGCTGCCCGTCGAAGAGGCGATGGGGTCGATGGTTATCGACATCGGAGGCGGGACCACCGAGATCGCGGTGATTGCCCTTTCGGGTATCGTGACCTCACGGTCAATCAAAACAGCGGGCGACGGGATGAACCAGGCCATCATCACGATGCTGAGACGAAAACACAACCTTCTGGTCGGAGAACGGAGCGCGGAGCAGATCAAATGTGAGATCGGTTCCGCCGGGAAGCTGGACAGTGAATTCCAGCATCCGTGCCGGGGCCTGGATACGGTCTCCTTCATCCCAAAGACAATCATCGTCGACTCGGTGGAGATTCGGGAGGCGCTGAACGGTACGGTGAGTTCCATTCTGGAAGCGGTGCGGCAGACCCTGGAGCAGACGCCGCCCGAACTGGCCGCCGACATTCTGGACAGGGGCATCATCATGACGGGCGGTGGGGCGCTGCTGCGGGGACTGGACCGCAGGCTGATGGAAGAAACGGGCCTGCCCGTAATCGTGGCGGACGACCCGCTCACGTGTGTTGTTCGCGGTACGGGACGTGTTCTTGAGAATATCGACCAGTATCAGAAGATGCTTTTGTAGTCGATAATGGTTTGGATGACCGATGCAGTGGCTGTTTGTCTTTTTGCGCGGGCACCATGCCTATGTCGTATTGGGCGTGGCTGTCCTTGTGTCGTTCAGTCTCATGGCCCTTGGCCGGTCTGATGGCGTGGCGTTGGCGAGGGGCATCGCGACCGGGCTGATGAAGGCCGGGCACGGGTTGTTCACCTGGCCGATGGAACTCTCCCGGCTTCGCAATGAGAATCAAGTTCTGCGGGATCAGAATCTGCGCATCTCGCTCGAATTGCTTGAACTCCGGGAAGCCCGGATGGAGAATCTCCGGCTTCGCGCATTACTCGACTTTCGAACAAAGGCGGTAGGCACCTATCTGGTGGCAAGGGTGGTCGCCCGGGACCCGAACCGCGTTCTGAACACGGTACTCCTGGATATGGGTGCGGCGGACGGGGTGGGGAAACGCATGCCGGTGGTTACTGCGGACGGGCTCGTCGGACGGGTGCTCGAGGTTCACCCGCGCACCGCAGTGGTTCAGTTGTTGCTGGATCGAAATTGCAGGGTGAGCGCGATCGTGCAGCGCGATGAACGGACCTCGGGTATCGTGACGTGCGAAAACGGCAACTTTTTTCTCAAGCACGTGTCTGTGCGCAGCGAGGTCTCCGAGGGCGACAGGATCATCTCCTCGGGTCTGGGGGGCGTGTTTCCCAAGGGGCTTCTGATTGGTCTGGTCTCACGCGTGGGTGAACGCGATCAGGCGCTATTCAGGGAAGTCCAGCTGACTCCCAGCGTCAATTTCTTCAATCTGGAGGAAGTCTTCGTCCTGAAATCCGTGGATGCGGAGGATGCGAGACCGGGTTGAGCGAGCGCACCAGCCGCGGCGCTACCGTGCGCCGCGCCGCTTTACCCTTGCTCGGAACGGACCGCTTTCTTAATTTCCCTGAGGCGTTTGGCTTCAGGGGTTTTTTTATAGTGTGCATCCAGTGGAAAACAGCCCGATATCATCCCGTTCCTGGGCGCGGTCGTGCAGTCACTGAACGTCCGGCAGATTGCCCGGGTGTTCAATTCTCCTTTCCTGAGGACGTCCAGAGGAAGCTGTGGGTAGGAAAGGACCATCCTGCCCAGGCCGATAAAGTCAACCTGTTTGTCACGTACAAGCGCTTGAGCGACGTGCGGCAGGAATTCCTGAAGGTAAGAATAGCCCGTACCCACCACAATCAGGTCGGGATGCCGCGCCTTGATCCGCCGAACCACGTCGACCTGGCGCGCGACGCCAACGAGGGGATCTTCAGGAGGCTGATATCCGTCTGAAGGCGGATAATACGCGGGACGCTGAATGTGGGGGTTGTAATACGGGCTTCCGGCCGAAAGATTGACCAGCCTGATATCCAGACGTTCTAACAAGTCGAGAAACTGATAGGGTTCGTTGAGGTCCGGGACCACGGGATTTTCAGGATTGGCGCCAAAACCGAAGGCATAGGGCAGACAGTGGTCGAAGTCTTCCGGTACGCCGGCGCCCTTCTTGTGACCGTCAGACCGTTTCGGATCCGGCCGGAAGGGAACGAAATCGAACGCGCTCAGTCGCACACCGATGCGGAGACCCGGAGCAACGGCCCGGATACCATGTACGACCTCACGGAGAAACCGGGTCCGGTTTTCAAGCGTGCCTCCATAGGGACCGACGCGCGTGACGGCGCTCAGGAATTCGTGCCCCAGATACCCGTGGCAATGTTTGATATCCACGAACTGGTAGCCCAGATCAGCCGCCATTCGCGCGGCTTTCACGTAGTCGTCTATAACGGATCGTATCTCCGCATCTGACATCACGGGGTGTTTCGGGTCCACGCCGAATCTGGCGTCCAGGATGGGATGCCTGTACAGGATTCTGGGTTCCATCCCGCTCTTGAGCGTGGGCCGGCAGAACCGCCCCGAGTGCGTGAGTTGCAGACCGACCAGCAGGTCGTCCGTGCCGCCAACGTACTCTCGATGGGTTGCTCGAAGGAGTTCCAGCAGTTCGGCCAGGCCGCGTCGGGTATGTTCCGCCGCGTACAGCTGGTTGGGGTTTGCACGGGCTTCGGGTCGAACGGCAATTGCCTCCCCTCCCCAGATCAGTTTTGCCCCGCTGAGTCCGAAATGACGCCACCGGCGACGGGTGTAATCCGAAGGATTTCCATCGGAAAGCCCGTCCCATCCCTCCATCGGATGGATCGCAAACCGATTGCCGATGGATGCCGGGCCGAAAGGGAGGGGTTGTGCGAGTGGTGAATCGGGCGCCGTGAGGATGTCCCGGTCGCATGGCAACGCCAGACAGAGGGCCTCGAGGCGTTTCTGAAAAGCCTCGATAGTCTTCAGGTGTCCAATGCGGACGATGTCTCCACCTGGCATGAGATTGTCCCTGTTGCGGTGTCGCGTGGACGGGCTTCGTCGGCAACCGGCACGCCCGCGTTTCATCGGCCTCGATTCCGGTACCATTCTGAAATAAAGGCTGCAGAATTCGGTGCGGGCGCCGGTTCGCGACGTTTGTGGTACCGTCCGGCAGGTCCGCCGGAGACCGTGCGGCCAGGTCCCCTGTTGCCGCCCGAGCGCGGGTGTTTCGAAATATAGTGAATCGCCAATGACGGCGCAAATCACCTGTTGGATCCGGAGGCGGGCATGACGTTGGCGTACGGAACCAGAGTCTGGCGATCCCGCCGTGACTTCATGGCATGCACAGGAAGGAGAATCTCCATACCGGAAAACACCGTCCGTCTCAGGCGGGGGGTCACGGTCGCAGACGAGATGGGCAATTGCAGTAAGAACGATCGGGAAGAGGTCTTCCGGCTGCGGCAGGCCCGTAAGGCGTTTCTTGTTCCGTCAATGGGGGCTTCCGGTGCGCTGCTATGTCCGTACCTCCTTTGTGACCGGGCAGACGGTGAGATGGAGGTCCTGGTAAACGGTCATTCGCTGAGGGTCGACTGGTCGGGTGACCGCGACTACTGGCAGGACCGGTGGCGGCCGCTGGAGATTCCGGCCGAATGGCTCAGGCAGGGTCGAAACGAGGTGATTTTCAGGGCCCTGGGCGACGCGGTCTGGACACTTCTGGTCGAGGAGAGCGTTCAGCCGGGGCGAAGCGCCGTAAGCGAAGACGGCGGTCAGACCTGGCGTACCGAGTCCATAGGCGTCAACGACCGCGCCCGTGGAGAATACATGGTCCGGCTCTGGCTGGACCAATTTGCTGAATCGGGCGAAATCTGTTCCAATGCCGTCGACTTGCTCGGCCTGGTTTCGGAGGGCGGTATTGCCGCCGGGGGTCGCGTGGACGCCATCCGGTTGTCGGCCGACGTCCGGACGCCCGAGGGTTGTACCGCGCGACTGCAGTGGCGTGGCGGTCCGTGTCCGGCTTACTGCCCGAAGACCTGGACGGCGTGGGCGTCGGTATCCGAGTCGATGGTTCCGGGCGGCGCCGTCCGGTTTCTGCAGTGGCGCATCGTCCTGCGGACCGATCAGCCGTCGCAGACGCCTGAGGTAGCGGCAGTATCGCTTGCGGTCACGGCACGGGCGGCCAAGCCGACGGCCCGCATCGTCGGTTCCCAAAACCCTGCGCTGGTTCGCAGTTCCTACCGGTTTTCGCATCTGCCGTCGGATTCAAAACGGGGACGGATTTTGAGGGACCGCTGGAAACTCGACGATGTCATCCGTCCCGCGAAATCCGAGTTCGAGGCCTTCCTGCATCTCCGGCAATGGGTGAGGGAGCAGTGGGAGGACGGCTGGAACATGGGTGACATCGACTTCTGCCCTCCCTGGGACGCCATGGTCATCCTGAGTCTCGCAAGCCGTAAGCTGAGCCTCGGAATGTGTACGCACTATGCGACCGTGATGTCACATTGCACCGCTGCGCTGGGATTTACAGCGCGAACCCAGATCATGCGTTCACACTGCATCAACGAAGTCTGGTCGAACGAGCACGGCAAATGGGTGGCCATGGACGTCGGCGGAGATTCCAACGACGAGACGAAATTCACGTACCATTTCGAACGCCGGGGCGTGCCGCTCTCGGCGCTGGATGCGCACCGCGCATGGGTGAAACAGGATTTCGCAGACGTAAGAATCGTCCCGGAGCCGCCGCCATCGATCGCGGGGAGGTTTCAGGTGTCCGGGCGCTTGAAGTTGTTCGAACGGTTCATGATCTCCCTCCGGAACGACGAACTGGAAACCATGGGGCCGGGAGAGCCCGAACATGGAAAGATCTCCTACCATTTTAACAGATATCTGTTCTGGCAGGACGCGGACACCGCCCCGTTTCCCTGGTTCTCCGAACATACGGAGCGTCCCGGAGACCTCTACTGGACTCCGAATCGGGCCGAGATTCACCTTCAACAGGCGGACGAACCGGATACGCTTCGCGTGTCGCTGGATACGGAAACCGCGAATTTGAGAGGATTCGAGGTGAGTATCGACAGCGGGACCTGGGAGGAAAGAGGGGAGTCCGGCTTCGAGTGGCGCTTGAACGGGCAGGTGAACACGCTGTCTGTGAGGCCCGTGAATGCATTCGGACGCCGCGGAGCGGAAAGTTCCGTCGTTGTCCGGGCGGTCGGCGCATCGGGTTGACCGTTTGCGAACAGATGGAGGTCGCATGGACAGGGCAGCAATTGAAAATTTCGGTACGTCGATGGTGCGCCCCGGCGATTTCGACGCGTTCTGGGACGACGTGGTCGATACAGCGGAACGAATTCCCCTGAATAGCTCCGTGGTACACAGCCGGCTGCGGTCCACGCCCGATGTGGAGGTCTATGACGTCCATTTCGACAGCATCGACGGCGTCAGGATCGCGGGCTGGTACTGCCTGCCCGCGAAACGCGAGAGTTCGCTGCCCGCAATCCTCCATGTTCCAGGGTATATCGGGGAACCCCGGTTACCGAAACAGGAGGCCCTTGAGGGATACGCGGTTTTCAGCGTCGCCCCGCGGGGAAAACTCAGGAGCAACGGACAGTTCAATCCCGGATATCCAGGGCTGTTGACGCACAACATCGTGGATCGGAATACCTATTCCTATCGCGGATTTTACGTCGATGCCCTTCGCGGGTTCGACTTTCTGGCCGGCAGGGAGGAGGTGGATCCGAAGCGGATCGGCGTGACCGGAAGCAGCCAGGGCGGAGGGTTGACGCTTGTGGTTGCCGCGCTGAGGGAACCGAGGGCCGGGGCCGCGGGTGCGCCCTATCTGTGCGGATTCATGGACGCGATCCAGCTAACGCATACCTATCCCTATCAGGAAATACGCGACTATCTGAGGCTGTATCCCGAGAGGGAGCCCGTTGTGAGAGAGACGCTCGGGTATTTCGACGGGATTCACTTCGGTCCTCGGATTTCGTGTCCGATTATCGTCAACGTGGGACTTCAGGACAATATCTGTCCGCCGGAAACCGGGTACGCGTCCTTCCGTGCGATTGGGTCGAGCAACAAGCGAATGTATGCGTACGACGGCCACGGGCACGATGCAGGCGTCGTCGAGCACGGCGCCGTGATTCGCGCATTTTTCGAGAGACATCTGAAGAATCACCCCTGACGGAGAATGCCGGAGGCGGGCCTGCAACCGCCCTCCGGGATCAAGGAGAACGCGTCGATGCACGATCGATTCCAGCCGACGACGGCCATGCCCGATGATTTCGATGCCTACTGGCGTCGCACGATGGAAGCGCTGGACGCCACCCCGATGGCGCCCGAAGCGGATATCATGCCCATTCGGTGTACCGATTTCTCCACGACTTACGGGGTGCGCTTCACGAGCATCGGGCCGTACCGGCTGTTCGGCTATCTGAGCATTCCCCACGGGGACGGTCCATTCCCAACACTGGTTTATTTCACGCGCCTTCAGAGCGTGGTGGAGCCGCTTCCGCAGGGCGACGCAATCGAGAAACTGGGGCGGTTCCTCGTATTTTCGATGGCGGCCAGGGGACAGCGCAATGCCGACAAGCCGTATGCGGCTTCATTCCCCGGTCTGTTCGTGGACGGAATCGAAGACCCTGACGCTTACGTCCTGCGGGGGATCGTGGCCGATTGCTGCCGGGCGATGGACTATGTGCTTACCCGCCCGGAAGCGGACCGGAGCCGGATCGTGGGGATCGGGCAGAACGAGATGCCGCTGCTGACCGAGGCGTTGCGCGGTGGAATGACGCACCTTGTCGCTTCTCCGTCCTTCTTCTACTGCACCATGGACCGGGCGGAGGGCACGGGGAGCTATCCGCTGGAGGAGGTCAACGAGTACTTGCGCCAATTCCCTGACCGGCGCGACCGGGTCGCGCGCACGGTTTCCTATTTCGACTCCATGTTTTTTGCGTCGCGGATCACGACGCCGACCCTGTTGTGGGGCAGCCGGCAACTGCTCGGGGCGATGGCTGACGCCATGCCGGGCGCCGCGGAGATCCGTACCTCGGAACATTCCCGCTACAAGGACGGAGTCTTTCAGGAGCGATGGATCGCCCGAAATCTGGGACTGAAGGACGTCATTCTGCCCGCCCACTGGCAGTAGGGCGTTGGCCCGCACCGGGAAGGCGGACGCGGGTTTCGGAATTCACGAGGTCTGCCGGGGAACGGAACGATGGATATCGGCAGGATCAGGTCGGACTTTCCGGCGTTGGAAAATTTCGTATGGTTTCAGAACGGTGGCGTGAGCATTACCCCGGCGCCCGTGGCTGAAGCGCATATCGGACTGATGCGTGAACTTTGGGAACGCGGTCCAATGCACATAGCCTTTCCGGACGAGGAATTTCCCCGTCGTGAGCGGACCAGGGCGCAGCTGGCGGCATTCTTCGGCGTTGCGCCCGGCGACCTGGCCTTGATGCGCGGCGTGAGCGAAGCGTTCCAGACCGTCATACGCGGCCTGGACTGGCGTCCCGGTGACCGCATCCTGATCTCGGAAGAAGAAGAGGTGGCGCTGCTGGTGCCGTGCCTGCATTTGCGCGACCTGTACGGCGTTGTGGTGGACAAGGTACCTCTGGTGGACGATCAGGACGAGCAGGTCGAGGCGGTCGTCGCGCGTATCACTGAGCGCACTCGTCTCGTCAGCCTCAGCCATGTCATTTCCGAAACCGGGTACCGTCTGCCCGCCGAACGGATTTGTGCCGCCGCAAGGGAGCGCGGCGTTATCAGTTTTCTGGACATGGCGCATTCCGCAGGATTGTACCCGATCGATCTGAACGGACTGGGCTGCGATTTCGCCGGAATTCTCTCCTACAAGTGGATGTATTCGCCTTACGCCGCCGGGGCCCTTTACGCGAGAAAGGGCAGCCGGGATCAGATCCGCGTTACCTATGCCGGCGGGCGCGCGCAGGCGTGGGTGGACTTCCGGGAAGATCGATTCGCACTCAAGGAAAGTACGGAGCGGTTTGAGTTCGGACCATGGTCATGGCCGCTGGTTCACGCGTGGGCCGTTGCGGTGGAATACCTTACGGGCATCGGACTCGAGGCGGTCTGGGCGCGTACCGCCACGCTGACGACCCGTTTGAAGCAGGGGCTGAACGAGATTCAGGGCGTCAGGCTGTTTACGCCTGTGTCTCCAGGACAGTCTGCCGCCCTGGTCGCATTCAACCTGGATGGATGGCAGCCCCCGGACGTGAGGGATGCACTCAGGAGACGCTGGCGAATTGTCGTCAAGGCGTTTGACACAACGCGGCGCGGCCTGCGCGCCAGCGTGCCCTTCTTCCTCCTGGAAGAGGAGATCGACCTGCTGCTGAGTTCGCTGGCCGTATTGGCCTCAGAGGGTCCGGGGCCATCCGCAAAGAGCGGGTAGGCGCCCCCGCACATTCACCGCGCGCTTGTCTGCGCCTTGCCGCGCCCGTGTCGTAGGAACAGGAAACACTGGAGGGTTTGAAATGGAAGAGGGCACTGTCAGGATGGTGGTCCCGGGAGACGATCCCGTGATGATCGCCGGTTCCGGGCATCTGGACCGCCTCGCGCCATACGGACAGGTGATTCTGTACGACTCGAGGCCGGAGTCGACCGCCGAGAAAGTCCAGCGCGCGCAGGGTGCGGGCGTCATCATAAACACGCGAGGGGTCGTTTCCTGGGGGCGGGAGGAATTCGAACGGCTGCCCGGTCTGCGGATGATAACGAGTTGCTCGATCGGCACCGACATGTTCGACCTGGAAGCCGCCCGCGAGCACGGGATTGTGATCTGCAACCAGCCGGGACGGACGGCGCCGGTGGTGGCCGAGCACATGTTCGGACTGATGTTCGCCGCGGCGAAACGCGCGGCGTTCTTCACGAAGCGCATGCAGGCGGGCGAGTGGCCCAGGATTGATGGCATCTACCTGCAGGGCAAGGTACTGGGCATTGTGGGCGCAGGGAATAGCGGGGCCGAGATGGCCAGGCTCGGTCGCGCCATCGGGATGGAAGTCATTGCGTGGACGTTCCACCCGTCTCCGGAACGGGCCGAAAGGCTGGGCGTGCGTTTCGTAGCGCTGGATGAGTTGCTTTCGCAGGCCGACGTCGTCAGCATGCACGTCGCGCTGACTGAAGACAGTCGCGGTATGATCGGCTCGCGGGAATTCGGTCTGATGAAAGACGGCGCCATTCTGGTGAACGGCGCGCGGGGACCGGTGGTCGATACGGACGCGCTCGTTGCCGCGCTCCGCTCCGGGCGTCTGGCTGGAGCAGCCATCGACGTGTACGACGAAGAGCCGGTGCCGCCGTCTCATCCGCTGCTGTCCTGCGAGCAAGTGGTGTTGACGCCTCACTGCGCCGATATGACCCCGGAAGGGGTCGACCTGCTGAACGGCGGCGCCGTGGAAAATGTCATTGCATTTCTGGAGGGTCGCCCGCGCAACCGGGTGACATAGACTCGAAGGAAACCAACGGCATGGGGGAATCCGGTATGGATGCGTACGAACCGCTGAATCTGTCCGGCATCTGCAACGCCGGACCGGAGCATCTCGGCGAGGGATCGGATGTCTCTGCGGGTGTCCGGCACTACCAGGGGCTGCCGTTTCTGATTGGTCGCGCCGACACGGAAGCAGGGCCGTGTCTGCTGGGTTTCGGCGAGGGATTTGAGGATCACCCGACCTCCATTCCGGTTGAAAAGACGTCGCGGCGCGTCATCGTGGCGCACCGGCTGCTCGATTCGCGGATTCCGGACAATGGTCCGATCGGCGAACGCGTCGCTGAATACCGATTCCATCTGAAAGGCGGCGTCGTTGTTCCAGTTCCCATCCGGGACCGGTTCGAGATCGGCGCCGTTCCGGCGACGGCAGGGCTACCGTTCGTGGCGGTCCAGGACCGGACCGACGGCATGCTCCCACGCCACGAGGGACGGTGGGGAGACGCCGGACGCCGGCAGACCGAGGCGTTCCAGGGGAGATCGCGGGACTTTGCGCTCTGGGTCTGGGAGAATCCGCACCCGAATCGAGTCATCGAACGGCTCGAGGTGATCCCGGCGGGTCCCAGGTTCGTCATCGGCGGCGTCACGCTGGGCCACGCCGACGAGCATCCGTTTTCGCGGGAGGCGCCGAGGGAGGTGCTGATTACGCTGCCGGAGCGCGAGGACGCCGAAAAGCCGTTCGACCTGGACGTAAAGGTGGACCGGGGCATTGCCACGTACCCCTTTCCGCTGCCGGCGCAGTCGTCGGAAGCGTTCCTGAGGGACAGCAGGAAGGGCTGGGGGGAACCACAGAATCCGTCGAGCAGTCCCGCCTACGTGGAGGTGGCCGCGATTCCCTCGGCAACGGTGACGGTGACGCAGGGCTCCGAGACCCTCGGCGCCGTCCGTTGGGGAGAGTTGGAAGAGCAGGGAAGCCTCGAGACCCGGGCATTGAAGGTCGAAGTCGTGAACCGCGGCCGCAACTGGGTGCACACCCGTGTGGTGGACGACGAGACGGGGCAACCCGTACCGTGCCGGGTGCACTTCCGGTCGCCCGAGGGGATACCCTACGCGCCACACGGTCACCATCCGCACGTGAATTCCAACCAGGACACCTGGCATATCGACGTGGGCGGCGACGTCCGGCTGGGTCAGATAACGTACGCGTACACGGACGGCACCTGTCAGGGCTGGCTGCCGCGGGGCAAGGTCATCGTCGACGTGGCGCGGGGATTCGAATACGAACCGTTACGCGCCGCGGTGGAGATCAGACCCGGGCAACGGGAACTGGAACTGCGGCTGAAACGCTGGTGCCGCATGAATGAGGCGAGGTGGTTCAGCGGGGATTCGCACGTGCACTTTCTCTCCACGCAGGGAAGCCACACCGAGGCCCAGGGAGAGGATCTCAATGTTGTCAATCTGCTGCCTTCGCAGTGGGGCAACCTCTTTACGAGCACCGAGGAGTTTACCGGCAGGGCGAGCGTGTCGCCGGACGGGAGCAGCATTGTCTACGTCGGTTCCGAAAACAGGCAGCATTTTCTGGGGCACCTGATTCTGCTCGGTCTGAAAGAGACCGTGATGCCCTGGTGTTCCGACGGACCGGGAGAAGCGGAGATGGGCGGGACCCTCGAAGTGACGATGTCGGATTGGGCGGACCGGTGTCACGCACAGGGCGGAACCGTCGTCATTCCCCATCTGCCCAATCCCAACGGCGAACCCGCGGCGCTCATCGCCACGGGGCGGGCCGACGCGGTTGAGATGCTCAGGCATACCGCGTACAATCATCACGAATACTATCGTTATCTCAACAGCGGGTACAGGCTGCCGCTAGTGGGCGGCACCGACAAGATGAGCAGCGACGTGCCGGTGGGCATTTACAGGACGTATGTGAGAATTCCCGAAGACGAGCCGTTCAACTACGAAGCCTGGTGCAGGAACATGGCCGCCGGACGGACCTTTCACAGCGGGGGTCCGATCATCCGGTTCACGGTGGACGGCCACGAAATCGGCGACACGATCGGACTCCCGGGTAACGGGGGTACGGTCGAAGCCGTTGCGGAGGCCGAAAGCGTACTGCCCATCCATACGCTTCAGATCGTACAGAACGGGCGGGTCGTTGCTTCGACGGAAGAGTCCGGGGGCACGCGAAAGCTGCGTCTGAAAGCGGATATCGACGTGGGCGCGCACTCGTGGCTGGCAGCGCGCTGCGGGGGACCGGGTTACTACGAGGCGGTACCGCACCTGGACGGCTGGGGTCGCGGGATCATGGCGCATACCTCCCCGGTCTACATTGCCTGCGGCGGCGAATGGTGGATGTTCGATTCTGACACGGCGAGGTATATGTTGACGCTGGTGGACGGCTGTCTATCGTACATGCAGCTCAACAGTCGGCAGCACAGGCCGGGAGAGGTCACCCACCACCACGGGGAGGAGGACCACATGGCATACCTTGAACGGCCGTTTCGGGAGGCGAGGGAGGCCATCCATCGCAGGATGCACCGGCACGGGGTCCCCCACTGACAGACGGTCCGGGACCGTCGGCAGGGCGTCGCGAAAAGGCGCTATTTAGCCTGCAGATATCCTTCTGCCGCAAGCAGTTCAGCCATGAGAATGGCGCCGCCCGCCGCACCCCGAACGGTGTTGTGGCTCAGTGCGATGAATCTGTAATCGAAAAGGTTGTCGTCCCGCAGCCTGCCGAGCGTAACGCCCATGCCGTTCCCCGCGTCCCGGTCCAACCGGGTCTGGGGCCTGTCTTCTTCATCGAAATAGGTCAGGAACGGTTTTGGCGAAGAGGGCAGCGCGGCCGCCTTCGGGTCCCCCTGAAAGTTCCGCCAGGAATCGATGACCTGCTCCCGGGAGGGCTTCCGTTCGAACGACACCGACGTGGCGGCCATGTGTCCGTCGCTGACGGGTACGCGGATGCACTGTGCTGAAATTGCCGGGCCGCTGGCGTTCCGGATTTCACCGTCGTGGATCTCACCCCAGATTTTCAGCGGTTCCATCGCGCTCTTTTCCTCTTCTCCTCCGATGAAGGGGATGATATTGTCCTCCATTTCCGGCCACGACTGAAAGGTCTTTCCGGCGCCGGAAATGGCCTGGTAGGTGCATACGGATGCGCTATGGGGTCCGAATTCCGCAAGCGCCTCGAAAGCGGGAACGTAGGGCTGTATCGAGCAGTTGGGCTTGACGGCGACGAAGCCCGAACGCGTGCCCAGGCGTTTCCGCTGCGCCTCGATGACGGCCACGTGTTCCGCGTTGATCTCGGGCATGAGCATCGGCACGTCGGGCGTCCACCGGTGGGCGGAGTTGTTGGACGCCACGGGCGTTTCCCGTCTGGCATAGGCGTCCTCGAGATTGCGGATGTCCTCCTTTTCCATATCCAGCGCCGAACAGACGAAATCGGCCTCGCCGGCAATCGCGTCGATTTCGTTGACGTTCCTGACCGTCAGATCGGCGATGCCGGACGGGATGTCCGATTCAAGGGTCCAGCGGCCGGCGACCGCTTCGGCGTACGACTTCCCCGCGGACCGCGGGCTGGCCGCCACCGCCGAGACTACGAACCAGGGATGGTCTTCCAGGAGTGAAACGAAGCGCTGACCGACCATGCCGGTCGCGCCCAGAACGCCTGCTTTGAGCTTTCTCATTTCCGTTCCTTCTTGGAGTGAGGGTTGTCGGTGGCACAAAAACAGCCGGCATGTCCAGAGGTAGAGACATCGCCGGCTACGACCGATCCGGGCCACGTCGCAAGAGAGCGCTCCACGGGACGCTGTTTCCCGTGACAGTCCACTGGATCTTATCCAGCGGCCCAGCCCGTTCATCCCGGCGGCGGGAGTTTCGGGCTTCGGCAGGTTTGCCCTTTCGACCGGCAGTTGTGGGTCCGCCGTCCACTGCCGGCTACTGATGCAAACCCGCGCCTCTACCCTTGCAGCGGTAGGAAAATATACAAACGCGGATTTTTGTCAAGAAAAAGTGTCGTGAAGTCCCCGGCAATCGGGTTCGGTCATGCGGAAGCGGCTGTTGAAGTCGCGATGCCGGAACTTCGGCGCCGCCCCCGCTCGCGTCTGGTCCGCAGCGCGGATTTTCTCAATAAGTCTTAATTTAATAACGATTTATTGTGTTCTATGTACGTGGGCAATGTGTCAGAGCGCCAGCAGCCGTGCGATGTTTCCGCCGAGAATGGCGGTTAGATCGGGTCCCGGGAGTCCGGAGGCCCGGACCTTTGCGAGATCGGTCGTAATGTAGGTTGCCAGGTCGGGCGTGGGATAGGGCCCGTCGGTACCCCAGATGATGCGTTCCGGCCCCAGCCGTTCAAGGGCCTCGCGGATTTTCCATATCAGTACGACGCCGCTGATGTCCATGTAAACGTTCCCGTATGTTTCGGCGAGCCCCAGAAACCGATCGATGAGTCCACGGTCCGTACACAGGTACCGGCCCATGTGGGCGACGATGATCGGGGTGTCGGTAAAGGCGCGGGCCATGCGCTCGAGGTCGGCGTGCCGTCCGATGAAGTCGATGAGACATGGAACGCCGTGTCTGCCGGCCAGTTCGAGTACGGGGTCTGTCACGTATTCCGCGAGGGTGCATTCCCCGGCGTGTATCTTGATGCCCTTGAAGTCCATGACGGTGATGGCTTTTTCGATGCATCCGATGATGGACCGTTCCGCGTTGGGCAGCGCGTAGGCGTACGGGATCAGGCGGTCCGGATACAACTCGTGCGCGGTCCGGGCCCGCGAGATGGCGTCGAACGCGGTGGTGCAGATGGCGAAGACCACGGACTTGTCCACGCCGGCGCGGTCCATGGATTCAACGATCTGGCGGGCGGTGTATTCCGTACGCTCTGCGTTGCCGTGCCTGAGGTGCACATGGCTGTCGATAATCATTGACATTGCTCCTGTTCAACGCGGGGTCGGTTGGTTTCCGCCCGCCTATGACCTGATAACCGCCTGAGAGTACGGAGAAAGCGCCCGGCCGTCAATCGATTTCAGACAGATGTCACAAGATTGGAGCGTAAAGCGTATGTCGGACCTGTTTCAAACGCTGGACCTGGACCCATGGTATAATTGCGGGACGGAGAATGTGGAGACCACGGACGGGTACCTGTGGCCGGCCGCGCACGGATCGCCGGGTTTGAGCGGGCTGCACCGGCTCCCGGGGGGAAGCTGCCGGTTTTGGGGGGTTCCGTTCGCCCTTGCCGACCGCGTGGAGAATTCCCGCCAGCCGGCATTCATCGTGGTTTCGGGTCGGGCAGGCGTGAATGGCGCCGGATCAGTAACTATAGATGTCGGCCGGAAGGCGCGCCGGGTGTTGTTCGCCCACGTCTGTACGCCGGTCCGCGGCGCGGATGCGAGCCTTGAAGGGACCGGAGAAGTCGTGGGTAGGTACCGGATCGGCTACGATTCCGGAACTGAGGTGGACCAGGAATTGAGACGGCGCTTCGAGATTCACGACCTGTTCGTGCCGTGGGGGCACCATCCCTTTCTCTGCCGGAATTGCCGCGAGTTTCTCCCGGTGGGTCTGGACGACCGGAGCGTGCCGTATGGCGCGGCACAGGTTGGCGTAAGATCGGAAAGCAGCGATCTGTCGGGCTGGTGGCTTTTCGACTGGGTCAATCCGCATCCGGGAAAGACCATCGGGAAAATCGAGGTGTCGGCGTCCGGAGGGGCTGCAGTCGCTCTGGGCGGCATCACGCTCTGCCGCGAGGAGCGGGACCCGCTTGCCTGGCATCCGCGCAGCGAGGTGGCGGTTTCGACAGAAGGCGGAGAGGAGGTCGCGGTCGATATGGATCGCGGCGTGATCGTGCGGCAGGACCGGCTCTACGTGCCCGGCGCGGATTTCCTTGAAACGGATGAGGCTGGGTGGGGGTCAGGCGGACAGGCTGTTCAGGAGGGGCGGTATCTGGAGGTCCACGGCTCGCGGGAGGGGCGGCTGAACGTCCGGTGCGGAGAATCGAACGAGGCGTTCCGCTGGGGAGACGTTCTGGACGAAAAGACCGTGACGAGCGGCGCGACGCGGGTGTCGCTGGTTGCGCCCGCGGGACGGCAGTGGATGCATGTCAGGGTGAACGACGCCGCCATCGGCAGGCCGGTCGGATGCCGGATACACTTCCGGTCGCCTCACGGCGCCTATTTCGCGCCGCACGGCCACCAGGCTGATGTCAATACAGCGTGGTTCGAGGATATGGGCGGCGACTGCAAGGTGCGCGGCACGCCTTACGCCTACATTGACGGTACCTGCCAGGTGGAACTTCCGGTAGGGCCGGTCTACGTGGAGGTGGCGCGCGGATTCGAGTATGTGCCCGTGCGGAGGCTGTTGGAGATCAAGCCGGGTCAGCGCGATCTCTCTGTGGACATTGAACGCGCATTCAACATGAAAGACCGGGGATTCTATTCCGGCGACACCCACGTGCATTTCCTGTCGTCGCAGTCCTCCCATCTTGAAGCCGCCGGGGAAGACCTCAACGTCGTGAACCTTCTGGCCAGTCAGTGGGGCCGTCTGTTCACGAGCTGGGAGGAGTTTACGGGCGGCCTGTCGCCAACGAGCAGCGAGTTCCACAAGATCTGGGTGAGTCAGGAAAACCGTCAGCACGTGCTGGGGCACATCAGTCTGCTGGGTCTGAAAGAAATGGTTGCGCCGATGTGTACCGGCGGCCCGCAGGAGGACTGGATCGGCGGCGAGATTCAGGTCCTCATGGCGGATTGGGCCGAAGCCTGCCGGAAGCAGGGGGGACTGGTGATCATGCCGCATATGCCCACGCCCGATTTCGAGAATGCCGCCAATATCCTGCTGGGCCAGGCCGACGCCGCGGAAATGTGCTGGATCTGGCACGGCGAACGGATCGGCGCCGGAGAGCGCGGGTACTACCGGTGGCTGAATGCGGGGCAGAAACTACCGATCGTCGGCGGAACGGATAAGATGTCGAACGAGCGCATTCTGGGGGGTTCGCGCACCTATGCTAAACTCGAACGCGGAGAAGAGTTTACATATGAAAATTGGTGTAACGCTGTAAAACGCGGCACGACGTTCGCCAGCACCGGGGCGATGATCGATCTGTGCGTCGACGGAACGCCGATGGGCGGGGAGATCTCACTATCGGGAAACGGCGGGACGGTGGAGGTTGTCGCTGAAGCCGAAAGCGTGTGGCCGTTGACCGCCGTGGAACTGATCGTGAACGGGAAACGTGCTGCCAGACAGACGGCGGCCGGGGACCGAAGGGCGGTTACACTGAAGCAGGCGTTGAAATTGGAAAAGTCATGCTGGGTGGCTGCCCGCTGCTGGGGTGAGTACGCCACGGACGCCGGTCCGGTTATGGCACATTCGTCGCCTGTCTACATCGACGTGGGCAATCGATGCGCGTTCGAGTCCGCCGACTGCGAATATCTGTTGACCCATATGGAGGGAGGCATCGCATGGGCGGAGAAGATCGGCGTGTTCCGCGACGAGAATACGCGCGCGCGGCTGATCGCGCTGTTTCGCCGGGCACAGGACGAGTTGAGCCGGCGGGCGCGCTAGTCTCCCTTCGCCGTAACGTCACGCAGAGTCAGGGGGAGCCATGAGATTCAAGCTGGGATACTGCACGCTCAGATGGCAGGAGCCGGACCTGGAACCGGCGCTGGAGGAGTTGAACGAGGCCGGATGGGACGGCTGGGAGGGAAGGATGTCCGCGGACTGGCTGGGGCCGCCCTCCCGGTTGCGGAGGGTGTGCGGGAACGCCGGATTGCCGATGGCCGTCTACACCGCCAGTGGATCGCCGGATGTTCGGGATTGGGCGCACGTGGAGCGCAACCGGCGCCGCATGGATTACGCCGCCGAGGTGGGGGCCGACTGCTTTATGTTCATGAGCGGCGGCAAACCGGCGGGCCGGCAGGTGAACGAGGATGACCTGACCGCTGCCGCCGAGGGCGCTGAAGCGTGGGCGGAATACGCGGAAACGCTCGGGCTGGAGATCAGCTACCACATTCACACCAATACGCTGGTGGACTCAGCGGCCGACTGGAAGTTCTACACCGCGCGGCTGCGCAAGGCGAAGCTCTGTATCGACGTGTCGCATGCCAGGCTCTGGGGCTATAATCCGGCGGACTCGATTCGTGATTTCAGAAGCCGGTTGAACTACATGCACCTCCAGGATTACACGTCCTGCTCACGGGATGAAAGCGGGCGATACGATCCCGTCTGGTGCGACGTCGGGGAAGGGACGGACCTGGATTTCGGCTCGATTCGAAGCGCGCTGGTGGAGATTGGCTTTTCACGCTGGGTAACCAGCTGTCCGGGAAACCCGGTACCGGGGGCCGAAGACCCCGTCAGCGAAGCCAGGCGAAGCCGGAAGACATACGCGTTCCTGCGGCGAATCGGATATTGATTCCGGAACGCCGGCCTGAGCCGGCATCCGCGCACTAAAGCACAGGTTGCCATTTTGGCATACTGTGTCGATTTGGCGGTACAAGATATGCCAAAATGGCATATCTATTCTTTCCTTGAATTCAAACAAACAAATCGCAGAGACGGAAAGAGCAGGGCGCCCGGGAAACCCCAGGGCGCCCTGCTCTTTCCGTATTCCACTACGACTCGGGGTCCATCCACGGCGTCCAGTTGCCCAGGGACAGGGCGCCGTCGGCGACAATCGTCGAACCCGTGATGTAAGCCGCGGCGGGAGAACAAAGGAACAGCGTGATCGCCGCAATCTCGTCGGGATCCGCGAACCGGCCTGCAGGAACGTCGCGGAGCGCCATTGACTCGAAGTCTTCACTCTGAAGTGGTTTGAATTCGTGCTCCCGGAGGCCCGAGGTGTCCACAAAGCCCGGAGCGAGGGCGTTTATCCGCACGTGTTTTCCGGCGTAGTGGAAGCCCAGGGTTTTGGTCAGGTTGACCACGCCCGCCCGAGCGGCCCCGGAATGGGCGAAGGGCGGCGCGCCCCGTTCGAGCGCATAGATGTGTACGATGTTGACGATGGATCCGTAACCGCTTGCGGCCATTATGGGTCCGAGGCGGCTGCACATGTTCCAGGTGCCGTTCAGGTTGAGATCGACAACCGCCCGCCATCCCCCGTCGGTGATCTCCTGCGGACGCGCCGGGAACTGGCCGCCCGCGTTGTTGACCAGGAATTCGATGGCATCGAATTCTGACAGGGCCTTCGAGACGAGATCCTCAACCTGTTCCACCTCCCGGATATTGACGGGCAGGGCCAGGCAGCGGGCGCCGATGTCCGCAATTTCCCGGGCCGCTGACGCGAGCGTTTCGGAATGGCGGCCGGCGATCACAACCTGTGCGCCCAGCCGCGCGAAAGCCAGGGCGATCCGTTTGCCGATGCCCCGTCCGCCGCCGGTTACGAGAGCGGTTTTCCCGGTGAAGAGGCCGGGTGCGAATACCGTAAGGGCTTCAGAGTCGGGTTTCATCCGGCGTTCCTCCGGACGGAATGAAAGATGGGATGTGGGCGATCCGCAAGATACGCGATGATTGAGACAAATCCAACGTCAAGTGCAATCTCCCGGCAAGTTGTCGCCATTCTTCCGCCGATTCATCCCGTCTCGCTGCGCTGTTTGCGCTGAGCATTTCGATACGTGGTCATTGAGCATGCTTGCATTGAGCTTGTCGAAATGACCGTGTTTCGTAACCTGTCTGGCGTTCTTCTACGTCATTCGCCGACCCTTCGACCCTTCGACAGGCTCAGGGACCACAAGCTCAGGGAGCGGCGCAGTTCGCGGGCACAGGTTCCTGAGCGTTGCCCTGAGACTGTCGACCGGCCTGACGAAGGATGCGGCGCAGGGCCGCCTCGCCGTTAGACGGTTCCGGGTGCGTGAACCCGTCTGGTGCCCACGCTGTCGAACGTTTTGACGTGCTGATCAATCGCATTTATTCTACATCAACAATTCGTTGTCATTCTGGCACGAACATTGCAAGGGGTTTTTGTTGGCGACGTGCCTGCGATGCGCCGCAACAGGACGAATTGAGGAAATCAGTCGCCAGGCGGCGATCGGGGACGGGTACCTGACATATTTCGGAGGGTGTGGCGTTGGGATCCGCATCAAAGAGAATAGGAGGCCCATAATGGACGTGAACAGACTGACACAGAAATCGCAGGAGGCGCTTCGGGACGCGCAGGCGCGGGCTTCGGGGTACGGGCACCCGGAGTTGGACGGGGAACACCTGCTCCTGGCGCTGCTGGAGCTACCCGACGGCCTGTTCCCGCGTATTCTGGCGCGGATGGAAATCGATGTCGATAACCTGAAAACGGCCGTGGAGAGCGAACTTGCCCGACGACCCCGGCAGACCGGCGGTAGCCACGATCCCGGCCGGATGTTCGTGACGCCGCGCCTCCGGAAGATGCTTCAGAGGGCCGAAGCAGAGGCGGGGCGGATGCAGGACGAATACGTATCCGTGGAACACCTGGGGCTGGCGCTGCTGGGCGAAGGGCCGGATACCGCGGCCGGTCGGATCCTGCAGGAGTTCGACGTCGCGAAGGAGGCGTTCCTTGCCGCGTTGACCCGCGTAAGGGGCAATCAGCGCGTGACGAGCCCCGAACCGGAGACCGCCTACGAAGTGCTGGAAAAGTACGGTGTGGACCTGGTCGCGCAGGCCCGGGACGGAAAGCTGGATCCGGTGATCGGCCGTGACGCGGAAATCGGAAGGGTCGTGCGCATCCTGTCCCGAAAGACGAAGAACAACCCGGTCCTGATCGGGGAGCCCGGCGTCGGAAAGACCGCCGTCGTGGAAGGACTCGCCCAGCGGATCGTGAAACGTGACGTGCCCGAGTGGATGGTGGAGCGTACTGTGTTTTCGCTCGACATGGGCGCCTTGTTGGCAGGCGCGAAATTCCGCGGCGAGTTCGAGGAGCGTCTGAAGGCGGTCCTTAACGAGATTGCGCAGAGCGAGGGCCGCATTCTGCTGTTTATCGACGAGGTCCACAATATCGTCGGCGCCGGACGTACGGAAGGGTCCGCGGACGCGGGAAACATGCTCAAACCGATGCTGGCACGGGGGGAACTGCACTGCATCGGTGCGACGACGCTGGATGAATACCGGAAATACATCGAGAAAGACGCCGCCCTGGAGCGGCGGTTTCAACCCGTGACGGTGGATGCGCCATCGGTGGAGGATACCGTTTCGATTCTCAGGGGGCTTCGCGAAAGGTACGAGTTGCACCACGGGGTGCGAATTCAGGACAACGCCCTGGTCAATGCCGCGGTGCTCTCCAACCGGTACGTATCGGACCGGTTTCTGCCCGACAAGGCGATCGACGTCGTCGACGAAGCCTGCGCAATGATCCGCACCGAGATCGACTCCATGCCGGCGGGGCTGGACGAGGTCACCCGCAGGGTGATGAGACTTGAAATCGAGGAAGCGGCGCTGAGACAGGAGTCGGATCGAGGCAGCGCGCAGCGGCTCGAAGGCCTTCGCAAGGAGCTGGCCGACCTGAAGTCGCAAGCCGGCGCGATGCGGGCCCAGTGGGAATCCGAGAAGAAGGTGATCGACACGGTTCGTAACCTTCGGGAACAGATCGAGGCTGTGCGTCGAGAAATCGACGACGCGGAACGGAAGTACGACCTGAACCGGTTGGCGGAGTTGAGTCACGGCCGCCTGCCCGGTCTTGAGCAGTTGCTGGAAGCGGAAGAGGCGAGGTCGCACGGGAACGGACGGCTGCTCCGGGAAGAGGTGACCGCGGACGAGATCGCGGAAATCGTCTCACGCTGGACCGGGATCCCGGTCACGCGTCTGGTTGAAGGCGAACGGGAAAAGCTCCTCCGCCTGGACGAAATCCTGCATGAACGCGTCGTGGGTCAGGACGAGGCCGTGTCGCTGGTGGCCGATGCCGTGATCCGGGCCCGGGCGGGGGTCAAGGACCCTCGGCGGCCGATCGGTTCATTCATCTTTCTGGGTCCCACGGGTGTCGGCAAGACCGAGTTGGCCAGGGCGCTGGCGGAGGTGTTGTTCGACTCCGAAGACAATATGGTCCGCATCGACATGAGCGAATATATGGAGAGGCACTCGGTTTCCCGCCTGGTCGGTGCGCCTCCTGGGTACGTGGGGTACGAGGACGGAGGACAGTTGACCGAGGCAGTGCGCCGCAAGCCCTATTCGGTGATTCTCTTCGACGAGATCGAGAAGGCCCACCACGATGCGTTCAACGTGCTGCTGCAAATCCTCGACGACGGGCGGTTGACCGACGCTCGGGGGCGAACGGTCGACTTCAAGAACGCCGTGATCATCATGACGTCCAATATCGGCGCTTCCCACATCGTCGATCGCGTTGCGGAAAGCGGGGAGGTCCACGACGAGGCCCGCAGGGCCGTCATGGCGGAAATGAGGCGGCATTTCCGGCCGGAGTTTCTCAATCGCGTCGACGACATTGTCCTTTTCAAGGGTTTGACGCAGGCTGAGATTGCGAAGATCGTGGATCTGTTGACCGCCGATCTCCGCGAGCGCCTTCGGGATCGGCGGATCGAGCTGGAAATCACCGATGCCGCACGGAAGTTTGCCGCTCGCGAAGGATTCGATCCGGTCTACGGCGCGCGCCCCCTGAAACGGTATTTGCAGCGTGAGCTGGAAACGCGAATCGGACGGGGCCTCATCGGCGGAGAAATCCCCGACGGGGCGCGGGTTCGTGTGGATCTGGAAGATGGCGAACTTGCGCTACGCCAGGAGAATTCCACACAGGAACCGGCGGCGGCGGGCGGATAGGCATTCTGCGCGGGCGGTTTCAGGCCCCTGTTTCCAATCTGGAAACAGGGGCCTTTCCATTCTCTGTCCATTCGTTTGCGGGATACAGGCCGGCATGAATGGATGGCGAGAGAGAATTTCCTTGTGCCCAAAGTACGGAGATATATCTTCCGCTGCGGGGCGCGGGGCTGAAACCGACAGGAGAGGCGGGCGTCAAAGGAAGTGCCGGCAACCGGCCGTTTTTTTTCGGCCGTGACGCAGTTCAGTTTCAATGGCTGACCGAACAGGATGGAGAGTATTGATTCTCCTCAGAACCGTCTTCGTCGTGGTCTTTTTCGTGTTTCCCGGCGCCCTGTCCGCGCAGGATCCGGATTCCGTCATTGTAGATGCGGTTGCAATCGAAGGCAATCGTACGATTTCCGACAAAGATCTCAAGCTCCTGATGTTTACGCGGGCGAACCCCTGGTACGAGATTTTTCCGGGCGTAGACGTCCGGCAGTTCGATCCCGCGGTGTTTCGATCCGATGTCGAACGCATCCTGGCGCGTTACGAAGACCAGGGCTATTTTGAGGCTGTCGTGGACACGGTCGTCGACCGGTACCGCCCCGGTTTCGTACGCATCCGGCTACGCATAAGCGAAGGAGAGCCTGTCGTCGTCTCCAGCGTCCGGCTGAAGGTCCTGCCGGGAGATGCCTGGCAGGACAGCACGCGACTGCAGGCAGCGTTGATCACAAGAACGGACCGTCCACTGACCCGGATGAGCCGGGAGTCGGATCTAAAGAAGATCGCGGAGATACTTCAGAACGATGGGCACCCCTTTGCCAGGGCTGCCGCTGACGTGGCCGTGCTTGACAAACGCGCCGACGTGACGTATCGGGTGACCCCCGGTCCGAAATGCCGGTTTGGAAAGATAGAGATTTCGGGAAACAGAACGGTTTCGGACGATCTGATCCTGAGGGGCCTGACCTTCAGGACAGGAGAAGCCTACCGCAGGAAGGACCTCTCGAACAGCCGGCTTCAGCTTTACCGGTCGGAGGCGTTCCGTTCGGTATCGCTCGGCATACCGGACACGGTCGCCCGTGCGAGTCCCGTGGATGTGTCCGTTCTGGTGCGGGAACGACCGGCCAGGAGTCTGAAACTGGGCGCCGGTTTCGATACCGAAGAGCAGTTGAGGGGATTGTTGGCATGGCGGCACCGGAGTTTTCTGGGCGGTGGCGCGCGCCAGCTGACTGCCGAATCTTCTGCGTCGGCACTGGAGGCGCGAGCGAGGATTGCCGTCAGGCAGCCATATATACTCGGAAGCAGGACGTGGCTGGAGATGACCGGATTCGTGGAGCAGGAACGACCCGAGGAGATCCGTGTGAAGCGGGCAGGAGCAAGCGCGGCGCTGGAACGTACCTTCCGGGCGACTGGACGCGTCGTCTTTCAGGTGAGGACCGAGGTTGTTGATTTTGATCCGGACAGCACGCGCACGACGCTTTCGTTAGAGTACCTGGAAGACCGGCGGGACGATTATTTCGATCCGACGCGGGGCCTGTTGGCTGAACTCGCGGTGAAGGCGTCGGGTTATAGAGACTATTTCAAAGTGTCGGGCGAGTGTCGCTGGTACAGAAAGATCCTCTGGAAGAGCGTGCTGGCCTTCAGGGTATCGGGGGGGACGATTCTAAGTCGGAGGCACGCGGATTCGATCCCAAATTTCGAGCGCTTTTTCGCGGGCGGCGCCAGCAGTGTAAGAGGATGGAGACTCAACAGGCTTGGGCCGCGCGGTGCTTCCGACCTGCCGGTGGGCGGCCTGAGCCATCTGGAAGGAAGCGTCGAAGTTCGTACCCGTCTGTTTTCCGGCCTGGGAATGGCCGTATTCACGGATGCCGGCAACGTGATGAGCGACAGGCTTGGAGCCTTCGATCCAGGCCGTTTGCGTGTGGCCGTCGGCGTCGGATTGCGTTATCTGAACCCAATCTGCCCTGCGCGTCTCGACGTCGCGTTCCGACTCTCCGACGATCCCTCACAGCCAGACCGTCAGATCCATTTCAGCCTGGGTCAGGCATTTTGAGTTGTCGCGAGAGGCGGGAATGAGGCCATACGCGCGCTTGAAGCAACTGTCGTCACACGCCGATACAGCATGCCGGACAGGAGCCCCTTGGGACGCATAGTCAAAATAGCCGTTCTGCTCTCGGCCGTTGCGGTCGTGATCGTCGGAGTGGGTTTGCTCGCGCTGACAACGGGTCACGCGAACCCGTATCTGCGCGCTTACGTGCAGCAGCGGCTCGCCCGGGATCTGGGCGTGGCGGTGGATATCGGTCGACTGCACGGCAACCCGTTGAAAGGATTCCGGCTGGATCACGTGCGACTTGGCGCGGAACAGGATCCATTGGTCGTCGTGGATGCGGTAGAAGCCCGATATCGGCCTTCTGCGTTGTTGAGGCGAACGATTCTTGTCGACGAATTCCTGTTGACCGCCCCGAAGGTCCGGCTTACGGCAGGCGCGGCCGCCGCGGATTCTGCTTCCGGCCTGCTGCCTGAATCGGACCCGCAATGGTGGAAAAAGGGGCCAAAATGGGAGATCCACATCCGCCATGTGGAGGTCGTGGACGGCAGGATTGATCTGAATGGACCCGGCAGAATCGACAGCCTTGATATGGCAATGGGACTTCGAGCCGGCCCGGCAGGTTACGAATTGGCGTTGCGCCGTTTGCGCTCCCTCGTTTTCGATCCTCCGATCGTGATACGGGATCTGGCGGGTGTGACGCTGCTGGCGGATGGCAGGTTGACGCTCGCCGGGCTCCGGCTGCACACAGCGGGGTCCGGTGTCCGCATCGACGGAACGATGACCGGGTTGTCCCAACCCGCGTTTGACTTCATGCTGCGTGCGGATTCGCTCGCGTTTGACGAGTTGGGCCGTGTTCTTCCCGGTCCGTACCCGACGGGAAGCCTGGCCGCAGGCGGCAGGGTGTGGGGCGACGTGACCCGGGCGAACATGGACCTGAAACTCGACGACGGGTCAACCGTCTGCGCCCTATCAGGTCACGTCGACTTCTCGCAGGCCGACGTGGGTTATGACCTCCGCGCAGACGCGGCCGGGATCGACCTGATGCGGATCGCTCCCGGGTTCGGGATTGACGCGCGATTTGACGCGGCAGTTCGTCTATGGGGTCGCGGTCTGGATCCTTTCACTTCCGAAGCCTCCGTCAGCGCGGGACTTTCACGCGCCATGCTCTCGGGCGTGGTCGTCGATACGGCAAGTCTGGCCGCGTCGCTCAGAAACGGCAGGGTTGGCATGGACCTCTCCGTGGAGGGGCCTGCCGGAGGCGTCATCACAAAACTGTCGGTCGAACTGACGGAAGCGGAGCCGCTATATGAACTGAGCTTGCGGGTCGATCGTCTGGATCTGTCCGAATTTCCCGGGGCCGGCGCTCCGAAGACCCATCTGACCGGCGGAATCCGGCTTCAGCGTATGGATGCTGGGGTATGGCGCGGCGGGGCGGCGTTCGACGTCGCAAAAATCGAGGGGTTGCCCGCGGCAACAGGACTCGTCCTTCGCGGGTCGTTCCGTGAGGGTATGGTCAGATTCGATAGCTTAGGGGTGCGCTTGTCGGACGGATACGGCGTGGTCAGGGGACACGGCCGGATCGACCTCGGGCAGCTGTGGGTCTCCGGTGGGAAACAGCCAGCCTATATTGCGGGTCTGCGCGTGGACGGTGTTTCGGTGGATCGGCTACTGGGCCGACCGGGAATCCTGGAAGACGTGTCGCTTCAGATTGGAATTTCCGGCGCGGGATTGCATCCTGATTCAACGCAGGCCAGCGCGGACGTGATGCTGACCGCGTCGCGGTTTCTCGGCGGAAAACTGGATAGCGCGAGAGCGAGCCTGGTTCAACAGGGTCGCCGTACGATCGTGGATCGGCTGTTTCTGGCAGGTACCCGAGCGCGCATGGAAGGGAATGGCTGGATCGTCCCGGGTGACAGCCTGGACATCCGCGCGAAGGGTCGGGTCCACGATCTCAGTACACTTGACAGTGTAATCGGTCAGGGACTTTCCGGATCGCCGGCTTCATTTTCGGCCGGCATCCGCGGCGCCTGGACGAAGCACCTTGTCACGGCGGACCTGCTGGCAGACAGCGTTCATTACCTGAGCATCCCGATCCATGGGGTCAAACTGGGAATGACGGGGCCGGAACTGCAACGGGGGGATTTGGAAGTCCGTGCGGATTCTCTAGTGTGGGGTGGACGTACGGTCTACGACGTGTCTGCGGACATTGGGCTGAATCGAGACGGGATTTCATTTGTCATGGGCAGCCGTCCGGACGAAATCGATCAACTCCACCTCAGGGGCGGCGCAGCCTGGGCGGACAGTTTGTACGTCCTCGAGCTGGACTCCCTCGCGGTTGGCGTGGGCGGCGTGTCTCTGTCCAGCGATGGCGCCTCTCAAATAACGTACCGCCCCCGGGCAGGCGTGTTCGTGGAGCGTTTCCGCCTGGTCGGGGACGGCGGAGCGATACAGGCGCATGGACACAGCGGCATTGGGGACGGTGTTGTTGTGAGTCTCATCGACGTGGACCTGGAGATCTGGTCCGGTTTTCTGCGGATGGCAGGCGAATTGAGCGGGATGCTTACGGGTGCAATCGCGCTGTCCGGCACATTGGAGAACCCACATGTGAAAACAGAGTTTACGTTTCGCGACGGAGCCGTCGGGGGCGTCCGTCTGAACGAAGCATCGGGAACCGCAGGATATCGAAACAATCGCACAACCGTGGACCTGAGACTGGTGCAGTCTCACGGACGGGAGGCTGTGGCGAACGGGCAGTTTCCCCTCGATCTGTCGTCAGGCGGTCCGGGTGATCTGTTTCCGCCGGGGCCCGTCGACCTGTCGTTGAAATCCGCGGGAGTCGATCTGAACTTCCTGCCCCACGTATTCCCGGCCGTCCAGGACGCGCAGGGCACTCTGGCGGTCGACCTCACGGTGAAAGGGACGCCGAAGCGGCTTCTCAAGCGTGGATGGCTGACGCTGCGCGACGGTAAAGCCCGGATCGTGCCTTTGAACACGGACTTTGACCAGGCAGAAGCGGATCTGAAGTTTGACGGGAACCGGATCGTACTCGATCGCTTCGAGACCGGCGGGAAGAAGACCAGGGTTACGCTGACTGGCGAGGTTGCATTGGACGGATTCGACGTGGAACGCTATGACCTTACGTTGAATGCGAACGAGTTCGAAGCGGTCGACCTGGCCTCGCTCAAAGCCACCCTCAATGCCCACCTTCAACTGAAGGGGGATCTTGAGGCGGGGCAGCTGGATGGCAGGGTAGCCTTGTCCCGTGCCGTTCTCAGGCTGTCCGACTTCATCGAATACCCGACCGACGTCGGCTGGATGTCGTCGCCGCTCTTTGAGAATCTGGTCTCCGACGTCCGGGTATCGGCTTCTCGAAACGTCTGGATCCGCGACCGGGAGTTGAACGTCGAGATCTCCGGGGACGTGGATTTGGTTAAGGACAAGGAGGGGATCAGGCTTTACGGGACTCTCGACAGCAGACAGGGGCGGTACGAGTTTCAGAATACGAGCTTCGCGATCGACCGTGGAGAAATCAACTTCCGCGGCAGCGCCGACATCAACCCGGATCTCTACATAATAGCAACCCGCAGGATCAGGTTGGTTTCCAATGAGAACGCGGTGATCAGCGTCGTCGTGGGGGGGACGCTCCTGGAACCCAGTATTTCCCTCGAAAGCGACACCACCCCGGCCATGGACGAATCGGACATCCTTTCGTACCTCTTGATCGGCAGGCCGGCCGACGACGTGTCCGGGTTGATGAGCGGGGAAGGCGGGGCCGGGAGCCGCCTGGAGGGTCAGGCCGCCGTCCTTGTGCTCGGCGTTGCTGCGAACCAGCTGAAGCGTTCGATCGGCCGGAGATTGAACCTTGACGTCGTGGAGATCGATCTGGGTCTTGGAACCTCGGCAACCCGGGTCCGGGCGGGTAAGTATTTCGGGTCCCGGTTCTTCGTCAGCTACGCGCAGGACGTTTCCGAGGCGAGGGGCAGGGAGGTCGTGGTCGAATACGAACTGTTGCCAAACGTAACGCTGGAAGCGCAGCAGCGGGAGGGAAACGAGCGGGAACGGGACCGGAGTTCACTCGGGATCTTCTGGAAGAAGGAGTGGTGAATCGCCCGTGGGTTTCGAAACAGGAATTCACCCGGTTGGATCTCGCAGGTCAATCATGGAGGGTGTACGTCATGGACTTGAAAAATGCGAAGGAGCAGTATCAGGCGCAGGGCTATTTCATTGCGGATGACGCGGTCGATCCGGAGATGCTGGGACCGCTTCTGGACGCCACGCGACGGGTAAAGGCGAAGACGCGTACCCGGGAGGTGGACATCTACACCCACCGGACTCCGGAAGGAGAGCCATGGGCGATCAGGGGCTTGTTCGCTCCCGAATTCAACGAACCGGTTTTTGCGGAGTATCTGATGTCTCAACCGGTGATGCAATACGTAGAGCCGCTCCTGGGCGTCGATTTGCGCCTGGGCGGCGTGCTCATCTTCACATCTCCCCACGAAGTGGATTGGAGCGGCGGGTGGCACCGGGATTTTGGCGGCAACGAGCGGGACGGGTCCTACGAAGTGGAAATGGAAATACTCAACCGGCCGATGGTGTCGCTGAAGTGGCACCTGGCGCTGGTTGACGATTCCTGCCTGCAGTTGGTACCTGGCAGCCACCGGCGGTACCGTACGGATGAGGAGCGGGATCGCCTGTTGAAGAATCGGAACGCTGATATCTCAACGCAGGAAGTGATGCACCTGAAGGCGGGACAGACGATTTTCTGGAACGGCAATGCGGTTCATCGCGGGATCTACAAGACGAGGCCGGAGAGATTGACACTGGCCGGGAGCTGGAATAAACACAGTCCGGACGAGAAACCGCAGGAAACGGACGGGCGCGTGAAATGGATGCTCGCGGACAATGTGCGTGGGTTTCTGCCGGAGCGGATGCATACGGCGTATGACCGGTGGAGAGCATTGCAACTGGGATGAATGCCGTCAATCTGTGTATGAACGCGAAGGAGACAAAAGGAGGGCAAAGCATGGCGATTACGGGCGATTTCGAGGCCTATCTGGCGGAAGATTGGTACGGCCGCCCCATGTCCGTCGACGCACTGCTGGAGTGCGAAGCGGAAGCGGACATCGATATGGCGGTGGTCATGCCCGACGCGAAGGAGGACCCGGATAACGACGGGCTGCTGGAACGGACCGGAGACCATCCGAACCTGCTGCCCTGCGTGATGATGAATCCGCATTGGGGTGATCGTGGAGTTGCGCTGCTGAGGGACTACGTGTCCCGCGGCGCTCAGGGCATGAAGCTGATGGGCGCGATCCACAAGTTCGAGGTGGACGATCCGATGGTCTTTCCATTCGCGGACGCCGCACAGGAACTGGGTATCGTGATTTCGATCCATACCGGGGTGGAAAACTGCAGCGCGGATCGGGCAGCGGCGATCGCGGAACGCGCGCCGGAAACGGCGATCATCCTCGACCATATGGGTTTTCCGGACCATTTCGACGCGGCATTGTCCGTGTGCGTGCAATATCAGAACGTATTCATGGGCACGACCATTCTGCGTTTTCACAAACGCTGGTCGGACAACCCGGAGGAGACCGTTCCCGTGGAGGTCAGAACCGCCGTCGAGACGTTGGGGCCGGAACGGGTGGTCTTCGGCTCCAATCTGCCGGAATATCGGCCCATCCAGGTGAAACGGGCGATTCAGCGGCTGCGCCTCGGAGAGGATGCCGAGCGGCTGATTTTCGGGGAGAACCTGGCGAGAATCTACGGGCTTTCGGGATAGCCGTCAGTCGGCCTGCAAAAACGCGCGCTGCAGGTCGTCGAAGTGGTGGTCCGATGACGCGAGGGTGGGTTCCGGCGCGGCTATTGCGCCGAATAGTTCCTCGAAGTCCACCGTCCTGCCCGAGAGGTACCGCAGGCGTATACCCAGCACGTTCAGGATGGCTGCGCCGGCGGCGTAGTCCCAGATCGACGCGTGGTCGAACGCGCCAACCGCGGAGCCCCTGGCAACGTAACACAGATGGGCGGCTGCGGACCCGAGACTGAGGGTTTTGCCGGGGTAGTCGATCCTGAGACGTTTGAATGCGCCTTCGCTGACCAGCAGCAGGGCGTTGGCGTCCAGTGCGGGCTTTGGTGGCGCGAGCGCGCGCCCGTTGCAGAAGGCGGAAGCGCCGTCCGTATGGTAGACGTCTCCAATGACCGGCAGGGTGAACGCACCCATGGTTGGTTCTCCGTCCTCGAAGACGCCGATCGAGACGCCCCAGACCGGTAAGCCATGGTTGAACGCACGCGTTCCGTCGATCGGATCGATCGCCCAGACGACGGGCGATAACGGCATCGGATTGGCGCCCTCTTCGCCCAGTATTGCATCGTTCGGTCGCCTGGATTCGATCTCTCTTCTGAGAAAGGTTTCAACTTCCACGTCCGCGTGAGTGACCCAGGAATTGTCGGCCTTGAGCGTGCCTTCCGTCCTGCCGAAGTGGGATAGCGCGATTCCACCGGACTCGCGGGCAATTTCCAGAATCCATTTGATGTCGATTGGCGTCACGCTGCCTCCTAAGCAGTTGAAGTGGTTCCCTGGTCGGATTGAAGATATACACAAACGAACCTTGAAACAATCGTCGCATCACGGCCGGGACGATGGGTATTGCGCCTGCGGCGGGGAGGCGCTATCTTCAGGATTCGCGCCCTCTCAGTCAGAGCTGATGCTGCTTCCGCTACCTCGTGATCACATGGTTCAAATCGCGTGAATCATCTCCAGGCAATCCAGGGGGCGAACGTCGGGTTTTGTCTGCCAGGCCAATTCCACGCCGGAGGACCTGTCCGCGCAATGGGAAAGAAGAAGATATTCCTGACCGGCGCGGCCGGGTCGCTTGGGACCTCTATCCGGTCGCGGATGAGAGCGCGATATGATTTCCGGCTCCTGCTGCACTCGACGGTACCGGACGACGTGCATTCCGACGACCAGGTGGTCTTCGGCAGCGTGGCGGACCACGCGGCGATGGTCGAAGCCACGTCTGGTGTGGACGCCGTCGTACACCTGGCGATCCGTCGATGGAGCGGCATGACCGCTGAAGACGTGGCGAAAGCGACCCTGGAAGTCGACATTCCGGGCGTGTACAATATCCTCGAGGCTGCGCGAATAAACGCAGTGCCTGTCGTCGTCTTCGCAAGTACCAATCACGTCACGGGTTTATACGAAAAGGAAGGCCTTGTCTCCACACCCGAGAGCCCGGTAAGGCCGGACGGCGTTTACGGCGCCGGAAAGGCTTTCGGAGAAGCCCTGGGCAGATTTTATGCGGAACGATACGGGATACGGGTGATTTGCCTTCGGGTGGCGAACTTCAATGGGAAGGACGCGCCGGGAACACGATATGAGGCCGGGTATGCCCGCTGGCTGAGTCCGAGGGATCTGGCGCAACTGGTCTGGAGGTCCATCGAAGCGGAGCACGTCGGGTTCGGGATCTTCTACGGTGTGTCGGGCGGCAGCGAGAAGAAGTGGGATCTCTCGAACGCGCGGGAGTTGCTGGGCTACGTGCCGAAAGACGACGGAACCCTGCCGGAGTATGGAGGCAATGAATAATGGCGGTGGATCCTGAAGCCGCATGCACGACAGCACAGGGCCTCGAGCCGGGATCGCCCGCCCGCTTCAGGGCGTGAAACCGATGTCGAATGAAGCATGACAGCAGGGAGAACGGCATGATCCGGGAGGGTATGCGGGTGCTGGTGTTCAGCGCTCACGCGGCGGACTTCTGTTCGCGCGCGGGTGGGGCGATCATTCGATTCGTCAACGCGGGCGGCACGGTGCACGTCCATAACCTCACCTACGGAGAGCGGTGCGAGTCACCCGCATTGTGGGCGGAGGACCCGGACCTGCCCGTTGAGGACGTCAAGGCGAGGCGCAGGCAGGAATTCGAGGCCGCCGCCGGGATCCTGGGAGCGAGCATCGATTGCTTCGATTTCGGAGACAGCCCGCTGGTGGTGGGACCCGAACGACGTCTGCAACTGCTGGACGCGGTTCGGCGATTCAGGCCGGATCTCGTAATGAGTCACTGGATCAACGACGTGATGCATCCGGATCACGTGGAGACCACGCAGGCCGCATTGTGGGCATGTTCCTACTGCAATGCGGGAGGAATCAAGACCGGCCGCGACCCGTGCCAGCGTCCGCTTGTGATATGCTACGAAACCACGATGGGGACGTCGCCAGTTTCGGGTTTCGTTCCCGACCTGTACGTGGATATTTCGTCGGTTTTCGAACAGAAGATCGAAGCGCTGAAGAAGCTTGCCGCACAGCCGCCCCTGCCGGAGGTGTATACGGTTCTGAACCGGTACCGCGCCATTGAGGCGCAGCATATGGCAGGGATGAACGACTGCCGGTATGCCGAGGGATTTGCGAGGATCGGCAAGGAGCCGGTGGTCTGACGGGAGCCCCTGTCCACAGTCGCCTTAACAAAGGAGGAGTGCTGTAGATGAAACTTTCCTGGATGACATATGGCGTTCTGAAGGATCTTTCGCGCCGGGACCTGCTGCAGACGCTGGGTGACCACGGCGTCGAGGGCGTCGAATTCCGGACGGACCTGGGTCACGGGCACGGCGTGGAGGCGTCGCTGGATGACGCCGAACGCAGGCAGGTCGTGGCCGACTGCGCAGCGGCCGGCATTGAAATCATCAGCGTTGCAACGGGAAACCGGTATCACGATGAGGACGCGTCCGACCTTCGGGACCAGATCGACCAGACAAAGGTGCGGATGGATCTCGCTGCGGATCTGGGCGCGCCCAGGGTGAGAGTATTCGGGAACAATTTCCCCAAAGACGTGCCGAGAGAGAAGACGATCGCTCAGGTGGCCGTTGCGCTTCGGGAGCTCTGTGCGTACGGCGTCGAAAGGTCCGTCAGGCCGTGTCTGGAGCTGCACGGCGAATTCGACTGGCGGTCTTGCCGGGCGGTAGCCGAAAAGGTGGACCATCAGAATTTCGGATTGATCTGGAATTCGGTGGCCGAAGACGTGGTTGACGGATCCGTCGAGCAGGCGCTCGACACGGTCTGGCCCTGGCTGGACCACGTCCATATGCACGATCTGGCTGGCCAGGGGTATCCGTACAGGGAGTTGTTCCGGTTGCTACACCAGAAGGAATACGCGGGGTATATGTCGGCCGAGGCGGAACGGAGCCCCGATCGGGGCGTCGGCGACCGGTGGATGTTCGCGGCGTATTACGCGGATCTTTTCAGGGCCTACCGGGACCTGGCGCGGGGTTAGGGGCGGGCTGAAAAGGCCGGTCGGCCAGCACCGGAAACTCCTTCAATGATTACATAAATCAAGCCTGATATGTCACTGCATATCAGGCTTTTTGCATATCGTACGGGGGACCGGCTGGTCGCCTTGTTCGATCCTCGAGTGTAAGCCTTCGCTGCCTCACGTTCGCGGCAAGAATGACTGGTGAGTCTCCATTAAATCGCGGCGTTTCTCCAAAGCGTCGGTCAACCGGGATGCCAACGCAGATTCCCCTATTGACCTCAGTTGCTTCGGTAGTTCCGGACGTGATGCGGGAAATACGTCGGCCCGGATCAAACGGGCGCGCGCAAATTGTGTCAACATCGTGATTGTCTGTTCCTGAACCGCATCATCGTCGCCGATCACTCCGAGATCTTCAAGAAGCCTACTTGCTCGGTCGGCGCGTTCTTCAGCCACTGCGGCAGAAGGTAACGGCAAATGCCTCGCCCACGTCTGTTGTAAGTCCGACCAGTATCGATCCTTCTGATGAAGTACCGTACCGAATCGGATGGACCAGCAAAGAAGCTCATGACCACGTGCGATGAGTGATTCCACGTCGGTTTTGCGATACGCCTTGACGTCGACATCCAGAGGCGGCGTCGCGAATGAGGGTTTCTCCGATCCGTACACGAATAGCATGTCGACGTCGGCGCTAAAGCTGACGTCGCGGACAATCGATCCGAAGGCGACAATCGCCGGAATATCGGCTCGATCGCACGCCATTTGGATCAACTGCTCGACCCATTCCCTCGCCGCAACGCTTGGCCATTTCTCTGCAGATTCGAGTAAGCGGGGCAAAAAGGTCTCCATCCCAGGGCGTTTGCGCGTTTCTGTATGTTTTTCCATTGAGTTATTTTTCCAGCAACGCGGACACCGCTTCCACATATTCTTCGATTTTTCGAGCAACGTCCTCGGCGTCGAGATCCGGGAGAGGGGCATCGCCATATGCAGCAGCCTTACGTGCTTCATTGAGGTTCCAGAGGAAGTCCGAGAGATCCGGTAAATCATAGGACACAGCAAGTTCTTCCGCCACTTTTGCCTTTTCGGAATGAGTCCTCCTGAAACTCAAGCCAGTGTGCATGGCAGCCGCTACGATTGCAGCTTCAAGACAATAGAAGCCATAAATGGTCAAGTCTGTCCAATCCACGGGTTCGTCCCATGCAGCAAGCACACGATCCAGGTGTTGTTTCGCAATGGAGAACGAACGCTTCGCGTCGTCACCAGGCATTTCCTGCCTTTTGTTTTATCGTGTGATGCCTTCCCGCTGGCCTCGCCTTAATGAAATATAGGCTCGGAGGTTCCCTTTATCAAGCCTATCCAACGTGGACGATCCATTCTGACAGGCATTTCAAATGTCGCAGAAACGATGCATTCCAAAATACATTGCGCGCGCAATGCTTTCCAGTTGCAGCGCCGCTACGGTTTTGAACATTCGTGACCCGATGTGTTTCTGCACCTTTCGTGACGGATGTTTTCGTGCGCAACCGGCCTCGCGGCACCATACCCACAAGGAGTACAGACGCCACCGAAGGATTGGCAGCCAACCGGTGGGTGAAGAAACGCCTGCAGTCCGTATGGAAATCATCAATAGTGGTTGGAGCGCAAATAAACAAAGCCGGGTATATCATCGTATACCAGATTTTTGGGTTAATGCACGTGCGACGGTCACTTTGTTCAATCCACCGTCCTGGCGCTGACAACGGTTATTATCGCGATGTCGTCTTCGTCGTGAACCGAACTGCCGACAATGACCGTCTCGCCGTTCTTGATGTTCAGTGAAGTGTTGAGTACATGACCTCCGGCCGAGTTGACGATAAGATCTCGAAGTTGTATAACCCCCTTGCCTTCATCTATGAAATCGAGCCAATAGCTTCCCCGGATGCCCGAGAAGTTCAAGCGTTTGTCTCCGGATGCATCCACGAGTTTCGGCGTAGAGGGAGGCTTCACGGAAGGCATGCCCCTGCTGCCGGCGTTTGAAATCGATCTACTGCTTCCAAGGAGATTGTAGTGCCGGAATTTGAATGCCTGTTTCAATTGATTCCGCAGGGTCTCATCGGGTACTGGACGATGAAGCCTGCGATTTACACCATCCACCGGTACATAAAATGCCACGTTCGAAGCCAATATCTGCCTCAGATGGATTTCGATCCGGCGGGGAGGTATATCGAATTTGGCAAGCAGTTTTCTCGCGCGCACCGCGGACGACGGATTCTTGAACTTGATGAAGAGCTTTGTCCGTCCATAGTTCTTGGCGCTTTCGTATTCGATTTCAAATGCGCGCAGAAGCTCCATGACCCCAGGGACTGGAAGGTATTTTATATGAAACATCTCGACACCCGGAGGGAGGAGCTCCTCCAGTTCAGCACCCTTCGTCGAATCCGCCGTCTCCTTTGCGTTACAAGGTGAGGAGAATGTAGCCACATATAGAACGGAAGCCAATATTGTCGAAAATTTCACGGCTGCTATCGCTTGAGATCGGAATTGTTTCATTGGTGATCCGCTCCTTTCCGAGGCAGAACCCACACAATTGTCGTGGTTGGGTCGTTCGTTCGATAGATGACAGACACGCCGTCGGGTTGGTTGACCGAAACGAGTACCGGATATTCCGCATCCAGCTCTTCATCTGTCAGGTGGGGTCTGGGATTCAATCGTCTGATCAATGCTTTGACTTCTGCCCTCGACGTCTGCCTGGATTCCCGAAATTCCGGTTCGTAAGGGTCGATCAGCCTTTCAGCGTTGTTTTCGTGCGACTGCGCCAGTTGGCTGTCACCGTTCTCCCCGCCGCTACGAATGTGAAACCCGATTGCTCCAATCAACAGAACCGCAACCGCAGACCAGGTTGCGATCTGCTGCCAGTTGTGTCTTTCGTTTCCTTGCCGGTTCACGGATTCCGGTTGGGACGATGCCTTGAGAATGTCGTTGTGGATTCGCTCTCCCATACGCTCGGATGGCGTTGGTGCAGAGTCAGTTAGCGCAACTCTCCTGACCTTACATTGGGACTCGACGAATGACTGATGAATTGCCAGACAGCCATTACATTGTCCAAGATGGCGCGAGATTCGGGAAGCCATGGATACTGGTAGGTCGTTTTCAACGTAAAGCGGCAGGAACGTTCGAACGATTCGGCAGATCATATCTCCGTCTCCAGGCTCTTTCTGATGCGAGTCCTTGCTTTGTGAAGGTGGACGCGGGCGGTGACGCCTCTGCAACCGAGTATCTGTGCGACTTCGCTCAACGGGAAGCCCTGAAGGTCCCGCAGCACGAATGCCATGCGTTGTTTCGGTGAGACCTTCTTCAGTATCCGGTCGAGTGTGAGTTTGAGATCGCTGTCGCTGGCCTGGCTGCGGTCCGGCAGCCCTGCCTCCAGGGGTAATCGACGAGATTTCTTCTGTTTTCGAAGGTGGTCGACAGCAGTGTTGGTAACCAGTCTGAACAACCAGGTCGTGAATATATGGTTCGATGAATACGCACGGATGTTCCTGTAAAGTTTGATGAAACTCTCCTGGCAGATATCCTCGGCATCATCGCGGTTACCCGCAAACCGGTAAGCAACGGAATACACGATTGCCTTCTTGGCGTTTACGAGATTCTCGAAGGCCTCAACGTCGCCGTCCTGCGCCTTTCTCACCAGGTCTGATTCGTCCATATACAATGGTCTTATCCTTGGTGCAGGATCCCGCGAGGTTGAGAATACTATGTCCAATACCGGTTCCAATCGGATCTCCGTATATTTGGTCGATCTCAGAACCGTAAATGAGAACCGATCAAGAGGTTGCTCGACCGGGAGAGTGCTTACCCTGCATCTACCATAATATACGACGTGAAGGCCGTGTTTGTTTAGGGCATGTCCGGGATTATCGCACCGCCGACCGGAAATCGGAAGTGCGCGGGTCGGAAAGGGAAAAGATCAGGGGCGACGCGTGCGTCGCCCCTATATTCCGAATATCTGGCGGTTTTTGGTTTTTCCTCTCCCGTCTTGCGTCTCCGGTCTCACCGCTATTCTGCTACAACCCGATTCGCGAATAGAACTCCTCGACGCCGCGGATACCCAGGTTCAGGCGGAACAGCGCGCCGGCGTGTTCGCCGTCTTGGTGTTTGATGTTTCCCCCGGCGGTCGTGACGTAGATGTCCGTGTAGTCCTCCCCGCCAAAGGTGAGGCTGGACACTTTCCTGACCGGAAACGCGATGCGCCGTTCTTCCACGCCGTCGGGCGTGTAGCGTACGAGGCAGTGGCCGTCCCATCGGGCGGACCAGATGCAGCCGTGGGCGTCTACCGTCATGCCGTCCGGTATCCCTTCGTCTTCCGCCGCCCGGATAAAGACCTCCCGGTTCGCAATGTCGCCGGTTTCCCGATCGTAGTCGAACCGGTAGATATTGAGCGTGGGCGAGTCCGTGAAGTACATGTGCCGGAGGTCCGCCGTGAACCCCATCCCGTTGGAAATCCCCACTTCATCGATGACCACGCGAAGCGTGCCGTCCGTATCCAGTCGATACAGCCTTCCCGGCCGCTCCGGCGTGGGCATGGTACCGCAGAATACCCGGCCCCCGGGATCCGCAATCACGTCATTGAAGCGGGACTCGCGCTCGTCGGGGATTTCCTCGATCACCGTCGTGAGTTCACCGTCGCGCCAGACCTTGACCGCGCCTCGCTCCATGAAGAACAGCAGAGCCCCGTCGGCCTGCACGGTAAACCCGCCCACGACGTCGCCGGTGTAACAGGTCTCGTGCGCTCCCGCGGCCGGGTCGTAACGGAACACGCGGCCGGCAGGGATATCGGTCCAGTAGACCCTCTTTTCCATCGGGTGCCAGAGGGGTCCTTCCCCGGTCTCACAGGCGTAGTCCGCGATCAGTTCGGGCTGCATTTTTCGCTCCTTTCGCGTAAGCTTCCGTTCACGCTTCGATTCGTCGAGGACGGACGGTTCAATGGTAACGGACGGCCCATATCTACCTGCCGGACCACGGCATTGTCAAGGGGTTTGTCGATTCGCTGTCGGAGTCGGTTTCGGCTTGTTCGCGTCGGTCCCGCCCGGTATATTTCGCGTGTCTGAAATCAACGCGGTCGCGCGAAAGGAATCAGCATGTCCGGGAGTCGGGAAGCCGGAAACGGGCAACGTGAGATCGGAAAGTGGATGGCGGTCGGTTCGGGCGTCGGCGCCGGAGCGGGTTCCGTCTTCGGGGTGGGGAGTGGCGACTTCGGTCTGTGGGTGAGCGCCGGAGTGACGATTGGCGCGAGTCTGGGGCTTGCCGTGGGCGCCTGCATCCGACGGCTGAAGTTCAGGCGGAAGGATTGACACCGGTGTACCTGCCCTGATGCTCGTGAGTGGCATCGACCGCGATGTACCTGAGTACCTGCGAGACGTCAGGGTTCAGCAAATCGGAATGCCGGCGCGCTTCGAAATCTCCCGGACGTTCGCGGCGGCGAGCGGAATCTGATCCGGACCGAGATGTTCGATCAGCGCGTAACCCACGGGATGATGCGCGTGAAAGAGCCCGAGCGCGAGGCCCAGATTCAGTTCGCCGAGGCCCGGAACCGCCTCTTCCAGTTGGACTACCAGACGATTGCCGACGCTGATGTCCTTGACGTGACAGACGGGCGCGAGCGGACCGATGGTATCGAAGATGTGATTCAGGCGTTCGGTGTCCGAGTAGACGTGATCGATGGATTCGAAGTGATTGACGTAGTCCATCACCAGCCTCACGTTGGCGCTGTCGACGGACTCGATGAGCCGGCGGCACGCCGCAGGCGTATTGAGTATTGAAACGACGTGAGTTTCCACGACGATAACGACGTTCTGCCCCGCGGTACGGTTTGCGATCTCCCGCAACGTTCGGTTCAGCAACGCGTGTGCTTCCGGCGTGTGGTTTTCGCGATGCGGCGTCCATGGGCCGGCGGGGTTGCGGCTGCCCGGCCGGATCAGGTAGCAGTCGGCGCCCAGGCGCGCGGCGATCCCGGCGCCCCTCACGACCTTCGACACGGCTCCGGACCGGACCTCCGGGTCCGGATCGAACAGGCAGTCGCCATAGGCGATGGCAAACTGCGACAGATCGATCTCATGGTCCGCGAACAGCTGTCGGCATCTGGCCACGTCTTCTTCCGAAATTGCGTTCAACAGTTCGCCCGGCAGGTGAAATCCCGCACCCGTGAATCCGAGATTCCGGATCGTTTCGAAGTGGACGTCCGTGAAGCTCCGGAGGTCTCCCGGAAGCATGCCGACAATGCCGAGTCTCATTTGCGAAATCCACTGAATGGTAGAACCGTCAGCGATTCGCTGACGGACCGAAAGGAGGCGGATCGATGGCCGAATCCGTGGACGAATTGAGCATTAATTACGAGGAAGACGGCGTTCTGCTCTGCAGGCAACTGGACAAGCACGTGCTTTCGAGGGGAGCGTGGGCGACCGTAATGTTTCTGTACCAGGACCTGAACCGGCAATCGGGTGAATACGGGCCTGAAAAAGTGACGATTCGCCGATTCCAGAAGCGGGACGGAACCTATATACCGCGGAGCAAGTTCAATATTTCAAGCCTGGACCAGGGACGGAAAATCGTATCGGCGCTTCGGGACTGGATTGAACAGTAGCCGTTATACCTGCATTCTACAGCGTAAAGCCGGAGAAGGGGCGGTCAATGCGGTACCTGACGCCCGTTTTTGCATGTTCACATCGAAACGCCCAGCAGCCCTCGAGTGAACTGAAAATCCGTGTTTTTCTGTCTCATCGCGACGGTCGTATAGTTACGAGACGCGGTTTCCAGGAGAAGCTCGGCGATCCGCCGGGCGTTTTTCTCAGGCGCGCCGGATAGCGAAAGGTCCAGGTCGTCCGCGTAGGCCTCGCACACCCACGGCTCCGTGCTGATCTGAAGCACGGGCAGCATCGGATGCCCCTGCATCGGATGTTCGGCCACGTGCGCGATCAGGATCTGCGCGCCCGTGCCGCCAAGGCCGGTAAGCGTCTCGACCCAGTGGTCCGTCTGCGTTTCCATAATGTAGAAACCCGGGCGCTTTGCCGTCTGGCCGTACCCGAGGGAGGGTCCCGGTGCTGCATTCGTCAGCAAGGTATCGGAAAACGGAGCCGAGGAGAGCAGCGCCGAGTTGTCCGGCGCCACGACCCTTGCGCCAGCGCCCACGAGCCGGCGGACGAGGATCGCAAACGACGCCGAGGCTGCGTCATTGACCCTGCCCCCGGTCAGGATGCCGACCGACAGCGCCGCCGGATCGGACTCTCCGTAAACCGGCGGACGATCTCGTTTCATGCGTCCGGCGAACCAGGTTTCCACGTTGCGAAGCGCGCGTTCGAGCCCTCCATCGAGCTGGATGCTGCACCACCCGAAGCGGGCGGGGTCGATGCCTTCGCGTTCAAGTTGGTGCCTGAGATAGTCGTTGTGGGTTTTTTCACAACCGTGTTCCAGCAGCAGCGCGTGCCTTACCAGGGGGTGGGTGAGATAGCCGAGCATGGTTCGGGAATACATCTTCTCGGTCGCGTCGCCCGCCACACCGCAGCCCTCGGTATGTACGAGTGCGACGAACCGTGAGATACCCCGGCCTTTTCCGACCTCGTTCCGCTCCAGGCGTTCTGCGGCCATCCTTGCGATCTGGCCCGCGCAGAGGCTGGTCGGCAGGATCAGGCCGACCTGGTCCGTGGCGATGCCCGTCGCGGTCACGATGCCGCGGAATTCGCCTCGCAGCGCATCATGTCTTGTGCACGTGTCCATGGGCTTCCCGGAGGGCAACGGGAGCGCCCGGAGACCTTCGACGTTGCCAGGGTCGGTCTGTCGCCAGTTCCGCCAGATGGATATCTGGGAGTGTCCCGCCCGTTCGCCTTTGCTCCTTATGCCGGAAGCGACGTCAACCGTGAGATCCGTCATCCGCATCCCAAGCGTGTCCAGCGGAGTTCCGTCCAGATAGGCGCCCGCATTGACGTCCATTTCGTTCTCGAGGAGTTCGTACCGGCTCGTCGTCGTAATGACCTTCAGGGTGGGAACGAAGGGAAAATTGGTGATGGAGCCGTTACCGGTTATGAAGAAAATCAGGTTACATCCCGACGCGACCTGTCCGGCAATGCTCTCAAGATCGTTCCCGGGACTGTCCATGAAGTAAAATCCGGGTTCGTGCATGGGTTCGCCGTACTCCAGGACCCCGTCGAGGCGAACCTGCGGATGGCGCTTCATGGCTGCGCCGATGGATTTCAGCACGATGTTGTAGATGCCCCGGAACTTGTTGCCCCCTGAAGGATTGCCTTCGGCGGTCGCTCCATGACACGCCGCGAAATCCTTGTAGGCTTCCACGCGGTCCAGAAAGCGGCGGGCCGTATTGAGATCCTTGACGTTCTGCAAAACGTAGGGTTCCGCGCCAATCAGCTCGTCCGTTTCCGCCAGATTTGCCGAGCCGCCGTGCCGGATGATCTGACGCGCGACCCATGACGCCAGCGGGTTACCCGACACACCGGAAAAGGCGTCCGATCCCCCGCATTGCAGCGCGATCTTGAGACCGGAAACGGAAGAATGTCTTCGGGCTGTCCGGTTGACTTCCGGCAGCCACCCCGCGACGACGTCCCGTGCCCGGTCGAGGTTATCTTCAAAACCGCCGCGCAGGGTTAGAAAGCGGTGGGGGACGTCGAAGAGGGGAGCGTTGTTTTCCGACATGTATGCGTGCAGCATGGCATTTGTCAGCGGCTCCGTACCGTAGTCGACCGCAAGGGCGGCGCCCACGTTGGGGTGTACCATAAAACCCGCAAGTGTTCTCAGAAGATGGTCAAGGTTGTTTGGCGTGGTCCGCCCGCCTCCTTCGGTGTGCGCGACGGCAACGATTCCGTCAATGTTTGGATAGGCGTCGGAAGCACCGTCCAATTGTCGTTCCAATCGCTTTACGAAGCTTCCCGTACGGGACGTGGTGCCCAGGATCAGGACATAGTTCCGGGTACCAACCCCCCTCGCGGCGCACCGGGCGTATCCTTCGAAGGTACGGATTCCCTTGACCGGAGGGACCTGATCGCCGGGGCGGAACGAATCCTCATTCAAACGGTAGGGCTGGATGTGGTCTCTGAAATTGGGTTCGACCGGCAGTTGAAAGTCCAGGTTGCGGAGGCTGAGCGCTTCCAGCATGCCGGCATTACAGACATAGTCGCCCGGGGAAATGTCCCTCGATGCGACGCCGAACGGAAGATTCCAGGAAAGGAGGGACTCGCCGGCGTGAATGGGCGCCACGGCAAACCGGTGGCCCTCGAGTATGGCCGTATCCAGGCGAAGAACAGGGCCGTGGGTGCGGAAACGGACGCCCGCCTCCAGATTCCGCGTCGCGATGGCGACGTTGTCACCGGGTTGCGGCAGTCTGGCGACGTCCTCAAAGTCGAATATTTCCGACATTGACAGACTCCTTGAAGTGTATCTCGCCTCGCTTTCATGGCGGCACGGTTCCGGGAGGTATACGAAATTGGTGACCAAAAGTCAAGCAGCGACGCCGTCGACGCCGGATTGTCGGCAAATTTCGCTTGACATGGCGCCTGCTTGTTGATTAAATTTATAACGTATGTTTTATTTGTAAAACATATGACTGGTTCAGAAGCCTGAGAAGTTGTTTTAAATTACCGGTGGGTTCCCGAGCACGAGCGAAAAAGTGCCGGTTATGAGGCGCGAGGGGCGCGCAGCGCCGACGGGAAAATCCGGCTATGAGAGGCGAGCAAGCGCAGCCTCGATCTCTTAAGACGGGTGGATTTAACCAACGCCGACCGGCGCTTTTGCAGCCGTGCGAAGACCGCTGGGAATTTTAAGACAGCTTCTGAAGGTGGAAGGGGGACCCGTGGCATCTTCCGATGTGTGGAAAACATTCGAAGAAAATGAGATCACGCACAGCGTCGCACATCACCTTCTCGCCATAAGAGAGCTCAAGGACCAGTACGGATACGCCCGCGTGTCGGATGTCGCAAGATATCTGGACATTACGAGGGGCAGCGCGTCGCTGACATTAAAGGCGCTCCGACAGAAACAGTTCGTTCTGGAAGATCAGAACAAGTTCCTGCGGCTTTCCGAACGAGGTGCGCGATTAGTGGATCTGGTACTCGCCAAGCGCGCCATCGTTCGCAAATTCCTTAAGGACGTGCTGCACGTGGAAGGCCACCAGTCGGAAGTGGACGCGTGCAAGGTGGAACACCTGTTGAGCGAGGAAACCGGCGAGAAGCTGTTGAATTTCGTGAGATTCCTGCTGGCCGATACGCCGGTGGCAAGGGAGTTTCTGAACGCGTTCTGGCAGACCGGCGACTTCTGTCACGACGAGACCGATTGTCCGATCTGCGAAGACGAGTGTCTTCTCAGAATCGGTGCCGGAGGTTAGTCTCGCGGCGAAAAAAAGGATGGCAAAATGGTGGCGCGCCTCATGCAACTGGCCGCTCGTGGCGTTTGGCTTTCAAATGAACGGAAGAACCGGACCAGGAAGATGTTCCGGGGATCGCTGGCCGGACTCGATGTGGGTGACGAAGGAACGGTGGAATCGGTGCAGGGGAATTCCCCCCTGGCCTCCCGGCTGCGGGAATTGGGAGTTGGTCCGGGTGTCAGGGTTCGATTGCTGCGCGCAGGTGGACGTTTGGTCGTGCAGGTTGAAGATGCCCGGTTCTGTTTGAGGATGCACGATGCGGTTGCCGTTAGGCTGAGTCCGATCACCTGAGGTTCAACGCATGGCCACGGAGTTGTCCGATGGACCGCGCACCGGCGTAGATCAGCGCTTTACAATCGCTCTGGTGGGTAATCCAAATACCGGTAAGACCACGCTTTTTAACGGTCTTACCGGTCTTTTTCAGCATGTCGGGAATTACCCCGGCGTGACCGTTGAGCGAAAAGTGGGGCGGCTGAGTTTGTCCGAAGACACGATCGCGGAGCTCGTCGACCTGCCGGGTACCTACAGTCTTGCCGCCCATGCCCCGGATGAGATGATCGTCGCCGACGTATTGCTCGGACGGCTGCCCCGCGAACGGGGAATAGACGCGGTACTGGCAATTGTCGACGCATCGAATCTATACAGGAACCTTTACCTGGTTTCACAGGTGCTCGAACTCGGCCTGCCGGCAGTGGTTGCGCTGAATATGTCGGACGTGGCGGATGCACGGGGCATACGCATCGATATTGAAACGCTCTCACGTTATCTGAGGGTTCCTGTGGTCAGGGTCTGTGCGAATCGACGACAGGGACTGGGAGACCTGCGCCGGGAATTGAGACGCCTGCCGCATGACGGGCGGCATCAGGGCTTATCGCTGCTGCCGGGATTTCCCGACGGATTTCCCGCTGCAGTCGATGCGGTCGCGTCGGAGTTGCAGTCGCAAAATGCGAGAAACGCGTCCGTGCGACGCGCAGAGGCGTTGAGGGCGATCGTCGACGAAGGAGGTTACGCGGAACGCCGGCTGATTGAGGCACGCGGTGACGATCTCCGGATGAAACTCGCGGATGCCAGGGGCAGGTTTTCCGCGGCATCAGGTTTGTCCGCTCTTGAATCGGAGGTGAGGTACAACTGGATAAGGCGGGTGCTTGCGCAAAGTGTATCTCAACCTGAGGACCTGCAGAAAACGCATTCGGACCGCATCGACGGAGTAATTACGCACAGGATCTGGGGTACGCTCCTGTTCGTCGCTATAATGGGCGTGGTCTTCCAGGCCATCTATGCCTGGGCCGGCCCGCTGATGGATTGGGTTGATGATCTGTTCGCCGTGCTGTCCGGCTGGGTGGGCGGCTGGTTTCCGGAAGGGGCGCTGAAAAGCCTGGTTCAGGACGGCGTTATAGCGGGCGTGGGCGGTGTTGTCATTTTCTTGCCTCAGATCGCTATTCTCTTTTTCTTCATCGCTGTTCTGGAAGACTGCGGCTATATGGCCCGTGCGGCCCTGCTGATGGACAGGATCCTCACAAAGTGCGGTCTTTCCGGGCAGTCGTTTATCCCGATGTTGTCAAGCTTCGCGTGCGCGGTGCCTGGAATCATGGCGACACGGACCATTGAAGGCCGGCGGAACCGGCTGGTCACCATTATGGTGGCGCCGCTGATGAGTTGTTCTGCCCGATTGCCGGTCTACACCATCCTGATCGCCGCGTTTATCCCGGCGAGACCCATACTGGGGGAGTGGATTGGTCTGCAGGGGCTGACCCTTTTTGCGATGTACTGCGTGGGCGCGGCAGTTGCGGTTCCCGTGGCCTGGGTACTCAGGAAGACCCTGTTGAAGGGGGAAACAACCCCTTTCATTCTGGAGCTCCCATCGTATAAGGTACCGGACAAACGGACGGTCGGACTGAGGGTATATCAGAGTTCCAGGGCGTTTCTGGCGCGTGCGGGAAGTATCATCCTGGCTGCAACGATCGCGATGTGGGCGCTTGCTTACTTTCCCAGATCGGAAGAGACCCTTTCGGAATACGAACGCCATCGGCGAACGGCCGAAGCATCGCAGTCGGGCGTGGCGTTGCAGGAGACGCTGGAGGACCTTAACGCGCGGATGGCGGCGGAACTCCTCAATGAGAGTTTTCTGGGCCGGGCAGGACACTGGATAGAACCTGCGGTCAGACCGCTGGGCTGGGACTGGCGTATCGGAATGGCCACGCTCGCGTCCTTTCCCGCAAGGGAGGTGATCATCGCGACACTTGGCACAATCTACAGCCTGGGCGGCGATACGGACGAGTCGTCGGACGACCTGCGCAGCGCGCTTCGCAACGCGACATGGGATGATGGACGCTCCGTTTTCAATATCCCCGTCGCACTCTCGGTAATGGTCTTTTTCGCGCTGTGCGCGCAATGTGCATCGACGCTGGCCGTCATTCGCCGGGAGACGCAGTCCTGGAGATGGACGATTTTTACGTTTGTCTATATGACGCTATTGGCGTACGTCGCCGCGCTGGCGACCTATCAGGGCACGATGGCTCTGGGATGGGGGGGTTAGCGTGGATTGGCAGTCGGTAGTGGCGGTCGGCGTCGCGATCGCCTGTGGCATCTGGGCGGCATGGAAGTTCGTCCGTCCGTTCCTGACGGAATCCGTCGGTTGCGCCTCGTGCGGAGGCGGACGCCGCCGTGATGCTTCGCAAAAATCACTCCTCGACATCGAAAAGCCGCCTTCGGCATGAACGTGGCTGCATTTCGATCGAATTGACAACCCGCTGACCCGGAATCAACAGGGGCGCGGGTTTTTCTGTAGGCGGACGAGAAAATGCTTGCGCTCTCGTTGGAAATACCTTAATCTCATTTGCCGCTCAGGATCCGGTTCCCGTGTTGCCGGACGGTTTCGTATGCCCTTTTCGGGAAGGAATCGCGCGCTCGTCATAAAAAAGGGGGAGTACATAGTGCGTTTTGTTCTTACGACTTCGATCGGCATCATCATCGGCATCTCTTTGTCCCATGCGCCTTCGGTCGATGCCAAAACGAAAAAGCTGGATGACAAATCCCTCGCGATGGCCAAGCAGCTTGCCAAAGACCGGGAAGCGGCATTCTCCGGCGAAAGAGCCATGCCGCTGAACGAATTCCACCAGGGGTGGAAACTGCTTGCGGCGCGCCTTGACGAATTGTATGCCGGCCACAAGGTGCGGGTCAACAAGGTAGGCGCTCACGTCCGGTTCAGGATGGGTTTCAGCCACCTGGCCTATATGGGCTTGAAGGTACACACCCGCGTCACGCCGCTGAGCCCTTCGCCGGGCGAACTGGTGGCAGGTTATCCCTTTCTTCAGGAATTGGTATTGGACGGCAGTTTCTATCCGGACGGACAGAGATTTCCCCTGAAGATGAAGGAACTGCTTCAGGTTGAGCCGCAGATGGTTGCGGCGCTTCGTGAGTCCATCGACGGTTGGGAAGAAAAATACCGGGAGCGGTTTGTAAAGGATTATCCCGTTAAATCGGCGAAAAAGATGGAGTGAATCTGAGACCCCATTTCGGATTAATCTATTTAAAGAGGCGACACCGTTTTCGGCGTCGCCTCTTTTGTCGTACTGATCGTACAGTCGGGACGGCATGGCGTTCGTTGCGCGCCTCTATCCGGATGCGGGCGCCGGCGCAATCCCGGTCTGCGGAACGGGAAGGACGTTCAAGGTACCAGCTCCGGCCTCACCTCCCGGTTCAGCGCCGGCATCAATTCTGTCGCGAAGAGTTCGAGACTGCGCAGCCAACTGTCTTTGTCGTCCCAGTCGTACGACATCATGACGAGCGTGCCGAAGTCTCCGACTTCCGCACGCAGGGACTCGAGACGATCGACGACCGCGTCGACGTCGCCGGCGATGATCTGTTCGCCCATCAGATAATCCAGATTACAGTCCGCATCGGGCATATCAGGGTCGCGTTTGAACATGCCGATGCCGCGGCCGCCGCGTTTGAGAAGTGAGCCGATGTATTCGAAGTTCGTTGCGACGGTATTTGATCTCGCACGCCGTACCGCTTCTTCCGTGGTATCCGCCAGGAAGATCGCGCGTGCAATCTTGTAGTCGGAACGGTCCGGCCGTCGACCTGCCTCCATGGCAGACTGCTCGAATGTCGTCCAGATGTTCGCCAATGTGCTCGATGGAATCAGGCTGTGACCGAACGGTTGGAAGCCGCGCCTCCCCGCCTCCCTTGCGGTTTCGGAGTTTATCGAACTGATCGGCATTGAAATGGGCGGATGGGGTCGTTGGTATGGCTTGTGAATGACGCCGAGGCCGACCTCCGGATCGATCGTGCGTTCCAGCCTGATCTGCCAGAACCGGCCATCGATTGCGAAAGGCGCGTCGGATTGCCAGAGCGTCAGGATCATCTCGATCGATTCGGCGACCATTGCGGCGCTGTTCTGCGGGTCGACACCGAGGATCTCAAGGTCGGTCGGAACGCTGCCGGGTCCGAAACAGAGATTGAGTCGCCCCCTGGACAGGTGGTCGAGAAAGGACAGCCGGCTTGCGACCAGCGCGGGGTGGTGTTGCTGCAGGCAGACCGGTGCCGGCCCCAGCCGAATATTGCCGGTTTCCCGCAGCGCCGCCCCGATGAATATCTCCGGCATCGCGATGTTTTCGTAGACCATGGTGTGATGTTCGCCGATCCAGAATTCGTCGATACCCAGTTCGTCGGCACGAATGACGAGTTCCATGTCTTCATCGTGGCATTGACTGAGCGATTTTCCCGGCGGGTGGAACGGCATGATGAAGATGCCGGACTTGATTCGATTCATGGGCGCAGCCTTTCAGTATTTTAGGATTCATTACCCCTTGGAAGTCTCCGCGCCGGGCATCGGCGGTACATCGCGTTTGATCCGTTACGTAACAACCGTTGGCATTTTTCAGGCGTAGCCGCCAGGGTCATAAACGGCAGTCCGTGGTTCCTCAATCCGGCGAATCTGACGAAATATCGACCTATCTTCCGGGTTGCGCAACGCCTTTCTTGTTACGGTCGGAGGTGGCGCCACAGATCCGGAGGTCAGCGTAACGGTCGCAACGCTCCAGAATGGACTCAGGACGCGCAGGAGAGGATTGCGGAATCACCCGTCTAGCGATTGTATGGATTGGCATACCCACCCACCGGGGCTTCGAGAGCTGTTTTGTACTTGACAATCGGGGCAGACCACTTTAAGTTTAGATACGCCTAAATTTTTTTTTATCTTTGGATAATCGGTATTGGCAGAAGGAAAACCGGATGATCGAACCCGTGAGAGCGCTTCTGGGCGCAGCCGTGATTCTGGGTTGCGCGTGGTTTCTTATCCGGCCGGGCTCGGGATATTTCTGGCGGTGGCGGCAGGCCCGGAGGCTGACCGAGCGCGTCCTGACGGAAGATTTGCTCAAGCACGTATATAACTGTGAATATCAACAGCAGATCGCAACGGTCGAAAGCCTGTCCGGCGCACTGGGGATTCCGCTCGGCCGCGCGTCCGATCTGATCGTACGTGCGGGTGTCCGCGGACTGACCGTTTCTGACGGCGGCAGCGTCAGACTGACAACGCACGGTCGGGATTACGCGCTTCGAATCCTGAGGGTTCACCGCCTCTGGGAACACTATCTGGCCGAGGAAACAGGGGTGGCGGCTGCCGATTGGCACAGCGAGGCGGAACGCCGGGAGCACGATCTGTCTACCGAGGACGTGGAACGGCTGGACCGGAGGATGGGGTATCCGGTCTACGACCCGCACGGGGACCCCATACCCACCGGCGCCGGAGACATCGCGCCGAAACGCGGAACGCACCTGACGGAACACACCGTCGGCGTTGCGGCGGAGATTGTACACATCGAAGACGAACCGGAGCCCGTGTACGCGCAGCTTGCGGCGGAAGGACTTCACGTCGGGATGCGAATCGAGTTGATCGAGGTTCTGCCCCAGCGCGTGCGCTTCTGGGCGGATGGAGAAGAGCATGTGCTGGCGCCGTTGCTGGCCGACCATATTTCCGTCACCGCAGTTTCGAATGGATCTGAAGCAGAAGCGTCCGATGAACTGCTGTCCGGCCTGAGAAAGGGCGAAGTCGGGCACGTTGTCCGACTGTCCGGATCATGCCGCGGTCTGGAACGGCGTCGGCTGATGGATCTGGGAATCCTTCCCGGTACCCGGATCCAGGTGGAGATGCGCAGCCCTTCCGGGGATCCAACCGCATACCGGATACGTGGGACAACCATTGCGCTTCGAAGGGAGCAGGCAGATCAGGTTCAGATTCAGGTGCAACTCGTGGAATGAACGGCCGTCACAATGCATACGGAATCGGATGGAGCGTATAGAATGGAAATGCAGACACCAGCTGGTCCTTGCGACGCCTGCCCGGCGCATCATTCGGGCAACCTGATCAAGCTCGGCGTGAATATGGCGAATTGGGATTTCGTCGTGGCACTGGCAGGAAATCCGAATACAGGGAAGAGTACGGTATTTAACGCCCTGACGGGACTGCGGCAGCATACAGGGAACTGGCCCGGAAAAACGGTGGTGCGGGCCGAAGGCGGTTTCGCGTTCGGAGGCCACCGGTATAAGCTCGTGGATCTTCCGGGAACCTACTCTCTCCTGTCCACCAGTCTCGACGAAGAGGTCGCCCGGGATTTTATTCTGTTCGGACGCCCGGACGTAACGGTGGTTGTCGTGGACGCCGCGCGGCTGGAACGGAATCTGAATCTCGTCCTTCAGGTTCTGGAAATTACCGACCGTGCGGTGGTGTGCCTGAACCTGATAGACGAAGCGAAACGCCAGGGTCTACGGGTGGACGAACGACGACTGTCACGAGATCTGGGGGTCCCGGTGGTGCCTGCGGCGGCGCGCCGGGGGGAGGGAATGCCTGAGTTGACGCAGGTATTGAGTGATGTGGCGACCGGCAGGACGGTATGCAGGCCGCAACGCATCAAAAACGAGCCGCCTGAATTGAGAAAGGCGGTAAACAAGCTCATGGCTCAGCTGGATCAGGCGTTTCCCGATGTACCGAACTCGCGGTGGGTGGCGCTCCGGCTGCTCGAAGGTGACACGCGAATTATGGAAGCAGTGAGTTCGGGAGAACTCGGGGATCTGAACCGTAATCCGGCGCAGGGAGAGGAGGTCACGGCGTGAGTGATTCCGCGGCAAATCAACGCCCCGACGAATTGATTCGATTGGCGGCGGAGCTTCGATGGGAAGCGGGGTCCAATTTCCACGATTCATTAATGGAAACGCTCTACGCAAACGCAGCGCATATTGCTGACCGCGCTGTCACCCGAACCGGTGAAGCCGCACGGTTCGATCTGGACCGGACGATCGACCGGCTCGTAACCAGTCGCTGGCTGGGTTTCCCCATCATGTTATTCCTGCTGACGCTGGTATTCTGGCTGACGATTGAGGGCGCGAATCTGCCTTCGGCGATGCTGGCGGGCCTGCTGATCGACTCCGTTCATCCTGTATTGAAATCCGTGGCCGTGGCAGTCGGCATGCCCTGGTGGCTCGACGGCCTGCTCGTTGACGGCATCTACCTGGCAATGGCGTGGGTCGTCAGTGTCATGTTGCCACCCATGGCGATCTTCTTTCCGCTGTTTACGCTACTGGAGGACTTCGGATATCTGCCCAGGGTCGCGTTCAATCTTGACAAGTGGTTCAAAAAAGCAGGCGCGCACGGGAAGCAGGCGCTCACGATGAGTATGGGATTTGGTTGCAATGCCGCGGCGATCGTGTCCACCCGGGTCATAGACAGTCCCAGAGAGCGACTCATTGCCATCATTACCAACAATTTCTCTCTCTGCAACGGACGGTGGCCCACCCAGATACTGGTGGCTACGATATTCATCGGAGGACTGGCTCCGGCCCATTTCGCCGGACTGGTTTCCGCCGGTGCAGTAGTGGCCGTCGCCGTATTTGGCGTTCTGCTCTCCTTTTTCGTCTCGTGGGGCCTCTCCAGGTCGGTTCTCCGGGGAGAAGCATCCGCCTTCAGCCTGGAACTTCCGCCGTATCGACCCCCTCGGGTCTTGCAGACCGTCTATACTTCAATTATTGACAGAACGTTGATTGTGCTGTGGCGGGCGGTGATCTTTGCGGTTCCCGCGGGCGCGGTGATCTGGCTGAGTTCCAATATCATGGTTGGGGGGCTCAGCGTCGCGGAGCATTTCATCAACTGGAGCCAGCCGTTCGGTCTGCTTATCGGATTGAATGGCGTCATCCTGCTGGCCTACGTAATCGCAATCCCGGCGAACGAAATTGTGATTCCCACCATACTGATGTTGACGGTATTGAGTGCAAGGATGACCGGGCTGGGTGAAGGCGCCGGGGTCATGTTTGAACTGGACTCCAATGCCGCGGTAGCGCAGATTTTCGCTTCCGGCGGATGGAGTCTGCTCACTGCCGTCAATTTGATGTTGTTCAGCCTGGTGCACAATCCGTGTTCTACCACGATATATACGATCTGGAAGGAAACACGAAGCGCCAAATGGACGTCCATTTCGTCGTTACTTCCCGTGGGAATGGGTTTCCTGCTCTGTTTTCTCGTTGCACAGATCTGGCGTTTGGTATCAGGGTGAGGCGATTTCCGGTTTCGGCTGGTGTTCGTGGAAGACGGTTCCCGGATGTCAATGCCGGTTCAGGAATCCGCGCAGGATTGCCAGCGAAAGGAAACACATGCTCAGTCAGGCCGCACAGGACTATCTGAAGTCCATCTACAAGCTTCAACATGGGCACGAACCCAGGGCCACCGTGAATACATCGATGGTTGCGGAGCGGATGGAGGTGGCGGCAGCGTCCGCGACAAATATGATCAAGAAGCTGGCTGAAATGAACCTTGTTCAGCACACACCCTATCAGGGCGTCGAACTCACGCCGGCGGGAGAAGCCGTCGCCCTGGAGGTCCTGAGACATCACCGCCTGCTCGAGCTGTACCTGGCGGACGCATTGGGGTACGACTGGGACGAAGTCGACGCTGAGGCCGACAGACTCGAGCACGTGATTTCGGAAGAGTTCGAGGACAAAATCGACAGGGTGCTCGGCCATCCCACAACCGACCCGCACGGGGCGCCGATTCCCACAAAAGACGGAAATATCGAAAACACGGATTGCGTCCCTCTCACGCAGGTGGAGCCCGGGGAGGCGGTCGTGATCGCACAGGTGAACGACCAGAGTCCCGAGATGCTCAGGTATCTGGGGGCGCTTGGACTGCGGCCGGGCGTCACGCTGTTCGTTCAGGAGAAGGCGCCGTTCAATGGCCCGATGACCATCGAACTTGATGGAAACACCCAGCATGTGGTGGGTGTCAACGTGTCGGACAGCATCTACGTGACGTGCGCCGACGAAGGTTGATGGACTCCGCCGCGGCGGGACGGCCGCCGTTCAGTCCCGCGTCGATGTCAGGCCGTATACAGGTTGAATAAACTTATGAATTCGCCAACTCGTGTCTTCATCGTCTCCTTTCTCTTGGGCGGGGTTCAGGCAAGCGCCGGGACGCCGCCCGATCTGTCTCCGGTTCCGCGTGAAACGGAGGTCGAGCTCTTCAACCGCGCGGCTGCGGTATTCAGGCCCGATCTGCTGCCGGCGGACAGCCCATACTTCCACGAGCATGCGGTTTGCGGAACACCCGTCATTATGGCCCTGGCCACCCGGTGGCCCAGTCTGAGCAAGAATACGCAACAGGCGTTCGCCCATGTGTTTCAGCGCCCCGCAATGACGGACAGTATGGTATCTGCAGGCGGGCATTTCCGTGTCCACTACGATACGAGGGGCCGGCATTCCGTTTCGCCGGACGACGCCGACCGGAACCGGGTGCCCGACTACGTCGAGGAAGTCGCGGCCACGTTCGACGCCGTGTGGACGCTTCAGGTCCGCAACCTGGGGTACCGGGATCCGCTGGACGACGGCGACGGCTTGTTCGATGTGTACATCCAGCAACTGGGCACGGCCGGCGTGTACGGGCAAACCTGGCCCACACGTCTCGGTAATCCGGTAACGTCAGCCTATCTGACGGTCGACAACGACTATACAGACCGGATTTACGCGACCCGGGGTCTGGACGGCCTGCACGTGACCGTCGCGCACGAGTTCTTCCATGCCATACAATTCGCGTACAATGCGCGAGCCTTGACGTGGTGGCACGAGGCCACCGCGACCTGGATGGAAGATGTGGCGTACGACGATGTGAACGACTATTTCCAGTACACAAGGTTCGTTCTGGATTCACCCACCGTTGCCCTGGACTGGCAGCCCAATCTGCAGGACGGACACCAGTACGGAGCATGCATCTACGTCCATTACCTGGACCAGGTCTTCGGACGACGGACCATTCGGGAGACGTGGGAGGGACTGGGCGAGCGCAACACGTCGTCGTACGATATCGAAAAACTGAATCCGACGGTGCCCACCGGTGGTTTTTCAGGGACGCTGCCGGGTTACGTCACCTGGAATTATTTCACCGGGACCCGCTCTCGTGACGGGTTTTACGAAGAGGGCGTGTTTTATCAGCCCGCTGCCTCGGTCAGAACGGTTTCGACGGTTTCCGGCGGCCAGGCATCCGGTACCGGATCGGTGGATCATCTGGCTGCCGACTATATCCAGGTGGTGACGAAGGGGATGCAGGGCGGCCTTCGAGCCGAATTCGGTCTGGCCGGCGGGGGAAGCTGGCAATTCTGGGCCATGCTGATTGATACCGATGGGGTCGACCTGCTGCGGCCGGTCCGCTCCAGGATGGAGATCCCGAACGCGGGACAATACGACAATATCGTGTTTATGCCCGTATCGGACGCGCTGGAAGGGCGGGATTTCGATTACGAATATACGATTGCCTCGGCCGAATCAGTAGACGGGGAGACCCATCCACTCAGGTTGACGGTTGGCGAAAGCAATGTTCCCGTGGTACGACTCGGCGTACATTCAGACCGGGCGACCGTTCGCGCGGACGGCGCCGGAGGGAATCCGGTCGCGTGGACCGTTTCTCGCGCCAGCGGCAGCAGGGCGATCACCGTGCCCGGACAAGCGGAGCCATCGTCATTCACGACGCTGGCGGATTCGATTGAAATCGTGGCGGTTGGCACCGGCCCGACCGTCGTTCAGGTTTCCGCCACCGGGGCAGGCACGACGCCGTCCGTCGCCTGGGCGGTCTTCGGTCAGACCCTCACGGGGAATCTGCCGCCCGTGGTGGCGGCGATTTCCGATACCACCATAGCAGAAGGGCAGCAGTTGTCGATTCTCATCGATGCGGAAGACGAAGATGGCGACGCACTCGCCTTTTCGTCCGGCGACCTCCCGGCCGGGGCCACCCTGGTTGAGAATCGCTTAACCTGGACGCCGCGGTTCGATCAGGGCGACCGGACTTACGAGATTCAACTGCTGGTCAGCGACGGCATCAACCAGGTACGCATCGGGGTGAACATACACGTGAAGAATGTCGACCGTCCGCCGGAGATTCGGGAGACCGACCCGACCCGCGGGGTCGTGTATGGCGCCTCGGGGAAGACGGTTCGATTTTCAGTGACGGCGCTGGATCCGGACGGGGATGAATTGAGCTTCGCATGGTCGATCAACGGCATTTCAGTGGATGAAGCGGGGCCGTCCCTGCTCGTGACGATTCCCGCCACGGATGTGGATGACGTGGTCGAGGTCGTGGTAACTGCGGGGCAGAAATCAGTCAAACGGAAATGGACGATCGGGAAGACGTTGATCGGAGATTTCAACGACGACGGCGCCGTCAACTTTGCCGACTTTATTGCCTTCGCCGGTGCTTTCGGCACGGAGAGTCCGATACACGACCTCGACGGTTCGGGGCTCGTCGATTTTCAGGATTTCCTCGTTTTTGCGATCTATTTCGGCCTGCCGTGATGTCCGGCCAGGTACGTTTCATTTACACGAAACCCCTTTAATTCTTGTTTTTATACACCTTTTTGTTAACTTAAACCTCTCGATTCACGACCAACGTCCACATCGGATGGCAGGTGACGGTTTGATTGCACTTCGCTCGGAACGGGAAATGGAGAGAATCAGGGACGCCTGCCGCGTCGTCGGGCTCGCACATCGGGCCCTTTGCGAGTGGGTCCGGCCTGGCATACCCACCTTCAGACTGGACCGGGTCGCGGAGGAGTTGATCCGCGACCACGGCGCTGTGCCTGCCTTCAAGGGATACCAGGGATACCCTGCGGCTACCTGTATCTCGATAAACGAACAGGTCGTACACGGGATCCCGGGACACCGGGAGCTGAGGGAAGGCGACCTCGTCAGTATCGACATTGGCGCGAAACTGAAAGGGTACTACGGAGACCAGGCGATCTCATACACCATAGGCGACGTGACTCCCGAGATTTGGAAGTTGATAACCGTCACGCGTGAGTCCCTGCTCAGGGGCATCGATGGGGCACAGGAAGGCCGACGGCTGGAAGACGTATGCGGCTCCATCCAGCAGTGGGTGGAGTCGAACGGTTTTTCCGTTGTACGCCAATTCGTCGGGCACGGTATCGGACGCAGCCTGCACGAAGATCCCGCCGTGCCGAATTATGTGCCGTTGGAAAAGAACCCACGGCTGCGGCGCGGAATCGTCATTGCGATTGAACCCATGGTGAATCTGGGACGGCCGGAGGTCGTACTCGCCGACGACGGATGGACCGCGTCCACCAGGGACGGACTGCCGTCGGCACATTTTGAGCATGTCGTTGCGGTCACCGACGATGAGCCGGCGATTCTGACCATGACTGAAGAGGAGATTTTCGAAGGCGTGTACGCCCGCTGACGATGCGGTAGTACCAGGCGTCCACGGTCCGGCTTTTGCAAGTCCGGCCCTTTTTTTGTCCGGCATCGACTCATGACGAATACACCGGTTTTCATTCGAACTCTGGCAGGGCTGCTGTTCATCTGCGCCTGCGATCAGCACTACAAGGAGGGTGCGCATCCACCGCCGAAGCCGCGACGGCCTGGCCTGCCGGCGGGGCACCCACCCGTCTCGACCGCCCGACAACCATCCGATGCGCAGGGCGGAACAACGGTACGCGGGACCATCCGGGTCAGCCCGGAACTGCGGTCCAGGATACCCGACGGCGCCTATCTGTTCATCATTGCGCGAGAAAGGGCCGACGGAGGCCCGCCGTACGCCCTAAAGCGGATGCGCATGCCCTCGCTCCCGTACCACTACACCCTTACCCAATCCGACGTCGCGCGCATGTTTGGGGACGGGATCGTCCTGGCCGAGATCCCGGAGATGTATATGGTTGCCAAAATCGACCGGGATGGCTTCGTAGGCGTTCAACCGGGCGATATGGAAGGCGCATGCCCGAAGAATCCGATCGCTGCCGGCGAACAACGGGCTGACATCCTGATAGAACGGGTCCATTGACATTCCTTTCCGGCGAACTGACACCCAATGTCTTCGGTAAAAAAGCGGTGCCGCCTGAAATCGATAGACGACGAGCCGGCCACCGGCGCCTGTCGTTCCGGACGTGAGGGCGGTGATGTGAAGACACGGTCGATGGTGTCAATGTCAGAGGCGATCGGTTCGCAACGGCCAAGGGGTTACGGTCTGTTGCCTTTGCAGGCATTCGGCCCGGAACGAATCATTGAATCGAGCGTTACAGGATGAAGAGAACCAGATACATGGGGAATGGCCGGGTCACGAGGAACGTAAACATGTGGCGGCATCAACTCTGCGCGGCAGTGCTGATTGCGGCGCTGTTGTCCGGATGCGGCAATCGACAGGAAAATCCGGTCGGTTCCAATATGATTACCCGTGCGCAGGGCCGGGTGGTCGAACTTCCGCTGATTCCTTCCCGGGCCGGCTCGACCCGGTTCGAGGGTACTTTCGGCCGTGCATTCGGCCAAAGTGACACGCTGATGGTCGGTCGGATGGGCGGACTCGTGCTCCGCTCGCTGTTCCGGTTCAGGTTGGATGCCGACTCGCTCCTGTCGGCCTCGGGTGGCTCCGGCGAGGCGGAACTTGCGGTTCTCGGCGTCCAGATCCGGATCTGGAAACGAACGTCATCCAGAGGCACCGAATTACTGGAGATACGACGTCCGGTCCAGGCTTGGAATGAGTTGGACGAGTTTGTCGATACGCTCAGACACACCGCATCGGATTTTGCATCAACCGTGATCGAAGGGGCGACTGCGGCGTCCGTGGGCGACAGCCTGATTCTGATCGACCTGCCGCCGGCGTACCTGTTGGCCGTTGCACGGGAGAACGCCGATGCCAAAGCGCTCGACGTCCTGCTGCAGCCGGCAGCTGACACGCGGTTCTTTACAGGCCTTGTGTCGAGGGACGATAACCTTCCCGAAAACGTCAACAGGCTGCCTGAGATGCGATTGACGTTTTCCATCGACGGCAACACCAATACCCATGTCGCGGTTGCGTCGGAAGATACATACTGGGCGGCAAGGGACGGACCTGAATCCGGGATGCTGGTTCTGGCTACAATTGTACGGTTGAGTCCGGTATTTCGCTTCGACCTGCCGGACAGCATTCCCAGGGGAGCGACGGTTACGTCTTCAGAATTGCAACTGAATTACGATCGGTCGCAATCCATGTTCGGTGATTTCGTATTCTCGATTGAACGGATCAACGTCGACCCGGCATCCGGGGATACAACGTTCTCACTCGTCAACACGTGGCGGTTCGACGAACAGCCGGCGTCATACGCGGTTGACCAGAGTCTTGTTCAGGGCTGGCTCTCGGGAACGACCCGCAATTCGGGGCTTGCGCTCAGCACGCCGGTCACCGATAGGCGAAACTGGGACGTCAACTGGGTCGTGTTCCATAATCCAATGTTGAAGTTGATCTATTCAACCCCTCCCGACCCATAGGCACGTTTTCGTGAGGAATCCTGTGAACCATTTCGGCAGAGTTCCGGTTGCATTGCTCGGTTTTCTTGTTTTCGGCGCGTGGGTGGATTCGCCCGCCGCCAAATCAATCTTCTCATTCAACGGCGTCGGAGATGCCGAACGTCGTGTCGACGTGCGAGCCAGAGGTATGGGAGGCGCGGGCCGCGCGCTTGCCGACAGCCAGAATTTCAGTTCGGCAAACCCTGCGCTTCTGGCCGCATTCTCGCGCGCCGGCCTGCAGAGTCGCTTTTTCGTGCAACGGCGTTCGCTCGATGACGGACAGCGTCGGCACGTGGTTTCCGACGGTGATATCGGCGCATTCCAGATTGTGCTGCCCATTCGAAGTGGTACAGTCTTCGGTGCGGGCCTGGAGCCGCTGACGGACCTGGATTTCGATCTCGTCAGGGTCGTCAGCTCCACAGCGATTCCCTACGAATTGCGGGTGAACGCAACGGGCGGGATACAGGCGTTTACCTTCGGTGCGGCACAAAGGTGGGGAAGTCTGATGCTGGGCGGAAACCTGAGTATCATTTCAATCGGGACGATCAAGGAGACGTGGACGAAAGACTTCAGTTCCAGCGGACCCAATGGAGAGTCGAAGTCTTTTCTGTTGGATTCCAATAACCGACAGATTCCTGAACACCTGAACAGCGAGGATCGGTATGTACGCACACACCGCGGGGCCCAGCCTGCGCTTGGTGCCATATACAACCGGAACGGCGTATGGTTTTTCGGTGCTGCGATCCGGGCCGCCACGACGGTGACGCAGACGCGCATTCTGAGGAATTTCTTTGCGGAAATAGGGTTTGAAGAGGAGACGCGCTCAACGCTGGATCTGAAAATGCCGGCCAGCGTTGGCGTCGGGCTGGCCTACCGGCCGGGATATCGTTGGCTGGCGGCGCTCGATTACGAGCGGGCCTTCTGGGAAAAAACGGAGTCGGGACGCTACAATACCACCGATCTGGCGGGTGGATTTCTCTATAGGTTCGGCGATCCGGATCGCCGCACTACGCGTCGACCCATCGAGTTGACGGCGGGTGCTCATTACCGGTCGCTGTATTTCAAGACCGAAGGGAACGCCCAGATCGATGAGTTGGGCGTGAGTCTGGGTATTTCACTGCCGTTTGAAACCCGAGGCGCCGGCAGTTTTCGCTACGTAATTGAGTTTGGCAGACGGGGCGACGTGACCGCGCATGGCGCAACCGAGCGATTTGTCATGCAGACGTTTTCCTTGTCTGGCTGGTTGAATTAGCGTTACAGGCAGCAGTGACTGGATTCCGTTTATTGGTAACGCCCGGCCATCCCGCCTGTGGATGGCCCCTTTATTTCCCCGAACCGCTCGAACGGAGCGCGGCCTGAGAAGCTGTTTTAAAATTACCGGTGAGTTCCCGACCGGCGCTTTTGTAGCCGTACGAAGACCGCTGGGAATTCTAAGACAGCTTCTGAATACGGCTGCGATCCAACCGTTCGTAGAGGTAGAGAACGGGGGCCGTCAGCACAGGGATGGCGACGCCGCACAGAAGGACCACACCGGCGGACAGGCCGTTTCGCACTCCCGGCGCTATTGCCGGCGAGAACGCTTCGTGCAGAAGAACAAACACGAAAAACCCCTGAGGCAGCAGTTGTGCCCAGTCCCGAATGTGTAAGCTGGCCCAACGCATGGCGGACAGTCCGCCGGCGGTCTTGCCAATAATCATCGCGGCCACATAGATGCCCAGAATCGTCCAGTGAAGCGCGGAAAGTTCCAGGAGGCCGGTAAGGTCAAGGCCGGCTGCATAATACATGAGTACAACATGAGCGAGAGGTACCGACAGGGGCGCCATTCCCCGCAGCGCGAATCCGGACCTCCCCGACCTCGCGGACACGCCCACACCTGTCACGAGCGACAGAAAAAGAGGGGATATATGCATGGTTCGAGCGGAGACGAAAAGCGTCGCCACAATTGCGCCGAACAGGACCTGTCCGCCTATTCCGGTTCTTACCGTGTGCGTCATCCTCGCGATGAGTTCGACGCCCACCGCCCACATTATCGCCGACGGTACCGCCCGATACAGTCCCGGTGTGCGCACGAAGAAGTCGGCGAGGAACCAGAGTGAAAGGCCCAACGTCGTAACAAGGATCGAAAAGGACAAGCCCTCGCGACGATCATGTTGAGAGATGAGCGTGATCATCGGTCCGGACATCCCGGCAAGAAGACCTAGGCGGATTGCCTGGACGACCGGAAAACCCAACAACAGAAAAAACGCCAGAAATGCCGGGATCAGCGTTGCGCCGATGGAGATTATCGCGGAGACTCCGAGATTCTTGCTGAGGAACCGGTGATAGGAAAAACTCGCGCCAAGGTAAAGGCCGACCCAGACCTGGGCCAACTCGGCAAGTGGCGCGGTTGCAACGAATGCCTCCGTGTGGCGGATTCCGAATCCGCTCGCCAGAAGACCGAGCACAAGGGGTATAACGTGGAATGGAATGGCTGAGCCCGCCAACGTGCCCGCCAGGGTCAGCGGTACGACCAGCATGAGACCCACGTACACCACAGGTCGGATCGAATGCGGAAAGTCGTGTTGGGCTCCCCACACAACCACGCACAAAATGACGCAGATGAGAAACCGTCTCATACGATGTCAACCGTACGTTTCGCGTCAGGCGGAAACGTCTCGAGGTTTGGGCAGCGGGGTCGCCTGCCCGATAGCGGCCGCAACAAGAATGGCGGCGATAAGGGCGTACAGGTTCGGCCCCGAATCCAGCAAGAGCAGCTGAGCGACGAGGGCGACGGACAAGGTCCCGAGCGGCCTGAGCGCGGAGCCGATGATTTCGGTCAGCGAAAGATGGCAGCGGGTCGCCCGCGCGGCAACCGTCACGCTGATGCCTCTCGCCAGACTTCTGGCGACCAGAAACAGAAAGGCGAATGCGGTCAATCGTAAAACAGGCAGGTTCTGTGTCGCAAGCAGGCCGCCGATAACCACGAAAAAGACGGGCTGCAGGATACCGGTGGTCTTCTCCAGGATTTCAAGCGCAACCCGTCGCCGCGTGGTGGTGTTGATGAACCAGACGCCTGAAATGAACCCAACCACAACCCCCGGAATCGCCTTGCCTGCGCAGAGTCCTCCAAACGTAGCGACGATACCGGTCGCGACAATCGCGCATACGACATCCTCCTGAAAGGTGCTGAAGACAAAGGTCAGCAGCAGCCCCAGAAGAATTCCGGCACACGCGTATAGGGCAAGGAAACTGCTGGTACTCACCAATGTGAACGGTCCCAGTTCGATGACGGCGACGCCCGCACAGTATGGATACAGGACCGTAAGAAGCGTCATCCCCGCCGCGTTGGTGATGAGCGGTCCCGCCGGCGCATTGTCAACGTCGGGTGTTTCAAGTTCGGACCGGGCGTAAAAGATTCGATCCGGCATACGCAGCGTGGTCGCCACCGCGCCCAACAGCAACGCAACGAGGGCGGGTTCGGCGGCGATGCCCATTTGATACCGCAACACAGGCCTCCATAACAGGGCAAGGGAAAAGACCAGGGCGGCGGTTCCCGCGACCTGAAGGCCTTCGAGCGCGTGGAATCGCGACGCCCGCCTTCCCAGGCGCCTGAAATCGAACCGAAGACCCGCGACAATTCCGATCCACACCAGAATGACGCCCAACAGTTCCCTTTGTATGTCTTCAATGACAGCAGCCAGATCGTAGTCCATCGTCAGGGCGATGCCGGTGGCGATACCGATCGGAACGAAATGCAGGTGGTTGGCTCGCAGACTGTCCAGCGGTGCGGCGAGCCACCGTCGCACGAACAGGTGGCGGCAGATCAGGCAGATAACGTAGATGAGGTAGATGCTGGCAATGATTCGCATGTGCTGTACTCGTTTTCCTCCGTCCGGATGTCGCGGCGGTGAATCCGTGTACGGAGTATAGCCCCTGGCCGATACCAAGTCAAGTTCGAAGTCCCTGATCGATGGAATCCATCTTCTTGACAGGCCTGGTGTTTTGGTATATATTCGCATCCTGCAAGAACCTATTAATTTTCAGGTTATGTGCGTAGGTCCGAGGGTTGACCAACGCAACCCCGGGCATACGGATTGTGTCTTTGCGTGCCGGGTATTCGGGCTCGCAGCCACGCTCAGCCGCGGAGCGCCGTGTGCAGGAAATCACGATCGCCGAAGTCCTGGAACAGTTCGGCGAAAAGCTGGCCCTGAAATTGATCGCCGGCAAAGACTGTAAGGACAAGGCGCTGACGTCCAGCGATGTACACCGACCCGGTCTCGTGCTTGCCGGATTCGTGGGTCTGTTTACGTTCGATCGGGCACAGGTACTCGGTAACTCGGAAATGTTGTACCTCGATGGCCTCTCACCCCGCAGACTCCGGACGGTACTGGAGACGGTGTTTCAGTTCGACATCCCCTGCGTGGTGGTAACCGACGGAAACGAGGTGCCGCGGACCATGGTGGATCTGGCCGGGCAGCGCGGGATTCCCTTGATGGTCACGCCATTCTCCACGACTAAGTTTTCCCATCTCTTCTCGTACTACCTGGACGACGTATTCGCGCCCCGGACCGCCATTCATGGATCTCTTGTCGATGTTTACGGAATCGGTCTTCTGTTTACCGGTCGAAGCGGTATCGGCAAGAGTGAAATCGCGCTGGATCTCGTCGAGCGTGGGCACCGCCTGGTTGCCGACGACATCGTGCTGGTGTCCAGAAAACTCCAGGGCATACTCGTCGGCACCTGCGGCGATACGCTTCGGGATCACATGGAAGTCCGCGGTCTGGGTATTCTGAACGTCAGGCACATGTTCGGTATCGCCGCCTTTCGAATTCAGAAACGGGTCGAGGTCGTGGTCCAGCTTGTGGAGTGGGACGAGACCGAATCCTACGAGCGTGTCGGGTTGGAGGAGGACTGGGTGTCGATTCTCGACGTGGAGATTCCGCAGGTGACCGTACCGATCTATCCGGGCAAGAACATTACGGTCATTGCCGAAGCCATTGCATTGAATTATCAGCTCAAGATTCAGGGTTACCATACGGCGCGGGAGTTCAATCAGAGATTGATCGACAAAATCAGCCGTAAGGGTGCTTTGGAGATGCCGATTCGAGCAGACATCGAGTAGCCCGGTCGTATTCCGGCCGCTCGAATACAACGGCTCGCGAGACGTTGCGAACTTACCGCCCGGCATATGTCCGGCTGCGCAAATCGGGCGCCGGAGTTCAAACCAGGGAGCGATGCGTAATGACGAGAGCGATTGCTGTCATCCTGTGTCTGGCGGTTTGCGCCGGATGCGACAATGAAGCCGCGCGCAGGGAGAAAAAGGCACAGCGTCTGTATTATGTGGTATTCAGAGACCTGGAAGAACGGATGGATTCCCTGCCGACGACGATCGAGCAGTACGGCGGGATCGCCAGGGAATTCGGGGATACACCGACCGGGAAAAAGGCGGCAAATCGTCATGGCCAGCTTTTGAGAGCCCAGGTCTTGCTGGCGGGTGCGGACTCCCTCGGTGAAGGCGAGTGGGCGCCATTGTATTCTCGCGTGGATTCCGTTGCGCCGGGATACCCGCCGGTTGTCCGCGCGCTGGGTCGGCATTATTACAACAATATCTACCAGAGTGCGCGATCCGGCGCGATGACGGGCCATCCGTGGATAATACAGAGCGTACTGAACGTCTGGGGGCTCCAGGACAGTCTCTGGTCGAAGTACGAATTCCGTCCAACCGAGGCCGACAAAGCCTGGCGTGACCGATTGTGCCGGCAGGCGACCGACGTCGCGCGGATGCTGGAAAGCGCCAGGCGCTATCCCGAAGCGCTTCGGGTCGTGAACCGCGGGCTGGAATATGGCGTCGGAGACGACGCGATCGCCCATGCAAGGGTATTCGCGTCCTATTACACGTTCAGGTCCGCACGCTACGAGGAAGGCGTCGACCTTGCCAGGAAAGCGCTGGACTATGAGTTTCTCGGGAAGGAAGACAGAGCCAGGGCGCACCATGTCATCGGTCTGTGCTTCTGGCGTCTGTCGGAGCGGCGCAATGATTCGGCGGATCTGCAACACGCAATCGACGCGTTGAATGAGGCGTTGCGGATCGATCCGGGTCTCACGCCCGTGAAGGAGCTGCTGAAGGAGCTTCGCCTGTATCAGAAGCGGAATCCCGCGTAGTATGAATGATTCGCATCGGTCATTGCGCGCGCCCGTCCGCCACGGAGGCGGGCAGCGAAGAGTGCCGGTAGGTGACCGGGCGCCGAATGGAGATTGAATCGGGGTATGGGAACGGTCGTATGCAAATTCGGCGGGAGTTCGCTGGCCGACGACCGGCAGGTGGAACAGGTCAGGCGGATTATCGAATCGGATTCACGAAGGTGTCTTGTCGTACCCTCCGCGCCCGGAAAGCGCGACGACTCGGATACGAAAATTACGGACCTGCTCTACCTGTGCCACGAACTGGCCAGGCAGAGTCTGGATTTTTCGCAACCCTTCGCGATGGTACGCGCGAGATACGAAGAGCTGGCGGCAAAACTGGGCATCTCTCTCAATATCGGCCGGCTGCTCGACCAGCTGAAAGTGAATATTGACAACGGAGCATCCCGGGATTATGTCGCTTCGAGGGGAGAGTTTCTTTGCGGTCAGGTGATCTCCGATTATCTGGGCGCGAACTTCATCGACGCGGCGGAGGTCATCCGTTTTCGCGCGGACGGCGAACTGGACCCCGCAAGTTACCGCCTTATCCGGGAACGGGTTGACGGCAGCGGTATGTTCGTCATTCCCGGATTCTACGGCAGCGATCCGGAAGGCGCGGCGCGGACGTTTTCGCGAGGCGGTTCCGATATCACCGGCGCAGTGGTGGCGCGGGCCGTCGATGCCGAGGTCTACGAGAACTGGACCGACGTATCGGGCCTGCTGATGGCCGATCCGGGCCTGGTGCCCGATGCGCGGCCGGTTCGTGAAATCACGTATCGCGAGGTCCGTGAACTGGCTTATATGGGGGCATCGGTTTTCCACGACGAGGCCATGTTTCCCGTACGCGCGGCGGGGATTCCCATCCATATCCGTAATACGAACCGGCCCCTGGATCCCGGAACCCGCATCCTGGCACGGAGGGAACTGACAGCCGATCTCATTGCCGGTGTGGCCGGGCAGCCGGCATTTACGATGCTGTTTATCGAAAAGGCGATGATGAACCAGCAGAAGGGGTTCGGCCGGCAGGTGCTCGAGGTGGTGGCTTCGCACGATATCAGTTACGAACATACGCCGTCCGGTATCGACACGATGTCAGTAATCATGCGGGACGACCAACTGGGCGGGAAGGGAGAGCGCCTCGTCGACGATATTCAGCGAATTCTGCAGCCGGATCGCGTGGAACTGCTAACGGGGTTGGCGCTCATAGCAACGGTTGGCGAAGGCATGTCGCATCGTATCGGAATCGCCGCGCGTTTGTTCACCGCGCTCGCGGATGCACGCGTCAATGTCCGGGTGATCGATCAGGGCGCATCCGAAATCAATATCATCGTAGGTGTGGAAGAGGCGGACTACAAGCGCGCTGTACGCGCGATATACAATGCTTTTGTTGACTGATCCGCGACCATGCGTCAATCCTGAAAAAGGGGCTTCCTCAAAGGAAGCCCCTTTTGGGTTTGGCGTGCAATCGAGCACTGGATTCGAGTCGTCAGACCCGGTCATTTTCCCTGACCGGCGAACGGGATGCCGCCTTGTACCTGCTGTCGAATCCTTCGCTTCCGTCGTCGGGTTCGATCGTCAGAATCGAGCCGGGTTCCGAAATCGGCTGCGCGTCTTCAACGTAGATCCGGTGAAGGTCCTGGCGGTTGCAGGCGTAGCATGTGGCTTCTCCATTGGCACGGGCGTACCTGTATAGATGACGCGGCGCGTCGACCCAGGCATGGGAGACTGCATATCGCGTTAACGCGTCAGCGTCGACGTCGATGCCCAGACCCGGCGCTTCGGGCACTCTGTAGAATCCGCCTCGCACGTCATGGGGCGCGGCGATCAGTGCGTGTTCCCAGATGTTCATACAGGTGATGGCCGGCCATCTGGCCTGCGGCAGTACCGCTCCGAGGTGCGCCGCCCACGCCGTTGTAATCCCGGTACCGACCAGCTGCAGCCAGAAGGGCTTGTTGGCTTCTTCGCACACGGCGGCCTGCCTCAACAGCCGCGACGCGCCGGCGCACAGCACGAAGCCGTCCGTCACGTCCTCCTTCAATGCAGTGATTGCCGGCGGGCTTCCGTAATGCATCGCCAGAGGCCGATTGAATCGCGTACGGATCTGCCGGTTGCCTGCCACGTCGTTCTGGGGTATCGGCGTTTCTACCATCGCGATCTCGGGATAGGCCTCCAACGCCTTCAGGTGGGGTACGGCGTTTGCCGAATTGCCCAGCGTACCGTTGTAGTCAATGTCGAGATGGAACCCGTCCGGGACCACTTCCCGCACGGCTTGCACCGATGCGTGCAGATCGAACCACGGCCTGGCTTTGAGTTTGGCGCTCATATATCCGGTGTTTACGGCCTGACGGCATTCTTCCGCCCAGTCGCCGGGCGGCATGTCCATGTGCCACCAGGAGATCGGGCACCAGTCCCGGACCTTTGTGCCGAGCAACCGGTAGACCGGCACGCCAAGGCTTTTACCCACGGCATCGAACAGCGCCATTTGAACGCCTGCGCCCAGATTATCGTCCCACATCAACTCTGCGGCGGGCCGCTCCAGGATGCGACTTTCGATCCCTTCGGGCACCTGCGACCATGTATAGTTGTGGACGGTTTCACCGTAACCCACAATACCGCTATCCATCGTGAGACGGCAAATCTGGATGATACGCCACTGGGGCAGCCAGTATTGGAGGTGTTCATTGCTGTGCGGCGTGAACGGCACGTCCAGGAACGTGATTTCGACCTCTTTGACCTGCATCGGGATTCTCCTCGGGAATTGGATCAATGCCGGATGCCGAGGCGCGACTCCAGTTTCCTGGTAACGGTTTTCAGCACCCTGATTCTGGCATAATACTTCGAGTTGGATTCGACAATCACCCACGGTGCGTTCGGTGTGCTGGTCCGATGGATCATCTCTTCCACCGCTTTCTCGTATGCATCCCACTTCTCCCGGTTTCTCCAGTCTTCGTCCGCGAGCTTCCACCGCTTGTGGGGGTTCTTCTTCCGGTCCTTGAACCGGCTGAGCTGTTCGTCTTTGTCCACGTGCATCCAGAACTTGAGAATGACGGCGCCAAAGTTCGTCAGGTGTTCTTCCATTTCGTTGATTTCCCGGTAGGCGCGTTTCCACTCGGATTCCGAACAGAATCCCTCGATGCGTTCAACCAGGACCCTCCCGTACCAGGAGCGGTCGAAAATCGTGATGTGTCCGGTCTTGGGCATTCGGTTCCAGAATCGCCAGAGATAATGGTGATCCATCTCAATGTCGTTTGGCGCCGCAACGGGAATGACTTCATACCCTCTGGGGTCCATATTCTCCACAAGGCGTTTGATATTGCCGCCCTTGCCCGCCGCGTCCCAACCTTCGTAGACGAGCACAACCGGGATGCGGCGGCGGTGGACCTCGTGTTCCAGGTTCTTGATACGGGCCTGGTACTTCTTGAGGGCCTTGCGATAGTCGGATTTCTTCATGGATTTCGACAGATCGACCTTCTTCAGCAAGCCGGAAGGGGTTTTTTCGAGTTTGGGCGGCGATGGCCGGGCTGAGTCGTCGGCGTTCTCCAGTTGACGAATTCTGGCTTCGACGGCGTCGATAACAGTCCTGAAGATCGTTATGTTTGCGGACCGCCAGTTATCGGCTCCCAACGGCGTCCACGGCGCAAACTCGGAATGTGTCCCTTCCAGCATTTCCGTGGCCACTGCCAGGCACTCCCGGTAGTTCTCGTGCTTCTGCCAGTCGTAGTCGGTTACGCGCCAGGCCGTCGACGGGCTGCTCTGAAGCTTCATGAACCGTTTCCTCTGTTCGGCCTGTGAGATGTGCAGAAAGATCTTGACGATAACCGTGCCCGCGTCGACGAGCTGTTTCTCAAAGGATCTGATTTCGCCGTAAGCCCGATTCCAGTCCTGTTCGGTGATCGTCTGGTCCATTCGTTCCACGAGAAAGCGTCCATACCAGGAACGGTTGAAAATCGCGATTCTCCCGCCCTCGGGAATCTTCGTCCAGAAACGCCACAGGAACGGCTTTCTGCGCTCTTCCTCGTTGGCCGGATGCGTCGGGTACACGGTAAAGCCACGGGGATCAAGCGCCAGGAGGAGCTTGTTGGTCTGCGTACCCTTGCCTGACGCCTCGAGACCCTCGAAGACAACGACAATCGGGATCTTCCACTTTCTGGCGTTTCGCTGAAGTTGCCCGAGTCTCAGTTCGAGGCCCGGTATGACTTCCTTATATTTCGATTTTGCCACTTTTCGCGAAAGATCGACGGTGTCGAGCATCCGGTCTCCTTTCTCCGACTAACGCAAACCTTGATTCGTAAGTCTTCGGTGACGTTAATTCGAAATTGTGCTTGTAAATAAAGGCGATTAGACGGCGGATAACCAGGAAACACCAGGTCACCGGACGTGAAGGAAAAAACATCCTTCTATACGTCGATAACGCCCTGTTTCGGAAGGTTTTATCGCGTCGCCGCGTTGCTGTATTGTCGGATTGAGGCTCATCCCGGTGACTTTCGGGAACATGATTAGGGCATTGGGACACCGATGTCAACCGGATAAACAACGGTTGCCGCTGCCGACGGGAGAGGCGAAGGAATATCGTGCGGCAACCTGGCGAGTTCCTTATATTGTGCGAAACCCGGATGTTCACTCGCAAAAGGCCCGCGAAGGGGTTTATTGAGGAGAAAGCATGCCAATTCGTCTAATTCACCTTGGTGTGGGGGGCAGGGGAAGGTGGCCGGTTCGTCGCGTGCTGGATCGGACGGACTTTGAGAGTGTGGCGCTCGTCGACGTAAACGAAGACAATCTGAGGTCGGCGCGGGAGGATTCGGGATTGCCTCAAGCCGCGTGTTACCGGTCTTTGGGCGAAGCGATCAAAGGCGTGGAGGCAGATGCCGTCATTGTCATTACGCCCCCGCATATGCACGCCGATCAGTGCCTGCAGGCGGTTCGGGCGGGCAAACACGTTCTGGTGGAAAAGCCGTTTACCAAGAGCCTGGAGGAGGCGTGCCGGGTCGTGCGTGAAGCCGACGCGATGGGCGTCAGGGTGGCCGTCTGCCAGAACGCCAGGTACGCGCCCGCGCACGTCACGATCAACCGTCTCGTAAGACAGGGCGTTTACGGACGGCCTGTGTTCGGACTGATGACCAAGTACGGCTGGAGACCCCGCGTCCACCATTCCGGGGAAGACGAACACGCCTATCTATGGGAACGGGGCATTCACGATCTGGACACGCTTCGATATCTGTTCAACGCCGATCCCGTACGCGTATGGGGGCACAGCTTCAACCCGCCCTGGAGTCCTTACAAGGGTGGCGCGGGTGTTCACGCGTGGATCGAATTCGAGGGTGGGGCGACCTGCGGATATCTGTGTACGTTCGCCGCGCATAAGGGCGGATCGACTCTGAGGCTGGAACTCGAAGGCGGCGCACTGGAAGTGACCGACGCCGGTCTGGTCCTGCGCCCGCAAGGAAGGGACGAAGATGAAGTCATCGCTCCCGATCGGACCCCGCCGCCGGAAGAGGTCCTGCTGGACGGGTTTCAGCGGTACGTGACGGAAGGCGTACAACCGGGTTTCGGCGGACACCGAAATCTGCCGACCGTGGGAATGGTGGAGGGAATCGGGGCGGCGTCTGACGATGGGCGTGTCATCGATTTTCACACCTATATGGCGAATGCGGGCGCGTAGAATGGAGGTAGGCGACGTGGCTGAGTTGACATATCCCGACCTGGATACCTATCGGCGGGAGGTGTTCGCCCGGGAGGACGAACTGCTGAAAAGCGTAATGCCCGGCGCGGCCGCTCAAGGGCTTCCGCGCATATCCATCAGTCCGGAATCGGGCAAGACACTATACCTTCTGGCAAAGGCAGTCGGAGCGAAAAGAATTCTGGAATTCGGTTCGCTCGCCGGCTACTCGGGGATATGGCTGGCGCGGGCATTGCCGGACGACGGGCGTTTTACATCCCTCGAGGTGGATCCGAAACACGCCGAAGTGTCGCGCGCTAATCTGGCTGCGGCAGGCCTCGCGGATCGGACTGATGTGCGGGTGGGAGCAGGCGCCGTGTTGATGCGGGATCTGGTGGACGAAGGGCCGTTCGACCTCGTCTTTATCGATGCCGACAAGGAAAACTACCCGGTGTATCTGGACTTCGCCCTCGCAAACACCAGGGTCGGCGGGCTGATCGTGGCGGACAACGCAAATGGTCACGGTCATGCGCACGAAGCGCTGGACGAGGGAGACGGCCGGCGTGGAATTCAGGAATACAACAGACGCGTGGCGCAGCACCCGCGCCTGGTTTCGAACATCATACCGGTTGGAGGTTGGCTGGCGGTTTCACTGGTTGTTGAAACGGATTGAACCGCCGAACGGCAAAGCCGGGAAGGCGCCGGACGGGGAACGCACATGCGGATGAAGAAAAACCTCCTCGTGATTCTGTGCGATCAACTTCAGAGACAGACTCTGGGTGCTTACGGAGGGCGAATTCCCACGCCCCGTCTCGACGGGCTGGCCGAACGAAGCGCGGTATTCCAGGAGTTTTACTGTGCATCTCCATTGTGCGTGCCCACCCGCCCTTCCATGATGACCGGACGCTGGCCGCACGCCCACGGCGCGACGACGTTCGGCCCGGGGTACGAAACGTTGAACGCCGGCGAGCAACTGCTGATCGACGTACTGCTGGATAACGGGTATCACGTCGGATACGAGGGTATCTGGCACGTCAACCGGCAGCCTGAGGACGACCGGTCCGGAGAATACGCCCACTTCGTGCCGCGCGGCTTCCCGTACAAGGACCATCTCAGAATGCTGATCGCACAGGGCGGTAAAGACGGAGATCAGAGGGCCCCCATCTCCACCCCCACGGACGGTGGGGCAATGTACGATTGGGGAATAAGCATCCCCGTACCGGCGCGCTGGCTGGAGCCGGCCGATGCCCATCCCGATATGGAGATTGCAAGAAACGTAAGTGAATTCGTCCGCCGCGCACCGGTCGATCGGCCGTTCGCGGCATGGTGTTCGCTGGGCGGTCCCCATCCCCCGATTCTGGTTCCTGAACCGTATTTCAGTATGTTCTCGCCCGGTGAGATGGCGCCTCCACCGAGCTTCGGCGAGGACATGGACGGTCTTCCGGGTCCTGTTCGGAACGCAGCCGGAGCGCAGTGCGTGCGAGGCTGGTCCTGGCAGCGCTGGGCGCTGGCGACGGCAACTTACTGGGGTTTCGTCGCGTTTCTGGACGTCTGCGTGGGCAGGGTCCTGAATGCACTGGAGGCTTCCGGCAGGGCGGACGACACGGTTGTTGTCTTCACCTGCGATCACGGTGAAATGCTCGGCGCTCACAACCTCTACCAGAAGGGCGTGCTCTACGCGGAATCCATCCAGTTGCCGGCAATGATCGCCTCAACAGGTATCGAACCCGGTGTTCGAGGCGGTTTCGGCTCACACGTCGATTTGCCGCCGACCATTCTTGACCTGCTGGATCTTCCGCCGATGGCGGGGGTACAGGGCAGAAGCCTGATGCCGGATCTGACGGGCGCCCGGAGCGGCGCCGGCGGGGCGGCGTTTGTCGAGTTCAACGGGTATAACCGGGGAGGGATTCATACGAGGGGGGTGGTGACCGACACTTACAAATACATCTACCATCACCGCGATGCCGATCAACTCTTCGATCGCAAAGCGGATCCGAATGAGCTGCAAAACCTCGCGCAAGAGCCAGGTTTTCGCGGGGCCCGAGACGACCTGAGAGCGCAACTCGCCGGCTGGATGCGGGAAACCGGCGATTTTCTGCGTCCTGCCTGGCCGGCATGACGCAAGGGAGAAACCGGGATGGCGAAGAATCGGACATTGCCTCCGGAGAGTCCCGTGCGAAGTCTGCACGCCGGGGCTTCCGTACTGGACGATGAGGAGGTGCAGGAGGTTCTGGCGGTCATTAAGAGTCGATCGCTTTCAAGGGATTACGGTCCCGACCGACTGGACATGGTGGCGCGTTTTGAACAGGGCTTTGCCCGGAAGATGGATTCCGCCTACGCGCTTGCAGTGACTTCCGGAACGGCCGCAATCAAGGTCGCCCTGGTTGCCGCGGGGGTCGGCCCGGGCGACGAGGTGATCATGCCGCCGGTCACGTTTGTGGCCACGCCGGGGGCCGTCGTCCTGCTCGGAGGCGTGCCGATCTTTTCCGAAGTCGATGGTTCGATGACGATGGACCCGGATGATATCGAAGCCAGAATCACGCCCCGGACGAAGGCCATACTGCCGGTACACCTGTGGGGGACGCCCTGCAGGATGGATGGCATTATGGAGGTCGCCGCGAAGCATGGACTGAATGTGGTCGAAGACTGCTCCCAGAGCGCCGGCGCTTCGTACAATGGCAGAGCCATCGGGACGTGGGGCGATCTGGGTGCGTTCAGCCTGCAGTTCGGCAAGATTATCACGTCCGGTGAGGGCGGTGTGGTGTTGTCCGACAATGCGGAACTCTACGAACGCGCCGTACGCTACCACGACCAGGGGCTTTTTCGGGAAAAGACCCGGTTTCCGGGCTTCGAGCCGTCCCTGGAACCCTTCGTGGGCGAGAATTACCGCATGCCCGAGATGTCCGGGGCGGTCGCGCTCACGCAACTTCAGAAGATGGATGACGTCGTCGAGTCGCTGCGTGGCAAGTTCCGGCGATTCAAGGATGGCATCGCCGGCGCGCCCGGTGTGAAAATCAGGCCGACGAACGACGAAGACGGCCACCTCGGGGTACACTGGGATCTCATCTTCGAGGATCGAGACACCTGCTCACGGTTTGCAAAGGCGATGCGCGCTCGAGGGTTTTCGGCCGGTTTGGGATACGGCGGAAAGCCGGTCTATATGGGGCCGCCCATCCGGAACCAGGCCACGGCTTCGCCCCACTCGAATCCCTGGAATTCTCCGGTGTACGACGGCGATGTCTCGTACGGCCCCGGACTGTGCCCCCGCACCGAAGACCTGCTTCAGCGGGTACTCCTGCTGGCCACCGTCAATCCGTGGTTTCCCAACGAAAGAATCGACGCCCTCGCCGCGGCGGTTCGTGACTCCGCAGTGGAGGTATTCTGAATGGGCCGGCAGGCGATCTCACATTGCGGACCCGGGGTAGCGACATGAAAATCCTGCTGCGCGTGGCGTTGACGGATCGCCACAGGGAAGAGATTGCGTCTGCGGTCGAAGGCGTGCAATTGCTGATGCCGGAGTCCGAAGCCGAATTGCTGGAAATCATGCCGCAGGTGGATGTGGTTTTTGGCGGCCTGAGCGCGGAGATGTTCCGGCGGGGAGAGCGCTTGCGTTGGGTACAGACCTGGGGCGCCGGCGTTGACGGGCAGTTGTTCAAGTCGTTTGTTGACAGTAACGTCGTATTGACAAGCGGTCGAGGAACCGTCGGCGTGCATCTGGCCGAACACGCCATGGCACTGTTGCTGGGACTCACACGGGGTATCGCATGGGCCGTACGGAAGCCCGGGTGGGACCAGCGTATGCCGATCCGGAACGCGAGCTGGGAACTTGTTGGACTGACGATGGGAATCGTGGGTCTGGGAGGGACGGGCCGGGAACTCGCTAAAAGAGCCGGCGCGTTCGGCATGCGGGTCGTCGCGGTGGACCCGGAAGACGTGGATGTGCCCGTCTGCGTGGCGTCCTGCTGGAAGATGGACCGGTTTCACGACCTTCTGGCGTTGTCCGACGTGGTGTCCGTATGCGCGCCACTGACGCCCGATACACGGGGACTGTTCGACGAACGCGCCTTCCGCTCCATGAATTCCGGCGCGCTGCTGATCAATGTCACGCGAGGCGGAATCATGGACGAAGACGCGCTGGTCGACGCGCTGGCGCGAGGACGGATCGCCGGGGCGGGACTGGACGTCGTACCGGTTGAGCCGCTCCCGCCGGACCATCCATTGTGGAAAATGGAAAACGTCCTGATCACCCCGCACACGGCCGGAGGGTCGCCGAACAGGCAGGACCGCATTGTGAACCTGTTCTGCGAAAACCTGAAGCGGCTGGAGGCCGGTCAGCCGCTGTTGAGCGTGATCGACAAGAAAAAGGGATATTGAACGGTGCGGGCCTTTTTTTTCTGGGAAGCCGCGGCCGGAGGCCTGGGGCTGCAGGACAGGTGCAATCCCTACGGGCCCCTGCTTGCTCGCGCCCTGGCACGGCTCGGCATCCACCTCGAGCTTGGCGATTACGCGTTCAGGCGGGACTGGCTTCAAGACGCGCGATGCGACTACGACGTATTGCACCTGAACTGGCTTCACTGGTTCTACCGGGACGACACCCTTGAGAAATCGGTTTCCCGGCTCAACTGCTTCGCAGACAATCTGCACTATGCCAGGGAGTTGGGGTACCGGATTGTCTGGACGTTGCACAACAGGTACCCGCACGAACGACCGTTCCCGGACCTGGATCATATGGCGCGGTTGATCGTTGGGAGTCTGGCCGACGGCGTGATTGCGCACTGCAACTACGGCGCCGGACTTGCCCGCAGACTTTTCTATCGTACCGATCGGGTACATGTCATTCCGCACGGCCACTACATCGACATCTTCCCCAACGAGATCTCCGGAGACGCGGCACGGCGCAGGCTGCAGTTGCCGGCGAACGCGTTTGTCTATCTGTTCTTTGGAAATGCCAGGGTATACAAGGGCATCGAAGAGCTGATCCGTACCTATCGTGAATGTGCGGCCCCCGACACGCGGCTGGCTATAATGACCCGAAGGGCTTTCGATGGAAGTCACGCCGACCGGGTTATTGCGCTGGCGGAAGAGGACGAACGCATTCGCGTGTTCACGCACGCCTTTTTCCCTAATGAGGATTTTCAGATCTATCTGAATGCCGCGGACGTCGTCGTGCTGCCGTTCTCACAGGTTCTGACATCCGGATCCGCAATCGCCGCACTTTCGTTCGGGAAACCGGTTATCCTGCCGGCGATGGGATGTCTTCCGGAACTGGTCGATGACTCGATGGGCATATTGTACGACCCGAAGGACAGCGGGGCGCTGTCAAACGCGCTGCTCGACATCAGACGGCGCGACCTCGATGCGGCGGGCCGCGCCGCGATGGAGCGTGCCAGGTCGCTCGACTGGCGCGGGATCGCGGCGCGGGTCGCCGAAGTCTATCGGTCATAGGCAGGCGTAATGATCATTACCGGCGTCGATCTGACCGCCGTCAGCGTGAATCACCGCGGAGACTGGGTTTTTGTCTACGTCAATACCGACGAGGGCCTGCGCGGCCTCGGGGAATTGCGCGCGGGAAGGAACTACGCCGGCCGGATACGGGCTACGAAGGCTCTCGCCGAATGGCTGCCGGGCCGGGATCCCCGCCGGATTCGGGATTTCCTGAACCGGTTTACGCGAACCGGCTGCGACAGAGATACCTTCGGCGCCGTCAGCGCACTGGAACAGGCGCTTTGGGATATTCTCGGAAAGTCGCTCGACGTTCCCGTCTACACACTTCTGGGAGGACCCGTCCGCGACGACGTCCGTCTCTATGCCAACATCAACAGGGCATCGGAGGATCGCAGCCCCGAAAACTTCGCGTCCCTGGCCGCCCGGGCGGTCGGAGAGGGATTCGATGCGGTCAAGCTGGCGCCCTTTGACGAGATGCATCGCAATATAGACTCGGCTGCGGATGCCGTGCCGGGCATCGCCAGGGTACAGGCGGTCCGTCGGGCGGTCGGATCGGATGTGGATCTGCTGGTTGACTGCCACAGCCGCTTTACCGTCAGGGGCGCCCTGGAAACCGCCGCGGCGCTTCGTGAACTTGATGTCTATTGGTTCGAGCAGCCTGTCTCCGAAGCTCAACTGAACGCCGTCGTTGAGGTGAACCGGCGTTGCGGGCTGCAAACGGCCGGCGGCGAAGGGCGAGTGACGGGAAGCGAGTTCCGGGAGGTGCTGGAGAATGCGGCGATGGACGTGATCATGCCGGACGTGACGGTTGTGGGCGGTATCGCGAATCTGAAGTCGATCGCTGAGATGGCGGAGACGTTCGGCGTTCCCACGGCGCCGCACGGTCCGTTCGGGCCGGTTGCCGTAAGCGCCGGTATGCACGTCATGGTCACCCACCCCGGCTTCATGATTCTGGAATATGGATGGGGCGAGATCCCGTGGCGAAGGGAGTTGACCCTTTCGTCGGAAGAAATCGTCAACGGCCGCATCCGGCCCGGCCGGCGACCCGGTCTCGGGGTGGAACTGAACCCTGACGTGCTGAAAGCGCACGCCGTGACGTTGAATTGATCAGTGGAGGAACGCATGTTCAAGTCTCTGGCGCCGGGCGCCGTTGGTGTCAAAGCGACGCTGGCGGAAGGGCTTGAATTCGCGCGGGCCGCGGGATTTCAGGGTCTGGACGTACACATTCGAGAGGTAGCGCATTGTGTGCGAGAGAAAGGCGCTGGCCACGTCACGGGGATGTTCCGCGATGCGGGTTTGAAGATCGGCGCATGGGGATTGCCGGTCTCCTGGAACGGTCCCCTCGAGGACTATGAGCGGGATCTGCGCGCCTTGTCCGGGTTGGCCGCCGCCGCCGCGTCCGTGGGCGCTTTCAGGGTCTCGCAGTGGATTGCTCCGGCTTCCGACGAACGGCCCTTCCGAGAGCAGTTCCGATGGTGCCTGGACCGTTTGCGCCCGGTTTGCGAGGTGTTGAAGGCCCACGGCTGCAGCCTCGGGCTGGAATTCATCGGGCCGAAGACGCAGCGTCTCGACAGACGGTACGGTTTTATACATTCCATGGGCGGGATGCTCGGATTCTGCGAGGCTCTGGGGACCGGCAACGCGGGTCTGTTGCTGGACTGCTGGCACTGGTATACCTCGCTGGGAACGCTCGCGGATATCAGGGCGCTCGCGTCGCGCGACGTCATCCACGTCCATGTTAATGACGCGCCTCCGGGAGTGGGCGTGGAAGAACAGATCGATAACGTACGCGCGCTGCCCTCGGAGACCGGCGTGATCGACCTGGCAGGGTTCCTGAGCGCGTTGAACGAGATTGGGTACGCCGGGCCAGTAACGCCGGAGCCCTTCAGCCGGACGGTCCGGGGGCTTCCGGCCGGCGAAGCCGTACGCGTGACCCATCGTGGACTGGACGAAGCATGGCGTGCGGCGGGATTGAGTTCACGCGACTGACCCGCCGGCGTTGTGATGGGGCCCGGCCGGCGAAGAGCATGAGATCACGACAAGACACTGGGGAATCCCATGGAGTCCATCGAAACCTTCGCCGCGAGATACATCCGTGAAAGCGAAAGGCTCCTGGCCTCGTTGAATCCCGCGGACATCGCGTCCGTCATAGCGCTTATGCGGAAAGCCAGGGATTCCGGAAGGCGGATTTTCGCCATAGGAAACGGAGGTAGCGCCAGTACGGCCTCTCACTTCGTGAACGATTTGGGAAAGGGGGCGTCGCTGGGCAGGGAGATCCGCTTCAAGGTGATTCCGCTGACCGACAACGTCGAGTGGATGACGGCATTGAGCAACGACCTGAGTTACGAGGACGTGTTTGTCGAGCAGCTGAAAAACTTCGCGGAACGTGGGGACGTATTGCTGGCTATCAGCGGGAGCGGGAATTCAGAAAACGTCCTGCGGGCCGTGCGCTTTGCAAATGGGAGGGGCTGCCATACGGTCGGTTTTGCCGGATTCGGCGGCGGAAAGCTGAAGGATCTGGTGCGTCGCTGCATCGTGGTGGATTCGGACCACATGGGGAGGGTTGAGGACATCCACCTGGTTCTGCAGCACATCGTCTGTTACTATTTTATGGATGCGGAACGGTCGAGATGAGCTCGACCCGCTCGGCCATGATCGCTGTTCTTCCCCTGATGTGCGGATTGAACCTGGAACTTGGATATTATTGGCACCTTGTTCGCGGCCAGGCGCGATTGCTCTGGAACCGGCGGCCCGTCTCGAATATGCTTGCGAACCGGCGCCTGGATCCGGGGGTCCGGGAACGGCTCGAATTCATCCAGGAGGTGCGACGGTTCGCGGAATTTCGGATCGGACTTTCCCAATCCCGCAATTACACTTCGTACATCGATATCGGTGAAGGACCGGTTTCGTGGCAGCTGACCGCGTCGCCACGGGACCGGATCGAGCCCGTTCAATGGACGTACCCGGTAGTGGGACGGTTTCCCTACCGGGGTTATTTTGATCTGGACCGGGCGAAGAGGGATCGGTATCGACTGGAAGCGCAGGATTTCGATACGTTATTGCGCCCCGTCGGCGCTTACAGCACGCTGGGCTGGTTTGAGGATCCAATCCTGAGTACGATGCTGCGCTATCGTGAAGGCGACCTGGCCGAACTCGTCATCCACGAGTTGGCGCACGCGACGGTATGGATTCCGGGCCGGGTCTCCTTCAATGAGAGCCTGGCGACCTTTGTGGGAGAGGCCGGCGCCTTGCTGTTCATGCGGGAGCGTCACGGACCGGAGGCAGCGGTCGTGACGGACATGCTGGACAGACGGTCCGACGAACGGACGTTCAAGCGATTCATGCGCGACGTCGCGGAAGAGCTCCAGGCGCTTTACGGGTCGGAACGCTCGTACGGTGAGAAGCTGAAGGAGCGAGAGATCATCTTCGAACGGGCGAAGCGCCGCTTTCACCGGCTGGATCTGAAGACCGGCGCGTATTCCCGCTTTCCCCGGCGGCGATTGAACAACGCCGTGATGATGGCCTATCGAACCTACCACGAAAAGGTCGACGTCTTCGAAAACGTGTACCGGGCGGTCGGCGGGGATCTCGAGGCAGCCGTCCGGATCTTCAGGGAATGCGAGTCTCAGACGGACCCCTCACGATATCTGGAAGATTGGCTGCAGAAAAACATCGGACGGCAACGGTAAGCCGCCTGCTTCCGTCCCGCGGATCGAACCTGGGGATTCGTCATTTGCGCACGGATCGCGTACGAAATGCCGGAATTTGAGCGCGCGTTTCGAAAGATCTATCGGGTGGTCGCGAGGATTCCCGAAGGGACCGTGGCCACGTACGGCCAGATCGCAGGGATTGCGGGGGTGGGTCCGAGGCAGGTGGGGCAGGCGCTCAAGGCATTGCCGGCAGGCACGCGGTGCCCGTGGCATCGGGTGATTAACGCGCGCGGGACCGTGTCCATTCGCACCGGTGCCGCGAAGGCGCACCTGGTCCAGGAACGGCTCCTCGAGGCCGAAGGTGTAACTTTCGTAAACGGTAAAGTCGACCTGGACATATATCGGTGGCACGCCGACCTTTAGCAGCCCGTCTGTCGTTTCATGAGAAACAGGATTGGCCGATGACGCTCAATCCCTTCAGACCCTTCTGGACGCATCTGAAACCCTACAGGAACCGTATCCTTGCGGGTCTGCTGCTGCTGTCGATCGGTCAGCTGGCGTCAAGCGCGATTCCCCTTGCATTAAGGGAGGCGGTCGATCTGGTAAAGGAAGGGCTGGATGACGGAGTCGACCTCCTCGGGGGTGGCATCGGCGAGCAGGTTGTATTCTGGGTACTGTTGATCGTCGGTCTTGCACTCGCCCAGATGGGTCTGGAAATGGGGATGCGCTGGTGCCTGAACAGCGTCTCGCGATTCGTCGAGTATGATATTCGACGGGACTATTTCAAGGCTTTGTTGAGGCTGTCTCTGAGCTACTTCCATCGGACGCCGACGGGAGATCTGATCTCCCGGGCGACCAACGACATGAACGCCGTCCGGATGTTTCTCGGATTCGGCGTACGCATGTTATTTGGCGCGGTTCTGGGTCTTTCCCTCAGCATGCTGGTGATGTGCTGGATCGACTGGAAGCTGGCGATTCTCGCGGTGGTGCCGATGCCCGTGATGGCCCTGGTCATGAACCGGTTGGCCGGCAGGGTCCATCACGGATTTCGGTCCGTTCAGGAACAGTTTTCGCGAATCAGCGCCCGCGTCCAGGAGAACCTGTCCGGCATCCGGGTGGTCAAGGCATTCGCCCAGGGCCGCGCGGAGATGGATGCGTTCGACGAACTGAGCCGCGACTACCTGGTGAAGAACCGCAGTCTGATACGTATTCAGAGTCTTCTTTTTCCGTTGACCTTTCTGATCAGCGGCGCGTCGCTGGCGGTCATTCTGTGGATCGGTGGGGCACACGTGATCGCCGGGCGCCTGACCCTCGGCGATTTCGTGGCATTCAACGCCTATCTGACCAAGCTTATCTTTCCGATGATTACCCTGGGTTGGATGATCGACCGGTACCAGCGAGGACTGGCGTCCATGAAGCGTATTGAGGAGATCCTTGCGGCAACGCCCGAAATTCAGGATTCGGCGCAGACCAGGGCTGTCGAAACGCTCGATGGTGAGATCGAGTTCCGAAATCTGACCTTTTCGTACAACGGCGTCCCGGTGCTGAAAGACATCGACCTGCATATACCCAGGGGCAGCACCCTGGCACTCGTTGGACGCGTGGGTTCCGGAAAAACCACGCTGGCTCGACTGATTCCGAGGCTGATCCAGGCGCCTGCGGGCGCCGTGCTGATCGACGGCATTCCGGTGGAAGAGATCCCCCTGGCCACACTTCGCGCCTGCATCGGTTTTGTTCCGCAGGATACCTTCCTCTTCTCGGACTCGCTTCGGGAGAATATCTGCCTCGGGAGCGACGAGGCGACCGAGACCGATGTACGTCGGGCGGGCGAGGTTGCCGGCCTTTCGGGCGATCTTGCGGGTTTCCCTGACGGGATCGAAACCGTAATAGGAGAACGCGGCGTCACGCTTTCGGGAGGCCAGAAGCAGCGTACGGCGTTGGCCCGGGCGGTGATCCGTCGGCCTGAGATTCTCATCCTGGATGATGCCCTCGCCAGCGTCGATACCCAGACCGAAGAGAGGATATTGAATCGCCTCCGTGACACGATGAAGTCCAGTACCACGATATTGATTGCCCACCGCATTTCAACCGTTCAGCATGCGGATCAGATCGTGGTACTGGATGCAGGGGCCATTGCCGAACGCGGCACCCACGACGCCCTGATCAGCCACGGCGGAATCTATGCCGCCATGCACCGCCGACAGCAGTTGACCCGAGAACTGGATGAGATCTGAACCGTCTCGTTCCACCCCAGTTCTTGTACGATAGACCTGAATGCCCGACTCAATCCGCGATATGCACGAAGAGGAAACTACCCGGAAGCCGTTCGATGCCCGGCTGATGTGGCGTCTTCTGGGTTATCTCAAGCCCTACACGACCTGGGTCATTGTCGCATTCCTGCTGATTCTGCTGACGTCGGCGGCCAGGCAGGCGGGCCCCTACCTGAGCAAGATCGCAGTGGACGACCACATCCTGCCGGGAGACCTGGCGGGTTTGAACAGGATCGTCCTGGTATTTGTGGGGCTGCTTGTGTTTCAGTTCCTGGCCGACGTGGCCCAGAGGATGGTGACACAGATGGTCGGGCAGTGGGTGATGTACGACATCCGAAAGGCTATATTCGGGCACCTGCAGCGGTTGCCCATACGATTCTTCGACCGCACCCCGATCGGACGCCTGATGACCCGAAACACCAACGACGTGGACGCGCTCAACGAGTTGTTTACGGACGGGGTCGTTGCCGTTTTCAGCGATATATTCACGCTGATCGCGATTATGGCGTACATGTTCTACATGGACGCGTCACTTGCGCTGCTGGTCTGCGCTACGGTGCCCGTGATGTTCGGGGTGACATTCTGGTTTCAAGGCCGCATGTTGCGGGCATTTCGCCTCGCGCGCAGCCGGTTGGCGCGCCTGAACGCTTACTTGCAGGAAAACATCACGGGTATGTCGGTGGTGCAGCTTTTTGGTCGGGAAGGCCGCCATGCGGATCGATTCGACCGAATCAACGGCCGGTACCTGAATGCGAATCTGGAGTCCACGCTGTACTATTCGCTCTATTTTCCGATCATGCAATTGCTGGGTTCCGTTGCCACGGCGCTTGTTATCTGGCAGGGCAGCAGCGATGTAATCCGGGCGCAGATCGAGTGGGGCGCGCTGGTCGCCATGCTGCAGTACATTCCCCGGTTCTTCTGGCCCATACTGGACGTTGCCGAACGATACGCGATTCTCCAGTCGGCGATGGCGTCGTCGGAGCGGATATTTGAACTTCTGGATACCCGGCCGGAGCCGGGCCTGGACAAGTCGGGGCCGAAGAAGATCCGGGGCGAGATCGAGTTTTCAGACGTCTGGTTCGCATACAACGACGCCGACTGGGTACTGAAAGACGTTTCGTTCGTGGTGAAACCGGGAGAACGCCTGGCTATCGTCGGCGCGACCGGTTCCGGTAAGACGACCATTATCAACCTTCTATGCAGGTTTTATGACATTCAACGCGGACGCATCCGAATTGACGGCGTCGACATAAGGGAGTGGGACGTGGAGGTGTTGAGGCGACGCGTTGGCGTCGTCCAGCAGGATGTCTTCCTCTTTTCAGGGGATATCGGGGCGAATATCCGATTGAGAAACCGCGAGATCTCGGAACAGAGCGTCGAACAGGCCGCAAGGGACGTCAACGCGGACCGCTTTATCAGTCGACTCCCCGGGGGATACGGGCATGCCGTCACCGAAATGGGCGGCACCCTTTCCGGCGGTCAGAGGCAGTTGCTGGCCTTTGCACGGGCTATCGCGTTTGACCCGGATGTTCTCGTCCTGGACGAAGCCACATCCAGCATCGACACCGAAACGGAGGCCTGGATTCAGGATGCCGTGGGAAGACTGATGCGGTCGAGGACGTCGATCGTGATCGCGCATCGCATTTCAACGGTTCGGCGCGCGAACCGGATTCTTGTGATTCACAGGGGTGAAATCCGGGAAACGGGTACCCACGAAGCCCTGTTGGCCGCAAAGGGCGTATATCACCGGCTTCACAAACTGCAATACATCGGCGGCGCCCGGCAGTAGGCTGATTTTTGTTGACAAAGCGATTCCATTTGTATATCCTTTTCGTTTGTCCAAATTAACTAGACAGGTGTGTTTTTCGTAGAGCCATTGGCCAGTCTCGAAAGGGGTTTCGGTGACCAAAGCCGATATCGTCAATCAGATTGCAGAGGCCACGGGGTTGCCGAAATCCGATACGGCGGCTGTCGTGGAGGGTTTCCTCGACTCGGTCGTTGCGGCATTGAAACACGGCGAACACATCGAAATTCGAGGGTTCGGGACGTTCAAGGTCGTGACCCGGGCGCCCCGGATAGGGCGCAATCCCAAAACCGGCGACGTTGTTGAAATTCCCGAACGCCCCGCACCGGTTTTCAAGCCTTCCAGGGAATTGCGGGCTGGTCTCACGGACGAGCAGGCGGCCTGAACCCGTGACGCACCAATATCAGTCTTACAAGAAGGAGCATTAATTGCCCTGCGGAAGAAAACGAAAGCGCCACAAGATCGCGACTCACAAGCGCAAGAAGCGTCGCAGAAGAGACCGCCACAAGAAATCCTGACCGTTTTCAAGGGTCCAGAGGGGCATTAGCTCAGTCTGGATAGAGCGCTGGTCTCCGGAACCAGAGGTCACAGGTTCGAATCCTGTATGTCCCACCATGCCATTTCAAGGCGAGCCGTCGAGAAATCGACGGCTCGCCTCTTTCTTTTTTATCCGCGTTCGGGCAATCCGGGATAACGTCCCGGGAATACGTTACCGGGACTTGCGCCGGAGATTCCGCGACTCGTGTCCGGGATCCGAAGAAAGTGGAACTTTCGCGCGTCCAGATCGTTCCAATCGTACGTCGATCCACATCCGTTCCGGAAACGCCGGCGGATCTGGACGGCGGATTCGCAGTCGCAAGGGGGTTGAAGCCAGCTTTGGACTTCCAGGAACCGACAAAGAAGCGTCTGCCTCATGACGCATCCGTACAGCGATACCTGAAGGAACTGCGCCGGTATCCCCCGATGACGCGCAAAGAGGAGACGGAAACGCTCGCCCGGGCCCGGAAGGGCGACCAAAAGGCGATCGAACGGCTCGTCACCTCCAATTTGCGTTTTGTCGTGAGCGTTGCCCTCGAATACCAGGGCCGCGGCGTGCCGCTCTCGGACCTGATCGCCGAAGGCAACATGGGGTTGATGGAAGCCCTGAACCGGTTTGACGAAACCCGGGGATACAAGTTCATAAGCTATGCCGTCTGGTGGATTCGCCAGGCGATATTGAATGCGCTCAAACGTACGTCGGCAGTGTCCATGCCTGCGAATCGGCAGGAGGACATGGATCGCATGGCCCGAAGGTGGGGCCAGATGACCCAGGAATTGGGACGGGTGCCAACGGTCGAAGAGGTGGCCACCGATATGAAGATCAGTCGGAAGCGGGCTGAACGCGCGCTTCGATGCGCGCGGTCGGACCTCTCTCTGGAATCTCCGATCGACGCCGAAGGAGAAAAGACATTGCTGCAGGTACTTGACTGCGACGAAGCCCACCCTGATCTGGAGGTCCTGGAAAGAGACCGCACCGAGTTGATCAACGCCTCCCTTGCGGGAAGTCTCGATACGAGGGAGGCAAACGTCATCCGCTCCTACTTCGGCCTGGAGGGCGGTGATCGGAGGACGCTCGGAGAAATCGGCGGGGAACTGGGTGTCACGCGTGAACGTGTACGGCAGATCCGGAATCGTGCCCTGGGCAAACTGCGGCGATATTTCAAACAGCGCGTACGCGCCGAAGAGTCCTGGCAGGATCAGGTCTGATTCCGGATCGGCAGCGACGCCGGACCGTGCGGGCAGGGGCTCACCCTTGCCCGCATTTTTCTTGCATTCGTCTGAGCCCCCGAGGCGGGTTGCTTCAGCCTCGGATCCTGCGATGCGGGAAAAGTATAAAGTCATTGATCCAATGGCATTTGATGGTTAAATTGAGGTGGAAATTCGCAGCTTGCGGCACGCAGGAAACGACTGTTCGATCTCGTTGCTCCGCCTGATCCGCGGGACGGCGTGCACGGCTGCAAAAGTTGGCCAATCCATTTCAGGAATTGTCCCGTGAGGCGTCTGCTGGAATTCGTGGGCATGAAGACTGCCCGGTTTCTATTGCTTACGTTTTCGATGTACGGGTATTTTCGGCGGTTTCTCGGCGAACTGCCAAACGTCTATTTCTACAGACGCCAGATCATCGAACAATGTTACTCCGTTGGCGTGAATTCACTGTCTCTCGTTGTCCTTGTTTCAGCTTTCAGCGGAATGGCAGTATCCACGATGATGGCCTACCAGATGGAGGACTACGTACCAGACTACATGGTCGGCAGCATCGTGGTTCGCTCGGTGCTTCTGGAACTGGCGCCGATTCTCATGGGGCTGGTACTGGCGGGCCAGGTAGGCGCGGGCATCGCGTCCGAGGTGGGCACGATGAAGGTTTCCGAGCAGGTGGATGCGCTGGTTTCGCTGGCCGTGGATCCGGTAGGCTACCTCCTGATGCCGCGGGTTCTCGCGGGTATCGTGATGATCCCCGTGCTGGTCGTATTCTCCGCCTGCACGTCGATCTCCGCAGGCTACATGATGTCCATCCATCTGATGGATATCACGGTTGCCGATTTCGTGAAGGGCATGAAACTGGACTGGAGTTCGTACGATCTTGTGGTGTGCCTGATCAAGTCCGTGGTTTACGGCGGCATGATCACCTTTTACGGCTCTTATGCCGGATTGTCGGCAACTGGCGGGGCGCAGGGGGTGGGCCGCGCGGCGACGGCGGCGGTGGTGATTTCGGCTGCATCAATCCTGATTCTCGACTACTTCCTGACCAAGACGTTGCTGTATTGATACGGGTTGTGTTCTTCAGTTCGGAGATGTGTTCACCCGTCGTTCGTTTTTGATGAATGGGATGAGAAATGGCCGATAACGGCGTTGCCATCCGTTTCGAAGCGGTACACAAGCGATTCGATGAACTGGAAGTCCTCAAAGGAATGGACCTGGAAGTCCGATGGGGTGAAGTCACCACCATTCTGGGGCCCAGCGGATGCGGCAAGAGCGTGACGCTGAAACATATTATCGGGATCGAACAGGCCGACCGGGGGCGGGTGACGGTCGTCGGTCACGATATGAGTTCCATCCGGAAGAAAGACCTGAAGGAACTGCGTAAGCGAATCGGCGTTCTGTTTCAGTCGTCGGCTCTGTTCGATTCGATGAACGTAAAGGAGAACGTGGCGTTCGGACTGAGGATGCATACCCCGATGTCAGAAAGAGAAATCGATGAGCGGGTCGGCGTATGCCTCGAGGCGGTTCGGCTTTCGGGAGCGGAGCTGACGATGCCCGTCGAACTGTCCGGCGGCATGCGGAAGCGCGCCGCACTGGCCAGGGCAATTGCCATGTCGCCTGATTTCATCCTCTACGACGAGCCGACAACCGGCCTGGATCCGGGAACAGCCGCAGTGGTTGGCGATTACATACTGAAACTTCAGAGTGAGCTGGACGTAACCTCGGTTGTGGTTACCCACGATCTGCCGCTTGCCCGCAGGATTTCAGACAGGCTTGCCCTACTCTACAACGGAAAAACCGCCATTCAAGGGACGCCCGAGGAGATCGAGAGGAGCGGAAACGATGTTTACGACCTGTTCGTTCAGGGAAAAATCTGAAGCAGGTGACAAATGATCAGTCGAGAAAAGCAGTTGTTTCTGGGGGCGGTCATATTCCTGGCGATCGCAATAGCCGTACTGGGTGCGACGTGGCTGTCGGAAAACTACGCGGGCGCGGCCGGTGGCTATCAGCTGCACGTCTTTTTCGAAAGTGTACCCGGGTTGCAGCCTGGCGATCCGGTATTCATCCGGGGGGTATGGGCCGGCAAGGTCCTCGACATCGGACTGACGCACGGATTGCCGCTCGTCAGCATCGGCTTCGCTGAATTTCGAAATCTGCCCCGCGACTCGAAGGTATTGTTGCAGGCCGAGGGGTTGCTGGGTGGCAAGATGATCGACGTTCAGGTGGGAACGGAATCCGACCGGGTGTACGCCGACCACGATACGCTTCGAGGATCGTCGGAAGGCGGTATAGAAGAGATGGCGGAACATGCCGGTGTGCTTGCGCAGCGCCTGGAAGCGGTCCTTGCCGACAGGAATCTGGACCATTACGAAGCCCTGCTCGCGAATATGGACAGTACCGCCGCGCTTTTGAAGCAGGCAGTCGCGGAGAACCGAGAGACCCTAAAGGCCCTGCTGGACACCGCGGCCCTGGCCGCCCGCGACGCGCGGGACATTCTCGGCGAGAATCGGCCCGAAGTGCGCCGGGTCGTCGGGAACATGCGGCGTGCGACCGCAAGGCTGGACGGGATGGCGCGAACGTTCGAGACGGCGCTGGAATCCTTCGAGAGGTCACTGTCGGACCTGAACGAGGTTGGCGGTAAACTGCGCCGCGGCGAAGGTACTCTGGGCCGTCTCGTTCACGACGAAACGCTGTATCTGGATATGCGGCGTACGCTTGCCTCTGTTGACAGTCTTATCGAGGACATCAAAGAAGACCCTAAACGCTATCTGAATGTTGACGTGAGTCTGTTCTGAGCGGAGGTAAGGGGTGCGGGAGGTGATTGCCCGAAACGGTTTCCGGGTGCTGGCATGCCTGTTCGCGGGATTGACCCTGGCGCACGCGGGCGACCTGGAATGGTTCCGATGGGCAAGGCGAAAGGATGTGTCCTTCGGCGGCGCCCTGGGCGAAATGCGCACCATCAGGACCATTCCCGCCGCGGCTGACTCGGTTAGACGTCTGGTCTACGGAGACCGGCAGGGACTACTGCACGTTCTCGAACTCAGCGAGGGGCGTTCCCGGGAGGTATGGGTCAGCCAGTCCCTGAAGTCGTCCGTTGCTCAGGTTTTCGTGGCCGATGTCAATGCGGACGATGTCCTCGAGATCGTCGCGTATTCGCATTGGGGCGACATCGTGATTTACAATTCGGATTCGTACGAGTTGATCTGGCGCAGCAAAGACGACGAGTACGCGACGATCTCGACGATGGCGATCGAGAATCTGGATGGCGACCCACAACTTGAGTTGATCTTCCTTGGCGAAGCACAGGACGCATCGGGTGAGCGAGACTCGCGGTTGTTTGTCTACGACGGAAGGCATCTGGCGGAGGAGAGGCGGGGCGAGCAGACGCTGATCGGGGAAAGCATCGTGGTCGCGAACCTGGACGAAGACGCGGCGCTTGAAATCGCCATCAATACCGGCGTGGTCATCGATGCAAGAACCCTCGATTTCGAATGGCACTTCGGCGGCTGTGACCGAATGGGGTACATGGACGTGAATTACGACGGCACCCCGGATCTGATAGGAGAATACGCCAGCTTGCGTCCGGAACGACACATCAGGGTGATTTCAATCACCTCGGATTTTCGAGGAAACCACGGAACTGAGGGCTCGGGAAGGATTGCGGACTGCGCCTCGTGCCACAAACTCAGGGCGTTCTGCCAGGACTGCCACGAGAGAGAGGGTGTAACAAGCACCGTCGGCCACCAAAACCCCGGTGGACGCATCGACGAGGAGGCCTATCATCTGCGGGAGGCGCCTTACTTTGCGCCGTACGGAAATGTGAACGAGTGTACGAGTTGCCATAAACTCGAACTCAGGGAGGTGTGTCTGGCGTGTCACCAGCGTACCGTTCCCGACGGTGAAGAAGCCATTCGGGCGAATACCGAGATCTATTCGATTCTGACCGAACTCAAGGACCGATAGGCATGAAACGCAACGTCTGGATTGGCGTGCTGTTCTGGATAACGGCAATGGTGCAGGTCCAGGCCGGAAACGCCGACTGGTATGGTCTACGCGACAGCCGGCACATCCGCTGGGGTGGAAGTATCGATGAATTGCCTCAGATTCGTATTCTTCCGCCGGGCGACGAGGAAAACCCGCGGGTTGTTTACGGAGACGGGGAAGGAAGTCTGCACGTTGTCAGATACGTCGACGGGCGCGGTTACGAGGAGTGGAAGAGTGAACCTTTGGGATCCGCCATACTGGGCGTCTTCGTGGAAGACGTCGATGCCGACGGGGAATTCGAGATTATCGCCTACACGTTTACGCGTATCGTGCTATATAGTGTGGAAGACTACAGTTTCATCTGGCAGATCCAGGAAGATATCACCCACATGGCAATTGCAAATGTGGACGATGATCCTCAACTGGAACTCGTCTATCTGGTCAAGAGTCTGGGTCATAGCGAGATGCACATCCATGTGTACGACTGTCTGGAGTTGTTCGAACAGGGTATCAGCGACGTGATACCGAAAGAATCGATTCACGCCCAGAGTATGGTGATCGCGGATTTCGACGATGACTACGGCCTGGAGGTCGTATTGAATACGGGTGTGGTCGTCGACCTGGAAACTCTGATCATGGAATGGTATTTCGCAGACGGTTTCGGAGACCGTCTGGGGTTTCTGGATATCGACGGTGACGGTGTCCTTGAGTTGATCGGAGAGGTGGGAGGACTTCGTCACAGCCGATACCTTCGTATCTTCAACGTAGACATCCAGACGGAGACGTTTCTGGTCCTTCCGGATGACGAATCGCGGTCACGAGCGGAACAGTGATTGACAACGGATTTCCGCATGGATACGGAATCACGTACAAAACAGGCGCGTAGCGTGGACAATCCGGATGGGAGCGGGGGCCGCCGACCGTCCGATCCGGACTCCGGCAGGTGGTCCGGCGACAGGCCGTTTTTTCGCATGGCGATTCTGCTGTTTCTGGTGGGCTTCCTCTATGTGCTTCATCAGGATCTCTCTCCCTTCCTGATTGGCCTCACGCTGCTGGCCACTCTTGTCATGGTCCGGAAGGGGATCAGGTTCGAAGCCGGCGTGGCGGTTGTGGTTGTCCTGCTGTTCGGCGCCTGGCTGATGGGAGATATGGCAGGGCTGTTGTGGCCGTTTGTAACGTCGTTCGTGTTGGCCTACCTGCTGTCGCCGCTGGTGGGACTAATGGAACGCTGGATGTCGCGCACGATCGCCATCGCCCTGATCGTGGTCGTCATACTGGGGGCATTGTCAGGCATCGGCATCGTGGTCATTCCTCTGGTCACGCAGGAAATTCTCGATTTCAGCCGGCGCATTCCCGTCTATGCGGCGATGCTCAAGCAGTTCTACGATCAGATATTCAACTACCTGCAGTCGATCGGCGTGAACCTGCCGAGGGGTCAGATACAACAGCTACTGCTGGAGCGGCTGCCGAAGCTCGGCGAACTCTTCGCCGAACAGGCAACCGCGGCCCTGAAGGGGTTGGGCTCCGGGTTGGCAACGCTCCTGGAGTTCCTGATGATCCCCTTCGTGACCTTTTATATGATCAAGGATTACGACCGCATTGTCAGGACCGTCGCTCGGGTTCTTCCGCGGCGGCACGCAGCGTCCATCGGAGAATTCCTGGTGCGGGTGGACGAAATCCTGGGGCAATACCTTCGCGGGCAGATGCTGGTCTGCAGCTTTATTGCGGTGTTCACCGCCACCGGCCTCATGCTGTTCGGGATCCGATATGCGGTCCTGCTGGGACTGATGGCCGGGCTCTTCAACCTGATTCCATATATAGGAATCGCGGTCGCATCCAGCGTCGCGTGCCTGGTCGCGTTACTGGATACGGATCCGGCCGGCAGCCTGCTCAAGGTCATTGGCGTGTTCGTAGTCGTTCAAAGTATCGAGGGCAATTTTCTGTCTCCCCGCGTCGTGGGTCAGCGCGTCGGTCTGCACCCGGTCTGGGTCATGTTTGCGCTGGTTGTGGGCGCCCATTTCTGGGGTTTTGTCGGAATGCTCATCGCGATCCCAGGCGCGGCCGTTGTCAATATCCTGTGCAAGGTCATCGCCGAACGTTACTATAACTCTCTGTACTACAAGACCGAATAGGGAGTTCTCGAACGTTGGTGCGAATCAGGTTCGACACGTACCCGCGCGGAGGCGACCAGGACCAGGAGGTTCTTCACACATTACATTATCACTTGACGGCGATGGCAAGACCCTTTAGATTCTCGTCGAACGAAATGAGATCGGAGCGTGGCGCAGCCCGGTAGCGCACTATCTTGGGGTGATAGGGGTCGCTGGTTCAAATCCAGTCGCTCCGACCATACAGACAGGGACTTGCGATGTGGATCGCGAGTCCCTGTTTTTCGGGTCATTGCACCTGTTTGCACGTACCGGGTTCAGGCATCCACCGGACGTTCAGGACTTGAATCTGCAAATTGCCTTAGAAGCTGTTTTAAAATTACCGGTGAGTTCCCGAGCGCGAGCGAAAAAGTGGCGGTCAAGGCGGGAAAATCCACCCATATCCAATGTATCGTGGCTGCGCGCCCCTCGCCACTCTTGGGTGGGTTTGGCCAACGCCGACCGGCGCTTTTGCAGCCGCGCGAAGACCGCTGGGAATTTTAAGACAGCTTCTTAAGGTTGCAACGTCGATTTCCAGGAGGCGAGGAAACCGTGGGAGGGATACGAACGACGTTCCCGTATCGAAGCTGGAGGAACTATGTGACTCTCGGCCTGCGCGGGGTCTGTATGGGTGCGGCGGACGTGGTTCCCGGTGTATCGGGGGGCACGATCGCATTCGTTACGGGAATCTACGAGGAGTTGATTTATTCCATCCGTTCCGTGGATCGCCGATTTGCCGTATTGCTTCTTGAGTTTAGATTCGGGGAAGCGCTGAACAGGGTTCAATGGCGTTTTCTGGGCGCGGTACTCGCCGGCATTCTGCTGGCTGTGGTAACTCTGGCGCACGGAATTCAGTGGATGCTCCAGCATCAACCGGACTTGATCTGGGCGTTTTTCTTCGGACTGGTTGCGGCGTCCGTCCTGGTCGTGCGGAAGCGCGTGGTCGCCTGGCGCGGACCGACCTGGATCGCCGCGGTGGTTTCCGGGTTGCTTTTCTATGTTGTCGTCGGCCTCGTACCGGTCAAGACGCCGGATTCGCCCTGGTTCCTTTTCATCTGTGGCATTGTTGCCATTTCGGCGATGATTCTGCCGGGCATCTCCGGTTCCTTCATTCTGGTTCTGCTCGGCAAGTACGAGTATCTCCTGGCGGCATTGAACGACCGGGACCTTTTTACAATTTTTGTTTTCGGGTCGGGCGCTGCCGTCGGGATTCTCAGCTTTGCAAGGGTTCTGGCATTCATCTTCAAACGGTACCATGACGTTACCGTTGCAACATTGACAGGACTCATGGCTGGTTCCCTGCGGAAGATCTGGCCCTGGAAGGAGGACGTATTGCCGCCGGGCGGGGTTGAAGCGCCATTGGTGCAGATTAACGTGCTGCCCGGGACGATTGACGGCGAATTTGCCGCGGCTGTTGGTATGGCCGTTACGGGTTTTGCGTTGGTGGTCGTGCTGGACCGCATGTCGGATTTCCGCCGTTGAAATGCAGCCGCAGCCCTCTTGGTTGCACGGGTGGTTGTTGGGGTCGACGACTTCCGGGCCAAATGCCGTCGCTTGTCGACTCGGATAATTTCCTTGCAAGCGGTACGGTTTCTTGTATTTTAGGAGTCGACTTCGGGGCGTGGCTCAGTCCGGTAGAGCGCCTGCTTCGGGAGCAGGAGGCCCCCGGTTCGAATCCGGGCGCCCCGACCACTATTTCAAGGGTTTATGCCGATCTGGCGTAAACCCTTGTTTCGTGAATATCTGCGTATATATTGAAAAAACAGCGCGTCGTCGCTTGCTGATTTCGGTTCTGCAAAAACGAATGCAACGATTTAGGTTTCGAGGTCCGTCTTTCCCGGCAGTTCCCCATACCCACGGGTTTTTCAATGCACGCAGGGAAGCTCAGAAGCTGTTTTAAAATTACCAGTGAGTTCCCGAGCGCGAGCGAAAAAGCGGCGGTCAAGGCGGACAAATCCGGCTATGAGAGGTGAGCAAGCGCAGCCTCGATCTCGTGCGACGGGTGGGTTTGACCAACGCCGACCGACGCTTTTGCAGCCGCGCGAAGACCGCTGGGAGTTTTAAGACAGCTTCTCAGACAAGGGGTTGCGAAATGACGCAGTGGACGGTTATCGTATGCTCACTGACATTCGTGCTGTTGGTTACGTTGACCCAAAGTGTATACTGCGGTACGGTTCCGAAAAAACTGGTCAAGATGGGGTGGGACCTTAGGCCGCCGAGTTATGTGGCGGAGCATATCCGCGAGATGGAGAAACGTCCTTTCGACGGAATCTTTATCCGCCCGACCTTCGGCCATACGTTCTACATGGTGGACCTGGACGAAGCGGACGCCGAGGCGGAGATCGAAGCAATGGGAAGGATCCGGTGGCGGAAATTCACCGACAATTTCATCTACTTCCACTGCGACGACAACGTGGACTGGTTCGACGATTCGCTCTGGGGCGAGAACAGCCCGTTCCTGCGAAATATCGGCTGGTGCGCGAAGGCCGCGCGTGTCGGAGGCTGCGTGGGCCTCGCTTTCGATCCGGAGTTCGTTTACTGGGGACGGCCGTATTGCGCGTGGAAATATGAGTGGCAGAAGCACCGGGACGAGAAGAGCTTCGCCGAGTACGAGCGGATCGTGCGGAAACGGGGCGCGCAGTATATGGACCGGATCCAGGAGGAATTCCCCGATCCGGTGATTCTCACCCTTTTCTGGACGTCGATGCGTCGTTTTCAGGAGGCCGCGCTGGAGACCGACCCGTCCAGGAGGGAAGCCATTCTCAAGTCCGACTACTATGGCCTCCTGCCCGCGTTCATGACGGGCATGCTCGAGGCCGCCGGCCCGGGAACCACAATCGTGGACGGGGACGAGCACTCTTATTACAACAACAACGAACTGCATTATTTCCGGACCTACCACAACATCCACCAGACGGGCCAGGCTTTGATTCCCCCGGAGCTTCGCGGCAAATACCGCCGGCAGGTTCAGGCAGGGCACGCCGTTTACGGGGACTATCTTTGCGGCACCATGGCCACCCATACCGAAGCGACCTACGTCACACCGGAGGAACGGGCGCGTTGGGTGGAACACAATGTTTACTGGGCGCTCAAGAGCAGTGACCGGTACGTGTGGTTCTACAGCGAACGCATGGACTGGTGGAACGGACGAAACCTGCCCGGCTATCTGGAAAGCGCCCTCAGGTCTGCAAAGGAGAAAATCGCGCGGGGAAGGCCTCTGGGTTTCGACGTGGACGAGATTGCCCGCAAGGGCCACCTGGGGAAGGTACGGGCAGAGGAACGGCCGATTCAACCGAAGACGTTGCGGGTTCCCCGCCTGCGCGCCGCTGCGCCTGACATCGATGGGGATTTTACGGACGAAGCCTGGAATGAGGCGGGGTTCTCGGGACACTTCGTCAACTACGTTGCCGCACGGGCGAAAGAACTGGAGACGGTTACCGAGGCGCTCATGACGTACGATGACACGGCGCTCTACGTTGCTTTCCGCTGTAACGAACCCGAGATGGATAAGACCCACCCGACCATGTTTACCGATCTGGGCGGTCGGGCCGATCAGGTGGAGGTGGTCGTGGCCGCCGACGAGGGGATTAAGGCCTATTTTCATATCCGGCTGGATCTCGGGAATGCGCGCTGGGACGCGCGGACCGAGACGGGACTAAGTGAACACGGAAGCGATATTGCCACCGGACGGGAGGTCTACGGTCGTGATTCCACGTGGTCCGGGGAATATCGAACCGCTACCCGGAAGGAAGCGGATTCATGGTCTGCTGAATTCGCCATTCCCTGGCGGACGCTGGGTATGGCCTCACCGAAGCCGGGCGACCGGCTCAAGGGAAACCTGCACCGGTGGACCCACCGTCGTCCAACGACCGGCGTACTCGAATTCAGCACGTGGTCGGAGACTCGTTACAACCGTGGCGTGGAATTCGAAAACTTCGGCACGTGGATCATCGAGTAGTGGATATCGAACGTCCGTCATTTTGAAGTCCAGGGGCTATGTCTTACGACTTGGCCCTTTGTCTGTTTGTGGCCCCAAATCAATCGTGTTCTACCATCGCGTCCTACCACCATCCTCAGCACGTCTTTTGCTTCCCCAGCGAATTCTGCCGGATCACGCATACACGTGCAGGGTCAACCCCCGGGTGATCTCCTGAGACGATCGTACGCGAAAATCGGTAGAAATCCAATGGTTGCCTTAAGAAAGTGTGATATTATATTGTAGATTCGGTTTGATTCGGGCTGCCGCTGCATACCAGTCCGGTCGCACGCGTACCGGATCGGCCCGCGACAGGTTGGTCCGGCAGCAGAACCCACCGCAAGGAACACAACGTGAACGAAGCTCAACACCCCCTCAACGCGCTGCCCCGGGAGTACCGGCTCCAGGAGTACGAATTGGTAGAGGTACTCGGCACAGGGGGATTCGGCATAACGTATCTGGGCTTTGACCACAACCTCGACAAGAACGTCGCCGTCAAGGAGTTCCTGCCGGACGATATCGCCGCCCGAACGCAAGACAACAGCGTCGGACCCAAAGCCAGCTACTATCGTGATAATTTCAAGTGGGGGATGGATCGTTTTCTGGACGAGGCGCGCACGCTTGCGCGGTTTGACCATCGCAACATAGTCAAGGTACACCGTTTCTTCGAGGCGCATGGCACCGCGTATATCGTGATGGAATACGCGGAAGGGATGACCCTCGCGGAGTTTCTTCAACGCAAGAAGACGTTGAAGGAGGCTGAACTCAAGGAGATCCTGTATCCCATTCTTAGCGGCCTGGCGGTGGTGCATGGCGCCGATTTTCTGCACCGTGACATCAAGCCGGGAAATATCGTCCTTCGCGACGAGGACCGGTCGCCGGTGCTTCTGGATTTCGGGGCGGCGCGCCAGGCGATCGGTGCGAAGAGCCGTTCCGTGACGTCGATCATCACGCCGGGCTATGCGCCAATCGAACAGTATTCGAAGCGAGGTAACCAGGGCGCGTGGACGGATATCTATGCGCTTGGTGCGGTGTGTTACCACGCGTTGACGGGTCAGGTTCCGTACGATGCGACGGATCGGGTGCGGGTAGATCCTCTGGAACCGGCGGTCGATCGTTGCCGGAATCAGGCAACCGGTGAATTCCTGTCGGCGATCGACTGGGCGTTGCGGGTGGATGAACGGGAACGCCCGCAGAGCGTGGAAGTGTGGCGTGGAGCCCTGGAGGGTGAACAACCTGACCCGCCGTTGGACCTGCCGGAGGGTCCGCTCGCCAGACTGGGTGTCAAGATGCCGCTGAGTCGGGTGAAGCGGATCGGCAGCTTGGTGGCCGGGGCGGTGGCAATATTGGCTCTCCTGGTGACAGGCGTTTATTTCATCCACGAATACGTGCATCCGACGCAGCACCAGCCAGTGAAAGTTGAAGCGGAACCCGAGATCGAGAGTGAGAGCGGGACCGCAGAGCAGGAGGAAAGTGCGCGTCAACTTGACGAAAGGATATCAGCCCTGTTGAACGCTGCAAGGGAGGACCTGGCATCGGACCGACTGACGAGTCCCGCCGGCGCGAATGCGTGGGAGAAGTATCAGGCGGTATTGGAGCTGTCGCCGGGGCATCCCGCGGCGTCGGCCGGGCTTGAAAGTGTAATTGGTCGATATGAGAGAATATTCGACGCCGCACTGGCCAGGAAGGAGTTCCGGAAGGCTCAGCGATTCGTTTCACGGATCAGACAGGTGCGTCCCGATGCACCGGTCCTTGCACGGCTCGGGGCTCGCCTGACGTCTGCGCGCAGCGCTGAACGAGCGCGACGGCAGTTGGAACAGGAGGCGGAGCGCGGCCGGCAGGCCCGGATAGCCGCATATAAGGAGAGATTCGAGGCTGCGTTGCGGGCCGGCGCTTTCACTATCGCTGAAGAATACATGGATTCGTTGCGGGTCGTTGTCGCGGATGCGTCCGTGTTATCCGAAACGGAGGGGCGTCTGTCGGCATCGCGTGAGGAGGCCGAGCCGGGCGGCCGCATGGCCGTTGGCAGGGTATTCCGCGACTGCGCGCGGTGTCCGGAGATGGTAATCGTCCCGTCCGGTTCATACCGCATGGGCTCGCCCGTAAGTGAGGTGGACCGGGACGAAAACGAGGGTCCACCTCAGGAGGTGAGGATCGATTACCGGTTTGCCGTAGGGTTGTATGAGGTCACTTTCGCTGAGTGGGATGCATGCACAAATGCCGGCGGATGTAATGGATACAAGCCTGAAGACGAAGGATGGGGTCGCGGTAACCGGCCGGTAATCAATGTAAGTTGGCTTGATGCACAGGAGTATATAAAGTGGCTGTCGGAAGAGACCGGACATGCGTACCGGATGTTGAGCGAGTCGGAATGGGAATACGTGGCGCGCGCGGGCACGGCGACCGCGCGTTATTGGGGTGAATCGTCCGAGGACCAGTGTGGATACGCGAACGGCGCTGACGAGGAGGCACAGCAGTATAACAGTTCGTGGGTGGTTGCGTCGTGCGACGATAAGGCTTATCGTACGTCGCCGGTAGGCAGCTACGTCTCGAATGAATTCGGGCTGCATGACGTGCTCGGGAACGTGTGGGAATGGGTGGCGGACTGCTGGAACGGGAGTTATTCGGGAGCTCCGGTCGATGGCGGGACGCGGGAATCCGGCGATTGCTCGAAGCGGGTGTTGCGCGGAGGCTCCTGGTTCAACGGTCCCGGCTTCCTCCGGTCGGCGCTTCGTTACCGGAACTCAGCCGGTTACCGGAGCAACCTGAGCGGGTTTCGTGTTGCCCGCGCTCTCAGGCTCTGAAAGAAAGCTGTCAACGCTCAGTGTTCGTACGCTGGCACGGAGGACCGCAATGAGCCGGCTGGAAGGACGATTCGCCGCGGGGCAGATCACCGGCGACCGGGATTACCAGGAGGACGACTACGGCCTGATCGAGGGCGGTGGTCCCGGCGCCGCCGACGTGTTGCTGCTCGCCGATGGGATGGGGGGGCACGTCAGCGGCGAAACGGCCAGCCGAATGGTTGTTGAGGCGTTCGTCGAGACGTATAACCGAACGGACGGTCAGATCGCGGACCGGTTGCGCGCCTGTCTCTACGCGGCCAACGATGCCATTGCGGATGCGACGAGCAGGAACCCGGAGTTGGCCGGCATGGGTGCCACCGTGGCCGCAGCCGTGGTGTCTCAACGCGGACTGGAGTGGATCAGCGTGGGAGATTCTCCCCTGTGGTTGTTCCAGGACAGCTGCTTGCATCGCCTCAATGCGGATCACTCCATGGCGCCTGTGCTGGCAAACCTGGTTAAGGTGGGGCGCATGACCGCGAAACAGGCGGAAATGGACGCCAATCGGCACGCCCTTCGGTCCGCGGTGACGGGCGAAGAAATCCACCTGATCGATGTCTCCTCCCGGCCGGTTGCGGTGCGGAAGGGCGACCGTGTACTGTTGGCCAGCGATGGATTGATGACGCTGAAGGAGAAGAAGATCGCACGCATATTGCGTGAAATGAACGATGCGCCACAGCATGACGTGGTCAGCTCACTCCTGGATGCTGTGGAAGCGGCCGGCGATCCTTACCAGGACAACACAACCGTATTGCTGTACGCACCGGAATCCGATAGCGGGGAAGATATGACTCCGGAAGATGCTACCGTCGACGATGACGACCTCGACGGCGCGACCCGGGTGTCACGGCGCGGAAGCGGCCTGCCGGGGCTCTGGTCAGCGATCGTGGAAAGGCTCACCACGTCAATGCGGCGATCAAAGCCGGTCGACGCAGGCGAATAGACCGGGGCAGACCCATCTTCCCGAATCTGACGACAGTGCCCTGAATCCTGTTCAACCTGTCTATTCATGTGATTTCTTGCTCTTTCATTACATCCAGTTGCCAAGAATCCGCTTGACAAGACAGATATTTGTCTGTTATTTTTGTCCGTAGACAGATCTCATCACAAACACATTTTCACGGCATGAATTCAGGGTTGAAATATGGCCTACACACCGCCCGGACAGACGCGCGATAAGATCTTTGAGTTTGTACGGGAGAGGATTCTCAACGGCACGCCGCCCAGCACACGCGAAGTCCAGAAGGCGTTCGGATTCCGTGCGGTGCAGTCGGCCCGACAGCATCTGGAAGCGCTTGTACTCGAGGGCAGACTGGTCAAGGAGTCCGGAAAGGCGAGGTCGCACCGTCTGCCGAAGATGGGCAGCGGGCATTCCTCTCACCTGATACCCATGTTGGGCCGCGTCCAGGCCGGGAACCTGACCGCGGCCATTCAGAATCCGGATGACTACCTCCCGGTCCAGCAGACCCGGTACGACGGCGCGGAACTCTTCGCCCTCACGATTCAGGGAGACAGTATGCTCAGGGCGGGCATCCTGCACGGCGATACCGTGATTGTTCGACGTCAGCAGGCTGCCAGGCCGGGAGACATCGTCGTTGCCATGGTCGGCGAGGAGGCGACAGTCAAGAGATACCGGGAGAAAAACGGCCGCATTGAACTTTACCCTGAAAACGACGCCTTCGAATCCATCATTCCTCGCGAAGACGGCGAGACGTTTTCGATCCTGGGTAAGGTGATCGAGGTTCGGAGATATATCGAGTAAAACATGATATATTTGTTGTAGAGAACTGCAGTACAGTAAATTACTTCATGTAAGATTTGATTTCAATGTAGCGTCCGCGGAGACTTTGTCAGGAAACCTCAATTGCAGTCTTAAGAACAGGAGTGGTCATGGCATCCGTCAGACGCTACCCCATACCGCACAGCAGACTGCCCTTCATCAATGCCGAGGTGGCGCAGGTCTCGTTCCAAGGAGCCGACCATCTGGTCAGCAGCATCTGGGGAGGGAGTTCGGGGGGCAGGATCTACTTCTGGAATCCGGACTCCGGATCAAAAGGTTTTCGTGTTCTGCCGGACGGAATACCTGGCGCCTACATGTTGAGAACCGCCGCAGACGGTTGCCTCTATCTGGGCTGCGGAAACGGTGACCTGATCCGGTACGATCCTCTTGCCGATCGATTCGAAATCCTGGTAACCGGCGAATTGAAATCCATCACGTGGGGCGGCTGCGTGACGGACCGGTACGCGGTCTGGGAGGCATCCCCGGGCGACGTGGCGGTGTTCGACTGGCGCGAGTCCAGGCTGGTGAAGGTTTTCCGACCCGTCGACACGGAATACCCGACCGCGCTATATGGCCACAACGTCAAGGAGGCGCCGGACGGCCGTGTCCTTCTTGCCATCGACGTGCCGCAGGCACGATTTGTAATGCTGAACCTGGACACGATGACTGCGGAATCCCACACACCTGCGAACATCCGGGGCGTGGGTTCCACGACAGACGCTTTTTTCTGGGACGACGAGACGCTTGCGGCATTTGTGGGCGGCGAACTCCATTTCATGGCGTATCCGGGCTTTGAATTAACGCAGCGGATCCCGCGTACCGGACGCGGGAGTCCGGGAGGAAAGGCCTGTGTCGTGGACGGCCGTCTTTATGCGCACAACGCTGCTGACAACGCCCTTCATGTACTGGACCGAGCGGCTGAAGTGTGGGAGGTCGCCGCGCCCGAGTGGTCGGGTGGGGAACCGGTAACGTTACATCCGTGGGGCGACGCCGACGTGTGCGGTGTGACCCTGTCCGGCGTGGCGCTTCGATACGATACACGCGCGAGGCGGACGGACCGCATCGACCTCGAATCCTCCGGTCCCATGACGGCGCATGCCTTGTGCCCGGTCCCGGACAGAAAGATCATCGTTGGCGCGCCGTTCATCAACCAGCGGTTCTGGGTCATCGACATGGAAACCGGAGACGGCGAGGACTGCGGCCGGGCGGCGCCGGGCGGCGGGCAGATCAACCAGATCATCTGGGAACCGATCACCCGGCGGGTTCTGCAGAGCAGCTACACGACGTCCAGTGTGACTGCATTCGATCCCGAAGCAAAGCCGGACTGGCCCGACAACCCGCGGGTGCTGGCCAGCGCGCAGCATGAAGGCCAGATGAGACCCACGGGCCTGGTGCACGACGGCCGGTACGTGTGGATGGCCACCAGCCCCGAATACGGGCATCTGGGCGGCGCGCTCAGCCGCATCGATCCAGAGACCGGCGATATCCTGGTCTGGCGCCATCTCGTGCGCGACCAGAAGGTAAACTCCGTGCAGGTCGATCCAAACCGCCGCCGGGTCTACTGCGGAACTGAAATCTTCGCGGACGCAAACTCCGCGCCGCCCACTCAGACCACCGGCCGCCTCGTGGCATTCGATACGGACAGTCTGACGGTCGATCGTTCTCAGGCCATTCAAGACGGCGAGAGCGCTGCCAGGGTGCTGGTCGTCCTGGCGTCGGGGGAGGTACTGGCGTCGCAGCGCGGTCAATTCTACGCGTGGAATGCGCAGGAAGGCGACCTGCGCGATCTGGGGCCGATGCCACCGGGGTGTCGCGAGGTGGTTCGCGATGAGCCCACCGGACGGCTTTGGACGTCTGCGCAGGATGGGGTCGGCCAACTGGAAGTCCGCGACGGGCACGTTGAATTCGTGCCCCGGATCGAAGATAAGGGAGAACACCTGCGGATCGTAGACCGCACGCTTTATTTTGCCGCCGGATGCGAGATTATCCAGGTGGACCTCCGAGACGATGACAGTTTACGGTAGAAGACTTGCGAAGTGGCGTGCAGGTGCGTATATTTGATGGTCGTAACCCATGTTCGCACCCGTGCAACGAGCGCTTCTCTGTGATTGAGGCCGTGAAGTCACCCCCGGGTCAGCGGCACGGCCGGACGGCGGAATTCGAAGACCCGTCTCGGGCGCCCGTATCGAAGAATGGAAGAGGGGTTTCGTCAATGGCAGTAGAGCAGGTAATGCCTTCAGATGCAAAGGCGGGGCTGGACGCCGATGCCGGCGCGGTATACCTGGACGTGCGTACCGAAGCCGAATTCGCCGCGGGCCACCCCGAAGGCGCCGTCAATATTCCGGTCGCCTTCCAGAGCCCTGCCGGCGGCATGATGCCCAATCCCGATTTTCAGGACGTGGCGGAGCGCGTGCTGAACCGTGAGACGCAGATCTACTGCGGCTGCCAGTCGGGTGTGCGTTCACAGTACGCGGCGGAGATGTTGGAAAAGGCCGGGTATTCGAACGTTGCGAACGTTGCCGGCGGCTTCGGCGGCAAGGTCAATCCCGGAACCGGCATGGTGGAGGTCGCCGGATGGCGGGATTCGGGATTGCCGGTATCGACAAAGGTCACGCAACAGAATTCCTACGATGGACAGAAAGGATGCTGAGCCCGCAAGTACGTTTCGGAATGTCCGGGTTGCGTCGCCAACGGGGCGCATCCGGTGTTCACCGCGGGAATGGGCCGTTCCATCCCGGGAATTTGGCTTCGTAGGGCGGAATCGGAGCGGTTCGGATGCTGCAGACGACGTAACTTGGGTCCATACCAGGATGCGCAAACGCGCATCCCTTTTTGTTTACTGACTTCGTCCACCTCGGCCGCTTTCGTTCCTGGCTTGCGATGTCTGCGAGTCCGGTACATACTGGCAGGGACCCGGCGGGTGCTGGTGAATCGGGGCAGGTGCGGCGGTCGCCGCCGGGAAGGGGCAGTCTGCGTTGGACATCGATTATGACGCGCCAGCGGTTCGGGCGACGGATTTGACCAAGGTCTTCCGGGTGCCCGACAACGAATCCAACAGGTCGAACGGATTCCTGGACCGATTCAGACGGCGCCGCAGAGAGATCCTGGCCGTCGACCGGGTCGGGTTCGAGGTGAAGCGAGGCGAGATCTTCGGGATTCTGGGTCCGAATGGCTCAGGTAAGTCAACGCTGATTCGGATCCTCTCGACCCTCGTCTTTCCGGACAGTGGCGAGGCCCATGTATTCGGGCTGCACGTTGAACGGGATGCGATGCGGGTGAGGCGCTGCATTAACAGGGTGTCCGTCGATGCGGCATTCTTCAAAAAACTGTCGGCGTGGGAAAATCTGAGTTACGCGGCCCGGTTGTACGGCGTTCCCGTCCGTGAAGGCCGTCGACGAGCCAGGTCGATTCTTGCGGAACTGGGCTTTGGCGCAGACCGGGTGGACCAGCCGGTGGAGGACCTGTCACGCGGGATGCAGCAGAAGGTGGCCGTCGCCCGCGCGCTCTTGACGTCACCGGTTCTGCTGCTGATGGATGAGCCGACGACGGGACTTGACCCGGTGTCAAAACGACAGGTGCAGGATTACGTGATGGGAATTCGAGAGCGCCACGAAGCGACCGTTCTCTTGACAACGCACGACATGGACGAGGCGGAACGGGTGTGCAACCGGGTCTCGATCATCCATCATGGGAAATTCATCGCCATGGGTACGGTCGACGAGCTCAAGGTCCGCGCCGGATGCGTGGGGGGGAGTCTGGAGGATGTGTTTTTCAAGATGACGGGAATGGATCTTGCCCATGCCGATCTGGAAGGCGAGGCGGAAGGAGACGGAGAATGAACCCGTTGACCGCCGAGATCAAGGCGTCGGTCGCGTTTATCGAGCGGAATTTCAATCTCGCGAGGCGATACGCGAGCTGGGAACTGATTTTTGTTGTCTGGAACGTGGTACACGCGTTGACGATCGGGTTGATCGGCGTGTATATGGGGGGAGACGACCCCGAGAAGGTGAGGGAGGCGGTTCTCTTCCTGATCGTTGGCGCCGTACTTTGGAACTTCCTGCGACTTCTGTTCTTCGAAGTCGCAGACGCCGTCGCCTGGGAGCGCTGGGAAGGGACCATCGAATATACGTTTATGTCTCCGGTATACAGGCTGACGCATCTCGCCGGTCAATGCATATATGCGATCATATACGGTTTTCTCAGGTCCGGCATCGTCCTCGTTTCAGCCGTTTTTTTCTTCGATCTGAGCCTGTCGGACGCGAATCTGACCACGGCGGTCGCCGTTTTGGCCACGGCCAGTCTCTCGTTCCTGGGTATGGGGCTGATGGCCGCCGTGTTTCCGCTACTTTCGCCGGAGAAAGGTGCACGGGCGACTGACATCTTCGGAACGCTGGTGCTGCTGATATCAGGCGTCTACTACGACGTGTCCGTACTCCCCGACTGGCTGCGGCCGCTGTCCACCTTTTCGCCCGGAACCTATGCGCTTCGATCCATCAGGACGGCGCTGCTCGACAACGCGAGCGTCGCCGATGTACAGGGCGACCTCATCATTCTGACGGTTTCAGGTATAATCATGGTCCCGCTGGGATTGTGGATCTTTCACGTGGCCGAGGTGTACGCCAAGCGGACCGGGCGTCTGAAGCGCAGCGGGTGAACCCTTCGAGTCGAGACCTATTGCCGGAGTCCCGTTACCCATGGATCGAGCAGACGAACACCGGTTTCCTGGACGTGGGCGGTATTTCGGGTGACAAACGTCAGACCGAACGTCAGGGCGGTTGCCGCCAACAGGCCGTCCAGAACGGGTACGGTTCGCCCAACTTTGCCGGCTGCTGCCGCGATCTCGCCCCATCGGACGGCAACGTCCCTATCGACGTCCAGAATTCGTCCTGTAAATCGCCTGCTCAGCTGGCCTTCGACCCACTCATACAATTCCCTCTTTTTGCGACCAGCGTGCAATTGTCCAATACCCTTATGCAATTCGCCGAAAGTGATCACGCTCAAATACAACGAGAGTTCATCCTGTTGTTCCAGCCACCGCGTCACCTCGCTTGAAGGCGACTTTTTCACGAGTTCCGAAATGACGCAGGTGTCGATCAGGAATTTCACAGGTCGACTTCCCGTCCGTAATCTGTACTCCTTTCCAGATCGACGCCCGATCCTGCCAGGGGTGAATTGCGGAAGAAGGAGACCAGAGAGCCCGGCGACGTCGTCAGTTGCCTGAAGTCTTCAATTGAGACGACGACGGCCGTTTCTTTTCCTCTTCGGGTGATCGTTTGAGGGCCTTCACGGACAGCGCTGTTCACGACCTCGCTCAATCGATTCTTGGCATCCTGCAACGCCCAGACTGTATTCATCGACTTTTCTCCTCTAAATTAATCTAGACTGTCTAGATTAATTTACGTCGCTCATTGCCCGTTGTCAAGTCGCTGTTGCACGCGTCCGGCCCGTTCGCGACAGCGGAAATGAAGGGAAGACTCATCGACAGATTCCGGAATCTCCAGTCTCGCGACGTCTCCGCATTGCTCGCGGCGGCGGCAGTCGAACCCCATGAACGGATTCTGGACCTGGGATTGGCCGGGCGCCCGGTCGGGCTCGAACTGGACGCAGGCAGTATCCAATTCAAGGGTTCCGACCTGCGCGACGTGAGGGTTTGCGAGAACGCGATCCGGTGCATGGCGCTGCACAATGCGTGCGCCTGGCTCGAGGTCTCACCGGCGGTCCTCACCGGCCCCTGTTTCGACGTGGTTCTCTACGCTCCCGCCCGTTGGGAGTCCAAGACGCGTGTATTTGAACTCGTCGACGCGGCATTCGGGAAATTGGCGATTGGCGGACGTTTGCTTCTGGCGGGACGGAAAAACGCGGGCGTGGAGAGCTATCGGCGCCGCCTGAAGGCTGTTTTCGGAAACGTTGAAACGGCAACGTCGAAATCGGGGTTTCGAGTCTACCGGTCGAGCAAGGACTCGCCGGATCCCGGCGCGCATCCGGTGGACGCGGCGCGTGTTTTCGAGGTGGCCGATCTGCCCGGAGACCCTTTCACGTTTGAGACGATGGCGGGTGTCTTTTCAAGCCGCCGATTGGATGCAGGCACCCGGATTCTGATCGAGGCGGTCGACGTCACAGCGGACGATCGCGTACTCGATCTGGGCTGCGGATACGGCGCAATCGGAATCACCGCGGCGAAACGGGCTCGCGAAGCTCAGTTGCTGGATACCAGCCTGTTGGCCGTTCGATGCGCGAGGCGAAATATCGCCCGCAACGGGCTGGCGAACGCGCGAGTTGGTCTCAGCGACGGTTTCGAAGCCGTTCCGGGGCGGGTATTCGATCTCATCCTCTGCAACGCGCCCACGCACGACGGCGCAGCAACGGCACGTCGATTTGTACAGGGCGCCGCCCGGCATCTCGGTTCGAAGGGGCGATTCGCGGTGGTCGCGATGCGTCCCGGCATATACTTCAAGCAGATGAAGCGCGTGTTCGACACCGTGGATCAGTTGGAATCCCGCCGGGGATATACCGTCCTCCGTGCCCAAGACGCGAAGTCGGCCATCCCGGCCGCTTGAGTTGCCTCGGACCCCACGGTTTCACGCCCGCAACGGGATTCCGGCCGTGATGCGCCCGGAGGCCAGGCGGACCGCGTCGGGTACCGCGAAAACCCTTGACAACAAGCGGATGGGGCCTTATCCTTAGCCGCAATCCCGGCCATGCCACGAGGGTTAATAGCGGCCGGGAGATCTACGACATCAGTACAGGAGGAACGAACCTTGCATGCGTTCGATTACGTTGCGCCAAAATCGGTAGACGAAGCCGTCGCCGTGCTGTCTGAGAACGGGTCGGATGCCAGAATGTTGGCGGGCGGATCCGACATCATCGCACAGTTGAAAGAGGGGCGGCGTCAGGTGAAGGTGCTGGTGGATGTCAAGAAGATACCCGCGGCGAACGAACTGGCGTTCGATCCCCGGGAGGGACTGACGATCGGGGCCGGGGTGTCCTGTTGCGACATCTATGAAAACGAGGATGTGGCGTCGAACTACCCGGCGCTCGTCGATTCGACGGAACTGATCGGGTCCATTCAGATTCAGGGCAGGGCGACAATCGGCGGAAACCTTTGCAATGCGTCGCCCGCGGCCGATACCATTCCCACGCTCATCGTTCTTGGGGCAACCGCCGGGATCGCCGGCCCGGAGGGAGAAAGGGAAGTTGCCGTGGAGGACTTCTGCACGGCGCCGGGGCAGACCGTGCTTCAGGACGGCGAATTCCTCGTTTCTCTCCATTTCCCCCCTCCCGCGGCGAACTCCGGTGCGTACTTCCTCCGTTTCATTCCGCGGAATGAAATGGATATCGCAGTTGTCAACGCCGCGGCCTCCGTGGTATTGAACGCGGAGAAGAACGCGTTCGAGTCCGCCCGGATCGCAGTCGGCGCCGTGGCGCCGGTTCCGCTTTACCTGCCCGCGGCCGGAGCCGCCCTTGCTGGCAGCGAAGTATCGGATCAATCAATCGAAGTGGCAGCCGAGGTCGCCCGGCAGTCCGCCAGACCCATTACGGATATGCGTGGGACCATTGAGCAACGCGTTCATCTGGCCGGCGTCCTGACCCGGAGAGCGGTTTGCGGCGCGGTGGAACGCGCCCGTTAGTCAGCTTGTCCTGAGTTTCCCGAAAAATCGCGAATAAAGGAGTCCGCAAACGATGGCCGGCAAAGTTCATGTCACAACGACGATCAACGGAGAAGAAACAGAGTTTTTGTGCGAACCCAGGGACACGCTGCTGGAGGTGCTTCGCGACAACCTGGATCTCACCGGCGCCAAAGAGGGATGCGGCAATGGCAACTGCGGCGCCTGCAGCGTCATCGTCAACGGACGCGTCATCAACTCCTGTCTTGCGCTGGGCGTGGAGGCCGAGGGGTGCGAAATCACCACCATTGAAGGCGTGGCCACCGCGGAGGGCCTCCATCCGTTGCAGCAGAAGTTCCTGGAACACGCGGCCCTTCAGTGCGGCGTATGCACGCCGGGGTTCATCGTGGCGGCGAAAGCGTTGCTCGACCGGGAACCGGAACCGGACGAGCACCGGATTCGCCTGTGGCTGGCGGGGAATCTCTGCAGGTGCACCGGATACGACAAGATCGTCAGAGCCGTGATGGACACGGCCGGAACGATGAAGGAGACGGCCTGATGCCAACTGAGGACTATCTCGGAATGCAGGAGTACAGGGTGCTGGGTACGCGGCCGATCAGGCACGATGGCGTGGACAAGGTAACCGGTCGGGCCATATACGGAGCCGACGTCCAGATGTCCGGCCTCATCTACGGGAAGGTTTTACGAAGTCCCCATGCCCATGCGCGCATCGTGTCCATGAATACCGAGAGGGCAGAAGCGCTCCACGGCGTCAAGGCGGTTGCCACCGTCGCCGACATTCCCGTGCCTGAGAAGAAGGTGGAAGACCTGGGAGAAGGCGCGGCCAATATGGTGGATCTGCGGGCCAATGTTCTGGCCGACGGCAAGGTGGTCTACGACGGCCACGCGGTGGCGGCCGTGGCCGCGACGAGCGTTCATATTGCAGAGGAAGCGCTTGGGCTGATCGACGTGGAATACGAAGTCCTTGAGCCGCTGCTCGACGTGCGGGAGGCAATGAATCCGGAATCCCCGCTCCTGCATGAATCCCTCACCACCGAGTCGCTGGGCGAAGATACCGGAAAGCCAAGCAATATCGCAACGCACTTTCAGCATAGGCTGGGGGATATCGAGTCGGGCTTCGCAGGGGCCGACGTGGTGATCGAACGGGAGTTCTTTACTGACACGGTACACCAGGGTTACATCGAGCCGCAGAATGCCACGGCGCTCTGGAACCCGGACGGGCGTCTTACGGTCTGGTGCAGCACCCAGGGATCGTTTACGGTGCGCGAGCAACTGGCGGGCCTGCTTCAGATATCGCCGGTGAATATCCGGGTGATCCCAACCGAAATCGGCGGGGGATTCGGCGGCAAGATCAGGGTATACCTGGAACCTGTCGCCGCTGTTCTTTCGAAAAAGTCCGGCCATCCGGTGAAAATGGTGATGAATCGCGACGAGGTGTTGAAGGCCACCGGACCCACACCCGGATCCTACATCCGCGTTAAGATGGGGGCCAGCAACGAAGGCAAACTGGTGGCCGCGGAGGCGTACCTCGCCTACGAATCGGGTGGGTTCGCCGGAGCATGGGCCGAACCCGGCGCCATGTGCATTTTCGCTCCTTATGATATCGCGAACGTGGTCATCGACGGGTACAACGTCTTGGTAAACAAGCCCCAGACGATGGCCTATAGAGCACCCGGCGCCACCAACGCGGCGTTTGCATCGGAGACCATCATCGACGAAATCTGCGAGAGGCTTGGCGAGGATCCACTCGAGTTCCGCATGAAGAATACGGCCAAAGAAGGTACACGCAGGGCGGACGGCCCCACGTTTCCCCGCGTCGGCCACGAGGAAGTCTTACGGGCGGCAATGACGAGCGAACACTACAACGCGCCCCTGGAGGGGAAGAACCGGGGTCGCGGCGTGGCTTCCGGCTTCTGGTTCAACGTGGGGCTCAAATCCAGCGCCTGTGCGAGTGTAAATACCGACGGCACGGTAAGCCTGGTCGAAGGGTCCACCGATATCGGCGGTACCCGAACCTCGGTGGCCATGCAGCTAGCCGAGCCGTTGGGCATCCCGGCGGAAGACGTGAATCCGGTCGTGGCGGATACCGACGGCGTGGGGGAGACCGACGTGACCGGCGGAAGCCGGGTGACGTTCGCTACGGGCTGGGCGGCCTACAATGCCGCACAGGACATCATTGCGCAGATGGTCGAGCGAGCCGCGAAATACTGGGAGATTTCGCCGGACGACGTGGCTTTCGTGGAAGGCACGTTCAAATCCAGGTCCGATCCGTCGAAATCCTTGACGTTCAAGGAGCTGGCTGGAAAACTCAATGAGACTGGCGGGCCTGTCGTCGGGCGCGCGACCGTCGACCCGCAGGGAGTGGGAGGCGCGTTTTCTCTGATGATCGCCGACGTCGAAGCCGACCCGGATACGGGAAAGGTGGACATTCTCAGGGTCACCATGGTGCAGGACGCGGGCAAGGCCATCCATCCCGCATATGTCGAGGGCCAGATGCAGGGCGGCGCGGCGCAGGGGATCGGTTGGGGCCTGAACGAAGAATATTGGTACAACGACAAAGGTGAGTTGACCAACGCCAGCCTGCTGGATTACCGGATGCCAACCTGCCTGGACCTGCCGATGATCGAGACCATTATCGTGGAAGTTCCGAATCCCGGGCATCCATACGGAGTACGCGGTGTGGGGGAGGCGCCAATCGTGCCGCCGCCGGCCGCGCTCGCCAATGCCATCTACCGCGCCGCGGGTATCCGTATGAACGTGTTGCCGATGTCTCCCGGCAACGTCCTGAAAGCGCTGTGGAAGAATAACGGTACATAAAGAAAGGACCAGGCGCGTGCCCCGCCTGGCGCGGGCGGTGCGCCATTTTCCGGAGATTCAGTCACAATGGCCACGAAGACCGAAGACTATCTTGGCATTGAACGCTACAATGTGGTGGGAACCCGGCCGATTCGCCACGATGGTACGGATAAGGTGACGGGCCGTGCGAAATACGGAGCGGATACCCATACGTCGGGCGTGTTGATCGGGAAAACCCTCCGCAGCCCGCATGCGCACGCCCGTATCCTGTCCGTCGATACGAGTGCGGCCGAAGCCCTTCCGGGCGTAAAGGCCGTGATGACGGGCGCCGACCTCGCGCAGCACTACGAAGACAAGGTGGCCGCCATCGGGGAGGAGTCCGTAAACCTGCCCGACCTCATCAAGAACGTGCTGGCGTCGGAAAAGGTGCTGTACGAGGGGCATGCGGTCGCTGCTGTCGCGGCGACGTCGGCCCACATCGCGGAAGAGGCTCTCGATCTGATACGCGTGGAGTACGAAGTCCTGGAGCCCGTACTCGACGTCCGTCCCGCCATGGAAGAAGACGCGCCGATCCTGCACGAAAACATGAGGATGAGGTCACTGGGTCAGACGACGGATAAAGCGGGAAATGTCGCCAGTCATTTCCAGCATTCCCTGGGTGACATCGAGCGGGGATTTGCCGAGGCCGACGTCGTGGTCGAACGGGAGTTCAGCACGCAGACGGTACACCAGGGTTACATAGAACCCCATAACGCGACGGCTTATTGGAATCTGGACGACCAGATCACCATCTGGACGAGTACCCAGGGGCCGTTCGAGGTACGAGACCAGGTCGCGGTCGTTTTGGGCGTGCCGGCTTCCACGGTCCGGGTGGTGCCGGCGGAAATCGGCGGCGGTTTCGGCGGCAAGTTTCGAGTCTACCAGGAACCGACGGCCGCTGTGATGTCCAGGATGACGGGCAAGCCCGTAAAGATGGTCATGAGCCGGACGGAAGTCCTGAAGGCGACGGGTCCGACTCCGGGCTCCTACATGCAGGTGAAGATGGGCGCGACGAAAGACGGAAGGCTGGTCGCCGCTCAGGCGTATCTGGCCTACGAAGCGGGGGCCTATCCGGGATCTCCCGTGGGCGCCGGCGCCGGCTGTATCTTTTCTCCGTACGACATTCCCAACGTTGTCATCGACGGGTACGACGTGGTCGTGAACAAGCCGCAGACCTCCGCATACCGCGCGCCTGGCGCAACCAACGGCGCATTCGCCGCCGAGACCGTGATCGACGAGATCTGCGAAGTCCTCCACACCGACCCGCTCGAGTTTCGCCTGAAGAACTCCGCCAGGGAAGGCAGCCGGCGGGCCGATGGCCCGGTATTTCCCCGGATCGGCCACGACGAATGCGTGAGAGCGGCGATGGCGTCAGACCACTACCAGTCAAGCCTCGACGGACCCAACCGGGGTCGGGGCGTGGCTTCGGGGTTCTGGTTCAACGGAGGAGGCACGTCCACGGTGATGGTCAGCGTCAATGCCGACGGCACGGTCAGCCTGGTCGAAGGCTCTCCCGATATCGGTGGCACACGTACCTCAATTGCGATGCAGGTCGCGGAGGTGCTGGGCATCCCTGCCGCGCAGGTGAAGCCCATGGTGGTGGATACCGATGCCATCGGTCAGACGGACGGCACCGGCGGGAGCCGGGTGACGTTCGCCACGGGTTGGGCGGGATACGAGGCTGCCATGGATGCAAAGCGTCAGATGGAAGCCAGGGCGGCCAGATTGTGGGAGATCTCGGAGGACGACGTGGGTTTCGAGGGCGGGGTGTTCAAGTCAAGGTCGGCCCCCGAGAAGTCGATCACGTTTACCGAACTGGCAGGCAAGCTGGGCGCCACGGGCGGTCCCGTGGTCGGGCGGGCGGCAGTGGCGGGAAAGGCGGCGGGCCCGGCGTACGCCGTCATGGTGGTGGACGTGGAAGTCGATCCCGAGACCGGCAAGGTGGACATTCTCAGGGCCACCATCGTCCAGGATGCGGGTAAAGCCATACATCCCTCGTACGTGGAAGGGCAGATGCAGGGCGGCGTGGCACAGGGCATCGGATGGGCGTTGAACGAAGAATACTTCTACAACGAAGCGGGCGACCTGGAAAACGCCAGCCTTCTGGACTACCGGATGCCAACGTGCCTGGATTTGCCGATGATCGAGACGGTCATCGTGGAAGTGCCCAATCCGGGCCACCCGTACGGTGTGCGGGGCGTGGGAGAGGTTCCCATCGTTCCTCCACCGGCGGCCGTGGCGAATGCGATCTACGATGCCGTGGGCGTACGTTTGCGCGACCTGCCCATGTCCCCGGGCCGTGTCCTGGATACGCTGATCAGGAACAATGGCGGAGGCAACGGGAAGGGGTGAGCCATGCCGGAGGTCTGGATACCGTCCCTTCTGCGCGGTCTCACCGACGGTCAGGAGCAGGTTCAGGTTCCCGGAGAGACCATACGGGAGGTTATTGAGAACCTGGAAGCGCGGTTTCCGGGAATCGAGGAACGAATCTGCGAAGATGGCCGTATCAAGCCCGGTCTGGCTGTTGCCGTCGACGGTGTTGTCGGCAACGACGGAATGCGTCAGCGGGTCGAAGCAAAGAGCGAAGTGCACTTTGTTACCGCCATCAGCGGCGGTCTTTAGCTATAGACGGTCAAGCTTCTGTCGGCCAGTGGTTTACGTCTAGCCGCTGGCTGTTTCTTTTTTCCGGCGCAAACGCGTCTGCCGCATTCGGGCAGCGAGTATGGCCCTCCACATCGGCATTATCGGCCTGCCAAATGTGGGCAAGTCGACCCTGTTCAATGCGCTGACCAGGGCCGGCGTCGAAGCGTCGAACTATCCCTTTTGTACCGTCGAGCCGAATGTCGGCGTCGTGGAGGTGCCCGACGAGCGCCTTCAACGGCTGGGTGAACTGCTCCACCCTGAAGCCTGCATACCCTCGTTCGTTCACTTCGTGGATATCGCCGGCCTGGTCCGGGGAGCCAGCCGCGGCGAGGGTCTGGGCAACCGTTTTCTGGCGCGGATCCGGGAGGTCGACGCACTGATTCATCTGGTTCGCTGCTATGAAGGCGGGAATGCGCCGCACGTGGACGGCGGAGTGGATCCCGTGCGGGACGTCGAAACCGTCGACACCGAGCTCAAGTTGGCCGATCTGGAATCGGCGGAAGGAATCTCCGGCCGACTCGAGAAAGTCCTGCGTTCGCAGCCGCGGGCTCCGGAACGCGTTGCGTACGAAGCGCTTGGATTGGCCATCGCAGGTCTGGAACGGTCTGTGCCCGTCAGGGAACAGGAACTGACGGACGCGCAGTCGAGCGCTCTTGCACCGTTCAGTTTTCTAACCGCCAAACCCGTGTTGTACGTGTCGAACGTCTCGGAGACGGATCTGCCTGATGGAGGCGCCGCCACGGCCCGGCTGGGGGCCGTCGTCGGCAGTGACAACGTACTGCCGCTTGCGGCCCAGATCGAGGCGGAACTTGGCGAACTGCCGCCGGCCGACCGACGGGTTTTCTTCGCGGACATGGGGTTGGACGAGCCTGGCGTCAGCCGGCTGATTCGTGCGGGCTACGTCCTTCTGGGGCTGATTACCTTCTATACCACCGCAAACGAAAAGCTGCAGGCCTGGGAAATTCGCGAAGGCACACGGGCCGCGGCGGCCGCCGGCAGGATTCACTCGGACATGGAGCGCGGGTTCATCAGGGCGGAGGTTGCCGCCTGCCAGGACGTCCTGGCCGCCGGCGGCATCGCCGGATTGCGGGAAACAGGCAGAGTGCGCGCGGAAGGCAGGCAATATCTCGTTCAGGACGGCGACGTGATCCGGTTTCTCTTCAACGAATGATCGCACGCTGGCGGGCTGCGTACCGCGTTACCGGGACGTTGCCCGCCACCGGGCACTCACAGAGATAAGGGGGTAACCTTATGAGCAATTGGTCACGTTTGGGAGTTGGAGTGATTGCCGCCGGCCTTTTGATGGGTCACAATCCGGCGGACGCACTCGGTTTGCGAGGCCTAGGCGTCAAGGTCGGCGTGGACCTTACGCGCCAGGAATCCGAGGAATACGTCGGATACGAGTTCGATTCCGCGAGGCTGACCCTGGGCGGGCACGTCGATTTCGGATCCATTTTCATTCCCCGCCTCCATCTCGTTCCGGGCGTGGATCTGGTGATTCAGGACAATCTCAAGATCTACTCGCTCAACGGCGAAGCGCAGTTCATATTCGGCGAGGGCAATACCTACGGATACGTGGGCGGCGGAATCGGGGTACACCTCACGCGGTTCGACATTATAGAAACCGGCGGGCAGGGAAACTCGATCAACGTGACTGTCCCGGACGATACGAAGGTAACCCTGAATATTCCGTTAGGATTCCGAAAACGGGTTGGAACGGGTGTACTCTGGTTCGGCGAACTCAAGATGATCATCGCCGATCAGGAGGAGGACTCGTCGCTGAGGTTCAGTCTGGGCCTGGCCTTCGGCGCGTCGGACTGAGGACCGGCAGTTCGAAACGACTCCGACGACCACGTATATTAGAGGATTGATAGCCGAAGCAGCAGGACCCCAGGGCGCCCGTGTGATTGGGGAATAGAGGAGAAGCCATGGCAGAGGACAGGATCGAGCGGATCGGGTATCATATTTCCGAAATTATGAAGGTGCTCAATCTGGATATGAAAGATCCGAACCTGAGGGACACGCCGCGCCGGTTCGCACGGATGTACCTCGAGATTTTCAAGGGCCTCGACGAAGACAACGAACCCAGCGTGAGGACGTTTCCCAACGAAGACGGGTTCGACAATATGGTGGCCATGACAGATATTTCGTTCTATTCGATGTGCGCGCACCATCTGTTGCCCTTCTGGGGCAGTGTGCACGTGGGCTATATTCCAACGAAGCAGATTGTGGGGTTGAGCAAATTGGTTCGGATCGTGGAGTATTACGCCCGACGGCCCCAGATTCAGGAGCGGATGACCCACCAGATCGTGGAGTTTCTGGAACGGGAACTTGCACCCAAGGGGTCCATCGTCGTGGTCGAAGCCCGGCACCTGTGTATGGAAATGCGGGGCGTTGAAAAACCGGGGGCATGGGCGACGACTTCCGCAGTCCGCGGCGCATTCAAGGACCGCACAACGCGTGAGGAGTTTCTCGAATTGCTGCAGCGGCAGAGGAAGGGTTGAGGGAGGGGCCAGCACGATCACCAACCGGCGGCGCGCCGCCGGACAGCGGGTCATCCCTTTGCGCGATGATCGTACATATCCGCCGTATGCAGGTCGAATGGCTGGTGCGTCGGGTTCTTTCGGGCGCCGCGGAAGGCGGTCTTGCAGCTGTAGCAGATCGTAATCTCCGGCAGACTCAGGTACAGCGCGAGGTCGATTATCGCGGCGGCGGCCAGGCAGGCATAGAAATAGACCGGGCGGTCCAGCGCCACGAATACCAGCCCGACCAGGGCAAACAGAACGGCAATCCCAAGACCGATTTTTCCGTTGAAGTCTCTCTGAACGTAGAAATCGGTCTTTCCGCATCGTGGGCACACGTCTACCCGGTTGTTGTTCAGGATTTCCTTCGAGACATCCAGCGGAAGATCACGACCGCAGGCCTGACAGGTCGCAGCGGTCTGTGAAGCCTGGACATTGTTGACAGCCTGACATTCGGGACAGCGAAAGCTGATTGTCATGGATTTATACCGGTATCCCGGTCGTATACAGGATATAGCCCGAAACGCATTCGCCGATCAGAACAAAAATCGTGGCGACGTAAAGCAGGCCCGTGGCCGACTGGGTCGAGTGAATCTTGACGGTTTGCCAGACCATAGAGCCCACGATAAGCGGTCCGAGAAGCCCGAAGAGCAGACGTACCCATAAGAAGAGACCGCCCAGACCCCAGAAGGACTGAAGCGTCTCCCGAAGCTGCGTGTCGCCGTACGCCCAGAAGACGCATAACGTGAGTGCGGTCAGCATCACTTTGGCCAGGGTGGCGCCAAGCATCAGTTGCGTGAGGATGCGTAGTGGTCGTATGTGAAGCGCCGGTACCACGAGATACCAGTGGCCCAGGATCATCGCGAAGATGACGCTGCCGAGGAAGAGTGCGGAGATCAGGTAACTGGCAGCGGTTAACGCACCGGCTGCAACGGGAGAACAGGCCTCGCACGAAAAAAATCCGTCCGAAACCAGGCCGGCCGCTCCAACAACACCCGCGGCGGCAAGCAGCGGTTTCTGCCGCTTTATCCGTTCGGCGACGACAGCCAGCAGGTACACAAAACCAATCAGGGCGCTCACAGCCAATAGAAGGCGTGGCATCAGAGGATGCGGGGAGGCGTCCGCCAATGGCGTTAGAAGCGGGAAGGGACCGGCCCACAGCGCCAGGAGGAGAAACACCAGACACGCGAGTGCGCAAAACCTGAAGAAGCGTTTACCGGCCTCGAGTGGAACGGCCAGCATCGATAGCAACCCGCCAACGGCGAGTTGGCTGAAAACGAGGTAGACAAGCGTACTGTACATAGAGTCGCAGAACCGCAGAGGAGACTTTCTGTTCAGGCTTTCGGTGACAGCCGGTGTCAAATATATCGGAAAAGCACGGAGTTGGAAATCGAAAAACGGTAGACGGCAGACCGAAGGGTCGATCGGCAGGGTCGGGTACCGGATGACAGTGAATTGGCATCGCATTACCGAATCCGCGCCGTGGCCTCACCGTGATTCGCCCGGGGCCGCGGTTTTCAAGGACCACATGTGGTTGTTCGGCGGCTGGCAGATGCTGGGCCCGATGAACTTCCCACGCCTCAACGACGTATGGCGATCTCCTGATGGCAGGACGTGGGAATGCCTCTCGCGGCAGGCGCCATGGCCGGCCCGGAATCTTGCGGGCTGCGTTGTCCTGGGCGATCGCATCTGGTTGATGGGCGGATTCGACGGCGTCCATACACTCGGCGACGTCTGGTGTTCAGACGACGGCCGGCATTGGGATTGCGTGACACAACGCGCCCCGTGGGGTTGCCGGGGCGCTTTCGGCAGCATCGTCTACAACGAGCGGATCTGGGTTCTCGGCGGGCTCAACTGGGAGCGAAGGACGCATTACGGCGACGTCTGGTGCTCGGACGACGGACATCGTTGGGAACTGATTGAAAAGCGCTCGCCGTGGGCGCCGCGGGCCATGTTTCCCGCCATCGAACACGGAAACAGGATGTGGCTTCTGGGAGGAGGAAACTACCACGACCGGCGGGTCAATTACAGCGATGTGTGGTGTACGTCGGACGGTACGAACTGGAAGCAGGCGGCGGTCGATGCGGGATGGGCGCCTCGCCGGTTCCACGGTTCGTATGTTTACGCTGGTAGAATGTGGATTGCCGGGGGCGCCATCGAACCGTCCATCAATGTGAACGACGTCTGGTGCTCCAGCGACGGTCTGAAGTGGCGGCAATCCCACCGCTGTGCGCCCTGGGGCGTGCGCCATGCGTTTCCCTGCCTGGACTTTCAACGGAGAATCTGGCTGCTCGGCGGGTACAGCGGGTCCATCGCGGGCAGCGTCGTCTACAACGACATCTGGACCCTCGAGACACCCGAATCGGCAAGTATGGCCACCGACGGCAATCCTCGCCGTTAGACCGGAATCTGCTGGACAACGGCGAATTATGGCGTATATTTTACCCTGCGAAGACCGGTCAGCGGTATAACACCCGGAGATGAGGTCGTTAACGATGTCCAGAGGGGAACTCGAAGCCACGGCGCGCGCACTTGTTCCGGCGGGTAGAGGAATTCTGGCGGCGGACGAGAGTATGGGGACGATTACAAGGCGATTCGCGGACATCGGCCTGGAACCCACGGCCGATTTCCGAAGGGCGTATCGCGAAATGTTGTTCACGACCCCGGGCCTGTCGGACTACATCAGCGGCGTCATCCTGTACGAAGAGACGCTGAATACGGCCGCGAACGGCCGCGTTCCGTTTCCACGGTTGCTGGCGGATCGGGGTATGATTCCCGGAATAAAGGCGGATGCGGGGCTGGTCCCCCTGGCCGGATTTCCGGGCGAACAGATAACCGAGGGTCTGGACGGACTCCGCGCCCGCCTGGACACGTATCGTGCTCGCGGCGCCAGGTTCGCGAAATGGCGCGCCGCCATTGCGATTGGCGACCGGACTCCGACACGGGGGTGCATCCATGCCAATTCCCACGCCCTCGCCCGTTATGCCGCCGTGTGCCAGGAAGTGGGACTGGTACCCATCGTGGAACCGGAAGTCTTGATGGATGGGGGTCACACCATCGAACGCTGCGAGGAAGTCACAGAATGGGTGTTGCGCAGCGTGTTTTCGGAATTGGGAGAACACCGGGTCAATCTGGAAGGCACATTGCTGAAAGCCAGTATGGTCCTGTCCGGCGTCGATTGTCCTGCCCAGGCAGGGGTCGAGGAAGTGGCCGAAGCGACCGTGCGGTGCCTTCGGCGAACGGTTCCCGCTTCGATTCCAGGTGTGGTGTTTCTTTCCGGGGGACAGAGCCCGGAGCTTTCCACGCTGCACCTCAACGCCATGAATCGGATTGGCGGAGCCCCCTGGGAGCTCAGCTATTCGTACGGCAGGGCGTTGCAGGACCCCGCCCGCGCAGCCTGGAACGGGCAGGCCGCCAACGTGGCGGCGGCACAGAAAGTATTCCATCACAGGGCAAGCTGCAACAGCGCCGCACGGGATGGCCGATATGTACCGGAGATGGAGGGCATCGCCGCCTGATTTTTGACCGGTATCCGCCCACCGATCCCGTTACAGCAGCAGGCGCGCTGTTTCGGGATTTTTTTGACGGCATCAGATCGCGATGAATCTCCTGCATCGAACCTTTCGGCGTATTTGTCGGTCCCGCCGGGCAGTCGATCGTGAATTCCCACCCTTGAAGTTCAGGAAGATGAGGGTTACCGCCGCCGGTGTGGTACTGCTGGGTACGGCGGGCGCACTCTTCGCGTTCCTGGAATACCGGACAAACTGCATTGCGATTTGGTTAGGCGAGGAGTTGGACCGGAACAATGCAAGGCGCGCCACGTCGGGCGCTTTATGGAAGCGGCTGGACACGCGGGCCCAGGTACGGGATTCGTTGAAGACGGTGGAAACACCCGCGGTCGGCGGCCTTCCCGATGCCGTGGCTGACGCTCGCTTCGACGTGGACCGCGTGCCGGAGTCCGGTATGCCTTCCTTTATCTCGGTCTGGCGTACGGAACGCTCACGGAACGAGGGGCGGGAAACCCGAGAGTTGCTGAAGAGCGTTCGCGCATTCAATCTGGGGTTGTCCCTCCTGAAGCTGGCAGTCTTGCCGGACGTGCGTTTTCGTGACCGGATACGCAGCCGGGTCGATGCCGTGTACCGGCACGCGGGCGAGACCGAACATCACGGCGACGCTGACACCGTGAATGTCGCGGATTCCATCCGGGCGGACGTGCGCGAGCGGCTGGAACGGGTCTTCGTTGAACAATTCCGGTCCGATGAACGGAATCGCCTGGTGCAAGAGTTCCGGACGGGTCGTGTCAGCCAGATCCTGATTCAGAGCGGGCTCGGCACCTACCGAGGAAAGCTGGTTTACGTCGATCCTGAACGTGCATCCGTCAGGTTCGACGTGGAATCCGGGGCAATGGACGCACTCTTCGACGGTTCGGGAGGTCGGCCCTGATGCGCGGGATCCTGCTTCGAAACTACTGGACCCGGACCGGTATGTTTCTTGCGGCCGACGCGTTGCTCGTCGCCGGCCTTGGCTTCGCCTGGCTGTTGACGACCCTTCCGCGAATTCCTCCGGACCCCGAGGCGTTGAGCAGCCAGGCGGGTGTGAACATCTTCGCGGATACAGGGGAGTTGCTGTTTACATTCAACCGTCGGGTCAGGCAGGTGAGGCTGGACCAGGTGAGCCCCTGGTTTGTCAACGCGGTCATCGCGACAGAAGACGAGTCGTTTTACCACCACCGGGGCGTAAGCTTGAAAGGCATCGCCGGGGCGTTCGTGGCGAACCTGAGGCATTTCCGGAAAGTCAGAGGTGGAAGCACGATTACCCAGCAGATCGTCAAGAATGTATTTCTGACGCGTGAGAAGACCTATCTGCGGAAGGCGCGGGAGGCGCTGCTGGCCGTGCAACTCGAGGCGATGTTTTCACGGTTGTACGGTGAATCGGCCAAGGACAGGTTGCTGGAAATCTATATCAACGGCAGTTTCTTCGGTACCAACGCATACGGCGTGGAGGATGCGTCGCAGACGTTTTTCGGAAAGGCCGCCGCGGATCTGAACCTTGCGGAGGCGGCCATGCTGGCCGGGCTGCCCAATTCTCCGGGGTCGTTGAACCCGTTCCGCGACGGCGGCAGGCAGGCGGCGGCTCGTACCGCCCACGTTCTGAGGCGCATGCACGCGGCTGGTTACATTGAAACAGACGCGTTGAACGACGCTCTGGCCGCTTCGCCGGCCCTGGCGTCTCGACTGCGCGACAGGAATCGGACGCCCTACTTCGTCGAAATCATCAAGGACGAGGTTGTGCGGCGATGGGGACGGTCCGCGCTCAGTTTTGGAGCATTGGATATTTACACCACGTTGGACTTTCACATGCAGAAGGACGCGGAAAAGGCTGTTGTGGAAGGACTTGCGGATGTTGATGAGCGGATTGGATTCGGCGCGTACGATAGTGCGGACAAAGAGGCGAGGCGCGAATACCTACAGGCGGCTCTGGTCAGCCTTGAACCGGCGACCGGATACGTCCGCGCGATGGTGGGCGGCCGTGACATCTTCATCAGCTACTTCAACCGGGCAACAGCCGCAAGACGCCAGCCGGGCTCGGGTTTCAAGCCCGTCGTGTATCTGGCGGCGCTCGCGTCGGGAGAGATATCGTCCGTCACGTTGTTTGACGATGAGCCGAGGACCTACACGGTAAACGGGAACCCATGGATGCCCAGGAATTTCAGGGACCGGTATCTGGGTATGACCACGGCCGCCTGGGCTTTTGTGAATTCCGCGAATTCGGCAAGCGTGCAGGTTCTGGATCTCATCGGCCCCGAACGGGTTGTGAAAATGGGCCGACGACTGGGAGTACGGAGTCCACTGGCCCCATATCCGAGCATCGCGCTGGGCTCGAACGAGGTTTCACCGCTGGAAATGGCCTCGGTCTATGGCACAATCGCCAACTACGGTGTGCGCGTGGAGCCGACGTTCGTGCGGCGGATCGAAGATTCCGGGGGGCGGGTGGTATACGAACACCGGGTACAGCCGGTTCCCGAAATAGACGCCGCGGATGCCTACGTTATGATCCGGTTGCTTCAGAATGTCATCCTGCGAGGTACCGGACGCGGGGTTCGATCCGGGGGATTCGTCCGGCCCGCGGCGGGCAAGACGGGTACGACGAACGACCATACGGACGCCTGGTTTACCGGTTTTACTCCGGACCTCGCGACCTGCGTCTGGGTCGGGTTCGACCGGAAGACCCGGAGGAAGACGCGGATTACAGGCGGCCGCGACGCCGTGCCGATCTGGACGGCTTTTATGGCGCGCGCGACGGCCGGACGCGCGTCGCGTGATTTCTGGAAGCCTGACGACGTCTACGAAGTACAGGTCGACGTGAGGACCGGCGTCCAGGTGGACGCTTCAGCCGCTTCGGAGTCGCATCCGGCCCCGATTCTGGTGGCGCTCAAATCGGTGGAATCGACGAACAGCAAACGTACGGTCGCGGAATTCCGTTCGGCCGCGGCCGATTCGGCCAACTAACGCGTCAAAACACAGAAAGTAACGTATCCAACAGCACCCCCACGGGGAGGATTGTCATGCTCAGGGCAGCTCAGGAATTCATGAACGAACTGAGTGCGGACCAGCGGAGCCGGGTTCTGTACGCGTTTAATCACGAGGAACGTTACAACTGGAACTACGTACCCGTAAAGCGAAACGGCGTGCCCTTCAAAGCGATGTCACCGGCGCAGCGGGAGTCGGCGCACCGTCTCCTGAGAAGCGCCCTCAGCGATTCCGGATATCAGAAGGCATTGGACATCATGGTCCTGGAGGGCATTCTCGGCGAAATCGAATCCCGGTCGGTATCGCGCTTCAGCAGGGACCCGGACGGGTATTTTCTGACGCTTTTCGGAGATCTCGTTACGGGAACAGCCCCGTGGGGTTGGCGGATCGACGGCCACCATCTGTCGTTGACGGTCTCGGTCGGCGCCGAAAGGAAGGTGGCGTCCACGCCGGCTTTCTGGGGCGCGAACCCGGCGCGGGTGCCCTCGGGAGAAAGGACGGGCTGGCGCGTCCTGCGAGACGAAGAGGATCTGGCGCGGAGCCTTCTGAAAGCATTGCCGGAAGACCTGCAGTCCGCGGCCCGAATCGCGGATGAGGCGCCAAGCGACATCCTCACCCGAAACAGCAAGGTGGCCCGGATCGGCGATCCGGCGGGCGTTCCCGTATCTGAAATGCCGCGGGCGCAGAAGGAAACGGTGACGCGGATTCTGAAACTGTACGCGTCGAACCTTCGAGCGGACCTCGGCGAAGCGCACCTGTCGAGAATCCGCAGGGCCGGGGTGGAACGGTTGCACTTTGCCTGGGCCGGCGGGGTTCGCCCGGGGGAGAAGCACTACTACCGGATTCACGGGCCCACTCATCTCGTGGAATACGACAATACCCAGAACGACGCGAACCACATTCACTCCGTACTGCGCGATCTGGAGAACGACTTCGGCCTCGATCCGTTACGGGACCACTACGCGGATTGCGAACACGACTCATAGGAGCGTCACATGCCCATCCCGCCCGAGGCAACCCGGGTTTCGCCCACCCTGTGGGAGATCCCGACTTCATTCAAGAAGGGCATGCGGGTCCCGGCGCGAATTTACGCAACGCGAAAGCTGATGGCGGAAATGGACCGCGGCGTCATCGACCAGGTGACCAACGTGGCCACGCTGCCGGGCATCCTGAACTATGCCTTCTGCATGCCGGACGGGCACTGGGGATACGGTTTTCCAATTGGCGGGGTCGCTGCAATGGACGTCGAGCGGGGGGTGATCTCGCCCGGGGGCATCGGCTTCGACGTCAACTGCGGAATGCGTCTGGTGACCACCAATCTGACGTACGACGAGGTCAGGCCCCACCTCAGGAAACTCGTGGACCGTCTGTTCGACCGCGTGCCGGCGGGTGTGGGGAGTACGGGTTTTCTGAAGATCTCACACGACGAGTTTCGAACGGTCGTGCAGGAGGGGGCGCGGTGGTGCGTTGAGAATCACTTCGGGTGGCGGGAGGATCTCGAGCGGACCGAGGAAAGTGGCTGCGTTTCGGGCGCGGACGCGGCGAAAATCAGCCGAAAGGCGGTGGAGCGGGGTTTCAACCAGATCGGTACGCTCGGTTCGGGGAACCACTACCTCGAAATCCAGGTTGCAAGACCCGGCCAGGTGTTCGACGAGGCCGCAGCCCGGGCATTCGGCATTACGCTTCCAAACCAGGTTGTTGTGATGTTTCACTGCGGCAGCCGGGGTTTCGGCCACCAGGTGGCGACCGACTATCTTCGGGTTTTTCTAAAGGTGATGCAGAAGAAATACGGCATTTCAATCCGGGACCGCGAACTCGCGTGCGCGCCGTTTCAGTCCCCGGAGGGCCAAGACTATTTCGCCGCAATGAAGTGCGCGATCAACATGTCCTTCGCGAACCGGCAGGTGATTCTTCATCGTATCCGGGAGGTGTTCTCAGACGTATTGAAACGCAGTCCCGAAGAGATGGAGATGCGCCAGGTGTACGACGTGGCGCACAACACCGCCAAGCTCGAGCGACACGTGGTCGATGGCCGGCATCGCACGGTGCTCGTTCACCGCAAAGGCGCGACCCGGGCATTCGGTCCGGATATGGACGGCGTTCCCGACGGATTCAAGGCTCACGGTCAGCCGGTGATCATCGGCGGCAGCATGGAGACCGGTTCTTATCTGCTTGCGGGGTCGCCGGACGGAGGCCAGGCGTTTTTCTCCACGGCTCACGGCAGCGGACGGACGATGAGTCGCACGAAGGCGCGCAAGCAATTTCACGGCAAGCGGCTTCAGAAGGAGATGGAAGCCCGGGGCATCTACGTCAGGTCCGTCTCCTTTGCGGGCCTCGCGGAAGAGGCGGGCGGCGCGTACAAGGACATCGACGAGGTCATCGAAGCCACACAGAAGGCGGGTCTCAGCCGCCGCGTCGTGCGTTTCTCTCCCATCGGCAACGTAAAGGGGTAACCGTGACGGAAGACCGCGTTCGTGAGCCTGATTCCGAGCCGCCGACGGACGCAGGGTCGAAGGAATACGAGAAAATGAAGATCTCCATGATCCTGATTGCAGGTTCGCTGGGAAGCGGCAAGACCACGCTGCTGCGCCACCTGGTGGCGCGCGCCGACCGGCGGATCGCGATTCTGATGAATGAATTCGGTGAGATCGCCATCGACAGCAAGATCGTGGAGGGCGAACATATTCGTATGACCGAACTCGCGGGAGGTTGCGTCTGTTGTTCTCTTGCAGGTGAATTCGAGGAAGCGGTCAGGGAAATCGTCGAGACGGTGCGTCCCGAACTCATCGTGGTTGAAACCACCGGCGTCGCGGAACCGGATGCGGTCATCTTCGACGTGGAGGACAACCTTCATGGCGTTCGCATGGACAGTGTGGTCGTGATCGCGGACGCGGACCTCATGGTGCGATTTCCCGACCTGGGATACGTGACCACCACCCAGTTCGAATCCGCGGATTTGATCCTGTTGAACAAAGTGGACCTCGTCACGCCCGGCCAGCTCGACGCCGTCGAAGCACAATTGGAGCGCGTGAATCCCGAGGCGTCCATCGTGCGCACTTTGAAATGCGCGGTGGACATTGGGCTTCTGTTCGGTGTAATCGAGAAGGGTCAGAGGCACTTGCGCACACGGGTAACGCATACCGGTCTTGTGGAAATCGACAGCTTCGATTTCGTTTCCGATATGCCCGTGGACCGCGTGAAATTCGAACGTCTCGCGGAGAATCTGCCAAAGTCCGTGTACCGCTCGAAGGGATTCCTGCGATGCGTCGATGCCGCATTTCTCTTCAATTTCGCGGGGGGCAGATGGACGTTGGAACCCTTTGAAGCAGACCGAACGGAACTCGTCTTCATCGGCAGGGGCGCGGCGGAAGCGCGGGTGAGGGTTCTGGCGGAACTCGAAGCCTGTCGGGTGTAGCCACGGAAGGGATGCCGCAGTGTCATATCGGTTTATTGAAGATATCGCGATCGCGGACGTGGCTTTCGAAGCCTGGGGCGAAGATCTCGGCGGGGTACTTCGCGCGGCCGCGGAAGCAACGCTGAACGTTATGGTTTCGGACCTGGATTCCGTGGCGCCGAGAGAACGGCGAACCGTGAAGCTCGAGGCCGAAGAACCCGACTTGCTGCTGTTCGATTTTCTGCAGGAAGTGATCTTTTTCAAGGATGCGAATCGGCTTCTTCTGAGGCCCGCGAACGTCGTCGTGGAAGCCCATGAGAGCGTCTTCAAGGTGTCGGCGGACCTTGTTGGCGAAGAACTGGATATGGAACGCCACGACCTGATCGTGGACGTGAAGGCCGTCACGCTTCACCGGTTCGTCGTGGAACGCGTCAAGGGGCGGTGGCGGGCGTTTGTTGTCCTGGATATCTGAAATGAGAGTCGGCGCCCTCGTGTTGTGTGGTGGACGAAGCCGAAGAATGGGAACGTCGAAGGCCTGGTTGCGATTCGGCGAAGAATACCTGCTCCAGCGCGTGGTACGTTCGCTCAAGGGCACGCTCGAACCCGTGTTCGTGGTTTCCGCGCGGGGGCAACGGCTACCGCGCCTTCCCGACAGCGTTGAAATCATCCGGGACCGGGTGCCCGACAGGGGACCGCTGGAGGCGCTGGCGGCCGGACTCGAAGCGATATCCCGACACGCCGATACGGCATTCGTCTGCGGGTGCGACGCGCCCTTTCTGCGACCGGAATTCGTGCTTCGCCTGGTGCAGATCGCAAGTGAAGCGGATATTACCGTGCCGCACGCCAACGGCCGTCTCCATCCGCTTGCAGCCGTTTATCGGGTGTCGGTATTGCCACGGATTCAGGAAATGCTGGATGCCGGCGCCCTCCGGCTCACGACGTTGACGGAACGTTGCGACTGCCGCAGCGTGCCCGGTTCCGCATTACGGGATGTAGACCCTGAACTGGAGTCACTGCGAAATATCAACACGCCCGAGGAATACAGCAACGCGCTCTCAACCGCCGGCATCCTCCGCGGGGATTGATCGGCCCGGGGAATCTTGGTATATTGAATCCGGTTGCCCGCGCGTCTGCCGGGTGGTTGGTCGACGATCGGTTGGGTCGGACGAAGATGCGAGCGCAGACTGGCACAGCAAATTACAATATCGTCATCATTTCAGGGAGGGCACTATGCACGAGGACAAAACTCTGGTCACCGAGGATGAAATCCGGGAAGCGCTGAAGGGATTGGAAGGCTGGGAATACGACGGGGAAAACAGGGCGATTCAGCGAGTATGGAAGTTCCAGAAATTCGTTCCGACGATGGCATTCGTGCGCACGATTACCCGGGTCATGGACAGCAACAACCATCACTCGGACCTCAATCTGGACAGCAGGACCAAGACCCTCACGGTTACGGTGACGACGCACAGCGAAAACGCCGTCACAAGGGCCGACCTCGATTTTGCCAGCGCATTGAATGCTGCGGAATAGCCGGTGAGTTTACATCTGCCGGATGGCGATTGGACTTGCAAAATCGGGAAAAGTTCGTTATGTTAAGGTGACACTTCAAATGCGTCTTTCCCGTTGACAAGCAAAGGAAAAGGAGATATTCGAATGGGTAATCCCGCGATTACCGCTTATCTCAAGCCCCAATGCGGATGGAGCCGGGGCATTCGGGCGGTGCTGGCCAAGTACGGGCTCGAATACGTAGACAAGGACATTATCAACGTTCCTGAAAACTACGAAGAAATGGTTCGCAAGAGCGGCCAGCCTCTACAGCCCACGCTGGACTTCGACGGGCAGATCCTTGCCGATATCAGCGGGGAGGAACTGGAAGCCTATCTGGTCAATAGCGGATATCGGCCTGCCGGTCCCGAGCCCGGCGTTCCCACCGACAGTGCCTGTACGGACGAGGAACACGAGGCCATGGCGAGGCCTCAGCAGGTGGTTTTCTTCAATAACAGGACAGGAAATTGACGTACAGGGTCCAGATTGATCCATAAAAGAGGCGGCCCCATCGGGACCGCCTCTTTTGCATGGGTGCGCCGAAGGCGAAACAATGGGATTCAAATCGGGTCTCGCAGCTTGTAATCAGGCGGGCGCGGAACGGCTGCTCTTCGAAGAAATCGCAGCGTGCGACAGCTGCGAACGGTTGGTCGACTTCAGGGCGACGTTCAAATCCCCGGAAAATCGGCGGGCGGACGTCGGCGGCTACTGGGCAAAACCGGTGCCGGGATTCGGCGATGCGTCGGGCCGGCTGCTCGTTATCGGTCTTGCACCGGGTGCCCATGGGGCGAACCGCACCGGCAGACCGTTTACAGGCGACTCCGCCGGTAATGTGCTCTACGGCGCGCTATACCGGCACGGATTCAGCAATCGACCGGAATCCACCCATCCGGACGACGGTCTTGAACTCAAAGGCGTCTACATAACAAACGCCGTAAAGTGCGTCCCCCCCGCGAACAGGCCGAACGGCGGCGAGAAACGCGCCTGCCTTGACTGGCTGCGAATGGAGGCGGAACGGTTGCGGGGTACCCGCGTTGTGCTTGCGATGGGGAGAGACGCGTTCGAGGCCTACCTGCGACTCCTGAAGGCGGAAGGTATCATCGAGAGGTTGGGGCCGTACCCGTTCACGCACGGCGGAACGTATCGGTTCGACCGCGATTCCAGGATTCTGGTTGCCAGTTACCACTTCAGCCGTTACAATATGAACACGGGAACGCTCACGGAGCAGATGGTTGAGGAATTGTTCCTGGCGGTGAATCGCCTGCTGGCGGATCCAGACCGGAATCGCGGGATCAGTGTTTTGTCCCGGACGTAGATAGCCTGATTCCAGCCGACGAGTCGCTTGTCCGGCAACCCTTCCACGGGCTGAGGAACCAGGGTGTAATCCCTAAGCCGCTCCCTGAGCTTGTCGAAGGGTCGGCGAAGGGATGTAGATTGGCCCCTTGCGGATCGTGAAACGCGGGCATTTCGACAAGCTCAATGACCGCGTTTCAGCGAGAGAGGCTACTCCGAGAGCTTCCTAAGGTCCGGTTCTTTTCGGCGGTGTCGTGCGATCTTGTTGTCCCGACGTCTCAAGATTCCTCAATGCCGCGATGTACGGGAGATTCCGGTACCGCTGGTCGTAGTCCAGGCCGTATCCGACGACGAATTCGTCGGGGACCGTGAAGCCGACGTAGTCGAGCGATACGTCAACGACCCGACGGGCGGGCTTGTCGAGGAGGCTGCACACCTTCAGGTTTCGAGGGCGCCTTGTCGCCAGTATGCGCAAGAGGTACTCCAGCGTGAGACCCGTATCGACGATGTCCTCCACTAGGAGCACGTCGGCGCCTGCGATATCCCGATCCAGATCCTTCAGGATTCTTACGACGCCTGAACTCTGTGTCGACTTGCCGTAACTGGCGACCGATATATATTCGATCTCGGCAGCGATGGAGATCTCACGGGACAGGTCCGCCAGAAAGTAGAGGGCGCCCTTCAGGACCCCCAAAAGGATGACCGGACGTTCTGTATCGTCCGCCGGTTGCCATTCGCGGGCAAGCGGGCGGTCAGCGGAGGCGGCGCGGGCGGAGCGGAAGTCCGACGTGATCCTGGCGCCCAGTTGGCGGACCCTTTCCCTGATTCGAACGGCGGGGATCAGGACCTTCGGGTTGGTGACGGACATGGAGAGACCGGGTAGACGCGGCATTTCAATCGTGTGGAATTCGCATTCGAATCCGTGAACCGCCCCAATGCGGTGCAGACGATTTAGTCCTTCACAATATAGGGGCCGGCAAATGGTGTGGCAAACGGCCTTTGTAAACCGGTTGAGCGTGCGATGAAACTGATACCAGGCTGGCGACTGGAACGGGCGAGGATACGCAAGTCAAGTCCGGCATTCAGCAATGCGTACCGTCAACTGGAATCCGAAGCCAGGGCCTTCCTCGACGAAGGAATGCGCCCGCAGGATCACCCGGCGGGATACTACCACGACTATTTCTGCCCGGACCACGCCGTCGAACTCGAGTTTGACGCCGATTCGCCGAATGCGCATCGATGTCCCAAAGACGGTCGGGTATTCTCCGGCGAACCGTACGATTCCGCCTGGCGCTGGTTTGTCAACAACAGACTGTCCGGCATGGCATACCGTCTCGCGCTGATGTGGCAGCTGGACGCTGACGCCGTATATCTGGCCAGATGCAGAGAGATTCTGCTGGCTTACGCGGAGCGTTATCCGGGCTATCCGATTGAGCGTGAACTGCCGTATGGCTGGGGCAAGGTGGCGAACCATTCACTTGACGAGGCGGTGTGGCTGATTCCCATCGCGAGGGCGTACGATCTGGTTCGGGAATTCTTGAATGCCCGGGAGCGGACGCTGATCGAAACCGACCTGCTCGCGCTTGCAGCGGAGCATATTCAGGGCCAGAAATTCCACCGCATTCACAACATCGAATGCTGGCACAATGCCGCAATGGCGGCGGTGGGGATCTGCCTGGACGACGCGGGGTTTCAGAAGATGGCCCTGGAGGACAGGTTCGGATTCCGCCACCAGTTGCAGGAGGGTGTTCTTGACGACGGGATGTGGTGGGAGGGGTCTTCCAGCTATCACTTCTATACCCTCGCCGCCCTGATTGCCCACGTCCAGGTATCGGAAACCACCGGTGCGCGCCTGCACGACGACGACCGGCTCACGGCGATGTTCCGCGCGCCTGTCTCGCTGGCATATCCCGATTTCAGGCTCCCCGCCACCAACGATTGCTGGTATTTCTCCTCCCTGTTGGCGGACGTCTGTCACGGCGTGCCGCCAGCGGCGTCTTTCTATGAGGTGGCATACGGGTGGTACGACGAGCCGGTCTACGCCGGGATACTCGAACGCAACTATGCCGAAAAGCCTCGAACGGCCGTGGAGTCGCTTCTATACGGCGAAGCGTTGCCCGACTCGGGCGGCGAATTCGATACGGGAAGCGCCGTACTGAAGCCGTCGGGTGTCGCCATCTTGAGATCCAGGGATGCGATCGAAGCACAAAGCTGCGTGCTTTTGAAATACGGCCCGCACGGCGGCGGGCACGGGCACCCCGACAAACTTTCGATTTCTTACTACGCGCACGGCTTTCCGGTGGCCACGGACCTGGGCACGCCCGGTTACGGCGTCGACCTGAACGAGACCTGGTATCGGCAGACGCTAAGCCATAACACCGTGACGGTAAACGGTCGCTCCCAGCCTCCGGCGGAAGGGCGCCTGGTGAATCTCGACCTACATCGCGCCGACGGTTTCGAAGTGGTCGATGCCATGGTCGCATGGGAGCGTGACCCGTATGCGGGGGTTGGCATGCGCCGTGTGATTCTCTGGACGGATGCCTACTTCTGGGATCTGTTCCACGTGGTGGCGCCGCAGGAATGCCGGCTGGATTGGATCTGCAGGTACCAGGCCGACCGTCAAGGGCACAGGGGTCTCTCGCGTCTCGGGACGGTTGCACTTTCCGGGGACGGATATGGCCACGTCCGGCAGCCGGTTGAATACATACCCGAGGAAACGGTTTCATTGCAATGGGGCCTGGCGAAGGGTGGGGCAGGGGTATTCCTCCCGGAAGAAACAGGCACACGTGTCATCCTGGCAAAAGCGCCGCTCCAGCACGCGTCCGAAACCGGCGATCTGCTCATCCGCAGTCGAACCGCCCGTGAGACAACCTTTGTTGCGCTTGTGCATCACTGGGACACGGAGCCCGCCGTCAGCCGCGTCACGGCCGTTGGACCGGATGGAGCGGGCGGGGCTCGCGGATTCCTGGTGCGGGCAGGGACGGAGACGCATCTCTGGGCCGTTTCGGAAGATGTCCCGGATCTCTCCGGCATCGCGGTCGACCGGACGTTTTCTTACCCGCTGCAGTCGCCGGCCTGACAGGGGTTATTGCCGTTTGCATTTTTCCATGTGTTCGTTATTTTTTCCTGTCTCCAGCATCCGGTGGGCGGGAATCGCCGGCGGACGTTCGTGATAAATCACATTAAACCAGAGAGATAACCTGCTGTGGAAGAATTTGTTAAAGGTATAAGCGAAGAGTTCGGAGATGCGCTGAACCGTTCCCGGGCGCTTTACGAAAAGGCCTCGAAGATCTTTCCTGGCGGCGTCACCCACGACTTGAGATACTATGCGCCGTTTCCCATCTACGCAAGTCGTGCCGACGCCGGCCGCAAGTGGGATGTGGACGGCCGGGAATACGTGGACCTCTGGATGGGGCACGGGGCGCTGATGCTTGGTCATTGTTTCCCGGATATGGTAGCCGCCGTATCGGAACAGGTGGCGCGTGGTACTCACTACGGCGCGTGTCACGAGTTGGAAGTGGAATGGGGTGAGTGGGTCGCGAAACTGATCCCCACAGCCGAACGCGTGCGATTTACAAGTTCCGGCACGGAGGCCACGCTGATGGCGCTGCGTTTGGCGCGGACGTTTAGCGGAAAGCGAAAGGTGCTGAAGTTCCTCGGCCACTTCCATGGGTGGCACGACAACCTCATCGTGGGCGTGCTGCCACCCTTCGACGAACCCGTACCCGCCGGCATTCTTCGCGAGGTGGCGGAAACCGTTTGCCTGTGTGCGCCGAACCGGATCGATCAGGTTGAAGATGTCTTGAACCGGGACGACGACATTGCCTGCGTAATTGTTGAACCTACGGGCGCCTCTTTCGGAGTTGTACCCCTCCGGCCGGGTTTTCTCGAAGAGCTGCGTCGAGTCACGTTACGGCATGACGTGCTTCTGATCTTTGACGAAGTCATCACCGGCTTTCGATGCTCGCCGGGGGGCGCTCAGGCCCACTACAACGTCAGGCCCGACCTCACGTCGCTGGCGAAGATTCTCGCGGGGGGACTCCCCGGAGGCTGCCTGACGGGTCGGCAGGATATCATGGATCTGCTGGAATTCCGGGGAGAACGGGAGTGGGATACCTGCCGGAAAATGCCCCACCAGGGTACCTTTAACGCGAATCCGATTTCCGCGGCCGCCGGGATTGCCACGCTCAGGGCGATCGAAGACGGAACACATATCGCGGCCGCAAACCGGAACGCCGACGTCCTCCGCGACCGCCTCAACGCTGTCATTTCAGACCACGGTGTGGAATGGGTCGTCTATGGAGACTTTTCGGGCGTCAAATTCCTTCCCGAGAGTGGACCCATGACAAAGAGCCTGCAGGAGATAGCAGGGGGATCGTATGACTACCGCAGGCTGAAGACGCCGGACCCGGTGATTAGAGATGCATTCCGAGCCAGCATGCAGCTGGAGGGTGTCGATCTCAATGGACTGGTTGGCATGACGGCATCCGTGCACACCGAAGACGATCTGGACCACGTTGTACAAGCATTCGACCGCACGCTGCACAGATTGATACGCCAGGGCCTGATTGGGCGCAACGGCCCGGATTCGAATGCGCGTACCTGAGGCGGCCAGTCGCATTCGGGAACAGTTCTCCGAGGATTCCGAGGGATGCGGCGAAGCCAATTCTGAACCGCGCTTACCCGCGTTCTTTCCGTACCTGCAGAAATGGCGAGCGTTTCTTCATGCCAGACCGGATCCGGATTCTATCCGACGAAATAGCCAATCGTATCGCCGCGGGTGAAGCCGTCGAGCGCCCGGGCTCCGTGGTCAAGGAACTGGTAGAAAACGCCATCGATGCAGGTGCGGACCGAATCATTGCTGAGGTGACCGGCGGCGGCAAAGAGACCATACGGGTCAGCGACAATGGCTGCGGAATGTCGGGTGACGACGCGTTGCTGGCCCTGGAACGGCACGCGACGAGCAAGATCGTCGATCTTGCCGACCTTGGCACGCTGAGTACGCTCGGGTTTCGCGGGGAGGCGCTGCCGAGTATTGCGGCCGTGTCGCGGATGGTCATCGAAACCCGCGATTCGGAGGCGCTGCAGGGCACCCGCGTTCGCGTCGAAAGCGGCCGGGTGCGCGATGTTTCGTCAACAGGCCGGGACCGGGGAACAACCGTCGCCGTTCATGGCCTGTTTTTCAACGTGCCCGCAAGGCGGAAATTTCTGAAGGTTGTCGAGACCGAATTCAAACACGTGTCGGATGCGCTGACGGGCCTGGCATTGGCCTATCCGTCCATCGCGTTTGTACTTACTCACAACGGGCGTGAAATCCTGAACTTTGGCCGGACCGAGCGCCAACACCGCCTGCAGGAGATATTCGGCGTCCGGTTCGGCAGCGACGCCGTTTTTCTGGACGGTGAACGGCACGGCGTTCGCGTTTGGGGGTTTGCCGGCAGGCCGGAACGGGCGCGAAAGTCGGGCGCGCAGCAGGCTACGGTCGTCAACGGCCGCTGGGTACGCGACAGGGGGGTGACGTACGCCGTACACGACGGCTTTGGCGGACTGCTCGTGAAGGGATTCCATCCTGCGTTTGCGCTGCTGCTGGAACTGGATCCCTCCCGCCTCGACGTCAACGTGCATCCCGCCAAACGCGAGGTGCGTTTTTCGGATGAAGCAGCCGTTTACAACGCGGTTGCTGAAGTCGTGCGCGCGGGGTTGAGGGCGGAGGACCTGGTACCCGAGGTGGACAGCGGAATTGTCTCACCCGCGATTCCGGCGGGAGATCATGCGCAGGAAACGCCGGACCCGTCCGATGGCGTCGCGGACGCGCCCGCGGAGAAAAAGGCCTATCTTGCCGATCCCCTTGGCCTGGAAGACGTGCAGATGGCGCTTTCCCTGACCGTCAGGAAGACGGCCGGAGAGCATGAGGCGCGGGCTGACGGCGCGGTCGATCCGGACCTTTCCGACGAGGAAACGGTCGAACAGGTCCCCGTCTGGCAGGTACACGAAAAATATGTCCTTGCTCACATCAAGAACGGCCTGATTTTTGTCGACCAGCACCTGGCCCACCAGCGGATGATCTACGAACAGACGCTGGATTGTTTTGAAGCCAACGCCGGACTTGGCCAGCGACTCCTGTTTCCGGTCACGCTCGATTTCGGCCTGCGCCAGATCCACAGGGTCAGAGAGGCGATACCGCTACTGGAAGCCATGGGCTTCGGCATACGGGAATTTGGCGGCAACACAGTGGTTGTGGATGCCATTCCCGCGGAACTGAAAGTATGGGAAGACGGCCGGCTCCTGCAGGAAGTCGTAGACGAGCTTGGCGAAAGGGAGCGTCAGACATCCGTACCGGTCGGCGGGCAAAAAGCGGTTTCTCCACTCGAGCACCGGTTGGCCGCCGCCTATGCCCGGCACACGGCCATCCGGACGGGAGAGCGGCTCTCCGCAAGGGAGATGCGGGCGTTGATCGATCGGCTGTTCGCTACGCGCGAGCCGTTTGTTTGCCCGCAGGGCAGACCGGTTGTGGTAAAGATGTCTCTGGATGAACTCGATCGACAATTCAACCGATAGACGGCGGCGTGTGTTGGCGCTGGTGGGCCCGACCGCTTCCGGCAAGACGCGGGTTGGCGTCGCCCTGGCGAGGGCGCTTGGCGGTGAAGTGGTTTCCGCCGACGCGCGGCAGGTCTACCGGTATATGGACATTGGAACGGCCAAACCAACCCCGGAAGAGCGCGCGCGTGCGAAACACCATATGCTCGACGTCGTGGACCCCGATGAGAACTACAGCGCAGGGCACTACGCGGGCGATGCATCCACGGCGATCGAGTCGATTCTGGAGAGGAATTGCGTCCCGATCCTGGTGGGGGGGTCGGGTCTGTATCTGAAGGCGGCGCTCGACGGATTCTCTCCGCTCCCGCGCACGCCGCGGGCGGTCCGGGAACGTCTACTTGATGAAGCCAGAGAAGATCCGGCGGGAGTCTATCACAGGTTGCGCGAAGTCGACCCTGTGACGGCCGGCCGTCTGCACGCCAACGATACCAAACGTATCGTGCGCGCGCTGGAGGTCTTCAAACTGACCGGGACGCCGCTGTCGGTGCTTCACGAGTTGCCTGCTAACGAGACTCGGGACTGGCGAGTCGAATGGTTCGGCATGAGAATGGACCGCGCGTTGCTCTACCGGAGGATCGAAGAACGGGTGGACCGCATGATCACGGCCGGTCTCGTGGACGAAGTCCGGGAACTCGAACGTCGTGGTTATGCCCGTGAGCTCAACGCGCTGAATACCTTCGGATACCGGGAGGTTTTCGATCATCTGGACGGCGAATTGGATCTGGCTGAAACCGCGGCGCAGATCAAGATGGGCACCCGGCGTTACGCCAAGCGGCAACTTACCTGGTTCCGCAAGGACAGGCGGGTGACGTGGATCGATGCCGGCGAGAATGATGCGCCGGCCGTCATCCTCAAACTCCTTGACACACATCAGTAGAGATGGTAGTTTTCGACAGGTACCGGAGCGGGAATAGCTCAGCTGGTAGAGCGCAAGCTTCCCAAGCTTGATGTCGCGGGTTCGAGTCCCGTTTCCCGCTCCAAAAAAACCTTATCGCGCAATCAATGGCCATTTAACCTTCGTGTCTGAATGGCCGTTTTTGTTGGTGGGACGTTTTCGTGAGTTCCAAACAGCGTGGCATCGGCACTTCGGGAGTTGAGGTCACCGGGATCTCCGCACACGGCGTCTGGCTGCTGTCCGGACAGGAGCAGATTTTCCTGTCGTACGAGGATTTTCCGTGGTTCAAAGATGCTTCCGTTGGAAAAATCCTCAATGTAGAGGAGCCGACCCCTGGGCACTTCTATTGGCCGGATCTCGATATCGATCTCGGATTGGAATCCATCCTCCATCCTGAGCGATTCCCGCTCCGAGCAAGGCGTGATCCATAATCGTCCGCGATGTTCTCTGGCAATATCGCGGTGTGTCCAGTTGAAATCTCAGTTTCCTTCAGCTGGAAACCCGACGGAGTTGTCGGGCAATCCCATCGTCGAGTCGGAATCCATGGCGTCCGCCTTATGGTCGCTCAGGCGAACTGCCATGGGAATCCGGCAGGAGACAGATGTGTATTTCTATCAGGTGCAAACGTGAACGGTTTTCAATCAGTTGAACGCAGCCCCGAGCCGCTTCGGCCGGAATCCCGATTTGTGTTCGACGGTCAGCCCTCGTCCTTTTCCGTCTTGGACTTCTGGGTCTGGATGGGTTCAGACGTTTTGAACAACGCCTTTCGCGGAATGGTCGCTGAATACATTGTCGGCCAGGCCACTGGAGCATGGAACGACGCAGCCGTACGGGTCGAATGGGATGAGGTCGATATAAGGACGCCCGACGGGATTTCCATTGAGGTCAAATCTGCCGCATACATCCAGTCCTGGCGTCAGTCGCGACCATCTCGAATTATATTTCGAATCGCGAAAACCCTGTCATGGGATTCAGTGACGGGGGAGTACTCGGATACACCAGATCGAAGCGCCGACGTCTATGTTTTCTGCCTGCTTTCTCATCGTGACTATCGGACGATCAACCCTCTCGAACTGACACAGTGGGAGTTTTACGTCGTGCCCACAAGAACGCTGGATGAGATACTCGGCGACCAGAAGACTGTCCGGCTCTCGCGTTTGCGGGATATGGGAGTCGCTCCGGTCGGTTATTGCCAGTTGCGAACCGCCATACTTGAGGCATATGGCGAGGGAGAGAGCAACTGAATGCAGAAGTTGGAACGAATAATAACGCAACTCGTTTGACCGGACTCGCCGTTTCGCACCGAATCCTTCTGTGTCTTTTGTGCTTTTTGTGGCCAAATTGACGGCTGTCTTTTTTGGAATCGAGGCGAATTCTTGGCGCAAGCCTGAAGTGGAGGAATCTACGTGGAACACGAGATCCCGGATTGGGTGACATATCCGCGTGAAGAGTGGATCGAGATTTCGCCCGCTGACGCCGGACTGGACGTTGAGAAGTTCGAACGCTTTCTGTCGGGCCTGGATATAAAGGGCGCGTCGTTCGGCGGCGAGGACCACACCGGGAACCAATGGGGCACGGTATTCACGCGCGGAGGGTACCTGGTGCACGCCTGGGGCGACCGGCATTACCGGTTTCAGACCGCATCTATGGGCAAGGCGTTCATGTGGGTACTGATCGGATTTGCGGTGGAGGAGGGGATGCTGGATCCGGATCAGCCGATCCACATATCCTGGACGGGTGAAGGCGAACTGTCTCATCCACACAAATACCTGAACCGGGGACACCACCGGACGCTGACCTGGCGCCACCTCATCGGTCCGAAGTGGAAGAGCGCCCATGAGGGAGGCTTCCCCATGGAACTGGGAAGCGTGTGGTCGAAGGGGCCTGAGGACCGCGCAAGGGCAGCGGCGGACCGATGGTGGCCTGCGTGGGCGACCTGGACCGGGGACCCGTTTTACGACCTCTACTCGCACGTCGAACCGGGTACGGTTGAGCATTACAGCAGTGCGGGGTTCTGGCGGCTGGGTCAGGCCCTGACCTGCGTTTGGGACCGGGACCTGAAAGAGGTATTGGACGAGCGAGTGTTCGGAAAGATCGGGATTCCGCCGCAGCGATGGGACTGGTACACGGGAAGGACGATGAGTGAAAGCAAATACTTCTATCCGGCCATTCCGGATTCGTACACGTATCTCGATCCGCCCTTCGAAATCAACGGTCACGTGGTACGGAGCGGTCCGGGCTGGGTGGCGATGAGCCCATTGGATATCGCCCGTTTCGGGCATCTGCTGGCGACCCGTGGGCAATGGGAGGGCGAGCAGCTGGTCGATCCGGATTGGCTGCGTGGACACAGTGGCGGCAATCGCTGCGGCGTCAGCGGCGAAAGCACGCATTACACGGCAATGGCGCAGGTGACCACCGAAGGCTTCGATCATCCCCATTCAGTCGTGACCAAGAGCCTGCTGCCGGAGGACCTGTTCGTCGGCCCGGTCCGGGTTTCCGGGAAAGGGTGAGGGGAGCGCAATATGGACGCCGTTCGAATCGGGATCGCCGGGCTGGGCCATCGAGGGCTGCACTGGATCCGCCTGTTGCAGGAGATCCCGGGTTACCGGATTACGGCGGTGTACGACTGGATCGAGCCCCTGCAGGAGCGCGCGCTGGGGCGCATCAGCTACGGTGGCGATGTTAGGGTGTTCTCGGGCTACGAAGACTTCCTGACGTACGACGGGATGGATGCGGTTGGCCTCTGTGTGCGGCGGAAGGAGGTGGGGGAGATGGCGGCGCGGGCGCTGGAGGCCGGAAAACACGTGAATTCCGAAGTGCCCGCGGCGTATACCATGGCGGACTGCTGGCGGATCGTGACCGACGTGGAGCGGACCGGACTGGTGTACAGCCTGGCCGAGCAGACGCGGTTCTGGGGTGTGATCGAAGGCTGGCGGCAACTGGTCGCGGAGGGACGCCTGGGCAAGATTACCTATGCCGAGGGCCAGTACGTCGGGTGGTACGGCACCCACCAGTATTTCCAGGATTTCAAAACCGGTAGACAGTATCCCGTCGAGGCGCTGCCCGACCATCCCGAAGCCGAGCCCACAGTGCTGCACTCACTTCCCGTGATGATCGGAGGCATCGGTTCACACGATATGGACGTGGTGCTGACCGTCCTGGACGATCGGGTCGTGGAAGTGGTGGGAATGAGCACGAAGGCGCCCAGCTACACCTGGTCTGAGATTTCACGCCCGGATATGCAGGTGGCGTTGATGAAGACGGAGAAGGACACGGTGATCCGGATGCTGTGCGGGTTCACCCAGCCCAGGCCGCACTGCGATCACCACTGGTGGCAGTTCATCGGCACGAAGGGCGGCGTCGAATGGCGCCGGTCGCTCAACGAGAAGCCGAAGATGTGGCTCGCCGACACCCAGATGAACGACTGGTCTGAGGTGGACTGGCAGTATCAGCGCACAGATGCCCCGCCGGGCGCCCGGGGCAGCGGCCATGGCGATGCCGACTATTACGTCCACACGCATTTCAGGGACGCCGTACGCGAGGGAAAGCCGCTGCCGCTGGACGTCTACAGGGCAATGGATACGACCGCGCCCGCCATCCGGGCACACGATTCGATTGTCGAAGGTGGAAAGCTCATGAAGGTCCCTGATTTTCGCCCGGGTCCGGAACGCCCCGACGGGGAGATGCCGGTGGATCCGCTGAACCGGTAATTGCGAAGTGGAGTCTCTGGTTGGGATCTGGCTTCTGTCGTAATGGGGATTCGGAAGGATGCGCTTTGCATCCTCTATCGCGAGCATGAACCTGATCGACCACGAATCATCTGCTCCGTGGGGACTGAGTGGACGTCAGACTTGACGCGTTTGCCTTACTTGATTATACTAATTTGTAAGGAGAAATGCGATGATTGTCAAAATCACTTCAAAACGCCAGGTCACCTTTCCTGCGCGTGTGCTGGACGCTCTTGGGGTTGGCCCGGGCGACCATCTGGAAATCGTTGAAGGGCCCGACGGATTCGCCCTGAAGCCCAGACGCATCGATCATTCCCGTCTCGGGACGTTACGCGATAAGATCCGGCGCGGTCAAGGGACGTTTGATCTTCAGGACTTCAGGGAGCAATCGTATGACCCTTCGCTTCGGGATTGACACGTCAGTCCTCGTGCGTTTGCTAACAAGAGACCCGGAAGAAGACTTCGCCTACTGCGTAAGCAGACTTGGGACGCTGATCAACGAGCACGGGCACGAGGTCTTCGCTTCAAACCAGGTCATTGGAGAGACCTACGTTGCGGTACAGCACCACTATGGCGTATCAAAAGCCGATGCACGAGAGTCATTGCTAGACGCGCTGCGCAGCGGCCTGGTCTCCCCCCTGAACGGCGGCTCGGTTATCGAAGCCCTTGAGGCCACCGGCGGCGCAGGCCTGTTTGATCGGCTGATCGCCGACGACTATTCTCGCGCTGGCATGGAAGTCCTAACGTTGGACAAGAAGATGGCCGCCCTGTCCGATGTTTGCCAACTGTAGAAAGAAGCGTTGCGGGCGAATTCCAATCTCGCCGATGGAATGAGGATTCCTCGACCTGCTACGGCCGGCGCCAGGGCGACCACAAGGGTCGCCCCTACAAATACGTGGTCGCGACATTAACGAGACAAAAGTCGCAGTTTTTGGATTGGCCTGCCCGTTCTAACGCAGAAATGAAGGTGCGAAGGGAAACAAATGAAAAAGATCATCCTCGACACGGACATAGGCGACGACGTGGATGACGCGTTGGCGCTGGCTTTCGCTCTGCTTTGCGGGGAGATCGAGCTTGTGGGTGTGACCACCGTGTTCCGCGACACGGTGAGGCGCGCAGAGCTGGCGTGTTGTGTCCTGGACGCGCTGGAAAGAGGTGACGTTCCCGTCTACGCCGGTCTCGGCAAGCCGCTGTTCGATAATGCATCGAAGGGGCAGGCCGCTATTGAGAAGCATCGACCCCGGCAGATGGCGGCCATCCGGCGGTACCCGGGACCGTCGCGGACGGCAGAGGGGCGGGCGGTCGACTTCATCGTCGAAACGGTGATGGGCGGCGCCGGAGACGTAACGCTTGTTCCGATCGGCCCGCTGACGAATATCGCTGCCGCGTTGACGGTGGAGCCGCGTCTGGTGCAGAAGACGACAATCTGCCTGATGGGCGGATGCGTGGGGCAGATGAGGGCGGAGTGGAACATCCTCTGCGATCCCGAAGCGGCGCACGTGGTGTTCGGCGCCGGGGCCCCGATCACCATGGTGGGCCTCGACGTGACTGAAAAGTGCCGTCTGGACAACGCGCAGGTGCAGGCGATCGGCAACGTGGACCGGCCCCTCAACAGGCTTTGTGTCGATCTCATCCGGCTTTGGCGGGAAGATTCCGGGTGCGAATATCCCATACTGCACGATCCCCTCGCTATTGCGATGGCGTTCGATCCCACGTTCTGCGAAACCCGATCCAGCGCCATCCACGTTGAAACGCGTTCCGACCGGCTCAAGGGCGCGACGGTACGCATCCGATCCGATGAATTCGAGGCCAACGCGGAGGTTTGCGTGGACGTGGATTCCGGACGTTTCGTGAGCCTTTTCGTCGATACGCTCACATCGTGAACGGGTCGCAACGCCGAATACGTCTTTCCGGGCGTTCGAAACATGGCCAATCCGAAACATCTTGAAATCATCAGAAACAGCGTTCAGGACTGGAATCGCTGGCGAGCGGAGAACCGGGGCCTCACGCCCGACTTGTCCGGCGCTGACTTCAGCTACGAAGACCTCAGCGGCGCGGATTTCAGGAGTATGGACCTGAGCTACGATAACCTGAGTTCCGCCACGCTTGTCGGCGCAAACTTCGACCGCACCGTGCTGGACCACACGGACTTGAGCGATTCGTATCTTCCGAATGCCACCTTCCGCCAGGCCAACCTGAATTGCGTCAACCTCTACGGGGCCGTGCTTGCGGGCGCCGATTTTACCGATTGCGATCTGAGCGAAGGCTCTCTCAAGGAAACGGATCTCGAAGATGTCGTTTTCCTCAACACGGACCTTCGCAGTACCACATTCACGGGTGCGGAGGGACTGACCGCGCAGCAGTTATTGAAGGCGCGATCCCTGCTTGGCGTCATCGATCTGGATACGCGCATCCTGAACCAGGTCGTCGGCGCGAGACCCCGGCTGCTGGCACCGGCGGAAGATCGATAGGAGAGGCGGGTGCGCACACGCGATCAATCGGAGAGGTGTCGTTGTGACGAGTACTTGTCGCTTTCCGTCGCATCCGAGAATGCCAGCGGATCCATACATTTCGCTTGACGTTTTCCGCATTTGCTTTAACTTCAAAGTAATGGTAGAAGTTTTTTGTGCACTTTATTCTCTAACAGTTAGATATAATGTCACATGAATAAGCCAGGTCAGATTGAGGGATTGCCTCAGGTGGATGAGGCCGTTGTGGGACTCTGCGTGGAGGCGGTGGCCTCCGGCGGGATCGGAGAGGCTGTCGGCATCCGCGCCGGGGACGTCATCGAGGCCATCAACGGCGAGTCCGTACGCGATCCGATCGACTATCGCTTCCACGTCGCGGAAGAGGCGGTGGAGGTGGTTCTCCGGCGGGGCACGGACGTCATCGTGGTGGATATCGAAAAGGACACGGACGACGACCTCGGCGTGACCCTGGCGGAGATGCCCATCATCAAATGCAACAACAAGTGCGTCTTCTGCTTTCTCCACCAGATGCCCAGGAAGATGCGTAAGACCCTCTACTATCAGGACGACGATTACAGACTCTCCTTCCTGCACGGTGCGTACGTTACGCTCACGAATCTGTCTGAAGCGGAGTTTCAGAGAATCGTCGAACAGCGCTTGAGTCCCATGTACATTTCGGTCCACGCCACCGATCCGGATCTCAGGGGGGCGTTGCTGGGACGTTCAGAGCCGGTGGACGTTATGGAGCGCATCGATTACCTGGCCACACACAACATACAAATGCACGCGCAGGTCGTTCTGTGCCCGGGCGTCAACGACGGACAGCACCTGAAGCGAACGGTGTTCGATCTGGCCCAGTGGTACCCTTCCGTAGCGTCCGTGGGCATTGTTCCACTGGGTCTGACTCGATATCGCCAGAATCTGCCGCGCCTGGACCCGGTAACTCCCGAAGTCGCCCGAACGTGCCTGGACCGCGCTGCGGCGTGGCAGCGCCAGCTTCACCGAAGGTTCGGCGTCAATTTCGTCTATTTCGGTGACGAGTTCTATCTGATGGCAGGCCGGAAAATCCCGGAGGCCGCGCACTACGACGGCTTTCCGCTTGTGGAGAACGGCGTTGGAATGGTACGACGGTTCTCGGATTGCTTCGAAGAGGGCGTGTCCGGCCTGGAAACGCTGAATTGCAGACCGGTTTCAATGACGCTGGTCACGAGCGTGCTTGGCGCGGGATTCATCCGGCCGATGGCGACGCGACTGAACCGGATCCCGTGGATGACAGCGCACGTAGTGGAGGTGAAGAACCGTTTTCTGGGCGAGGGTATTACGGTCTCTGGACTGCTGACCGGACAGGATATGCTGCACGCCCTCGAGACACAGTTGCAGGAGACCGACGTCGTAATCCTGCCGCCCAACTGCATCAGCCATCACGGCCTGTTTCTCGACGACCTGACCCCAAACGATCTGGAACTGGCCCTGAAACGCCGGGTCCGTATTGGCACCTATGATCTTGCGGAAACGGCGGCGCGGGTCGCCCGTGGGGATACCCGTCCCTCGGGTACGGTCCACGATCCGGCGGCGCCGCATCCGTATATCATGTCGCATCAGGTGGCCTGACGCGGCAGGCTCGGGAGCCTTTCTTATGCCGAAGCGACGCGTCGTAGCGATAGTCGGCCGGCCCAACGTCGGAAAATCAACGCTCTTCAATCGGTTTCTGGGGCAGCGTCGGGCCGTCGTAGACGATTTGCCCGGCGTGACGAGAGATCGAAACTATGCGGAGGTATCCTGGAACCGTCGCGTCTTCACGCTGGTGGATACGGGCGGCTATACGCTCAATCCGGACGCGGGCATTGCGCGGTCCGTCGGGGACCAGGTCGAGGTGGCCGTGGCGGAAGCGGACGTGGTCCTGCTGGTGATGGACGCCAAGACCGGTCCGACCGACGACGACTCGGCCATTGCCCGTTTGGTGCGCCTGAACGGGATACCTTGCCTGCCGGTTGTCAACAAAGTGGATTCAGACCGGGACGAGCCGGACGTGGCCGGATTCTACGGTCTGGCGCTTGGCGAGCCCGTACCGGTGTCAGCGTTGAGCGGGCGGAAATCCGGCGATCTTCTGGATGAGGTGGTCTCGCTCATACCGGAGGCCGATCCGTCCGCCGAAGAGGATGACGGCCCGCCCCGAATCGCGGTCGTCGGTCGGCCCAACGTCGGCAAGTCCACCTTTATCAATCGGTTGGCAGGTGAAGACCGGATGGTGGTCAGCCCGGTTCCGGGCACGACGCGGGATGCCATCGATCTGCCGATGAAGCGAAACGGGCGCGATCTGCTGCTGATCGATACCGCGGGACTTCGCAGGCGTACGAGGGTGAAGGAGCAGGTCGAGTATTACAGCGCGGTACGAACGAGGACAAGTCTGGACCGGTGCGATGTCGCCATCGTTCTTGCCGATGCGAATGAAGGGATCACACTTCAGGACGCGAGGATTCTCGGCAACGCGGCCGAACTGGGCAAGGGCGCGCTGCTGGCGATGAACAAATGGGACCTGATCGAGAAAGACGACAAGACGGCGATCGTGCATGAACAGGACATCGTCGGCCGGTTTCCGTCGCTAAGGGATTTTCCGGTTTTCTTCGTTTCCGCGCTGTCCGGCCAGCGTGCGTGGAAACTGGTTGAAACGGCGCTCGAGATTTACGACAGGCGCCGCCAGCGAATTGCGACCTCCGCCCTGAATCGATTCCTGGAAGAAGTCAACGCCTCCCATCCGCCGCCGACCAGGAGGGGACGGGCGTCAAAGATGTACTATTGCGTTCAACCCGCGGTGGCGCCGCCCACGGTGATCTTCTTTACAACGAGACCGCGAGACGTGCCGGAACACTATCGTCGGTATCTGGAACGGCGGTTGAGGGAGCGATTCGAACTGGAGGGGACGCCGGTTCGGATCGTATTCAAGAAGAAGCGATGAAAACCAAGAAGCTGTCTTAGAATTCCCAGCGGTCTTCGCGCGGCTGCAAAAGCGCCGGTCGGCGTTGGTCAAATCCGCCCGTCCTATGAGATCGAGGCTGCGCTTGCTCGCCTCTCATAGCCGGATTTTCCCGTCGGCGCTGCGCGCCCCTCGCGCCTCATAACCGCCACTTTTTCGCTCGCGCTCGGGAACTCACCGGAAATTTTAAAACAACTTCCAATGAACAAGATCTACTATTCCATCCGGGAAGTGTCTGAAAAAACCGGCATTGAACCTCAGGTACTGCGCTATTGGGAGAAGGAATTTCCAATGCTCCAGCCCCGTCGCGCCCGTGCCGGGAAACGGCTCTACCGGGAACGGGATATCAAGGTCCTTCTGGCCATCAGACGCCTGAGGCAGGACGAAAAATACACCGTCAAGGGCGCACGTGAAAGGCTCAGGGAAGATCCCTCTCTGTGGCGAGACCTCAGCGTCGAAGCGGAGACGACGGAGTCCCGGCAACCCTCGGGACCGGAGGAGGTCATTAACGAGATGCGCGGAATGCTTGTTGAACTGAGGCGTCTGGTCGACGGAGGGGCGTGAGAAGGCGCCGGCGGGGAAATTTGTGCTTGCGCTATAACGTGAAATACCATATATTTAGTTTTCTTAACAGCGAGAGTGGGCGGATGCCCGCTCTTTTGAATATAGGGGCCACATTCGAGTATGGACGATCCGGCGCTGCAGGAATCCATCGAAAAGCTGGTCGCACCCTATCTGAAGTACCAGGGTGCCGATCTGGTCGACCTGCAGCTTTCCGGCAGTCCCCGGAACCGAACGCTTCGCATCGACGTGGATCATCTGGAAGGTATCACCGTGGATGATTGCGCGCGCCTCAGCCGCGGAATCGCGGACGTCCTCGATACACACGATCCAATCAGCGGACGTTACGTACTCGAGGTCTCCTCGCCGGGGCTCGACAGACCCCTGAAGTCGGATCGAGACTACAAACGCGCGGTCGGTCAGACCGTAAGGATAATTCTCGATGGCGGGCACGTCCTGATCGGTCAGTTGATTCGATTCGATGGGCTCCAACTGGTGCTTGCGGTCGATGGGGAGACCCGGGTCGTTGCGGCCGACGAGATACGGAAAGCCAACCTCCATTTTGAATTTTGAGGAGATGTCCTTTTGAACTATGAAGTCCTGGAGGCGCTGGGCCAGATTGCTCAGGAAAAGAACGTCGACAAGGCGCTGGTGATCGAAACCCTTGAAATCGGACTGCTTTCCGCAACGAAGAGGCGGTTCGGCACTTCGGACAACGTCGAGGTGAATATCGACGCCAATTCCGGCAATATCGAGGTCTTCGCCACCAAGTCCGTCGTCAAGGACGATGAGGTCGAGGACGCGGCCCTGCAGATCGGTCTTACGGCGGCCCGTGAGATTGAGCCGGGCGTCAAAGTCAACACTGAAGTCCGGGAGATGCTCCGGTTCGCCGATTTCGGCCGCAATGCCATCCAATCCACCAAACAGATCCTGATCCAGCGGGTTCGGGAAGCCGAACGCGAGAAGATCTACGAGGACTACCAGACCCGGATCGGCGAAATCATCAGCGGGACCGTCCAGCAGATCAGCCACGGCGATATTCTCATCAACCTGGGGCGTACGGAGGCGGTCATCCCGCTCAAGGAGCAGATTCGCAAAGAGCGTTACCGTCAGGGCGACCCGATTCGCGCCTATCTGGTTAACGTCCTCCGCACCTCCAAGGGGCCTCAGGTCGTGCTGTCCCGGACCCATCCGCAATTTCTGGTTAAGCTGTTTCAGTTCGAAGTCCCTGAAATCTATGAGGGCATCATTGAAATCAAGGCTGTCGCTCGTGAGCCGGGAGAACGGGCGAAGATCGCGGTTTACTCAAACGACGCCAGGATCGATCCCGTTGGCGCCTGTGTGGGGATGAAGGGCTCCCGGGTCCAGGCGGTCGTTCGGGAGTTGAGCAACGAACGGATCGACATCGTTCCCTGGAGCGACGACGAAGCCATCTTCCTCTCCCGGTCGCTGAGTCCCGCCACGGTCAAGCGCGTGGTGGTCGATCGAAACAAAACAACGATGACGGCAATCGTCGAAGACGATCAGTTGTCGCTCGCCATTGGCAAGTCGGGACAGAACGCCCGGCTGGCAGCGCAACTTACCGGCTGGAAGGTGGACATCATCACCGAGACCCGGTTCCAGGAAATGCAATTGGAGAAGGAGGCGACGTTTGTTTCTCTGTCGGAAGTCGCCGGGGTGGGGAAAGTGATGCTGGATCGTCTCGAGGCCGCCGGCATATTGTCCGCCAACGATCTTGTGGATGTATCACTGGTCAGATTGCTCGAAGTGCCCGGAATCGGGGAGTCCACCGGAGAAAAGATCCAGAGCGCCGCGGAAGAAATCGTAAACGTAAAGGTTCAGGCCTACCGCGAGGAGCTTGAAAAGCAGCGGGCCGAGGAAGCGGCGCGTCTTGCGGAGGAGGAAGCGGCGCGTCTTGCGGAGGAGGAAGCGGCACGTCTTGCGGAGGAGGAAGCGGCACGTCTTGCGGAGGAGGAAGCGGCGGCGGCGGCCGAAGCCGTTGCTGCTCCGGGCGAGGACGGTAATGAGCCGATGGCGGACGAAGAGATCGAGCTCTCGGAAGACGGCGCGGCGGTCCGGACCACCACGTCTGAAGACAATCAGGTCGGCGGACCATCGGAAGACGAGGGGAGGTGAGTCGGCCCATGAACAGAAATGCGCCCGCAGCGACGGTCACGGCGGCATCCGACGACACCGATGACAAGAAACGCCGCATCTACGAAGTTGCGCGAGAGTTCAATCTCTCGAGTGTGGCAATGGTCGAAGTCGTCAGGGGCCTGGGTTTCGACGTCAAGAATCACATGGCCGTATGCACCCGGGAGATGTTCGATAGCATCCAGGGCAAGTTTGAAGAAGAGCGTAACGCCTCCCGACAGGAAATCAAGCGCAAGGCCGCACAGAGAAGGCAGCGCCAAGATACCGAAAAGGAAGTCCGGAAAACCCCCGCCAGGACCAGAGCCGGACGCACGAAAAAGGCCGCATCCAAACCAGCCGAAACCCCGAAGCCGGCGGAGCCGGTCCGGGAGGCTGTCGAGATTCGCGAGATCCGTGACGACCAGGCATCGCGCCGGCGCCGGCGCGATGCGGCGCGGAGAGAGCCAACGGTAGAAGTCATCGGGGAGGCCGGTACCCGCGGTCAGAAAGAGCCGGCGCGGACGCAGGAAAAGCCGGCCCCGGAAAAGAGCGAAGGCCGCCGCCGCCGCCGCAGGCGCGGCAGGCCCGCGCCGGACCAGGTGGAAATCGAAGCCAGCGTGCGTCGGACGATGGCCCAGATGGAGACCGGCACGGCCCGTTCGCGACGTCGTCGTCGCAGAGACGACGCGGACGTCGAGGACGAGGAGGGTGTGGACCGCGTCATCAAGGTCAACGAGTTTACAACGGTCGGTGAACTGTCGGCACTCATGGACATCCCGCTCACCGATGTCATTAAGCAGTGTCTCACCCTGGGCCTGATGGTCACCATCAACCAGCGGCTGGATATGGACACCATCACCCTGGTTGCCGACGAGTTCGGAATTGGGGTCGAAGAACTCCAGGAGTATGCCGAAGACGTGCTCGATCAGGAAGACGAAGACGTGGAAGACGTTCTCGCGCCTCGTCCGCCCGTCGTCACCATTATGGGTCATGTCGACCACGGCAAGACGTCGCTATTGGATTATGTTCGCAACACCAACGTGGTTGCGGGTGAGGCGGGGGGCATTACCCAGCACATCGGCGCCTATCACGTGGAGCTGGACAACGGCCGCATGGTGACGTTTCTCGATACCCCCGGTCACGAGGCGTTTACCGCAATGCGCGCCAGGGGGGCCCAGGTGACTGACGTGGTCGTCCTGATTGTGGCTGCCGACGACAATGTCATGCCGCAGACGGTGGAAGCCATCGACCATGCCCGCGCTGCGGGCGTTCCCATGGTGCTGGCCATCAACAAGATAGACCTTCCCGGCGCGGACGTGGGTCGAATCAAGAGGCAACTGACGGAACACAACGTCGTCCTCGAGGAATACGGGGGCAAGGTTCAATCCTGTGAGATCTCCGCCAAGACCGGCGAGAACATCAACGATCTGCTCGAGTTGCTGGCATTGGAAACCGACCTTCTGGAGTTGAAGGCCAATTCGCTGAAACGCGCCAGAGGCGCCATTGTCGAGGCGCGCCTTGACCGCGGCCGAGGCAACGTGGCGACGGTACTCGTACAGGAGGGCACGCTCAGGGTTGGCGATACCTTCGTCACGGGACTCTACAGCGGCAGGGCGAGGGCGCTTCTGGACGAGCGCGGGCATCGGGTTTCCGAGGCAGGCCCCTCGGTGCCGGTCCAGGTGCTTGGCCTGTCCGGACTGCCCCAGGCCGGAGACTCGTTCTACTCCGTGGAAAACGAACGTACCGCCAGGGAAATCAGCCAGAAGAGGCAGCAGCTGCGCCGGGAGCGGGAAGCCCACCGGATACGCAGGGTCAGCCTGGTTGACATTCACGATCAGATCAAGGCCGGTCAGGTCCAGGAGTTGCGCCTGATACTCAAGGGAGACGTCGACGGTTCCGTGGAAGCGCTTCACGACTCCCTGATGCAGATCCCAAGCGACGAAGTCCGCATCAACGTGATCCACCGCGGGGTGGGTGCGGTGTCCGAGTCCGACGTTCTGCTCGCTTCCGCCTCGGATGCGATTATCATCGGATTCAACGTGCGGCCGGACGTACGCGCGCGCGAAGTGGTTGCCCAGGAGCGGGTCGACGTCCGCACCTACAGGGTGATCTACGAGGCGGTTGAAGACATCAAGGCCGCGCTTGCCGGATTGCTCACGCCCGATATTGATGAACAGATCGTGGGGTCCGCGGAAGTCCGGGAGACGTTCCAGGTGCCGCGGGTCGGTATCATCGCCGGCTGTTACATATCCAACGGCAGAATGACACGCAGCGCGATGGTGCGGGTGCTGCGAGACAATGTCGTGGTCTACGAGGGCCGAGTCGGGTCTCTGAGAAGATTCAAGGACGACGTCAGGGAAGTCCAGTCCGGATTTGAATGCGGCATCGGCCTCGAGAATTTCAACGATACCAAGCTGGGCGATGTGATCGAGGCATATGAACAGGTTGAAACCGCGCGTACGTTATAAAATATGACCATCGGCCTGTGTCGTCTGGTGCTCTATCTGCCCGAAAGCGGCTCGCTAAAGGGTAAACGCCGTATTCTGGAGAGTCTTCGGCAACGGATCAGGGCGAAATACAACGTATCCGTCTCCGAAGTAGGTCAAAACGAACTGTGGCAGAAGGCTGAGGTTGGCGTGGCGATGGTGGCGAACGAATCGCGTTACGTCAATCGCGTGCTTTCCAAAGTCGTGGACCAGGTGCAACGGGACCATCGCGTGGAACTCGTTGACTATTCTCTGGAACTGATTTGATGTGGCGCTCAGAAAGTGTTGGACGGCAGATACAGCTTGAACTCAGTGACCTGATTCACCGGCACCTGAAAGATCCTCGTCTCGGATACGTTACCGTCACTGGCGTGCAGGTGTCGCGAGATCTGAAATTCGCACGGGTGCACGTCAGTGTAATGGGCGACGGTCAGATTCGCGACACGAGCCTCAAGACGCTCCAGCGGGCGATGCCGTTCCTCCGCAAGGAATTGGGCGGGCGCATCCGGCTGAGAAACGTGCCGGAATTGGAGTTCAGGCTGGACGAGTCTCTGGAACAGGCCAGCAGGATCGACAGGCTGCTGGACGACTTGAAATCGTAGAAGCTGTTTTAAAATTACCGGTGAGTTCCCGAGCGCGAGCGAAAAAGTGGCGGTTATGAGGCGCGAGGGGCGCGCAGCGCCGACGGGAAAACCCGCCCATATACTAATGTATCGTGGCTGCGCGCCCCTCGCCACTCTTGGGTGGGTTTGACCAACGCCGACCGGCGCTTTTGCAGCCGCGCGAAGACCGCTGGGAATTTTAAGACAGCTTCTTGGAACGGAGGGCAGGATCAACGTCACTGGCGTGTTGCCGATCGACAAGCCCCCGGGAATGACGTCGCACGACGTGACAGACCGCGTTCGACGACGGCTGAATATTCGGAAAGTAGGGCATACGGGCACCCTGGATCCGCTCGCGACCGGCGTCCTCGTGTTGTGCCTGGGCCGGGCCACCCGGCTCAGTTCCTATCTCGCGGACCACGACAAGACGTATTCCGCCCAAATTCGCCTCGGGGTCCGAACCAGCACGCTCGACGCCGAGGGCGAAGTTGTCGCGCGGTCCGGCAGCGTTCCCGGCCGGTTGGAGGACGTCCGCGCCGCGGTGGCTTCCTTTATTGGCGAAATCGAACAGATTCCGCCCATGTTCTCGGCCCGAAAGATGGATGGCAGGCGGTTGTACCAGTTGGCACGGGAGGGCACGGAAGTCGCCCGACGACCGTCCCGCGTGCGGATTTTCGGAATCGATATTGAAGAATTCAGGCCTCCCGATCTACACCTGACGGTCTCCTGTTCAAAAGGTACCTATATCCGCACGCTGGCCGATGATATCGGCGGGCAACTGGGATGTGGCGCGTATCTGGCCGGGCTCAGGCGCACGGCGGCCGGCCCCGTTTGCATCGACGAGTGCGTCGCGCTCAACCAGCTCGATTCCGTTGGATCGGAAGCGGAGTTGCGGCCGTTTCTGATGGATCCCAATCGGTTGTTGCGTGACCTGCCGCGTATCAACCTGGACGCCGATCAGGCAGGTTGTTTTGTTCATGGAAGTGCCGTCGCGAATGTTGACGAGGGTACTGCTCTCGAGTCGGGCCGGCTCGTGAGGGCGCTCTATCCCGAGGGGGTGTTGCTCGGCATCGGACGCTGGCGGGCCGCCGACCGGATGCTGAAGCCTGTGCGGGTGCTGCGTCAGCCAGAAAGTTGATCCGGATGCAGACACGGACTTTGGTACAGACGCTCGAGTTGGAAAACCCGGTGGTTACGGTCGGCACGTTCGACGGTGTCCACCTGGGGCATCGTGCCGTATTGGAAGCGGTTGTTGCCATGGCAAGCGCGCGGTCGGGCAGCGCCGTCGCCGTCACGTTCGATCCGCACCCGCGGGCCGTGATCCATCCCGAAGACCCGCCGGTCGTCCTTACGTCCATGGACGAGAAGCGCCGGCGGCTTGAAGATGCCGGAATCGACATACTGTCGGTCATCCCGTTTACCAGGCAGGTGCAAATGATGAGTCCCGAGGCATTTGTATCGACCTATCTGGTGAAATACCTGGGCGCGCAGGTCGTGGTGCTGGGCTACGATCATGGATTCGGCAAGGGTCGCAGCGGAGATCCCGACACCATGCGGGCGCTCGGCCATCGGTTCGGCTTCGACGTCTCTGTCGTGCCTCCCACCTTGGCGGGAGAGGGCCCGGTGAGCAGCAGCAGGCTTCGGGATGTGATTCGGAGCGGCAGAATCGACGAAGCGCGTGAGATGCTTGGAGGCGGATATCCGGTTTCGGGTCGAGTGGCGCACGGAGATGGCCGCGGGCGGGCGCTGGGTTATCCGACTGCGAATATCGTGCCTGACGATGCGATGAAACTGTTGCCGCCGGACGGGGTGTACGTTGCGAAAGCGTTCGTGCCCGAACCGTACGCCGCTGTTGTAAACCTGGGGGTACGGCCCACATTTAACGGTAAGAACAGGTTGTTCGAAGCCCATCTGCTGGATTTCAGCGGGGACCTTTACGGACGCAGGATTTCACTGGAACTGGTGAATCGTCTGCGCGACGAACGCCGGTTTGCCAGCTCGGAAGCGCTGATAACGCAAATTCACAAGGACGGGCAGCGTGCCCGTGAAATTTTGGGACAGGAGATGGTCCATCACATGGAGGTGAAGCATTGGGTTTAGCGAAGGAAAAGAAGGGCGAACTGGTGGAAGCCTTCGGTCGAACCGGCGGTGACACCGGATCCGTAGAAGTGCAGATCGCGCTATTGACGGAACGCATCAGCATGTTGACCGAACACGCACGGCGACACAGGAAAGATCACCATTCCCGCCGCGGGCTGCTCAAACTGGTCGGGCAGCGCCGGCGTTTCCTGAGATATATGCAGCGCCGCGACGTGACAGGATACCGCGCGCTGATCGGCAAGCTTGGAATACGTGGTTGAATTTGCCTGTAGCGTGTTTTGCAAATCGAGTTCTACAGGCCTGATGTAGGTTCATTTTTGCTGAGGAGAAAGGTTGGATGGCAGAAAGAATAGAGCTGGAACTGGAAGGAAGGACACTGTCCATTGAACACGGACGGGTTGCGAAGCAGGCCCACGGGGCCGTCTGGATGCAATATGGCGAAACCGTGGTGCTGGTGGCTGCGGTGGCCGACGCCAGAGAATCCGATATGGATTTTTTCCCGTTAACGGTGGACTATCGTGAGAAATTCTACGCGAGCGGCAGGATACCGGGGAACTTCTTCAAGCGGGAGGGCGCGCCTTCCACAACGGAGAAGCTGAGCGCGAGACTGATCGATCACCAGATCCGGCCGTTGTTCCTGAAACGGGACGTCGAAACGCAGGTTTTGGTAACGATTCTATCGTACGATGAAGAGAATGACCCCGCCGTGCTGGCGATGAACGGCGCATCGGCGGCTGTCTGTGTCTCCGATATCCCGTTCGAAGGACCGATCGGCGCTGTGAAGGTGGGTCGGATAAACGGCGAGTACGTGATCAATCCAACCTATCAACAGTTGGATGAAAGCGATATCAACATCATCGTGTCCGGAAACAAGGAGTCGATCATTTCCGTCGAAGGCGAGTGCCATGAGGCGCCGGACGCCGACGTACTGGGGGCGCTGCGGGCGGGTCAGGAAGCCATCGCCAAGCTCGTGGAGATGCAGGAGGAACTCGTCGCCAAGTGCGGGAAGCCAAAGCGTGAAGTGGTTGAACCCGAACCCGATGAAGCGCTCGCAGAAGCGGTAATGGCGCAGGCGGCGCAGCGCATCAGAGACGCGAACAGGTTGTCCGAAAAAGAAGACAGGGCGAGCGTCATCGCCGGCATCGAAGCGGATGTGCACGCGGCCCTGAGTGAGGAGTTTCCGGATTCCGGCGCTGAAATCACCGCGGAAATCGGGTCGATCGTCAAGACGGAGATGCGCCGTATGATTCTGGAGGAAGGCCGGCGGATCGATGGCAGGGCCCTGGACGAAGTGCGGCCGATTCAGATTGAACTGGGGGTACTGCCGAGGGCACACGGGTCCGCCGTGTTCACGCGAGGTCAGACGCAGGCGCTGTGTGTGGCCACGCTGGGCAGCAAGCTGGATACCCGGATGGTGGACGACCTGGAAGGGATGTCCTACAAGAGTTTCATGCTGGACTACAACTTTCCCTCGTACAGCGTGGGGGAGACCCGCCGGATCGGGGCTCCGGGAAGGCGGGAAATCGGACACGGCGTTCTTGCGGAAAAGGCGTTGGTTCCCGTCATACCCGGCGAAAAGCATTTCCCCTATACGATTCGGGTGGTTTCCGAAATCCTGGAATCGAACAGTTCGTCTTCAATGGCCACGGTGTGCGGCGGATCGCTCGCCCTGATGGATGCCGGGGTTCCCGTCAAGACGGCCGTTGCGGGCGCCGGCGTCGGGCTGGTCATGGGTGAGGACAATGCCAATTGGGCATTGCTGACCGACATTCTGGGCGCGGAAGACCACCTTGGCGACATGGACCTGAAAATAGCCGGCACGAACGAAGGGCTGACGTCGATTCAGCTCGACATCAAGGTCAAGGGTATCAGTTTCGAGATTATGCAGGAGGCTTTCGGACGCGCGCGGGGCGCGCTCGACCACATTCTGGATGTGATGAGCGGCGCGATCGCCCGCCCGAAACCCGAACTGTCACCGTACGCGCCGCGAATTCTCTCCCTCTACATCGACCCGGCAAAGATCGGTACGGTTATCGGTCCCGGAGGAAAGACCATTCGCAGCATCGAAGAAACGGGAGCTACCGTAGCGGTGGACGACGACGGACTGATCACGGTCAGCTCGGTCGACGCCCGGGCCGGCGAAGAAGCCATGGAAATGATCAAGGCGCTGGTGGAGGATCCGGAAGTAGGCCGGGTGTACAATGGCACGGTCAAGCGAACCCTGGACTTCGGCGCCTTTATCGAGATTCTGCCGGGGAAAGAGGGGCTTTGCCACATTTCAGAGCTGGATTACCGCCGGGTGAACAAGGTCGAGGACGTGTTGTCCGAAGGGGACAAGCTGGACGTCAAGGTGATTTCGATCGACGACCAGGGCAAGATTCGACTTAGTCGCAAGGCGACTTTCGAACCGCCGCCCGGATACGTGGAACCGCCGCCGCGCCATTCACGGGGCCCGCGAAGGCCCAATCGGCGCTGACCCGCCTGGCAAGTCAGAGGTCGGCAGAAGGCGATCGGCAACTACCGGTCGTCTTTTTTGCTTTTGCCAGTCGCGTGACTCCGAGAGGACACCGATGGCCGTACCCATTTCGATTTCAAGGATCGCAGACTACGACGGGCGTCCCGTTCTTCTCCAGGGCTGGCTGCAAAACAAGCGCTCCAGCGGCAAGTTGCGCTTTCTGCAGCTGAGAGACGGGACGGGCGTGGTGCAGTGCGTTCTGTTCAAGGGAGACGTGTCGTCCGACCTCTTCGAACGATCCGCCGACCTGACCCAGGAGTCATCGCTGCGCGTAAGGGGGGTTGTGCGGGAGGACAGGCGCTCGCCGCTTGGCTATGAGATCGGCGTTACGGACATCGAGGTTGTCCAGGAATCGGAACCGTATCCCATAACACCAAAAGCTCACGGTACCGCCTTCCTGATGGACCATCGCCATCTCTGGCTGCGTTCCTCCCGCCAGCACGCCATTTTGCGTGTGCGCAGCGAAGTCATTCGGGCGTGCAGGAATTACTTCGATGAAAGAGAATTCGTACTCACGGATTCTCCAATATTTACGCCGTCATCCTGCGAGGGAACGACAACGCTTTTCCAGACCGACTACTTCGACGACCAGGCCTATCTGACCCAGAGCGGACAACTGTATCTGGAAGCCAGCGCCATGGCCTTCGGAAAGGTCTACTGCTTCGGGCCGACGTTCAGGGCCGAGAAATCGAAAACCCGGAGGCACCTCACGGAATTCTGGATGGTCGAGCCGGAGGTGGCGTACCTGGATCTGAACGGGGACATGGATCTGGCGGAGGACTTCGTCAGCACCGTGGTTCAGCAGGTCCTGACGTGCCGGCGGAAGGAACTGGAATTGCTTCAGCGGGATCTCGAACCGCTCGAACGCATCAGGAAGCCGTTTCCGAGGATCTCCTATACGGAAGCGGTGGACATCCTGAACCGGAGTGGCGTTTCACACAGGTGGGGCGACGATTTCGGCGGCGACGAGGAAACCGTACTGGCGGAACATTTCGATCGTCCGGTCCTGGTGCACAGGTATCCGGCCTCCTGCAAGGCCTTTTATATGAAGGGAGACCCGGACGACGGCCGGCTGGCGCTTTGCATGGATATGCTGGCGCCGGAGGGATACGGAGAGATCATCGGCGGCGGGCAACGCGAGGACGACCTGGAGGAACTGCGGCGGAAGATTGCCGAACACAGACTCGACGAAACCCCCTTTCAATGGTATTTGGACCTCAGGCGCTACGGATCGGTGCCCCATGCCGGCTTCGGCCTGGGCATCGAACGGACCGTAGCGTGGATCTGCGGGTTGCGGCACGTAAGGGAGACCATTCCGTTTCCCCGGATGCTGCAACGGCTTTACCCATAACAGCCCGTTGAAAAAGCCCATCCGGGCTGCGGCCGGCCCTTGCGGTCGAAATACTGCGTTGCGCGCCCTCGCCGAATCGCAGGATGGGTCTCGGTTGCGCGCCTTGTCTTCCACCACAATGGCAAGTGTTCCGACCCGGAAATAGATTGCCGAAATTCGGCCGCCGAGTCGCCCGGCTGGCAAGGCGCCTGAGCGAGGCGACCTGCGCAAGGTCACAGAGCGAAGGCAACGCCGCCAGACGGGATGAATCGGCGGATGAATGGTGACATATTTCCGGGACGGGACACCAAGCCTCGCCTGCAGAGCGACTTTGTCATCGGACTGATAAACTGTAAGTACAGGGAGCCGTCAGATGGCTGAAAGCGGATACGATTTTGAGGCGATCGAGTCAAAGTGGCGCGCGCGCTGGGAGCAGACCGGTATCTACAGGAGCGGCGTGAAGGAAGGCAGGCCCAAGCATTATGCGCTGACCATGTTGCCGTACACCTCGGGTGACCTGCACATCGGACACTGGTACGCGATGGCGCCCTCCGACGCACGCGCGAGATGGATGCGGATGAAGGGATACAACGTCTTGTTTCCAATAGGGTTTGACGCGTTCGGACTGCCAGCGGAGAACGCCGCAATCGAACGGGGGATTCATCCTGCCAAATGGACGATGGACAACGTCGAGCGCATGCGGCGACACCTGAAGAGAATGGGCGCGATGTTCGACTGGGAGAGGGAGATCGTTACGTGTGAACCCGAGTACTACAAGTGGACGCAGTGGCTCTTCCTGCAGTTCTATCGCCACGGATTGGCGTATCGGAAGAAGGCCCCGGTAGACTGGTGCCCGCGCTGCAATACAACGCTTGCCAGGGAGCAGGTGTGGGGTGACGACCGCCACTGCGAACGATGCGATACCCCCGTTGTGAAAAAGGACCTGGATCAATGGTTGTTCCGGATTACGAAATACGCGGATTCGCTGCTGGATTTTTCGGGCCTGGACTGGCCTGACCGGGTCGAATCGATGCAGACCAACTGGGTCGGCCGCAGCGACGGGGTGGAGTTCGAGATGAACGTGAAGGGTTCGGAGGCGTCGTTTCGGGTTTTCACCACCCGCGCGGACACGATCTTCGGGGTTACGTTCGCGGTTCTGGCGCCGGAACATCCGCTTGTCGATACGATAACAACGCGGTCCCGGTTGGCCGAGGTCGCGTCGTACCGGGAAAAGGCGGGCCGGCGGACCGAAATCGACCGGTTGTCGCTGGACAAGGAGCGGGACGGCGTCTTTACCGGAGCGTTTGCGATCAACCCGATGAACGACGCCGAGGTGCCCATCTATATCGCCGATTATGTGCTTACGACGTACGGAACCGGCGCGATCATGGCCGTGCCCGGACACGACGAACGGGATTTCGGCTTCGCGAAACGTTACGGATTGCCCGTTCCAACGGTCATCGCGCCTCCGGACTGGGATGGCCGCCCTCTGCGGCGTCCGTACGAGGGCAAGGGCACGCTGGTCAATTCGGGCCGGTTCAGCGGCATGCCGTCCGACGACGCGAAGAGCGCGGTGGCCGAAGATCTTGAAGACCGGGGACGCGGTGAGCGGAAGGTCAACTATCGGCTGCACGACTGGCTGATTTCCCGGCAGCGGTATTGGGGGTGTCCCATTCCCATCGTCTATTGCGCCGACTGCGGCGTGGTGCCGGTCCCGGAGGCAGACCTTCCCGTAAGATTGCCGGAGGACGCGGAATTTCTGCCGACGGGCGAATCTCCGCTCAAACATCACGGTGGGTTTCTGAATACGACCTGTCCGGCGTGCCATGGGGAGGCGCAGAGAGAGACCGATACGATGGACACGTTCATGTGTTCTTCGTGGTATCAGTACCGGTACCTCAGCCCGGATTACGGCGCGGGCCCGTTCGATCCGGAAGAGGGGGCGTACTGGCTGCCGGTGGATCAGTATACAGGCGGCATAGAACACGCCACGATGCACCTGCTCTATACCCGTTTCTTCACGAGGGCGATGCGGGATATGAAGCTGATCGCCACGGACGAAGCCGAGCCCATGGTCCGGTTGTTCAACCAGGGGATCATCCTCGGCGAGGATTTGGAGAAAATGAGCAAGTCCCGGGGAAACGTGGTGAACCCGGACGACCTCATCGATGCGCACGGCGTCGACAGCGTTCGTGTGTATCTGATGTTCATCAGCCGCTGGGATCAGGGGGGCCCGTGGAACTCGGCGAGCATGGAAGGCGTTCCCCGGTTTCTGAACCGGGTCTGGTCGCTTGTCATGGAGCCGGCGGCGTCAGCCGGCGAACCCCCGGGCACGGCGGAGACAACGGAATTGCGAAGGACCACGCACCAGGCCATCAAGAAGGTATCGGAAGATCTGGAATCGTTCGACTTCAACACGGCCGTCGCCGCACTGATGACCTACGTCAATCGTCTTGGCAAAGTGAAAGCCGCTGCGGCCCTCGAATCGGATGCATGGAACGACGCAATTCGTACGCTGTGCCTCCTGTTGGCGCCTTTTGCGCCGCATATATCGGAAGAACTGTGGGCGCGCATCGGGGAGAGCTACAGCGTCCACGAGCAGGCCTGGCCGGAATGGGACGAGGAACTCGCGCGTCCGGCAACCATTCAGATGCCGGTGCAGGTCAACGGCAAGGTCCGCGCCCGGTTTCAGGTGGAGGTGGATGCCGAGGGGGAAGACGTCAGGCGTCTGGCACTGGAACAGCCGAATGTAAAGAACCATCTTGCAGGCAGGGCGCCCAGGAAGGTGATTGTCGTTCCCAATCGCCTCGTCAATATCGTGGCGTAGAAAAACCCCGGGATCGTTGAGCGATTCCGGGGTTTTTTTCGGATGTGGGGGGAACCGGAAGGGCAGGGAGGAGGACGTCAACTTCCCGGGCGCCGATAATACGGCCGGCGAACCACGCGTGCCCGAAGCCGCCGGTTTCGGATGGCAACGTGAAGCTCCTGTCCACGCCGGGCATGCTTCGGGTCCACAAAGCCCATGGCGATGATCTCGCCGGTCCAGGGTGAGACCGACCCGCTGGTGATCACACCCGCGGCGCTGCCGTCCGAACGATGAATGACGTAACCCTGGCGTGGAATGCCCCTGTCGATCATTTCCAGCATCACCAGCCTCTTGCTGACGCCGCCCGCCAGCTGTTCCCGGATCGCTTCCGAACCGATATATGCCCCGGTTTTCGCCACGGCGAAGCCGAGATTGGCTTCCAGCGGGGACGTATCCTCGTCGAGTTCGTGCCCGTAAAGGGCGAGAGAAGCCTCCAGCCGGAGGGTATCGCGGGCCCCCAGCCCGGCGGGTACAGCTCCTGCGTGCCTGCCCTCGTCGAGAAGTGCGCGCCACAGCGATTCCACCTCGTTCGACCCCACGAAGATTTCAAAGCCGTTTTCCCCCGTATAACCCGAGGCGGCGAGCATAACCGGTACACCTGCGAGGGTGAACGGGCGTACTTCGTGGAAGCCGAGGGACGCGACGCCGTCCGGCGTCATCACCGAAAGGATTTCAGCCGCTGCAGGACCCTGGAATGCCAGAAGGGCCCCGTCGTCAAACCGGTTCTCAAGACGGACGCCGCTCCGGCCGGTCCCGGCGGAACGAATGTGCGCCCAGTCCTTTTTCCGGTTCGAGGCGTTGACAACGAGTGTGTATACGTCCTGACCCGTCCGGTAGACCATCATGTCGTCGATGGTACCGCCGCGTTCGTTGAGGAGAAAGGAATAGTGGCATCTGCCGACGTCCAGCTTCCGGATGTCGTTGGCCGCCAGGTACTGCAGGAAATCCTGCGCGCCGGTCCCTGAGACCTGGATCTGCCCCATGTGGCTGACGTCAAACAGTCCCGCCGCCGTACGCACCGCACGATGTTCGGCAACGATGCCTGTATACTGAACGGGCATTTCCCAACCGCCGAATTCCACCATTTTGGCCTTCAACTTGACGTGCTGCCGGTAGAGTGGGGTGCGTTTCAGGGTTGTATTGTCCATTGTGTGCATCCTTCCGAAATGCGATGCGATCGTGGATCATCCTTGAATTCAGGAATGAAATTTCTTATAATAATTCAGGAAAATAAATAGAATAATCAAGTGACGGAGGAATGATGCCCAGCGCCCCGATCGCCGAGTCTGAGCACCTGACCATCGAACAAGCCGCGAATTTGCTGAAAGTGACCACGAAAACGGTCCGAAACTACATCGATCGGGAATATCTGACGGCCCGGAAGTGGAATGGCGCGTGGAGAATCCCGAAGGGAAATATATTAGAAATTTACAGGAAAAAATATGGAAAAACTCTGGAGCGTGAAAGGCTGGAAGGACTCCGGAACGAGTCTTTCGTTCAGCTCGATCGTGGCGACTACGACCGGTTGCAGCAGCGAATCGGAAAACTGGATGGCGTCGAGCGGGCGCTGGCGGAACGCACGGCCGAAATCAAGGCGATGAACGAACGGCAGGCCCAGCTCGAAGGCTCGTCCGCATCCGGATGGACCGAAGCGCGAAAATACAAGGATGACGTTGAACGAATGCGCGAAAATCTCCGGGCGGCGGAAAAAGCCCGCGAGGAGGCGGCTTTATCTGCGCATTGGCTCAGAAAAGAACTCGGCCGGCTCGGGGAAGAGCGCAAATCCCTGAGAGAAAAGAACAAGGTACTCGAAAACAGCTGTGAGGCATTCAAAGAAGACCTGGCAGGCAAAAACCGGGAAATAGGACGCCTGAAGACCGAATTATCCGCTCTACAGAACAAAAACGATAAAAATAAGCCTTTCGAGTAGAACAACGCCGGAAAACGGGAAACAACCCTGTCTTGAGAGCATCAAGTTTACATAATATATCTTATACCGGTTTTGGTCGGGTTCAACCGGAAATGGAATACGGCAACTGTTGCGTGTGATTTTTCACGTCGAGAGATCGAGTAACGCGATCCCCCGTCCAGTGGCGCACATGAACCCGCCTCCCGCCGCGGCGAGTGACGTGACGTTCTCGGGCATTTCCAAGGAGCCCTGGCAGCATCCCTCGACGTCGTACGTCCGGATCTCCTGGCGGTCGGCGGCGACGGCGATTGTGCCGCCTGACTCGGCTAGCGCGTGGATCCACTGCGCTTCGTGGCGCTGCCATTTAAGATTGCCGCTGAAATCGAACCCGTAGAGCCCGCCGAATTCGCACGCCGCAATCAGTACGTCGTCCAGGACGACGAGCCCCGTGATTTCCCCCACCAGGTTGATATGCCACAGCTCCGCGCCGTCCTGGGGTTTGACGGCATAGATCCAACCGTCCTCAGTACCGTAAACGACCTCCAGAACGCCGTCGCGGTCCAGGTCGCACAGCACCAACTGTTTCAGACCGATGCCGCGCCTGGGCGTTGTGGCGTTGCCGTGCGATCCGACCTGCTCGAACGTGGACCAGCGAAACGATCCGTCGAAATTGTGTACGGTCAGCGGCGTGTAATATTCCGTGCCCGCCAGAACCTCGGCCCTGCCGTCGCCGTCCACGTCGGCCGCTTTCAGCGCGGTGATGGCGTGGTATCGAAACCACTCGGCCCATTTGGGACTCCCGTCGTTCGCAAAGACGTTGACGAACCATCCCTCGGTACCGGCAAGCACGCTCAGGTCGCCGTTTCCCTCCAGGTCCGCAACCGCGATGCCGGAAACCCGCGTGCCGCGATTGAACATATTCGCCATCGGGCGCCGCCACCGTTCCGCACCGGAATTCCCTTCCAGGACAATCAGTTGCGAGTCCTCGGTTCCCACCATGGCTTCCGGATTCCCGTCGCCGTCGATATCCGATATAAGCACACGGCTGGCGCCGCCTTCCGCGTCGACCGGCGCGGTCCAGTCCGCCTCGCCGGTGGCCTCCAGCAGGCAGGAGACCTCCCCGCCATGAGCCAGAAGCAATCGGTCTTCGGCTGAGACGGAGACGTCCCGGACTTCGGCAGGGAACGTGCGGCGCCATCGTTCGGTCAGCCCACCGGAAGCCGGCCGGGGACGTGGTGGCGGCTTCGTGGCCGGGGCTTCTCGCGCGGAACGGATCGCCGCTGCAAGTTCCGCTTGATCCTGCGCGTGTTCGGACCTGTCGACCTCTCGTCCGGCCAGCCGTTCGATGCCGTGTGCAACGACCTGGTCTCCACGGACGAGGCACCCGAACATGCTTCCGGAAAGCTGAAGACCATCCAGTTCCAGGTCTCCGGCGCCCAACAGCGTGACTTCGTCTCCATCCGTTACCCTTACCGCGTCAGGACCGATTCTCTCGATGCGAACGCCAGAATCCGGGGTGAGCAGATTCATAAAGGTAACTGACGTTCCCGCGTCGAGGGCACACGCCGTTCGCTGATGCAGTACGGAAATCGTCCCGTCCGAAAAAGGGTAGCTCCCCCATCGGCTCTTGACGTGCGGATCCGGAACGATCTCCTGCCGTGCGCCGTTCGCGTTACGGATGTGAAACCGCTCTCCCTCCTGTAAGATGTGTACCCCGCCGGCATCGAGCGCCGTGTCCCCCACCGTTCGCCACAGGCACTGCAGACGATACTCCCCCGCTTCAATGCAGCGCAGCCGGTCCATGACCACCATGTATCGACCCTTGCGCCAGAAAATGTCCCGCTGCCAGTCCACGCCGTTGTATCCCGTGGCTTCGGAACGGAGCGTGGCGAGCTCCGCGCCGTCATTGCTGATGCTCAAGGATGCCAGAGGTGGAATGACCACGCCGTCACCCGGCGATTTGAGAACCCCGACGCCGTCGCGCATCACCGTAACGGAATTGTGAAACCTGGGCGCCGCGCGGATGTAATCCCCGTCCGCCAGCCAGGCCCTGTTGTTCCAGGTCAGCCGGACGATCGCATTGGTATCCTCGTGTCCGTGGCAGGTCGTGCCGATGCCTTCCAGCAGCATGTACTCGCCCCGGGGATCGAAATCACGGCGCAGGGACAATTTGTCGAAATACCGTTTGCCGGGTTCCGGATGATGCGCCTCCGGCGTGTATCGACGCACCCAGGACAGCACGGCATCGGGCATATCCATCACGCAGATTCCAAGCAGGTCGCGGGGCGCTTCCGGCGCGCACCCTTCAATGGCGAAGCCGTCGCCGACGAAATCGACCGCGGAATAGAGACCGTGCAGCGCCCGGTCCGGCGGAGGCCGTTTCCCCTCTCCAAGCCAGTTCAATGTCCAGAGGTGCCCGGGGTCCGGACGATGCCAGGTCGAGACCATCAACGGCCAGAGGCGCGCTTCCCAACCGTCCGCGGAGAACCGGGAATATCCGGAAGTATCGCCGTAACCGCATTCGCCGCGCATATTGTCGGTAGTGACAACGGCCAGTTTGCACAGATCCGCCACGTGGCCACCGGTAATGTAACGGTCGTCGCCGCGGTACAGAAAATAGTTGAGCGTCTCCTGGGGAACGTGCCAGACATACCCCACTCCCCCATCGTCATCCGGCTTGTAGCAATCCACCTGACCATCGAATATGCGGCTTGCGATCTCATTCGCCCGCCGAAACTCCCGGATGCCGTGCCGTCTGGTCATGTAGTCGCCGCCCACCGCCAGGTTCAACCCGATGAACGTCGTGTGGTTCTGCCGGATTTCACCCGGAGGATTCACTTCCTCCGAGACGTACGAGAGTTCCATAAGATGTCTCAGCAATTCGCCGAACATCGTGACGGCCCCCCGGCGGTCTTCATCGCTGAACACGGGGTTGTCTTCCGCCAGGTCCCACAGGTGGATGTAGAGGTGCAGGTTGAAGAAACAGTGGTAGGCCTCCGGATGCGCGCGGCACTCCGCCCGCCACGGTTCTATCGATCCCTTCAGGATTTCCACCGCCGCTCGCGCCCAGACCGGATGATCGGTCAGATAGTGATGCCAGAGATAGGACAGCAGGTTGCCGCCGCGGAAGGGAGAGGCCGACCATCCCGTTCCCCAGATCTTCAGATCGTCCTTGACCATCCGGTCTTTCTCCGAAGCATCCGGCAGGCGCGGGAGTCCATGGACTGAAGACGCGGCGTGGACGCGATTCAGAATGCCGCTGCCGGCCGAGACGATGTCCCGCAGGACCTCGAGAGCCGCCTCCAGTCCCTCGCGGGAGCTGGCGCCCGCGACAATGCAATTGCGGCCGTAACCGAACGGGTCTGAAATGGATTTGACCAGATAGCCGTTCGCACCCGGGAAATGGGTATCCACAAAACAACACCGGGCGGTATACAATCGCTGGATCGCCCGGTTATTTGCCAGATTTCCGCAGGCAATGACGTGTTTTTCACGGAACATCGCCGGTTGGAAATATCGCTGGGTGATCGTTTCAGGTGGTCGACCCACCTTCCCCACCGCGTTGCGAACGCCGGCGACGGCGGAATGACGCTCCATGTCGTCCGGGACCACCAGCACGACGTCGTCGGCCAGGTCGGTCGGCTGAAACTCACGCGACCGGGTCATTTTCAGCTCCGGGCGCGTCATCCGGCACGACCCATCTGCTTGAGCTCCTCCTCGGCGCTTCGCGCAACCGGACTCCTGGCATAACGGTCCAGGATACGCTGCAGCAGCATTCCGGCCTGATCTGAGTCTCCCGATATTCTATAGCAGCGCGCGGCCTCCATGAGCGCGTTGGGCGCGAACGGGGAGTCCACGAATTCGTCGGCGAACGACAGGTATCTGGCCGCCGCGCCGGACGGATCGCCCAGTTCCTCCATTGCGGCCGCAATACCGGACCAGGCGCTGTACCTCGCGGGCCCCGTTGCACCAAAGTCCTGCAGGTATTTCTCGAATGCAGCCTGTGCCTCCGCGTAGCGTCCGGTCTCGAAATAGAGGCCGCCCGCCAACTGAAGCGCCCGCCCCGCCGCGGCGTCGCCGCCATAGGCTTCCGCAATGCGTTCCGCATCCAGAATGGCATCGTCGACCTGCCCCTGGAGCAACAATACCCGGACCCGGCCCTCCGCCTCCACGGCCTCCCTGGCCTGGGCGTCCATCTGGTGCATCACGAATACGCCGAGCAGGACCAGGACAACCACCCCGGCGCCGAAAACCAGCACCCGGACATAGTTCTCTTCCACATAAGCCCATGCCGCCAGTACTCTGTTGACAAACTCGTCCTGCCTGAGTTCCCGTCTGGTCATCCGTCCCCGCGTACCCTGCATCTGGCTTTCCTCCATTCCAAAACAGCGTGAGATGAATCTATGTCAATTCCCTACTGTACCAGAAGTCGTAAATATAGGTATTTTCCAGGCGCCGGCCAAGCGAAAGACGGGTACCGCCGACCATTCCGATTTCCCGGCGGAATCGACGGACCGCGCAAACTTCCGGCCGCTGTTGACCCCGGCAGGCAGCTGCCGGACCCGTGAGGATTTCGTGCCGGGCTCTTGACGAAATGTAAAAGATTGCCCATATTTCGGGCCGGTGGGTATACGAGTCATTCGAATCCATTCCATAGAAGTTGTTTTAAAATTACCGGTGAGTTCCCGAGCGCGAGCGAAAAAGTGGCGGTCAAGGCGGGAAAACCCGCCCATATTTGTCTATACGGGTGGGTTTGACCAACGCCGACCGGCGCTTTTGCAGCCGTGCGAAGACCGCTGTGGATTTTAAAACAGCTTCATAGACTGAACTTGACAGCCGGGATTCCCTGACAATGGCGCTGCAGGAGATCACATTTGCGGATCTGGTGGATGTAGCGGTCGTCGGTGTCCTGTTCTGGGGCCTGCTGGCCTGGACGCGGAGGATGCACGCGCGAATGTCCCTTATCGGGCTGGGGTTTCTGGGCGCATTCTATCTTCTGGCGCGGCAGTTCGAGTTGCAGCTGACGGCGTGGATATTCCAGGGTTTTTTCGCGGTGCTGGTTGTGCTGCTTGTCGTTGTGTTTCAGGACGACCTGAGGCGGCTCTTCGAACAGATTGCCGCACTGGGCCTGGGCAGACGGATATCGCGGCCCCGCGGAGGCAGTCTGGCGGTGCTGGTTCGTGCGATGCATCAGGTGGCGGCGAAGCGGCGGGGCGCCCTCGTGGTCCTGCCCGGGCGGGAGCCGCTGGACAGGCTCCTGCAGGGCGGGATAGACCTCCAGGCGACCATCAGTGAGGAACTGATCGACAGCCTGTTCGGCACGTCGTCGGCGGGCCACGACGGGGCCCTGGTGATGAGGGAAGACAGACTGGAACGATTCGCCGTATATCTGCCGCTTTCGGAAAATCGGGCCGAACTCGGGCCGGGAGGTACCCGCCATGCCGCCGCGCTCGGGCTGGCCGAGCGCAGCGATGCCCTGTGTCTGGTTGTTTCCGAGGAGCGCGGCACCATCGCCGTGGCGCTTCAGGGGCGACTGGAGGTTGTCAACGACCCTGACGAACTGCTTGCCAGATTGCAGGAACACGCGCAGCACGTGGTCGCCGGCGGACGGAAGAACGGACGGAGCCGGCTGGTCCGGCGACTTGCGGAAGGGTTGCTCTCATTCGTACTGGCGTTCGGCGCATGGGTGTTCCTGGTGCCCGGCGCGGCGGTCCAGGAAACGACTTACGAAGTGGCCGTCGGCGTGGAGAATCTGCCGGGCGGCTACGCGCTGAAGGGTGTCATGCCCCCCGTTGTGAACGTGACCGTGAAGGGCCCGCGTCGCGCCGTGTTGCTGGCGCCCTCGGACGACTTCCAGCTCGTAATCGATGCCAACTACGTGAGGATCGGACGCAGGACCTTCGAGTTCGGCATCGAGTCGATCAGGCACGGGACGGAGCTGACCGTCGTAAACGTGGAGCCCCGCAAGGTCCGGCTGGATGTACGGAAGGAATAGGTCTGGCAACCACCCCTACGAAGATACCAGCCGCTCCCTGGATTCCATCTTGCGAAGGCCGGCATAGAGCAGCAGACCCGACAGCAGCGCCACCGCCAGGCGATTCAGCAACACCCGGTCGCCCCACAACGTGTCTTCCATGCCCACCGGTGGATCGAAACTTTCCAGAAAGAGCACGAACGGTGAGTCGGGCATTGACTGCGAGGCTACCAGCGTCAGGCCCATCACGCCCGTGGCGAGCATGGCGGCCGCGTTTCCGCTTCGACAGAGAACGGAAAAGTAAAACGTGAGCCCCGCGGCGAAGCACGCCGGCAGAAAGGCGTTCAACCCGCCCCGGAGGATCGGCAGTTCCGCGAAGAAATAGTAGGCGACAACCGTCATACCCATAAGCGTTCCCGCAAGCACCAGATAGACGCCCACCATTCGAATCGTCCAGATCCGGTAGTGCGACGAGGTTGTGCTGAACAACGTCTCCAGTGTATTCCTGTCACGTTCGCCCGCGACGAGATCCATCGTCAGATAGATGGCCAGTGCGATGCCGGGAATCTCAACCAGAACATGGAGCGCCTTCGATACGCCGAATCCTTCGTCGGGACGCCACACCGCGAATGCGTACATGGCGGCGTAATAGACCAGGATGCCCATGGCCATGAATATCAGCTTCCTGTGAAAGATGATCCTGCAGCTCAGCCGGTAGAGCCGCCACGTGGTCAACAGCAGTTCCCGCCAGTTCAGCACGGCTGACCCTCCCCTCCGCCAAGCAGGTAAAGATACGCGTCTTCCAGGGTTGGATCCACGCGCTGCGCGCCGATGCCGGCCGGCGCGTGCTCCGACAGGAAACGCGTCCGGACGCCGCCGGAGGTTCGCTGGTGCGATATGAGCTTCAGTTGCTTTTCCATTTCGGAAAAGCGCCGGTCGGGAACCACCGCGTCCCACACCCGGCCCGCCGCCAGGTTTCTCATCTCCGCCGGCGTTCCCGTATACAGTAGACGCCCCTGGTCCAGAACCGCCAGCCGATTGCAGCTTCCCGAGATATCTTCCACGATATGCGTGGAAAAAATCACAATGCGCTCCTGACTTAACCTGGCGAGCAGGTTGCGAAACCGGATGCGCTCCAGCGGATCCAGCCCCGCGGTGGGCTCGTCCACGACGACGATCAGCGGGGCGTGCAGGAGCGTCTGCGCGATGCCGAGGCGCTGTTTCATTCCGCCTGAAAAAGAACCGATCGGATCGTCCCTTCGTTCGATCAGATTGACCTGCTCCAGAGATTCGATCACCCGGGTCTCGCGGGTCTTCCGGTCCTTGAAGCCCTCGAGCAGCGCTCTGTACTCCAGAAATTCGAATGCCGAAAGGTGTCCGTAGTTGCCGAAGTGCTGCGGCAGGTACCCGATCAGTCCGTGGATCGTACCCTTGTTCAGGATGTTTCTACCGTCGATCAGGATGGACCCGTAGCTGGGTTCGAGCACCCTGCAGAGAATACGCATCAACGTTGTCTTGCCGGCGCCGTTCGGACCCAGCAGACCGAACATCCCCCTGCCGATTTCCAGGTTGACGCCCGCCAGCGCTCGAAATTCCGGCCGGGGAATGCCTATAAGTGGAACGGCCGACGCCAATCGATAAAACCACCGTCGCGGCCGCGCAAAACGTCCTGGCAGGTTATCGGGACTGATCTCGCCCGTCCGCACCCTGTCGGCGAGCCGGCGTAACAGGCGATAGACGGCCCAGATCCCGAACGAGGCAAGTGTGACCGATAGCAGGTCCAGCCGCCAGTGTACGTAGGCGACAAATGCCAGCGGGAGAGCGGCTTTGTGCAGCAGTTTGACGATGCGGGCGAACGGCGCCGGCGGATGCCATTGGCGGAGTTCTCCGATACATCGACCCACGTGGGATACCATAAAGGCCAACGCCAGCACGTGCAGATAGATCCAGATTTCGTCTTCGAAATAGGTCGTGAACAACGACAACAGCGCGAGCATTGGCAGTTTCCAGAAGAGGGCATCGCGAACCGCCCTGCGGTCCCGCGGATCCAGGCCCGTTTTCATCAGCCGCCCCCGCCGGCGCTCGTCACGCGCCCACTCCCGCACAAAGCGCCCGGGCGCGCCATAAACCTTGGTGAGGTTCCTCAGCTGAATGGCGTGCACGGCGCTCGACACGCGGCGGGCTGCGACTCGCGCGTGATGTACCCGTTGAACGATCCACACTGCTGCCAGAAATGAGCCCCAGATGGGCAATATGGACAGGCTCGTCCAGAAAATGCTCTCATATCGGACGTAAATGCCATATCCGGCCGCGGCGGTCGCCAGCAGTGAGAACGTGACGCCGGCAAACCCGATGCCGTCCAGCCAGTCACCGATCTGATCCAGCCCCATATATACAACAGGAATCAGAATCAATGTGGACATCATGGAAACCGACAGACCTCCCAGCACCGTGATTGCAAACGGCGGCCAGATCTCAAAATCGCCGCCGAATTCCAGCGCGAGCGGGAGAACGCCGAGCAGCGTCGTGGCCGTCGTCATGAGGATGGGTCGCAGGCGGGACCTCGCTGCGGTCAGTACAGCGCGTTCGCGGCGGTACCCGAAACGGGACCTGAGTACACCGACCGCGTCGATCAGGATGATCCCGTTGTTCACGGCAATACCCAGCAGGACGATGAAGCCCAGGAGCGCCATGGGACCCTCCTGCTGGCTGAGGCCCGTTCCTGACATCATCAGCGCCCAGCAGGAGCCGATGGCGGCGGGCGGAAGCGTACACAGGATGATGATCGGAGACGAGAGCGATTCAAAAAGCGACGCCAGAATCATATAGATCAGAACCGCGGCTATTGCCATCATCCAATAGTAAATCATCTCCTCATGCGCCTCGATGATTTCGATTGAATAACCCTCTGGCAGCACCATATCCTGCAGTGTCGTGCGTACGACCCGCCTCGCGAGTTCCAGCCGTGGCTGTGAATCCAGGACTTCCGAAGGAAACCTGTAGGAAACCACGAGCCGGCGGGCCTGGTCGGTCCGCAGCAGGCTGCTTCTGCCCTCGTCAGTCCGGACCCGCGCCACCTCGTCCAGAGGTACATACTGGCCGGCCTGGTTCAGAATACGCGTCCGACGGAATTCAGCCAGCCCGTAACGGTCGCGGTCCTCCTCTTCGATTGTTCGCACTTCAATGGGTATCTCGGTCGCGTCGGGCAGCAGAAACGGAACGGTCGTACGGAATCCGTCCCATCGGGTGTCGCCCATTGCGGCGAGGACCTCCTGCGCGCCGAGCCGCCGGTCGAACAGGGCGGCCGCATCGGGCAAAACCTGAACCTCGGGCGAACTTCGTTCGGCGTCGGCACGTACACTGTTGGCATCCACTTCCTCGAGTTCCTCGAGCCTGTACGACACGTCGTTCGCAATCATCGTCAGTATCGTAAAGTCATATCCGCGTATCACAACCTGCTCGTTCGGAGCGGTCCCGGTCAGATCGAAGCCACCCGAGCTGCGTCTCCGGCGTTGACCTATCCCCTGCCCGCGGCCGCCCCTCCCCGCCCTGGACCTGCGTTCGTATCCCACGACGCCACCCTGTACATTCTGAAGCTTCTCGTCCAGCAGTTCCTTGATTTCATCCAGCGAGATTCCGCCGGGCCGGTCGGAACGGTTGAGCAACATGACGGTTACGTCGGCCTCGGCCTCCCGGACAGACGTCGTAAACCGGTCCAGTCCGGACACGTCCCGAACGGATTCCTCCACCTGTTTCACCACGTCATCCGTGGCATCCAGCGTGGACCCTTCCGGCAGATTCACGTAGACCGTAAAGCGCGTCTCTTCCCGCCTTACCTGCTGTTGAAGCAGGTAGAAGAAGGCCAGAACGAGCGTCAGCAGGAGGGCGCCGCCCACCGCCAGGACCACCGATGTGCGGTGGCGCAAGGCGGCCTTCAGCAGCAGGGTATACCGTTCCAGCAGACCGCGGACGTCCGGCGGCTTCCGGACCTCACGGCTCAGTGCGCGGACGGCAAGCGCGGGAACCAGTGTAAGCGCAACCAGCAGTGACGCCAGAAGCGGAAACACCATGGACAACGCGAGTTCGCGCAGCAGGTCCCGTGCGTCGCTTTCGATAAACAGAACGGGCAGGAATGCGGTTACCGTGGTTGCCGTTGCCGCGACCACGGCGCGCCCGACTTCGGAAGCCCCGTCACGTGCAGCGTGAGCCGGCGATTTGCCTCGCTCGTAGTGTTTGAAGATATTCTCCATCACCACGATGCCGTTGTCCGCGAGCATTCCCATCGCGAGGGCAAGGCCGCAGAGCGACAGCACGTTGACGGACAGCCCGCCCGCGTACATAAGATTGAAGGTCATCAGAAGTGAAATCGGAATGGCCAGCAGGAGAACCGAAACAAAGCGAAGGTTACGAAGAAACAGAAAGAGTACGATCAGACCGAGTACGGCGCCGACGACGGCCGCCTGCTTCAGGGTGGAGAGCGCCCCGGTCATCAGGTCGGCCTGGGAGGAACTCACGCCCAGTTCCACACCTTCACTTTCCAGGTCCCGGTTCAGGCGCCCGACGGTGGCTTCCACCGCAGCGGCCACTTCGATCAGATTCGCTTCGTCATCCTTCTGGATCCGTACGCCCACCGACGGTTTGCCATTGACTCTGTGCCGGTCGGCCTGCTCCTGAAGGCCGTGCCCGATTCGGGAGATGTCGCCCAGCCGGAGCGTGCCGTCTTCGTTCACGACGAGATCGCGAATCTGTCGCAGGTCCGTGAACTGTCCCTGAATACTCACCGAATAGGCCCTGTTCCCGTCGAATACCCGGCCCAGGTACTCACGCCTCCGGTTATGGCTGTTCAGTCGCGTCCGTACCTGTCCCGCCGAAAGGCCGTGCGCCTCCAGCAGGATCGGATCCAGGACGATTTCCACGGCGCTGCGGCGCCCGCCCAATACGGACACGTTCACGACGCCGTCGACAGACTCCAGTTCGGGCCGGATCTTTTCCTCCGTGAACTCACGCAACGGGTTCAGGTCCCAGTCGGCAAGCACGTGAAGCTCCATAATACTGCTGCTGAGGTCTGTCGAATCGAACCTCCGTACATCGGTCTGCGTGCGCTCGGGCAACGCAGGCTGCAATCGGTTCAGGTTGCTCTGCAGCTGAAGAAGGGCGAATTTCATATCCACGTCGGGGGCGTAGGATATCCTGATACCGCCCCTGTTGGCCGCCGCGAACGATTCCATCTCCTGAACGCCGTCGAGTTTTCCAATCTCTCCTTCCACCGGAATCAGCAGGTCTCTCTCAACCTGCTCCGGAGAGGCCCCCTGCAGCGTCAGCGTGACAAACACCTCAGGAAAGATCAGCTCGGGAAAGAGCTGAATCGGAAGCCTCGTCCACGACACGACGCCCAATATGGCGAATGCAGCGAAGAACATGGACGTGGTCACCGGCCGCCGGACCGCAAGATCGGGGAGAATCACGCCGCACTCCTGTTTCTGAGCCGCTCGATCAGTTCGTAAACAACCGGAATCACCACCAGGGTCATCAACGTGGACGTGACCAATCCGCCGATGACCGCCACCGCCATTGGCGCCCGCAGACGCGCGCCTTCACCCACACCCACCGCCATGGGCAACAGCGCGAGAATGGTTGTGGCGCTGGTCATCAGGATCGGACGGAGCCGATCCTGCGCACCCTGGAGTACGGCCGTTCTGACGTCGGACGCATTTCGCCGCAGCTGGTTGATGTGGTCCACCAGAATGATGGCGTCGTTGACGGCGATGCCGCCCAGCATAATCGCTCCGATGAATGCCATCACGCCGAATGCCTCACCCAGACCCCAGAATGCGAACACCACCCCGATGCCGGCCAACGGCACTGTCAGCATGACGGTAAACGGATGCAGCAAAGACTCGAAGAGCGACGCCATGACCATGTAAACGAGCACGACGGACAACAGCAGGGCGAACTGCAGGCCTCCGAATGATTCGGCCCGCTCACGTTCCTCTCCGGTGATGGTTACACGATATCCGTGAGGAATGGCCATCTGCCCCACCGCCTGCCTGATCTGCGCCGCCGCCTGGCTCAAGACCATGCCTTCGGCCAGAAACGCGGATACCCTCCCCACCCTGCGCTGCCCGTCACGCAGGATTTCTCTTGGACCCTGGACCACGCGAAGATCGGCGAGATCTCCCAGCGTGAGCATCGCGCCGTCCGGACCGTCGATTCTGGCGTGTTCCAGCTCACGAAGGTCCACGTCTGCGAAGCCCACCCGGATGGTTCGCTCGCGCTGGTCTTTGGAGAGTTCGCCGGCTTCCTCCCCGCCCAGTCTGCGCTCGAGTTCACGCACGAGGTTCTGCGAGGTAAGGCCGAACGCCGCGGTGACATCCGGCCGCAACACGACGTCCAATTCGGGCTGGCCATCCTGAAAGCTCGTTCGGACATTATACACCGTCGACAACACGTCCATGCGCTGTTTCAGATCTGCCGTCAGTTCCCGAAGCAGTACCAGGTTCTCGCCACTCACCTCCACCTGTACCGGTGCGGCGCCTCCACGTACAAGTCCTTCCAACGCAGATTTATGGAGTCGATAGTTAACTTTGATATTCGGCACGTCCAGGAGGGCCGCATCCAGTGCGGCGGTGAGTTCGGTGACACCACGACGGCCCGCTTGCGGGCCCAGGACGACCGTCAGTTCGGCCCGGTTCGGACCCGTGGGCTCTCCCACGGCCGTGAACCGGTTCGGATCTGTTCCCACCCGCAGGTAGATGTGCAGGGCTTCCTCTCCGGCAACCGCCTGCGCAATAGCCGCGACGCGTCTCCCCACCCTGTCTGTTGACTCGAGTCTCGTGCCCTCCGGCATCGCGAGGTCCACGTGGAGTACACCCTCGTCTTCCGTGGGAATGAACGACGTATGGAGGGACGTGGCCATATGGAAGGCCGCCACAAGGCAGGCGATCAGTACCGCTATCGTGCGGCCCTTGCGGTTGAGCGACGCATCCAGAAACCGTCTGAACGTCCGCGCCCCGGCGACCCCCGTGGACCCGCGCGGATACCGCCTGAACAGCCGTGCGGTCATCATGGGGACCACCGTCATCGCCACGGCGAGAGATGAAACCAGTGAAAACGCCACGGTCCAGGCCTGTTCCTTGAAGAGTTCGCCCGCCAGCCCTTGAAGATACACGATGGGAAGAAACACGGACACCGTCGTCAGCGTGGAAGCCAGTATCGCGACCCCGACCTCGCCGGCGCCCTTGACGGAGGCTGCTGCGGCTGTTTCACCACTTTCGATATGCCGGTAGATGTTCTCAATTACGACAATGGCGTTATCCACCAGCATGCCGGCGCCGAGTGCGAGACCGCCAAGGGTCATTACGTTCAACGTCAACCCCTGGAAATACATCAGCGTGAACGTGGCGAGAACGGAAATCGGAATGGCAAGGCCAATCACCAGCGTTGCAGTCCATTGCCGGAGCGCGGCAAGCAGCACGCCCACGGCCAGAAACGCGCCGATGACAGCCGCCTCTTCAACTTCGCTTACCGCGCGTTCGACAAAGCGTGCCTGGTTTTCCACCACCGTAAACCGGATGCCGGCCAGATCGGCTTCCAGGCTCCCCAGTTCCTGCAGTACCCCGTTCACCACTGAAGAGGTATTCGCGCCGGCTTCCTTGTAGACCGAAAGTCCTACGCACTCCATGCCGTCCAGACGGACGATGGTTTCCCGTTCCTTATACTGGAGGGCCACGGTACCCACGTCGCTGACCGTGACCGGCACGCGCTGAGTCGATGCGTTTTCTCCGCCGTTCGAAGATTCGCCGCTGCGTTCGCCGACAACCAGGTCGTTCACGTCCGCCAGGTCGGTCAGCCGTCCCAGGCCCTTTACCAGATAGGATTGCTGGCCGTCCTTCAGCGTTCCTCCGGAGACATCCGAATTCGCTTCACGAATCCGCGAGACCACCGTTGCGGAATTGACGCCGAACGCTTGCAGGAGATAGGAATCCAGTGTGACGCGGATCTCCTTTTCGGCTCCCCCTTCGATTTCAACCGAAGCCACCCCCGACAGCCCCTCGAGCCTGGGCCGGATGATCGTCTCCACACTGCCCAGCAATTCATCTGGATCCTGCCAGTCCGCCCCCGAAACAGCCAGACGCATCACCGGCAATGCCTGCGGGTCTTCCTGCGTAACGTCCAGACTCGTGATATCGGGGTCCGATGCGTACCGCGCCACTTTCTTCTGCACGTCGAGAACCGCGAAATCCATGTCCGCATCCCACTCGAACTCCGCGATCACCACGGCCTGCCCGGAGCGGGACACGGAATGTACGCGTTTCACGTGCCGTACCGTACCGATGTCCCCTTCCAGGCGCTGCGCGTACCGTTCCTCCATCTCCCGGGGCGTCTTTCCGGGAAAACGCAGGTCGACGGTGATCACGGGAGAACGCAGGTCGGGCAACAGGTCCACATCCAGCCGGTCCAGCGAGATCCAGCCGAGGAGCGCTACCGCCAGCGTCGCCATCGCGACCGTCACGGGATATTTCGTGGAAAATTCGGGCAATGACATCGTATCGGCCCTTAGAAGCTGCCTTAAAATTCCCAGCGGTCTTCGCACGGCTGCAAAAGCGCCGGTCGGCGTTGGTCAAACCCACCCAAGAGTGGCGAGGGGCGCGCAGCCACGATACATTGGAGATGGGTGGATTTTCCCGTCGGCGCTGCGCGCCCCTCGCGCCTCATAACCGGCACTTTTTCGCTCGCGCTCGGGAACTCACCGGTAATTTTAAGACAGCTTCTTATTGAATGAGCGTTGGTTGCTTTGGCTCAGTAACCGTGATTAACATGAATGACCTCGATCGAAGGAGCAAACTCCCGCAAGCAAATGTGACACCGCCCGGTAACGAGGTTGGTCGGGGGTGAAAAAACCCCTCCGGAAGGCCCACACGCTGTCCCTGGGCCCCAGAGGGGTCCAATCGAGAAAGCTCACGATGATTCGTTCGCTGCGGACGGTATCTCTCGAGTCGGCAATGGACTGTCAGGACGACGGACGTTCGTAGCGCGTATTCATCACTGCCGCCCCGCCGCGTCCTCCCCGGTTACCCGCACGCGCGTACGGGACCGCAGCGTCTCGTAGTTGCTGGTAATGAGGCGCTCGCCCGGTTCAAGCCCTTCGAGAATCTCGACCTGCTCCGGTCCCTCCAATCCCAGCCTTACGTCGCGCATCTGCGCCCGCCCCTCCTCCTCGACGAACACCACCTTGCGATTCTGGCGCGTCAGGACGAAACGTCGCGGGATCACCACCGCATCCTCGTGAGACTCTGTGACAATCTCTGCCTTCACGAACATCCCCGGCCGTAACATCAGGTTAGGATTTTTCACCGCCCCCACCACCCGGAACGTACGCGTCGCCGGATCGATGGCCGGGTCGACCACCTTGACGGTCCCCAGAAACCGTCGGTTGGGCAATGCGTAGTTCTCCACGCGCAAGACCTGCCCCGGTGAAACGGATACAATATATGCGTTCGGAACCTTGAGATCGACGAGTACCTGGTTGTAGTCCATCACCGTTGCAATGGTCGTGCGGGCCTCCACCATCGTACCCTCGGTAATATCGGCCAATCCTGTCAGAAAGCCGGTGATTGGCGTCCGAATCGTCGTCTTGGCGATCTGAACGAGAGCGTCTTCATAGTTGGATTCGGCCTCGGCGAGGGCCCGGCGCGCTTCGTCCAGATCCTTCACCGTGCTCAGTTTACGGTCGACAAGAACTTCCTGCTCGCTCAATGTTTGCTTCGCGACGGCGCGCGCAAGATCGCGGGATTCCAGACGGGCGTTTACGACAAGCTCCTTGTTCACAAGCCGGGCGATTACCTGGTTCCGGGTCACCCGCATTCCCTCCGTCGCCCGTCCTCCGACGCCCCGCGCCACATATTGGATAATTCCCTCGACCTCGGTCTGAATACGGGCTTCTCTGAAGGGCCGGAGCGTGCCCGTGGCCGCCACCGTCGCCTCCATGGTGTCCAGATGCACCGCCTGAACCGTTACGGGGACGGTCAGATCCACGGACCGCTGTTCGGTCTGCCCGCCGCATCCGGCCAGAATGGCAACAGCGGTGAATACCATACCATAACCGATCAGGACTCTTTTGTTCAAGTTTCACCTCATAAAAGGGTTATAACTCGCTGTTCACCATTGGATTACCAACCTCTTCCACGCGTTTGTCCTCCGCCGCTCCGGCTGCCGCCCCCTCGCCCCCCGCGGTCGCCGCCCCGACGGCCCCGACCGAAGTTCCACGTCGGAAGATCTTCTTCATATACCTCTTCCGGGTGGTCGGGATCTACGTACCTCCAGCGCACCGCATCGGCATAGAGGCGCCCGTTTGCCCGGTCGGACAGTTCGACACGGGCCAGCTCACCTCCCTCGAAACGGTACCGACCCATCACGTTCCAGCCGCCCTTGAGCTTGTCCGCTTCGACCGCCAGTGTATCCACCTCGCCGCCGTGGCCCACCGCCAGACTGAATTCCGTGGCCATACGCAGACGCCTGGCGAACCGGGGTTGAACGAAATAATAGTAGACGTCGTAATCCCCGCTGTGCGGCAAGCGGGCCGTCCAGACCGCCGGTTGCGCGCCGTCGCCGGGTTTCTTCCACCTGTAGTTGGTTTCATACCGGCCGAAAGAAAATGGCATCTGTCGTTCCTGCCAGTTGTCCCCTTTCAACTGCGGTCGGAGATAACGCCGCACCCTCCGGACCGGCATTTCGAAGCCTTCGTCGTCATTGTCCACGATGATCTCGGTCAATCCCGTCTCGTCTGGGGCGACCTCTCTCACGTAGGTCGTGGCGGAACCGTCCATCGGCTGCTCGGGTATGCGCAGCGGCGCCATCAGGACGCGGCGGTTTCGTGCAAAAAACGGCTCGACGCTGATTCTCGAAGGCCGTTCCCAAAGGATCAAGCCCACCTCCACTTCCTGCCCGCCTTCTATCTCAACGCCCTTCAACGCCTCGTCCTCGCTCCCCATCGCTCGAATCTGGACGAATCCGCGCCCCGGCTCTCCGTTTCGGATCCGCACGACGACCTGATACACCATCATCCCCCACCCATCGTCCACTTTGTACGCCTTTGCCCTGGTGAGCGTATATCCCGGTACCTGGGTGCCGTGCAGCCAGTCTCTGACGAGGCGATGCAGGTTGGGTCGTTCCGCCCGGCTGGAGGAATCTCCGACAGCCGCACGTTCGAACGACTCGAAGTTGACTGCCGCGTGCCGGTTTGACTCCTCGAATCCGCTGACCACGTCTCTGAACGTTTCGTCACCCACCACGGCCTGCATCATCCCGAACATGGAGGCGCCCTTGGCGTCGACGACCGCCCGGTAGAGTTCCGCGTCGGCATCCGGATCCAGCTCAGCAAAGGAACGCTGACGCATCTTTGACGTTACCGTATCCCACGAGACGCCTCGCGCGCCCCTGTTGCGCCGGAAAAGACCCCGGAACCTGCCCCGCCGCGAATACAGGCTTTGCTGCAGGCTGGTCTCGAGATGTTGTTGAATATGGACGGGCATTCCGCGCTTGAGCAGGGAGTAGTGTTCGCCTTCGAAGCCCTGGTTGAAGGACCAGAGGTGCGCCACCGGACTCCGGTAGATGCCGCTCTGAGACGATTCCCGCGCAAGAAACGTGCGCAGAACCGCGCTGACCAGCAGATCCCGCTTGATCCTCGCGGGGTCGTCGTTTCGTCGCCGCCGCCGCTGCATCCATTTCAGGCGCCGCTGCAGATTGAGCCGCATCAGCACGTCCTCTTCCAGCATCAGCACGCCCGGCTGCACGAGTCCACCGGCTTCCTCCCATCCGTCGTAATACCATTGTACCTGGAATGGCACTTCCACAACCGACAGGCGTTCGTAGGGATAGGCCAGGCCGGTTTCCTGTTCAACGCTGTCCAGGATTTCGCCCAGCGTTTCGAGGGCGTCGTCCCTGGCGTCTTCGAAGAAGGTGACCTGTCTGGCATGGGCCGGATGAACGTAAACGGCGCATTGGATATTATGGATTTCGGCCTGGAAGACACGGTAGACGCCGGCGTTGAGCGAGAAAAAAGGTACAGGGCTTCGCGCCTTCCACGAATGGACCTCCCGATCGCCCTCCGCCTTCCGGCTGACCGGCATCCCCTGGGTTATAACCTCAAGTCCCGCGGGAAGAGAGATATCCAGATCCGCGGTGGCGAAGGACACGGGTCTGCCATCCTCGTGTCCGTAGTCAACGCCCGGCGAAGGATACCACCTGCTGCGGGGTGGGAGGAATACGGAATTCCCGCGAATCCAGGCGGTCAGATCGCCCTTTCTGCCCGGCCCCGCGCGCCGCTTCTGCAGACGCCTCGCATCCGGATGGCGCTTCAGATCGAATCCGCTGAGGTCAATCGAACCGTCGTATACGAACGCCAGCGTCGCCGTGCTGTCAGGCTGGAGCGTTCGGGCGACCCGCACGACGGCGGTTTCTCGCCGCCAGTTCACAGCAGCGTCCACTCCGTTTTGCACATTCACGGATCGCAGTCTCAAACCCGGGTTGAGACTGAAAACCAGCGTGTCGAGCGGAACGGAATGAGGGTTGGAAACGCGCAAAACCGCAGTGCCCCGAAGGGGCGTCCGGTCTGACGCAAGGTCCAGGTCGAGCGTGTAATGCGTTACCGCCACGGTTGGCTGTCCGGCGTATCTCTCATGAACTTCCAGCTGCGCTGTCCTGTATGCGATGTCCGAGGCGTCGCTGTTTTCAATATACAGGTAGAGGCCCAGCGCGGCGACGAAACCACCGGCAGTCATACACCGGCCGAACCTGCGCCAGGCCCGGGACTGAGGCAGCCGCGGATACCGGTCGATTGACAATCCGAAGAAAAACAGGGCAAGCAAGGTGTAGAAGAACCGGAGTTCCACGACGCGCCGAATATCGCCGAGACCGAGCATATCCGAGTAGAACACCGGGGCGAAGAATGCGCCGAAGTCGTAGACGCCGCCGTATCGGCGTCCGAGGAACAGGAGGACGATCAGCACGTACGCGATGGTCAGCACGGTCACCGCGGCCTGCCGGCGCAGCACCGCCCCGAGGAAAAACGTAAGGGCGGACATGTAAATCAGCCCCGGCAGGTTCAGCAGAAGCAGGTACGTCAGATAGGGTCGAATCGTAAACGGGGCGCCCGTAATGCTGATTTTGGCCGCCTGCACGCCAAGGCTGAGTACCAGCACGATCAGGCTCAGCGTTATCAGGGCGCCCAGTACCCCCAGGTATTTGCCCATGACCAGTTCGGCGGTAGACAGCGGCCGCGCCGCAACCACCTCGTAGATTCCCGCACGTTCATCCGCCGCCCTGAAATCTCCCACAATAAACGCGATCACCACGGTCTGGAGGAGACTGTAGACGAAAAAGGGCATATAGGCGCCGATTCCGCTCACAGATTCGAACTCGACGCCTCTGGATTCGGCGATCGCCACGCCGATACCCAGGACAACGGGAATGAGCACGCCGATACCGCCCAGGATGCGAAACCGGATCGTACGCATCAGCATTTTGCGCTCGTATCTGGCTACAGACAATATGGTGAAGACCGTATTCATGATCCTTGCACCCCTGCGTCCCGTTCCGGATTCTCCATACCCATGAAATACACGTACGCGTCTTCGAGGTTCGGCGGAACCGGTTCGGAGTTTGCCGGCGGCTGGCCATCGCCCACAAATCTGAGGTCCATCAGGCCGCCGTCCACCGAGATCGTCACGACCAGAAACTTCCGGGATATCGATTCGAACTCGGCGTCGTCCGCCTGCAGGCGCCACGTCTTTCCATCGGCGCGATCGACCAGTGCCCCGGGCGATCCCCTGTAGACGATCCGTCCTGCATTCAACACCGCCAGATCATCGCAGGTACTTGAAATATCGCCCACGATGTGTGTCGAAATCAGGATGGCCCGGTCTCGACTCAATTGGGCAAGGATTCCCCTGAAACGAATGCGTTCTTCCGGATCGAGTCCCACGGTGGGCTCATCCACAACCAGGATTTCCGGATCGCCCACAATGGCCTGTGCAATCCCGAGGCGCCGCATCATCCCCCCGGAAAATGTGCCGGTCCGGCGGTCCCGCACGTCGTAGAGCCCCACGTTCTCCAGCGCATCGCGCACGCGCCCTTTTCTGCCGTTCCGTCGCCGTCCGGCCGCCAGCCGGTCCATATAGTCCAGAAACTCCCACGCCGTCAGCTGTGGATACGAACCGAAGTGCTGGGGAAGATATCCCAGACTGCGACGAACTTCGGAGCGATTCCGCTGCAGGTCCCACGCTCCCACGCTTACATGGCCGGACGTTGGCGCCATCTGAGTTGAGAGAATCTTGATGAGCGTGGTTTTTCCCGCGCCGTTCGGTCCAAGCAGCCCGAAGGTCCCCTTGCCGATCTCGAGGTCCACGTTGTCCAGAGCGGGCACGGTCCCCTTTGGATAGATTTTCGTCAATCCGGTCGCAACGATACGCATTGCCAGCCCCTTGGAAGTTGTTTTAAAATTACCGGCGAGTTCCCGAGCGCGAGCGAAAAAGTGGCGGTCAAGGGGGAAAATCCGCCCAATTTTAATGTATCGTGGCTGCGCGCCCCTCGCCACTCTTGGGTGGATTTGACCAACGCCGACCGGCGCTTTTGCAGCCGTGCGAAGACCGCTGGCAATTTTCAAACAGCCCCTTATCCGTGTTCCGGGGGAAAACCGTACACTGTGCATTAGACCGGTCAGCGGCGAAGATCGTTCCGCAAGGATTCGCTGGGGATGCGTGGGGAACCGCCCATTTGCGGCCGATGCATTCAGGGGTTGTCCGATTCCGTTGACGAGACGCGACCCACGCGCCGTCCGGCTGTCAGTTCCACCTTGACGTGGCGCGCATCCAGCTCGGGCATTGCGGGGCACGGCAACACGTGCACCGTTTCCTTCGGCACCGCCTGAGAGACGATTTCCGGGAACGCCGCGGCGGTTTCCGGCGAACTGACATAGGCAAACGCCAGACAGATTTCTCTCCGTGTAAGTGACAGCCGTTCCAGGACGGTTGCCAGCTGTTCCGCAACCAGTTCCGCCTCCCGGCGCGGGTCCGTGCCGCCGGGCGCCCGCAGCTCGCCCACCTGGATCAATTCCCAGCCCTGGGCGCGGCAGCGGCGAATCCTCAAGGCGCCGTCATCCGGGATTTCCGAAGGAATCCGCGTCTCCGAGTGCCGCACCTCGTTATCGTTGTCGGGCAGGACTCCCATGACCTGTATTTCCGCGTACAGGCGGGGCGGATCGCCGAAACACCGGCTGTCCGACATCATCACCACGGGTCGCGGACGACCTGACCAGCGCCGGTTGACTTCCTTACGGATGAGGCGCGCGATCCTCGTACAGTGGGCGAACGGACGGAGACGCACGACGTCGCTCAACGAGCCGCCCCCCTCCTCGAAAACGTCCTGGATGAGGTCGAACACGTGCCGGATCTGGCGTTCCGGTTGTCCTTCGAACAGCGGATTGATGCCGTCGTCCCATGCCACTACGCCCGACAGATGGATCTGGCGGGCGCCGCCGAAGCGCGTCACGACCGCGGGGGCAAGCGCCATGAATTCGGTATCGTACAATGACTCCGGACGCCAGATGGCCTGCTGGAACGCCGCGCCGGGTCTTGGCACATAACCCACTGCCTGGATACACGTGGAGAGGCGGGTCCTCGAATGCGCCCAGCCAAGCGTCGTGATCGCGGCGCGATACCCGCGGCTGAACCGGGCCCGCCGTTCACCGCGCATGTGGGTGCCGTCGTACCGCTTGTTGTGCAGAACCGTCCATTCGGCGAAGGAATCAAAACCCCCGCCAGACACGGTGGCGACCTCCGTCATCGTGTCGCAGAGCGCCACATTCTGGGATTCGGACCATTCGTCGCGCAATGCCTCGCCCGCTGCCTCCGACCATGTTGAGCCCTGGACGCCGTGGTCGGGCAGCTGCAAACCCAGTTGATTGAGATCGATACGCACGGCGTCGCCCCAATCCGTGTGCCGGACCCGCATGTGTCGCCGTACGTCCGGGTGAGACATCAGTGAACTCTCCTTGTGCCGGCACCCTTCGTGCGCAGCCGGAAAGACCGTGAACCGACGGGATCGGTGAAGGCTCAACTCCAGGGGAACGGACTGTTGGATACCGGATGGAGCCTTCCCTCGGCATAGCGGGAAAAGCGGAACGGCGCCAGCAGACGCGTGGACTCGCCGAGGAGTTCCTCGGCCACCAGCCCGCCCACGCCGATCATCTTGTATCCGTGATTCGAGTCCGCAATGAAGTAGCAGTTCTGGTGAAACCGGTCGAATACCGGGAAACTGTCGGGTGTAAACGCGCCGATGCCTCCGGACGGCTCTTTCTTGAAGAGCGATGACTTTCCTTCAAACCGCTTGTGACAGAATGCCAGTGCGGAACACCACTGGTGTGCGAACCGGTCTCCGACGATGAAATCGGGGGACTCCGGACCATAGGGATCCACCGCCACCTCGTCCGGCGGTCGTTCCACCCTGTAAGGCATCGCCCCCCCTTGTACACCCCCGAAGTGGAAATCGGGCTTGTAATAAATGCCCCACAAACGATCGGTAATCAGCGAACCGTCGACGTCCGAATACAGCGGCGCATCGGTGTCGAGATGAATCACAGGGGGCATGCTGCCGTCGTTGGTCTTGAGATAGTTGGGGTCGACGCCCAGCGTACCTTCCTGCAAACACCAGTAACTCCACATCGGGATATCGTGGTGCATCGTCCCGTCCGGACTCTTTATGCTCACCGACGCGGGCAGACCCAGCATATCCCAAAGCAGCTTCGCCCAAGGGCCCGCTGCGATAACGACCTCGTCCGTCCGGATCACGCCGCGATCCGTTTCCACCGCCGAGACAGCCCCTCCGTCGAACCGGAATCCGGTGACCGTGACGCCTTCCAGAATCCTGACGCCCTCGTCTTTGGCCTTGTCGGCCAGGCCCGCCATCGACGCGCGATTGTTGGCGTACCCCCCTCGTTTTTCGTGAAGAACGGATGTGATTCCCTTCGCCTGCCAGTCGTGAAACAGGCGCCGCATATACTTCATGCAGTCTGCATCGCCTTCTATAAACTCCGATTCGTAACCGATCTCGCGCTGCTGTTGTGCGATGTTGGCGACGTCCTCATGCATGGACTCGGGGCTGATCTGCATGTAGCCGACGGGATGGTAGCTGAACGCCTCCGGATCGGTCTCCCACAAATCGACGCTGTGCGCCATCAGTTCGCGCATGGCCGGCTGGAAGTAGTTATTGCGGATGACGCCGCAGGCGATGCCGGAAGCGCCCGCAGCCACGCCCTTCTTGTCCACGATCAGCACCTCGGTTCCGGCAACGCCCCGCCGCCTCTTCAGCTCCTTCGCCAGGTGATAGCCGGTACTCAGACCGTGAACGCCGGCGCCGATAATCAGATATGGCGTATGTTCGGGTATGCGCATGGTTGCCTCATATCTACAACGCCTGCGTTCACGCGTCTAAAACGCTAGTATTCCATCCCGGTGTAAAATTCCTCCTCCACCCGGGCCGCCACGACCGTCAATTCCGGTTTGGCCAGCCAGGCCTCTCCGGTCCGCCGCATTTCCTCCAGTGTCGTCACGGTCACCCCCCTTGCGCCGAAGCCTTCAGCCACCCTCGCCCAATCCACCGGTAGGAATTCCACGCCGCGATACGGGATGTTACGCATGGCCTGGGCGACCTTGACAATGGCCAGGGACCGGTCGCACATCACCACGAGCAACGGCCGCAGCCCCAGCCTGCGCGCGGTTTCCAGTTCCTGGACCATCATCGCGAAACCGGCGTCGCCGAACACGCCCGCCACAGGCTGATCTGGCCGCAGGAGCGACGCCGCCAGCGCCGACGGCAGACCGTAACCCATTGCGGAAAGGCCGTTCGACGTCAGGAACCTCCCCGGCGAGCGCGGCCGCCAGACCTGCGAAACCAGCATCTTGTGCGCGCCGACGTCGACAGAAAGAATGGTTTCCGCGGGTAGCGTTTCGCGTATTTCACGGATCAGATGAAATGGCGATAGTCCAATTTTACCGGCTTCCTCATCGGTACGGATCGCGTCCGCGACGCCGCGCCTGGCGTTGCGGATTTCGGCGGCCTTCCACAGCGGGCGCGCCTTGTATCGCGTCAACAAGCGATCCAGCAAGACTGTTAGGTCGCCCACGCACTCGGAAGCCGGCCTGAAGTCGCCAAAGGCAATTGAGCAGTTGGCCAGAGCGTAAACCGGCTGGCGAAGATGCCAGTCCTGCGCCGATTCCACCGGATCGAAACCCACGCCCAGGATACAATCGCTCCGCCTGATCAGATCCACGAGAACGGCGTCACCCGCGGCCGATGCGACCGTGCCCAGATAGCCCGGTCCGAACTCATCGGGAATTCCCTTTGCTTGCGGAAGCACGACATAGGGAATCTTGGACTCGGAAAAGAACCGGCGCACCGCGGCCGAATCCCGACGGGCGTCAAGTGCGATGCCGACCACGCCGACCGGACGTTCAGCCCTGTTCAGCGCCGCCGCTATCCCGTCGAGACTGCCGCTGCACGCGCGAGTCGGGTCGGGCGTCGACGCGCCCTCGCCGGGCGCCGCGTCGGCCACGGCGACGTCATTCGGTATCGAGAGGTATACCGGACCGGCGGGCGCCGCGGTCGAAACCTTCAAGGCGGACCGCACGGTCGCCTGTATACCTCTCCTCTCCAGGGGGACGGACCATTTGCAGACGGGATCGAACAGTTCATTGAGAGGCAGATTCTGCTTCTGGCTCGCCCCGGATCGGGATACCAGGCTGCGCGCGGATATGGCCAGTATCGGGTCTCTGTCGAGATACGCGGCGCCAACGCCCAGCACCAGATTGCAGGCGCCCGGGCCAAGCGTCGCCAGGCAGACGCCGGGCGTCCGCGTGAGACGCCCGACCGCGCTGGCCATGAAGGCGGCGGCGGCCTCGTGGCCTGTCAGTATGAACCGGATTCCGGACTTCTCCAGCGCGTCGATCAGGTCCACAACCTCGCCGCCGGGGTGGCCGAATACGTACCTTACCCCGCTTCGTGCAGGGACTCCGCGACAGCAGCCGCACAGGATTGCATGGACTCGAGGGCTCCTCAGAGCTTATCGACGAACTCCTGATTGTGACGCCTGAGCGTGGCATCGCTGCCCAGCGCATAGTGCCTGGACATATCCGGAGAGTACTTGCTGGCAGGCGGCCGCCGACCCAACGCTTCCGCGATCGACCTGACGTGATGCGGCCCGGCTCCGCAGCAGACGCCGAGGTACCGGACTCCCATTTCGAACGCTGTACGCGCAAACGCGGCCATTTCGTACCTGTGGCAGGTAAACGGATCCAGCGCCGTGGGAAAGGAACGTCCCCCGGGCGGGGCCGGGGCGCCCGTTTCCCCCAGCGACTGAAACGTCGGTTGTTCATCCGTTGTGCGATACGGCACCGGCAGTGCCGCCACGTGGCAGGACACCGAATGCCGTATTCGTTCAACGTCGGGCAGCATCGTCCGCGGTCCCCTGGTGCAATTCACCCCCACGACGTCGACGCCTGCCTGTTCAAGGCGTCTTGCGGCCTCTTCCAGCATGACGCCATCCCTCAATCCTTTTTCTCGATGGTGGGCGAAGGTGACGACAGCCGGCAAGCCGGCGCGTCTGATAGACGCCAGCGCCAGCGCGGCCTCGCCGAAGAAGGAAAATGTCTCCGCGATCATGAAATCGACGTTCGCCTCAGCCGCCCAGGCCACCTGCTCGTCGAACATCGTCGCAACCTGCGCATCCGTTGCGCGATCGGCCGGATCCCAAATGTTGGTATTGCAGATGTTGCCGGCCACGAGCGGGCGTTCTCCGTCCACGGATCCGGCAACCGATTGCGCAATGGTCAATGCGCTTTTCTGCAGGGGTTCCAGAAGATGTTCACGTCCAATGAGACGCATCTTTTCACGGTGCCCGTAATACGTAAACGCTTCGATCACGTCGGTGCCGGCGCGCCAGAATTCAAGATGCAGCCCGGCCACGACCTCGGGATGCTCGAGCACGACTTCCGGCACGTACGGGCCCGCCTGCAGATACCCCCGGCGCTCAAGTTCGAACAGGTAGCCCTCTGCGCATATCACCGCGTCTTCGTCAAGGCGCTCCAACAGGCCCCGGGGGGTTGCCGACTCATCTGCTTTCATCAGAATCGTTCCTTCGGTTTTCCCGACTGATTATCAGGACGACACATTCGCCGGCGGCGTCGGGTCGGCGTCTCCCAGTACCGTGCGTCCGGCGGGGGTGTCCAGAAACCGGCGAATCACGTTGCGTGTGATCATCGAGACGTTATTCGAATACCCGTTGTGAGAGAGGCTGCCCGTCCACGTTACGGAGCCCGCGGAAAAGACCGCGCCTCCCCCGGCATAGTCCATAATCGCCATGTCGGCCGCGGGCGTGACGTGTGTGCGCCTGGCGGGGATGAAATCGGGATGCGCCGCCCGGGCGAGTACGACCGGCTCCGGCGTGAACCCGTCCCACGCCCAGGCCTGAACGGCATCCATTTCAAATCCGGCCGCGCTGCCCAGGTTCAAACCGAAGTCGCCGATAATCTCGTCCTCCCCGACGCCGTGGAATACCCATGCATATCTGGCGTCCATGCTTGACGGAAGCCGCCGGAATCCCCGTTTATCGTCGGCTTCGATCCAGGCGTTGGACGCGTGTTCCACGCCGACCGTCCGCCGCGGTGGACGTCCGCGCCTGGCCCACAGCCCTCCGAGTTCCAGTGTCGTACTGTGTTGGGATTCCCCGGGCGCAGGATCGTACGTCGGTCCATAGTCGCCCTCTCCTCCCCTGCGAAGTTCGAGCAGGTACGGCCGCCGGGTGTCGATGGACGTCACCCAGTACAGACCGTTGCCGCTCAAATAGACGAGGCGGCCCCCGTTCCGCACGTACGCCGCCAGGCTGTCGACCATGTTTTCGGTGTGGTATTCCGGATGGCTTCCCATAACCACACATCGGTAGCCGGAGAGCAGATCGGCGCCCCCGCGATCAAGGTCTTCGTCCGCAAATACCTCGTATTCGAACCCCAGCGCCTCCAGCCAGTCGATCAGGTAGAGGTTCGCCGTTATGTTGTGCGCCCCCCAGTTCTGGAATCCCGCGCCGGGATTCCATCCCCGTGTGGGCTGAAGGCGCGAGTAATAGTGAACCATCGAACCGTCGCTGTGAACGTCGTAAGTACACAGCGTTCGGTCCAGGACACCGTCTTCCGTATAGCTGTACGCGGCACGGTTGCTTCCGTATGCCTGCCACGTCAGCGTGGGAATCAGACATCCCAGTTCGGAACGCGGCGCCTTCGATGTAACGATAAACGGCACGAAGAGCGCGTCCGAACCGGACCGTGCCCGCAGTGTGTATATGCCGGATCTCGCGTCGGAAGGCACCGCGACCGAGAAAGCAGTCGGCCACCCTGCATCTTCGAGGTCGTCTTCGTGCAGGTAGATCGCGTTGTAATCATCGGGCCGATCCGTATAGAGCCTGGACGGCATTCCCCCCCAGAACGGCCCCGTCACGGCGCGCCCCGGCGCATTGACGGCAAGCCCGTGGTTTCTGTTGTCAGAAAGATCGACGACCCGGGGGCCGGTCACGTCCAGGCCAAGATGCCAGTTTCCAATGACGGGGCCGAGGGTTGACGGGTCCTGTCCGCCAGCAAGCGCCAGGACCGCTTCGCGGTCTAGCGCGGCTCCGAGAATCACGGGGTGCGCGATCTTGCCCGTGAAGTGAGCCCAGTGGCAAGCGGGGCGATCGGCGTCCTGACACGCGCCGAACAGCAATGGCGCGTTACTCGCGAACACGGAACCCTTCCTGATTTCTTTCGAGGAAAGACTCAGCGTATCGCGGGAAGACCGGGTTTCGACCACGCCGGCCGTATCGCCGATCTGCTGGTAGAGACGGATTTCGCCGGAGTCAGGACGGTGCGAGAACGCCACGAACTGCCAGTTGCCCACGTGGATGTTTTCTCTGGCCGTCGCCCAGTGCGCTGTCCTTCCGTCGTGAGAAACCGCAGCCGTCAGAAAGCGCTCGCCCGCGAAGAAAATACCGTAGCCCAGGTTTTCGCGTGTCCACTTCACGGCAAGGGCGCGCCAGCCGCCACCGCCCAGCGTTGGCTGGAACCAGAGTGCGACGGTAAACGGACCTTTCGGATTCAGGGTATCGGAGTGGGGAATCTCTATGTACGAACCATAATCCGTAGGTTGTTCGAAAACCCCGATGCGGTCCGGTTGCCCCCATGAGACGCGTTCTTCCCGGTAGCCCGGACCGGCGGGATTGGGATCGCCATGAATCAATCGCGACAGGTTCACGTCCGCCATACCTGGAGGGCCGCCCAGTTTGAATGCGATCTCCGCTCCGGCCGGCACGGTCATTTCATCCGCGTAGCCTTCCAGCCCGAGTCCCGGGACGGGCGACGATTTCTCGAATCGGGGATTGGACAATTTTCGTACCCTCGCGAGCGCGAAGTACCAGTTCGCGTTACCGGATCACGCGTCGCCGCAGGTGGACGCCCGCAAATGGCCTAAATGTACCGTGCTAGCCCGCCGTCCACGTCTATGGATGCGCCGGTAATGTAGCTTGCCCGTTTGCTGGCCAGGAAAGTCACGACCGCCGCGATCTCTTCCGCTTCCCCCACCCTGCCCAGCGGTGTCTCCCGGCCGGCCTGTGCGTAATACGCCTCCAGTTCCGCGTCCGGCGCGAAATAGTCCAGCGTACTGCCCCAGGCCTGGCTCTTCACGTTGCCGGGATTCACACTGTTTACAAGAATACCGTATTGTGCAAGATTGTCCGCGAGACCCTTGCTGAACGCCAGACACGCGGCTCGGTCCGTGCTGTTGGCGATGTATTCCGGCGCAATCTGGCGCCCGACGATTGAGTTGATGTTGACAATCCTGGCCTGCGTGCTCTGTTTCAGATAGGGCAGTGCGGCCCGCACACAGCGCATCGCCGCAAACAGCTTCACGTCGAGGTCCGCGCGCCAAGGGACCTCCTCCACCTCTTCGAACGTACCGGGAAGCGCACTGCCGGCATTGTTCACCAGAATATCCAGGCCGCCCAGTGCGGTGGCTGCCGCTACCACGAACGCCAGGATCTGGTCGTTGTCCGTTACATCGGCAGTGTCGAAGAATACGTCGGCACCGGTTTCCTTCCGGAGCGCCGCCGCCGTATCGTCAAGATCACGGGACCCTCGGGCGCAGATCGCAAGGTCGGCGCCTTCCCGTGCGAATTCAAATGCAATTGCACGGCCGATACCCTTGCTGCCGCCCGTAACCAGCGCCCTGCGGCCTTTCAGCCCAAGTTCCATCAATCCCCTCCTGCGTGCCTGACGACGTGTCAAAGCCGTGCCCGGAACGTGTTCCGCAACCCTTTTGTACTCAGTACATCGCACCCGTTGTCACGCGGATGTCCTCCCCGTTGATTCCCCGCGCTTCGTCCCGGCACAAAAAAACCACGAGATCGGCGATTTCCTCCGGAATCAGGAACCTGCCCTGCGGATAGGTTTTCATAACCTCCTCGCGCATGGCTTCACGGGAGAGTCCCTGGTCTTCAGCCCACCGCCGCAGATGCATTTCCCCCGATGGCGTCTCGATCGTAGCCGGGCTGACGGTATTGGCCGTTATGCCATGGGGAGCCGCTTCCAGCGCAAGAGACCTGCTGAACCCCAACAACCCGTGCTTGGATGCCGCATAGGCGCTGTAATTCGACGTGCCGATATGGGAATTGGTGGAGCCGATGGATATGATACGCCCCCAACCGTTTTCAATCATATGGGGAAGTGCATATCTGGCGCAGAGGTAGGGTCCGAACAGATTCACGTCAACCACGCGCCTCCACGCCCGGTCGTCGTGGTTCAGAATCGGATGTATTACATTCGTTGCAGCATTATTCACCAGAACGTCCAACCTGCCGAAGGTCCTGATGGTCCGGCCGATCATGTCCTCAACGTCCGTCGCGGAACTCACGTCTCCGTCCAGACCGATGCACCGTACGCCCGTTTCCCGGATTTCCCCCCGGGTTGCTTCGATCTCGTCGGCGCCCGCGAAATATTTCACCTCGCCTTCCACCCGCTTCACGCGCACGCTGCTCAAGGACATGATGCAGACGTCCGCGCCCCGACCCGCCAGACGCAGCGCGATAGCCCTGCCCAGCCCGCTCGCGCCACCCGTGACAATTGCGGCGCGTCCTTTCAGGAATTGATCGTCCATCCTGCAATTCCAGCCTCCGCATATGCGAAATTCGCTCTGCCGAAATACGTCGCTCATACACGCCGGGCAGGGATTGGGCGGGTACCTTCAAATGGCGTATGGGACCGCGCCACGTTCCAGAACCGTCACGGCTATGGATTCCGTCGGGCAGCCCTTATTTCCAGCAGGTACATCACCATCACGTTTTCCTGACCAAAACTCAGGTGGAAGGCGTCCGACAATTCGGCGACCCGCCGGATCTGGTCCGAGTTTTCATCGAATAACGGTCCAAAATGAAAAAAGCTGAAGTCGATGACCCTCGCTTCCAGCCCCGCGGCCGAAACCAGCTCCGACGTCCGAATCTGGCTTAACGCCGAAATCTGCATCAGATAGGCGATGCCCTCGTCGGCCAACATCTCCGGCAGCAGGGCGACCAGGTGATCGAGCAGATTTCTGCCCCAGAAATCCGCGGGCCGGTGTCCGGTTGCCTGCCGGACCGGATCCACCGGCATCTGATAGAGGCTGCCGATCACCAGGTCATGGCGCTCTTCCGGAATATAGGTGTAGAGGTCCACAACCCGTCCGGAAATACGGTCGGCCACGCCGTTGCGAAACGCGTTCGTCATTGTATTGCCGATGGCTTCTTTCTGAATATCGATTGCAAGGACCTGCTCCGCTCCGTTCAATGCGAGCTGTACAGAGAGGATTCCGGTACCGCACCCCACGTCCAGACAGCGTTTGCCCCGACCGGCGCCCGTTCGAAAGAGGTGCTTCCAGATCAGAAAGCTCCCCTGCGTGGGAGCGAATACGCCAGGATCGCAAGCAATTTCAGGAAATGGCAGCGGAAAGAGCGACCTCCCGGCCTCGTCCGCCCATGGACCCTGGACGACCGCTGCATTCTTCCGGCTTCCGCGCAGCGGTGACGCCTGCTCACGCACGCGCTTTCGGCCGGGCCGGGTACAGGCGAGCGTTTTTCCGGCTTTGGCAATGTGATCCGGCGTGACGCCACAGCACCCGCCAATGATCTGCGCGCCCTCGTCCCGCCAGCCCCTGGCCAGCGCGGCAAAGCGCCGGGGGCCCACGGACTCGTCAAATTTCCAACCCGGATCCAGGTAGCGTCCCAGGTTCGGGTAAACGCCCAACGGCAGATCCGTAAAATCCCGCAGCCACGAGATCATCCCCGGAACGTGATCCACCGGCAGACAATTGATCAGCAGGGCGCCAATCCCCAACCGTTGAAACCGGTGGGCCAGCCTGCCGAAATAATCGCCCTCAGGCCCACCCCAGTGCTGTCCGTGTACGCCGCACAGACCCTCTCTGCAACGCCGAAAGCTCAGCCACACCGGAAGGCCGGTCTGGATCATCATTTCGATTGCGGGAAGCGTAAGGTCGTCCCGGACGATTGACATCGTCTCCATCAAGACAAGGTCGGGCGGTTCGTCCGCAAATACCCTTGCCAGCAGTTGCAAGCGCTCCAGCCGCTGAGGCGTATCGATGTCTCCGTTCATGCTGAACGCGACGGCGCATTCGTCGTCCCTGCCCAGCTCCTGATTCGCCTGGCGCGCCAGTCCGATGCCGCGTCGCGCCACATCCATCCAATGCGATATACCCACGTCCGGCGTCGGCCCTCCCCCGCCAATCTCCGATCCCTCGAGGATTCCCCAGGTATTGGTTGAAATGACGTCACACCCGACTTCTGCAAAGCGCCGGTGCACATCGAGAACGGTATAGGGTTCATGGTACAACGCCCAGGTGCCCCAAAGGCTGTGATCGCTTATGGCGTGATCCTTAAGGCCCATGCGATCCAGTTCGGTTGCAACACCGCCATCCAGAATGACACAACGGTCCTCGACGATAGATCGCTGGATGCGGCGGTAGGCTTTCGAGAAGATGCGGCCCATGCAGAATACGCTCCGGTGCGCCGGCGGCACGGCCGGCCGTCGACCGTTCCTGTATGTCCGAAACGACAGAAAAGCGTCGCGATGAGGATCCATCTGACCCGGTAATGAACCAACTCCGCCAAAGATAGCCCGGAATGGCGGGATGCACAAATGCAATTCTCACAACCTTCACGTCCCGGACCACCCGCAGGAACATCGGCCACGTTCGCATATCACGTTGATCTCGCGTGTGTATGTACAAAAAAATCCCGGTGTTCCGAACCGGGATCCACAAGCCTAACCTCAATTCGTCGCTTTTCGGGGACGCTAAGTCGTATATATACAAGCCGATAAAGGCGATTAAACTGCGGATTACCAGGATACTTCAGGTCACTGGAAGTGAACAGGACCTCTCCCCGGGGCCCCTCAGATTCGGGTAGACGGGAGAAGGTAGAGGGGAGAGATTTCTTGCCTCGTGGAGTTTCTTCTCCTGCCGCAGGCAAGAAGGAATAGAGTAGCGGGCAAGGGTTTCTTCTACCGTCTCACCTCTACCCGCATTCAGGCTTTCTGTGGTCGATTAGACTGTTGTCTTCTTCCGAATTGAGGCTAATTCAGTGAACATGCGCCGGGGCCTCTCGGATCTCCGCAGGTTCCGCATGGTCCCGGGACCGCACTCGCATCGGTTTGACCGCTTCCGCCGTTTACGGCAAATACCGATAGCTGTTTCTCGAGATCGCCGCTGCCGCAGGACGGGCAGCAGGGTTCCTGGCTGCCCTGAATCAGCGTCTCGAAGGGATGACGGCAACTGCCGCAGATGAACTCGTATATAGGCATTGTCTTCTCCTTAGAAGTTGTTTTAAAATTCCCGGTGAGTCCCGAGCGCGAGCGAAAACGTGTCGGTCACGGCGGGCAAATTCGCCTAAGAGAGGCGAGCAAGCGCAGCCTCGACCTCTCGAAACGGGTGGATTTGCCCAACGCAGACCGACGCTTTTGCAGCCGCGCGAAGACCGCTGGGGGTTTTAAGACAGCTTCTTATTGCGCGATCCGTTCTGGGTGTGCATACAGGTTGAAACCCTTCCTTCGAACGAATCCCGCAAGGGTAATTCCCACGTCGGATGCAAGATCGACCGCCAGAGAGCTTGCAGCGGAGACGCTTGCAACAACGGGAATTCGCGCGACCGCCGCCTTCTGCACGATTTCAAAACTCGCTCTGCCGCTCACGGCCAGCAGGACGGCGCCCGCAGACGCGCCCACCAGGCGGTCGAAAAGCAGGGCGCCGACGGCCTTGTCCACGGCATTGTGGCGGCCAACGTCTTCGGAGCACACAAGCGGACGGCCGGACCGATCGAACGCGGCGGCGGCGTGTACGCCGCCGGTATGGGTGAATGTGGGCTGAATCCGTCTCATCCCGTCAATCGATTCGATGAGCAATTCCGCCGAGACCCTGGGCCCGGGCGGCAACACGGAACAGCGCGCCACCAGGTCCGCAACGTCCTGTCGACCACAGACGCCGCACGCCGACGTCGTGAGTGTGCCGCGCCGGCTGGCGCTCACCCGTTCGATATCCAGGCTGTGCCCGGGCGCGGGGAGCACGTCGATGGCGTTGCCGTATCCTTCGGTCCCCGGTCGTCCGCAATGAAAGACTCTCCCCACATCCTCGATTGACCCGATTATCCCTTCGGAAAACAGAAAACCCACCGCCAGCCGCGCATCTTCGCCCGGCGAACGCATGGTTACGGCAACGGGATCCCCCGCAACGCGGATTTCCAGGGGTTCTTCAATTGCGAGATCGTCGCGGATCGAACGCGGCGGACAGCCGTCATCCATCCTCGAAACGGCGCGCTGTGTAATCCCCGGGTTCAACGTTATCCTCAGGGTGTATGTGTTTCCGGGACAAGCGCTTCAATACGAACTGGACATACCTTTAATTCGGCTGTCTCCGTTACGGGATCGTAGCCGGATCCTGTTAACACATTTACCGGTACGTCATTGAAGCCAAAACTTGCGAACACGGTGCCTCGAGGTGACTGACGGGTCGCCTTCACCTTGATCCTGATGGAACCCCGCGCGCTCGACATCTGACACCAGCCGCCGTCCGAAAGTCCCCAGGCCGCTACGTCCGATGGATGCACTTCCAGCGTCTCTTCGGAGAGAAAATAGTCCATCCCTGCCGCCCGTCCGGTCTGGGTCCGCGTATGGTAGGCCTGCAACCTGCGACCCGTCGTCAGCCATACCGGAAAGTCGTCGCTGACCGTCTCCGCCGGATTGCGATAGCGATGCTTCGTGAAGATTCCCCGGCCATTTTCGAACTCGATTTCGTGCAACATCGGCGTGCCTGGATGACCGGCTTCGGGGACCGGCCAATGATACTGGCCGTGTTCGATCCGGTCCCAATCCAACCCTTCGTATATCGGTGACACGCGGCACAGCTCGTTGAACACATCTTCAGCAGAACCGTACTCGAATCCTGGCGTTCCCATCCGTTTCGCAATCTCGCTGATGATCCACCAGTCAGGACGGGCATCTCCGGGGGGAGAGACCGCGGCACGCAGCCGCTGGACCCGCCGCTCGGTATTCGTACACGTCCCATCCGTTTCCCCCCAGGCCGTTGCCGGCAGCACCACGTCGGCAAGTTCTGCCGTTTCGGTCAGGAAAATGTCGATCACAACAAGGTGGTCGAGGCTCTGCAAGGCGTGCGTGCAGTGCGCCCTGTCCGGATCGGAAACGACCGTGTTCTCGCCGTCTATCATCATAGCGCGGATCCGGTCGCCGCACAGGTTAAGCGCCGCCACCTTCGTAATCCCCGTTTCCGCTTCCAGACGCTTGCCGTAGAGCCGTGAGAATTTCGCTGCATTCTCCGGGTCGTCACACGGCTGGAACCCGGGGAATTTATCCGGAATGGCGCCTGAATCGCCCGCGCCCTGGATATTGTTCTGGCCGCGCATCGGATTGATGCCCGTGCCTTCCCGCCCCACGTTTCCCGTCATCAGCGCGAGATTGCACAGGCTCTGGACATTGTCGACGCCGCAGATATGCTCGGTTATTCCCAGCGTATAGTAGATCGCGCCACGGTCTGCCATACCGTACCAGATCGCGGCGAGTTCGATATCCTTCGCAGGCACCCCCGTAATCCGCTCGGCCCACTCCGGGGGATATTCCTTGACATGCTCGAGCAAGTCTTCAGACTTCACGGTCCGGCTATTGACAAAGTCCCTGTCGACCAGCCCTTCCCGCGCAATGACGTGGGCCATTGCCAGCAGTAGAGCGACATCCGACCCGACCCGCAACGGAAGATAAAGATCCGCCATCTCCGCCAGCGGAATGCGCCGCGGGTCCGCGACGATCAGTTTTGCGCCGCCCCGTATTGCTTTCTTCAGTCGCGTCGCCGCCACCGGATGACACTCGGTCATGTTCGTCCCGATGCAGAAAAACACATCGGGCTTGTCCATATCGACCAGCGGATTCGACATCGCGCCCCTTCCGACCGTGGCTGCCAGACCGGCAACCGTTGGGGCGTGTCAGGCACGGCTGCAGTTGTCTATGTAATTGGTACCGAATCCGGCTCGGATAAATTTCCCCATCACGTACGCGGCCTCGGTAGGCGCGCGCCCCGAAGCCACTCCGTACGCGCTGAATTTCCCGTGCTTCGCTCGAGCTTCGCTGAAACCCCGAGCAGCGCGATCCAGCGCCTCTTTCCAGCCCGCTTCGTGCAGTTTGCCGTCTCCACGGCGCACGAGCGGCGCCTTCAGGCGATCGCGGTGATGCACAAAGTCGAATGCGAATTGCCCCTTTACACAAAGCGCGCCCTCGTTCGCCGGGCCGTCCATCGCGGGCTGGATGCCAACGATCCGCTCCCCTTTGGTCATCAGGTCCACGGAACACCCCACCCCGCAATACGGGCAGATCGAACGGGTCTTTTCAATCTTCCCCGGTTCACCGGAAGCCCTCAATGCCTTCCTGTCAGCAAGCGCGCCCGTTGGGCAGGTCTGAATGCACTGCCCGCAGAACGTACAGGACGACTCCTTCAGCAGGCCGTCGAATTCGGTTACGATCTGCGTCTCGAACCCACGGCCCATCACGCTGATCGCGTCGTCTCCCTCCTGTTCGGCACACACACGGACGCAACGGTAGCAGGAGATACATTTGTCGTAGTCCCGCAACAGAAACGGATTGTCGTCCTCCACCTTGCTGCGTCCGGAAAGAGCGCCACTGAACCTTCCGGTGCGCGCGCCGTATCGATCCGCAAGCGTGGACAGTTCCTGCGAGGCATAACCGCAGAGGGGGTCCACATCGATCTCGGGGTTTTCGGACGCCACCATCTCCAGCAACACCTTTCGATACTTCCGTATCGCATCCGTTTCCGAACGAACGACCATCCCGGGCGTCGCGGGTGTGGTGCAGGAAGCCGCGGGAGTTCGGGCGCCTTCCACGTCGACCACGCAGAGGCGGCAACCTCCGAAGGGCTTCAGCCGCGCGTCGTAACACAGGGTCGGCACGGATATCGAGTGCCTTTGCGCAACGTCGAAAATGGTTTCTCCGTCTAAGAACCGGACCGTCTCGCCGTCAAGGGTCATTGTGCCTGTTTTGCCGCTGTCCATGTCTTCGACCATCACTCTCCGCCTTCCCGGATTCTGGCGTCGCGTCAGCACCGATGGGGGCTACTTCCGCAACACATGCCTTTCGACCTGATCCGGAAAATACTCCATCAGGCTTTCCGTCACCAGGGGAGCCGCCGTGCCAAGGCCGCACGCGCTGGTGGCCATCATGGTCAGGCCGATATCGTGTACCTCTGCCCGCCATTGCCCCACCTGCGCCGGCCCGTTGACGCCGTTCAGCCGCTCCACCAGCCGGCGCGTGCCTATGCGGCACGGAAAACACTTGCCGCAAGACTCGTCGGCAAAAAAGGCCATCGCGCTGTGGGCAACCTCGACCATGTCTCTGCTGTCGTCGAAGACGATGATGCCCCCGGCGCCCAGAAAGGACCCGTAACCTCGGAGGCTGGGTTCATCGAGCGTCGCTTCCAGCGCGTCACCGGCTACAAAGCCACCCGACAATCCCGCCATGGTGACCGCCTGGATGTTCCGGCCGCCGGGGGCGCCGCCGCCCCAATCGTAAAGCAGCGTTCTCAGCGGCAGGCCGAAGGGGACTTCGTAGTTGCCCGGACTCTCGATATCGCCCGACAGACTGATGACTTTGGTGCCTGGCTGGCCGTTCAATCCAAGACTCCGGTACCAATCCGCGCCCTTTCGGACGATTTGAGGTACGGCAACCAGCGTTTCAACGTTGTTCACCGCAGTCGGCAGGTCCTCGAACCCGTGGGTTACGGGATAAGGCGGCCGGTTTCTCGGGAACGGATGTCTGCCTTCCAGGCTGTTCAGTAACGATCCCTCTTCGCCGCACACATACGCCCCTCCGCCGCGCCGGATGTGTATCCGGAAATCGAAATTCGTCCCCAGAATGCCATCGCCAACCAGACCGGCGGCCTCCGCTTCTTCGATGGCGCTTTCCAGAATGCTCAGCGCTTGCGGATATTCGTACCTCAGGTAGATGAACCCCCGCGTGGCGCCGGTTGCGTACGCGGCGATGACCATACCCTCCAGTACCGCGTGCGGATCGTAGTCCATCAGGGCCCTGTCCTTGAAGCAGCCGGGTTCTCCCTCGTCGGCATTGCAGACGACCGTTTTCGGACCGCCTGCGGCTTCGGATACCGCCTCCCACTTCGCACCTGTGGGAAAGCCGGCGCCTCCGCGTCCGGCCAGCCCGCTTTCCGTGACACTCTCCACGACCTCTGCCGGCTCCATCCCGGATATCGCTCTCTTCAGTCCGCGGTACCCGTGTGAGGCGCGATACCCTTCGAGGTTCGAGCGGTTCGGCGCGCGAATATGTCGAAAGACGCACTCCTCCAGCCGGCCGGGGTTTTCCGCCGGCAGCGGCGTCGGGTCCTCCCTCATGCGCCGCGCATCCGTCCCCACGAGAACCCTGTGGTTCTGAATCACCGGAACCGGTTCATCGCACCTGCCCGCACACGCCATCGGGGCGCCATTCAGGGCATCGCACATCTCCCGCGCGCCGCGAAGCGCACAAATCGGCCCGGTGCAAACGCGGAATCCATCAAGTCCGCCGGGCTTGCGGGAAATGTGATGGTAGAAACTTACGGTACCGAACAAGTCTGCCAGCGGCGTATTCAACCCGGCGGAAATGGCCCGGATGGCCTCATCAGAGACATATCCATCCCGATCGTGGAACGCGTGCAACAGCGGCAACAACGGCGCAGTTTCGTCTTTCCAGCGTCGAACCAGTTCGGCGTCCGAAGGGTCCGCCATTCCACACTCCCTATCGATGCCAGATTGGCAGAAAATAACGCCCACCGGCTTCCTGCCGGCGGGAGACGCACGTATTGACCCGGGATAATATAGACAAGATAAATGTAGCTGTCAAGGCGGGTTACGGCAGGTCGAATCTCACCATTCGGAGTTGAATTTCGCGTCGACCCGTTAATGCGGATTGGCATTGCAGGCTGAAATTTGGCGGGCGGCGGCATCGGTCACAAAGGACTTGGAAACAGACTGTCCGGAAATTACAATTGTGGACGAACGGAAATACTCGGCCCCGCATCCCGGTCTTCGCCGGGCAATGCCACTGATTTTCCCTAAACGTCGTTCGAGGAGGTTCAGGTGAACTTGTGCGGCACGAACTGGCCGACTTCCACGGACGAGGAAGTCTACTGGCAGAAGATTCGCACAGCCTATATGATCGCCGACGATGAGATCTATCTCAATACCGGCTCCGTTGGCGTGCAGCCCAAGCGTGTCTTCGACAGGATGATTGCAATCCTGACGGATGTGGAACGCAGCCCGATCCGGAATCGGGCGAAACATGCGTACGCGGTGGATGATAGCCGCCGCCGGTTGAGCGACTTTCTTAACGCCCCGGTGGAGGACATCGCGTTCACCTGCAACGTCACCGTATCCATCAATATGGTAGTTAACGGGCTGGACTGGCGGCCCGGTGACGAGATACTGGCCTCGAACCATGAATACGGCGCAATCGACCATTGCCTCCATCAGGCGGAACGACGGTACGGGGTTGTGGTCAAGCGTGCCAGAATCCCGCCGGTTGCCGACAATCCCGATGTGATACTGGATGCGTTCGAACCGGAATTTACCGCTCGCACCCGGCTGGTACTCTGTAGCCACATCTTTGCCCGCACCGGCCTGATAACGCCAGTCGGAGCGTTGGCCCGCCTCGCCCACCGGCGTGGCGCAATGATCGCGGTCGACGGGGCCCATGCTCCGGGTATGATCCCACTGGACCTGGATGCCCTCGAATGTGACTTTTACGGCGGCAACTGCCACAAGTGGCTGTGCGCGCCCAAGGGTACGGGATTCCTTTACGTGTCGCCACACGCACAGGAGCGTTTGAATCACGTCATCGTAAGTTGGGGATACAGCCGCGAGGGTCCGATACGATGCGGGGACGGAACGCTTCAGATCAACGACCGTCCGTTCATGTGGGGAATCGAGAACTGGGGCACCCGCGATCAGGCCGCTTTTGCAGCGGTCGGTGAAGCCGTCGATTTCCAGGAACAGGTTGGCAAACGCCGAATCCTGCGTAGAGGCCGGAAACTGGCTGCTTATCTGAGGGAACGCATGGCGTCAACCGGCTGGGCAAGACTTCTCACACCGTCCAGGGCCGATATGTCCGGTTCAATCTCGGCATATCACGTCACGGGATTCGAAAGCCTCGACCTTTATGAGCGATATCGGATCACCGTGCCGGCGGAACGAATTGACAGCGCACACCGGATCCGTGTGTCCACTCACATTTGCAACGGTTTCGACCATGTCGACCGGCTCATCGAAGCCCTGCGCGAACAGCGTCCCGGTTGAGTATCGAATCACGGCACGTTCCGCAAACATCAGCTCAGCACGCCGAACCTGTTCGCATAAGTTCACCAAACGCCGCTGACCGCCGCCATTCAGGCGCTCCCAACCCTCCTTGAGCCAGCAATGTCAAGGGTGTCTTCCATGCAATTCGCTGGCCGCGGTCGACCTCCGGGTATGCCGAAATATCCGCAGGGGATCCGTGGGTTTCTGTTGCGGATTCAGGCGAACGCGGTGTACTGGCCGTGCCGCAGGCTGAGAATTCGAAACGAGATTATACGTGTAAGTGTCTAAAATTCAACAAAATAGGGAAATTTTCATCCAAGTACATTAAAAACAACTAATTACATGAATTCCCGGGTATTGAATTCCGAATCCCGCCGGGCGAAAATTCGTGTAACTTCTAGTAAATTTTTTCCTTGCGGCAATCGGCACTTTGGGTCTATATTATGTTTCGGCACGATCGGGCGTGTCAGACGGGAGGAGAAATGACAACAACCAAAAAGGATCTGGCGCTCGAAATTTCCGAACGGCTGGGCGTCAAGAAGCAACTCGCCTACGAGGTTGTAGACACGCTTTTCAAGGCAATGCGCGAGAGCCTGATTTCCGGCGACCGCATCGAGATTCGGGGTTTTGGTGTACTTGGCGTAAAAAACACCAAGCCCAAGCCTGCGGCGCGGAACCCCCGGACAGGTGAAATCGTTTACGTGCCCGCACGAAAGAAGAGCTACTTTAAAGCGGGCGTACTCATCAAGAAGGCACTTCACCAGCCGCTGGATCCGTCGAGCCAGGAGGAATCAGAACCCCTGCGCCGCTAACAGGATCCAGTTCCGGCTGGACCTTCGACCCCGGGTTCGATCGTTACGGGAGTTTGTAAGTCCGGGGTTTCAGCAGCAATCTCAGACCGAACGCCGGAAGCGGAGCGCCAGAGTCGCCACTCCGCTTTTTTTATTGTCCGAAATCAGCGAACCGCGACATTTGCGCACGGCCGGCCGAGCGGCACGGGTTCTTCGCACGTGCGTACCAGGGCCTTCGCGTATCGTTCTTCCGGGTCCATCCTGAGGTTGTCCGATCGAGCGCACGGTGTTCCTGCCCCTCGGAGCTAATGGAATACGACCATTTTCAATTCCGTCATCTCCTCCACCGCGTACTTCGGCCCTTCCTTGCCCATCCCGCTGTCTTTCAATCCACCGTAAGGCATCAGATCCGCCCGCCATTGCGGGCCCCAGTTCACCATAATGTTGCCCGACTGCACCCTGTTTACGAACTGCATAGCGTGGTCGAGGTTCTCAGTGAACAGCGCGGCCGACAAACCGTAATTGGTGTCGTTGGCCGATGCGATGGCCTCGTCGATTGTATCGAATCGGGTCAGCCCGACGGCCGGACCAAAGAGTTCGTCGCATGAGATCCGCATTTTGGGATCGACGTCCGCTACCACCGTTGGCGCGTGCAATGTGCCGTCACGGTCTCCGCCCACGATTACCCTTGCGCCGCCCTCTCTGGCCTCGCGTATCCAGGCGCCAACCCGCTCGGCATCTGCTTCACGTATCATTGGCCCCATCGCAACCGACTCATCCAGCTGATTGCCGATTTTCATGGCCTCCACCTGAGGCTTCAGTACGTCAATGAAGTCCTCGTACACGTCCTTGTTGACCATGACGCGCTGCGCCGATATGCATACCTGCCCGGCGTTTGCGAACCCTGTCGCGGTCGTGGCGGCGGCCACCTTGTCCAGATCGGCATCGGGCATTACGATCAGTGGGGAATTGGACCCCAGTTCCATCGTCACTTTCTTCAGCCCCGCTGTCCTGCAAATCTGCTCGCCCACGTCTCTGCTGCCGGTGAACGAGATCTTGCGGACCCGGGAATCTGACGAGAGCAGATCGCCGATTTCGCCTCCTGGCCCCGTGATGCACTGCACGGCTTCGGCCGGCGTGCCTGCATCCAGAAGGACATCCACGAGTTTAATAGCGGAAAGCGGCGTGTCGGTGGCCGGTTTAATGATCACCGAGTTTCCGGCCGCCAGCGCGGGTCCCACCTTGTGACAGACCAGATTCAAAGGGAAATTGAAGGGGGTAATGGCCACGACAACGCCACAGGGAACTCGAACGGTAAATCCGAACTTGCCCTCCGCACCTGTTGCGCCATCCAGCGGGATGGTCTCGCCGTAGAGTCGTTTTGCCTCTTCGGCCGACAGTGTCATTGTATCGACTGCCCGTGCGGCCTCCCCGCGCCCTTCGGAGATGATCTTCCCCTCCTCGGCGGAAATGGTCTGCCCGAAATCCTCCTGGCGTTCCGCCATCAATTCAGCAGCACGGTGCAGAACCCGGTATCGTTCGTGGGCCGGCATCGCCGCCATTATTCCGGCGCCTCTGGCCGCAGTCGCAAGGGCGGCCTGTACGTCACCGCTGCCGGCGCGAGGTACCGTATCGATAACCGAGCCATCGTACGGGTTCAGCACCTCGACTTTCTCGTCCTTGTCCATCCAGCGGGAATTGACGAACATCTTCATGATCTTGCCTCCTGCGAAATGACAAGTGAGTCGGATCCAGGCCGCTTTTCAACGGCCCACGGCCGGTGCACACACCGTTATGTTCTCTTGATTACGACAAGACTGATATCGTCGAGAGGTTGGCCGAAGTCGAGTACGTCCACCTTGATGGCTTCGAATATTCCGCGGGCCGAGAGTTCCTTGACCCCGCGGAGCATGTCCTCGAGCCGGTCGGGGAAATATTCGTCGTCGCCCCGGCGATGGTCCGCCAGCCCGTCCGTATACAGCAGCAGGATGTCGCCCGAGCCCCGCAACGTCCACTCGTTGATCTCATATTTTTTCTTGAAGCCCAGCACACTCTGGATCGCCTGCCTGTCTATATCTTCCTGTGACGGCAATGTCCCGATCGGTGGAAAGGTCACAAACAGGTCATCGCTGATATCCATGATTCGATTCTGCAGATTGGAGAAAACGATCGGCATAGGATGGGCGGCAGAAAGAAATTTGAAGGTGTCGTCCTCGCTGATCTCCCCATAAATCATCGTCAGAAACTTGCTGACGCTGGAAGAATTGTAGATCCGGGTATTCAGATTCTCGAACAGTTTCTCCGTGATCGTACCGAACTGGTCCAGTTCGTAAATAGCGCCCAGCAAGAAGGCCTCGTGCAGCATTCCGGCCAGCATCGCGTCCGTTATCTGATGTCCGGATACGTCCACGAGGGCGATTCCGGCCATCCGCTGGCATCTCCTCAGATTTGCTGCTACGGTTCCGCGGCCTTCTTCCTCCGCCTTTTGTATCCGTGCCTCCAGATCGTACCGTTTCTTGAAATCGACGTAGATGATGTGATCACCGCCGATCAGGCCGTCAAGCGGAATCGTCTCTCCGTAAATGTCGATTCCCTCTAATTTCGGGATTTCACCCGAAGGCGGCTTGATGTGCTTGGCGATTTCCTGAAAATTCTGCAATTCGCCCGTAAGGCGGTGCAGAGACTTGATGACATCGATCGACGATTCTTCCATGAACGAACTCCAGACGTACAGGGAACCGCGGAAATCGCGTTCAGATGAAGATACGAAAAGTCTCCTGTCGAAACAACAGCAGAACGGCAACAACGTGAAAGAGGGACATCCGTTGAATAACGGTTGTCCCTCTTCGGATGCTGCCGTGTATACCGGCTCAGCTATCGGCTTCTTCCTCAACTTCCGCTTGACCGTTGGACGTCAGGTATTCATACGCCTTGTTCAGGACCAGAATCGCTTTGGGTATATCGTTCACCCTCAGGCTGCTGGAACGTTGCCACTCGCCCTGCTTGTCCCGGTAGCTTCTCTGGAACGAAACGGTACGGACGTTGAAGCTGTCCTTGCCGCGGCTGTATTCGTTGTCGAATACGGAAGCGCTGCATGAACCGTGTCTGAACGTGATCTCCGGCTGCGCCATGGTTTCCACCTCCTTTCCTCGGTTGTTCCCATTCCCGCCTCGACGATCTGGCCGGCGTTGCGAGGCAAAGCGCCTGCATTTCCGCGAGAATGGATTCTTGCACGAATTCGGAGCCTCCCGCCCACAGACGCTTGCTGTAATCCGTGTTCGGCCGTGGTCGTTTGCTCAAGGCTTTCGGGCGGGTCATTTAATCAAAACCACACGCATGGTTCGGACGCGTGTTCCGTTGCGCAGGCGAATCAGATATATGCCCGTACCAACCGATCGCCCCAGGTGGTCGCTTCCGTCCCACACGAGTCGATGGTAACCCGCGACCGCCGCAATCGAGAAACGTCTGACGGGTTGCCCGAGAACATTGTAGACCGTCAGGTCCGCCGGATCGCCGGTGCTTCGAAACCCGATGGTCGTATGCACATTGAACGGGTTCGGAAACGGGCGCTCCTGGCAGGCATCTCCGTTATCTGTATAGACTCCCGTGGAGTCGGCAAAGGCGGAGTCCGAGAATGGTGTCGCCTTCCCCGGCGAGAACGGCAGATTCGAAACGCGGCTGTGCGCTAACCATTCTCCCGGCATGTGCGGGTGGGGCACCAGTGACGAGCCAATCCGGTCCTTCACATATTGCACATCCACCAGCGTATCCGGCCCGGCCGGTACGACTAACAGGATCCTGTCCTCGGCATCCAGACCGTTCCCGATACGGCCCCCTGCTGAAAAACAGCCCTTTGCGCCTCCGCGCGTTCCCCTGCCGAAGAGGACAAAGCGCTCGCCGCCATCCAGGACCGAGCCCCCAGGGAACACGAACGACCCTCCATCGTCGTCGCCAAGCGTCCAGCCCGACAGATCCACCGCGGACTCGGCAGTGTTGAGCAGTTCGATGAATTGATCTCCATGCCGGTCCATCGTTCCATCTCCACTGACATCTGTTGTTGGATCGGCCAGAATCTCGTCAATTACGACGAGCGGCCGCGGACGTACCGTAATCAGAAAACTCAGGATCAGACTCTCGGCGCCGTTTCGACTCATGGACACCCTTATCACACGGGGGCCCTCGTCTCCGCGACGGGGACGCCACACGAGAGATTCGCCCGTGTCGTCTAAGACAGGGCCGCCATCTACCTGGATCTGAATTCCCTCGCCGGTATCCACTGACATCCTCCAGGTCAAGCCAACGAACGCAACGCTGTCCCGGCGGCTTGCCGGACGAAGGCCGGGCGCCACGACATTTATGGTGAACGACTGAACGGTCGAGTCGCTGTGGTCCGTTGCCGTGATGACGACCGGCCAGAATCCGGTATGTTCCGGCATACCTTCCAGATCGGTTTCCGTCCAATTCAGCCATGCCGGTCGCCGCTGCACCGAAACGGACACTTGGTCGCCATCGGGGTCTACAGCCGACGGCGTGTAAGCATACGTTAAACCTCGTATGGCCAGCGTGTCAGGCCGTGAGATAAACACGGGAGGGCGATTGGATGGGGGGTTCTCGCCGCTGGAGTCTCCGTCGTTCCGGCCCCCGGAGTCGGCGCCGTCGCCTTCGATCCCGGAATGAACCCGGACGAGGGCGCTGGATGTGACGCGTCCGTGTCGTGCATGTACCACCGTCACCCCCGGCGCAACGCCCCGTAAACGCGGGAGCGGTTCGAGCCGCGCGATATCAGCGTCCTCAACACGCCACGTCAGTTGGTTGGTGACAACCGTCACGGTTTCCGAATCGAAGAAACCGTCTGCAGCAACGGTATGGCTGGACCCCGGGTATATGTCCAACGTGTCGGGGACGATCCCGATGGCAACCAGCATCGGCGCGGCACGTCCGGGCGAGGACAGGCCTGTGAAAGGCAACAGATCATGTCGTTGTAGCGCGGCGCCCGCCCCGCGAACGAGCGAGGCGCCGTCGGGTGCGGCGTCGTAGCTGACGATGTCGAGCGTGTCCGCACCGCCGGGCGACAGAAACACAACCGTGTCGCCTGAATTCGAGAGCCCGTCGCCGATCCGACCGTCATCCACAAGTGCGCTTTCCGGAAACCCTGACGTAGACCCGCCGCCGAAAAGGACCAGGAAACCGCCGGGAGGAAGCAACGTCCCGGCGGGGAATTCGAAATGACGGTCGATCGGCGTATCGTCGTCTCCCAGCCTGCACCCGTCGAGCCTGGCCGTGTCGGACCGGGGATTCCAGAGTTCCACAAACTCGTCCTGGAAACCGTGGCGTTCGCCATCGCCATTGGTGTCACCGGGCGCCCCTGGGGCGGGATTCGCGTGGATTTCGCTGATGATCACACCCGCCGGAACGGTCGCCGGTGGATATCCGTCCCTCCCTTCCCCGTCATCCGGCCCCGCATCTTTCGCAACGACGGTTCCCTTCTCACTGGGCAACCCGGGGGAATAAATCCCCCGTCCGGGAGGGGTCTCATGGGGGACCCAAACGGTGCCGTTCCACACCAGCGACTGGTCAATGTCTCCCTCTGAGGTGTAATCGGCCCTGGCGAGCGTATCGTTCAGAACGGAATCGATCAGCAGAATAACGTCGGATTCGTCGGTCAAGCCGTTACCGATGCTGCCGTCATCCACGAATACCTGGCCCTCGATTCCTTCCGGCCGCCCACCTCCAAATAAGACAGCGCGTTCTCCGGGGTGAAGCCTGGTGAAACCGGGAAACCTGAACTGCCTGCGTGCTGATACATCATCGTCGCTCAGCCGCCAGTCCGATATCCAGACGGCGTCAGGACCATCGTTCAGAATCTCGACGAATTCGTCCGATTGGCTGTCGCGCGATCCGTCGCCATTCACGTCGCCGTTCAGGCCGGGCGGCGGGTCCGCCAGAATCTCGACAATTGCAACCTGCGGACGGGGCTCGACCCACACGTCAAATTGCCGCACGGTCTTCTCTCCGGAGCCACTCACCGCAGTCTGCCAGAAGCGAAAACGACCTTCCTGATCAGGCCTCCATGAGATTTCTCCGGTATCACGGTCCCACCGGATGCCCTGTACCTGGGTTTCCAGGTGCACGAATCCCCCGTCCAGATTGCGGATGCTGGGGGTGAATCTGCAAAGCGCGCCAACCCGGCACCACGATGGTGGCGCGTCCAGAAATTCCGGCCGTGGGGCTTTCGCCGCTTCCGCGGGGGCCGAGGGCTTCGGATGAGGCCGACCCGGCGAGATGGTCCCGCCGTCCGGCAAGTCGGCGTGCGGGACGTAAACGCCCTCGGCGAACCGCACCACGGACCGGTTCAGGTCCCCTGCCACCTGAAAGTCGGCCACGGCCACCGTATCGTCCGCGGCGGGGTCGACGAGCAACACGCGGTCCCCCCTATTGGTCAATCCATTACCGATGCTGCCGTCGTCTACGAATACATGCCCGGGGATATCCTGGGGATTACCACCGCCAAACAGGACCGCGCGCATTCCCGGCGCAAGCGTCAGGCCGACGGGAAAGTGAAATCGCCGTCCCGAACCGACGTCGTCGTCGCTGAGCCACCATCCACCTATCGTTACCGGCTTCGAGTCGACGTTCAATATTTCAACGAACTCGTCCGCCTTGCCGTCCCTCACCCCGTCCTGATTGGCGTCTCCGTCCGGACCGGGAGCCGGGTCCGCCAACACTTCGTCAATGACCACCCGGGCCCCGAACCGGATTGTCGGGCCGGGATCCACCGGGGTATCGCCGGGGATGACTTCCGTCCGTTCCGTCACCTTGCGGGCACGACCGGGAGAAAACAGGGCGCCGTCACCGGGTGATTCGCTATGTAGCAGAAAGGGACCGCGCCCTTGTGGATGGCGCACGATCGATTGATTCCGGTCCCCTGTCTTGCCTTCGTATTGTGCAGCCGCCAATGTATCCATCGAAGATGGATCGATCAGGAACACGCTATCGCCCCCGTTTCTCAGGCCCCCGCCGATTGCTCCGTCGTCCACGAACACGAGCCCCGGAACACCTGAAGGAGAACCACCGCCAAAGAGAACCAGTCGCTGACCCGGCTTCAATTCGGTGTTTTCAGGGAACGCGAACCTGGATCCGGGCGCTGTCCCCGCGTCGCTCAATTGCCAGCCGTCCAACCTGACCGGCTTGAGTCCGATATTGAGCAGTTCCACGAATTCGTCCTGACTGTGGTGGCGCGTCCCGTCGCCGTTGGCGTCGCCCTGTACGCCCGCCGGCGGGTCTGCAAGAATCTCCTGAATGACGACGACTTCCCGGACACCTTCCCCGACGATCGGCGTCTTCAGCGCGCCACTGCCGGTTGCGACGGTCAGAACTCCGGTACATACAGCGAGGTCCTCGGGTTCGAATCGGACCGTCAGGCTCGCGGCCCGGTCCGGCGGCAATACGATACTTGTGTCGGCAAAGAGATCGTCAGGCAGATGGAACCCGTTCCCTTCAATGTTGGCGGAAGTCAGGACGAGATCGCTCCGACCTCCATTTGCGACAACGACGCTATCCAGCGCGGAAGACCCTGCTCGCACCGGACCGAAGCGGAGCGTATCCGGCGTGACGACCGCCTGCGCCCAGAGCCCTGTCCGGTCAGGGACGAGAAACACGAGGAAAAACACGAGGACCTGTTTCACCAATCTCTCCTTCCAGAAGCGCCAGCACGTCATACCGGCCGATGCAATCTGTATGCCAATTACGGGTTTATGATATAACTTGATTTTTATCAATATGTTATATTATAGAGTCTGTCGGTCTGATATGCCATGGATGAATACAATTTTCAGTACGGGCGCTTGAAATTGAAACCTCGCTCGCGGACAAAAAAATCCCCGGCGGAGATGGAGCCGGGGAACTGAGCGTGGTCGCGCTTGTGTGCCGTGCCTGCTGTGGGGCGGCGACCGGACCGCCGGGCGGCGTGTTATACCCGCTGCCAGGATTCAGCGCGTCAAGAGTACACGATGTCGATCTCTGTTCGCCTCCCCAAATCGAATTCCCCTTGACACCGCGGATACCGCACGCGATTTTACGCGAGAGGGCCGGTGTCTTTCCGTTCAGTGCCTGCCGGCCGTTCTCTTCGCAGCGTCAACACAAACCATCGATCGGGATCGTCCTTGCCATGAAGGAGACCGGGATGCCCCAAAACGTCATCCTGCCGGACAATTTCAATGATCAGCTCGACATCCCCAATGCACCCGAACGGCTCAGCGAGGCGCTCGACGTCGCACGAAGGATCACCGACGCGGGCGTGCCGCTGCTGCCGAATCCGGACCACGCGGCCATTTTCGTCGATCCCCCGCGTCTCATTTCCGGCCGGCTGAAACGCATCGGTTACATTGCCGGCTGGGACACCCGCTGCTATCCGTCTCCGGTTGACGGACACGACTACATGAACGTGCCTTCCGGGCTGCCCGAAGACAGCCCGGCTCGTGGCGAGGGCTGGTTCGACTACGTCGCGGTCGTCCATCCCGTTGACGAGGACGCCCGCGACCATATGCTTGCCCAGGGTCACGGAAATCCATTCGTACACCACATGACCTGGGGTATCGTACCGCCCGTACGTGACGATGAGGACGACTTCGAATACGCGGGAAAGGTGATTCCCTATCTTGCGAGGATACGAAAAACCATCGGGGAGGCGCTGGGCGAATCGCCGGGAGCGCTGGTCATGGCGCTACCGCAGATCGTATGTGCGGATGCCCGCTTGAGGGCATGTCTTCCGAAATGGGTCGGCGGATTGGACCCTGCTGACTATCAGGTCGAGCCGATGCAGGGCGGAGGCTTTCTGCTGCAGTTTTTCGTCCTGACCGGAGGACGAATCGAGGTCGCACTGCGGTCGGGCACACGTCAGACATTCAATCCAATGAGCGTACACAAGATCTCGAAGGACGAAATCAGCGCGGTTCAATCCGGCGGGTAGTCTTTTCGGCTCGCGGCACGGCCGACCACACGCACACACAATAGACAACCGGCGGAATCTTTCGCAGTTGCCAATCTGCACATCGATTCCGCCGGTTGTTTGTTTTTGAACCTTTGGTCAAATTGATTTCCTGTACCTCGCGGGATTGATATTCAACTGATCTCTATACTTGGCAACCGTTCGGCGGGCAATGGCGATACCTTCGTCTTTCAGCAAATCGGCGATTTTCTGATCACTCAAAGGTTTTCTGGCGTTCTCTTCCGCAATCAACCTGGAGATCTTCTGTTTTACGCTCCTTGCGGCGATGTCTTCGCCGTCGTTGCGGGTCAGTCCGCCGTCGAAAAAGTACTTCAATTCGAACACACCGTGCGGCGTCTGTACGTATTTCCCGTTGCTCACCCGGCTGATGGTTGAAACGTGCATATTCACCCGGTCCGCGACCTCCTGAAGCACCATGGGCTTGAGAAAGCCAACTCCCTTGTCGAAGAATGCACGTTGACTGTCGACAATACACCGCATAACCCTGAGCATTGTGGTACGGCGCTGATTGATCGCGCTGATGAACCAGCGGGCGGAATTGAGGCGATCCACGACGAATTTCCTGGCCTGACTTCCCGGTTTACCGGACTTGCTGAGCAGCGTTCTGTATGCGGGGCTGACCCGCAGGGCGGGAAGATTGCGGTCGATCAGCGATACGACATACTCGTCGCCCACCTTCTGCACCTCGAGATCGGGTACAACCAGATTGTGATTGATACGGCTTTCCCTGTAAATCATCGGTTTGGGGTTAAGGCCCGATATCACGCTTTCGGCGTGGGCAATCGCCGCCCGGTCCACGCCGAGCGCTCGACTGATCTTCATATATCGACGGTTCACCAGGTCGTCCCAATAGCCGTGTACGATACCCATCGCGAGAGAATCCGCCAGCCCCTGCTCGCGAAGCTGGATCGCCAGGCATTCCTGGAGATCCCTTGCGCCCACGCCCGGCGGATCGAACGTCTGAATAACCTCCAGGATCTGCTCCACAGATTCCGTCTCACACCCGAAAACAGCAACAATATCCTCGATCTGCGCCTGCAAAAAGCCGTCTTCGTCGATATTGCCGATGATGTACTCGCCAATCTTCCGTTCAGCGGCGTCCAGATCGGTAAGCGAGAGCTGGGCGCGCAGTTCGGCCTCCAATGACTGCTGCCCGGGACCGTCGTACTCCCACTCTTCAGCGTTGGGATCGAACTCATGCCGTGGCACGGTATACCCGGCATCGTTCAGGAGCTCGTTCCACTGATTCTCGTCCAACCGTCCATCGGCCAATGCTGTGTCGCCGAATTCCACGTCCGGCGGGTCCGCATCGTCAACTTCCTTTCGTTCCCCGTCGATATCGACCGATTCCGAACCGTCCGACTCCGGATCCCATTCGTCGTCTTCGCGACCTGTCTCTTCCGAAACCTCCAGGAGTGGATTGGTTTGCAGTTCCTGCTGAATCAACTGTTCCAATTCGAGCGACGGCATCTGCAGCAGCCGCAACGACTGGATGAGCTGCGGCGCCAGCTTCTGCTGGAGGGAGACGGTCTGCGTGAGTTGAATCATAGGCCTTTGAAGAACCCCTGCAAAGAGTACGAAACGGGAATGAGCGAAACTTGCCGCCGGTTGATCGCGTGAAGGGGAAGTGCCGTCAAGTCATATGTCATCGGCTGTAATGTATCGGAAAATCCTCGGTGGAAAGGCATCGATGTCCGCTCAACCCCGGTTCGCCTTTCCATTTACTTCGTTAAAAATAATAAGGAAAACAGGTCCGGGTGACAATCCCAATTTTGGGTCAGTCCAATCGGAATCTGTCCCCCAGATAGACGCGTCGCACTTCCGGATTTTCCGCCAGCTCAGTCGGGCTGCCGGAGGTCAGGATCTTTCCGTCGGAGAGGATGTACGATCTGTCGGTTATCGCCAGGGTTTCGCGGACATTGTGATCGGTAATGAGGAGTCCGATACGTCGGTCCTTTAATGCGCGGACGATGGCCTGGATATCCTCTACGGCCTTTGGGTCGATACCTGCGAAGGGCTCGTCCAGCAGGAGGAATCGGGGACGTCTTGCCAGTGCACGCGTAATCTCGAGCCTGCGCGCTTCGCCGCCCGACAGCCCGTCCGCCCTGCGAGCCGCGAGACTCGAGAGTCCCAGTTCGCGCAGAAGCGTCTCCAGACGGGCCTCCTGTTCCATGCGTGACAGTCGAAGTGTTTCCAGCACAGCGAGGATGTTCTGCCTCACGGTCAGTTTTCTGAAAACGGAGGGTTCCTGGGCCAGATAGCCGATGCCCTTCCTCGCCCGAATGTACATCGGCATACCTGTAATATCCTCGCCTCCGAGGAAGATCTCGCCGTGCTTGCACGGGATCAGGCCCACAATCAGGTGAAAAGTGGTCGTCTTTCCGGCGCCATTCGGGCCCAGAAGGCCCACGACCTCCCCCGGATTCACCTCGAGGCAAACGCCGTCCACCACCCGCCGCCGCTGGTATGCCTTAACCAGGTCTCGTGTCTTCAGTATCACGGCGCATCTCCGGATTCCGTCGGCCTGTATCGGCCGCGAACCCCGCCCTCCGCCTGAACATCGGTGAGCCTGTCGCCGTCGAACGTCAGTTTCACGGAATCGCCCGAAAGCCGGATATCGCCGGTCCGTTCGGTTTCGGACCGATGGGTACATCGGGCGCTCCCCGTAATCAGGACCTCATTAACGGCGCCGTTTTCGAAGTCAATCGCAATTGAACCGCCCGAAATTCGACTGACGGCGGCGCTGTCGGACGAGACGTACGCACCGATGCCCTTCCCGTGAACCGTCAGGCTGTCCAGGTTCCCGTCCATAAGGTCCATGCAGATTCGACCGCCCGTGAGGTCCACGCTGGCGCCATCGCGCGTGGTCAACATCGCCGAAGCCTCCCCGGACGCATCGATGGTAGCGATCCGTCCTTCTGACAAGCCCAGGACAACCGAATCGGCCTGTACCTCCTGCCCACCGTCAAATTCCGGTTGTACAGCTTGCTTATGCAGTCTTGCGGCACCAATGAGGACGATGCTATCGAGCGAATCGGCACCTGCGCCGTGCACGCGCATCCGTTCGGCGTTCAATGTAACCGAGTCAGCCCGTGTTGCATGGTTCCGGATCCAGAAGGCAGATGTCCCGCCGCCCAGTTCCAGCCTGTCCGCGGGCCTGAAGTAGCGTCCACGGGGGGCACGTGCCCGCATCCCGGCGTGTTCCATGCGGACCCGACCCGAAAATCGCATGCGATCCCCCAGATCGGCGAAATGCATCGAATCCGAGTGAACGTGAAGCGAATCTTCAGGTGTCTCGGGGTATCGTACGGCCTGAACGCCGCCTGAACCCGATCCTGAATCCGCCAGCACATGATACGTCATTGCAGGTGCGCGAAACGAAATCCGCTTCCGGCTGTAGTTCAGTGTAACCGCGCCTTCGGCCTCCAGCAGGTTCGCCTTTTTGCGGTACGTCACTCGGTGGGCATAAAGCAATCGGTGCTGTTCGATGACCCGGACCCCGCCCCGAAAGCTGGCCAGTTCGCTTCGAGGGTGATACGTCAGGGCATCGGCTGTCAGCGTTCTTGCGGAATCCCTGTATGTCACCCGCCCAAAGAACCTCGCCCGTGACAGTCCGCCATCCGGAATCCACAGGCGCGCCGAATCCGCATTCACGCTGAACGCGCGTTCAGTGTGCCGGTAGGATACGCCGCCCGCTTCAATCCGCAAGACGCCAGCATCCCGCAGCATGGTTTCACTGCGGTCGGCACGGATGAATTCTGTTGCGTAAACAGGAGGCGCCTTCGACAGGAGATACAACTGTAAGAGCAGGGAGAAGAACATACAAGAGGCAGGAAAGGCGACGATTGCAGATCGACAGAAAGTTACCGGAGGGAATCCGCCCCGCCCAGCCGCGTTGAAACCTGACGCATCCTCCACCACTTGAGATCTGAAGACGCCTCGAACCCTTCGCCAGTCTCCTCGCCGTCGGGTCGCCGAAGGGTCATCCTGCCGTTTCCCGTAATCATCTCGGTCTCGCGGTTCCAACGCAATGTATCGGTCTCCAGGCGGGTTCCGTTGGTAGCGATTACGGCCACGTCTCCCGTGACCACCATATCCCCGGATTCTTCGTGAATCTCCGCCTGCCGTGCCGTCAATACCGACACTCGCTTCAGCCCGGATCCGTTGTAAAAGGAAACAATCACGCCGCTATCGAGGAGGGCTGTAAACGTCCGATCAAATTTCCTGAAATGGCCCGCCTCGACTTCGGCGCGCTTGCGACCGTTCCGGGTAACAACCGTGTTCCATCCCCACGCCTCCTGGTCCGGAGGTTTGGGGACTGCAGGCTGATTGGATGAGGGCTCGGACGACGGCGAACAGCCTGCCGCAAGAAAAATGAGCAGCCAAACCCCGTACGTGTACGAAATCGGGGACGCCCGGCCCGGCTTCACGTCTCCAACTCGATCTGCACGGAATCCTCACGACCCGCTCCGGAACAGCGTATTGACGCATTGATGAGGCCAAAAAACAGGGGTGCTGGACGTTCCAGCCGGGATTTAAACTCCGGATGTGACTGGGTTGCAATGAAATACGGATGATTGGGCAGTTCCACGAACTCCATCAGCTTGGTACCGTCTTCCCTGCGGTGGAAACCTGAAAACACCAGCCCGTACTCCTCCAGCAGGTCCACATATTTCGGCGCAACTTCATAACGGTGCCGATGCCGTTCGACCACCGCGTTCTCGCTCGGCAGGATCACACCGCACCTGAACATCTGATCGGGAAGCTGCCGGAGTTGCTGGATTCTCCATGAATCCTCCTCCAGTCGTCCCGTCTGTTCGTAGAGGTCCAATACACGGGATTCCCGCCGTAATACAGCAGCGTACCCACCCAGCCTCATGGTGCCGCCGTACCGGTTTTCTTCGATAATCTGTCGCTGCGCGTACTGGATGTCGATTACGGCGTGGGGCGTATCGGGATCCATCTCGACGGAGTTCGCGTCGTCCAGTCCGACGACGTTTCGGGAGTATTCAACCACGACCATCTGCAGCCCGTAGCACAGGCCAAGGAACGGAACCTGATTTTCCCTGGCGTAGCGGACGGCATTGATGGCGCCCTCGGCGCCCCCTTCACCAAATGCTCCCGGTACGATAATACCGTGATATCCGGCGAGCACCTCCTCGACGTCGTGACGTTCGAGGCGGGTGGAGTCGATCCAGTCGATCTCAACCTTCGTATCCAACAGGGCGCCGGCGTGTTCCAGGGATTGATTGACGGAGATGTAGGAATCCTGAAATTCATAGTCTCCGATTCCGACGTATTTGCCCACCATGGCCACACGCACGCGTTCCCTGGGAGCTCGAATCATCTCCAGCAATTCACACCAGCGATCCCAGTCCGGCGTATTTTTCGGAGCCAAGCCGAACTCATCGAGTATCTTCTCGCCCAATCGGTCCTTTTCGTATTCCAGCGGAACCTGATAGATGCTGTCGACGTCGGGCGCCGAAATGATCCGGTCTGCCGAGATATTCGCCGAAATCTCGATTTTGCGCTTCCGCACGTCGTCCAGCGCTTCCACGGCGCGGCAGATGATAAAGTCCGCGAATATCCCGTTCTCGCTCAAGGACCGGATCGCATGCTGTGTGGGCTTGGTTTTCATCTCGCCGACGTGGCCGGGTACCGGCAGGTAGGTGACCAGCACATAGATGACGTTTTCCTCGCCGACTTCCCGTTCGAGGCTCTTCATTGCAAACAGAAAAGGGCGGTTTTCGTCATCGCCGATCGTGCCGCCTATCTCTACCAGCGCAACATCGAATCCCTTCGCCGAGTCGGTAATCCGCTGTTTGATTTCGTCGGTGATATGGGGAATCGGTTGAACCGTCTTGCCCAGATATTCTCCGCGGCGTTCACGCTCTATCACGGTATGGTAAATCTGTCCGGTGGTCAGGTTGTTGGTCCGCGGAAGATCGATTCCCAGGAATCTCTCGTAGTTTCCGAGGTCGAGGTCGATTTCACCGCCGTCGTCCGTTACCCACACTTCTCCGTGTTCCGTCGGACGCAGGGTACCGGCGTCGTAGTTGAGGTAAGGATCGATCTTGATGCCCGTTGCCTTGTATCCGTGCTGCTGCAGAATTTTCCCGATGGACGCCGTAGCAAGGCCCTTGCCCACACCGCTCATTACGCCGCCGGCGACGACGATGTATCTGGGTCCATTGTAATCACGCCGCTTGACCATCCGCTCCTCCACGTACCCAAAAAACAACGGCGGCGCTGACAAACCCGCCGCCGTCTCCTAATCGATGACCTTCGGAACCCTGAAATGGCCGACGCCTGAACTCGGCGCATTTGACAGCGCCTCTGCCTGTGACAGAGATGCAACGGGCGTATCCTCGCGAAACACGTTACTGACCGGCAGTACATGCGACGTTGGCGCAACGTCGGTCGTGTTCAGTTTCTCGAGAGCAGCCGCATAGTCAAGCATCTGATTCAGGTCGGCAACCAGCCGATCCATCTCTTCCGTATCGAACCTGAGCCGGGCGAGTTGCGCAACCTTTCGGACGTCTTCATGCGTAACTGACACAAAAAAACCCATGAAAATGGATTGAGGTTATATCCGGAATTTACATTGATGTTAATATGGGTCAATCCAGGTGCGAAATCAAGAAGATTCTGGCAAAGGAAGCGACCCGCCGGATGTTCGTACGGCTCGGCGTCATCCCGGTCGGAGACCGGCATAACGGACGATCACCTTTCTTATGGAACCGTTCTTAAAGCATACCGTGAGTTTCGTATCCGGTCCGCTCCCGGTCCGATCCAGAATGTGCCCCCTTCCGAGGGTTGGATGGAGAACGGCGGCGCCCGCATCCATTGGGAACGGGTCGTCGTCATTCGGTTTTTTCGCGGGCATGATTGCCTGCGATACTCCCCGAACGGCGGTGCCCGCCTTCAGGTGGACAGGCCCGCCGTCATTCGGTATGTTCGTCGACTTGATTGTCGGAGTAACCTCTCGAACGGCTCCCCCTCGAACGATCAGATCATCCGGAATCTCCCGCAGGAATCTGGATTCGGCATTGACCGTCGCGCCTCCGTAACGCCGGCGCTGTTCGGCGCAGGTGAGATGGAGTCGGTCCTGCGCTCGCGTGACGCCCACATAGAACAGCCGCCGCTCCTCCTCTACGGCCGCGTCTTCGGCGGACGGATTGTCCTGATCCCTCAGGATGGGAAACAAGCCTTCTTCCAGACCCGCAATGAATACCGCGGGAAACTCAAGTCCCTTGGCGCTGTGCAGCGTCATCAACGTCACCGAATCAGCCTCTTCGCGCCACTGGTCGACGTCCGTGACCAGCGCGACCTCGCGCAGAAATGCCGGCAGCGAAGAGGTTTCGGATCGTTGCGCGAAATCCTCAATGGCCACCAGCAGTTCCTGCACATTCTCCGAACGGGAGAGGGTCTCGGCCGGCGTCAATTCCTCGAGTTTCTGCAGATATCCGGTCTCCTCCACGACGCTGGCAGCCAGCTCGTGAGCGGGCTCATCCTCCACGCGGTTCCGGAATCCATCAATCATGCTGTGAAACGCGCCCATCGCACTTCTCGCGCGAGCGGTGAGGCCGTCGATGCTGTTGGCGCGGGACAACGCCTCGTACGGTGCGATTCCCTCGCCCGTTGCAAAGGAATCCAGTCTTTCAAGCGAGGTCTGGCCAATACCGCGCTTAGGGGTATTGACAATCCGGTAAAGGCTGACCGAGTCGCAGGGATTCACGATCAGCCTCAGGTACGCGAGTATGTCCTTGACTTCCAGGCGTTCGTAGAATCGAACGCCCCCCACGATCACATATGGAATCGCCCGATATCGAAGCCCGTCTTCCAGCGCGCGGGATTGTGCGTTCGTTCGATACAATACGGCGATCTGCCCGTAGCTGTATTGCGTTCTCAGGCGCTTCAATTCACGAGCGATCCGCCGGGCTTCGTCCACTTCGTCCGAGCATCGGAACAGCTGAATCGGTTCCCCGCGATCCCGATTCGTCCAGAGTTCCTTCCCCTTCCGCCCGAGATTGTTGCGAATCACCGCGTTTCCCGCATCGAGTATCACCTGTGACGACCTGTAGTTCTGTTCGAGACGGATGACGCGGGCATCGGGAAAATCCCGTTCGAAATTAAGGATGTTTCCCAGATCCGCGCCTCGCCAGGCATAGATGCTCTGGTCGTCGTCGCCAACCACGAAGATGCGGCCGTGTTCTTCCGCCAGCATACGCGTTAAGAGGTACTGCGGCCGGTTGGTATCCTGATACTCGTCGATCAGACAGTGCTCAAACCGTGCCCGGTACCGCGCCAGAACCTCCGGATCCTCCCGGAAGACCTGCACGGTCAGCATCAGGAGATCGTCGAAATCCACCGCGTTATTCTGTTGCAGCGCCGACTGGTACTGCCGATAGACCCGTGCGACCTGCTGCTCGTAAAAGGAACCGGCGCGACTGGCGAAAGAGACCGGATCGACCATCCGGCTTTTCTCGGAACTGATCCGGGCGCGAATCTTCCGTGGCGGAAACTGCCGCTCGGATATCTCCTGATCCCGAATGACCTGTCGCATCAATGCAAGCTGGTCGGCCGCGTCGTAAATGGCAAAATTGGAGTCCAGGCCGGCAGCCCCGGATTCCCTCCGCAGGATGCGCGCACACAGGGAGTGGAACGTCCCCAGCCACATGCCCCTGGTGCTGCGGCTCAACAGTTTTTCCACGCGGCCGTTCATCTCACCCGCGGCCTTGTTGGTGAACGTCGTGGCCAGGATCGCACCCGGATGGACGCCGCAAACCTCGATCAGGTACGCGAGCCGGTGGGTCAACACGCGCGTCTTTCCGGAACCGGCCCCCGCCAGCACCAGAACCGGGCGGTCCACAACGCTCACCGCCTCCTGCTGCTGTTCGTTCAAACCATCCAGTATCGACAGTCTTTTCTCGGTTTCCGGTTTCAACGCGTCCCCTGCCTCCCCCAGGTGCGTCTCCTGGCCGATCTGGTCTTTCGCTTCGCATCTTCATGTTCGCGGACGGTTCTGCTGAACACGTGCGATCCGTCTCCCCTCGCCACAAAATAGAGAAAATCGACATCTGCCGGGTTCAGCGCCGCCCTCAGCGACGCGGCCCCCGGATTCATGACGGGACCCGGGGGCAGCCCGAGATGGCGATAAGTATTGTATGGAGAGTCAATCTTGTAGTCCCTGTTAAACAGCCTGCGGGGTCCGTCCTCGATGACATACTGAACCGTCGGATCGGCCTGGAGGTACATCCCTTGCTCTAACCGGTTGTGGTACACAGCCGAAATTGTTGCGCGTTCCCTGTCCAAACGCGCTTCACCTTCGATAATCGAGGCCAGTGTAACGACTTCATGCGCCGACAGGCCTGTCTGATGTGCTCGTTCCGCCATCGTACTGTCAAAAACCGTGAAGAAATGCCGTACGAGCATCCGTATGACCTGCTCTTCATCCTTGGTCAGCGGAATCTGATATGTTTCAGGAAACAGGTAACCTTCAAGGTTGTCCGCGGGCACACCCAACCGGCGGCAATATCCCGGATCGGATGCGAGCTGCCGCATCTTCTTATGGTCCAGGTCCAGTTCCGACGCAAGGACCGCGAGGGTCCGGGCGAGGGTCATGCCCTCAGGGAGGGTCACACTTCGATACTCGTCTCTGGAATAGGCAAGTTTCTTGAGAGCTTCCCAGGTGCTGAGGTTTTCGGGGAACCGGTGTATCCCAGCCTTGAGGCGTCTGCTGGTTCCGTCGAACACGGAAAACAGGACCAGAAGCCTCGGGCTTCTGATCACGCCTTCCCTGTGCAGCAGTTCTCCGATCTGTATTACCGTCATCCCTTTCTGAATGACGACATCCTTTGCGCCTGATCCCGTGGGCCGGTTCAGGGCGAGAACCACCAGCAACATGCCTGCAACGCCAACGCCGAAAAGCACGAATATCGAGCGAAAAATCGCAGATCCGAACCTATCGGGCTTCCGGGATCCGGGGCCATCCGAATCGTTCGACGCAAGGCTTCTTTCGTCCTCGGTATGCATCAGGGTTCCGCCGAGTCCCGCGCCTGCAGGTAGTTGTTCAGGAGCAAGACCGCCGCCATTCGATCCAGAGCTCCCTCTTTATTTCGATCCTTGAGACCGGTCTCACGCATCGTGCGGCGTGCGGCAACCGTGGTAAGCCGCTCATCCCAGAGGCGAACAGGCAGCCCCGTCGTACGATTCAGCGCGTCGGCGAACGATGCCGCCGCTTCAGCCATCGGGCCTCTGCTTCCGTCCATATTGAGCGGCAGACCCACGAGAAGCTCCACGGCACCGACATCCGCTGCCGCCTGTGCCACGGAATCGACGGCGGAACTTCGTGATACCGCCCTTACCGTCGGCAGTCCGCGCGCGGCCAATCCCAGTTCGTCGGAAACCGCCAACCCCACACGGCGCCGGCCGTAGTCTACCGCGAGAATTCGCATTTTTTCGCGCATGGATTAAAAAAAGGCGAAACATGCGGCACAACTCCCGGGAACTTCCGGGAGCATGCCCGCCATATTCCGCTTGACGTTACCCAACCTTCAGCCATCCTGCCCGTACAGGCCTTTGAGGCGATGCCGCTTGTTCATCACCTCACGATGCACGTGAACCAGCCGTTCCCTGGCCTCCTGGTTTCCCGATCGCGCGTGGACAAGCATCGCCTCGACCAGTTCTTCCAGTTCGTGAATGTGTACCTGCAGCGCCTGTCGGTTTTCCTGCATCATCGTCCGGGCTTCTGTCCGTTTCGCCCCGGCACATGCGGCCGGTCGCGGGGTGAATAGAGCGACTGCATATATGTCTTCTCCGGATCCTCCGCGGGGCGCCCCCACAGGTTCCTGGCGATCGAGGACAATCTTGTACGCAGCGTCTGCTTCCTGTCTTTCAGACAAAGCCGCCGGATCGCCTTTCTCGACGTTCGCTCGGGCACTTCACGGATAAAATCAGCAGCGCTCATGCCCCTCTGGTGGGCGTGTTCCATCAGATTCGAAAACGCTTCGGCGTCGACCGGGTCCTCGAGACGCGCCATTATCCGATCGTCTTCAAGATATCCGTCAGGCCGTTGGGACATCCTGATCCTCCCGATCTCTCATAGCATCCGGGGGAGACCAAAACGCGACGTTTATACAACGAATCGAGCTGACGCTGTACACCCGTCGAGCGGGACCGGCGGTGCAGGGAATGGCTGCCGTTCGATCAAATAGTATGGCATTCCAGGACTGATGTCAACCCTTTTGCCCACCACGGCCCAGTCGGGAGGGAAGCCTCACTCCGAAACCAGGTTCACTACCTGGTGAGACACGTCCGTCCGCGATTTCAGGCTGCCCTTTCACCCAGTCGATCCACGGCCTGCGCGACTCGGCCAGCGGGTCCGGATCTATCGAAGCGATCGCGTGCAGCGCCCAGATTTCGCTTCCACGGTGCGGGCATACCCTGACTCCGTGGATTTTACCCATCCTGTAGATCTTCAGCAACTCTGTAAGTCCGCCGCACCAGGTTACGTCCGGCTGTACGATCGCGTGCAAACGATCCCTCATAAGAACGTCGAAAGCGTCCGCCGTGTATTCATGTTCCCCGCCCGCGATTGGAATCGGGCTCCGGTCGCGCAACATCCTGTATCCTTCCAGATCCTCCGGGGGCAAGGGTTCCTCGAGCCAGTCAAGTTTGCACCCCTGCAATGCGTCGATCAACTGCAGCGCCGTTTCGACGTCCAGATTCATCGCCGCGTCCGCCATCAGGCGAACATCCGGTCCGACGACATCCCTGACGCGTCGAATAGGTACAACGACGTCCGCGATATCCCGATTCCGATTGAGCCCGGCGTGAAACTTGAGTGCGCGGTACCCCTTCGCGCCGGAGCGGATCACCTCTTCGGCGGAGAATCCCGTCATATAACACGGGACCGATTCCCGCGGCATCGCGTTGTCGCCAGCAAGCATCCCGGCTATCGGTTTTCCTTCACGTTTTCCCCTCAGATCCCACAATGCCAGATCCACGCCGCTGATCGCCATTACCGCAATGCCCTTGCGGCCGTACGGACGTGTGGCCCGATACATCTCGTCCCAGAGGTCTTCGATCCGCATGGCGTCGCTGCCGAGCAGAAGCCGTCGCAACTCGGTTTGTATAACGTGAATGCCCGCTGCACCGCCGCCCCCAACGCCATAGCCCGTCAGCCCGTCTTCGGTCTCCACGCTGACGGCGATCTGACCCATCGAAGTCCGCCAATCGTCCGGACTTTCGGCGGAATTCGGCTGGGTCGCCGTTACCGAAGTAATTCGCACTTCCGGATCCATCCTTTCGGCATTCATTCCCGCGTCCGACAGGCTGCAGGATGCGCCTCCAAACACAAGCCCGTGTCTCAGGTGAAATATTCGATCAGTCTGGCTTTCCGGTAAGCGAAAATCTTCGATAATTCGCCCGCTACGAACAGTCGATTCACCAATGCTCCTCCCGGCACGTCGTTTTCGATGAAAATAAAATGCCCCTGGCAGGACTCGAACCTGCGACCAACGGATTAGGAATCCGCTACTCTGTCCTCTGAGCTACAGGGGCACAAAAAAACTCTGCTAACACGAAACAAGCGCGGTCACGTTTTCTCCCTTCAGCCTCGAGCGCCCGTCCAGCGCCGTCAGTTCGATGAGAAAGGAAATACCGAGAATTTGGCCGCCGAGTCCTTTAACCAGTCGGACAGCCGCCTCCATGGTACCCCCCGTCGCCAGCAGATCATCGAGGAGAAGCACACGCTGACCGGGTACGACCGCGTCGGTATGAATTTCGATGCTGTCCGTTCCGTACTCAAGCACGTAGCTCGCCGAAGCGGTCTGCGATGGCAGTTTTCCGGATTTTCGGATCGGTACGAATCCGGCGCCCAGGTCCCGTGCCACGGCGGCCCCCAGAATGAAACCCCTGGACTCGATCCCCGCCACGACGGACACCTCCTTATTCCGGTACGGGTCCGCAAGCCGCCGAACGGAAGTGTCGAGTGCCGCGGGGTCCTTCAACAGGGTTGTGATGTCCTTGAAGAGGATGCCCGGTCTCGGAAAATCGGGTACTTCACGGATGTATTCCAACAGATTCACCACGCGCCCCGCTTTCTACCAACGTATCTCGAATTCGGACTCAGGACCCGGAACAGGACGCGGCTGCGCGAATGTATCCCCGACATCTGCGCCCGGAGGTCCCGTGCCGACCGCATCGACCAGGGCCGAAACGTCAGAGGATTCGCCTTCCGCCTCGAGCTCCACGCTGCCGTCGGCGCAGTTGCGCACGTACCCGACCAGGCCCAGATTCCGCGCAACGCGACATACGAAAAAACGAAAACCCACTCCCTGAACGACGCCAGATACCCGGACATGGATTCGCCGCCGGGAATTCATACGTCCTCTTCGAGCGCGACCGCTTCCCACAGAATCTGAATCGGGTGGCGCGCGATCCTTCCCGTGGCATGGTGAATCTGTTGTCTGCACGACAGCCCGGCGGCGGCGATTTCGGTATCCGGCCCCGCCTGCCGGACGACCTTCAGGAGCCGGTCCTCGCCCATCTTCAGGGAAACGTCGTAGTGTTCCGCCTGATAGCCGAATGCGCCGGCCATGCCGCAGCAGGCCGAGTCGATGGCCGATGCAGAGTATCCGGGCGGTAGATTCAACACCTCGAGAGAGGGAGCGACACTCCAAAGCGCCTTCTGATGGCAATGTCCGTGGACGAGTATCTCCTTCTTCATGTCCGAAAAGGCCACCCGCAACTCGCCGCGTTCCGCCAGCATGCTCAGATAGGTCTCCAATGTATAGCACCGTTCGGAAACCTCCCTGACACGGGTATCCGTATTGAGCTCGGGGTAGTCGTCCGTCAACATGGAAACGCAACTGGGTTCGAAGCCCACGATATCGTACCCCTGCGCAACGTACGCATGCAGATGCCGCGTATTGAATGCCAGATTCTCCTTAACCTGCTCCATCATGCCGCTCGACAGGAGCGGCCGGCCGCAGCACCGCTTCTCAGGAAGGATGACTTCATACCCCGCGGCCTCGAGAAAGCGTGTGGCCGAAATACCGATATCGGGCTCATTGAAGGTAAGGTAGGTGTCATTGAAAAGTACCACCTTGCGCTCACGCGGCCGCTTCTCGCGTCGGGCGAACCAGTCGGTGAACGTCTGCCGTGCGAACCGGGGCAATGCCCTTTTCGACGCGATGCCAAGGAAACCCATTCCCATCCTCGCGAGCCCGGTACCGGCGAACCAGTTCGAAAGCGGCGCCAGCGCGCATCCGACGCGGTTCAGGGTCTCGATATTGCCGAACAACCACTCCCGCAGCGGTCTTCCGTGCTTGCCGTAGTAGTGTGCGAGAAATTCATATTTGATCTTGGCCATGTCCACGTTTGACGGGCACTCGGACTTGCACGCTTTACACTCCAGGCACAGGTCCAGGATCTCGTAGACCCGCTCGTCGGCCAGCCCGCCCTCGAGTCCGCCGGATATGGCGGCCCGGAGCGCGTTTGCTCTTCCGCGGGTTGAATGGGCCTCGTCGAGCGTCGCCATGTACGAAGGACACATCGTCCCGTGAAGCTTCTTTCTGCACGCGCCGACGCCGTTGCACATCTCCACAGCGCGATGGAATCCTCCGTCGGCCGAGAAATCGAAGTGGGTGCGCGGCTCCTGAGCCCTGTACGCGGGACCGAACCGCAGGTTTTCCGTCATCATGGGCGCGTCAACGATCTTTCCCGGATTCATCAACCCCAGCGGGTCGAACGCGCGTTTGATTTCCCGAAACGCATTGTACAGCGTGGAACCGAATACCCGTTCATTCCAGCAGCTTCGTGCCAGGCCGTCACCGTGCTCGCCGCTCATCGCTCCGCCGTATCTCAGCACCAGTTCCCTTACGGCCTCCGCGATCCCCCGCATTTTCGCCACGCCCGCCGCGGTCTTCAGGTTCACCATCGGACGGATGTGGAGCAGGCCCACGCTGGCATGCGCGTAGTAGCCGGCCGTGGTATCGTACTCTCGCACGATGCGCTCGAAGTCGCCGATATAATCGGGCAGCTTTTCCGGCGACACGGCGGAATCCTCGACGAATGCCACCGGTTTCGCATCCCCTTTGACCCCCATCAGCAATCCCAGGCCTGATTTGCGCACGTTCCAGACATCAGCCTGTTCCCCGGCCGACACGGCCCGTCGAAAGCCATAGCCCAGACCGTGCTTCGACATAGCGGCGTCAAGCGCGTCAAGCCGCGGCGTCAACACCTCGGGCGAATCTCCGAAATATTCCACGATAAGCACCGCCCTTGGGTCTCCTTCAACCCATCCCCGCTGCCTGGACAGTGCGATCGATCCACGGGTCTGCTCCAGAATCATGCGATCCACCAGTTCCACCGCCGCCGGTCCGGTTTCGAGGATGGGTGAGACGGCCGCCATCGACTCGATCAGGTCCTCGAATTGCACGACGCCCAACACCCGGGCGCGAGGAAGCGGGACTACGCGCAGCCTGGCTTCCAGCACGGTGGCGAGGGTGCCCTCGGATCCAACGACCATACGGCACATATTGAACGGCTGCGGCTTCGTGAATTCATCGAGATTGTAACCACCCACGCGACGCAGGATCTTCGGGTACCGGCGATCGATTTCGGACCGATGGATCCGTGCGAGCCTCCGGACCTCCCGGTACGTCTCGCCTTCGAGGTCCGTCTGTGCCGCCTTCCCGACGACTTCCTCTTCGGACAATTCCCTCAACAGGGTTTCCGTACCGTCCGCGAGAGCCACCTCAAGCTCGAGAACGTGGTCGATGGTCTTCCCGTAGATCACCGAATGCGCCCCCGCCGAATTGTTGCCGATCATACCTCCAATCGTCGCGCGACTGCTCGTGGCCACGTCCGGGGCGAATTGCAGACCGTATGGCTTCAGGTACGAATTCAATTCGTCCAGAACCACGCCGGGCTGTACCCGAACCCATCCCTCTTCCTCGTTCAATTCCAGAATCTGGTTCATGAATTTGGACAAATCCATAATCACGCCGGGGCCGACGCACTGTCCTGCAAGCGCCGTCCCGCCGCCGCGCGGCAAAACGGGTACTCCGAATTCCCTGGCAAGTCGAAGGACTCGCAGGACGTCCTGCCGGTGCCTGGGCAGAACCACCCCCAACGGTTCGATCTGATACATGCTCGCATCGGTGCTGTACAGTATCCGCGAGGCCTTGTCGAACCGCACCTCGCCGGACAGTTCCCGTTCGAGCGCCGATAGCAGGGCTTTCATCAAATCCCCCTTGCGTCGTCCTGTGCCGCCTGATCTGAAACACTCATCTGCGCCGGTTTGAAGCCGATCCCGTCCGCGGAACCATTCGCTTGGCGGCCATACCGGCGCGGACAAGGCGATAATGTAACCCATGCCGGCGGATACGTCAAGATCCAAGGCCCGGAAAGGCGGGCATGCTACGAAATGGCTTGACGCCCCCGGCAAATTGCGCTATCAATGGAACACGTACTCACCTGAATCGCAACACGGGGGCTGATCGTGCTGGAAACCGGTTTTGGCACGCAGGACTTCACGCCAGAACAACCGTCAGACGGGTCATTCCGGGTATACGATCCGATCTCGTTCCGCGCGCTGATCCTTCGGAAGGGGGATACCAACCTCACCTTCCTGGCCGGAGACTGCTTCAGTATCGAAGAAGATCTCATGGCCCGCGTGAGGGAACGGGTGATGGACATCGCCTGGCTGAATCCCCGTCACATCCTCCCCTGCGCATCCCACGTCGGCACCACGCCCATCCTCTTTCAATCCTATGTAAGCATTCCCTGCGAAGCGCTCAAATATTACGGCCGGGAGGACTATTTCGCGGACAATATGGCGGCCGCCATCCGTGCGGCCGCCGATGCGATGGCGCCGTCCCGGCTGGGCATTGGCGCCGGTTCCGCTCCCAACATACTTTATAACCGGCGTTCATACGACCGGGACGGCAAACTGGTCATGAGCAACTTCAAATTCCCCTACCCCCGTCCCGAACTCACCTACGCCGAAGTGGACGACAACGTCTACGTCATCCGAATTGACGATACGGAGGGCAATCCGACACACTGCGCAATCGTATTCGGCTGCCATGCCCTTTGCAGCACGGACAAATACGGGCATATTTCCGCTGATTATCCGGGCGTCGTCCGCAAGGTGGTGGAATCAGCGGGAGTCAATGCGCTGTTTCTTCCCGGCAGTATCGGAAACGTGGTACCGGTAAGCCGCGCCGGTCGTACCTACAGGCGCGTGGGGAACAGCGTCGGAGGCGCGGCGCTCTATGCGCTGGAACAGGCGGGGATGAACGGCTCGGGCGACCTGCACGTCACGCAGAAGACCGTTCAGGTGCCTACGTTTGCGCACGAGGATCCCGATGCCGTCGAGGCCGAGCTTGCAGCATCGCCGAACCGGTCGGACGGACACCAGCGATTTCAGGCCTACGGCAGCCGGCATTATGCAACCGGCAGGCGGTTTCTGGACTATACGATTACGCGGGTCTCCGTGTCCGGTTTCAATATTGTGCATCTGCCGGGTGAAATCTTCGTCGAGACCGCGTCCGCAATCAGGTCGGCGGCGCGAGGCGCGCTCACCGTCGTCCTGTCGGGTCCAACCGCCGACGTCGGTTACCTGAGCACCTCCCGGGCCCACCGGGAAGGGGGCATGGAACCCAGATATGCCGGGCTTGCGGTGGACGGCGAGAAGCGGGTCCGTGCCGCCGCGTGCGAACTCGTGACCGGTTGAATCTCTCCTGCGGGTGCGGCCGGTTCCCATTAACATGGCCGGAAATGCAGGGAAGATCCCGGTCCGCTCGTTGGAGAACCCATGCCGAATGTGATTTCTGCAGACCGGTTGGCGGTGAACGGAGGCACTCCCGTACGCGATCGGCTTACGAATCCGTGGCCTTCCTGGCCCGTCAACACCGAGTCAGAGTGGAAACGGGAAATCGAGCCGGCGCTTCGGGAAGTCTACCTCGAGAAGACAGAGGGGATTCCGGCAAGCAGGAGCGACCGGTTCGGTAACGCGTTCGCGGCCTATTGCGGCGCCCGATACGGCCTGATGATGCCGCACGGTACCGACGCGATTTCCGCATCCATAGCCGGAGCGCTCGATCTCGACGGCCTCCGGGAAGGCGGGGAAATCATCATTCCGAACTATACCTTTATCGCTACGGCCAGCGCTGCCCTGTCGGTGCGCTGCAGGCTGGCGCTGGTGGATATCGACCCGGTGAGCTTTACGCTCGACCCGAATGCGGTTCAGACGGCCATAACCGATCGGACAGTCGGCATTCTTCCCGTGCATATGGGGGGGCACCCCGCCGATATGGATGCCCTGAACGCCATTGCCGAGAAACATGGCCTGGTGGTCGTTGAAGATGCCGCTCAGGCCCACGGCGCCGAACACAACGGGCGGAAGGTCGGCCCGCTCGGAGACGTTGGGGCCTACAGCTTTCAATCGAGCAAGAACCTGACAGCCGGCGAAGGGGGCTGTCTCGTCACCGACGATCCGCACATCTACGAACGGGCGTGCGCGTTCAGGGACGTCGGCAGGCGCCCCGGCGGCGAACGGTGGGAATACCCCCGGCACGGATGGAACTACAGGACGTCCGAATACCTCGCGTGCCTCCTTCTGGTCAGGCTCAGGAGCCTTCAGCTTCAGACCGAGGTTCGAAGCAGCAACGCGGCCTATCTGACCGGGGAACTGCGAAGAATCGGCGGCGTCACCCCGCCCGCGACGCGGCCCTGGGTCACACGGCACGGATACCATCTCTACATGGCGCGCTACGACCCGGAGCAATTCGGCGGTCGAAGCCGAGACGAATTCGTCACGGCCCTGACCGCGGAAGGCATCGACTGCACCCCGGGTTACCGGCGACCGCTCACGGACGAGGGCGCCCTGAAGAGCGTCTCGCACGAATATCCCGATTACGTCCGCAGGCTGCCGTGTCCGAACGCGGAATCCGTGTGCAGGCACAGCGTATGGTTCTATCAGTCCATGCTCCTGGGCGCCCGGGATGACCTGGACGACATTGTGGAGGCCGTGGACAAGATCAAGCTTGCGTTTACCCGCTGACTCCCTGCGTTGCAGACGACCCTGTTGCCTGCCACCTTCGTCGATTACCTTTCGGTGGACGTCATTCCGTCCGAATCCGGTGGATGAACCCGGCAGGCGACGCACGTTTCTCGATGCCGGCGGGCAATAAACCGGGGTCGCCCCCTCGAGCGGGGCGACCCCAACGTACCTCCTGAGACCGCAAGCGGGCTGTCGACCGTCAAGCCAGCTCACCGCCGCAGCTGCTTCCCGCACCGGCAGTACAACCGTAACAGTGTTCGGCGATTCGGATCCGTCTGTCGACCAACCACGCCGGCGACACCTCCCACAGCTTTTTCGGCCGGCCGGACAGATGCATGTCCAGCATCTGATTGAAGTCGCAGTCGTAGATATTGCCTTCCCAGTCTACGCTCACGAGAAAACGACACATCAGGCGATCGATCGTCTGCGCGTTGAACCGGTCCCGCAACGTCCGTGTGTATCCGTCGTACTCCCCGCGGCGCCGCAGATAGTCGTTGAACCGGCTGATCGGCATGTTTGTGATCGTAAAGAGCCGATTGAACGAAATACCATAGCGCTCGCCGAGAACCCGTTTGTAATCGGCCTCGAGTTCGGCCTGCGGCGGCGGGAGCGATGCTCCGACCGGATTGTATACGAGGTGAAGCAACAGGCCCGAATCCGGCTTTCCGTATCCGACAGCATTCAGCCGTTTGAGCGCCTCGATGCTGTCGAAGAATACGCCCTTTCCACGCTGCTGATCGACGTTTTCCTCGAGATAACACGGCAGTGAACAGACCAGTTCCACCTCGTGCTCGCGGTAGAAGTCAGGCAGGTCTTCCAGGCCCTGCTCAAATATCACGGTCAGGTTGCACCGTACCATCACGCTGCGGCCAAGACGCCGGATCTGTTTCACCAGATACCTGAAGTCGGGATTCACCTCAGGCGCGCCCCCGGTGATATCCACCAGGGGAATATCCGTGGCGGCGAGAAACGTCAAAATGGACCGCATCGTTTCCCGGGTCATCACCTCCGTCCGGTGGGGACCGGCATCGACGTGACAGTGCCTGCATGCCTGGTTGCACAGTTTCCCGACATTGATCTGAAGTGTCTCCAAAGCCTCACGCCGCAGAACGACGCGCTCCCGCCGCAGACGCGCCCCGAATGACAACGGTTCGACGGGCGCTTCACCCTGAAATCGGGGCTGAATCGCAAGCAGATCCGACGGCCCTCCCATGGGCTTCTCCTTTGCGTAAACGACAGACGGACGGGGTTCCTTCATTCAGGCAGTGGTACCCGTCGGACGGCCCGTCACGGCGCAATTGCCGAAGACCCGGCTACGGGCGCCGTTTTGCGGGACTTTTGCCGGGTTAACGGACTGCATCCTGGTGCTGCGCCCGGTCGTTGAGCGTCCAATCGTACGGAAGGTATCTGATGGTGATCTGAGGATGTGAGCGAAGATATGCACGATCTTCCTCGTCGAGATGGATATTCAGATAGTCAGTAATGCGAACGTTATCGACCCGATATGCGCGCTTATACCAGTCGGTGAAATCACTCCCGAACCAATCTAGAATCTTCGAGAGTACAAGTGTCCCGGTCTTCCGGTCCACCCTGACGTGCTGCGGATTGCGTATAAATTCCCGAACAGCGGCGTCCAGCTGCTTCTCCAGCCGATCTGGAAGATAGACTTCCGGACGCAGCCTCGGGCAGGACGCCGCAGCGCAGTTCAGCGCGGCGTGGATTCGGGGATCGCCGAACTCCTTGCGTATAATCTTGTGCTCGATGTCGTCAAGCGATCTGGATTTGCCGCCGACAACGTGGAAGACCTTGAAGAATCCCGGTTGCGGATGGATGTTCATCACGCTCGTCGCGGGATACGCATTGACCACCCCGGCGATGACAAGCGCGTTGTAAGCGTTGATCCAATAGGCCAGCCTGTCTTCCCGCTCGGGGAACATGGAAGGGTGGCTCTCCGGGCTTGCTTCCCGCAGACGCGCCAGGATCATCCGGAGGTCGGCGGGCTCAGCTTTGATTCCTGCGTAATCGACCCAGCCTCGCGAGTCCACGAATCTGCCCAACATGCGATCGAGGGGCGCAAAGTCGAACGGCGTCGGTTCGCTGCTCCTCGCCGGCGCCGACCACAGCGCGACAAGCATGAGGAGCAGAATCGCGTATCCGTATGTCTTCCAGTACGTTTTCCGTGAGAAAACAGATTTCGTTTTCGGATTCATCGGTGGATCCCGCCTGAATGCCTTCAATCGAAGAACGTCAGATACGGCTTCCCGTCAATTTCACGCTTCAGCAGCACGGCCAGTTCCAGCGCGTGATAATCTCCCCACATCGAGGCTTCACCGTTTGGCACGTTCTGACCCTCCCGGCGTCGGTCCCAACCATTGGGTCGGTGATAAACCGAATGCAGGATCAGCCCCTCGTGGTTCGCATCGTCCGACAGGTACGGCGCGTCGAACAACGTTCGCGCGACCGTCAACGCCGCCTTCGTGTACGTCGCGCCCGCCACTTCGCCCAGGTACCTGCCCAGACGGTACAGTCCCTGTGCCGCGATCGCAGCGGCCGAACTGTCCACGGGCTCGAATTCATTGAACGGATCCGCGTCCCTTCCCAGGTAATCTCCCATTTGCGCCAATCCCGGCGCTCCCGTATCCCAGTAAGGGATGCCATCCGCCGCGGACGCGCCGTCAACGTAGTAGTCCGCCGTGGCCGTTGCCGCCCGGGTCATGAATTCCGTGACGCGGCCGCGACCACCGCACCCCGAAAGGTCTTCATCATCGACAGCATCCAGGAATTCCAGCAATTCGGAATATCCGCTGACGATCCATGCAAGGCCCCGCGTCCACGTGGAAAAGGGCGAGTATCCCTGCTGTGTGCCCGGACATCTGTAATTGCCGTCATTGACGTTGAAAATGGACTCGTGCGCCACCCGCCCCCTGATGTCGTATGAATCACGACCGTCGCCGTAATACACATTGAACCTGGCGGTTGTTTCCGCGTGTTCGATCATGCGATCGAGAAGCGATATCGCCCGGTCGTTCTCCCCCATCAATACGTGACCCAATTCGTGCGCGAGTCCGAGGGACCTGCAGGTACGGATCGTGTCGGAAAAAAGCGAATGGGCGCCGTTGAATGACGGAATATACCCCTTTCCGTCCCGGATCGTCGTCCAGCGCGCCCCCTGCACCGCACCGGACGCTTTCAGTGCAAGCTCATAGAACCGCTGTTCCCAGGAATCGCCCGGGATGGCGCCTTCAAGCATCAGCCGCCTGAGGTTGCCGTACGTCGAAATGTTGTTGAATCCGTGGTCGTGCACGCCCGTGTGGGTCACGTGCGGCGCCATTCGGTCTACGGTTCCCCGGCGACCGATTTCCAGAAACCGCTTCTCTCCAAGGGCATCGAACAGCAGGATCGGGCACCCGTACTGGAATCCCTGCGTCCATTCCGTCCAGCCCCGGGTGGCGTACTTCCCGTCCACCGTATAGACCGGCGCGCCGCGGCAGGGATCCCACGTCTCGGATATTAACGTGACTTTGTCCCCCGCGAGTTCGAAACACCGGTCGAGTCCGGAATTCAGGTCCCCCGGGCAAATGAAAGGATCAACGCGCATAGCCTGCCCCGGCGACGCGCGCCGCCGCCCGGTCCGCTCTTTCGCGGCGCAATGCGTGCGTGCGCCGCGTGCCGTTACCGATGCGTCTTCGCATTCGTTTCGATACCCTTCGGCTCCGCTGCCTTTCTGACCGCAATATTGAGATCCTGCGGGGTGCTACTGTCTCGCATAGACGAACACCGTGCCATCCGTCGCATAGAGCGTAAGTTCATCGTTGTCAATGGAGTACCCGAAGTCCAGTGCGTCCAGAAACAGGGCCCCCTGTTCGATTCGCCAATTACCGGTCGACGTGATCTGACTTCCGTCGAAGATTGTATTGATGAACGTGTAAACGCCGTTTTCTTCGAAAACCAGCGAATAGTTCACCGTCACGGGCTGGTTTCTCGCGTGGGTCAGTTTCCACGTGCCCAGTATCGCTTCCTCAGGCGACAATGGATCCTCGCCGCAGCCCGGGAGTGATGCAAGAAGGACCGCCATGCAGATTGCTTTCATCAAGCAGATGCGCGCGTTGATTCGCGCAGTCCGATACCCTCGGATCATATTCGTGACTCCAGCAGACGTTTCAGGTACCGGCAATATGCATTATCTTCCGAATAGTCCGCGATTTCCTCGAGCTGCCCCGCGCTGATATATCCTTTTCGAAACGCGATTTCTTCCAGGCACGCGATCTTCAATCCCTGCCGGTGTTCGATAATCTGCACGAAATTGCTTGCTTCAAGCAGGCTTTCGTGGGTTCCCGTATCGAGGTACGCGATCCCCCTTCCCAGCAGCTGGACCCGCAATTCGCCCCGCGTGAGGTATTCGTTGTTCAAGTCGGTGATTTCCAGTTCCCCCCGGTCCGAAGGCTTCAAGCCCTTTGCGATATCCACCACGCTACCGTCGTAGAAGTAGAGACCGGTAACCGCGTAATTCGATCTGGGTCGTTTTGGCTTTTCTTCGATGCCAACGACGTTCATAACGTCATCGAACTCAACCACGCCGTATCTCTCGGGATCCTGAACGTAGTACGCGAAAACCAACCCGCCGGCGTCGTGTTCGCCCGCCTCCTCGAGCATTCCGGAAAGTCCGTGGCCGTAGAAGAAATTATCGCCGAATATAAGCGCGCATGGCTCGCCGCCGATGAAGTCCTCTCCGATGAGAAACGACTGCGCGACGCCTTCCGGACGGGGTTGAATCGCATAGTCGAACCGCAGACCCAGACGGCTGCCGTCTCCCAACAGATTTCTGTAGAGCTCGATATGTTCAGGAGACGAAATAATCAGAAACTCCCGGATGTTGGCCAGCATCAGAACCGAGAGCGGGTAATAGATCATCGGTTTGTCGAATATGGGCAGAATCTGTTTCGAAATCGAAGTCGTGAGCGGATACAGCCGGGTACCCAGCCCGCCTGAGAGTACGATTCCCTTCATCGGACGGCCCTTCGCGATCCTCGACGACGTCCCGGGTCGCCTGCGGCTTCGATATTCACGTTCTCCGCGAATGGGACGACCCTTTCGGGACTCTGTTGATCCCCCGTCATCAGTACAGGAAGGCGGAACACGCGTTCTCCGCTCCTGTCGCAGAAATAGAGGCGGGAATCGGAAGGTCGACGCGTATGTCCATCGGCCCAGAAGGCATAGAATTCCGGATGTGCGTTTACCGGCCTGCGCACGTACGTATGGTTATATATGCTCCCCCGCGTTGCCATGTGGGTCTTCTCCCACGCGGCCCCCTCGTCATCACTGGTCCACACGGCCACCTCCCCTCCCGTATTGTACGGCTGAGGTCCCGTCCCGGTGGGCGCGATGATCCGCCAGGTGCCGTCCGGTTCGATATGCAGCCCTCCAGCGTCGTAGTTGTTATCGGACGGGAATGCCTCGCGTACTTCCCAGGCGTCGCCTGTCCAACGGGCTGTGGTCCAGATGCGCGGATCGTTCCTGGGTCCGGTCTCCATCCCCCGGCTGGTCAGAATCAGGACGACAGGATTGCCATGAACGTCGAAATTCAAATCCTTGACGAACACTTGCAGGCCCTCACTCTCGTAGTCGTGCACGATCGCGCCGTTGCGGGGGTGCGCCAGCGGGAGAATCATGTCCTCTCCCGCGGCATTCTTCCAGGTTTCGCCGAAATCGTCGGTCTGAAGATAGTACAGATTGGTCCTGGGCGGGCCTGGCGCCTTGACCGGATGATAGTTGAACGCGGTACCGACGCGTTTGCCGGATCGCCAGCTGACCTGGTAGTGTCCGTGGCGGATTCTCGCCAGGATCCTGGGCGGAGACCAGTCCGTTCCGTCGGGACTGGTTTGAGCGTAGAGGAACCGGCCGCCGAGGTAACGGGTGTGCAGAAACAGAAATCCATGGTCCCGAACATACCATGGTTGGGGATAGGAGAAATTCGTCTCCTGCAAACACTCGAATGCATCCACGGAATAGGGCTTGTCACTCTTGAAGACATACGCCGGTCTCGCGGTTCCGTGCGCGCTTACGAAGACCCAGATGTATCCCTGGTCGTCCAGCATCAGGACAGGGTTGTCGTGCGCGTCGGCCGTGCCCTTGTCCATCAGGATGGTCGGTCTCGGGACCGTCCCTGTGGCGTGATCGTAACAGGAAACCATCGCCAGGATCCGGTTCCTGTCCCTGTACGTCCCTCCGTAACAGAAGTACGTCTTGTGCGCGGTGTCGGAATAGTACGCCAGCGGGATATGTTTGGCGGTGTAGGTCGCGAATCCGCCGCTGTAGTAGACGTATTTGTATTCGTCGTCCGCGGGCGTGTCCCACCACCAGATGCCCCGGTAACCGTCGTCGGTTTCGCATTTACCCACAGATATTCCTGCGTAACAGTTTGATTTCCAGTTTTTTTATGATTCTTTAAAGTTTTGGTTTAGAACCGTTCCGAATCCCGACGTGTGAAGTGCAACTGCGGACCCGGATCACTCGGGACACCTTGCGGTCGCTTTCCTGAGTGCTTCCGTGGCGGCCCGGTCAATCTCCCGTTTCAGGTTGTCCACCACCACGCCGTACTCGTCACGGGCCGCCTCGAGCGATACGCGTTCCTGTCGAACGTCGTTCAGCACCAGTTCGGGATCGCGAGTACGTGGAGAAAAGTAGCCGCCCCCGCCTGGAAGCCTCAGGGTGACCGTCTGTCCCGGTTGAAGATCGTACTTTCCCTTCGGGTGCGGGCGGGACCCGTCTGAAAGAATCACCTCGCCGACGGCGCCGTTACCGCCGCCCGCGAAACCGCGCGCCGGGCTCCTGGTGCGGTCATACATACACGAATGCAGCACTGCCGAGTCGGTGTCCATTCGAAGCACCATTTCCTGACCCAGCCCGCCGCGGAATCGGCCCGCGCCGCCGGAATCCGGGCGCAGCTCCCGCTTGAGCATCAGAACCGGCGAAACCGCCTCGATGGCCTCTGCGGGCACGCCTTTTATTCCGCTTGGAAAGGCCGTGGCCGACAGTCCGTCCGATGCGGGCCCGGCGCCCATGCCGCCGGCCGAAAAGAAGATATAGGAAAACACCCGTCCTTCCCGATCATGCCCTTCCAGTTGCGTATTCCACAGCCCGGCCGAACCGTCGGCCAGAATCCGGTCGGGAATCGCCCCGGACAGGGCGCCGAATACAGCCTGGGAGAGAAAGTGCCCGATCAGGTGGCGGGCGCCGACGGCACATGGAAACGTGGCATTCAGAACGGTGCCCGGCGGAGCGGTTACCTGAACCGGCCGGAAGCTCCCGGCGTTGTTCGGGACGGCGGGGCTGATCGAACACGCCAGCGGGTAGGTCGTATAGGCGTGGGTATAGTTGTAGACCACGTTGATACCACGGTCCACCTGCGGTGACGTGCCATCGTAGTCGACGACAAGGTCACGGTCCTTTACCTGAATGGAAACCGCGATCTTCAGAGGATGGTCGAAGCCGTCGATCACCACTTCATCCCGGTAGGTGCCGTCGGGTATCTCCGCGATCGCCTCCCGCGTGGCGGTCTCAGACCGGTCAAGGATCAGTGACGCGAGGGACTCGATGTCCTCCATTCCGTATTCCGACATCATTTCCGACAGCTTCGCGGCGCCCACGTCGTTGCCGGCCTGCTGGGCATGGAGGTCTCCCACGACGGCATCCGGCGTACGGACATTGGCGCGGACGATTTCAAGCAGATCGCGATTGACATGCCCTTCACGGAAGAGGAACATGATCGGAATATGGAGTCCCTCTTCAAACACCTCGCGCGCGTCCGCACCCAGCGTCCTGCCTCCGATATCCATGGCGTGGCAGGTATTGGCGAACCAGCCGACGGCCTTTCCGCGATGAAACACGGGAGTGACCACGGTAATGTCGTGCAGATGCCCCGAACCCAGCCAGGGATCGTTGGTAAGCAGACTGTCGCCGGGTTTCAGACTGTCTATCGGATGCGCTTTCGCGAAGTGTCCGACACAGGTTGCCATGGTGTTGATATGGCCCGGAGTGCCGGTCACCGCCTGAGCGACCATATCGCCGGTACGGTTGAAGATTCCCGCGGAAAGGTCGCCCGCTTCCCTGACCACGGTGGTGAACGAGGCGTGCATCAGTGCGGCGGCCTGCTCGTTCACGATGGATATGAGCCGGTTCCAAAGTACCTCGAGCAGAACGGCGTCCAGCTCCTCCTCGAACATTATCCCAATCCCTCCACGCGCGTCAGGAGCAGGCTGCCGCACGTCTCCACGGCAAACGACCAGCCGTGCGGCACGACGGCGGTGGACTCGTCTTCTTCCACGATTGCCGGTCCGGTCGCTCGAAATCCCGGATCGATCCTGTACCTGTCGAAAACCGGCGCCGGTTCCGGACCGGTTTCCGCATCGAACAAAACCGGGCGAACGCCCTTAACCGCGTCCCCGCCCGTTGAAGGCGGCAGTTCCGGATCCCCGATATCGGGCTTCGGCCCGGACATCCGCACACGCCAGTGAACAGACTCGATTTCCACGCCCTCGCACGTGCGCGTGAACTTGCGGACATATTCCGTATCGAATCTCTCATGGATTTCATCCAGACTGTCGGGGCCGATTCTGCCGCCCGGAATCGGAATCCTGATTTCGTGGCCCTGTCCCACGTACCGCATGTCGGCCGTGCGTTCAATCCGCATTTGGGACGGCGCCACGCCGGCATCCCGCAAAACGACGGCGCCCTCGGTTTCCATTGCTTCGAAAAGCGTGTTCAGCCTCGCGTAATTCAGGGCCTCCAGCCGCGCTACGTAACTCCTCGCGAAATCAAACGAAATCGGCGCAAGCATCAGTCCGAACGCGGAACTCACGCCCGCCGTGGGCGGCACGATCACCGTGCGTATTCCGAGTCGCTCGGCCACGCCGCAGGCATGCACGGGACCTGCGCCTCCGGTTGCGACCATGGCATAGCCCCGGATGTCGATGCCGCGCTCGGCCGCGTGAACGCGTGCCGCGTTCGCCATGTTTTCGTTGACCATCCTGTGAATGCCCCACGCCATACGATCGATGCCCGTGCCCAGCCGCTTCGAAAGCCGGTGGACCGCGCTGTTTGCGCGGTCCAGGTTCAGCGCCATCTTGCCGCCCAGGAAGTAGGCGGGATTCAGCATCCCCAGAACCAGGTCGGCGTCGGTCACCGTGGGCGCCGATCCTCCGTTCCCGTAGCAGGCGGGGCCGGGAACCGATCCCGCGCTTTCCGGACCGACGGCCGGCAGCCCCATCTCGTTCAGGTGCGCAATACTGCCGCCGCCCGCGCCGATTTCTATCATATCCAGTACGGGGACAAGGAGCGGCAGCCCGCTCCCGCGTTTGAATCGATAGACACGCGCCACCTCGGACTCGGTTGTTACGGGAAAAACGCCGTCACTGCCAAGCACGGCCTTCGCCGTCGTGCCACCCATATCGAACGCGAGCACGTCGTTCAGGCTTGAACGGCCGCCCCAATAGGCGGCGGACAACGCGCCGCCGCTCGGACCGGACTCGACAAGACGGACGGGAAACGCCGCGGCCGTCTCGGCCGAGCAAACGCCGCCGTTGGACAGCATGATATGCAAAGGCGCTGCGATCCCCTTTGCCTCCAGACCCCTGGTCAGACCGGAAAGATACCGGCGGGCGAGAGGCTGGACGTATGCATTGGCGACGGTCGTTGACGTCCTGTCGTATTCCCGCTGTTCGGGCGACACCTGGTGGGATACCGAGACCGATACGCCGGGCATCGCTTTCCCGACAATCCGCGCCGCCTGTCGTTCGTGTTCCGGGTTGGCGTATGCGTGCAGAAAGCAGATGGCAACTGATTCCACTTCTTCTTCGATAAACGTACTGCATGCCTCCCGGATCGACGATTCATCCAGGCGTTGGATTGCTTCTCCCCTCACGTTCATCCGCTCGAGCGCCCCGAATCTCAGTCTGCGTTCCACCAGAGGTTCGGGCAACTCCAGGCGGAGATCATAGATATCGTACCGACCCTCGCGCCCGATCTCCAGCGCATCCCGAAACCCCGCCGTCGTGATCAGTCCGGTTCTCGCGCCCTTGCGCTCGATCAGCGTGTTGGTCACCAGCGTCGTACCGTGGATGACGCGTTGAACGGCGCCTGCGTCGCGGAAATCCGGCAAGGAGTCGATTCCGCTCAACACGGCATCGGAAGGATCCGGATAAGTCGTAGGCACCTTGGCAACCGACTGGCGGCCGGTACGGCAATCCAGAAGGACGAGATCCGTGAACGTGCCGCCGATGTCAATTGCCAGGACCCACTGTTCTTCCGCCATCCCGCCAGGCTCCAATTAAACTTCCAACGGCCTCGACCGTGCCATAAACTCCTTAAAACAGCTTCTTAGGCGCCGGAGACGTAAATATGCGCCTCGCGGACATGAATGTCAACTCTAACGCGGGTTCGTCAGCCGTAGACGCCAACAGGTCTTCATCCACGGAAACGACGGGACCCTTCCGTGAGGCGAAAGCCTCCCCACTCTGATCCGCGTTCCTGAAAGGCGTTCCATTGACGCATTATGCCTTGACATCCTGCAGTCCATTATTTAATTTTCAATTCACCTGGCGCAGCAGAACATCGGGGCGGGAATAGCTCAGCTGGTAGAGCACAACCTTGCCAAGGTTGGGGTCGCGGGTTCGAGTCCCGTTTCCCGCTCCAGTTTTTTCACGCGAAGGCCCGTTAAACCTGCCCGTTTAACGGGCGCTGTTGTTGTTTGTCGTCCACCCGGCCACCCATGGGATCCTACGCCGGAGGCGGTCCAGTGAAAACTGCGCTGCACGACGAATTCGCGCAATACCGCCTGCCGGACACCGCCCTGTGGACGCCGGGACCGCACGCGCTTACGCCTGCGGTCGAACGTACAATCCGGGCCTATCGGGCGACTTTCTCCCACCGTTCGAACGACTTCAAGTCCCTGTACACGCAGGCGGTAGCCCTCCTGCGTGAAGCATTCCACGCGCCGGAAGCGTACACGCCACTCATCTTCGGCCACACAGGCAGCTACGACTGGGAGATGGTCGCTGTCAATACACCGCCCGATTCCCGGGCGGTGGGTCTCGATATAGGCGCGTTCTCCGCCCGATGGGCGGAGTTATTCGTGCGCCATGACCGCGCCGTCGACGTACTTCGTGTACCATGGGGACATGGAATCGAACGGAACAGGTGGCGCACCGCGCTGCGGAGAGGCTACGACGTCGCGCTGCTGACACACAACGAGACCGCCACCGGGGTCATGCTCCCCGTCGATGCCCTCTGCCGGGACGCGCGCCGCCGGTCGCCGGAAATGCTCGTCGCCATCGACGGCGTAAGTATCGCCGGTGCGGTTGAAGTTGACATTGGTACGATGCGACCGGACTACTATCTCTGGAGCCTGCAGAAGGACTTCGGGATTCCCGCCGTCGGGTCGGTGATGATCGTCTCGAATCGAGCGCTTGAGACGGCGGCAAGTGTCGCGAAACGCGGATACGTGCTGGACCTGATCGAATGGCATACCCGCGCCGCTGACGCGCAGACGCCCGTAACCGTATCCGATCTCATGTTGCGCTGCCTGATCGCCCGTCTCGAGGAAATGCTGGACGAGGGCGATGCCCGCTTCCGGCGACACAGGAATCTCGCGCGAATGCAGAGGGACTGGGCGGCGAAACACGGCCTGGGTCTGCTCGCGCAGCCGGAATTCTGCAGCCCCACCGTCACCGCCGTTCTGATGCCCGATTCCATCCCGGCGACGGAACTCGTCCACGCGGCGAAAAACGTGCTGAACGTACAGATCGCGCCGGGTTACGGCCCCATGCAGAATACCGCCATACGGATCGCCGCAATGGGAAGCACTTCGGAATCGGAAATGGAGCGGTTTCTGGCGGGGCTTTCGCTGATGATCAGGAACTGGTCGGCCGCAACTTGAACAGAGGGTCGCAATGCCTCCTACCTCGATGGTCTGTCCGGGCTGCCGCAATCTGATCAGCACGGAAGAGAAAAAATGTCCGTACTGCGGCGCCTATCGCCCGGGTCTCTGGGGGCTCGGCCCCGCCCTGAGCCGGCTGTTCGGATCGAGAATCGACGTTCTCACCCTCATTCCCACGGCATGTATCGTCCTTTTCCTGCTCAGTCTGCTCCTGGACCTGGAATCGGCGCTGTCGCTGCGCGGCGGCTTCTTCGGCATGCTTTCGCCCGGTTTTCATGCGACCGCGATCCTGGGAATGACAGACGGAAACGCGCCGTGGTGGACACTGTTCACGGCCATCTATCTGCACGGCGGGTTGTTACATATCCTCTTCAACGTGCTGTGGATACGGCAACTGGGCCCGGAAGTCGGCAATCTATACGGCCCGGCGCGCTATTTCATCATTTTTACGACTGGCGGCGTCGTTGGCTTTTTCCTTTCCAACGCCGTTTCCGGCTATCCCACGCTGGGCGCCTCCGGCTCGATTTTCGGACTTCTGGCCGCCCTCATCGTCTATGGCCGAAGCCAGAAGACCAGCTTCGCCGCCCTGATGACGCGTCAGATCTGGCAGTGGGCAATCATGCTCTTCATCTTCGGCTTTCTCATGCAGGGTGTCAACAACTGGGCCCACTTCGGCGGATTCGCCGGGGGATGGATCGCTTCACGGCTCCTCGTCTCGAGCGCGCGCTGGCACGAGGGGCGCCTCACCGTGGTGGTCGCCCTGCTCCTTCTCATGATCACCGGAGCCGGTTTCGTGTTGTCGATATACAGCGCGATCCGCGGCCTGTAGTTTCCGGGTACAGTTCCGCCCCGTCTCCGCCACGGACGGACCGGAGTCCGCAGCAACGGCCTACTGGAATTTCCGTTCCGCCCAGTCCTTCCGATCCCTGACGACGTTTTCAGCCGCCTTCCCGCTTCTGGCCAAATGCCCCAGTTGGGCACGCATCGTAGGCTGAGTCGCGTCCTGGTACCGCCAGTCCATGCTCCAGCGCACCTTACGGGTCCTGTTGGGCAGTCCGCAATGGAACATCAGGTTATGAAACAGGACCACGTCGCCCGGGTCCACTTCGATAGAGACCGCCTGTCCCAGACGCGGATCCAGCTCCTCCTGTGATATTTCAAGGTAATATTCCCGCTTTTCATGGGGCACGATGCCCAGCTTGTGCGTACCGGGCACAAACTGCATACATCCGTTTTCCTCCGTTGCGGGCACGAGGGGGGCCCAGACGTTCAGCATTCTCAGCGTCTCCACGCCGGCGGCGGCCTGCGCCGTGTATCCCCCGTCCTGATGCCACAGGACCAGCGTTCCCTTCCATTCGGGAAACTTCGGGCGCGCCGTATAATTCGGATATAGCCTGACCTCGGGTCCGAGGAGCAGTTCTGCGACGTCCAGGAGACGAGGGTGAAAGAACAGATCGAAGAGCCTGGGCCCATGCAATTCAGGCCGGAATGACGTGGGCGCCAGTTCCATGCAGTGTTCGAACAGCCGCGCAATGCGGGTTTCGAACGGCGCGTGCCTGAAAGGATCCGTAATTCTCTCCAACGCCAATAACCGCTCCGCCTGACGGTCAACCAGAACGTCGAGTTCCTCCCGGACACCCTCGATAACGTTCGTTGCCAGAAACGCCTTCAATATCACGTAGCCGTCACGATCGAACGCCTGCTTCAATGCGTCTTCGTCCACCGGTCTAGCGCTTGACATGTGACCTCCTACAGGACAGACAGGTAAAGCATCCGGCACGCGGCTTCATCCAGCGGCCTCGGGTTTGTCGGGCTGCAATGGTCCGCTGCCGCCTTCCCCGCCAGCGGTTCCAGCTCATCCCGGGTAACACCCAGCTCCGAAAGCGACTCCGGCATCCCAATCCGCCTGTTTATCGCTTCGAAATAATCCGGCAGATCGGATCCCTTTCTCAGGCGCAGCCGTTGCGCCATCGTCTCGAATTTGCCGGCGCAATAGTCGAAGTTGAATCTCAGGACGGCGGGAAGAAACAGGCCGTTGAGCGTACCGTGATGCAGTGACCTGCCCAGAGACCCCAACGGATGACTCAGGCTGTGCACGGCGCCCAGGCTCTTCTGAAACGCGAGGCCGCCCTGCAACGCGCACATCAGCATCTCCTTCCTGGCCTCCCGGTCCGTCCCGTCCAGACATGCGGTGGAAATGTGACGACAGCCTCGTTCCAGCCCGTCGAGCGCGATCGCGTCGGCAACGGGGTTGAAGCGCGTGCTGCAGAAGGTCTCCACGCAATGTGAAATGGCGTCCATTCCCGTGCCGGCGCTCAGAGAAGGCGGCATCGTCATTGTCAGTTCCGGATCGCATACCGCGGCCGCGGGCGTCAGATAGCGGCTCAGGACTCCCACCTTGTCGCCGGAACTCAACGTCACCAGGGCGGCTCTGCCCACCTCGCTCCCGCTGCCGGCGGTGGTTGGTACGGCGACAATGGGCGGGACCCGGCGCGTGATCCGTTTCGTGCCGCCACACCGCATCGCATACGACTCGAGCGGTCCTGCGTGTCCCGCCAGAATCCCCGCGCACTTCGCGAGGTCCATGGAGGAACCGCCTCCGACGGCGACCAATCCGTCGCACCGCCCGTTCCGGTAGTCCTCCAGCGCTTTCAGTACCTGCGGTTCAGAAGGATTGGTTTTGACACCGCTGTACACGGGCGCGTCGCGAAGGCCAACGCGATTGGCAATACCCAGATCCTTCAGACCGGGATCGGTCACCATGAGCGGCCGGCGTATTCCGATCTGAGCGAGCAGGTCGGGCACGACCTCCGAGACGCCGAATCCGAAATACACGTCGGTCAGATAGGATATCGAGGGTTGAATCATAAAAGACCCAGCCGCCTCTCGATCGACTCAGGCATCCATTCCTGACGGACCCCCAGGTCGCGGAGAATCACCTGCGCGCAGTTGTACCCGGGCAGACCGGTGACGTTGCCGCCGGGGTGGCAACTCGAACCGCACATATACAGCCCCCGAAGGTGCGTCCTGTAGTGACCGGCCCCGGGAAACGGACGGTTGTAACCGATCTGGCCGTGTGTGAACGCGCCAACCAGAAGGTCCCCCTCCCGCATATTCGGAAACGTGCGCTCCACGTCCAGCGGGCTGTGGGCGAACCATGAGATGAGGTTCTCTTTCAGGTTCGGCGCATATCGGCCCCACTCCGCCAGCATCTCCTGTCCCAGACGGTCCCGTTCCGAATCCCAGTTCGCCGGGTCTCCATTCAGCCGGTACGGCGCCTTCTGCCACATGAACGCGGTATGCTTGCCCTCGGGCGCCTGCGACGGATCGAACAGCGTGGGACAAGTTCCCCACATGATGTTTGGCGGTTTGCGCCCCGCCTGATGGCAGGCCACCATTTCCAGGTACCGGTCGATGTGATCCAGTCCCAGAATGACCATGAACGCCTTTTCAATGGCCGGGTTTGATCGGGCCGCAAAGTAGCGCGGCGGCGCTTTCAGATTCAGATTCAGCGCGGACAGCGGCGCCACCAGATTGTAACGGAACGCGCTCGCACGGTCTCGCCATTTCCGGGGCAGCGCGTCGTCGTCCAGGAGGTCCAGAAACGTCTGGTGCGGATTCAGCCCGGAAGCGACAAAACGCCGGGCAATGAAACGTTCGCCGGACGTGGCCTCCACGCCCACAACACGGTTTCCTTCCCTGATGAATCGTCCGGGTTCCGTCTCGAGGCGCACTTCTCCGCCGCATTCCCTGACCGCCGACACCAGCGCCCGTGCGAGGACCGCCGATCCGCCGCGGCACATTTGCGCCTTACCGGAACTGGCCAGCAGCGCCGCAATGTGGTGTCCGAAACCGGGGCACCGCAGATCGACTTCACGCAACCCGTTAAAAAAAAGCAATCCGGCCTGAATCACCGGATGCCTGAATTCCCTGCGGACGAACTCGAGGGGCGATAATCGGCTGACGTCCAGCAGCAACCGGCCCTCCCTGCTTCTTTCGAGCAAGGCGCGCCGCCGGGCCGGTTCCAGCGGGGGCGCCTGCGCTTCGGGGACGATGATCCGTTCGACGATTGGCAGGAATGCTTCGCGCCATTTCCTCAACGTCGCCGCGTCGCTGTTGCTGAAACACGCAAAGGAGTCGACGGTTTTTTCAAAGTCCGTCCACCACTCCAGCGCTACGCCGTCCTTTGACAACAGGGCGACGTTCAATGCAGGCTCGAGGTATTCCGCGCCGTGTCGTTCCAGGTCCAGATCGCGGTACCACGGCATCATGTTCAGCGCACGGTGGTAGAACGAATGGGTATTGTGCAGGAATCCCGGATTTCGCGCGTCCTCGATCGTCGCCAGCGCACCGCCCGGGACGCTCCTCCGTTCGAGGCACAGCACGCTGAGACCGGCCCGCCCCAGATAAGCCTGCAGGATCAGACTGTTGTGGCCGGCCCCGATAATAATGCCATCATAGATCCGGAATGTTTCGCTGTCCATCACGGCCTCTGCGAGGACGATCGAGCCTATCGCCGGACCGCCCGGAGGTCGGTTGCCGGGCGTCACCCCGGTCTGTCGTCCGGCTCCACTACCAGTACCGCTCGATATGCACCTGACCCGGGATCTTTCGCGTCTGTTCGCTGAATCCTTCCGCTTCGAGCAGAGCGAGCATGTCCTCGCACATTTTCGGGTTTCCGCACAGGAAGACCTGTGTATCCTCCGGCTTCGGGCGTTTCCCCCAGGCCCTGTCCAGAAAACCGCCTGCCCAGAGGTCCTGAACGTATCCGGTCATACCGCTCCAGGGGATGTGCTCATTGGCCGGGCGGCTGATCAATGACAAATAGGTCAGATTGCTGCACAGTTGTTGCATGATTGTCAATTCCGAACGGTAGCCCAGATCCCACGATTGCCGGACGCCGTGCAGCACGGCAAAGCGACGTCCGTTGTCGCGCGGCAGGCGGGTGCGTAACATGCTCATATACGGGGCGAGTCCGGTCCCGGTGGCCACAAGCACCACGTCCGTGGTTGGGGGCGCCTGATCCAGCGTAAAGGCTCCTGACACCTTGGGCCCCAGCCAGACGCGGTCACCCTGTTCCAGCGCAAAGAGTCTGGGCGTCAGCGCGCCTGAACGGACGACATTTATGTAGAACTCCATATGCTCCCGCAACAGGGACGATGAAGCGATCGAATAGGCTCTTCGTATCAGCCGCTTCGGATCGGGGGTGTCTTCTTCAAGGTCGGAACCTTCGCTCCTCGGTGCCCTGCCGGGAAGGCCCAGGACGGCGAATTGCCCGGGCTCGAACTCGGGAAGCTCCCATCCGTCCGCCCTCACCTGTAATATGATCAACTCGGGGGCGAGTTCGATCTTTTGAGATACAACCGCGTTGGTCAGATCCTGCGCCAAACGAACCTCCCTGTTTCTCAGCCTTCGCGCCGTCTCCGATTCGGTCCCGTGTGCAGCACGCAATCCTGCGGCGCCATCTTCGCAAAATCCGAAACAGCTTCCTCGTCCGGTACTTCGCTGACGTTCATTCGTCCTGCCGCGACGATGAGGCCGACCAGCCGGCGAAATCTACGTGACCTCAAAGCTGGCCGACGCGTACGTCACGGATTGTCCGGGTTCGAGCTTCGCGACGTTCGTATTGGGAGACAGGAAACCGACCATATCCGAAAACGCGTCGATATCGGCCGGCTGACCCACCGCATCACCGTAGTGGCAAGGAATGACGACATCCGGGCGAATCAGACTCGCGGCCCGGGCCGCCTCGCGGACACCCATCGTAAACAACCCGCCAACCGGAAGAATGGCCACCTGAGGCCCATACATCTGGCTGATCAGCTGCATATCGCTGAACAGCGAAGTATCCGACGTATTGTAGACGGAAATCCCGTTTGAAAACTGCATCACGATGCCGCAGACGCCCCCGTCGGGCCGGAAGTAATGACCTTCCGGTGCGTCGTCCAGCGCCAGATTCGGCGACATCGACACCGAATGGAATGCCTGGGTTGCGGTAATGCGCACGCCTCCCACCTCGATCGTGCCCCCCGGATTCACCGGCCGCGCCCGATCCCCCAACGGCAGACCGTGTTTCTCCGCGGTCTGACAAAGCTCGTAGCTGCCCGCAAATACGGCCCCCGTCCTTCTGCAGATTTCAAACGAATCGCCGATATGATCGTCGTGCCCATGGGTCGCGATCACCACGTCGGCGTGCGTAATGTCTGGCACACCCATTTCGGTCGTGGGGTTGTTGTTCAGCCACGGGTCGAAATAAACCACCTCACCGGTATCCGGTTCCAGGCGGAAGGACGCGTGTCCCAGCAGCGTAATCCTGATGTTCGCCATCGGTATCCTCTCCCGTTCAGTTACGAATCATTGGCCGTCTCACGCTGGACGGCCGCTCCCGTTCCGTCGCCCGTATCGCAGATCTGACGCCAGGTTTCGTCATCCACGAATACGCCGTCTTTCTCACGTTTTCGTCGAAGCCGGAATTCGATTTCACCTGGCAGGTGGATGCGGTCGAACCCCGGCATCAGCCTTGAATCCTTCAAATAGCCGACGAAGCCGTCCACTTCGTCCCGGAATCGCTCCGGCGGCGTAAACGCCTGGATATCGATCGCCATCAGAAACACGCCGTTTCCACCGGACGGCGCTCCGGCGCGGCTGCATCCGCCGCCGCCCAGGGCGCCGGACAGAATGTCGATGACGACAGCGAGCGCATAACCCTTGTGCGCCGCAATCCCGCCGAACGGCAGAATCGCCCCTCGCGGCGGACCGTAGAAGTCTTCAGGCCGTTCCACGGTTCTGCCCTGCGCGTCTATCGCCCAATCCTTCGGCAGGGGCTCGCCACGGTTGCGCTTCACGCGGATCTTGCCTTCAGCAACCACGCTGGTTGTCATATCCACGACGATCGGAAAGTCTCCACCCGTAGGAACGCCCACGGCGACGGGATTTGGCGACATCCGCGCGTCGATCCCGCCGAATGGCGAAAGCAGGCGGCCGCCACCGTGGTTGTTGCACATGACAACACCGACCATGCCGCTTTCAGCAGCCTGCTCCACGTATTCCCCAAGGCGACCGATATGGCTGCTGTTGAACAGCTCCACCGCGGCGACGGATCTTTCCCGTGCCTTTCGGATTGCCAGTTCCATGGCCTGCGCGCAGACGGTCTGCCCGAAGCCCCACCGCCCGTCGACCACCGCCGATGCGTCCGCCTCGCGGACAACGCGAATGTCGCGTCCGCCCTTTACGATGCCGTCCTCCAGCGCCTGCACGTACTGGGGAAGCCTGATCACGCCATGGGAATCGTGCCCCATGAGATTCGAGAGAACGAGCGAACGGGAGATCCTGTGCGCCTCCGCGCCGGATAACCCCGCCCCTTTCATAATTCTTGCACAGACCTGTTCGAGCGATTCAACGTCTATGACCGGCATGGCCTCTCCAATGCAACCCGGGCGGGCCCCCCGGGCGTCCTTCGCATCCGGATTGTCCTCATACCATTGGATCCTTCCGCTTCAGGACCTGGATGGCGACACCCCACGGGTCGCGCAACATCGCCAGCTGGTCGCCAACATCCGTCGCATACACGTCGTCAACGACCGACGCCCCCGCGGCAATCAGCCGGTCGCGTTCACGTTCGATGTCATCCGTGTAGAACGCGAAATGGAGAACCGAAACATGCATCGAAGCGTAGTCGGGGGTCTTCAGCGTATCCTTTTCGTAGATTTCAAACATGGTTTTACCGGAGGCGTCTCTGAGAAAGGTCATGTGAGAAGGTGGACCCCCGTAACGGACCACTTCCATGCCCAGATGCTCGCACCACCAATCGGCTACGGCCTTTGCATCCTCAACGAGAAATGCCGTATGCTCAAAGTTCAACATGACCGGAATCTCCTCTCCTGTTGATGTAGCGCGTCCCGCCGGCGCGCGACTTACCGCGAGTTCGCAATCTGACGAAACTGACTAAAATAGGGTCTTTCGGGCGACCGGGCAAGTGATATCGAGGCTTCGGGGTGCCTCCCTCCGCTATAACAGTCCGTTGATAAAGTCGCTCTGCAGGCGAGGCCGAGCAACGCAGTATTTCGACCGCAAGGGCCGGCCGTAGCCCGGATGGGCTTTTTCAACGGGCTGATAACCCCCTGCGCTCAAGGGGAATCGGGAGATCCACCCTGGCATTTCCCAGCCGTTGCGATTCCAGGAATCCAACCAGGATCTCAACGACCCGGTGCGCGTCCTTTGCAGGCGAAACCGGCTGGCCGCCTTCATTGACCAGGCGCACCAGTTCCCGGACTCCGGCGGGAATGCCGCTGACGGGCCAATCGGGCGCATGGATCGATTCCCGTTCGTTGCCGCGAACGAGCAGGGCGTTGTCGCGGCCGATCTCGACGTACCCTGTTGTGCCCACGATTTCGCAATTGAACTTCGGGCCCGCGGAGACTTTTGATCCGCCCGCGAAAAACCCCCTCACGCCATTGGCGAAATGGACGTATCCGCTTGCCGACGGCTCGGTAGCGGGGTCGTGGCCGCCATCGCCCCTGTACTCCGTGTAGTCCTCATAGCCTGCTTCCAGCTCCGCGAACACCCAATCCGGCTCGGAATCCGCAAAGTAACAGATCGAATCCACCAGGTGGGTACCGTTTCTGAACAGCATCGAACGCCGTCCGTTCAGCGCCCCCACGATGTACTGTACGGCTCCGATTTCTCCACCGTCGACAATCTGCTCCTTGATATGGCGCCATAACGGCTGGAAGCGCCTCGTGTGATCGACGGAGAGAATTGCGCCGTTGCGTTCAGCGGCGTCCACCATCCGGTCCGCGTCCGCCAGATTGGTCGCAAGGGGCTTTTCGCAAAAGATCCCCCTGACGCCCGCGGTGGCCGCATCCACGACCAGGTCCGCGTGCCGGTGGTCGGACGTGGCCACGGTTACAATGTCAAGGTCCTCTCTTGCCAGCATTTCACGGTGATCCGGGTAGGGTTTGAGATCCGGCCATTCGGATTGCCACCGGTCCCTGAATTCGTTCAGTGTCGACTCCTCCAGGTCGCACGCCGCCGCCAGGGTGGCATTCCCCAGACCCAGAATGCCCGATGCATGTTGTACGCCAATGCCACTGCATCCGATCACGCCCACGCGGTACGTAGCCATCAGTCGCCCCTTTCCTGTGATGCGTAGTCTCCACTCAGGTATCGAAGGGTTTCCGCCATGCCCCCGTCCACGGCCGCCCGGCAGAACCGCATCCGCCGGTCTTCATCCAGAAACGGCGCGGCGGTCGCGACGTTCCGCTCCCAGGTGCGCCGCGCCTCGTCTTCCGGTGTGTCGCAGCGCCGTAACCTGAGAAATATGCGCTCCAGTTCCCAGGGGTCGTCCTCGAGCGCCCAGGGCTTGACCAGATCGAGGTATTCGCCCACAACCCTGCAGTCGATAAAGCCAACGCTGTCGTCGCGTCCGAAACGGTGGACCTCGGTCAAGTAACGGGCATTGCCGATGCTGAATCCGTCCACCATGGACCACAGACCCATTACAATCGGTCGCCAGTCTTCGATGCCGTAGACGTGGACGGTGACTTCGTCCCGGAACGCCTCGTCCGCCGTCAGGTGAGAAATGTACCCGAGCATTACGGCGACATCCGCACCGGAAAGCCGTCCCGGGTCGGCCAGGTCGGGGTGGGCGCCGAACAGCCCCGAAACCGACCGCCCCCACGTCTCACGGCGGTCGTCTGAATAGAAATGCGTGGCGAATTTACCCCTATTGCCCACAAAACGCAGTCCGTCCGGCGCGCACGTGCCGGCAAGCAGGTCGGGCGTGTGCGCATCCGCGAACGCCGCCGCCTCGGGACATTCATCCCGGAATCGTTCGTGCAGTGCTGCCATCAATGCAAAATGACATCGGCCTCTTGGCATCGGGTATTTCCGCGGCTTGCGAAATATGACGTCGACTCCGGTATAAATCCTCTCAAATCTAAGGGAAGTGCCCCGTCCGGTCAAGATTGAACGGGCGCACCCTCGTCCTCCGGCTCGTGTCCGGATTTCGTACGACGCCGCACGCCGGAAAAGCCCCCGTTATCTGTTTTTTGAGTTGACGCGCGTCAGAGGAACGTCTAAGTTCTGACTGTCGTCCAACATCCAACTCTCGACGCTTCTCCCGGATGTAGCCATGTCCAGATTCATCGGGGTCGACATAGGGGGCACCTTTACGGACATCCTGGTTCTGGATGATTCAGCGCCGTCCCTGGACGTCAGGAAAGTACCAACGACCCCTGGCGATCCATCGCAGGGATTGATCGACGGGATCGACGCGCTCGGGCACGCGGACCGGGGAATCGAACTCGTTATCCACGGTACCACCGTGGCAACGAACGCCGTTCTCGAACGCAAGGGCGGACGATGCGGACTGATCGCCACCCGGGGGTTCCGGGATATCCTCGAGCTCCGGCGGCGCGACCGCCCTCATCTCTACGGGCTTACCGGAACCTATGAACCCCTGGTTCCGCGCGACCGCCGCCTGGAAGTCGCCGAGCGTATCTCGGCCGAGGGCGAAGTGCTTGTCCCGCTTGACGAAGACGCTGTCGTCTCGTGCGCGGAGAAGCTCGCGGCGGAACGCGTCGATGCCATCGTCGTCTCGTTCATGAACGCGTACGCCAATCCGATCCACGAACGCAAGGCAAAATCACTTATCGAGAATCGCTTCCCGGGAATCTACGTTGTCGCTTCCGCGGAGGTCCTTCCTCTGATTCGTGAATTCGAGCGAACCAGCACGGCCGTCGTGAACGCGTACGTCCAACCCGTTGTCAGCCGGTATCTGGCCAACCTGGAACGCAGCCTGAAGCGCAGGGGATACCGCGCAAATCTGCTGGTCATGCAATCCAACGGAGGCATGATACCTGCCGACGAGGCAGGCAGATACGCCGTTCAGACCGTATTGTCCGGGCCGGCGGCGGGCGTAATCGCGGCGACGGCGATCGCCGCGGAAAACGAAGTTCGAAGTCTCATTGCCTACGATATGGGCGGGACGAGTCTGGACGTCTCTCTGGTCACGGATGGCATTCCGGTGCAGGCTCACGGAACAGAGCTCGATTTCGGCATCCCGGTCCTGCTATCCATGATCGACATCCAGACCGTTGGCGCCGGCGGCGGCAGCATCGCGCGCATCGACGAAGGCGGCATCCTCAAGGTCGGCCCGGAGAGCGCCGGCGCGGACCCGGGTCCGGCGGGGTACGGACGAGGCGGGCATCTGCCGACGCTTACCGATGCGAATCTTTCGCTGGGTCGAATCAACCCGGAATACCCCATCGGAGGACGGGCGGGATTCTCCTTTGACCTGCCGAAGGCCAGGGTTGCGCTGGAGAAGCACGTCGCCGTTCCGCTCGGACTTTCAGCCGCGGAAGCCGGGCACGCTGTCGTCGCCGTATCCAATAACCGTATTGCGGGCAGCCTGCGCCGGATTTCTATCGACCGCGGCCGGGACCCCGTTGACTTCACCCTCTTCGCCTTTGGCGGTAGCGGACCTCTCATGGTGGGGTTTCTGATGAATGAACTCGGTATCCCCAGGGGTCTCGTCCCGTATCAACCCGGTATCGCATCCGCCTGGGGCTGCGCGATCGCGGACGTGAAACGCGACTACGTGACGATGGTCAATCGCCGCCTCGACGAACTGGACGCGACTGAAATCCGGCGTATCTTCGACGACGACCGGTCGCGCGGAAATGCGTTCCTCAGGCAGGTCGACGTCCCTCTCGGCCATATCCATCTGCTCCGCGAAGCTGACATCGCGTACGAAGGTCAGACCCACGTCATCCGTACTCCGTTGACGGATGACGACACCAGCCCTGAAGGCATCGCGACGCGGTTCAGAGCGTCGTACCTTCGGCGTTACGGAAGCGCTCATCGCGGTTTCGGCGGCCTGGATGCACTGCTCGACGGTATTCCCGTTCGATTGCTGAACCTGCGGACCACCATTATCGGGGTGAGAAAACACCGTCCTTTGAGCTCATTGCTGGCCCCGCCGGAAACAACGCTGGATCAGGCGTTCAAAGGCCGCCGGGACGTTTGGATCGACGACGCGTTCGTTCCGTGTCCGACTTACGAGCGATCCAGAATCCCCTGGGGTTCGGAAGTCTCCGGGCCGGCCGTCATCGAACAGTCCGATACGACCGTCTGGCTGGACCCTTTCCTCCGCGCCAGCGTTTTGGACGGCGGCACCTTCCTGGTCGAGTCAACCCGACGGGCGAACAGAGGCCGCGCCGAAGTCTGAGGGGAGAAGATTCATCCGCAACGAGGGGCAATTTCGCAATGGATCCGATCATTCTGGCCGTTATCCGCGGCAGCCTGGAGCAGATCGCCGACGAGATGGATGCCACGCTCGAACGCATGGCTTTTTCTCCGGTGATTTCCGACGGATTCGACCGGGCCAGTGGCATCTATGCCGCAAACGACGGAGCGGTCATCGTTCAGGGGCCTCGCGGCCTGCCCAATTTTATCTGCGTGATGCAACACACCGTGCATTCAACCATCGCCCATTTCGATGAGCCCGCCGAGGGCGACATATATATCGTCAACGACCCCTACCTGGGCGGCACGCACCTGATGGACGTAAAGCTGATCAGACCATTCTTCTATGGAAACAGGCTCGCGTTTTACCTGGCCAACAGCGGGCACTGGCCTGACATCGGCGGCCGGGTTCCAGGCGGGTTCTCTTCGAAGGCCACAGAGGTATTTCAGGAAGGATTGCGGCTGCCTCCGCTCAAGCTCATGGACGAGGGCAGGCTCAATCAGGAAGTGGTCGACGTCATCCTGCACAACGTTCGCGTACCCGGCGAACGACAGGGGGACATCATCGCTCAGGTGGCATCGCTGAACCTCGGCGCCGATCGGCTGACGGCATTATTGGACCGTTACGGCGAAGCGACCGTATTCGAGGTCGTCAGCGAACTGGAGCACCGTTCCGAGAAGATGATGCGGAAACACATTGCCGCCATTCCGGATGGTCGTTACGCCTTTGACGAATACATGGACAGCGACGGCGTGGATTGGAAGCCGTTGCATATCCGTCTCGAAATGACAGTTGACGGCGACAGCGTTCACATCGACCTCTCGGACAGCAGCCCGGCGTGCCGCGGTCCTCTCAACAGCGTATTGAGTACGACAATGGCAGGCGTTTTCATCGCGTTCAAGCACTTCTTCCCGGATGTACCCATCAACAGAGGCTGTTTCAAACCCTTTTCCTTCAATATTCCGTCCACCACCTTTCTGCACGCCCTGCCGCCGCGTCCCGTGTCCGGCTGCGCGGCGGAAGTCTGTCAGCGAATGATCGACGCGGTACTGGGCGCAATGAGCCAGGCCGTACCGGACCGCTGCTACGCCGGTCCCATGGGAACCGTCACCAATCTCTCCGTGGGCGGCGACGATCCGGAAGGGGGATATTTCGTATTCTATTCCTTTATTGGCGGAGGCTACGGCGGAAACTACCGGACGGACGGGCTCACCAACGGCAATCCCACCATCGCCGTCGCCCGCACGCAGGCGTTGGAGATCTTCGAATCCCGGTACCCCGTACTCTTCGAATCCTACGCCCTCCGCGAGGACTCCGGCGGGCCCGGGCGCCGCAGGGGCGGATTCGGCGTGGTACTCGAATTCGTGCTCAGACGCGGCGAGGCCAGCGCCTCCCTTCTCGGAGACCGGGGTCGGTTCCGTCCCTTCGGCGTACTCGGCGGCAAGCCGGGCAGGAATGCCGAACATACGTTTACGCTGCGCGGCAAACCTTACCGCCCACCCCACATCACGAAGGACGAGGGCATCCATATGATCGAAGGCGACCGCCTGCGGCTCGAAACCCCGGGCGGCGGCGGATACGGTGCTCCCATCCTGCGATCGGCGGAAGCCGTCCTGGAAGACGTAAGGCGGGGCTATTATCCGAGTGAGGTCGCGGAAGCGGAGTACGGCGTTGTAATCAGGCCCTGCACGCTTGAAATTGACGGCCCTGCGACAAACAGGCTGCGGAACTCACGAGCGGATTGATCCGTATCGTCCGGCGTATTGCATCGTCAACGCGGCGGGTTTTCCGGTTACATTGTACGCGCCAGCAGTCCGCCATCCACGACGAGCGACGTGCCGGTGATAAACGACGCCTCGTCGGAAGCCAGGAAGAGTACGGCGGACGCGATGTCGGCCGGCGTGCCAACCCGTTTCGCCGGCACCATTTCGGCCAACCTGCGCCGTTCATCGGCGGAGACTTCAACCCGGTCCCAGAGCGGCGTCTGAATTGCGCCGGGAAGCACGGCATTTACGCGGATTGAGGGCCCGTAATCCAGCGCCAGGACCCGTGTAATGCCCAGCACGCCGGCCTTGGCGGCATCGTAGGCGGTGTTGGTCTCGAACCCGACCAGCGAGTGCACCGAACCCGTGTTGACGATCGACCCGCCACCGGTCTTCAACATTGCCGGTATCGCGTACTTGGCGGCCAGGTAGATCGCTTTCAGCCCCGTGTTCAACGTCCTGTCCCACACGGATTCTTCCAGTTCCGTGGCCGGCGCATTGCGATACCAGATCGCGTTGTTGTGGAGAATATCCAGCCTGCCGAACGCTTCCACCGTCCGCGCGACCATCCGGCGCACCTGCCGTGCCTCACTCACGTCGGCTTCGACAAAAACCGCCTCTCCACCGTTGGCTTCAATGCTGTCCACGGTCTGCAAACCGCCCGTCACGTCGACGTCCGCCACGGCTACGCGGGCGCCTTCCGCAGCCAGAAGGGTCGCCGTACTCTCGCCGATTCCCGATGCCGCTCCCGTTACAATGGCGCCCTGACCCGCGACGCGTCCCGATATGTGATCTCCCATTGCGTACCTCCCTTGTGGTAGTCTTACCATACCTCACTTGCCGAAGTATTCACGAATTATCCGCAGCTCCGCCCGGAAATGCCTATCTTTAGGTGGAGACGAACGCATACCTGCCCCCGGGTGTCGAACGAAGACATTCACTGCGAAGCAGGTTTTTGCCCGCAGCGGGGCGAAAGAACAGTTGAACGGGCGGAAACGCCCGGGGCTGCCGGATGACTCGGACCCGTCGACGTGGTCCGGCGCCGATAGACAGGATGAAACCCATGGCGCCAGTCGCACTCGTAACGGGTTCGAGCCGGGGGATCGGCCGGGCTATCGCAATTTGTCTGGCCGACGCCGGTTATGACATCGTCGTCAATTACGAAAAAAACCGTGATGCCGCGAAGCAGACTGCCGGCGAGATCCGAAAGAGAAATCGCCGGCCGCGCATCTGCGGCGCGTCTGTCGCGGTTCGCGAGGACAGCCGGCGTCTGGTCGAGTTTACGATGGAAGCGTTCGGCCGTATCGACCTGCTCGTGAACAACGCCGGCATCGCCCCGCGCGCCCGTGCGGATATCCTCGAAACGACGCCCGAAAGTTACGATGAAGTTCTGGACACCAACCTCAAGGGCCCCTACTTCCTGACCCAGCTTGCAGCCACGCAAATGATTCAACTCACCAGAAACGGGATCGTGCCGAAGGCCAGAATCGTCAACATCACGTCGATCTCAGCCTTCGCGGGCTCCACGTCCAGGGGCGAATATTGCGTCTCCAAGGCGGGCCTCAGCATGATGACAATGCTCTTCGCGGTCAGATTGGCGGAACACGGAATCACCGTCAACGAAATCCAGCCCGGCATCATCAGAACGGATATGACGGGCCCGGTCAGGAAGAATTACGACCGGCGGATCGCGAAAGGCCTTACGCCCATTCGGCGCTGGGGCCTGCCCGACGACGTTGGGAAAGCCGTAGCCGCCGTGGCTCTGGGTTATTTCGATTTTACAACAGGCGCGGCGATCCCGGTCGACGGCGGCTTTCACCTGCGGCGCCTCTGATTCCTGGAAAACATCTGTTCTCGACCGGGAAATTGACTTATCGGCAGTCCGTCGTTATATTTTAACCGACCTGTCAACGTCGGGTCTTGTGTTTTTTGAAAAGCCGCTTCGCAGGCAACAAACGCGGGATCAGGGCCCGTTTCAGCGGTATTCAGCGTTCGTCTATCCGCCTGCGAGTTCAAGTGACGCGGGCTTTAAATTCGGGTGAGGCCTTATGTTAAAGGGGATCTTCAAGCGCGACGAGGAAGAAAACCCGGCTTCGAGTCGCGAGAAACAAATCGTTATCGAGGGCCAGACGGAAGAAGTCGAAGAAGCCATGCACCTGCTTTCCGAGACCGACTCGGACGACCTCGACGAAACGATGGAAGAGATCGACGCCGCCGTCAGGAAGGCCGCCAAAACCACACTCCAGGACATTCGGATGATGGAGGAAGGCCGTTGCCCGGCCTGCGGCCAGAAGACGCGGCAGTTCCTCTTTACCAGCGTCTGCGCAGGCTGCGGATGGTTTTCGTTCATCTCGCCCGAAGAGGGCAAGTCCATCATCCACCTCAAAACCGGGCATAATATCGAATGCGGCACCACGTTCGACACCCAGGGCGACTATATCCTGGGAATTACGGACGGCGTGGTACGTGCGAAAGTCACCAAAGATAACGTGCAGCACATAGAATACGTCTGGTCCGACGAGGAAATTGAAAAAAAGCGCACGGCGCGCGCGCGCGAGCAGGCCGGCATCTGCAGCTGGTGTGAAAAGAGCCTGATACAGGCCGAAGAGGACGTCATCGTCGTCTACGCCGCGTTCGGCAGCTATCAGGACCGGTACGTCTTCTGCTCGCAACGATGCTGTGAAGCGTTTCAGGGGCAATACCCGATCCGGGTGCACAAGAACTGCTACAACCGGACCTGTCCGGATTGCGATCTGTGCATCAAGAAATTCAGCGGCGAAGACGAGACGATTCTCCGTCAGCTCCACACGGTAGACGAATAAGTACGTTCCGGACGTCCTGTCAAGTCACGTCGCCGGTGATCCCGCGTTCAGATCCGCCTGCAAACGCGCCTTCCGGCTGCTGCTGCTCGTCGTAGAGCCTGCCGTATACCCCGCCGCGGGACAGCAGTTCTTCGTGGGTTCCCCATCCCGCCATTCGTCCCCTGTCGAGTACCAGAATCCTTTCCGCACGGGCGGCCGTTGAGATCCGGTGCGTGATGACGAATGTCGTCCGTCCCGCCATGACCCGATCCAGGGTCTCCTGAATCCGCGCCTCGGTGCCGGCGTCGAGGGCGGACGTCGTGTCATCGAGAATCAGAATGGCGGGGTCGGTCAATAACGCCATGGCCAGCGCCAATCGCTGCTTCTGGCCGCCAGACAGGTTGCCGCCGCCTTCTTCGACCATGTACTCGTATTTTTCGGGCAGGCTCATGATGAAGTCGTGCAATTCCGCTCGCCCTGCAGCCTCCATAATCTGATCCGGCGTTGCGCCGTCCCGGCCGTATACGATATTCTGGGCGATCGTACCTGAAAACAGCACGGGCTCCTGCGGCACCATGCTGACGTGCCGGCGGATGCTCGAAAGACGGACGTCGCGAAGATCGTAGTCATCCAGCAGAATATTTCCCCCGGTCGGTTCGTACAGCCTCAGCAACAGGCTTAACAGCGTACTCTTGCCGGAGCCCGAAGGCCCCACGACCGCCACCGACGCGCCGGCCTGCACTGAAAAGGTCAAGTCCTCTATTACGTCACCCGCGACGGCGCTGTATTGGAACCGGACGTTTCGGAAAATGACTCGACCCCGCACCTGTTTCAGCGGGATCGCGTTGGGCCGGTCGCGGATCGAAATCTCCTCGTCGAGGACTTCGAATACCCTCGAGACAACGACCGCCATCTGCCGGAAGACCATATTCACGTTGGCAAGCGCCACCAGCGGCATAAACAGACTGGAGAGCGACATATTGAAGAAAATCAGTTCGCCCACCGTCAGGTCCCCCCTTCGAACCATCAGCGCGCCCCAATATAGAATGAGCGCAACGGCGATAGCGCTTATGGACGCGCAGGCGGCACGAAGACTCGCGTTCAACATGGAATTGCGAATTGAAAGCCTGAAAATCGTGACCAGGCGTTTGAAGAACATCCTGCGTTCGTACCGTTCTTTCGCAAACGAATAGACCACCCGTATGCCGCGGACCCGTTCCTCCAGAACTCCGTACGTGTCGGAATACGCTTCTCGCATGCGGGCGAACGTCTCCGAAACAGGCCGCTGGAACAGCTTGTAGGTAATCGCGTAAAGGGGCAGCGCCAAAAACGCCAGCACCGCGAGTTCCACGTTTATCAGCAGCAGGACCACAATGCCTATCACGATCTTGGAAATATGGCCGATCGCTTCGACGAGTGTCGTGGTGACCTCGCTTTCCAGCAATTGAACGTCATCCAGGATACGCGACATAATCTTGCCGGTCTGCTTTCTGTCGAAAAACGTCATTTGCAACTTCTGCACCTTCTGGTGCAGATCGAGCCGCACGCGGTACACGATTCGATTGCCCACAAAAGCAATGTTGTAGTTATATAGCCAAGTCAGCCCCGCGAATGCGAAACGTACCGTCAGGTACAGGGCAAACACCGCCCAGAGCCATTGGATTTTCTCGGTGCGGCTCTTCGTCGCCGCAGGGCGGTCTACGTCCCACCCGTGCGGCAGAACCCGCTCCGGGTCCCGGGCCGCGCGGTCTTCCGCCGAATCCGCCCGAGGCCCGTCATTCGACCTGCCGCTGGACGTTTCCTCCGCCAGGGGCCTGATCTGCAGGACGTCGTCAATCGTTGTCTTGGTGATGAATCCCAAAACGTAGAAATACGATCCGGATATCCCTGCAAGGCCCATGACCAGCACAACGCGAAAACGGAACGGCCGTACATACGTCCTGATGAATCTGGAGAAATTGGAGTTCATGAATCGCGCCTGAGTTGCCGCATCCGGCTGCTTCCGACCACGTCGTTTCTCAACCCGCCTCTTCCATTGCCGGTTTGCCGGCGAACTGCTGGTTGATGAGGTCTCTGTATTTCCCGTTCGGGATTTTCATCAATGACTTGTGGTTTCCGCGTTCGATGATTTCACCCTGGTCCATGACCAGGATAAGATCGGCATTTACGACGGTTGACAGCCGGTGGGCGATAACGAAGGACGTCCGTCCTTTCAGTACGTTGGCCATCGCGCTCTGTATCAGGGCCTCGGAGAGCGAATCCAGCGCCGACGTGGCCTCATCCAGAATCATTATTGCCGGATCGGTCAGCACCGCCCTGGCAATGGCCAGTCGCTGCTTTTCTCCCACCGAAAGCCTGATGCCGCCGTCTCCCACCCTGGAGTCGTATCCGTCCCGTGTTCGCATGGCGAATTCGTGGATTTCGCCAACCTTTGCGGCTTCTACGATCTGCCGTTCCGATGCCCCGGAATTTCCGTATAAGAGATTCTCGCGCAACGTCGTGTTGAAAAGTACCGAGTCCTGCAGCACCTGCCCCACCTGTTTCCGGAGGGACGTCATCCGGACGTCGCGAATATCGTACCCGTCCACCGCAATAGCGCCTTCAGAAACGTCGTAATAGCGCATCAGCAGGCTGGTCAGCGTAGACTTTCCGCATCCCGTGTGCCCCACCAGCGCAACCATCTGACCGGGGTGCACGTCGAGGCAGATATTCTTCAATACGGGTTCGCCGGTATTGTACTCGAACCAGACGCCGTCGAAAACGACGTGCCCGCGCAACGGGGGAAGATCGACCGCCAGAGACGCGTCCCGGACGTCAACCGGATGGTCCAGCACCTCGTAGATCCGGTCCACGGATACCATCATCTGTTCGAATCGAATCCCGACGTTCATCAGATTCAATATCGGCTGGAATACGCGCATCGCGTACGAGAGGAACGCCATAACGGCGCCGTACGTCATTTCCCCCTGGATAACGAAATAACAGCCCAGGCAGAAGATCAGGGTATTGCGCAGCCCCGAGACCACCCAGAAGCCCGCGCTGGCCGACGCCCGGTGCGTCTGCGTCTGCATCGCGTACGAAAGCCCCTCCCTGGTTTCCGCCGCGAACGCACGGTCCTCGCGTCTTTCCCGACCGTAGGCCTTGACCAGCCTCGCGCCGCTCAGACGCTCCTGCAGCCCCACGGATACATCGTCCATCTGCCGCCGCCACCGCCGGCTCGTTGCACGTATGGGTCCTACGAATATCCTGTAATTGACCAGATACAGGGGAATCAGAACGGTCATCAGCAGCGCCAGTTTCCAGTTCAGCCCGTAGCAGATCCCCACGGCTGCGACGACCGATACGAAATCGGTAATCACGCGCAGCATCTGCATGGAGACCATCTGCCTCACCGTTGCAACGTCTCCCATCATCCGCGACATGACTTTGCCTGTGCCCATTTCGTCATGGTATCCCAGGGAGAGCTTGAAAATGTGTTCATATAACGTCAGCCGGACCTTCATGATCAGGCGGCTGGATACATAAGAAAACGTAAATGCATTCAACACCCGCAGTCCGGCGGCGAGTACCGGTACGAGGATCAGCAGCGCCAGCGCCGCCTCCAGCATTTCCCATCTGCCCACCACGATAATCTCGTCGACGACATACATGGTAATCAGCGGCGGCGCCATTTCAAGGAGGGCCAACAGAACGATCAGGCCCAGCGCAGTCGCGAGTCGCGGTGCGTAGGGTCGGACGAATTGCAGCAATTTTCGGAAGTTTTCAGATTTCGAACGTGGTTCCACCGTTCAATCTCCCACCCTGTATGCGGGAATTTTTGCGATCGAAACCGGCCGCAAGGCCGCTTAATATATATATAATAACCCGGGTTTCCAACTCTCGCCAAATGGAACGATGAACTCGCGTTCCGAGGATGTTTCCGCGTGTAAAGTGGCCGCGCGCAGTGAAAAACCTCCCGATCCGGTCGCGAGTTACTTTTGACTCTTCCTGCCGCCGCCGAAGGGCAGGCCGCTTTCACTTGCATGTTCACGCGTGTTCGGACATGATTTAACGGTGGAACGCCTCTGGCCTGTCTTCAGGCGTTCGTTCATGATAAAACTCGCGTGAGAATAGCTTCGTTCTTTCTCGACCGCCTCCCGGATCTTCGCCCCTGTGGACGTTTCCAGCCTGACCATCTCCCGGATTCGCGATCTCCTGCGTCGTCCCGAGGATATCGACGCGGTCCTCCTGGATTTACTGGATGCCGATCCTCGCGCCGGGGTGCGCCTCCTGGCCCTCAGGGAGCGTCGCCGCCGTAAATCCGTCGCGGCGGAACGCGCACGGCTGGAAAAAATGCGGGCTCTGGAAAAACGACTGCATGCGCGGGGCCTTCACCGCATCGCCGGTGTGGACGAAGCAGGTCGCGGGCCCCTGGCAGGCCCCGTGGTGGCCGCTGCGGTGATCCTTCCGCGGGAGGCATTGATCCCCGGCCTGAACGACTCCAAAGTGCTCACAGCCCAGAGGCGGTCGGGACTCTACGAGCGGATCACCGAAACCGCGGTCGCCCACGGCATCGGTGAAGCGTCCGCGGCGGAAATCGACCGCATCAATATCCTGCAGGCCACCTATCTCGCCATGCGCCGCGCGATCAGACGGCTTGGCGTCCCGCCCGACCGCGTTCTTGTGGACGGCCCCGGGGTGCCGGGGAGTCCCTTTCCCGAATCCGCCGTGATCGACGGCGATGCCGCTTCGCTATCCATTGCGGCCGCATCCATACTCGCCAAAGTGACAAGAGACCGCAAGATGGCTGTCTTCCACAGCGAATTTCCGGAATACGGTTTCGCAGACCACAAGGGGTATGGAAGCGCGGACCACCGGCGGGCCCTCCGCGTTCACGGCCCGTGCCGGATCCACCGGCTTTCCTTTAGAGGAGTCCGGTACGACACCCAATCCGGGAGCGTGTTGGAATCGGCCGGATCAACCGGAGGCGTAGCGGGAAAGGATGGACGTGCGCCTCGCGTGGTGAACGTGCAATCTCAACTTTTCCGGACCGGCAGGAGGGGGGAGAACGCTGCCGCGGCCACTCTCGCAAGAACGGGGTACCGGATTCTCCGTCGAAATTATCGGGCGGCTGGAGGAGAAGTCGATCTGATCGTATCTAACGATCATACGATCGCGTTTGTCGAAGTGAAGACCCGCGCATCAGAGGGCTTCGGCCCGCCCGAAATCCGCGTGACGCCTGAAAAACAGCGCCAGATCGTACGTGTCGCCAGGGCGTATCTTCAACGCCACCCTTCACACGGCCTGGCGCCCCGTTTCGACGTGGTCGCCGTCCACTACCGCGGCGGTTCGCCTCGAATCCGGCATCTCGAATCCGCATTCCGGCCGGAAATCTGATAAATCTTGACATCGGGTCGACTTGTGTGTATGTTTGTCGATTTGGCTGAAAATCAAGGGCTTACCCAACAGAATCCGGAAGACAATGGCGACAGACCTCATCCCCCGCGTCAAGGGCGTCAGGGATTTCTACCCTGAAGACTGGGCCCTGCAAAAGTGGCTGGGCAAAACATGCATCGGGCTTGGCGCCGGCTTCGGCTACCAGGAATACGAGGGTCCCATCCTGGAGCACCTGGACCTCTACCTGGGCAAGACCAGCGAGGAAATCGTGGGCCGGCAGACGTTCATGCTGTCCGGACGCGACGAAAAGCCCCTGGTCCTTCGTCCGGAACTTACGCCGACGCTGGCGCGCATGGTGGCGGCGCGGGAAGATCGGCTGGTCTTTCCTTTGCGCTGGCAATCCTTCGGTCGATTCTATCGGTACGAACGCCCGCAACGCGGCAGGGGAAGATCCTTCTTTCAGTGGAACATCGACCTGCTCGGAAGCGATACGCTGCATGCCGACGTCGAAATCGTCACGATCGCCTGTGAACTATTGAGGACCTTCGGATTGTCTCCCGATCAGGTGACCGTAAGGCTCAACGATCGCGAGGGCCTCGAATCCCACCTGATCGGGTCCCTCGGTCTTCACGCCGGGCAGATCCGGCCCCTTTTCGCCATCGTCGACCGGATCGACAGGATGCCCTGGGAGAAATTCAGCAGCGGGCTTGCCCAGGTCGGTCTTGGTTCAAAGCAGATCGACGAACTTGTCGAGACGCTGGAAAACAGAGATCCGGGGTTTTCACCCCGGCTCGAACGCATCCTCCGGCTGCTTGAAATGAACGATGTCTCGGACTATGTGGAACCCGACCCCAAGATCGTGCGCGGATTCGACTATTACACCGGCATCGTCTTCGAAGCCTGGGCGAAGGGATCACTCAGACGCGCCCTGTACGGGGGCGGGAGATACGACAATCTGACCGTGCAGGTCGGTGGCAGAAAGCCGGTACCGGGCGTCGGTTTCGCGGTTGGCGACATGGCAATTACCGAACTGCTGAAAGAATCTCATCTGCTCGATCACATAACGACGTCGATCGCGGACCTGCTGGTTTCGGTCTTTTCGGAAGAGACAGCCGGACACGCCGCGGCATATGCGCGCCTGGCAAGGTCACAGGGTCTCGCCGTGGAGCTCGGTCTGAGACCCGGCCAGCGCCTTGACAGGCAACTGAAATACGCTGACCGTAAAGGAATCCCCTTCGTTGCGATCATCGGACCCGACGAAATCCGATCTCAGACGGTCCTGCTGAAAAATCTGGCAACCGGCATACAGACCGTCCTCCCGTCGGACAACGCCTGCAGACTCACAGAACACATCGGAAATTCACGGTAACGCTGAAAACATGATGCGCGGCCGGGCCTCGCCGGCATGCCTTCGAAACGTCTCGTACAATTTTTGGAGCCTTTGAATATGGCCGAATCCCTTGGCGACTGGAAACGCACGCACTCCTGCGGCGACCTGAGGGTCCGCGATATAGGCAGACAGGTCACCCTGATGGGGTGGGTCTCCAAACGCAGGGATCACGGCGGCGTGATTTTTGCCGACCTGCGCGATCGGGACGGGCTGACGCAGGTCGTGTTTCGACCCGATCTGAATCCCGGGATCCACCTGAAGGCGGAAGCCATTCGGAATGAATTCGTCCTGGCGATCAGAGGAAGGGTGGAATCGCGTCCGGAAGGCATGGCCAACCCCAACCTGCCCACGGGCGAAATCGACGTCGAGGCGTCGGAACTGAGAATTCTGAACGAGTCGGAAACGCCGCCGTTTCTCATCGAAGCCGAGTCGGACGCCAACGAAGAGATCCGGCTCCGTCATCGTTACCTCGACCTTCGCCGTCCGGATCTGCAGGCCGACATCCTGCTGCGGCACCGCCTGTCGCAGGCAACGCGAAGATTCCTTTCGGACGATGGCTTTATCGAGGTCGAAACCCCGTTTCTGATGAAGAGTACGCCGGAAGGAGCGCGTGACTATCTGGTGCCCAGCCGGATCAACCCGGGGCACTTCTACGCGCTGCCACAATCCCCGCAAACCTACAAGCAGTTGATCATGGTGGCAGGATTCGACCGGTATTTTCAAATCGTGCGCTGCTTCAGGGACGAAGACCTGCGAGGTGACCGGCAGCCGGAATTCACGCAAATCGACATTGAGATGTCATTCGTGAACGAAGAAGACGTTATGGAAGCGGCCGAGCGGCTCACTGCCGGCCTCTTCAAGGCAATCCTGGATATCGACCTGCCTCGCCCCTTTCCCCGCCTCACCCACAGGGAAGCGATCGACACCTACGGATCCGACAAGCCGGACACCCGATTCGGCTTTGAAATCGTCGACCTGGCGGCTGCGGCCGAAGCCTCCGACTTTCAGGTGTTCAAACGGGTGCTTTCCGACGGCGGCCAGGTTCGCGGAATCAACGCAAAGGGATGCGGCGCGTTCTCGCGCAGACAGATAGACGATCTGGGCGTCTTTGCCGGCGAATTCGGCGCCAGGGGACTCGCGTGGATCAGGGTGACCCACGGCGGTTTGGAATCAGCCATCGTAAAATTCTTCCCTGAACAGGCGCAAGTCCTCCTGAAGCGCGCCCTCAAGGCCGAACCAGGCGATCTGCTGCTGTTCGCGGCCGACCAGCCGACGGTTGTGGCGGAGGTACTCGGCAACCTTCGTCTGAAACTGGCGGATCAACTGAATCTGCTGGACCGCGATCGTTTCAGCTTCGGCTGGGTAACGCATTTCCCCCTGGTGGAATGGGACCCGCGCGAGAAACGCTACGCGGCGTGCCACCACCCGTTCACCTCGCCCCTGGACGAGGACATCGGAAAAATGGAAACCGACCCCGCAGGCGTGCGGGCGCGGGCATACGACCTCGTGCTGAACGGGAACGAAATTGCAGGAGGAAGCATTCGTATCCACCGAAGGGAAATTCAGGAAAAAATGTTCGACCTTCTGGACATCTCTCCGCCTGAGGCGGAAGAAAAGTTCGGTTTTCTCCTCGATGCGTTCCGGTATGGCGCGCCTCCCCACGGCGGAATCGCCTTCGGGTACGATCGCCTGGTCGCACTGATGGCGGGGCGGGACTTCATCCGCGACGTGATCGCCTTTCCCAAAACCAACAATGCCGCCTCCTTGATGGACGGTGCTCCGTCAGCAGTCGACGCGGACCAGTTGAAAGAACTCGGAATCCGGTTGGCGGGCGGTGAATCGACCCGTCACTGAACCCGATATATGCGTATTTCCGCAAGCGTTCATGTGGATTTTTTTCTTGACTTCAGCCCTTTCTTGTAGTAATTTGGTGGCATAAATGTAGCCCCGTCAGACGGTGATTTGGCGCGTATTTTTGCAGCGTTAAACGCAGTCGCCATTTTCGGTTTGCCTGTCAAACCATCGTCCCATCAACGCATGAACACGTGTCCCCAAGGAGACATCGATGGCAAAGCGCAACTTGATGGATCGCTTTACGGGATTTGGCGTCGTGCTGGCGCTGTTCCTGCTGCCCCTTCTGTCGGGCTGTCATATCATGGCATCCGAAGAAGACCTCCAGATGCTGGAGGAGGCGCGGAACAACGCGCGAGCGGCCGAAGCGGATCTGAATGCCTGTCGGCAGAAGCGGGCTGAACTGGAACGCACACTGGCCGAGAAGAAACAGGAACTTCAAAGACTGACCGCCGATAGGGACGCCGTGCAGAACGCCATGAATCCGTAATGGAAAGGAGTTTCCAGTGAAGAATCGTAAACACATCGGGTTTTCGCTTGTCTGCACCGCGCTGGCAGTAGCCCTCGTTCCGCTGGCCGCCATTGCCCAGTCGGACGGAATGACGTACGAAGAATATGAAATGCAGCTTGCAAGCGTGCAGCAGGAGATTCAGGAAATCAAGCAGAAAACACAGGAGTGCAAGGACGCGGGCGACAAGGTCGCACAGCAGATCGCCGACGTCGATGCCCGGATTGCAAGCACCATGCAGGAGATCCTGGATCTGGTCGGCTGCCCCGATCAGGCCTGCATCGACGCCTACATGGCCGCACTGGATCGTGTCGAGGGTCAGTTGAGGGCCCTGATGAATCTTCCCGATGCCGATCTCTTCGACCAGCGTGACCACTTCGATTCAATCTCCGAAGAGGTCGAGGGCCTCAAGCAGAACAAGATCCGCCATCTTCCCAAAGCGAGCATGAAGCTCAAGAGCATCGTGCAACTGGTTGAGAGAATCGCCGCGCGGATGCCCGCGAAGAAGATCAAGGACTACACCGTGCTTCGCAACGACAATCTCTGGAACATCGCCAAGAGCGAGGATATATACGACAACGCCTACCTCTGGCCCCGCATCTATCTCGAAAACCGCGACAAGATCAGGCATCCGGATCTGATCTACCCCGATTGGGTGCTGCAGATTCCGTTTGGCGTAGACAGAGGCCAGCACCTGGTCCTCCAGGGGCATACGCTCACAAGTATTGCCGGCATGATCTACAACGACCCGACGAGATGGCACCGCATTTATCGGGCTAACAAATCGCAGATCAGGGATCCAAACCTGATCTTCCCTGCGCAGGTCATCGACGTACCTGAAGACTGACAGATATCGGGACCCCACGGCTCCGAACCGCGGAGAACTGCGTCCTCAAAAAATGGAAAGCGACTCACACCACGAATAAGGCTTCTGAAAAGCTCTCGTTCCCGGAGTCTGGCCGGAACGAGGGCTTTTTTTATTTGTGAAAAGACCCGACCTGTTGAGAAATCCAACCTTATCCCATCAGCTGTCCATTCAGGGCGTTGATCCCCTCACACTGTACGGGCACAACGACGTCAACCTTCTGGCGCTCGAAGCCAGGTACGGCGTCCACGTTACCGCCCGCGGCGAAACCGTCACGATCACGGGCCCCGCGTACAAAGTCCGGCATGTTTCCGGACTGTTGGAGGAGATGGTCTCGTGCCTGCGGCGCGGCGACGCGCCCGTTCAGACAGACGATTCGGGGGAAACGAATCACCACAACGGGCCTTCCGAAGCGAACATGACCGTACTGGTCACACAGAAATGCGTAATTCGGCCCCGTTCGGACGCTCAACGGCGATATGTGACCGGAATTGAGAAATTCGACATCGTCTTCGGAATCGGCCCTGCCGGGACCGGCAAGACCTACCTCGCGGTCGCCTGCGCCGCGGCGGCTCTGAAGCGCAAGGAAGTGTCGAGGATCATCCTGACCCGTCCCGCGGTTGAGGCCGGAGAAAACCTCGGCTTCCTGCCAGGCGACATCCAGGACAAGGTCGACCCCTATCTGCGCCCGTTGTACGACGCGCTGCGGGACATGATTCCCGGCGAACATATGCAACACCTGCTGGAAAACCGGACACTGGAAATCGCACCGCTGGCATTCATGCGGGGACGTACGCTCAACAACGCGTTCGTCATTCTGGATGAAGCCCAGAATACGACCATCAGCCAGATGAAGATGTTTCTCACGCGGTTGGGCGCCAACTCCAAGGCGGTTGTCAACGGCGACGTCACTCAGATCGACCTGCCAACCGACGAAGTGTCCGGACTTGTACATGGTCATCAGATTCTCTCGCATATCGAGGCCGTGCGGTTCGTGCAATTCACGGAGGAAGATGTCGTACGTCACGCCCTGGTCCGGAAGATCATCTCTGCGTACGACCGGTATGAGACTGAAATACGGCTCCGGTCGGCGGATGGACCCGACCTGAACAACGGCGCTGAAGCGCATGATATCTAAATTAACCGGGTAACCCGCTCTATGATGCGTCGTCTCCGACAACTGCTCCTGTACACAGGACTCGTGGAATCGGACGCAGCCAATGACGACCGAGGTGCGCCAACCCGGCGCAAGCTTCGGCTGCGCCCGAGGGTTCTGTTGCGCATCGGACTCATGTTGACCCTGGTTGCCCTGCTGACGTATTTTTTCCCGATTTCCAGAACGGACTTCGAACACGGCGCCTTCAGTGAGGGTACAATCGCGCCCTATGAAGTCATTGCGCCGGAAAACTTCAAGGTGCTCAAGAACGAATCCGAATACGTCCGGGAAGTGGAGGCGGCCCGTGACGACGTTCTTCCGGTCGTGATCCTTGATGCGGAGGTGTCGGCCGATCGGCAACGCTCGCTCGACGGATTCCTGGAAGATCTGAATCGGGTGAGCATTCTGGCCGTTCCGGATTCGGCCGTTCATCACCTCCAACAGGCCCACTCGGAAATCGGCTCGGTGTCCCAGGTGAGCCTGCGCTTTCTGATCAACCAGGCAGCCAACTACCCCACCGGATTCGAAAGGCTTCGTTCGACCGTCCGCGAATTGCTGGTATCCAGTTACACTGCCGGCGTTCTGAACCGGGACTCTGAAATCCTAGGCTCCGACCGCGGGGAGGTGGTCCTCGTCGAGGGGGACCGGGAGCGCCGTATAACGTCAGAGCCCATCCGGGGCCTGGAATGGTATGAGCGCAGCCTGCAGGATGAAATCGACAGACAGTTTCCTCAGGGCACGCCTGCGGAAATAAAGTCCGTATACGAGCTTGTCGTCGTCTTTCTAACGCCCAATCTCACATACAACGTGGAAGAAACGGAACGGCGCAGAGACGCGGCTGCGGCAAGGATCTCGCCGTACAAGGGAACCGTCCTTGGCGGCGAACGCATCGTCGACAAGCACGACCGGGTAACCTCGGATCACATGGACCAGTTGCGGTCTCTTTCCATTCATATGAACAGAGCAATCGACCGTGTCCCCTATCTGTACCATCTCCAGGTCGCGGCCCAGGCCGCGGTCAGCGCCCTGCTAATTGCCATTCTGTTCGTGTTTCTTCAGGTGTCGCGTCCAACGGTCATCGCGTCAACGTCCAACCTCGTCCTTTTCGGCATTCTGATCATCATGCCGTGCCTGGTCGCTTCATATGCCGCAACGGTGTCCGCGGTTACACCCTTGCTGGTGCCCGTCGCACTTTCGGTGATGCTGGCGACCGTACTCTTCGATACCGAAGTCGGCCTGGTCGTTTCATTTGTGTGCGCCACGTTGTGTGCGAGCATCGTGGGAAGTCTTTCGTTCGGCCTGATCTACCTGGTTACGGGTGCCGCCGGGGCTTACTCCGTGCGGCCGGTCAATCGCCGGAGCGATTTCTTCTACCGGTCCATCGCCTTCCTGGTCTGCGCCTACCTGCTTTCAACCCTGGCAACAGCGATCCTGTTGTTCAGCTATTCCAGCTTCGGAGAATTCTTCCAGAAAGTCAGGTGGGACCTGGTTCTGGGCACGTTCACGGCCTGTGCATCCTCCGTCCTCACCATCGGCCTCCTGCCGATCTTCGAAAGCGCATTCAGCGTGGTCACTGCCTACACGCTGCTCGAGCTTTCGGACCTGAACCGGCCATTATTGCGCAATCTGGCCATTCGGGCGCCCGGCACGTACAGTCACAGTATCATCATGGCGAGGCTTTCGGAGGCGGCCGCCGAAGCCACCGGAGCCAACGGCCTGCTGGCCCGGGTTGGATGTTATTACCATGACATCGGCAAGATGATCAGACCCCACTATTTCATCGAAAACCAGAAAGGCGTGAATCCGCACGATGAACTTCAGCCTCGTCTGAGCGCCCTGATTCTGATCTCCCACGTGAAGGACGGCATCAGTATGGCCGAAGAGGAAGGGCTTCCGCGGGTCATCATCGACATGATATCCCAGCATCACGGTACCAGCGAAATCGCAGGCTTCAAGAAGAGCGCCCTTGAAAGCAGCGCGCCGCACGAGGTTCGCGACGCCGACTTCCGGTACCCGGGACCGAGGCCCCAGACCCGGGAAGCCGGCATTGTCAGCCTGGCCGACGCGGTTGAATCCGCAAGACGCAGCCTCAATGCCAGTACCCCCGAAGAAACCCGGAAGATGGTTCAAACACTTGTGAAAGCAAGATTTACAGCCGGGGAGTTGGACGAGTGCGACCTCACGCTCAGAGACCTTACCCGGATTCAGGAAGCATTTCTGCCGATTCTCGATGCCACCTGGCACAGCCGCGTTGCCTATCCGTGGCAGCACGAACGGAAGCGGGTTCAACCCGGGCGCAGGAAGGAAGTTCTGTGACCCGGGTCCGCATCGAGCAGGAAGCGCCGCTACCCGAAGCCTGTGACCCGACGGACCTTTTATTCCTCCTCGACAGTGTGCTCGAGGAACACGACGCCATCGGAACGGTTACACTGGTTCTGGCCGACGACGCGACGCTTTGTCGTCTGAACGGGCAGTTCAAGGGCGTATCGGAGCCGACGGATGTTCTTTCCTTCGATCTGGCTGATCCGGTCCATCCGGATTGCGAAGATCTGGGTGAAATCTACATTTCCGTGGATCGCGCTGCGTTACAGGCCCGCGAAGGCTCAAGGCGCCTGTCCGATGAAATCGCCTCGCTCGCCATACACGGGGTCCTGCATCTGCTGGGGTACCGACACGACTCAACCGGGTCGACGGCCTCGATGCGGAACAGGGAGAGAGAGTATATCGCCCGGTTTCAAGCAGGCATACACCTGAAAGGAGTGTGAGTGCATTTTGGATGACTCCGAGTGGTTGGCCGCACTCGTCGCGGGGGGTTCTCTGGTGGTTACCGCGCTGATCGCCAGGCTGGGCGCAATCGGCAGTACCATATCACGGGCGACGCTTGAACGTCTCCGCGACGAATCCGTACCACGCGCGAACCTCCTGCTGTCGATGTACCGCACAAGATACGCCCTGGGTATGACGGTCTCGTTTGGACAATCCCTGTCCATCGCGTTGGGTGCGCTTGCGTTCGCATTCCTCGCCGGATTCGGATTGCACGAATTCGCATGGCCGCTACTCCGGGACCTTCTGAGCATCGCCGCGTTCGTACTCTTCTCTCTGCTGATCGCCAATGCAATCTCCTTCTACAAGCGCGAAGAGGGTTCCGACCGGCCCCTGCCGCACCTGATTGCCATTTACTATCCTCTGTATCTGCTGCTACTGACCCCGGCGCTGCTCCTGCTGAAAACACGGAGTATTTTTGTCAGTGAAACCGATACGAGGGCGATCAAGGAGGAAGAGTTGCGGCAGATCGTGGAAACCGAAACCGAGGAAGGCACTATTGAAGAGGAAGAGCGGGACATGATCGCCGGCATATTCGAGTTCGGCGATACGACCGTAAAGGAAGTGATGGTGCCGCGTATTGACATGGTGTGCGGGGAGGTCTCCTCCAAACCGGAGGAAATCCTGGCCCTGATTCAGGAGAAACGGCATTCCCGCATTCCCATATACCGCGAACGCGTGGACCATATCGAAGGCGTAGTGTACGCCAAGGACCTGCTCGAGCTTCTAAGCACGGGACAAGCCTGGACGCCCGAGAACGCCATGCGAAAACCGTATTTCGCGCCTGAAAACAAGAAAATCGCTGAGTTGATGCGAGAGTTCAAAACCAACAAAGTACACATGGCGATTGTCATCAACGAATTCGGCGGCACTTCCGGGCTGGTCACGCTCGAGGATCTCATTGAAGAGATCGTCGGCGAGATCCACGACGAGTACGACGAGGAAGAGCAGTTGTTCCACTGGGACGAAGACGGGCACGTGCTGGTTGCCGACGCACGGCTCGATATAGACGATCTCAACCTGATCCTGAACATAGAGCTTCCTCGCGACGGATACGAGACCCTCGGGGGGTTCATCTACAACCACCTGGGTCGGGTACCGGGCCCCGAGGAGACGTTCGTTTTTGAAAACCTCACCCTGTGGGTCGAGGAAGTGGTCGGCCAACGCATTACCACGGTTCGGATCGTCAAACAGGAACCGGACAGGAACAAACAGGACAAAACCCAAGAAATCGCTTGACAAAACGTCCCGGTTTGATAGATTCTCCTATATAGGAAATGAATGGTCGCGGGGTGGAGCAGTCTGGTAGCTCGTTGGGCTCATAACCCAAAGGTCGCAGGTTCAAATCCTGCCCCCGCTACCAAAAAAACAAGAAGGAGGCCGATAACTTTCGGCCTCCTTTTGCGTACCTGATGCAGAAACAGGAACTTACATGGGTGGATGGGTTGATCAGGATAAGGGCCGGAAGATGCGACAATTCACATTGCAACGAGTTGACGGTACAATCGCACTGACGGGAGATTCTTCGCTACGCTCAGAAAGAAATGACTGCCACTGGATACGGAACCCTTGCCAGTCGACGGTAAGAACGCAAAATCAGACAGAAAATGCAGTAGACGCGATTGTTGTTGTCTACGTCAACGGAGTATAACAACATCCAACAAACCACTGCCATGTCACACTCTAACACGGAGAGGATCAAATGAGCACCAGGACGCTTTTGCCGGCAATTGCCCTGTTATCACTCGCAACGGCGGTTCTGGCGACTCCCGCCGCTGCCCAGCAGCCATTGCCTGAGGGCACTGTGGAATCTCGGGTCTCTATGGAAGATAGTATCCGGTTGGAGACGATTCTGGCTGAAATTGAAAGTATGAAATCCGACCTCCAACAATTACAAGACGAGATTGGGAAGCGTGCGACCGCCTATCAGCTCACGGAACTTGACGGGACGGTGAGTCTGTTGCTGAAACGGTACGAGACACTGGATGACAGTGTAGCGCATCGTCGGCGCGAACTGAAAAGCCTGACCATAGAGACACGGAACATGGCTGAAGACCTGGAGAATATGCGGATCGATACGGACGAGCACGGACAATCGATCCTGACCATTACCAGAAAAGAGCTAGCTAAAGGAAAAACGAAATACGAAAGTGACGTGAAGGATCTGCGAGCTCATCAGAAGCTCCTGACTGCGATGCGAAATACACTGAACAGCCTTGACAGCGCAATAAAACAGGAAGACTATGCGTCCGCGGTTCGCCAGATTACAAGCCCGACAAGCGACTCGCTCGGGTTCTCGATCTTCACGGGCGCCAGATTCGCGTTGCAATCATTGGAGACGGAACTCAGGAAGAAAAAGGTCAAAAAGCTGGGCGGCGTTCCATTCCATCGCATTGCGGATTTTGTAACTCAAGCCTTGAAGTCGCCGCTTGCATCCGCAGGAGCGATTACGCCGCTCTCGGCCGGGCTGTCGAGTGTCGCCTCATTCGTTACCAGTCTTGCAGTCAGAGAAAAAAAGGTTAACGAGACGCTCAAGCCCTACGTGGATTACTATGCAAGGCTCGACGCTGCCAATGCACAACTCAGAGCCAACCTGGATGTTACCGAAGCTCAGTCGCGTGCCGTCCGTGTATCCATGAATAATTGGATCTTCGAGAAAATGGAGCAGATGAAAATCCAAAGTGACCTGTTGAAAGAGAAGGACGTTCTTTCTGCTAAACCTGAGACGACGAATAGGCTATTGAACGAGGGTGGTCCGTATTCCCAGAAATCGTTGAATACGAGAATCGCTGAGATCACCTTCGGCAATAAAGCTGAGCCGAATTACGAAGCATTGGCGGACGATTCACGGCTCCATACGTCGTTCCTGGCACAGAATCAGTTGGTAGGAATCGCCCAGCATTTGGAGTCGGTTGTTAAGGATTACCGAGAGGCGTTTATCCTCTATCAATCTACACTTGCCACCGTGTTTGACGATGGCACACGAGGAATCACGGGCGCCGATCGGGACAGAATCAAAAGGGTCATAGAAAATCTTGGCAACAAGCACAAAACCGCCCTTTCTTCGTTTGACAACGCTGTCAATCTCGACCAGATTCGCACGATGCTTGCCGCCGTCAGGGCACAATGATTCAGACACATCCTGTCTTTACTTCTGAGAAACGGCATTTCCGTCAGAAGGGCCGGGCGCCGACAAGTGACGCCCCGCCCTGCCTCCCAGCAACGCCAGAAAATCCCGCCTGAGCCGTTCACACGCGTCGCCGACGGTCGACTCCAGGGAAATTGCCCGCCTCCGGTCGCCCGGTTCAAGATTCAGCCGTTTTCACACCTTGCCGCATTTTCCTTCGACGTTATATTTTATAGAAACCGGCAACGAGACAACCGCCCGATGTCCCGACAACCGGTTTCGTTGAAGCGAGATCCTGCCCCCCTCCCCATCTGGAATCGTGAAAAACCCCCTGAACTCACCCGTATAGTCACCGAAAACGAGGGCGGCCGACCGATTATCGTCGGCACAGGCTGAAAAGAAAGCAACACTGTCTGTTTTTTCAATCCGGCATGATTGAAACAGGAGAATCCCGTTATGCAGTTCCGACCAAATTTCCTGCGGTTCGTGCTGGTTCTCTTTGTGGTGGGAAGTGCGTTCGTATTCCAGGCGTACGCCGAAGAATCCGACGACGTCGAGGAAGGCACCGAAGCGGAAGAAACTGCCGAAGAAGAGTTAATCGTTTATGAACTGGATGCCATTACCGTCACCGGGTCGCGGATCAAGAGCGAGGATCTGCTTACGCCCGCCCCGGTGATTGTCATGTCGCGGGATGAAATCAAGGTGCGGGGCCTGGCGTCCATAGGTGACGTCCTGCAGACCCTGACCGTTCAGTCCAATGCGATCAATACCCAGGCTAATAATGGCGGAGACGGCTCGACCCGTATCAGCCTCCGGGGGCTGGGCGCTCATCGAACGCTTGTCCTGCTCAACGGACGCCGCTTCGTCCCGGGCGGCACCGGAGCGAATTCCTCGGTCGATCTTAACGCGATTCCCGCTTCCGCCGTCGAGCGCGTCGAAGTGCTGAAGGACGGCGCGTCGGCCGTATATGGTTCGGACGCGGTCGGGGGCGTCGTCAATGTCATTACGAGGGCAGAGACCGAGGGGCTCGAATTCGAAATCTATCGGGGCGTCGCGGGCGAGGGCGACGGCGAGACGCTGGATATCAGCGTAACCGCCGGTTTGAAGAGCGAGAAAGGCAGCGTCCTGTTTTCGGCCGGCTACCACAATCAGGGTCCCGTATGGACCGGCGACCGGCCCTTCAGTGCCGAAGACAAGACGTACGACTGGGAAACAAACGACGGTACCTACGCCACCAGCGGCAGCTCGGCCACCCCGGAAGGACTCATCATCGACCGGACGGGCGACCCCGGCAACGATGCGTGGCAGGCCGTGGTTTCCGCTGCCGGCGAAAACGCTGGCGACTACCACCGCGACCCCAACGCCGGCTGGCGCCCGTTCAACTGGGCGGGCAATTCCTCGGACGGCAGCGGCGACCTTTACAACTATCAGCCGGAAAACTACCTCTACACACCCCAGACCCGGTATTCGACCTTTCTCAGCGGTTCGTATAAATTCGCAACGAGCGCGAATGGCTTCTTCGAAGTCTCGTATACCAACCGGCAGTCCGACCAGAAGCTCGCCCCGACCCCCCTCTTCATCATCAGTGAAGGCCTCTCCGTATCTTCTACGAATACCTACAATGAATTCGGTCGTGAGTTCTACGACGTCCGTCGCCGGTTTGTGGAAGCGGGCAACAGGAATTTTCTTCAGGATATCAACACCTATAGAATTGTGCTGGGTATGGAATATCCGCTTCTGGACTTCGAGAGCGACGTCTCGTTCACGTACGGGCGCAGTGAGGGTACGAATATCAACGAGGGTCGATTTGTCCGCAGCCATCTCGCACACGCGCTGGGGCCGGCCGATGAATGCGCCGCCATCGGTGACTGCGTGCCCCTGGATCTGCTGCACGGCGCCGGCACCATCACCCAGGAAATGCTGAACTACATCCAGTATACGGGCATCGCCACGGGCTATTCAAAGCAGAAGATCCTGCAGTTGAACGTGACCGGACAGCTCGCCGAACTTCCGGCCGGACCTCTGGGTGTGGCAGCGGGCGTGTCTTCCCGCTGGGAGACCGGCGCCTATCTTCCCGATCCGATAACGAGATCGGGGAACACGACCGGCAACAAACAGGAAGCGACCGAAGGCGCCTATTCGGTGAGGGCTCTTTACGGCGAGGCCTCCTTGCCGATTCTCAGAGCCGACGCCGCGGGCCTGGACCTGACGGCAGCCGGCAGGGCATTCGATTACGACACCTTCGGGAGCGGATTCACGTACGAGGCGGGCGCCCGCTGCGAGCTTCCCCGCGGGCTGACGCTCCGGGCGACAATATCCAATGCGTTTCGCGCGCCCGGCATCGCCGAGATGTTCCTCGGCCAGAGCGATGCCTTCCCTCTGGTAAGCGATCCGTGCAGCGTAGTCGACGAAGCGGGCAGCACCCGGACGTTGACGACCGAGCAGCAAAGGAATTGCGCGGCAGCCGGCGTCCCTCCCGACTTCAAGGACTCACGCGCACAACTGCGCGCCAAGGTCGGCGGCTCTACGGACCTGGATCCGGAAACCGCCGCCATGGTCACGGCGGGGCTGGTTTACCAGCCTGATTTCGCCGAAGACCTGGATATTGCCATCAGCTACTATGCCAACAAGATTGAGGATGTGATCGGGGCGCTGCCCGCGGGTCTCATTCTGAGCAACTGCTATTCACAGGAAACGCCATCCTACTGCGATCAGATCGTACGGGACCCGAACACGAAGCTGATTACGACCATCTTTTCACAGGGCGACAACGTGGGCGAAACCGAGACCAGCGGACTGGACATCGAACTGGACTACAAGGTCGACACACCGCTGGGATTCCTGACGACCCGCACGGAGAGCAATCTGCTGTTCAAATACGAGCAACTCGTGCCGGCCCCGGGCGGCCTGGAACTGGTGAAGGGCAGGGGCTATTACGACCTGGGCGTCTTTCCGAGATGGCGACATGCGCTTACGGCGGGTCTGAGCCAGCCGCGAATCTCTTTCGGTCTGAACCTGAAGTACGTCGGCGGATTCCTGGAATGCGAAGACGACGATTGCAAGGGCCTGTACCGCGACGACGTATCGGTAACGCCCGTTAGCCGCAAGGTCAGCTCAAACAGCACGATCGGCCTGTACGGATCTTACAGACTGGGTACTCGCGCGGGGGCGTCCGTGCTGACCGTTGGTATCAACAACGTCTTCAATCAGCGGCCGGCGGTGATATTCAACGGCTTTCTCGGCACGTCGGATTCCAGCACCTATGATTTCATGGGCAGATACCTGTACGCGCGTCTCTCGCACTTTCTGTAGTGTCCGATCATCCCTTCGGTCGGGCAAATGCAATAAGCCGTCATCAAGAACCGTAATTCCTCCATCGTCCGCAGTTTGCCCGCACCGGCAAAGACGAGCTAACCTTCGTTGAGTCGAGTTCGTGCCTCCCACGCGCTCACCGGCGCGGCACCTTCGCAGCCTCCCCTCCGCCTGAATTCAGATAGCCGCTATTGTACAAACGGTATTGACGGATACCATCCGTTTTGTGATATTCCAAATGTAGCATATACCTGGCCGGATGAGACTTTCGTTCAAGCCTTGAATGAGCCGGAACAATGAACCCACTTCTATCGGTATCCAAGAAGGCTCTCGCGATTTTCTGTCAAGACCACGGAATCAAGCGGCTCGCGGTTTTTGGCTCGGTACTGAGAGAAGACTTCGGCGTTGATAGCGACATTGACGTACTTGTCGAGTTCAATCCGGATCGCATACCAGGACTGTTCGGCGTAGCCGGAATGGAGTTGGAGTTATCTGAGCTGTTTCCGGGACGTAAAGTGGATCTGCGGACACCAGAGGACTTGAGCCCATACTTCAGGCAGGAGGTTCTGGATACGGCGGAAGTTCAATATGAACAGGGTTAACAATACTCCTCTCGTATACTGAATTCGGGTCGTCACATGGTCCAGCGAATCATCGCCATCGGCTTAATTTTTGTGTGTATTTCAGTCGCCTGGCTCATTCTGGGACAGACCATCCACATGCGCACGCTGGAACAGGACGGCAAGCTCAAAGACGCCGTGGGGCAACTCTGGGGCACGGCCCAGACCCAGCAGGCCCCGCAGATTTACCGGCTGGAACGCGTCACACGAGTGGAACCCGGCGAGGACGGTCAGGCCGTCACTCGTACGGTGGACGAAAAGCACTTTCATAGCCTGGACGCCAGCCGCATCGACGTCGACCTGTCCCTGGAGTACCGGCGAAAGGGCTTGTTGTGGTATTCGACTTACAGGGTCCAATTCGCCGCATCGTACACCCTGTCCAACCCAACCGACCGGAGTCTCAGACTCTATTTCGATCTGGAGTTGCCCGCCCATCGCGCCGTGTATGACGACTTCACCCTGAGCGTAGACAGCCTGCGGATCGCCGAGGTCCCGGTCCGAGCCGGCCATCTGGTCCAGCCTGTCGATCTCGCGCCCGGCCAGTCGGTTCCCGTCTACGTGTCCTATCGCTCCCGGGGCCTGGACGAGTGGCGCTACAGTTTCGGAGAAGACGTCAACCAGATGACGGACTTTGAACTCATGATACGAACAGACTTCGACGCGATCGACTTTCCCGCCGACAGCGTATCCCCCACTTCCAAGACCCGGACGGGCAACGCGTGGACGTTGAAGTGGCGATACGATCATCTCCTGACCGGCGTCGATCTGGGCATGATCATGCCGGCCCGCCTCAACCCGGGGCCATGGGTCAGACAGGTTGTCCTCGCGGCGCCGATATCCCTCTTCCTGTTCTTCTTCCTGCTCTTTGTCTTTACCACCGTGCGCCGCCTCGACCTGCACCCGATGCATTACTTCTTCATCGGGGCCGCGTTCTTCAGCTTCCACCTGCTGCTGGCCTATCTCGTCGACCACCTGCTCATCCATTACGCGTTTGTACTCGCCTCCGCGGTCTCGATATTCCTCGTCACGTCGTACATGCGCCTGGTCGTGGGCACGCGCCTGGCCTTTGTTGAAATCGGCGCGGGACAGTTCGTCTACCTGGTTCTTTTCTCCTATACCTTTTTCTTTATCGGTTACACCGGCCTGGCCATAACGGTTTTGTGCATCGCCACCCTTTTTGCGGCCATGCAGTTCACCGGACGTACCGACTGGAACGCGGTTTTCGAAAGGAAGGCCGCACCGTCGGATTGACGACGACCCGATAAACTCCCCTGCCCTGCTTCTGAAGTTGCATAGTCTTACGACGCCCTCTCTCTTTCCTCTGGATCGAACAATGTCTGCACGAGTCCTGATCCGGCAGTGCTTTGGAACGTTTCTGTTCGTCATTCTGGCGTTCTCCGCCGCATGGCCGGGTGTGCCGGGGGACTTCACCGGTGACGGTCACGTGGGCTTCGAGGACTTCGTCGCCTTCGTCCGCAACTTTGGCACGTCCGCGTCCGATGACGCCTTCGACGAACGTTTCGATCTGAATCTCGACGGGCGCGTCGGTTTCAGTGACTTCGTTCTATTTGCGGCGGCATTCGGAGCGGCGCGTACCGATCTCCGAGAAGATCCCCTCTACCTGGGCGAACAGATCAAGCACATCAGCGATCCCGATCTCTTTGCCGCGATGGATCTGAACCGCGCCGGGCTCGAGGCGGTCAAGCGCAACGTGGCTCAGGGAGACTACGCCGCCGCCTACAGGGCGTGGGGGGCGTACTGGGACGCCCGATCCGGATTCGACTATATAAACGTCGGCATCCCCTATCGCACCATCGACCAGGCATACAAGTACTTCAGCACCAGAAACTACACGGCGGCGGCGGATCGCGTGGCCGCTCACAACATCACCGGATGGGGCGGCGTCACCATACAGCACGGCCCGGTCGTGGATTTCAACGCGGACTACGGCAGGAGCGGCAAATACGGTTTTCACTACTGGGGTTGGTCGGGGCCGCTGTTGTGGGCGTACCTTGGCACGCGAGACACGAAATATCTCGATGTTTTCGACAAACTCTTCAATCAGTGGTACGAACAGCGGGACGACATCGTGGGCGCTTACACGCACCTGGATCCGATCTGGTACGAACTCGGGCTCGGGTCGCGCCGGAACCGCGTATTTCTGGAGTTCTACAAGCTGAACCGGGGCCGACTCTCGGTGCAGACTCACGAGCGGATGCTCAAGAACTACCTGGGTTCCGCGCGCTGGCTGTACGAGCTGGAAAAACAGGGATACCGGTCGGGCAACTGGCAGGTGATGGGTTCCTACGCCCTGGCGGAACTGGGTATCAATCTGCCCGAGTTCAAAGAGGCGGAACGGTGGGTCTCACAGGGCGTTTACCGGATTGAAGAGCATCTCCAGAAGGATTTCTATGAAGACGGCTGCCATTCGGAGCGCTGCCCGTCCAGCTATTCCAACATCGTCTATCGCGACCCCCGGAATCTGGCCTTTCTTCTCGAACGTTTCGGAGGCAACGAAGACCGGGCTGCCGCCCTTCGTCCGCCGCTCGAACGCACGTTGAACCACTGGATGTACCTGATCAGTCCCCTGGGCACACAGCCTGCCGTGAACGACGGCGGACGCGGCCGTTTCAACCGGGATATTTTCATCGACGGCGGACGCGCCTTCGATCGACCGGACATGCTGTGGGTGGCCAAAAACCTGCTAGGCGCCGGTATCGACGACCACGTCGTGCCACCATCCAGAACGTCAATTGATTTCAGACCGTCCGGATTCGCAGTCATGCGCCAGGACTGGACCCGTGAGAGCCCCTATCTGGTCATCAACTACGGAGAATACGGCGGAGGTCATTCTCACCCCGATGTCCTCAGCTTCGAACTCTTCGCCTATGGCGATGCGCTGGCCGTCGACGCCGGCATCGGCGTCAGCTACGACGACCCGCTCCACGGACCTTGGTACAAGACGTCCAGGGCGCACAATATGCTGGTGATAGACGACGCGAACCTGGATCGCAAGATTGCCGTAGGCCAGAAACCGGTATGGAGCACCCAGGCCGGATTGGACTACTTTTCCGCAGAGCACGAAGGCTATCGATCACGGGGCGTTTCTCATCGCCGGCACATTCTCTTCCTAAAGCCGGCAGCCGGGACCGATCCCTACTTCCTCGTATTCGATGCCTTCTCCTCCGTCGACGGCGGCAGACGAGCTTCGTTTTTCCTGCATTCCCCCACGCCGTTGCAGCGTGGCGGAACCGCGGTGTTTTCCACCGAGGCGCCCGGCTTGCTCGTGGCCACGCCGGATGCCCCGTCCGTTCGTCTGGGCACTGGAATGGCGCACCTCGGGGGCTTACCGAACCAGCGTCCGGCACGGCGGCCCATCCGGTGGGCTTCGCTCGACGTGAGCACGTCGGGCGATGGCCTGACGGACGACCTCGCCGTGTTGCTCTTTCCGTTCAGGAGCATGCCGCTGCCAGGCGTGCGAATCCTCCGTGGAGAAAACGATGGGCCCGGCGGCACCGCGTACCTGATCGTGGAACACGGCGGCGGCGTGGATCACATCGTCATATCGGACGGAACAGACAGGACGTTTGGGGCAAACGCGATTTCCACCAATGCAATCTGCGCTGTTGTCAGGACCGATTCCGACGGCGCCTACCTCTCGCACGCGACCGTCTCCGGCACAAGATTAATATTCGGGGACCGGAACCTGGACGTGACATCGCCTTGAGGCGAACGCGTCCCGTTTCCGGTGGCGCGAAAACGCGACGACGACAGGCGTGCCCTCGAGCGGTTGTCTTTCGATCGTCTCAGTGGCGAACGTTCCAGCGATCCGCTCGAACCGGCCGGATTCTCCACCGCAAAGACCATCGGAATTCCCAATGACCGGAAAAGTCGCGCATGGGATGTGGTTGAGCCTGCTTGCGGCGGCCCTGCTGATGGTTGCCGATGCCGATTCCGGTGTGCCCGGTGACTTCACCGGAGACGGTCACGTGGGCTTCGAGGACTTCGTCGCCTTCGTCCGCAACTTTGGCACGTCCGCGTCCGACGACGCCTTCGACGGACGATTCGATCTGAATCTCGACGGGCGCGTCGGTTTCAGTGACTTCGTTCTGTTTGCGGCGGCTTTCGGAGAGGCGCGTACCGACCTCCGTGAAGATCCCGTCTACCTGGACGAGCAGATCAAGCACATCAGCGATACCGATCTCTTTGCCGCGATGGATCTGAACCGCGCCGGGCTGGAGGACGTGAAGCGCGCCGTCGACCAGGCGGACTACGACGCTGCGTACAAAGCCTGGGGTACTTACTGGGACACCCGACCGGGATACGCCTATATCAACGCCGTCATCCCCTCTTTCACCGTGGAAGAGGCCTTCCGGTTCTTCAGTACGAGATCCTATACCGCGGTGGCTGACCGTGTTGCCGCCCACAATATCACGGGATGGGGCGGCGTCAACATCCAGCACGGACCGGTCGTGGACTTCAATGCGGACTACGGCAGCGGCGGGAAATACGGTTTTCACTACTGGGAGTGGTCCCAGCCCCTGCTGTGGGCTTACCTGGGCACGCGGAACACGAAGTATCTGGACGCTTTCGACCAACTCTTCAACCAGTGGTACGAACAACGTGACGACGTCGTGGGCGCCGACGCGGACAAGCATCCGATCTGGTATGAACTGGGACTCGGAGCACGCCGGAACCGTGTATTTCTGGAGTTTTACCGTCTGAACCGCGGAAGGCTCACCGCAGCGACCCACGAACGGCTCCTGAAGAACTTCCTGGGATCGGCGCGCTGGCTGTACGAACTGCAAAAGCAGGGGTACCGTTCGGGCAACTGGCAGGTGATGGGCTCCTACGCCCTGGCGGAACTGGGCCTCAACTTCTCCGAGTTCCGGGAAGCCGGCCGCTGGGTCTCACTCGGCGTTCACAGGATCGAGGAGCATCTGTCAAAGGACTTCTACGAAGACGGCTGCCATTCCGAACGTTGCCCGTCGAGCTACTCCAATGTCGTCTATCGCGATCCGAGGAATCTCGCCCACCTTCTGGAGAAGTTCGGCGGTCACGAGGAGCGGGCGGCCGGCCTGCGCCCGCCTCTCGAACGGACCCTGAATCACTGGATGTACCTGATCAGCCCGCTGGGCACCCAACCCGCGGTCAATGACGGAGGCCGGGCGCGGTTCGACCGGGACGTCTTTGTGGACGGCGGGCGCATCTTCGACCGGCCTGACCTTCTGTGGGTCGCCAGAAATCTGCTCGGGGCCGACATTGACGACAACGCCGAACCGCCTTCCAGGACGTCAATCGACTTCCGTCCATCGGGATTCGCCGTCATGCGTATGGACTGGACACGGGAAAGCCCATATCTGGTTGTCAATTACGGCGACTGGGGCGGCGGGCATTATCACTACGACATTCTCAGTTTCGAAATGTTCGCGTACGGCACAGCGCTTGCCGTCGACGCCGGGCTGGGCGTCAGTTACGACGATCCGCTACACCGGCCCTGGTATATAAGCTCCAAAGCGCACAACATGCTCGTAATAGACGACCGGAATCTCGATCGTCGCATCGCCGTGGGCGAGCAACCCATATGGAGCAGCCAGGGAGGCATGGACTACTTTTCCGCAGAACACCGGGGATATCGCGCTCTGGGAGTCCGGCATCGGCGGCACCTTCTGTTCGTTAAACCTGTGAGATCCGTGAACGAGACAAAACCCTACTTTCTGATATTCGATTCCTTCTCCTCCGTCAATGCCGGCAGAACAGCTTCGTTTTACCTTCATTCCCCGACGCCGCTTCAGCGAGGCGGAACGGCGGTGTTTTCCGCGGAAGCGCCGGGTTTGCTCGTGGCCACGCCCGATTCCCCGTCCGTTCGCCTGGGTACGGGAATGGCGCATCTCGGGGGCATCCCCGGCCGGTGGCCCGCCCGGCAACTCATCCGGTGGGCTTCCCTGGACCTGATCACGTCGGGCGACGGCGTGGTGGACGATCTCGCCGTGTTGCTCTATCCGTTCAGGAGCATGCCGCTGCCGGGCGTGCGAATCCACCGTGGAGAAAACGAAGGTCCGGGCGGAACCGCGTACCTGATCGTGGAACACGGCGGCGGCACGGATCACATCGTCATATCGGACGGGAGGCACAGGACGTACGGCGCAAACGACGTGACCACCGATGCAATTTGCGCCGTTGTCAGGACCGATTCCGACGGCGCCTACCTCTCACACGCGGCCGTTTCAGGCACGAGGCTGATTTTCGGTGATCGGAACCTGGAGGTGCCATCGCCTTGAAGACGAAAGGCGGATGGCGTTTCGTGAATTTCAGATGAATCCCGCAACACCCACCGCTGTTGAGATGCCGATTTCACGCCGCGAACTACCTTAAAGAATTTTGAAATTTTCACTTGACAAAACTCTATATTTGGTATTATAATAGCAATACCCCACAATATAGGGTCCTTTATCCCGAGGACCCTATATCTGTCCTTATCCCCGCTCTCCGTGTGGTTTCGGGAGAACTCACATGAGATGTCCCTACTGTGGAACAGTGGAGGACAAGGTCGTAGACTCCAGGTCCAGCAAAGAGTCAACGGCCATTCGCAGACGCCGGGAATGTCTGAATTGCGGTCGGAGGTTTACCACCTACGAATCCATAGAAGACACGCCGCTGATGGTCGTCAAGTCGGACGGTCGACGCGAACCGTTCGACAAGAACAAGCTCTTTTCGAAGTTGCATCTCGCATGCAACAAACGACCCATTTCGATGGACCGGCTTGAAGAAATCGCAGACCGTATCGAAGCCAGGCTGAGCGGCACCGGCGAACGTGAGGTTGAGGCTAACGATATCGGCGAACTGGTGATTAATGAACTAAAGGACCTCGACCAGGTCGCCTATGTCCGTTTTGCATCAGTCTACAGGCAGTTCAAAGACCTGAGCGATTTCGAAAAGGAACTTCGGCAACTCGCTTCCCCTCAAGCCGGCGGCTGAACCGGATTCACTCCCCTCTCGCTGTCGTCACCGGACGCGCCTTTCCCCTTCAGATGCGTCTCAGGAAGCTGTTTTAAAAACCCCAGCGGCCTTCGCGCGGCTGCAAGTGCGCCGGTCGGCGTTCGTCAAAACCGGCCTTAACGGTGGATGAAGGCGGATTCTCCCGTCGGCGCTACGCGCCCCTCGCCCCTCGGCACTGCGCGCCCCTCGTGCCTCTTAACCGCCACTTTTTTGCTCGCGCTCCAGAACTTACCAGGAATACAAGGACAACATCCAAATCTTCAATATAGACCGACTGCGGTCCAGCATGAACAGGCGGTGCAGGACCTTTGCGGCTCGAATGCAGTTTAAAAGTCTGATCCTCATTGCCTTGCCGTTTCAAATCGATTCCAGATTTCCGGAGGAAGTCCACATATGAAGCTTGAACGCAGGCAGACCACACCCGGCCGGAATCCGTTGGATCAGGTCGAATACGTAAAGAAAACTTCCGTCATCACCAACCCCGACGGATCTGAAGTCTTTCGCATGGACCACGCCGAAGTCCCGGCCGAATGGTCCCAGCTGGCAACGGATATCGTCGTATCCAAATACTTCAGAAAACGGGGTGTGCCGGATACCGGACACGAAACTTCCGTGCGACAGGTGATGCACCGGGTCGCCCGCACCATCCGCGGGGCCGGGGAGGACCAGGGCGGATATTTCGACTCGCCCGAAGACGCGGACACCTTCGAAGCCGAACTTGCCTACCACCTCGTGCATCAAATGGGCGCGTTCAACTCGCCGGTCTGGTTCAACTGCGGGCTGTACCACGAATACGGCATTCAGGGAAGCGGCGGCAACTGGCACTGGGACAGGGAATGCGTATCCGAAACCGAAGACTCATATTCACATCCGCAGTGTTCCGCCTGCTATATCCAGTCCGTCCAGGACGACACCATGGACATTTTCGAATTGTTGAAGAGTGAAGTCCGACTCTTCAAATACGGATCGGGCACCGGTACCAACTTCTCCAGGATTCGTGGAAAAATGGAGAAGCTCTCCGGAGGCGGCGTCTCATCCGGCCTGATGTCCTTTCTGGAAGTCCTCGACCGGGGCGCCGGCGCCATCAAATCGGGCGGGACCACAAGACGCGCCGCCAAAATGGTCTGCCTGGACATGGATCACCCGGAAATACTCGACTTCATCAATTGGAAAGTAAGGGAAGAGAAGAAGGTCGCCGCACTTATGGCCGCCGGCTACAGTTCGGACTTTAACGGTGAGGCGTACCAGACCGTTTCCGGACAGAACTCCAACAACTCCGTTCGCGTCACCGACGCATTCATGCAGGCCTGTAAGGATGACGGCGAGTGGCACACCCGATTGCGCACAACCGGCGAAGTCCACGAAACGCACAGGGCCCGCGATCTCATGCGGCATATCGCGGAGGCCGCCTGGGCCTGTGCCGATCCCGGTATGCAGTACGACACCACCATCAACCACTGGCACACGTGCGCCGGCACCGACCGTATCTACGGGTCCAACCCGTGTTCGGAATTCATGTTCCTCGACGACACGGCGTGTAACCTGGCCTCCATCAACCTCATGAAGTTCCTCAACGAAGATGGCACCTTCGATATCGACGGCTTCCGTTATGCGTGCGAAATCTTTTTCATTGCCCAGGAAATTCTGGTCGATTTCGCATCCTATCCCACACGGAAGATCGCTCGGAACAGCCACGATTACCGCCCCCTCGGCCTCGGTTACGCCAACCTGGGTACTCTCCTGATGGTACAGGGGCTGCCCTACGACAGCGAGGGAGCAAGGGCGATCTGCGCCGCCATCACCGCGGTCATGTGTGGACAGGCCTACGCTACGTCGGCCCGAATGGCAGCCGACAAGGGTCCATTTCCCGGCTTCGACAAGAACCGCGGCCCCATGCTCAACGTCATGAACATGCACAGGGACGCCGCTCACAATATCGATGCCCGCGCATGCCCCCGTGAACTGCTTCGCGCCGCACAGGAAGACTGGGACCTGGCGGTCGAACTGGGAGAAAAATACGGCTATCGCAATGCGCAAGCCACAGTTATAGCGCCAACAGGCACCATCGGCCTGCTGATGGACTGCGACACAACCGGCATCGAGCCGGACTTCGCCCTGGTCAAGTTCAAAAAGCTCGCCGGCGGCGGCTATTTCAAAATTGTCAACCACGCCGTGCCCAAAGCCCTCGAAAGGCTCGGCTATTCCTCCGATGAGATCTCAGATATCCTCACCTACCTCAGCGGACGGCTGTCCCTGAAAGGCGCACCACATATCAACGTAGAGTCATTAACCGCAAGAGGTTTCAGCCCCGTGGACCTGGCAAAGGCGGAGGGTGCGCTACCCGGCGTCCTCGAGCTGGAATTCGCCTTTACGCCCTGGATTCTGGGAGACGGTCTGATGGGACGTTTGGGCTTTTCGTCCGAACAATACAGTGCGCCCGGATTCAACCTGCTTGCCGAACTCGGCTTTACCGGATCACAAATCGACGAAGCCAACGAATTCATTTGCGGTCGTATGACCGTCGAGGGAGCGCCCCACCTCAAGGATGAACATCTGCCCATATTCGACTGTGCGAACAAGTGCGGCAAACACGGCAGGCGCTTTATCGCACCCAAGGCCCATCTGGGCATGATGTCCGCCGCACAGAAGTTTATCTGCGGCGCCATTTCCAAAACCGTAAACGTCCCCAATGAAACCACAGCCGAGGAAATCGAAGACCTTTATATCAAGGGCTGGGATCTGGGGTTAAAGGCCGTGGCCATCTATCGGGACGGCTCTAAACTTTCTCAGCCCCTTAGTACGGCCACGAAATCCGACGCCGACACCGAAGCAGCCGAAGCCGAAGAATCGCCCAAGCAATCAGCGGATGTCGGCCACGTTAAGTCAGCACCTGCGCCGGTCACGCTGGCGAGCCGGCCGACAAGACGCCGGCTCCCGAAAAAACGAAGCGGATTCACGCAGGAAGCGCGTGTCGCCAATCAGAAGGTCTTCCTTCGCACCGGTGAATACGAGGACGGCACCCTCGGGGAGATCTTCATCGACATGAGCAAGGAAGGAGCGCCTTTCCGCGCCATGCTGGACTGTTTCGCCATTGCCGTCTCCAAGGGCCTTCAACACGGCGTACCTCTCGAAGAGTTCGTGGACCGCTTCACCTTTACCCGTTTCGATCCCTGGGGTACCGTCGACCATCCCAATATCAAATTCGCCACCTCCGTTGTCGATTACATCTTCCGCGTCCTGGGCTACGAATATCTCGGGCGGACCGATTTTCTGCAGGTTAAACCGGAAGATATCGCATCCGATATCAACGATCATCACGATCTGGAAAACGAAATGATTTCGCTCTCAACACAAAATCAGGAAGTCCCCGATACTCATGCCGAATCGCCGGGCGCTTCACCGCCGGCGGACCCCGCACCGAAAGCCAATCCGGCGTCCAACGGCGCGTCGGGTGTGGGTTCACAACAATCGGCGTCCAACGGATCGTCGTCCCAAATGGAAGCGCACGCGCATCCCCAAACGGTGGTTCTGGACGGTCAGCTCTCGCAGATGATGGGAGACGCTCCATTTTGCGATACCTGCGGTCATATTACCGTACGTAACGGCTCGTGCTATCGCTGCCTGAATTGCGGGAATTCCGTTGGCTGTTCATAGCAATGCCGCGAGATAACATGCAGAAGGGCCGGACGAGTCGTCGTCCGGCCCTTCTGTTTCCTGTACCTGTATGAATCGTCTATTCACCGGTCGAACGCGGCAGGAATTCAGCCGCGCCCGCATGGCAGGTTGCGCAGGTGACCGGCGTCCCGTCCGATGTGACCAGCGATCCCTCGTAGTGGTCCATCATATACTTCGCCATCTGCTTATGCCTTGTGGGCTGTTCCGGCGCGAGGCGTCCGTCCTCCCGCCTGACGTGACAAAACTCGCAGTTTACCCCAAGCGCCGACTCAATCGCCTTCATCTTCCGGTAAATCTCCCTCCGGGGCATACGCTCGGACAGATTGGAGGGTTTGGCGTTGGTGAGGTCCCGCGGAATAAAACGGGCGTTGCCGCGGTGGCAGGACATGCAGTCCAGCGCCTTTCCGTCCGGTGTTCTCAGGCCGTCCACAAAATGAACCTTCATGTGGACGGCTGTCTGCTTAAACAACGAAGGCGCCTTGAAATCAGGTTTTCCATCCGGTCCGCGTACCGTGTGACAATGAGTACACCGTACCCCTAGTGACGCGGCAATTCGTTTCATATTCTCTTCGCTCGTGTCCATCACGTGGTCCCGGTCGGCGTGCGCGCCTGCCGTCGCGACGCCCATTACGAGCAAAATCAGCAACAGTTTTGTCATAACGCTACCTCGGAAGCCGTTTTAAATTTCCCATCGGACTTCGCTCGGCTGAAAACGGTCCACGTACACCCATGTATGCAATTACCGCATCCGCCTGAGACTCAGTTCACACCGCCGGCAATTACGGACCGTCCGTCCACGCCAACGGGAACGTCCAGACCGACGGCGTCAAAAAGCGTTGGAAACACGTCGATCAGCCGGATCTGTTGCGGTAAGTCCGCTTTGCGATTGATGAAGAACATCGCGTCAGAAAACGTATGGGTGCCATTCACGGGGCCGCGATCCATCAATACCTCCTTATCGAAGCCGCCCTTCAGATCGTACCCCTCCGCTGGCATGGCAATCAGGTCCGGCGCCAGGTCGAAGGCATCGCCGGCATAGAGTTCCTCGCGTCTGAAGACCCTGTGGATCACCGGTTCACCCGTTGCCGGATTCCGGATCTGCATCAGACCGTCCGCGATGTCCCGTCTAAGCGCCTCGTATTCGGCGCCTGGCTCCACTCGCCCCCCGCGCTCACGACCCCTAAGGGAAAGATAGATGCGCCCGGGCAACAGCGAATAACATTGCGTTTCGGGCGCCAGGTCGCGAAGCCCGCTGGCCGTTCGACCGTGGAAACGCAGGAAACCGGCCTGGCGCAACCAGTAATTCAGATGCACTTCATACTTCAACTTGCAGAACCCATGGTCAGATACGATCATCAGCAACACGTTTTCGTCAAGCCGGGACGCGACCTCACCAATGGCACGGTCAACCCGGGCATAAAACCTGTGGAACCAGGGCAGATACGACTCGCTGCCGTCCTCCGCCAGACCCCACAGAAAATGGTGCAACCTGTCCGTTTCCAGGACGTGGGCGACAAACAGCCCCCATGGCTCCCGGTCCAGGTAGTGAAACATCGCGTCGAACCGCCGTTCCATGGCCTGGAAGACATCATCCAGAAACCGCTCCCGGTCCCTGCGGGCAAGCCACGCGTCGATGTCAATCCGATATCCCATCGCAGACAGCTCGCTCGCCACCGCGGCGGGATAGGTCGCCCCGTTCAGGTCCGGCGCCAGGAATCCGGAAATGAGAATTCCGTTCACCGCCCCTGGCGGATAGGTCGTGGGTACGCCCATGGAAAAGACGCGCCGGCCCATCCGGCTGAAAATCTCGGTCCAGGTTCTTGCCCGCATCGTTCTGGCCGTCGGAATGTACATTTCATGGGTGTCCGGTACACGATCTATAAAGCCATAGATATTGTGCCTGCCCGGATTGCACCCGGTTACCATTGACGCCCATGCGACCGACGATACCGTTGGCAGGACCGACTCCATTCCCGCCAGGCTTCCGGTTTGCAACAGCGCCGAGAAGTTCGGCATCCGGCCTTCGGCGACAAACCGGTTCATCAGACTGCAGGGCGTGCCATCCAGCCCGATAATCACAGCCCGTGACGGCACGTCGCGAAGGCGGTTGAGCGGAATCATTTGAAATTACGGACGCTAAAAAAACCTCTGGCTCCCGAATCCACAGGGAACCAAAGGCGAGTGAAAGCGAAACGAAAATGGGGTGAGTGAGGGGACTTGAACCCCCGACCTCCTGGGCCACAACCAGGCGCTCTAACCATCTGAGCTACACCCACCACAAGCCTATGAAAAACACTCCCGGCAGGACTCGAACCTGCGACCTACTGCTTAGAAGGCAGTTGCTCTATCCAACTGAGCTACGGGAGCCACAAGCCCCGCGCACGAAGCCGTCTGCTGGAAATCGGTGGATAAAGATAGCCGAATCTCCCGGTGGTGTCAAGCAAAAACGGCGCAACCCATGGTTATGTAAAGAGCTGTAAATTTGAGCTCTATGTAGACACGTGAACGTAAATCCGTCTTGCTATCCGGACGCATGTAAGGTATATTTCAACCCGGAAAACCGGCACGGCCCCGGTGAGTTCATAACTTACGTATCGAGGAAACCCCGAATGCGGACGTTCACTGCACTCTTGCTGTTCCTTCTGGCGGGATCAATTGCGACGCCTGCCGCCTATGCCCAGGGCGGTGTCAGCTGACGGCGCCCCGTGCTTCCGGGCGGAAGCCTGATGAAGAACAGTCTGGCTGTACAGGATCAGTTGAAGTTCAGCGTACATTACGATTACGAATTCCTGTCCGACCCCCACTACGGGTCTCGCGCCATACCGAACGTCAATCGCGAGCGAACGGATAATGCCACAACCACCGTGTTCGCCGCCCTCGGCGTTACCGGGCACATCGGTGTTGCGCTCGCCGTACCCTTCCGGTCAGTTACCAACGAAAAGGTACTGTTGCGCGGACAGAACCCCAATCAGTATGAGGGCGGGAAGTATGTCAGGCATGCTTCCGGTCTCGGCGATATCGTGGTTATGTTGAATTACGCCGTACCCTTCGCGGCGGGCTTTCCCGGGATGCATTTCGGCATTGGTTTGAAGCTGGCAAACGGATCCGTCGATGCCAAAGACCATTACGGTGAGCGTTTTGCCGACAACCTGCAGATCGGGTCGGGAAGTGTGGACCCCATACTCGCGCTCAATATACTCCATCGCTTTGAAAGCCTGACGGTTTCTGCAAGCGTGTTTACGCGCATCACCTCAAGACAGAACATCTACGGCTACAAATACGGAAACGAACTGCACGCAAGCCTTTCCCTGGAGTACGAGAGCGAAGGCTGGCTGTACGGCGGAGTGAGCCTGAAAAACCTGATCACCTCGAGGGACCGTTATCAGTTCGGCCAGATAACCAGAGAACGCGGAGGTAAGTGGATGTATCTTTCGCCCGAATTGGGGTTCAACGTACTGGACAATCTGAGCGTTGAATTTCACCTTCCCGTTGTCGTATTCCAGAACGTGAACGAGAGCCAGCTGACGTCGGACTATCTGGTCGAGCTGAGCACGTCATATGTATTCTCGCTCTAGGCGATCCGGCATGCACCGAATTGGAAAGAAAAGCGGCCGGTTCATTTTTTTTGTCCTGTGGGCAACCCTTTTTGCGGCGGGCTGCTCGCTCTATCTTGACGATGAAGAGCCTGAGCAGTTCTACGAGATCGAAGATTTCGAAATCCTCGAACTCGGTGTGAATATCTCCGATATGGTCGTGGATCCGAACCAGCCATATCTTTATCTGGCCGATTACGGAAACAACCGGATACTCCGTATCCACCTTGGCAGACAGATGGCAGTAGACGGGAGCCTTCAGGTTGGTTCCCACCCCGTCGACCTCGACATCACGCCGGACCAGGGCCGTCTGGTGGTGGGTTTGAACGGCGAATCGAACCTCAAGGTCATCGACCTGAATTCATTCGCCATTGTCAAGACGGTTCCTTATTCGCTGAATGACATTTCCCACATCGTCTGCGGAACCGACTCGATCGTATATGTTTCCTCTCTGGATGAACCGCTGCTTATCGCCGTATCGATTGTGGATAAACTCGAAACGAGCGGGAATGTGCGCTCCGGCGCACTTCAGATGAACCACGGAAACCGAAAACTGTTTGTTGCCGCCAGGAACAACGTGCTGAAATACGACGCTTCAGGACAGTTTCCCTCTACCGAGACCACCTCCACCCGATTCAGTTTCTCAGCCAGGATCAACGATTTCGTCATTGGCCCCCTCAACGAGCATCTATATCTGGGTCTGGAGGATCCGGAGGACCGCAGCCACGTTAAGGACCTCTGGTCGTTCAGCGCCGACGACCTGACCCTGACGGGGAAATACGAAATCAAGTCGGCCGCACTGGGGCTCGCGCTGAGCCGCGACGGCCGCCGTTTGTTCGTTGCACCTACCGACGCCGATGAAGCAGGCGTCTTTATAGTTGAATTCGATACGCAGACCAAACTGGAGAAGAACTACTTCCTTGCGGCAGGAAACCTCAGAGAACGAGGCATCGCCATCGACAACAACGATGAGTATCTGTATCTGGCGGTGTACACGCCTGGAGATGACGATACCTTCGAACCCTACAATATCGATTCCTACGACCTGCAGCGAATCAGGATAGATTGACAGGCTTATGCCGTTGCGCGCCGGCGCAACGCTTTCGCGATGAATGTTTCGGAACGGTTCCCGCGATCAGACGTCGCCCCCCTGAATTTCGCGAAAGTACCGGCACAGACGGGAGACGGGACACGCGCTGCAGGACGGATTCCTGGCGGTGCAGACTGTCTTCCCGAACTCAACCATGTTGATATGGAAAGACCGGGCCTGGCCCTCCGGGATCAGAGGCGCGAGTTCCAGGTGTGCTCTTTCACGGCTGCATTTCGCTGAAACAACCCCCACCCGGCGAAGAACGCGATATACATGGGTATCCACGGCGCACAGGTCGCGATCAAACGCAAAAGCAAGTACGATGTAGGCCGTCTTGATCCCGATGCCTCGATGTTCGGTCAACAGGGATACCGCGGTCTGAGTTGGCAGGTCCCGCAGGAAATCCAGGTTCAGGTTTCCGCGTTTTTTCTTCAGCCAACGCAGGAACGCCTGCATATTCGGGGCCTTTGAATTCACCAGTCCCGCCACCCTTATGGCGTCCTTCAGCTGTGCTTCGTCCGCGGCCATCACGTCGCCCCACTCCGGAAACCGCGCACGCATCCTGTCAAAAGCCCTGTCCCTGTTTTCGTCGTTCGTATTCTGGGACAGGATCGTCCGCATCAGTGCGTCGAGACCATCCGGCCGCGCGCGCTCAAGGTCCCATGAGGCTCCACCGAATGAACCGTCGAGTACGCCGGACATTTCAGCGATAACGGCGCCGCGTGTCTGAGGCAGCGGGCTTTCCCACCACGTCTCTATAGAACACATCGGCATCTTCTCCGAAATGCCAGGATCTTCACTAAGAAGCTACTTAGAAAATAACACGATAAACTGCGAAGAAACGAGACTACGAGAAACAAAAAGCGAAACGGCGAAAAGACGAAAAACGAGACGACCGAAAACTAAACGCGAATAAACCGGAAAACGAAACGGCGAAAAACGAGACGACTGAAAACTAAATACGAAATCAGTGGCTGAGGTCAATTGCCACAAGAGGCCCAAAACCATAATGTTGTGCGTCCGCCTGGCGATGCAACGATTTTCATCACTATGGGTGCCCTATGCGGGGCGTGACAACTGTTTTAAAATTACCGGTGTTCGAATTCCGGCGCGATGCTTGACTTAAGCAATTTCGATACCGAAATTCTGAACGACCCGAGAAAGAACAAGACCCGCACGGCCCACACCTTTTCGGGTACCTTGTGCCCGATGGTGTACCACCGTGTCCTCACCCGTCGAGCGTTCTTCGATGCCGATCGACCTCCGGTTTCTGGATTCAGGCAAGGCCATCCGGGATCCCATCTGGGGACACATCCACATTCCCGAATACATGATCCCGCTGGTCGACGCCGAAGAATTCCAGCGTCTTCGTGACATCTCCCAGCTTGGCCACGTGCTCCTGGTGTATCCCGGGGCGCGCCATTCCCGGTTCGAGCACTCGCTGGGCGTCTTCCATATTGCAGGACAGTTTCTTCGCCGGCTTGTCCTGGCGGATCCGCCTCCGGACATCAATCTCGAAGACGCACGCGTTCTGCTGGCGGCCAGCCTGCTCCACGACATCGGCCACTACCCGTTCTGCCACGTTTTCGAAGAAATGCAGATGTTTTTCGCCGACCACGAGGAACGCGGCCGCCAGATTATCCTGGATTCTTCCACGGAAGTCAACGCCGCACTGCAGAGGGCGGAGACGGACCCCCTTCGGGTGGCCAACGTGATCGACTACCGCAACAACAGCGTGGCGGTGCCCGATGCCGACCTGCGCCTGGCGCATATTCTCAGCGGCACGCTGGATCCCGATAAGATCGATTACCTTCTTAGAGATGCGCGCTACTGCGGGGTGCCCTTCGGCGAATCCGTCAATCGCGACCGTTTATTGGGCTCGATCACGTTCGATCCGGGCGGACAGCGGCCCGCGATCACCTACAAGGGCGTCTCGGCGGTTGAAGCACTCATATTCACGAGTTATCTGATGTATCGCAACGTCTACTGGCACCACGCCGTTCGTTCCGCCAACGCGATGTTCAAACGTGGGGTCCAGGATCTGCTGCTTCACCCGGAAACAAGCCTCGGCGAAGGAGACTTCAACCGGGCGACGGAAGCAGACCTGATTCATCGCCTGGAACTGGAGATGGATCGGTTGGGTATCGATCAGCGAAACAGCATGATCGGGCGTCTGAAACGCCGCAAACTCCACAAGGTTGCTCGAATCTTCTTCCCTCATGAGAGGGAAACGGGCCTGACTGCCAAACTCGAGAGGCTTTATTACCACCCGGTCGAACGGCGGCAGCTGGAAATCGATATGTGCGGAACGTTCGGCGCGAAAACCGGGCTCAGACTCAACGGCGACGAGATTCTGATCGATATCCCACGGCTCGGGAAGAGCCCCGAGGTCAACCTGAACGTCTACTTCGGATCCCACATCCCCCTTGACAAGGCCGACCCCCTCCGGTTCGACGATCCGGAAGTCTCTATGCTCAAGGAGTACCTGATCGGCAACTTTGAGACGCAGGCAAAGGTCGTACGTGTCTTCTGCGACGACCGCCCGACGCTCAGAAAAGCACTTAAGGCGGAGGTGATCGACCACATCAAGTCGGCTTAGCGAAAGTTGCGCCTCCAGTTTAGCCTTGACACAAACCGGCAAAAGTTCTTAATATTCAGACTGCCAGGCTAAAGTTCAGACGCAAACTGTCTCTTAGCGGAAAATACCGATCAGGAAAGGCGCCGTCTATGTGGAAGAGAAAACTGACGCTGATGGTCATACCCCACAATAGAGATCAGATGCGCCAGGTCAGGGCCTCTCGCCCCACCGTTTGGGGGCTTGGGGCCGGTTTGCTGTTTGGGTGTCTTGCCCTCGCCGTCGTCTTCTATGCATTGGGCTATTTCGTAAACCGACATCAGGAGGCGAATCTCCTGGCGTTGACGTCCGAGAATTCCGTGCTCAGGAATCAAGTCAGCCGGCTGCAGCAAAAAGTGGAAGGATTGCGGAAAGACGTAAACGACCTTACCGATATGGACCGAATGTTCCGCAACTGGGTCAATCTGTCCGAACCGGGCGACGAGGTGCGGAAGATGGGCGTGGGCGGATACGGCACGAGTGCGCCGGAGTGGGAAGGCCGGGTAACCGGAGACATCGGCGAGAGGTTGACGAGGGCAAATACCGATGTGGACCAGCTCTTGCGAGAAGCCCGTTTTCTCGAAGCCAGTTTCGAGCATATCCGCTCAATCCTCGATCAGAACGAGATCGCGCGCCTGCATACCCCTTCTATTCTTCCGGTACCCCCGGAGTCCGGATGCTGGATTTCTTCGGGATTCGGCTATCGGACCAATCCCTTTACCGGCGCCAGGCAGTTTCATAAAGGAATCGACATTGCCGGTCGGTCCGGCACGAAAATTCTGGCCACGGCCAACGGCCGGGTGGAGTCCGTCGGCAAAGACAGGTATCTCGGCTGGTATATATCGGTCGACCACGGCATGGACTACCGGACGCTGTACGCCCATCTCTTGAAGAAACCGTCGCTTGGCGTGGGTCAGGTCGTGAAACGCGGGCAGGTGGTTGGCAGAATGGGAAGATCCGGGCGTGCGACGGCGCCGCATCTGCATTATGCCGTGACGAAGAGGAACGGGGACGAGGAACACCCGATGAATCCGCGAAAATTCATTCACAACCAAGAGAACCGGAGGCATCGTCTGACGCGATTCTAGGGCTTTGCTCCAGTGTGAATCCCATAAAAGGACGCATCGACGCTGCGTCCTTTTTCTCATGGCGGGCCAGGCGCCCGGCCATCTACCTTCGGGTCCGGATCAGAAGGACCGCGGCCAGACTCGAAAACAGGAAATTGGCGGCCCACGCGCTTGGAAATGGCGGCAGGATTCCGTTCCAGCCCATGACCCGGCCTGCCTGAATGCTGCCATAATAGACAAACGAGATGAGCAGACAGATTCCTACAAGAAGAGGCTTGCCCGCGCGCCGGGTACGGGAAGAGAGTGAAATACCGAATAGTGCCATGACAAACCCGGTGAATGGAAACGAAACGCGCATGTAACGCGTGACCTGTACACGAACGACGTCATCGCCCATTCGCCGCTTCCGCTGTATGAGCGCGGTGAGTTCGGAAAAACTCAGTTCATCCGCAGAACGAACGTCCCGGCTGAGATCTTCGGGTGTGAGGGTGACATGGCGCGCCGGCATTGACATGAACCGGGTTACCCGTTCTCCACTGCCTTCCGAAAACCTTCTCACTTCGCCACGCAGAAACGTCCATCCCCCGCTTTGCCACCGCATTTCCTCCGCACGCAACTTTTCGACCAGGCGCATCCCCTTATACCTGTCCAGCGTCACCTGCTCCCCACGCGCTTCATTGCGGAAATAGGTGCCAACGGAGAGAATCTGTCCGTCGACGTCCTGAAGGACAACCTGGGACACGATAGGTGTAAAGACGGCCCGACGGTTGCCCTCGACAATCGCCGCACGTTTACGGTTTGCCCCGGGCATGATCCGGTCGGTCAGAAAGAACGAAGCAGTACACACGAAGAGAGCGGCCCCCAGAACGGGGGCCGCGATGCTGTAGAGAGAGATGCCCGCGGATTTCATGGCGGCAAGTTCGCCGAAGCGCGCGAGATTGCCAAAACAGAAAAGGCTGGCCAGCAACATCGCCATCGGCAAGATAAGGATGCCCATATAGGGAGTGGAGAGCGCGTAGTACAGGAGTATCGTGCCGCCGTTCACGCCGCTGTCTATAAAGCCGCTGAGCCTGCCGGCGAGGTCCACAACGACGAAAACGGCCAGAAATCCTGAAAAACACAGAGCCAGGTATACGAGGAACTGTTTCTGTACGTATCGACTCAGGATGCGCAAGGTCTCCCCCTCGACCGACCGAAACGCCACCCGAGCACCGTTCCGAATACGAGCCATGAACCGCTGGCGAGTACGATGAAATTGGGGCTCCACATGGCAACCCACGGCGAAACAAATCCGCGATCGGCCAGCGTCTCCCCGCTGATCAGACAGAGCCACCAGAGAAGAAAGAACCCGATGCTGATTCCTGCCCCGACAGCCGGACTGCTCCCCCGTACCCGGATCCCGAGCGGGGCGCCAATGACAACGAAGACAATACATGCAACGGGAATCGAGATTTTTTTGTGGATCTCTACCCGGTACCGATCCGCCTGACGAAGTTTGTGACTTCCAATCGCGGCGTCGGTTCGCAGTTTCATGGCCAGATCCGTGACGACTCCAAAGGGCCGGCGTTCGGTACCGGGCCCGAAAAGCAGCCGCCCCAGAGCGGCGCCTGCACTGTCAGCAGCTTCGGCCTGCAATGCGGACGCATCCCGCTGGTACCCTTTGACCTTTTCCATCATCGCATCCAATCCCATCTCCCTGTCCGTCCGGTAGTGCGACATGGTGCGAATGAGTTGCCGGCCGGCTTCACCGAGGCGCAGGTTTTTTCTCTTGAAACGCGCTCTGATATAGACGCCTGGGTCGGCCCTGTCCACCCGATGCCATTCACCGTTCTCCAGCGTCACCAGCGCCTCGTCACTCTCGCTGTCAATTCGAACCCGGCCGGTTTCGGCCGCAATGGATACCGGATACCCGCCCGCTTCGTACTTGTAAATCAGGATATCCTTGAGAATCGAAGTCCGGCTGTCGATATCACCGATAAGAATCCTGTAATTCGCGAAATCCTGAATGAAGATACCGCTCCGATCCTCCAGAGCCACCGTGGGGCGCTTTCGCTGAATGTCTCCCATCAACAAACGCGCCCGATAGTTGAATTCAGGCAGTACCCGGTCGTTGAAGACAACCAGCCCGATCGCGAGCGTTGTACCGGTCAGGAATACCGGCAGTATCACGCGGTAGACGCCGATTCCAAGCGCCTGCACGGCCGAAATCTCCCCGTCGGCGCTGAGCCGGCCGAAGGCCATCAGCGTGGCGACAAGTACCGCCATTGGGACTGCCAGAGCAATCATCCACGCGGTATTCAACAGAAACAGCTCCAGGACGACACCCGGTGCGATGCCCTTTCCAAGTATCAGGTCCATCTTCTGCAGGATGAGGTCAACGACCAGGAGAAACATGATCACGGAGAAACCGAACGCAAACGGCACGACATGCTCTCTCAACACGTACCTGGACAGCACCATGCCCCATCTCCATGGAACCGTGTGTTTTCAAAAGAGTTAAAGATCATGACACGCAACGACGCAAGAATATACCTGAATTTCCCTCATTCGGTAGCTCTTTCTGGACCCATCACCTGTCCGGCATGTCTATTTTTCTCCTTAAATAACTGTTTTTTAATTTCTTATCTATGAATTATCCCGTTCGGGTTTTCCCTTGATCTTTATCACGGGGTTCGGTATTATTAGTTTGACTCCGTACTCCTGACCACGACGTGCCGGGCCGTCCTCGACCAAGCCGTTCCTATTCACGCATGCAGATCCCATATATCTCCAAAGAATCCCAACGGGGAACCACCCACCCGATTCCCGCGATCCTCGCCATTGTGCTCAGCACGAGTCTTTTGTCCGGTTCGGACAAGCTCCATGCCGAACCGGGCATTCAACTCTCATTCGGAAGAACACCCGCGCACGTCTTTCATCGTTCCCCGGCCAAACTGACGTATTCCCGTTCCACCGCCTTTCAGCCTCTCTTTCGACAGCGGCGGCAGTTCACCCAGACGGTCACCCGACTGCTCAACACGGAGACGGGTACCCTCATGGTGTATCGCGCCGCGGGTGAAGTCGTTCATGGCATTCCGGCGGTCATCACCATTAAGGGTCTGACCGCATACAAATTCGACGCCGACTTTCGTCGCGTGGTTGCGGAAAAACTCAGTCTTCCCGTGCAAACTCGCCGGGGTATGGGCGGGGCGCTCGTGGATATCAAGATACCCGTCAAGGTGCCCAAGGCATTGAGTGTCATTGCGGGTGAAGGCGACACCAATATCAAGATCACCGGATCGCGGCGTATCGATCTGTCAGGGGTGAATACGACCGTGGGCGGACAGGCACAGACCGTTCGCGCGCGGGCAGCCGAGGGATTTACCGTCAATTTCGAGCAGGAATCCCAGTTAAACGTTCAGGGCACGATTGGCGACCGTATTTCGCTGAATCTGCAACAGGACAGCCGCGGCCAGACGGATATCAGCGAGTCCCTTCAATTTCGCTACGATGGGGACGAGGACGATATCATCCAGGAGATCGAGGCGGGCCGTACCTCCCTCAGTCTGCCGGGTACCCGCCTGGTCGGCTTCAGCTCATCCAACCGAAGCGGTCTGTTTGGCATCAAGGGTCGCGGGCGCCTGGGGGGATTGGATGTAACGGTGGTCACCAGCCACGACCGTGGCGCCAGCAACCGGAAATCGTTCCAGGGTCAGGCGGAGGAGATTGCACATAGAATCAGGGACTACGATTACGAAGAAAACCGTTACTTCTTTCTCGACCAGGTATATCGAAGGAGTTTCCCCGACGAACCCGCTCGACCGGATCTCGTGGACATCAACTCCGTCCGGGTTTTTCTTAACGACTTCAACGATCGCAATGATATTGAACAGCGAGCAGGCCGCGGAATCGCCTACGCATTCTGGAGTGGCGAAACGACTCCGGAGCCCGATGCCGGTGTGGATGGCGCACAGAGCGGAGGCATCGAAGAGGGGTTTTTTCACGAATTGGACCGCTCCGAATTTCTGGTTGACGCCAGAGGCTATTTGATCATGACCGTCGGGAGAGTCCTGCGAAGTCACACGCTTGCCGTTGCGTACCGGACGGCCGACGGCCGGGTCTTCGGCGACCTCAATTTCATCCAGAATCCCTCAAACCCGGAAGCGAAAATCAGGCTGAAACTCATACACGCCCGCCAGCAAAGGCCGGAATTTCCAACATGGGACCTGGCGTGGCGAAACGTGTATTTCCTGGGAAACCGCGACATCGCGCCCGAGGGATTCGAACTGGAGATCCTCAGAGACGTGCCCGGCCAGGAAGCGGTGGACAACCAGGGCGGCACCCCCTACCTTCAAATCTTCGGACTGGACAGGCACACGAACGGCGCCTCGGAATCCTCTCCTCCCGACAACCTTATCGACATCGACGGAGGCACGAATCTGCCCGGACTCAATCTACTGACCGGCCACCTTGTATTTCCCGACCTCGAGCCATTTGGCGAACGCGGTGTCGGCGCAGAGACGCTGGCGGACGACGCCCGCGTGCCCGAGATCTACAACACGACCAACAACACCACCCGCGCCCAGAAAGGACAATATTTCCTGCGAATCCGATCGCAGAGCAGGGCCACCACATTCCAACTGGGATTCGGCCTGATCGAAAACAGCGAGGAAGTGCTGTTGAATAATCGGCGGCTGACCCGCGGCCGGGACTACAACATCAGTTATGAGCTCGGTACGATCGAGCTGATCGGGGAGGCCGCGGACCTCGCGGCCGACCCTTCCGCCAGCCTGATCATCAACTACGGTTCCAAGAGCCAGTTCGGTCTGGGCGGCGGGCAGAAGAGTCTTCTTGGCATCCGGGCGGAGCACCCGTTCAAAGACAACGTCTCCATGGTGGGAGTGAGCCTTCTCTACGGCAGCGAGAGCGCAACCAGGCAACGGATCCGCGTGGGCGAAGAGCCTGCGCGAACCCTGATCTGGGATATGAACGGCCGGTTCCGCTTCAAGCCGCAAATCCTGACCGACTTCGCCAACAGGCTGCCGTTTGTCTCCACCCAGGCGCCATCGGCGCTGAACGTCGACATGGAAATTGCCCAGAGCCTTCCCAACCCGAATACGAAGAACGTCGCGTACATCGATGACTTCGAAGGCGCCGAAAGCAGGAAGTCGTTTTCGACGTTTAAGTTCGACTGGTCCGCCGGAAGCTCCCCAACCCGGAACGGACTCCCGCTCTCGATGCCGAGGGGACGCCTCACCTGGTACAATCTGGTGGACCGGGACCGCATAACCATCTACGAGATTCAGCCGAGCCGCGACGATATTCCCGTGGAAAGCAGTATCATCGACGATGTTCTCAGTGTCCGATTCGAGCCGCACCGCACCAACGGCTTTCCTGAGACATCCAGAAACCCGGCCGGAGGCCTGCCGGAAAACTCCTGGGCCGGCATTACGAGTTACCTGTACGGCATGGACTTCTCGCGGTCCAAGTTCATCGAGCTCTGGGTCAGGGGGAATGCCGGCCGGCTGCATATCGATCTGGGCGAGATCTCCGAGCGCGCGGACCTGCTGCTCGATCACGCGACCTTCAATCCGCCGCCTGCCGGGCAGTTTCGAACCGAAGACCGTCCTCTTCCCGGTTTTCCCACGGGCGATGACGTGGCCATACCGGAAGAGGACATCGGCCTTGACGGCCTGACCGATGCCCAGGAAGATTCGGTCTTTCGCCTGATCTACCCCGGCGTGACCGTACCCGACGATCCGTCCGATGACAACTTCAAGGACGTGGACGACGACCAGGAGGACCTTCGTTTCCGGTACCCGGCAGGCATAAATGGTACCCAGAACAACAATTCCGAGCGTGAACAAAGACCCGACTCCGAAGACCTCAACCGCAACGGCATCCTGGACACGCGCAACCATTACCTGCAATACGGCGTCGACCTGGCGTCCGATCGGGGCTGGAACCCGATGACGGGCGAGTATGACGGCCCTTCCGTTCTCGTCGTCGGCAGCCAGTCCGATCCTTCCGACAGGCCCTGGAGGCTGTTGCGCATTCCTCTGCGCGGCAGCAATGCGCCTCGCACGGTCGAAGGCAATCCGGATACCACTTTTGCCGGCGTGTTTGATTTCGCGCGAGTCTGGATCGAACACGACGATACAACCTCCCTCGACATCTACACGATTGCCGCCGTAGGAAGCGACTGGCTCGAAGATGAAACCCCCGAGGGACATCAGTCGGGTGACTTCAAGGTAGCCACGATCGGCACCGACAATCAGGTCTACGAAATTCCGCCCGGACTCGAACGTGAGATCGATCCCCAGACGGGAAGGCAACTTCTCGAACGGTCTCTCGTTCTCCGGTTTGAAGACCTCTTCCCCGGTGAGAGCGTGTCGGCGTCGCGAACCTTTACCGAGGGCGAGAACTATACCCGATACGGTCTGATGACCATGTTCGTTCACGGTGGGAATCCCACGTCACCCACGTACGAGGCCAATTTTCCCGCCGGACCCGATTCAGTCGCCGAAAGCTTCAGCCCGATCGAACTCTTCGTGAGGTTTTCACCCATTGGCGAAGACACGCTCAACTTCTATGAGTTCAGGAAGCCCATCTACCGGGGTTGGTCTCCGGAAAACAATACATTCAAGATCGAGCTCGATGTGCTGACGCAAATCAAGGCGAAACTCACAGACTTCAAGGCCATCGGGCAGTCGTCCGACACCCTGAGGATCTCCCTCCCGTCCGGAGAGATCCTGGCCGACTACGACAGCGAAGCCGGTCAGATACGCGCAGGCCTGCACGGCGGAACGTATACCGTGCGGGGCAACCCGGCGCTTTCGAAAATCAAGTCATTCGTGGTCGGCGTCAGAAACACGGGAGATTTCCCACTGGAGGGCGAGAACGAAATCTGGCTGGATGAACTTCGTGTCGATCGAGTCCGCAAGAAAAACGCCGTCTCGATGTTGCTGAATGTTCAGACGACACTGGCGGATTTGGGCAATGTGAGCCTGAATCTGGAACGAAGGAGCGGCGACTTCCAGGATCTTCAGGGGCGTTCCACGGGCAATTCGACAACGCAGGTCAGCATGAACGGTTCATTCAATCTGAACAAGTTCCTGCCCGAGAGGTGGAACACCGTCATTCCGGTCCGGTTCAATTACCTCCGGAACGGCTCGGTTCCCCGCATCCGGCAGGGTTCAGACATCGTATTGACCGAACAGCAGAAGAGCAGGGAGAGCGCGGTCCGCGCTTCCTCACGGTTCAACGTCTCTCTGCGCAAGCGTCCGGCGGCGAGAAACCGACGCTGGGTCGCCAGACTCTTCTTCGACCGGATCAATGCATCGCTGAACCTCCTGACCAATAACGCTGTCAGCGGCGCGATTACGAGGCGCCGATCCAACAAAGAACATAACTTCAACGGGAGCTTCAGCTATGACGTCAGCTGGCCCAGACAGACGGGCGTTAAAATCCTCACCTGGGTCCCGGGGCTGGGTTCCCATTTCGAGGAAGTCCAGTTCTTCTACCTCCCGTCAACACTTCGCTATAACCTGCGTTTCGACCGGAAGAACATCAACAGGCGCTCCTTCTCCGCCGTCGAAGGCGATACGTCCGACGTTATCGCGGTGCTGAACGAGACTTTCAACGTCAACGAGAGTTTCGCCATAAAACTGGCTCCGTTTCGGAGCCTGAACGCCAACTATTCCCTCGCAGTAAACCGCGACCTCCGGAATTCGTTCGACTTCGCAAGGCTGCAGTTCGGCCGCGAGACCACGCGAAATCAGGAGGTGCGTTTCAACTTCACGCCCCGCGTTTCCAAGTGGCTCAACATCAATTCCGACTACTCCTCCCGCTATCGCGAACGCCTTGAAACCGGGGGCCAGCGTATTTCCATCGGCAACGAACGCAGAGGTCTGACCGTGGGCAACAACAGCAGCGTTGGTGGCAGGTTCAGCCTGAACCTGCCCGGTCTCTTCCGACCTCTGGCACGTCCGTCGAAAGACCGGACCGGGTTTTCCGTCATCCGGATGATTGGTAAAATGGGCGGGTCATTGGAAGCCGTCCAGCTCAACGTCAGTCGCAGACGCACATTCAATCTCTTCGGCCTGCGACGCCGACCCGCGTTGAAGTTCCAGCTCGGGTTCACCGACACCACCAGATCGCTCCGCTACGGATCCGGGGGTGTCACGCGCGTCAACACCAGAAACATCGCCGATAATGCGATTCTCAAGGGCGGCGTCCGCCTTCCTGCCGGCTTTCGAGGCAGTACCAATCTGACGTTCAATCATACAAGGAATTTTGGTAACGCCAATACGGAAGAACAGAAACTGGAATTCCCGGAATTTGGCGTAAACTGGCGCGGCCTTGGTGAACTGCCGGTCTTGAGGTGGTTGTTCACCAGTTCGAGTCTCAGCTTCAACTACAAGACAAACCGCATCTTCCGGGGCGACGGCGGGCTGGATGACAATGTCCTGACCAGCGATACGCGGAGAACGGAGTTCAGGCCTCTTGTCGCGTGGCAGGCCCGGTGGAAGAACAGAATGAGCACGAATCTCCGCAGAAACCGCAGTCGCCAGAGCGACCTCAGGTACCAACGCAACGTGGCCACGGACACGACCCTGGCGCAGCCGACGCTGGAGGAGCGCCAGATTGGAACGACCATAACAGAAGCGTCCCAGTTCACGGCATCCCTCAGATATTCACTCAGCTCGAAACTCGTCAGGAAACTGCAAAGCAACCTCGACCTCACCCTGGAGTACGGCACGAACACAAGCCTCAAACGGGAGATTCCCAGAAGCGCGGACGCTACCGAAAGCGAACAGGCCGTTGTGCGGCAGAGCGAAGATCGATGGCACGCCAGCCTTGCAGGTCAGTATGAGTTCAGCAGCAAGTTTACGGGAGGGACCCGCTTTCGGCATGAAAACCGGAAAGACAAGCTCCGGGACCTGAACAACAAGGTCTGGGAATTCAGAGTATGGGGAGAAATCCGCTTCAATTGAAACTGTCCGTCCGCCGTCCAACCTCCATCGGTTCCCGCCATCTCTGCTGGAGATCGCATGTTTTCCTTCAATCGCAAGGAACGGTTCGTTTTGCTGGGTCTTACCGCGGCATTGCTCGTTGGCGGGGCGGTCAATCTGGTTGAACGGTACAGCGGCCACGACCTCCCGGACTTTCACGTTCAAAAGGGCGCGGTTCCGGTACCCGACGGTCCGGAAGAAACTGAATCTGTGCAGCAGCAAACCGGTCCGATCGATCTGAACCGGGCATCGGCGGGACAGCTGACGCGCCTGCCGGGCATCGGCCCAAAAATCGCCCGTCGCATTGTGGACGACCGAAATCAGCGGGGGCCATTCAAGTCCGTGGATGACTTGACCCGAGTTAAGGGAATCGGAAAAAAGACGGTGAAAAAGCTCGGTCCGAAGATTACGGTCGACAGTCCATGACCAGGGCAACGGGGATTCAGATTGCTGGCGACCTGCTTCGATTGGCATGCCTGGAGCGCGCGCCGGCTGGCTATCGGCTGTGTGCGCTCTTCGAGTCGCGCCTGATCACGCCTCTTTTGCCACATTGGCCTGTTCAACCGCGTGTCATGCGATGCGTCTCGGAGGGTCTGCGGCGTGCATTCGAGCAGGTTCAGGGTGTGCCGGGGACCGTTGCACTCTCGCTGGGAGGCGGCTTCTTTCACCTGCAAAAGACGCCGCTGGAACTGGCTTCGCCCGATGATCGACAGGAACACGTCGCGTGGGAGGCAGCGCAAACGCTGGTCGACCCCATCGAAAGGTATACCGTCAGTTACAGAGCCGTGGGACGAACTGCGTTCTGGACGGCCATCCGCAAGGAGGTCATCGAATTCTGTTCTGAATTGCTTTCATCGCTTTTCGTGCGAAAGTTCCGTCTGGAAGCCGAGCCGATCGGACTGTTTTACGCCTGCCTGCTGGCGACAGGTCGGACCGGATCCAGCGCCGTTTTCATGGGCGGGCGCCCCTGGCTCTATTTTGCTGCGACGGAATCGGGCGTTCTGGTTTCGGCAGAGGCTGCCTGGCTGGGAAACACGAAACGGGAAGACGGGTTGCCACCCAAGACCTTGTGCAAATGCACGAACGCGGAAGATACCGACGTCATATTGCGCCGCTGGCTCAACAGACGGCGCGGGCCCGACGCGAGCATGTCCGGATTTGATCGGATTCTGTTGTGCGGCGAAGATCAGCAGATGGCGACCCTTGGCCAGCGCATAGATGCGGCCGGCGGGCCAGGATTCGAAACCCTCCTGCCCTTTTCGAATTGTACGACGGAGACGCTCCAGGAATCACAGCGCCGCTTGCTGGCGAACCAGTCTACGTTCAGTGTTGCGGCAGGGCTGGCTTACATGAACCTTGCAAAGGAGCAACCATGACCGCTGCGATCTATCCTGGCACCTTCGATCCGGTGACATTCGGCCATCTGGACCTGATCGAACGAACGGCGAAGATCTGCAGCCGGCTGATTGTCGCCGTGGGCCTGAATCCTGAAAAGCGCCCTCTGTTTTCACCTGATGAGCGGGTACACCTGATTCAGGAGGTCTCGTCGAAGTTTCCGAACGTGGAAGTCACCAAGTATAGCGGATTGCTCGTCGACTTTGCCAGAAACCGCGGTGTGTTCACCGTTGTACGCAGTCTGCGCACAACGACCGAGTACGAACTGGAAATTGCAATGGCGGTTGCCAACCGTCAGATGGAACCCCGGTTGGAGGTCGTCTTTCTGATGCCCAGCCTGGAATATGCGTATCTCAATTCCACCCTTGTACGGGAAATCGCGCGTTTTGGTGGCGACGTGACCGCTTTCGTTCCGCCAGCGGTTGAAAAACGACTCAAGGCAAAGTTCGTCTGAAGAGTACGTTGCGTTACAGGTTGTGTTCCAGACAATGTTCATCGACCAGACCACACTTACCGTAAGATCGGGTGATGGAGGGAACGGCTGCAGGAGCTTCCGGCGCGAAAAGTTCGTACCTCGTGGCGGTCCCGACGGCGGCGATGGAGGGAACGGCGGGGATGTGATCTTCGTGGCGGATGCCGCCCTGAACACCCTTGTGAACTATCGCTTTCACCGGCACGTTCGTGCCGAGCACGGAAGGCCTGGAACAGGCAAGAAGTGCAAGGGTCGACAGGGCGCCAGCAACACGATACGGGTTCCTCCCGGCACGGTGGTCCGGGATGCCGATACGGGCGAAACACTGGCCGACCTCACCGTGCGTGATGAACGGATGGTCGTGGCCAGGGGTGGACGGGGGGGCAGAGGAAACGCACGATTCGCAACCCCTACGAACCGGGCGCCGGAAACCGCCTTTCCGGGCGAATCGGGACAGGAACGACGTCTTGAGCTGGAACTCAAGCTAATCGCGGACGTCGGTCTGGTAGGGTATCCGAATGCGGGCAAATCAACATTGCTTTCACGGATTTCAGCCGCGCACCCGAAAATCGCGGATTACCCGTTTACAACGCTGCAGCCAAACCTCGGTATTGTTTCGTACAATGACTTCAAGAGTTATGTGGTTGCCGACATCCCTGGCCTTATTGAAGGAGCGCACATGGGAAGGGGTCTGGGACACCGTTTTCTACGCCATATAGAACGAACTCGTATCCTGCTGTTTCTTATCGATGCCACTTCGACGAACCCCGAACGGGATCTGGAAGTCCTTCGCAACGAACTCCATCACTTCAGCCCGATGTTACTGCAGAAACCCTCGCTCACCGCCCTTACGAAAATTGACACTCTGGCCTCGGACGATCAAGAACGTAAATGTCGATCGGAGCAATACCTTTGCTTCTCGTCCGTATCGGGGGAAGGCATTCCCGAACTCGTGCGTCGCCTCGGTAAACTGGTTGACAGGAACCGCCCCGGCGAATCTCACCGATAGTCACCGATAGAGGTCGCCCACCCCGATCCCGCGGACGATACCCCACCTCTTTGGTGTTTCCCTGAAAATTCCTTTCGAACCCCGTACCGCTTCTGAAAATCCCGTTCACCGCAGCGCGTCTCAGGCGCCGCAATTCCCCCGTTTTTTCTGGTACTCCTTTTGCATACAGATAGACTGAACCTGACACGCACCACACCTGGACACCATCTATCGCTGAGGCGCGCAGGCCTGTTCCGCTAATGATGTCCAAAGACATTCTGGACTGGTTGACCCTTCATTCTGTCGCCGGGCTCGGACCCGTCGCATTTTCCGCATTGCTGCGTGAGTTTCGCAGACCGGACGAGGTATTGCGGGCGACCCGTCAACGCCTGTGTACTGTACCGGGCATAGGTCCGGAACTTGCCGACGCGATCCATGCGGATCGCGACCCGGCCTGGGCTGAAGAGCAGCTTCGTCGCGCTGAAGACGCGCGCGTGCATCTGCTGACGCTGCAGTGTTCCGACTATCCAGGCTATCTTCGAGAAACCCATGCGCCGCCGCCAATCCTCTTTGTACTCGGAAAAGTAGATGTTTGCAAGCATCCCACCGTCGCGATCGTGGGCTCCCGCTCATTCACGTCCTACGGGCGTGACATCGCTTATCAGATGTCCGGAGAACTCGTACGTCACGGTATTACCGTGGTCAGCGGACTGGCCACCGGTATCGATACGTACGTCCACCGGGGCGCGCTTGCCGAACGAGGATTCACCGTGGCGGTATTGGGCAGCGGACTGGACAGGCCGTATCCGCCACAAAACATGGACCTGTTCCATGTGATCAACGAAACCGGCGCCACGCTTTCAGAATTCCCGATGGGCGCATCTGCAGAAGCCCACAACTTTCCTCGCCGCAACCGAATCATCAGTGGGCTCAGCCTCGGCGTCCTGGTTGTCGAGGCAGGTGAACGCAGTGGTGCGTTAATCACCGCCCGCCTCGCGCTGGATCAGAACCGGGAGGTTTTCGCCGTTCCGGGTCCGGTTCATTCCGGCCGAAGCCGCGGCACAAACCGGTTGATCAGGCAGGGCGCGGTTCTGGTTCAATCGGTAGAGGACATTCTGGATGAAATCCGTCCGCAACTGACGCAAGTCCCCACACGAAATGTCCGTCCGAAACCGGCTCCGGAACCCCTGGAACTCTCGCATCGGGAACGCCAGGTCTATGAGTGCCTTTCCTCCGACATGCCGGCCCACATCGATGCCATTGCCGAACGTACGGAAATCCCGGCCGCCAGTGTGCTTTCATTGCTGCTGTCGCTTGAACTGGCGGGTGTCGCCGAACAACTACCCGGAAAACGCTTTGTCCGGAAGCCGGTTCGAACCGGATAACGACCAGAGCCATCCATTTCGGAGGCTCTGGTCGCGGCGCAGCACTGCTGTATTCTTGGATCGGGGTTGAAGACTGGTGGGTAAATTAAGACCCAGAAGCTGTTTTAAAATTCCCATCGGTCTTCGCACGGCTGCAAAAGCGCCGGTCGGCGTTGGTCAAATCCACCCGTATCCAATGTATCGAGGCTGCGCGCCCCTCGCCTCTCTTAGGCGGATTTTCCCGTCGGCGCTGCGCGCCCCTCGCGCCTCATAACCGCCGCTTTTTCGCTCGTGCTCGGGAACTCACCGGTAATTTCAAAACAACTTCTCAGAATCGACGCATCAGGCCGACAATCTTGCCCGCAATGCGGAACTCGTCGCGGCCCGGATGAACCAAGATGGTTTCGAACGCGTCGTTCTCAGGCGTGAGCCGTACCCGGCCCGCGTCGGGGAAATATCGCTTCACGGTTGCCTCCTCCCCAATCACCGCCACCACGATCTCGCCAGGACTCGCCGTTTCCTGATGGCGTGCCAACACATAATCACCATCCAGGATGCCTGCGTCGCGCATACTCTCACCCTTGACTCGAAGAACGAAGACATCCTCTGACGGCAGAAAAGAACGATCGACCGCCACGGTTCCCTCGACGTTTTCAGTTGCCAGAATGGGCTCCCCGGCAGCCACACGTCCAATTACCGGCACCTCCCGCGTCTCGGACCCTCCGGGAATGTCGCGTTCCATGTAGTCTGTAAGCTCGATACCCCGGGACACCATCGGGCGCCGCCGGATGTATCCCTTTTTTTCGAGCGCGGCCAGCGTGGTTCTCACGCCATTCGTGGAAGCAATGTTAAACGCATCCATCGTCTCCCGAATTGTTGGAGGAGCGCCGCCGTCTCGAATCTTCCGGGCGATAAACTCGTAGATTTCGTTCTGCCTGTCCGTCAACTTCTGACGCATGGCTCATCTCCTCAAGAGCCGGACGCCTTTTAAGATTTCGAAAACACGTCCGGTTCGTTTCAATTCGGTCCGTTAACATGGGCACTGCTCATTTGAATATAGTGAACATTAGTTCATTCGTCAACATCAGTTTTGTGCGGTGCCGCAACTTGCCATTGCCGAAAGCGTCGTGGATTCGAAATCGAACAAAAGTACTCGTCAAACCGGAAACCTCATGATGCTACCAGGAAGTTCATCTGCAAACCACTGCAAAACCTATACTTAGATCAAACATAAAGTGCTTGACAGGTGTACCGGGTTACGTATATTTATCCATCCGGCGCATTGATTCTCCAGGTAAAAGGTGGCGTCACTTGAGGCCATTACGTTACTCAGACTGGTCCCTTTTCGGATGGCACGGGCTGACACTCGAGGTGCCGTTGGAGTGGAATCCCGGAAAGATAGCGGGCGATTTCAATGCAGGCAGCGTTCGCCTGGATGATCCCACGCTGGCCAGACTGGAAATCGAGTGGAAGGATGCCCGGGGCGACGAGCGAGTCACGCCGATTGTGGACCGCTTTGTCGATGGACTCGCTCAGAGTGCCCGCAAGGAAAAGAAACGTGTCGACATCAACCGCAATCCCGATGCGGGGTGGATTGACCTGCCAGATGCGCGTTCTCCGGTTTTTTTCGCCTGGCAGGCCGAACATTTGGTCCACGCGCTGGTGTTTTACAGTCAGCCTTCCGACAGGCTCCTGTTCGTCAGAATTCGAACAAGACCGGACGAGGACGCACGGGACAATATCGGCAGGATTCTGAACTCAATTCGGGATACGTCACCCGACGGTCACCGGACCTGGGCGCTGTATGATCTCGTGTGTTCATCGCCTCCCCTGTATTCTCTGGAGAGCTATGAACTCAAATCCGGACACCTTCGACTCTGTTTTCAGCACGGCCGGAATATGCTTCAGGTCGACCGGCTCAGCCTTGCCAGGGTGCTTCTGAAAAGGCGCACGCTTGTGGAGTGGTATCAGGAATTTTTCCGCAAGAGCCTCCGGCAGGTCAATCTGGATGTCCGCGAGACCAGCGTCGGTAATCACCCGGGTCTGCAGATTTGCGGAAAACCCAAGAGCCGCTGGCGGGGTTTGCTGATGCCTCTACCGTTCTGGAACGTCAGACCACGTCTGAATATGGAAGCCCGAGTCTGGACCTGCAGCCACGTAAACAAGATTTACGCGGTTCACACCTACTACAAGAAACAGCAGGATTCCGCGGATATCGAGGATGCCCGCAGCTCCGTGGTCTGCCATCAGGTTGCCGTCCCGGAATTCACGAAATCCTGACGGCGGCCCGTCTCTGTCTCAGTGCCACAGGTAGCCTTATGCCCTTGTTCTCCTTGAAGAGACAGCCCAAGATCAGTCGCGAGGCGATGTTCAACTCCAAACCTGCCCGGAATAGCCAGCTGGAATGGAAGACGAACAACGACGATGAGGTGACTATTACGTTGAGACGGGCCGATACCACCAAAGTGAAGATCATTTCCAAAATATTCTGGGTGCCCGAAAAACGAACGCTGGTCCTTGATGAGATCGGTTCACAGGTCTGGAATATGTGTGACGGCCGCACGTCCGTGGCCGCAATGATCAAGCGATTGTGCGACACCCACAAGCTCAATGCAAAGGAAGCTGAAATCTCTCTGTTGAGCTACCTCAGAACCCTGGGACGCAAGAATCTGCTCGGGTTTTTGGTCGAAAAAGGCGATTTGAGGAAAAAGAAAAGAAACGCCAGCGGAAAAGCCTGGAGGTAGCGTACAGCTCCGGACGTCCAGAAGACAGCCCCGCGATCCTGGACCGCGGGGCTGTTTCTGTGTCTTTGCTGGAAAAACCGGGTCACGCGTGATGCGGCCCGTATCGGGTCCGCCCCTCACCCCGGCACACCGGTTTACCGCATCATGGCCTGAACGGCTTCACCACCGTTCAGGAAAATCGCGGTAGACGTTTCGGCCAGGTCGGCCAGTGGCGCCCAGTAGACGCCAAACAGCAGCGTACCCACGAACAGGACCGCCAGAGTTGCCGTGGCAAACGGGGATACAACGACGGGTGTATCCGAGCGGGGCTTCTCAAGATACATGGCGCGCACGACCCTCGCGTAGTAGTACAGGGAAACGGCGCTGTTCAGCGCGCCAACGACGGCCAGCCAGTAGAGCCCGCCATCGACGACGGCGGCAAACAGATACACCTTTCCCACAAAGCCTGCGGTCGGCGGCAGGCCCGTAAGAGAGAAAAGAAACGCGGACATCGCAAGCGCAATCCAGGGGGAACGCCAACCCAGGCCGCTGTAATCCCCGATATCCTCGCTTCCGATTCTTTCGGCCAACAGCAAAACAACCAGAAACGCGCCCAGATTCATAAACAGATAGGCGCCCGCATAAAACATCACTGCCTTCAGGCCCGCGGACGACAACATCACCACACCCATCATCATATAGCCCGCGTGGGCAATACTGGAGTATGCGAGCAGCCTCTTCAGGTTGCGCTGCCAGATGGCCGTCAGATTGCCCAGCGTCATCGTAAAGGCCGAAATGAGAGCGAGCAACTGCGGCCATGCCACACCTAACGCGACACCCGCGCCCGAAGCACCGTCGAAGGCGGACAGACCCACGTAGAAGAACCGCGCCAGCATGGCGAATCCGACCGCCTTCGGCGCGACCGAGAAGAAGGCAGTCACGGGAGTCGGCGCACCCTCGTACACGTCGGGACACCAGAAGTGAAACGGAACCGAGGCCACCTTGTATCCGAACCCGGCCATCGCGAGCGTCGCTCCGAGAAACAACGTCAGTTCGTAAGGCGCCGTTGTTCCAAGACGCGCGGCGATCCCATAGATATCCAGTGTACCCGTCAGGCCGTAGATCAGGGAGAATCCATAGAGCATGATGCCGGAAGACACCCCGCCGTAGACGACATATTTCAGCGCCGCCTCATTGGATCGCCGGACCCGTTTCTGATAACCCGCCAATACGTAGGAAGGCAGACTGACAAGCTCAAGCGCAAGATACATCATCAGCAGATTGGTCGCACCGGCCATCAGAAAGCCGCCCAGCCCCACAGAGAGGAAGAGCGCATAGAATTCACCCATGCGGTCGGCGTCGATGTCCCGCGATTGCAGGCCGAACAGCGTGACCACAATGGTCGTGACCACGATAACAAGCTTGAAGAACAGGGCAAAACCGTCCAGGGCGATCATACCCATGAACAGCGACCGGGGCGCCTCGTCGTACAGATCCGCGATCGAAAACAGACAGGCCACAAGAACCAGAAGCGTCAGGCCCGTCAACAGCGTCTTCTTCTTTGCGGTCAGAATCAGGTCGACGGTCACGATGCCTATAATTGCAACTGTGATGATGATCTCCGGCCAGATGTATTGCAGGCCGTCCAGATTCACCGCGATCGCGTGTTCAATGGCCTCGGCCAAGTGATTATACCTCCCATCGAGTCGGGCTCAAAATGCAGCGAGGTCCCGGAACGTCGAACTGTCTTTCACGAACCTACCGCTGCAACACGGACATTACCGGCCCGTTCAGGTCCTTTACAAGCTCCCCGAGCGACTGCGCCAGCAGGTCCAGCACCGGTGAAGGATAAATGCCCAGGACGATTACGATAACCGCCAGCGGGGCCAGACTGAAAATCTCGCGCCCGTTGATTTCGGGCAGATCTTTCCACCGTTCGTTGAACGGCCCCATGAACAGACGTTGAAATGCCCACAGCATGTACGCCGCTCCGAGGAGGACGCCCAGGGTACCCAGGATCGTCATGGTGCGGTGGACCTGGAACGCGCCCAGGAAACAGAGCGCTTCGCTGATAAAGCCTGAAAGTCCGGGCAGACCCAGCGCGGCGAAGTACGCGACCATCGTGAGACTGCCGTACACCGGCATGTGCGACCACAGCCCCCCGAATCCCAGCTTCCCTCGCAGATCCGGATCTTCATAATCGTTGGGATATACAATATACCGGTGATGCGCCCGGTCGTAGATGACGCCAACGAGCAGAAACAACATCGCCGTGATGGTGCCGTGGTTGAACATCTGAAACACCGCCCCGTTGATTCCGTGGGGCGTGAAGGACGACATGCCGAGCATCACGAAACCCATGTGACTGATACTGGAATACGCCACCAGTTTCTTCAGATCCGTCTGCGCCATTGCGACAAGTGCGCCATAGATGATATTGATGACCCCGATCACGGCCAGGAAATAGCTGAAGTCACGTGTGACATCGGGCAACATCGGGTAGTTGAACCGCAAGATACCGTACGTACCCATCTTCAGGAGCACCCCCGCCAGAATGACGCTGATGGCGGTAGGCGCTTCGACGTGGGCATCGGGAAGCCATGTGTGGAACGGAAAAAGGGGTACTTTTATGGCAAATCCGATAAACATGGCAATCCAGATGATTACAGGAGCCGAATATCCGAAAATCATGCCGGCCCGAAGCCATTCGGAGTGGTTGGCCTGGTCCATCATGACCAGCATATTGAATGTATGTTTTCCCGTACCTGGATCGGTGACGTTGAAGTAAAATGCGAGCATGACCAGCAACAACAGGACGCTCCCAGCCAGCGTATACAGAAAGAACTTGATGGCGGCATATTCCTTTCGGGGCCCTCCCCAGATCCCGATCAGGAAGTACATCGGCAACAGCATCACTTCCCAGAACACGTAGAACAGGAAGAAGTCCAGCGACACGAACACGCCCTGCATGCCGGTCTCGAGCAGCAGAAAGAGTGCGAAATATCCCTTGACCCCGCGGTTGATGGACCAGGACGCGGGAACGCAAAGGAAACCAAGCAACGCCGTCAGCAGCACCATCGAGACGCTCAGGCCGTCTATGCCCATATAATACTGGATGTTGAATGATTCGATCCAGGGAAGCCGTACTTCATACTGCATGCCGGGTACGGACCGGTCGAAATCCTGAAACAGCCAGATGGCCAGCAGAAGGCAGAGTCCGGTCGCCGCAAGCGCTACCCGGCGAATCGCATCGACCGCCCTGCCGGGCATCAGCAGGATTACCACGGCACCGAGTACGGGAACGAAGGTCAAGAGTGTAAGAATCCACTGATCCATCTGTCGGCTACCTCCCTGATCGACTTCGTAGGACAAATCGCGGACGGCAGAACGGTCCGTGTGTTACCAATTGCCGATCACGATACCATCAATCTGATCACCATCAGGACCAGAATACCTCCCATAACCAGAACGACGTAGGTCTGCAGTCGTCCTGTCTGAATGCGCCTCAGCCCGCTGCCGGTCCACCTGATCACCCCTGCGACTGCATTCACGAGCCCGTCGACCACCCATTCATCGAAAAGGCGATCGATAAACGAGATACCCCGGGTCAACGTGGCCGAAAGATTCACGAGGCCGTCGACAATGTGAGCGTCGAACCAGTTCAACACCGTTCGCCCGACCAGGACCGCGCGGACGAAGCTGGCCTCGTAGAGCTCGTCGAAATACCACTTTCGGTTCAACACCCGGAAGATCCCGCCCGACTGAAGCAATTTCGCCTCCACGGCGATCATTTCCTCGCGCCGGTTGTAATACTTTCTGTAAGCCGTATAGATGCCGGCGCCGGCAACCAGCAACGAGAGGATCATCGCCGGGTAGTGAGCGGCGTGCGCGGCGTCGCCGGGTGAACCCGCGGCATAGACTTCTGTTTCGGGTCCGACCGGCAACGGCTCGCCGCTGCCCGCCAGCAGACCCGCTTCAGGCCGCTTCACCAGATGCTGAAACCAGCCCTCGCCGCCCAGCGGGTTCCATGCGTAGAAGATCCAGATACTCAGCACTGCCAGCACGATCAGCGGGACCGTCATCACGCGAGGAGACTCGTGGGCGTATTCGACTAGAGATTTCTCTCCGGGTTTCCCGTAGAACGTGAGAAAGATCAGCCGGAACATGTAAAACGCCGTTAATCCCGCGGCCGCAAATCCCAGCAGCGGCAACAGGAAATGTACCGGCCGGGAGAGACCGCCGAAACCCAGCGCTCCGGCCAGTATCGCGTCCTTGCTGAGGAATCCGGACGTAAGCGGCACGCCCGCCAGGGCTACGGTCGCGATCAGAAAGGTCCAGAACGTCAGCGGCATCTTTTCTCGAAGCCCGCCCATATTTCGCATATCCTGCGGATCGCTTTCGTTGTGCGTCTTGTGGAACGCATGTTCCACGGCATGGATGACGCTTCCCGATCCGAGGAAAAGACACGCCTTGAAAGCCGCGTGCGTCATCAGGTGAAAAAACCCCGCCACGTACGCGCCCACACCCAGACCCATGATCATATATCCGAGCTGGCTGATGGTGGAGTAGGCCAGGACGCGTTTGATATCGTACTGGGCTACGGCGATGGTTGCGCCCAGAATCGCCGTGGTCGCGCCGATGTAAGCAATCGCCACCAGCGCGTCAGGCGTCAGGATCGGGAACATCCGAGTGACCATATATACGCCGGCGGCAACCATCGTAGCCGCGTGGATCAACGCGCTGACGGGGGTCGGACCCTCCATGGCATCCGGCAGCCAGACATGCAACGGAAACTGCGCCGACTTGCCAACCGCGCCGCAGAACAGACACAGGCCCGCAACCGTAAGGAGGCCTCCGCTCAGTCGTCCGCCGGCTACCCCGTCGTAAACACTCGCGAAGTCGAATGCGCCGACCTTCCAGAAGACAATCATAATGCCTACAAAAAAGCCGAGGTCGCCGACGCGGTTTACGAGGAACGCTTTCTTGCATGCCGCGGCCGCCGAGGGTTTCTCATACCAGAAACCGATCAGCAGATAGGATGAAAGCCCCACGAGTTCCCAGAACACATAAAGCAACAGGAAATTGTCAACCAGTACAAGGCCCAGCATCGAGAACGAAAAGATCGCCAGGAACCCGAAAAATCGGGAATATCGGGCGTCTCCGTGCATATAGCCGATTGAATAGAGATGCACGAGACCACTGACAACCGTGACAACCATCAACATGACGGCGGTAATATTGTCGACCAGCAGGCCGACGCTGATCTTCGCGGCGCCCAGATCCAGCCAGACCCACGAATCGAGATCGAGCCGCCAGCCCGGATCGTAGGCCGAAAGGGCCAGCACGAAATACCGGAGAGAAAGCAGAAATGAAATGGAGATTGCAGCGAGGGGCACCCAGTCGCCACCGCGCGGCAAGCGCCGTCCCCAGAAAGCCTGTACGGCGAATGCCGCCAGAGGCAGCACAGGGATGAAAAGCAGATCTAAGGGCATTCAGTCTCCCGAACCGTCCGTCAACCGCTCAATGAATCCAGTCTGTCGATGTTGACCATCTGATAATTGCGATAGATATTCAGAACGATCGCCAGTGCAACCGCCGCCTCCGCCGCGGCGAGTACGATCACGAAAACGGCGAATACCTGTCCCTCCAGCCCTGTATCGGAAAACCGCGCGAACGCGACGAGGTTCAGGTTGGCGGCATTCAATATGAGCTCCACCCCCATCAGAATGCTGATTGCGTTGCGGCGGGTGGCAACGGCCAGAATTCCCAGGCAGAAAAGAATGGCCCCCACGACCAGATAGTGCTCCAGGGCGATCATAACTCTCCCTCGTCCTCATCCTGCCCCTGCCCTTTTCCTGCCAGCATCGAAGCGCCGAGAAGGGCAGCCAGCAACAGCATGCCGGCCACCTCGAACGGCAGGACGTAGGTTGTCATGAGCGACTTGCCGATCTCCGCGGTACTGGAAGCGGGCGCCGCCCCCTCGGACAGCGGCCACGATGTTTTCAGGATCACCATCACCAGCAGCGCGAACCCGGCGCCAACGACAACCACGCTGGGCAGGAACTGCACGCGTTCCGCCAGCAGATTCAAGTCGTAAATGCGGTTGGTCAACATCACGCCGAAGAGCAACAGAATCAGGATTCCGCCGACGTAGATCAATACCTGCGCCCCGGCCAGGAAATCGGCATCGAGAAATACGTACAAACCCGCGACGCCGAAAAACGTAAATAACAGGGCAAATACCGCGTAAATCAACCGGCTTACGAAAACGACCGCAGCCGCCGACCCTACGGTGACGGCGGCAAACATGTAAAACACAATCGTTGAGAGTTCCATATGCCAACCAATCCTGAGCGCCCGGTTTCAGGCAAGATCGTCCGCCTGCATCGGGCGCGTCTCCGATGTCTCCGGCGCCGTGCCCCGCAGGGGTCCCAGCAGTCTATTTACGATCGGCGGACTCTGCGTCGGCGGGCTTCTTTTCGTAGTCCCATGGCCGGGCGTAGCGGTAGACCAGATCGGTCCGATCGTAGACCGACGACTCGTAATTCGGGGTCATAATCAGACATTCGGTGGGACAGGGATACGTACAAAGACCACAATAACAGCAAAGCCCCATGTCGATGTCGAAACGCAGCACCTTGAGCCGCTTTTTCGTCCCCCTGGACGTCAGGCCCAGGTCCTCGTCGGGACCTGCCTTTTCGCATTCTATATAGATACAGTCCACGGGACATGCTCTCGCACACTGGTCGCAGCCGATACAGTCATCGATATCGTTGAACAGCTGGTTGCGCGCCCGTTCCGGCATCTGCCAACGCTCGTCCGGATATTCCAGGGTGATTGACGGCGTGAACAAATGCTTCAACGTGATATTCAGGCCCACCCAGATGGAAGCCGCGGACTGATAGAGATTCCTGAAATACGATCCCATTGCATCACCTGTGGAAGAAGGGTCCCGGGAGATTCACCGTCCTGCTACAATGCGGTCTGGGCACGCTGTGTCCGACCGTGCATCAATCCCTGGGCGGCCGAACGCAGCAGGAAGGCAAGAACGACGGCCATCGCGCCCATCAACCCGACCTTGGAGATATCCTGGAACCAGGTTGGAATGGCGAGGTGCCACACATACGATCCGAGCATGCACAAAAAAGTGGCCGGCGTGAGTACCTTCCAGCCGACGAACATGAGCTGATCGACACGCAGCCGGGGAAGCGTCCAGCGGATCCACATCTGCACCGCCACGAGCAGGAGCCCCTTGCCGATCATCCAGATGGGACCGGCCGGAAACGAACCGCCCCAGGGCGCCTGCCAGCCGCCCAGAAACACGACAGCGCCGACCATACTCACGGCAACCATCGCCGCGTATTCCGCTACGAAGAAGAAGGAGAACCTCATGCCGCTGTATTCGGTGTGATAGCCCGCCACCAGTTCCGATTCGGCCTCGGGTATATCGAACGGCGTGCGATTGACTTCCGCAAGCGCGGCGACAAAGTAAAGGATGAACGCGAGAAACGTAAACGGATTGCGAAACACGAACCAGTGATACAACGATCCGGACTGCGCCGCGACCAGTTCCTGCGTGCTGAGAGTACCCACAAGAGGGATCACGCTCAGGAATGCCATGGCCACGGGGATTTCGTAGCTCACGACCTGTGCGGCCGAGCGCATCGCGCCGAGCAGAGACCACTTGTTGTTGGACGCCCATCCGGCCATGAGAATGCCCAGAACGCCCAGCGACGAAATGGCGAGAATATAGAAGATCCCGATATTCAGATCGCTTACGATCAGGCTGCCGCCGAAGGGGATGCACACGAACACGGCCAGGGTCCCGGAGAAGACCAGCAGGGGCGCCAGAATGAAGAGGCCCTTGTCAGCCGCCGCGGGAATGATATCTTCCTTGAGGAGCAGCTTGACGCCGTCTGCAATAGGCTGAGCCCACCCGTGCCAGCCCCCGGTTCGCATCGGTCCCAGGCGGTCCTGGATGTGTGCGGATATCTTCATTTCCATGTAAACCATGATGAGCCCGAGTACCGCGACAAGCGTTACGACGACGATGCCGGCAAGCAACCCCAATGCAAGGGACACCAGGCCGATCGGCACGGCGCTTAGAAAGCCCACGTGATTTACAAGAACCTCCGCCAATTCGAGCATCGGTTTCTCCTCGAATCCTCTATCGATCGATCTCGCCAAGCACGATATCGATGCTTCCGATGATGGCGATTATGTCGGCCAGATAGTGGCCCCTGGCGAGCTCATCGAATACGCTCATCACCGTAAAGCAGGGCGATTTCACGCGCACCCGGTACGGCACGTTGGAACCGTCGCTGATCACGTATACACCCAGTTCGCCCCTTGGGTTTTCGCTGCGAACGTAACACTCCGCGTCTTTGGGGGGCCGCACGTTTCTGGGGACCGCCGCCTGGACGTCACCGCCCTCGGGGAGTTGGTCGAGCGCCTGAGACACGATCCTGGCGCTTTGCTCCATCTCGCGAATGCGCACCATATACCGGTCCCAGCAATCGCCCAGGGTCCCCATTTCGCCCGCGCCGCAGGGCACGTCGAACTCGAACCGATCGTAGATTGAATACGGTTCTTCGCGGCGCAGGTCCCATTCCACCCCGCAGCCCCGAAGATTCGGACCGGTAATGTTGTGGCTGTAGGCCGACTCGAGCGACAGAACTCCGACGTTGGCGGTTCGCTCGATGAAGATCTTGTTGTACGTCAGGAGATCGTTGTATTCTTTCAGCTTTCCTTCGAAGGCGGTGAGGAAATGCCGGCAGCGCTCCACGAAACCCGGCGGCAGATCGTGAGAGACCCCGCCCACCCAGATATAATTGTACAGCATCCGCGCCCCGCACGTCATTTCGAACAGGTCGAATACATCCTCACGTTCCCGGAAGGCAAACAAAAAGGGCGTAAACGCCCCAATATCCATTCCGTAGGTCCCGAACGAAACCAGGTGGCTGGCAATCCGGTTCAACTCACACATGATGACCCGGATGTACTCCACCCGCTCCGGAATCTCGAGTCCCAGGAGTTTCTCTACAGCCAGAACATACCCCATATTGTTGTTCATCGCCGCCAGGTAATCCATCCGATCCGTGAACGGGATGACCTGTGGATACGGCAGATTCTCGGCGTGCTTCTCGAAGCAACGATGGAGATAACCGATGTGGGGTTTTGCTTCCTCTACAATCTCTCCGTCCGTCTTGATCTCCAGGCGCAGTACCCCGTGCGTGCTGGGATGCTGCGGTCCCATGTTGATCGTCATCAACTCGCTGTTAAGGTTGTCGTCCTCCAGGTCCGCTACCGGCGGCAGCCCCGGCCGCTCCACCGTCACCTCAGTCGCCGCCCGTGAGATCTCTGCCATAATCTATACCTCGACCCGGATACCGCGATAATATTCCTGAACCTGGTAATCCTTGCGCAGCGGCCACCCTTCCCAGTCGTCGGGGCACAGGATGCGACGCAGGTCGCTGTGGCCTTCGAAGACAACGCCGAACATGTCGTATGTCTCGCGTTCGTGCCAGTTCGCCACCCGCCAGACACCCTCCACGGTTGGCAATCGGGGATTCTCTCTTCCCAATTCCGCCTTCAGCGTAATCTTGTGCCGGTGCGTCGATGAGAACAGATGATACACCAGCGAAAGGTGTTCCGGATAATCCACGCCGCTCAGACACATCAGCGACTCGAACCGCATTGCCTCGTCGTCTCGCAGAAAACGACCGATTTCGGCGATCGCATCCGCGCTCACCCGAATAAACGGATCCACGTTTTCGGTCAGATCCAGAACCCGGTCGCTGAACTGTTCTTTCAGCCTTTCGAAAATCTGCTGCGGCGTCATGGTTCGCCTCCACACGCATTCCGGCGCAGGCTGACTGAGCCAGCTCAGCTCACTTTCGCGATGGAATCGATACGGATCTTGTCCTGAAGCTTCAGTACGCCCTCGAGCAGAGCCTCCGGCCTCGGGGGACAACCCGGGACGTAGACGTCAACCGGCACAACCCTGTCGACACCCTTTAAAACGTGGTATCCGTGCTGCCAGTACGGGCCGCCGGAGGTTGCACAGCAGCCCATCGACATCACGTACCTGGGCTCGGCCATCTGGTCGTACAGTTTCTTTACGCGAGTTGCCATTTTCAATGTAACCGTGCCGGCCACGATCATCAGATCGGACTGCCGCGGGGTGGCGCGCGGGACCATACCCAGACGCGACCAGTCGTACCGGGACGCCCCCGTGGCCATCATTTCTATTGCGCAGCACGCCAGTCCGAACGTCATGGGCCAGAGCGAGGACAACCGCGCCCAATTGACGAAATAGTCGACGGACGTCACAACGACGTTATCCTGGAATCGACCTGTGAGCTTTCCCATAAACGGGCTTGCCTCCTGAAGCGTCAAGCCGGACGGTGCTGATGGAATTCCGTGGATGGCTGCGTAAGGAATCCGGTGAAGCGCTGCGGTCGGAACGGTTCGAACGACGCGCCGGCAACGAACCGGAGCCGGATCGAACGATCAGGCGACGCGGCCTCCAGTTGCAGGGGCGGGCACCGGCGCCTGCCGCCCCGACAGCTTGGGGCGAACCCATTCGAGCGCCCCCTTGCGCCAGGCATACGCGAGGCCGAGGAGAAGCACGACCACGAAGATCGACATCGCGCCGAAGCCGTACCAGCCGAAATCGTTCGCCACAACCGCCCAGGGATACAGCAGGACAACCTCCACGTCGAAGATGATGAAATCCAGGGCGATCACGTAGAACCGGATATTGAACTGAATCCAGGATCCGCCCACGGGCTCTTCCCCGCACTCGTATGTACTCAGTTTCTCCGCGCTGGGATTCCGGGGCCGAATCAGGCTGCCAATGAACAGATTGACCACCACGAAGAGACCGCCGATACCAAGAAAAATGAGTACGTTGGCGTATTGATCCAGCATGAGTTACGGGCCTCCCCGGGAGCGGCGCCAACAGCCGTTGGCGAATTTGCGCATCGGCCTGAATTCATCTGCTTTGCGCATTCGAAACTAACGGCGATAAATTAGCGAAATCCGGCTGCTTCTGTCAAGAGAAAAGCACCCGTCGAACATCGATCCGCCCGCCCGCTCCTGCGCCGGCATGACATCGGATGAGTTAAACTTGACTTTTTCGTACATTTTTAATCTTGACACATGGTTGCGGATTGGGTATGTTAAGCGTGAATTCAGAAAACGTTATCGTGGTGACGCATAAACTATAACAAAACTAATGCCCTTTCAAGAAATGGAAGGAGCGCGTGATGAGCGAAGAAGTGCAGGAACTCGAAGAACTGGCGACGAGAGAATACAAGTACGGGTTCGTCACGGATATCGAACAGGATGCCGCGCCCCCGGGTCTGAATGAAGACATTATCGCCTTCATCTCCCGGAAGAAACGCGAGCCCGACTGGCTGCTGGAATGGCGTCTCAAGGCCTATCGCAACTGGCTCGGAATGGATGATCCCACCCGTCGCGGACGGAGCCGGCAGTGGGCGATGGTCGACTATCCGGATATCGACTATCAGAAAATCATCTATTACTCCGCGCCCAAGCAGGCGGAAACCCTCCAGAGCCTCGACGAGGTCGATCCCGAAATCCTCCGAACCTACGAAAAACTCGGCATTCCTCTCGAGGAGCAGAAAATCCTGGCGGGTGTGGCGGTCGACGCCGTTTTCGACAGCGTTTCCGTGGCCACCACGTTCAAGGACAAGCTTTCGGATCTGGGGATCATCTTCTGCTCGTTCTCCGAAGCCGTTCAGGACCATCCCGAACTGGTGAGGAAATACCTGGGTTCGGTCGTGCCCTACAACGACAATTTCTTTGCCGCACTCAACTCCGCGGTCTTTACCGACGGCTCCTTCTGCTACATCCCCCGGGGCGTGCGGTGTCCCATGGAACTGTCCACATACTTCCGCATCAACGCGGCCAACACGGGCCAGTTCGAACGGACGCTCATCATTGCCGAAGAGGGTGCGTACGTATCCTACCTTGAAGGTTGCACAGCTCCCCAGAGAGACGAAAACCAGCTCCACGCCGCAGTTGTGGAACTGGTCGCCCTCGATGATGCGCAGATTAAATACTCGACCGTTCAGAACTGGTATCCCGGAGATGAAAACGGTGTGGGCGGCATCTACAATTTCGTAACCAAACGCGGCGCCTGCCGCGGCGTCAACGCCAAGATCTCATGGACCCAGGTCGAGACGGGATCTGCAATCACCTGGAAATACCCCAGCTGCATTCTCCAGGGCGACAACTCCATAGGAGAATTCTACTCGGTAGCCGTTACCAGCGGGCGCCAGCAGGCCGATACGGGTACCAAGATGATCCATCTTGGAAAGAACACGCGCAGCACCATCGTGTCGAAGGGCATTTCCGCGAAGTACGGACAGAACACCTATCGAGGACGGGTGCAGGTGATGAAGGGCGCATCGAACGCCAGGAATTTTACCCAATGCGACTCCATGCTCATCGGCGACCGCTGCGGCGCGCACACGTTCCCGTACATCGATGTCAGGAACACGACCTCCCAGGTCGAGCACGAAGCGTCCACCTCAAAGATCGGTGAAGATCAGATCTTCTACTGCAACCAGCGCGGTATCTCCACCGAAGACGCCGTGTCCATGATCGTCAACGGTTTCTGCAAGGAGGTGCTGGCCGAACTCCCCATGGAATTCGCCGTTGAAGCGCAGAAGCTGCTTGGCATCAGCCTGGAGGGCAGTGTCGGATAAGTCCTTTAGCCCCCAGGCGGCGAGACACGAACAGCGTCCGAGGCTTTCCCGGGTCCCGAAGCATCGCCCTGTCACGCCGGGCTTCACGCTTCGAATTTGAACGTCTTCCAAAAGGAACACCAATGCTTGAAATCAAAGATCTCCACGCAAGCGTAGACGACACCGGGATCCTCACCGGTATCGACCTGAAAATTAATGCCGGAGAAATCCATGCCATTATGGGGCCGAACGGGTCCGGCAAGAGCACCCTTGCGCAGGTGTTGGCCGGTCGTGAAGAATATGACGTCACCCGGGGCGAGGTTACCTACGAGGGCGTAGACCTGCTGGATCTGGACCCGGAAGAACGCGCCCAGGCCGGCGTTTTCATGGCCTTCCAGTATCCGGTGGAGATTCCCGGCGTCAACAGCGCCTATTTTCTCCGTACGGCACTCAATGAGCTCCGCAGGGCACGCGGCCAGGATGAACTCGACGCGATGGATTTTCTCGCCCTTTCCCGGGACAAGCTCAAACTGGTGGAAATGGACGAGTCCTTTCTCAATCGGGCGGTCAACGAGGGTTTCTCCGGCGGTGAGAAGAAGCGAAACGAGATTTTCCAGATGGCTATGCTCGAGCCCAGGCTGGCCATCATGGACGAAACCGACTCCGGATTGGATATCGACGCCCTGAAAATCGTGGCCGACGGCGTAAATGCGCTTCACCGGAAAAACCCCGATGGCGCGGTCCTCGTGGTCACTCACTATCAGCGGCTGCTGAATTACATCGTGCCGGACTTCGTGCATGTTCTTTTGAAGGGCCGGATTGTCAAATCGGGCGACAAGGACCTCGCCCGGAAGCTGGAAGCGGAAGGCTACGATTGGATTCGAGAGGAATCTACGGCCCGATTCGCCCGCGCCTAAGAAGTCGTTTTAAAATTGCCGGTGAGTTCCCGAGCGCGAGCGAAAAAGTGGCGGTTATGAGGCGCGAGGGGCGCGCAGCGCAGACGGGAGAATCCGCCCGTATCCTAATGTATCGTGGCTGCGCGCCCCTCGCCACTCTTGGGTGGGTTTGACCAACGCCGACCGGCGCTTTTGCAGCCGCGCGAAGACCGCTGGGAATTTTAAGACAGCTTCTAAAGGAGGCAGCCGAAACATGGGGTTCGAAGGCACACAAGGCTATCTGTCGGCATTTGCAAAGTCTGAGGAACGGCTGAACGGAAGGCCCGCCATGTCTCTGCACGAGCTTCGCAGGGCGGCGATCGGCCGATTCGAGGAACTCGGGTTTCCGGGTTCAAGGGACGAAGCCTGGTTTCACACGAATATCGCGCCGCTCGTCCGCAAGCCGTTTCGTACAACGACGCCGGAGGATGCACGTCGGGCCTGGAAATCGGAACACCCATTTCAGGAACTGACTGCGACGCGCCTGGTCTTCGTGAATGGCTTCTACAGCGCCGAAGATTCCAGTGCGGGGAGCCTCCCGAACGGTGTGCGGGCATGCAGCCTTGCGGAATTGAAGGCCTCCGAGTCGGATTGGGTGGAAGGCAATATCGCGCGGCACGCCGATTACGATGAACACGCTTTTGTCGCGCTCAACACCGCGTTTCTACAGGATGGCGCCTTCATACACGTCCCTCGAGGCACCGTTGTGGAAACGCCCATTCACGTGGTTTTTGTTTCAACAGCTTCAGGCGTCCCTTCCATTTCACACCCCCGTACCCTCGTACTGGCCGAAGAAAACAGCCAGGTGACGATCATCGAATCCTATACGGGCGACGGAGCCTATTTCACGAACGCGGTGACCGAAGTGATCGCCGACGACAGCGCGATCGTGGATCACTACAAGCTGGAGCTCGAGAGTCCGGAGGCGTATCATATCGCCACGATGCAGAGCCGCCAGGGCGCCCGCAGCGATTTGTCCACGCACGCGATCTCTATCGGCGGCAGACTGGTGCGCAACGAAGTCAACGCGCTGTTGGCCGGTGAAGCCGGTGAAGCCACGGTCAATGGCTTCTATCTGACCGATCGCGAGCAGCATATCGACAACCATACCCTGATCGAACACGCCGAGCCGAATTGCAATAGCCACGAACTTTACAAGGGGATACTCGGCGGCAGATCCAGCGGCGTGTTTCGAGGCAAGATACATGTACACCAGAAAGCTCAGGAGACCGACGCGTACCAGAGCAACCAGAGTCTGCTCGTCTCGGAAGGTGCCGACATCAATACCAAGCCGCAACTCGAAATCTACGCCGATCAGGTCAAGTGCTCGCACGGCGCAACGATCGGTCAGCTCGATGAAAACGCGGTCTTCTATCTGCGCTCGCGCGGGTTGAGTCACGCGACCGCTCAACGTATTCTGGTACACGCGTTCGCGGTCGACATCCTGAACAGAATCAAGCCCGAATCCGTCAGAAACTACCTGGAACGAATTGTCATGGAAAAATTCGAACAGGCGCGGGAGGCCGGAGACGCGCCATGAGCCCTACTGCACATGCCCTGGCCGAACGGCTCTCCTGCCCGCTCGTCGAACGCGCGGGGCCTTTCGATCCCCACCGTATCCGGCGGGACTTTCCGGTACTGGACCAATCCGTTCGGGGCAAGCCACTGGTCTACCTGGACAACGCCGCTACAACCCAGAAGCCCCGGGATGTACTAGACGTCCTCGAAGTCTTCTACGAAGCGGCGAATGCGAACGTACACCGCGGCGTCCATCATCTCAGCCAGATCGCAACGGATTCTTACGAGGGTGCGCGCAACAAGGTCCGCCGGTTTCTGAACGCGGCCCACGACCGGGAGATCATCTTCACCAGCGGAACCACGGACAGCATCAATCTCGTTGCCCAGACGTTTGGGCGAAAATCCGTCGAGGCCGGCGACGAAATCCTCATAACCCAAATGGAACACCATTCGAATATCGTGCCCTGGCAGATGCTCTGTGAGGAAAGAGGCGTGAAACTCCGTGTTATCCCCATCGACGACAACGGCGAGTTGCAGATCGACAGGCTCGAGTCACTGATGAACGAACGTACGAAACTCGTGTCCGTCGTCCACGTGTCGAACGTCCTGGGCACCCTCAATCCGGTTGCTTCAATCGCGGAATCGGCGCGAGAACGCGGTATCCCCGTACTGCTGGACGGAGCACAGGCCGCTCCTCATTTCAAGGTGGACGTTCAGGCGTTGGGGTGCGACTTCTATGCCTTCTCGGGGCACAAACTATACGGTCCGACCGGTATCGGAGTGCTCTACGGAAGAAGCGAACTGCTGGATTCGATGCCGCCATACAGGGGAGGCGGCGGCATGATTCGAGAGGTCTCGCTTGAAAAAACCACCTATGCCGATGCGCCTGCCCGTTTCGAAGCGGGCACGCCCCATATTGCCGGTTGCATCGGGCTGGGCGCCGCCATCGACTATCTGAACCGGATCGACCTGGAAGCCGCCGCCGCGTACGAGAATGAACTGTTCGCCTACGCAACAGACGCGCTTTCCGAGATATCGGGATTGAGAATCATTGGTACCGCGCAAGACAGAGTCAGCGTTATTTCCTTTGTTCTGAAAGGCGTACACCCGCACGACGTCGGTACCGTTGTCGATCAGCACGGGGTGGCGGTCCGCGCCGGACACCACTGCGCCCAACCCGTCATGCGCCACTTCAATATTCCCGCAACAACACGTGCGGCTACAGCGTTTTACAATACACGGGAAGACATCGACACGCTCGTACGGGCTTTGCACGCGGCCAGAGAGATTTTTCGTTAATGTCCAACCTCAGAGAGCTGTACCAGCAGGTCATTCTTGACCACAACCGGAGTCCGCGCAACTACCGGTGCATGTGCGATGCCGACCGGACGTCAGAGGGACACAACCCGCTGTGCGGCGACCACTTGAGCCTATATGTCAAGCTCGACGGGAGTACGATAGCAGATATTGCCTTTCAGGGCGAAGGATGCGCCATCTCCAAAGCGTCGGCATCCCTGATGACGGACGCCGTGAAGGGTCAGACCCTCGAGTGCGCGCAATCGCTCTTTGGAAGATTCCGTGACCTCGTCACAAGCGATGTGTCTACCGAACCGGCTGTCGACGGCATCGGCAAGCTGGCCGTCTTCGTTGGCGTGAGAGAATTCCCCGTGCGTATCAAATGCGCAACCCTGGCGTGGCATACGCTCAAGGCTGCACTCGAAAACAGCAAATTGCCGGTGACCACCGAGTAGGTATCCATCGGGAGGGTATCATCTTGCTCGAACGACTGCTGAACCGTCTCTACGGAAATGAGGAAGGCGAGTCCTCGGCGCGAAGGGACGACGTAGCGGATTCCGGAGCCGCAGACGCGACGACCCCCGTGGACACGAGCGCGCTCACGGAGCACGCCGCCAGACGACAGGAAGAAAAGCAGGAGTCGACCGAAGCGGCCGGAACCGATGGTTCGGTCGACACGGATGTCGTCAAAGAGAACATCATCGCCGCACATCGCACGGTATTCGACCCGGAAATTCCCGTCAATATCTACGATATCGGCCTTATATACGACATCAAAGTTGAACCCTCCGGGATGACCCACGTCCGGATGACCCTCACCTCCCCCGCCTGTCCGGCCGCGGGAATCCTTCCCGGTCAGGTAGAAAGCGCTACACGATCGGTTGCCGGAGTACGCGACGTCATCCTGGACCTGACCTTCGACCCGCCATGGAACCCGGAAATGATGTCCGAAGCCGCGAGGCTCGAACTCGGGCTCCTTTAGGTCGACGGCGGCCGCATTCCCCCTGTGCGCCGGGAACGTTCCCGCTCAACCGCGCCGCCTTGACCCAGCGGACGGCGCGGATCAGACTCCATCCCGACAAGAATTGGGAAGGCTCCATGAAATTGAGCGCAGGTGAAGAATACGGGCTTCGGTGCCTGCTCCAGATCGGCCGGCGGCAGCGAGAAACCGGCGGCGGCCTTTCCATATCTGAAATCAGCCGGATCGAAGGCCTCTCGGTCCCGAATGTCGCAAAGCTGATGCGCCTTCTTCGGCTTGGAGGATTTGTCGAGAGCTCCCGGGGTCAGTCCGGAGGATACCGACTTGCGCAATCGGCCGACATGATTGTGGTGGGAGATGTGCTGGCCGCCCTGGGCGGGCGGATGTTCAATCCTGATTTCTGCGAAGATCACGCGGGCCGTGAAGGGTTGTGTACGCACTCCGTCGACTGTTCCATCCGGTCGCTGTGGAGCTCGGTGCAATCTGTGATCGATCAGCTCCTCAGCCGCGTCACGCTGGATGATCTTCTGGGAGAAGAACAGGCCATGGATGCATGTCTGCAGAACGTAACCGAAGAGTTGATTCAGGTGTCGGGTTAGCTGCCCGCCTGCAATGCGAGTCCAACACGTTGCATCGCGGGGGCCGCACCCGCCGTCGTAAAACCAGGTGACGACTCCAAACATACCTACCGAGGTGTTCAATGGGACTTGAGACGGGCCTTGGCGACAACGTCATTACCACCACGCTGTCAAAGATGATCAACTGGGCACGCAAGTCATCACTCTGGCCGATGCCGTTCGGCACGGCTTGCTGCGCCATCGAAATGATGGCCACGCTATCCGGACGCTTCGACATGGCCCGGTTCGGCGCGGAGGCCGTACGGTTCTCACCACGACAGTCCGACCTGCTCATCGTATCGGGCCGGATATCGATCAAGATGATGCCTGTACTCAAGAAGATATACGACCAGATGCCGGATCCGAAGTGGGTGATTTCCATGGGTGCGTGCGCATCGTCAGGAGGCGTCTTCAATACTTATACGCTGGTTCAGGGCGTGGACCAGTTTCTTCCGGTCGACGTCTACGTGCCCGGCTGTCCCCCCCGGCCCGAAGATCTGCTGTCCGCGCTTATGAAGATACAGGAAAAGATAGACCGGGAACAACCCGCAAGGTCAGCCGTGGCGCTGGAATCCTGAACGTCCTGCCACTGCCAATCTCTCTGAGGGGAAGGTCGATATGAATATCACCGTTACCGAAGCCGCGCAGAAGGAGGTTGTCAACCTGATCGGGAGCCAGGATTCGGACATCGTTGGCGTTCGAGTCAAGGCCGAGGCGGTGTCGCCACTGCAGGCCAATTACCGTCTCGCATTCGTTGCCCGCGGTCAGGAAGAGGATGACGACGTCGTCACGCCGTTCGAGGGGTTCAACATCTACGTAGACCCGGTAAGCGCGCCCTATGCCGAGGATATTTCGCTGGACTTCGTGGACAGCCTGATGGGCAGAGGGTTCAAAATCGAGAATCCCAACAAAGTACCGCCGCATCTGAAGGGCACGGCAGCCGAAAAGATCCAGAACATCATCGACGAAAAGATCAACCCCAGCGTCGCCATGCACGGCGGCCACATCTCACTGATCGACGTAAAGGATAACAAAGCATACGTCCAGTTCGGCGGCGGATGTCAGGGTTGCGGTATGGTGGACGTCACGCTCAAGCAGGGCGTCGAAGTTCTCATCAAGGAGGCTGTGCCGGAAATTGAAGAAATCCTCGACGTGACCGAACACGCGGACGGCACAAACCCCTATTATCAAACCTCAAAATAGCGAGCGCAAACGACAAATGGCAGACACCATGGGGACCTCCCCGTTGTCTGCCGTTTTTTTGGATGGTCGACCATTGACGATCAATAGCCCATCGGGTCCGTTCAAAGCTGTACTCGTGTCCACGTACGAACTGGGTCGACAGCCATTCGGTCTGGCCTCGCCGGCAGCGTGGCTGCGGAGGGCGGGCATCGATGTGGTCCAGGCCGACGTTTCGATCGAAGATTTTCCCGCCAAAGACGTGCGCGACGCCGATCTCGTGGCGTTCTACGTGCCAATGCATACCGCGACGCGTCTTGCCGTTCCACTTGCCTTGCGGGCTCGAGAGCTGAATGCCAACGCTCACCTCTGCTTTTTCGGGCTCTATGCTTCGGTCAACGAATCCTTCCTGAGAAGCCTGGGCGCACAGACCATTCTCGGCGGTGAATTCGAAAACGGTCTTCTTCAACTGTGCAATCGCCTGCGGGAGGCTTCAGGCGCGAACGGAACGCAGGAAGAACCCGTCGTTTCCCTCGCAAGACAGCATTTTCATCCGCCCGATCGTACAGGCCTTCCCAACCTGTCCCGTTACGCAAGTCTTTGCACCGGCGACGGACGTCTCAAAACCGTCGGCTATACAGAGGCAAGCCGTGGCTGCAAGCATCTCTGTCGCCATTGTCCCGTGGTGCCCGTGTACGGCGGCAGGTTCCGGATCGTACAAAGCGACATCGTACTTGACGACATCGCCCAACAGGTCGCATCGGGTGCGGGCCACATCACGTTTGGCGATCCTGACTTCTTCAACGGCATCGGCCACGCCCTGCCGCTTGTCGAAGCGCTCCACGGGAGATTTCCCGATCTCACCTACGACGTTACCGTAAAGATCGAACATCTCTTGCGATTTCGCCGCTATCTGCCCACCCTCCGAGATACCGGGTGTGCACTCGTTACGACCGCGGTCGAGTCCCTCGACAACCGTGTTCTCACGCTGCTGGACAAGGGTCATACAGTCGAGGACTTTTACGAAGTCGTGGACGTCTTCACGAAACACGGGCTCGTGATGAATCCGACGTTCATTCCGTTTACGCCCTGGATCACCATGGAGGGATATGCCAGCTTTCTGGACACGCTCGCCGGCCTCGACCTGATCGAGTACGTCTCTCCCGTTCAGCTCACCATCAGGCTGCTTATTCCCGGGCAATCAAAGCTGCTGGACCTTGCCGACGTGCGCAATTCTGTGGGTCCGTTCGAACCGGCAGCGTTGTCCTACCCCTGGGCGCATCCCGACGCCCGTCTGGACCGGCTTCAGAATGAACTGACCCGGCTGGTCACACGGCTTCAGAACAGGGACGCTCCCCGGCGTGAGATCTTCCACAGGATCCGTTCGCGTGTGTACGGCCTGACGGACCGCCCCGCCCCAATCGCGGGTTTTGATGCGGACTCGGCCCGCCTGTCGCTTCCCCGGCTCACCGAACCCTGGTACTGCTGAGCGGAACCCACCGAAGAGCAGTTCGCTCTTGTCTGACCTGTGAAGCCACTCGAAACAACAACACTTCCTTTCATCAATCCCCGCCCAACCGGCTTGTTCACTGCCGTTCAATCCTCAATCACGACGTCCAGCAGTCCATTGGCCTCCCTGAGCGCCGTTTCCACCGCCTCGGGCGTCCTCCCGCGCGCGAAGATGAACCCCAGATACCGGTCTCCTTCGGGCAGCGGCTGAACGGTCTGCCCCCTTGGAACCGTGATCACGACGTCCAGAATTCCCGGCATACGCCGTGCACGTGCCGTCCCGCGCACCTGCCGAAGCGTTCCCGGCTTCGGCACCGGAAGCATGATCACTCCCGCCGCCGTATCCTCCCGGAGTAAATCGCCCGGAGCTCGACCCGCTGCCTGGCGCAGGATCAGTTCTTCCAGCGACACGCCCGCGCCGAAGCGCAATACCCGCGAACACAGCCCGCCAATGGATCGCGCCGCGATTTCCACCACGTGGATGCCACGCGCGTTCAGCCGTAATTCCGCGTGTACCGGCCCCACGGTCAATCCCAGGGCCGTTGCGGCCTGTTGCGCGGCGACGCTTATCCGCGCCTGATCGCAATCTGATAGCCGGGACGGCGTAATGTACAGCGTCTCGGCGAAATATGGACCGCAGAGCGGGTCCGGTTTATCGAACAACGCGAGGGTGTGAAGCTCACCGTCGACAAGCAATCCCTCCAGCGCGACTTCCCGGCCGGGAATGTAGTCCTCCACCAGAATAGCCTCGGGCAAGCAATCTTCGGATCCCGAAATCATCCCCAGAATTCGATTGAAAGCAGCTACGAAATCCGCCTCCTGGTCCGCCCGAATTACGCCGCGGCTCGCCGAGAGAGAAACGGGCTTCAATACGCACGGATAGTCGACGGTTGCGGCCGCTTCCGCCGGTTCGTCCCGAATTGAAAAAAGCCTGAACCCTGGCGAGGGCAGGCCTTTTTCGGCAAGCATCCGGCGCATCACGTGTTTGTAACGGGACGCCCGGACGGACGAAACCGGATTGTGCGGCAGTCCAAGCGCCTCACAGGCCATCGCGGCGAGAACGACGGTCTCGTCGTCGACGCCGACCACCGCCCGGACGGGGTATTCCTTCGAATGGGCGACGATCTTGCCGACCGATACTGCCGGCCTGGTGAAGTCCAGCGCGAGCGTCTTTCCGGGCGTCAGGCTCGCCAGCGCCTGGCGGCGGTCCGATCCAACGACCACGGCAACGTTAAGTGCAGCCGCCGCGGCCATGAAATCGCGGGTACGGTAGGTCGAAGTCGGAATAAGCAGCAGAAGCCGGTCCATGGCCGACCCAGTCTTGGCAGCCCGTTGGAAAAGCCCATCCGGACTGCTACGCGCTCACGTCGTCGTCGCCGGAATTGGTGTCGGCTTCCGCATCGGCTTTCTTCCGGTCTCGTTTCTCCTTCAAGGCTTTCACTTTCGACAAGAGGTCGGGCGCCAGATCCAATAACCCCTTGATGGAGCCTTCCTTTTCCTGGACGGGAAGAATCTGGGCCTTTCCGTCTTGAATCACGACAAATGCCATGGGTTCCACGGATGCCCCGCCGCCGGTGCCGCTCCCGCTGCCGTCCGACTTGTCCCCGCCGCCACCCGCGCCGAACCCGAACGAAATCCTGGAGACGGGCACCACGACGGTGCCCCCGATATCGATTGGCTCCCCGACGACCGTCTCGGCCTTGACGATTTGCCTGAATTCCGTCATCACCGTCCTGATGAGATCCTCAACTGACATAATCCCTCCTTGAAGCCCGCTCACTCAACCCGTGGCGCCAGCGCCGATAATGTCCTGGTCGGACCGCTTCCGGTTGCGTCGTTCCGAAACCCATGCGAGCGCAACGCGCCATCCGAGACAGACGGAGGCCAACAGGAGCCTGTGGGGATAGATCTGGATTTCCACCCGGCCTTCCCCGTCCAGCCGCTGTGTCTGGAAATCGGGTATCACGTGGACGCTTCCCGTTGCACCGGCCAGAGACGATCCGGCCACGATGCATCCGTAAACCTGTCCGGTCGTGGCCGGATCGGATGCGCCGAACGTTATCTTGCATTCAATGCGACGAAGACGGAAGCCGTTCAGAAAACGCAACGCGGAACGCCGCAAGGGCAACGTCAGGTTTTTTAAACGCCTTCCGGCCCGCACGAGCCGTTCAACCTTTGCCGAAAACCTGTCAGAAACCTCCGCTTCCGCCCTGCGCGTTGCGTCAGGTCGCCTTTTCTTCTTCCTGCCTCTTCCCGTTCTCAATCGCGCAACCCAAACCGTCCACCAGCCCAGAATCGCGCCCGCACGCCAACCGCCGTCAGTGTAGAAAAGCCGGATACCCGCCAGACCGATCCACGGCCTCAAGCGGATGTCCAGGGTCGGACCACACCCTGAACCGTTTTCGCCGTACACCCGGAGACGCATCGGCGCGAGGACGATCAGGAAGCACAAAAACAACAAGAGCAGGAGGAAATCCATATGACCAACTCCTTATAACTGTTTCACTTACGATCAATATGCACATTGCCTTCCGATTGTCAAGCGATTTATATGTTGATCGGCGCGTCTCATCCGATATATTAAAAAGCGCGGTGCCGACTGGCGAGCGCGAGGCAACCGAGTTTCCGGCCTCAACTGAATCGGCGTCAATTCAACAGGAGCGCGCCTGTGCAGAAAAATCCGATGGACATGATAAAAAAAATCAAGGTCTGGGTCGCCGCGGGCGATCTGTCGGAAGCTGCCGGAGAGCACGCCGCGCTCTGGCTTACCGACCCCCGATTCGCGGCTTCAATGGAGGAAATCAAGAGCCTGATCCGTGCCGGAGATCTGAACGAACTTGAAGACGCCTTTCGAACGAGGATCGAGTTCGGCACCGGTGGCATTCGCGGCCCGATGGGGCCGGGCCCGAACCGCATCAACCTGCGCACTGTCGGCGAAGCCGCACAGGGTATTGCCCGGTACGTTCTTAAATCCGGGTCCGATGCGCCGCGCCGCGGCGTGGTCATCGCTCACGACACACGGAACAACTCACGAGCCTACGCCAAGGAGCTGGCGACTGTTCTTGCCGGCAACGGCATCCGCGCCAGTATCTTCGAAGGCTGTCGGTCCTCGCCTGAACTTTCGTTTGCGGTCAGGTCGACCAACGCGGCGGCCGGCGTAGTGATCAGCGCCAGCCACAATCCCCCGGGCGACAATGGCATCAAGGTGTACTGGTCCGACGGAGGCCAGGTCGTACCCCCTCACGACAGCAACATCATCGCCGAGGTCAACGCCGTATCCGAGGTCAGGAAACTCGACTTCGATCAGGCGGTTGAACGGGACCTTATCGGAATCCTGGATCGCACGGTCGACACCCGTTACCATCGTGAGCTGGCCAGCCTGACTCTCAGGCCCGCACGCCGGATCCGGGTGGTCTACACCCCACTGCACGGCGTGGGATTGACGTCGGTATTGCCGGCGCTGGAAATCCTCGGCTATAAGGATTTGCACGTCGTCCAGTCGCAGGCGAAACCGGACGGCAACTTTCCCGCGGTTCCCGGCGGCGTCGCCAACCCCGAAGACCCGCGCGCGCTGGCGGTGGCCGTCCGGGAAGCCGCCGAAATTAACGCCGATCTGGTCATCGCCAGCGACCCGGATGCGGACCGCCTCGGCTGCGCCGTACCGGATTCCAGCGCCGGGTGGAACGCACCCCTCGAGGATCTGGCGCTCAACGGCAATCAGATCGGCGCTGTTCTGTGCCATTACATCCTGGAATCAAAAAAAAACCGCCGGGAGTTGCCCGCCGACGGATTTGTCGCAAAAACGATTGTCACGACCGACCTGACCTCCATCATCGCGCGCGCCTTCGGCGCCACGGTCGTGGACGACCTTCTGGTCGGCTTCAAATACATCGGCAGCCTGATCGACGATCTTCCAACAGATGCCGAATTCCTTTTCGGCGCCGAAGAAAGCCACGGCTATCTGACGGGTACGTTCACAAGAGACAAGGACGCCGCGGTCGCCGCCGTACTCCTGTGCGAATGCGCGGCGGCTCTCAAGGCTCGCGGTCGCACCCTACGAGACTACCTGGACGAGATTTATGCGCAATACGGTTACTTCCGAGAAATCCAGCAGTCCGTAGTCAGAACCGGAGCACGGGGCAGCCGGGACATCGTTCACGTCATGGAATCCCTGCGCTCAAGGCCGCCTCGGCAGATTGGAGGCCACAACATCGTGGAAATCATCGACAGAAGGACCGGGAAGGCGCTTAACCCGCACACCGGGGCCGTCCGAACAATGGACGGTCAGAAGGGCGACGTGATTGCCTTCACGTTCACCCCCGCGGGCCATACCCGGGTCACCGCCCGACCGTCGGGAACCGAACCCAAAATCAAATACTACGTCTCCGCCGCTTCGGTGGACCATCCTCAACTTTCCGGAACCGGTCTGCACGACACGAAAAATGCAATCGACCGGCTGGCGTCGCGGATTCTTTCAGGTATGGTGGACGAGGCCGAGTCACGTCTCGGTACGGGTAAACCCTGAAACGCTGGCCGCCTGTCACCATGGTCTGATTGCTAGAAGATATCGCTCCACCAGTAGAAAGGTCCTTCGCACTCCGGCAGCGACGCCATCCATTCGGATAGCGATGCATCCGGTTCGGCCGCCTTCTGACCGTACAACGCGCGCCAGAACGCGCCCTCGTCCTCCGGTGCCCCTCCTTGTGGTTCCCCGTTCAACTTTTCCCGCATTGTTCGCCAGTTGATCCCCTTCAACATCATTTCATCGTGGATACCCCACGTTGCGGTGGAACCAGAGACCGCTTCGAGCGCACTTGCGAGGCCATGTCCGGCGGGAAGGCTGCCCTCGATCCGCTTCAATCCGTTCTGGCGGGCGCAACCGCAAATCAACTGCGCCAGGTCGACAAACGCGCCGTCACCGGAGGCTTGACGCACCCTTCTTTCACCCAGATCCGGTCCTCGGACACGTCGAACGTCGCATAACCGCAAAGTTCAGAATCCACCGCAACGCCCCACTCAGGGAAGACACCCCGTATTCGCGAGGGTCCGGCGCGCCAGTAGTCTCGCGGTCTCGTTTCCGGGCCGGTCAGACAGCCGGAACTACGTTCGTAAATCGCCATCACGGCATCCAGGTCGCGGTCGATATCGAGAGCCCGCACGCGCGTGGAAGGCGGATCACCAGCCTCAGACTCGAGATCGATTACAAACGTCGGCAGCGGGATGGGCGTCCAGCCCAGCGCCTGGTAGAACGGCGTCCCGATAATCGTGAAGAGGAGACCGACGTCGTACCCCGCGTCCAGCATATAGGCCTCCGCATTCCGCATCAGCGCGCGCGCATATCCCCTGCCCCGGTAATCGGGATGGGTCAGCACGCTGCCGATACCTCCGGCGCGAATCAAGGAGCCACGCACGCGGATTTCCCGGTCCCAGACCCGAAGATGCGCTGCGATTCGCCCGTTTTCCAAGAGAACCCGCGATTGTTCCAGCAGATAACCCGGATCGTCCCGCACGTACGTCCGGTACCGTTCGAGCGCTGCTTCCCCCTCGTCGGGCCGGAACACCAGCCGCTGGAGCTCCAGCGTCTCCTTGATTTCGTCCTCCCGGACGGCTCGAATCTCCATCATCTCTCCCAAGAAGTTGTCTTGACATTCCCAGCGGTCTTCGCGCGGCTGCAAAAGCGCCGGTCGGCGTTGGTCAAACCCACCCGTATCGAGAGGTCGAGGCTGCGCTTGCTCGCCTCTCTTAGGCGGGTTTTCCCGTCGGCGCTGCGCGCCCCTCGCGCCTCATAACCGCCACTTTTTCGCTCGCGCTCGGGAACTCGCCGGTAAATTTGAAACAGTTTCTCAGCCTGACTGCGCGGTAGCGATGCATCCAGAGCGATTTGCACTCTTTGTTGCTTACACGGGCGCGAGCCAGCCGCCGTCCACCGGCAACGCCACCCCCGTGATCCACTCCGCGTCGGAGGAGGCGAGGAAGACGCATGCCCGGCCGATATCCCGTGGCAATCCGAATCGGGGAAGCGGCGTCCGTTCCAGCGCATCCCGGATCTGTTCCTCGGTCAGATAGTCCTGTATGGCTGTTTCGATATACCCAGGGCACACGGCATTCACCGTCACCCCATCGGACGCCACCTCCATCGCCAGATCGCGGGTGAGGTTGACCACGCCGGCTTTCGCGGGCGCGTAGGCCGGCCCCCCTCCACCGCCAAAGGAATGCACCGACGCGATGTTGATGATCCTCCCGGCCTGAGATAATTTCAGATGAGGAATCGCGGCTTTCGATGCGACGAATACGCCCCGGATGTTTACGCCTGTCACCCTGTCCCACGACTCCAGCGACAGCGTCTGGCTGTCGCCGGGAATGTGTATACCCGCATTGTTTACCAGAATGTCCAGGCCGCCGTATGCGTCTACCGTCCGCTTCACCAGCGCCCCGACGGCGGCGGCGTCGCCCATGTCGGTTTGGACGAATTCCCCTTCACCACCCAGTCGCCGCACCTCCTCAAGCGTGGTTGTCCGGACTTCCTGTTCGTGATATTTGCCCTGCTTCGGCGCCTCCCGGACGTCGGCCACCACCACCGCCGCCCCCTCTTTGGCGAACTCAAGGGCGACGCCGCGGCCGATACCGGAACTCCCGCCGGTTACGACGGCAACCCTGTTTGTCAGTACCATTGAGGCCCTCCATTTCAATCGATTCACGAGCATCGGAGCAATTGGAGGCTTGCATTCGGCCGCCTTAGCGACCCTTCCCGCCGAATCCTCACGTTCGATTCTCCATTATCGGGGAATCAACTCGAGACCCAGATGGGACTTGCCCACGCCCACTGGTTATTCTCCTGCACCACCCGAACGTAATAGAAGTCGGTCTCGTACTCCCGCTCTGCATCTTCAAAAACAAGCGTCGTCCGCAGCCGGGCCTCGGGAACCGCCCGGTGTACGAGCATCGCCTCGGAACGCCATCCCCTCACGAACTCGCTCCTGGAACCCTCCAGAAGATCCGCCAGCAGGTATCGACACGTCCTTCCGTTGACATTGAATTCCAGAGCCGCAGCGCGCGGGGCGTTCATTTCCAGGACCAGCGCGTTCGTCCCCCGCAGGTATGGATGCTCGTTGCCCCGGGTATGTGAAAACCACGCGACGTGCCGGTCATCCTGCGCCACGATCCCGTGAACGGGCTCCTCGCCGGTTGCCGCAATGCCTCCGTCCGCCGACGGCGCCAGAACGGGATCCCCGGTGAAACATGGTTCCACGGAAAGCAGCCGGCCATCCGACAGGCGCACGCTCGCATCCCACCGAATCCATTCCTCCTTGTCGCCCCATCCCCATTCCACCCGAACCTTCGCCCGGACCGGGTCGGGCGTCTCCACCCCGGGCGCGGGCCCGAAAATCCTTTTCAGGGGACGGTTGTTCCTGATGACCTCTATTCGATCCAGCGCATCGGCTCCACTGACGGACACCCGGATTTCGCGGGCGCCGGTCCCCCCGGTTTCCTCGCCCATCGCCGCGTCGTTGACGGAAAACCGCAGCCCGATGCGATCCCCGGTCACCGCGTAACATCGCCTTGCGCGGATCGAGTCCCAGATCGCCTGCCGGGTGAGTTCCGGCGCGTACACGCCGGTCCTTCCCTCGCCGTAATGCCCCGGATATCCGCCATGATGATCCGTACCACCCAGAAACCCGAACCGGTGACCCAGCTCGAGTCCGTGCGCCACAGTGCCCCGATATTGTCTGGGGCCCATGGTGTGGTACATCGGATATGGACCGCCGTCCCGCTCGGACCCGCCGTGCCCGGAGAAGATCTCGACGGCCGGCGACCGTCGTGAGCTGAAGTGCGACCAGTTGATTCCCCTGAAGCCCGCACCGTAGCCGATGTGGTGGGGGTGGATCATGACATCCTGCCCCTCGAAGGCCTCATCCAGTTCCTCAAGGCTGTTTCGTTCGACGATTTCACCACAATCGTCCGGATAGTAGACGTTGTGGTCGCCGAAGGCGCAGGAGTGCCACTCGTAACCCAGAAAGGAGACAAACCGCCCCGGCCGGTTGTGTTTCCGTACCGTTTCCTGCACGCGCGGCCAGTTTCGCCTCAGCCGGTCGAAACCCTCCCGGTGGTAATCGATAATGAAGCCGTGACGTTCCCGATCGACCGGCATGTCGTGCCAGGTTGCGTGCCCCACCACCGAACAGAAGTCCAGATGCTCGTTCGCCAGCCTGAACGCCCTTTCGAGACTGCCGTAGCCATAACTGATCGCACAGTGCGCGTGGAGGTCACCCCAATACAGCGAATCTTCCATCTATCGGTCACCAGTGGTTTGTATGCCGGTCTCGCCGCGGTCGAATCCGACAGGGAAGCCGTTACCCCGCGCAGGCCGGCTTTCGTACACTACGACCGCCGAAGCACGGCTGCGATCGATTCACAGAGATAGTCGATGTTCGCCTCGGTGATTCCAGCGACGTTTATCCGCCCCGAACCCACCATATAGATCGCGTATTCCTCCCGCAGGGCGTCCACTTGCCGGCCGGTCAACCCCGAAAATGAGAACATCCCCCGCTGCCGGGCGATAAAGGAAAAATCGCGACGAACGCCCTTCCTCTCCAGGGTATCCACGAATAGCGCCCTCATTCGATTGATCCGGTTCCTCATCTGGGCCACTTCGTCCTCCCACTGCGGGCGAAGTCCGGAGTCATTCAGCACCTCCGTCACGATGGCCGCACCGTGGGCCGGTGGATTCGAGTAGTTGGCCCGGATACAGATCAACACCTGGCTCATCAGCGCGTTGGCCGCCTCCGGAGTGGATGCCACGACGGTAAGCGCGCCGACACGCTCGTTATACAGGCCGAAATTCTTCGAAAACGAACTGGACACCATCAACTCGGCGCCCGATCGGCAAAACGCCATCAGTCCCCGTCTGTCCCGCTCGAGCCCATCCCCCAGCCCATGATAGGCAAAATCCACCAGAGGGATCCATCCGCGCGCGCCTGCCACATCCGCGAGCTCCTCCCATTGTTCGGGTGTGGGATCGATCCCGGTGGGATTGTGACAACAGCCGTGCAACAGTACGACATCCCCCTCTGGGACGATTTTCAAGGCATCGCGCATCGCGTCGAAATCGAGATCGTTCGTCTCCTTCTCGAAATAAGGATACGTTTCAACGGCCACCCCGGCGTGTGCGTAGATATTGGGATGGTTCGCCCAGGTCGGATCGCTCAGCCAGATTTTCGCCTGCGGATACAGCTTGTGGACGAAGTCGCCTGCAACGCGCAGTCCACCGGTCCCCCCAGGCGCGTGAACCGTGGCCGCCCGTTGTCCGGTGACGATTTCGTGCTCCGGTCCGAACAACAGGGCCTGTACTGCCGCCGCATATTCGGGCGCGCCCGAAATCAGCAGATAGTCCTTTGTGGTCTGCCGTTCGAGGATCCGGGTTTCCGCACGCTGTACGGAGTTGAAAACGGGCGTGTTGCCGTCGCCGTCCTTGTAGACACCCACGCCGAGGTTGATTCGATCGGGGTTCGTATCCTGTTTGTACGCCGCGGTCAACCCCAGTATCGGGTCCGCGGGCGCCGTCTCGAGCGTTTCGAACATCCTCTTTCCTTTCCAGGTTTTGGCTGTGAGCTTGCCGGATAACACCAGGTTGACGTTCGTTGTGAATGACGATTGACTGCGGTCTGCAACCCCGGCAGACCACCCTGCCTGACGTCAGGGTGGACCGGTATCGATTCTTCAACCGTGCATTGGGCGACACCGGTAAGATCGGGGTTCCGCCGACTCGCGCCCCTGTCGAGCGCTCAGATTGCGGCCATCGCCATCCCCGGAGAGCCGGGATCGGCCCCTCCATCGAGGGTTCCCGTTGCCGGATCGAGAATGATGCCGTGCACCGACGCGATTCCGCCGTAGCCGTCCAGCAGGGAATGGACCTCGTGGCCCATCGCCCTGACGCCCTCGCAGACGGACGGTGCGATTCTGGAGTGGGCGACAACCACGTCGCTCTGGCAATCGAACCTGGGGGCCGCGATCGCCTCGGTGGCCGACATTCCGTGGTCGATCACGTTCAGAATGGCGTGCAGAATCCCGGTCACAATCCGCGTACCCCCGGGCGCGCCAACAGTGAATAAGGGCTGGTCACCCGTTTTCACCAGCGTCGGCGCCATACCCGTCGTTCTCGACTTGCCCGGCTCGATTGAATTCACCTGCCCGGGCATGGGGTTGAAACAGTTCATACAGTTATTGTACATGAAGCCCAGTCCTGGCGTAATCACATCCGAACCCGATCCCAGCGAGTGGGTGAGCCCCACCACGTTACGCCACTGATCCACAACGGAAATATGAGTGGTATTGGGCGGCTCCTGCGGGCGCCATCGCGGGATGGTGATTTCTTCCCTGGCATCGATGCGCCGGCGCCAGGCGGCGGCGCGTTCTTCGGACAGCAGATCCTCCACGGGAACGTCCACAAATGCGGGGTCTCCGATCAGGTTCGCCCGGTCCGTCCAGGCAGCCTTCATCGCCATCGCCACGGTATACACGTATTCCGCGGAAAGATGCACCATATTCGAAAGGTCGTAACCCTCGAGGATCTTGAGCATCTGCAGAATGGTCAACCCGCCGCCGGGGGGCTGGTTGGAGGCGACGGTATAGTCACGATACCGTGAATGCAGCGGCGAGGTTACCGCCACCTCGTACCGGTTCAGGTCTTCCAGCGTCACGAATCCCCCGCCCTTCTCCATGTCTTCAGCGATTGTTCCGGCCATGTCCCCGCGATAGAATACCTCTTTACCGCCCTCGGCCAGCACCGAAAACGTCCTGGCCATATCCGGGTTGGCAATCAGCTCGCCCCCGCTTTCGTGGGGCGACGCAGCTACCGTTGTCCAGGGTGTGGTCTCGGGAGTTGGAATCTGTTTCCAGGCGGCCGCCGCCGCGCGGGTCACCTCGTAACCGCCGGCTGCAACCGCGATGCCAGGCTGGAGAGTCGTTCGCCACGGCATGGACCCGTAGTCAGTCTGAGCCATGAAGAGTCCGGCCACCGTGCCGGGTGTCGTCACCGCGCCGTAGCCGCGATCGTTGACCTGACCCCTCAGCGAGTATCCGTAGCCCGTGGCATTCTCACGGAGAATCTCATGCTCCCACATATCCGGCCGAACCCGTGCGCCCGCCTTCCCGTGAAAATCCAGAATCGTATCCGTTTCAGGCGTATGGATGTACATCATGCCGAAGCCGCCAACGCCGCAGCTGCGCGGCGTGGTCACCATCTGGACGAATGCCGCCGTTACAGCCGCGTCGACGGCATTCCCGCCATCGAGCAGTACCCTGACACCGGCGTCTACCGCCAGCGGCTGAGGCGCCGAAACCATGCCCTTCACGGGATCTCCTTTCAGTTGCGACGGCGAAGACTCACACTTGTGGGGAAGACCGCTGGAACGCGGCGATCGGCGGGTCCGCGCGTCCCGATGAACGTCCCCGCCGATCCGGTGCGGTGCGCAGAAGGAAACGTAGCGCTGGCATCGCATGCGGCGGGATATTATATTCCCGCGCCCCTTCAAAAGCAAGTGCAAACCCGCCACAACGACGGAGGCAACCCGATGGAAATCTCACTCGCGGGATGGAGTCTTCACCGGCGGTTCAGGGATTCCGAGAACCCCTTGCGACTTCTTGACTTTCCCGCTCTCGCCGTTGAAGAATTCGACATTCGTGTGCTGGAACTCAACAGCCCCTTCTTCGTATACGCCGATTCGGACAACCCCGCCAGGAGCCGCCTGGCCGCCGGGTATCTCGTCGAACTGCGCCAACGCGCCCGGGATGCGGGCGTGCGCCTGCTGAACGTCGCCGTGGACGGCCACGGCGACCTTGCCTCGCCGAACGAAAGGGATCGAAAACAGGCCGTTGACAACCACAAGAAGTGGATCGATGCCTGTCTGGCGTTGGGCTGCGACGCATTTCGGGCCAACAGCGGCCCCGCCTGGGGCGAACCGGTTACCGAAACCCATATCGGACAATGCATCGAGAGCTTTGGCGAACTCGCGGAACTTTGCGCGGGGGCGGACATCCGGTTGATGATGGAGAATCACGGGGGCGTTTCGGTATCGGCGGACAACATCCTGCGTGTCATGGAAGCCGTAGGAAGCGACTATTGCAGGGTCCTCGCCGACTTCCTCAACTGGCCGCCGGAAGACGACAAGCTCGATAACCTGCAGCGGGTCGCCCCGTACGCCTGGGCGACTCACGCGAAATTTCTCAGTTTCGCCGACGACGGTGAGTCGCGGGAAATCGACTGCGCCGGCGCCATCGGCATCCTGAAGGACGCGGGCTACGATAACCCGTTCGGTATCGAGTACGAGGGCAAGACCAACGACCGCGAGGGCGTGCTGAAGAGCAAAGCGCTCCTTGAAAGACACGCCTGAGCGTTCGATCAACGGACTGATGGGCGACGTATCCCGGAGCCTACGCTCCTGCGACGGGAAACTGGATTTCGGTCACGAAGTCCTTCGGATCTCCACCGGGCGTGAAATGCAGGTAGACCTCCCTGCCGGGCCCTGTAATCCGGTAGCCGTTTTCCCGGATCCATTGTCGTACGGCTTCGTACGCGTTTCGGAACCCGTCGAACGGGCCGTGGTGAACCAGGCACGCCATTTCTTCTCCCGGCAACTCCCGTACCGTGACGCGATCACCGTCCGGCATTGGACGATCAATCGGCAGCGCCGCCTCCGCGTCCAGAGGACCGTGCCAGATTGTAATCCCCGGTCCCCGGATGTTCCCGTTTTCTTCTCCGATATGCGTGGCGACCTCATTGTACATTCGGTTCATCGCCGAACCGATGGCGCCGTAGCCCCGAATAGATTCCCGCCGGGAAGCAACCAGGATAGGCTCGACGGACTTGATCTCGACTTCACAGACAGCCACGTCATCCTCCAGGGTCTGTCGGGGCAAACATGATCGATGCACAACATAGCACCGTAAATGGAGTTACGCATTCACATCGGGACTCTCTACGGCACAACCGGAATCACCCGGGCGCCGTGAACTGAAACGCATACAACTTGCAGTCGCGCATGACGAAACGTATCCTGACCGGCCTTCCGGACAGTTCGCCAACGTCCGTCCGGTCGCCCCAGCGCACAGGCATCCGGACGGAGTTGCCGCAGAGCCAGGACGCGTCCGCTTCGGCGTAATTCCCGATCGGCCGACCGAGATCGTCCTGCAGTTCCACTTTCACCGAACCTCCCCCCCCGGTATCCAGATTCAACTCCAGTTGCGTGCCCTCAAATCGAATCGCGGGCGTGATAAGCTCGCCGCCTCCGTAGCCCGCATCCGCCGATACGAAGCCGTCCAGCCGCATCACGGCGCGGCCGATTCCGCTCAGATGCCTCCCTGCAGCCGGGTCGACCACGCCGTCGTGATCCCGGTTCGTGCCGCTGTAATAGATCCACAACTCGTCGCCCATCGGTACGGGATGCGGCATCGCCCAGACCATGCGGGAAGAGAAGCTCCCCTCCCTGCCGGGCTTGAGGAACGCCTGGCGCCCGCCGCATCGCCGAAAGTCGATGCCGTCGCGGCTGACGGATAACCGGGCGTCGAAACGACTGGGGCCGTAGATTCTCTGGGTTTCTTCCCTCGCAACGCCCATATCGTCCCGCACAACGGTGACAATCGGCTCGCGGTCGAACCAGTACCAGTTTGCATTGGCCAGCATGATATAGACACCATCGGGGTCCGGATATTTGAATACCAGAGCGCCGTAATAGTCCACCGGTACCCGTCCGTAAGGTTTCTCCGGTCCTTCGGGGCAAAGGGGAGAAGGCGTCTCATAGGAATCCATATCCGCGTCGTCGGGCCGCATGACGATTCGCTGATTGCCCCACTCCTTCAGGTCCTCGGACTCCAGCCGGCGCACCGTCCGGTAATTGAGATTGCCACCGGCGGTGCCATGGCGCTTCGCGAACCAGTGCCGGGTATACATCGCGTAGCGCCTGACCGGCGGGTCCCAGAACACGACGGTCTGCGTATCCCAACCGCCCCGGCTGAGCCGGACGTCCCGCGCCAGCTTCCAGTGAATCCCGTCAGGCGATCCGTGCATGTGCAGATGGCCCCATACCTCGGGCGGCGAATACACCTTTGCCTGGTTCCGGTAGCGGGAGTCAGGTAACGCGTGAGGATCGATCCAGACGGAACTTCCCCCGATTTTACCCGGTATGACAACGTTGTTCTCCGTTGTGCCGCCGGAATCAAACAGATTCAGGACCGGTTTGTTAAAATGGATGCCGTCGGCAGACTCGGCGTAGGCGACGTGGGCTTCGTCGCGGCCGGACCGGTAGTCGCCGATGCGAACGTGATACCATGCGCGGACCCTTTCGTCGACGTCTTTGAGAACGCTGCTGTAAATCCCGTAACTCGTCCCGGGCCGCTGCTCCCAGACTGCGTCCGGCTTCAGTACCGGATCGTCCGCCTGATAGGGAGGATTCATGACAAATGTGACACCCGCGCTGGATTCGACGAACTTCGAATCCACGAACAGTTGCTTTCCGGATCCCACGTCGATGACTTGATTCGGCATCGCTCAGACTCCCCTGATTACGGCCGACGGCGAAAGCCATCGGTCAAGAGCGGTTACTGGCTCGGCGGTAGACCGGCATTCCGGTTCCATTCGCGGACCTCTCGCCACAGTCTTTCCGCGTCGACGTTAAAGCCGTTTTCGTTCAGACGAATGTATGTACAACCCTCATAGAAGTTGTAGACGTCGAATCCGTCGGCGGCGATACGACGGATATTCCGCAGTTCCATATCCACGAATTCCTCCGCGCGCATGCCCTCGAATCTCGGATTGGGCGTGTAGGCCATTCGCAGTCCAAGCTCATTGCAGAAATGCAGCGCCTTTCGATAGAAACGGTCGATTGCCGCCTGTTGCCCGGCCGAGAGGTTTCTCGCCTGAAACCGTTTGAAATTCACGACGTCCACCCAGCCTTCCGCCAGCCATCTCCGCCAGTTCCAGTAAATCTGATCCAGGCTTTGCTGCCGGGGCTCCCGATCCATGCTCGGATACGCCGTGAGGTGGATCCATGATTCCCTGCCGTGCAACCGGATCAGTTCAGATGCGGCCTTCAGGAACAGATCGAAATACTCCCCTCGCAATTCCCGCCAGGCGCCCCGATCGAACGATTCGCGCGTAATGTCCACCCCATATCGATCGCGAAACGCTTCGACAACGGGTTTCCCGAATCCGTAATTCTCGAAATCCATATTCTGCGTATGACTTTCGACACGGATGTCAACCCCGTCGCATCCCGCGTCGATTTCATACTGAACGATGTCGAGCAGCCACTGTCTGACATCCGGATACCCGAGTTCGACTGTTGAAGTCAGAAACCGGTTTCTTCCCCGTGCGATTCCTATGAACGGTACCTTGTCCACGTTCAGCCTGTACCTTCCCGCGGAGTGTTGCCAGTCGTGTCCACCGGGATGGTTTTCGAACGGAATGAGCCAGTTGGCGTCAAACCCGATTCCGGACTCCTCAAACGTTCCGAGAGGCCTCGAGTAGTCGGACCTGGGAGAAAATCCCGGGGTGAAGACGACGGGCGCACCCGCAACGTCCTCGACCTCCAGGAGTGCCGTCAGTGTGTTCGTCACGCCGACGGGGCCGGAGAAACGGAGACAGAAAAACGGCTGAGATATTTCCAGTCCGGAAATTTCGATACAGACGAATTCCCCTTCGTCGGCAAAACGCTTTTCGGGCGCGGGCGCAAATACAGGCGGCCTTCTTCTGCGCACGGAAACGCCGACACGGCTGCCGCCCCGATAGGGCGTGTATCGCGCATTCGTCTCGCTGACAAACAACTCGATGTCAGGAACCCCCTGCAGGCGCTTTGCTTCGTGCCAGAGGCGAACGGTCCGCACGGGTTTCCGAACACCATCCGCTTCCAATAAGGAAGGGTGAATCTCCACGCGGCGGTCGGGATGTTCGCGGAGCCACCGGAACGCCATCTGGCCCGAGCCGCCTATCTGGGGTATTCCCGGTAACACGTCAGGCGCCGTTCCAATAGGATAAAACCGTCCCGGTCCAAAGCTGGCCATGTCGTTTATCTTGTGCACCGCGTAGACTTTCAACCCGATGCGATGGGCCTCTTCGCACACCAACGCGAGTGGATCCGGAACGGCTTCCACGAACGTACGGGCCCCGCCCATCAGATCGGTGGAGGAACCCCTGTCCCACTTGCCCATCTCCCGGTCCCCCATCTCAACCCAATGAATGCCCTTCATACCCAGATCGGCCACAAGGCGGATGTATTCCCGCAACCGTTCAGGGGTCCATGGGACCGACGTCGCCGTGAAATCGTCCCTGAAATCCAGGGTCATATGGAATTCCATTGTGCGGCCTCTCAATGTCCCGGCCAATTCCTCAATGCGATCTCGCGTGAGGACCTCCCGCCTTGACATTGGCGCTGAGAGGTCCTATCTTGTACCTGCCGTTCAGAAGCTGTTATAAATTTCCCAGCGGTCTTCGCGCGGCTGCAAAAGCGCCGGTCGGGAACTCACCGGTAATTTTATTACAGCTTCTCAGGTTTCTGTTTCAGACCCGGAAAGAGGGAAACGTCCCGATGCCGCTGACCATCAACAAGACCATCCGGCCGAATGCGATCTGGCAGGAGATGTATCTGCGGGTACGCGAGGGCCAGCGCCTCGTCATTTCCGCCGAAGGCATCTGGTCGCCCGAGATGCGTCCTGCAACCATCACATGGTGCGGCGCGAACGGAATCGAAGGCCTCCTGGCCGGAGACGACTACCTGCTGCCCGGCACCAACGTGGGCGCCCTGATCTGCCAGGTCGGTGCAGAGAATCCGCCCATGGCGGCAGGGGTCTATTTCGACCTTTTCTCACCATACGAAGGACCGCTGTTTATGGCAATGAACGAAAACCCCGAATACCTGAACCAGGCCGGCTCGATTCAGGCCCAGATCATTCTGTTCGAGCGGTGATTCTCGCAAACGTCGTCCGCGTACTCATCCGGGAATACGGCCTCTCCTTCGTCTTCGTGTTCGTCACGCTCGGTATCTGGGAACTGCTGGTCTATGCGTGGGACGTCGCGGACTATATCCTCCCGGCGCCTTCGCGTATCTTCGGCAAACTGATCTCCGCGCGATACACGCTTCTTTCTCACGCCTGGGTGACCCTGCAGGAAGCGCTCTGGGGTTTTCTTCTCGGCGCCGGGACGGGCGTGGCAGGCGCCATTGTCATGGCACGCTCTCCCATCATCGAGCGCATGCTGTACCCCATCGTCATTTCGTCCCAGACCTTTCCGAAAGAAGCGCTCGCCCCGCTGTTTATCGTCTGGTTCGGCCTCGGGCTCTTCCCCAAGGTGGTCATCGCCGCGCTCATTTCTTTCTTCCCGGTCATTATCAACACGACGCGCGGCCTCCTGGCCGTGGACCCGCTCATTCTGGATCTGATGCATGCGCTTTCCGCCGGTCGCCGCCAGATACTGATCAAAGTCCGCCTGCCGCACGCCATTCCCTATCTTTTCGCCGCCTTGAAAATCTGTGTCACCCTGAGCGTGATCGGTGCGGTTGTTGGAGAATTCGTTGGCGCAAGCGCCGGCCTGGGGCACCTGACGCGGCTGGCCAACTCCGAGCTGGCTACGGATCTCATGTTCGCCGCGCTGATTGTGCTTGGCGCGATGGGTACGCTCCTCTTCCTGATTGTGGAAGGCCTGGAAAAACTCCTGCTCAAACGCTGGGGCGATTTCCACGAACCGCTCAGGCGTTAACCATCAATCCGGAACCGTCCAATGGGGGAATCCAATGAACCGTCTGTCCTGGCTCTTTCTTATTTTTCTGGTTGCCTGCGGCGAACCGCCCGAGACGTCAAATCGCATCCAGTTGCTTCTGGACTGGAAAGCGCAGATGGAGCACGCCGGCTTCTTCACGGCGAAGGCGAACGGATTTTACAGTGCCGAGGGGATATCGGTTGAGATTCTCGAAGGTACCGGTGCGCCTACAACAGCCCGTCTCGTCGGCAGCGGCAAATATCAACTCGGGGTTTCCAGCGGATCGGCCACCCTGATCGCGCGCACAAGGGACATTCCCGTGGTCTCCCTCGCCGTGATTAACCAGCATTCGCCGGTTGTGGTGTATGCGTTGGAAGAGAATAACATCCGAAAACCGGAGGATTTGATCGGCAAACGGGTCGGCGTGAATATCGGAGGAACCAAGCACCGGGAATTTCAGGCCTTTCTAAAGAAGGTGGGGATCGACGAAGAACGCGTACGGGTGATGGGAATGACGGAATCCAGTCCCGCACCCCTCCTTGCCGGCAAGGTCGACGCCATGCTGGGTTATACCGAAGACCAGCCGGTAACCGTCGAACTCCGCGGGCGAGCGGTGACCCGAATCTCATTTGCCCAATACGGCATCGACCTCTACAGCACCAACATCATCGTCAATGCCGACTATCTGAAGAAGAACCCGGACGTCGTGCGAAGATTCGTCCACGCCAGCATGAAGGGCTGGCGCTACGCCGTCGATAACCCCGAAGACGCGGTGGCGGCGTACATGGCCGAACGCCCGGAGAGCGACGCCGAGTTCAACCGGGCGAATTTCGCAAGGCTCATCCCCATTCTGATGAGCCCGGACGTGGAACGCCTGGGGCTGGGGGCACAGACCGTGGAGCGGTGGTCACACACGCAGAATATCCTGTTCGATCTGGGTCTGATCGACCGCAGGATCGACGTGTCCGGGCTATTCGTTTCCGATCTGCTTCCGACGGCTCCCTGATCGCGCCGATGAGAGTTTCCTGTCGGCGCCATGTCCCTTCAGGCCGGGCGCACGACAGGACGCGGTATCCGTGCTATCCCGCCATCAGGGTTCTCAGGTGCGCAACCATCTCGACAAAACGTGGCTGAGAAAGCAATCCGACGTCTCTGGGTCTTGGAAAATCCACCGCCACGTCTCCCACCAGCCTGCCGGGGCGCGGCGACATCACCACCACCCGGTCCGAAAGCAGAACGGCCTCCGGGATGCTGTGCGTAATAAACAGCACCGCCGTCTGTGCATCCCTCCATATTCGCAGCAGCTCCAGCTGCATGCGCTCTCGAGTCATTTCGTCCAGCGCGCCGAACGGTTCGTCCATCAGCAAGAGGTCGGGGCGGTACGTCAGCGCCCTGGCGATGGCCACTCGCGACTGCATACCCCCCGACAGCTGCCTTGGATATGCGGACTCGAAGCCCTCGAGTCCCACGGTTCGAACCATTTCACGAGCCCTGGCCGCCACGCTGGAATCGTTGAATACCTCTCCGGGAAGCCCGACGTTCTCTTCCACCGTCCGCCAGCCCAGCAGCGCGGGACTCTGAAAGACCACGCCTATTTCCCGGGCCTTCCTGGCTTCCGCGGGCAACTTTCCGTTCACGCGAACGGTCCCGGACGTGGGCGTCTCCAGGTCACCGACGATACGCATCAGGCTTGTCTTTCCACAGCCGGACGGTCCGACGACGCTCACGAAAACGCCCTGAGGAACCTGGATATTTACGTCCCTCAAGGCCTCCACCCGACCGGTGTCGCTATCGAACACCTTGCTCACTCCGCACACGTCGATGGCCAGACTCTTCATCGCGCATCCTGTTAACTAATAACCGTGAATATAGTGGCCGCCCTCGGGAAACCAGATCAGGTCCACCAGAAAGGAACATCCAACAGCGAAGACGTAACCGACGATCAGCCCGTAACAGACCGGCTTTACGCGCCGATACAGGGAAATACCGCCAAAACGCAGGACCATCAGCTTGGCCAGCCACACCAGGAATATATCCAGCACATAAAGCCGGACGTAACCGCTCGACATCAGCATAACCCCCAGGGGATGAAGCGGCCACCAGGAGAATCGGCTTTGCATCAGCTGTATGGCGCCCGCGGCCAGCCCGCCCAGGAGCCACACGCCTATCTTTCCAGGATCGGTCACCTCGGGGTCCGTGTCGGCCACCGCTTTTGCGATACCCTCGTACATGCCTCGCGGCGCGCCGACCAGAGACCACGTGCGAAACGTGCTGCCGCCTTCCTGGTAGCAGATGGAGACCGTATAGACGATTGCGGCCAGCATGCCCGCAACCAGGCTGACGGCCACGACCCATCCCGTACGGCGCGGCCGCCCGGCCAGACGTTCCACGTGAGGAAGCGCCGCCGGCAACCGCCAGCCTGCCAGCAACCTCCAGTTCACCAGACGGAGCCCCACGAGCGTGGACTCGTTCATCCGGTTCGCGCCCACGGTCATATTCAGGATCGAAGTCGGAAAACTTGGAAACAGATAGGCAAACCCGCTCGCGGCCAGAAATTTCATCACAACAAGGATACTCGCCCAGAACAGCAATAGCCAGGACAGGCCGACTGTGACGCTGTATCCCGCCCTGCTCAACCAGAAAACCATATAGATGCCGCCGGCCAGAATGGCGAACAGGGCCAGTCGAGGAGACAGAATCGCCGTCTCGGGCTCTTCATCGGCTCGCGGCCTCGCGACCTGCCGAAAGACACGCTTCAGGTGTCCCCTTGCGGCCCAGAGGGTCCAGACCACGAGGCCCATGCTGACGCCGTGCGTGAACAGGCCCAGGATGGTCGACGGCTTGGCCTCCTGCCCCGCCAGGCCCACCGAGAATCCGACCCGGGACATCGCATACAGGCCCACTTGCCCGGAAAGCCACAACGACCATATGCTGAACAGGATGTCCAGGTCGCACAGGAACGTAAAGCCAAGAACGGTGGGCAACATCCGGTAGGAGAACGGCTGAAGATAGCGGGACAGTTCGGCGCCTCTGGGCCCGGTCGGACCATAATACGCGTCGAAAATCGCCAGCCGTGGAAATCCGGGACTCCAATATTCAATCAGATTCCACAGCAGGGGAACGGCTGATATCGCGAAACCTGTCCAGAACAGCCACTGACGCGCAAACGGAGGCCAGCCACGCTTTCGGTCGAAGCCGTCCGTCAAATCGATCGGCACCTGCGCCAGCGGATAGGTCAGCCGTTCGTGCCGGACCCACTGCTTCTGAAACACCGCCGTCAGCCCCACCCCGATCGCCGTCATCGCGGCGCCGGCGGACATCGCCCAGAAGACAGGGCCCACCCATGCCCCCCAGGGCACGCCCGCGCCCTTCTCGATACCCAGGAAAAACCCTTCAGTGACGCCAGGAAAATCCGACGGAAACATCCACCAGGGCAGATAGTCGAATATCAACTCCCGCCACCGGTTTTCGGGAGAGGCGTAATACCTGGGGGCCGCCATTGCGCCAACCCACTGCGTAATCCAGTTATATCCTGCAAATGAACCGCCCACCCAGAGCATGCTCAAGGCCATCCTCAACTCCGCCGACGTCAGGGACAACCAGGGCACGAACCTTTTCAACAGAGCGTTCACCAAAAGCCACGCGACAAAGGGCAGCAACACCGCCAGTGGCAGATTCGCCATGGCCATATGTGCGGAGCGAGACCTGAACTCCAGAAACGTCGCCGCGACACAAGCGAAAACCAGCATCGCGACCGAAAGCGCGATAACGGTTCCGCGCAGTCCCTCCTCGGCTGAGGCCGGAGAATCTTCCGGCAGCGCGATGCGATTGCGGGAATCGGGCTGACTCATAACATTCTGAACCGGATTGGCGTCAACAACCGGACAATGACACGTGCGCCGGAGGAGGTCTCTCAGCACGACCGATGCAGCGCGAAGGCGGACTCGACGGCCGTGAGATATGGATGGTTTGCCGTCCGGATTGACTTCGGCACTGCTGGAACGGCGTCCACGGATACACACAAAAAACAGAGGCCGCCCATGCGGGATTCAGCCTCGATTGCGCTTTATCCTCCAATTTCCGTATGGTCAGGGATTGTAGACCAACGCATGCTCGAGATACAGGAACTCCTCGTCCACACCCCCGGCCACGAGTACCCGCCCGTCGTTCAACAGGGTGGCGGTGGCGCCGCTTCTAATCCTCCCTGCGTCACCGCCGACGAACTGAAAGACCCGCGTATTGGGATCGTAGATCTCCGCATCGGCCGCCGCACCACCCACGAAGAGCACCGTTCCGTCGCGCAGCCTGGTGGCCGAGTGGCCGAACCTCGGCGTCAGCATATTTCCCGTGTCCCGGAATGACGGGACGTCGGGATCGAAAATCTCCGTGCTGCTCACGGGGCTGAACACGCCTCCACCGAACTCGGCGCTGCCGCCGGCCAGCAGCACGCGTCCGTCTTGCAGCAACGTCGCCGTATGCCCGAATCTGACGACCTGCAGGCTGGCGCCGCCCGGCGCCGTGAACAGGTCGGTGTCCGGATCGAAGCGCTCGGCGAGTCCCCTGGCGCCGCCCGCGATGAGCACGTCTCCGCTGTTGAGAAGCGTCGCGGTCTGCTGCACGCGCCTGGTACCGACGTTGAGGGACTTTACAATTCGGTCTGTTTCCGGGTCGTAAATCTCCGCCATGAACGTCAGGTCACCCAGCAACAGCACCTTTCCGTCCCCCAATGCCGTCGCCGAACTCGGACGCTGGATTCTGCTGCCCGCCGAACTGCCCTCGAAAGAGCCGGAATCGGGATCGTACAGGACCAGTGATTGCCGGCCTCCTCCGGCAATCAGCACCTTGCCCGTGTTCAACAAGGCGGCCACGTGACCGCTGCGACCTTCAGGCAGGTCGCCTGTTCGCCGGAACCTGCCCGTGGCCGGATCGAAGACCTCCGCGCTCGTCAGCGGTTCCTCGACGCCTGCGGTAACCACGTGTATCCCTCCGGCCACCAACACGGAACCGTCGGACAGCCGTGTGGCCGTATGATCCCGCCTGGGCTCAACCATGGGGCCGACCGCGCCAAAGGACCTGGGCGCCACACTGCCCAGCGGCCCCCCTGTTTCGTCGACCCCGCACCCGTACAGAGCCATTCCCACGACGGCGGACCATACGACGGGAAGAACCCTCCGGCCGCAGACCGGTGGCATAGCGAATCGCGAGCGTGAATGGCAGTTGGTTGTCATTTACCCTGATCGTCCTCTATTCCACCGCCCCGTAATGGGGCCCCCAGTCTGCCGCCACCTGCCGCCCGATGCGCTCGGCATCGAGACTGTCCGCTCCATCCAGCGGCGTTGTCCGCCGCGCCCATTCCACGTTCTGCACCAACTCGGCCTCCGAAAAAACCCCCACAACCGCCGTACCGACCCCGGGAAGCCCCAGCGCGTACCGCAGCGCCGCCTCGTGATCGTGCGGACCGTGCGCGGCCAGGGCCGAAGGCGCCGGTTTGTCATAGTTCATGTCCAACGCCCCTCCATAGACCTTCATGGCCGCGACGCCAACGTTTTGTTCAAAGGCGATCGGGAGTACTTCGTTCTCAAAGTTGTACGTGTATCGGTCCGCGATGTTCATGGCCAGCATCACCACGTCGATTTCGGCTTCCTTCAATACCCGGGCGGTGCGCCAGGGCGCGTTGTGCGCCGTCACTCCTATAAACCGGGTCCAACCTCGCCGGCGCGCTTCCATGAGGCCCTCGAGCGCGCCATCGGACGCCAGCACCCTGTCTACGTCACGATTGCCCATGGAATGCACATAGACCAGGTCGACGTGGTCGGTCTGTAGATCTCTCAGGCCTTTCTCCAACATCGCAAGCGCCGAGGCCGCGTCGTCAGCCGGCGTCTTGGTGACCAGGAAGACTTCGTCCCTGCGGCCGGCCATGACCTGCCCCAGCTGAAGGTGCGCCCGGCCGTAACCTGGCGCGGTATCGATGAACGTCACGCCATGGTCGATCGCCATGTGGCAGAGCGAAATGGCTTCATCGTCATCCATACCGATTCCACCGGGGGCCGAACCGTAGCCAAGGACGGGCACACGCACACCGGTTTTGCCCAGTATCCTTTGGGGTAACTGCATTGTTTGACGCTTCAATGACGCTGCAACCGGGCCAATCTCAACGGACTGAGCCATGGCTTTCTCCCGAGAGTGAGGTTCCACACGGCCTTAGCTTCAGGTATTTTAAATATGACGACACAAGGCACGAACTGTCAAATGCAGATGTACCGGCCGGCTTCCGGCCGGTACCGTTCAACCCGTACGCTCTCCACCCATTCTTCGCAGGGAGTCGTACGTATAGATACCCGTATCGTGACCGTCTCCCCACCTGATCTGTATGGCGTACCGCCCCACCGGTACCACATCCGTAACGTCGGCGGTCGCGTCGCGCTCCTCGGGTGTCAACATGTGCAGTCCCCGTCCCCTGACCTGTTGTTCGCGACGGTCCGAACACAGCGCGCAGGGACACCATCTCCGCAACGCGGAAAGTGACAGACTGTCGACGCGGCCTCCCCGCCACTCGATTTCCATCTCTCCGGCGTCCCGGTTCACGTCGATGCGTATTGGAATGTCCGTTCTATCGTTCATTACGCCGCAACCGGCCGGGTAACAATATACCCGCGACCCGTTTTTCAAGTTTGCGCTTGACTTTTTATATGTCTGTACTAATTTAGTGGTTTATGGCGACAGGTACGTCGACGCGATCGCAGCGAACCGATCGTTCACCTGCGAAGATCATGCCGTCTCAGCATCTGCCGGGCCGGGCTGAGTGAAGCCGTCGGCCCGGAACCTTTTCCCGTTCCATGGGTATAAAGTGGAAAAGACTCGAATCCGTCCATTCTCGCCCTGAGTCGGCCTCCGCGTCCAATCCTCCGGGGTGAGTTCAATCATCCGGAACGAATCGGAACCCGGCGCCCCCACATTTCCAATCTATACACAACCCCAGCCAATTGAACAATGAATATCGTTCACCATCGCTTCAGTCATTCGCTTCTGGCACAACTGGCGCGATTTCGTGAGCGCCAGGAGAGGTTCCTTCGTCTCCTGAAGGATCATCCGACGGGTATTCGGATTTCGGTTCGGTCCAAGAATCCCGATGTGGACCTCAAGCGCGACTACGGTACCCGCTTTCTGAAGTCGCTGGGTGCGTCCTTTCTCTTCATGCTGGTCACCGTTCTCATCTACCCCGAACACATCCCCACCGTAGTGCTGAACGAACCCCTGGTCGACGTCGTCCAGTGGGCGCAGATTCCCGAAACCTCCCAGGCCAAACGTCCGCCGCCGCCGCCGCGGCCTGCCGTGCCGATCGAGGTTGAAGGTGAGGAAATTCCCGAAGACATCACGATCGAGACGACCGAACTGGACCTCGACGCGCTCCCGCTGGATCTACGCCTCAGGGGCCCGATCGCCACGGGCCCACCCTCCGACGCCCCGATGGACGAGTTCGACATCGAATACAAACCGCACCCTATCCGCATCGTGGCGCCCGAGTATCCCCGGCAGGCCCATAAGCAGAAGATGGAAGGCACCGTAAAGGTCCGTGTGCTTGTGGACAAGCGTGGGCTCGTAGAGAAGGTGGAGGTCGTCAGCGGACCCGAGATCTTTCGAAGCAATGCCATCGCGGCCGCGCGCCAGTTCCGTTTCCGTCCCGGAAAGCACGAAGGCGAGAAACGCAAGGTCTGGATGGTGATGCCCATCGGTTTTTCCCTCAAGTAAACCCCTTCCCTGTCCTCCCTTCGTTCCGCGCGTCATCAGCAATCTGCTACGGTTCGAGTCCATGTCTCAGGACAAGCTCCTGAAGCAGAATGCCGTATTGTTCCCGCAATCCGGGTTCCAGCCTGAATGCGGTCTGAAAGGCCTGCCGGGCGTCTTCGTAAAAGCCCTGCGCCGTCAGGACCCGACCCATCAACACGTAATTCGGGGCGTATTCCGGCGCAAGCTCGGTGGACTTCGCGGTCATGTTCATGGCTTCCTGAAGTTCGCGCCGTTGCAGATGAATCCATCCCAGACCCTGATATGCCTGAACCGTTTCGGCGTTCACCTCAATCGCGTCCCGATACGCCACGAGGGAGCGCTCGAAATCTCCCATCTTCCCGTGCAGGAAACCCAGGGCCACCCTCACCCCCGAGTCCGTGGAATCCAGCACTGCGATCCTCTCGCACACCGGAACGGCTGACGCGTAGGCCTCCTGTCTCAGATAAGCGCTCGCGAGCATACGAAGCACACCGACATTTGCAGTATCGTGCCGGGCGAGCGCCTCGAGTTTCGCTACTGCGAGTGAATAGTCTCCAGCTTCCATTGCGGCCGCGGCGACGTGCAGTTCGGGCGCGAGCAGCGTAGCCACGGAATCCGCGGCAATGTACAGACTGTCTTCCAATGCCGGTACAATCGGGTTCGACTCCAGACCCGAGGTGCGCAGCAGGAGTCCGGAGAGAATGAACGCGATTATCACCGCCTGTTTCGACTGCGTTCTCCCGCGGCAAAGCCGCGTGTTGACCGCATCGTTCAGATCAGAGGTGGAAGGCATCGTTACCTCCCGCTTTTTCCGTTTGACAGGTGAAAATTGAATTCGTATTTCATGCCGCAACTCGGAATTCCGTTCCAGGCTTCATTCCAGTGAGGTACATCTATGTTGCTTGAAGGCAAGAAAGCACTCGTTACCGGCGCCAGGCGCAGCATTGGGCGGGGGATCGCCCAGGCGCTGGCGGATGCCGGGTGCGACGTGGGCATTAACGACGTCGAGCGCGACGCCGATTCCGAGACAACCCTGGACCTCGTTCGGAAGGCGGGACGCGAGACAGCCTATTTCGATGCCGATATCTCGAGCGCGGAGGCGGTGAATCGGATGTTTGAGAAATTCCTGGATCGCTTCGGCCGCGTCGACATCATGGTCAACAACCCCTACGCTTCCCAGAACCGGCCGTTTCTGGAAATCACCGAAGCAATCTGGGACCGCACGCTGGACGTATGCCTGAAAGGGTACTTCCTCTGCAGCCAGGCGGCTGCACGAGACATGGCGGAACGTGGCGAAGGCGGGAGCATTGTAAGCATTTCCTCTGTACACGCGCAGGCCGTCTGGGCAAACGACACCTGCTACGGAACAGCCAAGGCGGGGATCCTGCGGCTGACGATGAGCATGGCCTACGAACTGGCGTCCCTTGACATTCGCTGCAACGCGATCCTGCCCGGCTATATGGACACCGAACACGCCTTCGGTCAGCCTCCACCCGTGCCGGGCAGCGCGCCGGAGCGTCTCAGCGGCTTCATTTCCACGAGGAGGTACGGCACACCGGAAGACATCGGACGCGCCGTCGTCTTCCTCTGCAGCCCCCACGCCGCGAACATCAACGGCGTCTCGCTGCCGGTGGACGGCGGCCTCCTGCTTACCGGCGTCCCGTAGGGACAACGATCCCGCCTTCGATGCTACTGCCCGAACTGTTGAGCGAAGGCGATGAAGTCCCCAAAGTCGACACTGTCGTTTCCGTTCAGGTCGAACTTCGCATCGTAGTTCGCATCTCCGTCGCTCCGTCCGAAATTCTGCGCAAACGCAAGAAAGTCCGAGAAATCCACGTGCCCATTGCCGTCGAAGTCGGCGGACGCCCCTGTCGGCGGCGGTTCAGGGGGAGTTGGTGGTACCGGCTCGCCTTCCACCCGTTCGAAACCCAGGATAGCCAGCGGCGCTTCCAGACCGAAATTCGCCATGATGGTCGCATATTGAGGGGGAAGCGATACAACCTGTACCAGGAACAACGAATCGTCTCTGGCGGTAAAACCGATTGTATCGCTGACCGCCGTTTCTCCTTCCTCAACCGTCGGCGTCAGAATCAAACTGGTATCCTCGACACTGAACGCGCCAACATGCTTGAATGTGTCGACAAAAGTACTGTCGATGGTCTGACCCAGCAACGGAATCCTCAGCTTTACCTGTACCGATGTGACGTAGTCCGCCTCGTATGTGTCGGTATTCGCTTCCAGTGTCAGTGTACCGGTTACTGTTCCGTCGATGGACTCATCTTCGACCAAACCCAGCAGGGCGGGTGACGCCCAGACAGGCAATGCCGTCGAGTCCGCCATCCATGCGCCGGCCGGATCACCGCCTTCTCCCTCAGGCTTCGCGGCGCCTGGATCCATGAGTTGCGCGTGCCCGATCGCCGGCCATATGAATAGCAATCCAACGATATTCCATCTATAAAAGAAACGCATAGCGGCCCTCCCCTGGCTTGGCATTAAATATTCGCAAGACCTGGCGATTCATTCGCGAAGTCACCCTCTGTGGCTGCGCCTTCACCGAATTATCACAAAATAAGTAAATAGACACCTCAAGTCAAGGCACCCGCCCCTGCGCCGGAATACGTTCGGGCGACGCCGAGATTCAGGAAAAAGGCCCTTCTGAACGAAGGGCCTTTTTCCTTCCCGCGAGCCAGCACGGTGAATTCTGGGCCGGTCGCGACTCCCGAAAACCGTATCGCTACACTTCACCTGGCTTTATCAAACGCCATCATGTCCACAGGTTCAGGACTTTCGAAGACGGCACGGGGCAGGTCATCGAAAACCGCCACGTCGGAATGTGCTCTTGTGCCGCGTCCAGCGGAAAGCAGAATCCTTCCGTGCGGCTGCCAGCCGGTCCACGGGCCGGTGAAGCGCGGCTTCTCATCTGAAGCGTTTCGGTAGAAGGCCCACTGTTTCACGAGCCTGCGTTCCGTGTCGACGAAGACGTCGTATTTGTTCTGCGGGGTCACGCCGACGTTTTTGAAAGTAAGCGTCAACACGTACGCGTCCCGCCCATTTTCCATCTTTGTTTCGCCTCCGTACGTCAGCGTCACCCCGGAATCCTTAAGCTTGTACGGCATCACGAGCCAATATGAATCGTTGATCCAGGCCCGGTATCCCCGGTCGAGGTATTTTTTCAATGAATCCGCCTCAGCGATTTCCACCCCGGCCGTCCAGACGCGTCCCTTCCTGCTGTGGACATTCATCAGCGTGATTCGATCGGACTCCTCAAACCGGATGTCGCCGGTCCACCGGTCCCATACGTGCAGCCGCCGGCCGAAGAATCTCCACGTCAGGTACCGGGTACGGTCCCAGTTCCCCCGCCCGCCCATCTTCCTCATAACGGCGTCTGCAATCTCGATCGCCCTCGGGTCCGAACCTTTGGAATCGAAGCCGTCCGCGGGTGGATTCTCGGCAACGGGTGAACACGCGACCGCTAACAGCCATATCAGTAACATGTGAACCGGTTTCATGGGAACTCCGTCTTTAGGGCCAGCGGGTTTCAAATGCATCGCCGCCTTCTCCGTAGACCAGGTCGCCGTATGCCTTCCAGGCCGACATCTCTTCGGGAGCCGGTTCGCGTGGCTCCAACAGCACCGTCAGGTTCTCACGCAAATGGCTCTCCGTGGTCGGCGCGGTCAATGCCAGAGCGACGGCCGGGTGTTGCAGCACGAACCGGTAGCAATCCGCTGCCGAGGGGACCTGTCCCGGCCAGTCGGCATGCCCCTCGAGCAACGACCCCCAGCGCGTACAGGTGAACGCGACCACCGGAACGCCCGCGTCGATGGCGGCGGGAAGCACCTCGTCTTCCGACTTCCGGTGCGCCATATTGTACCGGTGCATCAGCACCTGGATCCGTCCGCTTTCGATAAGGGACAGCGAAAGCGGACGGCTGTGCGCGGTTGCGCCGACGTAGCGGACCCTGCCTTCGTCCTTCCATTTTCGGATTTCATCGACCGCCCCGCCCTTTCCCAGTACGTCGTCCGGATCATCCGCGGGCGACACGTATTCGGCAAAAAACAGGTCGATCGCATCCACGTCCAGCGTCTCGCATACAGCGTCCAGATAGTCCCGCATGCGGGACGGATCGCGGGACTCCGTCCCCGTGGCGACGAATACCTCGTCCCGACGCCGACGCAGCAGCCGTTTCACGCCGTCCACCATTCCGTCAACGTCCAGGCCGTAAAAGAAGAAGAAATTCGCCCCGGCCCCGCGAGCGATGGATGCGAACCCGCTTTGCGAGTCGGGCGCGCCCGCAAGGCCCAGCGGCCGGACGGGTTCTCCAGCCAGGGTCTTCAGGTCATTGGAATCGGTCATGAACTGCCCGGAGCAACAGTTTCAGGAAGGGATTGCGACCCGGCGGCCGGTTTCGCTGGACGCGTACGCAGCGTCGATTGTCCTGGCGACCCGGAGCGCGTCTTCGCCGGTTGCAGGCGGCTCGCCGTTTCCGTTCACGGCATGGAAAAACCGTTCCAGAAACGCAAGACCGAACGCGCCCCCGTAACAGTCCAGCTCGGGCAACGCGTAATGAAACGAGCGCACGGGCGAGGCCCGCCAGCCCCCGGTCGCGCTCTCGGCGTGCAACACCGGCGGGCGGTCGACAGGATTCCAGTACACCCTTCCCTCGGTACCCCGAAAGCCCACGAAGGTGTCGTACGTGGCCCCGGAATAACCCGGGATGCTCATCGCAAGCTGATACCCGGCGTGCAGGCTGCCTATGGCGCCCCTTCCGAACCTGAACGCAAGTGACGCCACGTCTTCCACGTCGATGTCTTCACCGCTCAGGGTATCGGCAATCGCGGCCACCTCCGCCACATCGTCATCCAGGACGTAACGCAGCAGATCGATATAGTGGCATCCAAGCCAGGAGAGAATCCCGCCGCCCGCTTTCCGTCTGTCGAACAGCCAGTGACCGGGATTCCTGAATCTGACCTGCGACGTAATCATCCTGGCCTCACACCCGGTGACCCGCCCGATGACGCCATCCGCCACCAGACGGCGCGCCTCCCTGGCAACGGGATGGTATCGGTTCTGATACATCACCCCCAGTTTCACACCCTGCTTCGACGCTGCGCCGACGATTCGGGACAACTCTTCCGTAGAGTTGGAAACCGGCTTCTCGCTGATCACGTGGATGCCCTTCCCGATCAGCCTGAGGCAGAGCGCTCCGTTCAGGTGATTCTGGAAGTCCGCGATGCCCACCTCGAAAGATTCGCCATCGAGCAGCTCATCGAGGTCGTCGTAACCACCCTGAACCTTGGTTCCCATTTCTTCCCAGACATCCGCGACAACCCGGGCGTCGTCGTCAAACAGGAGGATGCCATTCACCATATCGGACAACTGCAGCGTCTTCAGGTGCCCGATGGCATGCGGGTGCGTCAACCCGAACAGTGCGACTCGAATTCCGTCCATATCTCCTGTTTCTCCTCCCGCGCGTCGGTTCGCGGCCAGGCCGGAACCTCGATCGGTCGATCCCCTACCCGCGAGGCAGTTTCACACGGTCCAGTATCCGCTGGAAATTCCCGCCCAGGACTTTCTTCTTCGCCGCCAGCGGCAACTGCGCCCAGACCACCCAGCCGAGTTGCTGCCGGGGGTCTCTCATCGGCGCATCCGTGCCGAACAGCACGTGGTCCTCGTCCGTTGCCGCAACCAGAAACTCCACCACGCGATTCGTGACGGGGGTGAGGGTAATCTCGGCATACACGTTCGGGTGATCCCGGATGCACGCGGCCACTTCTTCCGCGAACGGATAGCTGCCCCCCGCATGCGCGATCAGCCAGCTCACGTCGGGGAACCTGTCGGCCAGCCGTCCAATGCCGGCCACCCCGCCCGTGTGACCGGCCACGTGCATCAACGCGTAGAGGTTGTGCGCGTTTCCGAACTCCCACCACGGTGTGAATCCGTCGTGTTCGTAGTTCAGGTTCATCCGCACGTAAGGCTTCATTCCCACGAATCTCTGGTCGATATACCGCAGTCGTATCTCCGCCGCGATCTCCGCCGGGGTCATGTGGGTGGGATCGATAACCGCAACGCCGATCACCCGGTCGCCGAATTTCCGCATGGCGCGCCTGACGATCTCGTTTCCGTCCTGTGCATCCACGCAAACCGGCGCGTTCCAGCTCATCATGGCTGTCCGGTCGATGCCGCAAAGCGCGTTCAGGGCCACCATGTGTTTAGCGTCGCCATCGTACATGAGATAGTTCACGCCCGCCGTCTGGCCGCCTTCGTGCAAGACGTGGGAGTGCGCGTCCAGTACCGGAACGGAGAGCGGCCGTCCCGCCCTGGCCTCGGCCATGATTCCGTCCGCCTTGCCCGAGGGCGGCGCCGGTTCCACCGGCCCCTGTCCCTTCAGCAGCCGTTTCAGATTCCCACCTGCAATCCGGCGCCTGGATATTTCGGGAATCTGGGCGTAGTCCACGTAAAAACGCGCCGCGCCCGGTGATTTTTCGGTGCCTCCGGTTCCGAAAAGCAGGCGTTCGTCTCCGAAGTCGGCCACGTACCTTTCGATACCCCGGTTGATCTGGTAGGAAGAGAATTCCAGGTGCAGGTTTTCGTGCCGTTGCATGAGGGCGTAGACGTGGCGCTGCTGGCTCCATACGTGGTCCGTCAGCAGTACCGGCAAGCGCGGGTACCGGGACAGCAACTCGTGGAAGAACCCGAAGATATCGGGCATTCCCCATCCCACTTCCAACAGCGTCAGGATGCCATGATGCTGCAGCGCCTCGAACGTGGGACCGACGATTTCCGGATGCATGGAAAACCCGCCCGGCACCAGGCGCACGGCGCGGACGTCCTCCTCATCCATCGCCGCGATCAGCGCGTCGCCGTCGACAAAGAAACCGGGGTCACCCAGCGGGACGATACACCACAGCGGGAACAGTCGCTCAGGCGCCCTCGCCCTTTCCTCCCGCAGTCGTCGATTTCCGTATACGGGATCATAACTCCGGGCTACGCCGTGCGTGACCAGCGCGCCGGATATCTCGGCCAGGTCCATGTCCTCGAGAAGGTGTTCCGTAGACCAGCGCACCCGCGGATGTTTCATGGGCCGCTGCCCAAGGGTCGCGTGACAATCAAAATAAAGCAGATCCGACATGTCCTTAAACCTCCTGGCAAGTCCCTGCGCGTGCGCCATCCGGCATCTCCTGGACAGGGACGCCGTCTCTCACGGACAATGCGAGCCGAACTCTTTGTACTGCCTGACCGGCTGTTCGTGGTACTCCCTGACCAGGCGTTCCAGGCGCTCTACGGCCAGGTTGAAGACCTTCTCACCCTTTTCGCGGCTGGCCACGCTCGAACTGCCCATCGTGCCGGTGATGTCGCGGGTATCCCTTCGGCGCTCGGAGAATCCGCCGAAGTGCCGCAGATCCTCGCTGAACGGATTCGGAAAAATATCGTCGTTCATCAGGGGTTTCGCGATGAGGTGCTCCCGCAGATACAGCATGACCGACGTCTCCCATTCCCCGCCGTGACCCACGCTCCCGTTGTCCGCATCGCTCCACGCCAGCATTTCGTCTGCGACGGACTGCCACCAGCTGTATGCCACCACGAACACGTTTTCTTCTGCGATGGTGTCCCGTACCACGTGGTTGGGCGCCATATTGCCCCCGTGCCCGTTCACCATCACGATGCGTTTGAAGCCATTGTCACAGATGCTCCTGCACACGTCTCCGACCAGGTTCAGGTAGGTCTCGATCCGCAGGCTGATCGTGCCGGCAAACCCCTTGTTGTAGTGCGTAAATCCGGACCATATCGGCGGCGCGACGATTACGGGAAAGTCATCCACCCGCTGCGCCACCCGCACCGCCATATAGAACGGGCCCGCAATATCCACGTCCATCGGGCAGTGCGGGCCGTGCTGTTCCACCGAACCGGTGGGCAGAATCACCACGGGATCGTGTTTCAGAGCGGCTTCGAACTCGTGCCGCCACATCTCCTGCCAGAGGACCTTCTTGTTCGAGCCGTCGTACGACACCTTGTACATGAACGCCTCCCGTGTGTCCGCCCGTCAGTCGAACGGCCAGAGCCTGAGTACGGTCCTGCCCAGAATCCATTCCCGGTCCGGGTCGCTCAGAAACGCGAACTCTCTTCTTACCAGATCCAGCGCGCCGGTATAGCCGCATTTCCGTTCGACGAGCGGCCAGTCGGTGCCCCACATGAGCCGGTCCGGCCCGAATGCGTCGTAAACCTGTTTCACAACCGCGTGGGTGTCACGGTACGGATAGGGTTCGCGCGACACAGCCCAGGTGCCCGATATTTTCACGTACACCTCCGGATAACGGGCGAGTCGCAGCAAATCCGCGGCGCCATCCGGCCGGTTGACCGGCGGCCAAGCCATGTGATCCACGCAGACCTGTACGTCTTGGTATCTCTGAATCCAGTGTTCCAGGTCCGGCAGCCGCTCCTGCGCCGTCAGGATGCACATGGGCACCTTCAATTCGCGCGTTCGCCGCCACAGCGCATCCAGACCGGGGCTCGTGAACCAGTCGCCTTCCGGCCCCGCGCCCGGGCTCAACCGCACGCCCCTGAAACCGTAATCTTCAACCCACCGGCTCAGATCGTCGGACGCGGCCGGACTCTCCGGGTCCACCCGGCAGACGCCTTCGAAGCGGTCCGGGTATTTCTTCAGACAATCGCCCGCGTACCGGTTGTCCCACTTGTAGTGAATCACCTGTACCAGTACGGTCTTCTCCGTACCGTGACGCGCCATCTGATCGAGCAACTGCTCGCACGGCGCGTCTTCCGCGGGCGGATTCGGATTGTCCGGGGCCCAGGGGTAAGCCGGGTCGTTCACCCAGACGTGAACGTGAGGATCGATTATACGCATAAGTTATTTGATTTGGACGAAATGCCGTGGCTTTCAGATCGTATAGCCGTCGCTTACGTCGGATAAGATAACTGCCCGCTTAAACCTTCAGGTCACTTCCGGCACTCCTCAGTATCGCATTTGCCGTATGTCGGCTTTTAAGGTTATACGGCACCAACAGAATCCGTCCAGTCTCGATGCACTTCCACTTCTCGTGCGAACCTTTTGCGTTTCTCCAATACTCAAAACCAAGTTTGGTAATTTCTCTCGTAACAATGTTGTAATATGCACTTGCCAAATTACGTTAACATCCCTTCCGTTTCGGATCTCTGCCACAGGATGGCAGGAATAAGATCCTTCAACGGATGTTCGGCGATTTCTGACAAGCTTCGATGGTTGGCTATTATCAACTCCGGCGCCTCCTCGATAATGATTGCTTCAAATTCATCGAGACTGGAAGCCTCGATGTGCAGGCCCTCAATATCGCTTTGAGAATAGAAGACCTGCGCCTCATCGTCCCAGATGGCCCTCACGTTAAATGTCCGTTTCATCGTGCATACCTCCTTGGTTCGCAGCCAGTCGTCATCCCTGCGCCAGATCCTCTGCAAGCGAGCAGACCGCGCGGGTGGCTTCATCGACGTCGTCCCGGCTGATGCCGAGGTACGGGATGGCGCGAATCGCGGTGGGCCCCGGCGTGCTCACCCGGACACCCCAGCCGGCAAGCAGGCGGCTCGCGAACTCCTTTGAACTCGCCCCCGTCCCGCCCACGTCGAATTTCACCATATTGGTCTCGACCTCGTCCGGGTTCACCTGAACGCCCGGCGCGTCCGATATGCCCACGGCCAGCCTCCTGGCGTTGGCGTGATCCTCCGCCAGCCGGTCGATATTGTGTTTCAACGCGTAGATCCCCGCGGCCGCGACAAAGCCGGCCTGGCGCATGGCGCCGCCGATCCTCTGCTTCCATTGCCAGGCGGCTTCGATAAACCCGGTCGAGCCGGCCAGCACGCCCCCGATCGGCGCGCCCAGACCCTTGCTGAGATCGATCCAGAGAGAGTCGAACGTTTCCGCGTATTCCCCCGCCGAAATTCCCGACGCGACAACCGCGTTGAACAGACGGGCGCCGTCCATGTGCGTCTGCAGGTCTCGCTCGTGCGCCGCATCGCAGACCGCGCGCATCTGCTCAAGAGCCCAGACGCGCCCGCCCGGCCGGTTCGTGGTCTGCTCCACGGCCACGAGGCGAAAGCCGGGCCAGTAGCGGGTCGCGGGATGAACTTCCTCCGCCACGTGTTCCGCAGTAAACTGCCCCTTGTCCCCGTCGACCGGATACAGAGTAGCGCTGGAGAGCACGGCCGCGCCGCCGGCTTCGGAATGGAGCGGGTGGGCGTTCCTTTCCAGCAGAACCATATCGCCCGGGCGGCAATGCACCGCAAAGGCAATCTGGTTGCACATCGTGCCTGAGGGCAGCAGCAATGCGGCTTCTTTGCCCAGCATTCCGGCCACCGTCTCCTGCAGTTCGTTCACGGACGGATCTTCCCCGCGCTGCTCATCGCCGACTTCCGCCGTGCACATGAACTCGCGCATTTCACGGGTCGGTTTGGTTGCCGTATCGCTGTACAGATCGATTCTCAACAGGGAACTGTCGACAGGTTCCGGATACACTTTAGTCTCCTTATGTGCTGCGGTTATGGCGGGTGGGAATGCGGCGACCGGATCAGCCGGAGGCAGGATTCAGCGGATTGACGCTGGGCGGCAGGCTCGCGCGGACCGGAACGAATCAATCGGGATTCGCCACGTTCCCGCATCTTCAGATCGGGCAGAAAATGGAATGGAAGGGTTCAACCTCGATTGGGGCCGCTGTCTTTCCGGAACAGACCCAGGAACCGGTCTTCATAGAGCCCGTAGAGGTTCCATCGGTCCAGTTCCCGCTTCAACAGTGCCGCTTTCTCCTTGGACGTGTCGTGCTCGACCTCTCCAAACAGGCGTTCGATCCGTTCCATGACGACCTGAGGCACCTGTTCCTCGTCCACTTCCTCGAGTTCGATTTCGTCCTCGTTCTCGTGTTCCATGGTGGAGAAGGTGGTGCGGATCTTCTCTTCTATCTGGGACATGGTATCGTCCATGCGTTCCACCGCCTGGTCGATTTCCTCCATGTTCACGTCCAGGTCCAGCATCTTCGCCCAGACGCGGACGATCTCGCGGGACGCCTTCGGATTCGGCATCATCTGGGCGTACATCGGCATTGTTGCCAACAGGCATGCCGCCCGGATATTTCGAAGCCCCGCAGACCCCAGCAACAGTCCGTTCAGACCGGCGATGTGTCCTTCCTGCAGGATCTCCACGCCGTACTTCTCAAGCGCATCGCGCAGTGCCTCCTGGTTGGCCGCGCCGAGAACCTGAACGCGTTCGTTGTGGCTGATGGGCATTGCGTATGCCGCGCCGGTATAGATGGTTTCCACCTTGAATCGCTGCGCCAGGTCGAGCATATGGCCCATGAGGACCGTGCCTCCCATGCCCGGTATCTGCGCTTCGCTTTCGGAGATGATCAACGGCGGTTCCTCGACGTAATAGAATACATGGCTGGGAAGGTCCGAAAACGAACGCGCGAGTCCCTTTTCCACAACCACCGCCTCCGGGGCGAAGTACTCGCTCATGTCAATTTCCGCGAACGGCATCGCGTCGAGTTTCCGGCGCAGGTAGTCCAGCGCCCCAACGCCTACGCTTCCCATGCCCGGCCATGCGGCCAGCATGACCGAAGGGCGCATCCGATCCGAGATATCTCTGGTTATTCTCGCATTCATCCTGATTCCACCTCCGGTATCGGATCCCGATGCCGCATGTACAGGCCGGAAACCGACGCAGTCCGGTTAACACCCGATCAACTCACGATAATATAAGACAATCCCCGCTGGATGTCCAAAGCATCCGTATTTGGACGGTCGGCTCACTTCGGATTGCCGCTATACATAGCCCTCGAGTGGATGGCTCCGGTCGGACATCGGAAACGCCACGCGACTGCCCGAGATCTGCGACGCATAGGCTCCCAGCACCATTTCCAGTGCCTTGACCGCATCCATGCCGCTGGAGAGGGGCTCCCGGTCGTGCTCGATCGCATCGATCAGGTCCAGAACCGCCAACCGGTTTCCGTCGGTGAATGGAGCGGTTTCCAGATCCAGCACGTTCCAGACCCGGGATTCGTCCTCCGGAAGCCATACGCTGTACGGATAAGCGGCAATCAGGGTTGGCGCCCCGCCTCGCATCATAAATCTTCCGTCCCGCCCGACCAGTTCCAGGCCGAAACACTGCCCGTTGCCGGGCTGATTCGCCCGGGACACAAAAGACCCCCCGGCGCCGTTCTCAAACGCGAAAAAACTGTGAATACAGTCACCGGCGATCAGGCCAACCGGCTCCGCCGCCTCGCGGGCATCCCCAGGCTGCAACTCACGCTCATTCTCCATGACCCGGGCGCTCATCCAGGCCACGTCGCCGGCCATGAACCGCATCAGATTGAACAGATGCGTACCCAGGACGATCATGTCCTCGCCGCCGCCGCGATGGTCCTGCTTGCCGGTTGCATTTATCGCCTGCAGCGGACCGATGTCCCCCGCGTCCAGCATGCGCTTTGCGGCCTGAACCTGAGGCAGATAGACGCCCTGGTGCGCCACGGCCAGTTTGACGCCCGCCCGTTCCGCCGCGTCCACCATGCGGTCCGCCGATTCCAGGCTGTGGGCCATTGGTTTCTCGCAGTAGACGTGGCAGCCCGCTTCCACGCACGCCAGTACCATCTCTTCATGACAATCCACCCAGCGGGGACCCACGGTTACAATCTCCAGCGCTTCCTTTTCCAGCATCTCCCGGTAGTCACCGTAGGTCCGTTCCGCGCCGACCGCGTCGGCGACTTCACGCCGCCCCCGCGGGTCCGGATCCGCCACGGCCACCAGATCCACCGCATCCGCCGCCGCCAGTCCCAGATGAAGGCCGTGTCCGTAATTGCCGCGGCCGGTCCGGCCGATCGCGCCGCCTCTGTAACGTCTTTCTGACATATGCAATTCTCCAATCGCTTTCCGGTCCCTTGAGCGCGAGACGTCTAAGGCAACAAGACCACGCCAAGCGCTTCGTTGGGACGCTGAATCAGGTCTTCGCAGGCCTCCGGCGCATCCGAAAGGCCCACCCTGTGGGTGATCAGCGGTTCGACCAGCATACCGCCGGACGCCATGAACTCCAGACACTCCTCGAGGTTCCGCCTTGTGGTCCACTGCATGAAGACGGGAGGATAGTCCGTTCCGTGTTCCCAGGCCTCATCGTGGTATCCGGGTCCCGTCCGGGCCGCGCTCCGCACGTCAAGGTTCCCCAGGCCCGATGCGAATACGTGCTCGATCTTCGCCCCGCCAACGATCGTGATCCGGCCCATCTGGTGGGTATCGGGCGCCCGTTTCATCATCGAAACCAGCGTTTTGAAAGCCCCCGTGCCGTCGCCGCCGAAGGCCAGTATGCCCGCATCCAGCCCGTATCCCCGCGTAAAGTCCCTCGACGCAGCGACGGGGTCCTCCTCGCTCACATTCACGATGCGGTCCACGCCCGTCTTCTTCGCCGCAGTCAGGCGCATCGGCAGCCTGTCCAGCGCAAGCGTATGACATCCGGCAAGCCGCGCCCACTGGCAGGAGAACTGTCCCACCGGGCCGAGTCCCACGACGGCGACATTTTCGCCCAGCGTCAACTCGGCCCGGCGGACAGCATTCAGCGCTGTCGCGACCAGATGAATGGCCGACGCATCCTCAAAATGCACGGCGTCGGGCATCGGGACGGCCATATTCCTCGGTACGCAGGCGTGGGTCGCGTGGAGCGCATAACCGCCGCCCATGCAGGCCACCCGTGTACCGATCGGGATTTCTTCACAGCCTTCTCCCTGTCCGATTACCACACCGGCATTGGAATACCCGAATGGCCGGGGCGGAGCGTTTCCCGGATTCTCGCGAACCCTCGCCACTGCACCCAGTTCCGTACCCGGACTCACAAAACTCGCTCGAACCTCGATCTGGACCTGCCCTGGACCCGGCGCCGGAATCGGTTCCTCAATCACGACGATCCGACCGGCGCCGTCTTTGGCCGCTACCTTGCGTAGACCTTGTGGCATTACGTTTCTCCTTTTTTGTACCGTTGGGATTCAGATGCGGCTTCTTAATACACATGGATTCTGTGGCCCTGCGGCATGAACCAGACGGCATCCAGCACGAGTCCCAGCGCGATCGCGAATACGTACCCGATCAGAAGGCCTATGAAAAACGGACGCGAGCGCCGGTAAAACGCGGCGCCGAAAAACCGCAGCAGAATTGCCTTCAGGCTCCACGCCAGAAAAATCGTAAATCCGGTCAGATGCGAAAGAGCGGACCCGGAAAGCGCAAAGCCGATGGGATGAAACGGCCACCAAGTAAACCGGTAACGCATGAACGTGATCAGCGCCATGGCAATCGCACCGACGAAGAAGAACACATACTCGCTGGACTGCATCGGCTTGGGCGAGATGATGTCGCTGACCGCACCCTGGAAACCGCGGTGTCCGGCGCGCGTCACCAGCCAGTTCGGCTCGAAATTGTACCCGCCAACCGTGTATCCCAGCCAGACGACATATAGCGTGGACGCCACCAGACCCACAAGAAACGCGGCACATACCGACCAGAACAACCGTCGCTTGTTGCCCGCGACGAAGTCGCCCAGCCGGTTGGCATGCATGCCGAATGTGAATATGGTTCCCTTGAAGTGGCTCAATGCCACCGCGGTCGGATAGAACAGGGCGTGGGTCGCCGCCGGTATCCCTCTCGGCCCCCCGAACGCAGCCTGTACAAGGTTTCGAGCCGACGTGGGCGAACTCAGAAAAACCAGCCCTGAATCCGCCAGGATCTTGCCCATCGCCAGATAGACGAGAAACATGGTCGGCATGGTCAGCGCGATCACGCCGGTATCCATCCCGGCATTCCAGAGCCAGGCGACGGCGTAACAGCAGGCGATCCCAAGACCGAGGAAGGCCCCGCGGTAGGAGATGAGTTCCCGGCTGTCGTCTATGTGTTGGCTATGTGGTTTCAGCGCTTTCAAAAACGCATCCTTGAGATGACGCCGCGAAATCAAAACCCAGAAGAACGCCAGACACACGAATGCACCGGTTGTCTGCCAGGTATACGGCCCGGCGGACCGGTAGGAATGCCAGGACGGCATGCCCAGCCGGGTCAGAATTCCCGATTCGACAACGAAAAAAAGATCGAAGAACCAGAGACTGAACAGGACTTCGAGACTGGCGAAATAAGCGAAGCAGATCACGAACGTATTGAAAGAGATCCACAGGGCGGGAAAATCCCGCGCCAGCGGAAGGTACCAGCCAGGCGTCATGCGAAAGCTCGGAAAGGCCGGGAAGAACCAGCCGATCATATTCCAGCAATAGATGAAGGCGCTGACCGAGAATCCGGCCCAGAACATCCGGCCCTGCATCAATTCCGGCAGCAGCCGCTTCCCGGAGCCCGCCAGGGAGGCGATTTCCACGATCGGCTCCATCGCCGGATAGACGAGCTTTTCGTATTCCGACCACTGGCGGTGGATGATGATCGATGCACAGAAGCAGGCGAACGCCACCGCGGCAATGAACGTGAACCACCAGAACAGCGGTCCCGCCCAGCTCTCCCACGGCACGGCCGTGTCCGGAGGCAATCCGTTGTAAAACCAGCTCATTTCCCCTTTTCTGTTCTGGGGAAAGATAAACTCCGGAAGATAGGGATGCAGGAATTCCGACCAGCGGTTCTCGGGCGTGGCGAAATAGTACGGGGACACGATCACGCCCACCAGATATCCACTCACGCCGTACGTGGGCCCAAGCGAACTCACGAACCCCATGGCAAAAACCGTAAGCCACTCCGTTCGCGAAAACACGAAAGGCCTTCCGAATCGAAAGGCCAGTACTGAACACACGACCATCGACAGCATGGTCAGAATCAGGTTGCCCATCGGCATATGGCTGTATGCCATCAATGAGCCATGAACAAGATAAAGCACGGTGTTGGCGAGAAGACTTACCGCCACCGCCAGACACAGTCCGAAGCCGATCGATCGAAGCGTGACGCCCCGGTCCCCCGCCGCAACGAACGTTTCGGGATCTGGTTGTGCGGCCTGCGTAACCGCCGCACCGCTTTCAGCCATGGAACTGCCCCCGACGTGGAGCGGATGGAACTCCGGTCCACCCTCGCGCTAATACCATTTGTGGAGCGTGTGCCCCTGTTTTCCGAAGAATACGGCGTCTACGAACAATCCGAGCGTTGTAACCAGGATATATGCCGTCAGCGCACCGATGAAGAACGGGCGCGACTTCCTGTAGAAACCGGCGCCGACCAGCTTCAACAGAATGAACTTTACCAGCCAGGCCAGGAAGAGCGTGAAACTCGTCAGCCGCGTCAGCCACGCGCCCGAGATGGCGAACCCCACCGGATGGACCGGCCACCAGCTGAGACGGTATCTCAACAGATTCAACGCCATCATGGCGATAAAACCGGCCAGGAAGAACCAGTAGTCCTCCACCTCGGTCGGTTCCGGCGAGAGAATGTCGTTCACGCCCCGCTGGTACCCGCCGACGCCCGCGCGAATGATCAGCCAGTTCGGCTGGAAGTTGTACCCGCCGATCGTATATCCCAGCCAGACCGTAAACAGCGTGGACCCCACGACACCCACGACGAACGCGCCGAACACGCCGCCGAAGAACCACCGGTGTCCGCCGGCAAGAAAGTCACCCAGCCGGTTCAGGTGCATCCCCAGCGAAAACGTATATGCCCGAAAATGATTGAGCGATACGGACGCCGGGTACATGAGCGCGTGGTTGGCCGCCGGGACGGCGCTTGCGCCGCCCAGCGCCGCCGTTGTCAGCGACCACGCCCTCGTTGCCGATCCGATGTATATGTGTCCGGTTTCGGCAAGAATCTTCGCCACCCCGAAGTAAATCAGAAACATGATGGGAATCAGAAGGCAGATGACCTTCAGATCCATACCCGCCTGCCACAACCACGCGACGGCATAAGCCGTTGAGATGACAAGCCAGATAAATGCCGCCCGATAGGATATCAGTTCGCGCCGGTCATCAATCGGACTGCTTTGGGGGCGGAGCGCCTTGTGAAACGCCTGCCAGAGATGGGTCCGGGAAACCAGCAGCCACCAGACGGCAATGCCGACAAATGCCCCGTATATCTGCCAGGCATATCGCCCCGTCATATAGTGAGGTGAAATCGCCTCAACCCCGAGCCGGTTCAGAAATCCGCCCTCGAAGATAAACACCAGGTCGAAGAACCAGAGACTGAACAAGACTTCGAGACTTGCAAAATAGGAGAAACAGATGACCACCGTACTGACGAAAATCCACTGAGGGGGGAAAGCCCTCCCCAGTGGAATCCAGGTCCCCCTCGCCGTGGGGAAGACTGGAAAACCGGGTTTGAACCACCCGATAATATTCCAGCTGAAGACGAAAAAGACAATCCCGAATCCTGTCCAGAAGGCCTTGCCGGACATGAATTCCGGGAGCCAGCTTCTGCCCTTGCCCGCGTTGGCCGCCATCTCCACGATGGGTTCCATCGCCGGAAAGACGATCTTCTCGTTCTCCGACCACTGCCTGTGGATGATCACCGACGCGCACAGACACGCCAGCGCGACCGCACAGACGAACGTAAACCACCAGAACAGGGGCATCGTCCAGGCTTCCCACGGAATGGGCGCGCCATGGGGCAAGCCGTCGTAAAACCAGGTCATCGCCCCGTCCTTGTTGGTCGGGATCATCCATTCCGGCAGGTACGGATGAAGAAACTCGGCCCAACGGTTTTCAGGCGTGGCGAAATAATAGGGCGTCACGATAACACCCACAAGGTAGCCGCTCACGCCGTAGGTCGGCCCAAGGGACGCGATGAAGCCCATTGCGAAGACCGTGATCCACTCGCTCGGCGAAAACACGAACCTCCGGCCGAAAGCTTTCGCCAGGGTCGCACAGAGCAGAATGGACAGCAGCCAGACGATCAGGTTTCCCATCGGCATATGGCTGTACGCCATAAACGACGAGTGGAGAATATACCGTACGACGTTTCCCAGAACGCTGATGACAAGGGACAGACAGAGTCCGAAAATCAGCGCCCGTACCGTCGTTCCGCGGTCTTCGACTGCCTTGTCCACGGGGCTTCTCGCCAGCCGGGCCAGACCCCGCGTGGAAATCCTGTCCGGTTCAGCCATCAACGCTCCATCAATATCCATCAGGGCGGTGGAGCCCCATTCCTGCTCCGGATGCAGCGGTCATCGCACTTACATCGCCACGATCTTCCTCATGCGCCTTGCCGTCTCGATCTGCGCCTCGCGACTTCCCGAGACCTCGTGTACGACCGGAGAATCATATCCGATGGCGCGCAGTCCGGCCATGACCTCGGGCCAATCGGTATCGCCGTCCATGAGATCCACGAACCGGTGTTCGCTGCGGCTGAAATCCTTGAAATGCACCCGTACGATGCGACTGCCAAGACCGCGAATCCAGTGTTCCGGAAATCCGTAAGCCATCATGTTCGCGGTGTCCAGATAGGTTCCCACCCGGGGGCTTCCCACGGCGTCCACAAACGCCGCCATCTCACGCGGGCTCAAGAGGAACTTGTTCCAGACGTTTTCGATGCCCACGGACACGTCCTTCTCCTCGGCCAGGGGCGCCAGGTCCCTGATCGCGCCCAGCATCAGATCCCAGGCCTGTTCGTAGGTTCCTTCGGCGGTGAGCTGGCCGGGGTGCAGCAGCACCGCGTCGATTCCCAGAACGTGCGCGATTTCTATGGACCGTGCGAGACACCTGACGCCCTGCTCGCGGTCGCCCGAATTCAGGCTGAGGAAGTTCCCCCGATCCGCGTATTGCGCGATCGAACTGCCGACTTCCAGGCCCGCGGCTTCGCACTTTCCGCGCACCGTCCGGATCTCGTCGTCGCCCATGTTCACATCGGGATCGCCACCGTCGCTGAACACCAGTTCCAGCGCCTCGTAACCGGCCTCCCCGCACAGCTCCAGCGTTTCGTCCAGCGAAAACCGCCCCAGAATAATCTGCGTTACACCAATTTTCATGTTCTTCTCCTCATCATGAACCCGTGCCCGATCTCCCGAGACGCGCGACACGGTTCTCCTTTCGGCCGTCTATGCGTGCTGCGTCTTCCACGAAATCAGGGCGTTCGCGATGGTCTCCGTCATTTCTCTTACGTCGGCGCAATGGGACTCGATGCTGTCGGGGACGGCCTGAAGAAATGTGCGGATCGTACCCGCATGCTCGCTCACGTACCTGTCGCCATAGACGTTGAGCTCCGGCTCTCGCGGGTCGATCAGTACTCGCCGGTTCTCGAGCGGACGAACGTGGTAATTCTCCGCGATCGCCGCCTCGATGACGGCGCCTTTTTCGCGCAGGTGACGGGGCAGGGCGTCCTTGTCGTGCATTCCGATACTCCTGGTGAACCCGTCTCTGGTGAAGTGGGCATGCACCTCGATCGCGGCATCCGGCCGGGTGCCCAGCAGGTACTTCCAGAGGGCCTCGGTTTCCCTGGCCGCGCCCCTGCCTTCAACGAGGTTGTTGATCCCGAACTTGGGCACTTCCCCGACCGCGTTTGTCACGCTGTGGCCCACGAAGACGCCATCCGGATTCATCATCGGCATGAGACAGAACTGCACGTTCTCCAGAAGCCGCTGCGCCCGCGCCGTTGGGATGGTCAACCAGTGGGCGACGTGCATGATCCCCCACGAAACCGGCTCGCAGGACTGCATGGTTGCATCCACAAGGAGCTTCAGTTCGCGCGGCGGCGACTCCAGAACCGGAAGGGGCCGACCCTGCGCGGATGTCCCGATCTCACGGCACGTCCAGACGTCTGAGCCCTCCGCCAGCCGGTGCGCCTTCTCAAGTACCGTATCCGGTGTCTCATACGGCGCCGAGGCGATTCGAACGGCTTCGCCCGGCAGGACGTCAACCTGCGCGTCCATATATTCATGCTCGCGATAGTCCTCGTCTTCCGGCGGCAGCCACGCCCAACCCGAATCCTGCCGCCACACCCACCACGGCGGATACATATAGTTGGACCCCTTTCGGCTGAGCAGAAACCGGAGCTTGACGCGCCTCGCGGCATCGCCCGGATTGCGCACCCGCACGTGGGCCATGTATTCTTTCGGTACACCGGCACCGTCGAACAACTCATCCAGCAGGTCCTGAAACCACTGTGGAATCTCCTCCGGCTGATAGCTGATTTCATAGTGGCCGCGGTTGGTGATTCGCATCTCGCCCGCGCTGCTGCACGGAAATTCGTCGTCGATCTCAATGCCGACGCTGTTGTCCACGAGTCTCATCGATCATTCCTCCTCCTGGCTTCCCGCGTTGACGCCCAGCCCCCGGCGATAGGCTTCCAGCGTCATCAGATCATCCGGCAGCACGTTGCCCAGATTCACCTCCGGACCGTAGCGGTCTACAAGGGTCCGCCGCATCCGGTGAACGTCGTGCGAGTGTACGCCCGCTATCCACGGGCCCGGCAATTCGAACATGACGTTCTCCAGACCGGCCGCCTCCACGGCCTGCTCGACCTGTCGCGCCTTGCCGGGATCCTCGTCAACTAGCTCGGCAGCTTCCAGAAGTACGATCCGGGACCCCGCATCGAGACACGCCCTCACGTCGTCGGCCATGGGGATGCCCGCGTCCAACCCTTCCTTCTGGCCCACTTCGCCCAGCACCGTCAGTCCGTGCAGCGCGACCGCCTGCCGGATCATATTCAACTTCCATTCGTGCGTCACCGCCGCCAGATTGTCCGACACTTCGACCCAACGATACCCTGCTTCCGCCACGGCGGGAAAATACAGGTGGGCCGTGCCCTGCACCTGGGCATACTCCAGGTACTGCCCCCCGGGAAACGGTTCGACATTATGATACAGATAGTCCCTGATTTTCGCTTTGAGCACATCGCTGGCCAGCAGTCTCGAAATCCCCACGGCCACCTTTGCGAAATCAAAAAAGGGGGCCGCGGTCTCTATCAGATCAGACTGCGCCCCCGAACCAAGACCCCAATCCACCACCATGGTCAACCCCGCATCCCGGGGTTTTCGCGACCGACGGCGGCCATCCAGCCCGCCAAAGATATGTTCGTCATTCAAAATACGCACCCTCCTCCCGGATGTACCGTTCCGGCCAGGCCGCGGCCCCGCGGGCGCATCCGAGGGGGCCCGACCCGCGCCGGCAATCAGTCACATTCCTTACGATAGATCAGCTTTGCGCCGTCGCGCCGCTCGAATACGGCTTTGCTGCGTCCGGCCAGGCCCCCGCACCTGAAGTCGCCGTCCCGCCCTGCATCGTAGAGGGAATCGGCGCCGGCAAAGACATCCTCAAGCCCGTTGAACCTGATTCTGACGCCGGACGCCCGACCCCGACCGTCGTCAACGCGTTTCAACGCCACGTCCGGCACGTCTCCCGCAAATGGATAGAGAACGGAAAAAAACCCGGCGCGCCCGCCGCCCGGTTCGATCCGGGCCGGCAGCCGGAAATACGGAACGTAGACCCAGCCCGGTTCCCCCTTCGGCGGGTACCCGCGTCCGGTCCACTCCTGTTTCCGGAACCCGCCGCACAGGCCGCGGTGTGCGGGCAGGGGCGTGGTTCCAATATCCCCGGAACACCACAGGAGACGTTGATCCCCGCTGTCGTTGCTGAAACACACCCTGCCGGCCGTTTGCGACTCGACCTCGCCATAAACGTGCAAGAGCCAATCCAGGTCGAATCCGTCCGCTTCGGAACTGAGGTCGTCGTGGATGAGGAAATAACCGCACCGGGGATGAACGATCGTACGCCGGTGCACCAGGCCCTCGTAGCCTTCATCGTGATACGCGCAGACCATATCGACGTCGTCATCGGTGTGCCAGAATACCAGTCGACCTGTGCATTCGTTCTGGCTTCCGTTGTTCGCCAGCACGGTATTGTGCGATATCGTCTGCTTGTGCCAGGTGTACTGTTCCGGAAAGATCGAATAATGAGGCGAATTCGACGCATCCGGAATCCAGTGGTGCCCGTTGGCGAACATGACGAAGCTCAGCTTGTCCGGGTGTCCGTGCCCGCCTCCGTGAGGCCCGAAATCGAAAATCAGATAGGCATCGTCTTTCGACCACCCGTCCCGCATCACCGCCAGGCCTGCGTCGGGCAGCACCACCGAGGTATAGGGAGGGTTCTTCTGCTGGACCGGCCCGAGCTCCACCCCGGGCATGGACGGCGCGATTCCCGAATCCCCTGCCATCCGCAACAGATCCCCTCGCCCGATCAGGTACAGCGGTACCCGGAGTTCCGGATAGTCCGTGAGCAGATGGCCGTCGTTTCCGTTGGAGTCGTTGATGGAGGGAACCTCGCCGAAGGGCGTCAGCGTCTTGCACAGCGCCTCCAGCACATAACCAAGCGATCTGCCGTTATACGCCTTCGACCACACCGGATCCCCGATCAGATGTTTGCCCAGTGCGTACCTGCACATACCTCTGATCATATAGACCGAGTGCGACGGCGAACATTCCCACCAGTATCCGTCGTCCAGGAAGGGCTCGAAACATGAACCGTATCGCTCATCGGCCAGCTTCAACCAGCGGCCCACTTCCGGAAAATCCGCCAGATAGTATGCCAGAAAGACCATCTCCGCCAGCGAACAAGACGCCCAGTTCTCCCGTGCCTCGAATCGGTCCCGAATGGCCAGGTACTGGAACTCACCAAGGTCCAGCAGAAAGAAGAGAAAACGCATGCGGTCCCGGAACTCCAGGTGCGGCGAAGCGACGAGCAGGTCGTACGACGCCATCATTTCCCTGAGGTTGTATGCCGGATCCTGAAACGTCACGGCTTTCCAGGCGATTCCTGTAAACCGAAACGACTGGTACCGGTCGTAATGGTCCAGATTCGCCAGCAGTACATCCCGCGCCTTCAACCCATATCGCCGGTCGCCGGTCTGTGCAAAAGCGCCCGCGCACCCCTGAAGCATCGTCCGTCTCGCGGAGTCCCTTTCGTTGACCACCCGCCCGGTCTCCTGCCCGTTGTAGAGACTTTTCGGAATAGGCGCCCACGTGGGGACCTCGACATCCAGCAGAGAAGGGTCCGGCGTCTCCTGGCTGCGCCTCGACTGATCGTCCGGAATAGCCGCCAGCCTCGGCGTGTTCCGATCCAGAAACGACCGGATATATGCCGGAAGGAGGTCCGCCGCGTACGCCTCCATCCCGTACAGGGCGACCACCCCGACCGGGTCCGCCTCTCTGCCGTGCAGGTCTTCACTGACGGCACGCGTAAACCGGACGCGCAGCCCGGTCGTCCGGACGTCGTCGAGCAGATGGAGTTTCACCCTCGGCCCGAGGATGACGTTGTTGCGAATCGAGTCCTGCGTCTCCCACGTGCGGGACCCGCGAACGGCGACGTCGTAGTCCGCGGGCATCGCCTTCCATCTCAACACCACCACGCGGCACACAACGGGGCCATCAAATCGGACGTCGAACCCGCATTCACCGGACACCGTCGACCAGTTTACGGCGGTTTCGATGCTACCGTCCCAAAGACACGCCAGGTCGGGCGCGGCGGCTCCGAAGATCTTCACACGGTCTTCACGAATGAGGTTGTTGCTCATGCGCGGGAATCATCCTGGAACGGGATCGTCCCTATCGAGTCGCGGCGACGGCTCGAAGCGACACAGAGTGGAGTACGGCCGTCTGCACGCCACCGAAATAACTTGCATATTCCTATTTGTCAGGTATATTTAAATTTGACAGTCGAAATCATATCTGCCGTTCACCAGGGACATTGCCATGCCAATTGCGAAAGTAGGACGTCGCGGTCAGATGACGTTGCCCAGGGAAGTTCGTCGAGCACTCGACGTTCAGGAGGGAGACCATATAGTCTTCGTTCGAAGGCGCCACGAGTTTTCAGTTCAGCCCCTGAACCGGACCCTGCTGGAACTGCGAGGGAGCATACCTGTTTCCGGCCCCCAGGATTTCGACGGCATCCGCGATCAGGTCCGGCAAACTCGGATTCATGCGAGAACAAATGGCGGCTCATGAACACGTTTTCGTCGATACCAATGTATTCCTGAGGTATCTGACGAATGACGTGCCGAAGCAGGCCGATGCCGTAGAGCGTCTTCTGTGCCGGGCGGGCGCCGGCGAGATTGTGCTCGTGACCGGCATACTGGTGATCGCCGAGATCGTCTGGACTCTGGAGTCGTTCTACAAACTCTCTCGCGTCGATATCCAGGCCAGGGTCAGGGCTATAATCAATACGCCCGGCCTGGAAATCCATGATCGCATTGCCGTTTCTCAGGCAATCTCCGATTACGTAGACAAGAACGTGGATTTCGTAGACGCATATAACACAGCCTGGATGATGGCGCGAGGCATCAGAGCCGTACATACGTTCGACCGCAGGCATCTATCACGCTTCGAAGGCCTTGAAGTTCGCGTGCCGGGCGGCATCTGAAGAGTTCTGAATTCAGTAAAAAAAGACCTCTGGAACGTGGATCCGGGGGTCTGTTTTTTGAACATCGCAACGTATCATGGGTAGTGACCTCAAGATAAATGCACGGTCGAGGCGAAACAAACACTTTTCCGAACCCTGCACCAGAACGAAATATCGGCCGTACGCTGCCGGCCGGTATCATGTCCAGGCTATGTATCGTTAGAATTCGATTCCTTCACGCGCCGGTACTCCCCTGGCATAATAGTGCTTGACCTTGCGCATCTCAGTCACCAGATCGACGCGTTCGACAAGCGCGTCCCAGACCTTGTGGCCTGACAGCACCAGTTCGCACCGGCGGTTTCCGTCGTAGAGATCCAGAAGATCCGTCACGTCCTCCCGCCGCAGCAGACCGTAGGCCGGCGCTGCAAGAATCTCGTCCAGAATCAGCAGATCCTGAGCCCCCTTCCGAAGCAGCAGACGGGCGGTTTCGAGTCCCCGCCGCGCTTCGTCAATGTCCTGGGGCTCCGCGCCGAATCGAAACGTCCCATCCGGCATCATGCGTTCACATCCGGTCGGATGCAACTCGATCCCGTCGATCTGCCTGAGCACGTGGCGTTCGGAGTAGTGCTCCGTCTTGCCGTCGTACCCTTTGTCGAACTGCACCATGGCGACCTTCCTGCCGGCCCCGGCCGCGCGGATTGCCAGCCCGATGCAACAGGTCGTCTTGCCCTTGCCGTAACCGTAATAGACGTGAGCCTGGTGAATGCGTTCTTCACCGTGCGCGGGCGGAATGACTCGGGGTCCCGGTGTTGTTCCTCTCTGCTTTGCCATCCGTATATCACCTTGTGCCGCAATGTGAACTCGAATCCGGTTTCCTTCCCGAAGGCGCCTGGTTCTGGCGGATTCGAATAATATCAATTATCTTATACGTATGGAAACCTGTGCAAATCGGGCCGCCGTGTCATCCGGTGCATCCGCGTCTGTGTCACTCGTCGACGCGTTCGCCTATTGCGAAGCCCTTACGCGCAGCCACTATGAAAACTTCCCGGTGGGATCCCGTATGATTCCCGCAGGGATACGGCCCCACGTGTGCAGCATCTATGCCTTTGCGCGTACTGCCGACGACCTGGCGGACGAACCCGGCCTGGCTCCGGACGAACGCACGCGACGGCTGGATGCGTGGGATGCGAAACTCGCATCCTGCACGGTTGCGCCGGAAGGACCGATATTCACCGCACTGGGAGAAACGATCCGATCGCAGCATCTACCCCGCCGTCATCTGTACGACCTCCTCCACGCATTCAGGATGGACGTGGTCACGCAGCGGCATGAGACTTTCAACCATCTCCTGTCGTACTGCCGATACTCCGCTGCTCCGGTGGGGCGCCTCATTCTGCACCTGTTTTCCTACACCGACCCGCGCCGCAGACGACTTTCCGATCTGATCTGTACGGCGCTTCAGCTTGCCAACTTCTGGCAGGACGTCGCAATTGACTTCTCACGAGGTCGCATCTACCTGCCCCAGGACGATATGGACCGTTTCGGCGTTACAGAAGACGATCTGTCAAAGGGCCGCGCTACCGACGGCTTCAGGTCATTGCTGGCCTGCGAAATCGAACGAACGAGGACGCTGTTTCGAAGGGGCGCCGAACTGCCGGATCTCGTCTCCGGCCGACTAAAATACGAACTTCGGCTCACCTGGCTGGGCGGGATGCGGATTCTGGACAAGATCCTTACAGGTGAATGCGACGTTTTCAATTGTCGCCCGAAGATTGAAAAAAGGGACATTCCCAGCCTGTTCCTTCGCGCCCTCTTCCGGAACCCGCGTGTTTGCGACAATTCCGGCTTCCGTACCCAATGAACATCAGATCTTACACCGCGGCGCTCGTACGGAACGCGCGCAGCAACTTCTACTACGCGTTCGTTTTTCTGCCGCGCCCCAAGCGTGACGCCATTTTCGCCACGTACGCCTTCAGCCGGCACACCGACGACCTGGTCGACGACGCGGCATCGCGGGAAGCCGCCACCCGAAATCTCGCGAAATGGCGCGCCGAAACCCACGCCTGTTTCGACGGCAGGCCGCGGCACCCGATTACCGTAAACCTGCACAAAGCGCTCAAGAGCTTCAAGATTCCTAAAGAACACTTCCTGAAGCTGATTGACGGTGTGGAGATGGACCTGGTCAAGAATCGCTACCAGACCTTCGGCGATCTGTACGAATACTGTTACCGCGTCGCCTCCATCGTCGGCCTGATATGCATCGAGATCTTCGGCTACACCAGGCGTGCATCCCGGGATTACGCCGTCAACCTGGGGATTGCGCTGCAACTTACGAACATCCTCCGTGACATCAAGACCGACGCAAGGAGAGACCGCATCTATCTCCCGCTGGAAGATTTGAGACGTTTCAACTACACCGAAAAAGAACTTTTCGACGGAATCACCACAACCCGGTTCCGGAAGCTGATGCAATTCCAGTGCAAACGGGCGCGGAGCTACTACAGGAAAGCCGCGCAATGCCTGCCGAGAGAGGATCGCCAGAGCCTGTTTCCGGCCGAAATCATGGGTTGCATCTACAGCCGTCTTCTCAGCCGCATCGAAGCCGTCAATTACAACGTGTACCAACATCCGATTCGCGTAAACAACCTGAAAAAACTGGGCATCGCGCTTGAATTCTGCCTTCGCAACCGGATTGGAATACGGGAGAAGTCGCCGTGAGCCGCGTGGTCATTATCGGCGGCGGCTTCGCGGGTCTCGCCGCGGGCGTTCGCCTTGCGGAACGGGGCGGGTGCATCGTCAACCTGTTTGAGCGCAGGAAACACCTGGGTGGGCGTGCGTATTCATTTGCCGATCGAGCAACGGGCGATACCGTAGACAACGGTCAGCACCTATTCATGAAATGTTATCTCCGGACCAGGGAGTTCCTGGAAACCATCGGCGCGGGGGATCGCCTGAGGTTTCAGGAAGCGTTCCGTCTGGATTTCTTACACCCCGGTCTGGGCCATACTGCTCTCAGGTTTCCCCGGTGGCTGCCGCCTCCCCTCAATGTGTTGGCCGGATTCATCCGTTACAGACCGGTCAACCTCGGAGACGTCGTGGGGCTGAGGCGCATCAGGACGGCCCTGGCAACGCCGTTGCAATACGGTATCACGGTTAACGACTGGCTGGAGGAGTGCGGGCAGTCTCCAGCCATCCGGCATGCGTTCTGGGATCCGCTTTGCATCTCCGCGCTGAATCAACATCCCGATTCCGCCCCGGCCCGTCACCTGACTTCCGTTCTGAAACTCGCGTTTCTCGGGCACACCGACGCTACCCTGATGGGCTACCCCGCTGTGGGACTCAGCGCGATGTACACGGACTCGGCCAGGAGCTTCATCCACCGGCACGGCGGTACGTGCCACATCGGCGAGGCGGCCGCGGAACTGCGCGTTGCCGAAAACGGCAAGATATGGATCCGTATGAGATCAGGCGCGGCTGTGACGGCCGATGCCGCCATCTGCGCAATCACGCCGCCTGCGCTGTCTCGCCTGCTTCCGGAGGGTCTCGACGATCTCAAGACTCGTTTGAATTCCTTCCAACCCTCCCCGATCCTTTCGGTCAACCTCTGGTTTCGGGAGCCCGTACTCAACCGGCCTTTCATCGGCCTCCTCACAGGTCGTATGGACTGGATATTCAACAAGCCGATGCTATACAACGGTCGTGACAACGCATCACCCGGGCATGTTACCATGGTCGCCAGCGCCGCCGACGGGCTGGTGGAACAGCCTGACGAAAAACTCGTGGGGATTGCGCTGGGTGACCTGCATAAGTTCCTGCCCGAAACCAGAAACATACACCTGGAGCACCATCTGGTTGTGCGGGAACGACATGCAACGTTCGCGCTACCAAAGGGACAATCTCCCCCACCGAATCGCACGGCGGCGCCGGGACTCTATGTTGCAGGAGACTGGACCGACACCGGACTGCCTGCCACGGTAGAGAGTGCCGTAGAAAGCGGCTATCGGGCGGCGGCACATGCTCTGGAATACCTGGACGCAAAACGTTCCCGAGGCTAACCTACCCTGAAGTTCGCTATCCCCTGTTCGATGTAGACCCGGGTCTCGATGTCTACGGCAGTGATTCCTTCGATGTAGGGATCGCCTTCCGCATTCACCGCGGCCAGCGGCAGTCCGTCGACCTGATAGAAATCCTTCCCGTCGTGAGCCTGTGCGGTCAGTTCCGGATCCGCGCCGGTCCGTGCGCTGAACCGGTCGTAGAAATCGTCCGGGGCCATTGCATAGAGATTGGCGCCGGTGCCTACGAACTCGCCCGTATCGGGGTGACGGCTGAAACCGCATCCCGTGAGGAAGTCCGCGTGGGCGTTCAGGTCACCCATCACGACGACCGTATCCTCTTCCTCGAGTACGAAACTCTGGAATTTCCCGATCTCCCGCCTCTTCATCGGCCGTGTACCTCCTTTCGCGCGCCAGTACCGACCCTCCGGCGGGCCGGTGGGTCATTTCGTGTTTCCACGGCAATTCCCGGGGTCCGATACCGTAAAGAGCCGGCACGAAGCGTGTGCTGCCCGGCAGTACGGTTCACCGGACGCCGTCCGCCGCGCCAATGGCTTCGATATATTTCAGCCCGGTCCCGGTATTGAACAGCACCACCCGCTCCTCAGCAGAGATCCACCCCTCCCCGGTGAGTTCCTTCAGCCCGGCAAGCGTCGCCGCGCCCTCAGGCGCCGGGAAAATACCGGTCGACGAAGCCATCTCCTCAACGCAGGCCAGCAGGGCACCGTCGGTAACGGCGATAGCCGTGCCGTGGCTTTCCCGGATGGCTCGAAGCATGAGAAAGTCGCCCACCGCGCCAGGCACCCGGAGCCCCGATGCAACGGTGTCCGCGTCTTCCCAGAACTCGGCCGATTCGGCGCCCGTTTCATACGCCCTGACAACAGGCGCACAGCCCTCCGCCTGTACGGCCACCATTCGAGGACGCGCGGAGCCGATCCAACCCATTGCTTCCATCTCGTCGAACGCCTTCCACATTCCGATCAGGCCCGTGCCGCCGCCGGTCGGGTAGAGCACGACGTCCGGCAACGCCCAGTCCAGCTGTTCGGCGAGTTCGTATCCCATCGTTTTCTTTCCTTCTACCCGGTACGGCTCCTTAAGTGTCGAGACGTCGAACCAACCCTCGGCCTTCTTTCGGTCGGCCACCATCTTCCCGCAATCCGTAATCAGACCGTCCACGAGCGTCAGGCGCGCGCCCAGCCGCCGGCACTCCACCATGTTTGCCGCCGGTGCATCGGTCGGCATGAAAATGTACGCCTCCATCCCGGCCCTCGCCGCGTACGCCGCCGTCGCCCCACCCGCGTTCCCCGCAGAAGGAATGGCCACGGCATCCGCTCCCAGTTCCGCCGCTCTGGATATCGCAGCCGACAGCCCGCGTGCCTTGAATGACCCTGTCGGATTGACACCCTCATCCTTGACGTAGAGGTCCGGGACGCCGACCCGCGCCCCCAGCGCGTCCGCCTTCAGCAAAGGGGTGAATCCCTCACCCAGGCTTATCCGGTGCGCAACCCGTTCGACGGGCAATACTTCCCCGTATCGCCACATGGTCGTCTCCCGTCCCGGCAAATCCGCTTTGTGGAGGGCATTCGACGCTTTCTCCAGATCGTACCGGGCGAAGAGCGGCGCTTCGCAGCAGGCGCTCAGATTCCAAAGCCTATCTTTGTCGTGGCTTCGGCCGCATCGGGTACATATGAGATCCACAAGATATCCCATCCATCCTCCTGTCAATGACAGAAAGCAGACCGCCCCGGTGTTCGTTCGATGAACCGACGCATTGAAACGGTCAAATCATACACACCATACTTCAGTAAGTCAAGCGCATGCGCGGGTTCGGCCCGGCGGGTCGCTATCCGTGCATACCTGCAGAAGGGCGCGCTCACCCTCCGAGAAGTCCATAATCCCTGATCTTTCTACGGAGCGTCGGACGCGACACGCCCAGGATCTCGCACGCCATACCCCGGTTCCAGCCGGTTGCATTCAGAACCTGTTCAATGTGCCGGCGTTCCACGTCCGACAGGGTAAGCGATTCGTCAATCTCGGCCGACTCATCAGAGATCAGACCCTTCAGGTGACTACACTGGACCGTACTCCCCCGGCAATAAAGCGCCGCCCTCACCAGGACATTCTGCAGTTCTCTGACGTTACCCGGCCACGGATGGACCATCAGCCTGTGCATGGCCTCCTGTGAAACGCCGCCCAGATTCCGGCCGGTACGGTGCCGGATTTCGCTGAGCGTTCGCCGCACAAGCACGGGTATGTCCGCAAGGCGGTCGCGCAGCGGGGGCAATTGGACAATCACCTCGCTCAGCCTGTAATAGAGATCCGCTCTGAACGCGCCCTTCGCAACCAGGTCTTCCAAATCGGCATTCGTGGCCGCAACAACCCGTACATCCGGTCGGATCGATTCCTGGCCGCCGACGCGACGGAACTCGACCCGATCCAGCACACGAAGCAGCTTGGCCTGAAAACCCGGAAGCGCATCGCCGATTTCATCCAGAAAGAGGGTGCCGTGGCCGGCCTGTTCGAAACATCCCGCGCGCCGCCCCGCCGCACCCGTGAAGGCGCCTCGCTCGTGGCCGAACAATTCACTTTCCATGAGGGTTTCCATAACTGCGACACAATTGACGGCCACGAACGCCCCGGGTCTCTGTGACGCACGATGGATTTCCCTGGCCATCAACTCCTTTCCGGTACCGCTTTCGCCGCAAACCAGTACCGTGGCCGAAGTATTGGCGACCGCGGCAACCGTCTTCAGCGCTTCGATCATCTTCTGGGAACGTCCCACGACCATCGCGCCGCCGATTTCCTGCACGGCTTCAACCGGGCCCGCCTCTACAGGCGGGGGATTTCTTTCCCTGCGCAGGCGGTACAGCAATCCGTCCAGGGTGGGATCATCCACGGGTTTCGACAGACAGTCGAAGGCGCCGCCCGAGATGGCCGAGTAAACCTGATCGGGAGAAAATCCCTCGCTCACCATGACGACGGGCGTTTGGCCGTGCGCTTCCTCGAGAACCGGAAAACCGCCGCCGTCCGGGAGTTCGGCCTCGGCGAAAACCCATGCGGGGCGGCCGCGCCGGTAAAGTCTCAAGCCCTCCCGGGCGGTTCCCGCACACGCGACGCTCACGCCGCGCCGCGTCAAACGGTCCTTCATTTCCCTCCGGAATCGACTGTCCCCGTCCACCAGAAGCACGCGCTGCATAGAACACCCTCCGTTTCGTGACCCGCACAACACCTGCGAACTCCTGGTGGCTATGCAGACCGCGTGCCGGAGAGACCATCCGGGAGAAAGAAATACCGCAAGTACCGTCTTTACAGGAACCACTGCGCATACATCGTCCGAAAAGAGCACAGACGTTCGCGTACGGCTGTCGGGCGGTAAAGGACAGATCACCGGGAGAGTGTCGTGCGCAATGCGTCATCTGGCGGAATCCGGTTGAGCTGTGCCCCGGTACGGAACGACAGGCGTGGGCACCAGGCCCCGGCGATACGCTTCTCGTACAAAAAAACAGCAGAGCGCAATCGGGTACAGCGCTCTGCTGTTTCCGGACTTTCCTGTTTTGCAGGGAACCTACGGCACCGAAACAACGACCGGGTCCGACGGACGACTGATGTCGTCTCCTCTTACGGAAACCACGTGATAGAGGTACGTGCTGCCGGATTCGACGTTGGTATCGATGTACTTGTTGTCACTAAGCTGATACGACACGGTCTCGAAAACATCGCTGGATCGCGCGCCCACCCGCTGGCGATTCACCCGGAATCGCGTGATGCCGGGAGGCGCCCTCCAGGTGACGATCACGACAGTACCTTCCTCCGGCAGATTTCGCACGACCGCGGCGACATTGGTCGGCCTGCCGATTCTGGCTTCCGGTCCGGTCTGCAGGGACACGGTGCTCGAGGCCGGGCCCTCGTTTCCGCTGGCGTCGATCGCACGCACCTGGTAACTGTACGTTGTGGATGTCTCCAGGTCTTCGTCCACGTAGTTCAGCGTGGTCGAGTCGACAGTCGCCAGCCACTTGAATCCGGCTGATCCCGACCCTTCCGACCTGTAGATCCTGTACTGATGGAGGCCTGTCTGCTCGGATCCGTCCTCATCGGTCATGGAAGCGCGCCAACTCAACTCGATATCCGTAAAACCCGACAACTTCGCATACAGGAATTCGGGCGGAGCGGGCGCCAGGTCGTCGTCCATCACGGTTGCCAGTACGAAATCCGACAATCTGCTTTTGAGACCGCCCGAGCCCAATGCACGCACGCGGTACGCGTAGGTCTTGCCCCCGACCAGAGGCGAATCCACATAGGCCGGCCACGGGGTGATGAACGTGGAGAACAGGTCCGGCTGAAGCGGGTCGCTGTAGCGCAACACTTCGTACCCGCTCAGCTGCGGCTCCTGGTTCGGCGCCCAGGCCAGCGAGATTTTGGCCTTGTCGGCAACTGCCGTAACCCGTGTCGGCGTTGCAAGACCGGGCGTGCTGACGGACAGGGGCGTGGAACGCGGTCCTCCGTTTTTCTCGAAGTCAACTGCGTTTACGGTGTAATAATAGAGGGTAAGCGGCTCCACCGTAGTGTCCCGGAAATGGGTCTGCGTGCCCGGAACCTGTGCCATCTCCACAAATGAATTGGCGGTCTCTTTTGATCGGAAGATCCGGTAGTGGGAAAGCCCTGTCAGTTCGTCGCCGCCGTCATCCTTTGTGGGAGGCGCCCAACTGAGCAGTACAGCCCCCGCATCTTCGTCATCCAGACTCACGCTCAAATCTGACGGCGCGGCCGGCGGCGATTCATCCGCCTCGGCCTGCCCGTCGACAAAGTGTGACGCGTCGCCTGTGACAATCCCGCGGTCGGGATCCTGTATCACCGTCTGGACCCTGTAGAAATAAACCACGTCGACCTGTACATCCTTATCTACATAGACGGTCTGGGCCGTTGTAAAGGGAACATCTGAAGATACCGGCACGAACGGCGCCCGGGTGGACGTTGACCGCAGCACCAGATAACCCAGAAGGTTGTCTTCGTTCGACGGGTCCCAATGCAACTCGATCTTGCCAACCTTGCTTACGGTCCGCAAGCCGCCCGGCGGGCGTACTTCGGCTTCAGGCGCGCTCACCGACGCGGAGCGGGAGCGCGGGCTCTCGTTGTCGAATCTGTCGATCGCGGAAACCTGATAGAAATACCGGTAATCCGGATCCAGCTGCGTTGTATCCGTAAATGTCGTCTGTGAGGCCGGAACCGCGGCAATGAGGACGTACGAGTCTTCGGAGTCTTTCGCCCTGAAGACCCGGTAACCGGCCAGGCCGGTCAGGTCCTGGTTGTCCGCGTCCGTTCTCGGCGCATCCCAGACAAGCGCTACGTGACCGGTTTTTTCATTTCGGACGGCGGAAAGATTCGCCGGGGAAGCCGGCGGCCTCTTGTCCTCCCGCACCTCGGCGCTGACATAGGCGGACCTCTCGCTGGATTGCCCGTTCGCGTCCACGGTGGTGACCCGGTAGAAATAAACCCTTGAAGCCGAAACGTCCATCGTGGAATCGACAAAGACCGTGCGGCCGGTGGTTACATTCGCATCGTTCGACTCGCCGCGCAGCCGGGTATAGTCGCCGGTGGCCGACGTGGCGCGCCAGACGCCGTACCCCGCAAGTTCGTTGATTTTCACCGCGTCCCAGGTCAACAGTATTCGGCCGATTTCTCCCTGCGCACGTATGTTAGCGGGGGGTTGCAGCGCCCCGCCGCCTGGAGAATTCGGATCGACCGGGTTTTCCCGCTCACGACCGCAACGCCCCACCCCGGCAAGGACAATGACCAGCATGCCCCACACCCCGAGTCGGACCGGGCTGAATTTCCAACGCGCCATAAACCACTCCTTCGTACACAAGAACTGCGGATAGATGCGGCTCACCGGCAGACGAGCCCGGCCGCCGCGACTAAAAATGCCTCTTGACGGCGACTTTCACCATTCTCTTGTTGACGTCGCCCGTCATGTCCACGTTGAGTTTCTTCTTCTGACGAATCTTCGCGGAACCCTCGTCCACGCCGCTTGACATGATCATGCGCAACCCGCTGGCAAGCAGAACGATAGAAAGCCCGACACTCATTTTGCTCTTGGTATCGTATTCGCCCGTGCGGTCGAACAGACGCTCCGCCTCATCGGAAGTACGAGCGAGTTTGTAGTCGTCGTAGGTCCTGTTTGCGTCCCGGCGGAAATCAACGGCCTTCTTGGCCATAAACGCGCTTCCGCCCAGAAACAGTACGCCGAACGTCCGGCGGGACGTAAAGAAAGACTTCGCCTGCACCGGTTCGGCGGTCAGTCCAACCGCAATTGCAACAAGGCAGCAAAGGGCCTGTGGAAACCGCTTACGCATCGTCAGACTCCTGCAAATCGAAAACCGTGCTACCACCTGTCAGTAAGTTTAGACAGCATGAACCGTCCAAAAGTTTCGCGGATTCTCGTCGGAAACGAGTTCGTTTTCGGAGATGGGACGCGAGCCGTTCGACAAATGCCTGAGATTTGACGGAGCCTGGAATCGACGTCATTGCGGGAGGCAGGTGCGGCAGCAGGGCGGTGTTCATGGAGGTAAACACGGGACAGACAGTATAACAAAACAGGTGACGAAAGGCAACCGGAAATCGCCTAATCATAGACCCGATCTTCGTCGGTTTTTTCCCATGTGCGTTGTTCCCGCACGACGCACGTGTCCGTCAGCTTGTCGTGAAGCGCCTGTGCCCGCGAGTCCAGGATCATCCAGAAAGCGCTCACGCCAAGCGTCAGCCCGAATAGCAGAAACTGCCCCCAGAACCGTATCAGCGCCCGACTTACACCGACGGATTCCCCCGTTGTCCGGATAAGCCTGATGCCGACCTCACGCATTCCCGGCGTACTGCCGGTTCGCACCCAGGCCGGTACGGTGAATAACGCCCTGAAAATCAGGAAGCTCAGCGTAACCAGGCCCACCTGGATCCACCGTTCCCGGTTTTTCCACGCCTCCGCGTCGCCGGCAAGCAGCCCGGCGGCGAACTGTTGCAGCGGCGACGGACCCCGGCGGGCGGAGACGGCGGCGGGCGACGGCCCGTCGCTTCCAGGACTCGAGACGAGTTTAACGGCCGACCAACCTGCCAGGAACAACGCACCCAGAATCAGGAGATGAATGAAGAGATCGATCAGGCTTGCCCAGAGACGCCGGGGCAAGCCCGCGGGCACGGCCTTCTGCACGGTCCGCCGATCGAATCCACGCTCCTGACCCGAGCGCCGCCGCCCGATCTCCTCGAGCAGCTTCTGAGCCCGGTGCGGATACTCACCACGGTCCACGTACACGGACATGTCTTCCAGCTCCGAAAGCGAACTGGTCCGGATCCGGTCCTCGTAGGCGATATCCTCCGGATCCCTCTCGTCACCCGATACCATATGCTCTCCCGCGGACCCCGGACCGACGCTCATTCCTTGCGGTCGACGAGCGAATAGAGCGTGGGAATCAGGACCAGCGTAACCAGCGTAGAAATCACCAGACCGCCGATTACGGTGATTGCCATCGGGGCGCGGATCTCCGCCCCCTGACCTACAGGGAAGACGACGTTCAGGGCCCCCATAATCGAAGCCGGCGCCCCGCCTGGCAACATGTTTGCCAGGCCGGATTCCACGTTTGCGACGAATGGCCTGAAATCGAAGATGCCGAGTGCCATGGGCAGCAGACCCAACACCGTTGTGGACGTGGTCATCAGAATGGGGCGCAGCCTCACATGGCATGCGCGCTCGATGGCTTCCCGCTTCCCCATTCCCTGCCCCCTTCGCAGAGCATTGATATAGTCGATTAACACAATCGCGTTATTGACGACGATTCCCGCGAGCATAATCAGCCCGATCAGCACGACCACGCTCACAGTCTGACCCGTAACCAGCAACATCCAGACCACGCCGACGAGACCGAACGGTATCGAAAACATGATAACGAATGGATGGACCAGGGACTCGAACTGGGAAGCCATGACCAGATACACGAGGAAGACCGCCAGCAGGATGGCCAGCCGCATGCTCTCGAACGACCGTTCGCGCTCCTCGTTCTGGCCGCCGATCTTGACATGATAGTCGGGTGGATAGACCATATCCCTGATCACGGATTCGATGTCGGCCACCGCCTCGCTCAGACTCCGTCCTTCGAGGTTTGCGGAGACGACCGCGACGCGCTCCTGGTCCGCCCGCAGGATCTCGGCCGGCCCCATTTCGACGGACAGGTCGGCAACCACCGCGAGGGGGATGGGAGCCGACGCACCCGCCGGACTCACGATAAGACGCTTGAGATCTTCCACGGTAGCCCGATGCCGTTCATCCGCACGCACGCGAATATCCACCTTCCTGTCGCCCCGGGCGAACTCCGTGGCCACCTCGCCCTGGATCTTGTTCCTGACGAGCCTGCCGATCTCGCTGATGCTCGTCCCCATCTGCGCCACCCACTTCCGATTGAACCTGATCTGTACCTCCGGATTGCCGCCCTCCGCGCTGGTCTTCACGTCGACAAGACCGGGGAGGTCCTCCAGCCTGCCTGCAAGTTCGTCGGACAGCGTCCGCAAGGTACCGAGGTTATATCCGGATATCTCAACCTCGATGGGAGTCCGGGAAGAAAAAAAGGACGGGCGGGTGAATTTACACTCCGCGGCCGGCATGCCGCGGAACGCACCCCTCAGCCGATCCATCACGGCGTCTTCACGCTCCCGTATGATACCGTCTTTCAGCGCCACGTGAATCTGGCCGACATTTTCGCGCTCCTCTCCGGCCGAACCGTCGGACGACCCGCTCAGGCCCACGGTACTGTAGACCAGTTCCACCTCGGGCTGAGCCTGGACGATCCGCTCCATGCCGCGTATCGCCCGTTCGGTGGCGACCAGAGGGGTACCCACCGGCATTGTCACGGAGATGCTGAATTCCCCCTGGCTCATTTCCGGAATCAACTCGCTTCCGAGAAACCCGGCGAGCAATCCGGACACACCGGCCAGCGCCAGTGCGACAACGAGCACCACCGCGCGATGATCCAGCGCCCAGCTGATCACACGGGGATAGAGTCTATACGCGCTGCCCAATACCCGTTCAAAGAGCCAGAAGACGGGGTAGAGCAGGGAGACCGCCGCCTTACCCACCGCCCTGCCGGCGCGCATAAAAACACGTAACACGGTTGCGAGACCCGGATTGACGCTTGAGCGCGGGCGGCCGCGGGCGGCTCGCGCCGCCGCGTCACTCCGTCCGAATTCCAAAGACGCCAGCATGGGGATCAGCGTGAGCGCCACCAGCAGAGAGGCGACCAGCGAGTACGTAACGGTCAGCGCCTGGTCCCGAAACAACTGACCGGCGATTCCTTCCACGAAGACGATGGGCACGAAGACGCAGATCGTGGTCAGGGTGGATGCCACGACCGCCTTTCCGACTTCACTCGCCCCCTTGACCGTCGCCTCCCGAGCCGACAGGCCCTCCTCGCGGTACCGCTGAACGCTTTCGAGCACGACGATAGAATTGTCCACGAGCATGCCGATGCCCAGCGCCAACCCGCCGAGGGACATGATGTTCAGGCTCACGTCCGAACTGAACATCAAGAGAAAGGTGCACACGACGGATATCGGGATGGATAGACTGATGATCGCCGTGCTTCCGGGATTGCCCAGAAACAGATAGAGCACCACCACCGCCAGAACCCCGCCCATGATCGCCGTGTTGAGCACCTCCGCGACAGATGCCCTGATGAACGTCGCCTGGCTGAAAACCACCTCGATGCGGGTGCCCGCAGGCACGGCGCCGGCCTCATCCTCAAAACGCTCCAGCGCGGCGTAAACCCGCGCGGCCACGGTCACGGTATTGGCGTCGCCCTCCTTGTACACCGCAAGTTCCACGCTTTCGCGCCCGTTCATCCTGTTGATAACCTTGCGTTCCTTGTGCCCCCGGAACACGCGGCCAACGTCGGCAAGGGTAATGGCGGCTTCCTGGCGTTCGCCCACGACGATATCCCGAATCTCCTCGACCGAACGAAACTCGTTGACCGTGCGCACAACGTACTCCGCCTCGCCATCCTTCAACTGCCCGCCTGTAAGATTCACGTTCTCCTGGCCCAGGCGCGCGACGACCTGTTGAACCGGGATGCGCAGCGACGCCAGCCTGGGTTCATCGATTTCAATGTGTATTTCCTCTTCCAACCCTCCGTTCACGCGCGCTGCGGCGACGCCCTCGAGGCTTTCCAGGTCCAGTTTGATATGCTCCTCGGCCAACAGGCGAAGGGCGACCAGGCTTTCGGGTCCGTACAGCCCGATCCGCATGATCGGGTCCAGCGACGGATCAAAACGCAAGAGGACCGGCTTTTCCGCTCCCTGGGGAAGCTGCAACCGGTCCAGTTTCTCCCTGACGTCCAGCGATGCGAAATCCATGTCCGTACCCCAGGAAAACTCCACCACCACCTCGGACACGCCGGGACGGGACGTGGAACTCACCCGGACGACATTCGTCACCACCCCGACGGCCCCCTCCACGGGCTCCGTCACCAGGCGTTCCATTTCCGAAGGCGCCGTACCTTCGTATTCGGTCCGCACGGTGAGTGTGGGATACGTTATATCGGGCAGCAGATTGATCGCGAGCCGACGGAACGCAACCAGACCGAAGATCACGGCCGCGACGACAAACATCGTAACCGTCACCCGGCGGCGCGTGGAAAACTCGATCAGCTTCATTGCGGTCTCCCGCCTCTTGCCGGCAGGATGCCCTGCCGCCGCATCTCGCCCATGAACGCGCGCCACTTTTCACCGCTTTTCGCGAGATCCGGATCTTCCTTAACGCGCGCGTCGTAGGCTTTTTTCAGTTCGGGAAACCGGGCGAACATCCGCTCCTTCATTGCATTCAGCTGACCGTTGTCGCCTCCCCCGGGCCGCCCGCCTTCGCGCCCTCCGCCCATCCTGTCCAAGGCCACGGCCGTTTCCGGAAACCCTTCGCCAACCAGGCGAATCGCCGTGCCCGGGCGCAGGCCTTCGTGACCGACGGTGATGACCTGCTCGCCCTCGTTCAGGCCTTTCAGAATCTCCAGGTATTCATTGTCCGAAAACCCGATGCCCACCTTCCTTCGAACGGCCCTTCCCGCGCCCTGTTCCCCATCCGGTTCGTATACGAACACCTGATTCCCTTCGCCCTCGTGAACGAGCGCTTTCTTTGGGATTACGAGCGTGTTCCGGTGCACCTCCGTGATGATGTGTACGGATGCAAACATGCCGGGCCGCAGGACTTCGTTTCCGCCGCCCGGAATCTGGATGGTGACTTTGATGGTTCCGCTTTCCGGATCCACAACCGGGCTGATCATCTTCACGACACCGCGGTACAGCCGTTCCGGATCGGACTCCACCGAGACATTCGCGCCCTGGCCGATCGCTACTTTGCCCATGTTCTTTTCAGGGATCCTGATGCGCGCCAGCAGCGGGTCGAAGTCCGCCACCGAAAACACCGCCTGATTCGCGGTGACCATGTTGCCGACCTCCACGCTTCGAATGGTCACCGTGCCTGCGAGGGGCGAGACAATAGAGGTATAGCTCAGGTTCAGCTTCGCCTGTTCCAACTCGGTTTGCGCGCGGTCCATCTGTCCCCTGGAATTCTCATACCTCTCGTTGCTGAGAAGCTCCCGCTTGAAGAGTTTTTCGTCTCTCTCGTAGGCGCGGCGCGCGTCCTGGTAGGCCACCTCCATGCGTTTGACCTGCAATGCCGGCTCCTCGGAATCCAGGCGCGCCAGCACGGCGCCCGGGTTTACGCGGTCACCCTCTTCCTTGAGGATAACCACAACCTGTCCCGATGCCCTGGAACGCACGTCGACCCATTGAAACGCCTCCAGCGTCGTATTGGCCAGAATTGAACTTGAAATGTCGCGACGATTCACGGGTTCGACCTTTACCGGTACCGCCGCGCCCCGGCGCTGCCCGCCGCGGCGGGACGGTCCTCTTTCATCCTCTCCGCACCCCGCCAGAACCGCAATGACACCAACGACGAGCCATCGTTGAAAACCGAACATGCATCCTCCTGTATAGCCTGATCCCGGCAAAGTGGCCGACGATAGACGCCGCGAGAGGGTGACTCTCATCCGGGTCCGGCAGTCTCCGTTGCAATAACGAAACGCCGGATCCCCGCTCCCCGTATAATATCCAGAACGCCGATCACCTCGCCGTGCGGAAGGTCCCGATCGGCGCGCAACACGAGGCCGCCGGAAGCGTTGATCTCTTCAGAAGCCTTCTGCAGCCGGAGGCCGAGCGCGGCGTGTTCCACCGGCTGGCCATCGTAGTGGATCCCGCCGTCCGGCGCCACATCCAGCACAAAGCGTTTCGGCTGCTGAACCCGGTCCGCGTTTTCCATGGACGGCAATTCAACCTTCAACGCGGACTGCTCGATGAAGGACGTCGTCACGAGAAAAAAGGTTAGCAGCAGGAAGAGAACGTCGATCAGTGACGTAATGTTGATGTACGGCCGACGCTTCGGTTTCTGATAGAACTGCATTGTCGCCGCCACTATTCTTTGTGTTCGCGAACCTGGAAGCCCCGCAGCTTCTTCAGAAGCGTATTGGAATATTTCTCGATTTCCAGGACCAGACTCTCCGATTTGCTGCTGAAATAGTTGAAGAAGACCAGTGACGGTATCGCGATAAACAACCCCGCGCCGGTTGTCAGAATCGCTTCCGCGATACCACCCGCGAGCAGATTGCCCTGCCCGATGCCCACTTCCGATATCTCCCGAAAGACCTTGATCATCCCCAGAACCGTACCCAGCAGACCCAGCAGCGGAGAAACACTGGCGACGGTCTCCAATATGACGATCCCCTTCTGCAGCTTCCCCATTTCCTGGCGGCCCTGATCCACGATGTTTTCCTTGATCTCATCCGGAGGCAGGTGGCGGCTTTCCAGCCCTGTGCGCACAACCTGGGCGAAGGGCCCTTCGTGCTGGTTGCATACGGACACCGCAAGCCCGACGTCCTCCGGGCCCTTTATGTTCTCGATCACGCTGACGATCTCTCCCCGGATGATCCGGTGGCGGCGCAGGCTGAACGCCCGTTCAAGCGTAATGGCCAGGGTGAGGATCGAACACAGGGAGAGCGGATACATCATCAGACCACCCTGCTCGAACAGCTCCCATCCCATGCAGCGGCTCCGGTGTTATCGGGAATCCAGTATCAGATAGTGGAACAGGGCGGAGATTTCCAGAAAGTCGTCCGGAAAATGCGCCGGCAGAGGTCGGAAATCGGCTGACAGCTCTACCGCGCGAATGCTGGTATCCCGCAGGTACGGACTGCCGTCGAAGTCGATGACCTCCAGATTCGCGAGGCGGCCGTCCGGCGTAATCCTGAATTTCAGCCGTGTCCGTCCCTGAATAATGCCCAGTTGCGTAAATGCGGCCGGCGGATGAATGTGGTCTCCAATGTGACCTTTGAGGTATGCCAGATAAGGCGCAAACTCCCAGTCATACGTACTCAGCTGCAACCCTCCCTGCTCGAGGGCGTGGCTTTGCAGGTTCTTCATGGGGATGACGCCTGGCGCGTCCGGACGTCCGAACATTGCACGCTTCGATGGTTCCGGGGACCACACATTCCGCTCCTTCAACAGCGGCGCGAAATCCGCGGAATTCGCCTCGTCTTCCGCGTCCGCACGCCGGACGGGGTCCACATCCGCCCCCGCATCGGCCTCGCCCCGCTCACCTCCCTCGCCATCCAGACCGATCTCGGTCCGGGACTGTGACGGGGACTGCACGAGACCGTCGGCGTAGGGCAGGTGGGATTCCGGCAGGTCCGCCTCGTGCCGGTCCTTCGCCCGCGAGACCCGGTCTGACCGCAACGTCGTCTGCTCGGGCGGCTGTTCGTCCGGCGCCGTGCGGGGCAGTTCTACGAACTCGAAAGACATCGGACTGGATTCGGGAGCAGCCACGTCGATGCGTGGTTCACGCACAAGGCCCAAAAGGGGGACGTATAACATAAAAAACATCAGATGCACAGCCAGCGCCGCAGCGTATGCCAGCGTATAGCGATTCGCGAAAAAACGTCCGATGTATGCCATGATACGGAATCCGCATGGTCAACAGGTTCCCGGCGGCCCGTTGACGCAACGACGGTCTCAGTCGGCCGCGGGCGCTTCCGTTCTCGAAAGCGCGGCGCGCAAGCGCTGAAAGCGTCCCTGAAACAGCGACAGCCATCCCACGTAGAAGAAACCAAGGCTGAAGAGCGCGAGAAAGGGAACCGGGAAATAAATCGCGTTGTCGATCGCAAAGCCGATCACCCAGAGGAAATACAACCCAACGGCGAGTTCGACGACGGACAGGACACTCTTGCGCACTGCGTATCGCTTGCCGCGCCAGGTGTCCCGGCGGTCCACGACCTGGTACTTCGGCGTGCGCGTGAATTCGGTCTGGCGCCCCGCCAGCGCTTCGAGTACCGCCCGGGCGTTGTTGAACGAAATCCCCATACCCGCGGCCAGCACGCACGGCATATATTTGATGCGGCGCATCCAGTCCGGATAGAGTTCCTTCTGTGAATAGATATAGAATCGGGATACCGCACCCGTCGCGGAAACGAACAGCGGAAGATCGACGAAGACGACGCGGAACCACCCGAGTTCCAGGCGGGCGAGTACGGCAGGAAAGATCAGAGCGGCCAGCATGGCCATCAGGAGATAAGCGAAATTGCCGCTCAGGTGGATCAGCGCTTCGAGCTTGACGCGCCACGGCAATTTCGCACGCAGGACCCGCCCGACGAGTTTGCGGGCGGTCTGCGCCGAGCCCTTGGACCAGCGGAACTGTTGGGTCTTCCAGGCGTTCATCTCAACCGGCAATTCCGCCGGCGCGGCCACGTCGTCCAGGAACAGAAACCGCCACCCGGCCAACTGCGCGCGATAGCTCAGGTCCAGGTCTTCCGTCAGGGTGTCGTTCTCCCACCCACCCGCATCGTCGATGCACTTTCTGCGCCAGATGCCCGCCGTGCCGTTGAAATTGAAGAAAAAGCCGGATCTGCTGCGGGCGCCGTGTTCCATGACGAAATGCCCGTCGAGGAAAATAGCCTGTACCTGCGTCAACAGTGAATAATCGCGGTTAAGGTGCTCCCACCTGGCCTGCACCAGGCCCACTCCCTCATCGGTAAAAAAGTGGATCGTCTCTTTGAGGAATTCTCTGGGCGGCAGAAAATCGGCGTCGAATACGGCCACGTACTCGCCGCTGGCAACTCGCAGGCCCTCGCCAAGAGCGCCCGCCTTATAGCCCGTTCGGTCCGTTCGATGCAGGCAGACGATATCGTGCCCGGCTTCTCTCAACTCCGCCACGCAGCGCATGGCCACTTCGGTGGTCTCGTCCGTTGAATCGTCAAGGACCTGGATTTCCAGGCGGTTCCGCGGGTAGTCGAAGTCCGCCACCGCCCGGATCAGCCGCTCCACGACGTATAGCTCGTTGTACACGGGCAGCTGGACCGTCACGCGCGGCAGTTCCTCGAACCGGCCGACCGGAGCGGGACGCTTGCGGCGGTTCTTATAGTACAATCGCACCATCACGTGCCGGTGCAGACTGAAGATCAGCAACAGACCAAGGGTAACGCCATAGAGTATCAGCAAAGCCGACTGCAGCCAGTCGATCAGCGATTCAATCTCCATCAACCCTCCACCTCTCGGTTCTTCCACAGGTCCACAAGGGTCCAACAGGAAAATAAGCAATTCCGGATCCTGAAATCAAGCCCAAAGCACTTGCGCGAGGCCGGCGGGGCGCACGCTAACCCTCCTGATTCCGCAGTCGGGTCCGCTGGCCGCCCGGCGACCCGGATGCGCGGCCGAACAGGCAATTCCCGCACCCGATCTCCGCAAATCCGCCTGTTTCTGTTGACAAACGACGGTCTGAGAGCATATATTTCTTCGCTGTTCATCACGAGTATCAGCCAGCCGCGGTTCATCCGGTTCGACCTCCCGTGGAGACCCCCGCGGGCGACAGGGGACCTTGTTCAAGGAGTAAACATCAGATGCCTGACCAGGACCAGTTCTACACCGACTATAAAGCGCCTGCCGACAATGAATCGGACGTCGGCGGCAAATCCGGCAGTCTGCTCGACGGCGATTTCGAATTTCCGCTTGAGACCCACTGCTGCATTACCGGGGAGGAAGTCAAACACAGCTTCTGCCGGTATCCCGACCCGGAACTGGGCACGATGATGGTGATGTCTCACGAAATCATGCTCCGGTTCTCCCGACCCGGAGAAAGCCTGTCGGAAAGATTCGAACGCGTGCTCAGACTGCGGCGAGAGCACGAGGCCGACCGGCAGGAGTAGTCCTCCCGCTTCCATATCCTTATCAGCCCGTTGAAAAAGCCCATCCGGGGTCAGAGATGATGTACCACGCCGCCCCGGCCGTTCTCTACCGGCGGGTCCGGATTCCGGACGCGCTCCTCACACGGGTCGAGTCCGGGGGTCGAAACCTGCGTTTTGGCGGGGATCTCCGGCTGGGCGATCTTACCGGAGACGGCCGCGCCGATCTGCTGGTCTACCGCTGCGATTCGGGCAGTGAACTCAAACCATGCTTTCTCGGCGCCTTTACGCTCGACGGGGAAATTCTATGGCGTGACGGCGGGGGCGGCGCCCAACCCCTCCGACCGTGTTCCGTATCGATCCACGACATTGACGCGGACGGCAGGAGCGAGGTGATCTGCTTCTTCCATCGCCCCGACGGGGTCACCGCAAAAGAGTCTCTCGCGGATGTAACGGTCCAGATCCGTGACGGCGCGACCGGTGCGTTGAAGCAGGAGTCCAGTCCGGAGATTCTCAAGGCATGCAATGGCTGGGGCGCCAACTGGTTTCACCAGCGCCTGATTATCGCCAACCTGCGAGGCACGGCCGTTCCCCGGGATATCGTCGTCAAGCTGGGTGAACGTGTCCTGGCGTTCGACCAGAACCTGGATCTGCTGTGGGACTACGTCATCCAATGGAACGAATACGGCCGCTGCTCGGCGTACATTCCCGCCGTGGGCGACCTGAACGGCGACGGGCGCGACGAGGTCCTCGGCGGGTACTTCATTCTGGATTCCGACGGTGCGCCACGGTGGGAATGCCAGCTTGCGCCTAATATGGACTCCGTCTGCATCCAGCCGTGGGACAACGGACGAATGCGGGCCGTCTGTTCCGGCGGCGGTCACGTGCTGGACGAAGACGGCGGGGTCATTCTGGCGTTGGGCGAAGAAACGGTCCCCCACGGACAGGAAGTCAGGGTGGCCGCCTTCCTGCCGGACGAACCCGCGCCTCAAATGGCCATCCGGTATCTCGGGCACCATCCCGACGTTCTAATGGCGGACAACAGCGGAAGGATCGTCCGACGCTTCCGGCTCAACCGGTCGCCTAACGAAACAGGAATGGAAACGGTCTACTGGAACGGATTCGACTCGCCCGCAATGCTGTATAACGGCGGGGTTCTCTTCCACGGCAATGGCGACCCCGGTGTGGTTCTTCCGGACCTTCCGCCGCCGGCCGGTCCGGAGAAAATGGGCTGGTACCACGCCGTACCCGCCAATCTCTGCGGCGACGATCGAGAGGATCTGCTGGTGTACAACCCGTGGTCGGACGCCGTCTACATCTATACGCCCGCGCCGTATAACCCGACCGCCTACGCCGGCTATCGTCCCGGCCCCCGCCAGTACAATGCCCGTCTGATGGACTGAAACGGCCCGGAAGCTAAACTCCCGGGCCGAATATAGCCGAGTGCCAGATGGATTGAGTGTTTCTCAAGTCGCCAACGGCTCCGGATCCTCAGTCCAGATAACCCTCGATCACCTGTTCATCGGGGTCGATCATCGGATGGTTCTCGTCATCGAGGGGCAACGACACGAATTCGCCGGTCTGCGCCGACTGGTAGGCCGCCGTCGTCATTTCGGCAACCGCGAGACCGTCCGCCACGCCCATCGCCGGATCCCTTTCCTCTTCGATACAGTCGATCAGCTCCTGTGCGCACGCATCCGAATAAGACACGTGCGTTGGCGGCAAGTCCATCGCCACGCCATTCACCAGGATCGTCTCCGGCTCAGCGTGTATCCAGTGGCCCTGTGCGGTCACATCCACCACGTTTGCCGGCGGCCCCTCCTCCTCGAGCTTGTTTCGGCCGGTCACCAGCGTTGCGACGAAGTCTTCGTACTCGCACACGACGGTCGCCATATCTTCCGTCCCGAATGCCTGATATTCGTCCCAATAGGCATTCCGCATGCTGCAGAAGACGCGCCGGGGCATGCCGAACAGGTATTGCAGATAATCCACCGCGTGACTGCCCAGATTCATCAGTTCGCCGCCGCCGTTCACGTTTACCGGCGTGGGGTAGCTCACGTACTGCATCAGGTCGCTGTCCTCGAACTGGCGAACGAAGTGATGCGTGTAGGACGTGATATTCGCATACGCGCCGGTACGAATTCCCCGGGCGAGCGCCGCAGGCCCTGGCAGGTATCGGTTGGGATAGCTCAGCACGATCCTGATTCCGGTGCCCTCGGCAGCGCTTACAATTTCCCTGGCTTCCCGAACCGTGCGTGCAAGCGGCTTGTCCACCAGGACGTGCTTTCCGCGCGCAACCGCCCTGGCAATCAGGGGTCGTTTCAGATAGAAGTCGGTGGCGATCGAGACGATATGCACGTTCGGATCTTCCAGCACCGCGTCGTAGTCCGCACCGCAAGCGACGCCGAACCGCTCCTCGAGAGGTCCGGCCTTGTCCGCCCGGTGTTCCGCCGCCGCGACAATCCGGCAATCCTGCCTGGCTTCCAGGATCGGGCCATAGCTCATCTGGTGGGCCCGGTTTCCCAACAATCCGACGCCGTAGCTCATTTCTTTACCTCAATACGAAAAAAGTCAACAGTCAAATTGGCCACAAAGAGCCTGAATGCGGTAGAGGCGAGAAAATCGGGTAGACGCAAGACGGGAGACGGGAGAAGAAGCCCTTGCCGGTCTGCTCTTTCGACTTGCCTGCGGCACAAGAGGAAACCCGTCGCGGCACGCGATCTCTTCCCTCTCCCGTTTTCCTTCTCAATACCTACCCTCTGACCACCTTCCCGAAGGAAGGGGAATGGTTATTGGTCAACTTATCGGCGAGGCGACACTTGGCTTTTCTCCCCCTTTCCTTTAGGAGAGGGGGCCGGGGGGAGAGGTCCCGTTAACGTCCACGAAATCTTACGAATCAAGGTTCACTCTCCGGCCGCCTGACTCCAGCTCAATTCCTGCACCTCACCGGTGCGGATCGCTTCGACAGCCCGCAGTGCGAGCGTTGACGCCCGAACGCCGTCGTCCAGTTTCGCCGCATTCCCCGGCTCAATGCCATTCAGCGACCAGTCCACGATCGCCCGCATCTGCTGTATATAGCCGTGTGCGAAGTCCGTATCTTCACATCCGGGCATGTCGTGGACGGTCAGACGGCCGGGCTCGGCGCCCCACAGTCGAATCTCGGGGCTCCAGTGGTAATTGAAGAGGCTTGCCGTCGTTTCGCCGGCAAAGACCTGATAGGCCGCTTTTCCCATCAGCGCCGGCTTGCCCACGTCGCCAATCGCGACATTTGCGACGGCGCCGTCCGCAAACCTGAGCGTACACGCAACCGCGTCCGTGATGGGCAGCGTGGGATGATGATAGTTCCCGCCCGCCGCGTAAATCGACACCACCTCGTACGGATTCAGAAAACGGACGGCGTCGAAGCAGTGGCACCCCTGGCTCAACACGTTGCCGCCGCCGGAGACCGGGTCGTTCGCCCAGCTTTGCTCTCCCCACCTGGGATCGAAATACTGTCCGATCGTCAACCACGGACGGGGCGCGACCTCCTTCAATTTCAGGAAAAACGGTGAGAACCGCGCCTGAAAACCCGTCATGAACCTGACGCCGGCCGCGCGTACCGCCTTCTCGATCGCGGCGCAGTCCTCGGCGCATATCGCCAGCGGCTTCTCACAGAAGATATCCTTGCCGGATTGGGCCGCCGCAACGCACATGGGCGCATGGAGATGGTGGTGCGTGCAGATGAACACCACGTCGACCGCGTCGTCCTGCAGCGCCCGCTCGTAATCCGAGCAGACGAGGGCCGGACCGACTTCCGCATTCAGCGCTTCGGCGGCTTCCGGATTGGCGTCGACCAGCATGCGCAGGGAGACGTCCTCGAACGTGTCCAGCAGACGCGCGTGGGTACGCCCCATATTGCCGCAACCGATTATCGCCGCTCCGAGTGTGCGATCCTTCACGTCAGTTTCCCCCGTCGCCGTCGACGGCCGGCGGATTAAAAGGATCCTGTCGGGACGGATGGGTCTCGTCCGAGAGGATTCCGTACAGTTCCGGCCTCCGGTCGGCCAGATGGTTTCCATCGGTTACCGTCGCGAGGTCGATGTCGTGCACCAGTACATCGGCCACGTTCGACTGAAGCTTCGCGTCCAGCTGACCCCCCGGACCCGTGATCAACGCCACGTTGGGGTGGGCGAAGCAGACGTACATCTGGTTCTCGTAAGACCGGGTGCGCATCCACCATTCGTTGTCCAGGTGCCACATTCCGTACGTGGGCAGGATACAGACTTCGGCGCCCTTCAACCGCAGCACGCGGATGGACTCCGGCCACCGGCGATCGGCGCAGATCGCGACGCCCGCGGTCCCGAAATCCAGTTCGAACACGGGCAGGTCCCGCCCCGGGGCGAAACGGCGGTCGTGGTTCTGCAGATGCGTCTTGTAATACGTGCCAACAATCTCGCCGTTGCGGCCGGCCAGCAACGCCGCGTTGTGGAAACGGCCGTTCTTCAATTCCGTAAATCCGAACACGATGTGCGTGTTCGACCCCCCGGCGAGATCCAGCACGCTTCGGATGAATGAACTCTCCCCCACGGTCTGCGCCACGCTCCTGAACTTCGGGACATCCCAGTCGGCCTCTGTCACGGCGTAACCGTCGAGGAAACACTCCGGCGTGACGAACACATCCAGTCCGCTGTCGCGATGCCGTGTGAACTGCGCCTCGAACACGTCCCAGTTTGCTTCAACGTCCCACTTGGCGGGCATCGCCTTCAACAGGCCGATGCGAACGCTGCGATTCTCTAACGACATGGACCGCTGTCTCCATCAGGCATCATCGCACCGCCGGGCGCGCACCCCGGCCACGGACGCCGCGCCGGCATGCGCCCTACCGCATCTGCCAGCGCATGCTCACCACGTCGCCCTGCCTGAACGTGAACCACTTCGTCCAGTCCGAATGCGATCCGCCCACGCTGACGGTGCAGTCCACGTGCAACACGCCGCTGCCGTCTTCCACGCCATTGTTCCGGATATCCATCCGAACCGTATCCTCTCCGTACTGCAATTTCAGGTACCGGATCGCCTTTTCCTTCATTTCCGCTTCGCTCAATGGTTCTGCCATAGATTCCCCCTAGACGTGCGCAGCCTCACTGACGCCTTCCATTATAACGTCTTCCTCAAGGTTCCGGAACTGATTCCCGTCAACCACAATATCCCTCGCCCGCCCGCCAATGCGTATACCTATTTTCTGTCTGCCTTCGCCTGAATCCTCGATCCGGCAGTTGCGAATCTCGACCTGATGCGTCTCACCGAGAACGTCCACGCCCGCACCCTCGGCCGCAAATCCGTTGTCCCGGATGCGGCAGGAGGCCACGACGTTCCGGTGCGCGCCTCTGAATTCCGACAGCGGCTCCCGAAAAAGCACACCGACCTTGTGGTTCCGCTCGATGCTGCAGTCCCGGATCCGGTTGTCCGTATCCCTGTGACCGATGGATATGCCGAAGTCGAGATTGTCCGAGCAGATACAACGCTCCGCGAGCCCGTCGGATACCCCCCAGCAGAAGAAGATGCCCTGGCTGTTGCCGGTGGATCGGCAGTCCCGGAACACCGGCCGCTGCGACCCGCTGCCCGGATGAAAACCCAGATTGGCGTTCTGCTGCGACACGCAGTTCTCAAAGGCGAAGTCGTCGCAGATCTGAAAGCTGAACCCGTCTCCATTGTAGTTCCGCGCGGTTACGTTCGTGAACCGGTACCTGTGGCAGCGCTGCAGGAACACCGCGCCGGAATAGTTCCCGTTGATCTCCTCGTTTTCATCGCGGTTGCCGTCGAGCACGAGGTCCTCGACCCGGACGTCGTGTACGCCTTCCTCCGCTGTCAGGATCGGGAAGACCGTTGCCAGCGTCGCGCGTTCTTCCAGCCACATGTTCTTGTAGATCCGCCTGCTCAGCGAAACCAGGTTGCCTTCCACTGCCGTTACGGTGTCTTTCACGACCTCCATCCGCCCGTCACCGCCGCGAAACGCCCGCAGCATCACGCCGCAACCCACACTGAACCCCTCAGGATCCCGGACGGCCACGCGCGCTTCGTACCAGTCCGAATCCCGAACCAGATCCGTCCTGAATCCCGGCGCCTTTTTCAGTACCGTGGCTTCGCCCGCGCCCCGAACCGTCAGATTCGGATGCAGATAGAGCGCGTTGCGCATGGTATACACACCGGGCAGAATCTGCAGAATCCCGCCGCCAATCCGCCTCAGATAATCCGCGCCGGCCTGCAGCGCCTTGTCGTCGGTACCCTGCAGGTCCCCTTCGCCCTGGCCCACGCGCAGCACCATTTCCCTTCGCGCCGTCATCGGCCGGTTGGTTGAGAGTTCGACCATCGTTTCCTCTCCGTTGCAAATCGTTGGAAACCCCGCGGATGTTCGAGCCTTACTTCGCAAACCGGGCAGGCGACGTGTCTGCCGAGAACGCAAAATACGCCGGCGGCCGATACGTGTCAAGTCCATGGCCCGTCAACGGGCAACGGGCAGAACCACGCGCGAAGGGTGACCGGCGCCGTGGAGGATTTCCTGACGGGCGACCACGAAATCGGCTTCCCCGTAGTCGTCGCCGCCGGTGTTGTGATTCCGGTCGAAATTCGGAAAATCCGAACTCGTCACGTCCAGCCGGATACGGTGGCCGGGGCGGAACAGAATTGCCGTGGGGAGCATCAGGATCCGGTATTGACAGATTTGCCCGGGCATCAACAGCCGGGGACTGTCGAACCCGTTCCGGAATCTCGCCCGCACGATTCCGTAGCTCACCTGGTGCGCGAATCCGTCCGGATGGACGTCCATCAACTTGACGATAAAGTCCGTGTCCCTGGCGCTCGAAGCCGCGTGCAGCACCACTTCCGGTCTGCCGACCACGCGCAGCCCCGCCCGCAGCGGGCGCGTCCGGTAGACAAGCACGTCCTTCCGGCCGTCCAGCCGGCTCTGATCGTACGGCGCATCCTGGCAACTCTCGTAAAACAGGGACATCACCGGGTCGCGGGGGTCGTAATCGTACCGGTCGCAACCCGCTTCGCGGGGACCGCTCCTGACCAGCCGCCCGTCACCCGAAGCTGTGTTTGCGCCGCTGTTCGAGACCAGGTGGAACGACTCGGGCTTCGCCCCGGGTACCGGCCATGCCGGCGCGGTGCGCCACCGGTTCTCTCCCATCACGAAATACCGGATGGGCGCCGTGCGCATCATGCCGTTGGACTTGCCTTTAAGCCAGTAATCGAACCAGCGGACCATCAATGCGTTGAAGTCGACCGCCGCCGATTTCCCGAAGTCCATTTCGCCGACCTGCCGGGGACCCTTCGATCCGTGGGACCAGGGCCCCACGACCAGCCGCTGCGCGTTCCGGGCGGCCGGCGTGCGGCCGTTCGCCCGCATACCCGCGAAGTGATCGACCGTCAGGACCAGCCTGTCGTGCCAGCCCGTGATGTGCAGGACCGGTACGTCCACCTCGCCGTGCCGCTTCCGATAGTCGAAGATGTCCTTGTGATGGTGGTCCAGCCAGTAGTGCCAGATGTCCCGGCAGCCGCCCGCGTATTCGTCCGGCAGGTCCTTCAGCGGGACGAACCATAGGGGTTTCTCTCTATCCTTACCGGCCGACTCCCCCGCCTCGGCCGGCGTGTGCGGCGGGGGCAGACCCTTTCGGCGCCGCAGGTCCGGGCCCAGGGTCCGGAAGAGCCACTGCTGCACGCGTCCGGTTCGCAGTACGCCGCCCAGTTCCCAGTCCGTCAGCCGCGTGGCGTACCCTCCGTTGAACATGGCGACCAGGTGCGGCGGCCTTACGGACGCGAGTTCCCACGAAGCCCAGGAGGGATATGAGATCCCGTACACCCCGATTTTTCCATTCACACAGGGCAGGGAGGCCGCCCACTCGACGGTATCGAAGCCGTCCTCGGCGTCCCGGTACCCGGGCATGAACTTGGGTGTGAAGTCGCCGTCGGAAGCGTAGCGGCCGCGCATGTCCTGGGAGATGACGACGTACCCCGCCTCCGCCAGTTGCATATTCGCCGCTTTTCCGTACGGCGTGCGTTGAACGAGCGCCGGGAACTTCCCCGCCGCATCGGGCCGCGCCACGTCGGCGCGAAGCACCACGCCGTCGCGCATCCTCGTTTCCACATTGCGCTCGACGCGGACCATGAATTGCTCCGACTGCGTTGCCACGGCCTTGCCCCCTGGATCCGTCCGCTATTTCAACATAACGCGGTCCGTTTCGCCCCATGCGGTCACGGTGGCCGCGACACCGCCGTCGACCACCTCGCCGCCGACCGACCCGTCCGTACAATCTCCCGACACCATCAGCACCAGGAAACGCGCCCGTTGGCCCGCGAATACCTCCTGCACCAGCCTGGCGTGGCAGACCGGCGCCCTCTGCGCCGACATGTCCGGCTGATAGCTCAGCGGGACCATGCTCGGCCCCCAACCCAACTCCACGCTTCGGATCGTCTCCGTCCACGCGGGCACCAGCCTGACGCCGGGAGCCCCTTCGCTGACGACCGCGCGATTGCCTGCCTCACGCAGTTCGTCCGGACAGCGCAACGACCAGTGCAACGTGCGTGAATCCTCGCTCTCCGCGGCATCCAGCAGGTCGTAAATCAGGAAATATCTCCCCTTTTTCAACAGTACCGTCCGTTCGTGCCGCACGCCCTTCGAACCCAGGTATCCCTCGTGCGAGACGCGAATAAGGGTCTCTTCGTCCGTATCCCGCCAGTCGATCAGCCGGCCCCAGATCCGCCGCTTGCTGCCGGGGCGCCATAGTTCCTGGTCGTCCCCGTCGATCCAGACCGTATTCTGTCCCCTCGTGCTGTAGTACCATGGCATGTAGTCCGGATCGCTGTATGCGAACGGAGAACCGGGAGACAGCGCCGCGGGGCGCCCCTTCACCCAGGCCGAAAACGAAGCCTGCGCACCGTAGGCGTGACCGCCTTCGGGATGTCCGAAGTCCAGCACCAGGACGTTTGCGTCCCCGTCCCACCCGTCGCGAAGCACGGCGATGCCGGAATCGGGAAACAGGCGGGAGTCCGGCGCGGGCGCCTGAACGGACACCCCATCGGGTTTGGGTACGCAAAGGTCGTTCAGTATCGTATTGCCCCACCCCACGCCGCCCTTCTGGACCGGCACGAGATCCGGATGGTACCCGCGGTTGATGTGCCACTGCAGAACTGGATCCTTGAAGAAGGCGTTTCCCGCGGCCAGAAACGCCGGCCAGTCCTGCGCGTACACCGCCGAGTTGATGGCCGGCGTGAAACCGTCCGGCGTGACGATTTCCGCGAGGAAGCGGTGCATCGCGAGAAAGCGAGTCCGGAACGGCTCCGTATCGTAAAAGCTGGGCAGCCCGCGGCGGGCAAGGATCATCTGCAGCGTGGCAAAGGAACGGATGACGGTCTTATGGTACTGCGTGCATATTTCCTTCTGAAATCCGTCCGGATACACCTGGTTCAGGAGCAGCACTTCCTGAATCTGCCGCGCGGTTTCGAGCCAGTCTTCGGCGGATTCCCATTCCGGCAGCAGCGCGCCCACGCCGCCCAGACCGCCGCTGCCCGACGAGATGAAGTTCAGCTGCTGCTGCCATTCCACCGCCGACTGGGACGCCACCTGCCCGTAAAGGTGCCTGGCATGGCGCCAGATCATGATGGAAGCGGCCCGGCAGTCGTCCACCGTCCAGTCCGGATGGCCACGCAGCGCGTACAACGCCTCGCCGAGCGCCTTCAACTTCAACCCTACGGCAAGCGTATTCCACACCGTGTAAAGCCCGCCCCCCTCTTCGCCTCGTCCGACCACCTCTGCCCCGTCGCGGATATCGTCCATCTGGTCGAGATAGCTTCGAAGGCAGTCGGAGACCACCCCCACGTATCTTCCGTCCCCCGTCAACATCGCCGCCCGGATGGGCCACCTCACGAAAAACAGGTAGTGCAATCCTACCCAGCTCGTGGTCCTGTGCGGGTTCGCGTTCCAGTCCAGACCGACCCCCGGCACATAGTCCACCGTATCCTCGCCGTAAATCATCTTCCCTTCGATCAGCAGATCCGACTGCTCGATCCACACGCGCGCCAGCCCGGGCCAGTGCGTACGGATGGAATCGCCGAATCGCTCCGAATCGAAGTGCCACGTGGGCTCCGCCCTGCCGGCCAGATAGCCGTGCCAGGCCCGCCACGCGGCGGCTTCGTCCGCAGGGTCGGACACGTCCTCCGGCAGGTCCAAACCATCGACGCCGCGTTTTACCTGCCCCCAGAATTCTCCTGCTACGTACATAGGGTATTCAATTTCGCTCACCGTACCCTCCTTCAGGTGTTTTCACTTCCAATTTGGGTTCCCAACCCGCATGGAGTATTCTTTTCCCTTCCAGCCGGATTCCTTGACACCGCCGCGCGTTTTGGTTAATTTTACTGGCCGCAATTCTGGAAAATTGGCGCTTCGGTCCATCGAATCGGTGCGGATGTGGCTCAACTGGATAGAGCACCTGGCTACGGACCAGGCGGTTCCGGGTTCGAATCCTGGCATCCGCACCAGAATATAACGGGAAGTTGGGAGCTGTTCTCAACTTCCCGTTTCTGTGTTCGTTGCGCGCAAGATAATACGATCGGCGTTACGGGTCAAGAAGCCGGTTTATCATCGCTCGTCCAGGAATACAAAACAGGCCCCGCAGAACTCGGGGCCTGTTTTGTATCAGGTGTACGGAACGCGGCTACGAGTCCGCACAGCTCTTTTCGACCGAGGAAGACCGGCCGATGGTCCCTTTGCCGTTAATGTTCCAGATGACACACGATGGGCGGCGGCGGCGTTCCGAACGAACGCACCGCGGGCCGCTTTGACGCGCCGCTTCGCTTGAATTGCGACAACCCATCCATTGCGATCGTTGCCCGGCCGCCCGTCGCTTCGTAGAAATTGTACCAATCGTCGAATTGGTCTTCGCCCGCATGGCTGAACAGGGTCGCGTCATTGCTCAGCGCCTCCAGGAACTTGCGGGTGGCCGGATAATCTTCGCTCACCAGCAGAATGACCGCCGCGCGAAACGCCTTCTGGGACTGCGTATGGTCGGGAACACGCGCCCCGTGCTCGGCGACGATATCCTCTATCGAATACGTTTTGACACGACTTGCCGTGAATTCGTCAGGGGCGTCGCCGCGTCCGAACTCCACAATATCGCCATCCTCGGCCACCCAGAGGTCGGGCACCCCCGCAGGAGGTATTAGTCCTGCCAGGTACAATTCGATCGGGCTGTACGGTTTGAGATTGGCCGCCCATCCTCCGGTATACACGTGCGGGGCGCTGTAGCGGCCTCCCCCATGATCCATCAGTTTGGCAATGTCAAATCCGCCGAGGATGCCGTTGGCACTGGTGAAATCCCAATGAGGTCTGGCGGTCGGTACGATGAAGTTCGCCCATCGATGCATCAATTCGTGAAGCATTGGACCCCTGACCAAAGCGGATTGTTCCTGATGCCTGCCTGAAACAAACGCGAAAAAGACAACACCCTGCAATTTCCCTGCCGACCCCCAACGATCGTCAAAGTATTCGCCTTGGCCAAATCCCTTCACGTCGTTCCCGACACTGGCGTAGTACGCGCCACCAAACGCTCCAGGATTGAGTTGTGATCCATCCAAACTTGGAATGAAGATCTGGAAATCGAACGCGTCACTGAAATGCTCATAGAAACGCGCTCCGTATTTGTCCAGTGGCAGATCTCCGGCCGCAAGGTCTTCGGTGACCGGCAGAACAAACACATTGTCGTTATATATCCGCGGGTCCGTGAAAACGACAGTCCAATCGAACGAAACGCTGACCCCCCTTGCCTCGAGCGCGGGAACGTGCACGTTGATCGAAGTCGTGCTGAGTGGATTTCTTCGTACATTCACCTCGTCACCTGAACCCAATCCATTATTCGCCAACAGCGGTGCGAGGTCAGTGATGCGGTTGCCGTTGAGACGTAGCGTACGTAAGTTCGTCAATCCGGTAAGCGGAGATGCATCTACGATGCTATTGTCTTCAAGATACAACCTCAACAGGTTGGTCAAGTTCGACAGAGCGGACACATCCGCAATGCTGTTGCCGCCAAGAAACAGACTGCTCAGTTCGGTCAAGCCGGTCAGCGGAGATACATCTACGATGCTGTTTGAGCTGAGATCCAGAGTCAACAACATATTGGTCAGTGCAGATAGCGCAGACACATCCGCGATGCTGTTGTCGTCAAGAGAGAGCCGCGTCAGGTTGGTCAAGCCTGATAGTGGAGACACGTCCGTGATGCTGTTTGAGCTGAGTTCCAGAGTCAACAACATACTGGTCAAGCCAGATAGTGGAGACACATCCGTGATGCTGTTTGAGCTGAGATCCAGACTCAACATATTGGTCAAGCCAGATAGTGGAGACACGTCCGTGATGCTGTTGCCGCCAAGAAAGAGCCACGTCAGGTTGGTCAGGCCAGATACGGCGGACACGTCCGTGATGTTGCCGTTCCCGCGAAAATCCAGGAACGTGAGGTTGGTCAAACCGGATACAGCAGACACGTCCGTGATTCTGTTGCCGCCAAGAAAGAGCAGCGTCAGGTTGGTCAAGCCTGATAGTGGAGACACATCAGTGATGTGGTTTTCGGCAAGATTCAACTCACTCAGGCTGGTCGAGCCGGACAACGACGACACGTCCGTGATTCTGTTGTCGCGAAGAAAGAGCCGCGTCAGGTTGGTCAAGCCTGATAGTGGAGACACATCAGTGATGTGGTTTCGGTCAAGATTCAACTCACTCAGGCTGGTCAAGCGGGACAACGACGACACGTCCGTGATTCTGTTTCTATGAAGACTCAGCGATTTCAGATTCCGCAGGCCGGATAACGCAGACACATCCGTGACCCCGTTGTTACCGACGCCGAGCCGTTCGAGGTTGGTCAGGCCAGACAGCGAGGAAACGTCCGTGATGCGGTTGCCGTCAAGATACAGCCGTGTCAGGTTGGCCAAGCCAGATAAAGGTGAGAGGTCGGATATATCGTTACTGTTCTCGCGAGTAGACTGCGACTCCGGATCAAGGCGCAGAACTGTCAAACCGGTAGCAAACTCAATCCCGGTCAAATCTTGAATGCCGGAATTCGGCGCGTCGAGCCGCGTCAACGTCGCCATTTCCGCGCGCGTGATGGGAGCTCCGCGCGCCTTCCCAAGGCTGTCCTCGATCACTGCGCGCAGGTTGTCGTCGAGTATGGACACCGGAGGGGACGCAGGGGTTGGGCACGTGGCGCCGAACACCCCTGCAAAGGCCAGAAAATCCGACAGATCGACCGCGCCGCTGCCGTCCATATCCAACTTCGCATCGTAATTGGCGTCCCCGGAATGCGTGCCGAATCCGCCCGCAAATGCCAGGAAATCAGCCAGGTTTACCATCCCGTCGCCATTGAAATCACCCGGGCACGCGGGTGATTTCGTGAAGGTCAGCACGGCCTGCGTCACGTCCAGATTCTGAACGCCGCCGGGGCCTGCGGTCGAGGCAGACGGAACCTCCAGCACGTCCGACGATGTCAGCGCACGGCTCACGCTCAGGGTCACCTGACCCAGATACCCACTGGCAGGGATCGCCACCGCAGACAGGGACAGGAACGATAACGTCGGGATGCCCGAAGCCGATACACCGGATAGCAGCGCGCTGCCGTTCAAATCCGTGCCGGACACCCTGTCAATATAGCTGGCGAACGTCTTGCCCTTCAACGCCAGTTCGACCGTGTATCCCTGGATCTGACGCCCCGCTGCACCTGACGCGAAAAGCTGAAACTGGATGGTATCGCCAGTCTGTTTTTCAGGTAGTTCACCCGCGCTGTTGTTCTGCGGCGGATTCTCGATCTGCGTATCCAGACGCAACTGCTGCCCAAACAAGAGCGACGCCTGACCTGCGAGAACCGAGGTTGTTAACACGGCGATCAACAGTGATGTGCGTTTCGAAAACATGAGGTTGCCTCCCTATCCTGGCTTCGCGTTGTTCAGCCGCAACCAAAAGGGTGGAAGTGAATGCGCAAGCCCATTCGCCGGTCCATTCCCTGGACGAACTCCGAATCATGCGAGAAGTCGAAGATTGTAGGCTCTACCCGTGGCTGTTCACACGCTTGCCTGTTGACGAAATGTAACAAATTCGTTATGTTTTGCCGGGTGAAATGGGAAATCACATACTACAACGAAAAAGTACAACACAACATCCTGCGCTTTTCTCCAGTCATTCAGGCGCGTTATTTTAACTTGACTGACAGGATGCAGAAATTCGGTCCCCATCTTGGGATGCCACACACACGCGCTCTGGGGGACGGTTTGTTTGAACTCCGATTGAAGGCGAAACAGGGGATCGGTCGTGTGTTCTTTTGTACGACGACTACACGTGGAAAAAACAGCAGCATCCACAGAAAAATCGTGATGCTTCACAGCTTCACGAAAAAAGCGCGAAGGACACCCAAACAAGAACGCGATACGGCAAGAAAGCGACTGTCAGAATTGAGGGATTCTTAATACAACCCAGAGAAATCCAAAGGCCAACCTCCTCCCGACGCATGAAAGAAGAGAGGGAACCCATGCTCAGTCACGACGAACTCAAGAGAAAGGCATTTGCAAACCCCGAAACAAAAGCCGAGTATGAGGCACAAGAGCCGGAGTTCGAATTACTGGACAAGCTGTTGGAAGCGCGAAGACGCGCTGGTCTGACGCAGGGACAGGTCGCAGAAAAGATGGGCACGCGAGCAACCGCGATCACCCGCCTGGAGTCCGCCAGTCGCCAGCATTCCCCCAGAGTCGAAACGTTGCGAAAATATGCTGAAGCCGTCGGCTGCCGGCTCAACATTGAGTTGATCCCTGATTGACCATTCGCAGCTATTGCTAAAGGCCTCGTTCCCCATCGTCTGGGGGCTGTCCGGTTGTTGGCGATACGAATGACTTCACCCCTATCTTTATCCCCAACTTTTGCAAATATCCGTCCGACCTATTTCACCAACAACATCCTTTTGGTCGCCGAGAACGCTCCCGCCTGTATTCGATACAGATAGATACCGCTGGCAACACGCCGCCCCAGTTCATCCGTCCCGTCCCACGTCGCGGCGAACGAGCCGGCTTCCTGGCGTTCGTTCACCAGCACGCGCACCTCCTGGCCGAGCACGCTGTAAATTGTAAAACGCACGGGGCCCGCCGCCGCAAGTTGATACCCGATCACTGTCGGCGGATTGAACGGGTTCGGCATATTCTGTTTCAGCTCGAATCGATCCGGCAACGGGTTCAGATCGCCGATCTCGACGTGTGACAACAGGTCAATCGACCCATCCACTCCGATCAGCACGCTCTCCGAAATCCGGAAATCTGACGCCGAGGGCGTGTCGCTGGCCTGAAAGACGAGCTCAACGAGTTCCCCATCACCGCTGACGCCATCGCCGTCGACCTTCACCGCGCCGATATCCACTCTACCCGGCGTCCGGTCCGACGCCAGGAACAGCGTCTCCTGGCCGAGACTTCTCTTGAGCAGGTTCCCGTCCGCCTCCCTGGCTTCCACGAAAACATACTTGCCGGTGTCGTACGCCAGCGAGAATCCGTAACCCTTCAGATCTCTGGTCTCCCCCACCGACACGCGTAACGTTAAATCACCGTCACCGGAGGGAGTGTTCTGCATCCGCTCAAGCTTTAGCATTGCAAGCGCGTTCCCGCCACCGGTGATGTTCAATCCACGGGTTAAATCACCGGCGAATGCCGGGCTGATCACCACAAACAACGCACATACGAATGAAGCAGAACGATGCCGCATAGCTGCCTCCTCTGTGACGTCGCCAGCAGGTGATAAGGTGAGTGCTCCCGATTCTAATTCGCTACGTGCACGAATACATCAAGTTTGGATACGCGTGTGCAACACGTTAAAACCGCACGTCAACCCCTCTTTCCCGAAGAGCTGGAATGTGAGTATTGCGCGACGTGGCACTCAGTGGGTTGTTTTCCACATTAACTTCATCTCCATTACCCAGGCCCGTGTTGGCGACGAGGGGGGCGAGATCTGAGATTCTGCAGTGGATAAGGCGCACGTACGTCAGGTCGGTCAAGCCCGACAGGGACGAAATATCAGAAAAGTCGCCGAAGGCAAAATTCAGCCACGTGAGGTTGGTCAGGCTTGACAACGATGAAATGTCCGAAATTTCGCTGACGTGAAAACCCAGCCTTGTCAGACGGGTCAAAGCCGACAGAGGAGAAATGTCCGAGATTGGTGCGTAACTGAGGTAGAACTCTGTCAAATTGGTCAAGCCTGACAGAGACGAAATATCAGAGATCTTGTGGCCGCTGAGACGCAGCTTGGTGAGATTGGTCAAGCCTGACAAAGACGAAAGGTCCGAAATATCGGTGCCAATGGTAGAGGGACCGGTAAGACGCAATTCTCTCAGGTTGGTTAAGCCCGACAGGGACGATATGTCCGAGAGATCGGTGGAGTTGATACTCAGCGCTGTCAGATTGGCCAAGCCTGACAGCACGGACACATCCGAGATCCCGAATAGATGCAACTCTTTCAGACTGGTCAAGCCTGACAGCGATGAGAAATCCGACACCGCCCAGTTGGTACTGAGATTTAGATGTGTCAGATTGATCAACCCCGACAGCGACGAAATATCCGAGATATTGTCATTGTAGCTAAGGTCGAGCCATGTCAGCCGGGTCAAATTCGCAAGGGGCGAAAGGTCCGAAAAGGAGTTGCTATTGGCGACAGAACTGCTGGACACTCGCTCTTCGCTGAGATCCAGCCAGGTCAGATTGACGGCGTACTCCAGCCCGGTCAAATCGCTGATGCCTCTGTTTTGTGCCTCAAGGCGGGTCAGACTCGCCATCTCAACACGAGTGATCGGTGCACCACGCGCCTTGCCGAGACTGTCTTCGATCACCGTGCGCAGGTTGGCGTCCGGTATGGTAACCTCCGTACTGCCGTCATCTCCCGTACCGATTTGCCCTGAAATATCCAGCGCCAAACCGAATGGATTGTGCAATTCCGTGACCAAGTCCTCGACTCCTGACCCGTCCAGGTTCGCTCGCCGAATCTTGCCAGTCCTTACATTTGGCCCCTGCTCCGTCCAGTATATTTTGCTGGAATCCAAAGCGAGGGCGCTTGGCGCGCCCGATCCCGTGGTGACGAGATCTTCCACAACGCTTCCGTCCAGGTTCGCCCGTTGAATCTTGTCCGCACCTCGGTAAAACCCCTTAATTGTCCAGTATATCTTGCCGGTGTCCAAATTCAAGGCCAACCCGTGTGGATCGCCCAATCCCGATACGATGTCTCGGACGCCAGTCCCGTCCAGGTTCGACCGCTGGATCACACCACCACTGGTACCAGCCGCCCAGTACATTTTGCTGGCGTTCAGGTCAAGAAAAAGGCCGGCTGGATTTCCCGTGGTGACGAGGTCTTCCATCCCGGATCCGTCCAGATTCGCCCGATGAATCTTGCCCGCATTGTAGTCCGTCCAGTACATTTTTCCGGCGCTCACGTCCAGCGCCAGGCCCACTGGGTGGGCCAATCCGGTGTTGACGAGGTCTTCTACTCCGCCTCCGTCCAAGTTAGCCCGCTGAATCTTTCCCGGACCGCCGTTCACCCCCGAACTCGCCCAATACATCTTGCCGGTGCCTACATTCAACGCCAAGCCGAGTGGCGCGATCGATTCCTCGTTGGTTGCGACGAGGTCTTCGACACCGCTCCCGTCCAGATTCGCCCGCTGGATCTTATTCTGGGCTGCGTCCGTCCAGTACATCTTTGGCGTGCCACTATCATCACCACATTCGACCACACCGCCCTTATTCACGACGCCTTCCAGCCACGCCTGGAAGGCGGCATCCGCAGGCGCGCACAGACTGGTGCCGGACAGGCTGAGGTCGTTCAGGTTGCCAAGACCGGTGAACGAAGCGGGCAGGGAACCCGACAGACCGGCGTTGTCATTCAGATACAGCCCTTCCAGGGTGGTGAGCGCGCCCAGCTCAGAAGGGATGCTGCCTGTCAACTGATTGTCGTTGAGGCGCAGCTCCTGCAGTTTGCTCAGGTTGCCAACCGACGACGGAATCGCGCCGGTTAGCTGGTTGCCGTAGAGACGTAGCCATATCAGACTGCGCAAATTGCCTAGGGACGACGGAATCGCGCCACCTAGCCGATTGCCCTGGAGTTCCAGGTATCGGAGTTCGCTCAGATTGCCCAACTCAGACGGGATAGTTCCCCTCAACTGGTTGCCGTAGAGATACAGGTATTGAAGGCTACTCAGATTGCCCAACGACGATGGTATCGCATTCGTTAACTGCGACCCACGGAGATCCAGCCGTGTCAGGTTCGTGAGATTTCCCAACGACGATGGAATACTACCCGTCAACCGGGTGTAAGAGAGATCCAGCGTTTGCAAGTCTGACAGGCCGCCCAGTTCCGCCGGGATGGCGCCCGTTAACCGGGTGTAGGAAAGAAGCAGCCTTTGAAGGTTGGTGAGACTACCCAGCGTCGAGGGGATGCCGCCGGTCAACAGGTTACTGTAAAGATTCAACTCTCGCAGGATCGTGAGATTTCCCAGTTCCGCCGGTATATTGCCCGTCAGATGGTTGCGGCTGAGGTCAAGTTGGACCAGTTTAGACAGGTTGCCCAGTCCCGCAGGGAGGGACCCTCTCAGATTATTCTCGGAAACGCGCAGGCTCGTCACACGCCCGCTGTCGTCCGTACTGACACCGTACCAATCGTCCAACGGCCTGTCACTGAGCCAGTTGTGCTTGTTCGACCAGCCGGGACCGCCGGCGGCATTGTACAGCGCCAGCAGCGCGGACCAATCCGCCGTGTCCCCTTGTAAAGGAGGGAGAACCGCGAAGCCATGTCCCCAGGTGTTGTTGGGATCAGGGCTCGGCACCCGCTGCACCGCGTTGTCCTTCAGGTAGGCAGCGACCTGTACCGGAGTATAGTTTGGAAACCGCTGGCGCACGAGCGCGGCCATCCCGGCCACGTGCGGCGACGCCTGACTGGTACCGCAAAACACCCGCACTAGAGCCGTTTTCCCGCAAGCCGCTCCGACAAGGTCAGGCTTGACCCGGCCGTCGGGCGTAGGGCCTCGACTGCTATAATACTCGATCGTATTGGGTGTCTGCCAGTGGGCCGCGCCCACCGTCAACATGCCGGGATTGGTGCTTTCTGCGGGATTGGTTATGCTGCCGTTTTCAGTGTATTGGTCAAGGCGGCCCTTCCATAGCACAAGCTGAATCCATTGGGGTAAATCGTCGTCTCGGGCCACGACTTTCACTTTGTATTCCTCGTATCCCTCGTCATCACCAATCGGAACCCATTCATGAGGGCGGTCACCAAGCCTTCCTTCTTGGTGATTAGTGCTCTTCGCAACTATTTTTCCGTTGAGGTAGAGATACAAATCCAGGTCGCGAGTTGCTCCGCCCCACTTGTCTGCCCACCTAAGCTGAAGGTTTGTCCCCCACGAGCCAGTAATCTCTTCCTTCCCATCCGCGAACTCCAAGAACCCGTCGCCATCGGTATCGGAGGGACCAGGTTTAAACCAAGTGATCCGGGCATCGTTTCCCGCCGAGTTGACCCAGACGATTCCGTTTTCCACCGCCCGGTCCACAGTGTTAAGCGAACTCCAACTATAGGGGGATGTACCATCGCCGGGGCCGTTGAAAAACCATCCTACGGAGTGGTTGATAACCGAGACACCCTCGGAGATCATCCAATCGACAGCATTTCTCATATCTCCTTGCGACTTTGGGACCGCTATGTACAGTGACACATCCGGGGCAATGTCCATGACCGTCTCGGCGACGATCGTGCCGTGATTTTGCCCATTTTCACAGTCTCCCGGATTATCGGTGGGTTCATCTGACGAAGTTCGGTAACATCTGGCTCTTATCGTTTGCGGCAACTCGGATCCCATATGCGAGCGGATGTCTTCGAAGCCCACATCGATTACCCCTACCTTGATGCCTTGTCCGCGGAAACCTGTCTGGTTCCAAGCTGGTGAACCGTGTACCTCGGGGCCATTGCCGGGAACCGTCGAGGACGCCTGGGGCGATTCCGGCGGTTGAATGACGTGCACCCAGAGGACGCCAGCCTGTTCCGAGGTCTCCGCGAGTAACATGACCGGCACGAACGCTTCAATGTAGTCTTTGCCTACGTTTCTGGGAGAGACGTCGTTGGCCTTCAAAAAGCTCACCAATGCGTCCACGTTGTTGGACAGGTAAATCGTGACCGCCACCGACTTCCCTCGATAAAGTGGCGCCTGTTGAGCGGCATCCTCCTCGGAAATTGTCCCGGCCTCGACCCTGGCGATCAACTCGTCGAGAGCAGACCCCAACTTGGGGTGTTTCAATTCGGTCTTTTCCGGAACCGTGCCATCACCCACGGGCGGAGGCTCGCAAGCCGTCCCGAACACCTCCGCAAACGCCAGGAAATCTGTCAGATCGATCGCGCCGCTACCGTCCATGTCGATGCGTGTATCGTAATTGGCATCTCCGGAACGCGTGCCGAATCCGCCGGCGAAGGCCAGGAAATCGGCAAGGTTTACCTTTCCGTCCCCATTGAAGTCGCCGGGGCACGACACACCCTGCGCGGAAACGGATTGCGGCACCATAACGCCGATTTTTCCGAGCCACGTTGCAGCGACCAACGCGATTGCCAGAAATAAGCATATAGCCAGACTCTTCCACATAGCTGCCTCCTATAAATCGTCAGCCAGGCGATGGCACAAAGGGGCGCGGCAGGCCTTACGACCGCCCGGATTCAACACGTGTGTATTTCGAACTGATTTCAAAGTGGGAAGCGATTCCCGAACAGCGTTGCCGCGGGCGGACGTTCGTTGGCAGGAACACACCGGGGGCCGCAAATGGCGTGATCCGAACAGGCGTAGACCAGCGCGCACGCCAGCGCAGATCGCCTCAGTGCGTTTCAATGGACGATGTGAAGAAGGAGAATAGAGAGGAAGGCGGTTTGTCGACGGGGAAATAACAACTGAGCAAGCCGGTAATTCAGGTCGGCCTGACGGGGATGCCAGACTGAAGGCTGTCTTTGATGGTAGTGTCCTGATCAGCAAGAGTAGCCCGTTTCTGATCAGGTCGGTGATATAGCGGAACGACATTCTGTCTCGAATCTTCGGACGATACTGCTCGAGGATGATTCAGCGTCTCTATGGTCAGCGAATGTGTTGCAAATTGCGTCAGTGCGCAGGGCATAATATAACACATAATTTTTGAAGTATTTCTGATATTCAGGCGTTTATTGATGATTTATTGGTGAATTCTTGTGTTAATTTGCACGATGAGACATGACTTCGCAGCAGCAGTTCGAGTGACCGTTCGTTTTCCACAAATTCGCGACGGGTGACATCCGGAAACCAACAGCCCAGCAAAGCGATGCATTTGTGCTGCCTCTTGGATATCGCCAGGTGCAAGTTGCGCGGGGATGATCCCTATGCTGCAGTAGATCCTTCGTCGGCCTGCTCTGTACGGCAGTCTGCTCTCACGCGTAACGGACGTGTTTGGCCGACGTCGTACGCAGGCCACTTCGACCCTTCGACAGCCCTTCGACAGGCTCAGGGTGGCAGCTCAGGGACCGCAAGCTCAGGGCAGGCAGCACAAGCAGGGCGAGTCCTCTGGATGACAGTGGGGTTTCAGTGGAATCCGACAGCAAGACCACGATGCGGGCAGACAGGAATGTCCGCCCCACCCTCAAGTCTGTTACCCGGAAATGTCAGTCGCGAAATCGAGTGCGATCGACGAGGGGTGTGCTAGAACGTGGGGTTGTGCTGCCTCCCAGGGATGGACAGATCAAAGTTGCGCAGGGATGATCCCATGCCGCAGTAGATCCTTCGTCGGCCTGGGCGGCCTCCTCAGGATGACAGTATCGGCGACGATGAGATATCGATGCAGGCGGACACGCAGTGCAAGTCCTCTGGATGACAGTGCGGGTTCAGTGGAATCCGACAGGAAAACCATGATGCGGGCAGACAGGAATGTCCGCCCCACCCTCACGTTCGTCTCCTGGAAGTGTCAGTTGTGAAATCGAGTGAAAGCGAGGAAGGATGTGCTAGGAGAAGGGGTTGTGCTGGCGGGAGTGGAAACCTGACGCAAACACGTACGCCGTGCGTCTACCGATCGAAGAAATACTGCTCCGTATGGGTGTAGCCGGGGGTGAGCAGCGGGTTGTCGCCCAGACCGGTTTCGGGTACGTTGCGGAAGTCATTCTTGACCACGAACACCTGGTCGAACCCGCCGCACACGCCGATCCGCCAGAGGTTCTCCGAGTGCATGCGCACGGCCTGCTTCACGAGCGCCACCTGCTCGTTTTCGTCCATCGTGGTCATCGCCTGCTCGTAGATCTCCACGATGCGGGCGATTTCCCCGGTCGGTCTCTCCCCCGCCCTGCCCCCGCTGCTGTACCAGAGTCCGTGGAGCGGCGCCCAGTACGCCGTTGACGCAGACGGGAAGAACCACACGGGATCCATCAGCGGCCGAAACCCGCCCGATGCCGCGTACACGGAGACGTGGTGTTCGCCGGCCGTCGCGCGCGTCACCCACAGCGCCACGTCTTCGGGCTTGACCGTGGACTGGATACCCAGCGCGGTCCACTGCGAGGCCAGCAGTTCCGCCACGTCCACGTAGGCGGTGCCCGGTGTGAATCCGGCAATGGTGAACTTCAGCCGCTTGCCGTCGGGGCGCAGCCGAAAACCCGCGCCGTCACGCCTGTGCAGCCCGACCTCATCCAGAAGACGATTCGCCTGCACCGGATCATACATGATGTACAGCGTATCGGTACTCGGTACGCCGTGCAGTTCGTCCGTATACGGGACGACCTGCCTGGGTTCGGTTACCCCCATATAGAACAGATCGATGATCTGCTTCCGGTCGATCCCGAGCGACAGCGCCCGTCTGAATCGGCGATTCCTCAGCAGAGCGCCCATTACGGAGTCCTGGTGGGTGTAGTTCTGATTCAGATACACGGTGCCCTGACCCGTCGTGGCCGGCTTCCAGCGCAGGACCCGGTAGCCGCCGCTCTCCCGGTGCTCCATCAGCAACGGATAGTTCATGAACTCGACCCGCCGGCTTTGCATATCGATCTCTCCGGCGATGGCCTTGAGCGTCACCGTCTCGGCGCTCTGCACGAGCGTCATCTCCACCCTGTCGATATACGGAAGCTGGTTGCCCGCCGGGTCCACCTTCCAGTAATACGGGTTGCGCTCCGCGATGAAGATGGCCGCATCCGCTCCGGTCCTCGCCTGCCAGGCACACAGGACGGGCCGTTCCGGATTCAGAAACGCAATGCTCTTGGTATCGTACAGCGCCATCCAGGTGTCGTACCCTTCCTCGACAACGACCGCATCCAATTTTTCCTTTGAAACGTAGCTGGGGTGGAACTGCTTGAGATAGTGCTTCGGCGGCGGCCCCGCGACGATGTCCGTCCAGGAGGCCAGCCACTGCAGGATCACGCCGTTCGGCTTCACGAAACGAAACCGGATGGTATGGTCGTCCACGCGCTCGACCACGCCCAGTTCACCCGCGATCGTGAGCCAGCTCGGCTTGACGGGATTCAGGTCGTCGTTCAGGATCACGTCTTCGTACCAGAACATGTAGTCGTCGGCCGTGAACGGCGCCCCGTCGGACCACCGAATCCCCTTCCGCAGATGGAAGGTGAATTCCCGGCCGTCTTCCGAAACCTCCCAGGCGTGGGCGAGATTGGGCTCTACCTTTGCGTAGTCCTTGGACCAGCGCAGAAGCGGATCGTAGGTCAGCCGCATCCACCCGGCCCGGTCCGGCATGCCCATATGCACCCGACGCCACGTCCCGCCGTACCGGCCGACGCGCTCCACCGGCTGCACCACCGCCGGCGCCTCCGGCAACCGCTCCCGCAACGGCGGAAGCTGGCCCTGCCGGACGCGCTCAATGAGCATCGGCGCTTCGTTCAGCGCCCATCGGAAGCCCGCGCTTCAGCAGCGACAGGCGAACACAACCAGGCCAACAGAATGACCGGACTCGCCAGGACGCCCGCGGTGCGGCAGGCTATCTTATGGAAGACTTTCATGCTTCGATGCCGACCAGGTTTAACGTATCGCTGAAATGACAGCGGACGAAATGCGGGTCTGAACCCGCCGGCGCGACGTTGACGAGCTCGGGTGACTCCTCCCGGCACACGTCCTCCACGTACGGGCAGCGCGGATGGAAATAGCATCCCGATGGAGGATTGGCCGGATCGGCCACTTCGCCCTGCAGCAGAATCTTCCGCTTCTTGTATGCCGGATCGGGTTTGGGGACGGCCGAAAGCAGCGCTTCGGTATAAGGATGTTTCGGCGTTGCAAACAACGTCTCCTCGTCCGCCAGTTCCACGATCTGTCCGACGTACATTATAGCGATCCGGTCGCTGATGTGCTCCACCACCGCCAGATCGTGCGAAATGAACAGATACGTGAGCCCCATCCGCTCCTGCAGTTCCTGAAGCAGATTCAACACTTGCGCCTGAACCGAAACGTCCAGCGCCGAAACGGGTTCATCGCCGATGATCAGCCTGGGGTTCAGCGCCAGGGCCCTGGCGACGCCGATCCGCTGACGCTGGCCGCCGCTGAACGCGTGGGGATAGCGGCGCATGAACTGCGGGTCCAGCCCGACGACCCTGAGCAGTTCCGCCACGCGGTCCTCCAGCTCCACGCCGCGCGCGATCCGGTTCACCACCAGTGGCTCCGCCACGATGTCGAAGACGGTCATGCGGGGATTGAGCGAAGAATACGGATCCTGAAAAACCATCTGCATATGTCTGCGGAACGTCCTCAACTCCCTCCGCGACAGCCGGCAGACGTCGACCATCGTTCCCCCATCCTCAAAAAGCACCTCGCCTTCCGTGGGTTCGATCGCCCGCAGAATACTCCTGCCAACCGTTGTCTTGCCGCACCCGCTCTCGCCGATCAGGCCGAGCGTCTCCTGTTTCTTCACCGCAAAACTGACGCCGTCCACGGCCTTCACCTGCCCCACCACGCGTTTGAGAAACCCTTCAGTAATGGGGAAGTACTTCCGCAGGTTCTTCACGTCCAGGAGTATGGAATTGCTGTCGGACATTGTGACTCTCAATGACTATCCCGGGTCAGAATACAGGAAACAACTCACACCGTGTTCGGAACCGATTTTCGTCAGCTCCGGCTCGTACCGGTCGCACACGCCTTCTATCCGGTCCGGACACCGCGGATGAAACATGCAGCCTTTGGGCAGCTCGTACGGATTCGGCACCGATCCTTCGATTGAAAGCAGTCCTTCCTTCGCCTTGCGTCCCAACCTTGGAATGGATTTCAGCAGGGCGCGGGTATACGGATGTTTCGGATCGTTGAATATGGTCTCGCAACGCGCAAACTCGACGACTTTGCCCAGGTACATCACCATCGCGTGGTCCGCCAGTTCCGCCACGACTCCAAGGTTGTGCGTAATCATCATGATGGAGGTATGGATCTCCTCCTGCAACGCCTTCAGCAGGTCCAGGATCTGCGCCTGCGTGGTCACGTCCAGCGCCGTTGTCGGCTCGTCGGCGATCAGCAGGCGGGGCCGGCAGGACAGACTCATCGCGATCATCGCGCGCTGCCGCATGCCCCCGCTCAACTGGTGGGGGTAGGCGTCCACCCTCCGTTCCGGTTCGGGAATACCGCATTTGTGCAGCATATCGACGGCGATCTCGCGCGCTTCCTTCCGGTCCGCGCTCCGATGCAGCCGGATGGCCTCCTCGATCTGATTCCCGATGGTATGGACCGGACTCAGGCAGGTCATGGGCTCCTGGAACATCATGGCGATTTCCCTGCCGCGGATATTCCGAATCGCCCTGCCGTTCGGCTTCAGCTTTGCCAGGTCGACGACCTTCCCGTTGGCCTGCAGCAGCACCTCCCCCGAGACGATACGGCCGTTTTTGGGCAGAATCTGGAGAATGGACTGGGCCGTCACGCTCTTGCCGCAGCCGCTTTCCCCCACCACGCCCAGCGTTTCACCCTTCATAATCCGGAAATCCACCCCATCCACGGCCCGTACTGTGCCCTCGTCGGAGAAGAAATGCGCGCGCAGACCGCGGACCTGGAGCAACACCGATGGATCCATAGTTCCCTTCTACCTGGAATACGGATCGGCCGCGTCTCTCAGCCCATCCCCAAGGAAGTTGAAGGCCAGCACAGCGACGATCACGAACCCGCCCGGCAGCAGCAGCCAGGGAAAATGCGCCACCGCCCGGATGTTCATCGCATCCTGCAAGAGCACGCCCCAGCTGATCGCGGGCGAACGCAACCCCAGCCCGATGAAGCTCAGCGCCGTCTCGCCCAGAATCATCTGCGGCACTGCCAGCGTGAGCGCGGCGATGATATAACTCAGGAAGGAAGGAACCATGTGCTTGGCGATAATCCGGCTCTCCCGGGCGCCGCCCAGGCGCGCCGCCATCACGAAGTCCTCTTCCCGCAATGCCAGAAAACGGCCGCGAACGACGCGGGCAAGGCCTGTCCAGCCTACGAAAGCCAGAATGATCGTAATGCCGAAATAGACGCGGATGATCGGCCAGTCCGGAGGCAGCGCCGCGCTGAGCGTCATCCAGAGCGGCAGGCCCGGAATGCCCATGATGAACTCGATCAGCCGCTGGATCACGTCGTCGATTCTCCCGCCGAAATAGCCGGAGATACCACCCATGATCAACCCCAGCACGAAGCTGATGGCAATGCCGATCAGACCGATGGACAGCGATATCCGCGCCCCGTAGGCGATTCGCGAAAGCAGGTCCCTGCCCATCCGGTCCGCCCCCAGCAGGAACAGGCGTTCCCCGTTGTCGAGACCGATCAGGTGGCGCTGCATTGGGATCCAGCCCCACAGTGAATAGGGATCGCCCGCGACGAATAACCGAATCGGGAAGCGTTGGGAGTGGTCTTCGTGATAGGAGAGGCGGAGCGTGACGGGGTCGCGCTGCTGGATGTGCCGGTATACGAAGGGCCTGAAATGAAACGCCCCCTCTGCGTCGAAGAATCGGACCTTTTGAGGAGGCGCATGGATATATTTCGTATTCAGGCGGTGCGGATCGTGCGGCGCAACGAACTCGCAGAATCCGGCCACGAGATAGAAGAGAATGAGGACCGCGCCGGCGATCTTCGCAAGCTGGTGCTTCCGGAACTTCCACCACATCAGCCGCCACTGGGAAGCCACGAGTACCCGCGCCCCGGTTTCCTCACCGGATGGCTGGCCCTTCCGGTGACGACGAAAGCCCGGGAATCCGTTCTCCCGGAGCTTACCGAATACACCCCTCAGCGACTTTGGCGGAAGCGGATTTTCCGAGCGTGTCTTGTCTTGCGGTTCCGTAGCGATCTTGTAGGACTCCTGTCCATTATAACGCATTGCCGGCTGTTTATGAGTAGCGAATTCTCGGATCCACCCAGGCGAGCAGAATATCCGAAATCAGCGTCCCGATCACGGTCAACGTGCTCAGGATCAGCATGAAGCTTCCGGCCAGGTACATATCCTGATTGGTGAGGGCGCCGAGCAGAAGCGGCCCGGTGGTGGGCAGATTCAATACAATGGACACCAGGATTTCTCCCGCGATCAGCCGGGGCAACAGCCAGCCCAGGGTGCTGAAGAAGGGGTTCAGGGCGATCCTGACAGGGTATTTGAAGAGAAGCCTGATTTCCGACACCCCTTTCGCCCTGGCGGTGACGACATACGGTTTGTGCAGTTCATCCAGCATCTGGGCGCGGATCACGCGGATCGTTCCGGCCGTCCCGGCGGTCCCCAGAATCACCATTGGAATCCACAGGTGCGCGAGCAGGTCCAACGCCTTGGCGAACGACCAGGACGCGTCGATGAACTCCGGCGAGTGAAGCCCCACCAGCACGCTGCCGGTGGACACGAAGACGATCCAAAGCGCGATCAGGGCCAGCATGAACGGCGGCGTGGCCAGGCCCAGGAAGCCCAGGAACGTGAAGATGTAGTCGCCGATGGAATACTGCCGCACCGCGGAATAGATGCCGATGGGAATCGCGACCACCCAGATGAAGAGGACCGAACTCGCGCTCACCATCACCGTGAGGCTGACCCGTTCCCACAACAGCTCGCTCACCGGCCTGCCCCAGAGCAGAGACATCCCGAAATCGCCCTGGGTGACGATCCCCGTCATCCACGTCCAGTATTGCACGTAGACAGGACTGCCCAGCCCGTAGCGCGCGCGGAGCGCCTCGATGACCTCCTCGCTCACCGTCTCGCCCATCGACGTGAGCTGCGCCAGGTACGACGTGAGGAAGTCCCCCGGCGGCAGCTGGATAATCAGGAATGACACGATCGAAATGGCGAATAGCGTGGGAATCATCATCAGAATTCGCCACGCGATGTATTTCAACATCAAACCCTCTCCGGCATAATCATCGTCCCGATTACCCGCGTTCGCGGGGGCCCGTGCAGATCCGCCCAAAAGTCTCAAATATAACGCCAACCGGTGGGGCTTACAAGATAATTCCATAACTCGACCGCTACGTCACGGGGACGCGTCTCCCGGCGCATCAGCGGCGCAATTTACCATTCAGCCTTGCTCGACGTGGGCTTTGTTCCTATCTTTCGCAGAAAGGATGTCGCCGGCCTGATAATGGGCCCGGCCGTCATTCTGAGCGCGCAGGCCTCCTCCGGATGACAGTACGGGCGAAGGTGTGACCCATTCATCTCGCGAACGATCCCTTAATGTCCACAAAAGTCCGGAGATCCAGCAACCTGGTCTTTTTCTTTCTGATCCTGGCCCTGTCGCTTTCTGCAACCGAGTCAGGCGCCGCGGAGAACCTGTCGAGACTGCGGGTCGACGGACACAGAATCGTCAGCGCAACCGCCGCCGACGCGGACTTCGACGGCGGCGGGAAGGTGGACCTTTCGGACTTTCTTCTTTTTGCGGAAGCCTACGGTTCGTCCAGGGTCGAATACGATCTCGACGACAGCGGCAGCGTGGATTTCGCCGACTTTCTGGCGTTTGCGGACGTATACGGCCAGAACGTGGACGCGGTGCTGCGCGGCGTGGCCGTGATCGATCCGTTCTTCCTGCACGCCTCAACCCGCCGCGGAATGGAATCCCTCGACGTCCTGGCAAACGACTGGAACGTGGACGTCATCCGGGTCCCCATTCATCCGGACCTCTGGGATCGGTACCGGGACTACCTCCCCGCTTTCGTGGATCCGATCGTGGACTGGGGACAGCGGCGCGGCGTCTATATCTTTCTTGGCTGGCACGCGCACGGGAACCCGCTCACGGGTCAGACGGAACACCCCGAATGGGGGTACGTACACCCCTGGCGTGGAAATCCGTACAACCCCGACCTGTCGCTGGCGATGGAGGCGCTCGATTCAATCGTCCGGAGGTACCGCGATCTGCCGCACGTCATCTACGGCACGTTCAACGAACCCGCGTTCATCACATGGAATGCGTGGCGCCCGGTCGCCGAATCGCTCGTGGACGTCATCCACGACGTGGATCCCCGGGCGCTCGTCCTCGTTTCGGGCATCGACTGGGGGTACGACCTCAGCGGCGCCCTGGACGACCCCGTGGACCGTCCCAACGTCGTGTACGAAACCCATCCTTACCCCTGGAAAGGCGAAGCGTGGAAGGGCGTTCTCTTCAACCTGGATAAAACCGAAGCGGTCTTCCTGGGTGAATGGGGCTACGGTCATTCGGAAGACCCCGGAAGAATCAGGCAGGAATACGCCATGCCGCTGGTCGACTTCTGCGAGACCCGGAATATCGGATGGACCGCCTGGATCTGGCACGACGAGTGGACGCCATCGATGTTGACTTCCTTCAGGACCTTCGACACGACCGACTTCGGCGACTTCGTAAAGGTTGTACTCAACAACGGACAATGAATGACGGCACGGCCGCACTGAAGAGGAGGGGCTGTAGATGGATCAGAATCTCCCCGACACGTCCTCCTGGGGCGATCCCGACTGGGGCATCAGGGTACCGCCGCGCGAGGGCCGGGGCATTTTCCTCCCGGACTGTCTCGTGGGCAGGCCGGGCGCCGTTCCGGACCTGGCGCCGCCCAACCACGGCCTGGCGCAGCGCGGATCGGTCGTTGACCCGAAGACCCCAGAATTCGACTTCGGCATCGTTCAGAAGACCGAGGTCTGGGCCGAGAACATCGCCGAACTGGTCGAACAGGCCAAACAGGGCCAGTGGAACGCAACGACGGACATCCCCTGGCGCGACCTGCCCGAGCTCGAGGATGACCTGGAACGCGCGGTCTGCCAGGTGTGCACGTTCATGATCCAGAACGAGTACCTGGCCCTGTACCTGCCCGCCAAGTTCATCGGCCGCATCGACCCGTGTTTTTCCGAAGTCATCCTGTTTCTCTCCAGCCAGGTGATGGACGAGGCCAGGCACGTGGAAGTCTTCACCAAGCGCGCGCTGGCCAACGGCGGCGGGCTGCAGTACGTCTCCTCGGCCACGGAATGGTCCCTGCAGAGCCTGCTCGCCCAGGAGGACTTCACGGACGCCTCGTTCCTCCTCCACGTCCTGGGCGAAGGCACGTTCATGGAACTGCTCAGGTTTCTGGAGGAGGTGTCGCCGGACCCCGTTACCGCGCGGGTCTTCAAACTCGCCCGGCAGGACGAGGGCCGCCACGTCGGCTACGGCCTCTCCCACATCGGATATCACGTCCAGCAGCGGCCGGAGGTCATCAGCCGGCTCGCACAGGCCGCCGAAAAACGTACCGCCTTCCTGCAGCAGGTATCGGGCGCCAGCCCCTTCGTGCTGAATGCGATGATGATCCTCGCGGGCGGCGGGTCCTCGCCCGATCAGATCGAGAAGGGCCGTTCCCTGGTGCGCGACCTCTACAGTACAATGCACAACAAACGTATTCAGGAACTGGTGCAGGTGGGCTTCGACGAAGAGACCGCCGCCCGAATCTCCGAGCTCCACGGCAGCGGCGTCAGGAACTTCATGTAAACGCAGGGGACGGCGTATTCTGAAGGGTTTCCATGGGCGTTATACACCGGTTTACAGGCGAGCGAGGCAACTACGCCTGGGAAGGCGTCGAAGTCGAGACCTACGACAGGGGCGGCGCGGTGGGCGGCAGTAAACAGGTCGTCATCGGCAAGCGGGATGGGGCCGTGAACTTCGGCATGCGGTACTACGAAGTCGCGCCCGGCGGGCAGACCTCGTTCGACCGCCACGACCACGACCACGGCGTCTACGTCCTCCAGGGCACCGCCCGTCTGCTGATGGGATGGGAGGTCTTCGACATCGGCCCCGGCGACGTCGTCTACATTCCTCCGAACGAGCAGCATCAGTTCGAAAACACCGGCGACGAACCCCTGAGCTTCCTTTGCGCCGTGCCGCCGAGAGACTGACTTCGATACGCGAATAGCCACGGTTTAGTAGGCCGCCACACTGAAAACGAGCGTCCTGCGACCGAAGGTTATCTGCCCACTTCCAAGGCATGATCCACCCATTTCCGGAGCGAGGGCATCCTGCCCTCGAACTTCGTGTCACCAATCACTACTTCAATCAAGGGCATATTGTTTTCTTTGCATTCGAAATCATATTGAAAATGCCGGCGCCAAAGCCTCGCGATTCAGCCTTCGAGGGCAGGATGCCCTCGCTCCCAGGAACGTCGATCGGTCCAACTGCTCCACTGCAAATCTTCAGGTTCGATGCACATCCCCCATTACGGAGATCCGGTCGATTCGATTGACAATTCCTGGGAAGTGATCCTGGTCGCAAATGAACCTGCGAAAAACCGTAATCTCTTGACAAAACGGGCCAATTTGGGTAGATTTCGCCCGCTCTGACAAGGTGACCCCGTCGTTCAGTGGCCTAGGACACCAGGTTCTCACCCTGGAAACGGGGGTTCGACTCCCCTCGGGGTCACCAAAAATAAACCGCATACAAAAACGCCCTGCTGACATCTACGTCGGCAGGGTGTTGTCCTTGGCACCTTTCCGCAACACTTTCGCGCACGATGCAGACGTTAATCCCGGATGTCTGCAGAGGGATTCAGTACACGTGTCTGAGTCGTCCACAACGACTTCCTCCACAATGCGCTACTTGCGGTCCAGTGCGATCTCACTCGTGCTGCTGATCGCCTTATTCAACGGCGGTTGCTCTGGGGATCCGAACGGTCCGTCGGACGTGCTTGAATTCACCTTCGATTTCAATCGCGGTCCCCAGGGATTCGTTGCCGGCTTCGCCGATTACCCTCCGGCACGCGAGGATATATTTGAACTGACCTCCGAACACCGGCCGCTCCCTTCTCCGCTGGATTCCCGTTCGGCGCTCTACATTTCGGGAGTCAACCGCAGCGACGATCTGTTCATGTTCTTCAAGGGACCGATCGAAGGCCTGTCGCCCGGACAGACATACGGCGTCACCGTCAGCCTCGAAATCGCAACCAAAACGCCCGCAGGCTGCGTCGGCGTCGGCGGCGCACCGGGCGAAAGCGTCTGGATCAAAGCCGGTGTGACGGCAACGGAACCGCTCGCTGTCCTCAGCGGCTCTTACCTCAGGATGAACATCGACATCGGAAACCAGTCGTCCGGCGGCGATCAGGTCGTGGTGCTAGGCAACGTCGCCAACTCCCGAAGCTGTGAGCAGCCGAGCCGGTGGGAACGTAAGTCCTACCCTCCCCGAACGACTCCCGCCCCGGTCTCGATCCCTCCGGACGGCCGCGCCTGGCTGTGTTTGGGCGTCGATTCGGGCTTCGAGTCCAAGACAGAGATCTACTTCACCAGCGCGTCGGTGACCTTCACGCCAATGTAAGCCGTGGTTGCCGACGACGAACTTGTGCGCGGACACATCAACTGCCTGGCGGTCTCGCCAACAGGACGGAATCCACGATTATCGACAGTACGAACACTTTCCCGCCACGCCGGCGTTCCTCAACACGCCACAGTTCTGTGCGAGCCTGGCGCGTAATTTCGTCCTCGCTTCCTCATTCTGCACTTTTTTAAGCGCGCAGCAGCCCCCGAACGCGGCCAGACGATAGAACTGCGCATGGTCATTGACCGCAAATCCACTCCGGTATCTCTCGCCGCAGACGGCCTCCATATTCTGGAGTGCCTTTTGCATCCGGTCCACCGAGGGCGTCGCCTGCGACTGCGACGGCGCGCCGGAAGTCGCCGGCGTTCATGCTGGATGATCCCCTCCTGCCGTCACGTTCAGGCAGTCCGAAAGGGCCTGTTCCGCAACCTGCGAGCGTACGTGCCAGCCATGCGCGCAATCACACGGCGCCGTACGGCACACCCAAAAGGGCGGCGGCCTTCGGCCATTCCGGCGGCTTAGTGGTAGTCGTCGCGGAATGACAAAGATCTGACACGCCGCACTGAATTTCCGGTGTCTTCGCTCAGGGAAGGGTTCCCATCTGAGAGTGTGCATGATGGCTAACTCGCTATCGTGCAACGTAGAACCGAACACCGTCGCGAACGCCGCGGGAATCAACTACCTCCAGGTCCTGTACGCCCGGCGCCAGCGCCACCGGGAGGCGGTGGCGGTCTACGGTACGGCCCAGGTACCGGCTATTGACATACCAAAATATCACACGCTTCCGGTCGGTATGAGCCGCCCGCAGCACGATTTTCTGCCGGACCCCATTAAGATCCCGACCAACCTGAAGACGTGAGTCAGACGTTGGATACACCAGTTGAAGGGGTCTGGTCGCTGGCTGCCCGGGGCAGTTCGCATTGTGGGGCGGGGGATCTTGAAGTACTTGACCCCGTGCCCGCAGATATTGCACGACGTCTGAAGGATAGACCGTTTGTCGAGCCAGTTTGTAGTCGCCCTGCTTCCAGCACAACGAACACACCTGACGGTTTCCAATTCGGTTAAGCACAATGCTGCGATGATACGAACAGCGCTCCATTGGCCGCCCGTGCCGGGTCGCTCGAGCTTGTATTGGCCGGGAGCAATAGGGGTTGACGGGCCTGCCACTGTCAACACAGAGCGTCACGGTAGACAGTTCGGCGTCCGGCCGCGCAAACCAGGCCCGATCGAGGTCTTTAGGCACGCGGTTGAAAATGTCGAAGAGCAATGGACCGGCGGTTTGCGCGCCGCTCATGGCTGGATTTCCCTCTCCAGAGAAGTTGCCAACCCAGACGGCGATAGTCCATTGGGGATTCACGCCGAGCGCCCACGCGTCGCGCCGGCCGTAGCTGGTTCCGGTCTTCCATGCAAGCGGCCATTGTTCCCTGTAATGCCGCCAGTAATACTCAACTCCGGGGCGCCGCACCTTTCGCAGTGCCTCAAGTGCTAAAAATGCGGCACCTTCGCTAAAGAGGGATGCGGGTGGCGTAACCGGTTTCTGCTCCTGCAGGTATCGCAGGGACTCATTCCGACCGCCCCGACCGAGACTCCGGAAGAGCCTGGCCATATCCCAAAGTGTGACTTCGGCGCCGCCCAGAATGAGGGGAAGGCCGTAATCGTCGGCCCGGCGTACGAGTGTCGATAAGCCCGCGTCGTGGAGGAAGCGGTGGAAATTGAACACCCCGTAGCGCCGCAAGAGACGTACGGCCGGTACGTTGAGCGATTTCACAAGGGCATCATCAGCACGAACCAGGCCTTCGTAGGCTTCATCCGCGTTGCTCGGAGAAAAGCCACGAAAGAAGGTGGGTACGTCCTTGACCAGGGTCTGAGGAAGAATAAGGCCCTCGTCGATGCTGCGCGCGTAGAGAAAGGGCTTTAGCAGCGATCCTGAAGAACGCGGCGCGATTACGCCGTCCACCTGTCCCTCGTGTTCAGCGCTAAAGAAGCCCCGCGATCCCACGTACGCCCGAACGTTGCCGCTGCCGGTCTCAGCAAGCAGCGCGGCGCCATTGCCAATGCCGAGGTGTTCAAGGCCCTCCAGGTATCTGTCGACGGTCGCTTCGAGCCCGCGCTGCAGTTCCGCGTCGATGGTCGTTGTGATTCGGCGGCCCGGATGGTCTCTCTTGACAAGACGGCACAGGTGCGGCGCCAACACTGAAAACGCGTGGACACGAGTCGGCACCGGTTCGGCCCGGGCGAGGTTGAGGGTCTCGGTGTCGAAATAGCCGGCGCTTTGGAGTTCTGCGAGTAGCCGGTTGCGCTTTTTCAACAGCCTCCGGGGATCGGCGGTAGGAGAAACGAGACCGGGTGCGTTGGGCAGCACGGCTAGCGCAGCGGCCTCGCTCCAGGTCAGTTCATCCGGCGGTTTGCGGAAGTACCTGCGTGTCGCGGCTTGGTAGCCCACGATGTTGCCGCCGTACGGCGCGTGATCCAGGTAGAGACGCAATATCTCGTCTTTGGTGCGGTACCGTTCGATCTTGAGGGCCAGCAGCGTCTCGAGCGCTTTGTTGACATAGGTGCGTGGTTTGGGCCGCATCAGCCGGGCGACCTGCATGGTAAGTGTACTGGCGCCGCTCTTGACCGACCACGCCACGGTGTTTTGATAGACGGCACGGGCGAGCGCGAACGGGTCGACGCCCGGATGGCTGTCGAAGCGCCTGTCCTCGAAGTGAAGCACGGCCGCACGCAGTTTGACGGGAATCGGCAGGCTGGAGTCCGGAGGGAAGCACCACTGCTGGCGGCCGTTGAGAAATGCCCGTAGTAGCTGTCCGTTCCGGTCCAGAACCAGGGTGCTGTAGTCCGGCTCGAACAACGGACGCGGCGGAGGAACCAGGAAATACACTGCCGTACATGCCGTCGCGGTGTAGACGAAATACAACATGCGCGTTTTGAAGGCCATGACGTTTCCGTACGGAGGTGATACCGTTACCTGTGCGTTACAACGACGGCGCCGCCGGCCCTGCGAGCGCGGAAGTCCCGGTTATACATGGCTTCGACGTGTGTGGGCGGCAAGGTGAACGACCCTCGGGTCACCGCATTGAGCTTGACAACGAAGTCGAGGGGAACGCCTCGGCGAGGCAAGTCGAAGAACCAGTTGACGCGGTCGTCGCGAACATCGAGGTAATCTTCGACGTTGAGGCGCCACTGATCCATCCATTCCGGACGGGCTTCCGTCGCCAACCGCGTGTTATCGATCTCCCATCCCGCCGGTAACAGCTGCGTAAGGGCGACCTCATCGAGGCGGCCTTCACCGGATTCGTTTTCAACGCGGAAGTGGCCCCAGAATGTGGCGCCCTGGGCCAGCGATCCAGGATCGATACGCGTTCCGTCTTCATCGAGCCAATCTACGCTGAGACCGATATGTTGCGCTTCGTCCTGTCCAGAATCCTGCAGTGGAACCCCTTCCCAGTCGAGGGAGACGAAGGCCCTTGACACGGTATTGGTTGCCTTCAGGTGCACCTGAACCTCTTCGCCGAAACCGCTGGCGAGCTCCCACCGGAAACCCAGTCCCTCGAAATCGAAAGGCGCCGTGCCGCCTTCGGGCAAACGGACGTGGCCTGTGAGTGAAGCAGGTGTGCCGTTGCCCTGTTGCAGGGCGATTACGTACTTGCCCAGGGCCAGCAGCGCGACACCGGTCGTCTGGGTGGAATGCCAGTCGGCCTTTACGGCTCGGGCTACGTCTTTGGCGAGCGAGTCGGCCATGCTCCAGCGCTTTAAGGCAACCAGATTCTCCAGGATGAGTGCCCTGTCTCGCAGGTCAGACCCGTAGGTTCCGGCGAACTCGCTGTACTCTTCGACCGTGAGTCCCGTACTTCCCGCGATTTCCCTGGCTGTACGTTGGGTTCCAGCATGCAAGTAGGCGGTGGCCAATAGCCACCTGTCCGAATTCTCCATATTTAGCAGATCGTTCTCTTTGAGCAGATTCATCGCGCTGTGGGCGGGATTGCCGGCCAATGCCAGCAGATAAACCCGGTACGCGCGCACTTTCAGCGGGTCGCCGGTCGATGCGCTTTGGGATTGCTGGTAGCGAAGCCAGCTCTCGTACAGATCTTCAGGTACATGGTAACCCAATTTGCGTGCTTCGATCAGGAAATGACCGGCGTACACGCTGCCCCAGACTGAGGTATAGCGGTGGCCCGGCCACAGGCTGAAGGAACCATCCGGCAGGCTGAACCTTCGCAACCGGTTGATGGCGGCGTTGATTCGCTCGTCAATTTCGGCCGCAACTGCCTTACGCTTTTCGAGCGGCAGGTCCACCAGATCCTTGAGGTAGAGCTGAGGAAAGACGGCAGAGACGGTTTGCTCAACGCATCCGTACGGATAACGCACCAGGCGATGCATCTGGTTTTCAAAGTTGAAATCCGGGCGGCGGCGCACACTGATCCAGGCCCTGTTCGTGCCGGGAAGCCCTCTGTCCGGAACGGCGAACGACACCGACCCTCCCGGGACGATCTCTTGCTCTCGACTCTCGTACAATGGCGCTGAAGAGGGACGGACCTCAAGATGGGTTTCCCGAGTGGCCCGCGCCCCGGCAGCTACGGCCTCGACCACGATTGTCGCCGGCCCCACAGCGTCGTCAGCCTGAATCTCAAAGACAACGTCACGCTCCCCTCCACCGCTAAAGTCGACCCCATGGCGAGCTTCGCCCAGAATTGTAAGCGGTCCCCACACGTTGATGGACACATCGACGCGACCGATACTGTCGGCCAAGGCATAAGCGGTGGCTGGTACCTGAATCCGGTCTCCCGGGCCGATGACCCGCGGCAGGCTCGAGACGACCATAAGGTCGTTCTTGACCTCGGTTGTCCTTTCCGCGTGGCCGAAGCTCTTGCCCCTTGCGCCAACGACCATCGTCCGCACCGCACCCACGTAGTTCGGCATCGTGAATGCCACACGCGCATGGCCCGATGCGTCGGTGCTCAGTGGACCGGCGAACATGGACACGGGTGGAAACCGGCGTCGCTTGCCGTAAGGTACAGGCTCTTCTGCAGCAAAACCGCCGCCGATGGAAAAGGTCTTGAATGGGTCGCCTTTGGGCACGCCGATGACGTGTGAAAACAGGTCGAACGTGCGCACCTGCAGGCTTTGCTTCTGAAAAAAGAACCCCCGCGGGTCCGGCGTGGGGAAGTCGGTCAGGGACAACAGACCCTCGTCGACGATGGCAATGGTGAACTCGACCGAATCGGCGATGCTGCTTTTTACCCCTACTTCAAAGCGTTCGCCAGGACGCAGCGTCTCAGGCAAGTCGACGTCAAAGTCCAGGTGCGTATCGACGTCAAAGACCGGGATCGGCAGCGTGCCGAACAGACGTATGGGCCGGTCATTGTCGGCCTGGCCGTGAGGCTGGATCAGGGATACGGACGCGTAGGCTGTTGGGACCATCTCGGCGGTCACGGGGAACGATATATCGGCTTCCTCGCGCGCGCCGTCCAGGAAGTGCCAGCGGGAATCCAGGACCCGCCTGCCCTGTTCGATGGAGAAGAGGACCGAGCCCTTCTTCGGCACGGGAAAGCGGATTCGCGCCCTTTCTCCAACGCGGTAGCTCTTCCGGTCGGACTTCATCACCAGCGTGGCCTCACTGCCCTTACCCGCAAGCGAACGTCCCCAGGGAAATGCACGAATTAAACAGGATGCTGTATGGCCTTCGTCACCGTCTGTGACTTCAATGAGATATTCTCCCTCATCCTCAGGTTTAAGCAGCAGATCAATAGGTTCGTGCGTCGAGACGACCCGCTCCTCCAAAACGAGTTCGGTGCGTCGGTCGCTCTTGTATCGCCGTCGGAAGGCTTCGCGGTTCTCGTATTCCCACCACCAGTGCGTTATTCCCCGATAAACGCGGTATCGAAGATCCCGACCGGCGACGGGATTGCCATGAACATCCGTCACGATCACGGGAATGCGTATCGGTACGCCGACCCGGGAATGGCCATAGTCAAACTCGGGTTGCCGCAGTCCCACGTAGTGATCGTACGGGTCAACCGTGAGGTGGCGACGCTGGATGTTTGGGCGGCCCCCTTTTTCCATAACTTCGGCCGTGATCACCGCCTGGAGCGCCGAGGGTACATTTACAAGAGGGGGGAGGGGCCATTCCACGTGCACGCTGCCTTCGGCGTCGAGTCGGCCCTTGAACAGGACCGCGTCCACGGGCTGATAGTCAATCAGCGCGTTGTTGAAACTGAATGACGGGTATTGCGGAAACTTTCTGACTGCGTCTTGCAGAGAGACGCTAATTTCGGTTTCCAGTTCGGAGGCGGGGCTGCCGAACAGGTAGGCACTTTGAAAATCGGCGATGAGGAATTCGTCCTCCGGAACCAGGCGCTCTTTGACAGGCGTGATCTTCGTCTTGATGCGAGATGGCACAACCGTCTCAACCTTCAGTACGTGGTCGAAGGTGCTGTCGCCGATCCGGAGTCGAGCGCGCCAGTTACCCGTTGGATCTTCAGGCCGGGTGGCAAAGACAAAGGTGTAAAGTCCCTCACGGCTTTCCAGTTGGACCTGCTCGAAGACAAGCTGATCTCTCGGGTTGAATATCCTGCAGGTGGCTGGATGGTCATCGGGGAAGGTGTTGTCCTGATGGCGGGCGATGACCGATACGTTAATTTCGTCACCGGGACGATACACGCCTCGTTCCGTGTAGACGAACGCGCGAGTACCGCCGCGAAGCGATTTCACGCCGCCAACGTCAAAGGTGGACATATTCCAGGCCATGGCGGTATTGCCGGGCTCGATAAGGCTGCGTTGCCCGCGATATTCGGCTTCCACGTAGAAGACACCCTCCTCAACATCTTTAAAACGTGCCACGCCCCGAGCGTCAGTCGTGTCGCTTGCCGCGATCTGGTTCTGATAGGTACGCAAGTTGATCCGGACGCCGGACAGCGGCCGGGCATCCTTGACGTGAGTGGCGTACACGATCTGAAGATCCTCACCGCGCTTGTAGGTCAATCCGACGTCACTGATTATCAGTGGCTTATACACCCGACCATGAGCCTCGATATAGCTGTAGTGTTCCGGATTGGAACCATAGGAATAGGACCCCCTGCGGTCATAGGCCGAGGGCCGATAGAGCATGTCCGGTCTTTCAAAGCTGAGCTGGACAAGAAAGAGGCCCCTTTCATTGTCGGCGATCAGCGCTCCAAGATCCAGTTCGTGTTCCAGCCAGATGTTTCGTTTCTCAGATATCTCGAGCGTGTCGCTGGCGACTCGCACGCCGACCCGCCGCACATTTTGGTCCTGGAACGAATGGCGTCGTTCTCTGCCGCTGTCGAGGCGCTCGGTCTGCAAAAACTGCCCCAGGTTCGAGTCGAAGACTTTCTTCACTTCGACGAAGGCTCTTTTCAGATTGAGGGTTGCAAACCGAAGCCGTTTTTTTCTGGACGATGCCAGGAAGACCCCGTCCCGGGCGAAACGTAACTGAGGTTTCCGGTCTGCGAAACTAACCTTCTCGTGTATGACTTTCTTTGTGCGCGTGCCCCATCTGCTGCGAATGCCCGGATGGAGGGCCACATAATAGGACCAGCCGTGTATGAAATCCCCGTCGACGAAGATCTGCTTGCCGGAGACCGTCAAGCGAACCTGCATTTGCGGTTGCATCTGAACCAGACCCTCGATCGGGTGTCGTGCGTCCAGCTCGTCGGAAAAAACAAGGATGAGACGACGTCTTGCGCCTTCTTCGTCTCTCTTGACTTCCACCACCGCCATATCCTGAAGTGGCGCAAGGGTTATGTACTTCCGGTACGGTTCGGAGAGTTCGAGTAGTGCATCGTCCACGATCAGCGTGAAATCTTTCGATTTCTCGTCCCTTTCAATAACGGAACTGGCAAAAGTAAAGTCCCTGCCGGAAGCGTCAGCCTGCCAGGTCATGGACAATCGCGTGTTTCCATACCTGAGCGTTGCCGCGTCAATTACCGTCTGCAAGTCGGCGTGTTCAGTCAGCACCAGACGACCCCGGTAGATCAGATAACGCGGATCGTTGTCGACTCTGAGCTCGAAATCGCCTTCAAGTGAACGGATCTCACGACCCGCGACGTCAAAGGTGAAACGCAGGGGTTCCAGGCGGGCAAACGCGGGCCGGAGCGCCGCAAGCTTCAACTCGGCCTGGTAGGACTGGCGTCGTTTCATCGGGCGATTGGGACGGAAGGACAGTTCCCGAGTCGTTTCCCAGCTCGTAATGCCGCTAATGTGAGGGGCAAATGTGAACACCTGCTCCTTCAGTGCGTGGCCGACAAGACCTGGCTCGATGACCGGTTCCACGAATCGGACGACAATCGCATCGCCGGATGCCACGGTTCCTGACGTAATGGCACTCACGATCTCCGCGAGTTCCGGCGGGATGGTCTTTCGCTGCGCATCTCCCGAGTCCCGGGCGCAGCCCGTCAGGAATACAAACATCAGCATTACAAACCGGCTCAGGATTCGTCGCGCTGCTTTCGTCAACGGAGAGTCTACTTGCATATCAATTCGTGCCTCCCTGAGTGTGGGGGGAAGCGCCGTCGGCGGTTCCCATTGCCTGGTACTGTGTGAACGGAGTCATTGCCCCTCAAGCCAGGCGCCTGACATCCTTCCAGGCGCACGGCTTGCGTAACCAACCAGACATTATGTAGCTGTGCAACACACTATCGCGTCGCCAGGCGGAATCCAGGTCAGAATAGCGAATTCAAACGGCGTTGGTCTGCTTCATCGGTGTTTTAATGGGTGATTACCGTAGACAAGGCGGGGGCGTCGCAGTTTTGCGCCAGCCAGACGCGCAGTTTCGTCCTGGCTTTTTCATTCGGCGCTTGTTTGAGCGCGCAGCAGTCGCCGAACGCGAGCAAGCAGTAGAAACGGGCATGGTCAATGGGCCCGAATCCGCTCCGGCATCTCTCCCCGCAGACGGCCTCCAAATTCTGCAGCGCCTGCTGCATCGGGTCCCCCGCGGGCGTCGCCGGCGTTTCCGCTGAAGGTTCCCCGCCCGCCATCACCATGGCCCAGTCCGTGAGGCCGTGTACTTAAACTTCCGCAGGACCGTCACGCTCGCTCCGATATTGCACATGATTCGGCTAAAAATCACACATTGAATCACTTACGTTATTCCACTCAGTTACCTGATCACCGTCTCGAAATATAGCAGACTTGCATGTTTCTCCTCGCGGCCTATGCGGATTAAAACTCAACCACCTGCCTTCTTTTTTCCCTGCCACCCAACTGCGTTTTTCTTTTTCGCCACGATCCCATCGTATAACCCAATGCCCGTGGGGCACACCGTCCACATACGGACCTTCACCCGATGCACCTCTCATTCGCTCCACCCAACGGCCTTCCTTTTTCCCCCTCGCGAGGCGACCCGTCTCCGAGTGTCTTTCGTCGCCTCTGGTCCAGATCAGCGTCCCGTCGCCGTGCGCAAGACTACCGAAACGCTTTCCAGACCAGGTCACCGTCTGGTCCTCGTAGTAATAACCGTCCCAGATATAGCATTGGGGATGGTTGGCCAATTCCTTCCAACACACGGCACCCTCCGGCTTGCCGGTGCACAATTCCTCGGCACTGATCTGCGTTTCTTCAACCTCAAGCAATAACGCTAACGCGTCCCTGTAGAACTCACCCTCTCTCCCCGTTTCTGATAGGTATTTGTCAATCGATTTCAATGCGATCTTGACCGAACCCGCGGAGAGGGCTGCGCGCGCATACTTGAAGTGAAAGCCGGCAGGCAATTTGAATTCGTCGTCCTTTTGCAGGGCGATGATCTTATCCATCACTTCGAGAGCCCCTGCATAGTCCTCTTTTGCATGCAATTGCTCCGCCTTGATCAGATGTTTGTCCGCCATCATCTCCGGCGGTAAATCGATCGAGGCTTGTACGACAGACAGACATACGGCAGTGGAAAACGCTGTAACGCATAGAAATACAAAGACTCGGATCGGCCTACGCATGGTTAACTCCTTTAGACTTCTTCAACCATTTGCCCGGACATCGTTGCGCTTACGGGAAATCTACGGGTGGGCGACATATTTGCGGCTATGTGATACTGAATAAGTGCTCCACTCATACACGGTCCCGAATGGACGCCATTTGAGAGAGCTTCAGCTGCATCGAGCGCATAACTTCAAACTTCCGCAACAAGCAGGGCATTCAAGAGGGTATACTGTGCTGAACCGGTAATGAGATACATTCATCACGGACCGGCCGTCTTCGCTGATGATGATCGAACCCTGCATCCCGACCGGTGGCGAGTCCGACCGTGGAGTCGTTGGCGGGATCGTTATTTTAAGCCCGATAGGTCGGCATTTGGTTGGATCAAGCAGCATGAATCTTACACTCTAGCGACTCGACGCGTTCCGAAGGGGCGTAATGACATCCGAGTCTTCAGAGTATCTCACCGCTCTGCAGAGGCGTAACGCCGGAATCGTCCTTCACTTTCGCGTCGATACCCGTGTCATGACAGGCCCTGACCGCATCAAGGGTCGCGGTCTTGAAATATTCGTCGGTCTCCCACCCCCTGCAACTCACCGCGAACTGTGCCCGGTTCATCACCTCCAGGGCCTCGACGTAGTGCTGACCCCCGCGTCCTGATACCGCCAGGTACCTCATCACCGACTCAAGCGCTTGTTCGGGCATGTCCACAGAATTCGCTGCGTGCGCCAACCTGAAGTGAAATGCATTGGGAAGGTCCAGTTCGTGCTTTTCCTTCAGCTTCTGGATGTCTTGAATTGCGGTTCGCGCTCGGTCGAGGTCGCCGTCTCGAATCGCATGCTCCGCGTCCGAGAGTTTGGCGTCCGCGATGATGTCGGGGGATAGCTCCGCTAATACATAGCCTCGCGACGACCTGGCCGTCGACTTGTTCATCAGCGCGAGGGCCTCGCCATGGAACTGGCCCTCGCGTCCAGCCGCAGCCAGGTACTTCACGACGGATTCGAACGCCACCTGCGACATGCCGAGAGCGCCCGCTGCACGCGCAATCCTGAAGTTGAACTCAACCTCCAGGTCCAATTCGTGCTGGTTGCGCAAGGTGCGAATCTTGTGAATCACGGTCCTGCCTCGGTCAAGATCGCCGTCGTGTACGGCCTGCTCAACCTGCAGCAGATATGCGTCCGCCGTGATTGTCCGGCGGGAGCGGTCGCTGACCTGGGTCGACGCGCTGGGCTGATGCGATAGAAAGGATGCCGAACAAGATGACTAAGAGAATGCAAGTGATACCCGAAATCGTGGAATGACTTGTCGATACAGACATGGCGCCGCTCCCTTCCTCAAACCCAGCTTTTATCACGTCACCGAATGCACCGTGGCAAGAAGCAGTGTTTCTTGACTCCAGGGTAAATTGCCATTTGGATCGAGTTTTAGGCCTGATTCGGGGTGCCAACGATTACATTGCCGGCCAAGAATCGACGACCCTATGGGATATTTCGAAATAAACCAGGCGACGGTTGTTGTGTATTGGATCCGGTAAATGTGGTAAATTTCACGACGGCATCACGAGCGCGGTGACAGGATGCCGCCGTCACCGAGACGAATAGCCCATATGATCCAAATTGGCTCACGAACGGCGGCGCTTAGGCCCGCGTGAACTCAAGTCGGTGGGACCGAGGCCAAGATTAGGATCGGTTAAGATTTCCGGACCCATGTTTTGGGAACACACCATCCGATCTCAGCACGCCTTGGACTTATTCTGGATCAACAGCCACCCAGTTCCGGATCGTCGCCTCGAAGGGCTCGAACACCTTCGCCGTCTTTCTCGGCGTGCGTACAAATTGCACCAAATCCACTATGTGTTGCCCGAATTCGGGCGCAATGGCAGTACGGATCTAGGCATGGTGAATCTCCTTTCTTGTAATCAAAACAACAGGAAGATGGGTGTCCACCAAATCAGGTCAACTCCAAGTAGTGCGAATTGTCGCTAACACGAGCTAAGCAGTAAACTGCCCGACTATGCCCATTTCAGTCTTCTTCGTCCTAAATATCTTCCAAGAGATCTGTCTTCCATTGACGGACACAAGCATAGCATTCGAGTGCCCAGTGTAGTGCTCGCACCTTCTCACTCTGCAGTCATATGAGATTCCACCATCTGTCTCGTGAGTTGCTTTGGCCTTGTACTTATCGAAAGCTGACTTGTCAAGTTGGTTTATGGGACTTGACATCAGCTCGTGCAGGAGCGTGCTACCGGACGCCCGATTGATAGACATAGTCGCGTGGCAGGAACTGTGCATATCACCAGTGAGAAAAACGATACGGGTAATACTATTCGACGCGACGAATTCAACTACTTCGTCGCGCTGCTTCTTAAACTCTGTTGCGCACCACTTGTCTTTACCGTTCTTGATATCAACGACGAATGGCACGCTAGTCACAACAAACTTGAGATCGTGTTTGTAGCGTTGCAGCCATTGCTTGAAGCGAGTCATTTGATCGTTTCCGATGATCTGGGTTTCTCCTTCCGTATGTCCGAGTCGTTCAGTGCGAACGTCCATAACAAAAAATCGCGTGCTTCCGTAGGAGAAGTCGTAATACAATGCCTGACTGCCGTACCGATTTGGATGACGGATGTGCACAAATTCGCGATAAACCTTCATGCTAATCAGTTTGAACTGTTGCGGCGTTGCAGATACCGTCGGAGTATCGAAATCGTTCGCGAAGTCGTTGGTTATCTCATGGTCGTCCATAATCATATACTGAGGAAGTTGAGTGAGGAATCTTCGTGTAGGCCTGCTGTCACCCCAGGCATCTAGATATTTGGTCCGGTATTTCTCTATGTCTGGAGAGTTGTACGGGATTGGGATATCGTAGTAGATCTGGTCTCCACAATGTATCATGAATTTCACGTCATGCTGACGGGATCTGTCTAACAGCTCCTCAAAGGCCCTATCAGGCGACGAGATCAAGCCCAACGAGTGGAGGTTACAACTACCTAGAAGAAACGTGAAATCTACCTCTTGGTCTACGGGAGGTGCAGTACTAAACTTCCCACGACAGTGTCCGTAATCCACCCACAGGTGTCGCTGACTAGCTCTTCGCGTTGAGAAAGCCACCTCGCACTGATATTCTCGATTGGCTTTCAGACCGTTCACTTCGACTGTACCTGTGTACCCATGTCGCTCCTCAAGCCCCACGGTCATGTTGTGCGACTCGTCATTGTCGTACACACGAACATGCGCAACGGGATATCTTCGGTCGCCCCGTACCCAGATCGTTGCAGCTTCCTCAGAAACGTGGCCTATGATGAGCCTAGGCATGGTCTTCTCCTTGTCCGTCCAACGGCTTTAGATTTACATTTGAATTCCAATCCCTCCCTCTCGCCGTTGGGCGACAATTGTTGAAATTGGGATTGAAATCTCCCCAGCTCCTGTTTCGCTTTCTGCGAATTGTTGTTATTGTCCTGTAACCAAGTTCTCACCGGGTCACATTTTTTTCGATCTCACATGTGGCTTCTTAAACAGTTGTCTCGGCGACTTCCAATGCCTCTCGGATTTCGACTCGGATTAGTACTTGTTAATCCACCAACTTCACTTCCACATCATCCTTGACTCCACTTCCCCGACGATCTGTTGTTGCTGTTGCAGAACCAGTTTCTTCACAACGACTGAAATGGCGAAGCCCTGCGTGCCAATAAAGAGTGAGACAGCTCCCCCTCCGAGATTGATGTCGTATATTGGGTGGAGAGGAGAGCACGAGATGAGATCAAGAGTCGATGCAGGCACAATCACGTGCTTCTCAAGGCGGATGCAGCGGGTCCGGCGTGGGTGGATCGACAGATCACGGAGGCCTTTTCGTGCAATCGGTCAACGGTTGAGGGCATCCGGAAGCGATTTGTGATGGAGGGCCTGGATTCGGCCCTCGAGCGAAAGAAGCGCGCGCATCCGCCCACACCCAGAAAGCTGGATGGTGCGAAGGAAGCCCGATTGATCGCGTTGGCTTGCAGTGAACCGCCAAAGGGACGTAAGCGGTGGACGCTGAAGCTGTTGGCCGATGAGCTCGTGGCGTTGGAGATCGTCGATAGCATCTCATACCGAACGGTGCAACGGACGCTTAAAAAAACAAACTTAAGCCTCATCTGAGAAGGTGCTGGGTGATTCCGCCCGAGCAGAACGCCGCGTTTGTCGCCGCGATGGAGGACATCTTAGACGTCTATCAGCGGCCCTACGACGACAAGAAGCCGGTTGTCAATATGGACGAACACCCGGTGCAGTTGGTCAAGGAGACGCGTGATGTGGTCGCAACACGTCCGGGCCAACCCGAACGTTACGACTACGAGTATGAACGGAACGGAACCGCCGTGAACTTCATGTTCGCCGAACCGCTTTCGGGCTGGCGCAAGGTCCGTGTCAGACCCCGCAAGACCGCAGTAGACTGGGCTCAAGAGATCAAGGATCTCCTGGATACGGACTACCCAAAAGCGGAAACCGTCGTCCTGGTGTGTGATAACCTCAACACGCACACGCCCGCGGCACTTTACAAGACGTTCTCACCCGAAGAGGCGCGTCGTCTGGCCAGGCGTCTCGAAATCCACTACACGCCCAAACACGGGAGTTGGCTCAACATCGCCGAGATCGAAATGAGCGTCTTGAGCAACCAATGCTTGAAGGAACGCATTCCCGATATCGAATCCCTCAAAGAGCAGGTCTCCGCCTGGACGAACGATCGCAACAACAAAAGCAAGGCTGTCAATTGGCGGTTCACGACCGAAGATGCTCGCATCAAACTGAAAAAGCTGTATCCAGAATACGAAGCCCTTTAGCCGTCAATAGGTACTAGTGCTCATGGGACGGGCTCGGCTTCTGTGACTCCGTTCATTGGCAGTATGTACACTTTCCTGACAGGCCTTGACCGACCAGGACACTACAGTTCTGCGCCAGGCTCGCACGTAATTTGCCTTTGGCTTCTTCGGTTTGTGCTCTCTTTAGCGCGCAGTGGTCGTTGAACGCGGCAAGGCAATAGAAGCGCGCATGGTCATTGGCCGCAAATCCGCTTCTGTATTTTTCCCCGCAGATACGCTCAAGGTTTTGTATCGCCTGCTGCATCTGATCCCGCGCGGGCTCGCCCTGGGATTGCGGTGACGTTGCGTCCAAGGCGGTTGGCGCATCCGAGGAGTGGTCACTCTCGGTCATCACGTTTATCCAGTCCGCCAGGGCCTGTTCCGTTATCTCAGAAGGCGAGTCCTTGCCCGCGTGCACAATTGCGGCGCCGCCCAACACGCCGACGGCCAGTTTTGTCCAATCGGTTCCTTTCTTTTCATCGGACGCCAACGCCGTCACCGGACGTTCCGCGCCGGCTGCGGCAAGTAATTCCGTGACTGGAAAATTGCGCTCTTCCTCAGCAATATCCATAGGCGTGCGAGAATCCTTGTCGCGCGGACTGTGGCCGGCACCTGCCTCCAACAGGACCCGAGTGATTTCCGGATTCTTGTTCAAGGCTGCGTAATGGATCGGCGTTCTTTTGTCTTTATCGCTTGGGTGGAGGTTGGCGCCGGCATTGAGAAGAAACCTGACTACGGCCGGATTCCTGGCGTGCCTGGCAGCGAGATGCAGTGGCCTTTCATGGTCGCCCAGACCCTTCCACTTACCTTCCAGGTCGGCGCCCGCATCGAGCAGAACTTTGAGAACGGCCGGACTATCCGTGTTTACTGCCGCCAGGTGCAAGGCAGTTCCGTGAATCGACCGCCGATTGGGATCGGCGCCCGCATCGAGCAATACTTTCAGAACGGCGGGATTGTTATTGTTCCTCGCTGCATAGTGTAGCGGCGTCCACATGTAGGCGATACTGCTTAGGGACAGTCGTCTGTGGTCGGTTGCATTTAAGTCAGCTCCGGCATCGAGCAAGACCCTGATAACGTCAGGATTCTCGTTGAACCCTGCCGCATAATGCAGGGGCATGAAGTTGTCTTTGGTGCGTTTCTTCAGCGATTTTTCGGGGTCGGATACGTTACTGAGCAGAACTTTCGCGATGGCAGGGTTCTTGTTGAATGCCGCGAAGTGGAGTGGCATCCATTTGTCTTTGTCCTTAGCCTGCAGGTCGGCGCCGGCCTTCAACAACATCGTGACGACGTCCGGATTCCCATTTTTTTCGGCGGCAATATGCAAGGGCCTTCGCTTTTTCTTGTCCTTTGACTTGATTTCAGCACCGGCTTTCAGCAGGACCTCTACCACGTCCGGATTCCGGTTGAGTCCGGCTGCGACATGCAACGGCGTCAGGCTATCGTTACCCCTCGCGTTGACGTCGGCGCCTGCCTTCAGTAGGACCTTCGCGACGGTCGCACTCTTGTTCAACGCCGCAAAGTGCATTGACGTCCATTCGTCTTTGTCCTTAGCTTGCAGGTCGGCGCCGGCCTTCAGCAGAACCGTGACGACGTCAGGATTCGCATTTGCTTTGGCGGCAAGGTGCAAGGGCTTTTGTCTAGCCTTGTCCATCGCGTTTGGTTCTGCCCCTCCCTCCAGCAAAACCTCCACGACCGCGGGGTTCCTATTCAATCCAGCAGCAAGATGCAATGACGTGAGATCAGCACTATTTCTCGCGTTGAGATCAGCTCCTGCCTTCAACAGGACTTCCACCACGGCCGGATTTTCGTTGTTTCCCGCCGCAAGATGCAACGGGGTCCAGTCGTCCTTATCCCTTTCGTCTGGTTCACCTCCAGCCTTCAGAAGCACCTCGACGACGCATGGATTGTTGGCGTGTCTTGACGCGCGGTGCAACGGCGAGCGTTTTTCACCGTCTGGTGCCGTGGGGTTGGCTCCAATGTCAATGCAAGTGGTCACCTCTTCAGGCGTTACGGTCCTGAAGTATTCATCTGTGTTCCAGGCCTTGCACCCGGCCGCCCTTGCAGTGTAGCCACTCGCCATGAGCAGGTATCCGACGACCTCCGCATTCGGGTTCGACCGGACAGCCTCAAACACCGGGGTCTCGTTATCTTTATCCCGAGCAATGGGGTCGGCGCCTGCTTCGACAAGGAACCTGACCACGCCGGTGTTGGTATTCGCAGCAGCGGCTCTATGTAGCGGGGTTTCATCATTGGCGTCCAGCGCGTTGATATCGCCTCCTGCTGCGATAAGTGCCCGGATGACCCGCGGTTCCCCATTGAAAGCTGCAGCACGATGCAAAACGGTCGCGTTATCTTCGCTACGCGCCGCCGGAGATTTCCCGAACTCGAGGCAAATGGTCACGTCTTCGAAAGACACCGCCTTGAAATATTCGTCCGTGTTCCACCCCTCGCACATCGTATTTGTCGCCTCATTCATTATTTCGAGTGCCTCAAAATAGTACCGCCCGTCCCGGCCCGCCTCAGTCACATACGCCGTTGCGGACGCAATCACTTTCACCGGTGAATCCCCGACCTTTGCAGACCAGAAATGGAACGAATGCGGCAATTCCACCTGGTGCTGCTCCCGCAGTCGGAGAACATCCTCCAACAATGCCCGGGCGCGGACCAGGTTCGAATCCCGTACGGCTTGTTCAACCTGTACCAGGCGAGAATCAATACGGATTTCCGGCGGGAGCGCTCGCTGAGCCGTGTCAAAGCGCTGGGCGGATGCGGCGGCGAAGGAAACCAGCAGGATTGCAATGGCGAAGATTACGATGATGTATCGCATGGTTTGTCTCCCATAGTCGCACATTCCCATTTCTGTCCTCGAAAAAACGAGATGCGCACCATGCGCGAATTCCGGGGCCGGCGTAGTCCTTCTCGCCATCGGAGTAACATCAGTCAGGAATATTCGCTCGGTCTACCGGAATCACATGTGGCCTTAATGGACTTGAATGTTCCGGCTCGCCTTATTCACTAATGTACCAAACACGGCGAATGACGTGGACGAATGTGCCGATTGCAATTAGAATTGATCCAACCTTGGTCACCTGAGTCTTCAAGGACGAAGAAACAACCCAAATTGGACAAAATACCTCACCCAGCAAAAACGAAAGGTTAATGATCAAGCCGAACAAAATAAGCGATAAACCGAAACCGTCGAGCTTCCCACTACGGGTCTTGAAGAGTCGGTCAAATCTGAATTGGGTTTTGCTTATCGGTTCGATCTTGACGGGTTTACAATCACATCGCTTCAAATTAAACGTCCCTGGTTGGACCCAAACCTGTTTTCCTGAAGCTCCTTCTCGTCTAATTACCTTAAAAGAAAGGCTGGTGTGACCAACGGTTAGGCGTACGTATTCTTCGTCAGGGTTCTGTTGATACCAATCACGGGCTATGGCTGCTGCCTTCGAAGCCCGTACACTCTCGTTGACCTTGATAGTAAAACACATACCTACTCCACACGCCACATAAGAATCAATTCCCGTAGCGTCTTTATAAGCTGATTGACAGGGATGTCAAGTCGGTTCACTATGTGAATAGCAGCAGCGAGGAGTTTCCTACCGTCTTCGGAAAGGCCATGCCAGAACTCACACGTTCGCGGGTCGGTGAAGCGATCCGAAGCAACTTCGTAAACAGATTCCCAGCCCGCCATTAGATTAACGTAAGAAGGTCGCAGTTCAAGAAACACGTCAACTGATCCGAACCGGCTCCCTTGATCAATCAGAGTACTGGGGATATGCGACGCTAGGGGCAATTCTCTTATCTCAATGCCACTACTCGCGATACCAGCTCCGGTTAGGTGCGCGGTGTCACAACTTACGCAGATCCAACGCGGATAACTCGAGTCAAAATGTGCATGACCAGAACAAGCAAAAATGGAACAGTTTTGGCAAGCACCCAAAGGGTCTCGAGCACTTACTCCTGCAATTGCATTGCACACACCATTTGCGCACAAGTAACAGGATGCCGCCATAACGTGACCTGCCTTTCTTTGAGGGTCTGGATCTAATCTTTCCGTTTTCCATGTTTGTTATGGTGCAGAAATGTGCCTCCTTCGAGATTAACGTTACCAGCACAGTCTCGGCCAGCCCATTTGCCAACTCTCTCTTGGGTCCGCATACGTGCGTTCCTGTTTGACAATTCGGTCCGAGTGCCACCAGACCCCACTTACCGACCTTTCTTCCGTCGACGTACGGGCTTCGCAATTACAGTCCCCATTGAGCCACGGAAGACCCACCGGCCGTCCCCACCGCCGTTGACATAAGTACCTTCATATTATCAGTCCATCCATCCAATATGGTACCGATCGTCTAATTTCGATATCTTCCGATCACCGTGTCGCTCTCGGTTCACTGACGGTTAGCGTCTGTGGCTTTCGCTAAGACATCGACGCCTCAGTTTGCCTCACCAATCCATCTGGCGACATGTCTTTATCTTCTTCTTCTCGCTTTCTATCCGTTTCCCTCGATCGAATCTCTCGATGTAGCAAGCCCCTTCGCGAGGATTTGCCGAAAATAGATTAAAGATCCATCTGCCATGCTTTTTTCCATCAACATAGTCGCCTTTGTATCTTCCTCTCCATTTTGTGCTCTCATGATCACCGCAATGGAATAATCGAAATGTCCAGGAGCCCTGCCTTTGACCGTTTTCGTCGTAATGACCGGACCCTATCCAACTCCCTAACTCGACTCCACCATCGTCCGAATTGTCATTATGCCAATATCCCTGCTTCTTTCCTCCCACATATGTTCCACGGAAAGAGACCGGCGATGAACCCTGTGACTGCGAACACAGTTCATACTCTCCATGAAACTCGCCGTCCTTCGTGCCATCCTTGTACGACTCGTGCAATTCGGCGCCGGACCAGTCGCGGTACACCCACGGTCCGTGCTTTTTGCCCTTCACGTAGATTCCTTCATTTTGCCTCCCGTCCCTGTCGTTATATTTCCAATTCCCATGCTTCTGGTCGTCCATATAGGCACCTTCGGAAACCTCGCCGTACGAGGAACGCAAGATCCACTTTCCCTGCCGTTTTCCATCCACATAGGGACCCTCGGATGTGCCGCCGTCACCACGCACGACCCACCGGCCCTGCTTCTCGCCTCTTTCAAGGTGACCCGTTTCCGTATGCTCTTCGCGGCCTCTCACCCAGATCAGCGTCCCCTCCCCATTGGCTTTGCTGCCCGAACACTTCCCGGACCAGGTGACGGTCTGGTCCTCGTAGTAGTAGTTGTCCCAGACATAGCATTGCGGATGGTTGTCCAATTCCTTCCAGCACACGGCGCCTTCCGGCTTCCCAACGCAACTTTCCTCGGTGTTGATCTGCGATTCTTCAGCCGCGACCAATACCGCCAGTGCCTCTCTGTAAAACGCACCTTCTTTCCCCGTCGCCGCCAGGTACCGAGTCACCGACTCCAGCGCGATGTGCATCGAATCCGCCGACAGGGCCACCTGTGCATACTGGAAATGAAAGTCGTCCGACACCGTGAGATTGTGCTCGTTCTGCAACGCGACAATCTTCTCCATCACGTCGAAGGCGGCCGCGTAGTCCTTCGCGGCGTGAAGTTGGTCCGCGTGAATCAGATATTTGTCCACCAGTATCTCAGGCGGTAGTTCGGCCGATGCGACGGTGAAGAATCCGAAAAGGATGACAATGCAATTGCCTCGGATCAATGACTGCACGGTATATCTCCTCGTGTCTCCATCGCCAGCCTTGATTCGGCTAAGGGTGCGGCAAGGTATTCAGCATCCCATCGTGGTAAACGCGGCATGAAAGGGGCACGGCAAATGTGTTGCAAATTGCAACCTGAGTGTCGCATTTTGCGACAGTTGTGCCAGTATGTGCCCCATTCCCGAGAACGCACGGCCTGATCGCTTCTCAATTCAGGGCCGCGAACGACGGGCGACCCAGATGCTACGGAGGAGGCCAAATGTCACCGCTGCCGGCAGTCACTCGACCAATGTTCTTCCAGAGAGTCTGCAGTTTTCCAAAGAATCCACTGGATTATTCAAACATCCTGTCTTATATTGCGCATAATATAACGAAATAGTTATAACAAATCTGTGAGATTGGGTCTTTTTTTTATGCTATTATCGTGATATTTCAATATTTCGACAGATTTGATCGGGTCGTATTCGCGTTACCGGCTCCGGCTGGACAAACCGGCCAAGGGACGGAGCGGGAAACCAGTGAGGTTTGTACGTGACGAAATCCGACGAGCGCAATCCGGAAGCAGCCGCCCTGCGTGACCGCCTGACCAAGCTGAGCGAGGCCAGCCTTCGCATCAACGAAAGTCTCGAGTTCGACGCTGTACTGAAGGAAGCCGTGGACAGCGCCAGATCGCTGACCGGCGCCAGGTTTGGCATGACGACACTGCTGGACGATGAGGGACGGGTACAGGACTGCATTACCTCGGGGTTTACGCCCTTTCAGTCCAAGCGAATGTGGTTCCACCCGGACAGGGACAGACTCTTCGAGTACTTCTCCGGCATAACGGAGCCGCTCCGGCTGCAGGACGTACAAAGCCACCTCAGGTCCGAGGGCCTGCCTGAGTTACGGCCCCAGGTTCCATTGAGTCGCTCTCCCGCGCTATTGGCAGCGCCGATCCGCTACCGCGGCCAGAGCGTGGGGACGTTCTATCTTTGCGAGAAGGACGGTGGAGAAGCGTTCACGGCCGAAGACGAAGAAACCCTGGTGATGTTTGCCTCGCAGGCGGCGCTGGTCATCGCCAACGCCCGCCGGCACCGTGACGAGCAGAAGGCAAGGCTCGATCTGGAGACCCTGATTGACACCTCTCCCGTCGGGGTCGTCGTCTTCGACGCGAAGTCCGGTGCGCCGCTGACGTTCAACCGCGAGGCGAGACGGATCGTGGGTGCCCTGCTCACACCTGGCCGTCCGGATGAGCAACTTCTTGAGGTAATGACGTTCCGACGCGCCGACGGCCGGGAGGTCTCCCTTCAAGAGACCCAACTGACCCGGTTACTGTGTTCTGGAGAAACGGTGCGCGCGGAGGAGATCGTGCTCCTTGTACCCGACGGCACGTCCGTGACGACGCTGGTCAATGCCACGCCCATCCATTCCAGCGATGGTGATATCGAGTCTGTCGTCGTCACGATTCAGGACATGGCACCCTGGAGGACCTGGAGCGCCTGCGTGCAGAGTTCCTGGGGATGGTCAGCCACGAACTCCGGATCCCGCTGACGTCCATCAAGGGCTCTACCACGGCCCTGCTGGACGATTCGTCGATCCTCGACCCCGCCGAAATGCGGCAGTTCCACCGGATCATCGACCACCAGGCCGACCACATGCGGGACATGATCAGCGACCTGCTCGACGTGGCGCAGATCGAGACCGGGTCGCTCTCGGTCGTTCCCGACCCAACGGACCTTGCCGCCATCGTCGAACAGGCCAGGAGCACGTTCCTGAGCGGCGGGGGCAGCGATAATATCGAGTTCGACCTTCCGCCGGACCTGCCATGGGTCATGGTCGACCGGCGCCGGGTCGTGCAGGTATTGAACAACCTCCTTATAAACGCGGCACGATACTCCGAAGCGTCTACTGCCATCCGCCTCACCGCTGTTCCGGAGGACTTTCACGTGGAGATTTCCGTGGCCGATGAAGGCTCGGGCGTCACCGCGGATCTTTTGCCCCACCTGTTCAGGAAGTTCTCCCGGACCGACGGCGAGCGCAGGAACCACGATACCGGCCTGGGCCTGGCGATATGCAAGGGCATCGTCGAGGCCCATGGCGGCCGGATATGGGCCGAGAGCGACGGGCCGGGCCGGGGCACGAAGGTCAGCTTCACCGTGCCGGTGGCGGAGGAAGTTCCGGCATCGCCGGCCCTTACGGGCGGTGGCAAACCTGAGCATTCGGTCGATATTGAAGCGGAAAGGAAGAGGATTCTGGCGGTGGACGACGACCCGCAGACGCTCAAATTCGTTCGCGAGATCCTTACGAAAGCGGGCTATACGCCCATCGTAACCGCCGACCCGGGAGAGATCGCGGATCTCATCGGGTTGCACGAACCCAGCCTGGTGCTGCTCGACCTGATCCTCCCGGACACCGACGGCTTTGAACTGATGGGTGAGGTCGTCAAGGTCGACAAAGTGCCGGTGATCGTCCTGTCGGGATACGGTCGGGAAGACAATATCGCCCGCGCATTCGAATCCGGTGCGTCCGACTATATCGTAAAGCCCTTTTCCCCGACGGAACTCGTTGCAAGAATCAACGCCGCGCTGAAAAAGGAGGCCGGTCCGGTCCAGGCGGAGCCCGATATTCCCTACGTGTACAGAGAATTGACATTGGACTATCAGGAACGGCGCGTGACGTTGGGCGGTCGAGAGGTGCAGTTGACCAGGAACGAATATCGGATGTTACATGAACTCAGCGCCAGCCCCGGTCGGGTGGTGACGCATGAGGCGCTGCTGCGCCGAATCTGGGGCGCGCGCCGCGGGCGCGATCTGCGACACGTCCGCTCCCTCGTCAGGAGACTGCGCGGCAAGCTGGGGGACAACGGCGACGACCCGAAGTACATTTTCACCGAGCACGGGGTCGGCTACCGCGTCGGCAATCCGGAAGGTCGGGAAACAGCGTCGAAAAAAGCGTAAGCAGGGAGGGGCGCCCACAAGGGACGCCCCTACGCCGCCAACCTGGGCGCGGGTTTCCCTACGGCGAATTGGCAATTCGCGGCACGACAGGTGTGACAATGAGGGATGTTGAGGCGAATAATCCATTCGACACAAAAGAAGCCCTGCCGGCGTCGATGTCGGCAGGGCATTGTCATTTGGTCGTATGGTACGACTTCAGTGTCCGGAGACAATTTGAACAATCGAGGCGAGGCTGGTTCCTGAGAAGGGATTGGCCCCGGTCCCGGAGTCCACGACATCGGGCGGAAGCAGATCTTCCAATCCTTTCACCTCCGCCACCAGCGGTCCGGAGCCCCGACCCCAGGTAAAGGTCACCGGCAGGATCTCCTCGCCCGTAATCTTCACACCGAGCGTGTGAGCCCCTGCATCTTCCGCGAGTCCCGCCGCGTTGCCGCCCGCGCGTCCCGACGCGCCGTCCAGCAGCATCAGCTTCCGCGCATCGTGCCAGTTTCCCGTGCTGAGCCGGTAGATGTAGACCCCCGCGCTCACGCCCCTGCCGAGCCTGTCGGCGCCGTCCCACTGCACCCTGTGGAATCCGGCCGGGCGTTCTTCGTCGATCAGCGTGATCACGCGCTGTCCCAGAATGTTATAAACGTCCAGACGCACGTGCCCCCGCTTCTCGATCTCAAAGGGTATCAGGGTGGAGGGATTAAACGGATTGGGATGATTCTGCAGCAGCGCATTCGGTCTCGGCGGAGCCAGGTCTCGCAGCGGCAGCGAGAAACCGCCGCTTTCGTCCGTCAGCGCGGTCAACCGCTGGCGCGGATCATCGAGCCTGTAAACCTCCACCTGCACCCTCTTGACCGGATGGGACCGCGGATTGATGACCTGCCCTTCAATACGATCCTCTTCCGCCGCAACAGCGGTTGCCAGGACGATCATCGCGAAAGTCGAATGAAACAGTGCGTATTTCATTGCTTTTCCTCCTATCCCCGATTCTGTCTGTCCAACGGCGTGTTTCAAGCCCGTCCGGGTTACCAATTCAGCCGCGTTACTTGAGATACAGCATGCGCCGGGCGTCCACGCCTCCCGGATGGAACAGGCGCACCAGGTAAACACCCGCGGCCACGTCATTGCCGCGCCCGTCGCGCGCATGCCACCGGACCACGTACCTGCCCGCGGCCTGGTGATCGTCCACCAGCGTGTTCAGGTGCTGGCCGAGTGAGTTGAAGACCTCCAGACGCACCGGACCCGCGTCCGCCAGACGGTACGCGATCAGCGTGCTGCTGTTGAACGGGTTGGGAAAATTGGGCGCCAACCCGGCTTCAGGTTGTGCGTTCTCAGGCGGCGCGATCCTGGCTGAATAAAGCGCGTGGCTGGCCAGCACACGGGCTGCGCCCCCCGGCGTCAATTCCAGGATCTGGCGGTGGTCCTCGTTGAGAGGAATGCTGTGCCATCGGCCCACGATCCCGCCGGCTTCGTTGCGGGCGCGAGCGCTGTAGTAGCCGGTGACGCCCGAACCGTGCAGCGTGACGACGTCGAGCGCCGCGCGGCCGGCGCCGTCGGTGACCGCACACCAGGCGTATTGCGGGGGCCGCCCCGATACCGAACGGGCGAATTCCACCGTCAGGCCCGCCGTCGCTTCGCCCGTTACGTTGGCCTGTACCGCCGACCGGGAAATGGACGAGGGACCTCCGGGCCGCGCCAGTTCCCAGACGATTTGCTCGTCAGAATCCACGGAAGGGTCGGCAAAATCGCTGTCGCCGGGCAGCATGAAGACCAGCCGGTCGCGGGTCAGGTAAGCGTAGAGGTCGTTAAAAAACTCAAGAAAAATCGTGTTTACGAAGGTAATAACAAGCCTGTATTCCTCCAGCGCCATCTCGCTATCGGACAGCTTGACGACGTCTTCCAGGTCCTCGCCGTCCTCGAACAGGCTCAGATAATGGGCGTTGAAACGCAGGGTATCGGATTGCAGCGTATAGTAGCCGAACGCGACGACAGCTCTGGATTCAGGCGCCGGTTCGTGAATCGGCGGGTCCGGCAGGAAATGGGGAAACCTGTACCCCGCTGCCGCCCGTACCCCAGCGGTAAGCCTGTAGGAGTTGCACCGGTACAATTCAAGGGTGAGATAGGGCGTCACGGGAATGGGATTCTCATTTCCTTCCGCCGGATAGATGATGGTCCGAACGTTGAAATTCAGACTGTTTTGAACCAGGTTCCACGTATCCGGCGGAGAAGGCGCATCTGCCCGCAAAGGGGCCGGATACATCGTGACAAGGAAAAATACCAGTGCTTTCATCCTGCAGCTTTGATTGGTCACGCCTCTCTCCTATTCCCCGTCGTCGTCGTCGATGACCACCAATACCCACTTCCTTGCGCCATCGTAGCCGCCCCCGCTGCCCCTGTTGGTCACGGCCACCCAATAGTTCAGGTCGTCGTCGTCCTGGTTGGCGGTGAGCCTCACCCTCTGCGGCGCATTCCAGTTATTCGTGGTGAAGGTGAGGCTGTCGCGATTGGCCGACAGCTTGCTCGAGGAGCTGCTGACGGCAACGGTCACGCTGTCGGAAGGCTGGGACGCCAGGGCCACCGTATACCCTTTGGTTTCCCCTTCGGTGATCCTGAATTCGTTCCGGCTCAATACCAGTTCTCCCACGTCCGGTTCCTCCGCGTCCGCCTGGTTGGAAGCATTCTGTACACTGGTGGCGTCGAAGTTGGCCAAGGGGTTGCCAGCCCTGTCGATGAAGAGCCCCACCGCATCGCTGGCGAAAATGTTGTCGTAGGATATTTTAACCCGCTGGCTCTCGGTCACCCGATTCGAGGCATTGAGGTGCAGCTGCAACGACAGGCCGTGAATAGAGGCGGAACTGGGCCTCACCTGATCGCCGTCCACCTCGAGCGTCAGGACCGCTATGAAGAACTGGCCGAGATTCACGTTGACGATGCTCCTGATCGTGTAGAGAATCCGGGGAACGGTGACGTGCTCGCTGAAGAACAGGTTGACCTTGCTGCCGGTGTGGTGGACCTCCGCGCTGTTGAGCGTCGGTGATACCCCGTCGACCCTGTGGGCGCTGTCGGCAGCTACGGCCGCGAAGGCCAGCTCCGCTGAATTGCCGGCAAGGTCCGTGATGGCGTTGTCGTCCTCGAGACTGAGGGTGTCGGCGTCGATGGCGATGCCGTCCGTGTCGGTGTCCCCCTCCTGAACGACGTAGGCAAAGACCGCGGACGAGTCTCCAGTGAAGTCGTAGGTGGCCGTTCTCGCCTCGCCGCCGAGGTCCAGCTCCAGTTGCGGGGCGCCGGAAACAGTCACCTCCTCGCTGAAGGTCATCGTCACCTCGATGCTGTCCCCGACGGCGTAGAGCCTGTCGCCGCCCGCACGGGAGCTGATGGCGATGGATGACAGGACCGGGGCCACGGCATCCACCCTGTGGCCTGCATCGGCGGCGATGGGATCGTGGCTCAGGTCAACGGCGACGCCCGTCACGGCCTGCTTGATGGCGCCGCCGTTGAGCGTGAGCTTGTCCTCCCCGATGGCGATGCCGTCGCCGTCGAGGTCGCCCTCCTGCACCTGGTAGCCAAAGACCACCTCGGGGCCGGCGGTCCTGTCGCCGGGGCTGACACTTCCCTCGAACGAACCCTGCCCGAACCGGGCGATCTTGTCCGTTGTCCCGACGCTCAACTCGAGCTGCGGCGTTCCCGTGACGGACACATTTTCGTCGAAGGTCACCTTTGCGCCGATCCAGTCGCCGGCGACATACGTGGAGTCGTCCCCCGGATCCGTAACCAGCACGACCGACGAGATGGCGGGAACGGGCAGGGTCAGCCCTCCGTCCACCTTGTGGCTGTCGGCGTTCGCGATTTCGCTGTGCCTCCGGTCGGCTTCCGCTGAAGTCTCCAGGGAGCCCGCCGGGCGCGACGACCAGATCTTGCCACTCCCTCCCCACCCGCCGTCATCGCCCGCCAGGACGGTGAGACCGTCCGTGTCTTCATCCCCTGCCACGACGGTGTGTTTGAAGACCAGGGCTTTGGTGCGGTTTCCGGAGGCGTATCGGGCATGCGGGCTGGTGAACTCGCCGTCGCCATAGGTGAACTTCAGGCCCTTGGTCACGGCGCCCTCTACCCGGACGTTCTGGTCGAAGGTGACCGCGATCCGGATCGCCTCCGTGCGCCGGTAGGTGGCGCCGTAGGCCGGGCTCGAGGTGACGGCAACCCCCTTGATGTACGGCTCCCCGTTCATCGGGTGGTCGGCATCCGCATCGAGCCCCGACATTTTCCAGGGCGCCCTCACGCCGTCGTGATTCAACGCCCAGACGATTCTTTCCCTGTACTGGCCAGGGCTGTCAGGGGCGGCACTCCCGATCCGGACCCCGTCGGTGTCTTTGAATTCGGATCTCACCGTGAAGGAGAGACGTAGCGTTTCGGTACCGGTCCCGCTCCGGTACCAGGCAAGATTCTGCTGTTCCGTGCCATCCGACGCCCTGTTCCAGAAATAGGGCAACCAGGGTTGGTCGACGCTGTCGACCCGCACGGGAGCGGTGTACGTCACGTCGATCTCGACCTCTTCTCCATGCCGGTAGGCGGCGCCGGAGGCAGGGGTGGAGGCGATTTCCACGTTGGTGACCCAGGGCCCCAGGCTGCCGTTCACCCTGTGACCGGACTGGGTCTCGAGCCCCAGGGGCGTGAACACCGCCGCAAAGTTGGAAACAGAGGTCTTCACCGTGCCGCTGCCCCTCCAGGCTGTCGCGGGTGCGCTGATCCCGTCGGTGTCCGTGTCCGTCGCGATCACTTCGTAACGGAAGACCAGCTTTCTCGTGCCGGATCCACGATGATACGTGGCGGTCCGCGTCGAGTCGCCGACGGTGAGGTCCATTTTGACTACGCCGCTGCCGGTGACCCGCATGCCCCTGTTGAAGGTGGCCTCGATTTCAATGATCTCTCCCAGCCCGTAGGTGTCCCCATTGGGGCCGTTCGAAGGGAAAACGCTGAAGAAGGCGGAATCAGGAGGTACGGAGATCACGTTCATCGCCGTCATGGTAGCTTCCTCGTGGTCGGCGAAAACCTCGGAAGGGCCCTGAAGCACGTTCAGTCCGACAATGATGGAGACCAGTGCGATTCGTACGGTGAGCCGGAGGCTATTATTGTGCATCTGTCTCTCCTTTCCTGTTGCGGCTGTGTCCATTCCGCCGGACGTTCTGATCGGAAAACCGGTTATTCTGCAGCACAACCACGCTTCCAATGACTTCAACGTGGCTACCAGATTACCCGACCCAGGATCCGGATGCCGTAGATCGCGGCTTCCCGTCCCTGCGCCTGGCGTATGCCCCGCACGTCCAGGCGCGCTGCCCTGCCCAACAGGAACCGTCCGCCAATGCGATAGCTGTCGCGGCCGCGGGTCCCGGCCGTCCAGCCGCCATAAGGCATTACTGTGCCCTCTCCGTCAGGCGTCAGGAGCTGATACCCGACGTCGACCTTCATCCGATCCGGTCGAACACCCGGGGTTCCCCCAGGACTCAATGCCAGGACCGGCGCGTCCAGCCACAGCGTTCCTTCCGTCTCCGCGGGCGCGCCCCAGACCGGCGACACGTCCAGCATCAACCCCTGCTCGCCCTGTCCAGGACTGACGCGCAGAAACAGACTCGCCCCCCACTCTTCGAAGTCTGACTGCTCGTGCAGGACGAGATAGCGCCCGCGTGCCGACAGGCTGACGCCGTTATCGACGTGGATGTACTCGATGCCGCCGCCCACGTCGACGCCCCTGCCATTCTCTATGCGCCCCCAATCCCTCCGCCCGCCGATCTCCACGCTCTGGCTCAACCGGCTTGCGCGTCCGCTTCTATGGGTGTGACGAGCCTCGATGAGCAGGCGCACCCGCTTCGCCTCCTCGCGCACTTCCGGCAGCCGCGCGTTTTCGTCTGACGCGGTCTCCACGTAAAACGCGTCACCCTTGAGCGCGAACCCGACCCGGCCCAGGGTGGTCAGAAGTTGACGCCCGCCGCCGGCGCCCATCATCAACGTCAGATCCGTTTCCAGTCCGCCTTCGGCGTCAGTCAGCTCGACCCTGCCCCGCCCGGCGCCGAACATCCCCCACAATCCGAACCGCGGATGCGGTTTCAGATGGAGGTAGGGCAGCAGGGTTGTGATCGCAAAATCGATCGGCACCAGGGTCCTGCCCGAAACGGCATGCGTGTAGTTCAGGTCGCCCGCGCTATACGTTGCAGCCAGGCCCAGCAGCGCCTTTGAGCGGATGTTGTAGTCGATACCGACGTAGCTGCTGAATGCGTCCGCATCCATCCGCCGGGCGGTTCCGGGCGCGCCCTCGAAACCACTCATGGCGCCGCGGCCCCAGAGCGTCCATCCGGACTCACCTCCTTTGCTGCGATGTGGAACGCGAATGTCGCTGCCGGACAGGGCGTCCCATACACTCGTCCGGCGCAAGTGAGTCAGGGCCCGGATCGTCTGGGCGTCCGGCGGGATACGGTACCCGAGCGCCGCGGGCGGGGCGATTTCCCGTCCGTAAATCGTCGAGTACGACCGTTGGCCCCGGTCCCGGTTGCCGTCCATGATCAGCGGCTGCCCGCCGAGCGTAAGCGACGGGCGGCCGTCACGGTCCGGATCGAACCGGCGGCTGATCACCTCGACGGCATCTGAAGCCACCATGCGTCCCACGCTCGAAAGGAATATCTCCAGCGCCCGTATCGCGGCATCGTTGTCGTCGATGGTGCCGGTTGCCGCCGCCTCCTCACCGTTGAGCGTCGCGTTGACCGACCTGGACAGGATCATTCTGAAATTCTCGGTGTCTTCCTCCACGCTGTCGTCAATGATCGGTACGGTAACGGTCCGCCGTGTCTCCAGCGGGGCGAAGCGAAGGGTGCCACGCGTCCTGGCATAGTCCGCGCCTGCCGCCGCCGTGCCGTTGGACGTGGCGTAATTCACTATGACTTCCTCGCTGCTCTGCACGTCCAGCGTCACCGTGAACACCATCTCCCCGGCGTGTTCGGTAACCCGTTCATTTCCGATCGTCACCACGGGCACGTCGTCTTCGATCACCGTAACGGCAAGAGAGGGCACGGCCACTGCGCCGTAGTCTCCCCCGCTGATCAAATGACTCAGCGTTGCCCTGTCGACGATCGCGTCGTCGTCGTGGGCCGCGCGCACCACGAATTCCTGCGGTACGTCCCAGTTCCGTGGCGAGAACGTCATCTGCACGGGCGCCACCGACACGTCGGGATTCGCCGTTTCCGTGACGTCAACCTTCACCAGCGACGTCGGCTCGCTGTGAAGTACGACATTGTAGCCGGCGGCCTGCCCTTCGGGAACGGCCAGGGCCGCCGTGGAAACGGTCACGCCGCGTTCGTCGTTGTCCAGAATTGTAACCGCCGCGTTCATCGGGCGACCCCGTTCGACCCTGTCGGGCAGCGAACCGAATCCCAACGTCACGGTTTCGCCGTCATCGTCGACGTCGTCGTCGACGGCGGCCACCCGGAACCGTTTTCGAGTCTCGCCTCTGTTGAAGACGACATTGGGAGGCACGCCGTGGTAGTCCGTTGCCGTGGCGCCGCCGCCGTGCGCGACCACCACCGGAATTGTCACTTCACGCTCAGGGTCCGCGCTCAACAATACCGTGACCCGTGCCGGATTACCGCCCTCGGCGGCGTCATGGGATGCACCGTCGAACGAGACGTTTACCACGGGATCGTCGTCGTCTTCAATGTGAATCACGGCCTCGGCGGGTTTGCCCGGAATGACCCGATCCGGCAGCGTTCCGAAACCGATGGTGATGCTCTCGTCGTCATCGTCAAGGTCGTCATCGACGGCGGTGACGTCGAAGGACCTTTCCATCTCACCAGAACCGAAAGTGACCGTCGACGGCACGCCCTCGAAGTCGTCCGGCGTCGCACCGCCCTGCATGCTCACCCTGATCGGCACCGTCAGGTCGCGCTCCGGGTCGCCGCTCAACGTCACGCGAACCGTCACGCGAGCGGGAGCACCCCCCTCTCTGGCGGTATAGCTGTCGCTGGCGAAAGAGACGATTGTCATCGGGTCGTCATTGTCAACAATGAGAATCTCGGTCGACACGGGGTTGCCTGCGACGACCCGATCCGGCAGGGTACCGAAGCCGATCGTCAGACTCTCGCCGTCATCGTCCACGTCGTCGTCCACGGCGGTGACGTCGAAGGATTCAGCCATCTGGCCGACGCCAAAGGTAATCGCTTCCGGAACCCCTTCGAAGTCGTCCGGCGTGGCGCCGCCGTTCAGGTCGACCGTCAGCGGAACCGTCACGGCCCGCCCGGGGTCGGCGTTGAGCATCACGCGCACGGTGACCCGCGCGGGAGTGCCGCCCTCTGCCGCCGTATAGTTCGCCTTCGCGAAGGAGACGGTGACTTCAGCCCCCGCCGGTTCATCGCGCGCGTCGTCGTCGGTAACGGTCACTGCGAGATTCCTGACGACCGTATCATAGCCGCCGCCGGCGGCAGTATGCGACAGCGTCACCGGGTCATCGTCCGCATCGTCATCGTGCGCCGCCGATACCCGAACGGTCTGCGGCGTGTTCCAGGATGCAGCGCCGAACGTGAGCGTCGTCTTGTCCAGAGAAACGTCCGTACCCGCCGCCCCGCCGACGGTCACGGTCACGTCCGAAACGGGCGGCGCGGTGAGTGTCACCGTGTAGTCTTCATGGGCCCCCTCGTCCACGCGCAACGGCGCCGGTTCCAGCACGATGTCTCCCGCCACGCTTCCGCCTCCGCCGCCCCCGCCACCTCCGTCGTCGTCGATCACCGTAACCGGCAGGTCTACCCGCGCGGATCCGTAGTTGCCTCCCGAGGCCGTGTGTACGAGGGTGCCGTTGTCATTGACCGCGTCTTCATCATGACCCGCGGTCACCGTCACGGTCTGCGGCGTGTTCCAGTTCGAATTGGTGAATGCGAGCGTGTTCCTGCCCAGCCTGAGATCCGCCTCGCTTCCCCCCGAGATCGTTACGCTCACGTTCGCACCGGGCAGCGAGGACAGCTTCACCGTGTACGCGGTGCTGGTCCCCTCTCCGAACGACAGCGACGCCGGCGACAATACCAGGGCCGCCTCGTCGTCATCGGCCACCCTCACCGGGAGGTCCTTGCGTACCGAACCGTAATTTGCGCCGGAGGCCGTATGCGACAGTTTCGCCGAATCGTCGCTGCTGTCTGCATCGTGCGCCGCGGACACACTCACTGACTGATCCACGTTCCAGGTCTCCGGAGTAAATCTCATGGTCTTGGTACTGAGCGTCACGTCGGTACCCGACGTGATTTCGACGGTCACCGTTACCTCGCCGCCCGGCAGCGTCGACAGCCTTACCCGGTAGCTGGCGCTGGACCCCTCGTTCACCGTCAGCGACGGCGGCGATATCACCAGGTCGGCCTCGTCGTCGTCCGCAATCAGTACCCGAAGGTCCCTGCTCACGGACCCGTAGTCACCCCCAAAGGCCGTATGCGTCAGCGTCGCCGTGTCACTGCCGCTGTCGTCGTCCGCCGCCGCCGACACGCGCACCGTCTGGTCGATGTTCCAGTCCGTCGTCGAAAACGTCAGAAGCGTCTTGTCCAGCAACAGGTCCGTGTTCGCCGTCCCGCCGATGGTCACCGTCACGTCTGCCGTCGGCCGGGTCGCCAGCGACACCGTGTAGGTGACGTCCTCACCCTCCATCAACGTCAGCGATGGCGGCGACAGGACCAGGGCCGGCGCGTCGTCGTCGGTGATCTCGACCGGAAGATCCGCGGTTACGGACACATAATCGCCGCCGTTGGCAGTGTGCGAAATCGTCGCGTCTTCGCTGACCGCATCGTCATCGTCCGCGGCGGACGCCGTCACCGGCTGCGACGTGTTCCACGTCACGGTCGTGAACGTCAGACTCGTTTCGTCCAGTGTCAGATCCGTCCCCGCGGTCCCGCCGATGGCTACCGTTACGTCAGCCGTCGGCCTCGTGGCCAGCCTGATCCGGTACGTGGAGGCTCCGTTTTCCCGGATGCCAAGTGTCTCCGGCGCCAGAACCAGACCCGCTTCGTCGTCGTCCGTGACCGTGACGGGCAGGTCCTTCGTCACGGACCCGTAGTCGCCGCCCGATGCCGTATGCGTCAGCGTCTCGTCGTCATTGACCGCGTCGTCGTCGTCCCCCGCCGACACCGTCACCGTCCGCTCCGTATTCCAGTTCCCGGTCGTGAACGTCAGGCTCGGCGGATTGGTGGTGAGGTCCGTACCCGCCTGGCCGCCGATGGTCACCGTTACGGTTGCGGTCGGCCGCGTGTCCAGCACCACGGTGTACGTCGCATCGTCGTTCTCGTCCACCGGCAGCGACGCGGGCTCAATCACGATCGCCGCCTCGTCGTCATCGATGACCGTGACGGGCAGGTCCTTCGTCACGGAACCGTAGTCCCCGCCCGACGCGGCGTGCGTCAGCGTCTCACTGTCGTCGACCGCGTCGTCGTCGTCACCCGCGGACACCGTCACCGTCTGTTCCGCGCTCCACGTCGTGGGTGTGAACGTCAGACTCGTCTGGTTCAGCGAAACGTCGGTTCCGGGCGGCAGGCCGATGGTCACCGTCACGTCTGCCGACGGTTCCGTGTCCAGCTTCACGGTATAGGTGTTGTCGTCGTTTTCATTCACCGTCACCGGCGTGGGAACAAGCACGATCGCCGCCTCGTCGTCGTCCGTAACCGTGACATCGAGGTCCTTCGTCAATGACGCGTAGTCGCCGCCTGACGCCGTGTGCGTCAATGTCTCACTGTCATTGACCGCGTCGTCGTCGTCCGCGGCCGTTACCGTCACCGTCTGTTCCGTGCTCCACGTCGTCGCCGTGAACGTGAGACTCGTCTGGTTCAGCGACAGATCCGTACCCGAGTGACCGCCGATGGTCACCGTCACCGCAGCCGTCGGCTCCGAGGCCAGCTTCACGGTATACGCGTTGGCGTCGTTCTCGTCCACGGGCAGCGGCTCGGGAGCGATCACGATCGCCGCCTCGTCGTCGTCCGTGACCGTGACAGGCAGGTCCTTCGTCACGGTCGCGTAGTCGCCGCCCGACGCCGTGTGCGCCAGGGTCTCGCTGTCATCGACCGCGTCGTCATCGGCCGCCGCGGATACCGTCACCGTCTGCTCCGTGTTCCAGTTTCCGGTCGTGAACGTCAGACTCGTCCGGTTCAGCGACAGGTCCGTACCCGAGTGACCGCTGATCGTCACCGTCACCGTCGCCGTCGGCAGGGTCGTCAATGCTACCGTGTAAATCTCGTCATCGTCTTCGCCGACTTCCAGCGCCGGGGACGACAGGGACAACCCTGCCTCGTCGTTGTCGGTGACCGTCACCGGAAGGTCTTTGCTCACGGACGCATAGTCACCCCCCGACGCGGTGTGTGAGAGCGTCTCATTGTCAATCACCGCGTCCGCATCCTCCGCCGCGGACACCGTCACCGTCTGCTCCGTGTTCCAATTGCCGGTCGTGAACGTCAGGCTCGTCTTGTTCGGAGTCAGATCCGTACCCGAGTGACCGCTGATCGTCACCGTCACCGCCGCCGTCGGCTCCGTATCCAGCGCCACCGTGTACGTCCTGTCGCCGCCCTCGAGTACGCCGAGTGACGGGGGGTCAATCGCCAGGGCCGGCTCGTCGTCGTCCGTGACCGTGACGTCCAGGTCCTTCGTTACGGACCCGTAGTCGCCTCCCGACGCCGTGTGCGTCAGCACCTCGCTGTCATCGACCGCATCGTCGTCGTCCCCCGCGGATACCGTCACCGTCTGCTCCGTACTCCAGTCCCCGGTCGTGAACGTCAGACTCGTTTCGTTCAGCGACAGGTCCGTACCCGAGTGACCGCCGATCGTCACCGTCACCGTTGCCGTCGGCTTCGTATCCAGTTTTACGGTATAGGCGTTGTCGTCGTTCTCGCCCACGGGCAGCGGCTCTGGGTCGAGCACGATCGCCGGCTCGTCGTCATCCGTGACCGTCACGGGCAGGTCCTTCGTCACCGACCCGTAGTCGCCGCCCGACGCGGTGTGTGTCAGCGTCGCGCTGTCGTCCACCGCGTCGTCATCGTCCGCCGCGGACACCGTCACCGTCTGCTCCGTGTTCCAGTTTCCGGTCGTGAACGTCAGGTTTGGCGGGTCCGTTGTCAGGTCCGTATCCGCCGTTCCGCCGATGGTCACCGTCACCGTCGCCGTCGGCTCCGTGTCCAGCTTCACGGTATAGGTGTTGTCGTCGTTCTCGTCCACGGGCAGCGGCGTGGGCGCAAGTACGATCGCCGCCTCGTCGTCATCCGTGACCGTAACTTCGAGGTCCTTCGTCACCGATCCGTATTCGCCGCCGGACGCCGTGTGCGTCAGGGTCTCGCTATCGTCGACCGCGTCGTCATCGTCCCCCGCCGTGACCGTCACCGTCTGCTCCGTGTTCCAGTTCCCGGTCGTGAACGTCAGGCTCGTCCGGTTCAGTGTCAGATCCGTACCCGAGTGACCGCTGATGGTCACCGTCACCGTCACCGTCGGCTCCGTGTCCAGCCGCACGGTATAGGGCTTGTTGTCGTTTTCGTCCACGGGCAGCGGCTCGGGCACGAGCACGATCGCCGCCTCGTCGTCGTCCGTGACCGTGACGTCAAGGTCCTTCGTCACCGACCCGTAGTCGCCGCCCGACGCCGTGTGCGTCAGCGTCTCGCTTTCGTCGACCGCGTCATCGTCGTCTCCCGCCGTTACCGTCACCGTCTGCTCCGTGTTCCAGTTCCCGGTCGTGAACGTCAGACTCGTCCGGCTCAGCGACAGATCCGTACCCGAGTGGCCGCCGATCGTTACCGTCACCGTCGCCGTCGGCTCCGTGTCCAGCCTCACGGTATAGGCGTTGTCGTCGTTTTCGTCCACGGGCAGCGGCTCGGGATCGACCACAATCGCCGGCTCGTCGTCGTCCGTGACCGTGACGTCCACGTCCTTGCTGATGGAACCATAGCCTCCGCCGGATGCCTCGAGCGTCAGCGTCGCATCGTCATCGACCGCGTCGTCATCGTGTGCGGCGGAAACCGTCACGGTCTGTTCCGTGTTCCAGGTCGTCGGTGTAAACGTCAGGGTCGGATCGCTCACCGACACGTCCGTGCCGGGCGGCGTTCCGACGTTCACGGTTACGTTCGCCGTCGGCTCCGTGGCCAGCTCGACGCGGAACGTGTTGCTGGATCCCTCGCCCACCGGCAACGTCTGGGTGGACAGCACCAGGTCCGCATCGTCGTCGTCCGTTATTGCCAGTTGCCGGCTGTAGGGAAACGCAATGGTCCCGAAAGACAGCTCGTCGGCGATCGTCAACGCCCCGGAGACAAGGACCTGCTTGTCCAGCGCATCGACGTCGTTGTCCATGGCCGTCAACGTGACCATCCCCGTACTCGTCTTCGATCCCTGCGCGATCGTCAGCGTCGTGCCGTTCTGCGTAAAGTCGCCTGACGCCTCGGTGGACACCGTCACGGTGACCTCGCTTCGTACCGCCGAGTTCAGTTCCGCCGTCACCGTGGACGTCCCGCCGGCTTCGCCGATCGCATCCGGGGTCAGTACCAGCGTGACCTCGGGAGGGGATTCATCTTCGACGACATTCCAGTCGTTCTGTATTTTCGCCGCACTCAGACCGTCCGGTCCCGTTACTTCGTACGTGTAGGCGACTTTGGATCCGAATTTGTGGCTGTAGTAGTCGTTGTCCACCGTCGAGAGCGTCACCGTCCCGGTGCTCGTGGTGTCGCCCGCCGATATCGTCAGCGTCCGGTTTGTGCTCAACGCGTACTCGTCCGCAAACGCTGACGTGTTGTCCTCATCGATGGCGACGCTCACGCTGACGTTTTCGGTCAGGGGCTGCGTCAGGTATGCGCTCACCGTGCTCGTCTGACCCTGGCCCTCGACCAGTCGGTTCGGCGACAGCAACATCCACAGCATGGAGCCGGTCGCGTCGTCGTCGAGGATCATGACACTCGTCGTCCTCACGGTAAAGGACGATGAGCTGAAGTTTGTCCTGCTGACGCTCGCGGAGGTATTGTTCGTGCCCGCGATGTCTGCCGCCGTAACCGTTACGGTCCCCGTGCTCATCGTCTGACCGGCGGGCATCGTCAGCTGGATGTTGTCGCTCAACACAAGCGTCGAACCGAAGACCCTGACGTCGAAGGTCACCGTCTCGGGCATTGGCACGAATGACACCGCGCTGATCGTGCTGACGCCGCCGTCTTCCTCGATTTCTGCCGGCGTGGCGATCATCTGCACGAGCGCCCTGGCATCGTTCTCCAATATCGTCAATACCCGCTCCGGCGGCGCCGCGACTCCGGTGTTGCCGGTAACCGTTCCCGCTACGATCACGCTCTTGTGGGTGCCTTCGTACAGCGCGTTGTCCACGGCGGCAATGGTCACCGCGCCCCTGCTGGCGGTTTCGCCCACGCCGATCAGAAGTTCCCGGTTCAGGCTCAGCGTGAAATCATCCGTCGTCGTGGTCGCGACAGCGGAATCGGGTGACGCGGACACCGTAATCGTCGCTGCCTGCGACAGCGCCCGGCTCGCCTCCGCGGTAACCGTGCTTATGGCGGCCCCTCCGGACTCGACGAGTCGATCCGGCGACAGGCGCAGGGACAACGTGATCGGCCCCGATTCGTCGTCGTCGACGATCTGCAGGGTAACCGGATCGGGTTCGACGACGCCCTGCCCCGTCTCGACGGTTGCCGAAACGATAACGGTCTCGTCATCCATGTCGGTGTCGTCGTTGGCCGTGATCTCCACCAGTCCCTCGCTCATGAACGAGCCCGGCGGGAACGTCAACGTCTGGCCCGACAACGTGAAATCCGAAGCCACCGTGGGCGAAGACGCCGTCGCGGAAACGCTCAGCGTCACCTCCTCGGTCTGGGGCCTCGAACGGACCAGACGCGCCCTCACCCTGCCGGCGCGGCCGTTTTCGAAAATCGGTTCGGGATGCAGTTCCAGGGTGATCTGCGCGAGGTCGTCGTTGCGGATGAATACGTTGTAGGTCGTACCCGGCGACACGGTCACGCGGGCGTTGTTCACCGTGAAGGTCAGTGTCACGTTCTTGTGCCCCGTCTTGTGGTCGTCCACGGGCACGAAGTTCACAATGTCGCCAGTCTGCGTCCCCCCGGCCGCGATCGTGATCTCCGGCGGATCCGGATCCAGCGTATAATGATCCGCGGTCGTATTGGCATCGGCAGGCGCCGCCGAGACCGTCAGCGTCACGTCTGCGCTGATCGACATATTCAGGCTCGCGGATATCTCCAGGGAAGCGTACGCGTCGCCGGCCTCGGAGATGCTCGACAGCAATCCGGAGACGTACATCGTCACCGTGGTGACGTCTTCCACCGTGACCGGAAGGTCTTTCGTTACGGACGCGTAGTCCCCGCCGGACACCGTATGGTTCAGTGTCTCGCTGTCGTCCGTCGCATCGGTGTCTCCGTTCGCGGTGACCGATACCGTCTGTTCGGTATTCCACGTTGAGGGCGTAAACGTCAGACTCGTATTGTTCAGCGACAGATCCGTACCCGAGTGACCGCTGATCGTTACCGTGACGTCATCGGTCGGCACCGTGGCCAACATCACCGTGTAGGTGTTCGAAGCTCCCTCCACGACAGCCAGCGACGTCTCGGACAGGACCAGGTCCTGCGTCTGCGCGCCCGCCCGATCAGCCGCCCCAAGGACCAGGAGCGTGAAGACGGACAGGGCCGTCCGGAGAATTGAGTTTCCTGATCCGGCGGCGAAAGAATTCCGCGAACCGGGTTGATCTGCGGATGATCTGAGGTTCACTTTTTCCTTCCACTCAACGTTGAGACAAACTGGCACGTTTCCGCCCCGGCGGATCCGGCGGCCGGGGCGTTGACGGGCTGGAAGTCAGCGATAGCCGCGGGGAAGAGCCGCGGTTGGACATAGACAATTGCGAGGGCGATGGTAATATGATTTTTAAGTGGCATTTTTCAGCAATTTGCCTTGACGGAAATCTATTCACCATTTAAGTTGACTAATATACAATACGATTGTGACTTATTAGTGACTTTACGTGTGAATTAAAGTGATTTTATTGTGATTTTTCGATTTTTCGAAAAAACTCCGCACGACGGGCCTGTAATTCCGCCGCGGAAGGGATTTGTCTATACCATTCCGGAATGACGCGACGTTCAATCAGCTGAACGTGGAGAGGACATGGAGACCGAGGAGGGGACTGAAGGCAAAGACCGGACGCTTCGGACACAGCCTTCGACGGTGAGTGACGCAAGCGTACGGATCAACGAGCGTCTCGACCTGCGAACGCTGATCGACGCGTTGCCGGTTGGCATCGTGGCCATCGATGCCCTGGCGGGAACACTGGCATCCGTCAACCGCGAGGCGCACAGGCTCGCCGGCGACCTGCTGACGCCAGGGCAGCCGATGGATCATCTCCTGAAGGCGACGACCGTACGACGAAGCGACGGGCGAATGCTTTCGCTCGAGGAACATCCCGTTGCCCGGGCGGCGAGCACCGGCGAATCGATCCGGGCGACTGTAGTCGAGGTTCAGGTCCCCGGAGGCCGACGGGTAAGTGCATTGATGAACGCCAGACCGGTTCTTGCGGACGACGGCGGGGTCGGGTCGCTTGTGGTGACACTGCAGGACCTGACGCCCATCGTGGATCTGGTGCGGCTGCACAGCGAACCGGCAGTCGACGCGGATAAGCGGACGACGGGGCGCGAGTCGCCATGCATCCTGGTGGTGGACGACGATCTTCAGACGCTGCAAAACGTCCTGGACGTCCTGGCCAACGAAGGATATCGACCCTGCGGGACGGGCAATCCGCACGATATACCCGGACTTCTGGAGAAACACCGTCCGGCCCTCGTGCTGCTGGACCTGGTCCTGCCGGGAACAGACGGGGTTGAGGTGATGACCGACGTCATCGCGGATCCGGACCTTCCGGTCATCTTTCTTTCGGCGTACGCGCACGAGGAAGCGATCGCCCGCGCGCTCGATGCCGGGGCAGCCGACTACGTGGTCAAACCCTTTGCGCCCGCCGAACTGTCGGCGAGGATCAGGGCAGCGCTGCGCCGCCGGGAGGAGCGGGAATACGCCCCGCCGGAAGAACCGTTCGTGCTGGGATACTTGAAGATTGACTACGAGAGGCGAGAAGTGACGCTCGCAGGGAGGCCGGTAAATCTGACCCGGCTCGAGTACCGTCTGATGGTGGAGCTGTCGGCCAATGCGGGGCGTTTGGTGACCAGTGAGCATCTGCTGAGGCGGGTCTGGGACACGCTGGATGCCAGCGACACTCGACGTTTGCGAACAACCGTAAAGAAAATCCGCCGCAAGCTGGGAGACGACGCGAACAATCCCACCTACATCCTCAACCAGCCGGGACAAGGATATAGACTGGGAGAGTCACTGGACCAGGCCTTCGAATCGTAACTTCCGGTGAACTGACGCGCCGCTCCGAAAATGCGCTGGATTCACGAAGGGTCCTTTCCTATATTGTGGACAATTGTGTGGATTGACTGTCGCTGACGTCTTTTCCCGGTACGGGAGCATCCACCGACCGATCGAGGTCAGAACGCAATGCAAATCGACGAACGGGATCAACAGATCGAAGCCCTCCGCAACCGTCTGTCCAGGCTGGGCGAGGCCAGCCTTCGCATCAATGAGAGTCTGGAGTTCGACGCTGTATTGCAGGAGGTCCTGGACAGCGCCCGCTCGCTGACCGGCGCCAGGTACGGTCTGATGGTGCTGCTTGACGACGAGGGACGGGTGCAGGACTGCAAGACGTCGGGCTTATCGCCCATGCAGTCCAGGCGCTTGTGGTTGCGGCCGGAGAGGCACGGGCTCTTCGAACACTTCATCCGCATAAAGGAGCCGCTGCGGCTTCGAAACCTCCACAGTTACATCAGGTCTGAAGGCCTGCCCGAGTTCCACCCTCAAATTCCCCTGAGTTCCGCACCAGCGGCGTTGGCAGCGCCGATCCGCTACCGCGGCCAGAGCGTGGGGACATTCAGTCTTTGCGAGAAGGGAGGGGAGGACGCATTCACGGCGGCGGACGAAGAAACCCTGGTGATGTTTGCCTCACAGGCGGCGCTCGTCATCGCAAACGCACGCCGGCACCGGGACGAGCAGAAGGCACGGCTCGACCTGGAGACCCTGATCGACACCTCTCCCGTCGGGGTCGTGGTTTTCGACGCCAGGTCCGGTGCGCCGCTGACGTTCAACCGCGAGGCGAGACGGCTCGTGGGCGCCCTGCTCACACCGGGCCATCCGGAGGAGCAGCTGCTCGAGGTAATGAAGTTCCGGCGCGCCGACGGTCGGGAGGTCTCCCTGGAAGAGTCCCAGCTCGCCGAGTTACTGGGCTCGGGAGAAACGGTGCGCGCGGAGGAGATCGTCCTCTTCGTACCCGACGGCCGTTCCGTGACGACGCTGGTCAATGCCACGCCCATCCGTTCCAGGGATGGTGATATCGAATCGGTGGTCGTGACCATTCAGGACATGACGCCCCTGGAGGACCTGGAGCGCCTGCGCGCCGAGTTCCTGGGTATGGTCAGCCACGAACTCCGGGTCCCGCTGACGTCAATCAAGGGCTCGACCACTGCCCTGCTCGACGATGGGTCGATGCTCGATCCAGCCGAAGCGCGTCAATTCTACAGGATCATCGACCAGCAGGCGGATCGCATGCGGGACCTTATCAGCGACCTGCTCGACGTGGCCAGAATCGAGACGGGCTCGCTTGCGATCACGCCGGAGCCGGCAGACGTGGGTGAAATCGTCGATGAGGCAAGGAATACCTTCCTGCGCGGCGGCGACGCGCGCGCCATAGAAATCAACCTGGCGCCGGACCTGCCCTGGGTGATGGTGGACAGGCGTCGCATCGTCCAGGTGCTGGACAATCTCCTTTTCAATGCCGCCAGGTACTCGGACGCGTCATCGCCGATCCGGTTGGGCGCGGTACGTGAAGACTTCCACGTTTACATTTCAGTTGCCGACGAAGGCAAGGGCCTGACCGAGGATCTCCTGCCGCAACTCTTCAGGAAGTTCTCGCGAGTCGACAGCAACAACGATGAGAGGGTCACCCAGGGCACGGGACTGGGTCTTGCCATCTGCAAGGGTATCGTCGAAGCCCACGGCGGAAGAGTATGGGCAGAAAGCGACGGTCCGGGCCTTGGTACGAAGGTCACGTTCACGGTGCCCGTTGCGGAGAAAATCCCGTCGTCCGCCGTCCGCACCCCGGCACGTTCGGGTGAGCATGCGCGCGATACCGAAAGTCACAGCGGCACAATCCTCGCGGTGGATGACGACCCTCAGACATTGAGGTCCGTTCGCGAAATCCTTACACGAGCGGGATACGAAGCGGTTGTTACGGGGGACCCCGGCGAAGTTGCGGAACTGATCGAATCGCGCGAGCCTCGCCTGGTTCTCCTGGACCTCGTACTGCCTGGCAAAGACGGATTTGAACTGATGAAAGATATTCTCGAGATCGACAGGATCCCGGTTATCTTTCTGTCCGGATACGGCCAACAGGAAAACGTCGAGCGGGCCTTCGCATTGGGCGCGTCCGATTATATCGTAAAGCCCTTTTCTCCGACGGAGCTCGTCGTACGAATCAAGGCGGCGCTGCGCACGGAAGAAGGCGAGGAACGTAAAGACCCTGAAGAACCATGCGTATTGCAGGACCTGACCGTCAATTTCGAGGATCGGAGCGTGACCGTGGGTGGACGCCGCGTGGAATTGACCGCACACGAATATGAGTTGCTGTATGAGCTCTGTGTCAGCCCCGGTCGGGTGGTGACGCACAAGGCGCTGCTGCGTCGAATCTGGGGCAGGAAACGCGGCGACCTGCGGCGCGTCCGTACCCTGGTCAAGAGGCTGCGTAGAAAGCTGGGCGACGACGCCGACGAACCGCGCTACATTTTCACCGAGCACGGGGTGGGGTATCGTATCGGCAGGCAGGAGGGTACGGAAACGGCGTCCACGGAAACGTAAACAGAGAGGCGGGCGTCCACAAGGGACGCCCCGGCACAGGCAGCGGAGCCGGGGAAGAGGTACATCGAATTGGCAGTTCGCAGCACGGTAGGTGTGTCGCATAATGCGCCGCGGTTACCCCGAACTGCCTGTGATCAGGATACCGATGACGATGTTTGCACTGCCCCCCTTCCCGTCGGCGGCCCGCACGATCACGGTGTATCCGCGTTTCTGGTTGAAATCATACGCGCCTTTCGTCAACAACTGCCCGGAACCGGGGTCGACGTCGAAGTGCTCCGCATCGGCGCCCCACACGCTGTACGTAAGCGTATCCCCGTCCTCGTCAGTCGCTGCGACCGGGTCCCCGACCGGCTGGCCCGGTGACGTGCCACCGGCAACGCCAAGTGTTGCGGGTTGCCCGGGCGCAAACGCGGGAATGCGGTTCACGCGTTCTCCGAAGCGCCCGGCGAATGCCACGAAATCGGCAAACGCGATCCGGTCGTCCCCGTCCAGGTCGTATCTGGACTCGTACCCCTCGTCGCCCTCCCGGTATCCGAACGCGCCGGAGAACACCACAAAGTCGGCGAAGTCCACCGTACCGCTTCCGTCGAAATCAGGCGATGGCGGCGCGGGCGCCTGCAGCAATACGCTCACCGTACGCGTCATCGTCTCCGGATGCTCCCCACGTACGAGGTCGGCTCCCGCCGTACGGACCTCCGTCTCCGTCAACCCTTCCGTCGTCCTGAACCGCACCGTGCCCAGCAGGCCGCTGTCGACTGCGGCCCCACCGCCCAGCGACGAAACGCCGATCTCCACGAACGTGGAGTCCTTCGCCACCAGCGCTGCCGCGCCCGGCAACGCATCGCCCGCGTCGAAGGCCTCGAACACAACCTGCGTCGTGTCATAGTCCACCCTGAGATCGACACTGCGCGTTCCCCGGATATCCGCGCCGAACATCTGTATCGACACGCCTCGACCGGGTACGACACGCATCGTCCAGAGGTACTGGTCGTTCTCCGACGCATCCAGGTCCAGCGAGAGGGAGAACAGGTCATACAGGACCAGGACCTCCGTCCGCACCAGCCCCAGGCTCAACCAGTCGCCGTCGCCGGCAGCGCTGTTCGACCGCACCTGCACCTCGTACTCCGTGTGGGGGTCCAGACCCTCGATGATCGCGCTGGTGTCCGTCACGTCCTGGGGCCCGTCCTTCCATTCCCCCTCGCTGCCTTCACGATACCGCACGTCGTAGCCCGTAACGACCAGCCCGTCATCGGCTGCCGGTGCCGTCCAGCCGATGGTCACGCTGCCCGGTGACGTCTCCAATGCCTTGGGCTCCACCGGCGGAGGCGGCGGCGCTAGCGTAAACACCGGCTCCAGGGACGTCCACGCACTGTGCTCCGAGTTGCCGCTGGACCGCACCTGTACCTCGTATTCCGTATCCGGGTCCAGACCCACTATGGTTGTGCTGGTACCCCTCACGTCCTGAGGGCCGTCCGTCCATTCCTCCTCGCTGCCTTCGCGGTAACGCACGTCGTAGTTCCTGATCAGAGGACCGTCGCCGGTCGGCGCCTTCCACTGCAACGCCACGCTCGTTGTCGACGCACCCGTCACTGTGGGAGACACCGGGGGAAGGGGGGGTGTCGGGGGCGGCGGGGGCGGTGGCGGTGTCGGGGGCGGCGGTGGCGGTGGTGGCGGGGGCGGTGGTGGTGGTGGCGGGGGCGGCGGGGGCGGCTGAATCCTTCCGGTTGAAGGAAACGCTACGCTCGTGCGGGCTTCGGGAAACCCGGCGTCGTCCTGGAACGATGCCCTTACCTTGACTTTCTTCCCTTGGTCGGCGGAAGCGAGCGTGTACGTGTTCGACGTTGCTCCGATAATGTCGTTCTCAGTCGTGCCGTCGACCCGCATCCACTGGTAGCGCCACACCACGTTCCGCAGCCCGTCAGTATCCACGATGTCGCTCGTCGAGACCGTAAGCGTCTCGCCCACCCCCGCGGTACCCGAGATGGTCGGCTGCCCGGTGGCCGGAGTGTTGGTGGTGGTGGCCGTAACCGTCCCGTTGGACGGGTAAGCGTCGCTGGTGCTCATGCCGTCGAACCCCGCGTCGTCCTGGAACAACGCCGCCACCTTGACCTTTTTGCCCTGCTCGCTTGAGGTGAGCATGTAGGTGCTTAACGTCGCCCCCATTATGTCGGTCTCAGTCGTTCCGTCGACCCGCATCCACTGGTAGCGCCATACCACGTTCCGCAGGCCGTCCGTATCCACAATGTCGCTTGTCGAGGCCGTCAGCGTCTCGCCCACCCGCGCAGTGCCCGAGATGGTCGGCACGCCGAACGAGGGGCTATTGGACTGTTCGACAATCCTGAGCGACACGCGGTCGCCGACCGCCCATGACAGGCCGCTTTTGTTCCAGCCTCTCCCTGAGGGCGTTTTTGAATCAGCGTACTTGAACTCTAAATACTTGGAAGCGAAATCCGTGTTATCGACAGAGAGGTAGAGCAGGCCGGCGGTGCTCGGCAGGTCGTCCACGAATTCGAGTTCCAGCCTGCCGGCGGAAGCCCCGCTCGTATGCACCAGGAGTTTCCTCACGGTGAGCGTGCTGGAAGCGAAGGTGAAGTCGTCGTCGGTCAGTACTGAACTCGTGCTGCAATTGGCACCATCTGCCGCATTATTGCACCCCCGTGCTCCCATCTCCAGCCGTTTGACCGTGAGCGTTGCCGACCAGCGGTCCACAACCGCTGCACCCGCCGCGGTTCCGGGGAGGGCCGCGAGGCCGGCGAGCACGAGGAGGAGTGGGGCAGCGACTCCGCCCGCCCGCGACACAACACTCGCGACAGACAGCGCCAAAACAGCAGGGATGATCCGTACGCTTGTCAATGGCATGTCATTTACGTGATATGTGGCTTCCGGGAGGTTGAAGTTGTCCCGCTTTCGCGGACAGACGGGGTCAGAAGGTCCAGGCGGCCTGGAGGCGGAGGGCCTGGTTGACCGGCTGTCGGCCTGTGGGCGCCTGGCGCCGGCCTTCGAAATTCAGGGTCAGGCCCGCGGCCCGACGGACGTCCACTCGTAGCCGCGTCCCGGCCCGATAGGCACGGGTCCGGCCTTCCGCCAGAACGGCGCCCGCATACGGTGTCAGGATGCCCGTGCCGAACGGCGCGGGCATCCCGTAGCCCACGTCCGTAGTCAGTCGGCCAGCCTTGCCCCGTGTCTTCTGCGGCGCCAGGCCCTGCGTGGTCTGCCGCGACCACAGGCCGTCGATGCCGCTGCGGGCCGCACCCCAGGTCGGCGCCAGGGTCAGCGCCGGGCCCTTGCCGTTGGCCCCCGGGGCCAGGCGTACCATCCCGCTCGCCCCCCATTCCTGATAGTCCTCATCTTCGTGGGCCAGGAGGCCGCGCACAGCGCCCTCGAGGGTCAAGCCCAGGGTCGGGATTGCGTATTGCACCCGGCCCCCCACTTCCAGGCCGAAGCCCGTCTCGGCGTCGCCAGAATCATGCCGCAGGCCCAGTTCCACCGTCGGCGTCAGGCGGCGCCCACCGGCCCACGTCACCCTCCGGCTCCCTTCCAGGACCAGCCGCACACGGTGCGCGTCGGCATCCGTCTCAGCCAGCCCGGCGACCGCGTCCGTACTCGTGCGCGTCAACAGGGCATCCGAGCGCGTGGCCAGTTGAAAGTCTCCGGTATCCCGGGCGGCCAGCAGAATGCCCCGGCCCCCGAACGCACCCATGACGAAATCCGTGTCCGCCTCCAGGGTCCCTTCGGGCACGTCCCACTTTGAATCACCCCGACCGTAGCCCACCATGCTCCAGACGTCCAGCCGCTCGGTGACGGCGTAGCGCAGGTAGGGATGCAGACTGGTCAGGACGGTTTCGAGGTCGCCCGTCCCACGCTTCCCGGTCCCAGTCATGTTGTACCCCCCGTCACCCCGGCTGTGGGCTGCCGCCACACCGACTTGCAGCCGATCCCATTCGCCGTCAACGCCCACGGTGCCCGTAAACACGTCCCCGTCGATCGCCAGGCCGCCGTCCTGGCCGTCGAACGCGGTGCCTGCGAACCGGCTCCAGGCCGTCAGGAGCGGCATCGCGGTGCCGGCCCCGGTCCCGTTCAGGTTGAGCCGGAAAGAACTGCCCAGCAGGACCTGACGCAGATTGAAGGTCGGGCCGAAATCCAGGATCCGGCTCAGCCCCGATCGGGTGTCCGGGCCGGGGCCGATGAGCCAGGGGGAATCCGTGGCGGCCGCGCCCGCGCCGGGCCCAATCCCCAGGACCCCGGCCACTTCGGCCAGGACCGCTAACGCCGTAGAGGATGAAGCGCCGGGGACCCCAACGGTCGAACCGGCCGGCTCTCCCTCACCCCGATCGCTCCCACCGGGGGCGAGGGCTCCTCGGCCATCCTCAGCCGCACCCGCGGCCCGCCGGCCCAGAGGCACCTGGTAGCCGCCTACCGTCAGGTGGGAGCCTCGTCCGGGCGCGCTCCACAGCCGCTCGCCCACCGCGTCCGCGACGTGCGTACCCACCGTCCGTCCAAACCGCGACAGCCACGCCCGCTGCAGCGGATCGGAGTTTTTTATCGTCCCTGTGGCCGTGGCATCGGCCAGGTACGCCCCCGACGGGTTCGAGAGCGTGAGCGTCATCGTCTCGCTCTCCTCGTCATGCGTATCGTCCAGCACCGCCACCGACACCGTCTGTCCGGTCTCGCCCGCGGCGAAGGTGAGGGTCCCGCTCGCCGCGGTGTAGTCTATGCCCGCAATCGCCGTGCCGTCGCTCGTAGCCCAGGCCACGGTCACAGGCCCCGAGACCGACCGGTCGAGCGTCACCATAAACGCCAACGCCGCGTCGGGGCCTTCTTCCACCTCCGCGTCCGCCACCGACAGACCCGGCGGGCCCCGGACCGTCACCTTCGGCGTGTTCGACAGCGCCCGGCCGTCCGGCGTGCAGATCGCCCCGGCGTCGGCGCAGCCGCCGGTCGTTGCCGGCAACGTCACCGTCACGTCAGCCGAACCCGACGGCTTAATGCGCACGATCCACCGGTCGTACTCCGCGGGGTCCGTCCGGCGACTGCCTCTGACTGTGCCGCCGGTCACCTGAAGGGCATCCCGGACCGCCCGGTTCTTGTTGAAGCCCTCGTTGCCGTCGAACACCTCCGCGCTGAAGGCGAGCTCGAGCGTGAACCCGCTCGACCCGTCGTGCTCGGCGGGCGCGTTTTCGAACGCCGCGGTAAGCGGGGACGCGGACCCCTCCGTCGCGCTGGTATCGGACACGCTGATCGTCGGAGTGATCGTCGTGCTCGGGCACGTCTGCGCCGAGGTGCGCAGACAGACGGCGCCCGTACCGCCGTCGGGCAGGGTCGTCGCGAAGGTGGACGCGTTCAGCGACGCCGCGTTGGCATCCAGCCAGGTCTGGCCCCAGGTGAACCGATCGCCGTTACGCACGGCGGCGCTCAACGGGAGGGTCTCACCCGCCCACTCCAGGGTCAGGTCCGAGAGCGATTCCCCGCGGCTGCGGACCTGGAAGACCACGCCGTCGGCATACGCGACGACGATCTGCGCCTCGTAGGCACCCGACCTGTACTGGAACCTGTATTCGGACACCCCACCCAGATCGGGACTGGCGATCCTCGAGTAGCCCCGATAGCCGTTCCGGGCGTCGACCGTCAACGTCGTCGACCAGGGTGGATCGGTGAAAGGCGCCGTTCCGGTAGAGTCGCTCACGTCTATGGTGAAAGTCCGGGAGTTGCCCGTACCGAAGCCTCCCGTGGAAGTCGCAGTGATGGTCACCGTATACGAATCCCTGGTGGGGACCTCCTTCATCATGAGGTTGGAGCGATTCAGCTCGAAGGAATCGGAGTCGCCGCCCGTACCGATCCCGTAGACGGGGTTCTGCCCGTCAAGGAAGGCATTCTGCGCGGAAAGGCGTCCGACGGTTCCCAGCGTATCGCTATAGTCGATTGACGCGTCATCCAGCACGATGTACCAGCTTCCGAGGTTCTGCTCAAAGGCCGATGCGTCGTCGAACATGTTGTTCATGGAGGTGGCAGACGACACGTCCCAGGAGTCCAGGGGTTGGTTGAAGGAGGTGGCGTTATAGAACATGTCGAACATGTTGGTCACGGACGACACGTCCCAGGAGTTCAGGGGCTGGTTGAAGGAGGAGGCGCCGGCGAACATCCACACCATGTCCTTCACAGACGACACGTCCCAGGAGTCCACGGCGCCATTGAAGGAGGAGGCGCCAGAGAACATGCTGGCCATGGAGGTCACAGACGAGGGGTTCCAGGAGTCGAGAGGCTGGTTGAAGGAAGACGCGTTGCGGAACATGTTGTTCATGTCGGTCACAGACGACACGTCCCAGGAGTCCAGTTCGCCGTTGAAGGAGGAGGCGTTGCGGAACATCCAGAACATTTTGGTCACAGACGACACGTCCCAGGTGTTCAGGGGCTGGTTGAAGGAGGAGGCGTCCTGGAACATGCGGTTCATGTCGGTCACAGACGACGTGTTCCATGAGTTCAAGGGCTGGTTGAAGGCGGTGGCGTGAGAGAACATGGCATGCATGTCGGTCACCGACGACACGTCCCAGGAGTCCAGGGGTTGGTTGAATGGGGTGAAGGCGAACATGCCGGTCATGTCGGTCACGGACGACACGTCCCAGGAGTCCAGCGGCTGGTTGAAGGAACGGGCGTGAGAGAACATGCCGTCCATGTCGGTCACGGACGACGTGTTCCAGGAGTTCAGGGGCTGGTTGAAGACGGGGTTTCTGAAGAACATGTTGTGCATGGAGGTCACAGACGACACGTCCCAGGAGTCCAGGGGCTGGTTGAAGGCAGAGGTGTCCCAGAACATTCCGTACATGTTGGTCACCGAGGAGACGTCCCAGGAGGAGATATCGCCGTTGAAGGAGGTGGCCATGTTGAACATGTAGCTGGCGTCGGTGACGCGCGAGAGGTCGGGGGCGTCCGTCGCATTGTATCCCATGTTCGACGCGCCCTGGAACGCCTCGTGCATCGACGTCCACCGGGCCGTCCCCCACTGGTCGACGGAGACCAGCCTGTGCGCTACCGCGCGGTCGGCGAGGTGGAATCGGGTGATGCCGTCGGATATGCGCACCGTGTAGGTACCGGCGGAATCATACCGGTGGGACTTTCTTCCGCTAACGTTCTCTTCCACGGTCCCGTCGCCCCAGTCGATGGTGTACGTGCCGCTTGCCGGAATGGTGATGGACTGGCCGGGCGCGGTGGTCTTCCACGTGGTGACAAAGGCCGACCCGGACAAGTAGTTGGGCAGTCCCGATACGTCTATGGTAAACGTCCGGGAGTTGCCGGAGCCAAAGTCTCCCGTGGAGGTCGCCGTGATGGTCACCGTGTACGCGTCCCTGGTGGGGGTCTCCTTCAGCATGAGTTTGGTGCCGTTCAGCTCGAAGGAGCCGGAGTCGCCGCCCGGGCCTATCCCGTAGACGGGGTTCTGCCGGTCAAGGAAGGCGTTCTGCGCTGATATGCGCCCGACGGTTCCCGTTGTATCGCTATAGTCGATTGACGTGTCATCCAGCACGATGTGCCAGTTTCCCAGGTTCTGCTCGAAGGCGGATGCGTCTTCGAACATGTAGCTCATGCTGGTCACGGACGACACGTCCCAGGAGTCCAGGGGCTGGTTGAAGGCGGTGGCGCCGTAGAACATGTCCACCATGCTGGTCACAGACGAGACGTCCCAGGAGTCCAGGGGCTGGTTGAAGGCGGTGGCGCCGGCGAATATGCTGTACATGTTGGTCACAGACGAGACGTCCCAGGAGTCCAGGGGCTGGTTGAAGGAGGTGGCGCCGTAGAACATGCCGGCCATGGAGGTCACAGACGACACGTTCCAGTCGGAGACGTCGCCGTTGAAGGAGGTGGCGCCGTGGAACATGCTGCCCATGTCGGTCACAGACGACACGTCCCAGGAGTCCAGGGGCTGGTTGAAGGAGGTGGCGCCGCGGAACATGTAGTTCATTGTTTTCACCGACGACACGTCCCAGGAGTCCAGCGGCTGGTTGAAGGAGCGGGCTTCCTCGAACATGCCGTGCATTGATTTCGGAGACGACACGTCCCAGGAGTCCAGGGGCTGGTTGAAGGAGCGGGCGTGGCGGAACATTTCATACATGTAGGTCACCGACGACACGTCCCAGGAGTCCAGCGGCTGGTTGAACGCGTAGGCGCGGTTGAACATGCCGTTCATTGTTTTCACCGACGACACGTCCCAGGAGTCCAGCGGCTGGTTGAAGGAGTGGGCGTTGGAGAACATGGAGAACATTGGTCACAGACGACACGTCCCACGAGTTCAGGGGCTGGTTGAAGGCATGGCGGTGGAGAACATGCGCGCTATCCGGTCACCGACGACACGTCCCAGGAGTCCAGGGGTTGGTTGAAGGAGCGTGGCGCTGGAGAACATCAGCGCCATGCTGGTCACAGACGAGACGTCCCAGGAATTCAGGGGTTGGTTGAAGGCATCGGCTTTGTGGAACATGTGCGATTTCATGTTGGTCACAGACGAGACGTCCCAGGAGGACAGGTCGCCGTTGAAGGATGAGGCACCATAGAACATGTAGCTGGCGTCCGTGACGCGCGAGAGGTCGGGGGCGTCGGTGGCGTTGTATACCATGTTGGATGCGCCCTTGAACGCCTCATGCATCGACGTCCACTCGGCCGTCCCCCACTGGTCGATGGATACCAACCTGGGCGCGACTCCCCGGCCGTTGGCGAGGTGGAATCTGGTGATGCCGTCGGATATGCTCACCGTGTAGGTACCGGCGGAATCATACCTGTGGGTCTGCCTGCCCCTGACGTCCTCTTCCACGGTCCCGTCGCCCCAGTCGATGGTGTACGTGCCGCTTGCCGGAATGGTGATGGACTGGTTGTTCGCTGTCGTTCGCCACGTGGTGACAAACCAGCTGGATGGGATGGATTGGCCATGTGCTGCGTCAGGACTGACAGCAACGGCCACGCACATGGCCACCACCAATACAAATAGAATGTCGTGGAATCTGGTTCTACGCATATGAATCTCCTGCATATGGCTGATCGACATTGGGGGTCACGGGATCGTGGCTCAGGTCATCGGCCACGTCCGTCACGAGATCCCGCATGCATGTATCGTCTGCGACGATGCGTATACAGAGTGATCTTCCGGTTGAGACGGTCTCCGGTCTACCTTGCTCGCATATAATATGTAATTATCGTGATAATATCCATTATAAAGTAACGTTGAGGTGAATTTACAATTAACAATCATGATTTTATCGTGATATTTTGCTCAGGCACAGGGATTCCCGGGGATACCGGTCTGGAGGCCCGCGGCCGTGGGTTGCCGTCTATCCCTGAACGGCTAACCTGACACAAAAAAAGCCCTGCTGACGTCGGTGTCGGCAGGGCCTTTTCCTTTTCGTTTATCAGTACGACTTGCAACGGATGCGTGCGTTTATTGCTCGCTCTTTGCAAATTGAGGGGTTTTCTCTCTAACTATCCCTCCAGCCCGGCCGCATGGCGGCCCGCGGCGGGATCCCCGGCGGCGTGGAACCGTCCGTTTTCCTGATCGATGAAGAGCATGACCGGGGTCGCGATCGGACCGGCGATTGACGCCACGCGATGCCCGCGCGAGGCGAGTTCGGCACGTACGTCCCGGCTCACGCGGTCGCTAATGTTCAGCGAACCGACCTGTTTGAACGTCGCGGGACGTTCGGGATTGGGATCGAACGAGTCCTCGTGGTGGGCCGTGGCGAAGCGCGGCGCGGTGACGGCGTTATCAGGAAGCATGTCGAACTCGATGAAATCCAGGAGCAGGTTCAGCGTCGCCTGGTCCTGCAGGTCTCCGCCTGCGACGCTGATCGCCAGAATCGGCCTGCCGTCCTTCAGGACAAGCGTGGGCGTCAGCGTGATGCGCGGGCGTTTCCCCGGCTGGATGCAGTTGGGATGACCGGGGGTCGTATTCAGGCTTCGCAGGCGGTTTCCGTACGACACCCCCGTCCGACCGCCAAGTGGCGTTTCGCCCCGGTACACATTCGCACTCGGCGTTGCCGAAACGACGTTTCCCCAGCGGTCCGCGACCACGCACGTCGTCGTACCGCCGATACCCGGTTCGAACACGCCGTTCGCCTCGAAGCGCCTTCATTCCGTAAGGATCGCCCGGACGGGCTTCAAGCGAGGCTTTCCCCATATCGATGAGCGGCCGGCGGATTTCGGTATATGCGTCCGACAGCAATTCCGACATCGGAACGTCCGCGAATTCCGGATCGGCATAGTACGCGTCTCTATCGGCCATGGCCAGCTTGAGCGCTTCCACGGCCACGTGCACGTAATCCGCGGAAAGGTGGCCCATGGATTTCAGGTCGTAGCCCTCCAGGAGCCGCAGGGCCTGGCAGAGGTACGGGCCCTGCGTCCACGGACCGCATTTATACACGTCGTATCCCCGGTAGTTGACCGCGACGGGATCTTCAATCAGCGTCCGGTGGGCCGCCAGGTCCGCCTTGCGAAGAAAGCCGCCCTTTTCAACGTAGTCCGCTTCCAGTTCGTCCGCGACGTCCTGGCTGGCCCCGTTTCGTCCGTAGAAACGGTCGCTCGCGGCCGCCACCTTCTCCTCGCGGCTTCCACGCGCCGCCTGTTCGGCCTCAACCAGCCTGCGCAGCGTCACCGCGAGCCTGGGATGCCAGGATTCCTCTCCTTCATCCAGGATTGCCAGCGTGGGGGAAACGATTGCTTCGAACGACTGACTGCCGTACCGGATGAGCAGCGTCGTGCACAGATCCACGACCGAAGGGACCGGGGCCATCTTCATGTCCCTGTCGGGAATGCCGTGTTCCATGTACCAGTCGATCGCTTCCCGCGAGAGCGGCGCCCGGCCCTGCCCGGAAAGCGTCTTCACTTCATTCCTGCCCGCATCGTAGAGGATCACCGGCACCTCGCCGCCGATCGAACAGGCGCCGTGGTCGGTCACGTTCAGCGCGAGGATGGTCCCCGCCGCCGCATCGGCCGCGTTCCCGCACCGTTCCAGAATTTCGATCCCCGCGGCCACGGCGCCCGCGCCCCCCGCGGCAACCGCGCCCGTACTGCTGACGGCGTTCCAGCCTGTTTCGAAGTCACTGGTATGCGCCATTCTATCCTTCCCCCGCGCGCGCCCCGTCGTAGGTCTCTGTCTTGAAAAGCGCCCGCTGAAACGCGAGGTATTCGTCTTTTGTCATCGCCGGCTTGTAATCCCTGAGCAGACCCGCCGCAGTTTCACCCTCGCCGTAAAGCAGGTCTACCGCCATCAGCGCCAGCGATTTCGCGGGCGCAAGATATCCCATTTCCTTGTCCGAAATGTGCCAATCCGCGCTGTGCCCCACACCGTCCGCTCCCGCCATATAGGGATGGATCGCCGGCATGATGTGGGAAAGATCTCCCATATCGGTGGACCCCGTTCTGTGGGAGACCTCACAGACCTCGTCGTCGCCGAACAACGCCTTCGAATTCGCTTCAAATATCGCGCTCATCGCCGGATCGTTCCGAAGCGGCAGGTATCCCGGAAGCGTTTCGATTTCCACGCGCGCGCCCACCGCCATCGCCCCGGCGCGGATCGCGCGGTCGACCTTTTCGTTGGCGTCCAGCATGGCTTCGTTCGTCTTTCCCCTGACGTAGGTCTCCATCCGGACTTCCGCCGGCACCACGTTCACGATATCTCCGCCCTTGGTGATAATCGGGTGCACTCGGATCGCGTCGCCATCCCGAAACGTCTCCCGCTGCGCGTGAATGGCCGCCAATGCGATCTGCGCGGCGTTCAACGCGTTGATTCCCCTGTGCGGCGCGCCCCCGGCGTGCGCGGCCTTGCCGATGAAGTGGATCATCTTCACCAGGCACCCGTTGCACGACTCGGAAATCGCCGCTTTCTTCATATTGTGGTCGCTGTGCGTGTGGATCATCGCCGCCACGTCGACGTCGTCGAAATGCCCGAGCCGGACGAGTTCCGGTTTCCCGCCCAGAAACTCCAGCTTTCCCTCCCTGACCAGTCCCATCCGGTACTCCACCTCGATATATTCTTCCGCCGGCACGGCGAAGAACACGACGTTTCCGGCCATGGACTCCGCCGCACCGGTGTCCACCATCCCCATCATCGCCCCCAGCAGCCCGGCCATCTGGGCGTTGTGGCCGCACGCGTGGGCGGCGCCGGTATCGGGGTCCGCCATGGGATGGTCCGGTACGACGAGTGAATCCAGCTCCCCGATCAGGGCCACGGTCGGGCCGGGCTTCGCGCCCCGGAGGATACCCTTTACGCCCGTAATGCCAAGCCCGGTTTCGGGTGAAATCCCGAATTCCTCCATGGTGTCTTCCGCCAGCCTGGCGGTCTCGAATTCCTTGAATCCGGTCTCGGGGTGGGCCATGATGTGGTCCCCGATCCGCTCGATCTGTCCCCTGCGGCGGTCGATGGCCTCGCAGATCTTTCGCTTCAACGCCTCTTTGCCGTCCATGTGTTCCTCGTACGCGTCGTTCAACGGATCTTGACCAGCAGTACCAGCAGGATTGGCGTTACGAACGCCTGAAGCAGGATGAACCGCACGAGCACGTGGGTATTCGACCAGCCGTTCTTGTGCCGGAAGTGATCGTGCAGCGGATAACGGACCGTCCTGAATATTCCGATTTTCAAAAACCGCAGAAACGCAACTTTCAGGAGCCCCGTGGCGCCGTTCACAAGAACCACGCCGGCGACGACCACGATCAGAAACGGATTGCCGCACGCCAGAACCAGGATCCCGAGCAGGAAGCCCATCGGCCGGGAGCCCGCGTCGCCCATGAGAACCGAACTGGGATACGCATTGTACCAGAGGTAGCCGGCCAGACATCCGGCCATGATAAATGCAAACAGCGCCCAGACCGCGCCATCCGGGTAATGCGGCACGAGCAGATACCTGGCGATGTCCCGGTGTCCCACGATCCCGTACAGAATCGTGGCCAGGTAGACGAATGCCATCACGCTCAAACTGCCCGACAGCCCGTCCACGCCGTCGGTACAGTTGGTGGCGTTGATTGAGACCCAGATCAGCAATGCGGCCCCGGGCACGAAAATCCACGGCGGAACCGATACAGGCGTCTTCATCAGCGGCAGCCAGAGTTGAACGGGTTCCAGCTGACAGATGACCATGGCGCCCAGCAACGATATGCCCAGATCGATCGCGCCCACGCGATACTCGCCCCATCCGCCCGGACTTCGATCGTCCAGAAACCCTGCCACCATCGCGAGCAGGACGCACCCGAGGATCTGCCAGTACTGGAATCCCGGCGGGAGGACGAGGATACATACGGCGACGTAGATCGGTATGAAGATGATGCCGGCGCCAACCGGTTTGCCGTGGCTCTGTTCGTTCTCGACGGCGTACTCCCGGCCCCGGTCCTTGGGCAGGCGCATCCACAGCCGGGGCAGCAGACGCCAGGTGAAGAACCCGGCCATCGCCGTGCCGAGGACGGCCAGAAACAGATAGGACGTCAACAGCCGAAGGGGTCCGTAAACGTCCGCGAAACGCTCTCCCAGCCAGAAAAGCAAATCCGAATCCCTATCGATGTTCGCCAAAATGAGATTGCGCCCGATAAGGCTTGTACCCGGGCAACCGGCCAGTTAATCGCTGTTTTACCTGTCTTCGACAATGTAAGCCCATCCCGCGAAAAGGACAAGGGCTAGATGAAAATTCCGCGCTTGACAATTCGTGGCCGAGCTTCTATCTTTACGCGCACACAATAAGGGGTACTTTAAATGAAATGCGTTCAGATTTCAGCAAACAAGCGCCATGTATCGGGGCGACCCTCAGCCTTAAGGCATGGCACGGCGTCGACTCGCGTCGCCGCGATTGCGATGTGCATGATGTCCTCCTTCTCTAACGGACATCCCGCGGCGGAGCATTCCATGAATTGAACTGAACGACATTGGTACCGTAATCGACCAACCCACCGCCGGCGGATCGGCGGTGGGTTTTTCCTTTTCCAGAGGACTCGCCATGAAGACCGCCTATGTATCGACGTCGATTCCCTACGTCAACGCCCGCCCACACGTGGGCTTCGCGCTGGAGCTCGTTCAGGCCGACGTGATCGCCCGCTGGCGCCGGCTGCAGGGCGACGACACGTTCCTGCTGACCGGTACGGACGAGAACGCTTTCAAGAACGTGCAGGCCGCCGAGAGCGAAGGCCTGACCCCCCGGCAGCTCTGCTACCGGAACGCCGCTGTCTTCCGGGACCTCGCAAGGGCCCTCGATATCTCTTATGACGCTTTCATTCGCTCCTCCTCCGACGCCCACTTCCGCGGGGCCTCCCGGTTCTGGACGGCCTGCCGGAAGGAGGATATCGTCCTCAGAAAATACCGGGGTCTGTATTGCGTGGGCTGCGAAGACTTCTACTTGAAAAGGGATCTGGCCGACGGACGGTGCCCGGTACATGGCGTCGTTCCCGAGAACGTCAAGGAAACGAACTATTTCTTCCGCCTGTCCGCCTATCAGAAGCTGCTGGAGACGCTGATAGCATCCGGGAAGCTTCGCATTCTCCCGGAAACCAGGCGAAACGAGGCGCTCGGGTTCATCCGCCAGGGCCTGCAGGATTTCAGCATCTCCCGCAATCGGGAAAGATCGGGAGGCTGGGGCGTGCCCGTGCCCGGTGACCCGACGCAGGTCATGTACGTGTGGTTCGACGCCCTGACCAACTACCTCACCGGCCCCGGTTACGGTTCAAACGAAGGCAATTTCGAACGCTACTGGGAGAACTGCTCCCACAGGATCCACGTGATCGGCAAAGACATCCTCAAATTCCACGCGATATACTGGCCGGCACTGTTGCTCTCAGCCGGCCTGCCGCTGCCCCGGACGATCTTCGTCCATGGACACCTGACCGTGGAGGGTCGCAAGATCGGCAAGTCGCAGGGCAACGCCGTGGATCCGTTCCCACTGATCCGGCGATACGGCGCCGACGCCCTCAGGTACTACCTGCTCCGCGCCGTACGCTCAGGAGAGGACGGAGACGTATCGGAAGCCCGGCTCCGGGACCTCTACAACGCGGACCTGGCGAATGGCCTGGGGAACCTGGTGCGCCGGCTGGAGGCCCTCTGCGAGAGGTCCGGTCACGGTCCGGTGGATTCGTGCGACACCCGGATTTCGCCTGACCTTAGCGGCGCGCTGGACAGATTCGACTTTGCCGGCGCACTCCGGACGATCTGGCAGCGAATCGGAAAGCTGAACCGCGAAATCGACGCGGCACGCCCCTGGGAATTTATGAAAAGACAGAAGGCCGGGAGGTTGTCTGAACACCTCACGGCCTGGGTCGGATCCGTTCTGGAAATTTCGCGGGTAATTAGACCCTTTCTTCCCGGTACTGCCAATAGAATCGAAACCGGTTTTTCGAAGTCCCGGATACAAAAAAGCCAGCCGCTTTTTCCAAGGCTGACATAAGAAAAGACTGCGAGAATACGAATAAACGAAACTACGAAAAGGCAAAACTACGAGACGACGAAACTGCAAGACTACGAAACTACGCAAGACGCGAGAAGACGATCCCGCACCGTGTCCTTCGGCGTTGGATACTTATCCGCCCGTAACGGACGCTAAGCGCCAAATGCCCCCTTCATGCGTTCAAACAGACCCTTTCCACCCTCGGGAGGCTGGACGTTTTCAAAGTCGGCCAGCTGCCGGAAGAGCGCCTTTTCCTCTTCGTTGAGACGAGCGGGCGTCCAGACCATCACGCGTACCAGCTGGTCTCCGGTACCATACCCGTTCAACTCCGGTATCCCCTTGCCCTTCAGCCGAAAGACCTGCCCGGATTGGGTCCCCGCCGGGATCTTCATCTCGGCCCTGCTGTTCAGCGTGGGCACCGTGACCTCCGCGCCGAGCGCCGCCTGGCTGAAGCTTATGGGCAACTCGTAGAGTATATCGTTGCCGTGCCGCTCGAAATGCTCGTGCTCCGCCTCTTCGATCAGCACCATACAGTCGCCCGCGGTCCCGTCCCGCGGCCCGACGCTGCCCTGCCCCCGCAGCGGTATGTAGTTGCCGTCGGTGACGCCCGCCGGGATATTGACGGACAGACTGACGGTCTTCTTCGCCCTTCCCTCGCCGCCGCAGTCGGAACAGCGGTCGCCGATCACCTTGCCTTCGCCATTGCATTGGGGGCACGTGGTGACGTTCACGAACTGCCCGAACAACGACCTCGTAGCCTGGCGCACCTGCCCCATCCCGTTGCAGACGCTGCAGGTCCTGGCGGCCGCGCCGGACCGGGCCCCGCTTCCGGCGCATGTGTCGCACCTGTCCATGCGGGCAAACCGGATCCTCTTCTGGACGCCCGACGCGATTTCCTCGAGCGTCAACCGGACCGGTATGCGGAGGTCTTCCCCACGCTGCGGGCCGCGCCGACCCCCGCGACGGCCGAACAGATCGCCCAGAATCCCGCCGCCGAACACGTCGTCCAGGTTGGAAAAAATATCTTCGAAATCGGTCGCATGGGTGAAGTCGGACCACTGAAATCCGCCGCCCTGGAACGGACCGCCCAGGCCCGCGTGTCCGTACTGGTCGTAGACCTGGCGTTTCTGGGTGTCACCGAGGACCTCGTACGCTTCCGCGGCCTCCTTGAATCTCGCCGCGGCTTCTTCGTCGCCCGCGTTGCGGTCCGGATGATATTTCATCGCCTGCTTGCGATAGGCTTTCTTGATGTCGCCATCGGTCGCGCCGCGCTCCACGCCGAGAACGTCATAATAATCACGTTTGGACATGACTCGTTCCTGTGGGGCAAAACAGACAACAGAGCCGGTTTCCGGCCCTGCTCAGGATTGCCGCGCTTCACTCTCCTTCTCGCCCTCTTCTTCGCTTCCGGACTCCTCTCCGGCGCTTCCTCCGCTCACGACGACCCTGGAGGGACGGATCACTTTCTCGCCAAGCCGGTACCCGCGTTCCACCACGGCCATCACGAGCCCTTCGGCGTGGTCTTCCGAAGTCATCTGCATCAGCGCTTCATGATAATTGGGATCGAACGGCTGCCCCTCGGCTTCGATCTCGGAAAGCCCGCGTCGCTGGAGGACTTTGGGTAATTCCTCCATGATCATCGTCACACCCTGTTTGAACCCGTCGGACTCCTCATCGCCGTCGGCGCGGTGCTCCAGCGCGCGCGCGACCGAGTCGAGAACGGGCAGCAGATCCCGAATCAGGTTCTCACTGGCCGACTGAATCAGGGCATCGAACTCCCTCGTCCTCCGTTTCTTGTAATTGTCGAATTCGGCTGCCAGGCGTATCCACCGATCCTTGTACTCTTCGGATTCCCGAAGGGCTTCCTCGAGCGGGTCCGGCGCGTCTTCTTCGCCTGAAGCCTCGACGTCCCCGCCGCCTTCCGGTTCGGCGGTTTCCTCCTGTTTCTCCTCGCCGTTGACTTCGTCAGGGTTAACCATATTCGAGCGAGCAACCTCCTTGGCTAGTGATCCAGCATTTCCTCCGCCAGCGTCGCCATATAGCGGGTGAGGGGAATGAGTCTCGCATACGGGATGCGGGTGGGTCCGATCAGCCCGATGACCCCCGAAATGGCGCCAACGCGATAGCGCGACGTGAGCACGCTGCAACCCTGAAGTTGCGGCGGACCGTTTTCGGCGCCGATCGTCACGGAAATCCCTTCGTGTTCGGTCCGTTCGTCCAGAATCGTAATCATCGGCTCCCGGGCTTCGAGCAGCTCCATCAGGGCGGCGAGGTCGTCTTTCTTGCGGTTGAACTCGGGCTGCATGATAAAGTTGCCGGCGCCTCCGAAATGCAGATCCATACCGCTCTGAAACCGGAAAAGGTTCGACGCGCTGTCGCACAGCACACGCAGAAGTCTGGGAGACCCGCCTGAGACCTCCCGGAGCCGATCCGCCACCGAATCCCGGATCTCCGCCACGCTGAGACCGGAAAGCCGTTCGTTTACCGCCCGCGACGTCTCATCCAGCTCGCCGGGCGAAATGGCCGAATCCACCTCCATGACCATCGTCTTCACCAGCCCCGACTTGATTGCAAGCACCAGCAGCAGCCTGCCTTCAGACAGATGGACCATTTCGAGCCGGTCGAATATGCCCCGTTCGAACCTCGGCGAGAGGACCATTCCCAGGTTCATCGAGAGATCGGCGATCAATCTGGACATCTGCTCCAGCAAGGCCTCGATATCCCCCTCGCGGACGTATGCCCTTACCCGCTCGCGGATGCGATCACGCTCTTCCTCCTGGATTGTCTGCCTGGGCATCACTTTGTCCACGTAATAGCGGTAACCTTTGTCCGTGGGCACGCGGCCGGCCGAAGTGTGCGGATGGGTGAGCAGGCCCTTCTCCTCCAGGTCTGCCATGGAATTGCGTACCGTGGCGGAACTGAGACCCAGCCCGGACCTGGCGATGGCGCGCGATCCGACTGGCTCTCCGGTATTGATATGCCTGCTGATGAGGATATTCAAAATCGCCGCTTCACGTTGTTGTAACTGCAACATACGACCCACCTTCTCCTGGCGTCAGTAAGTGACCGCAGGGCCGGAGGAGATGCCCGCTGAGTGACGGATGATCCAAGGTGACTTTATCCAAGGGAGAGAGGACAACCTGAAAGGCGGCGTTCATTAGTATACGGTACGACAACGCCACACGGATGGCGGGGGCTGTCTCGGGTTTCGAAACCCGGCAGTCTGGATATTCCAAGAAATGATAAACGAATGCAATTGCATTGTCAAGCCTTTTGCCGCAGAACCGGAACGGCTGCAATCCCCGTCGCCGCACCGGTAAAGAGACACTTTGATACCGCTCCGTACCTGCATTCGCCTCACACCGTGCGGCAACCGCTATTAACATATATTTAACATAATTGCAATCTGTACGAAATAAACGGCCCGTATATTTGCGCCGTTCCGGATTCGTCCTGACATATATGGAAACGATACAACGACTCACACGCGAAAGGAGCCGCGGCATGGGCAAGACGCCTCAAGACGTCCTAGACATGATCAAGGAAAACAACGTAAAAATCGTGGATTTCCGCTTTACGGACTATCCGGGGCTCTGGCAGCACTTTTCGGTGCCGGCCGAGGAAGTCGAGGAAGACACCTTTGAGGACGGACTCGGCTTCGACGGCTCCAGCATGCGCGGCTGGCAATCCATCCATGAAAGCGACCTCCTCGTCATGCCCGAACCCGACACGGCCTTTGTCGATCCATTCCTCGAGATCCCCACGCTCGCGTTATTCTGCGAGATCCAGGATCCGATCACGAGAGGCCAATACACGCGGGACCCGCGGACCGTGGCGCGAAGGGCCGAGGTCTATCTCAGGGAAACCGGCATTGCGGACGAGGCCACCTTCGGGCCGGAGGCGGAATTCTTCGTCTTCGACGATATCCGCTTCGACCAGACGAACAATACGGGCTACTATTACGTCGATTCGGTCGAAGGACGCTGGAATACCGGCCGTGACGAGCAGCCGAACCTGGGCTACAAGCCCCGGTACAAGGAGGGGTACTTCCCGGTACCGCCCACTGACAGCCTTCAGGATATCCGGAGTGAGATGGTCCTGCACATGATCAACTGCGGCATCGAGGTGGAAGCCCACCACCACGAGGTGGCGACCGGCGGCCAGGCCGAGATCGATTTCCGGTTCGCGCCGCTGCTGTCCTGTGCAGACAAACTGATCCTGTACAAGTACATCGTCAAAAACACCGCGCGGAAACACGGCCGGACCGCCACGTTCATGCCCAAGCCGCTCTTTCAGGACAACGGTACCGGGATGCACGTGCACCAGAGCCTCTGGAAAGACGGTGAACCCCTCTTCGCCGGTTCCGAATACGCCGGACTCAGCGACATGGCGCTGCACTACATCGGCGGAATCCTCAAGCATGCAAACGCGTTGCTGGCATTCGTCGCGCCGACCACGAACTCCTACAAACGCCTGGTGCCCGGATACGAGGCCCCGGTCAACCTGGCCTACTCCAAGCGCAACCGCAGCGCGTGCGTCCGGATCCCGATGTATTCCCCCAGTCCCAAGGCCAAGCGGATGGAGTTCCGTTGCCCGGACCCGTCCTGCAACCCCTACCTGGCCTTTGCGGCCATGCTCATGGCCGGCCTGGATGGCATCCGGAACCGGATCGACCCGGGCGAACCGCTGGACATGGACCTCTATGAACTGGAACCGGAAGACATGGCCAGAGTTCCCCAGACGTGCGGATCGCTGGAGGAAGCCATCAACGCCCTCGAAGCCGATCACGATTTCCTTCTCGAGGGAGACGTCTTCACCAGAGACGTGGTCGACAGCTGGATTGACTACAAGCGCAAAAACGAAATCGACGAGATGCGACTGAGGCCGCATCCCTACGAATTCGCGCTGTATTTCGACGCCTGATCCGGTACGGCACAATACTCGCACGACTCGAACAGGGGGCAGACACGCGCCCCCTGTTTCTTTGTTCTGACTCAACAGGTGGCTGCCCGGCCGGCGGCCGGGGACAGAGGAAAGGGCAGGACAGATGCGCATCACGGATGTCCGGACGTTCCACGTGGACGCGGGCTGGCGTTCCTGGCTGTTTGTCAAGGTGGAAACCGACGCCGGTGTCACGGGCTGGGGCGAATGCAGCGACGACAAGATGCCTTTGAGCGTCGCTGGCGCTATTGAAGATTTCAAGGCCGTGCTGATCGGCAGGGATCCGCGCCCGTTCGAAATGCGGTTCCAGGATATGGTCAGACAAAGCCGTCAGAGTCCGGACGGCGCGACCATGAAAGCCATCGCAGGTATCGAACTGGCCCTGCTGGACATCAAGGCGCGGGCCCTCGGCATTTCCGTTGTGGAACTGTTCGGCGGGCCCACGCGGGAAGACCTCCGCCTGTACTGGTCCCACTGCGGCACCAGCAGGATCCGCGCGCAGGAACTCATCGGGACCCCGCCCTTGCGCAATCTGAACGACGTTGCCGCGCTGGGCCGGGAGGTGGTGGAGAAAGGCTTCACGGCGCTCAAAACCAACATTCTGATGCCCGGCGATCCCGGGTCCGTCTACTTTCCGGGCTTTGCGGGCGGACCCGGCACGACCGACCAGGCCATATCGAATCGGCTCCTGTCGCATATCGAGACTCTGGTGGGTACTTTCCGCGAAGCCGTGGGACCCGACGTCGACATCAACCTGGACCTCAATTTCAACTTCAAGCCGGAGGCCTGCCGGCGAATTGCCAGAATCCTGGAACCCTTCAACCTGCTCTGGCTTGAAATCGACATGTACGACCCGGATGCCATCCTTGCGATCAGACAGTCCACCGCCACGCCCATCTGCACCGGCGAGAATCTGTTTCACATGCGTGGATACATTCCCTATTTTAAACGCCAGGCGGCCGACGTGTACATGGTTGACGTACCATGGAACGGCTTTTCGCAGTCCAGGAAGATTGGAGACCTCGCTGAAGCCTATCAGTTGAACGTCGCCCCGCACAACTACTACAGTCACCTCGCGTCGTTCATCAGCGCGAGCCTTTGCGGCGTGCTTCCCAACGTCCGCATCATGGAAATCGACATCGACGACGTACCCTGGAAAGACGACCTCGTCACGAATCCGCCAACAATCGTCGACGGGCGCATGGCGATTCCCGACGGGCCGGGTTGGGGCACGGAGGTCGTGGAAGATGCCCTGCTGGCGCACCCCCGGCAACCCGGGCGTCACCGGGCGTGACGTCCGCGAGAGAGGTAATCCCATGCGAGAAACCAGGCTGCTAACCGACGAGCAGATGCGGTTTTACGTTGTCAACGGGTTTATTTCCGTCAAGACGGAGCTTCCCGCGGAATTTCATGCCGGCGTCTTCCAACGCACAAACGACATATTCAAAACAGAGGGAAATCCCGGGAACAACCTTCTGCCCAGGCTTCCGGAAATCCGGAGGGTCTTCCGGGACCCGAATGTCGTCGGCGCGCTCACCGGCCTCCTGGGCGCCAACTACTACATGCATCCCCACCGCCACTGTCACTCCAACCCGCCCGGGAGCACCGGGCAGCGGATGCATATGGACGGCTGGAACCGGCGGCACCATCACACGAGGTGGGCCATGGCGTTCTATTACCCCCAGTCCACGCCGATAAGCCTGGGTCCCACCGGCGTGGTGCCCGGCAGCCACTATAACAACACCTTTGACGCCGATGCGAACGAAGAACTGCCTCTTTGCGGGGACGCGGGCGACGTCACCATCGTACATTACGACCTCTGGCACCGGGCCATGCCGAATTCCTGCGACGGACCCCGCTATATGATGAAATTCCTCTTTACCCGGATGCAGGAACCGGATGCACCGAGTTGGCGGCATGTCGCGAACGGGGCTCCCGCGCACGATGGCTGGAAGCACTCAAACGACCGCACGCTGCTGTGGAACCACCTCTGGGACTGGCACCGGGGACGTCCTTCCGCGAACGGCCTGAACGCGTCGGTGGCGGACGTCGCGCGGGAGCTGGACGACGAGCATGAGAACACGGCCCTGAACGCCGCCTACCGTCTGGCCCGGATAGGGACCCCCGCCATTCCCACGCTTTCGAATTTTCTGGACGATGAGTCCGAGTCCGTGCGCCGAAACGCGGCCTACGGCCTCAGCGCCATCGGCGCGCCGGCGGTTCCTGGCCTGGTCGAAAGGCTGGGACACGACGCTGCCCAGGCCGTCCAGATCCTGGCGGATATCGGCGGAGGCGCAGAAGAGGCCGTCCCGCGGCTGGTCGACACCCTGGAAGACGAAGACCCCGAGGTCCGCCGGTGGTCGGCCGAAGCCCTAGGTAACGTCGCACTGGCGGAGCCGGCCGTGGTATCGGGACTGAAAAAGCAGATGAAGGACACCGACGGCGACGTGCGCCGCACCGCAGCGCTGGCTCTGGCCAGACTGGGTCCGGCAGCCGAATCCGCCGTTCCGGAACTGAGTGACGGGCTGTCGGACGACAATCGTTACGCACGGGGCAACGCCGCCGAGGCGCTCAGGCGAATCGGGACCCCGGCGGCATTGAATGCGCTCATCCCCGCGTTGACAACGGCCCGCTGGTGCCCGGAAACAACGCCGGAGAGTACGTTTTAGGTACCGTCCGTCCCGATAGATCGCTTTGCGCTGGACGGTCTGGCCCTGGACGAAAAAACGGCCGTCGCTTCCGACTGACCGTTTCCCCTCCAGCCCACCCGTCTGTCCTGTCGAATCAGCGCCAGGACGCGATGACCAGGCCCTGTCCGAGAAGCGAAACGCCGTTGTATCCCAGGCTTAGCCAGAACAGGCCCGCCTTCCGCCCCTCGAAGGCCACCGACTGGTGCGCTACCGGGAGCACGAAGGCGATCAGCGCCATCAATCCCAGATGGATGCCCGCCATCGCTTTTCCACCGCTCCCCTGCAGCGTCGAGACGTCCTGCGGCCCACCCATTCCGGCAAGCAGTTGCGCAAGGATGAAAGCAGTGAGGAGCGCCAGAAGAAAACTGACGCCGTACGTTTTGAGGGGGTTGAAGTCCTTGCGTATCTCCTCCTCCGTGGTCTCCATGTATCCGAGCCAGCGCTTTCCGAACAATGGTCCGTACCAGACGGCGCCTGCGATCATAGGGACAACGCCGGCAACCAGTACCGCGAGATAATTGACCTCATGCATATCTGTTCCTCCGGATCGGGTTGAACTGCCTGACTGCAATGCTCCGGGTCTCTATTGACGCCGCCATGTCCTGCGACCCTACTCCCACTCGACCGTTCCCGGCGGCTTGTGCGTTACGTCGTAGAACACCGCTTCGACACCTTCCAGATTTGTAATCTCGCGCGCGAGTTTCCGCACGAAGTCAAAGGGCAGCGCGCTGAATCGCGCCGTCATGAAGTCCGGCGTTTCCACCGGCCTCAAGACCACGGTTTCCGCGATACCGTCGGATGTCAATGGAAGAAGCACCGTGGGCATCTGGGACACCGTCCTGGACAGGCCCTCCCGCTCCAGGGCTTCCATCGCGAGCGCGTCCACGTCCCTGAGCAGGTCCAGCCGGGATTGCGTCAGAAAGGCCCTCTTCAGCTTCAGCGCGGGAAGGGCCGGCGGCGCCAGCAGGTAGACGACCCGGTTGATCTCGGAAATTGTATTCGTAATGCGCGTGGAAACGTCCTCCAGTACCGCCCAGTCCGTCTCACCCCACACAACCGCGGGGTGCGCATAGGTGCGGAAGTCCCCCTGGACCCCGACGCTCTGGAGCGGAAGCACGCGGATCCCGAGCCCGGCGCCGGCCGCAATATCGCGTGCGGCTTCTTCTGCCTCCGCGTCCGGAAGGTCCGCGTCGTCACCAGGGGAGCAGAGGCAGCGCACGGACAACCCTGGGCCGGGAAACGGCTGGCGCCAGATCAGATGCGGCGGCAGTCCGAGCGTGTTGCCCAGTTCGCGCACTTCGTCCTTGTAGAGGTGCGCGAGCGGTTCGATGACCAGTCCGCGGGCGATCAGCTCTTCCACCACGTCCACCCGGTTGTGGTGCGTCTTGATCACCGCAGCGTGTTCCGTACCGCCCGATTCGATCGTATCCGGATAGAGCGTGCCCTGCCCCAGCAGCCAGCCGTCCGAATCCAGGCCCATCCGGTCCAGGACGCGGTCCTTGACTTCGAGAAACGCCCGGCCGATGGCCAGCCGTTTCTGTTCCGGCTCCACCATGCCCTCCACGCTGAGCAGGAAATCCTCCGACGCATCCTCCACAATCAGGTTTTCGAATCCTTCGTCACGAAGCGCGTCCGCTACGCGGTCGGACTCCCGCTTCCGCATGAACCCGTTGTTGATGTGCAACCCCAGCACGCGCTCCGGTCCCAACGCGCGGTTGAAAAGCGCAAAGGCCACGCTCGAGTCCACGCCGCCCGAAACCAGAAGAAACACGCGTTTCCCACCCACCTGCTCCCGGATCTCCTCCTTCGCCGTTTCCGCGTAACCGGCCATGGTCCAGGTACGCGGCGCGGCGCAGATATTCAGGAAATTATCCAGTATGTCCATTCCGCGGGCGGTGTGCGCGACCTCGGGGTGGAATTGCAGTCCGTACAGATTCCTTCGAACGTCACCGACCGCGGCCGTTGCGCAGTCGTCCGTCGTCCCCAGCACCTCAAACCCCGCCGGCAGGCGGCTGGCCACGTCGCCATGGCTCATCCACACGATCTGGGGCGACGCCATGCCCGCGAACAGGCCATTCGCCGATTGAATCCGCAGTTCCGCCGAACCGTACTCACGGATCTTCCCACGCGCAACCTCGCCGCCCAGTTCCTGGCACACAAGCTGGTGGCCGTAACACAGTCCAAGCACGGGCAGCCCTGAACTCAGGTGCGCCGAATTGAACGCCGGCTGATCCGGGTCGTAGACGCTCGCGGGGCCCCCCGACAGAATCAGGCCGGAAAACCCGTCGACTGCAGAGGTGTCCGCGTCGGGTGGGAAGACTTCCGACCAGACCTGCAGGCGGCGGATACGGTTTGCGATCAGGTGGGCGTATTGCCCCCCGAAGTCCAGCACGGCGATGCCGTTTTGCATGGCTGCTTCTCCGTGACGGCAGGACGTTTCATTGCTTTGTCTTCACAATTTCCCTGAGGAAGTCTTCGGCAGAAAACTCGTTACATCCCGTGGCCTCGATCAACAGATCCAGGATCTCACGCCGTTTGCGCCGGTCATATATCAAGTCTTCAAATACCTCCCTGGACTTTCTTCGCCCGAGAGCCTTCTCGATTTCTCCGGGTGTCATCCACTGGCCGCCCGTTGCAGACATTCCAACATCCTCCTGTTTTAACGCGGCTTAAAGGCATTCCCTGAAAAAGACAATAGCAGAAATCCAATCCTGTGTCAAGCGGTCCGGCGATGTCCGATTCTCCGGTCTGCTGGCATCCCATGCGGTTGCCAAAGCCTGGAAAAATGAGTACACTTGGGTTTCGATCCCGATGTCACTTTAAGGGGTACGGATGACCGTAAACGACCTGCCGGCCCTCAATGCGATATTCAACACGATTGGCGCCGTCTTTCTCCTGATGGGCTATCTGCAGATCAGGCGCGGCAATATCCGGCAACACCGGCGAATGATGCTCCTCGCCCTCGTCTTTTCGGCCCTGTTTCTGACTACGTATCTGTACTATCACGTCGAGGTGGGATCCGTACCCTATCCTCATCATGACTGGACCCGCGGCGTCTATTTTGCCATCCTGATCCCGCACATCGTCCTGGCCGCACTGAATGCGCCGTTCATCCTCGCGGTTGTATGGCTTGCGTTACGCGGGAACTTCCATACACACAGGCGCATCGCCCGCTGGGTGTGGCCGGTCTGGATGTTCGTGTGCGTCAGCGGCGTCATCATCTACGTGATGCTCTACCAGTTCTAACACACAAGGAGGCACCCCATGACCGTACTCGTGACGGGTTCGACCGGGCTCGTCGGTTCTTCTCTCGTTCCGCACCTCGAAGCAGGCGGCCACCGCGTCCTCAGGCTGGTTCGCGCGAGCCCGAAAAACGACATGGAGCGCCGGTGGGACCCGGAAACGGGAGAACTTGCGCCGGACGCCCTCGAAGGAATCCAGGCCGTGGTCCATCTGGCCGGCGAGAACATCGCTTCCGGCAGGTGGAACGAAGCAAAGAAGAGCAGAATCCGCAGCAGCCGTGAAGACGGCACCCGGCTTCTGGCGCAGGGCATTGCGGAATCGCAGACGCCTCCCGGCGTTCTGATTTCGGCATCGGCGATCGGATACTACGGCAATCGCGGCGACGAAATCCTCAACGAGGAAAGCCCGCCTGGCGCCGACTTCCTTGCGGAAACGTGCATTGCGTGGGAGAATGCCGCGCGCCCCGCGGCTGACGCTGGCGTGCGTACGGTAACCCTGCGAGTAGGAATCGTACTCAGCGCGGACGGAGGCGCGCTGGCCAAGATGCTGTTCCCGTTCAAGATGGGCATGGGAGGCGTGATCGGCGGCGGCGCACAGGTTATGAGCTGGGTCTCGATGAGCGACCTGTCGGGAATCATCGTCCACGCGCTCAACACGGCATCGCTCGAAGGCCCCGTCAACGCGGTGTCGCCCGCGCCGGCGACAAACCGGGAATTCACGAAAACACTGGGGAGTGTCCTGTCCCGTCCAACGCTCTTCCCCATGCCGGCATTCGCCGCCAGACTCGCCTTCGGGGAAATGGCGGACGCCCTGCTGCTGTCCGGCGCCCGCGTAACGCCCGCCCGGCTTCAGGAATCCGGATATGACTTTCAACACCCCGAACTCGAAGGCGCGCTTCGACACATACTGGATCGGTAAGTTCCGCGCACGATCGACAGGCCACTACCCTATGCCGTTCAGACGGCACACGACGTCGAACAGCACCTGCACCCCGAATCTGACGTTTGCGACGGACACCCGTTCGTCGTGACCGTGGCACAGGTCGAAGTACGCCTCGCCTTCTTCGTACCGCATGGGCAGGAATCCGTAGATGTGGATATCGCGGTCCTGCAGAAACCGCGCATCCGTGCCACCCGTCTGCATGTACGGGACCACGGCCGCATCGGGATCGAATCGGGCGATGGACGCCTTGACCGCGTCCAGAAGTGGCGTACGATGGTCGAATTCCGTTCCGGGCCTGAAGACCTTTTCCATTTCGAAAGCGACGCCCTCGCCGGCCAAAGCGCGAACTTCCCCGACGAACCCGTCTTCGTCCACACCGGGCAATGGCCTGCCGCTCAGCCGCGCCACGGCCTCGGAAGGGATGACGTTGCGCTTGACGCCGGCCTCGAGCATGGTCGGCGCGCACGTATTGCGCACCATCGCGTCGAACATCTTCCGGGTCGGCTCGTCAACCGGCAAGGCCTGCAGCGAGGCATCGCAGCGATCCGGGTCCAGCACCCCCAGCAGCAGATCGGCCACCTCGTCCCTGACCTGCGCGGCGGCGGCGCCTTCGAAGAACGCCTTAACGGCGGGCGTAATCCGGTGTGGCATCTTCTCGCGGCTCAATCGCTCCAGGGCCCCCGCCAGATGAAAAACCGCATTGTCGCTATGGGGAACGGAAGAGTGCCCCGGTTGTCCGCGCGCAACCAGGTTCAGCTCGGCGCTGCCCTTTTCGGCCACCTGGCACGTGTATACCGGACGCCCGTCGACCAGCAATGCAAAGCCGCCGCCCTCGTTGATACCGTATTCGGCGTCGAACACCTCCGGGTGATTGGCCGCAAGCCAGCGCACCCCATGCACCCCTCCGAGCTCCTCGTCGGCTGCGGCCACCAGGACCAGGTCGCGCGTCAGCGGCAGGTTCAGACGCTTGCACAACAACAGGACCTGCAGTCCGACGGCCGTCGTCAATTTGGAATCGATCGCGCCACGCCCCCAAACGTACCCCGAGTCCACCTCGCCGCCGAACGGATCGCGCGTCCATCTCGCGGGCTCCGCCGGAACCACGTCTATGTGCGACAGGAGCAGCAGCGGGCGCTGGGATCCGTCGCCCTTGAGACGCGCGACCAGATTCCCGCGCCCGGGCGCGGATTCCAGGACGCCGGGAGAAAGTCCCTCCCCGTCCAGCGCCCCGGCGATGTCCCGGACCAGGGGCAGTTCGTTCCCCGGCGGGTTCGTGGTGTCGAATCGAAGCAGCCTGCAGTGCCAATCCACCGCTTCCCGGCCCGCTGCATCCCAATCCACATTCATAGCTGAATCTCCGGAATCTGTCCTGTGCCGGCCCGTCTTCTCTTCCATCAAGCCAGCAACTCACCCATCCGCCTTCCAATGGCCTCCACGTCCCCTTCCCTCAGACACATGGGACCGAACCCCAACACGCCTTCGTACACGTCCGCCGTATTGCAGTGAATGCTTGGCTCGCCATCAATGAGTCTCCGTGCCAGTTCGAGGCATGTAATGCCTGCCGCGGCTTCGTCGATCTCGAGCCGCAAACCCGGGACGGGCCTTCCGGGATCGATGGCCGCGTCTACGCGCGCATTCGGCAATGTCTCGAGCGCCGCCGCGAGGCTTTGTATCACAGCGGCCCATCGTGCGTGTCGCGCCTCGTCCCCCTCGGCGACGAACATCCTGAGCGCCGTGATCAGGCCCACGATCTCCTCCTTGCCCACCTTGCAGGGTCTCCCGATCCCGTGCTGGGGCGCGCCCGGCAGGAGGTCTTTGTCAATCAGCGACGCCGGCGGATTCCAGAGGTCGTAGAACACGTCCTGGTCCAGGTGCTGCAGCGCGACAGCCGATACCAGGTCTTTCCGACCGCACAGAATTCCTGAACTCTGCGGCCCGCGGATGGTCTTTCCCCCGCTGAAACAGACCACGTCCGCCCCGGCTTCGACAAAACGCTGCAGGTTCGACTGGGGCGGAAGCTGTCCGGCGGCGTCCACGACGACCGGCACGCCCCGATCGTGGGCTGCTTTCACAACGTCCGCCAGGTCCGGACGCGCCCGGGCGTTCATCACGTACGCAACCGCCGCGGTCCGGTCTGTAATCGCATCGGCAATCTCCCACGCTTCCGTATCCCGGACGCCGGCCCCGCTGTACCGGTCGGAAATTCCCACCTCCACGAGCTTCACGCCGACCGCTCGGATGGCATGGTCGTAGAAGTTCCTGTGGCTTCGCGGGATGATCACTTCGTCTTTCATCCCGGCCGTATCCGGCAGCCGGTTCATCCTGCCCGGGTCCAGCCCGGTCACGCACGCCGCCACGCCAAGCATGATCCCCGCCGCGGCGCCCGACGTGACGTACCCGGACTCGGCGCCCGTGACGTCCGCAATGGCCTCGCCGGCCCAGGCCTGCAGTTCCGCGATATCCACGCAATGCTGCGAGGCTTCCGCCATGGCCTGCGCCACCTCCGCCGGAAGGATCGAACCGCTCAACCGGGTGGACGGCCCGGACGCGTTGATTATAGTACGAATACCCAGGCGTTCATAAACGCTGCTCATCCACCACCTCCAGGACTCTGATCCGGCACTCCATGCAAACGCGAAAAGGCGAAGGCAATTCCGCTTTCCGCAACCCAAAAGGACCGTCAATATCAACCCCGGCCCATACCCTGTCAAGCCAAAACCTTTCCGTATCAAAACCACTTGTAAACCGGCCGCGGGCTGTTTAAATTTAGAAGCTGTTTTAAAATTCCCAGCGGTTTTCGCGCGGCTGCAAAAGCGCCGGTCGGCGTTGGTCAAATCAGCCCGTATAGACAAATATGGGCGGATTCGCCCGCCTTGACCGCCACTTTTTCGCTCGCGCTCGGGAACTCACCGGTAATTTTAAAACAACTTCTCAGATCGCCGCCAACCGCGCCGACCAGGATCCGGGGGATCCCGATATGGAAGTCCTCGAACATACCACCAATGCCTTCAACGGCATTGTCATCAGCCCGGAAAGCCTTCCATCAGACGTGGATACGTTCAGCCATCGTCTCTCAATGTCCCTGGAGAACTGGAAGAAGGGAGGCTTCCAGCTCGTATGGCTGGAGGTTCCCATTGACAGGTCGGAATTCATACCCGTCGCGGTGCAGACCGGTTTCTCTTTTCACCACAGCGGCGAGGCTTATCTCCTGTTGACGCGACCCCTGGTCGAAGACGCGTTCATTCCCGGTTTCGCCACCCACTACATTGGCGCGGGCGGGGTGGTCATCAGCGAGAAAAACGAGATTCTGGTTGTCTGCGAAAAACACCGCGGCAGCAGCAGGCCCTACTATAAGCTTCCCGGCGGCGCGCTGCATCCGGGCGAGCACCTGGCCGAGGCCGTCGTCCGGGAAATCCGGGAAGAAACCGGAGTTCAAACAGCATTTGAAGCGATGGTGTGTTTCCGCCACTGGCATGGCTACCGCCACGACAAGTCCGACATCTACTTTGTGTGCCGCCTCAGGCCGCTCTCTTACGATATCGTCCCTCAGCCGGAAGAAATCGAAGAATGTCTCTGGATGCCCGTGGGTGAATACCTGACGTCCGACTTCGTGCACGCCTTCAACCGTCAGATCGTCAGGGCGGCGCTGGCCAGTCCCGGCGTGGTAATCAGCGAGGTGGACGGATACAGCGACGGCCGGCGGCGGGAAATCTTCATGCCGCCTGGCATGGACGGGGATTGATCCTCATCCGACGAACCGCCGGTGCGGCGCGCGGGTAACTTAAGGAATTTGCGATGAATATTCCGGATTCTCTCTTTCGCCCCATCCTGGAGAACCGCCGGGCAGACGCCAGCCCCATTGTGTCCTCGTTGAAACGAAACCTCCGGAATGCCTGCGAAGGGCATCTGGATTCGGCATCGCCGTCATACATCGACTATAACGAACGCAAATCGGACTTCTGGCTGACCAGGCCCGGCGGCCGCCTGCTTCCGAAGTCGATCGAAACCCTTGCCGTGGGCGGCATTCTCCTCGACGGAAGGTACGCGTCGGAGGCATGCAACATTCTCCGGACGATCGTGAAGCACCGCATCGTGGAGAACTGTGGCGGAACGAACTATGGACGTCCGTACAGCACGTGGCGGGACAACTGCCTGGACGCCGGCGCCAGTTCCATGGTTCTGGCCATCGGCCTGGACCTGTTACGGCACGAGCTGACGGACGCGGAACGCCTGGATATCGGCGCCTATTGCCTGCCGTTCATCGACTATACGCTCGATAACCCGCCGGATCCCGGGGAGACCCGTCCGGACTGGAACATGGCCGCCATCGGCCTTATCGGCCTGGGCCTGCTCGGACTGGTGCTGCGCGGTTACGGCGTACTGGACGAGTCACGATTCGACCTTGCGCTGGCGTCAGGTAAAAAACGGTGCCTGCTCTTCCTCGAAAAGGGTCACGACGGCGACGGCGCCTTCTACGAAGGACCGGCCTACGGCAGCGCCACGTTGCACTACCTCGCCCCGTTCGCCCTGGCGCTGGCCGCCTGCGGGGACCGGGAACTCACGAGCCACGCCGGATGGGAACGCATCGCGGAGGGCCTGGCGTATGAACTCATCCCCGCGACGGGGCGACCCAATCCGCTGAACGACTGCAATGACGGGTTCCAGATTGAATGGCTTGCTCTTCTGGCTTCTCAGCAGAACAGCGGTCTGGCGCAATGGCTCTGGCAGACCATCGATAGACCGCCGGCCGGCGGCGAAACGTGGCATATGCCGGCCGACGCCTGGAGCGACACCGTCACACGTTATCTGCTGTATTACGACCCGTCGATTGAGCCCGTGCCGCCGGATCGTCTGGACATGCCGGGGGTCAGGCATTTTCGCAACCGGGGGCTCGTGGACATCCGTTCCGGGTGGCGGTCCGAAGACTTCTTCCTTTCGTTTCTGTGCGACGTTTTCCCCGCGGGGGGGCACCGGCAGGCGGATCGCAACCACTTCGCGCTGCACGCCATCGGAGAGTCTTTCGCCTGCGATTCCGGATACGCCCTCGAGCGTCTCCCCGACACCACCGAGGTCCTTCGCCTGGGCGCGCTGGGCGAAGCCCACAATCTGCCGCTGGTGATGGGCGAGATGCAGCGCCGCGGCCCCGCCGGAGACGACGGCATCGTCCGCGCGGACATCCAGGGCGACTTCCCCTATATCGAGTCCGAGGCGGGAGAAAGCCACGCGAGCGCGCGGCGTTTCGTCCGGCGGACGCTCTGCCTCCCGGATGCGGCCGGCACGCCCGCCGCCGTGATTATCGTGGACCGGCTCGACTTCGAAATGCACGACCGGCCGATGCTGTCGTGGCTGCTGCACACCGCCGCAGGCAATCGGCTGGAGTGCGGACGGGACAGGGTTTCCATTGTCGGATGCAGGCGTGAAAACCGGTGCGACGTCCGGATCGCGACACCGTGGCCCGGCCGTTGGCGAGAGGAGGTATTCCACGACCATCCGCGGCTGCGGTACGACTGGTTCTGGAGCCCGCTGTTCTGCATCGTGGCGCTTGTCCCCTATCAAAAAGACGCATCCCCGCCCGAAATCGACGCCACCGGCGATGCCTCGGGCTGCGCCATTCGCATTCGTACAGGCAATGCGGCCGACACCGTACTCACGGCGGGACCCGGCAATACGGTCGCTTTCAACGACGTCCGGACGGATGCCGAGTTCGCGCACGTCCGAACCGTGGATGACAACGTCGACACGGGCCTGCTCGCCGCCGGCTCCGTCCTCGAAGTTTCAGGACGTACTCTTGTTTCGGAGCCGGGGCCCATCGACTATCGAACCCTCTGACGGACGCCGGATGGTCCTTTTCCGGGGAACCCTGAACGAGTCGTCATTTCACCGCCACGCCTCCAACTCCCCGGCCACGCGAAACCTCCGACATCTCTCACAGGAAGGAACGTGCGACGATGCCATTATGGAAACCCGATCCATCGTTCTATCCGTCGCCCAGGATGGCCATGCAGGCCCCGCCTGAACGATACGGTTACGTGTCCGCCCTCAATCCCGGCGCGACCGACAGGCCCGACGCCCTTTGCGTGGTGGACCTGGATATCGAGTCCCCGACCTACGGTCAGAACATCTATTCGCTTGAGATGCCGTATACCGGTGACGAACTCCACCACTTCGGCTGGAACGCCTGCAGTTCGGCCCTGTGCCCCTATGCGCCTCATCCACACCTCGAACGACGCTACCTGATCCTTCCCGCCCTGCGTACGTCGCGCATCTACATCGTGGATACCAGGCCGGACCCCGCCAGGCCCCATATCATCAAGATCATCGAGCCGGACGAGCTCATGGCCAGATCGGGCTACAGCCGGCCCCACACCGTACACTGCGGTCCGGACGCGATCTACGTCAGCGCGCTGGGGCCGGCGAACGGCAGCGACGGCCCGGGAGGGATCTTCCTCCTGGACCACTTCAGTTTCGACGTCATCGGGCCGTGGGAAATCCATCGCGGTTCGCAGGAACTGGCGTACGACTTCTGGTGGCATTTGGCGGAAGACGTCATGATGAGCAGCGAATGGGGAAAACCGGAGCAATTCGAGAACGGGGTGGTGCCCGAGGACCTGCTGGCGAACCGGTACGGCCACCGGCTCCACTTTTGGGACCTCAGAAAACGCCGGCTCGATCAGACGGTCGACATCGGCCCGGAGAATCAGATGCTCCTTGAGTTGCGGCCCGCGCACGACCCGCGGAAGACCTATGGTTTCGCCGGCGTGGTCGTCAGTACGGCGGACCTGTCCGCGTCCATCTGGACCTGGTTCCGCGAGAACGGCACATGGCGAATGCGAAGAGTGATAACGATTCCACCCGTGCCGGCCGGTGCGGCGGACCTGCCGCCGATGTTGAAAGCGTTCGAAGCCGTACCGCCCCTGGTCACCGATATCGACCTCTCGCTGGACGACAGGTTTCTGTACGTCTCCTGCTGGGGCCTGGGTGAATTGCATCAGTACGACGTTTCCGATCCGTTCGAGCCGGTCCTGACCGGCAAGGTGGAAATCGGGGGCATCGTAAACAGAAAGCCGCACGCAACGCGCGGCGGCTCATTGTCGGGTGGACCTCAGATGGTGGAAATCAGCCGGGACGGCCGGAGGATTTACTTTACCAACTCCCTCTACAGCGCCTGGGACGACCAGTTCTACCCGTCCGGGATGGACGGCTGGATGGCGAAAGCCAGCGCGGACCCCGATGGTGGCCTGGAATTGGACCCCGGCTTCTTCATCGACTTCGGCGAAACGCGCGTCCACCAGGTCCGATTGGAAGGAGGAGATGCCTCCACCGACTCTTTCTGCTACCCTTCCTGACTGGATGGGGCCGTGGCTGGCCATGATTGGCTTCGGCGCCTTTCACGGACTGAATCCCGGCATGGGCTGGCTGTTCGCGCTGTCCCTCGGGCTCCAGCACAACAGCGGACGCGCCGTCTGGATTGCCCTCTTCCCCATCGCGGCCGGCCACGCCGCCTCGGTAGCTGTCGTCGCCGGTCTGGTACTGGCAGGCCTCCATTTTGTCTCCCTGTCCGCGCTGCAGTGGATAACCGCCTTCCTGCTGATCGCCTTTGGGACCTACAAGCTGTTCAACTATTATCGCCATCCTCGATGGGTGGGCATGAAGGTGGGGCCCGGAGACCTCTTCGCATGGTCGTTTCTGATGGCCACCGCCCACGGAGCGGGGCTGATGGTTATACCGGCCCTTCTGGGCGTGGCGACCGCCAGCCACGGCCACGGCCCGCCGGATACGAATTCGCTGGCCGACGTCCTTCTGGCCGTGGGCGTCCATACGCTGGTCATGTGGCTCGTGATGGGCGCGGTCGCATGGATCGTGTACCGCAAACTTGGGCTGGCCGTGCTGCGCCGGAAGTGGATCAACTTCGATCTGATCTGGGCCGTCTCCCTGCTCGTTGTCGGGGGCATCGCGCTCGTGACGGCGCTGTAGACCGCTTCTCCCTGCTTATCGGCTGCCGAACCATCCGTCACCCATCCGGCAGTTTTCCGAGCGCGTCCATAACCGGGTCGACGTCGAACACGTAACCGAACATCAGCGCCACCCGCCACAGGGCGATTTCCTTGGCCCATTCCTCGGTGCAACTCTCTCCGTTCTCTACCGCCGTCGTGGCCTGCCGGATGGTGGAGCATACGTACCCCATCCGTCCCATGTCGATCATGCCACCCGGGCTGGCGAGCAGGCACCAGTTGATGGCGAACCCGATATAGATCAGGTGCCAGATCTCCCGCTCCCGGCATACGGCGTTGAGCTGATGGGAATTGATGACCACGGGCTCGCCCGCTTCCGGAATGGCCTGCGGCGCAAAGTCGATGTGCTTGAACCCCGCCGAGATGTCCGGCTGGTTGTGCGCGCCGGTCATCTGCCTGCCCCGGTCCGCCTGCCACTGTTTCTTCGTCGGATCTTCCACCGCGCCTCCCGCCGATTCCGGCTCCGGCCCCGCCATCCCCTTGATGCGCTCGTATTCGTCGTAAGACGCCGTATAACTCTCGCTCGATCCGACGTGAATTACGGTAAGGCCGGCGCGCCTTGCCGCCCGGAGAAGAGGTGGAAAAACGTCCTGCGAAATCCTCATCGCCCTGGGCAGATATTCCACCATGCGGAACCAGCCGTCGTACGGCGACCCCGGGCCTGGAGGGATTTCGTCCACCAGACCGGGATTCCACGCGTGCATGCTCACCAGCGCCGTGCTTTCAAGCGGCACGTCCAGCATCCGCGTGGTCCAGCCCGCGTAACCGCGCCCTGGAATGTCGGCGCCCAGGTCCGCGTCGTGTTGACGGTAGTAGTGCGCCGGAAGCGTTAACGTCTCGCCCATAGGGCCTCCCTTAATTCGTTTGCGGTCTCACCGGATCGCCGGAGCCCGCCTGCTGTCGTCCCCTCTGCGATGATTCAAATGACGCCTTCGCTGCGGAGTTGCTCGATCTCCGCCTTTGAATAGCCCAGAGTGTCTCGCAGAATCGGCACGTTGTGTTCTCCCAGCGAGGGTCCGCGCCGGGGTTCGACCGGCGGGCCGTCGACCTTTATCGGACTCGCCACGACCCTGGCAGCACCGAACTCCGGATGCGGCAGATCCAGAATCATGTCATGCTCCGCCACGTGCGGGTCGGCGAAGGCCTGCGCAACGGTGTTCACCGGCGCACAGGGCACCTTGCCCTTGAGCAGCGCCAGCCAGTCGGCTGTCGTCTTCCCGCGGAAGCGGTCCTTGAGAATCGGAACCAGCTTGTCCCGGTTTTCCAGGCGATCCTCAAAGGAGCAAAACCGGGAGTCCTCCGCCAGTTCCGGCGCCCCGAGAACGCAAACGAGATTTCGGAAGAACTTCTCCTTCGCGCACATCACCACCAGCCAGCCGTCCTTTGTGGGCACCACCTGAGACGGGATCTGCGAAGGATGAGACGAATCGGGCATCCGACTCGCCTCATATCCTCCGGTCAGGTACCACGCCCCCACGTATCCCAAATGCGCGAGCGCCGTATCGAACAGATTTACGTCCACGTCGCACCCCAGACCCGTCTGCCTGGCGCGGAAGATCGCGCTGGCCATGCCCAGCGACGCCATCGCGCCGGCGCCGAGGTCCACAAGAGAAAGTCCTGTTTTCGTCGGCGGGCCGTCCGGTTCCCCGGTAAGGCTCATCCAGCCGGCATAGCCCTGCATCAGATAGTCGTAACCCGGCTCGTCCGCCCGAGACCCACTGCGGCCGAACGCGGAAAGCGAGCAGCACACGATCGAAGCCTTGACCTCGCTCAGCGAAGGATAGTCCAGGCCCAGCCGGGCGGGAAGGTCTCCCCGCAGGTTATTGAACACGCCATCCGAAAGCCTCACCAGACGATGTAATACCTCTCTTGCTTCCGGGTGCTGCAAATTCAGGGTTATACTCTTCTTGTTCCGGTTGAAACTCTGGAAATACAGGCTGTCCCGATCGCCGGTATACGGCGGCACGTAACGCGCCACGTCGCCGCGCGTACCGGGATTTTCGACCTTGATGATCTCCGCGCCCAGGTCCGCGAGCATCATCGTCCCCCACGGACCGGCGCCGAACTGCTCCACGGACACAATCCTTATCCCGGCCAACGGAGGGTGCTGATGTCTTTCCTGCAAGTGATCCTCTGGTCCCAGGAAATGACCTGAAAAATAAGAAAAAAGCGAAAAATACGAAAAAACCGGTCCGGCTTACACGCGTTCTTCCCCGTGGCGGTCCAGAATCCTCCGAGCCTGTTCCAGCACCGGTCTGTCGATCATCCGGCCGTCCACGGCTTCGGCGCCGCCGTCCGAATCGTCTTGGACGGCCGCGACGATCCTCCTCGCCCGCGCGACCTCGTCCCCTGTGGGGCTGAAGATTTCATTCACGGCGCCGACCTGGTCCGGGTGAATGACGGCCTTGCCGGCAAACCCGAGGTCCCTGGCCCGCCGCGCTTCCACGGCCAGTGCGTCAGAATCGCGGATATCGGTAAATACCTTGTCTATGGCACGGATCCCTCCGCTGGCGGCGGCGACCGCCAGCGCCGAACGGGCATAGTCGAACAAGCCCTGGCCGTGCTGCGAAAACAGGCCCATATCCAGCGCGAAATCCTCCGCGCCGAACATAAGCCCCGCCAGCCTGGGCGTGGCGGATGCAATCGCGGGAGCCTGGACCAGGCCGCCGGCGTTCTCGATGGTCGCCACAAGCCTGACGCTGCCGGATGGCAATGCCGCCCTCGTCTCGTGTTCGTCCAGCCATCCGTGCATTTCAAGCACATCCTTCGGACCCCGTACCTTCGGAAGCACGAATCCCTGAAGGCGCGCCTCGGCCAGCGCCCGCAGGTCGGCGTGCAGATCCGGGGAACCTGCCGCGTGAACTCTCACGAACGGGGTCACGCCGGCAGGCGCGCCGCCCAGCGCGGCAGCCACCCTCCGCCGCGCGTCATCCTTATCGGCGCTCGGAACGCCGTCTTCCAGATCGAAGATCACAATATCCGACGTCAGACCGAATGCCTTATCGATCATCCGCTGCCGGTGGCCCGGCACGAACAGCCAGGACCGCATCGACTTCACCCGTCCTTCTCCTCGCGAATCTCGGGAAAGGGTTCTCCCGACGGCGCGTGCGCCTTTTTGTAGATCATCACACTGCGAGTCAGGTCGATGACGACGCGCCCGTCCTGATTCACGCCGCGTGTGCGCACCGTCACGATGCCCGCTTCCGGGTGCGACTTCGACTCGCGCCTGGCGAGGACCTCCGTTTCACAGTAGAGCGTATCGCCCACATATACCGGATTGGGGAGCCGGACTTCGCTCCAGCCAAGATTCGCCATCGCCTTCTCGCTCACGTCAGGCACACTCATGCCAACGACGAGTGCGAGCGTAAACGTACTGTTCACCAGGATCTTTCCCCAACGCGTGCCCCGGGCATACACCTCGTCAAAGTGAAGCGGATTGGTATTCAGGGTCAGGTGCGTGAACAACTGGTTGTCGGCCTCCGTCACCGTTCTCCCGAACCGGCTCCGATAGACGTCGCCCACGGCGAAATCCTCATAGCACCGCCCGACCCAGCCCGGTATCACCTTTTTTTCCCCGTTCCCCATACCGTACCCCGGTCCACCTTCACCCGACTGTTAAAAGTTCGCGTTTCCGCGCCAACGCGGCGTATCCGAATCCCCTTTTTGGTTGACATCCCGGCTATGATCGTCCATAATATGATTTCGCCGCATTTTGTTGTCCAGCGCTTTCGAACGCGAATCGCCATAACCCGGTTCAACAATGTCCGAACCATCCTCCGCAGGCTTCCAGGAGTTGCTGAACCGCCGGTTCGTCGCCCTTCTCGCCGTTTCCTTTCTTGCCAGTTTCGTCTCCTCGCCCCTCTACTCCTCGCTCCTTCCCGTGTACGTGGAAGCCGGCCTTGCCCGGTCGCCTCTCTTTTCGGCCGGTCTGCGCGGACTTTTCTTCACGCTGGGTGGGCTCTGTTCCATTCCCGCCGGCATGCTGTGCGATGCCTTTGGCATCAAACGGGTGTTCATCCTTGGCCAGTTCGGTCCGCTGCTGGCGGGCGCGATCTTTCTCACGGGCGACCCGTATCTCCTGTCGGCACTCTGTATCGGCCTGGGCATGACGTTCGGTTTCAGCAGTACGGGCGGACAGAGCTATCTTCTGGGTTCGGTCGCCCCCCGCGTGCTGGGCATGGCCTCGGGCGGATATTTCCTGAGCAGCACACTCGGGAGCGCCGCGGGCAATCTGCTGGCCGGTCCCATTGCCGACAACCTGGGATACGAGCGGCTGGGGCATCTTGCCTGCGCAACCGCCGCGGGGATCGTGTTTTTGTCGCTTGTCCTGTTGCCCAGCCTTCCACGTCCCGCTAACAACGAAAGATCGGCCGCACGCTCTCTGGCGGGCTTTATCGACCTCTGCCGGCGGCGGGAAGTACGCCTGCTGCTCGCCATCCGGTACCTGCCCACGAGCTACTGGGGCGCCGTGACCCTGCTCATACCTCTGCTCATCTTCCGCGTCTCCGGAACCAACACGTCCGTCACCACGTACAGCGCCATCAGCCTTGTCGCCGCATGCGGCTCGCAATTGCTCACCGGCCGGCTCGTCGATCGCATCGGCCGCTGGAAGCCCGTCGTCATCTCATCCTCGCTTGTGGCCGTCAGCGCGGTGGGTCTGACGTTTACGGCGCATACGCTGGCGGGACTGTACATCTTCGGGATCGTGGCGTCGGTTTTCGCCTGGTCCCTCTCCACCACCATGCCCGGTATACTCCAACTGACCGCCCGTGAAGGCGAAGAGGGCCGCGTGGTCGGCAGCGCGCACGTCGCCTGGAGCGCCGGCATGCTCTCGGGAAGCCTGGGCGGCGGCAAACTCATCGACTGGGGCACGTCCCTGCCCTTCGCTATCGGCACGGTCTTCGCCCTGGGGGCGGTTGCCTGCGGCATAGGCCTCTACTACGCTCACAGGGCGTCGGATCCCGGTCCCGGACGCCTTCCGGCATAAATCCGCCCTGAACGTCGACGTCCGGTTCGGCGCGCAGGATGCGCTTGCGCACCGGTCCCAGATCCGTATATTCGTCCGCATCCCGCCTCCGCCGTCAGAAGGGGCCTCGATTCCGCAATACTGATATCAGTTAACAGGGGTATTCAATGGATGACATTCGCATCGGCCTCGTCGGCCTCGGACACAGGGGCCTGCACTGGCTCCGTATGCTGCAACGCCTCCGCGGCTACCGGATCACGGCCGTTTGCGACCCCATCGCCGCACTGCACGAACGCGCGCTCGCCGCGCTCGATCATCCGGCCACAGCGTATGCGGAGTACGAGGACCTCCTGGCCGACCGCAGCGTGGACGCCGTCGCCCTCTGCGTCCGCTGCAGGGAACAGGGCGCGCTGGCGGCGATGGCCCTGGAAGCCGGCAAACACGTGAACTCCGAAGTGCCCGCGGCCCACACCCTGGAAGACTGCTGGCGGATCGTCACCCAGGTTGAACGCACGGGCCTGGTCTACCATCTGGCCGAGCAGACGAGGTACTGGGGTTTCGTGGACACCTGGCGGGACCTCGTGGCGCAGGGACGGCTGGGCAGGGTCACCTTCTGCGAAGGCCAGTATATCGGTTACTACGGCACGCGCCAGTTCTTTCAGGATCCGCACACGGGAGCGTTCCATACGATCGAGCAACTGGGGGAACATTCCGGGGCCAGACCGACGTGGCTGCACGAAATGCCGCCCATCCACTACCTGCCTCACGAACTCAGTCCCATGCTTCGGGTGCTGAACGACCGGGTGGTGGAAGTGACGGCCATGAGCACATCCGGGCCCAGTTATTCCCATCCCGAAATCGACCAGCCCGACATCCAGGTGGCGCTCATGAAAACCGAAAAGGATGCGATTCTGCGGATGGCCGCCGGATTCACACAGAAAATCCCGAGCAGCCGGGGTCACCATTGGTACCAGGTGCTCGGCACGAGGGGCAGCGTTGAATGGAAGCGTTCTCAGAGAGGGCGACCGCTCATGTGGCTGGCCGACGATCAGATGCACGACATGGCCGAGGTCGACTGGCGTTTCGAGCGAACCGACGCGCCGCCCGAAGCGCGAGCGAGCGGCCACGGCGACGCCGACTATTACGTGCACGCCGCGTTTCGCGACGCCGTCCGCGATGGGAAGGCCCTGGAGTTCGACGTCTACCGGGCAATCGAGACAGCCGCGCCGGCCATTCTCGCGGCAGACTCCATCGATCGCGGCTCCAGGCCGTTGAACGTGCCCGAATTTCGTCCCACAGACGCCAGGCCCGATGGCGATTTGCCCCGGGAGGCCGGCTGATGCAGATCGGCATTGTGACAGACCGTTCCAAGCTATCGGCGTACATCGCCGAGATCCTCAAGACATGGGGTCTGCCGCTCTACGCGCCGGTCTCAGGTGACATGGTGCCCGGTCTGGATCCCGCCGATTTCCCGGTGCTTGTTTGTCCGGCCTATCACGATGAAGCCACGCTGCCCGACTACGCCCGCCGGGGAGGCACGGTTCTCTGCTTCCTACCGGGAAGGGCGCTTGCGCGGGCGGCCGGGCTGAAGGTGCGGGGCACGAAAGAGCCACCGCTGCGCCTGCGCAACGTCGCGTATCCCACCGGCGGCCTGGCAGGCGAATTCGTTCCGGTTGTGGGGTCCGTTCACACGTGGGAACTCTCGGAAGCCGCGAAACCGCTGGCCTATCTGTCTCACCCGGGGCGCTATCGCGGCGAAACCGCGGGCATTGCGGAGACCCGTGTCGGCGGGGGGCGAATCGTCGCCTTCGCCTTTGACCTGCCCCGCTGCGTTCTCTTGCTGCGGCAGGGCGATCCAGACCTTGCCGAAAGCATTCCCGACGGAGACGGCTGCGCACGGCCTACCCACATGGCGGCCCGCGTGGGTCCCTACGATGCCGGATGGATCCCCCATGCAGACCTGCTTTCGCGGCTGTTCACAGACCTCGCCCGCAGGTACCTGCCTGCGCCGGTTCCCGTCCTGTCCCATCTTCCCCGGACCGCGCCGGGCATCCTGCTCTACTCCGGCGACGAGGACTACGCCGACGTGGCGTCGAACGAGGACGAGTTCGACGGTGTCGCCGACGCGGACGGGCGCATGAGCCTGTATATCATCCCCAACCACACGAAGTCCACGCCCGACGACGTGGCAAGATACGCGAGACGCCACGACGTCGGACCGCATCCGAACCTTCGTCCGCTGGACGGACGTCCCGTACCGGAACGCGTTGCCGAGTTCGAGCGCCAGGTCCGCCTGTTCGAGGAGACGTTCCGGATTCCCGCACGCACCTTACGCAATCACTGCACGGCATGGGCGGGCTATCTGGACCTCGTGGACGTCATGGAAAAACTGGGCGTGCAGATGGACGGCAACTATTTTTCCGGGACCTATATGAGAGACAGAGAGAACGCGCCCTACGCCTCCTTCGGTGCGGCGCTTCCCATGCGCTTCTGCCACCCGGACGGGCGCCTCGTCAACGTCTATCAGCAGCACACCCACCTCATCGACGACGGCATGTTCGGCCCGCAGGATTATTCTTACAAGCTGTCGCCGGCCGTATTCTCGGTGATGCTCGAGCGCATTTTCACCGATATCACGACCCGTTTCCACACACCCTACGGCGTGTGCATCCATCCGGGAAACTGGGTGCGGTTTTCGGAGGAACAGGGCCGGGAACTGTTACGCCTGGCAAACGAAAAAGGCCTGCCAATCTGGTCCTTCGACCAGTGGGCGGCCTTCTGGAGCGCACGCGATACGTGGCGCCTCGCCGACCTGCAATGGAACGGTTCGAAACTCGGTTTCAACCTGCAGGGGGGTTCGCCTCACCCCGATCTTCGCATCCAGATCCCGCTTCAGTTCGCCGGCGCGTCGGTCGGCGAAATCCGTGTGGACGGGAACGCGGTGCGTCCTGACTCGAACGTCCGGTACCGCGAACCCGTCGGCTTCGTGTCCATTCCCGAAGGTCGATCCAACGTTTCGATCGAGGCCGTCTACCACCCGAATCCCAATTGAGCCCACCGTGACGAACCGACCTCTCAGAATCATCGTTTTCGGGGCCCATCCGGACGACTGCGACATTAAAGCCGGCGGCCTTGCAATCAACTACGCGGCTCTGGGTGACGAGGTCCGATTCGTCTCCATGACGAACGGAGACGCGGGCCACCACGAAACGGGGGGCATTGCGCTCGCTCGCAGGCGCCGGGCGGAGGCCGAAGCCGCCGGAGCCGTGGCGGGCATCGAATACCTCGTAACGGACATCCACGACGGAGAGCTGGAGCCCACGCTGGAGAACCGCAAGCACGTCATCCGCATGATCCGTTCCTACACGCCGGACCTCATTCTCACCCATCGGCCCAATGACTATCATCCGGACCATCGGTACACGGGCATCCTCGTCCAGGACGCCGCGTATATGGTCACCGTCCCGAACGTCTGTACGGACGTTCCCGCGCTGGCGTACAATCCGGTTATCGCCTACATGAGCGACAGCTTCAGGGTTCCCGCGCCGTTTACGCCCGAGGTCGCAATCGACATCGACGCGGTCGTCGAAAAAAAGCTCGATATGCTGCACTGTCACACCTCGCAGATGTACGAATGGTTGCCCTTCAACGCCGGAAGGCTCGACGAAGTGCCGAAGTCCCCCCGTCAGCGCAGGAAATGGCTGGAACACCGCCTGGGACAATTCAGGGCGGTTGCCGATCGCCATCGGGACATTCTCGTGGAGCGTTACGGCGAAAGCCGCGGACGCGCCATACAATATGCCGAGGCCTTCCAGGTCTGCGAATACGGCGGCGCCCTCCCGCCCGAAGACATTCCCGTCCTGTTCCCCTTTTGACCAGGTGGGGCGGACATCGCCGGGTCGCTAAAAGTCGTTCACCATTCGTACATGCACCTTTCCGCGACCCGGACTGTCGGTTCTCGCGAGGCCGTAATCGAGACCGATGGTCCCGACCCGGGATACGGTTCGAATCCCAAATCCGAATCCAATAGGGAAGAGCAACCCCTGCTCTTCGCCGCCCGAGGCGTCCCCCAGAACACCGGAATCGACAAAGAGAAACGCCCTTGACCGGCGCGCCAGAATAACCCGCCACTCCAGATTCATCCAGAACGCCCGATTCACCAGAAACGCCTCCTCGCGATAGCCCCGTATAGTCGTGGCTCCTCCCAATCGCAACGGCCCGTCCGGAAGCCCGACCCCGGTTTCGGCCACACCCGCGGCGTGCAGTGAGGCAGCCAATGCGGTCCGCCGTCCCAGCGGAAGAATTCGATGCAGGTCCGCGGTTGCGCGCAACCTCCGGCCGGCCCCGCCGGTCTGCGTCACGCGGCTCCACACCAGACCCGCGCGATAAAGCGAACCCGACGTGGGATTCCATCGATCGTTCCGCCGGTCCAGCTCAAACGCACCGTCCAGAGACGTTATACGACCCTTCGCAAACCCGTTCGCCCCGCTCGAATCCGGCCGGACACCGCCCCTGGAAGCACCCAGCCGGACCTCGGCGCCACGGGCAGTGGACAGAATGACGCCGAGGCTCATGCGGTTTTCGGCGAATCCGGGCCGCTGCCGCATCAGGAGCCCCATGTCCAGGCCCAAAGGCCGCCTCAGGATCCAGGGTTCATGGTATCGCAGGTCCAGATCGGACGCCCCGTTCCCGCTGCGCGACCAGGAGGCGTCCGCCCGCCTCCCGGTTCCGAGCAGATTCACGAACGCGGTCGCGAACGATCCGGTAAGACCCTGGACGCCATCGCGCGATGCGGGCACAACGCCCACGACGCCTTCGGCCCTGCCTGCCGGGGCCTCGTGGACGGAAACGACCAGCGCCGTACGTCCGTCGGGTTCGGTCACCAACAACGGGTCATCCACGTCCAGCAGAAACGGAAGACGTCTGAGCGCACGAAGCGCCCGGTCGACCCGTCGCTGGTCGTAGGGGCCGCCCCGCGCCATCCGCATTTCCCGGAGAAGCGTTTCGACACGGGTGATCCGGTTGCCCGTGAAGCGGATCGTATCCACCCGCACAAAGGGACCTTCGTCCACCGCTATCCAGACCTGTGCAGATCGGCTGCCGGTCAATAAGCGCACCTCGGGCGCCAGCGAACAATAGGGGAACCCGCGGTTCTCGTAGAACCTGAGGAGCGCTTCGATATCGATCTCCAGGGATTCCCTGATTAACGGCGACCCGCCGCGCGAAAACATCTCGTTCTTCAGCGAGTCCGTGGAAGCATATCCATTTCCTGTAATCCGGATCGTGTCGATGAGGGTCCGTCGGCCTTCTTCGATCCGAAATCGCACCCGCCCCCGGTTCGGCTCCACCTCCGGAAACGCAACGGAGACCTGCCAGTAGCCCTCACTCACATAGCCTTCCAGTATTCGCGCCATATCCTGCTCAAGCAGCAGGCTGTCCAGAGGCATGCCGGCCCGCGTCATCAGCCAGCCCCGAACGCGGTCCTCGGAAATCCGGTGCGCCCCGTCGACCCGCACCTGCCGTACGAGCACGCGATCTGCCGCAAACACGTCTCCCGATACGCCCACTACGAACGATATGACGAGGCCGCAGGGCCATATACGTAACTGTCTTAACACGGCGTACCTTTCAGAAAAGAGCCCGCATTTCCATGCGCCCGAGATGCAGGAGGGATCTTCCGGGACGCTTGCGACCGTCGTAAAGGGCCATGGCCGTCAGATACCGGCCCAGCCGGTAGTCAACGCCCAGACGCCAGCCCACATTGTTTCCCACCCGGTTTCCGTCGGCCATTCTCAGAAACAACGGCATGGGTCCCGAACCGAGAACACGGGTCCAATCACAGGATACCCTCAACCGCCCACGGCCGGGAAGGGCGCGCCGGATTTCCGGACGGACGGACACAAAGCGGGCAACCAGCGCCCGGTTCTCCTCCCGGTCCCTGCCGACAGACAGTTCCACGCGGGTCTGCAACGACCTGGGCGGGTTCCGGTACCCGTTCATTGAAATCCGGCGCGATCGGATCCGGTAGAAAAAGGGTCCGTCACCGGGCCGGTCGCGCGTCTCACCGTGCAGCTCCAGCTCCAGGGATGACGTCCTCCCAAGCGCGAACCGTCCCAGCGCCGACGCCTGCGAACTCGTCTCCAGCGCACCGCCCGTGAAGTCCCGGTCCACGCGGGAACCCCGGCGGGCGGATAGACGCAGCGTGGCGGGACGGCCGTATCGAAACAGGTAGAGCCGCGTCCTCAGTTCGCGCCGGCCGTTCAGCATCCCCTCCCCGTAACCGAAACCGTACAGGTTCCAGGGCGCCACGCCGGCATTGCCCGGCGGCGCCTGACGGTCGGCTTCCAGCGACATGTCGAGCGACAGGCCTGAGAGAAGTCGCAGCCACCTCCCATTCGGAGATCGCAGCAAACGCTTGAATACAAGTTCAGTCCGCGCCGCAAGAGCCGCGTCACGCACGGGGCGGAACCCAACGGACGGACTGAAGAACCGCACGTACTCGCCATCCGTGTCGGCCACGAATTCCTCAGGATCCCGGCGCCCGTCGCCGTCCACGTCTTCCCACACATGCGTGCCTCTGCCGCGTCCGACGTCGATAAACACCGGCTCACCGTCCGGCGCCCCGGTACTGGAGATTCGATAAAAGAATCTGTGCGAAACCGCGCCGTTCAGGACGTCGTACCCCCATCGTACGCGGGCAAGGTCCGTAATCCGCCCGTTCTGAGGATACAGGGGCGAACTCGTCCTGCTCCTGCTGTATTCCCCGGAAAACGACAGCCCGCGCCAGCCGGACATCGAGGCGCGGTGGGTCGTCGTCCATGCCCGCAGGCTGTCCTGCCACGCCCGCTCCAGGAGGTGTATCCTCCGGATTGAAATCTCCGAGGTCCATGCCAGCGCGTCCATCACGCGTGTGGAGAGGTCCATCGCCCCCGCCCGGATGCGTATTCCGCGATGTGCGGAATCGGGCGCGGTGGCGTAGAACAGCGTGGAATGAGGTACCGACGACCCAGTTACCGTTTCCGACTCGATACGAAACCCCGGCGAAATCCCTCGCACACGCGTCCGGATGCGTCCCCGATGCCGGGCCAACATTCCAGACCCGTGGGACACCTCGTCGAATCGATAGAATACCTGGGGCCCGCGCGCATCGGAAATCTGCAGCCCGACGTCGCGCCGGACCGCGTTCACCTTTCCGTGGCGCCTGCCGTAGCCGGCGTCGACCCGGATGCCGGGCCTCAGGGCGTACTGCAATGCGACTTCGCCCATCCGGTCTCCGGCCTGCGGACCGTCGGCCTGCCAGCCCCACCGCCCCTCGCGCGTTATCCTCACGGGCCTCTCGATGCCGCGGAACTGCGCGCCGATCTGCCTGAATGCCCCGGTCAGTCGAAACCGCCCGATGCCATATCCGCCCAGACGCAGCGCGTCCGGCCACAGATCCAGTCCCAGCCTGAACGCGCGGCCACGCCGCTGCTGATGCGCGTCCACCTGCGCGGGCGCGTGGCTCAGCGCCAGTTCGCCGTCGAACCGTACGCCACCAACCGGTTCATACGCCGCGTCCATCACAGCCAGTTGATGTCGAACCGGATGAAAAGGAGGTGCGGAAACGCCGACACCCGGGACCGGTCCGTCGCGGTCAGCCTCCCGTATGAACGTGCCACCCAGCTTCAGCCGGTCGCCGGAAAGCGCGAGCGTGCCGCGCGCGCCCACCAGACGCCGGCGCGAACCGGGCGCCTCGTACTGGTACTCCACGGTAATGCGGCTCTGTCCGGTTACCGGCCTGACGGGGGTAAACGTGATTGTGGACATTTCGTAGTCCACGACGTAGTCCTGGCTTTCGCCACGCCGCAACCGACGTCCGTCCTGCCAGACCCGTTCCGAACCCGCTACAATCCGTCCGCCCGCCGACCCGGCGTCGCCGGGCAACCGGTACGGGCCCTGATATCCTTCGACGGGAATGAGTCGGTGGCTGATCCAGCGTCCATCCGCGGCGGCCCCGAAGACTTTCAGGTCGGTCCCGGAAGACGAAAACGCGACGTGTGCGCCCTGAAGTCTGCGGCGGTACCTCCCGAACGCGGTGCCGTCAAACGCAACGTCCAGATCGCCGAGCGATGCGGATAACTTCCGTGAACGGACCTGAAACATCACGCGGTCCAACTCCTGCAGGCTGCGTGTGCTTCCGTCGAACCCCAATGGAAGGTTCCGGTCGGACAGCAGAGCGGTTACTTTGACGCCGTCCGCCATCTCTCCCGTAATGTGGACCCGCAGCGCCTGGCTGAGCTCCAGATCGCGATTCCCGCCAACGGAGACCTGAATTCGCTTGGAGCCACCCACGTCGAGACGTGACTGCGCCTCGCCGTACGCCTCGGGCGCCTTCGCTTTCGCGCGTCGCCACCGGCGGCTGGCCAGGGCCGGCCGTACCGGCGCCGGTTGGATGTCTCGTTCTCGACGCCTGTAAACCCGGGACAGCACCCGTGGCATCTGCCGGAACCGGACCAGTATCTCGACGCCGCGCGGCCGCGCCCGAGCCAGCACCAGCAACCCGTCGGCGTCGTCCATGGTGTAGTCCGCGTCCCTGACGAGCAGGCTGTCCCCCACCCAGACCCGTTCGCTGTCCTTCAGAATGGGCCGGTCCGAAATACGAAAGGGCCCACGGCCGCCGTCCGCCCGAATGGTCCGTTCCATGTCGAAGACGGTCAGCCGTTCAGGCGGCGGCGCCGCACCTGCCGTGGTGAACAGGCCGGCGCAGATTATGAAGGCCTGCCGGATGGAAACGCTTTTGAGCATAAAAAAAGGGTCCGACGTCAGGAAAGCCGGGTTCTGACCCTGGCCCTCAAGACCCCGCGGCCCCTCCTTCCGAATCCTGATTGGGACGTTCGGACTGAACACCCTACCTTCTGCTGATCAGCATTTCGAACTTCTGAATGCGATGGTTGCCGCCGTCCAGAACAAAGAGGAACTTCCCGCCGCCGAATGCCACGTCCGACGGCGCTCTGAATGCGCCCGGCCCCCCTCCGGCATCGGGCCCGCCGATCAGCAAGGCCACCTCCCCCGTCCGAAGGTCCAATACCACGATGCGGTGATGTCCGGTGTCGGCCACAAACAATACGTCCTCGGGCCCCGTGCACACACCGGCGGGTTCGGAGAGCGACCCTTCCGCCAGACTCATCCTGAAACTTCCGTACCGGTCGAATATCGCGACCCGATCGTTTTCGCTGTCACAGACGTAGACTTCGTTCTTCTGTCCGACGGCGAGACCAAGAGGACGCCGAAGCCGGTCGGCGCCATAACCGTACCCCCCGAACTGGGTGTCCAAAGGGCTGTAATCGCTGATCTGTACAACCTGGTCCGCATCGGTATCCGACACGTAAAGCTCACCGTCTTCGGATACCGCGATCCCGCCGAGTGTCCCCAACCTGATCGGACCGTCGACGTCCCGCCCTCCGACCACACCCAACAGGCGGAAGTGCGGGCTGAAGATCTGGATGCGGTTGTTCCTACCGTCCGCGACACACACCTCCAGCCCGCCCCTTCCCACCGCAACCCCCGCCGGCTGGCTGAATTGACCGGGGTCCCAGCCAAAGGTGCCCACTTCCGACATATACGTCCCGTCCGTGTCGAACTTCTGAATGCGGTCGTTTCCGGTATCGGCCACGTAAAGATTGCCGAAAGCGTCCAGGGCGATGGCGGACGGTTCGTGAAAGTGCCCGATCCCGCCCCCCTTCTGGCCGAAAGCCGAGGTAAAGCGGAAGGCAACCGTCAGTCTGGACGGTGCTTTCTTCTCCTCCGGGACGCCCGGAACGGCCATACCCATCGACATACAGAAAACAAGGACCCGCAGTCGCATTTTCATCCTTCCGACGCGTAACCGATTCCACTGACGGTCAGCGCCCCACACGAAAGGCGTTTGCCGATCAGAAATGTGCGCCAAGAATGGTGATCGTTTATGTTTCTTAAACTGAAACAGGCTACAGCCTCAGTTTTCTCTCGATGCTCTCCACGGCCGACTCGATGTCCTCACGGTGTCCGAATGCGCTCAATCTGAAGAAACCCTCGCCGCTGGGGCCAAATCCCGCCCCCGGCGTCCCGACGACGCGCGCCTCGGAAAGCAACTTGTCGAAGAATTCCCACGAACCCATGCCCCCGGGCGTCTTCATCCAGAGATACGGCGCGTGGACCCCGCCGTAGACCGTCAGTCCCATCCCTTCCAGTCCCGAACGGATGCGCGCGGCGTTGGCCATATAATACGCGACCATCGCGGCGCACTCCGCCTTTCCCGCCTCCGTAAACACCGCCAGTCCGCCGCCCTGCACGATATTGGAGGCGCCGTTGAACATCGTATTCTGACGTCTGCGCCAGAGCCCGTTCACAACGCCGGGCCCGGCGTCTTCCACGGCGAGTTCCCGGGGGACGACCGTCCAGCCCAGCCGTACACCCGTAAAACCGGTATCCTTGGAAAAGCTGTTGATCTCGATCGCGCAGGAACTTGCGCCGTCGACCTCGAAGATGCTGTGCGGCACCTCGGGATCCGAAATATAGGCGCAGTACGCCGCGTCAAAGATGATCACCGCCCGGTGTTCGCGGGCATAGTCTACAAACGTCTGAAGCTGACTCGCGGTTGCAACGGACCCGATCGGGTTGTTCGGGCTGCAGATGTAGATCAGATCCACCTTGTCCGCCGGCAGTTCGGGAAAGAAGCCGTTCGCCTCGGTGCAGGGCATGTATACGATTCCCTCGTACTGACCCGCCTCCGCCTTCCCCGTGCGACCGGCGATTACGTTGCTGTCCACGTAGACCGGATAGGCCGGGTCCTGCACCGCCACCACGTTGTCCACGCCGAAAATGGACTGAATATTCGCGGAATCGGGCTTTCCGCCGTCGCTCACGAATATCTCGTCCGGATCCAGAGTAATGCCGCGCTCCGCGTATCGGCCGGCGATCGCCTCTCTGAGAGGCAACTCGCCTTCGCTCCCGTCCGCATAACCGGTATAGGTCTCGACGGCCGCGAGCTTTTCCACGGCCTGATGCAATCCGGCAATCACACTCGGCGGCAGCGGCTCGGTGGTGTTTCCGATGCCGAGGCGCATCACTTCGGCGTCGGGATGATCGTCCAGATAGGCACCGGTCCGCCTCGCGATTTCCGGGAAGAGATAGCCGGCCGAGAGTTTGTTGTAGTTGGAATTGATGGTCGCCATCTTATCAGATTTCCTCCCCTTTGTGTTTTGGATCGTGATCGTCACCAGCCGTACCAGACGGATGTAACTCCGCCTTGCACGGATACCGGCGATCGGAGATTCCGAACAATATACACGTGAGCCTCGGAAATTACAGCCCTAACTGGGCCGTTATCACGCGTTCCACACTTTCCATATCCGAAAAGGAGATTCGCCCTTGAAGCGCAGTTAACCGGTGTTTGCTTACCGTTGTCAACTGATCGGCCATCGCCTTGCTTCTTTCTTCACTCACAGTCACATAGGCTTCACTGGGATAGAGGCGATCGAGATTGCTCGTTAACGGCACGACCTGAACACGATTCAGATGCCTGTTGGATGCGTCGTTACTCACGATAATCGCGGGACGTCTCTTGCGGACTTCGCCGCCAAAGGACGGGTTGAAATTCACCCACCATACTTCACCTCTGAGCATCGAATGCGTCCCCCACGGTTGCTTCCGCCCATTCCGCGGCTTCGGCTTCCCGTTCCTCGTCGATCGCCATCTCCGCGTATGCCTTCTCGAGGTCGGGGCGAAGCACGTGCGGGCGCACCAGCGTTTCTACGAAGCGGCTGATGCGGCGTCGGCCGATGATCTGATGCAGGCCTTCATACACTTCTTCATCAATGGTGATGGTCAACTTTTTCCGCATTTGTATTTCCCCGTTTCAGACGGCACGGAAACCATTTATACGTGTATTATACGTATAAGAATTTCCGGTGACGATGTCAAGTCCGACGACAACCATCGGAAGGCCGGATTCGTCGTTGCAAACGCCATCTATACGGCCTGCGCTATTTGGTCTCGACAAAGGCCAGAATAAACCCGTCGGGATCCGAGACGTAGAATTCATGGCCGTAGGGCATCTCCCTGAGCGGCTGTGTGAACGGCACGGACTTGCTTTGCGCTTCCTTGTACGCGGTCCGGATATCGTCTACCGTAAACGTGACGTCCAGGTGCTCGTTCTCCAGACGGAATTCCCTCTCGCCGCGCGGCGCGTCGGCGAGTTTCAGATGGATCGAGTGACCGTCCCGCACGATTCCCGCGTAGAAATCTTCATACCGGAAGTCCAGGTCGAATCCGAGTTGTTGAGTATAGAATCCGATCGAACAGTCCAGATCGGCGACAAGGAATTGAGGGCTCATGCCTGTCAGTTTCGCGGAGGGTGTCATATTCATGAGTCTCCCTTCGGAGGTATCGGATTAGCCGCGTCTTTCGGGGCTCGACTGGCTTAGAATGACGTACCGGCCCATAGTCAAGCACGTAATTCCCGCTGTCACCCTGAGGAGGCCGTCAGGCAGTCGAAGGATCTACTGCAGCAATGGATCATCCCCTCGCGACTTGCACATGGCGACGCCTGAGAGACAGCACGTCCGCCTCCCACTTCGCTCCGCTCAGAATGACATGCCTTGCAACAGCCAGTGGCGAAATGTGTCGGTCAGGCGTCGGCATGAACTGGCATCCTGTCGAACCCGCCGGGCTGTCGAGATTACCCAATTGCATGGGTGTCAGGTATTGGGTACAATAAAGCGCCCGGATTCAACCGCGTCAAGCGGCAGATCGCAACAGAACGTGCGCATACGTCGCGCACTCGTCGCGAGTGTGATCGGAAAAACGGAGGCCCGCCGCAATGGAGGACCGATGACCTGGGGAAGAATCTACCTGTGGATTGCAATTCTGATCTTCGCCGCCGCCGCATCGGTCGTGGCCCGCCTGGTTGAAATCGGTCAGGCGAACCTGATCGACGGCCGCAATCCCATTTCCTTCTGTAACCTGCTCTTCGCCGGAAACCTCGTGGCGGCGTTGACCCTGTTCGCCCTCAATCAACGGGAATGGCGCCCCTCCCGTCTGCGAAGGCTGTCGCGCCGACAGTGGCTGGTTCAGACGATCCTGGCGCTAACGTCGGGCGCGGTCGCGCCAGCCATGATGTTTACGGCCATCGCGCGCACCTCGGTCACCAATATCGTCCTGATCGAGACGATAGAAATCCCGCTTGTCCTTTTGCTGGCCTGGGTTTTTTATCGGGAGAAATCGAGCGGAACCGCCGTATTCGGAGCGTTGTGTGCGGTCGGGGGCGTTGCGGCAACGCTATTGCTGCAGACGGACGCGTCGCCGGAAAGCATGGCGGCGGCGCGAATGCGGGGCGGCGTGGGCAGCGGTGAGGTCTTCGCTGCGGCCGCGACCGTCCTGCTGGTGTGCGGCGCGGAGATCGGCCGAAAGCAGCTTCAGACGATCCCCCTGGGTATCTTCAGCGTCTACCGGAACCTGCTGGGCGCAGTCTTCTTTCTCGCAATCGGGCTCTACCTGTTCGGCATCGAGCACTTCGCGGACGTCTTCTCGCCGGTGCTTTGGGGCTGGATGGTCCTCTATGGCGGCATCGTGGTGGCCTGCGGGCAGCTGGCGTGGTTTTCCGGCATCAAACGCGTGCGCCCCGCCGACATCGCCACCGCGTCGTCCTTCTCTCCGGTGGCCGGCGTACTCTTCGCAGGGCTTATCCTGGGCGAGGTGCCCATGCCGGCGCAACTCATCGGCGGCGGCATCATCCTCACGGGAATCGCGATCGCGCTGTGGGGCGAGTTGCGCGGCGAGCGCTCCTCACGGCCGGCCGTAAATGAGGACAAGGTCAAAGCGTTCACCGGCGTCTGAACCGAAACCTGAAGATGGCGCCCATTTCGGCAGGATGACAATAGAAAGGGGGCAGACAGGAATGTCCGCCCCACCCTCACGTGCGTGTTCTCAATGGCCCGACTGCGCCGCCAGGCGTGGGGGCGACCGGCCGGTCGCCCCGGTTTATCGGGTTGTCGCCAAAGGTCCACTCAGGCTGTCCACGACGGCCTTGAGTTTCCGGTAGGCGGTCTCCGGATCGAAACCGGCCATTCGGTAACGGACAATCCCCTCCTTGTCCGCGACCAGCGTTACCGGCAGAGATTTCGTCCCGGTCTTCACATATAGACTCTGTTCTTTGCTGTCCCAGGCGGTTTCAAACGTATCCTCGTACTTGCTCGCGGTTTTTCGAACGAGGTTTGGTACCTGGTCTTTCGTGATACCCGGAACGGATTCAAGAGGGGTGTGAACGGCGATCACCTTAACTCCGCTTCCGGAAGTCTCTCTCGCGAGTCGGGCAATAACCGGCAACTCCGCCAGGCAGGGTCCGCACCAGATAGCCCAGGCGCGCTCGTCGACAGGCGAAATTGCGCTCGCAGCCGTTCAGGCTGCTTTCAGGCCTTGGCGACGGTCTTCCTGGCCGTTTCGGCGGTCGTGTGGTAGTTCCAACCTCGCAACACCAGGTTCTCGCTGAACTGGTGGATGTCCTCCTTCCGATCTTTACCGGATAACATCCGCGCAATCACAACCTTCCTCGGGTTTTCAGATCGGTTGGACGGCGAACCATGTACGATGAAGTAGTCAAAAAAAGTGACGTCGCCCGGCTCGGCCTCGATCGCGGTGGAACCTTCAAACGGGAACCTTTCGTGGAACTCGGCATTCGTGGCGGTAGAGCCATCCACCCTGCCGTGTCTGTGCGAACCCGGATAGACTCTGAGGCAGCCCATTTCTTCGGTGGCTTCGCTGATATGGATCATTCCCGCAATCATGGTGTTCTTCTCGGTTGGCAGATAGCTCCAGTCCTGGTGCATATGGAACGGCGTCGTACCGGTTGTCATCCGCTTCTCGAAGAGCGTGGAATGGTTGAGTACGATGTCCGGACCGATGAGCTGTTCGACGATGTCGAGGAACTTCCTGTGAAGCAGGGCCGCCATCCACAAACCCGAATACTGCTGCACGTTGCGTGTGCCGAAGACACCGTTGTCGTTCGAAGCGCCCTCGGCGTCTTTGCCGAGCTGGCTGACAATGCGATCGAATTCATTCTCAAGACGGCCGACTTCACCGGGCGAAAAGACGCCTTTGGCCAGGTAGTAGCCGTTTTCCTCAAAGAACGCGCGCGTTTCTCTCATCCTGCCCTCCGGTTTTCATTTGAGGCTAAGTTCAACTTCGCGGCCGGTGCGTGCGGATTTCTCGGACGCTTCGAGTACCTTGAGTACGTTCAGGCCGTGAACCTGCGGTATCGGCGTATCGTCGTCCCCGTTCGAGAGACTCGATAAAATCGGTGAATTCGTCCACCAGGCTGTCTCGAACGGGCACGGATTCGCGCCGCCATGTCCCGTCGGCCGTATCAGCGATGAACAGAGCCGGCGGGTCGCTGCCGCCGTAGGGCAGACGGAAGCGCGCCATGCCACGAGTGAAGAACCAGTCGCCGCCGTACTCCGTTGCCCCGCGCGCCCACGCAATGCGGCTGACTGCGGCGACGATCCCGCTCTTCCATCGGATAAAATACATGCCGGTATCGTCGCAGTCAATGGCCGGATGTTCGGACTTCGGAAACGTGAACTGCCCCTGCTGTGCCGAAACGGTCGCGACGTCGTTCCCGATAATCCAGAGCAGCCGGTCGATCTGGTGGGCGCCGTCCATCTGGCCCATGCCGCCGCCCCGCTCGCGGTCCAGCATCCACTCGGGCCGATTGTAGGGACCGTACGGCTTGTGCCACATGTCGTAGGCCATGATCACGGACCCCAGGTCGCCGCGGTCCACGATTTCCTTCATCGCCGCGACGGCAGGAAAGTAGCGTTGCGTGTGCGCCGTCATGAGCTTGACGCCGTTCTCCCTGGCCGCGGCCAGCATCTCCTCCGCCTGCCACGCCCACGCCGCGAGCGGCTTCTCCATGAAGATGTGCTTTCCCGCGGCCGCGGCATCCAGCGCCGCCTGGTAGTGGAGCCAGTGCGGCAGGGTCCCGATCACAACGTCAACGTCGTCGCGCTTCAGGGCTTCCCGGTAGTCTGCCACAAAGTCGACGCCCGGGTGCCGGCTCCGCCAGCGCGCGGCGGCATCCTCCCTGGGCTCGGCGACAACCTTTATGTCTGCGCCGGGGGTTTTCTTCACGACATCGATGTAACTGCCGCCGATGCGGCCGGTCCCCAGCACCGCGACGCCGAAAGACATGGGGCACGTTCCTTGAAAGGACGTTGCTTCCGGGAAAATGAGCGGCGGTACGAAAATCCGCCCATATCCAATGTTCGTGGCTGCGCGCCCCTCGCCACTCTTGGGTGGATTTGACCAACGCCGACCGGCGCTTTTGCAGCCGTGCGAAGACCGCTGGGAATTTTAAGACAGCTTCTCAGGACAGCCACGACTTGGCAAACACGAGCGCCGCCGGAATGCCGAAGAACGCAAACACGATATACATGATGGCCAGCCACTTCCGTTCGCTGCCCAGGCGCGCAAGCCACTCGGCGCCCACGATCGGAATATCCCGGAGCCAGGGGATGCCATAGATCACGATGACACCCACCAGGTTGTACAGAAAATGCGCGATCGCGATCTGGTGCGCAACGGCGTGGGTGGGTCCCGTGATCGCGGTTGCGGCGAGAAGCGCGGTAATGGTCGTCCCGATATTTGCGCCGAGCGTGAACGGGTAGACCTGACGAAGCCGGATCACACCCGACCCCGCCAGAGGCACGATGAGGCTTGTGGTTGTCGAGGACGACTGCACCAGCACGGTAACCAGCGTTCCGGAGCATATGCCGGTAACCGGACCCCTTCCGACTGCCGCGTGCAGGAATCTCTGCGCCTTGCCCACGAACACGCTCTTCAGCGCCTTGCCCAGGTACATGATCGACACCAGAATAAGCGTGATCCCCAGAATGATCAGAACCAGTCCCGCCCAGACGTCGGGGAGCCAGGAGACCATTGACTCGACAAGCCCGGTACCGAAGCCGATGACAATCTTGAAGATGCCCTTCCCGCCCGCATCGACCGTCCCGATGTTCTCGACGATATGGGTCAACTCGCCGCTCAGCTTGTCGATAAAGCCGAATGCGAGTTCCAATGGCAGGAAGATCACGATGCTCAGAACGTTGAAGAAATCGTGCACCGTGGCGGCGGCGAATGCTTTCCTGAATTCGTCACCGCGGCCCACGTGCCCGAAGCTGACGATCGTATTGGTGATCGTCGTCCCCACATTGGCGCCCATGACCATCGGTATCGCAACGGCGATGGGCATTCCTCCGGCGACAAGACCGACGATGATGGAGGTCACCGTGCTGGAAGACTGAAGCAACGCCGTTGCCAGTATACCCAGCACCAGTCCGACGAACGGGTTCGTCCCAAGTGCGAACAGGGATGCGACGCCCTCCTTGCCGAACTCCAGGCGAAAGCCCTTGCCGATCACGCCGACGGCGACCAGCAGCACGTAGATGCACAGGATGACGACGAACCAGCGCACGTACTCTGACTGGAAGGCCATCCTTTTTCCCTGCGCCATATCCGACTCCTCCCGTGCGCCGGTTGCCGCACCGCGTGTATGCAGGATTTCCCGCCGTTCCTTAGAATTGCCCGCGGCGGAATGCGTATCTGAGTTCGCCGGTCAACAGGCTGCGTTGTTCGGGCGTCACCCGTTCCAGCAGATCGGCCGGCGGGTCGTAGCGATTCCAGGTCTGCATGAACGGCGCCGTGTATCCGTAGACCAGCGAATAGCGAGGCCTTGCGCCGGCTTTCAATCTGGGACCGGCGTGGATCAGCGTTTCTGTCAGGATGAGTACGTCTCCGGCCCGGGATTCGAGCTGCCGCGCCACGGTACCGTCCATGAATTCGCGTAGCGTTCCCGTGGGCATGTCCATCCGATGGCTTCCCGGAACCACCCACGTGCCCTCCCCGGGACCGTTGTCGGTCAGGTAGATGAAGGCTTTGGTGAACATACAGTGATAATGCCCGTTCGCTTCGAAGCTCCCGAAGTTCGGCGCGATGCCCCTGTGCCATCCCTCATCTGCCACACGGCATTCGTGAAATTCTTTATCCTTTTCCGGCCCAATGGGATAGTTGATAAGATACTGATGCTCCTCCAGGCGCACGTCACCCCCCACCACGTCCTGCATGATTGGAAACAGGACCGGATGCATCGCCGTTTCCAGCAGATGCGGATGATACCATGCGCATCGTGACAGTATCGTCAGCGCCGGCGTCTTCGGATACCCGTCGTGCTTGTACGCGCAGCCGTCGTCAGCGTCCATCCGGTCCGCGAGATCGATCAGGCGCCTGCATTCCGCCGGACTGAAAATCCCCTCGACCAGGACGTAGCCGTTGACGTCGAAGAAATAACGTTCCGCCCGCGTCAGTCCTGTGCTTTCCCTCGTTGCGGTTTCCAATTCGATATGTCTCCCAAAGGGTCCTGAACGATCGATGCGGCGTCGAAGACCGGACATGGACGGACACAAATCAGCTGAGTTGACCCGCTAACAACTATTGTAACAAGAAATGTGAGTTTTCGACAGATGCGGCACGGTCGATAATTTGATATGAAGAGCGAAAATCAGGATTATCTTTCCGTACACGGGACATCGGCTTCAGAATTTACGAGTCCGCTCACTACATTGCAACGTCGGGGAATTTACATATGGCCGGAAGAAAGAGCAAACAGCGTATTCGGGTCGGAGTTGTCGGCGTCGGCCGGGGCCGCTCCTTTACCCGTGCGGCCGGAGCGACGGGCATGGATCTTGTCGCAATTTGCGACACCTGGGAGGAACGACTCCTTGCAGAGGGCGAAGCGTTGAATGTACAGACCTTCGTCGACTACGACGAATTCCTGGGCTGCGACATGGACGCGGTGGTGCTGGCGAACTATTTCCACGAGCACGCGCCGTTTGCCATAAAGGCGCTCAACGCGGGCAAGCACGTGATGAGCGAAACCGCCGCATGCCATACGCTGGGCGAAGGCGTGGCCCTGGCGCGGGCGGTTGAAAAAAGCGGCAGGACCTACATGTTCGCCGAGAATTACCCCTACATGGTCTACAACCAGGAGATGAGGCGGCTCTATCAAAATGGACGCGTGGGCGAGTTCAAATACGGAGAGGGGGAATACGTCCACCCGGACCCGCCGGAGGTGAAGCTGGCCCGAAGCTGCGGGCGAAATCATTGGCGCAACTGGATTCCCGCCACGTACTACTGCACCCACTCCATCGCACCGGTGATGTATATCACCGACACCAGGCCCACGAAGGTGAACGGCTTCGTCATCCCATTCGATTCTGCCGATCCGGCCCAGACGCTGCACGTGAGGCGTTCGGACACGGCCGCGGTGATCATCTGCAGGATGGACAACGACGCGATCATGAAATCCCTGCACGGGGGGCTGCGTGGTCACGGCAACTACGTACGCATCCACGGCAACAGGGGCGTGATGGAAAACTGCCGCCACGGCGACAAACAGCGGCTGCGCGTCTGGTACGAACCCTGGGAAAAACGCAAGAGTGATCCGGTCGAAACGGTCTACAAGCCCGACTTCCCTGTCCATCACAACCGGGCGACCCGCACCGGCCACGGCGGCGGGGACTTCTTCACGACCCATCACTTTGCCGAGGCGATCCGCAAGGGAGAGCAGCCGTATCTCGACGTCTACCGCGGCCTGGACATGAGCATCGCGGGCATCCAGGCGTGGCGGTCTGCGCTAAACGAATCGGCTTCGATGGAAGTGCCCGATTTCCGCGACGAATCCGTACGCAGGCAATACGAAAACGACGACTGGTCGCCCGACCCCGCGCGCAAGAAAGACGGACAGCCGCCCTCCAGCATCCTCGGCGACATCGAACCGTCCGACGAGGCGAAAGAGCTGGCCGGAAAGGTCTGGGCGTCAACGGGATACACGGGGGAGTGAAGTCGAACAGCGGCTATCGGAACCGGACGCGAGCGACCTGCGACCGACGTCAACCTGTCCGCTATCACGACCTTATCCACCAGTATCCGGAGCGAGGGCATCCTGCCCTCGAACTTCGTGTGACCCATCGATACCCGAATGAAGGGCCTATTGTTTCCTTTGCATCCGAATTCATATTGAAAATGACGGTGCCAAGGCCTCGCGAATGAGCCGTCGAGGGCAGGATGCCCTCGCTCCCGGGAACGCCAATTGTAACAACTGCCCCGATGCCAATTTTCCGGCTCGGTACAGAACCCCGCCTCTATCGGGTTCCAACGGAAGCGTCGGTTACCGTCGCCATCAGCGTCGGCCCTCCTCTTTCCACCGGCGAATTTCCTCTTGCGTCACCGGCTGCATTTCCCGCCGACGTTCACTCGATGTTTTGAGGGCTTGCCTCCAGAGCAACGCGCCGAACGTCGTGTATTCGTCGGAAAACTCCGACTGAATGATTCGCGTGTACTTCCAGGGCTTTCCGGTGGCTTCGCTTAACCGCTTGCACCACTCCCGCGCAACCATATCCTTATCGTCAGTCCTCACCCAGACTCGGACTCCGGTTTCCACGACCCTGTTTACCTCGCCGCCATCTGTAACCTGAACGACGACCCAGTCCGGGCAATAGAATCCGATCTCGCCGCTTCGTTTCAGATAATCGATGCGTAACGTCGTCGCAGAGTCGCCCTGCTCTGTCGTGCGGAGGGCCGCAAAAAGGGCGATGTCTTCGGCGCGTTCTAGAAACGCCGCAAAACTGCGCTCAAAATCGTTATAGGTGGCCACGAAGTTGAAGATCGTCTTCACCGCTTTCAATGAGAGTTTCTGATGCCCCCACCATCCTTGACGACATCGAACCGTTGGATGAAGCGAAGAAACTGACCAAAACGGTCTGGGCGTCACAGGGGTACACAGGGTATGACGTCGACCTTGGGGCACACCACACAACCGCGACACTGAATAAGATAAGTTATCGATCCGTTTCACCGCGCGCCGTCCGGATGCAGTTCACGTGCCTTAAGGCGTTACTGATGAACTGTCAGTTGCGTGAACAGGTGCGCTACTCGGGCCGCTTGAAAAGGGAAATTCGGTTGCCTGCGATATCGTTAAAGATCGCGAGCGAACCGAAGCCGCCGGGAATCTCGTTTGGTTGCATCACGGCCGTTGCGCCAAGGCTCACCGCCTTGTCTAGATACGCTTGCAAATCGTCAACCATTACAGCAACCGAAGGGGCGTTGGGGGGCATTCCATCCATGTGCTGGAATATCCCGCCGCCAATACCTTCCGGCTCTTGTTCTACGAGGCGGTAGTTCATCTCTTCCATAAGCACGGTCTTCCAGCCGAACATCTCAATGTAGAAGACGTCAAGCGCTTCCGAGTCGCTTCCACCGACCTCGAAATGCACGACTGGTGGGGCATTGCCCTTCGGCGGCATCTCGCCGTCCCATTCGGCGGGCAGCGAGTACAGTCCAATGGTGTTGTGGGCGGGGTCTGTGAACATGGCAAAGGAACCCATGCCCGGCGCAATCTCAATCGGCGGCATCACCGTGGCTCCACCCATCCCGGAAAGCTTGTCGAGGGCTGCCTGGAGGTCGCCGACCTGAATGTAGAAGGTCACATAGTTGCTGGCAGGCATATCCTCGGTGGTTTCCATGATACCGCCGCCGATGCCCCCTTCGTTGGTCTGCACCAGACCGTAGTTGCCCATCTCCTCGCCCTGCGTCTGCACGTTCCATCCGAAGAGGTCTCGGTAGAACTGCTGCAAGGCGGGGCCATCGGGGCCCGCGATCTCAAAGTGGACTACCGGATTTCCCATTGTTCCTCCTGACATTTGTTGAAATCCCCCCGCCGCATCAGCCGTCGCCGGCCCTACGACAACCCTTCGACAGGCTCAGGACAGCGGCTCAGGGAGCGCCTCGGCTTCTGCGACTCCCCCTCAAGGGGGGAGTGATTGGTCCATCGAACGGGCGCGCGCGTTCTCTGCTACCTATTTGTTTGCGGCCGCCAAATGTCTCCCCTCCCTCACATCGGCCCGATGCGATCTGGACCGCGGTCCATGGCGAGCATGGACGCGTCGAAGCTGCGCTGCATGAGGTCGAGTCTGACGCCAGCGTGACCGGGGCTGTCCCAGAGATTGTCAAACTCCCCCGGGTCCTCCTCGAGGTCATACAGTTCGCCCAGGCCGTGCCCGTGGTAGACGACGAGCTTGTAACGGCGGTCGCGGTACATGGTGGCGAACGTCCCGTCGGCCTGGTCCAAGGCGTCGTAGAACTCGCAGCGTACGAATTCGCGATGTTCGTCGGCCGGTTTCTCCCCGCTGAGCATCGACGCCAGCGAACGCGCCTGCATCCGCTCGGGAACCGGCAGCCCCGCCAGTTCCAGCAGCAGCGGGGCGATGTCGCGCAGTTCCACCAGCGCGTCGCTTCTCTGTCCGGACTTCACGTGTCTGGGCCACGAGAAGATCAGCGGCACCCTCACCAGCCCTTCGTAGAATCGGCATCCCTTCTGAATCAGCCCGTGGTCTCCCAGCATCTCGCCGTGATCGCTGGTGAAGATTACGAGCGTATTCTCGCGCTGTCCCGTCGCTTGCAGGGCGGCCATGATCCGGCCGACCTGATCGTCGATCAGCTTGATCATGGCATAATACGCGGCGATCAGCGTCTTCGCATCCCGTTTGCCGCCGGTTTCCGGCTCCGCCAGCCCGCGGGTCTGCGTCCAGGGGATCACCGGGCTCTTGATATCCAGGTCACGCGGATGCCGCCCTTTGGACTGGAAGTCGATGGATTCGAGCGCCTTCTGCTGCGCCAGATCGCTTTCCCGAAACAACGGTCCGCCTACCTGTTCGGGATCGAACAGGTCGCGGTACGTGCGTGGCGGATTGAACGGCGGATGCGGGTCGTAGATATTCACTGAGGCCAGCCATGGGCCGTCATGCGCTTCGCTCAGGAAGTCTATTGTCTTTTCCGCACACCAGGTGGTCTGGTGCAGATCCGCCGGCACGCCGTCAAGACGCTTCGTCAACTCACCAAGCATTTCCCCCTTCGACCGCACCCAATCGGCGTAGTCGTGTCCGGTCTCCCAGTCATCCCGCGGCGCGTGGCTGTATTGCCAGTACCTGTACCCGTCGTCGACCCGCTCTTCCACGCGACCGAACGCGCTGGACAGATGCAACTTGCCGATCAGGCCGCAATCGTATCCGCTGTCGGCGAGCAGCTTCGTGACGAGCGGGGGCGTATCCGGAAAGTGTGAATTGCCGTTGCCGTTCACGTGGACGGCGCTCGCATATTGTCCTGTCAGGAAACTCGCGCGGCTCGGCGTGCAGATCGGACTCTGGCAATAAGCGTGCGTAAACGCGAATCCTTCGGCGACCAGCCGGTCGATATTGGGCGTGTCCACGTGGGGATTCCCCAACGCACCGATGGTATCGTACCGCTGTTGGTCGGTACAGATCCAGAGAATATTCGGTCTTGAACCTCTCATTCATGCTCCCCAGGTTCGATGAAGCGATCGGTCAGGCGACGCCCCCGTCCACGAGCCTCACACCCTCCCTCATCCATCCGCTGAGGCAGGTGACGTCGTTTACGGCGCGTATGGCGATGTTTCGTGACGCCTCGTGGAGATCGAGCCTGCGGACGATGATCTCGTCCGAGAACATGCCGGCTTCCGCCATCACGTTCCCGTCCGGATGGATGATCTTCGATTCGCCGTGCGACGACCCCGCGCGGTCGATATCCGTCGGGTCGGCGGGCGCGTTGGCCATGACCACGTAAATGCCGTTTTCGGTCGCGCGGCTGATAGGCATCGCCCGGTAGGCCGACAGTTTATGCTCAAGAGTGACGGAGCTCTCGCAACTGCAGAAAAAGCAGACCTGCGCGCCGGCCGCCGCGGGCAGCCGCACGAGTTCGGGATAGCGGATATCGTGACAGATGAGGAAACAACACGGTACGCCGCACAGGCTGTAGACTGGCAGGTGCTGGGACGGCTCGAACCAGTGCTCGCCGGCGAGATGGATCTTGCCGTAACGGCCGCGAACCGTGCCGTCTCGGTCCACAACGAGCAAGCTGTTGAATTGGCGTCCGTCTTCCTGATGGGTTGAACCGACGACGGCCGCGATGCCTGTTTCCCTGCATGCCCGGACAATCTGCCGTTCTGCATCTTCGATGCGGGATCGATCCAGGTTTGCCCAGAAATCCGGATGGTCGCAATAGCCGAACAGAACGCCCTCGTGGAACGCGGCCACGTCGACCTTCTCACGGGCGCACGCGTTCAACCGCTCGACGATCCCGCGCGTATTTTTCTCGATGTCGTCGTCCGCGTGCATCTGAACCGCGGCCACGCGCAACCACCTCCGGGGCATGACGACCTCCTCGATAGTCACCGTTTCAAGGATAACAGTGAATCACTGCTGTCCAGGATAATTGTGAAGGCGGGGTTGTGCACCGAACCTGAAGAAGTGCAATGGAGCAGTTGTGCCAATCGGCGCGCCTGGGAGCGAGGGCATCCTGCCCTCGACGGCCAATTCGCGAAGCTCTGGCACCGTCATTTTGAGTATGGTTTCGGATGCAAAGGAGTCAATAAGCCATTGACTTGGGTATTGATGGGTTACACGAAGTTCAAGGACAGGATGCCCTCGCTCCGGATACTAAAGGAATATAACATGCGACAGGAATGTACGCGAGACGCAAGAAAGCAGGCAACGTGACATAAACGGCGGCGCAGCCTCAGATTGAAAGACGTGCGACGCAACCTGGAAGCGCGCCGGGTCACCCGCGGCGCGCGGACCCGGGGGGCGCCTGATAGAAGGCCATGCTGGCGTAGCTGACCAGCGAACCGGTATCGTCCTGGCGGTTCTGCCCGTAGCTGAGCAGGTCGCCGCGGCATTCGGCGCCGGCCAGAAGCGTATGAAGCGAGAACAGACCGGAGACGCCGTCCACGTTGCGCGCGTTGCCGTCTGCCTTCAACGTGCGGAAGAACCCCGCCGCATCGAATCGTTGGACGTACCCCAGCAAGTCACGGTCGGTCGACTCGCAGGCGGCCGCCGCCGCATCGTCGACCCGGTCGGCATGGCCGAATTTGGGGCCGATATGCGACAGGTCCACACTGAGCAGGTACAGGGAACGCTTTCCACTCGCAGATACCGCATTACGCAGCGCTTCGAGTTCGTTGGCCACCTCTGGAGAATCCAGGGGATTCAGTCCCTCCTGCAGGCAGTGATCGACGCTTCCGAGCAGGACGGGAACCACCTGGAAAGGCGGCAGATCTGCCCGCGCCCGGATATACTGCAGAAACAGCAGCGCGAACTCGACCGAGTGCTCGGTCCGGTGAAGCCACTGCTGATTGGTGACGTCACGACCGGCGCGGTCGGACCAGTCCTCGACTACGTCCGAATCCGTTGGCACGCGACCGAACGGCGTTTCGTAGTGTTTGCGGGTCGCAATGGCAAAGCTCTCTCCCGGCTCCGTGCCGCCGTTGTGCGCCACGCCGAGTATGACGAAGAGTTCGCAGGAGTGCTCGCTGCCGGAGGCCGCGGCCAACGCATTGAAGGCGGGCGGATACGTCTCGCCGCCCGCGCGCAGATCGATGTGAGGGCACATGATGGCGGCAATCCGCGCATTCTGATCCCCGTTGCTGTCTCCACGTCGCGCCTTCACGGACGAAGCGGCGGTTTCAAAGAACCCGTCGAGCATCCCGGCGAGTTCTCCCGGGTCGTCCGGATAGGCAGATCCCGCGTGCCAGGCCGGTCGAACTTCGGCGCGATCGAATTCGTCACGCACGCGGGCGATCCGGGCCGCGGCCACGGGGTCGTCCAGATAACAACCCTCGCTCAACTTGTTCAGCACGTGACGGACCTCGCCAACCCCCACCTCGCCACCCGGAAGCGCTTTTTGCAGGGATTCGAGAATCTGATCGATGGAGTGTCGGCCATCCAGATGCGACAGAACGAGCATTCCCGCCGGTCCGAGCAGCAACGGCTGCGGCGCGATCTCCAACGGATCCCGCACGTAGAACATGCGGCTGCCGCCCTGGTCGATCGGGATCACTTCGATGTTCCGCACACGGGGCAGCGGGGTATCGGTTGCGAATGACATCACGTGGTCCTCGAATTGCCTTGCCAATTGCGCCTCATTAATCGCTTCCATGGCAGAAAGACGCGGGCTCGCCACACCGCTTACTTCCCAAGGTGTTTATCCTACAAACTCGCCCAGATGAGGCGCGAAAACTCGCTTGAATTCCAAGAGATTCGAAATCAGCCAGTCTGTGATTTCGCCCCGGGTCTTTTCGTCGTCGTCAATGCTCCCTCGCCGAGAAAGACTGACGCGACTGGCTTGTCTATGGTCCAAACGTTCCCAGAAGAGATCGTCTCCTAGTTCGGTTTCGATTCGCTCCTTTCTATCGAAAAGCTGATCAAACAAGGTTTTGTTCCAATCCTTGTCGTTCGAGTTAATGTAAACTTCAACCCTTACTGTTTCACCTTGACCGAAGCAGGCACCGAACTGTACACGTTGTCCATATCCCCCTGAGAACAGATACCAGCTCTGTGGCTGGGCTTTGATAACGTTTGTGAACTCTAGCTCTCTAAGTCTATCAATCAGGATTTGGAAAAACGCCTTATACCGCAGGTTTCTGTCCGAAGTATTGCCCAATCGTTTCGCTTCAGTGGCTTCACGCTGCCACTCGTTTGGTGTCGAAACCAGATTGAAGTACGGTGCGGGCCGAGAGCCGTCAATGGTCCATACTTCGACAACAACGCCATAAAATTCCGTTTCCTGGCCGGTACGTTGGTTCAACCAGTCAATGGCTTGCCTGTGTTCGTCCCTGAATTCCTTAGCTACCCAAATTATCACCTGTGCATCATACCCGCACGCGTAAGTGAGGAGTTTTCCCAAATGATCATGGTCTGTTGGCTGCAATTGATTCTCAATTATGACTGTGCGGTTTGTTCCTGAATCGAGAGCCAGCAGATCTAGTGAAAAAGCACCGACCCGCGCTTCTCGAGATTGCAATTCCAGATCCAGCCCCAAGACCTCGCCAAGTTCAGATATGTTGTCCGCAAGCCAAGGTGTGAAGTCTTTGCTTTCATTCGGCCAAGCCGCGCGCAGCTCAGCCTTTTGAAGTGTCCAAGTCCTGACGAATCCGGCATGGTTGTCCTCCTTCAAATCGATATCGTGTAAATCTCTAGTGATTGCGGAGCATCGAAACGCGGTCATTGAGCTTGTCGAAATGCCCGCGTTTCACTACTTGATGGTACTCTTCAACGACCGTCGCCGACCCTTCGACAAGCTCAGGGAGCGGCTCAGGTCGTAGGTGCCATCACCACCGGACGACCGAAACCTGACAGTCAGATTTAATGACAATATAGCTCTACACTCTTTATTATTTCTGACCGAACGGCGCGTTTCTCGGTGTACTACCAGACGGGAAGAACTTACGCCTTCACTGTACCATCGTCAAGCCGATTTACCGCAACAATCGTAGACCCGCGGATTTGCTGATCTTCGTGGTACACAACGAAAATAGCATTGCTATGAAGGATAATTTATCATTCACTAAAGGAGAACCTTGGAACTATCCGTTTTCGTCACGAACTCGCTCCCGCCATCTCGGGCAGGATAGAATAGAACGACTATCTCCTGAATACGGGATCGAGAAGCTGAACGACGTGGATCTTCATGACGATACCAAACACAAGGTGGCCGTTCGGATTGAGAACATCTGACGCCGGTGAGGAGCGGATTAAGATGCAACGGGAATTCATGGAAAGAGCGATAGAACTCTCACGAATTCAGATGCGGACACGACGAGGCGGCCCTTTCGGCGCCGTCGTCGTGAAGGGCGGCCGGATTATCGCCGAAGGATCCAACGAGGTGATCGCCCGCAACGATCCGACCGCCCACGCGGAGATCGTGGCGATCAGGAAAGCGGGGTCGCGACTGCACGCATTTCACCTGGACGGATGTGAAATCTATGCCAGTTGCGAGCCATGCCCGATGTGCCTGGCCGCCATCTACTGGGCAAGGATCGAGAAGATTTACTTCGCCAATTCCGCCGAGGACGCAATGGAAATCGGTTTCGACGACGAATACTTCTACCGGGAGATACAACTACCGAAGACACAACGGCGAATCCCATCCCGTCAATTCATGCGGGACGAAGCGCTGCCGGTCTTTCGTGAATGGCACAATATGGACGACCGAATCGAATATTAGGTTTTCCGAAGGAAGTTCCAATCCTTGACAACCGCAGGCTGTACGAAGTTTAAAAAGAGCGGCGAGTCTGTTTATCCCGAAGACGCGCCGCTCCTGATTTTCCCTTGAGGTCAATTATAGTTCGATCCGGAGGTTGTACGAGAACAAGAGCGGCGATCTGCCCGAGACGCCCGCTTGTTTGCTTTCTATCCAAGGCTGCGCCGCCGGGTCGATCGGATACCCCCTGATCGAGCTAATCCATTTCAGGTTGTCCAGCGCCGAGACCCGGATGCCGGTACGTGTACAGAAAGCCGATTAAACCAAGCTGGATGAGGGCGCCGGGCGCCAGTACCGGGAGGGCGCCGTGCGCCGACCTGGATATCAGGTCCCAGCCGCTTAGCTTCGAATACATCTCCAATTCGAAATCCAGGTTCGCATCGAAGTGAATCCAGACACCCACGATCCCGACCAGCACGAACGCCAGCATCGCCAGCCGGAACAACCGCAGGACAACTGGCCCCTTAAAGACCAGATGCACCGCCTGCAAAATGAGACCCAGTCCCAGAAGCGCCAGAGGCACCTGTTGCCGCCACTCCTTGAAATGCTCCAGCAGAAGCAATTCAGCGACCAGCCCGGCGCTTCCAAGGATGAAGATCAACAGGAGGCCCTGCCGCAAGGTGCCTCTGCCGCGTCGTCTGATTGCGTCTGTCATTATCCGGACTCTTCGCTTCGGGTCCGCAATTCGTCACGAGGAGGACACGTCATATAGGGCTCGCCCGACCTTCAGGTCAAGGTACGCCATATAACGCGAACGAAAAATTCGGCGCCGGATCCACCAGGCCGGATCTCTCGTTCAGGTACCGGCGTTTCTGCTCGCGGGCCGGGAGGTCTTCCAGTTCCGCAAAGCCGAACCCGGACATCACGTCCTTCAACTCCTCCGGCATGAACGTGGACAGCATCGGCTCTCCTCGACGCGCCACGAAGCGGTCCAGTCTATCGGCGAACGGGAGGCTTTCCGCAGGAACGAGGTTCCTATCCAGCTTATAGTCCAGAACCAGGCGGCTGCCGGGGGCAACAACGCCGACGACACGACCCAGCGTCTCACGTATCGCGTCTTTTGAGAGATAGTAGGTCGTACCCAGCCAGGAAAAGAACGACGGCGTCAGAGGATCGAACCCAGCTTTAGCAAGCGCTTCGTCAAGGCGATCGGTTTCAAAGTCGATGGGAACGAACACCAGATTCGCTGGAATCTCACCAAAGACCTTCAGCACCCTTTCGCGCTTCATTTCCTGAGTCGCAGGATGATCCAGTTCATATATCCGCAAACTGTCCGAACCCGCGTCCTGGCGCATGGAAAACGTATCCAGTCCGGCCCCGAGAATGACGTACTGCGTGACGCCCGCGCCCACGGCGTCCATAAGGCGGTCTTCGGCATATCGGGACCGCAGCACGATTTCGGTGTGTATCGGACGAAACGCGCGGAACACCGTGTGAACGGTTATCCAGCTTGACAGGCGGTGCCTGGCAATCCCCCGCCAGAATCCCGAAATCATGTCAAATGCGTAGGTATCCGCGAAGATCGGCGACGCGTGCCAGCGGCAATGATACGCGCGCACGCATGCCGCCAGGTTCGCCGTCCTGCTGGCCCTGTTCGCCTGCGATGTCATTCCCGACTGATCTGAAGCCACTCGACACCTCGTTCGCGATAACAATCTACGCGGATTTCCCGTCCACGAATCTGGCCAGGACCAGGCCGGCAAGAGTCCATGCGATCAGCGTATCCAGAATGATCACGAGCGTGTACGACGTGGAGAAGCCGAACCAGTTCCAATACGGAAAGTGGCTTACGAATCCGATGGCCACGCCCGCGAGCGCCACGAAGCGGACACGTCCCCAGTAGTCCAGGTTCGACGTCTTGCACAGAAGAAGAAGGACGAGCAGCGCGGAGATCGCCTGACCAAGTACGGCGACGACCATCATCCCACCCATGCCCGATTCAACGCCGTCGGGCAAGACGTTCGCGAGTGCGAACAACACCCCGGGCTTGAGGTCTTCCTGCGCAAAGGGAAGATAATACATCCCGGCCGAAGGCGCGTTTTCCTTGAGGACCGATGAAACGGCCGATTCGTCCGCGAATTTGTTCGCAACCGCATTGTGCCAGGGCAATATCGTCCACGAGACGAACCCCCAGACGAACAGGACTACGGCGGACAGAACGACAGCGAGTATACAGTTCTTCACGAAGAGACCTCCTTCAAGCGGTTAACCTCGATTCGAGAATAGAAAACTGCTCAATTGGCCATGAAGAGCCTGAATGCGGGTAGAGGGTAGACCAAAAGCGGTGAGACGGTAGCCGGTAGAGGGTAGAGAACCACACGACACCCCACCACTTGGTGAGACGTAAGCCGGGAGAGGGTAGAGATTACCTGCCTTGCGAGGTTTCATTTCGTGCCGGAGGCAACTATGAATAACATACCCGGCAATGATATCATCTACCGTCTTACCTCTTCCGTCTCCCCTTATTTATTCTCCCGTCTTGCGTCTCCCCGCTTTTTAAGGGGCCGGCGGAAGAGGTCCCGGACTCAGTCGCCGACGTACTGGCGCAGTTCGAAGACGTTGCCTACCGGATCGGCGATGACGGCGATGCGCACGGGTATGCCGCCCCCGGCCTCCCGGACATTCCTGACCTCACCGCCGCCGGCCGCGACTTCCTTCACGGCGGCATCGAGATCGTCCACGTGGAGATTCAGACCGGCGTGCGCGACCGTGCCCTCCGTCATACCCTGGGACAGGATATGGAGCGCCACGATGCATCCTCCGCAGCGTAGCGTACTCCATCCCGTCGATTCGAATTCCACGTTCAGTCCGAGGACGTCGCGGTAAAACGGCAACGCTCTGTCCATATCATTGACGTAATGGACGACCATGGGTTGTGTAGCGTTCACGGAATTCTCCCTTTCGAAAAAACGATACTACGAGAATACGAAAAACCAAAAAGCGCGAAACTACGAAAAGGCGCGAGACTACGAAAAACCGAAAGAGTGCGAAACTGCGAATCTCGCGATGGGTCAATCCACGGCCGCAAATAGAGGCGGCACCAGGAGCATCACCCCGAATGCCATCAGGGCCATGTACAGAACACGCTGAAATCGTTCGGGTGCAATGCGCGCGCCGATGAAGCGGCCCAGCACCACGGCAAGAATGACGGCGGGTACGGCCGGCAGATAGAATCCGAAGACGTCCCCCGTCCACAGTCCCGCCAACCCGTGGCTGGCTACGATGAGCAGCGTCGACGGCAAGAAGTACCCCTGAAGCGTCGCTCTGAAGCTTTCCGGGGGCCATCGCCGCAGGATCCCGTAGACGGCCACCGGCGCGGCGTTGACATTGTATGCGGCGCCGAATACGCCGGACACGAAGCCGAACGCGTACGCCCAACCGATAGGTTCCAGCTTCGGCAGGACGGGCGTCGAAAGGTTGTACAGACTGACGGCGATGAGCAAAATCCCCAGTACAACCTTGAAGACATCCTGTGGTACGTGACTCAGGATCAGCAGACCGACAGGAATACCGGGTATCGATGCGGCGAGCAAATGTAACGCGGACCTGACCTCCAGGTCCCGCCAGGTCCGGACCAGAAGCAGGGCGATTGTCGTCAGCATCGTCAGCCCGACCAGAGGCGTCGCTACTTCAACGTTCACTACTGTCACGAGCAACGGCATTGCTACCAGGGCCGTCCCGAACCCGAGCGTCGAATGGACCAACGCTGCCACAAACACGATGGCGACTACCGTAAACAATAGCATATTGAACCGTCAGGAAGTGGCCCGAAGTCCGTCGAACCAGCGATCGAAATCGAACGGCGTTTCGAAGTCGGCCAGCCAATCGTCGGTAACCGGCTCCAGCTTGCCGTGGTCGGTATCGAGTACAGCAAGACAGCCAGGCTGAAATCCTTGCGCTTCAGGGTGATACAGCGGCGAAGCAACCACGCAATCGAGTCCGAGATACGTCGTCTGCCCATAGTGGGTGGGCCCGGAAAGGACATGGGCGTGACCGGCCACGTGAAACGTCGGGCGAGTACTCTCGATCAGGTCAGTGATCATGCGAGATCCATGAATGTTGCCTCTGAATCCGGTGCTGCTGCCGTACGGACCCTGATGAGTCACAAGCACGTCGATGCTTCCAGGCCCCAGAGCCAGAAGCGCTTCATACGCACCGCGATTTATGCCTGCTGCATCGCTGCGTTCCTCGACACCGCCGAGAAACGCGAATCGTAGTTTGCCGAACCTCATCACCGTACCGTCCGGGACGTAACGCAACAGTCCGAAACGATCGACGGCCGCTGTACCGGAACCCGAATCCCGCGGCAGTTGTTCCAGCCAGTTGAATTCTTCGTGATTGCCGCGAATGAAATGGACGGGCGTTCCAATGGATCCACCCAGCGTCGACAACGCCTCTGCGAGATCGGCGTCAGCTTGCATCTGACGAACAAAGTCGCGTTGTGACGGGTCCAGGGCAAAATGACGATTGGCGGTCTGCTCCAGGCTGGACATGTCCCGAAACGCTCCCATGTCCCCTACCTGAATCAGCATGTCGAAACGCCGGCCGTTTTGTTTCTGCCACGTTACAATCAGGGCGAGTGCGTGAAGCACACGCCCGTGCAAGTCACCTACAAAGCCAATGAGCACCTTTGTTACCGAGTTCTCCTTTCCGGGGTTCTCCCGGATCCCCTCCCAATGCGTATCTCCATCTCCGCGCAAACAAAAACCGCCACCCTCGAAAGACCGGAAAGCAGCGATTGGTAGCGGACGACATCAAGGGCTCAGACCTCCATGATCTCCTCTTCCTTCCGCGCCAGCAACTTGTCGATTTCCTCCACGAAATCGTCGGTCAGCTTCTGCACCTGGTCCTGACCCTTTCTGGAGTCGTCTTCAGGTATCTCGCCCTCTTTCTGACCGTCTTTCAACATCTCGTTGGCGTCCCGCCGGGCATTTCTTACTGAGACCTTGCTGTCTTCCGCCATCTGGCGCACCACGCGCACGAGTTCCGTGCGGCGTTCCTCCGTCAGGTGGGGTATCGGCAAGCGGATAACGGTCCCGTCACTGGACGGCGTGAGGCCCAGGTTCGACGTCTGGATGGCCTTTTCAATGGCCGGAATCGCGCTCTTGTCCCACGGCTGAAGTACGATCAGCCTCGGCTCCGGTATGCCGATGGTCGCAACCTGGTTCAGCGGCACCTGGGCGCCGTAATATTCGGCGCGAATATTGTCCAGCAGCGCCGTGTTTGCCCGTCCCGTTCGAACCGTTGACATTTCGTGCTGAAACGCTTCCACGGCTCTCGTCATCGATTGCCTGGTCTCTGAAAGAATCTCGTCAACCATCTCCTGCATCCCTTCGTGAAAAACTCAGCTCTCCTCTCCAAGAACGAACCGCTCGAATCGCCTGACGGTCACGTTTTCGCCGCACTGGGCGATCAGATCCATCAACAGGTCTCTTACGGTCTTGTCCGGATCCTTCACGAAAGGCTGTTCCATAAGGCACACATCCTGATAATACTTCTCCAGACGCCCTTCCACGATCCGGTCGAGAACCCGTTCGGGCTTGCCCTCATCCAGCGCCTGCTGCCTGAAGATCCTTCGTTCCCGCTCGATGTTCGCCTCATCCAGCTGGTCCCGGCTCACGGCAACCGGCGCGCTGGCCGCGATGTGCATTGCAAGGTCCCTGGCGAAAGTCTGGAACTGATCCGTTCGGGCAACGAAATCGGTCTCGCTGTTGACCTCCAGCATCACGCCGAGCTTGCTGCCGGTGTGAATGTAAGACGTAATCAAACCTTCCTTCGCCGTCCTGTTCGCACGGTCTTCCGCCTTGGCGACGCCACGCGTCCGCAGCAGCTCGATGGCCTTCTCCATATCCCCGTCGCTCTCGACGAGGGCCTTCTTGCAATCCATCATCCCCACGTTGGTCTTGGCCCGCAGTTCCTGAACCATCTTCGCAGAAATAGCCATTTGTTCTCCCCGCAGGCGTGCGCCTTCCGGACGTTATTCGTTGACTTCGGTGATTTCGGTAATCTCGGGACCAAGCATCTGGGGTTCGTCGTCTGTACGATCGGGACCTTCTATTCGGATCTTATGTCCCTCCAGCACCGCGTCGGCGACCAGGCGTGTGATGAGTCCGATGGACCGGATGGCGTCGTCGTTTCCTGGAATCGGATAGTCGACGTCGTCCGGATTGCAGTTGGTGTCGACGATGGCCACGACCGGAATATTGAGACGTCTCGCTTCATGTACGGCGATCTTTTCCTTCTTTATGTCGACCACGAATACCAGTCCGGGCAGGCGGCCCATATCACGGATACCGCTCAAGGACCGCTCCAGCTTCTCACGCTCGCGCTCCAGCCGCAGTACCTCTTTCTTCGTCAACTTCTCGTAGGTCCCGTCCGCGCCCATCTTGTCGAGCGATTCGAGGCGCCGTATGCTCTGGCGAATGGTCTGGTAGTTCGTCAGCATGCCCCCAAGCCAGCGCTCGGTTACGTGGAACATCTCGCAGCGCTTCGCTTCGCGAAGAATCACGTCCTTCGCCTGCTTCTTGGTCCCCACGAAAAGTATCGATTCACCGCGTTCCACGGCCTCGCTGATCACACGGTAGGCTTCTTCGATCTGCCTCAGCGTTTTCTGCAGATCGATGATGTAGATGCCGTTGCGTTCAATGAAGATGAATTTTCTCATCTTCGGGTTCCAGCGGCGGGTCTGGTGCCCGAAGTGGACACCGGCCTCCAGCAGGGCCTTCATTTCTACAACAGCCATACACCCCTCCATTGAAGCTGCTTTAAAAACCCCGGCGGTCTTCGCGCGGCTGCAAAAGCGCCGGTCGGCGTTGGCCAAACCCACCCGTCTTACGAGATCGAGGCTGCGCTTGCTCGCCTCTCATAGCCGGGTTTTCCCACCTTGACCGTCACTTTTTCGCTCGCGCTCGGGAACTCACCAGTGATTTTAAAACAGCTTCTGATACTTCAGGTTAATCCTCTGTGACCGTCATTCCGCAGACCCATCGGAAACCGACACCCGGCCTGAGGTCGGGACACATGTGAAATAGGCGCGTCGCCACGTGCGCGACACGCCGATGGCTGAACATCCATCGATCAGCGCTTCGAAAACTGGAACCGTTTGCGCGCGCCCGGGCGGCCCGGCTTCTTACGCTCCACCTCTCGCGCGTCTCGGGTCAACAGCCCGGCCTCGCGCAGCGGCGTCTTGAGCTCTTCGTTCAGGGCAAGCAGACCCCTGGCGATACCCAGCCGAACGGCCCCGGCCTGGCCGCTGAGACCACCGCCCTTGGCGCTGGCAACGATGTTGTATTGTCCGACCGTCTCCGTAACCGTCAGCGGCTGCTCGACGATCATCACCAGCGTCTCTCGCTTCAGATAATCCAGTATCGGCCTGCCGTTGATGGTGATTTCCCCGGATCCGGGAAACAGCTTCACGTTTGCCGTGGCCGACTTGCGCCGGCCTCTGGCAGAAGCAAGGATCTCTGCCAAGACCCTACCTCCTCTCGTTCATCGATTCCTTCAAACTGCGGGATTCAAGCAAGGTCGATCGCTTCGGGCGCCTGACTGTCGTGCGGATGATCGGGACCCGCGTAAATCCGGACCTTCTTCATCATCCTGCGACCCAGTTTCGTGCGTGGCAACATTCCCCGTATCGCATGCTCCAGCACGAACTCCGGCTGCGTTTCGAGCGCCCGCTTGAGGGTTTTGGTTTTCAGGCCGCCTGGATATCCGCTGAATCGTGTATACACCTTCTGGTCCGGTTTATTTGCGCCCTTGACCGTAATCTTGTCGGAGTTGACCACGATAACGTGATCGCCGGTATCCACGTGGGATGTAAAATACGGCCTGTGTTTGCCCATCAGGATCCGGGCAACCTCGCTGGCAAAACGACCCAGCACCTTACCCTCGGCATCAGCCAGAAACCACCTGCGTTCGACGTCAGACTTTTTAGCGCTTGGCGTATTCATAAATCCGAACGGCGTCCGCATCGACGCCGAATTCAAACTCACCCCCTCTCCGTGACAAATCCACGCATTGTCAAGCCTCAGAAGATATAGAGCTCGTGTGACTTTGTCAAGCACAAACCCGATTCAGCCCGTTGCAAAGGCCCCTCCGGGCCACGCCCGGTTCCCGCCCGCGGAGCGACTTTATCAACATACCCCTGAGACAAAAAATGCGCCGCGATTCGGGAGCCGGTACACCGGCCACATCTCCTCACGGCGCAACTCTTGAGACGGCTTCCATCTCACGGCGCCCCGCACGAGTCGCCGGGGCCCGTCAATACGACGGATCGCCTGTCTTTCGATGGCTGTTTAGATTCGCCAGGCGCGTTACCAGACGAGATGTTCTCCCGCACCCGGCAGCGCACCTAACTACAGCCACCTCCACTGGTCGTTTCGCTCATTTGACCACCTCCTTTCTGTGTAAGCGAAATATACGCCACCCGAAAAGGGAAGTCAAAAGCTTTCTCCGGCCTGGTCAGGTCCTTGGATCCAGGGCGTCGCGCAATCCGTCTCCAAGCAGGTTGAATGCCAATACGGTCAGAAAAATCGCCACACCCGGAAACGTCAATACCCACGGCGCCCGAAGGACCAGTTCCCGTCCGCCGGTCAGCATGGCGCCCCACTCCGGCGCGGGCGGCTGCGCCCCCAATCCCAGGAAGCTCAGACCGGCCGCATCGAGGATTGCGGTAGCCAGACCGAGCGTGGACTGCACGATCAGGGGCGTCAGACAGTTCGGGAGAACCGAAAAGAACAGGATATGGAAATCCCCCGCGCCAAGCGCCCGGACAGCCTGAACGTAGTCCTGTCCGCGCACGGAGAGTGCGGATGCCCGTACCAGCCGGGCATATTGGGGCACCGCGACGATTCCGACCGCCAGCATCGCATTCTCCAACCCGGGGCCCAGGATCGCCACAATGGCGATAGCCAGGAGGATGCTGGGAAATGCGAGCATCAGGTCCATCGCACGCATCAACACCTGATCCAGCGCGCCGCCCCAGTACCCGGACACGAGGCCGATGGGAACGCCCAGTACCAGTGCGATCAGCACCGCGACAACCCCAATCCGCAGCGAAATCCGCGCACCGTGAATGACGCGGCTCAGAACGTCCCTTCCAAAGTCGTCCGTGCCGAACGGATACGCCAGCGACGGCGGCTGGAGACGTTCATAGAGATTCTGGGCATAGGGATCATGCGGCGCCGCCAGTGGCGCGGCGATAGCCAGCACCAGGAAGCCCAGCAGCAGCACGCCGCCCGCGGCCGCCAGCCGGTTCTTCAGGAGCCGTTTCCAGAACAGCCCGCCCCAGCCTGCGCCGGGCAGGACCTGCGGCATGTCGGCTTCAATAAACGTTCCCCCTGCCGGATGGGATGATCTGTTCATGCGTTCTTCCGGTGTCTGATGCGCGGGTCCAGCCACGCGTACATCACGTCCGCGATGAGATTGATGAGCGCGAACATCAACGCAACCAGCAGCACCCCGCCCTGAACGGCCCTGAAGTCTCTCGAATAAACCGCCAGCAGCAGCCACCGTCCCACCCCCGGCCACGCGAAGATCGTCTCCGTAATGACGGCGCCGCCGAGCAGGAATCCGAACTGCAGGCTGATTACGGTCAACACGGGAATGAACGCATTCTTCAGCGCATGCCGGAAGATGACGATCCGTTCCGACAGTCCCTTCGCCCACGCCGTTCGTACGTAATCCTCCTTGAGAACATCCAGGAGGCTGGATCGCGTCATACGCGCGATCACCGCCATCGGCACGGTGCCCAGCGTAAGACCGGGCAGCACGAGATGCCAGACGGCGTCGCCGAAAGCCCGCCCGTCACGGGCCAGCAGGCTGTCGACCAGATAGAGTCCGGTCACCTTCGGAATGAAAAGATGGGTGCTGAGCCGTCCCGATACGGGGAACAACCCCAGAAAGACCGACATCACCAGAATAACCATCAGGCCCAGCCAGAAAATCGGCATCGACAGCCCCGCCAGGGAAACCGTCATACCGAGGTAATCCATGACGGTTCCCTTTCGGGATGCCGAAACCACGCCCGCAACGATCCCGACCCCGCAGGCCAGCAACATGCTGACCAACGTCAGTTCGAGCGTGGCGGGAAATCTGGCCAGCAACTCGGAGGAGACTTTCGCATGGGACTTGAAGGAACGCCCCAGGTCGCCCTGAACCAGCCCCCACAGGTACAGACCGAGCTGAACGTGCAACTCCTGATCCAGTCCCAGTTGCCTGCGCAGCTCCGCCACCTGTTCCGCGCTGGCCCGCTCACCCAGCATCACCTGCGCCGGGTCGCCCGGAACGAAGTGTACCATCAGGAAAACCAGGACGACGATTCCCAGCAGCATGGGGACAAGGAGAAACAGCCGTTTCAGGATGTAGACGCCCATCACTCGCATTGCCTCTCAGGTTCCGGATCCGGGGTCGCCATGCGGACGTTCCTGCGCGTTCAATCCGTTTCCGCGATCCGCACGTTCTGGAACCACTTGCTGCCGGTAGGATGAAGCGTGAAGCCGGTTACCGTTTTCTTGAATGCGGCGGTCTGCGCCGCGTGCACCAGGGGCACCCATGGCGCATCCTCGAACACGATTTCCTGCGCCTTCCGGTAAAGCCCGGTCCTGACGGTGAGGTCAACCTCCCGCTGCGCCTGCACCAGCACCTCGTGCAGTTCGTCGCTGCGGTAGAACGCTATATTGTTGGCGGGATGTTGTGTCGCACTCTTGTCGAGCAGGACGTACAGGAAATTGTCGGGATCGCCGTTGTCGCCCGTCCAGCCCAGGAGCGCCATATCGTGCTGCCCTCTGGAAACCTTGTCCAGATAGGTTCCCCATTCGTAGCTCACGATTTCGGCCCGGATACCCACTGCCTGCAGGTCGGCCTGGATGGCCTGGGCGATCTTTCTCGGCTGCGGCATATACGGGCGCGGCACCGGCATGGCCCATAGCGTGGTCTCGAATCCCTCCGCATAGCCGGCCTCGGACAACAGCTCCCGGGCCCGTTCCGGATCGTAGCCGTATCCTTCGACCCCTTCATGATAGCTCCACATCGAGGGTGGAATCGGGTTGACCGCCGGCAATGCAAGACCCTGATACAGATTGTCCACCAGCGCCTGTTTGTTGATGGCGTGGTTCACCGCCCTTCGCACCTTTAGAAGGTGGAACGGCGCCCGGTCCATATTCATGGCCATATACCCGACGTTCATACCCGGCTGAGTCAGGAGCCGGAGGTGTGGGTGTTCTTCGATATTCGGAATGAAGTCGGGCACCAGATGGTCCATTCCGTCAATCGAACCCTGGATGAGCGCGATCAGGCGCACGGAATTCTCCGGAATGCTCCTGAAGATAAGCCTGTCGATCTGAGGCGCATCGCCCCAATAGTCGGGATTTCGCTCCAGCACCACGCGGTCGTCCTTGATCCACTGCACAAATCGAAACGGACCCGTGCCCACGGGGTGCCTGGGAAAGTCCGCGCCGTGCTTCCGTACGGCGGAGGGGCTCACGATCCCGCAGAAATTCATCGCGAGATTCGACAGAAACGGCGCATTGGGACGCGTCAGCTCTATGGAGACCGTATGATCGTCCACTTTCTTCACGTCGCTGACGATTTCGCTCATCGACATGCTGTTCCAATACTGAAACGCGCCTTCCACACGATGAAACGGATGGTCGGGCTTGAACTGCCGGGCAAGCGAGAACACCACGGCGTCCGCATTGAACGGTGTGCCGTCGTGAAACAAGACGTTTCGCCTGAGCTTGAAGGTCCACGTCTTCAGGTCGTCCGACGCGGTCCAGGACGCCGCCAGGCCGGGCGCCAATTCGGTGTTTTCCGGCCTGAAGGTGACCAGGTTATCGTAGATATTGTCGCAGACCTTGAATGACTCACCGTCGGTCTCCAGTGCGGGATCCAGCCCCACGGTATCGCCGCCCCTGCCAAACACCAGTGTCCTGGGGCGATCGGCCTCGCAGGCAACGACGGCAGAAAACAGGAACAGAATCAGAAAGCGCATCCACACGACGATCTCTCCTTCCGAAGTTGTATTAAAGTCCCCTGCGGTTTTCGCACCGGGAATGCCAACACAGCTTCTAAGAAAAAGCGGCCGGCAGGCCTGATGACACGCCCTGCTGACCGCGGGTTCCGCGTCCCTATTGCAAGTTGCGATTCAGCAATCGGCTACCTGGACGGAACGCGTGAATCCAACATTCGTCGACTACTCCGCGAACGCCGCGTCGAAGGCCACGGCCGACGGTTCGAAGTCCACGCTGTTCACAAAGGCGCATGCTTCCGCCGCTCCATGTTCCCGGTCCATCCCCGAGTCTTCCCACTCCACGGACAGGGGCCCGCCATAGCCGATGTCATTCAGGGCGCGCACGATCTCTTCGAAGTCCACGCTGCCGCGACCCAGGGACCGGAAATCCCAGGAACGATCGGGGTCGCCAAACTCGGTGTGGCCGCCGAAAATCCCCGCTCGCGTGGGCATCGGCGACAGGTACGCGTCTTTCATATGCACGTGATAGATGCGGTCCCTGAACTCCCGGATAAACGCCACGTAGTCCACATTCTGATAGACGAGGTGGCTCGGATCGTAATTGAAGCCGAACTCGCTCCGGCCACCCACCGCCGCGACCGCCCGTGCGGCAGAGGCGATATCGAACGCGATTTCCGTTGGATGCACCTCGAGAGCAAACCGGACGCCGTGCTTCGCAAACGCATCGAGAATGGGATTCCATCGATCCGCGAAATCCCGGAAACCGGCGTCGATCGCATCCGGGGACACCGGCGGAAACGAATACAGCAGGTGCCAGACGGACGATCCCGTAAAACCGTTCACCACGCTGACGCCCAGCGCCTTTGCCGCTTCCGCCGACGTCACCATGTCCTCGGCCGCCCGTCGTTTCACGCCTTCCGGTTCGCCGTCGCCCCACACGTGCGGGGGCAGTATCGACTGGTGGCGTTCGTCGATGTTGTCGCAGACCGCCTGCCCCGCGAGATGATTGCTGATCGCCCAGAACTTCAGCCCGTGCTTTTCCAGGATTTCGTGCCGGCTCCGGCAATAGCCGTCGCTGGAGGCCGCTTCACGGACGTCCAGATGGTCTCCCCAGCAGGCCAATTCCAGGCCGTCGTATCCGAACGAGGCCGCTTTCTCCGCCATGACCTCGAGGGGGAGGTCGGCCCACTGACCCGTAAACAAAGTACATGGTCTCGCCATATCCATCGCTCCTTCCAGCTGCTCCCGGCGCCGCCTGTACCGCAAAGCACACAGGCGAATGCAGGGCTGTTATACGTCCGGGACCTCCCGCCACCGGTCCGATTTCGCCGAATCGCCGGCCGCCTCGAGTACGGCCTGGACCCGCGCGCCTTCCCTGAAATTCGGTGACGCCTCCCGGTCATTGAAGATCGCTTCGAAAAAGTCCTTGACCTCGTGCACGAACGTATGCTCCCACCCTACGATATGCCCCGGCGGCCACCAGGCCGACATGTAAGGATGTACGCCTTCGTTCACGATGATCTCGCGGAATCCCTGAATATGCCCTTCGTCCTCGCGGGAATAATACTGCAGTTCGTTCATCTTTTCCAGATTGAACGCGAGACTGCCCTTGCTTCCGTTGATCTCGAACCGGTTGTGGTTGCGCCTGCCGGCCGCGAAGCGGGTGGCCTCGAACGATCCCAGCGCGCCGTTCGCGAAACGCGCCAGGAACAGCGTTGCGTCGTCCACCGTCACCGTCCCCATCCGATCGGAATGACCGCCGGTGGCGCCCAGAGACGCGTCGACCGATTCCGCCAGCGGTCGTTCCCTGATAAACGTCGTATCGGCGGCAACAACCGATTGTATGTCGCCCACGAGATGCAGCGCGAGGTCGATAATGTGCGCGTTCAGGTCCCCGTGCGGCCCGGAGCCGGCCTTGTCCTTTTCGAAACGCCAGACCATCGGAAAATCCGGGTCGATGATCCAGTCCTGAAGATAAACAGCCCGCCAGTGATAGATCTGCCCGATCCGGCCCTCCTCGATCAGCTGCCTGGCCAGTGCGACAGCAGGAACGCGCCGGTAGTTGTAAGCGACCATGGTTTTCGCCTCGCTGCTCTCCGCGGCCCGCAGCATGGCCCTGGCTTCGTCCAGGTTGTTTGCAAGCGGCTTCTCGCAGATGACATGCTTGCCGGCCTCGAGGGCGGCGATCGCCATCGGCATATGCAGATTCCCGGGCGTGCAGATATCGATGACGTCGATATCGTCACGGGCGACCACGTTCTCCCAGTTGGTATCGTACTCCTCCCATCCGAACGTCCGCGCGGCCTCCGACACGTTCTCCCGGTTTGAACCGCAGATCACCTTCATGACCGGTTCGACGCCCGTATCGGGAAAGAACATCGACACCTTGCGGAACGCGTTGCTGTGCGCCTTGCCCATGAACGAATAACCCAGAAGGCCGATGTTCAGTTGCCTGGCCATAAGTTCCCCCTTCTCCGATTCCGGATCCGTAACAGTCCGTTGATAAAGTCGCTCTGCAGGCGAGGCCGAGCCATTGTGGCCGAAGACAAGGCGCGCGACCGAGTCCCATCCCTTGATTCGGCGAGGGAGCGCAACGCAGTATTTCGACCGCAATGGCCGGCCGTAGCCCGGATGGGCTTTTTCAACGGGCTGGTAACAGAAACGGCCCCAATATATAATTCTGCATTTGCATGTCAACGCCTAACCGGATTCGCACTGATCGCCAATTCTTAACCCTGATTCGTAATTCTTCGTGAACGTAAATTCGAATACGTACTGGTTAATAAAGGCGATTAGACGGCGGATTACCAGGATACACCGGGTCACTGGACAAGTTCGGAACCTCTCCTCCCGGCCCCTCAGATGCGGGTAGACGGGAGACGTAAGACGGGAGAAGATATCCTTGCCCGTTAATTTATCCCTCCTTGCCTCCGGCACGAAAAGAAGCCTCACAAGGCAGGTAATCTCTACCCTCTACCGGCTCCCGTCTCACCGCTTTTTGGCTAACCTCTACCCGCATTCATGCCTTTTGTGGTAAATTTGACTGTAGTTTTTTTTCGAATTGAGGTTAATCACTTTTGTGCCCGATGCAGTACAGGTGCGTTGCCGTCCGCAAAAAAAGCTGCGATCCGGAGGACACCGGAGACGAGAGTGTGTACGTATCGTCCAGTTCATTGGTCGCGAGGACTTCGAACTTCGGGCCGGCAGCCAGTACGGTCGTTACGGCATATTCATTCAGGAGGAACAGCTTGCCGTCAGCGAGATGCGGCGAAGCGCTCACTGTGCCCTGCGCCGTTCTCTCGGGACCCCAGACGACGGCGCCGGTCTTCGCGTCCAGACACGTCGCCAGGCCGCGATCGTCAACCATGTAGAAGTACCTCCCGTCACAGACCGGTGTGGGCACATCCGGAGCGGCGGCGCCCTCCCACTTCCATTTCACGTTTCCAGAGACGTCGCCGGTCCCTCCGGCAGCCAGGGCCAGCAGCGGACGCCGCCGGGTCGGCGCATAGATCATGCCGTCGACCACCACGGGAGAGCCCACAATTCGATAGTTCCCCCGCTGTTCCGGGTTCAATCCGTTCGCCCGCCATATTTCGTGTCCCGTTGCGGGATCGTGCCCCGTCACGCAATCCCCGCCCGTTATGACAATCTGAGTCTTTCCTCCCTGCTTCAACAGCGCGGGGGTCGTGTACGAATCGGGTGATTCCCTTATGGCATCGGTCGCACGCGTTTCGCGCCACACCTCTTTACCGCTCCCCGCGTCCAGCGCGACGATGTACGACGCTTCGTCCGTATACGATCCGTGAAGCACCTGCAGGATAAGCTTGCCGTCGTACAGGATCGGAGAAGACGCGTACCCGAAATTCAGGCCGAATTCGCCGTAGTCACGTTGCATATCGCGCGACCACATGACCTTGCCATCCATATTCAGACACGCCACAACGCCGTTTCCCGTAACGGCCCACACGTGCGCGCCGTCCGTAACCGGCGAAGGCGACGTATTGTTGTGCTTGCGCCACAGATCGTTGCCTTCGTCCAACTTGCGCCGCCAGCGTTCACTGCCGTCCTTTCTGGATAGGCATACAATGAATATCTCCGGTCCGCCAGGCTCCCGTTCCTCCGGCTTTTGCGCGGGTGACGGAGACATCAGAAAAATGCGGTCGTTCCAGACGATCGGCGTGCTGCCGCTCCAAGAGGGTAATTCAGCCTTCCAGACGACGTTCTTTTCAAGACTCCAGGACGCGGGTAGATTCGTGGCCGAACTCACCCCGTTCTGCTGCGGGCCGCGCCATTGCGGCCAGTTGTCGGCGTGAACGCCGGGCGGGAAGAGAAACAACATGCAAAGCCCGCATGCAAGTCGCCCCACCATGGCAATTCCTCCTTAAGAGTGTGACTTTCGCTTTGATTTTCATCCGGTTTGACGGATATTGCCCGGCGACGGTTCCCGCGCTCCGGCAGTTGACCCCGGCAGACGGGATTGACCCCGTGGCTGCCGGTTTCCACAACACAATCATTGAAGGGACGAAACATGCAACTCTTCGACGGCGAATCTCTTGACGGATGGGCAGCCACCGGCAATCCGGACGGCTGGACGGTGGATCGAGGTTGTATCTACTGCACCGGGGAAAAAGGGGGATACCTGTATTATGTGAACGACCTGTTCAGGAATTTCAAACTGTCGCTCGAGTTCAAACACCCGCCCGGCGCCAACAGCGGCGTCTTCTTCCGATGGACCGACCTGGACGACCCCGTGCAGACCGGCATCGAAATCCAGATCCTGGACACGCACGGCCGCAGCCCCGCAACCGCCAAATGCTGCGGCGCCGTCTATGATGTCCAGGCCCCCACGCGCAATACCTGCAAACCTGCGGGCGAATGGAATGGGATGGTCGTCAGCGCAGTGGAGAACGACATCCAGGTTGATTTGAACGGCGAGCGAGTCACCGAAATGGATTTGAGCCGCTGGACCACCCCGGGACGGAACCCCGACGGCACCCCCAACAAATTCAACCGGGCATACTGCGAAATGACCGAAACCGGGTACATCGGCCTGCAGGATCACGACAGCCGGATCTGGTTCCGCAACCTGGAAATCGAAAAACGCTGATATTCCCGAACAGAAAACCCACCCGCCCCAGTGCCGGTGGGCCGTCGCAAGGGTCGCATTCCACGCCCGGGCCGAAGCCCTACAACCCGTAGTGCGCGTTGATCGGCCCCTGGTATCTGTCCGCGTCACCGCGAAGCATCTCGTCGAGGGTGATCTCCCTACCGAGCAGTCCCGACTCCAGGATCGCGTAGCTCAGCGCCAGATCGATCGTCCCCTCCACGCCCGACATCCGCACCGGCGAACCGTCACGGATCGCGCGCAGCCAGTCCAGGTTCTCCAGCGCGAATGAATCGGTGATTCCGCCGGGCATCGCTGCAGCCCGGTCCCATTCCGCGGCCTCATGTTGAAACCGCTTCAGGACGTCTTCCCCGGTCCCGTCCCCGGCGAAGACCTTCCCGTCTGACAACGCGCCCGTGCTGCCGAAAACATTCGTGCCTCCCGGAACCCCGATCTGCGTTCCCCTTGCGCTGCGGGCTACCGCGATGTGACCGATCGCTCCGTTCGCGAGCCTGAAATTGGAGAAGAATACGTCGTCGACCTGGTTTCGGACCTCGTCCGCGACATCGCTGTCGTCGTCAGACATCAACACCCGGACCGGCTCCAGAATCCGCCACAGGGCCTGCACCGAATGCACCGGTCCGCAGATCGTCCGAACGCCGTTGAACAGGTGCACCCCCAGATCGATCGACACCCCGCCCCCGGCGCCCAGCTTCGACTGCCGCCACGGCGTGCGTGCGGCCACCAGATCAGGACGGTGAGACCGGAACCCGATCGCCCCGCGGTAGACCATCTGCACGTCGCCGATCAGTCCCTCCCTGACGGCCCACCGGCTCGCACGCACCGCGGGCGTAAAATTCACGTTTTCCGCGACGCTCAACACCGTGTTCGTCTCGGAAGCTACTTCACACATCCGCTGTGCGGCCCTTACCGAGATTGCCATCGGCTTCTCGACAATGGCGTGCATGCCGGCCCTCATAGCGTCTATGGCTATCGCGTGGTGCGTATCGTGCCCCGTCAGGATGCACACCGCGTCGACCGGCCCGCGTTCCAGCATCTCGCGGTAGTCCGTGTAAACCGCGGTTTCCCGACCGGGATGCAGATCGCTGATGTACGCGTGCGGGGCATTCAGAGGGTCACCCGGGGCCTCCACCGGCGCGGGTCTGGGTCCGGGTCCTTCGCCCCTCGTTCGAAACCGGATGGCGTCCTCACGTCTCCTCGCGCAAAGCGCCGTAATCCGGAAGCAATCCCCGAACCCGTTTTCCTGCAGCGTTCGGAACCCGCGCAGGTGTGCGTTCAGGATCCTCCCGCAACCAATCACGCCGATACGAACCGCGGAAGACATAAGCCACCTCTTGCTAAATCCAACCCGGCGTACCGATGGTATCCGCGATCGGGATCGCCCGTTCGAGCTCCGCATCGGTCAGCCGAGGCATTTCCACGGTACCGGCGTTCTCATCCACCTGCCGGCGGTTCCTGGCGCCGGCGATCACGCACGACACGCCCGGGTGATCCAGCACGAAACGCAGTGCCGCCTGCGCCATGGTTCGTGTGCGGTTCCGCAGGAAAAGCAACTGCGGCAGGCGCTTCAGGCCATCGACCGTCTCGGGTTTGTTGAATCGTTCGAATCGCACGTCGTTTTCCGGGATCGTCCGTGCTTCAGCGCCGAAATACGTGCCCGTCAGTTGCCCTTTTGCAAGGGGCACGCGAATCAACGTGCCGATGTTCTCGGCCTTCGCCCAGTACAAGAACCCTTTCGCCGATCGCTCCAGCAGATTGTAGCCCACCTGCAACATATGTACAGATCCGAACGTACGGAGCTTCTCCACCGCTTGCCGGTCATTCGTCGAGATGCCGTACCACCGCACCTTTCCGGCCCGCCTGAGTTCTTCAAGCGCGTCCATGACCGCCGGCATCGCCCACTCGAAAGGAACGGCGTGCAACTGATAGACGTCGACGTGGCCCATCGCCAGACGCTTCAGGCTGAGCTCACACGCCTCTGTGATGCGACGCCGTACCGTGGACAAATCCCGTGATTCAGGATCGATGCCCGCGTTCGGCTGCACCTTCGTGGCCACGATCCATTTGTCTCTCCGTCCGCGCAGCGCCTTGCCCGTGAGTACCTCGCTGTGCCCGTCGCCGTAACCTTCGGCGGTATCGATCAGATTGATGCCCAATTCCTCGCAGCGATGGATCAGCGCAATCGACTCGGAATCCCCGGTTCCGGTCCATCCGAACTGCGTACCGTCGGCCTGCCGCCGCATCCCCGATATAGGAAACGCGCCGAGACCGATTTCCGAAACCTGCAGCCCGGTCTGTCCCAGTATACGGTATCTCATCGCGCTTCCTCCTTCAGATCCGCCCCGGTTTCGACACCCGGCGAGAGGGAAATCTCCTGCCATGCCGTTCCAGGCTGCCGCCACCAGACTGACGCTTCAGAGTCGGCGCCGTTGAAGATCCGGACGTTTCCGGCGGACGGACCTGGAGGGACGACCAGCGAGACCACATGCTCGTGCAAACCGGGCCCGCCTCCCGGACGGCGGAATTCCACCGCGGGCGCCAGCGCCCCAAGTTGCTCCCTGGCGCCGAGCAACAACGGACCGTAGCATCCGGTTACGGCTCCGGCGCCCCAGTTTCTGCCGTGGCCGGCGGCCACGGAGCAGACCGCCCCGCCCATGTCCGCGTGCTCCCTACCGCCCCTCAGAACGCGCCGCGCCACCTTCAACTTCCGCGCCGCCTGTTTCATTGCCCGCGCTGCGAACGAGTCGTCGCCGGTCATCTGATAGGCCAGCGTCAACGCGGCCGTGCAGGGCTCGCTCGTTGGCGTGACGCGGTCCATTCCGTCTGACTGCACGCCCCAGTGCAGCATATCGGCCCGCTTCCCGACGCCGGGAAGGATCATCCTCGGCTTCTCCGGCACCATCAGCACGAGTTCGCCGGCTTCCTCGTCCGGAAGCCGTCCCAGCATTTCCCGGATCCGGCCATCCAGGGTGTCGTCGCCGAAGGCGCAGCGGTAAAAGGAGACGGCGGCGGCGCCCGGATCGCAATAGGGGTCGTGAAGCATGTCGACGAGCGGCTCGACAATCCGGAATCCCGCGTCGCGAAATACCCTCTCGCCGGACAGTCGAAACAGATCCCCGAGCGCGTGGACCGCGCCGGACGCCAGCAGCACCTCCACGCCCCTGGCCGGATCGTCCGGCATATGGTGGCTTGCGGCGCTCATCCTGCGCTGCGACTCCGTATAATTGCATGCGCTCAGAGGCCGCCCGTCAGGTCCCCACATCACCGGCAACTCCCCGTCCGGCGCCGCTGCGATCATCTCCGCGCGACGCCGGCCGTACCGCAACGCCCAGTCCAGGTAACGTTCCTGCTTCAGCACACGGTATGCCGCCAGAGCGATGTGGATGAACCGGAAGTGCTCCGCCAGTTCCACCGCGTGCTCCGGGTCCCGCCCCACGGTCCGGGTACCGATGTGGTATCCGAAGAATCGGTTCCGGTCCCAGTCGAACCACGCCGGGATCCCCTTCTCCCAGTTCCCGATGTGTTCGGCCGCATCCCCGAGCAGTCGCGCCGCCACCCGGTCCTCCGGAAAGAGACCCAGATAGCGCGGGAGAAAGAGCAGGAACGGCTCGGTGCCGTGATGCGCCTCCGCCTCCGGCTCGTAGCCGTGCAGACATTCACGCCGGACCCACCCCGCAAGCTGATCCCTGAGAACCTCGAAGTGCGCCGCGACCGCCGGATCGCCCGTCACAAGAAAGTGCGGGAACCAGGCCAGCGCGTAGTTGGCTTCGTCTTCGCCGCCGCCGTGCCTGCCCGGAGGGTCCATAAGCCGACTCTGCGCCAGCCAGGCGTCCATCTCCTTCCTGAGGGCGGCATAGTGTCTGAAACAGGCCTGCATATACGGTCTGCAAGAGTGACTGGAGGAGGAGCGTCGCCGACCAAACGTAGATCAGGATGCCCGCCTCTTCAGGAGATACGTTTGAGTCCCGACTCGAACGCCGACACGATTCGATCCGCTTCGTCTCGTGTCAATATCAAAGGGGGCGCCAGGAAGAAGATACTCTCGGGGCCGTGCATCACGTGGCTCATTCGTCCCACGATCACGCCCTGTTCAAGGATGCCGGCCTGCACCGCCCCGACCCGGGCCGAGTCCAGCATATCTCCGTTCTCCGCCGCAAGTTCGACGGCGATCATCAGCCCCTTGCCCCGCACTTCACCGATGAACGGAGAGTCCAGGCGTCCCAACCCGTCCAGAAGGTACGCGCCGACTTCCGCGGAATTCTCCCAAAGCCGTTCGGCCGTCAGAATGTCCAGATTCGCCAGTGCCGCCGTACAGCAGACCGGATGTCCGCCATAGGTGGACACCGAGGAGAATTCCCGATGCTCACCGGGTTCGCCCATGAAGGTCTCGAACACCTCCGGCGTCACCGCGCACGCTCCGAGGGGCAGATATCCGCTGGACACGCCCTTCGCCATGGTCATCATGTCCGGAACCACGCCCCAGTGTTCGGCGGCAAACAGCTTGCCTGTCCGGCCGAATCCCGTGATCACTTCGTCGAGGATCAGAAGCACACCGTATTGGTCGCAGATTTCTCGAAGGCGCGGCAGGTACCCGTCCGGCGGGACGATCACACCGCCGCCGCCGATAATCGGCTCGGCTATGACCGCCGCAACCGTTGTCGGGTCCTCACGGACAATGGCCTCTTCGACCTCGTTCGCACACGCCACACCGCCGTCAGGGTAGGTCACTTTCGACCCGAAGCGAAAAGACCAGGGCGGGTTCACATGCAGAAAACCCGGCATCAGGGGTTCGAACCCGGCCCTCCTGGCAACCTGTCCCGTCGCGGACATCGCACCGAAGGTAAACCCGTGATAGCCCTGGTATCTGGCGATCACCTTGAACCGGTTCTGGCCCGGGTACTTCTGCCGGCCGTACTGCCTCGCAATCTTCAGCGCGGTTTCGTTCGCCTCGGATCCGCTGTTGGAGAAGAAGAGATGGTTCAGGTCCCCCGGGAGCATATCGGCGAGCCGGGATGCAAGCTTCGCGGCGGGCAGATTCACCTGGAGATGGGGATAGTACGAAAGCTGCAGCATCTGTTCGTGCACGGCATCCGCGATCTCCCGGCGGCCGTATCCGACGTTGACGTTCCAGAGCCCCGCGTATGCATCCAGGTACTCCCGCCCCTCCGCGTCCACGACCGTGGTTCCCTTTCCCTTGTGGATCACCATCAGATCCCGTTGCTCCAGCGTCCGATGCTGTACCATCGGATGCCACACGTGCGCGCGGTCCTGCGCACGAATCTCCCCGATGTCCAGTTGATGTGCGTCCGCCATAGGCTTCTCCCGTTCCAGCGATCCATTCGACGATATTCGGCTTGACTACCCTGCGCCCCGGATCTACTTTGTAGCCGGTCGTTAAGGAGCATCATCATACAGCATTCAAGGATTGAAGTCAAGGTCTACGCCGCTCGTACCCGGCTGGATCACACGCTCGTCGGCCCGCCCCCTTTCGGTTGCATTCCGGGCCCCGGTTGCAGACCGTTTGCCCTTCGCGTACGGGCGGCGGCCGACGTCCCGCGGCCCCGGGCTGATCCGACCGCATCCGCGAGGTCTCCATGGCCAAACCCGAACACCATACCGTTATCATCGTGGGCGGGGGCCCGGCCGGCCTTCCGCTGGCCGTGGTACTCGGCGGGTGGCACCCGTATTACCGCGGCGGCGACCTGTTCCGAAGTCGATACGGACAGGTCGACCGCTACCTTCGCGGCGAAAGCGGCACCCTGATCGGCCTGGATTTCAGAGCCGTGGCGAACGCCGGCATCCGTCCCGTGGACCTGTTTCGCATTCTGCACCATCCTGGACAGAAGTTCCGGGGCGAGGGCGAAATTGCCCTGGAATTCCGGAAGCGCGAACCCGTCGACGTCTTGCTGATCACCCGCGAAGAGGTTGGCGGCGTGTGGAACAATGTACCGGAAAACATGCTCACGCTGTCACCGGGCCAATGGATGGAATTCGCCTTCTATCCGCTCGACCGTCACTTCAGTGAACGACAGATGCATCTGGATGTCAACGCCCTGATTTCGAAACCTCACCTCCTGGACTATTATCACGCCGTACCGGGCCGCTTCGAGGTCGAAGATCATATACGCACACACGAACGCGTGACCCGCATCCAGCCCCACGACGCCGGATTTCTGCTCACCACCCGCGTCGCCGGCTCGGAAACCACCCGCCGCTACACGTGCAGGTACCTCGTCTACGCGGTGGGGCAGCGGTGCATTCCCCGGAAACTCAACGTGCCCGGCGAACACCTGCCGTTCGTCACTTCAGGCTACGATCAACCGGGGAGCTATCCCGGCGAACGCATCCTCGTCGTGGGCGGCGGCCGGTCCGCAGACTGGGCGGCAACCGAACTGCACGACGCGGGCAGGCACGTCCACTACGTCATGCGCCAGCCCTTCGATCGTCACTGGCGCCTGATATCGGACAGCCGATACGGCCTCCCCTACTACGCGCGGATCGCCGAAATCATGGAGAGCCGGTCCCCGCGCCTGAATACACGTTACGAAACCCGGGTCCACGGTTTCGAGCAGCACGTATCCGGAGGCATTGTCACCCTTGGCCGCAACGGCGGCCGTGAAACGCTGGAAGTCGATCACGCCCTCCTCGAAATCGGCGGCATCGCGGACTACTCCCTTTTCGAGGGGTTTCCACCGCTTCGTGTGGTGGAAAAACACGACAATTACCGGTTCCAGGTCCATCAGTTGCCCACGCATCCGCACAACTATGAATGCACCTCGATCCCGAACATGTATCCCGGCGGATACCTGGCGGAGGGCCTGGGTCTGGTCGTCATCGGCATGCACGGCACAACCTACGCGATCGCGGGAGACATTCTTCAAAAGGAAGGACTGTTGTAGAAGCCGCATTTACTTCGACACGCCCGTGCGGGCATCAGTACGGTTTCATCAGCCGGCCACCCCCGAAAATGTCCTTGGACATTTCACCGGACGGGCTTTATTAAAGAAGCCCTGGACGTCCATAACCATCTCCAATCACCCGGAGTCGATCCTTGCCCGTCACCATTCGCGACGTCAGAACCATCCTCACCCAGCCTGCCGGATCACGCCTCATCGTGGTCAAAATCCTCACGTCCCAACCCGGTCTCTACGGTCTCGGCTGCGCCACGTTCACCCAGCGGTTTCACGCCGTCCATACCGCCCTCGAAAAACACCTGAAACCCTTTCTCATCGGACGCGACGTCGACCGAATCGAAGAAATCTGGCAGACGTCCATGGTCAACGGCTACTGGCGCAACGGCCCCGTACTCAACAATGCGATTTCCGGGGTCGATATCGCACTGTGGGATATCAAGGGCAAGCGCGCCGGGATGCCCGTCTACCAGCTTCTGGGCGGCAAATGCCGCGAAGCCGCAGCCTGCTACGCGCACGCCGACGGTGGAGACAGAAACGAAGTCCTGGACAACGTCCTGAAATTCCATGAGCAGGGCTATCAGCACATCCGCGTGCAGATGGGCGGGTACGGAGGACGGACGTCACGCCTGCGCTCACCTGAAGGGGCGCAGGAAGGGGCGTATTACGACCCGCGGGAATATGCACGCGGGGTCCTCGACATGATCGAGCACGTCCGTTCAAACACGGACGCGCACGTGGAACTCCTCCACGACATTCACGAGCGTCTCGTACCGATAGACGCGGTACAGTTCGCAAGAGACGCGGAGCCCTTCAAGTTGTTCTTCCTCGAGGACCCGCTCGCCCCGGAAGACCTGGAGTGGTTCCGCAACATCCGGCTGCAATGCGCCACGCCGATCGCCATGGGGGAACTTTTCAATCATCCGCGGGAGTGGACGCCGCTCATCCAGGACCGGCTGATCGACTTCATCCGAATGCACATCAGCCAGATGGGCGGCCTGACGCCGGCCCGCAACGTGGCGGCATTCGCCGGCATGTACGGCATCCGCACCGCCTGGCACGGGCCGGGTGACGTTTCTCCGGTCGGGCACGCCGCCAATCTGCACCTGGACCTCTGGGCGCCCAACTTCGGAATCCAGGAGTGGTGCCGGTTTGACGAACGCGTGTGCGAAATCTTCCCCGGCACGCCCGAAGTCAAAGGCGGTTACATGTATCCCAACAGCCGGCCAGGCCTCGGAATCGACGTCGACGAGGACCTCGCCTCGAAGTATCCCTGTCAGGATGAAATCATCGACTGGACGCAGGCCCGCCTGCCGGACGGCTCTCCCGCCAGGCCTTGACCGCAGGCATGAACCCAACCAAGGAGGCACAACATGATCAACATCGGCATCGTCGGTGCGGAAAACAGCCACACCGTCGCCATTTCGAAGACGCTGAACATCGACAAAAAAGTACCGGGCTGCCGCGTCACCCACGTGTGGGGCGAAGCCGCCGGGTACGCCAGAGACGCCCAGGACCGGGGACAGATTCCGAATATCGTCGAGCAGCCCGAAGAGATGATCGGCCAGGTCGACGCCGCGTGCGTGGACCATCGCGACGCGAAATATCACCTGCCCGCGGTCTGGCCGCTGATCGAAGCCGGAATTCCGGTATTCGTGGACAAGCCGTTCTGTTATCGGGTCGAGGAGGGCAGGCGTTTTCTGGACCGCGCATCGGAACTCGGGATCCCCGTCTGCTCCTTCTCGGTATTACCCAGACAGGCGTCTTTCAACCGGCTCAAGAACGATATCGCCGATATGGGGCGGGTTGTCTCGGTGGTCACAACCGGGCCCTGCGACATCGAATCCGAGTGGGGCGGCGTCTTCTTCTATGGCATCCACCAGGTGGACATGGCCGTGCGACTGCTCGACAACGACGTGACCCACGCGCAGGTCAATCTGGGCGGGAGAAACCATACCGGTACGCTGTACTCGTCGAGCGGCGACGTTTCCACGCTCAATCTGTTCACCGAGGGACACAGCGCCTTCCATGTCTCGGTCATCTGCGAAAAGGGGCGGGTCGACCGCACCATCGGCTACGACGAGAATCCATATCTGGGCGGCGCAAGGGCCTTCTGCGACATGTTCAAGACAGGCAACACCGATGAAACCCGCGAGTCCATGCTCATGCCGGTTGCCGTGCTGGAAGCGCTTGAAAAATCCATCAACCAGAAAGAGAAGATCGAGGTCCCGTCCATCGGATAGCGCCAAATCGATCCGGCCCGGCACGAGTTGCTCGTCACCGTGCGAGACAGGCGCGCGATCCGGCCGATTGGGACTTCCATGCAGGTTTCAGTTGCCGATGGCCTCCCTCAGCACCCTGAGGTGGTTCCCGCCGAGAACCTTGCGGACATCGTCTTCTGAATAACCCCTGGCCAGCAATCCGTCGGAAATCCTCGGAAACGAGGTCGCGTCGTCCAGCAGCGTTCCCCCGCCGTCGAAGTCCGATCCGATGCCCGCGTGGTCCGTGCCTGCAAGCTGCACGATGTGATCGACGTGGTCGAGAAGACGGGCGAACGTGGGCGTCGACTTATCGACAAAACGGGGCACGAACGTTACGCCGATGGACCCGCCATTCTTCGCCACTGCCCTGATCTGCTCGTTGCTCAGGTTTCTCGGGTGGTCGCAGAGCGCCTTGCAGTTGCTGTGCGAAGCGATCACCGGTTTTTGCGATACCTCCATCACGTCCCAGAATCCTGTTTCGCTGATGTGAGAGACGTCCACCAGCATCCCCAGGTCGTTCATCTCCTCCACAAGCCGCACGCCGAAACGCGTGAGTCCGCCCCGGCTGCGCGCCTCGGCATTGCCGTCCGCGGCCAGGCTGCTCACATCGTGCGTCAGTCCGATTGAACGCACGCCCACCCGGTGCAGCATGCGAAGCACGTTTATGCTGCCCTCCACCCCGTCGCTGTTCTCGATCGCCAGAATCACAGCCAGCTTGCCGTCCTGTTTTGCGCGTACGATATCGCCCGCGGTCTTCGCCAACACAACGTCGCCCTCGTGCGCCGCCAGTTCGGAGTCGAAGAACCCCAATGCATCCAACCCATAGGTCAGATGGTTCTTCACGGCAAGCGTGACGTCGACGGCGAAGAAGGCGGCGTCCAGGCCACCCGTCCGCATCTTCGGAAAATCGATCTGTACCGGGGACTCGAGCACCGACCGGTCCAGAAGCCCTCTCAATCGGGCCACACTGGCATTTCTGCGATCCCCGTCGGGTGGGGGACCCCCGGAAAATCCCAGGTTCCCACGACGAATGTGGTTGACGATCGCATCGTTGTGCGAATCGATCACCAGGGCGTCCCGATGAAAGTGTGCAGCGTCGTTCCGTTCGGTCATAACGATCTCCCCGTCAAGGCTTTAGGTGATCATCGAGCGCGAAATGCTATTTCGCGCTACGCCACGGCCATCAGAAATAATAGCTCATGGACACGAAACCCAGCGTCGGAAACGGTCCGAATTCCGACCGCACATCCAGGGAAGCCGGGAAAGGAGACGCGCCGGAGCTCCTGCCAAGCCCGAAAAGCACGCCACCGGACACGGACCCGTTCTGAAAGCACCCGTACTCAAACGAGGGCGAGAGGAACGCTGACCGGTCCGAAAGGTTCCACAGAACCGGCAGATGGACCGACCAGAGCGGTGTAAGTTGCCACGCCAGACCTGGCGCCACGTAGTGCCTCCCCAGCAGGAAGACGCCCCCGGCGGTATAGGTCCGGTCATCAAGTAGCTTGTAATAGTCGCCTGTGCGGGAAACTCCGGCGCCGTTCAGGTGATACTCAAGGGTTCCGTAGATTCCGTTCGGGAATCGATGATCGAGACCTGTCGAAATACGCAGAAACGACCGGCCGTCCGGTCTTCTGGTCCACGCCGCCTCCAGCCAGGCCCCCGCGTCCCCCAGAGATCCCGCGAGATCCATGCCCAGGAGCAGATGGTCCCGGTACCCCATGGCCGTCAGATAGACGTCTACGCCGCGCGAAATGAAACCGCCGCGAACAAAGCCCGCCCCGCTCCGTGTCGAAACATCCCGCCCCGGAACCACGCCGGCGTCCAGCTCGCCCATCATTCCAACCGGCACCCGCAACCTGATGGCATCCACCCCGACGCGTTCGTCCTTGTCCAGCACTTCCGGAGAATAGGGCGCGACGACGTCGGTCGGGTTCACCGCTCGCGCCGAACCGAAAGCGACGACCTGCCGGCCAACGTGGAGTTCCGCGCGCGGCAGCGAAACCGTCACCACCGCACGGTCCAGATTCTGGGTGACGGTGAATCCGCGGTCCGCGGCGTCATTGCGGGGATACAGTCTGGTCCCGAGATCCCGCACCCGGTAGTCGAACAGCGAAGGCGCCGCCGCCCACGCCGCTCCGGAGGAAGTCGAACCCGTCGCTCGTGCAGATAATTCGTACGCGAACTCGCCGGAAACGACGTATGACGGACGCCAGAACAGCTTTGTGCGAACACGGTTCAACCAGATCCGCCGGGATTCCGGGTTCCGGATTTCGGGGACGGATACCGGCTGTTGTAACAGGGCAAAGGACTTCGCGTATCCGTTCAGCCTGAACCGGCCTTCCTCCGTCGACCCCCTCGTTGAAATCAAAACCAAAAGAACCGGAAAACACAGAAACAACCCGTGCGCTGGCGGGCGTGAACAACTACGCCCCGTTGCGCGTAACATCCTGGACAAGGCTTCCATCCTTCAGCACCACCAGCCGTTTGGCCCGATCCATGATCATTCGATCGTGCGAAGAAAACAGGAAGGTCATCCTGCGGCGCTCGTTCAATTCCCGCATCAGATCCAGGAGCGCGCCGCCGGTGGCGGAATCCAGATTGGCCGTAGGTTCGTCCGCCAGAATCAGGTCCGGCCGCGAGACCATCGCCCGTGCGACCGCCACGCGCTGCTGCTGCCCGCCCGAAAGCTGGGGAGGACGTCTGTCTTCCATCCCCTCCAGACCAACGGTAGACAACATCTCCCGCACGCGTTCGCGGCGGTCGAGGCGCGACACGCCCTGCAGCAGCAATACGTATTCGATGTTCTCGAGTACGGTGAGTACCGGGATCAGATTGAAAGCCTGGAAAATGAACCCGATATGGTCGCGGCGGAAATCGGAAAGCGCGCGTCCACCCATTGCGCTGATCGGCGAACCGGCGAGGCTCACCCGGCCGGAGGTGGGCGAATCCAGTCCGCTCAGGATATTCAACAACGTGGATTTTCCGGATCCCGAAGGCCCTGCAATCGCCGTGAATTCACCCCGTGCGACCCTGAGGTTTACGGACTTCAACGCGGATACGCTTACCTCGCCCGCGCGGTAGACCTTGCTCACGTCTTCCGCTTCAATCAATACGGAATCTCCGGGCATGCAACACTCCCGTTCCAGCGGTTCGCGTTCATTCGTACGTCTTCATCGCCTGCGCGGGTTTCAGCCGTGCGGCGTAGACGGCAGGATAGATCCCGGCGACGAGTGTAAAGAGGAATACACACATCGGAAACAGGACGAACTGCTCCAGCCGAAGCACCGGATAAATCATCTCCTTCAGGGTCACGCCCGCGAACTCGATGCCCGTGTAGTCGATTCCCTGAACGGAGTACAGGAGAGTCACAACGAATCCGATACAGCATCCGATCAGGATGCTGTACATCGAGAGCGTGCCCGCTTCGAACAGGATCATCATCGCCATGCGACCCGGTCGCGTGCCCACGGCCCGGAGCACCCCGTACTCGAACATCCGTTCGTGCAGCGACATGAACAGGGTGTTGACAATGCCCAGTGAAACCACCGCAAACAGGATGATGCCTACAATCAGCGACGAGAACCCGGACATATCCAGAACCGCGCTGAGCTGGGGCATCAGTTCCCGCCAGCCTCTGGCTTCGTTTCCGTCCCGCGAGAATCGCGACCGGAAGCCGGCGTCCGCCGATTCGTTTCCCGATAACGACTTGAAGTGGATGGCGATCTCGTGCACCTCGCCCGGAAGTCCCAGCAGGCGCTGCACGGCCTCGATATGCGCGAAACCCACCCTGCCGTCCAGTTCGCGGACATCAAAGTGGAATATCCCCCCCACGCGGAACATCTCCTGGGCCAATTCGCCGGATTGCGCCTCAGCCGCGGTCACCACAACCCGGTCGCCCACGCCAATCTCCAGCGCTTCCGCCAGTTTCGACCCCAGCAGGATCTTGCGCCGGTCGTTCCGCTCGAGGAACGACCCTTCTAAGATGGCCTCGTCAACCCTGGAGAACGGCCTTTCAAGGCCAGGGTCGACCCCGTAGAGCAGCACGGTGCCGGACGTGGCGGGCGAAGCCAGCATCCCGGGCGTCTGCACCCGCAGTGAAAAACGTTCCACTTCCGGATCGGCCCTCAGGCGTTCCAGGACGCCGGGCAGCCCATTCACGACGCGCGCCACGTCGCGGGTGCTTCTGAATCCCTCCGCGTGTACCTGGCCGTGCCCCATGAAGGTGTCCGTCGCAATTCGTACAATGGAGTCGGACATCCCGATCATCAGGCCGTCGGTGAAGATCAACGCCGCCAACCCGATTCCGATCGCGAGGCCGGCAAGCATCGTCCGTCGCGCATTTCGAAAGGAATTCATCCAGGCCATTTTAATCAGAAACGGCATGAAGGGTACTTTCACCGGGCCACCCGGATTGCGTGCGGACGCGTACAGTATCTCCTTAATGTGTCCGCATCGCCCGTGCGGGCGCGACTCTGGCCGCGCGCGTCGCAGGGATCAGGCTCACAAGAACGGCGGTGCCGAAGGTCAGCACCGCCGGTATCCAGACCGAACGGAATGAAACCATACTGATCAGCCGATCGAAGACATAGCCGCCGTATTCCACGGGCGTCGGGTAGAGGATACCGTGTTCGGCCAGGACGGTGTTGGAGATGACGCCCAGTACACCGCCGACCAGCGCGCCCAAAACCGATAGAAGGGCGGTCTCGACCAGAATCAGGAGAAACACGGCAGCCGGTCGCGTACCCAGCGCCCGCAGCACGCCGAATTCCCGTGTACGCTCCATAATGGCCATCAATACCGTATTCAACACGCCGATGGCCACGATCAAATTGATGATGCCGAGCGATATCCACATTCCCTGGAGGTCGGCCTGCATCGCCCGGTAAAACGCCTTCTCCACCACCTGCCACGGCGAGACCTCCACCGGACCGCGGGTCAGAAGGCCCTCCAGTTGACCGGCGACACGCTCCGAAGCCGAGGCGTCCGCAAGCACAACCGCCACTTCGTGGACACGACGCCCCAACTCCAGGAAACGCTGCGCCTCCTCGAGGTGCATATACAGGGCGACGCGCTGGTACGGGTCCCCGGCGTCACCCACGATTCCCGCAACGCGGTAGACGTCGTTGGCAATGGATCCGTCCGCAGCCTGCCCGATCAAGATCACCTCACCGCCGGTGGTTGCGCCCAACGCCTCCGCCAATCCATGGCCAAGCATCACCTCCAACCCGGGGCGCCCTTTCAGAAACCGACCCGCCGACACCTGCAATCTGAGACGGGTTGTACGTGCTTCGCGGCCGGGCAACACGCCGACAATCCGCGCCCCCGTGGTCTTGTTTCCCGCCGCGGCCAGTACCGGCGAATACACCCGGGGCGTCCATGCCGCGACAACGTCCAGAGACTCGATGGTCTCCCCCACCCGATCCGGATCGTCGATGGTATTGTACAGGGTGGGTCTGTCAAGATAGCCCTCGCCATGAATCTGAATGTGGCCTGTCCGGTCTCTGGTAAACGCCTCGATCAGCCCAAGATACGTGCCATCCGAAATCCCGATGGACAGCGAGCACAGCGCGAACCCCCCCGCCATTGCCGCCAGGGTCAACACCGACCGCCGCCGCTGGCGAAAGCAATTCCGAAACGCGATTCTGAGCACCATCGACGGCCTTCCCGGGAGTCGCGTGTGTCTTTCCGGGGTTCCCGGATTCACTGTTTCAGCGTTACGACGGTCCGCTGTATGCGGATCATCTGCGGCGCCGCAGATTCCGACGGGTAAACGTGTCCTTTGCCGGGGGTCTGTCGAAATGCGCATCCAGGTATCGTATCACCGTACGGTGCCCGTCTTTCTTCAAGGGCTTCATTTCCAGTACCGCGGGCAAGGTCCTTCCACCGAAATCCGTGGGACCCGAAAACGTCATTTCCCGCATCGGATCGCCACTCTCGTCGAAGTACACGTACGACACCGGTATCAGATCGGACTTTCGGATCGTGAGTACGATCCTGCCCCATACCGTGGGCGTCTCCTCCCTCGGAGTCAGCACGATTTCGTATACGGAGTCGTTCCCCGGCGTCCCGAATGCGGGGTGGTAGTCCACCGCCAGCGAACTCTCCTTCACCAGGTCGTCATTGGTAAAATCCGAGCCCATCCAGGACCCCATCATCATCGAAGGCGGAACCTTGATGACTTTGTTGATCCTGGGAAAATAATTCCACATCTCCGTGCCCACACGCAACGTCGAGGTACCGGCTTCCTTCTTCGGCGCCAGTATGGTGACAAAGGTCTTGCGCATTCCTTCGGTCCACATCTTCATCCGAAGCGTCCGCCGCCAGTGGGGCGTCCGGATTTCCATCTCCAGTTCCGCGTAACTGGTTTCGCTTCGGTACAGGCGGTCCATGCGGTCCACGAGAACCTGTATATCGCGGATCTCTTCTGCAGGAGCGCCGCCCGCGAATGAGTCAGGCGGCCCGGTCAGTGCCAGAGTACGCGTTCTGAGCATCAGGTACACCCTCTGCTGTCGGATCGTCACCGCTTCCAGAATGGACTCGCCGCGTCCGAAAATACGACTCGCCCGAAGTCATCGGGAGCGTGAAACTGCGGCTCCGGCGTCCGACTGGGGCGCCACTGGCTGAACTGGGCGTTGGTCTTGCCGCCGAGCCGGTTCAGGTTCAGGTTCCACACGTCGCCCGGCGCCGGCGGCGTATGCTTCGCAACGCCGGCGAAATTCTCGAAGGGTATGGCAGCCTCGAGGACCCAGTACGAGTCGGTATCCGCGTCGTCGTTCAACGTACCCGCGATAAACGTCGAAACCTGAAGACCCTTTGCCCGCCACCCGGTGTCCACGACTTCGCCCGCCCCCTTCGGATTGAACCGGTCCAGAAAAATGCTCAATACATTCATCTCGATATTGAAATAAACGTGCGGGCGGTCGGGGTCCGGCGCGGTAAACACCTCCACACAGTCGTCATCGTACACGTCGCTGTTGCGCAGGGTGTGGTCTGCCCAGATATGGGCGTCTTCACAAATGTACGACACGTACAGATGGGTATCGTCCCATAGCATCTTGGCTACGGTCTGCTCCTGTTTGCCGTCGATGTACCACGGGAAAACGAACGCCCCAACGTCGGGCGCCGCCACCCACGCGGGTTCGTCCAGGCGTCCATCGACCGTGATCGGCGTTCCGGCGCGATAGATCGTGTAACCCGGCCGACCTTCGGCCTGCGCCGAATCCACCGCCATCAATACCGCGGCGATAACAAGACACGCCAGCAGAAACTCCATCTTCCGGCCTCCTTTTCCTGGCAATCGAGGTCAATCTGTCGGCTCGCACAACGTGCGTAGAAACGCGGCATCCGCCATCAGCGCGGCCCCCGGATCGTCCTCCCTGACGAACTCGACTTCCAGATAACCGTCGAAACCCGCCGCGGAAAGCTCCCGGACGACCGCGCGGTAGTCCACGTACCCGGCCGATATCAGGCTGCGCTCGTTCCGCCCCCGAGCGGCATAGTTCTGGGCGTGCACGGTTGCCACGTGCGGCGCCACCTGCCGCGCCACCGCAACGACCCGTGAGGCGCCGTCCGTGTACATCGGCTGGAAGTTCAAATGAAAATTGGGCCGGTCCACGCCCTCCACCAATCTCAGACTGCCCCCGGCCGTATCGCACAGGTATCCCAGGTGCATCTCCAGCACAAGGCTCACGCCCCGGTCAGCGGCGCGGTCGGCGAACCGGCGGAATCGGGAGATCGCCCTCCGCCAGTCCTCGTCTGTCGCCTCGTCCGAACCGCAGGACCCCGCCCAGACCCGGATTCTGTCCGTACCCAGGTCGGATGCGGTATCCAGTCCTTCCGCCATCTCCCGTTCGAATCCGACCGAGACCGGATTGATGTACGATCCGTACTGCGATACTTCCAGCCCTCGCTCCCGGATGGCCCGGGCGATCCGCCGGTTCTCCTCCGCCTTGTACTCAACGGGCATATGATCCGGTTTTCCCCACGGCTCGACGCCGTCGAAACCGGCCCTGACGGCAAGATCCAGGACGTCCTCGAACGGCCTGTCTTTAAACGCGATCGTGCACAGCGCGGTCTTCATCGCCCCGTCTCCTCCGAAATGGACCCATAATACCCCGACCTCGATCCGATGTCAAACCGTATGACGGCATGCCGATGCGATTCGATCGACCGGCCGGCCGGAAAAGAAACAGGGACTACTTCGCCTGCGTGAATAAACGATCCGGTTGACAGAACCCCTGACCTTTTTTAATTTAGCCGGACGCAGTGGAGTCCGGTTTCCGGACCCGATTTGCCCTCAATTTCGCGAAGGATGCGGAAAGACGAGAATCCTGATCAACTGTTACTGTCGATTTCCGGAAGGAAGTAAATGGACCGTTTCAAATTCGGAATTCTGGAAGATGTAATTCAGTCGAACTGGGTGAATGTGTTCCCACGAGCGAAGGCGCTCGGTTACGACGGCGTTGAGCTGGGCGTTCGGGCAGGCACCTACCGCGCCTCCGACCTCTGGAACGATGAGGGCATCGACGCGCTGGGACAGCGCGCTGAATCGGCCGGCGTTCCTGTCTTCTCCGTGTGTCTTCACACGTTCTGGCATTTCACCTTTGCCGACCCGGACGTGGCGAATCGATTCATGGCCAAACAGATCGTCTTCCAGGCCATTCACGCCTGCAACGTCCTGGGCATCGGGACCATACTCATTCCGGTCACGAATCCGCTGGGATTGCCCCCGCGCGAGGCCGCCCATCGCTGGGCATACGAAACACGCGCCGTTGCCTCACAGGCGGCCGTCCAGGGCGTCCGCATCGGCCTGGAGAACGTGGGTCGCAGCCACGTCGTGACCGGTGAACAGATGATGGAGTTGATCGATGCGGTGGACAATCCGTACGTTGGGGCCTACTTCGACGTTGGCAACGCGCAGATGCTGGGCAGCAACTCCGTCGCGGATATCCGCTGCCTGGGAGACCGGATTGTACAGGTCCACATCAAAGACCCGCGAACAGACCGGGCTCCGTGTTACGTGGGCGAGGGCGAAATCGACCTGGAAGGCTGCCTGAAGGCGTTGATTGACGTGGAATACGCCGGCCCGCTCGTGTTTGAGACGCCATCTATGGACGACGCGCTGTCAACCGCGGAACGTAACCTGCGAACCCTGAAATCCCTCGTCGAATCGGCCGCCGGGGAACCGAACGGCAACGCGAATTCGTGAACGCGCGCTGGAATTCAATCCGCGGGAATTATTCTTCCGCTCGTCTACGTTTTCGGTTTCCGTTTCCCGAACGCGTAAGCCAGTCCGTGCAGCACAAGATCGGGTTCGGAATCGTGCGTCGATTTGAGAAAGGGCGAAAGGACGTGCGCGTCCCCGCCGGTGAGGACGACCCTCGGCGACCGGTCCGCTGCGTCGCTCAGCTCTTCCACCACCCTGTCCACGGCGCCTGCCGCACCGAACAACACACCCGCCCGTATACACTCCCGCGTGTCCCGTCCCACCGCAGATGCAGGCGCCTCGAGGTTGACTTCCGGCAGCAGACTGGTCTCCGATGACAGCGCGTTCGCCATCGCCTTCAGCCCCGGCGAGATCGTGCCGCCCATAAAACATCCTGCGGAGGAAACCAGGTCGACGGTAAGGGCCGTCCCGGCGTCAACGACAATGACGGCGCCGCGGACCCGCCTGAACGCGGCCCCCGCAGCCAGAAGCCGGTCGACGCCCACCGCCTCGGGCTTCTCCACGGCGACGTCGATCCCGGGATCGGTCCGGGGATCGGCCTCGATCAGGTCGCAACCCGCCACCGACCGGACGGCCCTGCCCATCACATCCGTCATACCTCTTACCACCGACGACGCAATGGCGCCTCCCAACTCGGTGGCCCCTATGCCCGCGCGTTCCAGTACATTGCCGAGGCGCGTTGCGTATACAGCGCTCGCAAGCTCCGTGTCCATGCGCCAGCGAGTCCGCAGTTCCTCGCCGTCGAACACGGCGCAGCCGATGCTGGAATTCCCGATGTCAAATACAAGAAACATTCAGGTTTGGCGTGCTGTCCGAAAACCGCGGACCCACAATCAAGGCCCCGTCAGTGAAGGAACGCTAAACACTCGTATCGCCTCCAACGTCCCCGGCCACGACCCTCCTGACCCCGCCGTCCGCACCGCGCACCAGCAACCCGCCATCGGTTCCGACGTCCTCCGCCACACCCCGGACAGGGCCTTCATGCGTCATGATGCAAACCCTTTTGCCCGGCATCCGGGCTTTACGCTTCCACAGTTTCCTTATTCTTTCCGCATCGAGCACCGCGTAAACCTGTTCCAGCGCCCGCAACGCTTCGGCCAGAAACGCCGTCCGGTCATGCATCCGGCCCGTGCCGCACCGGAGGGAGGTCGCGGTATCCTGCAGACCCGCGGGAAAGTCGTCTTCTTCCTGATTGACGTTGATCCCGATTCCGAGAACGGCGAAGTCCAGTCTGCCGTCTCCGCCACGCACCTCGGTAAGGATGCCCGCCAGCTTGCGATCGTTCAGGTACAGGTCGTTCGGCCACCTGACGTCCGGGCATACTCCGGTTGCAGCCTCAACGGCGTCGGCGAGAGCGACGGCCGCGCCGAGGGTAAGCATCCAGGCGCGTGACACCGTCAAATCGTAACGGAGTATCAGCGAGAACCAGAGCCCCACGCCGGGCGGCGAAAACCAGCTTCTGCCCAGGCGCCCCCGACCGGCCCTTTGATGTTCCGCAAGCACCACGGTTCCGTGCGCCGCGCCGGCCAGAGCGGCCCGGGTCGCCAGGGCATTGGTCGAATCCAGCTCCAGGAAGCAGACGGGCGACCGGCCCAGGAAACGGGTGCCGAGTCCATCCAGAAGGCGGCTCCGGACGATCACGTCGGTATCGGTGGCCAGGCGAACGCCCGCTTCGGGACAATCCGAAACAGAATAACCCAGACGACGTATCACCTCTACCGCGTCGCGCACGTCGTCGGGACCGCACGAGAGCGCAAAGGCAATATCCCGAACAGGAACTGGCGTTGTCCGCTGTTTGCCAAGCGTCTCGAGAACCCGATACGCGATCGGCGTTTCAGCGCTACCCGTGAAGCCTGTAGACCCCGTCGTGAAATACGCCCGTTTCGCGCTCATTGGAACAGCAGGCTCATATCCATGGCGTACGCCGAGTGCGTCAATGCGCCAACCGAAATCAGGTCCACGCCGGTCTCGGCAACGGTGCGAACGGTCTTGAGGGTGACGTTTCCGGATGCTTCGAGTTGCGGCCTTTCCGGCCCGGCGGCCCTCACCCGCGCCACCGCGAGGCGAATCGTGCCCGGATCCATGTTGTCCAGCATCACCCGGTCCACGCCCGCGGCCAGCGCGTCGTCCAGTTCGCGAAGGGTCTTCACTTCCACTTCGATCATCACCCGCTTGCGGTCCCTGGCCATGGCCGACTTCACCGCCGCCACCGCCGGTCCGATGCCGTCGGCCGCTTCGATGTGGTTTTCCTTCAGCAGCACCATATCATGCAGGCCGGAACGGTGGTTCGTTCCTCCCCCGGCGGCGACCGCATATTTGTCCAGTATCCGCAGCCCCGGCGACGTCTTCCGTGTGTCAAGAATCCTGACGCCCGTACCGGCAACGGCGGCCACGAAGGCCGCCGCCAGTGTTGCGATTCCGGACATGCGCTGCAGGAAATTCAATGCCGTCCGCTCCGCCGTCAGGATGCCGCGCGCGGGGCCCGCGACCTCCGCCAGCACATCCTCCGCGTCGACGCGCGCGCCATCCTCCGTTCGAGGCGTCACCTGTATTCGAGCGTCGACCCTGTGAAATACCCGTCCGGCAACCGCCAGACCCGCGATCACACCCGCTTCCCTGGCAACAACGACGGCTCGCGCCCGCGCGTTCGGGCGGACGGTCCATGCGGTTGAAATATCGCCGTCGCCCACGTCTTCCACAATCGCGGCGTCGACCACGCGGTCGAGGCCATGCCACTCCGTCAAGTTCCGCATCACTGTCCGTCTTTCCGACTACGCGGCGTCGTCCGAGACCCCCGTCATGCCCGACTTCAGCTGGTTGATCCGGTCCCTGTATTCGGCCGCCCGCTCGAACGCCAGTTCCGCCGCTGCCCTGGCCATCTTGTCTTCGAGTTCTGCAATCCTGTCCGGTATATTGGCGCCGGCCTCGTACGCGGACAACTCCTCCGCCGCAGCAGGCATCTCGTCCTGTCCGGCATCCGCGACGGCCGTCGTCTGCAGGATCTCATCCCGGCTCTTGTAGACCGTCTCGGGCACAACACCCAGCCTCTCGTTGTATGCCTGCTGCACCTGACGCCTGCGGTCGGTCTCGTCGATTGCCCGCCGGATGGAGTCCGTCACTTCGTCCGCGTACAATATGACCCGGCCGGCCAGATTCCTGGCCGCGCGCCCCGCCGTCTGAATCAGCGAACGCGTCGAGCGCAGGAAGCCCTCTTTATCCGCGTCCAGGATCGCGACAAGGGACACTTCCGGCAGGTCCAGTCCTTCGCGCAGCAGATTCACACCCACCAGAACGTCGAACTCGCCAAGACGCAGCGCCCTGATGATATCGACACGTTCCAATGAGTCGATTTCCGAATGCATATAGCGCGCGCGTATACCCAGATCCCGCATGTATTCGGCCAGGTCCTCGGACATTCTCTTGGTCAGCGCGGTGACCAGCACACGTTCCCTTCGGTCCACACGCTCGCGGACCTCGTCGATCAGATCGTCAACCTGACCGCGCACGGGACGCACCAGCATCTCCGGATCCAGAATCCCGGTCGGACGAATGATCTGTTCGACCACAATTCCCTTGGTCATTTCCAGTTCATAGTCCGCGGGCGTAGCGGACATGAAGATCGCCGCATTGACCTTGCCTTCGAATTCATCGAAATAGAGCGGACGGTTGTCCAGAGCGGCGGGCAGCCGGAACCCGTGTTCCACCAGTGTCGTCTTCCGTGACCGGTCGGCGTTCCACATTCCGCGGATCTGCGGCAGCGTCACGTGCGACTCGTCGATGACGATCAGGAACTCCTCCGGGAAATAGTCCAGCAGCACGTGGGGCGGCTGGCCTGGCGCCCTGCCGTCGATGTATCTTGAGTAATTCTCGATTCCGGCGCAGTAGCCGATCTCCCGCATCATTTCGATATCGTACCGCGTCCGGGTCTCCAGTCGTTGGGCTTCAAGCAGTTTTCCCTGGCTCTTGAACGCCTCCAGCTGTGCGGCCATGTCGATTTCGATCTGCCCGATGGCCTGCTCGATCCGCTGTCCGCTGGTCACGAAGTGCCGTGCCGGATAGATCGCGGCCCGTTCTCGCGAATCCAGCACCTCCCCGGTCACGGGCCGCACCAGACTGATGGCGTCCACCTCGTCTCCGAAGAATTCCACGCGAACCGGATCGTCCCGGTCGGGTCGATAGATCTCCACCACGTCGCCGCGCACGCGAAACGTCCCGGGTCCGAAATCCACGTCGTTTCGCGTATAGTGTATGTCCACCAGCCGGCGAAGCAGTTCGTCCCGGTCCACCCTGTCCCCCCGGTCGATCATGACGTGCATGCCCTCGTACTCTTCGGGATTGCCGATTCCGTAAATGCAGGATACGCTGGCCACGATGATCACGTCCTGACGCTCCATCAGCGCACTCGTCGCCCGGAGGCGAAGCCGGTTGATCTCATCGTTGATGTCGGCTTCCTTTTCGATGAACGTATCCGTCACCGGCTTGTACGCCTCGGGCTGATAGTAGTCGTAGTAGGATATGAAATACTCTACCGCGTTGTCCGGGAAAAACGTCTTGAATTCGCCATACAGCTGAGCCGCCAGCGTCTTGTTGTGCGAGATAACGAGGGTAGGCGTCTGTATCGCCTCGATGACTTTCGAGATCGTATACGTCTTGCCCGTTCCGGTCGCCCCCAAAAGGGTCTGAAACCGGTCGCCTCTCCGGATGCCCTCGCTCAATTCAGCGATCGCCTCAGGCTGGTCGCCCGCCGGCTCAAACGGCGCCTTTACCCGAAATCTCTTCACTTTCCGCCTCGTATCACGTTTCCAACCGGAAAACAGTGACCAAATATATGGAAAATGTAGACATGGTTCGTCTCAAAAGCAAGAACTATGGTGCGAATCTCGTTCCCGCCAGGATTGACATCGGCCTGGCTGTTCTGCGAGCCGGATCGACCAAAGCCGGCCGACAATCCCCGTCCCGGCCATGAAAATACAGGGAATTCGCGCTTATTGTACTTTTATTTCTTGTTCAAACTGGTTAAATTTCTTTGCACAGACGCACGGCCGGGCGCATGGAACGCGCTCGACGGCGTCGCCTGAGGATTCGGGATACCTTCATTGGACCTGTTGCAAATGAAGCCTCACCGTCAACTGGCATTTCCGTTCGTTATTGCCGGCGCCCTCGCCGCTTGCGGCGGCCAGGCGCCCCCCGCACCCGTCCCACCCCCGGAAACAGTTGGCGAAGCGGGCAGGACGTCGCAGCTGCCATCCAGGAATTTTCTGGACGTCTCGCGATTTCCCATGAACCGTCTGATCAGCGGCGGCGTTTCCAAAGACGGCATCCCGGCGCTGACCGATCCGGAGTTTGTCCGCGCGGGTTCGGCCAACGCCGCCTATCTTCTGGACGAGGACCTGGTACTCGGAGTCACCCTCAACGGCATCGCCAGGGCCTACCCGCACAATATCGGCTGGCACCATGAAATCGTCAACGACGCCGCGAGCGACCGTCACCTTGTTGTCACTTTGTGCCCGCTGACCGGAACCGGGATGGTCTTCGACGGCCAGGGCGAGGGCAACGGACGGCTGGAACTCGGGGTCTCCGGCCTGCTGTTCAACAACAATCTCGTGATGTACGACCGCCGCTTTGAAGACACCCTTTACCCCCAGATGACCCATATCGGCATCAGGGGATACGGAACCGAACAGGAACTCACGTTGATGCCCGTGGTTGAAACCACCTGGGGCAACTGGAAGAGACTTCACCCCGGCACGCTGGTCGTCAGTTCGGGCTCCACGGGCATGTACCGCCCGGAGCGGTATTCAACGTACCCCTACACGGGCTACCGCGAGCCGGCGTCGGCACCCATGTTTCCCCTGTTTCCGGATCCGGACGACAATCCCATCCTTTTCGATCACCCTCCGAAGGAGATCGTGCTGGGCGTTCGATTCGGAAACGTTGCCAAGGCCTATCCCTTTTCGCAAATGGGCGACGACCGGGCCGTAATCAACGATCGGATCGCAGACCAGAACGTCCTCGTCGTTTACGACGCCGCGGCGCGGATGGCACTGCCCTTCAGTCGGGATCTGGGCAATCGGACACTGACGTTCGAGCGCGCGCCTTCTACGGATCGGCGGTTTTCCTTTATGTTGAAGGACCGGGAAACCGGCAGCATCTGGAACCTGCTGGGCCGGGCGCTGGCAGGCGAACTCAGGGACAGCCAACTCTATCAGATCCCCGCGCACAATGCATTCTGGTTCGCCTGGGCCACCTTCTGGCAGGACACCGCGGTTTACGAGCCCTGACGGCAGCGCGAGGGATACACGAAACACCGAATCCGAACGGAATCGCTATCGGGTGTTTCTGAATCGCCATGAACGATGACGCGGTTCACGTGTCCTGATGACGAACCGTGGTACGTTACATGAAGAAAATGCTTTTCAGGTCCGGCGCGATCGCACTGCTCGCGGCCTTCGCCTGCCAGATTCCTGAAGACGTTAATGCAGGCGCATGGACGCTTCCCGGGAAACACATATGGTGCAAGGTTGCCGTCCTGGGCCAGACGACACACGAAGAATACGTCGGCGCGTCGGGATCGGGAAGAGGGCCGGATCCCGCAAGGGTCTACAACGCCGGAAACCGCGCCCCGTACCGGTTTAACGGCAGGTATCGTTCCCGCGCCCTGTTCTTCGATCTGTTCTACGGCGCGACCGACAGGATCGACGTCGGCATCCAGTTGCCCTTCTTCCGACAGGAGTATCAGGACACACCGCTCCTCACCGGTTTTGGAGAACCGCGGCGGGCGACCGGTTTCGGAGACATTCGCGGATTCCTCAAGGTCAACCTGTTCAACCTGCGCACCCTGGGCACGTTGAAGTTGGGTTTCAAGGCCCCTTCCGGCGAATTTGTCAACGAAGACGGTCTGGTTCCGGTTGGAGAGGGACAGTGGGACTTCGACGCCGCCTTTCAACTGGGCAGGTCCTTCTGGCCCATGCCCGTCTATGCCAACGCCGATATCGGCTACAGGCTGCGCTTGAGGAACGCAGAGACCGACCGGGATCCCGGAAACGAGTGGACCTACCTCGCGGAAGCCGGCGTACGGGTGCGTCGTACGGCGATGATCGGCGTCAAGGTCCACGGTATCCGGGGCAAGGCCGCTGCCGTCTTCGGCGCCAGAATCCAGTCGGACATCAAGAGGATCAGCTATGTTTCGCCGTGGATCAGCCTGGGGCCATTCCGCGGGTTTACGCTGGAAACAGCAATGAACATTTCGGTCCACGGCCGCAACTATCCGGCCGGCTGGATGGCCGTGGTCGGCCTCTCCTATCAGGGTAATGTGTTTCCACGGGACATCGAGTCCGGCGTTAGACGAACGGTTCGATTGAGAGGTGTGAGATGAACCTGTCCGAGACGCAGGTGGATCAGTTTCGGGAAGATGGTGTGCTTGTGGTGGAGGACCTGCTCGACGCCGATGAAGTCGAGGCGGTTCTCGCAAGGGCCGAATGGGTTGCCAGCGGGCGGGCCCGCCACATTCCCGCGAGACTGTTGCAACTGGAGCCCGACGTGAACGCGGGAAAGGCGGCGGCCGGCGCCTTTGCGGACTACTTGAGGAAGATGAGCCATCTCGCGTTCTTCGACGGCGTATTCGAGTCCCACGCACGCAATCCGAAGATATTGGACGTGATCGAGTCCCTGCTCGGTCCCGACCTCAAGCTCTATCAGGACCAGTGGTTTATGAAGCCGCCCAAAATTGGCTCCCGGCAACCGTACCACCAGGATATGCCGCTTGGATTCCACATCGACCCGCCCGATATGGTCACCTGCTGGGCGGCGTTGAATGATGCGACGATCGAAAACGGATGCCTCTGGATGCTGCCCGGCACCCACCGGTTCGGCATCATACCCAGAGAGAAATGGGCGGACTATGAAGAAATGTCATTGGACGGCAGACTGCCGGAAGAACGACCCATAGAATTGAAAGCCGGCAGTTGCAGCTTTCACCACGGGCTGATCCTGCACTGCAGCCGGCCGAACAGATCCGATCTGCGCCGGCGGGGCTATGCCACGCACTATGTCAGCGCAAGGTGCCGCTACACAGGCCCGGCTGAAGATAACGACGCCATGCTGGTCAGAGGCGAATCCGTTTCGGGTTGTATCTGAAATCGCGCGAATCCGGCGGCGGCAACGGCGGGCCGATCGCCGGCATAATAATCAGAAGGTCAGGTCGTCCGTCAATCGGTCGACGCTTAACGAAAGGAAGCGCGCCATGAAAATCGCAATTGTATTCCTGACTGTTGCGGCGTCGATATGGGGAACGCCGGCGCAGGCGGACATTTTTCCGGGAGAAGAACCGGAAGAAGAAGCAGGAGCAACGCTGAGTCCCATTCGGGCGGGGCGTCTGGAAATCATCCCGATACTGTCGGCTGGCATTAACGACGGTGGTGAAGTCTTCTATCGGGGCGGCGTGTCGGTTGGGTATGCATTGAGCCGCCTGCACCAGATCGGCGGTTCCTTCGTGGTGGGCAACCGGGCATACGATCGCTTTGGCGAACGGACGGGAGCTATCGAAACGCCGGTCACGCCCGTGCAGACCACGGCCGGATATCCTGTTTCGTCCGAAGACGGATTCGGCTCCTCGCTGTCCGGATTCTACAGGCTCAACCTTCCGCTGAGAGTGGACAGGCGCACATCCCCGTTCCTCGAGGTGTTCGCCGCCAGAGATTACTGGGGGTGGGCCGGCGTAAGCGAAGTGGGCGGAGGCATAGGATTCAGGAGATCAATGTCCAACCGGACGGCGCTCACCACCCGTTACGCTTACGTCGCGCTGTTCAACGACGGCGAGCGCCGGAACCGCCACGTCGCGACCATCGGGGTCTCGATGTTCTTCAGGTAGACCCCGGCAGAACGAAATACACTTCGCCCGGTCCCGCGCCAGAGGGGCCGGGCGATTTGTGGCATGAACAGGACTCCCGACGCCGGCGGATTCGTCGGCCGGCTGAAACCATTCGACCGGTACCACTGGACATCCACGCCCGGGACAGACCGTCAAGATGCCGTCGATCGCACGATTTTCATTCTCTCTTCAGCTCGCCATGCTGCTTTTGTGCGTCTTCAATTGTGGTGAAGAGACGCCCGTCGATTCAAAAGACGAACCCGAAAGCTCCGGCGGCCGGACGTTCAGGACCATCCTCCAGGACAACTCGGGGCGCGGCGCCGACTCCAGCCGGATCAGCTCGGTCGAATTCACCGGGCGCAATTTCCTGAACCCCCTGACGTTTCCTCACGACAGAATCGAGAGCGTTTACGAAAAAGACGCAACCCGCGCCCTGATCGACCCGCGGTTCGTTCCGTTCGCATCCGCGGAGGCTCAATATCTTTCAGATGACGACCTGGTCATCGGCGTGCGCCTCAACGGCGTCTCCAAAGCCTATCCCCACAAGATGGTGTGGTACCATCTGATCGTCAACGACCGGATTGGCGGGCAACCCATAGCGGTAACGTTCTCGCCGTTAACCGGCAGCGGCATTGTATTCGCGGCGTGGAGCGGCGGTGCAATCAACCGGCTGAAGTTCGGCGCGTCCGGAGAACTCTTCAACAACAACCTGATCATGTACGATCTGAACGACGACCAGATTCGCTATCCACAGATGACCCACACGGGCATCTCGGGCGTCAGGGCGGGATGGGTATTGAATACGCCGCCCTTCGTGGAAACCACGTGGCGATACTGGAAACAGCTCCATCCGGACACGTTCGTCATCAGCATCAACACGCCGGGCGCCTATGACGCAAGCGAATATGACGTATACCCTTACGGAATATACCGGGATCCCGATTCCGCGCCAAAGTTCCAGGTGTTCCCGCGCCTTGAAGACAATCCGCTCGCAGGTCTGTATTCACCGAAGGAAATGACTTTCGGCGTTCGGTTTATCGAAAAACCGAAAGCATATCCCGCGTCGGCGCTGGGTGACGAGGCGGTGATCAACGACACCCTGGCGGGGAGAAACATCGTTGTGGTATGGTATGGCGCCGAACAGATGGCTGTCGCCTTCAGTCGGGACTACGGACAGCAGACTCTGGTCTTCGACCGGATTCCGTCGGCGTCTCAGACGTATCCCTTTATGCTGCGGGACCGGGAGACGCTCACCACCTGGGACTTGAAGGGGCGGGCGATTGCGGGCCCACTGAAGGACAGCGTTCTGCAGCAGGTCCCCGGGCACAGCGCGTTCTGGTTTGCCTGGATTACATTCTGGCAGGACACGGAAGTGTATGAAGATTAGCTCACGTCGCCAGGTACAGGGCGACAACAACCCATACCACGAGAAAGCCTGTCCCGCAGCCCGCCACGACCTCAGGCAGAGAGTGTGCACCCAGAACCATGCGCGCCCACGAAACCGCCAGTGGAACGGGCAGCCAGTACAGGACCGATGGCCCGATCAGATGATGGAGCATTGCCAGCGGACCGAACGCGCCCGCGCCGTGAAGGCTGATCTTCCATCGCGTGTTCGCCGCGGCGGCCAGCAGCCCCAACACGACGTAACTGAGCAAAAAAGCGCTCAACGGCGGCGGCGCGCCGGAGGCGCGCAGCAGGATGAATCCCGCAAAACAACTCGTGGAACTCACCAGGAGCGGAATCAGCCGGCGGGACCGAGCCGCGATATAGAATCCGTCCACCTTCCTGCGCGCGACGAGGAAACCCACGTACAGCAGAGGGAGACAGGTTGCGAATATCAAGCAGATACCCAGCCACCATATGCGATGGTTCGGAGGCGCCGGGATCCTTGAAATCAACAGGATCGACACACCGCCCGCCGCGAGCGGGGGGCTGAATATCGCCGATATTATCCTCGCGACAGCCCGCTGAGCGTTGAATTGGGTCATTGGGCCTCGCAAAAAACACACAACGCGGGGAAGACCCCGCTCAAAATGCACCCATGCGACGCGACAATATACGTATTGAATGCTCGAAATCCCGTCTCTTTCTCGTCAGACGGGATGCCGGTGTTGCGGCTTGACACAGCCGGCCATATGTTCTATACTGACCAGGAGTTGATTACCGACGCGGGGAGTCGGTTTTTTCGTTTTTGCGCACCGTTCAGGCTTTAGAAGCTGTCTTAAAATTCCCGGCGGTCTTCGCACGGCTGCAAAAGCGCCGGTCGGCGTTGGTCAAACCCACCCAAGAGTGGCGAGGGGCGCGCAGCCACGATACATTGAATATGGGCGGATCTGCCCTCCTTGACCGCCGCATTTTCGCTCGTGCTCGCGAACTCACCGGTAATTTTAAAACATCTTCTCAGGAACGCAGAACCCAGGGTGAATGATGAAGTTGCGAGCCGTACTCAGCCTCCAGCCCACCAGAAGGCTCCACGGGATCGCCGCTGCAAACGGCCTGACGATTCAACCCGGCGCCAACAAGACGGTGATGATCGACACGCTGTGTCGTCATCTTTCCAACCCGTCGGTGGTCCGCAAAAACCTGGATGTGCTTGAGCGCCAACACAGGGAATTTGTCGTCGATCTGGCCGCGGAGGGAGGCGAGCTACTCAAGGAAGACGCCATAGACGAGTTGGGGGCGGGATTCACCCACCGCTTCCAGACCATGCAGGACACGGTCTCGGAAGTCGGCCTGGTCTTTGAAGATGCCGAAACACTGGGGACAGGCGTCACCCTCGTGGGTATACCGGAACCGATCCTGAAGGCCATTCCCCTGCCGGCCAGTGATCAGGGAAGGCTCCGCCGCCTGATGCAGTCGCGGTCGATCGGGCTTCTTCGCGCATTCGCGAACGAACTGGGCTGCCCGGTTGAAGATTCCCGACGCGCTTTTTTGGCGCGCACCATCCGCAACAGACTGCTGGACCCGGAGTATCTGAAAGCCTACATTGCAAGCCTGCCGGAAACGAAGAGAACCATTCTCGATCACGCCATGGCCGGTAATGCCGTCACGCAGGCCGAAATCCTCAGCGCCATGGGCGAAGACGGACTGCGTGCGCTCGATGAAATGGTATGGAAGACGCCCCTGTTCTACCATTCGACGGATCGACTCCTGGCCGATACACACATGCATCTGGCTACAGATCTGAAGCCGGCAATGCAGGCTCTGGGCGACCGGATCGATGACGCGTTCGAGAAAAACGTGGTGAGCTCCGGGCCGGACCCCTCTTTGACAAGGGAGCAGACGTCCTTATTGGTACCCAATCTGTGTACCCTTCTCGGATTTGTCGAGCAGCGCAGGCCGCGAGTTTTGAAACAGGGCGGCGTTTCCAGGGCACGGCTCCGGGATGTGAGAAAATACTACCGGGGCGACATCGATCCGGGTTATTCCGAGTTCCTGCTGCTGTTTGCCGAAACGACCGGATTCATCCGGCGGGATGCCGGTACATGGCGTCTCGCCGGTGACGTCGCCGACCGGCTCTCCAGTGTGTTCGACGTACGCAATGAGTTCTTCACGCTCTGGCGGGAGACCGACCGCTGGAATGAATGGACCGCGGAACGATCCGGCACGCGGGTACGCAACAGGACCGACACGCTCAGAGCGCTTCGCCAAGACCTGCTGGACTGCCTTGCCAGTTGTCCCGAGGACAGCTGGATATCCTATCCCCGGTTCTACACGTTGCTGACGCGCCGGTCCGAATCTTTCGCCCACCTCGACGGCCATCCGCCGGCAGCGCGAGACCCTGTCGGCGGCGGCGGAGACGAACTGCTCAGACGCATTCTCGTTTCCGCGCTGACATGGATGGGCATTGTCGCCCTTGGGAATCCCGACGCTTTCAGCGAGCCACTCCAGCCGGACCACCGCGGAGTCTTCAAACTCACCGGACCCGGCGCGGCGCTCATCCATGGACGCGAGCCCGTGAGTTCCAACGGAGAAACGTCGACGCGCCGCAACGGACGGTTTATCCTGCAACCAAACCTTGAAATCCTCTCGCCGCCGGACCTGTCGTTCGCCCTGTACATGCGTCTGTTCGCCATTGCGGAACTCAAGGAAGTTGACGTACTGTCAAGATTCCGGGTGTCGCCGCAGACTGTCCACCAGGCCATGAGCAGGGGATGGGACGGAGCTTCGCTCAGGACGTTCTTTCTGACCCACAGCGCCACCGGATTGCCGGAAATGGTGGACGCCCTGATCCAGGAGTGCGAACGCAAACACGGCGAAATCGAAATCGCGCCGGCCTCCGGCTATCTGGTCAGCGAACGACCCGAACTGCTGGACGAACTCCTGGTACAGAAAAAGGTTGCATCCCTTCTCGGCGTTCGGCTTTCGCCAACGTCGGCCGCACTCGACCCGTCGACGCGCATCGACGAACTTGTGGATGCCCTGAACAGGCGAGGCTATATGCCGAACGTGGCCGGCGGAAAGCCCGACGATGAACCGCACAACATTGCGCTGAAACGTTCGGAACTGCTGCAACTGGCGGGACTGCTTGAGTCCGCCGTACATTCTTGCACCGCTCGTTCGATTCCGCTGCCGGAGGTACTGGAACGCCTCCGGCAACGGGTCCGAAGGTGCCTCCAGGGCATTCCTGACAGCGAGTGCAGAAGCGCCTTGAACGACTATTGCCGGTCCTTCGAGCCGATGTTCAGAGGCGGGCCGTACGGCGACGACATCCAGGCGTTCTCGCAGTACGAGGGCGCCAACCCGGCCGTCTGCGAGGGCGATATCAGCCGACTCGTCGAATACGCCATTGAACATCGACTCTGCCTTGAGATCGTCTACATGGCCGAACGCAGCGCCAAAGCCACATCCCGTTTCGTTGAGCCGATTCTTGTGGATCGCGGAATGCTATATGGCTTCTGCAGGCACCGCAAGGGCGAACGGCCGTTCCGGATCGACAGGATTGAAAGCGCCCGACTGACGATTGCGATATCGGAATGATGCGGCGGGGGCGTCCACCGCGGCGCCACAGCCGTGCCGTACAGACCCGCGAAAACGGAAGGTGCGCCACTTGACACGCCACACCGCAGAAACTATATTGCGCAACGCGCATCGACGCGCTTACCGGCATTGGTCTGATGCCCGTCAACGAACGTGGATCGGGCGGCCTTGCCCTTGACTTTCAGGAATCCCGCTATGCCGCTGAAATACTCCATTCGCGAAAATATGGCGCCTGGGAATACCATTCTGGAGAAATTCCGCAATCTCGCGGAGATCGGCATCGAAGGCATCGAAATCACCACCAGCAGTTCAGCGGCGCACGCAGGCGAGATCCGGAAGGCCTCCGCGCAAACCGGCGTCACCCCCAACATCTTTTCCATCCGGGGATCGATGGGCCTCCTCGATGCCAGGCTCGAGGAACGCAGGCGGGCGGCGCAAGACCTTAAGGACGCGCTCACACTCTGCGGCGACCTGGGCGGCGTCGGGGTTATATTCCCTCCGTTGATCGCGATTAAACTACAGGGTGGCCACCGAATACCTGACCTGTCCCCGTTTGCGACCACCGCGCGCCTGGAATCGAGGCTGCTCACCGAAATCCTGAAACACGATATCGGTCCGCACGCCGAAGCCTGTGGATGCAGCGTCATCATCGAACCGCTCAACCGGTATGAACAATGGTGGCCGTGCACCCTCGCGGACGGTCTTGAGATCTGCAATGCCGTCGACAGCCCCGGTGTCACTCTCATGGCGGACTTCTTTCACATGAGCATTGAAGAGTCCAATATGGCGGAAGCGATCCGCAACTGCGGATACCGGATCACGAACGTACATCTGGCCGACAGCAACCGGGTTCTCCCGGGCTATGGGCATACCGACTTCACGCCCGCCCTGAAGGCCCTGGAAGATGTCGGTTACGGGTATTTCAGCGGTTTCGAATGCGCCATCCCGCCCGGAAGCGACCCCAAAGCTGAACTCAGGAAGTCCATGGACTATCTCGACGGTCTCCGATAGGATTCTCCGTTTCTATCACACTGACAACTCCCGACACACCGGAGCCACCAATGGACCACCCATCGGAAAAAAGCCTGAAGCGTATGTGGGTCTACTTCGAGAAATACTGCGAGAAAACCGGTACGACAGGTCATCCCGACCAGGGCATCACGGAAGCGGTCGTCAACGGTCTTGCGGCCCACGTCGATGAGTTCGGGCGTCCATTGTGCCCGTGCAACTTCTATCCGGACAAAAAAGCGGAATTGGAACGCAGCAGGGAATGGATCTGCGCCTGCGACGAGATGAAAATCTACAAATACTGCCATTGCCTGCTTTTTGTCACCCCCGAAGGCCTGCCCGTCACCGAATACCTGCCGGAAGGACACGAAGGCCGGGAGTCCTACGGACTGGTAAAGGATCCTACCCCCGACAAGGGCCGGGAATCCCGCCGCCGCGCCGCCGAGAAAGAGTCCGGTAAGTGAAAGCCTGACCCGCGCCCTTGCCGGTCCACGGCAGAACCCGATCAGGATTCGGTCACGAATGCGCCCGAAAGCGAATCGGCCGGGAGTTCTGCCAGAAAAACCATCTCGTCTTCCACGTCTTGCATCAACAGCATCCGCAGGTGCGAATCGTCAGCCGCGTTGCGCGCCATCCCCTTCGCCTTTGCCATCACCTTGTCGCGCGCCCAGGCCGCCATGCCTTCCGGTCCGAGACAGTCGGTTTCGAATGCCGATATCTCGCGTGAGCCGGGGACAAGTGTGTCGAGGTCCAGCGCCAGCGCCAGGATCAGATGTCGAACGAAATCGCTGAACCCGCACTCGTTCACTGCCTCGGCAAAGGGCTGCAGAACGGACGACGGAAGAAGCCGGATGAAGCTCACGCGTGCGTGCAGTTCCTGAAACCTGGCGTAATCCTTCAGCGGGTCCACGTGGTCTTCGTCTTCGTCCTCCCCAGCGGCAACCATCCAGGTCTCCGGCACCACGCGGGACCAGCGCTCGATTTGAGAGGCGTAGTCACGCAATAGCCGCGACTCCGGCCTTCCCGGGATCGAGCGGCATACGCGAACCATCTCCTCAAGACGCACGAACGCTTCCTCCCAACCCCGTTTTCGGATTTTCTCGAAATCGCCTTCGGCCAGCAGGTCCACGCCCCGGTTGAGATCCTGCTCCGAGATCATGGTCAGGCCCAGTTCGAGGCTGATCAGCGCCTTGCCCACCCCCTGCTCCAGAACATCCCGTGATACGGTGATCCCGGTCCGGTACCGCTGGCCGAATCTCAATCCCGTTGTACGCAGATAGGCCAGCAGAACGTCGGGTGTTCGTGCGGACAGTCTTCCATACTTGACCCCCAGGGCGATAGCCTGTCCCAGGTACCCCTCCGATTCGACCCTGAGTTTATCGAAATCAACGCCTGTCGGAAGTTTCATTCGACCGCTCCAACGTGTCTGCTTGCCGCGTCTGCTCTTCTTGCCCCTTATTCCTTCCTTCATCTTCGGCGGCGGCCCGTTCCCAGGCGGCGCGTACAATCCCGGATAGCAGTTCCGGTGCCGCCTCAAAAAGCGCGTCGAGAACGCTGCCAGTTTCCAGATCGTCGATATACGCACTGGGACGGGTCCCGCCCAGGCCCTCCGTGGAAAACAGCCGGAAACGATATATCGGAGGAGCGCCGGGAAAACCGACGATCTCGTTCAGCTTGAGATGTTCAAGACGGTCCAGCAGTGCGTCCGCCAGAAGTGCGGGATCCGCGGCGCGCAGCAACTCCGCCCTGCGGTCGAACTCACGAAGCGTCGCGAGGGCCTGAAGCCACTCCCAGGACACCCGAGTGCGCAATTCGGGACTGTCTACCCGGTCCAGTGTCTCTGCCATCGTGCTTTTCAGGACGGCGGGGGACATCGCCCGGATCAGTTCCGTATTGAACTTTCGTTCGGCGGGGTCTATTGAAATCAGGCTTCCCAGCGTCTCGGCGGGCAGCAGTTCCACAACCCCGGGGCTGTAGCCCGGAACGCCGGAACTGTCGGCCCCTGTCATCGAGAGCATCTCCTCCGGCGCTTCGCTCATCGCCACCAGCGCGGCCTGCGCTTCCACGGGAAGCGACTGCACCAGCGTTCGAGCCTGTTCGGCTTCACCTCGCGCCAGAAGCCCCCGCACCTCGCTTTCGCGACCGACCAGGTCGATGAGACGGCCGGACCAGTCCCCGGCCGAGACCAGGTCTCCCTTGACCTCCACTGAATCACGCGCGGCCGTTTCAGTGGCGCCGCGTTGCGGTTCGTTACCATCCTCCTCGGTCGGAATCCGCAATTCCCGCTGCTGCTGGCACCGCAGGCACGTCGACACACCGGGCATTTCCGACCTGCGTACCGCAGGAATCCTTGCACCGCAGACTCGACAATATTCCCCGCGACGATTGACCGGTTTCTGTTCCATGCGCAACCTCCGCGCAGACACGGAAAGTTCTCCCCTGCAACCGCAGGTAGAGATGGTCCAGGAAAGTGAACGAACCGTCTGAGGACAAAATTACAGGACAGAAACAAAAAAGTCAATATAAAATTTTGTTTTTAAAGGATTTAAATTTATTGACTTCATGGTGGCAATTTGCTATATTTATACCCGCAAACGGGCCGAGCCTGCTGCGCGTATCGGCCTTGTTTTGCTTTGTAAGCGGCATCCGGCAGACCGCATCAATGCAAAACCGACCCGCCATTCATCCCGAAGAGCCGGCGAAACCGGTGTTTAACCACGATTAACCTTGATTCCTAAGTCTTCGGGGACGTTAATTCGAATATGTGCTTGTAAATAAAGGCGATTAGACGGCGGATTTCCAGGATACACCAGGTCACTGGAGGTGAACCGAAAAAGCGTCCTTCTAAACGTCGACATCGCCCTGTTTCGGAGGGTTTTATCGCGTCGCCGCGTTGCTGTTTTTGCGGAATTAAGGTCAATTATCCCTTGACAGAATGAAGCGGCCCGCTGTAATTTCCGCCGTCAGTATACAGGCCCCTGTTCGACCGGGACGAGGTAGACCGGGCAAATCGCCGTCCGGATCGAGTTCCGCCGCAAATCCCCGTCAGGATACCACGCCAGTTCTATGTCCCACATCCTGCTGCTCGCCAGTGAAACACCGGGTAAACGCCTGAAGTCAGATCTGGAATCGATCGGTCATTCCGTTTCACGCCTGGCCTGGAACCAGGACCGTGTTGCCTTGCCCGACACCCGCAGTCTGCCGGGCAATCCGGCCGATCTCCTCGTCGTCGACGACACGTTCCCAGGCTCCCTGTCCAATCGCGTTCAACACCTGCTGCGGCCTCCCGCTTCCCGAAATACGCCGGTATTGCTGATCACCGACGAAGACCGCGTCTCAACCATCGACTTCTCTGCCGGAATCACAGACTTCATCACGCAGCCGTACTCCCTTGAGCAGTTGGAAACCCGCCTGCGACTGATCCTGGGGCGCACGGAACGCGGTGACGTTATCCGGCTGGACGAACTGGTCATCAATCCGGTGCGATACGAAGTCCGCGTCAACGGCGCCCTCGTGGACCTTACACTGAAAGAGTACGAACTGCTGAAGTATCTGGTCGTCCACCGGGGTCGCGTCTTTACCCGTTCGGATCTGCTCGACCGCATCTGGGGGTACGACTATCACGGCGGCATGCGTACCGTCGACGTACACGTTGCGAGGCTTAGAACGAAACTGGCCGGCTTCAACGGCGCGATTTCCACGGTTAGAGGAGTCGGCTACGGTTTTGACTGGCCTTCGGCCCCGACATGATTTCGCATCCGGGGCCCGTGGCGCCCGCGGTATCCGCGCCATTCCCGCAACAGGATGCAATTCCCAACACAAGACAACCGTCAAAACGGAGGGTGAATATGGATGGCGCAAGACACCTGACAATGAAGGAACTCGAACAGGGTCTGGACGACGTCGGGAACTCACCGGAGGACGAAGGCGTCCTGAAGATGATCGTGCGTCGACCGGAGGTCGAGCAGCGCGAAGTGCTCGCCGAGGGCAAACTTCATCCGTCGGAAGGCCTCGTGGGCGACAACTGGAAGTCCCGCGGCAGTTCCCGAACCCCGGACGGATCGGCCGATCCCTACACACAGCTCACCGTCATGAACGCCCGGTGCGCCGCGCTCGTCGCTCAGGAAGACAGCCGCTGGCAACTCGCGGGTGACCAGTTGTACCTGGACCTGGATCTGAGCGAAGAAAACCTGCCGCCCGGTACCCGATTGTCCCTTGGCACCGCCGTGATCCGGGTATCCGAGCAGCCCCATACGGGTTGCGGGAAATTCGTATCCCGTTTTGGCGTGGATGCCATGAAATTCGTCAACTCGAAACTGGGGAGGCGGCTTCGACTTCGCGGTCTCAACGCGCGTGTGGTTCAACCCGGCACGGTTCGGGTGGGCGATATCGTGAAGAAGGTCTGAGGAAGGAAATCGACCACGCGAACCAATGGAGGCGCAAATGGGATTCAGATTCTGTGAGTCCATGATCCGGGACTACCGCACGCGAGGTTGCGTGATATTCCGGCAAATCCTGCCGCCCGCGCTCATTCGCGACCTTCGTCGAGCCACGTCCGGGGCACATCGTTATGCCCGCGAAGCGCGTGGTCCCCAGGCGCAGCGCCTTCAGCCCATCGTCAATTACGACATCGATATCAGACCCTTCGAGGACTATTCCGAGCTTCCACCGCTGGTCGATGCAATCGGCAGAGTGCTCACACCCGAGCACAGAATTGCCAATAGCGGACTCGCGCGGACGGGACTGTTGCTGGAGCCGAAGGAAAGACCCTGGTGTACTGCATGGCACCGGGACATTCGGGAAACATCCAACGTACCCGACCCGGATGAGTTTCGCCGCGTGAACCGCGACCCGCTCTGGTTCAACCAGATCAACTGCCCGCTTTACGAGGACAACTGTACGTGGTACGTGCCGGGCAGTCACCTGAGAGACGATCTGCCGGATGAGATCGACGCCGCCGGCGCTCCGCTGCCTCCTGAAGACGATCCGTTCGAAGAAAGGGAACGCGCATGCCTGGAATATACCCGGGCGATGCCGCGGTCGGAGCGATTGTTTATGGATGCGGGTGATTTCGCGCTCTACCATCCCAACGGCTGGCACCTTGGAAACTATCTGCCCGGGCGCAGACGGGTAACGATTCACGATTTCGCGCCAACCTCCCAACTGCTGGACTGGTACGATCGTTGGGAGCGCAAACGGTCTCTGCGGAAAAGGGATTGATCGAAAGGAAGCCATTATGCAAAAAAGCTGGACGTGGACCACGACCGGCTACGGACTTGCCGAGAAGTCCCACGATGAAATCATGGAAACCTGTCGCTTCGCCGGTCTGGCAGGCATCGAGGGCTCACCGCCCCTGTTCGAAGGAAACTCCGAATCCGAACTTCAGGCCATTGGCGACGGTTATCGATCGGCGGGACTGTGCATCGAGACGTTTCACCTCCCCTTTTCTCCTGATGATGACATCGCTTCCTTCTACGAAACCGTACGCCGGCGGGCCGTGGACAAGATGCGCCTCTGGATGGGAAGGGCATCGCTGATCGGGGCAACGGTTGGCATCCAGCATCCGACCACGAACCGGTCGGACGCCGACGTGGAGGGCCTCGAAACCTATTTCATCCAGATCGGCAAGAGCCTCGAAACGCTCCTGAGGGACGCTGAAAGCCTCAACTTCACGATCGCTCTTGAAAACATGCTTCCGTCCGGCGGCGGACGGTTCACCTCCAGACCCGAGCATTTCGAGCGAATCGTCCGGGACTTCGCCCATCCCAACCTGGGATTCTGCCTCGACACGGGCCACGCCCTGGTGGCCTCACGCGAGGATGCGCACCGGTTCTTCGACGTCATGGGATCGCGCATGGTCGCATTTCACCTGGCGGACAACGCGGGCGACCGCGATTCCCACCTCGCCCCCGGCCACGGGCGGGTGAACTGGCGCAGATTCTTCCGGCATGCGGCGCACTTAGGGTACAGACGCACAATGTGCATCGAAACCCAGCCGTTTGACTTTGGTCCCGATTATACCGATAGCGCATGGAAAAAGATGGTGGCCGATACCGAAGCTCTGGCCGAATCCGCGCTGACGGACTAGCGATTGCCGATCTGCAGGGCTCTCTGCCCTTACACGCGTAGGGGACCCCCGATTCGGAAAGGAACCCTCAGGTATGCAATGGAACGAGAAATATGGCCCATGGGCCCTGGTAACCGGCGCGTCATCCGGTCTGGGCGCGGAGTTCGTAGAACAACTGGCCGCCAGGGGTGTGAACGTGGTCCTCGTCGCCCGCAGGGAGCAACAGATGGCGGCGCTTGCCGACGGTGTCAGGCGGAACCATGGGGTAAAGACGCGTGTCGTTCCCGCGGACCTCACAGGTCGCGATGCCTGCCGTCACGTTGGAGATCAAACGAGCGATCTGGAGATCGGTCTGCTCGTAAACAATGCCGGATTCGGACTTTCCGGCGCGTACGCGGACCTGGACCCCGATCGCCTGGTGAACATGACCGTATTGAACTGCGTCGTCCCGGTTCTGCTCACCAACCACTACCTGCCGCTGATGCTCGATCGAGGTCGCGGCGGCCTTATCTTCCTGGCGTCCACGGCCGCATACCAGGCGACGCCGTACCTCGGCGTCTACGGCGCCACCAAGGCTTTCAATCTGCTGATGGGAGAATCCCTCTGGAAAGAATACAGGAAGAGAGGCATCGACTCGCTCGCGCTCTCTCCCGGATTCACGAAAACCGAATTCACAAGCGTGGCGCACATGAAGGACGCCAGCGGCTTCAGGGAGGCCACGCCCGGCGCGGTCGTGGCCCTGGCGCTCAAGAAACTCGGGACGAAACCCTCAGTGATTCATGGCCTCGCCAACAAGATGCTTAACTTCACGGGACGGCTTATCCCTCGCCGTGCGGCCATCGCCGTCACCTCGGCCATGTTGAAGGGACGAACGCTGTCATGACGCTGAAAATCGTCTGCCGGGCCTGCGACACGGTACACCCACAGGACACCCGTCTCTGGAGATGCGGCTGTGGCGGGCCTCTTGACGTCGGTTTCCGGTGCACCATCGACGCGGGCAAGATCGGGCGCCGGTCGCCGGGAATGTGGCGCTATCGGGAAGCGCTGCCGATCGGGGCGGATGCCCACGTCGTCTCGTTCAACGAGGGGTTTACGCCAATCGTCGGGATGCAGATCGACGGCAAGCCTCTTAACGTCAAGCAGGAGAACCTCTTCCCCACGGGTTCCTTCAAAGATCGCGGCGCCTCCGTCCTGATCAGCCGCGCCGCCGAACTGGGCGTTGAAAGGGTCGTGGAGGACTCGTCGGGCAACGCGGGCGCCGCGGTCGCCGCGTATGCGGCAAAAGCCGGCATCGATTGTGAAATCTACGTGCCCGAGTCCACGTCTCCAGGTAAACTTGCGCAGATCAGCCTCTATGGCGCGAAACTGGTCCGTGTACCGGGCTCCAGGGAAGCCACGGCGCGCGCGGCCATGGCAGCGGCCGAACACCACTTCTATGCGAGCCACGTCTGGAATCCGTTCTTCTTCCAGGGCACAAAGACCTATGCGTTCGAGATCTGGGAGCAACTCGGCTTCAACGGACCCGATGCGCTAATCGTCCCAACGGGTCACGGCACAATGCTTATCGGCGCCTTCCTCGGATTCCGGGACCTTCTTGAAAACGGGCTGATCGACCGTCTGCCCAGGATGATCGCCGTGCAGGCCGCGAACTGCGCGCCGCTCTACCGGATGTGGCGCGATCAACTCGCGGAACCCCCCCCGGCGTCCTCAGGCAATACGATCGCCGAAGGGATCGCCATCGCGGAGCCCACGCGTGCGTCGCAGATCCTGGACATCGTCCACGAAACCGGCGGCCGGATCGTCGCTGTTACCGACGCTGAAATCAAGGAAGCCCTGCTGGATATCTGCAAACAGGGCCTGTACGCCGAACCCACCTCCGCAACTGCGATTGCGGCATTCAGGAAGGTGCCCGTCAGCGGGGACGAGTCCGTTGTAGCGCCCCTGACCGGACACGGACTCAAGTCGACTGAAAAAATGCTCAAGCTGAACGGCGAATAGGCCTTCCGCCCCCTCCGGACGCGCGAGCCGTGCGCGCGATTTCATGCCGCCGCGACGTTCGATTCGCCGTCGTCAGCCTCGATTGTCCGGGCGGCCCGCACACCCAGCCACCCGTTCTGCTCAGCGACCTCCGCTGCATGGAGTCCGGCCGCGCGTACCGCCTTCAAGAGCGCGGCCTGCTCCTGCACCTGTACGCCTCCGAGGACCAGATTTCCCGTCGCCGCCACACGTGACGCCAGCGCAGGCAGAATACCGACGAGTGTGCGCGCGTCGATGTTGGCGACCACGACGTCGAATTCTCCGGTTACGCATTCAATGGTTCCCCGCCGAAAAACCACGTTGCCGGGATTCCCGTTCAGGCGCATATTCGCGCGGGCATTCTCGATGGCCAGCGCATCGCTATCGATACCCGTCACCCGCGCGGCGTTGCACCTGGCGGCTGCGAGGCTCAGGATCCCCGATCCGGTGCCCACGTCCAGCACGATATCGCCCGGATTTACGATGGCATGCATCATCTTCAGGGCCAACCGGGTCGTCTCGTGCTGGCCGGTTCCGAAAGCCGTCTTTGGCTCAATGACCAGACTGAATCCGCATTCAGGATCGTCGACAGGTTCCCATGGCGGACAAACCACAATGGCGGGACTCGCGTAGACGGGCTTGAAACGGGACTTCCAGGACGAGGCCCAATCCTCCGAAGGGACCTCAGCCACTTCCACGCGTACGGTTCTCAGATCAACTGCATGCGCACTCAGCCCGCTCCAAAGGCCGGATACCACGCGGCCGCTTTCTCGTTCAACCGGAAAGTATGCCGTAAGCCCTGTCGTGCCGGAAGCCGCACCATCCTGCACCTGCACCCCGCAGCTCCCAAGACCAAACAGCAATTCGGACACCGTTTCCGATACGTCGCGCGGCAGGTCGACGCGTACCCTGAACCACCCGCCTTCAACGCCGCAGATCATTCGCGTAAACCACTCGAAACGTGCCCGGAGCGTCGCTACGCGACCGACAGCCTCAACTCATGCCGGTCCGCTTCGGCCGAGAACGGCAAAACCACGACCAGGCGCGCTTCTTCGATGTTTGAGTCGCCCGCCTTCCGGTAGGGATTATGTGGCAATGCCGGCCAGACCACGCGACTTCCGGGCGGCAGGTGCAGGCGCCAGCCGGCGTGTTGCATCCAGGCTTCGCCGGCCCACTCCGCCTTCGAATCGCCCAGCGCCACCGTCGTTCCCGATGCGAAACGCACCTCCCCGTCCAGGTGCGGAATAAGCGTCACGTGTCCGTCCACCGGCAGACCTGAATTCCCCGTTGCGGTGTACACGAGCGTCAATTCGGTATCCGACGCGACCCTCGCGTCTATACCGCAGGTTTCCTCACCGTAGCGCATCCGCAGCCGGCCGCCGTCCTCGCCTGAGTCGTACGAGAGCTCGTCCGGCACGTGGATCAATCCCTCGGGGACGTCGAAGTCCGGGTCTTCGTCCCCCGGCGTGTGCGACAGAAGCGTCTTGTCCCCCACCGTGAAGCAACTCCAAAGCGGCTGCAGCTTTGTGTTTCCGCCGCCCACGACCAGACCCGCCCTGTCGTGAAACACGCTGACGAAGTTCTGCCTGTCCTGGCCCCAACGATTCTGCGGGAAATCGACAACGAAGGCCGAAAGACAGACGAACCACGGACCGTTCCTGACCGCGGTCGCCTCGTCTCCCATTCGGAAGACATGCCGTTCCTTTCCCGCAGCCGTCTCAACCGCCTCTCCGCGGCCGCCATATAGCAACAGACTGGCCGCGTAGTCCGAAGCGAACCCGGTACCCTCCGCCAGCAACAGCCGGTGCTGCTGCGCCAGATACCCTCTGCCCGCGGCCGTATGGCTGAACCCGGGATTGCCATCGTGAACGCCGCCATGGTAGGGGTTGCGGCCGTCCACGGTCTCAACGGTACTGCCGTCGGGATAGGTCAGACTCGCGTGGTAGGCGGCGGCGCGTTCAAGCGCGGGCAACACCGCCTCGTCGCCCGACATCCCGTAGTAAATCCCCAGCGAGTCCGAATACACGAAGTTATAGGCCACGACAGGTCCGTTGTGCTCCGGCCACCAGCCTTGCGGCGACTGCGCTTGCGCAACCTTCGCCATAAACGCTCGCGACTGCGCACGCCAGTCGTCGCGTCCGAACACCGTGCCCGCGCAAAACAGGGCCATCGCGTGATGTGCGGGGATATTGTGAACATGGGCCAGGCAGGTCTTCGAAATACCGTCGAACCCCATCAGCAGGGCCGGGTCCCATCTGGCGCGCGCGTCGCCCTGCATGGCTTCCTGAACCAGCTGATACGCACGAATCCATCGGCTGTAGGTCCAGGGCATGTAGATCTGCCCCCACTCCGAATAGTCCTTTTTCAGAAACGTCCACTTTCCCTGTTCGTCCTGGGCGTCGATCAGCGCGTCCCCCCCGCGAACGATCGCGGCAAGGACCTCTTCATCGCCGTGAAATCTGCTTTCCCCAAGGTGCCACGCCGCGGCAAGAGGAAAAATCACGTTCTGGTCTCCGCAGACCCACGGCTCCGCACCGAACTGCCCGTTCTCCTTCTGTGACGCCAGGATTTGCGGTACTGCCGCATCCAGCGACGCCAGCAACTCCGGTTCCGGTTTCCATACCTCCGCCATTGCGTATCTCCTTCCGATGAGGAAGCTGTTTTCAAATTCCCAGCGGACCTCGCGCCGCGTCAACGCCCGATGCCGCGTCTATCTGATCCCCGCCGCGGGCGTCTGCCGGTATCGCAGCCAGTCCACGGGCGCATAGTCGTCGGTCAGCACCGGAACGCCGCGGACCAGGGGCTTCTGATTTCCATAAGGGGTCGCGGGGACCAGCAAGTCCAGCGCGTCGCCCGCCCTTTCCTTCAACACGCGAATCGCCCGTGCGATCTGTTTGCCGTCGAGCCGGGAACCATCCAGCGTGGCCACGGCCACGATATTGCTGCGCTCCGGTACCTGGAACAGGTACACCTGTGGAAACACCCGCGTCAATGTACGAATAATCGACAGGTACAATACGCCGGGCCCGAGCGGCGCCACGTTCACCGTCACGACGCCGCGGGGCGTGAGTATTCCCTTGACTTCATCGAAGAACTCCGCCGTTGCCATATGGTGCGGCATGGAGTCGGCATGAAATGCATCCAGAACCACCCAGTCGTAACGGTCTGCCGTTCGTTTGACGAACATCCGGCCGTCGTCGACGTGGATCCTCAGGCCGCCGTCCTCGTCGACGCCGAAATACCGTTTTGCCACGCGGACCACGTCGGGGTCGAGTTCCACCACGTCCAGGGCGACGTCCGGGCTTGCGGACCGTATGAATCGGGCTACCGACCCGCCGGCAAGTCCGATCATCAGCGCACGCTCCGGATTTCCGAATACCATTCCGAGCGCAAGGTACGCCGTGTAGGGCACGCGCAACGACGTGGGGTTTCCAAGGGTCAGTGCGCTCTGTTTTGCTCCGTACCCGAACCGAAGGTACCGGGCTTCGTCGTCTTCGGAAACGACGATGTGATTGTACAGGGAATCGTGGACGTAGACCAGTCGTTCGTGCTTCGGTATTTCCGGCCGGACTTCGCAGGCCGCGAAAACCAGAACCAGGAGGATCGATGGCGCAGAACTGAACGAGAATCGATTGACAACCAGTCCTTTCAATCTCAGACCTCACGGAGTGCCGCCGGCAGCGTGTCCCGCCCGCCAATGAGCCGCTGCAGGTCTGCACTATATGGTGACGATTCTCAACTTCCCACTGCCTCGCCCGCCGGAGGACGCACTACGGCGGGTCCCCGTCCGGCGCCGTGCCCTTGTGCGCGCACCACAGCGCCATCGCCGACAAGACCAGAAGCACCGCACCGATGAGATGCAGAATTTGCCTCACGCCCATGGCGGGTATCAGATAGAACGCCGTTCCCAGCGTCCCCGCGATGCTGCCCGCCGCGGACAATGCCGATACCGTCCCCGCAACGCCCCCGATCCGGTCGACGCGGTCAGCCAGCAGCCGGACGACAAAGGGCGTGACGGCGCCCAACGCCACCCCCGGAATCGTGAACAGAACGATCGAAGCAAGCAAAGGGCCGCCCCGGGGGCCCAGATTCATCAGGAAGACCGCCCGATTGACCGCCGCCGCCACCCACGGCATCACAATCGCCATCAGCCCGGCCATGCCCATCAATGCGGCAAGTGGCCGCCCCGTAGGCATACGGTCCGCCAGCCTGCCCCCCGTGTACGCGCCCAGACAGAGCGCGGCCAGTACCACCGCAATCAGGCTGCCCCAGACGAAGACGGAACTGCCGAAATACGGCGCGAGCACCCGGCTGCCCACGATTTCCAGTGCCATGAGCGCCGCGCCGGAAAAAAACGCGATAGATCTCAACATGACCGCACCCGATGCCAATCCCTTCTAGACCACCGGTTAACCGACTGCCGGCCGCGTGCGGTCCTCATCACGGCCGCCGAAACGCCTCAATGTACGTACAGCACACGGGGCTGCAAAAAGAATTCGCAGCCCCGTGACCTCGGATCATCCTGTACGATTCGCGCCGTCGACAACCTCACGCTCAGAAGTTGTTTTAAAATTACCGGTGAGTTCCCGAGCGCGAGCGAAAAAGCGGCGGTTATGAGGCGCGAGGGGCGCGCAGCGCCGACGGGAAAATCCGCCCACATACTAATGTATCGTGGCTGCGCGCCCCTCGCCACTCTTGGGTGGATTTGACCAACGCCGACCGGCGCTTTTGCAGCCGTGCGAAGACCGCTGGGAATTTTAAGACAGCTTCTCAGAAGGGGAGATCGTCGTCGTCGGCGCCGAAGGGCGGCGGGCCCGACCCGCCCGACCCGGTAGCCGGTCCGGCTCCGTTTTCCGGGGACCCCGAACGCGCGTCACGCGCCCCTTCGTTCGGTTGACCGGGACCCTGCGAGTCGTTCCCCCCGGAATCGAATTCTCCCCGGGAGTCCAGCATCTGCATATCTCTTGCGACGACCTCGGTCGTATACCGCTTCTGTCCGTCCTGCGCCTCCCAGCTGCGGGTCTGCAGGCTCCCTTCGATGTAGACCCTGCTGCCCTTCCGCAGATACTGATTGCAGATCTCCGCCAGCCGCCGCCACACGACGATGCGATGCCATTCCGTTCGCTCATGACGTTCGCCCGAGTTGTCCGTCCAGCTCTCATTCGTGGCGATGTTGAAGTTCGTGACGGCGGTTCCGCTGGGTGTATATCGCAGCTCCGGATCCGCTCCGACGTTGCCGATCAGAATCACTTTGTTTACACCTCTACGTGCCATGATGTATCTCCTATAAATAAAATAAAAACAATCTGATATGGTGGATGGCACGATCCTTGGCGAAATCGTGTTCAATCAAATATACTCTCGATTTCCGAACTTGTCAATAGGGTCCCGATCTACAGACTATCCGACCATCAATTCGAGTGCCGAAACTCGCACAGGATTCATCCCGATCCCAATGAAAGCGTGCTGAACATCTGTCGCAAGCTTCTTGTTAGAGCCGTTTCGTTTCGCAACGTCCTCCGTCAACACCATACTGATTCGTCGCTCACTCCATCGATCTGAAGAAATCCCGAAACCTCACGGATTCCGATACGGTGTCGCACTCGTTGCAATGCTCCCAGTCGATCCAGATGTATTCGACGCCGAGCCAACCGCGATATCCACTTTCCCGCATCACTTCGACGACCCGCCGGTAGTCGATGACATTGTGATCGAAAGACGTCTGCAGCCGCCCCCGCCGCGCACCGCGTGCGTGGAAGTGGCTTGCGTGCTGCATAAGGGGTTCCACGTCCGAATCCGGCAGGCCGATTTTCGTGAAGTGCGTATAATCCAGCGTCAACGTCAGGCCGGGAACATCCTGGACGAGACGTTCGGCTGATTTCGGCCGCGGAACCAGGGAACCGACGTGAGCCTCAACGCCGAATACAATGCCGCATTCCTTCGCCTGCGCCACACGCCAGTTCAATTCATCGACGGCGCGGCTGAACGAGTCAGCGCGCGTCTCACCGGGGAAGTGAACGCCCGGCAGCGCGGTTACGTGCGCGCACCCGCACCCGGCGGCGTACTCCAGCGTCTTCAAATACCAGTCCCGCGCCTTCCGGCGCCGGGCGTGCTGCGGATGATTGATCGCATAGGGCACGAAATCCATCGCCGTCTGCAGAAACACATCGGCCGGCTCGAGCCCCACGTCGTCCAGTTTCTTCTTCAGCGTGCGGGCGGAACGCGGCACATTGTCGAACTCGCGCGAAGGCCACAGGTGCGACCTCTCTTCGAAGAGTCCGATATCCACGCCCTCGAAACCCAGCATGGAGACCAGTTGAAGCGCGTCTTCGTGCGGAAGCAGGGGAAAGGTAAAGTCCGAGCATGCCAGTCTCAGGTTCACGGCCCCTCCTTAAATCGTGTTGGCCCCGACGTCTCCCACTCGGCCGCGGCGATATACCCGCCATCGACCACCAGGGACGTGCCGGTAATCCCCGCGGACGTCTCTGAGCAGAAGTAGACCGCCGCCCGTGCGACGTCCTCAGGTCTGATGACGGCCCCGGTCGGGACGCGCCGCAGGCGCTGCGTCAGCGTGGCCTCCGGGTCAGGTGTCGTATTCAGATGGTACCTCAGCATGGGTGTATCCGTTATGCCCGGGCAGATACAGTTGCAGCGCAGTCCGTCCCGGGCGTAGTCCAGCGCGATCGAACGGCTCAATCCCAGCACGGCGTGCTTGGACGCGGTATACGCGGGCGTGCCGGCCTGACCGATAAAGCTGCCCACCGATCCGACATTCGCCATATAGCTTCGCCGATGCTCCCGGAGGTGAGGGATGGCGTATTTGAGGGAAAGGAAAATCGACTTGAGGTTGACGTCCATCAGCCGGTCCCAATCCTCTTCGGAATATTCGTGGAGACACCCGACGTGAACGATTCCCGCACAATTGACAACGGTCTGCAACGTCCCGAAACGCTCCACGGTCCCTTCGATCGAGCCCCTCACCTGTTCTTCCCGCGCTACGTCGCACATCACGAAGATCGCGTCCCCGCCGTGATCCACAATTCGGTCCACCACCTGGCGACCGCGTTCTTCCTGCACGTCGGCAACGGCCACCCGGGCGCCCTCGGCGGCGAAAAGTTCGGCCGTGGCCTCGCCCATTCCGGATGCGCCCCCGCTTACCCAGGCAACCTGTCCTTCCATGCGTCCCATGGGTCATTCCACTCTCGTGATCCGTATGACTACGTCGTGCCGAAACGCCTGCAAGACCACCCGGCGCGATTCACCCCCGCCAAGAGGGACACGTGGAGAATAAACGCCGCCTGAAGGAGAAAAACAGGACATCTCGAACGCTCCGGGCGGCAGGTCGAAGCAAAGCCTTCCCGCGATTGGATCGCCGCACCCGGCCTCCTCCCGTTCGCGGGCGTCGGCCAGATAGATGCAATAGTCTTCGCCCGCAACCGCGAACACCGATTCCAGCGTATGTTCGGGGCGTTCCTGAAGCCAACCCGGCATGACCGGGCGCGCCCTGACCAGATCGATCGAATGGACAAACGCGGACAGATTGCCCATCCACCGCCGAATCCCGTTGCGCGATTCGGGCGTTCCCGCCTCGAGGTACGGCACGATCGAGAAGTCGATCATATCATAATGGGCGCCGGAAAACAGCGCAGTCCAGGCGCGCTTGCGGTGCACGGTCCATCCTTCCTCTTCCTTGTACTGGGTTGCGATATTGTCTTCGTCGTGATTCAGCGGTTTCGAACGTCCGTAGGTGGCGAGGGTAAAATCACGCAGCGGCCGCAATTTGAGCTGCTTGGACATGAAGTCGCCGAGATCATAACTGCGACCGTCGCACAGGGTATTTGGCAGCGGGTGAATATTCACCACGTCGAAATCCATTGACTCGAACGACCCGTCGGAGGGCTGATCGAACGGCCTGATCGTCATCGCTTCCTGTCCGGCGATCAGGTGCCGGTTCGGCATCCCGCTTTCAATCTCGCGGATCTGCGCGATGAACTGCGACTGCCAGCCGTTCACCTCCTCCGATCCGGGCAGACCTTCCGTATCGGGGAAATAACACGGTTCGTTGCAGATCTCGTAGATCACGTTCCCGTACCGGTTGGTTTCCTCCACGATACGCCGTACGTGCGCGCGCTGCCAGTCCAGCAGGTCCTTCCGGCGGCAGGTCATATACTCCTGCCAGGGTACCGGCGGATCCGGGGTTTCCATTGTCTTGTTATTGGCCGGATTCAACGGATTGAGCGCCCAGACCTCGTCTTTGTAGGTGTTGCTGAAGAGCACCACCTCAACGACGATGCCGTACGACTCCGCGAGAGAAAGGAACGCGTGCAACCGGTCGAAATACTCGGCATTCCAGCGCGAAAGATCGTACCGCGGCTGACCGTCCAGCGCGTTTCCCGGCCCTGTCCGTTCGAAGGGCGCGATGAAATCCGGTGATTCGGGCTTGCAGGTCGAGTACGGGTTGACAGGCGTCTGCAGCTCTCTGAACAGCGTAAACAGCCGGGTCAGCGTCTGCCCCCGTTCAACCGCGTCCTTCAGATACCGTTCGAACCGAAACGGCCGGTTGATCACCGCCCCGTAGTGTTCGGTCGCACAGAGCAGTACGAGCGGGTGCCCCCGATAGTCGAAGATCTTTCTGTTTTCCGGATGAATCCTGATTACGTCAGCCACGCGCCACCCCCGTTTCCGGCATGGGCTTTCGGTTTCATCAAGCCGTGCGGTTGCCCTGCAGGCCTGGAGTCCGTCCGCATTGGAGCCGCGACCACTTCTCCTGAAATCCCCTTCGTTGGAAAACTTCCGGATTGACCACGCCCCGGGGGCGGGTCCCGAGCGACAGGTCCACCATACTCCGGCAGGCCGAAAGTCCGATGTCACGAAACAGTTCGTCCGTCCAGGCCACCGAATGCGGCGCAAGCAGAACATTGTCGAACCTGCCGAACCGCTGCGGCTCCGTTACGGGTTCCACGGCGAAACAATCCAGCGCCGCGCCGGCTATTTCGCCCGTCTCGAGGGCGTCGTACAGTGCATCCTCATCCACGATTCCACCCCTGGCCGTATTGATCAGATAGGCGCCCCGTTTCATCGCGGACAGTTCCGGCCGGCCGATCAGCCCCTCCGTCTCCCGGGTCAGCGGACAATGGATGGACACGAAATCCGACGCCGCCATCAGCTCCTCAAGCGACACCAGGGCCACTCCCAGCTTACCGGCCACGGCAGGATCGACGTACGGGTCGAATGCAAGGGGCCGATTCATCCCGAACGAACCCAGCAGCCGAACCGTCTCCCGCGCGATTCCGCCCAGCCCCACAGCCCCGAACGTACGGTCTCTCAACTCGCTACCCATGAATCGGGTCCGTGCATCCCACGCCCCGGTACGCACCAGGCGGTCTTTGACGCGCATATGGTGCGTCAGCCCAATCATCCAGCCCACCGTCGCCTCGGCGACGGAACGGTCGACCGCACCGGCCGTGATGAATACGACGACGTCGGCCTCAGTACAGGCGCCGACGTCAACCGAGTCGTACCCCACTCCGAAGCGCCCGATGGCCAGCAGGTCTTCCGACTCCGAGACGGTCTCGGCAGTCACCGAGGGCGTCAGTACGACCACGCCCTGTACGTCCGCCACCTGCTCAGCGCCGATCTCCGGACGATGCGCCCCGAATATCGACGTTTGAATATGGTCATGGCTGTCAAATAACGCCAGGCCCATATCCCTGAACTTGCACGTCCCCTCCGAATCGTAAAAGTCGGCGGTCAGCGCCACGCGGAAGACCTTGCCGTCAGAGGACATAATTGAAGCCTTCTCAAGCGAGGTCAATCACATCCGCCCCAACTCCCAGATCACACACGCCACGGCAAATGCGATATAGACGACCGATGCGACCGACATCATTCCGGTGCACAGCCATCCCGGACGGGCGGCCGCGGGCAGATGACGATGATTGATATAGAGCGTCAGGGGGGTATACAGCGCCATGGCGAACCCGCCAATATACGCCGCGTTGAACAGGAAGCCCAGTTCACTCACGCCACGGGCTTCCATCACATAGGTGATCACACACCCGGCCACAATCCACGTCGCCGCAACGACCAGGTACCACCAGCTGAGATCCCGCTTTCGCGCCACTGTGAAGTTGGTGTAGATGATGTCGGCGATGGATCGGGACACCCCGTCGACCAGAGCAAGCTGCGTGCTGAACAGCGTGGCCAGGCCCACAATCAGAAAGACATACCTGCCCGTCTCGCCCCAGACCGTTGCCAGAACCGCTGCTTCGTCCCAGATCAGCGTGCCCTTCGCAGGGACGATACCATTGGGGTGCAATACCGCAAGTGCGCCGAATATGAAAAGCAGAATGGTTACGGAATTCAGCGCCCAGAAAAACAGCATCTGATCCTTCTTCACATAGTTGAACCAGCTCCTGAAACGGCGGATATCCTCTTCCGTCTCCTCAAACCGGAATCCCGTAGAGGGCATCGCCTCGGTGCGGCCTCGAAGCGGATTCCGCATCCGGGGCAGATGCGCGCCCATCCCCACATGCTTGTCGCGCAGGTAGAACGTGTAGAAGAGATTGGCCGTACCTCCGGCGCCTGCGAATACAAGCGCGATGAACATCGCCTTGACGCTCATTCCCGGATCGATGTAACCGACATTGGCAATCCCTCTGCCGAGCGATGCCCATGTTTCCGCCGAACCGACGGCGTACGCGACCGCGATCAGTCCGACAGTGACCACCACAACGAGCAATTCGATACTCCGCTCGACGGACTGGTAGATCAACTTCGGACCGAAGAGAATCAGGGCCACGCCCGCGAAGGTAATGATCGTCCAGAACGTATCCGAGCCCCAGCCATGCGGCCCGGCCAGCAGCGCCTTCAGGGCCAGCCCGGATGCCCGCCCCCACCCCGGTGCGATCCAGCTGAATATCGTCAACAGAACGAATATGGGCGCAAATCCGCGCCATACCCGGCTGTATCCCGTATAAACCGTTTCACCGGTGGCAATCGTCCACCGTCCCACTTCGAAGTTGATCCAGAGTTGCAGGAAGATGCCGACGCAGGCCGCCCAAACCATACTGGCGCCGTATTCGGCAACGATCCGCGGCCAGATGACGATCTCGCCCGCACCGATGGAAAGTCCCACCAGGACCGCGCCCGGACCGGCCAGCTTCCAGAAGGACGCCTTTCGCTCCGGCATCTTTCTGATTTCGTGGTTTTTCAGCGGCTCAAAGAATCTCGCCATATTCTGTCTCCTTGCGGGCTCGGCATTGTCGATATGTCCGCCTCGAAGGTTGTACCGACAAAAAAAAGGCTCGGAGAATTGTCCGGCCCTTTTCGTGTCGGCGCCTGCCAGCGACAGGGTTTCAGTTCGCCGCCCGCGCGTTACCGCACCCGCTTCCATCTGTCCACAAATACGTCCGGGAAAGACGCCACCATCTGATCGCCGCGGAACTCCTCGCTGTACCCCCGTTCGTGCGTGATGCGAATCATCCCGTCTTCCAGCGTAATCTTACCCTTTTCGACCTTCGCCTTATGATAGATCGTAATCGGCGCGTCGAATGACGAGCGGTAGCCCTGCCGGATGAGCAGATATCTGGAACGCGTGATGGCGGAGGTCGAGATCTCGTATTTGCTTGCGGCAAAATCGAACGTCCTGGGTTTTTCGCCGCCCGAGTCCACCAGCATATTCAGCGTCACGTGGGCTTTTCTTGAATCGATCGGTTGCCACGAAAATACTCCCGAAATCTCGGGTTTTCGAAGTACCGTACCGTCGGGCAGGGTTCGTGACTCGAGCTCCCACTTGCCTGCAAGCTGCTCCTGCATGTGCGCCAGGCGGTCACTGCAGCCAAGTGTTATCACCGCGCACACCGTCAATACCGCGAACATCATTCGGCGATTCATTCGTGTCTCCATAACAGCCCGTCGAAAAAGCCCATCCGGGCTACGGCCGGCCCTTGCGGTCGAAAACCTGCGACGCGCGAAACAGTATATTTCCCGGGATTCGCGCTGTCAAGAAAAAAAGCCCCGATCGTGTGTTGCTCTCGAGGCTCTGGATGCAGAATTGGCGATATGTCGGCTAGTTGACAGCGTCTTTAAGCGCCTTGCCAGCTTTGAAACGAACGGTCTTACCCGCGGAAATCTGAATTGACTCACCCGTCTGAGGATTTCGACCGGTACGTGCGGCTCTCGTTCCGACCGAAAACGTCCCGAACCCGGATATGGCGACGCGATCACCGCTTTTGAGCGAATCGGCGATTTCGTTCAGAACGACCCGCAGTGCGGCTTCGGCATTCCTTTTTGACAGACCGGCCTGATTTGCGATGGCATCGACTAGATCGGTCCTGTTCGACATGGCAATTCACCCCCTTTCTGGAATTTGCCCTGAATATAGGGCCGATTGTGGGATTTTGTCAAGTGCGCCGATCCAGAATGACGCAAAAAGACGGTTCTGCTGTCGAATTATCGGTCAAATTGCCGCAACGAGACGTGTTGCAACCGGGTTCCTGTCAAGGTTTTCCGCATCTGCACCGCATCCGGCCAACGCCAGGCGCAAGCAATAAAAAACGGGCGGAGATCAACTTTCGTCTCCGCCCCCTGGATTTCACCATTCGAGTCTGCACGATTCCGCGGCCGGTGGAGGAAAAACAGGCACCCGGACAAACGGCCTTCAGGGTCCTTACGCCGACTCCATCAGCGGCTCGAGTTGCAGCCGGCGGCGCGGATGCCGCAGTCGCCGGAGGGCCTTTTCCTTGATCTGCCGGACCCGTTCCCGCGTAAGACTGAACCTGGTGCCGATTTCTTCCAGCGTCATCGCTTCTTCGTCGCCCAACCCGAAATAAAGCCGCAATACTTCCGCTTCCCGGGCGTCGAGCGTTTCAAGGACCATCTTCACCTGGTCCTTGACCGACTCGTCGACCACTTCGAGGTCCGGCGCCTTCTGAGAACTATCCGGCAGGATATGCAGAAGGCTGTGGTCGTCGTCGTCTTTGAAAGACGCATCGAGCGACCAGACGTCGCGCGCTCTGAGAAGCGTATCCTGTACCATGTCCACGGAAACGCCGAGTTTTTCGGCAATCGTCTCCGGATCGGGGTCGGCCTCCTCGGTCTGTCGAATCTCCCGCGAAACCTTGGCGATATTGTGCAACAGATCGATGCGGTTGATGGGCAGCCTTACCACGCGCGAATCCTGCGCCAGGCTTTGATGTATGGCCTGACGTATCCACCAGACCGCGTAGGATATGAATTTGAATCCCCGCGTACCGTCAAATCGTTCGGCGGCCGTCATCAGACCCATGTTTCCAGCACTGATGAGGTCGGCCAACGGCACCCCGTGGTTCTGGTATTCCCTGGCAACGCTGACCACGAATCGGAGATTCGAAGCAACCAGCCTGTCTCTGGCCTTCTGGTCTCCCTTTCGTATCCGGTGCGCGAGTGCGATCTCGGTCTCTGCGGAAAGCGGTTCCGAAGAAGCAATGTCCCTCAGGTAGAGATCAAGAGACTCGCTGTCCTGAATCATTATTCCAGCCACGTTTCCAACCTCCGGAAAATCAGTGTGCGTTTCGCGAGTCTAAGAAGCTGTTTTAAAATTACCGGTGAGTTCCCGAGCGCGAACGAAAAAGTGGCGGTCAAGGCGGGCAAATTCGCCCATATTTGTCTATACGGGCGGATTTGACCAACGCCGACCGGCGCTTTTGCAGCCGCGCGAAGACCGCTGGGAATTTTAAGACAGCTTCTAGGTCGCCGGGACGTGCTCCATGCACGCCTCCGGCAGAGCCCCGTGCAGACGCATCTGCCGCAGCAAGAGTCTATTCATCTCCGCTGCGGTGCGGGACTCCAGAAAAGTCTCGGTGAAATCCTCGTGGAAGAGACGGCATAAATAGCCGAGAAGCGGCAGGTATCTTATGTCGCCCTCCGAGGGCACGGCAACGAGGCAAATCAGCTGAACCGGCTCAGGATGCGTATCCGAGTGAAAGTCCACACCGTGATTTGAAATGCCCAGCGCCATACCGAGGTGCCTGGCAGAACCACAACGTGCGTGGGGAAACGCAATCCCGTTTCCGACTGCGGTGCTTTCGAGGTCTTCCCTGTCCAGAACCGATTGCAGAAACCGCAGACTGTCCGTCACGTAACCCGAGCCGTGCAAACGGTCCACGAGGGCTTTGATTGCGCCCATCCGATCCCGGGGTTCCAGGTTCCGGACCATCGTCGCGGGGTGGAAACCGACCACTCCGCTCAGGTCCGTTTCCCATTCACTGCTGTAGTGGAACTTTGACAGCGCCATATCTGTAACCGGGAATTCCGGGATTCTGCTCATTCCGGGTACGCGTTCGGTTTGACGCGTGCGGATTTCCCGGAATCAGTCAACTGTTAATGTGCAATTATTGCAGCAGGCGAGCGATGAACGCACGTTGCCAGATTGGCATCCTGCCATTGAATGACGCTGAAAAACAGCGCCACACGACGATTTTCAGACGTATCAGCGAATCCGATAGAACTGTCTCCCTATTTATAAGCAACTTTAATGCCAACTTTCGCCAGTATTGTACAGGTGCTTATTATAAATAAACTTACGCCCGACGATCCCTGTCGCCGGGCGTAAAATATCCATCCCCGTGTCCCTGCTGGCGCAATATTTGCACTCGATCCCGCGCAAATTGCGCAAAAATTGCAGCCCGGAGCCATTCGGGGCTCCGAACACGCCAATGGTGCCGATACTCAGAAGTTGTTTTAAAATTCCCGGTGAGTCCCGAGCGCGAGCGAAAATGGGTCGGTCAAGGCGGGCAAATTCGCCCATATTTGGCTATACGGGTGGATTTGCCCAACGTAGACCGACGCTTTTGCAGCCGCGCGAAGACCGCTGGGGTTTTTAAGACAGCTTCTCAGGAACCCAGATTGTATTTCTTGATCTTGTATTGCAGCGCACGCACACTGATACCCAGAATTCGGGCTGCTTCCTTCCGGTTGGAGGTCACGTGGGCCAGCGTGTTCTCTATCAACAGGCGTTCCGCTTCCTCGATGGAGGAATTCAACGGAACAACAAGCTCCTTCCGGACCGGCGCGATCGCGCGGATGGCCGTGGGCAGCCGTTTGGGGCCGACACGGGTTTCCGGACACGTCACCACGATACGCTCCACCGTATTCTTCAGTTCCCGGACGTTGCCCGGCCAGGCGTAATTCAGAATCATCCGCATCGCGTCCGGGGTGAATCGTTTCCTGGATTTCTGATGAACCGCGCAGAGTTCATCCATGAACGTCTCCACAAGCAATGGAATATCGTCCTTGCGATCCATCAGTTGCGGCAGCCGAATGGGTACGACGTTGATCCTGTAAAACAGATCTTCGCGGAATCGACCCTCCCTGACTTCCAGATCCAGATTTCTGTTCGTGGCAAAGATGATTCGCACGTCAGCCTTTCTCGATTCGTTGCTGCCAACGGGCGTATATATCTTTTCCTCCAGAACGCGCAGGAGATCCACCTGATTCGCCAGCGGAATCTCGCCGACTTCGTCGAGGAACAGCGTGCCGCCCTCGGCGGCTGCGAAACGTCCCGGTTTGTCAGCGTGGGCGCCCGTAAATGCACCCCTGACGTGGCCGAACAACTCTCGCTCGAACAATGTCTCCGGAACGGCTCCGCAATTAACCGCGACAAGCGGCCCCGTGTTGCGGCTGCTACGCTGGTGGACGGCCCGGGCGACAAGCTCCTTGCCCGTGCCGGTATCGCCCATTACCAGTACGGGCACATCGGTTATCGCCGCCTGCGCCAGCGTGTCGCAGACATGCTGCATGGCGGCGCTCCGGTTCACGATCTGACCGAAGGCCTCCGTCGAACCCAGCCAGGCCCGGAGTTCCTTGTTCTCGGCAACCAGCGCCTGATGTTCCAGGAGGTGTTGCAGGGACAGATGAAGCCGCTTGAGGTCCACCGGCTTCGCCAGGTAATCATACGCGCCCAGTCGCATGGCGTCGACCGCCGTGGAGACCTCGCCGAAGGCGGTGATAATGATGACGCCGGTGTCGGGGCTGGTTTTCTTCAGCCGTTTCAACAGGGTGATGCCGTCGATTACCGGCATCTTGAGATCCAGTATGGCCGCATGATAGACCCGCGCATCCAGACGTTCGGCCGCCTCCTCGCCGTCGTAGGCAACATCGACCGAATACCCGACGTTCGTCAGCGACTCCTTGAGCCCCTCACATATGTGGTACTCGTCGTCGGCCACAAAGACCCTGATGTCTCTCGCTTTCATCTCACTCCGCCGGCGCGACCGCCGGTACCTTTCGGCAGGCAGGCTAACCGGTCTGTCCGGCGATCGGCATATGAATCCTGAACACGGTTCCCTTCCCTGTTTCGCTCTTCACCTCGATGTGGCCACGATGCTGATAGATAATCTGCTGGGCGATGGAGAGACCGAGCCCGGTACCTTCGTCGCGGGTGGTATAGTAATACTCGAAGATACGATCGATCTCCTCGTCCGGAATCCCGCAGCCGGTATCCGAAATTGACAGGCATACATGTCCGGCGTCGGAATCCAACCACGTTCGCGCGCGCAGTTGCCCATCGGATTCCATCGCCTGGAATGCGTTTACCGTTATGTTCAGGACGGCCTGGCCCAGCTGGCTATCGTCTCCACTCACCGTGGGAAGACCGTCACGAAGATCCAGGTCCAGCCGGATACCCCGGTCCCGGGCTTCCGGAGAGACCAGATCGAACACATGCTGTACCACGTTGTTCAGGCAGACCCGTTTCAGATCCAGTCTCGGCGTTCTGGAAAACCTCAGAAAATTATGCACGATCCGGTCAAGCCGCTTCATCTCCATCTGGGCGATTTTGAGCCTGCGGTCCATGCGGCTCCGCACCCCCTCATCCACCGCCCGAAGATCGTCTTCCAGGAGCTGCAACTGAATGTCCACCGCACCCAGCGGATTCCGGACCTCGTGCGCGACGGATGCGGCCAGGCGCCCGAGCGCGCTCATTTTCGCGACCTGATACGTCTCCCACTCCATCTGCTTCAGGGCGGAAACGTCCTGTACAACCAGAACCAGCCCCAGTTTCGAACCGGCTTTCAGGTACGACGTGGTTGCGCCCAGTCGACGCATTCCGCCGTCGCCCTGGTGCAACATCAGATCCCTCGGCTCCGGGTACAGGCAACCACGAAACCCGGCCTCCAGAATCTTCAGCAGTTCCGGGCTTGCGGCGAACAGCTCGGCGGCCCCGCGCCCCACCGCGGCCTGTCCGGCCAGTCCCAGAAGGCGAATCGATGCCCCGTTGGCCAACACGACGATGCGATGCCGGTCGAACGCAATCACGCCTTCGTTCAAGCCCTCGAGCAGCGCGGCGTATTCCGAAGCGGATTTCGGCATGTCGGCTCCCCGGGTGACTCTCGTAACCTATGCAGTCCACTCTTAAAAGGCAAGTCCGATTCTCCATCCGTACCACCTGCTTCGGGTACCAATCCTGCGATACAACCGGGCGGCATTTTCTCTATCTTACGGAAAAATAAATAAAAAACTTGACAACCCTGTGTTCTTGGTTTACTTTTTCAGTGTAATTCTCCCGCTTCCTTCCCACTTTTTTACCGCACATATACAGACGACTCCTCGCTTCAGGCATCCTTTGCTACACGAACTTCCTCTGATTCGCCTCCTTTAGTCAGACACGTCCGACCCGTTTCTCCGCTGCTGCCTCCGCCTGTCCAAGTTCGGCCGCAGTCCCTGAGAGACAAGCCGCCTGTAGCCCCCACGCAGCATTTTCGACACATTGGATCCGCCAATGGCAACCGAAACGACCAGGGCAGTCCCGAAAGCGCCGCCGCGGGCAGGTGGCGTAGAAATACTGGAACTCCAGAACATGACCATTTCGGAACTCGCAAGGTTGGCCCAGTCCCTCGAGATCCATAGCTACGGCAGCCTGAGAAAACAGGAACTGATTTTCGCAATCATCCAAGCGCAGACTGCCAAAAACGGCCTGATTCTGGCCAAGGGCGTTCTGGAAATCCTGGAAGACGGTTTCGGTTTCCTGCGGTCTCCCAATTACAATTATCTCCCGGGCCCGGATGACATCTACGTTTCACATTCGCAGATCAAGCGCTTCAATCTCCGCACGGGAGACACCATTTCCGGTCAGATTCGCCCGCCCAAGAACGACGAGAAGTATTTCGCGCTCATTCGGGTTGAGGCCGTAAACTTCGAAGATCCGGAGCTGGCCAAACAGAAAACGCTCTTCGATAACCTCACGCCGTTGCATCCGCGGCAGCGCATGAAACTCGAATACGATTCGAATGACTTCTCAACTCGAATCATGAATCTGCTGACACCGATCGGCAAGGGCCAGCGCGGCATGATTGTAGCCCCGCCCTTTACGGGCAAAACCATGCTGCTGCAGAAAATAGCCAATGCAATCACCGAGAACCACCCGGAAATCAATCTCATCGTACTCCTGATAGACGAACGACCTGAGGAAGTGACCGACATGCTGCGGTCCGTCAACGGAGAAGTCATCAGTTCCACCTTCGACGAACCCCCGACCCGGCATGTACAGGTGGCGGATATGGTCATCGAAAAGGCCAAGCGTCTGGTGGAACATCAACAGGACGTCGTCATTCTCCTGGACAGCATCACGCGCCTCGCCCGGGCCTATAACAACGTCGTTCCCCATAGCGGCCGCATCCTTACCGGCGGCCTCGACTCCAGTGCCATGCAGTGGCCCAAGCGATTCTTCGGCGCCGCGCGAAACATCGAAGAAGGCGGCAGTCTGACCATCCTGTCCACTGCCCTCGTTGAAACCGGAAGCCGTATGGACGAGGTCATTTTCGAGGAATTCAAGGGTACCGGCAACATGGAATTGAAACTGGACCGGCGCCTGAGCAACCGGCGCATCTATCCAGCTATCGACGTTACCCTTTCAGGAACCCGGAAAGAGGAACTGCTGCTCGACGAAAAGGAACTCAACCGGGTCTGGATTCTGCGCCGACTCCTCAACCAGATGCCTGCCCTCGAAGCCATGGAGTTCCTCAAGGAAAAGATGGCAGGTACCAGAAGCAACGAGGCCTTCCTGGATTCAATGAACAGGCAGTTGTAAGCGCGGCTGTCAGGACCCGCCGACCCGCCAATTTCCTTTAAGTTCTTGCGCGGGAAATCTGTTTTACCTATATTATGAGGCTGATTTTGTCGTCGATTCATCCGGATCTGAGGGTATTCGTCACGTGAAACCGAATATTCATCCTGAATACGTCGAAACCACCATCACCTGCGCCTGCGGGAATTCCCTGGAAACGCACGGGACCGTGCCCGGACTGCGGGTGGACATCTGCTCCAACTGCCATCCGTTCTACACGGGCAAGCAGCGACTGGTGGACACAGCGGGCATGGTGGAACGATACCGGCGGCGTTACAATATAGACGAAGAAGATGCCGGGAACGTCCCAGAGCAGGCCGACGCGAAGGCAACCGCCGAAGATTAGCCATCAAATGTGTCACACAAGGTGAAACGGCATCGTCCGCCCGCCGGGGGACGTGCGTACCGCTTCGCCTTTTTTGTTGTCTCACCTGAAGATATCCGGATGCTGCCGTCCATTGGAAAAACTGACAGGGAAATCGAATGTTCGGTCAACTTGAAGAGGTCGAAAACCGATTTGAAGAGATCCGAAGTGAGATGGCCCGGCCGGACGTCGCGGCCAACCCCGGCAGGTTCAGGGAACTCACCATGGAGTTTCGCCGTCTTGAAGAAATCGTCAGCAGTTACCGCGAATACCGTAAGATTGTAACCGGCCTGGAGGAAGCCGGAGAGATCATCCGGGACTCGAGTGACGCCGAACTGGTTGAAATCGCCCGGGAGGAGCTTGCCGAACTCGAACGCGAGGAAGCCCGGCTTACCGGGAAACTTCAGTTCCTGCTGATCCCCCGGGATCCCAACGACAGCAAGAACACCATTGTGGAGATCCGCGCCGGCGCCGGCGGCGAAGAGGCGGCGCTGTTTGCCGCCGATCTGTACAGGATGTACTCCCGTTACTCCGAATCAAAGGGGTGGCGGGCCGAACTGCTCAGCGCCAATCCGACCGGCATCGGCGGATTCAAGGAGGTTATCTTCTCGGTTGGTGGAAGCGATGTCTACGGAAATCTGAAGTACGAAAGCGGCGTACACCGCGTACAGCGCATACCCGAGACCGAGTCCAGCGGGCGCATCCATACATCCACTTCCACGGTTGCCGTACTGCCCGAAGCGGAAGACGTGGATATCGAGGTCAATCCCGAAGATATCAGGGTTGACGTGTACCGTTCCTCGGGGCCGGGAGGCCAGAGTGTCAATACCACCGATTCGGCCGTTCGGATTACCCATTTGCCCACCGGACTGATCGTACAGTGCCAGGACGAAAAGTCCCAGCACAAGAACAAGGCCAGGGCGATGAAGGTCCTCCGCGCGCGACTCCTGGATCGCGCCCTTCAGGACCAGCGGGACACGACCTCCCGGAGCCGGAGGGCCCAGGTCGGCACGGGCGACCGAAGCGCGAAGATCCGCACGTACAATTTTCCCCAGGGCCGGGTTACGGACCACCGGATCAAGCTCACGCTCCACAAACTCGAAGAGACGCTCGAAGGCGATCTTGACGAATTCATCAAGGCCCTGCGCCTGGCAGACCATACCGAGAAGATAAAAGACGCCGAGCCGAATACCCAGGTGTCCACATGATACGATAGGGCCCGGGGCTTGGCAGCCCGTTGAAAAGGCCCATCCGGGCTGCGGCCGGCCATTGCGGTCGAAAATCTGCGTTGCGCGGCCTCGCCTGCAGAGCGACTTTTCCAACGGACTGTTAGACGGGCAGGCCATGGCCGAATTCTCCTCGCTTCCCATCACCTCCGATGTCCTCGCCGTTTTGACGCGCAGCCTGGCGGATGCCGGCGTACCGGATCCGCGCACCGACGTTGAGTGGCTGCTTGCCCACGTCCTGAAAACCAGCCGTTCCGGCATCTTCGCGAACCCGCGTCGACGACTTTCGCCGGCGCAGGTTGAACGGATTCGGGATTTCGTGCAAAAGCGGCGCGCACGCGTGCCGCTTCAGCATCTGCTTGGCGAAACCGAGTTTTTCTCCCTTCCTTTTTACGTCGGCCCCGACGCGCTCATCCCCCGTCCTGAAACAGAAATTCTCGTCGAATCGCTGGTCGACCGCCTGGATGGCCAAACAAGGCCGCGGATTCTGGATGTCGGTACCGGGGCCGGTCCTGTTGCCGTGGCGCTTGCCCACGCGCTTCCCGGGAGCCGCCTGGTTGCGACCGATGTTTCCTCGAAAGCAATGCGGCTTGCGGTCCGCAATGCCTTCCGCAACGAAGTACGGCACCGGATCGACTTTGTTTGTGCTGATCTTTTCGCCGCATTCCGGACACGTGCCGTGTTTCACGCGGTTGTTTCCAATCCCCCCTACATCGCCACCCGCGATCTGCCGGCCCTTCAGCCCGAAGTCCGCTGCTTCGACCCCCCGCTCGCGCTCGACGGCGGGCCGGATGGACTCGCCTTCCACCGTTTGATTATCGACCGGGCGCCGGACCACGTCTGCACGGGTGGGTGGCTGGCCCTGGAAGTCGGCGACGGCGCAGCTCCCGACGTGTTGAATCTCCTGGAAAAATCGCCGGAGTTCGTCCATGAACGGACCGTCTCCGATCTCACCGGTACGGAACGCGTTCTGCTGGCCAGAAAGCGCGCATAGCCGACGCTTGTGCTCTGTCCCTGCATGACATCTGCTTGACCCCCAAATTGCCGATCGCTATATTGACATCCCATATCGCGACGGACCGGGCTCGAGGTAGGCGACCCGTGTTTCCTGCCCGCTTCCAGCCAATCGGGAGTCTCCATGACCGTACCCGACGTCAAACGTCTCATGCCTGAGACTCTGGAACATCCCTATCTGCACTTCGACAGGTCGGACCTCGACCGGGTGCGCGCGCTCTGCCTGGACGGCTCCCATTCGGACGTATACGCGCAGACGCGGGAGCGGTTGAACGCTCACCTCGACCTCCCGTTCCCAACGCCGCCACCGAGAGAGGACAGCTACCGGAACGGCATCTGGGAGGCATACAGCCGGCTTTCCGCCGAAGCGCGGAATCTCGTTGAAGACTACGTGCTGGCTTACGCCGTCGACCAGGATCAGGCCTACTTCGAAAAAGCCTGGGAAGGCCTCGCTTCAATGATGAGCTGGCCCTCCTGGGTCCACCCGGTCCACGAATTCATGCTTCTGGACCTGGACGGCAGCCACACCTGCGCCTGCTTCGCGGCGGCTTACGACCTGCTGTACGACGCCCTTTCCGAAAACCAGCGCCGTGAGCTCGAGTTCATGGTCTTTGCGCGCGGCCTGGCCCACTGCATCGGCGGCATGCAGCGCCACTTCTGGGCTTCGCGGTACGACAGCAACTGGTGTTCCGTGTGCGTATCCAACATGGGCCTGTGCGCCATGGCCATGCTCGACGCGGGACACATCCATCTGAGGACGGAGATCCGCCCTCGCGAAGCCATGCTCGGCGTGATACGGGAGTGTATTGAACGCATCACGAAATTCTACGACGGCATCCAGAACGACGGCTCGTGGAAGGAGGGTCCGGGGTACTGGAACTACGGAATCGTTACTTCCTTTCCGTTTTCGGATGCGCTCAGGCGGCTCACTTGCGGACAGATCAACCTGTACGATCATCCCAAACTCAGAAACACGGTCGAATTTCCCATCAACTGCTTTCTCCCGCCCGACCGCGTGGTCAACTTCGCCGACTGCGGCAAGCATTTTCCGGACGGCATGGCCTTCCGCAAGTTCGCGCAGGAATACGGCAATCGGGCGGCCGCGTACTTCGATCGGGTCACCACGGACCGCCGGCCGTCCATCAGACTGGCGGAACTCTTCTGGGATGCGACCGATACCGTTCCCGAACTGCCGGCCCCGCCCCACCCGTCCGTCTACTTTCCCGATGCCGGCTGGTGCGTGATGCGAGGATCATGGAAGGATCCGAACGCCCCGATCATGGCGTTGAAAATCGGCGCTACCGTAGAACCCCACGGCCACGCGGACGTCGGGAACTATATTGTCCACGCCGGGCAAAGGACCGTTGTGCGCGAACTCGGCATCGGCCGCTACGGGGACCCGGGCGAATGGATCTTCAAGGCGACACACGGTCACAATCTGCCGCTCTTCGACGGACAGGGGCAGCCGGGCGACCGTCGCCTTGTCGGTACCGTGGAAGAGACCGAATTCACCGGCGCCCACGATTACCTCAGGGCTTCCATTGCCCCCGCCTACGGCATCGAAAAGCTCACGGCTTTCGTCCGGCATTTCCTCTTCCTCCGTCCGACGCTTATTGTCGTTATAGACGAGATCGAGGTCACGGATGCGACCCGGATGGAGTCCCGCATTCACTTCTCGGACACGGCGGAAATAGCCGGGGCTTCGGCAGCGCTTGCCGACGGAGATACCGTTGTAAACGTGCGCCTGTTGGCGCCGTCGGCAGCGGTGTTTCACATGGGCCGGCACGAGGACCTGAAACCGGGTCACGCCGACGCCGAGAGCCTGGACGTCGGATACCTGAAAATCGACACCGTGCTGGAGTCCGGTTCGGCCATGTTCGCCGTGGCCTTCGGTATCGACAGCGACCCGGCCGACGTCGTGTTGAATCCCCGTAACGGCAGCATCACCGTCTCCCGGCAGGAACAGACGTTCAGGATGGACACTGCCCTGGTCTGAATCAACGCCCGTCGGCGGCGGCGATCCGACAGCGGCTTCACTTTCTCCCGGCCCATGCGAATAACCACCTGGAACGTGAACGGCCTGCGCGCCGCGCTCAGAAAGGGCTTCGCCAGGCACGTCGATCGGATCGCTCCGGACGTACTCCTCCTCCAGGAAATCCGGACGCTCCCCGAACAACTGCCCGCCGAGTGGATCAATCCGCGCGGCTGGCATGTCCACTGGCATCCCGCGGAACGCAAGGGGTATTCCGGGGTTGCGATCTGGTCCCGCCATCGGTTCGAGGTTCTCGGCACCGGTATCCACGGGTCCGATCCGGAAGGCCGGATCCTCCAGGCGCGGGTACAGGGCGTCCGCATGGTCAACGTCTACCTGCCCTCGGGCTCATCCAGCGAAGATCGCCAGAAAATCAAGGAAGATCTTTGGATGGCGCGATTTCTGCCGTGGGCCGAGGATTACACGCAACGGGACGAACCCGTGGTCCTCGGAGGCGACTTCAACATTGCCCACACCGAAAAAGACATCTTCTACGCAAGGGGAAACGAGAAGAACTCAGGATTCCTGCCCCACGAAAGGCAGTGGATGACCGACCTGCTGGCTACGGGATGGAACGACTTTGTACGTCAACATTTCGGAGACGTGCATGGGCCCTATTCCTGGTGGTCCAATCGCGGGCGCGCCCGGGAACTCGACCGTGGGTGGCGGATCGACTACCTGCTGGGTAACGCCGCCGTCGCGGGACGATTCCGCAAAGCAGCCGTTCACCGGGAGGCCGGACTGACCGTTTCCGACCACGCGCCCGTCAGCATCGATCTCGGCCGCAACCCCCGTTCGATCTGAACGGGGGCCCGGCTTTATACGCCGTCTGGCCCCACGAAGAGGAGAATCGCCCTTGACCATACGACCGAACCGTGTCAAACGAAAACTCGCCAACGGCGGAATCGCCTGTATCGCAAGCGGTTTCACCCATCCCGACGACATTGACGCCTTCGGCAATACGGGCTTCGACGGCGTCTGGCTGGAAGGAGAGCACGGGCCCGTCAACGCGGCCGACCTCGGCAACCTCACGAGGGCCTGCGACCTCTGGGGGATGACCTCGATCGTCAGGGTCAACCGGAACGATCAGGCCCTGATCTACCGAACGCTGGACCGGGGGGCGCAGGGCATCGTCGTCCCCCACGTCAACACGGCGGCGGAGGCGCGGAACGTCGTCGATGGCGGTAAGTTCGCGCCGCTGGGCAAGCGCGGCCTCTTCACCAGCCGCCAGGGTTATGATGTACCCGATTATCTGTTATGCGCCAACGATGAAACGCTTCTTGTCGTCCTCATCGAGGACATCGCCGCGGTGCGGAACCTGGACTCCATCGTCGGGGTGGACCAGATTGACGTCTTCTTCGTCGCTCCGTCGGATCTGGCGGCTTCGATGGGCCAAATCGGCAACAACGACCACCCCGATGTTCAACGCACGGTCGACGAGACCCTGATCCGCATCGGGGACGCGGGCCGAACGCCGGGCACCCTCACCACCAGCCACAATGTTGAGAAATACACGGACCTTGGCGCACGATTCCTGCTGACCACCATCGGCCCGTGGATCGCCGCCGGAGCAGCCGATTACCTGAAACGGGCACGGGGATAGCGGAATTCAGGTCTCCGTCCCGGCAATCGAGAGGTGTACATGTCGGCGGCGCGTTGTCGCCCGGGCAACCCGCCGGCCGGATTCCGGAAATCCATTTCCGAACGAGATCACCGGGAGTTCGAGACCAGTCACAAGGCGAGAGCGCTATGGAGCACGATTCCAATCGGGTTAGCCCCCCCTCAACGCTTTTCAAACCGCCGGATCTCGACGTCGCCCGCCTGAACATCGAGCGCCACGTCTGGGCCCGTCGATTCTTCGAAGATCTGCTTGCGTCGATCGCCGTCATGCCTCATCTGACGACGGACGATCTGATTCAGTGGATTCCCCGTGAGACGCCCAACAGCGAGCTTTTCACTATGTGCCCGGCCTGCGAGGCGGCCCCCGTCCACGGGCACTACAGCTGGAAACCGGAGAATCCCGATCAACTGATCTGTACGACCTGCAAGACCGTCTATCCCAATTCGGACTATCCGGAAGACGTCGTATTCGGGACAGACTTCGGCGGCGGGCAGGAAATCACGTATTATACGGGCAGACACTGGGACCTCATCGGCTTTCCCTTCGTCTCGTCCTGGACCGCCAATATCCGGGCCCGAAAATGCGAGTACATGGCGCGCATGGCGCGTCAGTGCGCGCTGGCCTACGTGCTGACAGAGGAGATCGGACACGCGGAACGGTCCAGGGATATCCTCCTGCGGTTCGCCGAAGTCTATCCCGGCTATATGGTTCACTCGGGATACGGTGAATTCTCGGACGCGCCAGCCGAGGTCGCCGCGAAGCACATCCTGGATCTGCCCAAACCGGAACTGGTGGTGCCGCCAAACCGGCCCGACCGAAAGCTCCACGTGGGTTACTGGATGGCGGGACGCGCCACGGGCGTGGGCATGGAAGGCACCTTCGTCTCCGACGTCACCATCGCCTATGACCTCACGCGCGGCGCAAGCGCCGCAGGCCGTCCCGTGTACACCCCGGAAACACGCCGGAAGATCGAACGCGACCTCCTTCGTGAAAGCACGATCCTTCTGCTGGCCGACCCTGCCTTCAATAACAAGAGCGCGACCAACCGCTCGGCCGCGGGCCTGGTCGGACTCTGTCTCGACGATCCGGATCTGGTCCGCTTCGGCCTGGACGGGTTCAATCATTTCGTCTACAACTGGTTTCTGGAAGACGGCATGAGTTCCGAATCACCGGGTTACGGATTCATGACGCTCAACGGCATCCGGCACTTCGCGGACGCCGCGCACGGGTACTCCTTCCCCCCGGATTCCGGCGCCACGGAAGCCCACACGCAGGACCTGGATATATACGGCGACAGCCGGTACAGGGCGGTGCTGGAAGGATACGTCAAGAGCCCGATGCCCGATCTGGGGTACGGCGTTATCGCCGACGACGTAACCGCCTGCAGGATGTCCGTCGATATTGCCGATATAATCGCCGCCCGCTACGGCGACGTGAAACACACCGCCCTCCTCGCCGAACTGTGCGAATTCGATCTGGAGAATCACGGCGGAGAGTATGCACTTTTCCACCGCGACCCGGACTTGAAAGCCGACCCGGCGGCTCCACTGCTCCTCACGGATCAGTTCTTTCCTTCCCTGCGAATCGGCCTGCTGCGCACGGGGGAACACGGGCGCGCGAGCACAGCGCTTCTCAGTGCCTCGGACTGGGGCGGACATCACCACGAAGACAGCCTTAATCTTGTCTACTGGAAGGACGGACGGGAAGTCCTGACCGACCTGGGTTACCTCTGGGACCGTCCGGATAAACAAAATACCGTTCGCACCATCGCGCACAACACCGTGGTCGTCGACGAACAGGACCAGAAACGCGACGGCCGCGGCGGCGGCCTCCATCTGTTCGACAGTACCGGTCGGGTCAAGGTCGCCGAAGTTTCCTCCAAAGCTTACGACGTCGATACCTATCGCCGCCTGTGCACGGTAATCGACCATGGCGGCGCAGGCAGCTATCTGATCGATTGCTTCAGCGTGACCGGCGGCCGCGTTCACGATTATCTATTCCACGGACCGGTCGCCGAAGGCGAAACGTGGAACCTGGACCTGCTGCCGAGCGGAGCCGAATGGCAGGACCTGACGGATCTGTCCGCCGCACGTGCCGATGAGGCATGGTCGATCCGCTTCGACATGGACGGGCAGCGGTTCACCGCGCATGCGCTGCCGCACTCCGACGAGCAGGTGCTTGTCGGAAGGGGCTGGGGCGAACGGGGCACGGGCTCACGCGACAATGTCAAAACCGGTGAAACCGTACCGTATGTGGTTCGCCGCCGAACCGGCCTTCCCGCCCGGAGCGTCTTTCTGAGCCTTTTCGACGTCAGTCCCCGTTCCAGTCCGTACGTTACGTCGGTGGAGCGGCTCGCCCCCGTTTCCGGTGACGCCGCGGCGATTGTCGTTTCCAGGGAATCGGGCACGGACGTCGTCGTGGTCTGCCCTGAGGGCCAGACTGCCGTTTTTGACGCCCCCCAAGGCACCCTTGAAACAAACGGCCGGGTCTCCGTATTCTCCCTGGCCCGGGACGGACAACCGGCGTTTACCTATCTTCTCGGCGGCACAATGGCCAGACTGAACGATCACGCGCTGGAACTGGAGGCGCCGGTTGTCGGTGGAAGGATACTCGACGTGAATACCGACAATACCAGCAGCCGTTATCGTATCGACCGGCTGCCGTCCATCGAGAATCCGATCGGACGCACACTGATGGTCCGGGGCGGCGCCTACGACACGGGGTACCCCATTCTGCATATCGAGTCCGACGATCAATCGACGTACGTCTACACCAAACGCGAAGGTCTCGGATACGATGCCATTCCCGCCGAAGGATGGGAAATAGTACGCAGCGTGAGTTGTTAGCAAATAATTGACAAACAGACCCTTTTTTGTTACGTTGGAAGGTCTTATCCCGACATCGAAAATGCCGAATTCTCAAGCCCGAACCGCAAGCGGCGCCCGGCGAATCCAAATCCCTATGCTAGATCAGATTCTTCAGCCCGTACAGCCCCAGATCGAGCGATTCGAAAGACGATTCACGGAGACGCTCGCCTCCGACGTCAATCTGGTTCAGGCCATGGGCAGCCACATTTTGACGACGAAGGGCAAGATCATTCGTCCGGCCCTCTCGCTGCTGACCGCGCAGGCCATCGGCAGGTGCTCCGACAGGGTAGTGGATGCCGCTGCCGGCATCGAAGTCATCCACACGGCAACACTGATCCACGATGACGTCATCGATCTTGCCGACAAGCGCCGGGGCGCGGAGGTCCTCAACCTGAGGTGGGGCAACAAGGCCGCCGTACTGATGGGGGATTTTCTCCTGGCCAGGGCTTTGCAACTGCTGGTCGGACTGGATTCCATGGACGTGATGCGAGCCGCGACCCGAGCCGTGAGTCGGATGATCGAAGGCGAGATCCTGGAGGAAGAACGAGGAAACGACGCGGAGGCCGCACGCTACTTCAAGATGATCGACAAGAAGACCGCGTCGCTGATGGCCCTTTCGTGCGAGGTTGGCGCCATTCTCGGGGGCGGCACTCCCGAGCAGGTCTCACGGATGTCTACGTTCGGACAGGAAGTTGGAATCGCCTTCCAGATTACCGACGATCTCCTGGACTTCATCGGTGACGAAGCGTCTCTGGGCAAACCGGTTGGGACCGACGTACGCGAGAGAAAACTGACGTTGCCGCTGATTCGCGCCATTGCCAATTGTCCCAACGGCGATGCCGAGAAGATTCAGGCAAAGGTGCAAAACGGCATACAATCCGATGCCGACCTCCAGGAAGTCTTCCGCTTCGTCAGGCGTTACCACGGTATAGAGGCCGCACGGCGGGAAGCCCGGGAGTACGCGTCCTCCGGCCTGGAGAGTCTGGCGGAACTGAAATCGTCGGAAGCGCGGAACGCCCTGGAACTCGCCGTGAGACACGTGGTCGACCGGCAGAAGTAGATCGTCATGACCGCAGGAACAACATTGCCGCCCGGCGCCGTCCCGTAACCGGAGCCGCCGGGTTTACAGGAATCAAGGTTAATAATGAAAAGAGACAACCTCCGCACTCTGATCATCCTCGCTTCGATACTGCTGGCCGTCTATTACCTCTTCCCCACGTACCGGTACTATTTCGACCCGCCGTCGGACCCCGACAGGCTCGAAGCCGTTAAACGGGAAGCCGTCAACCTGGGGCTGGATCTTCAGGGCGGCATCCATCTGGTTCTCGAAGTGGATCCGACCGGTCTTTCCGAAGACGAGCGGGCGGACGTCGTCGATCGCGTCAAGGAAATTATCACCAACCGGGTCGATCAGTTCGGTGTGGCCGAACCGATTATCCACCGGGAGGGCGAGTGGCGCATTGTGGTCGAACTTCCCGGCGTTCAGGACGTGGAGCGGGCCAAGAACCTCATCCAGACACAGGCCCGCCTCGAGTTCAAAATCCTGGCGCCGGTAACCGACCGCTTCGGCCTGATCGACAGAATCGAGTCGCGCCTGGCCGCGCGGGCCGGAGACGACTCGACAAGAAAGGACGCCGCAGGACTTTTCGAGGAAGAGGCCGAAGACGAAAAACCATCGATCAAACGGTATGTGCTCTCCCTGGGCGAAGATCTGATTGTTCCCGCCGACAGAATACAGACCGTAAAGGCCCTCCTGTTCGAAGATCCGGAGATCCGGGAGCTCATTCCGGACGATACGCAGTTCCTGTGGGGAAACGAAGTCGAGGAATTCGGCGATGGCCAGAAGTACCGCCGCCTCTACTATCTGTACAAACGCATCGAAATGACCGGCGAAATCGTCCAGGACGCCAAGGTGACCAAGGGTCAGAGTTTTGAAAACGCAGGGCAGCCCATCATCAATTTCACCACAACGAACGACGGCATCAAACTCTTCTCCCGGGTGACCGGCGCCCACCTTGAAGAACGCATGGCCATCATTCTCGACGACCAGGTCTATTCGGCGCCGACCATTCGGGCTAAAATCCGCGACGGGCGGTCCATCATCGAAGGCAGTGGTGACCTGGAGGAAGCGAAAGACCTCGCCATCGTGCTTCGGGCGGGTGCCCTTCCGGCCAACGCGCCCATTGTCGAAGACCGGACGGTAGGGCCTTCGCTCGGACGGGATTCCATCGAGCAAGGGCGCAAGGCCGCCCTCATCGGCCTGGCCATCGTAATGGTTTTCATGGTTCTTTATTACGGCCTCTCCGGGATTGTCGCCAATTTTGCATTGTTCCTGAATCTCCTGTTCGTGATGGCCGTCCTCGCCGGCTTCGGAGGCACGCTCACCCTGCCCGGAATCGCCGGTATCATCCTGACGATCGGAATGGCAGTCGACGCCAACGTACTCATCTTCGAGCGTATCCGCGAAGAGTTGCGCAACGGCAAGACGGTCCGCGTCGCGGTGGAAGACGGGTACGGCAGGGCGCTGCTCACCATCGTCGACGCCAACATCACCACCATCATCACCGCCGTCGTACTCTACCAGTTCGGTACGGGTCCCATCCGGGGCTTCGCACTGACGCTCATGGTGGGTATCCTCTGCAGCATGTACACTGCGTTGTTCGTCACCCGCACCCTCTTCAATATCGCAATCAATCGCTGGCAACTCACCTCCATCAGCATCGGCAGACTGACCGTATTCCGTCGTCCGTCGTTTGACTTCCTCAGTCTGCGCAAAGCGGCGTTCGTTCTTTCGACGTTTGTGATCCTGATCGGCGTGGGTTCCACGATTACGAAAGGCGGCTACAACCTCGGCATCGACTTCGCCGGCGGCACGCTGCTGGAACTGCACTTCAAGCCCCCTGTAGAGGTCGCCAACCTGAGGGATGCCCTGCAGGACGTCGACGTCAAGGGTGAGAAACGCGACCTCAGACACAGCGAAATCAAGGTCTTCGGACCGGCTTCCGACATTCTAATTCGAGTCGAGGAAGAGGCGGAAGGGACGGTCACCGCGGACGCCATCAAGAACACGCTCAAAACGGAATTCGCGTCCAGCATTCCCGATCCAACGCAGTGGCTGCGGCGACAGGAGGCGGTTGGGCCCAAGATCGGCAGCGAACTCAAACAGAACGCGGTCAATGCCATCGTGGTCTCTCTGGTACTGATCGTCTTCTACATCTGGTGGCGCTTCAAGCAGATCCAGTTCGGTATCGCCGCGGTCGTGGCGCTATTCCACGACGTTCTGATCACCCTGGGCGTCTTTTCCCTGATGGATAAGGAGATATCGCTCGCCATCGTGGCAGCGCTGCTTACCATTGTCGGATACTCGCTGAACGACACCATTGTGGTCTACGACCGCATCCGTGAGAATCGAAAGCTCTACCGAAGAGACAGTTCGGCGGAGGTCATCAACCGGAGCATCAATGAAAGCCTGAATCGAACGGTTCTCACCTCGGGTACAACGCTGCTCGTTGTCCTGGGCCTGCTTCTCCTGGGTGGGGAGGTCATTCGCGACTTTGCCTTTGCTCTGATGATCGGGGTGATCGTGGGAACCTACTCCTCCTCGTTCGTGGCAAGTCCGCTGGTGCTGGTCTGGCAGAATGCCCTGGATCGCCGGAAGGAAACCGCGGTCGCTGCCGCGCGTCGTGCAAGAGCATAACGAGGCAATCCCTACCGAATTAGAGAAGCCCGGCGATATTGTCGCCGGGCTTTGTTCATTTCCTTCCTGGTCGGTTCAAATTGGCAGATTGAGCGCGGAGGGGGTGGTTATTTCAGAATTGATACGCCCGTTTCGCGTTTTCGCGATCCTGTTTCTTCAGGCCGGGGCTTCTGACCACCGCCGCCGTATGGTCCGGACAGGGAGACGTCGGCTCGGATCCGGGCACAAACACTTCTTCCAGGCGATTCGGACAATACATGGACGCCACCTCAAACGTATCGCCGCATACCTCCAGCTGGGCGACGCCCGGCGGCAGCTCGAATTCCTCCGTGGGTAGGCCGAGTGTCTGGTGCGCTTTCTTCATGAATTTCGCCCATACCGGGAGTGCAACGGCCGCGCCCGACATCCTGTTTCCCAGAGAGACCCGATAGTCGTCGAACCCTACCCACACGCCGGCCACGATCTGCGGCGTGAAGCCTACGAACCACGCGTCCGCGAAGTTCTGAGTGGTTCCCGTCTTGCCCGCGGCCGGCCGCCGAAACCCGTAGTACGATCGGGCGCCCGTTCCGGTGCCGCGCCAGACACCCTTGGGGGTCTGCTTGTACATGTCCATTACGGACCGGAGCATACTCGTTGCCACGGCGGCCGCCTCCGAGCTGAGCGCCTCCTGCTCTCTGCCCTGAACCCGGCTCTCAATGACGTTTCCGTCCTTGTCCGTGATCTTCAGGATGGCCACCGGCTCCACGCGGATACCGCCGTTGGGAAACGTACCGTAGGCGGCCACCAGGTCGATCAGTTTCACTTCACTCGTACCCATACCGAGGGATTTCACGGCCCGGACCCTGCTCGTGATTCCCATTCGCCCGGCCTGCCGCACGGCGGTACGGGGTCCGATGTCTTCCAGAATCTTCGTGGTCACCACGTTCCGCGACATGGCGAGACCTTCACGCATCGTCATCCAGCCCAGAAACTTCCGATCGTAGTTCTGCGGCCGCCAGAGGCTCCCGTCGAACATCTCTACCGTAACGGCCGTATCGGGATACCGGCGCGTGGGCGGGATCTTCTGCGCAACGGCCGATGCATAAATGATCGGCTTGAATGCCGATCCGGGCTGGCGCAGCGCCTGAACCGCCCGGTTGAACTTGGTCTCGGTGAAGTCCCGACCGCCCACCATGGCCAGAATGTGCCCCGTGCGGATGTCCATGGCAACCAGGGCGCCCTGAACCACGGTCGCCCTCAGGGAGTCTTCCGGCGTATTGATACCGGCCCAGAACGCCGTATCCGGCCTGCTCCGCCGTCGCTTCGCATCCACCCGTTTCTGCACGCTCTCCAGATGGTCCAGCAGGGTCGTCTCCGCAATGGACTGGATTCGGCTGTCCACGGTCGAATAGACCGAGGCGCCGTCCTTGTAAAGAAGATTCCAACCGTAGTTCCTCTCCAGATATCGTCGGATGTACTCCGTGAAATAAGGCGCTGAGCCGATCTCTTCATCCCTGGTATCTTTGAGGACGATGGGTCGCCGGGTAGCGGAGAGAAACTGATCCTCGCTGATCTGACCGGTGTTTCGCATCAAACGAAGGACCAGGTCGCGCCTGTCTCTGGCCCGTCGGGGATGGTTGATCGGTGAATAGAAATAGGGTCCTCTCAGAAGACCGACCAGCAGCGCGCACTCCTCCAGCACCAACTCCCCGGCGTCCTTGCCGAAAAACCGCTCCGCAGCCGACTGAAGACCGTAGGCGCCATTGCCGAACAGAACCTTGTTGAAATAGATCTCGATGATTTCGCGTTTTGTATACGTCCGTTCGAGCAGCACGGCCGTCAACTGCTCCTTCACCTTGCGTGTCCAGGTCTGTTTCTGGTCCAGAAACAGATTGCGGGCAAGTTGTTGCGTAATGGTGCTGGCGCCGTGACCCTTCAGACTGCCTTCCTGCGTCAGGTTGCGCAAGACGGCGCGAAAAATGTCGGGAAGGCTCACGCCCCAATGACGCCAGAAGAGCTGATCCTCCGTTGCCGTCAATGCCTGGATTGCCGTCTCCGGTATCTGGCTGTAGGTAATCGGCACCCGGTTTTCGACCCAGAACCGCTTCAGCACCGCTTTGTCGGTGGAAATGATGCTGGTGGTGCGGGCCGGCTCCACCTCTTCCAGCTGCGCAAACGAGGGCAGTTCGTCCTTGAAACGAAGTACCACGCCTCCAGCGACGCCGGCGTAAACCACCACGCAGATGCCGCAATAGAGCAAAATGCGCCGCGGGTAGTATCTCAACATCCTGCTGGTCCTGAATCTCATCGGATTCCACCTGACCGGCGTTTTCCGGTCGCGAGCCGCTGCTGCCCTATCAGTCCGTTGAGAAAGTCGCTCTGCAGGCGAGGGCGAGCCATTGTGGCCGAAGACAAGGCGCGCGACCGAGTCCCATCCGTTGATTCGGCGAGGGAGCGCAACGCAGTACTTCGACCGCAAGGGCCGGCCGTAGCCCGGATGGACTTTTTCAACGGGCTGCTATACCTCGGAATCACGCTGTGAAGTCATAAGGGCAGGCCATTTGATTCTGTGGCCGGACCCGTCATGACATGACGGCTGCGAGATTTTCGTTCAACCTGCCCAGCGCGCTCGAATACTCCGCGTGACGTCCCTTTTCCCTGACGATCACCTCGGGAGGCGCATTGTTCAGGAAGCCTGAGTTACTGAGTTTCCTGTCAAGTCCGCCCACCAGCCGCTCCAGCTTTTCGATCTCCTTTTGCAGACGCTGGCGCTCGACCTCCAGATCGATGAGACCCTGCAGGGGCACAAAGACCTCGACGTCCTTCAACACGGCGCTTGCAGAAGCCACAGGCCTGACGATGTCCGCCCCGATACGAAGGTCCGCAACCCTGGCAAGCGTTTTGAGATAGTCCTTTAAACGGGTCAGGACGTCTCCGACTTCGTGCGAACTCACCTTCAGGAGGACGTCCGCGCGTCTGCCAGGCGGCACCCGCATCGTGCCTCGAATATTCCGTACCGCACCCACCACCGCCTGCAGGAGCGCCATCTCCCGTTCCGCCGTTTCATCAAACCGGCCCGGGTCCGCCTCAGGCCACTTTGCGACAATCAGCGCCGTTCCCGAATGCGGAAGGTGCTGCCACAGCGCTTCAGAGATGAACGGCGCCATCGGATGCAGCAATCGTAGCGATCCCTCCAGTACGTGGACGAGCACGCGCCGCGTCGTCGTCATCGCTTCCGGTGCGCCTCCGTTCAGCCGGACCTTGGCAATCTCGAGATACCAGTCGCAAAACGCATTCCACACGAATTCATAGAGGGTCCTGGATGCTTCGTCAAACCGATAGGCCTCCAGAGACGCCGTCACGGCGTGTACCGTTCGGTTGTACTGGCTGAGAATCCATCGATCCGCCGCGTCGTCGCCGGGCGACGGCGGCGATGTGCCCGCGAGGTCGTATCCATCCAGGTTCATCCGAACAAACCGCGCTGCGTTCCAGACCTTGTTGCAGAAATTCCTGCAGGACTCCGTTATGGGTGAATCCTGCAAGCGGTTATCCACGACGTCGGCGTCAAAACGAATGTCCTGCGAACTGCCGCACTGGTAGAGCAGGGACAGACGCGTCGCGTCGGCTCCGTATCGTTCGATCAGTTCCCTGGGATCGATCCCGGTACCCAGCGACTTGCTCATTCGCTTGCCGTCACGCGTCTGGACGGTCGGATGCACCAGAACCGTTCCAAAAGGGATCTCATCCACGAACTCGACGGCCGTCATGATCATCCGCGCCACCCACAGGTAGAGGATATCCCTGCCGGTTATCATCAGGTCGGTTGGATGGAACTCTTTCAGATCTTCGGCCTGCTCCGGCCATCCGAGGGTGGCGAAGGGCCAGAGGGCCGAAGAGAACCAGGTATCCAGGACGTCGGGATCCTGCACAAGGGTCCGGCCGTCGCACGCGTCACAGACTGCGGGCGTATCCACACGAACCAGCATCTCCCCGCAGTCCTCGCAGGTCCACACCGGAATGCGGTGTCCCCACCAGATCTGACGGGAGATGCACCAGTCCTGGATATTTTCGAGCCAATCGATGGAATACGCCCGGAATCGATCCGGCACGTACCTGATCTTCCGTTTTCTCAAGGAGGGCTGTGCCTGGCTCGCCAGGGACTTCATGGCCAGAAACCACTGGTCCATGGGCAGCGGCTCGATGGAGGTGCCGCATTTGTCGTGGTGAGGCACGATGTGCTGGTAATCCTCGATTCGCTCGAGAAGTCCGGATTCCTTCAGGGCCGAAATCACCGCTTTTCGGCAGGCGAACCGGTCCATACCCCTGAATGAACCGGCATCCCCGGTCATCTCTCCGCCGAATCCGATGACCTGTATCTCCGGCAACCCATGTCGCAATCCGATTTCGTAGTCGTTCGGATCGTGCGCGGGGGTCACCTTGACCGCACCGCTACCCATCTCCGGATCCGCGTAGCTGTCGCCAACGATGGGGATCGGACGATCCATCAGCGGCAGCATGACGCGTTTGCCGATTGCCCGCTGCCAGCGCCGGTCTTCCGGATGAACCGCCACACCGGTGTCGCCCAGCATCGTCTCCGGGCGCGTCGTTGCAACCACCACGTCGGGCCCGCCATGCAGGCCAGGATACCGGATATGCCAGAGGTGTCCCTCGTTTTCCCGGTCCTCCACCTCGAGGTCCGAGATAACGGTGCCGCACCTTGGACACCAATTCACCATACGCTTGCCTCGGTAGATCCATCCCCTCTCATAAAACTTCACAAAGGCGGACAGAACCGCGCGGGCGTATCCGTTCTCCATTGTGTACCGTTCACGGCCCCAGTCATAGCTGCAACCCATTTCACGGAGCTGGTTCAGAATGGTACCTCCGTACTCCTGTTTCCAGGCCGCGATTCGCTTTAACATCTCGTCCCGGCCGACATCGTGGCGTCCCTTTCCTTCTTCCTCGAACAACTGTTGTTCCACCTTCATCTGGGTCGCAATGCCGGCGTGGTCGGTGCCGGGCAGGCAGAGCGTTCGATGCCCCTGCATGCGCTTCCATCGCACCACTGCATCATGGATCGCATGCTGAAGCGCATGCCCCATATGAAGCTCTCCCGTGACGTTCGGCGGGGGAATCGTGACAGAAAACGGCTTGCCCCCGTTCCGATATTCCGGCTTGAAAAAGCCTTTTTTCTCCCAGAAGGCGTACCAGGTCCTTTCGACAGTCCCCGGATCATATTGTTTTTCAAACACGGCCTGATCTCGCATTCGGGTAACCCGTTCCTTTACCAGATGAGGATTCAAGAAGCTGTTTTAAAAATTCCCAGCGGTCTTCGCACGGCTGCAAAAGCGCCGGTCGGCGTTGGTCAAACTCACCCAAGAGTGGCGAGGGGCGCGCAGCCACGATACATTGAATATGGGCGGGTTTTCCCGTCGGCGCTGCGCGCCCCTCGCGCCTCATAACCGACGCTTTTTCGCTCGCACTCGGGAACTCACCGGTAATTTTAAAACAGCTTCCAAGCAGATTGTATTTTCGGATACCGCCCGTTTCCGGAAAGTTCTCAGCTGCCGTACGGCGCGGATGGCGATTCCGCGGCCAACAGCCGATTCAAAAAGTCCAGTGACTTGACCTGGCCCCGGTTTTCAATGTGGCGCCACAGGAAGCCGCGCAGCACGCGTCGCGCTTCGCCGGTATCAACCCCCCGGAAACCCCCGTCGTCGATCCGGTCCGCACGCGCCGTCTGAAGGTGTTCCAGGTATCGAACGGTCGCCAGTTTAACGTCGATGCCCCCACGATCGCAACGGCGGCAGACCGTACCGCCGCGCCCCGCGTCGAAGCAGGCCGTGTCGCCGGTAATCCGCGCGCCGCACGCGACACATCCGTTAAGATGAGGACGATATCCCAGCATCGCCGCCGCCTTCAGTTGAAAATACCAGAACGGCAATTCAACCGACGCTTCCTCGACCGTTTCCATCCATCGCAGGGAGTCCAGGGTGACGCTGCACAGGAGTGAGTTCGGATCTTCTTCCGGCGTCAGACGATCCAGCAGGTCGCAAACGGCGCTTGCGTAAGCAAGACGCCGGTAAACCCGTTTCAGGCCCTCGAAGGCATACAGGATATCGCCCTCGCTCAGCGTCTGCAGGTCTCTGTTTTCCCGGCTGTAATAAACATACGTTCCCCACGTAATCGGTTCCACGCTGGCGCCGAACTTACTCCTGGGACGACGGGCGCCCCTGGCCACAACCTTCACCTTGCCGGCGTTCCGGGTATAGATGACCACCACCTTGCTGCTCTCGCTCATCCGGTACCCGCGTAGAACCAGCCCTTCGGTCTTCGAAATCATTTCCCGGTTTCCGGCGTCGGATCCGGCGTACCCGGGTACACCATATAGACGGTTTCGTTCTCTTTGACCATGCCGTACCGCTCCCGTGCGATTTTCTCGATGATCGCCAGGTCATTCTTCAGCATTTCGACCTCGGCCACCAACCGGAGGTTTTCCGCACTCTCGGTTTCATTCTCTCGACGCATCGCCTCGATCTGTCTGCTCCGCTCCCGAATCTGCAGATAGCCGCTGTCTCCGGCGAAAAACAGGTAGACGAACCACAGGGCCGGCAGCATCCACAGAAATCGATACATCCGCCTGCGCGGTGCATTCAGGAAATCCCGTTTAACTCGATAGAATCTCATTCCGAAAACCCTGAGTTAAGACAGTGCCGCCCTGGAACACACGGCGAAGCAACGGTGTTCGGGCGGGAAACACCCCCATTCTAAAGCACCACAAGATCGTCCCGGTGAACCACCTCTCCTCCGGCTTCCACATCCAGAATTGAAACCACCTCGCCGGTTGACCTGCCCAATATCCGCTGCACGTCGGCCGAACCGTACTTGACCACGCCGCGTGCGACCTCCATCCGACGCCGGTCCTCGACGGCGATCAATTCTCCGGCCTCGAAGGCGCCTTCCACTCTCAGGATGCCCGAAGGCAAGAGGCTCTTGCCGCGTTTCACGATTGCCTCCACGGCGCCGTCGTCGATGATCACGGCGCCGTTGCGACGTGAATTGGCAATCCAGACCTTTCGACCCGGCAGCGGTTCCCTCGCGGCGAGAAACAACGTGCCCGCAGGCGCGCCGGCGAGGATCCGGCTCAATCCGATCTTGTGCCCGTTTGCGATTACCGCCAGCCTGCCTCCCCGCGTCACGCTCTGCGCCGCCTCCAGCTTTGAACGCATACCGCCCAGGCTCACGCGGCTGCCGGCTCTCCCGGCCCTTTCGAACATTTCGGGGCGTATCTCCTCAACCCGCGATATGAGGCGCGCGTCCGTGCGGCGGTCCGGATCTTCAGAAAAGAAACCGTCGACGTCGGTCAGGATAACGAGAAGGTCGGCGTCGATCAGATGCGCAACCAGCGCGGAAAGTCGGTCGTTGTCGCCAACCGAAAGCTGGAGTTCCTCGACGGCGACACTGTCGTTCTCGTTCAGCACCGGAACGGCGCCGAACCGGAACAGCGTATCCAGCGTATTCCTCGCATTGACGTATCGGCGCCGGTTGTCCAGATCGTCCGCGGTCAGAAGGACCTGCCCGACAGGGACGTCATGGGTCCTGAACGCGAGCTTGTAGGCGTTCATCAACAGACCCTGGCCGACGGCCGCGGTTGCCTGCAGCGCCGACAGCCGCCGCGGCCTCTCCTCCAGGCCCAGCCGTCCCATTCCGGCGCCAACCGCGCCGGACGATACGACGGCAACCTGTATTCCCGTGCGCCGCAATGCGGCCACGTCCGCGGCCAGGCGCTCGATCAACCCTGAATTCAGGCTGTGATCCTTCTGCGTGACCAGGCGCGTGCCAAGCTTCAGCACGACACGACGAACCCCTTCGAACAGCGCCTGTCGTTCAGGACAGGTCCGGTTCGGATCGGAATTTCGCGCCTTTCCGTCCCCGGCTCGGACCTCTCCCGACCCGTTCGTCGGCTTGCAATCCATTACAGATCCACCCTTACCCGCGGGCGCACGCAGACGCCCCGACCGGCGAGGTACGATTTTACCTGGGGAATGCTGTATTGGCGATAATGAAAAATCGATGCCGCCAGAGCCGCGCTGGCCTTGCCCTCCTGAAGCACCCGGTACATGTGCTCAGGTCCTCCCGAACCCCCTGAAGCCACGATCGGCACGTCCACAAGTTCCGCCACGGCGCGGTTCAACTCGATGTCGTAACCCTCTCGCGTTCCATCTGCGTCGATGCTGTTCAACACAAGCTCCCCCGCGCCTCTGTCGACCAATTCCATCGCCCACGCCAGGGCGTCCCTGCCCGTGGACGTCCTGCCGCCGTCGATCATGACTTCCCATTCCGGCTTCCCTGCCGGGTCGCCGCGTCGTACGGCATCGACGGATCCGACGATCGCCTGTGCACCGAAACGTGCCGCACCCCGGGTAATCAGATCCGGTGAACGAATCGCGGCCGAATTGATGGACGCCTTTTCGGCGCCGCCCTCGATGATCGTGCAGATGTCGTCAAACGTCCGCACGCCGCCGCCCACCGTGAACGGGATAAACACCTGTTCCGATACTTGACGGACGAGATCGGTGACGATGTCCCGCTTTTCCGCCGACGCCGTAATATCGTAAAAGACGAGTTCGTCCGCGCCTTCCTCGTCGTACCGGCGGGCCAGCTCAACAGGGTCTCCGGCGTCGCGGTCGGCCGAGAACTTCACACCGCGCACGTTCCGGCCGTTCTTGACGTCCAGACAGGGAATGATGCGTTTCGCTAACATACCCGCTCCGCAAAATTCTTCAGGATGCGCAGTCCCAGATCCTGGCTCTTCTCTGGATGAAACTGAATCCCGTAGGTCGCCCCCCGGCCCGCGATCGACGTGTAATCGAGCGCGTAATCGGTGGTTGCCACGCAATCGGATTCCAATTCGGCATCAACGTAGTATGAATGTACGAAATAGAAGAACGCTTCATCCGGTATACCCGCAAGAAGCGGAGTCTGCTTCTGAATCCGAATCTGGTTCCATCCGATCTGAGGCACCCGCACCCCGTCCGGGAACCGGCGAACCGATCCGGGCAGAACGCCAAATCCGCGGTGGCGGCCCATCTCGCTGCTTTCGGAAAACAGAAGTTGAAGACCAACGCAGATTCCGAGGAATGGCCGACCGCTGGAAATCGAACGCTTCAGAGGTTCCACCAGTCCCGCCGTCTTCAGATTCACCATCGCGTCTCCGAAGGCGCCGACGCCGGGCAACACCACGCGGTCGGCACGGTCCACGTCTTCCGGTCGATCCGTAATCGCCGCGGCGTGTCCGACACGCTCAAACCCCTTTTGTACGCTGCGCAGATTGCCTATGCCACAGTCCACAATCACAATCATCACGACCTCCGACCGGAACCCCGCACAGTGTTCTGCCCCGGAGACATCAAAGCGAGGTTCCCAGCTCCTCGGAACGCCGGGTCGCGGCTTCCACCGCCTTCATCAGCGCGGCCCGTAGTCCCCCGGTTTCCAACGCCTGCAGTCCGGCGATGGTGGTACCGCCGGCGGACGTTACCTGGTCTTTCAACACCGCCGGGTGCTGCCCGCTCTCGATCACCATCTTTGCACCGCCGAATACCGTTTCCGCGGCCAGTTTGAGCGCAACGGGCCTGGGAATTCCCATCCTGACGCCCCCGTCGGCCAGTGCATCGATCATCACGTACACAAAGGCAGGGCCGCTGCCTGAAAGCCCGGTAACCGCATCCATCTGCGCTTCGCCCAGGCGGACGGACGCGCCGACCGACTCCAGAATGGCCTCGGCAGCAGCCAAATGTGCGTCCCGTGCGAATCGGCCGGGGCAGATCGCCGTGACGGACGCGCGGATCTGTGCGAGGATATTCGGCATCGCCCGCACAACTGGGACTCGCCCGCCCAGAACCTCCTCAATCGCCCCGGTCCGTACGCCGCCCATGATGGAAATCACCAGCTGCCGCCCGGTAAGCAGCGCTGCCAGCGGCGCAACGACCGACGCCCAGACCTGGGGCTTCAATCCGAGCACCACCACGTCCTGCCGGGCAGCGGCCGCGGAGACGTCGCGGACGGTATTGACACCCAGGGTCCGCCGGTGAGACGCCAGCAATTCATCGTCGATATCCACCGCCGTCACCCGTTCCGGCGGCACGGCGCCGGATTGCACCAGCCCCGCGATCAAGGCGCCGCCCATATTCCCGGCCCCGATGAAGGCGACGTGTTTGTCCCTTAATTCATCCATACCATGCATTCCGATCCGGAGTCCTGTTCCGTGGCCCGGCCTCTACAATGAGCGGGTTCACTGATAGACATAGGTCAGCCAGCCGTGCCGGTCCTCCGCCTCGCCCCACACAACGCCGAAATACGCGTCCTGAAGAGCCTTTGTGACGGGTCCGCGCGTCCCTTCACCGACTGGAATGTGATCAATTCGTGCGATTGGCGTCACTTCCGCCGCGCTGCCGGTAAAGAAGACTTCGTCGGCGATGTACAGCGACTCCCTGGGTATGTCGCGCTGGGTTACCGAGTAGCCAAGATCGCGCGCCAGCGTAATGACCGTGTGACGGGTAATTCCCGGCAGAATCGACGATCCGGTGGAGGGGGTGTAAATCGCGCCGTTCTTTACCATGAAGATGTTCTCTCCGCTTGCTTCGCTCACGTGGCCCTGCGCATCCAGGGCGATTCCCTCGACGTATCCATCGGCAAGCGCCTCCAGCTTGATCAACTGCGAGTTCATGTAGTTGGCGCCGACCTTTGCAAGCGAAGGCATGGTGTTGGGCGCCAGCCGGTTCCACGAGGAAAAACGAACCTCGGCTCCCTTTTCCAGCGCCTCCTCGCCGAGATAGGCGCCCCATTCCCAAACCGCAATGACGACTTCCACGGGACAGGACGTGGGATCCACGCCCAGACTGTTGTATCCTCGAAAGATCACGGGTCGAACGTAACACCCCTGAAGTCCATTCGTACGGATAGACTCCAGAATAGCCCGGGAGATCTCCTCACGTTCATAAGGAATCGGCATCCGGTAGATCTTGGCTGAATCGTACAGACGATTCACGTGGTCCGCCAAACGGAAACAGGCCGGTCCCCTTCGAGCATTGTAACATCGAACCCCCTCAAAAACACTGGATCCGTAGTGCACCACGTGAGACAGCACGTGGATCCTTGCGTCGTCCCAATCTACGAACGTTCCATTAAACCAGATCTTGTCCGCCTTAGGCATCGGAGGCATTTCTCTTCCCTCTCGGCTAGATGAACGGATATGCCGCGGAAGACGCCCCGCGGACATATCGTCCCCATTCGGCAATCCGCGATGGTACGCGACACATGTCGGCTATCGGCTCCCGTGAAGCTGCCCGCTGAAATCGCAAGATGCCTTGAGCGCGCGGGAAATCCGCTCATATTCCGGTATGGAGACGGCTTCCGGCCGCAACCTGAAGTCGATTTCCGCCATTGCTCCCACGCGCTGCAGGATCTCCATCCGGCCATGCGCCATTCCCAGCAACGCGTTTTTCAGCATCTTCCGCCGCTGACCGAAAGCCGCACGGACCACGCGAAAGAAAAACCGCTCATCCTGAATACGGTAGCGGGTCTCCGTGTGGAAATCCAACCGTATCACGGACGAAAAGACCCCTGGCGCCGGGTGAAATACATCGGGGGCCAGGTCGAACAGCGTCTTCGGATCGGAATGCAACTGAACGGCAATAGACAGCACGCCATAGTCTCTGTTGCCCGGAGCGGCGACAATCCGTCGGGCAACCTCCCGCTGAACGGTCAGAACGGCCCGTTTGAACCGGCACCGCGCATCCAGGATTCGCTGTATGACCGCGCCCGTAATGTAATACGGCAGGTTTCCCACCAGAATCGCACGATCGAATCCTTCCCCGCGAATCAGATCGGAAAAGTCAACCGTCAGCACATCCTGATTGCGCAGATGCAGCCCGCGTCCGAAGCGGGACCCCAGGAAATCACAGAGCGCCGCATCTCGCTCGATTCCGATGACTTTGCCCGATTGCGCCAACAGCCGGCCGGTCAGTGCGCCGCGGCCCGGACCGATTTCAACCACCAGGTCATCGGCCCGGACGCCTGCAGCCCTGACGATTCTCCGGACGACCCCGACGTCGGTCAGGAAATGCTGTGCAAGGCCCTTTTTAGGCTTGGTCATCACATCAATCCGAAAAGCCTGCGGGCATTCTCCGTGGTTCGGGCGGCGAGACCGTCCAGCGGCTCGTTCGCACGTCCGGCCAGGAATTCGGCAATCTGCCGTACGTATGCCGGCTCATTTCGCCGACCTCTGTGCGGGACCGGCGCAAGATACGGACAATCGGTTTCCAGGAGGACACGATCGGGCGGAGTCTCCAGCGCCACGGACAACGCCGTGGAGCGATTGTACGTGACAGTCCCGCCGAATCCGAGATGGAACCCAAGGTCCACCGCCCGCTTCGCCTGGTCGGTACAGCCCCCGAAGCAGTGCAGCGCGCCGCCGGCCGCATTGCCGCCTTCCGCTTCGAGAATGTCCATCACCCTGTCCTCCGCGCCACGACTGTGGATCACAAGCGGAAGTCCTGTCTGCCGTGCCAGACGAATGTGGAACCGGAACATCCGTTCCTGAAGGGGCCGCGGCGCATAGTCCCGAAAGTAATCCAGACCCGTCTCGCCGACGGCCACAACCTTTCCGTTCAATGTCAGCCGCTTCAGCGCTTTCAATCCGTCCGCATCGGCCAGTTCGACGTCGTGTGGATGAAAACCCGCTGTCGCGTAGACCCCGTCATGGGACCGGGCGAGGTCCAGCGCGGTCCTGCTCACATCCAGATTCGTGCCGACGTTGACGATGATTCCGACCCCCGCCTTGCGGGCACGCCGGATCGTCGCCTCCTTGTCGCCCTTGAACTGGGGGAAATTGAGATGGGCATGAGTATCGACGAACATCCTCTCAGCCCACCTCGGCCCCGTCGGGTACGTCGGCGTCCGGTTGCAGCAGGGCGACACGCCCGTCCGCCGATGCCGCCAGCAGCATTCCTTCAGACGACACCCCCCGGATCGTCGCCGGCTCCAGATTGGCCACCACCACGATCTGACGGCCAACCAGCGATTCCGGCTGGTATTGTTCAGCCACCCCGGCCACGATCTGGCGCTGCTCCTCACCCAGGCTGACCTGCAAAGCCAGCAGGCGGTCGGCGCCCGGGACCCGTTCTGCGGATTCCACCCTGGCCACGCGAAACTCAAGCTTCTGAAACTCACTGAACGGGACCAGAGCACCTTTGCCGTCATCCATGTCAGTCTTCTCCGAATGGTCCTCTTCTACCGGTTCGATCCTGGGAAAGATCGGCCCTCCAGGGTTCACCTCTGCCCCGGCACGCAGCCCGCCCCAGGGTTCGAGCCCGTGTATGGTCTGCGTCTTCACTTCGCCATCCGCGCCAATCTGCGCCCAGATCTCCTCCGCTTTGCCCGGCAGGACCGGAAACAGCAGTACCGCAAGATGGCGCATCGTTTCGAGAAGGCCGTAGAGTGTTGCCTTCAGGGTATCCTTGCTATTGGGATCTCTGGCGAGGTTCCACGGCGCCTGCGCCTCCGCAAAGCGATTCGCCTGCCGGACGAGGTCCCAGATCGCGTCCAGGATTCCCGTGGGATTCATCTTCTCCAGCGCGTCGGTCACACCCTCCAGCGTCTTGCGGGCCTGCGCCTTCAGCGAGTAGAGGTCGGGGTGGTTCAAGTCCGCCGCGGGCGCCCGCCCGCCCATGTATCGACTGGCCATGACCACGGTGCGATTCAGCAGATTCCCCAGGTCGTTTGCCAGCTCGGAGTTGTACCGGTGGACGAATCCCGTTTCCCCGAAACTGCTGTCCAAACCCAGCACCATCTCGCGCACCAGAAAGTACCGAAAGGCGTCCACGCCGTATTTTTCGGCCAGATCCAGGGGACGTATCGCATTGCCCAGGGACTTGCTCATCTTCTCCTCGTCGACGAGCCACCATCCGTGGGCCATCACGGTTTCCGGGGTCTCGACGCCCATCGCCTTCAACATGGTGGGCCAGTATATGCAATGCGTGGTTAATATATCTTTGCCGATCAGATGACAGGAGGCGGGCCACCACCTTGCGAAGTCTTCCGTATCCTGAAGATATCCAGCCGCCGTAATGTAGTTGATCAGCGCGTCGAACCAGACGTAACAGACGTAGGATTCGTCGAACGGCAGTGGAATGCCCCAGGACAATCGGGCTTTCGGGCGGGAGATACACAGATCGTTGAGAGGCCGGCGCAGAAAACCGAGCATTTCGTTTCTGCGCGAAGCGGGAAGCACGAACCGGGGGTCGTTACGGATTCGGTCCGTCAGCCACGCCTGGTATTTCCCCATGCGGAAGAAGTAGTTCTTCTCCGATATCCGCGCCACCTCGCGCCCGCACTCCGGGCATTTCCCGTCCACGAGGTCCTTCTTCGTCCAGAACCGTTCGTCCGGTACGCAATACCAGCCCTCATAGTCGTCCGAATAGATCTCTCCGGCTTCGTACAGACGCTGGAGAATCTGCTGCACGACGCGCCTGTGCCGGGATTCCGTGGTTCGAATGAAGTCATCGTAAGAAATATCCAGGGTCGCCCAGAGCCTTCGAAAGCGTTCGACCATCTCGTCGCAGTGTTCCTGCGGGGCGACGCCACGCTCCTTCGCTGCCTGGGCCACCTTCTGACCGTGCTCGTCCGTCCCCGTCAGAAACAGTACCTCGTCGCCCGCAATCCGATGATACCTGGCAAAGACGTCCGCCATGATGGTCGTATACGCATGACCCAGGTGCGGTTCGTCATTCACGTAGTATATCGGTGTTGTTATGTAAAACCGCCCCATACATTCATCCGATAAATGGCAATCAGCCGTTGTCGGCCGTGCCTCCGGTCCAATCCAACCCGCCGGAAGACTGCTGATTCGCGACGCTCCTTACCTCCCGCCACAGCGAAACGAGGCCCACGTACAGATTGACGTTGCGCCGGTTCATCTCACGCAGGGATTCGATCTTTTCGGCTGTACGCCTTACGCCATCCAGACCCAGCACGCGGGACAATCGCCGGATTTCGTCGATCCGGCCGCCATGGGTCACGCCGCCGGCGTCGCCATAATGGAGAAGAATGGCGTCCCGAAGCCATATCTCCGCGCCGCCGAGCATTTGCAGGGCCTCATCTCTGTTGGCGGCCAGCCTCTCCAGCGCCGCGTGGATTCTCGCTTCCTCTTCCCACAGGAGCGCGGACAGAAACCGGTACCCCCTGTCCTGCTGGCCGTCGACCTCATGAACGGCCATTTCGCGGGCGCGCCTGAGGTTTCCGCCGCAGGTTCGCGCTATGGACATCGCCGCCTCGTCGCCGATATCGCGTTCATTCGACAACATCCGCGCCGCGTCGTCAACCGAAACAGGGGAAAACACCACCCACTGGCATCGGGAGACGATGGTCGGCAGCAGGGAATCCTGCGCGGACGCCGTGAGAATCAACAGTGACCGGGCGGGAGGTTCTTCGAGCGTTTTCAGCAGCGCATTGGCGGCTTCCACGCGCATCCGATCCGCGTGCAGGATGACCGCCACCCGCCATCCCCCCTCGAACGCGCCATATGCGAACTGTTTCTGCAGGGTTCGAATCTGCCCGATTGCATGGGTGGAATGGTCGGCCGGCAGCGGGTATCCGTAAGGATCCTCCGCGATACGGACCAGCGTCTCCCGCTCCGCCTCGGGCGACGACCGCTGCGAAAACGGAAACAGCAGAGACAGGTCAGGGTGGTTCAGGCCCGCAGTCTTCCTGCATCCCCGGCAGTTTTCACAGCATCCCGCGTTCCCCCCGTCGCAGTAGAGACTCCTCGCCATTTCGAAGGCTGCGGCCGCTTTCCCCGTACCCTCCGGTCCGGTAAAGAGGAGGGCGTGCGGCAGATTTGCGCTACCCGCCATCCGCTCGAGCCGCTCCGTCACTCGTTTCTGTCCCACGACCGCCCGGTTGAACATTCGCCGTCGCCTGCCGTTTGATTAGACTTTGCCGTTCACCCACCCGGTGAATTGTCCATTCAGCGCCTTCAACATGACAAGCGCATCTTCAGCGGGCGACGTGTAATACCCGTTGCGAATCGCGACGGTCCGGAATCCGAGTTTCCTGTAGAGCCCGATGGCGGACAGATTGGAAACCCGCACTTCCAGGGTGACGACATCCGCATTTCGCTCGGACAGCCCGTTCAGTACGGCCGCCAGGAACCGTCTCCCGAGTCCGCGGCGCCGAAAGGCGGGGAGCACGGCAAGATTGGCCAGATGATATTCGCCGGTCACGAGAAAACCAACCGCATACGCGACGACCCGATTGCCGTTCAAACAGACCAGGCTGTAACCGTCCCGTCTTTCCAACGCGTCTTCGAAGTCTTTTCGCCGCCAGGGGTCCGCGAACCCCTCGCGCTCGATCGCGACGACCGCGTCCAGGTGTCCCGCGCCCATTTCATCCAACCTGAATTCGGCATTCCTCTCCTGCGACTCGACCCGCATCGAATTCGGACTCCTTCGGCAGTTATCCTGTAGTTCCCGCACTTTCGGCCTGACTCCGGCGATGGTACTCGGGCTCCGCCGTCGCCAGGTCGACCGCGTTTCCGTGCCTCAGGGCCTCAACACCCAGAAGCGCCACGGACGCGCCGCAAGGATGGTTGGACGCGGGTGCGAATCCGGCGTCTTCACCCAGATGCGCCTGGATCCGGTTCCGGTATTTCGAGCCGCCCTCACCGACAATCAACACCGGCTTCGGGAGCTTCGGAATCAGATCTTCAAGAGGAAGCGCGGAATCCGGAAGACGGGCCGTCAGGGCGCCATCGTCGAGACTGTACACACCCGCGTAGACGTCGCCGCGACGGGCATCGAGCATTGCGCAGACCGGCATGCGTTCGAAGATAACCCGGGCGGCGAGCCCCTTCAGGGTCGAGACGGTCAGGAGCGGAAGATCCAACGCGAAACACAGGCCCTTTGCGGCGGCCATCCCGATCCGAAGGCCCGTAAACGAGCCCGGACCGGATCCCACGGCCACCCCGTGGAGGTCCGCGGCCGCGATGCCCGCGTCCTGAACGGCCCGTTCCGCCATGGCAATCGTCCGCTCGGCGTGCCGCAGCCCCGTATTCTGCGAGTAACACGTCAGTATCCGGTCTTCGTCGACCAGACCGACACTGCACACCGGTGTCGAGGTTTCGATACCCAGCACGTACATCGCTCAACCTCACGCGGGACCCGCTGTGCCGCTTTCGCCCCACGATGTCACAACAGGCGCCCCTGCTGTCCTTCAGGCGGGGTCAATCCGAGATGTCGCCAGGCCAGTGGCGTGGCCTGCCGTCCTCTGTGGGTGCGCAGCAGAAATCCTTCCTGAATCAGGTAGGGCTCGTAGACGTCCTCGATCGTATCCTGCTCTTCACCCAGCGCGGCCGCCAGGTTATTCAGACCCACCGGCCCGCCACCGTACTTCTCAACCAGCATCGACAGGAGTCGGCGATCCATTTCGTCCAGGCCTTCGTCGTCGATATCGGCAAGTTCCAGCGCGCGACCCGCAACGTCCAGAGTAATCGTGCCCTGCGCACGCGCCTGCGCGTAATCCCGCGACCTTCTTAACAGCCGGGTGGCGATCCGGGCCGTTCCCCGCGACCGCCGCGCGATTTCGTATGCGCCTTCCGACTGGATCCTGATTTTCAGTATCCGCGCGGCGCGTTCGACGATCGTCTGCAATTCAGTTTCGGTATAGAAGTCCAGCCGCTCGATAATGCCGAACCGGTCCCGCATCGGAGCAGTCAGAAGGCCGTATCGCGTGGTTGCGCCAATGAGTGTAAAACGATCGAGAGGAACCCGGTAAGAGCGCGCGCCGGGCCCGCTATCGAGCATGATGTCCAGGACGAAGTCCTCCATTGCGGGATACAGCGTTTCCTCCACGACCCGGTTCATGCGATGAATCTCGTCAACGAAAAGGACGTCCTTTTCGTTCAGATTGGTCAGCAGGCCGGCCAGGTCCGCCGCACGTTCGAGTACGGGGCCGGAGGTCGGCACGATCTCGGCGCCCAGCTCGTTGGCGACGACGTATGCCAGCGTTGTCTTTCCAAGCCCCGGTGGACCATAGAGAAGCGCGTGGTCCATGGCGTCGCCCCGGTGCATTGCCGCATCGACCGCGATTCGCAGCTTCTCCTTGACTTTCTCCTGTCCCGTCATATCGGCGAATCGACCCGGGCGCAGCTGGTCGTCGCCTTCGAACCGGTCCCGGTCCTGCATCTGGGGGTCGCTTATCCTTCCGTTCATTCCAAACCGTCTTCCGTTGTTACACCGGTCCCGTATGGGTTTCACAACGTCCCGGCCCGGGCCTACAGTCGCCGAAGCGCTTCTCGAATGATTGCTTCTACCGGCGCCTCGTTACCCTGGTCGTCGATCGCATGGTTGACCACGCTCCGGGCCTTCACCTGGGGGACGCCCAGACCCTCGAGCGCTTTTGCCGCTTCTTCAGCCCGTCCTGCCGCAACGGGCGATACCCGCTCCACACCGTCGTCATCGGGAACATCGCCGATCCGGTCCTTCAATTCAAGCACGAGCCGCTGCGCCAGTTTCCGGCCGATCCCCTTGATCCGGGTGAGTCCGGGGGCATCGTCCGATACCACCAGCCTGCGAAAATCCCGAATCTGAACGCCGGAGAGAATCTTCTGGGCCAACGGCGGGCCGATTCCCGAAACAGAGATCAGCAACTCGAACAGGTCCCGCTCGGCCTCAGTTGCGAACCCGTATATCGTCAGCGCATCATCGCGTACGTGCAGATGGGTCAGTAATTTGACGGTTTCCCCATGTCCCCGGCCCGAGTCATAGCTTGACATTGGAATGTGAACGAAAAAGCCGACACCTGCAACGTCGACGACCAGATGCGTCGGGCTGTTTACGGCCAGTTTGCCTTCGAGATAGGCAATCATTCGACTATCGACCCCTTCGTTTCGCTCCTGTCGTCCGGGCGGCGTCTACGCCCATCTTTTCCAGCTTTTCCGTCAGCCGGTCCATCCGCCGCGCACGCGAGTGCCCGCGTCTGCCGTCGGGAAGAACGGCCGACCGCTCTTTCTCGCCGGCAGTTTCGCCCGGGACCCGACCGCCCGGCGCCTGAAGCCGGTTCACGTGGCAGACCGCGACTGCCAGCGCATCGGTGATATCGTAGGGTCCCGTGACGCGTTTTTGACCGAACAGATTTCGAATCATAAACTGAACCTGTTCCTTGGACGCCCCGCCGCGACCCACGACAGCCTGTTTGACCTCGCGGGGCGCGTATTGGAATACGGGAAGTTCCGACCTTGCAAGGGCGACCATAATCGCGCCCCGGGCTTCGCACATCCTCATCAATGTCTTCACGTTGGCTCGATAGAAGGCGTTTTCGACCGCAACTTCGTCAGGCGAGTATTCCTCGATCAGTTTCAGGAGCCCATCGTGAATCTCAAGAAGCCGCCGGGAAAAGGGAAGCCCGGCATCCGCCCGCAAGGTCCCGCCTGCAACCATGCGGCTATTGCGCCCATGGCATTCCACGACGCCGTAGCCGGTGATCACGCTGCCGGGGTCGATGCCCAGAACCAGCACGGTGCACGCCTTTCGTAATACAATTTGGACTTGCAGGGGGAGAAATGGGAGACCGTTCGGGTGTTCGTATCTTAATAAACAGGCCGATGCGGCAGAACCCGTCGGCTCAGGGAGAAACCAGGTCTGACAGTTCCTTTTCGTCCATCTCGAAGTTCGCATAGACCCGCTGCACGTCGTCCTCGGACTCCAGCGTCTCCAGCAGCCGGATCAGCCGTTCCGCCGTGTTTCCTTCGACGGGCACCGTGTTCTGCGGCACCCGCGTCAACTCGGCCCTCTCGACGGGGATCTGTTGTTCCGCAAGCGCCTTTTGCACGGGGCCGAATCCTTGTGGCGAGGTGTAAACCTCATAGACGGCTTCTTCTTCGACGATATCTTCGGCGCCGGCCTCGAGGGCGGCCATCATCAGTGTCTCTTCATCGGTATTTTCTCTGGACACGACAACCAGCCCCTTCTGATCGAAAACCCACGCTACCGAGCCGCTCTCGGCCATGCTGGCATTGTGCTTGCTGAGGAGATGCCTGACCTGGGACACGGTGCGATTCCTGTTGTCGGTCAACACTTCGATGAAGAGCGCGACTCCGCCGGGGCCGTAGCCCTCGTATACCGCGCCTTCGTACGATTCGCCCGGCAGGTCGCCGGTGCCCTTCCTGATGGCACGCTCGATGTTGGCGGCCGGCATATTTTCCGATTTCGCATTCAGGATCGCGGCCCTGAGCCGTGGGTTATTCGCCTCGTCCCCGCCCCCTTCCCTCGCGGACACCGTGATTTCTCTGATCAACCTGGTGAACAGCTTGCCCCTGGCGGCATCCGCGCGTCCTTTTCTGTGCTTGATGTTCGCCCATTTCGAATGACCCGCCATAAACCGCCCACCTCCGTCGAAGTTCGACAAATTCACCGGAAAAATCGCGCTAACTATTTGATAATATAGCAACAAATGGAAATTTTGGCAATACAAAAACGAGCGATCCTGCTCGCAGATTCACGGCCGATCGTGATTCGGCGGCGGCGGCTCCGCGGCAGCCCGGGTGCCTGAACCGTGCTTTGTCCGCAGAGGTTCCGCGGTTCATGAGGTCCGTCGGCCATAAACAAAAGCAGGCGACGTCCCGTGGAGGACATCGCCTGAGGCCATCGGTTCTTCACGCCGAATCACGCCTCTACGGCTTCGCCCTCCTTCCTGGAGGCTTCTACGATTTTCCGGGTGAGGTCTGCGGGTACGGGTTCATAGTGGTCGAATTCCATCGTATAATCACCCGTACCCTGCGTCATCGAACGAAGCGACGTCGAGTACTTATACAGCTCCGCCAACGGCACTTCGGCACGGATGACCTGAAAGCTGCCTTCGGGGTCCATTCCCTGTATCCGACCTCGCCGGCTGTTCAGATCGCCCATCACGTCACCCATATATTTTTCCGGAACCATAACCGTGACGCGATAAATGGGCTCCAGCAGAATCGGCCGGGCGCTCATAAACGCCTTCTGGAAGGCCTGGGAACCCGCCATCTGGAAGGCCATTTCGGATGAATCGACCGGGTGATACGAACCATCGTAGACGGTAACACGCGTATCCACCACATTGTATCCGGCAAGCACGCCCCGCTGGATGGCTTCAACTACGCCTTTTTCCACCGCGGGTATGTAATTGCGTGGGATGGCGCCGCCCACCACCTCATCCTGAAACTCGTATCCTTCACCACGGTTCGCCGGCTCGATTCGCAAATACGCCTCTCCGAACTGCCCGCGTCCGCCGGTCTGCTTCTTGTGCCGGTGGTGCCCGTCGGCGTGCGACGTGATGGTCTCGCGATAGGGAATCCTCGGCTGGACCCTATTTACCTCAACGCCGAACTTCTGCTTCAGTTTTTCAAGCACGACGTCGAGGTGCAACTCACCCTGCCCCTGAACGATGATCTGTTTCAGTTCCGCATCGTATCCGGCGATGAAACTGGGATCTTCCTCGTGAATACGCTGCAATCCCATACTGATCTTCTCTTCGTCTCCGCGTGATTTCGGCTCCAGAGCGATACGGATCAGCGGATGCGGGAATTCCACGGGCGTGACTTCCACCTGGTTGCGGCGATCGCACAACGTATTGCCGCTGTGCGTGTCTTTCAGCTTGACCAGCGCTCCCATATCGCCGGCGGAAACGGACGGTACCTCTTCGCGATCCTGGCCGTTCAGGATGTAGATCTGCCCCACGCGTTCGGAAGTCTTTCCGCTCGAGTTAAACACTTCTGAAGATGACGCCAGCGATCCGGAATACACGCGGATGAAAGACAGGTCGCCAACGGTTTCCGATACGGTCTTGAACACCACGGCGGCAAGCGGCCCGTCTCCGGACGACCGGAGTTCGGCAGGTTCGTCCGTTGCCACCATACGGCCGCCGGTTGCGGGCATTTCAGAAGGCGCCATCATATTGTCAACGAGGAAATTCAGCAGCTGATCGGCTCCCACATTCCTGGAGGCATCGCCGCACAGAACCGGAACCGTCGTTCCGTTCAGAACGCCGAGCTTCAGTCCGCGCGAGAGGTCTTCTTCGGAAAGGTCCAGTTCCTCAAGGTACTTCTCCGTCAGCTCGTCGTCGCTCTCGGCCGCCGCCTCGACGATCCGTTCCCGGAGGGACTCGACGTCGTCACGTAGATCGGCAGGCACCTCGCCTGTTTCGGGTTTTCCATTCGCATTTGCCGGATACGTCAGCAACCGCTGATGCAGCACGTCGATGATCTGATTGAAGCCGGCGCCCTGGTTCACGGGTATCTGAAACGGAAGCACGTGCCGACCGTACTGCTCCTGCAGCGCATCGAGGACCTTTTCGAAGTCGGCGAACTCCTTGTCGACGTGGTTCACGAAAAACAGGCGCGGACGCCCGAAGGACTCAGCGAAACCCCAGGCCTTGTCCGTGCCGATCTCCACGCCGTTGGCCGCGTGAACAAGGAGAACCGCGTTGTCTGCGGCCCACGTCGCCGCCTTTGCGTCGCCGATGAAATCCGCGTATCCCGGTGCATCGAGGATATTGACCTTTGCGCCGTTCCATCCGCAGTGCAACATGGACATGCTGATGGAGATCTTCCGGGCAATCTCGGCCTCGGCGAAGTCCGATTTTGTCGTACCGGCGTCGATGGTCCCCAGACGATTGCTCTCACCGGCCGTATAGAGCAACGCTTCGGCCAGCGAGGTTTTGCCCGTACTGCTGTGTCCCACAAGGGCTACGTTCCGAATCCTGTCAGGCGTTTCGGTATTCACACGCCTCCTCCTGTAAAATCGAAAAAGCAGCAACGTGTCCGTCGGACGCAAACAACCGTCCGTCGGACGACAGCGGGCCGGACAGGCACGAAACCACCAATTAATACAGAACAGTCGCGCCTGTCAAGTCTTTCTTCGATCCAAAACGTCAACAGGGTCCGGGATTCGTCCGAATCCCGGACCCTGTTGGAGTTTCCCGGCAGCGACCTACTCTCCCACAAGGCTACCCAAGCAGTACCATCGGCGCTGGAGGGCTTAACTTCTCTGTTCGGAATGGGAAGAGGTGTATCCCCTCCGCTATTGCCACCAGGAAAACAAAACGGACAACCGAATACGGAACAGGATCCCACTGCAACCAAAACGCACGGACGATCCGCCGAGAAACCAAATTTGATCAAGCCGCACGGCTGATTAGTATCGCTCGGCTGAACGCATTGCTGCGCTTACACCTGCGACCTATCGACCTTGTAGTCTACAAGGAGCCTTCAGGTGGGTTTACCCACGGGATATCTTATCTTGGAGTGGGCTTCGCGCTTAGATGCTTTCAGCGCTTATCCCTGCCGAACATAGCTACCCAGCGATGCCTCTGGCGAGACAACTGGTACACTAGAGGTTCGTCCATCCCGGTCCTCTCGTACTAAGGACAGATCTCCTCAAATATCCTGCGCCCACGGCAGATAGGGACCGAACTGTCTCACGACGTTCTAAACCCAGCTCGCGTACCACTTTAATAGGAGGACAGCCTAACCCTTGGGACCTTGTCCAGCCCCAGGATGTGATGAGCCGACATCGAGGTGCCGAGCCCTCCCGTCGCTATGGACGCTTGGGGAGGACCAGCCTGTTATCCCCGGAGTACCTTTTATCCGTTGAGCTTCGGCGCTTCCACGCGCAACCGTCGGATCACTAAGCCCTGCTTTCGCACCTGCTCGACCTGTGTGTCTCGCAGTTAAGCTCCCTTATACCTTTACGCTCTATGCGCGATTACCGACCGCGCTGAGGGAACCTTTGGGCGCCTCCGTTACATTTTAGGAGGTGACCGCCCCAGCCAAACTTCCCACCTGACAGTGTTCCCGACCCTGATTCAAGGGCCCAGGTTAGAATTCCAGCAGAATAAGAGTGGTATTTCAAGGACGGCTCCATGAGGGCTGGCGCCCCCACTTCGTAGCCTCCCACCTATCCTACACATACTGTGCCGAAACCCAGTGTCAGGCTGGAGTAAAGGTTCACGGGGTCTTTCCGTCCCGCCGCGGGTATCCGGCATCTTCACCGGAACTACAATTTCGCCGAGTCCCCCGTTGAGACAGCGCCCAAGCCGTTACACCATTCGTGCAGGTCGGCA
>OZ242180.1:4597500-5125460 GCA_965205485.1 Candidatus Latescibacterota bacterium
TAAACGCCTGCGCGTCATTCCAGGAGACCTGTTCGACCGGGCAATCCCCGCAGCCCTTGAAGTCCGACGGGTTGGTCCCCATCACCTTCTCCCATTGCTTCTGTGTGACTTCATGCTTTCCCATGTAGAAGGCACGGCTGATGCTAACGTCCGTCACCGGCTTCTCATTCTCTCCGGCGTCGTCGCTCGCGGAACCCATGCGAAACGTCCCAGCCGGAACCAGGACGAACTCCATTCCCACACTGTTGCGCCTGGTGGAAGCCTTTCTCGCGGCAGCGCTTCCGTCCGTAACCACGATTCCGGCGACCAGCAAAATCGCAACCTTCCAGAAAGAGCTGAATCTGTGCATCTTGGATCTCCCTTAGAAGCTGTATTTAAAATTACCGGTGAGTCCCCGAGCGCGAGCGAAAAAGTGGCGGTTATGAGGCGCGAGGGGCGCGCAGCGCCGACGGGAAAACCCGGCTATGAGAGGCGAGCAAGCGCAGCCTCGATCTCGTAAGACGGGTGGGTTTGACCAACGCCGACCGGCGCTCTTGCAGCCGCGCGAAGACCGCTGGGAATTTTAAGACCGCTTCCTAACCTTATCAGTTGGAAAATTCCGGCGGCGTGATGACGCACCGGGGACGCCGTACTCGGAACGAATCACACTAAGTTATTGTCTAATCGTCGTAACCGCAAGGGTAAATGCCCACTCAGCGGATATGTCATCCGTTCGTGGAACGAGCCCGGACCCCGTGATCGGTTCTCCGGAGATGCCAAGGCGCCATTGAGCGGCTCTCACAACGCGCTTGTTTCTGCGCACCTGATGTCGTTAATTTAACCGCAAAGAGAACAGATGGATCCTACTCGTCACAGGGAACATCGCCCATGGCGCCTCGCACATTTCTGGCCGTCCTGACAGTCGCGCTGCTCGCGATACATTGCGGCCGACAGCCGACGGACAACGAGGTCCCGACTCCGGCGGAATGGGTTACCGGCGAGACGGTTTCGTTCAAGACCCCGGACGGCTTCACAATCTTCGCGGCCTGGTTCACCTCCAACCGCCAGACCGGGCGCCGGCCCGCTGTTGTCCTCATCCACCCCTACGACCAGAATCTCGGCATCTGGATTCCCTTCGTCCCGGAACTGACGGACGCAGGATACCACGTGCTGGCCTACGACGTCAGGGGACACGGCCGGAGCACGTTTCACAATGAGGTTTACTTTCCGCGAAGCCGGTTTCAGATCGAAGACTTGAACAGAATGCCGCTCGACGTCGAAGGCGCCGTTGGATGGCTGAAGCGCCGGGCCGACGTTGATGCCACGCGAATCGGACTCGTCGGCGCGGCGCTTGGCGCCAACATCGCATACGTCAGTGCCGGCACGAATGCGGACGTAAAGACGTCTGTCGTTATTTCCCTCGTCACACGGCTCCGTCAGGACGTTCTGCTGGGCGCTGACGTCCCAGACTTCAAGCCCCGGTCAATCCTGTACATGGCCTCACACGGCGACGGATATACCTTTACGTCGTCAGAATTGCTGGCCAGGGGAACCCAACAACCCGTTCGGGTCATCGGATATCAGGGCACGGCCAACGGTCTGGCGCTCCTGGACAATCCAGTCGCCCGGGCCGAAATCCTTCTCTGGCTTCGAACACACCTCTGAACGACCCATGCAGGCCGGTTTTGGCAACGGTATCGACTTCCATCGCGCCCGCATGGAGGGTCTGAACGTGGTGGAACCGAACGCGATGGTCAACAATCCGAAGGCGAGTCAGCCAGCGCGCCGGTTCCAGCGGTTCGTCAGTCGATGACATTCGTACCCGGAGGCGATATATGCCCGTTTCTCAGAAGTCCTCGCAAGGGGTCGTATCGATCGTGGCAACCCTTCTCGTGCTGGTGCTTGCCTGTGAGGACGCGCTTGCACAGGCGAGGGGAGGCGGAAGGAGACGAGGCGGAGGTGGCGGTGTCGACCTCAGCCCGATTCGAAACGACCGGTACTCCGATCTACCCTCGGGCGCCTACGACCTGGTGAAGGGTAACGAGGAGACGTTCAACCGGCTGCCCTTTCCGATAAGGTCCTATGTCTTGAACTCGTTGGCTGCATGGGACGATTTCTTCCCACGTGAGAAGGAGCGATTCAGGCTCTTTTTCGTACGGGCCGGTGAAGTGTCGGATGGGGACCTGCGGGAGGCTTTCGGCGAGGCGGTCGCGGGAATCTTCCCCCGGCGAATGGGCCCCCGGCAACGTCGCGACGGCGGAGACCGGCAGGGCATTGGACGGCGACAGGTTCCAGGCCGGCGAGGGGGAATGGGCCAACGCGGCGACCCCGCGCAGCGGAGACGTCAAAGTCCGGACATACAGATCTTGCCCGAACAGCGGGCAAGAATAGATACCGCGTTCGATCGGTTCGTGTTCAAAGGCGTGGATTTTCCGCCCGCCCTTCTGGCAATTGCGATCATGCCGGGGAAAACCGGAACATCCGATTCAACGTTCAACGACAGCCTGATCGCTCAGGGAACCCTGCTGCAGACGGCGCCCGTTCCCGATCTGACGAAACGATGGCTGGCTACCCTGCTGACGGGACGCGACGACGCCCTGAAGGACGACAAGCTCGTACACCCGACGCTGTTCGAATATCACAATCGTGCGATCAAGGACAAGACTCGCGCCCGCACACTGGCGCTCTATATGGACGACAGCGCCCCGCCGGAGCGGAGCTCCCACAGGAAATACAGGAAATTCGGACCACTGACCGTGCGGGCTTCGTCGTTCGCCGGGGCGGCGGAAACCGTCCGGCAGGCACTTGACGAAGCCCGTTCGGAGGGCAGATCGCAGGCGTTTATCGAAAACGTCGTGTACCCGACGCTGGACCCGAAAAAACTCAAGATTACCAGGACCGTAAAAAATATGGTCCTTTCGCGCCTTATCGTCAGAACCCTGGTATCGTCCGACAGGAATCTGGAACTGAAGAACAGCTTTCTGGCATCACTGGCTATCGCGTGTCTGCCACGGGCGCAGCCTGACCTGATGCTTATCCAACTCACCGACGGTCCCGATAGCCGCAGGACGATCGAACAACTCCGGAAATTCGTCCAGGAACACCACCGTTACCGGACTCGCACGACCCTGGCGGTACTCGACGCCGCTGCCGGCCGCGCACTGCTCGTGGGCCCCGATATGCCCGCGGGCCTGCGGGTGGCCGAACCCCTCTCTCCGAGTGATCTTTCGGCGACCCTCTTCGGACTGGGCAATGTCGAAGCGGAGTTTGCGCAGGGCAAACCGGTGGATTTCGCGTACCGAAATTAGCGCGTGTCCTGAGAGTATCTCAACATGCTTCCGGAGATTGATTCCGTCTGCGGCGCTAATGGCGTGCACGCGCATGGTCGCGACGGGATCCGAACTGACTTGCCATGGTAAACGGGCGGGCGGCCTGTTCCGTGCCGCCCGCCCGTTTACCGCATCGCGCCAGTGACCTCCCGTGGATCCGGCGTCTTCCTTCCTGCCTAACTTCGTCTGTTCTTCATTTCACCCGTACCGCCCGGCCGAGACGAACGGACTGGACTTCCTTGAAACAAAGCCGGAGCGCGTCCGCCGCCCGAACCCCGGACAACGCCTCGGACGGGACCCCTTTCGCCACTTCATCCACCGCGGCCTGAATCTCCCGCGTAAACGCCACCACCGGGTCCCCCGAACCCAATCTGGGTTTACGGACTTTCTTGTCTTCCGTGAGCAGCGTTAGAGGTGTGGATAGGACCGGCTTGCCGCCAAGCGTGGCGAATTCGTAAATCAACGTCGCCCTCTCGAGATAGATTTCGAAACCGTGTGCGAACGCGCGGCCGGGTTGTGAAATCGCGCCTGAAGCGCAGGTTATGCTGACGTCCGGCCGATCGAGATACCTGTAGCTCGTACACAAATACTCCGCGTAATGGTCGTTCACCAGCCGACCTGTAGATGATACGCGGTCGGGTACGCCGCAAAGCAGCAGAATGTAATGGGTATCGTGGATGTGCAGGTCAACACCCGGACCGCCGCTTCGTTCGACGTCGCTGAATTCCGAAGACCAGTCGGGCTGAGAGATGATACGCTTGAAATGCCCGCCCAGCAGTGCGCCGTAGTCGCCGCCCGCAACGACCTTCCGCGCATAGGCGAACTCCGGGAAGAAAGGCAGAACCTGCGCCACCATCAGAGCGCGTCCGGCGGTTGCCGCCTCCTGAACCATCCGGTCGGCGTGCTTCGGATTCAGCGCGATGGGCTTTTCGAGCAATACATGCTTACCTGCCCGCAACGCCGCGATCGTCACGTCTTTGTGCATCGCCGAAGGCAGGCAGACGTTTACGAGATCGATCCCGGGATCGGCCAGCAGATCGTCGATCTTTCGGTATGTCCGTATACCGGTCAGATCCTCGATCCCGCCAGGCTCACCGAAGTTTCCGTGGATACCCCTCCAATCCCCCTGAAGTTTCTTTTCGTCCCTCGTGCAGATGGCCGCCACCTTCCCGCCCTTCACCCTTCGTGCGCCGCGATAGTGTGTCATTCCCATGAATCCGATTCCGATGATGCCGATGTGTACCATGGCGACCCTTCCTATTGAAATTCAACATGCCCGTCGCGCGCGCCACAAAGAGACAATCTCGACTCCAATATAGAACGACCGGTGACGCGCAGCAAACGGAAACGGACTGACGGGAAGGAGGGCCTGATTTCTCCATCCGCTTCTTCAGACACCCGGCCGCTTGCACACGTTGAGGGCATCTCTGAATCAATCCAAGAAAGCCCTTGATGAAGCGGTAATTTTCGGTTATCGTTTATCGATCCGCAATCCATTCGGTTCGAATTTTGTTTGCGACGTCCGGTCCGGAACCACGAGAATACATCAGGCGTTTTTCGATTGACGAGCGATACCCGCCAATCAGCAAGCTAACGAGGAGAAGCTGCACGGATGAAAACGACCCTTCAGTCGCTGGCGTTCGCCGCCTCGATATCCATTGGTGCGGCAACACTTAACGCCGCCTCAGCCCCCGATTTCAACCTCAGAAACCTTCAGGGCGAACGCGTCAACCTCAAGAATCTGCTGGCAAAGGGTCCGGTGCTTCTGGATTTCTGGGCGACCTACTGCAAACCCTGTGTAAAGGCAATGCCCAAACTCCAGAAGATTCACGAGAAATACGGCGAATCAGGGCTCACGGTTCTTGGCGTGAACGTGGACGGTCCGCGCGGGCAGAACCGGATCAAACCCTTTCTCAGGGCGCGAAAGGTCAACTTCCCCATCGCCCTGGACTCTGACAGTGCGGTGATGCGGCGAATGCAGGTGAACGTCCTGCCGACGACTCTTCTGATCACGACTGACGGGAAGATCGCGCTCCGGCAGGTCGGATACAATTCGAAAAACGCCGATGCGTTGCTGACTGCCGTAGCGGCGCTTTTTCCCGAATCCGGCCACGACGACGAGGCGAACGCGGATGCGAGCGCGGACCAATAGCCTGACAATGCTCCTTCTGCTGGCGGCGTCGACACCGGCCGGCGCGCAGGTGACTGCATCCAGCCTGACCGAAATACAACGGGGACGCGTTCCGGGCTCGGACTCGCTGTCGGTTTCGTCACTCTATGAGCAACTCGACGTCGATTACACGCGGCACGGTCTGCAGGCCGGACTGAGGGCGGAGATCTTCAATGCATGGCGCGACCCCGCTCCCGGCTCTCCGCTTTCTCAGGTTGAATACCAGGTCGTGCACGTGTCCCAGAAACACGTGCGCTGGACGCACGGACCCGTCGAGCTGGTTGGGGGCAACTACTACGCCATCCTGGGTCGCGGCATCACGCTCAGGGCCTTCGACCTGCCGGGAGTCATTCTGGAGAGCGGGCAATACCGGCGCCGCTATTCGCCTTCCCGGGACCTCGAGGGCGGCATGGCCACGTGGGCGGGGCCTCGGGCCGAGGCCAGAGCCCTGATCGGCCGCCCCGTACTAAGTGACATTCCCCCCGCGGTGCGGGTGGGCAATCCGCTTCGGGACCTGCCGCGGCGCGACAACTGGCTTCTTGGAGGGGAGGTTTCGCTGCGGCCAGCCAACCGGATCAAGACCGGCGTCACGGCCGTCAGCCATCACGCCTCCAGGTTTGACTCCACGCGCACATGGTCGGGATATCTGGAACTCGACGTCACGCCTGCAATTGAAGCGTCAGGCCTTCAGGACGGGTATGCGACCGTCTACGCGGAGTACGCCGGTCTGAATGACGTGCACGTGGACGGCAGCGCGCTGTATCTTTCGGCCAATGCCGGCGTTTCCAACCTGGGATTGAGCCTGGAATACAAGGACTATGAGAATTTCGCCTTCAGTTTCAACGATCCCCCGTCCCTGGTTCGCGAACATGCGGCCGTCCTGCTCAACCGGTCCACCCATGCCCTGATTGCCGACGCGGAAACGGGTTATCAGGTGGAAGCCACGTATTCGGTTTTCGGGCTGGGCACGCTGACGGCAAACATCAGCAAGGGGGAGAACGAACTCGCGCCCGGCTTTTCAACGACCTTCAATGAGCGGTATCTGGGCGTGGACGTCGAACTGCCTCCGCTGGGCGGCGGGCACAGCGTGACGTCTACCGTCTTCTTCGATTGGGGAAAAGACGAACTGAAGGGTATCGGAAAGCACCGGATCGGCGGTGTGGGGGCCGAATCCAATACACCCGGAGGGTCTGTCCTGGGTCTCGACCTGCAGGTCCGGCGCGCGGCCAGGCATCCCCGGAACGAGCCTGCGTTTTGGGATGTCTTTGCCCAGTTTTCCTATCAGCATCCCTCGGGCGTGGGCGGCGCCCTCATTCTTGATCGCACAAACGACCCGTTTGAAGTGGACGATGTCACAACGCGCGACCGGACCGAGACCGGCACGCGCACCTGGCTGGCAGTCAATCTCAACGTCGCCTTTCTCGAACGATACGAGGCCTTCGTATTCGCCGGCCGCAGGCGAGGCGGCGCCGCGTGTACATCGGGGACATGCTATCTGGTATTGCCGTTCAGTGGCCTTGAAATGCGCCTAAAGACCTATTTCTGACGCGGACCACACACTTTTTCCTAGGAGGATTGCGATGATTCGATTCGTTGCATGCGTCGTGTTCCTGCTGGTCCCGGGATTCTTTCCGCCGGGTCCGGCGGAAGCCCAGAGTGTCGGTGACGCGGTACCGACGTTCTCGCTTACCGGGCTGGACGGAAAAACCTACGCCTCGGCGTCTTACAAGGGAAGTGTTCTGGCTCTCTATTACCTGGGCCATAACTGACCCACCTGCCGGGCGGCGGGTCCGTCCATAGAACAGCAGATCTGGAAGGCGTTCCAGGATGACGGCCTGGCGGTCCTGGGACTTGACATCTACAATGGCACTCAGGCTCAACTCAGGGGTTTTCAGACAGCGTCCACGATCACGTTTCCCCTGCTGCTGCAGGCAGGCAGTATCAGGGGATCTCACGGAACCCACACGTTGCTGGTCGCGGACCGGGAAGGGATCGTCCGTCACATCGGGCGCGGCGCTTCGGGTCTCAGCGCCGCGGCGGCGAACATCCGGGAACTGCTGACGCTCCCGCCGCCGACAATCAGACTTCCCAGTACGTCGCTCGACTTCGGCGAGGACGTTCCTGCCGGTGAAGCCAGGACCGTTACCCTCGTCGTAAGGAACACCGGTGGCAAAGACCTCAGCATTACGAATCTTGAGTCCGACCTCGAGGGCGTCACATTCAGCCTGACGGCACTCACGGTCGCGCCTGGCGAACGTGCAACCGTCGATATCACCTTCACGCCCGCGGAGGGAGGACCTTTCTCCGGCACGATTACCATTTCCAGCGATGACCCTGAAAACGGAAGTGTCACGGTCTCGATTTCCGGAACGGCGGTCGTCGTCCCCGTCAATCCCAAGGCCGACTTCGACAATGACGGCGAAATCGGATTCAGTGACTTCGTCGCCTTCGCCCAGGCCTTCAGTACCGACGACCCGACCTTCGACCTGAACGGAAACGGCCTGGTCGACTTCCCGGACTTTCTGGAATTCGCAAGGAACTTCGGCAAACGGGTGCCATGAGTTGGCGCTGGGCGTGTACACCCGCAGGATTGTCCCTTCCCGAAGGAGGTATCACATGTACCGACTCCTGGTTGCCGCGGTGATCATGGGCCTCTTCGCGCCTGCGTCCGCATGGGCTCAGAAGGTCGGAGATGCAGTACCGTCCTTCTCGCTCACGGGGCTGGATGACAAGACCTACATGCCCGCGAATTATGCGGGTAACGTCTTCGTGCTCTACTACCTGGGCCATAACTGAGACCTGTGCAGACAGACGGGTCCGTCTATAGAAAGACAAATCTGGAAGGCGTTCCAGGATGACGGCCTGACGGTGCTGGGACTCGACGTCTATAATGGCAGCAAATCGCAATTGCAAGCCTTTCAAAGAGTCACCGGGGTCACGTTCCCGCTTCTCCTGCGAGCCGGCCGCGCATTTCCGAGAACGCTCGGCGTTGACCATACGCTTGTCGTGGACCGCAAGGGCACGATCCGTCACATCGGGATACGCAAACCGGCGTCAATCACCGCAACGGCCGCGCGTATCCGGGAACTGCTGAGCGTCCCGCCGCCGGCGATCAAACTTTCGGGTAGGTCACTCAACTTTGGCGAGGACGTGCCAGCCGGACTATCCAGAACGCTCACCCTGGTCGTTCACAATACCGGCGGTGTATCGCTTACGATCAGCGACATTCAATCCGATCTCGAGGAAATCTACATCAACACCACTGAGGTATCGGTCGCGGCAGGAGACAGCGCGAGGGTGGCGATCACATTCACGCCGGCCGAAACCGGTCCCTTCTCCGGCACGATTACGATTACCAGCGACGATCCGGAAAACAGAAGCATCACGGTCGCTGTTTCCGGAGCGGTCATCGTTGTCCCCGTCAATCCCCGGGCCGACTTCGACCATGACGGCAAAATCGGCTTCAGCGACTTCGTCGCCTTCGCACAGGCTTTCAACACCCGCAATGGCACCTTCGACCTGGATGGAAACGGCCTGGTTGAATTCCCGGACTTCCTGGAATTCGCCAGAAACTTCGGCAAGAGCGTGCCATGAGTTCGCGCCGGGTCAATGGACGCAGAAAAAACACGCTGTTTCCGGCGTGTTTTTTCGTTTCCAGCCTGGACGCCGCGCATGGACTGTTTGATGTTCTGACCGACTATATGATTGATAAACAGACGTTTATTTCGATCAGACCCAGCGGTTTTTCAGAAACCCGGCAGAGTTCTCAGGCGTCTAAGAGTCATCCGGATTTCCGGACGTGGTCCGGTATGAAGGTCGTCACCCGCAATGTGGCATCGATCGCTGCGCGGTAAACCCATTGAATCGAGTTGTGCGTACGCCCGCGTGCGGGTTTTCATTGACTGAAGACCGATAGTGGCCGCTGCCGGCCGCGCCCCTGTCAGATTGAAACAGGACAATCCAGATGGTCACGGCAAAAACGGATAATCAACTCATGAAACCGGGTCACGGCACCAGTGCCGCTACAAACGACCTGTTGCCGACCGTGAAATCGTATATTGACAGGCACGGCATGATCCGGCCGGGCGATGGGGTTGTCGTTGGCGTATCGGGAGGGCCGGACTCGGTATCGCTGCTGGATCTGCTGTCACGGCTTCGCAAATCTCTCGACCTCCGGCTCTTCGTTGCCCACCTCAACCATCAACTCAGGGGTCTGGCTTCGGATGAGGACCAGCATTTCGTTTCGGATCTCGCCGAAGCGATGGATCTTCCGTGCTTTTCCGAAAAGGCGGTCCTGCCCGACGAGGGCTCTCCTGAGGAAGCGGCTCGAGACGCCCGTCTCGCTTTCTTCAGTCGCGTCCTGCGAAACACCGGCGCTTCCCGCATCGCGTTGGGTCATACCCGCAGCGATCAGGCCGAAACTGTCCTGATGCGACTGATTCGCGGCGCCGGTACGACCGGGCTCGGCGGGATCAGACCCATCCGCGACGGGATCTGGATCCGCCCGCTCCTCGGGGTTTCCCGGCAGCAGATACAGGCATATGTCGAACACCGGAACCTGCGCGTGCGTCACGACAATACCAACACTGAAACCCGCTTCCTCCGGAACCGGATCAGGCATCTTCTTCTGCCGGAGATCGCGTCGGATTACAACCCCTCGATCGAGGCGGTCCTTGCAAGGTCCGCGGAGATTATCCAGAGTGAAGATCAACTGCTCGGCCGGCAGGCTGAATCGGCGTACCGGAAAGCCCTGCGTTACGAGGGAAAACGAAAAATAATCCTTGATGAAAACGCCGTTTTCGGTTATCATATAGCACTTCAGCGCAGGTTGTTCAGAACGGCGCTTTTCCGACTTCGAGGTTGCTTGCGGGACCTCGATGAGAAGAGCGTCGGCCGCATGGAGAGCCTGCGGCAGACACCCGCCGGTTCGGTTCAGGTGTCTGCCGATATTTCCGTTCATCTTTCCAGCCCGTGGCTGATCCTGAGTCGGCCGACGCCGGCGTTCGAGACCGAAGTGGCCGTTCCGGGCGTCACCGAAATCCCGGAAATCGGCGCATCTGTCGAGGCGAAGATCAGTCCGGCCGGCGATGTGCAAAAGGCAGACCTGTCGTCCGATCCGTTTCGCGCCTGTTTCGATCGGGAAGCGGTCGCCGGTCGCCTGACACTCAGAAACCGGCGCCGTGCGGATCGTTTCGCGCCGTTCGGCATGGCTGGAACACAAAAAGTAAGCGACCTGTTGATCAACCTCAAGATCCCCAGACCGCTGCGTGATGAAGTCCCGCTGCTACTGGGAGGAAAGGCCATCCTCTGGGTGGCCGGCTTGCGTACGGCCCGGTCCACGGCCGTTACGCATCGGGCGAGAACGGTGCTGGAAGTCACCCTCAGGGGTGGCTGGGGAGAGATTCTCACCTCCTCGGGAGCATAATCGTCAAGGCGGTTCTTATGGCAGAACATAAAGAACAGGAAGAAACTCCTGACGCCGGGCAAGAGGAGCAACGACCGCCCGTTCCGGAGTTGAAGCCTGAGTCCGACGGAGACCGCGATGCACCTGAGCCGCCCAGGAACCGGCCACGGCCGCGGCATAACCGCGAGCCCGGGTCGACTCCCGAAAACGACGGCAGTGAATGGCGGCGGCGATCAAAGACTCTTGCATTCTGGGTCTTCTTTGTACTGGTCGCGCTCTTCGCGACACGATTCTTCGGAAGCAGTACCGGCTCCGGTGACGTCGTGATAAGCTATAAGGAATACCGCACCCTGATGAAACAGGGCAAGATCGAAAGCGCGGTCATCATAGACAGCGATTTTCACGGCACGTTGCTTGAACCCGAGTATACGACCAGCCGCGGCGGGCAGCAGGCGTACAGGACTTTCGTCGTCAACCTGGGCGTCATCGGCGAAGACGCAATCGCCGACTGGGAAAAATACGAAATCGACTTTCGGTTTCAGGAAAAGCCCTTCGACTGGTTGAAGGTCTTCTTTAATTTCCTGCCGTGGCTTCTCTTCGTCGGCCTGTGGCTGTTCATCTTCCGCCAGATGCAGGGAGGCCCGAAGGGTGCGTTCAGCTTCGGCAAGAGCAGGGCGAAGCTGGTCTCGGAAGACCGCCCGAAGGTCACATTCAAGGACGTTGCGGGATCCGACGAGGCCAAGCAGGAACTGCAGGAGATAATCGAGTACCTCAAAGACCCCCGAAAATTCCAGCGGCTCGGCGGACGCATCCCGAAGGGCGTCCTCCTTGTGGGACCGCCGGGCACCGGCAAGACCTACATGGCCAAAGCGGTGGCCGGGGAGGCCGGTGTTCCGTTCTACAGCATGAGCGGATCCGACTTTGTCGAAATGTTCGTGGGTGTCGGCGCATCGCGCGTACGTGACCTGTTCGAGCAGGGAAAGGCCAATGCGCCTTGCATCATCTTCATCGACGAAATCGACGCTGTCGGCCGGCACCGCGGCGCAGGGATCGGCGGCGGGCACGATGAGCGTGAGCAGACGCTCAACCAGTTGCTGGTGGAAATGGACGGATTCGACTCCAAGGAGGGGGTTATCCTGATCGCAGCCACAAACCGCCCCGACGTCCTCGATCCGGCGCTTCTGAGACCCGGCCGCTTCGACCGGCAGGTCGTTGTCGACCGGCCCGACGTCAAGGGACGGGAGGGTGTGCTGAAAGTACATATCCGCAATACGCCACTGGACAAGAACGTGGATCTGACCGTACTTGCGCGGGCCACGCCCGGATTTACCCAGGCCGACCTCGAAAACCTGGTCAACGAGGCCGCGTTGCTCGCCTCCAGGCACGACCGGACCTCCGTGATCATGGAGGACTTCGAGAATGCCAAGGACAAGGTCATCATGGGTGTGGAAAGGCGCAGCCTGGTCATCTCCGACTCCGAGAAAAAACGCACGGCGTATCACGAAATCGGTCACGCACTTGTGGCCAAGCTCGTTCCGGAGTCCGATCCGGTTCACAAGGTAACCATCATTCCCCGCGGCCAGTCGCTGGGGCTGACCACGTATCTGCCCATCGACGAACGTCACAACTATTCCAGGAGCTACAGCGACGCCGTCCTCACGTACGCATTGGGAGGCAGAGTCGCGGAAAAAATCGTGTTCGGGGAAGTCTCGAGCGGCGGCCAGCAGGACTACAAGATGGCCACCGATCTGGCGCGCCGGATGGTGTGCGACTGGGGAATGAGCGACGAACTGGGTCCCATTTCGTACGGCAACAGACAGGACGAGGTCTTCCTCGGCCGCGAGATGGCTCAACGCCGGGACTTCAGCGAGAAAGTCGCACAGGTGATCGACGACGAAATCCGCAACTTCGTCCTCACCGCCGAGGACCGGGCGGAATCCCTGCTCCGGGAGAATATCGCTCAGGTCCACGTTCTGGCCGACGCGCTTCTTGAGTTCGAGGTCCTGGACGACTCCCAGCTCGACCGCATTCTCGCTGGAGAGAAGCTTCAGAAACCGTCTGAACCGCCCGAATCTCAAAACGGACGGACAAATCAGGATGCGGCCGCCGAAGTGGAGGAACCGGACCCGTCATCTTCGGAAGAACGTCCGGCCGAATCACGGGAAACGTCTGAGGACGACGATTAAACTCAGTACTCGGGTTTCATTGAGGGATGGTAAAACGCCGTTTCATTTTGCCATCCCTTTGCATTTCCGGTGTCAGCATGCAGTACATTAGATCCCCCGCCCGTCGGCTCGACTGCCGGGGAAACATCCTCCAACTGGGCTCACGGACCGTCATCATGGGGATTCTCAACGTGACGCCCGATTCGTTTGCCGACGGTGGACGTTATTTCGAGCCGCGGCAGGCCGTTGAACGCGCACTTCAGATGGCTGAAGAAGGCGCGGACATCATCGACGTGGGCGGCGAATCCACACGTCCGGCGGGAACTTACGGGGCCGGCGCCCAACCCGTCTCTGTGGATGAGGAAATCCGCCGTACCGCACCTGTCATCGAAGAAATCGCAGCCAGAACCAATCTGATCATCTCCATTGACACAACCAAAGCGCCTGTCGCGCAACACGCCTTACGGTTGGGCGCATCTATCGTAAACGACATCAGCGCCATGCGGTTCGACCCTCTCATGGGCGCAACGATCGCGCAATTTGACGCCGCGGTCGTTCTCATGCACATGAAGGGTACACCCCTGACCATGCAGATCGAGCCGGCGTATGACAACCTGATCCGCGAAATCCTCGATTTTCTCGACGAGCGCAAGACCGCGGCCATCGGAGCGGGCATCGATCCCGGCCGGATTCTGATCGACCCGGGTCTGGGATTTGGCAAACAAAATGCCCACAATTTTGAGATTCTCGCCCGGCTTGAAGAATTCCATGACCTCGGCTGCCCTCTGATGATCGGCCCCTCGCGCAAGAAATTCACCGGCGCCGCACTGGATCTTCCGCCAGAGGCGCGACTGCACGGCACCCTGGCCGCCGTGGTCTTCTCCGCGGCTGCGGGGGCCCACGTCGTACGTGTGCACGACGCGGGTGCCGCAGTTCAAGCCGTACGTGTCGCGGAACAAATCGTGGCTGCCTCCGGTACAGTGTGCAGTACACCCGAGGGAATGCAACAGATTCATTCGGGCGCGGATACGTCTGGAAAAACCTCTGCCCGGGTAAGAAACCACATTCCCACTCCCTGTTAGTACACATACGACCTCGCGAAGGAACACCGATGCCGGGAAAGTCAGACGCATACGCGGCCGCCGGCGTGAATATTGAGGGTGCCGATCGCACCAAGAGGGGATTCGCCGCATTGGTACGATCGACGTTCGGCCCGGAAGTACTTGCCGACATCGGCGGTTTCGGCGGCCTCTATGCGCCTCAGTGGGATGCTTACCGTGACCCCGTCCTCGTGGCCGGGACGGATGGCGTCGGCACCAAGCTGAAAATTGCGTTTCTGACCGGTATCCACAATACGGTGGGAGCCGACCTTGTCGCCCATTGCGCCAATGACATCCTTGTGCAGGGGGCACGTCCGCTCTTCTTCCTGGACTACCTCGCCATGGGGAAACACGATTCCGCCGTGGCCGAGGCCGTCGTTGAGGGAATCGCAAACGGTTGTAAAGCCTGCGGATGCGCGCTGCTGGGCGGCGAAATGGCGGAAATGCCCGACTTCTACGCGGAGGGGGAATATGACCTGGCAGGGACGATCGTGGGCATTGTCAACCGGGAAGACATTCTGGACGGCTCCCGGGTGCAGCCGGGGGACAAACTCATCGCACTGCCGTCGTCCGGGCTCCACACCAACGGTTATTCACTGGCGCGCAGACTCCTGTTCGAAACCGCGGGATGGGACGTCGCCACACAGCTGGACGAACTCGGCGGCACCATCGGCGAGACCCTGCTGGCTCCCCACCGGAGTTACGTTTCGTCCGTGTTCAGTCTCAGGGAAGCCGTGACCTTAAGGGGGATGGCCCACATCACCGGAGGAGGCATCGTGGATAACCTGCCACGCACTCTTCCGGACGGGCTTGGCGCACGTATTCTCAGGGGAACCTGGCCCGAACCGCCTGTGTTCAACCTCCTGCAGAGGGTGGGAGACGACATCCACGTCGACGAGATGTTTCGCGTGTTCAATATGGGCATGGGCATGGTACTCGTCGTACCGTCGGGTCAGGCAGAACAAGCGGTTGAGGAACTGAATCGACACGGTGATGAAGGCTACATTATCGGTGAAGTCGTCACCGACACCGCTTCCGACGTCCAAATCATCTAGCGGGAGTTAGCCATGTTGCTGCGTATATTCCTTTTCGTCCTGTTTCTGGGGCTGGTATACCGCGTGTTTCGAGACGTTCTGCGCTCGTCGCTTCGATGGGCCTTTACGTCGAGAGACGGTTCCCGCCCCAACGGCAAGAAGCCATCCTGGCGAATCGATAAGGATCGGGTCACGGATGCCGAATTCCGGGACCTTGACGGCTGATAGACCTCGACCGTGGCCAAATCCAGAACCAGATCCCGCAACTCGCACGACAGACTGAACGCGCAGATCGAACGGGGCGAATTCGCGCCGCTGTATCTGCTGCTCGGGTCTGAGAACGTCAGTAAGGAAGAAAGTCTGAAAGCCATCGTGGACGCCGCCGTCGATCCCGCGTCAGGTGCGTTCAACCTGGATATCTTCCACGGCGAGGATATGGACGCGGCCGACGCAGTCGGCCGGGCAACCGCCTTTCCGATGATGGCGGCGCGGCGGGTTGTCGTGGTCAAGCGCCTGGAACGCTTGCGTGACACCGAAGCGCGAACGCTCCTGCCCCTTATCGAAAATCCCGTTGAGACTACCGTTCTTGTATTCACCGCGGACAAACTGGACGGCCGCAAGAAGCTGTCCGTCGCATTGCGAAAGAACGCCGTTTCGGTGGAATTCAAGCCACCTTTCGAAAATGAGCTCCCTCAGTGGATTCGCAGACGGGCGGCTGCAATGAACAAGACGATCGAACCCGAAGCCGCGCACGTGCTTCACCTTTGCGTAGGGCCGAATCCGGGCGAACTGGTCAGTGAACTCCAAAAACTGGCCATTTATACGAATGGACGCGATACCATCACGCACGAAGACGTCGCCCAGGTGGCCGGCGCTTCGCGAAAAGCGACGGTGTTTGAACTCGCCGATGCAGTGGGGAAACGGAAAACCGGCGATGCACTGACCGTGCTGCATCACCTTCTTGACCGCGGCGACAGTCCGGTGGCAATCGTCGCGATGCTCGTACGGCACATCGGTATTCTTCGCAAGGCCCGGTGGCTCAGGAATCAGGATCTGCCACGGTCCGAACTGGCAGGAAAACTGAAGGTTCCTCCATTCTTTGTTTCCAGATACCTCGACCAGGCGGCCCGTTTCGACGAACAAAGCCTCTGGCACGCTTACGAAGCGCTCCTGAACGCGGACAATCGCCTGAAGTCCCGGTCTCGCGCCCCAGCCGCCACGCTCACGCAACTCATCTGCCGCATGTGTTCCGGGCCGGCCGCCTGAACCGTTGCCGGTCCACCCCTGTACGCGGGTTCCCACCTGATTTTCTGATTCTTGACACGACCCCGAAAACTTGGTAGATTTGACAATTCATGACGGGCCGGGACTCGACGGTTCGTTCATGTGGAACGTCGGTGAGACGGCTGGCGATGCAAAGCTGGAACACCAACCGTGAATTGAACACATTAGAAGCTGTCTTAAAATTCCCAGCGGACTTCGCACGGCTGCAAAAGCGCCGGTCGGCGTTGGTCAAACCCACCCAAGAGTGGCGAGGGGCGCGCCTCATAACCGCCGCTTTTTCGCTCGCGCTCGGGAACTCGCCGGTAATTTTAAAACAACTTCTTAACGAAAGGCGGTGTGCGCGTTGGGCAATCCGATAACCATAACCGACGATAGCTTTCAGGCTGAAGTGGTCGAGTCCTCCCTACCGGTGCTCGTGGACTTCTGGGCCGTGTGGTGCGGCCCCTGCCGGATGGTTGCGCCGATCGTGGACGAACTCGCCGACGAATACGAGGGCCGGGTCAAGGTCGGCAAAGTCGACGTGGACTCCGAACAGAAAATCGCCGCCGACTACGGTATCCGCAGCATCCCGACACTGCTCATCTTCAAGAACGGCGAATTGGCCGAACAGGTTGTCGGTGCGGTACCGAAGAAACAACTGGTTGAAAAACTCGAGGCCGTGCTGTAAGCAAGCGGACCGGCGTCCTGAGACGACCCGGGCAGGCACGATGCAATGTCTCCCCGGGCCATTGCCGGCCTCGAACCGGAACGGTTACCGCGCCCGTTGAAACGAGCCGGACGAACCCGGCCTCGTTGACGCGCCGGCGTGGGCGGAATCAGCGGCCGCGGTACGAACCATGACCGTCACATCGATTACAGGGTGTGCCGCAGCAGGCACGCCCTGATTTTTGTATTCTAACAACCCGGGGAGTTCGCACGTATGGAAATCGAAAAGGTCGTGATCCCGTTGGCAGGGATGGGCACAGGGCTCCTGCCAGCCACCAAATCGCAGCCCAAGGAGATGCTCCCGGTCGCGTGTAAACCCGTTGTCCAATACGTCGTGGAAGAAATGGTGGACCAGGGCCTGACACGGTTCCTGTTTATCACCGGACGGGACAAACGGCCCGTGGAAGATCACTTCGATCGGGACCATGAGCTGTTGAATCGGCTTTCGGAAAGCGAGAATCGGGAACTGCTGGACGCGGTGGATTTCGGACGCGAGTCGGTGAGGTTTTTCTTTACCCGCCAACTCATCCCTCAAGGCCGGCACACGCCGCCGGGAATAGGAGACGCCATTGGCGGAGCCGAGGACTTCGCGGGAAACGACCCGTTCGTTGTGGCGCTCGGAGATACCATAGTCAAGTCCGGCAGCCACGCGGGCCTGATCCGGAGGATGATCAGGTCCCACTTCCAGCACGATTCCCGATGTACCATCGCCGTTGTGGAAGTGGATCCACTGGACGTGCCCAATTACGGCATTGTCAAGCCCAAAGGCCGAGCCAGTACGGACTTCGAAATCGAAAGCATCGTGGAAAAGCCATCCCCGGCCGAGGCGCCCAGTCGCCTTGCAGTCGCCGCCCGGTATGTGTTTCATCCCGAGATCTTCGACGCAATCCGGCACACCCTGCCTGGACAGAGCGGCAAACTGGAGTTGACAGACGCGATAGCCACGATGATCAAGATGGGCGGAAAAGTACGGTGCGTCCGCCTGAAGAAAGAGGAGCTTCGCTATGGCATCGGCGACCCCGTATCCTACTACAAGGCCTTCATCGACTTCGCCATATCGGACCAGCGCCACGGATATCTCATCCGGCAGCACATCCAGAAACAGCTGAGGGAATTCTGAGTATGCCGGGGGCATACATGAGCACGGCGCCCGGCAGAGCGGGCATCATCGGCAATCCCACCGATATGTACGGTGGCAGCGTCATCTCCTGTTCAACGCAGGAGCGCGCCGTCGTCCTCATCGAACCTGCCGACGTTCTGAGCTTCGAGGTCGCGGGCTGCCGCCGTGTGATCCAACCCCGGGATGAGTTGAAGCCTGACGGCGGATATTTCGACGTTGCGATGGCGGTTGTCGACTACCTCAACCTGAAGAACGCGCTGTTCTCCCTGCGCTGGGCTTGCGACGTACCGTTCCGGGCCGGGTTGTCGAGTTCATCCGCACTGATCGTATCCATTCTCAATGCCGTCCTGGCCTACACGGGCCGGTCCGTCCACATATACTACCGTGCGGAAATGGCACGCCATATCGAGCTACACTATCTGGTTCTGTGCGGCTACCAGGACGCATATATGTGCACGGTGGGTGGACTGAACTTTCTGGATTTCAGGGAAAAGCAGTTCTACCGGGCGCTGGCCGATGAACCCTACGCCACCGTCGAGCCCCTCGCGCCATTCATCGACGAATACCCCTTCGTCCTCGCCCACACGGGGATAAAACGCAACTCAGCCCGCGTACACCAGCCGATCCGGGAACGCTGGCTGGAAGGCGACCGGGAAGTCGTCCGCAGCTATCTGCGCATTGCCCACGTGGCTCGCATGGGAAAACGAGCCCTTCTGGAAGCAGACTGGCGGACCCTGGGCGAGCTGATGGCGGAGAACCACGACATCCAGCGTGAACTCGGCGGCTCCGGCCCTGAAAACGAACGCCTCATTCAGGCCGCGCTGAACGCCGGGGCTCTCGGCGCCAAGCTGGCGGGTGCTGGAGCAGGCGGCACCATTATAGCGCTGGCGCCGGACCCCGAACCGGTAATCCGCGAACTGAAGCGCGCCGGCGCCAGCCGAATCCTTTCACCCAGGCCGGGGCCGGGAGTCACCGTAACGCCGCTCAAGACCGACGCGGACAGGCGTACGGCGGAAGCGGAACTCATCGAACGCTCGCGTCAGGAGGATCTTGCAGACTGAAGGGGCCGGCGCCGCATCCGGATCGAAACGAAAAATCATGGGGCTGATGCCCTTGCCGATCCGGCCAAGTTTGTTTATCTTTAGCGCTAACCCATTCGCATCTCAGAAAGCGCGGAGACTCTCCCGATGGCAATCCTGGCGGAAACGCTCCAGGAAACGTACGAACACATGGAGCGCAAACTCAGCGGTATCGTGCCGGATATCGAGCTGCTGTATAAAGCCGAACTGGTCTACGAGATCAACCGACTGAAGGAACAGCGGGGCGCCATTATCCTGGGTCACAACTACATGGAGCCGGCGCTCTTCCATACCGTGCCGGACGTGGTGGGCGATTCGCTGGAACTCAGCCGCAAAGCCGCTGAAACCGAATGCGACCCGATCGTCTTCTGCGGCGTACGATTCATGGCGGAAACCGCGAAGATCCTCAATCCGGACAAGACCGTACTCCTGCCCGCCAGGGTTGCGGGCTGCTCGCTTGCGGCAAGTATTACCGCCGAAGACGTCCGCCGGCTGAGACAGGAATACCCCGGCGTCCCCATCGTCACGTACATCAACACCTATGCGGACGTGAAAGCGGAATGTGACGTCTGCTGCACGTCCAGCAACGCCGCCAGGGTCGTGGAGTCGCTCGGCAGCGACACCGTCATCTTTCTTCCCGACGAATACCTCGCGGCCAACGTTGCGCAGGAAACCGGCAAGCGAATTGTCTTCCCCACGCGCGAAGAACCCGATCTGCCGCGCGCGGAACTGGAATACGAGATGATCGGCTGGCACGGCCGCTGCGAAGTGCACGAGAAGTTTACCGTCGACGACGTCTCCCACGTGAGGGAGCAGTTTCCGGGAGTGCTCGTTCTTGCCCATCCGGAATGCAGCCCCGAAGTTGTGGCCACATCCGACTTCTCCAGCAGTACCTCGAAGATGAGCGCCTTTGTGGAGGAGACCGACGCACCCAGCTATCTGCTGCTTACGGAATGCAGCATGGGCGACAATATCATGGCGGATAACCCCGAAAAGGAAATGGTACGGCTCTGCAGTATCCGCTGCCCGCATATGAACGAGATTACGCTGGAAGACACCCTGAACGCCCTGAAAAACAACGAGCAGATTATCGAAGTACCCGAAGATATCCGCATCCGCGCCAGACGCGCGGTGGACCGCATGCTGGAAATCGGTTGAATTTACAGACGGCCCGAGCCTCGGGGGCGGGGTTCTTATCCCGCCCTCTTTTTGCGTGGACCTTCCATGTCACTCGATATTTGGATGTTTATCGGCCTGATCGACGCCTTCGAAGAAGAAGGCGCGGACCCCATCCTGGACCAGCTGGAGGGGGTGGGCATCGACACGATCGTGCTGGGCGACCTGAGATTCGGCTCGTCGCCGGCATATCCGCCCACGCCCGAACTCTATAGCGGATGTGAGACCCATCCGCCGGAACTGGCGCCCGAGGACGTCCCCAGGTTTGAAACACTCCAACGTGCCGTTGAGCGGGCGAAAGACCGGAACTTCGGCGTGTATCTACACGATTGGCTTCAATCCGCCCCGGGCTGTATCAACGATCCGGAAAAACTCAGGTACGGGCCCGCGCGCACGCGGGACGTCGTGCGGAGTTTTCCCGGGGTGGACGGATTCATCCTGGACGGACCAGAATGGGGGTACGAAATCGCGCCCGACCATCGGGGCAATCTGTTCAGGTGCGACTGCGACTGCTGCCGCGCGCGCGCCGCGGAATGGGGGTACGATTTTGACGTCCTGTGGCAGGCGCAGGCGCGCCTGAAGGACAGCCTTGGGAATCTCGGGAATCTGCCGCCGGGCCGCCGGGAACGCGGGCTGATTGACGGCCTCGACGTACTTATATCCAACCCCGGCCTGTTCGACTGGTTCCGGTTCAAGACCGACAGCATCGAGCACTACGTTGGCGCATTTGCCGACACCGCCAGGTCGCTGGAGCCGGCGCGCAAGGTGGCCTGCGGCCCACGCCTGCCCGCCTTCGCGCCGCTTACTGGCTACAATTTCAGACGCCTTGCGGAAATCGTGGACTTCCAGTGCCCGAAACTCTATTTCTGGCAGCATGGGATCGATGGCCTTAAGGGTACTGTGTACCGCTGGGCGAAAACCCTCTGCGCCTGGAACCCCGGCATGACAGAACCCGAAGCCCTCGACCGCGTGCGCGAGCTGTTCGCCCTGTGGGTTCCCGGCGCTGGATGCCTCGCCGACCTGGACGCTCCGTTGCCGCCCGAGTTCTTCGAGCAGGTGGCCCTCAGCGAGATCAACAAGATGCGAGAGCGCCTGGGCGACGTCTCCCGCATCCGGCCCTGGATGGGCCTGCACCACGGTGGCGTCCGCATGGACAGTGGCGAACTCGAACACCTGCTGCAAACCGTTGAACAGGGCGGCCTGACCACCCTGATCTATTGGCACTACAACGACATGACGGAATCCGACTGGCGCGTCGTTCAGGAGCTTGTCCGTTCCTGAGTGTTCCTGACGTGGCAATCCAAGGAAGTTTCTTCGTCTTCTCGCTCTCACGGGCCGCCGAATCGAACAGACCGGCGGCCCATTGTCCATAATCACGATTACCCCGAGCCGGACCCCACGATCCCATGCACGCCATCACTGTTAACGGTCTCTCCAAGTACTACGCCGTTCCCGAACGCGAGGCCGGTCTGCGCGCCGCGGCAAAGAGCCTTGTCAAACGGAAAACGAGGACGGTCAAGGCCGTAGATGCGATCTCCTTCAGCGTCGACCCGGGTGAGGTCGTCGGCTTTCTCGGTCCCAACGGGGCGGGTAAGACCACCACGCTCAAGATGCTTTCCGGATTGCTATATCCCACGGACGGCACGGCGAAAGTTCTGGGTCATATTCCTCACCGGCGCGAAAGGGCTTTCCTCCGCGAGATCACGCTCGTGATGGGGCAGCGGAACCAGCTGATCTGGGACATCCCGATGATCGACTCCCTCGAACGCAACCGGGCGGTCTATCGGATTTCGCGCGGGGACTACAGGGAAACCCTCGACGAACTGACCGAATTGCTCGAACTGGGGCCGCTTCTGCCGAAACCGGTCAGAAACCTGTCCCTCGGAGAGCGGATGAAGTGTGAGATCGCGGCGGCCCTGCTGCATCGTCCGGAGGTGCTCTTCCTGGACGAACCCACCATCGGTCTCGACGTTACCATGCAGCGCCGGATCCGGAGCTTCGTTGAAGACTACAACCGGATGCATGGCGCGACCGTGCTGCTCACCAGCCATTATATGGCCGACGTCGAAGCGCTTTGCAAGCGTGTCGTCGTCATCCACCACGGCCGGATTCTCTACGATGGCGCGCTTTCCGACCTTGTCACCCGGTTCTCCCCGCACAAGACCATCGACGTCGAACTCGAGACCGAAAACGCCGACCTCTCTCCGTACGGAGAAGTGGTGGAGGCCGCCGGGCTGCGCTACTCCCTGCGCGTGCCCAAGGAAGCCACGCCGCAGGTGACAGCGAGAATTCTGGGTGATTTACCCGTACTCGACCTGACCGTTGAGGACCCGCCCATCGAGGAAGTGATCGAGCAGGTCTTTTCCGTAGAAACCCCGGACGACGGGCCTTCGGACCCGCCCCAATCCTGACGCCACCGCCCGTATCCGATCGGTATCGGAATATCCGGGCGCAAGAGACACGGATGCTTTCGATTTACTGGGCATACCTGAAGACCACACTGGCACTTCAGTTTCAATATCGCGTCGCCATGGCGATCTGGATGATCGGCGGGCTTCTCGAACCGATGATCTATTGTGTCGTCTGGTCGACCGTGGCAATAGCCCGCGGCGGAGACGTGGCAGGTTACGACGCCGGTGAGTTCGCCGCGTATTACATCGTCCTGATGGTCGTCAATATGTGGACGTTCACCTGGATCATGCACGAAATGGGTTATCGCGTCCAGCACGGCGAACTGTCGGCGATGCTCCTGAAGCCGATCCATCCCATCCATAGCGACATTGCCGACAACATCGGTTACAAGACCTTGACGTTGTGCGTGCTGATCCCGTCCGCGGCCGTGCTCTGCCTCCTCTTCAAACCCACGTTTCACTTTGAAGTTATCAGTGGGCTCCTCTTCGCGTTCTCATTGATCCTTGCCTATCTTCTCAGATTCTTCGTTGAGTGGGCACTCTCGCTCGTCGCGTTCTGGACAACCCGGACCGACGCGGTCAATCAGATGTATTTCTTCTTCGGCCTGTTTCTGTCGGGCAGAATCGCGCCGCTGGATCTGTTGCCGGGATGGGCCCGGGCGATCGCTGAGGCGCTGCCGTTCAAGTGGTCGGTCGCCTTTCCCGTTGAGCTTCTCCTCGGCAGGCTCGATTCGGCGCAGATCGAACGCGGATTCCTTATGCAACTTTTCTGGGTCGTCGCCGGATTCGCTATTTTCAAACTCGTATGGCGCCGGGGTGTCAGGAAATATTCCGCCGTGGGATCTTGAGAACGGCTTCGTCGCGGGGACTCGACCTTGCATAAGTTGATCGTGATATGGACTTTCCTGAAGATTGGCATTCTGAACGAACTCGCCTATCGTGTGAACTTCTACGTCCAGATTTTCCAGTCCGCGGTGAGCCTTGCACAGGCGCTCCTCGGCGTCTACGTGGTCTTTATGCACACGGAAACACTGGGCGACTGGAGATCCTACGATCTGCTCGCCCTGATCGGTGTGTTCGTGATTATCGGCGGTGCGATCTCCATCGTGATCCGGCCCAGTATGATGCAGTTGATGACGGACGTCCGGCGGGGAACGCTCGACTACATCCTCACGAAGCCGGAGGATGCACAGTTTCTGGTCAGCATCAGCCAGTTTCGAATCTGGAAGGCAACCGACTTCGTGCTGGGCGGAATTGTGCTGTCGTACGCCCTCTTCAAGAGGGGCACGGACGTCGGCGCCGTTGACACGCTCACGTTCGGCCTGGTCCTTCTGTGCGGCGCGGCCACGATCTACAGTTTTTTCCTGGTCCTGTCCACAATCTCATTCTGGTACATAAAGGTCGAAAACATTTTGAATATCTTCGATGCGATGGTCCAGGCCGGGCGCTGGCCCATCGGCATCTATCCCCACTGGCTTCGTTTCGTCCTTACGTTCATCGTTCCGGTCGCGTTCGCGGTCACGGTGCCGGCCCGGGCCCTCACCGGCCGGCTCGATTCGGAGTCGCTCACCGCCGCGATTCTCGTGGCGGCCGGTATGCTGACCGCCTCGCGTCTGTTCTGGCGGTGGGGGCTCCGCCACTATTCCGGCGCCTCGGCCTGAGTGAACCTCGGGCCGTCCAACAGGAAATCCTCACGGTGAGCCGCACGTTCGGTGAGGACCCCACCGGCGCAACTTGCAGAAATCACTTGCGCGTCTGACGGGTTTGGCGCACAATTAACGGGCAATCGCAGCGGCCGGTCCGCCGGTGAGTATGTCCGGCCATCAACCATTGGCATCCCCTGTAAACCAGGAGTTGTACTATGTCCGAGAAGAAGGTCAAGTCGTTCGCCGCTCACGCCAAAGACGCCAGTTGGGCGCACGAGGGTTTGCGTCCCTATTTCACCTATCGGGACCTGGGCATCAAGGACGCTACGGAGGGTAAAGTTCTGGCGCACATTATCCGCGCCCACGAACCATGTACCGGACCGCTGGGCTATCACTCACACGATCTGGACTTTCAAATGGTCTATCTGATCAACGGATGGGCCCGCCTCTACTTCGAGGACATCGGCGAGATCCGGGTCGAAGCGGGTGACGCGTGGTACCAGCCACCCGGTATCCGGCATGAAGTTCTCGAATACTCCGATGACTGGGAAGTGATCGAAATCACCATGCCTGCCGAATTTGACACCCACGACGAAGAGCGCCAGGGATAGACATGAGAGTCGGGTTCATCGGTCTCGGGAATATGGGACAGCCGATGGCGGCCAATATCCTCGATGCCGGTCACACGCTGACCATTCACGACATACGCCGTCAGACCGGCCGCGACCTCGAGGCGGCGGGCGCCGTGTGGGCTGAAAACCCGACGGCGGTCGCGGTTCGATCCGAAGTGGTATTAACCTCCCTGCCCGGCACCGGTGCGGTCGAGCAGGTCGCGACGGGTGCAAACGGAGTGTTTTCCGGCCTGGCCAAAGGAACGACCTACGTCGACACCAGCACCATCGCGCCGTCCGCCATGCGCCGCATTTGCGCCGCGGGGACGGATCAGGGTTTGCACGTACTCGAGGCGCCGGTCAGCGGCGGCATCCACGGCGCGCAGGATGCTGCGCTTACTCTGTTCGTGGGTGGTAACGCGGAGGATCTGGAGCGGGTGAGGCCGGTGTTGGAGGCTATCGGCGCCAGGATCGTCCACGTGGGACCGGCCGGATCCGGTAATGCGATCAAGCTGATCAACAACCTGATGATGTTCGTCAACTTCATCGGTGCGTGCGAGGGTGTGGCGATGAGCGCCAGGGCCGGGATCGATCTGCGCCTTTTTCTGGATGCAATAGAGTCGAGTATGGGACAAAGCAGGATATTTGAACGCACCGTTTCGCTCTTCCTGGACAGCGGTCGAATGGGCGCGACCACCGATCTGGCGGTGAAGGATCTGCGCCTGGGGATTGAGCTTGGATCGGAGCTCGGGGTGCCCCTGGAGGTCGGCCCGCTGGTCAGAGACCTCATCGTCCGGTTCCGTGATGAGGGTGACCGGGGCCAGGATGAGTTTACCGACATGATACCCGATCTGCTTCGGCGTTCGGGCGTCGACGTTTGATGGATCGGCGCCGCCGCATCGCGATGAGCGCGCGCAAGACACCACCCTTCACCATTGAGTACTTCCATGAAAATCTGCATCGTCGGCGCGGGAATCTTCGGCATGGCCGCGGCGCTGGAACTCCGCGAACGGGGACACGAGGTATCGCTGTTCGAGCGCGGGAAGATCCCCAATCCGGAGGCATCCAGTACGGATGTGTCCAAGGTGATCAGGCGTACGAACTATCCGAACCCGGTTTACGTGGAACTCGTCACCCGGGCCGCGTCCCAATGGCGGGAGTGGCACAACCGCACGAGCAAATCGATTTACTTCCAGTACGGCACGCTGATCGTGTCACGCGACCTGGAAGCGAATCACGAAACCCACACGGGATGGGAGACCCTGAACCGGATGGGGAAGGACGTCTACGAACTCACGGCCGGCCAGGTCCGTGAACGGTTTCCACAGTTCACCGTGAGCGACGAGGACAGTCTCTTCTTCGATCCCTGGGCGGGCTATCTGCGCAGCGGCCAGGCACTGGAGGACCTTGCGAAGCTGGCGGATGAAGCGGGTGTGACGATCCGCGAAAACGCCCAGGTCACGGCGGTTGAAGACACGCGGTCCGGCGCCCGGGTCCGTACGGAAACCGGCTGGCAGAACTGCGACCGTGTCGTGGTGGCGGCCGGACCATGGGTGGCCGAACTCCTGCCCGCCATGAAGAGAGTCGTGCGCATTACGCGGCAGCAGATGGCCTTCTTTGCGCCGGAGGACCCGACGCCGTTCGAGCGCGGTCGTTTTCCGGTCTGGATGGTCTTTTCACCCGGCAACCTCTGGTACGGGTTCCCCCATCTGCACGAGGGGTTCGTGAAGGTGGCGGAAGACAGCAAGTGGGACGACGCCGACGTGGACGTCTCCCGGGAGCCGACCGACGAATTTCTGGCCTGGGCACGGGAGTTCGTTGCGCGTCGCATACCCGGCCTGAGCGCTGCGCCCCTGGTTGGCGGCAGGTCGTGCCTGTATACCAATATGGCCAATATGGAGGACGAGGAGTTCGTCATCGATTGGTCCCGGGGTTGCGAACGGGTGCTGATCGCGGGCTGCGGATGCGGCCACGGGTTTAAGTTCGGCGGCGCCATCGGGCCCGTCATCGCGGATGCGGTGGAAGACCGGGAGAACCCGCTGGGCGATCTTTTCAGGATTGGAAACCGCTTCGACTGAGGGAACGAGCCGATGGCATTCAAACCGAGACTAGTCTACGACGATGCGCTGGTGATCGACGGATTGAGCGTGTGCAACTGGAATAGCGATGCCGTTTTCCGGCAGCTGCGGGCGGGCAATTTCACGGCAATCAACGCCACCGTCTCAACGTGGGAGAACTTCATCCAGACCATGGCTCATCTCACGGCGTGGATGCGGCGGTTCCGGGAACGCGACGACATCCTGCAGGTGAAATCGACGGCGGATATACACGCGGCCAAGCAGCAGGACAGGACCGGGATTATCCTGGGATTCCAGAACGCCTCGCCGATCGAGAACGAACTGGATCGCCTCGGCCTTTTTCTCGCGCTTGGGGTGAGGGTGATTCAACTGACGTACCACGAGACCAACCTTCTCGGCAGCGGCTGCTGGGAGCGGAACGACGCCGGTCTCAGCAATTTCGGCGTGGATGCGGTGCAGGAGATGAACCGGCTGGGTATCCTCATCGATCTGTCACACGTGGGTCCGCAAACGACGCTGGACGCCATCGAAATGTCGGAGAAACCTGTCGCCATCACCCATGCCAATGCCCGCAGCTTCTTCGACCATCCGCGAAACAAGGAAGAGGAAGCGTTGAAACGCCTGGCCGAAAAAGGGGGCGTGGTGGGCGCGACTTCGTACACGCCTTTCCTGCCAAAGGGGTACGATTCTACCGCAGAGGATTTCGTCGACGCGATCGACAATATGGTGGAAAGGATCGGCATCGACCACGTCGCCATCGGCACCGACTCCACCCACGAACAACCCCTCGGATTCTGGCACTATATCGCGGCGCAGCAGGGAACCAAATTCCCGTCCACGTTCGCTGACGGTTCCATCCCGTACACCGAAGTGAGTTTTCAGCCCAGGGGTATGGCCACACTGCCCGAGTTCCCCAACGTCGCGGACGCGCTCGCCAACCGTGGATACAACGCCGCGGAGATCACAAAGCTGCTTGGCGGCAACTGGATGCGCCTGTTCGAACAGGTGTGGAACGACTGAAGAGCCAGCAGGATCGAGACCTGCCCCTGCGTCGCGCTGGATTCCGCTTCCTGATCCCTGCCCTCACCCATGTTCCCTGTTCACCGGATTGACCGTGTTGTCGAACGACCAAGCCGCACATTTGATATTCCTCGTTGCACGTTGTCATACAATGTGATATATTGTAATACATGAATACGACACTCACAGTACGCACCGATCGGACCATGCGTGAGGCGCTGGAAGAACGCGCTCAGGCGCAGGGATTGACGGTTTCAGAACTGGTGCGTCGGTTGCTTGAAGAAGCCATATCGGAACGTCCGCTGGCGCAGCGCGTCGGGCATCTGAGGGGGCGTCTGGAACTCTCCGACCCCGGCGCCGACGCGTGGCGAAACCGACTGCGTGAACGGAACTGGCGCGCATGACGTCCTGGCTGCTGGACACCGGTCCGCTGGTCGCCTATCTGAATGCCGCGGATCCCGCACACCGGGAAGCGGGGGATGCGCTCGACGGCTTTAGCGGACAACTCTGTACGACCGCCGCGGTCATCACCGAAGCGATGCATTTCGTGGCGGGAAGCCGGTCCGGACCCCGCCTGCTCACGGAATTCGTCACGACCGCTCGTATCCGGGTATTCGATTTCGCTCAGCCCGCCGCGCTTCGCAGGTGCGCGATGCTCATGGAAAAATACGCGGACACACCGATGGACTATGCCGACGCCACCCTCGTGCTCCTGGCCGAACACATCAGATGTTTCGATATCCTCACCCTGGATCGCCGCGGCTTTTCCACCTATCGATCCAGTGAGAATCGCGGCTTCCGCCTGGTACTTGATTCCTGATAAACGTAGAATAAATGCAACACCGACGCCGGTAGTCTGATTCCGGTTCACGGTACCTCCATAGCGGCTGGAGACTCAATCCTCATTGACTGCTATGTATCGCGGGGATGTTCAGAGATTCGATGGGATAGTGCGATCTTCTTCCGAGAAACCGGGTGCTTCTTCGGCGGCCCGGGCGTTCTTCCCGGCAATACGCGTCATTGTTACGGTTCTCGTACTGGGTACCGCTCCGGACGCCCTCGCGCAGCCCGCGGCGGAACACACCGTCAGCGGGTATGTCTCGGATGCCTCGAACGGAGAGAAGCTGATCGGCGCCTCATTGTACGAACCCGCCCTGCGGGTAGGCGCCACGACGAATCGCTACGGTTTCTTCAGTCTGACCCTGCCTGCGGACTCGCTTCAGATTGTCGTTTCCTACATCGGGTTTCACAGCGATACCCTTTCGATCCGTCTGAACCGCGACCTGCGGTTGGATTTCGCCCTGACGCCGATTCCCCTTGAATTGCAGACATTAGACGTGCAGGCCGAACGGCTTGATCCGATCCAGGAACAGACACGGATGGGTGTTGTCGACGTTCCTGTCAGCCAGATTGAGAATGCTCCGGCCCTTCTGGGCGAAGTCGATCTGATGAAGACCATGCAGCTTCTTCCGGGGGTCCAGTCCGGCGCAGAAGGCACGAGCGGCCTCTACGTTCGCGGCGGCGGTCCGGATCAGAACCTGATCCTGCTCGACGACGCCCCGGTGTACAACGCTTCGCACCTTTTCGGTTTCTTCTCGGTCTTCAACTCCAGCGCGATCAAGAATGTACAGCTTACAAAAGCCGGGTTTCCGGCGCGATTCGGCGGCCGCCTTTCTTCGGTTATGGAGGTTGCCATGAAGGACGGCAATATGCAGGCGTTCGAAGTGGAAGGTTCCATCGGCCTGGTCGCTTCTCAGGTGACCTTACAAGGACCGATACGCAAGGACCGAACGTCATTCATCATTTCGGCGCGACGGACGTATATCGATCTGCTGATCCGTCCCTTTCTGGATACCGGCGAGCGGGGAGGCTATTTTTTTTATGATATCAATGCCAAAGTCAACCACATCCTGTCGCCCCGAAATCGTATTTTCCTGAGCTTCTACGGTGGCGACGACCGTTTCTGGAGTGACATAGAGGACGAGTACATCTCCGGAGCCTATCGAAGCGAGCAGACGACGTCGGCGGATTTCGGCTGGGGCAACTTCACCTCGACGGTGCGCTGGAACATTCTCTTCAACAACCGGTTATTCGGCAATCTCACCGGGATCTTCAGTCGCTATAAACTTACCTCGGACATCGACGATAGCTCCACAACCCGAGACGAGGACGTACACGAGAACGAGACGCTGAGTCTCCGCTACCACTCGGGCATCCGCGACTTCGGCCTTAAGCTGGACCTCGACTACGTTCCCAATCCGGACCACTATATCCGCTTCGGCGGCAACGGCACGTACCACACCTACAGCCCCGGAGCGGCCCAGTACAGATTCGATCCCGCCAGCGGCGCACCGGAGGATACGACACTTGGCGCTGCCCGGGCGACAGACGCCCTGGAGTTCGGACTCTACCTGGAGGACGACGTCCGTCTGTCAACGCGGCTGAGCGCCAACGTGGGCCTTCACGCCTCCGGATTTTCCGTGGGCAGTTCGCTCTTCGGATCGTTGCAGCCCAGAGTTTCGACGCGTTTTCTGATGAATCCGCGGTGGGCCCTGAAAGCGTCCTACGCCCGGATGCGCCAGTATATTCACCTCCTCTCCAACAGCACAATCGGGCTCCCCACCGACCTGTGGCTCCCGGCCACCGATCGTGTGCGTCCTGAGGGTTCGCGCCAGTTCGGCCTCGGCCTTGCTGGCACGTTGAAACAGGGACGGTACGAACTCAGCCTGGAGGCCTATTACAAGGCAATGACCGATCTCATTGAATACAGGGAAGGCGCGACTTTTCTGGCGGGGTTCGGGGAACACCAGGACTGGCAGGACAAGGTGGAAACAGGGCGTGGCTGGTCTTACGGCGTCGAAGCGTTTGTGCAAAGGAAACGCGGCCGCACCACAGGCTGGATCGGATACACCCTTTCATGGACGAGACGGCGTTTTGTCCAACTGAATGAGGGGCGTGCATTCCCGTTTCGGTACGACCGCCGGCACGACGTCGCGCTGGTCCTGAACCATCGTCTGACGCGTATCACGAATGCCTCGTTGAACTGGGTGTATGGAACCGGAAACGCAATCACCATTCCGGTCGCCCGTTACTATGATGAATACGTCAGAGGATCGATTGGCGGACACGAGATTTGGACTCCCAGCGTGCTGCCGTATGAAGCCAGGATCTACGAGGACCGCAACGGCTTCCGAATGTCTGCATATCATCGCATCGATATCGGTTTCAACTTTGACTGGCGCAGACACGGATTCCGCGTGGGCGCCTACAATGCTTACAACAGAAAGAACCCATTTTTCATTTATTTCGACGATTACTATGACTCCGGAACGGATTCAAGGGAGTACCGGGCGAAACAGGTCACGCTTTTTCCGGTTCTGCCATGGATCAGTTACCGGTTCAAGTTGTGAAGAGCGACGCGACTCAGTGAAAAATGTACGTATTACAATTGTGATCTTCGTTATCGCTTTCGCCGGTTGCGAATTGATCATTGAACCGGATTTGCCCGATCACACGCCGAGACTGGTGATAAAGGCATTCTTCACCCCGGACCGGGGATGGGTGGCGTCCGTCAGTCGTTCAGCAGGTATTCTGGAACCCTCACCCGGACCCGATCGACTGGTGACCGCCGCAAATGTGGAGCTGCTTTCAGAAGGCCGGATCATTGACCGCCTGCCCTTTCTCCAGCGAGAGCGGGTATATGCAAGCGAAAAATACCTGCAAGCGGGCCGGTCTTATTCCTTGCGGGTGTCAGCGCCGGGGTTCGAGACGGTTCATGCGAGCGACATTATACCTGGAATGGTACCGACCTCCGTTGTATCGTATCACCTGGAGACCTCCGATTCTGACCATGGCGAACCCGGTGTGATTGAGATAACCGACTCTCTGATCAAGCTCCGGATTCAGGATCCGCCGGGCGAGGAAAACTGGTATCAGATTCGCGTTATCGTTCCGGATAGATGGGGCAGATACGACAAGCATTTCTCTACGAGTGACGCCTCCATCGTCGCCGACAACCGGATTGAAGATCCCGTTCTGGAAGGCGTCGAGCCATTTGTGGGTTCCGAGCCGTTCTTCAAGGATGTTCTCTTCGACGGTGAATCCCACGAAATAGAGCTATCGTTAACACACTTCGAGATCGAAGCAAGCCGCGAACGGAAAATCTGGCTCCAGATCCGCCACATAAGCGAGGTATACTACAAGCATCTCAGAAGCGCTCTTCTCCAGAAGAGCACTGACGACAACCCCTTTGCCGAACCGGTGAGAATCTACAGTAATATAGAGAACGGGTACGGCATATTCGCAGGGTACAGCGCGCGCACCTATGAACTCACATTCTGAGGCGAACCTCGCAAAGCCGCCGTTCGGACAACCGGTTGGGGAACGGAACTTGCGGCCCCGCCTGGAACCTCCGCTCCGCGGGTCAAATGGGACAATCAGACAGATCAAGGCTCAGGATACATCCATGTGGCAACAGGATCACAAGAACACGCGCACTTCGAAGCATGCGGTACCGCGTCGATTCATTGCCGCCTTCCGGTATGGACCAGGAACGATCTTTACTGGATCGATAGTCAGAATTCTCCGGCTTGTTGTCTGCACGCTGCTGATCGCCTCGTTTACCGATCCCTCGCGCGCTGAATCGGGCGACGATGTCCATCCCGTCTCCGCGCAGATCGGGTACATCGGAGACCTGCTTCACAACGCCTCCGGCGGGATCAGAAACGGATCCGCCTATCTGCAGAACGTCGATGCTGTTTTCACATTCGACCTCGGGCGGATCATTGGAAGTGGGGGAGGGTCGTTGTTCGCCTATCTGCTCTGGAACAACGCGTCGACGTTTTCGGGTCGGTACCCCGGCGACGCGCAGGGCGTGTCCAACATCGATGCGGAACGGGCCCTGCGCCTCTATGAACTCTGGTACGAACATCGTCCTGCCGACGCGCTGAGTCTGAAAATCGGTCTCTACGATCTCAACAGCGAGTTCGACGCAGTCGATGCGTCGGCGTTATTCCTGAACAGTTCTCACGGAATCATACCCACGTATTCCCAGACCGGAGAGAACGGTCCGTCGATCTTCCCGGTGACGTCACTGTCGGCGCGCCTGCAATGGGAGATTGCCAAAAACAACGTGCTTCGTTACGCGCTCCTCGACGCGGTGCCTGGCGATCCTGAGAATCCTGCAGCCACCGCAGTGAAGTTGAGCAGCCGCGAGGGCGTTTTACATGCCCTGGAGTACAACCGTAACTTTTCCGATGCCCTCCGCGTGGGTCTCGGCGCGTTTTCGTATAGCGCGGAATTCGATGCGATTCGTGAGTCCGACGCCGTTGGGAATGCCTTGAAGCGCAGCGGCAATAACGGTTGGTACGGATTCGCCGAAGGCACGGCCAACTTCGGGGCCGCCAACCGGCGGACTGTATCGGCTTTCATTCGCTACGGCACCGCCAACGGCGCGTTAAATCCCTTCGATCGCTACATCGGTGCTGGGATGATGTTGTCCGGCTTCGTCCCCCGAAGGCCAGACGACCAAATTGGGGTATCCGTGGCGACGGCGCGGTGCGGTGCGGACTTTCGAGCCGCCAACAACACGCGAAGCCACGAGACCGCCTTCGAATTCACGTATGTCCTGCCGATCACGGACAGGTTGCAGATCCAGCCGGACCTGCAATACATCCTCAATCCCGGCGCCGATCGGACCCTTGAGAACGCCCTGGTGATTGGCGTCCGCATGGAGCTGAACCACGGATTTCATCACCGATAGCGTCCGTGTGCGCCTGTCGTTCATTCCGCGTCCAACCCATCCTCGGATCACGACTACGTATCATCTTTAGAGAGTTCATTCCTGGAACGGGTCGGCGAGAATGGAAATACGGAACACGCTGTACAGTTAGCTCCCGTCGAGACGGTATCCCGATTTGATGTGAAAGCGGACTTGACGTGAGTCCGGTTGTATGTATATTTATGTGTATAAAATTATGTTAATTTTGTGAGTTCGAATGAGGTCGAACGTCGTCTTTGAATGGGATGACAAGAAGGACCGTCTCAACCGGCGCAAACACGGCGTCTCTTTCGCCAGTGCCCATCAGGCGTTCATGGACCCGAGTCGTGTAATTGCGGTCGATCGAAAACATAGCACATCCGAAGAAACGCGGTATTTCTGTTTTGGACTGGTTGAAGATAGAGTATTGACAGTCCGTTTTACGTTCCGAAAAGGCAACATTCGCATATTTGGCGCCGGATATTGGCGCGAAGGACGGAGACGTTATGAGCAAACCGAAATATGAAAATGCACCGGCAGAACTTGCGGAGGCAATTGAACAGGCCGAAGTGATTCAGGACTTTCTGCCGCCACCGGACCGGCTTGTCCTCAGGGAGGAAACCGTACGGGTGACCCTTAATCTCAATAAGAGGAGCGTGGATTTCTTCAAGTCAAGCGCGCGGCAGAACGGCGTACCCTATCAGAGCATGATTCGGAAAGTGCTGGACATTTACGCTGAGCGATATCTGGCAGCGCAGTCGTAAGGTCAGGTTGTGGATCGATGGCGTGCAGCACAGAAGCGACGAAATGGATGGAAGTGAATACCTGAGCCCGTTTGACGGACCAGGCGATCAGCAAGGCCAGATCGAACAGACGAAAAAGAGGGAGATGAAGGCGGATGCCTTCATCTCCCTCTTTGATTTCCCACGCAAATAATATAACAAAAATCGATCCGAAAGTCAAGAATATAAATTATTTATAAATATTCACTTAAGTGTGGTTTTTCCATTGAATACGCGCGATGTGTGAACTATCTTCGTCGGACTTACCGCCGGATGGATTTGCTCGATAGTCGAACGCCCGTCGGGAGCCTCTGATGTTGCCAGGATCTGACCTCGAATACTGGAACCGCCGCGCGAGCCCCGGCGCGATTTTCGCCAACCTGCGCTGGACCTGGAGTCACATCCGTGCACACGCAGGGCCGGCCGCAATCTGGTTGATTCTCATACACATTCTCCTCGGTATACAGCCGGCCCTGCTCATCCACGTCACCAGGCACCTCGTCGACGCCGTGGTCGATGCGGCAGGCGGCGGCCCGTCCGACTTTGACGATATCCTGCCCTGGCTGATTGCCTTCGGCCTGGTCCTGCTGCTCACCAGAGAAGTGCTCTGGAACGTGCGGGATATCCTTCATCTCCGGATGGAGCAGAACCTAGCACACGTCCTGGGCAGACGGTTGCTCGAACGTTCGTCCCGGCTGTCTCTTTTATTTTTCGACGTCAGTGGGACCTACGACCGCCTCGAGCGCGCGCGGGACCCGGGCCGCAAACTCGACCGGCTGTTCTTCGCCGCCCTGCATTTTTTCCAGGCCGCGATCAAGGCCGTTTCGGTGGCCGCCATGTTCTTCACGGTTTCTCCGTGGATCTCTCTGGCCACTGGTGGCGGTGCTGGCGCCGCAGATCCGCCTGGCGATCCGAAGCAGAGCCGGATGTTCATGGCCTTCACCTACGGCGAGACGCCGGAGGAGCGCCGGGCCGGGTACGTGGACCGCATCCTGACCGGAAGGACAGAGCAGAAGGAAATGCGACTCTTCGGCCTGCACCCGCCATTGACCGGGCGCTGGCGGAGGATGCGGCAGGTGTTGCGTGAACGATTGCTGGGGCAGCGACAGACGACAGGTCGCGAAGGAGTTGCCCGCAACCGGGTTACGAATTGCTGTGGCGGCCACCGTGGCCGTCGTCCTCGCGTACCTTCTTGGAGACCGGGTAATCACGCCGGGACAATTCGTGGCGCTGTTCCAGGGTGTGGGCAGACATGCTGGGCGCGGGCGCCAGTCTCGGCTACAACTCACGGGAGTTGCAGGAGCGCTCCACGCAGGTCGGTTACGTGCGCGAATTCTTCGATCAATGGGATCGGAATCCGGCTGAAACGGAGGCGCACGACTGGCAGCCAGTTATTCGCGGGGAGCTTCCTTTCCTCGCCCCCTGCGAGAAGGGCATTTTTGTGGAAGACGTACACTTCGCCTACCCCGCGACCGATTCACGGGAGGCGCCCCCCCCAGTCCTGCAAGGCGTCTCACTTCACCTGGCGCCGGGCGAACGGGTAGCCCTCGTGGGCGACAACGGCGCCGGAAAGTCCACCCTGGCCAAGATCCTCCTCGGACTCTATCCACCCACCGCCGGGCGCGTGACCGCAGATGGCCTCGACTATGCCGATATTGAACCGGACAGCCTGGTAGGCGCCGTCAGCGCGGCGTTCCAGGACTACTGCCGGTTCGAACTCACGCTCGGGCAATCCATCGGCATCGGTACACTGGGCAGTTCGGCAGGCGGACCGGCCGAAGAACTGTGGTCCTCATGGCTGCATCCTGACATGAAGGTGGTCGCGGAGGCTGCGCGCCGCGCCGGCGCCGACGAGACTCGCGAAACGGCTTCCCAGGTGGTTACGACACCCCGGTTGGACACGTCCTCGACGGCGGGCAGGGTCTCTCCGGCGGCGAGTGGCAGCGAATCGCCATCGCGCGCGCCTTCACCCGCGATCCGGAACTGCTCATCCTCGACGAGCCCGCCGCAGCCCTCGATGCAATGGCGGAGGCAGCGAACTCTACCGGCAGTTCGCCGAACTCCTCGACGGACGGACCGCCCTGCTGATCAGCCACAGGCTCGGTTCAGCACGCATGGCCGAACGCATCCTCGTGCTCCGGCAGGGCCGTATCGTCGAGGAGGGCTGTCACGACGACCTCCTGGCCAAAGGGGGCGTCTACGCCGCCATGTGGGAGGAACAGGCATCGTGGTACCGGTAGAAACCGATCCTGATTCGAAGCAGCGTCCGCGCGGTCTCCGGACGCTCGTCAGGTTCCTGGGCTGGATGATCCGCATCGATCCGCAGCGGGTCCTATCACCGCGCTTGTTCTGGAGTTCACGTGGGCGTGCTGCCTGCCGCGACGGTCTGGGTGGTGCGCGAACTCGTCGATCGCGGCGTCGGCGTTTACGAAGGAGAACAGCCGGTCGATTTCATGCTACCCTGGCTCGCCCTGTGGGCGGCCTTCAGCCTCGCGGAAAACGGTATTCTGGCCTGGAGCCGGCTGATCCTGCTCGAGCGGGTGAAGCAGGAACTGGAGGACCGGCTACTCGAGCAACTCCAGGTCAAGTCCCGTTCGCTTCGCCTGGATGCCTTCGAGAGGGCCGACTTCCACGACCTCCTGCGACGCGCCCAGGAAGCCGCCACACCCGGTTTTTTCCTGAACCTGTTCGGCGAGATCAGATCCATATTTGCCGGCGCAGTGACGGCGATCTCGGTTGCTGTCGTTGTTGGATTCTGGAACCCGCTACTCCTCCTTGCCGTCGTGCTGGTCTCGCTGCCGCCGCCCCTGATGAGTATCGTTCACGACCGGGGCAGGTTTTACACCTTTCGAAGAGCGACGCAGGCACAGCGACTGCTGGGATATCTGGATACTACGCTGACGGAACGGGACGCCGCCAAAGAAGTGAGGGTGTTCGGCCTTGGACCCGCCCTGATCCGTTGGTGGGAGTTCCTCTACTGGCGAGTCGCCGATGCTCTTTACCGACAGCTGCGAAGGAACTGGGTGCTCCGAGGGTCGCTTTCGGTCCTCAGCCTCGCGACGCTGACCGCCGGCGTCGGCTGGTCGGCGTGGGCGGTCCTCGAGGGCGGCCTTTCAGCGGGACAGTTCGCGGCGATGATGGTCGCTCTGCGGCAAGTTCGCGATAGCGTCGACCGGATCATCGCCCGGATCGGTTACCTCGGCATCCGGCTGCTGAACATCGCCGACTTGTTCATCTACCTGGACCTGGGCCCTGAGGAACCTCCTGGCGAAGCGGCGATTTCGTCTCTAAAGTCAAGAGCGATTACAACCAGAGACCTCTCCTTCCGCTATCCTCAGGCAGAACAACACGCGCTTACGGAAATCACCTTAACCTTAAGACCCGGCGAAAGAGTCGCCCTGGTCGGTGCAAACGGCTCCGGCAAAGACGACTCTGGTCAAGCTGTTGCTGGGCCTGTTCCGTCCAACCGGGGGCGAACTGAACTACGGCGACCTCCCGGCGAACCAGGCGAGCCGGGACCAGTTGTGGAACCAGTCCACGGCCGTCTTTCAAGACTACACCCGCTTCGCTTTCACCCTCGGTGAGAACATCGGTTTCGGACGCTGGGAGCGGATGGGGGATCCCGGAGAAATCGAACGCGCGGCGCGGCGCGGCGGGGCCGACACCGTCGCCGGCCGGCTCGCGAAGGGATATGAGACCCCACTTGGCAGAGAGTTCGAAGGCGCGACGGAACTGTCAGGCGGGGAATGGCAGCGGGTCGCAATCTCAAGGGGATTCATGCGGGACGCCGACCTCGTCGTCCTCGACGAGCCGACCGCCTCCCTGGACCCGAAGGCCGAGGCCGACGTATTCAGGCGCTTTCTCGCCATGGCCGGCGGCCGCACCACGATTGTGGTCTCACATCGGCTGGGCTCGGCCCGGATGTGCGACCGGATTCTCGTACTCAAGGATGGGCGGCTCGTGGAAGAAGGGTCCCACGACGAACTGGTCGCCGTTAATGGAGAGTACGCCCGGATGTGGGCGCTGCAGGCGGGATGGTATGAAGCGTAGAAGACTGAATCCAACGACTCACGTGATCCGGACTACCTCCGGTTTCGCAACTCCCGATTCGGATGCCGCGTTCCGGAACAGGTCGACGACTGTCGGATGGCAGGTAAAGACCAGTACCTGGTTGGTTTTGGACAGCTCCGTGAAGGCGGCAGCGGCGCGAAGCGCGCGGTACGGATCAAAGTTCACCAGGACCTCGTCCACGACGACAGGAAGTGGCTCCGTTCGCTCCCCCAGTTCTCGGATCAATCCGAACCGGAGCGAAAGAAACAGCTGCTCCCGTGTGCCCCGGCTGAGTTCCGACGGCTGCTTCGTCCGCCCGTCGGCGTCCGTCACCGTGATCGTCTGTTCACCGAGCGGCGCATAGACCTGGCGGTACCGTCCATCGGTGATCGAGGTGAAAAATCTCTCAGCATGCCGAATTACTCCGGGCTGCCGCTCACGCTCGAACTTTCGACGGGATTCTTCCAGCAAGTTCCGGGCGATCGTAAGGCGGGTCCAGTCGCGCGCGTGGCCCTGGAACTGTTCCAGCAGGACGTTCTTTTCCATCCTTAACCGTGAGGACTCTTCCTCTCCGACCAGCCCCGCCAGTTCGGTCTGAATGGAACCTCGTTGGGTCGACAACGCCTCACGCTGGGCGTTGGCAGTCGTCCGTTCTTCTTCCAGCCTTGCCATCTCGTCGGCGATTGCCTGAGGGTTCGTGCTGCCAAGGTCCGATTTCAGCATTTCCAGCGGTTCGCCCGGTCCGCTGAGGCGTTGAAGCCGATGAAGTGCATCGCGGGCCTTGTCGTTGAGTTCCGTTCGCCTATCGGCAAAACCTGCGCGCACGCGGAACGCTTCAGCGTCCTCTGCGCCGCCGGATTGCAGCAGCTGACCCAGCTCATCTTCCGCGTTCTTCAGGTCGCTGCACCGCTCGCCCAGGTGGCGCCGGGCATTCTCCAGATTGAGTTTCGCGTCGGTCTGATGTCTTACGTCCTCCCGGACCTCCTCCATCAACTCGACCAACCTGTCGGCGGCGGCGGCAACCGTGCGAAAATCAGTGCGGTCGAACGTGACGTCGAATGCAGTGGCAAGCGGTTCAACCGCCTCAACGTATTCGTCGATGTCCTTCCGAATCGCCCTGATGCGCTGCTGCCAGCTTCGCACGTCAGCCAGCCGGCTTCGACCGAGTTCGACCTGGCTCTGAAGCACATCGGCCGTCTCGGGCGTGAAGGCTTCGGACAGACCACGCGCCATCAGCCATTCCTGCCATCCACGCTGCGCCACTTCGAGGCGACCTTCAGCATCCTCGACGTCAGCGGCGGATTTGTCAGTGCGGATCTGCCGCTGTTTTGCGATTTCCTTTGCAGCCTCGAGAGTCTCGGAGAGATGAGTTCGTTCCTGTAACAGGTCTTCCTCTTCGTCGATCGACTGTTCGGCCGCCAGGAGCGACGCTTCATCGATCACTTCGAGGTGAAGGGGCGCTGCATCCTCCAGCATCTTTGACTGGAGATCCTCTATGTTCAATTCGGCGCGGCGCAGTGACTCGCGAACAGGTCGGGCAAGCGGTGATTCGCCTGCGCCCGGATGGCGGATCCCGGCAGACATGAACAGATACACGCCCACAACTGCGAGCGCGATGCCGCCAACGACGCCTATGGTTAATGGCGTTCCACCGAGCAGCCCACCGGCGATCAGGAGTCCAATCCCAATGACAACGCTGATTGCTGCGACAACGGTGCTCCTCGAACCACCGGTATGAGACGCGCTGCCTCTGAGGGACTCGAGCTGGCTCTCGAGATTCAGCACGTTCTGTCGCTGGCGGTTGAGATCATCGAGTTTCGAACTAGTGGCGCGCACCAGGTTGCGGCGCTGCCGTATCTGGTCGGCATTCAGGCCTGGTATCCTGGCGTCCTCGAATGCTCGATTGGCCTTGTTCTCAGCGTCATTTGCTTCTTCAAGGGATGCCTTGTCCTGACGAAGAGCTGACCTGCAGTCCGATTGCTCCTCGGATGCGCGACGCAATCGGTCGCCGTGTTCAGATATCTCCTGGCGAACGGCAATGGAAAGATCGAACTGTTCCAGCCTGGCTTCATCCCAATCAGGTCCCAGGTCCTTCAAGGCTTCAACCAGATCTCTGCTGTGGCTTTCGAACTCGGCTTTGCGTTTCGGCAAGTCTTTAACCGAGCCGTCGAATGCGCCTCTTCCGTTCTGCAGAAAGCGGACTTCGGACGAGTGCTCCAAAATGGCCTCGTGCTCGACCCGAATGTCTGCTGCCCGTGCGGCTTCAGTGGCTCGTTGACCGGCGGACTCGTACTCCCGTCGCGCGGCATTGACGCGCTCCTGTAATGCTTCCAGGCGATTCACACCATCCGCGGGAAATGGGTCGACAACCGGAATGCCAGCCAACTCTTCCTCGGCGGAATTCAACTCATTCCAGGCGTCCCAGCCCTTCTGTAGTGTATTTTGACCGTTATACCGAGATTGAGTCTCCAACTGTTGGGCAGCCAGGTCTCCCAGCTCGATCTCGACCCTCTGAAGCCGGTCGGTCAGTTCACCGAACCTTGCCGCGTTGTTGGAGACTTCCCTCAGCTTGTTGTCTACGTCCTCGATTTTGTTGTAGATCTCGTAGATCTTCTGGGTGCTCCCGCCCTTGAGAAAGATCCCGATGCGGGACGACTCAATGGACTTCACGGCGTTCGGAAGTGACGTTACGCCCATGCCCGCGCTGTAGATCTGACCATTGACGTTCGCGTCGTTCAGAAGGTCGTCGCTGTAGAGGTCGTCGAGGGTGAACGCGAATATCCTCTCGAATACTTCCCTCGAGTGGTGTCCCAACAACAACGCGAGTTCAGATTCGGGCAGTGTGTCTCCTGTTGCCGAAGTCAGGAGAACGTCTCCGCTGTAACTCCTTCCGGTCGTTCTGCGCACGTCGTACATACGACCGCCCGCACCTTCTATGGTCAGGTAGCCTCCGTAACTCCCACCGGCCAATGCAGGATAAGCGTTGACCCTTCCGCTCTTGCGTGGAAATCCGAAGAGTATCCGTCGGACAAACTCCAGCAGTGTGCTCTTGCCCGCCTCGTTCGGCCCGAAGAAGACAGTCACGGGTCGTTCCAGCGCCCCGAATTGCCTGTCGGCGAACTGCCCGAAGCCATCAATGCGTAGTTTGCGGATTCTCATGCGTCTTCGTCTTCGCCGAGCCGGTTTACGAGGATTGCCTCAGCCTCATCGATCATCGTGGAAAGTTCATCGCCACACGGTACGTGGTCAGAGAGATAATGGCGATAGAGGCGGTGCTGATAAAGATCTGAAAGACCATCTTGCAGACGGGCCAGCAGGTCGGTGTCTTCCTTCGCACCGTCCGCGGTCCTGAGCACCTCGGCCATGAAGTCCGATCCAACCATACGATCATCACGGTTGAACGGCGCGGTGGTCTCGTCGACTATGCGCTCACACCACGCGAATTGGCCACGTTTCGCCCATTCGTCGTTAACAACCTCCGTCACGTGCTCCAACAGGTCCGGCTGGTGCAGCGATCCGTGCAGACTGCCAGTTCCAACGAGTGAAATCCTCAGCACGACCGACACGCCGTTTGCGCCATTCAAAGCCTCGTCAATTCTCTGGTGGATTCCATCGATCAAGCCCTGCTCTCCGTCCAACCGGGAAATGTCCACTGCGGCCCTCTCCCACCGCACGCAATCCATAGACCTGAATTCAACACTGACGTCGCCGTCATCGTCGACCTCGACGAGATACACGCCGCGGGCGCCGGATTCATTGGGATGTCTTCCCTGGGGGTTGCCCGGATAGACCACGGTCGGGGACCGCTTGCTGAGTACCTGTCTCGCATGCACGTGTCCCAGCGCCCAATAATCCATTCCTGATCGTACAAGATCGTCCAGCGAGCAGGGCGCGTAATTCACGTGTGAGGTGTCGCTGACTGCATTGGCATGCACCAGACCGATGGAAAACGCATCGGGGTCGCCGCTGCCGAGACGCTGCGCGAGGTTGTCGTAGACGTCTCGTTTGGAATAGCTGATGCCGTGAACAACCGCGCGTTCGGGATCGTCTTCAAATATCGGCACGGCCTGTGCCTCCTCGAGGAAGCGCATAGATCCTGTCGGGTAGTCCAGACGTGCCTCCCAACCGTCGAGCGGATCGTGGTTGCCGTGGCAGACGAAAGAGCGTATGCCCGCCTCGTCCAGCCGCTTCAGGCCGTCCACGAACCTGAGCTGTGCTCGCAGGCTCCGGTCGGCCGAGTCGTACACGTCGCCGGCGACGAGCAGCGCATCCACACGCTCATCGATGCACAGGTCGATGATGTTCTCGTAGGCGCGAAAGGTCGCGTCCTGCAGCGCGCTCGCGACGTTTTCGGGAGCAACGGCCTTTATCCCGACAAATGGGCTATCGAGATGCAGATCAGCGGTATGTACGAAGCGAAGACGAGGCATGTCTATCTATTGGCTCCCGTTGGTTCGTCGTTCATAGAGCACCTTTCCCTCCCGCAGCGCCCGTGCCAGCACATGATTCAGGGAGTCGCGCCAGTAGTCGACGTCGTCACGAGAATAGACAAGGACGTCGGCTGCAACCGGAAAGCCGGCCACGGCGTGGTAGAGTCTGACCATCTCTTTGTGGCGACTTCGCTTCGGACCGAAGGGCTCCGCTTCCACGACCACCAGGTCCACGTCCGAATCCTGGCGCTCGTCCCCCCGTCCGCGGGAGCCAAAGAGGATCACCTGCTCCGGGTCGACTTCGTCGACGATGGCTCGTACCATCCGGTCGATGAGTTTGTCGGTGACTTGTGTCATTGCTCCGGCGTTTCGGGCTTTTCGCTTGTCGAGCGTCAAAAGAGTGGATCCTGTATATCCAGGAAGTCGAATCTCAAGAAGTCCCGGTCATTAGTGTACAACGTGCGTACCCCGTGGAAGCGCATGAGTGCGGCGAGGTGCGCGTCCGGTACAAGATTCCCTCGCACAGGCGTCTCTTCCGTCGTGGCTCGATAGCTCTCCCAGAATCCGATGTCTTCGGCGATGCAGCGGGTGTTGGACAGACTGAACAATGTCTCCACGTTGGCGATCGCCTCTTCTGATGTCAACGGCTCATCGAAGATCGACGGATGAGTGGCAATCCGCAGGTAACTCATGATCGTCGGCCAACCCAGATAAAGCACATCGGGCCTGCTCATGCAGGATTGTAGAAAGCTCTTAGCTTTGTCGTGGAATGGACTGGAGGCGTCCGATGCGTAGAGGAGCAGTTTGACGTCAAGTGAATAGCTCATTGTCTATCGCTTACTTACCTGGTGAAAATCGGTCCAATGCGCGGTGCACTGCTTCCTTGTCGGAAAGATTCACACGGGCACCCATCTGTTTTGCGATCCATACACGAGGAGAAGGCGTGGCGGACGCTGCATCGGCCTTCAGGGCTTGCGCCAGCAGGTTGGATACGAGCCTTCCCAGGGACATGCCCTCTTTCTTTTGGATCCGCTTCAACTCCCGAAGGATCTGGGCGTCAATATCAAGGGTCGTTCTCACGAGATGATCCTCCTGATGCTGAAATTTCATCCTGGACTCGTGCCGGGAATCGTTCTTCATCCACCGTCGTCAAATGAACTTCTCGGGTGACACTTGAAATATCTGTGCCAATTTTCGCGCCGTCTTCAGGCTGATCGACCGGACTTCCCGCTCCATATTCGAAACATGCTGTCGAGGAACACCGCCGAGCAACTCGCCCAGTTTTGCCTGCGTCAACCCGTGATTCTCGCGGTATGTCCTCAGATTGTCTCCAGGCGCCATTCCTGATTTGATGCTTCGGTACCAGTCGGTCTCGAATACATCGACGAGATCCTCGCTTCTGTCTTCGGATAACCGAATCTGTCTGCCGAATTCCTCATTCAATACGGACATCAGCTTTTCCGGGATGTCCCCTCTGATGAGAATCTGAATATTGGGTGTTTTCACGACAGCCTGCATAATAGACCTCGATCGCTTTTCAATGCCTCCTGTACGGCCAAGAAACGACGCAATTTAGCGCGAGGTGGCAGTAGTTTCAAAGTAACCATTAAATAGTTACATGCCAAACTAATGTCATCTCCTCATCCAGAACCGTACTGAATTCATCTCACTTCGACTCTTTCAATGGTGGCAAAACTATGCAAACTGCGTGCCATTGTCCGCTCGCGCGTGGCGCCAATCTCATAGCCACCTCAACAACGTGGATGGACGGACCGAAATTGGGCCAATCCGGAACAAATGGCATGCTTGGATTTTGATGTACACACTATGAAATCCAATGTTCACAATAATCATTCGAGACGGGTCCTCACTTCGGCGTACCGCAACAGTACCCGATCTAAAGACTTCGACCGCCGGGAAAGAAATCCTCCAGACGGTCACAAGCGAGCCGAAATGACCCGGCATCGGCGGGGTATGGCCAGTGACATGCGATATCAGGATATTTGCGCACTGTCTTCGTGGGTATGCGGTTCGGCAGCGTTTACCAGACGCGGTTGACACCGTACCGATCGAATATTGCCTCAATTGACACGAGAGGAAAATCGAACGTGAGCGCCTGCGCAATCAACATGCGGTCGAACGGATCCCGATGCGGTCCTGGCAGCCGCCCCGCACGCTCGCCATTGCGAACGGAAATTGGCAACTCCTGAAATCCCTGACTCGCAATACAGCCGGCGACGTCCTGTACGACTACGTCGGCGCCAGGAAGCTTTCCGAGACGATGCTTCGTTGTAATCTCCCAAGCGGACGCCGCGCTAATGAGGATATCGTTACCAGGGTCGGCGATTGCATCGAGGGCAACGGCCGACAGACGATCGCTGCCTGCGAGCCACCACAGAAAGGCATGGGTGTCAAGTAGGATACGCATGCAATCACGCCTCCCATGCGGCCAATTCGTCTTCCGGAAGTGGCTCGAAGAAACTGTCGTCGACCGCAACCAGACCCTTCATGGCGCCAAACCGCCGGATTCCCGGACGATTCTCATAAGGAACGAGACGTGCAATCGGGGTACCGCTGCGAGCAATCACGACCTCTTCACCTGCCTCCACCCTCGCCAGGAGGCGGGATAGTTGGGTTTTGGCCGCATGTACGTTGACGGCTGACATCGTGTGACTCCCTGATTTCAGGCCGGAATTTTACCTTGGCTAAATATATAGCTAAGCAATACCAGTGTCAAGTGGGGGTTCTTGCTGTCGGAACCGCTCGACGATTCCCAATGAACTGAAGACTGATGACGTTTCTCTCACTTGCCTGCCTTCACCCCATCCAACATCCCGAGCCCAGCTTCGGCCAATTGGGCGGTCTTGTCTCCACCGCGTAAGTCCAGGCGACTGTGAATGAATCTTTCACCCGTACCGGCACGAGCACCCGGCGATAGAGGCTTCGACCGCCGGGGCGGAAGCCTTCCAGGCGGTCGATGGCGGGCAGGCGGGTTTCAGGATCGTCGAATATGAGCAATTCCCCGTGCACGACGGCTCCGCAGCTCGCCCGCGGATCGGGCGGACTCTTCGTCAATCGCCGAGAGCCAATGTCACCTGCAAGGTGTTCCTGTGTGGCCGCGTCGGCCGCAGGATCGGCGGTTCCCGTTGCCAAGACATCCCGTTCGGGAACCTCCAGGAACGGGATGCGATCGGGACGGATATAAAGTTGCCCGCGAACGATCGCATTCTCAATCGCCAGCACGCCGCGACAGTAATCCTCGTGGTTCGAGTACCCGCGCTTGAGGGTGCCGTAGACAAAGAGGGCGATTGTGAGTCGCGGCATCGGCGCGCCCCATTATACGCTTTGCATTCCGATTCACGATCGATATGTTGTCCGGAAGGGCGCCCACAAGGGACGCCCCTACAAGACGGAGGGGAATTAGAGTCTTACCGTAAGACTTCAACACGAAGTGCATACAGGTTTGCCCATGCTGCTTGCATACGGTATGGTGTTGGAATCCCCCCACCGCATCAGCCGTCGCCGGCCCTTCGACAAGCTCAGGGGACGGCTCGGCTTCTGCGACTCCCCCTCAAGGGGGGAGTGATTGGTACATCAAGCACGCGCGCGTTCTCTGCTAACTATTCGGTTGCGGCTGAGCAAAGCGAAGGCGCACAAGGGGGAGGTGTAGACGCCAGGATTGGCGTCCGGTTTCTTTGGTGAGTCTGAATTCACCTTAACTTCCAGCGAGTCTTCGATGAAACCGATTTTTCTCAAATGGACCGGTTGCGGCGGTTTCGAAGTGCGTACGGACGCGGTCAACTTCGCCTTCGACCCCTACTTGTTCGGTGAGCATCTGACCGGCGCTTCGCCTGATCTCGACTATATCTTCATCAGTCACGAACACTTCGATCACTGCCACCCGGGAACGCTTCGCCGGCTCTGCCGCGGCGATCGCTTCAAGAAAGTCTTTGTCAGCCCCGGTTGCTGCGACCCCGATCAACCCGTGGACGAAAAGTACCGCGATGCCGCGTTCGACCGGGACCTCCCCATCACCAAATACCTGGACCCGAATCTCGTGCAGGTGGTCTTCCCCCGGCACCTGAGCCACGTCGGCGGGGAGTCCCGGAGCTTTCCCGGTCCCTTCGAGCTGGACCTCGGGCCCATTCAGGTGGACATCATCGAAAGCGGAGAAAACCAGAGACCCGACCTGCCGAACTGCGGATACCTCGTTACGGTGCGGGATCTCGGCGTCTCCTTCCTGCATACGGGGGATCTCACCGAACCGTACCGCGCACTCGAGAAACTCCGCGGCAGGGTCACCTATCTCATCCACATGAAGTTGGGCCTGACGGAATGGGGCGGCGAGGACCGCACGGACAAACTCCTTCAATGCATCGACGCCGTCGAGCCGGAGTTCCTGATACCCATCCACTATCGCACCGACCGCGTGTCCGACCCGATCCCGCACGGGACCTGGCCGCCCGACGTCACGGACGCGGGCGCGTTCATCGAATGGATTCGGGAGGCCGTGGGAAACAGGACCCGCGTTCTGCCTTTCACGGCCGGAGTGGAATACGAAGTCGAACTGCCCTCGAAGCGGGTCCTCTGGAAGTGGAACTGGTTCAACACATGGACCGAGCCGTCCTGGCGCGACGACCGATCGAACGAATAGACGGGGTGAAACGCCCAGGAAGTCGATCGGAGACCGGCTTCGCGGAAAACAGTGGGGCGACCTGATCAGAAGACGATCAGACCCCGGGCCACTTCCCCGGCCACGAGCGCATCGAAGGCCTCGTTCGCTTCGTCCACGCCGTATTTCCGCGTCACCAGTTCGTCGATCTTGAGCTTGCCTGCCAGATAGAGCTCCACCATCCGTGGAAAGTCGTCCCACGTCCTCGCGCTTCCGTATCTGGAGCCGCGCATGATCCGCTCGTTGGACTGGAGGTTCCCGGTATCGAACGTTACCGTGGATCCGGTTGGCGGCAACCCGATCAGCACGCACTGGCCCCTGGACGCCAGGCAATCCCATGCCTGGTTGATCACCCGAGGCTCACCCACGGCCACGAAGGAGTAGTCGGCGCCCCGACCCGTCAGGTCGCGGATCGCCTCCACGGGATCCTCCTCGGCGGCGTTGATCGTGTGGGTGGCGCCGAACGATTTCGCGTATTCGAGCTTCGCGGGGTTGATGTCCACGGCAATGATGGGGTGGGCCTGCACCAGCGTTCCACCCTGGACCGCGTTCAGGCCGATTCCACCCGATCCGAAAACCGCCATGCTCGCCCCCGGCCTCACCGCGGCGGTGTTGATCACCGAGCCCACGCCCGTCATCACGGAACACCCGATCAACGCTGCCACGTCGAGCGGCATATCCTCGCGAATGGGTACGGCGCACGACGCCGGCATCACCGAATAGGACGAAAAGCTGCACGCCGGCCCATAGTGGTAGACCGTTTCCCCGCGCAATTTCATTCTCGAGGTACCATCCATCAACACGCCGTTGGAGGGCACGCCGCGTTCGCACAGGTGAGAAAGCCCGGTGACGCAATAGTGACAGCGTCCGCAGGTGGGCGACCAGGACAGGATCACGTGGTCGCCCGCCTTTACGTGGGTCACGCCGGGGCCCACCTCCTCCACCACGCCGGCTCCTTCGTCACCCAGCACCATCGGCATGGGAAACCCGGTCCAGCCCCCGTCCACGACGTGCAGACAACTGTGACAGACCCCGCTGGCCACCATGCGCACCATGACTTCGTCCTGCTTCGGCCCTTCCAGGTCCAGGTCCTCCACGACCAGGGGCTCGAGCGGCTCCAACAGCACCGACGCCTGCATTTTCATGGCATACCTCCCGTGTTTTCGAATATCCGTCATTCGAAAGTCGGTCCGGCCGTTTCAACATTATGGTACGAAATTACACGCGGCTTCGCAGCAGAAATCCTGCAGACGAAAAGAAAGCCCGGGCAAGCCTTTTGCCTGCCCGGGACTAAAGGACAATGGTACCGAAAGTCGTCACGCCCGCGCGTGATGGGACTCCGCAGGCGCTCTGTAGGTCACGTCGACGTCGGCTGTCTCGAGACGCCGCTCGCCCTGCAGCCTTGACGTGAGACAGGCATCGAGAATGCCGCAGACGATGAGCGTCCGTTCAGGCGGGTAGGGCGCTTTCCCGCTTTCGATCATCTCCACGATCTTGTGGACCAGGCAGGCTGAATAGGTGACGTTGGGCGTGGGCGTCAGCAGAAACTGGGTGGATACCGGGGCGTCGTATCCGTCCACCCGCGCGGCAAAGCAGTAATCCCGTACGGCGCCGTTCAGCATGAGCAGGGTCGCCCTCAAGCCATCGCGGTATTCGATAAAGTAGGCTGCGGGGTTCTTCGCGAGATCCGGCAGTTCGCCGGCGCCAAGCAGGTCCCGCGTTCGGCCGTCTTCTTCGGGCAGGCCGCAGGGCGTGTCGCTGCGCGAAAGGGAGGCCTCGAGCAGGTCCCGGGACCACCGGCCCTCCTCGCCGGCCTGCCAGACGGCGTCGCCTTCGATCATCTGTACGGCCCTGACGCCGGTTTCCCCGCCCTGCCTGCGTTCGACCATGCACTGCATGGCCTCCAGCGCATGGTAGTCCATCGCGTCGGAGCCGCCCACACCGACCATCAGGGCCTCGTGAATCCTGCAATCCAGCGGCAATTCCACGTCGGGTAGCCGGTACGAAACAGGCAGCGACGACCCCGCCAGAAGCGGGAAACCGAGCCGGCGGGAGTCCGCGACCATCTCGCTGGCTTTGTCGAAGCTGTAGGAGAGGTGCTTGTCGTTGAATACCGGCGCCGCTACCCCGTCCTGTTCGAAGACCTTGACGCATTCCCTGAAGAACTCATATCTCGGATAGAGTTTCTGCCCCTTGTCGTTACTCGGGTACTCGCCGTGCTCTCCGATGATCAGCACGGCATCCACGGCCAGCCGGTCGCCGCCGCAGCGCAGCGCCCCGGATATGGAGTCGTAAACGTCGTACCCGAACTCTCTAGCCCGGTCTTCGCTCTGATCGCCCTCCGGACTCTGGTCGACGTAGAGTGATACGATGCGCATGTTCGGCCGCCGCCACTGTCCTTCATACGGGTACCCGACGACGAATCGGTCCGCGATGTGCTGTGCGTGGGAGAGATAGCGGTATATGGTGGCGATGACGGCGACGCGCCTGGGAGCGGCGCCCGGTGCGCACCGTGGATCCGGACGAGTCACTCATGTCCTCCAGTAGGTGGATTCGGGAATGGGCATGTAGTTCACGTCGAGGTGCGGCGTCTGGACGCGGGACTGGTCCTGATTCAGACTGTCCACGCCCGCAGCCACGAGTCCGGTGGTCAGCAGCGTCCGTTCGACGGGGTACGTGGCTATTCCGCTGAGGAACATCTTCTCTACGTTGTTGACCTGAGGCGAGAAGAAGTTCGCCAGCGTTGTGTACGCGGGCGGCATCGGCAGGTACATCTGCGTGGACAGGGGATTGTTCCTTCCCGGCAGGCGCGCGGCGAAATTGAAGTCCCGCACCACGCCATTGAGCAGAATCATGGTGGATATCAGGCCGTCGTTGTGTTCGTACCGGTAGGCAATCGGATCATCGTCCAGCGACTTCATTTCATCCAGAGTCGGTAACACGTGACTGAACCCCGGACGCGGTTGCGCCAGCGTATGGCTGCGAGACAGACAGGCTTCGAACAGCTCCCGCGACCAAACCCGGCCATGATGGGCCTCCCAGAAGCGTTCGCCCCGGTACGTGTCGATCCAGCGGACGCCCGACTCGCCTCCGCAGCGCCGTTCGACCATGCACTGCAGCGTCTCCAGAGCGTGGAAATCGTAGCTGTCCACCCCGCCGTAACCGATGCACATGGCTTCGGTCACGCGGGCGCCCAGCGGCATATCGATGGAGGGTGTACGCCACGTCACAGGAAGCGACGAGCCCGCCATGAAGGCAAAACCCATCTCCCGAGAAATATCGTACATCTCCCGCGCCCATTCCCAGCGCCACGACAGATGCTTGTCATTGAAAACCGGCGCGCTCCTGCCCGAAGTGCGGTAAACGGCGGCGATCTGCTTGAACAACTCGTAACGTGGATAGAGGTGCTGACCCTTTTCATTGGTGCCGTACTCCCCGTGCTCGCCGACGAGCAGAACCCCGTCCACGGCCAGCTCAGGACCGCCCAGCGTCAGCGCGTCGGCGACCGTCGGAAAGATCGACAGGCCGGAAAAGCGGGCGGCCCGCTCCGCGCTCAGGTCGCCTTCGGGTCGCTGGTCCACGTACAGGGAGACCAGGTCCATCCGCGGGCGGTGGTGTCTGCCGTTCCAGCCGTAACCTTCGAGAAAGCGGTCGCAGATGTGCTGGGCATGGGAGTACTTGCGGTACTCGGTAACGACGGCGGCGATCTTCGGTCGTTCGGCCAAGGTGTCGACGAGTCCTTGTGTGTCGCTTATGGAGGAGGTCAATCTGCGGGCTTCGGCTCGTAATCGTCCGCTCGCGCGGGCAGTTCAGCCGCAAACTGGTATCCGAAGTCCGCCTTCTGCCTCTTGAGAATGCCGATTATCTGCTTCCAGCAGGAGAAGAGGCCGACGGGACACCGGGGCATGTCCGCCAAGATCAACCTATGCAGCTTCCCCAGACGATAACAGGGAACCGCGGCGTACATGTGATGTTCGATATGGTAGTTCATGTGCCAATAAAGAAAGCGGAACAGCGGGTTCAGAATGACCGTCCGGCTGTTCAACCGGAAGTCGGGCACATTGTCCTGAAGCCCCACGTGCTGCGTATTGTTGCAGAGGAAGAGCAGCCACCCGCCGTAGAAGGGAGCCAGCGTGACCAGCAGCGGAAGCATCCACAGGCCGAAATAGAGCGACACAACTGCGATTGCCGCGTGCCCCGCAAGCAGGATTCGGGCCCAGTTGAACAGGCGGCGCCGCAGCGCGGGTTCCGACTCGGGAAACAGCACGCGCTCCCAGGGACCCTCCAGCCGGCCCAGACTCAGCCGGACCACGCCCTTCAGCCTGTTATAGAGACCCCATGGATTGACGACCGCGGCCTTGAGAAAGCTCCGGAGCGTTATTTCTACCGGCAGGACAACCTCCATATCGTCGGGAGGATGAAGCGTGTACTGATGGTGCTTGGAGTGGCTGGTCCAGAAGAATACGGGATTGTACCAGCCCATGAAACTGAAGACCTTGAGAAACACCACGTTCAACCACCTCGATCTGAACACCGTGCCGTGGCAGAACTCATGAAACCCGTTCAACAAAAACGCGTACCCGGTACCGTGCAGAAAAAGAGCCAGGATCAGGAAGGGCGGCGCAAGATGTTCGGATGCAACCCATGCAAACACGCCTGTAAGCGTGAGCACGCCGAGGTGGCCCAGGGTCTGCAGGAACCCCAGCAAGTCGCTGCGCCGATTCAATGCGTTCAGCGTCTCACGGTCCAGCGGACAACGGTACCAGCTGATCTTCCGTTTACTCCTTGCGTCCATAAATCCATCCCAGGTCGTCCCGGGAACGGCATCGCGCATTCCGCGACGAAGTCACCGTTTGCTTGCCGCCACGCCGTTCCGCAACACGCCGATTCCCGAAATCTCGATTTCCACGCGGTCCCCCGGCTTCATGAAGGTCCCCGTGGTCGCGCCCACTCCGGAGATCGTTCCCGTGCTGATCAGGTCGCCGGGCTCGAGCGTGATGATGGCCGATATATACTCAATGATCATATCGACAGGGTACAACATCTGCCCCGTGTTGTTGTTCTGCTTTCTCTCTCCGTTCACGTAGGTGCTGATCTCCAGCGACTGCGGATCCCCGATCTCGTCAGACGTCACGATCCACGGCCCCTGGGGCCCGAACGTATCCAGCCACTTTCCGTTCAGCCAGTCGAACCACTTGTCGCGTTCGCGGCTGTCGGTGCGCTCCTTGATAACCAGGTCCCGTTCCGACACGTCGTTCATGATGGTATATCCGGCCACGTATTTCAGCGCCTCTTCCGCCTTGACGGCTTTCGCCCTGCGACCCATCACGACGGCCAACTCCCCTTCCCAGTCGATCGACCTGGCAACGGGCGGAATCAGAATGCGGTCTCCGGGGCCGATCACGGTCGTAGAGGGCGGCTTCATGAATACACGGGGCGTTTCGCTGTCCTGGATTGCTATTTTACCCCCTCCTTCTTCAATGTGGTCCTGATAGTTGCCCGCGAGGCAGAACACCTTGCGGGGATTCTGCACGGGCGCCCTGAGCCGCACCTTGCCGATCGGGTGGCCGAGCCGCCCGTCCGGATCCCCGCCAAGCCGGCCCTCGGCGAACCGTGTTGCCTGTTTCGCCGCGCGTAGGCCGGCCCCGCCCGCATCGAGAAGCGCGAGCATATCGCCAAAGTATCCACGCGCGTCGCGACCCTGCTCGCCTGCCAGTTCTCCTTCCGCCGCCGCGAGATCCACGACGATTCCGCCATCCGCCGCCACGGACCCGACGTACCGTTCTCTTCCGATTCCATACGTAACGAGCTTCATTCCGCACCTCCTTTTTCCGATCAATTCACAAACAGGAACTTACATGAATAAACAGGATGGACAGGACAAGGACCCAAAACCGACCAGGATTTACAGGATCATGCAGGATTAGATACCAAGAACTGGGAAAAAGCCAAAAGCAGGACTAATGCCCGCTGTTCCGGGCCAAAGTGTCCCATACCGCAAATATACCGCCGTTCATCCGCCGGTTGATTCCGCCTCGCGTCGCTTTATGGATGGCTTGAGCATTTCCGGACGTGGTCATTGAGCATGCCTGCATTGAGCTTGTCGAAATGTCGAAATGCCCGTGTTCAGCAACCCTCTGTCACACTTTGAATGGATGAGCGCCTGGATTCGGGTTCACTATCTGAAACTCTCGCGACCACCCTTCGCCGACCCTTCGACAAGCTCAGGGAGCGGCCAAGGGCTCATGCGGCTTGACGGATGAATGCATCCGCGGTCGAGCGCAGGCAGGTCCTCATCGACCCTATGCCCGCTCGACAGCGGAGACACAGAGCTAATCCGTAGAAAACGACAGCGGAAACGTCGGCGCGTTTGCCTGGTGTTTCGTACGGTCGGCAATCTCCATCCCGTGGTATTCCTCAATGAACTCCGCCAGATTCCTGCTGGCCTCTTCAAAGACGATCCTCCCCTTCTCCGCGGTGGCCTTCTCAGCCTCGCCCATCACGCCGCTGTCCGTATACTGGCTCGTCCACTCGATCAGACCCATCGCTCCCTTGGCGAACAGATCCGTCCAGACGAATTTCGACCCCAGCTTGTTCGTTTTGGCGATTTCGCTCCTGATCCGGTCCTTGCGCACGCTCTTCGGATCCAGGTAGAGCATCATCGACGTCTCCAGCTCGCCCGCATGGGCGCAGCCGCCGGGGAACACGCTCTCGCGCCATTCCTTGTCGAAGTCCGGATCCACCCTCAGCAACTCCCACCAGGAACAGAATACGCAACTGGCATCCGTCTCGACGATCGTACGCCTGGCCACCATGTCGACAAGGTTGTGGTTGGATCCGTGGCCGTTAACCAGGATCATCTTCTTGAAACCATGATAGGCCAGACTCTTGCAAATATCCAGCACATACTGGATAAAATGCTCGAAGTGGATGTTCAATGAACCCGGAAAGTCCATCACGTGGTGAACGTAACCGTAGCTGACCGGTGGCAACACCAGGCTGAGCTCCGGTTTTCGCCGCGCGGCCTCCGTCGCCACCGCGTCTGCACAGAGGTGATCCACCTTCAACGGCAGATGGTGCCCGTGCTGTTCCACGGATCCTGTCGGGACAATGGGTATCTTCCCCATCGCGACCGCCTCGTTCACCTCCGGCCACGTCAACTCGTCGAACCGGTAAATCTCCTTTACTGATGACATGCGAAGCCTCCGCCGTTCATCTGCCGATGATATACCTGTAGGGATCCACCTCTTCCCTGAGGATACGCAATTCCTCGTCGTCCGGCGGCGCCGTTTCACGCACGTCAGACGCCTGCAACAACTCGAATCCGGTGTTTTCCTGAACCCTTTCGAACGTGACCCCCGGATGCAGACTCTCCACCCGCATGCGGCAGGTTTCGGGATCATACCCCATCATTGCCAGATCCGTGATCACCTTATGAGGGCCGCACCCGCCGGGCAACCCTGCCGCCTCCCGGGCGCCCGGGCCAGACAGAAAGCCCGGGGTCGTCAGGAAATCCAGTCGCTCCACGAACCGCCTTCGATCGTGTTGCGTCATCACCATCGTGCGCCAACACAGACTGGCGAAGTCGTTCCCGCCGCCGCTTCCCGGAAACCGTACCCTGGGGTGTGTGTAGTTGCCGATCACCGTTGAGTTGAGATTGCCGAAAGGATCGATCTGGGCGCCGCCCAGGAAAGCGTAGTCCATCATCCCCCGCTGGCACGCCTCCATGACGTCGCCCATGCTGGTCGCCATCTGCGCCCGGTAGAACGTCCTCGAATCCCCAACCGATATCGGCATGGACGGCAACAGGGGCGCAAGCCCGCCCGCCTCGAACGCCACGAGCAATCGCGGCGCATGGCGTTTCTGCGCAAGCATCGCCGTTGCGCACGGCGCGCCGGTTCCAACGCCCACGGTGGCGCCGTCCTCCAGCATTCTGGATGCGGTGCAGATCGCCAGTTCGGTGGCGCTGTATTCAGGCATGCGCTGTTCCATTCCACCTCGTCGCCGGGTTTCGCCGGAGCCTTCTTCCACCATAGCAGTCCGTTGATAAAGTCGCTCTGCAGGCGAGGCCGAGCCATTGTGGTCGAAGACAAGGCGCGCGACCGAGTCCCATCCTGCGATTCGGCGAGGAAGCGCAACGCAGTATTTCGACCGCAAGGGCCGGCCGTAGCCCGGATGGGCTTTTTCAACGGGCTGTTAGGGGCTATAACTACGGATGCAACTCCATTCGCCGCAGTTCCTCCAGGCGTCCCGTGCCGCCACACAGGCGCACGTACTCCTCAAAACCGGCGACCCCATAGATATGTTTCTCAAGAAAGGCCTCAAACCGCTCCTCATCCCGTTCGACATCCAGCCATTCCTGAAGGTGGTCCTCGTCCGAGAAATACTCACCCGCCATGTTTCCCGGGTACGAACCGAACGGCACCTCGCAGACCGCGTCTACACAGAACGCGGGAATCACGGTGGCTTCCGGCGTCCGGCGGATCTCATCGGTGCTGACGAGTCTCTCCGTGGTAACGACCAGCCGTTTGGAGGCGCGCGCGAGGTCGAAGTCCGCAACGGCGATCCCGCGAATCCGGCAGTTTCCGCACGGATCGCTTTCATGCACGTGGATAAACGAAACGTCGGGATAGAGCGCGGGCACAGCCAGAAGCTTGCGCCCGGTAAATGGACAGGCGATCTCCCTTGCAGCGCTGCGCTCGAAGGTGTCCGTTCCCAGCAGGCTCCGCATCGGTAAAAACGGCACACCCGCGGCCGCCGCACGGAAACGCGCGGCCAGGGCATAGTTCGTCCACTCACATACGGCGACTTCGCCGCACTCCATCATACGCCTTGCCTGCGGCGACAATCCCCTCGCTTCCAACCCGACGATATAGGCCGCATCCACCCGGGACAACAGCTTGCGGCCGTTCCGGTTTCCCGCGGACAGGATTTCGAAATCGTGGGTCGTCGTATGACCGGCGAAACCCAAATTCTCCTTGCCCTGCCGCAGGATCTCGTGCATGCACGCGGTAGATATACGGTTGGCGCCGAATCCTCCGGACGCGACGTAGTCGCCGTCTTTCACGAATCGTGAAACCGCGTCAGGGACAGTCATCACCTTGTCTTCGAAGGCCGCCCGTTTCTTCCGGAAGACCCGTCGGGCCGCCTCGGGATCGGGATCTGTAAACAACGGCCCTGATCCGGCCGCCAGATCACCCATTTTTTACGCCCTCTTCGGCTTCCAGGAGCTCCGTCAACTTAAGCAGGGTCCGGTCCCGGCGCCGTATGAACTGCCCGGGATCGCCGTCGGAATAGCGGTAAAACCCCGAGCCGGACTTCGCGCCGAGTTTCCCGGCCTCTACGAGCGCATGCAACGTCTCGGGCGCTTCCCGGTCCACGCTCAAGCTGGCGAACAGATAGCTGCTGATGGCCGTGAACACGTCCAGTCCGCCCAGGTCGGCGGTGCGCAACGGCCCCAGAAAACTGTAACGCAGCCCAGGGCCGGCCGTCATCGCGGTATCGATATCCTCGGCGGAAGCCACCCCTTCCTGAAGCAGGTGCAGCGCCTCCCGGACCACGGCGAATTGCAGGCGGTTGCCCACGAATCCGGGAATGTCACGCCTGACCATGATCGGTTTCTTGTTCAGACTCAGGGCGACAGCTTTCAGGTGTTCCGCCGTTTCGTTGGAGGTCGTGTCGGCGCGAATGACTTCCACCAGGGGCATCAGATGCGGTGGGTTCCAGAAGTGCAACCCTCCCACACGGTCCGGACGACCGGTCGCACCGGCAATGGCGGTCACGGAAAGGCCGGACGTATTGGTGGCCAGAACGGTCTCATCCGGGCAGAATCTGTCGAATTCCGCGAACAGCTCCTGCTTTAATAACAGATCTTCGGTCACCGCTTCCAGAAGAAAATCCGATCCGTCACACGCTTCAGTCAGATCCGTTGTCGCGGCGACCCGTGCTATAGAGGCGTCGGCGTCTCGCGGGAGAAGCAGGCCCGCGTCAACCAGCGCCTCCTGACCCATCCGCAGGCGCGCGATTGCCTGATCCAGTAATGCATCGCTCAGGTCGACAAGGCGGACGTGACACCCTGCCCTGGCGAACATGCCTGCGATTCCGGAACCCATGGTTCCCGCCCCGATGACCGCGACCGCGGATATCCCGGGTGAATCCATTCGTCCATCCGTTTCAAGGGAGTTCAGGCTTTTCGTGCACACACTCCGCCCGGCTTCTATACCGCGGTCCAGCCTCCATCCACCAGGAGCGTATGCCCCGTGATCAGGTCCGCGGCCGGACTCGCGAGGAAAACCACGGCGCCCACGACGTCTTCGGGGCGGCCCACCCGACCCAGCGGTATCCGCTTCAGCAGATCCTTGCGGAGCGCCGGATCGTCGAATGTGGATTGCGTCAGGGGCGTCAGGATAAACGTGGGGCCAACGGCGTTTACGGTGATGCCGTGGGGCGCCCACTCGAGCGCAAGCACGCGGGTCAGATTCACCACACCGGCCTTGCTGGAACAGTAGGCCGCGCGCCGATAGTACCCGATCACGCCGTTCTGCGAGGCGATATTGACGATCTTGCCGCCTCCGGCGTTCACCATCCTGCGTCCTGCGCGCTGGGACATGAAGAACAGACCCTTCAGGTTCACGTCCATCACGGCGTCCCAGTCCGCTTCGTCGACCTCCAGCGCGTCTCTGGGTATATTCACGCCCGCGTTGTTCACCAGCACGTCAATCCGCCCCATCTCCGTCACGGCACTCTCAACCGCCAGTTCAATGCTCTTCAGGTCCGGCAGTCGAAGGGAAACGGGCAGCGCCCGCCGTTCCAGACGTTCGATTCCGTCGCAGACGTCCTCCAGGTCTTCGGTCCTCTCGGGCAACTCGCAAGGCACACAGTGCGCCCCGGCTTCGGCCACCGCCAGGGCCACGGCCCTGCCGATGCCGGAGCCGGCGCCCGTCACCATCACGACCTTGTCCTCCAGGCGCATGCTGGGCAACACGATTCAACCGCCTCCGTCGTCAGGCTCCGGTTCTGCCATCTCCTCCGACGCCGACTTCATTCTCCAGCGAATGCGAAACTGCTCCCGGTCGATGTCCCCCTGCTCGAGCGGCACGGTTACCACTGACCGAAGGTCCGCGCGGACCTCTTCATGACTCAGGCGGATGCGTTTCAGTTCTCCGGTCGCCTGCATCGCCGCCTGATCGTGATAGTTGTCCGATTCGGGATGCTCACTGTTGCCAAAGGACTGAAGGCTCCACGACCGGAGCGTATCCGCCAGCTCTACAACCATCGTATAGGCCGATCCGCCGTCGACGCGGAACAGGCCGTCCTCACCCGGCGCCGACCACGTTGTATGCAACGCCTGCGTGCCGGGTCCCGAACCGCCCACCGGGAACCGTCGTTCGCCCCGCTGAATCACGTGCACTTCGCCCCAGGGTACGTCCAGCCGGCCGTAGGTCGCCATCATATGCTCAACCGTCATTCTCAATGCGTCAAGCGCCAGTTTCTCCAATACGGGAAGACGATCCAGCTGCTCCGGCGACAGTCCTGAACCGAGCAGGGAAAATCTCCCTTTCCATTCCGTGAACAACAATGTTGCTCGGCTGTCGACCGTCGCCCGGTTGTCCCAGCCACGCAGAAGTTCCACGGCAAAGGCCAGTTGCCTTTCCGGGTCGTAGATTTCCCACCACGTTCGATTATACGCCCTGAGAACAACGCCCTTCAGTTCCTCCGCCGCGATCAGGTACGGATCTCTGGCCAATGCCTTCAACTGGCGCAACGTTGCTTTCCCGTTGGCCGACACCCAGGTCAGGAGTCGCTGGCCGCGGTCGTCCAGCCCGCCCCAGCCCATAAATGGTGGAAAGTCCGTCGGCCTGAGCTCGCTGTCATAGGTGACAAAGTGGGGCGCGACATTGCAGTTCTGCAGGAAGTCCGCCCGCGGATTCATGATTCGCGGGAGCCGTTCGTACCCCAGATTGCCGCGCCACTCCGTATCCGGTACCCAACCCGGGACCGGACTCCGCCAGTCGAACTCCTCGGCCCGGACCGGGCTGCGCGCGCTGTACACATACAACATCCGTCCGTCCACGTCCCCATAGAGGACGTGGAACATGGGTAGCTGAAGCTTCCGTAGCGCGCCCTCGAATGCATCCGGGTCGCGGGCCCGATTGATCGCATAGAACTGCCCGATGGCATTGACGACCTCTTCAGCGCTGCACCGGCCCGCGTACGCCCGATCGTCACCGGCCTTGTAGATCGGGCCGTGATGGGAATACAGCAACTCGCGCTCAACCTCACGGATGCCCTGAGGGTCCCTGACCCGGATCTGCACCCGCCGGGACGACATGCGCCTCTTTTCCTTCTCGAACACATACCGCCTCCGGTTCGCCCGATCCAGTTTCAGTTCGTACAGATCGAAGACATCCGCCTCATTCGCCGCCAGCGACCACGCCATCCGCCGGTTGTGGCCGGCCAGAATGACCGGAATGCCGAACAGGGTCACCCCGGCCACGTTCAATCCCTCGCGGCTGACAAGGTGCGCCTCGTACGGTTGAAAGGGCGCCCGCCACGGCAGGTGCAGATCCATCCCGAAAACAGGATTTCGGGCGGCGGTCCGCGACCCTCCCAGCACCCACACATTCGACGTGGGGCGGGCACGCAGCAACGGAGTCAGCCCTTTCTCCTGCAGTTCGGGCAACCCGGCGCGTTCCGCAAACAACATGACCAGCCACCGGGACAGCGCCACGACGTCCGTACCGCCGATAGGGACGACCCAGTCCGGCAACGCCTCCCGGTAGACATCGATATAGTGGTTGACGCCGTCGGCAAATGCGCCGATCAGATCCCGGGTTTCGGGCGGAAGCGCGCCGAATCGCGCGACGGCGACGGTCCGGATTCGCCAGAGCAGTGCCCGTTCGTCGCTCTCCACGTGGCCGGCGCCGAGCACTTCCGATGCTGTTCCCGCCGCCGCCCGGTAGTTCAGCAACATGGGTATCAGGTGGTCCTGGGCCTGCGCGTAGCCGAATCCGAACGCGACGTCGACGTCCCGCTCGCCGTATATGTGAGGCACGCCGAAGCGGTCCCTCAGAATCCGGACGCTGCCTTCCGGCGGGGCGAACAGCAGTTCGCCATACCGCTCCAGCAGCGATTCCAGCGGGACCTCAGCGAGGAGAATTCTCGCGCTGTCCTGGAAAGTGGACGGCGCCGCCGCATCCGCGCCGCCGACCCGCACGGCGCAGACGAGCATGACGCCTGCGACAACCCGAATCCACGACGTTAAGAGGCTGCTTACGATAAACCCGCAAGCGCCCTTCTCGCCCGGGCACGGGAGCCGTTCACGTTCGGGTGAGGACATGTTTCCTGATCGCATACCTGGACTGTCGGCTAATTGAAAAGCCCTCGCCGCAACACCCTGCCGCCTCTCGCTCCCGTTGTCCTGCCGTCGTCAATCGCGGCGACGCCGTTGACGAAAAGCCAGCGGACCCCATCCGAATAGAGGCAGGGATTCTGAATTGTCGCCCGGTCCAGCATCCCGTCGGGATCGAACAGGACCAGGTCCGCCTTTTTTCCTTCCTGAACCAGACCCCGGTCCGTAAACCCCATCCGTTCGGCCGGGAATCGCGTCAGCTTCTGCACAAGGGACTCAAGGGTCAGCGCCCCCCGTTCACGTACCAGCGTCCGGATCAGATACGCCATGCCTCCGTAACATCGGGGATGTTCCCTTTCGTCCGCCAGCGGACCGGTATTGGCCATCGCCAGTCCATCCGAACCCACACCGCAATATTTCCCCTGCGCGAGACAGTCGATGTCCCCGTCGGTCTTGTCCTCGCCGTAAAAACTGGCGGCGCCGTCCTCCTCGATCAGAACGTCGCAGATTGCCTCAAACGGGTGCGTGTTCCGCATGCGACCGATTTCAGCAAAGGTCCGTCCCGTGAGCGATGCGTTCACCGCGCAGTTTCCCAGCCAGAGTTTGTTCCAGAGTCCGCGCTGCATGAGGACCGTCTTCGTGCTCCCACCGAGTTCCGATCCGCTTTCCTGTATCTGCCGCCACATCCGACGCCGCTCTCGGGCTTCCTTCAATCGTTGCACCATCATCCGGTTTCCGCCCTCCAGCGCCCACGGCGGCAGGAGAGACTTGAGCGACGTGGACCCGGTCGCATAGAACTCCGTCTCCGCCGTGACGTCCTGCCCTTCCGCCTGTGCGCGTTCGATCCGTTCCAGCAGACGGGCCGCCGAGCCCGTAGCCGGCGGACAGGGCGTGATGTGAGAGGCGTGAACCGGAACGCCCGCTTCCTTTCCAATCAGGATCGCCTCCTCCAATGCATCCATTATGGACGCCGTATAGTTGCGCATGTGCGTCGCGTATATTCCACCGTACGGGGCGGTAACAGCCGTCAGCTCGATGATTTCGTCTGTCTTCGCGCTGCTGCCCGGCATGTAGGTCAGTCCGGTGGACAGACCCAGCGCGCCCTCGGCCATCTGGGCATCCACCAGGGCCTTCATTCCCTCCATCTCATGCCGTGCGGGCGACTGGGTGGATTGCCCCATCACCGTGTGCCTGACCGCGCCATGGCCCACAAAAAACGCGGCATTGATGGCCACGCCCTGCCGCTCCAGCACGTTGAAATACCCTGCTGCGGAAGCCCAATCCACTGCGACTTCAGACCGCAATCGAGCCGAGTCGAACGGGCCGAAATAGAACCCGTTTCCCGCCACCGGAAATGCCGATATGCCGCAGTTCCCGCACACGTGGGTCGCCACGCCCTGAAAGAGTGCGCTCTCGCCGCGCCCGTCGATTAACAGGCTGTAGTCTGAGTGGGTATGGATGTCGATGAATCCCGGCGCCGCCGTCAACCCTGCGGCGTCGATCTCGACCCTGGACGGGCCCGGGACATCCCCTACGGCTGCGATGCTGTTCCCTTCAATGCCCACGTCGCCGGTAAAAGCGTCCGCGCCGGTTCCATCGACGACACTGGCATTTCGGATCAGTACGTCAAGCATTGTCGGGACGTTTCCGGACTACGTTTGAACGGCGGTTCCGGCAGCCGGCAGCCGCCGGGCCGGATGCGTGGTCGGTGGATCCCCGGCCCTCGTTCAAAAGGGGTCTCCCACGCGCCACCGATGTTTCTCAACCCCCTCCATGTTCAGTTCCACCCCCAGGCCCGGTCCCTGGGGCAGCACCAGACTGCCCTCTTCGATCTTCAGCGGTTCGACCAGAATCTCGTCCCGCCATTCGATCCCGGTGACAAACTCCATCGGCGCCTCGTTGGGGATGGAAGCCAGCAGATGGGCTGCCGCCAGGATACCCACCGGCCCCTTGGTATTGTGAAAGGAAATCGGTACGTGATAGGTATCCGCAATCGCCGCGATCTTCTTCACCTCCGTGATCCCGCCCGCGTAGATGAGGTCCGGTTGCGCGATATCGATGCCGTCCAGTTCCAGCAGCTGCCGGTACTGTGTCTTGGTGTTCAGCCGTTCGCTGCCCATGATCGGAATGGAAGTCTGGCTTCTCACTTTCGGATATGCGGAGAGGTCTTCGGGAGGAACCGGGTCCTCGAAGCAGAACAGATCATAGGGCTCCAGCGCGCGCGCCAGCCGTACGGCCCCGCCAACCGTAAACCGCCCGTGGCAGTCGACCAAAAGGTCGACGTCCGGCCCTACCGCTTCCCTGGCGGCAGCGAAACATTCCGCTGTTTCGTCCGGTGCGCCGTCGTCCAGGTAGAACTCGAACGGGCGCCCGGTATTCGATCGCGCGCCGGTCTTCAGCGCCCGGTATCCCCGGTCCGCCCAGAACCTGGCGCTCTTTGACGACGCTTCGGGCGTTGCGCCGCTGAAATGGGTATAAACACGCACCCTGTCACGGAATTTTCCGCCCAGCAACTCCACCAGCGGGAGGTTGGCCGCCTTCCCCTTCAGGTCCCACAGCGCCTGGTCGATTCCGCTCAGGGCGCTCATCCAGACCGGACCCACCATCCGCCAGATACCGCTGATCGACGAAATCCGGTAGATCTTGTGCCAAAGGTACTCGATCCTCGACGCATCTTCCCCCACGAGTTCCCGCTTCATATGTTCGAGGGCGGAAACCACCACCGGCTCTTTCTGAGAGTAGGTTGCCTCTCCCAGTCCAACCGGCCCTTCGTCCGTATGCACCCGTACGATCGTCCACTTCCGGCCGGGCGAGTTGATCAGGATCGAGTCGATGTCCCGGATTTTCATGCCGGCTTCTCCAGTTGTTTGCAGGAAGCCACGAACTCGGCGGAGGTGGTTGTGAAGCCGATCAGGTGCTCGAACTGGCGGAGCATCATCCGGTTCACCCATCCCCCCTCGGGCAGGCTGTCGTCCAGGGTATCCGGAAACTCGATTTCGCCCGGCGGATTGGAACAGTCACGCAGGAGGATCACACGATAATTGTGACCCATCGCCTCCGCGCACGTGTAGTGCAGGCACGCCCGGCGGCTGTAACCCACCACGAACAGATTCTCGATGCCCCAGGAACGCAGCCTCTGATCGAGAAACGTATCGCGAAATCCGCTCCACATCCACTTGGGAAAATTCGGCTCGCCCGGGCGAGGCGCGACGCAATCCACGTAGACCGGCTCATAGTCCGGCCTTTTCGTCCAACTCTCCATCAAGTCGCCGTTGGGCACTTTGGTTCTGCTCCAGAACTGGCCCGCAATACACCCCGGGTCCGCCACCAGCCTCAGGTCGTTGTGGACGTACGCCACTTTCATTTTCACGGCCCTGGCCGCTTCCAGAGCCGGCCCGATATAGTGCTGCGTTGTCGGATGGGGCATTTTTTCGCCTTTGTACGAATAGCTTCCATCCACGTCCACAAGCAGGAAACAACTGCGTTCAAGCGGCAACGTGAGGTCCTCGTACCCGTAATCGTAGCCGCCGGGATAGTCCTTGTAAAAACGTACCGGCACCTCGATGTTCGCCATGGGAGACACCTCCTCCGTGTTATCGTACGTTCCGCAGGGATCTGAAAGAAAGCATGCCTGCTGGTTATGCGCCTTGCCCTGCCGGTCCGGCGGGGAACGAAGGCCCGGCCGCCGTGTTCGGCTGACGTCAGTTTAAAACAACCCGAAGGGTCTTGATTTCGAAGGGGGCGAACCCGATGGCGTCGCCTCCCAGATCCCGAACGCGTCGTTCCATCAGGTCCGTTTCCTGCACCGCGACGATGCTGCGGCAGGCGACCAGCCGGGCTTCAATGGCGTTACCGGCGGTTTCGAATGCGCGCAAAATCAGTCCTTCGCCGTTCTCTGCCCGTTTGATCGCCGTACATACAATCCCGGGGCCGTCGAGGCTGATGAACTGCATTCGATCCGGCAATGACTTCTCCGAAACCAGGTCGTATACAACCCGGCCGTGGAGCCCCAGGCGCAGGTTCCAGCCGTCCCGGAAGGCGTTTCCCCGTGCGAAATCGCCCTGATATCCTCGGATGGTGTACCGGGACGTTACCACGTCCTCAAACGAACGCCATATGACGTTGTAGGAATACGACGCCGGATCGAGTCCGGAATGCAGGACCTCTCCGCGCACTTCTCCGGCGCCGAACTGAAATGCCTTCCGGTCCGACGCGAGTACGAATCCGCTGTCGGGGCCGTCCACTGCCACCCAACCCTGGCAGATCCGCCGGGAATCACCCTCGTCCGGGCCGCGCTCCAGCTTCTGATGTCCGTACGGCGTTCCATACCTGATCGAGCCGCCGGCAACCGGAAAGACCATCTGCACCCGTACCGGTTTCGGATCGCGCCACTCGAGCCGGAGGTCCACGTCCACCCAGTCCAACGCACCGTACAGGCGGTACCTGATCTCACACGGAGACGATAACAGTCTCCCGGCCACAAGCAACGTCGCCCGCACTTCGCCACTTTCCTCGAGATCCACCCGGTCCACTGCCATCTCGAACCGGCGGCCGGTGGTGGCGGAACCGTCGGTCAGCGCTTGTTCCGTTCCAATGAGATGAATGCCGTCAACCAGCGGGACCCCCGCGTTTGCACCTGACACGCGTACCCGTCCGGTGATTTCGTCAACCTCCAGGTCGACAGAGGCCGTCCGGAAACGGCGGCCGATCCGTACGCCGCCGTGTGCTTCGGATACACGGTCTTCGACGTCCTCCAGAACAAAAGAGGGCTCGGGGAACTCAGGCGCCATAAGACCGGGCGCCATCGTCTCCGGCGCGTGGATGCCCACCAGCGGCTGGGCTTCCGTAACGCCCGGAACGAGATACCAGGTAGCGTATCCGTTGGCCGGAACCTGCCGCGCCACGAAGACCAGACGTACCTCGGCGGTCTCAGTCTGCCTGCCCGCGAGTTCCTGGAACGGCACTGTCCGACCGGAAGCATCGACCAGCCTGTATGTTTCATACCGGGAGAAATCGGTCCCCTCGACCGCCCCGTAAAACGTAACATGCACTTCCACCAGGTCGGTGCGCGTCCACGAAAGCGCATTGAATACCACGATGGGCATCCTGCCTTCCGGGCCGTCGCGGGGCGTTACCCGTGCCGCTATCACGCGTTCAGCTTCGCACGCAATACCTGCGGCTGTCGCAATGACGGCCTGCTGGTCGTTCCGCCTTTGCTCCAATCCCTCCTCCGACGCGGCGCCGTCGTAACGGTACGAGGTCGACTCCAATTGCCGCAACCACGCGGCTTCGAGGACGGCGCCAGGATAGGTGAACGCAGCCAGCGTCGCCGCCATCGCCGACATCTGCTCCGCACGTGACAGCCCGTAAACGGCCGGGTCGTTCAGGGGCGCGGTTCCCGGGAACACCGGCTCCAGATGGGAACCACCGGGCGGATTCGCTTCGCCGACCTCCCGGAGTTCGTCTTCGGGCCGTGACCGCGGGATCACGTCCGAAGGCGTCCCAAGTTCAACATGGACGTTTTCGTCCTCCGCCCATTCGAGCAATTCCTTCAGGGTCGTTTCAGAGGGCTGAACCATCGGCCCTCCCCAATGCAGCGGCAACCGCCCCCCGTGCGCCTCGCATTGACGTTCTATCTCCGCTCTGGGGGCCCGCCTGGACTGCGGCGTTCCGCGAACGGCTTCCCAGAGCAACCGGCTGCCCCCGGTTCCGTTCCAACAGACCACCCGCGAGCCGTCCGGTCCCCGCCAGCGGAACAGAACGGGCTGCTTCCATTCGGTCCCGGTGAGTACGACGTGTCTGATCCCGCACTTGAAGGCAACCTGCACGTATTGGGAGGTCGTACCACTCCCGTCGCCCAGATACGCAGTCGTCGGGTCCACGCCAAGCGCCTCGAGGGCGAAGGCCTTTCCGTAAAGCAGATTTCTGACCAGGTCTTCGCCGGCGGACAGCCGGTGGTCCATCTGGGTCCAGGCGGCCCCCAACTCCAGGCGTCCCTCGGAAACCACGTCGCCGACCTGCTCCGATGCCTCGGGATGGGACCTGAGAAAGGCGCTCAGATGGACCGGGTTCTCAATTGTGAAACTGAAGTCTTCCGTGGCGCCCAACACGCGCAGCGCACCGGAGATGACCTGCGCGCCGCGAGACAGGCACGCCTCTTTGTCGCCCAATCCGAAGAGTGTGAGCCGGGAAAAAGGGACAACGTGTAATGCGTCTTTCGACATGGAGGTTTCGACCACCGGTCAGGTCGGCCGTCGTGCGTTGTCGGATCGTGACAATCAGGCGCCGTATAATACGGAACGGCCGATAGCCTGTAAAGCGAAATCTCCCGTTCCAAGGGCATCCGCGCACCGGATATATGCGCTTGACGCCGCCCGCCGGCCCGGCTATCTTGAACGCCGGAATGTCCCGACTCGCTGCGCCGGTTACGGCGCTGCCCCTTCACGGCGTTGACTTTGTGCGACTGGATTTCCGATTCAAGCTGACGGCTGAGAGCTGATCGCTGTCTTTGCTTCTTCTTGCTACCTAGCCGCCCAGCTTGACCAGCGTCAGGCCCAGCACAATCGCCGCGATCCCAACGCCCTTGTGCCATCCGAATCGCTCGCCAAGAAAGAGAACACCCAGGGCGGCGCCGATGACCACCGAGAACTCTCTGACGGCGAGAATATAGCTGACCTTGCCAAGGCGCATGGCAAACAGCACGAGCAGGTACGTCACCATGGAACCCGGCCCCACCCAGAGCGCGTATCTCTTGAGCCCGCGCCACGTCCGGACGACCGCCTGACGGTGCCGCAGGAGCACGTACGGGGACAGGAGGACGCCGGGAATCAAAAAAAGCGCAAAGACGTAGTGAACGGGGTGAATATGCGATACGCCCTGCTTGTCCACGACGGAATAGACGGCGATCGTCGCGCCAACAAGGAGTGCGTACGCGATGGAACGGCGGTTTCTCGGCGTTCGTAAATCGGCAACGCCAAGCAGAATAATGCCAAGAAGGACAGTCGCGATTCCCATCATCCCCGGTATCGTGAGCCGTTCATCGATCAGGATCCACGCCGCCAGGGCCGTCCCCCCCACACCGGTACCCCGCGCGAGCGGATACACGACCGAAATCTCGCCCTCTTCGTACGCTTTGGCCAGCATTAGAAAATAAACCGTATGGGCCAATCCTGTCGCCGCCATAAAGGGCCACGCCGCCGCAACCGCGTCCGACTCGAGAGGGAAATAGCAGAAGGCCGGAAGGCAGAGGGCGACAGCGAACCACTTGCCCACCCATAGAACCGCCAGGCTGCCCGATGCTTTCCGAACCGCGAAATTCCAGGCGGCATGCAGGACGGTCGAGATTAACACCAGAATGAAGGCCTGCAACGGCACGCGGTCACCTCAATTCGTCAGGTAGAATCCGGCAGATTTCGAGACGACAATTCGCACCCCGGCTGCGGCAGCTCGGACGCTTCCCGCCTCAAGTCTCCTGCGGACTTACCTCAAAACCGGAAGTAAGGAATCTTCGTTATGCTGACAAGCGAGTACGCCGATTTCGACGCCTGCGAATATGAACGACGTTTGTCCGGACTCAGGGATCTCATGTCCCGCAACCGCCTGGACGCGGTCCTGATAACCACGGACACGAACCATCGCTACTTCACCGGGCACTGGACGCATCGCTGGGGGCACAAGTTCACTTCGCTATTCGCCCTGCTTCCTCTCGAACGCGACCCGGTTCTCATCGTCCCGCCCCTGGAAACAGGAATGTGTGAGGTGGACGCCTGGATAGAAGACCTGCGAACGTATCAACCGCCCATCCGCGTCCAGGCAGGCGTCTCCGTTCTCACCGAAGCCATCCACGAACTCGGCCCTGGCGGCGCCCGCGTCGGCGCCGAACTGGGCGGCGTACTCTGGTCGCGAATGCCTTACGACGACTTCGGCCGTTTGAAGGCCAATCTTCCCGGCGTACAATTCACCGACGCCTCGCAGCTGCTCTGGAAGACCCGATTCACAAAGTCCAGCGCCGAAATTGACTATATTCGCAAGGCAGTCGGGATCACCGATCGAGCCTATCGCACGCTTTTTTCCACCGTCAGACCGGGTATGACGGAAAGGGAACTATACAGCCTGTTTTGCGTGGAGCACCTGAAACGGGGAATGGACGCGCCCGGTTCGATCACGCTGGCCACGTGCATCCCTGGAGACGCGCGCAGCAGCAATCGAAGCCTGCGCCGTCACACCGACCGCGTGCTGACCGATGGCGAACTCATCGCCCACGACGCGGGCGGCGTGTACCGCGGATACTGGTCAGACTACACCCGGATGTTCGCGCTGGGCCGGGCTGCACGGAAACACAAGGACGCGTACAGGACCGTCCACGGTTGCCTGCAAGCCGCGATCAATGCGATCAGGCCGGGCATTCCCATATCGAACCTGGTCCGCGTTTCGAACGATTCACTGAGGAATGCGGGCTACGTGGAGCAGGCGCGGCTCGTCACCGGGATCGGCCACGCCATCGGCCTCGACATCATCGAACCCCCGTTCATCGAACTCGAAGACGATACCCTGTTGGAGCAAGGCATGGTCCTGACCGTCGAACCCTCCCTGTATACAGACGGCGCGTATTTCATGCTCGAAGAGGATGTTGTCGTGACCGATACCGGTTGCGAGATCCTCTCCGAACCCGCTCCCGGCGACCTGCCCATTCTGTAGCAACCCGCCCGAAAAAGGGGCGCGCGGCGCCCCTTTTTCGCTGCGATTCTCCATTTGTCCGATGCAGCCGTCAGAAAGACTGCAGATCCTGGATCACCAGTCCTGAATAGACCTTCGGATAAAAGAAAGTGGATTTGGGAGGCATTCGCTCCCCGGCCAGCACGACGTCGCGCAACTGGTCCATGCCGACCGGATTGAGAAAGAATCCCGCCCGGTCGGGTGCGCCCTTCACCAGGTCCAGTACTTCGCACTCGACCTTTACGAACTTCACCTTTTCGCCCCGGGTCAGTGTTTCCGGATCCAGGTCCAGTACCCTGCCCAGTATCAGTTGCAGCAAGCCCGTGTCCAGCGACCGCCAGGCCGCTGAGTGTCTTTCGACGTCGAGATCAGACGCCCGAACACCGCTCTTCAACCTCAGATAGTGAACGTCGGAACACGCTCCGTGGCAGAATCCGAACACCGCCCCGCTCCCGCCGCGCCGTTTCAACTCTCGCAACACCGATTGCAAATTGCCGAGTGGCAGCCGTTCGACGTCACACAGTTCCGGAAGTCCCCTGGTGAGTCTTTCGATCCCGCCGGCACCCAGATCCACGACCACCCGGTGAATCGCATTGATGGCCATCCCCTCCGTGTCGTCCATATTCACGAGCGTCTGCATCCGGTACCCGTAGGGCTTGCCCTGCCAATCCTCTCCCTCAGCCGCCGCGCATTCGTCCCGGTACGCCACCGCGGTTTCGTATCGATGGTGGCCGTCCGCGATGAAGAACGGCTTGTCTCTCAGCGCGCCGGCAACGCCGCTTACGATCGTCTGATCGGTTACCCGCCAGAAACGGTGTCCGACGCCATCCGCCCCCTGAAACGCGAACAGCGGGGACGCGTCCAGGACCGGCGCCACGATTTCCCGCACCTGGCCGGCGGGATCGGAGTATAACGAAAAAATCTGGCCGAAGGCCGCCCGGGTGTGCCGCATGAGCGCCAGCCGGTCCGCCCTGGGCCCCGGCATGGTGTTCTCGTGAGGAAGAATCGCGCCCTCTCCCAGCGCGTCAGCGCGCACCAGCGCCACGATCCCCAGCCTCGTCTTGTTTTTTGTGCCATCGGGAGTACCCACGTCGAAATCCTGGGCGTAGAGATATATCCCCTCTTCACGGTCCCGAACGAGGACGCCATTGCCAAGCCAGCGTCGGAATGACCCCGCGGCGCGGGTGTAACGGTTCTCGTGGTCCGAGTCCCCCGCCTTGTCCAGGCCCTGAATGATCCGTACGATGTTGTTGGGATGCGCGTCGTACAGATCACGCTGCATCGATCCGTCAATCACATCGTAAGGCGGCGCAACCACGTTTCCAACGTCGCCTATTCTCTCAATCGAGTACCGGATTCCGCGAAAAGCCCTGATCTCCGCCATTATTATCCCTTCCAATTCTGGCTGATGGAATTCACTCGACACGCCGGTCCAGCGTGGGGTATCCCAGATTCCGGTCCGTCTCGTTCAACAGCGGTTCGCCGGCCATAAATCGTCTCAGATTCTCGCAGAAAAAGTCAACCGTTCGTTCAGGACGGTAGCTCGAGACGCCGGCGGAGTGGGTCGTAATGATCACGTTCTCCATCTGCCAGAGCGGGCTGGTGGCCGGCAACGGCTCGTTTTCGAAGACGTCCAGCCCGGCGCCGGCAATCTCACCGGATCTGAGCGCATCGATCAGGGCAGCCTCGTCCACAATCGGACCCCGGGCCGTATTGACCAGGAATGCGGAATTCTTCATCAGGCAAAACGCATGAGCGTCGATCAACCTCTCCGTCTGCGGCGTACACGGACAGGCGATAAACACCACGTCGGATACCGACAGCAACTCTTCCAGCTGTTCCGTTCCCCACAATGCGTCCACGTAATCAGGGGTTTCCGGCTGCTGGACGTCCAATGCGAGGATTCGCATATCAAAACCACTGGCCAGCCGTGCGTAACGCCGTCCGATTCCGCCGAACCCGACAATCCCCGCCGTGGCCCCGTAGAGATCCCGGATCGGCGCGCCCTTCCATTCGCACTCAATCTGATTCCTTATGTATACGTGCAGACCGCGGAACAGCGCTGACGTCAAGGCCCACGCGTGCTCCGCCACCTGAAGCGCGTGCAGACCGCTGGCGTTGCTCAACTTAAACCGGCCTTCACGAACCCCGGGAATGTCCATCAACATGTCCATGCCCGCGCTTGTGGTCTGAATCCATCTGACGTTCTCGGCCGCCCGGATGATCTCCTCCGTATACATTCCGAATATTACGTCCGCGTCCCCGACCACCGCGGGGGCTTCATCCATCGGTGCCATCACCACCTCGGCCCCGGGCGCGGTTCGACGCACCTGTTCGCACAACGCCTCGCTCACCGGCGGACACAGAACAATCTTCATGGTTGAACCTGCCTTTCCCAGGATGTACATGGCGTGTCAACTGCCCCGTACGTTCAATCCGATGCGCTCCTTGACAAAACCCCGACGGCTGTTTAACATACCGTCTTCCAATCCCCGTACAACTCCTCATTCCCAATGACGACATCCGCCCGAAACCCGCTTGTCGTGCCCGTCTACATTCCGTCGCTGATTCTGATGTTCGGCAACGGAATGCTTATCCCCATCCTTCCTCTTTATGCTAAGTCGTTCGGTGTATCCTACGGCGTCATCGGCGTGGTGCTGGCCGCCGAAGGCGTGGGCAGGCTGGTCGGCGCGCTGCCGGCCGGCGGGCTGCTCGGCAGAATCGGGCAGAGATCCTCGATGGTCCTTGGCGTGAGCTGCGTTGCCGTCTCCACCTTCATGTTGTTCTGGGCGCGCGACATTTCGGAAATCATCTTCTACCGGTTTGCAGCGGGTATCGGCGGTTCGCTTTGGAACATCGCCTGCCACGCTTATCTTGCGGACGCTACTGCGGTATTCCATCGAGGACGGGCACTTTCCACCTTCGGAGGTTTCCACCGAATCGGTAGCTTCGCCGGACCCGCCGCCGGCGGCGCCCTCGGCCTGTCCTATACACTTGAAACGCCATTTCTGGTGTTTGCCGCCCTGGCAGCAGTCGTCGTATTCATTGCCGTATTCGCATTCGGAACCGGTTCGTCACGTGTGACGCCGACCGTCGGGCCCCTTCGCCTGACACGGACGCTGGGCATTTTCAAATCGCATTTTCGAGAACTCGCCACAGCGGGTACCGGACAGCTGTTTGCGCAGACCATCCGGGCTGGACGCCCGGTCGTTATCCCCCTCTACGCGGCCGACGCGATTGGTCTGGACGTGCAGGCCATCGGCTGGATCATCACCGTTTCCGCGCTGGTTGATATGTCTCTCTTCTATCCCGCCGGCCACATTATGGACCGCTATGGAAGAAAGTTCGCCATGGTACCGTGTTTCCTGATCCAGGCGATCGCAATGGCTGCAATACCTTATACCCACAGTTTCACGGGGCTGCTTCTCGCCACATCGCTAATGGGCCTGGGCAACGGCATCGGCGCCGGCACCATGATGACGCTGGGCGCGGACCTTGCGCCCGGTGATTCCATGGGCGAGTTTCTGGGAGCCTGGCGCCTGGTCGGCGAAACGGGCCATATGGGTGCGCCACTTGTGGTCGGTGGAATCGCCGATCTGCTCGGCCTTTCACCCGCCACTTTCGCAATTGCGGGTTTCGGCCTGCTGGCCGCGGGGACCTTTGCGTTCCTGGTTCCGGAAACCCTTAAGGATCGCCCGGCCCCCGAAGTCTCTGCGCGCGGTTCCCTGAAAGAATGACAGCTAAAGAAAAAACCCGCGCCCTCGGGGCACAGGTTCAGATGCGCCATGATCACATTCGCCGTGAGTACCCGCGCCCCGGCGACAGCAAACCGAAAATATGGATCCCGAGGCGCCGGCAGGGGAACCGCCACAACGTCGTCCGCAATTTCAAACTCACGAAACGCATCTCGTCACCCGCCGGCGGGAGGCGGCCTCCGGCCTGAATCCATTGACAACGCTCCTGCCGTCCGTTAGTATTTCGTAGACACACGCCATCGATTGTCTATCCGAAAGAGAGGCGGATCCAATGACCAGAGAAAGTCTCATTGCGTGCGTCTGCCTGCTGATCACGCTGGGCGTGATGTGGTTTGCGGATCATCCGGACAAGGTCGCAGGCAGCGTCATCCTGGGTATTGTCTTCTGCATCTTTATTCTGGTCGCTCGTCTGAAGGGCCGGAGCGGCTCCAGAAGGTCCCGGATGATTCGAAAGACGCCGGATCAAAAATAAACGCCTTCCATCCCAACTTGAACCGACAATTACATCATGCGCGCCCCACCCCGGATCTCCGTGGTCATTCCGGTTTTCAACGAGCAGGAAGCCATTCAGAACGTGCTGTCTGATATTCCGGGCCACCTCGACGCAGACGTGGTGGTTGTGGACAACGGCTCCACGGACCGAACGGTCGAACTGGCCAGACGGATGGGCGCCCGGATCGTTCACGAACATCGAAGGGGATACGGCTGGGCCTGCCTCGCGGGCATCGACGCACTCGAAAAACCCGATATAGTGGTGTTCCTGGACGGAGACTACAGTGACTATCCCAACGAAATGACGAACCTGGTGAAGCCGATCGTCGAGGGCTGCGCGGACCTTGTGATCGGCTCGCGCATACTCGGCAACCGGGAGGCCGGCGCGCTGCTTCCCCAGGCCCGCTTCGGAAACTGGCTGGCCACGTGGCTCATCCGCCGCCTGTTTGGCGCCCGTTTCACCGACCTCGGGCCCTTCCGCGCCATAACGTATCCTGCTCTGTTACGGCTTGAAATGCAGGACAAGACCTTTGGCTGGACCGTGGAAATGCAGGTAAAGGCTGCAAGGATGAAATTGCGGTTCCTCGAAGCGCCGGTAAGTTATCGACGCCGAATCGGCGTCTCCAAGATCACCGGAACCGTCAGCGGCACGATCCGCGCGGGCTGGAAGATTCTCTACACGATTTTCAGTTACAGACTCCGGAAAACGCCTGAGTCCACGTCGATCGCACCACATTGAATCGCAATCGGCCTGCACGGTCGATTCCACCGGGGTCCCTGCGGTCAGTCGCTCCCGGACGCTTCGCAAGCGCCGTCATCCTCGCGGTCCAGCATCACTGTCAGGCGCGCGGCCACCTGCTCGGCCTGCCGTCCCGCCGCTTCCCTGCCCGTCCGGTGCTTCAGCAGCCTGTCTGCGATCTCCAGAGCCGCGATTATGGCAATTTTCGTGGGTTCCGCCAGTTTCTGCTGAGACGCGACCTCCCTCATACGGCGATCGACCAGTTGTGCAACCCGATGGGTATACTCAGACGACTCCCGACTCTGAACAGGGTATTGACGCCCGTAGATCGTAACATACGTCGTCTCACCTCGATTAAGGCCGTCGGTTAGTAACATCCTCCCTCCTCAACTGTCTGCGGCGCGTGACCGCTGAAGTCAGATCTTGTCCGCGCCTTCGAGCGGGTCCACACGCACCACGCCGTCCGTTGCGGGCACCGTGACCTCAACAACCCATCCGTCCACGTCCTTGCCCATAACCCGAATCCGCGTGGGGATTCTGCGCAATACCGTCGCGTCTTTGGAAACCCTGGCGAATGCGTGGTATTTTTCATCGTCCATACAGAAATACCGCTGGATTCGTCCTTCGGGCTTTCCGCCGAGTTGCGAGCTGCTCTGTGTATGGTCCTCCGAGGAGCCGGTCATTGATTGTTCGCAATCCTATCTGTAGAGGCCGTGGGATTCGATGAATCGGGCGACGTTGTCCGGAACCCAGTACCGAATGGGTAAGCCGGAACGAACGCGGGAACGGATCTGAGTGGAGGAGATTTCGAGAAGCGGGGAATCCAGAAAACACATCCGTGCGGCAATCAGATCATCGACATCATCCGGCAGAAAGCCCGGCCGGCCCATCACCGTAACGCGGGCGAGATCCAGAACGCCCAGGGGGTTGCACCACGTTGACATTTCCATCGCGCTGTCCGCGCCAATGATCAGATAGAATTCAGTCCCGGAACCCAGTTCGCTGCACAACTGCCTGAGGGTCTCTACGGTATACGACTTTCCGGTTCGATCCAGTTCAATCCGGCAAAGTTCGAACCGGGGCTGTCCATCCAGTGCGAGCGCTACCATACTGGCGCGTGCTTCCGCCGGCGCCACGTCGGCAACGCGCTTGTGGGGAGGGTCCGCCGAGGGAACGAACAGAACCCGATCCAGGCGACACGTTGCCAACGCCTCCTGTGCGATGATCAGATGGCCGAGATGAATCGGATCGAACGTTCCGCCGAGGATGCCGATCCTGCCGTCCATTCCGCCTCAACGGGTATTTGCGGCGCTGGAGCCGTCCGGTTTCTCCGCGGGCTTTCGCAGTTCGTTGTTCTGCCGAACCCGGGTTTTCTCGATCTGCCGAATCTCTTCCGCAATATTCTGTTTCAGTTCGTCCTGAACGCCATCCGCGGCCAGGAGCCTCAACATTTCAAGTGCTTCGTCCAGCGCTCCCGCGCGATGTTTTGTCCGGGCAAGAAGAAAACGTGCTCTTGACACGACCGCCGTATCGTCGAATTCCTTGAGGACAATTTCGCAATATCGCCCCGCGGATTCGTACATATCCCACTGCATGTAGTTCTCGGCAACCATCAGCTTCTTCCGCGCCAACTTCGTTCGAAGTTCCAGGATTCTTTCACGAGTGCCTGATACAAGATCGCTGTCAGGGAAATCCTCGATAAACCGTTCGAATTCCCTGATGGCCTTATGGGTCTCGTCCTGGTCGTGGTGGATTCCACGAGACTGCCGATAATAACACACCCCGATCTGATAGCGCGCCTGATCGACAAACGGACTGGTTGGAAACTCATTCAGCAGGCGCTCGAATTCAAAAACGGCAGTAACGTAGTCCTTGTCGCACAGATACGCGAAACCCAGCTTGTATTGGGCGCGATCGACCAGATGGGAACCGGGAAAGTCCGAAAGTAGATTGCGGAGCAGCTTCTGCGCCTCCCAGCAGTTCTTCTTCTCCAGCTCCTCATTCGCCTTTTCCAGATAAAGGTCGGCGCTTGGGTGGCGATACCTGTTCTGCGCACATCCGGCCAGTGCCGGCAGGCCAAGACAACACAGAATGAATACACTCCGCTTCAACATACCCGTACCCGTCGTGCAATAACACAAAATCGGGGCCGTGTTTTTCCCAACCCCGAACGGTCGGCGCAATTGGCCACCCGGAAACCCGTGCGTTTTCCAGTGGCGCATTCCGTTGAGCCGATCGGCAAGACCGACGCTCCACCCTTTGACTCTGGAAACCGGCGGACGGTTCCAATCAAAACCGGAAGGAAATCGTCCCGCACCGCCGGACTGAAATCACGAAAAAACGCGGTGCCTGTGCCGTTTTCGTCCGCAGATCGAAAAAACTTAAGCAAACGCCACAGGCAAGTCAAGGAAATACAATGAGAAGCTGATTTGAAACTCCCGCCGACCGGCGCTTTTGCAGCCGTGCGAAGACCGCATGGAATTTCAAGACAGCCTCTGACCTTGATTCGTCAGTTATCCGGGACGGGATTCCTAAGATGCTGTTTTAAAATTACCGGTGAGTTCCCGAGCGCGAGCGAAAAAGCGGCGGTCAAGGCGGGAAAATCCGCCCATATTTGTCTATACGGGTGGGTTTGACCAACGCCGACCGGCGCTTTTGCAGCCGCGCGAATACCGCTGGGAATTTTAAGACAGCTTCTATAGTTCGTCTTGACGAGCGCGGCCGGAACGCGTTAACTTGAACTCCGGCCTGAACCGGCTTCGAATGCGATCAGGCGTGGACAAATCAGGTCACGTGCGCCTTCGTACCTCCCTGGCGATAACGTTGTCCGGTTCGCTGTCATTCAACCCTCCCGGAGATCACCATCGTGTCACGTGCCCACGTTCTGGTCATCGGCAGTTCCAATACCGATCTGATCGTTCAGTCGGAGAACCTGCCGAGCCCCGGCCAAACCGTTATGGCGGATGCGTTTTCAACACTGCCGGGCGGCAAAGGCGCGAATCAGGCCGTCGCCGCGGCCCGCGCAGGCGCGTTTGTAACCTTCATCGCCAGGATCGGAAGCGATGCATTTGGCCTCCATGCCCTGCGCTGCCTGGAGGCGGAGGGGATCGACACGACGTTTATCCTCAGAGATCCTGACCTGGCATCGGGAATCGCCTCGATCCTGGTGGACAGAAGGGGTGAGAACGTCATCGCCGTGGTCCCGGGCGCCAACGCAGCCCTTTCTCCTGTTCAGGTCGATGCCGCCGCTACCCTTTTCGAACGCGTTTCCATCTGCCTGCTTCAGCTTGAAACGCCGTTGCCGACCGTTCTGCATGCGACGGGTCTCGCGAAAGAACGCGGCGTTCCGGTGATTCTCAACCCGGCGCCGGGGCGTAAGCTGCCCCCGCGGCTGCTCTCCGATCTGTTTATCCTGACGCCGAATGAAACTGAGACAGAGATACTCACCGGGATTCTGCCGGATACCGAAAAGACCGCGCGCCAGGCGGCGGACAACCTTATGGACCTTGGCGTAAAAAACGTCGTCATCACCCTTGGCGCGCGCGGCGCGCTCCTTGCGACGGCGCGGCAAACCGTAATGGTCCCCGCGCCGTCGGTCGACGTCCGAGACACGACGGGCGCCGGAGACGCCTTCAACGGCGCTCTCGCCGCCGCAGTCGGTCATACGCATTCGCTTGCCGACGCGGTCGCTTTTGCCAACTGCGCCGGCGCCCTGGCGGTTACCCGGGTTGGAGCACAGTCCGCGCTGCCGCGCGAATCGCAGATCCGGGCACTCCTGGACCCGAGGCCGCATTGACCGCGGAAATACCCCTTTTTTCGCCTTTGCTCTTGACCCGATCTCCGCCCTGTCCTATATTCTGATCCCTCACATACACCAGGCAAGATTGAACGGCATTCACCTCCCCCCTCTCCCTGATTCCCCTAGAACGAAGGGAGCGCTGTATGGCGAACCGCACGGGTGTCGAGCCTCGCCTCGACTATGAGGATCTTGTGGACGAGTTGGACCGGTTTGAGTTGCAGGCCAGAGACCTTCAGGTGCGTATCGCGAAGTTTATGAAGAATGCCAGGCAGACGCCGGCCGGCGAGACGGGTTCGGGTGTGGAACACCTGGGGATCGCAGCCGACTGAACTCGCGTCTTTGCAATGGCATCCGAATACGAACAAGGCGGGGTGTAAGCCCCGCCTTGTTCGTTTAAGTACGACGATAGAGTACGTTTTCAATTGCCGCGCGGCACCGGGAATCCTATAGCGGCTTCTAACGCGCATCGACCGGCCCGGCCATCTCCCGGTAGAGCATCTTCAGTGCAGCGACGTCGGCTTCGTCCAGCGAACCCAATGCGGATGCCGCCGCGTTCGCTTCGGCCTGCTCGGGCGTCTTGGCGCCCGGGATAACGCAAGAGACGTCCTGGTGGCTCAGCACGAATCGCAGCGCCGTCTGCGCAAGTGATGGGCTCCGGCCGCCCACCAGCGCCTCCACCCTGGCCACCTGGGCCAGGGCCTGCTGCAATCGGCCGTCCCTCCGCCAGTCTTCCCGGAAATCTCCATCCGGAAACCGGGTATCCCTGCGATATTTCCCGCTCAGCAAGCCTCTTGCAAGCGGCGCCTTGATCACCGTGCCGACGCCTGCGTTTCTCGCCGCCTTAAACAAACCGGGGTCCGGTCGCTGGTCCAGGATGCTGTAGTAGATCTGCAACACATCCACACAGCCGGATTCGATGCAGAGCCGCCCCTGTTCGGCCGTATCGACCGATACACCTGCCAAACGGATCGTGCCGGCTTCTTTCATTCTCGTCAGGAATTCAAAGACACTGCCCCGCTGAATGGTCCCGGTATCCGGATCGTGGATATAATAGAGATCGATATAGTCCGTTCGCAGGCTCCGCAGGCTGGCCTGCAACGCCCGGATGAGGTAGATTGTCGAAAAATCACAGTTGGGCGCACCGTCCACGTACCACCAACCGCCCTTGGTTGCGAGTACGACGTGCTCCCGCCTTCCTTCCAGCGCCCTGCCCAGAACCCGTTCGCTGCGTCCGTTTCCGTATGCGTCAGCCGTATCGAAAAGCGTCACGCCGACGTCGAGCGCCCGGTGTACGGCGAGAACGGACGTCTCATCGCTGACGGGCCCCCAGTCCAAACCTCGAAACGGCCCGGCGCCGAATCCGACCTCCGAAATCCGTGGTCCACCCTTGCAGAGCGCACGGCATTTCATGACAACCCCAGACAGGTCGATCCACCACCAAGTCAAAACGGCCCTCGAAGGCTCCCTCCCGGCGATTCCCTCGAAGGCCGAATTCAGTATCACTTGGATACCGCAGCAAAAATAGAACCTGCAAATCGGATTGTCAACCAAAATCAGGTTCGGTGCATCAGTCGGTCCACCGGCGACCTGACGTTCGGAAAAAGTGGCCATGAGCCCCTATTCGCCGCCCGGAACCGCATCCATCCGGTCTCTCGCCGCGTCGTTTCACAGCTGAAGACCGGTGAATCGGAGTGGAATGTCTCAACAGCACAGGCTATCTTTATAAAAATTATTTATTGATTTCATCAATTTTATAAATTTGCAATATATGGCGTGGTATACTAATATTTCGCTGGCGGTTCCCGCTCTGGCGCTGCCTTTCCCCGCGGGCTCCGGTGCGGGCGCCGCGGATGACTCGACCCTGACGAGGGAGTCCGCTTTGGATCTGCCCGCCGCGATGCTCATGGATCTGGACGATACAATCGTCTCCTATTCCACGTACGCGGGACCATGCTGGAAACGGGTCTGCTGCGATGCGGCTGGCGGAATTGAGGGGGTCGGTGCGGAGGATCTTTACAGGACGCTGACCGAAGCCCGAACGTGGTTCTGGGCCGATCCCGAACGGCACCGGGCGAACCGTCAGAACATGCCGCGTGCGTATCAGCGCGTTGTCCACCATGGCCTGTGCCGCCTTGGCATTGAGAACCTGGAGCTGGCGGGAACGATCGCAAAATCGTACGAACGTGAACGCGACAAGACGATGAAGCCATTTCCAGGCGCCCTCGAAACGCTTCGCAAGCTTCGTGCCTGCGGAGTACGGATGGCCCTGGTAACCAACGGGGGCGCCGAACCGCAGCGGGACAAGATACACAGGTTCAATCTGGCGCCCTTTTTTGACGCCATCCTAATCGAAGGAGAATGCGGTTACGGCAAACCGGATATCCGGATCTATACGGATGCGCTCCGCCGCCTGGACGCCACACCCGGGGACGCGTGGATGGTGGGCGACAGCCTGGAGTGGGAGGTCGCGGTTCCGCAGAAACTGGGCATCTACTGCGTATGGAACGATGCAAAGGGGGAAGGTCTGCCGGAAGACAGCGGAATCCGTCCGGATCGAATCATCAGATCCCTGCCGGAGTTGTTGCCGTCCCCTATCGGTGCCTAAGAAGCTGTATTAGAATCCCCAACGGTCTTTGCGCGGCTGCAAAAGCGCCGGTCGGCGTTGGTCAAATTCGCCGATATACACAAATATGGGCAAATTCACCCGCCTTGACGGTCACTTTTTCGCTCGCGCTCGGGAACTCACCGGGAATTCTAACACAGCTTCCCAATTGACGGCGCCGGAAAGGAATTTATGGGTCTTCTTCATCTCTACCGTACGCCGTTCCTCTCACGGACGCAAACGGATACCCTGCTCAACCAGGTCAGGCAGACCGTCTTTCCCCGCGTTGCGCGGATTGAAACCGAAGCCTGCTTCAACGTCGAACTGAGCGGTACGTTAACCGCCGAGGAACGGAAGCGGCTCGCCTGGCTTCTGGGTGAGACCTTCGAGCCGGAAAGACTCGCCGCGACGCCGTTTCTGGGGGGGGAAGGTTCGCTGATCGAGGTTGGACCGCGCCTGAACTTCAGCACAGCCTGGTCCACGAATGCCGTATCGGTCTGCCAGGCCTGCGGCCTGACGGGAATTGCGCGCATCGAACGATCCAGGCGTTATCTGCTCCGGCCCGGCCTGACCCGGGACCGGAAGACCGCATTCCTGGATGCGGTCCACGACCGCATGACGGAGTGCGAATACCCCTCGCCCCTGTCGTCCTTCGAAACCGGCGCACATCCGGAGCCGGTTTCCGAGGTTCCGCTTATTCAGGAGGGCAGGGCCGCGCTGGAGCACATCAACAGGACCCTGGGCCTGGCCTTCGACGAATGGGACCTCGACTACTATACGGACCTCTTTCTGGACCACTTCCGGCGAAACCCCACGAATGTGGAATGTTTCGACATCGCCCAGTCCAACAGCGAGCACTCCCGGCACTGGTTTTTCCGCGGCCGGCTGAGGATCGACGGCGAAGAAATGCCGGACCATCTGATGGGCATGATTCAGCAACCCCTGCGGGCCAATCCGGGCAACAGCAGCATCGCGTTCCGGGACAACGCGAGCGGCATACGGGGCTATTCCACGAGGACCATCCTGCCCGCCAGGCCGGGAGAACCCGGCCCGTTCGTTGATTCCGATCGGAATTACGACATCATCTTCACCGCGGAAACCCACAACTTTCCCACCGGCGTCGCGCCGTTCCCCGGCGCTGAAACCGGTACCGGCGGGCGCATTCGCGACGTGCATGCCGCCGGCCGCGGCTCGCTGGTTGTCGCCGGTACCGCGGCCTACTGTGTGGGCAATCTCCGCATACCGGGCTATGAAATGCCGTGGGAGGACCGGGCGTTCGAATATGCCGGCAATTTCGCATCCCCGCTCCGGATCGAGATAGAAGCCAGCAACGGCGCATCGGACTACGGGAACAAATTCGGCGAACCGCTCGTTCAGGGCTATACGCGCGCGTTCGGCCTGCGATTGCCGGACGGTCAGCGCCGTGAGTGGATCAAACCCATCATGTTTACCGGGGGCATTGGCCAGATCGACGCCCGCCACATCACAAAGGGAAGCCCGGAGAAGAAGATGTGGGTGGTCAAGCTCGGAGGCCCCGCGTACCGCATCGGGATGGGCGGCGGGGCGGCTTCGTCGATGGTGCAGGGCGAGAACACGGCGGAGCTGGACTTCAACGCCGTACAGCGAGGCGATGCGGAAATGGAGCAGAAGGTAAACCGGGTAATCCGCGCCTGCGTTGAAATGGGAGAAGAGAACCCCATCGTCAGCATCCACGACCAGGGGGCCGGCGGAAACTGCAACGTGCTCAAGGAAATCGTCGCGCCGGAAGGCGCCCGCATCCACGTTCGCGACCTGCCCGTGGGCGACCGGTCACTTTCCGTGCTGGAAATATGGGGCGCCGAATACCAGGAAAACGACGCCCTGCTGCTGCATCCCCGGCACGAGGCGGCGTTCAAGGCCCTGTGCGAGCGGGAAAAGATAGCGGCGGCATTCGTGGGACACGTAACCGGAAGCGGAAGAATTGTCCTCTACGACGAAAACGACAACACCACCCCGGTGGACCTGGAACTGGACAAAGTGCTGGGAGACATGCCCCGCAAGAACTTCGAATTGTATCGTAAACGGCCCGAATTGACGCCGCTGGATCTGCCTGACGACATTACCGTGGAGTCCGCATTGAAGCGAGTGTTGCGACTCGTGTCGGTTGGCTCCAAGCGTTTCCTGACGAACAAGGTCGACCGGAGCGTCACCGGTCTGGTTGCCCGCCAGCAGTGCGCGGGTCCGCTTCAGCTCACGGTTTCGGACGTGGCCGTGATCGCGCAGAGCCATTTCGGCATAACCGGCGCCGCCACGTCCATCGGGGAACAGCCCGTTATCGGCCTGCTGGACCCCGAAGCGATGGCACGAATGTCCGTCGGCGAGGCGCTGACCAATCTGGTGTGGGCGAGGGTAAGCGCGTTTGAAGACGTCAAATGCTCAGGAAACTGGATGTGGGCGGCCAAACTGCCGGGCGAAGGCGCCGCGCTATACGATGCAGCCAGAGCCCTGGTGGATGTAATGCTCGAACTGGGAATCGCCATCGATGGAGGGAAAGACAGTCTCTCCATGGCCGCGCTGGCGCCCGGACCCAACCGGAACGACGAGACCGTGACCGCGCCGGGCGCCCTGGTTGTCTCGGCCTATGTCACGTGCCCGGATGTCACGCAGGTTGTCACGCCGGACCTCAAACACCCTGATGAGGGCCGCCTGCTGTTTATCGACCTGTCGGGTGGAAGGAAGCGCCTCGGCGGCTCCGCCCTTGCCCAGGTGTACAGCCAGATCGGCGACACGCCGCCGGACGTGGACGACCCCGGACTGCTGAAACGCACGTTCAACGCCGTGCAGCAACTCATCGCCGAAAACAACGTGGCCGCGGGCCACGACCGGAGCGACGGCGGCATCGTAACCTGTCTGCTTGAAATGGCTTTCGCCGGCAACTGCGGCATCAGCATCGATCTACCGACGGCTTCAGATCCTATTGCGTCGCTGTTCGCCGAGGAGATGGGCCTGGTCATCGAAGTACACGCGGGGAATGCGCCCCATGTCCTCCGGGCTCTCAATGCCGCGGACGTGCCCTGCATTCCCATTGGCAATACCACGTCGGACACGTCCGTAGGGATCGCCGTTAACGGCCGGACCGTTCTCAGCGACGACATGGCGAATCTGCGCGACCTGTGGGAGGAAACGAGCTACCGTCTCGAACGGCTCCAGGCAAACCCGCGGTGCGTGGAACAGGAACGTCACTCACTGAGGGAGCGAAAGACACCCGCGTATACGCTGCCGTTCACGCCTTCGCCGACGGCGCCGGAGATTCTGGCGTCCCGGACGAAGTTTCCGGTTGCCATCGTCCGGGAGGAAGGCAGCAACGGCGACCGCGAGATGGCCTCGGCATTCCACGCGGCGGGCATGGAACCCTGGGACGTGACCATGTCCGATCTTCAGGCCGACCGGGTCCGACTCGACGCCTTTCGAGGCATCGCCTTTGTGGGTGGGTTCAGCTATGCGGACGTCCTGGATTCGGCCAAGGGATGGGCGGGGGTCATCCGGTTCAATCCGGGGCTTCGGGATCAGTTTCAGTCGTTCTTCGAACGTCCTGACACATTCAGTCTGGGCGTTTGCAACGGCTGCCAGCTGATGGCCCTGCTCGGGTGGGCGCCCTGGCCGGCAGACGAGACCAGGAATCAACCGCGTTTTATCCAGAATGCATCGGGACGCTTCGAATCACGTTTCGTTACGGTGCAGGTCCAGGAGAGTCCGGCCGTGATGCTCAGAAACATGGCTGGCGCTTCCCTGGGCATATGGGTTGCCCACGGTGAAGGTCGAATCCATTTTCCCGGCCCCCGCATTTTGGAAGGGGTCATTCAGAGCAACCTGGCGCCCATCCGTTACGTCGACGACGGGAATCATGTCAGCGAAGCGTATCCGTTCAACCCCAACGGCTCTCCCCACGGCATCGCCGCCCTGTGTTCTCCCGATGGGCGCCACCTGGCGATGATGCCGCACCCCGAGCGGACGTTCCTGAAATGGCAATGGGGCTGGATGCCGGAATCCTGGAAGCGTTCCCTGGACGCGTCGCCCTGGCTGCGGCTGTTCCAGAACGCCCGGGAATGGTGCGAGGAGAACTAGGGAAACACCGGGGGACACCCGAGGCGAACGGGCATTTGCCTGCAGTCACCCGGTTCGGTATTGGGGACGCGGTATCGGCGCCCGGACACACCTCGGAAGCTGTTTTAAGATCGGGAGGCGCGATGACTGCAACGGTTCTGGACGGCAGAAAGCTTTCCGGGCAAATCGAAAGAGAACTGAAGCAACGGGTGGCGCGCATCAGGGCAAGCACAGGCGGCCGGATCCCCGTTCTGGCCACGATCCTGGTTGGAGACGATCCGGCGTCGGCCACCTACGTGCGCATGAAGCGAAACGCCTGCGTACGGATTGGCATGGATTCATTGAGGGTGCTGCTGCCCGAAGAAACCACCACGGACGAACTCCTCGCCGAGATCGACAGGCTCAATGCCGATCCTCGCGTACACGGAATCCTCCTGCAGCATCCGGTTCCCGCCCAGATCCACGAGCGGGCGTGCTTCGACCGGATCTCCACCAGGAAGGACGTGGATGGCGTTACGGCGCACGGCTTCGGACTGATGGCAATGGGCGCGCCCGCCTACGGGGCGGCGACACCGGCCGGCATCATGAAGCTCCTGAAGCATTACCGTGTTCCGCTGGAGGGCAGAACCGCCGCCGTCGTCGGCAGAAGCCCGATACTGGGCAAACCGATGGCCATGATGCTGTTGAATGCCAACGCCACCGTGACGATCTGTCATTCCAGAACCCGCGACCTGCCCGGTATTGTGCGCGCGGCCGACATTGTCGTTGGCGCCGTTGGAAGGCGGGAATTCATCAGGGCCGACTGGATCGCGGACAACGCCGTGGTCATCGACGCCGGTTACCATCCTGGCCCGGTCGGAGACGTGGAACTCTCCGCGGTCGTTCACCGGTGTGCGGCTTACACCCCTGTGCCTGGCGGCGTGGGGCCAATGACGATCGTGACGCTGATTGCCCAGACCGTGGAATCCGCGGAGAGGGATGCCGCCGGATCCGGCCCCGTGCCCGCGAACGAACGCCGATGACGCCCTGCCAGTCGTCGAGGGGCCGCGGGTATCCATCCCGGTGCGTGGGCGTCAACGGCCGGTACCCACCTGCTCGAGCATTCGAATGACCAGAAGCGTCATATCGTCCGGTTGAGACGCATCTCCTTTGAAAAGGTAGACGTCCTCCAGGATCAGCGAGACCAGGTCCTCGGCGCTTGCCCGTATGTGGGCCTTGATCGTCTGTTCCAGCCGATCCGTCTCGTAGAACTCACCGGCCTCGTTCCTCATGTCGGTCACGCCATCGCTGTAGAACACCAGCAAATCTTCCGGCGCGACCTGGATAGCGGCTTTCGCATGTCCGACCGGACTTCCCGGTGGCAACACCATCCCCAGCGGAATGGACGGCAGGTGAATCGCGCGCAATTCACCGGCGCTGGCGGAAAAATGGTACGGGAAGGGGTGAGCGGCGTTGATCAGTTGTACGTGCCGCGTCTCCAGATCCAGCGTGCCGAGACAGCAGGTCACAAAGCTGGCCTCATCCATCTGCTCCCTCAAATCTTCGTCCAGCCGCATCGCGACTTCATTCAGCGGCCTCCCGCCTCGAAATTCGTATCTGAAAATGCCGCTTAACTGCATCGCGTGAACCGCCGCCTCCATCGCCTTTCCCGATACGTCAGCCGCGCCGAAACCCAAAGTCCGGCGAGCATCGTCCAGCCAGAAATAGTTGAAATAGTCGCCGCCGACGTGATTCGCGGGCGCGCAGACCCCAGCGATTTCAAATGAATCACCTCGAATCGGCGTCGCAGGCAGCAGGCCCATCTGCATCCTGTGCGCCTTCTGAAGCTCGGATTCCAGTTCAAGGATCTGGCGGGCCTGAGACTCCCGCCAGCGCCGATGCCGGTGCAGCGCGTATCCGGACGATACGCAAAGGGCCACGAACGAGAATACGCTGAGCGCCACGAACCACGGCCTGCGCCATACGGGCGCCAAAACCACGAATTGATGTCGGGCCGGTGTCGGGTCGACATTGAATCCCTGGTCCATCGCACGGACCTCGAAGGTATGACGCCCCGGATCCAGCCGACTCAGGAGCGCGTGATCTTCACCGGTAAACGGTGTCCAGATTCCAGGCGTCATGACGCGAACGAACGGCGCCCAAACCTCCTCGTTCACCCTCCATGCGTATTTCAGCTTGTGTGTTGGCGTCTGCTTCCACGCGTCCTGACCTGAAAACTTGAACAGCACGCTCTGGTGCGGTGCGACCTCGCCGGGCGGCATGCTCAGAGTGGTCTCAGGCGCATCTGTGTCCCGTGAGTAGACTCCCAGTCCCTTTTCCGTTGCAAACCAGACCCTGCCTGCACTGTCCTGAGTAATATCCCATATCCGGCCGCCGGGGAGGCCGGTACGCACCGTGTAACGTGTCCACGTGTCGCCATTCGTATGGACCGCGCCTGCCCCGAGGGAGGCCAGCCAGAGCGCGCCATCATCATCCACGAAAAACCTGTGTGCGCCAGCGAAGATCGTCGGATTTCCCTTCGGTACAGCCTCCCAGGTATCCTGGTTGTATCGAAATACCCCTCTGAAGCGTGTCGCAGCCCACACCGACCCATAGGCTTCGGCCAGTGCGACGATCGGTTCCGAAGGCAAGCCATCGTCCGACGTGAATACGCGGTCTTCGTTGTCCGTCTTCAAGATCACAGCGCCGTTTGCGCCAAGCCAGAGCGAGCTGTCAGCGGCCTCGTAAATCGCATGCACCCCTCTGTCCACGCCGGAAGGGTCCCCCAACCGGCCCGCGCCGTCGAATCGATACAGACCGGACCGCGTACCGGCCCAAACGCCACCCGTACGGGCCGGAAAGATCGATAGAATGCGTGATCCGCGGCGAAAAATGGGCAGGGTAAGCTCTTTCCAGTGTTCGCCGTCGAAGCGAACGAGCCGGCGGTCGGATGCGACCCAGAGCATGCCGTCCTTTCCCGTTTTCAGATCCACGATGCGCTGGGGCCGACGGCGGACTTCGGATACCAGACGGTATGCCTGAACCCAGTGGCTCCGATCATATTCGTAAACCCACTCTCCCGTGGCAGACCACAGGCGACCGTCACGGGATCGCCCCAGGGCCACCCCTCCCCGGTCGTCCGCGCCGGCCCATCGTTCCTGGTATACCCAACCCGTAGCGCCGTACCGGCCGACGCCCCAAGCCGTCCCGACCCAGACGGCGCCATGACCGTCCACCCAGATGGATCTCACGAGATTGTTCGGAAGGCCATTCTCTTCCGTAAAGACCTGAATGTCCGGCCTGACCCGTCCATCCGACGATTCACCGGTGGAAGACCTGAATCGAATGGCGCCGCCCACCGTCCCCGCCCACACCGAACCGTCGGGCGCGGTTGCGATAGACAGCACCCGGTTCGCGGGCAATCCCTCCGCTGTCGTAAACGCCTGCCAGTTTACACCGTCGTAACGCAATATCCCGCTGTTTTCCGTTCCCATCCAGATTGCGCCGTCGGCCGCCTGAGCCATCGCCGTCACAGCGCCGCCGGGTGGTTCGACGGGTATCGAGACCGGAACCCATTCATTCTTCGCCGGATCGAAACGACTCACGCCCCCACCCGGCCCGCGTCTGGGCCTGCGCGAAAAAGGCGCGACCCGCCGCCCTGCGTACGCCGCCCATACCGCACCGTCCCTCGACCGCAACAGGCATTGCACGTGATTCGACGCAAGTCCATCGTCTTCTTCGATGGTCTTCCATTCGTCACCGGCGTAATGTAGAATTCCCATACCGGCCGTGGCGAAACAGAGGCCGCCTCCCCCAACGGCGACAATCGAACCTACGCCGACACCCGCGAGATTTCCCGGCAACATAACCGGCTCCCAACGGTCTCCTTCCAGTCGCGCGACGTGGTATTCAGCCTGACGGCGGAATCCAACGCCTCCGCCCGTAGCCCACAGAGTGCCATTCTCAGCTTCGAACAGTCCACTGAAACCGCTGCCGGGCAACCCATCCGATTCGCCATAGGTGCGCCAGGTCCGCCCGTCATACCGGGAAATACCCCCGCGCGTGGCGAACCAGAGTACGCCGTCTCGCGTCCCAACGACTGACGTAACGACGTTATGCGCAAGCCCGTCTTCGTGTCGAAACACCGTCCAATCCATCATCGGGCGTGCTGTCGCACGCAGCGGGACGACCAGAAGAAGGACCAGGCCGATATAGACTCTGAACATGCCTGCAAATGCTCCTGCTGTCGGATAGGATCTACCCCCGTACAAACGGTCCTGCGCCGCACGAACGAAACATGGGTGGAGCGCGGCGACCCACGGAGACCTCAATTCTGCGATTGCACCTTCTTTTGCCCCGAAAAAACCGAAGGCCGCCCGAATACAGGCGACCATCCTCCAACCACGTGCGTTGCAGTTCTCAGAAATCCGCTACGGTATCGGCTTCCTGGATGATTCCTATCACATCGCGCAGGACGTCTACAGGCTTCTGTTCTCCGTCGACCCTGCGAATCACGTCAGCCGGATAGAATTCCAGCAGAGGTGCGGTTTCTCTTTCGAATTCCCGCAAACGCCTTCTGATAACCGCCTCGCTGGCGTCGTCGAGCCGGTTCTCCCGGAGCGCCCGGCGCAGCGCACGTTCAACCAGTACGTTGTCGTTGGCGATATCCAGATAGATGAGGAGATTGAGGTCGATATAGTCCGCCATCATTTCGGCCTGGCGCAAATTGCGGGGAATGCCGTCAAGAACGAGCACTTCCTCGTCCGGTCGAAAACCGCCGTTTTGGATAGCGCCGCGGATGTGGTCCAGCCACAGTTGAACGGTGAACTGGTCCGGGACCAGCCGGCCCTTGCCGGAGTAAGCAAGGAAGATCTTGCCAAGTTCACTACCAGGATCCAGTGACCTGAAAACGTCCCCGCAGGCCAAATGGTGGAATCCCGGTATGTTGCCCAGGATTCTCCCCTGCGTGCCCTTGCCGGATCCGGGCGCGCCAACGACCAGAATTGTCCGATGTCTTTCCCGTCGATCCATCGTTCAGCCGCTCCATAGATACGTTCAGGCCCGTGGCATCAGCAGCCATTCAACCGGCATCGGAGGATTGCAGCTTTCCCATCTTCGCAAGCACTTCTTTCAACTGGTGCAGATCGCCTCCGGACAATCGACGCACGGGTCGACGCGGCGGTCCGCCCGCATCGCAGACGAACTCCGCACCGGCTTTCAGCATTGCCGGATGGGTTCCCAACGCAAAGGCGGATCGAAGCGGGGCAAGCCGCTTCTGATATTCCAGCGCGCCGCAGGCGTCTCCGGCCATGTACCGTTCGTAAATGCCCACGCCCAGTTCCGGCGCTACGTTGGCGCTTGCCGCGATTGCACCCGCGGCGCCGTGGACGAGGGCGGCGTAGATCAGCGTGTCGCGACCCATGATGACGCGAAAATCCTCAGGCGCCAGCCGCAGGTATTCGAGCGTTTGTGAAAAATCGCCCGAACTCTCCTTGATTCCAACGATATTGCCGAATGTTTCCGCCAGCCGCATTACAAGATTGACCGAAAGGCTGTTCCCGGTTCTCGCCGGGAGATCGTACAGGAGTACGGGAAGGTCCACGGCGCGGGCGATCGCCGCAAAGTGGCAGAACATCTCCTCCGGACCCGGCGTAATGAAAAAAGGCGTCAGGACTGAAAGGCAATCCGCCCCCGCCTCCTGTGCCGCTTCCGCCAGCCGCACGGCCTCGGCCGTCGAATTCGCCGCCGTTCCCACATAGACCGGAACTCGCCCCGCCGTATAGCCCACGGTCCACTCAAAAAGCCTTTTCTTTTCTTCCGTGCTCAGCGCCCAGGGCTCCCCGGCGGTCCCCCCCGCGAATACCCCATGGGCACCCGCTGCGATGACGTAGTTCAGCAGGCGTTCAAGCCCCGCCTCATCCAGTGCTTCGTCGCCGGTCATCGGAGTGACAAGCGCCGGAATCAGCCCGCGCACAAACGTGCTGTCCATTCACACCCTCACAAGGATTCCCGAAGATTTTCCCCGGGAAAGTTGCACCAAACGTATAGTATACAAACCGGAGTTGAAGATGTCAAACCGAACCTGCCAGGAACCATTTGATCTTGACTTTATTCAATAAAGATCTTATTTTTAAGCATCTTAGAGTCAAATATCGGGCTCATCACCGTTGTTCCTGGTGTACACAGCGGGGCCGTCCGCAATTCCGGACCCCCGGTATTTTTTCTTTCAAATACAGGACTCGCAGATTCGGGTAATCCCCCAAAAAGGAAGAGAGACAGGACGATGGATCGGCTTTATCTCACAAAAGACGGATACAACAAGATCCGGACAGAACTGGAGCGCCTCAGGACCCGGGAACGGCCGGCGGTCATCGACGCGATCGCCAGGGCCCGGGAACATGGAGACCTGAGCGAGAACGCGGAATACCATAGCGCCAAGGAACGTCAGATGTTCATTGAGAAGAAAATCGCCGAACTCCAGGACAAGCTGGTTCGGTCTGAAATCATCGACGAGAGTCTCATGGCCAAGGACAAGGCCTATCTTGGAGCCACGGTCACCTTAAAGGATCGGAGGACCGGCGAACAGATCCGCTATACACTGGTTTCAACCGACGAAGCGGATTTCGAACAGAACAAGATCTCTACGCAGTCTCCGGTTGGCCGCGCGCTTCTTGGAAAAAGCGTTGGTGAGCAGGTCGAAGCGAAGGTTCCGGTGGGCACGCTCGCCTACGAGATTCTTGAAATCAGCAGGGATTGACCTGCGAGCGCGTCAAAACCAAAGAACAGAGGGAACGCTCATCCTTTGCTTCATTCATTCAGACCCTGCGACAAACTCAATCATCAGGCACTGTTAATCAACCGCGCCACGACCTCGCAGTGCGGTGTATGGGGAAACATGTCCACAAGCTGCACGTAGTCGGTCCTGTAGCCAGAAGACTCCAGCCGGACCAGGTCCGCACCCAAGGCCTCCGGGTTGCACGAAACATATACGATACGCTCGGGGCGCAGATCACAGATCGCCGTTATGGCCTTCGTGTGCATACCCGGCCGCGGTGGATCGGTGACCACGGTTTCGAAACGTTCTCCCCGCTCACGTATCTGCCAGAGGATCTCTTCCGCCGCGCCCGCGATAAACCGGCAGTTGGACACGCCGTTTATCGCGCTGTTGCGGACCGCATCCCGAACCGCCCCCTCACCGACCTCGATACCGAGTACATAGCCGGCCTTCCGCGACAGGTGCAGCGAAATCGCGCCCGTTCCGCAATACACGTCCAGAATCCGGTCGTCCGGACGGGGATCGGCCAACTCAACCACCCGCCGGTATAGATGCCCGGCCTGGCGGGTGTTGGTCTGGAAAAACGAACCCGGCGAAATCTCAAATGTGAAATCACCCAGTTTCTCTCTAACGGTACCCGTCCCCGCGAGCACCTCTTCGCGGTCGCCTATGGCTACCTGGGCTCGCCGCAGATTGACGCTTCGGATGACACTCCTGACCTCAGGAAACGTCTCCTCCAGCATCTTTCCCAACGACTCCGCCTCGGGAAACGCGTCCCCCGACGTTGTCAGCACAACCATGGTTTCACCCGTCAGCTTGCCCTCGCGTATGGTCAGGAATCTGAGCAGACCTTCATGGCGCTTCAGATGATAAACGGAGTGCGAGCTGACAAGGTTTCGCACGCGACCGACGATGCGGTTTGACGTTTCCGACTGGAGATAACACGCGTCCAGGTCGAATACCCGGTCGAAACGCCCCCAGACGTGCAGGCCCACCTCGGTACGCCCCTCAGGCGACGAACCGAAGGAGAACTCCATCTTGTTCCGGTAGAAGAACGGTTCTGCCGAAGGCAATGGCGCGTCCAGTTTCGTATCTATTCCGGCCTCTGCCAGACAGTTCCGCACCAGGTCCTGCTTCAATCTCACCTGGGAGTCGTAGGGAATGTCCTGCCATAGGCAACCGCCGCAGAGCCCAAAGTGAGAACAGCGTGCAGGCGTCCGCTCGATTCGGGTGGAGAGCAGCTCCTCCAGACTGGCTTCGGCCCGACGCAACCGGTTCCTGATCTTGCGTACACGCGCCCGGACCCGGTCTCCGGGCACCGTGCCGCGGACAAGCAAGGTATAGGCGCCCATCCGGCCCAGACCGTTTCCCCGTCGATCCAGCCGCTCGATGTCAATCTCTACCTGATCGCCCCGCCTGGGTTTCAGCACGCGGGTCCTCCTCCTTCAGAAGGGCGGACGGCGCTCGAAAAGGACCTTTGTGCAACTCGCCGGTCAGCCCCTCCTGTTGTACGAATCCATCCGCGGAAAACAATACGACGCCCTGAAAGCCCCTCACGCGCGCGATCTCGATCTGAGCCACCGTTTCGTCGGCATTCTGGTTCCAGACGCCGATTCCCGCGTACAGACCTGCCTTTTTCACTCGCTTCCTTGCTTCGGCCATCTGGCGTTCGATTTCTTGAGTCGATCCCTCATAGAACATGGGCACCACAAAGTCCACGAGCCCCCTGTTGCTCCATGCGATCCAGTCCTGTCCGTACTGCGTATATGCGGATTCGATGTCCGGTTTTACAGCGGCAGACAGCCTGACAGCGGGTTTGAGGCGTGCGATCGCATCACGCGCCTGGCCTACGAGCAGACTGACCTGTTCGCTGCGCCACCGATGCCACAACTTCCTGACATCGGTCGCGTCCGCACCGGCACCTGCACCGGCCTCGTTGTCATTCCGGCCGGCGGGGTCCAGGCCGTAGCGCGCCCTGAACGCTTCGTTCACGGCGGGACTGTAGTCGTAATGGATATTCGGGTACCGGACATAGTCCATGTGAATACCGTCGATATCGTATTCGTCCACGATCTCTTCGATGACCCTGAGCAGATGGGCCCTGACTTCGGGAACGCCGGGCGAAAGGAATCTCCCGGTCACTCCGCGTTCGACCAGATCGACGCCGTCGAGCGCGACGCGCCCCATATCGATCCCGTCTGCGGATCGCATGAACCATTCGGGATGTTGAAGATAGACATGCCGCGGCGACGCAGGCCGCTGCTCAGTCGGTTTCCAGGTGAGGAATATATTCACCCACGCGTGTACTTCCAGGCCGGCCCGGTGCCCCTCTTCCACGAGAAGCGCAAGTGGATCGAAATCAGGATCGGACAGGGATTCCGATCTGGGTACCAGGCGGCTTCGATAAAAGGCATCGCCTCTGCCGCGAACCTGAACCAGGAGCGCGTTCAACCGGGCGTCTACGGCCATCCGCACAGCGCGCATGGCCTGCTCACGATTCTTCAGCCAGTGGCGAACCACCCACAATCCCCTGAATTCCTCCTGCGACCGGCCGGATGCATCCGCGGAACCGGACCCGAAGCCGAGCGCAAGGCAAAGACAGACGAGTATCCTCCGGAGAAAGACCGGGAACAAAGAGGGCAAATCGACCGGTCTGTCGATTTGCCCTCTCGTCACGAAATTGTCACGGCGCAACGGATTCATTTTTTCGTACGCTCTTGGGCCTCACTCGATTCGTCGGCTTGCCCGGTTTCGGCCTCGCCGGATGAATCCGAAGCCGGTTCGCTCGCGGCGTCCGTGACTTCGTCAGCGGAAGTTTCCGCCGGTTCCCGGCTCTCACTGCGGACACCGCCATCATCATCCGAATCCGGTCGTCCGGCAGAATCGGCTCTGGTTTCCTCCCCGACCATTTCCACCAGACACATCTCGACGCGGTCACCGCGGCGGGGGCCGAGTTTGAGTAACCGGAGATAGCCGCCATTGCGTTCAGAAAACGAATCCGCGATCTCGTCGAAGAGTCTGGCAACCACACGCTGGTTTCGAATCCGTCGCAGGACCTGCCGTCTCGCGTGCAAGTCGCCCCTTTTCGCGAACGTAATAAGGCGTTCGGCCACGCCGCGCAGCTCCTTGGCCTTTGCGTGGGTCGTGCGTATGGAACCGTACGTGAACAGAGACGCGGCCATGTTGTTCAACATCGCCCTCTTGTGGCTGGCCGTACGCCCGAGTTTGCGCCCCCGTTTTCCGTGTCTCATAGCCCGTCTTTCCGGTTAAGAAGCTATCTTAAAATTCATCTTCCAATACCGCGACTTCCTCGCTCTTCGGGGCAATCCCGCTGTATTTCGATATATCCATTCCAAACTGAAGGCCCAGACCTTCCAGTATTGCTGTCAACTCGTTCAGCGACTTGCGGCCGAAATTCCGGAACTTCAGCATTTCGGTCTCGGTCTTTTGAACAAGGTCTTCAAGCGTGAGAATATTGGCCGCCTTCAAACAGTTGGCGGAACGCACGGACAGTTCCAGTTCTTCCACCGGCATCTGCAGAAGCGATGCCACCCGCTGCGTGTCTTCGTCGATGATTTCCTCGTATTCCTCCTCCGGCTCTTCTTCGAAGTGTATGAAGAGCTCCAGATGGTCCTTCAATATCTTTGCCGCGTGAGACACGGCGTCGTCAGGCCGTATGGCACCGTTCGTCCAGACGGTCAGCGTCAGTTTATCGTAGTCCGTCTGTTGCCCGACGCGGGCGTTGTCCACCTCGTAATGCACCTTTCTGATGGGAGAAAATGCCGAATCGAGCATTATCGTATCCGTGGCGGGGTCGGTGACTTTATTCTCTTCAGCCAGCACGTAACCCCTACCCTTGCCTACGGTGATCTCCATTTCGAGATGGCCGTCCTGATCCAGAGATGCGATGTGCTGTTCGGGGTTCATCACTTCGACGTCGGCGTCCACCTCCAGTTCTTTCGCCGTCAAACTGTCCGGCCCCTCCTTGTCGATACGAAGCAGTTTGTCTTCGTCCGAATGCACCCTCAGGTTTACTTCCTTGAGATTCAGTACGATTTCAGTCATGTCTTCGACGACGCCCTGTACAACGGAGAACTCGTGCTGCACCCCTTCCACACGAATGGCCTTGACGGCTGCGCCTTCAATCGATGAAAGCAATATCCGGCGCAATGCATTGCCAATGGTGGTACCGAACCCGCGTTCAAGAGGTTGAACCGTGAACATCCCGTAAGAGTCGGTGAGGCTGCCCTCATCGATCTGCACGGACCTGGGCATCTGGAAGTTCTTAGGCTTCATACAGGAATTCTCCTTGGATCCACTGAAAGACAATATGGCAATCCGTTCCCAGCCGTGTAAACGCGGCCGCTCGTCATCGAGCCGAAGCGGCTATTTCGAATACAACTCCACGATGAGCTGCTCCTCGACGGGCGTCGGAATACCCTCCCTGTCGGGATACTCGAGAACGGTTCCGGTGAGATTGACTTTGTCCAGGGACAGCCATGGCGCCTGTCGCCCCTCGCCGACCCGCTTGATGGAGTCGTGAATCAACGCCAGCTGCCGGCTCTTTTCCCGGACCTGAATGGTATCCCCGGGCGAGACCTGAAAGGAAGGGACGTCGACGATGCGCCCGTTCACCATGATGTGCCGGTGCCGCACGAGTTGACGGGCCGCCTTGTGAGAAGGCGCGAAGCCCAGCCGGTGGGTGACGTTGTCCAGGCGGCTCTCGAGCGTCTGCAGGAGGAGTTCCCCGGTGACACCCTTCCGGCGGGCGGCCTTGTGATAATAGCCTCGGAACTGATTCTCCAACACGCCGTATTGGCGTTTGGCCTTTTGCTTCTCCCTGAGCTGCAGGGCATATTCAGACGGCTTGCGTCCCTGCCGCTGTCCGTGCATGCCGGGCGCATAGCTGCGCTTTTCAAACGAGCATTTGTCCAGATAGCAGCGTTCGCCTTTGAGGAACAGCTTTACGCCTTCACGTCGACACAATTTGCAACTGGAATCAGTATACCTTGCCATGCAATAGACCTCCCAGGCCGGATGCCGTTATACGCGCCGCCGCTTTGGCGGCCGACAACCGTTGTGAGGAATCGGTGTAACGTCGCGAATCGCCGCGATTTCCAACCCTGCGCCCTGCAGGGCGCGGACGGCGGCTTCGCGGCCGACACCTGGACCCTTGACCCAAACCTCGACACGTCGCAGACCCATGGACATCGCATCCTTTGCCGCGGCTTCCGCGGCCAACTGTGCGGCAAATGGCGTGCTCTTGCGTGAACCCTTGAACCCCACCTTGCCGGTTGTGGACCACGAAATCACGTGTCCGTCTTTGTCGGTCAGCGTCACGATGGTATTGTTGAACGTGGCCTTAATGTGGGCAACGCCCTGTCCGTCGACCCGCTTGTTCCTTCTTCGGCCTCTTCTCTGTTCCGGCGGCAAGTGATCGCCTCCTTAGCTGCGTTTAGTGTTGTGCTTTCTTCTTCTTGGCAATCTGACCCTTTTTGGGCCCTTTTCTCGTCCGGGCATTCGTCCGGGTCCGCTGGCCGCGCACCGGGAGCCCCCTCCGCCACCTCAGCCCTCGATAGCAGCCGATGTCCATCAACCGCTTGATATTCATCGCCACTTCGCTTCTCAGGTTGCCTTCCACCCGGTATTCACCCTCGATCACGCTCCGGAGTTTCGTGACGTCTTCCTCGCTTAACGCGTCGACGCGCGTGTCCGGTGAAATCTGCGTTTTCTCAAGGATCCGGTTCGAGGAGCTTCTGCCAATCCCGTAAATGTAGGTCAGTGCGATTTCTACACGCTTTTCACGCGGAACATCGACACCTGCGATACGAGCCATCGTATCTCCTCCTTCGTTCGGATTCCGAAGGGCTATCCCTGTCTCTGTTTATGACTTGGATCGTGTTTGCATATCACGCGGACCACGCCCTTACGGCGAATGACCTTGCAGTGATTGCAGCGTTTCTTAACGGATGCTCTGACCCTCATCGGTCTGTCCTTTCGGTCATCTCCGGCCCTTCAACCTTCCCTTTTTCATAAAGCCGTCGTAATGCCGCATGAGGAGGTGCGACTCCACGCGCTGAAGCGTGTCCAGCGCTACGCCGACGATAATCAGAAGTCCGGTACCCCCGAAGAAGTCGATCAGACCGGGATTCACGTCGGCCCAACTGATAACGAAAAACGGGAAGACCGCGATCGCCGCGAGGAAGATCGATCCCGGTAGCGTGATTCGGGTCAAAATCCGGTCGATAAAGTCGGACGTGCGTCGACCGGGCCGGATACCCGGAATGAACCCGCCCTGTCGCTTCATATTGTCGGCGAGGTCTACAGGATTGAAGACGATTGCCGTATAGAAATAGGCGAAAAAGATGATCATCGCGGAGTAGAGAATCCAGTACGGCAGCGCGTGCAACGTAGTGGCCGGTGAAAACCGTGAGGCCATATCCTGCACCCACTCGTTCATCGGGAAAAAATTCGCCAGCGTGGACGGCAGAAACATGATAGCCTGCGCGAATATAATGGGCATGACCCCCGAAGTATTCACCTTGAGCGGAATGTGAGTACTCTGGCCGCCGTATACGCGTCTGCCCACGACGCGTTTGGCGTATTGTACGGGGATTTTCCTCGTTCCCTGCGTTATGAGCACCACAAGCGCGGTGACCGCGATGATAATGACGACCACGAACAGCTCCAGCAGGATGGGCTTGTTATTGGCCACGAAATCCTGATATTCCTGAATGACCGCCGCGGGCGCGCGGGCAATGATGCCTATGAAAATCAGCATCGACATGCCGTTGCCGATACCCCGGTCGTCAATCTGTTCACCCAGCCACATCACAAATACGGTTCCTGCGGTGATGGTCAGAATTGTCAACAACCGAAAGCCCAGACCCGGGTCCGGGACAACCAGCATGCCCGTGATGGGCGACCGGAGACTTTCCATAAACAGGCTGACGCCAAAAGACTGCGCGGCAGCCAGCGCAACGGTCCCGTAACGGGTATATTGGGTGATCTTCTTGCGACCCTCTTCGCCCTCTTTCTGCAGCTTTTGCAGAAACGGGATTACAGCACCCATCAACTGGAGTATGATTGAGGCGCTGATATACGGCATAATGCCAAGCGCGAATACGGTTGCGCGGCCGAACGCGCCGCCGGCAAACATGTCGTAGAATCCGAGGACACCGGTAGCGGCGCTGCTGAAATACTCGTCGAGAGCCCTTGGGTCGATGCCGGGAATGGTCACGTACGTGCCGATCCGGAAGACCACAAGAATACCCAGTGTAAACAGGATGCGATTGCGCAGTTCGGGGATTCGAAACGCACTCTGGAAACTCTGGAGCACCACCGCCTCCTCTTCAGATTAACCCGTCCCGGAACCCGCGTCCATCAGGCTGACACTGCCTCCAGCCGCTTCGATCTTCCCCCTGGCCGATCGGGATACCGCGTGTGCCTGAACCTGCATGGCATCTGCGATCTCACCCCGTCCCAGAATCTTCACGGGTCGCCGAATTGACCGTATCAGGCCCGTCTGCTTCAGGTGTTCGGGTGTCACTTCACCGGACAATCCACGCCTTGCCATATCGTCCAGATTAACGACCTGATAGACCACCTTCTGAGGGTTATTGAATCCTATTTTGGGCAGCCTGCGTTGCAACGGCATCTGCCCGCCTTCAAACCACGGCCTTGTTTTCGCGCCGGAACGCGACTTCTGGCCCTTATGTCCTTTCCCGCTTGTCTTGCCGCATCCGGAACCCGCGCCGCAACCCAGCCGTTTGCGGCTCTTGACGGCGCCCACGGGAGACTTCAGCCTTCCTGGTTTCATGCTCGTGACCCCTATGCTTGAGGGAAGGTAACCCCGGATCCTTCGGACCGGTCCTGCAGAGATGCATCACCGGAATCAGCCGTCTGCCGGCTCCACCTCTACAAGGTGTGCAACCGTGTTGACCATACCGCGGATCTGCGCCGTGTCGTCGTGAACCACACTGTGGCGAATACGGCGAATTCCAAGAGCGCTGAGCGTACGCCGCTGTTTTTGATTTCTCGAAATCAAACTGCGTACCTGGGTAATTTTCAGCTTTCCGCCGTCGTGTGCCATGCCGCGTTACTCCCGGGCGCCCGTCAACTCCGCCTCATCGACGTTCCGTAACCGTGCAAACGCCCGCGCGTCCCTGAGGCTGGACAGGCCCTGAAGCGTGGCTTTCACGGTATTGTGGGTATTCTGCGACCCCAGTGATTTGGTCAGCACGTTCTGCACGCCTGCCAGTTCCAGTACCGCTCGAATGCCCCCGCCGGCGATCACACCGGTTCCCGGAGCAGCGGGCCGCAACAGCACACGGGAAGCGCCAAAGACGCCGATGATCTCATGCGGCAGCGTTCCGTTGATCAACGGTATTCGTACCAGCTCCTTCTTGGCGTTTTCCGTCGCTTTGCGGATGGCTTCCGCAACCTCTCCCGCCTTGCCCATTCCCGCACCGACGTGACCCTGACGGTCTCCGACGACGACCATCACGTTGAAAGCGAAACGACGGCCGCCCTTGCGAACGTGGGACACCCTCTTGAGGCTGTTGTTGATTACGATTTCGGTCAGGTCCAATCCGGAAGAATCTATCCGTTTCAAATGGCTGCTCCCTTTAATCTGACACCACTAAAACAGCAGACCGCCTTCTCGCGCGCCGTCGGCCAATGCCTTGATCCGGCCATGATACAGGCGGCCGCCCCGGTCGAATACAACTGTCTTGATCCCGGCTTCCAGTGCCCTGGCCGCCAGGGCCAGGCCCACCTCACGGCCCTTCTGGCTCTTGTTGCCCGAGAGCGTGTCCCGGATTTCCCGGGAATTGCTCGAGAGTCCAAGCAGGGAACGCCCCGTCGTGTCGTCGATCAGTTGTACTTCGATGTGGTTCAGGCTCCTGCTCACCGCCAATCGGGGCCTCCCGGGGGTACCGCGGATCTTTTTCCGTATCCGCAATCGGCGGCGCAGTCGCAGCCTGGCCTTCTGGATCTGTGGGTTTGCCATAAAATCCGCTCCGTGTCTACCAGTCCGTTGATAAAGTCGCTCTGCAGGCGAGTCCCGAAATATGTCACCATTCATCCGCCGATTCATCCCGTCTGGCGGCGTTCTTCGCTCGGTGACCGTAAGCAGGTCGCCTCGCTCAGGCGCCTTGCCAGCCGGGCGACTCCGCGGTCGAATTACGGCGATCTATTTCCGGGTCAGAACACTTGCCATTGTGGTCGAAGACAAGGCGCGCGACCGAGTCCCATCCCTCGATTCGGCGAGGGAGTGCAACGCAGTATTTCGACCGCAAGGGCCGGCCGTAGCCCGGATGGGCTTTTTCAACGGGCTGTTAGGTTACGGCGGCCTTGCCGGCCTTGCGTCGAACGTACTCGTTGACGTACCGAATTCCCTTACCCTTATAAGGCTCGGGGGGACGGACTTTTCGAATATCGGCAGCCACTCGCCCCACCAGTTCCTTATCCGCGCCCCGAACAACAATCGTGGCCTGGGCCGTGTCGATTTCGGCGGGGGCGGGTTCGACGCTTATTTCAATGCCGTCCAGGGGTTCGATGATCACGGGATGACTGAAGCCGACCTGTAAATCCAGACTCCTGCCCTTCATTTCAGCCCGGTACCCCACACCCACGACGACCAGGCGCTTCTCAAATCCGTTGCGCACGCCTTCAACCGCATTGGCCAACAACGCCCGCGTCAGCCCCCACACGGCTTTCGACTCCCTGTCTTCAACATCCTCTACCGTTACCCGGATCGCGCCGTCTTCCTGTCGGACCCGGGTCAGCGGATGAACCCTGACCGACAGTTCGCCCTTGCTGCCCTTAACCAGCACCCCCTCAGACTCTATACGTACCTGAACGCCATCCGGTACGGCAATCGGCTGCCTTCCAACACGTGACACCTGGACTCCTCCCGGTTTACCAGAGGTGACAGAGGACCTCGCCGCCGACACCGGCCGTTCGCGCCTCGCTATCCGTCAGTATACCCTGTGGGGTGGAAAGTATCGCCACGCCAAGGCCGTTGAGCACTCTGGGGATTTCCCCGACACGGACGTAACGGCGCAACCCCGGCCGGCTGATGCGGTCCAGTCCCTGTATCGCGCTCTCGTCGTCCGAACTGTACTTGAGATACAGGCGGATGTATCCCTGCCGATTGTCCTCCACGCGGGCGTAGTTGTGGATGAACCCTCTCGACTTCATTATCCGGGCAATTTCGGTCTTCATCCGGGAACCCGGAATGTCTACCTTCCGGTGCCCGGCACCGGCCGCATTCCGAATACGGGTCAGCATATCCGCAATCGGATCGCTCATACTCATAGGGCCAACCGCCTCCTGTCTGTCTGGGCTCCTACCAACTCGCCTTCGCGACTCCGGGTATCTCACCCAGCAACGCCAGTTCTCTGAAACAGATCCTGCAGATACCGAACTGCCTCATGTAGCCTCTCGGACGTCCGCAACGATGGCAACGATTATACCGGCGAACCGCAAACTTCGGCTTCCTGTTTGCCTTTACAATCAACGTCTTCTTCGCCACAAGTACGCTCACTTTCCTGGAATCAGGCCGCTTCGGCAGTCTGGAACGGCATGCCAAAGCGCCTGAGCAATTCAAATGCCTCTTCGTCGGTCCCGGCCGTGGTAACGATGGTTACGTCCAGACCTCTGATCTGATCGATTTCATCGTAGTTGATCTCTGGAAAGATGATCTGCTCCCGAACCCCCACGGTATAATTTCCCCTGCCGTCAAAGGCATTGGGGGACAAACCCCTGAAATCACGTGTACGTGGTATGGCAAAGGCAAAAAACCGGTCGAGAAACTCGTACATCCGGTCTCGGCGCAACGTGACTGCACACCCGACGGGCGTACCCTCCCGCAGTTTGAAATTCGAGACGGATTTCTTGGCCCGACGTATCGACGGACGCTGGCCCGCGATGGTGGACAGGTCCGCGATGGCGCTGTCGATCGCCTTTGGATTCTGGACGGCCTCTCCCAGCCCCATGTTCAGGACGATCTTCTCGAGCCTTGGCACCTGCATTTTGTTCTTGTAGGCGAAATGTGAAACCATCGCCGGGACGATCTCGTTGTTGTAGATTTCACGGAGTCGCGCAGCCATCCAGCCCTCGCTATCAGCTTGCTTCGGCAATCTGTTCGCCGCTCTTGACCGAAAGCCGTATCCGTACGCCGTTCTCAAGTCTCTGACGGCGTATCCTCGTGGGTTCGTCGGTCTGTGGATCGATCAGCATGAGATTGGAGATGTGTATGGGAGCCTCTTTTTCGATGATACCGCCCTGCTGGTTCTTGGGTCCCGGCCTGGTATGACGTTTTATGAAGTTCACGCCTTCAACCAGTGCGCGCGACTTTTTCGGGAGTACTCTCAATACGCGTCCACGCCTCCCTGCATCGACACCCCCGATGACCTCAACCTGGTCGCCCTTGCGAAGATGAGTTTTCACCTTTCGACGCTCCTCGCTGTCTAAAGAATCAAACCACTTCCGCCGCCAGAGAGACAATCCGCATGAACCGCCGGTCGCGCAGTTCCCGCGCGACCGGGCCGAAGATACGAGTTGCCCTGGGTTCTCCCTCGGCGTTTATCAGAACCGCCGCGTTGTCGTCGAAACGAATGTAGGAACCGTCGGAACGCCGGGCCTCTTTCCGGGTCCGAACAATGACCGCCCGCGCGACTTCCCCTTTCTTCACCGCGCTGTTGGGCTGGGCGTCCTTTACCGAGACCACAATCGTATCGCCCAGGCCGGCATATTTTCTCCGGGACCCGCCCAGCACCCTGAAACACATGACCTTTCGGGCGCCGCTGTTGTCGGCGCAGTTCAATACCGTCTGTTCCGTAACCATCCTCCGATACTCCCTATTGAACCTTTTCCAGTATCTCGGCAAGACGCCACCGTTTGGTCTTGCTGATCGGGCGGGTCTCCATAATCAGTACGGTGTCGCCGGCGTTTGCAGCGTTGTTTTCGTCGTGCGCCGCGAATTTGGAACGACGACGGACGACTTTGCCGTAAAGCGGATGAGGGGTACGCCACGTGACTTCCACGACGATTGTCTTATCGGCCTGATTGCTCAGAACCCGGCCCACAACGGTCTTGCGACGTCCCCGCGCGACGGATTGTGCCATAGTCTAATTTCCTTCCGATCCGGTGGATTCGGCGCCTGCTTCGCCGGTCGAGGCGTTCACGTCCAGCGTTCGCTCCCTCAATACGGTTCTGATTCGGGCGATATCCCGCCGGACCGACTTGACCCGGAGCGGATTGTCGAGCTGCTGTGTGACAAGCTGAATTCTCAGGTTGGACAACTCCTCGAGCCTGTCTCCAAGCAACTCATCGACCTCGCTCCGCGTCATCTGACGAATCTCGCTGGCTTTCATTCCTCGCTGTCTCCCCGTTCGATAAACCGGGTCTTTATAGGCATCTTGTGGCCGGCCTTACGCATGGCTTCTCGGGCGCTTTCCCGCTCAACGCCGTCGATTTCGAACATGATGCGTCCCGGCTTCACGACAGCCACCCAGTATTCGGGGTTCCCCTTGCCCTTCCCCATCCGGGTCTCGGCGGGCTTGATGGTGACCGGTTTATCGGGAAACAGCCGGATCCAAACCTTTCCCCCGCGCCCGAGCGCGCGGGTGATGGCCACGCGCGCCGCCTCGATCTGCCGGCTGGTGATCCACGCGGGTTCCAGCGCCTGTAGCGCAAATTCACCGAAAGCGATCCTGCTCCCCCGGTACGCCATGCCGCGCATGCGTCCACGCTGCTGTTTTCGCCACTTGACCCTTTTCGGCATCAACATGGATTCTGATCCTTACAATTCCTGAATCACCATTACTGTGCAGGCCCCCCGGGGGACCGGCGCTCCACGACCTCGCCGTGACACACCCAGACCTTTACCCCTACCGTGCCGGAGGTTGTAAAGGCCGTGGAGGTTGCATAGTCGATATCGGCACGAAGCGTATGCAAGGGCACTCTTCCGGCGGGTTCCGACTTTTCGATTCGCGCCATTTCCGCGCCGCCCAGACGCCCGCCGCATACGATCTTGATGCCGTCGGCGCCCATGCGCATCGCAGAAGCGATGGCTTTCTTCATCGCCCTGCGAAAAGACACGCGCTGCTCCAGCTGACGCGCTATGTTGTCGGCAACGAGTTGCGCATTCAGTTCAGGCCGCTTGATTTCCTGGATGTTAATGTAGATCTCTTTTCCGGTGATGTGTTTCAGTTCGTCTCTGAGCTTATCGACCTCCTGCCCCTTGCGCCCGATCACGATACCGGGACGCGCGGTGTGCACCGAAATGGTGACCCGCTTCGGCGCGCGCTCTATCTCGATTTGAGACACGCTTGCCCGTTGCAGCCTGCTCTGGATGTAGCGCCGCAACATCAGGTCTTCCTTGAGCAGTTCGGCAAAATCCCTTCCGGCAAACCAGCGGGAACGCCAGTCCTTAACGATGCCCAGTCTGAACCCTGTTGGATGTGTTTTCTGGCCCAAAAGAAACCCTCCCGACGGCTAACCGTCGTCCGAAACGACCAGTGTGATATGGCTGCAGCGTTTTCGGATGAACCCCGCCGCGCCCCGCGGCATGGGTCGGACCCGGCGCATGGCGATGGCGCCGTTCACGAACGCCTCCTGTACGTAAAGGTCTTCTTCCCTGACCGCGGACGCCTCGCTGTTGGCGGCGTTGGCCACCGCCGAACGGAGTGTGCGCTCCACGAAACGGGCAGCCTTCTTGGGCGTAAACTGAAGAATGTGAAACGCCTCTTCAACCCCTTTGCCGCGAACAAGATCGACGACCTGTCGGACCTTCCGGGGTGAAATCCTGACGTATCTGGAGACTGCCCTGGCCGTCATTGAGTTCCTTCTCCTGATAAAACCGCTGTCCCGCCGGCCGGAAAACCGGGAACAACCGGCGCTACTTCAGTCCCGTCGAACGCTCGGTGAGGCTACCCGAGTGCCCTCGAAAAGTCCGCGTAGGCGCGAACTCACCCAACTTGTGGCCCACCATGTTCTCCGTGATGTACACCGGAATGAACTTGTTCCCGTTGTGTACAGCCAGCGTATGACCGACGAATTCCGGTGATATGGTCGAACGGCGCGCCCACGTCTGAATCACGCGCTTGTTGCCCGATTTGTTCATTCCCTCGATCTTCGTTAGAAGACCCGGGTCCACGTAGGGACCTTTTTTCAGCGACCTTGACATTCAATCCTCGCCGGCCTATCGCTTGCGTTGTCTTCTCAGGATGAGTTTGTTGGACTGTTTCTTGCGTTTTCTCGTCTTGTATCCCTTCGTGGGCACGCCCCAGGGCGTCACCGGATGTCCACCGCCCGAGGCGCGTCCTTCGCCGCCTCCGTGCGGGTGATCGATGGGATTCATGGCAACCCCCCTGACGGAGGGCCGCTTTCCAAGCCACCGGTTACGTCCCGCCTTGCCCAGAACGACGTTTTCGTGTTCCTGATTCCCCACCTGTCCGACGGTGGCATAACACGTCACCGGCACAAGACGGACCTCACCGGAAGGCAGACGGAGTTGCGCGAAATTGCCTTCCTTGGCCATGATCTGAATCTCGGCGCCGGCCGAACGGCCCAGTTGTCCGCCCTTGCCGGGCTGTAACTCGACATTGTGTACGTGGGTTCCCTGCGGGATGTTCTCAAGAGGAAGCGCATTGCCGGGCCGTACGTCGGCGTCGGGACCGGAAACCACCCGGTCGCCAACCCTCAGACCCGCCGGCGCGAGAATATACCGCTTCTCACCGTCTGCATAGTGGAGCAGCGCGATTCTCGAGGAGCGATTCGGATCGTACTCAATTGAGTAGACACTGGCCGGAACACCGGGTTTGTTGCGTTTGAAATCAATAACCCGGTAATGCCGGCGATGGCCCCCGCCGCGGCGCCGGCTCGTGATGCGGCCCATGTTGTTTCGACCACCACTCTTCCGGTTCGCCTCGACAAGCGACTTTTCGGGTTCAGACCGGGTAATTTCCTCGAACGAGGACACGGTCTTGAACCGCAGCGACGGCGTAAACGGTCGGAACGATTTAACCGGCATCGATCAGGACTCTCCGAAAAAATCGATGGTGTCGCCGGACGCAAGGGTGACAATCGCCTTTTTCCAGGCTGCACGGCGGCCTTGAAACCGCCCCATTCTCTTCAGCTTTCCAGCGACTGACGATGTATTCACGCTGAGTACCCTTACATCGAACAACGTTTCAGCAGCCTTCTTGATTTCCAGCTTGTTGGCGTCGACACGAACTTCAAACACGAACTTGTTATGATCTTCCTGAAGTTCGGATGCACGTTCGGTGATCAGCGGCCTGCGGATGATTTCTCTGATGTCTTTTTTCATGCCGACCCCCAGATATCCTTCAACCGGCCCAGGGATTCCGTTGTGAAGACGACCGCATCGGCATTGACGACGTCGTACGTCGAGACCTGAGCCACCGGCAAGACCTGGACGCCGGACAGGTTCCGGCATGATTTCAGGATATTCGGAGTGGCTTCCGGTGTGAGAAGCAGGACCTTTCGATCGTCAATTTCCATTGCCCGCGTCAGGTCCGCGACACGTTTCGTTCTGGGTGCGTCGAACGTGAAGTCTTCCACCACTTTGATCGCACCGTCAGGGACTTTAAGGGAAAGTGCCGATTTCAATGCGAGCCGCCTCACTTTTCTCGGTACGCGTTCGCTCAGCTCCCGCGGCCTGGGGCCGTGTGCGACTCCGCCTCCGACGCGGATCGGAGAAGAGGCGGTGCCGGCTCTCGCCCGTCCCGTACCCTTTTGGCGATACATCTTGCGTTTGCTGCGCCGGACTTCAGCGCGGGTCTTGGAATGGGCGTTGCCCTGACGCTGATTCGTCAGATAGGACTTTACGGTATGATAAATGGCATTGTGAGACGGTTCAATTGCGAAGATCGTCTCCGGGAGGTCGACGGATCCAACGACTTCACCCCGGATGTCTGTAACATCGACTGACGCCATAACTCGTTCTGTTCCCATTAATTACGTTGTTTCTGCACCTTTACTATGCCGCCGTTGGGGCCCGGTACGGCGCCCTTGAGCAATAACAGGTTGCGTTCCCTGTCCACGCGGACGACCATCAGCCCTTTCACGGTTTCCCGACGGTGACCCATATGGCCTGCCATCCGCATCCCTTTGAACACACGGGACGGATCGGAACTCTGACCGATGGAACCCGGCGCCCGATGCCGGTCGGACTGCCCATGTGTTTTCGGGCCGCCTTTGAAATGATGCCTCTTGACCCCGCCCTGAAATCCCTTTCCCTTGGTGCGACCGGTTACCGAGACGGTTTCACCCGGTGCAAATATGCCAGCATCCAGGACCTGGCCCACCTCGTACTCCGAGGTGTCGGCCACCCGAAACTCCTTCAGGATGCGATGCGGGCCGGCGCCGGACTTCTTCAGAACGCCAAGGTGCGGACGGGTCAGACGCCGTTCCGAGGTGGCGCCGAAGCCGACCTTCAGCGCACGGTATCCGTCCGATCCATCGTCCTTGACCTGTACGACCGGGCAGGGCCCCGCCTCCACCACGGTTACGGGGACGAGGTTGTCGTCCTCGTCGTATACCTGGGTCATTCCGATTTTTGTTCCGATCAGTCCCAACACGGCGCTACGCCTTGATTTCGATGTCGATCCCCGCCGGCAGATCCAATTTCATCAATGCATCTACCGTTTGCGGCGTCGAGTTGTGAATGTCGATCAAGCGTTTATGTATCCGGGTCTCGAACTGCTCCCGGGATTTCTTGTCGATATTGGGGCCCCGAAGCACCGTATACAACGAACGCTTGGTGGGCAGCGGGATGGGGCCGGATATCAGCGCCCCGGTCCGTTTTGCCGTCCGCACGATTTCGTCGACGGAACGATCGAGAGCCATGTGATCGTAAGCCTTCAGTCGAATACGAATTTTCTGTGCTGGCACTGCCCCTCCGTCCTAGTCCAGGATTTCAGTGACCACGCCCGATCCGATTGTCCGGCCGCCTTCACGTATCGCGAATCGAAGTTGGGGTTCGATGGCGATGGGTTGAGGTGTCAGGTCGACGTCCATCGTGATATTGTCGCCCGGCATCACCATTTCCACGCCTTCAGGCAACTGAACCGCACCCGTGACGTCGGTGGTTCGGAAATAGAACTGCGGCCGGTAACCCGTAAAGAATGGTTTGCTCCGACCGCCCTCTTTTTCCGTGAGTACGTAGACTTCGCCCTTAAATCGGGTATGCGGCGTTACCGAACCGGGTTTGGCAACGACCATACCCCGCTCGAGGTCTTCCTTATCGACGCCGCGCAGCAGAAGGCCCACGTTGTCTCCGGTCTCGCCGACGTCCAGTAATTTCCGGAACATCTCGATACCCGTGACGACGGTCCTGCGTGTCTCTCGTATCCCAACGACTTCCACCTCTTCGTTGAGATTGACCACGCCCCGCTCGATTCTCCCTGTGCCCACCGTTCCCCGGCCGGTAATGCTGAAGACATCTTCGACCGGCATCAGGAAATCCCGGTCGACGTCGCGCTCGGGAATCGGAATCGCGGTGTCGACGGCCTCCAGCAGTTCCCACACGGATTCGCAGGCTTCCGAATCAGGATCGTCGGCCTCGAGGGCGTGCAGCGCCGACCCGCGAATCACGGGTACGTCGTCGCCCGGAAAATCGTAATCGCTGAGAAGCTCGCGCACCTCCAGCTCCACCAGTTCAAGTAGCTCGGGATCGTCAACCATATCCACCTTGTTCATGTAGACGACGATTGACGGCACGTTCACCTGCCGGGAGAGCAATATGTGCTCTCTCGTCTGAATCATCGGACCGTCGGCGGCGCTCACGACCAGGATTGCGCCATCCATCTGGGCAGCGCCGGTGATCATGTTCTTGACATAGTCGGCGTGACCGGGACAGTCGACGTGGGCGTAATGACGGCTCTCGCTGGAATACTCGACGTGCGCGGTATTGATGGTGATTCCGCGTTCGCGTTCTTCGGGTGCCTGATCGATCCGATCGAACGGCATGTAATCCGCCAACCCCTTGGCGGCCAGCGTCTTGGTAATGGCGGCCGTCAATGTCGTCTTCCCATGGTCGACGTGTCCGATGGTACCGATATTGACGTGGGGTTTGCTTCTGTCGAATTTCTCCTTAGCCATCTCGCCTTCCTCCTGTTCAATAGACTTCGCGAAAGCCTATTTGTTTTGCAATCGCAGTCGACCGCTGTGTGAAAAACCACGCATCTTCAAGTCGCTAGTGTTCTGTCCCGGAAATAAGTTGCCTAAATTCGGCCGCTGAGTCGCTCGTCTCGCAAGGCGCCTGAGCGCAGGCGACCTGCGTATGGTCGGCGAGCGACGGGAACGTAGCGAGACGGGATGAATCGACGGACGAATGGTGAGGAATTTTTGGGACAGGACGCTAGTTCTCCTTGAGTTCCTGTGCGAGCGCTTTGGGCAGTTCCTGAAACCTCGAAAATTCCATCGAATAGATCGCACGCCCCTGGGTCAGGGACCGCAGCCGCGTGGCATAGCCGAACATTTCGGTTAAGGGTACCATTGCCGTGATCACCTGTGCATCCGGCCGGTTTACAATGCCCACGATATGTCCGCGACGGGCGTTCAGATCGCCCATCACGTCGCCCATATATTCTTCAGGTACGACCACCTCGACGTCCATCAGGGGTTCCATCAGGTACGGGTCCGCCTTTCTGGCGCCGTCCCTGAAGGCCATGGATGCGGCCACTTTGAACGCCAGTTCGGAAGAATCGACATCGTGATACGATCCGTCGTAAAGCGTGACCCTGACGTCCTCCACCGGATATCCGGCCAGAACACCCAGTTGCATGGCCTCATGAACACCCTGTCTGACGGCGGGGATGTATTCGGTGGGCACTGAGCCGCCCACAATCTTGTTCTCGAATACGAGGCCGCTGCCCGGTTCACCCGGACCCATCTCCAGCCAGACATGTCCCCACTGTCCACGGCCACCCGTCTGCCGGACGAAACGACCCTCCACCTGAACGGTCCTGCGGATCGCCTCCTTGAAGGTCACCTGGGGCTTGCCTACGTTCGCCGCCACCCGGAATTCACGCATCAGGCGGTCGACGATGATCTCGAGATGTAATTCACCCATACCGGAAATAATCGTCTGCCCGGTGTCTTCGTCGGCGGATACGTGGAACGTGGGGTCCTCTTCTGACAACTTCCGCAGCGCGGTGCCCAACTGATCCTGGTCCGCCTTGGTTCTGGGCTCGATGGCAACGGACACCACCGGTTTCGCAAAGTCCATTGATTCCAGTATGACGGGATGGTCGGGGTCGCAGAGCGTCTCACCGGTTGCCGTGGCTTTCAGCCCCACGGCCGCCGCGATATCTCCGGTGACAACCTCATTGATGTCTTCGCGCTTGTTGGCGTGCATCTGCAGTACCCGGCCAATTCGCTCCCGCTTTCCGTTGTTGGAGTTCCTCACGTACGAACCGGTCTTCAGACAACCCGAATAGACCCTGAAATAGGTCAGGTGCCCCACATAAGGATCGGTCTTTACCTTGAATGCAAGCGCCGAGAAGGGTTCGTCGTGGGATGACGCCCGGGTCACGTCTGCTCCGGTGTCCGGATCGGTGCCCTTGACCGGCGGAACTTCCAGTGGCGATGGCAGGTAGTCCCGGACGCCGTCGAGCAATCGCTGGACGCCTTTGTTCTTGAAGGCGGACCCGCAGAAGACCGGCACGGCATGAACGTTGATGGCCGCCAGACGAAGCGCCTGCTTGATCTCTTCTTCGGCGATGTGTTCGCCTTCGAGGAATTTCTCCATCAGCGTGTCGTCAAAATCGGAGACCGCCTCCAGCATCTGCTCGCGGTAGGTCTGCGCATGGTCGAGCAGATCCTGCGGGATTTCGCTCTCGGAAAAAACCGTACCCAACGTGTCTTCCTGGTAGGAAACCATTTTCATCTTCACCAGATCGATCAGTCCGGTAAACAACTCGCCCGCGCCCACGGGAATCTGTACCGGCACGAAATTCGACGCCAGGCGTTCCCGCATCATTTCAAGTACTCTGAAGAAATCCGCGCCAGTACGATCCATCTTGTTGACAAAGGCAATCCGGGGCACCCCGTACTTGTCGGCCTGGCGCCATACCGTTTCAGTCTGGGGTTCCACGCCGCCGACCGCGCAGAAAATACCGATAACGCCGTCCAGAACCCTGAGCGACCGCTCAACCTCGGCTGTAAAATCCACGTGTCCGGGCGTGTCGATGATATTGATCCGATGTCCGTCCCAGAAACAGGTGGTGGCCGCCGACGTGATGGTAATGCCCCGCTCCCGTTCCTGATCCATCCAGTCCATCGTCGCCGCGCCATCGTGTACTTCGCCCATTCGATGCAGACGTCCCGTATAGTACAGAATCCGCTCGCTCGTTGTGGTTTTACCCGCATCGATATGGGCCATGATGCCGATGTTCCGGATCCGTTCCAGTTGTTCTCTACGTGACATTTATTACCACCGATAGTGTGCGAACGCCCGGTTGGCCTCGGCCATCCGGTGTGTCTCCTCTCTCCGCTGCATTGCCCGACCGCGGCCGTTGGCCGCATCCATCAATTCCCCCGCCAGCCTCTGGGACATGGTCTTCTCCCCGCGGCCGCGAGCGAATGTAATCAACCAGCCGATCGAAAGTGAAAGCCGCTCATCCGACCGCACTTCGACCGGTACCTGGTACGTCGTTCCACCCACACGACGTGATTTCACCTGAATGATCGGTTTGGCGTTTTCGACCGCCTGCTCGAATACCTCCAACCCGGTCTTGTCCGTGCGTTCGGCAATCTGGTCGAGCGCGCGGTAAAGGATCTTCTCACCAATGCTCTTCTTGCCCTTCCGAAAAAGGCTGTTGACAAATTGCGTCACGAGAACACTGCCGTACTTGGGATCGGGTGAAAATTCTCTCTTCTCGGCCCGCCTTTTTCTCATGATACCCTCAAAACAAGGGGGACACACCGTCTTGAACCTGCGCCAGCGTTATCCCCCATTTCAAAATCCCAGCATATCGTTCGAAAGTCCTATTGAGGCGTTTTGGCGCCGTATTTGGACCGACCCTGTTTCCGGTCGGCGACGCCGGTCGTGTCCAGGACGCCGCGGATAATGTGATACCGGACCGAAGGCAGGTCCCGTACCCGACCACCCCGGATCAGCACGACGGAGTGTTCCTGGAGATTGTGTCCTTCGCCCGGGATGTATGCTGTGACTTCCATCCCGTTTGTAAGCCGGACGCGTGCAACCTTCCGCAGGGCGGAGTTGGGCTTCTTTGGGGTGGTGGTATATACGCGCGTGCAGACACCCCGCTTCTGAGGGCATCCTCGCAATGCCGGGGCAGACGACCGCTTTGCCTTCAGCTTCCTCCCCTTGCGCACCAGCTGATTGATGGTGGGCAATTCAACCTCCAGTATGATTTACACCAGGTGCGACGCGGCCGAATCCTCTCGGAGACGGATCCAGAAGGTTCCGGAAAAATCGGCCACAGACTTTCATTATACCATTTCCTAGCCTGCTTGTCAAGCATTTATCGGTGGAAGTCCGACGTTTTCGAGGCCCTCTTCCGGTACGTCCTCGGCCTCCTTTTCGAGCGACACCGCCTGGACTTCGCGATACCGCTCCGAACCGGTTCCCGCGGGAATCAGGTGGCCGATGATCACGTTTTCCTTCAGTCCCAGCAGGCCGTCCATCTTGCCCTGAACCGAGGCCTCCGTCAACACGCGCGTGGTCTCCTGGAACGACGCGGCGGAGATAAAGCTGTCTGTCATCAGGGAAGCCCTTGTTATACCCAGCAACACCGGCTGGAACGTGGCCGGATCACCGCCTTCCGCGATCACCTTGTCGTTCTCGTCCCGGAAGCGGAAGCGATCCACCGTTTCTCCTTCCAGGAAATTCGTGTCGCCCGGGTCCGTAACCTGGACCTTTTGCAGCATCTGGCGCACAATGCACTCGATGTGCTTGTCGTTGATCCGGACGCCCTGCATCCGGTAGACGGCCTGGATTTCGTTCACCAGGTACTCCTGAACCGCCTGGATACCCTGAATCTGGAGAATATCGTGTGGATTCACCGATCCCTCCGACAGCTGTTCACCGGCCTGCACCCGATCGTTCTCCTGGACGCGGAGGTGTTTTCCATAGGGAATCGTGTATTTACGCTCCTCGCCATCGTCGGACGTGACGATTACCGTCCTGGAACCCCGTACGAGTCCGCCGAAACTGACGGTACCGTCGATTTCGGTGACCACGGCCGGATCCTTCGGGCGCCTTGCCTCGAAGAGTTCGGCGACGCGGGGCAATCCGCCGGTGATATCCCGTGTCTTGCTGCGTTCGCGCGGGATCTTCGCCAGGGTATCTCCGGCGCCGATCCGGTCCTCGTCGTGTACCACGAGACGAGCGCCGACAGGGATGATGTAATGACCGACTTCAACTGGAGCATTCGAATCGGACTCGTCAAGAATTCGAATCCGCGGCGACAGGGTGCGATCCCGGTGTTCGGTGACCACCTGCGCCGCCAGACCCGTTGTCTCGTCGGCCTCTTCGCGGTACGTCACGCCTTCGACGAGATCGACGAATTCGACGGTACCCGGCCGGTTGGAGACGATGATGTTGTTATAGGGATCCCATTCGTAAAGGACCTGGTTTTCGTCGACCTGCTGCTCGTTCTCGACCTGCAGCACGGCCCCGTAGGGAACGTAATAGTGACCGCCGCGCGGACGACCCTGGTCGTCCTGAACCTCGAACTCGCCGTTCCTGCCCACCGCGATTCGCTGTCCGTCGCTCCGGGTGACGGAATCCATGTTGACAAACTTCACGACGCCGGCCCGTTTGGCGACGATTTCAGCCTGTTCCGCGATCCGGCTGGACGTGCCGCCGATATGGAAGGTCCGCAACGTGAGCTGGGTGCCCGGCTCACCGACACTCTGGGCGGCGATCACGCCGACGGCCTCACCGATGTCGACGAGTCGTCCGGTGGCGAGGTTGCGGCCATAGCACTTGGCGCAGATGCCCCGCCGGGCTTCGCAGGTCAACACCGAGCGTACGTTTACCCGTTCCACGCCGGCGTCGGCGATCCTGGCAGCGGATGCCTCGTCCAGAAGCATTCCGCTCTCCACGATGATTTCGCCGCCGATGGGATCGAATACATCTTCCAGAAGCGTTCGGCCCACGATGCGGTCCGCCAGGGGCTCGACCACCTCCTCACCCTCTTTGAGCGCTTCGAGTTCGATGCCCATAATGGTGCCGCAGTCCACTTCGCCTATCACACCGTCCTGCGCCACATCCACCATTCGACGCGTCAGGTAGCCCGCTTCGGCGGTCTTCAGCGCCGTATCGGCCAACCCCTTCCTTGCGCCGTGCGTCGAAATGAAGTACTCGAGCACCGAGAGCCCCTCCTTAAAGGAGGCAACGATAGGCGTTTCGATAATCTCACCGATCGCTCCGGTGAGTTTCTTCTGCGGCTTGTTCATCAACCCCCGCATACCGCCCAGCTGTTTCACCTGATCGTCGCTTCCGCGGGCGCCGGAGTCCTTCATGATGTAGATCGAGTTGAATCCGGCCTCCGAATGCTCCAGGGCCTCGTTCATCATTTCGGCGATATTATTCGTGGTGTGCTGCCAGACGTCGATGACCTTGTTGTACCGCTCGCCCTCGGTGATGACGCCGTGGACGTACTGTTGCAGAATTCGATCGACCTCGCCCTTGGCCCTGTCGATGAGTTCCTGCTTTTTCGGCGGTACCACCACGTCGTCCATCGAAACCGTCACCCCGGACTGGGTGGCGTAGTCGTAGCCCAATCGCTTCAGACCGTCGGCGAATTCGACGGTTGCCCGATTCCCGAACCGACGGTGGACGTCGGTGGTTACTTTCTGAATCACGGGTTTGTCCACCATCTGGTTGATGTAGGGCATTCCATCCGGCAGGATTTCGTTGAAGATGACCTGTCCCACGGTGGTTGTCAGCAACTTCCCGTCAACCCGCAGGCGAATGGCTTCGTGGAGGTCGATCTTGCCGTAGTCGTGCGCGATCAGCGCTTCGTTGGGGCTTCCGAACGCCTTGAGGTGATTCCTGTCGGGCTGCTGGACCATTTTGGTCAGATAATAACAACCCATGGCGATGTCCTGCGGATTATGCACGATCACGGCGGATCCGTCTGCCGGCTTGAGCATGTTGTTTGCGGACATGATCAGTACGCGGGCTTCGATTTGCGCCTCGAACGACAGCGGCACGTGGACGGCCATCTGGTCGCCGTCGAAGTCGGCATTGAACGCGGCGCAAACCAGCGGATGTATGCGAATCGCCTTCCCTTCCACAAGCACGGGCTGGAACGCCTGGATGCCCAGCCTGTGTAGCGTTGGCGCGCGGTTCAGCAGGACGTAATGATCCTGGATGATGTCCTCCAGAATATCCCAGACCTCGACCCGTTCGCGCTCCACGAGCTTTTTCGCGCTCTTGACGGTCTGGACCAATCCCCGCTCTTCCAGCTTCTTGATGATGAATGGCTTGAACAGTTCAAGCGCCATGTGCTTCGGAAGCCCGCACTGATGCAGCTTGAGGTTGGGGTCGACGACGATGACCGACCGACCGGAATAGTCGACGCGCTTGCCGAGCAGATTCTGGCGGAATCGGCCCTGCTTTCCTTTCAGCAGGTCCGACAGTGACTTCAACGAGCGGTTGCCGTCGCCGCGTACCGCTCGAGATCTGCGGCCGTTGTCGAACAGGGCGTCGACAGCTTCCTGAAGCATGCGCTTCTCGTTGCGCAGGATCACCTCCGGCGCCTTGATTTCGATCAGTTTTTTCAGCCTGTTGTTCCGGTTGATGACCCGCCGGTACAGATCGTTCAAATCCGACGTGGCGAACCTTCCGCCTTCCAGCGGCACCAGCGGGCGAAGGTCCGGGGGGATTACGGGAATAACGTCAAGTATCATCCACGACGGATGGTTGTCGGACTGACGAAATGCCTCGACCACCTTGAGCCGTTTCAATGCCTCCTGTTTGCGTTGAACGGAGGTTTCCATCCGCGCCTGGGTGCGCAACTCCGCGGACAGCTCCTCGATGTCTATTTCGCCAAGCAGCTTTTTGAGCGCAACGGCGCCCATATCCGCCTCGAAGCTGTACCCTTTGTCCGCGAGTTCAAATGCTTCATCTTCCGAGAGAAGATCCTTGTACTTGAGGTCCGGCGCGTCGCCGGGATCCAGCACGACGTAAGACTCGTAGTAAATGATCCTTTCCAGATTGCGAATGGTAATATCCAGCAGATACCCCATGCGTGACGGAAGCGACTTGAAGAACCAGATATGCGAGACCGGCACCGCCAGTTCGATATGGCCAAGCCGCTCGCGCCGCACTTTCGATTGGGTCACTTCAACGCCGCACCGGTCGCAGACCACGCCGCGGTAGCGAATCCTCTTGTACTTGCCGCAGCTGCATTCCCAATCTTTGACCGGACCGAAGATGCGTTCGCAGAACAGACCGTCGCGCTCCGGCTTGAACGACCGGTAATTGATGGTTTCCGGCTTCGTCACCTCGCCGCGCGACCAGCCGCGGATCGTCTCGGGTGAAGCCAGTTGAATACGAATCGAGTTGAACTCTGTGGGCCGCTTGGAAGTGTTGATGTCCGCCACGGGCCTTACCCCCTTTTTGCGATCGAAATCAGAAGAAAAGATGACCCCGCTGTTGGTACCTATCCGACCTGACCATTCTCGAGGACCACGTCCAGACAGAGGCTCTGCAATTCCTTCACCAGCACGTTGAAGGACTCAGGAACCCCCGGTTCAGGTGGATTCTCGCCCTTTACGATCGCTTCGTAGATCTTCGAACGTCCTGCAACGTCGTCGGACTTGACCGTCAGCATCTCCTGGAGCATATATGCGGCGCCGTAGGCCTCCAGCGCCCACACCTCCATTTCACCGAACCGCTGGCCGCCGAACTGCGCCTTGCCGCCAAGGGGCTGTTGCGTTACCAGCGAATAGGGTCCGATGGAGCGCGCATGGATCTTGTCGCTCACCAGATGTGACAGCTTCAACATATAGATGTAACCGACCATGACTTCCTTGTCGAACGGCTTTCCGGTCTTGCCGTCGAACAGCACCGTCTTGCCGGACTCCGGAAGCCTGGCCTGGTCGAGCGCCGACTTGATATCCTCCAGAGATGCGCCGTCGAAGACCGGCGTGGCGACGTGAAGGTCCAGCGCCCTGGCCGCCCAGCCGAGGTGGGTCTCGAGGATCTGTCCGAGATTCATCCGGGAAGGCACACCCAGCGGGTTGAGTATAATGTCGATCGGGGTACCGTCGGGAAGATACGGCATGTCCTCCTCGGGTACGATAATCGAAACCACGCCCTTGTTGCCGTGGCGTCCTGCCATTTTATCGCCGACCATCAGCTTTCGCTTACGTGCAATATACACCTTGACTAGCTGTACGATGCCCGGCGGGAGTTCGTCGCCACGGGCTATTTTTTCAAGCTCCCGCTCAAGTTCCTCTTCCGCGGCCCGGACCAGCTTTTCCGACAGTTCGACAATGCGGTCGACTTTCCGGCTGGCCCCGTCGTCGTCGACCCAGGACTCTTCGGGTCTTACGACGTCCAGATCGAGCTTTTCCGCCAGTTTCTCGTCGAACACCCTTCCCTTGCGGGCCGCGACCGAGCCGTCTTCCGTGTTCCGCAGCAGATTCAGCTTCCTGCCCCCCAGCGAATCCACCACCTGTTCGTTTCTGCTGTCCTTTATGGACTTGATTTTCTCCTGTATCTGTTTCTTGACCGCGGCGGTTTTCTCCTTGTCCGCCTTTCGGGTTTTTTCCCTGTCCTTTCGCGAAAACACCTTCCGGTCCATCACGACGCCGTCCATTCCGGACGGCGCTTTCAGAGATGCATCTCTCACGTCCCCCGCTTTCTCTCCGAAAATCGCGCGCAGGAGGCGCTCTTCGGGCGAGAGTTCCGTTTCTCCCTTTGGCGTTACCTTGCCCACGAGAATGTCACCGGACGTCACCTCCGCGCCTGCCCGGACGATCCCCTGATCGTCCAGGTTGCGCACGGCCTGCTCGCTGACGTTGGGGATTTCCCGGGTGATTTCCTCCACGCCCCGCTTGGTGTCACGCACCTGGAGTTCGAACTCTTCGATGGAAATGGAAGTGAAGATGTCCTTCTTCAACAGTCGCTCGGAAACGATGATCGCGTCTTCGAAATTGTATCCGTTCCAGGACATGAACGCGCAAAGCACGTTCGCACCGAGAGCGAGGTCTCCCCGGTCGGTCGCGCAACCGTCGGCCAGCAGGTCACCCGTTTCAACCCGGTCGCCCAACTGGACGAGCGGCTTCTGGCTGATACAGAAATCCTGATTCGACCGTTTGAATTTGATCAGCCGGTAGACGTCTTCGTCGAACAGGTCGATCATCTCCACGTCGCGCCCCTTGCGCCGCTTGACCACAATCTTGTCCGCGCTGACGTAGGTGACCGTTCCCGGGCTCTTCGCCGTGACGACAGCCTTGGAATCCACTGCGACCGCGTGTTCCATTCCGGTACCCACGAACGGCGCCTCAGTCCGGAGCAGCGGAACCGCCTGCCGCTGCATATTCGAGCCCATCAGCGCACGGTTGGCGTCGTCGTGCTCCAGAAACGGAATCAGGGACGCGGCCGTACTGACCAGCTGGCAGGGGGAGACATCCATATAGTCCACTTCCGTGGGGGCCACGAGCGGGAAGTCGCCTCGCCGGCGCGCCTGTACGGCGGAATCCCTGAACCGCCCGTCGCCGTCGAGCATCGCATTTGCCTGGGCGATCGTGTGTTTGTCTTCCTCGTCCGCGGAAAGATACTCGATCCTGGAGGTAACTCGTCCGTCTTTCACGACCCGGTAGGGCGTTTCGAGAAAGCCCAGGGCGTTGATCTTGGCGTAGGTGGAGATGTTCGCGATGAGTCCGATATTGGGACCCTCGGGCGTTTCGATGGGGCAGATACGCCCGTAGTGGGTATGGTGTACGTCGCGAACCTCGAATCCGGCCCTGTCGCGTGTCAGACCGCCGGGGCCCAGTGCGGAAAGCCGCCGCTTATGGGACAGTTCGTCCAGGGGGTTGGTCTGCTGCAGGAACTGGGAAAGCTGGCTGCTGCCGAAAAAGGCCTGCACCACCGTCGATACCGTCCTGGCATTGACCAGGTCCTGCGGCGTAATCTGTTCCGTGTCCCTGAGACTCATCCGCTCCCTGATCGTCCGGGCCATTCTGACCAGACCGGTTGAGAAGTGATAGGACAGGAGTTCGCCCACGGTCCGGATGCGACGATTGCCCAGATGGTCGATGTCGTCCGTATAGCCTTCCCCCTTGAACAGGACGAGCAGATATTGAATGACCCTGTGAAAATCCTCGATGCACAGCGTGGTAAACTCGAGGGGAATGTCGAGATTCAGGCGCTGATTCAAGCGGTATCGACCGACCTCGCCCAACTGGTAACGCTTTGGGCTGAAAAACTGGCGCTCGAGCAGGCCGCGAGCGGTCTCCAGATTCGGCGGGTCGCCCGGACGCAGCAGATTGTAGATGCGGGAGAGCGCTTCTTCTTCGTTGTCACAGGGATCTTTCTGCAGGGTGTTGGCAATGACGCCGCCATCGTTCTCGGCGTCCACTTCCAGTACAGTCAGGCCGTTGACTCGCGCATCCTGCAACGCCTGCAGGTGCTCTTCCGTCACGGTATGGTAGGCCTCGACGATCACTTCGCCTGTCTTCTTGTCGACCACGTCCTCCATCGCGACGGCGCCGACCAGTTCCTCATCGACCTTCACGGTGGTGTTTGTGTGGAAGAGGCTGAGGATTTCTTCATTCCGGCTGAAGCCCAACGCGCGCAGGAACGTGGTAAACGGAAGCTTCCGTTTCCGGTCTATATGCACGTACATGATATCGTTAATGTCCAGACTGAATTCCAGCCAGGCGCCCTTGTACGGAATGATCCGGGCGGAGTAGAGACGTTTTCCGTTCGGGTGTATGGTTTCATCGAAAAAGACACCGGGAGACCGGTGGAGCTGACTTACGATCACCCGCTCGGACCCGTTGACGATGAAAGTGCCCTCGTCGGTCATCAGCGGCAGTTCGCCCAGGAATACCGTCTGTTCGACGATATCCTTGATCCGAAACTCTTTGTTGTCCTGTTTTTCGCGGGAAATCAGCCTCAGCGTGGCGCGGAGAGGGACCGCGTATGTCGTACCCCGCTCCAGGCATTCGCCCACGTCGTATTTGGGCGTTCCAATGGAATAATCGACAAACTCGAGCGAAAACAGCCTGTGAACGTCGCTGATGGGAAAAATGCTATGGAAAACCGCCTGGAGGCCCTGTTTGCCGCGTTCGCCAGGCGGTACGTCCTTTTGCAAAAACCAGTTGTAAGAATCAATCTGGATATCCAGAAGATTCGGCATTTCGATGGCAGAAGCGATCTTCCCGTACGACTTCCTGTCTATAAGTCCTTTTTTCGCCAAGATGATCACACTCCTCTGGTGAAATCGACCAATGATTGAAGGCAGGAATGCAGTTCGGCCCGGCTATTTTATCTCTACAACGGCTCCTACCTCCTCCAGTTCGGCTTTGATCTGGTCGGCCTCCTCCCTGGAAACCCCCTCCTTCACGCTGCGAGGCGCACCATCGACGAGTTCCTTGGCTTCTTTCAAGCCGAGGCTCGTGACGCTGCGTACCACCTTGATTACCTGAATCTTCTTGTCGCCGATGGCGTTCAACACCACGTCGAATTCCGTCTGTTCTTCTTCTTCAGTCTCTCCGTCCGCGCCGGCGGCTGCGCCGGCTGCGGGCGCGGCGACCATCGCCTGGGCGCTCACTCCGAATTTTTCTTCGAGCGCCTTGACAAGTTCGGCCAGTTCCAGTACGGAAAGCTTCTCGATCTCATCTATAATGTCTGCGATTGCCATGGACGTCCTCCATACGTCTTTTCCTGATGATGGAAACGGATTTAAGAAATGTCTAGTTTTCCTCCCCGGCTTCACCTTTCTTCCCGGCGATTTCGTTCAGAACCAGAACCAGGCTCTGAATCAGGCCGCCCAGGCAGAACACCAGTCCGGTCACCGGGCTTTGAACCGACGAAACCAACTGTCCCAGCAACACTTCCCTCGATGGAAGCTGGGCAAGCGTTTCCAGTTGATCCTCCCGAAAGACCCGTCCGTCCGCAAATCCGCCCTTGACCCTTGGCAGACCGTTGGTCTCAGATGCGAATTCGTGAAGCAGCCTTACCGCCGCTACCGGATCGGTTTCGGAACTTGCCAGGCCGGTCGGTCCCTGCAAAACCTCTTCCAGTCCCTGAATCCCGGCGTTTTTTACGGCTATCAGGGCCAGACGATTCTTGACGACCCGATAGATGATGTCCTCGTCGCGCAGTCGTTTTCGAAGCCGGGTGACTTCGGGGACATCCAGCCCGGTGAAATCGGCCAGATAAAACCCCTGAGACCGGCTCATCAGACGAGTCAATTCCTCGACAGCGCTGACTTTTTCATCCGTTGGCATCCTGTTCCCTTCCGTTGCGCGGACTGCCGCAGTCAGTTTGTCACGCTGGACCGATCGATCCGTACGCCGGGCCCCATGGTGGTTGCGAGGGTCACGGACCGGACGTACTGTCCCTTGGCGGATGAAGGACGCGCGCGAAGAATCGTATCGAAAAGCGTTCGGGCATTCTCGACCAGCCGGTCTTCATCGAATGACATCCTGCCCACGGGCGCGTGAACATTACCGTTCCGATCCGCCCGATACTCCACGCGGCCCGCCTTGGCCTCCGCTACCGCCCGCGTCACGTCCGGCGTAACCGTGCCGCTCTTGGGGTTGGGCATCAACCCTCTCGGGCCCAGAATCCTTCCAAGGCGTCCGACAACGCTCATCATGTCCGGCGCCGCGATGGCCACGTCGAAGTCCGTCCAGCCGCCGTTGATGCGTTCGGCCAGGTCGTCGGCTCCCACAACATCCGCTCCCGCCGCTTCGGCTGCCGCCGCCTGTTCGCCCTTGGCGAACACGACCACGCGAATCGTCTTGCCCAGCCCGTGCGGCAGCATCACCGTACCTCGGATCTGCTGATCGGCCTGACGCGGGTCCACGCCCAGCCGCATCGCCATTTCTACCGTTTGGTCGAATTTCGGCGCCGGCATTTCCTTCAGCCGGGAAACCGCATCTTCGATTGAATATTGCGCGCGTCGATCGATCCCTGAAAGCGCCGTTCTGTATCGTTTTCCGTTGCGCCCGGCCATATTGATGTACCTCCTAATCTTCGACCGTTATACCAGCGCTTCGCGCCGTTCCCTCGATCATCCGTACGGCGGTTTCCAGACTGCCCGCATTCAGGTCTTCCATCTTCATTTCGGCAATTTCCCGAACCTGGTCCCGCCTGACGCTGCCGACCTTGGTTCGATTGGATTCGGGCGATCCCTTCTCCAGGCCCGCAGCCCGTTTCAACAACACCGCGGCGGGGGGGCTCTTCGTGATGAAGGAGAAACTGCGGTCCGCAAACACGGTGATGACCGCGGGAACGATCAATCCCTGCTTGTCCTGGGTCTGAGCGTTAAACGCCTGGCAGAACTCCATGATGTTGACCCCGTGCTGGCCGAGCGCCGGCCCGACCGGGGGCGTGGGAGACGCCTGTCCCGCCGGAATCTGAAGTTTAATTGTCGTCATTATCTTCTTTGCCATCGCGCTACCCTTCCACGGCCTCTTCAACCTGAAGGACATCCAGTTCCACAGGCGTATTTCTGCCGAAGATGCTCACCATCACCTTGATTTTTCTCTTCTCCGGGTTCACGACGTCGACCATGCCGATAAACTCGCTGAAGGGTCCGTCTATAACCTTGACCCGATCGCCGACCTGGTAGGGAATTTCCTGATCGTCCTGCTCCTGACGCCGGTCCACGTGTCCCAGCACGTGTTCCACTTCTTTTTCGTGAAGCGGCTGGGGACGCTTGCCCGGTCCGACAAAGCTCGTTACGCCCGGCACATTGGTTACGAAGTGCATGGTCTCCTTGTCCATTTCCATTTCGACCAGAATGTAGCTGGGCAGGAACTTCCTGAAGGAGGTCGTCTTCCTCCCGTCTTTCATCTCCACGACCTCTTCGGTGGGAACCACGACCCGGTTGATCCTTTCCGCAACCTCGGTGCCTTCCTTGGCGCTTTCGAGATAGGAACGCACCTTGTTTTCGTGTCCCGAATAGGTATGCACGACGTACCAGCGCATTGCCATGGGGCATCACTCACTGTTGGTTAACCTGCGGCCGTCAGCTCATTCCAAACCTGCGAACCAGCGAAAGCACGAAATCTACGGCGAAAATAAACACCGAAAGGACCAGCGAAACCACCAGCACAATCGTCGTGGAAGCGATCAGCTCGTCCCGGGTCGGCCAGGTGACCTTGCCCATTTCAAGCTGCACGTCCTTAATGAACTGCGCGACTTTCGCGAACATCGGGTATACCGCCAGGGAAACGCCCCAACACCGGCAGCGGCCCGGGAATGAGCAGCCGGGTGCCGAATGGACGCGGGTTGATGGGGATTCGCAAAAGAAACCCGGGTCCTGTAGGTGCTTGCGGAACTCGGGTGCGGGCCAGGTGGCTGTTTCGGAGGATAATGGCAGGGCAGGCAGGAATCGAACCCGCAACCGCCGGTTTTGGAGACCGGTGCTCTACCAATTGAGCTACTGCCCTAACCCCAACAGTCCGTTGATAAAGTCGCTCTGCATGCGAGGCCGAGGTATTGTGGCCGAAGACAAGGCGCGCGACGGAGTCCCATCCTGCGATCCGGCGAGGGAGCGCAACGCAGTATTCGACCGCAAGGGCCGGCCGCAGCCCGGATGGGCTTTTTCAACGGGCTGCTTAATTCAGCAGTGAACCCTGAAATTCAGCGAGTCTCCCGGTGCAGGGTATGCTTACGACAGAACCTGCAGTATTTCTTGAACTCGACGCGGTCCGGGTGCAGACGCCGATTCTTGTTCGTCGTATAGTTACGGCGTGCGCAGTCGGCGCAGGCCAATGTAATCAGATCTCTGGGCATCGGTGGTGCCGGGACGCAATTCTGGAGCCCACGACCGGACTTGAACCGGTGACCTCCTCCTTACCAAGGAGGTGCTCTACCGACTGAGCTACATGGGCCATGATCCTGTCTGGACGGCTGAAAAAGGGCCGATCAGACAGCGCGAAAGGTTTTGGAGCGGGAAACGGGACTCGAACCCGCGACATTCAGCTTGGAAGGCTGACGCTCTAGCCAACTGAGCTATTCCCGCAAATCACAGGAAACGGCCCCCATCTGAGCTGGGTACATACCACGGCCATCCCTGAAAGTTTCCAGACTTAGGAAGCTATAATATATAGGCAAGGATGTCAAGTGTTTTATCAAAAAACAGCGCTCACAAAATCGAGAAAAACATCCACATCTCCCGATGACACACTCAGAAACCGCTCGGCCTCGCGGCGTGCGGTCGTTTACGTACATACGACAAAACCCCTCCGGTTTAGAAGTTGTATTAAAATTCCAGGTGAGTCCCGAGTGCGAGCGAAAATGTATCGGTCAAGGCGGGCAAATTTGCCTAAGAGAGGCGAGCAAGCGCAACCCCGACCTCTCGAAACGGGTGGATTTGCCCAATGCAGACCGACGCTTTTGCAGCCACACGAAGACCGCTGGGGGTTTTAAGACAGCTTCTTAGGAGGGGCTCGGAGCCCGGGACTTGGTGGGGAGGGGCGGATTCGAACCACCGAAGGCGTCAGCCAACAGATTTACAGTCTGCCCCCGTTGACCGCTTGGGTACCTCCCCACTCAGGATGAAATCAGGGCGGAAATAATACATGTGGGCGCCTGGAAAGTCAAGCGGAAAAGTGCGAATTGCCGTTTGACATCCCCGGAACGAATGCGTATTTTGGCACTTCCGTCCAGTCGGCGCCCGCGCATTCGGGGCAACCCCGACGGACACCTTCCCCGTGTGTGCCGACGGGTAGAAATCGGCGATCTGCTTCCGTATCCCGAATCGCCACCCTCGCGATTCGGAACCCACTTGCGGCAGGAGAGAAAGGAGTCCCTGTTGTGACCGAACCCATTCAGAACTACGCTCGCATCGGCATCGTCCACTTTATGGCCTACAAATCCTGCATCGGGGGTGAAGGACCGATTCTTGAAACGCTTGAGAGAATCGCGCTGGACCCGTATTTCCAGGCTGTGGAAGTCACGCACATGAAGGACGAAGCCGTACGCGCCGGTGCCGCCGAATTGCTCGCGGCCGCGCACATGGACGTGGCCTTCGGCGCCCAACCCATCCTTCTTGGAGGCAATCTGGATATCAACGCCAACGACGAGGACCACAGGCTCGGCGCCGTAGACGCGGTCAAGGCCGGGATCGAGCAGGCCGAAGCGCTGGGCGCCCCGGGGGTAGCGTTGCTTTCCGGCACGGATCCCGGTCCCGGAGCCCGCGAGCGGGGCGTGGACCTGCTGGTCGACTCACTCTATCGGCTTTGCGATGACGCGGCAGGCAGGAACATGAACGTGGTATTGGAGACGTTCGACCGTGTCCCCTTTGGCAAGAATTGTCTCGTAGGCCCGAATGCACTGGCGGTCGAAGTGTCTTCGAGGATCAGGCGGGAATATTCCAACTTCGGATTGATGCTCGATCTGAGTCATTTCCCCCTTCAGGGTGAAAGCTCGGAATATGCACTGAGAATTGCTCGGGACCATCTGGTACACGCCCATATCGGCAACTGCGTGATGCGGAATCCCGATCATCCGGCCTACGGTGACAACCACCCCCGGTTCGGTTGCGAAGACGGCGAGAACGACGTACCGGAAGCCGTGGAATTCCTCAGCGAACTCCTCGACATCGGATTCCTGGATCCGGACAGGCGCCCCATTCTGAGCTTCGAAGTCTCTCCGATGGAAGGAGAGTCGCCCGAAATCGTCATCGCCAACGCGAAACGGGTACTCGATACGGCGTGGGCGCAGGTCTGATCTCATCCAGCGCCCCGGGAATCCGCAGCCCGGATCCCGATCAGCCATCCGAATACCCATGCAAACACGACCATCAGATAAAACGAGCCGATTGACCCGACGAACATGGCCACCGGCGGTACCGCGCCCAATATCAGATTCACGAGGAGGAGCAGCCCGAAGCAGAGATAGAACCCCAGACACGCCTGCGTGTACCTCCCCCCGCGAACCGCCCGCCCCAGATCCGAAAGGATCGCTCCCGGATCGAACGAGGCCCAGATCTTGCGCTCGGCCGCGAACCGCGCGAAGACGATGGGCAGCAGCCCGTAGAGCATCATCGCGGCGCCGATCGCCAGCAACGTCACCGCGCTCAGCCGGGTGGGGTCGTCACCGGGAGGAAACAGGCCGAAAACAGCCATTGCGGCGAGCGCCCCAAGACCGACCAGGAACAGATATCCGAGATAGATCACACCAAGGCGGACCCCCACGGCAGCGTACTGCAGCCAGTCGCTCCACTCGGGCAGGCGACGGAATTCAAGGCCGTTCAACGCGTCGACGAAGACACGATAGACATATCCCCAGGTAACAACCGTCGGCAGCACGAAGAAAACAACCGCGACCGGCGCGAGCATTTTGGAGACTTTTCCCAATGCCATAAAGACGGCGAGCAGCAGCGCCAGATTCGGCAGCAGGGACAGCAACCCGCCCACCAGCACCTTCTGCCGCCAGCGCTCATCCTGCAGAGGCGCGCGCAGCGCGAATGCAAGAAACGGACCGAACATACGCCACGACGCGAAGCGAATCGCGTCCCCAATCCTCCTTTAGAAGCTGTTTTAAAATTGCAGCTTCTTTAGTTTATAGCGCCTCGAGCGCCCTTTCCACGTCGCCGATCAGGTCTTCCGCGTCCTCGACCCCCACGGAATAGCGTACGAGTTCGTCGCTGATCCCAATGGCGATCCGGTCCTCGCGTTCCATTTCGTAGTAGGAAATGGTTGACGGATGAGAGACGATGCTCTCCACCCCGCCCAGGCTTGCGCCAATACAGGGTATTTCCAGGCTATCGAGGAACGCCATGGTTCCGGCCAGATCGGCGTCAAGATCGAAACTCACCACGCCTCCGTACCCGTTCATCTGCTCCCGCGCAACCCGGTGGTGCGGGTGGCTCTCCAGACCGGGATAGTAGACCTGGCGCACCCCGGGTCTCCCTTCCAGAAAACGGGCAAGCGCCAGCGCGGTCTCGTTCTGACGCGCCATTCTCAACGGGAATGTCTTGATCCCCCTGATCAGCAGATACGCGCAATGGGGGTCGATAACCCCTCCCAGGATACCGCGATAGTCCTTAATGGCCGATACCAGCGGCTCAGGTCCAGCAACGGCGCCCGCGATAAGGTCGTTATGCCCCCCCAGATACTTGGTCGCGCTGTGAATGACCAGATCGACGCCGAATTCGAGGGGACGCTGGTTGAACGGTGTAGCAAACGTACTGTCAATAACGACTTTCGCACGGTTCGCCCTGGCGACGGCGACCACCTTTTCGAGATCCATCACATTCAGATGCGGGTTGGTCGGCGACTCCGCAATCACCACTCTCGTATTCTCCTGCATGGCCGACTCCAGCCTTCCATAGTCGCCTGCGGGAACGAAGGTGGTGGCGATGCCGAACTTCTTCAGCATCTGCTCGCAGAACTGCGCGGTCTTCCGATAACAGTCGTCTGTGATCACGGCGTGGTACCCCGAGGACAGCATGCCCAACAGGGTCGTCGTCACGGCGCTCATCCCGGACGAAAACAACAGCGCCGAATCCGCACCCTCGAGTTCGGCCAGTTTTCGTTCGGCAATCTGTTGCGTCGGGTTTCCGTAGCGCCCGTAATCGAGTCGGGCCGAACGCCCCGACACGAAATCGTCAACCGCCGCGGTGTTCTCGAACACGTAGGTGGACGTCTGCGCGATCGGAACCGTAAGGGAGTGCCCCCAATGCCCTCCGCCTTCCCCCGCGTGGACGGCACGGGTGGAACTGCAGGCGCCGTCCGACGATGGCTTCTTGTCCATCGCATCCTCCGGAAAGGACAAAAAAAAACTGAAGCCAAAAAGCCCCAGAGAACCTGAATACGCAACCAGCTATCGTATGGGTGATCAGCTTTTTAGCGATTTCTTTATAGTGGCTGCAATATGCCTCAAATCACCACTACACTGAATCTGATCCATCAATTTAACCAAATCCGTCGCCGCTGTCAACCACCGTTCAGATCGAGCGTCCGAAAGATCCGGTCCCGGACCGGACCGTATTCCGCCGGCAGCTGCAAGGGCAGGTTCGCATGGTTCGGGTCCACGTCGAATGCCCCGAGTTCGGCCTGGTGGTACCTGATCTTGAAATCGGCGAACTTCAATCCGTGGGCGGTGGAAATCACCACAACACGCTCGTCTCTCCGGATGACGCCGCGGTCCACCAGTTTGAAGAGCGCGGCAAAGGCCACGCCCGTGTGCGGGCACGAAAACAGACCCGTTCGATCCGCCCGCGCCGCCGCGTCCGCCAGTTCCTGATCGGTGGCCTGCTCCACGACGCCACCGATGTTCTTGAGGGTCCTGATCGCCTTTTCGGTACTGACCGGATCTCCAATCTGGATGGCGCTGGCCAGAGTCGATTGCGCCTCGAGAGGTTCAAACGTGTCGAAATCGTTGAGAAAGCTGCGGTAAAGCGGATTTGCCCTGGCGCTCTGAGCAACCGCGATTCGGGGCACGCGGTCGACAAGGCCCATCTCCTTCAACTCGCTGAAGCCCTTTCCCAGCGCGCTGACGTTGCCCAGGTTTCCCCCGGGAATCACGATCCATTGCGGCAGTTCCCAGTCGAACTGCTGCAACAACTCCACGCTGACGGTCTTCTGCCCTTCGACACGAAGTGAATTCATCGAATTGGCAAGGTAGATGTTCTCCCTGTGGCAAATCTCCTGAACCAGCTTCATGCACCCGTCGAAGTCCGTATCCAGACTCAATACCAGCGCCCCGTTGGCCATCGGCTGCACGAGCTGGGCCGTAGAAACTTTGTCCCGAGGCAGAAACACGACCGCCTGTATGCCGGCATGCGCGCAGTAGGCCGCCAGAGCCGCCGAGGTGTCCCCGGTCGAGGCACACGCGGCGGCGGGGATGCGCTGCCCTTCGGAGACCATTTGCCGTACCATCGACACCAGCACCGTCATGCCCAGATCCTTGAACGAACCGGTGTGACTGTTTCCACATTGCTTGACCCACAGGTCCTCGACTCCGATCTCCCGGCCGAGACGCTCGGCCCAGAACAGATTGCTCCCCCCTTCGTACATCGACACGACGTTGTCGTCGTCCACAACGGGACACACCATTTCCTTCTTGCCCCATACCGAACTGCCGTACGGCCATTCCGTGCGCATATACCTCCGATCGAACAGGCGACGCCAGCTATCGGGTGATCGGTTGCGAAGCGCTTCCACGTCGTGGCGCACCTCGAGCAGACCGCCGCACTTCGGACACGCGTAGATGATCTGCGTCAGGGGATAACGGCCGCTGCAACCCTTGAAACATCGAAACCAGGCCTTGAACGACGTCACGCCAACCCCCTGACCGCATGAGTCGCCGGCACGCACCGGGAAACAGGTCTTCTCTTTTCTTGACGACCGATAAGCCGCACGCCGCCCGCGTGTGCATTCCCGTCTTCCACGTCTCAGATGATCTCCAGCGAATTTCCGGGCAACCACCCGCCAATGCCGTTTGGCAACCGCACCAGATACCAGCGTTCTTCGACCCGTTCAATCGTTACCTTCGTACCTTCATGGATCGTGAATACGAGCAGATAATCGTCGCCCGGCCCGCTTCGTCCCCGCACCTCGTCCGCAAGGACGATCGCTTCCGAAGCGGCGTTCTCGCTATAGATCCGGTTCGTCAGCAGCGCGACCGAACCGCACAACCCCATGCCCGCCAGCACCAGCAAACCGATCCACAACGAGCGACGAGAAGGCGCAAGAAGCCGGATCACGCCGGCGAACGCAGCAAGGAACAGGCAGACGCTTCCGGACACGGCCAGCACATCAGCGCTCAGCAGGCGGTCGACGGACGACAGGATGCGGGTTGCGAGATTGACGTTGCCATCCGGACTTCTGTCGACCTTCAACGCGTTCACGAATCGAAGATTCGCCAGCACATCTTCATCATCCGGCATCAACCTGAGCGCCCGCTCATACGCGAGAATGGCCTGCCCCGTTTCCCCTGCCTTGAACCAGGCATTGCCAAGGTTGAAGAAGACGTAGCCGTTCCGCACGCCCCGTGAGACGATTTCCTCGTACCGACCCGCCGCCTTTCTGAATTCACCCTGCCCGTAAAGGGCGTTCGCCTCGTTATAGATGCTCGCGCCGGTCCCGTCGCCGCAGACCGCGCCGGGGAACAGCAGAAATACCAGTACCGCCGGCATGGCCGAGCCTGCCAGAGGAACGGCGGAATCCAGAGCCCGGAAGACCCGCCGGACGCCGCCGGTCCGTGCGCGCCCGTCCCTCATATCCTGGCTCCCAGGGCGTCGATAAGCGCCGCCGCGGTGTTGTAGATTTCCTCCCGTTCCTTCTCGGGTATCCGGACCGAGGCGAAACGTGCGTAGTCGCAACGCAGGAACACATCCTGCACTTGCGAGACGATTGGATCAGGGACGTCCTGTACGCGAAGCGCCCGCGCGGCCGACTCGCGGGTCACGCCGGCAACCGGCAGGTTCAATCGGTCGGCCAGAAACTGCGCCAGGGCGCGGTCGATTTCGACGTAGAACGCCACGCCGTCTTTTTCCTGGAGTCGCTTTCGCGCCCGCGTGAGGCGTTTCCTGGCCTCCGGGCCCGAACGCCTTCTTCGGGCATAAGCCACGTCGCCGATGAGCCGGTCCCGGTGGCGCTTGTATGCAAATATGCCGAAAAAACCGAGGACGGGCACCAGCTGAACGGTCCAGAACCATGTGCTCCTGAAAATCGGCCTGGCGTGATCTTCCAGATGTCCGAGATCCGGCTTCAGATGACGAATATCCCGGCCGAGCATTTCGATCTCTCTCCGGCTCATCACCGCCCCGGAAGCGGCCTGCCGCCTGCCCTGGTTTACGTTCACCGAAACCACACGCGAACTCGCCGTCCGATATCGTTGTTTCTCAGGGTCGAAGTAAACCAGCAGAAAAGGACCGATCCTCGCGCTTCCGGCCCGGTTGGGAATCGCGACGTATTCGAACGTCTTTTCGCCGCCGATTCGTCCATCCGAGTTTCCGGTGCTTACGGTTGAATTCGGGTCGTAGAACTTGAACGCGTCCCCTTCTGGACGAATGGGTTCGCCCACGGCATTCAGATTACCCGTCCCTCGCACCTTTACCTTCACCGCGATCGGATCTCCCGTCCGGACGTCTGCGGGCGACGCCTCGACCGATACGTCGAACCGGCCCACCGCGCCGCTGAACCCGGCGGGGGCGCCCGCGGGCAGGGGGGAGACTTCGATCTTCACCTCTTCGGATCGCGCGCGCACTTCCCGGCCGGCGCCGAATCCGAAGAAATCATCCATATCGAACAGGTTTCTGCGACGCGTGCGCTCCTGAATCTGGCAGACCACTTCGAGCGCGTCAAGCGACTGTACTCCGGACGCGGTCGGAAACAACGCCATCGTCTTCAACAGCATCACGTCGAACTCGCGGCCGTTATGGACCTCGCGGTCAAAACTGGCGCGCTGCGCGTCAAACAGGGTTTCCGACCAGAAACCGGTATAGGCGGGCAGGCGGCCGTAGCTGATATTGCGGAGTGTCCGGCGTGTGTAGAGCTTATACGTAACGGTCACCTGCTCTCCCACGTATACCTTTTTCTTATCTACCGTGGTTGCAACGAACAGGTCATCCTTCAATTCATCCACATCCGAATCGCCGGAGTTCTGTCCCGGCGCCGGCACCGGGCGCGTGCGCGGCGCCCCGCCGCGCTTCAGGACATTCACCCGAACCTTCGACGATTCGTGACGCCTACCCTCATGCATCACGTGCGCCGGGCCGATCACGAAACTGCCCTCGCGCCTCGCCGTCACGGTGTATACGTATGAGTTGTTTCGCGTGGTTACGACCCGGCCGTTCGTAATGTTGAGTTCCTGGGTCGTATAGGACGAACGCCCGACAACGTCGAAGGCCTCCGGAACCGGCAGTTCCGGCGAGGGGACGTCTCCGCCGGCCGTTAACGTTACCGTCAGCGTGACCTGTTCGCCCACCTCCACGCGCGTACGGTCCACCGACATGTGAAGACGCGGCGAATCGGCCAGCGCGACACCGCGCGAAACCAGGAGGACGAATAGACAGACACAGGCGGTCGCGCGTGACATTCCTACCACTCGTTACCCTTGTACCGTTTGCCGTAAACACGCAAACGGCGGTATTTCTGGGACTTCGTTTCCCTGTCTTTCATCGCGTCCAGCAGGCGTTCGGCCTCTTCCCGACTCAATGAACCGGCCGGTGACTCCGATAGCGACGACTGTTGACTCTTCTGCTGCCCGGCGGGGTCTTCCGGCTGCGGGCGCTGTCCATGGTCCGGATTCTCCCGGCCTTTCTGATTCGGATCACGATTGTCGCCGGCGTTTGGATCGGGCTGTTCCCGATTCCCTTCGTCGTCCGGCTTATTTTCGTCCGGCTCATTGGCTTCTTCATTCTGCTCCTGATCACCCTCTTTATTTTCACCTTGCTCCTGTTCGCGCTCCTGATTCTTCTCCTGCTCCCGCATTTTTTCCAGGACCCATTCCAGATTCACCTTGGCGTCCAGGTCGTCCGGCCGCAAAGCCAGCGACCGCTTGTAGGCTTCGGCCGCCTGCTGCAGGTTCTGCTGGCGGACGTGGACGTTGCCCACATTGTAATACGCCCTCGCGAGAAACGAGGGGTCCCTGCTCTTCAGCGCCTGTTCGAACTCCTGCAGGGCATCCTTATAGGCGTTCTTTTTGAAGTAAGCATCGCCCGCATTGAACCGAAGTTGCGGCGCCCCGGGATTCTCCACCTGGGCTTCGCGGTAGTATTCGAGCGCTTCCTCGAACCTGCCCTCGTGGAACATGCGGTTGCCCAGCCTGTTCTTGTCCGCCGCCGGGTCCAGAAATGTGAAGCCGAGAAGCGGAACAACGACGAGTCCGATCAGATATCGATACACGGTGCACACTCCGGTAAATTCCGGGCCAGGGCTACTGAAACCGCCCACGCCATCTCGTTCGCACCCTCCTGCGGTCCGACAACATCGCCTCGCAGGCAAAACAGGCCACGGCGACGGCGAGCGGCCATTGGAACCGGTGTTTATACTGCGTGTATTTCCGCGATCCCAGTTCCTTCTTCTCCATCTGTGAGATTTCTTCGTAAACCCTGTCCATGCCCACACCACCCGCCTGTGACCGGATATAGACCCCGTCGGTCACGCCGGCGACCTGTTGCAGACTCGCTTCGTCCAGGCGCGACTTGACGTAATTCCCCCGGCCGTCCTTCAAGAAATCCGTCCTTCCGTTCTGTCTTACCGGGATCAACTCTCCGCCAGGCGTCCCCACCCCCACAGCGAATACGCGCACCCCGGCTTCCGCAGCCTCTTTCGCGGCTTCGACCGGATCGTCCGCGTGGTCTTCGCCGTCCGTGATCAGCACCGTGACCTTGTACTTGCGGTCCTCGCTGCCGAATGCCCGGGTCGACGCGCGAATGGCTTCGGCGATGGCCGTTCCCTTCACGGGTATTATATCCGTGTCGATCGAGTCCAGAAACAGCTTGGCGGCGCCATAGTCAAGGGTCAGCGGGCAGAGCGTAAAGCTGCGGCCCGCAAACGCGACCAGACCGATCCTGTCGCCTTCCAGCCTGTCGATAAAGGACTCGATTTCCAGGCGTGCGCGCGTCAGTCTATTCGGACGGATGTCTTCCGCCAGCATGCTCAGCGACGTATCCAGCGCCACTATGACATCCACGCCCTTACGGTGCAGCAGTTCGAGCCGCATCCCGTATCTCGGCTGCGCCAGCGCCAGAACCAGAAAGACGAGTCCGACGACCGTCAACGCCGCCTTTACCCACTGCCGCTTCCAACTCGTGGCCGCCGTCAGCTTCCGCATCAGTTCCGGACTTCCGAAACGGGCGAGTGCCCGGCGCCTTTTTCGAAAGGCGCTTGCAAATAACAGAATAGCCGCGGGCACGGTCAACAGGAACCAGAATGCCTGAACGTCGCCGAAACGCATCCTACGGAATCCTCCGGAACCTCGTGTTCGCCAGGATCAGTTCGACGCCCAGCAGGACGAGACCCGGCCAGAGGAATACCGTGAACAACTCGGAGTAGTCGACGTAGTCGCGTGTCTTGATCTCGGTCTTTTCCATCTCGCCGATTTCGAGGTAGATCTCTGCGAGCTTCTTCTCGCTGGTCGCGCGGAAGTAAAGGCCGCCCGTGATTTCGGCGACTTCCTTCAGGGTCTCTTCGTCGATTTCAACGCGAACCCGCTGCTGTAGCAGGCCCTGCCCGGTCACGATCACGCCGCTGCTTCCCGCCCCGATCGTGTAGATTCGAATGCCCACGGCCTGTGCGGCCCTTGCGGCGGTAACCGGGTCCACCTCTCCCCTGTTGTTCACACCGTCCGTCAACAGGATGACCACGCGGCTGCTCGCCTGCGACCGGCGCAGGCGGTTTACCGCCGTGACGATGCCGGTCCCGATGGCCGTGCCGTCCCAGGACTCGTCCGCGAGCCGGACCTCCTCCAAAAAGCTGAGGAAGATCCCGTAGTCGAGTGTGAGCGGACACTGGGTATAGCTCTCGCCCGCAAACACGACGAGGCCGAGCCGGTCGTTGACCCGGCCCTGCACGAACTGGCTCACGACCTCCTTGCTGACCTGCAACCTGGACTTCCTCTGCTGGTCCAGATCCTTGTAGGCCATGCTGCCGGAGACGTCAAGGGCGAGTACGATATCGATTCCGCGGGTCAGGATTTCTCTCCCTTCCCGCCCGGAACGCGGACGCGCCAGCGCGATAATAAGGATTACCAACGCCAGACAGCGCAGCGCAATCAGGCCGTGGCGCAGCTTGAGTACTGCCGACGGCGGAATCCGGCCGATTAACCCCAGGTCCGGAAAACGAATGCTGCCCTGCTTCTGCCGTTGCCGGCGTACGTATCGATAGATCAGAAACGGCACCAGAACCAGGGCGAAGAGCCATTCCGGATCCTTGAACTCAATCATGCCGTCACTACCGCAGGCGCCGCATTCTCCGTCCGGTCGCCACCGGGCCGATGCTGCGCGTCCAGCCGCCGCATGAGATCCAGAACCGCCTCCGCGGCCTTCGTTGCAACCTCATCTTGCGGTCGAAGCTTCGCGAACTTTACCAGATCCGCCACCGACAACAGCCCGTCGAGCGCCGATAGCTCCGCTTTCCCAACCGCCACCCGTTCGAGGTCATGCACGAGTTCGTGCGTGGTACACTCCATGGCGTCAACCCGGAACCGATCCTCCAGGTACCTGCGCATCACCTCGGAAAGCAGGCTGTAATAGCGCTTGTACTCGCCGTTTTCCAGGAGTCGCATCCGCAGAATCTTCTCGACTTCGTCGGGCCAGTGAATCGGCGGCGGCGTTTCGATCACGGGCTTGCTCCGTCGCCGGCGCCAGAGCCAGATTGCCGCGGCCACGAGACCGGCCAGGGCGGCAACAACGAACCAGAACCACGGGGGTATTCTGGCCTCGATGTCGACCGGAGGCTTCACATCCCGGATATCCGACATTCCCGCCGGCATGACGCCGCGTACCACAACCGGAATCGGCTCGGAAGTGATTAGCCCGGAGTCGCCGCCGGCCGTCCGCACCCGGAGTATCAGGGACGGAACTTCGATCACCCCCAAACGGTACACGGCAAGTTCGAAGGCCTGTGTCTCCTCCACACCGCCTCCGGGCGCCTCCCGAACCACCGGCGGCACCTGGCGACGCACCTCGAACGGTGCGAGGAAATCCTCGTTCCGTACGAGCGCGACGGCGTCCCCCGACTCGCGCCTGATCCGTAAGTTCAGAAGAACGGGATCGCCCAGCGTCAGGGTATCCCGGTTTACCGTGGCTTCGAATAGAACTTCGGCTTCCGTGCCGGATAGTGGCGCCGCCAGACTCCAGGCGCCTATCCACGCCGATATCAGAAGAAGTTGTTTTAAAATTACCAGTGAGTTCCCGAGCGCGAGCGAAAAAGTGGCGGTCAAGGCGGGAAAATCCGCCCATATTTGTCTATACGGGTGGGTTTGACCAACGCCGACCGGCGCTTTTGCAGCCGCGCGAAGACCGCTGGGAATTTTAAGACAGCTTCTCAAAATCCGGGCCATATTCCGTCGGCCACCTTCATCGCATCCGCACTGCCCCGCCAAGCGGTGATTTAATGGTATCCGGGCGGGCTGCGTCCGGTCGAACGGAAACGAGCTCGAGCTTCAGTTTCGTCAGGACCTTGTGATCGATTCGGGCGACCTGGGTACGGCGGTGGCCCCGTGCGTACACCTCGCCGTCCCTTTCGCCGATCGTCAGTTTCTGCACGGTCGCGCCACCGCGCCAGGCGGTGACCTCCAATGCCGGGCGATCCAATCCGAATGCCTCTGGCGATTTCAGCTCCTCCGCCACGAATTCTTCGGCTTCGAGCAGTTCAATGGTGCGAAAGAGATGTTTTATACGATGTTCCAGAACGATATGAAGCTTTGGCTGCAGCACCTCCCACGTGTTCCCGTTCCCATCCCTGACACACTCCACGACGCGGTCCCGGTACGCCAGCTTCAACCTGTCGACTCCTGAGGCATCGAACCCGAAGATACGCTTGAATCTCAGGTCCGAGGATGTCTTTCTGATATCCGCGACAAAGGTCGAGTCGACCAGGAAAACCATGGGACTGCCCGAAAATGCCGCGAAAAACGGCGGAAACCGGCGCCCTTCCTTCCTGCGTCCGATCATTATGGTCTTTTTCCGCTCACGGTCTCCATCGTATACCGATACCGTAAGCGTCGGTTTCTCCAGTCCAAATTGACCGCGCTCCCGGGATTCCTCCTCGACAACTCGCGTGAATTCGGCGGTTCGCAGCCTGTTGATCAGCTTTCGGACCTCGTCCTCGTCGGTGCGGTCGTTGACCGGAAACGTCAGGCGCCATTCGTCCGCAAGTTTCTCGACGACGACACGGGCATCGCTGCGGGCTATTTCGACCTTCCGGAGGGTTTCCGGATTGAAGTCCGCGACCCGCTTGTCACGCAGTTGAAACAGCCCCTTTTCCAATCTCAACCTGAACGGGGCGCCAACCGCGAGTATTCCGGGATGACCGGACCACCTGACGTAACCGTACCGTCCGGTCGGGCTTCGATCGCCCCAGAAGAGCGAATCCACCCGGTCCGCCTGCGTGATCGCCAGTGCGAGATTCGGTCTGTCGAGGCCGAAGTCCGAGAGACGGGCCTCGCCCCTCGCGATGCGGACGCTGTCCGCCACGACACGCTCAAGGTCCAGGAACCGCAACGTCCGGATCAATCCAACGATTTCGCCGCGGTCGCCGCCCGTGGCAACGGGTTGCAGAATTCGCCACGTGTTTTCCGATTTCCGCATGACGATGGTTGTGTCGCCCCGGTGAACCGTCAGTGCGCTGACCGCGCCTTCTTTCAGGTCCAGCAGGCGTCCCGCCCTGACACGGGCCATGTAACGCTCGTCCGCGCCCCGGATTTCGTAAAAGTAGACAAAACCGGCCAGCACCGCCAGAAGCAGCACGAGACCACCTGTCGTCTTTAGATTCATGCAAATTACCTGCCGTGCTGCTGTTTATACCGGTTCGCGGCCGGGCGTCAGCGCCGCCTGCGCCAGACGCCGATCCCGACAACGACGGGTATGGCCGGAATGACGACAATGGAGAGCCATGAAAGCCACAGGAGGTCCTCTGCCGTCATCACGACGCCCCTGAAGGCCCACATCTTGGGCCGGATGGAGATGAGATCTCCCTCTTCCATGAGCCAGCTCACCGCGTTCATGAACAGGTCTCCATTGCCTACCGTGTCGAAGAACTCGTTGCCCGCAAAGTCAGAGTCTCCGAAGACGACGATCCGGGTGTTCCGCAGTCCCACGTCGGATGGAAAACGACGAAATTTCGGTCTGTCGAGCGCGGCGACCGCGACGGACGCCGGGCCCTGCAGGTCCCGCCCGGGATCGAAGACCGGCGAAGCGTCGGGCAGCCTCTCTTCCCGCCAGCTGTCGCGCGGATGGGTCGTCACCAGATCCTGAACCTGTATACCGGTGGTGTGTTCGCGACGGGCAACGGAACGCGCGATTCTGTAGAAGGTCCTCAGATTGCGGCTGCGGTGTTTTTCCGTAACCGGATGCCGTGCGTACCAGACCGAGCCCGGCATCGTGGGGTCTCCCGGTCCCCAACCCAGCACGTAGTCGTTGTTGACTTGTATACCCCATCCCGCCAGCAGCGACTCGAGACCCGTTTCGCCGGCCGGGTCGAGCATGAACAACCCGGAACCGCCACCGGCGAGATAGTTGCGGATCGAATCCGCTTCGACCCGGGAGAAAGCAGCCGTCGGTCCGGCCACGATCAGCAGGTCGCAATCCGCCGGCACGCCCTTCCCGGCATCCAGGACAAGGGTGTCCCGAACCCCGTACCCGGCATCACGCAGCGCCTGCCCGACGCGGATGAAATCCCCTTCCGGCGCCTTCAGCGTCCGTTCTCCGTGCCCGGTCGAAAAATAGACGGTTTTATCACGTTTCCGAACGACTTTGGCCACCGCATTGGTCAGATGATTCTCCTCGGTTCCGAAAACCCGTTCCTCCCGTGCATCGGACAACACCACCGAGACGCGCGGTTTGCCCACCCCGTATCGCCTGGCTTCACCGGGATGTACCGCCGGATCGACCATTTTAAAGGTGAATCGCCCGGAGTGGTAGGCGTAGGCCTCGAGTCTTTCCTTGAATCCGGCGGTTTCCGGGTCGGTTTCGTGGAAAAACGCCAGAACGTGCACATCCGTCGTCAGAGAGTCCAGCAGCGTCGCGGTCTGATCGGACAGGCTGTGCATTCCCCCCTCGGTCACGTCAATCCGGTGGTGATAGCGCGTTGCGAGATAGTTGATCGCAACCATGATCGCAAGCAGCGCAAGAACCGCCACGAGTGTACTCGAACCGTACCTCACCCAGCGGGCCCTGAAGAAACCGGTCATGCTCTATCGCCTCCAGCGGCGCGATTCAAGCGCGGCGTGCGTTAGAAACAGAAAGAAGAACGTGAACGTCAGAAAGAAAATCACGTCGCTGCTGTCGACCACGCCGCGCGCCATATCCCTCGTGTGATCGATCAGCGACAGATAGAAGAGAACGGTTGCCCACTCGCGCCCGATAAGCTCGGGCGAATACCGGACGACGAACAGCAGAAGAAGGAGGACGAACGCGATGACCACGGCGACGATCTGTTTGTCCGTGAGCGAGGAGGCCAGAATGCCCACGCTGATAAACGACCCGCCCAGCAGCAGGATCGCGGCGCCCGCGGAGAGTACCCGCGCCCAGTTCAAGTCGCCGTAAAACGAGACCACGATGATCAATGAAAGTAGCAGCAGTTCGATGATGACGTACAGACCCAGGCAGGCCGCGAATTTGCCGAGTATGACCTGCCACGTGGTCAGAGGCGACGTCATCAGGAGTTCAATCGTTCCGGAACCTTTCTCCTCCGCGAACAGCCGCATCGTCAGCATTGGCGTCACCACCAGCCAGACGAGGCACTGGCTCAGGAAGAAATGAAACACGACGTCCTCGTTCACGTTCGGCGGATCGACGCCATGCTCCTGATGCTGAAACGTATAATTCAGGCACTTCGCCCGAAACTCCACGATCTCGTTCTGGAAGAGATATCCCATCATCACCAGGAAACCCGTCGCAACCACGTAGGCGATCGGGGACCCGAAGTAGGAACGCATTTCCTTCCGGAAAATCGCGGCGATATTTCCCATCAGGGGCTCTCCTCCTCGGATGTCGTCAATTCGTGGAATATGTCCTCCAGTCTCGCCGTTATCGGCCTCAATTCGACCAGCCCCAGGTCCCGTTCCACCAGCCTGGCCGCAATCGCCGGACGCATGTCGGAATCGCCGGAAACGTCGACCTCCAATGCCCGGTCTTCGCTTGCATGCCCGACGCCAACCACACCCGGGACGCCACCGATGGCGTCCGCGGCCGCATTCAGGTCGCCCGATACCGCCACGTAATACCGCCGGTTGCCCGACGCCCGCGCCGTGAGGTTCTGCGGCGTATCCACCGCCGCGATCTGACCCCTGTTGATGATGATCACGCGATCGCAGGTCATTTCCACTTCGGGCAATATGTGCGTGCTCAGAATCACCGTGTGTTCCCGGCCCAATCCGCGGATCAACCGGCGTATCTCCTGAATCTGGTTGGGGTCCAGTCCGATCGTCGGCTCATCCAGGATAATGACGTCCGGATCGTGCAGAATGGCCTGGGCGATACCCACACGCTGGCGATAGCCCTTTGACAACTGGCCGATCAGCTGTTTCGCCCGATCCGCTATCCCGCACCGTTCCATCGCGGAGTCCACCCGCGGCCTCCGGTCCTTTTTCGGCACGCCCTTGATCTGCGCCACGAAATCCAGATACGACCGCACGTACATGTCGCTGTAGACAGGCGGATGCTCCGGCAGGTACCCGATGCGCCGCTTGACCTCCATCGGTTCGTCGAAGACGTCGAATCCGGCCACGCGGGCGGTCCCCATCGTAGCAGGCTGATAACACGTCAGAATGCGCATGGTCGTGGTCTTGCCCGCACCGTTGGGACCGAGGAATCCGACCACCTCCCCCTTTTCGACCGTAAATGTCAGGTCCTTGACCGCAACGAGCGACCCGTACTGCTTGGTTAAATGATCGACCTCGATCACAACCGCCTCCTTATCAGGCCGTTGAAAGAGACCATCCGGGCTGCTATGCCGCGATCTGTTGCGCCCGTTTACGGAAGAAACGCATCAGCGCGTCCACGTACGTCTCCTCTGTATGAATATCGACACGGTCGATGCCGACCGAACGGAACACCCGGTCCCGCCGTTTCTCCGCCCTGTCGTTCAGCTGCCTGAAGAGATAGCGGAACTCCCGGTCGGATGTGTCCACCAGTATCTCTCTGCCTGTTTCAGCGTCTTCCAACTCGACGAGTCCGACGTCCGGCAATTCACGTTCCCTCGGGTCCTGGAGCACAACCGCGATCAGGTCGTGCCGCTTTCCGGACACCCGCAATGCGGCCTCATAGCCGGACGCCAGAAAGTCGGAGACGAGAAACACCACGCTCTTCCGCTTGTTGACCCGGTTGAGATAGTCGAGCGCCGCGCCAATGTCCGTGCCGCGACGACGGGGCCTGAAGTACAACAACTCACGGATCACGCGCAGCACGTGCATCCTGCCCTTTTTGGGCGGGATGAATACTTCCACGTCGTCCGTGAAGACGATCAGGCCCACACGATCGTTGTTTTGTATGGCCGAGAATGCCAGCAGGGCGCAAATCTCGACCCCGATTTCCCCCTTCATCTGCGAGACCGTACCGAAGTCACCGGATGCGCTGGCGTCCACCATCAACATCACCGTCAGTTCGCGTTCTTCGTCGAACACTTTGACGAAGGGATGTCCCATCCGGGCGGTGACGTTCCAGTCTATCGACCGGATGTCGTCTCCCAACTGGTACTCCCGCACCTCCGCGAACGCCATCCCCTGCCCCTTGAAGACGGAATGGTACTCTCCGGAGAACACGGTGTCGACCAGGTACCTCGTGCGCAATTCGATGCGTCTCACTTTCTTGAGTATTTCGGCGGGAATCATCGCGTCACGGCACCTCGACGTGGTCGAATATCCGGCGGACGATTTCCTCCGAATCGACTTCCTCGGCTTCGGCCTCGTAAGTCACAATCACCCGATGGCGGAGGATGTCCAGGCCCATGGCTTTCACGTCCTCCGGCGTCACGTAACCCCTGCGCCTCAGAAAGGCGTGGGCCTTGGCGGCGCGGGTCAGGAAGATCGAGCCACGCGGCGAACACCCGTATTCGATCAGGGCGTTGAGATCGTGAATCCCGAAGGCCGCCGGATCCCTGGTCGCCAGCATCAGGTCCACGATGTAGTCCTTGATCTTGTCGTCGACGTACACACGGTCGACGACCCCGCGCGCCCGGATGATATCTTCGGGACGGACCACCTGGTTTGCCGCGGGGGGATCCCCGCTCCCCATCCGGTCGATAATTTCACGTTCCTCCTCACGCCGCGGATAGGTAACCCGGACCTTCATCATGAAGCGGTCCACCTGCGCCTCGGGAAGGGGGTAGGTCCCCTCCTGTTCTATGGGGTTCTGCGTGGCAAGGACGAGAAACGGATCGTCCATACGAAACGTCCGGTCTCCGATGGTCACCTGGCGCTCCTGCATCGCCTCGAGCATGGCGCTTTGGACCTTGGCGGGCGCCCTGTTTACTTCGTCTGCGAGCACGAGTTGCGCGAAGACCGGACCCTTCTTGGGCACGAATTCACCGGTCGCCTGGTTGTAGATCATGGTGCCGATCAGATCCGCGGGCAACAGGTCGGGTGTGAACTGAATTCGGCTGAACGAGGCCTTTATTACCCGCGCCATCGTCGTAATGGTCAGCGTCTTTGCCAGACCGGGCACGCCTTCGAGCAGCACGTGGCCGTTGCACAGCAGCCCGATCAACAGCCTTTCAACCATGTGCTGCTGACCTACGATGACCCTGCCCACCTCGCCCGTCAGACGCTGGACAAACGCGCTCTCACGTTCCACTTCATCGTTCAGTTGCTGTATATCGGCTGCGATCATCATCTTTGAATCCCGGAAAGCCAAATGAAAAAGAACACCGGACGGATTCCATGTAAACGGATACCGTCCGGCCGGGTTGTATTGGAGAAATGATGAGAAACCATGGCTTCACGAACTGATTGACAGCTTGAATCGGTGAGTGAACTCGATTCGGGCGCGGCGGCATGAAACTCGTTCCGAACACGCCACACCCGTTTCCTGTTCAGTTTATGCCAGTGGCCGAGGTCGAATCGACGGGAAACCACTCCTCGGGCGGCTTTCCGAGATTCCGGATTGAAATGGCGGCATCATCGTACAATTCCGACTTCGGAAACATATCGATGACTTTCTGATACGCTTCGCGGGCTTTTTCAAACTTACCCTGGAGGTCGTAGGCGTAGCCAACCATGAATTGGGCCTGGTCGGCATACCGGCTTTCAGGGAATCGCCGAACCAGCGTCTCGTAAGACTCGATGGCCTCGTCGAATTTATGGCGATTCAGGAGCACGCGCGCCAGCGCGTGAAGCACGAGGTCCGCCCTTGGATCATCCGGATAAAAATCCAGGAATTTCTTGAGATGCGCTTCCGCCTGTGAATAGGTTTCCTCTTTGTGAGTCGCCGCCTCGCCTTTTGAAAATAGCTCGTCCGCGGACTCGCGGGCGCACCCGAGGAGAAGGGAGGCCGCCATTCCGAGAACCCAAGTCCACCGGATCATTCTGAAATTCCGCTCCTTCCTTAGAAGCTGTATTAAAATTCCCAGCGGTCTTCGCGCGGCTGCAAACGCGTCGGTCTGCGTTGGTCGAATCCACCCTTATCTTTAGATAGGGGCGAATTCGCCCGCCTGGACCGACACCTTTTCGCTCGCGCTCGGGAACTCACCGGCAATTCTAATACAGCTTCTTATTAGACAACACTTCAACCGAATCCGGGTTCCGAAATTCTGAACGCCCGTTTCGAAGGGGTCCGCCCCTGCACGTCGCGGCGCGCGCCTGCCGTCCACACCCGCAAGAAGCCCGCCGGAAGGCATATCCGCTCCCGGCCTCCACGCAGTCGGAATCGGTTATTCATATCTTCTTTATTTTAATGAGGATAATTCAAGACAAGGGCAGAGCGCAAATCTACAGGTTTGCGCATCGGGAGTCAAGCGTTTTTTGCAGAATCCCACGTATCGACGCCGGCTTGCCCTTTACGTTCAGGGCGTGACCCGACCGGGCACAACCACGACGTAGATCTGGCTGACGCCAGTCCGGTCCGAGGTATAGATGACCCGTTTCCCGTCAGGGCTGAACGACGGGTGCGGATGGGACCACTGGGGTCCGTACGTTTCGGGCCTGGTCTTGTCGTCATCCTCGGGGACCGTCTTCGCCCACTGAGTTCCCCCATTCGAACTGCCTGGAAAACACAGGGTTTCGTGCGCTCCGGTCCCGGGGTCGATCAGCTGCAGCCCGATATCGGGACACGTGGTGTCACACACAATGAGGGATCCGTCCCGCCGGGGCGAAGGATGCCAGGCGTTGAAGGAAGCGATGGTCCTGTCTTCGTCCTCCCCCACTCCGATACCCCGCAGGGCAAACGGCCAATGCACGAACATCACTTCATCGGAGTGCCCCAGAAAGGTCTCGTGCGTTATCCAGACCGACCTGTCGTGTACGAACAGCGCGCGTTCCGCGCTCCCGTCAATCCTTACTTCCCACATGCGTTGATTCACGTCGCTCGAGTACAGGATCAGGTCGGGGTCGACCGGGCAGACCTGAACGTGGCCGACGGCGCGGGGCGGTTCGCACACCACGCGGAATCCGGACCCGTCGGTCTCCACCGCGACCACCGCCGACGCTCCATCACGGTGCCATGAGGTCACCAGGCGCGCGCCGTCTGACGAAAGACTGCATCCGCCCGCGCTTCCGCGCCCGAAATCGGCGAGAACCGACTCCTCGAACGTGTCTAAGTCTACGGCGCGTACCTGTCCGCCCGCATTGTAGAATACCCTCTGCCCGTCTCGCGAAGGGCAGGCGGCGAAGCCCCCGAACCCTTCCGTATCGGTCAACTGCGTGATCGTGCCGGCCGCCTCGTCCATTTTGAAGAGGTCGGGTTTCCCGGAGCGATACGAGGTAAATACAATGGTCTTTCCGTCCGGCGTCCACGACGGGTTCGAAAAGTACAGATTGTGACTGATGGCGGGATGATCCGTCATCTGACGGATCGATGCACCCGTTCTCTCGTCCGTCAGTCTTCTCGTCTCGGAAGCGAATGTGCGTCCTTTGCCCATAACGTAATCTCCGAAACCTGGCGTTTCCGGGGCGTTGGCTAACGCTTCGGAAAGAACACGTCCACGCACGCTTCCACGTCGAACGGATCGCACCCGTATTCCCGCGAGAAGCGTTCAAGCAGCCTCGTTTCCCGCGACGTGGGTTCCCGCAATGGCAGGTCCACCGGCTTCCCTCCCAGCCGCCCGGATTCGGCCACCGCCAGTTCGATCTCGATATCCTTCCGCGCCCTGTATCCATCATATCGCGTCGGAACGTCGTCCAGTACCGCCCTTGCAATACTGTCCATCTCCTCCACGATCGCCAGCCCGCGGGGAGACGTCCGGTACTGCGGCCACGGATTCAGCCACACCACCGGCGGGTCGGTTTCCACCACCATCCGGTCCAGCACGTGCGTCCCGTCCACTTCGCGCGTCTCCGTCCTGATGGGACAGACAGTGGCTCGCCCGCCACTCAGACGCTGCGCTTCCGTGGTGGTATGCACGTCATCCTCGACAATCGTCCCGGTGGTGCCGTCGACCTGAAACAACGTCTGGCTCTTGCGTCCGAGCGCCTGCCCGTGATACATGGAAGAGTAGGACATCACGGCCAGCGCGCCGTTCGCGAACTCGACCAGATCCATCGTCCAGGATTCCGTTTCGTATTGCCGGATGTCGCTTACGTTTACCCTGGGAATCGGCGAATTCATCGCCAGGCCGGTAACGCGCACGGCCTCGGAATCGCACGCCATCGCACGGACGTTGCTCACGATGTGGTAGCCGCCGGTCTGAAAGAGGGAGAACACCCGCAGGACATCCCCGATGTGCCCGGCCTCGATCGCCATGCGTTTCATCAGGTGCATGGGTTCCCTGCAGAACTGCTCGGCCACCTCCAATTTCACCCCGCCGCGTCTAGCGGCTTCGATCAGGACGTCGGCAGTCTGCAGCGTTGGGGAGATCGGGGTTTCCACGATCAGATTCACGCCGCGCTCAGCCAGGTACGCGCCGACGGCGTGGTGCGAATCGCCGGGCGTACTGATCGCCGCGACGTCGAGGTCTTCATTCGCCGCCAGGTCCTGGACCCGCGAATAGGCGGGCACCCCGAATTCCGCGCCGACCGACCGCGCCTTCCCCTCGTCCACGTCGCATACGGCCGCCAGTTCGAACACGTCCGACATCATGCGGATCGCGGGCAGCCGCACGCCCAGTCCCCGGCTGCCGCATCCCACCTGCGCGATCCTGAGTTTGCGATCCTGGGGCATCGCATCCCCCTACTCACTGGTTAATCTCAATTCGAAAAAGACAACCGTCAATTTACCACAAAAAGCACAAAAGGCACAGAAGGTGTCGGTGCGAAAACGGGGTACTGAGGTCGTACATGTGAATGGAGTTTCGGTTCACGTCCAGAGACTTGGTGTATCCTGGTAATCCGCTGCCTAATCGTCTTAATCAACTTGCACATATTCGATTTAACGTCCACGAAAGACGACGAATCAAGGCTAAAACACCATCGACGAGACACGGAGATTTATTCGCAATCCTGCCGACCACGCGGGGCATCCCGAAATATACAAAGCCTGCTTCAGTCTCGGAGAAACCTCAGCCAACGACTCGGGCGCCTCACCCGCCGATTCAGGAACGATTCCAGCCGGTCGCGTTTCAGTACGATCTGGTCCGCTACGCTGGCGGTATCGTCCAGGATCCAGTCTGGAATATCGCTTTTCATCCGGCTCGATGCCATAATGTCCGCCGCAATGATCACCGTGTCCCCGGTGAGGGTCCAACTGCCGGATGGCGGCTTGCGTTCGCGACTGTATTTGTCAAAGTGCAGCAGGTTCGCGAGTATGAGGCGAGGCCTTTCAAATGCCCGTTCCTGATACTCACTTAAGGTCATCGGAGAACACCAGGCGGGCATTACGACGCCTGGAGGCAGGTTCTCCTGGAAGATACGGCACAGGACAGATGATGACAGCTCAAGTGCGTCCACTTCATCGCCTTCCCTACCTCCAGACTTGAGCAGTTCATCCATTTCCGATAGCATATGCTTCAGATACGACTGGTAGAGCTCAGTACTCAGCCTTTCGCGAATAGATGCGACTGACCTCTGGAGTCTTCGCCGGGCCGTGGGATCGTCACCCGGCAAAGACGTCCTCGTATAGATCATGAGACATCGTTTTACGATTTCCGGAAGAAAGCTTCGAGCATCGGCATTCATGGAAAGCGCAAAACACGGGTACTCAGAATAGGTGATGGTCTCATCTTTGATAATTTCGGGAGCGTGCCGGCTGAATCGGTCGCGCGTTACGTCATCGAAGACCACCGGAAATCGCCTATAGGATTCCTGCAACCCACGAAGGTTGCTTCGCGTGAAAAACTGCGTCTCGACGATTCGGGGATGAGAAAACATCGACGCCATCAGCGTTTCGATCAGGCTGCTCTTTCCACAATTGCTTTGCCCGTAGAGCACCGCGAACATCGGTTGGTCGAAACTGAAACGACTCCGCCGCAGGGCGGCATTTCGCAAGTCGCACATAAATGGTGAGAAATAGAACCAGCACATGAATGTGAAGTAATCGCGCTGCAATCGGGCAATATCACCTACAAAGCCATTCTCATAATTGCCGAAGAACTCTAACCAGGCGGCGACGTCACTCCTGACTTGAGACGGGTCGACGTCAAGGCTGAGTTCCTGGCCTGAGAGCGAGAAAACACCTCCGTTGCATGACAGATACGTCTTTGGTCCCTCATTTTCATGTCTGGTCGTGCGGATTCGCGTCATCTGCCTGACGATCGACGACGTGAATTTAATTATACCCTTTCTGTCGGGCCGGATGTCGGCCAGGGCCTGCCTGCGGGCCGGCTTGATGTGTTCAACCTGCGTCAGGACTCGAGGCACACTGTATTCGGGCTCGCCATCCTCTTCGGACGGCACGAAAATCGACACGCCGTTGTTGCTGCTCTCAGCCTCCTTCAGTGCAGGCGTCTCTTCTATTGGCAAGAGTTCCGCCGGAATGGGCTTTTCGCGCAGTGGTACTCTGCTCGAAGCGATGTCGCGAACCGCGCCATATTGCCGGCGATAATGGTCCCACGCAACGTCGTCGTTGTCGAACGCGATCAATGTTTCGGCCTGCCGCCCCGAGAACGCCGTCTCCGAAAGGTTGGCCGAGCCAACAACGACCCGATGCAGTCCCTCCCGTTCCAGAAGGTAAATCTTCGCGTGCGCGATCGTGTCCTTGACGACAAAAAAACGGGCGGATTCATCCACAGCGCGATCATAGATGAATTTCTTCCGTTCTTCGGACAGACCCTTGATACCCACGAAGCCTTTGTTCAGCTTTTCGTCCACGACGGCCTGGAACCCAAGCAGATCGGCAGCGTCACGAGGCAGAATGCCGCTGTGGCCGAAAATACATTCGAAATCCTCGTAGTCGTAGTCCCTCAGCAGCCTCATAATCATCGGTATGCTCGGCGTATACGTCAGCGCACGCATCGATGTGAAGCCCCCGAACAGGGAGTCCCTGTGGAATCTCTCCGAGCCGCTGGCGCTCGCGTAGACGACGTCCAGTCCCTCACTTTGCGTGCGGGCGTGTGGGTCATCGAGAGCGAGGTTTTGTTGGGTTTCCATTTCTTTAAGTTTTCAGATTAAGTGCTTTGAGAACCTTCATCTCGGTTTGCACGTCTCGTACGGATACCCGTTCACCACGTAGGGATTGGTGGGTTTTTCTTGGTTTCATTCATGAATCAAGATCAAGTACACCGCACCATTCTTAATAGCGAAATCAGTCATCGGACAGCCTAATGACGACGGTCTTACCTCGTGCAAAAGTAATCGCTCATGGGTTCGTCGTCCACGTAGATCCCAACCACGGTCGCCTTTATCTCCCTTCCTATATCATTTTTCAAATATATCGACACGACTGGCTCAAGGCTATCTATTGCGAAGCTTTGGTCGGTGTAAAGCTGCAATTGGTTCCTTATAGAAGGTGGTATAGCAAGCGAGAGAACCTGGTTTTCCAGTGAAATGACATTGATACAATCATCTCGGCTATATTTACCGTCTTTGTGTTTGTCAATAGCGATCGGTATGGAGAATTCAGCAAATGTGACGAAATTCTTCGAGTAGCACTCCTTAAACTCGGCGTCATTGAAGATGGTTGGAATTTTCGATTTCGTCTCAAGTAGCGAACTGGAGGGCTTCCTCGTGTCGCTAAAGTCATGGCATGAGGGGATTTCAGCGCGTACAGTGCCGAAAACGAGCGGATCGCCTTCGGTAGTTTCGGACCCGCTCACGTCTGGCTTTAGCATACTCATCTTGACAGGGATGTCGATATGAATCTTGCAGCCCGCCACCGACGCCAAGATTGCTGCTGAGAGCACCCCAATCATCGCATGTTTGCTCTTCATCCAAACCTCCCTGGTTCTTCTGTTCAACCCTTGCGAGGAGATGCCTCAGACCTCTAAGACGTGTTGTTGCATCAATGTGACTGTACAATAGGCCGGTTGAGCGTTCTCAGCATCGAACTTGAACCAAACACCACAAAACCCGCCGTATAAGGGGTATATTCCTCTTTGGCTGCCTTATCAACAAAACTGGGGTCTGTTAAGACTTTGCCGTTACCCGTTTCGACCTTGGTGTCCTCGCCCATAGTCTGCCTCCTCCTGCATTTACTATGGATCCCTACTTATCAAAGCGAGGCGCCTCTCCAAGATTTGGTCGGCAAAGAGTCCAAGTAGCGTCTAAGGATCCTCTCAGATGCCTCTAACCGAAACTTCCTTTTTTGAGACTTCTGCGAATCTGATAGAATAGCTACGCAGATCATGTGTGTCTGCTTCAGGTAGAGCTCTGTCCGAAACAAACCACGGCACTACGCAAATGACGGACTTATTTCGAAAACAACAACGCCAAACTTAATTTGCTACGAGGTATAGATTCGCTTCTCGTTCGGCCTTTTCCTCGATGTATTGCAACAGAAACTCCCTTGCACCTTTTCTGCCGACATAACCGTAATGCAAATCATTCCATATCGCGACGACGCGCTTGTATGGTTCATTCCCTCTATAGATGATTAGGACCTCCAAGAGCGTTGTGCTGATGGTGAAAGCCGCAGCCGATTTATCTTCCTGCCATGCTGCTTCAATCTTGAAATCTATCAGGGGATTCGACGATTCCGACAATGGGACATCGTATCGCCTAAGCGTAAGTTCGACTTTTTCTTTCGCACGCTGTTCGGAAAGTAAATCCTTTGCATGTTCGTTTAGAGTGACGAAGACGGCCAAGCTGTCGATCCCAGAAAAGCACGTCTTTTCGTTAGCAAGTTCTGCCGTCGACTCGGCGACGAGACTTTCCCAGGCCATAACGTAGCGCTGTGGAATTTCTGCAGGCACTTCGACCTTTTTTACGGACCTTTTTTCCACTACTACGGTATCGACCACCGCGACTGGCTTCACGATCACCTCTTTTACCAATAACGTGTCAACCACTGCAATTGTGTCCAAGACAATGACCGTGTCGATTCGAGCATCAACCGATTCGGATTGATCTTTTCGTTCTTGTCCAGAAGGTCGGCAACTGACCACAACTAGAAGAAAAGTAGCGAATGACGTCAAGAATGCGATTGATCTCACGTGCAGGAGTATTGGCCACCGTCGGCCCTTATCTGGCTGCCTCCATTCGTGGTCACTAACCAAATGCGCACACCAAGAGCCGCTAAAACCTGTGCAGTTCCGCATCGCGCGAATCATTAGCTAGCGTGGCTTGGCTTTGCTCATCCGCAACCAGATGGGTGACAGAGAACGCGGGCGCACGCGTGATGAACAAATCACTCCCCCTTGAGCGGGAGTAGCAAAATCCGATCCGGCTCCTGGGCTGTCGACGAGCCAGCAACGGCGGATACGGCGCGTGGGCTACAACATCATACCGTATGCAAGCAGCACTATCAAACATGAACGCATCTTGCGTAGACGCCTTACTGTAAGAATCTAAACCGCAATGACTTTCGTGGCGCGTTGGTTCCCAGGCCAATTGATATGGATGCTCACCTCGCAATTCAGGCGCTCGAGGAATCGCATCAGCCTTTCGACGCTGTAATTCGAAAACTTGCCGCGCTTGAGCCTGGAGATCTCAGGTTGCTTCACGCCCATAATCCTTGCGGCCTTCGTCTGAGTCAGCCGCCGATGTTTGAGAATCCGGAAGATTTCCGCACCGAGTTCCGCTTTGAGCAGTTCCTCCTTGGCTTCCTCTTCACCAAAGCCGAGGTCTGTAAAGACGTTGCCGCTGCCCTCTTCGATTTTAATCTCCTCGCCCATGGTCTTCACTCTCCTGTTTCGTCAAATCAACGCGCCAGCCAGGCGCTGAAGCGCTCGTTCATCTCGTCCAGGTGATCGCTCCACCATTCCCAGTTGTTGTGCAGGGCGCGCTTCACGTTCTGAGGGCTGGTGGGCATGTGCGGGTTCATATCCACGCCCTTTTCGGCATGCGTCGAAATCAGCGCCATTGCCGAACGGCGCGTCGGACTGTATGAGATGTACCGGCCCACACCGGCGATGGCCCGCGCGCTTGTGGCGAAGTTGACGAACTTCCTCGCCGCTTCGAGGTTGGGCGTGCCCGCGACAATGCCCAGTCCGCCGGTATCGAGAACCTGACCGTCCCACACCACGACAAAGGGCTGGTCTTCCAGCACCTGCGCGTTGAAGATGCGACCGTTGTAGGCCGTACTCATAACGACCTCTCCGTCCGCCAGCATTTGCGGCGGCTGCGCCCCCGCCTCCCACCATACGATGTGCTCCTTGATCGTGTCCAGCTTCCGGAACGCGCGTTCCACGCCCGCGGGCGTGTCGAGCGCGGCGTAGACGGAGTCGATGGGTACGCCGTCGGCCATCAACGCGAACTCCAGGTTCACCAGTGGAGATCGGCGCATGCCTCGGCGCCCCGGGAACTTCACCAGATCGAAAAAGTCTGCGATCGTGGCCGGTTTATCTCCCTTTATGTTGTCGTTGTTGTAAGCGTAGATTGTCGAGTAGAAGATCGTTGCAGGCCCGCAGTCAGTCAGCGTGCCGGGGACGAAGTCCTCCGCGGCGGGCGTACCGTCCGCCCCCGCGGGGAGGGAACCCACGGCAATCGGTTCAAGCAGACCCTCATCGCAGCCGCGCACCAGGTCCGGAATCTCCAGGTCCACAACGTCCCAGTAGACGTTGCCCACGTCCACCTGCGCACGAATCTGCGCCAGGCCGCCGTTGTAGTCTTCCAGGTTAATCGCAATGCCCGTTTCGGCGGTGAATGTCTCGTGGTACCCATTGACGCACGCGCGGGCATAGGACCCGCCCCAGGAAACAACCGTCAATGGACGGTCATCGGCGGCGGCTCCGCCGGCGGTCAAAAAGGACAGTCCTGCCAGCGACGCGATGCGAACGACCTTGCTTAATACGTCCTTCATAATGATTCCTCCTCGTCATCCGTTCCGACAATCTGCAGCCGGTCGTGAGTAACCGGCTGGTTCAGCGCGCCAGCCACGCGCTGAAACGCTCGTTCATCTCGTCAAGGTGATCGCTCCACCACGCCCAGTCGCTGCGCAGGGCGCGTTTCACGTTCTCAGGGCTGGTGGGCATGTGCGGAATCATGTCCACGCCCTTCTCGGCGTGCGTCGCGATCAGCGCCATCGCCGAACGGCGCGTCGGACTGTATGCAATGTACCGGCCGACACCGGCCAGGGACTCCGCACTCGTGGCAAACCTGACGAACTTTCGCGCGGCTTCCAGGTTGCGCGTGCCGGCAACGACACCCAGCCCCGCCGTGTAGTAGACCTGGCTGTCCCACACCACCACAAAGGGCTGGTTTTCGAGCACCTGTGCATTGAAAATGCGCCCGTTATAGGCCGTGGTCATCGCCACCTCCCCGTCGGCCAGCATTTGCGGTGGCTGCGCCCCGGCCTCCCACCACACAATGTATTCCTTGATCGTATCCAGTTTTCGGAAGGCGCGGTCCACGCCGGCGGGCGTGTCGAGCGCGGCGTATACCGAATCGATCGGCACCCCGTCGGCCATCAGCGCGAATTCCATATTCACCTGCGGCGAGCGACGCATGCCGCGACGGCCCGGAAACGTCTCCAGATCGAAGAAGTCGGCGATAGATTCCGGTTTCTCGCCCTGGAAATGTTTCCAGTTGTACGCAAAAATCGTGGAACCGAACAACGACGTCGGCCCGCAGTCCGTTATCGTTCCGGGCAGAAAGTCCTCCGCAGAGGGCGTACCGTCGGCGCCTGCCGGGAAGGATTCCACGTCCACGGGTACGAGCAGGCCCTCGTCGCATCCGGCCACGAGGTCGGCAATCTCCAAGTCCACCACGTCCCAGAAAACATTGCCCACGTCCACCTGAGCGCGTACCTGCGCCAGACCGCCATTGTAGTCTTCCAGATTGATCGGGATACCCGTCTGCGCGGTGAACCGCTCGTGGTAGCCCTTGACACACGCTCGCGCGTAGGATCCGCCCCATGAAACGACGGTTAGCGGCCGGTCGTCGGCGCCGGAGGGGATCGCAATCGTCAGAGACAATATAACCGCATACGCGACCGGCAGTATGATCTTGCCGACGTCGTTCATGTCGCTTCCGCCTCGTCATCGGGGTCCAGCACCCGGCAGTCGGTGGGCGTCCAACCGATCCGGACCTCGTCTCCCACGAGCATCGCGCCGTGCCCTACGATGTTCGGAATCTTCGCGATGAAGTCCGAACGGCCGCAGACGTTCACGCGAACCCGCAGATGGTCGCCCAGAAAGGTGATGTCCTCGATTCTTGCGTCGAGTTCGTTTGTGTACAGGCCGGGATCGGGCGAGATGGCAACCCGCTCGGGGCGGATCGAAAGCGTGGTGGCGTCACCCGGACCGCATGGCGCGACGCGCAGGGCGCTGACGGTCTGACCGCCCGTCTCGACTTCGCAGATGTCACCGTCGACGCTCCTCACGCGGCCGTGAAGACGGTTGTTCTCCCCGATAAAGCGGGCGACGAACGAGCGTTCCGGCTCTTCGTAGAGGACCTCCGGTTCGGCAACCTGCTGGACGTCGCCTCCTCGAAGCACGGCGATCCGGTCCGACATAACCATCGCCTCCTCCTGGTCGTGGGTCACGTACACCACGGTAACTCCCAGGCTCTTGTGGATACGCCGGATTTCGTACTGCATCTCTTCCCTCAGACGCCTGTCCAGCGCGCCCAACGGCTCGTCCATCAGCACCAGGTCGGGCTCGAAGACCAGGGCCCGCGCGATCGCGACCCGCTGCTGCTGGCCCCCGGAAAGCTGCGACGGCTTCCGATCTTCAAGGCCGTCGAGACGGACCAGTTCCAGGGCGCGCGACACGCGTTCGCGGCATTCCTCCCCGTCCAGCCCGCGCACCTCCAGTGGAAAGGCGAGGTTGCGGCCAACCGTCATATGGGGAAAGAGCGCGTAATTCTGAAAGACCATCCCGATCCCGCGTTTGCGCGGCGGCAACTCGTGCACGGAACGACCGTTGATTCGTATCGCGCCCGAAGAGGGCGTTTCGAACCCCGCGAGCATCATGAGACACGTGGTCTTGCCCGACCCGGAGGGCCCGAGCATCGTGAGGAATTCACCCTTCCGGACGTTGAGGTCGAGATCGTCGACGACAAGGGTGCGGCCGTCGAAGCTCTTGCTGACACCCTCGAACTCGACGTGCGCCGTCTCGTTTGCGTGCATTGGGGCGGCCTCTGGATCCATTTGCTTTCTGATTGGTGTGTTGTTGGCGCAGAATTGCCGATGCGCCGCGGCCTATCTCGAGGTGGAACGCCTTCGCATCCACTCAACGGCGAAGAGCAGCAGAACGGCGAAGACAATCAGAAACGTCGCCACCGCAAGGATGGTCGGGCTGATCTGCTCCCGGATGCCGGCCCACATCTGGCGCGGAATCGTACGCTGTTCGATCGCGGCCATGAATAGCACCACGACCACTTCATCGAAAGACGTGGCGAAGGCGAATAGCGCCCCCGAGATCACGCCGGGCGCGATCAGCGGGAGTTGAACGCGACGAAAGGTCCGCACGGGCCCCGCGCCGAGACTGGCGGCCGCGCGCGTCAGGTTGGTGTCGAAGGCGGACAGCGTTGCGGTCACCGTGATCACGACAAACGGGGTTCCCAGCGCCGCGTGCGCCAGAATCAGGCCCAGATGCGTCTGCGCCAGCCCCAGGTTCGAGTAGAAGAAGAACATGCCCGCCGCCGCGATGATCACCGGCGTCACCATGGGAGAAATGAGCAGTCCCATCGCAAGGCGCCGGCCGGGCATGGCCGGGCTGGAAAGGCCCATCGCCGCGAGCGTACCCAGGCCGGTCGCCAGGACCGTGGAGGCGACCCCGATAATCAGGCTGTTGAGAAGCGCGCGCGTCCATACCTCGTTCTCGACGATCTGCCGATACCAGCGCAGCGAAAAGGCTTCGGCATCCAGACGCAGCATGCCCTCGGTAAAGGTGAAGTAGGGCTCCGCGTTGAAGCTCAGGGGTACGATCACCAGAATCGGTGCGATGAGAAACAGAAAGACCGCGGCACAGAAGCCAACGTAAAGACTACGTCCCACGCGTTCCCGCGTCCCGACGAACGCCATCTCAGCCCAACCTCATCCGCTCGATTCCCACCATGCGGTCGTAGAGCACATACAGCGCGCCTACGCATGCCAGCAGGATGCCGCCCAGCGCCGCGGCGAGACCCCAGTTGAGCGAAGTCTGCATATGGAAGGCAATCATGTTTGATATGAGCTGGCCGCTGCTTCCACCAACAAGCGCGGGGGTAATATAGTAACCGATCGCGAGGATGAATACCAGGAGGGATCCCGCGCTTACGCCCGGAAGGGTCTGCGGCCAGTACACGCGCAAGAAAGCCTGAAAGGGACTTGCGCCAAGGGAGGCCGCGGCACTCATCTGAATGGGCGGGATGGCGCGCATGATCGAATAAAGCGGGAGAATCATGAACGGAAGCAGCACGTGCGTCATCGCCACCAGAGTTCCGGTCATGTTGTAGATCATTGCCAGACGCCCGTCATCGCCGATCAGACCCGCAGCCACGAGCAGGTCGTTGAGAACGCCCTGCGTCTGCAGCAGCACGATCCAGGAGGTGGTTCGCACCAGCAGCGACGTCCAGAACGGGATCAGTACGAGAATCAGCAGCAGATTGCCGACACGCGGGGGTGTATGCGCGATCAGGTGAGCAATCGGATAGCCAAGCAGCAGACAAAGCGCCGTGATGGTCAGGCTCACCCAGAGGGTCCGCCACAGCAACGGGAGGTAGATGCGGCGTTCTTCGGGCTGGCGGGCGATGGCGCCGCCAGGCAGGCTCTGAAGGTCGACGGCGTTCAGATAGTGACGTGAGGTGTATCGCTCCCCGGCGCTTCGGATTGCGTGCCAGGTTCGGGCATCGCCCCAGTCGGAGTCGATGCCGATCATCGCGTCTCGCCATGGTCCGCTGTCCACGCGCCGGAGCCGCCGCGCGCTCTTCGTCAACACGCTTCGCAGCCCGCCCTGGACCCGGTTCACGCGGCTGGCAATCTGCCCGAGGGTCCGACTCTCGCGTGCCTTCACGAGTTCGCGGGCGGCGGATGCGTAGACCGCCTCCGAGGGAGCGCCCCTGCCGTCCCAGTAGCTCAGCAGTTCGAGTGTACGCGGCATCGCGTCGGCGACCACGGGATCGTAAACGCTTCGCACGAGCATGGTCCCTAGCGGGGCCGCAAAGGTGAAGCCGACAAAGGCCATCAGCGGCAGCACCAGCCCCGCCGCACGCAGCTTCGGACGGAGATTCGGATTACTGATATTCAGGTTTGATCCCATACAGAAGATGCATATTTTCAACTTCTTACGTTCTACCAACACTCGAGGATACTTCTGTCTGAATCTGTCGTCGCCTGGAGCGAAACCCGCCATTGACGACGGAGCGCCGCTTACCTTGATTCGTCATTTTTCCAGGACGTTAATTCGAATATGTGTCAGTTAAAAAGGCGATTAGACTGCTGATTACCAAGATACACCAGGACACTGTACGTGAACTGAAAAAATGTCCTTCATGACGACCATTTCGGCCTGTTTCGAAGGGTTTCGTCACGTTGCCGAGTTACGGCCTTTTTCGGAATAGAGGCTAACGATTGAACGTGGGGCAGTCGGTGAGCGTGGGCGCACAACCATCGGGAACCGGGACCTGAAACGCATTCAGGGTCTGTGCGACCAGACTGTAATAGCCCGCGATCCCGGTCAATTCCACGACTCCGGTCTTACCCACGGCTTCCTGAGCCGCGTTGAAGACGTCGTCCGTAACGAACCGATTGTCGAGCAATTCGCTGACGTATTCGAAAACGGCGCGCTCGTCGTCGCGGCCGAAATCGGGCGCCCGACGGTGACGAACCGCGTCGATAATCCTCTCGCTCAACCCGCTTTCCACGGCGAAGGGCTCGTGCAGAGACCACTCCACCTGGCAATCCCAGAATCGCGCCGTAACGAGGATCGCGAGCTCGCTGAGTCTCGACTCCAGGCTGGTGCGGTACCGGACGAATTCGCCCAGGCTCTGCGCGCGGTCCGCTAACTCCGGGCTGTGGAGCCAGATGCCGAACGGCCCGGCGATGCTGCCCCGGGTCTCAACGATGGCATCGTAAATCCGCGCCTGCTCCTCGTTCAGTTCATCGCGTTTTAACTGGCTTGGTCTGGCCACAAGTGACATCCCCGGCAGAGTCGTGACAAAAGCCGTTCTGTGCACGAATTCGTCTGACCCATCAAACCCCGTTACTTCGTGTGACTGGACGCCACGAATGGTCGGACTATCATTCGGTATGCGGTATCCTACTCGTCGCGGGCTCTGTCTCAGGATTCATCCAGGCTGGAAGAGGGCTGCCTGTCGCCTCCGCATACAGGGTCTCCGGTGCGATGTCTATCTCGTCGCCCCACGTCAGTGCCCCGAGATCCTTGTTAATTTTGAAGTTATGGAAAAACTCGAGATCCCGAAACTGCGAGAATACACCTTGCCTTTCCATGTATTTCGAGAAGTCGACGGTGCCTCGCCGGCCGTCATCGAACTCCAGCTCTATCAGATAACCACCCCGATAAATGGCAGAAACGACGTCATGAAGCATACGGCGCTCCTTTCTACAGCAGCGGTTGTATCTTCTTCGGAGGTCGGTCGTTACGTGTGTCTTCCCAGTTGTTCATCAATTCCGGTTGATGCTGAGACGCCCATTCAACGACCAAACCAAGCACCCGGGGAGGCAGCTTTCCCTCCAGAATCCGCAAAGTTGGAATCTCAATGGCCGCTCGATCTCAACCGTAACGCGCATGGAAATGCGACGGGTTGTGATCATCGTAATACATCGAGATGATTATACCGTAGAAACGGGAAATCTCAGGCATTTCAATTCCGATTTGTCATCATAATGGTCTCAATTGTCCCGCTGGTCAGAACCTCATCAAGGCGTCTGAACGAATCTAAAACTCACTGACTTGCCAATTCGACGGTCGACGTTGCCGGGGGCAGAGGCTTCCCGTCCTTCTGATATATCTCAACCGCCTCCTCTACAATCTGGCATAGATGATCAAAAACGGCCCTTTCATCGTCGCCGTGGCAGCCACCGTAAACCAGTCCCGGGCGCGCTGCCCCAATAGCATTGATCTTCTTCGGACCATTCAACAAATCTTGTGTGCCTGGCGCTGGGTTTCATTTGGCTTCAATATCCTCTTGAATTAAGAAACTATCTGAACATATGGTGTTACCTCAAGGTAAACCGACTCCGCGGTTGGTTCCGGTATCGGACAACGCTCTTGTTTCAATCCATCAAGGTGAAATTCAATGGCCTCCTTCATGTTCGCTTCCACTTCCTGCCGCGTGGAGCCGGTAGACACGCATCCGGGAAGGTCTGGAGAATACGCCGACAATCCGGTATCCGTTAATTCGATGACGATTAAGTACCTATTCACATCGTTCCTGTTTAATTTTGCGGTGGCGATCCCGCGAGCGAGGGCATCCTGCCCTCGACGGTTAATTCGCGCGGCTCCGGCGCCGTCAATTTCAATGTGATATCGGATACAAAGGAAACAGTAGGCCCTTGATTCAGGTATTGATCGGTCACACGAAGTCCGAGGGCAGGATGCCCTCGCTCCGGATATTGGTGGATCATACCGTGAATGAGGTCAGATCGCTTTCGGTCCCAGGTCGCTCGTGTCCCGTGTAGCGACTACAGGGATTCTTGAGGTCCTGCGGCGACTCGCGCGAATGTAGACTGGTTGTCTTTTTCGACAGCGATTTTACAGGGATCTCCGGATAATTCGCCGGGGTTGAATATACTGGAATAAAGACATATAATAACGATAGATGGCCTCGAACAACCCCCACAACAATCCGAAACGACCCCGTAATCAACTTCAACGTCCTTTGATTCGAATCACATCCCGCTACCCAATCAGAACAGCACTGCTGGTCAGCGGTTTCTATATTGAAAACAAGCGAAAGACAAGGAGAAAATCGACATGGCAATTCTTCTGGCACTTTTTTCAATCGTTCAAACGGCCGAGGCAAGTTCCAAAATGCAGCGGTTTCAATTGTATACTCGATGTCTCGGAGTACATCTCGTGGTTGAGGAACTACCGGACAATGCGGAGCGGATTAATCTTACAAGGGAACAAATAATAAAAGTTGCAATGGACAAACTGCAGAAGGCTCAATTGTATGTACCCAGGAAATTTGTCGTGGGCGCGCCGGACGAGATTCATCCCATCTTATACGTAAATGTCAACCTGAGCCGGACCGCTTTCAGTATTGGAATCGAACTACGAAAGGTTGTGTTGGACAACTACTCCAAACGGGAAGAGTATGCCGTTACCTGGCGAATTGGTACCGTGGGGGTACACGGATTTCGAAATCAATTCATTTTGCGAATGGTCGATAAGTACACAGGCGTATTCATTGAAGAATGGACCAGGGTCAATAGGCCCAAATGTGCTGAAGACGATATGATCAAACCAGAACAAGGGCCGATACAACCGCCTGTCAGGATCAAATAATCGACTGATCAGTTCATCATCTGCACTAAGTATCCCTGTTACACCCGATGCGCTTCGACGAAGTCCTGGTTCAGCGTGAGGCCGAGGCCGGGTACGTCGCTCATGTGGATCAATCCGTCTACGATCTGAAAAGGCGGATCGTAGAGTTGCGACCAGATCTGGTACGGCTCGGTGTGCGGGCAGGCGGAAACCATCAGCCCGTTGGGCACGGCGGCGATCAGGTGGCAGTTGATCTCCGGAAACGAGGCCCCGTGGGGCGCAACGTAGACGTGGTGCGCCTCGGCCAACGCCGCCATCCGCAGGAGTCCGGTAAACCCGCCGCCGCCGATGATATCCGACTGGACCACCTGCAGGCCGCCGTCGACGATCAGGTGACGAATGCCGTACAGCGTGCCCTCGCCCTCGCCGCCGGCAACCAGCGACCCCGTGGCCTCACGCACCATCCGCATATGGGCTGCCTCGTCGTCGCCGCGCACGGGTTCCTCAATCCAGTATAGATTGTAAGGCTCGAACCGCCGCGCCATCGCCGCCGCCGTCTTCCCCTCCCACATCCTGTGGATGTCGATCATCAACCTTGTGTCGTCCCCGAGCGCCCGGCGCGACAGCCTGACCTTTTCAAACGCGAGTTCCCGATCATCGTTCGACAGATGGAACTTCACGGCCTTGAATCCCAGGTCCGCGTGTTTCCTGACCAGGGCGGCCACCTCTTCAGCGTTCTGGTGTTCGTAGCCGATTCCGTCCGCGTACGCGGTCACACGGTCCCGAAAGCCGCCCAGCAGCCGCCAGACCGGCTCGCCGCACGCCCTCCCGTACAGATCCCAGATCGCCACGTCCAGAGCGCCGATCGTGCCCATCGCAGCCCGGCCCGGGCCCCGAAAGCGCCACGCGAGATCGTACATCCGCTGCCAGAGCCGGGCCGGCCGGCGCGGGTCTTCGCCCACGAGCACGGGCGCGAATTCCCGCTCGATCAGGTCGGCGCTTCCACCCCTCCCAATGCCCACGAGCCCGTTATCGGCCCGGACAAGATGAAGGGGCCAGGTCCGCTTGACTCCCCGATCGGACGGCCCCCAGAAACAGGAAAGCGAAATCGTCTCAATGGATTCGATATGCATGACTTCGGCTCCATTCTTCAGGAAGCAATACGTTTACGAAGGACCACCCTGGTTCCGGCCGCACAGAACTGGTGCTGGACGTCATCCACCATGGCGCGCATCATCAGCAGGCCGCGGCCGGACGGATTCAACAGGTTTTCCTCGGCAAGGGGATCCGGTACCTCCGCCGGGTCGAAACCCGGACCCTGATCCAGGACGGCGATATGCAACATCCCGTCCACCACCGTGAATTCGACCGTGAACGGTTTTTCCCGCACGCCTTCATTTCCATGGAAGATGGCATTGTTCACGGCTTCCGTAAGCGCGATGGCCACCTCGTCGCAGGCATCCTCGCTCATCGCCAGATCGGCGGTCACCTGTGCCGCTGTGTCCACAACCTTATGAAGAGACTCAACGCAACTGGGCAGTTGCAGACGCTTGACATCTCGAGATCCATTACCCATAGGCGCGTTCCCTCGTTACGTCCGGAGCCGCCGCTGACTGCCATCCGGACAGGCACGCATTCTCCGACGCGTGAAACCGGAAGCTCGAGGCGCCGGCGCGGACGATCCGGGTGATTCTCCTTGACAATCCCGCTGCATGACGTTATCAAAGACGGCCACAAAAAACCTGAATGCGGGGAGAGGGGAGAGGGAAGACGGTAGAAGAAGCCCTTGCCCGATACTTTATTCCTTCTTGCCTCCGGCAGGAGAAGAGACTCCACAAGGCAGGATATCTCTCCCGTCTACCGTCTCCCGTCTACCCGCTTCCGACGGGATGGGAGGAGAGGTCACAAACACGTCCAGTGACCTGGTTTATCCTGGTAATCCGCCTTCTCATCGCCTCTTTTAACTAGCACGTATTCGAATTAACGTCCATGAAAACTTACTAATCATTGTTAAGAATGGAGAAATCGCGTCATGCAGAAAGAGGTGATTACCACCGATAGAGCCGCGCTTCCAGTGGGTCCCTATTCGCAGGCCATCAAAACGGGCGAACTGATCTTCGTCGCGGGCGAAAAGGGAATCGACCCCGCAACCGGCGCAATTGTCAGCGGCGGCATTGCCGCGGAAACCCGGCAGACGCTGGAAAACATCTCGGCGATCCTGGAGGCCGCGGGCGCCACGATGGACCACGCGGTCCGGACGGTGGTCTATATGACGGACATATCCGAATTTGCCGAAATGAACGCCGTCTACGCGGAATATTTCCCGAACGACCCTCCCGGACGAAGCTGCGTGCAGGTGGTTGCCCTCCCTGCCGGAGCCAACGTTGAAATTGAAGTCACGGCGGTTCTGGCCTGACGATCGATTCGAAGTTAGAGACCGGAGAGAATTCCCTCGACGTATCCGCGTGTAAACGCAATGTCCCGGTCCACCTCGTCCGGCTCCTTGCCACCCACGCATTCGACGTAGAGCGGTCCGTCGAATCCGCCGCCGGCCAGTCCCGACAACACCGCATGGAAATCCACAAGCCCGTCGCCCGGCGTCACCATCACATCCGGCACATCGTCAATTACCGTGCAATCCTTGATGATCCCCGTAGTTACCACGGGCGCCACTTCCGAGACGTCGGTCTCCGGCCGCAGCTCACCCTTCGTATAGTAGATGATGTTTCCCGGATCGAAACAGATGCCGAACGCCGCGTGGCTCACGTTGTTATTGGCCGCAAGCAGGTGGGACACCGTGAGACTGATGCCCCCGTGGGGCTTCATCGTGATGTTCACGCCGACCTCGTGCGCATGGGGCGCGGACTGCCGCATCAGCTCGAAATAGTCATCGAAGTGGGCTTCGTTGCTGGTGCCGCAATCCAGGAGCCAGGTCGTGCCAAGCGCAGCCGCATTGTCGATCAGCCGCTTGTAGGCGTCCACCGCCGACGCAAGCCCGTCGCCCAACTGCGTGCCTCCGATGAGCATCGAAGGAGCAACACCCGCGGCATCCGCCGCGTTCCGCACCGCGGCGACCTCCGCCGGGGAACTCCCGGGACCCACAGGCACCCGGCCTTCGTTTGCAAAAACCGCCACGTCCGAGTAACCGGCTTCCGCGATCCGACTGTAGGCTTCGCTGTAACTCAGTTGGCCGTAGGGCCGGGTCGTACATCCAACCGTCGTCTCCATCCTGGACGCTCCTTTGTTGATTCGCTCGAATCACGACAGGTGCAGAAGCTGTCTTAAAATTCCCAGCGGTCTTCGCACGGCTGCAAAAGCGCCGGTCGGCGTTGGTCAAATCCACCCGTCGTACGAGATCGAGGCTGCGCTTGCTCGCCTCTCATAGGCGGATTTTCCCGCCTTGACCGCCACTTTTTCGCTCGCGCTCGGGAACTCGCCGGTAATTTTAAAACAGCTTCTCACGACTCCATCTCACGTCCGCAGTGCGGACAGACGCCCTCCTCCTTCTTTCGCCGGTCGATCTCCCCGGCGAAACCGGAACCGAGAATGCCGGCGGGGAGGGCGAACATTCCAATACCCAGAAGCGCGATCACAGCGCCCAGCACCTTTCCCACGCCGGTTACGGGGTACGTGTCTCCGTATCCCACCGTCGTGAGCGTCACGATGCCCCACCACATCGCTGAGGGAATACTCGAGAAGGCATCGGGCTGGGCGCGGTGTTCGGCAAAATACATCAACGTCGACGCGATAACCAGCATGATCAGCAGGACGAAGAGCGTCACGACCAATTCGCCCCTGTGTTTCCGCAGCACATTGCCCAACGTCTGCAACGACGTGGAATACCGTCCCAGCTTGAACAACCGAAGCAGCCTCATGGCGCGCAGGACCCGCAGATCGACCGTTGTCACCAGAGGCAGATAGAACGGGAGGATCGCAATCAGGTCCACCAGGGCCAGGGGCGTCAGGAAATAACGCATTCGACCCCGAATGGGGCGGGAATACCGTCCGTCCGCGGTACACGACCACATGCGCAGCAGGTATTCAACGGTAAAGACACCTACGGAAAAGGCGTCGAATGCCTCGAACGCCCAGCGGTACGACGCCAGAACGGACGCCACTGTTTCCAGGATGACCGCCACGACATTAAGGACAATCAACCCCATGATGAACAGGTCGATGGTTCGGCTTTGCCGGTCGCCGGCCTGGGCTTTATCCAGGATTTCGTTGGTTCGTTCCTTAAACCGGTCTATCATGGCGCCTCTTCAGATAAGGCCGATCGGGGTCGTCGCCAATGGCTCACGTAATATAAAGATAGGATGCAATCGTTCGAATGGAAACGTCTTTTTCCGATGAGCGCATCCCTGTCACGGATTCGCAACCTCTGATGTCTTCACGACAGCCGGTCACGTCGACAGTCGACCCATGAATCCGAAAACAATAGAAAAAAACAAGGCAATCGCGCCGGTACGAGTTCTGGCAGCGCTTTCGCTGGCTGCGGTTTTCGTCGCAATATTGCCGGCCAACCGGGATCGCGTCATTCATCAGCAGGTCGTGTCGGAGTTGCCGCTCCTGTCAAGAGCGCTGGGTGACGGCCCATGGCGGCTCGCGGACAACCAGGACCCACGCTGTCGTTCCGGTTTCGAGGAAGTACACCGCCGCCGAAAGACCCCCCTGCCCGGTGCGTCTGAAATTGTGGTTGGGTGCAGTCAAGACCCGGAAGGCCTGGTCCTGACCGCGTCAACAGCCTTGTCGCAGCGCCGGACGCGCCTGAAGTCCATCGACGGGTGGAGCCTCTATCCGCCGATTGCGGCGATTCTGGTGGCCATTTTCAGCGGACGCGTCCTTCTGGGACTGTCCCTGGCCGTACTCTGTGGAGGCGTCCTCACGGCCGGAGAAGCCCCGTTCCATGAAGTCCCTTTCGCCGCCTTCGAACGGGCAGCCGTAAATTACATCTGGACGCCGCTCAGATCGTCGTTTCAACTCTACATTCTCGGCTTTACGGCCGCCCTGATCGGCATGGTAAGGGTAACGTCGCTGGCGGGGGGCAACCAGGGCATAGCCGCACTCCTTGCCAACAGATCGGAAGGCGCGAAGTCCACACGATTGGCCGCATTCTTCATGGGGCTGGCGATATTCTTCGATGACTACGCCAATACGATCGTGGTGGGCACCACGTTTCGGCCAATGGCTGACCGGTTCCGGATCTCCCGCGAAAAGCTCGCGTACATCGTGGATTCCACCGCCGCTCCGGTCGCGGGCGTCGCGGTCATCAGCACCTGGATCGGATTCGAGGTTGGACTCTTCGGCGACCTCATGCGGGATCTCGGCACCGGCGTTTCAGGCTATCAGCTCTTCTTCCACGCCCTCCCGTTTCGATTCTACTGCCTCTTTACGCTTGCTTTCGTTGTCGCGTCAGCGTGGCTCCAGCGGGACTACGGACCCATGTACCGCGCGGAATACCGGGCAAGGACGACCGGACAGGTGCTCCGGCCTGGGGCCACGCCGATGGCGGTACGCCGCAGCAGGGAGACCCTGCCCGCCGAGGGCGTCCGGCCCGCATGGTGGGCCGCGGCCGTGCCCGTTCTGATCGTCGTCGTCGCGGTCATCGGCGGCATGGCCGCGGATACCTGGAACGATCCCCACGTCCGGCCGATACGGCTGGCAAGCTCGCTCTTCAGTTTCCCGTACTGGACGGCATGTTTCTCCAACGCCGACAACGCGAGGGTACTCTTCCTTTCCGCCATACTGGGTTCCGCAGTCGCGCTCGTCATCGCGGTTACCCGGCGGCGGCCGGCCGGAGGACCCGCCCCCATCCGACCGCTGACGGCGTTAACGACCTGGGCGCAGGGTGTCACTGGCATCCACTATGCCATCGCCGTCCTGATCATGGCCTGGGCCATTCAGGCGGTCTGCAAAGACATCGGCACGTCCACGTACCTCGCGGCAGCGCTGTCGCCGATCGCGGCGCCCGGCCTGCTGCCGCTGCTCATCTTTCTCCTGGCGGCTTCGGTCGCCTTCTCTATCGGTACGTCGTGGGCGACCATGGCGATCCTCATCCCCACCGCTGTTCCCCTCGCCCACAGCATGGGCGGCTTCCCGCTCACCATTCTCGCCGCCGCCGCCGTACTGGATGGTGCAATCTTCGGCGATCACTGCTCCCCGATCAGCGACACGACCGTCATGTCCAGCCTCGCCACTTCATGCGACCATCTGGACCACGTGAGGACCCAGTTTCCCTACGCCCTGACCACAATGGGCATCGCCGCGCTCGCAGGGTACGTCGGCGCGACGTTTTTCTATCCCGTGTGGTGCGGGCTGCTGATCGGCCTGGCGATCATTCCGGCGATCCTGATCGTATTCGGCAGAAACGCTGACAGGAACTCCGACACGTAGCCTGTTGCTACGGTTCTTCCACGCGGTGGTAGACGTTCAACGCCGGGTTTTCCAGTGTCCTGCGCCGGCCCGACGGCCACGTCACAACCGCCTTCTCCAGTGTTGGATCGACGCCCAGCCCGAAATGCAGCCGTCTCTGGTTCTGCGACGAAAATCCACTGCCTCCCGACACTTCCTGCATCTGCTCCTGTCCGTTCCAGAACAGCCTCACCTGCGCCCCGATCGCGCTTCGATTGCTCGTCCCGCCCGCCAGTTCGAATCCGATCCACTGTCTTTCGGAACTCACCGTGTTCCTGTATATCAGAAGCGGACCGCGCTGGTTGGCCACCACGACGTCCAGTACCCCGCGGTTCCAGAGATCCACGAGCGCGACCGCGCGGCCGTCGTACCGGTCGTCCACGCCGACAGCCGGAGCCGCGTCTTCAAACCGGCCCATCCCGTCGTTCACCCATACGCGCGCCCGCTGATAGCCGGCGAGGCTGCGTCCCTTCATCGCCGGCCAATTCTTCGCGTCCGAAATGATCGCCCTGTGTCCTCCTGCAACCTGGGAGAAATCGTACCAATAGCTATCCGACTCCGAGGCGGACACGTAGCCGTTGGTCAGATACAGATCCAGCCGCCCGTCGTTGTTGAGATCTCCGAATTGCGCGCCGAAACTCCAGTCGCCCAGTTCCACGCCCATCACCTGCGCGAGGTTTTCGAACGCCAGGTCGTCGCCCTGCCGGGCGATCCAGAGATTGTTGCCCTGGAGCAGAATCCCCGCTTCCGAGATATTTGTTTCGTAAATCGCCAGCCGGCCCTGATTCAACACGTCGCCGAATACCGCGTTCATTCCGCTCTTCGGCTGGTATCCGACGCCCGCCCGCCGTCCGACTTCCTCGAAGGACTTCCCGCCGTGGTTCCGGTAGAGCTCCGATACGCCATAGTCGTTGGACAGGAAAAGGTCCGGGTACCCGGAACGGTTCAGGTCCCCCGCCGCCACGGCGAGGGTCCAGCGCCGGCTCCGAATGCCCACCCGCTCCGCGACGTCCTCGAACCGCCCGTCGCCCCGGTTGCGCATCAGGTACTTCCGACCGCCGTTCTCGGCATATTCGAAACTCTCCGGCATCATCCGGGTGGATTCAAGTTGCCACAGGTCCAGCACGTCCGGCCAGTACCCGGCGATGAACAGGTCCAGCAACCCGTCGCAATCGTAGTCCAGCCAGACGGCGCTGCCTGCGTTGACCCAGCCGGGCAACCCCGACCCTTCCGTCACCCGAACGAACCCTCGTCCCGCACGGTTGCGAAACAGCTCGGGGCGACCCCATTTGTATACGAACAGGTCTTCGAATCCGTCGTTGTCGTAGTCTCCCCAGACGGCACCAACGGAAACCCCGGTACCGGGACGATTCAGATCCGCCACGCCCAGCCTTCCGGCCACGTCTTCGAACCGTCCGTATCCCAGATTGCGGTACAGCCGATTCGCGGAACCCTCGCCGCTGTTGGTCACGTAAAGGTCCTGCCAGCCGTCGCGGTCGAAATCCGCCACGGACACCGCCGCGCCCATAGCAGCGACGTGCGGCATTATGTGATTCAACTTCGCATCCAGCGTGGGTCCGCGGTGCACGAAATCGACGCCGCTCGCGCCCGCGACTTCCTCGAGCGAAAATCCGTAGTGTGCCGCTTCTTCGCGCAGCGGCCACAGACCATATCTGCTGACGACGAGAATCGCCAGAAGCAGCGCGAAGACAGCGATCATGATGCCCTGGACCGTTCGTCGTGACATGGCTCACTCGATGGCTATCTGCCGGCGTGCATCCGGGAAATCTCGGGCGTGACGTACCGGGTGTGGTAGTTCTGCCAGTCCGAAGGGTTGCGGCGGTAGACGGGGTCGTCCTCCAGCCGGTCCGGCGGCGTTTCGTACGACGACCAGGCGTGCGACGGCAGTGGCAGCACCGTCCCTGAAAACGCCGTATTGTAATCTCCGTCCTTTACCCAGCCGTCGCCCATCAGCACGAAATCCCGCACCCAACCGTCCGGCGGGGGCCCGGGATCGGGGAAGCGCATCACAAGCTCATCCCCGGCGTTCATGATCACGTACCGGTCGTCCACGTTCGCAAGCAGGGGACGCACATCCCCGAAGCGGGTGTGGTAACCGCTCAGGTCCCACCACCGCGGCGCCGTGCTAACGGCCGCGGAATACAGAGGGACGTCGGGAGAACGCCGATCCGGATGCGAGATCTCTGAAAACCCGCGGCCCCTCAGCGCTGCGGTCCGGGACCCGATGCGACGCGTCCTCACCGGCGCGCCGTCCGCGCGTGGAGCCCACGCCAGCCAGTCCCAGTAGATCTCGAGATTCGTCCCAAGGCGCAACCAGGTGGACGCCACACCCGTCAGATCGATCGCAATCGTCTTGAATTTTCCGGCGGGAAAGCCGAGGTCCGGTTTCACGGATTCCCACGCGCCGTCCCTTCGCAGCGCGTCCAGTCGCAGCCCCTGTGGCCTGACCTCCGCGCCATGCCCCATCGCGACGTTGATCGAACTGTCCGTCGGATAGATCCATCCGTGACCGATCAGCCACCCTCCGACGCTTTCCGCCGCCCGGGGCAGTTCGATTTCAACCCAGTGATCGGCAGCGACGCCCTGGTACTGTCCCACCTCGAAGGTGTCGAGGTAGCGCGCGTCTCTCGCGTTAACCGTCGCTGAAACATCCCGTCCCGCGTCGTCCCTCGCAGCGTGGACGGCCACCGGTGTTCCCGTTGCAATCACCTTCAGCTCCGGCTGTCGCATCGCGAACCGCTCGTCCACGAATACGGCCACGTCCGGCGGATGGTCCACAACCATCAACTCGACCCAGTCCACGAACTGGGTCTCCCACAGTTCGGAGGTGATGCGGATATCGTAAAACCCGTCCCGCGCCGCCAGTTCCTCTCCCCGGATCAGGATCCAGTCCTCCGTCTGGGACACCCCGGCCGTCACCTGCGCGTTGATCCGCATCCCCAGCGGCGACCGCCAGAGAAAGTCCTTAATGAAGGCCATCTCTTCGCCATTGAACGCGAACACCCAGGGACAGGACCCCTTCAGACGCTGCTGCGCCAGAATCGTCTGATCGGCCGCCAGGTCGAACTCCGCCTGAACGGTTCCGTTCGGCCACTGCACCCGCACCACGTCCGCCAGGTCGTATTCGCCCAGACCGAAATGGACAACAGGCGCCCGGATCGTCCGGCGCTGCGCCAGAAGACCGGACCTCAGCAACACCTCCCCGCCCAGCGCGTATGAGTTGATCCTCCCGTCCCCCCGGACCGCCCGCACACGCGGCCGCACGACCTGCCAGTGGTAGTTCCGGTCGCCCCGGTTCACGAGTAGCCGCGGCACCCCGTCGCGAGAAAGTCCCAGCAGGTCGAGGCGACCGTCTCCGGTCATGTCCGAGACCTCGAAGACCCGAACGCCGTTCGGCAGGCCGTTGCGACGCCAGGAGTTCTCCGCATCGCCCAGCCAGTAAACGCATTCCGCCTCGCCGCTGGCGACCAGGTCCAGTTGCCCGTTATTGTCGAGATCGGCCAGAAACAGACGCGCCGGCGTCGAGAAAACCCGCGTGCCGACCAGCTCACGGACTTTCCAGCGGCCATTGCCGCGCGAGATCGACGATATCCCGCCGCGTCTGTTCAGGATCAACAGGTCCAGGCTGCCGTCGCCGTCCACGTCCCCGGACGCAAGCGCAACCGCCTCGTCCGGACCTTCGTACGAGCGCTCGAACGACCCGCTGCGCTCGTTGAGAAAGGCAACCAGCCGGCCCTGATCGTCCAGGAGCGCCGCATCGGGAACGCCGTCGCCGTCGAGATCCGTCCATTCAAAGGCCCGAATGCCCGGCACGCCCTCGAAGGGCCGGACGACCGCAAACGTACCTTCGCCGTTGTTGCGCAACACCAGGCATGCTTCCGGACCTCCGAGTACCAGATCCAGGTCCCCGTCCATCTCGATGTCTGCGGGCCACGCGCCCAGATAGGCTGCCGCGGTCACGCCGGCGTCGAGCCCCGCACTGTCGGTCACATCCTGCAGCGTCCCGCTTTCGCCCCGGCTGTACAGACGAACGCCGCCGCCACCCGCAACAACCAGATCCATTTCAAAGTCGTTGTTCCAGTCCACCGAAAGCAGACCGCGCTTGCCGACGCCTCCGGATGCTGGCGCTGGCACGGTCCTTCCCGATGCGTCCAGCCAGCGCACGGAACCATCCACAGCCATCAGCGCGACCGGCGTATCCGCCCAGGCGATGCCAAGCATCGTCCCGCCCGCGGAAACGTCAAGGTTCTCCGAAACAAACGTGAGCGACGTATCCGCCGGCGCGGGGTCCGCGGACGGACTCCGCATCTTCAGGAACCGCCGCAGCGGTTCTCCCGCCGCCTGCGCGGGCAGCCGCACACGACTCATGTCGCGGCGGAACACCGGCGTTCGCAGCAGCGCGTTGTGCAGGAATGCCGCGTGCCGCGCTGCCAGCCTGAAGTCCGTTTCCGCATTCTCAAGCGCCTGCAACTGTTCTCTCGCCGCTTCCGGCCATCCGACGGTCCGTTGGGCGATCCGCGAAACGGACACTCTCAGCCCTTCGGCATCCTGTGCCTTTGCCGCCAGTCTGATCCGTTCGAGCAGGAGCGCCTGATTCTCCGGCGACTCACCGAGCAAACCCTCCACCGCGGCAACGGCACCCGCCGTATCTCCTTTCCGTTCCAGCTCACGCGCCAGCGCGTAGCCCGCCTTGAGTTGCCCCGCGCTGGCCAGACTCAATGCACGCCGAAGGTGAAAAACCGCTTCATCCGCATGGCCGCGCCGGCTCTCGAATGTCCCCATCATGAATGCGAGCTGCGCGTTCTCCGGCGCGAGTCCCTGTGCGCGCTCCATCGATCTAATCGCTTCCTCGTCCCTGCCCAGTGAGAACTGCAAAAGAGCCAGATTCGCCCACCCCGCGGGCTCCCCGGGGACGTTTTCGGTCATCCGGGTCAGCGCGGCGGCGGCGCGTTCGTGGGCCCCAACGTCAAGGGCCGCAACGCCGGCATAAAAATCGGCGACCGCCTGCCGGTATGCCTCGCTGCCTGGCTTTGGAAGGCCGGTTTCACATCCGGCCGACAGAGCGAGAAGTACAAGCGCTATAGACGTTTTACTCAGGTTCCAATCCCCCCGGAACGAGAACGTACTTTCTACCTTAAATCAGAAAGGCGGAACCGTAGCAAGACGGCGCCGCTCCTGAAAACGCCAAAACAGACAATATGGAATTGAGACGAGCCGCGCCGCTAACAGTCCGTTGATAAAGTCGCTCTGCAGGCGAGGCCGAGCCATTGTGGCCGAAGACAAGGCGTGCGACCGAGTCCCATCCTTCGATTCGGCGAGGGAGCACAACGCAGTATTTCGACCGCAAGGGCCGGCCGCAGCCCGGATGGACTTTTTCAACGGGCTGCTAAGGATCGGTAGTCCTGAAGGCACACCGATCCAGCGAAAGCGGCATATTGCGCACGAACAACAATACCAGCGAACACGCGATCAGCAGCAGGTCCTGCACAAGCGCCGTATTGAGCGAGCCGCGAGTACCGTCCAACCCGAAGCAGCCGCAGTCGAGATCCGCGCCCCGGTAGATGTTCACCGCAATGGCGATGCCGAACGAGGAGAGCAGCGCCAGGGCGGCAAGCGCGCCGCTCCGCGACCAGAAACCCGCCATCAGGCAAGCGCCCGCGGCGATTTCCATCCATGGCACGACAACGGCGAAGCCGTTAATGAACGCATTTGGAAGCACATTGTACGCGCGAACCGTCATTGCAAAAAGCGCCGGCTCCGAAATCTTGGCCAGACCCGCCCACATCAACACCCCGCCAAGCGCGAGCCGCAGGACGACCGGGATTCCGTACCGGACCTGATTCATGGGTCGACCCCCTTCGCCACAGGATATCCCGCGCCTGCCCAAGCCCCCCACCCATCGAAGAACGCGTGTACGCGCGTAAATCCGAAGCCGTTCGCGAGCAGGTGCGCCAGCCTGACGCTGGCCTGGCACCGGGCGCCGCCGCAGTAGGTGATGATATGCGCGTCCCTGGGAACGCCTTCGAGCTTCTTCCTGCCCTTCTCGTTCAGTTCGTGCGGCGTCAGGTTGACCGCACCCGGTATATGCCCGGATGCGTAAGCGCGCGGCATGCGAGCGTCCAGGAATAACGCGGAACCGGAGTCGTAAGCCGCTTTGGCGTCGGCAAGACTTGCACGGATTCCCTCAAGGTACAGGCTCCAGTTCACGTGTTCGGCCTGCGACACGTTCCTGGGCGTCTGAAGCGGAATGCCGGAGGCGGACAGGGCGTTGTAAGCAAGGCCCGCGCCAGAACCGGCCAGCAGAATAACGATCGCCTTCAATACAAGCCGGAATCGAACCATCAGAACGGCCTCCCTTAGAAGCTGTCTTAAAATTCCCAGCGGTCTTCGCGCGGCTGCAAAAGCGGCGTTCGGCGTTGGTCAAACCCGCCCGTCACACGAGATCGAGGCTGCGCTTGCTCGCCTCTCATAGCCGGGTATTCCCGTCGGCGCTGCGCGCCCCTCGCGCCTCATAACCGCCGCTTTTTCGCTCGCGCTCGGGAACTCACCGGTAATTTTAAGACAGCTTCTTAGATGAATCGTACGGTCTATATATAACGTACACCGGTACGGCTGTCAAGCCTCGACGGGTCACCATCCGCTTTGACAATTCCCATCGCATATGCTATTATGCAACGCGTCAAAGAGCGGCAATCGCCTTCGCGAAGTACCTGCACAGACGGCCTGTTTGCGGCGCCGAATGCCTTCCGGGTCAATCGGGAATGCATACAATGGAAACGCTGCGATTCACAGGGCAACCATTCCGGGAGAACACTGGATATGTCTAAATCGGACCTGGCGCTGGATGGCGGCCCCCGGGCCGTGACCGAACCTCAGAATGACGGCTGGAAAACGGTTACGAGCCTGGAGAAACAATCCGTAATGAACGTGCTGGAAGGCGGTCTGGGCGATTCATATTCCCAGATCGACGGTTTTCAGGAGGAGTTCCGCGCATTCACCGGCTCAAGGTTCGCCATCGCGACCTGCAACGGGACGGCGGCCATCCACTCTGCGGTCTTCGCATCCGGCGCCCGCATCGGCAAGGAAGTGATCGTGCCCTCCGTCACGTGGCACGCCAGCATCACGCCGATTCTGCACTGCGGCGCAACGCCGGTGTTCTGCGACGCGGACCCCGGCACCTTCTGCGCGGACCCGGGGGATGCCGAGCGCCGGATCACGGAGAATACGTGCGCGATCATCGTAACCCACGTATACGGCAACCCCGCACATATGGACGCATTCCGCGAACTCGTCGAAGGAACAGACATCACACTGATCGAAGACGCTTCGCACGCCCACGGCGCCCTATGGAACGGCGCACCGGTGGGCTCTCTCGGTCACGTCGGCTGCTTCAGCCTTCAGGGTAGCAAGCCGGTCACCGGGATCGAAGCCGGCGTGGTCGTGACCGATGACGAAGACCTCTACGACAGAATGTTGGCTCTGGGCCACTATGGAAGATGTGAAAAGGCTTTTGTCACCGACAGATTCCGGGACCTTCGAAACATGGGCCTGGGCATCAAGTACAGGGCGAATCCCCTGGGCGTGGCCATGGCGCGCGCGCAGCTTGAACGGTTGCCCGGGCTGAACGAAAAGAGGCGCGCATGGTTCGGGCGGCTGAACAGTAAGCTGAAATCCGTCAAGGGTATACATCCCCAGGCGACCTACCCGCAGGCGGCGCGGGGCGGACTCCTTCTGTATACCGGCACCATCGATGCCCGGAACATCGGCGCCCCGGTATCCGTCATCCTGAAAGCGCTCGTGGCGGAGGGCGTGGCAACCACGCCGGCGATTACGCCCTTCGGTTACGGCGTGATGCATCTGGAGCCGCTCTTCAACGATTTCCCGTTCGGCGACCTTGGCGGTCCCTGGGGCGACCTTCCTCCAGACACGAGAATCCCCTGCAGCCGGGGCGATCTGCCGGTCAGCGAACGCATCCATGATTCAAGTTTCTGGCTGTCCACGCCTGTCGACCCCAACCCCGCGTGGGTGGACCAGGTTGCCGCGGCCTTTTCAAAAGTGGCGAATCACGGCGAGCGCCTCGCGGAAATCGCGGCGGACGGTGATTCCTGAGTTGGGTGCGCACGTCCGACGGTCCGCGACGCCGTTTCTGAAAACTCGAATGGAGATCGACTGCCAGTGAGCCCTTCCTGGACGCCACCGGAAACCAAGGGGCACCGGGTTGTCGCGTTTCCGGACCGGCCCCACGTCTGGATCGGCACGCGTACCATCGAAGAGATTCGCAGCCGGTACGCGGCCGGAGACGAGGAGGTCCGATCGTGGGCTGACAGGTCACTTGCCCTGGCCGAAAAATGGTCCGGCAAGTCCGATGCCTGGTACCTGGATACCATCTGGCATCGCGAGCCTCGCGGCATCTATACCTGCGCCTGTCCCATCCACCCCTTCAGGGTACGGTACTACAGCTATTTCGACTGGTCCCTGGATGACCCGTGGCGGCTTCACTGTCCTTATTGCAGGTCGGAACGCCGCGAATACGCGTACTATCCCAACCCCCGGTACCCGGACGACGGGGACGGCTGCTTTCCCACCAACGATGTGTGGCGCGAGGACCACGACGAGGCCTGGAGCCTGGCGCACGACGGCATCCCCTGGGACCATTGGGACGGAGAAGCCCACGGCTACGTCGAACCCACCAACGCTTTTTATTTCAAAGCGCTCTGCTGGATGAATTCTCTGCGGGAGCTATCCGGCAACGTCCTCCATCGCCTGGGTAAAGCCTTCCACGCCGCAAGGCTGAGGTCGGACTCCGATACGGCGGAAAGACACGCGCGCAAAGGCCGTGTCCTGCTCGTTACGCTTTCCAGAGCCTTCCTGGGCGACGCCTATCTTGCAGCACTTCTGGAAACATCCGAATTGAATCTGCGGAAACGCCTGGCCGATTTCTACGAGCCTGGTACGCCAGCGAAATCCTATTCCGGGTATCGCCTTCACGCCCCGTTCGATCATATCGAGGGGGACCCTGAACGACCGTTGAACGCGCCGGGAGACCGCTACGGTACCAAGGGCGCCTCGATCTATCCCGGCGTGTGGAACTGGAAAGCCAGCCTCGCCCAGGATCTACTTGTCGGTTACAGCCTGATTGCCGGAACGTTCGAAGAGGCCGAGGCCGACCTGAAAGCCGCCGCACTGCGCATCGTCACGTCCGTCGAAGGCGATTCACCGAAACTGGGGGACCGCGGCCGAAAACTCAAACGCGGCATTCTGGAATACACCCTCCATCCTTATACGCTTGTCACAGGCGCCGACAACCTTTCCTCCTCTACCCAGATGCCCAGGCTGCAACTCGGCCGCATTGTGGGCGACGACCGGATCATCGAAAACGTGGCCAGAGACATACTCTACTTTCTTCATAACTTCTTTACCGGCGACGGTCTGGGCAAGGAGGGCTCGCCCTCCTACACCAGTTGGGGAATCTCAAGCGTGATGGAGGCCATTCACGGCCAGCGGGGCGCATTTGACAGGAATGCCCCCTATTACGACGGGATCCTCAACGGGATCAACATGCTTTCCCTGCCCGTCTTCAAGCACGGACTCGGCCAGTTCCTCAAGACCGGCTTCCCCGATGGCCGCCCCATCGCCTGGGAAGACTGTGTAATCAGGGCCGCCATGCCCATGGAGCCACTCGCCCTGGCCGAGACCCACGGGGGCGGTATCCCGGATGCCTACCGCGAATACCTGAACATCGATCCGGAGGGCGATCCTGTCGTCTCGCTGAAACTCCCCATGCCCCTCCCATCCCACCTGCTGGGCCAGAACCGCAAGGCCATCCTGCGCAGCGGCCAGGGCGACCGTACCCGCACGCTCTCACTCGACTACACCGAGCGTGTCGGTCATTACCATATGGCGCCTCTAAACCTCACGCTCTTCGCCATTGGTCACGAACTGGCAACCGACCTCGGTTACATGGGATCCACTCACTTTATGACGGTGGATTGGATCAAGACCTTTCCCGCCCACAACACCGTCGCCATCCGCACCCGGGACGGCGATCCAATGGGCACGGACAACCTCCGGGGAGACCTTCGGTTTTTTGCAGATCTGCCCGGCTTCAAGGCGATCGATGCCGCCGAGGAGGACGCAGACGAGCTCGGCAAAGTGCCCGGGGCCTGCCGCTACCAGCGCACTGTCGCCCTCATTGACTGTGACCCCGAAAACAGCTACGTTGTTGACGTCTTCCGCGTGAGTGGCGGCCACAATCACGACTGGACGTTACACGGCAATGGGCATCGTTTTTTCACCGAAGGCGTTAACCTGACGGATCGGCCAGACCCGTCGGAATCTCTCTACGATTTCAGCGGATTTACGTTCACACCTTCACGCCGGACACCACGTGTCGGCGCCAGGTGGGGCACTCAGCGAGTTACGCAGCTCAGCGCCGGCTACAGCAACGGACCGTGGACGGCAACCTGGGGCGACGTTTCCGAATACCCGAACCCTGACAGCTCTCCGGAGATCGACACGGAAGCATTCCTGAAACTTCACATGCTTGACGCGCCCGGATCCGAGATCATCGCCGGCACCGGCCCCGCACAGCGCTGGCTTGACAACCGCGACCTGGGCGAGCAGATGAAGCTGGTCACCGTCCGCCGCCGGAACAGTAACCTCCCGAACACGTTTCTGGCCGTCCATGAACCCTACCGCAACAGCCCGTTCATCGAACGGGCCAGCCGCCTATCCTGTGAGAATCATGAAGCCGAAGGGTTTCAGGTGACGCACAGCCGGGGTACGGATCTGGTCCTTAGCAATCCCTCCGGCGCGCCTTGTGAAATCTCCAATGACGGCGGCGAATTGCACAGCGACGGCGAACTCGCCTACGCGTCATTCGATGCTCACGGCCTCCGCATGCTTGCGATCATCGGCGGCACTTTCGCCGAAGCCGGCGGTCGCCGGCTCCAACCCCTGCCCACCATTGAAGGGCTGCTTACCGGATTCGACGACGTCGAAAAAACCCTGACGATCCAACCGGAAGCCGAGATTGCGGACCCCAACGCACTCCCGGAAAAGACCATCACCATACGTCATCGCAAACGTGCCTCCGCATACACCATCCGATCCGCCGAAAGGAGTCCTGACGGGGCCTGTACTCTGCGCCTGGACGGTTATCCGCACCTGGCCGTGGGCTATCTGCTTGTGACCGCGGTCGAAAAAGACCGAGCCTGGGTCGAGCCGCCGCCGGTCATCCAGGGCAAGGAAGATAACCTGAATATCTACAAAGCAGGACGGGATCGACGCCTTGTTTTCATCCAACCCCTGAACGACCGGGTCTCGGAAGACATTCTGGATGAGCGGGGCACGCGCATCCGAACACGGTACGCCCTGCGCCTCGACGCAGCAGAACACCTGTCCGCCGGTGATGAAATTGCCTTTTCCGCCCTGCACCCGGGCGTGGATCGATTCCGCATCTTCGGATCGGGCCACTGGCAGCGGTAGCTTTCCGCCCCTGAAGGATGAAAGGGAGCCGTCGCATCAAAAAGGGATAACACATCTCGATAAATACCCCTTGTTTCACGCCCCGGAATACGCGTCACGGAGAAAAGATATGTCCGATCAGTCATCTCACCACGCCATGGATCCCATCACTTTCGAAGTGATGAAGAACGCGCTGCTCAACGCTACCGAAGAGATGGCGTATACCATACGCCGGACCGCTTACTCCACGAATATCAAGACCCGGGCGGATTTTTCGTGCGCCTTCTTCGATGCTTCATTCCGGGTTGTCGCGCAGTCCTTCTCGCAGCCGGCACATCTCTCGTCCCTGAAATCCGCCGTACCGATCGCGCTCCGGGAATTCGGCGCAGAGAATCTCGCGCCCGGCGACGGCCTCATCCTGAACGATCCGCATCGCGGAAGCAGCCATCTCAACGACATCGCCCTGATCGCACCGGTCGACGCCGGAAAGACCAGGCTGGGTTACCTCGCCAACATGGCCCACCACGTGGACGTGGGGGGAAGCACGCCATGCAGCCTGGGCGTAAACCGTGAAATCTACCAGGAAGGCATCATCATACCACCCACGAAAATCGTGCGGCGCGGTGAAATCGACGAGAACGTACTGGGCCTCGTTCTGCAAAACGTGCGCGCGCCCCAGGAGACCGGAGGCGACCTGCGCGCACAGATGGGAGCAAACCTGGTTGGCGCGCGTCGCATCGCTGAACTGATCGACCGTTATGACGTCGCTCAGGTCGTGGCGTTTTTCGACGAACTGCTCGATTACACGGAACGGTGGGCGCGCCGCGAAATCGCGTCACTGCCGACGGGTGAGTATAAAGCCACCGGATACCGCGACGGCAACGGACTCGACGACGAACCCGTCAGGATCGCCGTCACGGTCCGAATTCGCGAAGGAAACGCCACGCTTGACGTCACCGGATCCGCCCCGCAGCAGACCGGCCCGTTGAACGCCACCCGTGCGACGACCCTGGCGGCCATCGCGGTGGTCGTCAAAAGCCTGATCGATCCGCGCATCCTGGTCAACGACGGCCTCTACCGATGCATGGAGGTGGCGGGACCCGATAATACTGTGCTCACCGCCACGTGGCCAGCCGCCGTGGTCGGCGCGTGGGAACTCGCGCAACTCACCGCCGAACTCACCCTGACTGCCATGCACGAGGCATTGCCCGACAGAATTCCCGCCTGCGGAAAGGGCATTATCTGCAACCTGGGTTTTGCAGGCAACGATCCGCGAAAAAAAGCCTATTACTGCTACATGGAAACCGTTGGCGGCGGCAACGGCGCCCGGCCCATGAAAGACGGCCCCGACGCCATTCAGACGACCATCCACAACACCGAGAACGCCCCGATCGAAGAAGTGGAAATCAACTATCCCATCCGCTTCGCACATTACGGCCTGATCACCGACAGCGGCGGCGCGGGCCGGTTTCGGGGAGGCCTCGGCATCCGGAGGGACTTTGAGTTTCCCGACTGCGATACCACGTTCACCGTCCTCTCCGACGGCACCCGGTTTCCGCCCTGGGGGCTCGAGGGCGGCGGGGAGGGCCTGCCCGCGCGGTTCATCCGGGACCCCGAGGACAGTGCTGAAGCGTTGCCCTCAAAGTCCAGCATCACGGTTCCCAAAGGCGGCCGCGTGAGCGTGCAGACGCCGGGCGGCGGGGGGTTCGGCCGTCCGGACGGACGCGACCCCGAGGCCGTCGTGCGGGACGTGCGGGACAGGAAAATTTCACCACGCACAGCCCGGGAGACATACGGTGTGGTCTACGATTCAGCGAACTGGACCGTGGACCACGAGGAAACCGGGGTCCTGCGTCAGCGCATCCAGGAAAGTGAAACTCGATGAGCGATCTATTCCGCATCGGAATCGACATTGGAGGCACGTTCACCGACGCCGTGGTGATGGACGAGAAATCCGGCGACTTCCATCCCGTCAAGGTCTCGTCCACTCCCGACGATCCCTCACGCGCATTTATGGAAGCGTATACCCGCGGCCTCTCCAACCGGGGCCTCACATCCGATCAGATCCGCTTTGTGGTCCACGGCACCACGGTGGCGACCAACACGATCATCCAGCAAAAGGGCGCACGGATCGGCCTCATCGCCTCCGAAGGCTTCAGCGATCTCTTTGAAATCGCCTGGCAGATCCGCCCCAACCTCTACGACCTGAATTACGACAAGCCGCCTCCGCTCGTGCCGCGGCACCTCTGCATCGGCGTACCCGAACGCATCGACGCCCGGGGCGCGGTGCTTGTTCCTCTGGACGAAGCCGCCGTGGCCCGTGCCGCGCGTCAATTGGCGAAAGACCGGGTTGAAGCGATTCTCGTCTGCTTCCTGCACGCCTATCGGGACCCGACCCACGAACGGCGCGCCGCCGAGATCGTCATAGATGCATGTCCCGATCTTCCAGTCTGCATCTCATCCGACATCTGCCCCGAGTACCGCGAATACACACGGGCCAGTACGACTGCAGTCAATGCCGCGCTGCTTCCCGCGGTGGGCGCCTACGTGGAACGGCTGGAGGACCGGCTCGGCAAGGTAAACCCCGGCTCCGGCCTGTTCCTGATGACCTCCGGCGGCGGCATCATCGCCTCAGGCACGGCCAGACAGCAGCCCGTCCAACTCATCGAGTCAGGTCCGGCGGCCGGGGTCATCGCCGCAACGTACATCGGCCAGCTCGCCGGATTCAAAAACCTGATCGCGCTGGACATCGGGGGCACAACCGCGAAGGCCGCCCTCATCGAAAACGGAAGGCCGCGGCTGGCCGCCGAATTCGAAGTTGGCGACGCCGCCGTCGCAACCACCACCAGGGACAAAGGTCAGGGATATCCGGTAAAGACCCCAGTCATCGATCTGGTCGAAATCGGTTCCGGCGGCGGCAGCATCGGCCACGTCGATCCGGGCGGCGCGCTTGCCGTCGGGCCGCAATCCGCCGGCGCGGCGCCCGGACCCGCCTGTTACGGCCAAGGGGGTTCGGAACCCACGCTGACGGACGCAAACCTCGTTCTGGGCCGACTCAATCCCGATTATTTCCTTGGCGGCGAACTTCGTCTTGACGTATCTCTCGCGAGGCAGGCGATCGAACGGCGTATCGCCGGGCCGCTGAACATGAGTACTGAAGACGCCGCCTCGGGGTTGATTGAAATCGCCAACGCCAATATGACGGGCATCCTTCAGCTCGTTTCCGTCCAGAAGGGCGTGGACCCCCGCGCGTTCGTGCTCGTCGCTTTCGGCGGCGCCGGCCCCCTCCATGCCGCCGCGCTCGCAAAGGCGCTGCATATCGGCACCGTCCTCGTGCCGCCAAGCCCCGGCGTGACCACCGCGCTGGGTCTGCTCGTTACCGATCTGCGCCACGACTACGTCCGGACCTACATTTCAGCGACGGATGAACTGAATGTGGCCGTCCTTTCAGACATCTACAGCGAATTCGAAGCGCATGCGACCCGCCTGCTGTTGAGCGAGGGCGTCTCCCGTTCCAACATCCGGTTCATCCGGGAGGCGGACATGCGATACACGGGCCAGTCCTACGAACTTCGAGTGCCGGTCGGCCGACTGTCGGATGACCTCCCTCGAGAATTGAACGCCGCTTTCTTCACGGTGCACCGGCGCCAGTACGGGTTCGCGACTCAGGATGAGCCCACGGAGGTTGTCAATGTCCGTCTCTCCGCCGTCGGCGCCGTCCCCCGCCCCAGCCGGCGGCAGGTTCCCGAAGGTGGACCCTCCGCCCGGAACGCCCTGAAGGCGGAACGCGACGTCCGAATGCCGGGCTCCGGGGGATTGGAGACCACGGCGATCTACGACAGGTATCGCCTGGAGGCGAACAACCGCTTCCCGGGCCCCGCCATCGTCGAGGAAATCGACTCTACAACGCTTGTTCCCCCCGGGTGTACGGTCAACGTCGACGACTACGGCAATCTCGTGATCGACGTCGGCCGAGCAGAGTCGTAAAATGGACCCTACCCTGGCAACATCGGGCATTACGTGGCAGCTCGTGGTTTTCTGCGGGCTTTCTCTTTCGGTGGGATGGGGCATCCGCGGCAACTTCGGCCACGAATACGGCGCGGCCATTCCCGGTGCACTGGCGGCAATCGCCGCAGTGCTGGTTTCAGGGCGTCCCGACTGGCTGGCTCACGTTCACTACTTCGCCATGTTCGGCGCGCTCGGCTGGTCCTTCGGCGGCAGTATGTCATACATGGGCGTGGTCGGGTACACGCACTCCGGTCACCCGCCCTCTGTGCTTTACGGATTTGCCAACCTGTTCGTCATTGGATTTCTATGGGCGTTTATGGGCGGCGCCGGAACCGCGCTGCCTGCTTTTCTCACCGGAGACCGGCTTGCGCTTTTCTTTGTGCCGTTGGCCGCAATCTTCTCGGGATGGGCGATTCAGTCTGTACTGGTCGACCTGTTATTCTCCGGTAAAGGAGCGTCCGGCAGACCCAGCCTCTCCTGGTACGATACCGACTGGCTGGCGACCCTGGTGGCGATGGCCGCCGGGTTGATCGTCGCAGCCGTTCGCGGAGGCTTCGATATCGCCACGGCCCTCGTGCTTCACCTTGCAGTGGGGTGGTACGTATCCTTTCTGCTGCTCGTCGTCGGCTTCAAGCTCCGGATGACGCCGCCGCGGGGCGATAACTGGGCCGGTTGCGTCGGGCTCGCTGCCGGTCTGCTGATCTTCTGCTGGCGTTACGACCTGGACGGTCTTGCGCTTGCCTCGCTGATCTCGGGGTTCATCGGAGGTGTCGGCTTCAGCCTGGGTCAGTTCCTGAAACTGCTGAATATCCGTACCGGATTGCAGACGAACTGGCACAGCGTCATGGAGCAGACCCAGGGTTTATTCCACGGGATCGCAGTCGCTGTTACCATGGGTCTGCTCTCGGTTATTGCTCCCCAGAATTCCAATGCGTTACCCATGCCGGCGTGGACGGGAACGTTCGCAACGGGTTTCGTTCTGATCGGCCTGACGTACCTGAACCACCGAAAGGCATCGCGAAACTGGGTAGAAAATGTCGCCTGCCTGCCGGAGAGACCCTACGGACTACCAGTAGCGGGCTGGTTTGTGCGGTCCAGGGGCTGGATCGGGTGGCTTGAACTGATTTACATCGCCATCGGCATCGCCGTCTTCTGGTTGATGCAGATACACCGCTCGCAGCCCCTTGCGTTCATACCGGAAACCTGGCTGGGCAAGGGCCAGCTTCTTTACCTGGTCTTTCTGTGGTGGGTCGTCAATTTCAATTTCGCCCTGAAGATCGTCGAATTCAGCCCCCGGCGCCTGGTAACCGAGGGTCTGATTACGTTCAACGCCATCGTCTGCACCGTCCTGGCCGCTTCCATAGCGCTCGCCGACCCCGGATACGGTCCCACCATGCCGCTGGCGGACGCCAATTCCGGTTGGATCCGGGACACGATCCTCATCGGCCTGGCCGCAGCGACCGCCTTCACTTTGTGCCATTGGGGGCTTACCCACGCCCTGTTCGGCCGACGCCATATCCCGTTCGCCTTCCGTCACATCCGCTTTGGACCCGACGCCACGACCGGGGAGGAAGTGACGGAGTCGGGAAAGCCCTGGAAGTCAGGGTAGCATACCGAGCGTCAGCAAGGCAGCCTGGCCCAACAAATGTGGCGGACGTCCCGGCCCGTCGACGCCGAACCCTCCTGACCTTTCCGATATCGTCTCTGCACAGGAGACCGTTACCGTGAGAATTGCCGTCACAGAGAGCGTCTATTCGAACGACAGCTACGAACCCAACCTGTGTACCCTCCAGGACGGCAAAACCTGCTGGACGGCCTGGGCGGCCTACGGCGCGGCGGGGTCGAGAACGTTTGTGCGGAAATTCGCAGGAGAAACCGCCGGTCCCATCCATCCGCTGTCCCCCAACAACGCCATGCAGACGCGTCCGATCTGCATCCCGAATGGCGACGAGGCAGTGTTTGTCTGGCTGGAAAAGATCGGCCGCCAATACGCATTCTGGACCCGCGGAAATGACGGGAACGGATTCACTTCCTGCCGGGAGCGCCACGTCCTTCCTGCTTCGGCGAAGGTCTGGGAGCCGCAGGCCCTCCTCGATGATAGCGGCGTGCTCTGGATCTGCTGGGCCCAGTCCGAAAAGGGAGAGAGCCGCATCCGGATCCTGAGAACCCTTCCTGATGGCATGACCTCGTCCTGGTCGGTCGGAGACGGGAGTCGATACAATTATCGTCCCAGGATGGTCGAATGGGGATCGGAAGGCGTCTATATTGTCTGGGACAGCTACGTCGATCGCACCTACGACGTTCTACGGCTGCGCCGTCGGTCCGGACGGCCCCCGGAAGACGGTCAGAGTCAGTTGCGACGAGGGATGGGAAAACAGGGCCAGCCTCTGCAGGGACGCGGGCGGAGCGCTCTGGGCGGTGTGGGTACACGGCGTGGACGTTATGTACCGGCGCAGCACGCTCCAGCAGATGTACTCGCTGCGGGGCGCCCGGCTGGAAGGCCGGGAGTGGGTACCCCTGACGGGCCCTGACGGCGCGGCGGAAATTGCGCCGCTACACTACGGGCTCTTGACGGAATTCCCCAAACCGCCCAATCTGGGACACATGGGAAGGCGGCTCTTCCCCGTCCTCAAGGCCGCGGAATCGGGCGGCGTCTGGCTCTTTTACGAGGTCAAGATGGACAGCGAGCAGGGCACGCTCACCTCCAGGGGTCGCCTCTTCGGCCACCACTGCAGGAACGGCGACTGGTCGGAACCCCTCTGCGTGGCGGAAGGGAACGTCTTCTATGAGCTTCCCCACAACGGCACGGTCGGCACCCGGGTGCACCTGATGTCCCAAGACATGATAACGGATGAACGATACCTGGAAAGCGCGCGCCTCGCCGCCGACCTCCCAGCCGTACCCGATGAAAACCGCCGAATCGACCTGACCGAATGGAACGAAGTCCGGCTGCCGTTCGAGAAACGGCGGCACACGACCCGGCCGCGCAATGAACTGCCCGGCGCGGAACGCGGAAAGTACCAACTCTTCTGGGTGGACCTGCACTGCCACTCGGCGGCATCCATCGAAGTGGAGGGCGAGCCGGATGAGTTGGGTCACTACGCCCGTGACAAGGCGCAGATCGACGGGCTGACCGTCTCCGACAACGACAGTTTCTGGAATCTGCCCACGCGCAGGAACGTGCGGCACCTGAAGGACTATGAGTGGGACTACGTAAAAGGCAACGCCATGGTCCTGAATGAACCCGGGCGGTTCGCCATGTTTCCGGGCTACGAGATGACCATCACCGACCGGGTGGACTCCGGGCGGGACCACCGGTCCGTGATGTCGGACGATGACGAAATGGAAATGGACCTGCTCCACTTCAAATACAAGGAAGCCCACACGAAGGGCGAGCGGCATACCCACAAGGACACCCGGGAGTGCCTGGACTGGTTCAAGGAAAGGGGCTACCTGCCGCTCCCCCATCCCCACAACGGAAAGTGGAACCTCTACGACACCGACGTCGAGTGGGGTGTCGACGTATGCGCCGGCTGGATGATTAACATCGACCTGTACGACGTCTATTTCAAATACCTGAACGCGGGTCAGAAATTCGCCTTCACCGGCAGCGGCGACAGCCACCACCGCAACCCGGGCCTGAGCGGTGCGCTCACGGGCATCTGGGCCGACCGGCTGGACCGCGCCGCCTTCCTCGATGCGATCCGTGCCAGGCGCTGTTATGCAACGGCCGGCCAGAAGATCCTGATCGAATTCACGATCAACGATCGGATGATGGGCAGTTCGGTTGTCGTCGTGGACGATCCGGTGCTGAAGTGGAGGGTCGTGGGTGAGGAGGATCGGGAGTACAACCTGCGCATCCACCGGGACGGGCGTCTTATGTACGACGAAAGGTTCACCGGGCGGACCCGGGGAGAGCGAAAGGAATTCCAGTTGCGCCGGTACCGCCCCGGAAAGCACTACTACCATCTCGAGGTCCTGTCACCCGACCCCATCCCCCAATATCCGGCCAACGTCGCTCACGCCATGGGCGCAAAGGGGTGGAGCACGCCTATCTGGGTGGAGACGTCAGATTGACCGTCGTCGCGACCACGCCGGGAAAAAAAAGGACGGCCTTGACCGGCCGCCCTTGAGGAATTTTTCGACTGTTGAAAGTACTCAACGCGTCCAGTTCAAATATAGATTGACCGCGGTAAAGTTGACGATCGCCCAGACCGTCAAGAGCAATGCAAGTTCCGTCCAGACGGACATTCTTTCCTCGTCCGCGGCGCGCATCGCCAGGTGGACCACGCCGTAGGCCATTGGAATCAACAGCAGGTTGTTGGCGTTTGCCCCGATCAGCACCAGCGCAAGCGGGGTATCGGGGGTTGCAATGGTCACGCAGAGCCACAGGAACGGGAAGGCGATCTGCAGCGACCGCAGCAGCCGAAGACGCACCGCTTCGTTATCCAGACCGGCGACGCCCGTCTGCCTGAGAAAATCGACGCTGATGCGCCCGGAACTGGCCGTGAACACCAGCAGCGTGGAAAACAGCGTGCAGAAAGCGCCGAACATGAACACGTTCTTTGTCCATGGTCCGATGCTCTGCGTAAAGATCAATGAAACCTGTTCCACGACCTCCATGCCCTGCGGGACCACGTTCAGCTTCTTCAGAATCGAGGCGCCCAGCAGATAGTAGGCGCAGGTAATCACCAGTGCGATCCCGGTGCACACCAGCGCATCGGTTTTCAGCACACGCATCCAGCCCCGATATCGCGCGCGCCACTCCGGCGTATCCTCCCTCGGCCCCACAAAATCCGCATACCCTTTCTCCCGCACCCAGTAGGGATACATGAACAACTCCACCGCCGTCGCGCCTACGGACCCCATCACGGCCATGGCGACGAACGCCCCGTCCGCAGGCAAGCGCGAAGCGAAATCCCGAAAGCACCTCGGCGCCTCCCACGGCGTATGGCGTGGCCTGCATCGCGATCACGGATCCGATGACGACCAGGCTGAAGCCCGCGACCAGAATCGTGATCATCCGCTCCAGGTCGGCGTACAGGCCCCGGTACAGCAGAATCGAGATTGCCGCGAAAACCAGAATGGCCCAGACATTGTACGGGACTCCGGGAAGGAGGGTCACCATCAGTCCAGCCACCGACCCCAGTATGCCGATGACGGCAATCATAACGGAGAAATAACCCAGCACGCACAGCCATGCCGCCCAGGAAGTCTTCGCCAGACGCATCCCCGGCACGCGGTCCAGCACCTGAATCGTCGTACTGTTGTGGAGGATGCACTGGCGCCCGAGTTCCAGCTGGATGAAGAACTTGACCAGACAGGCCAGGATCACCCCCCAGAGGAAGACGAAGCCCACCTCCGCCCCCATGCGCGTGGTCACCAGCAGCTCGCCGGACCCGACCACCGAACCCGACACGACCACGCCCGGCCCGATATTCCGCAGCAAGCCTCCGACGCCCCGCGGCGCCTCTCGAACCGGCCGTCTGGCTTCACTTTTCATAGACTCTTCCCGTCAGGTTTTTGACATCGCACGGTTGGCGACGGGCGGGCGCCCACAAGGGGCGCCCCTACAAAACCAATCATCCACGAGTTGAATTCTCCGGGTTCCGCACCGACGTTGCATTTGTAGGGGCAACCCTTGTGGTTGCCCACGCGGCGGCGCGGATATCGACGATTCCCGGTGATCGTCCCTAATACACCGGCAGATAACGCTCGCGTTCCCACTGGTCGACGTGCAGATGGTACTCCGCCCACTCTTCGCGTTTGACCTGCACGTAATAGTCCGCATATTCCGTCCCGAGCGCCTCCCGGAGTACGTCGTCGGACGCCAGGTGATCGGCCGCCTCGGCCAGGGTACCCGGGAGCAGGTCGATGCCCCGCGCTCTCAATTCGCTTTCGGGCACCTCATAGAGATTGCCCTCGTTGCGTTCGCCCGGCTCCATGCGGTTTTCGATGCCGTCCAGCCCGGCCGCCAGCATGGCCGCGGTCGTCAGGTACGGATTCGCCGCCCCGTCGATCGCCCGGTTCTCGATCCGCCCCGCGTCCGGGATTCGGATCATCTGCGTCCGGTTCGATCCGCCGTAGGTGATGCAGATCGGCGCCCAGGACGCACCCGATCGGGGAGCGCCCCTCGTGAGGCGTTTGTAGCTGTTCACCAGCGGCGCGGACACGGCGGAAATCGCCTTCGCGTGGTTGAGGATGCCCGCCATGAACCAGTAAGCCTCCTTCGACAGACCGTTTTCATCGCCGTCGTCGAGGAACAGGTTGGTCCTGTTCTCCGGGTCCCACAGGCTCATGTGATAGTGCGCTCCGCTTCCCGTGAGATGTGAAAACGGCTTCGGCATGAAGGTCGCGTGGTATCCGAGCCGCTCCGCGTTCACCTTCACCATCCATCGGAAGAACGTCTGCCGGTCGGCGGTCGTCAGGGCATCGGAAAAGGTCCAGTTGATCTCGAACTGGCAATTGGCATCTTCGTGGTCGTTTGCATAGGGTTCCCATCCCAATTCCTGCATATACCCGATGAGCGTGGTCATCACGTCCAGGTTGCGATGCAGGGTGACGAGATCGTAACAGGGCTTCTCCAGCGTATCCATCGGATCGGCCAGCGCATAGTTCCCCTGGTCGTCTTTCTTCAGGAGAATGAACTCGGCTTCCACGCCCAGGTTCAGGCGATATCCCTTCGCCTCCGCCTTCGCGAGCTGCCGCTGCAGGATCGTCCGCGGACAATATCCGAAAGGCTCCCCCTCGACCTGGATGTTGCCCGCCACCCACGCCGTATTCTTGCGCCACGGCAATACGGTCATCGAGTTGAAGTCCGGTATGTTCATCATATCGGAATCGTGCGGACCCTGCCCCATATTGCCCGCTGCGAAACCTGCGAAGCCCGCGCCTTCCGAGGCCATGTCGTCGAGGTGGGTCACAGGCACCACCTTGGCCTTGGGCATCCCGCTCATCTCCACAAACGAACACAGAAAGAAGTCGATTCCATTCGCGGCTACGAATTCTTTAACCTGGTCCAGCGTCATCGTCAGTTCTCCCCACGAAATCTACGTTAGGATTTCCTGCCCTCACGTTCAATCGCCGATACGAGCGAACCTGCCTCGGCCAACCGATCCGACTCGTCCGCATAAGTTGCATTCTCGTGTTTGATCTGCCAGATCGTGTACGCAATCCACAGGACAACACAAACCACAAAGAGAGGAACCTCGTACCCGACGAAGGGATACATCGGTCCCACGTCGGCCGGATTCCCCGCCCACGTTTTAACCAAACCCGTTCTCATCTGCGTCCTCCTTTGAAGCAACTCAGAAACTGCAAACGTGGATGTATAACGCGAAGAAACGAGAATACGAAACGACGAGAATACGAATAAACGAAAGGCAAAAAAGACGAGATTACGAGACGACGAAACGACGAAACTGCGAGAAGACGAAACTACGAGACTACGAGACTACGAAAAGACGAGACTATGAAAAGACGAGTGATGTCCACGCTCTTTCGTAGTTTCGTACATTCGTAGTTTCGCAAAGCCAGAAGACGAACAGAAGAGAAACGAATAGACGAAACGTCCGTGGCTGGAATCAATTCAGGTTCCGCCTTCAGAACAGACCGACCGTGTGTCCGGCTTCATCATAATCGATCGCCTCGGCCGACGGCCTGCGCGGAAGCCCCGGCATTGTCATGACGTCTCCGGTATACACGACCACAAAACCTGCCCCGGCGGACACCCTCACGTCGCGGATGGGCACGTCGAAACCCCTCGGTCTGCCCTTCAATCCCGGATCCGTCGAGAGCGAATACTGGGTCTTGGCCATACAGACCGGAAGCCTACCGTGCCCCGCTTCCTCGAGCTTTGCGAACCGGGCTCTCAACCGTTTGTCCCCCATAATATCGTCGGCGCCGTAGACTTCGCGGGCAACGATCCTGGCCTTGTCCCACAGGCGAAGACTGTCGGGATAGAGAAGCTTGAAATCACGGGACGCCGTTTCCGCGGTTTCGACGACCGTTTCCGCAAGCGCCTCGGCGCCGGCCCCCCCTTTCGCCCAGTGTTCCGAAGGAACGATCGGCAGATCCAGGTCGGCGCACCCGTCCCGTATCAGAGCGATCTCAGCGGGCGTATCGGAAAGAAAGCGGTTCACGGCCACGACCGCGGGCAGGCCGAAACGCCGGATGTTTTCGATGTGCTTCCTCAGGTTAACGAGACCCTTTTCCAGCGCCGCCGGGTCGGCGTCCGACAGTCGCCTGAGGGAGGCGCCGCCATGGTACTTCAGCCCCCGGACGGTCGCCACGAGCACCACCACATCCGGACGGATACCGGCCTGCCTGCATTTGATATTCAGAAACTTCTCCGCGCCCAGGTCCGCGCCGAATCCGGCTTCGGTTACGGTATACTCGGACAGACGCATCGCCAGCTTCGTCGCGATCACCGAATTGCATCCATGCGCGATATTGGCGAACGGGCCGCCGTGAACGATGGCGGGATTGTTCTCCAGGGTCTGAACCAGATTCGGCTTTAATGCGTCTCTCAACAGAACGGACATCGCCCCGTGCACATTGAGGTCCGACGCCGTGACCGGTTCATTGGCTCGCGTATACGCCACGATGATCCGACCCAGCCGCTCCCGGAGCTCGTCAAGCGACTCGGACAGGCAGAAAATCGCCATCACTTCGGACGCGACCGTGATTTCAAATCCCGATTCACGAGGATAGGAGTTCCCCGTACCTCCCAGACCGACGACGACTTCACGAAGCGCGCGGTCGTTCATATCCATCACGCGCTTCCAGAGTACGCGCCGGGGATCGATTTGCAGCCGGTTCCGGTGGTGGATGTGGTTGTCGATCGCGGCGGACAGCAGATTGTGAGCGACCCCGATGGCATGGATGTCGCCCGTAAAGTGCAGGTTGATGTCCTCCATCGGCGCCACCTGGGACATCCCCCCGCCCGCAGCGCCGCCCTTCATTCCAAAACAGGGACCCAGGGAAGGCTCCCTGAGACAGATTGCCGTGCGCTTGCCCAGCCGGTTCAGCGCATCGCCCAGGCCCACGGTCGTGGTTGTCTTGCCTTCGCCGGAAGGCGTGGGATTGATTGCCGAGACCAGCACCAGCTTGCCGGCGGGATTACCGGCAAGGCTGTCGTAGAAGTCCATCGAAACCTTGGCTTTGTGCCTGCCGTAGACTTCCAACTGGTCTTCCGGCACGCCCAATGTCTGCGCGACCTGACCGATATGGCGCAGACGCGCCCGCCTCGCGATCTCGATGTCCGGCAAACCGTCGTGTTCGCGCATGAAACCTTTCTAGCCGCCCGCCTGCGCTTCGTCGATTTCCGCCTGAACGAGTTCGTCTGCATCCGCCGTCTCGTTCTGAATGGACACGTGATCCAGGCCCGCAAGTTCTATTCGACCCGGTATGCGCAAAACGCCAAGCTTTTTGAGGATCCCACCCAGGACGTAGCAGGGAAGAAAGCCCAGCACGAAAAACATAATGACGGCTCCGAGCGTCTGTCCCCACGGCGTAATCGGAGCGTACTCGGGATTGGCGGCGGGGTAACCCCAGAGTACGAATCCCGCGACAATCACCCCGATAACCCCGGCATAGCCATGTACCGCCACGGCGCCCACCGCATCGTCGATCCTGAATCTCTTCTCGACCCAATTGTGCAATTTGTACATGCAGAACGTGCCGAATGCGCCGATGAGCAGCGCCTGCATCGGATGGTACAGGTCGTTGCCGGCCGATGCCGTGATGATGCCGGCAAGTCCGCCCGAGAAGGTCCAGTACGGATCGCCTTTGGACACGAAATAGCCCATGATTAATCCACCGGCGAGCGACATCAGAAAGTTGAACGTGATGGCGCTGAGCGTCGTGGGCGTCAGGTAAATCGTGGTGGCGGAAAAGAACGCGCGGTCGCCGGCGGGATCCACGTCCATGATGGGCACGTTACAGGCAGCGTAGAAGCCCCAGAACCCCGTATAGATCAGAAACAGACCGATAATGACCAGCCAGGTGTTTTGCGGCGGGAAGTTTCTGGGAGAACCGTCGGACCTGAATCTGCCGATCCGCGGTCCCAGGTGATAGAGGATCGCCAGCGCGGACCCGCCGCTGATCGCGTGGATCACACCGGAGGCGTATGCGTCGTGGTATCCCAGTACCTGAACCATCCAGCCGTCGGCGGACCAGCCCCACGCCGCGTCGATCACCCAGGTAACCGATCCTACCAGCACGGCGAAAATCCAGAACGCGGCGGATCGGATGCGTTCGATGACCGCACCCGAAAGAATCGACCCCGCCGTCCATGAGAACAGCAGAAACGCCGCCCAGAACACGCCGTTCAGCCGCGCCCATAGCGCGGTGTCGTCTCCGGTCAGCCCGCCGCCGTGCGGCTTGCCACCCATATGCGTCCCCATCAGCTCATTCCAGGGCGTCGCCCACGCGGCTTCGATCAGCCCACCCGTGATCCCGGGTCCGTTCTGAACGGCGAAATAGATCCACCACCCGAAGAAATAGAACGTGATGGTGACCAGAGGAATCAACATCGCGTTCTTCATGAGGGTGTGCATCATATTCTTCCTCCTGGACACGCCGACTTCGTACAGACAGAAGCCGACGTGGATGAGGAACATGAGCACGATACATATCCAGTAATAGAACTCCGTAAACACGACGGTCAATGCGCTGAGTTCGTTGTCCATCTAATCCCTCCGAATTGAGCGATAAGAATGCCCGACGCCCGCGACAGGCGCAATTCAGATCTTAGAAGCTGTGTTAAAATTCCCAGCGGTCTTCGCGCGGCTGCAAAAGCGCCGGTCGGCGTTGGTCAAACCCGCCCGTATAGACAAATATGCGCGGATTTTCCCGCCTTGACCGCCACTTTTTCGCTCGCGCTCGGGAACTGACCGGTAATTTTAACACAGCTTCTGAGCCGTCCCGTCCGACATCCTGCGGTACTTTCCCTGGTAAAACAGGAGCGGACGACCTGAACCCGCGTCGCCCGCTACGATTTCACCCACGAAAATATCGTGGTCGCCGGCCCTCAAGACGTCGGCCAGCATACATTCCACGTGGCCCAGTGCGTCCGTGAGGATGGGCGCGCCGGTCCGGATCGTCGTTGTGGCCACGTTTGTAAAGTCCTTTGGACCCGGTCTGGCAAACTGCGTTGAAACCGCTTCCTGATCCTCGCTGAGGATATTCAATGCGAAATACCGGCTTTCCGTCAAATGGGCGTGCATCTGCGCCCCTTTGTCCACGGATACCATGACCAGCGGGGGCTCCAGCGAAAGCGAGGTCACGGCATTGGCCGTCATTCCCCTGTATTCGCCGCCTGCAACGGTCGTGACAACGGTGACGCCGGTTGCAAAACAACCCATAATCCGACGTTGCTCCATCGGGTCGAAGGCCATTCCCATTCCCTCTCAACGAGTGCGCCGTCCGCCACGAAACTTCCCCTCCCGTCCAGGCGGTTCCGCGCCGGCCGGGGAAGCATTGCCGGCCCCGGAAGCTGTAATCAGGAACGAAGCCGCGTTTTGTCCGGATCGTAAAACGGAAACCGCACCACCCGCGCGGAAATGCGCTTCTGATGGCCGTCCAGCCTTCCCACCTCGACTTCCACTCCGATCGCGGCGTACCCGGTCGCGATCCGGCAGAGCGCGATGTTCCTGCCCAGAATCGGTGAGCGGGCGCCGCTGGTGATCACGCCAACGCGGCCGCGCCCGTCGTAGACGTCGTCGCCGGAGGCGACCGGTTCATTCCCGGATACCTCCAGCCCCACCAGCACGCGTTGTGGATGCGACCGCCTTCGGATCAGCGCTTCTTTGCCGATAAAGTCGTCTTTCTTGCGCCTGAGCGGAACCGTGAAGCCGATCCCCGCCTCGAACGGGTCCGTCTGATCGTCGAACTCACAGCCCGCGAAAACCAGACCGGCGTCGATTCGCAGCATGTCCAGGGCTTCCAGCCCCAGTGGTGTCAGGCCGTACCCCTGTCCCGCTTCCCAGATGGCGTCCCAGACCGGGTTCGCGTCGTTGGGATGGCACCATACCTCGTAACCCAGTTCACCCGTGTAGCCGGTCCGCGAGACGACGACCGCCGGACCGTTTCCATCGCCGATTCGGCCCACCGTGAACCGGAACCAGCCCAATTCGGCCAGAGACGGGCGCGAAGGAGGGGTCCAGATGACGTCGCGAAGGATATCCCGGCTTCGGGGACCCTGAACGGCAAGATTATGGAGTTGATCGGTCGAGTTTCTGACCCACACCCGCAACCCGAGTCGACCCGCCTGTTCGCGCAGCCATTTGCCCCCGTAGTCGTCGCCGCAGATCCACCGGAAATTTTCGGGGCCCAGCCGGAACAGCGTGCCGTCGTCCAGCATGCCGCCGGTTTCGTAACACATCGCGGAATAAGTCACCTGGCCCGGAGAAAGCCGGCGAACGTCTCGCGTGAGCGTGTGCTGCAGGAGCGACTCGGCGTCCGGACCCAGGACCTCGAACTTGCGAAGCGCGGACAGGTCCATCACCGCCGCCGCCTCGCGGCATGCGAAATACTCCTCGACGGCGCCCCTGCCGGTGTAGCACGAGGGCAGCCAGAACCCGCGATAGTCCTCGAAATGGCGGGTCAGGGCGGACGTGCGCGGGTGAAAAGCCGTCTCCCTGGTCAACCTGGGCTCGGCGTCTGCCGTCATCCGGTGAGCAATCCCTGTGGAAAACCGGTACCGTTCAGGGTAGATGCGGACGTGAATCTCCGTTGGCTCCCAGCCGTTGGCCGGATCAATATCGTCCGGGCACGCGGACGACAGACACACAAGGTCCGTCGAGGCCTTCAACAGGACGTAGTCGCCCGGACGAGACCATGGCTCGTCCATGAACAGGACGTTATTCCCGTCGATTCTCGTATTGTAAAAGAAATTCACGGCCGGCCAGCCGCGCCGCGGGTGAATCGTATACGGGTCCAGTGCCGCGTTGAAGTTGTCCGTACAGTTGACGTGACCCGGATAACCCATATCCTCGTAATATTTGGCGGTGCACGCAAGCGCAAACGTATCGTGCCGACCTACCGTATCCCGAACGACCTCGACCAGCGGCTGCATATCCTGGTCGTAAAACTTCGAATAGAGGCCCGGACCGGGATAGGCCGTGCCCATGAGGGTCCGCGTGGTGGTCGCATCCAGGCCACGCTCAACGCCACGCTGCAGTTGCCGGGCGTCGAACGCCAGAAAATCGGAACACTGGCGCCCGGCGACGTCGATCACCTGGATGAATTCTCCGGCTTTGACCTCAAAGGCGACGGCCGACGCCCTTTCCACCTCCAGATCCAGGCGCATGTCCCCCAGAGGCGCGGGCAGCGGGGGGCGTTCCGGCGTTTCCGCACTCGAGCGCCTGACCACGACTTCCAGGTCCGTGGGTGGATCCTGGGCATCCACCCGCATCGGTCCGCCGGGCGCCGCAATCACGCAGACGGCGTCCCGATGCACGTCGAAGCGCGCTTCGGCGCCCGCTTCCGACGCTTCGCCGAAGACCTGCACCGCCCGCGCGCCACCCAGGTTGACGCCCCTGCGCCGCAGGGCCGCGTCGGCCGCCCGCGCGCTTTCATCCCCGCGCCGAAGCGCCTCCGCGAAACCTTCCATCGCACCGTCAGCTCGGAGACCCAGCCTGGCGGGATCGGCCCCGCCGTCAGGACCGAATACGCCCAGCTCGCAACGCTGGCGCCCCTCCACGTCCACGACCGCCAGCCGGTCGCCCTGCGACACCACCAAGGCGATCGCCCCGCCGCCCGGCACCCGGTAACGCTCCCTGCCCGGCGTCCATCTCAGCAGTCCCGTACCGGCCATTTGGACGTCTTCAGGCATCACCCCTCGTCGGTTTCGGCCAGAAGCTCACGGGCGAGTTCCTTCTTGCTCCCGCCATCCATTTTCTTGAGTTCGTTTCTCAATAGCCGCTCGTTTACGGACTGGTTCCAGTAATCCAACGAGTCGAACCCAAGCAGCACGCTCTTGCCCACAAATTGGCGCAGGACCTCATTCGTGGGGCCCATCACCCAACCGGCCTTGCCGTCGCGCAGATACCGTTCGATTCCCAGGTCGGGCTTGTAACCCGTCCCCCCACAGGCATGCAGCATCTTGTCGGAGACGTTCGCCACGTTCTTCGCCGCCGTGAACTTCACCTGCCACATCCAGTGCAGCACGTCCGCCCTTGGCATACGGGAGAGATCCTCGTGGATCGACCAGTCGCACTGATTCGTAACGTCGTCCATCGCCCGGGCCATCAGGTAGACGAAGGACCGTGAGGTGTTCGTATCGATCACGGCCTCGCCCACGTAATCCTGGATGGTCGGATAGTCAGCAACCCGCATGCCCACGTCAGCGTGCCGCCTGGCGGTGGTGTGCCGCCTGGCGATATCGATCATACCCAGTGAAATTCCGTTCCAGCAGGCCGATGAGCACAACAGGAAAAACGGATCCACCGTCTCGTCGTTCGAATTCGCCCCGTCGCCCACGGGACCCACCAGCCTGCTTTCCGGCATCGTGACGTTGTCCACCTCCAGCGTGCCGGACTGATTCCCGCGCAGACCCAGGCCGTCCCAAAGGGACGGCTCCGCCTTCACCTCGTCGGCCATGACGAGAAAACAGGACAGATTCGAATAGTCACCGCCGAAATCAGGGCTTGTTGTCTGCACGATGTACCAGTCGGCAAAACCCGCGGACGTCGTCCACGACGCCTTCTTTCGCACCTTCCAGCCGCCATCCACCCGCTCCGCTCCCGACGATATCGGATACCAGAAATGTGAACCCGTTTCGGGATCCGAATAGGACAGCGTGCCCACCAGTACGTCTTTGTCGAGGCGTTTCATGAGGTCCTGAAGCGTCGTGTTGTCGTGCGCCCGGAACATGGCGGCTGCGACAGCCCCGACGTGCATGGTATAACACATCGCCGTACTTGCGCAGCCGTAACGCGCGATCGTCTCCACCACCATCGCCGTACACGTATGGTTCTCACCCAGTCCTCCCCATTCGCGGGGTACGTTCAGCCCTAGCAGGCCCAGAGAAGCCAGCGCCTCGAAGTTCTTCCGTGGAAACACGAGCTCGCGATCGCTCTCAACCGCATTGTCCCGCAGCGTCGTCCGGCACAGGTCGATCAGCTTCTCCTGGAGCGCCTCCTGTTCGTTCGTCAATACCCACTGGGGGTCCCAGTCGTAGTCGAGACCCCAGAACGCATCCGGACCCCACATCTTCGACTTGCTCATAACGCCTCCAGGCTGTTTGGTACGCCGGGTTTGCAACCCGGCCATGCGCTATCCGCCTTCGCCTTCGAGCTTGATTCCGTACGCGTCGCCAAGCTCCATGACGGGATGTTTTTCGGACATCTGGAACTTGACGAGCAGTTCGCGCGCAATCATGTCGCGCTCCTGCTGGTTGTCGGGCAGCGCCATATCTTCGGGCACCAGCACCCAGCCGTTGATGTTCCGGTCGAATACGGCGGGCTTCCCATCTTCGTATCCCATATGCACATCTTCCAGCCAGTTCAGGTCCCGCCACCCCATCGCCTCCATGTATCGCTTCAGGAGCGGCGTCAGCAGCGTATAGTCCGGCGGAAGGTTCACGTCGTACCGATATCCGATGTGCTGACCGATCTCCTTCTCGCGGTCCGAGTCAAGCCCCGTGGACTTCAGGTAGTAATTCACGTCTCTGGCTTCGTCCATCGGATTCTCCTGATTCAGTATCCCGGAAAGTGGAGCGCAAGACCGGCGGTGTGCGTTGTGGTCTTCTTCCTTCTTCCGTCGTTCAATACCGGTTCATCTCCGGATGGCCCACCGTATGGCGGGTGCCCGCAAGCGGCACCTCAGCCATGGCGGATGCTTCCATGGTCAGCGCCGCAAGATCTTCCGGCTCGAGGGAATGGACGTCGGTCTTGCCGCAGGCCCTGGCGAACATCTGGCATTCGATCGCGAGGGTATGCAGGAAATTGTAGACCCGTTCGGCCGCTTCGTCCGGGTCCAGGCGGCTCCGAAGCACCGGATCCTGGGTGGCCACGCCCACCGGGCACAGCCCGGTATGGCAATGATAGCAGTAACCCGCCGGAACGCCGACCGTCCCCTCGTAATCCGCCTCCGGGATATCCTTGTTGCAATTCAGCGCAACCATCGCCGCGGTGCCGATGGCTACCGCGTCGGCGCCAAGCGCAAGCGCCTTGGCAACATCGGCCCCGTTTCGTATGCCTCCCGCATAGACGAGCGTAATCTCACCGGTCTTTCCAACGTCATCCAGCGCCTTTCTGGCCTGCCGTATCGCCGCGATACCCGGCACGCCCGTCTCCTCGGTGGCCAGGTGGGGACCCGCCCCCGTCGAACCCTCCATCCCGTCCATATAGATGCTGTCGGGCCCGGTCTTGGCCGCCATCCTCACATCGTCGTAGACCCGCGCCGCGCCGAGCTTCAGCTGGATGGGTATCTGCCAGTTGGTGGCTTCGCGAATTTCCTCGATCTTCAGGGCCAAATCGTCGGGACCCAGCCAGTCCGGGTGCCTGGCGGGAGAACGCTGGTCGATCCCCGCCGGCAACGAGCGCATTTCGGCCACCTGGTCCGTCACCTTCTGGCCCATCAGGTGCCCGCCGAGGCCCACCTTGCAGCCCTGGCCGATGAAAAACTCCACGCCGTCGGCAAGACGCATGTGGTGCGGATTGAACCCGTAGCGGGACTGAATGCACTGGTACAGCCACTTCTCCGAATACCGGCGTTCGTCGGGCAGCATTCCGCCTTCTCCGGAACAGGTTGCCGTGCCCGCCATCGTGGCCCCTCTCGCCAGCGCCACCTTCGCTTCGTAAGACAGCGCGCCGAAACTCATCCCCGTGATGTAAATGGGAATATCCAGCACCAGCGGCCGTTCGGCCATCGGCCCAAGCACTGTCTTCGTTTCGCATTTCTCGCGGTACCCCTCGATGACGAACCGGGTGAGCGTGCCCGGAAGAAACGTCAGGTCGTCCCACGACGGGATCTCCTTGAAAAGCGCCATGCCGCGCATGCGGTACCGACCCAGATTCGACTTGATGTGTATATCGTCGATCACATGAGGCGGAAACATGAAATTCTTGCCCAGGACCTGTGGATTCCGTTCGATCCCTGCATTGCCGTTGTCCGAATGTGGTTCCATTACGTCTCACTCCTGATTTGGCACACGGAGATGACCCCATCACCCGGGGCGACGCTCCGACTGGCAGGCGTTCCTGTGATTCGCATTCATTATGGATGGGATTTCGCCAGATAATACGGAAAGGACGCGGGATCTCAAAGGAGGAAACGGTGCGGGGGCGAACGGGGATGGGTGCGTAGCCTCTGGTCAACGCAGGATCATCGAGTGGGGGTATGGATCGACATCGACAGGCGAACCGGGACGGCAAACACCGGAACCGGAGGCTCAATCGGCCTTCACCGAGACGTAGAGTCCCCGGCCCCGCATCAGACCGTTTTCGTCGTATCTCGGCCGCAGACCCGAATGCGCCATTATCTCGAGAAATCTCTCCCGGTCGAACAGGGCCATCTCGTGGGTGTCGCGGAAATACCGGGTGCCTTTTTTCGTAGAAAGGAGAAAATGAAAATCGAGGACGGCCAGGTTTCCGCGGCGGCGACTCACGTTGTGCCTTGAGATTTTTACGCCGTCAGCTTCAAGCGTGGCTCCGTGGATCGATCCCGCAACGAACGTCTCTTTCGTGAAAAAGGGCTCGATAATCAGAATGCCGCCCGGTTTCAGATGTCTTGCAAAACAGGCGATCGTCCGTTTCAGGTTCCGATACGTCCTGACGTAGGCGATCGAACTGAACAGACAGATGACCGCGTCAAAACGACGCTTGAGATTGAAGGACGTCATGTCCCGGGACAGAAATGTGACACCGGGTATTTTTCTGCGGGCTACCTTCAACATTTCCCGATTCAGATCCACGCCGGTGATATCGTAGTGGTCCCGCAGATATCGGGTATGCCCGCCGGTCCCGCACGCGACGTCCAGCAGTGTGTTACCGTGCGACACACAATGTGAACGGATCAACTGATGAACCCGCTCCGACTCGGCCCGATAGTCCTTCCACTGATACATGACGTCGTAAAACGGCGCCAGCTCGGCCCACATCTTCTCGGTTTCATTCAGCGTCAACCCGGCCTCCCGCAATTTGACGATATCACGCGGTGCAGCCGTTCCCGCTGCTACCGGGCGAAAAAGTGATACGTGGCGCCCACGTGTAGCTGATAATTGGAAGTCAGCTGGCTCTCATTCACATTCTGGTAAACAGGAAGCGGCAATCTCGCTTCCAGGCTCAGATTCTCCATCGCCCGTACGCCCAGTTTCGGCGCAAGATAGACCCAGGTGCCCCCACGTTTTCGGGCGATCTTTCCGTATTGGAAAAAATCGCGGGCCGTGTGAACGTGGTTCAGGCTGAGACCCGCAATGAGCTTGTCCCCGTGGAGATAATCCATGGAAAAGATGCCTTGAAACTCGTTTCCGTATTTGTATCCGTATACATTCTCGCGGGAAATAATGCGGGTGAACAGCATGCCGGAGAAGAACAGGTTGTCGAACGAGCGCGAAAGACTGACAGAGAGAATGGGGTCCATGCTTCCGGAACCCACCTGCAGCAGATCGGCGAACCGCTCGCCGTACTCATCGACCGCGTGGGTCGACCCGTTCGCGAGCTTGACGCCTGCTGAAAAGAGCAGCCCGGGCAACGCTTCCGGCAGAGGCGGAGCAAAGTTCAACATCAGAACGACGTCGCCGAGACCGGCGGCGTGCCGGACGTACTCGCCGCCCAGATACTGGTTGTCGTACTGACCTGGAAGGAGGATTTTATCGTTGGTTATGGAACGAAACGGAAGCACCACGGCGGCGCCGAACCATTCCGTGACCCCGTAACTCGCGAATACGGATACCGTTGACATGCTGGTCACTTCCTGGTTGATGTTGGGTATCGGTCCGGTACCGAACTTCGCATCGCCCAGATACTCGTATTCGTAATTCATGCTCAGAACCAGAAGGTCTTTCGAAATCAGACTGCCCTGCAGCATTCTCCCGCCCGGGAGCACGGGGCGGCGTCAACTCACGCCCGGCTGCGCCAGTACGAGCTGTTCCGTGAGAATCAGCTGGGCGAACAGAATCAGCGGAAAAACGTGTAACGAGCGTCTCATGGTCGTGGATCCTCCAGCGACGTTATTTGCAGCTAACCCTTCAACGACTTTTCCAGAATTTTCCTGTATGTCCGAAACGAACGGTAACCCGAAAAAAGGACCTCGCCACGGGCATTGACAATGACAACCGTGGGCGTCAAACGCGTCTCGAAGGCTTCGAACACCCTGCCATCCGAATCAATGTAGCTGTGCAGCGTTTCCTTTCTGTCCGCGAAGAAGGTCTGGATTTCCTCCGCGCTGTTCTTCCAGGCAATGCCGAAGACCTGGACCCTGTCGCCGAATTTCTTCCTCAACTTGAAGACGTTCTTCAAATCCTTCTTGCAGGACTTGCACCAGGTTGCCCACAAGTAGACGAAGGATGGCTTGCCTACGCAGACGTCGGCAAGATTCAGCGTATCACCTTCGAGCGTGACAACCTGCACACGCGGCACGGGACCGGGTTTTCTATCCTTTGCCGCCCCGACATCCGGAACACAGCAGATCAGACACGTTACCAGCGCAACACCGGTGATCCGGGCCAGTTTTGTCCTGCCCATAGACATCACCTCAATGAACGGTATCTGTACCCGACAACCGTCTCGCCCGATAGTCGATTGAAAGGTCATCTCTCTACGGCATACTTGTAGACCACGCGGATGCGATGATTGAACGTATCCGCGATATACAGATTCTCTTCCCTGTCGAGCGCGACTCCGAACGGACTCCTGAGTTTTCCCCACCGGGGATGGTCGCTGTCGCCCTTGAAACCGGGCTCGCCGCACCGGCCGGCAAGCGTGGTGATTGTCCCCTCCGTATCCACCTTCCGGATACAATGGTTGCCTGTGTCAGCAATATACAGGTTGCCCTCCGCGTCGACGGCCACGTCGCTCGGGCGCGACAGGCTGGCCTGGGTCGCCGGCCCGCCGTCTCCGGAATACGTACCGGCGGTTGCGCCAATACTGCCGCCGCCGGCCACTGTGCTGATCCTGCCGCTGGTATCCACCATGCGTATCCGGTTGTTGAACGTATCGGCGATATAAAGGTTGCCCCGGCCATCCATCGTGATCCGGCCGGCAGGCTGCGCGGCGTCACCCGTGGGCGCATACAGGTCGGCCAGGGTCGCAGGACCGCCGTCCCCGGAAAACCCCTCCCGTCCGGTGCCCGCAACGGTAGAGATGATTCCGTTCAGATCAACCCTTCGAATGCGGAGGTTTCCCTGATCGGAGATATACATGCGGCCGGACGGATCGAAAACCGTGGAGCTCGGCAGATTCAGAGAGGCATCCAGAGCGGGGCCGCCATCGCCCCTGAACCCGCGATCGCCCCGGCCGGCGATGGGTTCGACGCGGCGCGAGGTAGCGTCGTATCGCAGGATCCTTGAGTTCTGCCAGGCCGACAGGATCAACCGCCCCTGCGGATCGAACGAAATATGTGCCGGATGATCAACGCCTACCTCGAGCGCGGAACCCGCGGGCGCCGCGCCCGGTTCGCCGTTGCCGATCAGAGGGCGCAGGGTTCCGTTGTCGATCACGACAACCCGATTGTTGTTCCAGTCCAGAATGTACGTCCGGCCGTCGGGGCCGACGGCCATATCCTGAGGGAAATATAACTCCGAGTCGAGAGGACCCGATCCGGAGGCATTCCTCCCCGGATCTCCGGTGCCGGCGATGGTGATCATGATTCCATAGGGCAACCCGGGATACGCTTCGTAGAGATCATCGTCCACGGTGGGCGGCGTCTTCCCACAGGCCGCCACGGCCACGGACGCCCAGATTATGAACGCCAGCCGGACCGAAATTTGTCTCAGGTTTCTCATCCTGGTAAAAATAGGTACAAGCGTGCCGCGATTCAACCCTGAAGATGTTTTAGTTACCGGAATCCCGTATTACAGCGCAACCCCTGAACCTCGCGGTAAACCGTCCAAGGACGATCGTTCAGACGGTCACCGTCCACCTTCCTCAAACGCCCGATAGTACGCCAGGGGCTGGGACAGGTCCTCATCGAGCTCCGTCAACACCAGCCGCATCCTGACCGTGCGACGGCTGCCGGGCACCAGGTCGTCGCCGAACAGCGAAAAATCGAACGCGCTGTAATCCGTCATTCGATCGGCTTCGTCATCCACGTGATACCGGGTACTGATGGCATAGCAGTCCGCCTCCGTCGACATCAGCACAACGCCCAGACGATTCCCGACGTCGGTCAGAAACGAGAACGGATAGCCATAGTACCGGACCGGGCACATCTGCACGGTAGGCGAGTTGCTCTCACTGCGGTTCCACCGTCCGTCGACGCAGCGCCTCGCGGCGTGCGGGTCCCTCGGAAACACGATGACGGTCCCGCGAAAGACGTCATTCACCATGGGAACAACCAGCTCGGGGGCCTCGCTCGCCCGGCCGTAACGGCTTCCGTGCAGATAGATGTGGGGCAGCAGCGTCTTGTCGAAATAGTTCGACAGGAAGAGCTCATATCCCGCATAGGTCCCTTCGCACGATACCGTCACCGCCAGGTCGATGCAATTCGGCTCGACGACCTCGTAGCGGGCGGTCAGCGCGCCCTGATGGGTTTCGGTAGCGGGCCAATGTATTTCAATAACGTTGTCCCGGACGTCGACGGACCGGTCCATCAGACGAGGTTGATCCAGACCCTGGTGAACCGCGAACAACCGGAACAGGTTCAATGCCGAAAATTCGGGATGGATCACCTGCCTGCCGGTGACCTTATGCGTAAGCGTCCACACCCCGTGATAGTTTCCCGACGCGCGGATTTCGCCGGTCATCGCCTCCGTTTCGAAATGATACGCGCCGGCAGCCGGACGATATACGAACTCGGCCATTTTCACTCCCCCGTCCTGGAATCTATTCGGCGGTGATCTCTTCAATTCGTTCCGCGACCGCCCCGGTCAGGATCTCCAGACAGCCGGGCGCGAGACTCGACGGCTCCTCCTGGTAGAGACCCTTGCCGTAAGCGTCCTTCCGCAACAGGTAAGCGACCTGCACATTGCCCGCCAGAGGAGAAACCAGAATCGCGAACCGGGGAAACCGCCGGCGCAACACCACCTGAAGATCGCTGTAGGGTTCCCCGCCGCATGTCACCCAGACCGCGTCTCCCATACGGTATACGGAGAATCGATACGGGTAGGTCTCGCCAGGCGGCAGGTTCGCAATTCGCGCGAGCCAGCGCCTGGCGCGCTCCGCCCGGGCGCCGCAGGTTCGGGCCTCCGCAGCGTCGCCGGCCGCAGAGGCGGCCCGTTCGGCTTCCGACCATCGCGCCAGCTCGTCCCGGAGCGATTCCGGGTCGCGGCGTTTTTTCATCGGCAGGTCCACGGAATACACGCCGCCGTCGAAAATGGAAGCCTCGCGCAATCGCTCCCGTCCAAACGGCGCGTGCGCCCACGCGCCAATCGTGGCCCCTGAGATTACGGGACCCTGATACTCGAAGTCCGTGCCCGGCGGCCCCATCGACATCAGAACGGAAAGCGCCGCAAACCCCAGCTGGCGCCCGTTCTTCTCCGCGACGTCGACGTCACCCACGAATCCGTGTTTCGGACCCAGGTCCCCGCACGGCGCCAGCGCGAACGTGCAGGGCGCCCCGGTTACCCGCTCGACTTCCTCCCGCATCGTACCCACGTAATCCGGGCTGATCAGCGTATTTTCCCATGCAAGCGTGGTCGGGTGGCACGCGTAATTCACCACCGTCGCCACGGTCCTGCCGTCTCCTTCCGTCAGGCGTCCCACCAGCAGGGTATCGTCGCCGTTGCCTTCCGGATTGTACCCGCAGACATATCCGTCGAACACCTCGTCCCGGTAGTCCCTGTCGGCCGCCATATCGCAAAAACCGGATGCATAGGTAATCAGCACCTCCCGCACTCCTGACATCGCCTCTCCGCAAGCCTCCGCCAGCTGATTCCCCACGTCCTCAAGAAACGGCTCGATCAGCTCGCCTCCGGGCATGCCGAAACGATCCGGCGCGTACCATCCGGAGGCGTGGGTGTGCGAGAACGTCACGTCCACCCGATCCCGATCGACCCCCGCCGCCTTGGCGAGCGCCTTCACCAGCGCCGCATACTGTTGGGCGACAAGGCCGACCAGGTCCAGATGCGCCCGAACCAGCCGAATCTCCGCCGGTGCGTCCACTGATTCAAAAACCGACACGTCTCCAAGAATCGGGCGATGAACGCCCGTGGCCCTGTCGTGCCTGGCCGCGCCCCACATGCGGTGATAGATTCCCACCGGCGGCGTGATGTCCACGCGCGCGAAGCCGAAGCGCACGCGTGAGGTTGGCGCACGCTGTTTTCTTCGAACCATACTGACCTTCTCCACAGCAACAATGCCGGATGCAGACCTATCCCCATCCCGGGCCAGGTTCCCCATTCGAGCCTTCGACGTCTCCGGCCACTACCGCAACTGATACGCGATCGCGTAGGCCGTCTTGTGCTCGCCCGAACGGTTCACCTCGGAACGATGCCACGTGTAGTTCGAGAAGAACGCGGCGTCTCCTGGCCGCATCGGTAACACCACTTCGCCGGACAGGTCCACGCCGTCCGTTGGAATCCGCCAACGGCTGAACGCTTCCCCCGTCCGCGCAGCGTGATAGTTCGGTTCGTCGTAATAACGTTCGTGGGTCGTCAGTGTCCAATCCCTGTGGGTCCCGGGCAGAATTCCCAGCGCACTGGCGTCCACGCCCACTTCGTCCAGCGCGATCCAGGTATTGCACCCTCGTCCCGGCTCGATCTTCCAGTAGTAGGAATCCTGGTGATAGAATGAATGCCCGTCGATCTCACGGTGCTTGATGAGCGCCTGATCCGTAAATCGCTTCACGGGGCCGCCCAGGATTTGCGACATCGCAGCTTGCAGATTGTCGTGGTCCGCAATCTCCCGGAAGACGGCCTCCTGTCTCGCGGGCCTCTGGACGCCGACTGGCAGGAAACCACCCTTTTTGTTTCGAAACTTCCCGGGATCCAGCACCTGAAAATGCAGATCCGGCCAGTCGTGCCCACCCTCCATCAACTCCATAAGCCGGTTCCGCACCGCGGCCGCCTCGGCTGGTGATATCAGGCCATCCACCGTTGTATATCCGTCGTACTCATACTGCCGCAACTTCGACTCGTCCAGCTTCATGGGGCAATCTCCCGGTTTTCCCACAATGACACCTAGTGTCCTGTCCCAAAAATTCCTCACCATTCGACCGCCGATTCATCCAGTCTCGCTGCGTTCCCCTCGCTCGCCGACCATACGCAGGTCGCCTGCGCTCGGGCGCCTTGCGAGCCAGGCGACTCGGCGGTCGAATTTTGGCAACTTATTTCCGGGACAGAACACTGGTTGTGACGATCATTGACGTCATGCAGGCCCGACCCGTCGAATCCGCATCGGAAATACCCGGCCGTCACTCGCCCTCGAACCTGCCCACCGCGTAACCCATCCCGGTAGCGCCGAACCTGTTGCCCGTATACCAGCACCGGAACTCCTCGCCACACTTGACGATACTCACGTAGCACCGCTGTCTGTCGTCGAACGTACCCGGCCTCCCCACTCCGAACTCCCCTTCCGGTCCGCTGTCGCACCAGCGCCAGTTCCGGAGGTCAGGTCCGACCAGACTCCTCATCCGATAGGCCGTGCCGAAGGTGTTCACCCACATCCGGTAGCCGCCGGGTTCCTGCAAGACGAAGGGCTTTGAGCAGATGTACTCGTAGGGTTCGGTGTCGAAACCCCTTGGCCCGACCATCAGATCATTCACCGGCTTCGTCCATGCGATCCCGTCCGGCGACGCCGCATAGGCAATGCCGATGCGGGGAATCACGTCTCCGTGGCCCGTGATCGCGCCGTCGGGACGGTTGAAGTAGGCCCCGATGGACGTATAGTACATATGGTAGCCGTCATTGGCCCGCAAGACACATACGCTTCCGGTTCCCTCCCGGTCCCAGTCCCGGTCCAGCGGCAGGATCGGTTCCCGTTTCGGATAGCGGAAGCGGTAGCCACCGTCGTCGCTGACTGCCACGCCCGTGGTATTGGAAAGCTTGCCGTCCTCCCTGGGTTTTCCCCATCCGCAGAAATACAGGAGCCATGGGCCGTCGTCCCTCGGAACCACGAACGGAAAACCCGGCCCCTCGTCGTTATAGGCCGTGTCACGCTGCCGGCTGAGCGCGACGCCCACGGGCTCCCAGTCGTTGGGATCATCCACCGGGCTCTCGGCGATCAGAATGCGGTGAAACCCGTTCGCTCCCGTTCCCCAGTAATACATCCGGTACCGGTCCCCAAGCTGCAGGACGTGGGCGGCGCCCGCGCGGCGGCTGTCCATATCCGCGTGCAACTGACCCGGGGCGATCACCGGGTTCTTGTCGCTGAACCTCCAGTGGATCCGTCCTGAAATCGAGTGTCGACCCATGGAATTCCTCACTTCCCGTTCAAGTACAGCGAAAAACGCAGGCGATGCAAAATCAATCAGGCGCGCCGCAACACCCGGCCGTACCGTTGTCCCGTCAGGACGCCGTCTTTCACCGCAACGCCGCCACTTACCAGCACGTGACGCATGCCAACGGCCGTCCGGTTCGGCTCGAACGTGGTTCCCCGCTCGGCGAACACGTTCGGATCGAAAACGGCCAGGTCCGCATGCGCCCCATTTCGAATCACGCCCCGGTCCGTCAAACCCAGCCGGGAAGCGGGCAGCCCCGTCAGCCTGCGCACGGCCTCCTGCGGGCTGAACAACCGCCGGTCCCGGACGAAATGCCGGAAGAACCAGGATGCCCAGGTATAGGCGCCGTGAAACGTGTCGTCCTTCAACGGCCCGTCCGTCGCGAGCGCCGTCGCGTCGGAGCCGACCATACAGAACGGGTGTTCGAATGCCGCCCGGACGTCCGTCTCGCGATAGCTGAATGCGATCACCATAATCTCGTGCATCCGGTCAGATGCCGCAATCAGAATGTCGCAGATGGCGTCGAAGGCGTTTTCGGTTCCGGCGGCGGCAAGTTCGGCAATGCTCTTTCCGCAAAGCTCCGGCTGCACGGGCGAGTGGAAGACGACGATCCGACTCCAGTCCCCCTGCGCCAGAGAGGCAACGATACTGTCGCAGTTTTCCATTTCACGGCGAATGGATGGAACCCGCAGCCGACTCGCGACTTCCTCCGAACTGCCCTCCAGCGCCCGAAGCGGAAGCGCCGCGCTCAGGTTGGTTGTCCCGAAGAGCCGCGTGTGCATGTCGAATTGAACGTCCACCCCCCTGCCCCGCGCCCGGTCGACCTGTTCGAGCGCACGATCGACCGCCCGACGGCCGTCGTCCGCCAGCCTGGCAACGGAAGAAATATGCGAGATCTGCAGGGGCGCATCGGCTGTTTCGGCCGTTCGGATCGATTCTGCGATGGCTTCGTCCGCCTCGCCCATCCGATTGCGCGTATGCGTGGTGTAGATTCCGCCGTATTTTGCGGCGACCGCACATAGCTCTGAAATCTCGTCCTCGGGGCAATCCCGTTCCGGACCGTATTCGAGGCCCGTGGAATACCCCACCGCGCCTTCCTCCAGGCCCTGCGCCAGCAGGCGCTTCATCTTCCGCCGTTCGTCCGGCGTGGACGGACGGTCCAACGCCTCGCAGGCTGCGAGTCTCAGGTTGCCGTTGGGCACGAGAGTCATCACATTCACGGCCGGGCGCCGTTCCCCCAGGCGATCCAGATACTCGCCCACGCTGCGCCAGTCGATCTCATATCCGGTTCTGCATCCGTATATATTCGCCCGCGTGCGCGCCGGATCGCCGATGGGTGCGCTTCCGTGCCCGCAGTTGCCCGCCACCTCCAGCGTCACCCCCTGCATGATCGAGCTCACCGCCCGGGGATCGACCATCAGGGTAAAGTCCGAGTGACTATGGATGTCGATAAATCCCGGCGTCACGTAGCAACCGGACGCATCCAGGTGCGGAACGCCGTCAGGCCGCGGGATCCGGCCGACGCCGACGATCCGCCCCTCCGCCACGGCCACGTCGCCGTGGACGGGAACGGCGCCGGTCCCGTCAACCACGGTTCCGCCAGAGATGACAAGATCCACTGTCGATTCCCGCTAGTGCCGAATCCGGTTACTCGATTTGTTCATACAAAAAACGGTCTCGTAGACTCAGGCTGCCACGAGACCGATTCTCTGGGCCAAGAACCCTTCCGGGTTCCTATCTTGAACTCGATGAGGCCCTTCCCGTGCCGGCTGTGCGTAGAAAGTCGACGACGTCAGTGTGCCCATTCTCCTGCGCCAGATCCAGTGCGGTCTTTCTGTCCGTTGAGTCGTAAAACCGCCGGGGATACCCGTGATACTCGCTGGCTGGAAGTCTGCCCGCGTAGTCCTCCGGGCCAGCATACCCTCCCGCCGTCCGACGACCTGAGCTATACGCAGGAGGGGGCTCTTCCGGCATTTTCAGGAATTCAGGCGAGTTAAAACTCTCCTTTTCCGGCTTTGTGTCGAACAACCAATAGCCGCCGCTTGTCAGCTGCACATTGGCGCCGCCGTCGACGAGCGCCTTGACAACTTGCAAATGACCCCTCTCCGCTGCGAGCATCAGCGGGGTCTTTCCGTCTTTCAACACCCAGTCGACGTCAATTTCAGTGCGTTCCGCCATGAACTGGGATTGCGGGCCTGAACTGTCTGCATTGACAAATCGTTCCCTCGTAAGTGCGGACCCCTGATGGCGATACGCGCGCGTGCGCGGATGGGTGCTCAACGACCATGCCACCGCGTCCAGGTGCGCGCCGGCCTGAATCAGAGCCTGTACGACCTCAAGGTGACCCTCCCTGGCCGCCAGCGTTAGAGGCGAATGCCCCTGAACCGTCCTGACATTCACGCCGCTGCCACGATCAATGGACCGCTGAACGCCGTCGACGTCTCCACGTTTTGACAGATCCATTAGCGAGGCACCGCAAGCCGCCGCAGCCGACAGAAGAATTATCGCCACAAAGCGCTCAATTGTTCGAGACATCGGTCGCGTCCTCAGGTGTGGATGGAAGTTCACGTTTCAGACTCGACGGGGTCATCCCGGCCCCGGATTCCAGGAGGAAGTCGATGATTTCCTTATGTCCGTTCATGTAAGCCAGGTCCAGCGCCGTGTTGCCCCCGATCGCCCAGGATGGACGGTCGGAATCCACAATATCGTAATGTAGAACGCGGCCATGTTCCGGACCGTAGTAACTGCCGCCGTGTTTGTCCTCTTCGCGACCGATATCTTCCGGCGGCGCGCCGGTATAACCCGCGAGGATCCCGTCGTAGTCCCTGTACGACGGCATACCGGGGGTCACGACTTCGCCGCCGCTGGTGGCGAACAGGGCGGAGCCGCCTTCTACAAGGGCTTTTACCACGTCCAGGTGGCCGGCCTCGGCAGCAAGCATCAACGCCGTCTTTCCGTCTCTCAACACCCAGTACGCCGAACCGCGCGTACGCTGCGCCATGAACCTGGACTGGGGCCCGGAACTGTCGGGGTTGGCATACCGTTCCCTGATGAACGCGTAGCTGCCGTGACGGTCCTGGCTTTCGACGGTGTGGGCGCCGACCGTCCAGGCCACCGCGTCGACGTCCGCGCCTTCACGGAGAAGGGCGAGGACGATTTCGAGATGACCCTCTCTGGCAGCCAGCGTCAATGGGCTGTGGCCCTGCGGCGTCCTGGCATTCACGTCGTTTCCGCGATTAATGGATCGCCGAACGCCGTCGACGTCTCCGCGCCGCGACAGTTCCGTAAGCGGGGCGCCGCAGCCCGCGAACACCAACAACAGCAGGACCGGCACAAATTGTTTGATTTTTATGGACATAGGCTGCCTCCGAAATGAATTGGTCCAAGCTTCTCTCAGTCCCCGTACAAATATATCACCAATCCGCGTTCGAGTCAACCCGTGTTGCCGCTGCCGGGCCTGGTATCCTGTCCGGCCATCCGCCGCCTCACGTCCGCGGTTTCTGTCATGTCCACATCAAGCGTACAGGGATCGATCACCACGCTGTACTGCTCCCGCGCCTGGTTCACCGAAACCTTATCGTTCCTGACGTCCCGCGCGACAGCGGCAGGATCGCGTTCCGTCGCATCGCCCCAGCCACCGCCGCCCGCCTGCCGGTGGTAGATCCGGTCGCCCGCCGACATCGACGTCGATATCATGGTCGGCAACTCCTCGCGGCCGTCTCGGCTGTAGAGAACATTGGTGGACCCCGTCGCCGGTTTACCGCCATAGAGGCCGTACGGCAGGTGGTCTCTCCGATCGGACCGGATCGCCAGGTGCGCCTCACCCGAGAGCAGGGTCCACTCCCGATCGATCGCCATTCCTCCCCGAAAACGTCCCGCGCCCCCGCTGTCGCAAACCAGCCCGTACCGGTCGATTCTCACCGGATATTCGCATTCCGCCTGTTCAACGGGAATGTTGCTGGCCACGTTTGCCGGATTGCAAAGCCCGTCGTTTCCGTCCCGGTCCGGACGGGCGCCCCAGGTCCCGGAGAGCAGCTCATAGTAAACATAGTGCGACCTGTCCTCTCGCTGGCCGCCGATGATCACCAGCGTATTGCCCCCCTCGCCCGCGGCCAGCACACGGTCGGGCAGCAGCCCGGACAGCGCGCCGAACACCACGTCCGTCATCCGGAACCCCGTCACGCCGCGCATCGACGACGCGCCCGGCATCCGTACGTTCACGAGCGTCCCCTCGGGCGCGATGATCTCCAGCGGCCTGAACAACCCTTCGGTATTCGGAATGTCCTCCCTCATCACGGCGCGCACGCACAGGGCAACCACGGCCGCCGTGAACGAGAGCGTACTGTTGACGGCCCCGCGCACCTGGGGGTCCGTCCCCATGAAATCGGCCGTCAGCGAGTCTCCCCGCACGGTAATCTTCACCCGGATTCGCACCCGGGGTCCGCCCACGCCGTCGCTGTCCAGATAGTCCGTAAAGGAATGCGATCCATCGGGCCACGACGCAATCTCCGAACGTACCAGCCGTTCCGTGTAGTCGATCAGGTCCTGCGAGCCCGCCTGGAACGTCTCGTGCCCGTACCGTTCAATCAGCGAATGCACCGCCCGCTCGCCGATGTGGCAGGCCGCCAGTTGCGCCCTGATGTCCCCGATCGTCATCTGGGGCACCCGCACATTCGACCGGATCAGGGAGAAGATGGACTCGTCCGGCTCGCCGCGGCGATACAGCTTCAGCCACGGAATCCGGATGCCTTCCTGAAAGATCTCCGTGTTATCGCAGGCGGAACTGCCGGGCAGGCGTCCGCCCAGGTCCAGGTGGTGCGCCGTACTCACCGCAAAGGCCGCCCGCCGCCCCTTCCAGAAGATCGGCTGCACAATAAAAATATCCGGAATGTGCATTCCGCCGTCGAAGGGATCGTTCAGGATAAACACGTCCCCGGGGTCGATCTCATCGCCGAAGCGCTCGAACAGCGCGGCCATCGCATACGGGACCGATCCCAGATGCAGCGGTATCGTCACGCCCTGTGCGATCATCTGCCCCTCCGCGTTGCACAGCGACGTGGAATAGTCAAGGCAGTCGCGCACGATGGTTGAATAGGCCGTGCGATAAAGCGCTGCGCTCATTTCATCTGCGGCGGAGGCAAGCGCGTTTTGCATGATCTCGCGCGTTATGGGGTCAATCTGCTTCATCGTTCTCTGCATCTCCTCTGCCGCGGAGCATTTCTACGACCCTGTCCTGTTCAGAACCACGAAGTCCTGCCGGTCCCGATTTACGCGGACCCCCGGCGGCACCACGATCGTGGAATCGTATTCGTCGATCAACAGGGGACCAAGCCGGGGCCCGGTCAGCTCCGTGCGGTCGATAACGGGTGTCTCCACCATGCCCCGCTTCTTTCCAAAGTACGCCGGACGCGAGGGCATCTCTCGCACGCGCCGCCGGTCAGCGCGCATTCGCCCCCCCGTTTTGCGGTGACCGGTGCTACCGATCAGACGGACGGCGACCACCTCAACCGGATTTTCGGGGTCCGACGTATGCCCGTAAAGCTGCCGGTGCTCGCGTTCGAACGCTCGACCCAAGCTCTCTATCGCAGCCTCCGACGCCGGCGACTCGGGCATTGGGATCCGGATTTCCGATGCCTGGCCTCTGAAGCGCACGTCGACACTTTGGGCAAACGCTACCCTTTCAGCCGAATAACCCTCCGCCCGGAACCGGGAGAGCATCTTTCGTTTCAGGTCCGACTGGATGCCGCCCAGCGTTTCCGCGGTCAGTCCGTCGCCGGAAAGCAGACAACTGTAGACTTCGTGATGTTCCACGCCGGAGAACAGAAGCCCAAGCGCGCTGAACAACCCGGGCAACGGAGGTACGATGACTCTGGGGCTCAGAAGTTCGCCGGCCAGCCCCGCGGCGTGAATCGGACCGGAACCTCCGAATGCGATCAGGGAGAACGACCTGGGATCACGGCCCCGCTCCGTGGACACGGACCGGAGCGCCCGCATGCACCGGGCATTGGCAATCCGGTGTATGCCCTCGGCCGCTTCGAGCAGATCCAGACCCAGAGGGGTCGCGATCCGGTCGTGGACGATCCTTCTCGCGGCCTCCGGGTCGACGGAGACCTCTCCGTCCGCCAGTTCCCCCGGCCGGATATACCCCAGCACGACATTGGCGTCCGTAACGGTGGGCTCGTTTCCTCCCCGGCGGTAACAGGCGGGACCGGGTACGGCTCCCGCGCTTCGGGGTCCGACCCGCAATCCGCCCGCCCCGTCCAGCCAGGCGATGCTGCCGCCACCGGATCCCACCTCCGCGATGTCGATACTGGGCGCGCGAATCAATTCGCCGCCCCCGCCCACCAACCTGTTTCCGGCCGACACGGATGCGCCGACCTCGTATTCCGGGCTGTAGGAAATCTCGCCGTCTTCGACAATGGACGCCTTGGCCGTGGTTCCTCCCATATCGAACGTGATGAGATCGTCGATACCCAGTTGTTCCCCCGCGGAACGGGCCGCAAAAACCCCGGCCGCGGGTCCGGACTCGAGAACGTACACCGGTCGCCGCGCCGCGTCGGCCTCGGGGGTCAGGCCCCCCGCGGACTGCATGATCAGCACGGGCGCGATAATGCCCCGATCCGTCAGACCGTCCCGCATCGCCCTGAGATAACGCTGCATGACGGGACGCACGTACGCATTCAGCACGGTCGTGGCCGTGCGCTCGTACTCCCGCCGTTCGGGCAGAATCTCGGTCGAGAGGGATACAGGCAAGTCCGGAAATGCGCCCTGGAGGAACTCGCCGATCGCGTGTTCGTGGCGTGGATATGCGTAAGAGTGAAGCGTGCAGACCGCGATCGACTCTACCTGCTCCTGTACCAATACGTCCTTGACCGCCTCGAGGTCCGCAAAGTCCAGCGGCGCCAGCACGTCACCGTCGGCGGCGATGCGCTCCTTCACTTCCAGCCTCAGATGCCGCTCCACGATGGGTTCGGGCTTGTCGAAGAACAGATCGTACATCTGCGGCGCCCTGACGCGCCGCAATTCCAGCACGTCGCGAAATCCGCGCGTGGTAACAAGCGCGGTCCTGGCGCCCCGGCGTTCAAGGACGGCGTTGGTCGCCACGGTGGTCCCATGCGAGACGTCTCCGATCGATTCGCCTGTTACGCCGGACTCCCGCAGCAGGCGGCCGATCGCGTCCAGTACAGCACGTTCGAAATCGGGCGGGGTAGAGGGGATCTTATGCGTCCATATTTTCCCGGATACGTCCATGAGGATGACGTCCGTGAACGTTCCACCGACGTCTGCACCGATTCGAAACGATGGTTCATTCATTCGGGAATCACCGGCAAACGCAGATATGAAGCATATTGTCCACTGTGATAAACCGTCTGGCGGGCGACCTTCATTTCATCGTCCAGACCGGGTGTATTGCCCGTATTCAGATTCCGGTCGAAACGGGGGAAGTTGCTGCTGGAGACCTCCAGTCTGATCCGATGGCCTGCTTTGAACACATTGCTGGTCTCCCAGAGGACGATCCTGTATTCCACCACCTCCCCCGGACGGACGAGATCCGGCCTGCGAAAGGACTCGCGGAATCGCGCCCGCACGATGCCCTCCGTTATATGGATCGCCCTGCCATCGGGATGCACGTCGACCAGAGTCGCCGTAAAGTCCGTATCCTTCGAATCCGATGCGGCAAACAGCGTGAGCGCCACCGGGCCTGTTACCTCCACGTCCGACACCAGTGTTTCCGTCGTGTATACCAGCACGTCTTCACGGCATTCCACACCCCGCCGGTCGCGGGGACCCGTGTTGGCGGGTGACAGACTCTGCCCGCCCTCCGTGGGCACCGGATCACCGGGATCGTAGTCGAAGCGGTCCGCGGGCTCGTCTCCCGGCGCCTCGAGGCTGAGTTCACCGTCGCCCCGAAGCGAATTGGCACAGCCACCGCCGCGGAGATAGTACGCCGTGTAATTCGTTCGTGCCAGCGGCCACTCGTTTTCCCATCGCCACGCGTTCCTGCCCATCACGAAAATCCGGATGGGCGGTTCCTCGTCGATTCCCGTATCGATCCCGCGCAACCGCTTGTCGTACCACCGCAGATGTTCACCGGGAATATCCACCTCCGCATTCGATCCGAAGTCGATGTCTCCGAAGGGCTCGGCGCTCCCGATCTGCGAGTGCGTCCAGGGCCCGACCATCAGACGGGTCAGTTGCCGGGTACGGGCGTCTCCGGCTTCCGTGCGCCAGCCGCGAAAACACTTGAAACCCTCGTGGACCAGATTATCGTACCATCCCGACACGAAATAGGCCGGCGTATTCACTTCCCCGTACCGGCCTTTCATGCTGTACGAGGACCAGAATGCGTCGAATTCGTTGTGCCGGACCATCTCCCTGAAGAACGGCCGGTCCGCGATGCCGTCCATCGCCGAGACCAGCGGCAGCCGGCGGTAGATCCGGTCCCAGTCCAGCAGGTCCCGCGGCGCGTGCTGTCTGGTCCGCCCGCCCAGCCAGATCCAGTTCATCGCATTCTGCAGCTGGAGCACGCCGTTATAGCGCAGGTGCCCGTAGTTGTCCTCCTGGTTCGCAATGGGCATCAGCCCCTTCACGAAGGGACTCCGGAACGGGGCCGGAAGAATCTGTGTGAAACCCGGATAGGAAATCCCGAACATCCCGATGTTGCCGTCGCACCACGCCTGCGCCCCGATCCACTGCTGCGTGTCGTATCCATCCTGCGCCTCGTCCACGTACGCCCGCCACTCGCCTTCGGACTCGTAGCGCCCGCGGCTGTCCACCATCACAGCCGCGTATCCCGACGCGGCGAAACGCACGGCCCATTCCACGTACCTGGGGTGCTGTGTGCTGTATGGCGACCGGATCAGCAGTACCGGAAACCGCTCTCCGCGCGGCGGGAGGTATGCCGCGCCGTAGAGCTTCACCCCGTCTCTCATCGGGATTCTGTGGTCGAGTTGAATTCGAACAGCCGTATCCGACATAGGTGGTACCCGGTTTGAAGTTGGCGAAATTGATGCCGCCGAATCCTGACACACGCGCGTTACGTCGCCAGCCTGTTCAATACATTGCGCGTGATCGTAGCCACCGCGCTTCCGTCCCGGTACAACCCATGGGCCCATTCGATCGTGGCGGCGTTGAAGACCGTACCCTCGAACTCAGTCTCGTTGACGGCCACGGTCCCGTAGCAGGGGGCAACGCCCTCGTTCCCCCCTTCCTTGACCAGCCGGTGGCCTTCGGGGACCATACAATCGGCAATGGCCACGATCCGATATTCAGACGACACGCCGTCGGCGCCCGTGTAACGCGGCCGACCGTTCTCGAATATCAGGTCCGCCGCATCCGCTTCCACGCCGACGATCGAGTCCTCCCGTCCGAATTCGTCCCCCTCGGCGAGTCCTGTACCTTCGAACACCCAGTGGTCCGGATCGCACACGCGATAATAGCCCCAATCTCCGGTCGTCGGCGCCAGAAACACATTCGGATCGGGCGTCTTCGTATGGACGAACGAGGTGTAGAAGACGCCTATTGTCCGCTGCCGCAAATCATCGATATAGCTGAGAAACGACGTATCCGGACGCTCGGACGTCGGATGATCGTGATAATGGGGCTTCGCGCAATAGATCTGCCTCCCATCGTTTCTCAACTCGATCTCCTGGCAGAAGCAGTTCCCCCCGAACAGAACGAGATTGCCGCCGTTCTGAACGAATCTGTGCAGTTGTTCGCACTCGTTCCGGCTGTTGTACTCATCGTGACAGAAGCGTACGTTAGCCCGGTAGCCGTTCAGAATATCGGGTTCCGCGTCGTGGTCGCCGTTTACACAATAGTCGGCGCCATACCCCTCGGCATCCAGCCAGGACGTGAAGAACTGGTCCCAGATGTAGAAGTTGCCCAGGCATTCCATCTGCAGCGGGCGTTCGAAACTCAGCAGCTTGGCGTGTTGCCGATCGGTGGAAATGTAGTCGTAGAAGCACTTGCCGCCCACGTTGTTGTATGCCTGGTAGGTATTCGTGGCAACCGTCAGCAACATCGGCGATTGCGGCGACCCGGGCCTTACCACGAAAAATATCTCCCGCAACCCCTGTCCGGTGGGGAATGTTGCAATATAGATTCCGCTCTTCCACGTATCCGGAACCACGAACGTCGCCGCCGGCTCCCACCCGTATCCATCCTGATAGCCCAGTTCCGGGACCTCCTGAAGCGTACCGCGCAGGCCCTCGATCGTCTTGACGAGTTCCCGTCTTGCGCCTTCCCGGAAGATGAAGATTTCGTAATAGGACCTGGAGTTCGAAATGTGAAACGTGATCTCCTCGCCCGGCTTCACGCTCTGGAGATTGGCATAGCCGCCCTCCATCAACTTCCAGTTGATCGTCGCGTCCCACTCATGATGGGCCCAGATGTGTTCTCTTTTCATCTTTCAGGCCGCCTTTCCATATGTGGTTTGTGTACCGGAAACCCGCCTCGCCTGCAGAGCGACTCTATCAGCGGACTGTTGTCCTTGACACCGGTGTTCATTCCTGGCCATATTGCATTTGGAAAATGGCTCGGAAACAGACAAGCTGAAAGGTCCCGTATGAAGACCATCCAACTGGACGTCCGTTACTATCACCTCACACGGAGAGCAAGCGTAACCGAAGGTGAATTCCACCTCCGGACCCTGCGGCGCGACTATCCGGCGGACAGGATCGCGCTGGTACTCGTAGACGTGTGGAGCGAACACTATGTAAGCACGCACCTGCAGCGCGGGAGAGAGATCACCCTCGAACGCATCATTCCCGTTGCCGAAGCCTTCCGGTCGGTGGGCGCCGCCGTGATCCACGCGCCCAGCCCCGACTGCGCCAAACGCTACGAGGCGTGGACCCGTTTCGCGGGCGACGAGGAAGTCTTCGGAGGTTCGTCTCCTGCACCCGACGACTGGCCGCCCGCGGAATTCCGGTCAAGAACTGGGGAATACGAAGCGTGGGCGCAGCCGAAGGACCCTCACGATCAGGTCTTCGAGGACACCATCAGGAACCGCCGCATCATTCCCGAGGCCGAACCCCGCGACGGCGACGACGTTGTCGTAACCGGCGGCCAGCTGCACCGCCTCCTGAAACACCGGGGCATCCTGCACCTGTTCTACGCAGGCTTCGCCGCCAACATGTGCGTACCGTTCAGGGACTACGGGATGAGGGCGATGAAGGACCGGGGCTACGACATCATCCTCGTCCGGGACTGCACGACGGCCATTGAAGTCGCGGATACATCCGAAAACCTGGAACTGTCCCGCGCGGCAGTCATCGACACGGAAGTCAATATCGGATACACAACGTCCCACGGCGACCTCGTTGCCGCCTGCCGACGGGCATTGAAGACGTAAACAGCCGGAAGGCGTGGGTTCTCACCAGTACGGTTCTCGGGCGAATCACGTCTGTCCGAGAACGAAGCTCGCGGCCCGTCGTATCACTTCCACCCCGGATCCGGGCCTATGGGCGTTCTCGCTCAGATGACGGCGCCAGGCGCGGGCTCCCGGCATTCCGTGAAAGAGCCCCTGGATGTGCCGCGTCATGCCGACAAGCGGCATCCCCTGCCGCAGCTGATCCTCGACATAATCGCAGAAACGGCCCAGAATCTCCCCGCGGCCGGCCACGGCGCGCGAATCGCCGTAGAACATCTGGTCCATCGACGCCAGGAAGTAGGGGTTCTGATAGGCCTCGCGCCCGATCATGACCCCATCCACATATTCCAGGTGCCGGCGCACCTGCTCGCTGGTTGTGATTCCTCCATTGAGGACGACCGTCAGATCCGGGAAGTCCTGTTTCAACCGATACACCACGTCGTATCGCAGGGGCGGTATCTCCCGGTTCTTTTTCGGACTCAACCCCCGAAGCCAGGCCTTTCTGGCGTGAATCGCGAAGACCCGGCATCCGCCGTCGGAAACGGTCCGCACGAAATTGACCAGGTCCTCGTACGAATCCCGGTCATCGATCCCGATCCTGGTCTTCACGGTGACCGGAATTTCAACGGCCTTGCGCATCGCCTCCACGCAACGGGCAACCCGTTCCGGCTCCGCCATGAGGCACGCGCCGAAGCGACCGGCCTGTACCCGGTCGCTGGGGCAGCCCACGTTCAGATTGATTTCGTCGTATCCGAATTCCGCGCCGATCCGCGCGCAGCGCGCCAGCGATTCCGGATCGCTGCCGCCCAGCTGAAGCGCCACCGGATGCTCACGACGATGGTACGTCAGAAGTTGCTCCCGCGGACCGCGGAGGACGGCGTCCACGGCAATCATCTCGGTATACAGCAGGATGTGCCGGGAGAACAGCCTCAGGAAATACCGTTCGTGCCTGTCCGTCCAGTCCATCATCGGCGCAACCGACAGGCGTCTGTCGAGCGTCTCTTCCACCGGCAACACACTCCATGAAGACCGCGCGGACCCCGCGCCTCAACAAACGTCCATTCAAACGGAGACACCGACAATGCACGTTGAACGCCTTCCGAACAACCCCATTATCCGCCCGCACATGGACTCCCGGATGGGCGCCAACATCAACGGACCCTCGCTCGTCCGGACGCCCGACTGGCTGCCCAACGCCCTCGGAAAGTACTACCTCTATTTCGGCCACCATCAGGGCGAGTACATCCGCCTTGCCTGGTCGGACCGTCTCACCGGTCCGTGGACCACCTACGAACCGGGCGTGCTGCACCTGAACGACGCCTACACGACCGGCCATCTTGCCTCGCCGGACGTCCACGTGGACGACAGGAATCGTGAATTCAGAATGTACTATCACGGACCCGTGCCCGGCCGGGGCCAACAGTCCAAAGTCGCGCTATCAGCCGACGGGGTTCATTTTACAGCACGGCCGGAAAACCTGGGCAATTCCTACTTCAGGGTCTTCAAATGGAAAAGTGCAACATACGCTCTGGGGATGCCCGGGACCTTCTATCGATCGCAGGATGGCCTGACGGAATTCCGGCAGGGTCCCGTGCTGTTCTCCGAAGACCAGCGCCACACCGCGTTGAAGCTGGACGGCAACACCCTCTTGGTCTTCTATTCCAACGCCCACGACTGCCCCGAACGCATTCTGCTGTCCCGAGTCGAGTTGACGCCGCAATGGATGAACTGGCGTGCGTCGGAAGCCGAGGTCGTCCTCGAGCCGGAAGCCGATTACGAAGGCGCGGACCTTCCCCTGCAGCCCTCCCGCCGCGGATGGTCGCCCGAGCGGGTGCGGCAGCTTCGCGATCCGGGAATCTACCGGGAGGGCGCCGACACCTATCTCCTCTACTCCGTGGCGGGTGAATCCGGAATCGCCATTGCAAAGATAACGGACTGACCGGCGGCGTGCCACGATAAAACGAGCGGCGGGATTTCACGCCTTGTTCGCGCGGAACCCCGCCGCCGTATAGTAGATTTCCGGCATCGGTACCGGTTCAGTTATCCGGCCACCGGCAGTCCCAGTGCTTCTGCATTCACGATACTCGGACACGCGTCCGGGGCGTCGTCGCCCAGGAACGGCAGGATGTCGTCCTGGTCCGACCACGCGGGAAGGCCTCTCAGGACGCCGGCCACGTTGCTGGCGGCGAGCGTTGCCATACCCTCACGCGTCCAGCTTGTCGCCGATGCAATGTGGGGAACGATAACCACGTTGTTGAGTTCATTCAGACCGGGCTTCATTTCGGGCTCGTCTTCGAAGACGTCGAGCCCGACGCGGAAGTCCGGGTTTTTCCTGCAGTGGGCCACGAGCGCGGTTTCATCGATGACCGGCCCGCGGCTGGCATTTACGAGAATCGCGTCAGGCTTCATCAGGTTCAGACGTTCCTCGTTCATCAGGTGGTGGGTGGTCGGATCCAGAAGCGGATGCAGGCTGACCACGTCGGCCTCGCGCAATACCTCGGCTTCTGAGTTTGCTCTGGTCACCGTCACCGGCTCTTCGCCCTGCCGCTCCAGGAACGCGCCGTAGTCCCGAATGTAATTCTCCAGCCGTTCGTTGGGATAGGGATCGTAATAGATAAAGTCCATCTTGAACCCTTCGACCATCATCCGCGCGTACGTCGCGCCAATCCGCCCGGCGCCAATCACACCGACGGTCTTCCGGTTCAGCAACTGCCCCAGAAACAGGGTGGGCAGCCATCCTTCGTACCGCCCACCCCGCATGTACTCGTCGGCCTCCACCACGCGGCGCGCGGCGGAAAACGTCAGCGCAATCGCCATCTCCGCGGTGGTCTCCGTCAACACGCCAGGCGTGTTTCCCACGGGAATACCATTCTGTGTGGCCGCATCCACGTCCACATTGTTGAAACCGACCGCATAGTTGCTGTAGGCTTTGCCGCCTGCCGCTTTCAGCGCAGAGAAGAGCGGTTCGCCCCAGTCTTCCGTGAGCTGTCCGATCACGCCGTCGCACCGATCGCCGATCGCCGTCCTGATTTCATCCACCTGCAGAATCCGGGTGGAGGTGCTGTATTCGACGCGGCAACCCGCCTGTTTCAGAATACTCAGCCAGCGGTCGCCCGGAAGCTCCTTTGTAACCACCACGCGCAGATTTCCCGAAGCATTGAACGTCGTCCACTCATTTGCAGCCAAAACGCCCTCCTTGAAAATTGAAGACGGGATCCTGCGTTACCGGCCCGCCTGGCGCCGGCCGGACCCGTCTCATAAAATCCGCGTGATTGTCCGCGGAATCTACCCAGACGCCCCGATCGATTCAAGAATACGAACGTGAATCGGGCAGATGGCGCCGCCATGCCTCAATGGACCCTGTAATCCGGGACCTCAACAGGCACGCCGCCCTGTTGGGCCGACCGGTGCGCGCACAGGCCGGGTACGGAGAAGTCCAGAGACCGGTATACGTCTATTGGTACGGGACCACGACCGGTCGCTGCCTGCACGAACCGGTCGACCATATAGTATTCCGATGTGCCGTGTCCGCCCGCCAACGCCTCAGCGGGCGCATCGGGATCCGAGTCTTCCGCGGGAAACGCCGCCATCGGTCCTTTGCCCGAACGGAAAATCTTGGCGTCTTCCCACGGCGCCCGCCTGTTTTCCAGGGTGCCCTCGGTACCGTAGAAAATCTGCCAGTGCATCCCGGGTTCCCGGGTCACGGTGAATCCGCAGAGGATCTTGACGACGCTTCCCTTCTCCGTCCGAAACAACCCCACCTGCATGTCTATCGAACCGATATCGGGGGCCGTATGCGTGCCGGTGGACATGCCCACCGCGGTAACGCAACGGTCGTCCAGGATATCCAGCACCGGTCCCAGGCTGTGCGTGCAATAGTAGATCGGCGGCATGGATGCCCGCCACGTCAGTTCCCCGCCAGGACCCCGCATCAGTTTCCGGCAATCGTGTATATACTCCGCTTCAGCATAGAAGACGCGGCCGATCGCGCCTGACCGGATTTTCGATTTCCAGTCCTGAACATAATGGTAGAAGTTCATATTTTCTGCCATCATGTAGAACTTTCCCGTACGACGGACGGCCTCGGCAAGGGCCTCGCATTCCTCCAGCGTCCAGGCGGCCGGAACCTCGCTCAGCACATGCGCACCGGCTTCCATTGCCAGAATGGACTGCGCCGCATGCAGGGGCGCCGGGGTTGCCACGACAACCACGTCCATGTCCGCCGAAAGAAACGCGTCAAAATCCGCGAACGCCTGTTTAACGCCGAAAGTCTCCGCCGCCTGCTCCCGCCGGTCCGCAACCGGATCGCAGATGGCGGCAAGGCGGGTTTGCGGATGGTTCTGAAATGTATTTGCGAGGCCTCGTCCACGCCTCAATCCGGCGACTCCGACTTTTAACATATCTCATTGCCTGACCGTGCGGAGCGCAATCGGGAGGTTTCGACCCCTCCGCCACGTCTCGAATCAGACCCGTTCGACAACGGGCTCAATCGAAAGATAGGGTTCGGCAGACCGGGCGCGTCCGTTGCCATCCATCATCGCCGCCGCCGCCTGATACGCGGCCTCGATCTTGGGACGGATGACCTCGCGGTATCCACGCACTTCGTCGGGCATCCGGAACACCCGCACGTAGTCGCCGTACCTCTCTTCGTGATCGAACTCGAACCGATCGACAAATTCGGTATACCAGTCGCGGTAAGCCTTTTCCTCCTTGTGCCACGACGGCATCAGTTTGCGCAGGAATTTCAACCGTTTCATCAGCTTCAGCATCCAGTCCCGGGTGGTCAGCTTGAGATACACGTTGAACCCGAGGATATTGAAATTGCCGCGGTTGAAGTGGCGATACGATATACGGTCTCCACGCTCGGCGGACACGTTGTATCGCTCGCAGTCGCGCCGGTATTTTTCTTCGCTCGTCAGCAGATGGGCGACGTACACTTCGTCCTTGTAGGCCATCACGCGCGGCAGGTAGCGAATGACCGCGCGCGTTGCCTCGTACCCCTCCTCGGGCCGGTCCTTTTCGTACACCTTGCGCACCCGCCGCACATAAGTCCCGGCGTACCGTGCGCCGTCCCACTGCATCAGATCGTAAACGCCCAGGGCAAACTGCAGCCGATCCTCTTCAGCAAGGCCCAACAGCGCGGCGTCGGCCGTAAGCTCGAGGTACGCAGCCCTCGCTTTCCTGCCCTTTCCGCGTTCCAGAATGCCGGCCTTGTCTTCGATCAGTTCGCTGCAGGAAAGCAGCGGTTTCTCCTGCGCGACGACTTCAGGTTCAATGGCGATTTTGCGGCCGAGATCGAAGGCTTTCAAATTGGGATCGAGGTCGCTGCTCTTGATGTTGCGCTGCATCGACCACTTTATGTTTCCCAGATCCAGCGGCAGCACGCCCCGCTGAAAGGCAACCCCGAGAAGGATGCTGTTTGCGTAGATCTTGTTGCCCAGGAAACGCTCCGAGATCTCCCCCAGGTCCATCCCGAAATACCCCTCGGACTTAGTGTGCCGTTTGAGCACTTCCTCCAGTTCCGCGGTATCGAATTCGTCCTGCCCGGTAAGTGTAAGTACCGTATGCCGCTTCCCCGTCTCCACCACCGCGGATGTATGCCTCGGACTGGCGACGCGTCCGTTTCCCATCGACTCCAGTCCCCGCACCGCCTCCAGGATATCCAGGCCGAGAAGCAGATCGGCATGGCCGTACGGGGTAATCTGGGAAATAACGCGGTCACCCTTCGTAAAACTGACGTGGGAATATACGGCCCCGTTTCGGATGGCCAGCCCTTTCTTATTCGTGAATCGCACGGCATAGCCCTGCCTCGCGCCGGCCACGGAGAGAATCGCGGCGATGGTGTTGATGCCCATGCCGCCCACCCCGGCAATGTACGCGTACCACGTGGCGTCGAAGGAATTCACTTTGGGCGCCGGCAGGTCCGACAGGTCGATGGCTTCCGTCTGTCTCTGCGCCGGCCGGGTTCGCCTGACGATAACCTCCTCGAACGACGGGCAGGTGCCATCGCCATTGGAAACGGTCACCCTGGTACAGGCGCCGTCCGCCACGCACAGGGAAAGATCGGTGGCGATCTTGGGACCGTGCAACGTCTCCTCCACGGTCAATCCGCTGCAACCGGTCGCCCGTGTGCACTCCAGGCAATATTCGCAGACCTCCGGCGTGATGTTGACGTGACGTTCCTCCGGCAGGTATCCTGTATCCTGGACGATCTCGTTCTGCATCGCGCGCTGCCTGCGGTGAAACGTAATCCCGCATTCCTTGTCGGCGATGACGATCTTGACGCCGTCCTTCAACAGCGCACGTTCCAGTGTCTGCCGGTATGGCGTGCGTTCCGCAGGATTCATCCTTGCAATGAAGACGCTGTCGCCGTCGCCCGCCATGCCTCGCACAACCTGTTCGATGTCCTGCGCGAACGTCGGCTTGCCCAGAATATCCACGTCGACGCCAGGCGTGGGCTGGTGGCCGGTCATTGCCGTTGTCTTGTTGTCCAGGATGACGTAGGTAATGTCCTGTCCGTGCTTTATCGAATCGGATATCGCCGCCATTCCGCTGTGAAAGAAGGTCGAGTCTCCCATGAAGACAAGCTGCTTGTTGTCGATGTAGGGATCGATCCCGGCTCCCGTGCCTCCGCCCAGCCCCATCCCTGACAAATTGTGCATCAGCCGGTCGAAGGGCTTGTATTTCAAAAGGGAATAGCATCCGATATCGCCGTGAAACACCAAGTCGGCCGGATCTCTCTGATGGTGTTTCCGCATATAGTCCGCACTGCCGAAATCGTCGATGACCCGGTTCAGCACGCTCGCGGAATCCCGGTGCGGACAACCGGGACAGAATGAGGGGGTGCGTACGGCCGCCTGCACCTGGTAATCCGCCGTTTCGTCGACAAGGTCGACCTCCTGCGCAATCCGCTCTCGGTCTACAGGTACCGAGGGGTCGTCCAGGTCCAGCAGGACGGGCGCGAGCGCTTTGAGCAGGATGGACGGGTTCATCCCCTTGCTGTCCGGAAACCCCGGTTGACCGCCTGGAAAACGCTTGCCCCAGATACGGAACGGGCCGATCTCTCCATCCTGGTGCAATCCCTGCAGCGCGGCCGTAACCTGCCCCTCCAGAAACCCGCGCTTCTCTTCAACGACGTATATATCGCCGACATGTCCCACGAATGCCTTCAGGATTTCCGGGTCTACCGGATGCGTCAGCCCGTATTTCAGTATGGGGATGCTGCCTTCCAGCCCCAGCATATTCATCACATGTTCAAGGTAGCAATACGCGAGGCTGGAACTGATGAATCCAATGCGTCTCTTCCCTGATGCCGGCGGGTAGAGAATGCGGTTCAGATTGTATTCGCGGGCGTATTCCAGCAGTTCCGGCATCCGCCTGTGCAGTACGTCTTCCTCCTTGATGGCGGTGCTTGGGGGGATGATCACCCTGTCGTCGAGCGGAATCGTCCCGCTGTCGATGGTTACGGGGCTGTGCGGCGTCAGGTGGGGAAAACGATTGGGCGCTACCGTAACCGTGCCCCCGCCGTCCGCCTGGTTGGAGGTGATGAGATAGGCCACATAGAGGCGTGTCTTTTCCGAAAGATCGAACGCAACTCCGATCCAGTCCTTGACTTCCTGGAACGTACTCGGCTCCAGAATGGGCATATACAGGTGTTTCGCGATAAACCGGGAATCGGCGGGAACCTGGGTGCCTTCCGACCACGTATCGTCACCGAACACGGCCACCGCCGCGCCGCCCGGCGCCGTTCCCGCCATGTTGCCGAGGGCAAGCCCGTCGGAAGCCACGTGGGCGCCCACGCTCTTCATCACCGCCATCGCGCGTACGGGCGTCATCTGGGAACCGTTGAGACGCGCGGCGCTGAGCGCTTCGTTGTTGGCAATCTGCACCACCACGCCCTGTTCCACGAGCAGTTCCCGGATGCGCTCAGCGGCATCGAAGACCTCGGCGACGGGAGAACCGGGGTAGCCGGTAAGCATACCCATGCGGTGCTCCAGGCCGCCCTTGACGATGAGCTCATTGCCGGTAAAGATTCCTACGCCTTCTTCAAGGAGAAATCTTGGATCCACCGCGATTCCCCTGGATGGTTCTGCGCCCAACGTTAGTATACACCGCGAACCCTGAGCCTCGCCGGCCCCCGGGCCCCCGTCCGGGCGCTACTCCATCATCCGCCAATTCGGGTTGTACGTTTCCGCGGGATGCGTTGAGTGTACGAGTTCGAATACGCCCGCGCCGCGCCGATCCACGAAGATGAACCTGACGCCGCGCTGCTCTTCGTAAGTCCAGACTTCAAAAGGCTTTTCGTTGGAGGCCGCCAGGTTGTATTGAATATCGCTCGGTTCACCGAACTTGATATAGATTCGCCCCTTGTCCGTATCCGACCCCCGCTTGCCCCGTCCCGCCGCGTAGTTGTTCTCCGCGAAGCGCATTCGCTGGATATGCTGGATCAGGCGCTCGTTTTCATCGGTCGCCGGGGTCGGGTCAAGCTCCTTCCAGAAGACCTTCAGGAACGCCATCTGGTCCATTCGGTTCTTCAGATTCCGGTACTCCTTCCACCGAGAACCTTTGGCGATATATCGAATTTCTCTGTAGTATCGAATGTTGTCGCGTTCCTCCTGCGACAATTCCACGACTTCCCGCTGACGCGCCAGAGAAATCATCCGTCTCGTTCTGTGGACGGTGCGGTTGCTCCGGTCCAGCGCCTCGACCTGGAAAAAGTACCGGCCCGGCGACAGTTCGCCGGTACTGAAGATTTCCGTCTTTACGGCGCTGGTGCCCGGTTTCATCAGCCGCTGGTCCGCAAACTTCGCCACCACCGCGCCGGCGGTATCCAGCACGCTGTATCCCAGCAGAAACGTATTGTCCGCACCCTCGACAGGCGCCGAGAGGTGATAGATCTCGAAATAGACTTCGATATCCCCGCCGGCGGGATAGGTCCGGGTCACGTTGGGCGTCACCGTCCAGCCGTATCTCGAAAACCTGCTTTCGGTGTCGGTTCTGGACAGTCCGGATGCGAACAGGAGATCGCTGGATTTCAATGTCTGCTCCTCGAAATCCCGGACCCGCAGGTCCCCCTCCGCCACGGCCTTCTTTTTCTCTTTGAGGTCTCGAACCGACAGGGTCATTCGATACGTGCCAGGCTTCAGATCGAATCCGATCATATCGCGAAAGGGCAGTCCCGCGCCTTCGACGTCGTCGGCCTCTTCGACCCAGACCTTGCGCTTCCATGTCTCATCGTTGACGACGAGACCCGCGGAATCGGTCAGCGAGACGGACAATTCCATTTCCGCCTCGTATCGTTTTCTCTTTCGCCTGAATTTCAACTGACTCGCGTCCAGCAGGACGTAAATCTCCTGTCGTGTGAATCCCACGGACGCCTGAAATCCGGCGGTGTCGGTGAAGAACGCCAGGTCTCCCTCGCCCATGAACGGCAGGTCCAGCGGCTCCGACCCGGCGCAGTGCCCCTTCGCGCCCAGGAACAAAACGCCCGCAATCAGCAGGAAGCCCATGCAAAGCCGATCCCTGTTTCTCATTTGCCAATTCTCCGAGAGTGTACGTGGTCATTCGCCGCGCGGAGTCGGCCCCAGGCGGAAGGTCTGCCATCCCGGGCCGAAACAGGCAATGTATTGAACTCCAATATTCAAGTCAACTCCAAAGCGCCCGGCAACACCTCAGCCCTTTGCGCCGGGAGACACGTAGATCTCCTGCTCCCGGACACGCACGGGGTACTTCCTGATTCTGAAATGAGGCGCCTCTGTGCAGGTCCCGGATTCGAGGTCGAACGTCAGGTTGTGCCAGAAGCAGGTCACGGCGCCGCCTCTGATCCCGTCCGTCCCGATGGGTCGCTGGTTGTGCGGACAGGTATTGTCAATCGCCTCGATCTTGCCGCCCACGTTGAACAGCCCGATTTCGCGGCCCATCATCGTAACGAGCTTCCCGGTACCCGGCGGGACTTCATGCATCGAAGCCACCCGCATGAAACCAGGGTTTCGTCCTCCGCCCGCGTCGGCGGTCTGAACGGTCCGGCGCCGGCCCTTCGGACGCCGTCGAATCAAACTGAACACGGTCTCATCCCGCAACAGCGTGGTTTGCGGCGTGGTAGGAACTCCGCACAAGCGGACCCGATTCCACGTGCCGGAATCCTCGCATCTCCGCAAAGAGCCGGATCTTCTCGAATTCGTCCGGATGGTAGAATCTGGCAATGGAAACATGTGCCGGCGAAGGCTGCAGGTATTGACCCACCGTGAGTATATCCGTTCCCTGTTCGGCGATGTCGTCGATGGTCCGGTAGACTTCTTCCACGGTTTCTCCCGCGCCGACCATGATGCCGGATTTCGTTGGGATAACCGGACGGGCGGTTCCGGCGCGCCGGAGCAATTCGAGGGATTGGGCATAGTTGGCTTGGGGGCGCATCAGACGATAGAGCCGGGGCGGCGTCTCTACGTTGTGGTTCAGAATATCGGGGCCGGCCGACATCACCCGATCCAGCGCCTCCCAGTTACCCTGGAAATCCGGAATCAGCACCTCCACGCGGGTCTCAGGCCGCAATCGGCGGATTTCCCTGATGGTGGCCGCGAATATCGACGCGCCTCCGTCCGGCAGCTCGTCACGGTTTACCGATGTCACCACGGCATGTCTCAGACCCAGCCGCACGACGGCCTCGGCGACCCGGCCGGGTTCATCCGTGTCGAGACCCTGCGGCCGTCCCGTCTTTACCGCGCAAAACCCGCAGCTGCGAGTACAGATGTCCCCCAGAATCATGAATGTAGCCGTGCCTGCGCCCCAGCATTCACCGATATTCGGACACTTCGCGCTCTCGCAAACGGTGTGCAGTTCCAGTTCCCGCATGAGGCGCTTCAATTCCAGGTACCCCGCGCTGCCCGGCGCAGGCACCCGGAACCAGTCCGGCAATCGGCGGTTTCTTCTCGGATTCTGGTTTTCGATCTGCAGCATCATGTAGGCATGCCGGCAGGACGTCGCCAGTCAGGTCGCGTACAGCTTTTCAGTGTTCCTGGCGGCCGATCAGCGTGTGAGAGGTCGCGTCGGTGATTCTGATATCCACGAACGTGTTGGTCCTGACCCCGTTTTTCGGAAACACAACCGTCTTGAATCCGTCCGATTTTCCTACTGCCTGTCCCTTGCCGCGCCGCGCGTCGCCCTCCACGAGCACCTCCAGCAGTTGTCCGACACAGCGCCGGTTGATCTCGCCGGATATTCTCGTCTGCTGGGCGATTACGGCCTGGAGCCGCAGCGCTTTTTCGGCCTCCGGGACCGTATCGGGAATCTCCCTGTAGGCTACCGTACCCTTCCGCGGCGAATATTTGAACATGAAGGCCGAGTCGTACCGAATGCGTCTCATCAGCGCCATGGTCGACTCGAAGTCCGCATCCGCCTCGCCCGGAAATCCGACGATGATATCGGTGGACAGACACAACCCGGGCAGGGCCGACCGGAGACGGTCGACCAGATCGAGATAACGGCCGGCTGTATAGGTCCGCTTCATATCCTTCAGGACCCTGTCGGAACCGGACTGAACCGGCAGATGGATGAACCGGCAAATCTTCTCTTCTTCCGCCAGCGTGCCGATCAGCTTGTCCGAAAAATCGCTCGGGTGCGGCGACGTATAGCGAATTCTGCGTATACCCTCCACGCCGGCGACCATCTTCAGGAGATCGGCAAAATCGGTCTCGCCGTCATTGTAGGAGTTCACCGTCTGACCGAGCAGGGTTACTTCCCGGAATCCTTCCGAAGCAGCCATCCGCACCTGTCGCAACACGTCGCCCGCGGGTACGCTCCGCTCCCGACCGCGCACGTAGGGCACGATGCAGAACGTGCAGAACTTGTCGCATCCCCGCATGATCGTGATCCAGGCATTGGTGCCCTCCTGGCGAACGGGATCGAGTTCCAGATAGTCCTCGTGCCGGTCGAGCCGGACGTCCAGCGCGGGATTCCCGGCAGCTTCTCCGATCAACTCGGGAAGGCGCCGGTAGGAATCCGGCCCGACCACGAGATCCACGTACGGCAACTGATTCAGAAGTTCCTCGGCGAGGTGCTTGGCCATGCATCCGCTCACGCCGAGCACGAGGTCCGGTCGCGCCCGTTTTTCCCTGCTGAGCTGGGAAAGACGCCCAACGACCCGCTCCTCCGCACGCTCTCGAATGGCACAGGTATTCAACAGCACAACGTCCGCGTCGTCGACGCCGGATGCCCGGCGGAATCCGGCCTTCTTCAGCACGCCCATCATCAGTTCGGTATCGGACACGTTCATCTGACAGCCGTAGGTTTCGATAAAGATCCGGCGTCCCGCGCCGGAAACCGGCAGGCCTGCGCCGTTCGCCGCGGCGACGTCCTGCTGGCGTTCAATGTCGAGAAGCTGCATGCGGCACCCCGGAATAATCGTCCGCTTTCGATGGTTCGGAAATATCCCGCCCGCGGTCGGGGCGGCTCACCCGCCTGGCCCCCAGGTCGATCTCGTCCAGTGCCATCCCGATTTCCTCGCGGACGGCCTCGTCGGACTCGGCGGCGCCCGCATCGGAAAGCGCGCGCCGCGCATCGGGCCCGCCGATGCGGCCGAGCGCCCAGGCCGCATGGCCGCGGACGAGGGGTTCAGCATCGGACAACGCAGCCGTCAACGCGGGAATATCGGCGGCGGCGCCGCGATTGCCCAGAGCCACGGCGGCGTTGCGCAGCAACCCGCGCCGTTTGGCGCGTTTGATCGGGCTTCCGCGAAATCTCCGGCTGAACGCCCTCTGGTCCATGGAGAGTAATTCGGCGAGTTCGGGCGCTTCGAGACCCGCACGGGCCTTCAGCGCCGGCTCCCCGGACGGCCTGCTCTGTTTTCTGTTCCACGGACAGACTTCCTGGCAAATATCGCATCCGTAAATCCAGTCATCCATCCGTTCCCTGTAGGGCCTTGGAATCCCGCCCTTCAACTCGATGGTCAGGTACGAGATGCACCGGTTGGAGTCCAGCACATAGGGCTGTGGTATCGCATCGGTGGGGCAGGCGTCCATGCATAGGGTGCAGGTCCCGCAATGGTCGGCAACGGGGCGGTCGTAAGCCAGAGGCAGGTTCAGCAGAATCTCACCGAGAAAGAACCACGAACCTCTTCGCTTATGGATGAGGTTGGTGTGCTTCCCAAACCATCCCATGCCGGCGCGGGCGGCGAAATCGCGTTCGAGTACGGGTCCCGTGTCGACGTATGCCCGGCCCTTCACGCCGGATCCCAGGGTCTGAATCCATTCCAGCAGTTTCTTCAACCGGGCGTTCATCAGGTCATGGTAATCGTCGCCCCTGGCGTACCTGGAGATCCTGCCCGTGGCGCGCGCACCTGCCGGCGGCGCGCCGTTCTCCTGATCGTAATTCATCCCCACGCAAAGGACCGTTCTTGCGCCCGGCAGCACGTTCCCGGGATGGGACCTCCGGTCGAGATTCCGGCGAAGATAGGCCATCTGGCCGGCATACCCCTTCGCCAGCCAGTCCAGATAGAAGCCCCAGTGCTCGGGCGGCCCCGCGGGGGCGACGCCCACAGGGCTGAAACCCATGCCGCGGGCCTTTCGCTTGATCCGCGCCGTTAATTTTCGCCGGTCGTCTTCGGTATGCGTAGACATGGACTCCAAACAAGCCCAAAAGGACAGGGAACGGACGTACCCTGTCCTTTTCAGTGCGTTCGAATCAATCCGTCACGTCAGGCCCCGGCCCGGGACCTGAAATCCGCAATTGCCTCCCTGACCGCATCCCGTGCCAGCGCGACCGCGTGCTTTCTTGTGGGTGGCAGTCCGCCCAGCCTGGTCTCCACGTCCGCCCGTGTTACCGCGACCGCAGCCGCAACCGGGAGGCCCGACACCATTTCCGTTATTGCCGAAGCGGCGGCGATTGTGGCCGTGCAGCCCTGAGCCTGAAACTTCGCGCGCACGACCCGTTCGTCGACGATTCTCAGTTGAAGCGACACGACCGCGCCGGACGCCGGATTCTCGACCGTGGCGGCGCCGTCCGCATTCTGCATGGTACCTGCGTTGCGCGGATTCCTGAAATGATCGAGCGCAGTCTCGCTGTAGACCTCGGCCATGGTCGCCCAACCACCCCTCGGCTTATCGGGTGTTTTCGAGTGGCCTTCGAGGCGGCGTAAGCGTCACACGGTCTTCTACGGCCAGCAGTTTCTCTTTCGTGTAAATCAACTCGGCGCGGCTTTCCGCCACCAGTTCGGTTCGCTCGGTCATGACGATCGCGTCTTCAGGACAGGCCTCAACGCACATGCCGCAGAAAATGCACCGCAGCATATCGATGTCAAACCGCTTCGGATGCTTCTCGCGATCCTCCCAGGGCGCTTCCTCTGCCTCGATGGCGATGCATGCGGCCGGACAGGCCGTGGCGCACATGTAGCACGCGACGCACTTCGGACGACCTTTATCGTCCTTCGTTAGCTTGTGCAGCCCTCGGTATCCGCTGGGTTTTGTCCAGGTTTCCTCCGGATACTGCATCGTGATCTTCTTGCCGAGCAGATGACGGAAGGTCAGCGACAGGCCCTTTGTGATTGCCGGAAGATACATTCTTTCGGTCAGCGTCATTTCGTGACCGACTTTTTTCATATCGGCGCTCTCCTCTCCTGTTTCGGGATCGGCCCTTGCGTCTCTTGTTCGTACGTCCGGCCCACTGGGTGGCGACGGTTTGCCGGATCAATGTAACCTGAATCTCGCCGGGATAGGTCATGCCCTCCCGGATGCGCTGAGCAATTTCGAAGGACAGGGCCTTGGCGTGTTCGTCATCCACGCGGCCGGCATTCACCATCACCCGGATCTCCCGTCCGGCGTTGATCGCGTACGCGTCTCGAACGCCCTGGAAACCACGGGCGATATCCTCCAGATCCCGCACCCTTCGAATATACCCTTCAGCGTCGTCGCGGCGGGCGCCCGGACGCGACGAGGAAATGGCGTCCGCAGCCTTGACGAGGAAAGAAATGGGAGAACTGGCTTCGGCATCTCCGTGATGGTAGAGGATGGCATTTCCGACTTCCTGCCCTTCGCCGTGCTTGCGAACCAGCGCCACGCCGATGTCGGTATGGGTTCCTTCCTGTTCCTGATCGACCGCTTTGCCGATGTCGTGCAACAGCCCGGCCCGCCGCGCAAGCATTTCGTCCATCCTCAGTTCCGCAGCCATCGCGCCTGCCAGAAACGCCACTTCCTTGGAATGACCCAACACGCTCTGACCGTAACTCGTCCGGTATTTCAGACGTCCCAGCATCGATACGAGCTCGGAGTGCATGTTATCGATGCCCACTTCACTGACCGCTCGCCGGCCCTCCTCTTCGACAAGGGTCTCAATGCGGTCCTCGCATTCGGCCACGACCTCTTCCACGCGGCTGGGGTTGATTCGCCCCTCCTTCACCAGCTGCTCCATTGCCAGCCTCGCCACGTCCCGCTTTACCGGATCGAAGCTGGAAAGCACAACGGCTTCCGGCGTGTCGTTCACAATGACCTTGACGCCGGTAGCAGCCTCGAAGGAGATGATGTTCCGCCCTTCCTTGCCGACAATCCTTCCCTTGATATCGTCGTCGGGCAGCGCCACGACCGAGATGGACGATTGCACGGTCTGGTCCGTGGAACATCGTTCAATTGCTTGCGCGATTATCTTCTTCGACTCACGTTCCGACCGCTCCCGGGCCTGATCCATGATTTCCATGCCCATCGCGGTGGCCGTATGGCGGAGATCGGTCTCGATGGTCTCCAGAAGCATTTCCCGGGCGCGGTCCACGTTCATGCCGGATATGCGTTCCAGCAGGGCGCGCTGTTCGCCCAGCACCTGTTCGAGTTCCTGTTGATTCTGATCCAGCCGTACCGCGCGCTGCCGTACGTCGCGCTCCCTGCGATTCAGATCCTTGTTTCGCTGTTTGAGGTTTTCGTACTGCTCGAGTATGCCGTTCTCTTTTTCGTTGAGGTCCTCATCCCGTCGCTCCAGTTCACGCCTCTTGCTGTCCAGTTCGCGCTCGAACGTCGTTTTAGCGTCGTACCACCTATTTTTCTCTTCGAGAAACGTGGCCCTGCGCTCCCGACCCGCCTTCTCGACCATTTTTGAAATCCGACGCTCGGTGTGGTGTTCAATTTCCTGAATTTTGCGGGCTTTAAGCCTCGCGGACAGGAACCACCCGACAGCGAACAGGAGAATCGCGCAAGCAATGGCAAGACCGACTGAGTATGCATCCAGTGCCATTGAAGCCTCCCGTTTTCGGTAAGAGGCTGTTTTAAAATTACCGGTGAGTTCCCGAGCGCGAGCGAAAAAGTGGCGGTCAAGGCGGGAAAATCCGCCCATATTTGTCTATACGGGTGGGTTTGACCAACGCTGAACGCCGCTTTTGCAGCCGCGCGAAGACCGCTGGGAATTTTAAGACAGCCTCTAAGATTGAGATCCAGGTCAATCGATTGACGCACGTTTGGCTCCACAGTGAATTGTCGCTCCCGCTCCCTGAGGCGATGCGACGCCGGTTCTCCGGAATTCTCCGATAGAAGCTGTTTTAAAATTACCGGTGAGTTCCCGAGCGCGAGCGAAAAAGTGGCGGTCAAGGCGGGAAAATCCGCCCATATTTTAATGTATCGTGGCTGCGCGCCCCTCGCCACTCTTGGGTGGGTTTGACCAACGCCGACCGGCGCTTTTGCAGCCGCGCGAAGACCGCTGGGAATTTTAAGACAGCTTCGTGAAGCCAATTGCCGCCTGTGCCCGATCAGGAACAGGCCCGCAAAGTGCAACAAAGAAAGCATAATACTCCGGTTCAACTGATCGTTCGGACAACAAAGGGAGGCATCCCACCCGGACCCCTCCCTCTCCCAATCCGGAAACGAACCGGCCGCTGCAGCAGAACGGTCCGGCTCATTTCATCATACACCAAACGACTCCCCGCAGCCGCACTGATTCGTGGCATTGGGATTCGATACCTTGAAACCCGCTCCCATCAACCCGTCGTCATAATCCAGCTCGGACCCCGCGAGATAAAGCGCGCTTTTCATGTCCACAAACACCCTGACGCCGTTGCTTTCGATGGTGTCGTCATCTTCGCCGGGACCGGTTTCAAAACCCAACTGGTACTGCAGCCCGGAACATCCGCCTCCGACCACTTTCATCCGGAGACCCGCGTCGGGAACGCCTTCCCGGTCCAGCAAATCCTTGATCTTTACCGCGGCAGCTTCGGAGACCGTAACCATTGTGCCCTCGATATTTTCGGGATCCTTAACTGTCCGTTGAGAAAGGCGCTCTGCAGGCGAGGCCGAGCCATTGTGGTCGAAGACAAGGCGCGCGACCGAGTCCCATCCTGCGATTCGGCGAGGGAGCGCAACGCAGTATTTCGACCGCAAGGGCCGGCCGTAGCCCGGATGGGCTTTTTCAACGGGCTGTTAAACGCCGCCGATCAGCCGATAGAGGAGAGACAGCGCTTTACGGCGTCGAAATCGGGAAGTACCGTAGCGTCTTCAGATACCTCCGCGTACCGCACGATCCCTTCCCGGTCTACGACGAACGCCGCGCGTTTCGCGACGCCCCTGAAACCCAGAAGATCCTGATATTGAGCTCCGTAGGCGGCGCTCACCTCTTTGTTGAAATCGCTCAGCAGCGGAAATGAAATATTGTTCTCGTCCGCCCAGGCTTCCTGGGCGAAGGGGCTGTCCACACTGACTCCCAGCACCTGCGCGTTCAGATCGTCGTATTCGGACAGGCCGCCACTCACCGAACACATTTCATCCGTACAGACCGACGTATACGCAAGTGGAAAAAACAGCAGCACGACGTTCTTTTCGCCTCTGAAACCGCTTAGTGCCACGTCCTCGAGGTCGCCGCGCTTGCTCTTCAGGGTGAAGTCGGGCGCCTGATCGCCTACATTGACACTCATGGAATGATCCTTTCTTGTAATTCCAGCATGCCGGCCGGAAATCCGATCCGAAAAAACAACGGCGGACGCTGTATTGGCATGCGCTGACGGCGCGCCCGGTCAGGAAGTTGCAGCGGCGAATCGGGCCGCCACCGCGTCCCAGTCGATCACGTTTCCCCACGCCTGGATATAATCGGGTCGCCGGTTCTGATAATTCAGGTAATAAGCGTGCTCCCAGACGTCCAGTCCGAGTATCGGCGTACCGTCGCCGGACATCAGCGGGCTGTCCTGGTTCGGGGTACTGAGAATCGCCAGACCGCCGTCCTTCACGACAACCCATGCCCAACCGCTGCCGAAACGGGTCGTTGCCGCCTGGACGAACTCGTCGCGCGCCGCGTCGAGGCTGCCGAACGCATCGTCGATCGCATCGGCCAGGTCACCGGAGGGCTCGCCGCCCCCGTTCGGGGACATCACGGTCCAGAACAGGCTGTGATTGGCATGGCCGCCGCCATTGTTCCGGACCGCGGTACGGATTGCCTCCGGAACGCCATCGAGATTGCTGACGAGATCCTCGACACTCTGGTCGGCCAGGTCGGCGTGTCCGTCGAGTGCGTTGTTCAGGTTCGTGATATACGTATTGTGGTGCCTGCTATGGTGAATTTCCATAGTGCGGGCGTCTATATGGGGCTCGAGAGCATCGTAACCGTACGGCAGATCGGGAAGTGAATAAGCCATTGAGTACACTCCTTACGTTAATTGAGGATGGGATACAGAACCGGACGCTTCGGTAATACGTCCAAGACAAAAATATAACGAAGTAGAGGCACGTCGTCAAGCGATTTCAATCCCCCCTTACTTATAGCAAAAACTTACACTTATCGTATTTCCTGAACCGCCCGGCGTTCGGTTTCCACGACAATATTGTCGATGAGCCGGGATTCGCCGAACCGGACCGCCGCTGCCAGCAGCACTCTGTCTCCAAGCGCTTCGACGGGCCGGAAATCCTCCGCATCGACCGCCGCAATGTAATCGACCTCCACACCCGGGCCCAGAGTCACGCGGCGGCGCATGGCGTCGATGACCGCCGACGCGCGTCTTTCACCCTCCTGTACGAGATCTCTACCTTCCTGCAGGGCGCTGTAAAGCACCGTGGCACAACGCCGATGGCGGGGCGTCATGTAACGGTTGCGGGAACTCTTGGCCAACCCGTCCGCCTCTCTCACCGTTGGCGCGATCATGACTTCCACGTCCAGATTCAGGTCGGCGACAATCCTGCGGACAACGCCCGTCTGCTGGGCGTCTTTCTGACCGAATATGGCCACGTGCGGTTTGACGGCTGTGAGGAGTTTGGTCACCACCGTGGCCACGCCCCGGAAATGACCGGGTCGGGACGCTCCGCACAGATGGTCAGCCAGTCGTTCCACCTCCAGATACGTCGCGTAGCCGTCCGGGTACATTTCCGCTGTCGACGGCGCATAGACCAGGTCGCCTCCCTCCGAGTGGACCATTGCCAGGTCCCGTTCGAAATCGCGAGGATACGTCTCGAAATCCTCGCCGGGTCCGAACTGTGCGGGATTGACGAAGACGCTCACGACCGTCCGGTCGGTCACCCGCCCGATCTGGCGCATCAGGCTGGCATGACCCTCGTGGAGATACCCCATGGTAGGTACCAGCCCGATCCGGAGTCCGTCCATTCTCATCCGGTCCGCAACCCGATGCATGTCCCGCACATGCCGAACGACCCTGACAGGTTCCATTCTCTTCCCGGACGCCCTTTCTGAAACAAAAACGCAGGACGGGAGATCCCCGCCCCACGGTACTGTTCCTCAAAGGCGGACCTCGAGTCTACTCTTCCGCGAGCGCCTTGAACTTCCGCAACTCTTCGTTCCGGATACGATAGCGATGCTCCTCGGCCGGATACCGCTTTTCCTTCACATCGGTAACGTACCTCGCAAAGGCATTGCGGATGGTGCCTCCGAGTTCCGCGTACCGTTTGGAATACCTGAATGAAAAGTCATTGAGACCCAACAGGTCCGGCGCCACCAGCACCTGGCCGTCGCACCGTCGACCCGACCCGATGCCGATCGTAGGGATGCGCAACGCGCGAGAAACAACGCCGGCCACCTGTTCGGGAACGCATTCGAGCACCACGGCTGACGCCCCCGCGGCCTCCAGCGCGAGCGCTCCCGCGAGAACACGGGCAGCCTCGTCGGCGCGGTCGCCGTAGACATGCCTGTTTCCCTTCCAGGTCTGCGGCAAATGACCCACGTGGCCGACGACCGGGATGCCGTCCGCCGTGATCGCGCCGATCCTTCCCGCCACTTCCCCGGCGCCTTCGAGCTTGACCATATCGGCCCCCGCGTCCGCGAGTTGCCGGGCGTTGACGACCGCCTGGGCGTCCGTCTCATAGGACCGGTAAGGCAGGTCCGCCAGCAGGATCGAATTCCGGACGCCCCGACTGACGGCGCGGGTGTGGTGCAGCATATCCTCCATCGTTACCTGCTGGGGGCTTTCGTATCCAAGTATGTTAATCCCCACCGAATCGCCGACCAGGATGACATCCACCTGCGACGCATCCTGCAGGACGGCGGTGGGAAAATCGTAACACGTCAGCATGGCGATCGGTTCGCCCCGCCGCTTCATCTCCGGAAGAACGCCGGTGGCGGTACGTGATTCCTCTTCGGACACCTCTTTAACTTCCTTTCCTGCGTATCCGTTTTCAACGCGCGTTCAGTGATCAGGCCTCGATCTGTGAGGGACGATAGTAGCGGGTGCCGGCGGGCGGCGCCTTCACCTGCTGCAGCAGTTCCTCCAGGCCCTCCGGATGCCGTACGAAGTCGACCTGAGACACATTGATGATGAGCAAAGGCGACTCGGAATAGTGAAAGAAGAAATGAGTGTACGCCTCAACGAGCCTGGCCATGTACGATTCAGTCATCAGCCGTTCGTACGAGGGCGGCTGTCTGCGAATCCGCTGCAGGAGACTTTCGGTTGAATTGTGGAGGTAGATGACCAGATCGGGATTCGGCACTTTTTCATCGAGCGTCTCCGCCATACGCTCGTAAAGGGAAAGTTCGGCGTCGTTAAGGCACACATGGGCGTATATCCCGCTTCTGGCGAACAGATAGTTGCTGACCACCGTGGATTCGAACAGGTCCATCTGATGAAGGTCCTGTTGCTGCCGGTACCGGTGCAGCATGAAGAACACCTGCGTCTGGAATCCGTAATGCTCCGGATTTTCGTAGAACAGGGGCAGAAAGGGGTTCTCCTCCGCTTCCTCCAGGACCAGACGGGCCTTCATCGACCTTCCGAGGAGGCGCGCAAGCTCGGTCTTGCCCACGCAAGGGGGGCCTTCGATCGCGAGGTAACGTACGGCCACGAAATACGCCCTTATGTGCGAACCGACAGCAGCGAAAGGCCGTCCAGCTTTCGTACTTCCTGGGTCGGAACGACCGATTCCGCCAATTCCGAAAAGGTCTTGTTGAACAACGGATGGTGTCCACGGGGCGCCAACTCGCACAGCGGAACCAGTACGAAAGCCCGCTCGTGCAACCTCGGATGTGGAATCTCCAGCCCTCGACCTCGAATGATCTCATTCTCGTAAAGGAGGATATCCAGGTCCAGCAGCCGAGGCCCCCACCTCTGTCTGCGGACCCTTCCAAACCTTCTTTCGACCGCGAGCAGGCATTCCAGCAGAGAACGCGGGCTTAGGTCTGTTTCCGCCGACAGCACCGCATTCAGGAACATCGGCTGCGCCGTCATCCCGACCGGCGCAGTCTCGTAGACCGGGGAGGCGGCCTTCACTTCGAGATTATCGTGCTCGTCGAGCGCGGCAGCGGCCCGGCGCAACACACCTGCGCGGTCGTCCAGGTTCGCCCCCATACCGATGTAGGAGAGCGCCATTTGTCATCCCCGCTCCACTTCGACTTCGACGCCGTCGAATACCGCCGGTATGGGCGGATCGGGCTTGCGCACCCGGACCCGCAGACGCTTCAGATGGAAGCTCGACTGCAGGACCTCCGCGATACGGTCGGCAAGCGACTCCACGAGTCCGAAACGCTCGGCCGTAACGACCGCCTTCGTCGCTTCGTAGATCCGCGCGTAGTCCAGGGCGCCGGCGTCGTCTTTCCGGGCATAGCCGCGGAAGTCCGAGAAGACCTCGACGTCCACTTCAAACCACTGCCCCAGTTTCGCCTCTTCGGGAAACAGCCCATGGTAGGCGTAAAACCTCATGTTTCTAAGGCGCAACACGTCGTTTCCCATGGCCGGTCTCTGACGAATCCCTGGCAGCCTTTCCTGCCTCGAATTGATACCGCCGCCGTCGCGGACGCACGACACCCCTCCTTTGTGGATATCAATATAAATGAACAAATGTGCAGAGTCAACAACGCTATGGATTCCGGCAGGAGAACACCGGCCGGGACGCAACGGTTTCTTGTGGCAGAAAGCCCTTGACATCGCCAATTCGCGCCCGTATTGTAACTGGCGTCGGAACGGGTCGGCTACCGTCTATAAAAGGGCAGCTCGACCACCTCGGCGCGGCCTCCGCCGTCTACGGACAGAGACAGGCCGGGCCGTTCATATCCCCTGCGGACGGACGCAAGCGATACCACCCGTCCCAGGGCGGGCGAACGGACGCCGCTTGTCGTCCATCCGATCTGTTTTTCACCGTCTCGCAGCGGTGTTTCCGCGGGCGGAACCGTATCCGCCTCCAGGTGTAAACCAACCAGATACCGTCTGGGTTTGCCCAGGTTGTGCATCTTGGCGATCGTTTCCTGACCGATAAAACATCCCTTCGCAAAATCGACGGCGTGGTGAAGGCCGGCTTCGAGCGGCACGACCCTTTCGTCCAGGTCGACGCCGTAACGCGGAATGCCGGACTCGATTCGTAACGCCTCCATGGCCCGGGTACCCACGGGACGGGCCCCCGCGGAAGTCAGCACGTTCCAGAGGCGGAGCGCATGGTCCGCCCGGATCCGCAGGTCATAGCCCGCCTCTCCCAAATAGGAGCGCGCGGTAACGGACACGACCTCCCGTCCCAGGTTCCGGACGACGGTATGGCAATCCGCAAGATCGGTGGACACTGCGCCCAGCACCCGTTCGATCAGCGCGCGGGAGCCGGGGCCGTGTACTCCGAACGTCGACTCGACTCCGGTTACGTCCGTGATACGGACGTCATCCGCAATCAGGTATTTGTCCAGGGACGCCATCAGTTTCACCTGCAGTCCCGGCTCCGTCTCCAGCAGGAACCCTTCCGCGCGGTGATAGACCCATACGTCCGACAACGTCTGGCCCCGTGGCGTGGTCATCGTTGCGTAATTTCCCGCTCCGGTTTCCAGCCCTTCCACCGTATTGCTCAACATCCCGTGCAGGAAACGCGCGCGGTCCGGGCCCGTAACCAGCAGGTGACCCCTTTCGCTCCGATCAACCAGACCCGCGGCTTCTCGAACCGTCGCATACTCGGAATCGGCGTCGCCGTAGTGTGCGGCCGCCTCCCGGCCGTCGTTCCGTTCGAATGCGGCGCCCGCGGCCAGCTTGGCTGCCCGCAGCGTTGAGACCGTCATTGTCCGACCTCCTCATTTAACTCATCAAATGACACGCACGCGTCACGTTGAAACTTATTTTGTACCCCGCTTCGTGTCAAGAAAAACCGCTTTTCTGACAACGACCAGGCGCGGTACACTTAGAAGCTGTCTTAAAATTCCCAGCGGTCTTCGCGCGGCTGCAAACGCGCCGGTCGGCGTTGGTCAAACCCACCCAAGAGTGGCGAGGGGCGCGCAGCCACGATACATTGGTATATGGGCGGATTCTCCCGCCTTGACCGCCACTTTTTCGCTCGCGCTCGGGAACTCGCCGGTAATTTTAAAACAACTTCTTACACGCCGCCCCGCGGGAAATCCGATATGAGACGCCTGATACCAACGGCCCTCCTGGTACTCGTTGCCTGCGGCGGCGGCCTCGGACCGGGGCCCCCCGACGGCACGGGAATCAAGGGAACCCTCATCTTCAACGGCGATTGGCCGCCGGAGACGGATGACGTGGCTGTGGCGGTCTACCGGCGACGCCCGCAGGTCCTGGCGGATTTCTTCAATATTGCCGGATGGGACACAACCGTGACCATCGGGGCGGTCCGTTTCGAGTACTTCGTCCCCCTTGAAGAGCCGGGCGTCTATGAGTGGGTCGTGGTGGCCTGGAGGCCTCGCGGCGGTTTCTGGAACTTTGACTCTCTGCTCGGATGTTACCACGTTGGCAGCGACACCCTGCCCACGCCGGTGCAGGTTCACCTGGGCGAAACCACGAAGAATGTCGATATCCAGACCTATTTCGACCTCGTGCAGGGCGCCGATCGGCCGGATCGGGACATTTGCACAGGTTTTCTGCCTCCTCTGCCTTCTCTTTCCGGGCTCGGCGCTGCAGGCGGAAACCTCCGGCACGATCGTCGGACGGACAACCGACGAAACGACCGGTGAATCGTTGCCGGGCGCGAACGTCGTATTGCTTGGCACGGGCATCGGAACCGAAACCGGCATCGACGGCGGGTTCCGCCTGGCGGGTCTGCCGCCCGGCGCGTACACCCTGTCCGTTTCGATGCTGGGTTACTCGCCTCGCGTCATGAAGGACGTTCCGGTTGCGGCGGACGATACCCTGCGGCTTTCCGTCCGACTCGCGCCTTCGCCGATCCGGATGCCCGCCATCGTTGTCTCCGCAACCAAACGCGCGCGAAACGCGGTCGACGCACCGACAAGCGTGTCACTCATCGGCGCGGAGGAAATCGAGTCCGACAATTCCGCCACGTTGAACGAATCCCTGGAATACGTGCCCGGCGTCAATATGGTGGGAGGCCAGGTCAACATCAGGGGGTCCAGCGGTTATTCCCGTGGTACCGGAAGCCGCGTACTCATGCTGATCGACGGCTTCCCCGCGCTGTCAGCCGATAACGCCGACGTCAAGTGGGACGCCATTCCGATGGACCAGATCGCGCGCGTGGAAATCATCAAGGGCGCCGGCTCCGCACTCTACGGCACGGGCGCGCTCGGGGGCATCATCAACGTCATAACCCGGAATCCGTCGCCGGAACCAGAGACGCTCTTTCGGTTCCTGGGCGGCCGATACAGCGAACCCGGCCATCCGGAGTGGCGCTGGTCGTCGAGCGGGAGATTTTACGAAGGCACGGACGTCAGCCATTCCCGACAGTCCGGGAACACCGGGTTCATTCTGGGCGCCGGGCAGAAGTGGACCAACGGATTCAGGGAAAACGCGTGGCACAGGAGATACAAGCTCTTCGGCAAACTCAGACACCGGTTCAAGGCCGCGGCAACGTTGACCGCAACCTGTAACTGGGCGCTGGACGATCACGGAACCTTTGTGCTGTGGAAGGACAGAAACGAGCCCCTGGAGGTGCCGGAGAGCGCCAGAGGAGACAAGACCGTATCCCAGAAACTGAACCTGAACGTGGATTTCTATCATCTGCTCAATCCCCGAACGGGCTATCGACTCAAGTCTTTCGTGTATCGAACGGAATTCGACAACGAAATCGGCGGGAGAACGTCGTCGGAAGCGTACAAGATCGGGCAGGAACTCCAGCTGGATCTCCAGCCGGCCGGGAAGGTGGCGCTGACGGTCGGCGCGCAGTGGATTCACGACATCGTAAACTCGTCAGATCATCTCTTCGGCGACCACACCGGGCTCAACCTGGCGGCCTATGCCCAGGCCGAAATCGAACCCGCGGACCGGATGACGCTGTCGGCGGGCAGCCGCTACGACCGATATCGCACGGACGAACGGGACGCGGAGATCCGTCTGAGCCCCAAGCTGGGTTTCTCGTACCGAACATCCGGAAACACCACGTTACGCGGCACCCTGGGATGGGGTTTCAGAGGACCCTCAATCGCCGAAATCTACACCGACGCCACCTTCTCCGCGATTCCCATTGTTCCCAATACCGGCCTTGTGGCCGAAAGGAGCATCTCCTCCGAAGTCGCGCTGGATCACCGTCCGGCGCCCTGGTCGGTCATCAGCGCCGCGGCATTCTGGAGCCGCTACCAGGACCTCGTGGAGGCCAGGCCGGACGCCTCCGGCGTCGTGCAGTTCAGGAACGTGGCGAGGGGCCGTATTGCCGGCGTCGAGGCGAGCCTGGCCGCGGCGATCGATCCGGTTCGCCTGGAAGGAAACTATACGTTGATTCGCGCGATTGAAAACCTGCCGGAGGGGGACCTTCCGCTGCCCTATCGCCCCCGGCACATCGCCACCGCCGGTCTACAGACCACGTTCGGCCGGCTCAAGCTGGAAGGCCGATTCAGATTCAGAAGCCGGATCCTGCGCGCATCCGGACTGTTGCCGGAAGGAAACCGCGATCTCATACCGGTCTATCTGGTCGACCTCTCGGCCTCCTGCGCATTCGGCGAGGTCCAGGTGGTACTGAAGGCGCATAACGCTCTGGAGTACAACTACGCCGTTGTCGAACGCAATCTGGGTTCGCCCAGACGGATTTCGCTCGGCATTACGGCCAGGCACTGAATCCCGAAGGAGAATTTCATGAAAGCGATTCAAGTTGACCGCACCGGCGGACCCGAAGTCCTATGCTATAAGGACGTACCGAATCCCGAACCCGGCCCGAACGAGGTACTGGTCAGAATCGATGCCATCGGTCTGAACTATATAGACACCTACCACCGCACGGGCCTTTATCCGCTGGACCTGCCCTTCATTCCCGGCCTCGAGGCCGCGGGTACGGTGGCGGCCCTGGGTACCGGCGCCACGGACTTCCGGCCGGGAGAACTCGTCGCCTACGCGGGAGTGCCGGGCTCCTACGCCGAACTCGTCGCAGCCCCGCAGGAGAGACTCGTCAGACTCCCGGATGGCGTGGATGCCGTTGCCGGCGCGGCCGCGATGCTCCAGGGAATGACCTCCCACTATCTCGTTCACAGCACCTGCAACGTCCTGGAAGGCGACACCGTTCTCATTCACGCGGCGGCGGGGGGCGTGGGGCTCATTCTGGTTCAGATGGCGAAGATGCGGGGCGCGCGCGTCATCGGTACGGTGTCAACGGAAGAAAAGGCGCAACTGGCCCGGGACGCCGGAGCGGATGAAGTCATAAGATACACCGAACAGGATTTCGAAGCCGAAGTCAAACGGCTCACTGACGGCCGGGGCGTTCACGTCGCATACGACTCGGTGGGTAAAACCACCTGGGAGAAGAGCATGAATTGCCTGTGTCCAAGGGGCTACCTCGTGCTGTTCGGCAATGCCAGCGGTCCGGTGCCGCCGGTCGATCCGCTGCTGCTTTCCCGTCTCGGCTCGATCTTTCTGACGCGACCCACCCTTGTCGACTACACTGCGAACCGGGAAGAGCTGGAGCTTCGGGCCGGGGACGTGCTTGGCTGGATTCAATCCGGGAAGCTCAATCTGCGGATCGACCGTACCCTGCCACTCTCGGATGCCCGGGAAGCCCACCGGCTGCTGGAAGGCAGACGGACGACGGGTAAAGTGCTCCTGATCCCGTAGATATAGAACAAATAGGCGGGCCGAACGAAACGTCCGGCCCGCCGCGCGAATGCGCCGAATCGCGCCCTGGCGAAGGCCGGACGAATTCGGTCCATGTCATGCGGAATCAGATGCGAATTTCGTGCCTGACGCCACGGATGTCCATCTCGAATTCAATCCCGATCACCGGCGGGCGCGCCAGGTACAACCTGATGCCGTGACGCTGCGCCGCCCCCACGCCAGGCAACACGACCTCGTCCAGCAGGCGGTCCAGCCGGTGCGCCGTGTAAACGTCCACGGCCGTCACCTCACCCCAGGCCGCTCCCACTCCCGCCAGCCTGTCCGTCATCACCTGCACCACGTATGCCGCCTTTTCCATCATCGCGACCGGGCCTGTCTCCCCCCGCCTGACGATGCCGTCGCGCACGAGTTCGCCTTCACGCAGTTCACCCGCGCCCGCGATGACGAACGTCCGGCCGTTTTCTTCGCGGCAGGGTACCGTGTACGAAAAACCGTGCATCGTGGTATCGTCCGGCGGCTGGTACAAGGGCGCGACATTGGTTCGAGCTACCGGATTCATTCCGTCCACGTGCAGGTCCCAGGATGCCAGGAGTTCGCAGTATTCCTCGTTGAACCTGATGAATCCGTCCATCGGATGCGGTTTCGGGCAGCGGAGTTCCACACCGCAAAGCGCGTGACGTCCCCGACCCGACCCGCGAAGATGCGCGTCCACCTTCTCAAACCCCTCGCGCCAGGGAAGCGGTTCCGTCAACGTCGCATGTACGACCTCGTATCCGTTGGCGGCGATGGCGCCGCACGAATAGGGTTCTATTCCCTTAAGGAATTGATATTGACCTCTTATATTCTCAAAAAGCATAAATATAGACCGCGGCTTTCCGCCACGCGCGAAGCGCGCGCGCCGACGCTCAATCCAGGGGATTTTTCAGGTATGCCATCAGCAGCCGGGCCGAGTTGACGATCCCTTTCATCGAACAGATCTCGTACCCGTGTGTATTCTCGCCGGGATACGCGATGCAGGCCGACCGGCCGGCCGATCCGGCGCGTTTGGCGATACTGGCGTCGCTCCCGTAGGACGTGACCACCGCCGGCTGCGTATCAAACCCCATGCGCGTTGCCAGGGCTTCCAGGTGGCGCAGCGTCCGTTCGTGGTAAACGCCGGTCGCGTCGGCCCAGAGCAGAACCGGACTTCCGCAGTTCCGGATCTGATACTCTTCGGCCACGGGTGCTATATCCAGCGCAACGGCCGTCTGGGCCGGCAACTGTCCGATCGAATACGCGGCGCCCTGGGCGCCTATCTCCTCTTCTGAACTGGCGATGAGATACACGTCATGCGGCGGCGGCGTCTCTGCCAGATGCCTGGCCGCCTCGATCAGAACCGCGAGTCCCGCCCTGCAGTCCAGGTTGTAACCGCAGATGAAGTCCCCCAGAAACAACGGCGGTTTCCGGGAACGCGCCAGCACCGCCTTGCTGCCTCGATGCACGCCCAGATCCCGCAGTTCCGCGGCGGTGCGCTTGGTCTCGATCCAGAACTTCCCCCATTCGACCGCCTTGCCGGACTTTAAGGAACCCGCGGGACTCTCATCGGAAACATGCTTGGAGCCCACGGACAGAATGCCCGTCACCGGCTCACCTTCGGTCAGCACGTCAACCGGCCCTTCGCCGACCGCCCAGGCGTGGAGCCCGCCCAGCGGCCGCACCCGAAGGCGTCCATCGTCCTGGACGCGCCTGACCATGAGTGAGATTTCGTCCTTGTGCGCCGTGACGGCAACGGGCGGGCCGTCGCCCCGGCCCCTGAAGTGGACCACGATGCTCTCGGCCGCATCCTGCCAGACCGACGCGGCGAGGGGACGCACCTCGTCCATCACTATTGCGTCCACTTCGCCTTCCGCCCCCGGCGGAGCATGCGCCGTAAGAAGCCTTTCCAGCAACTTCATCAGGCGATTTCGATCAACTGACACATCCATCGCAATGCCTCCAGACGATGCCAAAGGGTCACCGCCGTGCATCCCGGAATTCGCTGCCGTCCGCGCGGGAGATTTCGCTTGACATCAAACGGGAAACACGGAATATTCAATTTGGTTATATAACATATATCCTCCCGCAGGCTGCATGATCCCGTCCATCATTCGCTGAACCGCCTGAGGTGATCTTCGTGGCCAGAAAGAGCGGAATCTACCGCAATGAGGTGAAAGATTCATTGCACCGCTACCTGGAAGACGTCGCCACGTCTGAGCCGCTGACGTCCCAGGAGGAAGTCTTTCTTGCCCGTCGCATCAAAAAGGGAGACCTCGAAGCCCGCAGGAAGCTCGTCGAAGCCAACCTTCGATTCGTCATCACCGTGGCCAGGGAGTACCAGAACCAGGGAGTGCCGCTGGCGGACCTGATCAGCGCGGGAAACCTCGGACTCATTACGGCGGCGGAAAGATTCGACGAAACCAAGGGCTTCAAGTTCATATCCTATGCGGTCTGGTGGATTCGCCAGTCCATCCTGCAGACGCTGGCCGAACATTCCAGGGTCGTGCGTCTACCGCTCAACCGGGTGGACCTTCTGCGCCGCATATCCCGATACGTTAACAACCGGCAACAGGAAACGTCCGGGCGCCCCCCCGAAGAAGAGATCGCGGAGGAGTTGGGAATCACGGTCGAGCAGGTGGTCGATACCCTTGCCAGCGGACAGCGCATCCTGTCGTTGGACATGACCTTCGGCGAAGACGAAGAAAACAGCCTCCTGGAAGTCATGACAGACGAAAACCAGGAGTCGCCCGACCATCTCCTCCTGCAGAATTCACTGGAACATGAGATCTTCGCGGCGCTGGATACGCTTGAAGAAAGGGAACGTGAGGTTATTCGCCTCTATTTCGGCCTGGGCGGCGACGCCGAGATGACCCTGGAGGAAATCGGTATCCGGTTCAGGCTTACCCGTGAACGCGTGAGGCAGATCAAGGAAAAAGCGCTCCGGAAGCTCCGTCACCCCACTCGCGGCCGGAAACTCATGCCCTATTCAGACGGCGCCTGAACACGGACGTCAATACATGAGCGAGGCCGGACGGCAGGAACGTCCGGCCTTTTTTGCGTACTATCTTCCCTTCGCGATATCAAGCAGTTCTTCAGCCGTGGCCCACAGCAGCGGAACGACAAGGTCTTCCTGAACCGAGCCGTCGTGCATACCGCGGTTTCCGCAATCGTCCGCGGCGCGCTCCGGAGACTCATGCATGCCATGGTCCGCCACGACGACCACCCCGTATCCGGACGTCGCGAGACCGGCCAGCAGCCCCTTCAGATTCCTGTCCATCCCGGAGGCGGTCTGCCGGACCTCCGGCGTGTAGGGTCCGTACCGGTGACCCGCTTCGTCCACGTCAAGCAGATGAACAAACGCGAACTCCGGCGAATGTTCGAGGATCAGACCGGGAACCCGGGCGTAGATCTCCAGGTCGTTTCGCTCCTTTGCCAGTACCGTCCGGTCGGCAAACCGCTCGACGTCCAGTCCCGCCACATCCCTCTCGTGGACGGCCATCAACGTCTGCCCGCCGGCGTCCCGCACCCGATTGAAAACGGAATCCATGCGGGGTGACCGGGTCGCCCGGATCATCGTCTGCAGGTCCGTGACGCCGTGCGAGGACGGCGACACGCCGGTCAACATGGTTGAAATGCAAATGTAGGTCATCGAGGGCAGCACGGAGTGGATCTCTCGATGCCGAAGGTCCCCGAGCCGGTTGAGAAACGGCACTTCGCCACGAACATGGGCCCACAGCGACGAGCCGAAACCGTCCACCACCACCAATGCAAGCCGGTCGGCCGCTTGAAGGGTGTCCACGACTTCATCGATCGGCGCCGCCTCGGCGCCGCGGGGCGCGGTCACGTTGAGCACGCGGGCAATGGTGGAAGCGATCGCCCGCAGATCGACTGTTTCAGCCATCGCACCTCCTCACGTTCAGTACCAGCTGCCTGAACCGATCGCCACGCTCCGTGAAATTGCGAAAGCGGTCGTAGCTTGCCGATGCCGGAGAAAACAACACCGTACTGCCCGGCCCCGCACGCCTCGCAGCCGCGGACACCGCGTCTTCCAGGGAGCTGACCCTCAGGATGCGTGTCAGGGACCCGGCCGGCACCGATGCCGCGATCGCGCCCGCCGTCTGGCCGGTCAGTATGAGATGGGACACCCTTCGCCCGATCTGACGTCCAAGCGCGTCAAATGCCAGACCCTTGTCGTACCCCCCGGCGATCAACACCACGCCCGGCGGAAGGGCCGAGAGCGCCACCTGTGTCCGATCCGGACTTGTCGCAATGGAGTCGTTATAGTACGTGACTTCCCGGATTTCGGCAACCCGTTCCAGTCGATGGGGCACGCCCTTGAATGTACGCAGTACGGCCGCAATGTCCGATTCAGCCACGCCATTGGAAAGCGCCGCCGCGCTGGCGGCCAGCGCGTTTGACAGGTTGTGCCTGCCCGGAAGCGCCACCGCGCCGGCCGGACAGACGGTTCTTTCGGAACGGCCGATCCGGTGTCGTATCTCGCCATCGACCAGGTAGACGTCGGACCCCGATGCCGTCTGCGCGCTGAATACGATGCGGCGCCCGTCACCGGACCACCGCCGCACTTCAGGGTCGTCTCCATTCAATACCGCGACTTCCCGTACATCCTGATGCGCGACGATCTGCCGTTTCGCCCGCTTGTAGGCCTCCAGCGAGCCATGTATATCCAGGTGATTGGGGGCAAAATTCGTAATTACGGCGGTCTGCGGGCTCCATTTCATTTCAGTCAGCCGATCCAGCTGAAAGCTGGAGAGTTCGAGGACGACGCGAGTGTCTGCCGTGATTTCATCGAGTTCATCCAGTAACGAACCGCCGATATTTCCGCCCACCATCGTCCGTGGGTACCTGCGCCGCATCATCTCCCCGACCAGCGACGTGGTCGTCGTCTTTCCACTGCTGCCCGTGATTCCCACGACCGGCGCCTTGCAACGCTCCGCAAACAGGCATATCTCCGTTGTTACGGGGATTCCCCTTTTACCGGCGACATTCAGGAACGGGGAAGACCGGGGGACCCCCGGGTTCGCCACGATCAGGTCCACCGCCCGGAAATCCGCCGCCTCGTGTCCGCCCAGCCTGTAGACGACCGGCAGCGTATCGAGTGCCTTCAGCGACTCCCGGAGCGCCTCCGCGGGCCGCAGATCGGTAACGGTCACCCGTGCGCCCTCTTTGCACAGAAACCGAACCGCACCCACGCCCCCGCCGAACAGGCCAAGGCCCATCACGAGTACCCGCCGCCCGTCCAGCGGCATCATGGATCGCTTTCCTCATGCGTTGAAATCTTTCCACGGGACTCCAGCAACTCCAAGATCTGTTGCGCCGCGTCCCCGGGCGAACATTCGGCCGCCTTGATCACCAGTTCCGGATTCTCCGGCGGCTCGTAAGGATCCGAGATACCCGTAAAGCCGGGAATTTCTCCGGCCCGCGCCTTTTTGTAGAGCCCCTTGGGGTCCCGTTCCTCGCAGACCTCAAGGGGTGTGTCGACGAAGACCTCCAGAAATTCCCCTGGATCCAGCATCCCTCGAACGCCGTCCCGGTCGATCCTGTACGGACTCACAAAGCTGCTGATGGCAAGGATCCCCGCATCAACGAACAGCTTCCCCACCTCGCCGATACGGCGGATGTTTTCCGCCCTGTCTGCAGCCGAGAAACCCAGATTCCTGTTCAGACCATGCCTGATATTGTCTCCGTCCAGAACATAGGTCAGCCGGCCCCGCGCGGCCAGCGCGTGCTCTGCCGTAAACGCAATGGTACTCTTACCGGAGGACGGCAGGCCTGTCAGCCACACCAGGCACCCCGCCTGCGCCAACAGGCTCTCCCGTTCCGCTCGACTCACGTGTCCTTCGTGCCATACAATATTCGTCGCTTTCGCTTCCACCGTGAACCGCCTCCCTGTCAGGTGATCTTCAACTCAATCCTGCCATCCGTGCCGCCACGCAATTCGACGGGTGAGCCCGGCCCCACGGGAAGCCGGGAAGACACGTCGTTCATCCATCCGACAACGACGCGCTGTAGACCGGAATCAGCTCGACAGGCCGGAATTTTCGCTTATGCTGGCGCAATCCCTGCAGCCCCAGGTCACCCGCGTCGTTGACGAGATCGAAATCCGCCAGCACCCGGTAGACCTCCGTTCGCAGATATTCCGACAGCCCCCGGACATCGGGGTCCGCTTTGGCGATAAAGAAATTGGCCATCCGGGCGTGCATTCGGCCGGCAATCGCAAAGGCCGCAACCCGGCCCTCGAGCTCCACGCACCAGCCCTGGAGCTCCTCGGAAGTCCATTGCCCGTACATCGACAGCGCCGACCGGGTATATCCCCAGTCGAGTAGAAAGTCCCGCTTGCGCCCCTGCCGCTTCCGCCAGTGCCGCAACAGCGCCTGGCAGCCTGTGATATCGGCGGGCGTCAGTTCCCGGAAGCGCGGATCCGCCTCTCTTCGGAATCGACTCAGTTTCTTTCGAAGGTCCCGATACGGCCGGCCCGCTGCCGAAGCGACCTTCGACGGATCGTACAGGTACTCCCGCGACTTGATCCGAACGTCCAGCCTGTCCGGCGGCAGACGCCGGCTGTCGGCCTCGTCCACCCACAAAATGCGCGGGTACCGGCCCGCATTGATTGCACGCATCCGGTTCAGAACGGCGACGAGCGGTTCTGCAGACAGCGGAATCGGAGGCACGACCAGATCGAACCGGACGCGGCCGCTTCTGTCAACGCGGCGCACTGGAAGCCAGAGCGCGCCATCGTGTTCGGCAACGAACACTTCCCTCGCCGGAGCCAGGCTGAAACAACAGAGAAACGGGGCGTAGTAACACCACGCGCTCTTCCCGGTTGATGCGAATATTTCCTGCAGCCGGCGCGTATGACGGGGGAGAATGGGCTCTGCTTCGAACGGCAGATTCATCCCTTCTTCCGTGACCTGTCGGCCGTATAGAGCGAACCCGCGTAGAAGCCATTGACACGGGGTGTCAACCGGTCCGTCGCAACCGTTCGAATGAGGTGGCTGACACCAGCCAGCATCTGGGCGCCGGCGTACCGATTGAAATCCGGGACAATCTCGACCGGCGCCAGCCCGGTGTCCGTGATCGTTCCCACGGCGGTCGCCGTCTCGTCTGGCCTGCGGCTTCCGAAACAGATTACGCCCTGTTTGCCCACCTCCGGCCGAAGCCCGGAGGCGCCGCGTGAAACGAATAGTGACAGGCCGGGAAGCGTGTACGGCGGATCGGTGAAGAACAGGTCGAAACCGCCGAGGAGGTTGCCGGGCAGGTCCGCCCTCAAGTCGTGTTCGACGGCCTCGACCGCCTGTCCTGTTTCTCGTGACGCGGCGTTCAGAAAGGCCACCAGGCGCGGGTCGCACTCCAGCACCACCACCCTGCGCACTGAAATCCCGAGAAAGTCGGCCAGAAGGCCGATGGCCAGAGAGGTGAGGTCGTCGTCTCCCAGTATCAGGACATCCCGCCCCTCCAGCCCGTCGTGTTCGTACAGAAATATAGCGCGCCGCAACGCGGTTTCCGCCGTCGCATGGGACTGATCCAACCGCACGTCAACAGCCGGCCGCCGCTGCCCCAATGCCTCCATCCGGGCGTGCAACGGACGCATCTCGTCGTCCAGCACGGGGAAAACCGGTCTTTGAAACCGGCGGCGACAACGCAGACCCAGTTGTTCTTCGACCGAATCCCGGCCGGTCGAAGACAGGACCACACCCCCTCGCCGCTCCAGCCAGCCCCTGGTTTCCAACTCCCCCCGGACCGCCGCCACAATCGGAACCGGCAGACCCGTCTCCCGCGACAGGTCCCGTACCGGCATCGTGCCCGCGCGATAGATCGCCCGCAGGACACGACGGACCCCTTCCGGACCCTCGTCGAGCCGCGCATCGGCCGCAACATCCGCGAGTACGTTTCCCGATTGCCGGATGTTAATTCTGTTCGGTTTCCGTCTCCGGCGACTCACCGTCTCCGCTCTCCGATTCCGCGGACGCGTCGTTATCCGTCTCGTCGACGCTGTCTTCCGTCGCTTCCGCTTCCTCAGGCTGCTCCTCGTCGTCCTCCGCCTCGTCGTCTTCCCATTCCAACAGATTCTCGTCGTCCTTCCGCTTCCGGAGAATCACGTAAATCAGGCTGAGGCCGGAAGCATAGGCGGACAACACGTATGAACTGAAGATAACCGCGAGCAGGATCAGCATAACGGCGAGAATTCCCCCGGCCAGCAGTTCGGAGCCGGAGGGGATGCCGGCGGCCGGCAGAAACGCCGTAATGTCCAGGGACAGCCATTCGGAACGGGTAAAGTCAAACGGGACATACTGTCCCGCCACATAGACCATGTTGGCCAGCTTCTCTTTCATGAACAGGCCGCAGGCCCAGCTCACCAAGCCGAGCGAGGAGGCCATGAAGATTCCCAGAAGGACCGATCCGACAGACACTGAGATCTTCATCCAGACCATATACAACACCAGCCGCCAGGGTTGGCTCCAGGCCAACGAAAAGGACTGGATGGCCACCTCGAGCGCGTCTTCGCCGACCGTACCCACGACCGCGGGCGACATCGTCAGGGACACGATGAACGCGATCGATATGAAGATGGCAACCAGCGCGGCAAAGAAGATTGGTATGAAAAACACCCCGAATGCCAATTCGCCGGCCCATGGAATCAGACCCGCCAGCCATCCGATCACGATGCCAGCGACGACAAAAAAGACCAGCAGCGCCAGTGTGGCCACCGGGCCCCAGACAACGCCGCCCCAGTTCTGTCTGATGAATCCCAATGCGTCGCCCGAAGAATAAAAGTCGTCTCCTTTCAATTGCTGGTACGTAATCTTGCAGATCATGCACGTTGTCAAAAGGACCACTACCCAGACGTAAAGCATGGCAAGCACGTCTATCGCCGTGCCCGCCAGTGTGACCGGAGATGGCGCCGGACCGGGAAAGGGCCCATACCTGTGCCAGATCTCACCCATCGTGGCACCGGCCAGAAGGTGGTCCGCGATGGCCAGGATGGAATATCCAGCCCAGGCGATCAGCGTGCCGCACAACCCGACCCATATCTTTTTGCCGGACCATCCGAGCCGAACCACCTGAAAGATGTCCCGTATATCAAAATGCAGCTTGGACATTACACGCCCTCCTTACCGTTCGAGGCCAATAAAAAGAGGGCATAACGCCGCCCTCGAAGCATGCCGAATGTGCCAAAGTCACTTAAATTCATAACCTTACACGCGCAATAGCGGGCCCATAAACCGCGCCGATATGATGCAAAAATGCAGGACCAAAGTCAAGGGAAATAAAAAAGGACCCAATGGTGAAACAAAGGACTCTTCCACTGGATCCCGTGTGGGCCGCTGCCGCGTAAACCGCTGCCTGATCATCCGGTTTTCGCTCTCATGAACCGGGTTGGCGGCCCGTGAACCCGCTGCGGCGTGCAGGCGGACAAAGAAGCTGTCTTAAAATTCCCAGCGGTCTTCGCGCGGCTGCAAAAGCGCCGGTCGGCGTTGGTCAAACCCGCCCGTCGTACGAGATCGAGGCTGCGCTTGCTCGCCTCTCATAGCCGGATTTTCCTGCCTTGACCGCCACTTTTTCGCTCGCGCTCGGGAACTCACCGGTAAATTTAAAACAGCTTCTAACGTTCGTCGGATGCTTCGGGAATCGTCAGACGGATTTGATGAAGAAACAGCTGGAGTGGCACGTTGAAAGGCCGGGTGGGCCGGTTCAGTGCCGGCTTGAAGAGCGCACCGGCAGGCAGAGGCGTGGTACCCTGCTGCAGCCTGACCTGTGCGTGGCCATCCTGCGCTTCGAGTATGCGGTAGCAGCCCTGTCCGAGCCCCAGCGGCCACGGTGATCCATGACGGTCCGGGCCAGTAAGGAACAGGACGACCTCTTCATCGACGCCGAACTCGGGAATACCGGGGATATGCAGCCTCCGGCCGTCGGCGGTTCCCCCGGGCAGCGTGAGGACGACCTCGTCGCCCGGATCGCCCTTTACCGGCGAGATTACCCTGAACCGGTGCCGCGTGACGATTTCCCGTCGTCCGTCATCCATATAACTGCTTCGAGACACACACCGGACGTGTGCGATCGTCTCCGCCCTTTCACAGAGCGAATCGAACACGAACCGTTCTACGGTTGTCGCCTCAGTCCGCGGTACCAGGGCGGTTAGAAGGGTAACCGCAATAACGAATCGAATCGGACCTGACATCGGAAACCCTTTGGGAAACATGGTTGAATCGGGTATGGCGGGGGTTCTCTCTATCTGGAAACGCCCCTGCCCGGTCAAGGTTCCGGACGCGTCGTCCGGCGCCGGGACGGAACCCTACGCGGCGCCGTTTTCGGCCAGAACGTTACGACCCGGCTCCGCGCCCCGTTCAAACACCCCTCGAGCGACGAGCAGCGCACTTTCCCTGTCCCTGACGCTGCCGTCGAGCTGGCCGTCTTCCACCGCCCTCAGGACGGCCGTGAACGCCGGCCCCGGCGTATACCCGAGCTCGATAAGGTCCCTGCCGGTAATCAACGGTTCCGGGCGTATCTCCTCGGGCTCCAGTGTTTCCAGAGCCTGGCGGCAGAAATGGTAATTTTCAAGATTCCGGTGGCTGGACAGACAATCCAACCTGTGCAGTTCCAGGTGTTCGTCGAATCGATCCAGGCGCAGGAACCGCTTCAACCTGCTCGCGCGCATCTGCCGAACGTGCATGAATCGGTGATGGTCCGCCACCAGCCGTAGGATGTGACGGGTCGCCTCGCCGGAAAACCGCAGCCTGCGGCAGATCTCGTCCGTTATCCGTGCCCCCACGGCGACGTGATTGTCGAACCGGATTCGGTCGGCCGGCCTGAACGTCCTCGGTTTCCCCACGTCGTGCAACAGCACGGCCACGGCCAGCTCCGGCGTCGGGTTGCGCATCAGCCCCAGCATGATCAACGTGTGGGTCAACACGTCGCCTTCGGGATGATACTCAGGCGGCTGCGCCACGCCATCGAGTTCCAGTACCTCCGGCGCCACCTGATTCATCAGCCCCGAATCAATGAGCCATCGTACCCCGAGCGGCGCGCCTCCTTCAGTCAGAATTCTTACGAATTCGTCCCGGATCCGCTCGCCGCTGACCTCCGCGAGATTTTCGCTCGAACGCCTTATCGCGTCAAACGTGGTTGCATCGATCCGCCAGTGCAAACGGCAGCCGAGCCGGACCGCTCTCATCATCCGCAGACGATCTTCCGCAAACCGGTCCCCGGCGGGACCGATGGTCCGGATCGTCTTCCGCTTGAGGTCCTCCTGTCCTCCCACGTAGTCCAGCAAACGGTCCGCCAGGGGGTCCCAGAACATCCCGTTCACCGTGAAGTCCCGACGCCGGGCATCCTCGGTCTCGCCGGCGAATTCGACCGCGTCCGGACGCCGGCCGTCGCTGTAACCCAGGTCACGCCGAAAACGGGCAACCTCGAAGGAATGCCCAGACAGGCGCACTTCAACCACGCCAAAGTGCGCGCCGACCGGCCGGGCGTTCTGAAAAATGCCGGTCACCTGCTGGGGATCGGCATCGGTGGCGATGTCGTAGTCCCGCGGCTCCAGCCCCAGTTGGAGATCACGCACGCATCCTCCGGCAAGCAACGCCCGGAATCCTCGCGCATCGAGCCGACGTACCACCTCAATCGCCGTATCGAGAGCAGAAGCCATTGCGTTCAGCCCAGACGAACGGGTACCCGTTCGATCCGGGCGCCCAGCGTGCGAAGTCGTTCGTCGATGCGATCATAACCGCGATCGATCTGTTCGATGTTCCGGATCTCGCTCCGGCCTTCCGCGCACAGGCTGGCGATCAACAGCGCCATCCCCGCCCTGATGTCGGGGCTTGTAATCCGCTCCCCGTACAGCTTCGACGGACCCACGACAACGGCCCTGTGCGGGTCGCAGATGATGATTTCGGCCCCCATTTCGATCAATCGGTCCAGCCAGAAAAGCCGGCTCTCGTACATTTTCTCGAAGAACAGGACGGTTCCCCGCGCCTGTGTGGCCACAACAATCGCAATGCTCATCAGGTCCGCGGGAAACCCCGGCCACGGATCGTCGAAGATCTTCGGAATCGCGTCTCCGGCGTCCCGGACGATCTCCAGCTTCTGATCGTCGGGAACCAGAATGTCATCTCCGTCGACCGTCACCTCCACACCAAGCCGTTCAAAAACCATCAGACTCCTTCGCATATGATGCGGCGCCGCGTCTCTGATCCGCATCTCGCCATGGGTAACCGCCGCGAGACCGATGAAGCTTCCCACCTCCATATAGTCAGGACCGATCGCGTGTTCGCCGCCGTGAAGCGCATTTACGCCTTCCACGGTCAGCTCATTCGTGCCTGCGCCCGAAATCCGCGCGCCCATGGCATTGAGCAGCCGGCACAACTCCTGCACGTGCGGTTCAGAGGCCGCATTGCGGATGATGGTTGTGCCTTCCGCCAGGGTGGATGCCATGATGACGTTCTCCGTTCCGGTCACGCTCCGCTCATCCAGGAAGATGTCCGCGCCGGTCAATCCGTCCGGCGCCCACATTTCATAGCCGTGGCCGGTCTCGATGCGCGCACCCAATGCCTCCAGAGCACGAAGGTGGGTGTCGAGGCGCCGGCGGCCGATTCTGTCACCGCCCGGCCTGGGCATCGTGGCGCGGCCATGGCGCGCCAGAAGCGGACCCGCGAGCAGGATGCTGCCGCGTACCCTCTTGCAGAAATCAGGATTCAGGGCGGTCTTGCTCAGGGACGCCGCGCAGGCGGTCAGTTCATCCCGTCCGGGATGCTGGACCGAAACACCCAGGTCGCGAAGGATCGCAATCTGGGTGAGCACGTCTCCTATCGGCGGGGCATTTTTCAACACCACCGTTTCGTCCGTCATGAGGGTGGCGGCGAGGAGTGTAAGCGCCGCGTTCTTGTTACCGAGCGGCTTGATGGTACCGGAGAGCGGATACCCGCCTTCGATCACGAACTGTTCCATAGAGACCCACGTCCCGATGCGCCTCGGTCCGGTGAAACCAGATTCTGCGTCTTTCGCGGTAAGTTACAATATATCATATCTTTATATAACAATCAAGGGAATTTTCCGCCGCGTCGCCCCGGCCATGCGCAGCCGGAGATGCAGGTCGCCGGCCATTCAGCCGCCGGAAGCGGTTTCGGCCGCATCGGGTCTGATATACAGCTGCCCGCATCCCGCCGCGATATCCACGCCCCGGCTGTAACGCACCGTCGTTGTCAACCGCGCATTCCTGAGGATGCGCACAAACCGGTCTACGGCTTCCCGGGGCGGCCGTACAAATGCCGTGTCCTCGACCGGATTCCAGGGAATGACGTTGACCTTGCACGGTATGTCGCGCACCAGCGCGGCCAGACGCCCGGCGTCCTCCACCGAGTCGTTTACCCCGTGCAGCAGCACGTATTCGAACGTCACCCGCCTGTCGATGCGCTTCCGGTACGCCCTGACGGCCGCAAGAAGCTCGGCAATCGGCCACCGCCGGTTGATCGACATGATTCGCGATCTCAGCGCATCGTCAGCCGCATTGAGCGAAACCGCCAGGCCGACTTTCAACCCCTCTCGCGCCAGCCTCAAGATACCGGGCACATAGCCGACCGTCGACAGGGTTATCCTGCGTATCCCTATTGCCAGCCCGTAATCCAGGTTCATCAGCCGGATTGCGCGAACGACGTTCGCGTAATTCAACAGCGGCTCTCCCATGCCCATCAGAACCACATTGGTCAGATCGTCTCCGCGTGCTCTCAGTTCGCGCCGGACATAGACCAGCTGGTCGAGGATTTCACCTGCGGACAGATTTCGGATCAGCCCCATCCGACCCGTGGCGCAGAACGTACAATCCAGCGGGCATCCCACCTGTGACGAAACGCACAGCGTCCGCCGCCTGCCGTCGCGCATCAGAACGCTTTCGACCCGCCTGCCGTCCGGCAGTTCGAACAGATACTTCACGGTTTCGCCGTCTTCCGCGCCAATTCGTGCCGCAACTTCAAGATTCAAAATCGACGCGCGCTGGGATAGCTTCTCGCGGACCCCCCTGGCGAGGTCGGTCATCCCGGCGAAGTCGGTTGAACCGCGATTGTAGATCCATGCGGCGATCTGTCTGGCGCGATAGGGCTCCAACCCGAGGGAAGTTACGAACTCCTCGAGCTCACCGGGATAGAATCCCTTCAGCTCGACACGGTCGCCGGACTGCGATACGTCAGCCATTTGCGCATCTCCACGTTTTGACTACAGGCATGAGTTTATGGGTGCGGCGTTCAGGACGCAAGAGAAAATACAGGTTGACAGAAATTACGTTTTGACCTATTTTGAGAAGCCGTTCTTCACTAAGAACAGTAAGTTATCCCGCGTTGTTGTCGTGGGGTCATCTCAATTCCCCGTACCCCTGACGGCATTCCAGGCAATAGACTGTATGCGTAACTTGAAAAGCGATCGCACGGGCCGGCCTGCACGATCCGGTCGCCGGTTCAGGCTGCCGGAGTTTGCTTTCATTATCCTGCCGGCAGCAGTATTGGCCTGGCTCCCGACCATCTGGCTGCCCGGGACTCAAACCGCGCAGAAATCCGAAGTCGCCCGGGAGGTTTCCCCGGTTCCGGATCCGCTTCCGGCCACACCCGAGCAGTGGTTCGCTGAAATCGACGGCCGCATCCGACACAGAGAGACGTTCTGGGACGCATTGAATCGGGAAGCGGTTGCGCGGTCTCAGATCCACGAATTACTGAATGCATTAAAGGAGGGGATCCCGCGGTCGGAATTCAATCCCCGCATCGTCCGAAGCGGTGACCATTACGCCTTGGGCATAGACAGCCTGGGAACCATTCAGTCCTTTGAATTTATCAGGAAAAATGCCCTCGAGACGCGGTTTGTGGTAACGCGGACGAACGGCGGACTGGTCGCGCGTAAAGAGCAGATACCCCTGAACCGCAGGATTGAGATTGTGACAGGTGAAATCCGCAGTTCTCTCTGGAACGCCCTTTCTGAAACCGGCGAGAATCAGCACGTACTGAACGTCAAAATGGCCCGCATTTTTGAATACGACATTGATTTTATGGTCGATTGCCGCGTCGGCGACCGGTTTGCACTGGCACTCGAAAAGTTCTACAAAGACGGCCGGTTCCTGCGATACGGAGAAATCCTTTCCGCCGAATACCAGTCTGCCCGGAAGAAACATCAGGCCTTTTTGTTCGAGTCCGCGGACGGCCATACGTCCCATTACGATTCGAACGGAAGGTCCCTGCGCGGCCTGTTTCTCAAATCTCCTCTCAATTACCGTCGAATCAGTTCCGGTTATTCCAACCGACGTTTCCACCCCATCCTGAAGAAGTACCTCCCTCACCACGGCATCGACTATGCCGCGGCGTACGGCACGCGCGTCTGGGCGACCGCCCCGGGCGTCGTCGTCTTCAGGGGTTGGAGAGGCGCTCTCGGCAACTACGTCGAAATCCGGCATCGAAACGGCTACAAGACGGGTTATGGCCACCTGAGCAGGTTCCCGCGCGGGTTGAAGGTGGGCACAAACGTCAAACAGAAGCAAACCGTCGGTTTCGTCGGATCGACCGGCCGCTCCACAGGGCCGCACCTCCATTACAACTTCTTCGTCAGAAACGGCAAGCGCTATCGCCTCGTCAACCCGGCCGGATTCGCGAATCGCTCCAGGGCCAGACAGCTTACCCCGGATCAGCTGGCGGACTTCCGCCAGCAACGCGACCGGTTGCTGGCGCTGTTCGACGATCCGGCGACGTTGCTCGCGACCAACCTGCAGGCCCCGCCCTGAGAAGCTGCCTTAAAACAGCCGTGACAACGACAAGACCCTGTTTCCTCATCGATTGCAGATGAGGATAGAGGTGAACCCTTGAGACTGGCGTACTTCGACTGCACTGCCGGAGTGAGCGGCGACATGATCCTGGGCGCGCTGGTGGATGCCGGGCTGCGCATCGAGGTGTTGCAGAGAGAGCTCGACAAACTCCGCCTGGAGGGAATCCGCCTCAAGGCCGGGAAGGTTCAGCGCCACGGCATTGCTGCGACTAAAGTCGATGTCGTCGCTGCAGAAGGACAGCGCCACCGACGATTGAAGGACGTGCTGGGCATCATCGACGCCGCAACCATCTCGGGCAGAGCCAAACGGCAGGCCGGCGCCATCTTCCGCCGCCTTGCCGAGGCGGAAGCTGAAGTACACGACATTTCAGTCGAACGCGTCCATTTTCACGAAGTCGGCGCGGCTGACGCCATCGCGGACATCGCCGGTGCCGTCATCGGACTGGAACAACTCGGCGTGGAACGGGTCTACGCCACGCCGCTTCGATTCGGCAGGGGAACGACGCGAAGCGCCCACGGCGTACTTCCCGTTCCGGTCCCCGCGGTTGTCGCGCTCTGCAGGGACGTTCCCGGCGAACGCACCGACATACCGTTTGAACTGGTCACCCCGACCGGCGCCGCTGTCCTGACCACGCTGGCACAGCAGATCGGCGCAGGCACGCCGACGTTTCGCACGCGCCGGATCGGTTACGGAGCGGGCGCCCGGGATCTGGATCAGGTACCGAACATGCTCCGCCTGGAAATCGGTGACTCCGAGTCGGCCCCGCAGACGGACGCGCTCCAACTTATAGAAACCAATATCGACGACATGACGCCTGAAATCTACGGCTACCTGATCGACCGCCTGCTCGGAGAAGGCGCCAGAGACGTGTATCTCACGCCGGTCATCATGAAAAAGGGACGACCCGGGGTGGTCCTCAGCGTACTCGCCGATCCGGACCGTACGCAGTCCGCCACGGACCTGATTCTCCGTGAAACCACGACGCTTGGCGTACGGATCCGCCGCGTTGAACGTCAGACCGTTTCCAGGCGAACGGAAGTCGTTGAAACCGCCTTCGGAGCCGTGACCGTAAAGGTTGCCAGCTACGGCGGAAGGACGCGTTCTGCGCCCGAATTCGAAGACTGCGCCAGAATTGCAAAGGAGCAGGGGGTCCCCATTCTCGACGTGTACCGCGCCGCGGCGAGCGCTGACGTTGACAGATCCTGACGTGACTTATCTATTGTGATACGAAGGCCGAGCCGCGGATGCGGCAGCTTACCGGCCCCGGAATCGAACGCAGTGGAAAGTAATGGTGGCGCATACCTCCGCTCTCAATTGAGAACCCCGGGTCCTGCGCTGTCGCCAGCGTGAGTCCGCGCGCATCGTGGATGACGCGTTCAACCTCACATCCCATCGTCGAACCATCGCCGAATCTTACGATTGCCGTTGTTCCCTCAACGCCCGTGGTGTCGACGATGCCCCCAATCGCCACCAGGCCGTCAAGCGGGTCTCCGTCGGCCTTCCTGAGTACACCCGCCACCTCAAGATCATAGCTACAACCGCACGCAACCACCGTGTCTCCCCATCTCAACTCGTCCCCTCCCCAGAGGCCCGCGAAAAAGAGGGCGCCGTCCCGTTCCCGAACGAAACCGAACTCGCCCTTCATGCTGAGATTCCCCACCTCCAGCAGTTCATGATTCCATACCGTACGATGTACGATGTGGTCCGTGTAACCTCCATGTCTGACCTGGATTGCGATTGTCCGTTCGTCCGCGTACACCTGCCGGACCGACTCAATGAACGGGTGCCCGTCGAAGGGCTCGTGAACCGCGGCGAACACGCTTGAATGAGGCGCCCGTCCCTGGCGCCGGGCCAGAAAAACGGGCATCCTGAACCGGTCCAGTTCGTCTTCGTTCTCGTCCGTTCGCCGAACCGACGGCGCGTCGCCCACGTACACGTCAGCTTTTGACAGCCCCGGGAGATGGCACCGCAATCCGATTTGCGAACCCGCCAGACCGAGTCCCAGCGTCAAACCGGCGTCAACCCGTCCGCGGAATACATTCTGCACGAATCCGTAGGCAATGTTGTGGCCTCCGGCGTCCCCCCGGTCCCCTTCGAATTCGGGCAGCCGTACGGCGACTCCTTCCAGCAGGTGTCGGCCGGCGGGTTCCAGCGGCACGTCATGGCGGATCCATCCGTCACGGTCCGCGCTCCCGTGCAGCGTCCAGTCGTGCCGCGTCCCTCCCCGTACTCGAAATATATCCAGAGAATACGCATTCCCGTCGCCGGCATCGGCCAGCATGACCATTCTCCGGTATTCCCGTGCCAGCCCCGGGTAAGCGCGCTCGCCGTTTGCTTCCATCCACTGAACCGTATCGTTCCTGGTCTCATGCGCCAGGAGTCCGCCTCGAGACGGCCCTCGGTTCCCTCTCGTGTATTGTTCCTGCCCGTCGACGACCACCGTATTGTGCGCCAGCGTGCTCACGGTCCACGGTCTGTACCGGGTATGGGTATAACCCAGGTCGGACAGCAACTCCTCTCCAAACGCGTACAGCATCACGTTAAGCATGTCCGCGTGATCGTGCCCGTGGCCGCCTTCCGAGAAATGAAGGTGCACCTGCGTCTGACGCGTCTTCTCACCCAACCCGAGCCATGCATGCCCCATACCGGCGTACAGGGCCGGGCGCGAGTCGTCCGTGGGCTTCAGATCCTCAAACCTCGCCCAGGAATCGTGCACGGGTATCGTCCTCCCGTCGGGGTACCTGAAGCGGTCGAGAATCGCCATGCATCGTTCCGCATCGGGGAATTCGCGAACCGGATCCAAATCATCGAAGCGTCTGCCGTCGTCCGGATCCAGATAGCCCGGCGGATCGGAATATCCGGCAAGGGCTTCCATGACGCGCAGCAGGCCCGACAGTGTATACCGATGGTACGACGGGCTGCCCTGGCACCAGAATCCGTCCGCCGAGAATCGCCGGAAGAGGCCGTGTGCGCACCGAACCGCGCGGTGAACCAGAGCGGGGTCTTCCATGACGCGGCCTGCAACCGCGTATCCTTCGTAGGTCTCCGGGCTGGCATTGGTGTACAGAATTCCATGGACGGCGTCCTGCCGGATTCCTCCCCGGAAAAACCCGTTTTCGATGCGGCGGCGGACATCCTCGCCTCGTTCTTTCGAGAGCCGCCTCAGTTCGCCGCTTTCCCGAATTGAATCGTACGCGTAGATCATCTGCGTGGGAATCTCGGCGTAGCGCCACTCTCCCCACTTTCCTCCGCGTCGTGGAAAGGGCGGGACCATACACACCCGCTTTGCTGCATTCGCCACGTCCGTCCAGACGAGAAACCCCGGATAATACCGCGCAAATGCGTCCAGAATCAACGCCGCCCGGCGGGCATATCGTTGCCGGCCGGTGACCTGATACAGTTGACCGAGATCACGCGCGCGGTCCGCAAGGTAGAACCTCGCGCACCACCATGCCCTGGCGCGGAAGAAAAATCGTCTTCCGGACCCATCCTCGTAAAACGGGTATTCGACTTCGATTCCAAATGGATTCAACAGGCGAAGGGTCCTGTTCTCCGCAAACCTGCACCCGGGATAAATCGCTGCGCAATGGCGGCACCGGACGCGGAACGGGTCCTTGATCGTCCAGTCGAGTTGCCGTTCTCTGACGCCCGTACTGCAACCGGCGCACGCCACGTACCGAAAACCCGTACGATCCGGAACCACGGCAACCAGTTCGTCCTCTGACATCGCCATCAGCGGCGCAACGGCCCGCTGCAGTCTTTCGAGGGATTCGGCCGATTGCGACACGCTGAAGACGGGCGGCGGGACACCGGAGGCCATACACCCGCGGGGCCGGAGCCAGCAAAGGACGAGAATGCCGACCAGAACACCGAATCCATCCATTGCCCAATCCAATCGCTATGGTTATCTTTGAGAGACGAATGCGGAAAGAGACCGTTCGCCAGGGTCGGGATGCCGAAACCCGAACGCTTCACCCGGGCACCGGTCTCCGTTGAAATGATCCTGATCCGGAAGTGGTGACTCCCTGTACGGGTTTCCGCGGCCACGGCGGCGGCCGCAGAAAGGAGAACCACCATGCAAGCCGACGTACGAATCGACCCGAACGAAGAGATCGGTTTCATGAACCTGGACGAAACCGACTACGGCAGCCTTTCGACGGGAGAACGGATCCGGCGCCTGGAGGTGGAGGGGTACGTCGTTCTACCGGACATCCTCGACGCGGAACACATGGACCGGATCAAACGCGAAATGGCCGATGCGCCGATGCAGACGAAGGATTACAGCGACGCGCAGACCTTCTGTCTGGAGCCGCAGTGGCGCAGCCGGGCCCTGGCCGAACTGATCGCGCATCCACCCATGATCGCGTTCCTGGAAACGCTGCTCGGCGACGACATCGTGTTCACCCGGGGACTCTTCACAAGGACGCTCTCGGGTTCGCCGCCCATTTCGCTGCACACCGACGGCCAGCCGTTCGGATCTTCCATCTTCGGTTACGAGGGCAGCTGTCCGCGCCTGCTGCGTGTTCTGTACTACCTTGACGATCTGACGCCGGAGCGGGCGCCATTCCGCCTGGTTCCGCGATCCCACCTCTCGTTTCACGCCGAAGCGAACCCCTACGTGCGTTACAAGTACCATCCGGGCGAGGTCACACTGTGTGTAAAGGCGGGCACGGCGCTGGTTATCCCCATCAACCTGTTTCACGGCACCCATCCGAACAGATCGCGTTCCCAACGCACGCTGGTTCAACTGGGGTACCGGCCGGCGTGGGCGGGCCCCATACAACCGATGCCGGAATGGGACCCGGAACGCGTGTCCGCCGCGCCGGCGGCAACCAGGCGCTTTCTGCAGAGTCCCAACACAACCGGACTGGACTGGAACCAGCCCCACAAACCCAGGGGCATGAAAACCGACGCAACCGCAATCGACCCGGGGCGATGGGACGGCTGATCCGGACCGAAATCAGAATTGAAGCTTCAGTAATCGAAAAAGCCCGAAGCCATTGGTCTGGCCGGGCTTTTTCGGTTTCGAGCCATGGACGGCCTGCCGGCTATCTCTTGTTAGGAAGGATCCAGACGTCCCTGAAGAACCTCTGACGCGCTTCTGCCATTCCGCCGATGACCACCGGATTCATGCAGGGTTTGGGTTCGTGGAACCGGACGGTGACGTAGTTGTAAGCAATCAGCACAGCACAGCGGGGATTGTCCGGGTTCGTCCAGGCCGACCCCGTATGTCGCACCCCCTCCGAGAATACGACAAGACTCCCCCGCGGACACCCGTAGGTCTCCCAGAGTCCCGATTCAGGGTCGTCGGCCTCTTCCGGCCAGTTCCCGTCCTGAGCCGAAACCAGATTGGCCTTGTGCGACCCGGGCACCAGGCACGTGCCGCCCTGGCCTTTCCTGACTTCGTTCAGTTCCCATACGATGCGCGTCATCCCGCTGTAGATCCGCCCGTTGTGAAAGCGGTAGGAAACGGACGGATCGAGATTCGTGCCGCCCACGTGGGGACGCCACTGATTCGCGGTCGTCTCGGCCGATCGGGCCGAAACAAAGACGCTCTCCAGACGGATGCGATCGCGCTCGGGATGAATCACCTCCTGCAGAATCCCCATGACTCTGGGATGATCGATCAGGAATTCCGCGGGACCCGCAATGGGCGCCCTCAGGTGAGCCGCCAGGCTATCCGGCTCTTTCATATAGACGTCGACGTGCTCGCGAACGCGCTGCACTTCATCCCCTGTTAGCACCCCGGGGATGACGAGAAAGCCCTTGAGGTCGAAGAGGAATTTTTCGTATTCCGTCATGGGATGAATGGGTGCGGATTCGACGGTTTCGCTTACGTCCGTTCGTCCGTTCGTGGTTTTCATTGCAAGCGCTCCTCACGGGGACGGGCGGGTTGCGGCCGGTTTATCATACAGGCCCGGCGCGAGCCGGATTCCGGAACCGAACGGAACCGGAATATCACGCGAAGGGATCAGGCGTCCCCCGTTTTCCTGAACAGAAAGATGTATTCATGTCTGAAGACATAGAAGCCGCCGGCGAGGGCGCGGTAACGCCAGAGTTCCGCCTGGTTGCGCTTGGACCGGGTCTCCTCGAAGTTCTTGACGACGATACTCTTCAATGCGAATGGTCTGCTGAGCACTTCGTTCATACAATAGAAACCCAGCGGTATGGTACTGAATTGTGACGGCTGATGCAAGAACAACAACGAAAACACCCGGACCCGGATGTAGCGTCGTCACCGATGAACATGCAAAAGGGGCCCGTGATGGATTCATCACAGGCCCATTAATATCAGCAATTTAAAATGGTGGGCGATACTGGACTCGAACCAGTGACCTCTTGCATGTCAAGCAAGCACTCTAACCACCTGAGCTAATCGCCCATCCGCTTTCAACCCTCAATTCCGATTCGCAAATCTATACGAAACCATGGGCGAAGTCAAGCGGAATGTGGGATCGCGACGCCCAATCGGACCACCCCGGTTTAACCAGATGTCGCGCTCGCGAGCCTTGATGGTCGAATGGGGGCATCACGTCGTTTTTCAGGCGCTCCGCAACGCATCCTCCGCAAGCCGGGTTCCCTCCACCCGTGCGCGGATTTTCGCAAATGCCAGGTCGCGGGAGGTGGACAGGTCATCCGCAAAGGGCGAAAAACCGCAGTCGTCCGTCGTTCCCAGCTGCGCTGCCGGAATATGTCCAGCGGCCTCCAGGACGCGGTCTCTGACTTCCTCGGGCGACTCCACGCGGGGATCGATGGCATCAATAACGCCGATAAAGACGCGGTGACCCGGACGGATGAGCGTTCCAATGCGTTGCAGGGCCCCGCCCGGTTCTTTTTCGGAAGCCATGGCAATATAGAAATTACCCACCTCGATCTCGAACAGGGTAGGCAGCAGGTCCATGTAGTCGACGTCCGCACTGTGCGTGGCATCCCAGTCGCCTCCCGGGCAGGTGTGAACCCCAAGCCTGTTACGCTCTTCGTCCGTAAAGGGTTCGAGGCTGGTATTCAGCAACGCCACAAAACTCCTGAGAAGCTCGCCCGAGGGATCCAGCTTAACAGCGAGACGCCCTTCCGTGAAGTCGATCTGTACCTTGTGCGCACCCGCGTCCAGGCACCGGCGCACCTCACCGACGTGCTCGCGGACGAGGTCCGCCATGAATCGCTCACGGGGATAATCTCCGATACCGTCTCCCGGATAGATCAGGCTGAGGAGTGAAGGCGAAATAACCGCCTGTTTAACTGGCGTCCGGGCCTGCTTCAATGCGGTTTCGAGATAACCGTCGGCACTTTCAGTATAGCGAAACGGCCCCTCTGTCAGTCGAGGCAATTGTCTGGAATGTCCATCGGAAAATCCGACTTCCACGCCGTCCGGAGCCAGATTATCGGCGCCGTGCAGGCAATAGAAGGCGAAACCGCCGTACTTGCGCTGCTCGCCGTCGCTGATGACGGGGGAACCCGTCTCCTCGAATTCGCGTATGGTCTCTGTGGTCGCCCGTTTCGCGACAGCATGAAGCTCCTCATCACTGACCCTGCCTTCGCGGAACGCCTTGTCGGCGCGGACCAGCTCCTCGGTACGTGGAATGGAACCGATGGGTTCGGTGGGTATGGTAAAGTCGGACATAGCGTTCCTCCGGATCTGCCTGGCTGGGATTATGGCTGCGCGGCGAAGAGATTCCCGTGAGAAATATAGCGCATTTTCGAACGGCTGACTCCGGGCGGCATTGGCGGTCCCTTTCTGTCGTTTGCCCTTGACATCACTGTTCGCAGGTCGAATATTAGCGACCCCGCACCACGATTGCGGCGGCCCGGACGGCAGGACGATCCTGTGCGGTGCGGAGTTGAGACGGGGTCCGCTGCGAATTTCAGTCACGGCTTACAGGAAACCCGTGGAAAAACAAGGACAGGTGGATCGTGAAAACCTATAGAGCAGCGCTGGTCGGATGCAGCAGAATGGGCGCCTTCATTGACAACGAAGTGCCGCATTCATTCGGCGCCTATTCGCATGCCGCGGGATACGAGGCGTGCGAGCGAACGGAACTGATCGCCTGTTCGGATTTGCGCACGGAAGCGATGAGACAGGTCGGTATCCGGTACGGGGTCCCTGAACACAGGCAGTACCTCGACTATAGAGAGATGATCGAACGCGAGCACCCGGATATCGTCAGCGTCGCCACCCAGCCCGAACATCGCGCCGAGATCGTCGTCTTTGCCGCTGAACGGGGGGTCCGCGCGATCTATGGCGAAAAGGCCATGGCCGCATCGCTCGACGAAGCCGACGCGATGGTGGAGGCGGTCGAGTCGGCGGGCGCGGTTTTCAATATGGGCACGAACCGGCGATGGCATCCGGGATACGACGCGATGGCGGACGTGATCGACAGCGGACGCATAGGCCGGTTGAGATCGCTGATCGTGCATCAGACGGGCCCGCTGTTCAATGGCGCCAGCCACAGCTTCGATCTGCTGATGAGGCTCAACGGCGACAATCCCGTGGCGTGGGTCCAGGCCCACCTGCCGAACGGAGACCGGGTGATCGACGGCGAACGCCTGAACGAGGACCCGGTTGGACACGGGATCCTGCAGTTCGAAAACGGCGTCACCGCATACGCGCTCAATTCAGGGCGGGGCATGGAAGTGGAAGCGGTGGGCGACGCGGGCGTGGTCACGGGCCTGCTCAACGACAAAGAGTGGCACCTGCGCGAACACGGCGCCCGGGACCACCGCGGACGGTCCGTGCTTGTGCCGGGGAAATTTCCGCCATTCGAGCGGGCCAGTTCAACCGTTCGGCTGATCGAAGACCTCGTGCGCTCGCTGGACACCGGAGAACCGCCGCGCGGGGGCGTCAGAACGGCGCGCGCCAATACCGAACTCATCTTCGCGTTTGTCGAGTCGCACGTCCGGGGCGGGGCAAGGGTGGCGTTACCGATAAGCGGCAGCCGGTACCGTCTCCAAAGAGACAGGCCGCCGCGAGAGCCGAAGTACAAGCGGTAAGGTTGAATTGGCTCTGCGCTGGTTTATTCACATGCCCGGACACGGAGAGACGCCCGGTCACAGTGGTTCAGGCCTGTAGACAATCTGCAACAGATTGCCGTCCGGATCCGCCACGAAGTTGAAACGGGTCCCCGCGGACGTCTCCCGGTACGGCCCGACAAATGCGGCGCCGCGGTCCTCCAGCATCCTGCACGCCGAATCGAAATCATCCACTTTCAGCGCAATGTGCCGGATGCCCGCGTCGTCGGCGGCGCAGACCGCGGGCGCCCTGTCGTTCGACGGCAGGAACTCCAGAATCCCTCCGCCCGGCAGGCGCACGAAATAGGTCTGACTCTCTTCGCTCTCGAGGATCATCTCAAAACCGAGGACGTCGCAGTACCACCGCGCGAGCGCTCCGGAGTCGGCCGAAACAATCGCGATATGCTCAATCGACTGGATCATACGTCCCCCATCGTTGACATGCTGATTTCGCGGCCCGCTTCAAGCGAAGCATCGACCGCGGATGCCACCCGGACGACCGCCAGCCCGTCCCGCGGCGTGATCAGCGGCTTCCACAGGTCCCGTACCACACCCGCGAAGTGGCGTATCAGCGAGCGCGACATCCCCTCGGTCTGCCCGTGGACGTCCGGCGCGACGGATGTGTCCGGATACGCGACGTCGCCGCCGCGGTAGACCGCAATACCGGTTTCGTACGGAAGCACCTCCACCGCGCCGGCCGTGCCGCGTATGGTAAACAACTGGTTCTGCGGCCGTCCCGCCCCCGTCGGCGAACCCCATACGTTTTCGAGGACGGCAACGGCGCCGCAGTCGAAGGTCATCACGACGACGATGAGGTCCTGCCGGCCGCGCCCGCCGGACCGGGCGTAGGCCCTCACCCGGTCGACCGCGCTGCCGTTCGTCCACAGCGCCAGATCGATGTCGTGGGGTAGCAGCCAGTACGCAAGGGGAAAACGGCCGAGTACCCGATCTACCGCTCCCGGCTGCGAGGACCTGCGGCTGTAGATATGGAGGACCTCGCCGACGTCGCCGCGGGCGACGGCCTGCCGCATTTCGGCGAAACGGGGGTCGAAACGCAGGCTGTGGCATACCATGAGATGAACGCCGGCACGGCCCGCATCGTGAACCATCCGGACGGCATCTGAAGGAGACGTCGCCAGCGGCTTTTCCACCAGGACATGCTTCCCGGACGCCAGGCAGGCGCCAACCGGGTCGGCGTGCGCCCATTCGGACGTGGCAACGACGACCGCTTCGATCTGCGGATGGTCGGCGAGCATGTCGCGGTAACGCGCGCCGGTATAGAACGGCACCCGCAATTCCGTCGCGACGGCTCGGGCGGTGACCTCGCCATGACCGCATACGGCCACCAGCTTCGTCAGCGCGCACTGATCGAGGATCCGGGCATAAAGCCCGCCCATCCTGCCGGGGCCGATTACGGCGACGCCCAATGGTTCTGCCGGTTTTGCCATAGGATTCCCGAGAATGCGTTGGAGTCACGTCGCGAGGGATGCTGAACGCGGTCTCTTCGACAACCCGTCAGGAGGGTTTATGCTGCGCACGGCGATCGGCTTTCTGCTTTTCACCCTGTATGCAAATGGCATAATCCCGGTTGCGGCCGACGAACCGTCGACCGACGGCCGGGCACTCTATGTCCAGTACTGCGCGACCTGTCACGGACAGAACCTGGAGGGCGTCACGGCGCCCAGTCTGATCGACGGTGTCTGGATCTACGGCGGACGGGGGAACATCGCCCGCAACATCATGTTCGGCATCGTCCAGCAGGGGATGCCCGCGTTCGGAGAAGCGCTCACGCGAAAGCAGATCAACGCCATCTCGGCATTCATCCGGGAGGCCGAAAAATCGGCGGGCGCCACAAAACCGCCCATTCCCGACACACTCGACACCTACGACTACCGCATCCGCGTGGAACGCTGGGTTGAGGGCCTTCGGCTCCCATGGTCGATCGCGTTCCCGGACGCCGCCACCGCGCTCATCACCGAGCGGCCCGGAAGGCTTCGCGTGGTGAGAAACGGCGTACTGCACCCCGATCCCGTCACAGATACGCCACCGGTTCTGCACCAGGGCCAGGGCGGCCTTATGGATGCGGCCGTCGATCCCGCCTATCCGGAAAACGGCTGGATCTACCTGTCTTACAGCCACGCGCTCGGGGATACCGCAGAAGGCGGCCGACCACCGGCGATGACGCGCCTCGTACGGGGGCGAATGAAGGACAATGCCTGGATTGATCAGCAGGTCGTCTACGAAGCGCCGCACGAGACCTACGACAGGACCCGCCACCATTACGGCTGCCGCATCGTCTTCGATCCTGAGGGGTATCTCTATTTCCCCGTCGGAGACCGGGGAATTCCCCGGTACGCACAGGACCTGGGACACCCCGGCGGCAAAATCCACCGTATCCACCGGGACGGTCGAATTCCCGATGACAACCCCTTTCTGAAACGGGAAGGCGCCCTTCCCAGCATTTACAGCTTCGGCCAGCGAAACCCGCAGGGCCTGGCCGTACATCCGGTTACAGGCGCGTTATGGGAGAGCGAGCACGGGCCGATGGGCGGCGATGAGATCAACCTGATAAGGGCCGGGATCAACTATGGCTGGCCGACGATCACCTACGGGCGAAACTACAACGGGACGCCTGTATCGGAATTCGAGAGCAAGCCCGGCCTGGAGCAACCCGTTCTGTTCTGGCGGCCCTCCATCGCGGTGTGCGGCATCGACTTCTATCGCGGCGACCTTTTTCCGAAGTGGAAGAACCGCCTGCTCGTGGGCGCTCTTGCTTTTGAGGAAGTTCGCCTCCTCACGATCGAGAACGACCGTGTGATCTACCAGGAAACCATCCTCAAGAATGCCGGCCGCGTGCGCGACGTGGCAAGCGGACCCGACGGGGCCATCTACGTCGTTTTGAACAACCCCGGAACCGTACTACGCCTGACACCCGTCCAGCATGAAGACCCGAACGAATTCTGAACCGGACGCCGATCCCGCGGAAGCCCTCGCGTTTCAACCCTCGGCCAGGCCTTCGAGAATACCCTTCAGGTAGCCGATGCTTCTTGCCGCAATCGTCTCCGGGTCCGGTTCGAAATCGAACACTTCAACCGACACATAGCCGCTGTAGTGCATTTCCCTGAGCTTCTTCAATATGGGGGCGAACTGAAGCTCGCCGAATCCCGGTCCGCGCAAATTGGGGTCGTTCACGTGCACGTGCCGCATCGCACTTCCCGCCCGGTCGATGACCTCGGGATGGGACATGGCCTCCGTAGAAGCCGCGCGGCAGTCCACCATGGTCTGAAAATTCGGATGCCCGACGGCCTCGACCAGCTTCAGAGCTTCGGCCACACCGGTCACGAAATTGGTCTCCTGGTCCGTCAGCGGCTCTATACAATAGGTAACGCCCCTTTGTGCCATCAGATCAGCGCACCCGGCGAACAGCTCCGCGGCGCGGGCAAAGCAGTCGTCGGCGTTCCATCCCTCCTGAATATTCCGCTGCTGCGGAGAGCCGTGAATCATCACGCGTCCTCCGAGGTCGCCGCAGAAATCGATCAGCGCTTTCACGTAATCCTGCGTGCGCTGCCACACCCGGCGGTCCGGATGGTTGATGTACAGCCCGGCGGGTTTTACGAGCAGCCAGTGCAGCCCCACGATCTCCACGCCCGCCGCTTCCGCCGCCTGTCTGATGTCCCGCCGCCGGACCGATGAAATGTCGTGTGCGGACTCCGCCAGGGTGAATGGCGCGATCTCCACCCCGTCGCATCCGATCCGGGCGGCATAGTCGAACACGCGCTCGATCTCCCAGCCCTCGAAAAACTCGTTGCAGACCGCAAGTTTCATAGCCGGTACCTCCAGGGTTCGGGAACACAAACGGGGCGCGACGGCCGGGCCGGATTCCGCAACAGTTCGGCGCCGACAAAATCCTTGACAGAATACCCGGATTTCTCTAACATAAACGGGCTATCATCAAAATTCAAGAAAAACGTTCAGGAGAAGCCGTTATGGCGCAGGCGCCGGACCCCCGATCCGCAGATCAGGAAAACGAAGACCACATCATCGAGGTGCATGACGTCTGGAAAACCTACTCGATGGGAGACCAGGAAGTCCACGCGCTTCGCGGCGTCTCGTTGAACGTCATCCGGGGCGAGTACCTCTCCATCATGGGTCCCTCCGGTTCCGGCAAGACAACGCTTTTCAACATGGTTGGCGCCCTGGATCGCCCCTCCAGGGGTAATGTCGTCGTCAATGCAATCGAAATGGGATCGCTCAGCCAGGCGCAGATCGCCTATCTGCGCTGCCACAATATCGGTTACATTTTCCAGAGCTTCAACCTGATCCCCGTAATGACCGCCCTGGAGAACGTCGCGCTCCCCATGGTTTTTTCAGGTATGAAAAAGTCGGAATACGAAGAAAAGGCCGCTCACAAACTCACTCAGGTGGGTCTGGGTGAACGCCTGAAGCACAACCCTTACGAACTCTCGGGAGGGCAACAGCAGCGCGTGGCCATCGCCCGCGCCATTGCCAATGACCCGGACCTGGTACTGGCGGATGAACCCACGGGCAACCTGGACCTCAAGACCGGTCAGGAGATCATCGAGTTGCTGCAGAGACTCCAGTCCGACAGCGGTGTCACCATCGTCACGAACACGCACGACCACAAGATGCTGGTGGCGTCCGACCGGGTTGTGGACCTGCGGGACGGACAGGTGGAACTGGTGCGGAGGCGGGATGAGATCGACATTCAGGAAGGACGGATCGAAGGGCTGGATATCGAAGAATTGAGCAACTGAGACACAGCGGAGCCCAACAAGAAACGAGGCGTTCGTCTGAACGACGAACGCCTTTCCTGTATACCGTTTTCCGCAGCGACTCGCAAAGCCGATCCGGGAGTCACTCCTCGGCCCGATCGCCGGCCGGGCCGTAAAGCAGGTCGTAGTAACCGTTCTGCTCGAGACGGCGGATCATTTCGCGAATAATGGCGGCGTCCACGCGGAACATATCGGCAATCTCAGGCGGCGTCCGGCCTTCTCTGACCAGTTCGATCAGGCGGTCGCGGCTCACAATGAGTTCGGGAACGGCCATCGACGTGCTCCGGATCCGTGGAACTATCAGGGTGTTATTGTGGAAACAAATGGTGGCGCCCGCCGGAATCGAACCAGCGACACAAGGATTTTCAGTCCTCTGCTCTACCAACTGAGCTAGGGCGCCTCCATTTCTCGGGAAAATGCATTGTTCCCGTTGTACGACAAAGGCGGGAATCTAACAAAACAAGGCACGGATGTCAAGACAGTTGCGATTGTTTAAGGCGGTATGGCCGTATGGTCAGGTCTGCGAATACGGACCACGCGCAACCGGTCCGCCCGACAGTTTGACGCGCATATCCGATCACGTCATCAGGCCGGAACGAAGCCTGCTCGAGAGAGTGCCGATCGATGGCCGGCGCTGAACGAACAGCCGAAGCAATTGAACCGAACGCGGCTCCCGCCGGGTCAGCGGGCGGGGTCACGGTCCGGTCCGTGGTTTCCGGCCTGTTGCTCGTCCTGGGGCTGGACGCCCTGGCGGTCCACCTCCGGTACGTCGTGCACGGCTCGCTGATGACGTACAGCCATGTGCCGATGGCCATGCTCATCGTGTTTGTACTGATGATCATGGCCGGCGCGCTCCTGGCGCGGATTTCCGGATGGAAGCCTGCACCGGCGGAATGGCACGTCATTCTGGCGATGGGCGTCGTCGGCGCGGCCGTTCCCGGCTTCGGTCTGAGCGGCTATCTGCTTGGGTACATCGCATCCCCGTACTATTTCGCGACCGAAGTCAACGAATGGCATATCTACCTGCATCCGTACATCAACACCTGGCTGATCCCTTCAGACGAAAACAAGGCCGTCACCTGGTTCTTCGAAGGCGCACCCAAAGGCGCGCAGGTCCCCTGGGATGCCTGGGTGCTTCCGCTGTTGTGGTGGACCACGTTCATCGTCGCGGCGTTCGTGGTTCTCGGATGCGTCGCCGTCGTCTTTCGCAGACAGTGGGTACAGAACGAACGACTGGCGTTTCCGGCGATGGCGCCCCTGATCCACATGGCGGAAGAACCCGGCAGCGGAAGATTCGCACTCCCTGATTTCACGAAGAACTACCTGTTCTGGATCGGCTTCGGGCTGGCCTTCGGAATGATCGCCTGGAACTGCATCAACTATTTCCTGCCCGGCTTTCCACGGTTTCCGGTCTATCGGGGCCGTTGGCTCTGGATCGACCGCCAGCATCCGCCCGCCTATTTCTTCATCGGTCTGTTTACCATCTTCTTCTCCTATTTCGCCAGCCTGGACGTTCTGTTCAGCATCTGGTTCTTCGACCTGCTGTTCATTTCCGAAGGCGGCTGGCTGCACCGCCGGGGGTTTACGGCCATATCGCCGTACTATTACCGCGGCGTTTATTACTGGCAGACCAAGGGCGCATTCGCCATGCTGGCCGCCTCGGTCTTCTGGGTTGCCAGACGCCACATCATGGATGTGTTCCGCAAGGCCTGGAACCGGGATCATCCGATGGACGACCGGGACGAACCGCTCTCCTGCCGTACGGCCGTCGTCGCCCTGCTCGTTGGGCTCGCGTTCATGTGGCTCTGGCTCTGGCGCATCGGCTTCGACCCGCTTCTGGCGGCCCTGCTCCTTCCGGCGGTCATCTTCACGTATGTCGGCCTGGCCAAGATTCTCGCGGAGACCGGCATGCCGTACACCAACGTGCCGGCGGGTCCGTGGGGTCTCGTGTCGCCATTCATCGGGTCATCGACCGTCAACGAAAGCACACGGGTCGCCCTCCGGTTCGCGTCCAGGATCACCTCCCACTTCAAGGGGCTCTTCCTTCCCGCCCTCGCACACGCCGGGCGCGTTGCGGAAGGCGTCCGGGGCGGCCGGCGGCGTCTTGCGTATGCCGTCGTCCTGGCCTTTCTGGTCAGTTGGATCGCGAGCGTGCTGCTCACGATCCAGCTGGGATACCGGGACGGCGCCTACAATTTCAACTCCTGGGAAATCGTGCGCGCGGGGCCCAAGCATTTCGAAGGCACCGCGACGTCCGTCAAGAACTTCCTTACTAAACCGCCCGATCCGCCCGTCTACCGCGAACATCCCGACTATATGGTGTTTTTCGGCCTGGGCGGCCTGGCCACGCTCCTGCTCATTTTTCTGCGTCACCGTTTCGTCTGGTGGCCGTTGCATCCCGTCGGACTGGCCATATCCGGTTCGTACCTGGCCCGGCGAACCAGCCTGACGATATTGCTGGCCTGGCTGGTCAAACTGGTCATGCTGAAGATGGGCGGTCCTTCCGTATACAGGAAATCACGTCCCCTGTTCATTGGCCTGCTCGCCGGCTATATACTCGGAGTCGCCCTCTCGGCCTTCATCGACGTCCTGTGGTTCCCGGAACGGGGCCACAGCGTTCATCGCTTCTGATCGGCGTCCGCCGGCGTATGTCCGGGATCGGAACCCGGGCACCCGCAACGGTAGTGGTACTGCAGAAACCTTGATCAGGATGACTCAATGAAAACCCGTACACGCATCGGTCTTGCACTGGCGCTTCTCTTCGCCGTCGGGGCCTTCGCCGGCCTTGCGGTGGGACCGGAACGCGTCAACCCCTACCTTGCCGCAATCCTTGGACTCCATGCGCCCGTTGCCCCACCGGCCCCTTCCGTTCCGGAAGCGAACGCCACTTCGGTTCGCGTACTCGATACCGTATCGGACGCCGGCGTGAGGTCGCACGTTGCCCGCTTTACGGAACACCGGTCGCGAGTTCCCGGATACCCCGGACACGCCGCTGCCGCGGAATACATCCGGCGCAGTTTCGAGAGCGCCGGTCTCCGGGACGTTCGCACCGAGCCGTTCGACGTCACCTCGCCCGTTGACAAGGGCGGCAGCGTGTCGCTGTTGCGGGACAATGTCACGTTTCCCATCCACGCGATCTGGCCGAACCTCGTCAAAACCTCCACACTGCCGCGCGAAGGGGTCCGCACGCGGTTGATCTACGGCGCGACCGGGGAATTCGCCGACTTCAACGGTCATGCGCTCGAGGGCGCGGCCGTTCTCATGGAATTCAATACGCGGAACAACTGGCTGAACGCGGCCACGCTGGGTGCGGGGCAGATCATCTTCATCGAACCGGATTCAACCTTCTATACCGAAGCCGAGCAGAAATTCCTGCAGGTGCCCAACAGCGTGGAACGATTCTGGATCGATAAAGCGTCGGGACAGGCTCTCAAGTCAATGCTCGAACAACGCGGCGAGATTGAAATCGAACTGCATGCGAGAATGGAGTGGGAGAAACAAACCGCCCACAATATTATGGGCTTCCTTCCGGGTTCCGATCCGATCCTGAAGGAACAGATCGTCGTGATCAACGCGTACTACGACGCCATGTCCGTCGTCCCGGCACTGGCGCCCGGCGCCGAGATGGCCAGCGGCGCCGTCGCCCTGCTGGAGCTGGTCAACTATTTCAAACGATATCCCCCGAGGCGCACCGTGCTCTTTCTGGCCACTTCGGCCCACCACCTGGGCTTTCGCGGCATCTGCGATTTCCTGGGCCGCCACGCCAGAAAGGAGAGGCATTTCGCGGCCCTGATGACCGACCCCATCGACATCCGGCTCTTCATCGGCCTGGACCTGTCGAGCCAGACCGCTCAAATCGGCGTCTGGAACAGTACGCGCAACTTCTACTACAACCGGTTCTTCACACCCTTCGGAAAGAAATTCGTCCGCATCTCTCAGGCGATCGCACCCGCCTTCGGCCTCGACCCCGATCAGGCGCTGCTGGACGGCATCAATCCCACGGGCGGAATGACCTGGGACATGTTCATCCCCGGCGCGAACCTGAAGACCGACGGCGAAGTCGTCCTCGAAGCCGGCACGCTCGCCCTGTCCCTGGTCACGCTGAACGATGCCCGTTTCCGGGTCGATACGCCCCTGGACCGGCCGGAAGGGGTCAACTTCGGAAATCTCGCAAAACAGGTCCGCCTGATCACGGGCGTGCTGGATATCGCCCTGAACGACCCGACGCTGATCCCTGATTACCGGCTCAATCCCGACGACCGGATGCGCGGCCTGAAGGGGTTCGTGCGTACCTTTCCCAGGCGCAGCATCGTACCGGACCGGCCCAAGGCGGGCGCCATTGCCGCGCTCAGGATGGGCATCGACAAATCGGTCAAGGGCGTCCGGCGCATCTATTACGATCTTGCCGACGAAAACGGTGAATTCTACATGCCGGGAATCGCCGAACGCCGCGTCTCCGTCAGCGCCTACTTTCAGGATCCGGAGACCGGTGAGATCACGTACGCGCCGAACTACGGGCAGCAGGCGCGGATCTACCGCGGCGACTTCGACATGGACTGGTGGATCTCCAAGAGAAATATCATCCTCTTTCCCTGTATCGCCACCGACTTCTACGATACGGTCGATCCGCGTTTCCTCACCAAACTCTCCCAGATCAGCGTCTACGGTAGCGGCAACGTCACGCCGCAGGAATACGGGTACGCGATCGGCTTCGGCCCGACGGAACCCGTGGGTACCCTGTTCACGCGTCCGGGAGAGAGAATCAAGGTCGCGATGAGGGCCGGCGGCGTCGCGGCGGGCTCCGGCGACATCGGCATCCGCTTCCTGCTGCTCAATGCGACGAGCGCCGAGAGTGAAGAAATCGCCAGGGGCACGGGTTATCCCACGCTCACCCACGGGTCGTTTGCGCGCACCTCCTTTCTGGCCGCGCGTGACATGTGGACCCTTAACGAAGCCCGGAAGCAGGAGATGCAGAAATACGCCATTGAAAACCAGCGTCTGAACATGCTGCACGGCCAGGCCCGCCTCCACCTGGACATGGCCGAAGCCGCGATGTCCCAAAGTCGCTGGGACGTTTTCATGAAACATACCCGCGCGGCCCTCGGCATCGAATCGCGCGCCTATCCGGACGTCAAGGACACGCAGAACGACGTGGTGCGCGGCGTCGTCTTTTTCATGGCCCTGGTCATCCCGTGCGCGTTCTTCGCCGAACGACTCATCTTCACCGCCGTGGACATCCGGCGACAGATCGCGGGATTTATCGGTATTTTCGTTCTCATCTGGGTCTTTCTTTCAAACGTGCATCCGGCGTTCGAGATCTCCAATCCCCTGGTCGTGCTGCTCGCCTTCGTCATTCTGGCGCTGGCGGTGTTCGTGATTTCCCTCGTTTTCAATCGTTTCAACGAAACCATGCGCCGGTTACGGGTCCCGGAAGTGCGTTTGCATGAAACCGACGTGGGTCGAATCTCCGCCTCCCTGGCGGCCTTTCAGCTCGGCATCGCAAACATGAAACGCCGCAAATTGCGCACGGCGCTTACGTTCACCACGCTCCTGCTCCTCACATTTACGGTTCTCTCGTTTACGTCCATCACAACGGCTCTCGAATTTCGCCGGATTCCCCTGGGCACCGAGGGTCCGTACCCCGGAATGCTCATCCGCAGCAAGTTCTGGGGCCCGCTGGAAGACGTCGTCTACGATTATGCCGTTACCCACTTCCGGGAATCCGCGATAACGGCCCCTCGAAGCTGGTACTATACGCGGGAGAAGAAGATTATCCCGGTCGAGTCCGAAGACAGCTCAACTCACGTACTCGGCGTTCTGGGAATGACGCCTGAGGAGGCGGACGTGACCGGCATCCACAAGACACTGAAAGTCGGCAGGTGGTTCCGTCCGGGAGAATCCGCGTGCATACTGCCGGAAAAGATAGCGGATCTACTCGGCGTGGACCCGGGCCGCCTTGAAGCGTCACGCGTCCGGGTGTTCGGCGAGTCGCTGCCGGTGATCGGCCTGATCGACGCCGGGGCGTTCAGCGAACTCAAGGACCTCGATGAGGAACCCCTCAGTCCCGCCGACTTCAAGCTTACCGATGAGGAAGCCATCGAACAGATGACCACCCAGGAAACGCGGGAGAAACAGGGCCTGGAACAACCTGAAGTCGAAATCATGCCCTTCGAGCACATCAACCCCGACGACGTCCTGATCGTCCCGTACGCGTTCCTGCGCCAGGTGGGCAGCCCGCTCCAGTCGGTCGCCCTCCGGTTCGACGCCGGATCAGACGTGGAGAGCAATGTCAAGGAGCTTCTGTCCAGGCTCTCGGTTGTACTGTTCGCGGGTCTTCCGGACGCGGACGGTCGCGTCAACGTCTCGATTTTCAGTTCGCTGGGCGACACGTCGAGACGCGGGATGAGCGATCTCTTTATTCCCATCCTCATCGCCTCGCTCATCGTGCTGAATACCATGATGGGTTCCGTGTACGAACGGTTTCGGGAAATCGGCGTCTATTCCGCGGTGGGCCTGGCGCCGGTCCACGTCGCTTTCCTGTTTATCGCGGAAGCCTGCGTCTACGCCGTCCTCGGCACGGTGAGCGGCTACATGCTGGGCCAGGCCGCTGCCAAGCTGCTTCTCTGGCAGGGCTGGCTCTCGGGCGTCACGGTCAACTATTCCGCCCAGTCGGCCGTTGTTTCGTCCGCCCTGGTCATGGCCGTCGTCATCCTGTCAACCCTCTATCCTGCCAGGCAGGCATCCCGGATGGCCGTCCCGGACGTGTCCCGCCGCTGGAAGATCCCCGAGCCGGAAGGCGACGACTGGCGTTTCGAATTCCCGTTTACGGTTGGCGGAAACGATGTATTCGGGCTCTGCGTGTTCCTGACGGACTACTTTGACTCCCACAGCGGCGAAGCGATGGGGGCGTTCTACACGGACGGCGCCCATCTGTACGCGAAGGGCGGCGCCGGTGAGAGCGGATACGCAATCCGCACGACCCTGTGGCTGGCGCCCTTCGATCTGGGCGTAAGCGAGGAGCTTCGCTTCGAGGCGGAACCCACCGGCCAATTCGATATCTATACCCTCACGCTCACCCTCAGGCGACGCTCGGGCGAAGTCGCGTCATGGCGGCGTGTCAACCAGGGTTTCATGAATACCCTCCGCAAGCAGTTTCTCATCTGGAGAACCGTGGACCCCGCCGAAAAAGCCGCATACCGGGAAAAAGGCATGCGGATGCTCGTCTCGGACGAACCGGAGGCGAAACCGGCCTGAGAAACGTCGCGATGCCGATGAACAGTCACGTTCTCCCGTTATTGCAGTCCGGAAATAGGCTTTGCAAAACGCTGCTTTGTTTGTATTTTTCAGGCCCTTAACCCCTACCACGCGTTGACGCTCTATGGCCTTTCTCGATCGCATTCGCAGGCGGAAATCCAATCCGTACCAGGAAATCGAAGAGTACCGGGATCTGCTTGATGTCCCCAAGGAGTTCGAAGAGGGCTTCAACTCCAAGACGATCCTCGGCGCACTCTTCGTTTCCGTCATCATGGTTCCGGGCAACATCTACCTGGAACTCATGGTGGGACATTCCGTCGGCGCCGCCGCCCAGTGGGTGACCATCATCCTGTTTCTGGAACTGGCCAAGCGCTCGTTCACCGTGTTGAAGAAGCAGGAACTCTACCTGCTCTACTATGTCACCAGCGCCCTGGTCGCCCGCGAAACCGGAATGTTCGAAGGCCTGCTCTGGCAGCAATACTACGTTCAGTCTCCCGCAGCAAAGCAGTTCGGCATCTCCCACCTCATCCCCCGATGGTGGGCGCCCCCGCCCGATTCTCCCGCGCTGATCGACCGGACTTTTCTGCATCAGGACTGGCTTCTGCCCATCTCCCTGCTTGTCCTTGGGATGATCATGGGGCGCATCCAGTGGTTTACCGCGAGCTACGTGCTCTTCCGGATCACCTCCGACTACGAGCGCCTGCCGTTTCCGTTCGCGCCGATCAACGCCCAGGGCGCCATGGCGCTCGCGGAAGAAAGCAGCGGCCAGTACAGCTGGCGATGGCGGGTCTTCAGCATCGGCGCCGTGATCGGCGTGGTATTCGGCTCCGTCTACGTGGCGGTGCCCGCCATTACCGGCGCGTTTATGGAGAGCCCGCTTCAGCTCATCCCCATCCCATGGGTGGATTTCACCCAATACACGGGATATTTCCTGCCGGCCACGCCGCTGGGTTTCACGCTGCACCTGGCCCCCATCTTTGCCGGGCTGCTGGCGCCCTTCTGGGCCGTCATGGGCGCATTCATCGGCGTCGCCATCCACACCGCGGCGGGCCCCATCCTGTATTCCTACGGGTACATGCCCAACTGGTATATGGGCATGGATACGATCATGACCCACTTCGTCACGGGCATCGATTTCTGGATGAGCTTCGGGATCGGCATCACCTTCGCCATCGCGATTATTGGATTCTACCAGGTCTGGACCGGCGTCCGAACCGCGCGTGTCGAGAAAAAGGAAAAGGGCAGCTGGACGCCGCCGCCCGGCCGGGGAGACTTCCGGATCTGGATCTGCATCGTGCTCTTCTGTCTTGCGAGCCTCTATACCATAATCCTCGCCAAGGTCCTCTTCCCTGACCTCGTGAGCACCGTGCTGCTCATGTTCTTCTTCGTCTTCGCGTTCGTCTATACGCCGCTGATCTCCTTCGTCAACGCCCGGCTGGACGGGCTGGTCGGACAGAACGTCAATATCCCCTATATCAGGGAAGCCACGATCTTTCTGAGCGGGTTCAGGGGTATCGAAATCTGGTTTGTGCCCTTCCCCCTGGCCAACTGGGGCGCACAGGCCGAAACGTTCCGTCAGATCGAACTCACGGGCTCGAAATTCACCGGTATCCTGAAGGCTGAGGTCTTCATGATCCCGCTGATCCTTCTGACCAGTTTCATGTACTGGTCCTATATCTGGAAGCTGGCGCCCATTCCCTCGTCCTCCTACCCCTACGTCCAGATGATGTGGCCGCTGCGGGCGCTCCAGAGCAGCGTCTGGTACACCGGCACCATGCAGGGCGAGGTGGAGCACGACCCGTCCTCCGGAGCGGTATCCTTCCAGCCGAGCAATCTGCCCGACGGCAACTGGTGGTACTGGCGTGCCCGCGCCTCGGCCGACGCGCACATCGATGACCACGAACAACGCACTTACGGACCGTGGTCCCGCGTTGGGTATTTCTATACGAACTTCAAGAGTACCGAAAAGCCGCTCGTACCGTCGCTTCCGGTGGACCGGTCGGCGCCGGACATTTCCGAAGCGTTGCGGCTGGGCCTGCCTTCGGCGCCGGCGTTGCGGAGTCCCGATGACGGAAGCCACGCGGACAACCCAAACCCCAACCTGGTCGTGCTCGCCGCGCGGGACCCGGAAGGCCGGGAGCTCGTGTATCAGTTCGAAGTGGACCAGGTGCCCTCCTTCGACGGTTCCTTTCTGCAGAGTTCGGACGACGAGCCGATCCTGTTCGAAGCCATCAAGCCGGTTGTGATCGCCATCGGACTCGCCGTCGGCCTGGTCTCGTTCGTGGTTCTGTCCGTCCTGGGCCTGCCGGTCCTGCTCATCTTCGGATACATACGGAGTCTGACGAGCATTCCCCACGTGATGATCACCGAGATCATCGGTGCGCTCCTCGCGCGGTACTATTTCTGGAAGCGCTTCGGCAGACAGCAATGGCGCCTCTACGCGGCGGTGTTGTACGTCGGATTCTCGGTGGGCATGTCCCTGGTGGGCATGGCCTCCGTCTCCATTGCAATGATACAAAAGGCCGTCTCGGTACTGTTGTTCTGAGCATTGGCTTTGGTTCCGCCCGCATCTATTATGTCGGGTTGAATTGTCGCATCCGGACCGTTCGATCAAACACACCAGGACGGCAGCATGTCAGGCGCGATCGGCATGATCGAAGTCGAAGGCGTTGCCGGGATTATTCTCGCGTCGGACGCTGCTTGCAAGGCCGCCGGAGTGGACCTCCTGGGCTGGGAGTCCATCGGCGGATTCACCACAGTCTTTCTCGGCGGATCCATCAGCAGGGTGGCAACCGCGCTCAAGAGCGGCGAACAAGCAGCCAGAGAGGTGGCGGGGCACGTGGTGGCGGCGCCGATGACACACCCGGAACCCGCCTGCCGGGATTACGTTTCGAATGAAATCGCCACGGAGCGGCGCACGCCGACCGGCGCGCTGGGTCTGATCGAGACGAGAGGATACGGCGCGCACGTCACCGCCAACGACAATATGGTGAAGGCGGCCGACGTCCGGGTCTTCAACGTGCTCACCGTACACAACCGGGTGGTCTGCTCCCTTATACTTGGGGACGTGGCTTCCTTGACCGAGGCCCTGCCCGCGGGTCGCGCGAGCGTCGAGACAGGAGAGAATTTCCTCGGCGCCGCCCTCATCCCCAAGCCCCTGCCCGACGTCCTGCGGGCATTCGGCCCCTGAGCGCCGTCGTGTCCGCACGAAATCATGCCCTGGGGATTCTGGAGACCCGCGGCATGACCGCGCTTGTCGCGGCCCTGGACGCCATGCTGAAAACCGTGGACGTCAGGGTCCTGGGGCGTCACGGCGTTGGATCCGGCTGGCTGACCGTCGTGATCGAAGGCGTCGTTTCGGACGTGGAGGCCGCCATTCGGATCGGGCGATCCGAGGCCGAGAACCACGGCGAGTTGATCAGCGCCGACGTGATCGCCGGCCCGGCCCCGGGCGCCCTCGCGTCGATGCCGCACATGGCGGGCGCGGGCACGTCGAAACCGGTCGGCTCGCAGGCGATGGGCATCCTCGAAACACGCGGAATGGTACCCCTCATCCGCGGCGCCGACGCCATGATCAAGAGCGCGCCCGTCCACGTCGCCGGCTGGACTTCCATTGGCGGCGCGCTGGTTCATCTCGTGGTCCGGGGCGATATATCCTCGGTCCAGACTGCCCTTCAGACCGGTAAAGCGTGTGCGGATGAAGTCGGGGAAGTCTACGCGACCCTGGCGATTCCCAGCCCTGAAGCGGGTATCGCCCCATTGCTTCCGGATCCGCCGATTTCAAACGGGCGCAAGGAAGACGCCGGGGCGCTCGGTATTCTTGAAACAACGGGTTACGTGTCCGCGGTCGGCGGATCGGACGCGATGGTCAAAGCGGCCGACGTCGACCTTGTGCGCCTCGTCATCGCCAGCGGAGGCCGGGTGGACGCGCTGGTGAAAGGCGAACTCGACGCGGTCCAGGCGGCCGTGGAAGCCGGTATCGATGGCGCGCGGGAGGCCGGGGAACTGAATGCCTCCTGTGTCGTTTCCCGCCCGTCTTCCGACATCATGGCCTGCTTCGGCGGGAACACCGTCAGGAATACGTCAGGCTTGCATCAGGCGATGGGACTGATCGAAACGCGCAGCACCGTGGCCCTGGTCAAAGCCGTGGATCAGATGTTGAAGTCCGCGGACGTGGAATACGAGGGCCGGTACAAAGTGGGGTACTTTCTCACGGCAAGCGTCGTCCGGGGAGACGTCGGCGCGGTACGTGCCGCCCTGAATGTCGGCGCCGGGGAAGCGGAGAGGTACGGCGAACTGGTGTCTGCACACCTTATACCCCATCCCTATCCGGCGCTGGAAGAACGGCTGATCCACTGATCGATCGCTGAATACCCGGGAATGATCGATGATCCGTATTGACGATGCGGTTGTTACCGAACAATTGCTCAAGGACAGACTGGGCGCTGAGCGGGAAGTCGAAATCTGCCCGCGGGCGAAGCTGACGCCGCTGGCGCTGGACTATCTGGCGGCCAACCGGGTCCAGGTATCCAGAAGAGAGGCGGCGGCCGCCGGTCCGCGGACTTCAGCGCCGGCCGCCCGTCGGAAATCCGGCGAACGGAAAGAATTCAAGGGCATCTTCTGCCCCAATATCGTCATTTTCGACAGCAATGACCGGATCAACTACGCGGAAATGGAGCGATATGTCAACTGGCTCATCGAAGCCGGCATCCACGGGTTGTATCCCAATGGCAGCACGGGCGAATTCGTGCGTCTTTCCAGCGACGAGCGCAAGGAGGTCGTGCGCCTGGTCACGAACGTCAACCGTGGGCGCGTGCCCGTTCTGGCCGGCGCGAGCGAAGCCAACCTCCGCGACGTGCTCAGAATGAGCGAATACTACGCCGGCATCGACGTCGACGCCATTTCTCTCGTACCCCCGTACTATTACGAGATCTCGGACACCAGCCTCTTCGAGTACTTCGCTGAGATCGCGAGACAGACGCCTCTCGACGTCCTGTTATACAATATCCCCCAGTTCACGCAGGAACTCACGCTGGACATCATGGAACAGTTGCTTCCCTTCGAGCGAATCATGGGTACCAAAGATTCCAGCCGGGATATGCCGCGGCTGATCAACACCATGCATCGGCTGCGGGCGCAGCGCCCAGACTACGTGGTCCTGGTCGGCTGCGAGGAAATCCTGTGTCCATCCATTATGATGGGCGCCAGCGGGGGCACGATCGCGACCTCCGGCATCATTCCCGAGGTCATTGTGGATATCTATGAAAAGACGCTTGCCGGCGACCTCGAGCGTGCACGCGGCATGCAATGCCGCATCCTGGACCTCATCAACCTGATGCTGCTGGGTGTGAACTTTCCGGAGGGATTCAAAACCGGTGTGGCCGTGCGCGGATTCGACGTCGGACCTCCGCGGCAGGCCATGAGCGACGAGGAAAAGGAATATCTCCTCAAGCTTGAGTCCCAGATCAGCTGCATCCTCAAGGATATGGGTTACGACGTGAATGGTGCGCGGGCGTGTCCCGTAACCGACCTGCCGCCAATTGTCGACCGTACCTGACGCGACGGGTTGTTCCGCGGGGGCAATACCCGGAACCCGCCATGATTACATCAACTGAAGTCCTTAACGGAGAACCTCCATGGCTGAAAACGCGCAGCGGCACAACCTCGTGGACCCGTTCAACCTGGATGCCGGCGACGGCTACGTCTGGCTGAAAGGCAACCTCCACTCCCACACGACGAACTCCGACGGCAAGGCGTCGCCCCAGGAACGTCTGGACGGCTACGTGAGCCAGGGGTACGACTTCCTTTGTCTCTCGGACCACTACCGGATCACCCGGATCGATTCCGTGGATTGTCCGGACGACTTCGTGCTCATTCAGGGCGCCGAACTGCATCCGGACAATCCGTTCGGCGGACAGAAACACCATTTTCTCTGCCTGAACATCCACGAGGACCTGGACTCGGAGAACATGCCGCCCCAGCACGTGATCGACGCGGTTCAGGAACAGGGGGGCAGCACGTGGCTTGCCCACCCGTACTGGAGTTCGGTCAACATCCTGAGGGACACCGTTCCGCTCACGGGATTTGCCGGCGTGGAGGTATTCAACACAACGTGCCGACGCGCGGGCAGAGGGGAATCCGGCGTTCATTGGGACGACTGGATGGACGTGGAGAACAGGCTGTATCCCGCCCTGGCCAACGACGACTCCCACGCCCTCGAATCGGATCATCACGATACCTATGGGGGCTGGACGATGGTACGCGTGAAGGACCGGTCTCCAGGGGCCATTCTCGACGCGCTCGAACGGGGCGCGAGCTATTCGAGCACCGGCGCCCAGATTCGGAACATCACCCTGCGAAGAAGCGACGAGGAGAAACGGCCGGTCGAGGCCGCCGTCGAATGCTCCGAGGCCAGGTGTATCCTGGCCGTTTGCGATACGTTCGGAACCGAATACAGGAATTCCGGCAAATCCTTTACGAGCGCCACGTTCAACCTGCGGCCGGGCGCACGCTGGGTACGTTTCGAAGTGATCGGAACGGACGGCTCGAAAGCCTGGTCCAACCCGTTCGACCTCACCTGAGGCTGGCGTCGCGATGGGACTCATCCTGACACCCGAACAGGTGGCAGCGTACCGCAAGGACGGTTACTTACTGGTACCGGATCTGCTGACGCCGCCTGAAATCGACGCCTTCCTGGAAGCGCAGGCGGAAACGGTGGCGCCGGAAATCCTGGAACTCGGCCTGCGCAGGCACACCGCGGATCCGCAATGGCGTTACCTGGCGTCGCATCCCCGTGTCTCCGGAATCGCGTCTCTGCTGCTGCAGGGTCCGGCGATGATCGTCCAGACCATGTACATGGAAAAGGCGCCGCGCGGGGGCACGGGTATCGCGCTCCATCAGGACGCACACTATATCAGGAACGAACCCGGCACGCTCATGGCGTGCTGGCTTGCGTTGAGCGATACCGACAGCAGCAACGGCGGGCTCTGCGTCGCCGCCGGCAGCCACCTGGCCCCCCTCCGGAATACCCGTCCCCCTCGAGACAGCAGCGAACACGCCTCCTGGGTGAAAGATTACGCCATGCGAGGACCCGACGGCACGGAGTGGGCCGAAACCATGCACTCGCACGAGGTCGCCGGCGTAAGCCGCGATGAACTCACCTTCCTTACGGTTCCGCGAGGATCGGGCGTCTTCTTTACCGGCAGAACCATCCACGGCTCTTTCGCGAACCGGTCCATGGGCAGGCCCCGGCTTGCATTCGCCATCCACTATGTGAGAGAGGGTACGTGGGTGTTTCGCCGGGACATCCAGGACCTCGCGCCGGCAAACTGAAGGGACCTCCACCATGAAACGCGTTGCAAAGCCGGAAGGCGAGTACAATATCGTCATCGAAGACGTCCCCGTACCTGAAGTCTCGCCCACGGAAGTGCTCATCCGGGCGGAGTGCAGTCTGATCAGCCGCGGTTCCGAGATCTGGCGGCGTTATATCCGTCCCGAAGCCATCGACCATCAAGCCATGGGCTACTCGTTCGTGGGAGACGTTGTCGAGGTCGGCGCCCGCGTGGACGGCTTCTCCATCGGCGACCGTGTGGCGGCTCTTGCGCCGCACGCGGAGTACGTGGCCGTCGAAGTCGTGGACTCACCCCACCGGGCCCCGGTTGTGCATCTTCCGGACGCGGTCTCCTCGGAAGCCGCGACGTTCTGGCCGCTGAGCACCAGTTCCGTTCTCTGGATGCGCGAAATCGAGGCCCGCAAGGAAGACACGGTGGCTATACTGGGTCAGGGTCTCGTCGGCTCGATCTGCATGCAGGCGCTGAACGCGGAAGTGAACCCCCGGGTGATCGCTGTCGACGCGCTTCCCCTCCGGTGCGAACTGGCCGCAAGCCTGGGGGCGGACCACGTGGTGGACGCATCGCGCGAGGATCCCGTAAGGGCCGTCAAAGATCTGACGGGCGGCGCAGGCGTGGAGATCGCGGTGGAGGCGGTGGGCGGCCGCGCCGGGGCGGCCGCGTTCGCGCAGGCGCAGGATATGGTGAAACGAAAAGGCCTGATCCAGGTGATCGGCCTGTATGAGGACGAGCCACTACCGCTCGACTCCGGAAAGATCCAGGGCCGGCGGATTGTCGGCGGGTACTCGGACGGCGGCAGACGTCCTTCGGGCTCCGACCGCGCCCTGCAGCTTCTCGCCCAGAATAAGATCCGCGCCGAAGCAATGATTTCCCACCGATTCCCCTACCAGGAAGCGGCAGAGGCCTTCGACCTGCTGTATACGCGCCTGGGCGAAACGATGGGCGTCGTACTTGTATGGAAGTGACTGCAGGTGACGCTGGGCCGGGAAAATGCCGGCTTCCGACCCCGATCGGCCAGCCCATGCATGTCGTAATCCGGAGGTTTTGTGAAAAACGGCTTCTATAAGGGCCACGGTCTGGGCAACGACTACATCGTCATGGACCCGGCGGAACTGGAATTTGAACTCACGCCCGGCAATATCCGCAACATCTGCGATCGCAACCGCGGTATCGGCGGCGATGGCATCCTCACCCTGGAACCCGGGAATGGCGCCGACTTCGGCCTGCGCATCCTGAATCCCGACGGCAGCGAGGCCGAAAAGTCGGGCAACGGCCTGCGCATCTTCGCCAGGTTCCTCCACGCCACCGGTCGGACGCGAAAACGCGACTTCACGGTGGACACGATCGGCGGCCGCGTGGAGATCCGGGTGCACCTGGACCATCACGGCGATGCCAGCCTCGCGACCGTCGAGATGGGACAGGCCGACTTCGATCCCGTCGCGCTGCCGTGTACGTTGACGGGGGGCGAGCTCATCGAACGGCCGATCACCGCCGCCGGCCGCGAACTGAGATTCACGGGCGTCAGCGTGGGGAATCCCCACTGCGTTATCTTCAAAGCCGCGCACGAGTCCTGGACCCGCGACGACCTGCTCGAACTCGGCCCCGCCCTGGAGAATCACGAACTCTTTCCCAATCGCATCAACGTGCAACTGGCCGTACCCACGGGTCCGAAGGAAATCTTCATCCTCATCTGGGAACGCGGCGCCGGCGAGACGCAGGCATCCGGTTCCTCGTCCTGCGCGGCGGCGAGCGCGGCTGTCCGGCTGGGTCTGGCGGCATCTCCTGTAACCGTAAACGCGCCGGGCGGCGCCCTCCACGTCGCCGTCGACCCCCGGTTCCACCTGACCATGAAGGGGCCGGTCGCGGAGGTCGCCCTGGGGGCCCTGAGTCCGGCGTTCGTCAGGGAACTTCAGGACGACAACCGGGTTGACGCCTCCGGGTAAGGCGAAATTTCCTATGCCACCCGGTATTTCTCCAGGGTCTTCTCGTTGATGGTCACACCAAGACCGGGGCCCTCCGGCACAGCCACGTGTCCGTCGACGACTTCGAAGCGTTCGCGCGTCAGTTCGTGGCGCAGCGGCGATTCCGACATGCAATACTCGAACATCTCCCCGCCGGGCGCCGCGGCGAGCGCGTGAAGCGACGCGGCGATCGTAATCCCGCTCTTGAAACTGTGGTTCACGACCCTTGCATGGCAGCGGTGCGCCATCCTTCCCACCTCCACCATGGTCGAAATCCCGCACCGCCCAGGGTCGGGCTGTACCCAGTCCAGTCCGCCTTCCGCCACTAGACGCTCGAATGCGTCGAGCCGCGCTTCCGCTTCACCCGCCGCGATGGGAACGGGACTTTCCTCAGACAACCTCGCGTATCCGCGCAGGTCGGACGGGTGCAGCGGCTCTTCGAGCCAGAACGGACGGAACTCCGCGAACCGGCGCGCCCGCTTCAGGCCCGTCTTCCAGTCCCATACCTGCCCCGCGTCGATCAGCACGTCCACCCCGTCTCCGACGCCCCGGCGGGCCTCCCTGACCAGGGCGATATCGGTCTCCTCGTCCTCCCCCATCGGCCCCCAGCCGAACTTGACCGCGGTAAAGCCCTCCCCCGCAAACCTCCGACCGAGTTCTGCAGTCTGCGCGGGCGAATCGCCGAACAGAATCGAACAATACGCCCGGAAGCGCTTTTTGTAGGGCCCGCCCAGAAGCCGGTAGACCGGCACATCGCATGCCTTGCCTGCAATATCCCAGAGCGCCTGATTGACACCCGCCATGGCGTGCCGCCCCACGCCATCGCCGCCGTAGTAGTTCGTCGCGTCCGTCATTCGTTGCATACACGCTTCCACCGCCAGCGGGTCCTCAAGGTAAAGCGCATTTGCCAGGCCGTTGCAGATCTGGTGCGACAGGGGCGCATCCACGACGGCCTTGACCGCGGTCGGACAGGAATCCACCTCTCCCCAGCCCGTGAGTCCGGCGTCTGTTTCGACCTTGATCAAACAGGTATCCTGCGTACCGTCGCAGGTTTCCGTGACGTGAGGGAGCCGCAACACCATCGCGGTAACGCGAGTGATCTTCATTTCAAGCCTCCGGATTTCGAAATCGGTCCGCGCCACGGCGCCAATGCCGAGCGCAATCCCGGGTGTACAGCAGGTTCCGACTGCGCATGATACCCACCCCGCTTCGGCCTGTCAATCCCCATGCCGGGATTGTGCGCGGGCACCAGAAACGGGTTGCACGGGCGCGCCGTTCACCGTAGATTATCCGCGTCCTGCACTGCACCCTAGGGGATGCCGCTATGCCAGCCGTCCAGAACCTGAGCGAAACCTACGAAGCCAATGGCGTGCTGCCTCGAATCGACGTCTTCTCCGAATCCGAGATCGGCGCATTCAGGGCGCAGTTCGACGAACTCGAAGCCAGAGAAGGCAGAGACGTCTGCCAGGTGGGCCTGCAGTCCCGGCACTTCGACGAGGAATTCATCTGGCGACTGGCCGCGGACGCGCGCATTCTGGACGTCATGGAACAGGCCATGGGTGAAGACATCCTGCTGCTGGCCACGCACTTTTTCTGCAAGTACCCCGCCCGGGCCGAAAAGCACTTTGTCGCGTGGCACCAGGACGTCACGTACTGGGGCCTGAAGCCGCCGCTGGCGCATACGGCCTGGATCGCCATCGACGACAGCGACGCGGAAAACGGGTGCATGCGCGTCATCCCCGGGTCCCACAAGAGCGGGATCGTCACCCACGGCACATCGGAACGCGCGGGAAACCTGCTGAGCATCAACCAGGAAATCCCGGACGAACTCGTCGACACCAGCCGCGCGATCGACCTGGAACTCAGCGCCGGCCAGATGTCGGTCCACAGCGGCCAGCTCTTCCACGCGAGCATGCCCAATACCTCGAACCGGCGGCGTTGCGGCCTTACCGTCCGCTTTATCCCGCCCGAAGCCAGGCAGGTCGAATCCAACTCGATCGGCCAGGACTGGCGGCCCATCCTGCTGCGCGGCGTGAACCGATACACGCACCATCCCCTCTTTCCCGTGCCGTTTCCAGTACCATAGAGAGAATCACGATGGCGAAACGCAGGGTTGTCGTCACCGGCGCGGCCGGGTATATCGCCGGACGGAGTCTGCCGGTCCTCAGAGAGCGCTATGATCTCTGCCTGCTGGACGTGCGAGAGACGGACAGAAACGGCAATGAGGTGGAGGACATCGTCCGGACCGACCTTCTCGACCGGGACCGGAATGCGTATCGGGAGCATTTTTCGGACACGGACGCGGTGATACACTGCGGTTTCACCCGTGCCAACGCGCCCGAGGACCAGTTCCGGGCGGAATCCGACAACATCGCCATGGCCTATAACGTCTACCAGACCTGTCTGGAAGCAAACGTCCGCAGGGTGGTCGTCATCAGCTCCAATCACGCCACCGACTTCTACGAGACGCTCATCTGGTCCGGCCGCATGGAATTCGTGACACCGGACATGCGCCCGCTTTCCGACAACTTCTACGGCTGGGCGAAGGCCTCGTACGAACTGCTGGGGTTCGCGTTTGCGGCGGGCAAGGTCGGAAACGGCAGGAAGCTTCAGAACATCCAGCTGCGGATCGGCGGTCCCCGAGACACCGTGGCCGATAATCTCAGGACGGACAACCTGAAAGGCATGCACCGCAGCCTCGGGGCGTATCTGAGCGCACGCGACCAGACCCAGCTTCTCATCAAGAGCATCGAGACCGAAAACATCGAAGACGAGAACGGCATCCCCTTTCAGATCTTCTACGGCATCAGCGGAAACAGCCACAATTTCTGGAGTATCGCCAACGCCCGCAAGCTCATCGGCTACGAACCGGAAGACAACAGCCTGATCCGGTTTGCCGACAGGATCGCACCCGTTCTTGCTGCCGCGAAGCGGGACAAGGAAAGGGGCGTAAACGCCGACCAGTAAGCCGCTCGGGTCTCCGTGTCGATCCGCGTGACAGGGAAGACCCCCGCGCATGGCCCGGAAACCGATCCGGACATCCGGAAACCCGGATACGCGGGGTCGACGGGTTCCTTGAAAGGTCAATCGCATGAAGATCACCCGCCTTGAAACCATCCCTGTTGCACAACGGTTCCTTGTGCTGAAGATGCACACCGACGAGGGCGTCGTCGGCTATGGCGAACCCCTGGACTATACGCACTGGCGAATTGTCGCGCGGGCTGTCGACGACCTGGCCGAATACCTCATCGGCAAGAACCCGCTCCAGATCGAAGACCACTGGCAGACCTTCTTTCGTTCCACTTACAGCCGCAGCATGCCGATCATCATTGGCGCGCTCAGTGGCGTGGACATGGCCATGTGGGACATCATGGGCAAGGTCCTGGATGTTCCCGTCTGGAGACTTCTCGGGGGCTCGGTCCGGGACCGGGTCCGGGTCTACGCCCACGCCGGGGGGAACACGCCGGAGTCCTGCGCGGAACAAGCACGCAAGCGGGTCGCAGACGGGTTCACGGCCATCAAGATGGGCGGCGCCGTCACGCCCGTCCGTTTCGTGGATACGGCACGAGCGGTCGACGAGATGGTCGCCCGGGTGGCCGCCGTCCGGGAGGCCGTTGGCGACGACGTGGACATTGCGGTCGATCTACACCGCCGCCTGAGCCCGCAGATGGCCGTTATCACCGTCAAGGCGCTCGAACCCTATCATCTGCTCTTTGCGGAAGAACCCTGCCATCCCGAAAACAACGACGCCCTGCTGACCCTCTCCCGATCCACGCCCACACCCATCGCAACCGGCGAACGCCACCTCACCCGATGGAGTTTCTGGGACATCGTGGAAAAGCAGGCCTGCGCGGTTCTGCAGCCGGATATCCGGCACGTCGGCGGCATCTCCGAAATGAAGAAAATCGCCATACTGGCGGAAATCAGGGACATTGCCATTGCGCCGCACAACGCCGCCGGACCCATCGGCGTTTCCGCGTCCATCCATACCATGGCCACGGTCCCCAATTTTCTCATCTGCGAGGGCGGCACGACCCGGGGTGAAGGTCTTCTGACGCCGCCGCTCACGTTCAACAATGGCCATATCGAGCTTCCCGCGGGGCCGGGTCTCGGATTCGAGATTGACGACGACGCCCTCGATGCCATGCGGGACGAACGCTTTCGCTTCCGCGGCATGTGGCGCTCGGAAGAAGACGGGTCCTTCGCGGACTATTAGCAAATAACGCAACCGAAAACGCACGCCAACGGACTCCGACGTGTCAAAGACAGCCGACCCATACCGCTCGCGAAATCGATGGCTTGCCGTGCTCGCACTGTCCATTTCGTCTTTGCATGCGGCTGACGTTTCGGGCAATACGGATGACCGGACCGCGCGGGCCGACCGGAGCCCGCTATCCATTCGCCAGGAGTTCAACGCGGTCTCGGCGCAGATCGACAGTCTGATTCGCGTGATGAGCGCCGAAGACCCGGGAGCCATCGACAGGAAACGCCTGCCCGGAAACGCAGACGTCCTGCGTCTCCCGAAAGGGACCTCGGTTGTCTGCATCTTCTGGGCCGATGACGAGGCACGCGTGTGGCTCAATGACTTTCCCGTGGGCGAAACCCGCCTCACGCCCGTGGAAGTCGAGGTCCCGCACCTCTACCTGAGGAGCAGGAATCGGATCCGCGCCCGGTGCTGGGACACCGACCACGTGGAAAGCGGATTCCTCTTCGGTCTCTATCTGAAGCAGTCAAACGGCGCGCTGCACCCGATTCTGGTTTCCGACGAAAGCTGGCAGACCGAAAAAGGCCCAGCCGTTGAAATCACCTATGCGCATCCCGTTCCCGACATCCCGTCTGCCCGTGTTATCTGGCATTCCATGATCTTCGGCCGGGCGGAATTCTCGAAGGGATTCACCCGGAGGGAAATCGAAAACGCCCTGTCGAAACCGTCGCGTGCGCATGCGCCACGGACCCGGCAGAAACGCATGGACTACCACGGTTTTCTGCAGAATCTGGTTTCCCTGCAGGCAACACGCGCCAGACTCAAGCGCCTGCTTCTGGATACAACGGATCCCGACGTTCAGACCGCTTATACAGGCCATCGGAATCCTGAAGTCAGCTTCACCCTGGGCAAGGCAGGTCCGCTCAAGGAAGAGACGTCGCTCACCTTCGCGAAGGAAGTCGAATCGTGGGCGCAGAAGCTGGCCGAGACGGAAAAGCGGCTCGTCTATCCCGAACGGCGGACGCTGAAGGGAGAAGACGCCGCCATCGAGGCCTCGAGACCATCGGCGCTCGGCACCAGGAGCGACGACCGGCGGGACGCCTACCGCCCACCCGACGAACGGTCGACCGGTGAACAGACGGCTTCGCGAAGAAGCGGCAGGGAGGGCGAATCCGCCGCAGCGGAATCCAGCAGTCGCGGAGGATCCGGGGGGAGCGGCGGGCGCGGGTCGCGTGCGGGACTGCTGTTTCCCAGCATCATCCTCGCTGCCTATATCTGGTACGTCGTTTCCAAAGGAACGGATGGACTGCGAATCTGATCATTTCCAACGTGAGGACAGGTCGTGACGCATTTGGTCTGGTATGAGATTCTGATTGTCGTAGTCTTCGCCTCCGGGTGCGCCATGGCAGGCGCGCTTACATTGATCCAGAAGATCGTTTTAATCTGCCGGGAAGAGTTGCGGTACGGGCTGCCGGAAAACCGGGCGAGACTCACGTGCGGCGTTCTGGGCGGCCTTGCGGGGTTCGGCGTCGCAGCGCTGGGCATTTACTACACCCTCTACGTTGCCCTGCCGGAAAGCTGGATCGAGTGGGTGGGCCGCTCTGCGTACGCGCTCATCCTGGCCGCCTCGACCGCGCACCTTTCCGTCATTGTCCACGTATGGAGACGGATTCGCGTCGAAGAGGAGGCCCTGAGTTCGGCGTCATCCGCCTCAGGGGCGCCCACCCTGCTTGCGCGCCGGCAGGCCGGCCTGCGAGACCTCAGGACCGAAACGGAGGCATTCACGGATCTGAAAGCCAGGGACGACGAACTGATCACAGACCTGATCGGGGTGATCGGCGAGCGGCTTCTGTCCGGGCATCGCGCTCTGAGCCGCATCCCCTTCTACGGCTATCTGGGCACGGTATGCGGTATCCTGCTCATGGCGCAGGAACTGGGCCGGCTGGACGAAGCCACCGAGACGTTCAAAGTGCTCCGCGATATGGCCGATGGATTGACGCTGGCCTTCAAGACCACGCTGATTGCCCTGCTGGCCTACCTGCCGTTGAGAAAGTGCGTCGACATTCTGATTGGACGGGTCGGCGCCCTCGAACGGGCGTGGCTGGCAATGAGAGACGACCAGGGGAGCGAATCAAGTTGAGAAGCCGATTCATGCAGCGCGCCGCCACGCAGGCGGAAGAACACGACGTCAGCAAGGAACTGTTCCTTGGAATCATGATGCTCATGCTCACGCTGGGCATTATGATCCTGAACGTCGCGCAACCGGTCTGGCGGGTACATCACCACGACCCGCGGTCCGAGGACCTGGTCCTCATCTACACGGCAAAGGGCGCCGGGCTTTCGAGCGACGGAAAATCCGTAGACCGTCTCCTGCAGACGGGGGAGTTCGAACGCCTCACCGCCGGGCTTATCGCCCAGCCCGACCGCAATCTCCACCTCTTCCTCCGCGGCGGCAGCCGGGACTTCATGGTTAGACACGCCGCCTACGCAGATTCTCTCCTCTCCACGGCACCGACGGGCAAGAAAGTGCGGCCCGCGGTTTTCGTACATATGTGGTAGGCTGCAGCCGCCTCATCGTCGACATCACTGAATAAAAAAAACCGGCCGCGTCTATGTACGGCCGGTTTGGGACTGGCTGCGTACGCTTCGCCTATTTTTTCTTTAACACCGCCAGCACGCGCTGCCCTATCAGCGTTGAGTCCCAGAAGGTGACCATCGTCTGCCCCGCGGGCCCCTTGCTGGCCCGGTATTCCCTTCGTTTGCTCAACTTGCCGTGCCGGTCGCACAATGCCGCCAGTTCGCCCGGAACCGCGATGGTTTCACCGATAGACGCCCTCTTGATGGTATCCCGGCTCTGCTCATCGGTAACGTCCGGAAAGCCGACGAGTTTGTAGTTCTTCCTGATCGTGATCCCCCGTGACGTTTTCAGATAGCCTGCCTCTTTCAGTGCGTCTTCGGTGCCGACGTAGACCAGCACGGACGTTGCGGTTTCCTGCATGGTCTGCGCCTGTTCGACGGCCTCCTTCAGGCTGGACTCCAACCTGATCAGCCGGGTTGTCTTGTCGTGCAGCAGCTTGTTCAGCGTGTCGACCTCGATCTTCAACGTCCTGACGGCCGCGGTCGCCTGGTCCTTCTCGCCTCTCAATTGTTTGAGTTCCGCAACCAGCCTTTCGTTCATCGCCTGTTGTTTCCTGTACAGCGCCTGATACTCCCTCATCTCGCTCGTAACCCTGTGCAGCGATGTCAGGAGCTTCCGGTTGGACACTCTCGCGCTGTCTACATGGGCGCGCATGGCATCGATTCGCGAGTCCATTTCATCCACCAGCGCGTTCAACGAATCGATCTGGCCCGTATAGAGCTCGATATCGCTCTCCAGTTGCGCGACCTGCGGGTCGACTTCAGGAACGGTATCGGGCTTCCAGACCGTCAACAACAGAACAACCAGCAATGCAGCCAGAAAGCCGACGACGATAACGATACGTTTCCTGTCGCCGGACGGATCGGGTCCTTTGTTCACGAGCCACCTCCGAATAAAGCGGATTCACGCCGGGTGAACCGAGGTTAATTGTCAGGCTGGATATTGCATCAGGTACCTGAACACCCGGAACGGGGTGTTTCCTGCCCGCGTTCAGGCTACGGCTTCCGGGGTCGTTTCATCACTTTGCCATAGATGGAGTCCACGGCGGACTGCAGGGTGTCAGCCGCCCTGCCCTGAATGATCATCGCGTCGATGAGTTCATTCTGCGCCGTTGCCGCGTTCTTCAGCGCTAGCCGAGCGCGCTGCTCCGCGCGTTGCAGGGATGTGCGCAACCGAGCTATTTCTTTCTCCTGCCTGCCGGCGCGCGCCTCCACGCCCGCGAGATTCTCGCGCGTACGGGCGAGACCTTCGAATGTCTTCTTACGGCGGGCCTCCTCCAGTGCGAGGCGCGTCTGCAAATCCCGTCTCAGCGCGCGTTCCGTATTCAGACTGTCTGAATAGGCGCCGCGGGCGTTCTCTTCTTCCTTCAGCTCCGCCTGCGTCTGCGCAAGCCGGGCGCGCATTTCCTTGAGATCGGCTTTTGTGCGCGCATGGCGCGACCGCTCGTCCTGCAGGTCTGCCCGCACTTCCCATTCCGACTTGGTCAGGTCCACCTTTTCCAGCGTCCGGTCCAGCAGTTTCGCGCCTTGCTCGTCCAGCTTCTCACGAAAGGTATCCACCGTCCGGTCCAGCCGTTCGCGCGTGTCTTTCATCGCCGCGTCCTGCTGCCGGAGGGCCGTCTGAATCACCAGGAAGACCATCAGACCCGATACGACGCTCACGTAGCCGCCAAAGCCCAGCAGGTGCTTCTGCGACAGCGGTTTCACCCAATGGATGAGCGCGAAGACCCCGCCCCATATCAAGATCAGGGCGCCAAGTATCGCGAGGAGTATGATCTGCACGGGAAGACGGCCTCGAGAAACCGGATTAAGAAGCTGTTTTAAAATTCCCGGTGAGTCCCGAGCGCGCGCGAAAATGTGTCGGTCAAGGCGGGCAAATTCGCCCATATACTAATGTATCGTGGCTGCGCGCCCCTCGCCACTCTTGGGTGGATTTGACCAACGCAGACCGACGCTTTTGCAGCCGCGCGAAGACCGCTGGGGGGTTTTAAGACAGCTTCTAAGGGGTACGAATGAATATAAGTTGAAGCATTTGCTCGATTTCGTCAAGAGCAAACGTCCGGAAATCCGCGGAGCCGGACGAAACGAACGGACATTTCAGTGCAATCGTCCGCAAGAAAAAAGACGGGACACGGCGATGCCGCGACCCGTCTCAATGCACATTGGTTCCAGTTGTCTTTCTCCGGGGGCTTCCTCGATGCCACGCTACAGATACACTTCCAAACGCTTCCTTACCGACGGCTGCCTCAGCCTTCCGAAGGCGTCCTCCTTCAATTGCCTCACCCGTTCCCGGCTGATACCCAGCCGGCGTCCGATCTCCTGGTAGGTCGTGGGTTCCTCGCCGTGCATGCCGAAATAGAGCACAATGACCTTTCTGTGACGTTCCGAAAGCGCTTCCAGCGTCTCCATAACGGCGCGGGACCGGCATTCCTCGACGAGCGCCTCTTCCGCCGACACGACCTGCCGGTCCGGAAGCGTCTCCTCAAAACTGAGGCCGGCGTCCGTACCAACGGAATCGAGTGACACGGCGCTTGCGCCACCGTCCAGGCAGCGGTCGAGCCTCTTGACGGGCAAACCGGAACAGGCGGCGATTTCCTCCGGCGCGGGGCTTCGATCCAGGCGCTGCATCAGACGATCTTCGGTCTTTCGCATTCGGCCGATGTCGTTCAAAACGCTGGCGGGCACACGGACGGTTCGGGTCTGGACGTCCAGCGCCTTCAGAATGTGCTGCCGGATCCACCAGACCGCGTATGTAATGAACCTGCATCCCCTGCTCCGGTCGAATTTCCTGGCAGCGCTAAACAGCCCGCAATTGCCCTCGTTGATGAGATCTCCCAGCGGCAGGCCCTGGTTCTGGTATCCTCTGGCGATGTGAATGACAAAACGAAGATTCGCATTCACGAGCGCCGCAATTGCGGATTCATCCCCCGCTTCCGCCCTGGCCGCGAGGGCCCGTTCTTCGGCCGGATCGATCCGCGGATGTCGATCGACCTCCTTGTAGTAGTATTTCAGCGATCTGTCTTCAAACGTGGCACGACCTTCATGCATTCCGGCAATCATCGCTCAACCTCCGTGAACTGAAGGTACCCAACCGATTGAGAATTGTTGACGCACCCTGGAAAATTGCAGTGTCCTCCAGTACACGGAAATATACTGAACATATGTTCAGTATTCAAGTAGAAACTTCTTGTCCCGGTAATTTTTTTTTAATACTTTTCGTCCTCTGAACCGCAGGGAAGCCCCTGCATTCCTGGCCGAGCTTTTTTATTGTCGTGTTTACCGGGAGAGTTGCAATGAATAAAATACGAGTCGGACTGGTCCGCTGCGACATGCACGGGATGTATTACGGCGCGCTGATGGCCGAACACGCGCCGCTGCGGCTCCAGAGCCCCATGGAAGACAGCGCCGGCGCGCCATACTCGTGGATGAGCGGCGGGGCCCACTTTTATTTTTACACGTTCTACAGCGACCCCACCCGCATGACCGTACCGGGTCTGCACGAATTCGAAATCGCCCGCGTCTGGGACGAACATCCCGGTGTCGGGGACGTCTTTGCACGAGTCTTCACCTCCAGACCGCGGGTTTGCGATCAATTCCACGAAGTCTCTGACGACGTGGACCTGGTTCTGGTGGCAGACTGCAATTACGACGGCGCCGACCACCTGGAACTTGCAAGGCCCAGCCTGGAAAAAGGAGTGCCCACCTTCATCGACAAGCCGCTTGCGAACAATCTGGACAATGCGAACGCCATCGTCAGCCTGGCCAGGAATCACAATGCCCCTCTGCTTTCGCGTTCTATTCTGAATACGCTCCCTCAGGCCAAGCAATTCGCCGCCCGCTTTCCGGAAGTCGGCAACCTGGAGTTCGTCTCCATCCGGGGGGGAGGCTCCTCCCTCGCGGGCCAGATCCATGCCATCTGCCTGGCGCAGAGCTTCTTCGGACCCGGCGTGCGCGCCGTGGAATCCATGGGGGAAAACACCGGCGGCTTCATGCACCTCGTCTACCCGGACGAACCCCGCTTTCCCCGATGCGGCGCCATGCTCAGCTGCGACACCGGCGAAACCTACCACTGCGCGTTCTACGCCAGCGCTTACGGGAACATGGGCGACATTCACTCGGCCCCCCTTGGCGACTATGTTTTCCCGTACGGCGCGTACGAGAACATCAAACTGATGAAAACGATGGTCGAATCCCGACAGGCCCCGGTTCCCTACCCTGAAATACTGGAAAGCGTCGCGGTTTCCACCGCTGCTGCCAAAGCGCACAATACCGGAAGGCGGATCTCGCTGCGGGACGTCGGATACGAACCCTGACACAAGACACGAGGGGCGCAACGTCAGTTGCGCCCCTCGTGTGCTGACCGCGCCCCGGTCGCCCGCCGCTCAGATTTTCACAATAAAGCGGGTCAGGTCCTTTGCCCGATCCGAAAGAGAATCGTACATGGACCGGGGCAGGGGGTGTTCCTTCCTGAGCCAAACGAACCACGGCGCCGAATATCCCACGCTCGTCATCGCACGAATCTCATCCGACCGGTTGGCCGTGCCCCCGTGCCAGCAACGGATGTCGCGAATAACCGCCCCGCCGGCCGGTCCGCATACGATCGACCGCTTCATCCAGTCCGGCTCCTCCTCCAGCCCGGGCGCCGGGTCCCGATTGCGGTGGGTGCCGGGCACAAACCGCGTCGCGCCATTGATCTCCGTAAAATCCACCATGGGGAAATTCACCACGATGACCGGGGTCGGCAGGTCGAATACATTCACCCGCCCCTGGGGGTCGCGGAGCATATCCGTGATATCCGCGTGCAGTTTCTGAATCCTTGCGCCGGGCAGCGAATAATCTCCTCCGGCGCCCCAGCAATGGAAGTCACGGCTCGTCCAGATCGCTTCCAGGACCGGTAAAACCGTCTGCAAATCAATCAGTTGGGCCCACTCCGGGTGGTGGATCTGCTGTCCGAAGGAATAGCGCGCGTACCCGCGATTCGCATCCTCCAATGGAATGGCGGCCGTCTGCTGCGCGACCACGCGGTCCGCCCCCGACCGCGCATAGGCAAGCTGCTCTGCTGTCAATGCGTTTCGCATCACGACAAGCCCGTCCCGATGGAATATCCGCGCCGCCTTCTCCACTTCCGACGGTTCCACTAACTCGACGTCCATCATGTGTTCGCCCCTTCGATTGGTTTGGGGATAAAAAAAGCGCCTAACCTACCAGGCGCCGAAAATTATTGACGAAGTTCCACAGTAACCTGTGGAATAACTTCCGGTTGGGTCACCCTTATGTAGATTCAAGGCACTTTTAGAGGTTGAATCCGCAGGATTCAGCCTCCAAGGAAAATATAAGCATTCCGGATTGAAAACGCAAGCGGAACTATGAACATCGCCCGTGCCGGCTTGACTTCCTTCCGTCGCCTGCATACATTCCAGCCACGAAAGGCCCATCTCAGGCTCATTTCCGCCGTGCGACGGCGGACCACGTCACACGGTCAATGCACCTTGCAGTACAGAGAAAGGAACGCCCATGGCAGAGCCTTCTCTCCAGGATCTTCTGGCCTTCAGCACCCACGCGGCCTGGCAGGCCGGGCGCATTACCCTTCGCTACTTTCAGACCGGCGTCCAGGTTGACAGGAAATCGGACGACAGCCCCGTTACCGAAGCCGACCGGGCCGCGGAGCGCAGGATCGCCGGGCTGATACAGGGCCGTTTTCCGGATGATGCCATCGTCGGAGAAGAATTCGGCGACCGGGACGGCCGGACCGGCCGTCGCTGGATTATCGACCCGATCGATGGAACGAAGTCCTTCGTCCACGGCGTGCCGCTCTACGGCGTGATGATCTGCGTGGAGATCGACGGCGTCCCGTCCGTTGGCGTGGTCCACCTTCCCGCTTTGAATGAGATGGTCTGCGCCGCCAGGGGCTCGGGCTGCGCGTGGAACGGCCGCCCGGCGAGCGTCTCCACGGTCTCGCGCCTGGAAGACGCCCTGCTCTGCGCAACCGATTTCGAATCGTTCGCCGAGTTCGGAAGGGATGGCGCGTACAGAAACCTGGCGGGACGGGTCGCTTCCTGCCGGGGATGGGGGGACTGTTATGGGCACATCCTCGTCGCCACGGGCCGTGCGGAAATCATGCTGGACCCCATCATGGCCGTGTGGGACTGCGCCGCGTTGCAGCCGATACTGGAAGAAGCGGGCGGCACGTTTACGGACTGGCGCGGAAACCCCACCATCCGGGGCGGCGAGGCGGTTTCCACCAACGGGGTCCTGTTCGACGAGGTGATGCGGAGCGTCGCATAGTTCCGCGTGCAATTCATCCAGGTCTACGCCTGGAAGGCCTCCCGGAAAAACGGGATTCCGGCTTTCTCAATAGTAATACCCGAGCATGATGCACATCTCGTCGTTCTCGGCCGTGAATCCGAACCGGATGGTGAAGTCCTTGTCGTCGTTTTCGTGGGTGCACTCGAATCGCAGGGTTTGTCCAGCCCTCACTTCGAGTGCAGGATTGTACAGATTTGTCACCGGTTCGTCCCACTCATCGCTGCGATAGATCCTTTCATCATCCAGGAAGATATCGAATCGCCGGCCGTGGCGATGCATGTGCGACGACAGCATGACGAGGTTGACATCTCGTCGAAGGGTCCAGTCGCGGCCGGCGGTCACAGTCTGACCCGGCGGAACCTGGATGGGGAAGAAGCTCTCAAAGATGGGTTTTGCGGCCACCCTGACGCTGTCGGCGGGCATCGAGTGCAGGTTGACGTAGACTTCGCCGATAAGCGTGTTCTCCCCCGACGTGTTCACGAAATGAGAGTTCAATTCGTAGACCGCATCGGCAGGCATCGGGATCGCGATGCCGTCCGGAAAATCGAATACCGCCTCTGGCGACTGGCTGCCCACGACAAACCTTTTCCGGAAGATACCGAGCGCCTCGACCGGATCCAGATCGCGAATTCCCGGAGGGGGCGGGTTATCGTTGGTCGACTGATAGAGGATGAAGTGATGGCTGCCTTCCGGTTGGAACACTTCGATTTTGTTCACCATCAGGTCTTCCGCGACCCTCAGCCGCGTCGTCGAGAAAATCTCCCGTTCCGACCGCGGCGCGATCGCAAAGGGTTTCAGGTGAAGCTGTATGCCCCGCGCGGGCGGCGCCGGCGGCTGAAAATAAAACTCCGTATTGTGCAGGATCCGATCCAGGTCGGGCGCATCCGGCACAACGCTGTCGCGGGGCGCCCCGGCCGCGATCCACGCCCGGATCGCATCGATCGCGACACCGCTCAGGCTGGAATACGACCTGGGCATCCGATCGCCGTACCCCACACCGGAACCGGTCAGCTTCGTCATCAGAAAACTCTTTCCGGGATCCCCTGCCGTGACCAGCAGCATCCCCTCCTCCCGCGCCTTCGCGTTCTGCGGCACCCGCCCTACGAGCTGCTCGTATGCCACGTCGGGTTCAAGCGAAAGTCCCGCGGCAGCCCAGGCCGAGCTGTGGCAGGAACTGCTGATGCAGCTCTCATTGAAAATATGGTCCTGTATCGCCTCGAACGTGGAGCGGACGCCGCCGACGCCGGTCTCTCCCTCTTCGTGGGTGACCTTGCCGAAGTCCCCCGCAAACTGCAGGAAGTCCTCGAAGTCCACCCGCCCGTCGTCGTTCAGATCGAACCGGACGTTCGTGGAACCGTACGCTTCGGCGAACAGCAGGAAATCCGAAAATCCAACCTGCCCGTCCCCGTCGAAATCCGCCCCGAGACTGTGGGACAGGGCCGCAATGGGAATCAGCAGGAAAACCGTTGCGGCCAGGGTGATGCGACGACGCAAATCCAGTCGCCGTCGAACAATCTGCTTATGATGTGCTCTCCGAATCATGTATATCGCCTGTGTCGAGCCTGTCGAAGCCACTCAGTTTTCCGTCGATCCGTATTCTCGCCTCGCCCGCTCCAGGGTCTCGGGATTTCCGATATCGATCGCCGTTCCGCGAAGCCTGTGCGCATACACGGGTTCCACGTGACAGAGCCATTCCACGAAGTGGCCGGGCGCATCCGGCGTCCGGCCGCTCTCGATGTATTCGTCGAACCGCTTCAACGTGGATGCCGGGTAGACGTAAAAAGCGGCCGAACCCCATGACGACGCCGGGATTTCGGGCTTTTCGTCGAACTGTAACACCCGGTCCTCCGCATCCAGAACTGCGATGCCGCGTCGGCGGCGGTCCTCCGGGTCGTCCACGTGACAGACGCAGATGTGGGCTGCCGGATTGGCGCGGAAGTCCGCCACCAGATCCTTCAGGCGAAACCGAAACAGATTGTCGGAGCCGCATACCAGGACGTCATCTGAAATATCCCGTGTCCGAATGGCGAACCGGATGTCCCCGACCGCACCCAGGCGGTTCTCGTTGGACGTGGTCCCGTCGTCGATCACGTCGACGTCCAGGCGGCCGTTTCGTCCGGCCGCCCACCGCTCGTAATGGCCCGCGAACCGGTTGTTGGTTACCAGATATACCCCATCGACGTCCGGAACGGTCTCGATCTGGTCCATCAGATAGTCCACGATCGCGCGCCCGCCCACCTTGAGCAGCCCCTTCGGAAAATTCAGGGTCAGGGGGTACAGCCGGGTGGCGTAACCCGCCGCAATGACGATCGCTTTCATCTACCTCTCCGTGCCGGAGCTCGACGATACAACGAACGGATCTCAGACGATACGCTGACGCAACCGCGCCGTCACCCCTCCTGTTTGTTCATCGGCCTGGCCGAAATCTGCTGACATTCAGGACCGGGTTAATTATATATAGGAAAGATTGCAGGGGCAAGGGATTATCCGGAAAAACGCCCGTGCCGGTCATATCCTGAATGCGCGATTCGCCCCATCCAGGAGACGTGCGATGACGCCTTCCGAACTGACGGACCGCTTGAAGCCTGCCTGCCCCGCACTTGACGTCCACGTGCATCCGCTGGACTGTTTCGGTCTCTACAGGATCGCCGACGCCAGCGAAGACGCACGCCTCATTATCGACTCCGCCGCGCGCGCGGGGGTGGAAAAGATGTGCCTGTTCTCACTTTACACAACCTGCCCTAGAGAGCCGTCGGTTGAAGAGTTCAGGCAGGCAAACGACTACGCACTCTCCATGCGGGACCTGGCGCCGGATATCTTCATCCCCTTCTGCTACGTGAATCCGATGTACCCCGCGGAGTCCGTTGCGGAAATAGACCGCTGCATCGAAAGCGAGCGTATGGGCGGAATCAAGCTGTGGGTCGCGCGCCGCGCCACCGATCCGGGCCTGGACCCCATCCTGGGACGCGCGGTACAGTTCGGTGTTCCTGTCCTGCAGCACGCGTGGATCAAGACGGACGGCAATCTTGTGGGCGAATCCTTTCCGGCCGACGTGGCTCACCTGGCGCGGCGCCACCCGGACGCGAACATCATCATGGCTCACATGAATGGCTGCGGCCTTGCCGGCATGGAAGACGTGGCGGACTGTCCGAACATCTACGTCGATACGTCCGGAGGAGACCCGGACAGCGGTATCGTCGAAGCGGCCGTATCGACCATCGGACCCGATCGCATCGTCTACGGCTCCGACGCTCCGATCCGCCATTTCGGCGTGCAACTCGGCAAGACGCTCGGAACCGATCTTCCGGAAGCGGTCAAGAAAGAGATCCTCTGGAACAACACCGCCCGCCTCCTGCCGGCGTGGTCCGGCGTCCGGACACTCTGACCGATCGCGCCAGGGTCCGGAACGGCGTGCCTGAATCGCGCGAATCGAAATCGATATGCGCCAGGGAGAACTGACATGATTGTCGACATCAACGCCTACACCGGACACTGGCCCTCCCATCCTGTCGAAGGGGCCCTTGACTCCGTTCGCGCCTCCCTCAGGGAATACGGCGTGGAACGCATGTGCGTTTCGCCCCTGGACGCCGCGTGGTGCCGCAACCCGCACCGGTTCAACGACAGTCTCTACGCCGCATCGGTCGTGACGGACGACATCTGGCCCGTACCCGTTCTGGATCCGACCATCGCCACCTGGCGCGACGAACTCCAGCGTGCGGAAGCGCAGCCCCGGGTCCGCCTGGTCAAACTCCTTCCCGCCTATTGCGGATACGATCTGGACTTCGCGTCCGGCTTGTTCGCGGCCCTCGCACGCGCCGGTCTCGGCGTCATCGTGCAGACGAGGCTCGAAGACCCGCGAAGGCAGCATCCACTCGCCCAGGTACCCGACGTCCCCGCGGCCGAAATCGCGGACGCCGCAAAGCGCCACCCCGGCCTTCTCACCATCATCGGAGGGCCGCGCACGGGTGAAATCAGGGGGCTTAGAGACAGGATTCTGGAGCTACCCAACCTCTACGCGGACGTCTCCCAGTCGGACGGGATGGATGCCGTCAAGGTGCTGGTGGATGACGGGCTGAAAGACAAACTGCTGTTCGGCTCTCATGCGCCGCTCTTCATCCCCTATTCAGCGATTTCGCGTGTCGTCACCGATCTCTCCGACGACGACGCGGCCGCCATCCTCGGGGGGAACGCCGGACGAATCGTCAACTGGTAACGGGCTTTACCGTGAACCTGACCACGTTGAGAGAGAGACTCAAGCCGCCCTGCGACGTGCTGGACGTGCACGTCCACCCGCTCGGCACGGGCGCGGCATCCGTAAAGGCCGACGCCAGCAGGATCCTGGACGCCGCCGGACGCGCGGGCATCACGAAGATGTGCATCTTTCTGCTGCATCCCGAATCGGGCGCCGGCAGCCGCCTCCATGAGCCGGCGATGCGACACTGCCGGGACGGCAACGACTACAATCTGCGGATGCGCGATCAGGCCCCGGACGCCTTTCTTCCGTTCTGCTACGTCAATCCCGCCTGGCCCGACGCTTCCGTCGACGAGATCGACCGGTGCATCGTTGCAGAGCGCATGTGCGGAATCAAGCTGTGGGTGGCGCGCCGGGCGACCGATGCCGGCCTGGATCCGATTATGCGGCGCGCCGTCGACCTCGGCGTGCCCGTTCTGCAGCACGCGTGGGACAAGACCACCGGAAACCTGCCTGGCGAGTCCTTTCCGCACGACGTGGCCGACCTGGCGCGCAGGCACTCCGACGCCAGAATCATCATGGCCCACCTCAACGGGTGCGGGCTCCGTGGAATCGAGCACGTCGCGGACTGCCAGAACCTGGTGGTGGACACCGGCGGCGGGGATCCTGAGACCGGTATCGTCGACGCCGCCGTTGGCGCGCTGGGAGGCCGTCGCGTCGTCTTCGCGTCGGACCTGCCGGTCCGCCTGTTCGGCCAATGTCTCGGGAAAACCCTGGGCGCCGATCTTTCCGATGCAACCAAAAGGGACATCCTCTGGAACAACGCCGCCAGGCTCCTTCCCGAGTGGGCCGGTGTCAAGCCGCAGTGAGCGTCGGCCAGATGGGAGCGCCTCGTGGCCGGGCAGACCGTTAGACGAAAGGTGTAACGTGCGGAAAAAAGAAATCCTCATCACAGGCGCGGCCGGAAGAATCGGACGGGTCCTGCGAGAGGGATTGAAGGAAGACTACCGCCTCAGACTGCTCTATCACAACACCGTTCTCCCGGCACGTCCCGGCGAAGAGGTGCATGTTTCCAGCATTACCGATATGGATCGGGTCATCGCGGCGGTGAAGGGCGTGGACGCCGTGGTCCACATGGCCGGGAATCCCAACGGGAGCGCTTCTTTCGAAGAAATCCTCGAAGCGAATATCCGTGGAACCTACACCGTTTACGAGGCGGCCCGCCGAAACGACGTCGACCGCGTCGTGTTCGCCAGCAGCAACCACGTGACCGGGTATTACGAAAAGAACGGCATCGGTACCACGACCGAGGTGAACGCGCGGCCGGACAGCTTCTACGGGGCCAGCAAGGCGTACGGCGAGGACCTGGGGCGGTACTACGCGGATGCATTCGGGCTATCGGTGATCTGCCTGCGGATCGGATCCTTTCAGCCCGCCGACTCGGTCATCAACCGCACGAGCGACAGGATCCTCGCGTCCTGGCTCAGCCACCGCGATACCGTTCAACTCGTGCGTTGCAGCATCGAGACCGGCGTCCGTTTCGGCATCTATTACGGCATATCGAACAATACGCGCGCGTACTGGGACCTCCGAAACGCCCGTGAGGAACTCGGGTACGCCCCTGAAGACGACGCGGAGACCTACGCCTGATGGATGGAACAATAACGGGGCCCCGGGTTGCCCGGCCGCCGCCGGTTTCAGAAATGCCGCTTCGCTTCGGACAGCCCGCCCAGAATGAAATCGGCCTCGGCGTGCCGCTGGCGCGCGGTGAAGAAATTCGGCACCGCAAACACGGTCATCCCCGCGGCCTTGCCGGCTCTCACGCCCGCCTCGCTGTCTTCGATTACCGCACACCGGTCCGGTTCGACGTTCATTTTTCCTGCAGCCATCAGGAAGATGTCCGGCGCCGGTTTCAGCCGTTCCACGTCGCTGCCTGACAGCATCACGTCGAACACCTCGCCCAGGTCATGCACGCCATCCATTCTGGACAGCAGGCCGCTGTTCAGCGTCTTCATCATCCGGTCCCGCTGCGTGGACGACGCCAGCGCCAGCGGGTAACCGCGGTTCCCGACGTGCGCCAAAAGCTCCAAAATTCCCGGTATCAGCAACACCCGGTCGGGATTCGAGATCGCTTTCTCGAATCGATTCATCCAGACCTGGCGGAATTCATCGGGCGCCACGTCCAACCCGTATCGTTCCACGGCGTACGCGCTGTTTTCCTCGACGGGATGGCCCACGCAGACCGCATAGTCCTCCCGGCTGATTCCGGCGCCGTAATCTCCCAGCGTCGCGTTGAACGTCTCGCAGTAAACCGCTTCCGAGCCCACGATCACGCCATCGACATCGAAGATTACGGCATCATAGGTTCGATCCATCACGCGACGACCCTAAACGACTCCGCCGACCCGCCTGCGGGAGCGCCGGCAGTGAGAAAGCAAACAAAAAACGGAGCGTTCCCCTTTGGATGCCCCGAACGGTCGTCAATATTTAAGCGGCGGTGGACGAAGTCAAGGATTTTCCTTGTCTCATGTCCCGGTTTTCCATTATTTCAAATTGCTCGACACAATCCCGTTACGCCCGACGCCCGGAGCCCGTCTTGTCCCCCAGAGACCCCGAAATGCTGGAAGGCATCCCGCACGCGCCCGCCGACCGGATGCCGCTTTGGCGCGAAGACGGCCGGACGCTGCAGGTGAACGAGATCTTCTACTCCATAGAAGGTGAAGGCCTGCGCGTCGGGCAGCCAACCACCTTTGTGCGCCTCGCCAGATGCAATCTGCGCTGCTTCTTCTGCGACACCGAATTCGATACGTACACTGAACTCGATATCGGCGAAATCCTGGCTGAAGTCGGCCGCTACTCCGCCTCCTGGGTCTGCCTGACCGGTGGAGAACCCCTGGGCCAGAACATCGGACCGCTCTGCCGGGAACTCCGGTCCGGAGATTACCGTATTCACATCGAGACCAACGGCGCGATCGATCCGGACCCGGACCTCTACAACCTCATCGAACACTGGACCGTCTCTCCCAAGAGAAAGTCCATCGCCGGTGGTCTACGTTACATTACGGAGCTTAAGTACGTGGTCGGAAGACACTTCGAGGAGGGCATGGTAGCAGAAGACCGTGCCGAGTATGTCTACCTCCAACCCGAGTCGAGCAAGCCTGAATACATCAGGAAGGCCCTCGGCATCCTCAAACGGCACCCCGCATGGCGGCTTTCCTGCAGGATCCACAAAATGCTCGACCTCCCGTAACAACAGCGCAGGCAGCGCAAAAGGAGCGGCGCGGAGGCGCACGAGCCGTTGCCCGAAACGGCGGTCCCGGCGGGCCGTTCGCGTGCGACGAAATCACATTGAATCGCGCTGCGGAAACAGGAGTTTTCGCTTGACAATGCTTTCAGGATAGTATAAATTGATCTGATGTTCTAAGTATATGCACATCAACCTACTTGCGGAGGAGTGTCAACGGAAGGGGTCGTTTGTCACCAGGTGCTTTGCCGAATGCCACGCGCAAGTAGAAGGGTCGCGCGTTTTTTTATTATACAGAAGCGAGGTCCGGCGTCCTCGAAGTGCCGGCACTCGCAATGCGCCCGCGCCGCTCCTTTCCGGAAAGCCGCCCGTTTGTTGTGATTGACGTCTCCGCAGCATCTTCATGTCAGAACCGATGCCCCGAACAGGCAACATAACCGTCACCCTGCCGGACGGCTCTCGAAAGGACTTCCGGGAGGGCGTCACCATCCTGCAGGTGGCCGAATCCATCGGCTCCGGCCTTGCGCGCGCTGCGCTGGCCGGCAAGGTCAACGGCCGGGCCGTAGATCTCAGCTGTACGCTTCATGACGACGCCGAACTGGAGGTCCTCACCTTCTCCAGCGATGCAGGCAAGGAAGTGTACTGGCACAGCACCGCCCATATTATGGCGCAGGCGGTGCAGGACCTGTTTCCGGACGTCAAAGTCACGCTGGGGCCGCCCATCGAGAATGGCTTCTATTACGACTTCGATCGGGAACAGCCGTTCACGCCGGACGAATTGCGCAGAATCGAAGCCAGAATGCGGGAACTCATCGCGGAGGCCCAAGCCTTCGAGCGCCAGGAAGTCACCCGCGAGGCCGCGATCGATCTGTTCCGGGAACGAGGCGAGACCTATAAGCTGGAAATCCTGGAGGAGATCGAACCCGGCGAGATCATCAGCATCTACAGGAATGCCGACAGGTGGCTGGACCTGTGCCGGGGGCCGCATGTTCCCGACACCGGCCGCATAAAGGCCGTAAGACTGCTGAGTTCTTCGGGCGCATACTGGCGGGGCGACGAAAACAACGTGATGCTCCAGCGCATCTACGGCATTTCCTTTCCGGGACAGAAGGATCTCAACGCCTATCTCGAGTACCTGGAAGAAGCAAGGAACAGAGACCACAGGACCCTTGGCCGGCAGCTCGACCTCTTCTCGATCAACGATACGGCCGGCCCCGGTCTGGTTCTCTGGCACCCCAACGGGGCGCGCATCAGGAACCAGATTGAAGATTTCTGGCGCGAAGCGCATTACGGCGGCGGCTATGACCTGGTGGGTTCGCCCCACATCGGCAGGTCCCGTCTCTGGGAAACCAGCGGACACCTGGATTTCTTTCGCGAGAACATGTACCCCCCAATGGACATCGACGGCCAGGCGTATTTCGCCAAGCCGATGAATTGTCCATTCCACAGCCTCATCTACAAATCCCGCAGGCGCAGCTACAGAGAGCTTCCCTTCCGCTGGGCCGAACTGGGTACTGTCTACCGCTACGAAATGGTCGGCACGCTGCACGGCCTGTTACGGGTGCGCGGTTTCACTCAGGACGACGCGCACATCTTCTGTCGTCCGGATCAGGTGGAGGACGAAGTCTCGCGGGTTATCGACTTTACGCTGTTCATCCTCAAGTCGTTCGGTTTCGAAGACTTTAACGTCTACATCTCAACCCGCCCCGAGAAAGCGGTTGGAGATCCAGCCGATTGGCAACGAGCCACCGACGCGCTCAAGCGCGCCGTCGACGCCCAGAAGCTGCCGTACCGGATCGACGAAGGCGCCGGCGCGTTCTACGGTCCGAAGATCGACGTGACGATCAACGATGCCCTGAACAGGGAATGGCAGTGCACGACCATACAGTTCGACTTCAACCTTCCGGAACGATTCGACCTCAGCTATGTCGGGTCAGACGGGAAGTTCCACCGGCCGTACATGGTTCACCGCGCCCTTCTGGGGGCCATGGAACGGTTCTTCGGCCTGCTGATCGAACACTATGCGGGAAACTTCCCGCTCTGGCTGGCTCCGGTGCAGGCCGTCGTACTTCCGATATCCGATCCGTTTGCCAACTACGCCGGCGAGGTTGCCAGCCAGCTCAACGGCGCAGGTCTCCGCGCAGAAGTGGACACGCAGGACGCCAGGTTGGGTTTCAAGATCCGCGAGGCTGAAATCCGGAAAATCCCTTATATGGTCATTGTGGGGAAGCAGGAAGCCGACGCGCAGTCGATCTCGGTCCGCAGGCATGGCGCCGGTGACCTGGGAAGCATGTCCACGCTCGACCTCATTGCCAGGATGCACAAGGAAGTCCAGACGAAAAGCGCGGAGTAGTCCCCTCTATTCTCCAATCAGGCCCGACCGCGGCCCGGATCAAATTCGGAGGTGATCGGTATCAACAGAGGTCCAAGAGTTTTCAGAGATCGAAAGCAGGAACGAGCGCCCCGCGTCAACGAACAGATTCGAATACCCCAGATCCGGCTTGTCGACAAGGATGGCGAGCAGGTCGGCATCGTGGAAACCAGGAAGGCGATGGAAATGGCAATGGAGGCCGACCTCGACCTGGTCGAAGTCGCTCCTAACGCCCGTCCGCCGGTCTGCCGGATCATGAACTACGGCAAGTACAGGTATGAGCAGAGCAAGAAGCAGAAGAAAGGCAAGAAGACCGGATCGCAGCTGAAAGAGATCCGCCTCGGTCCCAGAATCAGCGATCACGATTACGAATTCAAGATACGCCACGCCGAAAACTTCCTGAAACACCGACACAAGGTCAGAATCACCGTGGAATTTCGCGGCCGTCAGAATATGTACCGAATGCAGGGCAGAGAGTTGCTGGAACGGGCTGAAGAGGACCTTCGTGAGATCGGCGCGGCCGAAATGCCCATCAGGGACGAGGGTCGAAACATCGTCGTCATTCTTGCGCCGAAGTAAGTTCCGCCGAGCGGCCCGGCTGCCGGTTTCCAAACTCAGTGCGCCACAAAAACGAGCCTTTCCAAGGAGTTGAACGTGCCCAAAATGAAAACCCACCGAGGAGCGGCGAAACGGTTCAAACGCCGGAAATCCGGCGTTATCGGCCGCGGGAAGTCAACGGTCACGCATAATCTGACAAGCAAGAGCAGCAAACGCAAAATGCATCTGCGCAAACCCACCGTGGTGCATAAATCCGATCAGGACCGGGTTCAGCGCCTGCTACCCAACTGACGGACCGAACCGATTTCAAGTTGGAAGCGCCGTTCCATCGTACCTTCACCGGCTCTCGGATTCAGCCCGTACCGGACAGGACGCAGACGCAGCGCGCACAACTTGCAGGCGTACCAGGAGACCATCGACATGCCAAGAACGACGAACAGCGTCGCTTCGCGACGCAGGCGAAAGAAAGTACTGAAGGCCGCTCGCGGGTACCGGGGAGGGCGAAGCAAGCTGTATCGCACCGCGGACGACGCCGTCAACCGCGCCCTTTCCTATGCATACAGGGACCGTCGTCAGAAAAAGAGAAATTTCAGATCTTTGTGGATCGTTCGAATCAATGCCGCCGCACGGCTGAACGGCCTCTCGTACAGCTGCCTGATCAACGGCCTGAAAAAGGCCGATATTTCCGTCGACAGAAAGGTCCTGGCCAACCTCGCCGTCACAGATCCGGCGGCGTTCTCCGCGTTGGCCCAACAAGCCCGCCAACACGTGTAATCTGCCCGCCAGGGCCGACGGAACCCATCGCTGCATCGCCCCCTCGAATCGCTTCCGAATTCGTTCCCGCCCCCCTTGCGTACGGTATCCCGTCCTTGACTTTACGCCATGGACGTGTTACATTGCGTAGTACGCTGTATTGTCGCCTCAATGCACGACTTTCTGAGAACTGTGTCTGCAAGGAAAGGGTGAGAATATGGAAGCGCAAGATCCGGTAAACAAACAATTGGATTCGGAAGCCAGTGACGCCGCACCCTTCGTATCTGTCAATGAACCGGAGGAGCCGTTGGAATCGGATGGCCCGGAAGAAGGTCAGCTCGATTTGCAGGATCAGCAGAGCGGTTCCTTTGAATCCCCCGGCGCGACAGACGAACCGCAGGAACCGGATGGCCGGGAAGATCCACAGATTGAACTTGACGACCGGGTAGACGGAGAACCGGGAGCCGATGACGTGGAAGACGACCGGCTGGAGTCGGAAAGCCTCGTTTCCGATCAGCTGGATCTGCTTTTTGGCGAGATCGATCGCGCAGTCGGCGTTATCGGACAGTTACGTGAGGAAATCGCCGAACTCGAGCGGAGAAACGGGGAACTCCAGCAGCGGCTGGAAGCGCAGGATCAGGTTATCAACGGGTTGCAGGCCGAACGGGAACGTCTCCGGTCTATTTACGACAGAAATGCTTCACTGATTGAGAACAGGGAGGAGATCCAACGCAAAATCGAAACCATGATCTCGCGTCTGGATTCAGTGAACACAGCGTAAAACAGCAACGTCGACATCCACACGGAACCACATCGTTTCACATCGCCACCGGATGTCTAGAGGACTCATGTCTGAACAACCGGCAATACGCGTCCAGATCTTCGGCACCGAATACAACATCCACGCTGAAGGCGACCCGGACCATGCCCGGACCGTCGCTCGATACGTGGACCGGAAAATGCGTGATGTCGCAAACTACATTTCACTTCGTTCGGTTGCCAAAATCGCAGTCGTTGCGGCCGTGAATCTTGCGCACGAACTGCTCAGAGAGGAAGAAGCCAGTCGGAACATGGGAAAGACCCTGACCGAACAGACCCAGAATCTGGCGACTTTCACAAACCGGATCGCGTAGAGACGACCTCAAACAAAAAGGGCGTGCCGGCGGTCGCGGGCACCCCTGCCGGATAATCGATTCCGGTGTTGCCTGCTGCGTTCATCTGTAACCATCCGGAGCGGACACTCCTGCCCGGACGGGATGTACGGAACCGGATGAATGCAAGCGGGTTTTTTTTATGCGCGTGGTACCTATAATGCGGGGAGACCAGAATGAACCTGCCGATAGACACGACCATGGAAGTCGTGACCGTTCTCATGCTGTCGGCCGGCCTGCTCATACTGGGATTTATCCTGGGATGGCTGATCAGCGGCAAGATCGGGCAAAGCAAGATCCATCGCGCCGAACTATCCGCGGAAAAGATCCTCGAAGATGCCCAGACCGAGGCGGACGCGATGAAGCGGACCGCAGTCCTCGAAGCCAAAGACAGGATACAGCAGGAGCAGCTCCGGTTCGAACAGGAACTCGAAGAAAAACGCGATCGGTCCGCGCGGGAGGAAATGAAGCTGAGCAGTCTCAGAAGGCAGCTTGACAAACGTGCGGACCTGTTGAACGACAAGGAGAAACTGGCAACCGAGAAAAACGAGCAGCTCCGGCAGCTGGAGGAGCAACTCGCCGGTCGGGAACGGGATCTCGAACAGAGCCGGCTGGTGCAGAACAGGCGTCTGGAACAAATCGCGGGTCTCACGAAGGACGAAGCAAAACGCGTCCTGATGGCCAACATGGAAGAGGAGGCGGAACGCGATGCGGAATGGCGTCTCAAGGAAATCCGCGACGACGCGCTCGTCCGCGCCAACGACGAGGCCCGGGAGATTATAGCCGGCGCGATTCAGCGATTGGCCGCCGACCACACGATCGAATCTACCGTTGCGGTCGTACGGCTTCCTTCCGACGAGATGAAGGGGCGAATCATCGGCCGCGAGGGGCGGAACATCCGTGCCTTTGAAATGGCGACCGGCGTGGATGTCACGATAGACGACACCCCGGAAGCAGTCATCCTGTCGGGGTTCGATCCCATACGCCGCGCCATCGCCCAGATCGCCATGGAGCAACTCATTCTGGACGGTCGCATCCACCCGGGCCGAATCGAGGAAATCGTCCAGAAATCGCGGGAGTCCATTCAGGAAGTGATGCACGATGCCGGCGTTCAGGCGGCATTCGACGCCGGCGTACCGGGCCTGCACGATCGCCTCGTTGCCTGTCTGGGCCGCCTCAAATACCGGACGAGCTACGGCCAGAACGTGCTGAATCACAGTAAGGAGGTGGCCTTCCTTACCGGCATGATGGCCACCTCGCTCGGCCTCGACGCCCAATTGGCCAAACGCGCGGGACTGCTTCACGATATCGGAAAGGGGCTGGCGCACGAGGCCGAGGGCACGTACGGAGAAAATGGCGCCGACCTGGCGCGCAAATACGGCGAAGACGCAATCGTTATCAACGCGATCGAAGCCCATCATGGAGACTCGGACCCCGTTTCACCGGTCGCCGTACTTGTGGACGCCGCCGATTCCATATCCCGGTCCCGGCCGGGCGCCCAGCGTGAACAGATCGAGAATTACGTCCGGCGACTGGAACGCCTGGAGTCCATCGCCAAGATGGTACAGGGCGTGGAATCCGTCTTCGCCATCAAGGCGGGACAGGAGGTCCGGGTGGTTGCGGATTCCGATATGATGAGCGACGCAGACACCGAACGCCTGGCGACGCAGATCGTATCGCGCCTCACCGAGGACGCCACCTGCCCGGGTCCGGTCAAGGTCACCGTCATCAGAGAAACGCGCTCGGTGGATTTCGCGCGCTGAACCGGCCGGCGCGACTCCGGTCGCATTCCGGGCGTTCTTTCCCGCGGCATCAGCAACCCGGGCGTCCGCACGGGCCGTTCCGGAGTTGCCTCGGGGCGACAGACAATTTACCGGCGTTCGTTTTGCGCACCGTCAATCGTTGATTGCTCTTTGTGGGTTTCCTTTTGAATATCCTGTTTGTTGGCGATATCTACGGCAGGCCCGGCAGAAAGGCGGCCGCCGACCTGATTCCCCGGCTCAGGGAGAGTCACCGGATCGATTTTTGCATTGCCAACGGCGAAAACGCCGCGGGCGGTTTCGGCATCACCGAGAACATCGCCAAGAAACTCTTCGCCTACGGGGCGGATGTAATCACCACGGGAAACCATGTCTGGGACCGCAAAGACGCCATCCCATACATCTTCGGAGCCGACCGCGTTCTGCGCCCCGCTAATTTTCCGGATAGCGTCGGCGGCGCCGGCTACGGCATCTTCAACGCCTCAAACGGCGCCCCGGTCGGCGTCGTCTGCATGCAAGGCCGGGTAAATATGCTCGACCTGGACTGCCCCTTCCGCGTCGGAAGGGATATCGTGGACTGTCTGAGACAACGGACCACGGCGATCGTCGTCGATTTTCACGCAGAAGCGAGTTCCGAAAAAATCGCGTACGGATGGTTTATGGACGGCCGCGCCAGCGCCGTACTTGGCACGCATACCCACGTACAGACAGCCGATGAGCGTATTCTGCCGGGCGGTACGGCCTACGTGTCCGACGCCGGCATGACCGGCCCTCACGACTCCGTGATCGGCGCCCGGAAGGAGGCTGTCATCCAGCGGTTTCTGGACCGGACGCCTGTGCGGTTCGAACCGGCTGAAAACGATATCAAGCTATGCGGCGTCGTCGTGGAAGTCGAAGAAGAAACCGGGAAAGCGACACGCATTGAAAGATTGCGCGTCGACTGGCAGGAGGCCTGAACGTGGCGGAGCGCCCATACACCGTAACCGAGATAACGCAGGCCATTCGACAGAATCTGGAAGCGGAGTTCCCGGTCCTCTGGATCGTCGGTGAAATCTCGCAATACAACCAGGCGGCTTCCGGCCACCGTTATTTCACCCTCATCGATCAGAACTGCCAGCTTCGCTGTGTGATGTGGCGGTCAGTCAAGCCGGCCTTCAGGCCCGAAACCGGTGTAAAGGTACTCGCCCGGGGACGGATTACGGTCTACGAACGCAGCGGCGAGTACCAGTTGAACGTCGGCCAGCTCTTCCCGGCCGGCAGCGGTCAGCAGCAACTCGCCCTGGAAGCGCTGAAACTCAAACTTCGAGAGGAAGGTCTGTTCGACCAGGTGCGGAAGCGCCCGCTGCCGGCGTTCCCGCTTTCTGTCGGCGTGGTCACCTCGCGCACGGGGGCGGCGATCCGGGACATTCTGCACGTGCTGGAAAGGAGGTTCCGCGGGGTCAACATCGTCGTCCGGCCCACCCTGGTTCAGGGCGCCGGAGCCCCCGAAGACATCGCGCTGGCCGTCGACGAATTGAACGCTTACGGCAAGGTCGACGTCCTGATCGTGGGGCGCGGCGGGGGTTCCGCGGAAGACCTGGCCGCGTTCAACACCGAAATCGTCGTCCGGGCCATCCGCGGTTCCGGAATCCCGGTGATTTCCGCCGTAGGCCATGAAATCGACGTCACCCTTGCGGACCTTGCCGCGGACTGCAGGGCGCCCACGCCATCCGCGGCGGCCGAACTGGCCGTTCGCGACGCAGGCGAGTTGCGCGCCCGGATTCAGAACCTCGCGGGGAGGTCGTACGCCGCCCTCAATCGCTATCTGAAAGAAAACCAGGATCTGCTCGACAGCTATCTCGGCCGATACGGCTTACGGAAGGTCGAAGACAACATCCACCAGAGCATTCAGGCTGTCGACGAGCTTCAGAAGGGCCTTCAGAACGGTGTGAGGCGCATATTCGACAAACGCCTGGCGTCGTACCGCCGGCACACTGGCGAACTCGGGGCGCTGAGCCCGCTCTCCGTCCTGAGCCGCGGATACAGCCTCACGCACCGGGTGGACAACAATGAACTGGTCACCCGCGCCGGGTCCCTCGTCGAGGACGATCGGGTCCGCGTTCGACTGTCGGAAGGCGAAATCACCTGCACGGTCGACGGTATTCAGGCCACGAGCCCCGCAGATCGTTGAAAAGGCTTTTTTTAACCCAATGAGGAGTCAAATGGCGGAAGGTGAACCCACGTTCGAAGATGCGCTCAAGCAGCTGGAGTCCGCGGTTGGAACCCTGGAATCCGGAAACCTGCCCCTGGCGGATGCGCTCCGCCTCTTCGAAGAGGGACTGAGAGCGTCCAACCTCTGTCGCGCCCGGCTGGAAGAGGCGAAGCAGCGCGTTGAAGTCCTGGCCGCCGAGAGCGGGAACGAGTTCAGGCTCACCGACCTGGATGCCGGTGAAGAACAACGGGCAGAGTAACACCCATTGCGAGATTCAGCTATTCAGGATACATTTATAAAACCAGGGTGGGTTTTTCACGAAGACCGTTGATTGTTGGGTTGTTATCCTGCTTCTGGTTTCTCATCCTGCACAATCCTGTCAATCCTGATCGGTTTTGATCTTGCTCTTTGGTTCTATTCCCGTTAATCCTGTTCGTTCCTGGCTCTTATCCTGCATAAGGTTCTAATCCTGTTTCTTGCTTTTCGATCCTGCAGTCGGTTCTGATCCTGTTTTTGCCTTTAATCCTGCTTAATCCTGTTTTTGCCTTTTAATCCTGTCAATCCTGGTCGGTTTTGGTTTCTATCCTGTTTATGAAACGAATTGGCATACTTGCATATATCGAACGGGACGGCATCGGTCCCATCATCCGGAACTTCGTGCGGCTCGCGCACGATCAGGACATCGATCTCATTCTGGAGGAACCGCTGCGGAAAATCCAGGGTTTCAACGGGGTGACCTTTCGTCCGGCCTCCGACCTCGCCCGCTATTCGGATATTGTCGTTGCGCTGGGCGGGGACGGCACAATACTCAGGGCAGCCAGACTGGTCGAGACCACGCAGAAACCCATTCTTGGCGTCAATCTCGGCCGCCTGGGGTTTCTGGCCGGAGCCGCGCCCGAAGAGTTGCGGGAAAGTCTGGGCAGATTGAAGCGGGGGGAATACCAGCTTGAAGAACGCATGGTCCTGGAAGCCGAGATCGGAAACAGGACCTTCTTTGCGCTCAATGAGTTCGTCATCGAAAAGGCCGTACTCGCCCGCCTGGTCCAGGTGAAGTCCTGGGTCTCCGAGACGCAGTTCAGTTCCTTTTTCGGAAACGGCATTATCGTCTCGACACCGACGGGTTCAACCAGCTACAACCTTTCCGCGGGAGGGCCCATACTCCATCCGGACCTGCGCGCGTTCGTTGTCACGCCCATATGCGCGCATTCGCTCTCGCTGCGCCCCGCGGTTATTCCGGGCAGTCAGTCGATCACCGTTCAGGTTATCGCCGAACACACCGATATCATGGTCACCGCCGACGGCACGATCGTCTCACCCATCCAGCCCGAGGAACGCGTTCAGATCCGACAGGCCGACCACAACACCCGTCTGATCAACCTCCAGGGACTGTCCTTTTACGAGCTGCTCAGTCGCAAGCTGGACTGGAGCCTGGACCGGCGCGAACCGCAGGAGTCCTGACCGTGCTTTGCCGACTGCTGGTGGTCAACTACGCGTTGATCGACAGGATTGAAGTCGAATTCGGACCCGGGCTGAACATCATCACTGGAGAGACCGGCGCGGGAAAATCCATCCTCATCGGCGCTCTGGGCCTTGTTCTCGGAATGCGTGCGAGCCCGGAATTGGTCCGGACCCGCGAGAAGCGGTGTCTCGTGGAAGCCATCATCCGGTTGTGCCCCGATCACCGGTGTCTGCGCCTTCTGGACGCCATGGGTATCGACGCCGATCAGGGGGAACTGATCATTCGCAGGGAGGTCGTGGCGAATGGCCGAAGCCGCAGTTTCGTCAACGGCCTCGCCGTGCCCCTCCGCAGCCTGCTCGATCTGGCCGGAGCGCTGGTCGACCTGCACGGACAGCACGATCACCAGTCACTTCTTTATACCGATCGGCACATCGACTTTCTGGACGGTTTCGCCGGCCTTGGAGCGCGCCGGGAGTCGGTCGGCGCGGCCCACCGTCGTCTGTCGGAACTTCTGGAAAGGCGGGAAAACGCGGACGACGAAGCCCGGAGGGCCCGTGACCGGAGGGAACTTCTGGAGTTCCAGGTTGAGGAAATCTCCTCGGCAGATCCGGAACCGGACGAGGACGAGCGACTCCTGCAGGAACAATCGCTGCTTACCCATGCCGAACGCCTGATCGAAACCGCCATGCACCTCGAAGCCCTGCTCTACCAGGGGGACGACTCGATCGTGGATCGTCTGGGCGCGGCCGAGCAACTCCTGAAAGACGCCGTCAGGATGGACGAAACGCTCGCCCATCAAGCCGATGAACTTACCGGCCAGCGCTACGCGATTGAGGAACTTGCCCGATTCTTCGCGGATTACGCGCGCGGCGTCGAGCATAACCCGGAACGCCTGGCGGAAGTCACCGGTCGCCTGGACCTCCTGGCGCACCTGAAGAAGAAATACGGAGGCAGCCTTCAGACAGTGCTCGAGTACCGGGAGAATGCGGAAGAGGAACTGGCGCAGTCCGAGCGTCTGGACCGTTCGCTTGCGAAAATCGAAGGAGAGATCGACGCCGCCCGCGCAAATCTGGCGGACCTGTGCGCCGGGCTCTCAGAAGCGCGTGAAGCCGCCGCCCGCGACCTCTCCAGGGAGACGACGGATGCGCTCGGCGACCTGGGGATTCCGAGGGCCGAGTTTCACGTTGAGCTTATCCGGGAAGAATCGCCCGACGGTTGGGTGAGCCTGGAAGGGCGGCAGTATCGAGCGGGACCCAAGGGCATCGAGCGCGTGGAATTCCATATCTCCACGAACCCCGGCGAGGCCCTCAGGCCGCTGGTCAAGGTGGCTTCCGGCGGCGAAGTGTCCCGGATTATGCTTGCTCTGAAGTCCGTGCTCTCCCAATCCGATCCGGTACAGGTCCTCATCTTCGACGAGATCGATATCGGTATCTCCGGCCGTATCGCGGACGTGGTGGGACGGAAACTCAAGAGCCTTTCGCGCGCGCGCCAGACCATCTGCATTACCCACCTGCCGCAGATCGCAAGAATGGCGGACACCCATCTGGCCGTGCACAAGGACGTATCGAACGGCCGCACCGTCACGCGGGTGATCCACCTGGGCGACGAAGACCGCGCCAGGGAACTTGCAAAGCTGCTGGGCGGAGAAAAAATCTCGGCCGTTACCATGGAACACGCCCGCGAACTGCTCAGTCAAAATTAAAGGCCCAACGGCGGAACCGCGCCGACCGGGTCGCTGCCGCAGCCGTAGCAGTCCGTTGATAAAGTCGCTCTGCAGGCGAGGCCGAGCCATTGTGGCCGAAGACAAGGCGCGCGACCGAGTCCCATCCTGCGATTCGGCGAGGGAGCGCAACGCAGTATTTCGACCGCCAGGGCCGGCCGCAGCCCGGATGGACTTTTTCAACGGGCTGGAAGGGAATGCCGTATGAAACCGAAGATTCCAGCCGAACTCCACGACGTCTACGAGAAAGTCCTCGCCGGCGAACGCCTTTCCGCCGCCGACGGCATGCGCCTTTACGATACGGCGAATCTCAACGCCGTGGGATACATGGCCAATATCGTCCGGGAGCGTCTCTGCGGGAACGTGGCCTGGTACGTGCGCAATCAGCACATCAACTACACCAACATCTGCAACAAGCTCTGCAGATTCTGCTCCTTCTACGTGCCGCCGAAGGACAGCCGGGGATATGTGCTCTCCCCTGAAGACATTCAGGAACGCGTAAGACAATATCTGCACATCCCCATCACCGAAATCCACATGGTCGCGGGAATCAACCCCAAACTGCCCTATTCCTACTATATCGATATCGTCCGCGCGGTCAAGGACGTCCGTCCGGAGGTCGCCGTCAAAGCCTTTACCGCGATCGAGTGGGTGCAGATCGCCAGAGCCGCAAAGAAAACGCTTCGTGAGGTCATGCTGGAACTCAAGGCAGCGGGCGTCTCGTCGATTCCCGGCGGCGGCGCCGAAGTCTTCAGCGATCGTGTGCAGGCGGAGATGTTCTGGACGAAGGCAGACTCCGACGAATGGATGCGCGTTGCCCGCACAGCGCACGAAGTCGGCCTGCCCACCAACGCCACGATGCTTTACGGCCACATCGAGAATCCTGACGAACGGGTGCAGCATCTTGTCAGCCTTCGGGAACTCCAGGACGAAACCCGCGGCTTTCTGGCGTACATCCCGCTTTCCTTCCACCCCGAACGCACCGAACTGGAGGACCTGCCGGCGCCCACCGGCGAAGCCGACCTGCGCGAGATCGCCGTCGCACGTCTCATGCTGGACAACTTCCCGCATATCAAGTCGTTCTGGATCATGAACACCATCGAAATCTCACAGGTCGCCCTGTGGTACGGCGCGGACGACATCGACGGCACGATCCAGGAATACGAAATCACGAGGCGCACGTACGAGGAGACCCGTCAGGTGCTCACCCGGAAACAGCTGGTGGAACGCATCATCGAAGCCGGTCGGGTGCCCGCGGAACGCGACAATCTCTACAACGAACTCCGCACGGGGCCGGACGTCGCCGTAGACCGGGACCCTGTGGCCGTACCCGGCGAGTTGCCCGTGCTTCCGTGAAGCAGCCCGCGGGATTACGGCGTTTCGACCCACGTCGGTTTGCACCGTTACCTACTGTGCCTTTTGTGCTTTTTGTGGCCAATGAAACGGTTATCTTCTTTGTCATGAAGCTGCGCATGGTCGGGCCCGGAGAATGGATCGATGATCGACGATATCGCCAATAAGATCGACGCGGAAGAACGTATCTCGGTGGAAGACGCCCGCCGGCTGATGGCGCATCCCAACGTGACGGAACTGGGCATGCTGGCGGACGCCGTGCGCAGGCGCAAATGGCCGGCGGACGTGGTCACCTACAACATCGGCCGCAACATCAACTATACGAACGTCTGCTGGGTGCGATGCGACTTCTGCGCGTTCTACCGCCCGCCCGGATCCGGCGAAGGGTACGTCCTGCCCCGGGAGGAGATTTTCCGTAAGATCGACGAACTGGTGGCCGCGGGGGGGCAGATTCTCAAATCCAACGAGATTCTCATGCAGGGCGGCCTGAATCCCAAGCTGCGCATCGACTACTACGAAGACCTCTTCTCCAGCATAAGGGAGCGCTATCCGTCGGTCCACCAGCATTGCCTGTCCGCCACCGAGATCATCTATATCGCGCACATCTCGCGGCTGTCCATCCCGGACTGTATCCGGCGCCTGCGGGACGCCGGCCTGGACTCCATTCCCGGCGCCGGGGCCGAGATCCTGTCGGACGACGTCCGGGACATCATCGGCTTCCGCAAGGACCGCGTGCACGAGTGGCTGGCGGTGCATCGCGCCGCGCATGAGCTGGGCATGCGCACCACCGCCACCATGATGTACGGCCACGTCGAATCCGTCGATCAACGCCTCGAACACCTGAAACACATCCGGGACCTCCAGGACGACACCGGCGGTCTGACGGCATTCATTGCGTGGAATTTCCAGCCGGACGATACCGATCTGGCAGCCGACAACACCCGCTGGAACGGCAGGATGGCCACCGGGTACGATTACCTGCGTACCATTGCGGTCTCCCGCATGTTCCTGGACAACGTTTCCAGTTTTCAGGCCTCGTGGGTGACCCAGGGACCCAAGATCGCCCAGGTCGGCCTCAAATACGGCGTCAACGACTTCGGCAGCACCATGATGGAGGAAAACGTCGTCTCCGCCGCTGGTACCAGCCACACGGACGACATGAACCTTCCCACGATGTTACGCCTCATCCGGGGCGCCGGCTACCGGCCGGCAAGACGCGACACCCGGTACGAAATGGTGAACTGAAAGCCGTGCGAATGGCAACCCGCCTCGCTGTGGTCTCGTTCCTGAACACCCGTCCCCTGGTGCATGCCCTGGAGACCGGCCGAATCGAACATCGCTTCGATCTTGCCTACGACGTGCCCTCCCGCTGCGCGGAACGCCTTCACAGCGGCGATGCCGACGTTGCCCTCATCCCCTCCATCGAAGTCGCCCGCGGGCCCGTTCCATACCGCGTGGTGCCCGAAGTCAGTATTTCCTCCCTGGGGCCGGTCCGGAGCGTACTGCTCCTGCACCGCAAAGACCCGGCCGATATACGGACGCTCGCCCTCGACGTCAACTCCCGGACGTCCGCCGTCCTCAGCCGCATTCTATTGCAGAAGAGATTCGGGTGCAGGCCCGATATCCTCCACCTGCCTCCCGACGCCGGACGCATGCTGGATCGCGCCGATGCAGCCGTCATCATCGGAGACGCAGCCCTTGCCGTGGATGTGACGTCCTGTTCCGTGATCGATCTGGGCGAAGCATGGACCGGGCTGACGGGCCTTCCGTTCGTGTACGCCTGCTGGGCAGGCCGGTCCGATGCGCTGGATCCCGGTCAAACACGGCAGCTGATCCGGGCGAAGGCGCTGGGGGTCCGGGAGATCCCCGCGATAGCGGCGGATTGCGCGTCGTCCCATTCGGGTTCGGCTGAATTCTATGCCGACTTCATGGGCAACCGGATCCGTTACGACTTTGGCGAGGCTGAAATGAAGGGCCTGAACCTCTTTTACAGATACGCACGCGAGTTGGGCAGTATCGGAAACATCCCCAAAATTCGTTTCTACGCGCAATCCTGACACATCCGGCCGAACGTCGGAGGGAGGGCCTTTCCCATGCCCAGAACCGGTCGTGCTTCGGTTCTCGTTGGCGAACGCTTTGAAGTCCGCGAGTATCCCGTCCCCGAACCCGCGCCGGGCACCGTCCTGTTGAGGCAGGAACTGGCCGGCATCTGCGGCACCGACCTGCACAACTGGGAATACCAGAGACTGGCAGACGAGATGATCCTGGGACACGAAAACGTCGGAATCGTCGACACACTCGGCGAGGGCGTGACCCACGACCACCTGGGGCGTCCCGTCAGAACCGGCGACCGGATCGCACTGGTGCCCGGAACGTCCCAGGGCGCATACGGATTCATCCCGGCTGAAGAACAGCCCTTTCTCCGGGGCGGTTTCGGCGAATACATCTATCTCTGGAACCCGGAGACCGTTTTCTTCAAGACCGATCTCCCGGCCGAAGTCGCCGTCCTGCTGGAGCCCTTCACAATCGGCGTACACGGCGTGATGCGGGCCGGCATTCAATTCGGAGACACCGTCGTCGTTCAGGGTTCGGGCGCGATCGGCCTCGTTACCCTCATCTGCGCCAAAGTCAGCGGCGCCGGCCGGCTGATCATGGTCGGCGGACCGCCCGGACGCCTGGACCTCGCCCGCGAAATCGGCGCGGACGTCACCGTCGACATCGCCGAAGTGCCTGACCCGGAAGAACGAAAACGCGTGGTCAGAGACAGCACGCCCGGAGGGGCCGGAGCCGACGTTGTCTTTGAATGCGCAGGCTTTCTGCAGGCCCTGCCCGAGGGTCTGGACTACCTTCGCCAGGACGCCACCTACGTCGAAATGGGCCATTTCGTGGACGTCGGGTCTTTCGAATGCAACCCGAACCGGATGTTCATGCGCAAGAATCTGCGCTTGGAAGCCGTCTGGGCGAGTTCACCCGACCATTTCGTGCGGGGCCTTCCCATCCTTGAGAAGAACGAATTCCCCTTTGCCGATATGGTCAGCCACACCATCCCGCTGGACCGGGTACCCGAGGGCTTCAACGCCCTCGCGGGCAGCTACCGTCTGGACGGCAGGGACGCCATCAAAATCGCGGTATCCGGAAGTCTTTAGCTGGACACTGCTCCTCACCCGGTTCCGACATCCGAATGACGCTGCGCGCGCTCCTCATCGGCCTGGCCATGGCCGTCTGGGTCAACCTCTGGCCCACCTACTCCAGCCTCATTGCGCATTCCTCGCGCGCCGACTACGCGCACCTGTCGGTGGCCCTGCTGATTCCCTTCATCTGCCTGCTCGGCCTCAACCTCCCTCTGTACCGGCGCGGCCGCGGCCTGTCTGCCTCGGAACTGCTGGCCATCTGCTGTATCGGAATGGTTGCCGCGACGATGCAGGGAGAATGGCTTTCGGGTTATCTGCTGGGCGTGGTGACGGCGCCCACCTACTTCGCCTCGCCCGAGAATCAATGGTCCGACCACCTGCTGGCCAGGATCCCGTCGTGGTCCGTTGTCTCGGATCCGGCGGCCACCACCGGCTTCTACGAGAGTCTGTTCAAGGGCCAGGAGTTCCCCTGGGGCGCATGGGCGTCGCCGGTCTTCTGGTGGGCAGGTTTTCTTGGATCGGTGCTTACCGTCAGTTTCTGCCTGGTTGTGATTCTGCGGAAACAGTGGATGGACAACGAACGCCTCACGTTCCCGATCGCCACCGCCGTGCTGGAGCTCACGGGGGTTTCCGGCTCCGAACGCAGTCTTTCCACCCTGGTCCGGTCTCGCCTGTTCCGGTTCGGTTTCTGGCTGATCGTCGCCATCTTCTGCTGGAACATCGCGACCTGGTTCGTCAGGGCCATTCCCGTCCTGGACGTACCCATGACCGTCCTCAGCCGCAAGGTGATCCGGATCGGCCAGGGGTTCCCCTACTTCGCGTTTTCCATTCATCCGATGACAATCGCGTTCGCGTATTTTACGGAATCGAGCGTGCTGTTCAGCATCTGGCTCTTTCACCTGCTGGCCATTCTGCAGGTCGGCGTCTTCAATCGCCTGGGATTCAGCATCGGCAGTTCGGACATGTGGTGCTCCTTCGACCCCGCCATCGGCTGGCAGAGCTTCGGCGGTCTCACCGTCTTTGCGGGATGGGGCCTCTGGGTTGCGCGAAGCCACCTGGCCGCCGTATTCAGAAAAGCATTCGCGCGTGCACAGGATGCAAAACATGCTGAAGGATCCGGCCATATCGACGACTCGAAGGAGCTCATTTCCTACCGCGCGGCGGTGTACCTGCTCCTGGCCGGCTGCGCCTACCTGCTCGTGTGGATGTTCCGCGCGGGGATGGCCGCCGGGCCCCTGCTCGCCTTCTGGTTCGCCACCCTCGTACTCTACCTGGGCCTGGCGCGCATCATCGTGGAAAGCGGCCTCGTGTACCTGAGGGGACCCATTACGGCGCAGGCGTTCACGTGGCACCTGTTCGGCATTTCCGGGATGGGCGCGCACAGCGCGGTTGCCCTCGGCCTGACCTACACGTTCTTCTGCGATGCGAAGACCTGGGCGATTACCGCCCTCGCCCACATACCAAGGCTGGGCATGGCGATGAGACCCGAACGGCGGCGCCTGCTTGCGCCCGGCGTCCTCCTGGGCGCCCTGGCCGGCGCCCTCTCCGTCATCGGCTTCATCTTCTACCACGGCTACTATGGCGTGGGCAGCTATAACTTCGGCGTGGTCAGCTTCAACGGATCCGGCGACGGCGCCGTGGGTATCTGGCGATACACCGCCGCGCGCATCCAGGAAGGGACCGCCGGCACGAGCTGGGACCGCGTCGGGTTTTTCGCCATCGGTGCCGCGTTCACCGGCCTCCTCGTCTTCCTGAGATACCGCTTTCCGGGATTCCCGGTCCACCCAATCGGCTTCACCATTTCCGCCTCCAACGTGCTCCGAAGCAGCGTCACCTCCATATTCATCGCATGGCTCACCAAAGCGCTGATCATGAGATTCGGCGGCCTCAACAGCTACCGGCGAATGGCGCCGCTCTTTCTCGGGATGTTCATGGGATATCTTGCGGGCGTGGGCCTGGGCGTGGTCGCGGACGTCGTCTGGTTCAACGGGGACGGGCACAAGCTGAACGACTGGTAGCCGCTGCCACAATTCCGGTGCGCCGGAAGCAAATCGTCCTTATCTTCCGGCTCCGGCCCCACAGAAGCGGATAGACGGGAGAAGGTAGAGGGGAGAGATTACCTGCCTATTGAGGTTTCTTCTCGTGCCGGAGGCAAAAAGGGAAAATATGGCGGGCTCGGTTTTCATCTACCGTCTACCCTCTTACCTCTACCCGCCTTTTTTCTACCGTCTCACGTCTTGCGTCTACCCGAATCCAGGCTTTTTGTGGCCGATTCAAACTGTTGTCTTTTTTCAACTTGTGGTTTATCCCGGAAGGCGAATCCCGTGACTTTCGATCTTCTCATCCGCAACGGCACCGTGGTTGACGGGACCGGACTCAAGGAGCCGTTCATTGCGGACGTCGCCGTTCAGGGCGACCGTATCGCCGCCGTGGGTCGCCTGGCGGATGCCCGCGCGGAACGTGAGATCGATGCCCGCGGCCACGTGGTCTGCCCGGGCTTCATCGACGTCCACGTGCATTGCGAACCCGCCCTCCTGACCGGATGCCACCGGTTCGCCGGCGTCGTACAGGGCATTACCACAATGCTTCTTGCGCCGGACGGATTCGGATGGGCCCCGTTGCCTCCGGACCTTCGCGGCCAGATGTGGGAATATACCCGGTTCATCGCCGGTTCTGCCGACATCGAACTCACCTGGGAAACCATCGAAGACTACCTGGACCTCTTTCCCGGCAACAGCCCGTGCAACGTCTACCCGCAGGTGCCCCACTGCGCCGTGCGCCTCAACGTCTGCGGCTGGTCCGCCGGTCCGGCCACGGACTCGCAGATCGACGCGATGGCCGACCTGGTGCGCCAATGGATGGATGCCGGCGCGGGCTGCCTCTGTCTGGGCCTGGACTACCAGCCGAGCGCGAATTCGGACCTGCGCGAACTGGTCGCACTCTGCAAAGTGGCGGCGTCCTACGGGGGCATCTACGCGGCCCACATTCGAAACCATCTTCTCGGCAGGGCGGAGGCATGGAAGGAAACCTTCGAGATTTTCCGGCAGTCCGGCATCCCTGTCCACCACTCCCACGAACGGGCCGACCGGGAGGGCGCCGAGCTTCTCGATCTCGCCGACCGCGAGGGCATCGACCTCAGCTTCGAGTCCTACCTCTATCCCGCCGGGATGTCTCACATGACCATCATGCTCCCCATCCCGGACCAGGTCGGCGCCCCGTCTGACGTTCTTGAACACCTTGCGGACCCGGACGTAAGGGAACGCATCCTGCCACACCTTCGCGGCTGGCTGGGCGCGTGCGACCAGGTGGTCGGCCATACCCGCTCCGGGCGCTACATCGGCGCCACCCTGTCGGACCTGGCCACCGGTGCAGGCGTCGCTCCGGAGGAATTCGCCTTCGATCTCATCCTGGAGGAGGACGGCCAGTCCACCTACATTTTCCCCTGGCAGGATGCGCCCGAGACCATCGAAGACACGATCAGGAACACCGTCAACCACCCGCGAATGATGATCGCGAGCGACGGCGTCTACAACGTGCGTCATCCCCACCCCCGGGGTTTCGGGTGTTTCGCGCGCGTGCCCGGCGTATTCGTCCGAGAGAAGGGCCTGGTCTCTCTCGCGGAAGCCATCCACAAAATGAGCGGTTTCCCCGCCGACCGGTTCGGCCTTGCCGACCGCGGGGAGATCGCCGCCGGGAAGGCCGCCGACATCGTGATCTTCGATCCCCGGACCGTCAATGCGACCGCCACGTTCGAGAACCCCACCGGGGGTCCGGTAGGAATCCCGTGGGTACTGGTCAACGGAGAGCCGGCGGTGGAAGGCGGCGCCCCAACCGGCGCGCTCCCGGGCCGGGTGCTGCGCCGCAACGCCTCGTCCGCCGGTTGACCGGAGGGTTTCCATTCGAAAGGAAGACCCGTCATGCTGATATTCGCCTTCGCACTCGTCCTGTTCCTCGTTGCAATCCGGCCTGATCCGGCGGCGGCGGACCCCGTCATTCCGCCGGACCTGGACGAGACCGACGTGAAACGCCTGCGTCGAAATCTCCAACCGGTTCTCACGCTCTCCGACAGCGAAATACTGCGCCTCATCCCCGACCGCTCGGGCATCTACTTCGTGGACTGCCCCAACTGCGACGGCGGCGCGCAGGAGGGCCAGATCGACTGGACCATCGACGACCCGGACCGTGTTTTCTGCAAATACTGCGGCCTGAAATATCCCAACGAAAAATTCCCGGACACCGACACGCTGAGCGTGGTCAACCCCGTTGGCGAGACCCAGGAATATCCCTATTGGGAGGACGAAACCGGGTACAGACATTTCTTTCAGGCCAAGGGATGGTACCGGGCGCGGGCCTACTTCGCCGGCGCGGCCCACGACCTGGCGGCGCTCCACTTTGCAACCGGAGACACCTCCTTCGCCCGCCGCGCGGCCCTCATTCTGAACCGGTTCGCCGAGGTCTATCCCGGGTACTGCGTCCACCACGACCTGCCCTTCCGGCAGAAGATCATCTTTCCCGGAAGCCAGGGGTTTCCCTACCCGGTCCAGGACTACCGCGCCTCCAAGTGGGACTGGTGGGCGTACATGGACATTCCCGAGAATCTGATCTACACGTACGACCTCATCCGGGACAGCGGAGAACTCGACAGCACGATGGTCCGGCGTATCGAAGACGGGTTCTTCCACGCCAGCGTGGCCTTCATCCGGGGCTTCCCGCCCGCGCTGGGCAATATGGACCCCACGCTGCTTCGCGGCATGGTCGCGGCAGGACGGGTCCTGGAGGAACCGGACTATATCCACGACGCGGTCGACCGGATCGAGAGACTTATCGCCGCCAACTTCTTCGTGGACGGCGTATGGCGCGAAGGCGCGATTTCCTATCACAACCAGACCATCGGCGGGCTGCGGCAGGTGATGGAGAGACTGAACGGTTACAGCGATCCCGAGGGATACGTCCACCCCGTCGACGGCGAACGCTACGACAATCTGGACCTGAACGCCCGCTTTCCCATCCTGACAAAAGCCGCGGGCATCCCCGAGCTTCTCCGCTATCCCAACGGCCGCGTGGTGCCCACCCACGACACGTGGGCGAAGGGGCGGCAAGACCCCCCTGAAACATCCGGCCCCCTGCTCCTGCCCGGTATGGGACACGCCCGCCTCGATATGGGAAGGGGCGAAAACCAGACCCAGACCTATCTCCACTTCTCCGGCGGATACGGCCACCAGCACGCCGACCTCCTTAGCCTCACTCTCTACGCGCGCGGGCAGGAACGGCTGAGCGATATCGGCTATACCCACACGCGCCACCGGTGCTGGACCCTCTCCACGCTGTCGCACAACACGGTTGCCGTGGACGGCAATGACCAGGCATACGGCTCCGGAAACGCCCCGTCGGACGGCAACCTCCTTCTGTTCGCGCCGCACAGCGACACGTTTCAGGCGATCGAAGCCTCCGGCGACCGCGCCTATCCGGGCGTGACCTCGGTTTACCGCCGGCTGCTGATCCAGGTCGGCATCTCGCCCGAACAGTCCTACGTGGTCGACCTGTTCAGGGTCGCCGGCGGTCATCGCCACGAATATATCCTCACCGGCGACGCCGACCACGAAGGCGCGGTCGACGTCGACCTGCCCGACGCGCCCCACGGGAACACGCTTCTCCCGGATGGCGTGACCGCCACGCTGCCCACCGGCGAGAGCGTCAAGGGCGACGCCGGGGGCCACAACCTGGGATACGCGTTCATCCGCGAGGTGCGCCGCGCCGACGTGACCCGGCCCTGGACCGCGACGTTCACCAGCGCGGCCGAGCCGGCCGGTTCCGTCCGGGTACACAGCCTGACCCGCCCCGGCGGAGACCTCTTCACCGCGCGGGCGCCGTCCATTCGAAACGCCGATGAGGATGACGTCCGGCTGGACGAGATTACCATGCCGATGCTGGTCCACCGTCGCGAAGGCGAGAACCTCTCCACCCTCTTTGGCACGGTCCTGGAACCGGTCGGCGACCGTCCGGCCGTCACTCGCGTGGAACGCCTCGACGCGGACGGCGCATCGGATACGGATATCGCGCTCAGGGTCGTCTCCGGCGAGGTTACCGACTACATACTGTCCGCGACGGACGAAAGCCGGTCGCTCAGCACCGGAGACCTCAGGTTCCGCGGGCGCATCGGCTTCGTCCGGGAACGAAACGGCGAAGTCGAAGAGATGATCCTGATCGGCGGCACGCTGCTCGAAAAGGGCGGACGCAGGCTCGGCGGCCGCGGAACCCGCAGCGGCGCCGTCCTGGGGACCACGCGAAAGGCCGCGGGAGACGACGCGGACGGAATCCACGTCGATACCGAATTGCCAACCGGCGTGGACCTCGTGGGCCTCACCGCCGTTGTCACCGACGGCGACGGATTCACGTACGGCCACAAGATAAAGGGCCTGCAGCACCTTGAAGACGGCGGCACGTTGCTGGAACTGGAGGACGATCCGGGGTATGAAATCACCGCGGACGGAGGCCGGCTCCTGTTCTTCCCCGGACGGTCCTGGAAGGGACCCGCTCAGGTGGAAATACCTACCGTGGCCAGCCTGCGCATCAACACGTCCGGCGTCAATGCCACCCGAACCGGGGACTGGATCAATCTGGTCCACAACGCGCCGTTCTCGCCGCGCGACACCTCCGAAGACGTCGTATTCCAGGACAAGCTCTGGATCAGCAATGCCTATTACCACGCCGGCATCCTCACCCGGGACCTCTGGAATTCATCCGACGGCGTCAGCTGGCATCTGGTCAGCGAAGCCACGCCGTACGACGGCTACAGCGAAATGACGGTCTACAGGGACCGCATCTGGGCGGTGAAGGGAAGCGTCTGGAACTCCCCGGACGGCCTTGAGTGGTCCCGGGTTCTGGAAGAAACCCCCTTCGGTTCGCGCGGTTACGGCGAACTTCTGGTGTTTCGCGACCGGATGTGGCAACTCGGCAGCGGCAGCGACGTGTGGCGCACCGATGACGGCATCGCGTGGATCCGCGCCGCGACCGACGCCCCGTACGGAAAGCGGTCCGCAACCGCCGTGGCTGCGTACGACGGCCGGCTGTGGGTGATGGGCGGCCGCAGAGTCCAGCCCAACGATCCGCCGGAGAAAGGCTATCCCGACTACACCACCCTCAACGACGTCTGGTCTTCGGAGGACGGCGTCAACTGGACTCGGGTGCTCGAACACGCCCCGTGGTCGCCGCGGATGTGGTTCATTCCGAAAGTCTACGCGGGCAGGCTCTGGATCATCGGGGGGTACGACAACGTCAACTCCACGAACCTGGGGGATGTCTGGTTCACCGATAACGGCCGGGACTGGCACGAGTTCAAGCCCCGGACCCGCTTTTCGCCGCGTCACGAATCCACGTGCTACGTATTCCGGAACAGCCTCTGGGTTGTCGCGGGCAATACCTGGCCGGTGGTAAACGACGTCTGGCGCCTGACGCTGCCCTGAGACACAACAAGGGGCCGTACTCGGACAGTTAAAGAGCTGAAAGGACACGCCACTACTCCCGTCATGTCCCGCGTCAAACTCGAGCTCCCTGAAACCTTCGTCTACGCCACCGATATCCGCCTTCGGATCTCCGACATCAACTACGGCGGGCATATGGACAACAACGCCGTGCTCTCCCTCGTCCACGAGGCGCGGGTGCGATTCCTCGAAAGCCACGGCTACAGCGAACTGAACGTGGACGGGGTGGGCATCATCATGGTCGACGCGGTCATCCAGTACAAGTCCGAAGCCTTCTATGGTCAGACGCTGACTTTCGAAGTCGCGGTTGACGGAATGAGCCGCATCGGATGCGACATCTTCTACCGCATAACCGACGGGGCCACGGGCCGCGAAGTCGCCCGTGCCAAGACCGGGATCGCCTTTCTCGACTACGACACCCGGAAACCGAAGCGGATGCCCGAAGGGTTCCGGAGCCTGTTCGCGGCCGGGGAATCTTGACAACCTCAAAGCGGTTATATATATTTAGATTTCGGTCTGAGGGTTCCGGCCCCGGACCCCGGGCGCATGTGCCGAAGTGGTGGAACTGGTAGACGCGCTGCGTTCAGGGCGCAGTGAGCCTTGTGCTCGTGGGGGTTCGAATCCCCCCTTCGGCACCAGAAAAACAACGGGTTACGCCAATCTGGCGTAACCCGTTTCTGTGTTTCGATCCCCGCCTCTCGCCCGGCATCAATCAGCGTTGATCTCCCGCGATATCGATGTTGACTTCGAACGCGCTCACGGGTACCGATACGCTCCAGTGCTCCAGGACTTCGGGATGGACTTCGCCGATGATGCCGTAGCTTTCGCCACCCACCCGGATTTCCCCGGCCCGTCCCGGAAGGAAAGTGGGATGCTCCGAAGGCGTGAGGTCATAATCAAATCCGAGGTAGTAGGCAATGGCTTCGAGCCGGCTTTGAATTCCCGAGAGATTGGCCTCGGCGTGCGCCTCCAGCGCCGCGAGGCGGATTTCGGTGCGGGTGCCGTACAGGTCGTCCGGAGCGACGACAGAGACCTCGCCCACCTCGAAGACATGGTGGGGATAAAGAGCCTTTCGGCTCGCCCCTTCCACGCGGAGCAGCCCGGGCAGCAGGGCGTTCCGGACCGCGCTGTAGTTGTCCGACATGGGGTTGGAAATCTCGACGATCGCGGCTTCGGTGTCACGCATTCGTTCCGTCAGGTCAACACACGACGAGAGAATGGGCAGGAAGAGCTCCTGAAACCCGCATCCGACCATCAGGCCGCGGATGCGGTCCGCGAGGTCTTCCTCGGGCGCGGACTTGCCCACCGTGAAATCGCGCGGCAATTCGGGTTCGAAGCTGTCGAAGCCCACGGCCACGATCACGTCCTCGATGAGGTCCACGGGATGCAGGATATCGTCCCGGTACGGCGCCGGCCGCGCCCGTACGCGGGTGGGGTCGAGCCCGACGTCCCGGTATCCCATGGCGGCCAGGGCGGCTTCGATGCTTGCGTTGTCGATTCCGCCGCCGACGACGCGCCGCAGGTCGTCCAGGTCGACTTCCACCGGTACCGTCATATCCAGGGGGCACAGGATCTCCCGCCCGCGCGGCGTATCGTACGGATAGACGACGTTGACAGGCAGGATGCGCCCGCCGCGGTCCCCCATGTTGGCGGCCATAATGGAAACCGAAAGGAGTACGGCGTCGAGCTCGGTGCCGGTGGCCTCGCAAAAGAGAAACGTGTCGCCGACCGCCACGGCGCCAGGGTTCCGGCTGTTGATCACGGGAGGCATGGAGAGGACGTCGCCCCTGCTGTCGGTGATGAGGGGAAATCTGCCGAAGCCTTCGAGCAGATGCGCGTAGGTCTGCCCGGTGGGGTGTTCGCTCAGGATTTCCCGAAGCGTCAGTTCCGTTTCCATGCCCAGCGGGACAAAGCGGGCCGTATCCGGGTCGGCGGCGGCGAAGTTGACGGGAAACACGACGTTGGAAGCGTCGTAAATGCCAATGGCCACGGCGCTTCGACCGCGCCCGTATCCTTCCGCCAGTTTTTCCTGGGCTTCGATGAGCTGCTCGAGGGCCGCCTCGTCCACCTCGATCCCTCTGCACGCAAAGGCGGCGATCCAGGGCCGGATGCCAATCAGGGAGGGATCGACGCGCAGTTCCAGGTCCGTCGCGGATTCCTCGAAAAAGGGATAGGACTCGTGCCTGCCGTTCCGATGCCCCCTGAGCAGCCTGGCGACCCCCTCGGACGACCAGAGATCCGGACGGTTGGTATCCTTCAGTTGAATCCTCAACCGGGAGTCGTCCTCGACCTTGACCTCGGCTTTGACAGCCTCCAGTGCGCGTTCGAGTTCGGGAAGGTCGTACTTCCGGCCCGCGAGTCGCTCGAGGTCCTGTCTGATGACGCTAATCGTGGGCATTCACGCTCCTTTATCCGTTACCCCGCCGCCCGCATGTTCTCTCGCTCGTTCCGGATCAGATCCAGGTCGGTGCTGAAAAGGTCGCGGATGTCGTCGATCCCCAATGCCACCATCGCCATGCGGTCGATGCCCAGTCCCCACGCGATGACGGGAACGTCGACGCCCAGGGGGCGCGTGAGCTCGGGCCGGAAGAGGCCGGCGCCGCCGAATTCGATCCAGCCCAGCGAGGGGTGCCTCGCCTGTAGTTCGACCGACGGCTCCGTGAACGGGAAATAGTCCGGAACAAAGCGGCACTCCTCCGATTGCGCGATTTCCAGGGCGAAGAGCTTGAGCAGGCCGAGCAGACTCCGGAAGTTGATGCGCTCGCCCAGAACGATGCCCTCCACCTGGATGAAGTCGGCGGCGTGGGTCGCGTCGACGTCGTCGTACCGGAAACAGCGCGCAACGGCGAAGTACTTCCCCGGGATGTCCGGCCCCGAAGCAAGCGTGCGTGCCGACAGGGCGGTTCCCTGGCTGCGCAGGATGAGACGTCGCGCGCGCGCGGGGCTGAATTCGTACCGCCAGCCGCGGGAGCCCGTGTCGCCGCCGTTGGCGTGGGCTTCGGCCACTTTCGAGAAGTAGGGTTCTTCGGCCGCTTTCGAACGAACGGGATCTTTTACGTAGTAGGCGTCATGGATATTGCGCGCCGCGTGGAACTGCGGCATGAACAGGGCATCCATATTCCAGAATTCGGTTTCCACCAGCGGCCCCTTCATTTCTTCGAATCCCAGCGAGAGCAGCTTGCGCCTCACGCCGTCAAGGTAGGCGCGGTAGGGGTGAAGACGGCCGATGACGATACGCGGGGGCTTGATGCTGATGTCGTAACGGCGGAACGATACATTCTTCCAGGCCCCGGACCGGATCACTCCCGGTGTCAGGCGCGAGACCTCTTCGCCGGTCAGATTGTTCTCCAGAATGCTCGCCAACGTCCGGACGCCCGGCGACGTGAGTCTGTACGTGCGCTCCAGGCGTTCGTCCATGCGGACGGCCGACCTTCCCTTACCGCGCTTGCTGGTTCGCGCCCGGATATATGACTGGATCTCTTCCGTGAAGTCGCCGAGATTCAACCCGGCTCCGTCGCCGGCCCGTTGAAGCCGCCCGAAGAGCCCGGGTATCAGCCTCTCCACGTAGAACGCGGCCCTTTCGGGATTGGCGATGCGGATCGTCGCGCCCTCCTGACGGATCGTACCCTCCGCCTTCAGCCCGCCGAACGCGCTTCCCCACTCGCCCCTGTCAAAGCGGGTGTCTTCCTGCAGTTCCCTGAGCGTTGGCGCGGGCGCTTCCCCGGCCCGGACCAGCAGCGCGGTTTCGGGCGTCGCGCCGGCGCGGGCGTGTTCGACGCCCGATCCGGTCAGGCTGACGGTGGAGACCGTGGCTTCCGAGACGATTTCGATGAGTCCCTTGGAACGCAGCCATTCCAGCGCGCGCCGGCTCTGGCCGGGACCGATGCCCGCGGCTTCCGGCAGTGCGGCGTCGGTGATTTCGTGGTCCTCACGCGGCTCGAAGGCGCGCAGCGTCCTGATTTCGAGCGCGTGAAGGGACGAAAGGTCGATCGGCTGATTCACGAGTTTGCTCCCTGGAATCAAGGCTTGAAATTGCCGAGACATCCGGCGGCAATGCGTTCGGACCGCAAATGATACGAAAAAATCCTTTCATCCCCATAGGGACGAAAGGACGTGACGTCTTCCGCGGTACCACCCTATTTGCGCCTTGCAGGCGCCGCTCTTCAGGCGGCCACAACCGCCCCTCTCCATTGTCGGCGGGAGTCACCGGCTTCGCCTAGTAACGATTGCCGCGAACGTCTTTCAGGCCAGGGGCCGAATCCGGCAATCGCATTCAGCGTTGCAGCTCGAGAGGGAACTTCGGCCGTTCATGCCGCGAGGGCGCTTTCAGTCCGGGGCGCCCCCTCCCTTTCCGGTTGGAGACGGCCTACTTTCCTCCGTCATCGCTTTGGGTGAGAAAATAGGATGTTGTACGATTTAAGTCAAGGAGAAAGAGGGAATTCGGCGTTCATCGTCCATCCGATTTAAGTCAAGGCAGAAAGGAAGCGTGGGTAGACGTAGAGGGAAGAGATCGCCTGCTGTGTGAGGTTTCATCTCATGCCGGAGGCAAACAGGAGGAACTTATCGGGCAAGGACGTCATCTCCCGGCTCCCGGCTTCCGTCTCCCCGGTTTTACGGAACGCGCCGTAGGCATGATTTCGTATAGACAGTAGACAGGCAAACTACAGGTATGGCATTTGCATACTGGAATTTTCTCATAAATCCTTTGTTTTCTTTCTTTTACGTCCTTTTTCCACTCACGCGATTCGGCAGGGGGCCGGTTTTTCCGTGAATCACTCCGGAGGCGCCAATAGCAATAGGGCGGCCTGCTAACCCTTCAGTTGCGCCCGTGCGAATGCGATGGACGGATCCACACGGAGAACCTGCCTCCGCCCGCGAAGCGGGTGACCTGTTGTTCCAATGATTTATCGGAACAACAGGGGACGCGTGGTTCTCGCGTCCGAGGCTGCTGGTGAGCGGCGGCCCTTTGCCGCGAACAAACCCCCCGTACCCCCGGTTGCCAGTTGTGAAATACATTGACAGAGCGAAAACCGCCTTTTCTCCCTCTCTCCTGGTAGGAGAGAGGGTCGGGGAGAGAGGTCTGCGGGGATGGATGGAGGGGGTTCTCTTGATCTTGCCTTTGGTTTTCGCACTTTGCTTCTCGTTCTTTGCTGACACCTTACGGCTGGTCGCTGATAGCTCCGTCGGAGTGGTCCCCACCCGATTTGAATTGAATATTTGCTTTCCGATACGCCGGATGTGTATCTTTTACCAGTACCGCTTCTGATGAACCTGTTTTTCTATTCTGACTCATGCAGGAGCTTCACGTGAAGGATCGACAAGCGCTTCTCCCACGGTTTTCAATAACCAGGCCGGTGACGGTGGCCATGTGCCTGGTGGCGCTGCTGGTCATCGGTTGCGTATCCTACTCGAAGATACGCCTGCAGGCCTTTCCTTCAGGGTGGGAGTGGAAGCGGCTGTGGGTGTGGGTGGACAGCCGGGACACGTCGCCCAAGGAGAACGACCAGGAAATCTGCCGGCTGTTCGAGTCGTATCTGGGCACGGTGAAAAACCTCCGCGAAATGCGCACCTGGGCCGGTAAGGACTGGGCGAACGCCAGTCTGAGGTTTCGCCCGGAGACGGACATGTCTCTGGCCTACAACCAGGTCATGGACCGGCTGGACCGGCTGAAACTGGAACTGCCCCCGGAGAAGCGCGAGAGGACGGGCGTCTGGAAGTATAACGAGGAGACCGACCAGGAGATTATATGGATGGGGGTGGCCCCGCCCGAGGGGCTGGACGATATCCAGTCGTTCATTGAAGACAGGGTTCAGCGGCGTCTGGAGCGAATCGACGGGGTGGCGAAAATCTCTTTCTGGGGGAGATTCAGGAAAGAGATCACGGTCGTCGTGCTGCAGGAGCGCATGCGTTCGCTTGGCGTCCGGCCCGCCGACGTGGTGCAGGCGCTGCAGGGAGAGAACTTCGCGCTGGCCGGCGGTCACGTACACGAGGGCGGCAAGAAGTACTTCATCCGCTCCCTGGCGCGGTATCGGGACATGGACGAGATCCGCCGGATTCCTATCCAGCGGTCGAACGGGGTGGGACCCGTCAGTGTGTCCGACGTCGGAGGCGTACTGTTCGGAATGCCGCCGCGCCTGGGGTCCTGGCGAATCAACGGCAAGGAAGCGGTGGGGCTGGACGTGTACAAGGAGTCGAGCGCCAACGTCGTGGACGTATCGGTCCGGGTGAAGGAGGAACTGAAACGGATCGCCGAGGAAACCGGTGCACAGTTCAACGTCATGTGGGACCAGGGCAGGGCGGTGCGCGATTCGATAGACAATATTCGAACGACCGCGATCTGGGGCGCCCTGTTCGCCTCCCTGATCCTGCTTTATTTCCTCCGCGCGGTCCGGATGACGGCCCTCATCACCCTGTCGATACCACTGTGTATCATGATGACGATTTCCGTGCTCTATTTTCTGGACTGGTCGCTGAATCTGCTGACCATGATGGGCCTGATGGTGGGGATGGGCATGGTGGTGGACAATGCAATCGTGATCGTGGAGAACATCTATCGAATGCGCGCAAAGGGATTGAATGCGCACGAGGCGTCCGTTACCGGGGCCAGCGAGGTGGGCATGGCCATCTCCATGGCCACGCTGACCACGGTGGTGGTCTTCATGCCGTTGATGTTTATGACGGGCGACATCGGACTGACCTTTGAACTCACCAGGGTCGGCATTCCGGTGGTCGTGTCGCTGCTGGGCTCTTTGTTCGTGGCGCTGATCTTCATCCCCCTTGCGGCGAAGGTACTCGGCAGGCACGCGACAAGGAAGGACCCGGGGTCGGTCCGGTGGATGCGGCGCAGATACCAGGGCGGCCTGCGGTGGATTCTGACGCACCGGAGGGACGCTTCGCTGATCATCATCATCCTGTTTGTTTCCGTTTTCTATCCCGCGTCGAACGTCAAGAAAACCACCGGGCGCGCACGGGTGAACAACGAATTTTTCATTCGATTCAATGCCCCGCCCTTTTTCAAGCGTGCGGAGATGGAACGCATCGCGACCCAGATCGAGGAATTCCTGGACAGCAAACGGGAAACCTACCGGATTGAAACGGTGCGGCTGGGTTACTGGCGACAAAGCAGCGTTATCCGGGGTTTTATCCGGGTGTATCTGAAAGAAGAGCCGAACCGGAACTGGTGGTACCAGTTCTACAAGAGTGTCAGAAAGAAGGCCGGTTTTCCCGTCAAGGGATGGATGACGCGAGCCGAGGTGATCGAGGACGTCAAGAAACACATTCCGCAATTCGTCGGCGTGCGGGTAATGGTCCAGACGCGGTGGCGCAGCGAACCGGGGGTCTCGGTCTATCTCTACGGAGAGGACATCGATCTGCTGGGGCGGCTGTCGGAGGCCGTACGGCAACGAATGGAGGCGATTCCGGACGTCGTCAGCGTGGACAGCGACCTGGAGTTTGCCGACAAAGAGGTGCAGGTGCTCATCAACAAGGAACAGGCTCATTCGTATGGGATTTCCGCCCGGGCCGTCGGGCGCAGCATCTCCTATCAGCTTCGCGGCGTCAACCTGGCGCCGTACCACAGTGAAGACCGGATGATTTCGGTCCGGCTCTTCATGGACGAAGACGACCGCCAGACGCTGGCCCAACTCAAGAGTTTTCCGTTTCACTCGAATACCGGCGCCCAGATTCCCCTCTCGGCATTCGCGACCTTCAATATAACGGAAGGCAGCGGCAACATCAGACGCGAGGACGGAAAAATGCGGATGCGCGTGCGGGCGTACACAACCCAGGAGGACCTGAAGGGGTTGTGGGAACAAATCGACCGCGCGATGGAAGGCTTCGCCATGCCTCGCGGATACTCCTGGAACAAGGGAGAGACCTATTCCAGGTTCCAGGAGACCGACGACACGATGTCGTTTGCGATCGCGATGGCGATCACCTGCGTATTCCTGTTGATGGGCGTGCTGTTCGAGTCGTTCGTTCTGCCGTTTGCGGTACTGTTGTCAATCCCCTTCGCGTTTCTGGGCGTGTACTGGGGCCTCTTCCTCACGAATACCGTAATGGGTAAAATGGCCCAAATGGGCATCATCCTGCTGATCGGCGTGGTGGTGAACAATGCAATCGTACTGGTGGACATGATCAATCGGCTGAGGGTGGGCGGCATGAGCCGAACGGAGGCGATCGAGGAGGCCGGATTCAACCGGTTCCGGCCCATCCTGATGACCACGTTCACCACCATCTTCGGCTTGTTCCCGATGGCCGCGGGCTCGGCGACGATGCTCGGAACGCCCTATGCCCCGCTCGGCATCACAATGATCGGCGGCCTGTTATCGTCAACGATATTGACGCTCTTCGTCGTGCCGCTGTTCTATACGTATCTGGACGACTTGAGGGTCTTCCTGAGGGGCTTTTCGCGTAAAATCCTACAGCCGCTGAAAACCGGGTAGAAGGTAGAGGGACGCCGTAGCCAGTGGAGAAGAAATCCTTGCCCGGCATTTTAACCCTCTTTGCCTCCGGCACGAAAAGAAACCTCACAAGGCAGGCAATCTCTCCCCTCTCCCGGTTTTTCAAGGAACACGCCGTAGGCATGATTTTTAAGAGAAAGACGAAAGATGGATTTGCTTAATACATGTCGCTATTCTTGGAATCAAATCATTAATTTTCTTTTATTTACGTCCTTTTTCTTATGCGCGGAAGAAAAAGGACCAAAAAGAAGCGCGCCCTTCGGCAGGGGGCCGGTTTTTCCGTGAATCTCCTCAGTGGTGAAATTGGGATTCGGGTGGCCTTCACGTCCCTCTGCTGTACCAAAGCTCCGGTGTTGTACGGATTAACACGGAAAAACCCCCCATACCCCCGGTCGCCGGATGTGAAATGCATGGATTGGGCGAGACCTGCCTTTCTCCCTCTTTCCTTTAGGAGAGAGGGCCGGGGAGAGAGGTCTGCGCCATGCGTGGTGTTCAGCATGATAACGCAGACGTCACCTGATTCGGTTTCCGCTCATTGCTGACGGCTGAATGCTGATCGCTGACAGCTGATTTCGCCGTAGGCAGGGAATTTGGGGAGATTTGGATTTGGTTTTTATAATGTCTATACAATTGCATGAAAAAGCGGGTCGGGATTGAATCCCGACCCGCTGTTGTTTTTCTATTAGATCTCATCGACCCAGTGACGTGCGTCTCTATCCCGTTCGGTCTTCGGGCGGGATGTAGCGGTTGCCCAGTTCCACGTAGTCCTCCCTGACAGGGCTGAAGATGTCCAGCACGACGGCGGGGCCGTCCACGGCGACCGCGCGATGCGGCACGTTGGGCGGGATGAGGTAGGCGGCGTCCTTCTCAACCGTCCGGGTGACGTCGCCGATGGTCAGTTCGACCCGTCCCTCCAGCATGATCCCGCCCTGCTCGTGCGGATGATGGTGCAGCGGCACGACCGCGCCCTCATCCATTTCCAGCAGGGAGATCATGAGATTCTCGCCGTAGGGCGCGCGGATGCGCACGCCTGGCGCGAGTTCGTTGACGGGGACGTCGTTCCAGTCGATATGGGGCATACGTGGATCCGGTTCGGGTCGCGGAATTCGGATGTGTACGGATCGTCCCAGCCGTGCCTGACAGGGATCGCTACTGCCCGGCCCCCGGCTTCTTGCCGCGGAGATAGTCCCTCAGGACGCCGTGCTTTACGGTTTCGCCCGGAGCGGCTCTGGCCTCGGCCTCGATGGCACCGAAGAGCTGACGCGTCATCATCTTCGAGACGCTCAGGTGCAGCCGCTGGCCCACCGCTGCAACCGGCCCGCCCAGCCGCACGTCGCCGCTGTAGGTGACCTGAGTACCGTCTCCCTCGGCGGCGAGGTCGATCCTCCCCTCTCCCCTGACGAATCCGGTCTTGCCCTTCGCGTCGACGATCATCCGATAGCATTCGGGCGGGTTCAGGTCTTCCAAGCGGACGGTGCCGCTGTAACTGCCTCTGATGGGCCCCACCCCGGCGTTTATATCCAGTTCGTACGTGTTCTCGCCCACAAGCGCCAGCTTCCGGGCGCCGGGTATGCACCTGGCGAGGGCCTCGGGGTCGGTGAGCATTTCATAGACGCGTTGTCGCGGCGCGTTGATGGTGTGCGTACCCTTGATCTTCAAGAACGCCTCCTAACCGGGGGTTGGTACGCGAGTACGTGCGCCCGGCGGCATCAACCGGGCGCACGCGTTTAGCGTTCGAATCGATTTGAGGCGGCGGTCAGGCCGCGCGCTCGGCAGCCCTCGCAAGCGCCTGCCGCGTGAAGACCCCGGCCAGATGGGCGCGGTAGTCGCCGGAGGCGTGGTGGTCTTCCTGAAAGTCGTCGACGCCGTCAGCCGCCTTCCCGGCTGCCGCGGCAATCGTATCGTCGTTCAGCGGGCCTCCCTGCAGCGCGGCTTCAGCGGCCGAGGCCCTGTAGGCCACCGGCGATACGCCGGTGACGCCGATGCCGACCGACGCGCAGTTGCCGTTGTCCAGCGTGACCTGCGCCGCAACGCCGCAGATGGCGAATCCCGAGGCGGACTGGTGCATCTTGACGTACGCGCCGCCCGAGTTGTCCGGCGGTGTGGCGATCCGAATCTGTGTGAGGATTTCGTCTTCGCCGATGGCGACGGTGAGCAGGTCTTCGAAGAAATCGCCGACGGCAACGCTCCGCTCGCCCCCGGGGCCGGAGATATCCAGCTGGGCGTTGAGCGCCAGCATGGTCGCCGGCCAGTCCGCAGCCGGGTCCGCGTGGACCAGGCTCCCGCCGACCGTGCCCCGATTGCGCACCTGGGCGTCTCCGATGGCCGATGCCGTTTCCGGAAGCAGGCCGCACCTGGACTTCAGAAGCCGGTGGCTCTCCACCGCGTAGTGCGTCGCCAGGGCGCCGATCGAGATGGTTTCGTTTCCGGCGACGACCTTCCGCAGACCCGTGATGCCCCCCAGGTCGATGAGGGTTGCCGGCGAGGCGAACCGCAGTTTCATCAGCGGGATGAGGCTGTGGCCGCCTGCCAGGATCTTTGCGTCGCCGCCGTGTTCCTGAAGCAGGCTGAGCGCCTTTCTCAGGGTCTTCGGCGCATGATAGTCGAATGGGCTGGGAATCATTGTCATCTCTCCACGTATCGAATATTGGACTTCCGCGCGAGCGCGCTCACCCGTTCATCATCCGGTTGCCGCGCCCCTGACGGTCCGGGCAGGCTGCTAACCCTGCATGAGCTTCCAGAGTTTTTCGGGACGCAGCGGCATGTCGACATGCCGCACGCCGAACGGCTTGAGCGCGTCCACCACCGCGTTGACGATGGACGGCGTGGAGCCGATGGTACCCGCCTCGCCCACGCCCTTGACGCCCATGGGGTTCACCGGTGAAGGTGTGACCGTGTTGTCGAGTTCGAAGCGCGGGAAATTATGCGCCTTGGGCAGGGCATAGTCCATGAACGAACCGGTGATCATCTGTCCGCTCTCGTCGTAGATGGCTTCTTCGTACAGCGCCTGGCCCAGACCCTGGGCGATACCCCCGTGGATCTGCCCCTCGACGATCATCGGGTTGATGATCTGGCCGCAGTCGTCGACGGCGATGTACCGGAGGATGTCCACTTCGCCGGTGTCCGCGTCCACCTCCACGATGGCGATATGGGTGCCGAACGGGTAGGTGAAGTTGGACGGTTCGAAGAAGTGCGTGGCAGCCATGCCCGGCTCGGTATCCGGAGGCAGATTCACGCCCCCGTGGGCGGCCATGGAAATGTCCGCCAGGGTCACGCCCTGATCGGGCGACCCCTTGACGCCGTATTTGCCGTCTTCGACCACGATGTCGTCCGGATTGCTCTCCAGCAGGTGCGCGGCGATGTTGATGGCTTTCTCCTTGACCTTTTCCATGGCCATCACCATGGCCGTACCGCCCACCGCGGTCGCGCGCGAGCCGAACGTACCGATACCGTACTGCACGGCTTCCGTATCGCCGTGGATGATCCGCACGTCGTCGATGTCCACCCCGAGACCGTCGGCGATGAGTTGCGCAAACGTGGTCTCCTGGCCCTGGCCATGGGGCGAGACGCCGGTGAGAACCGTGACTTTGCCGGTGGGGTCCACGCGTACGGTGCCGCTCTCCCAGCCGCCCGCCGGCATGGCGGCCGAGGGGCCCATCCCGCAGATCTCCACGTACGTGGAGAAGCCGATGCCGAGGTACCGGCCCTGTTCGCGGGCTTCGGCCTGTTCCTTGCGGAAACCCTCATAGTCGATCTTCCGCAGCGCCTTGTTCAGCGCGATCTCGTAGTCGCCGCTGTCGTAGGCGACGGCCGTACCGGTCTCGAAGGGAAACTCGTCCTTGCCGATGAAGTTCCTGCGCCGGACCTCGAGGGGGTCCATATCCAGATCGTAAGCCACGCAGTCCAGCATTCGCTCGATGAGGTACGTGGCTTCCGGCCTTCCTGCGCCGCGGTACGCATCGGTGGCCATCTTGTTGGTGAAGGCGGCAACGAGCTCCATCGATACGTTCTGGAACTTGTAACAACCGCAGAGCATCAGCCCCGTGAGCGTGGGGATGGCCGGCGTAAGCAACTGGTAGTAGGCCCCCACGTCGGCCTCAACGGTGTATTTGAGGCCCAGGATGGTCCCGTCGTTCTTGACGGGAATCTCCACGTCGCCCACCTGGTCGCGCCCGTGGATCGTGTGCAGGAAATTCTCACGCCTGCTCTCGATCCACTTGACAGGCCTCTTGAGCTGGATCGCGAGGTGACCCACCAGGGCTTCCTCGGCGTACACGTTCAGCTTGCAGCCGAAACCGCCGCCTACCTCGGGCGCGATGACCTGCACGAGCTGCTCGGGCCGGCTTAGAATGACCGAGAGCTGGGTTTTGAGCAGATGCGGGATCTGGGTGGAGGACCAGATGGTGAGCTTGCCGTCTCCGGGTTGAAACTGCGCGACCACGCCCCGGGTCTCCAGCGGGTTCGGCACCAGGCGCTGATGGTCGAATCGCTGTTTGACCACGCGGTCGGCCTGGGCGAAGGCGTCGTCGATGTCGCCGCCGGCAATGGCCCACGTAAAGGCCTGGTTGCTGCCGAATTCTTCGTGCAGAATGGGCGCGCCGTCTTTCAGCGCGGCAGCCGCCGAGTTGACGGCGTCGAGCGGATCGTAGTCCACCTCGATGAGTTCGGCCGCGTCGCTTGCGGTGTAGGCGCTGTCCGCCACGACCGCTGCAACGGGCTCCCCTACGAACCGCACTTTACCGTGGGCCAGCACCGGATGCTCGGGAACCTGGATACCCGGAAAGCCCTCGGGATCCGTGGTGGCGCACGGTATGGTGCCGATATTGCCTTTGAGATCGTCGCCGGTCACCACGGCCACCACGCCCGGGTGGTCCGCCGCGGCGGCGGTATCGATGCCGCGGATGTGCGCGTGTCCGTACGGGCTTCTGAGGACAGCCACGTGCAGCGTGCCGGGCAGTTGGATGTCGTCTACGTACTGCGCAAGGCCCTGGATCAGCCGGGGATCTTCCCTGCGTTTGATTCTGGCGCCTACTGATTTACCGACAGGCATGGGAGACCTCCTTTCAGGACCTCATCTTTTTGGCCGCGTACTGGACGGCGTCGACAATGTGCTGGTACCCGGTGCATCGGCAGAGGTTGCCCTCGATGCCGCGCCGGATCTGCGCTTCGGTGGGCCGTGAGTTGCGTTCCAGCAACTGGTGGGCGGCGATGATCATCCCGGGCGTGCAGAAACCGCACTGCAGGCCGTGGCACTCCCAGAAGCCTTCCTGAACGGGATGCAGTTCGCCGTTCTCGGCCAGACCTTCGATGGTGGTGATTTCGGCGCCGTTCGCCTGCACCGCGAGCAGGGTACAGGATTTGACCGCCTGCCCGTCGAGCATCACGGTACAAGCGCCGCAGAGGCTGGTCTCGCAGCCCACGTGGGTGCCCGTCAGGCCGACGACGTCGCGCAGATAATGCACAAGCAGCAGCCTGGGCTCCACGTCGTGGCTGTGGCGCTCGCCGTTAATGGTGACTTCCACGTTCACTGGCCACCTCCTTTTTGTGTGTTTCCCGATTTCGCGGATCCGTTGACGATTTTCCGCAAAAGACGGAGTCGATAGAATCAGGGGGGTGAAGGTACGCACAATCGATACGCCTGCGCAAGCGGATTTCGCCGGGCCGCGGAAACGGCGAATTGCAACGGTATTGCACAGGCGTGGACAGGGTCGATATGCTTGCCTTTTTCAACACGCGTCTTTAATTTTGTACCGGTCCTCAGGGCGTGGAACCCGGCTTCGCGTTCCGGACCGTCTGAGGTCATGCGCGTGCATCTGTCGGTCCTTTCACCGGGATAAAATTTCCAAGGGACGAAAAATGGATCCGAAGCTCTACTACGTGGCAGACCCGATGTGTTCGTGGTGCTGGGGCTTCAGGCCGGTGCTGAAGGAGATCATCTCGGCGCTTCCGGAGGCCGTTCCGGTTGTGTACGTGATGGGCGGGCTGGCGAAGGACTCGGACGATCCGATGCCCGAAGAAACGCGCGCGTACGTGCAGCGGAACTGGCGGGAGGTCACAACAGCGACAGGGGCGGAGTTCAACTGGGACTTCTGGCGCAGATGCAAACCGCGCCGTTCCACCTACCCCGCCTGCCGCGCCGTGCTGGCGGCGAGGGCGCAGCGTGAAGACGCCGTGGCCGAGATGTTCGACGCCATCCAGCGCGCATATTACCGGGAGGCGCGGAATCCGTCGGATATCGAGACGCTGACCGCGGTGGCCGGGTCGCTTTCACCGCCACTGGACGTGGAACGGTTCGAACGGGATATCGGGTCGCCTGAGATCGAGGCGGAATTGCAGGCGGGATTCAACCTGCGCCGATCGATGGGCGTACGGGAATTCCCGAGCGTGGTCGTGATACGCGGCGACGCGCAGACGGACGTCGTCCGCGGCTGGGCGAACGCCGAGACGGCGATGGCGCGGATGAAAAAAGCCTTTAGAGGGTATAGGTGAGACGGGAGCCGGTAGATGAAATCAATGCCCCATAGTATTCTCCTGATTGCCTCCGGCATAAGAAGAAACCTCACAACGTAGGCGATCTCTCCCTTCTTCCTTCTTCCTTTTTACGTCTCACGTCTCCCCACTTAGCGACTCACGCATCTATAGTCGTATCGCCACGGAGTGTTTAAGTCAATTATTACAAGGAGGTTATCTTCATGGCCGAAAGTGAGCCGATCACGCAGGAGCAGATGAACGAGTTTCTGTTTACGCAGATCGTACTGATGTTTCAGGGCGCGGCCTGGCAGCATCTGGGCAAGGTGATGAACCCCGCCACCAACAAGGTGGAAAGGGACCTCTCCCAGGCGAAGAACACCATTGACATCCTGGGCATGCTGCAGGCGAAGACGAAGGGGAACCTCAGCGACAACGAAAAAAAGTTCCTGGAGCACGCGCTGTACGAGTTGAGAATGAACTACATCGACGAAGCGAACAAGGGACCCGACGAGACGGAAGCGGCTGCCGATGAGGCCGAGGCGCCAACGGCCGAACCCGAAGCATCCGCGGAGGAGAGCGGCGAAGATGGCTCCGGGAGCACGGAAGCCGAGGCGCCGGAGCAGGATGCGTCCGCGGAGCAGAGCGCCGGCGACGCCGCTGGAGCCGAGGAAGCGGAAGCGCCGAAGGACGAGCCGGCGTCGGAAACGACGGAGGAATCGGATTGAAGCGTTCCCTCCTCCCCTGCGCGGTGCTGATCATGTTCTGGCTGGCCGGATGCGCGTACTATTCGACGTCGGCGACCGGGGGATCCGGTTTCCGCTCGGTGGCCATTCCGCTGATGGAAAACGAGAGCCTGGAGCCGGAAATCCAGCAGGCGCTCACCGACAGCCTGATCCAGGCGTTCCTACAGGACGCGGCGCTGCGGGTCACGGACGAAGACCGCGCGGACATCGTGCTTCGCGGCACCGTCGTGGAGGTGAGGGACGACCCGTTCACCTACCGCGGCCAGGAGGACCAGTTCCAGATCTCGGTCTTCCTGGACGTAAGTTGCTACGACGTGAAGAACAAGAAGCTGCTGTGGGAGGAGAAGCGCCTGAAGGGATACGGCATCTACAGCGCCGCCGGCCAGCGCGAAGAAGCCCGCCTCGAGGGCCTCGGCGCGGCGTTCGAGATCCTGACGCGGGATATCGTGGACAGGACACAGGTCGGCGGGTGGTAGGGATAGACCATCGAGGATTGGTGCATGGGAACATGGATTAACAGGATAGGCAGGATAAAGGCGGGAAAGCAAAGAGCGGGACAAACACGAAAATCCGGCATAGCACGACTCGGGCCTCGGTGGTTGACGAGGCATAGTAGCGCGTATACAGCACTGTGATCCTCCTTGCCCGGAGCCGCTCCCTGAGCCGTTGTCCTGAGCCTGCCGAAGGGTTGTCGAAGGGTCGGCGAAGGGCTGTGCAAGGGAGTCGAACGGATGCCGGAACACGGGCACTTCGACATTTCGACAAGCTCAATGCAGGCATGCTCAGTGACCACGTTTAGGTAGGTTCAAGGTCCGCTTTGACAAGCTTTGCCGATGCAGCGGAGGTTGAAAACCAGGGTTTGCTACCCGTAGCACAAAAGTGGCAAATCTAATGTGTAGGTTTGACTGATTTTTTCGATTTTCACGGTTCTCATCCTGTAGGTCCTGTCTATCCATATAAGTTGCCTTGCCTTTTGACTTCGAGTCCTTCCAGCTGATCCATGTTTACCGGTTCTGGTTTGCCCCGTTTTTGTGCCGTTTGTGCTTTTTGTAGTCTTCGCTTTTTTGTTGTTTCTTCTGGTTTTATCCTGCTCATCCTGTCCATCCATGTTTGATGGTGTTGACTTTGGCGATGGGAAGGGGGTCTTACGATGCCGTATATCGATGTTATTCCACCAGATAGGGCCACCGGCCTGTTGAAGAAGCTGTATGACGCTGCGCTGAAGCGTGCCGGGAAGATCTGGAATATCGTCTCCGTCATGAGCCCGAATCCGCCGGCGATGAAGGCGTCGCTGGATTTCTACGGCACGTTGATGCACGGCCCCTCGCCCCTCAGCCGCGCGCGGCGGGAGATGCTCGCCGTGGTGGTCTCAGCCGCGAACCATTGCGTGTACTGAATTCGCTCGCACGCCCACGACCTCCGTGCCGAGGTCGCCGGACAGTTCGACGTCGAGGACGGCGAGGAAGCCGACCGGCTGGTGCATCAGTTGGCCGCGGACTGGCGCCAGGCCGATCTGCCGGCCGCCGACCGCGCGCTGTGCGCCTTCGCGGAGAAGCTCAGCCTGGATCCACGTGATTCAACGGCCGAAGACATCGAGGGGCTGCGCGAGCTTGGCTTCGACGACCGCGCCATCCACGACGCGGTCCAGATCATCGGCTTTTTCAACTATATCAACCGCGTGGCCGATGCGCTCGGCGTCGAACCGGAGACTTTCACGAAAGCATGGGGAGAATCCTGAGAAGATCAGAGAAGCAAAGCATGAAACATGGATGAACAGGATAGGCAGGATAAAGGCGGAAAACCATAAAAGCGGGACGAGCGGGCAGATCAGCAAAGCGCGAAACAGCCCGCGGATGATGAAAAGCCACCGTAGTACATTATCAAAATGCCCCGCACTCACGAGGACGAATGCAGGGCCGTTTCCGGATCTGGCTATGTTTGAGATTAGCCGCTGAACGCCCTGATCGCAAGCCCAGCGATGGCCAGGATCGTCGTAATCTGCAACGGTACCATCCACCTATACAGCCTGTCGACCTTCGCTTCCAACGACATGCGATTCGCGTCGATCTTGCCATCCAGAGACGTGTGGCTGTCGTCAATCTTGGCGTCCACCGCGTCTATCTTTGTTTCCATACGCTCCAAACGGACGACGATTTGTTCGACCAAGCCCTCGATACGGGCCATACGTACCACATGGTCCAGGGGACTTCGGCGTTCCTGCGTTGGGCTTGTCTCGGCCATCGTCTTCTCTATTTCAACTTGCTGCAAAAAGACTGGTCGGGGATGCTGTAAGGCGCCTTCAGACTGGTAGTCATTGGGGTTTTCCATCTCAGATCATCAACTATTCGTCTGGCCAGATGTCCTCCAGTACAATGCGTGACCCCCTCCGTATACCCTTCACCCTGACCTGGGAAGCCCACAGAGGGCGTACAATGTCGTTCATCATTCCCTCCGGCACTTCAATGTCTTGTGCCCTTCCTCGTACATTGACGATCTTGATTTTGTTGCTTGCATCGCTTGTCGCGTCCGCGTACCGCAGTATCCCATTCAACTCGACCGGTTCTGCGTCGGCTTTTTGCGACGAATCAACGTCCGGTATTGGCGGAAATTCAGACGCTGGCGTAGAAACGTCGACAAATCGTTCCGATCCATTTCTCACTGTCGTCAGACCAACCTGGCGGATACGTTCTCCGTCAGGGGCAATCTTCCTCGAAAGGCCAATGAAATTCCTGAAATACGCAGGGTCTGAAATGCGATTCCGAATATCTGAAACTCTGGATTGGCTTGCCATCTCCATTAAGTCCATGAATTCATCTAGTATGTCATTTGTGGTCAATACTCCTGGCAGGAATAGCTGTCCGGTTGGCCGGCCTAACTTCAAAGTGACGGCAAAACTGGCCGCCCTCGGTGTAGAAACGTACAGTTCGTAATTCTCTGCTATATCCTTTTTGGGTCGCCCTCTTTCCCTGAATGGCTCTTTGCTGCGGCGTTCTACGATACGTTGAATGATCTTTGACGAGTTTTCCATGCGACCTAAAAACTCACCCTGACTTACCATACCCAGACCCACCTGCTGCCCCGAAAGACTCAACTGGATTTCGCCCTCTCCCAGTGATATTCCTCTAAGGCTAAGGTGCCGCCTGAAGTTAACCTGCTCCAACAGGTCGCGCAGCTCCTCGGCAATTTGAGGATCCGGCTCGCCAGCAAGGGCTTTGCTGGCCAGCTGTTCTGCCAGTCGCGGTTTGTTGCAGTCCAACGCCAGCCACCCCGCACTACGGTGGAGTATCGAATATGTCGGCTCGACCGGATCGGACATCTCACTTAGTGCCTTGAGTTCCAGGTCCAGGGCCCGATCAAACAAGCCCTCTGATCGCTCTTGATTTCCTCGACGTCGTTCTTGATCAGCTAAAAACGCCGCTTCCATTGCCTGGTCGTGGAATTTATCGACCTCACTCATCTTCTCTTACCTCTGCAACTGGCGTCCCGAACTCTACGACGACGACGAATAGTTGCAACTTGGATTTTTCAGTCCGCCGAGTCTGTCGTATCTTTTGTCGTAACCTGTTTTTAATCGACCTTACGTCGCCTTTGCGAATACCCGATATTTCCAGGCCAGCTTTGTTCGTAAACCCCTCTTCGGATTCCATCCCCATCCAATAGTCGAAACCGGTACCCTTCCGAGACTGCCTGATAATCTCGTATCCCGTTAGCTTTTTCGCGATCAATATCGCAATCCCCACGGCGCCGTATTCGGTAGCGTTCTCCGGATCGTTCCACGACATACGAGACTGCTCTGTAATGTATGGCCAGACAACTGCGTACCGACTTTCATGGTAACCTCGGACGGTAATTTGGACATGTTGCTGATGTCCTTGCGACTCCATACACACGCCGCAAGCTTCTGCCAGGGCTGTCCCGACTGCGGGCGAAATAGCAGGGATGGAGCCTTTTGCCAAGTCATTCAGATCCAGCATGAACCGTTTCCATTACCACGTTACCTACCAGAGATTAATGTTAGGGTCGACTTCCGTCAGTGGAACGACGGCCTTTGAGTTTCATTGAAAGATTGGCAAAAAATCAGAAATATCCTGTACTATCATAGGCAACCAGAGAAGACTCTGATAACAGCGCGTAACCGACTTCAACAGACTGTTGTGCAGGGCTGTTCATACGGTAAATTAGTCTGGAAGCGACTCGAAATGGGGGAAAACGGAAATGGAATGAGCCACGTAAACCCGCATGTTCGACATCTGACTTTATATCTCGAAACGTGGCTGCCTATAAGCCGGCAGCAAAGATGTTTGGAATGCACGTCCAAGTCAACGATTGAAATGACCGACGATATTCGATCAGGTAACGTTCCGACTAGAGGCATTTACGACTGCGATTATCGCAAATCAGCACTGTGCAGTCTCATCTGTGAAAGGACGAACACTACTGCACAACGTATAGGATCCGATTCGAGTGCTGCACATATGTACAGTAAATTGTGGTAAATGTCAAGATGTCGATTAATGGTCTGAAAGTGACAGAAAGAATCTGCGAAATATGCATGCACAGGATAGGTAAGATCGATCCGGGAACCCAAGGTCCCACGAATTACCCAACAAACGTCATTGGCGCGATTCCTTGAATACGATGACGACTTGGAGGGGAGAGAGTGAGCGGGGCGTGAACGGATGGGAGTTCATGGTGAACGATGAACATTGGTATGTACAATCAGACATCATTCGTGTGCTGCGAGACGCTCGACGCGTATCTCGTCTGCGTTCTGCATGGCCTTTGCAAGATCGTACGCGGCTTGCATCCGGTACCACGTTTGGGCGCCGCCGCCGAACGCCTTGTCCAGGCGAATGGCCATCTCGGGAGAGATGCCAATCTGACCGCTGACGATATCGGACAGGTGTTTACGGCCGACACCGAGTTTGGGCGCGGCTTCAGCGACACTCAAGCCAAGCGGTTCCAGGCAATCGTAACGCACCGAAAGTCCGGGATGCGGAGGGTTTTTCATATGCATACTCTTCTCCCTATGATCATTAGCCAAATTTAACACTTCTTCGCTCCGAATCAAAGTCCCACGTACATCGTCGGCTGGCCCGGCGCATTCCAGACGCGTTGAGGCTGTTCGCGCACAACTACATCAACTCGAAGATCCCTGAAACATGGATGAACAGGATAGGCAGGATAAATGCGTTTTTGTGACTCTCGCTGTTTTCGTAGTTTCGTAGTTTCGTAGTTTCGTAGTTTCTTCTGGTTTCATCCTGTTCATCCTGTCCATCCATGTAGGCTATGGTTGGTAGCGAAAGACCATCAATAGGAGATACAAAGAATCGACAGGACAAAACCGGGAACCCACCGCACGTATAATCATATATAATACAGGTATCGCTCGAATCGTTGGCAAGCCGGGATGCTTCTCCTTCATGCAGTTGAATCCATGTTGATTTTTCGAGTCGGGATTGCGTGAGTTGGTGATGAGCAGGCAGTTGACGGCAGTTATCGAGTGCGTGGGTGATGGGTACGTCGCGCTCTGCCCAGAGCTGGACATCGCGAGCCAGGGAAAGACCGTAGCCGAATCCAGGGAAAACCTGAAGAAGGAATTGGCGTTGTTCCTGGACACGGCTTCTGTCGACGAAATCAACATCCGGCTGCGCGAGTAGATGCAGATGACACTGATGCCGGTGGCGGTTGGGTCTGCGCAAAGTTCTGGCTATCGGCCTGTGCAAAGACGTACGAAACATGGATGCACAGGATAGGCAGGATTTAGGCCGAAGACAGTCCCCTGCCCGGATTCCGAGTGCCTCCTTCCCCCTCCTCCCCTACATTGTCCCGATCAGAGTAAATCGCAGTTCGATCGCACAATTGTCCTTTTCGACCTGTCGTTCGATTTTGAAAAATTCGTTGACAGGATTATTGTTTTTCTGTATGATGACTATAGTTATAACTATAGTCATATATCAATCGAGGGGAACGCATGCAGACCATCTCAAAGAGCAAGTTGAAAGCACAAATGCTCCGTATCTTCCGGGAACTCGAGCGTTCAGGCGAAGAACTGATTGTCACGGATCGCGGTCGCCCGGTATTGCGTATTCAGCCTATTTTGCGAAAAAAGACCGTTGAAGAGGTCTTCGGCGCCATACGCGGCGACGTGACGTATAACGAAGACATCAATCTGCCAACCACCGATGAATGGGCGGACGCATAATGGTGCTGCTGGACACTTCGGCGCTTGTCTTCTGGACGCTGGATCGCGATCGGCTGTCTACGGCAGCGGCGCAGGCCATCTCCGATGCCGACAGGATTGTTCTAAGCGCCATCTCCATATGGGAAATCGGCATTAAAGTAACGAAAGAACAATTGGTTATCCCATTGACCGTTCGAGAATTCACTCGCAGACTGGAGCAGGTCGATCGCGTCGAAATCCTTCCCGTATGCGTCCGGACATGGATCAGGAACCTCGTACTCGATTGGGACCATCGCGATCCTGCCGATCGCACCATCGTCGCAACCGCCAGCCTCAACGCCTGCCCGATCGTGACATCCGATTCAAGAATTAAGGCCTTCTATCCGCAGACGATCTGGTAGTCCGGGATCGACGATACCCCCTACCCGCCCCCAGAAGCAAAAACCTACTTTACATGGATGAACAGGATAGGCAGGATAAAGGCACGAGAGCACAAAAACGAAACTACTGAATATTGTCAGGCTCTTCTCTGATGACTCACATCCCGACCCGGAATTCGGTCGATTTCCGTTTCCCCGCATTTGCCATAATCCTGCTTAATTGTGTTCCAATCCTGCCAATCCTGGTATTGTATGGCCCTTCCACGATGACTCACATCGCGGGCAAGAATTCAGTCGGTTTCCCTGTCCATGAATCTGCCTTAATCCTGCTTAATCCTGATCCAATCCTGCTTAATCCTGGTCGTTTTTGACTTTGCTCCCAACCCGACCGCAGAGTATATTGGGAACGATGACGACCCGTGATTTCACCGCAACCACGTTCGTCGTTCAGGACGGCCGGACGTTGTTGCTGTTTCACAAACGGCTCAGGCTGTGGCTTCCGCCGGGCGGGCATATCGACGAGGACGAATTGCCGTGCGACGCGGCCGTGCGCGAGGTCCGTGAAGAGTGCGGTCTGGAGGTGAACCTGATTTCGCCCCGCTACCGCCTGGGCACGGTGGACGTATTAAGCCGCCCCGAGTGCATTCTCCTGGAACAGATTTCAGACGACCACCAGCATATCGACCTGATCTATTTCGCGCGGGTGACGGGCGGCAGCCTCAAGGTGGCGGCCTCCGAGGCCGAGGGATACCGGTGGTGCGGCCCCGCGGACCTTGAGGACGAAACGATCGCGGAAGACATTCAGCGGCTGGGGAAGATGGCGATCGAGGCCGTCGCAAGCCGCGACGCGTAATCGATGGATATGTGCCGATTGAGAATGCGCGATCGAGGGCGGTGACCGGGCCTCATCGAAGCATTCGAAAGGACCGATATGCCGTTGGCCAACGCGGTGGCGGGCAATATCCTGGAACTGATCGGCGATACGCCGATGGTCCGGCTGAACCGGATCGTGGAACCGGGCATGGCGGAGGTGGCCGTTAAAATCGAGGCCTCCAACCCCGTGGCCTCGGTAAAGGACCGGATCGCATTCGCCATGATCGACGCGGCCGAGCGGGACGGCAGCCTGAAACCGGGCATGACGATCGTCGAACCCACCAGCGGAAATACGGGTATCGGCCTGGCGCTGGTGGCCGCGGCGAGGGGATATCGCCTGGTCCTGACCATGCCGGATTCCATGAGCCGTGAGAGGCGTGACCTCTTGCAGAGCTTCGGGGCCGAGGTCGTGCTGACGCCGGGAGCGGCGGACATGCAGGGCGCCGTGGACGAGGCGATGCGCATCGCGCGGGAATCCCCCGGCGACACGTTCATGCCGCAGCAGTTCGCCAATCCCGCCAATCCCGAGGTGCACCGGTGCACAACAGCGAGGGAGATCCTGGATGCGGTGGAGGGGCGGCTGGACGCGTTCGTGGCCGGCGTGGGCACAGGCGGTACGATCACCGGCGTTGGCGAGATCCTGAAGGCGGAGTTGCCGGGACTGCTGGTGGTGGCGGTGGAACCCCAACGCTCCAGCGTGTTGTCCGGCGGCGCGCCGGGGGTTCACGACATCCAGGGCATCGGCGCGGGATTCATACCCGAGGTATTGAACAGGGAAATTTACGACCGCGTGATCTGCGCCACGGAGGCCGACGCGTTCGAGACCGCCAGACGCCTCGCGTCCGAAGAAGGCATCCTCAGCGGCATCTCGGCCGGCGCGAACGTCTGGGCCGCGCTCAAGGTCGCGGAGGAGTTGGGCGAAGGCCGGCGCGTTGCCACGGTGATCTGCGATTCGGCGGAACGATATTTCAGCGTGCCGGGGTTTATGGATCACGAGAAACCGTAAACACCGGCGCGGGAGACGGGCTGAGTTCGCCCTGATTGACGTGCAACCCGGTGAGTTCGTTTTTGGTACCCCTGTTGACAGATAAACTGACCGTTGGAGACCGCCGGTCCCCCGGTGAAGGGAGCCCAGAATGCCCAGAGAACCCGAACCCTCGTGGCGCGATGGCATGCGCAGCCTGCATCCCGACGAATTCGAGAGCCTCGCCGAACTGGTCCACACCGTGTTCCGGCCCGGACTGGTCCAGGAATACCCGCACTTCTACACCCCGGCGCACGCCGGTGAAATGCGGGTGGTGGTGGTGGACGGCCGGGTCGTGTCCCACATCGGCGCGCTTCGGCGGAACGCATCCATCTTCGGATGCACGGTGCGCGCATCGTCCCTGGGCGGCGTGGCCACGTACGAAGAGCACCGCGGCAAGGGGTACGCAACCGCCCTGTTCGAAGACACGATGCGCGTCTGCCGGGAGGACGGCGTGGACTTCATGCTGGTCTCCGGCTATCGCAAGATGTACCACAGGTTCGGCTGCCGGTACGTGGGCCGCGACTGGGAGTTTTCCGTGTCCGCGGAAAGGGCCGGCGATTTCGACGACTCCGGCGTGGACCTGATCGAGGCCTCCCCGGACGACGTGCCCGCGATGGCATCGGTTTACAGGGAGGAGCATGTGCGGTGGATGCGGCCGCCGTCAGATTACGCCCACGCATTCGACGGGTTCGTCATGAACCGGCGCACGCTGGTGTTCAAAGTGTGTGAGGCTGGGATGATGCGCGGATACGTGATGGTGCAGCATCCCAGCGCAATGGGAGACAGCATAAGCGTGCAGGAGGCGTCGGGAAACCGGCGGTGCCTGACCGGCGCGCTAGGAAAGATCATCCGGAAGCTGGATCTCCGGTCGCTCAACGTCCACGTCATGGGCTGCGACAGATGGTTCCAGGAATGCCTTCAGTCCAGGGGTCTCACCGGCACGCCGGCCAATGCATCGGGGACGGTCACGCTGATCAACTTTGAGCAGTTCATGGAGCGGATGCGCCCCTATTTCGCCGAAGTAATCGGTGAGACGGAGGCGCAGAGCCTGGTCTTCAGGCAGCAGGGAGACGAGATGATCTTCTCCTATGGCGGCGACCAGGTGGTGGCGCCTGACCAGGGGGCAGCGGTTCAATTGATATTCGGCACGCTCGAGGGCGCCGAAGAGGCCCTGCTGAAGTCGGGAGGTCGTGCGGGCGAGGTTCTGGCGGAGGTGTTCCCGATTCCCGCGCTGTGGTACGGCGTAAACTATCTGTAGACGCCAGAGACGAGGATCGGAATGATTCACGGCCCCGGTCTAAACACGACCGGGGCCGTTTACATGTTCCCGTCACGGGTTCACTCGAATCGCGGACCGGCGCCCGTGGGTGGGAATGGAAGGGTTGCCCGCGCTCAGGCGGTGGATACGGTCGGGCGCGCAGGGCGGTAAGGCGGCTCCAGTACGGCGCGCTGCCCGGGTGTGAACTCGTCCAGTACTTCCGCCACACCCTCCGGCACGTGGACTCTCGAATAGGTCAGCGGCCCCGGCGAGTACTTGTACAGGATGGAACGGCGCTGGTGTTCTGCCGTCCAGGGCATCGTGCCGTGCGTGAGGGCTTCGGTGAAAATGACGGCCGAGCCGGCCTTTGCCTCCACCTGCCGCACCACGCCGATGTCTCTGTCCAGCAGGGCTACGCCCCGCGGCGTGGGATAGTTCGACTTGTGGCTCCCGGGTATGCACGAAAAACCGCCGTCTCCCGGTCCGCAGTCCGTGAACATCCAGGCGACAACGGTAAGTCCGCAACGCATTCTTCCATTGTGGAACTGGTAGAAGTGGGTAAGGTCGTCCGTGGTTCCGCCGCCGTGCAGCACGTGTCCTTCCGTGCCCTTCCGCATGATGATGCCGTACACGTGGTCAAGGCGGAAACCCTCGCGCAGCAGTTCGTTGAGATACGGTACGATGTTCGGATGGGTCAGGAGGTCCCGGAAGGGCTGGCACCATGGCTTCGGCCAGGTCAGCATGCCACCCAGATCGCCGCGGCCCTGCTGGCCCCTGAGGGTGCTGGATTTCCCCGACAGGGATTGTTCTTCCGGCCGCTCGCGGATGCGGTCGGCGTTCCGGTCTATCGCTTCGTTGCACGCGTCAACTTCCTCGGACGAGAGGGCGTTTTCAACCACGAGATAGCCGTTGAGGTCGAAGAAATATCTCTCTTCGTCGTCCATTGCGGTCTCCTTTTTCCGGATCGGAGGTAGAAAATCGTGTATAGGGAAGTAGAGGAAATATGGGAAGACGGTACCAGAAACGCGCGGAGACGGAAGACGTAGAGGTTAGAGATGACCCGCCTCGTTTGAATTCAATCACGGGCATAATTCGGCTTTCTTCTTTTGGCCGGAGGCATAAAGGCAGACCACGGGTTTTTGCCTGCGACCATCCTCCACGATTTTATACAACACATTATTTTTCTTTTAGTTACGCCCTTTTTCTTTCTCGCCAAAGAAAAAGGGCCAAAAAGAACGGCGCCCCTCGGCGGGGGGCCGGTTTTTCCGTGAATCACCCCAGAGGTGAAAACGGGAATTGAGTGGCCTACCAATCCTTCAGGAGTACCAATCCAAATTCGATGGACGGATAAGCACGGAAAAACCCCCCACGCCACCGGACACGCTGCCTGTGAATTTGTAGGGTCAACCCTTGTGGTTGCCCACGTGGCGGTGGGGATATCTGTGATTGCCGACGATTTTCTCAAACATGAACCGCTTTTGCTGACTGCTGATGGCTGATAGCTCCTCACTGACGGAATACCAATGCATCGACACTCGAAATGCCATCCAAGAGCACTTCCAAAGCAGAGCGCGCGGTTCCCTCCAGCACCTGATCCTGATATATCCTCTTTCGCATGCAGGGCAAGGGATCACGTGTATCCCGTGAGGCAATTCGCGCTATGCATATGGCAGGCCCCGCGCCCAGCGGCGACTTTTGGTTCCTTTTGGTCGCTTCAAAAGGAACACGCCGTAGGCAGGGAATTTGGGGAGATGTGGACTTTGAATTCGGTTTCCGCATTTTGCTTTACGTTTCTTGCTGATGGCTGACCACTGAAATCTGATGGCTCTGTATAAAGGGGCTGAGAGGAGAACCTTCCATTTCGTTTACGTACGCGATACGCCGAGGATTTCGTTCAGTTCTTCCGTCATATCCGCGGGGATGTCCACGTTCGCGCCTGTTTCGTACTGGCGCCTCCAGTTCGCCATGTGGGACTCGCCAATCTGGACGGAGATCGGTTCTCCTCCGGGCCAACGCGTGAACGGGGGGCGCTTCACCCTTCCCGCATTCAGCGCCCGCTGGATGCAATTCAGAATGCGCTCGTTGGAAAGATCGCACTGAAAACCTCGGTAGGCGACCTGTACTGGCGTGATGTCCATGAAGGCGGTTTCCGTCAGTTCGTCGGATTGTAACATACGGAGTCTGTCGAATCCTCGTGTGGCAGAAGATAGCTCCGCGCATTTTCGCAATCAAGGAAATTGTGTGCCGTAACGGATTCGCGCACGCTCCTGAATCGTCGACGGGGCCCGCGCGGGCTGCGCCGGTTCCGGTTGACACCCCGGAGCACGGAGGCGTATACTGCACACCGATCGAACGGTGGCTCAAATCGTGGCAACAACACGAATCCCGCGATGCCGTCCGGCAGAAGTCCGCGGGGTGGAACACCCATCAACCATGGCGAAAGGGTTGCACTATGGCGCTAGTCGGCAGCGGCGAGTACCGGTATGAAGAACGAACCGATTGGGCGCGTCTGCCCGACGGATGGCGGTTCAAGGAGGTGGTGGACGTTGCTGTGGACTCCGAGGACCGGGTTTACGTGTTCAACAGGGGTGAGCATCCAGTCATCGTGTTCGACCGGGACGGGCAATACCTCGAATCATGGGGAGAGGGCCTGTTCGTGCGACCCCACGGCCTGACGCTGGGGCCCGACGGCATGCTGTACTGCGTGGACGACCAGGGGCACTGTGTCCGAAAGTGCACGCTGGAAGGGGAGGTGCTGATGGTCATCGGTACCCCCGGCGAGGGCGCCCCGGCCCAGAGCGGGCGCCCGTTCAACCAGCCCACCAAGGTCGCCTTCGATCCGACCAACGGAGATCTCTATATCTCGGACGGTTACGGCAACGCGCGGGTGCACAGGTACTCCTCTACAGGCGAACACCTTTCCTCCTGGGGAGACTACGGGACGGATCCGGGTCAGTTCAACCTGGTGCACAGCGTCTGTACGGACAGCCGCGGCTCAGTCTACATCGCCGACCGCGAGAACCACCGCGTGCAGGTATTCGACGGGGAAGGCAACTATCTCACACAGTGGAACAATCTCCACCGTCCCTGCGGTCTGCATATCGACGGCGACCTCGTCTACATCGGACAACTGCCCACGCAGCTCGAGGTCAACGAGACCTATCCCAACGTGGGCTCGTGCGTGAGCATTCACGACCTTACCGGCAAACGCCTCGCCCGCCTGGGCGACCCGCGGGCCGGCGAGGGTCCGGGGCAGTTCACGGCGCCGCACGGTGTGGGTGTGGACTCGCGAGGGGACATCTACGTCGGTGAGGTGTCCTGGAGCGCGTTCGGCTCGCAGCAGGATCCGCCCAGAGAAATGCGCAGTTTCCGCAAACTGGTGCGCGTTTGACGCCGGTCGTCGACCTAACAGCCCGTTGAAAAAGCCCATCCGGGCTGCGGCCGGCCCTTGCGGTCGATATACTGCGTAGCGCTCCCTCGCCGAATCGCAGGATGGGACTCGGTTGCGCGCCTTGTCTTCGACCTCAATGGCTCGGCCTCGCCTGCAGAGCGTCTTTATCAACGGACTGCTTACGGCCCGCCCATGCCGATCGTGATCAAATCGAAGCTGCTCATCGTCGATCCGGAAGAGGCGCCCGTACCCGGAGGGATCGCAATCGTCGACGGCGAGCGCATTCTCGGCGCGGGCGCGCCGGCAACCCTGAGCGTGGATCCTGCGTGGGAGACGCTGGACTGGTCCTCCTGGACGGTGATGCCCGCCCTGATCGACGCCCATGCCCACATTACGGCCAACAACCGGTTCCGCGTACCGCTGAACGTACACTTCAAACTGGATACCGCAACCGCGGTCCTTCGGGGGGCGATGAACCTTCGGAGCGACCTCGCCGCGGGCGTCACCACGATGCGGACGCTTGGAGACCGTGAGGACGTCGAAAAGCCGTTCCAGGAGGCGATCGAACGAAAAGAGGCGGTGGGCCCCCGTCTCAAGGTGTGTGTGCGGGCGCTGCGTCCAGGCCATGGGACAGCGCCCTTTCTGTCCTTTCCGGCCGATGGCGCAACGGAACTGAGGTCCCGGATACGGGAGAACGCTTCGCGTGGCGCGGACTGGACCAAACTGTTCATCACCAACGTGAGAGACGGCGATACCTTTGAGGACTACCTCCGCGGAGACCTGACGGACATCGCGGCTTATTCGAGGGAAGAGATCGTGGCGGCGATCGGCGTCTCGCACGACCTGGGGGTTCCGGTTGCCGCGCACGCAATCGGCGGCCCGGCGATGCGGTGGGCGATGGAGGCCGGGATCGACAGCATCGAACACGCCAATCTGCTCGAGGCGGAAGACGTCGACCTGTTCGTGAAGTCCGGCGCTTACTTGAGCGATCCCAACCTTCAACTGTTCTTTGACCCGGAGGTCGGATTCGAGTCCTTCGAAACCTGGCGCATGGACTGGTGGCGGAGGCGGGTCGAGCGCGCCAGGAAACGCACGGCGCGTCACCTGCCGGAAGCCCTTCGGGCCGGGGTGAAGGTCTGCCTGGGGACGGACAGCACCCACGCGACGTTGTGGCGGGAAGCTCGAGCGCTCGCGGACCTGGGCGTTTCGTCTGTGGACGCGATCCGGGCTGTGACGACGAATACCGCGGAGATGCTGGGTGTGGCGGACCGGCTGGGCCGCCTCGCGCCGGGCTATCTGGCCGACGTGATCGCCGTGGACGGAAACCCCCTCGAGGACGTGGCCTGTCTGAGGCGGGTTCGAGGCGTGATGAAGGCCGGCGAATCGGTTGAAAACCTCCTGTCCGGGGCGAGCGAGGTCTTCAGCGATCGGACGGAAGGAGGCGTTCCGGTCGCCCTCGAGGCACCGCGCATCAAGCCGAACCGATTACTCGGATACGCCGGCGATTGACCAGTCAAAAGGAAACAGGATCAACTCGAGAACGCTGGCACGACGCAGCTTTACTTCGGCCACGAGTCGGTTACCGGGTATAAGAGGGGGCGCCGAATCGATCTTCACAAGGACGCGTACGGAGGGATATCCCTTTCGCTGCACATAGCGTCGCACCGAATGAACCTGCCCCGAGAATTCAAATGAACTTTCCCACTGCGGCCAGAGATCGACTTCCTGTCCTCGCCTGATCCAGGGAGCGAATTCCGCCGGGACGTGGCACTCGGCCAACAGAGGGTCCTCCGATCCGATCAACATCAGCGTGTCGCCCACGGCGGGAACCGCGCCCGCCTTGCGCAGGACCATCAGGATCCGTCCCGGTCCAGGCGCCCGCAGTGTATAGTGTCCCATTTCCCGGCGAACCATGTTGTATGCGGCTTCAGCTTCGGCAACTTCCGCATCCCTTGCCTTGAACGTGAAAAATGCCTTCTTGCGCAGGGGAGTTATCGGCCCTGACTTCAACAATTCCAACGCTGACAACGATTTCTCGATATGCATCGAGGCGAGGATCGAATCCGACTTTGCTTTCTCCAGATCGTCAGCGCTGACAAGTCCGCCGTGATCGAATAACCGCTGTGCCATTTTCAACTGCCAGTTCGCCAGACGAGCTTTCTCCTTCGTTGCTTCCAATTCACTGCTGAGTCCTTTCAGTTCCTGTTCGGGAGGCGACGCCTCCACGGCCTGGAGCGCGGCCCTCGCGGCCTCCCGCTCGGCCACGGAACGCTCGTAGGCTCGTCTTGCAACGGTGAGCCGGGATTCGGCAATGTCATTCTTGAACGCAATCAGCGAATCTCCCGCCGTCACCAGTTGACCCTCCTCGACGTAGACCTTTGCGATCTGCGCTTCGACGAGCCCGCTTATCCAGATTTCTTTCTCGGGTACGATTCTTCCTGTGCCTTTTGCCACCTGGTCGATCTCCACAAACCATAGAACTGCGACGACGGCCAGAATGACCGCAAGGAAGCGCAGGACGTATTTGGAAGTACGCAGCATGTTTTCAAAGCCCGCAGGAAACTACGATCCGGTACTCTCGTATCTGTTGATGCCGACACACCAGAGCCTGTACGCCAGAAAGAAGCTTACGATGCCGACCAGTGGCGTCCCGTACTGGAATAACGGATCGAACAGAGTGATCCCATGGAATAATGGAGCGTCCGATTTGTTCAGGAAATCCTCCGCAGGGAAATATGCGACAAAGCCGTAGGGGATGACGAAAGTCAAGAGTACCTGCACCCATTTGTCGTACATGCCGAGAGGATAGTTGACAAACCTCCTCAAACCGTAAATCGCCGTATCGACAACTGCCGCCGACCTCACGAACCAGAAGCTCATGGTCCCCGTCAGTACCATGATCGCGGCCTGGATCAACGTGGCGCCAATCAGCACCAGCCCAAACCAGACCACGTTCATCCACGTCCACACAATGCTCAGGTTTTCGAAACAGATATGAAAGAACACGACGCCCAGAACCATATGGGCCATGAAGGTATGACTGAAATCGCGGCAGATCAAGTTCGCGAAAGGGTTCATCGGATAGATTAAAATACTGTCGAATGAACCATCCTGAACCATATACTCCAGACGGCGCATGGGTCCACGGAAAAACAGACTGCTTGCGCCATACGAAAAAAGATTGAGATTGTACAACAGCATAATCTCATAGAAATTCCATCCGTGTATGATTTTGAACTTATTCAGAACAATCCATACGCCCAGAAAGCTGATCAGATACACAACGATCGTGATGATCTGCGATGTGAAGAAATTAAATCTGTATTCGATCAGGGTCTTCATATAGACGACCAGGAATCGTCCATACAATCTGAGGCTGTCCATCTCAACCGCCCTGTATGACCAGTTTTCTAACGGCCCTCATCCACAATATTCTTTCAATTCCCGCCAGAATTCCGATCCACAGAAATTGCTGGAGGATAAATCCGATTGCGTCGGCCAGGACTGTTTTCTCCAGAAATATCGCCAACGGCGCAAAATAGATGAGACGGAACGGGAGGAAAGCGGAAAGTTCGTAGAGGAAATCCGGGAAGAACCATAGCGGTACCATCTCACCCGAAAAAACGTTGATCAAAACGTTGAACAGCATGCTCAAGGATGTCACGGCAAGGAACCAGAATCCGATCAGTCCAATCAGATAACTGATCGAGAAATAAATCATCATGCCGTTGATCGCGGAAATCACGAACAGGATTAGATAGGGTTCGGAGGGTAAGCGAATGCCGAACATCAGGATACCGACGATCAGAAATGGCGTCAACTGGAAGACCATCCTGAAGCCGTTGTTTCCAAGCGCATCGCAAAACAACATGCCTTTCAGACTCACCGGCTTGATGAGGTCCATTGCAATCTCCCCAGTCCTGATTCTGTCGTTGACCTTGAACACGGTCGTTGTGCTGATGGCAATGGAGATTCCGGTGCTGACAAGCGTGTACGTGACCATGTCCCGAAAGCTGATGACTCCCATGTTCGTCTGTGTCTGACCGATATCCTGAAACAGCGCGCGCCAGAAATAGATCTGTACCAGAAGTACGACGATTGAACTTATCAGGCTCAGGAATACATTCATCTTGTAGGCAAGATTGGACTGGAAGGCGTTCTTGAGGAATTCAGTGTAGACTTTCATATCATAGCCGCCTCTAAGCCTGTTCAGTTGGTTCTGGCCAGGTACATCCTTCTGATTACTTCGTCAATTTCAGTCTCTCTGACGACAAAGTCCCTCACGCGACGTCGTTCCATGACCCAGCCTATTACGGCCGTGGAGTTGACTGTCGCCTTATTGTATTTTATCGATAACTTGCTTCCTTCCTGTTGAAATTCCGAGACCCCGAGTTGGTAAAGATCGTCCGGGTCGGCAACCGGCGCTTCGGTTTCGACGTCCAGGGTTTCGTCCATTCCGAATCGCTCTTTCAGTTGCTGCAGGTTGCCGTCGTACATGATGCTGCCGCTGTCGATCACCATCACGCGTGTACAGAGCTTCTCAATGTCGGACATATCATGGGTGGTCAGGATTACCGTGGTGTCACGCTTCAGGTTTATCTCTTTGATGAAATCCCGTATGTTCTCCTTGACGACTACATCCAGACCGATCGTCGGTTCGTCGAGATAGACAATCGCAGGATCGTGCAGAAGCGCGGCGCAGATGTCCGACCTCATTCGCTGACCGAGGCTGAGCTGCCTGACTGGCGTATTGATAAACTCTTTCAGGCCAAGGATTTCAGAGAATAATCCCAGGTTCTCCCGAAATCGTTCTGGAGGAATTTTATACATGTGTCTCATCAGACTGAATGACTCTGAAACCGGAATGTCCCACCAGAGTTGCGTTCTCTGGCCGAATACGACACCCATTCTTGCGGCGTTTTCGATTCTGTTCTCGTGAGGCACCAATCCGCCAACCTGTATATGCCCTGAATTCGGCACCAGAATCCCCACCAGCATCTTGATCGTTGTGGACTTGCCGGCGCCGTTCGGGCCGATATATCCCAGAACCTCGCCCCTCCCGATCTCGAACGAGACGTCGTCAACCGCCGTTATAGTCTCGTATTGCCGGCTGAACAGTGCATGTACGGCTCCCAGGAACCCTTCCTTTCTCTTCTGCCTCTTGAAGGTCTTGGTTACGTTCTCGACACTGATCAGCGCTTTGTTCATTTGAAATGTCCGATCTTGGTAAGTTCTCGAAAGGGCGACACGATTGTAGTTCAATGACCTATTGCGGCGCCGCGTTGTTCAGCCACAGCCAGATAGGCGGCAGTGAAAGCGCCGGAACTCGGAGGACAAGACAGGATCCGATTAATGGATCGCAGCCTTGAGACAATGGACGTTTATTCCTTTGAAATACACTGTCGTTCTGTCCATTTCCAGAGCGCTGAAAAATCGCGAACTCTTTAAACAAAGTTTCCTCTGTGTTTGCGGGAATATTCAGGTAATCGTCGCATAGAAATGTCGAATTAAGGTTAATGTCGTTTCGTCAATCTCTATGGCAGACAAACAAAAAACCGCCATCGAATCGGCATCGATGGCGGCCTGAATATTTGCTATCTCTGAAATTATAACAAACCGCATCGCGCCTTTCGTGTTTCGCCGTGCTTATCGGCCATGGTTACACGATAAAGTACCAAGATTGCTATCGGCAAATTAACGGAAGTCGAACACATGGGTGAATCCCTCGACAAATTACGTTACAAATTCCAAACGGTCTAACTTCGTGTCGGCTCGGCAACGGAGGGCAGAAGGCGGTCAATTTAGAGAGAGTAATCTTTCCGCCTCAGATGCACAAGATATCGACTATGTTTGAAATTGTCAAGAATTACTGGAAAATTGGACTGATTACGAATTCGGTTCGAGGCAGAGTCCGCACCGCAAACGTACGCAACAAGAGCGCGGGAGGCCGTAACTACTGCGGTTCCTTTCTTTGGGCGTCCAATCGGCTACGTGGTCAAATTCACTGCGGATTTTGCATTGAGGTTCAGCATTGAAGGCACGTTGAATGAAAGGCTTGATCGGAAGTGCCGGGTAGTGGGACAAGTGGTGGGTCATTGTGTTTGGTCTGCTTTTTGTCTTGCGCTGTTACTGGTGATGTAGCGGATGGAATAAAAACAGAGGCGTGCAGGTCGTACCTTTCACACTCATGCTCGCTCCTTGTATCTCTTCGCTTCCTTCCTCGCAACCTCAAACGCGTTCTTTCCGCGCTTGTTGAGAACCGTCGGATCGGCGCCGGCCTCGAGCAGGGCTTCCGCAGCGGCGACCCGGCCCTCGTACATTGCGCGATGGAGCGGCGTGCGTCCCTTCCGGTCCTGCGTGTTCAGGTCGACGCCGCGCTCAGCAAGCAGTCGTATTGTCTCCACCCTATTGCCCTCGGCTGCCAGCTGCAGCGGTGTGCGCCTCGCCTTGTTCAGGGCGTCGACGTGGACGCCGCAGGCCAGCAATATCTCCGTACACGCCTTCGACCCGGCACGCACGGCCCAATGCAGCGGCGTCATTCCATAGCCATCGGCTGCGTTTGCGACGTCCGGGTCCCGTTCAATGAGTTCATTCAGTCGAGAGGTGTCGTCGAGGGCGCACGCCGAGTACACGTCGTAGTATGCCCCGTCTTCGATGAGGATCCGCGCAACCGCCAGCCCGCGTTCCTGCCACGATCCGTCCTTTCCCCCGGGACTCGACGCGACGGCCTCCTGAAGGGAGGTCGTTCCCCGTTCGCCGTTTCCCTTGATTGGAAGTTCATGGTGAACGCCGGCGCCGTACTGAATGAAGAGGCGGGCACAGTCCGGATACCACCCGGCGGCCGCCCAGTACATCAGCGAGAGGTTGTCGGGCCACCCCACGTGCGGTTTTTTAATCGATACGCACGTCGCGTCCGCCGCGCCCGATTCGAAGACCGCCCGCAGCGTATCGACCATCCCTCCCCACGCCGCCTCGTGCAGGACGTTGTAGGACGAACCGTCGATCTCGAGCGCCACCCCGCGTTCGAGGAGGAACGCAACCGCAGGCCCGCACCCCCTCATTCCGATCAGCACCTGCAGCAACCGGCCGCCAATGCGCTTCAGAACCTGAGGCTCCGCAGCAAGGATCTCCGACATACGCTCGATCTCGGGTTCTCCCTCCCAGCGTTTCGGCGCCGGCCCCATCGATGCCGCGATGAACTGCTGCTCAACGGTCGTGAGATCCAGTTTCGCTTCGTGGCGCAGGAACCAATTTTTTTCGAAGAGGCTTACTGACTGTGTTGTCTTCATTGTTTCGCCCTCACGTTATCCAATCCCGGTCGAAGAAAGCAACACTCGAAATATACCCAAAAGGGTCGGCAGTTTCCCAGTTCTTTTGAGTATACCCGACTCCCGCGTCCGTGACAGGTGTGGACGGATCTTTCCTTCCGAAATGACAGCTTTGAACGAATTGTACGCCATCGCCGACGGATTGGTGTCGCGATATGGCGAAGCGCCCTTGTTTCAACTGTAAACGGACCTCTCTCGTCCTAACGGAACGGCGTTTGCTTATTGGTCACAGCACGCGAACTGACAGTTCGCGTTACGGTCGGTATCTGTATTCGGGCGTGAGTTACAGAAAGTCGGCGTCCACCCACGGACCTGCGGAAGGATAACGACAATATGGAAGTACTGATACGAGGCCGCGGAATCGACGGCGTCGCGGACGTGGACCTTCCTCGCGAGAAACTGGAACGGCTCGGCGCCGAAGCGTTGAGAAACGAGGAATTGCTGGCGGTGCTGCTGCGGACCGGGTATGAAGGCAAGAACGTGCTGGAGGTCGCCGGGGAGATCCTGAAACAGCACTCGCCGCAGGCGCTCATGGCGATGGGACTGGCGGAATTGACGGCAATCAAGGGAATTGGCCGCGCAAAGGCCGCGGGCCTTGTCTCCGGGTTCGAGCTGTCGAGGCGGGCGTTGAACCAGGGGATGGGCATCGAGCCGTCGATAACGAAACCGGCCGACGCGGTCGGGCTGCTGTCGGAATTCAAGGACCGGCGAAGAGAACACTTCGTGGCCGTCTTCCTGAATGCCAGGAACCAGGTCATCTGCAGGGAGGAGGTGTCGGTGGGATCGCTGAACGCGTCGCTGGTTCATCCTCGCGAGGTGTTTTTCCCCGCCGTAGGCTCGTCCGCGGCCAGCGTCATCCTCGCGCACAACCACCCTTCCGGCGACGTGACGCCCAGCCGGGAGGACATTGAACTGACCCGGCGGATGGTGCAGGCCGGTGAAATCATGGGGATCGAAGTACTGGATCATATCATTCTGGGGGCCGAGCGGTTCCTGAGCATGAAGGAAGCGGACCTGTTCTGAATAAGCCAAAGGGAAGGCGCATCGCGAATTGCACGCGACACGCCCGTTCTCCGGGTGACGATAATGGAAGGGCATCGGTTCGTTCCGGCAGGACGGCCTTGAATCCTGTTTCACAAGACGGCCTGACATGCGTTATATTGTGGACATCGATACCTGGCATCAATTGGAAAAAATACAACTGCCAATCGGTCAAAAAGAGCCTGAATGCGGGCAATCTCTCCCCTCTCCCGTCCTTCTCACCCGGTGGTCGGGCGGCCGGGGGTGAGGTGTGGAGGTGTGTTTTGGCCGTGATTACGTTGACAACGGATTTCGGGCTTCGCGACGGCTACGTGGCAGCGATGAAGGGCGCGATCCTCGCGGTCGCGCCTGAGGTCTCTCTGGTGGATGTTTCCCATCAGGTCCCCCCGCAGGACGTGGCCTCCGGGGCCTATCTCCTGGCCGGCGCATATTGCTATTTTCCGGCGGGCGCGGTCCATCTCGCGGTTGTGGACCCCGGTGTGGGAAGCGCCCGCCGCGGGATTGTGGTGGAAACGGCAGGCTACCGGTTTGTCGGTCCGGACAACGGATTGTTCAGCGCCGTGTTCCAGCGGGAATCCGAGTGGAACGCCGTTGAGATACGCAATGCGGCGTATTTCAGGCCTGAGGTGAGCCCCACCTTTCACGGCCGTGATATCTTCGGTCCGGTCGCGGCCCATCTGTACAACGGCGTCCCGCCGGCCGACCTGGGACCGCGGATCGCCGATCCGGTCCGTCTCGACCTCTGGACGGTTCAGGAAGGCGATGCCGGGGTAATCGGGAGGATCGTACACGTGGACCATTTCGGAAATGCGATCAGTAATCTCGAAAAACGGAGCGTGGGGGGCGGCGATGTCCGCGTCCGTGTCGGAGAATGTGTGTTCGACGGAATCTGCCACACGTATGCCGACGTTCCGGAGGGCGAGGCGCTGGTCCTGTATGGAAGCGACGACACGCTGGAGGTTGCTGTAAACGGAGGGAATGCCGCCAGGAAACTGGGGTTGCGAAGGGGCGATCGGATAACCGCGGACTTCGGACCGGATTACGTTTAATCTCTCGTTCATCTCAGAGCAGCAGGTCCAGCAGGTCCTTCAGGCGGTTCAGTTCGTGGTCCGGTCGTTCCTCGGGGGTTCCAGGGCGCTTGTCTTTCTGTCTTCCGAAACACAGACGCGCCGTGCGCATGCCCAGGCGTTTCGACGCGGCGATTTCCGAGTTCAGCTTGTCCCCCACCGACAGGATACGGCAGGGTGAAAGGTTGAAATACCGGGCCGCCCGTCGAAGCGCCTCGTCTTTTTCGGGGGCCCTTCGGTCGTCGTGGAGGATGAGCGTGCCTGATTCCTCGCTGAAATGGCCGCGAAGGCCCAGGAGGTCCACCTTCCGTCGCTGCCTCTCCGGCCGGCCGGTGGTCACGAGGCACAGCCGGTATTGCCGGGCAGTAAGTTCGTCGAGCGTTGAGAGCGCGTCCGGAAAGGGCGCGATGTCTTCCACCTGGTCCCGATTGTACGCCGAAAGCGCGCTTTCCACCACGTCCGCCGGCAGTTCGTGGCGTTGGGCGATTTCCCTGATGGAATCGGCGGAACTCAATTGACCGGCGAGTTCCGCCTGCAGGCGTTGCAGGGCCGGCGCGTCTGAACCGGGAATGGCCGCAGAAAGCGTTTCAGCCGCACGGCGGCGCGCCGGTTCGGTCAATTGCCCGGTGCAGTCGAACAGCGTGTCGTCCAGGTCGAAGATGACGGCCTCAATCCCGCGCCGCGCCATTGTCCATTTCCCCGTAGTCGGGCACCACCAGCCCACAGTAGATGCGGCAAACGGCGTCGGCCACCTTGTCGGGGTTGTGGCTGATGAAGTCGCCGGCGCTGCGCCTCTTCACCTCGGACGTGTAGTCCTCAAGAAGATCCGTAACCGTGCAGTTCACAAGACGACGGATCGCTTCCGGATCACACGACACGGATTCCTTTCCGTCCCGATGGTAGGCATTCAGCACCTGCCGCCACTTCAGGCCGCCCGGCCTTTGGAATGCTTCCGGATCCTGCACAAGCATTTGATCCAGAAAGCCGCTTTCCCTTTCAGGGAAGTGCCTCAGGATGGCGCGCAGGTGATCCGAAGCGCCAAATCCGTCCGTCTGGCCAGGCTGGGTCACGATGTTGCAGATATAGAAGACCTTTCCGTGGTTGCGGGCGGACAGCGTGCGCCGGATGTCCGGAACGAGCAGATTCGTGATTACGCTCGTGAAGAGGCTACCAGGGCCGAGGACCACAATATCCGCGTCCGCGATGGCCTGCACGGCGCCGCGCGGCGCGCGGGCTTCGTTCCTGGCAGGGCGGAAGGTGCTGTCGGGTCTGGCGTAAACCTCGACCTGACCCGTTTTCGAATCGTCTTCCCTATACAGCGCGCCGTCCGGTTGTTCCAACTCCCTGAGGATGTCGCCGTTGGCGACGAGGTACGCGTACTTTAACGGTGATTTCCCGGTTTTGCGTACCATCCACTCTGTGTACCGCTGTTCGCCGTTTTCGAGTTCGGCGCATATGTCCACGTTCTGGTTGGTGGCGGGAAAGACCTCGCCGCGTATGCGCAGCATATCGCCGGCTGTCTGGATGGCCTTCTGAAAATCACCGAGTTGCTGGGTCAGCGCGGCGATCAGGAAGTTGCCGATGTTGTCGTTCCGGAAGATCCCGGCTTCCGGTTCGCTGTTCGGAAACCGGTGCTGAAACACCCGGATCAGCCCGGAGGAGACCCGACGTCGGTCGGCGAGCGCGGTCAACGCGTTGCGGATGTCCCCGGGCGGCTGTACACCCAGATTCCAGCGGATGCGTCCCGAGGAGGCCCCGGTGTCCGTAACCGCCACCACGGCCGCGGGGCTGTCGGTATAGGTCTGGATCCCCCGCAGTACGATTGGGAGACCGGTGCCGCCGCCCAAAGCGGCCACTTTCAGCCGGCGCCGGTCCTTGTCCATGCGGGCCAGATGAATCAGGGTGGACAGCTGCGGGAGGAGGCGGATCTGATGGGTTGGACGGTCGCCCTCGCCGGGCTCCTCCTCTGCGTATCTCCCGCGCCGCATCCAGACCGTCGTGCAACCCAGTCGGTTGCCCGCCCGAATCTCATCCTGGGCCCGGTCGCCTACACAGACAACCTCCTCCGGCGAGAGTTTGTGGGCCTTGATGAGTTCGGCGAACCAGTAGTCGTGAGAAGGCGGGCCTTCGTTGACGATCGTGTGGAAATACGGCGCGATGTTCAGAAGGTCAATCTTGTTTTTTTGCCGAAGCGCCCTTCCGAATGTCACAAGGAAGAGCAGACATCCCGCGTCGCGAAGCTCCTTCAGGGTCTGGACCGCGCCCGGAAAGAGCCTGACGTCTTCAACGGCCTCGCTGTTGTAGACGTATTCGAGCTCGGCAACAAAGGCTTCGATGGTATCGGCGTCTTCCAGGCTTCGATGACTGGGGCGCTGGGTGTTGATATAGTCGGCGAGGCGGTCGGGCTTGTCGCGCTGGAGGGCTTTCGCGATGTCGTAGAAGGCGAAATAATACGGAGACGAAGAATAATAGGGACCGTGCCGCAGTTCCAGGTCGTTGATCCGGCTGAGGGCGTAGGATTCGGAGGCAAAGAACCCATGGACGTACAAATGCCGCGCGACCCGTTTACGTGCGGCCTGAACCAGCGGATCCAGATCGAAGAGCGTTCCGTCCAGATCGAAGATGATCGCGCGGGTATTTTTCATGGATGACGTCTGGGATCGGGCGCGGTGTGCAAATGCGGAGAGACGGAGCCAACTCGATCAATACCGGCAATGCAGGCACACGCGGCAGATCGCGTTGAGAGGGAGAATGTATCGCCATGAAGCTGCTTTTGCAAGCCATTTCTCGCTATTTCAGCGGCATGGACGTGAACCGGGACGCTTTCCTACATCTCATTCAATCCGCAAGCGAATCCGTTAAGGCCTTCGTATACCCTCCGCACTGTCTGCTATGCAGAACGCCGTTGGACGAATCAGATGGGCTTTGCCCGGGGTGCTGGGAATCCCTGGGCATTATCAGCGGTCCGCGGTGCGGCCGCTGCGGGTGTCCCGGGCTTTCCCGACCCTGTACGAATTGCGCCGACAAGGATTATGTTTTCTCCCGGTTGTTTGCGCTCACGGCGTTCAGCCGTTCGGTGCAGCGCTTGGTCCACATGATGAAATACCAGGGTCAGACCGCTGTCGGCCAGACCCTCGGCCGGGCGTTGGGTCGGATGTTGGAAGGGGAATCCCTGGCGGAACCCAGGCCCGCGGTGGTGCCGGTGCCGCTTCACGGAAGCAGGTTGCGGGAACGCGGCTACAACCAGAGCTCATTGATTGCGCGGTCGCTGGCGCGGGAGCTGGAACTGTCCGTTGAGGACCGCGCGCTGAGGCGGGTACGCGCCACCGAAACACAGACGAATCTTGACTCCGCAAAGCGCGGCGCTAACATGCAGGGCGCCTTTGTCGTGCGCCGAAGGGACCTGGTCAGCCAACGCCGGGTCCTGCTGGTGGACGACGTGGTCACCACCGGCGCCACGGCCAATGCCTGCGCCGCGGCGCTGCTGGAGGCAGGCGCGTCCGAAGTCGACGTCGCGGCCTTTGCGTGTCCCTATTTCGACGCCGAAGAACCCGATGACAAGGTGGTCGCCGCGGGCACTGATCTTTTTATCTAACGCATTGATTCCAAACGCTTTGAGAAAAAAACAACTTGACACAAGGCAAGGCATGTCTTAAATTCACTGGTTCCAAACGAGTAGAATCGCGGACAGGATACCGTGCAAACGGACCTTGTCCGCGTGACAGGTTATGGGGTTCAACCGGACGATGTACGGAGCGCTCCAATGGCGTGCAGGCGCGTAGGGATTTTAACGGGCGGAGGCGATTGTCCCGGTCTGAACGCGGTAATCCGCGCGGTCACTCGGAAAGGGATCGACGCCTACGGATACGATATCGTAGGTGTGATGATGGGCTGGAGGGGGATGCTCGAGGCGGTTTCGATGCCGCTGGACCTGAATGCGGTCTCCGGTATTCTGCCCAGAGGAGGAACGATCCTGGGCACCTCAAGGACCAACCCGTATAACGAGCCAAACGGCGGCGACATTGTCAAACAGAACATGGTCAGGATGGGTCTGGATGCGCTGATTGCCGTTGGCGGAGACGACACGGTCGGTGTGGCCAGCAGGCTGTACGAAGACGGTGTGAACGTCATCGGCGTGCCGAAGACCATCGACAACGACCTGGATGGTACGGACCAGACCTTCGGTTTCGATACGGCAATCAATACGGTCACCGACGCCATCGACAGGCTGCATACCACGGCCGAGTCACACAACCGGGTAATGGTGGTTGAGGTGATGGGGCGTCATGCCGGATGGATCGCCGTGGAGGCGGGCATTGCGGGCGGCGCCGATATGGTTCTGATTCCCGAGCAGCCGGTCGACCTGGAAATGGTCTGTACTTCCATCCAGAAACGCCACGACCGGGGCAAGACCTTCAGTATCGTGGTGGTGGCCGAGGGCGCAAGGCTTTCCGACGAATCCCTGGTACTCCAGTCCGAGGAACGCGATGCCTTCGGTCACGTGCGCCTTGGCGGGATTGGCATCGTACTCGGGGAAGAAATTGAAAGACGGACAGGTTTCGAAACCCGGGTGACCGTGCTGGGTCATATCCAGCGCGGTGGAAACCCGACTGCGTTCGATCGAGTCCTCGGCACCCGCTTCGGCATTGCCGCCATCGATCTCGTCCACACCGGCGATTTCGGAAATATGGTGGCGCTGCGCGGCACCGATATCGTGTCTGTGCCGCTGAAGGACGCGGTATCCAAGCTGCGTACGGTGGACAAGAACCTGTACGAAATCGCCAGGGTCTTTTTCGGCTGACCTCGAACTTCCGCGCGCGCTGATCCATCAACTGACCGTCAAATCATCATACCGGCTCGAATACCACCGGCGGCAATCGGCCGCGCGGTTCGTGTGACCTGGAGGTAGACAAGATGGCGATCAATGTGGCCATTAACGGATTCGGACGTATCGGCCGGCTCGTGTTCCGTGCGGCGATGCGCAGACCCGGCATCGACGTCGTGGCGGTGAACGATCTGACCGACGCGGGGACGCTGGGACACCTGCTGAAATACGACTCGACGCACGGGAGATATCCCGGCAATGTTGAAATCAGGGAGAAATCGCTTGACGTGGACGGCAGCGAGGTCATCGTACTGGCCGAGCGCGACCCGGTGATGTTGCCATGGCGAACGCTCGGCGTGGACGTGGTCATCGAGTCAACGGGGTTCTTCACGGACAAGGACAGCGCCGGCAAGCACCTCAAAGCAGGCGCCGGCCGTGTGATTATCTCGGCCCCGGCCAGGGGCGACGTGCCGACTGTGGTGATGGGAATCAACCATGAAACGTTGACCGAACAGGACAGGGTGATTTCCAATGCATCCTGCACCACGAACTGCCTGGCCCCGATGGTAAGCGTACTGCATCAGTCATTCGGCGTAGAGAAGGGATTGATGACGACCATCCACGCCTATACCGGCGACCAGCGCATGATCGACGCGCCGCACACGGACTTGCGCAGGGCGAGGTCCGCGGCCCTGTCCATGATCCCGACGACAACCGGGGCTGCCAGCGCCGTGGGCAAAGTAATCCCCGAGTTGAACGGGAACCTGGACGGGATGGCCGTGCGGGTCCCAACGCCCGACGGCTCCTACACGGATTTCGTTGCGACGCTCAGGAACCCGGCGACAGCGGAGTCTGTCAACGAAGCGTTCAGGGCGGCTTCCGAGGGTCGGCTGAACGGCATTCTGGAGTTTTCGGACGAACCCCTGGTCTCGGCGGACATCATCGGCAATCCCCATTCCTGCGTTTTCGATTCGGAAATGACAACGGTCATGGGCGGGAATATGGTAAAGGTGTGCGGCTGGTACGATAACGAGTGGGGGTATTCCTGCCGGTGCGTGGACCTCGTGGAGTCGCTAGGTACACGCTGGGTGGACTGATAACCTCGGGAACAACCCGGCCGGCCGGAGTGCTGTCCAGCGCACCCGGGAGTTGACCAGATACGGATTCAGGAAGACCGCTTTCGGACAAACGTACCGAAAGCTCGCAAGCGGGAGCCGGACCCCGCGGGATGCCCGCGCGGGCCGGCTCCCTGTCTTATAACCGACAGGATAGATACCATCGCGAAACTCTCGATTGTGGACCTGGATCTATCGGGTCGACGGGTGCTGGTGCGGGTGGACTTCAACGTGCCGCTCAAGGACGGCGAGGTCGGCGACGACACTCGGATTCGGTCCGCCGTGCCTACGCTACAGTATATCCTGGAGCGTGGTGGCGTTCCCATCCTGATGTCGCACCTGGGCAGGCCGAAGGGACGGGTCGTTCCCGAACTGTCGCTAAAGCCCGCTGCCGTACGTCTCGGCGAACTGATGGGTCGGGAGGTCGTCATGGCGCCGGATTGCGTGGGCCCTGAAGTGGAGTCGATCGCAAAACGCGCGACGGGCGTGGTGCTGCTGGAAAATTTAAGGTTTCACGCGGCGGAAGAGGCAAACGATCCCGAATTCGCCCGCCGGCTCTGTGAACTGGGTTCAGCCTACGTCAACGACGCATTCGGGACGGCCCACCGGGCGCATGCATCCACGGAAGGCGTCACCCACCACTTCGTCGACTGCGCGGCCGGGTTCCTGATGCAGCGGGAACTGGAGTGTCTTGAAAGCGCGTTGTCGGAGCCCGACAGGCCGTTTGTTGCCGTACTGGGCGGTGCCAAGATTTCGGGCAAGATTGACGTCATCCAGCATCTGCTGACCCTCGTCGATACGCTCCTGATCGGCGGCGGCATGGCGTACACCTTCTACAAAGCGATGGGATTGGAGATCGGACGGTCGCTGCTCGAGGCGGACCGCGTGGGGATGGCGGAAGTCCTGCTGCAGCGCGCCGCCGACGCAGAGGTCCGTTTACTGCTGCCCACCGATTGCGTGGTTGCCCCCGAGTCCCGCGACGACGCGGCGACAAGGGTCGTACCGCGTGACGAGATTCCTTCGGACCTGGAAGGGTTCGATATCGGGCCCGAGACGCGGTCCGTCTTTTCGAATGAGATCCTCAATGCGGGATCCGTGGTTTGGAACGGGCCGATGGGGGTTTCGGAAGTCCCTGCGTTTGCCGCGGGAACCAGGGCGGTGGCTTACGCGGTCGCAAAGGCTTCGTCACAAGGCGCCAATACACTGGCCGGCGGCGGGGAAACGGTCGCGGCCCTGACGGCATGCGGTCTTGCAGACAGGCTGGGGCATGTTTCCACGGGCGGCGGGGCATTCCTGGAATTCCTGGAAGGCAGACTGCTTCCGGGAGTGGCCGCGCTGGCCGACCGTCAGACGTGAACCACGCGGTCCGATACGACTATTCGGTGGGGAGGTGGCAATGCGCGTGCCCATTGTGGCAGGAAACTGGAAGATGCACATGTCGTTGGGCGAGGCGGAGCAGCTTGCGCGCGGGATCGTGGGTTCATTGGACGGCGCGGCAGGGGTTGAAATCGTGGTGTGTCCCTCTTTTACGGTTCTGGACCGGGTCCGTAACGTGCTGGGGGACTGTTCAGTAAAGTTAGGTGCGCAGAATCTGCACTGGGCGGATGAAGGGGCGTTTACAGGGGAGGTTTCCGCGGGGATGCTGTTGACATGCGGATGTGAGTACGTTATATTAGGACACTCTGAACGACGCACCTGGTTCGGCGAGACGGATACAACTGTAAATCAGCGGCTTAGGGCTGCGTTGAGCGCCGCGCTGAAGCCCATTGTCTGCGTGGGTGAGACGCTTGATGAGCGTCAATCGGGGGCAACCGAACGGGTGGTGCGGCGGCAGGTCACGGCGGGGTTCGCCAATGTGTCGGCAACGGAGGCGGCCGGCTGTGTGGTCGCGTATGAACCCGTGTGGGCCATTGGCACCGGTATGACGGCTACGCCCTTACAGGCCGAATCCGTTCATACGTCCATCCGCCAGGTCTTGCGGGAACTTTACAACGACAACGTCGCGCGGGACGTGCGAATCCAATACGGGGGATCCGTAAAGCCCGATAATGCCGCCGAACTGTTCATCAGGCCCGATATAGACGGCGGACTGATCGGCGGGGCTTCGCTCGAGCCCGATTCGTTCGCGGCCATCGTGAAAGCGGCACTTCAGCCTGAAATTTGAGCGGGAATCAACATGACAACCCTTCTTCTGATCGTACATGTTCTGGTTTGCCTGGTTCTGATCGTAACCATCCTGCTGCAGGCCAGCAAAGGGGGCGGGCTCTCCACCGCTTTTGGCGGCGGCGGCGGTGGCAGCGCGATGTTCGGCGGGGCCGGTGCAGCGACGTTTCTGAGCAAGACGACGACCGTTCTGGCGGTTGTGTTTTTTCTCACCTGCATCAGCCTGTGGTACGCTTCCAGGGACACGGGTACGGCTCCCGAAACCGCCGCGGAACGAGCCCTCAGGGAACAGCCGGTGCCGCTTCAGAGTGCGCCGTCCGGACTGCCTCAGCCGCTGGACCAGGCCAGACCGGGCACGGCTACCGAACGCGCCGCGCCTGCAACGTCGCCGGCCGATTCGGTGCGATAGTGCTTCCATCCGACCCGGGAGACCGTACGAATCGAATGAGTACCGGTGTCGGCCGCTCGGCTTGACTCGGTTTACACAATCGGTCCGGCAGAGGGTCGGATCTTCTTTGCCGAAGTGGTGGAAATGGTAGACACGCTGTGTTGAGGGCGCAGTGGGCGCATGCCCGTCCGAGTTCGAGTCTCGGCTTCGGCACCAAAAAAACAAAGGGTTACGTCAATTCGACGTAACCCTTTTTCGTTGCCGCCTCCCCTATCAGTCCGTTGAGAAAGTCGCTCTGCAGGCGAGGCCGTGTCATTGTGGTCGAAGACAAGGCGCGCGACCGAGTCCCATCCATCGATTCGGCGAGGGAGCACAACGCAGTATTTCGACCGCAAGGGCCGGCCGTAGCCCGGATGGGCTTTTTCAACGGGCTGCTATGCCTACCAGTTGGTGAACGATCCGTCTTGCCGCTGCAGCCTGGGGCCGTGTCCCCACCGGAACGGATACTTCGCCGCCGCGGCCTCGTCGAATTCAACCCCCAGCCCGGGGCGGTCCGGCGCAATGAGGTAACCTGCATCGTAAGGTACCTGTACCGGAAACAGGTCTTCCATGACAGTGCGCCCGACCAGACCGCCCTCCTGTACGGCGAAGTTGTCCGTGGCAACGTCCAGGTGAAGACAGGCGGCGGCCGAAACAGGCCCGAGCGGATTGTGCGGAACGATCTTGATGTAGTGGGTCTCGGCCCAGTTGGCCACTTTGCGCGCCTCCGTGAGACCGCCGACAATACAGAGGTCGATCCGCGCGTAGTCCGCCAGTTCTTCTTCGATGAGCTGGCGGAATTCCCACTTGGTGGCATAGTGTTCGCCAACCGCAAGCGGGCAGTTGACGTGGCTGCGGACCAGCCGATACGTCTGCGGGTTTTCGCATCGGAGTGGATCTTCGATGAAAAACGGATCGTACGGCTCGAGTTTGCGGCCGAGCCGTATGGTGTCGGGCGGGTCCAGACGGGTGTGAACGTCGATGCAGATTTCGACTTCGGGTCCGACGGCTTCGCGCGCCGCGGCGAAATGCGCAACGGAGTCTCGTACGGCCGAGGAGGGCTCGAGGACGCCGTCCCGATCGAGAACGGACATTCGGAGGTATTTCCACCCTTCGGAGACCCGGTCTTTCGCCGATCGGGCCGTCTCTTCAGGCGTCCCGCCGCCGATGCCCGTGTAACAGACCACGCGGTCACGAAGCCGGCCGCCCAGCAGCATGTAGACCGGCTGGTCCAGGGCCTTGCCCTTGATGTCCCACAGGGCGATATCGATCGCGCTGATTGCGGCCATGTGAATGCGCCCGCCTGGGAAGAAGTCGCCCCTGAAGAGGATCTGCCAGATGTATTCTATGTTGAGCGGGTCCTGACCGACGAGATCCGATGCCATGTGGCGTATCGCGCCGACGCCGGCCTGCTCCTTCCACGTGATCCCGAATTCACCGACGCCGTAGATGCCCTCGTCGGTTTCAATCTTGACAAAGAGGTAGTTCCTGGAACCATAGAAGACGGGAAACGTCTTGACGTCTGTTATTTTCATCTCGCCTCGCTTTCTCGCGAACTCATTCGTCGGAATACAACCAGGGTACCTGCCGGATGAGCGCATCTCGCTGTTTCTGCATCACGACTTCGATAACGGTCGGTCCCTCGAGGCCGATGACGTCGCCGAATACGACGGGAAAACGGTCGGGGTCGTCCACGCGAACGCCCCTGGCGCCCATGGCGCGCGCGAGGTCCGCGATGCGCGGCGTCTGCATGTCCGTGTCGATGATTCGTCCGTTGAATGCCTTGGCCTGGGCGCCCCGGATCGCGCTGAGGCTGCCGTCGTTGATGACCACGCAGATAATCTCGATCCCGTGTTCCGCGGCCGTAGCCAGCTCGAAAGCGGTCATCTGAAACCCGCCGTCGCCGCAGAAGGCGGCCACCTGCCGGTGCGGCTGTGCGAGCTTCGCGCCAATTGCGGCCGGCGCCGCGAAACCGAGCGTGACTGAATGGCACGGGTACATGAAGCAGCGCGGGTAATCCACGGGGAACTCGTCGAAGGACCGGTACCCGATGGACGTCACGTCCACCGATAGGATGGCGTCCGCGTCGAGACGCTCTCTCATGGCTGACATGATCGGCAGCGGCCGGCGGGACCGGGCGATTTCATCCCGGGTTCGACCCAGAGTATCCTTCCAGGCGTCACCCGGTTTTTCCGTTGCCTCCAGCGCTTCCAGCAGCACGGGCAGAGACTGCTTCAGGTCTCCGGCCGCGCCCGCGTCTATGGCGACTTCACGCCCGAGTTCGGCAGGGTCCGGATCCAGCTGTACTCGCAGCGCCGGCATCTCCATCGTCCAGCCGGAGGTGTCGATCTGCGTGAACCGGCAACCGACTGCAATCAACCCGTCGGCGTAGCGAAGGACATGCCGGGCCAGCCGGCCGCGGCAGTGGCCCCCTGAGAGCGGGTGGGAGTCGGGAAAAACGCCCTTGCCGAGCCGGCTGAACAGTACGGGCGCGCAGAGCGATTCCGAAAATGCCCTGAGTTCGGAAGTCGCGTTCGCATCGGCCGTATTGCCGCCGGTGAGGATAGCCGGCCGCTCCATACGCGCGATCACTTCGGCGACGCGGCGCAGGTCGGCCGGGTCGGGCGCGGGCCGGTATCCTTCCACGTACGCGGGAACGTTGGCTTCGCCCTCCGCGGCGGCGACGTCCATGGGCAGTTCGATCACGGCCGGCCCAGGCCTGGGCGCACGCAATGCGGCAAAGGCGCCCGTGACGGCATCGGGGATGTCTTCGATGCGTTCAGGGCGGGCGAAGAACCGGGTGATCGGCGCGAAGAACGCGGCCTGGTCCAGGCCGTGAAAGCACTTGCTCCGGTCTCGCCCGTTAAAGGCCACCTCGGTGCCGCCGGTGACCAGCAGCACGGGAACGCAGTCCGTGTGTGCGTCGACGATGCCGGTGGACGCGTTCGTCGCCCCGGGGCCGGGGACCGTAAGCGCAACCCCCACTTCGCCCGATGCGCGGGCAAATCCGTTGGCGATCAGCGTCGCGCCCTGCTCGTTTCTGATGAGGTAATGGTCGATCCCGCCGGTGCGCAACAGGGCGTCGTAGATGTCGATGTTCTGATTGCCCGGCATACCGACAATACAGCGGACGTTCTGTGCCTTGAGGCTCCGGATCAGGATGTCGGCACCGGTCATGGAATTTCCTTCAATACATATTTTGTTGTATGTCGCCGATTCCGTATATTTAAGCCGGGTGAATCGTGCACAAAGACAACTACGAGGAAGATATGATAATCTCACGCCGAGGGTTAAGGGAAAAATCACCAACGGTCCACTGGTTCCTGGCAGGAATGCTTGCAATCGTGGCGGCGGCCTGCGGTTCAGACGATCCGGCCGGGCCCGAAGCGGACGCCATGCCGCAGTCACCGGGCATTTATAACAGAGTCCTGCCGCCGGACCAGCGATACACCCTTCTCGTCCCGACGGGATATCGCACCGGACAACCCACGCCCCTCATCCTGTCGCTGCATTACGGCGGTATCGTGGTGCCTTTTTACGGTAGCCGGCTGCTGGAAGTTCTGGTACAACCTGCACTGCAGGACCTCGGGGCAATTGTCGTGGCGCCTGAAGTAACGACGGGGCAGGACTGGGACAACGAGGATAGTGAGGCGCAGGTGCTCGATCTGATCCGGGCGATCAAGGCCAATTACGCGATCGACGAAGACAGGACGCTTGTGACGGGTTTCAGCATGGGCGGCCGGGGCGCCTGGTACATGGCGGCGCGCCACCCGGGTCTGTTCCGGGCCGCAATCCCCATTTCGGCGAGACCGGAGGAGGATGCCACAGAGGTCGACTGGCAGGTTCCCCTGCTCGTGATCCACAGCGTCGCCGATGAGTTGATCCCGTTCGAACCGGTGGAAACAACCGTGCGGGCACTCAAGGAAAGGGACGTGCAGATTGAGATGATCGTCGTCCAGGACGTGGGTCACTACCAGATCGAACTGTTCGTCGAGCCCTTGCGCGCGGCCCTGCCGTGGATCCGGAAGGCATGGGGAGAGTAGTCTTCTTTGTTGACATAGACGGAAGAGGCGTCTGAATTGTCCTGGCTGATATTCGCGATTCTGCTCGATTTCGGATTTGTCCAGATCTGCAAATTCTCCCAGCGCCGCGCCTATTACGCGCCCGTCGTCGTGTCGACCAATTATCTCGTACTCTGCGCGGTCCTGGCCACCTGGCTGCTGGCCACGGGCCGTTTTGCATTTTCGGCCGCGGCGTTGCAGACCGGGCTGATCACCGGCGCCGTATTCATCGGTTCAATGTCGTTGATGATGCGCGTCCTGGAAGTCGCATCGGTCGGGGCCGTGCTGACGGCTTTTCGCATTTCAATCGCGGTTCCCGTGGCCCTTGGGATCTGGCTCTGGCAGGAGCCGGTTGTACCCTCGCAATACGGTGGGATCGTCCTCGCCTTCCCCGCGCTGCTGTTGATGACTTCGGGCACACGGAGCAACGTCCGCACGGCGGGCGGAAAGACCTTTGGCCTGTTGTTCGCGGTGTTCCTCGCGCAGGGAATGAGTCACTCCTGCCTGCGTTCGGTCCACTATGCCGGACTCGACGGGGAGTTCGTTCAGATCCTGACGGTGATTGGCGCCACCGCCGGCACGATCGGCTACCTCTACATTGCGGGAAGGATGCGTCGACCCAAACGGTCCGAACTCGCCACGGGGATCGGCCTCGGCGCCTACAACGCCCTCGCGCTTTCCGTCATCATGATTACCTTGAGTCGATTGCCGGGCACGCTGTTTTTTCCGGCCACGGGTTGCAGCGTAATCCTGCTGGACAATCTGTCCGCCCATTTCTTCTGGAAAGAACGTCTCAATCGGCTCTCTGCGGCCGGGGTGGCGCTGGCCATTTTGGCGGTTGCCCTGGTGATCTGAACCGTCTCGCCATACCCTTCCGGGAATCCTGCGATGGCCGCGGGCTTTCGGAGACCCGATACTCAGCAACAGCCCCTGGCTTTCGTACCGTCACTGCGGTGGCACCGGATGAATTCGTAGAACAGGGCGCCTGCAAGCGCGCCCAGTACCGGTCCAGCGGCGTATGCCGAAAAATGCAGCCAGTTGCCGGAGACCAGGGCCGGACCCAGGCTGCGGGCGGGATTCATGGACGCGCCGCATATGGGGCCGGCGAACATCGCTTCGAACCCAATCGTGCCTCCAATGGCGAGGCCCGCGGCCTGACCGGTGGCGCGGTAGTCCGTGGCAACCGCCATAATCACAACCATCAGCAGGAACGCGAGCAGGAACTCCCAGACGAAGGCCGTGGTCCACGCGCCGTCCAGCGGCTGCGTAACGCCCAGGTCCAGCTCCTGACCGGGAAACCTGGCGTTCAGGATGGGTGAAAGGGTGACAACGTGGATGCTGCTGGCCAGGGCCGCGCCCACACACTGTGAGGCGATGTAAGGGAGAATCTCCCGCCCGGGAAAGTGACGCGTGAAGGAGAAGGCGATGGTCACCGCGGGATTGAAGTGCGCGCCCGAGATGTGGCCGGTGGCGTAGACCATCGTCATCACGATAAGCCCGAATGACGCGGCGACGCCAACGTGGGAGACGGCGCCGCCGCTGATCTGGTTTGCGGCAACGGCGCCGCACCCCCCCAGCACGATGGCAAAGGCGCCGACAAATTCCGCGCCGCATTTTCGCAACAGATTCATCGTATCCGCCTCCACGAGATGTTGAACATTCGGACCCGCGCGCCTTGAACTGAACCGACCGCTTCGACAAGCTCAATGCGGGCAGGTTCAGGGACCGCAAGCTCAGGACAAGGCTCAGGGAACGCCACGCGGTGCGAGCTCAAGATATCGATTCCGAAACCCGGAATCCAGAAGGAAAACCCGGGAGGCAATAATGGCCCTCGAGCGACTGCTTGTCTTCCAACACCTGGACGTGGAACATCCCGGACTCTTCCGAGAATTCTTCGCCGAGGACGGGATTCGCTGGGACGTCGTTGAACTGGATGCGGGTGAACGCATCCCGGATCTGGACGCCTATGACGCGCTGTGGGCGATGGGCGGCCCGATGGACGTGTGGGAGGAGGATGCGTACCCCTGGCTGGTGGAGGAGAAAGCCGCCATTCGGTACGCGGTCGTTGAGAAAAGGATGCCCTTCGTGGGCATCTGCCTGGGACACCAGTTGCTGGCCGCGGCGCTCGGCGGTCACGTCGGTCCGAACGAGAGCCCGGAGGTGGGGGTGATGGACATTTGCCTGACGGCCCCGGGCATGGCCAGCGGATTCTTCAGCGGTTTCCCCGAGACGCTGCCCTGCCTGCAGTGGCACAGCTCGGCCGTAAAGACCATACCCCCTGAGCTGGAGGTCCTTGCGTCTTCAGAGCTGTGCGCGGTCCAGGCGATGAGTATGGGGAATCACGCGATCACCGCCCAGTTTCACATCGAGATAACGGCGGAGACCATAGCGGAATGGGACGCCGTCCCCGCCTATCACGAGGCACTGATTGAAACACTTGGCGAAAACGCCATGCAGGATTTCGAACGGGCGGTGACCGAACGCCTCGACGTTTTCAGAGGCTATGCGAGGACGTTTTACGAGAATTGGAAGACAGTAGCGTTTGGTAAAAATCCATAGGCATTGTTGCGGGTTCACAGCGGGGTCCGACGTCCGGACCCGATGCGCGAGGCAACAAACCGGACAGGGATGGCGAAGCGGGTATGAGCCAGGCATCACGTCCGAACTTCGTCAGCCGCATGTCAGGGCGGATCTTGGAGACCGGCTGCGAGGAATTCTGGAAGGGTGACACGATCGCGCCGGAGGCTGCCAACCTGCGCTCCCCCGCTTTCACGGGCTCCGGTTACGGTATTTCCCAGCTGTAGAGGTGGGAGTCGCTGGTGAAATAGATACGCCCGTCGAGCCAGTCTCCTCCATTGCTGACAGGCACCGGGGAAACGGCGCACATTTCGATGGCGTTCGTGCCGCTTTCGATACGGCTGATGCCCTTTTCGAAAAGAACGTAAACAGTATCGTCGGGAGCGGTCACGAAGACGCGCGGCCCCTGCTGGTGCGCCGTCAGTCCGTACGTCCGCTCCGTTTCTTCCTGATGGACGACTTTGCGCGTTTCGGGGCAAAACACGAAATATCGTGCCCGGTCGACAAAGCCGTACACGAGACCGTCCCGCCCGATGCACAGGTCCGTGAATTCCTGCGCCCCTGGGAAGAGGACGTCGCGCCATTCCAGTTCCCTGGTTTCCATATCCAGAATGTAGAGTTCCGCTTCCGTCGCCTTCTGCTCGCCCCCCGTCCCGGGGCTTGTTGTCGTTCCGCCCAGGAGCTTCCTCCCGGGAAGCGCGGCGAGGCTCGCCGTGGCGTGGTCCGGCAACACGTCGGTGTGTTCCAGCAGGGTCCCGGTTCGCCTCTCACAGTTCCAGATAAGGAGCCCGCCGCCCGTATAGCCGTAGCCGGGGGTCCCCGCCACCACCAGGGTGTTGCCGTCGGGATGTGCGAGCAGCTTGTGCGGGCGATGCATCGTGGGCGTACAGGTCCGGTGGAAAAAGGGGTTTGAAGCCGGGTTCTCCTTATCGGTTGTCACCCACGGTTGGAACGGGTCCCACTCCAGCAGCGCGCCGCTGCCGTAACCGCCAACGAAGAACCGGTCGCCCTGGCGGCCCACCGTATTCCACTGGCCGAAACTCTCACGCTCGATCCACGCGTCAGTTTCGGGACGATAGCTGAACGTGCGCCGCGGGAAGAACGTGCCGCCGCAGATGGTGCCGTCCGGCGCGGCGGCGACACCCATGATGTGCGCGCCTTCGCTGGTGTAATCGAACGACACGTCCGGCGATCGTTTGCCGTCGGGATCCTGCACCGATAACACGCGGTCGACGAGGCAGCATTTCAGGAGTTCGCTCCCGTCCGGAAAATGCGGATGGACGTGCCCGGCATCTCCCGCGATATATCGCTTTTCGCGCAGTTCCCGCCGGGGTACGGCCTTGCGTTCGCCCCGATAGAGTTCGTACCATGTCTCCACATCCGGGTTGTCGCCGGGCCACGGGGTTCCGGTTGGAGGCAGAGCATAGACCTTGCCGTTGAGGTCCCTGTAGACGGATGCGCTTCCCCGCGACCGTTCGTCTTCCGCGAGGATCGTTGTTGCCGTTTTTGATTTCCGGTCGAAAGCGATGACCTGGCAAAGCGTCGTACCGATGCCGAAGTAGACCCAGCCGGTGTCGTCGGTGGCAAGGGTTGTGGGATACTGCCGCCAGTTCTGCATGTGCAGGTGTCCATAGTCCCTGAATTCACCGTTCTTCGGATCGTACGACGCGAGCCCACTCTGGGGATAGGTTGACGACCAGATCACGCCCGTGTCGTCTTCGGTCAGTCCCATCGCCATGCGTGGCGCCGTCTGGTGACAGAACGTGTAGTCCATCCCATTAACGTCGAACTCCACGAACCAGCCGTTGAAGTGCGTGTAGAAGCAATTTCGGCTGGACAGTAGAGACGCGTACGGGCAATCGCCGCCGGGAGGAAATGGCACCGGAAATTCCCGGCTCTCGCCGGTTGCGGCGTCGATGACCAGCAGCGCGTATCCGCCGCGATGGTCGAACAGCCAGACCAGGACGACGTTCCGGCCGTCTCCGGCGGCAGCCGCAACCGTGCCTCTCGGGTGGCTGCTCCGGGTGGCGGGGCCGTGATGGCGGAAATTATCCGCGAGAATCCGTGTCGATCTCATGCCTCTACCTCATGTTGACAATCGGGTGTGTTTCTCGCTCCAGGGTAATGCAGACCTGTGGTCGATTACGGCCGGAGGACAGCAACGGGTATCATGCGCGCGGCATGAACAAATGTCAATCGAAATGAGGAAGTCCGGCGTCCGGAGCGAACACAGGAACCAACGGACGGTTGAGTTCAAGTCTATCGAATGGGAGGTTTTCGCATGGATATGGGATTGAAGGACAGGGTGGCGATCGTCGGGGGCGCGAGCCGCGGCCTGGGGAAGGGGTGCGCGATGGCGCTTGCCCGGGAGGGCGCGCGCGTCGCCGTCTGCGCGAGGAACGAGGGTCGTTTGGAGGCTGCCGCCGCGGAGATCCGGGACCTTACTGGATCGGACGTGCTAACCGTGGTCGGAGACCTCTCCGTTGAGGAGACCGTTGATCGACTGACCCGGGAAACCGTGGAGGCGTTTGGCGGTATCGATATCCTCGTGAACAACTCCGGAGGTCCGGCCGCGATGCCTTTCGCGGACGTAACGGAAGCGATGTGGCGGGAATATACGGACCTGATCCTGAACTACGTACTTCGGATGTGCAGGCGAGTCGTTCCGCTGATGCAGGCAAGGGGCGGCGGCAGGATCATCAACCTGTGCGCGTTCGCCGTCAAGCAGCCGGCCGGAAATACGGTATCGAACGTGTTGCGGACGGCGGTTGTGGGCGCTGCCAGGACCCTCGCGAACGAATACGCGCAAGACCGGATACTTGTGAACAACGTGTGTACGGGGTTTATCGATACCGAACTGCTGCGGGAGGAATTCGAGGAAGCCGCAAGGGCGAATGGAACTTCGGTCCGGGACGAGATGCAGCCGCTGGTCGAAGAGATACCGCTCGGCCGCCTCGGGACCGTGGAGGAACTATCGGATTACGTCGTGTTCCTGGCGTCGGAGCGCTCGAGCTACATAACCGGCACGTCGCTGCAGGTGGACGGGGGATTTGTCAGGTCGCTTTTGTAACCGGATGCCTCGTGAAGTCCACGGCCGGTTCCAGTCTGTCTAAGGCAGTGCCGTCAGAAACCTGGACGCCGGCAGGACACGGACGCCTGTATTGCGGTCCAGGTAATCGACTGTGTCAGACAGTGCGACGACGTATCTCTGTTTGACGTTCAGGAGATCCGCAAAACGAACGAGATGCGCGTGGCTTCGGGGTGCGGTCAGCTTGCACTCAACCAGGAACCACGGTTTGTCATTCCACAGAACCACAAAGTCCACTTCACGTTTTTCACGGTCTCGCAATAGACGCAGTTCAGCCTTTATCCCTTCGGCATCCCAAAGGAAATGGCAGAATTTAAGGAGATGGGAGGCGACGAGATTCTCGAATCGGGCGCCTTCATCGGCAACCTCGGACCAGTCCCACAGATAATATTTGGCCGCTTTTTTCACCGCCCGTTCGATGCGACGGTGATATGGAGCGACGGGAAAGGTATAGTAGTTCCGGCACAGCAGGTCCACCCAGGTCCGAACCGTGTGCGGGCTGACTTCCAGGTCTTCGGAAATTGCATTCAACGAGAGCGGCGACCCGACGCGTTTCGGCATCATCGCACCCAGAAGTTCGATATGGGACAGCGACCTGACGACGGTCGTGTCCCGTATGTCTTCCCTGAAGACCCGTTCGAACCGTTCCTGAAGCCAGCGGCGGTGTGTCCGCGACCGTCCCGAGAGACACGGCTCGGGGAAACCGCCGTATGCCATTAGATGACGGACGGTGTCTGAAGGGGCTTTCCCGAATGTCAATTCGAAAGGTTCAGCCGGGTCGCTTTTTTTCCGACCGCCTTCAAGTTCGGAAGCGGTAAACGGGTGGAGCCGGTACAGGTGGTATCGTCCAAGGAGTGAGTCGCCGCCTCGACGGTATGTGTCCAGCCTGGAACTTCCGGTTACGATGATCCGTTCGTTGTTCCGTCTCGTGTCCCAGATGCCCTTGATGAGTCCTTTCCAGCGATCGAACTTGTGAAGTTCGTCGAAGACGAGAATCTGACTGTCGGGGTCCCATTCCTGCCGGAGAATCCGTTCCCGATGGGTTCGATTATCCCAGTTCAGATATACACTGCTTGAATAGCGCCTCGCCAGCAGCGTAGCGAGCGTTGTCTTTCCCACCTGGCGTGGCCCGGCGACGGAGACCATCCTGTTGTCCAGATCGCCGTCCACAGCGGTCTCGAGGTACCTGGATCTCAGTTCAGCCATATGACAAATTTGCACTAAGCTGCAAAAAAGTCAAGACAATTTTGCAATTGACTGCAAAATTGTCAATACACTGAATCACGCCTTTGCGCGGCACAAATTGTCAGTTTACGCCGGCCGTCAATGGGTTTTGTCTGGCGGGTAATGGTCCCTTTGTTACGCCGGAGTCGAAGGTTCGTCGACCGTCGCGCAAACTGACAGTTTGCGGCATCGATTCAGTCGTCCCCCGTTTCCGGCGCGACGTCCCGCCGGTCGGCCGGCTGACGGCGGAACAGAGCGGACACGGCGTGCCTGATGTCTTCCAGGATGGCATAGGTGACGGGAACGAGAATCAGGATGACGGCGGTTCCGAAGATGACGCCGAATCCCAGAGAGGTCGCCATGGGGATGAGCAGTTGCGCCTGCAGGCTCCTTTCGAAAAGCAACGGGGTCAGGCCGGCAAACGTCGTGAGGGACGTCAGAAGGATGGGCCGGAAACGCGCCATTCCGGACTCCCGAATGGCCTCCTGCAGGCCCTTGCCCTCCTTGCGCCGGCGGTTGATGAAGTCCACCATCACCAGGCTGTCGTTAATGACCACGCCGGATAGCGCGACCAGCCCGAAGACCGACAGAATGGTGAGGTTGAGGCCCATGATGATATGCCCCAGCACGGCGCCGACGAATCCGAAGGGGATCACGGCCATGATGATGAGCGGCTGAAGGTAGGAGCGGAAGGGAATCGCGAGCAGGCCGAAGATCACGAAGAGGGCCATGCCGAAGCTCCGCGACAGGCCCTCCATGGTCTCCTGCTGCTCCCTCTGTTCTCCCTCGAGGCTGAACCGGACGCGCGGGTGGTCGGAAACGATCGCCGGCAGGACGTTTGCGGTGACGTCCGCGAGGATTTCGTTGGCGTTGGCTCTGCCCTCATCCACGTCCGCGGTGACGCTGACGATGCGCTGTCGGTCGGTGCGGCGGATGGCGGCGTACCCCCGCCCCGGTTCCGTCCGCGCGGCGACCGAAAAGGGCACTTCCACGCCTTCCGGGGTGCGCAATCGCATGGTCTCGAGGTTGTTCATCGACCGTCGTTCGCTTTCGGGATAGCGGACCATCACCCGAACGTCGTCCCTTCCTCTCTGGATACGCTGCGCTTCCTCGCCATAGAACGCCTGCCTGACCTGACGCGCCAGGTCGGACATGGTCAGGCCGAGCAGGCGCGCTTCTTCGGTGAGCGCAAGTTTCACTTCCTTCTTGCCGGGCCGAAACGAGTCGGCGATGTCCAGGACACCCGGGTACTCGGCAAGCCTGGTCTTGAGTTTTTCCGCGGCGGCGCGGAGTTCGGCGTAGTCCGGACCGGTAAGCTGGATGTTGATCGGTTCGCCCACGGAAAAGAGCGACGAGGCGAAAGTGAGTTCCGTTGCATCGGGAATCGGGCCGGCAAGCTCACGCCAGCGTCTGGCGATTTCGATGCTGCTGATGCTCCGCTCCTCGGCCGGCGTGAGCTCGATGTTGACTTCACCGAGATGCGCGCCGGAATAGGAGGCGTTGCGTCCGCGGTTCTCACGCTGAGCCGCGCGCAGGGGCTGGTCCCCCACCAGTGCGAGCATATGCGTGAAGACTTTCTCGTCTGTTTCCGATTCCAGTTCCCGCTGTAACCGGATCGCGGACGACTCCAGCCGCCGCACGACCCGGGCGGTGACCTCGGCGGGCGTGCCCTGGGGCATGGTCAGGATCGCCGCCACGTTGTCCGCCGGGACCTGGGGAAGAAACACGAAGCCGATCCAGCCTCCGAGGATGAGCCCGGCCGTAAGGGTCAGCGCGGCCACCCCCACGGACGCGCTCAGGTACCTCCACGCCAGGCATTTATCCAGAAACGGACGGTAGAACTCGTGAATAATCCAATCAAGGCGGGATGAAAACCCGTCTCGAAACCGACGCAGCAGTCCGCCGATGCGGCTGGTCGTCTTCTTTCTCCCGCGCAGTTTGGCGTGCGCCAGGTGCGCGGGCAGAATGAACAGGGATTCAACGAGCGAAAAAACCAGCGTCAGAATGACGATCTCCGGGATCAGCCTCATGATCTTGCCGGAGGTGCCGGGGACCATCAGCAGGGGCGAAAACGCGGCGATTGACGTGAGTATCGCAAAGGTGACCGGCACGGCCACTTCCTGGGCGCCCGCGATGGCGCCGCGCAGGCCGCGCTCACCCTGCTGGAACCTCCTGTAGATGTTTTCACCGACGACAATGGCGTCGTCGACGACGATACCGAGTACCACGATGAACGCAAAAAGCGAGATCAGGTTGATGGAGGCGCCGATGGTCGGCATCATCGCGATCGCGCCGAGAAAGGAGATGGGGATGCCCAGGGCGATCCAGAAGGCCAGGCGGAGCCTGAGGAACAACGCCAGGATGACGAGGACGAGGATGAAACCCCCGCGTCCGTTCTTCAGCATCAGGTTGAGCCGGCCCTCGAGGATCCTGGAGAAATCCGAGTAGACGGTAAGTGAAATGCCTTCGGGCATGCGGGATTCCGCCGACTCGATGTACTCCTTGACTTTACGGGAGATGTCCAGCGCGTCCTGTTCACCCACACGGAAGACCTGCACCAGAACGCCCGGTTCCTGGTCGAACCTGCCCGAAATGTCCGCGTCGGCGAATCCGTCCACGACCGTGGCCACGTCCCCTACGGTGAGCGCGGCGCCGTCCGGCCGCGTGCGCAAGACGATGCTCTCGAAGGCCGCGCCACGGTAGGCCTGCCCCTTTGTCCGCAGCAGAATTTCGCCGCCCTCCGTCTTGATGGCCCCTCCGGGCAGGTCGAGCGAGGACCGGCGCACCGCCCTGACGACTTCGTCGAAAGTGAGGTTGAAGCGCCGGAGCGCCGCTTCCGAGACTTCAATGGAGACCTCGTACGGACGCGCGCCGCTCAGTTCCGCCTGGGTGATCCCCGGGATGGCGGTGATCTCGTCCCGGACCTGTTCGCCCAGGTACTTCAGGGTGGTCTCGTCGGCGTCGCCCGATACGGCCACGTTGATCACCTGGCGGCGCAGGACCACTTCCTGGATGACCGGTTGTTCGGTTTCGTCCGGGAACGTGTCAATTGCATCGACGGCTGACTTGACGTCCTCCAGGACTCTGCGCGCATCGGTGCCGGGTACAAGCTCGATATTCACGCTGCCCCGGTTTTCCGATGCCGTCGAACGGATGCGCTTGATGCCTTCGATACTCTGAACGGCCTCTTCGATCCGCACGCATACGCCCTCTTCCACCTCCTCGGGCGCCGCCCCCCGGTAAATGACGGAGACCGAGACGACGTCAGCGGAAAACTCCGGAAAGATCTCAAGCTCGATGCCGCCGATGGTAATCAGCCCGCTGGCCAGGATGACGACCATGAGCAGATTGGCAGCAACGCTGTTTTCGGCGAACCAGGCGATTGCGCGATTCATCCGGCGCCTCCTTCAGACCGCGACGGTGACGTCTCTTCCGGTTCGAGGATGCGTACCTGCATGCCCTCCACGACGGCGTCCAGCGTGGATATGCAGACCCGCTCACCTCCGTCGAGGCCGGAACGGATAAGGGCGTTCTCTGCTTCGAGCCTCAACAGATCGACGCCGCGAAAGCGCAGCCGGCTGTCCTCGTCGATGACGAGAACCTGGTCGGCGCCCCTGAGGGCAGTTCGGGGTACGACTGCGACGTCCATCGCGACGCGTCCGAGGATTTCAACCTCCACAAACAGCCCGGCGAAGAGGGGCGCGCGGCCCGGGTCGTCACCCTTATCGTACGGCGCGACGACGCGGGCGACCAGATTGACCATCCGCGTGCGGGCGTCAATCTCCCCTTCAATACGAACGATTTCTCCCTCCCACGTGTGCGGGGCCCCGGCGAAGACCGCATGGACCAGCGCTTTCGGGCGGGAGGCGGGATCGAGTTCGCTGCGGGCGTTATAGACCAGGTTCAGATAGGCGAGTTGCTCGTGCGGCACGGGCAGGCGGATCTCGGCGTAGTCCACGGCGTAGATGCGGGCGACGGGCGCGCCGGGATTGACGTATTGTCCCAGGTCCACGATCTTGGACAGCACCCGGCCTTCGTACGGCGCTTTGATGCGGGTCCGGTCGAGCGCGAGCCGGGCCTGTTCCTGGGATGCCCGCGCGGCCTGCAGGGCGGCCCGGGCGTCTTCCAGCTGGGGTTTCCTGAGCGCCAGGTCCGTGGCTTCGCCGTTGCCCAGGCGCTGCCATTCCTGCCGGGCGAGTTCGGCTTCTTCCTCCTCACGCGCCAGCCGCACCCTGGCCTGCGCGACCACCGCTCTTGCGCGGTCGACCGCGAGTTCATAGTCGCGCGGGTCGACGGCGAGCAGGACGTCACCGGCCTTGAAGAAGCCGCCGTTCGCAAAAGCCGGAGAGACGGTGATGATCTGGCCGGCGACCTGTGAAACAAGGCTGGTCTTCGTACGCGGCGCAACCGTGCCCTGTGCGTTAACCGTCAGCTGGACATTCCTGATTTCGACCGGCATCGCCCGTACCAGCGGAGGCGGTACTTTCGGCGGCGCCACCACGACTTCGGACCTTGCGCTGATGAGGACGTACGCGCAAAGCATCCCGAATGCAACCACCGCAACGGGGAGCAACGCCTTCGGATGCCGCCGAATCCAGCCGGGCGTGCGCGCTTTGTCCGGATTCCTGCTCTTCAACGGTCTGATGCTCATATTCTACAGTCCTTCCTTTTGCGTTACAGATATTGTCGCGGCCGCTCTGGGAGGGCCCGGGAAACCCCCGCCCAGGGCGAGGTGCAGGTTGACCCGGTTCTCCAGGCGCTGCCGACGCACCGAGATGAGCTGGCTTTCGGAGGCGTAAGCCCCGCGCTGGGCGTCCAGCATCGTGTTCAGGTCAACCAACCCGCCCGCGTACCTGTCCTCTGCCAGGCGGCGCGCGGCGAGGGCCTGTTGGGTTGCGGTTTCAAGCGCCGCCTGTCGTCTGGCCAGAAGGCTTTCCGCCGCCAGCGCGGTCTCGACTTCGGCATAGGCCGACAGGACGCTTTGAACGTATGCGGAGACGGCCTGTTCGGATTGTGAAGCGGCCAACTGGATGCTCCCGCGAATCCGTCCGCCCTGAAAGAGCGGTTGCAGGATATTGCCGGCCAGGTTCCACACGCTGAAGTCGCCGTCGAGAAGATCTTTAAGGTCTCTGGTGCTGGTGCCCGCGGATCCCGTTAGGCTGATGCGGGGATACAGCGCTCGCCTGGCCTCCTTGTATCGGGCGTAGGACGCCGCCAGCCTGCGTTCCGCCGCCATCAGGTCCGGCCTGCGGGACACCAGGTTGGCGGGAAGGCCGGCGGGTATTGCTTCCGGAAGTTTAGGAAGAGTCCTGCCGGGGGTGAGCGCGGCGGCGGGATACCGGCCCAGAAGGACTTCGAGTTGGCGCCGGGTGGCGTCCAGAATGAGCAGGCGCTGCTGAAGGACGGCCTCGGCGCCCGCCAGGTCCGAAAGCGCGCGGCGCAGATCGAGTGCGTGTCTCAAACCCCTCCTGTATCGTTCCCGTACGACTTCGCTTGACGTTCTGAAGTTCCTTACCGTGGCTTCCGAAAGTTCGACCTGCCTGCGCGCTTCCACGGCGGCGAACCAGGTCTTGGCGGTCTGTCCCGCCAGCGAGAGCCGCGCGCCCCTGTGATCCGCTCGCGCGGCCTGGGCGTCGGCCAGAGCAGCGGACGCGCCGGCGCCCAGACGGTTCCAGAGATCGAGTTCCCAGGACACGTCCAGGGAGAGTCCGAAGCTGCTTGACGTTGACGTCAGAACGCCGTTCCCGGAACCGGGGATGGGCAGGCCTATGAAATTCTGTTTGCGGCGGGACCCGCTCACTCGGCCTCCGGCATCGGGATACAGAGGGGCGCCGGCGATTTTCGCCCGTGCCGCGGCCGCGCGTACCCTGGCGGCGGAGGCGTGCAGGTTGTGGTTTCTCGCCAGCGCTTCGGCAACCAGGCCGGTCAGCGTCTCGTCATCGAAGGAACGCCACCAGAGCGTGTCCGCGGGCGTGGCGCCGGCTTTACCTGCCGCCCAGCGTTCCGGAATGGTGACGTCGACGTCCGGTGGGTTCACCTGCGGGGCCGCGGCGCAGGCCGCAAGCAGCAGGGAGAGAATGGAAAGAACCGGTCTCAAGTTGGATCTCCGTTGGGAGCGGCGGCGCGAAGGCCGGCTGCGAGAAACGCGACGAGGCGCCTGATGTTGTTTTCGATGTCGGACGGATCGCACAGGCCGCCGGTCCGTCGCGGGATGATGTGTCTCCCCATCAGCGGCATGCTGATGCAGCCGACCATGAAGAAAAACCGCCAGAGCAGGTCGGTCGAGGACAGGTGGGGAAGACTGCGGGCAAGGGCGGACGTAAAGCGCTGAAAGACTTCGGCGAACTGTTCGGTAATTCTGTACCCCAGGTCTCCAGGTTCGGAATAGAGCCTTCCGATGAGCAGCATGAAATTCTCGCCACCGCCCGCGGGGTCGTACGCAAGCCGCATCGCGGGCGCTACGAAGGCATTTACGATGCCTTCAATGGAGGGCGCGTCTCCGGCGGCCGATTCTTCGGCATCGAGAAGGCGGCACCGTTCCCGGTTCAGAGGTTCCAGCCTCCGGGCGAAAACCGCTTCGATAAGCGCTTCTTTGGAGCCGAAGTGGTAGTGTACGGAGGCCAGGTTTGCGGACGCCTCGGAAGTTATGGCGCGCAGGGACGTGGCCGCGATTCCGTGTTCGGCAAACAACTGCTCGGCAGCGTTGAGCAAGCGGTCGTGGGTGTCGGACGGGTTCATGAACTCACACGGCTGATGACCAATTTCAAACAAACGTATGTTTTAAACGAACGTTTTAAAAATACTGATCCATGTGACGCATGTCAAGTAGTTTCTTGTTCTCCGATGGTCATGGTGTCCCACACCTGACCGGAATCGTCGTATCCGGGGTATTTCACATAGGAACTGGGATCTTCTCCTCTTCCCGGCACGATCCACGAAGATCCGGAGCGAGGGCATCCCTGCCCTCGAACTTCGTGTGACCCGTAAATTCACGCATCACGGAAACCCGCCTCGACATCAGAACATCATCCATTCGTGTCCGGAGCGAGGGCATCCTGCCCTCGCTCTCGGGAACACCGACTGCGAAATGACCCTGACCTCGAGTGAACCCGGCATCGAGAAAATATTAATTTTTTAATTGACAAAATTCGAATCTTCCGTATGTTTTATATTAAGGAATTAATCGAAACCCGCCGGGCCGCGGCGGCACAAACCTTCAGGGCTTATTCTCATCCTCAAAGGAGTTCAGTACATGGCAAGGCCGAAGTCACCCACCCTTACGGAGGCCGAACTCAGGTTGATGGACGTACTCTGGAAGAAGGAGGCAGCCACCGTGAGCGACGTTGTCGCCGCGCTGCCCGGTAACGAACCGCTGGCCTACAGTACGGTGTTGACAACGCTGAGAATTCTCGAGCGGAAAGGCTACGTGTCCCACGAAAAAGAGGGCAGGGCCTACGTCTACCAGCCGGTTGTCGGCCGCGAAGACGCCAGAAGAAGCGTGGTTCGCTACATGATGAGCCGGTTCTTCAACAATTCGCCCGAAGCGCTGATGCTGAACATCCTCGAGAACGAACCGGTGGACGGGGATGTCCTCGATCGTCTGAAACGAATGGTGGACGATAACAGTTAGGGACGTTTTATGCTGGCGGCCTATGAGATATTCGACGCCGTTTCCCGTGTTGTGGTGTCCTCCGCGCTTGACGGTCTCTGGAAGGGCATGGTCGTCACGATTGCCGTCGCGTGCCTGCTGAGCCTGGTCCGGTGGCTGAACGCCCGGACCCGGTACGTGATCTGGACGGCCACGATGATGGTGGTATTCGGACTGCACTGGACCGGAATCTGGAGTCCGCCGGATCGTGCGGCCACCGCAAGGATGTGGTTCAAGGCCGCGGAAACGGACGTTCACGAGAAACCCGGTTCACGGACGCCGGGCAATGCGGACGCCTTTGAATCGTCGCCTGGCGCTGATCAGCCGAAACACATGGATCGCTCGTGGCCGGCGTCTGCGCCGGAACCGCGAGGCTGGTGGCCGCCGGCGGTCTTCGCGGTCTGGATGCTGGTTGCGTTGGCGCTTTCTGCCAGACTCTCTCTGGGTTTTCGGCTCCTCCGGCGCCTCAAACGGAGCGCAAAACCCCTTCCCGCCCGATATCAGGACAGATTACGCCGTCTGATCCGCTCCTGCGAGACGCGTCGCTGGGTGCGCCTCTGCAGTTCCACACAGGTGGTCGCTCCCGCGGCGACGGGTCTCTTCAGACCTGTGATTCTGATCCCCGAGTCCATGCTGGAGCGGCTGACGGAGGCGGAATTCGATCAGATAGTCCTGCACGAACTGGCGCACCTGCACCGGCTGGATGACTGGTCCAGGCTCCTGCAGGCGATTGTCGGTTGCGTTTTGTTCTTCCATCCTGCCGTTTGGTGGATCGGTCGACAGATGGACCTTGAGCGAGAAGTCGCGTGCGACGATACTGTGGTCGGCATAACCGGAGGAGCCAGAGGTTACGCGGTCTGCCTCACCCGGCTGACCGAGATGTTGGCATCGCCGGTCGGGTTGACGATGGGAATCGGCGCCGCCGGAGACCGGAAGCAGGTCGTTCGGCGGGTCTCACGGCTGTTGAAAGCCCCGGGCGGCCGCGATCGGCGGCTGTCACGGGCCGGCCTCGTGCTGGCTTTCGGTCTGGTCCTTGCGGTATTGACACACTGCGGAGGCGGGCCCGCGGTCGAGGTGCCTGGCCGGTCGGAAGCCTTCGTCAGGCTGGCAACCATCAAGGACCGGCTGCTGTCATTCCTGCGGCTGGACGGCCTGCCCTCCAGTTCCGGGCGCTCGGACCTGGTTACGGTAATTGCGGATTCCATGGATGCCCGCATGTTGGGTAATCCCATCCGCGGCGTCTTCGAGAGGATTATACGGACACCCGGTAAGGAGCGGCTATATCATGTCTCGTTCGTACGCGCGGGAGACTTCCGGGCGTTGCGTCGCAGGAATATCGTGATCGCGGCGCCGCTAGACGGAGACCACGAAGCAGCCAGGCTGGTACGCTCGCTGGTTCCGGACGGAAGGAGAGAAGCCATCCGAAACGGCGCGGCGCCAATTGTCATCCGCCGTGACGTGTGGGCGGACGACCAGGTCGTCGCGCTGATTACGGGCGAGGACCGCGGTGCGTTGAAAGCCAACTTCCTGACGGAAGCGGACCGGATTTACGGCGCGGTCGACGGGAAGCGGGATGAATGGGTCGCCGACATACTCTATCGATTCGGCGAACGAGAGACGCTCGCTTCGGAGTTGGCGGAGCGGTTCGGATGGCGCGTGCGAGTACCCTTCGGGTTCAATTTGATCGACACCCATGCCGATAGCGGGTTTGTCGTGTTCACGCGAACCCACGCCCGCGTGACGCAATGGATGTTTGTCTACCGCGAGGACGGAGTCAGGCCGGACCGGCTGACGGAGGCGTGGTGCATCCGGAAACGGAACGAGATCGCCGCGAGGTTTTTCGAAAACGACATTGTGGATCCAACCGGTCTGACCGTGAGTCAGCGTGAGCTCGGAAGCCGGTTGGCCGTGTATCTGGAAGGACTGTGGCAGAACGACCTCTCGTGGAAGGGGGGACCGTTCAGAAGCTACGTATTGGTCGACGAGAAGAAGGACCGGCTCTATTTTCTGGACCTCGGGGTTTACGGCCCAAACAGAAGAAAAGAGACCTATCTTCGTCAACTGGACGTTGTGGCCAGGACGTTCGAAACGGGGCCGTTCTACGAGGACCGGCTCGCGACGACGGGGACCCATGTCACGCACGGCATCGATGACTGACATCCGCGCGGGCAGAGGATGCTCGCTTTTTTTTGATACTAAATATTAATTCATTAATTCTTTTTCTGGTCCGCTTGCGCGCGCGCGGACATGCAAAGAAGCCGCAAGGGAATGCGATGAGACGAGCGAGAGGGTTTCCCCTGAAGCGCATCAATGCCGTTCTCACGACCCTGGTTCTCGGCCACATGTTCTACATCTATACCACCTTTCCCTGAAAGATCCCTGTGTCCGTGGGTGCGGACGGAGAGGCGGATGCCGAACTGAAGAAGAGAGCGCCCGATTTTGTCCTCCAGGATATCGATGGAAATCCCGTACGGGTCAGTGATTATGTGGGCAAGACCATTCTGATCGACTTCTGGGCGACATGGTGCGGGCCATGTGTTGATTCGCTGCCGCACCTGAACCGGGCGCACGTGTCAGAAACAGGTCTCGACCTTGTGGTCCTGGCGGTGAACATTGAATCTCTTGATATCGCTCGCAGATTCGTGGTGGAAAGGGACTATGACTTCATCACCTTGATTGATGAAGCAAACAAGGCCAGGAGACAGTACGGCGTCGATGCCATTCCGACGACGTTTCTGGTGGACAGGTTCGGTGTGTTGAGAGATCGGATCGTCGGAGGGTCCACTGTCTCACTGAAACTTGCGCTTTGGGGCGAGAAGCTGAGGCGATTGTTGGATATAAGAAGAGAACCGGGAACCCGAAAGGAGGCCGACGATGTTGCGTTACAAGAAGCCCGAAGCGGACCTGAAGCTGGCGTATCCCAAAGTCATGGCACGGAGTGTCGGAATTTCCATCGTGTTTCTGCTGGTCCTTGCAGTGATGTTTCCCTCTTTCGAGATGGACACGCCGGCGCGGGTGCGCCGCCCCGAGGTGATCATTATCGAGACGATGCCCGATACCCGGCAACCGAACCGTCCTGAGCCCGAACGGCCCGAAGTGCCGATCGAAACAGATGACGACGAGGTGCCCGAAGACGTGACCATCGAGTCGACGGAACTGGACCTGAACCGCGTACCCGTGGATCTGCCGTCTCCCGTGCGCCGGAAGACCGCGCCTGTCGAGGAGGAAGTCCTGGACTTCTGGCGGGTTGAGCAGAAACCCTCGCTGACCCGTTTCACGATGCCGGTCTACCCTGAATTGGCGAGGAAAGCCGGACTGGAGGGGGTGGTGTTCGTGGCGTTCACGGTGGGCGCGGACGGAAGCGTCAGAAAGGTCCGTGCCGTACGAGGACCGGAGACCTTCAGGAAGGCGGCGATCGAGGCGGTTTCGCAGTTCGTATTCGAGCCGGCCGTGCAGAACGACCGCGCGGTCCCGGTGAAGATGTCGATGCCCATCCGGTTCCGGCTGAACGATTGAGCGTTACGGGGGCTCTACAGGTCGTTCGGATCAACCGTGAGGAGTTCCATGTGTTCCTTGTTGACCGAGTAGGCCACGATCAGCCGGTCCTGTTCGACCAGCACGCAGGGATACTGGTGGCCGTGCGCCTTGAGTGCGCCGGGAAACGCAATGGCGGTGGGTTCGTTGATCAGAAAGTACTGCCGCTCGAATTTCAAGCCGTCCGACGAAATGGAAATCATCAGGGGCACCCGGTTCAACAGGTCGGCAATGGCGTTGTTGATGAGGAAATAACGCCCGTCTGCGAGGCGTCCCGCGCTGACGCGGGACTTCGAGTCGGGAACATTCGACAGCATGGGCGGCGTCCAGCTTCGGCCGCCGTCCCGGCTGACCGCCACACGCAGCCTCATCTCGTCCGTCTCGTTCCGGTGGAACATGAATATCGCGCCATCGTCCGTTTCGTACCACGATGCTTCTCCGTACGGAAACCGTCCCGAATCCATTCCACGCGAACCGTCGTAGGGGATCTCCACGATCTCAGGACGATCCAGAGGATCCGCTCCAGGCCAGAGAAACACGATCGGGTGTCCTCGCCGTGACCCGGCGCACAGAAGCCTGCCCTCCCGCGTCAACCGCGGCGTCTCGAACCAGTAGCAGTCCCCGGCGACTTCGCGCTCCGTCCAGCTTTTGCCGTCACCGGATACGAAGAGACTAACGCTGCAGGTGATCCTGCTCTCGTCTCTGGCGCTCATCCCCGGTCTGCGCGCCTCCCCGCCCCCGGTTTTCGTCTGCACGAATGCGATGAGACGGTCGTCATAACCCATGATTCCACCAGTATTTCTCCACATCCTTCCCTGGGCGTCGCCAGGCGCCACGCAAACCGGCCGTGACCATGCGGCCAGATCCTCGCTGTGTGTAATCATGGTCCGCTGGCCAGGCGCCTCCTCGTCCAAGCGTCCGTTCGAGAAGACGTACCAGTATTTTCCACGCCATCTGCAGATGCCGGCCTGATGATTGTAGGTACCGAAACCCCGCGAACCTGTCGCCACACGAATTCGCCGGATCGGTGCCTGGTCGAACCATGCCGGCCAATCCCTTCCGTCGGGCCGGGTGCAACCCGCCTTTGCGAACTGCGACGTTACGAGGTTATCCCTTACCCTCTGCCTGAGTTCGGGCGTGAGCATGGAGATACGTGTTTCCGTGTAAATGTCCGGTACGGGCATGACCGGATTCCTCTTGTTTGCTCGCGACTTCACCATTGGATGACGGCGGTCAATCGACGACGTTGACGACGACCTCGACTTCGTCTACCGTAATGTCGCTGGTTTCGGCGCGGTTTTTCTCGACCAGCCTGATGCCCAGGGTATTGTCGCCGTGGATTGCGGGCGGAGACGTCAGACCGACGCGGAATTCAGTGTATGGCGCCAGTGGACGCCCCTCCCACGCCGGTCGGCCTTGCGGATGCCAGATCGACCTGATCGCGCCGGCCGGAATCTCCCGGGCATTGAGCGATACGGCAATCTCATCCTCGGGTCTCTTTCCGATGGCTCTGAAAATCAGCCAGGCGCCCGGGGGTTTGCCGGCGCGGTTGAATGTGCCCGCGTATACGCCGCGCTCGTCCAGAGGCAGGTCGGCTTCCTCCGGCAGGCGCTCGCAGATCCGGAACGGGAATTCCGCGCTCGGACCGGACTCGCTCACGGTTGCACGGCGATGCGGGATGACGATGTTCCGGTAGCCCTTCGGGTGGAGTTCGTGCGCCCAGAGCGGCAGGAAGAGATAGTGCCTGTCTCCACCGGCAACCGCATCCGGGTCCTTGAGGGTGTTGAAATACCCCAACGCCCCGGGGTACATGTCCGCCGGACCGGGATAGCTCCTGCTGCGTAGCTGACCCCACATGTAGACGTCGTAGTTGTGCGTGGAAATCCCGTCGGCGCCGGATTCGTAGAAGTTGCGGACGGCGGCGCGGTAGTTGTCCAGCGACATGATCGTACAGTTTCCCGGCACGTCGGCCTGAATGGCGGGATAAAGGAAGCAGTTGGCGGCGCCGCGGACAATACGGGCGAATTCGTCGACCTTCATATTGAAATTGGTGTAGTGGTAGTCGGTGGGCGCGACGTAGTCGACCAGCCCTTCCCCGACCCACGTGCGTACGTCGAACCCGAAATGCCGGCATTCATCCAGCGTCGTGGGCACCCTGACACCCAAAAGGAGACGGCGGCCCCTCTTCCTGCTGTTCCTGTCCAGCATCGCCCGCAGGCGCCGCATGAAGTCGGACATCACCGGATGCCGGCTGCGGGCCTCGGAGGGCGGAAAACAGTACCCATGACGGACGAAATTGAGTTCAATGCCGTCCACGTCGAATCGGGCGGGTACCTCCTCGATGATTGAGAAAACCCAGTCCCGCACGTCGGACAGCGAGTAGTCAACGCCATGTCCGAGGTCCTTCAGGATCCACCGGGGATGCGCTTCGAAAAAGGGCTTGTTTACGCCGTGACGATCGTTCATCCGGAAGCCCGCGAGCAGCTCGATGCCCTGGTTGCGGGCTTCGTCGACGAATGTGTCCAGGGGCATCACGCCGCCGTCCATCATCGCGTCGAATCGGCCGAATGCCGGCGACCGCCAGTTCGGGCATCTGCGGCTGCGGTAGTAGGCGATGAGGCCGTCGAAATACACTTCCGGGACATAGGCGTCGGCGCCTCCGGAAGCGATATTGCGTATCCACGCACGGAGGTGATCGGGTTCGGCCGGATCGCCGAATAGGAAGGTACCCGTCCCGAAATGGGACCCCATGTCGCTGGTGTGAATGAGACGCCGGCTTCCCCTCGGAACGCCCCAGGGGATGCCTGAAGCCCGCGCTCGGTCGTTCGACGTTAGCTGCGCCATGGCGGATCCAACCCTTGTGATCTGGATCGAGCGTTACGTCGGCCGGTATGGAGTTCCAATTTGACTTTCTACCATAACACGCTTATAGTCAATGTGTTATTCGTGTTTTTGGATGCCGGATCGGTTGTCGGATTGGATCTTGAACAGTTCTGAACTATGCACGGATGGTTACGCATGGGACGCAGTCTCCCCCTTTGCCTGAATCAGTTGCAACTGCGTTTTTCCGATACCCAGCAGGTATCGGAAGAGCCGGTAATTCCGGCCCGATGCGTACGGTGCGGCATCCTTGTTCAGGTCCCCGGGTGGATGATACGTCGAAAGGTGCGGCTCCACTTTTGCGGCAAAGCCTGCCTCGAGTCGTGGGCAACCGTAGATTCGGATGTCGGGGAGCGACCGGCTTTGAAGGGCCGACCGCAATTCAGGGGTGGGAACTGGAAGGTTCTGGCCGCGCTGGCGAGAGAACGGGACGGCTTCCGCTGCCGGAACTGCGGTGTCACGGAGGAGACGCTGGGACGGCAACTCGACGTCCATCACAAGATACCGGTCCGGCTTTTCGCGTCTGCAGCGGCGGCCAACCGTCCCGACAATCTGATCTCGGTCTGCCGGCCGTGCCACAAGCGTATGGAAGACAGGACGGCGGACGAACTTCCACTCTTCCGCGACGTGAGGCACCCCGGCCAGCGGCGGAATCGCGGATGAGGTTGAATGTCGGATAAAGGGCGCTAAAGTGCGTTCTTCTCTCCGAACAGGCGTTCACAGACCTTCCCGGCGCGTTCCTGGTAGCCGTCGGGGACAAAGACGTACAGCTTCCATAGGCGTTCGTACTGGTCCTCCACCGCCTTGACGTCGAACGGCGGACTGTCAAGGGGCTCATTGAGACGCCGAACTCCGGTCTTCGTTTTCGTAAAGACCCTGGCCTCCTTGATGGAGGAAATGTCCGGACAGTACAGGATAACCTGATCGGGCTCGACCACGATGGCGTCGGCAATTTCGCGTTCCACCCGCTGTCTCGACTCGACGGACCTGGTATACGATGCGATCAACTCATCCCTTGCGCGCCGGCCGATTTCTCCGGTGGACAATACGTATGCACGCTTCAGCAGATTGCGGTAGACCACGCCGCGGACCAGGCGTTCGATGCGCTCGTCCTTTCGCGCGATGAGAGACCGGAGAAGCCCGCCGTCGGTATGGTTCAGAATGTCCTCCTCCCGAAGGCCCAGTTGCACGGCCAACTCCACGGCCTTGGCAATCATCGCGCCGGACGCCACTTTCGCATGGTGGAAGTAGACACGTTCGGTCAGGAAATATCGCAGGCGAAGCAGATGAAGCAGTTCCGTCCGGGTGCTGAGTTTCTCGAGGTTGATGGCGAGCTTGTTGTCAGCAACGATGAAAGTACTCAGAATGCGGTCGTCGTAGTCGTGCTTCAGGCCCGCGAAATAGGCGTCGCGGCGCAGGTAGTCCAGCAGGTCCGCGTCGACTGTGCTGCTAACGATCTGCCGCATCCAGGGCGGATCGAATCCGCGTTCGGTCAGGAGGGCGACCACCTCCTCTCGCTGACCGGATGCGTCGAGTGCGCCTGCCAGCTGGTCCTGCGAAAGCGCCCGCCGCATCCGTTCCGCCGAATCGTGGCGCGGAAAAAGCTTGCGTTCGTCTTCGAAGGTATGGCCGAACGGGAGATGAGACACGTCGTGGACGAGCGCCGCCAGAACAACCGTTGTCTCCTGTTCGGGGCTCACGCCGGTCCCGGAGCCTCTGAGGACGCCGACAATGTGCCTTGCCATCGCGGCCGTGCCCAGGGAGTGTTCGAACCGGGTATGCGTACACCCCGGATAGACGAGATGGGCCGTGCCCGTCTGTCGGATGCCCCGCAGCCGCTGGAACTGGCGGGTATCCATCAGCCGGCGTTCCACCTCCCCAAACCGGATGTCGCCGTGGATCGGATCTCGAATGATCATTGATCGGAGCCTCGATAACCAGATGCCGCCGCCGCCCACATGCCCGCCAGCCGTCCAAAGGTAACCAATCGGCCGACACGTGGCAACGCAAACGCACCATGCGAAACGGGCCGCCGGTGAAGGAGCCCGGCAGCCCGTTTGTGTGCGTTGACACTCAATGCAGTTGCTCAGAAGTAGAATTTCAGGCCGGCGTACAGTCGATCGATTTCCGTTGTATTGCCGTCGGAGAAGATGAAGTCCCGTTTGTAGTTCAGGCCCAGGCGTATCCGGTCGTTGACGATGATATCGATGCCTGCGCCGGGAGCAAGGCCGAAGTTGCTTTCGCCATCCTCGGGCCTGTAGAGTCCCGCCTGTGCGGAGAAATAATATACGAACGGATCGGCGTTATAGTCCAGGCGTGAACCCAGGCTGTAAATTGACAGCTTTCTGTCTGAAAGATACGCATAACCGCCTTCGATCGCCAGCCAGCCGTCCCTCTCGTATCCCAGGTTCAGGCTGTAAAGGAGCCCGGTGCGGTTCCCGTCCGCGTTGCTGTCGAAAATCCCGGAGCCGAACGCCGGGCTGACGTAGATTCGTCCTTCCGGACCGCCGAACGGGTAGCCGCCGCGGCCCAGTTCGCTGCCCTCCGGGCCGTCGGTCCGGCCCGGCTCTCCGGCGTTCAGCGGCAGGCAGACCAGGGCGCTGCAGATGGTGAAGATCAGGGTGAGGCTTGCGGTTTTCATGTCGAATCTCCTTTTGCGTTAGACTGGGGTACGATACCGACAGCCTTCGGATCAGATTCCGATATGCCGTTTCTTGTAGGCCTTCCGGATTTCCTTCTCGTCGGTCCAGGCGATTTCCGACGTGAGCAGATTGGTCAACTGAAAGGTTGCCTTGTAGTAGATCAGTTTGTTCTTTCCAACCTGCTGCACGTTTGCCGTGAGCGTGCCGGTCAGCAGGTACTCCGCGCCCGTTTGGCTGCCCGGTCCCCTGGCCTGCTCCGGATCCACGTATCCGGACTGCTGGTACTCGTATTCCTCGGCGATGTCCCGGCGGTTCACCACGTCGGCAAAGCGAAACGTGCCGCTCTGGAGGAGTTGTGTTCGGACCTTGTTGGAAAGCATCGTCATATCTATATGTTCCGCTGTACGGTTGCGCATTTTTCCAATCATGACAACCGGCGCGCCGTTGCTTCCGCTAATGTTGCTGCCGGCCATGGACTGGATCATCTTCTTCGCGATGAGTTGCATGTCGTTTTCACTGAACCGGTCATCCAGCAGCGCAATGGCGTTGGGATCTTCGTACGAGCCCTTCGTGAAGGCCCTGGGTCCCGCGCAGTTGACGGCGAACGCGAGAACGACGACGAGTGTGATGCAGATTCCTGGTCTCATGGCGATTCTCCTCCTGGTAAGATGGTTCGTAAGGCGATGCTGTTGCTCGCGGACAGGCGGCGTGTGATTCAGTTCCATTCGCACTGGAAGTGTGCGCCCGCCATGTGCCACTTGTAAGGCAACAGGACATCCTGGCGATAGCGCACCTGCAGACGGCAGTCCTGCATGGTTGAACTCACCGGATAGTCGAATGAAATCTCCCGGATGCCGGCGCGGTCGGCTTCAGGAATGTCGGACGACTGGAAGATATCCGGTTTGGTGGAAGTTAAGACCTGCATTGTCTTGGCCCCGTACGTCTTCAACGGCACGCGGTCAGAGAACGTGATGCGGCGTACCTGCTTTGGGAGGAGGGGGTCGGTTAAATCCACACGCTCGTCCCTTCGCCAGTTTCCCGCCAGTACAGCGCCCAGGTCCGCCGTGAAGACGCGTTCGGTCGGTCCGTCCGGAATGATGACGTACAGATATCGCCTGCGAGCCTCCCGCGACTGGCCTGAGAATTCGAGCTGGATGGAGAGGGTCAGCGACCGGTTGGGAGGCAGCGCATGCAGCGAGATCGCCTGAATGACCTTCTGCGAAACGCCGGCCTTCTTTAGATCGATCAGTGCGCCGGCAGATGCGTCACCGGCAAACCGGCGTTCCTGCACCATCCGGCGGATCGCCTCGTCGTCAAAATCGTTCCGGCTGAGATTGACAACGTCTTCCAGGGTGAGGGGCAGCTGGTCGGAGCGTTCGTAGACCGGCGGCAGGTTCCTTCCGTCCCACGTCACGATGTTGACAACGGCGCCCCGAGTCGGAATGTCAGCGGCCCATCCAGTCTGGCTCCACCCCGCAAGGGCCACGGCCAGGCAGATCCAAATCTGTTGCTTCATGGTGTTCCTCCTTTCGGTTGCGGTGGCTATTTGTACGTCCGGTAGTTCACGAAGGTCCGGGTTCCCGGTCGGATACGCACATCCGAAATGGTTCCGGTTTCGATGACGCGCCCCCGACTGTCGAGGGATTCCAGCGTAAGGGTGTGCGTGCCGGCGGGGAGGGTGAGCCTGCCGATCTGCACGTTGTGAGGCAGCGAGACCCAGCTCCGGGTATCGGCCGCTTCTATTGCCGCAGAGAACAGATTGACGATGAAGCCGAGGACTCTGCTCTTCTCTTTCGCCTTGACCGAAGCCGAATATTTGATCAGCCCCCGCGCGACCGTTCGCGCGAGGATCGCCGGCTGTTTGTCCTGAAACGTCTGCCACGCGATAGCCGACAGGTCTTCAGCCAGCGTGGTGGTGGTCTGACGTCCGGCTACGCTGACCCGTACGGTCTGGGTGCGCGGCGCGACATCCTCGTACGCGGGCAGAACCACCCGCAGCCAGTGTTTGACTTTTGATTCGCCCGCATAGTGCGGTTTGAAATGCCGGTAAGCGATTTTTCGGGAGGCACGTTCAAGGCGGTCCTTCTTTCCGTTGAAGTCATCGCCCTCGTAGATCGGCAGGCTGATTTCCTCCTCCACCTTGTGAGGCACGAAACCGATTTCCGAGAAGACGATGAGTTCGCCGCCCACGGCTGAACGCCGACCACGGATGCCGACTGCCTTCCCGGGTGAATCGACAAAGTCGAGGGCCTCCTCGACGCGCCCGAGGTCTTTCCTGAGGGCATCGGGCGCCTCGAGGCCGAAGGCATCGCGATAGGTCTCATATGCATCCAGTGCGTTCCGATACGACACGTATGCGTCGTTGAGTTCGCCGGTCGCTTCATAGATCAGACCGGTGATATAGTGAATGAAGGCGTCGTTCCGGTATGTGGCGTCGTAATCGGCCCGCGCCGCGTAGCGGTTCAGTTTCAGGTTGGCCTTACGGCACTCCACCAGGGCGTCTTCCGGTTCATCCAGATACCAGTAGTTCAGCGCCCGGTAATAGTTGATGAACGCGAGTTCGAACTCCTCGCCTCGATAAGCCCGCACCTGGTCGTTCGTGATCAGCGAAGCTGCCTCGCGGGACAAAGACCTTGTGAATAGCCGGTCCGCGAGCCGCTCGGCGGACTCGAAATAACGGTTGGAGGCGTGATATTCGCCTCGATAGTGCGCTATAAGGCCGTTCTCCATGAGGTAGAGCAGGCGGGCGGGACCCTTCCGGGCCTCACCAAGAGTCTGCAACGCCGTTTCGTAGTGCCCGCCGGCGAGGCTGCTTCTGAAGGTGGCCGCGTTGTGGGTATAGGTGGCGCAACCGGTGAAGAAGACGCACAGAAGCAGGCCGGATTGCAATTTGTGAAGGTTCTTCATGGATTCTCCGGATACCCCGAAACGACCGAGATCCCGCAAATGGAGACGATGCATGTTGCTTTTTTGTCCGTTACCGCTGCCGAAGACATATGCAATCAGCGTGCCAATAACGTAAATTATTTATAAACAATTATATATGTATTTATCTCGGGTGGTAGATCTGTCGTGTATCGTCCACACTTGTGAACCTGAGCGACATCCGTTGGCGAAAAAAACCGGGAATCAGGCTCACACGAAGACACAAGGGAAGGCAAGGAAAAAGGAAGAAGGAAGAAGGAAGAATGTGGGGAACGGCGACCGTTAGCTGTCAGCTATCGGCCTTCAGCTATCAGCTAAAAACGAAGGGCAAAAGGCAGGATAATGTATGGCGTTTCGATGCCGTTTCACGCTGGCCTCGGTCGCCGGACCGCTCCCCGGGGCCGCCGTCTCGGTTTCCAGTAACCTGCCGGAAGCAGAGAATTTGGAGAGCGTTGGGTTTTGAATTTGGTTTTCGAATTTGATTCAAGCTGACGGCTGAGAGCTGATGGCTGATAGCTTATTCCCTGACGGCTGATCGCTGTTTGCTGCCTCTTTTGCAGAAAAACGAATGGCGTCCTGACAGGACGCCTTGAAGTACGCGCATGGAAAATTGAAGTGACGAATCTATCGACGCTGGCGATACAGGGTGGGATCAACGGAAGCGGCCATGGCCGCTTCATCGAGGCGATGGTCGAGAAAGGCGTTGACACGGGCGGCCTCCCGGGCGGATTCCGCCAGAATCCGCCGATGCTCCGTATAGAGGGTCCGGAAGCCCGGACACCCTGACAGCCAGGCTTCCGTCTCCTGGAGATGCCTGCGAAAAACCCGGGCGATCTCCGTGTTTTCCGCCTGTCCGCCCGGCTGCACGCCCCGCCGGACCAGCATGCGGTCCTGCGAGGCGAGTACTTCCTCCAGGGCCCTGCGAACGAAGATGATTCTGTATTCAAATGTATCCGGAAGGTACTTCAGCAACTCGGAGATGATCTTGACGGCCCTGCCCCTGGCTTCGGGCAGCCAGCTCACGTCCGACTTCAGCGCCTTGACCTTCTCAAATTCGAAATAGCCGTTGAGATTGTCTTCGTCGGCGGCTCTCAGCCCGTCCGTCAGGACGCCCATGCCGCCGGCTTCCAGCATCTGCATCATCATCGAGGTGCCCGATCGGGGCAGGCCTGAGACGACGACTATCGTATCGGGATCGATCATGAGACGCCTTCGATCACGCCGCGCTAGACGGGACGTCGACGCGGGATGTAGAGGTACCTCAGATATAGCCCAGAGATTCGAGCCGGTCTTTCATCAGCTTCTTTTCTTCCGGGGTATAGGCCGGGCGGGATCCCTTTTCCTCTTCCGGAACGCTGACGGATTCACGATTTCCGGATGCCTCGAGGAGGCGATTGTATTCATCGATGTCCAGCAGAACGCCGACGCGGTTGCCGGCCTGGTCTACCACGAACCGCGGCTCCGTCATCTCTCTTTCCCACTGAATGGAGGATTGTGATCGGAAGGATCGGGATTGGCCAAAGGGATTCGGTCCGACTCCCGAACCTGTGCGGTTTCGCCCCTGTCACTGCAATTTGCCGCGCCCGAGGATGTCCCAGACGGCTTCCACCCGGTCGTTGCGAATGCCGTGGATCTGATCGTGCAGAAAGACCGTCATGTCGCTGTATCCGGAAACGAGTTCTATCCTGTCGCCGATCTTCAGCGGATGATCGGGGTTCTTCAGCTCCAGATGACCGTGTTCCGCAGACAGGCCGACAACGTCAATGCCTTCCCTGTCCTTCACCCAGGGCAGACCGAACTGTGACGAAGTGGTTTTTCGGCCGGCGTCAATATACGCCCGGTCGGGAGCGGGGCGGCTGACCACCGTAGCAAGAACGGAGAGGGCGTGTTCCAGCCCCCGGACGCCCATCGACGTAGCGTATAGGGTGTCCATCATGATCCCGCCGCCGGCCTGAATCTCGGTGAGGCCCGGGCAGTCCGGCGTGAACGCCAGCGTTCCCGTACCGCCCGCGCTCACGATCGGACATTCGATGCCCGACGCCTCGATATGCTCCCGCGAGCCCGCGAGAAGGGCGACGGCTTCGGCGCAGACGGCTTCCTTCTCCGGATCGGGCAGGTCCATTGCCTGGCCTTCGTAGCCCATCAGACCCGAGAATGTCACGCCGGGAGCGGCGTCGGCCTGCTGAGCCAGCTCCAGGGCGGGCTTCCCCGCCCCGACGCCGCAGCGTCCCATCCCTATATCCAGTTCAACCAGGACGCGCACGCGAACGCCAACGGCCTGAGCGGCTTCCGAAATCATGGTGACGTGGACGGGGTGGTCGACGGCAACCATGACGTCCGCGTGGTTTTGCAGGTGGGTCAGGCGGGCCATCTTTCTCTCGCCCACGACCTGATTCGCAACCAGGATGTCCCTGACGCCCGACGCGGCCATGATTTCCGCTTCACCGAGTTTCGCGCAGGTAATGCCTATGGCGCCTGCGTCGAGCAGTTTGTGCGCAATGGCCGGGGTCTTATTGCCCTTGGTATGCGGACGCCATTGGACGCCGCAGGCTTTGCAGCGGGCTGCAATCCGGGCGATGTTGTTCTCCAGAAGATCCAGGTCGAGCATCAGCGCCGGCGTATCCAGGTCCCACTTTTCAAACCCGACGGGAGAGTAGCTCATTCAAATTTCCTCCAGGCGCGCGGTCATTTTCTGGCTGCGATGTCGGCGAGCGTGTCGCCGGTTATTCTGACAGTGTGGGTATCGACGCGCTCGACACCGGGACTGGAGGCTTTGGACGCCGCGCTGGATTCGGCCCGGTATTCCGTTTCAAACGTGTAGGGCCCCGGAACGCGGTAAGGCGCGAATTCCCCGATGCGGCCCATTGCGGTTTTCGCGCCCGTCCGGATGAGGTCTCGTGCTTTAGCTGGAGAAAGCGTGAGCGCCGCGGTACGGCTGAGCCCTTCCTTGACGACAACCCCTTCGATATCTTCCACGTACGTTCGCGCTTCGTCCACGGCCGCCCGGTCGCCGCTGATGAACGCCGTGGGAACGCCGGCCTCCGCGGCGCTGGCGATGTTGAACCCGATTTCGCCAATGAGTTCTCCGTTCAGCCAGCAATTTGAAATTGCCCTCGAACTCCAGCTGTGGCACAGCACCCCGGCGGACGTGTTCTCCATGGCGTGGTGGCCATACAGAAACATGGCGTCGAAGTCAATGCCGAGGTCCCACGCGGAAACCAGCGGACGGCCGAACATCACCCTGGCTTCATAGTGGATCATCTCTATGTTGATGCCGCCGCTGCCGTGTCCGTCGAGGACGATGACCTGGGCGGCCCCGCCATCCAGGGCGCCGTCCACAAGCGCGTTGATTTCAAGGGTGGAGAGGTTCTTCGCCTGGTCGTTGTACCGCGTATTGTCGTACGTCTGCGTGTGAAAGTCGACCACGCCGGCAGCGCCTTCGAGGTCGCACAGTACCATGATATTCATGGGGGGCTCTCCGGTGTCAATCGTCGAAGGCCGACGGCGCGAACAGCCTGCCGGCGCGGATGGTGGAAACCGCTTCGAGTTTCTGATTCGCCGACCGGGTCCCGCCGCGGGTATCGGCGAATTCGAAGCTGCCCGGCTTGAGTTGGAGAATGGCCAGATCGGCGCACGCGCCCGGCCGCAGGGTGCCGATTTCACCCAGTACGCCCATATGCCGCGCCGGGGCCGCCGTCACCCTGTCGAGGGCCTGTTCCAGCGTAAGGCCCAGAACGAGGAACTTGGAGACGGTGGTGACAAGGTCGTACACAGGCCCGTTCAGATTGTAGACGTGGAGGTCGCTGGAGATGGCGCCCGGCGGAAAGTTCTGGGACATCGCGGCCTCGGCAACGTCGAACACGAAGCTGCCCTGGCCGTGCCCCACGTCGAACAGGATCCCCTCTTCCGCGGCCCTTCGGGCGGATGGACGGACCGCGCCCGATTCGTCCAGAATGCCGGTGTCGCTCCGGTGAAAGCAGTGGGTTACGATATCTCCGGGGCGAAGTTCGGCTGTCATTTCATCGAACGAAAGGTGGCTGGCATTGGGATGTACCATCAGCGGGAGACCGGTGGCGTCGCGTATTTCGCACGCCCGCTTCAGACCTTCTCTGCCGTTCTCCCCCACCAGACCCTTCGACATCCGGATCTTGACGCCGATTATGTCTTCTCTGTGCGTCTCACACATCCGAACCGCGCGGTCCACGTCAGCGAACCGGAGGTCGGTCATCTCGCCGATACCGGGCGACAACAGGCCCTGGGACGAGACGTGCAGGAAGGCCTTGATTCGGGTCGCGCTGGCGTCGATCACGTACTTCTTGAACCCGGGAAACGTGTCGGCGCCCGCGGAACCGGTGTCGTAGACGGTGGTCACGCCCCTGGCCAGACACGTGGGGTCCGGCTCCACGCCGTAGTGGGATACCCCCCACCAGACGTGGACGTGCAGATCGATCAATCCTGGCGTCACCAGGTAGCCGGAGGCGTCGATCACGGTCTGCGCCGTCTCTTCGTAGATCTCATTGTCCAGCGCGGCGATGCGCCCGCCCGCTATGGCCACGTCCCGTGCCGCGTGCAGACCCTGCGCCGGATCGATAACCGTACCGCCCTTGATGAGCATGTCGTATGGTGCGGACAGGGCTTCCTCGACGGTGTAGTGAGAAGGGATCCGCGGGCGGCCGGATGCGCCGGAAAATAACCAAAAAGCCCAACGCGGCAAACGAAAAGGGGCAACCCGACGGGCGCCCCTTCGAAGTGCGGTATGCTTTCCGGACCCATCAGCCCGTTGAAAAAGCCCATCCGGGCTACGGCCGGCCCTTGCGGTCGAAATACTGCGTTGTGCTCCCTCGCCGAATCGATGGATGGGACTCGGTCGCGCGCCTTGTCTTCGACCACAATGACACGGCCTCGCCTGCAGAGCGACTCTATCGACGGACTTCTATGCCAGATTCGGGTTGCTGCTCCCCCATTCGGCCAGCGGCGGCAGGATGCCCTCCGCGATGATTTCGTCGCGCAATCCGACGAGGTGCGCGTAGGAATCCCTCAACGCCCGCAGGTCCTCCTCCGTTCCATCGGGCATGCTGCCGGTTACGCCGTCCGAGGACAGAGTGGCGGGCATGGCCATCATGATCCTGCTGAATTCCCCGTTGTTGACGTAAGCGCCGCAGGGCCAGTCGTAAGGCTCGCCGAACAGCCCCCGCAGCATGAAGACGCTCTGCTGCGCGGGCGACTGGAAGGAGGAGCGGCCCCGCAACTGGATAATCCGGGCGCCGCCGCCGGTCACGTGGGCCTGGATGCTGCTCCACGCATCCGAAGTCAGGCCGATGCCGTTTACGGTCTTTCCCGCCAGTATATCCGTGAGTGGAATACCGTCCACCGCTGTGCCGCTCTTGAATACGGCCATCGACTCGCCATGACCTCCGTAGGTCTTGCAGCCGGTCACGCGGTCCTGCCGGATCCTGAAATGCTGGGCCAGCGCCGTCTGCAGCCGGGTGCTGTCCAGCGCGGCCAGCGTGGACACGCGACCGGCCGGAAGCCCGGAGTGTACCAGCGTGGTCAGTCCTGTGATGTCGGCGGGGTTGAAGATGATAATGACGAATTTGCAGTGGGGACAATACCGTTTGATATCAAGTCCGAGCTGTTTCGCGATCAGGCCGTTATCCCGCGTGAGGTCTTCGCGCGTCATCCCTTCCTTTCTCGGGGCGCCGCCCGAACTGATCACATAGCTGGCGCCGGAGAGGGCTTCGGCGATGTCTGCGGTCCACGAGACGTTCGCGCCCGGGAATCCACAGTGATAGATTTCCTCCGCGGCGCCTTCCAGGCCCGGTTCGAACGGGTCGTACATGGATACCCTGCCGGCGGTTCCCGAGGCCAGCAGGGTCTGGACGAGATTTGAGCCAATGGCTCCCGCCGCACCCAGAACGGCTACTTTTTCCTCCGTCAGATACATCCGTTTTTCTCCCGGGGGTCCGTCTGATTCACTCACCGGCCTGGTCTTGCAGGCTCGTACTCATATTATAGGCCTCTTCGGCGTTCTTTGCGCTTTCCGAAGCCGCATCGTCCAAACCGGCATCAGACTGCTCCTTCGAAAGCAGGGCCCACGACCGGGACAACGCCTGCCAGCCCTGGACGCTGGTCGGTCTGATGCTTACGACCATCTTCAAGGCTTCGATGGAATCTTCGTACTTTTCCTGCTTTTCGTAAATTCGGCCCAGCCGGAACCATGCGTCGGCGTCTTGCGGATTGGCCTGGACGCTCTTGAGGAACAGATTGACGGCCTCGTCGACCCTTCCGAGATTCCTGTAACACTCCGCGAGATTGAACAGGTTATCCACGTCGTCCGGCTTCTGAGCCGCCACCGTCTCCAGGAGTTCGGCAGCCTTTTCGTAGTTGCCGCCCAACAAGTGCATCTGTCCGGCCATCTGCGCAACGTCCACGTTGTCAGGTTCGATGACCAGGGCTTTCTCCGCGGATTCGAGGGCGGCCGCGGTGTCGCCCGCAAACTGCTGGGCGCGGGCCAGGTCGTTCAGATAGCCGGCGTTTTCGGGCGCCAGCTGATGGGCTCTGGTGAAGCACTGCCTCGCTTCTTCGTAATTCTTGAGATTCATATACGCCCGGCCAAGATTGACAAACGACGATGCTTCCGTGCTGTCCAACTCGACCGCCTTTTCGTAGGCGTCGATTCCGGCCTGAGCCTGACCCATGTTCAGGTAGGCCACCCCCAGCGCCTGATAGCTCATGGGCTTCTCCGGCGACAGCGCGATGGCTTTCTGAAGCGATTCGATGGCCGCGCCGTAGTCTTCGGCGCCGATCGCCCGGACGGCGTTATTGTAGTTCCGGCTCCACCACATGTCCAGGTAGGGCTGGATTTTCTTGGCGTATTTCTTCTTGCCTTTCTTGGTTGCAAGGACCCACTCGAATTCCTTCCTCATCTCATCCTGCATGTTTTTCTCGGAGTAGATCTCGCCCAGCATGAAATGGGCCTGCACGTCACCAGGGTCGCCCTCGATGACGATCAGCAACTGGGCGAGGGCCTTGTCGAACAGGCGCTGGCTGACGTAGAGGTGGGCGGACCGCTTGGCGATTTTGGCGTCTCCCTTCGTGATTTTCTTCTTTTTCGCCCACGCCTCCGGGGGCGCGGTTCCGAGAGAAGCCAACACAAGAAGCGCGAGCACGGGAATGCCCGCCTGGCGCAGGAATCGGATGACAGGGTTCAAGGCCTTTCCCCTTTCTCTATTTTAGCGAATCTTCGATTCAGCCTACGGACCGCGGACCGTGGTAACATCCGCATCCGGTGGAACGTGACGGCAGTCGGAACGTCTTCCCTGCCGGGAATGCGGATCGGTGCAATATAGGCGGCGGGTATATTCCTGTCAAGATCAAACACGCGGAAACCCCGCTCCGGGGATTCCGAAACGCCGTTTCCATGCTTCGCGACGGTACGACCACGCACCCGCGGCGTCTTCGCGGACTATGCGTCCCTGTCGGAAATCAGTTCGCCGCCAACGGCCCAGTGGTCGCGGGCCACTTCCTCGATGACCACCATGGTGCCACTCGGTTTTGCTCCACAGATGTCTTCCAGCGCGTCTGTGATGGCCTTGACCAGTTCGCGCTTCTGGTCGCTCGTGCGGCCGTCGAGCATTTTGACGTTGACAAAGGGCATGCCGGTATCCTTTCTGAAAACGAAGAGCCGTGAATTGTAGGGCCGCAATCTTGCGGCCGGGAACTACGCCTGTGTCTCGTCGATGACAATGAGCGTCTTGATGGATTCGCCTGCTTCGGCCACGGTCTGAAAACCGGCGGCGGCTTCTTCCAGGGGAAAGCGGTGAGTGACGAGTTTTTTCGCGTTCACCACGCCGAGGCCAACGATGTCGAGCGCCTCCAACGTGTCCGGCGGACCGCATGAATAGCTGGTTGTCAGCGTGATGTCCCTGGAATACAGATCGTAAGTGTCGACCGGCAGGTTCCGGCCCGGTTCGGCGGGCGTAAACAGAAGTACGGTCCCGCCCACGCCCACTGCCGAGAATCCCGCCTCCATCGCCGCGAGCGAGCCCGGACCGACAACAACCACGTCGGCCAGGTCACCCCCGGTGGCTGCGGCAACGGATTCGGCCAGCGTCTCCCGCGTAACGTCAACGCCTTTGTCGGCCCCGAGTTCCCGGGCTCTGGACAGCCGATAGGGCACCCTGTCGGCCGCAATCACGGGAGACGCGCCGTAATGCCTGGCGACCAGCGCAAGAATCTGACCCATAATGCCCATGCCGATGATGAGGACGCGGTCTCCCCGCTTCATCCGGGCGCGGCGTTTCAGCGCCTGGACCGCGCAGGCGGTCGGTTCCACGAAGGCACCGTCTTCGAGGGAAAGCGAGGCCGGAAGCTTGAGGGTGTCCGTGGCAAGGTTGAGGCCGGGAACGCGCACGAATTCGGCGAGGCCCCCGGGGTCCAAAGCGGAGGCCTTCCAGGTGGGGCACATTGAAAAATGCCCCCGGCGGCATAAGCGACAGCGCATGCAGGGGGCATGATGATGAACGAAAACGCGATCGCCCGATGAGAAACCGGAGGTTTCGGAACCGACGTCGACGATGGTACCGGCGGGTTCGTGCCCCAGGACGATCGGCGCCTTGCGGCGAACGTACCACGGCAGGGTATCGCTCGTGCAGATACCGCATACCGCCATCTTGACGAGGGCGTCTTCGGGCCCGATTTCGGGGATCGGTTCTTTTTCGATGCGGATGTCGCCGTAGTCGTAGAGACGGGCTACGCGCATCATCCGGCTTTTTCCGGGCTGGGTTCGGAGGGAACGACCGCGAATTTGACGTCGTTGCCCTTTTTGAGAAGAAGCTCGAAGACGTGTTTCAGATCGGACAGGGAATAGGTGCCGGAAATCAGGCCGTTGAGGTGGATCTTTCTGTCGACCAGCATCTGGTAGGCCTTTTTTACGGCGCTGCGGCTGTAGTGAAACACGCCCTTAAGCGTAATCTGGTCGTAGTGTAACCGGGCGGTGTCGAATGTGGCCACGGTGCCCTTCGGAAGACCGCCGAACAGGACGATCGTGCCGCCCTTGGCAACCAGGTCCGGGGTGCTCTCCCAGACGGCGAGCTGGCCGGTGCATTCGATCACCAGGTCCGCGCCAATGCCGCCTGTTAGCTCCTTCACGCGGTCGATCGCGTTTTCCCTTTCCACGTCTATAATCTCGTCCGCGCCGAGCGTCGTGGCGAGTTTGAGCCGGTATTCGCGCCTGCCCGCGACAATCACGCGGCTGGCGCCAAAGGCGTTTACGACGGCCGTATGCATCAATCCGATGGCGCCCGCGCCGATGATGAGTACCGTAGCGTCGGGCCCCATAAGTACCTGGTCCATACCGTAGACCACGCATGCGAGCGGCTCCAGCATGGCGGCCTCTTCGTAGGAGAGATCGGCAGGCTTCTTGAACATGTTGTTCTGGACGACGTGCGCGGGCACCCGAACGTACTCCGCGAAGGCGCCGAAAACCATTTCATCGATCGCGTACGGGCAGAGGTTTTCGCGCGACTTCCGGCAGTACACACACTCGCCGCACGGCGCAGTAGGCGCGGTCATCACCTGGTCGCCCGGCTTGAATCTGGTCACGCCCTCGCCGACCTCATAGATGTCGCCGGAGAACTCATGCCCCAGCGGCGTTGGCGTGGGTATTTTGGGGTGGCCGCGCCGGAATGTCTTCAATTCGGTGCCGCACGTCAGTGCCGACCGCACCCTGACCACCACTTCGCCGGGACCGGCGCTGGGGATATCCACGTCCCGCAGTTCCAGACGTCCGGGTTCAAGTAGAAGCGATGAAAGCATTGTCCTCGCTCCTCGTCAATGGGTGACGCATCAAATGCCAATTCGCTCTATATAGAAATTTACGGGAATTCGGCCCGGTCTGCAAGGGCTTTCATTTCAAGAGTCACAATTAGGACACATAGCGCGGATCGCCGCGCAAGAGCGAAGGCAAGGAAAACCATGTGCGAAGCGTTGCGGACCATTCGCCAGAAGATGCGGCCAATTCTCTTGCGCCAAAGTTCCCGGTCCCTGCGACAAGCGATCAGAATACCGTGATCTCAGGGAACTCAATATGACCCAATGCCGCCTTGCCTCCGTAGGCCTTGACGTCGAAGGGTGTAAAAAAGCCCAGGACGAGACCAGCGACCTCTTCGTTTTCAAGGTCAAGGACAGCGAGTTCATAGGTGCCTGCGGCAGGATCCAACACGGCGACGTATGCGGTCTTGCCGTCCCTGGACACTCCGAAATTATTCTGATACCAGTTAGTCTGAATGACGCTCGTTGTCTCGAGGGTCAACCGATCAACGGTCATGAAATAGCTGACAGCTCCTTCTTTGAGCGGTTCAATCGGCGCCGCGCCCGGCCATACGGTTGCGTAGAGTTTCAGCCCGTCTCTGGACATCTGCAGGTCGATAACGTTGGTGATCGAATCCGCTGCTACCACCAGCATGTCATGGACTTCCCTGGTCTCCGTGTCAATCGAGATTATCTCAACCGAAGGATCTGTTCCGCCCACGTTTACAGTGGTATAGATTCTGTCTCCCTCTGGAGAAGCAACCAACCGCCCATTGCCCCATCCATCGAGCCGGATGCTGTCTGTGAATACCTGGCGGAGACCGTCGATAACGGAGACCCACGGTCTTAACGGATGTCCGACGTACACTGCGTTGCCGCCTGGCGATATGGCGATGCCGCTGGGCTTGTACGATAGCGGAATGATGGCCACGGATTCGGCGTCTTTGAGGTGAATGACCTCAACCTGATTGGCGGCGTCTTCCGTGATGTAGGCAAGGCGATGGTCCGGCGAAAGCACCATCTTGAAACCCCCTCGCCCCGCCGGCGGAAAGCCCGGTGTCGCGGACGGATCTACGAGTGGCAACCGATAATCAGTTTCGCTGGATTCGGTCAATGCATGGAACGTATCCGCGGCCACGACGTAGATGCGCCTGTTGATCGAAGAATAGGTCACGCTACGAGGCTGAGTAATGACGGCCGACAAACCAGGATTGAAGAAATTGGTGTCCCCATCCAGAACGAAGACCCTGTTACCCAGGGTGTCCGAGACATAGATTCGCGGCGGGTCGAACGGCTCCCTGTCCGCGTCTTCGGGGGGCGTCGAGCCGCCGAACTGCCGCGCGAAGAGTAGGAAGTCCTGAAAGTCGACCTCCCCGCTGCCGTTCAGATCCAGCCGGGCGTTGAAGTCCGCGTCCTGGGCCGTCCTGCCGAAACCACGGGCGAAGATGAGGAAATCCGAGAAGCTGACCTCGCCGTCTTCGTCGAAGTCGGCACCCGAGGTCTCCTGTGCCGCGGCGCCGCCGTTCAACGCGAAACAGACCAGGAACAACGCGAGCGCGAACCTGACCATTGCAATTCCTCCGGGATGGGTTAGGAAGGATAGAGTTCGGACCGGTACCGGCTGGTGTAGAACCGGGTGGCTTTCTCGATGTCCAGGTCCGCAATAAGCAGGTCTTCCTTTCCACACGGGACGTGTTCGATGAGATCGCCCTGCGGGTCGATCAGGCTGGTGGCTGAATTCTGACCTTTCATGGCCTGGTTGACGCTGGCGAAATAGATGTTGTTCTCCCCCGCGCGGCACTGCATGGCCTTTTCGTAGAAGGACTCGCCCCATTCCCTGGGCTCTTGTCCCGCATCGTCGCTGCCCGTGACCTGGGGTTGGAAGACAACCTGCGCGCCCCGTACGGCTGGCCACCGCACGGTTTCCGGGTAACGCCAGCCTTCGTGGCAGATCGTGATACCGAACGTGACGCCCTTCACGGTGAACACCCTTCGACGGCCGTCCGGCACGTAATTCTCCGACTCCCCGCCCGGCGTGATCTGGTTCTTGGTCTGGTAACCGAGCACCCCGCCCGCCGGGGAGATGACGAATGCCCTGTTTTCGAGGCCGAGTTCGGATTGCCACTCCATCCCCGCGATGATGGCAACGCCGGTTTCCCGGCAAGCCGCACGAAGGTCTTTCAAGGCCCGTTCCATCGCTGGCTGGTCCGGATCAGGCAGATCGAAAGTCGCGCCTCTGAGCCCTGGAAGGTACGTCTCCGGCGTGCAGACGATATCCACCTTCCGCTCCCGGCACTCGCGGAGAACGGCAACCAGCTTTTCAACGCCTTCAGACACGGAGGGTCGCTGCTTCAGAGCGGCCAGGCACACGCGCAGGGTTTTCGCCATCGGGCGAGTCCTCGCTGTTTTTAACCTTGATTCCTCATATTTCGAGGACGTTAATTCGAATATGTGTCAGTTAAAAAGGCGATTAGACTGCTGATTACCAGGATGCACCAGGACACTGTACGTGAACTGAAAAAATGTCCTTCATGACGACCATTTCGACCTGTTTCGAAGGGTTTCGTCGCGTTGCCGCGTTGCGGCTTTTGCGGAATTGAGGTTAAGTCCAACCGGAAAAACGGGGATTCCGGCAAATCCGGAATGTACAGACCCGTTGCGCCAGAAAGATCCATAGAAAGAGGGAAATTGTCAACCCCGCGGAAGCGCGGATGTCAGAAGTACCGGCGGCGACAGACCGCTCGCATACCCAAGGATACGGTCAAAAGGACCCTTCTGAACGGAGCCCTCGGCGAGGCGGTAGAGACGGGACGGCGCCTCCGGTGAAATCCCGGGAAGCGTGAGCCCGCGGAGGTCCGGCAGCTCGGGTTCGCTTGAAGTGATCAGTGCATGAAACCCGGCCGGACCGTCGAGGGTACGGACCGCGGTCCCTTGCAGTTCGAGTTCCCCAGGAACCGCACGGGAATCCGGCTCGCGAAAGAGCACCGTATTGAGCGTCCGAAGCACGCGAAAGGCCGGTCGAGGATTGCAGGACGTGTCCAGGAGTCCGTGGGCGACGTCGAGCGTCCTGTCCAGGTCGATAAGGGGCTCGAAGTAGATTCCGGCGCCAGGTAAAACAACGGCGGAGAACAGGGCTTCGGCCGCGCGACTCGCATTCCGCGCGTCTTCGCGAGACGTGAAGGCCACGGCGAGATCCACGGCGCCGACGTGGCTGAGCGGGACCGCGTCCAGGAGTCGCTGAACCGCAAGCCACGGCTCGCCCTCATCAACGCAGCACAGCACCCGGTCAACGCTAACGTCCTGTTCCGCCAGGCAACGGTTCAGTTCGTGTAGCTCGCCTGGGACGTATCCGATTCGGGTGCGGGGGTGCTGCTTCCCGGGACGGCTTTCTCCAGGAAGGATGGGCGCGAGTGCGAAACGCGCGGCGGTCGTCCTCCCCGCTCTGGCGAGCTCACGTCCGAGGTCCAGGGATGGCAGCAGAGATCCCGGCAACTGGATTTCCCATGTATCCACAAATTCCGAGTACCGGCGGACGTACTCCGAAATGTCCGCCATGATTGACGCGGGCGCCATTGCCGTGAGCCGCAGACCTTCCTCGCGAAGGCTCCGGAGACGCTCCAACTGAAAGGCATCGTCAAGATCGGCCACAGGGAGTCGAACCGCGGTTGCGCCCAGTTCCAGGCAGGCAAGCAGCGGATAGTCGTTTCGGACGCGCTGCCGGACGACACTCGGGAAGGCGATCGGAATCTCGGTGCGGGTCGCAAGAGGATGCAGCAGGGTCAGCCCCAACGCAGAGGAGGGCAAACCCGCGGAGATCCGGGTGAGCAGGCGTTTCGGTCCGCCGTGAGCCCTTTCCTTCAGAGTAACCGCGCCCCCGGTCCGGATGAAGTGTACGTCGGTCCGGTCCGGAAAGACGCGGAACAGATAGAAGCCGAGTTTGGGCGCGTCGTCCCTGCCCTGCTCAGGCGGGGAGGGACCCGTAAACAGGTGGCTGAAGCCGGGGCGCGCGAAGGAGGTCGACGGAATGTTGTATATTCGAGTCGACCCGACCCGGTTCAGGAACGCGAAATGCACGTGCGCGGCGCAGACGGCTTCGACTCCGTGCCTGCGGACCAGGTCGAGTATCCAGCAGCGGTCGGGCTGGCCGATATTGTCGTAGTTGCCGGCGTGGGGTTCGTCAGGGTGCTCCAGGAACGGCGGAAGATGGAGAAACAAGAAGACGCGTTTCCGCCCATGGAGTTCCAGGTCCCGCTCGAGCCAGTCCCGCTGAGATCCGGATTCCGGCAGGTCGGTGTTGAGAATCTGGGAGTTGATCACGATGAAGTGGCAATTTCCGTGGTCGAAACTGAACCAGGAGGGTCCGAAATCGGACTGATACCGCTCAAGGGACTCCAACGTGACCGGCAGGGTGGGCATGGTGGGATCGGGTTTGTCACCCACGTCGTGGTTGCCGGCAACGTGAAAGACTTTCACGCCCAGTCCCGCCAGCTGCGCCCGGGCCTTTTCCAGTGCCTCCGCATGGCGTCTGGTTTCAGGGTATTCCTGGACCAGGTCGCCCATATGTACAATGAAGTCCGGGCGCAGAGAAGCCGCAAGCTCCAGGGCCGTATCCGCCCTGGCCGTCTGCTTTCGGCGAGACTCGAATTCCAGCGTCCGGTCGCCGGGATCAAGCATGGTGTGGGTATCGCCCACAACTACGAATTCGAATTCCGCGGGCGCCATCAGGGATCGATCGATCACTGCACCTCTTCCTCGTCCTCCGTTTCCGCCGTCTCGAGCACTTCCCACGCCGCCAGGCGTTCCTCGATCCGGGCCTGAATCCGCCTGCGTTCTGCGGAAACGGACTCAAGGTGTTCCCAGTCGGACGCACGGTCATCCTGCGCAAGTTGCCCGTCGGCGCGTTCGAGTTCCGCCTCGAGGTCCCGGATCTCTTCTTCAATGGCCTCCAGACGACGCCGGCGCCTGTCCTGTGCCCTGCGATCGGCGCGGGTGCGTTCGTACGCGGCTTTCCGGGAGGCATTCTTCCGTAACCGCGCCCCGGACGGCTCCTCGCGAGACGCCCGCCGGCGCTGCCAGATTTCGTAATTACCCTCTACAAGTTCCCACTCGCCATACCCGAGTACGAGCAGCCGGTCCACCAGCAGGTTCAGAAAATAGCGATCGTGGGAGACGGCGATGAGCGTGCCCTCGTACGCTTTCAGGGCATCCTCCAAAACGTCCCGGGAAGGAATGTCCAGATGATTGGTGGGTTCGTCCAGGACCAGGAGATTGGTTTCAGACCGCATGAGCCTGGCCAGGGCCACCCTGCTCTTCTCGCCTCCGCTGAGGCTGCCGATTCTGCGCTCGACGTCGTCGCCCGAAAAGAGAAAGGCGCCCAGAACGTCGCGGATCTCCCCCGCCGGCGCGTCCGGGGTGACCGACCAGATTTCCTCCTGCAACGTATGACCGGGATCAAGTTCGTCCCGATGCTGGTCGTAATACCCCACCTGGATGTGCGAACCGGTCCTGATGGTCCCGCTATCGGGCGCGACGCGGCCGGCGAGCAGCTTCAACAGCGTGGATTTGCCGGAACCGTTGGGTCCGATAATGCCCAGACGATCGCCCCGCCGGACCAGCAGGTCCAGATTCCGAAAGAGAACCGTCTGTCCAAAGGCTTTCGACGTCCGCTCGAGTTCCGCGACCCTGTTGCCGCCCCGCGCACCGGCTGTGAATTCCAACCGGAACTCCCTGTCCCGCGTTGGACGATCGAGTCTTTCGAGTTTCTCGAGCGCCTTTCTCCGGCTCTGGGCCTGTTTGGTCTTCTGGCCCGCGATATTGCGCCTGATAAAGTCTTCGGTCCTGCGGATGTGTTCCTGCTGGCGCTCATAGGCCTTGATGCGCCTTGCCATGCGCTCCTGCCGTTCGGCGGCATAGAAGCTGTAATTGCCCGCGTACCCGGCAAGGTCTCCGTTCTCGAGTTCGACGATGCGGTCGATGGTGCGGTCAAGAAAATACCGGTCGTGGGAGACGACCACGCAGGCGCCGTCAAATGCGGGCAGGAACCCTTCCAGCCATTCGATGGCTTCGAGGTCAAGGTGATTGGTGGGTTCGTCCAGCAGGAGCAGGTCCGGTTCCCGTACCAGCAGCCGCGCGAGGGCAAGACGGTTCTTCTGTCCGCCGCTGAGCTGTGAAACCGGGGTCTCGAATTCCGTCCGGGCGAAACCCAGCCCGTGAAGGATGGCCTTCGCGCGGGCCTCGACCTCGTAGCCGCGCCGGGCTTCGTAGCTATGCTGAAGGCGTCCGTATTCTTCCAGAAGGCCGGGTTGTTCCCGGCTTTCGGCCAGGCGGATTTCCAGGACGCCCATCCGGCGTTGCAGGTCCAGCAGGTCGGAAAACGCGTCGAGTACGGTGTCCAGAACAACGGACCCTTCCTCCAGTTCGGGGTCCTGCGCGAGGTACCCCACGTTCAGATTCCGTCGCAGGTGAACCCGTCCGCGGTCCGGGTGCAGGCGGCCCGTCATGAGGTGGAAGAGCGTCGTCTTGCCGCATCCATTTCGCCCGACCAGACCGACGCGGGCGCCCGCTTCGATCTTCCAGGTCAGACCGCTCAGCACGATGTTGGCGCCGTAGGCCTTGTGGACGCTCTCGAGTTGAATCAGCGGCATCTCTGTTCATCCCCCGCGGGCTGGCGGTTCGGGTTGGTATGAAGAAACTGCCTCGCATGGCCGGGGGCGCCGAAATCCCGCCGCGATACGTACGGATACGGGCGCTGCTGAAGACAGGCTCTGTAGTGGAGACGAAGGAACGAGGCGGGCGGGAGACGGCGCGGATACGGAACGCGCTGGCGAGGAATGACGTTCAGGCGACTTCAGACCTCTGTTCGATGATCTCAACCTGGTCTTCCGGACTGTAGAAATACGCACCCGGGCGCCAGTCTTTGCCCAGGTCTCCCAGCAGACGGCGTTGTCTGGGGGTACATTTCGCCAGAACTTCCGGGGAATGGCCGTTAAAGTCGAAGGTCCGGAAACATTGCTGGCTGTAACAGTAGATGAGGGTCTTCCGGGACCTTTTCGAGAGGTTGGGGGACACGCCGTGCCAGAGTGCATGGGAGAAGATTGCTGCGTCTCCGGCTTGCGCGCAAAGCTGCACCGCACCCGGCGTTTGCGCCGTTATGGACGTGTCGCCTTCCGGATAGGGCCTCAGGTGGCTGCCCGGAAAGATCGTGAAATTGCCGCGGTCGGGTTTCCTGACGTCAGTGAGAAAGTACTGTATTTTGATCTGAAGCGGCCAACTCGTTTCGGTCACGCGGATGTGCCGCAGGGCCTGGCCTCCGTCCGTGTGGATGAAACCCTTGTAGCCGGGATTGGGTGGTCTCACAACGGCTTCTGCCATGCTCAGTTGTATATACGGTCCCATCAGTTCCAGAATGACGTCAAATACGGCGGGATGGTCCATCAGATGGATAAAGGCGTCGCTGTCCGGCAATATGTTTCTCCGGTCGAGGCCTGACTTCGGGTCCGCGCCAGCCTTGTTGAGTACGAATCTCCTGTGCAGCCGGTCCACCTCACGCCTCAGTATTCCCGACTCCTCGGCGGAGAGGACCCCCTTGAGCAGGATATATCCGTCAATCGCCCACTGCTGTTTCTGCTCCTCCGTCAATTTCGAGGATTCCATGACGAAGTCTCCTGAGTTCGACGAGGTTTTCGAACTATATACTCAACGACGCGGCCCGCTCCCGTTCCAGTTCGGCGCGAAGCGATTCGGCGGCGCGCCGGGCGGCGTTGGCGAAGTCCCGGCCGGGGGAGGCGTAGAGTACGCTCCTGGACGTATTGACAAGCAGTCCCCCGCCGTTCCTGTCCGAGCCGTACCGGATCACGTCGCCGGGGTCGCCCATCTGGGCGCCGACGCCGGGGACCAGGAAAGGCAGTCCCGGCGCGATTCTCCTTACGTTGGCGAGTTCCCGAGCGTGAGTTGCGCCGACCACGAGGCCGCATGGACCTGAATCGGACCACTCGACCGCTTTTCTGGCGACCTGCTGATAGAATGGACCGTCCTGGGTGGTCAGCCTCTGGAAGTCCGCCGAACCGGGGTTGGACGTTAGACAGAGAAGGAATGCGCAGCCGTCCGGGTATTCCAGAAAAGGGGCCACCGCGTCCCTGCCCATGAGGGGATTCACGGTGACCGCGTCCGCGCCCAGCGCATCGTACGCCATCTGTGCGTAACGGCGGGCGCTGTTGCCGATATCGTTGGCTTTGAAGTCGAGCACAACGGGCGTGGCGTCGGGAATGGCGCTGAGTACGTCCTCGAGGCTACGCCACCCGGCCGCGCCCAGGGCGCCGAAAAATCCGAAGTTGGGTTTGTAGGCGCAGACAAGGTCGCACGTGGCGGAAACGACCTCCTTGAGAAAGGCTGAAACCGGGTCCCCGGTAGCGTTCAGGTGGGTAGGCAGCCGCTCCGGATCGGGATCCAGGCCCACGCAAACCAGGCTGTTCCGCGCGTTGGCGGCTCGGCGATATTTCTCGATAAAACTCAACCGTCGCTCCTGCACGGGAAACCGGCAAGCGGGCCTGTAAGCCGAGTTCTGTCGCCCGGCGCTGCGCGCGCCGAACGGATGGCCATTTATCTGGGACGCCGGTTGCCCGGCGCCTCTACGCAGCCTACCCGAGCGTCTTGACGAGACGGGCCGCCTCTCCGCTCCTATTTGGCCTTGCTCCGGATGGGGTTTACCGTGCCGCTCCCGTCTCCGGGAACGCGGTGGGCTCTTACCCCGCCGTTTCACCCTTGCCCGCAACGAAACCGTGGTTTCGCCCGCTGGCGGTCTGTTCTCTGTGGCACTTTCCTTCGGGTTGCCCCGACTGGGAGTTACCCAGCATCCTGCCCTGTGGAGCTCGGACTTTCCTCACCCATACCAGCGGACTGACATGGGCGCGGCCATCCGGCCCGCTTGCCTGGCGTGTGGCTCGTGAACCGCAGGCGACTCACGATTTGCGTTTCATACCGATCTTTATTCCCTGATTCGCGAGACGGTCCGCGTGCTTGTTTTCCTCCCGCGAGACGTGGCGAATCCGAAATTCCTCAAAGTTGCCGGCGAGATCACGGGCGCTGCGATACAGCGGCAACAGCTTCTCGTTCTTGACCTTGTATTCGCCGTTCAACTGCCGGACCATCAATTCGCTGTCAGAAAGGGCGATGACACGCGTTATTCGATACCTCCGTGCGATTTCCAGTGCGTAGATGAGCGCCTTGTATTCCGCGACGTTGTTGGTGGCGTTGCCGATGTATTCGGATTGTTCACACAGAACCACGCCTTCGAGCTCCAGTCGCACGCCAATGCCCGCCGGACCGGGATTGCCCTTTGCGGCGCCGTCGACGTAGACCGTTATCGCATCGTTGCCGGCCACGTCAGGCTTCTTCCCGCCACACCAGGATCCGTCCGCAGTTCTCGCAGCGAATGATCCTGTCCTGGCGTCTGACTTCCACGCGGAGTTGGGGAGGCAATTGCCTGAAACATCCGCCGCAGGACCCCTTTCCGATTGGCACGACAGCGACGCCGTCCCTTACGACCCCCCGAATCCGGTCGTAATTGGACAGAACGGGTCTGTCAACCTCTTCTTCGGCAGCCATCCGTTTCTCCCGCCAGCCGCTGGCCTCGCCGTCGACAAGGTCCAGGCGATTCTGAAGGTCCCTGATCTGACCCAGAAAATCGGCTTCCAGGGCCTTGTACGCGGTTTCTTCCTCCTCCAGCATCGAATTCAGTTCGTCGTATCGCTCAATGCCCTCGAGGATGATGGTCTCGTTCTCGTCTGCCCGGTTCCTCAGGACTTCGATCTCGATCTGAAGCGCATCGTACTCGCGGTTTGTTTTGACCTCATAGAGACGGTCCTGGTGTTTCTTCAGATCCGCCTGTATGGTCTCGAGTTCTCCCTCCAACTGGCGGCGAGTCTTCTCCAGGTCAGCCGCCTGCTGTTTCTTGTCGTCAACGGCCTGCTTCGCGGTTTCCAGCTTTCCGCGCAGGTCGGAAATGGCTTCCGGGTAATCCGACTGTACCTTCTTCAGCTTGTCCAGTTCAGTATCGATGCGCTGCAGGTTTAGAAGTCTTAGCAGGCTTTCTTGCATACACCTTCTCCAAAAAAGAAAGGCGCATCCGATTAACGGATGCACCCTGACGTTTGCCAGCCGTACCGGTCCACCTGCGGACAGGCCCAGGCCACCTCGCATTTCGGTACATGGTGGGCGATACTGGACTCGAACCAGTGACCTCTGGTATGTGAAACCAGCGCTCTAACCATCTGAGCTAATCGCCCACCTGAAGGTATCAGACGGTTCACTTGACGCGTATTCCCTATTCTCGAATCTGGCGAATTCGTCGATTCAAAATACGGAATTCAGATGAATTTCAAGGTGATTGAATTAACAATAATCACCTGGAAATGTCAAGCTTATTCCCATATGGAACGCCGCGTCCCTATCGGCGGCTTTCGAGATGATTAACTTGACAGCGAACAGCGATTTCTATAAATTCCGTGCTTCGAATCAGGTGACCCCGTCGTTCAGTGGTTAGGACACCGGGTTTTCAACCCGGCAACGGGGGTTCGACTCCCCTCGGGGTCACCAGTTTTTTCGCATATTCCGTTTACAAATAACATCTTGTGTGTCTTGTTACCCGCCCATCCTTTTCGTTGTTCCGCCCCTATCCTCCCGAAACAAACGATTCGAAGTATTGGAGCCCGCCCGCCGCAGCCCGACCAGGGGCAGCGACCTCCTCTGCCTCTGTCTGATCAGGACGTTTCGGGAAACGCCGGAATCTGCCGACGGCTGCAGCTGCGTACACGGTTACACTCGACGGCTCAGAAAGGAGTGACCCAATGAGAAAGATCACATTCGCCCTTCCAGTCCTCTTCGCAATCATCGCTTTTTCGGTCTTTGCCGGGGAAGACGGTGATAAACCGGATGGAAAAGGCGAGAAGCATGCCGGAGCATACGTCGGATCAGCGGAGTTCGAGCGGCTGAAAACGCTGGTCGGGCGCTGGGAATCCGAGATGCCGATGCCAGGGGGAGGGGGATCCGAAGGCGGGAAGGGCGCGACGATCATGGTCGCAACGGAGTACCGGATGGCAGCCAACGGCACCGTCATCGTCGAACGCAACTTCCCGGATACGCCCAAGGAGATGATCTCCGTCTACCACGACCGTGGCGGCAAGCTGTGGATGACCCACTATTGCGCGAAGGGCAATCAGCCGCAGATGAGCCTGACGAAAGCCACCGACGGGATTATTGCGCTGGAGCTCGTCGAGGGCTCTCTCGATTCCCCCGACGAGTCGCACATGCACTCCGTCTCGATCGCTCTCGACGGAGAGGATGCAATGTCGCAGACCTGGACGATGTACGAGAACGGCAAGGAGACGATGGCGCACAAGATGACGTACCGCCGCGTGCGTTAGGCACTCAATCCGCGAGGCCGCAGGCTGCCGCCGACAGGATGTCGTAATAGTGCACAAAAGTCAGCCCGTCGATGACGATGCGGTCGTTTGCGGGCAGCTCCTCTTCCCAGGTCATCGCTTCGCCCCAGTTGTGCGGCGGCGCGTCGCTCTTGCCCCAGCGGCTTCCGTTGTATCGTCGGAACAGCACCGTGCGTCCCGCGCGGGTGATATATGCCACAACCAGGCAGTCTCGCTCAGTGGCGTTTTTCTCGAGGTCAAAGACCCGCAAACAGGTGAACTGACGCCCGCCGACGTGGACGTCGAACACACCAGCGCCTGTGAAGGCGGGGGCATCCGGCCCTCTGACCCACGCGCCATCGGCCCGTTGGGACAAGCATCCACAGTCTTCGACGATGCGACGCGAACCCCACCAGTCGTCGTGGAATCTGTCGTCCAGAAAAGTCTCCAGTTCTCTTACGCCGTCGGCCTCTTCTCTTTCCACGGCGATCCACTCCACCTCGTCATCAGCCAGATGCCCCCATACCCTTTTAATGCGGCTCCTTTCCTCGAGAGGCTTCTTCCGGAACCTCATCTTCTCGACCTCCACCTCCTCGACCTCCACCTCGACACAGGGTCGTCCGTGGATCACCGCCGGCCGGCGGGCGGTCAGCCATGTCGTTTCGGTCTGACGCCAGGGCGCGGCGCTGTCCTTTCCGCCGTCATAATGTGCATAGCCGACCCGGTCGCCGACTTCCGGCTTTACGAACCACCATGCCATTTCCGTGAAATCGATCCGTAAAGATTTCTCCGCGCTGGGGTGAATGCGAATCTCGGGTCGAAGTCGCGGAAAGTCTCGTAGTCCTGTCTTCATGTCGATCTTCCTCTTCGTTGGGGTGATTCCCAATGCCCTCCGGATATGGTCGCGTCCGTGCGAAAGACGGCGTTTGACCGTGCCGTCGGGACTGCGGTGGCGGGCGGCGATTTCGGCGATGCTAAGACCGTCCAGATAAAACGCCTTCAGGGCGGCGCGCTCGCGTTCGGGTACTTCGTCCATGGCTTCCAGGATAGCCGTCGCGGCCTCACGCTCCCGTGACTGCGCGAGCCCGCCGCGGTTGACCAGCGGCGTCAGGATTTCGCTCCCCACATACAGTTCGCGGCGCTGGGGCGATCTGAAGTAATCGCGGCAGCGGTTGCGTGCCACCTGCAGCAGCCACGGACGCACGTTGCGAGGCGTATCCCGGCGCAAGCCGCGCCAGGCGTGGACCAGGGTTTCCTGCATCACGTCCTGCACCTGTTCGCCGGAACCGATCCGGGAACGGATTAACGCAGCAATCACGCGCTCGTAACGTCGGATGAGGGTCACGAAAGCGGCGTCGTTTCCCTCCCGCACCTGCTTCGCCAACTGTTGGTCGTATGGATTTGTCATTCGTTTGCCCGTCCTTTACCTGCAAGGCGCGACCGGGATGTCAAAGGTTCACTTCTTATAGCGGATCCCCGGATTACGGAACGACAAAAACGCAACCGTCAGCGACTAAAGACGTTGGTGGAAGTACACGCTCTAGAGCGAACCCTATCACGGCACCTATTTTGACTCTTCGAGTAGAATAGACTATAGATCGAGGGGAAATCGTCATGGAACACGTCGATGGAACCGATGTTACAGGTCGACAGGAAACGCCCGGCCGCCGTTCATGGGACTACTGGAAACTACCGGTGTGGTTCGGCCTGGGGTTGTGCATTCTTCAGTTGCTGGTGGCCGTTATTCGTTTCGGCACGATACATCACTCCGACCCGTTCGGGTTGCTCTTTGCGCTTCCGAGCATCTTATGGGGCCTGGTTCTGTTCTTCATCGCCGGCGCGTTGATCGGATTGCTGGCGCAGCGCATGTTGAGGGGCGTCAGCGGTACCCGCCGAGTCTGGATAATTGTCGGACTGGCGATCGCAACGCCGCTTGCGGTGCTGTTCAGTCTTTTCGGCGGCTTGCTTGGGCCCCACATGGTCGTCATCTACGCGCTCGTTCCATTTCTGGTCCTGGTCGGCATCCCGATGCTGATCCTCGCGGTCTGGCGCGGCCTGCGGAAAGCCTCCGGTCCGGGGGTCTGATGTACGGCGCGAACATAACGTGAAACGCGCCGTAAACCGGTCTCCCCGGCACGGCGCGAGCTGTTCGCCAGCGTCAATGGATCTGTTGGCGGATTTCACTGAACGGACTGCGGCCGATCAGCCCTCATCGTCGTAGAAGCGCTTCAGGTCCACGTCGCATTCAAGCCTCGCCTTGAGGCTCGCGAAGAAATGCGTCCAGCCCGAGCACTGATCGAACGCGCTGTCGATCCCCTCCCGATCCGGCCGCCATCCGGATTCGCTCACCGAAATCCTCGTTCCGCCGTTCAGCGCTTCGAAGTCGAACACGAAGCGCGTCCTGTAACCGACATCGTTGCAGGCGGGCCAGGTGCAGACGATTCTCCTGTTGCGGACCACCTCCTCCACCGCGACGTCCACCTCGACGTCGCCGAATCGCCATATAACCGTTCGCCCGGCTTCCAGTCCGGCGCTGGCGTCATCCGTGAAGTAGGTGCTGATCGCCGTCCCGTCTGCGACAGCCTCGAAGACCTCGGCCACGGGTCTGTCGATGACGCAGCGAAATGAAAACGACAGTTCTTCGATTTGATCCATCGGTCTGCTCCGTCCGGAGTGCGGCGACTATTGGTCCTCTCTCGGCTTCTCGGCCATCAGCGCCATCAGATTCATCTCGGAATCTCTGAAGAACGCCATCCACAGTTCGTGATCGGGCATATCGGCGATCTTGTGCGGTTCACTGTCGAAATCGACGCCTCGGGAATGCAGTTCTTCGCAGATGCCTTCGAGGTCCTCGACTTTGTAATAAATCACCGACGCGTGTACATCCGCCGATTCATCCTCGGAAAGCCCAAGCAGAAGCCGCACGCCCGAACAATTGAAGAAAGCCATTCCCGGCACGCGGAATAGGAACTGCATTCCAAGCTTGTCACGGTAAAATTCGACCGCCCGGTCGAGGTCCTGAACGGTAACCGAAATCTGTCCGATCACGGACAGGCCGAGGCTGGTGTCCTGCGGCATGGCGAAACCTCCTTTATGTCTCCTTATACATCTTTCCGTTGTAGACTTAACATGGATGGACAGGATGGGCAGGATAAAAGACCAGAATCGGGAAAACGCTGCCTGATGCCCGGGCAACCACATGGGTTGCCCCTTTACAACCCGTTGACGGCCCTACCTGCCACGCGCTTTCCTCGCTTCCATTTCCCGGATGAATTCCAGCGATTCGGGGTTCGTTCTCTCGGCCTTTTCGGATTCAAGTTTAGCCCAGGCCTCGTCATCTTCCAGGAACGCCCTGAGCCGGTCGCTTGCGTCGTGCAGGATGGGCGATCCATGTCCGAAAACCATTCTCTCGAATGAATGGCCGGCCAGCTTGCGCAGCGAATCTCGCGCGCTGGACATATCGGCGACGATGTATTCCGGGGCGTTGATCCAGATTTCACCGTCCGGTATGCCTCGGTCCTTCCTGCCTCCGCAGACCGCGTCTCCCACAATCATCGTGTTTCCCTCTCCGTGTACCATAAACGCGACCTCATCAGTATGGTAGGCGTCGGGAATGTGTATGACTTCCATCCGGTCCCGCAGCAGATCACCGTCCACAAACGTCTCGTCAATCATTACTTCAGAATGTTCCGATCCGTCCGCATGAATGCGTATGTCGCAACCCCAGCGATTCCTGAGTGCTTCCGATTCGCGCAGGTGGTATTCGCAGGTCAGAAGAATATGCGCGGGTTTGCCGATGGCTTCGATCTCCCTCTCGTCTTCAGCCGGGAGCGGAAGCGGATCGACGAGGACCAGGCCGTCCCCGCGATCGGTCCGGATCACAAAGCTGTTCCACGGATAGGGCTCACCCCTGGCCGCCCCATGAATCTCAGACCAGCAGTATACGGAAGAAGAGATCTGCGTCAGCATGGTATTCGACTCCAGGTACTGACCAACAAACACATCGACGGTACCACTACGTCACCCGCCGGCCCCTCAAGCAGAGCTATCAGCCGTCAGCCTTCAGCCGTCAGCAAGAAACGAAAGGCAAGATCAAAAGCAACACCTACTCCCACCCCCGCAGACCTCTCCCCCCGGCCCCCTCTCCTGAAGGAAAGGGGGAGCAGAACCAAGCGTCTCTATTTTAAGCAAGCAATGCAACTCACACGAATAAACAAAGGAAAAGGCGGTGAGCCGTGAGGCGGTAGACGAAAGAAGACCACGCTGCGTCCATCGTTCAGCGATACGGTCCAGCAGTGTCAACCGGCGATAGCTACGGCAATATAAGGGCAACCGCAAGGTTTGCCCCTGCGAATCCACGGGCGGCGCAGCCGCCTTTAATCAAGTCCGTCAATGAACTCGCGGCCCCAGTCTTTACTCAACACAGTCTCTCGCCCGTCATGCCACTGGATGACGCCCGATTCCGGCTTGACGTAGGTAAACTCGCCTGCCCTGCGCCAGACTGGAGCTACGGAACCTGTCCGGTTGTCTTCGGGAGTGTATATCTCCTGCATCTCTCCGGTTGCGAGCGTCAGCAGATACACGTCACCGTCAAATGTGCCAAAGAGTACCTGGCGTTCGTCGGGGCTGACCTCATAAAACCAAAATGCCTGTCGCAGCTTCGCCTCCGCCTCACGGGTCATCATGCGGATCAGTGTAGGCTGCCGCGTGGTCTCGATGGCGAAGAGCTGAACGGGTAGAACTTCATCGTCAACCGATGCAAACGGAAAATTCAACTCGGCGGCATTAAATAGTACTCGTCCATCACTGAGACAACGAACCTGGGAAAAACTGAAGAAAACGACCTCCGCGAGAGGAACGAGGTCCTTGGCGAGTTCGACCTGCCCATGCTCATTGACTACACCTCGCCGCACGAGCTTTCCAAGACTCGGCTCGTCGCGTCGGTTGCTCGTACCTTCGAAGTACACGAGGGTACGACCATCGGGGCTCCAATCCGGCGAAACCGCCGCGTGATGGGAGACGACCGTTGGCGGGGCGGAACCGTCGCAAGGCGCAACGAGGAGCGATACACCCCTTGAGTCATCAACACTCCCCACGGTGAACGCGAGATGAGCGTCGCCTGGCGCAATTCGTATATCGATGACTTCAGATGAATCGCACCACAGTGTTGGACCCAGCGTCAGATGCTCGTCCTCAACGCGCGCGACCGAAAGGCCACCGTTCGGTTTGTCCCAGGTAGCGACGGCCAGACGCTGAGAGTCGGCGAACCACGCCACTGTACTGGGTTTTGGCAGCAATTTCCGTGACAAACGGCCTTCGGAATCTGAGAAGTACAGGCCCTGAATATGGTCATCCGCCTCGAACAGGTTCTTGCTCAGGATAATGGCAGCCCGTTGACCGTCCGGCGACCAGTGGATACGTTTTTCGTAACAACTGCAGGCCACCAACGTGGTCAGACCGATCACAGCTGCCCGCCGAACTCCACACAGAATACTATCGGGTAGTAGCTCCATAGGACGCTCCCCCTTTCTGGATTCTCAAAGGCGATTCCATATAGAGTCGGGGTTTTCTCATCGAAAGTTCACGTGCACATAAAAAAACATCAGCCTCCCGGGAAATGCACGTCATGTAATTCTGTGCACCAGAAATTTTCGGAGGCTTAGCGGGGGGCCTGAAGCGTCGAGTTAACCGAAGAAGGCGGGTCCGATTCGAAGGATCCAGCGAGCGGATTTCGGCGGAATGCGCACGGCGCCGGTTTAATCAATTGGTCTGCACGGCGTGGATTCCTCGTATCTGCGATATGATCGCAGGCGGATGACCTTCTGCATCCGGCTGACGGGAGCATTCCGATGGGTTGGCGTCGAACGGCGGGTTGGTTTCATCAACTGGTACTATCGGGGCTTGCCTGCAAGCGGAACGACGTGTATTCATTTGATGTCTTCGAAACAAATCGGTCCGGTTTCGCGTCGTACCATGCGCAGGGCGGCGAAGCCGTATCAGGAATGAACCCTAAACTGCCCAGTCACAATTTTCCTGGAGGTCTCCCATGACGGAAGAGAGGATCACCCCACAGTCCAGCGGATGGTTGATGCTGTTCCTCGCGCTTCTGCTTCTGGCATTGACCGTGGTCCTGTTCATCTACGGTGTAACTGGCGGCGGGGCCGTTCCCATCATCTCGTCGATCGTTCTTCTCGTGATCGTGATCGTCCTGCTGACGGGCCTGTTCGCGGTGGAACCGAATCAGTGCGTCGTTATGCTGCTGTTCGGCGACTATAAGGGTACGGAAACAACCCAGGGGTTTCGATGGACCAACCCGTTCAAGAGCCGGAAAAAGGTGTCGCTGCGCGTCAGGAACTTCGACAGCGAACGGCTGAAGGTGAATGACAGCAGGGGCAATCCCATCGAGATTTCCGCCGTTATCGTCTGGAAAGTGGAAGTTGCCGCGCAGGCACTGTTCGACGTGGACGACTACGAACATTACGTAAGGGTCCAATCGGAGTCGGCAATCAGGCATCTCGCAACCAGCTACCCGTACGATCAGTCTGAAGGCGAAGAAATCAGCCTGCGATCCTCGATCACGGAGGTGTCCGAATCCCTCGGCGAGGAGATCCAGCAGCGCGTTCGGGACGCGGGCGTCCGCGTCGAGGAAGCCCGGATCAACCACCTCGCCTACGCGCCGGAAATCGCCAACGCCATGCTGCAGCGCCAGCAGGCCGAGGCGGTCATTTCGGCACGTGCGAAGATCGTCGACGGCGCCGTCGGCATGGTGGAGATGGCCCTGAAGCGACTGATGGACGACGACGTGATCAAGCTGAACGAAGCACAGAGGGCGAATATGGTCAGCAACCTGCTCGTCGTGCTCTGCTCGCACGAGTCGACGCAACCCGTGGTCAGCGCCGGACAGCAATGAGGAGTATTGAATGGCCCGCATCACTTTCGGCGTAGTCTGCATGGCCACGCTATGGTTGGCCGGCTGTGCACAGGTCCGGCATTTCGGAACTCGATGCCCGGGTTTCATCGAAAACCGGGTCATAAGCCTGTCTCATATCCCTGGGACGTCTGTCAGGATCGAAACGCATAACGGTCGCGTTTCGGTCGAAGCGGCCGATCGGAGCGATGTTGAGATCAAAGCTATGGTATGCGCCAAATCCAGAGAGCGCCTGAAATCGACTCACATCGTAACCCGTCGTCACAAGGGAGACGCTCTCCGGATCGAAGTCAAATGGCCGGACGGAGGCAGGCGAAATGCCGAATTTGCCAGCTTCGAGATCTACGCTCCGGATGTCAACGGGATCTTCGCATCAACTTCCAATGCACCAATCAGTATCAAGGGCTTATCGGGAACCGCTGAATTGAAAACGAACAACGACCGGATTGAGGCGACGAATCACCAGGGCATTCTCAGAGCAACAACCAGCAATGATGCCATTGTCATTGTACGTCACCAGGGAACGATCACGGCGAGATCTTCAAATGACGACATCAGAGTCAGGGGCGTGACCGGACCGGTAGACATCCGTACATCCAATGGAGCGATCGCCGTCAATTCAGCAGACAATTCCGTCGTCGCACGCACTTCCAATGACGAAATCACGATTTCACTCACGGACAGGGCCATCGGACCGGTCGTTGCCGAAACGTCGAATGACCCGATATCGTTGGTTATCGGCAAGAAATTCGCAGGCGCCGTAGATCTGAAGACTAACGAGCAATGTATCATCGATGAACCGCTCAGGAAGCATATCGTCGGTCACGGCAAGAACCCTGTTCGGTTAAGCATTGGCGAAGGGCCGAAATCCAGACTGGCGACGAGGAATGCACCGATTTTAGTTAAGGTGCGTGATGCGGCTGAATGACTCAATCTTGAGACTCACCCGTCCACGTGGAAGTAGAAAATGGCCGCAACCGATCTGACAGTCGAACTACCTTTCGGTTTGTCCCCGGAAGAGGCGAAAATACTCCTTGCCATTAAGCTCTATGAAATTGGTAGAGTTTCGCTTGGTCAGGCAGCCAGGACGGCTGGACACTCAAAACGCGCATTCCTGGAGATTCTGGGCAATCACAAGGTACCTGTATTTGACTATTCTCCTGAGGAGTTGCGCGAAGAAACCGGACGGTGAGGGCACGTATTGTACGGGATAGCACCTGCCTGACTACATTTGCTTCAAGATTCACCCGCCGGTACGAACGCCAGCAGGATCGTATCGGCAAACAGGCGCCAGGCTACAGCGATTTCCTCGAATCCCGCCTCCTTCATCGTGCGGATGAGGTCTTCCGCGCGGTACTCGTATTCAACGTCCTTCCCGGCCGCCTTCATCATTCGTTTATACTCCCGTCTGGCATCGATTTCCTCCCGGGTCACCCTCCCCGAATCGATCGCGCGCTGAACGTGACGCTCGCGGAAGCGCGACGCCTGCCGCCGGACCGCGGCTGACCAGCCTGGCCCAACCGACATCGTATCGTAGAGGATGAAACACCCGCCGGGCCGCAGCGCGCTCGCGATTCTCGCGATAAGCGATGGCAAAGGATCGGGATGCACGTGGTGAAAGGTCTTCGCTGAGAAGACCAGGTCGCAGGGCGGTATGGCGCATTCAGTAATGTCGGCTTCCCGCACATCGTACCGCCCGGCGTAGGGCGTTAACTTTCGCTTCGCGATCCGGAGCATCTCCGGTTCGCTGTCTATGCAACTGCCGGTCGCCCGGCCGAAGCGTTGCAGCACACGCGCTGTCGGCTCCGCCGTACCGCAGCCCAGATCCACAAATTCGAACGGGTCGTCCGGATCGAACGGGATCAGCTCGACGATCATCTCGAGCCCTCTCTCATAAGGAGGACTCAGGACCGATTGTACTCGATCGTACGATGCCGCTATTTCCGCGAAATAGCTGAAATCTTCGTGCGACGTCTCGCTCATTTTCAATCCTCGACCTGAACGATGCTGCCTGGTTCGCTCACGTCATGTCCCCGAAATTTCTCACTATTCTCCCACCGATTCATCCCGTTTCGCTGAAACGTGGTAATCGAGCATGCTTGCATTGAGCTTGTCGAAATGTTGAAATGCCCGCGTTTCACTATCCGTAAGTGGCCAATCGACATCCCTTCGACAAGCTCAGGGCAACGCCTTCTCCGACCCTTCGGCAGGCTCAGGACAACGGCTCAGGGTGCGGCTTAGGCCTAACGCGGCAGGCCTGGCTATATGCCCTCAATCGACACGCCGTTCGCCTCGGCAACGGGGCTGAGTTTTTTAACCATTTCGTCTCTGATCAACCGGCTCGCGCCTGAGCTTGTTTCCCTGAAATTCACCGTGGCGGGCTTTCCTTGGGTGACTTTTAATTCCATCCGCCACGACTCAAAGCGGATTTCCGAAATCGATGACCAGGGGATTCTTCGCCGGCGGAAAAGGCCCCGGACGATTTCGATATGCCCATCGTCAATGGCGATGGTGTGCCTGTTGATGCGGTCGTAAAACAGACCCCACGAGAGCCATGAGGGACCGAGGACCAGATTCAGGATCCCGAAAAAATCATTCCCGCCGCTTAGGAAAAGTGCGCCGCCGAGGACGTGGACAACGCCAAGGGTGACCAGAAGGATCCTGAATTGAGGGGGTATCGAGACCGTGAGATCGATTGTCCGGTCGTCCATGGCTGATGATGTCCTTTCTTGAGACGGAATGCATCTCGCGGCTTCTTTCGCAATCGCTGGGCAGTCTTCCAGCGGCAGCCTTTTTATTCGTCCCAGCCGAAGCTATCGTAGAACTTGCCGTGCAGATAGTTCTCGAGAGCGCGCCTGACGTACGGCACCATATTGTCAGGGAGATCCCGGACAGAATGCCACGACAGGTCGTCGCACCGGTGCGGCTCGGCGTTGACGACGTCGCTATGCCACCTGGTGGCCGCGAGAAAAAACCCAACCCGTTCGTCCTCGCTTTTCCGGTGCATCACGCCCACGACCTCGATGTCCTCGGTCCTGATCTCGATTCCCGCCTCTTCACGGGCTTCCCTGATTGCCGCAGCCCTGACCTCTTCGTTTCCGTCGATATGCCCGGCGATCACGCTGTACTTCCCGTCTTCAAATCCCGTATTGAAACGCCGAAGAAGCAACACTTCGTGGTTGCCGTTCATCAGGAAGACGTGGGCTTCGGGGATCAGTTTGAATTTCTCAGTCATTGTTCAGCCCAAGTAACCTCTCCGCCGGGCCCCAAGAAGCGGTGAGAGGTGAGACGGGAGCCGGGAGAAGAAATCCTTACCCGGTAGGTTCCACCTACTTGCCTCCGGCACATATGAAAACCCAACGAGGTGGGTCATCTCTCACCTCTTCCCTCTACCTTCTCACCGCCTTTAGGCGACCGGCCGGTCGCACCTACTAACATACAACCGTTCAATCCGTGACGCAATTTCCATCCGGTTGTTTTCGATCTGGTGCGATGTTTATTCGCATCTGATACCCATTGACTTATATGTATATAATATGCATATTATAGCATATGAGAACGACGCTCATAATAGACGATGCCCTGTTGAAACGTGCATCCACACTAACCGGTATCAAACAGAAAACCGCCCTGGTCAGGCTTGGCCTCGAAGCGCTGATCGCCCGCGAGAGCAGCAGGCGGCTGGCGGAACTCGAAGGCACGGAGGAAAACCTGCTGCCGGTCCCGCGGCGATGTCCGGATAACCCGTAACCATGGTCCTTGTCGATACGCCAATATGGGTCTCGTTCCTCCGTAAGGGGAACGGACGACTGAAGTCGCTCCTCCGCGAAGCGAGGGTCGCGTGCCATCCGCTGATCGTCGGAGAACTTGCGTGCGGGACGCTGGACAACCGAACGGAATTCCTCACGCTGCTGCAGACCCTGCCTCAGGTCTCCACGGCCAGCGAGCGGGAAGTCCTGCACTTCATCGATCATCACCGGCTTTCCGCCGCGGGAGTCGGCCTGATCGACGCGCACCTGATGGCATCCGCCCGGTTGTCCGACCTGCCGTTGTGGACTTCCGAAGGAAAACTGCGTGCGGCGGCCGGTCGAATGGGAATTGCGTACCGATATTGAGATCGAGGACGCGACCGGGTCGAACTTTCTGCGAAAGGAGACGCCAACGATGATCAGATACCTCGCCACCGCGTTGACCGCGTTCTGCCTGATGTGTGCGGCCGCCACGGAGACGCACGCACAGATCGCCATACGCGCAGGGGGCGGACTCTACGTCGAAGACAAGGAGCCCGGGTGGCACGGATCCATCATCCTGCCATTTGGCAGCAAACCCGCCGGGGTAATGCTGGCCGGCGAGTATTACGAGAAAGACGGCGCGATTACCTTGCCCGTTTCCATCCGCGGACTCTACAAATTCAGTCTGGGGGGCAACCTCCGGATCTATGGCGGGGCCGGAAGCGGATTCATCTACACGAAGGAAGAATCGGATGCCGAACTTATCGACGGGTCGGCCAGCAAGGTGCTTCTGACAGCCGTGGCGGGGATGAACCTGAAGATGCTGGGTCCGTTTCGGTTCTTCGCGGAAGCCACCCTGGACCGGGGCGTGGCCGAGGGCACGGAAAACAAGTACGCCGCCAAAGCCGGCATCTCGCTGACCTTCAAAGACTGAGGCATCCGATCCCACCCACGGACACGCCGTGTAAACCGGAAACCGAACGCGATGGTCCCCTCCCGGGAGCAACGTCAGTCCACGAACGGTCAGTCAGGCATCCAATCCGACGACGGCGTCGAATTGTCCGATGTATCGTTTTAGAATTATCAAGTAATTAATTACGTTAATTGCCATATATTTTATATAATAAACCATCAATAATGATTTTCAAGCGGGGTCTGCTCGAGTTGCAGACCCTGCGCGTCAACTCCGGCACGGTCACAATAATGCTGAAATTCCAACTCCACATACTCATGGCCGAAAAGGGTCCGCACCGGCCCTACCGGATCTCTGAAATCGCCAGACTGACGGGGCTTCAGGCCAATACCGTTTCGGCCATCTTCAACAACCGGGCGAAGCGGATAGACCTGGCGACCATTGAATCTCTCTGCCAGGCGCTCGAATGCACGCCCGGCGATCTCTTTCGTTACAATCCCGAATCAGACCCCGAGCCCGAAACACCGAAAAAAGGAGACTTGTCACCATGAAAATTACCGCGGTAAAGACCTTTCTCGTGACCTACGGCAACCGTCCCAGGGGGCTTGTCAAAGTCGAAACCGACGAGGGCCTCTACGGATGGGGCGAAGCCTATTCTATCGGGCCGGACCTTTCCATCGAGCCCATTGTGGACTACGTCGCCACGTGGCTTGTCGGCGAAGATCCCCGCCGCATCGAATACCTGATGATGAAGATTCATCAGCAATTTCGTTTCCCCGCGGGGGGTACCGGCCTGGCCGCCATTTCCGGCATCGAGCACGCGCTTTGGGATATCAGCGGAAAGGCAGCGAACGTACCCGTATATATGCTTCTGGGCGGCAACCTGCGAGACCGCGTAAGGGTCTACCAGAGCTGCGGCGGCCCGACCGGAGAGGTCGCGGCGGAAGGCGCGCACCGACTGAACGACAAATGGGGATTCACGGCGTTCAAGACCAGCCCCTTTCTGCTGAATCCCGACGCGAATCGATGGGGCCGGGTCTGCGCGGCCGCCGGCGAGTATTTCGAGAGCCTCCGAAAACACACCCCCGACGACTGGGAATTCGCGTTCGACCCGCACGCGAAAATCTTCGAACCGGTCAGAGCCCTTCAGCTCGCCAACGCGCTGGCCCCCTACGACCCCCTGTTCTATGAGGAGCCCCTCAGACCGGAACACATCCCGGCCTGGCAGCAGTTGCGTCAGCAGATGCAGGTACCGCTGGCAACCGGGGAATGTCTCTACGCGCGCTTCGAGTTCCTGAATCTCATCGCCGCCAGGGCCGCCGACATCATTCAGCCGGACGTCTGCGTCTGCGGGGGCCTTCTGGAAATGCGCAAGATCGCGGCCATCGCGGAAGCCCATTACGTCACCATCGCGCCACACAATCCGATGGGACCGATCGCCACGGCGGTCAACGTGCATTTCGCCGCGGCGACGCACAACTTCAAGATCCTCGAATACGTCATCCCCGTCGGCTCCCAATGGATGGAGTACGTCCCGGATCCCTACCTCCCGGTGGACGGATACCTTGAACTCAGGGACCGACCGGGACTGGGAATCGAGGTGAACGAAGACGCGCTTGCGGATTCGGACCCGCCCCACTGGCAGCGCACGGCGCCCGTCCGGCCGGATGGGTCAACGGGATATATATAAAATCAGCCTTTAGCTATCAGTCGTCAGCTATCAGCCAAAGGCAAGAACCGAATCAGCCGACGTCAGCGCTACTATGTGGACGACCGGGAATTGCGCGGACCTCTCCCCCCGGCCCCCTCTCCTAAAGGAAAGGGGGAGTAAGCCAGGGGTCGCCTCGCCGATTTATTGTCCCCGAATCTCCTTGCAATTGCCGCATTCAGATGGTACCATCAACGGGGCGTTCAGGTCCCGCATTCATCCCGTCTATGGAAAGCCGCCGATCGTCCGACCCGGACTTCTTTGTTGGAACCTGGAGACATCGGATTGACCGACCTGCACACAACCCTCTGGACCTACCCTTGGGACCTGGCAGACGGCGACGCCCGGGCCATCGCAAAACGGCTCCGGGACGACATCGGTCTGGACGGTATCAGCCTGGCCTCGGCGTACCATACCTTCGAGATGCTGCGCCCCCATTCGCCGGGACAGGTACTCCTCCAGATCCCGCAGGCCGCCGTCTATTTTCGGCCGGACGCGGATCTGTATGCCGATACGCCCATAAAACCGCACGTCAGCCCCCTGATGGGCGGGGACAACTGGTACGCTGACGCCGCCGATGCCGCGGTGGGCGCCGGAATCGAGCTCATCGCGTGGACGGTATTCCTCCACAATTCCTTCCAGGCCGGCCGCCATCCGGAATGCGCCGAAGTCACCTGTACGGGAGACGTCAGCACGTCCTGGCTGTGCCCGGCCAACCCTCGGGTGCGCGCCTTCGCCGCGGCGCTGGCCAGAGACCTCGTGGCAAACTACGGCATCGCCCTCCTCGAATGCGAATCCCTCTCCTACGGCGGATTCGGACACACCCACTTTCACGTCAAACACGGCGTCGACCTGGGGCCGGGCGGCCGAATGCTGCTCTCCCTCTGCTTCTGCGACGCCTGTCGGATGAGGGCGCAAGAGACAGGCCTGGACCCCGAAGCGCTTACAAGGGCGGTCGCGTCCAGGCTGCGCCAGACCCTGGCGTCCGGCATCCCGCCTGCCGAGTCCCCTGAGGAACTCATCGCCACCGTGCCTCAGCTCGAGCCGTTCGTAAGGATGCGCGACGAGGTGGTCGCCAGCCTGCTGGCAGAGGTCAAGGCGGCTGCCGGGGTACCTGTTTCCACCATCTTCATGGGTGACCGGTACAACGCGGCGATCAACCGCTCACGCCTCGCGGGAATCGCGGATTACGCGGAAACCCTCGCCTATACGCCGGACGCCGACCGGATCGGGGCGACCATCTCCGGTATTGTCCCTCATCTGAAGCATCCGAAGCAACTCGTGGTGGGTCTCCAGGCCTATCCTCCCGCTTCTCCGGACGCCGCGACACTCGGCGCGGGCATCCAACGCGCGCTGGACCTGGGCATCCGCCGCTTTTCGTTCTACAATTACGGTATTATGCCACCGGCCAATCTGGCCTGGATCAAGCAGTGTATCGGCGATGCGCGCCGCGCCTGCGATAATTGACTGCCACGATGGAAGCGCTGGCGTTCGTTTCATCTCTCCTGTGTCTGATCTATGTCATCGTCGCAGGCGCCATCCATAGAGGCCTGAGTCGCACGGCCGCGGGTCGCAACGCGGAACTTCACGACGTCACTGTCGTCATTCCCGCCCGCAATGAAGCGCATCGCATCGAGGCGTGTCTCGCGGCCCTCGACGAACAGACCTATCCTCCTGAACGCACCGAAGTCATCGTCGTCGACGACCGTTCAACCGACGATACCGCCCGGCGGGCGCTCGCGTGGACGGATCGGATTCCCGGTCTCAAGGTCGTGCGGGTTACCGAACGTGCGCTCGCGTGCCCGAAGAAGAATGCCCTGGACGCGGGCATCCGCGCCGGCGCCGGGGAGATCATCCTCACCACCGACGCCGATTGTATCCCCTCCGCCGACTGGATCGCTTCCACGGTCCGCGCCTTCGACACCGACGTCGGCATGGTTGCCGGATACGCGCCACTCTCAGCCGGGAAAGGGCTTCTATCCAGACTGCTTGCCCTGCAGAGCCTCGTGGTTTCCACGCTTGCGGCGGGCAGCATGGGCCTGGGCTTTCCGCTGACCTGTTCCGGTCGGAATCTGGCCTACCGCAGGGCGACGTTCCACGATGCCGGCGGCTTCGGGCCGATCGGTCACATACGCGGAGGAGACGACGTCCTGCTGATGCGGCGGATCGCCACCCGGACGGCCTGGCGAATCCGTTTCAATCCCGATTCAAGGGTAGATTCGCAGCCCCACACTGACGGACTGTTCCGCCGCCAGGTCCGCTATCAGTCGAAGGCGGTCCATTATGGATATTCAGTCTTGCTTGTGGCTGCCTGCATCTATATATTCCACGTGGCTCTCGCGGCGGGGCCTTTCCTCGCGTGGCAGCATCCGGCGTTTCGCGTCCCCTTCGGTCTGATGGTTGCGGCGAAATTTCTTGCCGACTGGCTGCTGCTGCTCAGAGCCGCCCGCCGTTTCAGCGCGCGGAAGATCCTCCGGTTGTTTCCACTCCTTGAACTGATTTCCGTACCGTATGTCGTCGTCATCTGCGCCGCAGGCGCACTGGCGCCCTCCCGCTGGAAATAGATATGCTCTCACTCAGACTGTTGCCCGGGACCGTTGCGCGCTATCATCGTACGCTGACGGTCCGGCGGGTCTGGAATGCGGCCAAGGTCTTTACCTCGTTTATGCTCTCTCGCCTGGCCGGACGCGACATCCGCATGGGGCGCCCCTTCGTCCTGATGCTGGAGCCCACCAACCTCTGCAATCTCAAGTGCCCGCTCTGTCCATCCGGCAACGGAGGATTGACAAGGCCCCGGGGTACGATGGAATTCGAGGCCTTCAAGCGGATCTTCGAGGAACAGGCGAAGGACCTCCTGCTGCTGATGTTGTGGAACCAGGGCGAACCTTTCATCAACAAGCGGCTCACCGACATGATCCGTCTGGCGAAAGCGCACAACGTCCCCACCATCACCAGCACCAATGTCCACTATATACGCAGCCGAAGCGATGCAGAGGATATCGTCACGTCCGGCCTCGACGAAATCGTGGTCTCCCTGGACGGCGTGACCCCGGAATCCTACGTCAAATACCGTGTGGGCGGAAACTTCGACCGCGTGCTGGACGGGATCCGGCTCCTGAGTACGGCAAAGAAGACGTTGAAGGCCGACCACCCCGTCATTCATCTGCAGTTCATCATCTTCAAGCACAACGAGTCCGAGGTCGACGCCGCCCGGAACCTCGCGCGGGAACTGGGCGTGGACCGCCTCTCGCTGAAAACGGCCCAGGTCTATACCGATGCGGAAGCGGAACATTACCTTCCAGATGACGAATCCTACAGCCGCTACCGTTACGACGCGGACCGACTGACGATGAACGGCAAGATCACGAATTCCTGCAGGCACCTCTGGTACAGTACCGTCGTCAACTGGGACGGGGCCGTGTCACCGTGCTGCTTCGACAAAGACGTGCATTACGGTCTGGGCAACGCGCTCGAAGACCGGGACTTCGACAGCGTCTGGTCCGGGGAGGCATATACCGGCTTCAGGAACGCCATCCTCAAAGACCGGTCCGCCGTACCCATCTGCAACAATTGCTCCGAAGGCATCAAGGGCATGTTCTACGATATCGAAGAGGTAAAACACTAAGACCGAGCATCGTGACGCCGATCATCGTCCTTTAGCGCCGTTCCCGCCCGGATACGACACACCGCCAACCCGGGATCACCGTGTCGACCTCTCTGATCAATGCGTTTCTCCTGATATCAACGGCAATCTACCTGGGCGCCGCTCTCGCGTTTCTGGTCGGTCTCCGCCGAAGGCCCCGGCCCGGTCCCGCCGGCTCCCGTCCGTTCGTATCCGTCGTCATTGCCGCCAGGAATGAAGCCGGGTTCATCGCTGATTGCCTCGAGAGATTGACAAGCCAGACCTATCCTGCCGAACATTACGAAGTGCTGGTCGTCGACGACGGTTCGACGGACGAGACGGCGCAGATCGTGACGCGTTTCGCAACGGCTTATCCCAACGTCCGGTGCATCGAAGCAACCGACGCCTTTCGTCACATGGCCGCAAAGAAACGGCCCCTTTCCGAAGGCATCCGGGCCGCGCGGGGACGCATCATTCTGACCACGGACGCGGACTGCTCGGTGCCGCCCGCCTGGATATCGGGAATGGTATCGCAACTCGAAGCCGGCGCGGACGTCGTCATCGGGTTCTCGCAGGTAAAAGCCGCCGGAGAGCCGCTGACGCCGGCAGAACGGATCCAGGCATTCGACTTTCTGGCGCTCATGTCCGCGTCGGCCGGCGCTGCCAATCTCGGCGTCCCGCTGGCCGCATCGGGACAGAATTTCGCCTACAGGAAGGCGCTCTTCGACCGGGTCAACGGATTCGAAACGATCGCGCACTGCCCTTCCGGCGACGACGTTCTCCTGCTTCAGTTGTTTCGCAGGGCCGGCGCACGGATCGCGTTTTCAGATCACTCCCGCACCTTTGTCAGCACCCGGCGGGCGGAATCCGTCGCCGGTTTCTGGACACAGCGGCGACGATGGGCGTCGAACGCCCGAATTATGGCGTCGTTGAATCCCGTCTTCTTCGTCTATCTCGCAAATGTCTTTCTGATCAACCTCCTCATACCGTCCGGAATTATCCTTGGAGCCGTGGAAACCGCTGCCGGCCTGCCCCTGTCGTGTCTGGCAGTCAAGGCGCTGGCGGACCTGGGCGTGATATGGATAGGCGCGCGGCGTTTCGGACGGACGGACCTCCTTCCCGTATTGCCCGTGTGGGTACTCTTGCAGATGCCATACACGGTCCTGGTCGGGTTGTTCGGAACGTTCGGCAGTTTCGTCTGGAAAGGCAGGACGCACCCGGCGGGCGGTGTGGGAACAAACGTCGACGGTTTCTCGTTAAGATCGGTGTTTCGCGTGCGTTGAGAATCCAGACAGCCGGCCTTCCACCGTACGGAACTCTCAGTCAAGAGATATGGATCTTCATACAAACCTGCTGCGATCGATACTCACGCTCCTCGGCCTGGCGCTCTGCGCCGGCGCCGCGGATGCCCAGCGCCCCCGCGCAAGGGAACTCGGTATCCGCATCGGCACGCTTGAGCCGGGCCCGCACAACGCCATCACGGACGTCACCGGCGTCCGGGTGGGGCACGTCACCCTGATCACCGGCGAGGGAGATCTGGAAGTTGGAAAGGGTCCCGTGCGCACCGGTGTCACCGCGGTGGTGCCCCACGCCGACGACGTCTATCTGAACCAGGTCTTCGCCTCGGCGGTAGCGCTCAACGGTAACGGTGAAATGACGGGAATGGAATGGATCAACGAGCGGGGCCTGCTGGAGGTGCCCGTGGTCGTCACGAACACGCTGAGCGTCGGCGAAGGGTACAGCGGCGTTGTCGCCTATATGCTTCAGCAGAATCCGGGGCGTGTGCCTCTTCCCGTCGTGGCCGAATGTTACGACGGCGGCCTCAACGACATTGCGGGCCGCCACGTGAAAGAGGAACACGTCATCCGGGCAATTGAATCCGCGGCGGGCGGACAGGTTTCGGAAGGTTCGGTGGGCGCCGGCACCGGCATGCGCGCCTACGGCTTCAAGGCCGGCATCGGAACCGCATCGCGTGTACTTGACAGTGCCCAGGGCGCCTACACCCTGGGCGTGCTCGTCGTGGCAAACTGCGGACGCCGTCCCAATCTGGTCATCGACGGCGTTCCCGTGGGACGGCATCTTCCGGTGGCGCCGCGGAAACCGACCCGCGACGGCTCGATCGTCATCATCATCGCCACCGACGCACCGCTGATCCCCGTCCAGCTTCGCCGGCTCTGCAAGCGTTCCGCACTGGGCGTGAGCCGCACCGGCACTTTTTCCAGAACCAGCAGCGGCGACCTCGCACTTGCGTTCTCCACCTCGCGCCGCATTCCGCGGGACGCGGCGATGGTGGATACCGTTCACACTCTCCGCGACCGGCGCCTCAACCCGCTCCTGCAGGCTACGGTGGAGGCGACCGAGGAAGCCATCGTCAACGCGCTCTGCGCCGCGGAAACCATGACCGGACGTGACAACAGGACGATGCCTGGAATTCCCGTGGATCGACTCGTCAAGATTATGAAACAGCACAACCGGATCGAGTAAACCGGGATCCTCACCTCGTCCTTACAATCATCCACTGAATTCCGATACCGACTTACGCCATGGCCAACCTTCCAATTATCCTGGGTCTTTCGGTCTACGTCCTGCTGACGCTCGCAGTGGGACTGTACGCCGGCCGGCGAATCAAGGGTTCCGCGGATTTCATCGTTGCGGGTCGGAGGCTGGGCATCTGGCTGGCCACGGGGACCCTGGCGGCCACTTGGTTCGGGGGCGGGATCGTCATCGGCGCTGCAAGCGAGGCCTACAAGAAAGGTTTCCTGGGCGTTATCGCCGATCCGTTCGGCGCGGCCCTCTGCCTCTTTCTGGCGGGACTCTTCTACGTCAGGGTTATGCGGCGGATGGGATTGACGACCATCGCGGGCTTTTTCGAAAGCCGCTTCGGGCCATCAGCCGGCGCTGTGGCCGCACTGTGCACCATTCCCGCGTATCTGGGTTGGGTGGCGTCCCTCATGGTCGCCTTCGGGCGGGTGATTCAGTCGCTTACCGGACTCGACCCCACGCTGGGTATCTGTATCGGCGCGGCTATCGTCCTGGTGTACACGACCGCGGGGGGCATGTGGGCCGTCACGCTGACGGACTTCATCCAGGTTGCCGTATTGACGGTGGGGCTTCTGGTCATCACGCCGCTGCTGCTGAACGATATGGGAGGCTGGTCGGCTATCAGCGCGCGTATTCCGGAAGACCGGTTCTACCTCTATCCCCGGGACACGGGCGCGCCCGGCTGGTTCGCCTACGCCCGGGACTGGCTGGTCATCGGACTCGGAAATCTGGCAGGGCAGGACCTGATTCAGCGCAGCCTCTCCAGCAGGAACGAGACCGTCGCGCAGAACAGCGCCTATCTTGCCGGGGCGCTCTATCTCACGGTGGGGCTGCTTCCGGTCTTTCTCGGCATCGCCGGGACCCTCATCTTTCCCGATATCGCCGATCCGGATATGATCATGATGCAACTGGGCATGAAATACCTCTCGCCCCTGGCGATGGCGATATTCCTGGGCGCCCTCGTATCCGCCCTGATGAGCAGCGCGGACAGCGCCCTGCTCGCTCCTGCCAGCGTGATCGGGTGGGACCTGGCCCGATACGTCCGACCGGACGCCGACGAACGTTCCATTCTCAGGATCTGCCGCATCAGCGTTCCGATTCTGGGGATAATCGCCCTCTATCTGGCGCTGGCGCACAATACCGTCTATACGCTGATGGTGAATTCGTGGTCGATCCTGCTCGCCACCCTCTTCGTGCCGCTTACGGCCGGCATCTGGTGGTCCCGGTCCAATCTGCCAGGCGCGCTCGCGGCCATGGTTTCGGGCTTCATCGCCTGGATCTGTCTCATCTACCTGGCGCCGGACCTTCCGGCAGACCTGCTCGCCGTACCGGTCGCGCTGCTCTTTCTGGTCGTTCTCAGCTACAAAACGCAAGGCTCATTTCCGGCGCGCCCGCTCGCGGATGCGGACGGACGCCCCGTTTCCCTCGAGAACCGCCTGGGACTGGGACGCAGGTAGCGGTTACAGACCTTCCTCTCCACGGTCCTGCGTACGCGTGACGAGAGCCGCGAAGAAACCCGCGCCGAATCCATTGTCGATATTCACCACCGCCACGCCGGGCGCACAGGAATTCAACGTCCCGAGCAACGCGGCCAACCCTCCGAAACTGGCGCCATAGCCCACGCTGGTCGGCACCGCTATCACGGGAACTTCCACCAGGCCCCCAACCACGGAAGGAAGGGCGCCTTCCATTCCCGCCACAACCACAATCGCCGCCGCCCGGTCTATCTGTTCCTTATGAGCGAATAACCGGTGAATCCCCGCAACGCCCACGTCGTACAGTTTCCTAACCCGGCATCCCATCGCCCTGGCAGTCACAACCGCCTCTTCCGCAACCGGCAGGTCGGACGTTCCCGCCGAAATGACGAGGACTTCGCCCGTCGTTGCGATATCGCCCTGATCGGTTCCCGGCAACAGCAATGTCCTCGCAACCGGGTTGTCGTCCACACCGGGCAGCGCTGCCCGAACGGCGTCCGCGTGAGCGCGGTCGGCCCGGGTTGCCAGGAGCGTGGAGCCCGCGTCCGAAATCCGACGCGCGATTTCCACCACCTGTTCGGCGGTCTTGCCCTGACAGAAGATCACCTCCGGGAACCCCTGCCGCATTGCACGGTGATGATCCACGTGCGCGAAACCCAGGTCTTCAAACGGCAGATTCTTCAACTGATCCATCGCGCTGTCGACGTCCAGTTCGTTCCCGCGAACCGCCTCCAGCACCTGCCGGATCTGCTCAGGCGTCACCGGACACCTCCTCTGCATTCAGCCGAACGGCGTTCAGAATTGCTTCGACCGCATCCGGGTCATCCTCTGTCATCAATGCGCGTCGATAAGCCGCCGCGCCATCGATGCCCTTCATATACGCGGCAAAATGCCTTCTCATCTCGCGGACCCCAGCGGGCAGCCCCTTGTTCTGTACCGAGAGCCGCAGGTGCCGGATCGCCATCCTCACCCGTTCGCCAGCGGTCGGCGCGGCCAGCAGCGTGCCCGTGGCCAGAAAGTGCTCGATCCGTCCGAAGAGCCACGGATCGCCAATTGCCCATCGGCCCACCATCACGAGATCACATCCGGTCTGCTCCATCATGTCTTTCGCGGCCAGGGGGTCCCTGACGTCTCCGTTCCCAATGACGGGAATTGAAACGGCTTCGGACACTTCCCGGATCACGCCCCAGTCCGCCCGGCCCGTGAATCCGGCCTGTCGAGTCCTGCCGTGCACGGCGATCGCGGCGGCGCCCATGTCTTCCGCAACGCGCGCGACGTCGGATGCCGTGTCGGCGTCGTCCCATCCGCTGCGGATCTTCAACGTGACCGGGATGGACACCGCCCGCGCCATGGCCGATACGATCCTGCCCAGCCGCGACGGATCCTTCAGCAGGGCCGCGCCCGCGCGCCGGTTCACGATCTTCTTCACGGGACACCCGCAGTTGATGTCGAGCATATCGGGATCGCGCTCGGCCGCCACCCGCGCGCCTTCGGCCATTTCTTCAGGTTCGGACCCGAATATCTGCACGGAAATCGGATGCTCGTCTCCATCGAAGTCCAGGTATCGGCTGGATCGCTCGCTGCCGTCCGCCAGGCCTTTGGCGCTCACCATCTCGGTCACGGCCAGACCCGCGCCCTGCTCACGGCACAGCAGCCTAAAAGACCTGTCCGTGACGCCGGCCAGCGGCGCGAGTACGGTCGAACCGGGGATCGCCGTTTCGCCTACGTATACCTTGTCGCGGCTTTGCGCATTCATTTCAGGGTCTCGATCAGCCGTCTCACCTTCTCTGCCCCCACCCGGGCCACTTCGCCCGGGTCCTGGCGCCAGAGGTCTTCGTTGAACAACTCCAGCGACACCGGACCGGAGAACCCCTGCGACGCCAGCATCTCCAGCATCTTCCGCAGGTTTAATATCCCGTCGCCGGGATACACGCGGTCTCCGTCCACAAGCGTTTCCCTCGGGCGGTCCGTTCGCGGCGCATCGTCAATATGGAAAATGGACACCTGCGCCCCCGGCACCTTCAGGATATCCTCGTCACGCCCGCCGCCGCGATAGATGTGGAACGCGTCCATCACGACTGTCGTGTCAGGATGGTCCGCCAGATTCACGATGCTCATCAATACGTCCACGTTATTGACGTGCTCCACGAAACCCAGGAATTCGAGGGCGGGCAGACATCCAACCTCATGCCCCAGTTCCATCAACCTGCAATAGCGGTCCGCCGCCCGGTTCAGGTCCGCCCGACCGAGCGTGGGTCCGGCGATGATGCGCGGCGCGACGACAGCCGCGCCCTGCTCCATCCGCCGCCGTGCCTCGGAGAGTACCTCTGTCTCGAAAGCCGATTCCTCCGCGTCCATCCAACCGGAAAGGTGTACCACGTCGGGCACCGTGAGATTGTGGTCATCCAGCATCCGTCTGATGTCGGACAATTTTCCGCCGCCCCGTTCCCATTCCGTCAGGTCGTCGTTCCAGAGTTCGATCGACCCATAACCCGCGTCGCCCGCTGCGCGGATCTTCTCGTCCAGGGACGCCGGCTTGATCGTACTGGTATTGAAACACAGCTCAAACCTGGCCATCTGTTCCTCCCGTTTCACAAATCACGTTCAACACGCACTCCCCGCATCTGGGCACGGGCGTGCAAACGCGCTTGCCGAGCGCTACGATCAGGGCGTGGTACTCGTTGAAGATCCGCGTGTCTGCCGGCAGCGCGGCTTCGAACCTGCGTTTGACTTCATGGTAATCGAGCGCCCGGTCGATTGCCCCCAATCTTCCGAAGACCCGCCGCGTGTACGCATCCACCACAAAGCTCGGTCGGTCAAGCGCATACAGCAGGATGCAGTCCGCGGTTTCGGGTCCGATCCCGTTTACCGACAGCAGTTCTTCGCGCAGACGCCCTGTGGGTACGTCCGCCATCCGTGACACGTCCGCGTTGTAAACGGAAACAAAGTACGCCAGAAACGCCTTCAGTCTCCTGGCCTTTATGCGGAAGGTCCCCGCGGGGCGTATCAGGGTTTGCAGCTCGACGTCGGGCATGTCCAGCATGGTCCCTGCATCCAGCGCCCCGGCGACCTTGAGCCTGCCCACCGCTCGTTCCACGTTCGTCCAGGCCGTATTCTGCGTCAATATGGCCCCGACCATCGTTTCGAACGGGGTTTCCGCCGGCCACCAGCCCTGGGGTCCGAAGGCATCCATCAACCGGTCGAAAACCTCGCGAATCCTGTTCTGTCCGGAAGCCATATCGGCCGGAAATCTAACGAATCGACGGATGACGATCAACCCAAATCATCTCGATGGGATGGGCCCGAGTCGGGAACCGGAACCTCCGAGAGTCCGCCCGGCATTCGTCCCGGACAACAGAAAAGCGCCCGGACCGTCTCAGCCCGGGCGCCTGTTCAGCATTCGGTTCGCATGCGTCAATTCGGATGGATGTAGAGTTTCTTCCAGAGCTGAATGACCCTCAACTGGTGCCGTACCCAGCAGTATCGCTTGAGAATCTCGATGACTTTAAGGCGTAGTGCGAATTCCCGAAGATCGGTGTTCATTCCGGCCTCCTTCCCGCTGCGGATCTCATGCCTCATATATACGGATGCGGCGTTCGAATGTCAAGCGGCCCGGCGCCGGGGCTTTCCGCTTTACACGTTTTCGGTGCCGGGCTATATTTGACGACTCAACCGTTCCGTAGATCCGACCCCTGTCACGGAGATATCCATGCCCGAAACCAGCCTGAAAGCCAAACTGAAAGCCGGCGAAGTCGTCCTGGGTCCCTTCGTCAACCTCGCTTCCGGCGCACTCGTCGAAATCGCCGCGTACGCCGGCTTCGACTTCGTCGTCCTGGACACCGAACACGGCCCGCTGGACATCGAGACCACCGAGAACCTCTGCCGCGTGGCGAAGGGCGCGGGTATTTCACCGATCGTTCGCGTCAGGGAAAACGACCCGCCCCAGGTGCTCCGGGCCCTGGACATCGGGCCGGAGGGCGTCCAGGTACCGCAGATACGCACCCGTTCCGACGCCGAGACGCTCGTGGAGGCGGCAAAGTACGCGCCGCTGGGGATGCGGGGCGTTTCGCCCTACACCCGCGCGGCCCGTTACTTCGCGGAAGGCGGCCAGATCTTCGAACGCCTGAACAGGGAGTCCATGGTCCTGATCCACGTGGAAGGCGTGGAGGGCCTGGAAAACCTGGACGCGATCATCGCCGTGCCCGGACTGGACGTGGTCTTCCTGGGCCCGTACGACCTCTCCCAGTCGCTGGGTATCCCGGGCCAGGTGAGCGATCCACGGGTGGTGGACCGGATGCGGGAGGCCACCGTCGACATCAACAGGGCCGGGCTCACCGTTGGCACCTTCGCGGACAGCCCCGACGCGGCGAAGCGCTGGATCGACGCCGGCGTTCGTTACATCGCCCTTTCGGTCGATACCGGCATCTATCTCCACGGCTGCCGCAGCATGGTCGATGCGGTGAGGGGGTGATTGAGCCGTACCGAGAGACGTGCCTGGTTCAAGCCCGATTCATCGAGGACTGCCGTAAACACAAAAAGACGATTCCCAATGGAATCGTCTTTTTGTGTTTCAATAGCACTCCACGTCAGGAATCTTCGTCGCCGCTCATCGGAAGGTCCTCTGCAGAGATGACCCTGCGTCTTGGTCTCTCGACGAACTGGGGGTTCCGTTCCCGTTCCTGCTGGACCTGCATGGTATACCGCGCGGTGGGAATGGCTTCCAGCCGCATCTCACCGATCAATTCTCCCGACACTTCGCAGATACCGTACGTGCCGTCGTCGATCTTGTCCAGCGCGTGGTCGATCTCCGCAAGCTCACGGCGCTCGTTGTTGCCGAGCGTTGCCATCAACTCGAGGGAAGTTGCGTTTCCTGCCATATCGAACGGGTCCGCCGAGCGGTCACTCCTCAGTTCGTTGATGTCGGTATCTTCCAGGAGCGTCTGCTTCAGCAGGTCCTTTTTTCGGTCCAGCAAAAGCCTCTTGAAAAACGCAAGCCTTTCAGGAGACAGTTTCTCAGCCATATGCCCTATACCTCCCCGGCGCCAATCCTGACCTCTGAAATCTACATCCGATATCGACAGCACGTCATGACGTCGATATCGTTCTCCCGAAAATGCCCAAGAAACAGCGCGAAATTACACAATTGGAACGGCCCCGATCCAGGCTTCAAATCGTCCCGCGTCCAATTTTTCGGACGAAAATTTATCCTTACCGTTGCCGAAAGTCAAGCCCCAATTTCGACAATTTTCGATAAAAAATCCGCCGTTTCCAAAACGGCGGAGTGCGACTACCATCCGATCTGCGCCGTCAGCTGCAGACTCTCGTCACAATGACGTCACGCCCGACCCTGTGACGGGCACAGCGCGCCCACGCCGCACGCATCGCAATCAGGCGCTCTGGCGCTGCAAATCGCGCGCCCGTGATGGATAAACAGGTGCGGCAGGTCCACCCAGTCTTTCCTCGGAACGATACCGATCAGATCCTGTTCGATCTTGACCGGATCCTGTCGGCGGGTCAGACCCAGACGATTGGAAATCCGGCGAACGTGCGTATCCACCACCACGCCTTCGGCAATACCGAACGCATTGCCCAGAACGACATTGGCGGTCTTTCTCCCCACGCCATCCAGCGCCACCAGTTCATCCATTGAACGCGGCACCTCGCCGCCATGTCTGTCAACCAGCGCCTGGCAACAGCCCTGAATGTTTCGCGCCTTGTTGCGGAAGAACCCCGTTGAACGGATCAGGTCCTCCAACTCCTCCGGCAGCGCATCGGCATAGTCCGCTGCCGTGGGGTAGCGCTCGAAGAGGATCGGCGTCACCATATTGACCCGTTCGTCCGTGCATTGTGCGGAGAGCATCGTCGCAATCAAGAGTTGGAGCGGGTTCTCGTACGTCAACGAACACTCGGCGTCGGGATAGATCCCCTTCAGTTTTCCAATAATCTCGCGCGTCCTGGAACGCCGCACTTCCAGATCTTCGTCAAGACCCATCATCTCCGGATTCCTTGTTTGGCCCGCGCTCACCACGGACGTACCGCCGGTACTGGCTGTTCAAGGCCGTCAGCACGTATGTTCTCGCCGTTCACCCAGCGGGAGCGGTCCGAAGCCAGGAATACGACCACGTCTGCAACGTCTTCGGGCGTGCCCAGGCCCCCCATGGGAAAACCGTTCTCCTCGTAAGCGTCGAATACCTCCGGCCTTTCATCACGGAGCCCGGCCCACCCGCCGCCTTCGAAAATGATCGATCCGGGCGACACCACGTTCACGCGGATGCGGTCGTGCACCAATTCCAATGCAATGGGTTCGGCCATGAAGATCTGGGCGGCCTTGGACGCCCCGTACTGCACCGCGCCGCTCAGCTGCGGAATCCATCCCGAGATCGACGAAATGAAAACAACCGACCCGCCTCCGCGTGCCTCCATGTGGGGGACCACCAGCCGGGTCAATCGCACCCCGTGGAACACGTTCTTGTCGAAGGTCTCCACCCAATCCTCGTGCGTCGAATCCATAAACCTGTCGCCGGACCGTCCGCCCACGTTGTTGATCAGGATATCGATACCGCCAAGCTGCGCCGCGGCCTCATCCACGAACCGCCCCGCGTCATCCGGATCCTGCACGTCGGCCTGAATGGCGGCGACGCGAACGCCGAGCGCTTCGATCTGGTGCGCCGCCTCCGCGAGCGTCTCCGACCGCCGGGCGCAGATCGCAACGTTGCACCCCTCCGTCGCCAGACCCCTGGCCGTTGCGAGACCGATTCCCTGGTTCGCCCCCGTCACAAGCGCGACTTTTCCCTTCAGATTCATGTCCATGGATCACCTCCGTTTTTTTCCGTTCGATCCGTATCGTAGACCCCGCACGCTCTGCTCAGCCGTCCACAATGCGCAGGCGACCACCCTCGAGCCTGTATAGCTCCTCAAGACATCGGGGCCTGCGTTTGTTCTGCTGTCTCAATGCGGCCAGGTACTCTTTCCACTCCCCCTCGCGACCGGAACGGCTGAGTACATCTCTGACCTGGCGCAGATACGGTACGGCCTCCCGGTATCCGCTCGGCTTTACACGGGCGATCTCGTTCTCCGCCAATTCCTTCCAGATTGCCACGGACCGGTCGGGATGGGTGGTCGCGATGGCGTCGGCCACTTCATCGTCAAGGGTGGCGTCACGCTGCCAGTGCTCAGACCTGGTCCTTCTGGAATCGTCGTACCACTTCATCACCTCGTCCGGCTTCTTCTCGGCAATGGCCAACCGCATCAGCACGTCGACCATAGGCGCCTCTTCGTGACCGCGCGGGGCCGGTATTTCGACTTCCGGAGCAGGCAGCGGCCAGTCCATCTTCGGGTCGCTCTTTCGTCTCCTGCCGCTTCTCGGCCGCCGGCCGGTTTGCAGATACAACCTGCACCATGCCTCGACGCCCTTGCCAACGCCCTGTATTGCGTACCTGGTACCCGCCGTAATGGTGGCTCTCCCATTCGGGTTCTTCCAGGGCAGCAATCTCGGAGCGGATGCGCTTCAGAACTCTGCGAGTCTCGCCAGACGTCAGGCTGCGGCGGTTTTCGAGCGACTGGCGCACCTCGTCGTGCGTTTCGGCGAGTTCCAACAGCAGCTCCACAAGTTCGGCTTTGGTATGCTCTTGCAGGTAGGCGCGCAAGGAAGCGTCTCCGGATTGACCGGTTCCGGAGCTTTCCGAAAGTGTCTCGGCAGACTCCTCGTCCGGTTCATCCAAGTCAAGTTCCGGCGGCTCCTCTTCGTGGTCTTCCTCCACGTCGAATTCCAGTGTTTCCTCGTCATCTTCCGTGATTACGTCCAACTCCTCGAGGCGCGGATCGTCCGCCTCAACCCGGCCGACGGCGGTTCGGGTCTTGACCATCTCCAGGTATTCCACCACGACGGCCACCGCGTGTTTGCACGTCGTCCAGTAGGGACAGGTACATTCGCCTATTAGGTCCTTGCTTCCCTCGATGCTCACCCTTGCGGCGTAGAGGCGACTGCCCTCCACCCAGGCGACCAACGCGTCCTCTTCGTCACGCTGCAATTCCCGAACCGCCCCTTTTCTCTGATAGGACCGACCCCGCGCGACGATGCGACTGCCGGCCCATTCCTCCAGATCGTCCCACGTCAGTTCCGAAAAGGCATCATTGGACGCATCGGATTTGGTCTTTTTCGTTCGTGAAGCCATCTCGTTCAGGTTATCCTTTTTGATAAACCGGTAAGCGACCTGCGCAATACCGGATGCGGCGCCATGTAGGGCCCGCCGCTGCTGACGCCGGCGATCTCGTCGCCGCGCCAGCGAAAGGTCACCGTCTCTTCTTCGGCGGACTCGTCCCGCGACAGCTCCTCCTCCTCGTACTCGGGAAGAGCAAAGCGCAACTCGCTGGTCACAACCCTTTCACATTGCGCCACCACCACGAACCCGTTCTCCACCGTTGTCTCGACAGGCCGCCCGTCGACGGTCACCGAGCAGGTCCCCTCATCGGCCCAGCCCGGGAAACGCAGCCGCAGTTCCTTTCCGGTTCGGTTGACCACGGTGACCCGCCCCGCGTTTTCATCGCGCTCCGCCCTCACCGCGACCTCGGGCAACTCGCGGTCGAAGTGAAAGTTGACGCGGACGATCTCTTCCTCGACGTCCACGGTCCGGGTCCAGAGCTCGATGAGGCTGTGGAGGGTAGCGGCGGTGAAATCGGTGACGCAGGTCTGGCCGCTGACGTGGCCTACCGAGCCGCCGATGGCGCCCACGAAACGGTTGGGGAGGTCACGGTAGCAGTCGCGGGGGTCATCTGCTACGGCAGGCCGGATCGGAACCGGTTTCCGCACCTGAGCCGGGAACAGCCGGGCCCGCGCGATGCGCTCCGCATCGTCGAGCAGCCCGGGGTCGGCGAACAGGTCCCACAGCAACAGGGCGATGTGCGCGATGTCGCCGGCCGAGGCGATGTCGCCGCCGTAGCGTTTCCCGACGTCGTGGGTGACGAACCCGGAGCGGGTGATCATCCCGGACACGGCATCACCGTAAGTCTTGTATATCAACTCCTGGCGTTCGCGCGAACCCTGCAGCACGGCCAGCATCAGCAGGCCGCGGAGGGTGTTGAGGTACGAGTGGGTGTGGTCGCCGCAGCCCCGAGCGAGGCTGCCGTCCGCGGTCAGCACGTATCCGAAGTGGAAATCGGCCAGGCGCTCCGCTTCCTCGAGTGCGGCCGGATCGCCGGTGGCCGCGTGGAAACAGAGCAAGCCCTCGATGGCGCGGCCGTGGGTGTATGCCGGGGCGGCGCTGTTGCCGTGCTTCGCCCGCGCAGGTCCGCCGTCGAACGAGAACCTCCATTCCATCAGATCCTGACTGGCGCGGCTCATTCCCTCGATCGCCCGGCGGCCCCACCCGGCGGCGCGGTTGCTGCCGCGGTATTCGACCAGCAATCCGAAGGACAGCATGGTCTCGCGGTAGGAGTGGATGTACCAGGTCGCGGAGTCCCGGGGATCGACGTCCTCGAGGAAGATGCCGCTGGCGTTGTCGGACAGGCGCCGGCTGTTCTCCAGCATCGCCGCTTCCATCTCCGCGGGGATCTCGAAGCCGGCGGCGCGCTCGAGCCGCAGCATCGTGTTCCACCAGCGTCCGACGTTGTGGCCGGTGCAGTAGGGCCGAAACTGGTACATCGCGCGCAGATCGCCGTCGACGGCCATGTGCCAGTATGGCAGGTAGCCGTCGTCACGCGACAGACTGCCGAGGAGGTTTCGGCCGGACAGCAGCAAACGGTCCTTGACGTTCATAGGGTGTGGTCGACTCTGAACACGTCTTTCCGATCTTCTGGCATCCGACGCTGAGCCACATTCGCAAAATGCGACAGTGACAGGTTTTTGGTTTTCCCTCTGTATCTTCGTGCCTTTGTGCCGTCGTGTGAGAAATGCCATCGGGTACGGCAAGCGGTTGGGGCTATTATCGTCGTCTGGCCTCCGCGTCTGCCGCCTTGCGCTTCTCGAAGAATGCCCGGACGTCCACGAGTTGTTTTGCGTAGAACGCGGCATCCTCATTGTCTCGTGACTCCAGCGCGGCGACGGACGCGTCGAATTCCGATTCGCCGGTTTCGTTGTCGCCCGAGAGGATCTTCGCCAGCCCGATGTATCCTTCGTGCATGGTCCGGTTATCCGGATTCCCGTCGTCCGGCGCGCTGTGGTCTCTCGCGGCTTCAAATACAGTCAGCGCCTCCTCGTACGACCCGTCCGCGATCAGGTGTGCGCCCAGAAACCAGTATGTATAGGCAAGTTGCGCGTCGGTCGGATCCAATTCCTGGAGTTGCCGAACGGCGTACCGCGCGAAGGCGATTCCGTGCCGCATCTGCCCGGGCGAAATCTCGACGCCCGGTTCGTCCCAGCCGATCCACGTGAAGGACGCGGCGTTGGTGGCGATCCTCTTGGCGGCGAACCGGAGCTCCCTCGCGGAATCGGCGTCCTCATCGTATTCGCAGGCATGAGCGAGACAATAGTGGATACCGGCGTTGGCGAAGTGGATCACCTGTTCCGTGGACTTCGCCTTCCAATAACAGTCGAGCAGGAGGTCTTCAAAAACCTTCACCATGTCGGTCTCTTCCCAGAGTCCGAGCACGTACTCGCTCGCGGCGTAGAGGTCCTTTTCCTCGGCCAGAGATTGAACCGTATCGTAAATCTCCTCGCGTGTCACGCGACCTCCAGGTCAGTTTCAGTTGGTGAACTTCTCCGAATGGCTGCGAACAACGATCGAACATGGATACACAGGATAGGCAGGATCACACCTGTCCAGAATCGTCTGCTCCAACTACTATCACGACATGATGCACCTGCAACCGGAGCGAGGGCATCCTGCCCTCGAACTACGCGTCACCTACCCCTATTCTGGTCACGAGACTGACGGGTTCATTCAATCTGACACCGGTTCACGGAAAACACCGTGTGCGACGAGTTACCCGATGTCGAGGGCAGGATGCCCTCGCTCCCGGGAACGCCAACCACACCGGTCCCAAATCGGTTTCTGTCTTGGAAGGCCTTGGCCAAATGAGAAACACCTGCACTGGCACTTCGAAACGACTTTCAAGAAAACCAGGTACTTACGCATCCAAGATCGTCTTTTTCAAACTATCCTGGACAGCAGTTACTCAGGATCAAAAGCCGAATATCGGGAATTACCGCAAAATGACCATATATAGCAGGACAAAGAACCGAATTCAGTGTCTCTGGTCTTTATCCTGTTTATCCTGTCCATCCATGTTTCCCGCTTATCTGGATTCCGCGCACCAGGCATGAAAGTCATCAAGGGACATCGCGTTCAGGACATCTCCGGCCGTGAGTCCGCCCTTCCGGCCGACGCCGAGCCCGTATTCCATCTGCGCCAGTCCCTCTATGCTGTGGGCATCGGTATTGATGGAAATTTTCACCCCTCTTTCCCGCGCGTATCCGATATGCCGCCAGTCCATGTCCAGCCGGCGTGGATTGGCATTCAGCTCGATGGCCGTGTTGGCCGCGGCCGCGGCGTCGATGACGGCGCGGTGGTCCAGCGGGTAACCCTCCCGCGAAAGCAGCAATCGCCCCGTGGGATGTCCCAGGATGTGCACGTGAGGATTCCGGACCGCGCGCACGATCCGGTCGGTGGCTTCGGCCTCGGTCATGCCGAACCTGGAATGCACCGACGCAACGACAACCTCGAATTGAGCCAGAAAGTCATCCTCGAAATCCAACCGCCCGTCGCCCAGTATATCAACTTCAATGCCCTTCAACACCCGGATGCCATCGAGTTTGGCGTTTACGCTGTCGATCTCCTCCCACTGGGCGCGGACCCGTTCCTCGGTCAGGCCGTTCGCATAGGCCGCCGCCTTGCTGTGGTCGCATATCCCGATATACTCGTAACCCAGACCTGCCGCCGCCTTCGCCATCTCCATGACATCCGCCCGGCCGTCGCTGTGCCGTGTATGAACGTGCAGCGTCCCTCGGAGGTCGGCGCGTGACACCAGCGAGGGAATCTCGCCCGCCGCTGCCAGCCGGACCTCGTCTTCGCCCTCGCGAAGTTCCGGCGGGATTTCGGACAGACCCAGCGCCTCGAATAACGCGGCCTCGTCTCCGCAGGTGATTCGACGCTCGCCGTCGAACAATCCGTACTCGTTCAACCGCAGTCCCATGTCGGACGCTCTGTCCCGCATCTGCGAAACATGCGCCTCGTTTCCCGTCACGTGATGCAGCGCAGTCGGAAACGCCTCCTCCGCCACCAGCCACAGGTTTGCGCGCAGGCCAGACTTCAACACAACGCTCACCCGCGATTCCCCGGTTTCGACAACCTCGGCCACTTCTCCAAAACCTGTAAATGCCACGGCCAGCGCATCCGGGTCCTGTGTACTTGCCACGAGATCGAGGTCGCTGTGCGCCTCCATACGGCGTCGCATCGACCCGGCCACGGCCACACGGTCAACGTTGGCCTGGACTTCCAGGAACGCCAGAACGCCCTCCACGTCGCGGCCCGCGTAATCGCACAGAAACCGGCCCCGGTGCTTTTGCATGTATTGAATGCCGTGCGCGATCCGTTCGGCCGTTTTGCGGCCGAATCCGCTCATCGCCTCAAGATCGCCCGAGTCGCAGGCCCTGGATAGCGCATCGATGTCCACGATGCCCAGTTCCTCGTAGATCGCGCGCACTCTCTTGGCGCCAAGTCCCGGTATTTCAGTCATTTCGATCAATCCTTCCGGGACCGACGCTTTCAATTCCTCGAGGCCGGGCAAATGCCCGGTTTCCACGAGTTTGCTGATCCGCCCCGCGAGTCCCTTCCCGATACCCCGGACCGAATCCAGCTTTCCCTCGGCTGCCAGCGCCGCGACCGGTTCCCCGAGGGAGTCGATTGCCCGGGCGGCATTGGCGTACGCGCGAATGCGGAATCCGCCTTCGCCGTTCAACTCCATCAACGTCGCCATCTCTTCCAGGATTTCCGCGACCTCCCGGTTGTCCATTGCTCCTCCGTGATCAGTTTGCAGGCGGCTATACCAGTCTCGGACGTGCGGCCGATCGCCGGATCCGGATCGTTGTCGGCGGGCCGTTGCTCCCGAATTCGGCAGTTTACTCCGGCACCGTGGCCCGGGTACTTCCCACGTCGTCCAGCAGCCGGTTGTTCTTCCGGATATAGATAGGCGTGAATGCAAATGCGATCATATTCACCAGCAGGCTCAGGATCGCCAGGACCTCGTGCAGGATCTGATAGAACGTACGGCCCCCTTCGCCGCCGCTCCAAAGCAGGTCGGCGTGCGCGCCGCCGCCGATCATCGCCGCGGCCATGATCAGCAGAATACCAAGCGTCAGAAGGTAGAAGAAACCGCCCTTGAACGCGCGGGCGCGGGCAAGAAACTCCGGATTCAGACCTCGTTCCCGCACCTCGGCCTTGATCGCGGAACCCGTACCCATGAAGTAAAACATCGTCGTCGTCTGTGTCAGGACCGTGAGAAACGCGGCCAGAAGCCCGACCTTCAGGTGGGCGCTCACCGATACCGACATCCAGTCGAAACGCGACGCGTAACCCATGCCGAAGCTGACCAGCAACAGCGGGACATTCACAACGAGCATGCCCAGAATGGCCGCCTGCATCGTTGTCGATCTGACCCCCTCGGAAGCACCCGGACGTTCCGATCCGGTTCCCACCGCGGACCTCCCGTTCGATAATTTAAAGAAAATGACCAGCACGCACGGCGCCCGGATCCAGTGAAAACCCCTCATGATTTCTGTGGACATTTGGGTCACAGGATTTATCTTCTACGCCGTTCGCAGGAATATAGACAGAGAAAGCAACGTCGTCAACTTTCTCACATGATGCCTCAGGAAAGCACGCCCATGGCGACAAAGTTGAGGGTGGCGATAGCCGGACTGGGCCGGGCCGGATGGTCCATACATTTCAATAGGCTCAAAGATGCGCCGAATTTCCAGCTCGCTGCCGTTATCGACCCCCTCCCCGAGCGTCTCGACGAGGCGGCAGCTCTATCAGGCTGCCGGACATACCGGACCCACGGAGCGTTCTGGAAGAAAGAGCGACCTGACATACTGGTCGTCGCCACGCCAACGAGATTTCACGAACGGCACGCCAGGCGGGCACTCAAGGAAGGCTGTCACGTCATCCTCGAAAAGCCGATGACCACCACTCTGAGATCGGCCGACCGCATCATTGACGAAGCAGCGCGGCATGACCGCCGCGTACTCGTCTTCCAGCCGCATCGTCTTGCAGCTGAGACTCAAACGCTCAAAGGGATCCTCGACAGCGGGATTCTTGGCCCGGTCTACCTCATCCGAAGGTCGTTGACGCGTTACGTGCGCCGCAACGACTGGCAGAGCCTGCGTAAACACGGCGGCGGAATGCTCAACAACTACGGGGCCCATTATGTCGACCAGTTGCTGTATGTCTCCGACGGCACGCCCGTTGTCGACGTGCAATGCAATCTCTGGGCTGTCGCGACACGCGGAGACGCGGACGACGTGGTCAAAGTCTGGCTGCGGACCCGGCGCAATCAGCTCCTCGATCTGGAAATCAATCAGGCGGCCGCGCTCCCCCTTCCTCCCTGGCACGTATGCGGGCGATACGGAACCCTCATCCAGTCGGAAGACGCTTTCCAAATCAGGTATTACGACCCCGATCAGGCGCCGGAGCTGGAGGTTTTCGAGGGCGCGGCGCCGGGGCGCAGCTATGACAACAGGGACCGGCTCCCGTGGCGTGAAAAGACCGTGGCCATTCGTCCGGAAACGCAACTGGACTTTTATGCGAACATCTACCAGACGATTGCGCGAAACGCGGAGCCCCATATCAAGACCCACGAATCCCGCGAATTGATCCGCGTCATCGAACAATGCCGAAGAAGGGCCAAATTCGGAAAGGAGAGCGATGCGTAAATCTTCCCGTGCTTTTCTCGAATCCATGCTCAATGCGCCAGGTCCATCCGGGTACGAAGGCCCCGTCCGCGACGTCTGGACGGCGGAAACGAAGGAATACGCGGAGAGCGTCTCCGTTGACGCGCACGGCAACGCGATTGCCGTCCACAACGCCAAAGGCAGCCCGCGAATCATGCTGGCCGGGCACATGGATGAACTGGGATTCCAGGTCAACCATATAGACGACAACGGATTCATCTACGTCAACGCGATCGGCGGCTTCGACACGAATATCATCCCGGGCAGGAAGGTCCGCATCCATACCTCTTCCGGTGCCATTCCCGGTGTATTCGGCAAGAAACCAATTCATCTGATGACCGATGAAGACCGGAAAAAGACACCGAAGATTCACGATCTCTGGATCGACGTCGGCGCAGCGGACAAGAAAGAGGCCGGAAAGGTCGTCGACATCGGCGATCCCGTCACGTACGATCCCAATTTCGAAGTCATCCGGGGAGACCTGGCCGCCTCCCGCGCCTTCGACAACAAGATGGGCGCTTACGTCGCGGCGGAGACCCTGCGCTGCGTTGCCCGTTCCGGGAAGACGTCCCGGGCCGCTCTGTTCGCGGTTGCCACCGTACAGGAAGAGATCGGGCTGCGAGGCGCCAGAACCAGCGCGTACGGAATCAACCCGCACGTTGGTATCGGGCTGGACGTCGCCTGCGCAACCGATCATCCGGACGTTGACAAACGACGGGACGGCGATCTGAAGGTCGGGGCCGGACCCGTCATCGCCCGTGGAGCGAACATCAATCCCGTCGTCTTCAAACGCCTCGTTTCCGCGGCGCGAAAGGCCGACGTGCCGTATCAGATCGAAGCCGCGGCGGGCGGAACGGGAACGGACGCGAACGCCATCCAGCTCACGCGCGCCGGCGTGGCTACCGGCCTCGTCAGCGTGGCGCTGCGTTATATGCATACGCCCGTGGAGGTCCTCTCGTTGAAGGACCTGGACCGGACCGTCGCCCTGCTCACCGAATTCATCCTGTCAATCACGCCGAAGACCCGATTCATTCCGTAACCGTCCGCGAAGCCGGAGACACTATGGAACTTTCCTGCACGTCGGTCATGCTTCCTCGCTGGGACCTGGACCGCACCTTCGACAAGCTGGCCGAACACGGGTACGACGGCATCGAACTGCGCTGTCGTTACAACCCCGACGACGCCACCGAGGAGCCCTCGTTCTGGGGCCGTCACCTGTCCGACGTCAGCCCCGACAACGTCATTCAGAAGGCCGAAGCGATCCGGGCGGCAGAAAGGCGGACCGGCATAAGGGTGATCGCCCTGGCCCCGAACGTGACCCTGGAAGAGTCCGAAATCGTGGAGAAGCTGTTCCGGGGCGCCGCCGCGCTGAACCCGGACAACCCGCCCATGATCCGTATCGGCGCGCCACGGCACGACCGGGCAAAGCCATACTGGCCCCAGTTCCTCGAAGCGCGAGCAGGATTCGCGAATCTCGTCGAGACCGCCCGGGAGTATGACGTCAAGATCCTCTACGAGATTCATGTGGGGACCGTCGCCGTCACCTGTTCCCGCGCCATCGAACTGCTGCGCGACCTGGACCCGGACCGGATCGGCGCCATCTACGATATTCCGAACATGCTTCGCGTGGGCCTTGAAGACACGAAGATGGGTATGGAACTGCTCGGTCCCTATCTCGCCCATTGCCACATCGGCAACGGCAAGCCCGTCGTTACCGGCCGCGACGATACGGGCGCGCAGGTCTGGGAATGGGATTTCGCCGACATCCGGGAAGGGATCGCCGACGTCGGCCAGATCGTCCGTGACTTCAAGGACGTCGGCTATTCCGGGTACCTTTCGCTGGAAGATTTCGGGCCCGGTGACGACGATACCAAGGTCGGCGAACAGGGCGCGTATCTTCGACGGCTGCTCGAAGCCTGATCGCCCTGAGCGACTTCAGTCGCGTACGATTTGCGATTAATGCCCACAGTCCAGGGCGCGAGGAGCACAGCTTGTGACACAGCATCAGACCGATAGGCGGCCGATCCGGGTCGGCATCATCGGTGTGGGCCGGGGGCAGAGCTTCGCCCGGGGCGCGACCGACACGGTGGGCATGAAACTCGTGGCGCTCTGCGATACCTGGAAGGAGAAGCTCGAACAGGTCGGCAGGGAATACGGGGTGGCCACGTACACGGACTACGATCGCTTCCTCGAACATGAAATGGATGCGGTCATCCTGGCGAACTACAGCCACGAGCACGCGCCGTTCGCTATCAAGGCGCTTCAGTCGGAAAAGCACGTGATGAGCGAAACGGCGGCGTGCAAGACGCTCGCCGAAGGCATTGCCCTCTGCCGGGCGGTGGAATGCAGCGGCAGGATCTACATGTTCGCCGAAAACTACCCTTTCTCCTCGGCCAACCAGGAGTTGCGCCGCCTTTATCGCAGCGGCGAGATCGGAAGCGTCACCTACGCGGAAGGGGAATACAATCACGCCGCCGAGGAAGACTGGCGCCTGGGCATCTCTCCGGGGTTGAATCACTGGCGCAACTGGATTCCTCCCACCTACTATTGCAGCCACGCGCTCGCGCCGCTGATGTGCATCACGGGGACGATGCCGGTTTCCGTCAACGCGCTCTCGATCGTTGAAGAACCCACCCAATCGCCCCACCGCGTACGCGTGGGGGACCAGGGCGGTCTGATCCTGGTCCGCATGGACAACGGCGCCGTCTTTCGGATTCTGGGCCTGCAGCTCAGTTCCATTCACAGGGTACGCTACGAAATCCACGGTGAACGGGGTCTCATCGCCACCGCCGAACCCAACCACTGGAGCTGCGTCCGTATTCATCACGAAGACTGGCTGCGCGACAGGGGTCAGCCACTGGACCGGACATACACCGCCGACTGGCCCGAACATGGCGATCTCGCCCGGAAGGCCGGCCACGGAGGCGGAGACTTCTGGACCAATTTCCACTTTGCCCGCGCCATCCGTTCAGGACGCCAACCCTATCTGAACGTGTATCGGGGCGTCGCCATGGGCGCCGTCGGCGTGCAGGCCTGGCGTTCCTGCCTCGAAGACGGCGCCCCGTTTCCGATTCCCGAATTCCGGCGGAAGACGGCCTGCGGGCCCTACGTCGAGGACCACTGGTCGCCCTACCCTGAGGACGCCGGCCCCGGCCAGCCGCCCCCCAGCACCCGTGGTTACGTGAAACCCGGCCCTGACGCCGTCCGATACGCGCGCCAGCGCTGGCGCGCGCTCGGCTACGACGGCTGAGGCGCGGCGACAGACCCGTTTTTGGACAGGCGTGATATCCAACATGTCCGGACCCAGATCAGACGTTGTCATCACGGATTTCATCTCAAATCCCAATCTTGAGAGGGAGATTCTCCGCGGCGTTGCCGACGTCCGGGTCCTGAATGCGACACGGGAAGATGAACTCGCTGGCAGGATCGAAGACGCCGACGCCATTATTCCCTACCACTATATCGTCATTTCCGCGCCGACCCTGAACCGCCTCCGGAACTGTAAAGTCATCGCACGCGGCGGCGTCGGATTCGACAACGTAGACGTGGCCCGCGCGCGCGAACTGGGCATTGCGGTTTGCAACGTGCCGGACTACGGGACCGAAGACGTGGCCGATTCGGCCGTGGGCATGGCGGTCTCGATGATCCGGGGCGTTGCGTTTCTGAACTCCCGCCTGCGCGCATCCCGGGGACCCTGGTCGCCCTCCCAGGCGGCGCCCCTTCAACGCATCCGCGGCAGCGTGTTTGCCATCATCGGCCTGGGGCGCATCGGCACGGCCGCCGCCCTGCGCGCAAAGGCGCTGGGCATGGACGTGTGTTTCTACGATCCGTACAAGCCGGACGGATACGCCAAGGCCCTTGGAATACGCCGCGTGGAGTCCCTCGAGGAAACCCTCGGCCAGGCCTTCACGCTCAGCGTCCACTGCCCGCTTACGGACGAGACCCGCCACATGATCGACGCCGAGGCCGTCGCGCTCATGCCTGAAGGTTCGTACCTGGTGAACACCGCCCGCGGCGCGATCGTGGACACGTCGGCGATCCCGGACGCCGTCGCTTCCGGCCGTCTGGCCGGGGCGGGAATCGACGTTTTCGAATGGGAACAGCTCAAGGAAGACGATCCCCTCGTCGTCGCCTGGCGGGACCCCGGTCACCCCGCGCACCATCGCGTGCTCTTGACGCCGCATTCCGCCTTCTACTCGGAGCAGAGCCTGACGGACCTGCGCGCCAGTACCGCCGAAACCTGCAGAAGAGCGCTGCTCGGCCAACCGCTCAGAAACATCGTCAACCTTCCTGCAACCAAAGGGCCATAGCCGGTTGATCGTCACGGTTCCATGCGTCGCTCGGCAGTGAGCGCTTCAGGACAGGCGGCACCATGCAATCCGATCATAACATCCTCCTGCTTTCAGACGGTCCAGGCGGAACCATCGGGGCCGATCTCGACGTCCTCTATCCTGGCAAGGTCAGACGCCTCGACATCAGAAACGAACACTGCGACGCCGGCGTACTCGGCCGGCATGAATTCGTGATCACCGTCGTGAATGACGGACGCAATCTGCACCACCTGGACTACGGCGCCGTCACCGAATTCGCGAAATCCGGTGGGCAGGTCATCTCCTGCCTCTTCGAGTACGCTCGAAGCCGGGGCCTGCACTTCAGCAAGACCCACGTGCAGGACCGCATTCGCCCCGAGATGCGAATCGAAATCGAGAACGACGTCACCCGGGGCTATTCCGTCGGCGACGCCGTGTGGTGGTACGGAACCGTCACAAGCGCCCCCGATCAGAGCTATGCCAACCAGATGTTCCAGCGCCAGGTCCTGGGCCAGGAGACCACCGGGAGCGTTTCCGCGCTGGGCATTTCCAACCTGAACAGCGGCGCCGTCATGCTCGAAGAACGCGTCGGCGACGGACGCATCGTGGCCATGGACCTCGCGTCGCCGGTGCGTCCGTGGTACAATTCCTGGGGCAGCACGAACAAATATCTGTTTCTCGGCAACATCGTCAACAACGCCGTTCGTTACGGCAAACACTATCCTGAACGACTGTCCTACGACGGATTCGTCGAACTCATGTTCGACGCGGTGGAACGGTATCCGGACCTTTTTCTGATCGACGAAGGACGTTCCAGCGACGGAAGGCCGATGTATTCCCTGAACGTCGGCGATGAATCCAGGCCCACAATGTACTTCGGCGCCGCCATACACGGCTGGGAATGGGAGAACGCGTACGGTCTGCTTCGCCTTGCGGAAGTCCTGTGCGAAACCCCGAACGTGGAGGGGTTGAACACCCGAGATCTGCATTTCAAGATACTGCCGGTGCAGAACCCGGGCGGATTCGACCGGTTCACCCGCCAGAACTCCCGGGGCGTGGATCTGAACCGCAACTTCGATTGCAACTGGGTCGGTTTCCACTATACGCAGGACGTGCGGATGCCGTGGGACTACAATTACATGGGCGCGCAAGCCGCATCCGAGCGGGAGACGCGGGTCATCCAGCGCATTATTGACGAACACCGTCCGCTCTGCGTCATCGACTTCCATACGGCCGACTACATCATGATGCTTCCGCACAAGGGAGACGGGGAACTGCTCGCGGCCATCCATGCTGACATCCGGGACCGCCTGGAGAACCGTTACCTGACGCAGAAGCCGTACGGAGGCGCGTTCCAGCAGGTGAACATGGACCGCATCACCGAATTCCGTCCCCCGGAGCCGTATTGCATCTCCTACGCGGCCGAACGCGGCACGCCGGCCGCCTTCCTTATCGAAATGTCCGGCAATCGCGACGACGTACACGCACTGGTCATGAATACGGATACGGTCGTCGAAATCTGCCTTGCAGCCGTCAAGCACTGCCTGCTCAAAGGAGGCCCGAAGTGAAAATCACCGAAATCGACCTCTTCGAAGTGGAGGTCCCGCCCATACCGGTTATTGCCAGATACCATCCCAAAGTCTATTCGATCACGCTGTGCCGCATCCGCACCGACGGCGGCCTCGAGGGCATCGGCGAGTGTCAGGGCGAGCCAGGCCAGTTCGCGGAACGAGCCGACGCGCTTACCGGAAAAGACCCTCTCAATCTGGATCCGTTCGCCCAGCCCGATCCCTTCGCGTGCGCGCTCCTGGACATCGCCGGCCAGGCCTACGGCATCCCGCTCTGGCGTTTTTTCGGAGAGAAGGTCCGCGACCGCATCCCGGTTTCCTACTGGTCGTGCGCCATGCAACCCGAGGAGACCGCTGCCGAGGCCGAGGTCGGCGCCGGACTGGGATTCACGAACCATAAGCTCAAGGCGCGGCCCTGGAACATCGTGGAAACCGTCCGGCTCATGAAGGAAGCCACGGGGACCGAATACACCGTCGGCGTGGATCCCAACACGGCGTTTCGGCACCCCACCGTCGCCGCCCGCCTGGCGGAAGAACTGGAACCCATCGGAACCGTCGCGAACTTCGAAGATCCCGTACTCAAGAACAACCTTGATTGGTACCGCCTCCTGCGCCAGAAGACCCACATCCCGATCGCGTTGCACCTGGGCCCGCCCGGAGGCGTACTGAACGCGCTGAAGGCCGAATGCATCGACTACGTCAACCTGGGTGGACCGGCGCAGCAGGTGAAGAAGTCCGCTGCCATCGCGGACGCCGCAGACGTCCCCTGCTGGGTGCAGATGGGCGGCCTGTGCCTGGGCGTCCTCGCCGCGTATTCCGTGCATGTCCAGGCGACCATTCCAAACGCGACCCTGCCATGCGACGAACTGCCGTTCACCCGCGTCGCCGACGTCGTGAACGGCGCCCTCGTCGTAACGGACGGGCACTTCGTTCTGCCGGAAGGACCGGGACTGGGCGTGAAGCTGGATATGTCCACGGTAGAAAAGTACCGCACAGGTTAATCGACATCCGTTACCGGAGGTAAGCCATGCTCCAACTCGCACAAACCGTCCTGGCGCTTTACGGTATCATGCTGATCGCGGGCGGGGTCGTGGGCAAACTCAAATCGGACAGTTCGGTCTCGCTCGCCGCGGGCGGCATCAGCGGCCTGGTCGCGTTGTACGCCTGGTGGACCGTACACACGGACCCGGCAACGGGGCTGCTCATCGGCCTGATGCTCTCCCTGCTGCTTACCGGGATTTCCCTGAGTCGATTCATCAGGACCCGCAAACTGATGCCCGCGGGCGTGCTGCTCATCGCCAGCATCGTCACCGCCGGCCTCCTGTCCTATACGCGCAATCTGCTCGGTATCACCGGTTCCGTCTGAACCACGAGGGATGCATCCATGAAGATCACCGACGTCCAGGTGCGGGAAGTCTCGGTGCCGCGCATCTATACCACATACGCAGCGGACCCGCAGAACCTGCAGCCCGGGGAGGACCTCAGCCGGTCCCGTTATCAGATTCTCGAGTTCTTCACGGACACCAGCCACGTGGGGCTGGGTGAAGTCCCGGACATCGCCGACCGGATGAATCCGCTCCGGGCCGGCGACCTGCGCGATCTCCTGCTGCAAGCGCTGAAAGACGGCGACGTCGCCGATCGAAACGTTCTGGGCACACGGATCGCCGATGAACTTCCCAAGGGCATCCATCCGGAACTCAGGGGCCTGACGATGTTCGGCGTGGAGATCGCCCTGCTCGACCTTGCCGGAAAACAGTACGGCGCCCCCCTTTATGAACTTCTGGGCGGGCGCCGTCAGGATCGCGTCGACGTCTGCTGGGTCGCCTATATGCGGCGGGGCGTCTCGCTGCAGGAAGAGCTCGACGCGCTTGAGGATGAAATCAGTACGATGGTCTCACGGGGCCTCCGGGCCTTCAAGCTCAAAGTCGGCGAGGATCATTCGCGCGATCTGGACCGCATCGCGCGCTTTCGCCATGTAGCGGGTCCGGACGCCTACTTCAAAGCCGACGCCAGCGGCGCGTGGGAGGAGGACGAAGCCGTTGGCAAAATCCGGGACATGGCCGCTGCCGGCATCGACGCCTGCGAGACGCCGGTGGTCGCGGTGAACCGGGCCGTGGCCAACGACAATCCCGAGCGGATCAATGAAAACGCCGACGCGGCGGCCCGCTCTCTTGCCCGCGTCCGGAAACAGACCTCCGTTCAGATCATCGAACACGTGGCGGATCTTGACGACGGTTTTACAACGGCTCTCGTGCGCCACCGGGCAGTGGACGTCATTAACGTCATCCCCTCCCAGGCAGGCGGCATTCTGCGCAGTCAACGTCTGATTCATATCGCACAGGCGGCCGGCGTCCCCGTGCTGCTGGGCAGTACCGTCGAGATGGGTCCCGGCACCGCCGCGTTCGTCCACCTGGCCGTTGCGTCCAGTAACGTAACGGTACCGTCGGACCTGGTCGGGCCGGCGCTCCTGGTGGACGACGTCTGCAAGACACCGTTCAGGTACCGCGACGGCTCGCTCGAACCCTTCGAAAAACCGGGCCTGGGCGTCGAGCTGGACGAAGAAAAGATGAAGAAATGGGCGGTCTGACGGCTAGTCTGTTGACAAAGTCACTCTGAAGGCGAGGCCGGACGGTTTGTTTCAACGGGCTGTCCGGCGACATTCACCTCGACGTTCAATCCCGGGCGCACGGGCCCAGCGACGCCGCCTCACAGTACTTCCTCAATTTGCGCATCGCACCGCCCACCTGCCGTCCCCCTCGCGTAATGCCGAACAGGTGCTGGCTGACCACGCGGCGGGAGATCCCCATAATCTCCGCGATCTCCCGCTGGGTTTTCCCGTGGCGGAAATACAGCAGCGCCGCTTCCCTCTGTCTGTCCGTAAGGCAATGCGGGAACGCTTCGATAATCCGGATGGCCACCGCGGCAACCCGGTCTTCCCGCACATATCGCAGCTGCCGGTCTTCACGCGACTCAAACCAGATTCCATTCTCGTTCGGTATCTTCTCAAGGTCCCGCTGATTCAGCCGGATTTCCCAGAAATCAGAATTGTACATAAAACCGATCGTCACCTCCGAATAACGACAACCCGCACAGGCGGGCACAAAAATACCGCGGGGCGAATCCCTGCCCGCGGCTTCGGAGGGACGATCGAGTTGCAACACGTACGGCTGCGAATCCGTCAGAAACCCTCTGGAGGCGGACAGGTTGCGTGGAAAATTCCGTTCAGCGTCATGTTTCGCCTCCCTTCCCAATTTCGTTCAGGTCAGTTGCTCGATGCGTGACCATTCCGCGCTCAGTCGACCCAAGCCGATGTGCGCGCAACAGTCCTCCACAATATACACAATAGCGGATGCACTTTCGAGACTAATCGTCATCCGGCGCGCGTGCCGTCTGTGACTTTCGCTGTCTCAATGACTCCCACCAGTCCATCAGTTCCCGGATTCTCTGCTCGTAACCCCGGTCGGAGGGACGATAATAGATCCGACCCTCCAGATTCTCCGGCAAATGGCTCTGCGACACAACCCCGTCCGGGTCGTCGTGTGCGTACTGATAACCCCGACCGTATCCCAGTTCCTGCATCAGGCCCGTCGGCGCATTTCTGAGGTGCATCGGTACAGGCAGATTCGGCTGCTCCCTGACGTCCTTTTGCGCCGCACCATAAGCCGCGTAGACCGAATTGCTCTTGGGCGCCGTGGCCAGGTACACGGCCGCGTGCGCAAGCGCCAGGTCGCCCTCGGGACTGCCCAGAAAATCGTACGCTTCCTTTGCGGCCAGCGCAATCGAAAGCGCCCGCGGATCCGCGTTCCCGATATCCTCCGACGCGAACCGGACCATGCGGCGAAGGATGTATTGCGGGTGTTCGCCCGATTCCAGCATGCGCGCCAGCCAATACAGCGATGCATGCGGATCGCTGTCCCTCAAGGTCTTGTGAAGCGCCGAGATCAGGTTATAGTGTTCCTCGCCGCTCTTGTCGTAGAGTAACGCTTTGCCGCCCATCGCCGCCTTGACGGCCTCAGCGGTCACCCTCGCGCCGTTCTCCAATGACGCCGATACCGTTTCCAGCACATTGAGCGCGCGCCGGGCGTCTCCCTCGGCCGCGCTCGCAATCACCTCCAGGGCATCGCCGTCGGCACGAAGACCTGGCAGTCCGCGCCCCTCTCCCGCGAGCGCGGCATTCAGGATTTCGCATATCGACGGCACGTCCAGCAGATTCAACACGAACACCTGGGTCCGCGACAGCAACGCCGCGTTCACCTCGAACGAGGGATTCTCCGTCGTGGCCCCGATCAGACTGATGGTGCCGTCTTCGACGTGTGGCAGAAACGCATCCTGTTGTGCACGATTGAACCGGTGAATCTCGTCGATGAACAGGGTGGTCCGCCGCCCGTTCCGGCGGTCCCCTCTTGCGCGCGCGACAATTTCCCTCACCTCCTTTACTCCGGAGGTGACCGCGCTGAATGCCACGAACCGGCTCTTCGTGGATTCGGCCACGAGACGCGCCAGCGTGGTCTTGCCCGAGCCCGGCGGTCCCCAGAAGATCATCGACGGCGCCCGGTCGCTCTCGATCAGCTTGCGAAACGGCGCATCCGGCGCGGTAAGGTGATCCTGCCCCCGCACTTCATCCAGGCTGCGCGGTCTCATCCGATCCGCAAGCGGCGCCTCCGGCTCCAGAGCGGCGAACAGGTCATCCCCGCCCATACCCTCTCCTCGACCGTTTCGACAGTGATTTCAGTCTTCGCACCAGGGCCTTCTCGTTTACGCGGTATGCGAACGCTTCTTCACCGTTTACGTGCACAACCGGGACCCGGTCATTGTATCGCGCAACCCATTCGGCGTCACTGTCGATATCGACGATTTCAAGCCGGAACGGGACCCGCCGTCCGGCGGACTCGATGCGCCCTTTCGCGACATCGCAAAGATGGCAGTCGTTCCTGGAGAACAATCTGACGACGGGGAGGGGTTCGGACATCGGTCTGACCGGCGGCCTGCAGGGCGGCGGGAATGGCGAATTGGACGGCGCGATCCGCCGAAAAGTTAACCCCAAAGCCACAACGCGTCAAGCGGAAAGGGCGCGTGAATCCCTGCCCGGATTTCTCTTGTCCCGCGTGTAATAACCCATATCTTGAATTCGCCCGAAGTCCTTTCGCGCCGCCAGGAAATGTCTCTCCGGAACAAATCCTCACCCGCGCGCAGCCACACGACGAAAAGACTTTAACCGCCACTGTCAAACGAATCCTGAAGAGAAATGGAAATGGGCGACGCGGAAATTCGCGAGCGTTACGGGTGGGCGGAAATAGACCCCGCGGGACCGGTCACGGCCGGGGCCACGGGCACGTGGCGCATCATCTATCACGCCGGCACGTACGGCGTGGACGACGGCGGCGTCATAAAAATCGCCTGGCGCGACGTGAGCGATTGGCAGGCCCCGCAGTTCGGCGAGCCCGGCGCCCCGGGATACGCCTCCGTAACCACGTCGGGACCCGCGTCGCTCCGACCCGCCTATGAAAAGCAGCGCTACGTGCGACCGTGGCGCCTTTGCGTCACCATCGACGTCTTCGACGACTCTCTTTCCGAAGGCGACACGGTTACCCTCACCCTGGGAGACACCTCCGGCGGCGCTCCCGGGATTCGCGCGCAGACCTTCTGCAAGGACCGGTTCGAGTTCCGGGTGGCCGTCGACTGGTGCGGAACCTGGGTTTACGAGGAGGTCCCGTCGCCCGCCGTGCCCATCGTCAGCGGCGCTCCCCGTAAGCTGGTCGCGGTCTGCGCATCGGAAACGGCGCCCGGCGAGTCCGCCTGGGTTGGAATAAAGACGGAAGACGTGTGGGGAAACCCCTGCCGTGACTACACCGGCGAGGTCGCGGTGGATGCCCGCGGCCTTTCGGGGCTGCCCGAGACATACCGGTTTTCCGCTGAAGACGCGGGAACCCGCAGGTTTGATAACGTCGTCGCGCCCCGGTGCGGTATCTTTCGCATCCGCGCCGAAGACAGGTCTCTGGGCCTGAAGGCGGAGAGCAACCCGATGCGGTGCGTCGAATCCGGTATCCGATACCGTCCGTACTGGGGCGACCTGCACGGGCAAAGCGAGGAGACCGTTGGAACAAACCCCGTGTCCTCATACTTCCGCTTCGCCCGGGAATCCGCCTTTGTCGATTTCGCAGGACATCAGGGCAACGATTTTCAGATCACCGGCGCCGTCTGGGAGGAAATCAGACACCAGGCGAATGCGCAGAACGACCCCGGACGGTTTGTCGCCTTCGTCGGGTACGAGTGGTCCGGAAACACGCCCGTCGGCGGCGATCACAACGTCTACTTTCCGGGCGACACCGGACCCCTGCACCGCTCCAGCCATGTGCTGATTCCGGACAAATCCGACGTCCACACGGATTGCCTGCACGTATCCGAACTGTACAGGGCGATGAAGGGCACGGACGTCCTGCTTGTGCCGCACGTAGGCGGCAGATACGCCAATCTGGACTGGCACGATCCAGATTTCGAGCGTCTGGTTGAAGTCTACTCCGAGTGGGGCGAATTCGAATGGTTCCTGAAATGGGCCCTCGAAAACGGCTATCGGGTGGGATTCATCGCCGGAAGCGACGACCACAAGGGCAGGCCGGGCGCCGCGTACCCAGGCAGCGGCTCTTTCGGCGTGTACGGGGGGCTCACGTGCGTCTTTGCCGGCGACCTCAGCCGGCGCGGACTATGGGAAGCGCTGAAGGCCCGGCGCTGCTATGGCACCACGGGCCAGCGAATCCTCGTGAACGTCGCCGCAGACGGACACCCGATGGGCTCGGACCTCGAGGCGCTGCATCCGCCTGAAATCGCTGTTGACGTGATCGGCACCGCGCCGATCGAGCGCGTTGAAGTATTCAGAGGCCTGGAGCTAGTACACCGGTATCCCGAGACCATACCCCGCGCGGAAGACCGGGTCCGCATTTCCTGGTCGGGTCAGCGAATCCGCGCGCGCAACCGCCTGGTTCGTTGGGACGGCGGCCTGACCGTCAGGCACGGCCGCATACGCCGAGCCGAAGGATTCGCATTCGATTCGGCTTCGGAGGGTATCCAGTCCGTTTCAGACCATGCCGTGGCCTGGAAATCCGTCACCACCGGAGACGCCGACGGCGTCATACTCACCGTCGACGGCCCGCCGCGGGCGACGATCGACTTCAGAACGGATATCGTCTCCCACGCCGTTACGCTTGGGGAAATCGCGAAAGGGCCCGTTCGGATACCCGCGGGTGGCATCGACATTGCCGTTGTCTTCGAACTGGCGCCCGAGGGCGCCGGAAGCGACGCCAGCTTCACCTGCCGCGAGTCCGAACTGCCGGACGGCTGCCACCCCTACTGGGTACGGGTGACCCAGACCGACGGCGCCAAGGCCTGGACAAGCCCCATATACGTCACCACCGGAACGGGTTCGCGGTAACACCGAAACCTGCAAACACGGGCCGGGCCGGCCTGTTCAATTCCGCCGCGACAGGCTCCGGCAACCGAAATCCGCTCAGCAACAAAAAAAACCTTGACCTGCGCACGGCGCGCTTATATTATCGAACCTGTATATATGTGCAATTCGTGCGTTTGAAGGAGGTCCGCTTTACGTGTCAGCCACGTTCCAGGAGGCCGCGGTCGTCGGACAGCCCGAAGCCGACGCCGCAGCCGTAAACGTATTGAAAAAAGGAGGAAATGCCGTCGATGCAGCCGTCACGGCCGCCCTGCTCGCCTGCGTGGTCTCGCCGCACCACACGGGAATCGGCGGCTACGGCGGCGCCCTGATGGTTTACATGAACAGGGAAATCGGTTGCATCGACTTCAACACCGTCGCGCCGGGCGCCGCCACGAGCAGGATGTTCCAGGTGGTCCGCTCAGACGGACGTTTCGGGTCGCTGGTCAGCGGCAGGGCCAACGAGACGGGCTGCCTCGCGATTTCCGTTCCCGGCGTACTCGCCGGGCTGGCCGCGGCGCTGGAGAAATACGGAAAAATACCGCTGGATCAGGCGCTCGTTCCGGCCATACGCGCGTGCAAGAACGGGTTTCGGGTTTCACCCGAGTACGTCGCTGCCGTGGGTGAGAACGAAAAGCGGATCCGCGCCTTCCGGGACACGGAACGGCTGTTGCTGGTGGACGGTGCGGCGCCCACAACCAGAGACAGGGCGGCCAATGCGAGTCTGGGGCGGGTCCTCGAGCAGGTCGCAAAAAACGGCGTCGATGAGTTCTACCGGGGAAGAATCGCCGGGAGAATCGTGAAATACATCCGGGAAAACGACGGAATACTCACGGAGGACGACTTCGCTGGCTATCAGGCCCGCCACGTCGAACCCGTTCACGCCTCCTGTCTGGGCTACGACCTGTACGCCCCGCCCCTTTGTTCGAGCGGCCCTGCCGTACTTCAGATGTGTCGAATTGCCGATGTCGCGGAACTGGACCTCTGGGCCCGCGACGCCGCGCGTCTCGCCCACGGGTTGACCGAGACCATCCGCGCCGCCTGGCTGGACCGGTACCGGTATTTCGGCGACCCCCGATTTGTCAAGGTGCCGCTGGAAACCCTCACGTCCGATATCCAGATCGGAGCAACGGGCCGCGAAATCGCCGATCACGTGTCGGAGGGTACGCGAGGGCAGGCGTTGCTGCGGCCGCTTTCCTACGGCGGAACAACCCACATCTCCGTTGTAGACCGCGACCGCAATATGGCTTCCCTGACCCTGACCCATGGCCCCGGTTTCGGCTCATTTGTTACCATTCCCAGGATGGGACTCATCATGAACGCCGGCATGTCCCGCTTCGATCCCGGTTCCGGACTGCCCAACTCGGTGGACGCGGGCAAGTCGCCCGTCAACAATATGTGTCCCATGCTCATCATGAGCGACGGGGAGCCCGTGATGACTCTCGGCGCATCGGGAGGAACCCGCATCCCGTCCTCCCTGTTTCAGGTACTCACACGGCGACTGGTGCTCGACGAGGAACTGGACTGGGCGGTCAGCGCGCCCAGAGTGCACTCCGAAGGCAACGAATGGGTCACGGTCGAAGAAGGGTTTGGAGAGATCGCACCCCAATACCTGAAGTCAGAGATAAAATACACGCTCGGCAAGGGGAGCGCGGCGGCCAATGTCCGGGCTATTGAAATCACGGAAGACGACGAGCTTCTCGCGACGCTCGACCCCAGAATCCGCGGCAATGAGAGAGGGATTTGAAGCCCGCCGGCTGTGCAGGAACCGGAAAGGGATGTCGACCCCGGCAGTGTGGCGGCGCGACCGGAACGTCCGTAACCGGCTGACCGATTCACAAGGAAATGCATTCGCTGTGAAGACATACTCCTTTGGCAGCGGCCGTCCCGACCCGGCCTCCTTTCCCAACAGAGGCCTGGCCGAAGCCGCAATGCGCATTCTTCCGGAACTGGGCGATGAGCTGGCGTGTTATCCCGGTTCGCTGGGGTACGAACCGCTCAGGAAGCTCATGTCCCGGAGGTTCGCCCACCGGGAAGGCGTTGCCCTGCCCGTCGACCAGATTGCGCTGACCACGGGATCCATGCAGGCGGTTACGCTGGTGGCCCAGGTTTTCGTGGATTCGCCCGGCGACGTGATTGTGCTCGAGGAATACTCCTATTCGGGCACGCTTAGCGCATACCGCAAGGAAGGGGCCGAACTCGTCGGCATCCCGCTGGACGACCATGGCATGCGGATGGACGCGCTGGAAGAAACGCTGGCCCGGCTTGCATCCAGGAACAAGAAACCGAAATTCATCTATACCCTGGCAACCTATCAGAACCCCACGGGTTCGATAATGCCGCTCGGCCGGCGCCGCGAACTGCTGGACATTGCGGGCCGTTACGCCATACCGGTGGTTGAAGACCATTGCTACGCCGACACCGTCTACGAAGACCACCACGAACCCGCCCTCTGGACACTCGAACACGATACGCCGGTGATTCACATAGAATCCCTGTCCAAGATCCTGGGGCCCGGAATCCGCCTGGGCTACCTCGCCGCGCCTCGAGACCTGCTCGACCGGATCATTCAGTACCGGCGGGACGGAGGAACAAGCGCGCTCAGCGCGGCCGTCGTCTACGAGTATTTCAGAGAGGAACTCTGGTCGCACGTGGACAGAATCAATGCCATCGTCAAAAAGAAACGCGATCTGATGTTCGAGATGCTCTCGCGTTTCCCCGATGCATTCGAGTGGTTCAGCCGACCCAGGGGCGGCCTCTTTATCTGGGTCAAGCTGCCCGACGTCACCGACACCACGGCGTGTGAGCAACTGGCCGAGTCAATGGGTATCGACTATGCGACCGGCAAGGCCTTCCACGTATCCAATATGGATGTGCCGTACATCAGGCTCGCGTTCGGATTTGCGACACACGACGATATCCGTGACGGTATACCCATCCTGGCCGACTGCGTTCGCAACAGCCGGAAGAGGCCCGATTGAACGCTGCGCTCGCGGTCCGTCATGAGGAAACACAGCATTGAACAGGCCTGAAAACGTTCCTCGACCCGCGCCGATACCGGGCGTCCGGCGCCTGATCGCCGTTGCCAGCGGCAAGGGCGGCGTGGGGAAATCCACCACCGCCGCGAATCTCTGCGTGGCGCTGGCCCGGCAGGGCGCCGCGGTGGGCCTCATGGACGCGGACATCTACGGTCCGAACGTTCCGATCATGATGGGCGTGAACGAAACACCGGACATGGATGCGAACGGCGGGATTGTTCCCCTGGAACGTCACGGAGTCAAGATGATCTCGCTCGGTCTCATCACCGAAGCGGGCGCGCCGGTAATCTGGCGCGGTCCCATGCTGGCCAAGATGGTGATGCAATTCCTTAGAGACGTGTCCTGGGCGCCTCTGGATTTTCTCGTGATCGATCTGCCGCCCGGGACCGGCGACGTCCAGCTGACCCTCATTCAATCCGCGCGGCTGGACGGCGCCGTCATCGTGACTACGCCCCAGTCCGTGGCGCTGGAGGATGTGCGTCGCGGTATCCAGATGTTCAACACGGTCGACGTTCCCGTTATCGGCATCGTCGAAAACATGAGCGAATATATCTGCGGCAACTGCAATACCAGGACCGATATCTTCGGCCAGGGCGGCGGCGCAAGGATGGCCGCTGAATACCGCGTGCCGCTTCTGGGCGAAATCCCTCTGGACCTGCGGATACGCAGGGCTGGAGATACAGGCGCCCCGATTACGGCCGCCGACCCTGAATCCCCTGTCTCCGGACGTTTCGACGAAATCGCGTCGAGCATAAGAAAAGCCGTGGGAGGTTGAGTCAAACCGCGCGCGACATGTACGCCGGCATCACCCACGTCCGGGCCGTCGGACCAATCGCCGCCCGGCGTCTTTTTTTGCGAAACATCCGGCCGGTTCCGGGAGTCAAAGAGTGTAGGCAATTTCAGCCCGGTCAAGCTTCGTCTGAGCCGGCGATGCATCTCCCGAAGGCCGTGCCGGAAGTGGCCTTCAGCTCGACAAGCTGGCGGGAAAGTCCACATATCGCCCAGTAAGGATGTACTGATGACGGAAAAACGCATTGTAAAGTGCCCTTTATTGCTGGCCGTCATATTCGCAGGTTGCGCGCTTACCGCATGCGGCGGCGAAAAGGCCAAGGGCAAGAGCAAGAATGAAGCGACGGCCGATTCAACAAAGGTCGACTCGACTGCCGTCGACACGACCGCGGCCGCGAAGAAGAAGAAGAAAACGCCGGAGGGCGTACCCGTAAAGGTCCACCGCGTTCAGCAGGGATCGATTTCCTCATATATGCTCTACAATGCGAAGGTAGAGGCCGAAGAGACCGTGGACGTTTACGCACACGGATCCGGGCTCGTCAAACGCGTGCTGGCCGAGGAGGGCGACGCCGTTGCGGTGGGTCAGGTCGTTGTCCACCTGGTCGACCACCATCTCAAGCTCGCTGAAGCGGAAGCACAGGTCGCTTACCGTAAACTGGAGAGCAACTTCAAGCGCCGCAAGGAAATCTACTCCAGGAATCTGCTTTCCAAAGAAGAGTATGAACGTGACGAATTCGACCTGGAACAGGCCAGGATCCGATGGCAGCGCGCCCAGCTGGATCTGGATCATGCGTCGGTTCGATCTCCGATATCCGGGATCGTGGCGGAACGGATCGTCAAATTGGGCGACAGGATCGGGCCCACAACCAAACTCTACGTTCTGGTCAACATGAAGAGTCTGATATCCAGGGCGCACATACCCGGATCGGAGCTGCCCAATATCTCTGTCGGGCAGCCGGCCCGCATCACCACGGATCTCATACCCGACGTCAATTTCCCGGGCCGCATCATTCGCATCAGCCCGGTTGTAGACCCGAACAGCGGCACCTTCAGGGTAACGCTGGCCATCGACGACGCGGAGGGAAAATTGCGTCCCGGTCTGTTCGTCACAACGAGGATCGTCACCGCCACGCACGACCGGGCCTTGCTGGTTCCCAAACGCGCCGTCGTGTACGATGACGGATATCCTCATGTATTCGTCGTCGAGGACAGCACCGCGCGCAAGATTCAACTCGACGTGGGTTTCGAAGATACCCGGAACCTGGAAGCTCTCAGCGGCGTCTCGCCGGGCGACAGCATCGTGGTCGTGGGCCAGAATGGCCTCAAGGATCAGGCCAGGGTCCGGGTGATCGAGGGCAAGGGTCTGCGCATCCCGGCAAAACCGGATACCACTGAGCAGGAACCGCAGGAATCCGCGGGCTGAGACCCGGGCACGGTAACGGCGACGACGCGCCGGCCGCTCGTCGATGCAGCTGACTCAGGGCCAGGAAAATATGGACGACGACAGCACTCCCCGAAATCCCCTCTCCCGCGCGCGGGATCAGGTCTCACGCACCTTTGAAATAACCACCCGCAGGCCGGTGGCCATCTTCATGGTCGTCCTCGCCGTCGCGGTCTTCGGGTACATCTCCTACCAGCAGCTGCCGCTCACCCTGATGCCGGACATCTCCTACCCCACCCTCACAATCCGTACGGATTATCCCGATACCGCGCCGGAAGAAGTAGAAAACCTGATTTCAAGGCAGATAGAACAGCGGCTGGGCGTTGTTAACAATCTGGCCAGCATCGTCTCCATTTCCCGCGCGGGGATGTCGGACGTCATCCTTGAATTCGGCTGGGATACGGACATGAACGACGCGGTTCAGACGGTGCGGGAGAACCTGGACCGGCTGAACATGCCCCGTGGCGTCAACAAACCGCTGATTCTGCGTTACGATCCCACGCAGGATCCCATCATGCGCATCGGTCTGTACGGCGATGCGGACCTGTATGCGCTGAGACTGATTGCCGAGGAAGAAATCAAACAGGCGCTCGAAGCGATGAAAGGGGTGGCCGCGGCCCGGGTGCACGGGGGCCTGGAAGAAGAAATCAGGGTGGAAATCAACGAACGGCAACTCGCACTGATGGGGTTCGGCATTGGCGACATCAACAGACGGCTTCGCGAAGAAAACGTCAATCTCGCCGGGGGCAGCCTGTTGGACGGCCAGACCCAGTACATGGTGCGCACCCTCAATGAGTTCCGGACCGTGGACGAGATTCGCGACCTCGTTATCGGACAGAAGGGCGGAGCGGATATCCGGCTGAAGGACGTCAGCGATGTCGTGCGCGGCCACAAGGATCGAGAGATCATCACCCGTGTCAACGGCGTGGAGAGCGTTGAAATCGATATCTTCAAGGAAGCCGACGCCAATATCGTCGCTACGGCGCAGCGGGTACGGGACCGGCTGTTCGGTACACCGGAACAACTGGCCTACGTGGAGCGACTCAAGGCCGGAGAAATCAAACGGGCCGAGGCCACGGACCGGGCGGCCCAGGTGCGGCAGTTCGTCAAATTGAAGGAAATGACCAGCTTCATTGCCTATTCGCTGCCGTCGGGAATGCAAGTGGAAGTGCTGTCGGACCAGTCGCAGTTTATTAAGCGATCTATCGACGAAGTGAAACAGACGGCGATCATCGGGGGCATTCTTGCCATCCTGGTGCTGTATGTCTTTTTGCGAAATCCGTCACACACCGGCATCGTGAGTCTGGCGATCCCCATTTCCATCGTTGCAACGTTCGCACCAATGAAGATATTCGGCGTGTCTTTGAACATCATGTCGCTGGGAGGCATGGCGCTGGGCATCGGCATGCTCGTAGACAACTCGATCGTCGTCCTGGAGAGCATCTTCCGATGCCGTGAAGAGGGCGACGACATCGTTACCGCGGCGGTCCGGGGCACCGGCGAGGTCGGTGGCGCGGTCTTTGCCTCCACGCTTACCACGGTCGCGGTCTTCTTTCCGATTGTCTTCGTTGAAGGCGTGGCCGGCCAGGTCTTCGGCGACATGTCCCTTACCGTGGTCTTTTCACTCGTGGCGTCACTCGCCGTCGCGCTCTTCTTCATTCCGATGCTGGCTTCCCGGCAGATACGGATCGCGGGGAGCGGAGGGGCGGGCTCGACGATCGGCGACATGTTCAACTCTGAACTGCTGCAGTTCAGCTCACTCGCACGGCTGAAGGAACTTGCGGGAGATCGATCTCCAAAACGTCTCCCGGCCCTGGCGCTCAGGGGCCTTGTCTATGTCTTGTGGCTGGTCTTCGAATTCATCTGGCGCACACTCTGGGTCGTACTCGCTATCCTGATCGTGGTTCTGAAAGCGGCGCTCGTCATCCTTGCCCCGATTCTGTACTACCCTTTCGCCGCGCTTGTGCTGAAGATCGGGAGGAAACCCGCGCATGCCTGGCGGGATATGTGCGCGTGGTCGGGAAATCCAACGCCGTTCGGTTCCCGGATCGTCCAGGCCATCTGGCACGATCTGCTGGTATTCAACGCGCCCGTCCCGCTCGGTGAAGGTTTCGCCGGCTGCTTCCGATGGACCTGGAATGCCGTCCGGCGCACGTGCCGGTGGCCGATGCGCAACAGAGGGCTTGCCACTATCCCGCGGTTTCCGGCGGCCGGCGCCGGCGTTCTGCTTCTGTGCTCACTCTTCGTGCTCGGTCCCGTCTACGTGGTCGTGCGATTCTTCATCTTCCAGTTGTTATCCCTGCTGGGCAAACTGCTGATCCTGCTTCTGATGATGACCTTTCCACTCGGGTTGACGGTCGTGTCCCTGCTGGCAGCCGTCGCGGTTCCGCTGCTTACGCCCGTCATACATGCCTTTGAAGTCGGCTTCGGCGCCATCAGCCGGGTCTATCCTTCCACGATCCGGTGGGCGTTGAATAACCGCCTCGCCATCGTTGTGATGGCCATTCTGCCGTTTGTTTTCTGCTGGTACGTCCTGGTGCCCCATATCGGTCGTGAACTCATTCCGGCCGTTCACCACGGCGAGTTCGACCTCGAGCTCGCCATGCCCGTGGGTACGCCGCTGGAACGCACCCAGGAGACCGTTGCCGACGTGGAGTCGAGGGTCCTGGACGAATCCGGCGTTGCTCGCATCGCCACCGTCGTGGGCGTGGACAAGACCTCCGTCTCCACTTCCGACCAGGGAGAACACACCTCCAGGGTCACCATCGTCGTATCCGACGAAACCACGAACGGCGCCGGAGGGCCGGGGCCGTTCTGGCAGGACCTTCCGGAAAGAGTATGGGCGGGCATTTCCGGCAACACGTTCCTTGCAAGACGAGAGGCGGACCTCATGTCCCGGCTGCGGGACAGTCTCGGCGATCTCCCGCAGGTCACCGTGGATTTCTCCCGTCCGGCGATGTTTACGTTCAAGACGCCGGTGGAGCTGGAGATTCGAGGTTACGATCTGGATGATCTCGCAAGGCTGGGACGGAACGTGGAACTCGCCCTTTCCGGAATTCCGGGGCTGTACGACGTGAAATCCAGCCTCCAGCGCGGGAGCCCGGAAGTACAGATCGTCTACCGGCGCGACCTGCTTGCATCCTACGGTCTGAATCTGCGAAGCGTTGCCACGCTGGTCCGGGAGAAAGTGCAGGGAGACGTGGTCACCCGGTTCAGGGAGGCCGATCGCCGCATCGACGTTCTCGTTCGCGTGGACGAATCCGATCGGTCCGGCGTGTCGGATCTGAAACGCCTGGTTGTCAACCCCGAGGGCGAAGCCCCGATCTACCTTTCCGCCGTGGCCGACATCCAGGTGCGGGAGGGCCCCAGCGAGATCCGGCGCATCGACCAGCAGCGCGCGGTGCTGGTTTCCGCAAACGTCGCCGGTATCGATCTGGGAACCGCAACGGGGCTGATCCAGCAGGCCCTGGAGAGCGTCGACATCCCCGCGGACGTGTCCTTCGTCATCGGGGGCCAGAACCGCGAGATGCAGACATCGTTGCAGAGCCTGATCTTCGCGCTTTGCCTGGCCGTCTTTCTGGTCTACATCGTCATGGCCTCCCAGTTCGAATCCTTCGTCCATCCCTTCGTCATCATATTTACGATTCCCCTGGCGCTGATCGGCGTACTGTTCACGCTCTACGTAACCGGCATCTCGTTCAGCGTCGTGGTTTTCCTGGGCCTTATCATGCTGGCCGGAATCGTCGTGAACAACGCCATCGTCTTTGTCGATTACATCAACCACCTGCGCGACAACGGCCTGTCCAGGACCGATGCGATCGTACAGGCCGGCTCGGTGCGGCTGCGTCCGATTCTGATGACCACCGCAACCACCGTTCTGGGACTCCTGCCCATGGCGCTGGGCCTGGGGGAGGGATCTGAAATCCGCACCCCCATGGCCATTACCGTTGTTGCCGGGCTTATCAGCTCCACCGCGCTCACGCTCATCGTCATCCCAACCGTCTATTCACTCCTGGATCGAGGGGATTGACGCCCGAAACACGGAACTCCCGCGGGATCCGTACCGCAAACGCCTCATTTCCGCGACGTATCGCGGGTCCGCATTCACGGAAGTTTTCACTTTCCTTTTCCGCAAGATTCTGTTTTCTTTTTGTTCCGTCAACAGCGGTGCGAGGCAATTTCCCCGTAACTTTTCTCATTCTGCGCTGTCTAATTTAATGGCCGGCGTCACGCCGGTCCTGCCGCTGTCGTGGAGAGTCGATCCGGCGGCCGGACTTTCCGGTTGTGCGTCTTTTTCCACGAGATCGAAAAACCTGCGAGAGTTCAGATGATTACAGGAGCGCCCGGTATGTCATACGTGCTGAAGACAGCGCTGCTATTCACCATCGCCGCAATCGTCTCCGCGCCGGTCTCGGCGGAGGAGGCGGCAACCAAAGACATGCATCTCAGCCTCTCGGAATGCATCGAAATCGCCTTGGGAAACAACACGTCAATTACGCAATCCCGCTTCTCGAGGGAGATCGCCGTCGCCCAGATCGATGCGCGCCGCAGCGCCTTCCTGCCATCCCTGGGCAGCAACTACCGCATATCCAGAAGCGTGACCGGGCCAAGGGAAGGCGCCATATTCGATCAGACCACCCAGACAATCGTTACCACCCTGGGCGAAGACCGCGTGGGCGGGTCCCAATCCGTTGGATCGAGTCTGAGTATCACCATTTTCAACGCCGGCCAGCTCGCGAATCTGGCGGCCAGCAAGAAGAGTGCGCGGGCTGCCGAGATGGACCTTTCCGGAAGCCGGCAGCAGACGATTTTTCTTGTGAAACAGCGATATTTCACTCTTTTGCAGAGAGTCGAGCAGCTGGATCTGGCCAAAGAACAGGTGAGCGTTTCTGAAGAGAGCCTGCGGCGCGAAAAGACAATGTATGAAATCGGGTCCCGCACGATCGCGGACGTCCTGAGCGCGGAGTCTCAACTGGCGGGCGATCGCGTCGCGCTGATCGCCCGGGAAAACGACGTGGCCATCGCCCGTTCTCAGCTTGCGTTTTCCCTTGGCCTCAGTCCCGACGTCAACGTAACGCCGACTGAGACGAATTTTTCCGTCGCGCCGCCGCCCATCACGTACCGGGAGTCGTTGGATCGGGCGCAGAAGGGGCATCCTGAGATTCTGGCGCAAAAGCATCGAATGCTTGCAAGCAGGGATCAACTAAAGGCTACAAAGTACAGCGTACGCTTTCCAAGTATAACAGGCAGCGCAGGGTACGGCTGGCAGCTGAACCGGGGCGAGGGTTTTGCCGGCGTAGAAGACCTATTCGTCAAAAACTACTCTTACAATGCTGGCATCAACATCAACATGTCGATCTTCAACGGGCTGACTGCGGAAAACAACATCAAGGTCCAGAAGCTGGAGTACCTGAGAAGCCGGGAGCAGTTGGACCAGGCCAGACGTCAGCGAACCATGGATATCAGGCTGTCATTCCTGAACCTCGAACGGCTGCGGCGAAGTATAACCGCCAATGAAGCTGCGGTGAAGGCCGCTGAAGAAAACTTCAGGCTTCAGGACCAGCGGTACAACCTGGGCGGCGGCACATTTCTGGAACGTCAACAGGCGCAGCTTCAACTTTTTACGGCCCGCAACCAGCTTGTTCAGGACAGATTCCAGTATCAGATCGAAATGGCTCAACTGGAGCAGCACGTAGGGGGCCCCCTTGTTCAAACCGACGAATGAAGCAAACCAGGAGTAAAGCGCCATTTGATTTCCGGAGGATTTATGTACATGCGAAAACGCGCCTTCACACTCGCCGTTGCCTGCGTCACGGTTCTTGTCTCGGCAGTTCCCACGCAGGCGCAGCAGAAAACGAAGGACTTCCTCTATTCCAAGAAGTTTTATGGCGCGCTTTCGCTGGGGGCGAGCATCTGGTTCTTCACGGAGGCGCACGCCTCCAGGAAGAACGCGAACGACACGTACCAACAGTACAGAACGGCGACCTCCTCCCAGACGGCGGAAGACCTCTACAACGAAAGCAAGTCCGACGACACCAGGGCCGCCATCATGCTTGGCCTCGGCCTCGGCACCCTGGCGTACTCGGTCCATCTCTTTCTTTCCGATGAAGGCGAGGAGCTTCCGCCCCCTGAAAAGAATGCCAACCTCGTTGAAATGAAGGGCATAGGCGTGGCTGTCAACGGTGACCTCAAGACCAGAGGCGTAAGACTAAAACTCAACAAGTCATTTTAACGTCCCCGCTCGCGTACTTGGAAACAACCCCTCAAAGACGGGAGCGGGGTTACGGGTCGGCAAGACCGCCGATCGCGAACCACGCAGCCGTAAGCCGATATCTCACGATGTCGGCTTTCGCATTTGCCCGATCCGGATTCTGCCGCGCCGCTGACGTGAATTATTGACTGCAAGTCGCCGAACTCCTAATGTTTCGACAACCCCGGATCGCGTACGGGACGGTACGAGGTGGGGACGAGGTGTCAAATGCGGCTGCTTGCTCGCACCCTGCAACTGGCGGGTCTGATTTACATGGGGTACGGCCTGTTCGTCGGCCTTTACGAAGAAGACATTGGCCGGGAGCTGCGCCTTGCCATCATCGGCGGTCTGATTTTTCTGGCCGGCTGGCTGCTGCAGAAGCGCGCATGAACGCGAGCCAGGGGTCCGCGCGCCACGACGGTTTGCTGAATGTCGAATCCCGCCCACCGGCGCCGCCCACGTCTTAAACCTCTTGACAACAACCGATCTGGAACCTAATCTCATATGGAGCGCCGACGCGGGGTCGGAATCGGGCCAAGAGCGGAAACCCGGATTCGTTTCGGGTTCCGGGGCACCTGGTGGATACGGCCTGGCCTGTCGCCGGGTGGCAATTGAAATCATCCGAACAGGAGACGAATTGCGTGGCCAAACAGAAACGCAGGCAGACGTCGGTCCTGTTGATCCCCGATGACGGTTCCCGTACCGTCGTGTTGAAATTCGGCTACTGGACGCTGAGGGTGCTGACCGGCACGCTTCTCCTGCTTCTTGTCCTGCTGGTCCTGGAATTCGCCTTCATCTGGAAGATTCAGGAGTGGAGACAGACGGCGCGCACGCTCACGGAAGAAAACAGAAGGCTGCACGCGGAAGTGGCCCGGGTAGAAGAACTGGCGCTCGCGCTGAAGAGGATCCAGGGAACCGATCAGAAACTGCGTCAGATGCTGTTGCCCGATTCCGGATTGGCGCCGGCGGCATACGAGAAAACCGGTTCAACGACGCGCCCGCCGGGGAATGGAAAGGAAGGCGCGCCGGTTACCGGCGCAGGTAAGCGCTCGCCGGTGTCGCCAGGCGATTCCATCATTTCCAGATGAATCCGGTATGATGGGTGAAGGCGTCACTGGTCTTTCAGCGGCACAGTCAGCCAGCCTTCGGTGCAGGTATTCGGCAGCGCAGCGCAAAGCTGGTTGAATTCTCAGAAGTCAGGAACCGGGTAAACACGCTCAAGCGGGCATTGAAATGTTAGGGTTCAAACAGAAGCTGGAAAAGGAAGCCATCAAAACGGTGATTGGCAAGGACACGGTAATGGAAGGTTCTGTAAAATCCGAAGAAAGTATCCGTCTGGACGGGACGCTCAAGGGCGAGTTACATGCCTCCGGCACCCTCGTCATTGGGCCTTCCGGAAAAATTGAAGCCCAAATCGTCAGGGTGAGAGACGCGGTCATCGGCGGGGAAGTCTCGGGAAATCTTGAAGCGGAAGGCAGCGTCAAGCTGGAAGCCAGCGCCGTTTTTGCGGGAGATATCGCCGCGCGTTCGATCGTCGTCGAAGAGGGGGCCGTCATCAAGGGCAAGTGTACCGCCGGCGATGACAGCGAGTTGACGCCGGCGGCCGAGACGCGGGAATTCGACGACGCCGAGCCGGAAGAGGCATCGCTCTGAACGCAACGTGCGTCCGAAAAACAGATCAAGGCGTTTGCGGTTTCATCTCGCAAACGCCTTTGTCATTATTCCGGTTCCGATCGACCCTCAGCTTGGAAGCCGTCTAAAAATTACCGGTGAGTTCCCGAGCACGAGCGAAAAAGTGGCGGTCAAGGCGGGAAAACCCGCCCAAATTTGTCTACACGGGTGGGTTTGACCAACGCCGAACGGCGCTTTTGCAGCCGTGCGAAGACCGCTGGGAATTTTAAGACGGCTTCTTAACGCTTGATCCGAAACCTTCCATCCGGCAGAAGACGCCTGGTATTCTGCCGGCTCAGCTTAACCTCCAGAAGCACGTCGTTTCCTTCATAGGCTGTATTCAGTATTTCGCCCACCCGATACAATTCCGAGAGCAGCTTTCCCTCCGCCTGTGGAATGCGCAGATTCATCACCGTTCGCTGGCCCTCGAGCCGGTCGTAAACCGCCCATCGCAGGTCGTCCAGGCCCCGCCCTTCCTGCGCGGAGACCCAGATGCCTTCGGGAAATTCGGCCTGCAGGCGACGCCGCATCCCCGGGTCGCCAAACCGGTCGATCTTGTTGAAAGCCATCAACGTGGGATACTCCGCAATGCCCAGACCCTGAAGCGTTTCATACACCGACGCAATCTGGTCTTCGCATCTGGGATGACTGACGTCTACAACATGAAGCAAAAGGTCCGCATCCACCGCCTCCTCGAGGGTGCTCCTGAACGATGCGACCAGGTGATGAGGAAGCTTTCGAATGAACCCAACCGTATCCGTAAGCAACACCTCTCGATTATACCCCAGAAATACCCGGCGGGTCGTGGAATCCAGCGTTGCGAACAAGCGGTCTTCCACCAGAACGTCGGCGCCCGAAAGTGCGCGCATCAACGTTGACTTTCCGGCATTCGTATAGCCCACCAGAGAGACACGAAACGTATCCGTACGCTGTTTACGGCCGAGCACGCGGCGCCGCGAGATTCTGTTCAGCGCTCGAGTGAGTACCCCGATCCGACTCCGCAGCGCCCGGCGGTCCACCTCCAGCTGGGTCTCGCCCGGCCCCCGCGTGCCGATTCCGCCCGTTGTTCCGCCGTGGCCGGCCTGGCGCGACAGATGCGTCCACCGGCGCGTCAGACGCGGCAGCAGATAGTTGAGCTGCGCCAACTCCACCTGTGTCTGTGCTTCGCGGGTTTTCGCGCGGCCGGCGAAAATGTCCAGAATCAGCCGGCTCCTGTCGATTACGTTGACTCCCGCGAGTTCTTCCAGGTTCTTGAACTGGGCGGGCGACAGGTCATCGTCGAAAATCACGAGTTGCGCGCTCAGTTGCTTTACGCGGAGCCCAAGCTCCTCAGCCTTGCCCCGACCGATAAAAAAAGCCGGATCGATGCGTTCCCGCTCCTGCACCATCCGGTCCACAACCTGCGCACCCGCCGTATCCGCGAGCAATGCAAGTTCATTCAACGTGTCGTTCGCATCCCTGGACGTGTCGCCGGCAAGCGCCATTCCAACCAGAATCGCGCGTTCCGGCTCCTTCCTGGTGACACCTTCATGCACTGCCAATAGAAGGATCTCCTCCCGGGCATTCAGCGGCGCGCCGGGCGCCTGGCTCTAACTATGATTCGTCAGTCTTCGGGTACGTTAATTCGAAATTGTGCGATTTAATAAAGGCGATTAAACTGCTGATTACCAGGATACACCAAGTCACTTGACGTGAACGGAATAAACGTCGTTCCGGACGACCATTTCGGCCCGTTTCGAAAGGTATCGCCGCGATGCCGCGTTGCGGTTTCTGGTGGTTTGAGGCTAACTGCGGGTTCCGGATTGTCGTTCCGCCCTGGGGGAAAGCGCCTGGAGCTGATCCCGAAGCTGCGCGGCTCGTTCGAAATCCTCAATGGCAACAGCCTCGCTGAGTTGTTCCTTAAGGTCTTGAAAAAGGGGCCTCGGCCGATCCTTTTGGATCTCTTCCGCCCACTCCTTCAAGAATACGACCTCTTCGCTGTCGTCCACCAGGTCGGGCCGGTCGTAGTCCTTGTAAAAGCCCTGGATCTCCTCGATACCGTTGTTGATTTCCAGAAGCGCCCGATCGAAATTCTCAGCTTCCAGTTCCTGAAGAACCACCGCGCGCACACGATGCCCTATCACAAAGGGTCTGTATTGCTCGAGGACCATGCTGTCTTCTTCTTCACGCGCGAACTCCTTGACGAAGTCGAACATGTCGAGGTTTCGCTGAGCATCCTCCTGGGCAAGTCGATATTCACCGAGCTCCAGAAAACTGATTCGACGGTGGTAATACTGGAGCCCTTCAACCTGAAGCGTAAGGCAGACATCGGGATCGAGGTTGAACGACTTCGAGTCCCGCAGCGCCGTCCCCGCCTGCTCCTTGTAATAGTGGAGCAGAGACTCATATCCGTGAGGACGCTGCCCGTCAGGGCGTCCGGCGACCTCCATCTGCAGGATCCCCATCTCCACACGGAGCTGGATCTTTTCCCTGCCGTCCCTCCCCTTGATTCTCCTCACACAGAGTTTGTCGGGCTCGAACGGCCAGCTGTCCAGAAGCGGCTGAATGTCATCCATCCCCATAGACATCTTCCTCCAGATTCCCGCATGAGCCCGGAATATCACGGGCATTCCGGGTTCCTTTGTGATTTTACCATAACGCCCCGACATTGTCAAGGCTTTTGACCGTACAGATACTGCACGCCGAACGCCGGCCAGCAGTCCGTTGATAAAGTCGCTCTGCAGGCGAGGCCGAGCCATTGCGGACGAAGACAAGGCGCGCGACCGAGTCCCATCCCTCGATTCGGCGAGGGAGCGCAACGCAGTATTTCGACCGCAAGGGCCGGCCGTAGCCCGGATGGGCTTTTTCAACGGGCTGCTAGAGGTTCGCGACAACCGACCGGATCGCCGCACGCACCAGATTCAACTCCTCGTCGCCATGAGTCAGGCCCACGTACCAGCGACCGTCGGGCAACAACTGTATACCCTCCTCCAGCATGCCGGCCCGGAACCGGTCGTAAAGCGCCATATCCGTTTTCTTCAGTTCCCGATAGTCCGCGGGTGGAGCCTGAACGCCAAAGTGAACGTTGAAGACCGTACCTGCTCCCGAAATACACACCGGTATTCCCCGGCAGGCCGCGGCCGATTCTATCGCCTGCCGAATCGCGTATCCATGCCCATGCATCTGCCGGAAGGCCACGGGATTTGAGCCAAGAATCCTCACCGTCGCAAGCCCGGCGGCCAGATTGACCGTACTGCCGTTATACGTTCCCGCGTGGATCGTCGCACCGTTTCTGAGTACGTCGAACATCCTCCGCGAGCCCGCCACGGCGGAAAGCGTGAAGCCGCCGGCCAGGGCCTTTGCGTAGACCGACAGATCGGGGATAACGTTGAAGTATTCCCGCGCGCCGCCGAGGGCAAGGCGGAAACCGGTTATAACTTCGTCGAATATCGAAACCGCGCCGTAGCTCCGGCACAGGTCGACCATTCCCTTCAGGAACCCCTCCCCGGGCATGATGGATCCGGAGTTGGCCAGCACCGGCTCGGTGATCACCGCCGCGATTTCCCCGCCCCGCCTGGCGAACAGGCCTTCCAGCAGGTCGAAACGGTTCCACGGAAGCGTCACCGTGTCCGCGAACTCGGCCGCAGGCTGGCCGCCGCAGGCGGCCACAACCCGGGGCGCTTCCGGGGCGCCCAGCGCTTCGTCGGATTCGTGATAGCTCACCAGAATATTGTTCAACCAGCCGTGGTAGTGTCCCTCGAATTTGACGAATTTCACCCGTCCGGTGGCCGCGCGTGCAAGCCGCAGAGCCGCCTGCACGGCTTCGGAACCCGTATTCGAAAAAATCACCTGGTCCACGCCGGGAAGCGTTTCCACCAGCAGTTTCGCGAACGCAACCTCCCCGGGATGCTGGGCGCCCAGGGTGTATGAATTCCGGACCGCCGCCGTCACCGCAGCGTTCAGCTCCGGGTGGTTCGACCCCAGGATCAACGGCCCCCACGCCAATGTGTAGTCCAGCAACCGGTTCCCGTCCACGTCGTAGTAATACGGTCCCTCCGCCCGGTCGAAGAACAGCGGCGGCGAGGTCACGGCGCGCCTCATCCCGGAAGACACACCCATCGCGAGGTAGCGGGAACTCGCATCGAAAAGCGCCGTGGATCGCGCGGTATTCATCGCGGTCATTCCTCTTCGGTTGCCGGCATCTACGCCTGTGTCTCCACGATTCCGGGCTTGATGTCACACGCCGGACAAACGTGCCGGAGATGGTCCCGCCGCGCCTTCCAGACCTCAATTGCCGGGACGAAGATCGAGTCGGCCTTACCCACTTTTCCGCGGCGCTGCCATCCCCTCCGATCCAGCGCCCTGTTCAGTTTTCCCGGCGGCACCGGACATAGCGCGGATCTGAATGCCAGCCCCGGGACCCGCTGCACGTTGCCGTCGTCTGAAACGACGCGATAGGTATTCCCAAACGGGTCGATGCAGCCGCATGGCACGGATAACTCCGCCACGTGGTACGCAGTGGTGGCATTGTGGTCGACACCAAGCAGTACGATATGCCCGTTTCCATGTACAAACTGGCCGATCGGGCTGTCCGGCGTCCAGAGTCCCTTTTTGCTGTGGTCACTGCAGAAGGTTTCCGCCCGCGGCCCCACGGCAGCCACGGCGTGCGTCGGATGATCGCTTCTTACCGCGTCCCGGCGCCGCCAGAATGCATCCGGGATCGCGCCGTTGGTCGTCGGCGTCGTCATCGGATTGTACACCTGCGCGGCCCGGTGATTGAACGACGGCATCATCACGGTGCCACGTTTTCCGATCACCGCCAGCAGCGCCTCGATCACGGTATCCGCGCCGCCCAGCACGTGTCCGATCGATGACAGGGAGCTATGAACCATGATGTCCATGCCCCTGGCGAGGCCAAGCGCGGCGAGGTCCTTCATCAGGCCCTCTCGCGTCACCCGCTCGGATTCGTCGATAAGTTCCACATATCCCAATTCACTGTGGGCTTCGAAATATTCGATTACGTGCTCGATCCTGACCGCGTTCCCGGTCTCGGACGCCACGGCCTGCGAAATTTCGTGGAGCGTCCGGTTTCCGTCCGCCCAGAACAGCGCCCAGGCGGAAAGCCCTTTGCGGTTGATCCGGCCGGCGACCTCCGGCGGCGTATTCTCACCGATGGGCGACAGCAGACGGGTGCGCCTCGGTATCCGGTCCCCGCCTTCGACGCGCCTGCGACGTGTTCTTCTTTTGCCTTTTGACGCGCTCCGGGCGGCGTCCTTCACCTCCCGCTCGTGGTCGGCGAACCGTTCCAGGATCTCCCGCCGTTCCCCTCCCCACATCCAGCGTTCAAGCTTCTCAAGGATGACCCGGTGCTGCTCGCGTTCGTATTCGGCCTGCGCGACCGACGCGCTTTCCCCGGTCAGCCGCCCGACGGTCCGCGCGGTTTCCGCGGCGGCGACGTCCAAAATCTCCTCGGTTCCCGCATCGGCCAGCCAGTACAGATAACCCGCCATGGCCGTCGCACACGCAGCCAGCCCCCTCGTACTCAACAGATTCGGCGTGTCCGCTGATGAATGGTAAGCGTCGAATCCCCGTCCGGGCCCGTGGTGATGCGTGGTGAGCCAGGGACACGGAAACCCGTATTTCGGATCGCCGATCAGCGTATCCGACGTGGGTTGAAACGGCTCCATGAACAGACGATATCCGGGATTCCGCAGCCGGAGCGTTTCCGTCAGAATCGTCTCGCCCAGCCTGTCCACGAAACCTGCAGACATCGGAATCGTGGCGTGCCACTCGATCCGGCCGCCGCAGACGGAAGGTTTGCTTCCAACCGAATCGATCACCACGCCTGCAAGCGGGGTCTGCAGACGCTGCGTGTCCTCGAGGTACTTGAAGAACCCGTGACACTCATAGGCGCACATCAGACGGATGGTGCGCCGGGGCCGCGGCAGCTTACCGTCTGCGATCAGTTGCTCGAGCAGGCGGGCGATCTCGAGGCACAGCGCCACGCCGGATGCGTTGTCGATCGCGCCCGGCTCCGCGCTGTGCGCAAGCGCCCATACTTCATCCTGAGGGTCGGCCGCTCCCGGCACAACCCCGCTCACCTGATCGTGAGTGCCGGCGTAATGTCGAATATCCACGTCTGTCCGGACCGTCAGCGAGCCATGCCTGCCAAGCAGCGCGCGCAGCCGCTTACCCTGGTTTTCGGACAACACCAGGCCCACCATCTGTATGGCCGCGTCCTGAATCGGCACGCCGCCCCAGCCGAATTTCGTCCATGCGGTCGCATTGGGCAGGTTCGGCACCGGGTGATCCGTCACCACCGCCGCCGCGCCGGCTTCCGAGAAAGACCGCAACATTCCGCGCGGGTCCATTCGCGTGAGTACCACCTTTCCGCACAGCCCGCCCCGGGGAATCCGGCTCAGGTCCTCCCTGGTATCCACGACAGCCAGTTCGTTCTCCATCCCTCCGGGCGGCGTGGCGCCGCTCCATTGAATCACGTGCCAGGGATTCTCGCTGTAATCCAGAATACGTTTCTTTACCGGATGAATCACGTCCATCGTCGCCGAGCGTACATCCGCCGCTCTATGGATGATCCATCGACCCGATCCTATGGATCCGCCCGTACGCATGGTATGCACTTCCGCCTTCGCGCCCGATTCCTCGAAACGGCTCACGAGATACCCGGTGGTTTCTCTGAACCGGTCGAACGAGTTCCATCGGTCCGTCGCCACCACGGCGCGCACATCCTCAAGAACCCGTTTGCCGTCCGTGCTCGCGTGCAGCAGCGGCAACACCGCTTTACAGAAGTTGACGACCGAACCCTGCCGGACCGGCATATGAAATCTCCATCGTGAAATTTAGAAGCTGTTTTAAAATTACCGGTGAGTTCCCGAGCGCGAGCGAAAAAGTGGCGGTTATGAGGCGCGAGGGGCGCGCAGCGCCGACGGGAAAACTCGCCTATGAGAGGCGAGCAAGCGCAGCCTCGATCTCGTAAGACGGGTGGGTTTGACCAACGCTGACCGGCGCTCTTGCAGCCGCGCGAAGACCGCTGGGAATTTTCAGACAGCTTCTTACGCCACGGCGCCCGTTTCCAACAGCGCCACGCCAAGTTCTTCTGCCACGGAGCGGATCTCCAACCACGTCGCCTCCTCCAGGGATACGCCCTCCGTCTCCCTCAGCCTTCGGGTCTCGGACTCAATCTCTCCCGGTACGTAAATCCGTTCCACGCCCGGCATCGTCGGCGACGATTTCACCCAGTCGATCAGTTTCCTCACCTCTGCCTTGAAGTCGCCCACGTCGGCGAAACTCTCGATCTTGATTGCGAGCGCCAGATATCCGCTCCCGCCCCGCGTGGGCTCCTCCGCGCTGCACCCGGCCCAGGAAAGACCGCCCGCGATGGCGTCGATCATCATCGCCAGGCCGTATCCCTTGTGACCATAGGCGCCGCCGAGAGGCAACATGGCCGCATTTCCGGTGTATAATTCCTCGGGATCGGTTACGGTGTTTCCGTCCCGGTCTACCATCCAGTCTTCGGGCATGGGTTGCCCCCGTAAACGGCAGAGGTCGACTTTGCCGCCCGCCACGATGCAGGTGGTAATATCGAGCGTCATCGGTGGTCCGTCTCCCGTAGGGACGCCGATCGCGATCGGGTTGGGAGGCAACCTCTGGCCGGTACCGCCGAACGGCGCCGCGAACCGTCCTCCTCCGTTCAGCATCAGTATCCCGATACAGTCCCGCTCCGCAGCGATCGAGGGAAATTCGCCCAGCCGACCGATATGGCCTGAACGATGGACAGCGACCGCCCCGAGTGTGTGTTTAAGGGCCCGGTCGACCGCCATATGCATGGCCAGATTGGCCACCACGATGCCGATCCCGCCTCCCGCGTCGATGGTCACGGAAACCGGCGTCTCCCGAATCACTTTGTGGTTTCCAGCGGCCTTGATTACGCCGTCTTTAACGCCGCGCGCGTAGCCCGGCATCCTGTGGATTCCGTGGGAGTCGTGCCCCACCAGGTTAGCATCCACCAGGTGGTCCGTTACGGTCCGCGCCTGGTCCTCCGGGAGTCCGGCGGCCTCGAATATCGCGTATCCGCACTGCCTTAGATTGAGGTGTGAGATGATTGGCATCGACTTTCCCCGAATCGTGTTGTCCGCAACCGCCTAATTGACGTACCGTTCGCGCAGGAACCGCGCGATTTCGCGAACGGTTGATTCCGTGCCTCGAATCGCGTCGTGGACCCGATTATGCCACGGCTCGGGCCCCAGCGTCCCCCGCCAGTGCCGGATCGCGGCGACATTCGACTCGCCGGCGGCCTCGAGCGACTCGATCGCCGCCTGAAGTTCCGTCTGAACGTCGGGGTCGGCCAGGTCGCGCGTCGCCACGTTTTCCGCAACGTCATAGACGCGCCGGGCAAGCTCCACGTAGGTCATGACGACGCGAGTCTCATTGGCGCAGTCCGGGCTCTCGAATTCGGAAGCAATCTGAATCGCCCGGCGGCACGCGTCGACTTTTTCTTCGAAGGACGCCTCATTTTCGTAGTACCGGAACATTCCCTCGCCGAGAAACGGTCGTTGTTTCCGGCGAACCATCTCGATCGCCTTCCCCCACGAATAACAGACCGGAAAATCGGAATCGAAGACGTCGAATGCGACGGGGCCTATCAGTTCCGACCAGTCCGCGAACGCTCCGACGTCGGTGTACCCCTCCCTCGTAGCCCATGCGATGGCGAATTCCCCTTCGGTGCGCCCGTTCAGGTTCCATGCATACTCCGCCAGGGCCGCGACGTTGTATCCGCACGTCTCCCTGCCCATGGTCACCCACGCCATCATCCCGAAGGCTCCGCTGTATTGCCTTCGAATCAGATGGCCCACGTAGTCCCGGATCCGGTGCGGCGAGGACTGCGGCACCTTGAATTCGGGGGTTTCCACCCGTCCGTTCGCATTGACAGGGACGTCGTAGCTGGCGATCCATCGACCCTGCGAAGCGTGGTAATCCAGGAGGGGATTGGCCGTCAGGTCTCTCGGCAGGTGCAGCACGCGTTCCATTTCGGTTGCGCATGCCCGCCCGACTTTCACCTCCGGAGGCAACTCCGCCAGCACGCGGTAGTCCCGTTCAGACGTCGTCGTGGACAGAAAAATGCGAAGGTCGAAGTCGGGAAACCGCAGGCGAATCCGCTTCCAGGCGTTCACGAAAGCGCGCGACTCGAGCACGAACTGACCGATGGCCGTACAGTCGTCACAGCCACACTGGGCGGGCCGCTCGGTCAGCCAGCAACCCACCTCGGATGCGCCCTGTGAGGCGATATCCGCCATCCACTCTTCCAGAATGTCCACGAGCAGCGGGTTCGACGCGCACGGCGCCCGATGCCGGTTGCCCTCCTTGTGGGCGAAATACCGTCCCGCCAGCGCGCCGTCGCCCTTGCCCGCCAGTTCGGGATGGGCGCTATACAGGCCTCGGTCATGCAGAAAGTTCAGATGGGTGATCAGCGGTACGTAGTTGAATCCGAGCAGTCGCGCCTTTTCCATAAGCGGACGATCGATCCGGGCGCGATTGGGTTTGCCGCGCACCACCGTCGACAGTTCCGTGGAGTCCATCTTGCCGTAGTTCAACTTCATCGACGCCATCCAGGGGATCCATTCCTCCGGCGTGGGAAAGTTCCACATGCCCCGTTCGTCCAGGTCCGGCCAATCGGTCACCGAAACAAGCGGAATGCGGATCCTGCCGGGCGACACACCCGGTTCAAGGAGCTGGTGAAGGGTACGGGCCGCATACGTGATCCCGCGTCCGGACAACGCGGCCAGGACCAGACGACGCCCCTCCTGACGGATCGTATATGCCTGCTCGCAATTCGGCAACTTTCTCAGCCTGTCGGCATCCGGCCCGCCATCCACCAGACCGATCGCAATAACAAATGCGCCGCCCGGGGGTGTGTCCCCCGCCTCCGCGGCGCACAGAGCTTCCAGCATCGCTGCGGCATTTCTTTCCGCCGGTTCCGCGCCCGGTCTCACCTCAACAGAAACCGCCGCCGGATGGCATTCAACGTCCCCCTCGAATGTGATCTCATGCGGAAGCGGCAACAGATAGCGCTTCCACTGCTCGAAACGATCTTCCATCTCTCATCCAATCCGCAAAATGGTTTCGACCGCGGCGAGACTGCGTTTTACACGCGGACGCGGTGCCGTCTGGGGGCTTCGGTACGCATCAGATTCACGCTGTATATGATTGCAACGGGGTACTGGAAAGTCAAGCCATAACGGCAGTCCGTATCGACGATTTTCCGCGTCAATTTCAGGAAAACTGTTGACAGCAATCGAGCGGATGGTTAATATGGTTTCATCGCTAAACCTGTTCCCGACAGGCTGTTGACAAAGGAATCGCGACGCTGGGCGAGCACGTAAAGAAAATCCGGATCAGAAGGGTGGACCCGTCGCTCCCTCTACCGCGCCATCAGACTCCCGGATCGGTCGGATTCGATCTGCTCTGCAGGAAGGACGTCGTGGTTCCCCCGGGCGAAATCCGTCTTGTCCCGGCCAATCTCATCGTTGCCGTTCCTCCGGGACACATGCTCCTGCTTGCCGCCCGAAGCAGTCTGCCGCAAAGAAAGGGCCTGATGGTGCCGAATGGCGTGGGCATAGTCGATCAGGACTACCGAGGGCCCAACGACGAGATCCACGTCCAGGTTTACAACTTTACAGACGGCCCGGTGAGTGTCCGTCGACGTGAACGGCTCGCGCAGGGGATTTTCGTCCGCATCGTCCAGGCCGACTGGGATGAAACGGAACACCTCGGCGCACCCGATCGGGGCGGGTTCGGCAGCACCGGGCAGGAATGAGACGCGGGAACAACCGACAAAGGGATCCCGTCGCGTTACCGGGCGCGGGGATTTGACGACTATGGCACGCAAATTCGACATTCCTGAATTTTACAAGAGTCCCGTCATATCGCGCGTGAAGGCGTACAGGCAGATGCAGGACATGCGCAAACGGGACCTTTCGCCCTCGGTACTCGACTTCGGCCCGGTCCGATTCCTGTTGGCCCGCCATTTCGGGTTCTGTTTCGGCGTGGAAAACGCCATCGAAATCGCATACCGGACGCTCGAGGAACACCCGAACCGGCGCATCTACTTCCTGAACGAAATGATCCACAATCCGAACGTCAACAACGACCTGAAGGACAGAGGCGTCGAGTTTATATTCGACCCGTACGGAATGCAGCTCATCCCGTGGAATTACCTTGCGCCGGAAGATATCGTCGTGGTTCCCGCGTTCGGTACCACGGTTGAAATCCAGGAAGCCCTTGCATCCCGCGGCATTGACGCCTACACCTACAACACAACCTGCCCCTTTGTGGAGCGGGTCTGGAACCGAAGCGCCAAACTGGGCGGGTCGGGTTTCTCCGTGGTCGTACACGGCAACGATACCCACCAGGAGACACGCGCCACATTCTCTCACAGCGTCCGAAACGCGCCTACGGTCGTGGTGCTGGACATGGACGAGGCGCACGTGCTTGCGGACGTCATCAGGGGCACGGCGGACCGTCGCGTTTTCTACGAACGCTTCGGCCACAAGTGCTCGGAGGGCTTCGACCCGGACCGGCACCTCCATCGCGTTGGAATCGTCAATCAGACGACCATGCTGGCAACCGAAACGCGGCACATCGCAAACGTCCTTCGGGACGCGCTGGCGGACCGCTACGGAGAGGAGAATATCCGGAATCACTACGCCGACACTTCGGATACCCTGTGCTACGCAACCAATGAAAACCAGAACGCGACGTATGTCCTCGTCGAACAGGACGCGGATCTGGCGCTGGTCGTGGGCGGGTACAACTCGTCCAATACGTCGCACATCGTCGAACTCTGCCTCGAGCAGATGCCCACCTATTTTATCAAAGGCGCGGATGAAATCCGTTCGGAATCCCTTATCCGCCACTTCAGCCTGGAAACAAAAAAAGCCGCCCATACGACGGACTGGCTGCCGGACAAACGCCCCCTGAGCGTGGCGCTGACGTCGGGCGCTTCGTGCCCCGACGCCATCGTCGATGCCGTGCTTCTGCGCGTACTCTCCTTTTTCGAACCCACCCGATCCCTCGACGACGTTCTCGCCTGCTTCGCCTGAACGACCGGTCCCGGCATCAGATGGACGTCAACGGCCCGAGCGCCACCAACGCCGGCTCGCAGTCGAGCGGGTAACGCTCCAGGTATTCGGCCACCCGTTCCGGCGTAACGGCGTCGATCTCGGCCAGCTCTTCTTCCAACGTCTTCAGCGGGGTTTCCGTACTCAGGCTGCCGACGATCTGTGAGAAACGCCGGAGTCCGTGTTCCCCGCCGACAACCAGAGCAGTCGCCAGTTTCGTCCTGGACCGGGCGAGGGCTTCTCCGTCCACTCCCCCCTTCAGGCCGTCGATTTCCTTCCGCACGATCTCGAGTACCCGCGGGACGTTTTCCGGATCGACGGAGAGGTACACGTAGAACAGACCGGTATCGCTGAAACCGTAGAAGTCCGCCGAGGCCTCGTCGGCAAGTCCCCTCTGTACAACCGACCAGTAAAGACGGCTGTTGCTGGCCGCGCCGAGATAGTGCGCGGCCAGGTCCGCTGTGGTCGCCCAGTCATCCGAGTCGCAGGGCGCGGGAAACGCCAGGGCGATATGCTCCCGTATCACGTTCGGACGCTCCAGCACGCGTGTCGTCGGGTGGAATGAGGGCGCCACCTGCTCCCGAATCGCCTTCCCCGGTTCCCATCCGCCGCAATGCGTTTCAGCCGTGCGAATCATTGCGTCCCGATCGAATCTGCCGGTAACGACGAGCGTCATATTGTCCGGCGCATATCGCTTTTTGAAGTATTCCGCCATCTGCTCCCGTGAGATCGGCCCGATCGTGTCCTCGGTTCCCAGTACGCTCTGTCCGAGCGGATGCCCCGCGAATGCCTCCTGAATCAGTTCGTCGATAATCAGCGCGTCCGGCCGGTCGCGATACATCGCGATCTCTTCCAGGATGACCTTCTTCTCCATGTCGAACTGGTCGACCGGAAGCGTGGACCGCATCATGTCCGCAAGGATTTCGGCCGAGCTCCCCGCCCGTTCGCTCTGCACCCAGTGAAAATAGGCCGTACCCTCCCACCACGTATAGGCGTTCCACATCGCGCCGAGATCGTCGACGTCGAGACTCAGCTGGCGCCAGTCGCGGTTGGCCGTGCCCTTGAAACACATATGCTCGAGAAAGTGCGACACGCCGGCGAGTTCAGCGGGTTCGTCCCGTGATCCGGTATGCACGTAGAATCCGAGCGCCGCGGAGTTGATCCTGGGTATCGACTCGAACACGAGCCGAAGCCCGTTGTCGAGCGTATGGGTGGAAAACGGTGACTGCATGCGAATCTCCCGTAAATCTTCACAAGTCCTGCGATGACTTCAGGGCCCGCGGCCCCAGGGTCACAATCGTGGACGGAGACGGCGGAAAGGCCTCCAGGCTGGCCGGTATCCGGTCCAATGTCACGCCGTCTATACCCGCCGCGATCTGCTGTATGGAACGCGGACGCCCATCTATGAACAGGCCGTCCATCATACTGCCCACGCGACCCTCCGGCAAATCACCGGTTGTGAACAGCTGTCCCTTCAGTACGGTTTTCGCCCTGTCGAGCTCGGCCAGCGTCACGTCTTCCGCGACCCGCCCCACCTCTTTCCGGCACACAGAAAGCGTTTCGTCGGCACGGTCAGCCGTGGTACCGGCGTACAACGCAATCAGACCGCCGCCTCGACGGGCGCGATAAGAGGCCGAGACACTGTACGCCAGTCCCCGCTTCTCCCGTACTTCGGTGAACAGCCTGCTGGATCCGCTGCCGGAAAGTACGGCAACCGCGAGTTGGGTCGGGTAATAAAGCGCGTGCCCCCGCGGCGCGGCGCGGAAGAGCAGGCAAATGTGCGCCTGTTCGGACTGTTTGGTGTGGTGTACCGTCCGGTCCGCGACGGAAATCGGCAGTGGATCCCGGGGCGGCGTCCCGGACCCCTCCCAGCTGCCGAACGCCTCTACCACGGCACGGAACATCTCTTCCGTTCCGAGGCCGCCGGCCACGGAGATCAGAAGACGCTGCGGGACGCATAACCGCCGCCAGAACGCGCGCACGTCGGCGGGTTCGATCGCTGCTACAGTCGTTGCATCTCCCAGCGGATTGCGCCCCATCGGATCCCCCAGCCCGGCCTGATAGGTCATATACATAACCTGGTGGGTCGGATTGTCTTCCAGGCGCTTGAGTTCCTCCAATGCGAGCGTTTTCGCCACCTCGACCTGCTCGTCCGGAAAGGACGCGCTACAGAATACCTCGGCGTAGAGTCGCAAGCCCTTCGAGAGATGCCTGGGCAGGAGCTGGGCCTGGAACTCCGTGAATTCGACGGCCGTCGCCGAGCCGCGCCGGGCGCCGAGGGAGTCGAAAGCGTCGTAAATTGAGCGCGCGTCGCGATTCGGCGTTCCCTTGAGGAGCGTCTCTTCGGCAACCCATGCCAACCCCAGCCGATCGGCAGGATCGTCACGCGCCCCGAAGCCGAACCGGAAGGCAACCACAACGGATTGGGCGCCGGGCATGGACTCGGCGACGACTTCAATTCCGTTCTTCAGGGTGTGTCGCTGCGGTTCAAGGGAACGCATAATCCCCCTTCCATGGAAATGCCGGGTGAGCGGACTGCTTCCGTCTGACACGGGGCCCAAAACAGAAGTCGGAATATAGATTACAACATCTGTAAACGAAAGCAAAACTTGGCGCCTGTTTGCAGATTTGCGGGCATCGGCGTTGCTCGCACACCGCCGCCTCGATGCCCCGCGTTCCATCTTTCCACTTGACACGGACCCGCCCATTGTCTAATTTGTTTCTTTCGAAAGGCAAGGGTAGAGGCGCAGGTTTTCAACAGTACCCGGTGAATGCGAGGCGTAATCGGCTCATCGGTGAAAGGGTGAACCTGCCGAAGTCCCGAATCTGTTCCGCCGCAGACAGGGGCTGGTCCAATCGGATAAGATCCGCTGGACTGTCACGGAATCCTCCGTGGAGTGCTCTCTTGCGCCATCCATGCTGGAACTTGCACGGCCGGCCTTGCCTCCATCCCCATCGGGAACCGGCTGTTTTTTTTGATGTGCTCTCATGGGCAACCCGGTTCCCCCTATCTCATCCCGGAGGTGAACCCATGTTATTCAGCGGATGTTACACGGCCCTCGTCACACCCCTGGATCCCAACAAAGGCGTGGACGAACCAGGACTGGAGAAACTCGTCCAATTTCAGGTTTCACAAGGAGTTAGCGGTGTACTCGCAGTGGGCACGACCGGCGAGAGCCCAACCCTCAACGGCGGGGAACACAACAGCGTCACCGAACGGGTCTGCTCGCTGGCCGGAGGGGAATGCCGGGCAATCGCCGGTACTGGCGGTAATTCCACCGAGGAGACCCTGCGCGCAACGGAACACGCCGCGCACGCCGGCGCCGATACCGCGCTGCTGGTAGATCCATATTACAACGGCCCCAGTTCGCTCGAAATCCGCCGGGAATACGTCGCGCCCGTCGCCGAAGCCTTCCCGGAAATCCAGATGGTTTCCTACGTCATTCCCGGCCGTTCGGGAACAAAACTGCTCCCGGAAGACCTGGCCATCCTGCACCGCGATTACGGCAACGTCAACAGCGTCAAGGAAGCCACGGGCGACCTGGAAAACATGGCCCGGACGCGTGAAGTCTGCGGCGACGATTTCTACATACTTTCGGGAGACGACGACGTCACCTACACGATGATGACCGACGCCCGCATCGGCGCAACGGGCGTCATTTCCGTCATGTCCAATGTGGTCCCCGGTCCCATACAGCGTTTTACGCAGGCGATTCTCGAAGGCGATATGCCGGAAGCGGATCGGCTGGCGGATGCGCTCAATCCGCTTTTCGGAATGGTCACGGTACTCTCCGACGAAGAGACGCCCTTTGGGACGACGCAGGTCAAAGCCCGTAACCCGGTGCCAATAAAGACGTTGATGAATATACTCGGCATGCCGGCCGGACCGTGCCGGCGGCCGCTGGGTCGAATGAATCAGGCAGGTCTGAAACAGGTACTTGGAATCGCACGAACCGTTCAGCACAACAACCCGGAACTGTTCGCACCCATCGAACAATTCTTCAACGTGGACATATCAAGCCGTGTCGCGGACGCCTCGGTTCTGGAAGACCTGGCGTACGTGGACTGACCATATGAACCCTGGAAGGAGTCGAATGAGAAACGCAAGAACGACAAATCGCAAACTGCTTGACTGGGTCAACGATGCCGCGAAACTCTGTCAACCGAAAGACATCTGCTGGTGCAACGGTTCAAGCGAAGAGTATGACCGGCTTGCAGACCTGTTGTGCCGGGCGGGGACGTTCATCCGGCTGAATCCGGACCTCCGCCCCAACAGCTTTCTCGCCCGCTCGGACGCGGGCGACGTCGCCCGCGTGGAAGACCGCACCTACATCTGTACACCCGACGAAGCGGACGTGGGACCCACCAACAACTGGCGGGAGCCGGTTGAGATGAAGCGCACGTTGAAGGGGCTGTTCGACGGTTCCATGCGCGGACGGACGATGTACGTCATCCCGTTTTCCATGGGCCCCATCGGTTCGTCGACGTCCAAAATCGGCGTGGAAATCTCAGACTCGCCTTACGTCGTCTGCAGCATGCACATCATGACCCGAACGGGTGATCAGGTGCTGGACGCCCTCGGCGACGGCGACTTCCTGCCCTGCATGCATTCCGTGGGCGCTCCGCTCGAGCCGGGGCAATCCGACGTCTCGTGGCCATGCGACGCGGATCAGAAATACATCGTCCACTTTCCGGACGAGCCCTCCATCTGGTCCTACGGCTCAGGCTACGGCGGCAATGCGCTGCTTGGCAAGAAGTGTTTCGCCCTTCGCATCGCGTCGACAATGGCGCGCGACGAAGGATGGATGGCCGAACATATGCTCATCCTGGGTCTCACGTCTCCCGAGAAGAGGAAGCATTACGTCGGCGCCGCCTTTCCTTCCGCGTGCGGAAAGACGAACCTGGCCATGCTGCAGCCCACGGTCCCGGGCTGGAAGGCCAATTGCGTCGGCGACGATATCGCATGGATGCGCCAGGGTCCGGACGGCACGCTCCGGGCGATCAACCCGGAGGCCGGGTTCTTCGGCGTGGCGCCGGGCACCAGCCTCAAATCCAACGGTCACGCCATGGCGGCGCTTGAAGAAAACAGCCTCTTCACCAACACGGCCCTCACCCCCGACGGCGACGTCTGGTGGGAAGAGATGACGGACGACCCGCCCGCCCGGCTGGAAGACTGGCTCGGGCGTGAATGGACGCCGTCGTCGGAAGACAATGCTTCCAATCCAAACGCGAGGTACACCGCCCCCGCCGCGCAGTGCCCCGTCATCGATCCGGAATGGGAGAATCCGGACGGGGTGCCCATGTCCGGATTCATCTTCGGGGGTCGGCGCTCAACGGTCGTTCCTCTGGTTTTCGAAGCGTTGAACTGGACGCACGGCGTATTCCTTGGCTCCATCATGGCGTCCGAAACCACGGCTGCGGCGGCAGGCGCCGTGGGCAAGCTGCGGAGAGATCCCTTTGCGATGCTTCCCTTCTGCGGCTATAATATGGGCGACTATTTCAGTCACTGGTTCAGGATCGGCGCCACGCTGGGCGATAACGCGCCCAGGATCTTCTATGTGAACTGGTTTCGCAAAGACGCCGAGGGGAACTGGCTCTGGCCCGGATTCGGCGAGAACAGCCGCGTGCTCAAGTGGATCTGCGAACGGATAGACGGCGCCGCCGACGCGATTGAAACCCCGATCGGCTATGTGCCCACCCCGGATGCCCTCGATCTGGACGGCCTGGACATCCCGGAAGCCGACGTTGAAGCGTTGCTTTCCGTGGACCCGGACGCCTGGCGCGCCGAATTGCCCGACATCCGCGACTTCTACGCGGGGTTTGGCGATCGGCTGCCCGCGAAACTGCTGACCGAACTCAACGCGCTCGAGGAACGGCTGAGCGCATAGGGAACTGCTCAGGGATCAGGCGCGGCATTCGGCCTTTCGAGAGGACACGGGCCGAGCGACTCATCCGCGGAACTCAGGCGAACTGTACCCCTGCCAGGCAATCCCTGCGGAGAATCCCCATGACAAACCTGGTTATCTGCGGCATCGCGGGCCGCATTTGCAGACGCATCGCGCACCTCGCTATGGAAAGCGGCGATCTGAATATCGCCGGCGGCGTGGAAGCTCCCGGCAACCCGGCCGTCGGGCGGGACATCGGCGAACTCCTGGGAACGGCGCGTACCGGGCGCCACGTTGTCGACAGCCTGGAATCCGTCATCGAAAGCGCGGACGTGGTCGTCGCCTTCACGGCGCCCCCGGACGGTACGCTGGACGCCGCCCGTATCGCGGGGAAAGCGCGCAGGCCGATGGTTGTGGGCACCACGGGCATGTCGACACGTCAACTCGCCGAATTCGAAACGGCCGTCAAGGACGTCGCCTGCGTCTTTGCCCCAAGCTTCAGCATCGGCGTGACCGTACTGACCAGACTGGTGGAAGACGCCGCACGGATGATGGGCAGCGGGTACGACGTGGAAATCGTCGAAGCACACCACCACTTCAAGACCGACGCCCCCAGCGGCACCGCCCTCGCCCTGGCGAATGCCGCGGCGAAGGGCCTGGGCCGAAACCTCGACGACGTCGCCCTTTACGGACGCCATGGGGAGGTCGGCGCGCGCACCGGGGAAGAAATCGGCATCCACGCGATCCGCGCCGGAGACCTGGCCGGGGAGCATACCGTCATCTTCGGCGGCACCGGGGAAGTCTTTCAGCTGGTACACCGCGCCCAGAGCCGGGACTCTTACGCCGTAGGGGTTATTCGGGCGATCCGATATGTCGTAGACGCACCTCCGGGGATGTTCAGCATGAGAGACGTGCTGGGCATCGAATGATTCCCATCCGGTCCGGTACGATGTGAAGGGAGGCCCCAGAATGGCAATCGACATCTCCGCCGTCGCGGAAGCGATCGGAAACGGACAGTCCCTCGCCGCGGCGGACCAGGTACTCATCGATCCGGAGCCGGGCGCTCTGGCCGCCCGCGTGGAAGAACTCCTGTCGGTTTTGCAGAACGACGATTATCCTGCCGACGAGGTGTGCCGCACGCTGATCCGGCTCGGCATGAACTTCGTGGGGCGGGACGCGGAAATCGTGGGTTACGGCACGGATGAGTCGGACCGTGCGCTCGATCAGGTACTGGCCGTCATCGACGATCTCGAAGGGGCCGTTATGGCGGACGTGGTGACTGAATTCCTGGCCGATATGAATTCCGTCAACCTGAGCGACAGCCTGTCGGGCCTGTTGGCCGAACGCATCGAGGCGGAGCTGAATAATGCAAGCCCGGGCCGTTCGTTTCTGACGCTGCTCAATCAACAGATGCGCGGCGGCGTCTACTGGAGGATGGTCGGCGACAACTACTGCAAGTTCGGCAACGACTTTGCGCGGGGCCTCGAATACCTGCGCCACTATGGTTTCTGCCAGGTGTCAACGAACCCCGTGCTGGCGGCCAAGGCCTTCGACGAAGACGGTTCGCTCGCCGAACAGCTGAAAAGCGAAATCGAACACCACGACGAATGGAAGCGAGACCCGGAGGCGCACGCCGATGAGATCGCCATGGCGGCCACCCTCATCGCCCTCTGGCCCAACCTGTCCATCTTCCGGCCGCTCGCCGTGCATACGGACCTCAAGGACTACATGGTCAGCTTCCAGCTCAATCCCAACATCGCGGACCGGGCCGATGAGAGTATCGAAGACGCGCGAAACGCCTACCGGCTGGCCGCCGATTTCCTTGAGGGATACGACCGTCTTCTGGGTCTGGGCGACCGTTCCGGACGGGTCAGACCCAACATCGTCTTCAAAGTCGCCGCCAGCCACGAGGCCGCGCGCAAGATCACCACGACGCTCAACGGCAATGCGATCGGCTCCAATAACACCGTGGTCTACACGGTTGCCCAGGAAGTCCAGTTGATACTGGACGCGTTCGAGGGCAAGGCCCGCGCCGCGAAGGCGGGAGAACAGGTGGTGCGTACCTACGAAACCAACATGGGCGGCCGGTTCGTGAGCCACCTGCGTGAGGTCGAAGCCGAGAAGATCTTCCTCGCCGCCGCGGCAAGGACGGGCGAAGGCAGGGCACGCGAACTCCTTGGCGCCCTGGCCGCCGATCTGGGTACGGAAGATTCGCCCGACGGGTCTCTGGCCGACAGGGCACGTGCAGTCTGCGCGTACGCAAACCTCAAATCTCTCGACCATCCCATCGTCCTTGAAGCTGCCGAATCTGCAGGCCAGTCCGCCGACGCCATCCGGCTTCTGGAAGAAGACCTGAAAAAGGCCGGCACGCTGGTGGCGCGGCGTGTCTACCGGGTCTTCTTCAGTCCGGAGAACCGCCCGAAGTGGGTCGACCATCTTCGAAAGACGTACGGCGTCACGGACGACCAGGCGCGGTGGATCGTGGATTCCATGGACGTACTTCCGGCCTCCAAGCGTATTCCCGAAGACTCCTTCCACACGCTGGGCGCGTCCAATATGTGCAATACGGAGTTTCCGAATCACGCTAGAGCCGTTCAAATGGCGTCCGAAGTGGACGGGTTCGACCTCGAAGACTTCAGGGACGCGGTGCTGGATACCTACGAACCCGGCGTGGACCAGCGCCTGCGCGAACTTCCGGACTTTTGCCGGGGCTACGACCTCACGCCCTCACTCAAAGACTTCCTCGTGAACGTCGTTGGCATTGACGTGTCCGGCTGGCAGACCCGGGGCCTGGAACCCGGTGACTGGCCCGATTTCGGCTCCGTGCAGAAAACCAGCGCCGAGTTCCGAGCGGCTTACGACACCTTCGCCGCCAAGTGCATCGCCATCGCCAGGGAGGTCGCGGGTTAAGTACACTCGGCGAGAGGAAATGGTTCCACCGACCCGTCAGGACGCAATCGGGTAATTTCCCGTTAGTCCGCTCGAAAGACAGACGCACCGAACCGACCGATTCGCCGCATGAAGAATCATCCCGTTCCGGTGCGTTTCTTTCTATACGGGGTCACGTCGTTCCAAGCCACATCCAGCGCACGCTTTCCGTATGAACACGATGTCAACGTCAATTCAAAGTGATTGGCCCCTGCAGCTCGACCGGACCGTCGATGCGTACCAGGACCGAATGGTGGAGACCAGACGGCATCTCCATACCCATCCCGAGGTTAGCGGCGAGGAAACGGAGACCACGCGGTACCTGGAAGAACAACTGGCATCGGACGGCTTCAATCTCCGCACCGGTCCGACAGGCCGGGGCGTGATCGCCGAATCGGCCGGAAACGGGTCCGGCCCCGGAATCGCCATGAGGGCCGACCTGGACGCGCTGCCGATCCAGGATGCCAAAACCGTTGCCTATCGCAGCAGCGTTCGCGGGGTGATGCACGCCTGCGGTCACGATGCCCATGCAGCGGCGGTGCTCGGAGCCGCTCTGGCGCTCGACGCAGCCGGGAAATCCGGAATGCTGCCCTGGCCCGTCTCCTGGCGGGCCATTTTTCAACCCGCCGAAGAAACGAATCAGGGCGCGCTGGAGATGATCGAGGCAGGCGCGCTCGAGGGCGTGGGCGCGATGCTGGCGCTGCATGTGGATCCCTCGAGGCCGGCCGGAACCATCGGACATCGATCGGGCGTCCTGACCGCGCATTGCGATGAGATGCATGTCCTCATCCGGGGCAGCGGCGGTCACGCTGCCAGACCTTTTGAGTCAAGAGACCCCATTGCCGCCGCGGCCCAGTTGATCAATGCGCTATACGTGGCCGTGCCAAGGTCGCTGGATCCGCGGCATACCGTGGTCCTGACGGTCGGTTCCATAACGGCCGGAAAACGGTACAATGCGATTCCCGATCGCGCGGTGCTGAAGGGTACCGTACGCAGCCTCGACGAAGGCGCACGCCGCCGGGCCGTGGAACGCGTGCGGGAGGTTGCGGAGGGTGTCGCCCGCGTGTCCGGAACGGAAATCGAAATCACATTCAGATCGGGACCGCCATCGGTCATGAACGATCCGGGCCTCACCGATCTGGTCCGGCAGTGCGCGGTCGATCTGCTCGGGGTCGACCGGGTCCAGTACATCGGAGAGCCCAGCATGGGGGGCGATGACTTCGCCCATTATCTCAAACGCGTTCCCGGCAGTCTGTTTCGCCTTGGATGCTCGGTTCCCGGGGCGACGTCGACGGGCCTGCATACGCCTGATTTCGACGTTGACGAACGCGCGTTGGGCATTGGGGCGAAGATTCTGGCACGGGCGGTCGTACGCTGGTCCGAACCGAAAACTCACGGAAAAGAGGGGAGTCGATGAGTCGGATGGATTTCAGCCCCAGCCATAAACCCACGGTCGGCGTGGAGATTGAACTGGCGCTGGTGGACAGTCGGACGATGGCGCTCTGCAGCGCAAGCCAGAGGCTTCTGGACCGCGTTCCACCTCAGCTGGAAGGAACGATCAAGCCGGAGCTGATGCAGTGTTACGTGGAAATCAACTCAGACGTCTGCATGACGCTGCAGGAAGTCGAGGCGGACCTCAGGAAGAAACTGTGCGCGCTGGAGGCCATCGCCGATCGGGAGGGCGTGCGGCTCTACTGGTCGGCAACCCATCCGTTTTCCACGTGGCAGGAACAGGAAATCACGCCCAACAAACGCTACGCGGGCCTGGTCGACCTGCTGCAGGACACGGCCCGTCAGCTGGTTACGTTCGGTCTGCACGTGCACGTGGGCGTGGACAGCGGCGACAAGGCGGTGATGATCTGCGAGTTCATATTGCGATACATGCCGCTCCTGCTGGCGTTGAGCTGCAACAGCCCGTTCTGGGAAGGCCGCGACACGGGTGTCTGCTCGTGGCGGTCCAAGATCATGGACGGCCTGCCCACCGCCGGACTGCCCCCGCTGATGCGAAACTGGAGCGAATACGTCTGGCTGGTGAATCACCTCGTTGAAACGGGTTACATCGAGACCATAAGGGAAATCTGGTGGGACGTTCGCCCCCACAACAGATTCGGCACGGTGGAGGTCCGCATCTGCGACATTCCCGGCAGCTTCCACGACACACTGGGCCTTGTGGCCATGATGCAGTCCCTCATCAAATACCTGTCCGACCACATCGACCACGGTATCTACCAACACGACTGCCACCCCATGCTCATTCGCCAGAACAAGTGGCGCGCGGCCCGTTACGGACTCGACGCCGAACTGGTCGACTCCGACACCTACGAACTCAAACCCGCGCGTGAACTCGTGATACGCCTCGTCGATCAACTGATACCCACCGCACAGGAACTGGATTGTGTACCCTACCTCGAACGGACTCTGGACCTGGCTTCCAGCCCGACCTGGGCGCAGCGGCAGGTGGCTATCCTGAAGAAAACGGGCGATGCCCGGTCTGTCGTGCGGAAACTCACCGACGCCTCCCGCCTCACGCCCCCGGCCTGACGCCAACCCTCGATCGACACCAATAACAAAAGGCGCATACCTCACGGCATGCGCCTTGAATCCAAAGCCGCCAGCCATCCTGACTATCCCGCCGCTTACAGTCCGTTGAGAAAGTCGCTCTGCAGGCGAGGCCGAGCCATTGTGGCCGAAGACAAGGCGCGCAACCGAGTCCCATCCCTCGATTCGGCGAGGGAGCGCAACGCAGTATTTCGACCGCAAGGGCCGGCCGTAGCCCGGATGGACTTTTTCAACGGGCTGCTAAGGCCTGCTTGTAGGCTTCCAGCTTTGCCTTGACGTCCGGATCGGTCTGCGCGACGATCTGCGCGGCCAGGACGGCGGCGTTTCGGGCGTTGTCGATGCCCACGCAGCCCACGGGCACCCCGGGCGGCATCTGCACGATCGCATAGAGCGAATCGATCCCGTTCAGCGCGCCTGAGGCAATCGGCACGCCGATAACCGGCAGCGTCGTGTGCGCCGCCATCACGCCCGGCAGCGCCGCCGCCAGTCCCGCCCCCGCGATAATCACTTTCAGTCCGCGCGCCTCGGCGGTGCGCCCGTACTCGCCCGTCCGATCGGGATTCCGATGCGCGGACGACACGGTCATCTCGTATGCGATCCCCAGTTCTTCCAGAACGGGGACTGCTTTCTGCATGATCGGTTCATCGGATTTGCTGCCCATGATTATGCCAACCACGACCCTGTTCCTCCTTTGTGATGGTTGAACGGTCTGCTACGGTATTGATGACGGATTTACCGCACCGTAATCGCCTCAGTTCCCCGCACGCGCCAGCGCGCGGTGTGCGATGTCCCTTCGGAAATACGCGTTTTCGAATTGAATCTTCCCGATCGCCTCGTATGCCCGATCGACGGAGGACTGGATGTTCTCACCGACGGCGGTGATCCCCAGGACCCGGCCGCCGTCCGTGACCGTTGTCCCGCCATGCCGCGCCGTGCCGGCGTGAAACACGAGTACGTCGTCGCCGGCTTCCGTCTCCTCCAGCCCCGAAATCTCAATGCCCGTTTCGTAGGCTCCCGGATATCCGCCGGAAGCCAGTACAACGCATGTCGCGGCCCGGTCGTCCAGTTCGATCTCCAGGTCCCGGAGTGTGCCTTCGGACACGGCCTCCATGATATCAACAAGGTCGGTCTTCAGCAGCGGCAGAACGACCTGCGCCTCCGGGTCGCCCAGCCTGCAGTTGAATTCGATGACCCTGGGTCCGCTTTCGGTAATGATCAAGCCGCCATAGAGAATACCCTTGTACGGCCGCCCTTCGGCGGCGAGCGCCTTCACCGTGGGCAGCATCACGCGCTCCAGAATCTCCTTCTGCATTTCCCGCGTCACCACGGGGGCCGGCGCGTAGGCGCCCATGCCGCCTGTATTCGGACCGGTATCGCCCTCCCCGATGGTCTTGTGGTCCTGGGACGGTACGATGCACACCACGTGTTCCCCGTCGGTAAACCCGGTAATCGAAGCTTCCTCTCCGTCGAGGAATTCCATCAGCACCAGCTTCTCTCCGGCGGCGCCGAACTCCCGGTCCACGAGCACCCGGTCCACGGCCCGCAGCGCCTCATCCACCGTATGGCACACCAGCGCACCCTTGCCGGCGGCCAGACCCGATGCCTTCATGACCACCGGCGCTCCCCAGTCCCGCACGAACCCGCGCGCGTTGTCCGGGTCCGTAAATGTCCGATATTGGCCCGTGGGAATGCCGTACTTGTGCATCAGGCGAAGCGCGAAGTCCTTATCGGCCTCGATCTGGGCCGCCATTTGGGACGGTCCGAACACCCGAAGCCCCACCGCCTCGAACCGGTCCGCAAGCCCGTTTGCAAGCGGGTCTTCGGGGCCGACGACCGTTAAATCGACGCGTTCCCGCTGCGCGAAATCCACGAGGCCGTCCAGGTCGTCGACGCCGATATCCACGCAGGCGGCGTGTCTGGCCATTCCCGGGTTACCGGGCGCGGCATAGATGCGGCTCACCCTCGGACTCCGGGAGATCTTCCACGCAAACGCGTGCTCGCGGCCCCCCTTTCCCACGATCAACACTTTCATCTGTACGGAACCCCCGTATTGGAGTCTTAAGATACTGTTCCTATTCCAACTCGTCGTCGGAACCATGCGCGATCACCGTGCCCAGGTCCTCGCCCTCCAGAATCCGCCGCATGGTCCAAGTCCTGGTCCCGCGTTTGTCAAAATCGAAGACATGGATGGGGAGCCGGTTGTCCCGGGCGAGAATCACCGCGGACTGGTCCAGCGCGCCCAGGTTTTCCCGGACGACGGTGTCGTAGCCGACGCTGCGATACAACCGCGCATTTGGACTCCTGTTCGGGTCGTCGGTATAGACGCCGGCGGTCTTGTGTTTTGCGAAGAGAATGGCATCGGCCCGGATTTCGAGGGCCCGCTGCACGCCGGGATAGTCCGTTGTTACGTACGGATTGCCGATGCCACCAGCAAAGATGACGACATATCCCTTTTCGATATGATGGATGGCGCGCAGCCGGATGAACGGTTCGGCGACCGCGTTGATGGGAATCGCCGTCATCACGCGTACTTCGGCGTCGCTCCTGGCGGTCATCACGCCACGCAACATCAGGCTGTTGACGATGGTACCGAGCATTCCGATGTTGTGAGCCTCCGACTCTTCGATGCCCCACTGCGCGCCAAGCATCCCTCGGAAGATGTTTCCTCCGCCGATGACGACGCCAACGCCGACACCCAGCCTGTGAACGGCGAGGATTTCATCCGCAATGTACTCCAGCGCAACCGGGTCAAAACCGAATTCCCGGTCGCCCGCCACGGCCGCGCCGCTCAACTTAAGCACAATCCGCCTGTATCTCATTTTTCTGATTGACTCCGGGGTACCGTTGGGAAGAAGAAAAAGGGGCAATGGCCGCGGGAGGAAGAGATCCGGCATGCGACTCGACTGCCGAATTCCGGCAACTGATGTCCGGGACGGAACACGATTCCCGACGGGGATATCGGGAGCATGGGATATGCCGCGGAACGGCACCGTCCTGCGAGCCGTAACGGTAAAATACGGACGGGCCGCGCTGTGTGTCAACGAAATTAAACCCCTCCCGGATTGCGCGGAACGCCGCGCCGGGATCGGGTACGCTACGGCGTGTCGTTCGGACGGCATTCACGGGAGTCTGAAGACCGGAATCCGTGGGTTTTCAGCTTGTCTGCAAGGAACCCGTCCGAGAGACAAGCAGTGGGTTTTTCTCTTTCCTATTTCACGTGCTTGCGTTAACTTGACTCGCCGTTGGAAACAAAGCGGCGGGAACGACCTGACCTGTTCAATTTTCCCGAAGTGTGTGTACAAGTCGTTAATTATTAATCGTTTTATCAGGTGCTTCCAGATATTCAACTCTTTCCGGTCCTATCTCGAACACATCCCTCGATGGAGGTGACATGCCGCCCCGCAAAGTTCTCGTCACCGGCGTATACGGACTGATCCCGGGCGCCATTTACGAGCATCTCGCCCAGTCGCCCGACGTATACGACACCTATGCACTCGCACGAAGGCGCTATCCTTCCGACCGGGCGCCCGACGGGCGGGTGCTCGACATCCCGGACGACAGATTCCACCTCGCCGATCTCGCGGACATGGACGCCATGCGAAACGCGGTCGACGGCATGGACACCGTCGTCCAGATGGCCGCCGATCCACGGCCTGAAGCCGGTTGGGACAACATACTCAACAGCAACGTGATCGGCGCCTATAACGTCTTCGAAGCCTGCCGCCTCGCGGGCGTCAGGCGGATTATCTACGCCAGCTCCATCATGACCAACTGGGGCTATCAGACCGAAGAACCCTACAGGGCCATCAAAGAATGCCGGTACAACGACATTCCCGATCCCATTCCCATCGTCACGCACAGACACCCCACCTGGCCCACGGAACCCTATTCCGCCAGCAAGGTCTGGGGTGAAGCCCTGTGCCGATTCTACTCGGACTCACACGGGCTCTCGTGCATCTCGCTGCGCATCGGGGCGGTCAACGCCGAAGACCGGCCGGCCAGTCCCGAACTCTCCGCCGTCTGGTGCAGCCAGCGCGACGTCGTGAAGATCACCGAAGACTGTATCAATGCGCCTGACGATCTCCGTTTCGATATCTTCTACAGCATTTCCAACAACAAATACTGCTGGGTGGATATGGGCCACGCCAGGGAGGTGCTCGGTTTCGTCCCGCGGGACCGCGCGGAAGATTATATCTGAAAAAAGCTGATTGAGAAAACTGCGAGACTGCGAGACTACGAAACTGCGAGAATACGAAAAACCCGTGGCTGATATCGCCAGGCCGCGCGTTGATCGCGGACACACTTGAGGAATCCATTCCATGGCCACGCTGCGGATGGCGGTTGCCGGTGTCGGCGTCGAAGCCGGCTCCCGCGCCAGAGGCTACCTTGCAACGATAAAGAAACTTTCGCACCTGTACGACCTCTGCGCCATCTGTGACGCCCGTGAAGCGGCCCTGCACGCGGCGGGTGAGTTGTTCGACGTTCCGGCGCGCTATACGTGCATCGAATCATTGCTGAAGGAACAGAAGCCGGATGTCTTTTTCGTCCTGCTCCCCACCGACGGCCAGACGGTGGCGGCGCTTGCGGGCATCGAACACGGTTGTCACATCATTACCGAAATTCCCTACGCGCTTACGCTGGACATGGGTGACGCCGTCGCCCGCGCGGCAAGCGGGAAGGGTCTGAAATGGGAAGTCGCCGAGAACGTCTGGCTCTGGCCCAACGAGCAACTCAAACAGAAAATCGCGCGCGCCGGCGTCCTGGGAAGGCTCACCCACGCGCGTCTCCGGTATCCGGCGGGCAGTTACCACGGCCTGAACGCCGTCCGCATGATTCTGGACAGCAAGCCTCAACGCGCGATGGGCTACGCCAAGGCCGTCGAGGTCCCGCCCTACAGAAACTACGGCGGTGGAGACGAAAAAACCCGCTGGTGGGAAAGCGGCGTGATCGAATTCGAGAACGACGTGGCGTGCATCTACGAAATGCCCACCACACCCGGCGCGGCGTCCGGTATGAATTGGGACATAGAAGCGGTCAACGGCTACCTGTCCGGCAGCGAACTGACCCTCTACGGTTCCGCCGGGCGCAACGCCTACCCCATCCGGGAAATCCACGAAGTATTCGACGGCGAACGGGTCCTCGCCAGGGTACAGGTGGACACGGACCCGCCAATCGCCTGGGAAAACCCCTACAAACAGTACAGGATTTCCAGCCAGGACGACGTGGCCAAAGCCGCCATCATGGAGAGTCTCCACACGGCCGTCACTCGGAACGCCAGTCCCCGGTACGGTGCGGAGGGCGGACGGCTGGACTATGAAATGTGGGTGGCGCTGCGCGAGAGCGCCGAAACCGGAGGCGGTTGGGTTGACATCCCGCTGAACGCGACCACGGGCCTGGAAGAGCGCATACGCGCCGAATTCAACCGGTATTACGGCGGCGACCCCGTGGCCGACGCCAATGGATTGCTCAACGCTTCCTACGGCCGCCTCAGCGCGATGTGGACCGTTGC